>NZ_BMXE01000025.1 GCF_014651595.1 Pseudovibrio japonicus | reverse complement strand
GTGTGACTGTGGCGTTGCCGGGGCGCTAGGTGGCGTTGTGCTGTGTCGTGCGGTGTTGATGCGGGGATAGATTTGCGTTGGGTGATGATAAGTTTTGATAGTCGGCTTCGTTGGGTGTCTTGAGCAGCTCTGGTTTTGGCAGCGGGCGAGGGGGATAAGATGCAGCTGGCCGTTGCTGGCAGGAATTGCTGTTGGACGGCGCTGCCCGTTCGCCCCACTACATAGCAACGCAAACTAAGGGGTCTCAGCTCACAAATAGCGCAAACTGACGCAAACGAGCTCAAGTTTGCTCAGGCCTCTATAGTGCACCCTCTAACGCGCCCTTCTGAAGTATCACGTTGCGCGATCCAGCCGGTCTGTAACGGCTTGGTCTTGTTGTTGGTGAGGTTTGTATAAGTTTTGGTGTTTTCCCGTGGTCTGTGCAAATTTTGGTTTTGTTAATTATTGGGCCTGATTTGTTTTGTGATTGGCTTGTTTCTGGGGTTTTTGGGTGGTTTGTTGAGGCTGGTTGGTTGATATATG
>NZ_BMXE01000024.1 GCF_014651595.1 Pseudovibrio japonicus | reverse complement strand
TGGTTCTGATCGTGCTTTATGATCTGGCCTTGCTGGGTGCATTGGTAGCAAACAGCGAAGGCTTCTTTGCCTCCAGCATTTTCCCATTCGCACTTCTGGCGAACCCGGCCGATGCGTTCCGGCTGTTTAACCTGTCTGCACTGGATGCCAACGCCATGGTTGGCGGTATGGCAGGTGTGGCAGAAAGCCTTCCATTCCCACCAATAGCAGCGCTTGTATCAATCTTCGTGTTTGCAGGCGTCGCGATGTCTGGCGCAATCCTGCTGCTTAAGAGGGTTTCCCCATGATGAAAAACCTATTTGCCGTCATCGGTGTCACTGTGCTTCTGGCAGCCTGTCAGGAACAAGAGCCAGTCGCAAAACCTGATCCAATGCAATTGAGTGCAGAAGCTGCCGGCTTTTATTGCCAGATGACCGTTTTGGATCATGAAGGACCAAAAGCTCAGATCCACCTGGCTGGAAGCCCATTCCCTCTCTGGTTCTCACAAGTCCGCGATGCCGTTGCCTTCACCCGTTTGCCCGAAGAATCCAAAGACTATGTCGCAATTTACGTGAACGACATGGATAAAGCAGAAAGCTGGGAGCAGCCTGGAACCGACAACTGGGTTGACGCCGATACCGCCTTCTT
>NZ_BMXE01000023.1 GCF_014651595.1 Pseudovibrio japonicus | reverse complement strand
GTGTCGGCCTTGCAGAAGCTGGCCGCCGTCGCATCGGAACTTACTCCAAGGGGATGCGCCAGCGCCTTGGACTGGCGCAGGCCCTGATCGGAACACCTAAACTGGTTTTACTTGATGAACCAACCAGTGGCCTTGACCCCATCTCACGCCAGAACTTTTATGATCTGGTGACGGAAATCTCCGCAAACGGCGCCACTGTCCTCTTATCGTCCCACGCTCTGACAGAGATGGAAGCGCGCACCGATCGCATCCTGATCATGTCCAAAGGTCGACTGGTCGCCAACGACACACTGGAGAACCTGCGCACAGCCGCAAGACTGCCAGTCCGGCTCAAGGTCAAGTCGAAAGACGAACCCGCAGAGCAACTTGCTGATCGCTTGGGCGGAACGCCGGTCAACTGTCATTCAGTCGAGATCATGTGTGCACACGAAGATAAGGTCGCAAGAATTGCCGCTGTCACCAGTCTGGGCACTATGATTGATGACATTGACGTACACCTGCCAACACTGGATGACGTCTATAAGCACTTCTCCGAGAAAGCCCACCAAGACAACAAAGCTGGGGAGGCCTGAGATATGTTGAAACGTATCCTGACTGTCGCTCATCAAGAGGTCCGCATCGGCTTGCGCAACCGCTGGATCCTGTTGTCTGTGGTGATCTTGAGCGCGTTCTCTCTGGCTCTGGCCCTGTTGGGCTCAGCCCCAGCCGGCACGCTTGATGTAAGCCGCATG
>NZ_BMXE01000022.1 GCF_014651595.1 Pseudovibrio japonicus | reverse complement strand
GTGTCGGCCTTGCAGAAGCTGGCCGCCGTCGCATCGGAACTTACTCCAAGGGGATGCGCCAGCGCCTTGGACTGGCGCAGGCCCTGATCGGAACACCTAAACTGGTTCTGCTTGATGAGCCGACCAGTGGTCTGGACCCAATCTCGCGCCAGAACTTTTATGATCTGGTGAGCGAAATCTCCGGAAACGGTGCCACTGTCCTCTTATCGTCCCACGCTCTGACAGAGATGGAAGCACGCACCGATCGCATCCTGATCATGTCCCAAGGCCGACTGGTCGCCAATGACACTCTGGAGCACTTGCGCACAGCCGCAAGACTGCCAGTCCGGCTGAAGGTGAAGTCAAAAGAGGAACCAGCAGAACAACTTGCAGATCGACTGGGCGGAACGCCGGTCAATTGTCATTCAGTCGAGATCATGTGTGCACACGAAGATAAGATCGCAAGAATTGCCGCTGTCACCAGTCTGGGCGCCATGATCGAGGATATCGATGTGCATCTGCCAACGCTGGATGACGTTTATAAGCACTTCTCTGAAAAAGCGCACCAAGACAACAAAGCTGGGGAGGCCTGAGATATGTTGAAACGTATCCTGACTGTCGCTCATCAAGAGTTCCGTATCGGTCTGCGCAACCGCTGGATCCTGTTGTCTGTGGTGATCTTGAGCGCGTTCTCTCTGGCTCTGGCCCTGTTGGGCTCAGCCCCAGCCGGCACGCTTGATGTAAGCCGCATG
>NZ_BMXE01000021.1 GCF_014651595.1 Pseudovibrio japonicus | reverse complement strand
CGTCAGGATCTGCGCCCCAATGAGCGCGGCAACGGCATCTACATCTGGAATGCGCCGCGCCTTCTGGTGGAGTACAACACCATCCGATATGGCCGGGACGGGATTTTCGTAAACACCAGCCCGAACGACACACTACAACACAACCATATCGAAAATACACGCTTTGCTGTGCACTACATGTATGGCAACAAGGGCGTGATCTCCAACAACGTATCGATCGATAACCACATTGGCTACGCGCTGATGTTCTCTGACAGGCTCACCATCACTGGCAACATCTCTGATGGGGATCGTGATCATGGCCTGATGCTCAACTACGCCAACAACGCGGTGATTACCGGAAACTACGTCAAAGCCTCTCCGGAAAAGTGCATCTTCATGTACAACGCCAACAAGAACACGGTGGACGGCAACAGGTTCGAGCGCTGCGAAATCGGAGTTCACTTCACAGCTGGATCCGCCAGAAACGACTTCTCCAACAACGCCTTCATCGGCAACAAAACCCAGGTTAAATACGTTGGTACACGTCACCTGGACTGGACCCATGAAGGGCGGGGAAACTTCTGGAGTGATCACTCAGCCTTTGACATGAACGGTGATGGAATAGCCGACACCGCTTACCGGCCAAACGATATGGTCGACCAAATTCTCTGGACACAGCCATCTGCAAAACTGCTCACCGGAAGCCCTGCGGTTCAGCTGCTCAGCTGGACACAGTCACAATTCCCGGCGCTCTTGCCAGGTGGCATCGTGGATACAAAACCACTGATGCACGCTCCGGAAATAGCAATGCCGAAGGCAGGAGCAAGAAGATGAATAAGGCAGTTCTTCGCGCCGAAAACGTCCGCAAAACCTTCGATGGACGGGATGCTGTTAAAGACCTTTCCTTTGAGCTGGGAAGCGCAGAGAGGGTAGCGCTGCTCGGGCACAACGGGGCTGGCAAAACGACGTTTTTCAAGATGTCGCTTGGCTTTTTGACCCCATCAGATGGACGGATTGAAGTTTTGGGCGCACAGCCCGGTAGCAACAAAGCACGCGCATCAACCGCGTTCCTGCCTGAATCTGTGGCCTTCCAACGAACCCTGACAGGTGTCGAGATTCTCAAATACTACGCCAAACTCAAAGGCGAAGACGCTAAGAAAGCCGTTGGCTTGCTTGAGCGTGTCGGCCTTGCAGAAGCTGGCCGCCGTCGCATCGGAACTTACTCCAAGGGGATGCGCCAGCGCCTTGGACTGGCGCAGGCCCTGATCGGAACACCTAAACTGGTT
>NZ_BMXE01000020.1:756-1635 GCF_014651595.1 Pseudovibrio japonicus | reverse complement strand
TATTGGGCACTGCCCCATCCAGAATTGGCGGCAAATGACGTTGTGGCTGTTATTATTTCTGAAGAAAAGGTACCATCTGCCTTACCCAGTGCAACATATGTCGCGTCTTCGTAAAAAACAACGATGTCAGCTCGACCATCGCCATTGACATCGCCAACAACATGTTCGTTTTGAGCACTGCTCCAATTAGTATTCGCGGCGAATGACGTCGTGGCTGAAGAGAATGTACCATCTGTTTTACCGAGTGCCACAAATGCTGCATCCTCACCAAACCCAACAATATCTGCTCTGCCGTCTCCGTTCACATCTGCGAGTCTACGCGGGTAAGTGTCCTGTGAGCCCCAACCAGCACTGACTACAAAATCATTCAGTGTGAGTTCAATCTGCTCAAATGAGACCCCCTCCTCTCCACCATGGAGAGTGTCATCACCTGCACGACGGTTGTCTGCGATAAACTGGAAATCATCTGCATGCAGTTCCGCCTTGTCTACGCCATTCAGGGTTACTGAATTACCGTCGTTAAACGTAATTACAGCATTGTTCCCGCTATTACTTGTTGCTGCAAGGACTGCGTTAAAATCTGCAAAGAAATCCGTGGCAAAGCGAATGGAATCTTCAGACCCTGCTCCCGCGACGAAATCAGTGATAACATCGTGCCCGAAGGATCCACCGGTGAACACAAATGTGTCGTCTCTAGCACCTCCACTCAGTACATCATCAGCAATATCCATTGCAACCGATACACCAGTTTCTCCAAACCCAACAATATCTGCTCGGCCGTCCCCGTTCACATCACCTAGCATCCGAGGATACAGATCCTGAGAGGACCAGCCAGAAGCTACGACAAAATCGTTGTGCGCCTGTTTAATCTCTCCAAAG
>NZ_BMXE01000020.1:0-735 GCF_014651595.1 Pseudovibrio japonicus | reverse complement strand
GAACCATCAGACTGTCCTAAGGCAACAAATGTGGCATCTTGATTAAAACCAACAATATCTGCTCGACCGTCTCCGTTTATATCGGCAACAACACGTTCGTACTGGGCACTGCCCCATCCAGAACTGGCGGCAAATGACGTTGTGGCTGTTATGGCTGAAGAAAAGGTACCATCTGTCTTACCCAGTGCAACAAGCGTCGCATTCTCACTAAACCCAACAATATCTGCTCGGCCATCGCCATTCACATCCCCAACAACACGCTTGTATTGGGCACTACCCCATCCAGAACTGGCGGCAAATGACGCTGTGGCTGTTATGGCTGAAGAAAAGGTACCATCTGTCTTACCCAGTGCAACATATGTCGCGTCGTCGTGAAAACCAATGATGTCAGCTCGACCATCGCCATTGACATCGCCAACAACACGTTCGTATTTGGCACTGCCCCATCCAGAATTGGCGGCAAATGACGTTGTGGCTGTTATTATTTCTGAAGAAAAGGTACCATCTGCCTTACCCAGTGCAACATATGTCGCGTCGTCATAAAAAACAATGATGTCAGCTCGACCATCGCCATTGACATCGCCAACAACATGTTCGTTTTGAGCACTGCTCCAATTAGTATTCGCGACGAATGACGTCGTGGCTGAAGAGAATGTACCATCTGTTTTACCGAGTGCCACAAATGCTGCATCCTCACCAAACCCAACAATATCTGCTCTGCCGTCTCCGTTCACA
>NZ_BMXE01000019.1 GCF_014651595.1 Pseudovibrio japonicus | reverse complement strand
GGGGCTCCTAGGGATAGCGAAGGCAACGTGTATGCCGGTGGTTCTGTTGTGGTTCGCCAGCCAGATGGATTTGGGGGCGTCATAGAACTCAAGCTGACAGCTCCTGACGGTATCTCTGGAGGTCAGTTCGGGAAGTCTGTTAGCATTAATGAAGCTGGTGTGCTTGTTGTTGGTGCAGCAGGTGATGATGATAGCGGTTATCAGAGCGGTGCTATCTATGTCTATATTCCTGATGGATCTGGCGGCTTTGCAGATCCGGTCAAACTGACCGCAACAGAAGGAAGCGCCGGGAACCAGTTTGGCAGTGCGGTTGCAGTTAGTGATAATGGGATCATTGTCAGTGGAGCACCGCAGAGTTCTGCGGATGGGCTTTTTACATCAGGATCTGTCGAAGTCTTCGTGCCGCTTGAAGATGGCGGTTATGAGAGCATAACCTTGACGGCTCCGGATGGAGCAACAGGTGCATTCTTCGGCTCAACTGTGTCCGTTAACGATGCAGGCTTGGTGATTGTCGGAGCTGTTGGGGATGATGATCACGGCCCTCAAAGTGGATCTGTCTATGTCTATCAGCCTGATGGGTTCGGGGGATATCGGGCTCCTGTTAAACTCACCCTCCCTGAGGGTATACCTGCTGATCAGTTTGGCACATCTGTTACGACCAATGAGGCTGGTGTCATTGTTGTTGGGGCGCAGGGCACGGATGGAACTGGTTATGATACCGGATCCGCTTATGTTTATGTTCCAACAGAGCGGGGGGAATACAGTACACCGATCCAGCTGATAGCTTCTGATGCCACCGCTCAGGATGGTTTTGGCAATTCTGTTGCCATCAATGAAGCCGGTGTGATTGTTGTTGGTGCCAGCATGGATGATGCAGGTGCTGCTGCCGCAGGCTCCGTCTATGTTTATGTCCCAGATGGTCAGGGCGGTTATACGCAAACCAAACTGCTTGCGGACGATGGAGCGTTAGGTGATAGGTTTGGTAGCTATGTGGCTATCAGCGCAGATGGGACGATCCTTGTTGGTGTGCCGGGCGATGATGACAAGGGATATGACTCTGGGTCTGTCTATGTGTTCCAGCCAGATGCATTAGGTAACTATACTCATCCCGCAAATGAACTGGCGTTGTGGGAGACCACCGACACCTCGCCGATCACTCAGAGCCTGCAGCTGGCCTTCACCGATGTGGATGTATCTGATGATGATCATACGGCCAGCATTACGGATGCCAGCGCCACAGGTGTGACGACTGGCTTGTCTTCCATAAGTGAGGAGGAGCTGAAAACTCTGCTGGACGTTACAGGTGTAACGTCTTCGACTTCAAGCGTGGAGGGGGCCATCGATCTTACGTTCTCCGCCGCCTCTACGGTGTTTGATTACCTGGCAGCAGGCGAGCAGGTGGAACTTGTGTTCATCGTGACGCTGGATGATGGCAATGGCGGGATTGCTACCCAGCCAGTGACGGTGACCATTGTCGGCACCAATGATGCGCCAATTGTCTCTGATATTGCTGCCACAACCTCAGAAGATGACAGCGTTCTGATTGAGCCTGCCTATATTGATCCGGATGCCTCCGATGCAGCCACCATTACGTTTGACGCAAGTGCCACAACGGGCGAAGTGTCTTTTGTTGATGGCAAGTTCCAGTACAACCCCAATGGTCAGTTTGAGCAACTGGCTGTTGGCGAGAGCGCAACCGATAGCTTCACCTACACGGTAAGCGATGGAACTGCTGAGCCAGTCACCAGGACAGTAACGGTCACCATCACCGGGGCCAATGATGCACCGGTTGTCTCAGACATCGCAATATCTACTTCAGAAGACAGCAGCGTTCTGATTGAACCTGTGTTTACAGATGCAGACAGCTCAGACACCCACATCATCACGTTTGATGCGAGCAGCACTGCAGGTGAAGTGTCTCTTGTTGATGGCAAATTCCAGTACGATCCGAATGGACAGTTCGAGCACTTGGCAGTTGGAGAGACGG
>NZ_BMXE01000018.1 GCF_014651595.1 Pseudovibrio japonicus | reverse complement strand
CATAGACGTCGCACCGAGAGCTATGAGCCGGTGTCCACAATCAGCCCCTAACATACAAGCCAGACAGATGAGCGTGGTGAAACCAATGGCACGACTTGTCAGGATTGCTTCAGGTACTCGCTCGATCCTTCTCAATGCTACTGAAATTGTGGGATAGACAAGGCAATCCATCGTTAGGCCCGTCACACCTAACAAAAAACGCGGCCACATGCATGAACTACTTGGCACCTCAGCCGCGTGCTTAGCTGTAGTTAGGCGTCTAACCTAACTCAGGTAGCGCGATATTGGGAGTTGACCTGCTTCTGAGTGATGATCACCCAGTCAAGCAAACGCGAACCGTTCTATTTACCTGCATGTGAGTGCCTGCTGTGCCACGTCGTCTCACCAGCGCACGCCAGTTCAAACTAGGCCTGTAGCGACCCCCGGAACCAAAGTGATGAGTTTATGATGAGTAGCCCAATGAATACCGCGAACAGCATTGCGGTATTATTTTGCTCGAGGAGGAGGCCGCTGATAAAGATGCCGAGCGGAACACCTGTATATCGTATTGATGAGAATGCTGAGAAGACTGTACCGCGTTTATCTTCGGGAACGAGTTTTTGTAGAACTGTTGCGTCGATCACGCTGCCGACCCCGAGGTTGAGGCCATAGACAAACATTCCAAAGCCGACGAGAAGTGGTGCTGTGCTGTTTGGATCAAAGCTCCAGTCTCTACCAAATGTCCATAGGAGTAGAGAAAGTCCTAGTGCCTGGCCAATGGGAGTAAGCTGAAGCAACCGAATTACAGATAGTCGGTGGCCCAGGAAAGTATAGGCAAGCGTGGTTAGCGTGGTTCCGAACGCGAAACATGTTAACCAGATGCCGAGCCAAACGGCTTGCTTATCATTTATGTTAGCCAACACGGGCAAGGTCAATGAAAGTAACGCAACAGCCACTATATTGATGATCAAATCATAAATACCGAGTTTCAATAGACTCGGCGTCGATAACATCCACTTCCACGCATCTCTTGCTCTCTGAGTGCCTGACACTGCCAAACTATGTGGCCGTGTTGCCTTCACACCGATAGTTACGAGCATAAGTGCCACGAGGAAACTTAGGGAATCCAGCAGTAGCACTGTGGTTGCCCTAGCGCAGCAATCAAGATTCCAGCAAGAGATGGTGTAATGAGATCTGCGGCAGTTTCCAGAAGCGAGTTCATCCCGTTAACCCGTTCACGGGGTAAATCCTCGCTATCAATCAAAGCTGGGATCATGACGCCCTTTGCTGTTTGTCCAGGTACATCAATGACCTGTGAGAGGAACACAAGAAATCCAAGTAGTGCAAGATCTAGCAGCTCAACAAAAAATAGTAAGGGGATCAAAAGCACAGCAATGGCGTTTACTGCATCACAAAAGATGCTCACATTTTAGCTGAGAAGTGGTCGATTAATGGTCCGCTAAATAGGCCTACCATGATATTGGGGAGCTGGCCTGCAATGGCGATTGTAGCTGTGACCACTGCATTCCCTGTCAGATCATAAACAAACCAGGGTATTGCAATTGCGGACAGGCCGTTGCCTACGAGGGACAAGAAATTCGCAATGAACAGCAGATTAATCTGCCCCCACTTGGCTTTAAAAGAGACTTCAGACAAAACGCCCCCAAGTTTCCATGATTCTGGTAGATCAATTGTATGCTTCGTTCGGTTCTAAGTGTGAATCTGCTAATAGTTGGTGCTGCCTGAGTGGAATGTAACAGGGGGTAGCCCATGCGTTTTCGCTCTGGGCTAATGTTTTTCGATATCTGATTTTCAAAGAGCGCGTTTTTTGTCGATGTTTTGGTTTGGTCTGATTTGAGGGCTTGAGATCGATTTTCCTTGGGCGTTTGCTTTTGGTCCGGTGGTGGAGCTGGTGCCTACAGGGCTTGGATCAAGGCGAGCAATGTTCCAAGAAGGGAAGTTTACATCAGGCCTTGTTCATGGGTATGGCGGTGAGAGTGTGACTGTGGCGTTGCCGGGGCGCTAGGTGGCGTTGTGCTGTGTCGTGCGGTGTTGATGCGGGGATAGATTTGCGTTGGGTGATGATAAGTTTTGATAGTCGGCT
>NZ_BMXE01000016.1:1139-12213 GCF_014651595.1 Pseudovibrio japonicus | reverse complement strand
TCCACCATCAAGCGTATCTGCGCCCAGGCCACCTTGAAGCGTGTCATCGCCAAGGCCGCCTTCAAGCACATTGTCCTTGCCATCCCCGATGATCTCATCATGACCAGTCGATCCAAGCACATTTTCGATGTTCGTCAGGATATCGCCTTCTGCAACGCCGGTGTTCTCATCTGAGTTTGCAAGACTAATGCGAGAAGAGACAGCTCCATCCGTAAAGTCTGCATAAGAGGCTGTATCGATGCCGGCTCCACCATCAAGCGTATCTGCGCCCAGGCCACCTTGAAGCGTGTCATCGCCAAGGCCGCCTTCAAGCACATTGTCCTTGCCATCCCCAATGATCTCATCATGACCAGCTGATCCAAGCACATTTTCGATGTTCGTCAGGATATCGCCTTTTGCAACGCCAGTGTTCTCATCCGCGTTTGCAAGACTAATGCGAGAAGAGACAGCTTCATCCGTAAAGTCTGCATAAGAGGCTGTATCGATACCATCTCCACCATCAAGCGTATCTGCGCCCAGGCCACCTTGAAGCGTGTCATCGCCAAGGCCGCCTTCAAGCACATTGTCCTTGCCATCCCCAATGATCTCATCATGACCAGCTGATCCAAGCACATTTTCGACATTGGTCAGCACATCGCCTGCTGCTGCTCCGGTGTTTTCATCTGCATTAACCAGGCTGATACGTGAAGTGAGGTCCGTATCGGTGAAATCCTCATAGGAGGCTGTATCAATGCCAGTACCGCCATCGAGCCTATCGGCGCCCAATCCACCTTGAAGCCTATCGTTGCCATGTCCCGCCCAAATGCGGTCATCACCATCACCAGCAAGAATTTCATCATCGCCAAGACCCGCGAGTACAGTATCTGCACCGTCTCCGGTTCTAATGATTTCAGCACCCAAAGTCCCAAGGATCGTGTCGTCGCCATCTGTCCCGGTTAGATCAGAAGAGCCAGAACCAACTGCATATGAGTTCAAATTGATCAGCGAAGAATCTGCAAACGCCAGCTGTTCAATTTGAAGCTTGTTATCATCTGATGATCGATGAAGCTTGAGAACGGTATTTTCCAAAGCATTCATGTCCGCAGATGCAGTTAACGAAATGATCAGATAATCAGCGACAGTTTCAAACGTGAGATCATTGACCGAAACCGTACCTTTAAACTCGATTGTGTCTGTTTCATCAGGTATGACAGAACCTGGAGCAGCAAGCTGCTTTGCTGTTAAGAGCGCGCTGAAACTGTAAGATGGGGTAAGACTTCGAGCTGACAAAAGCCTTTCAGCTTCAGCCGGTACGACGTTGTCACTGTCTTTGATTTCAACGGTTCCATGACCGAAGTCAACAACATATGTATCGTTGCCTTCGCCCCCGTCCAGAACATCTTCACCGGCGCCACCTTCGAGCCTATCATCGCCAGCTCCACCGATTAGAGCATCATCTCCGAAGCCACCTTTAAGACGGTCATTTCCTTCACCGCCAACAAGCGTGTCGTTGCCGTCCTCACCCTCCAAGATGTCATCTCCAGCATCACCATGTAGATGATCATCTCCCGATCCGCCCTGAAGCCAGTCATCATCATCGCCACCGGAAAGGGTATCATTTCCCTTCCCTCCAACAAGGTGATCACGCCCGGTTTCACCAACCAGATTGTCATCGCCAACATCGCCATTGAGATAATCTGCAGCGTTACCGCCATTCAGCTCGTCATTGCCGGCACCACCTTCTAAAAAGTCCGTACCATCGCCACCAAGAATGATGTCATCACCAGAGCCGCCATAGATATAGTCATTGTGATTTTGGCCATCGAGCGTATCATTGCCGTCTCCGCCCATGATGGTATCATTCTTCTCACCACCATAGATGTGATCGTCACCTAAACCACCAAGAAGCAAATCATGGCCGTCTTCGCCGTAGATGGTGTCATTACCATTACCACCGTCAGCAAAGTCGTTGCCCAGACTTGCGCGAATGGTGTCATTCCCATCCGCGCCCCAAATTGCATCATGCCCGTTTTTGCTCCAGATACGCTCTGTCCACCAACCACCATAGATCGCTTCAGCATCATCTGTGCCGTAGACATCCGAATCGTGCTGAAGTTTCCATTTCTTTCGTTTTCCGCCGGATTTCCGCCAGTACTCATTATTGGTGATTTCTGACAGGTCTCCTTCAGACAAATAGTTTGTACCCGTATACCAGTTCTCTCCCTGGCTTATGACGTAGCCATCTTCGTCTTCAAAAACGCCTTCATCTTCCGGAGCTGCTGGAATTTCTTCGTCTTCAAACTCATCAAAATTGAAGTGTCTATCTTCCAAATCAAGGTAATTAATACCCTTCAAAATGACCTTCTGGCCATTGCTTAAAGTGAGTACAGCATCTTCACCATCCTGGGATTTTTCTGCAACCTCAGGAATATAGATGACATCTTCCTCAAGGTTGAAGTCCGTAATGATGTCTTGCTCTTCTGCATCGGTTAATCGGATTACGAACCGATCACTTCCATCGCCGCCTGACAGTTCATCGTTGCCAGCCCCTCCGATAAGCACATCATTTTGAGACCCACCGGATAGTTTGTCATTACCATTCCCGCCCTGAAGGATATCTTCGCCAATACCTCCTAGCAGCGTATCATCACCTTCTCCGCCAGCAATTCTGTCATCACCGACGCCGCCTTGCGCCAAATCATTACCGACACCTGCATTGATGATATCATTACCCAGATCTCCGTTGATTACATCATTGCCTGTACCGCCATCCAAGGTATCATGGCCCTCACCACCTTCCAGGCGGTCGGCACCACTGCCGCCAATGAGCTTGTCATCTCCTGTGTCTCCATACAGGCTGTCATCATCATCACCGCCAAGCAGAACATCTCGTCCTTCTCCACCAATGAGAATGTCAGTACCGGCATCTCCTAAGATGAAATCATCTCCATCCATGCCAAGGAGCGTATCATTCCCGGCTCCACCTTTGACCTGATCACTTCCTGCGCCGGCGTGAACGGTATCATCTCCACTACCTGCGTCGATAATATCAGCTGCGCCACCAACAACTTGAGTGGCAAGTTCACCCTCTTCGTTCGTGATGGTCTTGAAGCTATCTGCATAAATAATGTCATTACCATCGCCGCCACTAATAGTGTCAGATAATGAGCCTGCGTAAATGCTATCGTTACCAACGCCTCCGTCCAGAACGTCACTTCCCTCACCAACCTGATGAACGCGCTGCGCGAACAATGCCACTTCTTCAAAGTCTTTTGGAAGATCAACTTCGTCTACGGAAACACCTTGTTCATCGGCAAGTTGTTTGCGCGCTTCTTGCCAGTCAGCGATATTTTCTTGGTAAACGGCGAGATCCAGACTGTATTGCGGGTTAATATACGCGAACTCATTTGCGTCAACCCGAGCCTTTAACTCCGGATTGTTCGTGTCTAGCCAACTAAGGAATTGTTCTCCCAACTCAGCTGTTTGACCGTTTAAAACTGCAAAAATATTAAGTTCAACGCCGTTAACCAATGTCAACAGTGCTTCACCCAAGGTGATGGCACCGGCAAATGGGCGCCCCTCCAGAGTGGTCATGCCTTTGTAAGCATGTAAACCTTTGTCCGATTTCAACTCATCGTTTGCTGCTACAACGGTTTCCAACCAGGTTCGGATTTCTGCTGTCAAGTCTGTCTCATAAGTGACAACCATTCGTCCGCCATGCAGAACATCATCGCCGTCACCACCAAAGATTTCGTCATCTCCAGCACCTCCGGTCAGGCTATCATTTCCATCTCCACCATCCAGGAAGTCGTCATGAGCGCCTCCGTCGATGATATCATCTCCGGATTGACCCAGAAGAATATCGGAGCCGTATTCGCCTTTCACATAATCATTGCCGCGCCCTGCAAACACTTGGTCGTTACCCGCACCTGCGATAATCACATCTGAATAGGCATCTTCTCCTGTTGGCTCGATATCAGGGTCATCGCCGCCGCCATCATCGGGTGTATCTTCACTGTCATCGGAGCCGGAGATGCTGTCATCTACTTCACCTTTAGTCTCGACGGCTTCGTCTTGAACATAACCGGTCTCTCTGTGATCAGCTGCACTGTCACCATAAATCACGTCATTGCCATTACCACCAATCAAGACATCTTGACCAGAACCGCCGTCCATCAGATCATGACCCGCACCACCCAGCAGCGTATCGTCTCCTTCCTGACCAAAGAGGAGATCGTCTCCATGACGCCCATGAAGTTCGTTGTCGCCGTCGGAACCGATCAGTCGGTCCTGACGCATCCCGCCGACAAGCGTATCGTCAAAGCCGTCTCGGGCCTTGATGCCATAGCCCTTGGAGTGGTCAGTGATGTAAATTGTCTGGGTGCCGTCGTCATTGGTCTCAATATGGGTCAGCGGCGGTGGCGGTGGTAGTTTACTGAACAGCCCGCCAAACAGGCTGGAAAGAAGCGAGCCAATAACGGAGCCGACTATGGGACCGAGTGGGCCGAGAACTGGTATCAGAGCGGTGCCAATTACTTGTCCGATATAGGTTGTTGCCGCCGCAACCGCAGTTTCAATAAGGGTTTGTCCAAAATCATCAAACCCATGATCAATAAGGTTGCTAAAAAACGTGACCGCCGCCGCAACCGCCGCTGCCCCTTCTGGGCTTAGGTTCACAACTTCGTTTGCAGCGCCATCAGCAACAGACGCGTACTTAACAACGTCAACTGCCCAGTTGCCAGCGTAAGTTTTTACGACATATGAAACTGCAGCCTTAATGGATTGATTTGCAGCAAGTTGCGCATAATCACTGCCGTCCATGTCCTTGCCACTAAGTGCTGCAACAACAGCAAATTGGACAATCGCGCCCTTGATTTCCTGTCCAGCTACCGTATCAAAGAACTCAATGTCATCAATAATGGGCAGACCATTTTGCGGATCGATCGCAATTTGTGCCCCTTCAAGATTAAACAGCTTTGCAAGGCCATCTACACCAATATTGACCGCAAGGATGGTGGCATACTTTTCAGCAACATCATTCAGGTCAGCCCCATTTATCAGCTCAGCAATGATGCCTGGCGCCATATTTTGGATATAACCGGGAATATTGGAAAAGGTATCCGCCAGAATATCACCAAGCGAGGCGGTCATCTCATTGGTTTGGTCGGCCAGCTCTCCGTAGGTAACAACGGTCCCATCATTGAGAATGAGTTCACGATTGCGATCAATCCCGTATATGAATGTCCCATCCCCAATCGGGACAACATGCAAGTCATCTCCGAACAACTCCTGGAGCGCCCCGAGCTGCGTTTGATTGACAATGTGCTGCTCAAGGGTGCTTTCGTTGTGAACACGAACACCACCGGCAATATAGGTATGGGTGCCCTCCACCTCGAAATTATAGGTGACGAAAGACTTTCCATCTTCAGACAAATACGAAAGATAGGAGCGCTTTAAACTCTTAGAGAGTATATTATTAGATGGCTCAACTATAGAGTGTAAAGCGGCGCGGCAGTCAAAGGCTGGTGCATGGGCACCAGTAAGTTCTAGGGACTTGGTCATAAGAGAGTTCGCAATACGTCAGGGGGGCCTCAACCGAGTGCCCCGAAAAACAGAAAAAGAAGATTAATTTGATTTATCCAGCAAGCTGAATGGAATATTGGGCGTGCCAGCAGCAATTTGTGCCGTGCTTCGCGTAACGAGCTTGCGCATGCCAAGTAATCCCTCTCCGCTAAAGTTGGAGGCGCCCCCCTCCCATTTGCCAGCCCCATAAATTTCCTTAAGGCTGAGCTGAGAACGTTGAAGCACATAGTCTTCCGGAGCAGGCAAGCTTTCACTGAAGATCCAATGGAACGGCAGCGCTGCTTCTGAACCACTCAGCTTGATCGACCCATCGCCCGTCAGCGCGCCGCCAGCTGCTTTAATCAGGTCCAGCAAGCAGATATCGCGGCCATCGTCCAGAATAAACCGAGAACCGGCACGGATCTGCGCTTTCTCCTTGATGGCCACTGTACCATCCCCCCGACGCTCACCGGTCACAGCCCAAATCAGTGCATCGCCCTCACTACCAACAACACAGCCAGTTGACGCACGCACCAAGGTGCCGTCGCTTTTCATCAACGCCCCGTCGCTGCGCAAGATATCAATCATAGGTACATGCTGGCCCGCAAAAGGGCCCTCGCCGCAGTACGTTACATGGCCCGGCGTCACCATCAGGCCAAAGACATCTAAGATATGTTGTGACTGGTTATGGAAGACCTTGGACACACGGCTGACCACCAGATCTCCTGATGCGTTGTAGGACTGTACCAAATCCCCAACCACAATCTCCTCAATCCGCTTCTCACTACCGTCTGGCAACAAAATCGGAGTGCCCGGAAGGAAACAGAGGCCGTTCTCTGTTTCTAAAACGTCTCTAAGTAGTGCCATAAGTTGGGGTGCTTTATCCCAACCAGTTTTATAGTTATCGGGCAGGTTTTCAAACACACTTTGAACAAACTGCAAACTGTCTGTAGTAATCCATGGGCTAGTTTCCTGGAGATCGACTAAGACAGCGGCGATTTCGTCATAACTGGGGTTAGAATTTTCTGCAAATAAGGCTTCCAGGGCATCGGCAACGCTATAAAATGTTGCGTCCTTAAATGCTGATGCACCGATGAGACGAAAGAGCTCATCGAATGATGTATCAAAATCAAATGCTGGGCCCACAGTTGCGTAAACAAGCTCTAGCGCGGCGCGCGCAGCTCCAGCATCTTCAAGCGTTAAATGCGTATCTGCATACCTTTCGTTGTTAAGCCCAAGAATTTCATACCATTTGACAGAAACGTCTACTGTCACCCAGGTTTCTCCGACCAGTATTACGTAATCTCCCTCTACTCCTTCGTTAAGTGTGTTGAGTACGATATCAATTGCCATATGAGGAGGGTAACCAAAATCATCGAGCGCATCAGCATACGAGTCTTCGATAAACCTTGTATCTGGTAACCGTCCGTTATTCAGACGCAAATAATTTAGGTAGTTACGTTGATGCACCCCAGCAACATTTTCCCAATCCAGAGCAACGCTTCCCGGTCTCTCATTCTCCCAGATGTTTTGAACAACCTGCACATATATGTTATCGAGCCCGGATACGATCCGATAAGCGGAAGCTGCATAATTATCACCTGCAAGCGTCAGCAGCATATAGGCTTCAGCATGGAGCCCTTTGTCATTTAGCTCCAGTGCTCGCTTTATGGTCGCCTCATCAATAACTACGTTCATCTAACTTGTTCCTCAATTTGCTTTAAAATATTCTGGGTGCGATCGCTAAAGTGGACTTTGGGGAAGAAGAGATCTTTATCAAAATCATGTAATGCGATGGTTTCCTCAAAACGCATCCAAAAATCTCGTGTCATCGGACCTAGCCGCGAGAGCATGACGCGCAGGTTGGCGGCAGGGAACGGACTTATCCTCATCTGGTAATCCCCTTGGCCGAAGTTCAGCTCAATGCTGCATTGGGGAAAAATCTTTGATTTATAATTACGCCCTCCTCCAGGAGAACGGCGTGCAATTGAGCAACTGGCAGTGCCAACAACTTCGCCGCCCCGCCATATCCAAAACACCTGGTTCTGGAAAACACGTTCAATGCCCTGTCGAAGGTCAGTATCCCATGCCCAACTATCTTCATGAAAGCAAAAGGCCCACGGATCGTTTGGCGAGAGGTAAGATACCGTTAGAACATCATCCCGCTGTAATTTCTGGTTAGCCTTCGCCCACTCAGCTAATGCCTGTATTTCTTTTTCAGTGCACCGTTCATGAACGGTATAATTGCCACCGACGCCAGTGGAAAACGCCAAACTATTTGCCAAAGTATTCGGGAGAAAGTCGATAGGCGTCTTATACTCTTTTTCATTCCGCGGGACCTTAGATGGTCCATCAATATATTGAAATGTGCGTCTGTCACACGTGCGACCCGGCATCGTTTCAGCATAATTTTCCCTGCAGTTTGGAATTAGATTATTTTGATCCCAAATGATTCTGAGGCCCAACTTTGAATCACGATCACTTAAATCAACAGAATCCAGAATTTTTCGGTGCTGAGCTGGGGTTTGCGCTTCCGAATAAGCCAAGAACGAGAGCAAGCACGCAAGGTTCAGCGAAAGAGTCCAGAGAACTTTGAAACGGAGTGAGATTTTCATTTAAGCCCATATGTTTATAGCAGGTGAGTTATCTCAGCACCGCGGAAAGCAGTTGGTCGCCACCAACGAGGCTCCCAACAAAAAACAACCTAATTATTCAGTCCGAAATTAAGTAGATTACAACCACCGAATGCATAACCATAAATAACAATCCGTACTTCATACTGCTTTTTGCAATACCAGCTATTTAGTGCGGATTGGGTTTGGCTTTATAACTAAAATCAGATCTGGCATTGCGTCTTGTAGTCCCTTTGAAAATCTGGTTCCGTTCCTGAGATTGAAGTCGGATAGAAGTCACTATCATTACCGTAAATGCCGTTTGTAAATAGCGCTCTCGCCGTAGTAATTCCCATCGAATGGCACGCCGCTGTAAGCAACTATTACCCCAGGTCGACTTGCTGCATCGTTCAATGCCGGCATGAGTAAATTATCCGCAATTTACCACCGGGTGGTATCAGTTGGCGAACGTAGCTCTCAAATTCAGAATCCTTTTTACCCAATCGAACTTTTTGGCCAAAAAAATATCTATGCATCTCCGGATATCTCTATCTGGAGTTATTCATGTTCATTGTCTTGGCCTGTACTCCAGAAACGCTGCTCTCAAAAACTTACGCCAAGCTGAAGAATAAAATAATATTAAGATTAGAATAAAGATCACATTATATTATTTCAGTGTAGTATTCTCGAATGTCACTTTCAGACAGCGTAGGAAGTATAAATACCCCTGTTGCAGAACCGAGTTATGCTAGTAACCCTAGAAAAATTCTTGCTTTATATTTCGAAAAATAGGTTGCAAGCTGTTAAGCACAGCTGATTGATGATTAAGTCTCACGAAAGAAACAGATTGTGAACCATACCTCCACTAGCTCATCCGAAACGTTCTTTGATCCTGATAATGGCTTATTCACTCGATTGTCTGCTTCCAAACGCATTCAAATACTGGGAGAGATTACGTATTTACTGCTGGCGTCAAGGCTGCACAGTGAATATCAAATTAATGATATTGGCGCCGTATTCCTTCCACCAATCCATCTAAACCAGTTCAGGATATATAGAAGTAAAGCACGTCCAATCGGCCTCATCACTTGGGCACACCTAACCAGCGAGGTTGAGGCTAAGTATTTGTCTGGCGACTACAATCTCCAACCAGAAGATTGGACTGACGGAGATCAGCTTTGGTGCATTGATTTCCTGGCTCCGTTTGGACATGGGCGTCAAATTCTCAGGGATCTGCGTTCCAATATCTTCCCCAATGAAGTAGGCAAAGCCATTCGCATCGGCAAAAACGGTACCCCAAGAGGCATCATGAAGCTGCACGGGGTAAATCGTGCTAAAACCCCGCTTCAACTAGACCCTGAATTAAAGCTCCCGAGCGCGACCTGAGTTGCCAAAGAGTTGCATTGCTCAAAATCAAATGGAACCAAAACGTGTGTAGTAGTTCAGTTTCCTCTGATGTATTCAACAACGATAATGGTCATCACCTAGGTATCACCAAGCATTGTATAGCCTGCTATAAAGTAGGTGTCGACATTACCGGATTGCCTGCGGCTATCTTGCGGCAGCACCAGCATTAAACTAACGAAGTTTATTTATCGGTTGTCGAATGGTTCATCATTGATCGTGCCCAACAAAATTCTCTTCAAAGAGTCTGATACGTAAGTTACGCGGTCTAAGCTTCCCTTGTGAGAACGCCATCTCCCCTATCGGGTCTATTGGGTACCCCCAGTTGAGCAGTCTCTATCAATTCCGATTGGATTAATCGCATGATTTGAGCACGGGGGTGACTGGGCCCAACATCACGAAGGCAGGGGTGGACAATGGGACAAGACATAGGAACTGCAAGTGCAGCCATGGCGAAGATGGTCATGCCCTTTCGAAGAAAAGTTCCGCGTTGCTCGCGCTAGACTACGTGCTTCGATCAGCATTACCAAGTTGCACCTGCGGCAGGTGTCTCCCACACCACTTCCTGTGAGCGGCGAAGAGAATTGGCTGAATCAACGGGTGTGTCTATCTATGCTGACTAATACGCCACCAAACGCTCCCGACTTAGTTAGCGTGCCGCCGCACCGGAATGGAACAGATGGTGAGCTAAAACGTGCAATAACTCGGCTTGTGTGCAAGAATTATTATGCAAGAAGCCCGTTGTGTGCAGAAATTATTATACATTCACAATGAGTTGTGCAGGTATAATAAAGTTTGTAATGTCTCTACTTTTTGCAGCTGGCCGATGATGCGAGAAGCTCTCCAAACCGCAAGGATATGAAGTTAACGGTTCACCTTAGCGAGGAGAACGGGTTCCCGGGATGTGATTATACAAACTTTATTATGCCCTTCCATGAGGGACCGGATCAAAAGCGTTAGTTACCTCAACTGACTTCTCAAAGAACGTATCCAGCAACAAATGGCAGAAGCAATAGAATCGTGCGTTTCAATGCTTCGCTAAAATAGCGCAGGAGCCAAGAAGAAGGCTGGTTCGAAATAGCAGGTGAGCGGCGAAGAGAATAGAAACCCCGGAGTTTTTTTCCCCGGGGTTCGTTTGTATTAAGCGACACCTTGATTAAACGAATTGGAAATCATCGGCATGTAGATCCGCCTTGTCTACGCCATTCAGGGTTACTGAATTACCGTCGTTAAACGTAATTACAGCATTGTTCCCGCTATTACTTGTTGCTGCAAGGACTGCGTTAAAATCTGCAAAGAAATCCGTGGCAAAGCGAATGGAATCTTCAGACCCTGCTCCCGCGACGAAATCAGTGATAATATCGTGCCCGAATGATCCACCGGTGAACACAAATGTGTCGTCTCCAGCACCTCCACTCAGTATATCATCAGCAATATCCATTGCCACCGATACACCAGTTTCTCCAAACCCAACAATATCTACTCGGCCGTCCCCGTTCACATCACCAAGCATCCGC
>NZ_BMXE01000016.1:837-1129 GCF_014651595.1 Pseudovibrio japonicus | reverse complement strand
GAAATCCGTGGCAAAGCGAATGGAATCTTCAGACCCTGCTCCCGCGACGAAATCAGTGATAACATCGTGCCCGAAGGATCCACCGGTGAACACAAATGTGTCGTCTCCAGCACCTCCACTCAGTACATCATCAGCAATACCCATTGCAACCGATACACCAGTTTCTCCAAACCCAACAATATCTGCTCGGCCGTCCCCGTTCACATCACCTAGTATCCGAGGATACAGATCCTGAGAGGACCAGCCAGAAGCTACGACAAAATCGTTGTGCGCCTGTTTAATCTCTCCAAAA
>NZ_BMXE01000016.1:501-827 GCF_014651595.1 Pseudovibrio japonicus | reverse complement strand
TGAGAGGACCAGCCAGAAGCTACGACAAAATCGTTGTGCGCCTGTTTAATCTCTCCAAAGGAACCATCAGACTGTCCTAAGGCAACAAATGTGGCATCTTGATTAAATCCAACAATATCTGCTCGACCGTCTCCGTTTATATCGGCAAGCATACGCGGATAAAGGTCCTGAGAGGACCAGCCAGAAGCTACGACAAAATCGTTGTGCGCCTGCTTAATCTCTCCAAAGGAACCATCAGACCGCCCTAGAGAAACAAGCACGACGTCTTCACTAAACCCAACAATATCTACTCGGCCGTCTCCGTTCACATCGCCAACAACACGCTT
>NZ_BMXE01000016.1:0-491 GCF_014651595.1 Pseudovibrio japonicus | reverse complement strand
AAACCAACAATATCTGCTCGACCGTCTCCGTTTATATCGGCAACAACACGTTCGTACTGGGCACTGCCCCATCCAGAACTGGCGGCAAATGACGTTGTGGCTGTTATTTCTGAAGAAAAGGTACCATCTGCCTTACCCAGTGCAACAAACGTCGCATTATCACCAAACCCAACAATATCTACTCGGCCGTCTCCGTTCACATCGCCAACAACACGTTCGTATTGGGCACTGCCCCATCCAGAATTGGCGGCAAATGACGTTGTGGCTGTTATGGCTGAAGAAAAGGTACCATCTGTCTTACCCAGTGCAACATATGTCGCGTCGTCGAGGAAACCAATGATGTCAACTCGACCATCGCCATTGACATCGCCAACAACACGTTCGTATTGGGCACTGCCCCATCCAGAATTGGCGGCAAATGACGTTGTGGCTGTTATTATTTCTGAAGAAAAGGTACCATCTGCCTTACCCAGTGCAACATATGTCGCGTC
>NZ_BMXE01000015.1 GCF_014651595.1 Pseudovibrio japonicus | reverse complement strand
TGATGGAACAGCTGAGCCGGTCACCAGAACGGTCACAGTGACCATCACCGGGGCCAATGATGCACCGGTTGTCTCAGACATTGCCACGTCCACTTCAGAAGACGATAAAGTGCTGATTGAGCCGGTGTTCACAGATGTAGATAGCGCTGACACTCACACCATCACGTTTGATACCAGTAGCACGACAGGAGAAGTGTCTCTTGTCGACGGCAAGTTCCAGTACAACCCGAATGGTCAGTTTGAGCATCTGGCTGTTGGTGAGATGGCAACTGACAGCTTCACCTACACGGTTGATGATGGCAATGGGGATGTTGTCACAAAAACGGTCACTGTCACCGTCAATGGGGCTAATGATGCGCCGGTGTTTGTGACTAGCACGGTTGCCATTTTCCCTGAGATTGTATCCCCTTCTGATGGTCAGCATTTAGATAGGTTTGGAAACAAGATAGTAGTGAATGCCAACGGTACACTGGTTGTAGCAGCGCCATTAGCTGACGATGGGCCAATTGAAGATGCAGGAGCCTTATATATTTATCAAAAGAATGAGTTGGGTGAGTACATAGAGCAAAAAATCGTCGCACCTGACCGTGAACCTAATGATGCCTGGGGGCAGTCTGTCGCAATCAATAATCAGGATATGATCGCTTGGGGGGCAACAGGGGATGATGTTAGAGGTGAAAACTCGGGCTCGGTCTATGTGTATCAACCTACCGGATCTGGAAGCAGTAGGACGCTAAAACTTACCGCTCCTGACGGCGAAGAACGTGACGCTTTTGGTGTTTCCGTAGCTTTGAACAATAATGGCCTACTAGTCGTTGGTGCTCGCAATGGGGATGACGATGAAGACGACAAAGCTGATGTTGGGGCATTGTACATTTATGAAATTGATTCTGGAGGCCGGTATTCAACTACAAAGCTCGCGACTGGTTTGGAGAAAGGTGATGCATTAGGAATCTCCATAGCGGTTAATGACATTGGGACAATTGTTGCAGGAGCTCCATATGCAGACTTTGGTGGGAGTAACCAGGGTGCCGTATACGTTTATAATCCAAACGGAGATGGTAACTATTCTCGTTCTAGAATTCTTATCGCTTCTGATCGTGAAAATAGTGATTTGTTTGGTTCAAGCGTTGCGGTAAGCGAAACAGGCATAATTGTAGTTGGCGCACCGTATAGCGATTATGCTGGAGATCAGTCTGGCGCTGCTTACGTATACATGCCAGATGATCAAGGCGGGTATGTTGAAACGAAGTTAATTGTTTCAGATGCCGAGGGTTTGCAAAGGTTTGGCGGAGCTGTTGCGATCAACTCCAACGGTGTAGTCGTGGTAGGCGCTGAAACTGATATTGAAGATGGAGCTCTGAAAGGGAGTGCCTATGTTTTTGTCCCGAATTTAATCGGCGGGTACACAGAGTATAAGTTAGTCGCGCCGGATGCGAGATCTACTGACTATTTTGGTAAATCTGTTGCGATCGATGATAATGGAATTGTTACGATTGGTGCTAACCAAGCTGGCGAAAATAGAACGGGCACAGTATATGTATTTCAGCCAGATGAAGATGGTACCTACATCATCAATTACAAGGATGGGCCATCGAATGCACCTAGTACAGAATTCAATCTTTTTGAGACTACCGATACTTTTCCGATCACCCAGAGCCTTCAGCTGTCTTTTACGGATGTGGATGTGTCTGATGACGCTCATACCGCCAGCATTACAGATGTTAGCGCAACCGGTGTCACCTCCGGCTTGTCATCCTTAAGTGACGATGACCTCAAAGCTTTGCTGAGCGTTACTGGAGTGACGTCTTCTGCTGCAAGTGTGGAAGGTTCCATTGATCTGACCTTTTCTGCTGCCTCCACGGTGTTTGATTATCTTGCAGTAGGTGAACAGGTGGAACTTGTGTTCACCGTGACGCTGGACGACGGTAACGGTGGGATTGCCACCCAACCGGTGACCGTTACCATCGTCGGCACCAACGATGCGCCAATTGTCTCTGATATTGCTGCCTCGACCCCAGAAGATGATAGCGTTCTAATTGAGCCTGCCTATATTGACCCGGATGCATCTGATGCAGCCACCATCACGTTTGATGCAAGTAGTACAACAGGCGAAGTGTCTCTTGTTAACGGCACCTTCCAGTACAACCCGAATGGCCAGTTTGAGCATCTGGCTGTTGGCGAGACAGCAACTGATACCTTCACCTATACGGTGAGTGATGGAACAGCTGAGCCGGTCACCAGAACGGTCACAGTGACCATCACCGGGGCCAATGATGCACCGGTTGTCTCAGACATTGCCACGTCCACTTCAGAAGACGATAGTGTGCTGATTGATCCAGTGTTCACAGATGTAGATAGCGCTGACACCCACACCATCACGTTTGATGCCAGTGGTACGACAGGTGAAGTGTCGCTTGTCGACAGTAAATTCAGGTACAATCCGAATGGTCAGTTCGAGCATCTTGCGGTTGGTGAGACCGCAACCGATAACTTCACCTACACTGTAGATGATGGCAATGGCGGAGTGGTTACGAAGACTGCGACGATTACCATCAACGGGGCAAATGATGTTCCGGTGATTGTTGCCACACAGGTGCAGCCATTCATTGATACGTTTGTTGCTTCTGATGGGCGTACTTCCGTGGATCATTTTGGCTGGTCTGTTGGGATTAATGCAAGTGGCGTGCTTGTTGTTGGTGCGCGCCTTGATGATGATCGTGGAAAGGATTCTGGTTCTGCATATGTGTATGCGCCTGATGGATCTGGCGGTGTCAAGGAAATCAAGTTGACGGCGTTTGATGGGGCGCGGTCAGATAATCTTGGCCGCTCCGTTGCGGTTAATGATGCTGGTGTGATTGTTGTTGGTGCTCCCGGTGATGATCCTAGTGGTTCTGTTTACGTATATACGCCTGATGGATCTGGGGGGTATGAGCAGATTAAACTGACAGCCCCAGATGGAGCAGAGGGCGATTATTTTGGCTATTCTCTTGCGGTAAATGATACTGGTGTGATTGTTGTTGGTGCACACGGTGATGATGACTGGGGCTCTGCCTCCGGTTCTGTTTATGTTTATGTTCCTGATGGGGCCGGCGGATATTCAAATGTAAAACTGATTGCATCTGACGGAGCGCAACATGATACTTTTGGCTATTCCGTTGCCATCAGTGACACTGGCCTAATTGCTGTTGGGGCTTATGCTGATGATGACCGAGAGAAGGATTCTGGTTCAGTTTATGTATATGTGCCTGATGGGTCTGAGGGGTATGAGCAGATAAAGCTGACAGCACCTGATGGGGCAGAGAGCGATTATTTTGGCAGTGCCGTCGCGGTTAATGATGTGGGCATCGTTGTTGTTGGTTCTTATAAGAACCACGTTCAAGGAGAGCATTCTGGCTCTGTGTATGTTTATGCACCTGATGATTCTGGCGGGCATACCCATGTTAAGCTGACGGCATCTGATGGGGCAATTTCGAATTGGTTCGGCCGCTCCGTTGCGGTTAATGACGATGGAGTCATCGTTGTCGGAGCGAGTTCTGCCGTTTATGTTTTTGTTCCAGACGAGCAGGGGGGATATACTGAATACAAGCTGGCGGCTCCAGAAGGAGCGTATTCAGGTGGCTTTGGTATTTCTGTTGCCATCAGCTCATCCGGCGAAATCTCTGTGGGGGATTATGATCGTGCTACTAGTGCCTCGAACGCAGGTGCTGTCTATGTGTTCAAACCGGATGCTTTTGGTGCCTATGGGGTGATCAATGAGACACTGGGACTGCAAGATACGAATGATCTTGCGCCGGTGAGCGGACAGATTGAGCTTATCTTTAGTGATGTTGATACCACAGGTTCGGACTATGAGGTCAGTGTAACGGATGTGTCCGTGTCCGGGTCTTCGGGCAATCTGGAAAGCGATGTGCTGTTGGGTTTGCTCGGTGTTGATCACGTTGAGCGGGCCGCCGATGAGGCGCAGGGCTCAGTGCACCTTGTGTTTAGTGCACCAGCTACACTGTTTGACTATTTGTCTAGCACGGACAGCATTAAGCTGACTTACACTGTTGTTCTTGATGGTGGTCCGGTCAGCCAGCAAGTCAGCGTGGTGATCAACGGCACGAACGATGCGCCAATTGTCTCTGATATCATCACATCCACCTCGGAAGATGATGGAGTTCTGATTGAGCCCGTGTTTTCAGATGTTGATCTTTCTGACACGCACATCGTCACCTTTGATGCCAGTGGGACAACAGGTGAAGTCTCTCATCTGGATGGTAAATTCTTCTACGATCCGAACGGCCAGTTTGAGCATCTCGCCGTTGGAGAAACAGCTAATGATAGCTTTACTTATACCATCGATGACGGAAATGGCGGATCTGTTACCAAGACGGCGACCATTACCATAATTGGGGCCAACGATGCGCCCGTTGCAAGTGATGTCTATGGCTTTTCATACATGGTCGACGACGGCAATGGCGGGATGGTCATGAAGACTGTTCTGGCAACCGAGGAAAACTCAGAATTGGTGGCTAGAACAATTGATACGTCCCCAACAGGCGAAACAAGTGTTTTCTTTACACCTGAGATTATAGATGTTGACATTACCGACCAGATTTCGCTTGCCGTTGATGACAGCGAGACAATAGGCTCTGTTGTTCTGGAAGATGGGAAGTTCAAATATGATCAGAATGGTCAGTTTGAGCACTTGGCTCCTGGTGAACTGGCGACTGACACATTCTCCTATACAGTTTCGGACAATTATGGCGGACAAACAACAAGAACGATCCAAGTGGTTGTCCATGGTCATGGTAACCATCCAACGCTAAGCTCGGTCTCCATTTCAGATGATGGTCGACTTGAGTTGGTCGGGACTGATGGCGGTGTTTCGATATCCGGCACTTCGCTTAGTGAATTTATTCGTGGTGGTGACGGTTTCGATACTGTCGGATACCGCTGGTCGGAGAGCGGGGTAACTGTAAATCTAGGCGATCCTTCACAGAATGCTGGCGACGCTGCTAGCGATAGCTATGAGTCCATCGAGTACGTCGCAGGTAGTGATGCATTTGCTGACCATATTACCGGCGATGCAAATCATAACAGAATCTGGGGCTATGGAGGCGATGATAAGCTCTATGGTGCTGGAGGCGATGATTATCTCTATGGTGGCGAAGGCGCCGATTATATGGATGGAGGCACTGGTCGGGATTTCGTTCGTTATTCTGATTCAGATGCAGCAGTTCATGTGGACCTCGCAAGTGGTGCGGTCGACGGTGGTTATGCAACCGGTGATGTTCTGGTAAATGTTGAGAATGTGGAAGGTTCTCAATTTGATGACGTTCTCATTGGAGATGACAATGCCAACAACCTGTATGGCGTGGATGGAAATGATCATCTTGAAGGTGGAGACGGGGCTGATGTCCTAAATGGGCACGGTTCTGGTGCAGACTATCTGGACGGCGGCAGTGGCGAAGACACAGTGCGTTATTATTGGTCTGAGGCTGGCGTTACGGTCAATCTTGAGGACCAAACGCAAAACTCCGGTGACGCATCAGGTGACACCTATGTGTCGATCGAACATATCAGCGGCAGTAACTCCTATGCCGACATACTAATTGGGGACACGAATCATAACAAAATCCGGGGCAATGGAGGTGATGACAAGCTCTATGGCGCTGGAGGTGATGATTATCTTTATGGTGGCGAAGGTGCCGATTATATTGATGGCGGCACTGGTCGGGATTTTGTTCGTTATTCTGATTCAGATGCAGCAGTTCATGTCGACCTCGCAAGTGGTGCGGTCGACGGTGGTTATGCAACCGGTGATGTTCTGGTGAATATTGAGAATGTGGAAGGTTCTCAATTTGATGACGTTCTCATTGGAGATGACAATGCCAACAACCTGTATGGCGTGGATGGAAATGATCATCTTGAAGGTGGAGCCGGGGCTGATGTCCTAAATGGGCATGGTTCTGGTGCAGACTATCTGGACGGCGGCAGTGGCGAAGACACAGTGCGTTATTATTGGTCTGAGGCTGGGGTTACGGTCAACCTTGAGGACCAAACGCAAAACTCCGGTGACGCATCAGGTGACACATATGTGTCTATTGAACATATCAGCGGCAGTGACACCTATGCGGATAAACTAATTGGAGATGCGCACAATAACACAATCCGAGGCAATGGTGGTGATGACATCCTTGATGGTGGCTCAGGTAACGATCTCCTAATCGGTGGCATTGGTTCAGACACGTTTGTGTTTGGCGGTACTACGTTCGGAAACGATGTGATTGCCGATTTTGCCGCCGTAGCTGGCGATAAAGACGTCATTCAGCTTGATACGAATGTCTTTGCTGACTTTGACGCCCTACTTGCAGCCACCAGCGATGAGGATGGAAACGTCGTCATAATGCTCGACGATAGCAACTCAATTACGCTGAATGGAGTATCAAAGTCGGACCTTCATCAGGATGACTTCCTCTTCATCTAATAGAGTAAATTGCGCTTGAGTAGCAGGCTCAAGCGCAATTCTTATCTGATGATTAGGCGCCTCTAATATGGTTCTGTTTAGAGAGCCATCGCCACACAATTGTGCAATATCGGTAACTGTCACGCTACAATCAGACTTATAATAGCGTGGTTAGAGAGTAGAAGACATGAGACTATGGCTTCTTATGGTCTTAACCAAGATTACTGCTCTCACGCATTATAGTCGATTTTCTCGGCCATCAGCTGTTTCACAAGAGATTTTTCAGGGTATTTCTACAATCGTGTAGCGCAATAATCTTCTTGTATACCTAATCGAGACAGCTTGATTATCTAACGTGAAGTGAATTCGTTGCCGCGCGCCAGTCGCCTACATATCGCGCAATGCATAAAAAATGTTCGGCTATCTTGCTGCGCGAAGGAACGCTCTCGTACTACGTTTGGCCCGACATTACGGCTACGTTGTGTGACAACTGTGTGAGGGTAATTGAACACGAATGACTTATCCGTTTCCCTCTTGGCCCATACGCGTGTATTCACACTAAAAGAGCCGAGATCTCTTTGATCCAGTTCGCAAACGTTTGGGTCTCCTTGATTGAGCTTCGTGTTTTAGCAGAGATTAATCCATAGCTAGAGCCGTCAGGTACAAACCCTTCGGGCGCGACAAGACGTCCTCGGGAGATGTCGTCAATGGCTACAACTTTTGGGCAAAGCGCGACCCCTAAGCCGCTTGCTGCGGCTTCTGCCATTAGGAAGTGGTGATCAAACAGTCTAATTTCGTTTGGTTTAGGGGCGGAGGGATGATCTGCAATCCATTTGTCCCATGCACCAGGCCGCGTCTTTGAACCAAGGCCGATATATCCGCCAGCTTGAAACGCGCGTTTCATGGAAGGCTGCATTACGGGGCCCATAGATTCTTCAAATAACGTCTCAACAGACCACTCGGGCGGTAACGAAAAATCCAAGCGGCGAATTGCGAAGGTTACACCGTCCTCAGAAAGATTCAGTGGTCCGCCTCCGACCGAGAGGTGAACAGGAATTTTGGGGTGTAAGGATTGGAACTGACTTAGGCGTGGTATGAGCCATCTCATGGCGACAGAGCGTTCGCAAGATACAACGATTGGTTGGCTAACATGGACTTTGCGGAGCGAGGATAGGGTCGTTGAAATCATCTGCAGCGCATGCTCGGTCGTTTGTGCCAGCTTGGCACCTTCCGGAGTAAGCGCGATGCCGCGACCATCTGGCGTAATAAGCTGGAGATCAAGGTCCTTCGAAAGCTTGGCGACTCTACGGCTAACTGCCCCGTGCGTTAAAGCAAGTTCTTCTGCAGCTCCACGCATTGATCCGTGGCGTGCGACAGTTTCAAAGGCGCGAAGGTCATCAAGTGAAGGTAGGTCAGAGCGTTTCATTCGTGACTATCTATCACCATATTTCGTCAACTAATATCGATATTAAAGTACATAGTGGTTCGATATGGTCACCGAATGAATAGTAATCATAATACATTGCCATTGCTTGGCATCATTGCGGATGACCTGACGAGTGCTACAGATTTCAGTGCGCCATTCGTTCGAAAGGGGCTCAGTGCGGAAGTGTGCGGCGCGGCACATATAAGGTGGGAGAAGGTAACTTCTGAAATTATCTCGGTCGATTGTGATAGTCGGGCGATGACTGCAAAAGAAGCAGCTAAGGCGAGTAGCTTAGCAACGCGTGGCTTGGCAAATGTTCCCTTCCTTTGCAAGACAATAGATTCAACTCTGAGAGGGCATATCCGTGATGAGCTGTTGGCCTGTTACAACGCGAGTGGGCGATCCCGTCTCGTCATCGCACCTGCGTTTCCGGAGGCTGGCCGAACCACAGTCGGTGGTGTTCAATATGTGAACGGTACACCGGTGTCCCAGAGTGTTTATGCAAAAGACCCTAGCCACCCAGCATGGACTTCTCGGGTTGCGGACCTTGTCTGTGAGGACATACGAAACGCGGTGATTTTGGATGCTCAAAATCAGACCGAATTAAACAGTCAGGTGGCTTCAATTGATAGGCCTGAAGACGTCCTGTGGGTAGGGTCACCTGGGCTAGCTATCGCACTCGCAGAGACAAAGTCGCAGTTTAGCTTTTCCCCGCCTGAACAACCGTCTGCCGAGCACACGCTTGTCGTTATTGGGAGCGCCAATCCTATAAGCCATGAACAGGCGGCACAGCTTAACGGTTTGCGTTTTGCCACCTGCGTCACTGCGCCTGTTGAGAGAGCGAATGACCCAAAAACAATTCTGTCAGATCTTGCTGATGAAGCGGTAGAAGTAATGCAGAAACAGGAAATTACAGCTTTGATCGCAACGGGTGGCGAAACCATGAAAGTTTTGCTCGATCGATTGCATGTACATCGATTTTCCCTTTTAGGGGAGTTTGAAACTGGTTTTCCAATCGGGCGAGCTACGTTTCCAAATGGTCGAAACTTAATAGTTGGGATGAAGGCCGGCGGTTTTGGGTCTGAGAACTCATTGTATGATGCTGTTCATGCTCTTAAGAAAAATTCCAAAGTGCAAGGGGAGAGAAATACATGACGCTTCCGTTGCAACCACTCGGGATCACCATGGGAGATCCTGCTGGGATCGGTCCTGAGATCATTGCCCTAGCTTTAGGACGACAGCTGAACGGGATGAGGCGTATCGTATTTGGCTGTCCCCATGTCGTACGGCGTGCTGTAGGGGTGGTGGGTCTCGATTTGTCTGTTCGAGAAATAGACGAAGTTTCTCAAGCGCAGTTTGCTCCAGATACGATCGAGGTTCTTGTGACCTCCAGTTTTACGCAATTGCCAAGCTTTGGAGAGATTGCCTCCAATTGCGGGCAGGCAGCCTTTGACGCGCTTGTCGCGAGTATCAAGTGTGCGATTGCTGACCAGATTAGCGGAATTGTAACGGCACCAATCCACAAAGAGGCACTTTCAGCTGCTGGTATTGGATATCCTGGCCACACTGAAATCCTTGCAGATTATAGCGGCAGTACAAGCGTAGCGATGTTGCTTGGGAACGATCTCATCCGAACGGTTTTGGTTACGACCCATTGTTCCCTGCTTGATGCTATCAAAGCAGCCGATTTTGATGCACAGATGGCGGCGATACGCTTTGCACACGAAGGCGCAACTGCCCTTGGATACAGAAACCCACGGGTTGCGGTGGCAGGTTTGAACCCGCATGCAGGCGAAGGTGGGATTTTTGGTCGCGAAGAGATTGAAATAATTTCCCCAGCAATTGAGGCCGCTCGCCGGGAAGGTATCAATGTATCCGGCCCTTGGCCCGGTGATACGGTGTTCATGCAGGCGCGACAGGGACATTTTGATATCGTTGTCGCTCAGTATCACGATCAGGGCCTTATACCAGTCAAATACATGGGGCTTGAAAACGGCGTCAACATTACACTTGGCTTGCCGTTTGTTCGCACCAGTCCTGACCACGGAACCGCATTTGATATAGCAGGAAAAGGGATTGCCGATCCCGCGAGCTTAGAAACGACATTTGAGTATGCTAGCCGATTGGTCGCAGCCAAACAGAAGGAAGTAGCATAATGGGTCTACGCTTTATTTTTATGCTCACACGAAATGATGAAACCGTCGAGGACGCGGCGCAGCACCTGACGACTGCGTTAGCTGCGGGTGTGCATCATATTGGCTTCAAGGACGTGGGCCTGCCGTTTGATCAGCTGAGAGATCTGAACAATGCAATTAAGGATGGCGGAGCGACCAGTTATCTTGAAGTCGTTTCGCTGGACGAGGAAAGTGAACTGGTTTCGGCCAAAGCCGCAGTTGATATTGGTGTCGACATCCTGTTAGGCGGGACACACGTTGATGCGGTCTTACCTCTGTTAAAAGACACTGGCATTCAATACTACCCGTTCCCAGGGAAAATCGAGGGGCACCCAAGCAAACTGGTAGGCTCAATCGACGAAATTGTTGCAAGCGCAGAAGACCTTGCCTCTCGCGAGGGCGTCCACGGGTTGGACTTGTTGGCCTATCGCTCATCTGAAAACGTAACCGGGTTAATGGCGGCTGTTTGTGCTGCCGTGAACAAGCCAGTTATTATGGCCGGTTCAATCGGTTCTCGTGAGCGGATCGAGATTGTTCGTAAAACCGGAGCTGCTGGCTTCACGATTGGAACAGCAGCGCTGGATGGTGACTATCCTGCAGACAGCCCAGAACTTGAAATGCAGCTTCGCTCCATTCAACGGGACGTAGCAGGCGTCAACAACCATATCTCGCCATTTGGCCCGGAAAATCTCGAGGAATCTTTTGCTAAAATCACGGATACATGGCATTCGACCGTCGCTGGTAAGGTCAACAACATGGACATCAAACTCGCCAAGTTTGAAGGAGAACTAACCTGGCACCATCATGCCATTGAAGACGAGATGTTCTTCGTTCACAGATGCAAACTGATGATGAAGTTTCGTGACCGCGACGAGATCATAAGTTAAGGCGAATTTATTGTTGTGCCGCACGGTGTGGAACATTGCCCGGTTGCTATTGGTGGCGTTTGTGAGGTGATGTTGATTGAACCAGTTTCGTCAGTTAATACCGGGAATGTGATTGAAACTCGTACCGTGACCAATCCTAGTCGACTTTGATCCGGTCGCGTCGGCAGGAAGGGCTAACAATGCTAACGGTAATTGCAATGCTGGTATTTCGATTGGCGCTCAAACTAATGAAATGAACCGAGTGAAAAAGTCATCGCTTCTTGAGGGGGGTACGTGACAAGCGGCTGTCAGTATAAATCTGTTCTAGGTGTATATCCTGCTTTTGGTGTGCTTACTGGGTGATTACTAGAGCCACAAAAGCAAAAAGCCTCCCGGAGGAGGCTTTGAAATTCTCTTGTAAAATCAAGAGGAAGAATGGTGCCGGCAGCAGGGATCGAACCCGCGACCCCCTGATTACAAGTCAGGTGCTCTACCATCTGAGCTATACCGGCGTCGTCTTCGTTGGAGGGGTATTTACGGGCGCTGGCGGGGTTTGTAAATCCCAAAAATGCAAAAAAATGGAAGAATTCACAGAGGAGAGAATTTTTTCGTCGATTTGGGGCTTGAAATGGGTGTTCTAGCGTTTCTTTTCCACATGCAGGTGTCTCAGCCCATTGATATTGATGGAAGATTTCGTGGTTTGCGTGTTTGCGTTAGTTTGTGCGTTCGTTTGGGATGCAGGCGCGATATTTGCGTTCTTATGTGTTGGAAGCGGAAAAAACAGGAAGGGTGATCGTTAGCTGGCTACCGCATTTGAAAAGCATGGCGCATGCAGGTTTCGCTGCTGGTGGCAGCGCCGTCTTCCGGTTGCTCGGGCAAGTAGAGGCGAAGCTTTTGGAGGTAATTTCTAATGCCCCGTGTTGATGGGAGAGGGGATAGGGAGGTCGTCTTTAGGTTTTGCCCAAGTGTTCGATCACAAGTGGTGCACGGAGATGATTAGCGGTTGGGGCTTTTTCTTTGATAGAAAAACAGAGCCAGAGGCTGTCAGGTTATGACAGCCCCATTTTTGTGCGTGCTACGTATAGGGAGAGGATGGCCGCGTTGGAGACATTCAGGGATTTGATTGGGCCTGGCATGTCGAGGCGGGCGAGGGTGTCGCAGTTTTTGCGAACGCCTTCACGAACACCTTTTCCTTCAGAGCCCAGAACAAGCAGAGTCTTATCGGTGAAGGTGGTGTTTTCGACGGAGTCAGGGCCTTCACTGTCCAGTGCGATTGCCTGATAGCCTTCCTCTCTCATCTCAGTGACAAAGCGGGACATATTAGGGACGCGGACGTGTTTGATCATGTCCAGTGCGCCGCTTGCGGTTTTTGCGAGGACCGGGCCTTCTTCGGGCGCGTGTCGGCGGGTGGTGACAACAGCGTCGGCGTTCAAGGCAACGGCGGAGCGGAGAATGGCGCCTACGTTATGCGGGTCGGTGACTTGATCGAGTGCCAGAACGAGCTGGCCGTCCCTTAGCTCTTCCGGGCCGTATTCGGGCAAGGCGTCAACCAGCAGGGCAGCGCCTTGGTGAACGGCGTCTTTGCCAACCAGCTTGTCGATGTCGCGCGGGCTTGCCTCTTCAACCGATACATCGATCTTCAGATTGCGCTCTTCCAGCCGACGTAATGCGTTTTGCGTTACGAGGAGTTTGTGGCGCTTGCGCTCCGGGTTATTGAAGGCGGCCTCAATGGTGTGAAGGCCATATATATAGAAGGGGCCTTCTTGTGCCTCTGATTTCTTCTGCCAGGGCTTGCCCTTTGAAGATCCGCCCGACGGTTTTCCATCATTGCGCTTCTTCTTATTGGGGCGGTCGTCACCCTGTGCAGGGTTCCACCGATTTCCACCTGTGCTTTTTTGATTTTTAAAATTGCTCATAGCCTCTCGATACTCCGGTGCCTATTGCGCTTCAAGGGATTTAAAGAGGGGAGGCCTAATATTCCTCTTTGATGTATTTGATCATCGTCCGTCGGACGGGAAATCGCTTTCCTTGCAGGTGCGACCCACGCACCCCAAATGACTCTATAATCAGGGTCTCAACACGCTAACTAATAAAATCTTATCTAAATCAAGAATAAATGCTTGATATGGTCCAAAGCTATCATCTTTGTTGCACGGCCAATGTTTTGCGGGCAATTTCGATTTCTCTCGCATGCTTCGTCGTGTTGCTTGGATGTGCAACACGATCTGAAGTTCCCGTGCCTGCTGTCGCACCTCCTCCGCCCCCAATTACCTCTCCCCAGCTGGCTTTGGTTCTGGGGAGCGGCGGAGCGCGAGGCTATGCCCATTTGGGGGTTCTTCAGGCGTTTGAAGAGGCGGACATTCCCATTGATCTGATTGTGGGTTCGAGTGCTGGCAGTGTTATTGGCGTTTTTTATGCAGACAAGGCCAACAGTGAAGAGGTCAATGAGATTATGCTCAATACGGGTTTCTCTGACTTTGTGGATCTGGATGCCTTTTTCCTACCTCGCGGTTTTATTGGCGGCTCCCGACTGCAGCGTTTTATTACCCAGAATATAGAGGCGAAAACCTTCGAGGAGCTCAAGATCCACTTTATTGCGACGGGCACCGATTTGGAGACAGGCGAATCTGTGGAGCTGAATAGTGGTCCGATTGCGCCGGCCATTAATGCGTCGGTGGCGTTGCCAGGTCTGCTCAAGCCGGTAGAGTTATATGGGCATGAGCTTATTGACGGCGGTGTGGCCGAACCTAATCCAGTCAGAATTGCCAAGCGCTATAATCCTCAAATCACGGTGGCGGTGGATCTTGCCCAGGATCTGTCTGAAACAATGCCCAGAACTGCAAGGGGGGTGTACTCAAGAGCCATTGATATTATATGGGCGCAGCTGAACGAGCGCACACTGGAAGGTGCTGATGTTGTCATCCGTCCAACCCGAGGCAGTAATTACGGGACCTTTGCTATTAGCTCCCAAGATGCGTTGTATCGATCGGGTCTGGAAGCGGGCAGGGCGAGCGTGCCTGCTATAAGGGCGCTTTTGGAAAAGAGGGGCAACGTCGATCAAGTCGGGAAGGTCGTTTCTGTGAATCCATAAAGGGCGGGTTACAAGAGGTATTTCATCAAGCGCAATTTGCTAGGTTACGGCGAGTCTGTTTCCAGCTTTGTGCAGAAGCTTCCTGCCGGGTTCTGTTGCCGCTTTTGAAAAAGAGAATGCGCGCGAAAAATATCGGTGGCAGTGTGAAGAGCTGTGCTTTCGCAAGGTCATACGGGAAATTTGCCGGTTTACTCACCCAGAAAAAAGGGGGAAAACTAACTGCCTTGTTGATTTTGCACAGGCACGTGCAAAAGAGGCGTTGACAGATGGCGCTCCCGGCGGCATAAACCGCGCCACAGGACGCGGCGCAACTGCTTAGCGGTTAAGCGGCGTGTTCGGCAAAACGAGTTTCAAAAAGTTCTCTTATAGAGAATTTTGGTCGATCTCGGAGGAGTGCCCGAGTGGCTAAAGGGGGCGGACTGTAAATCCGCTGGCTATGCCTACGTTGGTTCGAATCCAACCTCCTCCACCATCGACTTGAAATTGGTAATGCGGGTGTAGCTCAATGGTAGAGCAGCAGCCTTCCAAGCTGAATACGAGGGTTCGATTCCCTTCACCCGCTCCAATTCCTTCTTGTTTCGCTGAAGGTGTCCTAAAAGAATCCTTGAGGTCTTTTTTCAGATTTCAAGCCTTGATCGACGGAACTACGATTAAATAGAGAGCTACGCCCATGGCGAAGGAAAAATTTGAACGTAATAAGCCGCACGTCAACATCGGCACAATCGGCCACGTTGATCACGGCAAAACTACGCTGACTGCTGCAATCACCAAACAGTTTGGTGACTTTAAAGCATATGACGAAATTGACGGTGCTCCTGAAGAGCGCGCACGTGGTATCACTATTTCCACCGCGCACGTTGAGTACGAAACCGACGCTCGTCACTACGCACACGTTGACTGCCCAGGCCACGCTGATTATGTGAAAAACATGATCACCGGTGCTGCGCAGATGGACGGCGCGATCCTCGTTGTTAACGCTGCAGACGGCCCAATGCCTCAGACACGTGAGCACATCCTGCTCGCTCGTCAGGTTGGTGTGCCTGCGCTGGTTGTCTTCATGAACAAAGTTGACCAGGTTGACGACGAAGAGCTTCTCGAGCTCGTAGAAATGGAAGTTCGTGAACTTCTGTCTTCCTACGAATTCCCAGGCGACGATATTCCAATCATCGCTGGTTCTGCTCTTGCAGCTCTGGAAGATCGCGACGCAAACATTGGTTCCGAGAAAATCGCTGAACTGATGGCTGCTGTTGACGAGTACATCCCAACCCCGGACCGTCCACGTGATCTGCCATTCCTGATGCCGATCGAAGACGTGTTCTCTATCTCTGGCCGTGGTACTGTTGTAACCGGTCGTGTAGAGCGTGGCATCGTTCACGTTGGTGACGAAGT
>NZ_BMXE01000014.1 GCF_014651595.1 Pseudovibrio japonicus | reverse complement strand
CCATTCTTCACCAACTACCGTCCACAGTTCTACTTCCGTACAACTGACGTGACTGGTGTTGTTTCTCTGCCAGAAGGCACAGAAATGGTGATGCCTGGTGATAACGTAGCGGTTTCCGTTGAGCTGATCGTTCCGATCGCCATGGAAGATGGTCTGCGCTTCGCTATCCGTGAAGGCGGTCGTACCGTCGGCGCTGGTGTGGTAGCTGAAATCATCGAATAAGGACTTTAAAAGTCTTTACTTATCGTGTCGCGGTGTGTATTGCGGCACGGTTCCTTCCGGCAAGTTGGATTGTTGGTAGGTTGAGGTTTTTGTCCCGGGTACGGGACGTTGTAGGGGTATAGCTCAGTTGGTAGAGCGACGGTCTCCAAAACCGTAGGTCGCGGGTTCGAGCCCTGCTGCCCCTGCCATTTCTTCGAGAGTCAGAAAGATCTTGATTATTCGAAGCTGGTGGCATATGAAGAGTTTTTCAGGGATAGGGCGCGTGGATGAATCTACGCGCCCACCTGTCGTGTAATGGGCCGGGACCTAATGGCAAAAACCAATCCTTTTACATTTATTCAGCAAGTTCGCTCGGAAACCGCGAAGGTTACTTGGCCTACGCGCAAGGAAACCGGCGTGACCACGCTTATGGTTTTCATTATGGTTTTCTTTGCAGCGATGTTCTTCCTTGCTGCTGACCAGCTTATGAGCTGGGGTATCAGTATACTGCTTGGCTTCTAATTAAGCTTTCAGACAAATTTAATAGGAGCAGGATTTAAGATGGCTAAGCGCTGGTATATTGTTCACGCTTATTCGAATTTTGAGCGCAAAGTTGCCGAGTCGATTAAAGAAAGAGCGCAGCAACAGGGCCTTGAGGATTCATTTGACGAGGTTCTGGTTCCGACCGAGAAATTCGTAGAAGTGCGTCGTGGTCGTAAGGTTGATGCTGAGCGCAAGTTCTTCCCAGGTTACGTTTTGGTGAAGATGGAGATGAGCGATGACGCTTATCACTTGATCAACGATACGCCGAAAGTTTCGGGCTTCCTTGGTAATGACAAGAAGCCTATGCCGATTTCCGAGGCTGAGGCACAGCGTATTCTTAATCAGGTTCAGGAAGGTGTCGAAGCTCCGAAACCTTCTGTCAGCTTTGAAGTTGGTGAACAGGTTCGCGTCAGCGATGGCCCGTTTGCTTCCTTCTCTGGTCTCGTCGAGGAAGTCGATGAGGAACGGGCACGTCTGAAAGTGACTGTGTCCATCTTCGGCCGGGCTACCCCGGTTGAGCTTGAATACGGACAGGTCGACAAAGTCGGCTAAGTCCGGGTTGGGGCGGCAGGTGAGGGACACTTTCGTCGGTGTTCCGGAAGCCAGACCGCCCGCTCTCTTATCCAGTGAAACGCCTCGTTGCAGTTTCACAGATCCATTCTGGAGAGAATTATGGCGAAAAAGATTGACGGCTATCTAAAGCTTCAGGTGCCAGCAGGTTCTGCTACACCATCCCCACCAATTGGTCCTGCGCTGGGTCAGCGCGGTCTGAACATCATGGAATTCTGTAAGGCGTTTAACGCTAAGACCCAGGATGTTGAGAAGGGTTCTCCTTGCCCAACCATCATTACTTATTATTCCGATAAGTCTTTCACATTTGAGATCAAGACTTCTCCAGCTTCTTTCTTCATCAAGAAAGCTGCAAAGGTTAAGTCCGGTTCTGCGACTCCTGGTCGTGGCACTGTTGCGTCCATCACTAAGGCTCAGGTTCGTGAGATCGCTGAAGCTAAGATGAAAGACCTCAACGCTAACGATATTGAAGCAGCAATGCTGATGATCGAAGGCTCCGCCCGTTCCATGGGTGTGGAAGTTACGGAGTAATAGATCATGGCTAAAGTAGGTAAGCGCATTAAAGCTGCTCGCGAAGGTATCGACCGTAATAAAGAGTACGCAGTAAGCGAAGCTCTTGCAGTCGTTAAGTCCGGTAGCACAGCTAAGTTTGACGAGACCATTGAAGTTGCGATCAACCTTGGTGTTGATCCACGTCACGCTGACCAGATGGTTCGCGGTGCATGTGTTCTTCCAAATGGTACCGGTAAAACTGTACGTGTTGCAGTGTTTGCTCGTGATGCGAAAGCTGACGAAGCAAAAGCTGCTGGTGCTGACATTGTTGGCGCAGAAGAGCTGGTTAAAGAAGTGCAGGGCGGTACGATCAACTTCGATACCGTTATTGCAACTCCTGACATGATGCCACTGGTTGGTCGTCTTGGTAAGGTTCTTGGTCCTCGCGGCATGATGCCAAACCCTAAGGTTGGTACAGTGACCCCTGACGTGACCAAGGCTGTTAAAGACGCCAAGGGTGGTTCTGTACAGTTCCGCGTTGAAAAAGCTGGTATCATTCACGCTGGCGTTGGCAAAGCTTCTTTTGAGGCTTCCAAGCTGGAAGAGAACGTGAAAGCATTCGTTGATGCAGTGATCAAAGCCAAGCCATCCGGTGCAAAAGGTACTTACGTTAAGCGCGTAGCCCTTTCATCCACGATGGGACCAGGCATAAAGGTTGAACTTGGTTCTATTACCGAGTAAACACCTCTTCTATAAGACTTACCTCCCGCTTTCGTGTGGGAGGTTTTACCGCTGAAAGACTGTTATGGTCCTTCGGCATCCCTGTCCGAGACTGCAGGTGCCAACGCCCGTTGGTTTAAGTTTTCGTTAAGAAAGGCCTGCATAGATGGAGAAGAACTGATTTGGTTGACATGCAAACTTGCACTTCAACCTTGCGGTTCGAACCAAATTGCCTTGCTGCGTCTCTCCGGCGCGTAAGGGGACAGGACCCTAATCGTCGTTTTCGAGGCTGGGTTTGACCCAGTTTTGATGCGGCAAAGGCAAACCGGCGGCAATGAAAGTTGCTGCCAACTGGAGAAGGCAAGTGGAAAGAGCGGATAAGCAAAAGTTCGTCAGCGATTTCAACGAAGTGTTGTCTAACACTGGTGTTGCTGTCGTTGCGCACTACGCGGGTCTTTCAGTTTCTCAGATGACTCAGCTTCGTGCTGAGGCTCGTGAAGCTGGTGGTACCGTTAAGGTTGCTAAAAACCGCCTTGTCAAGCTTGCCCTTCGAGGCACTGAACTAGAGCACATCAGCGACCTGTTCAAAGGCCCAACTGTCATCGTTTATTCCGATGATCCAGTTGCTGCGCCTAAGGCTGCTGCTAACTTCGCTAAGGCTAACGAAAACTTCGTGATCCTTGGTGGTGCTCTTGGTTCAACTAACCTGGATACTGCTGGTGTTAACTCACTGGCAACGATGCCGTCCCTGGACGAGCTTCGTGGCAAGCTGGTTGGAATGATCCAAACCCCAGCTTCCCGTATTGCTCAGGTTACAAGCGCACCGGCCGGGCAGCTCGCTCGCGTCTTCAATGCGTACGCCGAGAAGGACCAAGCCGCGTAAGGCGGAACCACATAATTTTTGTCAAAACCAATATTGGTTCGAACAACAAGGTAATGAAAAATGGCTGATCTCGCAAAGATCGTAGAAGAACTCTCTGCACTGACCGTTATGGAAGCTGCTGAGCTGTCCAAACTGCTCGAAGAAGAGTGGGGCGTATCTGCTGCTGCTCCTGTAGCTGCTGTTGCTGTAGCTGGCGGTGCTGCTGAAGCTGCTGAAGAGCAGACTGAATTTGACGTTGTGCTTGCAGACGCTGGCGCTAAAAAGATCAACGTGATCAAAGAAGTGCGTGCGATCACCGGTCTTGGCCTGAAAGAAGCTAAGGAGCTCGTAGAGTCCGCTCCTAAGGCTGTTAAAGAAGGCGTAGAAAAAGCAGAAGCAGAAGAGCTGAAGAAGAAGCTCGAAGAAGCTGGTGCAAAAGTAGAACTCAAGTAAGACTGAGTTCTTCAGATATTGGTCCCGGAGCAATCCGGGACCTTTTTCCGTACCCTGGCGGGTTTCCCGGCCGGGGTAAACGTCCCAACGGGGGATGGTGCTGCAAGGCGCCTTTAGTGGACGGTTCTGGAAAGCTACGCTTCCGCCTTGTGCGGAACGTCGTTTTTCTGAACCGTCACCTTGAGTGATACGAGGAGCGACAATGACGCAGACGTTCAACGGTCGCAAGCGGGTCCGTAAGTATTTCGGATCCATCCGCGATGTAGCGGCTATGCCAAATCTTATCGAAGTGCAGAAGGCGTCTTATGACCAATTCTTGCAAGTCGGTAAACCTGAGGATGGTCGTGTTGACGAAGGCCTTGAGGCCGTATTTAAGTCCGTATTCCCCATTTCGGATTTTGCAGGCAATTCCCTTCTTGAATTCGTAGATTACGAATTTGAAGCACCAAAGTATGATGTGGAAGAGTGCCGCCAGCGTGATATGACTTACGCTGCGCCACTGAAGCTGACGCTTCGCCTCATCGTGTTTGATGTGGATGAAGATACTGGCGCAAAATCCGTTAAAGACATCAAAGAACAAGATGTCTTTATGGGTGATATTCCATTCATGACCGATAACGGTACTTTCGTTATCAATGGTACAGAGCGCGTTATCGTGTCTCAGATGCACCGTTCCCCGGGTGTATTCTTTGATCATGATAAAGGTAAGACCCACTCTTCCGGTAAGCTCCTGTTTGCCGCACGTGTGATCCCTTACCGTGGCTCCTGGCTCGATATTGAATTCGACGCCAAGGACATTGTGTATGCGCGTATCGACCGCCGTCGTAAGATCCCTGTGACATCCCTGCTGATGGCACTTGGTCTGGACAGCGAAGAGATTCTGAATACCTTCTACAACCGTATCGAATACGTGCGTACCGGCGATAACAGCTGGTCCATGCCGTTTGATGGTGCGCGTCTGAAGGGCACCAAAGCTGTCAACGACATGATCGATGCAGCCAGCGGTGAAGTGGTTGTTGAAGCTGGTAAGAAGATTACCGCTCGTACAATCCGTCAGTTGACCGAGAAGGGCGTTAAAGCTCTGAAGGGCACTGATGAGGAACTGTTTGGTCAGTACCTTGCTGAAGACGTTGTCGACATGGCAACCGGTGAGATCTACGCCGAAGCTGGTGAAGAGCTGACTGAGAAGTTGCTGGCCGAGCTGGTTGAGCGTGGCTACCACGATCTGCCTGTTCTGGACATTGACTACGTTAACGTTGGTCCATACATCCGCAACACCCTTGCAGCTGACAAAAATGACAGCCGTGAAGGTGCTCTGTTCGACATCTACCGCGTTATGCGTCCAGGTGAGCCGCCAACCATCGAAACTGCCGAGGCTATGTTCCAGTCTCTGTTCTTCGATGCTGAGCGCTACGACCTGTCCGCTGTTGGCCGCGTGAAGATGAACATGCGTCTTGACCTTGAGTGTGAAGACACTGTTCGTGTTCTGCGCAAGGAAGACATCCTTTCTGTTATCGGTCTGCTGCTCGATCTTCGTGATGGTCGCGGCGAAATCGATGACATTGATAACCTTGGTAACCGTCGTGTTCGTTCTGTTGGCGAACTGATGGAAAACCAATACCGTGTTGGCTTGCTGCGTATGGAACGTGCGATCAAGGAGCGTATGAGCTCTGTTGAGATCGACACTGTCATGCCGCAGGATCTGATCAACGCAAAACCTGCTGCAGCTGCTGTTCGTGAGTTCTTCGGTTCTTCCCAGCTGTCTCAGTTCATGGACCAGACCAACCCGCTTTCTGAAGTAACGCACAAGCGTCGTCTTTCAGCACTCGGCCCTGGTGGTTTGACCCGTGAGCGCGCAGGCTTTGAAGTTCGTGACGTTCACCCAACCCACTATGGTCGTATCTGTCCGATTGAAACACCGGAAGGTCCGAACATTGGTCTGATCAACTCACTGGCAACCTTCGCACGTGTGAACAAGTATGGCTTTATTGAAAGCCCATACCGCCGTGTTGTTGACGGTAAGGTGACGACTGACGTTGTCTATCTCTCCGCTATGGAAGAGAGCAAGTACTACGTTTCTCAGGCCAATGCGACGATGAACGACGACGGCACTTTTGCCGACGAGTTGATTCAGTGTCGTCATGCTGGTGAAAACATTCTGGTCACCTCCGATCGTGTTGACCTGATGGATGTTTCTCCAAAGCAGCTGGTTTCCGTGGCAGCCTCGCTCATTCCGTTCCTTGAGAACGATGATGCGAACCGCGCGCTGATGGGTTCCAACATGATGCGTCAGGCTGTGCCGCTCGTTCGTGCACAGGCGCCATTTGTTGGTACCGGTATGGAGCCAATCGTTGCTCGTGACTCTGGAGCTGCTATCGGCGCGCGTCGCGGCGGTGTGGTTGATCAGGTTGATGCGACACGTATCGTTATTCGTGCAACTGAAGATCTGGATCCTTCCAAGTCCGGCGTAGACATCTACCGCCTGATGAAGTTCCAGCGTTCCAACCAGGATACCTGTATCAACCAGCGTCCGCTGGTGAACGTGGGTGACCGGGTTCGTAAGGGCGATATCATTGCGGACGGTCCTTCGACCGATCTGGGTGATCTGGCGCTTGGCCGTAACGTTATGGTCGCGTTCATGCCTTGGAACGGCTACAACTTCGAGGATTCCATCCTTCTTTCCGAGCGTATCGTTCGCGATGACGTGTTCACCTCCATCCACCTCGAAGAATTCGAAGTGATGGCGCGTGATACAAAGCTTGGTCCTGAAGAAATCACTCGCGACATTCCAAACGTTTCTGAAGAAGCGCTGAAGAACCTCGACGAAGCTGGCATCGTGTATGTTGGTGCTGAGGTGAAACCTGGCGACATTCTCGTTGGTAAGATCACTCCAAAGGGCGAGAGCCCAATGACACCGGAAGAAAAACTTCTGCGTGCGATCTTCGGTGAGAAAGCTTCTGACGTTCGTGACACGTCCATGCGTCTGTCTCCAGGCGTTTCAGGTACCGTTGTTGAAGTTCGTGTATTCAACCGCCACGGCGTTGAAAAAGACGAACGCGCGATGGCTATCGAGCGCGAAGAGATTGAACGTCTTGCGAAGGACCGTGACGACGAACAGGCGATCCTTGACCGTAACGTCTATGGCCGTCTGGCCGAGATGATCATGGGTCATGCGGCTGTTGGTGGTCCGAAGAACTTCCGCAAGGGCGTTGAGATCGACGGAAACGTTCTGAACGAGTTCCCACGTTCTCAGTGGTGGCAGTTTGCTGTCGAAGACGAGCAGCTGATGAGCGAGCTGGAAGCGCTTCGTGGTTCTTATGATGAGAGCCGTAAGCGTCTTGAGCAGCGCTTCATCGACAAGGTTGAGAAGCTGCAGCGTGGTGATGAATTGCCACCTGGCGTGATGAAGATGGTTAAGGTCTTTGTTGCGGTTAAGCGTAAGCTTCAGCCTGGTGACAAGATGGCTGGTCGTCACGGTAACAAGGGTGTGGTTTCCAAGATCAACCCATGTGAAGACATGCCGTTCCTTGAGGATGGTCAGCACGTGGACATCGTTCTGAACCCGCTCGGCGTGCCATCACGTATGAACGTTGGTCAGATTCTTGAAACGCACCTTGGTTGGGCTTGTGCCGGCATGGGTCAGAAGATCGGTGAGCTTTACGATGAATATCGTAAGTCTGGCGAGATCGAAGCGCTTCGTGGCAAAGTTATCGAAATCTACGGCGACAACATCAAGGGTGAGCCGGTTAAAGAGTACGATGATGAAGGCATTGCCAAACTAGGTGAGCAGCTACGTCATGGCGTTTCCATCGCGACCCCGGTCTTCGATGGTGCACGTGAGCCTGACGTTGTTGACATGCTGAACATCGCTGAGATGAAGCCTTCTGGTCAGTCCACATTGTATGATGGACGTACCGGTGAGCAGTTCGACCGTCAGGTCACTGTGGGTTACATCTACATGCTCAAGCTTCACCACCTGGTTGACGACAAGATCCACGCGCGTTCTATCGGACCTTACTCTCTTGTTACTCAGCAGCCGCTGGGTGGTAAGGCGCAGTTCGGTGGTCAGCGCTTCGGTGAGATGGAAGTGTGGGCGCTTGAAGCTTATGGCGCAGCGTACACCTTGCAAGAAATGCTCACTGTTAAGTCTGATGACGTGGCTGGTCGTACCAAGGTTTACGAAGCAATCGTCCGGGGTGATGACACATTCGAGGCAGGTATTCCTGAGAGCTTCAACGTTCTCGTCAAGGAAATGCGTTCCCTGGGCCTCAATGTCGAGTTGCAGGATAAGGAACCGCGTCAGAAAGCCAATGATGACGCTGAAGCAATCGATGCCGCGGAATAAGACCTTTCAAGGTATTTCGCTGTAAGTCATGTATTCATGCCGGAAGAGGGGAGCCTGCTCACTAGCACGCTCCCCAAACCGCGCATTTTAGGAGAGAGCTGATGTCGCAAGAGGTCATGAACCTATTCAATCAACAGGCTCCCGCACAGACCTTCGATCATATCCGCATCTCGATCGCCAGCCCGGAGAAAATTCTGTCCTGGTCGTTCGGTGAGATTAAAAAGCCGGAGACGATCAACTACAGAACCTTCAAGCCAGAGCGCGACGGGCTGTTCTGTGCACGGATTTTTGGTCCTATCAAGGACTATGAGTGCTTGTGCGGTAAGTATAAGCGCATGAAATATAAAGGCGTTATCTGTGAGAAGTGTGGCGTTGAAGTCACCTTGTCACGTGTACGCCGTGAACGTATGGGCCACATTGAGCTTGCTGCTCCTGTTGCTCATATCTGGTTCCTGAAGTCGCTGCCATCTCGTATCGGCATGCTGCTGGATATGACGCTTAAGGATCTTGAGCGCATCCTGTACTTCGAGAACTACGTTGTTATCGAGCCGGGCCTTACTCCTTTGAAGCTGCGTCAGCTGCTTTCTGAAGAAGAGTATGTTGCTGCTCAGGACGAATACGGTGAAGACAGCTTCACTGCGATGATTGGTGCTGAAGCGATCCGCGAGATCCTTGCCAGCATGGATCTGCAGCGCGAATCTGAAAAGATCCGTCAGGAGATTGCAGAGGCAACCACTGAGCTGAAGCCTAAGAAACTGGCGAAGCGTCTGAAGGTTGTTGAAGCGTTCATCGAGTCCGGAAACCGTCCTGAATGGATGATCCTGACCGTTGTTCCTGTGATTCCACCGGATCTGCGTCCGCTGGTTCCGCTGGATGGTGGCCGTTTTGCTACGTCTGACCTGAACGATCTTTATCGTCGTGTGATCAACCGTAACAACCGCCTGAAGCGCCTGATCGAGCTTAAAGCTCCAGACATCATTATCCGTAACGAAAAACGTATGCTGCAGGAATCTGTAGATGCGCTGTTCGATAATGGTCGTCGCGGTCGTGTGATTCAGGGTGCAAACAAGCGTCCTTTGAAATCCCTTTCAGACATGCTGAAGGGTAAACAGGGTCGTTTCCGTCAGAACCTTCTTGGTAAGCGCGTGGACTACTCCGGTCGTTCCGTTATTACCGTGGGTCCTGAACTGAAGCTGCACCAGTGTGGTTTGCCGAAAAAGATGGCGCTTGAGCTGTTCAAGCCGTTCATCTACTCCCGTCTTGACGCCAAGGGCTACTCTTCCACTGTTAAGCAGGCGAAGAAGCTCGTTGAAAAAGAGCGTCCGGAAGTTTGGGATATTCTTGATGAAGTGATCCGCGAGCACCCGGTTCTTCTGAACCGCGCGCCAACGCTTCACCGTCTTGGTATTCAGGCATTCGAACCTACCCTGATTGAAGGTAAGGCAATCCAGCTGCACCCGCTCGTCTGTTCTGCGTTTAACGCTGACTTCGATGGTGACCAGATGGCTGTTCACGTTCCGCTTTCTCTGGAAGCGCAGCTTGAAGCCCGTACCCTCATGATGTCTACCAACAACATTCTGCATCCGGCGAACGGCGCACCGATCATCGTTCCGTCTCAGGATATTGTTCTTGGTCTTTACTATCTGTCTATCATGGCAGAAGGTGAGCCGGGTGAAGGCATGGCCTTCGGTAACATGGGTGAGCTGCATCACGCGCTTGAGAATGGTGTTATCACTGTTCACTCCAAGGTTCGTGGCCGCTTCAAGTCTGTTGACGAGCTGGGCAACCCAACCTCTGAAATCCATGAGACAACCCCTGGTCGTCTGATGATTGCAGAGCTGCTGCCGAAGCACTTTGAAGTGCCGTTCGACATCTGTAACAAGCTGATGACGAAAAAAGAGATCTCTAAGATGATCGACACGGTTTACCGTGCCTGTGGTCAGAAAGAGACCGTCATCTTCTGTGACCGTGTTATGCAGCTGGGCTTCAAGAACGCATGTCGCGCTGGTATCTCCTTCGGTAAGGATGACATGGTTATCCCTGGTACGAAGGCGACACTGGTTGATCAAACCACCACATTGGTTGCTGAATACGAACAGCAGTACAATGACGGTCTGATCACTCAGGGCGAGAAGTACAACAAGGTTGTTGACGCCTGGGCGAAGTGTACCGACAAAGTTGCTGATGAAATGATGGGCCGCATCTCTGCGACCGAGTTCGAAGAGGACACAGGTCGTCAGAAACAGATGAACTCTGTTTACATGATGGCGCACTCCGGTGCTCGTGGTTCTCCAGCACAGATGAAACAGCTCGGTGGTATGCGTGGTCTGATGGCGAAGCCGGATGGCTCCATCATCGAAAACCCGATTATCGCGAACTTTAAAGAAGGTCTGTCGGTTCTCGAGTACTTCAACTCCACCCACGGTGCCCGTAAGGGTCTGGCCGATACGGCGTTGAAGACTGCGAACTCCGGTTACCTGACCCGTCGTCTTGTTGACGTTGCACAGGACAGCATCATTCTTGAAGTTGACTGTGGTTCCGAAAACGGAATTACCGTTCAGCCAATCGTTGATGCCGGTAACGTGATCGCGACCCTTGGTATGCGTGTTCTTGGCCGTACGGCTGCAGAAGATGTGGTGAACAACAAGACTGGTGAAGTCATTGTTCCTCGCGGTCGTCTGATTGACGAGAAGGACGTTGAGCTTATCGAAGCTGCCAAGGTCCAGATGGTCAAGATCCGCTCCGTGCTGACCTGTGAAACCAGAACCGGTGTATGTGCGACCTGTTATGGCCGTGACCTTGCACGTGGTACTCAGGTGAACATTGGTGAGGCTGTTGGTGTTATTGCTGCGCAGTCCATTGGTGAACCAGGTACACAGCTGACCATGCGTACGTTCCACATTGGTGGTACGGCACAGGTTGTTGATAGCTCCTTCATCGAATCCAACTTTGAAGGCACTGTGACGCTTCGTAACCGCAACGTAGTTCGCGATTCTGATGGCAATAACATTGTCATGGCGCGTAACATGTCTGTTGTGATTGTTGACAGTGACGGCAATGAGCGTTCTTCCCACCGCCTGAATTACGGTGCGAAGGTGTTTGTTGACGAAGGCGATACCATCAAGCGCGGTGACCGTATTTCTGAATGGGATCCATACACCCGTCCGATCCTGACCGAAGTTTCTGGTCGTGTCGGCTTTGAAGATCTGGTGGATGGTGCATCTGTTCAGGAAACTGCCGATGAGGCGACAGGTATCACCAAGCGTGTGGTCATTGACTGGCGCTCTTCTCAGCGTAGTGCTGATCTGAAGCCTGCAATTGTTGTTCAGGACGAAAGCGGTAAGATCAAGAAGCTGGGTCGCGGTGGCGATGCTCGTTCTCTGCTCTCCGTTGACGCGATCCTGTCGGTTCAGCTGGGTGACACGGTTTCTGCTGGTGACGTTCTTGCACGTATTCCTCTGGAATCTGCGAAGACGAAAGACATTACCGGTGGTCTGCCACGCGTTGCTGAACTGTTTGAAGCACGTCGTCCAAAAGATCATGCGGTTATCGCAGAAATCGATGGTACGATCCGTTTCGGTCGCGACTACAAGAACAAGCGTCGGATTATCATCGAGCCAAACGATGAGAGCCTGGAGCCTGTCGAGTACCTGATTCAGAAGAACAAACACTTCCACTTGCAGGAAGGTGATGCCATCGAGAAGGGTGAATACCTGATCGACGGTAATCCAGCTCCGCATGACATTCTTGCGATTAAGGGCGTTGAGGCACTGGCTGCCTTCCTCGTCAACGAGATCCAGGAAGTTTACCGTCTGCAGGGCGTGGGCATCAACGATAAGCACATCGAGGTGATTGTTCGCCAGATGCTGCAGAAAGTTGAAATCACTGATCCGGGTGAAACCGAGTTCTTCTCAGGTGAGCAGGTTGATAAGATCGACTTCGAAGAAGCAAACGCACGTGCGGTCGATAATGCACGTGATCCTGCTAAGGGTGTTCCGGTTCTGCTGGGTATCACCAAAGCAAGCTTGCAGACTCGTTCGTTCTTCTCTGCTGCATCGTTCCAGGAAACAACCCGCGTTCTGACCGAGGCAGCTGTCTTCGGTAAGACCGATCCGCTGGACGGTCTGAAAGAGAACGTGATTGTTGGTCGCCTGATCCCTGCGGGTACAGGTGGAGCGATGAACCGCACTCGCAAGATTGCGACACTGCGTGATGATCTGATTCAGGATGCCCGCCGTGCAGCGTCTACTGCTGCTAGCGCGGACTCCATGCTGGAAGATCTGAGCCGCAGCGGCCAGCTCTAATGAGCCGGACAATTTAAGTTCAGGCAGAGCCGCCCCTCGGGGCGGCTTTTCCGTTTTCGGCAAGCCGTTGATGAGGACCGAATCCCGGATTGGCGAAAAATAGATTGCACGTATCTCGCAGTGGGGCCCATAACGGGTTGATGGGATACGATTTTGAGAATTGAATGAGTGCGCCTCTCTCTGGCCTGACCGGATTGATCACACGGCGCAATGAGGGAACCGATATGTCTGAGATGAACGGCGAAGCAAATGGTGAGGACACACCTCCAGTGGTCTACCTGATTATGGGTAGAGCATGGAAAGAAGAGGGGGGTGATGAAGAAGACGGCATTCCATTCCACGTCATGGTGACGGCCCCTGATGATGATGGTGCAGTGCGCCGCGCGGTGGAAGCACTCGGTGAGCAAGGATTTGTTGATGCAGCGCTGGATCAGCTGGGTTACATCACCGAGGTGCCGGAAGAAGAGTTCTTCGTTCAGCCCTATAAAGACGCGCTAGCTGGCAATGTTTCTGTGATCACATTCTAAGGTGAGATCACCGACCTGATATTTGGGTTTGATGAAAGGAGAGGGTGACCTCTCCTTTTTTGTGTTTTGCACGGTGAGGAATAGCAATGTGCCTTTGCTGAGGTTGCCCCGTAGATTGCGCTGGAGTTCATCAGATCTGTGAGTACATTGATCTGCAGGTCTTGTGTTTTAGGCCTGATTCAAGTGGAGAGAATACTCTTGGAAATTGCTGCTTCGAAGATTGTATTGGTAACGGGTGCCAGTAAGGGCATTGGCCAAGCTACCGCCGTCGCATTTGCCAAAGCCGGATATAATGTTTGTGTAAACTATCATTCTGACAAGTCCGGAGCGGACGAGACCGTTCAGCGATGCAGGGATCTTGGCGCGCGCGCGATTGCTATTGGTGCGAACGTTGCTGACCAAGAGGCTGTTCGCCAAATGTTTGTCACCTGTGATGACAGCCTTGGGTCGGCGACTTGCCTCGTAAACAATGCCGGCATCATAGGGGGCGCATCCTCATTGGTGGATTTAGATAGTGCGGCATTGGTTTCTACTTTCCAGTCGAATGTCTTCGGTATGATTTATTGTATGCAAGAAGCGGCAAAGCGAATGAGAACCGACGAAGGTGGTTTGGGCGGTGCGATTGTAAATATGTCCTCAGTTGCTGCAGCACTAGGGAGTCCAGGGGAGTATGTTCATTATGCTGCATCAAAAGGCGCTGTCGAAACATTGACGATTGGTGCAGGGAAAGAGCTTGGACCACTCGGCATTCGTGTGAATGCGATCCGTGTGGGAACAACTGCTACCGATATGCACCACCGGGAGGGGAACCCTGATCGCCCTAAAATGGTCGCTGCTGCTACTCCCCTTGGACGGATAGCCGAACCATTGGATATTGCAGAGGCAGCTGTGTGGCTGGCTTCTTCCGCCGCCGGATTTGTAAGCGGAACAACGTTGACCGTAGCTGGTGGTCTTGCTCCCTAGCCAGTTCGAGTGATGTTTGTACAATGACGCCAAACCATACCTTTTCGATTTAGCAGTACTTACCCTCAAAAGGGCCGTACAGAATTCTCGTGCAAACTCTAAGAAACCGACGCTCCATAGAAATGAAGTCAAGTCAGGGCGGGCCGGTTCAGCTGTGCGCCTAGTGGGTTGGTTTCTGTGATCCGGAACAGGTGTGGCAGGACAAAGTTGACGGCCTCGTGAAAGATCCGGTGCCATGTTTGGTCGAGGGGGTTGCTCAGCGGATGCCAGAAGAATGAAAAGGTGTGTCCAAAGTCATCGAGTGTTTCATGTTGCCAGGCTTGTGGAAGTCCGGAGGTATGGCCTGCGAAAAAGTGCCAGAGGTGGTTGTCGCTTCCGATTGGGAGGGAACCGATAGGGTGAAGGCGCGCGTTCAGCTTAAGTCCGCTTTCTTCATTCAGCTCTCTTTGGGCTGCTGCCGATGGCTCCTCTCCAACTTCGATCGTTCCTTTGACCAGTTGGTTTCCCGCGAGGGGATGGGTGAATGCCAGCAACTCAACATGGTGGTTTTGCTGGCGCAGTATGATTGGGCAGGCTTTCTCAATGAGGGGCATGGTTGTTGCCTCGTTCCTTTCCGATCCGGTGCCAATAGTACAGAGAGACTTATCGGTGTCACCTATGATTGCGGATGTGATGTCGGTCGTCTTGAGGCGTGCAGTATTTGCTACTAGAGGGTTTTACTCAATTTGTTTGAGACCTTTAAGAATCAGATGCCACGTAGAAGTGACGGTGAGTCAGAGTAGAGCTGTGCTTAACTTCCCCTTAATGCTTGGAGTCAAACTGAAATGAAGACTTAAGCACCTCGAAATTTTAGGGTCTTTTGCGAGGAAGTTGCTGAAACCGCCCGAAACTTGGGATAGGTGGCCGGAATCTGGGCGTGTGCGCCCAAGAATCTCTTGGAAAGGACTTGACGAACAGTGTGTTGATGAGTAGTTTCCGGCCAACCTTATGGCAGGCAGTAAGCAATGTCCTTCTCCTGAGGCGCCTCGCCTCGGAGTACTGAAGCTTAAACGCTGTCGGGTTCAAAGGCGAATACAAGTCGAATGCAAGACCGCGGTTCACTCCGTGGTCCTCTGGTTTCGCAGCGCCCTCCGCGGATTTTTGTCCGTGGACAAGGTGCGCGTGCGTATGTCTACCAGAAACTGCGTCCGGTCGAAGAGCAAAAGTAGTTAAAGGGCAAGTTATGCCAACGATCAACCAGTTGATCCGCAAGCCGCGCAAGGTGCCGGCGAAGCGGAACAAAGTTCCAGCGATGGAAGCATGCCCGCAGAAGCGCGGCGTGTGTACTCGCGTTTATACCACCACTCCTAAGAAGCCTAACTCAGCGCTTCGTAAAGTGGCTAAGATCCGTCTCACCAACGGTTTCGAAGTAATTGGTTACATCCCGGGTGAAGGTCACAACCTCCAAGAGCACTCCGTTGTCATGATCCGTGGTGGTCGTGTAAAGGATTTGCCAGGTGTTCGTTACCACATCATCCGCGGCGTTCTTGACACCCAGGGTGTTAAAGATCGTAAACAGCGTCGTTCCAAGTATGGCGCTAAGCGTCCGAAATAATAGGATATAGACCGATATGTCCCGCCGTCACGCCGCTGAAAAGCGTCAAGTTATTCCGGATCCAAAGTTCGGAGATATCGTCGTTACTAAGTTCATGAACGCAGTAATGCTCGATGGTAAAAAATCCACTGCAGAACGCATCGTATACGGTGCATTCGATGCGATCGAAGCGAAAGCTAAGGCTAACCCACTCGAGATGTTCCATCAGGCGCTCGAAAACGTTATGCCACAGGTAGAAGTTCGCTCTCGCCGCGTTGGTGGTGCAACATACCAGGTTCCAGTCGAAGTTCGTACTGAACGTCGTCAGGCACTGGCTATCCGCTGGCTGATTTCTGCAGCTCGCGGTCGTAACGAAACCACAATGGTTGGTCGTCTGTCTGGCGAATTGCTGGATGCTGCGAATGGCCGTGGTAACTCCGTTAAGAAGCGCGAAGACACCCACCGGATGGCTGAAGCTAACCGTGCGTTCTCGCACTATCGTTGGTAATCTCCCGAGATCGAGGCTGACGTTATGTCACGTACGCACAAAATTGAGGACTACCGTAACTTCGGCATCATGGCACACATCGATGCTGGTAAGACGACCACTACAGAACGTATTCTGTACTACACTGGTAAGTCCCATAAAATCGGTGAAGTTCATGATGGCGCAGCCACCATGGACTGGATGGAGCAGGAGCAGGAGCGTGGTATTACCATTACCTCTGCTGCTACCACTGCACACTGGAACGGTAAGCGTCTGAACATCATCGACACCCCAGGTCACGTTGACTTCACTATTGAAGTTGAGCGCTCCCTGCGTGTTCTTGATGGTGCTGTTGCACTTCTCGATGCGAATGCTGGTGTTGAACCTCAGACTGAGACCGTATGGCGTCAGGCTGATAAGTACAACGTTCCACGCATGATCTTCGTCAACAAGATGGACAAGCTCGGTGCTGATTTCTACCGCTGTGTAGAAATGATCGAGAAGCGTCTTGGTGCAAACCCACTTTGCCTGCAGCTGCCAATCGGCGCTGAGAGCGAATTTGCGGGTGTTGTTGATCTTCTGAAGATGAAGGCACTGGTTTGGAATGGTGAAGCTCTCGGCGCAAGCTGGGATGAAGTGGACATTCCTGCTGACCTTGCTGACCGTGCTGTAGAGTTCCGCGACAAGCTGATCGAAGGCGCTGTTGAAGTCGACGAAGAAGCAATGGAAGCTTATCTGGAAGGTGAAGAGCCATCCTTTGAGAAGCTTCAGGAGCTGATCCGTAAAGGCACCATCGCTGGTGACTTCGTTCCAGTTCTTTGCGGTACTGCATTTAAGAACAAGGGTGTTCAGCCTCTGCTCGACGCAGTTGTTGACTACCTGCCTTCTCCAGTTGAAGTTCCTGCCATTAAAGGCATCGACGCTAAGACTGAAGAAGAAACTACCCGTGAATCTTCTGATGAAGAGCCACTGGGTATGCTCGCATTTAAGATCATGAACGACCCGTTCGTTGGATCTTTGACCTTCGCACGTATCTACTCTGGTGTTCTGAACAAAGGTTCTTCCGTTCTTAACACTGTTAAGGGTAAGCGCGAGCGTGTCGGTCGTATGATGCAGATGCACTCAAATTCCCGCGATGACATCGATGTAGCCTACGCAGGTGACATTGTTGCTATCGCAGGCCTGAAGGACACCACTACTGGTGATACTCTTTGTGATCCTCTCAAGCCTGTTATCCTGGAGCGCATGGAGTTCCCGGATCCGGTTATCGAGATCGCTGTAGAGCCTAAAACCAAAGGTGACCAGGAGAAGATGGGTCTTGCCCTGAACCGCCTGGCTGCTGAGGATCCGTCCTTCCGCGTGAAGACAGATGAAGAGTCCGGCCAGACAATCATTGCTGGTATGGGCGAACTTCACCTGGACATCCTTGTTGATCGCATGAAGCGTGAATTCAAGGTTGAAGCAAACATCGGTGCACCTCAGGTTGCTTACCGTGAAACCATTACCAAGCCTGCGGATGTGGACTACACCCACAAGAAGCAGTCTGGTGGTACTGGTCAGTTTGCTCGCATCAAACTCTCAATCGAGCCAAATGTAGTCGGCGAAGGTTTTGCGTTTGATAACACGATTGTTGGCGGTAACGTTCCTAAGGAATACATCCCTGGTGTTTCCAAGGGTATCGAATCCGTCATGTCCTCCGGTCCACTCGCTGGGTTCCCGATGGTCGACATTAAAGCTACCCTCACTGATGGTGCTTACCACGATGTTGACTCTTCTGTGCTCGCGTTTGAGATCGCAGGTCGTGCAGGTTTCAGAGAAGCTGTGGCTAAAGCAGGTCCGAAGCTTCTGGAACCTATCATGAAGGTTGAGGTTGTCACTCCAGAAGACTATATGGGTGACGTGATTGGTGATCTGAATTCACGTCGTGGTCAGATTGCTGGTACCGAAAACCGCGGTGTCGTGACCGTTATCACTGCTATGGTTCCGCTGGCTAACATGTTTGGCTACGTAAACAACTTGCGTTCCATGTCCCAAGGACGTGCGCAGTATTCCATGGTGTTCGATCATTACGACCAAGTCCCGCAGGCTGTTGCTGACGAGGTTATGGCGAAATACGCCTAACCTTATTCAGACCAGTCAAAGGGATTCAAGAGAGAACGGAGAGATCCGATGGCTAAAGAAAAATTTGAACGTAATAAGCCGCACGTCAACATTGGCACAATTGGCCACGTTGACCACGGTAAAACTACACTGACCGCTGCTATTACCAAGCAGTTCGGTGATTTTAAAGCATACGACGAAATCGATGGTGCTCCTGAAGAGCGTGCACGTGGTATTACCATTTCCACTGCGCACGTTGAGTACGAAACCGATGCTCGTCACTACGCACACGTTGACTGCCCAGGCCACGCTGATTATGTGAAAAACATGATCACCGGTGCTGCGCAGATGGACGGCGCGATCCTCGTTGTTAACGCTGCAGACGGCCCAATGCCTCAGACTCGTGAGCACATCCTGCTCGCTCGTCAGGTTGGTGTGCCTGCGCTGGTTGTCTTCATGAACAAGGTTGACCAGGTTGACGACGAAGAGCTTCTCGAGCTCGTAGAAATGGAAGTTCGTGAGCTTCTGTCTTCCTACGAATTCCCAGGCGACGATATTCCAATCATCGCTGGTTCTGCTCTTGCAGCTCTGGAAGATCGTGATCCAGCAATTGGCTCCGAGAAAATCGCTGAGCTGATGGCTGCTGTTGACGAGTACATCCCAACTCCGGACCGTCCACGCGATCTGCCATTCCTGATGCCGATCGAAGACGTGTTCTCTATCTCTGGCCGTGGTACTGTTGTAACCGGTCGTGTAGAGCGTGGCATCGTTCACGTTGGTGACGAAGT
>NZ_BMXE01000013.1 GCF_014651595.1 Pseudovibrio japonicus | reverse complement strand
ATACCACCCAGCAGGTTGATGCCGGTCAGGATACGGTCAAAGGCGCGGTCATAGTAGATACCGGCATAGGCCGTCTGGAGTGTGTTATCCCAGTTTCGGTTGCCCTGGTTGACTCTACCCACGGAGTAACCGGCATAAACACCGCCCAGTCCGTTGTCTTCAAAGGCCCGGTCATAACCGATGGTGAAGGCACCCAGGAAATGGGAGTAGGCCCGTCCGGTGGTGCTGGCTTGACCAAACCCGCTGGCATCAAACCAGAAGTCCTGAATGAGGCCGTTGTCCTGATAGAGGAACTGGCGGTTTTTCAGTTCACGTGTGTAGATCTCCTGTTGCAGGTAGCGGATCAGGTCGTCTGTCATGCGGACACTTGAGGCTCTGAAGTAGCCATCGGAGTCGATGGAGACAACCTTTAGCTGGTATGGTGCGATCTGATTGACCGTCAGGGATTGGCCCTGACCCAGAACGGTTAGTTCATGCGGATCAGCATCCACCGTAAAGGCTGCATCAAACTCGCGGCCTATAATCAGCGTGTTGTCCATTCCGAACCCACCGGCACCATCGCCAAAGGTGATCCGGCCTTGTGTGACTGGCAGATTAAACATCTTCACCGTGTTGTAATTGCCTTCCATCCAGATCGCATGGCTGTCCGGAGCCAGATCAGCGCGGATCGTGCCACTTGTTTCCAGAGTGTTGCGGTCACCAATCATGTGAACACCATAAGAGCGTTTTGTTGCATCCCTTGAAGTGGCGATGATTACGCCGCGGTTTGTCACGTTGGCACTACCGCCGGCACTGCCGGAGACAACAAGAACACCGTGGGCTGTACTGCCACCTGAAGCAAAGATCTCAGCTCCCTGCTGCACTTCAACGGACGATGAGGAGATATTGGGCGCTAAGCTGTAAATGCCTAAGGCACGGTCCCCTGCAAAGACACTGATGCGGCTGTTGCGTTCGATGATCGCTGTGTTTGTGACCGCAATGGCACTTGGTAACTGTGAGAGGCCGATACCCGTGTTTCCTGCCTCAACATTCATGAAGGAGCCTTGGCCCAAGCGGAACAGGTTGTTAGCTGAACGCTGGCGTACGCCTCTTGCATCAGTCTCACCTTTAGCGCGGATATGAGAACCGCCACCCAAAATTGTACGGGCAGCTATCCCACTTTGTTCGATGCCAACAGCCTCGGTTCCGGCATAAACAGCAATTCGCATATTAGATCCGAAGTCAGCGTCACTCTCACCAAAGCCACCAAAGGCAGTATTTTGCTCCACCCCAGTGGCATCTAGTTCTGCGGTAACGGATATATTTCCATTTGATCCCATCCAAATCGAGTTATCACCTACATCACTGAACTGATTTAGGCCGATGGCCGCTGTCCCGGCAGTAACGGATATGTGCTGACCCGATCCGATCCAAAGAGAGTTATCACCATCAAGGTTGAACTGATCGACTCCAACGCCCACTCCCCCTGCGCTAACAATCAAAGGATCATTTGGTCCGATCCAGACCATGTTATTGCCGGTTAAACTGGACTGTGAAATCCCAACGCCCAAACCACCTGCGGTAACGGAAATGTGCGCATCTCGTCCGATCTCGAGAGTGTTATCGCCGTTGGAACTTGCCTGCGATACTCCAAAGGCCCTTTCCACTGCGACAACGGTCAGGTTCCAATTCTCTCCGACCTCGATAGTGTTGTCGCCTTCGCTATTTGTTTGAAAAATCCCATTGGACGAACCAGCCGCGTCAAGGGTCAATTCCCCATTTGACCCGATCCAGATAGAGTTATCGCCGTCACGAGTTGACTGGCCTATTCCATTGGCGTCCAAACCCGCTGCAAGGGTCAAGTGCCCATTTTCTCCGAGCGTGATAGTGTTATCACCGGTGGCACTGTCCTGCACCAGTCCTATGGCGCCGAGATCCGCGATAACGGTCAAGACCCCATTGTCTCCGATTTCGATAGCGTTATCGCCGTTGGCACTAGCTTGCGCTAGTCCCCTGGCGTCAAGATCAGCGGTAACGGACATGTGTTCGTCCGAGCCGATCCAAATAGAGTTATCGCCATTTTCTGTTTCCTGGAGTATTCCGAAGGCCCTTCCCAGCGAGGTAATGGAGAAGGGGTCGTTTGCGCCGATCGAGATTGAGTTATCGCCATTGAGAGTTAACTGCACTACTCCAACGGTGAAATCCCCCCCGTCAACGGTCAGGTTCCAATTCTCTCCGGCATGGATCGTGTTATCGCCATCGAGATTTCTCTGGCTGATTCCAAAGGCGTCCAAACCTGCGGTAACGATCAAAGTTCCATTCGGGCCGATATCGAGAGTGTTATCGCCGTCACGAGTTGCCTGACCTATTCCAGTGGCGTTCAAACCCCCGTCAAGGGTCAAGTCCCCATGTTCTCCGAGCGTGATCGTGTTATCGCCGTTGGCACTTGCTTGCGTTAGTCCGCTGGCGTCGAGATCAGCGGTAACGGACATGTGTTCGTCCGATCCGATCCAAATAGAATTATCGCCATTTTCAGTTTCCTGGAGTATTCCAAAGGCCCTTCCCAGCGAGGTAATGGAGAAGGGGTCGTTTGCGCCGATCGAGATTGAGTTGTCGCCATTGAGAGTTAACTGCACTACTCCAACGGCTAAATCCCCCCCGTCAACGGTCAGGTTCCAATTCTCTCCGGCATGGATCGTGTTATCGCCATCGAGATTTCTCTGGTTGATCCCAAAGGCGTCCAAACCTGCGGTAACGGTTACAGTCCCATTTGGTCCGATATCGAGAGTGTTGTCGCCAGAGATATTACTCTGCTCTATCCCAGTGGCATTGTCTGCCGCGATAACGGCCAAGTTCAAATCTGCTCCGGTCCAGATAGAGTTATCGCCCGAAACATTGATCTGCTGGACTCCAAGAGCATTGTCTTCCGCGATAACGGTCAAGTCCCCATTTGGTCCGATCTCGATAGCGTTATTGCCTTCCTCACTCCGTTGAAATGAACCAGTGGCATCGTCTCCAGCAGTAACGGTTAAAGTCCCATGCTCACCAACCTCAATCGTGTTATCGCCAGTGGTATTACTCTGCGCTATCCCATCGGCGTTGTCTTCCGCGGTAACGGCCAAGTTCAAATCTGCTCCGATCCAGATAGAGTTATCGCCCGAAATATTGAACTGCCGGACTCCAAAAGCATCGTCTTCCGCGATAACGGTCAAGTCCCCATTTGGTCCGATCTCGACAGCGTTATTGCCTTCCTCACTCCGTTGAAATGATCCAGTGGCATCGTTTCCCGCAGTAACGGCCAAAATCAAATCTGCTCCGATCCAGATAGAGTTATCGCCAGAGCTATTACGCTGAACTATTCCATCGGCAATATCTTCCCCGATAACGGTCAAGTCCCCATTTGGTCCGATCTCAATAGCATTATCGCCTTCGTCATTTTCCTGTTGTATTCCATCAGCACTCAATTGCCCGATAGCGGATATTTGCCCATTAGTACCGAGCTCTACAGTGTTATCGCCTGAGAAAGTGTCTTGAGATATTCCAGTGGCCGGTCCCCCTGCTGTAACAGTCAGGTTCCCGTATTCTCCGACCTCGATCGTGTTATCGCCGCCTTCCGCGAATTGCTGGATCCCAAAACCATTTCCGCTGGCGTTACTGTCGATTCTGGAGTTTGCTCCCAACGAGAGGCTGTTGTAACTAGAGCTGGAGGTTTGTTGCCTGATGCCATATGCTGTTCCTCCTGTTGATGTAGAAGTGACATGCGCATCAGAGCTGAACACAGTTGTATTGTTGCCGCTAATAGAATTAGATTGATCAATTCCAAAGGCGAATAACTGTGCTGTAACATCAATCCGGGCACCAGAACCGAATTCAATATTGTTGTCTCCGGTACCAGTCAGATCATGAGACTGGAACACTCCAAAGCCATCCAAACCTCCATTTGCGCTAAGCTGCACATCAGAGCCAAAAATACTTGTTGAGTCACCGTCGCCTGCATTGATTTGAAAAACAGCGCGGGCCCGCTCCTGTGCAACAACATCGATCTGGGTTCCCGATGCAATCTCGGCTCTGCTGTTGCCGGTGCCAGCCGCAACGTGATTTTGCACGATTCCGTTGCCATCACCTGCAGCGTCAACGGTGACTTGTAGGGCTGCCCCGGTCTCAATTAAATTATCTCCATTGGCAGTAGACTGCCCCACTCCATCGGCGGCTGTCCCCCCGAGAACGGATATTCGACCATTGTCTCCGAACTGGACTAAATTGGAGCCAGTAAAACTGTTTTGGTCAATCCCGCGAGCTATCGCGTTAGGGGCGGTCACAGTAATCTGCGCGTTCTCCAGATTAACCGTATGAGAGCCTGTGGGATTGTTTTGCTGCACGCCTCTTACAAACTGAGCATTTGCGGTGTCAGTTGCAGTGATGTCGCCGCCCTCGCGGACGATAAGTGTGTTGGACGTGTCCCCGTTCTGTCTGATGACAGCCAAACTATCGACATTGCCGGGTGAATTGATTGTTCCTGAAACCGGGCCGTGGAGGGTGATTTCGCTGTTAAAGCCATTAGAGCTGATAGCAAAGAAGCCGGGATTAACATCTATGCTGCCGGTGTCCGTGACAAGCACTGTCCCGTCCGCCAACAAAGTGACCGGCGTATTTTGTGGGGCGTTGATCACAATTTGAGCAACGGCACTGCCCGAGAATGAGACTGCGATGATTGTGCTGGCGAGCAAGCCTGCGGTGAATGGAGCAATCCTGCGATAATTCAGTCTTTTGCGCATCAAACACCACCTAGATTCAATGTCTAAGAAAGCATTTCCATTGATGAATCCTGTTTATCCGAGTATCCACCACATCTATACCCATGAAAACTAATTTAGGCATTACAACAAGAAAGAAGTATTCTTGTAAAAACTACTACATAAAGTACGCGCATACTTATTAGGTACATCATTACTACTTGCCTGTTCTTACCGGCGTAGTTGCAGAAATCACTGAAAATATGTAGGGTCGTTTTCCAACTTACATTCGTAGCTCCAAACGTCTCCGGGTGATCAGTTGAGGCAACATTATGGACTCTCAAGAATCTGCATTTGCCGATCGATGTGATTGTGTAACTGACAGAAATACAGAGAGAATACTGATACAGTATTATCTTATTTTGCTTCAAATGAGATCTATTTTATGCTAGCCTTCCCCAACGTAATGGAGGAGAACATGGCTAGTACAGATACTAACTTTCCAAGATTTGTTGAAAAGCTTGCATCAGATCCGGCAAAGACGCCAGCCATGACCGTTTACATGGGCTATCTTGGCCCATCCGACAAAGAGGGCATGGTGCGCATCTATGGCTCACCGGCGCTGAGCCAGTTCACTGAAGTCGCTAAGAATGCCATTCTGCATTCTGAACCAATCTCTGGCGCGCAGATTGATGGGCTCTGTGCATATTGGGTCAGCAAGTCTGAGGTCGTTTCCAGTGGGCGCACCCAGTCATCAAAAGACTTCATTGCCAAACAACAGGCCGCCTTCCTCGAAGGAGATATCTCATCGCGCTTTGCCCCAGGTGCAGCTGCCGGGCTAGGCGGTGGACAGCAGGCCTTCCTGACATCCATTCCGTGCACCATCACGCTGACGATATTCTTATCCTGTCTGCCAATTGATTGCCTACCAACAGCACACTGACGAATTCTGATCTAGTTGAGTATCATCAGGAGTTTTGTATTGTGATTTTGTCCCCTGACACAGTCATTCCCTATCTGCTGGACAGGGGATTAATCACGCCGAGGGATATTGTACAAAATCGAATTCAACTGCGCGACCTTTCCCGGCGCAACCGCAACTATGCTCTCACGTTTCCCGATGGTTCCGGCTACCTCCTGAAACAGGGTGTGGCACAAACAGGCGCGCATAAGCTGTTTCACACCGTGTCCTATGAGGGGGAGGTCTACAGCCTTCTTCATAGCGCCGACTGTCCAATCAACATTAGGTCACACCTTGTACCGTTCCATGGCTTTGACGAGAAAACCGGGATTTTGTGCATTGAACTGATGCCGAGCTTTGACCAGGTCAGGAAGCAGTATTTCCAAAACGCGCAGTTCCCGGTAGAACACAGTCGGCAGTTTGCCAAAACTCTGGCTGAAACCCACCGCCTATCCCCTCAAGATGCAGATAAGCTCCATATTAAAATTGCCAAAAGCCCCGCCCCATCCATTTTTGGCTATGGCTGCCCGGATCTTGATAGCTTTTACAAACTAAGCGCCGCAAGCCAGCAGCTCCTTGGCATTATCCAGGAAACTGAGAGCTTCACCGAACATCTCAACGCCATGCGCGCAGATTGGCGCGAGGATAGCTTCATCCATAGTGATGTGAAATTTGAGAACTGGGCCATCTCCAACCCTGAAACGCAGGAAATCAAGCTGATCGACTGGGAAACTTCCGGCTGGGGCGACCGCCGCTGGGATCTTGGTTCAGTGATCGGAGATTATCTGGTGTTCTGGGTTATCTCCATGCCGCTTTCAGGCGCAACACCTGCGGAGAAAGCCGTGCAAAATACCCGCTTTCCGTTGGAGGTGATGCAACCAGCCATTCGTGAGTTTTGGCACACCTACAGCGCTGCCACTGGCTGGGACGAGCAAAAAAGCGCCGAACAGCTGATCTCAGTCATGCGCTTTGCAGCGCTTAGGTTGTTGCAGGCCGCCATTGAACTCATGCAGACCGCCAATGAAATGTCGGGTGCAGCCGTCACGCTGTTTCAGGTCTCTTACAACATCATGCAGAACCCCGAAAACGCCACCCAAACATTGCTGGATATGGTTGATGCAGAACTTCAATGAGCAGATAACATCTGCCATAGACAATCTCGAAATTCTCTCGCCCACCAGTTTTTCCTGGATGGGGCACCTTTCTGAACCAATTGGCAAGGAAATCGAGGACACGCTCGATGCAGACGCCCTCAAGCACCTTCTGATCTCCCGCATCCAGACTCGGCTTTATGAAAACTTCTATAGCTCCGGTGGTCCTGTGCCCATTCCCTGGCACCGCCGACCGCCAACTGATGTTGCCGAAAAGCTGGAATTACCGAAGAAAATCATCGACGCTTCAACCAGCACCGGTTGGTATCAAAACGGATGGCACATTGAAGAAGTGAAAAAGAATGGTCTTGTGGTGGCAAATGGTCAGCGCAAACTGTTTTGCCGCCCTGATCAGGTCCGACCTATTGAGGACGACTATCTACTGCCCTACACAAAAGTGGATTTGAAAACCACACCGGCCTCACCCTCGCTTTCACCAGGTTATCTGTCACTGTTTGGGAATGCCGGATTTGCGCGGCCAGACGATCCCTCCGTGCGGTTTTATCTGCATGCCAGCCCGGACAGCGTTACAAACCTTGTGGCCAGCCTGACAAAGCTACTCAACGACGAAGATTGCGCCTTCACGCTGAAAGTCATGAATTTTGCCAGCCGTCAGGATCGCTGCGATGCGGTTGTGCTGTATCTCTCCCGAGCCGATTTTCTAAGTCTCAAAGCACCATTGCTGGACGCGCTGAAAACCCTCGCGCCAAAGCTTCTACCGGGAATACCGATGCTGACCAAGCGGATCGCCAATGGTATTGGGATGGCCGACAATCCAATCACGGACCATCGCGACCCGGTAAGCTTTGGCAGCCACCGTTGCCGGCTGATTGCCAGAGCAATGACTGACGCATTTCATACCAAAAAGCCTGAGCTGGAAGCTGTTCTCGCGGCGTTTAAAGCCGAGGGCCTCGACCCTGAAAAACCTTATCTTGGCTCAGACGGACTCGATGAGTTCGACCTGATCCCTGAGGCTAAAAAGTTAGCACCGCACATTCCAGATCAAGCCGAGTGCCTCACAGTTGCCCGGCAGATTGGCGTGGCCCTGGTGAAAAGCGCTATATGGCATGAAAACCGCTGCACGTGGTTTGGTGCCATTAATGAGGTTCATGGCACCGATGCCCCTCAGCTTATGTCGCAAACTCTGCCACACTCACTTTATGGCGGCACGGCTGGTGTTGCTCTGTTTCTCGCCGAACTTTATGCGGCAATGGGCGACATAAGGTTTAAGAAAGCAGCCAACGGTGCCCTTAATCAAACGTTGGCCCAGGAGAACATCGCCACGCCCGGCTTTTACTCAGGCGGTATAGGCCTTGCTTACGCTGCTTTGCGCTTTGAGCATTTAACGGGCGACACAACATTTTCGGAGCTCGCTCAAGGCCTGATCACTGATACAATTGCAGCCAGTAAACAGACAGATATCCTTGAGCTGGGCGCGGGCTTGGCTGGTACGCTGCTTGGCCTTGTGCTCTTACAAAACATGAAACTCGCTGAAGGCCTGAAACCACATATCCGCGCACTGGCCGACACGCTGTGCAAGTCGGCAGCATGGCAAGATGATATGTGCACTTGGCAGATGGATCGTGGAGAAAACCTTGGTATGTTGCATGGCACCAGTGGCATTGCACATAGCCTGCTGAGCGCCCATGCTCTCACCGATGAGCCAAACTATCTTAAAACCGCACTTGGCGCATTGCGTTACACGGACCAGTTTTTCCTCATCGACAAAAACAATTGGCAAGACCGGCGCATGAAGGACAGCACGCGCCATAAACCAAGCGTTTCAACAAGTTGGTGCAATGGAACGGTCGGCATGGCCATGCTACGCACTGCCTTTCTCAAGGAGCAACACGACGGCACAATCCACGCCAATACTATCTTGGCTGCGGAAAGTACTCTAAAAAGTGCAACGAAAGCGATGGCCCGCTCAGGCAGTGATTTTTGCCTCTGTCATGGCCTCTCTGGCAGCGCTGAGGCGCTACAGTATCTTTCAGTATTTCTAGACAGATCTGACCTGCAAGAAGCCGCATCTGAAATTATTGCGCATGGCTATGCTAACTATCATCAAACCGGAAAATCCTGGCCTTGCGGCGTACTGTGCGGCAGTACACCGGGTCTGATGACAGGACTGTCCGGCATCGGTTATTTCTACCTGCGGCAAGCCCAAAAGGACGTACCTTCTCTGCTTATGATCACTTAACAATTGGCAAGGCAGGCGAGAAACTTCAGCGTACATCCCGCCTTACACAACAGCCGCAGTTTCCAGTCCGGCAATGCATCACATGCCGCCTCGCACGCCTGTGCCTTTGCAGCACATAGCACCGGACACGGCACTCCATCCGGATCATCAATATCGTCTTCATCATCTGTCAGCATAAACTCGCCCGTAACGGCAGTCAGGGCTGCAACATAGTCCTTATCTGGTGTCCCTTCACTCTTGGTATCGCAGGCACAAATGTAGCGCTCCAACGCAGACTCTCCATCCGCCCGCACTTCCCTGATCAGATCACGCCCGGCAGCCAGCCCCGGCATACCGTACATTTTTTCCATTACCGCCAGGTAGCTGGCGACAAAGAATCGGTCAACTAAGTGTTTCGTGATATTCGAATCCGTAAACATACTCCCTCCTTTTTCGGACTTACGAGAAGAGCACTTATTCCGGTGCTCTTCTCCTTAGGTTATTGAGCGCAAGTTGCTTTCTTTGCAGCGTCGCTTAAAAGAGCGGATCCGTTCAGATCCACGCCTATGCGCTTCGTTGTCAATAGCTGACAGTCGTCCTGCGTCGATCATAATATCGACCCGACTGACCTTGCCCAGTTCCACGACGTGCCGGATATCTACAAGCACAGAGCCTCCTAGTTCTCCCGCAAGGTCTTCGTCTTTCTTAGCGTCTGCGTAGAGCTGGTCTAATGTGCGGGGTAGGGGATTAGCGTCACCATCTTGCTCCATACCGCTAAGGTGAAGTGATACGGCTTCAATCGCGTTTTTTTTGGCGTTTTCCAGTGTATCACCGGCGGAAACGCATCCAGGAAGATCAGGGAAACTAACCCCAAAGCAGTTATCAGGGGCATTATGAACGGCAGCGATATACATTTAGATCTCTTTGTTGTTACAAGCTGGCTATTGCCAGCAAGCTTGTATGTAGATCGATTTTACCGTCTTGATTGATAATCCTTTTTCGGGTGCTGGACGGTAACTTTTCCCGATTTGGTCGGATGGTGGGCAGGCACACCATTGCTGTCGACAACCAGCGGGAGGGGTTCACCATCCGGTTTTATGAGTATCTGAACTGACCAAGAATATCGTTCTGGAACAAATGTCACGGTAGAGATCCTTCTGATGCCATACTACAGGATCTCCGATCTTAGTTTTTCGCGCAATGATAAGAGGTTGAGTAGCAAAAATACCTTGTGGCACGCTCTTTGTTGCAACCAAGCAGAAATGGCAGGCAAGGCGCAAAGCAGAAGTGTTATTATCGAGATAATGAAGGGCAGAGAGTTTGCCCCTGGCTGCAGAGCTCTGGCCCTGACGGAAGAAGACTTCAAATATCGCAGGACGACAGGGCCAGAAGGTGAAGGGCACCGCTGAAGACACTCTAAGGAGGGAGAACCTGCTGTGTGCACAGATCATGCTTCAGCACCACGCCTGCAGCTCCAGTGCGGGACAAACTGGTCATTCAGTTAAATCAACTGTAGCTGGAATAGATCTCGACAGCAGACAAGTCGACACTGTCGTCCGGCACTGAAGCATACTAAAATCGCCTACACCAAAGCTGACGCTTATTTATCCAACTGCCATCTAAGGAGCCTAAATGCATATCCCAGTGCCAACTGAAGCCCAGGAAGCCTGCGCAGCTGTCGAGGCAGTATTTTCGAACTCCATAGTTGGTATCTATTTGTATGGCTCAGCAGTCATGAGCAGTTTGAAACCTGACAGTGATGTTGATGTTCTGGTCGCTCTTAATCGTAAAACCACATTCACGGAAAGAAAGATGCTCGCCGGTCGTTTGTTGGGTATTTCAGGCGAGATTGGAAATTCAAATTCGATCTGGCCACTAGAGTTGACGATAGTTCAGGTAGCGGATGTCGTTCCATGGCGTTTTCCGCCATCTGAAGAGTTTTTGTATGGTGAATGGCTCAGACATCGCATTGTCAACGGCTTGGTTCCGGAGCCGCGAAGCAATCCTGATTTGGCAATCCTATTAAGAAAAGCAATCGAGAGTAGCGTTGCACTCTATGGAGACGAGGCCGCCGCTGTCTTTGAACCGATTTCTACAAAGGATATTCAATTTGCGATACTTGCTTCTCTACGCGATTTGCTAGAGGAGTTGGAGGGGGACGAGCGCAACACAATTCTGACCCTTGCCCGAATGTGGTATACGGCGGCGACTGGTGAAATAACATCTAAGGAAAGAGCTGCTGAATGGGTCGAAAAACAAATTGGTGAAAGGCACGCAATCCTGATCCGAGAAGCACGGATGGCTTATCTCGGACTTATTGAAGATGAATGGCAAAGCAAACGCGCTGAACTCGAAAATCTAACCAGCCGAATGAAAAGCGAAATTGAAGCTTGCTTGAGGGATTAGGTTGATCAGTAGTTGCAACGACGCATAAGGCTTATTTTTCGTCGGATCCCGACCGTCCGCTTAGGGCACTATGCAACCAGCACATAACTTGAAAGGGAGGGGCAGTAACTCATCCTTATGTCTCCGGCTTGGCATGCTTTGTTCTGAATTCCTATAACATAGCCAGAGACTCCGCGTGGCTGCGACCAACACCTTGAGAGCGCCTTGGGCGCCGCGGCTTGCGCTCGCGCTTCTCATAACCGCCTTTCTCAGATGAATTTTTGACGTTCACACAAGGAGAGCTGGCCTCTTGTTCTTTCTTTACAAAGGACAGTACTTCGCCCAGACGCTTGTTCTTGGTCACAGCTGCATGGATGACGCGCTGTTCCTTGTCAAACACCTTGTGCGCCGGCACCCTGCCTTGCCAGCGGACTTGCCACACGGCCATCGGCAAGCTGATAGGTATCAACGTACTTGCCAGGAAGCTTCTTGCTCAGATCATTGGGCTCCAGAATGAGCATTTTCCGATTGTAAGACACTGTAAGCTGCTGCGTCACATAGCGCTTCTCGCGCCAGCACAGGATATCGGCGAGACGATCTGGCTCCAATTTAAGTGCCCCATGCAAGCTGTCCGGACGAGCAAGGGGCCTTGGCCTGGGACGAATTCGCGCACAGTATCTCGATGTTAAGCTCTGACAGAGCGCGGCCAAACTGGGTCATGCCAGCCCCGCCTTTGGCCTCGGTATTGGCCACCTTAAAACGCTGTGCTTGTCAGAATAATACGCCACCGGACGGCCATGTTTACCTAAATAGCGCTCCAGCGCGGAAAAATACGAGAATGCACTCTCGGACAGCACAAACTGCAGGTGCATTAAGGTCGATGTGGCGTCATCGACGAAGACGAGCAGGGTGCATGGATCGCCGCGCTCCTCAAACCAGCGGTGATCACTGCCGTCAATCTGGATGAGCTCACCGTAGGCTTCACGGCGATTGCGCGGCTGGTGGAACGTGCGCCGCTGCGCCTTGTTCAGCCAAATTCCGGCCTCAATCATCCATTTGCATACGGTGGCGCAGACCGCTCGCACCTTCTTGCTTGTAGCGCTTTACCAACCGCGAAATCTGCCGCGCGGACAGGTCCAGCAGATTGCCAACGCTCAGATTGGTCAGTTCGCCGCGGGCGATCTGTGCAATCACTTCGAACCGATTTACCTCCCGCTCGCTCATCACCACCCATCCCATACCACGCTCCCCAGCATAACCCACGTAACTGGAGCATGACATTTTTAGTTTGCAGAGCGTAAACAGTTTAGCATTGCGACTATAGCTCTATTTCGCAGAAGGTTCGTTATGGAACTTATTGTTTATTAATTTATCCAGATTGAGTCTGCTCTTAAGTTGCAAATTGCTTTCCGTTCGACAGGCTGAAGCGAACGGAGTTAAATCTTGGTTACGCATACTCTGACGAAACCAGCGCCATTCTTGCTGCTGTCGGTTCATATAATTGGCTCTCACCAAGGCATAAAATGGCCGAGCCATGATGTAGCGGGAGAGATCATCTAGTTTGGTAGAAACGCAGAAGCGGTCCAAGACACATCTGACGCCGACTTCCTATTATGATCAGCTCCAATCTCTAAAGGTAAGGCATTGAGCATCGTAGATGCGAATAAGCCATTTCGTGCACGGGATTAAAACGGGCCCGTTTTAGCTATCCTGTCACACCCCCTACTTGGAATCTCTCGGAGACTCTTGGAAACTTCTGGAATCTCTTGGAACTCTTGGAATCTCATGGAAACTCTCGGAATATCGTAGAAGACAAGCGCTTCAGGGTAGGGATCCAGCCATCAAACTGTCCCTACTTGAACATTCACATAACCTCAAAACCCTTGATGGTTGCAGCTGCTGTTCGCATCGATTGGAAGCCGAGCGCTGCTTTGATGAACCGTTTTAGCTTGCCATGGTCGCTCGCCAGCCTGTTGTTTAGATATTTAACTTGCCGCAACCTAACAATTTCGGGCACCTTTCCTTCGGCCTTGAGCTCGGCGAGGGCTTGCCCAAAGGCCGGTTGATCCTAGCAGGGATATAATGCTTCGAACGCCGGAGCGCTTTGCTTAAAAACCGTTTGGCAGCAGCAGTGTTACGGCAGGAGCAGAGCAGAAAATCAATGGTTTTGCCATGCTTATAGATGGCCCGGTAAAGGTATTTCCAGTGCCCTTTGACACGCACATATGTTTCGTCTACCCGCCAGAAAAAAGATAGGCGATTCTGATACCACAAGGTGCGTTTTTTTAGTTCAGGAGCGTAGTGCTGAACCCAGCGGTAGAGGGTCGTGTGTCAACATCAACGCCGCGCTCACTCAGCATTTCCTCAAGATCACGGTAGCTGATGCCGTACTTGCAATACCATCCCACTGCCCAAAGAATGATCTCGCCCTGAAACTGACGATACTTGAACGCTGGCATAGTAAATCCCCCACAACATAGGGATCATGCAGGCAAGGCCGCAAACTTGCAACAAAGCCCCTGAAGGCAGCTGAGACGAACCCCTTTAACGGGTCTAACAGAATACAGTACCGCTGAAAGTCCCTAAAGGTTTGTGAGATTTCCGGTTCGGCGCAAGAATGTTTACATGAGCGCGAGCTTGTCATTAACGACCAACCAACCGGCGGGTTCAGAGATGATTGTGCCAGCATCGTATTGTCCGAATATGCGAGTGTAGCCACGCCGGCGTAAGAGTTCAAAAATTACAGCACTTGCTGGCCCTACAGGTTTGGTGTGTTTTGCTGCGCCACCAAAGTGGGTACTTAGCTGCAATTCCAGCTTCGCTCGCCAGTGAAGTTCCATCGCAACTCTTGCTAATATACTGCTGTATTTTCTTTTGAATTCGATCGATGCCAGCGATGAGACAGCACCGGTAGCCAAGCCTAAATAAGGGACTGGAACCGCAGCACCCACAAGATCAACGGCCCGCTTTCCTGCCTTAAAACTCTTCGCAATTATACAAACTTGTATCCAGTCCTGTATCGTTTGTGATTGTTGGTAGTGACTTGCAATCTCGTGCAACATTTTTAAGTGCGCTGAACTGGATACAGATGCGTTAAGATTGGTCGCGGTACCTGCAACATCAACTTGGGTCACTCCTGAGGCGAGGCCACCGGCTGCGCCTACTAATCCAGAAGCAACATTTTTCTCAGCTCTGCTATTCAGGTACCTATTGGTCTTCTTACTCAGAAAATGGTCGCAGGGGTGGCCGTTTGCAATGAAGAGAGGGTTTGGTGGGACTTTAGGATCGATACCATTTATTTCTGAAGTACAGTCTCTTATCGCATGCAGGATAGTACTTATTTCTCCTATACCAAAATGATCTGTAACAGCATCTGCAATAGTCCAGCAAACTGCTTCTGTTCTTTCTTTGTTTATTTCTCTCATAATTGCACACAACTTTCCTGTTACCGGGAAACGTCTTTACCGAGTCCCAATTTGAGATTTTTAAGGCACTGATGGCCTGATGATCTAAGTTCGGCGAATCTTTACGAAGAGCTGGTGGTGGTGGGGTCGTAGGGGGTGATTGATGTGGGGTGCCTGCATTAATCTAGAACCGGCTCTCTACTTTTTCAACCCGTGTGGCACCTATCTTCTCCCCTGGCAGAAGTAATACTTACTCCTTTTTTTGATTTTGTTAGCCGAATAACAAATTCTTGGTCACTGAGTTCATAGCTATCAGAAAGAACCTCCCAGATTTTTCAACCGAAAAAATATTTCCTATTAATAAAAAAAATTTCTCGGCAAGTATAAATTTTCACGAGTGAAGTATTTTCATCCCAACTTTTTCACTCAATTATAAGTTACATCTATTCTGAAGTGCCAAAAGCATAATGGTTAGAGTTAGTTATGTACTCTGCATTCATACATTACGTACACGTCATGATTGTATTTTGGTGTTAAAATTCCTATGCATTAAAACACGCCACCAGTAGACTGAGCACGGGCGAAAAATTCATAGCGCTTCGGCAATATCTGCTTGCGATCCTGCTAAAATATTTGGCTTTATGAAACCCGTGCTGAATCAGGCAATCTTCCTTATAAATTGTTGATATTAATCGTTTTTTTGGAACTAATTTTTGTTAGTAAAACCTAAATTAAGATCCAAAAATAGGGATTTTCCGTCGCGGAACCTGAGTACTAGGACCAATCAAAATTGGAGCATTTTTGTGCCTCTGGAGCCGCTCATCACGAACGATCCAATAAAACAATTGGTATCATCACTCAACAGCCCAACAGAAACCACAACTAGGGGTTTACGCTTACGAGATCTGTATTTTCCCTAATTCACGCCCCTCAAATTTGATATATATCAGTTACTAGGTTTAATAAGATTTTTTCTTCGGAGAATGTTATTAAGATGATGATTACTAGCGATAATATTAGCCATTACTTAAAGAGTGAAAGGTCTACCTATCGCGAACTACGTAATCTGTTCAACACATCTCAATCTTGCTATCGCACATTGTGTGAGTCACAGGAAACTCTCAGTGACAAAGACCTTAGGGAAGCAAATAGTAAAGCTTGGTCTGAATTCGAGAATTCAGCAGTAGATATTCTAAATAATGTGTCTTTAGACATAGAATTATTCTGCTGGTATCTTGTGTCGCTCTCACAAAAACAAGATGGATTGATAGAGTTTCAGGAAGCTCTAAGAACGTTCTCCAATCTATTAGAAACCGATATCGATAGGCTGCAACCTATCCCCCCGCAAGAGAAGTTAAAATCTCAGGACGAACGTGAGCAGAAAGAGGAAATCGCAACCCTCAAATTGCGCCCTATAAGGCAGCTGTTTGGTGAAGCAGAGGGCAAAGGTTTGCTTTACCTGCCGATATCCAATCTCCCGTTACTCGGTGAGATTTCCTATTGGAAGCTCATTCAGGTTGAAAAAAACGGGACTCTGGAAGATCTGAAAGACGATATTTCTGCGGTCGTCAAAGCTGATCCCGAGAATCTGCGCAAAAAGCTTGCGACGTTTCAAAACATAATCTCTGTTGTCGTTCGCATTGAAAACACCGTCAAAAACTACGCGCAAGATAATGGACAACCTGCACCCCAGGTCATTCATTTCAAACGTTTTTTGGACGATGTGGTGCGCTGTATCAGTGTGCACTTCACAGACCTTGGGTTTGCTTTGCCCGACACCCCACATGAAACAGCAGAAGAGTTACCCGCCCGTTCGGGAGAAATGGCGAAGAGCGATACTTATGCAGGCCAAACACCAGAAGACGAAGTCTCACGACAACCTTCGGGCATCGTCAGTTCTCGGGAGCAGGCACTCGAAGAAATCGCAGCTCTAGCTACATATTTCCGCAGACGTGAGCCTCACTCTCCCATCTCTCTTCTGCTGGATCGAGCCGTGCGGTGGGGTAATCTGTCAGCCGGTCAGCTTTACCAAGAGATCCTTACTGAAGGCAGTGTTGGTATGGCGCAGATGGCGCTCCTCACCGGGCTCGAAAGTCAAGGCTATTCCGATCAATACAAGCGCAGCTCAAGTCGCGGTTTAGGTGATATCGAACACCCTAAACTCCCCGACTATCATGCAGCTCTCCCAAAACCCCATCTCACAGAAAACCCCCAAATCACTGAACCCGCTGAAGAAAAGACAGCAAATCCAACGCGTTCTGACATGAGCGCGAATAACAGTCAGGCTGATATCGAACCTGACCAAGTGGGTATTAACTCATCCAACGCTGAGGACACCCCAGCTGAAGATGCAGACTTTGTACAATTCAAATGGTGATCATCCGATCACCAAACTACAGAAGGAGTGAGTATGTCTAGTTTCTATATGCGTATCGACGGTATTACCGAGTTTAAAGGTATGGCGACTGTCAAGGAAATTGGCGGTAAGAAGGGATTTTTCCCAATTGGGGGCTTGGGCTTTGGTTTTGGCCGCTCAATCCATGTAGCCGTAGGCGCATCTGAAGACGCTGAATCCGGCGTACCATCCCTGAGCGATATCGCTATCTCTCGCCCAAATGATGCTGCGTCAGCAATCTTGGAGACACTGTTCTTCTCCCCAAGCAACAAAGGTAAGAAGTTTGAGATCGTTACGACCAAGACGTCGAACGATGGCAAAGGGCTGCAGCCGACTATGGTCATCACCCTGGAGGAAGCACGTGTCTCTTCTTACAGCTATGCGAACGAAGCGACCGACATCACACTGGCATATACGACCATTTCTATCGTTCACTACTTCGAGACAGAAGCTGGAGAAATCGTAAAAACAGACGCAGTCACCTTCGACCTTAAAGTCGCCGAACTGACCTCAGGCAACAGTGATGCCCAGAAATAGAGGTTTGTAAATGGCACTCAATGCACAACAGAAGCGGGTTAGCAAAAACCGCGTCTCTATAACGTATGACGTTGAGGATGGTGGCGCCGTTCAAACCAAAGAGTTACCGTTTATCATCGGTATGCTTGGAGGTTACTCCGGGGATCGAAAAGACAAAGAAAGTTTGGAAGATCGCTCTGTTTATCAGATAGATAAGGATAACTTCAATGCAGTGATGGCCCGTATCGGGCCAGAGCTGACCTACAAGGTCCCCAATAAAATTGAAGATGACGATTCAGAGTTCGAAGTAAACCTGGACTTCAAATCAATCAAAGACTTCGAGCCGGATGCAATCGTAAGCAAGATTGAACCTCTCAGGAAACTCGCAGAGACCAGAGAAAAGTTGATGACGCTTGCGGCAAAGGCTGAGCGTTCCCGAGACCTTGAAACGATCCTGAAGGAAATCTTACAGGATGAAAGTTTGATCAAGGTGTTGGGTGACGACCTAAATCTTGGAGAGGATGGGGCCGAATAATGTCTGAAACAGAACAGGGAGCAGCTGAAACAGCTGCTCCCGAGGCGGAAAGCCAAAGTTTACTCGACAGAGCTTTGCAGGCAACTCCACAAACGCCTGAAGACTCCTTTAAGGACCTCTTGTCAGTCATGACAACTCAAGCGATGGAAGGAACCATCGTTTGGGAAAAAAACGTCAGCACCACCATCGGTAAAGCCATTGCCGAAATTGACAAGGTGATGTCAAAACAAATGTCCGCGGTCCTGCAGGACGAAAAGTTTCGCAGGCTCGAAGGATCCTGGCGCGGTTTGCAGAAAGTAGTTCGCGAAAGCGAGCTTGGCACGCAACAGAAAATCAGGGTCATCGACTACGATAAGACTGAGCTTCTTGAGCAATTCGAAGACGCGCCAGCTGTTGACCGAAGCCCACTGTTTGAGCGGCTTTATCAGGACGAGTTCGGAACTGCCGGTGGCGAGCCATATGGCGCGTTAATCGGAGACTATTACTTCGGTTTCGGCGGTGAAGATATTGCGCTGCTGACATATCTGGCTCAGACGGCAGCCTCTTGCCATGCGCCTTTTGTGGCTGCCGCAGGGCCGGAAATGTTTGAGTATATGTCCTTCGAAAGTTTCAATGAAGGGCGCCCGATCGCAGCAGGGTTTGACAGCCCAACCTACGCCTCCTGGAGTAACTTCCGAGACAGCGATGAGAGCCGGTATGTAACGCTGACATTGCCATCAACGCTCGCGCGATTGCCTTACGGGAAAAATGGTAAGTCGGCCAAGACGTTCTACTTTGAAGAGTTGGCCATAGATGCTGAAGGCAACCAGCGGCCTACAGATAACTCGCAGCTGGTCTGGTCTAACTCTGCCTATGAAATGGCCTTGAATATGAACAATGCCTTCACCGCGTTTGGTTGGTGTACGGCAATTCGAGGCTTGGAGAACGGTGGGAAAGTCGATCAGTTATCTAACCTCGTTTATAAGTCGGACGCGGGGGATGTGCAGCAACATTGCCCAACGGAAGTAAATCTGACTGACGAGCGAGAAAAAGAACTCTCGGATTTGGGTTTCCTGCCGTTAGTCCATTACAAAAACACCAGTTATGCCGTTTTCCTCGGCAGTCAAACTGTTCAGCGGCCCAAAACCTATGTCAGCCCGGATGCTACATCCAATGCTGCGATCTCGGCACGCCTTCCATACATCATGGCTGCAAGCCGTATTGCGCATTACCTCAAGGTGATGGGGCGCGACCGGTTGGGCTCTAACGTTGAAGCAGCAGACATCCAAAAAGAACTCAAATTCTGGATCGACCAGTACACCAATGCTGGCGCAATCGGCAACGCAGAACGTTCGCGTACGCCTCTTGCTGAAAGCGAGATCAAGGTCGAAGAAAAACCCGGTAGTCCGGGCGCCTATTCCGTGGTCGCCTATTTACGACCGTGGCTACAACTTGAGGAGCTAACCACGTCCGTTCGTATGGTTGCGCAAATACCTGCATCATAAAATCAAAAGGGTATAGCTGGTTATGGGTTCAACCAATTCAATTCACTTGCAGTCAGAGGCAGTGCTAAAGAACGGATACTTTGGCGGCGGGGACAACTCTGTAGTATCCCCTCTGCCTAAGCTCAGTTCTGAGGCGGTGAAGTCTTTTATCTTACGTTCACTGCTTGATATTCAAGAGCGTTTTATTGCGCAGTTGAACGCAATCATCGAGGCTGAGGCTTTCAAAGTTTTGGAAGCACGCTGGCGCGCATTGCAAGAATTGGTGTGGCACAAAGGACATGCGTACTCCGTTAAAATAAAAGTCCTGGACCTTAGTTGGGATGAGCTCGCGGAAGACCTGCACTACGCCGGTGATGTGCGGCGTAGTGCTCTTGCCCAGATCCTGGGAAGGAGAGAACTAGATACCTTAGGGGGGGAACCCTATGGACTGTTGGTGGTAGATCACTCACTCACCTTTGATCTGAACGCCGACTATGATGAAATTTACACTGCTGAACTGCTTTGTGATCTCGGCGCTACAAGCATGTGCCCGATTATCATGAACGTGGCAGAGGATCTTTTGGGAGAGAGCGATGCTCAGTGGTATACAGATACCAAGCGCATCAAGAACATTCTCCAAAGCAAAGAATTCAGCTCGTGGCAACGACTGCGTGAAAGTTCCAACGCTCGTTTCTTAGGGTTGGCCTTACCGTATTATCAATTACGTGGCCGCTACGAAGATCTTGATCTTGAAAGTGGATTTCGTTTCCATCAACGACCTACGGACAGCAGCGGACTTTGGGGTGGCGCCGCGACGTGTTTTGCCCAAACGGCAATAAGTGAATTTGCAGAACGGGCCTGGTTCGGGTTCCTGAAACTCATCACAAACGAATTCGGCAGTGGCGCTGTGCTTGCTCCACATGCTGCGCCAGCACCGCAAGGAACGACTTCCACACTCCGCTCTCGTGTGCGTTTTACGCGCGCTGTCTCGCGTTTTTATTCCGAGGAAGGTTTCATACCGCTGGCGGAAAGCACCAAAACCAACCAGCTTTACTTTGTTGGTAATAGATCAGTGGTCGATTGCGCTGGCATCCCCCAGAAGGAAGTTTTGACCCAGTTGCAATCTATAATGATTGCCTGCCGGCTTGTTCATTACATCAAGATCCAGATACGAAGCCTGATTGGTAGCACCAACACGATCAAAGAGTGCGAAACCAGACTAAACAGGTTTCTGCAAGCCTATACATCGACAGCTTCCATGTACACGAGCGAACTGCAGTCTCGCTATCCATTGCGAAGCGCGCGGGTGGAAGTATCGGGCGACACGCTGTTTAACACGCGTTTTAGGTGCAAGATCTTTATCGAGCCGCAATATCAGATCGATCACGTGCTGGGCGAAATATGCCTTGAGACCGACCTCCAGATACCTCAGGGAGTAGCCGCGTGAGATTTAGAAAAGCATTTCTCCAGCCCGATACCGACGAGACGATTGAAAGTCATGTCGCTTTTCATGTCGAGCACCTGTTGCAGAGCGTCTCGCCGGAAGTCTCACCGAGCCCGCTTCTGGAAAATGTGGCCTCCTCCAACTTATGTTTCGGCGTACCCATGAACTGGGCATTGCAGGATGCTGTTCGCGATAAACGGATACGTATTGAGTTGCGCGAGCGGTTGAGCCGGTTCGAGACCCGACTTTCGGGCATTTCAGAGATTAACCTTGCCGAAGACAGAAATAACAATCAGGTGAAGTTTGTTATCTCAGCCTCCTGCCTGACGAACGATGTCTGGCAAGCTGTAGAACTGCAAACAACGCTCTCTCGTATGGATCAATTTTCAGAGGAGGGGGCGTAATGGATCGGTTGCTTCAGTACTACGAAAATGAGCTGGATTACATGCGCAGGGCGTTTGATGCCTTTGCCCACACCCACCCTCAGGCAGCCCGTACCCTTGCGGTGACCGCTGGAAAGAGCGCCGATCCGGACATTCAAAGGCTCTCTGATTCACTCGCCTTAATCGCCTCTCGTCTGAACCAGAGAATGGATGATGCTGTCCCTGAGATCGCGCTTGATCTGCTACGTCTCATCTGCCCGATGTTTTTGTTGGGATCACCGAGTTATTGCCCAATAAAGCTCGAAAAAAGTGATGCATTAGCAGGACAGGTTATCGTCAGGAAGGGAACAGAGCTTGACTTTCTCACTGAGGAAGGACGCTCGCTCTGTCGCTACACCTCTGCTGCCACGGTCAAGATTGCTCCACTATCCGCGGACAACTTCCGTGTGCAAACAGCCCCCTTCCCGTTTGAAGTTCCAAATGAGTCAGATGGGTTTGAGGCAGCACTTAGCTTAACGATTGCGCCCCATGACCCTGATAGCAGCTTCGCCGACCTGAAAGTCGACAGCCTTCCTTTGTACATTAACGCGCCGCCGGGGCGTAAACAGCGGATCTTGAATGTCCTCGCGGGCGGGATTCATGGGATCAGCCTGTCCGCAGATAACAGCGGGTTAGCGCACTGGTTTGGGCCCGAGGCTCTCAAGTTTACGTTTGCGCATTCAGACGACACTTACTTGCCTTCAAGCGGTATCCCTGCATCGGGTTTTGAAGCCCTAAGAGATTTTATTGCCTATCCGGATCAGGCCTACTTTTTTGAAATTGATAATCTGGGAGACGTTCTTGCCCAGATGCCTGCGGAGGCGATTACGCTTCGTATATTCGTAGATGCCAGTGCTGCAAAAGCATTAGAAGACGTGCACTCCGAAGACCTGGCAATCAATGTTGTACCGCTGATAAACACGTATTCTGACAGTACTCGTCCGCTTCGCTACAACTTCCAGCGCGTTCAGGTTCCCTTGCTGCCCAATTCAGCGGATCAGATGGATGTTGTTTCCCTGCAAATTAGCGGCATTGATCAGCTCACATCAGAGGGAAATGTGTCCCTGCCGAGTATGACTGATCCTAGCCGGCGGCAGGAGAGCGAAACTCCGGTATGGCAAGAGCGTCACACGCACGGCGAGTTCGACCTTGCTCGCTTGTCGGTCAGCTTCTCCATTCCCCGTTGCCAAAAGCAAGGGAAACGGGAGTTTCCGGATGAGATGGATATCGTCGCCAAGGTCTTATGTTCGAACGGCGAAGCTGGCACACGCCCTAAACCGGGTGCGAAATGCGAATTTCAAGATGATGCTTTAGCTGGCATTCCATTCTCATTGGTTGCCGAGCCGACAACCGCGATCTTGCCTGATTGTCACGCCGATCAACAGTGGGAAGTCCTATCGCTCCTGAACGCCAATTTCTCGACCCTGTTTGAGGCGAAAGATCCAAAAAGTTCGCTAGTGGAAGCCTTGCGCATTTGCGCTCCCAGTCATGTTCGTGAAGCAGGTGATGCTGTTTGGGATGTGAAAGTAAACCAGCGCGTCGCGCCCATGCAGGTCGACGGTTCCATGCTTCTTGCCGCTGGCAGCGAAATTGAAGTCACTTTAGATAAGTCGAAATTACCGATTGCGTCCCACGCCTTTGCAATCGCTCTAAACCGCTTTATCGGCTGTTTTGTTAGTTTCGATCGTTTCTTCCAACTGATTGTGCGCGAGCGAGGTCACGTCCAACCATTACGTGTCTTTCCTAGAACTCATGGGATGGCATTGGGAGGATGAATAGATTGGCTCACCACGATTTACTCGATATTTCGCTGCTTCAAGCCCAACGCTTGGCACTACCTCAATATGAGGAGGCGCTTTCTGACGCTCGTTTCAACCCGTTCCCCTCAGGGACTGACAGGATTGGAAACGACGAGTATGAAAGCGGCTTTTCCCATCAGCAAATCGCGGGTGAGCGGCTATCTCTTGCTGCACCAGTTTTATCCAGTTTTGATGGTGCGCTTCCTGACTATATCCAGGAAGCCCTGCTCAAAGGCATTCACGATGGCGATGACAGTTTCAGGGACTTCCTTGCTATCTTCGATCGTCGCATTCTGGAACTACAGATCCGGGCATCACGGGTGAGGATGCTGGTATCCAAAGAGGATGCCACAAACACCGAAGCTGCCAACATCCTTACGCATCTTCTCACCTGGGTTTCTCAAAAACCAGAAGAGACGAACTGCATCGATATCCTGCTTCCGTTGCTTACACGAACCAGATCTCTGGGCGGGCTCCGGCGCGTTGTCTCCTGGTTCCTGGGGCGCGAAGTACACATCACAGCCCACCATGGGAAGAAATACCGCGTATCGAATAGTGATCGTTCGCGCCTTTCCGGAAGAAACAGAGAACAAAGCCAGGTCTTGGGCAAGGGGGCTCTTCTGGGCCGGTTTGGGCAAATCTCGGTTCCAGATATCGAAGTGCATATTCCATGTTCAAGCCGCGAGGAACTAGAGGAACTCACGCAAGCACCAGAGAAGATTGAGGAGCTGCAACACATCATCTCACAGTACTTGCGCGATGCGACCTCGGTTCAAATTTACGCGGACATTTTACGGAAGTACCTGCCGCCTCCGCGATTATCCGCGCGCAAGCCGCGCGATCGGGTGGGTTTTCGCAGCCTTCTGGCCCCTGCCCTTCGCCCCAACCAAACTGCTTCGATCAATCTTCTTGAATACCAACTTTAGGGATTATGGCCGATGGTCAAACTTACAAAACTTGTTTCTCGCCTGACCCCAGCTTTGAAAGTCATGCTGGAGAATGCTGTCGGTGAAGCAATCAACCGTAAAGTTGTTGCCGTAGAAATCCCTCACTGGCTCTATCATGTGATTTTTTCAAGCGACACGGAACTACAAGATTTTCTTGAATCACAAGGCGTCCAGCTGAACCAATTACAAGCAGAGCTGGAACAGCGTATGCCCATCGGTATGGGCGAAGAAGGCAAGCAGCCAACCATTTCCGGATCACTTGCGAAACTGGTTGAACGAGCATGGCTGATCGCATCGGTTGACCTGGAACACGCTGCAATCCTACCTGAGGTGCTGCTGCTGGCCCTGCAGACATCCGGATCCTTGGGCACGCGCCTGGAAGCCTTGCAAGCATTGGAGCCTGTTTCGACAGATGCGCTTCGCTCCTTCGCCGTAAAGCGCGGGCAGAATTTGAACTTTGCTGCCGGTGGATCCTCCAGCAAGGGCGGCGGAGTTAGTTCAGGCGGTGGCGATGCTCTTTCTCGCTTTACGGCCAACCTGACGCAAGAAGCACGAGAGGGGCGCCTGGACCCTGTGTTAGGGCGTACAGACGAAATTGCAAACGCGATTGATGTGCTTCTTCGTAAGCGGCAAAACAACCCCATCCTCCTGGGTGAGGCTGGCGTGGGCAAGACAGCTGTTGTTGAGGGATTGGCGCAGAAAATAGCCGCAGGAGAAGTTCCCGACCAACTCAAGAATGCAGAGCTGATCAATCTGGATTTGGGCCTTCTGCAAGCCGGTGCAAGCGTAAAAGGTGAGTTTGAGGAACGGCTTAAGAACATCATCAAGGAAGTGCAGTCCGCCTCGCACCCTATTATCGTATTCATTGATGAAGCGCATACAATCATCGGAGCAGGCGGCACGGAAGGGCAAAATGATGCCGCCAACCTTTTGAAACCCGCTTTGGCACGCGGCCAATTCCGGGTCATCGCAGCAACCACCTTTGCCGAGTACAAAAAGTACATTGAGAAAGACCCCGCTTTCTCCCGTCGCTTCCAATCCATCTCCGTAGATGAGCCTAACCGAGAAGCGGCAGTTAACATTCTGCGTTCAGTTTCCGAAGAGCTCTGCAAGCATCATGGCGTACCCATTCGCGGGAGTGCTCTTCAGGCGGCGGTGGACCTGTCTATACGCTACCTGCCGTCCCGCAGGTTGCCGGATAAAGCAATCAGTTTGCTTGATACAGCTTGTGCACGTGTTGCTCTTTCGCAGCATACCGCTCCAAAACAAATTGCTGTTTTGGAAGAGAAACTTCATTTCACACGAGCAGAACACAAGCTGCTCGAAGAAGAAGTCCGGCTTTATGGATCAGATGCGAGCCCTGAGAGCGATCTGGTCGAGGCAATTGAGGCGCAGGAACATGAGCTGAAAGATCAGGTCGCAACCTGGCAAGCGCAAAAGAGCAAAGTCTTTTCGTATCTTAATGCCACTTCCGAAGCGCAGGATGCCGCGGAAGCGAGTGTTTCCATACCTTTTGACATCACAGTAAATGGTGATGAAGAGCTCTACGTCCATCCATGGGTAAGTGACATCACCATAGCTTCAGTCATCTCTGACTGGACAGGAATACCCGTCTCCAACCTCAACTCCGATGACGCAGAATGCCTGTTGCAGCTGGAGGATCGGCTGAAACGAAGGGTAATGGGGCAGGATGCAGCTATTGAAGCGATCGCAAAATCGCTGAAAGTGTCACGCGCGGGCCTTACCGACCATCGTAAGCCAATTGGCGTGTTTATGATGTGCGGGCCATCCGGGGTCGGTAAGACGGAAACAGCGCTGGCAATTGCCGAAGAGTTTTTTGACGGAGAAAACTCTCTCACCACAATCAATATGAGTGAGTTCAAGGAACCACATAAGGCTTCAATGCTCTTGGGCGCCTCAGCCGGGTACGTCGGCTATGGCAAAGGCGGCATTCTGACAGAAGCGATCCGTAAGCGCCCCTATCAGGTCCTGTTGCTGGACGAGATGGAAAAAGCACATCGGGAAATTCAGGACATTTTCTTCCAGATTTTCGATCGGGGCTACATCACAGACAGTGAGGGAACAAAAGTCGATTTCCGCAACACGATCATCATCATGACATCCAATACGGGCGGTGAGAAATTGCGGCAGCTAACGGACAGCTGTGACGGGGTATTTGACCCTGTTCAGGCAAAGGAGGCCTTGCAGCCTCTACTACTGGATTACTTTAGCCCGGCCTTTATTGGCCGCACCGAACTGATTGCCTACCAACCACTTGATGAGACGACCTGCATTAAAATTGCAGAGATCCATCTTGCGCGGATTAAAGAGCGCGTCAGGTCCCAATACAACGCGGAGCTGAGCTGGAAAGATAGCTTCGTTGATTATGTTCAGAAACGTAACGACGAACCGATGTCTGGTGGGCGGGCAATCGAAGCAATAATAAATCGGGATTTTCTGCCGAAATTGGCTGAGGAATGCATCAAACGCGTAATTGATGACGCACCCCTTAGCTCGATTTGTGTGACCCATGATGGGACAGACATCTCCCTGATAATTGAATAGCGAATAATGGGTGGGGTTCTATGACGCTAAGCATGCAATTGCTTCAGATACCAGAGGCTAGCAACGTCGAACGGCGTGAATTTTACCTGCAAGATGACAGCTGCGAAATCGGCTCTGGGTACGACTGCGATATTTGCTTGCCAGATCCATCAGAGACAATGTCTGCCACGCATTTGGTTATCTCTCGGACCGAAGACGGCGCATTTGCGATCATGGACACGTCTCAGCATGGCACTGCGCTTAATGAGGACATGCTGCCCAAAAATGATGCCGTCTATCTGAGCGATGGGGATGTACTTGGTTTTTGCGGATACAAGTTGCTCGTCGGGATCGTTGGAGCGGTTGAAAGACACCAAGAACTCGAAAGCGCTTCCGTCCTGGAGTTCAGGGCAGAGACCGATTTGGGGGGCGATGGCCCTTTGCTGCCCCACGTTCCGTCGGAAAGCACTCCAGCACTGCAAAATAGAGAGTTCCATCAAGAACAGGCTGGAAATGATCTGCTGTTTGATCCGTTTGACGACGGCCTCGATAGCACCGCTGAGCAAAGTTCCATGATGGAAGACAGGCCGCGACATGCGCCGTTTCGCGGTTTTGAACCACGCGCAAGCAGTGCAGAGCCCCCCTCAGGTTGGCAGGCATGGCAACACAAAAACGGAATGTCCAACGCGTTGGAGCGCGCATTGGACCGGTTCCTCGCACAAATTGATCCCGAAGCGCACGAGCAGGAATACGACGAGTTCGTACCTCTATTTGCAAATCGGAAGAAGCACTATTGGCAGTTTTACAAGCGCCAATTTTCTAAGAAACGGCAAAACCGTGAGTTCTATCTCACCTTCTTTGCACTGCTGGATGAGGAAATCGGGAAGCTATGATGCGTTACTTACTCTTTGTTGCCATGACTTTTCTCAGTGCGTGTGCAAGCCGCGAGCCAACCTCTCCCGTTCCGGAGAGTTTAACCCTCATTGCCGGCCCGGACATAAACCAGACCGATGACGTCGCCAATCCAGTGGTCGTCAGGGTTTATCAACTCTCGAACCGTACCGAGTTTGATGCGGCAAATTTCTGGCAAATATACAACAATGACAGCGCAGATCTGGCCGCTGTTACCCTGGACAAGCAACTCTTTGCCCCGCTTTACCCGCAAGAGCATCGACCAGTCATGATCGACTTGCAACCGACCACCAAATACCTCGGGGCTTTTGCTGAGTTTGCCAACTATAGGGGGCAGTTGTTTAGCACGACAGTTCCCGTAACCCCGAAGAGCTTCAAAGAAAATATCGCTGTGACAGTAAATGCCAGCGGGATCGCCATTGGCTATCTCGGCAAGGACTACGAAGCGCCTGAAGAGGCAGAAATTAATCCGGCTGACGGTTCAGAATAAAGTTGTTTTCATGATTTCACGTATCGCTTGGAAAGAGGGTATGTTTCTTTCCCCCCAACAGTTTCAGCAAGCGGATAATTCCGTAAGGTCTTACGCTGACGCCTTGGCCCAGCTGGACCTTAGCGGGGGGGATTTCGGTGTTAGCAAACTCGAATTCAACTCCAAGAGCCTTCAAATCGGCAAACTGGCTGTTCGGGAGGCTGAAGGCGTCTTTGCGGACCGGCTCTACTTCAAGCTGGACAAAGAGTTGGTCATTGATGTTCCCGATGGTGTCATCGACAAAACTGTTTTCCTGGCCGTCCCAATAGCCCTCACCGGTACGCGTGAATATGGACAAGTCCATGGCCAATATCGTTTCTTGACAAGCGTAAAGCAGCTTCGGGATTTGAGTGATCCCGAAAATGGAGTTGTAGAAACCGAAGTTGCAGACGTTGGTGTAACCCTCACTCTGAGTGGGACGGATTTGTCTGGATACACCACGATCCCCATAGCACGGATCCTGGAGAAAACCCCAGAAGGGCAAGTGATTTTAGACCGGGCTTTTGTCCCGCGAGCAATCAGCATCGGGGCATCAAAGGTCCTTTCTACCAACCTTGATGAGGTAATTGCCTTAGCTCGCGTGCGGGCAACCAACGCCGCAGCGCGGATTGTCTCAGAAGAAAAAGTGCGCAGCGACAGCAGCCTCCTTAAGGAGCGCATGGAACTGCTAGCCCTAAACCGGGGCTTGTTCTCTCTGCAAAATATGGCCGCTGATCGCTCCGTCTCTCCACGTTTGTTGTTTGCAGCTCTTGGGGAGTTCCTGGTTGAACTGGATGCAATTCAAGCCAAATTCACGGCTCCGGATTTCCTCTTCCATCCGGCTCATATGGGGGACTGCTTCGACAAGGTGTTCAAGTCCCTCAAGAACACCTTGACGCTGAATAAGTCAGCCGATGTGTTCTCATATAGCTGGAATAGCGATCTGTTTGAAAAACGCCGCTTACTACGGCTCATCATGCCCGCCCGTATCATTGCAAAAAAGATGCGCCCGATCTTGGCTCTCTCCGGTCCAGATGGAGAGGCAAAGCTAAGCCAGTTGGCACCGCTCTCTTGTAAGCTGGCAGGCTTGTCCGCAATGCCGGATTTGGTCGCCAATGCCTTGCCCGGCATCGAGCTACAGCCATTGGCCACCGCCCCCACGCAACTGCGCAACCGATCGGATGCCACCTTTTTTGCCGTGAACACCAGCAACCCTCTTTGGCTCAAATTCGTTAGCAGCCACGAAGCCCTGGCGCTTCATGTCGATGAACGGATCCAAAGCGTAGATGCAACTTTGTACATGTTAGATTGAGGCCGTTAGATATGATCCCGCAAGTTAATAAGATCTCGCAGTTTAATAGGCTTCCAACACCAGCTCTAACTGGCGACAGACGGGAGCTTGCGAGTGACACTGCAATCCCGGTTCTTGTCAAATTTTCATCACGGGACCTGCAGTTGTTGTATCAGGCGCAGCAGCAGTTTTCCGGCTACGAAAACCGGCTTATGAATGCATCGGCAGATCTGTTGGCCGTTTGTGGGACAATTGCGCGGATGCAACCGGCTGACAAGCTCGATGCGACCCACGTGGAACTCAAGCAGACAATTATTGATCTGAAATACAAGGTCGTTCAGCTGGACTATCCCCCTTCCGTAGCTGAGAACCTGTGCCTGTTATATGCGATTGTTTTAGACGAGTTCATCCTCTCAAGCCCCTGGAGCGCCAATAGAGGTTGGGAGAACTGGACGCTCGCGGCAGATTTATTTGGCTTTCGCGATGGCGGTGATCGCTTTTACAGCATTACCGAACGCGTGCTCATGCAACCAAAGGCACTGCGCGAACTCTTGGAGGTCATCTATACTTTCCTGAAGTTGGGTTACCGCGGAAAATACAAGCTTCAGGGAGAGACAGAGCGCAATCAGTTAATCGCAAGACTGGAAGCAAGCCTGACTATCCCTCTCATAACGAATGAGCAAAACGCCCCCTCTCAGGATTTGGATGAGCCTGCCGAACCCATTGTTGGGATTTCGAACACAGCAAAGTGCCTTCTGGCAGGTGCGGCGCTCATACTAATTTCCCTATCTAGTTGGACTTACACCGCATTCGAGCGCCAACAGTTGCGCGAGTACTTTGTACAGTCAGACATGGCACCAACAAAAGGTGCTGCCGCTCCACTCTTCAACGACTCCACACTCATCAATGGGAAAGGGTAACTATGACCCCGCTGCGTATTTTTCTTGGTGTTGTCGTTGTCGCAATATTCGGCCAACTCTTTCTTTCAACCTATCTGCTTGGCTACGGCTCGATCAGCGGGGTAACCGCGATCTATTGGATTGCTTCCCTCTTCCTCGTACCTTTCGTGATCGTCGGATTGGTGATTTCCTATTTCTGGAAGTTCAAGGGCAGGAAAATATGGAAGTCAGGCGGTCCCAAGGATCCTCTGCAAGAGGTGCGCACTCAGGCAAAATACCAGTTTTCCCATCTACGCACGCAAGCCCGGTCCATCAGCCACAAGCCAATGTCGGTCACGTGGAATCTGTTTCTGGCGGCCAAAAGTGATGATTATTCGACAACCATGGACGAGCTTAATTATCGTCCCACAGGTGAAGCGCTCCAACATGACGGCCTTACGGTAACAACCTGGAGCTCACCCACTGCGGTCGCCTACCGGATTGAGATAGATCCGGACCAAGGGCTGGATCTGGACCTGCTGACTGTCATCTTCAAACTGATCTTTACCCACCGCAGAAATCTCGCCGTTAATGCAGCCTTCGTGGAATACGATCTGGCAAGTTTGACCTCTCCGGCAAACCTGACAACAGATGCGATTTCATCCTTCAATAAAATACTGAACCAGGCCTATGACGTCTTTGGGCTTGAGATCCCTATACATTTTGTCATCCCCGGTCTGGAGAAAATGCCCGACCTGCATTTGGCCGCCGATCTCTCAGGCGCCTTTGACGATCAGGTCGTGTGGGGCGGCTTTCTGGACAAACAAATCACAAGTCCAAGCGCACGTATTGACCGCTTGTTCCAGGATTTCATCCGCACTGTAAGCCATCGTCAATTAAGCAGCTTGCAACGGATGTCGGAAACTGAGCCTTGCGCCGCCATCGTCAATACGCCTCTCCAGCTTGACCTTATTCGCGCTCAGGCCAACGAACTGCTGCTCCAGTTAATCAAGCCGATCCCACCGAAACAAAATCATCTCGACCTGCACAGCATTGCCTTTGTTGGCGCCAGTCAAAGCACGCCGACAACTGATCCGTTGGCTCAATTAACCGGCCAACGCTTTTTTCAGGAGCAGCCTCATCGCGGCGTCCCGATTTCCTGCGCGACCAGTGTGACTGCCGACAGCACCGCTTTGTTGGCTAATGCCTATCACCAGACACGCTACTTCGTGAAACAGAATGACCACCATTCAGCACGGATCAATCTGAAATCGAAAGTGGTCACTGTCCTGCTGTCTGCGCTCGTCATCTCCTACGGAGTTCTCTCATGGAAGAACGTGAGCGATTACCGTGGGATCAATGCAAGCACAATGAAGGTCTTTGAAGACTATCAAAACAAAGCCGATAGTTTTAGCAGCAGCACAGCAAGTCTGGCGGGCCGCATTCTTCTTCTCGGGCAGCTTCGTCAGAGCCTGGATGCCTATCAAAGTCTTGATATGTCTCGCTATCGCAAATGGCTTCCTGGCAACTCAATGCTCAGTGTTTACGCCAATTTTTATAATCAAGAACTTGAAGACGGGCTTACAGGCCTGCTCTCCGACAACTTGCAAAAACGCATGGTCGCTGCAAACGCCCGCGCAGATGACGGCAAACTAATGGACCTGCTAATCATCGCAGACCATCTAAACGACGGTTCGGCGGCCCACGCCCAACAGCTAGCAGGTTTCTTTACGCGTAATCTGGTTACTCAAGGCGAGATCTCGACAGTTTTCCATGATCGTTCGTTTGCTGTCTTGCAGGATCTTTTCCAGTTGAACCGCCCCATCACCATACAAAACGAACAACTGCACCAGTCTGTCGTCAGGCGCCTTTCAAAACAGGATCCGGAAGGACTGCTGTACGCCGCTCTCATGCAGAGCCCTAAATACGCCGATCCCGCCGATTTGCGCAGTCAGGTCAGTTCCAAATTTTCGCAGGTCTTTGCCCCTATTGCCGACGAGCAGAGTTACTTGGTGCCAAGAGCCTACACCCGTGGCGGATTTGCAGATTTATTTGAAAAAGATGCCCTGCCCGATCTCGCACCACTGCTCGCCGATTATCAAAACATCATCGAGCCACTCAACGCCACACAAATCAATGGCATCATGACAGGCGTCGCAGAGCGGTATGCAAGCGACTATATTGCAACCTGGGACGTATTCCTGCGCTCACTTTCTATAGCCACGACTGGGGAGTGGTCGAACGATCAGATCCTGATCAAGTCTCTGACAAGCACAACAAATAACCCCGTAATGAGTCTGGTGAATGCACTCGACTACAATGTGGGTCTGACCGAATTCAAAAGCCTTGAGGATAGTGCGGAGGATAAGTCCGGTTCACAGGGGCCCGTTGCCGATATTCAAGCACAGACAGCCGATAAGATTCATAGGGCGTTTACACCTTATCTATCTGCTGCAGCCTCCTCAAATGACAGCAAGACCCAGTTCGACCTTTTCCTTCAATATACGCGTGAGGCCTCAGGCTGGCTGGCAGAAGCCACAAGCGATGCCAACAACGCTGGACGTGTCCTCTTTGAGAAGTTCCAGGCTGAGGACCAAGCCAATCCGCTTTCCAAGCTGAACACGTTTGCTGCACGCTCCGAACTGGAACTGATCAGTAAATTGGGCCGCAATATTTCTGCAAGCCTGAATGATGCCGCCATGCAGCAGGTTTATGGTTATATTGACAGCCAATGGCAGCAGCAGATCTTGCAGCCCTACGGGAGACAACTGCGCGACAACTTCCCGTTCAATCGGTCCAGCCGCCAGGATCTTTCATTACAGCTGTTTACGCAGCTGTTCATGGGAGAGGGCGATTTACAGAACTTTGAAAACACCTACCTCAGCCGCTTTAAAAGCGAGGATGGCACTTACACATCCCAGGCCAATTTCCTGGTATCCGGTGGCGCTCAGCTTTCCGACCAGGCCGTTAGAACGTTGGATCAGCTTGGGCAAATACGGGATACCTTTTTCGTAGGTCAGGCCCCTGCCCTGTCATTCAAAGTTCGTGCGTCCTACCTGAACAATCTGTTCAGTAACCTGACCATTAGCTCCGGCCCAACGCTCTACCAATACCGGCATGGTCCACTTATCTGGAGCGAACAAAACTGGCCTGCTTCAGGCACAGAAAGCAATGGTCTGCGGCTCCAGATTTCCGGTCAGGGCATAACGACGCTCGAAGGCAACTTCGAAGGGCTGTGGTCCTGGTTTAGGTTGGCTTACAGCGGAACGACGCAGCTTGATCCATCAAATGGGATCGCGAAGACCAGCCTTTTCCAAAGATCAATCGACAATCAGCCCCGTGTATTAAACATGGTGTTTCAAGCAAACAGTCGATTTAACCCCTTCTCATCCAACTTCTTTTCAAGAGTTAATATTCCGAACAGTCTATTTTTTAGAGAAAAACACATTAGTTAAAGTATTTACCTGATGGGACAAAGCATAACTTAACTATAGATTTGTTGTTGGCACAAATAACACATGAAGGAGACTGAAATGAGACAAGTAGAAGGTATTAATTACCCACCAACTTCATCATCAATAAACGCGGATGTGGCTGAAGCAACAGCATGGGCGTTCGCAGGAGAAGTGGTGGGGGTGATTGGCTCTGAAGTTGCCAGTGAAGTTCTTTCAGCCGCTTCGCTAGCGCGTAGCATGTACAAAATTAGCCCTTTGGTCACGATGAAGCCGAACCCATTGTTCGAAGCATATGGTTTTGATGCCGACGAATTGAACATTTACAAATATGGCACGTGCAGCCCGGAGACCCAAAAATATCTCTTAAGGAGAAAGAAAAAGGATGCTGCCAAAACAGTCGGCAGCTATGGCGGAAAATTCGTACCCGTTCTCAATCCTGTAAAACTTATCAGAGGGTTGAATGGGACGGTGGCCTCCGGTCGTCATATCCATACTTTACATGCAATGCTTAAGAAATATCGGCAGTCTCGCGACATGAGCGAGATGATAGATATGGTGATGGATAATAAGAAGCTGAGCACAGGACATGCTGTGGCAACAGCGGTCTCGAGCGGGGCCCCAGGAGGCTCGGTTATTTCTGTGGGGACCGCTATCTCTAAAGGCGGCTACAAGTATCTGAATGCACAGAAGCTTATCTATTTTTCGACTTGGCTTCACTTTAAAGCTTATCGAGAAATGAGGATCGCCAGATTATTTGGAGGTACCTCTGGACCTCAGGGCCCGGCAAGTGACCTATTCTTTGAGTTATTTACTCGGCGAGGCTTCACAGCAGTATTCGGAAAATATGAAACAGCCAAAATAATGGCTGAACCATGCGGCTGGCAGGCTGTACATCAGAAGATGACGCACCTTGAATAGTTATTTGAACTAGACGTGCAAATGCCGGCTTCTTTAAGCGCATTCACTCTTTAGAGCGCATTTCACTTAATTCGTCAGATGCGCTCTAAAATACCGAAGAAACTAAGGAAGAAAACGACATGAGATTACCCGAAGGGATCGAATATCCCAAAAATACTTACGGTTATGATGACGCCTTAAAAGAGGTTGCCGAAGAAATGGCCTGGGAGGCTTCAGGTGCAATTGCGTCCGCTTTAGAAGGCCCGTTACCAGTAACAGTAGCTATGTCGCTTTGCAGGCTCGCTCGGGATACCTCCCAAAATGTTGGCGTTGACGAAATGGTGGCAAACCCGCTGTTCGCTGCCCATGGCTTAGAGGCCGACGAGATGAACTGGATCACATATGGAACCTGCAGCCCGGTAACTCAAAGATTTTTAAAGAAGAAGAAACATAAGGCAAATGCCAAATCGGCTGCAAATCAAGCAGGAAAATACGTAAAGATTATCAATCCTGCCAAGCTGCTTACCGGCGTGAATGCAACTTATTCATCGAGCCGGCATATTCATTCATTAAGAGCGTTACTGTCCAAGTACAGATCCTATCGGGATATGAGTGAAATGATAACAATGGTTCTCGACAACAAGAAGTTGAGCTGTGGCCATGCAATTTCTACTGCAATTTCAAGTGGTGTCCCATTTTCCGGAACGCCGGTAACTATGGCCAAGTCAATAAGTAAAACCAGCTACAAAGCTATGAATGGCCAGAAAGTAGTCTATTTTTCGATTTGGCTTCATTTTAAAGCGTGGCGCGAAATGCGAGTTGCCAGTTTCTTTGGGGGTACATCCGGGCCACAGGGGCCTGCAAGTGAGCTGTTTTTCGAAATATTCACGAGGCGTGGGTTTACATCACTGTTTGGGAAACATGACGTTATGGGTTTATTAAACGAACCTTGCGGATGGATGGCTCTACAAAAGAAAATGACGCACCTTGAATAGTTATACGAACTAGACATGCAAATGATAGATCTATGTAGCTTCGTATAAAACACAAGCTACATAGAAATAATACTCTATTCATGAATGGAAATACCGTGGGCGAGGAAAGTGAAACAAGTGCAACGCTTGATATCGATGGTACAACCTATGTAGTTGTCGGCGCGAAATTGGATGAATACATATCGCGTGTGCCTCGTTACGAAATAGTCGTTTTGGAGGGGGATACGTCCCTTTCGAACTTAATCGGAAAGGCTTGCCTTCTAAACTTCTCGCAGGCCATCCACATTGACGGAGTTACCCCGCGTACCTTTTCCGGCATAGTGATCGAAGCGAAACGAGTGTTGAGCGCGGACGGAACAACGCAGCTCGCATTGGTTGTCTCGCCTAAGTTTGGTGTATTGAGCTTGAGCCGCTACTCCGCCATCTACCAGAAAAAGAACACGCTGGATGTTTGGCGACAGGTGCTTAAACGCAATAAGCTGGATGACATTAAGCTCACCGGTAGTACAACCTCTCAGGTGCGCGAAACTTGCATTCAGTATGAGGAGAACGACCTCGACTTTTGCGAGAGATTGCTTGCAGAAGAAGGATATGTTTACTTCTTTTCTGATGGAAAAGATGCCGATAAGCTTGTCGTCCATAACCCATCAAACCCCTTTCCCTCCCCCGGTGGTACCGTCACGTTCGAGGATGTTCAGGGGATCGCCGACAAAGGCGTTTTTCAAGCAAGATCTCTAGAGCATCATCAGGTCTTTCGCCCAGCTACAACAGAATACGCGACCTACGACCCAGGTAAGGCTAAAACCGCAAAAAGCGGGACGAAGTCTTCTTCCTCGGTCACGTCCAGAGGAAAGCCTGTGGTGTATCGCTACGTTCCGCTTCCCCATGGGTCTACAAGTTCCGCGGTGCTAAAACGGTTTGCCGCTGCTGAGCAAACAGCGGAAGTTAGCATGCGCGGCACCACAGATTATCCGTCTTTGTATCTGGGCCAATCAGTCCAGCTCGCCTCCAGCGCAGCCAGCAAGTTTCCCAAAAAGCTCACGGTCGTCGGGTTCACCTACAATTGGCGACAGGGTGAAATACCCCTGGCAACATTTGAAGCCCTGCCCAGTGACATGCCGCTCCAACCCCCTTACAAACCCAAGCCAAAGATGGCGGGTGTCCATAACGCGATCGTGACGGGGGCAAAGGCGGGAGAGCCTGCCTGCGATGAACAAGGCCGCGTAAAAGTAAAATTCTTTTGGGATCTTTCCGATGCCACAGACAATACCTCCGGCTACATCAGAGTTGCAGAGAGCTTTGCTGGGAACGGAACAGGAAGCCTTTTCCTGCCCCGTGCCGGGCATGAGGTGCTGGTATCTTTCATCAATGCAGACCCCGATCTGCCTGTAATCACCGGCCAAATTTATAACGAGAAGAATAAGCCGCCCTTTGCAGCCCGAAACACCACCAAGTCGGGCATCATCAGCAAACTCGGGAAGAAAACCAATCAACTCGAGTTCGAGGATAAAAGTGGTTCCGAGTTATTAGGCTTGCGAGCGGCAAAAGATTTTGAATTGGAAGTCGAAGAAAATGTCGTCCGAAATATCAAAAAGCTCGATACAACCACCATTGGAGAGACGGCAAAACTCATCGTAAATAAAGACCATCTTACCGAGGTGAAGCAAAAAACAGAGCTATCGACCAAAGACAGGGTGGTGAAGACGTCTGGAACAGACGAGCTTTCCGCAAGACAGGTCGAGATCTCAGCTGATACCAAGATCGTCCTGAAAGTTGGATCCTCTAAAGTTGAAATCTCCAACAGCGGAGTAAAGATTTCGGCGCCGCAGGTCAGTATTGATGGAAAATCAAAAACCTCCATAAGCTCCAGTGGGCCCCTCAGCCTCAAAGGCCTTTCCTCAAAACTCGAAGCAACGACCAAGTGCGATGTAAAAGGCCTTCAGGTCAATGTTGCGGGACAAGTCCAAGTGGCGGTTAAAGCGCCCTTAGGCCAAGTCAGCGCCCAGGGGCCATTGATGCTCAAAGGCCTACCAATGATGATAAACTGAGGTCTTGGGTCAACATGAAAAAGATTCCGTATCTACAGGCACAAAAAATCCTTGAGCGCTTTGAGCTGGGCCCAGAGGCTCAATCCTTGATCGAGCCCACCGCAACACCGCTGGATGTGATGAACGAGCTCGTAAAACATCTGCACTTAGCGGACTACGTAAGTTTTGTGGCCCATGCCCTACCGCCCCGCGAGGGCATTTGCTGGGCGCTTGCTGTTCAGGAGGAGATGTCTATTGCAGATGTCCCCGACGCTGAGGGCATCCGCGGCCAGGTGCGCGATTGGGTACAAAAGCCAACTGAAGATTTGCGCCGTTCATTAATGGAGCTCGGCGAAAAGCTAGGCACGGACGGTCCGACAGGGTGGTTGTGTTTTGCAGTCGCCTGGAACGGTTCCGGGAGCATCGCGGATGCATCAGGTCCTGTGGTCCTCCCCCCCGCTTATTTGCATGCCAAAGCAATACTTGGAGCAATCGCTTTGGCTCCGGCAGAAACGACCAAGGACATCAAACAGCTACTTGATATGGCCCACCGCAATGCGCTCGCAGTTGCAGAAGGCGTATGGCCTGGAATGGAGGTGTAACATGCCCGGACTACCTGCCTCGCGCGTTACGGACATGCACGTATGTCCCATGGTAACCGGTATAATCCCGCACGTGGGAGGGCCAATCATGCCTCCCGGCCAGCCCTTATGTTTAATCGCCAAACTCCCGGCTGCCACCGCTACGGGAATGGCGACCTGCGTCGGCCCTCCCGACATAATCGCAAAGGGCAGCACAACATGCCTGATCTCAAAACTACCCGCCGTCCGCGTCGGAGACACCTGCGCCCACGGAGGCACAGTAATCCTCGGCAGCCCACTGTGCCTGGTTGGCGGATGATAAGTTCAGGCTGGAAAACAGCTGTGACTGCACGCCCAAATATGCACGTTCGGTCCAGTTAGGCCTAATAGGCGGGTAAGTAAGTATTTTTTGTCTTGGTATTGCGCCTGGTTTGTATAGTTTTATCATGGGTATAGCCGTCTTGGTTTACAGCCGACACAGATGAACTTCGTCCCAGTCTTCGAACACCTAGCAAACCTGCTCCGCTATGTCTAATAAGTGAAGCTACAAATAGCCTTCCTCCAGGCGTAATTCATGCGTGAATTCCGAAGAGCCGGTTGATGAAGGAGACTTCAGTTCCTCCGCCGACAGAGAGAAAGCAGGCATCAAACTATCCTTTCATAAACATCCGTATAACCGCAAAACCCTTAATGGTTGCAGCCACTGTTCTATTCGGCTGGAAGCCGAGCGTTGGTTAAAAACCGTTTGGCAGCAGCAGAGTTGCGGCAGGAGTAGAGCAGAAAATCAATGGTCTTGTCATGCTTGTTGATGCCCGGTAAAGATATTTCAATCGCCCTTTGATACGCACGTATGTTTCGTCTACCCGTTAAGAAAAAGATAAGCGGTTCTGATGCCGCAATGCTCGTTTCTCAAGTTCAGGGGCATTATGTTGTACCCACGGATAAAGTGTTGTGTGGTCCACATTCTCGCCGCCCTCTTTCAGCCTTTCCTCGAGGTCTCGATAGCAAATATCGTACTTACAGTACCATCACACGGCTCAAAGAATGATCTCTCCCATGAAATTGACGATACTTGAACTCTGACATTGCAAATCCCCATCAAGCAGGGCTCATGCAGCCGATGACCCAAAGTTTGCAACAAACCTGAAACTGCGAACTCAGAGTGAACTGCTTGCAACCCAAAAAGGCGTGAGTTGGGAACCGAATGAATTTTTGCGATACAACCCACTCGTCACAGTCACTGTTGGTTTGCTATTCTTCTCTAAATGCACGTACCATCTGCTCGGTAAAGGGTTTTATCAGATAAGAGAGCACCGACCTCTCGTCTGTCTGCAAATAGGCCTCAACTGGCATACCTGGCACAATGTCACGTCCCGTTATACGATTAAGTTGTTTGGCCGGCGATGCTAATAACACCCGGTAGAATGAGGTTCCGCTTACTTCGTCGAGGACAGCGTCTGCAGAGATGGTCAAGACAGTCCCTGTTAATTCTGGAGTGGTGCGCTGGTTGAATGCAGACAGTCGCATGCGTGCAGGTTGCCTGAGATAAACCTGATCAATAGAGGTTGGATCGATGCGGGTTTCGAATACAATTTCATCACTCGAGGGAATAACCTGTAGAATTGCCGCGCCCGGTGCTACTACACCGCCTATGGTCGACACTTGGATCTCATGAACGATGCCATCAGCTGGAGAGCGTACCTCCACGCGGTCCAGCTGTTTTTGTGTAGATATAATCTGTTGAACCATTTCTACAATAGATGTGTTGACCTCACGCAGTTCTGTGACCACTTCTTCGCGCACCTGCCGTTCGGCTAGCAGAATCTCAAGTTCAGTATCACGAATTGAATTAGCGATACGCGCAAGTTCTGCTGTATGTTCACCCAATTGTCCGAGCAGGTCTGACTGACTTCGCTGCATCGACAGTACTTGGCTTTTTCGGGTGTAACCGCGCTCGCTGAGTTCAACCAAACCTTTCAGCTCGATTTTCAACGAGGAAAGTTGCTCTTGCTTCGCTTTAATAAGAGCATTAATTCCCGTTATCTGATTACTATACTGACGGATTTTTTCTTCCAATTGTTCTCGGCGGCCCAACTGGACGTCCCGGCGGGACTCAAATATAACTTGCTGGCCAAGCTGGATCGAGGTCATGTCTTGCATTCTGAGTGTGGGAAGATCATTGCGGAACTCAACATGGTCTGATCCAATCTGTTCGGATCTGAGTCGGTCACGCAAAGCGGAAGCATTCGCCAAACGTGACTGATAGATCAGAAGATTAGCACGCAATTGTGTGTCCTCGAGGCGAATTAGCACCTCGCCTGCAGAAACTTTGTCGCCATCTGTTACTAGAATTTCTTTAATAACGCCCCCGTCAAGATGTTGAATAGTCTTTGGCTTACCCTGAACTATAACTTTGCCAGCTGCGATTACTGCTCCGTTAATCTGGGTGAAATGTGCCCATGCTACGGCACCCACCAACAAGCAAACACTCGCAAAAGCGCCTAAACTGCCCCAAAGGCGCATGCCAGTCTTGACGACAGGTGTCGTAGAGGAGGAAAACAATGCCATGTCTTTACATTGCCTCCGCTGCGACAGTAGACGTTAAACGTGTTGCTCTACGCATTACATCAGACTTATTGCCAAAGTCGACCACACATCCGTCATTAAGGACCATCAGCTTGTTTACGGCTGCAATCGCACTCGGACGGTGCGCCATCACGATAACGGTGCTGCCAGCTTGCCGCATTTCTGAAATTGCCTGAGTAAGAGCCGCATCGCCATCTGCATCAAGATTTGAATTCGGTTCGTCCAAAACAACTAGCTTTGGCATTCTGAAGAGCGCCCGCGCCAAACCAATTCGTTGGACCTGACCACCTGAAAGGATTGATGCGCCATACTCCAATCGCGTATTGTAGCCGTCCGGAAGTTTTAGGATTAATTCATGGACGCCAGCCAACTTCGTGGCTGCGATCAAATCATCATCGGATGCATTTGGATCAAAGCGAACAATGTTGTCACGGATGGTTCCAGCCAACAATTCTATTGTTTGCGGGAGATAGCCCACAAATCGTCCGAGAACGTCTGGTGCCCACTGGTCTAGCGTAGCACCGTCCAATCTTATTTCTCCAGAATCGGCAGGCCATGCACCAACCAGGAGCCGGGCCAGTGTGCTTTTTCCAGATGCTGAGGGGCCAATGATACCTAGAGCATCCCCGGGTACCAGGTCGAAGCAGATCTCCTGAATGATGGGTGGTCGCTCTGCCCGCTTCGCTTGACCCGGAGCGAATTTTGTCAAGCCACGTACAACAACTTCACCTTCTGGATCAGGCAAGTTGATCCGCTGTTTTGTCTCAGTACTGCCTTCCATGATCACCTTCAGGCGCCTGTGAGCCTCTCGTGCGCGCATTACGTTGCGCCACTGCCCAATTACCTGGTCAACTGGTGCCAAGGCACGTCCAGCTATGATCGAAGTTGCCACGATCATGCCTGGCGAAACCTCCTGTTTTAGTGCAAGGTAACCACCAAGAGCGAGTAGTGCTGACTGTAGTAACAACCTGAAGGCTTTCGAGAACGCTGTGTATGTTTCCGCCCGCTCGCTTGCAGTCTGCCCAGTGGCGAGCCCAGCTGTATGCATATCCTGCCAATAACTGCGGAGCTTGGTAGCCATACCTAGTGGAATTAAGGCAGAGCCGTTTCGATGCACTTGGTCGGTAAAATAACTTTCTGCGCTGTCCATACCCATTGCTTGAGCGAAACGGCGCTGCGTTGCAAATTGGTTTGCCAAGGCCATACTTATCACAACAATGGCTCCACCGAGTGCGAGTAACCCCAGCCAGGGATGGATTAAGAAAATGATCGCCAAGAACAGCGGGATCCAGGGCATATCGAAGAATCCGGTCATTGCCGGACTAGACAAAAAACCTCTGACAGTCGCGAGGTCATTCAGCGGGCGTGGCATTGTACCATGTGCATTCAGACCCGAATGTAACCAGACTTCAAACGCTGCTGGACCTGCAAACTGATCGAGCCGAAATGCAGCTCTTGAGAGCATCCGCGTTCTGAGCAGATCATAAAGTGCTAAGAAAAAATATGCAGCAACGACAATCACAAAAAGCCCTTGTAGTGTTGCAACTGAGCCGCTGGACAAAACCCGGTCGTAAAGTTGGAGCATGAACATCGGACCGGTTAACATCAATAGGTTTACGATCACACTAAAGAGGCCCACCACCGCGAACGCTGGGTACAGCCGCCTCAGCGCCTGTAGGTATGCATTCGAATCGCAGTCTATATTTAACTTCATTGGTTCTAGCCGATCAGCTGCAGTCTAGTAGAAGGTGAACTTGTCGTCATCGAGTGCTGCAAGGCGCGTGCCTGCTAGGAACAGTTCATCCCCATCACCAAAATCGAAAAGAACACCGCCGAGTTTATTGCGCCCATACTGCATAAGATCGGCAAAACTTTCGACGCCATTTACAGATAACGCAACCTCATCACCCGCGATGTAACTTCTTCGGAAGCTGCCAAAGAATACATCCTGACCATCGCCGGTTTCATAATAAAAGGTGTCTTCGCCGTGACCGCCAAACAGAATATCGTCGCCTGCTCCTCCATACAGACGATCACGGCCGCTGTTTCCGAAGAGTACATCATTGCCTTCGCCGCCTTTTAGGATGTCGTTACCGCGTCCACCGGACAGTAGATCATTACCGCCCGCACCATTCAGATAGTCAGCGCCTCTACCTCCAAACTGGGTATTCGTCCCGGCGTCACCGACAACAACATCGTCATAGACATCCGTGACGTCCACAGAGACAGTTGCCCTGGTTGCACTGGTTCCATCCGAGACTGTGTAGGTAAACTGGTCGGTGCCCTCAAAATCAACTCCGGGTGTATAGGTCACAATACCGTTTTCAAAACTTGTCTCGCCATTTTCCGCGCCCGAAACCGCTGTCACGGTCAATGTATCTCCATCCGGGTCACTGTCATTTGCGAGCAGAACCTCAACTGGTAATCCTATCGTTACCCCGGACGCGGCTTCAAATGCGTCGTCGCCGGCAATCGGTGCGTTATCACCCTCTTCAAAGGTCAGTGAGAAGAGATCGCTGATCTCTGTCGAACGGTCTGTTGCCTTCAGCAGAATCTCAAGTGTACCCACCGCTGATCTTGGGGCAGTGCCAGTAAAGATCGTGCCGTTGAAGGAAAGCCAGCTTGGCAACTCAGACCCGTCCGGAAGCGTTGCTGCAAAACCAAGGTCATCTCCGTCGGCGTCCGTGAAATGATTGGTCTGGGCCGTAATGACAAAAGGTGTTCCTGTAGCCAGCACATTTCCATCGTCATCCATCGTCACATCGTCAAGCGGTTCCGTAAGTTCTGGAGCATCATTGACCCCCGTGATCGTCAGCGCGAAGTCATCTGAAATCACCTCTGTCCCATCCGAAATAAACATACGAAGTTCAATCTGCCCACTGAAATTCACCGGCGGCGTTCCTGTGAGAAGCTGGAGGGCACTATTGAAAAACATCCAGTCTGGGAGTTGCGAACCGTCATTCAGGCGCACATCATAGGTAAGCGCATCTCCATCGATATCACTGGCCAGCCTTGTTTGCAAAGCAATCTCGAACGGCTCGTCTTCAACTGCGAAGCGGTCAGAATATGGCGCGGATAAGATCGGCGCGTCATTGACCGGGTCGATCACTAGATCAAAGGTTCGGCTCGCTGACAGATTGCCGTCACTAGCATTTAGCTGCAATGCAATCGTGCCATGGAAATCTTGTGGCGGTGTGCCCCTCAACGTCAGGTTTGTTGCATCGAAGTTGAGCCAAGGCGGCAGTGCGGTGCCGCCTGCACGAGTCAATGTGACCGTTAGATCGTCCCCATCTGGGTCGCTTGCGATACCAGCTGGTAGTGACAAATCCAGCACCATATCTTCATCGATATGCAGCGGGGAGACCTCTCCGATCTCAGGCGCAGCGTTCGTAGCGACCAGATCCACATTGAGATTGCCTATTTCCGTCACTGTGCCGTCACTGACGGTATAATGCAAAGTGATCCGGCCTTCGAGGGTTGCGTCTCTGTCGATGACCAGATTGCCACCATCAATTACAGCAGTGTAACCTTGACCGCTGGTGACACTAACAATGGTCAGGACATCACCGTCTACGTCCGTGTCATTGGCCAGAAGATCGGTAATTGGGATGACGATATGCGTTTCATCCGCACCCTCATAGACTTCACCAGTCACAATTGGGGCATCATTGACCGGAGCAATCATAAGCGTGATCGGACGAACTGTTTCCTGAGCTCCGTCAGAAGCGGTCAGCTCAAGCAGAACCTCGCCATTGAAGTCTTCTGGTGGTGTTCCGCCCAACGTTAGCGTTGTCAGATCAAACGCCAACCAGTCAGGTAAATCCGCCCCACCTGCACCACGCAGACCTGGGAGCACTGCATTTCCGTCCGGATCGCTGAAGAGAGATGGGTCAAAACTCACAGCAAAAGCAGTGTCTTCCGTGCCTGCCAATGTCGGTGGATCCGCAATGACAGGCGCGTCGTTGACATTGTTGAGCATGATTGTCACGCGCGCGACTGATGTCATACCATCGCTGTCGGCTACTTCATAGTCAAAGGTCGCCAGCCCGGTGCGATTGGCATCTGGAGTGATGATCAAACGACCTACACCGTCATTCGTTATAGTCACGCCGTTTGTTGCCTTGATCTGGTTGAAGGTTACGGCCTGTCGGTCGACGTCATAGTCATTTGCCAACAATTCGGAGATAAAGATCGTAAGCGGCGTGTCTTCGGTCATGAACAAGCTGTCGTCTTCGGCGACCGGTGCATCGGGAGTTGGCAGCACATTGACGAGAACCGTCGAGCTCACCTCTACCCCTGACGGATCAGTAATGACGTATGTTAGCCTGAGTTCGCCAAAGAGGTCCTGAACTGGTGAGATACGGAAGAGGCCGTTATCCAGTTCTTCGATAGACGCGAGGCCGCTGCTGAAGCGAATAAATGTGAGAGGATCGCCGTCAGGGTCGTAATCGTTCGCTAACAGCTGTGCCGGGTCAATGTCAAAGGATCCGTCCTCCAAAACCTCAAAACCGCTGTCGGAGACTGCAATCGGCAGGTCATCTGCAGGTATCACAGTCAGCGAGACATACCCCGTGCTGGAAGTTCCGTATACATCCGTTACTTCATAGGTGAAGCCAGCATTTCCGAAGTAATCCGCCCGTGGCGTAAACACGGCAGTGTTGCCTACCATTTCCACCGTGCCATTGTCGCCATCGAAGACAGACGTTACCGTGAAGCTGTCTCCTTCAACATCGACGTCGTTTGCGATTAGATCCGCTAAATCAATGGTTAGAGCGATATCCTCTTCGACCACAAAGATACCGTCATCATTGGCAATTGGCCCATCGTTGACAGCCGTAAAGTCGACCTGAACTTGCCCGGTGCTCGTGAGCCGCCCATCGCTGATCTTATAGGTAAAGGTAACGACCCCATTGAAGTTCTCATCCGGTATGAACTGAATCTCACCTTCAGGAAGCAAGAGCGCGCGGGCTCCAGCAACATCCTCTTGAATAGACACGAAAGTGAAGTCATCTCCGTCGGGATCGCTGTCGTTGGCCAGAAGATCTGCGATTGAGATCGTCAGTGGCGTGTCTTCAGGGGAAGAGAACTGATCAAGTGCTGCCACCGGGAGTTGGTTTGTGGAGATGACATTAACATCCACCTGTCCGGTTGCCGTTCCGTCTGTATTATCAGACACGATGTAGTCGAACCCGGCCAGGCCATCGAAGTCAGCGTCCGGAGTGAACACAACCTGACCGTTCTCAAATGTCACCGTGCCATTGACCGCGTTGAGTACGCCGATGACGCTTAGCGTGTCGCCATCAACATCTGTGTCATTGGATAGCAGTGTAGCAGGGTCGATTACCAGTGGTGTGTCTTCATAGCCTTCAACTTCATCGGTCTCTGCAACTGGCGGATCATTGACTGGTGCTACGTTGATCGTGACATTACCGTTCGCGGCTCCCTGAAGGTCATCAGTGATCGTATAGGTGAAGCCATCTACTCCGGAATAAGCCGGGTCCGGCTCGTAGGTGAGCGTAACACCGTCGTTGCCATCGAAGGTTTGTGCTAGTTCGGCAGAAACCGTTTCTGTCCCATTGGTTGCCGTAATTATGAACGACAACGTAGCTGCTACATTAAGCGGTACTGTGGCTGAAAGATGCCCGGTTGCCGGATTGATAGTAACCCAGTCTGGCAGATCAGAGCTATCCGCAAGTGTTGCGGAGTAAGTTGCACCCTCCAGTGTTGTAATATGTGCTGGTGCGTCGAACTCTACCGTCGACAGATTGACCGTCAGGCTGCCATGGTCCGGTGTTCCGATTTCAATTGCCCGGAAAGGATCGCCGTCGTCATCGCGGTCATTGGCCAGAAGATCAGCCAGTGCGAAGGTCAACGTTTCATCCTCTACAGCTTCAAGTTTGTCTGCTCCCGGGTCTGGAAGCTCCGGCATTGGCAGCACGTTGATGACGATTGTACCTGCCTCTTCAGACACCGCACCTTTTTCGTCAACAGTGTGATAGGAAATTGCAATTGCACCGTTGAAGTCTTCCGGTGTGGTAACTTCAAGCCGTTCCGATCCTTTTATGGCAGTAAGGCCCGACAGTTCTGAAACCTCGAAGGTCTTATCAATCACAAGATCTGTGATGATCGCCATATCCGGTAGGGAACTGATATCACTCCCAACGTCAATGCGAACGGGCAGTGCACCGATATATTCAGTCGGCGGCAACCCGTCGAAGCTGAGGTTGCCCGCTTCGAAGTTGAGCCACTCCGGCAGATCATCAAGGTTTTCCTTGGCAGCGCTCACGGTGGAGGCGTCACTGAGGTCAATCGCAAACAGGTCCTGGGCTGCAAAATAGTTATTATTGGCCAGCAGGGTGTTGATCGCCGGGTTAATTGGGGAGGTTGGGTCGATCAGGAATTCGAGCGCAAAACCGCCTTCGCTGGAGGAATAGGTGCCTTCAGGCAGTGCCTGCTGATCTGGCGTGTAGACGATACGCACACGAGCAGGGTCCTCTCCCTCTTCGGGCGAGATTGCGGTTTTGGTGAGTGTCATTGTCTCAGCATCGAAATCGAGCCAGGCAGGCAGAGCCCGACCGCTGGCTAACTCGGCAGAGAAGCTACCGCCGTTCAAATCAAAGAGGGCTATGCCGCTGTCATAACTGACACCTGAGTCTACTACTTCCTCATTCTCTGGGTCAAAAACAAGGGTGTCTTCGAAAACCGATATGATCCCATCCGCTGGATCGGTGTAGGTAAAGGTTAGCGTCAGATTGACTGGGGTGAGCACGTCAGTCGGTGGTGTGCCAGTGAATGTTAGTGTTGTGGCATCAAAATTGAGCCAGTCTGGCAAGGTGCTACCATCGGTCAGAGCTGCAGTCACATTAGTGTTTGTATCCAAGGAGGCTACAGAGAACTCGTGCCTCTCCGCAAATGGTGCGCGCTCAACGAAGCTACCATAGGTGTCGAACAGTGAGACTCCATCAGACAGCGCATTCGCATCGTCTGCTGTAAAGGTCACATCGCGACTTATTTCGGTCCCGCTCATTTCGTGTGAGAAGGTCAAGACGACCTTAACTGGTTCTGTCTGATCTGCGGGTACCTCGCCGCTGAAGGTCAGCGTTGCTGCGTCAAAGGACAGCCAGTCTGGAAGGGCTGAGTCATTCGCAAGTTTAGCAGTCACATCGGACGGGCCAGTGAGATAGTCGGTCTCAAGTACCCCGAGAACAGAGACGCTTTCGAAGAACAGGACATCCCCATCGGGCTCGACATCATTGCCAAATGCTTGAGCTGCCAGCACATAGATCGGAAGGTCTTCCAGACCGGACAGGACGTCGTCGTTGAGAATTGCCGCATCATTATCTGGCATTACTGTGATGGAAACAAAGGCCTCGTCGAAGCCACCACGACCATCGCTGATGAGATAGCTGAACCCAGCCCCACCGTTATAGTCGGTGCGTGGTGAAAAGGCGATCATGCCATCGTCAGTGAGGGTAACCGACCCGTTCAGCGGGAAACGCTCCAGACCAGTGATGGTAAGGTTATCCCCGTTTGGATCGGTGTCGTTGGCCAGAAGATCGGCTGGATCTATGATCAGAACTGTGTCTTCCAAGGTCTCGAAACCGCTATCATCACGCGCAATTGGCGGGTCATTTAGTGGAATAACATCCAGTTCCACCACAATGGTTGAGGCGGCACCCCGCTCATCGATAAGATCATAGCTGAAGTTGGCTTCACCAAGCGCGTTCGGGGTGAACGAAATCTCACCGGTGGTTTCGTTGAATGAGACCCTACCGTTGGTTGCCGAATGAATGCCCAGCAATGTGAAGGCATCGTCTTCCAAGTCGTAATCATTGGCGAGCAGACTGTCGATGGTGATGACCGTCGTTGTATCCATTCGGATCGTGCGATGATCGGACTCGCTGCGTGGAGCGTCATTCACCGGATTAATGTATAGTTCGACCGATGCCGTTGAGGTTGCACCGTCCGGATCCGCTAAGGTGTAGGTAAACCCTGCAAATCCGAAGTGGTCAGGCAGTGGTTCAAATTCCACATAACCATTGACAAGATCAGCACGGCCATTCGTTGCGAACCAGAGACTTGACGAATACAACGGATCACCGTTTTCATCGTAAAGCGGGCCGATACCCACGATGGTCAACGGGTCACCGTCAATGTCGAAATCATTTTCGAGCAGTACTGAGAACGGGATCCTGAGGATCGTGTCCTCCTGCCCCTGAATGAGATCGTCATCAACGCCTGTTGGTGCGTCATTCACCGGTGATAGGTTGACTTCAACCTGCGCTGTGGTTTCGCGACCGAATTCATCCCGGACCGTATATTCAAAGAAGGCATCTCCGTTGTGGTCTTGATCGCCCAAGAATGCAATTGTGCCATCAGGGCGCAATTCAACAGTGCCATCAATCGCATTCTGGACGGCGATGATTTGAAGCTGATCAAGACCTTCTTCCGCATCGTTGGCGAGCAGACTCGCCGGATCGATCAAGGCGACTTCATCCTCAACGCCAAGCAGAAAGATATCGTCAACGGCATTGAAACGACCGATACGTTGCAGATCATCAATGGCGTTTCTATCCCAAACCGTACCGTCTGCAAATATAATTTCCTCAAGACCAGTTTCCCGACCGAGGAAATGATCGGTGAACAGTATGGTATCTATCAGAAGACCGTCATCATGTTCTAGTTCGATCAGCAGGTTATCACCCTGGCGAACCAAAGAGACGTCCTTGGGTGCAATGGCGGAGCTTAACACCAAGCGGTCGATATCAGCGACGTCACCAGCTTCGTTAACTGTATCGTTTCCGCTGTCAAAGCCGAAGAGGTAGTTATCGGAGCCAAGACCTCCAGCGAGCGTGTCATCAGCAAAGCCGCCGTCAAAGGTATCGGTACCATCAGAACCGATGAATATGTCAACATAATTGGAGCCGACCAGTTTTTCGATACTAATCAGTATGTCCCCTAGTGCCTCCCCAGCCAGTCCCTGACCTAAGTTAAGGTTGATCGAGACACCCTCGTCAGCTTGGCTGTAATCGGCGGTATCGAACCCACCACGTCCATCAATCACATCGGCACCCCGTCCACCACGAATGATGTTGTCAGTCGCATCTCCGCGAATGTCATCATTATGGTAAGAGCCCTGTACGATCTCAATTGAGGTAAACGTGTCGCCCTGAGCATCGCCGCCACCAGCTGCTCCATTCGCCATATCAATCAAGACGCCGCTGTCGGAGAGTGTGTAATCGGCAATGTCGATGCCCGCCCCACCAGACAGGATATCTGCACCGCGCCCACCGATCAGTATATCGTTGCCGCCGCCGCCGATCAGGGTGTCGTCTTCACGGCCACCAGAGAGCACATTAGCGCGGTCGTCGCCGTCTAGCCTGTCAGCATGGTCGGAGCCGGTCAGATTCTCAATCGAGATCAACTTATCGCCAGTTGCATCGCCGCCTGTGGCTGTTCCCTCTGCGAGTGAAACGGTGACAGCTTCCGTTGATGCGGAGTAATCGGCAGTATCAATGTCTGCACCACCATCAAGAGTGTCAGCACCTGCACCACCAGTCAACAAATCGTTGCCTGCAGCTCCAATCAGGATGTCCGAACCATCCCGACCATCAAGGAGATCATCGCCGCCTCTGCCGTCAAGCGTATTTGCCTCACTGTCGCCGTACAGGCGATCAGCATATTCGGTGCCAGCAAGTGCCTCGATACCAATGTAAATATCACCCTGAGCAAAGCCGCCTTGTCCGATTCGCGAACCAAGATCGGCCCGCACACCGATGTTTGATCCGATAAAGTCGACCGTATCGAAGCCTTCATCACCAGTGATTGTATCTGCACCATCATCGCCAAAGATCAGATCATCACCACTGCCCGCGTCAATTACATCATCTCCAGCACCAGCTTCAATGGTGTCATTGCCGCCAAGAGCTCGTATAACGTCTACACCGTCAAATCCGCGAAGGGTTTCTGTAAGGTCGTTGCCTTCAATCCAGTCGAGTGCATCTGTGCCTTCCAGAATACCAAAATAGCTCGTATCAACGGTGGCACTTACATAGCCGCTATCTGTAACACCTTCCGCATCCTCAATCAGATACTCCAACGTAACATCACCGGAGAAACCATCCTGGAACCGGACGACGATAAAGGTCTCGTCACCGAGATCAACAAGTTCGAATTCCCCGTTTGAGACCGAGGCTACACCAGCAAAGATGACCGGCTCGTCATCGACGTCAAAATCGTTCTTTAACAGCTCCGAAACGCGCAGTACAAGTGGAACGTTGAGCGGTGTTACATAACCTTCGTCATTGGTAGCTGTCGGTTCATCATTGACCGGAATGATCTGGATGTCGACAAAGGCCTCCGAGGCCCCGTCCCGGTTATCGGTTACGGTATAATAGAAGCCAGAAGACGAATAGGCGTTGAGGTCCGGAGTAAATAAGAGATCACCGTCATCGGTATAGGTGATCGTCCCGTTGAGCGGGCCAAGGAACATCGTCTCTACAAGGGAGAGACCTCGCCAGCCCACGAATTCAATTGGGTCGCGATCAATGTCGGTGTCGTTACCAAGAAGAACCGAGATTGGAATGACGTATGGGACATCTTCATAAATCTGGATCACGTCATCTTGCGCATCAGGCGGGGCGTCACCAACGTTCTCAAACCACAAGGTAACCTCAGCATCGTCCACGGCACCATCCGGATCCGAAACCAGATAGCTGAAGGTGGCCTCCCCCCAAAAATCCTGATCAGGCGTAAACATCAGCGTGTTGTTATCAGTTAGTACAACATCACCATTGATTGCATCGTTGAAGCTTTCGAATGTAAGTGCCAGTCCTTCGATGTCATAATCATTCTTCAGGAGTTCACTAATCGGGATCTCGATCGGTGTGTCCTCCAGCCCGCGTAGGATGGTCAACCTGTTGCTGGAATAATGATCATCACGGACAACCGGTCGATCATTGACCGCATCGTAATGAATTGTTGCGTGCGCCTCTGACACGCCGCCATTGCCGTCGTCGACGACATAATCAAAACCAGCCTCCCCATAAAAATCGGAGGTTGGTTCAAACAGCACAGTCCCATTGTCGAGAAGCTTTACCGAACCGCCAACAACATTCTTGACTTCCGAAATCGTCAGCGTGTCACCATCCCGCTCAATATCGTTAGCAAGTAGATCTGTAACATTGATGATAACCGGGTTGTCCTCCAGAATTGGAGCACCCTGATAGGTTTCGAAGTAATCGTCCATTGGTTCTGGGTCGTTATTGACCGCCTCCACGTAGAAGTTTACGCGACCAGTTGCGGTCGCGCCCGATGCGTCGGCCACTGTGTAATCGAAATAGGCATCGCCAAAGAAATATGCGCGTGGAGTGACTAGGATGTAGCCGTCATCGGTCAACTCAACAGCAACCACTTCATTTGTCATGACGGATTGTAGATTCAACGTGTCTCCATCAATGTCGAAATCATTCGCAAGCAGTGTGCGGGCCTCAATCTGGAAGGAGACGTCCTCCAGTGTGCCTTGCACAACGTCGTTGACAACGGTAGGCGCGTCATTAACAGGCGTTACTTCGATCAAAACATGTGCCTCTGCCCTGCCGCCCTCTGGGGTGTTGGCCACATAGGTAAAGCTAGCGGTACCATGGAAGTCTTCGTCGGGCGTAAACAGAATTTCGCCATTACTCGACAAGCTTACAGAGCCATTTTCCGCGCCATAAACCTGCGAGACAATCATCCGATCGCCGTCCGTATCGTTCGACAAAAGCCGTTCTGTCTTGATCGTTAGATAACCGTCTTCCGCAACCTTGAAGCCATCATCGTTGCGTGCTTCAGCTACCGGACGCACACGCATGTCAACAAAGGCTTCGGCAATACCGTTGCGACCATCAGAGATCTTGTAGGAGAACCGTGTCGGGCCGCTGAAGTTAGCTGCCGATGTAAAAACAATATTGCCATCGGCATTCAGCTCAGCTGTCCCACTTTCGCCGCCGTCCACCGTAATGATGGTAAGATCATCCAAGTCTGCGTCGAAATCATTGCGCAAAAGTGTCGTTGCGAGGATTGTGACGCTTTCACCCGAAGTTGCAGTAAAATAGCCATCATCCACGGCCACGGGCTCATTGTTGTCTAGCAGTGTCTCTATCGTATCACGGGTCCAGCTAACGCCGTCTGAGAAAGAATATGTCTCGACCCCGCGACCATCATCCGCCAGTGCATCTACAACAGTGAGTGTGTCTTCATCAGATGTAGCGAAGCGGAAGATAATCGTTTCACTACCTTTGAACAGGCGCTCGACCGAAACTTCGGAAGACACAAAGCTAAGGAACGTAACCCTGTCAATTTCATTGCTGTCAGTTGATGCATCTTCGATTGTGTCGGTTCCGCTACCTCGCGCAAAAATATAATTATCCGAGCCACCTGCGCCAGAAAGGAAATCATCTCCGGCTTGCAAAGTAAATGTATCATCTGTGTCAAAGCCGTAAACGTTGTCATTTCCCTGAGTGTCGATATCCGAAAGCGCTCTTGCGCGCATATCATCCCGCGTCCAAATCGTGCCATCAGCAAAGTGAATTTCATCGATGCCTTGGTCGCGTTCAGAAGCAAGGGCATCCTCTAATACGATCCGATCTCGCTCACCGGTGAACCGAAGTACCAAATCAAGACTGTCCGGCCCTGCTCGAACAGCAAAAACGACATTAGCCTCTGTGTAGTCCGTTAGAACAAGGATATTGTTATCGTTGGTATTACCATTGTCGGAGATGCGGTCATCGCCATCTCCAGATCTATAGATATAGGTGTCGCTGCCCTTACCACCCGTCAGGATGTCATTGCCGCTATCACCTATCAATGTGTCGTTACCCTCTGTGCCGACAATGATGTCATCACCGGCTGTCGCAGTGTTTTCCAGAAGCTGTACGCGAATATCTTCGAGCAAGTAAGTGGTGCCATCATCGGACAACACTATGTTCTCGACCTCATCACCACTGGTAGGATCTAGACCATTGATGATCACGATTTCGTCACCAGCACCAGTCAGTCGGATAATAAGATCACGTCCCTCTGCACCGCGCCGACCGAATGTTACTTCCTCGGGAGTATATCCCGCAATTTCAAGACTATCGGAAAAGCTTCCGCCACCATCTTGCCTGCCACGATCCTGAATGGTATCGGCACCATCCCCCCTGCTGTAGAGATAAACATCATTACCAGGCCCACCACGCAGTAGGTCGTTACCTTCGAGACCAGCAAGTACGTCGTCGTCTATGGTACCATCGAGGAGGTCATTACCCTCGGTTGCCTTATTTCCCCCAATCAGTGCAGCAAAATCACCGCGTAGCCATTCCGTGCCATCGTCAAAGATGATTTTATTAATGCCACGATCACTAGAACTATTTGCACCTTCTCGAATGGTGATTCGACCTTCATCTCCAGCCCCTGGCGAAGATGGTGCAATTAAGATCTCCAAATCGCCCTCAAAACCGCCCTGTAGCAGGACGTCTGCGGGATCTATGTCATGCAGTTCTAGATAGGAGCCGCCATCATAGGCACCTTCGTTATAGATGCGATCATTGCCGTCACCACGGAAATAAATGTAGCGGTCAGCCCCTTCGCCCCCAAGTAGTATGTCATCGCCACGACCGCCTTCAAAGGTTTCACTAGCTGAAGTGCCGAGCAACCGATCGTCAAAAATCGTGGCTGCTGTTGCGAGCAGTTCGTTCGAGATGTCACCCATTGTCTTGACGGTGCCATCATCAAAAATAATCTGCTCGATGCCTTCTCCTTCGTCGGCTTCTGCAGTAAACTGACCAATCAGAAGTAGGTTGCCCCCGTCACCCGCGCCTTCCACGCTGTCTGTGACGCGTATAAGCAGCCCACGCGTTGTCTTTTGATAGCTGATGGCATCAGGTGAAACCCCGTTGAGCAATAGCGTATCTAAGTCTTCGGGGTTGGTTTCTCGCTCGAAATCACCGATCTCATCGTTGCCATCTCCGCGTGCCCACAAATAGGTGTCGCCACCGCCCTCCCCAATAATTACATCGTCGCCAGGGCCGCCAAGCAGCGTGTCAGCATCATGCGTTCCTGTGATAACATCATCACCAGCTGACGCTTGGTCAGCAACAATTGAAGTGATAACTGAGTCTACATTCAGTTCAGTACCATCATCAAAACGAATAACTTCAATGTTAAGTGAATCGATATCTGATTCAATTGATGCGGTTGAAAATGCATCGACAATGGTGATGGAACCAGCCTGAATATTGCGGTTGGTATCCTCGACTATCCTAATAACAAAATCTTTGTCAATTCTGCTGAACTGCAGATCGGATTGCTTAATACCAATAAATTCGAGAATGTCCTCCCCACCTACAGGCTCTTTTAGATCCGGGTCCCAAATCCATGCGTCGCCGTAATCCTCATAAACATCATGCCCGTCCCCATTACGATAGACATAGGTCATATTTGTAAGAGATAGGTCGACCTGATCGTCTCCCAACCCGAGCATTAGGCGGTCAACACCAAAAGTGTCCGTGACGAGATCGTCACCGTCAGTTCCGAACTGAGCACCGATTAGTTCTTTGAGTTTTCTGTAATCCCAGATGGTGCCGTCATCGAAGATGATCTGAGCAACCTGTAGCTGGTAGTTAGCCCCGCTTTCACCAAGTCCACCGCCATTGTTACCATTGAATATGCGAATGAGCCCCCCGTCACCGCTGTCCAAAGTACTCTCAGAAATTCTGATAAGGATATCAGAGCCATGAGCTAAAAACGTTACCTCTTCAGGTGCAATATCATGAAGTTGGACGGTCTGCGCAACCTCATTATAACCTGACTCGTACTTTACATATTCGTCTTCATTAGTAACCGTCTTGAGCTTTACAAGATCGTTTCCATCACCACGCGTGTAGATGTAGGTCGTGTATAGAGAATGGGACTCGATAACATCGTTGCCAAGTCCCCCTTCAAACGATACGGGGCCAAACGTTATCGACTTGAGAAAATCGTCACCCGTCGTGCCAGTAACATCCTGCGTCCCTGTATGGACGAGCTCCAGTAGGTAACTGCCGATATCTGATTCATAATATGAAGAAACATCGAGATAAAAGGTTCCTGACTGCGTGGGTGTAAACTCGATCCGCGAGTCGTCGCTTCTGCCATAATCGTCGTTCCAAGAGAGCGCAACACCTGAAGCATCTCGCAATACCAGATATGGATTGCTCATTGTGCCTGCGTCGCTCTCTTCCCCTCTAAGATTGAACCTGTAACCGGTTCCTGCTTCCAAACCGACCGCAAACCAATCGTGATCGCCGGGCAGCTCAAGGAAACCAGTTGCAGATGTAGCGCTGCCGAGAGCCTCAGCAGTATCAATTGAAGCGCCAACATCGGGTCCAGTTGGGAAGTTAGTGGAATGCTTAGTAATGTCTAATTGGAAAGTGCCAATATCCTCTCCATATGCTGAGGCATCGAGATAATAGGTTCCAGTTTGTGTCGGGGTAAACACAATCCGCGATTCCAAGCTTTCGTCATTATCGTCGTTCGACGCAAGTTCAGCGCCAAAAGCATCTCGCAGTGCTAGATAAGGATCGGACAACGTGCCGGTACCGCTGTCCTCCCCTTTAAGATCGAACTGATAGGTTTTACCTGCCTCCAGTTCGACGGAAAACCAGTCGTGATCCTCTGCCTGCTCAAGATTTCCAACTATAGAGGTTGTATCGCCGAGAGACTCCGCCGTTTCAGTTGTGTTGCCAACGTCTGGCCCAGTTGGGACACCAGTGGAAGGCTTAGTGATCTCTAATCGATAATCGCCGTGCTCATCTTCATAACCTGAGACATCGAGATAAAAGGTTCCAGATTGTGTGGGCATAAACTCGACTTGCGAATTGTAATCGTTCCCACTATTGGCACCAGAGATAAGTTCAGCGCCAGATATATCTCTTAACACTAAATAAGGATGTCGTAACGCAGCGTTACTAGCGAATACGCCACCCAAATTGAACCTATAAGCCGTGCCTGCTTCTAGTTCGATTGCAAACCAATCATGGTCGCCTTCTTGTTCAATAGACCCTGTTATCAATGTTGCTTCATCGAGACGCTCTGCCGTCTCAATTGTGCTGCCAACATCCGATCTAGTTGGGGCTCCTGAGGAAGGCTTAGTAATCTCCAACCGATAATCGCCGCGGTCATCTCCATAACCTGAGACATCGAGATAAAAGGTTCCAGATTCTGCGGGCATAAACTCGACCAGCGAATTATTATCATTCCCGCTATTGGCATCGGACACAAGTTCAGCACCAGATGCATCTCTTAACACTAGATAAGGAAGATCCAACGTGGTGCTATCACTGGATCCGCTACTCAAATTGAACCTGTAAGAGGTGTCGGCCTCCAGTTCGATTGCGAACCAATCATGGTCGCCAGCTTCTTCGAGCAATCCTACGACTGAGGTTGTATCGCCGAGAGGCTCGGCAGTCTCAATTGTGCTGCCGGTCTCTTCATTGCTGTCAGGCAGAGGGAAGTGTTGGAGGATAGCATCGATCTCAACATCTCCCCAGACCGTTCCATCGGCAAACGTAATTTCATTAAGGGTGTTTTCGCCACCAAAAATCCAAATGCCGCCTGTACCGCCGATTACCTCTAGATAGTAGTCTTGATATTCGGAATACTCACCTCTTGCAAAAGGTGACACCAACAGGCGGATGTCAGACGGATTAAGATCGGTCAATAGGAGTGAGTAGGAGTCCCACTCGGAATCTCCAATAGTATCCTGACCATCTCCTAAGCTGTAGGAGATGGAGAGATCGTCATAGGTTTGTATATAATCATCTCCGGTCAGACCGGCAAAAGTCACATCTGTCGCTAATCTTAGCAGAACATCTGATCCTGTTGTTGCACCCACCTCAGGAGCTGCTGGGATGAGGCTTGCAATGTGCGATCGTGACCAAGAGATTCCACCGTCAAAATCAATCCGATGGACCGCACCATCATCGTCGTCATAATTTCCGCGAACTTCAATCCTGTCATCCGTGTCGGCAAATGTCAGAACGTATCCATCCTTGCCTGGGATACGGCTAACGGAAATGTCCTCGGGCACGTAGCCAAAAAGCTCTAACGTATCGCGATCAGAATAATCCGAAATCAAGATTGTATCCTGGCCGTCTCCCCGTCGGAAGATGATCGTATCGTAACCGTCGCGGGTATCGATAACATCATTGCCAAGCCCGGCCTCGATAACGTCATCGTCTGTGGTTCCGAAAATAGTATCATCACCATCAGTGACCTGTTGGTCCTCCAATAAGGTCAAGATATCTTCATACTCGAGTGAGCCATCATCAAACTCAAATGTCTGAATTGTCCGCCAGTGAGTGAACTGACCGTTGCTGCTAGTCCAAGCCGCGTTATAGAAACCGTTTTCAATCAGAATCTGATCATCTCGATCAGGGAAGCGGATGATAAGACCGTTTAGGTTCTCTGCAGAGATCTCAAAATGTGCATCCGCTTTGGAATAGCCACGAATTTCCAGCGTGTTAATGGTATCGGAATGTGGGTCTGAGCGTACAGTATCTCTCCCGCCCCCGCGTTCGTATATAAAGAGATCGCTACCGTCGTTGCCGTCGAAGATATCCTCGGCAGTCGTACCAACCAATGTATCGTCACCATCCGTTCCTGACAGCAAATGAACACCTGTGGGAACGGTACTTCGTTCAGAAGCTTCCTCAATCTCCTCAGATGTCCAGACTACACCATTGCCAAACTCGATCCGACGGACCCTCGCATCCCACGTCGACAGCGCGTCTTCTAGGACAATCTCGTCGCCACTGCCAAGGCGCAGGACTACATCGTACCTGCTACCTTCTACTGGAACAACTGAAAGGTCTGCTGGGACATGATCGGGCAGAACGAGTTTATTAAGGTCGTACCTATATCCGGATTCGTTGATAACATCTCGACCGTCACCACGCCTGAAGATATAGACATCAGCACCGTCATCACCCTCAAGCAGATCATTGCCTTGACCACCCTCGATAATATCATTACCGGGGCTTCCGATGATCTCGTCATCATAGTCAGTGCCCTTACCTACAACGCTGGCAAAAAGCTGATCTTGTGTTAGCGTAGTTCCATCGCTGAAAGCGATAGAGTTGATACCGTTGAGTTCATCATCGTAACGAAGAAGAATCTCATCATCACTGCCAGCAAATGTCAGAAGTAGTTCGTTACGGTTTTCAACTGGTCGGAGTACATTTATGTCATCTGGCGTATATCCAAAGATATTGAGCACATCCGTTCCAGAAGTATCTTCGATAACGTCCTGACCATCGCCACGTGTGAATAGGTAGGTATCATCTCCGACACCACCTTTGATCTCATCGTCTCCCTTACCGCCCTCGATCTTATCAGCACCACTGCTGCCAAAAATCACATCTGCTTCATCTCCAGCTTGATCAGAAATCGACCGTGCAATCAGATCCTCTCGTGCCCAAGTCACGCCGTCTCCAAACACGATCAGCGGCAACTGGCTGTATAGCTGCGCTCCTACAAGAAGTACTTGGTCGCCGGTTTCGGGGAACGTTATCAGCAGATCTTCGCCGTTAAGGTCAGGAACGCGCACGACCGCATCCGTTGAGTAAAGGCCGACAAAGGAGATTTCGGCATCGCCCGGAGTCTCAGGTAGTTCAAACCGGTCTATATTGTCCCCTTGGCTGAAGGCGACTTTGACATCCTCTGACATTTTCACAGTGTCAAAACCTCTGCCTGGCAGGATATCAAAGGTTTTGTCCAGATCTGTAGTGTCGATGCTGTCCTGACCGGTATTGACTGTCTGAGCTCTCAGGATCGACATGACTTCGGCGTAGGATAGCATCTCGCCATCAGCAAAGACAAAGGTCTCCACTCGCTCCAATGAAGCCGCATCAGCGCCCCCACCGAGAATAACAAGTCGCTCACCAGTTTGCCTTAAGGTGATCAAGAGATCACCATCGACATTCGAGAATGCAACCTGATCAAGCGTTACACCTGTACCAAACTCAATGGTATCGGCACCACCTGTCTCTTCGACACTGTCTGATCCATCGCCAAAGCCGAATCTGTATGTATCATTTCCGGTTCCGCCTGCCATTGCGTCTGAACCGGCGCCTCCAGCTAATAGATCGTCTCGGTCATCAAAGCCAAGCAACTGATCATCGCCATCAGTTCCAATTAGCAAACGCTCAAGAAGATCGTTGAGTGAAAGAATTGTACCATCAGCAAAGTGAAACTGCTCTACCCTAGTTGTAGTCAAACCATTGACGATGGTAAGGACATCAGTCCGGTTACCTAGATCGATCTGAAGATCGTCACCATTCCGACGGATGATCAAAGCATTCAATGTAACCGTAGAGCCAAAGACCACTCGGTCAATCACACCGTCCTTGTCTACTTTTTCTTCTATCCGGTCGAAGTCATAATCTGCTCCAAAGGCGAATGTGTCTGCGGCAGTACCGCCAATCAGTGTGTCGTCGCCCTGGCGGCCATCTAGAGTATTTGGTTGATCGGACACACCTTCGATAATGTTGTCGCCGTGGTTACCACCTTCAATTTGTAGTAGTTCCTCAATATCCGAAATCAGTAAGAAATCGCCGTTTTGGAACTCAAACCGTTCAATGCCATTGGCAATGTTAAGGAATTGATTGCGAATCCGAAGCGTGTCTGTCCGTCCTGCGATAGTAACAACCAAGTCATTTCCATCTTTGGTGAAGACAATATTATCGATGGTGATGTCATCGCCAAACTCAACAGTGTCGTCGACTGGCACGAAAACGCCGTCTTTGTCTTTCCAGGAGGCTTGTAGTCGTGTGTCAACGATGATGTCATTGCCATAGCCAACGTCAAATTTGTATCGATCACCCCCATCGCCACCTATCAGCGTGTCGTCTCCTGCACGCCCATCAATTACTTCGGCAAAGTTTGATCCTACAATGGTTTCATCAGTGTCGTTACCAATGAGATCGAGATCTTCTGGGTTAAGGTCAGAGAATAGCAGTGTGCGGTCTGAGAATTCCAGATATTCGACAGCGTTGCCTTGTTCATTGGCCCGCACATACTGGTTCTCCAGTATAATCCGATCGCCAGAGTCATTAACTGTGATAATCAGGTCAAGCGCAGTACGCGCAAAAGATACATTTTCAGTTGCAATTCCTTCTAGAACCAACCTTTCTGTGCCACTTGCATCAAAGATAGTGTCTTCGCCGTAACCGCGAGAAAATAGATAGGTGTCGTTTCCTTCAAGTCCTTCAAGACGGTCGTTGCCTGCACCACCGTCCAGCACGTCAGAGACTGAGAAGCCGTAGATCGTGTCATCCTCAACAGATTTGGCAGTGTCGATGAAGTGTTGAAGTAACTTTAGATAGGACCAGACGGTGCCGTCTGCGAACTCGATCTCTTCTATTAGATTTATATAGCCGACGATTAGTCCATATTTAAGGAAATCTGTGAGCGTGATCTGGTCGTCCGTGCCTTTAATCCTGAGGGTTAGCGTATCGGACGGTCCCTCACGCAGGTAATCGAAATCGGTCCAACGCAAATCATCCTCAAAGCGTAGTCGGTCGGGTGCGCTGCCGAAGAGCTTAAAGCTGTAGTCACGGTCCTCGATAACATCGTGGCCGTAGTCTTGACCAAAGACGTAAGTATCTGCTCCTTCAAGGCCACTGAGATAATCGTTGCCACCGATACCATCAAGTATGTTGTCGTTTAGCAATCCATAAATAGCATCGTCACCATCTGTGCGGGCGTTCTCCAGTACACGTGTGACGATCTGCTCGAAGTCCAAAGACGTACCGTCCTCGAAGATAAAGCGCTCAATTAAATTTGGAGAAATGTAGTCCAGCTCTAAGCTTGGATCCATCAAACCTAGAATTTCTAAGTTAAGCCTAATGCCGCCGAACTGCCCTTCCACATAGATACTGTCGCCGGTCTCCTCACCATTTTCGTCTAACAGAAAGATCTGCAAATCATCGCTAGCACCATCGCGTACGAGTTTTAGATCATCTGCGGTAATATCACCACGGAACTGGAGGAAATCTATTCCTGCCTGCATCGGCCCAACACTGATGCCACCGCCTTCACCGATAACATCTTGGCCATCACCGCGCTCATAAATATAGATGTCACCGCCAAGACCTCCGCGCATGACATCGTTGCCCTTGCCTCCCCACAAGACATCGGTGTCACCTGACCCGACGTATACATCATTGGTATCGCGCGGATCAGCCACTTCCATGGCCATCCGAAATCTATCCCATATGACACCATCGGCAAATACGATGGAGGTTAACCCAGTCTCCAATTGCTTACCGTTGCTTAGATACGGATTTAACTCGCCAAGGAACTGGTCAGTAATTCGCAGGACATCTGAAGTGCCGTTGATAGACAGAATAAGGTCCTGCCCATCACGTACCGCAGTAACGTCTTCAGACTTTACGTGAGAGAAGCGCAAGTCATCAGCACCGCCGCGGTCCTGATCGTAGATGTAATCCGTACCGAAGTTCTTTCCAACAAAATAAACATCTGTGCCCAAGCCACCCATAAAGGTCTGATCGCCCTCAGAGATGTAGAAGAAGTCGGTTTGTGTTGTGCCGGTTACCTCTGTATCGCTGACTTCATGAGTTCTGAGGAGCTCTTCATTTACGGAGAGCGCATCCATTGCTGCCAACAGATCAACATCTATTGGAACATTCTCATACGCGCCGAGCAGCATCTGGAAGATAAACGATTGGTCGATAGCGACGGTGTTACCCATCAGGTTGGCAGTATCGTCGAGGCGGTAATCCGGATAGACCTGCCAAAGCAGTTCGTTCCAATCCTGCAAATAGGCATACGCATCTTCATAACCGGCGGGTGCCCCTTCCAGGATCGCCTCAAACATCGGGGCCAGTTCCCGATCTGTCGTCGGTCTAAATATATCGGCTTCAACATCATATTCGATGCCGCGCGCAAAATCACTCAAGCCCCCCTGCAATGCCATTCGTACAGCAAAGGCTCGGCTGACAATAGTGTACTCCTTCATAACGATATCAAGGAGATCAATCATACCGTTAATGCCAGAAATATATTCTTCATCAGAAAGACTGGCTTCGCCACTGTCATTCACCGAATAGGCAATTGTACCGTCTGCCGGATCTATTGCGGCCGTCAACATTTCTGGATGGAAATCAATACCAACGAGTTTTGTAGCGAAGTTGAATTGTCCAGGTGTAAGTAGTTCGATCCGATAGGTGCTATCGTCAGTGGACCCAACTTCATCGAGAGTTTCGAAGTCAACTTCAAAGCTGCGCAATTTGAAGTCACGCGGTGAACCATACTGAGCCTGTAACTCCAGCGCGCGGTCAAGATTACGGGCCCAGACATAGAAGGAACCGTCAGAGTCTGCTACTTCAACAGTATAATCAACTACGATACCGTCGATCAGGTAAACGCCGATCTCATCAACCGTGATGTTACCATAGGGGTTAAAGCCAAGTTCTTCTTCGCGCCATTCTTGGTTACCTATGGTTGCCTGCGCCAATATCTCTTCGTAGTTAGGTGACGCAATCACTGTGCCACTTGCATCTAGGATGTTCGCACCGCTTGCTAGTCGCCAGCTACCATCTTCATTCTGAATGCCATAGTCGAGAATAATAGCCCGGTCATCTCCTAGCTCCACCAAGTAAGGTGCTTTGACACGATGTTCCAGAGCTTCAGGACGTGAGGATGGCGAGAAGGCCTGCTCCAATTGCCAAGTCTGTCCCATATCAGCAGATTGGGCAAGAATGTCCTCAAGCTCAGGACGTTCGATAATGACGCCATCACTATCAAGCACAGGTTGACCTGATTTGAGTGTCCAGAAACCACCCTCATCATCTTCAACGTATACACCGTGATCAACGAGTTGTTGTTGTCCGTCCACTTCCTCGAGAAGTACTGGTGTCATCTCGCGGGTCAGCTCTTGAACAAATGCCCATTTTCCGAGTACGGAGCCGGATTGCTCTCGCAGGGTCTTTAACTTCGGCGTCGTCATTGTCTGCGCGACTTCATCAACCAGTTCACTGAGCTCGAAGTCTGCGGACATGGCAACAGATAGGTCAGTGACGCGGCCGAAACCCTTGGTGTCGATCCTGAGGTCTGTCAACCAAGGTGCCAGACCGGTCTCGCCCAGATATTTTGTGTCGATGTCGTTTAGTTCGAAAAGAGCATCATAAAGAGTTCCAATTTCGCCGCTCGCCCAGGTGAACTCGCCCTTTGTCAGCAGCGTTGACCCCTGTGGGGTTTCGGAATTTAATTCAGTGCCACCCAATGAAATCGAAAGGATTCCAAGGTCGTCAAGGCTGGTGAGCTCTTCCTCCTGGGAAACACCGTCCTGATTGATATCCTGCCAAACTTTCAGTTCAGGCCAGATAGTATCTGCGGCGTTGATCTTGCCATCACCATTGCTGTCATAGCTGGCAAGGTCTTCGAGACCCGACAGACCGATGCCTCCAAAGAGCTCGGCAATCTCATCAATACGGCCATTGCCGTTTTTATCTAATGCAAGAAATCCGTCGTCACCGGAAAGCCAACCAGTCTTTTCGGCAAAAAAGTCACCATCAATGTCAAAGTAAACATTTGCATCTTCAATCGAGATTGTCTCGATTCCATCACCGTCCAGATCTAGGATAAGCGGGTCGATGACCGATCCCCACTCAATAATCTTGCCGACACGCATTGCCGCTGATGACAAAGCGAGAAGTTCGTCGATCAATGCATAAGCTTGTCCCACACCTCCAAGGATTGGAGGCAAGATCGCCAGTACTGCCAAATATGGATTTGCCAGCTTGAACTGCATCCCCAGATCGCCGGTGTTGAACGGATCTTCCGCGAGTGCTGAGCCCCAATAAGAACCAACGGAGTCATAATCCCTGACCCGCATTGCCCCGCGGATTGATGTTCCGTCTCCTGTTTCGTCGAATGATACATCACTGATCAACGACAACAGGCCATCAAAGAGGTTGACCACATAAAGGTCGTCATCTTTGAAGATGTAGTTCATGAAAACCATGAAATTATCAAAGAATAACGGACTTTGATAGGTCGCGAGCCCTAACATCGGCGTCAGGAATGCAGCTGGCCCAAGCGCAAGCATTGGAATGTTATTAGTGCCACCGACCAACGGGAATCCGAAGAATCTCAATGTATCGTTTGGTCGGGCATCCATGATGGTTGTGTCGGGCCACCACCAGAAGTTGTCAGCATTTTCAGAGGCATCCAAATCTGTTCCATCCGGGCTTTGACCATCTATCGTATCACCGTAAAGCAATGCCCCAGGTGTCTTTACAAAAAGCCAGTCTCGGCCATTGCCGCCGATGAACGTGCCACCTTCACCGTCCTTGGAAATGATGTAATCATCGCCTGCGCCGCCGTCTGCAGTTACCCCATCCGTGTTGGCTGCCAGGAGCTGGTCATCTCCGGCTCCTCCAAACATTTCCCCCCAACCGTTGTGGTGGATTTCATCGTCTCCATCCCCTGCGTGGATGATCGCTCCATTTTGCCCAAAGAAAAGTTCGGCCTCGTCGGTACCGGTGATCTGGTCCGCAAACCGATCATCTTGATCATCTATCAAATAAATAAAGTTGAATTCGTCTGAACCGCTTTCAAGCAAAATAACAGGGTCAAGTTCGCCGGCACCATATGACCTCAAAATTCCATCAGCAATGCCAGAGATAAAGTCTTCAAATTCAACACTTGCAGGGATGAGCCCATCATTAACAATGATCGGTTTCAGGTCACTGGTAATTTTCCCAATTAATTCACCGCCGTTAACCGCTAGATCGTAAATCCCCCAAGCTGCGAAGCCTGCTGCAACAACAGCCGCGCCTACTGGTCCGGCTACAGCTGTTGCCGCAACCACTGATGTGGCAATGACAGCACTACTGAATGCTGCAGAAGCTGCGTATTTCGCAGAGATCCGGAAGAAGTCGTTCCAATCACCATCCCTGATGCCTTTTTTCAGTGCATCGTAACTAACATTTAGATACTCGGCGGCATCACCGACTAACCCTCCGCCAACACCTGTGAGTTTAAAGTTGATTTTATTAAGGGAGCGAAGAATATTTTCTTCGACCTCTGGCCCTGCGTCAGAAATTTGGCCAATAAGGGTATCATGCTTGCCCCGTATTTCATCAATAGCCTTGGTTACTTCAGCCAATCTTTGCGCAAAGCTGTCCCTTGAATCGATTTGTGCAGTCAGTCTTGATGTCCAGCTTTGCGCAACTGAGTCATCGGAGTTTATAAAGATACCTTCTTTGGCGGTTGCATCTGATGATAGCGTGATTATTGCGTTCTGAGTTTTATAGCGTGCTCCATCGTCCAGAGTTGCGATTACTGCATTATGCTGGTCATCTGTTATAAATCCGTCTTTCTGGTATTGATCAGCAAGGGACTTAACCGCTTCAGAGCGGGCATTTGCGTCTGAAACGGTGCTTGTATCCAGAGAACTGCTATAAGCATCCAGCCTGACTTTTTCGGCTTGAGCCCAATTGTTTGTTGGGTCATCGAAGTCTTTGACAGCAAATTCGGAGTATGTATCCGCTAAAGTCTCTGCATAAGATGTATTACCCATGACGGGAAGTGGCTTCCCGTCCGACCCAAGTATCTCTCCTTTGGCTAATTGTGTTGTCCAGTCATGTAAATGCAATAAGGCGTACTTTTTCGCATCTTCACTTGCTTCAGATGCAATTATGCTTTCGATTGCATCGCGTAAGAACGCATTCTTTCCCAGCTGACTTCCACCGGATGCGGCCCCTTCATGCCGAACGAGTCCAAAACCTCCATCAACTGTTGATTTTTGAAACTCGTCCGATGCATTTTGTAGCTTCTCGACCGCCTCTTCATTTTGGTAGAGGGCAATCTTGTTACTGCGCATTTCCTTGAGAATTCCAGCCTTATTTAAGGCCTCGGCAAAATTATCGTCATCCCAAAGGGATTTTGCAAAAATATGTTCAATTTCAAATTGATAAATAATTTTACCCATCTGGGTTACTCCCAAGTAATGCGCAGGAAATTTACAAAACGCGGCATCTCCGTAATCCGAGATTGACCTTGGCTGCCTTCAAAGCTTTTGCTAAGTCATCGCTGACGAAGAATGCGCGAGCCATGCGGGGATCGATCCACAAATCGCATCCATTAAGAGCTGTCTCTGAAACTGCAATGTCTTCGTTCTTTAAAACAAACGGAGGCTTCCAGGTTTCCGCACGGTTTCTGTCTTTTCGTGCTCTCGGTGATTCGCCTGGCAAAAATACCTCTTTGACACACCCGAAGTTTAGGCAGAAATAACGACCTGGAACGGGGGTTCTGTGATCTCTTTGAAAAATCTCTATTGGATGAAGCGCACCCCGTCCTAAATTGAACTGAGCTAAAACATCTGCGCAGGATTCCGATACTACCCAATAACCACCACAACTAAAAATATCTGGAAGTTTGTCAAATATGGGGGCATCATTTTCAGCATTTCCATAAGCCCGTTCAGGAAAATGCTCCCTAGCTAACGGCTCACCCTTAACGTTGCGAGTTTGAGCATCGATGGCTCGCTGGACATCAGATAGGCTGATATCCGACTTGATTGGGAGAAATTTTGTTTCATCCATCATGGCGTAGCTGATCCAAACAGCGTTTTGCATTTTTCTTCCTTCATCTCTTGCCCGAGCGGGTCTGTTTCTTAAGAGTGTGGCAAGGCCACAACCAACACCAAGCATAGCCTGTCGTCTGTTCATAGGGTTACCAGAGCCTCAGTTTAACTTTGAGCCCCAAGTGCTTTTGTGACCAACAGATTCTACTCAAGAAACATTCCCCCTTAGCTCTTTGAGTGACTTTTAGGCATCGCGCAGCTTTGAACAAAGCTGCGCTTAACAACGCTATGGCGAAGAAGCTGAAGACCAACTGCGCATTCAATGACGATTTGATTCGGAAGATGTGTCGTGCGCAGGCAATCGCCTTTGAGTGGCAAAGCTCTAGGAAAGCCCGGTGAAGTTATAGTGCTTCTGAGCATCAAGCCTAATACACGCCACGCTCAGAAGGTCACTCAAGCGCTTGCCTTTTCTGGCTCGGTCTTTAGCTTTTCAGCACCCATCTTCTTGAGCGTTTCCTCATCGACGAGTTTTGTGATCAAAGGATGCATGCGCAATGGACCTGTCTTGGCCACCTGCTTGAAGTTTGCGAGGACAGACGCTGTCATTTTCTGGCTTGGAGCGATGACATCAAGCAACCAGTTGATATCGCCAGAGGTCCAATCATCTGCTTTCAAACGGAGCGGGAATGTACCAGCCCGGATTTGCTCGCGGATCTTTGCGTCAACTTCAGGTGAAACGCTGGCCCAGATAGCCATACCAGCCACATCAGCCAAATCGCTTTCCTTTCCCTTCTCGGGATATGCGATTGCTACGCGGTCTCGAATGAGAGGATCGAGGACGAGATGCTGCAGGTCTCCGATTGTCTGATTACGATATCGCGGCAACATCATCATGGCCATGGTGATCTTGCCAAAGCTCTCGCGAACCTGAGAGCGGACCTGAGCGATCTTTTTGAGAACCTTCGGATCGGTTGTAACACCTTCCGGTTGCTTTCCATTTACCGCTTTCACTTCAGAATCAGCGTCTCCAGCAACTCCAATCTCGTTTACCTGATCCTCTTGAGAGTCGCTCGAACCATTCAATGACATTATTTGCACTTCCAAGTTGTATAAATCAATAATTAAATGGTGATTGAAACATACAACTTAGTCAACACATCGAAAGATGAATTCAATTTAGGTTTCTCACGAATATACCGATATAATTTTAGATATATTGAGTAATAAAATTAAGCCACTATGAATTATGGCATTTTAGCGTTCGAATCACCTGTAATCATTAGAATCTCGGCGGTGGAAACAGTAAGCTTCCTTACGTCACTCCCTTTTCATTACTTAATCAATTAAAAGTTGTGTGTTGGAGAGGTTGATTGAAAAACTTACTTGAGCGACTGCTACAGATCAGGCGGTTGTGTCGCATAGTTCATTCGGTTCCCAAGGCTTTTCTGCAACTTTGGGCCATCGACTGCATGAGCCCTACTTGATAGGGGATTTGCAATGTCAGAGTTCAAGTATCGTCGGTTTCAAGAGAGAGTTCAGAGATCGGCCGCAGAAGGGCAACACTACCGCATAGCTGGCCTCAATCTACTTGCCGCCATCATCATCTATTGGAACACAGATCACCTCGGTTGCGCTGTATCAAAGCGCAAACAAGCTGGCTTGGATTGCCCACCCGAACTTCTGGAGCACATTTCATCGCTCGGTTGGGCTCATTTCCTACTAACTGGTTAATACAGGTAGCTGAAACGATCCCCTAACTGCGTGATAGAATAGCCAGACTTCAGGTTCTCGAAGACTGTTTCAGACGGAGTACTGGTCGGCAAGACTACTAAAGAACGCAGGGCCATCAACCATACTCGGACTCGGCAGCACCCACCTTTCCCATGATCCTCTGACAAGGTGCCGTGCGCTATCTTTTCTCTCGCAGAAGCCAGATGAAGAAGATGCCGCCGAGGAGGCCGGTGATGATGCCGATTGGCATGTCCTCGGGCTTCATCAATGTACGTGCGGCCACGTCTGCGAGGAGGAGGAAGATTGCGCCAAATAATGCTGAGACCGGGATCAGGCGCCGGTAGTCGCCGCCCACAAACAAGCGCACGATATGAGGGACCATAAGCCCCACGAAGCCGATCATCCCCGAAAACGCGACCATCACTCCTGTAATCAGCGCGCCAATCACGAAGGTTTCCAGCCGGAATCTGGAGACGGATATGCCAAGTGTGGTCGCCGTCTCATCGCCAATCGTCATAGCATTGAAGTACCCTGCCCTCAGCCACAACCAGCCCCCGCACAGAACTAGCACGACCAGCGGGTACACAAGATGCCCCCACTGTGCCAGACCTAACCCGCCGAGCATCCAATAGACCACACTGTGTGTCGCCCGTGGGTCTGCCAGAAAGATGAGAATGTTGGCGCCCGCCATCAACACAAAACTCACCGCCACACCAGTCAGCACCAGCCGGTCCGCACTGGTCGCGCTGGTAAACCTTGCCACACCGATCACAAGGAAGGTCGCCCCAAGCGCACCTAAGAATGCCAGCAATGGCACCGTCAGCGTGCCCAGAAACAGTCCTGTATGCAGCAGCGCCAACACTGCCCCAAACGCTCCACCAGCTGAGATACCGATCAGGTGAGGGTCTGCCAACGGGTTGCGGGTGACCGATTGAAGGCAGGCCCCCACAATGGACAGCCCTGCCCCCACCATGATCGCCAGCAGTGCACGGGGCAGTCGGATTTGCCAGAGAATGTTCTCACGCCCTGCGGACCAGCTCGGTTCAACCAAACCCGGCACCAACTTGTTTGCAAGAACACCCCAGACCGTCTCCATGGAAATGGAAACCGCGCCCACAGAGACAGCAAGGCAAACAGAAAGAACCAGCGCAGCCAACCCCACGCAGCTGATCTGCAGTAAATGATGAGAACGGACCACCTTAGGGGCCGCAAAGACGCCGGTTCCTTCGCTCATGCTTAGTTCTCCCAGAACGCGGCTGCGAGCTTCTTGATCGCCTTAATGTTGCGGGGCCCTGGCGTTGCTTCAGCATATTCCAGCGTCACGAACCGGTCATTCTTCACCGCGTCCATATCTGCGAAAGCGGGATTGTTGAGCATGAACTCGCGCTTCTGCTGAGCAGTTACTTCGCCGTAGTTCACAATCACGATGATCTCTGGGTTTGCCTCAACAACGGCCTCCCAGTTCACCCGCGCCCAGTTCTTCTCAAAGGTATCCATCACATTGCTGCCGCCAGCAGCCTCAATCAACGCCGTTGGCATGGCATAACGCCCTGCAGTGAATGGGGAATCTTCTCCGCTATCATAAACAAAGATCCGTGGCGGAGTGCCTGAAACCTTCAAACCAGCTTTGAACTGGGCAAGCTCGTCACGGTAGCGCTGCACCAGCTTTTCCGCCCGTGCCTCAACGCCAAAGATATGGCCAAGGTTCAGCAGATCATTGTACATGTCATCCATGGAAACCTTCGGTTTCGCGCCAACATGAATGCAGCTTTCGGTCAGCTCATACACTTTGATGCCAAACGGCTCCAGCGTCTGCGGTGTTACCTCACCGCCCACACGCATACCGTAGTTCCAGCCTGCGAAAAAGAAGTCAGCATCAGCGCCAATCAGCACTTCCTTGCTCGGATATTTCGGAGAAAGCTCCGGCAATGCGGCCACCTGATCAGTCAGCTCCGCATCCAGCGTCTTCCAGCCAGAAACGCCGGTGTAGCCGACCATCTTATCCTGCAAGCCCAACGCCAGCATCATCTCTGTCAGGTTGGAGTCGTTAGAAACCGCTCGCTGCGGCACACTGGAAAATTCCACCGTGCGATTACAGCTTTGGACGGAAACCTCTGCCAGAGCAGCAGAAGAAGAAAGCAGCGCAATTGCCAGCGCCAAACCAAATTTTCTCATGGGAAGAGGCCTTATGAGTGAAGTTCAAATGTAAGGAGGGATTGTTGCCCGGACATCAGCTGGTCATGCGTGGCGCGCACTTGAAACGCCTGTGAAACCAAAGCAGGTGAAAGGACCTGCTCCGGTGCCCCAAAGCCAAGCATTTGCCCATGATCCAGCAGCAGGATCTGATCACACACCTGAGCTGCCATGTTCAGGTCATGCAAACTGGTGATGATCGTCAGATTCAGCTCTTCAATCAGCTTCAGAATTTCCAGTTGGTGGCGAATGTCCAAATGGTTGGTGGGCTCATCCAGAACGAGCAGTTTCGGCTCCTGTGCCAGCGCTCGCGCCACCATCACCCGCTGCCGCTCTCCGCCAGAAAGCGTGCCGAACAATCGCCCGGCGAGCCCTTCCAGCTGTAAAGCATGGATTGCACGGTCCACCACCTGCCGATCGCGTTCTCCGGAAGCTGCCAGCCCGCTGCGATAGGGCGTTCGCCCCAGCTCCACAATCTCGCGCACCTTCAGGGCAAAATCCATCGGCTGTTCTTGCAGCACGGCGGCCACCCGCTGCGCTGTGGCTCTGGCCGAGAGAGACCAGATGTCATCACCATCAACGCAGACTTGCCCGCTCAACGGCTTGTTGAAGCGGTAAAGCAGCCGCAGCAGGGTCGACTTCCCTGCCCCATTCGCGCCGACAACGCCAAGCGTCTGCCCTGCCGCCAACTCAAAACTCAGCGGCTTTAGGACAAGCTCAGACCTGCGCTCTGGCGCCCAGGAAACCTCACGAACTGAAACAGAAGCTGCGCTCATGCCCGCGCATCCGTGCACGGCTCAACCCAAATCGGGTCACCCAAGCTATAGAAAAGATAGGAAACAGGCCTCATAACGCCCTCCGCGTTGCAGCAGGGGCAAAGAGAAACCGGAGATGAGAGAGGCTTGCGCCAATGCAACCATTATGGCCTCCTTCCGGGACGCCCCGCCCGGGTTGAAGTGGAACATAATGGCAGGTCTCCTGACTCGCGGGTCCATGCTCAGCCAGCCTTCCCGGTTCTCACCAGTGGCACGTTGGCTTCGCTCTCCGCTTACAGTTGCGGGGGCAGTCACGGATTTGGCGCCTGTTGGCTACACCGCACCGTGTTCCCTTTTAATCCCAAGGCCTTTCGCACCTCAGAAACCATCGCTGCGGATATTGAGATTAGTGCCTCCCAATTGCAAGAGCAATCTTGCCATAGCTTGCTACAGCTGTTGAAAGGTGCGGTTGCCGGCTTAGTTTCGTCTATGCGCCGCGAAAGAGGTGGCCTCAGCTATCATCGGAGATGGTTTTCGGCTCCTGAGGTCAGTGCAGAAATTTTGGTCACTTCCCAGGGCTGAGTATGGATTTTGGTTCAATCAACATCACCTCACAAACACCACCAATAGCAACCGGGCAATGTTCCACACCATGTGGCACAACGATAAATTCGCCTTCACTTATGATCTCATCCCGATCACGAAACTTCATCATCAGTTTGCCTCTGTGAACGAAGAACATCTCGTCTTCAATGGCATGATGGTGCCAGGTTAGTTCACCTTCAAACTTGGCGAGTTTGATGTCCATGTTGTTGACCTTACCAGCGACGGTCGAATGCCATGTATCCGTGATTTTAGCAAAAGATTCCTCGAGATTTTCCGGGCCAAATGGCGAGATATGGTTGTTGACGCCTGCTACGTCCCGTTGAATGGAGCGAAGCTGCGTTTCAAGTTCTGGACTGTCTGCAGGATAGTCGCCATCCAGCGCGGCTGTGCCAATCGTGAAGCCAGCAGCTCCGGTTTTACGAACACTCTCGATCCGCTCACGAGAACCGATTGAACCGGCCATAATAACTGGCTTGTTCACGGCAGCACAAACAGCCGCCATTAATCCGGTTACGTTTTCAGATGAACGATAGGCCAACAAGTCCAACCCGTGGACGCCCTCGCGAGAGGCAAGGTCTTCTGCGCTTGCAACAATTTCGTCGATTGAGCCCATCAGTTTGCTTGGGTGCCCCTCGATTTTCCCAGGGAACGGGTAGTATTGAATGCCAGTGTCTTTGAGAAGAGGTAAGACCGCATCAACGTGCGTTCCGCCTAAAAGAATGTCGACGCCGATATCAACTGCGGCTCTGGCAGAAACCAGTTCGCTTTCTTCGTCCAGCGAAACGACTTCTAGATAACTGGTCGCTCCGCCCTCCTTAATTGCAATGTTCAAATCTCTCAGCTGATCAAACGGCAGGCCAACGTCCTTGAAGCCAATATGATGCACGCCCGCAGCTAACGCAGTCTTCAGGTGTTGCGCAGCGTCCTCGACGGTTTCGTCGTTTCGTGTGAGCATAAAAATAAAGCGTAGACCCATTATGCTACTTCCTTCTGTTTGGCTGCCACCAATCGGCTAGCATACTCAAATGTCGTTTCTAAGCTCGCGGGATGTAGAAGATCGTCTGACGGTGCGGGGCTTGTTCTTTCCTGCGAGACACTCTGGAACTGAGTAAGCAAATTTGGGCATGTCTTTGCTGGCAAAATCCGGTGGGACAGCCCAACACCCGATGATAAGTGGCACCTCGACGAATGGGTCGTCAAGATCAACGGTATTGTTCCTGATATCCTGAAGCAGTCACGGCGCAAAAATAATAGGTGGCGAGCACGCCTTCGTGTCCTAATTTAAAATCGCCTGACAGTACCGTGGGCGGGGCAGCCGGTCACCCCTATCAACGCATAAAAACCTTCTTCATCTCAAACCAACGCAATTTTCGACGCAAACGTCGGTTTTAGAAGGTCGAAATAACTATCTATTTGATTTAATTATATTTTCTTCTTAGGGGTGCACGCGTGCACCCCCTGTGGGCATGAAATTGCACGCGTTCAATTGGATTGGGCGAGGCCGAACAGGGACTTGTGCAGCGCCAATTCTCCGTCCACTGCCCGATCAATACAAGCGCGGAAGTATCCGCCCGGGCTGGAGATCAACAGAGGATCACGCAGGGCTTTTTCGGCGGTTGTTGCCAAAACTGCGGCGGCGATGTAGCGCCCTACCCTGCCCTCTGCTTGCTGCCAGGCCGAGGGAGACAGGCCGATCAAGAGCGAGATATCCCCGCTGCTGTCGATCAGGTCTGACCAGCTGGAGACCTCAAATCCCAGTGTTTCCTGCAAGTTGACAAGGGCGCCCTTCAAGAGCCCTAAGGAGATATTCTCCAGACCGTCATCATGGGTCGAGTTTTTGGCCTTGGCAGTGATTTTGCTTTTTGGCGTTTCTTCAAAAGCCTTTTTGATCCCGGCTTGGTCGGGATCTTCATGATTTGAGTGATCAGCGTGAGCTGATCGCCGTTCTATACTACTTAAATTAGGAGGTTGAGGGTTTGTATTATTATAAGGGGCGTCATGAATGTCACCCGCGCAGGACATCTCTTCAATAAAAGAAGCTTCAGTTTCCTCTTCAGCGCTCTCCCGCGAGAACAGGGCAACGGCCATCTCATAGATGCCTTGCAAAACTTCTGCCCGCTGCAGAACCATCATAGGCTTCTCGCCCAGCAACTCAAGCGCCTGATCAATCTCGGAAAAGTCGAGCTTCTCTTTTTCGGCAAGAATGGACATATCCTCGATCGCACGCAGCAAGCGGTTCACGGTGCGGCGGGCGTCCTTCTCCTGTTTCAGGCGCTGAGCAAAAGCTTCCCCAAGTTCTTTCAGCTCATGCACGCGCTGGCGGGCAGGAGAAAAGTCAAAGCCAAACCCACGCTCAATCTCACCGCGTTTGCCATTGCGGAACTCACCGCGGTGAATGTAACGCCGCCCGGTTGGGCTGTCGCGATAAGCCATAATGCCTGCTTCCACCAAGCGCTTCAGGCAACGCATAACTGTGCGTTTGGAGCGGCACACATATTCTGCCAGCTTTTCATTGGAGATCGCCACCAGCGGTTTGCGGTCTGGCTGCCAGTCATCGGCGCCGGTCAAACCAATAAGAATATCAAGGACGTGATAACAGGTACCATCAATGCCCAGGGCAGGGGCTGCCTTCTTCAACGCCATCGCCACTTCGCCCTTGGACGTGGTGACAATGTCATTAGCGAGCGCCAGATGCTGCGCCTTCATCATAGCCGGCGTGAGCTTTCGGAATGAGGCGACCCCTCCAGAATTTTGCATAGCAGAACCCCTTCACGCCACCACATTGATAGCGCGTTTAAAACGCACGAGACCACTCGTGCTCCACATTAATTCAGCAAAACGAAGGGCAGGGTGCAGAAAACCGTTCCGCCTAACGAGTCAGGCGATTGATTTTTCCAGCAAGGAGAAGTACGGTGAAGTTGATGTTACGGTACTTCAGAGTTGCCACTCTGTTTGCCTATTTGAATTCTGGCTCTGCAGATTACCGTCTGCAGGGCCGTTTTCATGTAAGCGCCTAGGTCATGCGCTTTCCTCCACCTTGTCCTGACGCTGTCTCTCTTCACGCTTGAACTCCTCGAGCAGCGTTTCCATCTTTGTGCTCAAAAACTGCGAGAATGCCGCTGCCTTTGTATCATCCGGCCAGACAATCTTGAATGTGCGCGCGCCGCGTGTTTCCACCAGCGGCTTGCCATCTTCAGTGCTCAGCACAACAGCTTTGGTATTGGTGCCCTTGGGCCGCGAGCTTACCGCACTTGCATCGGAGGGGGATAACTTTCCATCCACCACCTCAAGGGCAACAGCCGAATCGTGTAGCCAGGTGAAACGATCGACGCTTGCCATCGCATCCCACTTGCCTGAGCTTTGAAGGCCCGCCAAGCTTTTCCGCAACCGTTCCGCCGCACCATTTGTCTCACAGACTTTGGCCACAGCTTCCCACTTGACCCGGCCAATACCGGGCGCAGAGCCAACAGATTCAATAAGATCGTTGGGAACGCGGCGAATAATGCTGGTGAGTTTAGAGACGCGGGTTTTATCGCCAGCGCCAACAGCAGCGGCGACAACCTCGCGGGTAAACGTTTTGCTGAGCTGGGCCGCGAAGAAGCATTGCTGAATATAAGTCAGGTTCTTGCGTTCTTCGTTTTCCTTGCCCTGAGCGATAACAAGTTGCTCATCGCTCATCTCTTCAACAACAGCACGCACCGCAATATCAAGCTTCTGACAAGCCTTCACACGGCGATGGCCATAGGCAATCTGGTAGTAACCGTCGCGCTCCGGGTGAGGGCGCACCAGCACCGGAACCTGCTGGCCGTTCTGGCGAATGCTCTCGACCAGACTATCCAGTTCTTCATCCACCAGCTCAAACGCACGGTCCATGGCCAATGATGGCAGCAGCAGTTTGGCGTCAAGGTTTTTGATGATCAGGCTTGGATCGACCGGATCGGCGCGCTGTTCGGTCAGCGAATGCAGGGCGGCGCCCAAGCGGCCAACTGCACTTTGCTCACGTGGTTTCGGGCGAACCTCGGCAGTATCAGCCTCAGGAATACGCGCGGCACCGGCGTTGTTGCCGGTCATAATTGCACTGAGTTTGCTTTTGTTTTTCTTACGTTTATCGTTCATGAGCGGCCCCAATAGGTTTTGAGGATCTCTTCCATTTCCTGATTGACTTTATTGAGTGAATCCAACGCCCTGTCATAGGTTTTGCCGTTAAAGTTGGACCGTTCGGCCTCATAGAGCGTCTGCTGCACGTTACCGGCCTCGGCAATGGCGGAGCTGCGCAACATGGTGCTGGTGAGCACGTTTTGCAGCTGGCTGCGCAGCATGGTCACCACGTCCGTTTCAGGACGGCTGGTGTTGTCGTGACGGGTAATCAGGTACTGAAGAGTTTTAGGCGCCAGATATTCAGGCCCCAGCTGCTTGGCGACCGTGCTTTCAAAGAACTCATTATGCGCGATCGAGGTCGCCAGATACTGCGCCATGGATTCACAATCGATCCACTGCGGGTGAATGGTCACCAGCAAATGATCGGCAGCAAATGAGGCAGCGTTGGACAGATACCCCAAGCTTGGCGGGGTATCGCAGATGATCACATCGTAATCCGCTTCCACATCCTCAAACGCCAGCTGCAGACGGGTGAAGTAAAGCTTGCGCTGCAAACAATCGGAAAGAGCTGCATGCTCCCGATTTAGTTCTTCTTCCAGCTCACGAAGCCGCGTGTTGGTAATGCCCTTTTGCTTGCGCTCGTCCTCAATATCCGCAATGCGGTTGCGAATGCCCGGCTCTTCCTGGCCCGCCAACGTGGCGTAGTGCGGCGCGAAGAACTCCCATTCCGTCAGGAACGGGCTGCCGACAGCCAGATCAAGATTGGCAAAATAGGTTTTTTGAACCACATCGCTCAAGGAAGCCGGGTCATTATAGCGAATGGCTGCAAACAGGGACTCGTCTTCAGGCACCAGCTCCGGCACCACGCCCAGCATCGAGGAGGCAGAGCCCTGCGGATCCAAGTCCACCAGCAAAACGCGGTAGCCTTGCAGCGCCAGATACTGCGCCAAATGCACCGAGGTGCAGGTTTTGGCAGAGCCGCCCTTAAAGTTGGAGCAGGCGATAATCTGCAGGTCCTCATCGTCCTTGCGACGCGGATCATAAAACGTAGCTTTGGCTTTGTCCTCGCCCGCTTTTTCCGCCAGATAGGCGCGGATCTGGTTCATTTGTTCCAGCGCATAAAACCGGCGCTCGCCGCGGCCAACCTTCTCAATCTCCAGCCCCATCTCATCAGCAGACAGCGCCAGATAGCGCGGCGTGATGCCCAGATAGGCCGCCGCCTCGGACGCAGGAAACTTGCGCAGAACTTTTTCGGCTGTGGGCGGAAACTGAGACTGCGCCAAGGCCGCCAATGTGCTAGACAGCGCCTTGTGGTCCGCTTTCATCTGAGCCAGCATCACGCCGCGCTCCAGTGTCTCACTATCCATTTCCTAGTTCACCCGAATTTTTAAATTAAACAGGAATTCATTAAATTCTCTGCAGTTCTTATCGGGAAGTCAACGACTGGTTGGTTAACGAACACTTAACGTACATTTCCGCGCATCATTGTCCAATCCATCCATAGCAGTAATGCTTTGTTTTTATTGGTGTTATTGAAACGGTAGGGTCGCGCACCCAGCTCAGTAGTTCAAGAAAATTAGGAAGGGATAACGTTTCGGATGAAGTGATTCCCTCCCAATAACGGTATGACCGCAGCTTGTTGGAAAGCCCAAATTCGATTCTGACAGACCTTCGCTTTCACCCTGATCGGGACGTTTTTCACGTTGAATGCGCTCCTAAGGATCGTTTTCATCCCGTTCGGGATCTTTTACTTCCCATTCAACTTCATTGTGCTAAAATCATCCCGAAGGGGACGAAAATGGCAGATATTTCCGATACGGTTGCGCTTGGAAAGGTGATCCGGCAAGCCCGCAAGCAACAAAGTCTGACGCAGGAACAATTGGCCGCGCTCTCCGGCGTCGGCCCGCGGTTCTTGCGCGAGTTGGAGCACGGCAAGGAAACCAGCCGTATCGGTTTGGTCTTCGCCGTCCTTAATACACTCGGTCTTAGCGTTCAGATTACGGGCAGGGGAGGGGACATATGAGCCGTACTTTGGATGTCTATCTTCACGAAGCCCTGGCTGGAACTTTAGAGCAAACTCCGGAAGGGGTGCTCACGTTCGCCTATGATCTCAACTACTTGCAGGCTAAAGAGCCAACCATCTCTGTCAGCATGCCCCTTCGCGAGCAGCCCTATGAGGATGGCGTTGCCCGCCCGTTTTTCTCCGGCCTTTTGCCAGAAGAACGCGCCCGCCGCAGGTTGGCCGCCGCACTCGGCGTTTCAGAACGCAATGCCTTTGGGCTGCTCGAAATCATCGGCGGCGAATGCGCGGGTGCTCTATCTTTGGTTCCTCAAGGACAACCTTTGCCGGAGTTCTTGATTGAAGACACAGAGGCACTCAGTCCCGCGCAATTGACTAAAGTCCTGCACATTTTGCGTGACCGTCCGTTGCTCGGGGGAGAGCAGGGGGTCCGCCTATCTCTGGCCGGAGCCCAAGACAAACTGGCGGTAGCTGTTCAAGACGATCAAATCATCCTACCCCGCGATGGACGCCCGACAACCCATATCCTCAAGCCTTTCATTGAAGGACTGGACGGTACTGTCGAAAACGAGCTGTTCTGCATGACACTGGCCCGCCGACTGGGCTTCAACGCGCCAAAGGTCTCAAAGGGTGTTGCCGGTGACACGCCCTATATCCTCATTGAGCGCTACGACCGCCTCCACCAACCAGACGGAACCATTCGCAAACTCCATCAGGAGGACTTCTGTCAGGCCCTGAGTGTGGCGCCCGAGCTCAAGTACGAGCAGGAAGGTGGACCGGGTGTCGAACAAGCACAGGCACTCATACAAGCTCAGACCCGCAGACCAGCCGCAGACCGGCTCACCTTTCAACGCATGTTGACCTACCATTACCTTGTAGGCAACGCCGATGCACACGCCAAGAACTACGCACTTTTGTACAGCAACCCTACGCCTGACCTCGCCCCCCTTTACGACGTCATCTGCACAACTGCCTATCCGCGCCTTGCCAAAAAAATGGCTATGAAAATCGGAGGCCGCGATAAGGCTGATACGCTCTTGCTCAAAAACTGGCAGTCACTGGTTCCAGAAACCAAAGCGGCGCAAAGATTGCTGAACACGGAGCTGACCAAACTCGCGCAAAAGATAGTTCCCGCTGCCCAAGGGCTTTTAGAGGAGCTGGCAGAGGAGGGGATCAGCCACCCAATCCTACCCCGCGTCCAAAAAATTATAGAAACCCGCAGCCGCTTACTAATGGAGCAAGTCGTGCAAGAATGAGAGTGGTAAATCCCGCAGGGCGCTTCTTGCCTGCCTCCAGGAAGTCTTCAAACGGATGCTGTTGGTTCTTTGACTAGGCTCAGGACTCATAGCCAGAATATTACGGTTGCAGCGATGTAGATTACAGATTTGAATATACTGGCACAGCGATCGTATCGCATTGCAATGCGGCGCCAGTCCTTAAGCTTAGCGAACAGGTTTTCGACCTTATGCCGTTTTCTGGAAGTTCTGGTGCAATACGGAACTTACTTTTTACGCGTCTTGCGTAAAGGGATGTAGGCTTCAATGTCCTGATCTGTCACGGTTTTTCTGACCTTGTTGCTGTCATAGCCCCGATCTGCAATCACGACCCGGGATGCAGGTAGATCCGACAACAGCACCTCAGCTCCCTTATAATCACTGGTTTGCCCGGCTGTCAGATGAAGCCTGATCGGGCGGCCAGCGCCATCACCTACGGCGTGCAGCTTTGTGTTCATTCCCCCTTTTGTGCGTCCGATCAGGCGCGGGTCGCAACCCCCTTTTTGAGACTTGAAGCAGTGCGGTGGGCTTTGAGGTGTGTTGCATCGATCATCAGGACATCAGCCTCAGGGCCCGTAGTTCTGGCCAGTTCCCCAAAGATCTTTTCAAAAATACCTTTGTGCGACCAGCGTGCAAACCGGTCATTTAAAGTCTTGTGCGGGCCGTATTCCTGAGGCGCATCCCGCCAGCGTAATCCATTGCAAATAATAAAGATAATACCACTTAACACACGTTGATCATCAACCCGTGGCCGGCCATGTGATTTAGGAAAGAAGGGGCGCAGGCACTCCATCTGAATTTCAGTCAGCCAGAACAAATCACTCACGTCAAACCTCCGTTTTGACGGAACTGAATCAGACAAGAAACTAAAAATCAATGGGTCCTGAGCCTAGTGGTCGAAACGTTGATTTGGTCTTCAATCATTCAACCCGATACGCCGCCGACTGAAAATCCCCGTGCACTAGATTCTGTTATAGCTCCTGAAGCCGCTATGCCAAAAAGAGCTACCTCTGTAGCTGAACTCTGCAGAGAGTTAGGCGTTAAACCTGTAACGCTTTACCGTTATGTCGATCCGAAGGGAAACCTGAGAGACTACGGAAGGCGTGTCCTAAGCGCTTAGAGTGTCGTTTAACATTCAGCTGGAATCGACGTCTACTTTGCTCGAGCCAAACAGATACTGGAGAAAAGGCAGCTGATTAAACGGCAGACACTTCAAAACCGCGGCTCGCGCCACTACGCACAAGCCGCTTAAAATCAACTCGTAAAGGGGCCAAACACTTCCTTAGTCAAAAGCCAAATCGGCCCAATTTCATATGACTGCGTACAGCCTGTGGCTCTCAACTTTCCCTTAGGCCAGAGCACTTTCAGTCACTCCACAATACAACCTTTAATATATTAGTGGATAAACTTCTCGCTTTAACAATTATATTGAGCATACATATATTTGGTAATATATGCTACAAATATGCGGTAAAATACTTCAATAATTCCGCATCTCAGGGGAGTTGTGTAATTTATGGAAAATATCTTCAGATATGACTGTCAACTCTCCGAGGTGATCAAGTTGCTGGAAATATAAAGCCGTTGGTGTAGCCCAGCAAGAATATCACCGACTAATTAGATCACTAATCCATCAAGAAAGCGGAAGATCCAAAATTTGCGTTGCGCTGGATGCTGCCTAAATGCCGGATTTTGGATTGTCTGTTTTATAATTACAAAGAGAAATAAAGGGAGACAACCAGATGGCAACTTTTAACGGCAATGAGGACAGAGATGTTTTTACGATGCACCTTTCTCATCAGGGTCTTGGTATCATGTGGTCGCATCTCACGCACAAGCGGAATGGCGTTAAACTTAATGAATGGAGAGACCGTCCAATAAGTGACGAGATTGGCGATACAGTTACGATTAGGGGCAAAGGCGGTGATGATTATATCGATATCAGAACAGACGTAAGTAAGTTTGGTAACAACCTCCTGGTTTCGGATAAAGATCACAAAGGAAGGTTATATGGAGGTACAGGGCAGGATGAAATCCATGGTGGCTCAAGAAATGATTATATAGAAGGCAATGGAAACGCAGACTACCTTCATGGTCACCGGGGGAATGATGAAATCTACGGAGGTAATGGTAATGACGAGATACATGGCGGTGACGGCGAAGACTACTTAGATGGAGGAGATGGTAACGATACGATCATCGATCATGGAGATGAGGGACAGATATACGGAAGAGCAGGAGACGACACCATTATCATTGATGGTGGAATAGACGTTCATGCCGGAGACGGGGACGATGTCATCTTTGCGAATTTGCATGCAGATGGCAATGCCAGCCTGAAAGGTGGGCACGGATCCGACTTGTATATTTTGGCTCAACTTGAAAATAAATCCAATCTTGCCGACCAAGGTATTGATTGGAACGCGGTTGCCAAAGGGCTGTTGGTATCCGGAGGTAGTACCGCTGTGTCGGCCGGGCTGAGCGCCACCGGAGGCTGGGGGCCACTCGCAAGTCTCCTTTCCAGCGGTGCTGGAAACCTTATTGGACAGTTTTTTGATATTCTTACAGGTGCAAATGAAGGCGCAGATGTCGACCGTGTTTCCAGTGTATACACGATCGAGAATTTTGATCCCCGTGAAGATACTCTAATTTTCAACTTCGAGAAGAATGACGGTGTGTATCTATCTGAAGCTGTAAGTCATGGAAGTAACGTTGTCTGGGAAGTAAAGGATGAAACTGGAGAGCTTTTAGCCCGGGTAGACCTAAAAAATAGCTTCTTAGAGGAATATCACACCGAGATCGATGATATTCAAACAGTTCTTAATAACTATCTTGATTCCGCTCTGGTGGTTACTAGCAACTCAATTAAATCCAATGGTGAAAATCTAACCGGAGAGTTGGCAGATTATGGTATTTCGCTCTCCGATATTGGCGTTGACTCTCAAGATGAGATGTGGGTAATCGGCTCCTATGCTGGCCAATCGTTTGATGGCGGACTGAACGGTTCGGAATTTATAACCGGCTCTGCCTTTAGCGATGTGATAATGAATGTGAACTTCGAGCCGTCCGAAAAGAGTGTTTATGACATTGTAAACGGTGTGGATTCCATACTGCATGGCGCGGGCGGGGACGATGTCCTCTTTGGAGCGGGAAGAAACGATACTTTGTTCGGCGACCATGGTGATGATAGCCTGATTGGTGGATTAGGAGAGGACACCTATTTCGGTGGAGAGGGTGATGACACTTTCCATGTTGGCTACGGACATGACGTAATTGAAGACTTCACACTACATGAAGACACCCTCATTTTCGACTATGTAGGTGACTTCTCCAACGTGCATGATATTTTCGCTGCAAGCACCGAAATTGGTGATGACGTTCGCATTGAAATAGATGATGAAAATAGTCTGCTCGTGCGCGATGCCACAATGGATACTATTGTCAATGCAATCTTGATACACGACCTTATCATAGCGTAAACTCTCCATCCATCCAGTAATTAGGGAAGCATGGTACCCCTCTTGTCTATGCTTCCCCACTACGATTTGCTCAGGGATGTTACACGGTGGAGTGAGCATCAAAACCTTCCTTCACCGGACCCAGAATGGCAGCTCCTCATAAAGGCTGCCTTCCTATATAAAAATGCAAAGCAGATAGAGCTGGTGCCGACGATCCAATCACATCATCCATACCCATCTGCCAGGCGGGGGCGAGCGTATAGGCATTCAGCACCTGGCGCCAGTCGGGGAAGGGTTCTGAGGGCATTGCCAAATGAATTGACGGAGGTTGCAAAAACCCGCTTCAAACAAGTTTTACGCTGCCATTTCAGCGGTATAGTCTGTGACCTGCGACCCAAGTTCCCTCCAGTTTTTGTGAGGATTCCTAGGCTCAGGACTCATAGCCAGAATATCACGGTTGCAGCGATGTAGATTGCAGATTTGAATATACTGGCACAGCGATCGTATCGCATTGCAATGCGGCGCCAGTCCTTAAGCTTAGCGAACAGGTTTTCGACCTTATGCCGTTTTCTGTAAGTTCTGGTGCAATACGGAACTTTCTTTTTACGCGTCTTGCGTGAAGGGATGTAGGCTTCAATGTCCTGATCTGTCACGGTTTTTCTGATCTTGTTGCTGTCATAGCCCCGATCTGCAATCACGACCCGGGATGCAGGTAGATCCGACAACAGCAGCTCAGCTCCCTTATAATCACTGGTTTGCCCGGCTGTCAGATGAAGCCTGATTGGGCGACCAGCGTGCAAACCGGTTATATAAAGTCTTGTGCGGGCCGTATTCCTGAGGCGCATCCCGCCAGCGTAATCCATTGCAAATAATAAAGATAATACCACTTAACACACGTCGATCATCAACCCGTGGCCGACCATGTGATTTAGGAAAGAAGGGGCGCAGGCACTCCATCTAAATTTCAGTCAGCCAGAACAAATCACTCACGTCAAACCTCCGTTTTGACGGAACTGAATCAGACAAGAAACTAAAAATCAATGGGTCCTGAGCCTAGGATCCCGCAAGAATAACTACGTTGAAATACGTAATCGCTAGATGTTCGCAGTGGCATAACCCGAGATCCCGATGTTATATTAATTCCATGAGACACGAGCAATTCATTACTGCTTCGCATGATGAGTGGGCGATGCCGACCAATAAGGTGGCGCATATTCTTCATGAGATGGAAAAGTTTGGCTTAAGCGCGAACGAGCTGCTGAAGGGTACTGATATTGCTTATGAAGCACTGTCCGTTCCACACTCATCTGTTTCACTTTCTCAATCCTACCAACTCATTAGCAACCTTCTGAGGATTACTGATCAGCCAGGTCTGGGCTTGTATTTGGGGAGTAGAGAAAACACAGCCACCTGTGGGTTAATGGGCTATGCCATGAGCTGTGCTCCCAACATCGGCCGAGCGCTAGAGCTGTGTGTCACATATCTGAAAGCCTCGCCAACTCTGACCGACATTTCACTGACAGTGGAAGAGGGGGAGGTGATCTTTTCGGTGTCTCCGATTGCACCGGCAAACGATATCCTGCCTTTTGTCATTGAAGAAGTATTGAGCGCATCCGTGCGCATCTTCCACTTGATCAGCGGTACTGAGCTCACACCCACCAGAGTTACGTTGTCCTATGACGACCCTGGCTACGCCAAGGTTTATCAGAGTACTTTTCGATGCCCCGTAGTGTTTGGCGCAACAAGAAATTCAATTATTTATAAGAAGTCCATATTGGATCTGCCTACACAACAAGGTAACCCTGTTGCAGAAGCAGTAGCCACTAAATTATGCGACCAATATTTACGCGAACATGCATCGCTGGATGATGTGGTGCAAAGAGTGCGCAGAGAATTGCTGGTCACGCCGGGCAACTTCCCAAGCGAGGACGTTGTCGCCGATCGGCTCAATATGCATCCACGCAGTCTTCGCCGCCTGCTTAAACATCAAGACGCAAGTTTTCAAAAACTCCTCGACTCTGCACGCAAGCAGCTTGCACTGGAGTATCTCCAGCATACACACATGCCGATTGAAAACATTGCGGAACTGGTTGGGTTTTCAGATGCAAGCAATTTTCGCAGGGCGTTTAAGCGTTGGACGGGCAAGACACCCAGCTCGATCCGATCAAAATTCTAGATTTTATAGCGGGTTACGATCCTAGGCGTATTGGATCGATTGTTGGTTCTTGATCCAAAGGCTGTAGCAAATAAAGAGCACCGCCATAACACCATCAAAAACGCCGGTGCCAAGCACGAGCCAATGAGCGCCATATTGGAGCGTGAGAATTGGGAAGAGGATTGCCGGTGCCAGTTTTTCGAGACCGATAAGCAGCAGAACCACAGGATGGCGGGATGGATCCCGCCAGATGAGCAATCCGCCTATACCCAAGACAAGCAGATACCAAGACATAATTCTGGCCAGCTCCAGGTTGACCGGATCGATATTCAGGAAAGTCCAGAACTGCAATGGCAGGGCAACACCGCCCAGTGCAAAAAGTACAATCCCGATTGAATTGAGCAGGACGAAGAGGGGGCCCCACTTCGCAATATGAGTATTCACCGATGTTCTCCTCCGTTCTGTATGGCAAAGCCTGCGCTAGGCACGGCGTTTTTTGAAAGCAAATACACCCAGCAACCAGAAGACCTGAAACGCCGCCTTCCACTCACTCAGGTTGACATCTGGTCGCTTCCCACGGCCCAACCGTGCCAGCTGTGCCTCGTACCAGCTCATATTCAGAAGGATCATTTTGTCCAGTTTCCTAAAACCAGTGGTCAGCTCCCTAAGGGAAACCCGATAGTCTTCATCACTGATTGCTTTGTTGGGAAGGTCTGGCTCAATCGCTAGTGGACGTGCCACGCCAATCAAGTCGGTCGCACCCGACACGAGTGCTGCATTCATGCCTTTGGTCGAACGGAAACCCCCAGTAACCACGAGGGGTACATCGGTCAACTTTCTGGCGTTCTCAGCGTATTCAAGGAAGTATGCTTCACGCTTGATCGTGCTGTCCTTTTGCTCGATGCCATCCGCCATCGCAGTTTGCTCATAGGTCCCGCCAGATATTTCGATCAAATCAATCCCAATCTCACCCAGTTTCTGAACGACGCGCAGGGAGTCTTCTTCGCTGAAGCCGCCCTTAGAGAAATCTGCTGAATTCAATTTTATGCCGATTGGGAACTTGGGGCCGAGCTCCTTTCGGATAGCCTCATAGATACTCACGACAAACCGCATACGGTTTTCGAGCGAGCCGCCCCATTTATCCTGGCGCTGATTGTGCCGTGGCGACAAAAACTGACTAATCAGGTAGCCATGAGCACCGTGTAACTGCACGCCGTTAAAACCGGCCTTTTTCGCCAGAACTGCAGCTTTTACAAACTTCCCGATCACTTCAATGATTTCTCGCTCCGCAAGGGCACGCGGTTTGTTGAAGTTCTTTTCCAATCCCCCTTCTAAAGCGATCGGGGAGGGGGCTACCGGCTCCTTATGAATAAAGTTCGGGACTTGCTTTCCTGGGTGGTTCAACTGCATCCACACCTGTGCGCCATTGGCTGAGGCAGCCTGCGCCCATCTTCTGAACATTTCAAGATCACTGGCGTCATCAAGGACTACATTTCTCGGTTCACCCAGCTGTTCGCGGTCAACCATGACGTTGCCGGTGACGATCAGCCCAGTCCCGCCCTTCGCCCATATTTCATAGAGCCGAAGTAGGCTTCTGGTCGGGTTGTGGACCTGATCTGCCAGTTGCTCGCTCATGGCCGATTTGAAAAAGCGGTTCTTAAGTACCTCGCCATTGCGAAGTGTGAAGGGCGAAGCAACACTCACGTCATTCATTCATCTGGTTCTTTCACTCGTTTCCAGGATTGTTCTGGGCAGAGGGCACTACGCCTAGCCCGAAGGTGCGATCAGCTTGGGATTTGTGCAAGTTGCGGGCCTCACTCCGGCAACTGCAAGGCAGGCATTGCAGTGCAGGCAAACAGGGCCTTGCCGATCCTCTTTCATATGCTTGTAAAGATGGGGGTCCGCAATGAGACCACGAGCAACCGAAATCATATCGCAATCACCATCCAAAAGCGCTTTTTCCATAGCACTTTTATGAACAAAGCCACCGACGCAAATAACTGGAATATTTAGTTTTTTTGTAAATTCGCTGGCGTAATTGAGATTGAAACCTTCCTGATAGCCACCTAGGAAATTGAAAAAGGTATCAACCAGTGGCGCAAAGATTCTCATCGCGTTTCTGCGCAGGAAACTCATGTTTTTTCCGGCACCTTCCGTCGCCATTGTCTTCGTGAACCCCTTCCAGCGTGCGCGTGAGAAGGTTGTTCCCGATTCATAGTGGCCAGCACTAATCTCGACCGCATCCAAGCCTTCCTCTTCCATCATCTTCGCGACAGTAACCAGCTCCGAGGTCGACATCCCCCGGCGAAACGGTAACTCATCCGATCCGTTCAGCTTCATGATAACCGGGAAATCTGGTCCCACCCGACGGCGCACAGCGCGATAGGTCTCAAGCAGCAAGCGCATACGATTGGAGAGGTTGCCGCCATACTTATCTTTGCGTCTGTTGGTGTGCGGCGTCAAAAAAGCACTGATAAGATATCCGTGGGCAGCATGTATCTGAATGCCATCGAAACCGGCTTTCTGACAGCGCTCCGCTGCTGCTGCAAAATCTTCGATGGTCTGTTCAATTTCTGTGAGTGTCATTGGGCGCGGCATAACACCCAGTGTTGGTTCCCAAACCTTTGAGGGGGCTTGCGCCTCGGTGCGTCCAACCCCTGCGGGGATCGCTTGCCGTGATGTGTGGTAGATCTGGATGAACATACGGGAGCCGTGCCGGTGTACCGCATCCGCAAGCTTCTTCAGCCCCTCAATATTGTCATCGTGATCAACACTGATTTGGTGCGCGACACCGCGTGAATAGCTGTTGTAGCTGGCAGCACCAGAAATAATGAGAGGCGTACCTCCGCGCGCTATCTCCTCGTAGAAATCAATAAGTTCATTTGTAACGTATCCATCGACAGTGCAGCGCGTTTCTACTGTAGCCGATTTTGCGAAGCGGCCACTCAGTTGAAGTTGGCCTATGCGTATCGGGTCGAAAAGGCCGCTATCTGTCTGCGCACTCGTAGTTGCCATGAAGTAACCTCCCGGATCTGTCCTGAAATTGGAATGACTTCGGCTCAGGGGTTTAGATACCCTTGCCCATTGGGTTGAGCTTCTTCCTTTCAAGAACAAGCGGCCTTAGTTCTTGAGCAACGCCTCTGATTTCGGAGGCTGTTTTCTTTCGGTAACCAAGGTGAAAAAGTATGTCCAGAATGGAATACATCGGCAATAGCGTGAAGTAGATCGGATTGAAAGTATCGTATACTTCCCCGATGTTTTCGTCTTCATCACCAATGCCTTCCTCAAAAAATTTATGCCCGATACCGACCTGTATCCAAAGCGCAGCAAAGAAGAGGGATGCTCCAATGACAACCATAAGAACCGCAGAATTTCCGACTAGTTCGTATATCCAGAAGCACAAAGGATAGAGAAGAACAACGGGGGCAAGGGTCAAGACAGCTGCTAACACATCAAGCAGCGCGTAAACCAGAAACGTACCGAGAAGAGCAATAAGAGCCATATTCATATCTACCCCGCCAATAGAGATAGCAGGCACTCCTATCGGAAATAAGCACAACAGCACGCCTAATGTATTAAAGGGGGGCATCACGATATGAAGGAGATTGTTGACAGGATTGGTATGAAACGCCAGATGTATCCCCATGCGATGCTTCCAACCGAATACCCCTGCCGGACTCTGTTGAAGTCTGGTTAACTGGAACTCATCAGCTATATTTCGATACCCGCGCATCAAACCCTCCCTCAGTGTTTAACTTGCCTTCCAATTCGTACTTGTGGAAAGAACAACAGACGAGGTCCGAAAGCTGCAAAAACAGGTCATTTTTGACCAACGGCGATATCCGCTTACATCCTGCTGAACCGCTGCGGTGGATCAGAAAATCGAATTAATGAAAGCCCGTGAGATGCGCAAATGTTAGCTGGCTGCGCTCTGCTTACACAGTCTCCCCCAGCGCTGCCCAACTTCTATGAGAGCTTTCTCTGAAGCTCTATGTATGCCTACAAGATTCGCAAAACCGTGGCCGAGGTGCTCAAAGCACATGTAATCCACGCAAACGCCAGCGCGAACCAACTTGTTTGCGTAGGCCTCGCCTTCATCATGAAGGACATCAAAACCAGCCGTTACAATCAAAGCTGGAGCGATGTGTTCGGAAACCTCACCTAGATGAGGCGAAACCCGGGGATCCTGGCTGGCATCCTGCCTGCTTTGCAAATAGTGCTGCCGGAAGACCGTACGATCATTGTTATCGAGAAAGAAACCTTCACCAAAAGCAAAGTGAGAAGGCCTTTTTGTTATCTGGTCTGTGCCAGGGTACAAGAGAAGTTGAGCGACAGGGGCATCTTCTGACGATGTTGTCTGTGCCAAGACCGCTGCCAGGTTTCCGCCTGCGCTATCCCCGCCAACAGCCAATTCTGAAGGCTTTACTCCAAAGTCATGCGCATGTTTTTGGACCCAGCGAAATGCGTCAATCGCATCCGTAAGACCAGCGGGGAAGGGGTGTTCAGGCGCAAGTCTGTAGTCTACCGATATGATCTGTGTATTGGCTTCGCGGCATAGCAACCGGCAAACATCGTCGTGTGTATCAAGGTCACCGAAGATATAGCCTCCACCATGAAGATAGACGGTCAGTCCCTGAGTGGGTTCTTTTCCTGATGGGACATAATGCCGTGCCTTCAAAGACCTGTCCTCCAGATCAATAGAAAGATCGCGCACTTGGCCGACTTGGTAACCCGCTCGGAGTGGAAGCAGCTGGCTGCGCATCTCGCGTCGCAGCTGCTCGGGTTCAACGTTCCCCATGTCTACCTTGTTGCGTGCCTGAGCTTTCAAGATCACACGCAGCAGAGGAGAAAGATGATAGCCCTTAAGGTTTTTCGGCCCCCCAAGCAATGATTGAGGTACCAGCGAAATCACCGCATCAAGGGCACGTACTATAGTTCTCAAAGACATCTCGGTACTCACCGTGTTACAATGAGGCTTACATCACCAGGAACATCTCGAAGATCGTACTCGTTCCTTCGGATTTTGGAAGCTCTCATGCGGTAGCTGAAAGAAAAACTGGGCCACAGGCTGGAGTTTTGGCCCGAGTTATCAAGATACCAGCTTTCACAGCCTCCCGATGTCCATACAGTTCCTTTAGACCGGCGTTTAATCCAACGGGTAAAACGATCCTGTGCTTTTTGCCTAGGCTCAATAATCGGTTTTTTCTTACGGGCGGCATACAGAATACCGCTGATTGCGTGCTCTGCCTGCGCTTCCAGAATATACACACCAGAGGTATGCCCAAGAGCCGTGTTGGGGCCATGCAACAGAAAGAAGTTTGGAAAGCCAACGATGGATGTACCAACAAGAGACTTTGGATTGTCCCCCCATACTTCGGAAAGTGATTGACCATCCTTGCCATAGATGAACTTAGCAAAAGGCAGGTCCTTCGCTTTAAAGCCCGTACCGAAGATAATTGCATCAACCTCACGGCGATGCCCGTTACTGTCAACGACTGCATTTTTTTCGATTGAAGCAACGCCAGTGGTGACAACCTCAACATTGTCCTGAGTAATAGCGGGATACCAGACATTGGATAGGAGAACACGCTTGCAGCCAATCCGATAGTCGGGCGTGAGCTTTGCACGCAAAGCAGTATCCCGAACACTCGCCTCCAAATGCTTGCGGGCCTGGCGCTCTGCCCGTCCCATCAATTTTGGGAAAAGGAAGCCAAGTACGTTTACCTCTCTGGTGAGGTACAAGCGCAGGCGTTCTGCCTGCATTCTCCATATGTTTGATGCGTAACGGCTACGCTGTTTTTGCGGAATTGGGTTGTCATCTCGCGGCAGTATCCATGGCGGTGTTCTTTGAAACACAGACATCTGTTTAACATCCGGCTGAATCTCCGGAACAAACTGAATGACAGATGCACCTGTACCAATAACAGCAACCCGCTTCTCTTTATGGCAAAAATCTTGAGACCAACTTGCAGAGTGAACGACCTCACCCTCAAAGGTATCCAAACCAGGTATGTTTGGGATTGCCGGATCACTCAGGTTACCGAATGCGCCAACCACGAACTTTGCGAAGTAGACATTCCTAGCAGTGGTTACTTCCCACTCTCCATCCTGTTCTAACCAACGGAGTTTTCGGACATCTTCCTTCATCCGAATTTTGGGTAGCAGGCCCCATTTCTTAGCACTGGCTCGCAGATACTCAAGTATTTCTCCCTGACGAGAGTAATCGCGGGTCCAATGTGGGTTGAGGTCATACGAAAAGGAGTACAAATGCGATTGCACGTCACAACCTGCGCCGGGATAGACATTCTCTCGCCATACCCCACCGACATCTTCTGCCCGTTCCAGAATTTGAAAGTCCGTTTCACCTTCATCCAGAAGCTTCTTTGCGGTTGCCAAGCCGCCAAACCCAGATCCGATAATGATGATTTTCGCTTTCATACCGTCATTCCCTGCAACCCAAAACTCACCACTCGCAACCTTCAGCCTGTTCAAATCATGGCTGTCCGGCGAGTACTAATACGGATGATTAGAGCCTGAATTCGAGCTGGGCGAGGTTCGAGAAATACCTTTTGAGGTCAATTTAGGACTGTGAGAACAGCAGAAGAAGTTTCGTTTGAAGAACCTGGGTGAGTGGCTATGCACGCACCGATAGACACTTTTAGGCCAGATGGAAGAGCAGGCCAGTCACCAGTCTCAGCAATTGAGTGTTTTCAAGACTTCTTCATGCAACTCAGGGGTCGCGGCGGATATAATTGCGCCATGGGAGGAAAGGCCGAGATCATTGCCATTCCAGTCTGTCACAATACCTCCCGCAGCTCTTACAACTGCGGACACCGCAAGGAAGTCGTAGGGCTTTAAGTCATAGTCAATGACAACGTCCACATGACCTGAAGCCAGGAGCGCATGAGAGTAGCAATCATAGCCAAACCTGCGGGTCTTTCCCGATTTCAACAAGCGTTCCGCCTGCTCAGGTTTGTCTACCAGGAGTTTGTCGCCCTCGTTGATATAGATAATCGCGTCGTCCAGACTGGTCTGGGTAGAAACGCTGATTTCTTTCCCGTTGCATTTGGCTGGAGTACCTGCCCCACCAGTATAGATCTCATTTAGTATGGGCATTGAAATCGCTCCTGCCATGGTCTCACCATTTCGCAGATACGCGAGCAGCAGACCAAACAGTGGATTGCCGGAGATGAAGGAACGTGTGCCATCAATGGGATCGATGACCATGAGGTCCCCATCCAAAGAGCCATCGACACCACTTTCCTCGCCAAAGATCCCAAAGTCCGGGTATTTTCCGAGGATGCCTGCCTTTAACTCTTTCTCGATCTGCCGGTCTGCAATTGTTACTGGGCTATCATCCTCTTTAAAGGACAACTGATTGTCTTTTCGAAAGAAACTGCGTGCCAAAACCGCTGCGGACTTGGCCCAGGCCTCACAATCATCAAGGATCTCCGAAACAGAAACGTCTGTCTTGTTTTGCACTTTTGAGGTCTCTCCGAAAGAGTGTAAATTATTCTAGACGACCAGTTTGATGCTGTTGTCTGAGAAGGCTTCAATCTGCTGCTCCGTTGCGGACCTATCCGTCACAACCGCGCCGATATCATTTGCTTCACACAACAAGATGCGATTGACGGCTCCGAGTTTTGTGTGATCAGCCAGAAAGATTGTGTCCGTTGACTGTCCTATCATCGCACTGGAAATTTCCGCTTCGTACATGTCGAAAGAAAACGCTCCCTTGCACGCGTCGATGGCCACAGGCCCAATAAAAGCCAAGTCCAGATTGAACCGCCTGATCTCAGAGAGGGTCAAATCGCCCTGGGTTGAAGGAACATCGGTTGCAATTCGTCCGCCAAGCAACAACAGATCAATATCGTTCCCGCCTGCCTTGATTGTCATGGCGACATCAATGGAATTGGTAACAACCATGATGCCTGAAAGCTTAGCCAGCTCATGGCCGAACTTCTCTGTGGTTGTGCCTGCATCGACAAAGAGCGAAGCACCGGGAGGGACAAGGCTTACGGCTTTGCGAGCAATCTCGCTTTTGGCACGCAGCTGTTCAAGTTTGCGTTTCTCGAACGGTGCTTCTGCCTGCTGCCGAGGAAGAACCGCGCCGCCGTGCACGCGTTTTACATGACCAGCATCTTCCAAATCATGCAGATCCCTACGAATGGTCTCTCTCGAAACGCCAAGCAGTTCGGACAGGTCAGCTGCACTCACTTGCATGTTCGTTTCCAGAACATTGAGTATGCGTTGATGTCGCTCTTGCACCCACATCAATTAGCTTCCTGACTTCCTAGAGTTTCTTTTGGCAAGAAGGGACACGGCCCCTTTCATGCCAAGCAGCGCCAGACCCACAACCGCCATAACAGCCGTCGAAAAGGCGGCTGCCTGGGAGGTCAATCCCGCATCGTCGAGACGCATGATCGTTACTGCTGCGACGGTCAGCTGCGGGGTCGTCAAAAAGACAACAGCTGAAAGAGTGACCATGGATCGCATAAACAGAAAGAAGAAGACGGAAACCAGCATAGGAGCAACAAAGGGTGCAATGATCGTGGTTGAGATACGCCCGATGCCCGCCCCCAAAGCACTGCCTGCTTCGGCAAGCTCAGAGGGAAACTGGCGGAAGCCGGTCATGACCGTGAGATAAGCCTGCGTGTGGTAGTGGTAGAAGTTGATGACTGCAATCAGGGTCGCAGTTCCGTACAGCAGATAGAGCGGCGTTGCAGTCGAGTTGAAGGTCAGGATGTAGGCCAGACCAAGTACCATACCCGGAACGGCAGCTGGCATAGCAGCGAGAATACGCACAGGCTGCGCGATCATCTCAGGTGTATGCCGCAGCCCGATAGCCAGAGTGAACACCGCAAGCGTACCGGCAACGGCTGCACCAATTGAGATCCAGATGGTCATCCATAGTGAGGAGTATCCACCTGCCAGCGTGATGTTGTAGTGCTTCAGCGTAAAGTCGAAATTATACGGCCACAACTTCACAAAGCTGGCGTAGATCACGATGCCGATAACACTAAGGATCAGAGCTGCGATCAAGAAATTCAATATACCCATGGGCACATCACGGATTGCCTGAAACCGGGGCACATACGAATGAATATTGGTCGCCTTCTGCGTCTTCTGACGCTTCATCGCCTGTCGTTCGATGTAGTAGGACAAGATCGTTGGAATAAGTAACATGATGCCAACGACGGCACCCATGTTGAAGTTTCTCTGGCCGATGACCTGAGAATAGATTTCAGTTGCAAGTACTGAATAGTCGCCCCCGATCACCGCAGCATTCCCGAAGTCAGTGATCGTAATTGTGAAGACAACAAAGCTTGCGCTCAGGAGGGCAAAAGTGACCGCTGGGAGTGTGAGATCGCGAAACTGTCGCAACGGTGAAGAACCCAGAACGTCAGCCGCTTCGTAGATCCGGGCATCAAGCAAAACCAGCGCAGCACTGATGATCATGACAGCCTGTGGCAGCCCATACAGTGTGTTGGCAATGACAAGTCCCCAGAAACCGTAGATCTCCATCTCAACTCCGGAGAACTGACTGATCAGGCCGTTCCGTCCCAAAATGAAGATCAGGCCGAGTGCCTGCACAAGTGAGGGCGCGATAAGCGGCAGCACAATCGCAACCCGAATGAGTGTCTTTCCCGGAAAGGCGCAGCGATGCAAGCCAAGTGCAATGATGAAACCTAAGAAGACACTGAGAATCGTCGTCGTGCCGCCCATAACCAAAGAGTGCTGGGTCGCACGCCAGAACCCTTTCGAGGCCAGAATCTCCGCATAGTTTGCAAGTCCATAGGTCCCATCAGCCGTGGTGATTGACCGGATGAACACGATGATCATCGGATAGATGAAAAAGAGGAACAGCCCGATCAGCGGCACAATCACGCAAATTGCTGCGAGCGCCTTGTCACTGTCGATCCATTTTCGGAAGGTGGGCGCAGCTTGAGCGCCGACAGTCTCGACGCTCATGTCACGGCCTCAGTCTCGTCATTCAGGACCCAAGTGCAGGCTTCAGGTTTCACATCAACCGATACCTTCTGGCCTGTCTTGAAGCTGCAAGGACCATGCGTCTCGACAAGAAGGTGGCCAAACGGGCCGTCCAGATCAATTCGGTTGAGATTGCCAAGAAAGCTTGTAGATGTGACGGTCGCAACACCGCTTTCATCTTCCACCAGTGAGATTTCTTCAGGGCGAATGCAGGCATCAAATGCCTCGTCTGGTCCCTCGGGCCGGGTAGACATCAAATTTGGGAGTGTCTCGCGGATCAGTTTGGTCGTGATTAGATTGCTGGAGCCCATAAAGTCAGCAACAAACCGCGTAGCTGGCTTGTGATAGAGCTCTTCCGGTGTACCTACCTGCACGACAACACCGTGGTTCATGCAGATAATCCGATCCGACATCGCCATGGCTTCTTCCTGATCATGAGTCACCATGAGCGTCGGAATCTTCAGTTCTCTCTGAAGCTGGCGAATTTCGTGGCGTAATGACGCGCGCACATTCGCATCCAGCGCGGACAAAGGCTCGTCAAGGAGAAGCACTTTTGGATCAACCGCGATGGCACGCGCAAGCGCAACACGCTGCTGCTGTCCACCTGAGAGCTGACCTGGATATTTATCAATAATGTCAGGGAGTTTGATGATTTCAAGGAGTTCTTTAACACGGGCGCGAATCTGCTCACTTGGCGCTTTGCGAACCTTTAAACCGTAGGCGATATTTTCGGCGACGGACATGTTTGGGAACAACGAATAAGACTGGAATACGATCCCAAAGCCGCGTTTACGGGCTGGCATATCGGACATCGCAACATCTTCGATGCGAACGTCGCCTCCATCAATATCAGTCAGGCCAGCGATGATCCGCAGAAGAGTTGTCTTACCACACCCACTGGGGCCTAAGAGAGAGACAAACTCGCCTTTTTTCAACGAAACGGAAACGTCGTCCAAAGCGACGAAAGCTCCATAACGTTTGGTTGCGTTGCTAACGGTCAGATACATATACCGCGCCTCCCTACCCAGTATTGCAGGATGCCCCGCCTGGCATCCGTATAGATTTTTCTTGCTTATGGTATTGGGGCTGGGGGCAACCTATAGGTCGCCCACCAGCTTGGAGTTAACGACCGAAGCGGTCTTTCCATTCGGCTTTGACTTTGGATTGGCGATTTGCCGATTTAACGAAATCAACCGGAAACAGAATCCTGCGAATATCTGAAGGTAGCCCTGCTTCGGCTGCAGCTGCGGAAGTCTCAACACCTGGTACAGTGATAAGAGCTTTATACTGGCCGTAAAGTTCAAGAGCCTCGGCGGAGAGCGTCCAGTCCAGGAAGCGCTGAGCGTCAGCTTTGTTGTCGCTGCTCGCCATCAGGCCAGAAGCTTCAAGCTCATAGCCGACGCCACCTTTTGGGAAAACCATCGCAAGCGGATAGCCGTCTTCAATGGACTTCATTGCGGTGAAGGCCAGCGATATTCCGACAGTGTATTCACCAGCACGCGCAGCTTTACAGGGTTTGGAACCGGAAGACGTGTATTGCGCCATGTTAGGGTCAACAGATTTCAAGAGCTCCCAACCGGCATTTTCACCCTTGGTCTGGAGCACTGCATTCACATGCAGATAACCCGTTCCCGAAGAATTCGGGTCAGGCATCAAGACTTCGCCCTTGAAGGCCGGGTTCTGAAGGTCAGCCCAACTCGTGGGCATTGGCAAGCCTTTTTTCTCCAGTCTCGCAGTGTTTACGCAAAACGCACCCAAGTAGCCGGTCGCTGCAAACCAGCGATCATTCGCATCGCGAAATTGATTTGCAAGAGCTTCCGAACCAGCTGCTTTATAAGGCTCAAGCAAATCCAGAACCTGCGGGTCCATCATAGCGGTGACCGCCCAGCCCCAAATCAGGTCGTGCTGCGGATTATCCGCTTCAGCCAGAATACGTGCCCCCAGTTTCCCGGTGGATAGGCGCAGGACGTTGATTTCGACATCAGGCATTGCTGCCTCAGCTGCCGCAACGTAGGCTGCAATTTCTTCCTCTTCCAGCGCGCTGTAGACAGTAATTTCGCCTGCAGCCAGCGGTGATGCAACGCCAACGGCCATTGCCAGAGCCATGGCTGACTTAGTCCAGTAATTCATATTCCCCCCTTATTTCCTCACTTTAAGGCACCTTCCCCAGAGTGGCATACGAACATTTCAAGACATTACGTTGTACTAATCCCGTAAAAGTGTTCGTGGGTTATTATGTTGATGTGGATTTTTATGCATTTCAAGAAAAAACACATCTAGGAAGGTAAAGGCTTGTAATAATTGCTAAGTTTTGGGTGTTTTATGCGCGTTGCAGGGCAATATTTCCTGCTGAAGGTGTCCAAAATTACACTTACACAATTAGAATCAACTGGACTGGATATGATCAACCGAAAGGTTTGAGACGTCACCCGAACCTGCTCAGTCTATTGCAAAGCGCGCTGCACGCCTCCTGCATTGGCACACTGAAAACCTACCAACGCGAAGCCGTCACAGTCAGTTAAAGTACTCTCACACGTTCCTGACGTGATGGGCCACAAGCGGGCGTTCGGGCTATTCCATCGGAGCCCAATATGGCAATCCTTAGAACAAGACGGAGAACCCTGCGTTGATGCTGCCGAAGACTGCATCGATTGTGTCGTATGCACCTTCTACACCGAAGTCCAGTGTGGCTCGGTCGGTGACCTGGTAGTCAACGTCTGCACCGATGAACGGACGCACACCAGCATCATTCAGGTTCTCATCGTAGCCCACGTTGAAGCCCATGACACGTGCGTCAATGTCATCGCCAAAGTTTGCGTAGATATCCAGACCAGCCCGCAGTGTGGTGTTCCAGTAGTTGGAATCCTGGTTAAGAGCGTTGAAACCAACACCTGCCAGCTGCAGACGAACGTTGATCTGCTGATGGGTCCGGTTATCAAGGCTTAGGCCATTGACCCCGCCTTCGCTATAGCTGTCCTGATGGAACAAGGAGTAGCGAACACCGACGGATGGGACAACGAGGTACTGCCTCCAGGGCTGCTCGTAGCCGACGGTCAGCTCTGGAGAGATCAGGAAGCCAACACCGTTGTCATCGCCATTGACAACCCCGCTTGCAACCGTGTTATCGAGATACGTACGTGAGACGTCATCCCAGTTGATACCACCCAGCAGGTTGATGCCGGTCAGGATACGGTCAAAGGCGCGGTCATAGTAGATACCGG
>NZ_BMXE01000012.1 GCF_014651595.1 Pseudovibrio japonicus | reverse complement strand
GCTCGTCAGGCTCATAACCTGAAGGTCGTAGGTTCAAATCCTACCCCCGCAACCAAATATCAAAACCCGCTAAGCTCTCGGCTTGGCGGGTTTTTTCGTGGTGCGGACTTGGCGTGCCCAGTGAGCTGAGGGAAGCAGATTCCAAATTGCATGCAATCACTGCTGGTTACCGACTCCCGAGTTTATCCAGCAGGTACTTCCGCGGATTCTGCTTCAGCTTTGCAAGGCTCTTGTTGAACTTGTATCTTGTCGAATGACGTGTGCTCAGATCAGTCGCATCTTCAAGCTTGGTTGCATCTGCCAGTTCGGAGTAGAGCGTCAATATGCGCTTTATCGCCTCATTCGCTCTGTTTTCATCCCAAAGATCCGTTCTGTGTTCTGGGTAGCTACTGAAATCCTCCCCAAAAAGTGAAGGATGGTCGGTGATCTGAAAACGGCGATTTAGTGTGATATTGCTTCCGCGGAAGTGGCTGTAATAGGTTTCTGCCTGCTTACGGTTGGGTAGCATTTTGTCTCCATAGTCGAGCGCTTTGGCAAGGTCCGACCTGACCCAATGATTTGTGATGGATAGTTCATTTAATAGATGGCCTATCTTTACAGCGGCAAAGGGTCTGGAGATATTGGACTCGACCACATGGTGGATTTTTGCTCCAACTACATGAAAGAAGTCTATGACCGCATCGCCGTCAATCAGGTGTTTTCTATCAAAGACGCGGATCTTAATATTTTTATCGCCAAAAACATCGGCCCAGTATCCAAGCCTCACGTTGTAATCAAGGTAGCGATCGTGGTGTTTCTGGTAGTCAGGAAGGGCAACTGGGTCTGATCCGAAGAACTTCAATCGAGACGGCAACGACATATTTTTTGAGTTTTGTTGCTGGTAGGAGATGGCTTGCTGATCCTGACGACGAATATAAGCGACAATTGATATGTCATCAAAATAGTAAGCGAGTGCATCTCTGAGTTCTTGCAGTTCTTCTATAGAGCAGCTCCAGGAAAAATTTTCAGCAGACACGATTGTATTGCGACCCGAACTTGCAACAGCTGCTGCGAATTTCTCTTTATCTGCGATGCAGCTCGATATGTCCCCCGGATAAGCGGGTTCCTTGAATACTAGCCAATTATTAGCATTCGTGGGAATTTTCCAGTTGTTGGAATTCGCATGCTCAAGCAACTTTTCATCTGATAGCTTATTAAAAGCACTGTACCCTTGATCACTTAGGTACTGTCTATTTCGATGGAGGCTCTCCTGTATAGAAGTCGTACCGGTCTTGTGGTTGCCGATATGTAGGAAAAGCTTTCGTGACATAGGCCTGTCTAACTTCAATGAGGAGATTAGTGTTGCGAGAGGCAATCACGTAGAAGAGTGGATCTGCCGGATATTAGCCCGAAACACGGGTCCTATCTTCACTCAATCCTAGCCCATAGATAAGCATAGATGCCTTAGGCGTAGCGGTTCAGCTTTGATCTGTCAGATTATTGTCGTCCGGCAGCGTCAATATTTTTGGTTGCAGGTTCTTATGGGGGCACCCGAGGACTGTTGCTCCTAATCCTGAAGCAGTGATTATCGGGACTCGGTTATAATCTGGGGGCGTACGCACAGATACATGGTGAGATGCGGTTCGGCTCCCGTGACCTTCTCAGTCACAGCGTTCAGTCGTTAAAGTTGAAGGCCTGGCCGGATTGTTTTAGGTCGTCGAAGGTTTTACCGGAGCAGCTGGGGATGCGGGTTTCCAGGGTTCCGTCGGAGTTTACGGAGAGCTGAACCGGGGTGTTGCCGAGAGGTTTGTAGAAGGGGGTGTCATCCTCGGTGCCATCGATGTAGAACACGACGTTTCCGCTTTGCCGCGTTGCGTTGCCCTCTAAAGGACATACCACGATATCGGGTGCGTCGCCGAAGATGCCGGCGTTGGCACTGAGTGACATGAAAAGGGCGCCGGCGAAGATTGCGGGGCCATATCGTTTCTCAGACATCAATCTCTCCGATTGTTTCTAACCGAGAATTTCTCCGGGAAACTATGCTGGCAATTGATCTCCCAATCGCTAATTGACTAAGGGAATTGCAACTTTGATTAATAATGCCCTAAGAGACGGAAAATAAAGTCAATAGCTTGTACTTGTGTGTGTTTTAGATTGCTTTAGGGCTTAGCTTGTTTTGCTTGTGAAGTTGTTGTCGTGGTGGTTTGTAGACATCTCTTGACTTACATGATTTAATCGAAATTGCGCTTCAGCTTGATGACAACTGCGCTTGCCTTATCGCAGTCAAAGCAAGAAATAACAAAGAAGCTGTAGCGCTATGAAAAGGCATAGATAGCAACCAAATCAATCGTGCTCCGTAACCCTCGATGACTGGTGTTCGCCGATGTTAAGACTTGGAGTCTATGCAGTTTCCGCAGGCGTGCTTCTTTTTGGGCTGACTTCATGTGGTGGAGAGCCTCAGACGGAAGCTCCCGAGGTCATCCGGCCAGTAAAAACCTTTGAAGTTCTAACGCCGGAAACCAGCGGAAAACGTTCTTTCCCTGCGCGAATTGAATCTCAACGACGCGCGGAAGTGTCCTTCCGTGTACCCGGTACAATTGTTGATTTGCCGGTGAAGGAAGGGGAGGCAATTGAGCAAGGGGAGGTGATTGCGCAGCTGGATCCTACAGATTTTAAGTTGGTTGTACAGGAACGAGAAGCAGAGCTTTTTCGAGCCAAACGGGATTTTGAGCGCATTAAACCTTTGGCGGAGCGAGGATTTTCTACGGTCAGAGAGAGGGACCGCAGGGAATATAATCTGAAGAGTGCGCAGGCATCGCTGGATTTGGCCATGCAAGATTTGGCTTACACAACGCTAACTGCGCCATTTAAAGGACGGATCGCTAGACGGCTTGTTGAGAACTTTGAAGAGGTTCAGGCGAAAGAGGTTATTGTTGAGCTTAGGGACCTAAAGGCGCTGGAGGTAAAATTCGATCTTCCCGAACAGGTGATGCTTTTGGTCAAAGAAGCCTCCGCAGAGCTGGAAGAAACAAGTATTGAGCCGGATGTCTTCGTGTTCTTTGATGCGGCACCCAAGAATGAATATGCGTTGGAATTTAAAGAGGTTGCCGCCAGTGCGGACCCTGCGACCCGTACATTCGAAGCGACCTATATTATGCCTACACCGGAAGACATCAACGTGTTGCCCGGCATGACAGCAAACGTTGTCATTGACCTCACAAAATACCTCCGTGCGGTCAACGTTACCTTCATTCCGTCCGAAGCCGTGGTGTCTACAAACGATCTCACACCGCATGTCTGGGTAGTGAATCCCGAGAGCCAATCATTGGAGAAACGTCACATTAAGGTTGGTGATCTTCGTGGCAGCCAGATTGCTGTGACGGAAGGCCTTGAGCCCGGTGATCGAATTGTGACCGCAGGTGTCCCGTTCTTGGTTGAGGGGATGAAGGTCAGTTTGATGAGGACGCCTGAGCAGGCTGTCGAGAGACCGGAGGATGTGAGCATTCGCAAGACTGCAGAACAGGACGCCCAATCCTCGCAAGCTCCTGCAGCAAGTGGTGAAGACGAGAAGCCAGACTAGAAGAGACCAAGGATACTCCTATGGATATTGGTGGTTACTCGGTAAAAAACAAAGTTGTTTCCTGGCTTCTGGTCATTGTTCTGGTGGGCGGCGGTATCCTTGGCTTTGACGAAATGGGGAAGCTGGAGGACCCTAACTTCACGATTAAGGAAGCAAAGATAATCACGACTTATCCGGGAGCGACTGCGCAGCAAACGCAAGAGGAAGTCACCTACCACATAGAAGAAGCAGTCCAGAAACTTCCTCAGCTCAAGCGCATCAAGATGTCGATTTCCCGGCCCGGGTACTCCGATATTCAGATCCAGTTTAAAGACAAATATACGACCGAAGAGTTTCCCAATATCTATGATGAACTGCGTCGGAAGATTGCCGATGTACGGCACAAGCTTCCTCCCGGAGTGGGGGAGCCGGTGATCGTGGATGACTTTGCGGATGTCTACGGTATCTATCTGGCTATCTCTGGGGTGGGTTATACCTATCGTGACCTGAAGGATGTAGCCGAAGCTCTGCAGCGGCAGCTGGTTCTGGTGCCCGGTGTGCGAAAGATCGTGATTGGGGGGGAGCAGCAGGAGGTGGTCTATATTGAGATCTCCCGCGCCCGCCTTGGGGAGCTTGGCCTTTCTGCTGAGCGGATGTCGGAGTTGCTCACCTCGCAGAACGTTGTTGCAGATGCGGGGAGCGTTAGGGTTGGAGATGAGTACATTCGCATCTCACCCACGGGGGAGTTTAATTCTGCCTCAGAGATCAGTGGGCTACTCATCAGTTCGGAGGATGAAGGGGCCGATAAAAAGGCAATCTATCTGGGTGATATCGCAACAATCACACGTGCCTATGAAGAGCAGCCGACCAAGATGGTCTACTTCAATGGGTTGCCCTCACTGACCCTTGGCATTTCGATGTTACCCGGGCAGAATGTGGTCAATACAGGCAAGGCGATCCAGCAGAGATTTGAGGAGCTGGTTGAAACGATACCTGTCGGTATTCAGGGTCATATTATCTACAACCAGCCAGAGGCGGTGGACCAGTCTGTCAGTGGCTTCATCATTAATGTGGCTGAGGCCATTATCATTGTGATTGTGGTTTTGCTTCTCTTTATGGGGTTGAGGACGGGCCTGATTATTGGCGCGGTGCTGCTGATTACGGTGGCTGGGACGCTGTGGTTCATGCAGTTGTTCGGGATTGAGCTTCAGAGGGTTTCGCTGGGAGCCTTGGTCATTGCTCTGGGCATGCTTGTCGATAATGCGATTGTTATTGCAGAGGGCATGCTCATTCGCATCAAGGCGGGGATGAAGGCGGCAAAAGCTGCCAGCGAGGTGGTCTCCAGTAATGCGATGGCTCTTTTGGGCGGTACGGTGATTGGCATTCTCGCGTTTTCCGCCATTGGCCTTTCTCAGACCAGTACCGGTGAGTTTGCCCGCTCCCTGTTCTACGTCATTCTCATCTCGCTTTCGCTGAGCTGGATCACTGCCGTCAGCACAACGCCATTGCTCTGTGCGCTGCTCTTAAAGCCTGACAAAAAGACCGATGACAGCGAAGCAGCAGATCCATACGACGGTAAGATCTACAGGGGGTACAGAAGCGCGCTGGAAACGGCCATACGGTTCCGCTGGATTACGGTTTCTGCGGCGGTCAGCTTGTTTGTGGCTGCGGTGTACGGGTTTGGCTACGTGCCACAGGCGTTCTTTCCCAACTCCAATACTCCGATGTTCTTTGTTGATATCTGGGAGGTAGAAGGAACCGATATTCGCAAGACCCGCGATGACACGCTCAAGGTCTCACAGTTCTTGCGAAGCCAGGACGGGGTGACACAAACCACGTCGCTGATTGGCGGTGGTGATGCGCGGTTCTCGCTGGTTTACGAGCCAAAGGAGAACAGTCCGGCCTATGCGCAGATCATTGTTCAGACTGAGACCCGTGATCAGATACCAGCGGTCTGGGAGGCTGTTCAGAAATACATGTATGAGGAAATGCCGCAGCTTGATCCGATCATCAAGCCGCTACGGATTGGTCCGGGACGGGATGGGAAAATCGAGGCGCGCTTCCACGGATCAGACCCTGTTGTGCTGCGTCAGCTCGCCGACAAGGCAATGAAGATCCTGAGGGCGGATGACGAATCCAAAGATGTGCGAACCGATTGGCGCCAACCACAGAAGCTGATCAGGCCCGTATTTAATGAGAAGGTTGCACGCCAGCTGGGTATTAACCGACAGGACCTGTCAACGGCGCTATTGCAGGCCTTTGAGGGAAGCCAGGTGGGTATCTACAGGGACGGAACGCGCCTGCTTCCAATTGTGGTTCGCCCACCGGAAGTAGAGCGCAAAGATGTTACCCACATTCAGGACATTGAAGTTTGGAGCCCGGTTCTGCAACGATCCGTCCCTGTGCAGCAGGTGGTTACGCACTTTGAAACCGTTTGGGAAGAAACCGTCATTCGCGGCAGAAACCGTATGCAGACCATCATTGCCTCCGCCAATCCAAAAGGGGAGCTGGCAACGCCGCTGTTCAACCGTATCCGAGGGGAGGTTGAAGCGATCGAATTGCCGCCGAGCTATTCGTTCAGTTGGGGTGGGGAGTATGAGGATTCCTCAGAAGCACAGGAGGGGATCTATGGCGCGCTGCCAGTTGGGTTTGTCCTGATGATTATTACATCAATCCTGCTATTTGGCTCTGTTCGACAGCCGCTCATCATCTGGCTGACTGTTCCTCTCGCGATCATAGGGATAACAGCTGGTCTGCTTGTTATGAAAGGCAGCTTTGACTTCATGTCGCTTCTGGGGGCACTCAGCCTGATTGGTTTGCTGATCAAGAACGCTATTGTGCTTATTGAGGAGATAGATCAGCAAGCGGAGAGGAAAGAACTTTACCTTGCTATTGTAGATTCTTGTGTCAGCAGAATGCGGCCCGTCGCAATGGCAGCTGCAACCACGGTCCTTGGTCTTATTCCGCTCTTACAGGATGCTTTCTTCGTCAACATGGCCATGACCATCATGGGCGGCCTGACCTTTGCAACAGTGCTCACACTGATCGTGGTGCCCGTTCTTTACGCAATCCTGTTCAATGTGAAAAGCCCGGCTCCGGAAACGCCTGAGCTTTCCGGAGCGAGCGTATGAGTAAGTTCAAAGTCAATTACTATTGGTGTGACATCGACAATTTCGGCGATGAGCTCAATGTGGCACTGATGCATGTTCTTTGTAAATGGAGGCTAAAGCATACGCCTCCGGCCATGGCTAGGGTGCTTGGTATCGGTTCAATTCTTGACAGAGCTGTTGCAACGCAGAACGATGATCTTCCTTTTTTGCTCACTAGGCCTCCGCTCCACGTCTTCACCTCCGGGATGCCGGGGGACCAATGGGGATCCTATCGCAGTGTCGCACCTTTCGAGCCACACAGCTTTCGTCGTGTATTGAAGCCCTGGGCGGTAAGAGGGTTCGGAACACGCAATATGCTTCAGGAGGTCATGGGACAGGATATGTCCCATGTGACTTTAGGTGATGGCGGATTGTTGGCCCACCATCTGCTGGAAGGGCGCACCATTGAGAAGAAGTACAAGGTCGGTATTGTTCCGCATTTTGCGGAAGCGCACTTATCTTTGTTTTCCGAGATGCAGCGCGAGATTCCGCAGAGCACTATCCTTGATATCACAAAAGGTGCCTTACCATTCCTTGAGGACCTTGCAAGGTGTGAAGCAGTCGTATCTACCGCCATGCATCCACTGATTGTGTGCGATGCGTTGGGCATTCCCAATCTGTGGGGCAGGATCAGCGAAGCACGAACAACGATCTTCAAGTTCCATGACTACTACTCCGCACTAGACACGCAGCAGGAACCGGTTCAGATCGAGAAGCAAGGGGTTACCTATGAGGATATTGTTGGCCGCTATTCTGTGGAATCGGCGAAAGTGAAGGTCGTGCAGGAAAAATTGCTCAAGACCCTCAGGAAGATGCAATCCGTAGTTGAAGCCCAAGTGACTCGTGAACCGGATTTTATCAGACATATCGCCAGACCACTCGCAAAATGCATGCCCTTGCAATCCCTCAAGGACAAGGTTCGCTCGCGTTATGTTTGGTAGGGTGACCCAGCCTTGTAGGGCTTCTGCGGTACGAGGATATTTGAGAGATTTGTGCGCTTGGGCGACGGGATCGCTTGATACGGAGGCTGAGGTCTGGTGGGGCTGAGCATGGCGGCGTTTTTTACTCATGATATCGATGATAACAATGGGAAGTGAGTTAGAACACATCCTGTTGGTCGGCCGTTACGACAGGTAATCTATCCACATACGCCGAGACTCGTTTGTATCTCAGTGTTTTCTGGTAGCATGGGTTGGTTGCAGGGGGTTTTAGGAAGCTGACTTTTGGATTGATAAAGGAGCGTTGTCAGATCCTTTAAACTCGGGCATCGTGGCATGACCCTTTGCGGAAATTCCTCTGCGTAGAAGGACTGTGATTACTGTCATGTAGATGATCTTGAGGTCCAGCCACAGACCTTTGTTATCTACATACCAAACATCAAGCTCGAACCGCTCTTCCCAGCTGATATTATTACGGCCGTTTACCTGCGCCCAACCAGTGATACCTGGCTTTACCTCGTGACGGCGTAGCTGACAGGGGGTGCACTTCTTCATGAACTCAACATCCTGTGGCCGCGGTCCCACGACGGACATGTCGCCTGTCAGAACGTTGAGAAAGCCAGGAATTTCGTCCAAGCTCCAGGTGCGTAAAAAACGACCAAAGCGGGTAAGGCGCCACTGATCCGGCAGTAGCTCACCATCGGCGTTTTTCTCATCGGTCATTGACCGAAATTTGTAAATGGTGAAGGTTCGACCATCTTTTCCCATCCGTGTTTGCTTGAAAAGAATAGGACTTCCCAGCTTAAAGCGGACAAGTATCGCTACAACCAATAAGATTGGGAGCATTGCAACCAGAATAGAGGCACTAAAAACGATATCGAAAAAACGCCGCATGAAACCCACCAGAAACTCAGAATTAATAGGTAATTTCTCGCCCGTAATTACCTATGGTAGTTAATTCCACCAACTCAATTTTGGAGCACTAACACAATTTGGAACCTGCTGGCAAATATTTACAGCGTTAGTTGTAGGGGCAAAGCATATATGATTATATAGCAGTGATATATTTATAAGTCTGCAGTAGATCAATATTCGGAGATCGTATATCTGACTGAGAATCATTGTATAACTAGCGATTTGGTCAATAATACCTCAGCTCATGTAGATTAAAGTGTGGATTTAAATTATTTGACTAAATTTTTATATAAATAGGAATGTGAATATTTTGATTCGTCGAATTTTATCATTGGATGTGCCATTTGTTTCTTGAGGGATGCCTCTTTCTCCATCAGTCACAATGTGTTTGTTAGGTGATTATCGATAAGAGTGCTCCTGTTTACCTAATTTTTTAAACCTATAGTTGTGAAAATGCACTTGCAAAGTGGCAAATTAAACGCATTTCTTGAAAAATATCTAAAAATTCCCCGTTCATTCTTGCTAGTGAAAAATCCCAGTGATAATTACAACCATAGATAAATGGTTTCTTCGAATTGAGCTGGGACAACTATGCGAAATTTTATTCTTGCGGCTGCCGTTAGTGGTGCAGCTCTTCTTGGTGCGTATCAACCTCTGGACGCTTTCGCGCAAACAGTATCTGTAGCGTCAATTGTTTCTCAGGTGGAGGCTGATCCGGTTGCAGCCGCAGCTGACTTGCTTGCTTTTGTTGCCGCAGCGTCTCCGCAGCAGCTGGCTGATCTCGGTGCAGCGCTGTCCTCATCTTCCTCGGCCCAGGCGCCCGCGTTTGCTCAGGCGATCTCTGCTGCAGTTGCCCAGCAGCCTCAATTGGCTCAGTCAGTTGCAGCTTTGGCAAAGGTCTCAACCCCAGCAGTTGTGGCGCAGTTGGGTACTGGTCTGCAAATGGCAGCAAGTTCCCTCGCTCAAAGTGGAAATGAAGCGGCGGTAACCGCTGTGCAGAAGGCTGCAATGTCAAGCTCTCAGTTGCAGGTTGCCTATAACACCGCTGATGCTGCGAGTAATCAATCCGGCCTTGCTGGAAGCGGTGTTTCCGCTGGCGTTCGTTCCGCGCAAGCGCCTTCGACAACCTCCGGTGGTGGTGCGGGTAGCCTTCCGAGCCCGAACTAAACGCCTTCCCGTTAGTGTATAGAATTTATTTGTAGGAAATGTCGAAGATGCGACTTGTAAAGCATTTGGCAGTCACCTGTTTTGCTGCTGTTAGTGTCGATGTAGCAGTTGTGAATAGTGTCTCCGCTCAGGAATTGGTAGATAATGGTACCGGCGTGACGGAAGAGTACCGGGTGCGTTACAGGTCGCGTCCTGAGTATGATGCTCAAGGTATTCGGCGTGGAAGCTGGCTCTATCTGCCGTCTGTCACCTCTGAGCTGGAATTTGACAGCAATGTCAATAAGGCGGAGAAAGGCGGCAAAGACAGCTTTGTTGCGCTCTTGAAGCCGGAGCTGTCGATCCTCTCAGATTTTTCACGGCATAGCCTGAATTTCAATTTTTCTGGTCGTGAGCGGTTTGTATTTGATGATGAAGATGCATCTACGTTCACTGGTCATGCTTTGGTAGATGGTCAGGTTGATGTTCTGCGGGATCTTGCACTTACATTCGGTGCTGGTTTTGATGCTAATCAGGACGAGCTAGGCGATTCCACAACACCTTCTAGCGCGAAGGAAGGTGTTCGTTCGAACGTGTATAAAGCCAATGCAGGTATCTCCAAGGCATTCAACCGCGTTAATGTTTACGCCACTGGTTCAGTTGAGAATTACGACTACTTCTCCGTTGAAACAGTTAATGGTGGGTCGCTAAGTCAGAGCTTCAGAGATGGAACACGCTACAACGTTCTTTCTAAAGTTTCTTACGCGTACTCCCCTGGTCTCTTCGCTTTTGTGAGTGCTGAGCTGAACAAGCGCGACTGGAACGGATCAGGCGCTGCTAATCGTGACTCAGATGGTTACGAGCTGCTTACTGGCCTTGAGTTTGATATGCGCGGTACCCTTCACGGTTCCGTAAGTCTGGGTTATCTGGAGCAGAATTACGATCTTGCTTCCTTCGATGATATCTCCAGTTTCTCCTATGGTATGGATCTGGAGTGGACACCAACATCGCTCCTGACTGTAAATCTTAATGGTCGCCAGTTGGTTGAAGAAAGCTCAACTGCAGGCTCCTCTGGTATTTTGACTTCCAATGTAGGCCTTTCCGCAGATTATGAATTCCGCAGAAACTGGCTGGTTACACCGAGCGTCGGATACCTGCGTGAAGAGTTCAAGGGTACAGACCGGGTTGACGATACCATTAAAGCGGGTTTGCGCACAGACTATATGGTGAACCGGAACCTTGCACTTCAGGCATCTTACGGTTATGAGAACCGTGATTCAAATGAGGTGGGCAGTAGCTATGATCGCCACATCGGCGGCGTAAGCTTTGTGGTGAAGTACTAGCATAATCTATGAAAAATAATCAGGTGTTGGAGCAGGGTGAAGACCTAATTGACCTGCGTAAGGTTGTTCAGTTTCTGCAGCGTTATTACAGGTTGATACTTAGTGTCACTTTCTTTGTAACCATATTAGGTGGCGTTCTTTCGTTTGTTGTTGCCCCGAAATATACGGCAACAACATCGATCCTAATTGAGACACGAGCCAACAATGTGGTGGATGTTGAAGCCGTTCTCGGCGGGTTAGGAAGTGATGATAAGGTTCTGCAGAGCCAAATAGAAATCATGGGCTCCAATGCTGTTGCGAGCCGTGTGATCGAGAAGTTGAATTTGGCAGATGCGCCCGAATTCCTCTCTACCACGTCCTTGATTTCTGGGATTTTGGCCAGTGTCCTTCCTGCACCTGATGAAAAAATAGACACGCTAGAAAGTGACTCCGCCGATGGATTGAACCGGCGGGTTCTCGGAGGCCTTTCTGTGAAGCTTCGGCCGCGAACAACCGTGGTCGACGTTTCCTATGAGGCAAGCTCTCCGCATATGGCTGCGCGGGTAGCTAATGGTTTTGCCGACTCCTATCTCGTTGATCAGTTAGAAACCAAGTACGATGCGACCCGCCGGGCAAATGACTGGCTCAGTACGCGTCTGACTGAGCTGCGTGAGCAGGTTCGTGCCTCTGAACAGGCCGTTGAGATCTACCGGCGTCAGAACAATCTCCAGGTTGCTGAGGGAAATACGATCAATGAAGGTCAGCTTGTAAGTTTGAACGAGCGCTTGGTCGCAGCCAAAGCCGAGACTGCGGCTGCCAAGGCTAAAGTCGACCAGATCGAAAAGGTCAGGAAAGAAGGCGGATCAGCTGCTGCCTTTGCGGATGCTGCACAGTCGAGCGTTATCACCCAGCTTCGTAGTAAGGCATCCGACGTGGCGCGGCAGGAAGCTGAACTGTCGACCCGGTATGGTGGGCGGCACCCTCAGGTTATCGCGGTACGTTCGCAGTTGGCTGACTTCAACAGACAGATTTCTGAGGAATTGCAGCGCATTGTGAACACTGCGGAGAATGCTCTTGCAGTTGCACAAAGCCGTGAACAATCTATTGCTGCAGATCTTGAGCAATTGCGTAGCGTGACCTCTACTGAGAACCAGGCTCAGGTTTACCTGCGAGAGCTGATGCGCGAAGCGTCTGCGAACCGGGCTTTGTATGAATCGTTCTTGACCCGCTTTAAAGAAACTCAAGCTGCTGAAAACATCAATGGCGTTGACAGTCGAATTCTGAATAAGGCCGTCACGCCGGCATCTGCTAGCTTCCCAAACAAGAAGTTGTTCGTTGCCTTATCTCTTGTACTTGGCGTTATGCTCGGTACCGGAATCAGCTTGCTTCTGGAGTTATTTGACAACACATTGAAGTCGCAAAATGATGTTGAAGACCGTTTGGGTGTTCCATTATATTCGATGATCCCGACCATCCCGGAGCATGCGAACAAGATTGGCTCCAGAGCGGGGTTTTCTTCGGTATTTCAGAACATCAAAACGAGGTTTGGCCTAAAGAACAAATCTGCTGATGAAACGAAGAAGATCAGGTCGCTTCCGAAAGGGATCGGGTCTTATGCTGCCGATAATCCACTGCATCAATACGCAGAAGCTATCCGTACACTGCGGTCGCGTATTCGATTTGCAGGTGTTGATAAGCCAGTGAAGACGATTTTGGTGACCTCCTCCATTCCTGGGGAGGGTAAGTCAACTGTATCACTGAACTTGGCACAGTACGCAGCAAAAGCGGGCGAGAAAGTACTGCTGATTGATGCGGACCTTCGGCACCCGGTTTCCTCAGATGCCTTAACTAAGGGCAAAACCGAAAGCATCATTGATGTAATATCAGGTCAGGCGAAGCTGGTAGATGTTCTCGTTAATGAGCCCGGTTCAAATTTCTACTTTTTACCTGCGCCACAAGGTAAGAGTATGTGGAACACCGCTGAGGTTCTTTCATCCGACGTCATGAAGAAGTTGATTGAGAGCGTGGCGAACTCGTTTGATCTTGTGATTATCGATAGCTCGCCAGTTCTGCCGGTGATTGATAGCCGGGTACTTTGTAAGGACGTTGACGGTGTTGTTATGGTGTCTGCATGGGATCGCACTGACCGCGTCGTCGTTGAGCAGGCTAAAGACCTAATCGACAATGCAGGTGGACGCGTGATGGGAATGGTCTTAAATAGCTATGATGCCAACCGTGCAAAGCGCTATCGCTATGAAGCCCAGTACGGTTATGGATACTATAAGTATGAGGCGTACTCCGCTTAGGGCCCATGTTCGATCGTATCAAGTCTCTCTTCATCGGAAGAGCTGAAGAAGTTTCTAGCACGCGAGTGTTTTCGGTTCCCGAAAACACTCGCGTGTATGCTGTTGGCGATATCCATGGCCGGTATGACTTGTTGCTTGACTGCCTGGAGAAGATCGATCGAGATGCTTCTACGTTTGAGGGCGACGTTTTTGAGGTTTTCCTCGGAGACTACGTTGACCGCGGGCCACAGAGCGCGGAGGTCGTAAAAACCTTATGCGGTGGACCGAGTGGTTCAAGAACCCGGATTTGCCTGAAGGGTAATCATGAGGAAATGCTGATGCAGTGTCTTCGTGATCCCCACTCTCTGTCAGAGTGGTTGAACTATGGCGGGCGCGAGACTCTTGCATCTTACGGCATCAACGTTGGTGGTGGCGATCTAAGTCGGGACCTCGAAAACATTCGCTCCCAACTAGTGGATGCGGTGGCTGGGGCACCACGCGCCTTCTTTGAAAGGCTTGAAAGCAGTTTTGAGCTGGGCGATTACTATTTTGTCCATGCGGGCATTAAACCAAAACGAAAGCTGAGTGAGCAAACGGACAGCGATCGGCTTTGGATTAGGGATGAATTCCTGCAGTACAGCGGTTCTCACCCAAAACGAGTGGTCCACGGACATACCCCAATTGCTGAGCCTGAGGTTCTGCCCAACCGGATAAATCTTGATACTGGCGCATACGCGACGAACACTCTTGCGGTTTTGGTGTTGGAAGGCAGTTCAGAACGCTTCTTATAAGATAATAATAATAGTGATATCAACGGAATACATAGATTATGACTGCCAAGTGGTTTGACCGATTAGCTATTTTTTCCATTGTACTATTGTTAGCTTGGGCACCATTAGTTTTAGGAAGTAACCGTCTGCTTCCCTGGATCATTAACGCCTCAATTATCTCTTTTGGATTTGTCTGCTGGTGCCTTGCTAAGGCGTGTGGTGGGCGTTCTATGTTGAAGTTCAGCAAGGTAGCGATCCCCTTGGTCTCGGTGGGTTTTGTGTTGACCTGGGGCGTAATTCAATGGTTGCCGCTGGATTTGGGGGGGCTGTCCAACCCCATTTGGTCATACGCTGAGCAGACGCTTCAACAGTCTATCGATGGTCGCATTACGGCAAATGCTGCGCTTACAGAACTCTCCCTGGTACGCTTGACATCCTATCTGATATTCGCGTGGTTGGTTCTGTATTACGGTCAAGATGCCGAGAATGCCGAACTATTTCTGAAAACGGTCATATATTCCGCGTTTGGCTATGCGTTTTACGGTGCATGGGCGCTGAGCACTGGCGCGACCGACATTCTTTGGTTTGGAGAGCGTCCTTCGAAGGTTGATCTTTCTTCTACCTTTGTCAACCGAAATAGTGCCGCCACATACTTTGGCATGTGCGCGCTCGCGGCGACGGCTTATTGCTACTCGGAGCTACGTAAGAAGCTGCGAAGGAGCGGTGGTTCTTATGGGATGTCATATTTTGTCGAGAGTATTTTCTCGCGGCAGGTGGGGCTGTTCTTTGTTATTAGTATTATGTTGTGGGGAGCTTTGTTGCTCACGCATTCGCGTGCGGGGATACTGAGTAGCCTCGCAGGCTTGCTAGTCTTTGTGTTTCTGGTTCTGGGGCCATTTTCGATCAGAGATGAACGAGCTAATGGGTCTAAGACATTCTCGATGATCGGTGTTGCCGGAACGGCTCTGTGCGGGATTGTCGCAATCCTATTTGCATCGGGTCAAGGTTTAGGCAGCAGACTATACCGCCAAGGTTTTGGGGATAGCTACCGGTTAGAGGTATACGAAATTGCTTCCAATATGATTTCGGATTATCCCTTAACTGGGATAGGGCTTGGGGCGTTTCCGACAATGATGCCGTTCTATCCTTCAAGTGATCTGCCAGTGAACCTCGTTTGGGATAAAATACACAACAGCTATCTTGAGCTGATCGTAGGATTAGGAATACCTGCAGCTGCTATCGTTCTTGCTGTCTTTGGATGGGCATTTTACAGGTGCGTTAAAGGAACTTATGCACGTAAGAAGTCCAAGAAATTTCCAGTCATCGGTATCTGCTCGATCGTCATTTTGGGTATTCATTCCCTGGTAGATTTTAGTATAGAGATACAAGCTGTGGCGCTCGTGTTTATCTGTTTGCTGAGTTTGGGCGTTTCTCAGTCGTTTACTACGCGCGAGCTAAGAAAATAGCAGGGGCTTCAGGGGTTATAGTGCTGTGAAAAATATGGTTTGGTTTAAGCTTCCATTACTAATTTTGGTCGCTGTTTTACAAGGGTGCGTGGCTCCTGGTCCGCAGGCTCCAGTTGCTTCTGTTAGTACGGAGAGCTCAGCTGCTGTTTCCCAGCCTACTGCATACAAGTTGGGCTCCGGGGACAAGCTGAGAGTGATTGTCTACGGTGAAGACGAACTGTCAGGTGAGTTTGTTATCGACGATCAGGGCAACTTGAATATGCCTCTCATCGGTAAAGTTTCAGCTCAGGATAAAAGCCTGAGTGAGGTTGAAGAGTCTGTCGTCGCAAATTTGCGTAATGGTTACCTAAGAGACCCAAAGGTTAGTCTTGAAGTCTTGAACTATCGTCCGTTCTTTATTCAAGGTGAAATCAAGGAGCCCGGAGAATACCCGTACAAGACCGGATTGACCCTTCAGGATGCAGTGGCAATTGCTGGGGGCTACTCTTATCGTGCAAATGATAAAGCGGTCTATATCCGCAAGGTAGGGACCGACCGTGAAGTGTCCGTTGCGCTTACCGGAACTCGCGTTCATATCCAACCAGGTGATAGCATCCGGATTCCAGAACGGTTCTTCTGATCTGAACTATGTTTAAGTGATTGTGCCTGTCCATTATCGGATAATGATGGACAGGCACAGCGACACAGTTGTAGTCCAACGATTTTGATTTCAACTACGGGCTCGGTGCGCAAATAGTAATTTCTTGCGTACGATTGACTGATGTCCCAAGAGTTAGGCGAACTGACGGACCAGCCCGATTAATCATCCTCAGCAAATGATTTGTCGCCGTAGATGAAGCGGGGGCCGCGGCCGTAGATGGTGGCGGCGTCGCCGGCGTTGTAGAGGTTGCATTCTGTCAGAGAGAGGCAGCCACAGCCCATGCAGCCATCGAGAGTGGACCTGAGGCGTTCCATGCGGGCGATGCGTTCGTCCAAGTGAAGTTTGAACTGTTGGCTCAGGCGTTGCCAGTCAGCCTTGTTGGGCGCGCGGCCCGGCGGCAGGGTCGCGAGTTGGTCGGAAATCTCTTTGATGGTGAAGCCGAATTCCTGCGCGATCAAGGCAAAGGATAGGCGGCGGATGTCGGCTCGCATGAAGCGGCGCTGACCGCCGGCATTGCGGCTGGCAGTGACGATCCCCTTTGTCTCATAAAAACGAATGGCGGATGTGGTGAGACCGGTGCGGTCAGCGAGTTCACCTATTGTCAGGACAGTCGCAGGCATTACAAATTTCTCAAAATTAGTTCTTGACTTAAACCTAACTTGAAGTCCTACACAGGGTGTCATCAGAAGTCAAAAGAAAGGCTATTGCGATGACAAAGAGTTTTTTGGAGCACGTCAATATCACTGTATCTGACCCCATTGCAACCGCGAGCCGTCTTTCTGATTGGTTCGGCTGGCAGGTGCGTTGGCAGGGCGCAGCACGTGCAGGTGGGACTACTGTTCATGTTGGAACGGATGACAGTTACATCGCCGTTTATTCTCTGGGCAACACGAATGAGAGCAAGGAAGATAACTACGTCACTCATGGCAGCCTGAACCATGTTGGTGTGGTTGTTGGTGATCTGGATGCCGTTGAGAAGAAGGTGCTGGCGGGTGGTTATAAAACCCGAAACCACGCTGATTATGAGCCGGGGCGCCGGTTCTACTTCGATGATGATGATGGAATTGAGTTTGAGGTGGTAAGCTACATGTAGCGCAAATAAATCCGGTGCAAGAGCGTTTCCCCAAGAGGGGAAGCGCTCTTTTTTGTTTTACCAGAGGTTCAAGCCCAATAGCTTCTTTCCGAGGTCAGTGAGCTCGGCGGTTTTGCTGTTCTTCTTTTCCCACTCGCGTGGATCGCCGGGGAAGGATGCGCGTTTGGGTGGCTCCATGTCGCGCCATTGATGGATGCGGTCCTGTCTTAGAGCGTCCTTATCCTGTTCCGCGGGGAACATGGAGATGTATTGGGCGATGCGGACTTTGTCTCTGGAATTGTTTGGCCGGATGCCGTGGGCGAGGAGGGCGTTGAAGATCATTAGGTCGCCCGCTTCCATTTCGATCTTTTCGATCTCGTAGCCTGCGTAGTCCGGATGCTTTGGATCACGGTCTTCCGGCTGCGTTTTGACCCACTCCTCGAACTCCTCAAAGAGTTTCGGGATACATTGGAAGCCACCGGTTTCCTCATCCTGTTTGACCAGCGAGAGAACGCCCTGAACGCTGATTGGTAGGGGGCGCAGGGATGTGTCTACGTCCCAATGGATGAAGCCGGGTTTGCCGTCGCGGTTCTTCTTGGGTGGGTTGAGGTTGGCGCGGTCGATGCTGACCCAGAGGTCCTCTCTGTCCCAGATGTCGACGAAGGCGTCGTAAACGCGTTGTTGCATGCGGTTGTCCCACAGGTACTGGTGGTTATAGATTTCCAGCATGCCAGCGTTGTTGAGTTCCTGCATTTTGTGGGCACGGCGTTGTGGGGTGTGCCATGTGGTCGGATCGTTGGGATCTTTTTCATCAAATTCCCAAAGCAGGTCGACCAGTCGTTTCACGTTTTCCTGCGGCACGGCCTGACGAACGATGACGTAGCCACGGGTGATCCAGTGTTGCCAGTCTTCTTCGGACAAGACGCGCAGGGGCAGTGTCTTCTTGATGTCCTTCAGCTGGGTGTCGGTTGAGGTAGAGCCCCAGTGGTCGTCTGTAAGCAGTTCAGCGTCCATGTGTTCCTCCCGGATCTTGTGATGAGATTGAAAGTGTAGCGCTTCCAGTACTTCAGAGTTGTTCTAAACCAGCTGATACTGGTACTATTCTGGCGTTTTCTAGTTTCAGAGGGTGAAATGCGGTCATATCTGGAGAAATTGCCAGACACTGAAGACGGTTCATTCAAGATTATGAACCGGTGCCTTGAGGAGGGCATTCCTTTTTCATGGCATCACCATCCTGAGTATGAATTGACACTGACGTTGAATTCTACTGGACAGCGTTATGTGGGTGATCATGTGGCAGAGTATGGAGACGCTGACCTTGTGTTGCTTGGGCCCAACCTTCCGCATACGTGGGCGTCCAGCGGCAAGCTTGATGAGCGTGCACCATATGTGGTGCTGGTAATCTGGTTTGAGCCGGATTGGATTGAGCGGATCACCTTTGGGATGCCGGAGCTGGCTGGCGTCCGGAAACTGTTTCAGCGGTCGCTGGCAGGGCTGAGTTTTAGTGAGGAAGCACGATATCGGGTGGTACCGAAGATCAGAAGCTTCTTTGAAGAAAGTTCTCTGGAGCGACTGTTTATTGTTCTCAGAGTATTGGCGGAGCTCTCCGAAGATGAACAGGCGGTGCAACTTGCCCATGATCCGGTGGTGCTTTCCAGCGCTGATGGGGGGAACGAGCGGATCGACAGGGTGTTGACGCTGATACACTCGGAGTATTCTCGCGTGTTACCGCTGGAAGAGCTAGCAGAGACTGCGGCGCTGAGTGTTTCTGGTGTGCACCGGCTGTTTCAGCGTCATACGGGGCAGACGGTCTCGGAGTATCTGAAGCGTATTCGGATTGGTGATGCGTGCGCGCAGCTATCCGGTGGGGAGGCGCCGATTGCCGTGATTGCTCACAATGTGGGCTATTCGGCGCTTGCAAACTTCAACAGGCAGTTTCGCGCGGTGAAAGGCATGACACCTCGTGAATACCGGGCCCAGTTTCGTCGGTAGAAGGAAGGCAATATAAAGTCGCCGGTGTGTCAGGGGAGCTCCCTTGCTTTGGCGAGGTAGAACCGTGCGGCGGTGCCTCCAAAGATTTCGCTTTGGTCGGCTTGAGCCAGATCTGCTGTGAGTTGTTCCACCATACCCACCCAGTTTTGATAGGTGTTTGCGAGGAGGAGGACTGGCCAATCGCTGCCGAACATGACGCGTTGCGGGCTGAAGCAGTTTAGGATGTGAAAGGCGTAGGGTGCGATGTCTTCGAAGCCTGCGTGTTCAGGAGCTTCGGTGAGAAGGCCGGAGAGCTTGCAGAAGACTGAGGACGTGCCTGCGATCTCTGAGAGGTGATCAGCCCAATCTTCGAATGCGTTCCTGCGGATATCCGGTTTGGCGCAATGGTTGATGGCTGCGCGTAGCTCTGGATAGCGGTTGAGGAAAATCTTGAGGTGCGGCAGGTGCCTTGGTCGCACCAGTAGGTCGAGCGTCAGGCTGTTGTCTATTAGGGCATGAATGGCGGGGCGCAGGCTCTCCTGTAGCATCCATTCATCATCCGCAATGTCATGGATCATGGGACGAATGCCGACGAGTTTTGGGTTCTGGGCAAGCTCGCCGATGACGGATGGGGCGTTAGTAGCTTCCATATTTACCCAGCCGACAATGCCTAGGATCCAGTCGTGTTCTGTGGCCATTTGCAGGAGGAACCGGGTTTCTTCAATGGTGTCTGCTGCTTGAACGAGGATGGTGCCGTCCATGTTGGCTTGGCTGAGTAAAGGCTGGAGGTCGCTAGGGTGGAAGTCTTTGTAAATGGCCTTCAGGTCTGGTGTCAGCCAGCGGTAGTCACTACGGGAAAGTTTCCAGAAATGTTGGTGGGCATCGATCCTAAGCATGCTTCACCTCTTGTTTGGAAAACACGTTAACAGTGAGGGCAGGGGTGTTGACGGTAAGGAGATCTCTTTCCTTCTTTTGCACTTTGTTCAGAATGGCATGAAATTTTTAGAGGCTCATCTCCGGTTTTTAGAAGGTGTGTTTGCGGTGCTACCGGTAAGGGGATAGTGCTGTGAGATCTGGTGCTTTGCAGCGCTTGCTCATCAAACAACGGGACGTCTGTCCGGTTTGATGGTGTATCTGGATTGTAATGAAAGATTATTTACAACCGGACGAACACAGGCCATTGATGGTAGCTGGGCCACTTAATAGTGAGGGTAGGACATGAAGCTTGTTAGATTTGGTGAGGTGAACGCGGAGGCACCGGGTATTCTGGATGCGGATGGGAACATTCGTGATCTTTCTGGCGTGGTTGATGATATCGCCGGGGATGCTTTGAGCGACGAGGTGCTTGCGAAGATTGCGGCGCTCGACCTGTCCAGCCTGCCAGTGGTGCAAGGTGATCCGCGCATTGGTGCGTGTGTTGGTAATGTGGGCAAGTTTGTTTGCGTTGGCCTTAACTACTCCGATCATGCAGCGGAAGCTGGCATGCCGGTGCCGAAGGAGCCTGTGATTTTCATGAAGGCGACCTCGGCCATCTGTGGCCCGAACGATGGTATCGAGATACCGCGCGGTTCTGTGACGACCGACTGGGAAGTTGAGCTTGGTGTGGTGATTGGGAAACACGCGAAGTATGTGAGTGAAGAAGACGCGCTGACTTATGTGGCCGGGTACTGCGTGGTCAACGACGTGTCAGAGCGTGATTCTCAGCTGCACCGCAGCGGTCAGTGGGTGAAGGGTAAATCGGCTGACACATTTGGGCCTATCGGGCCATGGCTCGTGACACGCGAAGAAGTGGAAGATCCGCAGAACCTCTCCCTATATCTGGAAGTGAATGGTCATCGTTATCAAGATGGTTCAACCAAAACCATGGTGTTTGGTGTGGCGCAGGTGATCTCGCATCTCTCCCAGTTCATGAGTTTACAGCCGGGTGATGTGATCTCTACAGGGACGCCCTCCGGTGTTGGTATGGGGCAGAAGCCACAAGTTTATCTGAAGCCGGGTGACAAGATCGAGCTAGGCGTGGAAGGTCTTGGGGTTCAAAAGCAGGTAACTTATGCTGCTGGTTGATGGTCCTGCACTTGCGGAGCTTAGGCTCCTTCACTAAGCTTTTCAGAACTCTCCGCTGCTGAATGTGGCGGAGAGTTTTTTCATGCACTTCCGGAGTAGGGGATGGCCATGACCAGCGATGCAGAGATAATCACCTATTGCAGTTATGAGAGCCCGGTGGGGTCTTTGCTGATTGGTGGGCAGGGCGGTGCGCTTGAGTTTCTTCATTTTCCCGAGAGTGCACGCCGGCGGTTCGTTGAAGAGGGTTGGGTGGAAGATGCCACGCCTTATGGAGCGTTGATTGCGCAGCTGGATGCTTACTTTGCGCGCGAGCTTGAAGAGTTCTCTCTCGACTGGCGGCTGATTGGGACTGATTTTCAGAAGAGTGTCTGGGAGCAGCTGGCCGCCATTCCGTTTGGAGAAACGCGCAGTTACGGTGATATCGCAACGGCGCTGGGCAATCCGGGAGCGAGCCGTGCGGTGGGGCTGGCGAACAACGCGAATCCACTGCCGATCGTCATTCCCTGCCATCGGGTGATTGGGGCAAACGGGGCGCTGGTTGGTTTTGGTGGCGGGCTGGAGACCAAGGTCTGGCTGCTGGAGCACGAGGGCATTGCGTTTGGGCCGGGTGCGAGCAAAGACCAGATGGCGTTTTCTTTCTGACAGTAATAGCGCAGTGGGGGCACTGCGCTTCTTCCGTTGGTTTCTTTATCAGGCAGGTGTTCCAGCGGTTTCGTCGAACTGGATACGAACGAGCCTGCCAGTTCCCGATTCACCGCCCCAAACTTCGCCAGTTCGTCCTGCCATGTGGCGGACGTCGGAGTGGGCCTGATCGCTTCTGAAGCTGGTGAAGTCTTCTGTATCGGGATCAAAGAAGACGACAGAGTCGGTGTCAAAGTCTGTCAGCCAAACCTTATCGTTCTCGTCTACATAAACAGAGTAGGGCAGTGGGGATTCGCCGGGGAGTCTCCAAGCGCGCCAAGTGTCTTCCTGAGGATCGTATAGACTAACGTGTCCGGAAAGCCATTCGCTGACCCAGAGCTTGCCTTCTGAGTTGGACCAGATGCGGCGAGGACCCTGATCCTCTGCAGGAGGTGTTACGACGCGTACATCGCCTGTGGCTCTGTCGATGTTGGCAATGTGGTTCCCGGCGAGAGAGGCGTACCAGACGTCACCTTGTGGCGTGACTGTGATGCCATACGGACCGGGGCCTTCCGGGCTTGGCCAAACCTGAATTTCCTGAGTGGCAGGATCGACGCGTCCGTAGACGCCGTTTTGTCCGGTGAACCAGTAAATGCCGTCGTGATCGAAGATACCGGTGTTGAGGTTTGCGTCTTCAAACTCAATCGGTAGCGGAATAAGTGTGACTTCATCTGTTCCCGTATCAACGCGGGCGATGGCATTCTGACCGCCTTCTGTCACCCACATTGCGTTGTCCGGGCCAAGCACCACGCCATGTGGGGCTGCGTTCTCTCCCAAGGAAACCGGATGAAGGTCTCCGGTGGCAGGGTCAAGACGTGTGAGAGTTCCATCTCCTTGTCCGCAATACCAGACCATCCCATCGGCATCAAAGGCCACATCTCTTGGCCGTGCGCCTGCGGTCGCGTCAAAGTACGTGACTTTTGCGTTGCTGATGGCGCTTGATTTGTCTTCTTGGGCGATGACTGGTCCAGCAACGATGCCGATGTAGTAGGCGCTTGAAATCGCTATGGCAGATGCTCCGAGAAACTCTCGTCTGTTCATCCAACCTCTCCCTTGTGCCGTCTCTTTTCTGTGCGCGAGACTTAGGTCTTAGCGCAAGACTTTATGCCTTAAGGCACAGGCTAGGCGTGTCTATGGCAAACGCCCTCCGCGCCCTCAGGCATTTTAAGTGAGGTTAAGGAATGGTCAGCAAAGCGGAGAAAATTGCTTGGGTTGTCGTGTTCAAGAATATGGATTCCGTTGCGGCATTTCTGCAGAAGGGCGGTTCGAATCTCGCTTCATGGAACGGTACCGCAGTTGGTTTTGACCCCGAGACCGTTAGCAACGGGTTCGCCTTCCGAGGTCTGTATCGGAACTGATGTTTGAGCAAGAAAATCTCATGAATTGATCACACCCGGTGGAGAACGGTTGACCGTCTGATGCGACCTCAAATCAGGGTGCTGCAAGACTAATGGTGAGTTTCCTTCCTGGGATTTTACGTGAAGAATACAATCTTTTCAGGGTGTTAATCCCGTGGGATGTTGCGTGTGGGAATAGCTGAGTTTGCTTGTTCTGGTCTGCACGTGATGCGCTCTCATCCTAATGGATAACAACCATGGGTTTGCTTTTGTCGATTTTCGAATTGACGCTTAAGTGGTTTCGATTATATTTCGAAATTACGCGAATGTGCGCGTTATTGGCAATAAACGAAAATTGACGCATAGGTCAGGACGTAGTTTAATTTCGGTCCTCAGGGGCACTTTATGGGGTGGCGCTGCACAAGCAAGCGGACCTTAGACGTGCATCGGGAGGTTTAAGCGAAATTGATAGGTAAGTCGCGCTGAGAGGCGCTGAAGTTTTAAAAAGGTCAGAACCTTTAGTTTGGAATTCAGCTCAGTTTTCGAGCTGTTTTGGGAATGACAGTCAGGAATTTACAGGTACCGCGGTGCAAGCAGCGTGTACCACAGAAAGCAGTTGGGCGGCTTTCTGTTCCGGGAGGGCAACATGCTTGAATTAAGGGGCGTCAGCAAAACTGTTGACGGCATGGACCATATTCGTGGCGTTTCACTGCGTCTAGAAAGCGGTTCATTGAACGTATTGTTGGGGCCAACGCTGTCGGGCAAAACAACGCTGATGCGTTTGATGGCAGGGTTGGACACGCCAACAGCAGGGCAAGTGCTCGTCAATGGACAGGACATGACCGGCGTTTCCGTGCGCAAGCGCGATGTCGCCATGGTCTATCAGCAGTTCATCAATTACCCGGCTCTCACGGTTTACGAAAACATCGCGAGCCCGCTGCGCGTTGCGGGGTTGAAGCGGGATGAGATCGACAAGCAGGTGCGCAAGGCCGCAGATCTGATGAAGCTTACGCCTTATCTGGAGAGAACGCCGCTGAACCTTTCTGGTGGCCAGCAGCAGCGCACGGCGATTGCGCGGGCGCTTGTTAAGGGCGCGCATTTGGTGCTGATGGATGAGCCGTTGGCTAACCTTGACTATAAACTGCGCGAAGAACTGCGTGACGAGCTGCCGAAGATCTTCTCTGAAAGCGGTGCTGTGTTTGTTTATGCAACAACGGAGCCAACCGAGGCGCTGTTGCTTGGTGGGAGAACGGCCACCTTGCACGAGGGGCGGGTTTCGCAGTTCGGTGACACTATTGATGTTTACAGAAACCCTCAGGACATAGTCACTGCGCAAACCTTCTCTGATCCGCCGCTGAACCTGCTGGGTCTGACAAAAAGCGGGGGTGAGTTCCGCACGTCCAACGGTACAGTTATTCCGGCATCTGAGGAAGAAAAGCGTTTGCCTGACGGGCATTACAAAGTAGGTTTCCGGCCCCATCACCTCTACCTGCAACGGCCGAGTGAAGATGCTGTGTGTCTTCCGGCTGTGGTGGATGTTTCGGAGATCACCGGTTCTGAGAGCTTCATCCACCTGACATGTCTGAATCACCGCTGGGTGGCGTTGGAGCATGGCATTCATAACGTGGATGTGGACGCGAACATTGATGTCTATGTGGATGCGAAGAACTTCATGATCTTTGATGATGACGGTCGCTCCGTGGCATCATTGATGAACGCCTCTCACATGGCTGAAACTGCGTAAGGAGGCGAGCATGGCACGTATTGATCTCGACCACATTCGCCACTCTTATCTGCCGAACCCAAAGAGCCCGAGCGACTACGCTTTGAAGGAAGTTAATCTGACCTTTGAAGACGGCGGTGCTTATGCGCTTCTTGGGTCTTCCGGCTGCGGTAAGACAACGCTTTTGAACATTATTTCCGGCCTGCTGACACCCTCTGAAGGCGAGCTGTTGTTTGATGGGAAGCCGGTGACGGAGCTGTCGACTGAGGCGCGTAATATTGCGCAGGTGTTCCAATTTCCGGTCGTTTACGACACCATGTCTGTTTACGACAATCTGGCGTTTCCTCTGCGAAATCGCGGAGTTCCCGCTGCTGAGGTTGATCAGAAGGTCAACGAGATTCTGCGGATTATTGATTTGGAGAGCAAGGCCAAGCGTAAGGCGCAAGGTCTGACGGCTGATGAGAAGCAGAAGATTTCTCTGGGCCGTGGGCTGGTGCGCTCTGACACCAACGCGATCCTATTTGATGAGCCGCTCACCGTGATTGATCCGCATATGAAGTGGGTTCTGCGCTCGCAGCTGAAGCACCTGCATAAGCAGTTTGGGTTTACCATGGTGTACGTGACCCACGACCAGACCGAGGCTTTGACCTTCGCGGATAAAGTTGTGGTGATGTATGGCGGTGAAGTGGTGCAGATTGGAACACCGGATGAGCTTTTCCGTAAGCCTCAGCATACGTTTGTTGGTTACTTCATCGGGTCTCCGGGCATGAATGTTCTGCCTTGTGAGGTGGATGGAACCACGGCGCGCATCGGTGAGCATAGTGTTCCGCTGGCGTGCGGTCTTGATCCGATGAAGACTGCCCAGAAAACCGAGGTTGGTATTCGTCCTGAGTTTGTGAAGCTGGGCGAGGCCGGTGAAGGTTTGCCGCTCAAGGTCAACGCTGTCGAGGACATTGGCCGCTATCGCATTTTGCGCGGTGAGATGAATGGGGCTGCGCTGAATGCGATTGTTGGTGAAGGCGAGAGTATTCCGGAGAGCCCGACGGCGCTGTTCGATCCGGCTCAGACGAACCTTTATGCCGACAGCTGGCTTGTGAGTGAGGGGGCCTGATCCATGGAAAAGACCGTAAATAACAAAGCCTGGTTCATGGTTCTGCCGGTTCTGCTGCTGGTGGCCTTTACCGCTGTTATTCCGCTGATGACTGTTGTGAACTACGCGTTTCAGGACAGTTTTGGGAACAATCAGTTCTTCTGGGTTGGGATTGAATGGTTTCAGGAGCTTCTTGCTTCTGAGCGCTTTCATGATGCGCTGGTTCGTAACCTGATTTTCTCTTTCTCCATTCTTGCAATCGAGATTCCGCTGGGTATTGGCATTGCGCTGTGTATGCCGAAGAAGGGCTGGGGTGTGCCGGTTTGTCTAGTGCTGATGGCTTTGCCGCTGCTGGTGCCGTGGAACGTGGTTGGCACCATCTGGCAGGTGTTTGGCCGCGCGGATATTGGTCTGCTGGGGTACTTCCTGAACTTGATTGGCATCAACTACAACTACACTCAGGACCCTATTGCAGCTTGGGCCACAGTGATTGTTATGGATGTGTGGCATTGGACCAGCCTTGTTGTGCTGCTGTGTTATGCGGGTCTGGTTTCTATTCCAGAGGCTTACTATCAGGCAGCGCGTATTGATGGTGCTTCGCGCTGGGCGGTGTTCCGCTACATCCAGCTGCCGAAGATGCACAGTGTATTGCTGATTGCTGTGCTGCTGCGCTTTATGGACAGCTTCATGATCTATACTGAGCCGTTTGTTGTGACTGGCGGCGGACCGGGTAACTCCACGACCTTCCTGAGTATTGACCTTGTGAAGATGGCGATTGGTCAGTTTGACCTTGGTCCAGCTGCTGCGATGTCGCTCGTCTACTTCCTCATCATCCTGCTGTTCTCGTGGGTGTTCTACACCGTGATGAACAATGCCGGGGCTGAGAAGAAACACTACGCAGGGGAGGAGTGAGCGCCATGTCTACGACAACTGGAACAGCTACAATTGAGACTGGTGTTGCTGCCGGTGGACAGGCTCCACGCAGCCGGGCCCGTGCGAGGGCGCAACGAACAGGGAGCCGGTATGCCTTCCTCGTGCCAACCGTGTACATCACGTTCTTGATGCTGCCGATCTACTGGCTCTTTAACATGAGCCTGAAGACCAATCAGGAGATCCTGAGTAAGTTCACCCTGTGGCCGGATGAGCCGACACTTGCTAACTACATGGTGATCTTCACGGACCCGAGCTGGTACAACGGTTACATCAACTCCATCACCTACGTGGTGCTCAACACGGTGATCTCCGTGGCGGTTGCGTTGCCAGCGGCCTATGCGTTCTCGCGCTATAAGTTTCTGGGTGACAAGCACTTGTTCTTCTGGCTGCTGACCAACCGTATGGCGCCACCGGCGGTGTTTGCGCTGCCGTTCTTCCAGCTTTATTCCGCGTTTGGTTTGATCGACACGCACCTTGCGGTGGCTCTGGCACACTGTCTGTTCAATGTGCCGCTGGCTGTGTGGATTTTGGAAGGCTTCATGTCCGGCGTTCCGAAAGAAATTGACGAGACTGCGTATATTGATGGCTACTCGTTTCCGAAATTCTTCGGCAAGATCTTCATGCCTTTGATTGCAAGCGGTATCGGTGTGGCGGCGTTCTTCTGCTTCATGTTCTCATGGGTTGAGCTGCTGATTGCCCGTACGCTGACGACCACTGCGGCCAAGCCGATTGCGGCGACTATGACCCGTACGGTTTCGGCCTCCGGTATGGACTGGGGTGTGTTGGCGGCAGCAGGGGTGTTGACCATCGTGCCAGGTGCGCTCGTGATCTACTTCGTACGTAACTACATCGCTAAGGGCTTTGCCCTGGGCCGCGTTTAACAGGGGAGCGAGACATGGATTTTTCTTGGATGGCCTGGACGCAGCCGACAGCGATCTTTTTCATCACGATTGGCCTGCTGATTTCCGGTATGGCGGTATGGGAGTGGTTTGTGCCGGGGGGAAGCCCGCGGCATGGGATTTTGCGGTTTGAGACAACACGTGGTGACCGCCTGTTTGTCTCATTGTTGGGCAGTGCATTTATCTGCCTGTTTTGGCTTGGGTTTGTGAGCACAAACCTCTGGTTGGCTCTGATGGTCTGTGTGGCATATGCGTTTTGCGTGTTCCGCTGGGTTTAGGCCTGAGCTTTTTTCTTGGCACTGATGTTTCCGGGAACTGTTGGTGCAAAAAATATTTTCGGGAGGAATATATATGAGACGTCAGCTTTTAGCGTCTGTTGGCTTCGCGGCCATGATTTGTGCTTCCAGTGCTGCTTTTGCAGATATGGAAGCTGCCAAGAAGTGGGTGAATGACGAGTTTCAGCCTTCTACTCTTTCCAAGGAAGAGCAGCTGAGCGAGATGGATTGGTTCATCAAAGCTGCTGAGCCGTTCAAGGGTATGGAAATCAAAGTGGTTTCCGAGACCATTGCGACCCATGAATACGAAGCCAAAGTGCTTGCTAAGGCCTTTACCGAGATCACCGGCATTAAAGTGACCCATGACCTGATTGGTGAAGGGGATGTTGTTGAGAAGCTTCAGACCCAGATGCAGTCTGGCGAGAACATCTATGATGCGTACATCAACGACTCCGACCTGATCGGCACTCACGCGCGTTACCAGCAGGTGCGTAACCTGACCGACTGGATGGCGGAGGAAGGTAAAGACGTTACTCTGCCAACGCTGGACATTGAAGACTTCATTGGCAAGTCCTTCACCACTGGTCCAGATGGCAAGCTGTACCAGCTTCCTGACCAGCAGTTCGCGAACCTTTACTGGTTCCGTTATGACTGGTTCACCAACCCTGAGATCAAAGCTCAGTTTAAAGAGAAGTATGGCTACGATCTGGGTGTTCCGGTCAACTGGTCTGCTTATGAAGACATTGCCGAGTTCTTCACCAATGACGTGAAAGAAATCAACGGCGAGAAAGTCTATGGCCACATGGACTACGGTAAGAAAGACCCATCACTGGGTTGGCGTTTTACCGATGCGTGGCTCTCCATGGCTGGTGCGGGCGACAAGGGTATCCCGAACGGTCTGCCAGTTGATGAGTGGGGTATTCGTGTGAACGGCTGTTCGCCAGCTGGTTCTTCCGTAGAGCGCGGTGGTGCAGCTGATGGTCCTGCAGCGGTTTACTCCGTCACCAAGTACATTGACTGGCTGAAGAAGTATGCTCCGGCTGAAGCGCCTGGCATGGTGTTCTCTGAAGCAGGTCCTGTTCCTGCACAGGGCAACGTTGCTCAGCAGATCTTCTGGTACACCACATTCACCGCCGACATGGTGAAAGATGGTATCCCGGTTGTGAATGCAGACGGCACTCCGAAATGGCGTATGGCTCCTTCTCCAAAGGGTGCTTACTGGGAAGAAGGCATGAAGCTGGGTTATCAGGACGCTGGTTCCTGGACACTGATGAAGTCTACCCCGGAAGACCGCGCAAAAGCTGCATGGCTCTACGCTCAGTTCACCGTGGCGAAGACAACTTCCCTGAAGAAGTCTCACGTTGGTTTGACTTTCATTCGTGACAGTGACGTTCGTGATGTTTCCTTCACCGAGCGTGCACCTAAGTTGGGTGGTTTGGTTGAGTTCTACCGTTCATCCGCACGCGTTCAGTGGACTCCAACCGGCACCAACGTTCCTGACTATCCAAAGTTGGCTCAGCTGTGGTGGCAGAACATTGGTGATGCATCCTCCGGCGCGAAAACTCCTCAGGAAGCTATGACTGCTCTTGCTGCTGCTCAGGACAAAGTTCTGAAGCGTCTGGAGCGTGCTGGTGTTCAGGGCGAGTGTGGTCCTAAGCTCAATGAAGTTAAGGATCGTAACTACTGGCTGAATCAGCCGGGCGCACCTAAAGCCAAACTGGCGAACGAGAAGCCAACTCCTATCACCGTTGACTACGACGAGCTGATCAAGAGCTGGGAAGATGCTGCCAAGTAAGTGGTGCTTTAAAAGTGTTCATCATCGGGAACCGAGGCCGTTTCCGGTGATGCGCTTCCAAGACTAAACGAGAAAGCCGGGGCATCTGCTCCGGCTTTTTTGTTTGGGCAGGGCACTTTCAACCATGGCGGTCGTTTCGCTATGAGTGTGGTGCGTGATAATTGAATGATGTGGTTTGGGGGAGACTGCGATAATGAAGTGCCTACGTATCTATGCGACACCGGATGGGGAGTCGCACTTTGATGAGGTTGAGGTGCCGACCCAGAAAGTGTCGGTGCATCCTGACGCCACGCCGTTTGATGTTTCCGCCAGTTATCCAGCATCTCGCATCCGCTTTTCCCGTATTCCGGCGGGGATGCGGCAGGTGGAGTGGCATACGGTGCCGGATCGGGTGCTGACCGTGCGGCTGGATGGCTCTGTGGAATACGAGACCAGCGATGGTGACCTGCGAACCGTTGGGGCAGGGGAGTTCGTGCTTATCGAAGATACGCATGGAAAAGGCCATCTTTCCCGCCACTCTCCAGATGCTCAAACGGTTCTTTGGATCTCGTTGCCAAACGGGTTGGATGAACCGCTCTGACCGACGAAACTCATTCTAATTCTGCATGTTGGAATTAGATTTTACTGCTGGAATTCCGGTATTGCGCTGTTAAACTACGTGGAATTGCGAATGATAGCGCGGCGGTGAACTGCGCTTTGCCTCAGGGAGTTTCTAGTGTCTTCTTCATTTAAGTCATCCGGTCAGGTTTCCTATGAATTGCGCGGTGATGTTGCGGTGATGACCGTGAGCAATCCGCCTGTGAATGCGTTGTCTTTGGCGATCCGGCAGGATCTGGTGGCGCGTATCAAACAGTTTGAAGAAGACGATACGGCGAAGGCTGCGGTGATCGTTGGAGCTGGCAAAGTGTTTATTGCCGGTGCGGATATCCGCGAGTTCAAGCTTCCTGCCACCGAGCCTCATCTGCCTGATGTGATTGACCAAATCGAAGCGTGCTCCAAGCCTGTGATTGCGGCCATTCATGGTGTTGCGCTGGGCGGCGGGCTTGAGGTTGCTCTTGGGTGCCACTTCCGCGTTGGGGTGAAGGGTGCCAAGGTTGGACTGCCAGAGGTGCATCTGGGCATTATTCCGGGTGCTGGCGGAACGCAGCGCTTGCCGCGTCTGGCTGGCTACCAGAAGGCGCTGGAGATGATCCCGAGCGGCGCACCTATCAGCGCTGCGGATGCTAAGGCAGCGGGTATTCTGGATGAGGTGAGCGAGGAAGCGGATGCAGTTGCTGCCGGGCTCTCGTTTGCGCGGTCTGTGATCGACAATGGTACGCCGATGCGCCGTTGTTCCGAATTGGTTGCGCCTGCTGTTGATCCTCAGATGTTTGCAGAGGCCAAAGCTGCGGTTGCCAAGCGGGCACGTGGTCAAAAATCTCCGGTGGTGTGTGTTGAAGCCGTTGAGGTTGCCAGCAAGACTAGCTTTGCTGACGGCATGGAGAAAGAGCGTGAGATGTTTATGGAGTTGAAGAACTCAGCTCAGCATCGGGCTCTGGCCCATGCGTTCTTTGCTGATCGTGCGCTTGGTAAGCTTCCGGAAATTGAGGGCGTTGCTCCTCGGCAGATCAAGGCTATCGGTGTGATTGGTGGCGGTACCATGGGGGCTGGCATTGCGACTGGCGCGTTGATGAACGGGCTTTCTGTTACGCTCATTGAGCGAGATGCGGAGGCTCTTGGTCGTGCCAAGGCGACCATTGCCGGGAATATTGCCGGTGCTGTTAAGAAGGGTAAGCTTTCTGCTGAGCAGGAGCAGCGCATCTTTGCAGAGGCGCTGTCTTTAAGCACGGATTACGCCTCACTTTCTGAGGTTGATCTGGTGATTGAGGCGGTGTTTGAAGACATCGACGTGAAAAAGCAGGTGTTCCAGAAGCTGGATGAGGTTTGTAAGGATGGTGCCGTTCTGGCAACCAACACCTCGTATCTGGATGTGAATGCGATTGCAGCGACGACCAAGCGTCCGCAAGATGTGATTGGCCTGCATTTCTTCTCACCTGCACACATCATGAAGTTGCTGGAGGTGGTTGTTGCGGACAAGACTGCGCCAGACGTGATTGCCACCGGTTTCCAGCTTGGCAAGATCATGCGCAAGGTTGCGGTTCGTGCTGGCGTTTGTGACGGCTTCATCGGCAACCGCATTCTGGCAACCTATCGCACGGCGGCTGATGCGATCGTGATGGATGGTTCCACTCCTTATGAGGTGGATAAGGTGATGCTGGAGTTCGGCTTCCCGATGGGGCCGTATGCGGTGGCTGATCTGGCTGGTCTTGATATCGGCTGGGCGACACGCAAACGGAAGGCACCAACGCTTGATCCACGCGCGCGCTATTTCACCTTCCCGGATCGCATTTGTGAGCAAGGCTGGTTTGGGCAGAAAACCGGTAAGGGTTTTTATGTTTATGAAGCGGGTGCGCGGAAGGGGACGCCGAACCCTGCTGTACTTGAAATTCTGACAGAAGAACGCAAAGAAAAACAAATCAACGCACAAACCATCTCAAAAGAACAGATCCTTGATCGGTACATGGCGGCGATGGTGAATGAGGCTGCCAAGGTGGTTGAGGAAGGCATCGCTCTGCGGCCACTGGACGTGGATATGACGCTGATCTACGGCTATGGCTTCCCGCGCTGGCGTGGTGGCCCGATGCAGTATGCGGATGAAGTTGGACTGGAGACAATCCTCAATAATATCAAGCGGTACGCACAGGAAGACGCCTACTTCTGGCTGCCTGCCAAACTGCTTGAGGAGCTGGTTGCATCTGGCCGAACCTTTGCGGATCTGAATGCGGAGAGCGGGGATAAGCTGGCGGGACAAAAGCGGGAGACCGCTTGATTATCTTCAGTTGCATTGCCATCTTTTGGTAGTGTACCCTACGGAACGCTTAGGGCTTGTTGCGTCGCTATTGATTTGCGCAACAAGCCCTCGTTTCTGGTCCGAGCGCATCTCAGGTGTTGGTTCATCCGAGAACCAACACAGTGCGTTCCATGGAGATGGTGATGATGAAGTATCTGGAGTACCTGACCGGACGCATGATTGCATTGCTGTTCGCAATGGCTTTGCTGGCGTTTATCCTGCTTGTGATAGGGATGGCCTCCGGCCTGATGCTGGCTATCATTGCCATCACAGTTCCCCTTGTGATTCTGAAGATTCTGTTTGGCAAAGATAAGCCGAAAATCACCTATCACTACGAGCGTAAGGATTAGGAGATCGGGTAGTTTTTGATCTCGTTCTCGCCCCATATCTCCATCGCTTGAAGGACCGGGTGCAGGGATCTACCTTTCTCTGAAAGGGAGTATTCCACATGCGGTGGGACGACTTCCATCACTTTGCGATCTACGATTCCATCGGCTTCGAGAGCTCTGAGCTGCGCAGTCAGAAGGCGTTGGGAGACGCCGGGTAGCCTTCGTTTTAGCTCATTAAAACGGCAAGGTCCGGGTAAAAGCTCGTATATTATCAATGGTTTCCACTTACCGTTCAAAATGGAAAGTGTTCGCCGTACCGGGCAGGTCTTATAGCCGATGAAGGCTCCGCCGGGTGTGTCGGTGTCTTCTGCGCTCATTGTGTGCAGTACCCTTATGTATACTAGGCGCTAAAATAGTGCGTACTAGACCTTTTGCTTCCAGAGTTTCATATGGGGCCTGACTTATGAAATCAAGGGAAACACTCCAATGAACAGACTGAAGATTGCTGCGGCTGCAGCAGCTCTTGCTCTTTCAACCGTTGTTGCCGGTGCGACCGAAGCAACTGATCTTCTGAGTAAATTCTACGAGGTTGCAGATACCCGTCCGTTTGACCCAGCCAAGCTGGCCGAGTTCTACGCGGATGATATGGTGGATCACAATGGCCGCCCGGGCCAGAACGCCAAGCAGGCTGCAGTTGGTACGTTTACGGCGCTGGCAGCAGGTGCGCCGGACTCCCGTCATGAGCTTGGAATGGTTGAGCCAATCGGTGACGACAAGGTGCTGATCTACTGGCGTTATAAAGGCACCAACACAGATGGTCTGTTCGGTGCTGACGCGAACGGCAATGCCTTTGATATTGCTGGTTTTGAGGTTTACCGCGTTGAAGACGGCAAGATCCAGGAGTTCTGGCACGTTGAAGAGCTTGCTGCCCTTGGCGCTCAGCTCGCGGCGACGAAGTAAGTGAAGAAAGCCCGGCGGTGTGTTCTGCCGGGCTTTTGTTTTCTCTTTTATCGCATAGGGTTAGCTCTTAAGGTGTTGAGGGCTCTATGCCGTCGATGGCATCTATGAAGGGCTGCTTTGGTTTGACGGCAAAGCTTTTTTCCAGTGTTTGGGCGTGTCTGATACGGTCGAGGCGGAATGTGCGGACAGCGTTACGCAGGTGATCCCAGGCCATGATGTACCAAACGGGATAGCTCAGAAAGAGATAGTGCGGCTCTATGGTTCGGCTGGAGAGGTTGTTGTTTTGGTCGCTGTATTCGATCTGAATACACTTGTTCATCAAGAATGCTTCGTTGATCGGGCTCATGGCCTCACTGTCGATGTCTTCAAATGAGCCGTAGACGGAAAGAGAGGCAGTTTCTCCAATCCAGATGCGGGATTTCAGCGTGTCGACCCGTGATCGAAGCTCAGGTGAAAACGAGGCGATAAGCTTTCTGCGGATGGGCTTGAGGTTGGCCAGCAGGAGCGGGGAGCGCATGTTTTCTGCGATGGCGAGGCTGATGAGCAGATCAATTGCCTCTTTGTATTCCAGCTTGAGCCGGCCAACACCCCAGCGGGACTGAAGGCGCATGCCGCCGCCGCGGCCTTTGTCCGCTTCGATGGGAAGACCACGCTCGCGCAGCAATTCCAGATCACGGAACAGAGTGCGCTGGGAAATCCCGAGCTCGGCCGCCAGATCGTGCGTTGTCGGGCAGTCGCCAGATTTCAGCAGAGCTTCAATTTGCTCCAGCCGGTCAAGGCGTTTCAGCGCTGTTGCTCTGGTTGTTCCGCTTCTTTGTAGGTTCATTGAAGAAATATGTCATTAAGTGACATAGTTGTCCATACAAATAGGTCGTCCAAACATTTCGGGAAAATAAAGATGACCAATCAAGTTATTGAATTTGCACCATTTCACCTGTCTCCCAATAAAACAGAAGCAGACCTTTTGGAGGCTTCTGAGCGGTTTCAGAATGAGTTTCTGGACGGGTTTGAGGGGTTTGTGCGGCGCTCTCTGGTAAAGCATGCGGATGGTGCTTATGCTGATATTGTGGTGTGGGCGAACGACAGTGCCAGCAAGAAAGCTGTTGCTGCGGCAGGGGATCATGCAGCGGGGCAGGCTTATTTTTCTCTGCTAGACAGCGCCCGCGAGCACCAGCCGCGTAAAGCGGGGGCGATGGAATTCTTCCAAGTGGTGGGAACGTATGGCTGAACCTTTCAAAGAGTTATTTAATCAAGCCGCGATTGAACGGATGGCCTCTGCGTTAGCAGAGGTTCATTCCGGTTTTGATGCAGCTGGCTTCATTGTTGACGCGATGGATGGCTTGAGTGATCTGGAGCTGAAGGAGCGGTCGTTCCATCTGGCTCGGTGTTTGCGGCGGCATCTGCCTGAGGACTATAGCGTAGCCCTGAGGATTATGCTGGCTACGCTTTCGGCGCCGCTGGCTATGGATGATGAGCCGCTGTGGGATAGTCGGTCCAGTGGGCTTTCCGGCTTCATCACCATGCCGTTTACGGACTACGTGCTGCTTTATGGTTTGGAGGACTTTGAGCTTTCTATGTCCGCCATGAAGGAGATGACCTGCCGGTTTTCAGCCGAGTTTGCTATTCGGCCTTTCATTGAGCGATACGAGGCGGAAGCCATGACTCTACTGACTGAATGGGCCGAGGATGAGAGCGCGCATGTGCGGCGACTTGTTTCCGAAGGAACGCGGCCGCGACTGCCCTGGGGGCTTCGACTGAAAGGTTTCATTGAGGCGCCGGAGAAGTGTCTGCCGTTATTAGAGAAGCTCAAGGACGATGAGACGGAATATGTGCGCCGCTCTGTTGCTAATCACCTCAACGATATTTCCAAGGATCATCCGGATTTGGTCGCGGAGGTTTGTGGGAGGTGGCTTGAAAAGCCTTCTGTGCAGACAGAGCGGCTGGTGCGTCATGCGCTGCGGAGCAATGTGAAGGCAGCGCATTTACCGAGCCTTGCGGTGTTGGGGTATGACCCGGAGCATGTGAAGGTGGTTTCGGGGACCTTGAGAGATAATCGGGTAGAGTTTGGATCGAAGCTGGGGTTCTCAGTGGAGATTGAGAACTCATCAGATAAGGCGACCTCCTACATGCTGGACTTCATATTGTACCACCGCAAAGCCAACGGTAAGCTGGCGCCCAAGGTTTTTAAGCTGAAGCGCGGGACGTTGAAAGCCGGCCAGACTCTCAGTGTTGTGGGGCAGCATAACATCAGGCCAATTACGACACGCCGGTATTATGAGGGTGAGCACAGGCTGGCCGTGCTGCTCAATGGCGTTGAGACTCCACTGGGCTCTTTTGAACTGGTTGGCGTTGAAGAGATGGCGGTGTGATCCTACGCCCGATTTGGCGAGGGCGCTGTGCCCGATGATACCGTGGAAGGTGAGGAGAGCTTGGAAGAGCTGGTGTGGTTTCCAGCTCTTAGCGCTGCAAGGATTGATCAGCGGTGATTGGACAGGCGTGGGCGGGAGCCGTTCGCGATCATGCGCAGGCCTTTGAAATCGAGAATCGCGATCTTGTGTTTGCCGATCAGCTTGACGGCGCCTTCTTTTTCCAGACCCTTGAGAACACGGCTTACGGTCTCTGCGCGCAGGCCAAGATAATCCGCGATGGACTGCCTTGAGATTGGGAGTGTGAACTCCTCTACAAAGCGCGGGATGCTCATGCGGTTGCGGAGCTCGAAGATAAAGGAGGCCATGCGTTCTGTCGGGGTCTTTTTGCCCAGATCAGAGGAATGGTCGAACTGTTGGTGCATGATGTCGGTTGCGCGACGCCAGTAGATGCGGCGCAGATTGGAATCCTTCAGAAGCAACTCTTCAAAGATGCTGAGCGGAACAAGCTTCACACTTGTTGGCGCGAGCGCGACCACTTCACCTGAGGCGTGCCGATCCGCCCGGTTCATGTCCAGATATTCGCCCGGGAAGCGGAGCGTGAGAAGAGAGCGGCGGCCATCACTCAGGTGGCTCTCGATAGCGATTACACCATTGAGAACTGCAAAGACGACAGGCTCGGGAAAATCTTCCGGCGCGAGCTGGTCCCCTTCGTTCAATTCGATGGTTCTGGCGGAGCGTAATTCAGCTTTGTCAAAATGGAGATGCATCGGGCGACAAATGCACTCTTCGCCCTCAAATCCGCAGGACTCCTGAACACACTCAAAAGAAAGTTGGTCAGGTGATGACACTATCTTTGGAGGGGTTGTCCCCGACATGCGTTAAGCTCCCCGCTTTTTGCGTGATTTGGCGTAAAGTCCCCAGTTCTCGTGGACATTGATATAAATCAATATTCTACGGATTACTTTTATTCAATGTTTTCTTACCCGAACAAGCGAGAAAAATTTCGTTGTTTGGAACTCTTGTACCTAACTCCTGATTGTAATCAATGAAAGCAGTCCAACCCCATGCAGAAATGGCGGGTATTAGCGGATCGATGCTGTCCTGATATTGAGTCTCGCCGGCGTCATCCTAGGCAAATTGGGGGTAACAATGCGCCTTCTCGTCAGTATATCGATTGCTTTGATGACGAGCACTGCGGCATTTGCAACAGATTTGGGGCCTGTTGCAAAGATTGAGCAGAATCCTGCTCTCGTGGAACTTGGAAAACGTTTATTTTTTGATAGCCGCTTATCTGGTGACACCAACCTTAGCTGTTCAACATGTCATGAACCAGCTAAGGCGTTCACGGATGGCGAACAGCTCTCTACCGCATATTCTGGGACAGAGGGTTTCCGTAACACGCCAACACTGGCGAATGTCGGGCTCCGGGAAGCCTGGATGCATGATGGTCGTTTGGGAACAAACCTAAACGATGTGTCTCGTGGCATGATCACCGAGACCTACATCATGAACATGGATATGCGGATCATGCAGGAGCGTCTGAAGCAGGATCCGGTTTACGTTAAAATGTTTGAAGCTGCGGGTAAGGGAGAACCATCCAATGGTGGTGCTCGCAGTGCATTAGAAGCTTTTCTTAAATCCATTAGATCAAAAGGTTCCGGGTTTGACCGTGGCGAGCTGACTGTTTCGGAAAGACGCGGTTATGAGCTGTTTATGGGCAAAGCAGGATGTTCTTCCTGTCACTCCGGCAACCGCTTCACAGATGATCAACCGCACAATATCGGTGTTCCAAACAACCCTGAGATCTGGTCGGACCCGCTACGTCACATCACCTATGTGACCTACGCGAAGTTCATGGGGGTGAACAACTACATGAACCTACGCGAGGATCAGGGGGCGTTCATCCGGGATCATAAGGAAGAGGCCAAACGGTCCTTCCTGACGCCTACTCTTCGTGAGCTGACTTATACCGCGCCCTACATGCACAACGGCATGCTGGTGACCCTTGAAGAGGTTGTAGAGTTTTACAACCAAGGCGGCGGTGATGATGTCAACAAAGATGCACGTCTGAAGCCACTCAATTTGAAGAACAGCGAGAAGGCCAATCTGGTTGCGTTCCTGAAGGCCTTGTCTGGCGACAGCTTCGACACTCCTGAATACGTTTGGGCAGCCGACGACTACTCTTACGAGTTGATCGAAGACTGGCGGAACAAGAAGAATTAGGGGGCTGCTAAGATGACAATATTCAAAAGAACCGTTGGTGTGATTGCACTTGCTGGTATTTCTATTGTTGCAGTTGCAGCTGGTGTTCAAGCTGCAGAACAACGCCCTGCGGAATTGGCTCCTTTGGGAGAGCCGCCTTCTCCACCAGATAACCCGATGACACCTGAAAAGGTTGAGCTGGGTAAGCTGCTGTTCTTTGATCCACGCCTGTCCGGTAACGGTTCCATGCCATGCTCGGCATGTCACCTACCAGAACTTGGCTGGGACTTCCCAGACAAGATCTCTCTGGGCTACCCGGGTACAGTTCACTGGCGTAACTCGCCCACCATCGTGAACACCGCTTATTACGGTAACCTGTTCTGGACTGGTATTTCCAAGTCTTTGGAAGCTGAAGCCCGCACCGCTGCGCGTGGTGGTGTTGCTGGTAACGGTGAAGACGACATGATGGAAGCGCGCCTTGCGTTTATTCCTGAGTATCGTGAGCGCTTTAACGATGTGTTCGGCACCGAATATCCTTTGATGCGTGACGCTTATATGGCGATTGCTGCGTTTGAGCGGTCTATCGTTCAGCGTGATACTCCGTTTGATCTCTATATGCTGGGTGATGATGATGCTCTGAGTGATCAGCAGAAGCGGGGCATGGAGCTTTTCACCGGTAAGGCTGGCTGTTCCACCTGTCACGATGGTGCTTTGATCTCCAACCAGAAGTACTACAACCTCGGCGTTCCAGCTTATGACGGCTGGGAAACAGACGAGCTTGCGCAGATCACCTTCCGGTTTGAGCTTTTAGCAAAGGGGTCCACGGAAGAGAAATACCGCAAGTGGAAGGATGATCCGGGCCTTTACTTCGTGACAAAGCAAGAAGCCGATCTGGGCAAGTTCCGTGTGCCGTCTCTGCGTTACACCAAATACACCGCTCCTTACATGCACAACGGCATGCTGGAGACTCTTGAAGATGTGGTCGAGTTCTACAATCAGGGTGGTGGCACCAATGACTGGGCAGCAACAAAAACTGACCTGATTAAGCCTCTTGGTCTGACCGACGATGAGAAAGCTGATCTGGTTGCTTTCGTAGAGAGCTTCTCTGGCGAGCGTCTTACCATGGAGACACCTGATCTTCCTGAGTATGAGCCACTTCCGGCTGTAACGAATTAAGAGGAGATGGAGATGACACATCAACCTAAGTCCGTCTCTCCTGAGATGGTTGAGGTCGTTAACGGCCCAGAGGAAATCGCAAAAACCGGCAAGCGCTGTGTGATGACACGCCGTCAGTTTCTGCTGACTTCCGGTATTTCTACCTTCACCGTTATGGTGGCTCTCAAGTCTGGTCCTTCCTCCGCGAAGATGCCTGCCATGGTCTCCACGTATGAGCGCAAGTTCATTTGTAAGCTTTCTGATCTGAAAGAGGATGAGCCGCTCGACTTCAACTATCCGGACGAAGGCGCTTATTGCGAGTCCATGATTGTGAAGCTGGGCAGGGAAGCTGGCGGCGGTATTGGGGCTGACAAGGACATTGTGGCGTTCAACTACACCTGTACGCATCAGGGTGGTCCGCTTCAGGGGACTTATCAAAAAGGTGATAAGGCGCTGGGCCCATGCCCCCTTCACCTGACCACCTTTGACCTAACCCGCCACGGTATCTTTATTTCCGGTCAGGCTTACCAGAGCCTACCTCAGGTCCTTCTCGAGCTGGATGGTGATGATGTTTATGCCGTCGGTATGTTCGGGCTGATCTATGGCCGCTACGACAATCTCAAAGGGTGAGGAGTAAATCATGTCAACTCCCTACTACATTCCTGGGACAAACATTCCGCTGCCTCCGGTAGATGCTGATGTTCTTTCCACTGCATGTGATTATTGTATCGTAGCGTGTGGTTACAAGATCTATCGCTGGCCTGTGAAGGGCGGCAAGGTGGGCGGCGAGAAAGCTGCTGAAAATGCCTTTGGCGTCGACTTCCCGGTTGATCCGCTGGGTCCATGGGTTGCTCCTAACCAGTACAACGTTGTGCTGCACAAGGGTGAACCTCACCATGTAATCATCATTCCGGATAAAGATACCAAGCATGTAAACATCAATGGTAATTCTTCTATCCGTGGTGGTGCGCTGGCGAAGAAGGTTTACAACCCGCAGACCCCAACCCGCGATCGCCTGAAGTCACCGATGATCCGCATGTTCGGCACTTTGATGCCCGTCACTTGGGATCTGGCTCTGGAGATTGCTGCGGAAGTTGGTAAGCACGTCATCAAGAAGCACGGTGAGAATGCTTTCTGCGTGAAGACATTCTCCTACGGCTACATGGAAAACACCTACGCGATTTCCAAGTATGCTCTGCGCTCTGTCAGCACCGCGAACTTCACATTCCACGACACGCCGTCTGATGTGACGTCCACGCCGGGCTTTAGGGACGCCGGGTTCGACAACTTCGGTCCGTCCTATCAGGACTGGAAGGATGCCGAGACGCTGCTGGTGTGCGGTACGGACCCTTACGAGTCCAAAACCATCCTGTTCACTGACTGGATGATGCCTGCAATCCAGAATGGTCAGAAGACCATCTTCATGATCCCGCGTAAGACCGCTGGTGTGGCGTATGCCGAGAAGAATGGTGGTTTGTGGCTGGACATTCAGCCGGGAACCGACCTTCTTGTTGTGAATGCGATTGCTCGTGTGATCATCGAGAATGGCTGGCAGGACGCTGAATGGATCCGTGATTGGGTCAACAACAAGTGGGAAAGCTCTTCAGGTTTCGGCCAGGGGACACGTAACACGCCCTGGCAGTGGCGGACCACATGGGGCATGTTCCAGACCGACGGCTACGATGACTTCGTTAAGTGGCTGATGGCACAGGACGAGTTTGAACCAACAGCTGCTGCCGAGATTGCTCAGATCGATGTAGAGAAAATCTACAAGGCGGCTGAGTGGATGGCGAAACCACGTGAAGATGGGTCTCGCCCTAAGACGTCCATCATGATCGAGAAGGGCTTCTACTGGTCCAATAACACTGGTAACACCAATGCGATTTCTTCGCTTGGTATTATCTGTGGCTGTGGTGGTCGTCCGGGTCAGGTTATTGGCCGTGCTGGTGGTCACCAGCGTGGTGGCCTGAAGGGTGGGTCTTACCCACGCAACAAGTCTCCTGAAAAGCTGCCGGGCCGTCGGCGCCGTGCAATGGATACGGACCGGTATCTGATGAGTGGACACACCCGCTTTGCTCATGTGATTGGTAACACTTGGATCCAGTCCATGTGTGGGTCCCAGTCTCTTGCAGCGAAGTTTGAGGAGTTGACTGTTCAGAACCCGCATCAGGTGCGTTCCTACGACAAGCAAGCGATCATCAATACGCTGAAGAAGCGTGTCGATAGCGGTGGCATGGTTGTTGTGAACCAGGACATCTACCTCGTAGATCCGATTGGCGCACGTTTCGCAGACATCGTGTTCCCGGCTGCTGGTTGGGGCGAAGACACATTCACCCGTGCAAACGGTGAGCGTCGTCTGCGGCTGTATCCAAAATTTTACGATGCACCGGGTGAAGCGAAACCGGATTGGTGGATTGTTGCGAACCTTGCGAAGAAGATGGGCTTTAAGGGCTACGATTGGAAGAACTCCAACGAAGTGCTTGAAGAAGCGGCTCGATTCTCCCGTGGCAGCCGCAAAGACTTCTTTATGCTGAAGGTTGCTGCGCAGAAGGAAGGCAAGACACTTCACGAAAAGTTTGCCGAGTTCGGCACGGACGGTATTCAGGGTCCGGTTGTTATGCTTGAAGATGGCACCCTGCAGGGGACCAAGCGTCTGCATGACACAACCCGTGAGCTGTCCGAGACTGGTCCAAGTGGTTCCAATCGCTACAACAAGAAGCTCACTCACTTCAACTCTCAAACGGGTAAGTGCAACATCCAAAAGAGCCCATGGAGCCTGTTCTCCGATTACTGGGCATGGATGAAGCCTAAGGATGATGAGCTTTGGGTGACTTCCGGTCGTATCAACGAGCGTTGGCAGTCCGGTTATGATGACCGCCGTCGTCCTTACATCGTGCAGCGCTGGCCTGAGAACTGGGTTGAAATTCATCCAGATGACGCCAAAGAGCGCGGTATCGAGAACGGTGACTACGTGATGCTCTACTCTGACCGTATTCCGGTGCAGACAGACACCACTGTGGGCATTGAGGGCGATGACTTCACCTTCACCAAACTGATGGAAGCCGGCCATATCGAGTTGACCGAAGCAGCGATTACTGCGGTAGCCATTGTTACCCCGGCGCTGAAGAAGGGTATGCTTTACATGGACTTCCTGCACACTGCACAGCCAGCGAACGCTTTGTCTGGCCGTGTGGTGGACTGGATCAGCGGGAACTACAACTACAAGATGGGTGTTGGCCGGATCAAGAAGATCGGCACAAGCCCATACAAGGATAGTTTCCGGTCCATGTCTTTCGCACGTCGCGATATTGCATAGGAACACACGAGCTGGCGGGGGTTGAACCCCGCCAGTACTTTTCTTTGTCTGTGCCAAGGGGCTTATCCAAGCCGCTTCCAGTTTTAGTTTTTGCGTACTGTTGCCTGAGAACTGGTCTCCACTTTCCGGGAACACGCTTGAGGAGAAGAGCCAATCATGACGGTTTCCACCAGGCATCTGGATCAGGACTTTGTGAGCGAACCAAGCGAAGCGAGCGATAAGCTCGTGAAGATCCTTTGTGAGTTGCTTGCAAATGGCGAAGAGCGAGAAAAGTGTTTATCCGCTCAGATACTGGGGAAATTTGGTACTTCGGCTGCTCAGGCAGCGCTTGCCAGCGCGCTGCGGGATGAGGGTGAAGATGTTCGCAGTGATGCGATTGAGTCTTTGATCCGCGCGGACAAGGGGTTGGATGCTGATGTGCTGTTGTGGAGCCTGCTGAATGATCCTGTGCTGGAGGTGAAGCTTTCTGCGATTGACGGGCTTGCCCTTGTGGGCGGTGCGGTTGCTGAGGAATGGCTGACAAAGCTCGTTAAGGACCGCTGCGAGGATGAGGTGGCGTGGGATGGCTACGGGGCTGAGTGGGATGATTGGCTGGATGTGCAGCGTAAAGCTATTCTGGCGCTGGGCACGCTGAAGTGTGAAGCCTCGGCTGCCGCTTTGCTGGAGGCCGCGCGCGATCCGTTTGGTCAGGAGGTCTGGCCCGAAGTGACTGTGGCGCTTTCCGAGATGGGGGCCGCTGGTTTGCTTGAGCTGGCCACACTCGCAACAGATGCGTCGGCTCGGGTGCGGGAACACACTGCGCGTGCGCTTTCTACTGTACAGGATGAGCGTGTTGGCGAGATTTTGCGCGTTCTGTTTGCGGATGCGGATCCGGATGTGCGTGTTGCTGCTGCGGAAGTGCTGATGGCACGTGGTGAAGAAGCGGATCTGGCTGTGCTGCTTGCTGACAGTGCGCCGCAAATGCGTCGGTTGGCGCTAAAGGCTCTGGGTAAACTCTCGTTCTCAAAACTGGAGAAAGTGGCGTTTGAGGATGAGGAAGACACCTTGCGCGTGATGGCACTTGAGCGGATGGCTGCTGGTGAGATCGCCAAGCCGGAGGCACTGATTGAGCGTATTGAGCGATCCTTGCGTAGTGCAAGCGATGTGTTTGTTGCAGCGCTGATCCCTGTGCTTGCTAAGATCGAGAATGAGACAACGGAGACGTTGCTGACCGAGATTGCGACGCACCGCAAGGAAGAACCTGTTCTGAAAGCCTTCATTGTGCTGCATGGTGAGAAGCCGTGCGTTGAAGGGCTGGCTATCTTGCAAGAGCAGGTGACGAGTGCAGAACAGGAAATCCGTCTTGCTGCACTGAACTCGCTTGCCAAGCTCTCTGACGGGGAAGGGGATATTGCGGACAATGCGGCTGTGCAGTTGGTCTGGGCTGTTTCCGGCAAGCTGATGCCTGAAGCGCATGAGCAGGATATTCTGGACAGTGCAAAGGAGAAGGATCCCTCTGACCTTGGTGATAACGGTAAGGGAGAGGACAAGCCACCGCGCGTTCAGATCGACCGCGAAGGCAACGTGATTGAACCTCAGGCTGCCCCTGTTGAAGCGGTCGCGGAAGAGGAGGTTGTTGTAGAAGAGCGTTCTACTGAGGAGCTGGTGGCCAGTGTGACTGCCGGTGCGGAGCCTGCTGTTGCTGATGAGGTGCCGGACGGGGCGATTGAGCGTGTGGAAGATCTGCCTGACAACGTTGTTGCCTTCCCAGGTTCCACGCTTGGTGCGATCCTGAACACCGATGAGGAAATCGAGAAACTGGCGGAAGAGCCGGTGGAGCTGGGCAAGCAAGACATGCGTTTTCTTGAGCTTGCGAATGATCTAATCGAGAAGAAGCGGGTTGTGCCGGGGCGTCCGGATGATCCGGCATTGGACATTCGGTTGCTGGCTCTGCGCATCTGTGGGGATGCAAAGCGTCCAGAGTTGATTGATGCGCTGATTTCTGCACTGTCTGATCGTCAAATGCAGGTGCGTTTTGCAGCCAGTCAGAGCCTTGTCCATCTGGTTGATAATGGGTTGGAGCTTTCTGAAGAGGCAATCGCGCGTATTCTGGCCTTGCCGCCTGAGAACGATGTTGCTGTGCGTGCGATGCGTGTTGAGCTGCTTGGTACCTCGTACAACCCTGAGGCTGAAGCTGTTGTGATTGCTGCGCTTAATGACAAGACCGATGCTGTTTCTGCCTCAGCTCTGAAAATTTTGGCCGGAAAGCCTGAGGCTAACATCGATGTATGTAGCTATCTGAAGAGCACGCGACGTGGTTTACGTGTAGCCGCGATGGAGCTTGTGAGTGCGGATGCAGATGTGAATGCATTGGGTGAGATCTTCGAGGCTGCGCAGATGGAAAACGGTGTCCTTATTCCGAGGGCTGCGTTGTGCCTGCGCTGCTATGCTCAGGAAAGTGTTCTTGGCGCGTTGGAGCAATGGCTGGATGGAAATCTTTCGCGTAAGCTGGCTGCTCTTGAGGTGTTTAACAAATACTTGGCTTAAGGGTTCTCTTCTGAAGCAAGACGGGGCCTTATCTCGTGGTCTTTATCTGTTGTTGCATACGGTATAAGAAAACCTGCCAGCCTGTGTTGGCAGGTTTTTTGAGACAGGGGACATTATGCGATCAAAGACGCTTTCTACCGGCTACAAGATGCCAATGATCGGCCTTGGGACGGTGGGCTTTGCAGAGGGTGAGACCTATCCTGCGGTTCGTGCAGCGTCGAAGGCTGGGTATCGCCATTTCGATTGTGCGTTCATGTACGGCAATGAAGCTGAGATTGGTCAGGCGATCGCAGATGTGATGAAGGAAGACGGCATCAAGCGCAGTGACCTCTTTATCACCTCCAAGCTTTGGAACAGCTTTCATAAACCTGAGGATGTGAGAGAGGGACTCGAGAAGTCTCTTGCTGACTTGCAGGTGGATTATCTGGACCTCTACCTGATGCATTGGCCGGTGGCTTTGAGGAAAGGTGTGCTGAAGCCTCGAAGTGCTGAGGATTATCTCACGCTGGATGAGGTGCCCCTGATGGATACATGGCGGGCGCTGGAAGACTGTTTTGATGATGGTTCGGTAAACACGATTGGTGTTGCCAATTTTAGTACCCAGAAGCTGGATAGTCTTATTATGGAGGCGAGGGTTGCGCCGGCAGTCAATCAGGTTGAGCTGCATCCCTTCTTCCAGCAGAACGATCTACGCTCCTATTGCCTGCATAACAACATCGCACTGACCGCGTTTTTCCCTCTTGCACGGGGGGTGCCTGCTGACTTGTCTGAGTCAAAGAGGACAGATGTGGTTCTGACCCATCCTGTGATTGAGGAAATTGCCGAGAAGCATGGTGCCACACCAGCTCAGGTAGCTTTGAAATGGTCAATTCAGAACGGTATTATTGTGGTGCCGAAGTCCAGTAATCCAGGACGTTTAGCGGAGAACATCGCTACGCTTGAGTATGATCTTGATGAGCATGACATGGCGCGTATTGCGCAGTTGGATAGGAAGCGCCGTCGGGCGACCGGGGCTTCCAACTATTTCCTGCCTGGGAGCCCTTACACCTGGGAAAATCTCTGGGACGAACCGCGTCCCGAGTAGTGGCATTGTGATCTTAAATCCGGAAGTGCCGCGTGCTGTTGGATGCGGCTCTGTCTGTTCTGCAAGTTTGCAGGTGGGGTCAGAACAGGAGCTGGTTGTACGCCTCTTTCTTTTCCTGCCAGGCTGCGATGCTGAGCATCATCTGGCGTCCCATTTCCAGTCTGGTTTCGAATGTGGCACTTGCGATGTGGGGTGTGAGTGTTGTGAAGGGGGATGTGATCAACTGATCCGGCACGTTGGGTTCATCGGGAAAGACATCAAGCGCGGCTGCGCCAAGTTTTCTGCTTTCAATGGCTGTGATCAGGTCCTGCATGTTGACCAGTGAACCACGGGCGACGTTGATGAGTAAGCCGTTAGGGCCCAGTGCCTCCATGACCTCGAGATCGATCGCGTTTTCTGTCTCAGGACTGCCCGGTGCCGCGACGAGGAATACATCGGTGTCTTTAGCCAATTCCAGAGATGTGGCGCGGCTTTGCTCGTTCTGCATGGGGGCGGCATTGTGGTCGCAATACAAGACGGTCATCCCAAATGTGCCGCCCAGAATCTCCGCAGTCTTTTTGCCTATACGCCCGTAGCCAAAGATGCCAAGTGTCTTGCCGCGCAGGCTGTACCCCATGCCGAGCTTTTGCGTGCGCCAGTCTCCGCTGCGAATAAATCGGTCGCCCTCGGCAATCCGGCGCGAGGAGGCCAGTGCGAGGCCGACGGCATGGTCGGCTACGGCTTCAGTGAGAGCGTCCGGTGTGGTTGTGATGATGATGTTACGCCCACGTGCCTGTGCCAGATCAATCTTGTCGAAGCCAGCCCCATAGACGGCGATGAGCTCAAGGTTTGGCAGGGTCGCCATCAGCTCGCCCGAGAGCCCGAAATCCCCCTTGGTGGCGACAATACGAATATCTGGCAGAACTCGGGCCATAAGAGCATCATTCTGCTGAAGCTCCCAATAACGCGCAACCGAGAAGCGGTTTTCCAGCTGCTCGTTTATTTCGTCGGGCGCATAAGGGGTCAGTTGTAAAACATCAATCATTGAACGGTCATCTGCAGATTGCTTGAGTGCATTCGCCAAGAGTGCCTCAACTTGCAGAAGTTCGCCAGTAGAGAGTTGTTACTCTCCAACAGTTGCCTTTGCCCGTATGCGCTGTAATCCAGCAGGTCTTATGTAAAAGTGAAAATCAGATAAAGCACGCCTACCAGAATGCTGGTTACGATCAAAGTACCGCCAAAGTCGGTTGCTGCACCTTGAATAGTTTTGACAGGAAGTCGACGCATAATATTCCCCCCTATACCGTGTAGAGACTTTGAATCTCTACCTGAAATATTAGTTAGAAGACCTGTAAATAAGTAGACTACATAATGTCGCAGTTACGTAATAGGACACGGTTGTTTGTTTATACAAGACTGTTTGTGTTTGGTTTAACCCTATGAATTTAATGGTTAATTTTAATGGATGTTGTTGTGAGGTCGGGCTGGGTTCGGCTTAGGGTAGCAAGCTTGTTAGGTTAGGGTGGTTGTTGTAAGTCAATAGTATCCAACTGGCTGCAAACAGCTGAGAAAAACAAAAATAATTGGAGTGTGAGCGGTGGCCCGTCCAGCAAACCTCTCGAATGCGGTTTACGACAAGATGAAAGAAGCTGTCGATTCCGGAGAATTCCCTGAAGGGTTAAAGCTTCCCACTGAAAGTGCGCTTTGTGAGCGGTACGGTGTTTCGCGTCCTGTCGTGCGCGGCGCCATGGAGCGCTTGCGAAAAGACGGCTACATCAAAACGGTGCGCGGCTCTGGCAGCTTTGTCATTAAAGAGCACGTCACCCCAACCCCGTTTGCCCCCACACTGGGCAAGTTTGAGATTTCCGGTATTGGCGATGTAATTCAATGCCAAGAAACACGCATGGTGTTTGAAGGCGAGATGGCGGCCCTTGCTGCGGAACGCTGGACGGATGAGGAGATGACGGAGCTGGATGCGGCGCTCGCGCAGATCCACCGCGACGGGTTGGATTCTGTCAGTACGGTTGATGGTGACATGCGGTTCCACTGTGCTGTGATCCGTGCGGCCAAGAATGACTATGCGGCGGCTGTTTATGATCTCATGAAGCCACAGATTTTGGTGGGCATGAACATGAGTAAGGGGCTGTACCCGCTTTTACCGGAGTTTGCTCACCGGCATGGTATTGAAGAGCACAAGGCAATTCGGGATGCGATCAAGGCGCGGGACGCGGAAGCGGCGCGCCGCGAAATGCGCAACCATATCGGCTTCTTTGGTGATCAGTTCAAATAAGGGCGTTCGCTAGTATCTGTGCGAGGGGGCTCCCCCATATCTGCCTGTTAGATGCCGCAGACAGTATGCGTCACTTTGGGGCAGCTGCGTTAGTTTCCAGCGCTCAGAGCTGTTGTTATGATGCAGGAAGATTCGGATGCTTGGAATGGAATGATCTTTAGTTAGCTGACCACTCTCCGATTTATTATGGCAATTTACAATTATCCACCTACGTTTATATTTGTCGACCTTATTGAAAATATTAGGGATTTAAGAGGAGAGATCGTTTGATTGGCTGGTGATGCTGATTGCATGCTGGCGGTAAAATCGGAATGGTGTCCCCTGAGTGGAATAGAGTTTGTGCCAGAGGTTGGAATGTTTCAGGAAATCACTATCGGGTCATTGCCAAAAGGGCAGCGGAACACACTCTGTGATGTTCCGGGTGTCAAGGTTGGGCATGTGACGCTTGCCGATGGAGACTGCCAGACTGGCGTTACTGCAATCACCACGCGCGACGAGAATGCGTTTGAGGTGAGAACGCGTGCTGCCTCCCATGTGTTTAACGGGTTTGGCAAAAGCATCGGGTTGGTGCAGGTGGAGGAACTGGGCGAGCTGGAAACGCCGATCCTGCTGACGAATACGCTTAGCGTTGGTGCGGTGAGTGAAGGATTGATCCGGCACACGCTTGAGCAAACGCCGGAAATCGATTTGATGAAGGCTACGATTAATCCGGTGGTGTTTGAATGCAATGATGCCTTCCTGAATAAGATCAGTGCGTTAAAGGTGAGACCGCATCATGCCGAGGAGGCGATTGATGCCGTGTCGGAAGAGTTTGCGCAAGGTGCTGTTGGTGCCGGACGCGGCATGTCCTGTTATGGGTTGAAGGGCGGTATTGGCAGTGCTTCTCGCCAGGTGAAGGTTGGCAAGCGCGTCTATCATGTGGGTGCGCTGGTGCTTGCCAACATGGGCCGCCTGCCCGATTTGGTTCTGGGTGGCCAACATGTTGGGCCGCAGATTGAACAGCAGTTGGTCAGTGATGAAAGCGGGCCGGAGAAGGGCTCGATCATCATGATTATCGGCAGCGATCTGCCGTTGAGTGAACGGCAGCTGAAGCGGGTTGCCGCGCGCACATCTGTAGGACTTGTACGAACAGGTTCATTTCTTGGTCACGGAAGTGGCGATATAGCTTTGGCATTCACAACCGCGGACCCTGTCGACACAAAGAGCAGAAAACGCACTCATTCGGTGGAACAAGTGGATGAGCGGCGAATTGACAGGGTGTTTAGAGCGGCTGCAGAAGCTACAGAAGAAGCCATTGTCAATTCAATGTTGAATGCGGAACGTGTAACGGGTCGCGATGGCAATACCCGTTATGCACTGGGAGAGTTTGGCGATTTAATGGGGGATGCAAATGAATAAGCAGGAAATCAAGCTCCTTGATGAAGCTTTTGCCTTGCCGGAAGATACTAAGTGGTCCTCTTTTGGAGAAGGCCATGCCAACGAAACATGGTTGGGAGAACTAGACGGCGAGGAGTCTGTTGTGCTTCGTCGTCATAACCCAAACAAGACCGAGGCGCAGATCCTTTCGGAATTCAAATGTCTGGATTTGCTTCAGAATATCGTTGGCTATGAGGTTCCGAAGGCACTTTACGGTGTTAATCAGGAGCGCGTTACTGAAGTGGAGGGTGCGCACTACTCTCTCTTTGAGCTGATTGAAGGTGAGACACCTGCGCTGGATAAGGTTGAGACCTGCAGGCAAGCCGGTCAGGCCTTGGCAAACGTGCACATCAAGCTTTGGGAGGAGCGGGATGTGTTTCGGTTTTCGGAGAACGAGCGTCCGGGTGTGAGCAAACAGACCCTAAAGTCCGGGACAGGCCTGCTGGCGGCGCTTTCCGAGCTGGAAGCCTCCAAGAGCATTGATGCAAAGTACCTGAGCACCGCATATTGGGCGGATGTGGACAGGGCTCTGGATGAGGTGCTGGGTAAGCTTGGAAGCCTGAATGAGACCAAGCATCTGATCCATGGTGATTATGGTCCGGGGAACACTCTGATCAACAAAAGCACTGGCGAGTTGGTTGGCCTTCTGGATTGGGATGAATGCCGCTGGGATTTGCCGGTCTACGATGTGGTTGGTGTCTATCCGTTCCTCTGCGAGATCGACCAGTCTCTGGGTGAGGCCTTTGTTGAGGCTTACTTTGCGGGGCTGAATGGGTCATCTCATCCGCTGGCTTCTCGTGAAAGCGAGACGCGGGATTTGATCGGCGCTGTCCAGTATGTGACGACTTACAAAGAGTTTGAGCTGATGGTGGACAACCATCTAGATGAGCCGGAGTATCTGGCGCAGCTGCTTGAGCAGCTGGCCTGACCATAAAACTCATTCTCTCACGGAGCGTTTTACCCGTGAGAGAAGCTTGGGCCTGCCTCGGACCATTTGATGTTGTTTTTGCCCAGATAGTTCAGGGCTTTCCGAATATCCTCAAAGAGCTGTTCGACAGAATCGTGGGAAACGCCGTGGCGCACCATGATGCGCTGGACGATTGTGTCCTGCATGTCCGCTGGCAGAGGATATGAGGCGATTTGCCATCCGCTCATGCGCACCCGCTCTGACAAATCGTAGAGCGTGTAGTGGGCTTTCTTCGGTTCTTTCAGACGGTAGCACACGCAGGGCAGGGCTCCTTTGCCGTCGTAAAGGACCTCCAGTTCTGGCAGTTTAGAGAGTTTCTTGGCCAGATAGTGCGCGTTTTCTGCGCAGGCCAATTGGATGGCTCTGTAGCCTACGTAACCCAATCTCATGAAATTGTAGTACTGGATGATGATCTGCCCGCCGGGGCGAGAGAAGTTGAGGGCAAACGTGGGCATGTTGCCGCCCAGATAGTCAACGTTGAACACCAGATCAGCTGGCAGCTCTTTCTTATCGCGCCAGATTACCCAGCCAACACCCAGAGGGGCGAGGCCAAATTTGTGGCCGGAAGCGTTGATGGATTTTACGCGGTCAAGGCGGAAATCCCACACCAACTCGGGGTGCAGGAAGGGGGCAACGAAGCCACCGGATGCCGCATCCACATGGACGGGGATGTCTAGTCCGGTTTCGAACTGGATCTTGTCGAGCTCCTGACAGACTTCCTTGACTGGTTCGTACACGCCGGTGAATGTTACGCCAAGGGTTGGGACCACGCAGATTGTGTTCTCATCCACGTAGTCTTTCAACTGCTCGGGCTGCATGTGGAGCGAGCCCTCGGTGAGCGGGATCTGGCGCAGTTCGACGTCGAAGTACTTGGCAAACTTATGCCAGCACACCTGGACGGGGCCGCAGACAATATTGGGTTTATCGTGATGCTTGCCTGCCTTCTTCTGGCGGTCTCTCCACGCCCATTTGAGGGCGAGGCCACCCAGCATGGCAGCTTCTGACGAACCGGTGGTGGAACAGCCAATTGTATCTTCAGCTTCCGGAGAGTTCCAAAGACTGGCGATTATGTGGACGCAACGGGCCTCAATTTCTGCCGTTTGCGGGTATTCATCCTTATCGATCATGTTTTTATCGATGCAATCGGCCATGAGTGTGTGGACTTCGTCTTCCACCCATGTGGTGCAGAACGTGGCGAGGTTCTGTCGTGCGTTGCCGTCCAGGTACAGCTCGTCCCGGACAAGGTTGTATGCTTCTTCCGGGCTCATTCCGGTTTCGGGAATGTGGTCTTTGGCAAGGCCCTGTATAGCGTGTGTTGTGGTGTAAACGTCAGGGCTTTTGCTGGAACTCTTCTTCCACAGTGGCATGGGGTGCTCCGAAATTGATTGGCTGGCGCAACCCTAGCGACAGTGCCTGAATTCCACGTAAGTTTTACAAATTCAATTTGGAGTGTCCTGTTGACCTTTTTAAGAAAACGGGGGCGTTTCAGCTCAGCTTCGTTTATTACTCAAGTTCGTTTGAGGAAGTTATTACAGGTGGTCTGGAATGGATTGGTCTCCCCAACAAGATGATGCCCTGACTGAAGTTGCGCGCTGGATGCGCTCACATGGCCCGCAGGTGTTTCGTTTGTTTGGTTACGCTGGTACCGGCAAGACCACTCTGGCGCGTCATCTGGCAGAAGGGTTTGACGGCGAGGTTGCCTTTGGCGCCTTTACCGGCAAGGCCGCGCATGTGCTGCGGCAGAAGGGCTGTGAAGATGCTTCCACCATCCACTCGTTGATCTACCGCCCCAAGGGCACCAAGAAAGACGATGATGATGAGGATGAAAGCCCGCAGTTTGCAATCAACCGCGATAGCCCTGCGGCAAAGGTTGATCTGATCATCATTGATGAATGTTCGATGGTGGATGAAGAGCTGGGCCGCGATTTGCTTTCCTTTGGCAAGAAGGTGCTGGTGCTGGGTGATCCTGCTCAGCTGCCGCCTGTGCGTGGGGGTGGCTTCTTCACGGAGGCAGAGCCGGATCTCATGCTCACCGAAGTTCACCGGCAGGCGAAAGACAATCCGATCGTGCGTATGTCCATGGATATTCGTGACGGTCAGGAGTTGGATTTCGGCCAGTATGGCGACAGCTCCGTGATTTCGCGCCGGGACATCGACAAGGAACGCATCCTTGCCTCTGATCAGGTGCTGGTAGGGACCAACAAGACGCGCCGGCTCTATAACAGCCGTATCCGCGACCTTAAGGGTATCACGACGCAGATGCCTTCTGTTGGCGATAAGCTGGTCTGCCTGCGCAACGATAAAACCAAGGGCCTGCTGAATGGTGGCTTGTGGGAGGTTTCCCGCCTGCGTCCGCCACGCGGTAACACGCTGCGCTTTGATGTAATGTCAGAGGATGATCTCTCCAAGAAGGCGATTAGGGTGAAGGTGCTGCCTGCGATGTTTGAGGAAGGTAGCGAGCAACTCCCTTATGCCATCCGCCGCCGCGCCGACGAGTTCGACTACGGCTATGCCCTGACCGTACATAAATCTCAGGGTTCTCAGTGGGATGACGTGGTGCTCTTCGACGAGAGCTGGGCCTTCCGCGAGCACAAGACACGATGGCTGTATACGGCTGTAACCCGTGCCGCGCAGAAGATTACGGTTGTTCGGTGACGGGAGCCTGTCTCCGGCTTTAAGCTGCAGAAGTCAGGGTGCTTTGGGCCCATAGTAGCTGCAATCGGTGCACACGTATTCGCAAGTGCGGTATGGCGATTGGTGACTATACCTGCCATTCGCCTGAGTGTAGGGCTCTCAATGTTTTACGTTCATCCTAGTTCTGATTGTGCGTGTTTCCAACAGACCTGAGGTGTAGACGGTAACCCATTAAAGCGCGGTCAAGGTATCCTATTGAAACAAAGCCGTCGTTCAAATCAGGTTTCCTTATGGAGTTTGGTTCCAGTGTACCGTCTTATCAATCCAGCTTCTCGAACTCCTGATTCATTTTTGCCGGAAACAATAGCTGATCCATCACCGTGCTTTGGTCGATATAGTTTTGGAAGTGCACCGCACAGTTTGTTCCGTCAGACAGGAGCACCGCATATTGGGCAGGGTCTTCATAACATGCCTGTTGGCCACTGCGCCCACGCAAAAATGGCTCAACTCGGTGCTGGTTACCGGAAATCGTGGCGCATGGGTAACCGCCCCAGCTACCCGCTGAAGTTATATGGCAATGACCGGCTACTATCTGGATGATTTCTGCTTTACTATCATGTAATACAGCCAATAACTTTTCCGGCTCCGACAGCCGGTAGGTGTCTACGGGCATTTGCAAAGCACATGGATTGTGATGCAATAAAATGATTACCTTCAGGCCTGCCGACTTGGCTTCAGCTAGGCGCTCCACCACCCAGGTGAGGCGTTTGTCGCAAAATCCGCCACGTGTCTTTCCCGGTTCGGAGCTATCGAGCATTAGGACACGATGTCCCTTGATATCCTCATAGCCTTCGATGAATCCATTTTCATCCTGCATAGGCTCCTTAGCACAACGTATATAGACATCGCGATCATCATGATTTCCTAATAGAACTCTCTGGGGCAGGTCGATCCGTGAGCGCAGGTTATCAAAGAGCTCATACGCCTTGACATCGGATTTCTCCGTAAGATCCCCTGCAAAGACACACAGGTCTGCATCCATGTGAAATGCCTGGACACTATCAAGCGCTGCATCAAAGCGGGGTGCTGTGTCCAATCCTCGTTTCACCTCGCCCCTTGGTAATAGGTGAATATCACTCATCACGATGAGCTTCAAAAGACGGTCACTATAAGTACTCATTGAGGAGTCCATTTCTGAAATGTCGAAATATCACTTATATATTTCAAATATTTAGTCTGGTGCAAGCTAGATTAATGAGCTAGTATCGAGATCTTCAATGGGCTCTGCAAACCCACCTCGCGTCCTGCTAATGTAATCACATAGATCCATGAGAAGCCGCCTATTAAGGTACATAGAATATCCTTTTCGCTGATAGCTCCAACCTTTGATAGAACAGATCAAACCGCAGCTCATGCCCCTCCCCGATAGGTTCATGATTTGAATGACACTGTATTTTAGTTTTGGTCAAACGGAGATGAGATATTACTTATATTGGTATCTTGAGTGAGTAACGTAATATTGCTTTGCAAGATAAAGTTCCTGAGCGTACGGGAGTCTCCGTTTTCGTAATTATTTATTATAAATTATAAAAATACTGAAGTAATTGGCAAGCCAATCTCTATATTATATTAAAGATAATTCTAATTAACAGTATTGAATAAGATTTATTGGCTTTGATTTGAGCGGAATTACTGCGTCATATACTAGCCTTTTTTGTAACTTAGCTGGTTCTTTGAGATAACTACCATGGATAACGGGCTAACGAAGAGGTCCGAATCCTTCTGCTTTGTGAGCAAGACTAAATAAAATCCAGGCAGGGAAGCATCTCCGCTTCCCATCAAAAACTAAGAAAAACAATGGATGCCACGAGGACTTCTTATTCTCCAAAACGGGGAAAGGTTGCGGGCTTTCTGAACTCGGAAAAGCTTGTCTGGCCCATCTCCATGTTTGGAACAGCCGTTGGTGCGGGCATATTGTTCTTGCCTATTCAGGCGGGGCTACAGGGAATTTGGCCGCTGATTATTATCGCCGTCCTTGCAGCTCCTTTAACTTATTACCCCCATTTAGCCTTTGGTCGCTTTGCCTTATCCTCGATAAACAAAGCTGCTGATTTCTCTGGCGTGCTGCAAGAGCATTTCGGTGCCAAAGTAAGTTTAGTGATTACCCTGTTTTATTTCTTTTCTTTGTACCCATACATATTGGTCTATGGCCCCTCCATGACCAATACGATTGACGATATTCTGGTAACACAATTGGGAAGCAGCCCCTTAGTCCGCTGGCAGCTTTCAGGCATAATCCTGCTTATAATGTTTGCTCCAACTTTCTTTGGCCTCAGGTATGTTCTGGAGGCCTTTAAGGTTTTGGTTTTCCCGCTCATTCTGGTTCTATTCGGTATCTCTATTTACCTCATTCCGCAGTGGTCCTTATCTGCGGTAGAGATTGGAAGTATGCCTAGCGCTGGAACTATCGTGGATCAGGTTTATAGGACGCTGCCGATAATGGTGTTCGCTTTATTTTATGCTCCGGCGATCCCGATAATGGCGTATGTGCTGCGGCATACCCACGGAGATAAGGCGGAGGAAGTATCTGATCGAACGCTGAAATTCTCCTCGATAATGCTGTTTGCATTTATGATGTTTTTCGTCCTGAGCTGCGTGCTAGCGACTTCACCCGAACAACTCGCTTTGGCAAAATCGCAAAATATTACCATTCTCAGCTTTCTCGCAAATACCCTCGATTTACCTGTTATTTCAGTGGTCGGCCCAATTATTACTATCACGGCAATTTATTCCTCGTTCCTCGCCTTCTATCTTGGCTCAAAGGAAGCCTTGACCGGGCTTTTGAAAGTGGGATCACCAGAGGTGGTCAATCTTGTTGGAGAGAGGAAAATCAGTGCTGTCTTGTTTGTTTTCTTCTTTGGAACAATATGGCTCGCGGCAATCATTGAACTGCCCTTAATTGGTGTAATTGGGGATCTGTTTGCGCCTTTCATTGCTATCATTTTATTCCTGCTGCCGATGTATGCCATTAGAACTGTCCCAGCCTTGGCCAAATACAGAGGTGCGCTGTCCAACATCTTCGTAACCATTGCCGGGCTTGTTACGGTTTCGGCGATCCTGAGGAACTTCTTTTAAACTGAAGCTGTGGGCGTTTTCCTTCACCACGCCGCGCTATTTCCTCATAATCTTTCCCTGTGCGTATTCCTCTATCGCACCTAGTTTTGCCCGCATTGCAGACCTACTGTGAGTACTCTGTTTTAACATAATCAAGAGTGCTGAATGTCTGATCTGACCTCTGTTGCTTCTTCCTCCGCTTCTGCAAAAGCGGGTGCGGTGCCTGCGGATATTGCATTGCGGATTTCCCAGCGAATTGCTGGAGAGATTGGCTGTGCGCCGGGGCAGGTGAATTCTGCGGTGCAGTTGCTGGATGACGGGTCTACGGTTCCGTTTATTGCGCGTTACCGCAAAGAGGCGACAGGTGGGTTGGACGATACGCAGCTGCGTACGTTGGAAGAGCGCCTGATCTATATGCGTGAGATGGAAGATCGCCGCAAAGCGATTGTGAAATCTATCGAGGAGCAGGGCAAGCTTACCGACGAGCTGGCAAAGCAGATTGCTGGTGCGGATAACAAAGCGACACTTGAAGACCTCTATCTGCCTTACAAAAAGAAACGCCGCACCAAGGCGCAGATTGCCCGTGAGGCTGGCATTGAGCTATTGGCGGATTTGCTGCTGGGTGATCCAAACAAGACACCTGAAAGCGCAGCTGCCAGTTTTATCGATGCGGAGAAGGGCTTTGCGGATACCAAGGCTGTTCTGGATGGCGCACGCCAGATCTTGATGGAGCGGTTCTCGGAAAATGCTCAGCTGGTTGGTAAACTGCGGAACTATGTGGCCCGTCAGGGGGCTGTGAAAGCGGAAGTTGTTGCTGGCAAGGAGCAGGAAGGGGCGAAGTTCTCTGACTATTTTGGCTATTCCGAGAACTGGAAGAACATTCCAAGTCACCGCGCGCTGGCGCTGTTGCGTGGGCGGAACGAGGGCGTTCTGGCGCTGGACCTTAAGGTGGATGAGGATGACGTTTCCGCCGTTAAGCCGGTTGAGCAGATGATTGCAGATGCGGCTGGGATTGAGAATAAGGGCCGTCCTGCTGATAAGTGGCTTTCTGATGTGTGTCGTTGGACATGGAAAGTGAAGATTGGCCTTCACGTTGAGCTGGATTTGATGAGCGAGCTGCGTGACAAGGCGGAAGAAGAGGCCATCAAAGTCTTCGCTCGGAATCTGAAGGATTTGTTGCTGGCGGCGCCTGCTGGCCCGCGTGCAACGCTGGGTCTGGATCCGGGTATTCGGACCGGCGTGAAGGTGGCTGTAGTGGATGCGACCGGCAAGCTGGTGGATACGGCGACGATCTACCCCTTCCAGCCACGCAATGACATTCAGGGCTCGCTTGCGACACTGCGGGCTTTGGTAGCCAAGCATGGTGTGAGCCTGATTGCGATTGGCAATGGGACTGCCAGCCGTGAGACGGATCGCCTAGCGGCGGATCTGCTCAAGGACATTCCGGCTGAGCATCGCCCGACTAAGGTGATGGTGAATGAGGCGGGTGCGTCGGTTTACTCTGCCTCTGCACTGGCGGCGAAGGAAATGCCGGACATTGATGTGTCGCTGCGCGGGGCGGCATCCATTGCGCGGCGCTTGCAGGATCCGTTGGCGGAACTGGTGAAGATTGAGCCGAAGTCAATTGGCGTCGGGCAGTATCAGCATGATGTGAACCAGACCAAGCTGGTGCGTTCGCTGGAAGGTGTGGTGGAAGATGCGGTGAACGCGGTTGGGGTTGACCTCAACACCGCATCAGCACCGTTGCTTGCACATATCTCCGGCCTGACGGAGAGCCTTGCGAAGGCGGTGGTTGAGTATCGGGACACGGTTGGTGTGTTCAAGAACCGCAAACAGTTGCTGAAGGTTTCCCGGCTTGGGCCAAAGGCATTTGAGCAGTGTGCGGGGTTCCTGCGAATTGCGGATGGTGACAATCCGCTGGATGCGTCCTCTGTTCACCCAGAAGCGTATCCTCTGGCTAAAAAAATCATTAAGGCGTGTGGGCGTGATATCCGTGAGATCATGGGTTCCAATATGCTTGGCTCTTTGGACCCGAAAGAGTTCACCGATGAGAAGTTTGGTCTGCCGACTGTGAAGGACATCTTCTCCGAGCTTGAAAAGCCGGGGCGTGATCCACGGCCTGAGTTCAAGACCGCCTCCTTCCAGGATGGTGTTGAGACCATGCAGGATCTTAAGCCCGGTATGATGCTGGAAGGGACGGTTACCAACGTGACCAACTTCGGTGCCTTCGTGGATATCGGCGTGCATCAGGACGGTCTAGTGCATGTGTCCCAGCTGGCGGATCGCTTTGTGGATGATCCGCATACGGTGGTGAAGGCGGGTGATATTGTGAAGGTGCGGGTTGTTGAGGTGGACATTGCCCGCAAACGCATTGGTCTGACCATGCGCAAGGACAGTGCGGATGCGCGCGAAAGTGCGCGGGAACGTCAGGCAGATCGTGGTGGCAACCGCAATCAGGGTGGTCGTCCGGGTGGCGGCAATCGCTCGAATGGCGGAAACCGTGGTGGTGGTCCTCGTGGTAGCAAGAAGCCAGCGGATACCAGCTCTGGTTCAAACAATGCGATGGCGGCGGCATTGGCAGCGGCGTTTAACAAGCCGAAGCGATAAGCTCGTATCCGATACAATTTCAGGGAGTTCGCCAGTCGTGCTGGCGGGCTCCTTTTTGTTTTCAGGCACCACATTAAGAGACTGGTAGGTCTTACCGAGACAACTGATTGTGTTTTGCTGCCAAACTGGCCAACAATCAAGCTGCATAGGGTTCTTTTCAGGAAGCTTTGGATGAGCAGCTTTTCCAGATCAGCGCGTGAAAAACGCATTTTCTTTCAGGCTGAAGATAAGGCGCGGCGTTGTATTGATCTGGTTATGGATCTTCCCGATAGCATTATCGAGAGCATCTTTATCGAGTTTGATGCAGCGCGCATTGCGCGGCAGGCGCGGCAGGCTGATGAGAATGTGCAGGCGTTCCACCGCGATCTTCCGCTTCACGGTGTGACTGTTTCTATTAAGGACATGGTTGATGAGCAAGGCGTAGTGACCAGCGCCGGCGCTGCCTTCCTGCGGGAGCGGTCGCCGGCCTGTGAGGATGCCAAGATTGTTTCTCAGTTGCGTGCTGCGGGGGCTGTGCCGTTTGGACGAACCAATTTGAGTGAGATGTCCTATACCGGCCTTGGGATAAACCCGCATTATGGGACGCCGCCGAACGTGAGTGATCCGCTGCGCATTCCCGGCGGTTCTAGTTCCGGTGGGGCGGTGAGTGTTGGGCTGGGTTTGTGCGATGCTGCGATTGGCACCGACACAGGTGGGTCAGTTCGTATTCCGGCAGCGCTTAACGGGCTTTATGGCTTTAAGCCAACGCGTGCGAGCATTTCAACCAGAGGACTTTTCTCGCTTTCTCCATCGTTTGACACGCTTGGTCCGATTGCGCGTTCGCTTGATATGTGCGCACGGATGTATGCGGTGCTTTCCGGCCAATGCCCGGCACCTCGCCGGATTAAGAGCCTTGATGGATTGCATGTGGGGCTTGTGGCTTCCCCAATGGCTGTCGGTCTGGATACGCAGGTCAGTGTGGATTTTGACCGGTCACTTCAGGCCATTCGGGATGCGGGCGGTATTATTGCGCCGGTCTCAGAGCCGGTTCTGTCGCATAGTGCAACCTTTTTCGGCACCATTTTTGGCTATGAGACCATGGCTCTGATTGGTGGCTATCTGGAAGGCCTTCGAGAGACGTGTGATCCTTATGTGCTTGACTGTATTCTTAAATCTGCGGAGGTAACCAGTAAAGACGTAGAGGAAGCCCGTTCTAAACGGGCAGAGGCCATACGTGCGTTCAAAGAGATGGCCTGCAAGTTCGATGTTTTGATTGCACCGACCGTTCCCGTCGTTGCGCCTCTATTTGATGATGCGCGTGATAATCCAGGTAAATTTGGTCCCCGCCTTTCGCAAAACACCAGTGCCGTGAACTGGGTAGATGGATGTGCTGCGACCATTCCGATGAACGCGCATGGCACGCCGGGAACAGGATTGATGTTGTTTGGACAGGCCGGAACGGATTGGCATGTGCTTGAAATGGCCAGCCTCATTGACAAGGTGATCTCTCCTGCGCGACTAAAGCACTGATAAACGCAGGAGAAGAGCCGCTGTGACCAGCGCAAAGAAGATTATTATTTACATTGATGCCGATGCTTGCCCCGTTAAAGACGAGGTTTACAAGGTTGCTGACCGCTATCGCCTGAAGGTGTTTGTAGTCGCCAACAGTTTCATCAATACGCCTCGGGATATGGATATTGAGCGGGTGATTGTGCCGGAAGGCCCTGATGTTGCTGATGACTGGATTGCAGACCGGGCTGTGCCGGGTGACATTGTTGTCACGCAGGATATCCCGCTGGCTGACCGGGTGGTGAAAGCAGGGGCGATCGCGCTGTCTCCAAAAGGAAAAGTGTTTGACGAGGCATCCATCGGAATGGCCTTGGCAACGCGTAACCTGATGGAAGACCTACGCAGCTTCGGTGAGCAGACCTCCGGTCCGCGACCATTCTCCCCCAAAGACCGTTCTCAGTTTCTGCAGAAGATCGACCAGATTATCCAACAGCTGAAACGTCAGGGATTTGCCGTGTAGCGTTTGGGATATCGGAGCACTGACGTGGTGCTGGTGTTCCGGGGTGTAAGTCAGTCAGGTTGCGCTGTGCAGCTCTGGATCCCGCATCGCGTTGCGCTTGTGCGGGATGACGGGGAGGGTGAGTGTGTAAAAAACTTATCCCCCTTGTGTTTTCTGGGCTTATCTTGGTTTTCGTGCCCACGCAATCGGGCAGGGGTGGACCGTCCATCCCTCGGCGTGGGTGGGGTTGGGCTACCGGCGCGAGGTAACGTATTGTGTCGGGAGGTCCGGTGAAGCGTCCCCTTTTGAGACCGCAGTGGTATAGGGGAAATGAGATCGTTCCGAAGGGCGTCCGGCGGTGGCAGGAAACTGCCAATGGCACAGCAATGTGTCAGTCACGTCTGTTCGAGAAGGAACCCGCGCGTTCATGATAAAAGACCCGGGCGAGGCGAGTAGCTGATGCCGAAGAAACTAATTTAACAAGTAGCGCAGGCAGAGCCTGTTCGCCTTGCTCCACCCGTCTTACGGGATTACCGCTTCAACACTGCATGGGAGACCATGTGGTGGTATTTGTGTTTGTTGAAACGGGACGTGTACCATAAAAAAACGGGCCCGAAGGCCCGTTTCAAATTCTGGTATGTGAGGCTTATTCGCCGCCGCGGTTGTCGCGGAAGCTTTTGCCGCCACCGGGTTTGCCCTCGCCGCGTCCACGACCACGACCTTCGCCACCACGGTAGCCACCGCCACCGCCGCCTTCACGACGACCACGGCCACGACCACCTTCGCCGCGTCCGCCTTCACCACGGTAACCGCCGCCACCGCCGCTACGGTGATTGCGTCTGCCACCCGGACGACCGCTGCTGCTGCGTTCTGGATTACCTTCAATACGGGTGATGGTGATTGATTTTTCACCAGTGCCGTTTTCTTTGACGGTTTCCAAGAAGGCATCTGCGAGTTTTGCGTCGAGCTCGAAGCGGCTGTCTGCATCAAAGATGCGGATGGAGCCGATGTCTTTCTTGGTGATGTGACCTGCACGGCAGATCATTGGCAGCAACCAACGTGGTTCAGCGTTGTGCTTGCGACCGACGTTGAGGCGGAACCAAACACCATTGTCGAAGTTCTTGCGTGGCTGGCGCTCTTTATCTTCGTTGAAGTTGGCGCTGGATGCCAGCAGTTCTTCCGGTGCAGGCAGACCCTGATGGATCTGACGCATGTAAGCTGCTGCGATCTGTTCTGGAGAGAACTTCTCGAGAAGCTCTTTCACCATATCCAGATCTTCTTCGCTCGGTGCTTCCTGCAGATCGGAGGACGCAAGGATGCGCTCGCGGTCTTTGTCGCGGATCTGCTGTGCAGTCGGAGCTGGGCCCCACTCTGCCTTCACCTTTGCAAAGCTCAGGAGGCGGGATGCAGTGCGACGGCGGGTGTGTGGGACAACCAGCGTACACACGCCTTTACGGCCTGCGCGACCAGTACGGCCAGAACGGTGCAGCAATGTTTCTGCGTTGTTTGGCAGGTCTGCGTGGATCACCAGATCCAGGTTTGGCAAGTCGATACCGCGTGCTGCGACGTCGGTCGCCACACAAACGCGGGCACGGCCATTACGCATGGCACCGAGGGCGTGGTTACGTTCGGCCTGACTCAGCTCACCGGACAGGGCAACCACTGCGAAGCCACGGTTGCCGAGGCGTGCGGAGAGGTGTTTGACCATCTCGCGGGTGCCGCAGAAAATGATGGTGTTCTGTGCTTCGTAGAAACGCAGGACGTTGATGATCGCGTTTTCGCGGTCGTTGGGAGCGACCTGCATGGCGCGATATTCAATATCGGTATGCTGCTCGCGGTTGGTGACTGTTGAAATGCGCTGTGCATCACGCTGGAAGCGCTTTGCAAGGTTTTCAATCTGCTGAGGAACGGTTGCGGAGAACAGCAGAGTGCGGCGTTCTTTCGGTGCTGCACCAAGAATAAATTCGAGGTCTTCACGGAAGCCGAGATCCAGCATCTCATCTGCTTCGTCGAGGACGATTGTGCGCAGTGAGGAGGTGTCAAAGGAGCCACGTTCGATATGGTCACGCAGGCGGCCTGGGGTGCCAACTACGATGTGTGCGCCTGCAGAAAGGTTGCGGCGTTCGCGGCGCATATCCATGCCACCAACACAGGTGGTGATACGCGCGCCAGCTTCGCCGTACAGCCATTCCAGCTCTCTGGAGACCTGGATCGCCAGTTCGCGGGTTGGCGCAACACACAATGCAAGAGGTTCGTTTGCCCGGCCCATACGATCTGCGTCACCCAGCAGTTCCGGCGCGATTGCGATGCCGAATGCAACTGTTTTACCAGAGCCTGTCTGAGCAGAAACCAAAAGGTCTTTGCCTTTCAGGTCTTCGTTGAGTACGGCGGTCTGGACCGGAGTGAGAGACGTGTATTCGCGCTTTTCTAGTGCGGTAGAAAGCGCCGGGGCAACCCCTTCAGGTATCGTCATGTAGTATTTCTTTCGAGGAGGGTCATTATCTGTAAAGCAAGAGCTTTGTTGCCCTACCCATCGCTTCCGCTCACTCATGGGGTCATGAGGCGGCAAATGGCAAGCGAGCTCTTTGTCTTCGTGGGCCTTGTAGTCTGCCTTGGTGGAAAGGTCAACGAAATAACAAAAATAGATATGAAAGGTACATGTAAGTTTGCAGTGTCTCACAGCCAGAAGCTTTGCAAGATTGGTGAGACTATCGGTTTTGGAGAGACATGTATCACTGTTTACGTGAACGGAAATTGGATGTTTGTCTTTTAGGTGCTGTCGAGGAATAGAGGGCTTTGACTATTAAAGTCAGCAGGAGGCGGGCTTTACTGCTTTGAATATTTGCCTTTTTTGTGGTGCGGAACTAAAGAGAGGCAAAAATCAAGCGGAGGCGAAATGGACCAGCTCTCAAACTTCATTGGTGTAATGCCTTCTTGGGTCGGCGTGATCTTTCTGGTTGTCTTTGTCTTGAGTGGCCGTCTGTTTCGGGATGCCTGGAAGGGGCAAGGGGCGAGATGGAAGTTGCGATGCTGGGTGTTCGGACTGATTGCTCTCATCAGTTTTTTGCTGATGGTTCTTGGCGTTTTCGACTTTGGTTGGGCGAGCAAATAACTTTATGGTTGCGGAAAACTAGTTTTAAGACCCTTGGGTTATCCTAGAGCTCACCTGGCAGAAGCCTGCCGGGTGCAACCTATAGGAGCCAAGAGAATGTTTGGGAAGCCATCATTGTTCAGACGAGGTGTTACAGCCAAGCTGTTTGGGCTGGCGTTCGGGCTCTTGTGCCTCTACCTCATCAGCTGGTTAAATCTGAATGTTTCCTTTGTGGTCCAGTTCGGATTGCTTCTGTGGTGCGTGACGCTTGGTGGTTTGGTCGCCCTAATCGGTCTGATCAATTATCACCCCTTGCTCAAGGCCAGTATGCCGAGCTGGTTCTCCGGTGGTTATGTCTGCGGATGGATGAACTTACTGCTGTGGCTGATTAGTGGAGACAGCTTGACGTCGATTGGGCAGGGGATCTTTCCAACGCTTGGAAGTCTGTTCCTCGGCATTGGGTTTGTTGTGATTGGCGTTCTGTTCGGAATTATTGCCGGGTTCTTTGCTAAGCTGTTTGGCGGTGAAGGGCCTGATGCGGCGCGCGACTACAGCAAGAACCCATAGCAGGCATGAAAAAGGGGCCTTGCGGCCCCTTAAAATATCTTGAAATGGTGCATTGTTAAGCTGCGCTGTGCTCTTCGATTGGCTGCTTGGATTTGCAAGGCTGCAGCTTTTCGCGAAGCGGGCTGTTCGGGTCAATTTCACGCTTACAGACGACGCAGTGGTCTGCACCTTCAATGGCGTTCAGGCCGCCACAGCTGCCAGTGATTGGCTTGTTTCTGAAAACGGCCCCAATTGCCATTCCTGCTACAATCAGGATCAGCATGATAAACGCGATGATGAAAGTTGCCATTTCGATATTCCGTTATTTCTCTGTCGACTGCTCGAATTTTCTAAATGCGCTGGACGACCGGGTAATGAAGTGGTCGCCTTCGCGCACAATGAAGAATGCGGCAATCCCTTCACGCTCCGCCAGAGCCATGCCTCGCTTGTCACCCATTGCCAGGAGAGCTGTTGCCAGACCATCAGAACGCATTGCATTGTCAGCAATTACGGTCACTGATGCAAGCTTGTGCGTGACCGGGCGTCCGGATGCAGCATCAATAATGTGTGAGAAGCGTACGCCGTCGACTTCCTTGTAAATGCGGTAGTCGCCGGAGGTTGCCATGCCCTTGCCGCTTACCCGGACAACGTGTTGAACGGTACGGGCACCAGAGTCCGGCTTTTCGATGCCGACGACCCAAGGTTCGTCTTTAGCGTTGTTGCCGCTGGTGACCAGATCGCCGCCGATTTCGACCAGATACTCGTCGATGCCGTTGTCTGCCAGAACAGAGGCGACCTTATCGATGCCGAAGCCTTTTGCGATTGCGGAGAGGTTGACAGTGGTGTCTGTGTTGACCTTGCGCAGTGCCGGTGGATCAGTCTCAAACTCGAGCATGGTGCTCATGCCGACGGAGTCCAGCGCGTTGCGGATCTCAAGTGGGCTTGGCTGCGGAGGAGTGTCCTGCTTGGTTCCAAAGCCCCACAGCTCGATGAGGGGGGCGAGGGTTACGTCGAAGTAGCCGTTGGTCAGGTTATGAATGCGCAGGGACTCCTGCATCACGATGCTGAAGTCGCGGGAAATCGGCGTCCATTCTGTGCTGGTGGAACGGTTGAAGCGGCTGATTTCCGACTCTTTATCCCAGTTGGACATCGCCTTGTTTACACCAACAAGAGCTTCGTCAACTTGCTGCTGCAATTCCTGCTCTGTTACAGAGGACGACCCTTTGATGGCTTTGACATTGTATGTTGTGCCCATGGTCTTGCCGTGAAGGATAATCTCCTCTCGGCTTTGGTCATTGGGTACACATGCTGTGACAAAGATGAGTGCGAGAGCTGTAATGAGGAAGCGCATTTCGGCCTCAGAGTTTTTTTCATTTCCCTGCGTAATCGGCCTATTCTAGTTTTGTGTCAAGTTAAATAGAGTTTGATACTGTGCCAGCTAAGATCAGAGATAGATGAAAACGAAGAAAATGGTACGTAGAACTGCGTGTATGTGAAAAGTTAGGGGAAAACTTATTTGAGAAAAATATTTCGCTAAACAGCATTGTTGCCGTTACGTCAATATTGCGAATCCCTATTGAAATTTGCGGTATATCAGGGTATTGGCCCGCATAAATCCGTAGGAATAGCTGACCGATCCGCACTTTAGTGGTATGCGAGCGGTTACTCCAAACCGGAGCCATGGATGAGTGATGTTCAGCAATGCTCGGGCTTTGTTGCTGAAACAGCGATCTGTGGGGGGATTTATCTCGGTTCGACTTTTCAAAGTCAATAATCCGCGTGCGCGGCATTTTGTACATAGCAGAATGACTTAGCAGCATTTACCCGCAGATATCCCGCAAACATCTATTGGTTGCCCTAAAGAAGCCTGACAGGGTAAGGGATGAAGATTACAAAAGGATTGGATCTACCGATCACCGGTGCTCCGAACCAGGAGATCCACAAGGGTCAGACGGTTCGTCGTGTTGCCGTGAATGGTGGGGATTACAATGGGTTGAAGCCACGGATGCTGGTTGCTGAAGGCGACCGCGTCGTAAAGGGTCAACCTCTTTTCAACGACAAAAGTTCTCCAGAAATCAACTATGTTGCTCCGGGTGCTGGTGTTGTTGAAGCAGTCAATCGTGGTGCACGGCGCGTTCTGGAAACCATCGTCATTAAACTGGATGACGGCAATGAAGAACAGATCGCTTTCTCAAAGTTTGAAAACAGCGCTTTGGCAACTCTGGACGCATCTGTCGTTCGTGAGCAGCTTGCCAAGTCTGGTCTTTGGACAAGTTTCCGTACCCGCCCATACTCCAAGGTTCCCGTTTTTGAAACGCAGCCGCGTTCCATTTTCGTAACTGCGATGGACACCAACCCGCTTGCAGCGGATGCTGGTGTGATCATCAATGCGAATGCTGGCGCGTTTGAAGCTGGGCTTCAGGTTGTTTCCAAACTTACCGACGGCCGCACATTCGTGTGCCATGCTCCGAAAGATAATCTTCCGGGTGCAGGCGTTGCTGGTGTGCAGATGGAAAGCTTTGAAGGTAAGCACCCAGCGGGTAACGCGGGTACTCACATTCACTTCCTCGACCCGGTTAACGAAAACAAGACAGTCTGGACCATCGGTTATCAGGATGTCATCGCAATCGGTAACCTGTTCCTGACAGGTGAGCTGGACGTTTCCCGCGTTGTGTCTGTTGCAGGGCCGCTGGCTTCCAAGCCGCGTCTTGTTACAACACGCGTTGGTGCGGATCTGACTGATCTGCTGGCTGGTGAAGTTCAGCCGGGTGTTCCGGCCCGTGTGGTTTCCGGTTCCATCCTCTCCGGCACGATTGCCGCTGAGCAGTTTGCCTTCCTCGGTCGTTACCACACTCAGGTGACGCTGATGGAAGAAGACCACAAGCAAGATGTCGTTGGCTGGGTTCGCCCGTTCATGACCAAGTGGTCCAACCTGAATGTGCATCCTTCCGGTTTCTTCCGCAGCAAGCTGAAGTTCCCGTTTGGTACCAACAAGAACGGTTCCATCCGTGCGATCGTTCCATTGGGTACCTATGAGAAGGTGATGCCGCTTGATGTTCTTCCAACCCAGCTGCTCCGCGCCCTTGTGGTGCTGGACACTGACATGGCGCAGAAGCTTGGCGCTCTGGAGCTGGACGAAGAAGATTTGGCGCTGTGCACCTTCATCTGCCATTCCAAGAATGAATACGGAGCTGCGCTGCGTGCAAATCTTGATAAGATCGAGAAAGAGGGCTAACCCGTGAGTTTGCGCGATAAGTTTGATCGTGTTGCGCCGCTCTTTGAAAAGGGTGGCAAATACGAAAAGTTTTACGCCGTCTACGAGATGGTGGACACTTTCATCTACACACCAAAAACAGTGACCAGCGTTGCGCCGCACGCTCGTGACCACGCAGACCTTAAGCGTGTCATGACCTATGTTGTGCTGGCGACGATCCCTGCGATCCTGTTTGGTATGTACAACACCGGCCTGCAGACAAACGCTGCACTGGCTTCCATGGGTATCACCGAGCCAGCAGGCTGGAGAGCGTTCATCCTCTCGCTGCTGGGTATTGGTTTCAACCCTGACAGCATCTTCGCCAATATGGCGCATGGTGCATTGTACTTCCTGCCGATCTACATCGTAACGCTTGCCGTTGGCGGTGTCTTCGAGGTGCTGTTCGCCATTGTGCGTGGCCACGAAGTGAACGAAGGCTTCTTCGTTTCTTCCATGCTGTACACGCTGATCCTACCCGCTTCGACGCCGCTATGGCAGGTTGGTCTGGGGATCGCGTTTGGTGTGGTCATCGGTAAAGAAGTGTTTGGCGGTACAGGCAAAAACTTCCTGAACCCGGCGCTTGTTGGTCGTGCGTTCCTCTACTTCGCTTATCCGGCAGCGATGTCTGGTGACACGGTGTGGACGCCAGTTGACGGCTTCTCCGGTGCGACTGCACTTGGTGTTGCTGCTGCGGACGGCATGCAGGGTCTGGCCAACAACGGTATCACATGGATGAGCTCCTTCATCGGCACCATTCCAGGTTCCTTTGGTGAGACCTCTACGATTGCAATTGCCATTGGCGGTGTGTTCCTCGTGAGCACCGGTATCGCGAACTACCGACTTATTCTTGGTTGTTTGGGCGGTATGATCGGCTTCACCTTGTTGCTGAACCTGATTGGCTCTGACACCAACCCGATGTTTGCAATGCCTTGGTACTGGCACCTTGTCACTGGCGGCTTCATGTTCGGTCTGGTGTTTATGGTGACCGAGCCTGTGACAGCTGCGATGACCAATCCGGGCCGTTACATCTACGCTGCATTGATTGGTGTGATGTGTATTCTCATCCGCGTTATCAACCCGGCCTTCCCTGAAGGTATGATGTTGGCAATCTTGTTCGGGAATATCTTCTCTCCGCTGATCGACTACTTCGTTGTGAAGGCGAACATCACACGGAGGATGAAGCGCCATGCCTAATGCTGAAAACACAACAGCTCCAAAAGGTCTGTGGGCGCGCTTCAATGCGATGCCTCTGGACTCCGCTCCGCGCACCATCACAGTTGCTGTAGCGCTGTGTCTGGTCTGTTCCATGATTGTTTCTGGTGCTGCGGTGATGTTGAAGCCTCAGCAGGAGATCAACAAGACACTGGATAAGAAGACCAACATCCTGAAGGTTGCTGGCCTTTACACAGACGGTGTTGACGTTGAGAAGGCGTTCAGCGCTTTTGAACCGCGTCTTGTTGATGTGGCAGCTGGCAAGTTCTCCAATGCCGCTGATCCTGAGACTTACGATCAGCAAGCTGCTGCTAAAGATCCGGCTCGTTCCATTGCTCTGGTCAATGATCCGGCTTCCATCAAACGTCAGGCAAAGCTGGCTTCGGTTTATCTGCTTCGTGATGATGCAGATCAGATCGAGCGCATAATCCTGCCGATCCATGGTTACGGTCTGTGGTCCACGCTTTATGGCTTCATCGCTCTGAATGCGGACGGCAACGAGATTTATGGTCTGCGTTTCTACTCTCACGGTGAGACCCCGGGTCTTGGCGCGGAAGTGGATAATCCGAAATGGATGGCGCAGTGGCCAGGTAAGCTGGTTTACGGCGAAGACGGTTCTGTTGACATTGGTGTCGACAAAGCTGTTCCAGCAGGCATTGATGGCTCCAAGTACCACATTGATGCGATTGCGGGTGCGACACTGACCTCCCGTGGTGTCGATAACCTCGTCAAATTCTGGATGGGTGATCAGGGCTTCAAGACCTTCCTCGACAATCTGAAAAAAGGAGAGGCGTAATGGCTGGCAAAGACTTCTCCATGCTCAAAGACCCGTTGGTCGATAACAACCCGATCACGCTTCAGGTTCTGGGCATTTGTTCCGCGCTTGCGGTAACCTCTTCACTGAAGGTTGCGCTGGTGATGGCGATTGCGGTGACGCTTGTGACAGCGTTCTCCAACTTCTTCATCTCTCTTCTGCGCAACCAGATTCCGTCTTCTATCCGCATTATCGTGCAGATGGTGATTATTGCGTCTCTCGTTATTCTGGTTGATCAGGTTCTGAAGGCGTATCTCTACGAGATCTCCAAGACACTTTCCGTGTTTGTTGGTCTGATCATCACCAACTGTATCGTGATGGGTCGTGCGGAAGCTTACGCGATGAAGAACCCACCAATCCCATCCTTCCTTGATGGTGTTGGTAACGGTCTGGGTTACTCCCTGATCCTGCTGCTGGTTGGTGTTGTTCGTGAGCTGTTCGGCTCAGGTTCCCTGTTTGGTGTGCAAGTCTTAGAGACCGTGAACAACGGTGGCTGGTATGTGCCAAACGGTCTGCTGCTGCTGCCACCGTCTGCGTTCTTCGTGATTGGCCTTCTGATCTGGGGGTTCCGTACGTGGAAACCTGCGCAGGTTGAGAAGCGCGAGTATAAAATTATGGAATCTGAGGGAGCTCACTGATTATGGAAGGGCTTCTTTCCCTCGCCGTAAAGGCGATCTTTATCGAAAACCTTGCGCTCTCCTTCTTCCTTGGAATGTGTACATTCCTTGCGGTTTCCAAGAAGGTTGAGACTGCGCTTGGTCTGGGTATCTCCGTTGTTGTTGTGCAGGGCCTGACCGTGCCAATCAACAACATCCTTTACACCACTTTGCTTAATGACGGTGCGTTGGCATGGGCAGGTCTTGAAGGCACTGACCTGCGCTTTCTTGGTCTGATCTCCTACATCGGTGTTATCGCTGCTGTGGTGCAGATCCTTGAGATGTTCCTCGATCGTTATGTGCCTGCGCTTTACAACGCGCTGGGTATCTTCCTGCCGCTGATCACGGTGAACTGCGCGATCATGGGTGGTTCTTTGTTCATGGTAGAGCGTGACTACAATCTGGCAGAATCTTCCGTTTACGGTATTTCTTCCGGTATTGGTTGGGCGCTGGCGATTACTGCGATGGCTGGTGTGCGTGAAAAGCTGAAGTACTCTGATGTTCCTGATGGGCTGCAGGGTCTTGGCATCACCTTCATCACTGCTGGTCTGATGGCCATGGGCTTCATGGCATTCTCAGGCGTGAAGCTGTAAGGGGGACGAGTAGATGCAAGACTTTACCTGGGGCATTACGCTCTTTACTCTGATCGTGCTTGCGCTGGTGATCGTCATTCTTATGGCACGCAGCAAGCTGGTTGCTTCCGGCGACGTTAACATCGAAATCAACGGTGAGAAGACCATTTCCGTTCCGGCGGGTGGCAAGCTTCTCAACGTGCTGGCGGATCAGAAGATCTTCGTTCCTTCCGCCTGTGGTGGCGGTGGTACCTGTGCTCAGTGCCGCGTGAAAGTGCACGAGGGTGGTGGTTCCATTCTGGCGACCGAGGAAAGCCATATCACTAAGCGTGAAGCACGCTGTGGTGATCGTCTTTCCTGTCAGGTTGCTGTAAAGCAGGACATGAAGATCGAAGTTCCTGAAGAAGTGTTCGGCGTGAAAAAGTGGGAGTGTACTGTTCGCTCCAACGAGAACGTTGCAACTTTCATTAAGGCGCTGGTTCTGGACCTGCCTGAAGGCGAAGATGTGAACTTCCGTGCTGGTGGTTACATTCAGATTGAAGCTCCGGCTCACAAGCTGAAATACACCGACTTCGACATTGAAGAACAGTACCGTGAGGACTGGGACAAGTTCAATCTGTGGCAGTATGAGTCCGTTGTGGACGAGCCAGTTGAACGTGCTTATTCCATGGCGAACTACCCGGACGAAAAAGGCATGATCATGCTGAACGTTCGTGTTGCTTCTCCACCTCCGGGCACCTCAGGCATTCCAGCCGGTAAGATGTCTTCTTACATCTTCAACCTGAAGCCGGGTGACAAGGTGACTATTTCCGGTCCGTTTGGTGAGTTCTTTGCTCGCGAAACCGACAAGGAAATGGTGTTTGTCGGTGGTGGTGCTGGTATGGCGCCTATGCGCTCACACATCTTCGATCAGCTGAAGCGTCTTGAGAACCGTGATCGTAAGATTACCTTCTGGTACGGCGCTCGTTCCAAGAAAGAGATGTTCTTTGTTGAGGACTTCGACCAGCTGGCGAAAGAGTTCCCGAACTTCACATGGCATGTGGCGCTTTCCGATCCTCAGCCAGATGATGACTGGGACGGCTACACCGGGTTCATTCACAATGTGCTCTACAACGAGTACCTGAAGGACCATGCTTCGCCAGAAGACTGCGAATACTACATGTGTGGTCCTCCAATCATGAACCAGTCCGTGATCAACATGTTGGTTGATCTGGGCGTGGAACGTGAAGACATCATGCTGGACGACTTCGGCGGTTAAGCGCTGAGATAGTTGAGAGAATTGAAAGACCCGGTGTCGAGAGGCATCGGGTTTTTTGTTGGCCTAGGACGAGGGTGTGCGACACTTGCTGAGCGGAGTTCTTCTTGATTTCAGTGGGTGAAATCCGGGTTTGTTCCTTCGGATCTCTGTGTTTAATGTTTTGTACGTCAAAGTCGTGAATGCCTCAGGGAGGCGAGATGCGTCGCAAAACGTTTAGTGTCTGGGCTGGAGCCTTTTCGTTCCTGTTCTATTACTGTCTGTTCTTGGCTCTGCTGGCGATCATTGGAAAACTGCTGACCCAGTCCGGTATGGATATTCAGATAAGAGGAATGGGTACGGTAGTTTCCATACTTGCTGCAGGATTTACAGTAAACCGGATTGTTGAAAAGACGTTCCAGCGGCCCAAAGGGTGGCGCTTGTTTACCTTATCGCTGCTTTGTGCCTTGTCTGCTGCTTTGGTGGAGGCGATGGTTTTTATGTTCCAATATGCTGAGTTCAAGCGTCTGGTCGGCAGCCGGGCGGACGAGGTACTCGAGATTGCTATATTGGGTGGAACTATCTTGGGTGTTATTAAGTTCTTTGTAATCTGGCTGGCGCTTTGGGGGTTAGGTGCGGTGTATCTCCGGCGTATGAGAAAAGATCCCGATAATCACTTTCATGATGGAACTGATGGTCTTGAAGGGTATAAAACAAAACGCATTAAGGAACGGGTCGAACCAGATTTTTAAAGACGAGATGTATAATTCTAAGTCCTTTGAAGTTCTCGAATACGAACTCCTAGATCCCGCTATTCGAGGATCACGGCAAGAACTTGAACAGCTCCTACATCCAGACTTCATCGAGATCGGGGCGAGTGGTCGAGTGTATGACCGCTTGGAGATTGTTGAGGCGCTTCTGGTTGACGCTGATGATTATCCGCCGAGGACGATTGCGGACTTTCAACTCCGAAAGTTGAGCGAGAATCTGGTTCAGGTGTTTTATCGGATCATCGAAAACGACACGCGCCGGACGTCCATCTGGAAGCTTGGGAGTGGGCAGTGGTCTATGATTTATCATCAAGGGACGCGGAAAGAAGCCTGAGGCAAGCAGTGGCATCCGTCGTTTATCTGCTGCCGCTCTGCTTTCACTAAAATCCGAGTGTTTGCGTGCGCGGCGGCTAAATGGTTTTGAGCTTAGATTGCAGGCCTGTAAATTTCACTAAGTTGAGTGTCCAGATGTCTCTTTTAACCACGCTTGAGAACCTCGAAAATCAGTTATGGGAGCACTTTGTCTGGGGGAACCGGCAACAGCTTGAGTTGTTGTTGCATGATGAGTTTGTCGAGATTGGTGGGAGCGGTCATTTTACAGATCGTGCGCGGGTTATGGCTGAGCTGGCTCCCAAGCCTGTGGGGTATCCGAGGCGGACCATCAAGGGATACCACTGCCGTAGGCTGAGTGACGTTCTGATTCAGGTGTTCTATGAGGTTGTCGAGGACGACACGCGCCGGACCTCCATTTGGCGGTTGGCAGATGATCGATGGCAGTTGATTTACCATCAGGGCACGCAGAAGGCTTCCTGAGGAAAGGAGCCACGACTGATGCTTACGTGCGGCAATTCCGGACTGATCTGAGGTGAGTTTTGGCGGGAACGCACTAAGCGGTGGTGCTTTGATAGCTGAATTTCTGCCGATACTGACCGGGGCTAAGACCTGTAATTTTGATGAAAACGCGGCGACATGCGGTTGGGTCTTCGTAGCCTACGTCCCATGCTATCTCGTTGAATGAACGTTTGGATTGTTCCAGTTGCTGACGGGCTTCGGCTATGCGCAGTTGTTGCAGGTAAGCATTGGGCGTATGGCCTGTTGCGACTTCAAAGCGGCGGAGGAATGTTCTGCCCGTCAGTCCGGCTTTTTCAGCCATTTGCGGAACTGTTAGCTTTTGCTTGTAGGCGGTCTGGAGCCAATGTTGTGTCTTGAGAATGGCTTGATCGCCGTGTGAAAGATTTGGGTAGAAGCGGCGATAGTTCTTTTGTTCCCGTCCAGCAGGATCAATCAGGAACCTGCGAGCAACTTCCAGCATAGTGGTATGGCCCGCAAAATGATCGATGAGGCGCAAGCCCAGATCTGTCCATGCCATGATGCCACCAGCGGTGATAATATCGCCTTCATCGACAATCATTTTGTCTGTGTCGAGTTTCACCTGCGGGAATTTTTTCGCGAAATCTTCTGTGATTGCCCAGTGGGTCGTCGCGGGTCTGTTATCCAGTATGCCCGTTTCTGCCAGCAACATTGCACCAACGCAGATTGAGCAAAGGATGGCCCCGCTTTTGTGTTGTTGTTTCAGCCATTGGGTGACGGAGGCAGGGATTGTTGGATGATCGCTGACAAGGCTTGGTGGAAGGATCACTGCTGAGAATGTAGCAGGTTCCACAGGTGCGATTAGGTCGTCCTGAAGCATGATCGCTTGAAGGCTGTTTTTGTCGTTCTTGCTTGCTGCCTCGAACATGTCGATGAGGCCATAAACCGCAGATTGCTGTGCGCCTGTGTACGACACGATCCCGATGCGGTGATGCTGCTTCGAGTTACTCATTTGGCAATTATAGCATGTTTTATGTCGCAAATGCCAATCGAGTGGTTTGGGTGCGTTGAATAAGTTTATTGGCGACAAGAACAAACTTATGGAGATACAGATGTCCAAGTCCGCACTGGTTATCGTTGATGTTCAAAATGACTACTTTCCTGGTGGAGCGTGGGAACTGAATGGGCAGGTTGAGGCCGCACAGAACGTTAAACGTTTGCTCGAAGATAGTCGCAGCAAGGGTACGCCTATCGTACATATTCAGCACGTGGTTGAGGCTGGAGATGCGCCGTTTTTCAACGTAGGTACTGAAGGTGTGAAAATCCACGAGAGTGTTTTGCCGCAGGATGGTGAACCGCTTGTGACGAAACAGTTCGCGAATAGTTTTCTGGAAACCAATCTGAAAGAACTGCTTGATGAGCAGGGTATTGAGCATCTGGTTGTTGTGGGTTCCATGTCTCACAACTGTATTGATGCGACAGTCCGTGCAGCAGTTGATCTGGGCTATACCGCTACAATCATTGAGGATGCCTGTGCGACATTGGATATGAAGCACAATGGTGAAGTGGTTCCAGCTAAATATGTCCATGGTGCCTTCATGGCGGCGCTTGCATTTGCTTATGGCAAAGTAATCAGCACAGAGGAACATCTAGCTGGCTAGAACCGTTGGTATAATGCTTTCAGAAGCCAGTAAACGCAGCTGGCTTCTGTTCCGGGGGGAAGGGAAGAGATGGATGCCTGTGCAACGGAAGTCCTTGAGTTCAAGGGTGTGGTTGTTTCTGCTAGCCACGTTCAAAGCGCGATGATGGCCTCACTTAGATTTGCTCACAGCAATGTGATTGTGACTGACGAGTTTCTGCAGAGCAGGGCCGGGGTCTGATCAACGTATTGAGTGTGCACTTGTCTTGGCAGTTGCATTGGAGATGCCGGTGCAGAGGGCGCATCTGTTTGGTTGCATATGCTTAGAATTTGTAATGAATACGACTGTTTCTGGCCCGGTTCAGTCAACCACTCTCAATTAGAGTATCTCCGATAATTGCCTGCCACCGGAGGGGTTGAACGAAAAATGACGACAACTGCGCTGCTCATAATTGACTGTCAAAATGATTTCTTCCCAGGTGGGAAATGTGAGCTGGAGGGGCAGTTGGAAGCTGCAACCAATATCCAGATGTTACTTGAAAAAGCGCGCGATCAGGCCCAAACCATCGTGCATGTTCGGCATCACTTCAAAGAGGAAGATGCTCCGTTTACCGTGGAAGGTACGCCCGGCGCTGAGATCCATGAGATGGTGAAGCCGCTGGGAGATGAGCCTGTGGTGACGAAGTACACCTCCAACATCTTTCTTAACAACAACCTCAAGCAAATTCTGGATGAGGAGGAGGTGGAACAGCTGGTGATCTGCGGTTCTATGAGTAAGGACTGCATCGCGGCGGCAGCACATGCCACGACCGAGCTTGGGTATCCGATTACCATTATTTATGATGCGTGTGCGACGCGGGAACCGGGGTCTAGCGACACGTCTTCACCGCGGGAGTTTGTTCAGGCCGCGATTATGGCATCGCTTTCCTTTGTCTGCAGTAATATCGTTTCAACCAAAGAGTATCTGGAGCGGGCTTCAGTCGCCTAGCTGCCGACCCTAATCTTCTTCAGGCCCATCCAGAATGGTCCAATGGCGAGCAACATGAATGTTGCCGCCAGCAGGAAAGGTGCGCCGGGGTAGTAAAGATCTGTCCCATCTGCGGTAAAGCGGGTGAACAGCTGTGTCATTGCCAATGTGGAAAGCACCAGCGTCAGTCCAATGATGCTGGTGAGCGCGCCTTGAAGGCGGCCTTGTTTGTCCTGCGAGACATGATGGCTCATTAGTGCGATCATGGCAGGCGGGATCATGGCGCCCAGAGCGGCTGGTGGCAGCAGCAGAATGACTGTTAGTGTGTTGGGCGCGAACGCAAAACCGAGTAGCGAAATTACTGCGAAGAAGAAGCCATAGAGCACTGTTTTGGCTTCGCCCTTGCGTGGGATGATCCAGCGAATAAGACCACCTTTCACAGTGGAGAAGCCGAGGCCTACGATGGCAAGCGAGAGGCCGACCTGAGCTGTTGTCCAGTGGAAGGCTTCAATGGTGTAGTATGGCCAGATTGCCGGATAAACGAAGTTTGCCATCTCAAACAGGAAGAGGGCGATAAAGAACCACATCAGGACCGGTGTCTGGGCGATATCCAGAGCTGCGCCGACGGGGTTGGCGCGGCGCCAGCGGATCGCTCTTCTGGCTGATTTGGGCAGTGTTTCAGGCAGATAAAACAGTCCGTAGGCGAAGGTTATGGCGATCAGGAGTCCTGCAACATAGAACGGAACGCGGACACCGAAGAGCGCCAGTGAGCCGCCGATAACAGGCCCGATCACAAAGCCAAAGCCGATGGAGGCGCCGACCATGCCGAAGCGGGTTGCGCGTTTGCCGTTACCGGAGATATCCGAGATGGCAGCATAGGCTGTGGCGTAAGTCGCGCTGGCGATTCCGGCTAGTAATCTGCCGATAAACAGGACCCAGAGAGAGCCTGCGAAGGTCATGATCAGGTAGTCGACTGTCAGGACGGCGAGAGAGATTAAGAGGACTGGACGGCGCCCAAACCTGTCAGAGATAGCGCCGACTGCGGGGCCGAAGAGAAACTGCATGGCGGCATAGCTTGCAGCGATGTAGCCGCCCCACAGAGCTGCGTTTGCGATGGTGGTTTGGCTGAGCTGTGCGACCAGTGCGGGGGTTACCGGAATGATTAACCCAGCACCGATCGCATTTAGCAAAACAGTCCCTGCAATGAAGACAAGGGTATGAAAATCCTGTTTTGACCTGATGGATTGGAGTGCCGGCAGCATTCATTACTCGTTTTTTCGTTAAATGCTATGTAACAAAGGAACCCAGCAAGTAAAGAAAAAACTCAGCATTTGTGCATATGCCGCAGGTCAAAAAAAGTGCTTGAAGTCTTATTTACGCCATGGTGGTGTTTCTTTGGCGAAGAAAGCAGAAATGCCTGCCTGTGCTTCAGAAGTTTCCCATCTGTCCGCTAGGGCATTTGCGGTGTAGTCGATCTGATTTTCTACCGGCATGCGCGCCAAGCTCTGGCAAAGTGCTTTTGCGTCGGCCACGGCACCCGGTGCGCAGTTCAGATAAACTTCTGCCTCTTTTTGCGTTACTTTCACCAGGTCTTCTGCTGTTGTCACCACTGATACAAGACCAAGGTGGTGGGCTCGTGTAGCGCCAAACGGGCGTGCGTTCATAAAGACCTGCCGTGCATTGCCTTCGCCAAGTCGGCGAACCACATAGGGGCCGATGGTTGCGGGGATCAGGCCGAGGCGGGTTTCTGTGAGTGCGAACTTGGTGTTATCAGCTGCGACCACAAGATCACACACGCTGAGCATGCCAACGCCGCCGCCATAGGCAGGGCCATGAACGCGGGCGATCAGTGGTTTCTTCAGGTTGTCCAGTCGCTTGAGCATGCCTGCCAGACGGTTGGCTTCCTGCATCTTGCCGATGCGGTCTTTCTCAGCCTGTGCCTGCATCCACTTGAGGTCACCGCCAGCGCAGAAGGTATCGCCGTCTGCGGCCAGGATGACGGCGCGGGTTTGTTCGCAGTTATCCAGCTCGTCGGCTGCTGATGTGAGTTCGTCCATCATCTGGGCGCTCATGGCGTTGTGCTTCTCAGAGCGTGCCAGCCAGAGCGTGGTGATGCCGTTTTCTGCCTTTTCGATGCGGATGGTCTGATAGGTCATGCGGCTGCGGCCTCTTTGATGGAGAGAATGAACTCTTGCGTTTCTTCCAGCTTCTCGATGTCAAGGCCGGTGTCGTAGTCGAGCAGTTTTGCCATTTTAGCGACGGCCAGCGTGCTGACATTGCCTTTAGCACCAGGTGCATAAGGGCAGCCGCCCAGACCGCCGATGGCTGAATCGAAGGTGCGCAGGCCCATCTTGATGCTGGACATGATGTTGGCGAGTGCCAGATCTCTGGTGTCGTGGAAGTGGCCTGCAAGTTGCTGTGCCGGAACGACTTTTAGGACCGCATCAAGCATCGCTTCGGTGGTTTCCGGCGCAGCGGCTCCAATGGTGTCGCCGAGGGAGACCTCGTAGCAGCCCATTTGCAGCAGGCGCTCGGAGACCTTGGCTACGTTTTCTGGTGGTGTCGCGCCATCGTATGGGCACTCAACCACGCAGGAGACGTAGCCGCGAACCGGAATGCCGTCGGCTTTTGCTGCTTCCACAATCGGGGCGAAGCGCTCGAAGCTTTCTGCGATGGAGCAGTTGATGTTTTTTTGCGAAAAGCCTTCGGAGGCGGAGGCAAAAACTGCAACTTCGTCGGCGCCGGATGCTTTGGCGCGCTCGTAGCCTTTGATGTTTGGGGTTAGCGCGGTGTAGCGGATGCCGGGTTTGCGGGTGATGCCTGCAAAGACTTCCGCAGCATCGGCCATTTGCGGCACCCATTTGGGGGACACAAAGCTGGAGGTTTCGATCTTTTCAAACCCGCACTCGGAGAGGCGGTTGATCAGTTCGATCTTGTTTGCAGTCGGGATCAATGCTTTTTCGTTCTGCAGGCCGTCGCGCGGGCCCATTTCAAAAATAGTGAGTTTCTTGCTCATTGCTGATCAAGCCTCCTCGTCTATAGCGCGGGCGCGAAGTTCTCTGCGGATTACCTTACCGGTTGTTGTCATTGGCAGGGCTTCGACAAATTCGAGTTCTCGGGGATATTCATGGGCAGCCAAACGCTGCTTCACAAACTGGGAGAGTTCTTTGGCCAGCTCATTAGATGGCTCAACACCTTCCTTCAGCACAATGTAGGCTTTGACGATCTCGGTGCGCAGTTTGTCCGGCTTGCCGATGACGCCTGCCATGGCGACCCTGTCGTGTTTCAGTAGGCAGTCTTCAATCTCGCCGGGGCCTATACGGTAGCCGGATGAGGTGATGACGTCATCATCGCGGCCAACAAACTGGATCCAGCCATCCTGATCCATCACGCCTTTGTCGCCTGTGATGAGGAAGTCGCCGGAGAACTTGTTTCTGGTGGCTTCCGGGTTGTTCCAGTATTTCAGGAACATGACCGGGTTTGGTGTACGAACGGCGATGTTGCCGAGTTGCCCTGCTTCCAGAATGGTGCCGTTGTCGTCCACGATCTGCACATCGAAGCCCGGAACGGCTTTGCCGGTGACGCCGGGGCGGGTTTCCATCAGCTCGGAGCAGGTGGATACCACCAGATTGCACTCGGTCTGGCCGTAGAACTCATTGATTGTCAGACCAAAGGTCTCGCGGCCCCATTGGATGAGTTCAGCGCCAAGAGCTTCGCCGCCGCTGCCGATGGAGCGGAGGGAGAAGTTCCAACGTTCTTTCGGATTCTCCACGGTACGCATCATCTTTAGCGCCGTTGGCGGGATGAAGGCGTTGCGGATGTTGTGGTCCTGCATCAGCTGGAACGCTGCTTCGCCGCTGAATTTCTTGAAGCGGCAGGCAACGACGGGTATGCCGTGGTGCAGGCTTGGCAGGAGTACGTCGATCAGACCACCGATCCATGCCCAATCTGCTGGCGTCCAGAAGCGGTCACCTTCTTTGGGGAACATGTTGTGCGGCATCTCTACGCCGGGCAAGTGGCCGAGCAGGGTGCGGTGGGCGTGCAGGGCGCCTTTGGGCTGGCCGGTGGTGCCGGAGGTGTAGATGATGATGGCGGGGTCTTCGGCTTTGGTCTTCACTGGGGTGAAGTCCTCGCTCTGCCCTGCCATTTCAGCGTGAAGCGAGCGGGTGCCGAAGCCTGTGCCTTCGATGTTCAGGATAAGTTCAAGCTCTGGCAGTCTTTTGCGGATTTTCGCAAGCTTTTCTGCCCCTGCATTGTTGGTGATGAGGGCTTTTGCGCCGGAGTTTTGCAGGCGGTATTCCAGTGCTTCTTCGCCAAACAGCGAGAACAGTGGAATGGAGATGCCGCCGAGTTTGTGTATGGCGATGTGGGAGAAGGCTGTTTCTGGTGCTTGTGGCAGCAGGATACCGACTCGGTCGCCGCGTGTAATACCTTGAGAAACAAGCAGATTGGCCAGCTGATTGCTGAATTTCTTAAGGTCGCCAAAGGTGTAGGTGGTTGTCGGTCCATCTTCTTCGGCAAAAATGAGTGCTTCGCGGGCGGCATCTTTGGCCGCCCACTTGTCACAGATATCTACGCCAATGTTGAAGAACTCCGGGATGTCCCACTGAAATTTTTCTCGGAGCTCTTCATAGGTTTTCGCAGATGGCAACAACGTTTAATCCTCCTCCTCAAGAGTGAGGAGAATAACACCTTCTTCTACCTGGTCACCTGCGGAGGCCATCACTTCCGCCACGACTCCATCACGTGGTGCTTTGAGAGAGTGTTCCATTTTCATGGCTTCGGTGACAATCAGTGTGTCGCCTTCGCTCACCTTATCACCCGGCTTGCAGTTTACTGCGCGCACAAGGCCCGGCATTGGCGAGGTGATCGCATTGCCAGAGGCTGCGCTGTCGTCCTGTTCTGCCAGTTGGTCCGGCAGATCGAAGCGCCAAGTCACCCCATCGCAGAAAAGGGTGAGGTTGCCGTTTTCGGCGAAGAAGTCAGCTGACGTGATCTGACCGGAGAAATCCACGCGCATGTGGTTGTTGTCTACCGACAGGATCTGCAGGCTGAAGTCTTCACCATCAACTGTAACAGTCAGGCTGCCATCGTGATGACGGCTGGCGACGACTTCGGTCACATCCCCGCGCCATGAAAGGTGCGAATACTGCTTTGCCGCCGTCCAATGACGCCAACCTGTCAGGCTCGCCCAAGGATCAATCTTAACCACTGCAGTTTCGGATGCGAAACCCAGCTCGATGAGAGCAGCCATTGCGAGGGCGTGTTTGGTTGGTGCGGTTGGCTTGGTGAGTGTTGCCAGATCGCGGTCGATAAGGCCGGTGTCCATTTCGCCTTTTACAAAGGTGTCGTGGTTACACAGCCGGTGAAGGAAAGTGATGTTCGTGGTGCAGCCGACTGCGTGGCTCTTTTCCAGTGCCAGAGACAACTTGGTCAGAGCTGCTTCACGGGTTTCGCCATGGCAGATCACTTTTGCGATCATTGGATCGTAGTAGGGGGTGATCGTATCACCTTTGCGGACACCGCTGTCGATGCGGGCGAAGAGTTCCGGCAGTTTCAGCTCGTTCAGTGTTCCGGTTGCTGGCAGGAAGCCTGCCTCTGCATCCTCTGCATAGATACGTGCTTCGAAGGCATGGCCGGAAATGGTGAGCTCGTCCTGCATCAAAGGCAATGTGCCGCCAGCTGCGACGGAGAGCTGCCAGTTGACCAGATCCTGACCGGTGATGGCCTCGGTGACCGGATGTTCCACCTGAAGGCGGGTGTTCATTTCCATGAACCAGAAGCGGTCCGGACGCAGGCCTTTGGAGCCATCAACGATGAATTCAACAGTGCCAGCACCTTCATAGCCCACGGCTTGGGCTGCTTTGACGGCGGCCTCACCCATGGCATTGCGCATTTCATTGCTCATACCGGGGGCAGGGGCTTCTTCGATCACCTTCTGGTGGCGACGCTGCAAGGAGCAGTCACGCTCGAACAGGTGAACGGCATTGCCATGGCCATCACAGAAGACCTGCACTTCGATGTGGCGCGGTGAGAGGATGTACTTCTCAATTAGCACACGCGGATCGCCAAAGCTGGACTGGCCTTCGCGTTGTGCGCCTTCCAAAGCCTCAAAGAAGTTGGTTGGATCATCCACGCGGCGCATGCCTTTGCCACCGCCACCTGCGCGAGCTTTGATGAGCACCGGATAGCCGATCTTGTCGGATTCGGCTTTCAGGAACTCAGCGTCCTGATTGTCACCGTGATAGCCCGGCACCACAGGTACGCCGGATTCTTCCATGAGCTTCTTCGCAGCATCCTTTAGCCCCATGGCACGGATGGCGTCGGCAGGAGGGCCAATGAAGACAAGGCCAGCAGCTTCAACTGCTTCTACAAACTCAGGATTTTCCGAAAGGAACCCGTAGCCCGGGTGGATCGCGTCTGCGCCGCTGGTTTTAGCGGCGTTGAGCAGCTCAGGAATGTTGAGGTAGCTTTCTGCCACTGGCGCAGGGCCAAGGCGGTAGGCTTCATCTGCCATTTGCACGTGGTGGGCGTCGCGGTCAGCGTCCGAGTAGACCGCAACGACTTTGATGCCGAGGGCTTTGGCGGATTGTGCAACACGGCAAGCAATTTCACCGCGGTTTGCGATAAGGATTTTCTTGAACATACCAAGCCCCCTTACATGCGGAAGACGCCGAATGGCGTGTCTTCGATTGGTGCGTTGAGGCTTGCCGCGATGGACAGGGCCAGGACGTCGCGGGTTTTGCGCGGGTCGACAATGCCATCATCCCAGAGGCGTGCGGAGGCATAGAGCGGGTGGCCTTGCTCTTCAAACTGATCGATTATCGGCTGCTTGAAGGTGGCTTCCTCTTCAGCTGACCATGTGCCGCCTTTGCGCTCGATGCCGTCGCGGCGCACGGTTGCCAGTACGCCAGCTGCCTGAGGGCCGCCCATGACGGAAATACGGGAGCTTGGCCATGTCCAGAGCATGCGCGGTGAGTAGGCGCGGCCACACATGCCATAGTTGCCAGCGCCGAAGGAGCCGCCAATGAGCATGGTGATTTTGGGAACCTTAGCACACGCCACTGCGGTGACGAGCTTGGCGCCGTCCTTTGCGATGCCGCCTGCCTCATACTTCTGGCCGACCATGAAGCCGGTGATGTTTTGCAGGAAGACCAACGGGATTTTACGCTGGCAGCATAGCTCAACAAAGTGGGCGCCTTTCAGCGCCGCTTCTGAGAACAGGATGCCGTTGTTGGCGATGATGCCGACGGGCATGCCGTGAATGTGAGCAAAACCGGTGACGAGGGTGGTGCCGTAGCGGGCCTTGAACTCGTCGAAGCGGGAGCCGTCCACCACACGGGCGATGACTTCGCGCACGTCGTATGGTGTTTTCAGGTCTGCTGGCACAACGCCGAGAATTTCTTCCGGATCGTAGAGCGGATCTTCCGGTGTTTGCAGCAGGAGCTGGTCTGGTTTACGGCGGTTGAGGTTCGACACGGCCTGACGGGCCAGTGCGAGCGCATGGGCATCGTCACGGGCCAAGTGGTCTGCCACACCGGAGAGGCGGGTGTGAACATCCCCGCCGCCCAGATCTTCTGCAGAGACCACTTCGCCCGTGGCGGCCTTCACCAGTGGAGGACCGGCGAGGAAGATGGTGCCTTGCTCTTTTACGATGATGGTTTCATCACACATGGCAGGTACATAAGCGCCGCCAGCGGTACAGGAACCCATGACCACCGCGATCTGCGGAATGCCTTTTGCAGACATATTGGCCTGATTGTAGAAGATGCGGCCAAAGTGCTCTTTGTCCGGGAAAACTTCATCCTGCTGGGGCAGGTTGGCGCCGCCAGAGTCCACCAAGTAAATGCATGTGAGATTGTTCTCCATGGCAACTTCTTGGGCACGCAGGTGTTTTTTGACCGTCAGCGGGTAATAGGTGCCGCCCTTCACGGTGGCATCATTTGCAACGATCATGCACTCAATGCCATTGACCCGACCGATGCCGGTGACAATGCCAGCGGAAGGTGAGGCGTTGTCATACATGTTATGGGCTGCGAACTGACCGACTTCCAGAAACGGGGAACCGGGGTCGATCAGACGGGCAACACGTTCGCGCGGGAGGATCTTCCCACGGGATACGTGCCGCTCGCGCGGGCCTTCGCCGCCGCCTAAAAGGGCTTGCTGGCTTGCGGCGCGGACCTCGTCCATTGCAGCGAGGTGCTGGGCGCGGTTGTTTTTGTAGCTTTCCGAACCCGTTGCAGCCTGAGACTTGATAACTGCCATTATTTGGTTTCCTGGAAGAGCTCACGACCAATCAGCATGCGGCGGATCTCTGAAGTGCCGGCGCCGATTTCATAGAGTTTTGCATCACGCAGCAGGCGGCCGGTTGGGTACTCGTTGATGTAACCATTGCCACCGAGGGACTGGATTGCTTCCAGCGCCAGCTTGGTTGCGTTTTCTGCGGAATAGAGGATGCAGCCAGCGGCGTCCTTACGGGTGGTTTCGCCACGGTCACACGATGCGGCAACTGCGTACACGTAGGAGCGGGACGCGTTCATGAGGGTGTACATGTCAGCGAGTTTGCCCTGCATCAGCTGGAACTCGCCGATGGACTTGCCGAATTGCTTACGCTCGTGGATGTAAGGCACGACGATGTCCATGGCCGCTGCCATGATGCCCAGAGGGCCGCCGGAGAGAACAACGCGCTCGTAGTCCAGGCCGGACATCAGCACGTTGACGCCTTTGCCTTCTTCACCAAGGACGTTTTCATAGGGTACTTCGCAGTCTTCAAAGACCAGCTCACAGGTGTTGGAGCCGCGCATGCCGAGCTTGTCCAGCTTTTGCGCCGTGGAGAAGCCCTTCATGCCTTTTTCGATGATGAAGGCCGTCATGCCTTTTGAGCCAGCATCCGGATCGGTCTTGGCGTAGACGACGAGAGTGGAGGCGTCCGGGCCGTTTGTGATCCACATTTTGTTGCCATTGAGCACGTAGCGGTCGTTGCGCTTTTCGGCTCGCAGCTTCATGGAAACAACGTCGGAGCCAGCGCCCGGTTCGGACATGGCCAGAGAGCCAACATGCTCACCGGAACACAGCTTTGGCAGGTACTTGGCTTTCTGCTCAGGTGTGCCGTGGCGGTTGATCTGGTTCACGCACAGGTTGGAGTGGGCGCCGTAGGACAGGCCGACGGATGCGGAGGCGCGGGAGATTTCCTCAACCGCAACAACGTGGGCGAGATAGCCCATGCCGGTGCCACCGTATTCCGGGTCTGCTGTCATACCCAGCACGCCGAGGTCGCCCATCTCTTTCCAAAGATCGTTGGGAAACTCGTTGGTTTCGTCAATCTCGGCGGCGCGCGGCGCGAGCTTGTCTTGTGCCCAACGGCGAACGGTTTCGCGCAGAGCGTCAATATCTTCACCAAGACCAAAATTCATTACAGCGTCAAACACCGCGCTTCCTCCTGCTTCCGAAGTTCTTGGACCCACACTCTTGATGGAGCTTCCCAGTGGATCATAATTTAATTAAACGAACGTTCGTTTGATTAATAGCAGGGCATGGGCTAGTATGCAATAACCCTTAGGGCGCATTTCCAGTAGCGTGTTTACTTCCGAAGATTGCAAGGCATTCGTCGGAGGAGCGCCGCCAGCTAATGTGTCCTGTGTAGACTTACAAAAGGCTCAGATCGTGGCACGAACCAAAGGCTCCGTCGGCGCAGACACAAAAACTGCGATTTATGCAGCAGCGAAAAAGCTGATTGAGGCCAAGGGCTTTGAGGCAATGACCCTTCGCCAGCTTGCCGCCGAGGTTGGTGTGCAGGCGGGTTCTGTCTATCGCTATGTGGAGAGCAAGGATGAGCTGCTTCAGGCGCTGATGAATCAGCATATGATCAGCCTGATTGAGAATTGGGAGAAGCTGGAGGGCAAGGGGGAGGACCCTGTCTCCCGTCTGAAGGCGTTTGTTGCCTTTCACATTCGCTACCACATTGAACGCCGCGCGGATGTTGTGATCGCAAATCTGGAGCTGCGGTCACTTGGTGAAGAATACCGTGCTGACGTGGTGACCAAGCGCAGCCAGTACGAGGCCAATCTGCGGCGTATTCTGTCTGATGGTGTTAAGGCAGGGGTGTTTCCCAAGGTGGATCTGGAAGTCGCGGCTTTCGCCATCATCGCAATGCTAACCGGCGTCTGCTTCTGGTATCGTCCCGATGGGCGTCTTAGTATCGATGAGATTATCGACGTGCACCAGAAGCTGGTGTTGCAGGGTGTTGTGGGTTGAGGGGCTGTTGTTGTGGTTGATCTGATTAAGCTAATTGCAGCTTTGGGCGCAGGGTATCTGCTGGGTAGCATCAGCACTGCGGTGCTGGTTGGGAAAGCCTATGGCAAGGATATCCGTGAGTATGGCAGTAAGTCTGCCGGGCTCACCAATACGCTACGCGTGCTGGGTAAACCGGCGGCGCTGTTTGTCCTTGCTGGAGATATCCTTAAGGGCGTGGTTGCCTGTTTGGTTGGCTTGTATCTTGGCGTTTATGCTGGGTCCGGTGCTACGGTGGACAGTGTGAGCATGTTGATTGCGGGGGCAGGTGCGATTGTTGGGCACAATTGGCCGGTTTTCTTCGGGTTCCGAGGGGGAAAGGGCGTTCTGACAGCCGCTGCCGTGCTTTTCATGTTGGACCCAATTATTGCACTGAGCTGCCTCGGGTCTTTTGCCGCTATTGTTGCTGTGACCCGTTTTGTCTCTCTCGGCTCTATCTGCGCAGCTCTACTGTTCGTCGTGCTTTCCTTTGTTCCGGTGTTCAGCCACACGATCTACTTCCAGATTTTCGCGCTGGTTATGGCGTTTATGGTGGTTGCCAAACATCGCGCTAACATCGGCAGACTGCTTTCAGGGACTGAGAACAAGCTGAGCTTTTAAGGTTCAAGAACGCTCACCGCAGCGGCACCATCCTGTTCTTCTATCGAGAGCTTTGATGATTGAGGTGTTGGTCATTGCTTTTCGTGGAGCGGGTCCAGAATGTCGTCCTTACACCAGCTTGAGATGGATCTCAGCGTTTAGGGTGTTGGAGACGGTGCAGGTTTCTTTGGCGGCTTTGATCAGGGCTTCTGCTTGCTCGCGGTCTTTATAGTCGGGGAGAGCGATTTCCAGATGGAAGCTGTCAAAGCGGATGGGCAGGGAGGATGCTCTGTCGGCGTTGACGGTGATATTGACCCTGCCAAGTGTGACTTTGCGGTGCCGTGCTGCCATCTCCAAAGAAATTGCCATACAGGATGCGAGTGCTGACATGATCAGGTCTGACGGGGCAGAGAACTCGGCTGAGTCTCCGTCACCGGCTGCGTATTCATGCCCGAATTGATTGGAAACGCTGAACTGCGCAGGCTCCAGGGAAGCGACCTTCAGTGGGCCATAGGACTTGGGTTTCAACTTGATCGTCATATCGGCTTCTCGCAGGTCGTCACTGTCGTAAACTCCACTGCTGTATACGAGCAAGCAGCACCTGAGGTAAACCGGTGCTGTTTTGGACAGGCAGAGATACCGCTCTTCGTGACCGACAAGATGCATGCATTATAGAACTGTAACTTGAGTGGGAGTAGCGGTTATGAGTGAATTTTCTTTATGATTTCATAGGTTAAAGTGGTCTGGTTTGCATGTATTTTGTATGTATTGGTTAGATATTTCTATGATGTAACTAACTTGTGATCTAGTGTTATCTTTGTTTTTGGAGTTTCTAGAAGAAAATATTATCTGCTTTAGTTGATATCTGAAAAAATTACTATTTAATTCCCGCTGGGGCAGACGCAAGATTTGCCTGATTCGGGTGGGTGTATGCAACGTGTGTATGATGAAGTGGTGCGGCGGCTTTATGCCCGTGTCGCGCTCGGCGAGGATATTGGGGGAGCGGTTGAACCGATGCTCTCATCCTTTCGCGAGAGCATGTTTTGCTACAAGGTCCTTTCGCTAAAACCTTTTAAATACCACCACTTATCCTTTTTCAATGCCGGAGACGAGGCGGAAGCGGATATGGTTGAGGCGGGGGAGAGTAATCCTCTGCCCGAGCTAGCTCAGTTCATGCCAATGCACAGCGTGGTGAATACTGAACAGCTCATTAGCCCTGATGAGTTTCGTGACACGGATTTCTATGGGAGTGTTTTAGGAAAATACGGCGATTTTGACCGTTTGCGGGGGTTCATGATCCACCGGCAAGGGGTGGAGATTGCGACGGCTTCGTTTGCTATTCCCTCCGACTTTCCGGCTGATTCTGCTGAACAGCTCAATAAGGCTCTTGAGGTGGTCAGGCCGCACTTTCAGAACGCGTTCTCGGTGGCGCTGCATCTGGAGAAAAGGCGGGGTGTGACGCAGGCCCATGCCTTCTGGCTGGATCGGATTCCAAGTGCCGCGTTTATTCTGGATCAGGGGCAACATGTTGCCTTTGCCAACAAGTCCGCAGAGGCGTTGTTTGCCGACAAAAAGAGCTTTTTTGTAGATTCTCGCGGTGAGGTGACCTCGCACTTTAGCGGACATCGCAAGATTTTTGAGTATGCGATTGCCAAGTGCCGCGCCTTTGGCAAGCCGTTGGGGCCGTTGGTTCTGGAGGGTGATTTGGCGCCCAACCCGTTTGTTGTTGTAATGCCGATTAATGTGTTTGCGGAAACGCCTGCCTATCTGGCCCCCTTTGTGCGCGGAGTGCAGCCGCTTCTTTGCATCCTCATGGATCCGGGGGATCAGCCTTTGGCGCCTCTGGAGATCCTGCAGAATTATTTCGGGATTTCCAAACGGGAGGCGGAGCTGCTTCAACATCTGGTGCGTGGGGCCTCTATGGCAGAGACCTCGGATGCATTGGAAATCAGCTACAACACTGCGCGCAATCATATGGCCCGTATTGCGGATAAGGCCTCCGTCCACTCACAAAGTGAGCTGGTGCGGCTGGCAAGTGACCTTGCAGCACGGGTGCCACGGCAGGAAACGCCTTAGGTGCTCGGGCAGGCCTTATAGATTGAGGTGCTTTTGCATGGCCGGAGCGTCCATCTGTGCTGCCAGAAATTCTCCGAAGCGTTTTAGATGATTTGCTCTTGGATCACTGTTTCTGAACTGCAAGGAGATGGTGCGTCCGAATTTTCCATCAGAAATTGGATGGGTGGTGACCAAGCCGCCGAAGAGATCGGGACCATTTACGGATAGAGCTGGCAGGAGAGCAGCGCCGTCACCAAGGGCGACCATCTGGCGAAGCATTTCCAGACTGCTTGCCATGCGCTGACCGGGGTCATCTATCAAATGGCACAGGGCGATTGTCTGACTGCGCATGCAGTGCTCTTCCGTGAGTAGGACGAGCTTGGTGTTTTTGATCTTTGACCACGAAACCGGTGCGCCTTGCTCAAGGCCCTCCGTTGAGGGGCTGGCAAAAAAGTAGGGCTCGAAGAACAGCTCAACCATTCCACAGTTGCTTGAATTTGGTTCCGTTGCCAACACCATGATGTCCAGCTTTCGGTCTGTAAGCATTTGTTCCAGAACACTTGTTGGTTCTTCAATGAGTGAGAGGTGTAGTTTTGGATACGCGTTTTTGATGGACTTGAGCACGAGCGGCAGAAGATAGGGTCCCAGCGTGGGGATGACCCCAAGGCGCAGTTCTCCTTCCATAGGGGATGTCAGGCTGGAGGAGAGCTCAAGAAGTTCGCGAGCTTCGTTCAGAATTGTTTCGGCTTTGGCCAGAAAGATCCGGCCATTTTCGGTGACAGAAATGCTCTTGCCCTGACGCTCGAATATGGGAAATCCGATGCGGGCTTCGAGTTTCTGGATCTGAGAACTGATGGCGGGTTGAGACACGCCGCAGAGCGCAGCGGCTCGCCCAAAGTGTCCCTCATTGGCGATTGTCTGCGTGTATTCCAAATCCCGAAGGGAGAGCCCTCTTAAGGAAGCCATCTTACCTCTCATAGATTTTTCTTATCGTATTGATAAAAACAATAACTTTTACATTGGAAAAACGCAAGCGTAGAAAGGACCTACTGAATTTGAGGAGACCCCCTATGACTGACAAACGCAGATTGACAACTTCCTTTGGTGCACCGGTGCCGGACAATCAGAACATCATGACTGCAGGAGCGCGCGGTCCGGCTTTGCTCCAAGACGTGTGGTTTCTTGAGAAAATGGCGCATTTTGATCGGGAGGTCATTCCTGAGCGCCGCATGCATGCCAAGGGGTCTGCTGCATACGGGACGTTTACGGTCACCCACGACATTACGAAGTACACCCGCGCTAAGTTGTTTTCCGAGGTTGGCAAAAAGACTGAGACCTTCCTGCGGTTTTCTACAGTAGCCGGTGAGCGCGGCGCGGCAGATGCCGAGCGTGACATCCGTGGCTTTGCTCTGAAGTTCTATACTGAAGAGGGAAACTGGGATCTGGTGGGCAACAACACTCCGGTGTTTTTCCTCCGCGACCCGCTGAAGTTTCCGGATCTGAACCATGCGGTGAAACGCGACCCTCGTACCAATATGCGCAGTGCTGACAATAATTGGGATTTCTGGACCAATCTGCCGGAGGCTCTGCATCAGGTGACCATCGTGATGTCAGATCGAGGCATTCCGGCAACCTACCGCCATATGGATGGATTTGGCAGTCACACCTTCAGCTTTATCAATGCTGATAATGAGCGTTTCTGGGTGAAGTTCCACTTCAAAACCAAGCAGGGGATCAAGAACTTAACCGACGAGGAAGCGGCGCAGATTGTTGCTGGTGATCGTGAGAGCCATCAGCGGGATCTTTATGAAAGCATCGAGAACGGTGATTTCCCGAAATGGACGCTGTTTGTTCAGATTATGCCGGAAAAGGATGCTGGCAGTTACCACATCAACCCGTTTGATCTGACCAAAGTCTGGCCGCATGCTGATTATCCGCTGATTGAAGTGGGTGAGCTGGAGTTGAACCGGAACCCGGACAACTATCATGCTGAAGTTGAGCAATCTGCCTTTGCTCCGTCCTCCGTTGTGCCCGGTATCAGCTTCTCTCCAGACAAAATGCTTCAGGGGCGCTTGTTCTCTTATGGTGACACTCAGCGCTATCGGTTGGGCGTGAACCATTCGCAAATTCCGGTGAATGCGCCGCGTTGTCCGTTCCATTCCTATCACCGCGATGGAGCGATGCGGGTTGATGGCAATTCTGGTTCGCGCATCGGATATGAGCCGAACATGCATGGGGAATGGCAGGAGCAGCCTGACTTTTCTGAACCGCCGCTCTCGATTGAGGGTACGGCAGATCACTGGAACCATCGTGAAGACGATGACTATTACTCCCAGCCGCGTGCCTTGTTCCGCCTGATGAGCCCGGAGCAGCAGCAGGTTCTATTTGAGAACACGGCCCGTTCCGTTGGTGGTGCGCGGATTGAGATACAACACCGCCATATCCGGAACTGCTACAAGGCGGACCCTGCGTATGGGCAGGGTGTTGCGACCGCTCTTGGGCTGGATCTGGCGGATCTTGCTGAGCTGGAACTGGCCGAAGCCTAAAAGCGCTAATAACAAAAATAACAACCAGCCTGCCGAACTCTCCTGGTAGGCAACTGGCCCGGATGGCTCATGCCTTCCGGGTCGCTTTGTTTCAAATCGCAGTGATGTACGCGCTTATTGTTGACAGCACTTCACCAATAACTATGACTTGATTGACAAAATTTCACAGTAGTTTGGTCGGGGAGGGCTGGGCTGCTGTTAAAGGTGCATACAGCCGGAATAAGATGCCTTGCTAGGCGGACCGGCTGAGGGAGGGAGTTACATGCGTCTGTTTTCCTATAAGAACAGAGCGGTTCATCTTGGGCCGTATCCTTCTGAACGCTTGAAGCGGATGCAGGGCGCCGCCGATCTGGAGCGGGTGCCCAAGGTCAAGCCGACGGTTTATTCTCAAGCAGACAATCCGGAGATCCTGAGTAACTCAATGGCGTCGTTCAGCGCTGTCATGGATGCGATCCGGGATGGGGCGCACAACGCCAAGCTCTCCGAGATCCCAGATGATCCGCAGGAGCGCGCCAACCACCTTAAGGCCGCTGGGTACTTCTTTGATGCGACGATGATGGGGACCTGTGATCTGGTTCCCGAGCATTTTCTGGCGCAACCGCTGCGCAATCCTGATCTGGATAAGCTGGCGAAAGATCTGCAGACTTTCCAACCCAAGACGCTGGCGGCCGGTATTGATGTGACTATGGCGGATGTGCGCGATAGTGCGGCTGCGATCCCCGGACCTGTGACCCATCACGGCTCAGCGCTTGTTGTGTTGATGGAACATCCGCGCGAGCCCAGGATGAATGAGCCGGGTGGGGACTGGATCGCGGGCACTTGCGAGCAGCGCTCTGCCATTCGCGCCGCGGAGGTTGCCGTGGTTCTGGCCAACTATTTGCGGCTGCTGGGTGTTGAGGCGCGTGCGCATACAACGAGCAGCGCGGATGTGGACTTGAACCGGCTCGCTGTGTCTGCCGGGCTGGTGGAGGTGCTCGAGAAGGACGGCGAGGCGGTTGTCTCTAACCCGTATGTCGGCCGCGAGTTTACGTTGGCTGCTGTGACCACCACGCTTGAGCTGGCGCCCGATCAGCCACTTGCGCCGCGTACTCTCTCTGATACCTGGAGTTCTCACGGCCCGGCTTGGCAGTTGGGTATGGGCACGTTTAAGAATGCCTTCAATCGCAAGCCGTTTGAGAACCGTGACTACCATATGGGGGCGTTTCCGTTTGAGAAGATCAAGCGGGTCGAAGAGACGACGACCTTTATCGATGAGCCTCGCGTGCCGCGCGTTCCTAAACGTACGGACATGTTTGCGCGTGCTCTGTTTGGCGATATGGGGAAGCCGCTTCAAGAGGCTGCCAAGAATGGCGGTTATCTTGCCAAGAACCCGATGGGATACTGCGCCCGCCGCGCACTTGCCGCGTTGATCCTGCTGCAAGACGGCGACACTGCGCCAGAGGTCTCCGTAACTGCGAAGGACGCAGATAAGAATGCGGCAAATGTGAAGTCGGCACTCTATTTCCTCGGTGCGGATGCGGTCGGGCTGTCCCGCTGTCCCGATTACGCGTACTACTCTCATGACGCGCGCGGCGAGCCGATTACGCCGTACCACAAGAATGCGATTTCTATTCTGGTGGATCAGGGCCATGAGACCATGGAGGGTGCCAGTGGGGATGATTGGATTTCCGGTGCCCAGTCTATGCGGGCGTATTTGCGCACCTCTATCATTGGCGGCATTGTTGCTGAGCAAATCCGCCGTCTGGGTTATCCGGCTCGTTGCCACTCTGTTGTTGACGGCGAGGTTTTGCAGCCGCCGTTGCTGCTGCTTTCCGGTCTTGGTGAGGTGAGCCGGATTGGTGAGGTTATTTTGAACCCTTATCTTGGTCCACGCCTGAAGTCCGGCGTGGTGACGACGGATATGCCTTTCACCTACGACAAGCCAATCGACTTCGGTTTGCAGCGCTTTTGCGAGAGTTGCAACAAGTGCGCGCGCGAGTGCCCGTCTGGCGCGATCACTGCTGGGCCAAAGCGTATGTTCAACGGCTACGAAATCTGGAAGTCGGACTCAGAAAAGTGTGCGCGTTACCGGGTTTCGCAACCTGCGGGATCGTTGTGTGGCCGCTGCATGAAAACGTGTCCGTGGAACCTTGAGGGGATCTTTAGTGAAGCGCCGTTCCGTTGGACAGCAATGAAGATGCCCTCTTCTGCCAAATTTCTTGCCAAGCTGGATGACAAACTTGGCAATGGGTCCATCAACCCGGTCAAAAAGTGGTGGTGGGATTTGGTTGCCAGTGGCGATGGCCATTACGTGATTGCAGAGGAGACCAATGCGCGTGAGTTGCAGCTGGATCTTGATCTAAAATACGAAGACCAGACACTGGCGGTTTACCCCGCTAATCTTGCGCCACACCCGTGGCCGTTCCCGTTCATGATGGATCGGGAGGCGGGGATCAAAGCCTATCAGGCTATGATTTCTGCAGATGAGTATAAGGCGCGGCTTGCTTCTGGATCCAACGATCTGGCTCCAGTCTATAAGGTGAGCGCGAGTTCATCGCCTGTTTTGGCGGTTCGCCTTTCCAAGGTGAAGGCCGAGGCGGAGGGCGTTTCACGCTACGAGTTTATGCTGGATGACGGCTCACCTTTGCCGGTGTTTGAGGCAGGCGCGCATATTGATGTGGTGGTGGCGCCTGAGTTTTTGCGCCAGTATTCGCTGGCGGGCGATCCGGCCGATAGCAGCAAGTATGTAATAGGTGTTTTGGAAGAAAAAGAAGGACGAGGCGGCTCCGCCTTGATGCACCGGATCTTCCATGAAGGGCGTCGGGTCTTCATTTCCAAACCAATCAACCACTTCCCGCTGCATGAAGGGGCCAAGAAAACACTGCTCTTTGGTGGTGGGATTGGCGTGACGCCCATGATCGCCATGGCGCATCGTTTGCATGCGCTAGGGAAGCCTTTTGAGCTGCATTATTGCTTCCGTCACCGTCACAAAGCCGGTTTTATTGAAGAAATTCAGGGTGCACCATGGGCCGATAGGGCTTTCATCCATTGTTCAAGTGAGGGAACACGCGCGGATCTGGATTCTATTCTCGCACTCTATGAAGAGGGGTACCACGTTTACACCTGTGGCCCGGATGTCTTCATGGATGGGGTGCTGGATACAGCTGCTGCACATGGCTGGGCAGAGGAGAGCCTCCATAAAGAGTATTTCTCGGTTCCAGATCAGGGCGACTACATCAACAAAAGCTTCTTTGTGAAGTTGTCCTCGACCGGTGAGCGAATTGAAATTCCGCAAGATTTGAGCATTGCGGATGTGCTTAACAAGAAGGGGATTGCAGTTCCGACCAAGTGTTCTGACGGCATTTGTGGAGTGTGCACTGCCAGGTACAGTGGCGGAGAGGTGGACCATCGCGATTTTGTGCTGAGCGGAAAAGCGAAGGAAGACACTCTGGTACTGTGCTGCTCGCGCGCAAAGGATGAAGGAGGGGAACTCCAACTGGACTTATAGGTGAATTCTTTGCGGCGTTTTCTTTGGGTTTTCGGTTTGGAGACTCACGAAAGAATATTAGTATTTTGATTGGAAATTCTGCTGTTATCTCGATCCTGCATCCGTCATCAGGCCTGTCTTGGCTGAACTCGAATGGCTCGGGACTTCAGGTGGAATACGGGGCATTTAAATGGCAATGAATAGACGGAGTATGCTGAAAATGGCAGTTGGAAGCATAACCTTGGCTGCTGGGGCCGGCGCAGCTCAGGCTCAGGGGCAATTTACCACCGCTGGTGATCTTGCTGAAAAGCTGGAGCTGGGTATCCGATCCGGACTATTGACGGATCTGCACGGTGTTATGATTGCACATGGCGACAAAGTGGTTTTTGAGCAGTTTTTTGAAGGGCCAGATTTTGCTTGGGCAGATGATCTGGGCACCGTGAGATTTCAAGGTGACACGCTGCATGATTTGCGGTCTGTTACCAAGAGCATCACGAGCCTGCTTTACGGGATTGCATTGAGCATGGGCAAGGTGCCTGCTCCTGATGCGCCGTTGCTGGATGCCTTCCCTGATTATGCACATTTGAAAGAAGACCCGCAACGTGCGAGCTGGACTGTCGGCAATGCACTTAACATGACGCTTGGCACGGAGTGGAACGAAGACCTTCCTTATTACGATCCGCGCAACAGCGAGATCATGATGGAAAACGCTCCTGACAGGTACCGCTTTATTCTGGAGCGCCCGATTATTGAGCAGCCGGGTGTGCGCTGGCATTACAACGGAGGCTGCACCGCTCTGCTGGGCTATTTGATTGCGAAAGGGACCGGGCAAGATCTGGAAGAGTTTGCAAAAGAGCACTTATTTACGCCGCTGGGAATCTCGCAGTTTCATTGGATGCGTGGTTCGGATGGTGTGCCGTCTCCCGCATCAGGCCTGCGCCTCACTGCGGAGGGGCTGACCCGTATCGGCCAGATGGTTGCGGCTGAGGGCAAATGGAACGAGCAGCAGGTTGTGCCACAAGAATGGCTGGCGACCTATCTGAAACCGCAGGTGCGGACCGCCTTCGGGTCTCAGTACAGCAATTCATGGTATTGGGCCGAGCACTTTGTGCCAGCCGCAAACCAAGCCTTTCCGGTTATCTCTGGTGCTGGCAATGGTGGACAACGGCTCTTCGTTATTCCGGCATTGGATGTGGTGATCACTGTTTTTGCAGGTGCCTACAGTCGTCCTGATCAATGGATCACACCACAGCTGGTGCTGGAGCGTATTGCTCTGCCCAATCTGCTGAAGCTTTAAGACCAGACAAGACCCGGTAGCATGTTCTGTCGCCGGGTACTTCCTTTGGCCAATTCCGCTGCAAGACAACACTGAGATATCGTTGCGTGGTTACTGGGAGGGGACATGGCTAAGGTACTTTATGAGAAAGATGGCCGCATTGCGCGTATCACACTGAACAGACCAGAGGTGATGAATGCCATCGATATGGATATTCCGCATGAGCTGGCAGCCTGTGTGGCGCGGGCTAACTCGGATGAGACCGTGCATATTATTGTGCTGGGCGGCAACGGACCTGCCTTTTGTGCAGGCTATGACCTAACGGCCTATGCTGAGACCGAGGGCAGCAATCCTGGTGTTCAGGAAATGCCATGGGATCCCATGAAGGACTATGCCTTCATGAAGCAGAATACCGATCTGTTTATGTCATTATGGCGCAGCTACCGGCCTGTGATTGCAAAAGTGCATGGCCATGCAGTTGCGGGTGGCTCGGACATTGCCCTTTGTTCCGATCTGATCGTCATGGCCGAAGATGCTCATATCGGTTACATGCCCGTTCGCGTTTGGGGATGCCCAACGACCGCGATGTGGGTTTACCGGCTTGGTGCAGAGCGGGCGAAACGCATGTTGTTGACCGGCGACAAGATTGATGGCCGCGAGGCGGAGCGTATTGGGTTGATCCATAAGGCAGTACCATCTGACCAACTTGATGATGAGGTCGAGAGGCTCGCCGAGCGAATGGCCGGGATCCCCGTCAATCAGCTGATGATGCAAAAGCTCATGATCAACCAAGCGATCGAGTCCATGGGGCTACATCAGACCCAGATGATCGCCACGCTTTTCGATGGCATCACACGGCACAGTCCGGAAGGCATGAATTTCAAGCAACGCGCGGAAGATGTGTCCTGGAAGCAGGCCGTTCGTGAACGTGATCAAGGCACCTTTGACTGGACCGCCAACCGGCCAATGAATGCGCCTCTATAGAAAACGGCATGTGGTCCGGCCCAGGTCTTCAGGAAATCTCAGAGGGGGAAGCCCGATAGGAGCGGGTTCTGGTGTGCCTTCCTACATATATAGTGTAAGCGCTCGCTGCTTCATGGGTACCTGCGTGAGTGTTTGTTCGCGCATTTGCTGATGCGGGGGATAGATTTGCGTTGGGTGATGATAAGTTTTGATAGGTGCAGACTTTGCTTGTTCGAACAAGTTCTGGTTTTGGTAGCGGGCGAGGGGAATAAGATGCTGCTGGCGGTTTCTGTTAGGAATTGCTGTTGAATGGCGCTGTCCGTTCGCCTCACTACATATGAACGCAAGCTAACGGGTCTCAGCTCACAAATAACGCAAACCGACGCAAACGAGCTCAGGGGCGTTTGCGGGGTCGACACGTAGTCCTCTGAAGTATCAGAGCAGGCGTTTGGAGTGGTCTTTCGCGGGTTGGCTCTGTCTTGGGTTTGGTTTGTATAAGTTTTGGTGTTTTCGCTATGTCTGTGCAAATTTTGGTTTTGTTAATTATTGGGCCTGATTTGTTTTGTGATTGGCTTGTTTCTGGGGTTTTTGGGTGGTTTGTTGAGGCTGGTTGGTTGATA
>NZ_BMXE01000011.1 GCF_014651595.1 Pseudovibrio japonicus | reverse complement strand
CCATTCTTCACCAACTACCGTCCACAGTTCTACTTCCGTACAACTGACGTGACTGGTGTTGTTTCTCTGCCAGAAGGCACAGAAATGGTGATGCCTGGTGATAACGTTGCTGTTTCAGTTGAACTTATCGTACCAATCGCTATGGAAGATGGTCTGCGCTTCGCTATCCGCGAAGGCGGTCGTACCGTCGGCGCTGGCGTTGTAGCTGAAATCATCGAATAAGAATTGAGTTTGGGCTGCGGTTTGATCTTGTGTTAAACCGCAGTTGCCTTGCTCAGTAGGGATTAGTCATGAACGGTCAGAATATACGGATCCGCCTGAAGGCGTTTGATCACCGTGTTCTTGACGCTTCCACTAAGGAAATCGTGAACACGGCGAAACGGACCGGCGCACAAGTGCGTGGACCAGTTCCGTTGCCGACGCGGATTGAGAAGTACACCGTACTTCGCGGACCGCATGTTGATAAAAAGAGCCGCGATCAGTTCGAAATGCGCACACATAAGCGCCTTCTGGACATCGTCGACCCAACACCACAGACAGTTGATGCTTTGATGAAGCTCGACCTGGCTGCTGGCGTTGACGTCGAGATCAAGCTCTAAGTGCGGCAAGGGGACACAGTAATGCGTTCTGGAGTGATCGCACAGAAGGTGGGTATGACCCGTATTTATAACGAGGCAGGTGAACACGTGCCCGTTACAGTACTGCGTCTAGACAACTGTCAAGTTGTTGCTCACCGGACGGCAGACAAGAACGGCTACACTGCGCTTCAGTTGGGCGTGGGTGCGGCAAAAGTTAAGAACACGAACCGCGCGATGCGTGGCCACTTTGCAGTTGCAAAGGTTGAGCCTAAGCGCAAACTCGCTGAGTTCCGTGTTTCTGAAGAGAACTTGATCGAAGTTGGTGCTGAGCTTACAGCTGACCACTTCCTTAACGGTCAGTTCGTGGATGTAACCGGCACCTCTATCGGTAAGGGCTTTGCTGGTGCGATGAAGCGTCACAACTTCGGTGGTGGTCGCGCTTCACATGGTGTGTCTATCTCACACCGTGCGCACGGTTCTACCGGTCAGTGTCAGGATCCAGGTAAGGTGTTCAAAGGCAAGAAAATGGCCGGACACCTTGGTGCTGAACGCGTCACCACTCAGAACCTGAAAGTTGTACGTACTGACGTAGAACGTGGTCTGATCATGGTTGAAGGTTCCGTACCTGGTTCTAAAGGCGGTTGGATCCTGGTTCGTGATGCAATTAAGAAGTCTCTGCCAGAGAACGCTCCTGTACCAGGTGCATTCCGTCAGAACTCTGCTGTTGCAGCGGCTGAAGCCGGGAAGGAAGGTGAGTGATGGAACTCGAGGTTAAATCCCTCGGCGGCAAAGCTGCGGGTTCGATCACAGTGTCTGACGAGATCTTTGGTCTCGAGCCACGTATCGACCTGATCCAGCGCGTAGTTCGCTGGCAGCTTGCGAAGCGCCAGGCTGGTACACATAAAACTCTGGGTCGCTCAGAGGTAAATGGTACCACCAAAAAATTCGTACGCCAGAAAGGTTCTGGCGGCGCACGTCACGGTAACCGTAAAGCACCTCAGTTCCGTGGTGGTGGTAAGGCATTTGGTCCAGTTGTGCGTGAGCACGGCCACGATCTTCCTAAGAAGGTTCGTGTTCTGGGTCTTAAGCATGCCCTGTCTGCAAAAGCAGCTTCCGGCAACCTCGTTGTTGTTGAAGATGCAAAAGCGGCAGAAGCCAAGACCAAGGCTCTGAAAGAGCAGCTCGGTTCTCTCGGTTTGACCAGTGCGTTGTTCGTGGATGGTTCTGAAGTAGATGCAAACTTCGGTTTGGCTACTCGCAACATTCCACTCGTAGATGTACTGCCAGTGCAGGGTATCAACGTTTACGACATTCTTCGTCGTGACACGCTGGTCCTGACCAAAGCGGCAGTTGCAGCTTTGGAGGAGCGCTTCTAATGAGCAAGCTCGTTCACTACGACAAAATCGTATCTCCGGTGATCACCGAGAAAGCTACCTTCGCTTCTGAAGAGAACAAGGTTGTATTTAAGGTTGCTCTCACTGCCACTAAACCGGAAATCAAAGCAGCTGTTGAATCTCTGTTTGGCGTAAAAGTCAAAGCTGTCAACACTTTGGTTCGCAAGGGTAAGACCAAGCGTTTCAAGGGTGTTGTTGGTAAGCAGAACGACTTCAAAAAAGCTGTGGTCACACTGGAAGATGGTCAGTCCATCGACGTGACGACCGGTCTTTAAGGGGTAGGACAAAATGGCACTTAAGACATTTAATCCGACATCTCCTGGCCGTCGTCAGCTGGTCCAGGTAGACCGTTCTGATCTTTGGAAAGGCAAGCCAGTCAAGAAATTGACTGAAGGTCTGTCCAAGTCCGGTGGTCGTAACAACTACGGTCGTAAGACTGCGAACAACATTGGTGGTGGTCACAAGCGTACCTACCGCCTCATCGACTTCAAGCGTCGTAAATTCGACGTTGTCGGTACTGTTGAGCGTCTGGAATACGATCCAAACCGTACTGCGTTCATCGCTCTCATCACTTATGATGATGGTGAGCAGGCATACATCCTGGCTCCACAGCGTCTTGCTGCTGGCGACAAGGTGATTGCAGGTGAATCTGTAGATATTAAGCCTGGCAACGCTATGCCTCTGGCTTCTATCCCAGTCGGTACCATCATTCACAACATCGAGATGAAGCCAGGCAAAGGCGCGCAGATTGCACGTTCCGCTGGTGCTTATGCTCAGATTGTTGGTCGTGACGCTGGTTACACTGTAATCCGTCTGTTGTCTGGTGAGCAGCGCCGTGTACTCGGCACCTGCATGGCAACCGTCGGCGCAGTTTCCAACCAAGATCACGGGAACATCAACCTGGGTAAAGCAGGTCGTTCTCGTTGGTTGGGCCGCCGTCCACATGTTCGCGGTGTTGCTATGAACCCGATCGACCACCCTCATGGTGGTGGTGAAGGTCGTACATCCGGTGGACGTCATCCGGTTACCCCTTGGGGCAAACCGACCAAAGGTAAGCGCACACGACGTAATAAAGCTAGCGATAAGTTTATCGTACGCTCACGTCATGCGCGGAAGAAGTAAGGGGAACGGATCGTGGCACGTTCGATCTGGAAAGGGCCGTTCATCGACGGTTACCTCCTGAAGAAAGCGGATAAGGTTCGCGAGTCCGGCCGTAAAGAGGTCATTAAGACCTGGAGCCGCCGCTCCACCATTCTTCCGCACTTTGTGGGGTTGACTTTTGGCGTCTATAACGGTCAGAAGCACATTCCTGTTTTGATCAGCGAAGACATGGTAGGTCACAAGCTGGGCGAATTCGCTCCAAGCCGCACCTACTACGGTCATGGCGCTGACAAAAAGGCGAAGAGGAAATAGAGATGGGCAAGCAGAAGCATGAGCGGACGCTCGCCGACAGCGAGGCAAAAGCAGTAGTTCGTATGCTGCGAGTTTCTCCTCAGAAACTCAATCTCGTTGCTGCATCGATCCGTGGTAAGAAGGTAGGGTCTGCTCTTGCTGACCTGACCTTCTCCCGCAAGCGTATCTCTGGCGATGTCAAGAAATGTTTGATGTCTGCAATTGCAAACGCTGAGAACAACCATGATCTCGACGTCGACAATCTTGTCGTCGCCGAGGCGTATGTTGGCAAGGCGCTTGTAATGAAGCGCTTCCAGCCACGGGCACGCGGTCGTGTTGGACGGATTATGAAGCCGTTCTCCAACCTGACCATCGTTGTTCGTGAAGTTGAGGAGGCAGCCTGATGGGTCAGAAGATTAATCCAATCGGATTCCGTCTTGGTGTCAACCGGACATGGGATTCCCGCTGGTTTGCTGGCAAAAACGAATATGGCGATCTTCTTCATGAAGATTTCCGCATTCGTGAGTACCTGCTCAAGGAATTGAAGCAGGCTGCTATCTCCAAGGTTGTCATCGAGCGCCCGCACAAAAAATGCCGCGTAACTATCCACTCTGGTCGTCCAGGTGTTGTTATCGGTAAAAAAGGTGCGGACATCGAGCGTCTTCGCAAGAAGCTGTCAGAGATGACGAATTCCGAGGTGCACCTCAACATCGTTGAAGTGCGCAAGCCAGAGACAGATGCAGCACTTGTTGCAGCATCCATCGCTCAGCAGCTCGAGCGTCGTGTTGCATTCCGCCGCGCCATGAAGCGTGCAGTTCAGTCTGCAATGCGTCTTGGTGCCCAGGGCATCCGTATTAACTGCGGTGGTCGTCTGGGTGGTGCGGAAATCGCACGTATCGAATGGTATCGTGAAGGTCGCGTGCCTCTGCACACTCTGCGTGCAGACATCGACTACGGTACTGCGACAGCACACACCGCTTACGGCGCGTGTGGCGTTAAAGTCTGGATCTTCAAGGGCGAAATCCTTGAGCATGATCCAATGGCTTCTGAACGTCGTGCGACCGAAGGTGGTGGCAAGAGCGAACGCCAAGGTGGCGGTCGGCGTGAGCGCGCTGCGTAAGCAGCGCCTTCACACGGCTTAACTATTAAAGCGAGAGAAAAGCGATGCTGCAACCAAAGCGTACTAAGTTCCGCAAGCAGCACAAGGGCCGCATCCATGGCAACGCCAAGGGTGGTACGGACCTCAATTTCGGTGCCTATGGCCTTAAGGCTATGGAACCAGAGCGGATCACCGCTCGTCAGATTGAGGCTGCCCGTCGTGCAATGACCCGTTACATGAAGCGTGCGGGTCGCGTGTGGATCAGAATCTTCCCGGACGTTCCTGTGTCCTCCAAGCCGGCTGAAGTCCGCATGGGTAAGGGTAAGGGTTCTCCTGAGTACTGGGCGTGCCGGGTAAAACCTGGTCGCATTATGTTCGAAATGGACGGTGTGTCTGAAGAAATTGCTCGTGAAGCAATGCGTCTGGCCGCTGCTAAACTCCCAATCAAGTGCCGGTTCGTCCAGCGCATTGGTGAGTAATCGGACATCGAAAGGAAAAGGCCATGAAGGCTAGCGACGTAAGAGCTAAGACCTCTGATGAGCTCAAGGCAAACCTGGAAGAACTGAAGAAAGAACAGTTCAACCTGCGTTTCCAGCGAGCTACAGGTCAGCTCGAAAACACCGCTCGTGTCCGTCAGGTTCGCCGGGACATTGCGCGGATCCAGACAGTACTGCGCGACAAGCGCGTGTCTGACAACGCATAAGGAGCTAATGATGCCAAAGCGTATTTTGCAGGGTGTCGTTGTTAGCGATGCGAACGAAAAGACAGTAACGGTGAAGGTAGAGCGTCGCTTTACCCACCCTTTGCTGAAAAAAGTTGTGCGCCGTACGAAGAAGTATCGTGCACATGACGAAAATAATTCTTACAAGGTTGGCGACACAGTTCAAATCGAAGAGTGTGCTCCAATCTCTAAGAATAAGAAGTGGACCGTTGTTTCTGCTGAAGCAGCGAGCTAGTGAACGCATCCAGCATTTCTGATTTTAGAATGCTGAGAAAGAACAAGGCGACGAGTCATGATTCAGATGCAAACAAACCTCGACGTAGCCGATAATTCCGGCGCACGTCGTGTCATGTGCATCAAAGTGCTCGGCGGCTCCAAACGGAAGTATGCTGGCGTTGGCGACATCATTGTTGTCTCCGTCAAAGAAGCAATTCCGCGGGGCCGTGTTAAAAAGGGCGACGTGATGAAAGCGGTCGTCGTTCGCACGGCTAAGGACATCCGTCGTGCAGACGGCAGTGTGATCCGTTTCGACCGCAATGCGGCCGTACTGATCAACAACAACAAAGAACCGATCGGAACACGTATTTTTGGCCCAGTTCCTCGTGAACTGCGTGGCAAGAATCACATGAAGATCATTTCGCTTGCGCCGGAGGTGCTCTGATGCCCGCGAAGATCAAAAAGGGCGACAAGGTCGTCGTAATTGCCGGTCGTGACAAAGGAAAGACTGGGGAAGTTCTCCAGATGATCCCATCCGACAACCGCGCTGTCGTGCGTGGCGTAAACATGGTGAAACGTCACCAGCGCCAGACCCAGCAGAGCGAGGGTGGAATCATCGCAAAGGAAGCTCCAATCCAGCTTTCCAATATTGCCATTGCTGATCCTAAGGATGGCAAGCCGACCCGCGTCGGTTTCACGACTAATGATGCAGGCAACACTGTTCGTGTTGCTAAGCGTTCAGGAGACGTGATTGATGGCTGACGCTACCTACACTCCACGGCTCAAAGCGCACTACAAAGATGTAGTGCGTGGTGAGCTTCAGGAGAAGTTTAACTACACCAACCCAATGATGATTCCATCGGTCGAAAAGATCGTATTGAACATGGGTGTTGGTGAAGCTGTTGGTGACAGCAAGAAGGCTCGTATCGCTGCTGAAGATCTGAGCTTGATTGCTGGTCAAAAGGCGGTTATTACCCGTGCTAGAAAATCTATCGCGACCTTTAAGGTTCGTGAAGATATGCCGCTGGGTACTAAAGTTACACTTCGTCGTAACCAGATGTTCGAATTCATGGATCGTTTGATCACAATCGCGCTTCCGCGTGTACGTGACTTTCGTGGCTTGAATCCGAAGAGCTTCGATGGACGTGGCAACTACGCTATGGGCCTTAAAGAACACATTGTTTTCCCTGAAATTGACTACGATAAAGTAGATCAAATGTGGGGTATGGACATTGTTGTTTGTACCACAGCGAAATCCGATGACGAAGCGCGTGAACTTCTGCGCGCGTTCAACTTCCCGTTCCGCAAATAAAAGCGGTATACGGGAAAGGAACGAGGACAGACGATGGCGAAGAAAAGCGCGGTCGAGAAAAATAAGCGGCGCGTAGCTCTTGTCAGCAAGTTTGCTGACAAGCGTGCTGCCCTGAAGGCGATGGCCAAGGACGAGAGCCTGTCCCTGGAGGAGCGATTTACTGCACGGCTTAAGCTTGCAAAGCTGCCGCGCAATTCCGCGCCTACACGGGTACGTAACCGGTGTGAAGTCACAGGTCGCCCACGCGGTTATTACCGCAAGCTCAAGATGTCTCGTATTGCACTTCGTGAGCTGGGTTCCCTGGGCAAGATCCCGGGTCTCGTGAAGTCGAGCTGGTAAGGAGTTACTGCTATGTCGATTTCCGATCCAGTCGGGGATATGATTACGCGCATTCGTAATGCGCAGATGCGTCGCAAATCCAAAGTAAGCACACCTGCTTCTAAGTTGCGCGCTCGCATTTTGGACGTTCTTATTTCTGAAGGCTACATCCGCGGTTATACCGCTGTAGACTTCGGTGGCGGAAAGTCCGAACTTGAAATTGAACTGAAGTACTTTGACGGTGCACCAGTGATTCGCACGATTGAGCGCGTATCTAAGCCTGGTCGTCGTGTGTATTCTTCAGTCAAGAACATCCCACACGTTGCAAACGGCTTGGGTGTATCTATTTTGTCCACACCTCAGGGTGTGATGGCAGACCACGATGCACGTGAGAAAAATGTGGGTGGTGAAGTGCTCTGCCGCGTCTTCTGACGCGGCTTAGCCCGATTAACTGAAATAACAGACAGGTTGATCTTATGTCTCGAATTGGCAAGAAGCCAGTCCCCGTGCCAAGCGGGGTAACGGCAACGATCAACGGCCAAGAAGTTATCGTAAAAGGCCCGAAGGGGGAACTCTCCTTCGTGGTCAACGATCTCGTCTCGGTCGAGATGGCGGATGATGGTATCCGTCTTGATCCGCGCAACCAGTCCAAGACTGCGCGTTCTTTGTGGGGTATGTCCCGCACCATGGTCGCTAACCTCATCCAGGGTGTGACCACCGGCTTCGAAAAGCAGCTGGCGATTACCGGTGTTGGTTACCGTGCGCAGGTTCAAGGCAAAACACTTAATCTTGCTCTTGGTTTCTCTCATGATGTCAAATTCGACATTCCTGAGGGTGTAGAAATCAAATGCCCGAAGCCGACAGAAATTGTCATCAACGGCATTAACAAGCAGCAGATTGGGCAAGTAGCCGCGAACATTCGTGAATATCGCCCGCCTGAGCCATATAAAGGCAAGGGTATTCGTTATGCGGACGAGTTCATCGTTCGTAAAGAAGGCAAGAAGAAGTAACGGTACGGACCATGGCGAATGGAAATTCTTTCGAACGTCGTCGCGCCCGTGTGCGCCGTTCGATCAAAAAGGTAGCGAATGGTCGTCCTCGGCTGTCCGTTTTCCGCTCATCCAAGCAGATTTACGCTCAGATCATCGACGATACCAAGGGTGTGACCCTTGCTTCTGCGTCTACCATTGAGAAAGACGTAAAAGTAAACTACGGCGGCAATAAAGATGCTGCTGCAGTTGTTGGCAAGTTGATTGCTGAACGCGCTATTGCTGCTGGCATTAAAGAAGTCGTGTTTGATCGTGGTGGTTACATCTATCATGGCCGTGTTCAGGCCCTGGCAGATGCAGCACGTGAGAGCGGTCTGAGCTTCTGATCAGCGCCTTTTGGTGCTCCTAGAGAACGGGAAACATTATTATGGCGAGACAGGATAACCGGGATCGTGATGAGCGCGACAGCGAATTTGTCGATAAGCTCGTTCACATCAACCGCGTCGCTAAAGTTGTTAAGGGTGGTCGTCGTTTCGGCTTCGCCGCTCTTGTAGTAGTTGGTGACCAGAAGGGCCGTGTAGGCTTTGGTCACGGTAAGGCTCGTGAAGTGCCAGAGGCCATCCGCAAAGCAACTGAAGCTGCTAAGCGTACTATGGTTCGTGTGCCACTTCGTGAAGGTCGTACTCTCCACCACGATGTTGAAGGCCGTCACGGCGCAGGTAAAGTTGTACTTCGTGCAGCACCTGCCGGTACCGGTATCATCGCTGGTGGTCCAATGCGTGCTGTGTTTGAAACACTTGGTGTTCAGGACGTTGTTGCGAAGTCCCTTGGTACTTCCAACCCGTACAACATGGTTCGTGCGACTTTCGATGCACTGAAAAAAGAAGACAGCCCGCGTTCTGTTGCAGCACGTCGTGGTCTCAAGGTATCTTCCTTGCAGGCTCGTCGTCGTGACAACGATGATGCGGCGCCAGTAAAGGCTGAGGCATAAGCCTCGCTTTTGCTGACTGAGGAACAAGGGTTAGTGTCATGGCTAATACTGAAAAGACCGTAACGGTCGAACAGATCGGTAGCCCGCTTCGCCGTCCTGCTGATCAGCGTGCTACGCTGGTTGGTCTGGGTCTGAACAAGATGCACCGTCGTCGTACTCTGAAGGATACTCCAGAAGTACGCGGCATGATCCGTAAGGTTCAGCATCTGGTTCGCGTTGTAGACGAAGCATAAGCGGACCGGGAGAACTATCATGAAGCTCAACGAACTCCGGGATAACCCGGGTGCAGTTACGGATCGTACCCGCGTAGGACGCGGTATCGGTTCCGGCAAGGGCAAGACCGGTGGCCGTGGTGTCAAAGGTCAGAAGTCCCGTTCGGGTGTTGCTATTAAGGGCTTTGAAGGCGGCCAGATGCCATTGCATCGTCGTCTTCCAAAGCGCGGCTTCACCAACATCTTTGCTAAGGACCTGAATATTGTGTCCTTGGGTCGTGTTCAGACTGCAATCGATGCAGGCAAGCTTGATGCTTCCGCACCGGTTACTGTTGAAGCACTTGTTGCAGCTGGCGTTGTTCGCCGCGTTCTGGACGGCGTTCGTTTGCTGTCTGACGGTGAACTTAAGACTGCTGTAACTTTCGAAATTGCTGGTGCTTCCAAAACTGCTGTTGCAGCAGTTGAGAAAGCTGGCGGCAAGGTCGTAATCAAGGAAGGCAAGGCTTAACAGCCTTGTCTTTTTTTCGGGGTGTATCCAAAACAGACCGGAGCGCGGAATGGCTTCTGCAGCCGAGCAACTTGCTTCAAACCTTAACTTTTCTGCCTTTGCTAAAGCCGAGGAACTGAAGAAGCGAATCTGGTTCACGCTAGGCGCGCTTCTGGTTTATCGATTCGGAACCTATATCCCTCTGCCTGGAATTAATCCTGACGCGCTCGCACAGGCCTTCGGAAACGTACAAACTGGCATTGTTGGCCTGTTTAATATGTTCTCCGGTGGTGCTGTCGAGCGTATGGCTATTTTTGCCCTCGGCATCATGCCTTACATTTCTGCGTCGATTATTATCCAGCTTATGACTTCTGTTGTTCCTACACTGGAACAGTTGAAGAAAGAGGGTGAGCAAGGCCGGAAAAAAATAAACCAGTACACACGTTTCGGGACAGTGATTCTGGCAACCTTCCAAGCCTACGGTATTTCCGTTGGTCTTGAGGCTGGCGCGAATATTGTGATCGATCCGGGCTGGTTCTTCCGTATTGCAACAGTTATTACTCTTGTTGGTGGTACAATGTTCCTGATGTGGCTGGGTGAGCAAATCACCTCTCGCGGCATCGGTAACGGCATTTCCTTGATTATTTTCGCCGGTATTGTTGCCGGGCTTCCTTCTGCGATTGCTTCCACTTTGGAACTTGGTCGTCAGGGCGCCCTTGCAACTCCGATCATCCTGCTGGTCATTGTACTGTCTGTGGTGGTTATCGGTATTATTGTCTTTATGGAACGTGCGCAGCGGCGGTTACTTATTCAGTACCCACGTCGCCAGCAGGGCAATAAGATGTTTGAGGGGAACACTTCGTTCCTGCCGCTCAAACTCAATACGGCGGGTGTTATTCCACCGATTTTTGCGAGCTCCTTGTTGCTGGTTCCAGCGACTGTTGCCAGTTTCCAGGCCGGTGATACTACCGGTTCGTCGGGGTGGTTGACTACAATCACAACGCTTCTGGGGCATGGACAGCCAGCATATATGGCTCTTTATGCAGCATTAATCATCTTTTTCTGCTTCTTCTACACCGCGATTGTTTTCAATCCGAGTGAGACAGCAGACAACCTCAAGAAGCATGGTGGCTTCATTCCAGGCATTCGTCCCGGCGAACGTACTGCGCAGTACATTGACCATGTGCTAACTCGCATTACTGTCGTAGGTGCAATATACATAACTCTCATTTGTTTGTTGCCAGAGTTCCTGATCTCAGCAACGGGTGTGCCGTTCTACTTCGGTGGTACGTCTCTTCTCATTGTTGTTAGCGTCACCATGGATACCGTTTCACAGATCCAGGGGCACCTTCTTGCTCATCAGTACGAGGGCTTGGTGAAGAAAACGAAGTTGAGGGGGAAACGTAGATGAGATTGATTCTTCTTGGCCCTCCTGGTGCTGGAAAAGGCACTCAGGCAGGTCGACTTGTTGCGGCGCATGGTATTGTCCAGCTTTCGACTGGTGACATGCTTCGTGCAGCTGTTGCAGCTGAAACAGAAGTCGGCCTGAAGGTTAAAGACGTTCTGGCACGTGGCGACCTTGTTTCTGATGACCTGATTTGCTCCATCATTTCTGATCGTATTGATCAGGCTGATTGTGCAAAGGGTTTCATTCTTGACGGTTTCCCACGCACCATTGCTCAGGCTGATGCTCTTGATGAGCTGCTTGAGAAGAAGGACCAGAGACTTGATGCTGTTGTTCAGCTGAAAGTTGACGAAGGTATCCTTCTTGAGCGGATCGAAACCCGTGCTCGCGAGAGTTCGGAAGTGCGCTCCGATGACAATGCAGAGTCTTTGAAGAAGCGTCTGGCAGTTTACAACGAGCAGACAGCGCCGCTCATCAAATACTACGGTGAGCGCAATATGCTGATGACTGTTGACGGCATGAAGTCTGTTGACGAGGTTGCTGCAGAGATCGATACGATTTTGAGCACGGTTTAATCCGTGCTTTTTGAAGGCAGGCGCTTGCGCTTGCCTTTATAATAAAGTATAGCCGGCGCACATCGACACCATAATCGATTGGCGCCGGTTTTCCTTGGGAAACCGAGGCTGATCTTTTTGCTGTGTGATGGTGCGCCTTCAACCTGCCTGGTTGTTGGCGTGTTATCGGCAAAAGAATGTGGGAGAGGGTGCAAATTGCTCCCTCGCAATTGGAGAAACTTAACGTGGCACGTATTGCTGGCGTCAACCTTCCGACGAATAAGCGCGTAGTTATCGCGCTGCAGTACATTCATGGCATTGGTGCGAAGTTCGCGCAGGAAATCACCGACAAAACCGGTATTGCTGCAGAACGTCGTATCAACGAACTTTCTGACGCAGAAGTTCTGAAGATCCGTGAAGCAATCGACGCTGATTACATCGTAGAAGGTGATCTTCGTCGTGAAACTGCAATGAACATCAAGCGCCTCATGGACCTGGGTTGCTACCGTGGCCTGCGCCACCGTCGTGGTCTTCCTGTTCGTGGTCAGCGCACTCATACCAACGCTCGCACCCGTAAGGGTCCTGCAAAAGCGATCGCTGGTAAGAAGAAATAACTAGCTAGCCGGTTATCCGGTGGAGCCGCCGGCCATACGGCGGTGTAGATATCGAAGTTAGGAAATACAATGGCTAAAGAATCGACGCGCGTGCGTCGTCGCGAACGGAAGAACATTTCTTCTGGTGTCGCGCATGTGAACTCTACGTTCAACAACACCATGATCACCATCACCGATGCTCAGGGCAATGCGATCTCTTGGTCGTCTGCCGGCGCGCTCGGCTTTAAGGGTTCTCGTAAGTCTACCCCTTATGCTGCACAGGTCGCTGCCGAAGACGCTGGTCGTAAGGCTGCTGAACACGGCATGCGTACTCTCGAAGTAGAAGTACGTGGTCCAGGTTCTGGACGTGAATCCGCTCTGCGTGCGCTTCAGGCTGCAGGTTTCGTTATTACATCTATCCGTGATGTAACTCCGATCCCGCACAATGGTTGTCGCCCACGTAAGCGTCGCCGCGTCTAACAGTTCGTTAGGCTAGTTTTCCACCCAGGCAAGGAATAGTTGGTCTTCAGACCAACGGGATAGCCAGAGGGTTTATGAACGTGACTATTCAGAAAAATTGGCAAGAGCTTATCAAGCCAACCAAACTCGACATTCGTGCAGGTGAAGATGCGCGCTTTAAGGCTTCTGTTGTTGCAGAGCCGCTTGAGCGTGGCTACGGCCTGACTCTTGGTAACGCACTGCGCCGTGTGCTGCTCAGTTCCCTTCAGGGTTCTGCAGTGACAGCGGTTCAGATTGATGGCGTTCTCCATGAGTTCTCATCTATTCCTGGCGTTCGCGAAGATGTGACTGACATCATCCTGAACATCAAGGAAATCGCACTTCGCATGGAAGGCGAGGGACCAAAGCGTATGGTTCTGCGTAAGCAGGGTCCAGGTGCGGTCTACGCTGGCGATATTGAAACTGTAGGCGACATTGAGGTGCTTAACCCAGGTCTGCTGTTGTGTAACCTTGATGAAGGTGCGGAAGTTCGCATCGAATTCACTGTTAACACCGGCAAGGGTTATGTTGCTGCCGCTGCTAACCGTCCTGAAGACGCTCCAATCGGCTTGATTCCGGTTGACAGCCTGTATTCTCCGGTTAAGAAGGTTTCTTATAAGGTTGAGAACACCCGTGAGGGACAGGTTCTTGACTACGATAAGCTGACTATGACTGTAGAAACTGACGGATCTTTGATCCCTGAAGATGCGATCGCATTTGCGGCTCGTATCCTGCAGGATCAGCTGTCAATCTTCGTGAACTTCGAAGAGCCACAGCGTGAAGTTCCTGAAGACTCAGTTGCAGAGCTTGCGTTCAACCCAGCGCTGCTGAAGAAGGTTGATGAGCTTGAGTTGTCTGTACGTTCGGCAAACTGCCTGAAGAACGACAATATCGTCTATATTGGCGATCTCATTCAGAAGACAGAAGCAGAAATGCTTCGTACACCGAACTTCGGTCGTAAGTCTCTCAATGAGATCAAAGAAGTTCTGGCGCAGATGGGCCTGCATCTCGGTATGGAAGTGGCAAACTGGCCGCCTGAAAATATCGACGATCTCGCCAAGCGCTACGAAGACCACCAATATTAAAGGAACAGGAACCGAGCGTACTGCGTGAGGTTCCGGCGGTCTTAAGCAGATCGCAATTGACTTAACAAAGGAGAGGGCCATGCGCCACGGTAAATCCGGCCGCAAGCTCAATCGGACGTCAAGCCACCGTAAAGCGATGTTCGCTAACATGGCAGCTTCGCTCATCCAGCATGAGCAGATTGTAACGACGCTTCCGAAAGCAAAAGAGATGCGTCCAATCATCGAGAAGCTCATCACTTTGGGTAAACGCGGCGACCTGCATGCACGTCGTCAGGCGATTTCCCAGATCCGTGACACTGCAATGGTATCCAAACTGTTTGATACCCTCGCAGAGCGTTATGCGGACCGTCAGGGTGGTTACGCTCGTGTGCTGAAAGCTGGTTTCCGTCATGGTGACAATGCACCAATGGCTGTTATCGAGCTGGTTGATCGCGACGTTGAAGCAAAAGGCGCTGCAGACCGTGCACGCGCTGAAGCTGAAGAAGCTGCAGAAGCGGAAGTTGCTGCATAAGCTTATCGCGTAAGCGAATTGAAAAAGGGTGCCTTCGGGCGCCCTTTTTTGTTTTCTGGGACACTTCGGCTGAACCGTCACCTACTTTGTCGGGAGGAGTAGGGTTGATCGTCTTACTTTGCGTTAGTTTTGGTGGGTGGAACTACTCTTTTGCACGGTGTTGCTTGGGTTCCGCTGGCGTCACCATGAGACGGTCACTGGAATATCAGGTTTTCAGAATAACCGAGCAAAATCATACTAGTATTTCGATATTTATTGGAATTGTTCGGTGTTTTAAATCTTTGTTTTAAGCTGTGATTAACACTATGGTCTGACTATGCTCCCAACGTATTACTCGGGGGCTAATATGCGTTCTAAAATTGATAAGAGCGGCTCTGCATCCTCGCCAAGAGTCAAAAATTATTTTAACCGTATTGCTGTTCGTCTTCCATTCATCATGGTTGGGCTTGCAATTATTGCGAGTGCCGTTGTTGCATTCCTTGGTTACACACGTGCTGAAAGTGCGTTGACCGAGGCGAGCAAGACGCAGCTCGTGCTCGTGGCTCAGGCGCGTCGGGATACTCTCGATGAGAAGCTGGAGCGCGTTGACACTGATATCAAACGTTTGGTCCAGAGCAACGCCATGCGCGTTACCATGACGGACCTGCTGGCCTCCATGGATTCTCTGAGTGCGGACAAGGACGACATCCTTGCCTACTTCCAGAAGAGCGGGTCTACGGCCGCTGAGCGGTTGCAGCTGACCGGTGATGGCAACAAGACGCTTTACTCCTGGCGCCATGCGGTGGTTCATCCTGACTTTCTTGCCAGCGTAACCGGCGGCGGATATGCGGACATCCTGATTATGGATGAAAACGGGATGGTCGTTTACACTGCGAGCAAATCCTCAGAATTTCTGGAAAATGTTCGTAACGGTAAGCTCTCCGGTAGTTTGCTGAGCAAAGAATTTGAGAAAGCTGCCCAGGCCAGTGAAGGCGATGTGATTTATTCCGATATTGCCGAATATGCGCCTGACGGAAATTCTCCGTCCCTTCTGATTTCCGCGCCAGTGTTCATCGAGGACTTCAATACGGTGGATTTCAAGGGCGTGATCACCATTCGTCTGGGTTCCTCCTTCTTCGATAATGTTCTGCAAAATCGTGAGAATATGGGCGAGACCGGTCAGACGTATCTGGGGCGTCTGGATGGTACGATCCTTTCCAACCAGGTGTTGTCTGATGTTCCAACAGCTCTGGTAAAGAAAGATGATCCTGAGGTTGTTGAGAAGGTTGTTGCAGACCTGAATGCCAACCCGGAGACCAATGTGGGCTTTGCTGAGGTTAAGGGTCAGTTTGTTTTGGCCTTGCCGCTTGGGTTTGAGAAGCTTCCGGCAGTGATCGTTGCTAAAACGGATGTGAATGAGGCGCTTGGGGTCGTTCATACGCTTGCAAAAGAGATCATCATTAGCGGTCTGATCGTTCTGGCGATTGTTGCTGCGATTGGTATCTTCATGGCGCGTAGCCTTTCTACGCCGCTCAATCGTCTTTCCGCGAACCTTGGGCAGATTGCGAGTGGTAATTTGGATGTGGAGATTATTTCGGCACGGCGCAGAGACGAGATCGGTGATATTGGCCGTGCGGTGCAGTCGTTCCAGGCTGGCCTGATTCGTGCCAAAGAGCTGGATGCGAAGCAGGAGCGTGAGCAGAAAGCACAGGAAGAGCGCGTGAAGCGTGTGGATGCGCTGAACGAGAACTTCGACGTTGGCGTTCGCGATATTCTGACCACTGTAACGGATGCGGGCGGCAATCTGGAAACCACTGCAAAAAGCATGGCGAGCATTTCCGAGCAGACCAACTCTGAAGCTCAGACTGTATCTTCTGCCTCTGAGCAGTCCCTGATGAACCTTCAGGCTGTTGCTGGTGCTGCTGAGGAGCTTTCTGCGACCGTTGGCGAGATTGACCGTGAGGTTCGCCGTTCTGCTGACGTTTCCAAGCAGGCGGCTGAGAAGGCTGCGGCGGCGGAAGTGTCCGTAAACGGGCTTATGGAAGCGGCGCAACGCATTGGAGAGGTTGTTTCTCTGATTAATGACATTGCTGACCAGACCAACCTGCTGGCTCTGAACGCAACCATTGAGGCGGCTCGTGCCGGTGAGGCTGGTAAGGGCTTTGCAGTTGTTGCTTCCGAGGTCAAAGGGCTGGCGAACCAAACTGGTCAGGCTACTGGCGAGATCAGCGTTCAGATCCAGTCTGTTCAGGCTGAGACTGAAAAGGCTGTTGCAGCCATCAAAGAAATCAGCACGGTTATTGCGGATGTGAATGAGGCGGCGACTGCAATTGCAGGGGCCGTTCAGGAACAGGCGGTGACGGCGACGGACATCTCCAGCAATATTCAGCAGGTGACTTCAGGAAGTTCCGAGGTCGCTCAGGCAATTACACGTGTGAGCATGATTGCGAGTGATGCCGGTCATGAAGCTGAAAATGTTCTTGGTGCTGCTAATCAGCTGACCCATCAGTCTGAAGAGCTGAAAAGTATGGTTGAAGAATACCTTGAAAACATTCGGGCAGCCTGATTTCTGCCAGATTGCAACGGGATGAGTAAGGCGCCGGGGAGACCCGGCGTTTTGCGTTTACACACGATGTGATCTGCTCAGGCCACTCAAACTGTTGCCAGTTCTTAATCCACATAGAATTTTGTGGGATGCGTGCGCGCTTCTCAAATCCTGCTGATTGGCCTTTTCATTTCCATATTGCAGACTTATCTGTAATCTGCTGCTCCCAAATTTTCAGAAAAATGATCATATTGAGGTGGGGGCTCTTGCCGAAGGGATTTAAGAATGGGTCAAATCAGGAAGTCTACTGCTCGCTTGCTTTTTTGTGCGGTTCTTGGTGCTACCGGTTTGGTAGTGGTGCTGGGGGCCAATGTGGTTGCCAGCGAGAAGAGCGTTCCGACGTCTAAAGCCGAAATTGCACTCTCTTTTGCACCTGTGGTGAAGAAGGTGGCTCCTGCGGTGGTCAATGTGTATGCCAGCCGCACAGTACAAGAGCGCCGCAGAGTTTCGCCGTTTTTCAATGACCCGTTCTTTCGTCGGTTCTTTGGTGATCAGGCCGACCAGTTTGCGCCGCGCTCACGCAGCCGCGTGCAAAGCTCTCTGGGATCCGGTGTGATTGTTTCTGCTGATGGTACGATCATCACCAACCACCATGTGATCGCGGGCGCAGATGAGGTGCGTGTCGCCCTTGCTGACCGGCGAGAATATGATGCTGACATTATTTTGAAGGACGAGCGGACTGACCTTGCGGTGCTCAAGGTGCGTGATCCTGACGGTGATTTTCCTGTTGTGCCGTTTGCCAATTCTGATGAATTGGAGGTCGGAGATCTGGTGCTTGCGATCGGCAACCCGTTTGGCGTTGGCCAGACTGTGACACAGGGTATTGTTTCTGCTGTGGCCCGAAATCAGGTTGGTGTCTCGGACTATCAGTTCTTCATTCAGACCGATGCAGCCATTAATCCGGGGAACTCGGGCGGTGCGCTGGTTGATTTGAATGGGCGTCTTGTTGGTGTGAATACTGCCATCTTCTCCCGCTCTGGCGGCTCTAACGGTATCGGCTTTGCGATCCCTGCCAATATGGTGGAAGTGGTTGCCTCCGCAGCTGATGATGGCGGTATCGTACGGCGGCCATGGATTGGCACCAGTGTGCAGCCTGTCAGCTCGGATATCGCGGCGAGTTTGGGTCTGGAACGTCCGAACGGCGTGCTTGTGACACGCATTCAGGATGGCAGCCCGGCGGAGCGTGCAGGTATTCGTGTCGGTGATTTGATTCTGTCAGTTGGCGGTTCTGAAGTGGATGATCCGGATGCCTATGGATATCGCCTTGCGACCAAAAAGGTTGGCGGTGAGACCAGTTTTGAGGTGCTGCGGGATGGTGAAGCCTTCACGGTGGACATCAGCCTTGAACGTGCGCCGGAAACTGTGGCAAGAGATACAAGAGAGATCAAAGGGAACTCGCCATTTACCGGTGTACAGGTTATGAACCTGTCTCCTGCGGTTGCAGAAGAGCTGCGTATGTACAACGAGTTCTCCGGAGTCGTGATTGCTGATATTCAGGCGCGCAGTACAGCGGCCTATGTTGGCTTTAAACCCGGTGATATTGTCGTTGAGGTCAATGGTGTGGAAGTCGAAGACACCAAAGACCTTGCCAAGCTGACGCGAAAAAGGCAGCGTGTCTGGAACATCACCTTTAAGCGTGATGGCCAGCTGCGGCAGGTGAGTTTGCGGTAATGCGCTTGTGAAGCCTCTGATGCTTCACAGGTGCCAGAGGAATGATGAGAGACCATGAGTGATCTGTTTTCCGTCAATGGGATGGATCAACTGGAAGACAGGCCGCTTGCTGATCGCATGCGGCCTCGTGTTCTGGAGGATGTTGTCGGACAAGGCCACCTTTTAGGTGAGAGTGGCATTTTAAGTCGTATGCTGCGATCCGGCTCTCTGGGGTCTCTCATTTTCTGGGGCCCTCCGGGGACCGGCAAGACGACTGTTGCGCGGTTGCTTGCAGATGCAACGGATCTGGAGTTTGAGCAGATCTCTGCGATCTTCTCCGGGGTTGCCGATTTGAAGAAATGTTTTGAACGTGCGAAGGGACGAAAGATTTCGGGTAAGCGAACCTTGCTGTTCGTTGACGAGATCCATCGCTTCAACCGGGCACAGCTGGATAGTTTTTTGCCGGTGATGGAAGATGGCACCATCACACTGGTCGGGGCAACCACGGAGAACCCGAGTTTTGAGCTGAATGCAGCGTTGCTGTCCCGCTCCCATGTCCTGACCTTCCATTCCCTTGATGAAGATGCGCTGATTGATTTGCTCAAGCGTGCGGAAGAGGTGATGGGCCGTGCTTTGCCTCTGGATGAGGACGCGCGGCTTTCGCTCGTGCGCATGGCAGATGGGGATGGTCGTTCTGCGCTGACCCTTGCAGAAGATGTGTGGCGGACTGCGGGGGACGATGAGGTTTTTGACACTGAGCGGCTTGCAGAGGTGGTGCAGCGCCGTGCGCCGATCTATGACAAGACCAAGGATGGTCACTACAACCTGATCTCCGCGCTGCATAAGTCCATTCGTGGCTCAGATCCGGATGCAGCGCTTTATTGGATGTGCCGTATGCTGGAGGGCGGAGAAGATCCGCTTTACATCCTGCGCCGACTTACGGTGATGGCCTCTGAAGATATCGGCATGGCTGACCCCAATGCTTTGGTGCTGGTGAATGCGGCGCGTCATGCCTTTCAGCTGGTTGGTTCTCCGGAAGGGGAGTATGCGCTTGCACAGGCTGCGGTTTATCTGGCGACAGCTCCGAAATCCAACGCGTCTTATCTTGCTTATAAGGCGGCGCGCATGGATGCGCGGGAGCATGGATCTCTTGTGCCGCCCAAGCACATCCTGAATGCACCTACCACGCTGATGAAGAAGATGGGCTATGGTGAGAGCTACCGGTATGATCATGATGAACCGGATGCATTCTCTGGTCAGGATTACTTCCCTGAAAAGATGGGGCGGCAGAGCTATTATGAGCCAAACGCGCGGGGGTTTGAGCGGGATATTCAAAAGCGTCTGAGCTATTGGGACCGTTTGAGAAAAGAGCGCGGTGGTCACTAAAGCGGCTTGGCTGACGTTTTGCTCGCACACTGTGCTTAGGTTTCTTGTGACACTGTTTTGAGAGCCTGCCTCCATTTTCGCGTCCAGATACAAACTCTGTGTAACTTTGTTTGGGTTTGCTGGTTGCAATCAGGCAGCCTTGTTCGCACACTGGCAACAGATAAAGCTAGGTGTGTGAAATGAGGCAGCTAGAACTGAGATTGGGACTGGTGCTGTATGGCGGCGTTTCGCTTGCTATTTACATGCACGGCGTTACTCGCGAACTGCTCAATCTTCAGCGTGCCTCCCATGTTCTCTATCAAATTCGCCAAAATGGTGAGAGTGATATTACGCTTGAAGGCTCTGCCAAATCCTACTTTGAACTTCTTGAAAGCTTTGGTCCGGAACTGGACCTGCGTGTTGTGATCGATGCGATCTCCGGTGCCTCTGCCGGAGGCGTGAATGCGATTATGCTGGCGCGGGCGCTGGCCCATGATTTGCCGCTCAAGCATCATAGTGATTTGTGGTTGTCGCTTGCCGATGTTGAAGAGCTGGCCAACGAAAACTCAGGCGTCAGCAAACAGGCCAAGCGGGTGCTTGCGCCTGTTTTGGATAAAATGCTTGGGTACCTGGGGGCGGAAGTTCCTCATAATCAGGAGACGCGCACCAAGCTGCGAGATTTCATCAGCTCACGGTGGTTTACGCCGCCTTTTTCTGGAGAGCGGTATTCAGGCTGGCTGATTGATGCTTGCCGGGCGATGGATGAATATGATCGCGGTGAAACGTTGCTCCCCGTTGGACAGGAGCTGGAGCTCTTCGTGACGCTTACGGACTTTCACGGTGTGCTACGCCGTATTGCTCTGCATGATCCGGAGTTCATCGAAGAGCTGGATCACCGGCGTATTGTGAAGTTTGATGCAGTCAATGATCTATCCAGCGGTCTGCAAAGTCAGATGAGTGCTGAATTCATTCCGGATCTTGTGTTTGCTGCCAGAGCTACGTCGAGCTTTCCTGGCGCCTTTCCGCCTATGAGTGCGGCGGAGATGGATGGGGTTCTTGAGCAGCAAGGGCTGGCGTGGAATGGGCGCGAGGCGTTCTTGACCAATGTTTTGCATACAAACTGTGAGGCGGAAGGGGAACGCATCTTTATTGATGGCTCGTTGGTGATGAATAAGCCTTTTCAGCCACTCATAGGTTCCATCTCACAGCGGCCTGCCTCTCAGGAGGTGGTGAGGCGCTTATTGTATCTGGATCCACTTCCGTTTTCGCATGGGGATGTGCCCGCAGAGCGGGAACCGCCGGGCTTCTTCAAGAGCATTTTTGCCTCCCTTGCCCATATTCCGCGCAATGAGCCCATCGGGGATGAATTGCAGGAGATCGAGCGGATTAATATGAAGGTGCGGCGCATTCAGGAGGTTGCGGAGGCAGCTCTGCCCATGGTGCAGCGGGAGGTGCAGGTGCTCCTGAAAAAGCATCGCAAACTGCCGCAAACCGAGGGTGACTTCTTCAGTGTCCGTCAGGGTGCAGAGCTTTCTGCGATGGAGCAATGTGGGTTTGCTAATGCAGGCTATCTGCAGCTGCGTTTAGGGCATCTTGCACATCGCGTGGTTTCATTGACTTCTCGTCTTTATGAAAAGCAGAATGTGGGCTGCGTGGAAAAGGGAGAGGAGATTGCACTTTCGTCTTGGGCGAACGTGGAAGAGTTGGTGGTGAAGGCATTGACCTTCGCGAGAGAAGAGGAGGGGGGAGCTCAGAGGGATCAAACGCAGATTCTTCATGAGCTGAAGGCATTGGACGTAGACTATCGCATTCGCCAGTTGCGTTTCCTGATTGAGCAGATCAACAAGTTCTATCATCACGATGAAATTGCAGACGCAGTTGAGTTTGCCCGGCATCTGGATGTGTTTAAACGTGAGCTTTATGCGCAGATCACCAATCTACAGAACCGATGGGCGCAAGAGTTTTATGGTAGCGAAACCATGCAGTTTGCCTCACTCTTAAGAGAGGCGCCGCCACATCGGGAAGCAGTATGCAATATCCTTGGTCTGCTCCGCTATCGGATGGGGCTTTCTGACCTTGATAAACTGACAGATTCGCTTGTGCTTGACGGCGTTGGGAAACTGGGGGATCTGGAGGCCGCTCAAGGTATCTTGGAAGCGTATATAGGGTTTCCGTTTTTTGATACGAGCATGTTCCCGGTTCAGCAGGCGCTTGACGCATTTGAGCTTCGCAAGATTGAGGTAGGCCGGATCAGTCCGAAAGATGCCCAACTGCTTTGTCCGGGCGGGGTCGACCTGAAAGGTGCCCAACTGCAGATGTTCGGTGCGTTCTTTAACCGTGGGTGGCGCGAGCATGATTATTTGTGGGGGCGCCTGAACGCAGCGGAGCGGCTGGTGCGGTTGCTTCGGGATGTATATCAGGAATGTTACGATGCAGAACGACCTGTTTTACCTGAGAAGGATCGGAAGCTTCGGGATATCTTCCTTGATATTTTGGATGAAGAGGAGGCACATCTTGAAGATCAGGAGTTGGTGCGGGCCTGCCGTGAGTCAGTCCATAAAGTGTTCTCTAAGGGATCTTAGCTAGAGCGCACTTTCTACGAGACATGCTATTTAAAATCCGATAGGGAGAGAGCATGAAACATCTCATCCTAATTGCACTTGGCGGTGGGGCCGGAGCAATTTGCCGGCATCTGGTTTCACTGGCCGGACTTCGTCTTCTGGGCCCTTCTTTTCCGTGGGGCACTGTCACCGTAAATGTTCTGGGTTCCTTGCTGATGGGGGTCTTTGTTGAAGTCCTCTCGCAGCGCCTGAATGCCTCTTCTGAACTGCGATACCTGATTGCGACTGGTTTCCTTGGCGGCTTTACCACGTTCTCGACGTTCTCGCTGGATGTTGCCGTTTTGTGGGAGCGCGGTGAGCCGATTGCGACCGCAGCTTATGTGCTGGTGTCGCTCGTACTTTCAGTCTCGGCGCTCTTTGCAGGCCTTTACATCACACGACAGGTGCTCGCCTGATCTTGCGGGATGCTCGCAAAAACGCGAGGAAACTTGGTGCTTTTGCGTTTTTACCTGCGGAATCTGTGTGAAAGGCTTGCATGTTGTGGCTCCAGCTGCCAAATGAGCGCCAACGGATTTAATAGGAACGGCTGGCGCACCCTTCGTGCTGCCGCCGCGTTAAAAGTCAGGACCTTCACCCATGAGTGGCTCCCAGAAAAAAGCAGCCCCGCAAAACAATGGTGGCAGCCCCGTCAAGATCGAGATGCGCCGCGTTGATGCAGATGATGCAGGCATGCGTCTTGACCGCTGGTTTAAAGAAAACTTCCCTGAACTTGGCTTTGGCCGCTTGCAGAAATTGCTGCGTACAAAACAGGTTCGTGTGAACGGAAAACGTGCTGAAAGCTCGACCCGGCTGGAAGCAGGGCAAGAGATCCGCATTCCTCCTCTTGGCGTCGAACTTGCAGCTGATGACCGCAAGAACGCCAAGCCTCGTCCGCGCAAGCTTGTTGACAGCGACCGGGAAGCCATCGAGCAGATGATGCTGTTTGAAGATGCGCATGTGATGGTGCTGAACAAGCCAGCCGGCCTTGCCGTGCAGGGCGGTTCTGGCTTGAAGCGTCACGTGGATGGCATGCTCGATGCCTTCACCAACCAGAAGGGTGACAAGCCGCGTCTGGTGCACCGTCTGGACCGCGAGACCTCCGGTATTTTGCTGGTTGCGAAAACCCGCCGGGCAGCTCAGGAGCTGACCAAGGCGTTTCGTCATCGCAACACGCGCAAGATCTATTGGGCGATGGTTGCAGGTGTGCCGAAGCCGCGTCAGGGTCGCATCTCCACCTATCTGGCACGGGACGAAGGCGAAGAGCGTATGCGCGTTGCCCGTCACGGGGATGATGAGGCGCAGCACGCAGTCAGCCTTTACAATGTGGTTGAGCAATCCGGCCAGAAGCTGGCATGGGTATCGCTGAAGCCGGTGACAGGTCGTACGCATCAGCTTCGTGCGCATTCCGCACACATTGGGCATCCGATTATTGGTGATCCAAAATATTTCAATATCCAGAACTGGGAATTGCCAGGCGGTATCCAGAACAAGCTGCACTTGCTGGCGCGCCGGATTGTTATTCCGCACCCATCAGGCAACGGTGTGATTGACGTTTCCGCGCCATTGCCACCGCACATGCAGCAGACATGGAACCTGCTCGGAATGGATGTTAAGGAATATGATCCGGACATAAATGAACCCGAATAAAAACTAGAAAAATGGGCTGACTTCTATGTATCTCATTGTGTTTGACTGCGACGGTACGCTCGCGGATAGCCAAGACAATATTATGATCGGTTTTACGGCGGCTTATCGCTCTGTCGGTCTGCCTGTGCCATCGCGCGATGAGGTTCTTTCTACAGTTGGCCTGACCTTGCATGTGGCCTTTGAGCATTTGTTGGGTCGCAACGACCCTGAGCTGATCGGGAATATGATCAAGGGGTACCAGCAGGTTATCTGGGAAATGCGTGCAAAGGGGCGTGAGTACGATCCGCTCTATGAAGGGGCTTTGGAGGCTCTGCGGGAGCTGTCTGCCCGTGATGATGTGCTGCTTGGTATTGCGACGGGCAAGCATTCCCGTGGTATGAAGCATCTGATTGGTTTGCACGAGCTGGAAGGTGTTTTTACCACCATGCAGACTGCGGATGTGGCGCCTTCCAAGCCCAACCCTGGCATGATTTTCCAGGCGATGAGCGAGACCGGCGCGCACTTAGAAAATACAATTATGATTGGTGATACGACCTTCGATATGCAGATGGCTGCGAATGCAGGCGTAAAATCTGTCGGGGTCACATGGGGTTATCACAGCGCCGAGGACGTGAAGACCGCTGGGGCTACCTATGTTATCGATCAGTTTCATGAACTCATTCCAGTGCTGAGCGAGCACTTCAATTGGAATAAGGAAGTCGCATAATGCGTGACATTTTTGAGCAGATTGCAGATGACATTGCAAAGGGGCCTGTTGATGCTGTTCAGGCTGCACGTGAACATACCAAAGTGAACCTGCCGAAACGCTTCTATGAACGTGTCAGTGTTGAATTGAAGGATGGTGCTTACGCTGTTCTGTTGGATGGTCGCTCTATCAAAACGCCTGCGCGAAACTCATTGGTGTTTAAGGGTGAAGTGATTGCGGAAGCTGTGGCTGCCGAGTGGGAGCTGCAGGAAGAAGAGATTAATCCGGGCACCATGCCACTGACGCGTATTGCCCATTCTGCAATTGATGCAGTTGAAGAGAAGTTCGCGGATGTTGCGGACGAGATCACCCGATATGCAGGGAATGATCACCTTTGTTACCGTGCCGATTCTCCCGCAGAGCTGGTGATGCGACAGAAACAGCAGTGGGATCCGGTTCTGGACTGGGCGGAAGAACTGCTTGGCGGTCGCTTCAAGCTGGTTGAGGGCATCATGCATGTTGCTCAGGATGAGGCAGTGACGTCGGCCTACAGGGCACAGCTGGACAAGTATGATGCGCTGGAGCTTGCTGCGATCCATACGGTGACCTCTGTCTGCGGTTCTGCAGTGCTTGCGTTGGCGTTGGCTGAAAAGGCCTTTGATGCAGAGACGGTCTGGTCTGCGGCTCATGTTGATGAAGACTGGAACATTGAGCAGTGGGGACAGGATGAAGAAGCTGCCCGTATTCGTCGTTTCAAGAATGACGAGTTCAACGCAGCAGCTCTTATTCTGATAGGAGCGCCAGAAGAAACCTAAGAGCACTCACTCTTTTGGGATTATCTGAGAAGCGTGGCCGATGGCTGCGCTTTTTCTTTTTGAGAGCTTCTGAGGATATCATAGAAAGAAATCAAAGGTTTGTAGTATGTGTGCAAGTTGAATTTATTTGCCGTGGTACTATCGAATCTGTTCAACTGTGGATGCTGCAGCGCGGTTGATATCAATCATTCCGTTTAAAACGAATATATCGCCAGATGCGGCCACAATCATAAAAACTAGGGAATTTCCGCTGATGAAACACAATGAAAAAGTAATTGAGCGGCTTAATGAGGCTCTGAAACTGGAGCTTGGAGCTGTCAACCAGTACTGGCTGCACTACCGCCTGCTGGATGACTGGGGTTTTGGCAAACTGGCGCAAAAAGAGCGTGAGGAATCCATTGAAGAGATGGGACATGCTGACAAGCTGATCGAGCGTATTCTCTTCCTCGGCGGCCACCCGAACCTGCAGACGGTTGCACCCCTGAAGATTGGCACCAACCTGCAAGAGGTTCTGGAAGCGGATCTGGCTGGTGAGCGTGAAGCACGTGCGGCTTATGCAAAAAGCCGTGAGATCTGTAATGATGAAGGTGACTACGTCACGATGAAGCTTTTTGATGATCTGCTGGCGGATGAAGAGGGTCACATTGACTTCCTTGAAACCCAGCTTGAGCTTCTTGCTAAAATTGGCGAGCAGAACTATGGCGCGCTCAATGCCAACCCGGCCAACACCGGCGAATAAAGCTGCCAATTTTCTATTTTTGATTTGAGAGAGCCGCCCTTCAGAGGCGGCTCTTTTTTTGCGCTAAAGTTGTTTGTTTCAGGCTAGCAATTCATTAGGAACAATCAAGGAATTGGGTTGGCGGCGAGGGCGGGTGAACTATGTATATATGGTAGCCCCTCGTATGCGTTTTGGTCGTAACGAGTTGTATTTTAACATCGTTCCCAAAGGAGCAGTGCTCGCACTGAAGTCTTATGAAAGCAAAAGATGGTATCATTGAGCGTTTGAACAAAGCCATTTCTATGGAACTCGGAGCAGTCAATCAGTACTGGGTGCATTTCCGGCTTCTTGAGGATTGGGGGTATACCAAACTTGCTAAGAAGGAGCGGGCTGAATCCATTGAGGAAATGCACCATGCGGACCGGTTGGTCGAGAGGGTTGTGTTTCTTGAAGGGCATCCCAATCTGCAACAGATCGCGCCGCTACGTGTTGGCTCCACAGTGAAGGAAGTACTGGAGGCGGATCTGGCTGGAGAGCGTGAAGCCATTGAGTATTACAGCGAATCTCGTGTGTTCTGTGAGCAGAAAGGGGATTTCGTAACAATGGCTCTGTTTGATGCCCTGCTGGCTGATGAAGAGGGGCACTGTGATTACCTCGAGACTCAACTGGAGCTTCTTGAGAGCATTGGTGAAGAAAAGTATGGATTGCTGAATGCCGGCAGTGCGGATGAGGCAGACTGAGTTTGATAGCAGCTGCACCCCGGAATGCTTGATTTTCAAGGGTTATGGGGTGCCGGGGGGATGTGGATTTTCGTTGCACTGCAAGAAACTTCTCAATCCAACGGCTTACTAGTTTTTTTGCGTAGGGGCGTGCTAGGAGATAACTCAGATAGATTGGGAGCTGAGATATCTTATGAAGGAAGTTCTAGCTGAATTAGAAAAAAGACGTGATGAAGCGCAGCTTGGTGGGGGACAGCGCCGCATTGATGCGCAGCACAAACGTGGGAAACTCACAGCACGAGAGCGCATCGAAATTCTGCTAGACGAAGGATCCTTCGAAGAATTCGATATGTTTAAGCAGCATCGCTGTACTGAGTTCGGCATGGAGAAGACCCACTTTCCAGGAGACGGCGTGGTCGCTGGCTGGGGTACGATCAACGGTCGTACGGTTTATCTGTTCTCAAAAGACTTTACCGTGTTTGGTGGCTCGCTGTCTGAGACCCACGCAGAGAAGATTATGAAGATCCAGGATATGGCGCTGCAGAACCGTGCGCCGATCATTGGTATTTTCGATGCGGGTGGTGCCCGTATTCAAGAGGGTGTGGCAGCGCTTGGTGGGTATGGCGAGGTTTTCTGGCGCAATATTCAGGCGTCCGGCGTTATCCCGCAGATCTCCGTGATTATGGGGCCATGTGCTGGTGGTGACGTTTATTCGCCAGCCATGACAGATTTCATCTTCATGGTGCGTGATACCTCCTACATGTTCGTGACTGGTCCTGATGTTGTGAAGACCGTGACCAACGAGACCGTGACGGCTGAAGAGCTGGGCGGCGCGAGCATTCACACCACGAAATCATCTATCGCAGACGGTGCGTTTGACAACGATGTGGAAGCACTGTTGCAGATCCGCCGTTTGGTGGATTATTTGCCGATGAACAATCAGGCGCCTTTGCCAGAGTTGTCGGTCTATGATGATCCGTCCCGTTTGGATGAAAGTCTGGATAGCCTTATCCCGGATAATCCCAATAAGCCTTACGACATGCGTGAACTCATTTTAAAGACCGTTGATGAGCGGGACTTCTTTGAGATTCAGGAGAGCTTTGCCGGAAACATTATTACCGGCTTTGGCCGCATTGAAGGACGTACGGTTGGTATTGTTGGGAACCAGCCAATGGTGCTGGCTGGTGTGCTGGACAGTGATGCGAGCCGCAAAGCAGCGAGGTTCGTTCGTTTCTGTGACTGCTTCAACATTCCGCTGGTTACTTTCGTGGATGTTCCGGGCTTCTTGCCGGGGACTGCGCAGGAATATGGCGGGTTGATCAAACATGGTGCCAAGCTGCTGTTCGCTTATGGGGAGGCGACTGTTCCCAAAATCACTGTGATCACCCGCAAAGCCTATGGCGGTGCATATGACGTGATGAGCTCCAAGCACATTCGTGGTGATGTGAACTATGCATGGCCATCGGCTGAGATTGCTGTGATGGGTGCAAAAGGGGCGGTTGAAATCCTCTATCGCAATGAACTGGACGACCCTGAAAAGATCGCGGAGCGGACCACTGATTATGAAGATCGGTTTGCAAACCCGTTCGTGGCTGCGGAGCGGGGCTATATTGATGAGGTGATCATGCCTCAGTCCACGCGTATGCGTATTTCGCGGGCTCTTGCCATGCTGCGGACTAAGAACCAGCAGATGCCTTGGCGCAAGCACGATAACATTCCGCTCTAATAACAGACGCTTATCTACGCTAAACAAAAAGAAACCCCGGCCTTGCACACAAGGTCGGGGTTTTGTCTATGGGAGTGTTTTCGAGTTTGCTGCGTTCAAATGCTGTCACGCAGCATACTCGCACTTCTTGTTTTTGTAGGTGTGCTGGTCCGGAAGCTGGGCAGCTTGTCTGGGCTACGCAGCTGTTTCGCGCGTTAGATCTTAGTTTTCGTCATCATGCACCACGCAGGTGTAGCCGATGAGGGAGTGGTTGGAGTCCTTGGTTACGACGTAGGCGCGCTGGGTTCTTTCCTGCGGGCCACAGAAAGATGCGTTTGCAACGTAGCGGTCATACAGACCTGAACCTGTTTGCAGAACAACAGCACCTTTGTTCTGTACCAGCGTTTTGACCTGAGAGCCGGAGAGGTCTGCAGTGCTGATGAGAGGAACGTTTGCGGCCTGAGCAACAGAAGCTGCGGATACTAGGCCGAGAACGGATAGGGTCAGAGCGATCTTTTTCATTGTTTTAGCTTTCGATTTTGTATTCTTTATGAGTTTTTGCGGGAAAGGCTGGGGGTAACAGCCTTTCTCTTTTTAAGTGTAGTGATGGGGTTGGTTCTAACCTGGGGTGCCTTAGATATTAGCGTTCGTCGTTGTCTACTACGCAGGTGTAACCGATGAGGGAGCTGTTGGAATCCTTGGTCACGACGTAGGCGCGCTGTGTGTCTTCATGCGGGGCACAGAAAGATGCGTTTGCAACATAGCGATCATAAATGCCTGGGGCGGTGGACAGTACGATTGCGCCTTTGTCCTGCACGAGCGCCTTTGCCTGGGAGGTGGTCAGGTCGCCAGTGTTCACCAGAGCGGCCTGAGCCATGGAAGCAGCGGATACGAGGCCGAGGACGGATAGGGTCAGAGCGATCTTCTTCATTGGTCTTGCTTTCAAATTTTGTAGAGTATGTGTCAGTTTTTTCGGGAAGGGACTGGAGTAAGCCAGTCCCTCCAATACTGTTGATGATGGGGGAGTGCTTCTAACTTGGGGCGGGTTAGGTATTAGCGCTCGTTGTTGTCTACGACACAGGTGTAGCCGATGAGGGAATGGTTGGAGTCCTTGGTCACCACATAAGCGCGTTGTGTATCTTCGTCCGGGGCACAGAAGGAGGCGTTTGCTACATAGCGATCATAGAGGCCTGGGGCGGTAGACAGTACGATTGCACCTTTGTCCTGCACGAGTGCTTTGGCTTGGGAGGAGGTCAGGTCAGCGGTGTTTACCAGTGCGGCCTGAGCCATGGAAGCAGCGGATACGAGGCCGAGGACGGATAGGGTCAGAGCGATCTTTTTCATTGGTTTTACTTTCAGTGTTCGTCGTTTTTCAGAGCGGAAGACCAGATGGAGTAGTCTTCCTGATGGGGTATTGCCGGTCATCGTTATTTTTTACGGCATGTCTTTGCAATTTAGACTGATACAAGGCAGCTCCCTGCCGTCTTATATCTTTTGTTCTCGTAGTTATTGTTTTGTTATAGCAAGTTAATCTGTGTCTTATTATTTTGTTTCTACGATTTATGTGTGTTGTTGTTCGTTGATGATTGTATGTTTACTGGAAAAAATTGAGTAAGATGTGTTTTGGAGCACAAAATTATCTTTTCACAACCTGAAAGTTTAGGTGGTAACGGTTTCGTGTCTTGTTGCTCTTGGGGATTACTTGCATGTCTGTGACAGAGCGCACAATTTTGCATGATGGTGGTGCAAAATGGTGTGTGCAACCATGCTCTGGTAGAGCTGGTGTGAACGAGCTTGTTCTGGAGGCGCGCAGGATGGCCTGCACAAACATGCCCATGCAGGCCCAACAAGGTCCCTAGTCGAAGAAGAACCTATCCCCGCTGTTGCGAGGGGCCGCGCAGGAGTAGCCTATGAAACACTGCGGCACATCGCTGGTCGGAACCCACCGGCTCCTCAGGCGCTCAAAGGAAGCGCAGTACCGGAGCCCGCTCACAAAGCGATCGTAGGTGCGTGGGCCGGTGCTTAAGACAATGCCGCCAGCACGCTGAACGGTTAAGCGGGCTTGGTCGCATGTCATTTGTCGGGTGTCTGGACGGCCCTGCGCGGCAGCTGGTGTTGCAAAGGCCAGCGTGCTGGCAATAATGAGTAAGGTTGAAATCCGCATGGTCGCCTCTGTGTCTGCTAGTTCCGCTGTGTGTGAGGTGCGCAGCGGTATCCGACTTGGCAGGCACGGTCGTCCAGGGTTTGTGTCCACTCGCGGCGGAGAACCTCGCTGCGCTCGCAATACCTTCTATCTTTAACAAAACGCTGATAGGTGCGCTGACCAGTGGTAATCACAACACCACCAAGGTCGGCGACGAGCTGTTTGGCCTGTTCGCAGGTCATGGTTCTGGCATCGGGGCGCCCCTGCGCGTTGGCCGAGGCTACCCACAGGAGTGAAATGAGGCTGCCAACAATTATCGTGGTAGGAGCATTCCGCATCGGGTCCGTTGCCTTACAAAGCAGATGAAAGTTTTGGCCTTAAAGCCGCTGTTTCATAAGTTTAGAAGGCGATCGCGGATCAGGGCGAGTAACATGAAAAGCTTTGGTTAGCTGGTTCTAAATTATATTCGGGTGAATTAACGGGTGTTGGTAGGTCTTGCACGTGTCACTTCCACACCAAAACCACCAGTATGTACCGGCACTGGCGCAGATGGCTTATTAACTTTCACGTTGATTTTGGAGATTCGCTGGTCCATGGCAAAGACCGCCTCGCAGATGGCACCGGCCAGACGCTCCAAAAGGTTGAAACGCGAGTTTGTCACAACATCCTCTACAGTTTTTGCCAGTGTGCCGTAGCAGATGGTGTCTTCGTAGTTGTCAGAGGTGGTTGCCTTTTCAAAATCTGCCCAGCAGGTCAGGTCGATGATAAAGCGTTGACCCAATTTGGCTTCTTCTTCATGCAGGCCGTGGAATGCAAAGAATGATAAGCCTTCCAAAAATATCTTGTTTTCATTCATTGTTTCGCTCCTGAGGAATTCTTTGATGGTTTAAACTGTGTTGCCAGAGGTCGCGGCGAAACACAATGCACTTGATTGGAAAATGCCCTGCGTGCGCGTGATAAAGAGACCTTATTCCAGAATTGGATGATATCTGTTACGTTGAGGAAAGTGCATGTTTCTTCGCCCTATTGTGAGGTTGCGGAAGCGCGGCCAGGTGCCTACAACCCTGCACTGTAAATAAAGAAGGTGTGTATGTGGGATGGGCGCATGTTTTCAAAGATTCTGATCGCAAACCGTGGTGAAATCGCTTGCCGTGTAATAAAAACGGCGAGATCGATGGGGATCAAAACGGTTGCTGTTTACTCCGATGCGGACCTCGATGCGCTTCATGTGGAGATGGCTGATGAGGCCGTTCACATTGGGGAGCCGGCTGCAGCAAAATCATACCTTGTGATCGACAAGATTATCGAAGCGTGCAAGCAGACTGGTGCAGAAGCTGTGCATCCGGGCTATGGGTTCCTTTCCGAGCGCGCAGAGTTCTGTGAGCGCCTGAAGCAGGAAGGCATTGTCTTTATCGGCCCTAATCCAAAAGCGATCGAGGTGATGGGAGACAAGATCACCTCCAAACGCTTTGCATCTGAAGCCGAAGTTTCTACGGTTCCAGGCTATATGGGGCTGATTGAGAGCCCTGAGGATGCCAAGCGCATCGCTTCCCAGATTGGTTATCCGGTGATGATCAAGGCCTCCGCTGGCGGTGGCGGTAAAGGTATGCGCATCGCTTGGAACGACGAAGAAGCCATGGATGGCTTTGAACGTGCAAAATCCGAAGCAATCAGCTCTTTCGGTGATGACCGCATCTTCATCGAGAAGTTTATTGAGAACCCGCGCCATATCGAAATTCAGGTGATGGGTGATAAACACGGTAATGCAATCTATCTGGGCGAGCGCGAGTGTTCTATTCAGCGCCGTAACCAGAAGGTGATTGAAGAAGCTCCATCCCCATTGCTGGATGAGGAAACGCGGCGCAAGATGGGAGAGCAGGCTGTAGCTCTTGCCAAGGCAGTGGATTACGACAGTGCTGGTACAGTTGAGTTTGTGGCGGGGCAGGACAAGAGTTTCTACTTCCTTGAAATGAACACCCGCCTGCAGGTGGAGCATCCGGTTACAGAGCTGATCACCGGTGTTGATCTTGTTGAGCAGATGATCCGTGTTGCTGCGGGGGAAGAGCTTTCCATCAAGCAGGATGAGGTCAAGCTGAATGGATGGTCTGTTGAGAGCCGCATTTACGCAGAAGATCCATACCGCAACTTCCTGCCATCCATTGGTCGTCTGACACGCTACCGCCCGCCTGTTGAAGGTGATCACGGTGGTTTCGTTGTGCGTAACGACACTGGCGTGGTGGAAGGTTCCGAGATCTCCATGTTCTACGACCCGATGATCGCCAAGCTGGTGACTTATGCGCCGACCCGTGCAGAAGCGATTGAAGGCATGAGCACAGCACTGGATGAATTTCAGGTGGATGGCATCCAGCACAACGTGCCGTTCCTTGCCTCGCTGATGAAGCACCCGCGCTGGCGGTCCGGCCAATTGTCGACCAGCTTTATTGACGACGAATATCCTGACGGTTTTGAGCCAGCTACTCCAGATGAAGAAGCGCGTAATGTGCTGGCGTCGGTTGCGCTTTCCATGCATCTGATTGAGCGTGAGCGTCTTGACCATTTGCCGGGTCGTCTGCGTCCGCATCATGGTGGTGTGCGCCGTGAATGGGGTGTTCTGATCAATGGTGAGAAACTGGATGCGGAACTAATTGAGGGCATGGCAGTTACTCCGCTTGATATTGATGTTTGCGTTGACGGTGGCCTGCACGCTCGGATTGCCTCTGACTGGGTTCCCGGTGACATGCTGTGGAAAGGTCATGTGGCAGAGAGGCCTGTGAGTGTGCAGGTGCGTCCTATCGAGAATGGCTACCAACTGGACTGGCAGGGGTATTCGGTCGTTGCCAAGGTGATGACGCCGCGCAATGCTGAACTTGCTGCGTTGATGCCTGAGAAGGTTGCTCCAGATACATCCAGCTTGTTGCTTTGCCCGATGCCGGGTCTTGTTGTTTCTCTTAATGTGGAAGAGGGGCAGGAAGTGAAGGCTGGGGAGCAGCTGGCGGTTGTTGAAGCCATGAAAATGGAAAATGTGCTTCGGGCCGAGCGCGATTGTGTGATAAGCGCTATCAAGGCTGCTCCGGGTGACAGTCTGGCCGTTGATGCCATTATCATGGAATTTGAATAAGGAGTTGGCGCGAAGCCAATTCCTGAGGTGAGGATTTGGCTTTGCGCACTCTGCTTTTTGATCTTGATGGAACGCTGACTGACCCTTTTGTCGGCATTGTAACAAGTGTTCAGCATGCACTTGAAAAGCTTGGCCGCGATGTTCCTCCGGCTGAAGAACTCGCCTTTGTTATCGGGCCTCCACTCACAGAAACGTATCGCCAGCTTCTGAACACAGAAGATGAAGCGCTGATTTATGAGGGAATCCGCCTTTATCGTGAGCGCTTTACCACTGTAGGACTTTATGAGAACGAGCGCTATGACGGGATCATTGAGGTCTTGCAGGCGGCAAAGGATCGTGGGGACCGCTTGTTTGTGTGCACCTCGAAGGCATGGGTGTATGCGGAGAAGATCGTTGCCCATTTTGAGATGGATGACTTCTTCGAGAAAACCTATGGCTGCGAGCTCGATATGACCCGTAGCAATAAAGTGGACCTACTGGCTTATCTGCTTGAACAGGAAAAGCTGGATGCCTCGCAGTGCATCATGATCGGGGATCGCAAGCACGACATTATTGCTGCGAAGAAAAACGGTGTCCGGTCGATCGGTGTGCTTTGGGGCTATGGCTCTGAAGAAGAGTTTGCCGAATGTGGCACTGATACCGTGGTTGGCTCGCGTGAAGAGCTTGGTGAACACCTTGCTGACAGTCTGGTTGCCTGATTTTCCTTGTAGTGAGTTGAACTGATGCCAATTTACTTTTCTTATGGCCGCTTGATGAACCCAACAATCATGACAAGCCGGTGTCCAAGCGCCAAAGCGCTTGGGCCGGCCTCTATGGATGGATACCGATTTATCGTGACCTCTGAGGGTGTGCCTTCCATGGTGAAAGCGCCAGGGAAGCGTGTGCATGGTGTGCTGTGGGATTGTCGGATCGGCGAGGTTGCTGTGGTTGACGGGGCTGAGGCGCTGTTTCGCAAAGGGGTGGATAAGGTCTTTCTTCCGGTTCGCAGTGGCAGGCAGAATAAGTCTGCCATTATCTATGTGAGCCGGACTGCCCGCATAGGCAAACCCCATGCAAAAGCGTGGGAGGGTGTGCTGGCGGCGGCGGAGCACTGGGACTTTCCTGAGACCTACCGCGACGAATTACGTCAATGGGACTTGCGGTAGGGCTATAAGATCTGAAGCGCTGGGCGGTGATCTACTCCATAGTTTCGTGGCAACGCCCAGCTGGCACCCTGTTGATAAGTGGGTTTTCAGTTAGACTGAAAGACAGCTCGCAATTTTCTGAGAATCTGTTAGAAAACAAGTCTCCCGATTGTGGGAGCTAATTCTCAGGGCGGGGTGAAATTCCCTACCGGTGGTGATGGGCCTTAGAGCCACAAGTCCGCGAGCGCCTTCTTTGCAAGGGAAGGGTCAGCAGATCCGGTGTGATCCCGGAACCGACGGTTATAGTCCGGATGAAAGAGAATGTGGGTGGGGAGTGTTCTGCGGAGCCTTTTTTGCCTGCGCGTCCTGATTCAATGAAACTTGGCGGTTTTCCGTCCTTTGGATCAGAAAGAATTTTATGAATAATCTGTTTTTGAATAATGACTTAGAGGTGCGTGCATGAGTGTATCACGTAGCTCTACCCGCGCGTCTGCAGCCGTAATTGGTGCAAGCTGGATGGTGTTTGCCGGTGCAGCGTTTGCTGTGACCAACTCTGCCATGCAGTATCTGACAATGGTGCAGGGGCTTAGCTCCACGAGCGCGACCTTCTGGCAATATCTCATCTCGTTGATTGCCATGCTGCCGGTAATCTGGCGGATTGGCGTTGGCGGTTTACGTACAGAGCAGCTGGCACTGCATGTGTTCCGCGTCTTTTTGGCTGCGCTGGGCGTTCAGTTCTGGGTGGCGGGTCTCGCGAATGGTGTGCCGATCTGGCAGGCGATTGCGCTGTTGATGACTTCGCCGTTCTTCGTAACCATTGGTGCGGCGTTCTTTCTGGGTGAAAAGGCGAGTAGCCAGCGCTGGATGGCGACAGCTGTCGGCTTTGTTGGTGGCATGATTATCCTGAGCCCATGGGACGATGCTTTCCAGCTGGTTGCCTTCCTGCCAATTATCGCGGCCCTGTTGTGGGGTAGCTCCATTTTGTGCATGAAGAAGCTGGAAGAAACGGAGAGTCCACAGTCGGTTACGCTTTATCTGCTTCTGCTACTGACGCCTGTTAATCTGGTGCTCGCTTTGTTGGCACCGGGTGGCCTTGTTATGCCTGTGGGCATGAACATGTGGTGGCTGCTTATTCTTGCGGGGCTTTTGGGCGCCATTGCGCAGGGCTCGCTGGCGATGGCCTATGAGAAGGTCGATGCGGCTTACCTTCAGCCGTTTGATCACCTCAAGCTGCCGCTCAATGTGTTGTGCGGGTTTCTTGTCTTTGCCTGGGTGCCTCCGGGCAACTTGTGGCTTGGGGCTGCGCTGATTATAGGCGCCTCACTTTACAGTGTGCATGTAGAGCGCAAGCAGAGCTAATTACAAAGCCCGGCCAAAGATGCCGGGCTTTTTCATTGCGTTGTGCCAGAAATAAGTGGTGCCTTTTTCATAGTTAGCTGTTTCGGTTACCTCCTTGAACTGGCTTCCAAATTTGCATTTTGAAATGGCCCGAGCTGGTGGAGATGCGGTGATTGCCGAGAAAGAAAGAGCAGTCAGGCGGGATTTGAGAAAATTCATAAAGTCTCTTCTAAAGGTCTACCTATTAGATATGGGAATTGATGTTTCTTAGTAGGCTTGCAATCTAAGGCTGCAGCTGGACCTGGGCGTATGCAAAGGTCATCGGCTGAGATAAAGAGCTTTGTTTGCGGGGCCAAAATGCACCGGGAGAGACCGATGAAAACCACACACTTTTCCATCACCGGATTGGTGCAGGGTGTTGGCTATCGTGCGTGGCTTTATAAGAAGGCCGGAATGCTGGGTGTTTCCGGTTGGTGTAAGAACAATGCCGACGGGTCTGTGGAAGCGGTTGTTACCGGTGAACCGGAAAAGGTCGATGCATTGTTGATGGCGGCCCAACAAGGGCCAGCCTGTGCAGAAGTTGACTCGATCAGACTGTTGGAAGACGTCCCCGAGGAGAAGGGGGCGTTCCGCATCGAGTACTAGTTATTCGCTGTGGCCTGTTTGCGCCAACGTGGACGAGTCCACGGAAACTGTGGCGCCGAAGATCTCTTCGAACTGCTGACGCAAAATGATATCAACCTCAGGCATGGTCAGTGGCAGGCCCAGATCAACGAAGCTGGTGACGCCATGCTTTTGCACGCCGCAGGGGACAATTCCAGTGAAGTGCTCAAGGTCCGGGTCCACGTTCAATGAGATGCCGTGGAAGGTTACCCACTTGCGCAGGCGGATTCCGATGGCTGCGATCTTGTCTTCTACACCTTCGCCTTTTTCCGGACGCTGAACCCAAACACCGACACGATCTTCCCGTCGTTCACCGCGTACGTGGTGTTGCCATAGGGTGTCGATGAGCCACTGTTCAAGGGCTGCTACAAACGCACGGACGTCTTGCTGGCGCCGCTTCAAATCGAGCATAACATAAGCAACACGTTGTCCCGGACCGTGATATGTATACTGCCCTCCGCGGCCTGTTTCATACACGGGGAACCGATCTTTCGCGATCAGGTCAGCGGGATCTGCACTTGTGCCTGCTGTATAAAGTGGGGGATGCTCTAAAAGCCAGACGCGTTCGGCAGCTTCGCCAGTAGCGATGGCGGCGACGCGCTCTTCCATTTCCTTTTGCGCAACCTCATAGGGGATGGGTTCGTCGTCTATGACCCACTCAACAGGCGGAGAACCTTCCAAGGGTAAGAAGTCTGTTTTGAGGGTTTGACGATCTGCCATGTTGTTATCCCAAAATGATCTGCGGATTTCGGTTAGTTGGTTTGCCCTAATGAGATGTAAGCGTCTACACTAAAAATAACAGGGCACCAACTCACAGAGTAGGGGGAGGTGCAATTTATTCCCGCGAAGAGAGGAGGGCAGAGATGAACAGGTTTGATGATATCTCCGTCGATATTTCGGTGGTGCTGGGAAAATCTGAAATGCCGGTGCATCAATTGTTGCGCATGGGGCGTGGGGCGGTGATTGAGCTGGACACCCACGAAGCTGATGATGTGAAGATTATGGCAAACAATACACCGGTGGCTGAAGGGCAGGTGACGGTGGTTGGCGATAAAGTTGGTATTGTCATCACAAAGGTTTTGCAGCGTGCTGTGGATATGCGGCCTGTAAACATGGAAGATCGCATCTGAAATATCGCGTGCAGTGGATAAGTGCCCGTTCAAAAGAGGTTTTTTCGATTTTTTTGTTCTGCGCTGTGAATTTTCGAAAAAGGCACTTGCGCAGGTTCGAGGGGTTGGCTATATCACCGCTCACCGGCCGACGGGGCGAGGCAAACAAGCCAGACACTCCGGAGGCAAGCCAAGGTTTTGCGGCCGTGGCGGAATTGGTAGACGCGCAGCGTTGAGGTCGCTGTGGGGTAACACCCGTGGAAGTTCGAGTCTTCTCGGCCGCACCAAAAGCCCCGAGCTCTTTATTGAGCCGGGGTTTTTTGCTTTCTAACCCTCTGTTTTTCTTCGAGTAAAAAACCCACAGCCTTGCTGCTCGCATGAGAATTGTTGGTTTTGCGTTGAAATGTAATTCTTTGCGCTGAATTGCGTTTTTTCCGGGTTTTATGCGTTCAAATGGAAATCGTGAATTCTCCGTAAAAGGATTGCACGGTCTGCGAAGCTCGCTATAAACACAAACCTGTGTACAGGGACCCTGGTACCTTGGGCCTGTCAATTTTCAGCAATCTCGAAGGACGATGCTCACGTCAAGCATTTGACTCAGCCTAGTGGAGGTCTCGTGACCCAATCGGAAAATCCCGGTGCGCTTCACACTGCGCCCCCTCCACCGAATGTTCGAGATGCAAGCGGACACCTTGATGCCGATTTTGTTGCGCGTGTTGAAACTGCGGTTGAAGTGCGCGACGGGGCTGCTGCGTGTGGGCTGGCGGGCAATCTGCATGAAGCGGACATGGGTGACCTGTTGGAGATGCTGCGCGAGGATGATCGTGTCGTTCTGATCCAGCTTCTTGGTGAAGAGTTTGATTTTGCCGCTTTGACCGAAACCGAAGAAACTGTGCGTGCGCAGGTTCTGGATGCATTGCCGGATGGGGATGTTGCGGAGGGGATTGGCGAGCTTGAATCCGATGATGCGGTTTATCTGCTTGAGGACATGGAGCAGGAAGAGCAGGAGAAGATCCTTGCTCAGCTGCCCAATGTGGATCAGGTCAATATTAAGCGCGCACTTGAGTTCCCCGAAGATTCTGCCGGGCGTCTTGTTCAGACCGATTTCATTGCTGTGCCGCCGTTCTGGACGGTAGGGCAGGTGATTGACCATTTGCGCAGCTCCGAGGATCTTCCCGACAGCTTCTACGAGATTTACGTGGTCGATCCGAGCTTTCGTTTGCAGGGTGCTGTGGCGCTGGATCGGTTGCTGCGAGCGAAGCGTTCCCAAAAAATCTCCAAGATCATGGAGGAGAGCCGGCATTCTGTTGTTGTGACGGATGACAAGGAAGACGTGGCGCGCCTGTTTGAACGTTACAATCTGGTTTCGGTTGCTGTGACTGACGCGTCTGAGCGCTTGGTCGGTATTGTGACCGTTGATGATATTGTTGACGTCATTCAGGAAGAGGCTGAAGAAGACATGCTGGCAATGGCTGGTGTGGGTGATGAGGAAATCTCTGACAGTGTGCTGGAGATTGCCAAGTCGCGTATGTCCTGGCTATCGGTGAATGTGTTTACCGCCATTTTTTCTGCCTTCGTGATTTCGCTATTTTCCAGCACCATTGAGCGCATGGTGGCTCTGGCTGTGTTGATGCCGATTGTGGCGTCCATGGGCGGGAACTCCGGGACGCAGACGATGGCTGTCACGGTGCGCGCGATTGCTACTCAGGAACTGAACAGACGTAATATTTTGCGGGTTCTGCGACGTGAGTTGCTGGTGGGAATGATCAATGGTGTGGGGCTTGGAATTCTGATTGGCGCGATCGCAGGGGGATGGTTCCTTAACCCAGAACTTGGGGTGGTTATCGGCAGCGCAGTTCTGATTAACTCGATCTGCGCCGGTCTGTTTGGTTTGCTGGTTCCCATGGGCTTAGAGAAAATTGGAGCGGATCCCGCTATCGCTTCTTCAGTCTTTGTAACCACCATTACGGACGTTGTTGGCTTCTTTACATTTTTGTTCCTGGCTGCGTGGTGGTTCGGTTTGCCATACTAGCCTGAAGGGAGGTTAGGAATGGGTGCTCCGCTTATCAATGGAATTGTGGAAACGGCTGTTTACGTTGATGATTTTGATGTGGCACATCACTTTTACGGCGATATCTTAGGGCTGGAAAGGGTTGTGGAAGGCGAGCGCATGCATGGGTACATTGCAGGCCCGCGCCAGATGTTGCTTGTGTTTAAACGGGGGGCGTGCCGGGATGATGTGCACAGCCCGTATGGATTGGTGCCGGGGCACAGTACAGAAGGACCTTCTCACTTTGCGTTCGCTATTTCCAGAAGTGCACTCATTGATTGGCGGGAGTACTTTGAGGACAAAAATGTGCCGGTAACTAGTGAGGTGTGCTGGCCGCAAGGGGGCGTGAGCCTGTTCTTCAATGACCCGTTTGGCAATGTGCTTGAACTGGCGACGCCCGGTTTGTGGCCGAACTATCAGGACTAGACATATCTTGGTCCCTATTTTTTAGAAACCGAGCTCCCTGGATTGGTCCTTTCAATTAAGTAGTTCCTACTAAATAATGCCACTTTACGGGGGTGATTCCGAAGATATTGGGGGCGAGACATGACATTTGAAACTTGGGCACTATTTGCTTTGACCATAACCGTGGCGTCAATATCTCCAGGTCCAAATGTCCTAATTGTCATAGTGAACACATTAAAGTTCGGAGCTAAAGGCGCTCTTTTTACGATCGTCGGTAATCTGGTATGCCTTTTTTGTGTGGCGCTTCTCGCTGCTATCGGGGTAGGCACAATGATACAAATGACCCCGATCGCTTTCACGATTATGAAGCTGGTTGGAGGCAGTTATCTCGCTTGGATGGGGTTTAAAATAATACGCTCATCCTTTTCACAGCAGACTGCTTTATCCATTGAACACTTTACCTGTGAGAACTCTGTTCCAGCTTCATATGTGCTGGCTTTTCAGGCATTTCTGGTTTCCGCTAGTAATCCAAAATCTATTCTATTTTTGACAGCGGTATTTCCGCAATTTTTGGATCTAAATGCGCCAATTACATCCCAATTTTCCATTATGTTTGCGACGATAATTGGCCTAGTTTTAATCATTCATGGAGCTTATGCCGTTTTGGCTACCAATTTGCGCAACCGCCCGATGAGCAAAAAACTAAGAAACTGGATGGCCCGTTTCACAGGGACCACGTTTATTGGGTTGGGCGCAAGTGTCGCACTTTCGAAGTAACCATCTTAAGTAGCAGATATCTTAAATTGTTACTTATAGTTGAGTATAGCCCGTTCTCCTTAGAATTTTTGTATTGATGATTTGCGACAGTCCAACAAAGGGGGATTGAGAATGAGTACCTGCAAGGCCGAAATACCGAATGCGGCAACAGTGCCCCCCAAAAGCCTTGTAATTTTTTTTCTTAAACGCGTTGCTCTTGTTTTATATGGCCCACTGCTCTTCCTATTCGTTGCACTTGCCCCTCAGATCTGTGGCCACAGAAAGGGATTTCGAGGTTGGTATTGGCGGATGATGTGTCGATTGATGAGACTTGCTCTGTGGAGTTTGGACATTAGGGTCGATATCGATGAAACCAGCCTCGGGCGACTGGCCACGGACGAGGGGAGCCTTATCGTTATGAACCATAAGAGTCATCTTGATGTCCCTGCTCTCATGTCTGTTCTGCCACCTCAGAAGTGGATTACATTTGGTGCAAAAGTCGAGCTGTCGCGATTGCCATTCTTTAAACGGGCATTTCAGTGTGCGGGCATTCTTTTGATTGATCGATCAAAAGGAAGCCGCACGCTGTCCCATCTTATCGACGCCTATCGTTCCTCGGACCCACGACTGTCGCTCGCCCTCTTCGCCGAAGGCACCCGTGTGCCAGGTGCGAACCTCGGCCCTTTCAAGCCTGGAGCTGTGGCCATTGCCCGTCGCTTGGAGCGGTCTATTCTGCCGATCTGCATTTTCGGTAGCGGTGCGCTGTTGCCAAAACACAGTGGCGTTCCAAAGCCAGGTGTTATTCACATTCGAGTGCTGGAAAAATATGAATGCGTTCCAGACCTTCCGGTCGGAGCTCAACTGGAGAAGTTGCAGCATTATATGGCACATTACTATCTTGAAAGTACTTCTGAGGACGAACACAGAGCTCGTTGATGTCAACTGGACTGTGAAGCCTATTGCCCAAGCGAACCGCTAGCAGAACCAGCTACAAGAACCGCTGGCGCAATCGCAGTCATGCAGACGATAATGGAAGTTCATTAGAGCCTACACACCAAGTCCATAAATGGAGGGGTTGTGGATCTGCCCGATCAGGTTTGTCGCGCTAGCTGGCAGGTCGGGAGTTGCGCTTGAAACTTATTTCTTTTCCGGGCAAGGCCGCTTAGTTTATGAGTGAATGTTGCCTGCAGTTTTGTGGGTTATTCGCACGATATTTCAACAGGATATACCAACCCTTTCGACATCTGAGAAGTGCAGTAGGGGGTTATAAATGGGGAGCCTTTGGCTATGACATCGCACGGCGGAACGGATTTGCAAGTGCTGCGTGCCTCCATGGAGGCGTCTCTTTCCGAAGAGAGCTTTGTATTCTCCACCTTTCCAACTGGGGGAATGGATGAGGTGACCGAGTTCTCACCTCTTGGATTGTTTTGGGAGAATGAAGGGCTGACGGCCATTCTTTCCGTTGAAAATGCAGGGAAGGCGGGTGTTGAGACGCAGCCGTGTTTCCGGCGTATCTCGCTTGCGGTTCACAGCTCGCTTGAGGCGGTTGGGCTGACGGCTGCGCTCTCCAAGGCGCTGGCGGAGGCAGGAATCTCCGCCAATGTTGTGGCCGCGTACTATCACGACCACATTTTTGTGCCGGAGGACAAAGCCGAGGCTGCTCTGGATGCGTTGATCGAGCTTAGCCGCTCTGCGCAGGCTAGCCTAGACTAACGCGCCAAGCTGCGGGGCTGGTTTTGGTGGAGGGGCAGCCAATATGTGCTGGCCTTTGAGCAGACACTCGAATGCATCGGAGGAGACGGCAGGGGAATACAGGTACCCCTGATATTCGTGGCACTGTAGCTTCTGGATCTGTCGGAGCTGCTCTTTTGTCTCGATGCCTTCTGCCACCAGTGTCAGGTTCAGGAGGCGCCCCATCTGTACAATCATTTGCACGATTGGCCAGCGCTTGGTGTCTGCGATGAAGGAGCGGTCGATTTTGAGTGCGGTGACCGGATAGCGTTGCAGGTAGCCCAGATTTGAGTATCCGGTGCCGAAGTCATCAATCTCCAGCGTAAAGCCCAGATCGCGCAGGACGTTGAGTTCTTTCAGCGTTTCATTAGCGTCGCTGAGAAGTGCGCTTTCGGTAATCTCCAAGCGGATTGAGCTGGCGGAGGCACCGGTTTCCAGCAGGATGCGGTGTAAGCGCTGGGATATGCGTCCGTGGCGGAACTGGGCTGGGGACAGGTTGATGGAAATGGCGATGTCGTAGCCGGCATTTGCCCATTTCTTTTGTTGCAGCATGGCTTCGCGGGCGACCCAGTTACCAATCTCATCAATCATGCCGGCTTCTTCGGCAATTTCGATAAAGCTGCCAGCGGATACTAGGCCGCGGGTGGGGTGGTGCCAGCGCAACAGGCCTTCGGCGCCAATGATGCGATTGCTTGCTGCGGAAATGCGCGGCTGGTAGTGGACGGCCAGTTCCTTATTGCGCAGGGCCTGGCGCAATGCGTTTTCCAGACTGAGGCGCTCTTCTGCTTCTCGTGACATGGAAATATTGAAGAAGCAGATGCGGTTGCGGCCCAGTTCTTTGGCCTTATACATGGCAAGGTCAGCCTTGCGCATGAGCGTATCCATATCAACGCCGTGTTCGGGGTAAGTGCAAACGCCAATGGATGGGGTGACCTGCAGCATGTGTCCGCGCACTTTGCACGGTTGGGACAGGGCTGTTCTGATCTCGCGGCTGATATCGTCGAGCAGGTCGAAATCCGCGAAGTTGGTGATGAGCACAACGAATTCGTCACCGCCGAGACGGGCGACAAAGCCGAGACCGTCGACGACCTCTTTGAGGCGCTTGGCGATGATGACGAGAAGATCGTCGCCAACAAGATGGCCAAGGGTGTCGTTGATTGTTTTAAAGCGGTCAAGATCGATGAAAATGAGGGCGCCGGGATTGCCTGTGAGGCGGGTTTCGTCCAGATGGCGCTCTGCTTCGATCTCAAGGAATGTTCTGTTGGCAAGACCGGTCAGCGTGTCATGGTGTGCCAGATAGCGTACTTCGTGTTCAGCCTTGAGGCATTGTGTAACGTCTGAGGCGGAAAGTAGAATTGCCGGGTTGCCGGAAAAGGGATCATGCCCGCTGCGGGCGTTGAGGTTGAACCACCGTTCTCCTTGCGTCGTTTTCATGAGCGCGACGATATTCGCCTCTCCTGATACGCGCAGTTCCTCCATCAAGCTGTTAAAGTCGCGGGGATTGCACATGCGCTTGATCAGGTCATCGGTGCCATCAGGGCGGTTTGTGCGGCTTGCGGGGTTTTCGAAGATGAGTTTTCCGTTCTCATCAAACATGGCGATTATGGAGGTGGTGTAGAGTAAGACCTGTGCGCTGCGCACCTGTTCAGGCTTGCTGCGAACCTCCGGAATCATCTGGACCAGAAGCGCTGGATTACCTGTATTCAGGGACTGGGGGGAGACGGAGCAGAAGACTGTGACCGGTTGCTTATCTGCAATGACCGTGATGCATTTGGTGATTGGGCCTTCTTCTTTTGCCTGCTGCAGGTATGTCCGCAGTTTGTCACCAACGGCTGGATCATCAAAGGGGGCAGGGAGGGTGGTCTGGAAGCCTCCGGTGGGGTCAATGCACTGTTGCAGAGTGAGCCCCAGAAAGGAAAGACCTGCAGGATTTGCCCAGACAAGCTTGGTCTGGCTGATGTCAACAACGTACATGGGCGTGTCAACGCGCGCGAACGCACTCTGGTCCCCTTCCGGGACAGGCGAGTTGTAATGGACGTTGGCATCCAGCGTTTCAGTAAAACCAGTCAAACCCGAAAATCCCTTTGTGCTGTGTTCAGGACTAGACACCATCCCCTTCGTGTCTATATCAGCTATAAGTGGATCGTTATTTTTACGGAGTATGAGAGTTGCAAGGTTATTAAAACGTTATTCCTTTGCTTTTAGTTTGGAATAATGGTTCTGAGACCGGGCGAACGACTTAATTTCGCGTGGAGAAACGGCGGCATTTGAATTGCCTATCAAAAGTGTAGGGAGAACACCCTCTTTTTCCTAGGGAATTTCTGTTAGGCTATCACTTTGTGTGTTTGCGGTCTGCCGCAGTATCTTTTAGTTATGTTTGATCAGAGTCTGCCGCGTTGGGCGGTAGCTAATATAAGGGAGCATGTCATTCGCATGACGGACTATTGTGCTTCGACGTCAGGTCGCCTTGAAGGTGATGAAGACGCGCCAAAGAATCCTGAAAAGTCCATCCCGGTGGACAAGCATCTTTTTGATGCGCGTACAGTGCTGATTACAGGACCTGTGACACAAGAGATGGCTCAGGATGTCTGTTCCCGTCTGCTTGCACTTGCACAAGTCAGCAACGACCCGATTACCGTTATTGTTTCATCTCCGGGCGGACACGTTGAGTCCGGCGATATGATCCATGACATGATCAAGTTCATTAAGCCGGAAGTTCGTATTCTGGGTATGGGCTGGGTGGCAAGTGCCGGCGCGCTGATTTACGTGTCTGTGCCGCGTGAGCGTCGCTTCTGCACGAAAAACACCCGCTTCCTGCTACACCAACCATCCGGTGGTGCTGGCGGTATGGCAACTGATATCGAAATTCAGGCCAAAGAAATTCTCAAGATGCGTGATCGTCTGAACCAGCTCTTTGCAGATGCAACTGGTCAGCCGCTTGAGCGCATTGAAAAAGACACAGACCGTGATTACTGGATGAGCCCTGAAGAGGGTATCGAGTACGGTCTTGTTGGCTCAGTGGTCAACAACGCTTCCGAGCTTTCCTGATAGCTTCTTACTGGCAGGAATGGAAAAAAGGCAGCCCGGTGGCTGCCTTTTTTGCTGCCCGGTTCAGCGCTACCAGGATTTGGAGGTTTCAAGCCACTGGGTGATGCGTTGCTCAGGATCTTGTGCGGCGGTGACGTCTGAGATGATGGCAACGCTGTCTGCGCCGCTTGCGTATACATCGCTTGCGCGCTCAAGCGTGATGCCGCCGATGGCCACAAGATGCTTGTCGGTACGTGCTCTCCATCTCTTCAGAGTTTCGAGGCCCTGGGGCTGCCAGGTCAATTCTTTGCTGGTGCTCTTGTAAATCGGACCGAGCGCCACATATTCTGGATCGAGCGCCAGAGCTGTGTCTAGCTCGGCTTCATCATGGGTGGAAACACCGTAGTAGATCCCCGCTGAACGGAGTGCGTGGAAATCTGCGGTTTTCAAGTCCTCTTGTCCTAAGTGCACGTAGCCTACATTCGCGTCGTAGGCTGCTTGCCAGTGATCATTGACCACGAGAACGGCACCGGCCTTGTTGCAAAGCTGTTTTGCCTGACGGACCTGAGTGCGGATCTCGTCCTCTGACTTATCTTTAATGCGGAGCTGGATAAATTTGACGCCAAGGGGAAGAATGCGGGGCAGCCATTCCGCGCTGTCGATGATCAGGTAAAAGCGATGTAACATTGCTGGATTTCTCGATTAGGACGCAGTGATGTGCCGGGCAATCACGAAATGCGTGCAGCGTTCATATGTCGAGTGAAAATAGAAGTTGGGATAGTTTTTGGCTACAAATTTTTAGAAATTTGAAGCATTTACACGTTGGGCGTGTGTTGAATTGTGGAGAAAATATAGCAATAAATGCGATGGTTTCTTGAAGGTGTTCCTGTAAATGTCTGAGTTGGATAGTAAATAATGAAGAATATTGGAGTGCCTGCCACATTTGTTTGTGTGCATAGTAGTTTTACGTGGTCTTCTCTTCGTTCGTCTCTGGGGTGTAAATGTCTGTAATTGAGTCGTCGTCTCGCTACGATCTGCTGGAGTGGTTGTCCCAGGATGCAAAAATGCTGGGGCGTCCGTGCCGTATCTTTGCGGTTTTAGGGGAGCGACTGCATAAAATGGGTGTTGCGGTGGACCGGATCTCGACCGGTATCTCTATTCTGGACCCCAATTATCACGGTGAAGGGCTTATCTGGGAGCGAGGTGTGGGGCCGCGCATCCGATACTTCCAACAGACCCCGGAATCGAGCGAGTCTTATAATCAAAGCCTGTGGAAGCGCTCCATCGAAAGCGGCAAGATCATCCGTCATAGATTTGGGCAGCACGATGAGTATGACCAGCTCAAAGTCTCTCAGGAGCTCCAGGAGCAGGGGTATACGGACTATGTTTCTGTGCCTATCAAGTTCTCCGACGGCGAGCTGCATGGATTGGCGTTTGCGACCCGTTCCGGCGACGGGTTTCGCGACGAAGATGTCGATCTGTTTGAGCAGATCTCAGCGCCGTTGTCGTTGATTTGCGAGTTGTTCAACTCCAGGCAGGCCTCTGAAAGCATCCTGAATACCTATCTTGGTACACGCGCCGGACGGCGGGTGATGGAGGGGGAGATCCAGCGTGGGGATGGCGAGCATATCAACGCGATTGTGGCGTTTTCTGATATCCGCAACTTCACCGGATTTTCCAATTATCTGCCTGATAAAGCCCTCCTGCATCTGCTCAATGAGTATTTCGGCATTATCACCTCCCGTGTTGAACAGCATGGCGGTGAGATCCTGAAGTTCATTGGGGATGAGGTGCTGGCGGTGTTTCCTTACACCGATGCACAGAGTGCCAGAATAGCGGCATTCGAGGCGCTGGAAGCGCTACGGGAAAGCCTTGCGGATCTGGCGGTCGAGAATGCTCGCGGGTTCCCGGATCTGCCTGCCATCCATGTTGGCATGGGCGTGCATTCCGGGCGTGTGTTCTTTGGGAATGTGGGCGGTCAGCGGCGACTGGACTTTACGGTTGTTGGGCCGGTGGTGAACGAGGCTGCACGGATTGCTGATCTTTCCAAACGGCTTAATCAGGAAATGCTGATTTCGCAGGCTGTAGCGAACATCCTTGACTGCGGTGAAGGGACTTATGTGGGGACTTACCCGCTCAAGGGCTTCCCCTCACCGGTGAATGTCTATCAGGCACCGGAGCTGACCAGATCCTGCGCGTTTGGACCGGGTAATACTGCTTTTCTTGCTTTGGAGAAGAGCTAACCGATGTTAGCTCATTTCTTTTGATGGGCCTTGTATTTCGTGTCTGGGATTACATATTTGAAATCCAGTAGCAGTGCTTTGCCAGCTTACCTTCATCATGAGTTACAATGCGTAATAGATACCAGCGGAACGGAGTGCGCGGTATTCGGTGATTTTCAGGTCTTCTTGCCCTAAGTGCACGCATTTTGCGTTTGCCGCATAGGCAGCTTCCCGATGAATGATTACGACAAGCAAAGCTCCTGCTTTGTTGCAGGGTCGTATTGCGTGCCGGGCTGGAGCGTGTGTCTCGTCTGTGACTTATCTTTGCCGTCGAGTTGATGAACTGCGCCTTGTGATTGTTGCTGAGTGGGGAAGCCAGGTAGAAAGCTGCGAATTTCATGAGGGTATTGAGCTAAGCGTCTGGGGTGGAAGAAAATGACGAAACGTATTGGAGAAACTGCTGAATTTGCTCACGAAAGGCAGCTTCTATGTGGTTTCCTTTCCCGGGGTGTAAATGACTGTAATTGAAAGATCGTCACTCAGCGAATTATTGGAATGGCTGTCCAAGGATGCCAAGATGTTGGGGCATCCCAACGGTATCTTTGCGGTCTTAGGCGAGCGTTTGCTTAAGATGGGCATTGAAGTTGACCGGATCTCGGCTGGCATTTCTATTCTGGACCCGAATTATCATGGTGAAGGCCTTATCTGGGAGCGTGGTGTCGGACCTCGTATCCGGTACTGCCAGGGGGCGGCTGAAGGCAATGAGTCATACAATCAAAGTCTCTGGAAGCGCTCTGTCGAGAGTGGCAAGGTTATCAGGCACAAGTTTGGGCACCATGATGAGTATGACAAGCTTGGAATTTCTCAGGAGCTGAAGGCGCAGGGCTATACGGAGTATGTGTCTGTTCCCATGACATTTTCCGATGGTGATCTGCATGGGCTGGGATTTGCCTCGCGCACGGCAGATGGGTTCCGCGATGGCGATGTTGCTTTGTTTGAACGGATCGCAGTGCCGCTCTCGATGATTTGCGAATTGTTCAACTCCCGGCGAGTTTCTGAAAGCATCCTTGATACTTACCTTGGCGCGCGCGCCGGGCAGCGAGTGATGAATGGGGAGATTCAGCGGGGAGATGGCGAGCATATCAACGCGATTGTGGCGTTCTCTGATATTCGCAACTTCACCAGATTTTCCAATTACCTGCCTGATAAGGCGCTGTTGCGCCTGCTGAACGAGTATTTCGGCATCATCACATCGCGTGTTGAGCAGCATGGTGGCGAGATACTGAAGTTTATCGGAGATGAGGTTTTAGCGGTGTTTCCTTATACGGATGCACAAAGTGCCAGAATTGCTGCGTGTGAGGCGATGGCCGCGCTTCGGGAAAGCCTTGCGGAACTGGCTGCGACCAATGCGGATGGTTTTGCCGACTTGCCTGCTATACACGTGGGAATGGGCGTGCATGCCGGGCGTGTGTTCTTTGGCAATGTGGGTGGTCAGCGGCGACTGGACTTTACAGTTGTTGGGCCGGTGGTGAACGAGGCTGCCCGGATTGCTGAACTTTCCAAGCGTCTTAATCAGGAGATGCTGATTTCGCAGGCTGTAGCGAACATCCTTGACTGCGGTGAAGGGACTTATGTGGGGACTTACCCGCTCAAGGGTTTCCCCTCACCGGTGAATGTCTATCAGGCGCCGGAGCTGACCAGATCCTGCGCGTTTGGACCAGGTAATACGGCTTTTCTTGCTTTGGAGAAGAACTGACGGCGTAGCAGCACCAGCGTTACCATCAGGGTCGTACCCATGAAGATGTAGGGGCCTGCATACCATCCCAGATAACCGACAGCGAAGAACAATGCTTGTTGGCCGTTGCTAAAGTGACGGCCTGCGAGGGTTGCCAGCCGCGCTGCACGCAGTGAGGCTTCTACAGCTTCATCGTTCTCGTCGTGTGCATCATCGGGAATCGAGCCCATGACGATAGTGGTGTAATTGAATAGCCGGTAAGCCCAACCGAACTTGAAGAAAGCATAGGCCAGAATAACCATGAGGCCGAATGTCTTAGCTTCGTTCTGCAGCGGGTCATCGAGAAACGGCAGCTCGAGCAGCTTTGCCATGTTTGCGACTTCATCCATAGCGCTAAGCAGGGTGACCGTCCCACCAATGGCGATAAGAGAGGCCGAAGCAAAAAAGGCCGTTCCCTGTTGCAAGCCGGAGGCGATGTTCGTGTCTGCAATGCGTACTTCGCGCTTCAGCATGGCGCGCATCCATCGGTATCGGTGCGCGTCCATAGCGTAGGAAAGTGTGTGTTTTGACCATGGGCTGCGGTAGGCCAGCCAACTGTACAAGCCCCATGCGAAGATGAAAAAGAAGATGGCTATGATGTTGGAAAGCTGGATCTGTAGCATTGATCTTTCTGTTTTCTAAGCCGGTGTCGGGAATTCAGCCTGCGTTCATACAGTGCTTGATATCTGTTTGGCATGATTTAGAGGAAGGGGCTAGGGCCGGGGGCTATTTGAGACTCAGTGAACCCAGCTAATTTGCAGTTCAAGCGGCTCTGATATGTCAAAAAACGGGCTTCAGGTTGTCGTGATTTGAAGTTACAACCCCAAAAAAGTCGGGTTTCCGACGAATTTTCCTAAAAAAAATGCATGGTCATTTTTTAGTAATTGTCGAGATTTTTAGTAATTTCAATTTGACGTAAGCTGTTGGCAATACAAGATTTTATCGATCGTGTATATCTAAGCGTGAGAAATGTGGTTGCGAAGTTAGACAGGACTGCGGCGATCTGATGGGTCAAATCTGCCGTTTTGCTGTTGCGCTTTGGGCACGAGAGGGATATTTCCTGCGGCCTGTGCTGACGGGGTCTCCTCGGCGCACTCATATCAACCATTAAATGGTGTTTTATGGACCACGAAATTCAAAAGTCTTGCTGGGGGTTCACTGTTTGGACCGTAGCTACCCTTGGCGGCGTTTTGGCACTGCTTTACGTATTTGCAGGTGCCGGCAGCTAATCGCATAATTGCTGCCCAGACGTAGATTTTAAATGGGGATGCGGACGTTTTGTCTGCATCCCTTTTTCATTGGGTGGTTCTATCCGTAAATGAAAATCGATAATGTGCTGCTGATCACGCTCTGTGCGTTCACACAGCGCTTCTTCCCTTCCTCTTCGAGCTTGTGCTCGTTCCCTTCAAAATACTCTTCTGCAGCTCTTACAGCTTGATGGCCGGAAACGATTTGCGCATGTGTGGTGTAGCAGGTGGATTATCTGGCTGCGCTGGGCTTTGCGACGAGCCTGAGTGATCACCAATATGTTTGTGTAAGGCGTTAGCTATGGGGGTTGCTTTGGCTGGCAAAAAAACGTTCTTCCTGCTATTTCAGCCCTATGACGTTACATCTGGTGAAACTCTGTGTTGGCGTGGAAAGCGTTGACCAGCTGCGGAATTATATCGAACAGCGGCAGATTCATGCGCTGGCCCAAGGTTTGAGCGATGAACAGATCCATACCACGCGTATGGTGCCAACGCGCATTGACGAACTGCTTGATGGTGGCTCGCTCTATTGGGTGATCAAGGGCAATGTTCAGGTTCGACAGAAACTGATTGATATCCGCGTTCACAAAGATGATGCTGGCAAGAAGCGGTGTGAGCTTGTGATGGAGCCTTACCTTCATCAGACCCAGCTCCAGCCACGCAGAGCCTTTCAGGGCTGGCGCTACCTAAAACCATCAGATGCACCGCCGGATGTGACCGGACCTTTGCTGGATCAGGATCAACTTGCGGATATGCCGGAGGCTATGCGCCGGGAGCTGCAGGAGCTCTGTCTGATTTAGAACTGGCGCTATGGGGAGTGCTCCGGGCAATTGCGTTTAATTGCCCGAAGATTGCTTTTTGTTGTTACTTCTTTTCTCTGAAAATCAGTGCACCCTTGTTAGGGCAACGCCTTACACTTCGATGTTGTCGATCAGTCGGGTAGTGCCGACTTTCGCTGCGACGAGAATGCGGGCGCCGCTGGTTTCAATGGGCGTGCCCAGGTGCTTGGCATGGCGCAGCTCGAAGTAGTCAGTTGCAAAGCCGGAGAGTTTCAGAGCGGCCAGAGCTTTCTTACGAACATCAATCCAGCTTTCGCCGTTGCGCAGTGCGTTTCGCGCTGTGGTCAGCGTTTGCGAGATGGCGATTGCTGTCTGGCGTTCCTTGGCATCGAGATACTCATTGCGGGATGACATGGCGAGACCATCGTGTTCGCGCACGATCGGGGCGCCGACGATTTTGGTTGGCAGATGCAGGTCTTTGGCCATGCGCTCAATCACACGCAGCTGCTGGTAATCCTTTTCGCCAAACACAGCGATGTCTGGCAGTACGGCCAGAAGCAGCTTTGCTACCACTGTTGCAACGCCGTTGAAGAAATGCGGTCTGTGGTCGGTTTCCAATCCAAGCGCCGGACCCTCGATCTGGATGGAGGTGGCGAAACCATTGGGATACATTTCTTTCGCATTTGGAGCGAAGACGCCAAACACATTGTGGTCCGCCAGCTTTTGCAGGTCGGACTCTTCGGTTCTTGGATAGCTTTCGAAATCCTCGCCCGGAGCGAACTGTTTTGGGTTCACAAAGATCGAAGCAATCACGATGTCGGCGTGTTCGCGGGCCTTCTCGACCAGCGACAGGTGACCGGCGTGCAGAGCGCCCATGGTCGGAACAAGCGCGATTGTTTTGCCTTCTTGCCTCAGAGGTGCAAGTGCAGCCCGAAGTGCGTCTACGCCGCGGTATACGTCCGGGAGATTTCTCATTGATGTCTCCATGTGGGAACACATCCCTATATTTCTTTGCTGTGCAGCTTTTTTTATCTGTTGTTGGTAATGGGATCGTGCAGTCACTGTTGAGCCCATTTGCAAGCAGAAACTGATATACTCGGACATAGCAGATTTTGTAGGCATTCTCACTGCGCCAATAGTGGGTATTGGTCTTTAGGCAGCAAAATGAACAAACTGTCCCAAGAATTGTTCAAGCTCTTGAAATAAAACGCCTTCATAATCGGACATGACGTGAATACAGGTGTGCCAATGTCAGACAAGCTCTCCAAAAGAACCGGTTTCGTGAATAATCCTGCAGCGGGCAAGGGCGATCTTGCCAATTTTCTGGAGGCTGCGAAGGGGGCTGTTGCAGCGCCGGAGGGTGATGAACGTGGCCGTTTGATCTTTGCACTGGATGCGACGATGAGCCGTCAGCCCACGTGGGATCAGGCCTGTCATTTGCAGGAGGAGATGTTCATTGAGGCGGGCCGCGTTGGCTCGCTGGATGTGCAGCTGGTGTTCTTCCGTGGTTATGGTGAGTGTAAGTCCTCGCGCTGGGTCAGCAATTCCAAGGAACTGGGGCGCATGATGCGCAAGATCCGTGTGCAGGCCGGACGAACGCAGATTCGCAAAGTGCTGGACCATGCTTTGGCGGAGACCCGGAAGAAACGGGTGCAGGCGGTGGTTTATATCGGCGACTGCATGGAGGAGAATCCCGACCTTGTTTGTGACAAGGCAGGGGAGCTTGGCTTGCTGGGCGTTCCGGTTTTTGTCTTTCAGGAAGGCAAGGACATTGTGGCAGAGCGGGCATACCGGGAGATTGCGCGGTTGAGCAACGGGGTCTATCTGAATTTTGATCAGGGATCTGCTGCCAGCTTGCGCGGACTGCTTGCTGCGATTGCCACATATTCAGCGGGGGGCAGACAGGCCCTTGAGCAACTTGAGCAATCGGGGCATAAAGGTGCGCAATTCTTGATAGAACACCTTAAGTAATGCATGTCAGGTAATATATGGGCTATTTGGTCTTTGGAGGACTGGTTCTTGCCGTCCTCTATCTTTTCGCTAAGTGGATGACGCAGTCCAATCCGGCAAAACTTGCAGAAGTTTTGAAGATGCTGATCGGCGGATTATTGCTGGTCTTTTGCGCTTTTCTAGCGGTCACAGGCAGGTATGTCATTGCGCTGCCGCTCGCTGCGTTTGCGCTTTCCCTTCTGGGGTGGGGATCTGCGCAGAATTTCCGGTTTCCCGGCGGGTTCTCCCTTGGCGGACTGGGAGGGGCTTCAAAGAGCGCCGGTCAGACTTCCAACATCTCCTCTGCTTTTCTCCATATGGAACTGGAGCATGATAGCAAGAAGCTTGAGGGCAAGGTGCTTGCCGGTACATTTGCGGGCCGTGCCTTGAGTTCATTGCAGGTTGCAGAGCTCAAACAGCTTTGGCGCGAAGTGCAGCGGGATGGGGACAGTGTTGCCCTACTCGAAGCTTACCTCGATAGCAGGCTCTCCAACTGGCGTGTAAACTTCCAGGCGGATTCCACAGCGGGGCAGCGAGACACGGCGGGCTCTAGCGCTCTGACTGAGAAGGAGGCCTACGAGGTTCTTGGACTTGCGCCGGGAGCCTCTGTGGACGAGATCCGAGCTGCTCATCGCAGACTGATTAAGCGATTGCACCCCGATAGTGGGGGGTCGGCTTTCCTGGCTTCCAAACTCAACGAGGCGAAGGATCGGCTTCTCAACAGACATTAGACTCACCGTGATTGATACGAGTTACTGATAGACGGCATAGCAGGAGTACTTGGCTTTCTTGAGCTCGGCACAAGCATCCCAGGCGGCTGTTTTGGTTTCAAACCCGATGAACCGCGCGCGGTACAGAGTTTGTTTCTTGGATTTGACCGGTTCAGTGTAAATGCGTTTGTTGCGCAGGGTTGATGCTGCTGCAGCGCGCGCGTTTTTCAGGAGCTTGATGGCTTTATCCTGACTGTCGGTCGCAGAAATCTGAATATGCCAGCCAGATGTGTTGATGTCCTCTGGCTTCAGGCTCGCAATCTGTCTCTCGACGGGTGCGGCCGAAGGTGCCGGACTTGCTGCTGGCGCGGAGGCTTCAGGCGCTGCCAGTGAATTGGCAACCAGTTCCTTACGCGGTGCAGGAACAGCGGCTTGTTGCTCCAGCATTCTTGCGATTGGGTCGTTTGGCTTTGAGTTCGGAGTTGCTCCGTTCGCGTTGGCATAGGCCATGAGTGTTGGCTCATCCGCCTGCTGCGTGGTCGCTTTTGCTACCGGAATTGCCGGTGCGACTTTCGGGAACTTGTAGTCTTTCACGCCGGCATAAAGCATTGGTGCAGTACGGCTACCACGGGATGCTTTTGGCAGGTACTGATTGATCAGCTTGACCATCTGCGCATCACGGGTTCTGGCGGTTCTGCCACCCAATACCACAGCAACGATATGGCGCTTGTCGCGTTTCACGTTGGTGACAATGTTAAAACCGGAGGCATTAATGTAGCCGGTTTTGATGCCATCGACACCCTGCACACGGCCCAGCAAGTTGTTGTGGTTGCCCATGCGGCGACCATGAAACGTATAGGACCGGGTATTGAAGAACTCGTAGTATTTCGGAAAACGCTCCTGAACCGCGCGGCCCAGCAGCGCAAGGTCAGCGGCGGTGGTGACCTGCTTGGAATTTGGCAGGCCGTGCGGATTCTTGAATGTGGTGTTGCGCATGCCGATGGCGCGGGCAGTCCGCGTCATGCGGCGGGCAAAGGCTTGCTCGGAGCCAGAGATGTGTTCTGCAATCACAGTCGACGCATCGTTTGCGGACTTCGTGACGAGCCCATATATGGCATCTTTTACAAGTAAAGAGCTGCCAACTTTCAGGCCAAGCTTTGTTGGTGGGCGACCAGCCGCGTAGCGGGAGACCTTCATCTTGCTGTTGAGCGAAAGACGGCCAGCTTCAAGTTCCTCAAATAGAACATAAAGCGTCATTATCTTTGTGGTGGAGGCTGGGAAGCGCGGTTCATTGGCGCTATTGGAATACAAAACCTTTCCGGTTTTGGCATCAACCACAATTCCGGCATATTTGGAATTTGCTTCCGCTATGGAAGGAAGTGTAGCGAGTGCTACTGTCACGGCAATAATGCCAAGAACTTGTCCAAATGTCTTCTTCAGGCGCCAAATTGGCCCAAAATTACGCAGACCCATGTTTTTTTCGCCCCGTGAGCAAGGTTGGCGGCTTACGCGCTCTCTACAAAAATTCGGTGTGATGTTGTGAGGTGTGTTCTAAAAACCTCAGCCGCACTCAATACAGCATTTGGCGCTCCTCCCAACCACTTCATACCCAGAATGATGTGATTACGGTTACAATTCGGTAAATGCGTAGAGGCAGTTTGCAAAAATCTTATCTTTTCTTTTTACGGTCTCCTGCCAAGTCCCTGTCTTTTTGAGATGTTGCAGTGCAAAATAAATATTGACAAAATTTGTGCGTCGCATACTATCCCAGCGTAAGTTTAGAGATGTGGCGTTTGCTCCCCAAGAGAGAAACAACCTAATCATCGAAATACCGGCACCGCCCAATTGATGAGGGAATTTTTATGGTTACAGGATTTGAAAATATGCAGAAGCTTGGCAAAGATAACATGGATGTGGCTATGCAAAGCTTCGGTGCCTTTTCCAAGGGCATTCAGGCAATCTCTGCTGAAGTTGCGGACTATTCCAAGAAATCTATCGAGGAAAGCAGTGCAGCAATCGAGAAGGTTGTAGCAGCTAAGTCTCTCGACAAGGCTATGGAAGCTCAGGCCGATTTTGCAAAAGTGAGCTACGAGAACATGGTAGGTCAGGCCGCCAAGATTGGTGAAATGTATGCTGAAGTCGCAAAAGACGCATACAAGCCATATGAAAATATGCTGGCTAAAGCTACTAAGTGATCATCTGATCCAATTGAGATTGAAAGCCCGAAGCCGGTTACGGCTTCGGGCTTTTTGCGTTGTGGTGTTTAAAATCGTCCGCCCGTCGCTTGTTTCTGTTTTCTTTGATCCTATCTGTCCTCTTCTGGGACCTGTCAAAATATTGTGACTTGGTCGTTCGAATTTGGGCGTGTTTCTGAATTCTTATGGGTTTCTGACTTCTGGTGGGTGCGTTTGTGCTGCAGGGTGGCAGAATAAACGTAGTTCCGTTAGGGGCCGGGGTTACCCCCTTCGGATAGGCGGAGCGTTTTCTCTGCTTATTGGTTTGCATTTTCCGGTTTGCTCGGAGAATAATCAGTACTAACATCGGGGTGTGATCCGCGTGTTTCCTGAGTGCCTACAATTAATTGATAGGGTGAGTACATTTAGGAAACTGCCAGTGCTATGGGTGCCGGGGGTACCAGCAGGCCCGAGATCTGGAGCGAGTAGGCAGCTTAGAGGCTGCAATGAGAGTTTGAATGAAGGACCATCGACAGGCAATGAGTGTTCTCAGCAGAGATAAACTTATGCTTTCGGCACATGATAAAACAGAAGATGAAATGCTGTTTGATTTTTCTGGAGTTGTTGGTGTGCCCTATGAAAATACATATCCCTTGAATTCGCAGGGGGTACGTTTAAATACTATAAAGTCCTCTGCGTTATACATGGAGGGGCAAAGAGAACTAATGAGTAGCGATTTCGACCTGGATAATGACGATGATGGCGGGACGATTACCGTTACCAAACCTAAGCCGAAGACGAAGCGGCCAAGTTTGTATCGTGTATTGTTGCTCAACGATGATTATACGCCGATGGAGTTCGTAATCCACGTTGTGGAGCGGTTCTTTCATAAGGATCGTGAGGATGCGACACAGATTATGCTCCATGTCCATCATCATGGCGTAGGTGAATGTGGAGTCTTCACCTATGAAGTGGCTGAGACAAAGGTCACGCAAGTTATGGATTTCGCCCGAAAACACCAACATCCGTTGCAGTGTGTAATGGAGAAAAAGTAATAGGGGGCGCCTGTGCCGTCATTTTCTCGCAGTCTGGAGAAAGCTCTCCATCAAGCTTTGGCTTTTGCTAACGAGCGCCATCAGGAATACGCGACCCTGGAGCATCTGCTGCTTTCATTGATCGATGATCAGGATGCAGCTGCAGTCATGCGTGCCTGTAATGTGGATCTCGATCAACTGCGAAAAAGCATTGTTGAATATATTGATACTGAACTAGAGAACCTCGTTGTTGACGGGGATGATGATTCCAAACCAACCGCCGGGTTCCAGCGTGTGATTCAACGCGCTGTGATTCACGTCCAGTCTTCGGGACGTGAAGAGGTGACCGGTGCGAACGTTCTTGTTGCCATCTTTGCTGAACGGGAGAGTCATGCTGCGTACTTTTTGCAAGAGCAGGAAATGACTCGGTACGACGCTGTAAACTATATTTCTCATGGGATTGCCAAGCGGGCTGGCCTGTCTGAACCGCGCCGGGTGCGCGGTGTTGAAGAAGATGCAGAGGATGGTTCCGATTCGCCTGTGGGTATGCCTCAACCACCATCCGGTGGTACGTCTGAGCAGACCAAACGGAAGACAGAGGCTCTTGAAGCCTATTGTCAGAACCTGAATGAGAAGGCGTTTTCCGGCAAGATTGATCCGCTCATCGGTCGCGAGAAAGAGATTTCGCGCACCATTCAGATTTTGTGCCGCCGCGCTAAGAACAATCCGCTCTACGTGGGTGATCCGGGCGTTGGTAAAACGGCCATCGCTGAAGGGCTTGCTCGTCGTATCGTTGTAGGTGACGTACCTGAGGTGCTCACGACTGCAACGATCTTCTCGCTGGATATGGGCTCACTGCTGGCAGGTACCCGGTATCGTGGTGATTTTGAGGAACGTCTGAAGCAGGTCGTCAAGGAAATCGAAGATTATCCGGGTGCGATCATGTTCATCGACGAGATCCATACCGTGATTGGTGCTGGTGCGACCTCTGGTGGGGCGATGGATGCGTCCAACCTGTTGAAGCCTGCGCTGGCTTCCGGTTCGATCCGCTGTATCGGTTCCACCACTTATAAAGAGTATCGCCAGTTCTTTGAAAAGGACCGTGCGCTTGTACGCCGCTTCCAGAAAGTGGATGTGAACGAGCCAACCATTCCGGATGCAATTGAGATTCTTCAAGGTCTGAAGCCATACTTTGAGGACTTCCATAACATCAAATACACCAATGATGCGATCAAGGCGGCTGTGGAGCTGTCCTCCCGCTACCTTGCTGACAGGAAACTGCCGGATAAAGCCATTGATGTGATTGATGAGTCTGGTGCCTCACAGATGCTGCTGCCTGAGGGTAAGCGCCGGAAGACCATTGGTCTGAAGGAAATTGAAGCAACCATTGCGACCATGGCACGTATTCCGCCTAAGTCGGTTTCCAAGGATGATGCGACAGTTCTGTCCAATCTGCGGGATAGTCTGAAGCGCGTTGTTTACGGTCAGGACCCTGCGATCGAGGCGCTGTCTGCCTCCATCAAACTGGCCCGTGCTGGTCTGCGTGAGCCAGATAAGCCAATTGGCTCCTATCTGTTCTCCGGTCCAACCGGTGTTGGTAAGACGGAAGTTGCGCGTCAACTTGCTTCTACGCTGGGTGTTGAGCTGGTGCGCTTTGATATGTCCGAGTACATGGAGCGTCATACGGTCTCTCGTTTGATCGGTGCACCTCCGGGTTACGTGGGCTTTGATCAGGGCGGTCTGTTGACAGACGCTGTTGATCAACATCCACACTGCGTGTTGTTGCTGGATGAGATTGAGAAAGCTCACCCTGATCTGTTCAACATTCTGTTGCAGGTGATGGACCACGGTAAGCTTACGGACCACAACGGCAAGTCTGTGGACTTCCGCAATGTGATCCTGATCATGACCACCAACGCTGGTGCGGCAGATCTGGCAAAAGCTCCGATGGGCTTCAGCCGCATGACCCGTGAGGGTGATGATGCGGAAGCGATCAACAAGATGTTTACTCCGGAGTTCCGGAACCGTCTTGATGCGATCATTCCGTTCGCGAATCTGGATAACGACGTTATCCATCGTGTGGTTGAGAAGTTCGTTATGCAGCTGGAAGCTCAGCTTGCAGAGCGTAACGTGACCTTTGAGCTGACGCCTGAAGCTGTCGCATGGCTCTCCGAGAAGGGGTATGACCGGATGATGGGTGCCCGTCCGCTGGGCCGTGTCATTCAGGAGCACATCAAAAAGCCGCTGGCTGATGAGGTGTTGTTCGGCAAGCTTCAGAAGGGCGGTACTGTTAAAGTCTCCGTTTCTGAGGATCTTGAAGGTCTGCTTCTTGAAAGTGTTGAGGACCGTCCTGCCTCAAAGGCGAAGGGCAGCCGGAAGAAGCCAGCTGCTCGAGGAAAGGGTAAGTCTGGTGTTCCCAAAACGGGTCGGGGTGCGGATGCCACCAAGCGTGGTGATGTTCCGAGCATACCGATTGCGGACTAAAGCTAAAGAACTACTGAGAAAAAGCCGGAGCATTTGCTCTGGCTTTTTTGTATGGTGGGGTTACGTAGTCCTGTGTAGTCAGTTTTTATATAATTGCGGGTCGCGTTTTCTCTTCCCAAGGGTCGCAGTGTATCGGCCTTTTTCCGAGTTTTTAAATGACCAGTTCCGACATGAATGTTGAAGAAGGGGATGAACCTTCTGAATTTGAGGGAGGTGCCTATTGGTTCCGCCAAGGGGTCAAGGGTGCGGTATGTCTTCCGACACTTATTTTGATGATGGCCTTTGTGGGGTTCACCTCGCTGGCCAGTGAAGTTGGGTTGACGCTGATTGAAGTGCTGATGATGAGCTTCTTCATGTGGGCGCTGCCAAGCATTGTTGTGTTGACGGGTGCCATGAGCGTTGGGACAGGGTTGATCCCTGCTGCGATTGCTGTGGCGCTCTCAGCCGTGCGGTTGATGCCGATGACGGTTGCGCTGATTCCTGTCTTGCGGGATGGGAAGCGCACCAAGACCTGGCATATGTTGATCGTCTCTCATTTTGTGGCGGTGACAGCGTGGGTGTTTGCCATGCGGAACTTGCCATCGCTTCCACGGGCTGCACGCTTGCCGTACTTTGCGGGGTTTGGGGGAACGGTGCATTTGGTGGTGCTGTGTTCTACTGCCGTGTCTTATGTGTTGCTGCCAGTGGTTGATGGGCCGATTGCCGCTGGTCTGGTGATGTTGACGCCGGTCTACTTCATGTTTTCCATGTATCAGGCAGCGCGGACCGGTGGAGATCAGGCAGCGCTTTTGCTGGGGCTTATTCTCGGGCCGGTGTTTTACTACCTCTTTCCGGGAGCTGATTTGTTGCTCACTGGATTTGTTGGCGGCACGGTTGCCTTTACCGGGTGGCTGTTTGCAACGCGAAGGGGTGAGCTGTGAGTGAGATTTATGGCAGCGTGTGGTGGCCTTATGTGATGATCCTCGTTGCGGGCTTTCTGGCGACGGAATGCTGGCGATGGATTGGTGTGTTTGCTGCTGGCAGACTGCGTGATGACAGTCTGGTTTTTGCGTGGGTGCGGGCGGTGGCGACGGCGCTCGTGGCCGGGATTATCGCACGGTTGATCCTGTTTCCTGATGGGGTTCTGGGCGATGTGCCTATGTGGCTGCGTCTTGTGGCGGTGGCTGGCGGCGTGATTGGGTACAAGCTCTCCAAAGACCGGTTGATCCTTGGAATTCTTACTGCCGAGGTTGTGTTGATTGGTGGGTGGGCGGTTATGTCCTAGCCGATCTTTTCGGGGCTTGATTGCGCGCAATGTTGATGGTGATCTCCGGCCTTACCTTAGGGTAGTGAGTTGGGAGATGAGCATGACCTATATTGGGCTGAGCGAGCGCACCCTTTGTGATGAGCATATCTGCTGTGCGATCTCGGACAAGAAATGCGCGCAAGGCTACCAGTTGAAGAAAGACTGGCTACGGTCGCAGTTTGCAGCGGACTATCAGTTCGTCCGGTTGGATGAGCGGGCCAAGGTCTTTATGGAGTTTGGTCCGGCGGAAGCGGGCTGGGCGCCTGTGGTTGCGCCGGGACATCTACTGATCAATTGCTTTTGGGTCTCTGGAAAATACAAGGGGCAGGGCCATGGCAAGGCGCTGCTGGCCAAAGCTGTCGAAGCGGCTCGGCAGGCAGGGGCAGTGGGGCTGGTGACAATCGCCGGTGCAAAGAAGATGCACTTCCTCTCAGATGGAAAATGGTTCAAGCGGCAAGGTTTTGAGGTCTGCGATACATCGCCGGATGGCTTTGAGCTGCTTCGGCTTGGTGTGGGTGAGGCAGGTGGTTCGGCTTCGTTTGCGGAGGCGGTTCAAAATGGATTGAGGCCGACGGAGGAGGGGCTGGTTGCGTACTACTCCCATCGGTGTCCGTTTACCGACCATCATGTGACGCAGAACCTGAAAGAGACCGCGAGTAAGCGTGGGTTGCCGCTCAAGATTGTTCTTCTGGATACGCTGGAGAAAGCTCAGGCCGCGCCGACGCCGGCGACTATCTTTTCTTTGTATTGGAGCGGGAAGTTTGTGACCACGGACCTGAGCGTGTGTATGGACACCCGCTTTGACCGGATCATGCAGAAGGCGCTGAATGAGAGTGTAGTTGCAGAGTCAGTCTGATTGTTTCAGGTGAATCAAATTTCTGATGGTGCTGAGGGGTTGATTCAACTGCGCTGGCTAGTTGCTTGATATCAGGGACGAAACTGTAGATCGGCAGAGGCGGTCGTTTCGGGTGAATCGAATTTGTCTCGCGCACTCTGGTGTGGGTGCGCGAGGTTGTTTCTGTTGAAATGATCTGGATTAGGCTTCGAGTGCCGCGCGGATTTTATTTGCGTTTGCCTTGAGCTTGTCGCTGTCTTCCATCTCGCCGGTGTGTGGGCGCAGGGTGATGCCTTGTGTGCGTGGAATGACGTGGAAGTGGGTGTGGAACACCATTTGCCCGCCAGCTGTTTCGTTGAACTGGTGGATGGTGATGCCATCTGCGTTGAAGGCCTTTTTGAGCACTCGTGCCATTTTCTGGGTGGTCTTGATAGCAGCGGTCAGGTCAGCTTCTTCAATATCCATGATGTTGCGGGACCCGTTTTTGGGCAGGACGAGGACGTGACCGTCAGCGCGTGGCATGATGTCCATGATAACAATGGTGTTTTCGTCTTCGTAGACTTTCTCTGACGGCAGTTCGCCGCGCAGGATTTTAGCGAAGATGTTCTGGTCATCGTAGGACGGGCTGGTCATCTTGATTTCCTCTTGAAACTTTCAGTTTATCCGGGCATCGCCTGCGCGTGGTTTTGCTCGCAGGTCGTTATCGGTAGTTAATCCGATTCATTGACCAAGATCACTGGAGAATCAACGTGTGGTTTTGGCGGAGTTGTTGAGAACCTGATTGTACTTAAGAAACTGATTCAAGTCCGGCGGGATTTGTGAGTCCTTTCAGCGTTTTGAATCGATATTTTGAAGTGATTTCTAGGTGCCGTTTTGCCTAAACGGACCGTTCTCAGAGAGGAACTGCTGTTCCTGCAGAACGGCCTGACGTTCCTGTTCCAGATAATGTGCGACGGCATTCCTTAACGAAGGGTGTGCAATCCAGTGGGCGGAGTAGGTGAGATTGGGCATGTAGCCGCGTGCCAGTTTGTGACTGCCCTGTGCTCCCGCTTCCACCCGTTTCAGGCCACGGGACAGGGCGAACTCGATGGCCTGATAATAGCAGATTTCGAAGTGCAGGCAGGGGTGGTTTTCGATGCAGCCCCAGTTGCGGCCATAAAGGGTGTTGCTGCCGATCATATTAAGGGCGCCAGCGATGTAACGGCCATTTCGCTTTGCCATGATCAGCAGGGTGTGGTCCGCCAGCCGTTCGCCGAGCAGGGAGAAGAACTCACGGTTGAGATAGGGGTAGCCCCATTTGCGGCTGCCGGTGTCCATGTAGAACTCGTAGAACGCATCCCAGTGGCTTTCTGTCAGATCGGAGCCCGTGACCCACTCCACCTCTATATCGTTCTCCAGCGCGGTCTTACGCTCTTTGCGGATGCTTTTGCGTTTGCGGGAAGAGAGGTGCGCCAGAAAGTCAGCAAAAGTAGCGTAGCCGTTGTTCTCCCAGTGGAACTGCTGGTCCGTGCGCAGGAGGAAGCCCTGATCGCCCAGTTCCTTCCATTCCTGTTCGGTGAGGAAGGTCAGGTGGGCGGAGGAGCCTTCTATGCGGGTTGCCAGTTCCTTTAGGCCGGTAGTGAGGATCTTGATTGTCTCACGCCGGTTCGCCTGCGGAGAGATCAGGAGGCGTCGGCCCGGGGCTGGTGTGAAGGGAATGGAGCATTGCAGTTTAGGATAGTAGTTCCCGCCAGCGCGCTCGAAGGCATCAGCCCAGGCATGGTCGAAGACGTATTCGCCCTGACTGTGGCTTTTGGCGTAGGTGGGGATCGCCGCGATGGGCTTGCCGTCCTGTTCCCACCAGATGTGTTGGGGAATCCAGCCTGCTTCCCAGCCCACGCATCCGCTTTCTTCAAGTGCCTGCAAAAATGCGTGTGAAAGCAGTGGGTTAAATCCGGAAACTTGAGAGTTTGATTCAGTTTCCGGATTTGTTTTCTGTTGGATCGTTTCAGGTGAATCGAACCAGTCCTGTTGATCATAAAGGATCGGCGGTGTGCCGGGATTTGCCAGTGCATCCCAATCTGTACTGGGGATGTCATCCAGAGAGGAGAGGACTTTCAGAACGGGTGATGGAGGTACTGGCAAATCAATAGGTCCTAGAGTGGATCTTTATCCGGATTAAAGCCTTCAAAGACAATCTGGTCTGCATATTTGGCAGCGGTGAGACGGTCTTCTTTGGTTTTGACGGTCCATGTCATGATCGGCAGGCCGTAGAATTCACGCAGGAAACTTGGGCCATCTGCGGGCAGGTCCTTTACATAGAACGAGACGAAGTGTGGGTCGGTGCCAGCCATGTGCACCATCCATGAGATTTTCTCGATCTCGTGCGCTGTCAGGTGCTGGCGCATATTCTCATCCAGTGTGGTCATGGATATACAGCCACGCGGGATCTGAGGTGCCACTTGCTTCATGGTTCGAAGCATCTTCTGGTCGAAGGATTTTATTGCCGCAGGACCTTTATAATCGCTGAGAATTTTGGCGATGGTTTTAATGAAGTCATCCTGCCCGGCTTCAAGCCCCAAGGTTTTGATCTCGATGATCAGGGGAATCTTGCTGCCGACCAGCTCCAACAGTTCTTCCAGCGTCCAGATCGGGTCAGAAGAACCGCGCATCGACAGCTTGCGCAGCTCTGCCAGATCGTGGTTGACCACATTGCCCTCGCCGTATGTGAGGCGTTCTAGGTGGGCGTCATGGAAGACGAGGACCTGACCATCCCGGGTCTGCTGCACGTCAACTTCAATGGCGAAGTTGTTTTCTATGGCAGCTTCGACCGCAGAGGGCGTGTTCTCCAGGATGCCTGCGTCCTTGTTATGATAGCCGCGATGAGCGATCGGCCGGGCGGTGAGCCAAGAAAGGTCTTGCATGGATTATTCGAAGTCGCTTCTTCTCAACGGGGATTAGGTTCTGGATGACCGGACCGGGATCACTCGGCAATTTCAAAGATCGCTTCGATCTCGACTGCCGCGTTGAACGGCAGTGAGCCAGCGCTGACAGCTGAACGTGCGTGACGGCCTGCTTCGCCCATCGCTGCCACCATAAAGTCGGAGGCGCCGTTAATGACTTTTGGCTGGTCGCCAAAGTCGCCTGTTGAGTTTACGAAGCCAACAATCTTAACAAGACGCACCACTTTGGACAGATCGCCCGTTGCCGCTTTTGCCTGTGCCAGCAGGTTGATTGCGCATAGGCGGGCTGCTTCCACACCATCTTCGGTGCCCAAATCAGCGCCGATTTTACCGGTTTTTGCGATTTTTCCGTCCTGCATTGGCAGCTGACCGGAGATGAAGAGCTGATTTCCGGTTCTCACAAAAGGCACGTAATTGGCGGCAGGAGCTGCAGCTTCCGGCAGTGTGACACCAAGCTTTTCAAGATTTTTCTGGATTGTGTCGGACATTCTTCTTCCCTCTGATTTGGAATGTTCTGTTGCAATAAGTGATACAGTTCCACGAAAACTCAAGAGTTTTTTCTTCACTAAGCCGTGCACTGCAAAGTTGGGGCACACTCACACCAGAATCATCGGGGTTGCAAGGGTGTATAAAGCGTTGTCTACGTGGGATACGTGTATCTAATTTGAAAGATTTACCTTAGCAGTGATTTCCCTAGCGTAATGCGCGCGTTGGTGGCAACCTATATGCACTCTACAATGATGGAAGAGAGGTATGTTCCGTGCCTTTTGTTTCGGCAGGATCGGAGGTTTTATGGTGAAGCTGTGCTTGGGAAACGGGTTGGGAGGACATGGTCTTTCCAGCATTGCAGGATCGTCACTTGCTCTCTGCTTTCTTCTGCTTCCGTCCATGGGAACTGCTGCTACTCTTCAACCACACAAAGCGGTTTATGATATGAAGCTTGCCGGTTCGCAAAGCGGCGCTGATGTTGCGGATGTGAGCGGACGTATGGTCTATGAGCTCTCCGGTTCTGTCTGTGATGGCTTTGCGGTTGCATTACGCTTTGTGGTCAGGAGCACTGATGAGGAGGGGGAGCAGACGATCACCGACCTTCGCGGCTCCTATTCTGAAGCGCCGGATAATTCCGAGCTTGCCTTTGCCTATGAGACCTTCATCGGTGACATGCTGGCCGAGCAAACGCTTGGCACTGCGGAGCACCAGACGACCAAGCTGGATGTGGATCTGGATGGGCCGGATGGGAAGACGCTGAGCTTTGATGGGGCCATCATGTTCCCCTTACAGCATCTTCATAGTGTGATTGACGGGGCTGCCAGTGGGCAGCACTTCATGGTCTCCAAGCTTTATGATGGCAGTGTGACCGGGGAGCAGCTGTTTGAGGCAACCACTGTCGTGGGCCGCAAACTGGCTGATCCACTTGATCTGCGCTCCGACCGGCTTTCCTTGCCGCAATCAATGGCATCCATGGATGCATGGCCGGTTTCCATTGCGTACTTCAACCTGAGTGATGAGACACGCGGTGAGCGTACGCCGGATTATCAGTTGCGGTCGGTTCTGCACGAAAACGGTGTTTCCAGAAGCATGAACCTGAACTACGGGGTGTTTGAGCTGGAAGGCGCACTGGTCCAGCTGGATCTGAAGCCGGTAACGCCCGTCACTACATGCGGAACCTCTGTTAGTCTGGATGAAGATGTGAGCGTTCCGGCTGGTGATACCATCAAGAACGAGACGCTAGGTCGGTAAGCCCTAGGTTTTATCCGGTGTCTTGAGGGAGCGGCCAAGCGAGACGACTGAGCTGTCGTTGAATTTTCCGCGCAGGACGTCCATAGCCCGTTCGACTTTGGCGCGTTTTTCTGCCTGTTCATCCAAAAGGTCTTCCGGGTCTGCCTGATCTGCTGGCCCCAGATCGCCGAGGCCTACGCCAATCAGGCGGAAACGCATTTTTCCATCAGCAACGTTCTTGAGTAGTTCATCTGCAGTGCGGAAAATCTTGTCCGCCAACTGGGTGGGGTCGTGCAGCATGCGCGAGCGTGTGATGGTTTTGAAGTCTGCTGTTTTAAGCTTCAGCGTTACAGATCTGCCGGACTTTTCCGCCTTCTTGGTGCGGTAGGCGACTTTTTCGGTGAGCTTCCACAGGCTCTTTGAGAGCTGGGTGACATCGGAGATATCCGAGTTGAATGTGGTTTCGCCGCTGATGCTTTTTGCGCCGCGTTTTGAAGAGACGTGGCGGTCATCCTCTCCCTGACACAGTTTGGCAAGGCGCAGGCCCATGGCACCGTATTTGCGGGCAAGGTCGGTGGGGTCCTTGAGCTGGAGCTGTCCGATGGTCTTAATGCCATCGCGCTCGAGTTTGGCCTGAAAGACTTTGCCTACACCCCAGATGACGCTGGTTGGCTGTTTTGCCAGAAATTCCTTTTTCTCCGCATCACCAATCACAGAAAAGCCGCGGGGCTTATCAAGATCAGAGGCGATCTTTGCGAGGAATTTGTTGGGGGCGAGGCCAACGGAGACGGAGAGGCGGAGTTCCCTCTGGATCTTGAGGGTGAAATGAACAAGCTGCTCGGCTGGTGTGGCACCGTGCAGTTTTTGCGTGCCGGACAAGTCCAGAAAGGCCTCATCAATGGAGAGGGGCTCTACCAGCGGTGTGAGCTTTTCCATCTCTTCGCGGATCTGTTTGCCGACTTTTGAGTACAGCTCCAGCCGTGGTTTTATGACGACCGCGTCGGGGCAAAGATCAAGGGCCTTGAACATGGGCATTGCAGAGCGTACGCCATAGATGCGGGCGATGTAGCAGGCTGCGGAGACAACACCGCGCTGGCCGCCGCCAACAATGACAGGGCGATCTGCCAGTTCCGGGTTCTCGCGCTTTTCGACGGAGGCGAAAAAGGCGTCGCAGTCGATATGTGCGATTTCGAGTGTATCCAGTTCTGCATGGGCGAGAATGCGCGGGCTGCCGCATTTGGGGCAGCGCGTCAGATCTGCACGGAACCTGTGTGTGCAGTCCCGGCAGAGCGCTTTTAAAGGTGTGGTGGCCTCGGTCGCCATGGAAAACTTCGAACCCTGGATCGCTGGCGGAGATGGTGTGCTGGGTCTTATAGCATGAGCTACGACCTAAGTTCCCAGGAAATGCACGCTCCGGCCACATAAAACATTGAACTGCTCATCTGGTCTAGGTCACGCATCCTTAATGCTCAAGATGATCCGATGTCCTGCGCTGCTATTCACGCGCGCTTACCTTAGCGCTGTGATCAATAAATCTTCAATAAAGTCGCCGGTCTCAAGCCAACAGTTGCTTTTCAGGGCTACGTTGGGAAGGTCCTCGGCGGTCGCAAAGAAACGCGGGTCAGCCACGAAGTGTACGAGTTGGACGTGGGGTACGCTTTTGCCAACGGAGACAATGTTGGTCGGGCTGTCATCAACGAAGATGATTGGGTGGCCGTCGCGTTCGGCGCACAGAGCGGCCACTGCACCGCCTTTGGGGCCTTGATTGGTCACCAGCGGGTAGTCGATGCCAATACTTTTGAGCAGGTCCTCGCGGGCGGACTTGTTTTGGTCGCCGGTCAGATTGGTCAGGATAACGATGTCGCAGTGCTTTGACAGGCGTTTCAGCTGTGCGGCTGCGTGGGGTACGGCTTCCTGTTTGCTGACTTCACTCTCGAAAAACTCGTAGATGATTTTCAGGCATTCGTGGTCCGGAAGGTTTTTGCCGGTTTCCGTGTGGAACATGTTTTCTGTGAGGCGATAGACGGCTTCGCGGAAGTATATGCCGCGAGCATTCATGTAGCGCTCAAGATGGGGGATAAAGTGCAGAAGGACTTCGTCCACGTCGCAAATGAGAAGAGGATGCGCGCGTTTTTTGATGACGCTGATTTGCTTCAGTGTGCTTGCATTTGCAGTTTCAATGTTGTGCAAAATAGTCAACGCCTCCGGCGAGTTTAAGATGGGCAGCGGCAATCATGGTGGGGCGAATGCCAGCACCTTCAGTGTAGGACAGCAAGAGCTGCTCATCCTGCATTAAAAACTCAAGAACACCCGCCAAAAAGCCGGGCTCAGCTGCGGCACTGCGAATCTCCTCTGGCCCAATGCCAGCTAAAGATAGGAAACGGCCGAGCTGTTCTGGCTCGCTGCTTATAAATGTCAGGGCACCAATTGCAATTTCCTGTGCAGTATCTTCGGTTAAACTGCCGGTTTTGCTTAAATTCATTGGTGTTTGCCTTTCTGAAACGAATCCGAATTAACTATGTAGCAGGAAATTTAGTGTGGGACTTGTTCCAATGCCAGTCGCGGCGCGGCTGCATCACACATTTATTTATAGCTAAACCATTTTTGGGGCGGCACTCTGTGCAGGACTGAACTGATGCAAAAGACCGTGCTGATTGTTGAAGACAACGAACTCAACATGAAGCTGTTTAACGATCTTCTTGAGGCCCACGGCTACGCGACCTTGCAATCCCGAAACGGGATGGAGGCGCTTGAGCTTGCGCGAGCGCATAAACCGGACTTGATCCTGATGGACATCCAGCTGCCTGAAGTTTCAGGGCTTGAAGTAACCAAGTGGATCAAAGAGGATGATGATCTGAAGGTTATTCCTGTGATTGCGGTGACCGCCTTTGCCATGAAGGGGGATGAAGAACGCATCCGTCAGGGCGGGTGTGAGGCGTATATTTCCAAGCCGATTTCGGTCAGGAATTTTCTGGAAACAGTTTCTGGGTTCTTGCAGCAAACATAAAGTACTGGTGATTTTTTAGTTGGTTTATTGTGCTTAGCTAAAAATTGTGTTTTCGTAAAACATCGGGAAGCATTGCTTTAGTATTGTACGGGGCAGAGCCAGTTTTTACGGGTTGAAAGACTCACGTCATAAGTCGTAGGTCTTTGCGCTTAGATTAATTCAGCGTGTGAGTCTTGCGGGAATTGTGGGCTTTCTGCGCGTTTGCCTCTTGTAAATGAGCGGTTTCTTTCCTTTTGTTGTGTATAGGTCAAGAATCCCCTCCATTTTCAGGAGCGCAATTACCTTAAAGCTTTACTAAAGTCGTAAATGTTGCGATGGTGATGTGCGAAATCATCTGCCGCATGAAACAATTGACTACGAAATCGCAGTATTGGCCCTCGGTTGATTGAATAAGTCCCGGCAATACTGCTTCATAGTTTCCCTACGGAGCGCTCAGGTCCGCCGCATCTCCTGGGTCCGTGGGGTTGGCCGGCGAGTAAACGGGTTCTGAGTGGCCTCCTCGTGTCATCCGGTTCTCGCCGGCCACCAATTCTTCCAGATATAAGTTGAGCCTTGCTCGCAAGCCTGCGCGTGCGTGTCTCTTGCTGTGCGCGCAGTGTGCTGCATGTTTGCCAGCAGTGGATGCTGTGCGTCTATACTGGTGCCGTGAGGCGGAGAGTCTGGGAGAGGAGAAAACGTGGTGTGATTTATCATCTCGCGTGGGGTAGCTTTGTTTGTGTGCCAACGTGTTTTGGAGTAGCCCCGCCTCATTGATATTGAAGCGGAATTGACCGTCTAGGGGACTATAATAAGTCCTGATCCTCTTGTGTGAGGAAATGTTGTCCACCCCTCATAATTAAGTGGTCAGGTGCGGTCTGATGAAGTCGTCGTGATTGGCGCATGCAAAAAAGGCGCCTGCAAATGCAAACGCCTTTTTTGAAAATTCAGCTGAAGCCAAGACTTACTTGATCTTGGTTTCTTTGAACTCAACGTGCTTCTTTACGACTGGGTCGTATTTACGCTTCACCATTTTTTCGGTCATGGTGCGGGAGTTCTTTTTGGTTACGTAGAAGAAGCCGGTGTCCGCAGTAGACTGCAGCTTGATCTTAATGGTGGTCGCCTTGGCCATCGCTAAGGATCCTGTCTGTTTTCGGCTTTTTTAAAGTAGCCGGTTGTTTTGTTTGTCCCGGTGGCACCCTCACACCTTCGCTTCGGGCAGGGTGCGCTTCCGGTGAAACTTTGGGAATTCAGGGCGCACATTACTAATCACGGGACCAAAGTCAAGATGCATTAGGGGGCTGAGCCCAGTCTTGTCCCCCTTATCAGGCATATAATTACATAAGCGCCGAGGAATCCTGCGAAGAGCAGGGGAAGGCCCGTAGCGCCCCAGGTGGATAGGGCAAAGCCAGTGGAGGCAGGGCCAACCAATTGTCCAATGGAATACATCAGGACGAAGGCTGCATTTGCGGATGCCAGATTAGCGCCTTCAAAGCGGGCGCCAAGGTGGGTGAGGCCGATCGTGTAGAGCCCGGCCACCACACCGCCCCAGAGAAACAGCAGAAGGCAAATCCCATAAAAACTGCTCGAAAGCGGGATCATGAGCAGGCTGGCGAGGAGACCAAAGGCGCCACAATAGATGAGCAGGTGACGGCGGTTCATGCGGTCCGACAGCATGCCGAGCGGTATTTGCAGTACCATATTGCCTGCCGCCATGGCGGAGACGAGCAGCGTTGCCGCTTGTGGTGTCAGGCCGACTTTTAGCCCAAACAAAGGAAGCAGCGAGATCGCTGACTGTTCCACCGCTCCAAACGTGAAGCCAGCCATCGTCGCTGCTGGAGCTATCCACAAAAAGGTATAGAGCTTTGAAGTTGCTTCGTTTTCGATTCTGGGTGCTGCTTTGAAGCCAATCAGCACAGGCAGAGCTGCGATAATGATACCAGCGCCTGCCAAAAGGAAGGGCAACGCACCTGTTGTGCCAGCAACGGCAAGGACCAGAGGTCCAGAGGTGAAGCCCAGTGCGAGTACAGTGGCGTACACGCCCATGAGGAAGCCTCTGTGTTTTGAGGGCGCCAGTGCGTTGATCCAGAACTCGGAAATGATGAAGGCAGAGGTCGTTGCGCCATGGAACAACAGACGCAGCGGGAACCAGGCCCAGAAGTTTTCCAGCACAAAGAAGAAGGGCAGGGTGACGCCTGCAATCAGCAGGCTGATCAGGAGCGCCTGCGGTGTGCCCAGTTTGCGAGCTAGGTAGGGGCCAACAGGTGTGGCAACAATGGAGGCGACGCCAGCAAAGGCGGTGTTAATGCCGATCCATGTGTCACCGACACCGCGATACTCAAGCGTAAGCGCCAGCAGCGGCAAGCTTGCGGAGAGTGACAGGCCAACTGCGGTGATCGCAGCGATGGCGGCAATGATGCCGCGGATCTGTGTGGTGGAGAGGGAACTGGATGGTGCACCCGATATCTGAAGCATTCACATCACTGCGTTTCAAGCTCGTTTTGAGCGTGGTTTTTATTGCTTCTATCAGGAAATGAACAAGGCGCAACACATGACCCCACGGAGTGAGGTGAATATTGCGCCCTGCTGCATGACTGCAATTAGATTTCTTCGCGCGCGAAGCCGTCGTTCTTCCAGTAGTAGTATGGCACAGGTCCGTCCGGAGAAAGCTCCGGGTCCTGGCGCAGACGATTTTCAAGATCGGTCAGCACAGCAAGTGTGATGCGTGGCAGGTCGAGCTCTTTGCATTGCTCGATCGGCAGCCACTGGAGTTCTTCCAGCTCTTCTGTGGGGCCGATGCCCGTTTCCAGTTTATGTGCAATCTGGTCTGCCCAAACGGCGAAGAAACGAGCGTCAAAGCGCCGTGTTCTGCCCGGAGGGGTGATTGCGCGGGCGACAAAACGCAGTGGCGCCAGATCCAGTTGAATGCCTAGTTCGTCAAACGCTTCAAAGCCGGGGCCTACAGGACTGTCGGTTCCCTCGGTTCTGGTACCGATAAACAGACCTGCTTCCTCATAGGTTTCGCGAATGGCGGCGATGGCCAATGCACGCAGGCGGCTTTCGGTTTTGATCTGCTTTTTGTCGTAGTTGAGCTTGGTGAGCACGTCCGGGTGATAGTCGCGCGTGTATTTTACGCGGCTGTCCTCGGAATCAACGCGGCCACCGGGGAAGACAAACTTGCCGGGCATGAACTTGTGCGCCATATGGCGTTTGCCCATGAGCAGGTACAGGGACCCATCTTCCCTGCGGTCCAGAATAAGCAGTGTGGAGGCGTCTTTAGGCCTCAAGGGTTGAGCGTTCGGGTTGTTGTTTTCTTCCGCTCGCTCAACTTTGACTTCATTCGTCAGGTCGTCTGTGGACATTCATTACCTCTGATTGGCGCGTGTCGGGCCAAAACTAGGCGCTTTGCCAGCTGTTGCAAAGCCATCCATACGTAGTGCCCATTGCAAACCAACCATGGCGCCCTTGATAGGGCGCAGGAGGGCCAGAGACATGATGAGGGTCAAAGGCAGCCAGACGGCCATGTGAAGCCACATTGGCGGCACATAGGCCATCTCGACCCACATGGCCAGCGCAACAACGACGTGGCCAACGATAAAGATCGTGAAATAAGGTGGTGCGTCATCAGCCCGGTGGTGATGCAGTTCCTCACCACAGGTGTCGCAAGATTGTCTCACACTGAGGTAACCGTCAAAGGCAGTGCCTGTGCCGCAGGAAGGGCATTTACAGCGCATACCGCGCAACACTGCTTCTCCGGTATTCCGATCTTGATGGGTACTCATTTAGACCTGCCTTATCCGTCCAGTAAATGCAGGGGAGTGCGCGAGATTTACGCGCGCTTCCGCTTATTTCCGTTTTTTGACCGGCGTAACCCTTTTGGCCTGCTTTTGTTTCTTTCTTGCCAACCCTTGTGCTTTGCAACCCGTCCTGCTGCTTCGCCTTTGGATTTGCCGTTTGAGAGCATTTCAAACCGTAAAGACCCCGCAAATGGGGCGGCTTCCACCAGTTTTACCTGCACTGCATCGCCAAGTTGGTAGGTTTCTCCGGTCGCTCTGCCCACCAAGGCGTGGGCCGATTCTACATATTCGTAGTAATCCATACCAATGGTAGATGCAGGAATGAACCCGTCTGCGCCATTTTGTAGCAGTTTGACGAACATGCCGGATTTGGTCACTCCGGCTATTCGGCCAGAGAATTCAGCGCCAATTCGCTCGCACAAATATAGGGCTATAAGGCGGTCGATTGTCTCGCGTTCAGCCAGCATTGCCCGCCGTTCTGCGGCAGAAATCTCCGCTGCGATAGCTGGCAACTTCTCCTCAATCCCGTAGGGCAGGCCATCATCGCCAAGGCCGATTGCTCGAATGAGTGCGCGGTGTACGATCAGATCCGCGTAACGGCGAATTGGCGAGGTGAAGTGTGCATAACGCCTTAGGTTCAGACCAAAGTGGCCGATATTATCAGCATTATACTCCGCCTGTGCCTGCGAGCGCAGCACCACCTCGGAGACCATGGTTGCGCTGGCGCTGTCCTTGAACTTGTCGAGGATGTTGTTGAACACCGAGGCGCGGAGGCCGCCGATGTGAGGCAGCTTGACGTTCAGCGTCGAGAGGAAGTCGCGCAGGTTTTCAAGCTTTTCGGGTGTCGAGGCATCGTGCACGCGGTAGAGCAGGGCGGAGTTGCGTTTTTCCAGTTCTTCGGCGGCGGCCACGTTGGCCTGGATCATGCACTCTTCAATGAGCTTGTGTGCATCCAGACGTTCAGGAACGACGATCTGGTCAACGGTGCCGTCTTCCTTGAGCAGAATGCGGCGCTCTGGGAGATCCAGTTCAAGCGGCTGGCGCTTGTCGCGGCCACGCTTGAGGATCTCATAGGCCGCCCACAACGGTTGGAGCACCGGTTCCAGAAGCGGACCGGTTTTGTCGTCTGTGACTCCGTCAATGGCCTTTTGGGCTTGCTGGTAGGAGAGTTTGGCGGCGCTGCGCATTATCACACGGTGGAACGTGTGGGAAATCTTTCGGCCGTTCTTGTCGAAGATCATTCGCGTTGCCAGAGATGGGCGATCTTCGTTCTCGCGCAAGGAGCACAGGTTGTTGGAGATGCGCTCAGGCAGCATTGGAATTACGCGGTCGGGGAAGTACACCGAGTTGCCGCGTAGCAGTGCTTCCTTATCCATGGGAGAGCCGGGTGTCACATAGGCTGCGACATCAGCAATGGCGACGTAGACGATGCAGCCGCCCTGATTCTCCGGATTGTCGTCGAGCTGGGCGTAGACCGCGTCGTCGTGGTCTTTTGCGGTGGCAGGGTCGATGGTGATGAGCGGGATGTCTCGCCAGTCTTCTCGGCCCTTGCTGCCTGCGGGCTTGATGTTTTCCGATTCAGCAATCACGGCACCTGGGAACTCATTGCGAATTCCTTGCGTGTGCAGTGCGATTTCGGAAACAGCCATTTCAGAGGTGGTGGAGCCAAAGCGCTTGACGATGCGGCCACGGGCTGTGCCGTATCGGCCAACTTTGTGAACCTCGATTTTGACGAGGTCGCCGTCTTCTGCCTCCATCAGTTCGCGTGGGTCCACATCGACTGCGTTTTGTTTACGGTCGACTGGTTCCAGTCGCGCTTCTTTTGTGGCTTTGTTGATGCGCAAAATGCCGAGGACGTCGGTGTCGTGGTTTTCCAGACGCTTCATCACGCGTACAACGTGCTGGGCTTCGGGAGTGCCGTCCTGATCGTCCAGCAGCTTGACAAGGGCGCGGTCGCCGATGCCAGGGACCGGGTTGAACTTGTTTTTGTTCCTTTGCGGCAAAACAAGAGTATTCGGCGGCTCACCATGCTCTTCATCCCAGTTCATCGGGATGCCGAGCAGCTCACCGTCGGCTGTTCTGCTTGTGATTTTAACAACAAAGACAGGTGGAAGAGCGCCCGGACGCAGCATGCGTTTGCGGCGTTTTTCGATATGACCGCTATCGGCCAGATCTCTTAACATTCGTTTGAGGGGAATACGCGCTGCGCCGACGATACCAAAGTGGCGGGCGATTTCGCGTTTGCCAGCTTTGCCGGGATTGTCGGCAATAAACTTCAGAATGTCTTCACGGGAGGGCATTTCTGCCGGTCCCTTGTGTCGTTTTTCAGCGGCCTTTTTTCGGCTCAATTTATCTCATCCAGTGCAGCATGTTAGCTGCGAAAAAGGGGCTCCCGATGATCGGAAGCCCACGTGTTTCGTTATCCGGAGAGTAACGGGGCTATTACCCCTTCTTCGCGTTGATCAGCTCAATTGCCTGGTCGCGGGTTACTTTCTCCGGGTCTGTTCCTTTTGGCAGGGAGACAAACTCCTTGCCCCATTTGATCCGAATGCCGAGACGGCCACTGTCGCGCAGCTCCATCGCTCCGCCATCCGGATGGTCGCCAAGTTCCTTCAGCGCCCCTTTGGGCGCTGCTTTCTTGGCACTTGTCTTTTTTGCAGCTGCTTTTTTGGCAGGTGCTTTCTTTTTGCCCTTTGTCGCTGCCTTTGCGTTTACAAGCTCAATGGCTTGTTCCAGCGTGACAGCTTCAGGCGCAACGTCTTTCGGCAGAGTTGCGTTGATCTTTTCCCACTTCACGTAGGGGCCGTAGCGGCCACTGTATACGTTGATTGCGCCGCCATCGGGGTGGTCACCCAACTCTTTGAGTGGCTTTGCGGCCGCGCCGCGGCCACCGCCCTTGGCGCGTTTTTCAGCAAGCAGGGTTACGGCGCGGTTGATGCCGACGGTGAATACTTCTTCCGGGCTGTCCAGATTGGCGTAGGTGCCATCATGCAGGACAAACGGTCCAAACCGGCCAAGGCCTGCGGAGATGGTTTTGCCGTCTTCCGGGTGGGTGCCGACTTCGCGTGGCAGGGAAAGCAGCTCCAGCGCTTTTTCCAGATCCAGATCGGCTGCACTCCAGCCGCGTGGCAGGGAGGAACGCTTGGGCTTGGCTTCTTCACCTAGCTGTACATATGGGCCAAAACGGCCTGTGCGCAAGGAGACTTCCAAACCGGTTTCCGGATCAATGCCCAGAACCTGTGGTCCATCACCTGCGGCACCGGCATCCGCATCACCACCTGAGGTGAGCTGACGGGTGTAATCGCAGTGTGGTGGGTTTTCGTTTGGTTCTTTGCCGTCTTTTTTTTCTTTGTTGTAGTTGGAGCAGCCAACAAACGCGCCGAAGCGGGAGACTTTCAAAGACAGGCGACCGGTTTCACATTTTGGACATTTGCGCGGGTCGGAGCCGTCTTCCTTGTCTGGGAAGACGTGTGCCTTGAGGGTTTCGTTCAGGGCGTCCAGCACTTCGGTGTTGGAGCGCTTGATGACCTCGTCACAAATTTCGTGGAATGGGTTCCAGAAGTCACGCAAGACGGCTTTCCATTCCAGATCGCCAGCCGAGATTTTGTCGAGCTGGTCTTCAAGGCTTGCAGTGAAGTCATACTCCACATAGCGGTTGAAGAAGTCTTCCAGAAAGGCGATGACGAGACGGCCTTTGTCCTGCGGGATCAGGCGCTTCTTGTCCAACTCCACGTAACCGCGGTCACGTAGGGTTTGCAGTGTTGCGGCGTAGGTGGACGGGCGGCCAATGCCTAGCTCTTCCATCTTCTTCACCAGCGTTGCTTCGGTGAAGCGTGGTGGTGGTTCTGTAAAGTGCTGGTTGGCTTCAATGCCCTTGCGGCCAAGGCTGTCGCCCTGTTTCATTGGCGGCAGGCGTTTGCTTTCCTCATCTTCCTCATCATCTTTACCTTCCTGATAAAGGGTGAGGAAGCCGTCGAAACGAACAACGGAACCGGAGGCGCGCAGGGCAGCCTTTTTGGCGCCGTTTACGGCGTCAATGTCAACGGTGGTGCGTTCCAGAACGGCAGATTCCATCTGGGAGGCAATGGTGCGCTTCCAGATCAGCTCGTAAAGCCGTGCGCCGTCTTCATCGAGGAACTGTGCCATGTCACGTGGGTGACGGGACAGGTCTGTCGGGCGGATCGCTTCGTGAGCTTCCTGAGCGTTTTTCGCCTTAGAGGAATACACGCGTGGCTTATCGGGAACGTACTCATCCCCGTAGCGGGATGCGATGACACTGCGTGCACTTTGAATTGCTTCTGGCGCGATCTGCACGCCATCGGTACGCATATAGGTGATCAAACCAGTTGTTTCACCGCCGATATTGGCACCTTCATAGAGCTTCTGCGCTACCTGCATGGTACGGGCTGCGGCAAAGCCAAGCTTACGGGACGCTTCCTGTTGAAGGGTGGAGGTGGTGAACGGCGCATATGGGTTGCGCCTTTGTGGTTTGCTCTCAACAGTGCTGACTGAGAAGCTGGCGCCATCAAGCATCTGCTTGATTGTGGTGGCTTGCTGCTCATTCTTAATGTCGAGGCGTGTGATCTTCTGGCCGTCAAAGCCAGTGAGGCGTGCCTGAACTGCGGCGTTTTCCGGTGTGTTCAGGTTTGCCAGAATGGACCAGTATTCCTGCGAGAGGAAGGTTTCGATCTCATTCTCGCGCTGGCACACAAGACGCAGAGCAACGGATTGCACGCGGCCTGCGGAGCGGGCGCCCGGCAGCTTGCGCCACAGGACAGGAGAGAGGGTGAAACCGACGAGATAGTCAAGGGCGCGGCGGGCCAGGTAAGCATCAACGAGCGGCACATCCAGTTCGCGCGGGTTTTTCATCGCTTCGAGAATGGAGCTTTTGGTGATCGCGTTGAAGACCACGCGCTCAACCTTCATGTCCTTCAGGACGCGTTTCTTTTTCAGAACTTCCAAGACGTGCCAGGAAATGGCTTCCCCTTCGCGGTCGGGGTCAGTTGCGAGAATAAGGCGGTCAGCCCCCTTCACCGCGCTGGCAATATCCGACAGGCGCTTTTGAGATTTGGAATCCACGGACCACGACATGGCAAAGTCGTCGTCGGGCAGTACTGAGCCGTCCTTTGGAGGTAGATCGCGTACATGGCCGTAGGACGCCAGAACTGTGTAGTCCTTGCCTAGATACTTGTTGATGGTCTTGGCTTTCGCCGGTGATTCCACAATGACTACGTTCATTGATTTCCTGGCTTTCGCGTAAATCTCGTCTTGGAATTGATAAATCAAAAACCGTTTTATGAGTCGAACCGACACAATCGCGGCTGACTTCGCGGCTGTCAAATGGCCTTTTCAGATCGATTGGTCAAGAGCGGAAAAGCCTCTCCCTTAATTTCCTTGGGTCTGTTTTGGGTTGTTCTTGATAATTTGCACAACCTAGGGTAATTGAGGTATTTGCTGTAACCCTCAGATTGCAAAGCGTTTTTTGTTTTCGGAGGCTTGTGTCATGGTTGCATAAGAAGGTTAAAAAGCTTGTATAAATACCCGTTGCCGAAAAAAGACAGATTAATCGAAACGCATGACGTTGCAGACTACTGCGCCAAAATGTGTTGTGAATTGAGTGACATGGCGCGAACTCACAAGCTGGATCTGCTGGGGTATCTACTGATGCTCGCTCAAAAGGAAGCGGCGGCGCAGTTCGATGCGCGGTTGATAGACGATGGTGACGGCCGCACTCCGGCAGATACGGATGAAGTGGAGTAAGACACCGGAAACTCACGCGGTGCTTCCATGTATAAGGGATAGTTTGTTGGGTTTGTGGCGTTCCAGACGTCCAGCGAGTTCAATTTCCAGAAGGATCAGCTGCAGCGTCGGAAGTGGTATGCCGGTAAAACGGAGCAGTTCGTCCTGATCAATCGGTGTTTCACTTAAAGCATCGATGACTGATTGTCGTTCATGTTCGCCCGCAGTGAGTGTGGCTTGGGTGGTCTCTGGTGCGGCTTGATCTTGCATCGGCCAGCTTATGGCAGAGTCGTCAATTCCGGGATTGAGTGGTAGGGACACGGAGATCTTTGGTTCCATGATCTCCAGAATGTCCTCCGTGGACTGAATGAGCGCGGCGCCCTGTTGAATGAGTTTGTTTGCGCCCACAGAACGGGGATCAAGTGGTGATCCGGGGACTGCGAGGATTTCGCGGTTCTGCTCCAGTGCGTAGCGAGCTGTGTGCAGTGAGCCTGATTTTTCGGCGGCTTCAATAAGAACCACGCCCAATGACATTCCCGAGATCAGCCGGTTGCGGCGGGGGAAATCGCGCGCGCGCGGATTCCAGCCCATCGGCATTTCGCTGATTGCGGCACCGTTTGCTGCGATCATTGCTGAGAAGAGTTGCTGATTTTCTTTGGGGTAGACAGTGTCTATGCCACCTGCGAACGCTGCGATCGTTCCGGAGTTGAGGGCGGCCTGATGGGCTGCGCTGTCAATGCCGCGGGCTAATCCGGAGATGATGGTGAAGCCTTGCGAGGACAGATCACCTGCCAGCTGCTTTGCAAACTTTGCACCGGCCACGGAGCAATTGCGGGCGCCGATGATGGCCAGCGTTTTTTGTGTGCCGGTGAGTTCCTGCTGCAAGGGGTCTCTGGCGCGGATAGCGAGCAGGGGCGGCGGGGCGTCGATCTCTCTGAGAAGCGGAGGGTAGGCGGGTTCTCCCATGGCGACGAGGCGGGCACCCATCTTATAAAGCGAAGCTAATTCGGCTTCTGCCTTGTCCTTTGAAAAAAGGCGATAAGATTTCTTACCGCCTCTTCTGGAGAGCTCTGGCAGGGCATCGAGTGCCGCTTGTGCCGAGCCGAAATGATTAAAGAGCTCACGGAATGTTCTTGGTCCAACATTTTCGGAGCGGATAAGGCGAAGCCACGCAAGTCGCTGGGTATCACTTAGGTGTGGTGCCCGGCTTTTGGTGGCTGTCTCCATTAAATCATCCCTTGGAACCGATCTTGCTTTCCTTGCCTTTCAGCAGGCGGGCAATGTTCTCGTGATGTTTTGCCCATAGCAATACGCTGAGTAATCCCATCATTTGCGCAATTTGGCTCTGATCGAAAGCCAGCAGAATAAAGGGAGTGACAAGACTTGCTACCAGTGCTGACAGGGAGGAATACTTTGTGATGTAGGCGGTTGCGATCCAGATGGCGATGAAGATAATGCCCACCGGCCAGAAGATGCCAAGCAGGATGCCGATGTAGGTCGCAACGCCTTTGCCGCCTTTGAACTTGAGCCAGACTGGAAAGATGTGGCCGAGGAAGGCACCCAGACCTGCGATCAGTGCAGCGTCGCCGCCCATGTAAAGGTAGACGAGCACAACGGCGAATGTGCCTTTGAGGGCGTCACATAAAAGGGTGAGCGCTGCCAGCTTTTTGCTGCCGGTGCGCAGCACGTTGGTGGTGCCGATGTTGCCAGAGCCAATGTTCCGGATATCGCCGTGGCCTGCCATTTTGGTGAAGAGCAGGCCGAAGGGAATGGAGCCTAATAGATAGCCAAAGGCCAATGCAGCCAGATAGTAGGGTAAATCAAAGGACCAGCTGATTGGATCAGGCACGGGTGTTCTCCAGTTGTTGCAGATTAAAGCAGCAGGCTTTTCCATACTGTCAGGCCTGCTGCTTTAATATTTCATCGTCTCGCGACGTCTTCTGCCATACCCGCTGGGTCCGTTCAGAAGAGCGCGCTAAATTGCGTCATGATCTAGGATGCCGCCTGCAACGATGGTTGTCAAAACCCGTCCTGTCAAAGTTTCATCCTCGTAAGGCGTGTTCTTTGAGCGGGAGCGTATTCTGTCTTTCTCCACAATCCATGGCTTTTGCGGATCGAACACGATCAGATCTGCTGGTGCACCTTTTGAGAGGCGACCGGCAGGAAGGCCAAGACGGTCCGCTGGATTGCAAGTCATTGTTGCAAGTAGTTTAGAGAGTGAAATATCCTCGTTCAGGACGAGGCGCATTCCCGCTCCAAGCATCGTTTCCAGCCCTAAAGCACCATCCTCGGCTTCTGCAAAGGGGTGACGCTTAGTTTCCACATCTTGTGGGTTGTGATCGGACATTATTATGTCGATTGTGCCGTCTGCCAGTGCCGCAACCATGGCCTGACGATCATCTTCCGTGCGCAATGGCGGCGACATTTTATGGAAGGTCCGGTATGGACCGATGTCGTTTTCGTTGAGCGTGAGATGATTGATGGAGATACCGGCGGTGACGTTGAGGCCTTCGTTCTTCGCTTTCTGGATCGCCTCTGCACTTTGCGGACAGGAGATCAGACGGGCGTGATACTTGCCTTTCGCCATGGCGACGAGGCGCATATCTCGCTCGATTGCGACGAACTCGGCTTCTCTCGGGATGCCGCCCAGACCCAGCCATGAGGCACGTAGACCTGCGTTCATGACACCTGAACCTGCCAAGTCTTTGTCCTGTGCCTGATGAACCACGAGCGCGTCGAAGTCGCGGGCGTAGGTCAGGAGACGGACCAGAACGGAGGAGTTGGTGATTGGCAGTCGGTCGTTGGAAAAGGCGATGGCGCCTGCTTCCTTGAGCAGGCCCAACTCGCTCATATCCTTGCCAGCCAGCCCCTTGGTAAGGGCGGCCATGGGGTGGACATTGACGATGGCGGTGTCGCGGGCGCGGCGGAGCATGAAGTCCACCAGCGCCGGGTCATCGATCACCGGGTCCGTGTTGGGACTGGTGAGGATGGTGGTTACACCGCCAACGGCGGCTGCGCGGCTCGCGCTTTCCAGCGTTTCGCGGTGTTCTGCGCCCGGCTCGCCAACACTGACGCCAATGTCGATAAGGCCGGGGGCAACGACAGCGCCGTCGCAGTCGATGGTTTTTGCGCCGTCCGGAGCGCCCTGATTGAGGGCATCTGCACCGGCGGCAAGGATTATCCCATCCTGAACGATAACCGCACCTGCTTCATCCATGTTGTTAGCAGGATCAATGACGCGGGCGTTTTTCAGGACCAGCGGGTTCACACTTTTGTTCATGCGCGTGTCCTCTAAAGAGTGTCAGGAAGGTTTTGAGCAAGAGCTTCAAGCACTGCCATGCGTATGGCAACGCCCATCTCTACCTGCTCGCGAATGAGGCTTTGTGGGCCGTCAGCAACTTCTGCCGAGATCTCGACACCGCGGTTCATTGGACCAGGGTGCATGACCAAAGCGTCCGGCTTGGCGTAGGAGAGTTTTTCCGAATCCAGACCGTGGTAGCGGAAATACTCACGTACGGATGGCACAAAGGCACCACTCATACGCTCGCGCTGCAAACGCAACATCATGACGATGTCGCATCCTTTCAAACCTTCGCGCATGTCTGTGAATACTTCAACGCCCATACTATGAATACCGGAGGGCATTAGTGTAGAGGGAGCTATGACACGCACGCGAGCTCCCATATTGGAAAGAAGAATAATGTTGGAGCGCGCCACGCGGGAGTGGCGGATGTCACCGCAAATGGCTACTGTGAGACCGCCAAGGGTTCCTTTGTGGCGGCGGATGGTCAAGGCATCCAGCAGAGCCTGTGTTGGGTGTTCGTGAGGACCGTCGCCGGCGTTGACGACTGCGCAGCCGACTTTGCGTGCCAGCAGGTGAACTGCACCTGCAGCATGGTGGCGAACTACCAGCAAGTCAGGACGCATTGCGTTCAAGGTGGCTGCAGTATCGATCAGGGTTTCCCCTTTTTTCACCGAGGAGGTGGAGACCGACATGTTCATCACATCCGCGCCCAGGCGCTTGCCTGCAAGCTCAAAGGAAGATTGGGTGCGGGTGGAAGCCTCAAAGAAGAGGTTGATTTGCGTTCGCCCACGCAGAACAGCTTTCTGCTTTTCGACCTGTCTGGAGACTTCGACGGCTTCGTCGGCAAGGTCCAAAAGGTAATTAATGTGGGGAGGCTGCAATCCCTCGATACCGAGGAGATGGCGATGCGGGAACGCTGTGGATCGATGTGTGGTTTTCTGGGTCATCGAAGACCCATCTATAGGCAGAAACACCGAGTTCGTAAAGGGCTCAACGGATGTATACTTTTATTGTGCAGATCAAAGTTGCACCATGGGCGATAAACTACAAAAATCGCTGGGGCAACGCGCAGGAGGAAAAATGGAAAAAGTTTCGCAAGCCGCTATGACGACAGCTGTGATCAATCAGGCGCCTCCGTATTGTGGGTACAATCTTGCCGAAAGTGATCCGATTCTTCTTGCTGATCTGGGTGGCACCGGTTCCAACGATTCAGCGCGCGATGAGCTGATCAAGTTTGGAGAGCAGTGCGGCGCTGCCGATGCGCTTGATCTGGGCCGCCTGGCGAATGTGAATGAGCCGGTGCTCAAAACACATGATCCGTATGGCCGCCGTCTGGATGTTGTGGAGTTTCATCCCTCCTACCATGCCTTGATGCGCCGCTCGTTCGAGGCTGGGCTGCACAGTGCTTCGGTTGATTCGATGCAGCCGGGTGGTGAGCGGGCGTTTTATAACCGGGCGCGCAAGTATTTCGTAATGTGTCAGGTTGAAGGTGGGCACCTTTGTCCTGTGACCATGACCAACGCCTCAGCGATGGCTTTGACGCAATCTCCCGAGCTCGCCAAAGTCTGGAACGAACGAATTCAGAGCCGCAAGTATGATCAGCGATTCCGTCCGGCCAGCCAGAAAATGGGCGTGAGCCTTGGTATGGGCATGACAGAAAAGCAGGGCGGTTCTGATCTGCGCCAGATTATCACCCGTGCGGAACGGGTTTCTGACGACACTTATGTGATCAACGGCCATAAATGGTTCTTCTCCGCGCCTATGTGCGATGCGTTTCTTGTGCTGGCTAAGCTGGAAGAGGGGCCAACCTGTTTCCTCGTTCCACGCATTCTGGAAACCGGTGAGGTGAACGGGCTGGATTTCCAGCGTTTGAAGAACAAAATGGGCAACAAGTCCAATGCCTCTTCCGAGGTAGAGTTCAACAATGCGGTTGGTTTCCTTGTTGGTGAAGCGGGTAAGGGCATTAAAACCATCTTGAGGATGGTGACCCCAACCCGCGTCGATTGCTGTATTGGGTCTGCTGCGCTGATGCGGGCAGCGATTTCAAGAGCGGTTCATCACACCTCAAGCCGTAGTGCCTTCGGGGCGCGTTTGATTGAAAAGCCACTGATGCAGCGGGTTCTGGCGGATATGTCTTTGGATATGGCGGCCAGTGAAGCGTTGGCCCTGAAGCTGGCTCATTGCATGGATCTGGAGAAGGAAGACAGTCAGGCTGCGGACTTCCTGCGGATTATTACACCAGCGGCGAAATACTGGATCTGCAAGAGCGCGGAGAATGTTGCGGCTGAGGCGATGGAGTGTCTGGGCGGCAACGGATATGTGGAAGACCACGATATGGCCCGCCTTTACCGTGAAGCGCCAGTGAACAGTATCTGGGAAGGCTCAGGCAACATCATGGCGCTTGATCTTCTGCGAGCTATGCATCGCACTCCAGATAGCTTCATGAACGTGTTGGGTACGCTGGAAACGGACCTTGGGCCTGCGGGTAAGGTTTCTGTTGAAGTGTTGCAGGCTGCGGCGCGTACGTGTCTGGAAGATGAAGGTGGCGCACGCTTGCTCACTGAGCAGTTGGCGATTACAGCGGCTGCGGCGGCGCTGAAGGAGGTTGCTCCTCCAGCGATTGCCAATGCGTTTATCGAGACCCGGATGGCGGGTCAGTGGCGCTCAAGCTACGGCATGCTGGACGCGCGTTATGACGCCACTGGTATTTTGGAGTGGCTTTACCCAGTCAAGTAAGCCACGGCCACGAGCCAAGCGGGAATGGTGATTGCGGCGGCGACTGTTTGAAGGGTCAGAATTTCGGCCATCAACTTGGCGTCGCCGCCCATTTTTTTCGCCAGCACAAAGCTTGCGCCTGCGGATGGGACCGAAAACACCAGTACAACGATGGTTGCCGAAATCTCGTCCAGTCCAAGGGCGAGTGCAAAGCTGATGGCGATGGCTGGAGCAAGTATGTTGCGGATCAACAAGGCTGAAGTGAGCGCTGGGCCGGGGCGGCGCAGGGCTCGCAGATCCAAAGCGGCACCTACGCATAAAACAGCAATTGGCAGTGCTGCGCTTCCCAAAAATGTCAGGTAGTTGGTGATAACCTGCGGAATCTGGCCACCTGATACGTTGATCAGCAGACCCGCTGCAACGGTGATGATGAATGGGTTTTTGGCCAGTTCTCTCGCAAGTGTCTGTACAGTAGGGGATGATCCGCCTGCGTATACGGCCAGAACGATGACACAGAGCAGGTTTGCTGCCGGGATCATGATTGCCATGATGACCGCTACCAGCGCCACACCTTCCTCGCCAAAACTGTTGGCTGCAATTGCCATGGCGACAAAGCCATTCCAACGCACGACGCCTTGAAAGATCGAGGTGAAGCGCGGGCCCGACATGGAGAACTTTGCTTTGAGCACGGGTTGCAGCACGAGGCAAAGAACAGCAAGAAAGGAGAAGGTTCCCAGTACAGCGATGGCGATGTCTTTAACTGGCATCACTGAGAAATCGGAGGTGCCGACATTGATGAGGATGAGCGCCGGGAACAGGATCCAATAGGACAGATCTTCCATACCGCCCCAGCGCTCTCTTGGAATGAAGTTGCGACGGCGGAGGAACCATCCTGTAGCCGTTAGGAGCAGGACAGAGGTAATGGCTGACAGAGCAGAAAACATATTATTGCTTTTCAGAGTATTGCTCAGACGGAAAACGGTCTTGGCAAATGAGATGGATAAACGAGGCGTGCAGCATGCCTCCGTTTAAGCACGTAGCCTGAAATGCGCAGATCGGTAAAGCTCTGTGAGCCAAAAAAATCTCAAGTGTTGATGCTTGGGATTGTCATCTTGAAGACCTACGTGCTCAGCACAGGCTAAGATGCCGGTATGCCAGAAGCATCACTCTGCCTCGAAGAGGGATGTGCCGCCGTAGTTGATGCGATCAAGGAAGCCCTGCAGGATATAGGTGGCGGCCATTTTGTCGACGAGTTCGGCGCGGCGGGCGCGGGAGCGGTCGGCCTCAATGAGTGTGCGGGTGACGGCTGCGGTGGAGAGGCGTTCGTCCCAGTAGGTGATGGGGATTTCCGTTTTCTGGGCCAGATTGCGCACAAAAGCGCGGGTAGCCTGGCAGCGGGGGCCTTCGGTGCCGTCCATGTTGAGGGGCAGGCCAATCACGAGACCAAAGACACCGTGTTCCTGGCAAAGATCGAGCAGGCGCTCCACATCCTGTGTAAACTTCTTGCGCTTGATGGTTTCCAGTGGAGAGGCAATCTGCCGTCCGGAATCGGTGAGGGCCAGACCAATGGTCTTGGTGCCGAGGTCGATACCGATCAGGCGATCATCGTTATAAAGCGCGTCGCAGAAATCTTGTAAAGAAAGAGAAGGATCATTTGCCATGGCGGCGAGTTAGCACGGCTTGGGAGGAAGGCCAAGCGGGTAAGACGTTTTTTCTCGGGGACATGCTGTTTCCGGCGGAACTGTGCGGCAGCTGTTCTGGTAAAGGTAGGAACACAAGAAGATTGAGCAGGCGGAGACAGGCGTGAGACAGGTGCAGTTTGAAGAAGGGTGGCAGGGTATTTTAGCTCCCGAGATGGACAAGGCCTACTTTCAGAAGCTTCAGGCGTTTTTAGATGCTGAAGCTGCTGCGGGGAAGACAATCTATCCGCCTGTTGCTGAATGCTATGCGGCTTTTGAAGCTGCGGCTCTAAGCGATGTGCGCGTTGTTATTTTGGGGCAGGACCCTTACCACGGCGAAGGGCAGGCCCACGGGCTTTCCTTTTCTGTTCGCAAAGGGGTGAAGCTGCCGCCCTCGCTGCGCAATATCTACAAGGAGCTGGAAAGTGACCTTGGCTACGCGCCAGCTGATCATGGTTGTTTAAACCACTGGGCGGAGCAGGGGGTGTTGTTGCTGAATACCTCATTGAGTGTGGAGGAGGCGAAGGCCGGGTCGCACGCGAAGAAGGGCTGGGCGCCGTTTACGGATGCGGCAATTAGGGGGCTTTCCGAGGCGCGTGAACATTTGGTGTTCATCCTCTGGGGGGCTCATGCGCAAAAGAAGCTGGATCTGATTGATGAGAGCAAACATCTGGTTTTGATGAGCGCGCACCCTTCACCGCTGTCGGCACGGCGTGGGTTTTTCGGGTCGGCTCCGTTTTCAAAAACCAACGCCTACCTGAAGCAAAACGGCCTGCCGGAGATTGATTGGGAGATCTGGTAGGTGGTTGACGGGGCCGTGAACTTTGAACGGTTTCATTTAAGGGTTGTGTAACGAAGTCCCACCTAGTCTAGGTGCCGTATGGTTACTTTGAGGGCGCCCAATACAGGCGTGCCGCATTGGGAGGGATTGGTGATATGGATATTCAGTTTCTGGGTCATTCTGCGTTTAAAGTTCGTGTTCCGGGTGCGACAATTTTGATTGACCCCTTCCTTACTGGTAATCCGAGCTTTCCGGAGGATATGAGTGTGGAGCAGGTGAGCGAAGGTGTTGACCATGTTCTGCTGACACACGGCCACTATGATCATGTGGGTGATACCTTTGATATCCTGAAAGCAACGGATGCGACACTCACGGCGAACTTCGAGATTTCCATGTGGGCCAAGGATCACGGTATCGAGAAAATCAATCCGGTTGAACAAGGTGGCTGCGTTAATATGGGCGCGTTTGAAGTCGCGATGACCAACGCGGTGCACAGTTCGTCTTACGCCTCCAGCATGGAGCGCAACGTTATGGACATCTATCTGGGGAACCCGGCAGGCGTTATTGTAAAAGCAGAGAATGAGCCAACATTGTTGCACATGGGTGATACGGATATCTTCTCTGACATGGCGTTGATCAATGAGATTTACCGGCCGGAAATCGGCATTGTGCCAATTGGAGACCGCTTCACCATGGGTGCCCGTACTGCTTCGATGGCATGCGAGCGTTACTTTGATTTCCAGACCATCATTCCCTGCCATTACGGCACGATGCCGATCATTGACCAGAGTGCTGATAAATTTATCAAGTATATGGGAGATGACGCGTTTCGAGTGGCTGCGCTAAAGGCCGGGGAGACGGCTAAGATCAACAAGAGCACGTAGCCTGATCAGGTTTCCTATGTCGCATAAAGAAAGGCCCCGGCATGGACCGGGGCCTTTTTGAGTTTGATGAGGACACTTTCCGCGTTTTGTTATTTCACCGCAGGGTCACGCTCTGTTGGGGAGCAAGCGCGATTGGTATGGCCTTTAGCCCAGCTTGGGTGGGACTGGCTTAAAGGTCCCCTTCCGGCGTGTTCTCGATTGTTGGCCAATTCTCATTTGCTTTGGCGATGGTGGCTTGCGGGTCTTTGAGGAAGTGGCGCTGGGCACCTGCATGGGCATTCAGGTACAGCTTGCCGTCAACGATTTTCCATTGCTCCGGCTGGATCGGGATTTTGAGGCCAAAGCTTACGCCGGTTGCGCACCAGCCGCCGTATTGTGGGGCGTACTTGGTTGGGTCTTTTTCGAATTCCGCGAGGTTTTCAGCGGAAGAAAACAGCCAGGTAACATCCTGATATTGGGTGGAATACTCTTCCTGACCCGGAACTGGCTTACCTTCTTTGAAGTAGGCAACCGGGTCGGTTCCCCTGATTGCATAGCCTTCTTCGACGAAGTTGGTCACCTCATCGGCCACTGCCGTTATCGGAACAGTTACAAGTGCGGACAGGACAAGTCCAACTGCAAGAACTGAGGATCGGATCGGCATGGGCAACTCCTTCGGGCTATTGTGTAGAAACGAGTTTGGCCTGTTCTGTTTACCAGGTGATTAGATGTTGGGGCCGGTTTTTAATGTATGCTGTAAGCACACTATGCGTGAGGAGCTTCCCTTACGCCAATAACGCTTGATCACCAATTCGAGAAATGGTTGTGATATTGTACATTGCCCGTTTTGATAGGTGTGGGTGGGTGGTAGAGATGCTTTCGGAAAATGGGGTTGTGAAACGGAAAAAAACCGCAGAGGTCTGCGGCTTTCTCCAGGTGCAGTGCATAGGCTACGATGAGATTTGGGGAATATCGAAATAGGCCAGGCAATGCCTATTGCAGCCTATGCACTGAAGGGAATTAGAGCTTTTCTGGAGGTACGTCGCGGATATCTTCCCAGTTCGCATTTGCGTTGATGATTGTTTCGCTTGTGCGGGTTTGCATGCGCTTGACTGCGCCGTCATGGGCGTTGAGGTAGAGCTTTCCGTCAACGATGTCCCAGAGTTCCGGCTGGGTTTCCAGCTTGGTGCCGAAGGATGTGCCAACGGCGCACCAGCCGCCGTATTGCGGGGCAAACTTTGTAGGCTCTGCGATGAACTTGTCGCGGTTTTCAGCGCTGGAGAATTTCCAGGTTACGCCGTCGTACTGCGCGGTGAATTCCGCTTTGCCCTGCACGGGCTTGTTTTGCGTAAAGTAGGCAACAGGATCGGTGCCCCCGATTGCGTAGCCGCCTGAGGTGTAGGTGGAGATTTCATCCGCGAATGCTCCCAATGAGCTTGCGGAAAGGACAGCACCTGCAATGGCGGCTGCAGCAGCAATGGATTTGATTTTCATTCTTTTACCCTCAATAAAACGATGAAGTGCTCCGAACAAACGCAGCACCGGTCAGGAATGGTGCTGAATTTGTCTGGCGACCTCGGCCCGCGGATTTGCCCGTTCTTTTCGAGGTGCATTCTTCTTGCCCCAGGAGGGTGGGTGAGCGCCAATCAAGTGTCATCACCAAGCAGCGAGAAGCTTTGATCTGTTATGATCGGGTCGTAATGCTTTGGATTACCTCGGAAATTTCTGAGTTGGATGGCTTTCGGCGGCGTATGAGGCTGGTGAAAAACACAAAGCCGAGAAGTTGGTCAATACTGGTTTCCATGTTGGCTGTGGTGTTCCAGTAGACGAAGATCTGCCTGAAGTGGGTGCGTTGCTCCCCTTCAAGGAGGGATAGCTCTTCGGCTAATGAGGGTTCTGCGTGCAATGCAAGCCACGCGGAGCCCAATGGGGTCTCACAGAGTGCCTGTAACATACCTGAGGTGGCGTCCAGCATATCGTTTTGAAAGGTGGACATGCCGGGGTAGGTTGGTGGGACCTGCCTGAACCCATAGCGCAGGGCTTCCAGTGCCAGAGCTGCTTTGTTTTGCCAGCGGCGATAGAGCGCTTGCTTGGAGGTGCCAATGTCCTGTGCAATCTGCTGTGTTGAGGTGCCGTGGTAGCCGTTGGTTGCAAGAGCTTGGAGCATTGTTTTCATGATCTTGCGGGTGAGGTCCGTGTTGCGCGGGCGGCCTCTTGGGGTGACTTGATCGGGCATCAGGAGAACCTCTCGACATACTCTGATGGGGTGATACCGAAGCGTCGTTGAAAGGCGCGGCGCAGGTTCTGGATATGCCCAAAGCCCGAGAGGCTGGCGGCCTGTTTGATGGAGCTGCGTTTCAGGAGTGCGGTTCTGGCAAGGTCCAGCCGTAGTTGTTCTACGAACTGGGCAGGGGTGGCGCCAATGTCTTCCTTCAGGCGACGGTGTAGCGTGCGAGTTGAGACGCCTGCGGATTTTGCCATGTTCTCGATGGTCCAGTCTGCTTCTGGCTCTGACAGGATGATCTCCGAGAGTTTGGCGATGTTGGATTGTCCGGCGGCTTGCAGCGAGAGGGCGGATGAAAACTGGGCTTGCCCGCCGTTGCGACGCAGGTAGACGACCAGTTCTTGTGCGGTTTTCAAGGAGATCGCAGAGCCGAGATCTTGCTCAATAAGGTGCAGGGCGAGATCGATGCCTGCCGTGACGCCTGCCGAGGTGTAAATATCGCCTGATTTCACGAAGAGCTGATTGAGCTGCCAGTCCACGTCCGGAAACTGAGTTTGCGCGGAGGAGGCGCGGCTCCAATGGGTGCTGGCTTGCTTGCCATTGAGGATGCCAGCGTCGGCCAACAGAAGTGCGCCAGAGCAAATGGAGACGATGCGCGTGTTGTTTGTTCTTGCCGCAGCTTCGTGGAGCAGGGTGTGCACGGTTGTGTTGCCCAGCTGGTTATCAATGCGTCCGCCGGGAATGAGCAGGTCAGCTGAGCGGTTCCAGTCGGCAAAGGTGCCGTCAACGGCGACCTTCATGCCGGGTTGGGTTTCTACAGGCTGGCCATCGATGGACAGGGTCCGGAGAGTATAACCGGGTTGATAGCTATCTGCGGTCCAGAACGCCTGCATGGGGCCGGCCAGATCGAGAAGATTGATCCCGTGATACACGAGCGCATCAATTTGACGGGGCTGTTCAATTTGTATGTTTGGCATGATTTGAAGCTTGAATGTCCTAACTGCCAACTGGTGTACGCGGTAATTTAAGGACAGTCAAAGTTTCTTCGAGGAATAATTATGGGATTTTCTGAGGTGGCGGGGCAGGGACCGGCCTACAGGGCGCGCAACTTTCCGCTCATTTTGATTGCAACCGCAATTCTTTCCATGCAGATGCCAATTCTGATTGCGATCAGTGCGTTGGCAGGATCGTACCTTGCACCGCATCCGACCATGGCGACCGTGCCGCTTGCGTTGCAGATGTTCGGCAACTTTCTCTTTGCCACGCCGATCTCTCTGTTTATGGGGCGCTTTGGAAGGCAGAAGGGGATCTTGCTGGGGGTGGTGCTGAGCATCATTGGGTCGCTGCTGTGCGTTTATGCGCTTTATGCCAATCAGTTTGTTGTGTTGCTGGCCGGGCATGTTTTGCTGGGCATTGCGACCGCAGCTTATACCTTTATGCGTTTTGCTGCTTCTGACAGTGCCAGCGAGCGATGGAAGCCGATGGCGATCTCGCTGAGTATGTCCATGGGGCTGCTTTCGGCTTTCCTTGGCCCGAGCCTTGTTGGGGTGGTGAAGGATTTTGGCGGCGTCATTCCGTTTATCGGCAGCTATCTGGCGCTGGCTGGTGTTGCTGTTGTGGGGGCGTTGCCTGTGCTTGGGTTGCGCCTGCCGCCTGCGTCGAAAAAGGGGCAGCAGGCCACAGGGTTTGCTGAGAGCCTGAAGGTTTTGCGCAGGCCTGCTGTCTGGAGTGCAACAGCGTGTGCCGGGCTTTCTTTCGGGTTCATGACCATGCAGATGTCGCCAACGCCGCTTGCCATGGAATATTGTGGTTTTTCCGTTGGGCAATCCAGTGATGTGATCCGCTGGCATCTGGTGGCGATGTTTGGCCCCAGCTTCGTCACCGGCTATATCATTCGCCGGATTGGAACCAACACTGTGATGGTGCTGGGTCTGTTGATGCTTTCTGGCGCAGGTGTGGTTGGAGCGTTTAGTTCTGAGCTTTGGGCGTTTTATGTGGCCTTGATCCTGCTTGGCATTGGCTGGAACTTTGGTTTCATCGGCGCCTCATCGCGGCTTGTTGAAGTGGTTGCGCCACAGGACGCGCCGCTCGCGCAAGGTGCCAATGATGCTGTTGTTGCGCTGGTTTCTGCGGTCTGTGCGCTTTCAACCGGTATCTTGTTTGGTACGGTTGGCTGGGCGTGGCTGTCTCTGTCTGCGCTTCCGTTGCTGTTGGTCTTGGCATTGTGGCTGGTGGTTTCAGGTGTTCGTGGCAGACAGTTTGGGTATGCTTAACTATAATCGGTCCTAATTGGTTCCGTAAGTATGAGAATATGAGGGATGAACAGCAGGGCAGAGATTGTTCTGCTGTTTTTTTGTGTTTATAGCTCTTCTCCATGAATTCGAGGCGGGCAGTTCTTTGCCCCCGCAATTTCGGAGTGAAACATGTCGGTTGATCTGAACACGGTAAAACGTGTTGCCGGGCTGGCTCGCATCAAGGTTGATGACGCGCAGGCTGAGAAAATGACTGGTGAGCTGAACGTGATCCTTGGTTTTGTTGAGCAGCTGAACGAGGTGAATGTTGACGGCGTTGAGCCGATGACCTCTGTGGTTGAAACCACCATGAAGAAGCGCGTAGACGGCCAGACAGACGGCGGTTACGCGGACAAGGTTGTTTCCAACGCACCTGTGCATGAAGACAACTTCTTCACTGTGCCTAAGGTTGTTGAATAGGGAATTTCTGCATGAGCGTTTCTGTTGGAATTGAAGATCCGCGCCAGGACGATGTTGTTGCTTTGGTAGAGCAGCTCACCCAAACGCTTTTGGAACTTACGCCTGCTGAGGCTTGCCACCACATGTCCGTTAAGGAAATGGCGGGAGCAGATACGACCGTGTTTGTCGCGCGAGAGGCTGGTAAGGCGATTGCCTGCGGTGCACTGAGACTGCACTCAAGCGATACGGGTGAGGTTAAGCGCATGTTCAGCTTGCCTGAAACGCAGGGCAAAGGTGTTGGTCGGAGAATCCTTCAGAAAATTATCGCTCATGCAGAAGAGGCGGGATTGACCAGTCTAGTTCTTGAAACTGGTTGGAACTACGAGGCTGCTATTCGTCTTTACGAAAGCTCAGGTTTTGAGCGCTGTGGCCCTGTTCTGGATTATCCCGAGCACCCTGAATCTGTTTTCTATAAAAAGCCGCTTGCGGCTGTCCTAGAGATGTAGAGACTATGACTGATCTTACAAAACTGACGATCGCTGAGGCGCGCGATAAGCTGGCTGCCCGCGACTTTACTGCAACCGAGCTGACTGAAAGCTATCTGGGTGCGATTGAAACCGGCAACGAAGCGCTCAACGCTTACATTGCTGTGACCGGTGATATTGCCCGGGAGCAGGCGAAAGCCTCTGACGCAAAAATCGCTGCTGGCGAAGCGCGTCCGCTGGAAGGTATTCCTCTCGGCATTAAAGACCTTTACGCGACCAAGGGTGTTCACACTCAGGCATGTTCTCATATTCTCGATGGCTTCAAGCCTGAGTATGAGTCCACTGTGACGCAGAACCTGTTTGACGACGGTGCTGTGATGCTGGGTAAGCTGAACATGGATGAGTTCGCGATGGGCTCTTCCAACGAGACATCTTACTACGGCAATGTTGTTAACCCATGGCGCCGCAACGGTTCTGACACTGCGTTGGTTCCTGGTGGGTCTTCCGGTGGTTCTGCTTCTGCGGTAGCTGCGCATCTTTGTGCGGCGGCAACAGCTTCTGATACGGGTGGTTCTATCCGCCAGCCAGCTGCGCTGACCGGTACTGTGGGCATTAAGCCAACTTATGGCCGCTGCTCTCGTTGGGGTATGGTTGCGTTTGCCTCTTCTCTGGATCAGGCTGGTCCGATTGGCCGCACCGTGCGCGATAACGCGATCCTGCTGAAGTCTATGGCCTCTGTTGATGCAAAAGACACCACATCCGTTGATGCGCCTGTGCCGAACTATGAAGACTTCATCGGCAAGTCCGTTAAGGGCATGAAGATTGGTATTCCTAAAGAGTACCGCATGGACGGTATGCCAGAGGAAATCGAAAAGCTTTGGCAGCAGGGTATTGCATGGCTGAAGGAAGCTGGCGCCGAGATCGTCGAGATTTCTTTGCCGCACACCAAGTACGCTCTGCCTGCTTACTACATCGTGGCTCCAGCGGAAGCGTCTTCCAACCTGGCGCGTTACGATGGTGTTCGCTACGGTCTGCGTGTACCGGGCAATGACATTGTAGAAATGTATGAGAACACACGTGCAGCTGGCTTTGGCGACGAAGTGAAGCGCCGTGTGATGATCGGCACCTATGTTCTGTCCGCTGGTTACTACGATGCGTATTACCTGAAAGCGCAGAAGGTTCGTACCCTGATCAAGCAGGACTTTGACACTGTATGGGCGGATGGTGTGGATGCAATCCTGACCCCGACCACGCCAGATGCCGCGTTTGCGCCGGGCGAGATCACTGATCCGGTGACCATGTACATGAACGACGTGTTCACCGTGACGGCCAACATGGCTGGTGTTCCGGGCATCTCCATTCCAGCTGGTTTGAACAAAGACGGCCTGCCACTGGGCCTTCAGCTGATCGGCAAGCCATTTGACGAAGGCACCCTGTTCCAGGTTGGCGAAGTCATCGAACAAGCCGCTGGCCGCTTCGAGCCTTCCACCAACTGGTGGAGCAAGTAAGCTTCAGCACTGCTTTTGAAATGAAGAAGGCCTCGGAGAAATCCGGGGCCTTTTTTGTTGGTGCGGATCTTATGAGAACTGAACAGCTGGCCTCACAATCATTAGCCAGACTATCCCTAAAATAGCTAGGAAGGCTGGGAAGCCGCAGGCGAACCAGATGCGGTAGAGTTTATGGTAGCGCAATGGTAGGGGCGTACTCATTGCGACTGCTGCTGTGGCGAGGTTTCTGAGTTGAATTTGTATCCAGACCACTGGCAGCCAGAATGCACCGATGACAAAGTAAAGTGCTAATGAGAGAGCAATCCAGCCTTCAGTCAGTGACCAGCCAACTTCTTTTGCGAGTAGGAATCCGGTGATGGGCTGAATGATCACCGCGCTTGCTGTGAAGAGCGTATCTGCAATAACAACAGTGCCTGCAGTGTGAGCGATTGCGGCTGCATCCAGTGTTCTGGCTGCGATGACCATGAAGAAAGCTATGCCAGCTCCAGTTCCGATAAGAACGCATGCACCGATGATGTGCAGGAACTTGAGGAGTTCGTAGGTCATCTTTCCTCCAGCAGCAGGATCGGGAAGAGTGCAAGGATCATCGCCGGGATTGTTTTTACATATGGACCGAGAGGGTCTAGCCAGAGATCGCTTGCCCATAATGTTCCGGCCCCAAGATAACTCAATGTCACTGCTGTCATGCCCAGGCAGGCGAGGCGAGTATGCCTACGAAAGAGGATGAGTGTGCCCAGGAAGATATCAGTCACGCTACCACCTAAGACGAAAAGTAGACTGACAGTCTGGCTAAAGCCTCGGTTAAGCAGGACTGTTTGTGCCTCTTTGAATTGAGATGCACCGATGATACCGGAGGCAAGCCAAAAGAGGGCAAGGCAAGCGATTGTGATTGGGAGTAACAAGTAGAGCCTTGCAAACCAGCGTTCTTGGGTAGAACTGGGAAGCTGCGCCAGTGTTTCCTGTAGCGTCTGACAGGTGAAGCCACCGGCTTGCTTCCAAGTCGAAGTATCGGCGACAATGCCGTCTTTGAGTGTTTCAATCGCGGTGGAGCGTAATGGCGAACGCCAGCCAAACTTGCCTAGGGCATCTGCCAGCTTGCTAGTTGTTGTCAGGACCCAATCTGGTGTTTTGAGTGTAACGCGCCATTTTGGAAATCCTTGCCACATCCTTATCGTCTTAGTGAGTTGCCAAAAGCTTTGCGAGGTTTCTTCTGCAATATCAGCTGTGGTGCCTTCACGAATATGCCCGAGTGCGCACCAGGTCACAGACTTAGCAAGATCGTCAACTGAGATGCATTGGATCTGACTCTCTGGGAACACTTTGAACCCAATGAGTGGCATTGCGCTGGCGGCACGCAAAAGTGCGGTGCCGCCGTAGGCTTGCGGGCCAACGACAAGCGCCGGGCGTAGGATGATTGCATGTGGGAGATGCTGCCGGACAAGTGCATCACCTTCTGATTTGGTTCGGAAAAATTGTGTGGTGGCATTCGTGCTTACACCAGCCGCAGAGATCTGGATGAAGCGTTTGTCTGTTTCTTTCAGAACATCACACAGTCGCTTGATGGTCCTAACATGGATTTCCTCGAGATTATCTTTGGAGGAATCCTGGAGGGCGCCGGATGCGTTGACGATAATATCTGCACCCTCAAGGATCTCCCGCCATTGGCTGGTCGAGGCCTTCGCGATGTCACGGATATGCCACAGGATATCTGGGAAAGCTTGCATGGCCGCAGTTTGCGAGCGTCCTACGCCGGTGACATGAAATCCTGCTTTTTGGAAGTGTTTGACACATGCTGCGCCAATGAAGCCGTAAGCGCCGAGTACGACTGCTGATTTTTCGGTGGTCATGAAGGGCTTTGCACAAAACGAGAAAGAGACTCACAAATTATCCATAGAGTCTAGCACGGGTTCTATTCGAGTGTTGTATTTAAATTGTCAACTCGGTTGACAGAATCAATTGATGCTGGTTTCCTCAGGGTTATGGAAGAGAGAGTTTTTCAGGCAGGCCCTGATTTGGCGGATGTGCTTTATGAGGGGATTCAGATTACGCGGCCTTTGCTGCGGCATATCACCAATGCGGTCGATGTTGGGGCGCAGAGATACGGTGTGAGTGTGGGGGAGCGGGCTATCTTGGAAGCCTTGCTGAACAGTGAGGAGCCGTTGACCGCGCCCGCGATTACCGAGCGGCTGGACCTGAAGCGCCAGTTTGTGGCGCGGATCTTGTCGGCTTGCAAAAATGCGGGGTTTGTAGAGGCGCAGGCCAATCCGGCGCATATCCGTTCTCACTTTTATGCGCTGACAGACAAAGGGCGCGATGCCATCACTGCGATCCGGCAAGCGGAGATCTTGAGAGTTGAAGAGCTTTTGCAGTCTCTGAGCGCAGATGAGGTACGGGCGCATCTGAAAGTGCAAAGGGCTTTGCTGGCGTGTTTTTCTTCTTTGGCTCAGTCATGATTGGGAGGGGTTGATGGGTTCGTGGAATTTAATTGGATTTGTTGTTCTGGTGCTTGTGATTGGTGTTGGGTACACCGCGTTTCAAATAATGCGCAAACAGCGCGCTAGGCGGGGCGAGATGATTGATAGGAGCAAGCAGGATCAGATTGCATTGGTTGTAGTGGATGTGCAGGAGGATTTTACCAAGGATACCAAAGCAAGGAAGTGGCCGTCGTCCTACGTTGAAGAGCGGATTGCGCGGATAAACGTGTTGGCAGCAGAAGCTCAGGCGCGTGGTCAGCCGGTAATAGCGGTGCGACATATTTTCGATGGAACCGTTACTAACTTTTTGATTGGTTTGTTTGGCGAGGGATTGGGAACGAAGGGGTCAGATGGACTTGCGCTGGACGCGCGGCTTCGGTTTCAACCGAGCGTGGATGTGGTGAAACATGTTGGAGATGCGTTTACCAGCAATGAGTTGGAGGCTTTCCTCAAGGCGCACAAAATCGGTCGGCTCAGGATTGTGGGGCTTGATGGCTGCTATTGTGTGAAAAGCACAGCACTTGGTGCGCTGAGCCGTGGGTATGATGTCGAGTTGGTTGAGGATGCAGTGCTTTCCATTAAACAGAAAGCTTGGGAGGGCTGTCGGACTGAATTGGCAAAACGGGGTGTGCGGTTTGCTAAGTCTGCTCAGCTTGCTGAAGCTCAATAGGTTCTGATTTATCTACAGGTTGCCAGTTGCACATTATTAACATGCGCACTACATGTGATTTGGAAAGTCCGCGTCTCGCGCGGGCTTTTTTGTTTGCTGTCGATGGTCAGGTCTGGATGCAGAGCGGAGCGGATCGGCAGATTACTGATGTATTAAGCGACCTACTAGATATTGGGTATTTTATCGATTCAAGGCATAGAACGGCGGAATCTACTCATTTGCCTTGGGGATTAATTAGGGAAAGGCTGTGGGTATATTGTTTAGATTGCCGCGTAATGTGCTATGGGTCTTTCTCTTAACAATAAAAGAGCAAACAGGAATAGCATGGCAGACGTTGAGTGCATCGTAATCGGTGCAGGAGTTGTGGGCTTAAGCGCGGCTTATGAACTGGCGCGCAGGGGACGTGAAGTGATTGTGCTTGAACAGCATGAGATCATCGGCTCCGAAATCAGCGCCCGTAATTCCGAAGTTGTCCATGCAGGGATTTATTACCCGAAAGACTCTTTGAAATCAAAAGCTTGTGTGCAGGGCAAGGAGATGCTCTATTCCTTTTGTGAGGAATATGGTGTGCCTTACAAGCGGATTGGCAAGCTGATTGTGGCGACAGATGACAGTCAGGTTTCCATGCTTGATGATATTCGCGCGCGCGCCGCAGCCAATGGTGTTCATGACCTGTTGAAGCTCAATGAAGCGCAGGCGCAGGGCTTTGAGCCCAATCTTGCATGCAAGGGCGCCCTGTTTTCGCCCTCCACAGGCATTGTGGATAGTCATGCGTATATGATGGCGCTGCAAGGCGGGTTGGAAGCGCATGGCGGACTGGTTGTTGTTGGGACCGAAGTTACCCAAATTGAAACCGGAATGCGCCCAAGCGAGCTGATGGGTGCTGACATTCTGGTGGAAGAAGATCTGCACGCGGCAGGCTATCCGTCCGATGAGGACGAGGAAGAGGAAATCGTAGCCAAGAACTTCAAAGGCGACGGGTTTACCGTTGTCATGAAAGATGGCTATGCGATTACCTGCCGGGAGCTGGTGATTGCAGCTGGTCTTCACTCCAACAAGATGCTCTCCAAACTGGCAGGGCACATGTCCCGTCAGGTGCCAAAGCTTTACTACGCAAAAGGCAACTATTTCAGCCTTGCTGGTGATGCTCCGTTTTCACACCTCATTTACCCGGTGCCAGTGCCGGGCGGGCTTGGTGTTCATCTGACGATCGACATGGGCAATCAGGCGCGTTTTGGTCCGGATGTGGAATGGGTTGACGAGATCAACTATGATGTGAACGAAGCGCGCCGCGCGCAGTTTGGTGCCGAGATCCGCAAGTATTACCCGGATCTTGCGGAGGAGAGCCTGCAGGCGGATTACTCCGGTATTCGGCCCAAACTGGTGCCAGCAGGCGCTGCGGCAGCTGACTTTGCTGTCTGGGGTGAAGAAACCCACGGAATTCCGGGATTGCTGGCTTATATGGGCATTGAAAGCCCCGGTCTGACGAGCTCTTTGGCGCTGGGTTCCATGGGTGCTGATCGCCTGATTGGTGCATGAGCTCTTTCATCTAATCTTCCCCAAAATACTAGGAAAATATAGGCTTTCGCTACCTAAACTGCGCTCTTAAAAGCTGAGAGAGCAGGTGCGCTATGAAGCTGAGCCGTCGAGATTTCGTGAGAACCAGCGCAAGCGGTGGGCTTGCCGTGGGTGCTGCTTCACTTATTGCGGGAAATGCCGGTGCGCAAGTCACGCAGCTTACGCGGCCCATTCTGCCTCCCGGTACTGTTCCTCCCCAAGCGGCCTGTGCGCAGTCTCTGCTTGGAGCCGAGACAATCGAGCCGGATTTTACGCTGACGGTTGCTGAAAAGCCCTATTCTCAATACGGCGTTGACCTGGAAGGCCTGTTTGCAGGTGGTTCGTGGCCGGGAACCCCTATCCGTTATACGGAAGGGGATATGTTTCGGGTGCTCATCAACAACCATATGACGGATCCCACATGCCTTCACTGGCACGGATTGCTGTTGCCGTCTTTGCAAGACGGGGTGCCCGGGATTGCGCAGCTTCCCATTGAGTCGGGAACCTCGCAATACTATGAGTTTCCGCTGGTTCAGCAGGGAAGTTACTACTACCACTCCCATCTTGGTGTGCAGGAGCAGTACGGACTTTTGGGCTCTCTTATTATTGATCCGCGGACCAATCCCTATTCCTATGATCATGATGAAGTGCTGATGTTTAGTGACATCCCGCCGGAGGAGGGGGATGCTGTCATGACCAAGCTGAAGAGCGGTCAGCGTCCGCCAGATGTGCAAGATGCCTATGCGCTGCCCAATGGGGAAGATTTTGAGATCGATGTTGTGTATGCAGGCTATATCTTGAATGGACACGCCAACGCCGCGCCATGGACATACACTGTCAAAAAGGGGGATCGCTTGCGCTTGCGCCTGATCAACTCCTCGGGCAGCACCTTCTTCAGAATATCCATAGATGACCTGCCGTTCTCCGTGATTGAGGTGGATGGCAACCGGGTGCAGCCTGTTGATGCGCAGAATGTGATTGTGCCCACATCGGCGCGCTATGACATCCTCGTGGATGTGCCTGACAGTGGCAGTTATACGATCCATGCGGTGGCTCTTGGTGACAACAAGCAGTGCCTTGGCGTCATTCATACAGATGATGTGGAGGCAAGTGTAAATGACAACCGGCCCTCGTTTGATGGTCCGACCATTGACTTCAGAAGCTTGAGATCGCTTGATCCGTCCAACTTCGGTCGCAGAGTGGACCGGATTCACGATGTTGTGCTTTCAGGGAACATGGCCTCCTACGAGTGGATGATGAATGATCACTCTTGGCCTGAGCCTTATGCGGGTGATGATGCACAAAAGACCTATCTGGATGTGATGTTGGGGGAGGTGGTTCAGATGCGGATGATCAACCTTACGTCTATGGCACATCCCATGCATCTTCACGGGCATACTTTCCGTGTGCTTGGCGGTCCGGATGATGATTTTGCGCCAGTGATGGATACGGTCTGGGTGCCGCAAAATGAGACGGTGACCATCGAGTTTCTGGCAAATAACCCGGGCATGTGGGCCTATCACTGCCACAACATCTGGCACCTGGTCGCGGGTATGTTGCAGCCTGTACGCTACGTGGTCGATGTGCGCGAGATGCTGCGGTAGGTTGGTGATCTTCCTCTTTTATGACCTGAGATGAGTAGTGTGGTCTGTTGGGTGAACGACCCCGCAGCTCGGTGCTGCGGGGTGGGGGTGCCTAGCGGTTGTCGAGCTGGCTGCGGACGCGGGTCAGGCCTAGTTTGGTGATGCGGTAGGGGCGGCCTCCTTTGGAGGAGATCAGGCGCCGGTACTTGAGTTTTCTGAAGATGTGTTCAGAAAGACCAGCGTAGTACCATCCATCCCGTGTGACGCAGTTCATTTCTTCCAGAATGCCATCGTCGTCGCGGCGCAATTCAATGCAGCCGCCTTGTGCCAGCACATGCAAGATGCGCTGTTCAGCTTTCGAAATATCCATTGATGTCTTTGAGTTTTCTAGAATGCACTTATCCCGTCTGCCCGCTCATGCGGTCAGTGGGGTTGGTTCTTATGTGCATGCCCTGTCTGTGTTCGACAGGGCTTTACCGGGACTCTTGTTGAGCTGGCATGAAAACTCCATTCGTTGGTGGAGGACTTATATGTAACTGCGCTGCCGGTCGCAAGCGGGTGGGGCTGTACGGGTGTGCGAAGGTGAGGGAGTGTTGCAGATTTGCCGGAGCAGTTGCCGGGCTCTTGATTGCCGAAGCGGAGATGGACTTTCCGGCGATGTGGTCTAAGTCTATTGGGCATCGGCTTCAATAATGTGCTAGGGGAACTACTTAGCGCGGTACATTTGCCGTCCTATTAATCTGAGTGAGACTTTAATGACTGATGATATCTCCGTAATTCTGCTTTGGCCGGGGCTTTTGAATCCGTTTGCCATCTTGATTGCCGCTTATATGGGCTACTACGCCAACCAGAGGGCGAAGATCTTTATTGCGGGGTTTGCGGCGGCTGCGCTGAGCTTGTTCATTGAAGGCGTAATCAGACTCATCGGAGTTCCGATGCCATGGAACCCTGAGGTTGGGCCGTTGGCGCTGTTTCCGTTCCGCTTTGCGACGGGGCTGATTGTCAGTGCGATTGCCATGAAAATCGGGGCCAGTCGTCGCCGCGCAAAGTAAGTGCTGCTGGTTGGTTTTGCGGCGTAGGCCGGGCTGCAAATGCTTCAAGGCGCCGTTCTAAAGGCTTCTCCCCGAAATTTAGGCGTTCTGCTCAAAAAACGGGCGAAGATTCACTTGCCATTGCGAGGTTGATGGCCTACCCAACACCCTTGAGAAATTAGGTGGTCTTCGTGGGCTCGCGTTTGCGTGGGCGGATTTTGGCGAGGACTTAAACGAACACAGGATATTGATCGCATGACGCTGCTTGTCGATACGCGTACGCCGGATCCGAAGAAATTCATCAAGGGCGCAACGGGCGACTGGGAAATCGTAATCGGCATGGAGGTTCACGCTCAGGTGACCTCTGAGGCCAAGCTTTTCTCGGGCGCTTCTACCAGCTTTGGCAGCGATCCGAATAATAATGTGAGCTTGGTTGATGCGGCAATGCCAGGCATGCTGCCAGTGATCAACGAAGAGTGTGTGCGTCAGGCGATCCGGACCGGCCTTGGCCTTGAAGCTGAGATTAATCTGAAGTCCGTTTTTGACCGCAAAAACTACTTCTACCCTGATCTGCCTCAGGGCTATCAGATCTCCCAGTTCAAGCAGCCGATCGTTGGTGAAGGCATCATCCATCTGGACATGAAGAGCGGTGAGCGGGTTGAAGTGGGTGTTGAACGCCTGCACCTTGAGCAGGATGCGGGTAAGTCCCTGCATGACCAGCACCCTACCATGTCTTTTGTGGACCTGAACCGTTCTGGCGTGGCGCTGATGGAAATCGTTTCCAAGCCAGATATCCGCTCTGCTGATGAGGCAAAAGCATATCTGACCAAGCTGCGCACCATTCTGCGTTACCTTGGCACCTGTGACGGCAACATGGATCAGGGCTCCATGCGCGCTGACGTGAACGTTTCTGTTCGCAAACCGGGCGGTGAGTTTGGTACACGTTGTGAGATCAAGAACGTGAACTCCATCCGTTTTGTTGGTCAGGCGATTGAGTACGAAGCACGTCGTCAGATTGGCATCTTGGAAGATGGTGGCGAGATCGATCAGGAAACCCGCCTGTTTGACAGCGTAAAGGGCGAGACCCGCTCTATGCGTTCTAAGGAAGAAGCGCATGATTACCGCTACTTCCCGGATCCAGATCTGCTGCCGCTTGAGTTTACTCAGGAGCTGGTTGATGAGCTGGCTGCAAACCTGCCGGAACTGCCGGATGAGAAAAAGGCCCGTTACATTAAAGATTTCGGCCTGACGCCATATGATGCAGACATTCTGGTTGCTGAGCGCGTTTCCTGTGACTTCTTTGAGGCAGTTGCAAAGGGCCGTGATGCCAAGCTGGCTGCGAACTGGGTGATCAATGACACCTTTGGCCGCTTGAACAAAGAAGGTCTGGACGTGACTACCAGCCCTATCTCTGCTGAGCAGTTGGGTAAGATCATCGACCTGATCAAAGCAGGCACCATCTCCGGCAAGATCGCAAAAGATCTCTTTGAGATTGTTTGGACTGAGGGTGGTGATCCAGCACAGATCGTTGAAGATCGTGGCATGAAGCAGGTGACCGACCTTGGTGCAATTGAAGGTATCGTGGATGAGATCCTCGCCGGCAATACCGACAAAGCAGAGCAGGCTAAAGAGAAGCCAGGTATGCTTGGCTGGTTCGTTGGTCAGGTTATGAAGGCTTCCAAGGGTAAAGCAAACCCGCAGGCCGTTTCTGACATGTTGAAAGCAAAGATCGGTCTAGAATAAACCGTCCTTACAGCTTCGAAGATTGCAAAGGCTCGCCAGTTTGGCGGGCCTTTTTTGATGATTGAAGTGGCTGAGATCTCGTAGTTGAGGCTTTTTTGCCTAGTGCGAGGCTCCTGAACAGCAGGTGGTCAGGGATTGTGCGCTCGAACGTGCACATATGCTGCTCAGTCTCACCTTGCTTAATGAGCATTGGCCCGGATGCTTAACCGGAGCAATGTTCGTTTTAAGTGCCCGCTGTTCATCCCGTTCAGCGTGTTGTGCAAGTTCTGATGGAAGATCTTGACGAGGAGAGATCTCTGTTTGGGGTGAGAGCGTGGTAGAAACGTGTCCCGCAATTAAGTCATCCCTAATATCTCAGTGATTATAACAGGTTAGAAATAATCAACAGGGTTAACTTTCGCTGTGAATCATCAGCTCTCTGCCTGTTCTCGACCATATCTCTGCCTCATTGAGCCACGATAAACTTCAGGTGATCAGGCGTTATGTAGACTTGTCTGGTCTAAGTTCTGGTCTCTGCTAGAACTTATAGTTGTGTAGTGCGTAGAAACACTGCGATTTGTTGTATATGAAATCTTTGGGGGCGTCTCGTTGCTTAATCAACGAAGTAATTTTCTTTCCAATATGGCTGTATTGGGCGTGATTTGCTCCGGCGTCGGGTTTGGGGCAGTCTCTTCTTCTTTTGCGGCTGATGTTGCAAGCGAAAGCTCTCAGTCTCAGGTTCCGTTTACCTTTGGTACACTTGTGGCAAAGATGAAGGCTCAGGCACAAGAAGCCTATACGGAACCAACTGTAGAATTACCGGGCGCGCTGGCGGAGTTAGAGTACGATGGATATCGGAAAATCGGCTATAATCGCGACCGCAGCAAGTGGAATGACACTGAGAACTTCAGAGTTCATGCGTTCCATCCGGGTTGGCTGTTTAAACATCCTCTGAAAATCTATGAGGTGAGCGAGGGCGCAGCTCAACCATTTGTGTTTGAAGCTGCTGACTTTGACTATCATGATACGGAGTTGAGCGCATCTCTGAGTGATGTTTCATTTCCCGGGGTGGCCGGGTTCCGTTTGCTGAACCCACTGAATGTGGAAGAGCAGATGGATGAACTGGTTGCCTTTTTAGGTGCCAGCTATTTCCGCGCTCTGGGGGCTGGCAATACCTATGGCCTGTCTGCCCGTGCATTGGCTATTGATACGGCCAGTAGCCGACCAGAAGAATTTCCCCACTTCACAGCGTTTTACCTTGGTAAGCCGGTGGATGGTGCAAACCTGGTGACGGTGTGGGCGGAGCTTGATAGCCCAAGTGTGACTGGGGCGTATCAATTTACGTTCAAACCGGGACAGCAGACAGAAGTTGATGTGACGGCGCATCTGTTCTTCCGAAGTGATGTGGAACGGCTTGGTATTGCGCCTTTGACCTCCATGTACCTTTACGGCGAGAATGACCGGACCGGGTTTGATGACTTCAGGCCTGAAGTGCATGACAGTGACGGGCTGAAGCTGCGCTTTGCCAACGGAAACACCTCGTGGCGGCCTCTTACCAACCCAAATAATCTGCAGCTTTCCTTTCTCGATGCAAAAAGCCCGGTTGGTTTTGGGTTGATGCAGCGCGACAGAGATTTTGAGCACTATCAGGATCTTGAAGCTCGTTATGACAAACGTCCAAGCCTATGGATCGAGCCTCTTGGTGATTGGGGTGAGGGTTCCGTGATGCTTGCGGAAATTCCAACGGACCAGGAAATCAACGATAACATCGTGGCGTTCTGGACACCGGATCAAGAGGTGAAGGCGGGTGATGAACTGTCATTCCACTACAAGATGTACTGGGGCGATGAAGTTGGTCACTCTGAGCAGGTGTTGATGCCTGTTACACAAACGCGCTCAGGCAAGGCGGGGCACTCAGCCTCAACCGAGAACTCGTTGACCCGTAAGTTCGTCGTGGACTTTGATGCCTCCCAGTTTACGGAGAGCGGACTGAATGGTGAGCAGCTTGTGCGTGCGAAACCTGCAATCGACAACGCTGCTTTGAACGGAACGGTCGATTTTGTGGACATCCATTACATTGAAGAGCTGGGTATCTATCGTGTGTTCATGGATGTTTCCCGCGAAGATCTGAGCGTGCCGGTTGAATTGCGCCTTCAACTGACTGATGGCGAAAAAGCAGTTTCTGAAGAATGGCTTTACCAGTGGGGGTGGAGTTCATGAAGCCTATGAAATCTGATGTGTCTTCTACAAATGATGAGCTGAGCAGCGGTCCGGTTGCACCGCTTGCCATGCCAGTGCAGGATCTTTCTGCAGATGATGAGAGCTGGTTTGCTCTGGCCTGGCGTCGTGTGTGGTTCGGGCGCGGTGCTTCCGCGCGGCCTGCTAAGCGGGCGCGACTGCAAAAAGCCATTTCTATCTTTTCGGGGCGGTAATTTATGGAAATGCCGTTTCGCGACGGGGTAGGGCACCGACGGGCTGCGGCTTTTGTCTTCTGTCTGGCGTTGTCCCTTAGCTTTACAGGGCTGTTTTATGCAGCCTTGAGTGCTGATGGCCTCAATATCTATGAATTTGTGCGGATTGTTCTGCTGTTTGTCAGCACCCTCTGGCTTTCATGGGGTGGGGCGACCGTTCTGCTGGGCTTGCTGTATGCCCGCTCGGTTTCTGCTCTTGATGCTGATCCGCAGTCTTTGCCTGCAGAAAGCACGGCGATCCTGATGCCGATCTATAATGAAGATGCGCCGGAAGTTGCGGCGCGTCTTGCGGCCATGATGGATGATTTGAGGGCTCAAAACGCGACACACTTGTTTCACTGGCATGTGCTTTCTGACAGCCGCAATGAAGAGATTGCGGAGCTGGAAGAGCAGGTGGTGCGCCAGCTGGTTGTGCGGTATCCAGAGCAGAAGATCTTTTACCGGCGCCGGACGGACAACCATGGCCGGAAGGCGGGCAACGTAGCGGAGTTTGTGCAACGCTGCGGCGGGGCTTACCGCTACATGATTGTACTGGACGCTGACAGTCTAATGCGCGCTGATACGCTGGTGCACATGGTTGGCCGCATGGAAGCGGAGCCGACCCTTGGTCTGCTGCAAACGGTTCCCATGTTGGTTGGTCTGAGGAGCTACTTTGGCCGCAACCTGATGTTTGCCTCAGGCATGTTTGGCCGTGCCTTTGCGTTTGGTCTGGCTGCCATGCAGGGCGAGTGCGGGCCATTTTGGGGTCATAACGCGATTATCCGCACCCGGGCCTTTGCCTCCAGTTGTGGTTTGCCGGAACTGGATGATACGGCGGCGTTTGGCGGGCATATTCTCAGCCACGACAGCGTGGAAGCAGTGCTTATGGCGCGTGCGGGCTGGCGGGTGGAGTGTGATCCGCGGATCACTGGGTCCTATGAGGCGGCGCCCGAGAATATATTGGGCTATGCGGCACGTGACCGACGCTGGTGCCAGGGAAACCTGCAGCATTCCCGCGTGGTGGCTGCGCGTTCCCTCAAGCCGTGGGGGCGCTTTTCCTTGCTGCTTGGCATCATGTCCTATCTGAGCTCGCCGGTCTGGGCTGTTTTTCTACTGGCAAGTTTGTTCGCGCCTTTGGATTTGCCGGTGCTGGAGGCCTATGCTTTCCAGAACCACCTCCCGGTTCTCGGCCATATACCGATCAGTGCTGCCTATGAAGGTGCGGCTTTGCTGTTTGGCGTGATTGCGCTGCTGGTTCTGCCGAAAGCACTCGTTGTTTTGAAAGAGGTCTTTCTGGGGACTGAGAATACATCCCGCAAGGGTGTGCTTGGTGGTCTCATTGAGCTGATCAGTTCTGCGGTGTTCGCGCCGATCCTGATGGCCTTCCAGTGCCGCTCTGTCTTTGAGGTTCTCATGGGCCGCGACAGCGGATGGACCAACGCCCACCGCGATGCCGCTCGCTTGCCGTTGCTGGAATGTCTCCGGTCTGTCTGGTGGGTGAGCGCTGTTGGTGCGCTGGCCATGGGCCTAAGCTGGATTGGCGAAGGCGCGCTGTGGCTCTGGGTGATGCCGGTTGCTCTACCGATGCTGCTGGCGCCTTTCATCATCTGGGCAAGCTCATGGAATGTGGGCAGTCGCACAGCCGAGCGCCTGGGGTTTGTTCTTTCCCGTGACCAACAGGGCGCGATGCAGCTGCTCGGGCATGTGGAAAAATACTCCGCAGAACTTAGGGTGTAATCTCCTTATCTGTGCTTTCGGGGCCACATCCTCCAGCCGAGCAGGCGGGATGTGGCCCTCTTTGTATCTGGCCGTTTCTTGCGGGTCTAAGCTTGCTGTCTAAGCCTCTGATGGAGATGTCTAGATGCTGGAAGCGACAGTTTTAACCCGATTTTGGTGGCGACCTGTGGGCGTCATTCTTCTGATCGCAGGATACCTGCTGCTGCATCTGCTTTTGCGTGGTTACTTCTCGCCTACGCTAAGTACTGATGAGATGTTTGAGAATGTGTTTGTGCAGGAGCTGAGGCTTGGATATCAAGTGCGCCAGCCGCCGCTTTACGAGTGGATGCTATATGGCACTCAGAAGATCTTCGGGCCAAATATCTGGAGCTTTGTAACTCTTAAGTACCTGCTGGTGCTGTGTTTCTCCTTGTTTCTCTACGGTGTTGCCCGGCAAGCTATTGCAGATGAGAAGCTGGCTGCGCTTTCGGTGTTTTCCTATGTGGCGCTTTACCAGATCGGCTTTAATCTGCATGAGGGTATGACCCACACTTCCGTTTTGATGGCAGCTTCAGGTGCAACGCTCTACTGCTTTTTATGGTTTTTGAAAGAGAAAACGATTGGCGCCACTGCTTGTTTCGGCTTGGCTTTGGGGCTTGGCATGCTTTCCAAGCACTCGTACATTCTGGTCCCGGCCTCAATCTTTCTTGCGGCGCTCACCGATGGCTATTGGCGTAAGCAGTTACGACTCTCGCTTCTGATTGTCGCTGGCGTGATCGCCGTTATAGTATATTCACCCTATCTTTATTGGATTATCATCTACGATCAGGTGTTTGTTGGCTCTGCGATAGACTTGATGCGCGAGGGGGAGCAGGCGAATAGTTTGGCGCGGGTATTTTCTGGTGAGCTGCGTTTATTGATCAGCCTTGTGGGTTTTTCTGTTCCGTTCCTGCCTCTGGTCATACTGATCTTCTTTCCCAGCTTGTTCCGTGGGGAGCGAAGGGAGATAACCGATCCACACACAATGGCCACCGGCCGACTTTTACAGCGGGCACTGCTTTTTGCTCTTGCCCTGGCGTTTGTTGGAGTTCTTTTGAGTGGTGCGCAATACATAAAAGAACGGCACATGCATCCAGTGCTGCTTTTGCTTCCAATTGTGGTGTTCTTCCAAATTTCGCTGCGCAGGTGTTCCAACAGATCGGTAAAGATTTACTCCGGTGTTCTGGTCCTGTTTGTTCTTGCCGTGATTGGTGTTCGCGTTGCGGGTTTTCTAGCTCCAGACCCACTGTTTTGTGGTGGGTATTGCCGCCAGATGAAACCTTTTTACAAGTTGGGGGAGCAGCTCAAGGTTCAGTTTCCTGAGATTGGGCAGGCCACGTTTGTTTCGCTGGATCAATATACGGGAGGAAACCTGCGTGTGAGTTTGCCCAATGCTCGCCACATCATTCGTGGTTTCCACCCCAACAGTGCGCAGCGGCAAAACTGCTTCATCGTTTGGGATATGGGAGATGACGGTGTGCAGCGCAGTATGCAGGATGCTCTTGTCAGCGGCGGTTTTGCAGTGAACCAAGCACCAACACCTGACGAAGTGCAGGCCTCACGTCAAATCAGTGCAAGCTGGCCTCATTTGTGGAAAGCCGATAACTTCCGAACAACAATATTTGGAGTTGAGAAGGTTGATGGCGACTCGGAAATTTGTCGCTAGCTGATGTTTGGAGTTTTTATGTTGAAGATACGTGTTGCCCGCTATGAGGATCTTGATGCTGTTGTGCGGATGATGAACGCAGGTGCTTCTTCCCAACGGGTGCATTTCGAAAAGGATACGATGGACACCTACGAGCCTGCATTTTCGGCTATCCAACAGTGCCCGAATACCAACATTTATGTGGGGGAGCAGGCGGAGGGAGACCCTGTTGCAACTTTTCAGCTAACCTATGTGAAGGGCCTTGCTTTTAACGGGAGGCCCCGCGCACAGATCGAAAGCATGCACACCCGTGCCGATATGCGTGGCAAAGGGCTTGGCAAAGAGATGCTCGCGCACGCGGTGAGGCTGGCTCGTGAAAGCGGGTGTTGTATGGTGCAACTGACGTCAAATAAAGAACGCAAAGCCGCGCATCGCTTTTATACCAGCAATGGGTTTGTGCCGACGCATGAAGGCTTCAAGCTGATTTTCTAGGTGTTAACTTGCATCTGAGCTGGCTATTTCCAGCCGTGGTGTTTTGGAATAGTCTGGAGAGCGACTGGCTAAATCCTCATCAGAAACCTCGCCGAACGGTTTTCGCAGGTGTCCTTATGGCTTTTTCGCAGACAAAACCCATCGAGCTGTACTACTGGCCAACACCGAATGGCTGGAAGGTTTCTATTATGATGGAGGAGCTTGGCGTTCCCTATGATGTGAAACTGGTGAACATTAGACGTGGTGAGCAGTTTGAGCCAGACTTCCTCAAAATCTCGCCGAACAATAAGATGCCAGCGATCATTGATCCTGAAGGACCAAGCGGTGATCCAATCTCCATTTTTGAATCCGGTGCGATAATGCAGTATTTGGGCCGTAAGTTCGAGCGTTTCTATCCAGTAGAAGAGCGGGCGCGGGTGGAAACAGAAGAATGGTTGATGTGGCAAATAGGCGGATTTGGTCCCATGCTCGGCCAGAACCATCACTTTCGCCATTATGCTACTGAGAAAATCGAGTATGCCATGACCCGCTATTTCAATGAGACGCATCGGCTTTACCGGGTGCTAAATAAGCGACTTGCTGATCGCAATTATGTGGCTGCGGGAGAATACACCATTGCGGACATATCCATATTTACTTGGTCGCAGCGATGGGAACGCCAAGGGATTGATCTGGATGAATTTCCGGATGTAAAGGCATGGCGTGAGCGACTACTGGCGCGCGCTGCTGTGGTGCAAGGCTTGGAGGTTGGTAAGGAAGTGGGATCTGCCTCCCCGAGCATATCAGGGGATAAAGAGGCGCAATCCATCCTGTTCAATCAGCGTTGAGATTTGAAAACGGATTTATATTGTGTGCTGGTAGCCTGTTTGAGACTTTTCGTGACTGATCCAAGACAAGCGTCTTGCACACTGGTTCCCTGCTGTAGCCTATGTTTCTCAGTCTGAGCTTTATGAGTGCCACAGGGACTTTTTTTGTCCTGTGTTGGAAAAAGCCAATATGTTTGCAGATGCTTCAACGTTACAGGCGTTGCCAATTAATGTCATCACACACGTTCACGACGACCCTCTTGCATCCCTTTATGTTCAACACACCGCCGGGCAGGAGCTTCATATCGACGTTGGCTTCAACCCCGCGGCGTGGATCATAGCCGTCCGCTCGCCATGTGTTTTCTCCTGCTGGAGTTATGTTCCAAAGAACATTCAGGCCTAGAATCTTGCGGGATCTTTTAGTTGCGTCAGTATTGTTCTCATCCAGAACGTCTTCCTGTCGCTGTCCGTTAGGAGGGGTGAAGGCCTGCACTTTTGCGCAAAGGGTCGCTCCACATTGCTCAATATTAATCGTTTCACCTAGGGGAGTTCGCCAAAGACCGCGCAGATCCTGACTGTAGGCAGAGGTTGCCGGAAGGATTGTAAGAAGAAGAAAGCCAATGATGAAACCGGGATAGGTCATTTTATTATCTGCTTGCCTTATCACCTGCTCGCTCTTAGGAGCAGGTGATTAGCTAGCATAGCAGACGGGTTTTGGCTTGTTGTCTCTTGATTTAAGGTAAATTTACTTAGAACGAGTCCAGGTATCACCTTTACAGAAGATCAAGACGCAGCCTTCTAGTTTCAGCTTGTTTGCAGAAACCAGTTCCATCTTTCCTGAGTAGGTTTTGCCGTCCTCGGCATTATATACTTTACCCTTCCAGCTGTTATTGCCGCTGCTTTTCATGCCAAGAATGGTTTTTGTGCCGATCAGCGAACGGTCGCGAAGCTTAGGGTCGGGGTTTTCTGTGTCCTTGCGTGGCTCTTTTAGCCAAACAATGTTGCCGCATAGATTGCCGCCGCACTTGGAAATTTTAATTTTGGCAGATCCGTTTGCTCTCATCCATGTGCCAGTGGCGTCTGCTGCAAGGGCTGAAGTTGTCAGGCCGACTGAGAGCAGTGCAGCCAAAGATGTCTTCAAAAAGGGTGCTTTCATGGTTCCTCCCAAAACACTGAAGCTTGGTAATAATGGCTTTACCTTATCGTAATGTCAGGAATGTGCAAGGCAATCAATCAGTGAACTAGACAGGTTTGTTTCAGTTTCGATTCGTGCAACCCATCAATTCATTCAGTGGGATATTCCTTGGTTTACAGCGTGTCAGAACTACGTAAATCTTCATTTTGAAGCGACTTTTTTCGTTTCAATCATGGTTTTTAACGGCCTTTTTAGAGTGTCAAAATCTAATAGTCCGCGACGTCAGTTAGATTTCGGGGAGGCCGTCGCTTCCTCTTATCTCATGAAAAATTACGAGCAATACAAACGAGTTCACTGTGTTTTAGGAGAGAGATTTAATGACTGTGTTGCAGTTTGATGGCGTAATTCATCGGCATGTCAAGCAAAATGCGTGCGAAGTGAAATCTTTAGTACAGCGCGGTCTGGATGCGGCGTCGGGTAAATCCGGGGCCTGTGATCTGATCGAAGCGCATAAGTGGTTTAATCTTGCTGCGATGCGCGGCAGTACTCAGGCAGTGCGTTATCGCCGGGAGATATCCCAAGAGATGTCGCATATGGAGATTGCCGAGGCACAACGTGCAGCACGAGACTGGCTGTCAGTCCACTAAGTTCGCCCATACAGCGTGGATTTGACCTATATCGCTTGTCGCGCTCCCGATGCGACAAGCTTGCTGCACTCAAGTGTTGTCGCGATCGTCTCAAAGCACGAGTTGGGCAATCATTACTGTCGACTTGAGATAGTTTGAGAAGCTAGACACCTATATCGCACATATTATTCTCCAATATCCCCCTTCCTTTAGCTCCATGCCTGCGTCTGTAAGCAGCTTTCGCATCTGGACTTACGTTCTCAGTATTCGATTATCAAAGATCGCGGTTTTGAACCGATGTTTTGGTGTTTGGTCGTTGTTTCATAGTGAAGCGTGTTTTGATCGTGGTCTATTCCCGTAATGTTCTCCTTGAATTTTTGCTGGTGGTGAGTTGGCTTTGGTTTTTTGTCGGAGAATTGGGTTTGGTCTGATTTGAGGGCTTGAGATCGATTTTGCTTGGGCGTTTGCTTCTGGTCCGGTGGTCCGGTGGTCCGGTGGTCCGGTGGTCCGGTGGTCCGGTGGTCCGGCTGGTGTCTATTGGGCTTGGATGAATGGGCGCAACGGCGCATGCGGGGAGGTTCACGGTAGAGACCTTGTTCATGGATTTGGCGGTGAGGGTGTGACTGTGGCGTTGCCGGGGCGCTAGGTGGCGTTGTGCTGTGTCGTGCGGTGTTGATGCGGGGATAGATTTGCGTTGGGTGATGATAAGTTTTGATAGTCGGCT
>NZ_BMXE01000010.1 GCF_014651595.1 Pseudovibrio japonicus | reverse complement strand
GAAGAATCCAAAGACTATGTCGCAATTTACGTGAACGACATGGATAAAGCAGAAAGCTGGGAGCAGCCTGGAACCGACAACTGGGTTGACGCCGATACCGCCTTCTTCGTCATCGAAAGCACTCAGATCGGCGGCATGGGCGCACCAGAAGCCATACCGTTTGGCACAAAAGCCGGCGCCGAGAAGTTCTCCTCCGAGAACGGTGGCAAGGTCGTTCAACTGGCAGACATCCCAGACGCATACGTGCTCAAACCTGTCGAGTTTGACCTCAGCAACGCATCAGACAACTGATCCGACAAACTGAATGCATGAAACAAAAAACGGCAATCAATGCGTTCTGCGTTTATTGCGGAGCACATCCTGCGGTCTTGCAGACGTTCCATCAGTCGTAAGGCTAGGCCTTAATGGGTAAATCCCCAATCGCGCTCATCAACTCGCCTTATCGTTCTTGAATCTTAGGAGACGATCTTAACGGCTATCATTCCTACGGATCCAAGGCCAACCATCCACTAAGATTTAATATGGATCACTCAAATGGGACCGACAAAAGGAAAAACACATCAAGGTTGTTACGGACAGATAAAGACTGACTGAACTACACACATACAGTGAACGACGAAGTTATAGGAAACGATTAGTGAGAACTGGAGTATTCAGCAGAAGCTTATTCTGCAACTCGTTAGTGCCACACTGAAAGCAGTATCTTCCGCAAATGTTGGCTTCAACTTGCTCACGCGTGTGCAGGGTGGAGCCCTCAGGTTCCCCCTCGCCTTCCTAAGTCTTTCCAACACTCTCCCACTGTGGGCGTGGCGCTGAGCAGTATTTTAGGGAACTTCGGAAAATTTGCTCTGCGATTCTGATTGTGACCAACCATAGGCGCTGCATCGCATACGCTTAGTTTCTGACAAAGGCAGCTCGAAGCGCTCTAACAATCTAGCCGACATTCTTAAAGGTAAGGGCATACATCGTGCTTGGAGCGCCATATCCCCCATAAGCGTAAGGAACGATTGAGTGATAGCATCAAACAATGAAGTACCGTGTTCTGCTGGAAAACTACTACTTATCAGAAGACCAGCAGAGACACATCGTCCTATTTGTCGACTACGACAACAATCATCCCTATGATTTGTTCGTCAGCAAAATGCAAACGCCGCATCTCCCACTCAAATATTAGGCAGTTTCCGGTCACAAACTACGGGAACGTACAGAGAGCGAGTTTGAGGCACTATTCCGCTACATACTATGGCGTTGGTAGGTTATTCCGTTTGCGACCTGTAGTTCGCGGACGTAGCGGATGATGGAGGCGACTTCGTTTGGGGTAACTTGGGGTTGCTTGGGCATATCGCCAAAAGGCCAGTGGTGGCGTGGGACGCCTTGTTTTGCGGCGCGGTAGAAGGAAGCATCATCATGATGGCCGGGGTTATAGACATTGTGCACCAATGGTGGACCACTGTTGGTTCCGCTGGCGTTTATCCCATGGCAGGCAGCGCAGTTCTCGTTAAATGCGATTTCGCCTGCGCGCGCTTCACTTGAAAACGAAGGTACTTTGACCGCCACGGCTTGAGCACCTTCATCGCTCTGAAAGGCCTTGAAGATCAGTGCACCTACCCCGAGTCCGAAAAATCCCATCACCAAAAGCTTCGGTAAGTTCTCAGCAATTTTCACTTTAATACTCCGGTCTCAATGCGCGTCCTATAAGTCTGGGACGCGCTTGCGAGATTATTTGTTCCAATAAATTTGCGAGGTTTTGTGATTACGGCAGACTGACCATTTGATGACCTTCACCCTCAATGGCAATTTGCTTTGAAACGCTCAGATCATTGACGTCGACAGCCCAGACAGCTGATTCCGCTCGTGAAGAAACCAATGCGCTTCCCGTGCCCTGAATCATTGTGAGATGATATGGCGCTGGGGAGAGTGACTTTGACGAAACCTCACTTGTCTCTAGATCAATCGACGACAATCTGTCTTCATCGGTGACTGTCACCAGCAAATGTTCTCTGTCCGGTGTCAGACCAAGGCCATGGATCTCACCGCCGACGTAGTATGTGCGTTGGATATTCCCCGTCTCAAGACTTAGCTCGAGGACTTGTCCTTCGTTGGCATCAGCTACGTAGAGCAAGCCGGAAGACAGATCAGCAATCATATGCTCGGGAGATGAGCCAGCAAGCAGGTTTCGTCTGACAATACCTCGTTGCAAGTCCACTTCACTGACAGTTCCGTTTCCAGCGTTGGAGACATAGACCACATCAGAACCCTCGCCAAACGCCAGATAGTTGGGGTTGTCGCCAGTTGGAATGAAGCCCTCAACCTGAAAGTTGGAGAGGTCGACAATGGAGATACCGGTTCCCAGCATATGTGTTGCAACGGCAAAGCGTTCATCCGGCGTGACGGCCACGTGGTGGACAGGCCCTGGTACTTCAATCTTACGCAGGATTTCGCCTGTATCACTCTTGATCAGAGTGAGCAGGCTTTTGCTTTCTGTTGTCCCGCTCGTTGACTTTTGATTGGAGGATGGATGGTGCGCTGCATGGTCCTCTGCAGACATACCAGCAGGCTTGCTCATCTGCACCATGTCATCGCTCATCTCAGCGATGCTTCCAGCGATAAGCAATTGCTTTCCCGGTGCGACGGCAAGGCCGTGTACAGCTTCCGTACCTTCAAAGCGTTTGACGACAGATCCGCTTTTGAAATCAACCAATGATACTGTGTCCGCGCTGCCTTCAGGCACATATATTGTTTGCGCAGCAGAAATTCCGACAGTGGACATCAACGTTGTTGTGGCCACGAGCAAATGAAAAATAGCGTTGTGTTTCATGGTGTTCTCTTTGATTTCCTAAGCTTGCGGGCATTCAAACCTGAACAATTGAAACCACAAAAGAGTAAGGACATCACGAGCTGGTTTGTATCGGCGGGTAGCATTGGTGTTCTTTGATACAAACGGCGACAATTCTCCAAACTCCAAATGTTCGTGCACATGAACTCATAGGTATCTTCTCGAAGCCAGATCATCACTCAGCTGCCGGGAAACTCCAGAATGCGACCTCCTCCAGCAGCAGCAAATGCCTCCATCACCTCCGAGGTCGTCAGCAGTTCGGGTAAGATAATTCCATCTGGTGCAGCGGGGCCATAAACTGCGTTAAATGGAATTCCAAATCGGTTATTGCCAGACAAATAACGTGAGATCTTTTCGTCCGGCCTTGTCCAGTCAGCGCGCATAGCCGTTACACTCTCTGTATTGAGAGCAGAGCGAACCGGTTCACGATCCAACACCAGGACTTTATTTGCTTTACAGGTCAGGCACCAATCCGCAGTCACATCCACGAAGACGACCTGCCCCTGAGACACCAGCAGTGCTATCTTGCTGCGATCAAACTCAACCCAATCCAGCGGTGATTGCTCTTCCTGCACAACCTGCGGGGCCTGCGAGAGCGCCAGAGGTGCGGCCAACACAAGGGACACCAAGACGCCGCCACCTATGAAACGCAGCCGCGCGGGGCCTCGCCTCAACGACAGTACGGCAATCAGAGCAACGGCAAGTGTTAGCACCGTTAAGGATACAGTAAAACCGGCAACACTGTTCAGAACCCAGAGCAACCAAAGAACGGTTCCGCTTAGCATAAAGCCAAGCAGGGTCTTCAGGAAGACCATCCAACGACCGGGTTTGGGCAAGAATTTTACCAGTTCAGGTACAGCTGCAACGATCAGATAAGGGGCTGCTAACCCAAGTCCCAAGCTCGTGAACACAACGAAGATATCAATAGCCCTACCGGCTAGAGCAAATGCAATCGCTGTTCCCAGAAGCGGGGCGGAGCAAGGGGTCGCCAGAACCGCACCAAACAGCCCAGTGAAGAAATCAGCCCTATATCCCTGCCCGGCTTCTTTGTTAGAAAGCCAGGTCTGCAAGGAGGGCGGGAGCATTATTTCAAACGCGCCGAACAGATTGGCAGAAAAGATGATTAGAACAACAGTCATCACTGCAAGGAAAATTGGGTTTTGAAACTGGAGACCCCAGCCAACAGCAACCCCCATGCGTTGTAGGGCAAAAAGCGTAATGGCGAGCCCCCAGACGAAAACCATTACCCCTAATGCGGCTGCTAGAAAACCAGCACGCACTGCAGCTGATTTTTGACCGTTAAACTTAAGCGCAGAGGTCAGTTTGATTGACAAAACCGGCAGTGCACACGGCATGACATTCAAGATCAAACCACCAATAAAGGCGAGAGCTACGATCCAGACCATTTCATCAACACCGGGAACAATAGCATCGATACTAAAAGGCGGCGCCAATGCAGTGGTGACCAGATCAGGCTGCACTGTAGATGCACGACCAGGACCATCCGTGATAGTTACGGAAGGCACGTCAAATGTTGCTTCGTTGAAGGATAGAATGGGAAATCGTGCCCATATTCTGGAATCAGCTTCACTCAGGCGAATATCGGGCTTTCCAAGTGCTGTTCCTGCACCCAACTCTGGGAATACGTCTGGCTGTTTCAGCCTGTTTGTTGCGGCCAAATTGACAATGAATTCGGTACGGTCTTCATCGATGAATGCACGCGCTGTTTCTACTCCGGCTTGATCTCCTTCAAGTGGTATCTTCTTCGCGTACTTTGCAATCAGAGCACCAGATGCCCGATCGATCTCTGAGCCTTTGGGAAGTGCCAGGGACAGGTCCAGAGTTTGAGGGACGCAGATATTCGAACAAACAAGAACCGACATCTTTGCGGCTAAAACCACGGGCTCGCCTGGGTTGTCCAGTTTAACCTGAATTGGAAAAACGACCTCTCCCTCATACCCGAAATTCTCAATTCCGAATGCAGTGAAGCGGACGGGTGCCGGCCACTCAAACTGCACGTTTGCAACATTTTGCGATGCCGACCAATCCACCTGAGGCGGAATGCCAACCTCGCCAGGCGAGCGCCAATAGGTTTTCCATCCTGCGTCTAGTTCTAGCTGGATACCGGCGGATAGTACTGCGGTGTCTGCTGGGACACCATTTTGAACCGTAAGAAGCCTCGCTTTAATTGCCGGTTTGATGACATACTCTGAGGTGGCAGCAAGAGCACTATACGAAAAAAGGGTGGCCAAACTTGCGACTACGCAAGCTTTCAATAGCTGCCTGAACATCAACATTCTTAGCATCCAAAAGAGTATCACCTGCGAACACTACGGCAGCATGATCTTGTTTTCGAAATTGACTGAGGGGTGCAGTCCTGACTTTACAAAGGAAATTGCCAAATCAATACAACTTACTAGGACACAGGGGTCAAGGATACATTTCGATACATTAGCGTAGTGCATTTTCATATTATTTGATGTTAATATTACCTTCGCTGGGAATAAGGCGCCTCATGGGAGGGGCGATTGGGGTATCTGGAGACAACATGAGACACGGGCTGTTAGCATACGTTTCAAGATTTGTTATCTCCGCCGCGTTTCTGGCGTTTCTTGTTGCGGGTGGCACTTACAATCACGCGTTTGGAAGCCATACGGATCATGTTCATCAAGGCGAAAGTGCGCAGAATACACCTCATTCCCATCCTGAATTTCAACGTTTCTCGGCGATTGATATAGAGACCGTACACTGCGGAGCTAATCTGCTAGCGTTGACGAGTGAAATCAGGACAAGAATTCCTTCGGACGATGAGTCCCTTCACGATTTTTCTTCACAAAACAGACTCTCAAAAGTCAAGGCGGTAGACCCACCACCTCCACGCTCCTTTTCCTAGTCGTGTTTAGGGCAAATATGCCTTTCCAAAAAACTGGGATTGGGAGTGAAATTAATGAAGTTATTGGTGATTATTGCGTCTAGTGCATTGGTCGTCTCGAGCGTTGCGGGTGCGATAGCTCATAACGGAGCAACAGGTGTCGTAAAAGAACGCATGGTGGCTATGGGCGCCATGGGAAAAGCTATGAAGTCACTTGCAGGGATGATGCGCGGTGATAGCACGTATGATGCGGAAACAGTCCGCAACAGCGCAGCAGTATTGCAATCTCATTCTGGTGAGGCACTGACAGCCCTTTTCCCCAAAGACAGCATCAGTGGGCCTTCAGAAGCCCTGCCTGCTATCTGGTCAAATTGGCAAGAGTTTGAAGATCTTTCTGAGAAGCTAGGGCTTTACGCGACAGCTTTGGGCCGTGCCACTGACAAGGGGCTACAGCAGCCAGCTTCTGGTTCGGGCATGAGTGCACAAATGATGATGGGCAATGGCGGAATGATGGGCCAAGGGATGATGGGTCAGGGCATGATGGGAACCCAATCTATGGAACCCGATCCTGATATGCTCGCCGAAATGCCCGTGCAAGCTTTGTTCAACATGACGGCTCAAACTTGCTCTGTATGCCATACCAAGTTCCGCGTTGAGAAGTGATAGAAGATGCGCGTTTGGCTTCTGGGTGCGTTGTCCTCTCTTGCGTTAGCAGGAGCGGGCTTCGCTGCTTTAGTTTATTGGCCTATTGGATCGGAGCCCAAACTATCCGCGATTGAAGGTGATGTTCAAAAAGGAGCTTATCTGGCCAGAATGTCAGGTTGTATCGTCTGTCATACAGATACGGAGAATGGCGGAATGCCACTGGCCGGCGGAACTGAGTTTCCAACGGATTTCGGTCGTTTCTACTCTCCTAATTTGACAACAGATACCAAAGCTGGAATCGGGTCCTGGTCTATCGAAGAGTTTGCAAAAGCTGTGCGACAGGGAATATCGCCCAAGGGCGAGCCTTATTACCCATCCTTCCCCTACCTGTTCTATTCAGGGTTTTCTGATCAAGACATCGCTGATCTGTGGGCTGCGTTTCAAACGGTCCCCGCAGTGACGGAACCTGCAAAACCACACGAGATGATGCCACCATTTAGTATCAGGGCAGGCTTGAAGTTTTGGCGAGGCCTCTACTTCAAACCAGAGGAGTACGTCTCAGAGCCAGCGAAGAGTGCGGCATGGAATCGAGGCAAATATATTGTCGAGGGACCAGCTCACTGTGGCGTGTGTCATACCCCCCGCAATGTATTGGGTGCACGAAAAACTGAGTTGGCCTTGAGTGGTGCTGATAATCTGCCCGGTGGTGGCAGCGTACCTTCAATCACAAGCGACATGCTGAAGGCAAATGGCTGGACTGTAAACTCGCTTAAGTATGCTTTGCAGACAGGCTTGATGCCTGATGGCGATGTCTTCGGCGGCTCAATGGGCAAAGTTGTTCGCAATGAGACCGCTTTTCTCACGGACCAAGACCGTGAAGCCATAGCAATTTATTTGCTGGAAGGAAGAAACTAAAAAATATGATCACACGCAGACGTTTACTTGGGGTGGCGGGAGCAAGCGGAATGCTTGCAACCGCTCCAGCACTATTTGATGTGGCCTTTGCGGCGGATGGTTACATCAACATTACAGCTGGCCCCTCAAAGACAAAACTCATCAATGCAGATACGGCAGACTCTGCTCTGTGGCTTTACGATAACTCTACACCGGGGCCCGAAATCAGGGCAACCATTGGAGATCGCATCAAGGTGCGCCTCATCAACAATCTGGAAGAACCAACGTCGATCCATTGGCATGGCCTCCGGATTGCCAATGAGATGGACGGCGTTTCTGGTTTGACTCAAGAGCCAGTCATGCCCGGAGAGCAGTTTGAGTATAACTTCGTAGTCCCTGATGCAGGTACGTTCTGGTATCACGCGCATAACAAGAGCTGGAATCAGGTCGCACGCGGACTTTATGGTCCTTTGATCGTTGATGAACAGAAACCGACCTTCGACAAAGACCATGACCTCACGATCGTCATCGACGATTGGCGTGTGAAAAACGACGGCAGTTTTGATATTGAGAGTCTTGGCAACTTAATGGATTGGAGCCACGGCGGGCGACTGGGCAACTGGCTGACCGTGAATGGCGAGAGCCGCCCGACCCTTGAGCTGAAACGTGGAGAAGCTTACAGGCTGCGCCTCATCAATGCTGCTAATGCACGTATACTTGACCTTGATCCCAATCGCTTTGGAGCAAAGGTTCTAGCTTATGATGGACAGCCGCTAGAAGATGTGACTGCTCCTCTTTATGCTCCCATGTTGTTAGGGCCTGCACAACGCCTTGATTTGGTCGTCATCCCAGAAGAGAACTTCGCGCTCGAAGAGTTGTCCGGCGACAGGCCGTTTGAATTCGCCTACTTCCAGGTAAAGGATGGTGCAGGCACAACAGAACCTGTTCGCTACCCCCGCCCCAACCCACTGCCAGAACCTGAGCTGGATAAAGCCAAGGTTTTTGAGATTGACATGACGGGTGGTGCGATGGGCCGGTTCACCGAGACCGTTTACAAAGGGCAAGTACTATCCAATGAAGACATGCGTCGAACAGGTCAGATCTGGGCCTTTAATGGTGTTGCAAATTTAGCAGATGATCCGTTCTTCTCAGTGCAACAAGGCGAAACCGTTGTTTTGGCCGTTAAGAACGACACCGCATTCGCACACGCCATGCACGTCCACGGTCACCACTTCCGCGTCATAGAACGATCGGGAGCAACAGTTGATGATGACAAGCCTTGGCGTGATACATTTCTCATTGGCCCAGACCAGGTCGTCAAAATTGCTTTTGTGGCTGATAATCCGGGCAAATGGTTGTTTCATTGTCATATGCTAGAACACGCAGCTGCAGGCATGAATACGTGGTTTCAAGTCGGATGAGGATAACGCAGTTGTGCTCAATTTAATCTGGATTTGCCACAATCTTTAAGGTAGTTTCTACGCATGCGTATTTGGGTTATTTCTCTTCTGATATTGTTATTTTCGGGGATCTCTACGGTCCCTGCCTTTAGCATTGAGCAGAGTGATAACAGCGAGATCGCGTTGAGCTCATTCGTTAAAGTAGATGCTCCTGTCCTCACACAAAGTGTATACTCGCACCACGACAAATGCTGTAGCAACTCCGGTGACAAGGCCAGTTCCACGAAGGTGTCTAACTGTGCAGCAGATTGCACCTCGTTGGTTATCGACAACACAGAGTTTGTCTTTCAAACAAGCATTGAGCTTGAGACTACGCCGATGCCCGTATTCTCGACGATTATTGTCTATCCCAAAGAGCAACCACCCAAATTCAGCTGAAGCTTCAAAACCGGAATAACGGATCGATGACCGTATTTCGGCCAAGCCAACTGATGGGAAGTGGTTGCTCTATGCATCCCTGAACCTTGTTACCACGGCTCGCATAAAAGCGAGGCATCCAGCGCGAGACGCAGATGTCGCTTGCAATTAACCTTTTACATCATCGGATAAAACTTGCCTTGGTACGCGGTGGTTTCCACCTCCAAAGTAAGCTGATCCGATCAGGTGCTGGTAACAATCCGTTCTGTTGAACTTCCCATTTTCAAATCGCAGGATTCCCGACCGCATCAACACGACAAATGTCGGCGGGCGCAGGCAGATAGAAGATGGATCTTTCTCAATGACTACTCAACAGCCACGTGCAACAAGTAAAGCTTTGGCCCCTCAAGTTAGGACCATGCAGGCCCAGCAATCTCCGCTACGCAAGCTCATGTCGGGGCACAACCTCATGATGATGGCATGCTGTGCGGCGATGGCAGTTGGTACAGGCGTACTTTTCGCGAGCGCACCAGCTGGCCAGTCTGTCGGGCAAACACTGCTTTTAGCTGCGCCGCTGGTGGGCTGCCTTGGCATGCATCTGGTAATGCACCGTTTCATGGGCAAGTCATGCCACTCCAACTCAAAACAAGAGCCCAAGAACGACTAACTAATATTGGTCGTCCTGCCTCTGGATCGCGTCTGCGCATTTTGCGGCAGACACGTTTAACGACAGGTCACAAAACCTAACATGACAGTATTATCAAGAAGAACTTTTGTTGCTGGAACGGCGAGCCTTACAGGGCTCGCCGTGAGCGGTTGCGTGTCAAAAACCGCAGTACCGGAAAAGACACCGCTCTCGCAGGACATTACGTATATTTCAATGTACAGGGCAATGCCTGAGGAACGTTTCCCTCTTCCGGCGATCAATCCGAGCAAAATACCCGAGAAATTCTATCGCCAGCAGGTGGATTACAGAACATCTGAGCCCGCTGGATCCCTGGTGGTCGATACCAGTGAGTTTTTCCTCTATCTTGTTCAGGAAAACGGCAAGGCAATGCGCTACGGTGTTGGTCTGGGGCGCGCCGGGTTTGAATGGTCAGGCCGTGCATCAATTGCCCGAAAAGCGGCCTGGCCTAAATGGACGCCTCCTGACGAGATGATCAAGCGGGAGCCAGATCTGGAAAAATGGAGCTGGCGTAACGGGGGCATGCCTCCTGGCCTTGAGAACCCGCTTGGCGCGCGCGCCCTCTACATCTATCAGGACAACAAAGACACGCTCTACCGTCTTCATGGTACGGCTGAATACTGGACCATCGGGAAGGCTGTTTCCAGTGGATGCGTGCGGTTAATGAATCAAGACATCATTGATCTTTACCAGCGCGTACCCATTGGCTCCCCAATATTGGTGCTTTGAAAATGAACTCAGGAAAAAAAGTACTTCTGCTCGTTGGTCTGCTTGCAATCGTCGCTGTGGCTTCTGCAGTTTATTTCTATGCCAATGACCGGCAAGAAGTAAGAATGCTGCGGCCCTACGACCAAGCACTGATCGCTCAGGGTGCAGACGTATACGCCCAAAATTGCGCACCCTGTCATGGTGCGAACCTAGAAGGCGAACCTGACTGGAAAACTGCGAAGTCCGATGGTTCGCTTCCAGCACCACCGCATGACGAAACCGGCCACACCTGGCACCACGATGATGACTTGCTCTTTCGGATCACCAAGTTCGGAACGGCAAAAGCTGCGGGTCTCGATGACCTGAATTCAAACATGCCTGCATTTGAAGACACACTGAGCGATCAAGAGATCATCGCGGTTCTCTCGTGGATCAAAGCCCAATGGCCCGAAGAAATGCAGAAGCGCCACGACGAAATGAATGAACGCACAAGGAGTTTGCGTAAATGATATTATTAATCCGTAGTTTCTTTATTCTTTTCATAGCCTTATTCATATCGGGAACCAGTGCATTTGCGCAATCCAATGCGACAGTATCCGACGAACGCGTCAAGGAATTGGCTTTGGAGGCAATCCTAGAAAACCCGAGGGTGATTGAAGAAGCAATTCAACGATTGCAGCTTATGCGACAGGCGCAGGCACAGGCAGGAATCAAGGCTACGATTGATCAGCGCAGAGACCTTCTCGTAAATGATGCTAACGCGCCTGTTCTGGGCAATCCTCAAGGCGATGTTACCGTTGTCGAATTCTTTGACTACAACTGCCCATACTGCAAACGCGCGAAACCAGAACTCGAAGCCTTGCTGAAATCAGATAGCAATGTTCGATTCGTATTCAGAGAGTGGCCGATCCTCGGTGAAGGCTCCGTATATGCTGCAAGAGCCGCTTTGGCTTCCAGAAAGCAAGGCAAGTACGAGGACTTCCATTGGGCTCTCATGGGGGTCAAGGGCCGCATTGATAATAACTCAGTCATGAAGATTGCTCTGGACGCGGGACTTGATGTGGTCCAACTGAAGACCGACATGGATGATCCAGCGATTGCAGCGCACATCCAATTGTCCATGCAATTGGCTCAGGAACTTAACATAACCGGTACGCCAGCATTCGTCATCGGAGATGATGTTTACCCAGGTTTGCGGACGCACGACGAACTTGCTGAGATAATATCCGCGAACAGATAATCGACGAACAGGGGAACGGGCGACAAATTAATTGTTTGTCGTCCTATCCAACCCAACGCCTCTCTCCTCCGAACCACTTTGAAGCACATGGATTGAGCGCCACAGAAGTGTTGTGTTACGGGCTTAAAGATGGAGGGAGCGGTGGGGCCTCTGCCATTAACAGGATCTCGACCCTGCGGTTTGCAATAAGGTTAGGATCATTCGGGAAAAGCGGCTCTATATCGGCCTTTCCGGTTACTCCGAAAAACTGGTCATGCGGCACACCATATTCTGACAGGATATGCCGTACGACATTTGCACGGTCGGCTGACAGGTTCCAAGTCGAGTATGGAGTTGAGGCCGTTCTCTGTCCACCCGTTGTGTGTCCTGTAACATGAATTCGGTTTGGCAACCGTGCGAGGATTGGCGCCATTTTTGCCAGCAGACGCCGTGTTGCTTCGTAGGGGTATTTTGAACCTTCGCGAAACATGGCGCGGCCTTCCTGGTCCAACAGTAAGATGTTTAAGCCCTCTTCTGTTTCCTCGAAAATTATGCTGCTTGATAGCTCAGCAATCTCAGCAATCTCAGGAAGCTCTTGCAGGGCCTGTCGTAAGGATACAGCAGCAGTCGCAAATTGCCTTGTCTTTTCAATGTTGGACCTTAAGTTGCTTGGAGTGTTCCCTTCAGATCGTTGATCACGCTGCTCCTGCGAGACCCCTGCCCCAAAGACCGTCAGGATGAGGACCCATAGCAGCAGCGACCCTTCGTGACTGCCCCACATGCCTGCAATCTTATAGAGAAGCGGCTTCAGAGAGTGCGAGTTTTCAGCAACATTTCGAACAGTGAAGTCACTGACAATAAACGCCTGCATCAATGCTCCGAATGCGACTGATGTGAAGATAACCTGCCCAATCGAAAGTGGACGTGCAGAGCGCATCCATAAGAGATTTCCACGCGCGGCGCCTATGATTGGCACCGTGCTCTGGACGAGCGCAAGGGCTAGCGCTAAGGCCAGCGCGAAATGACCAACTTCAGGTGTCATTGTGAGATCCTGTTTTTTCTAACCCGGCGTAGCCAGGTTGTCCTTCTCTCCCGACAGAGGGACATCTTCAGAAAGAGGTATCTTGATTTGAGCCATCAGGCCTTTGTTATTACGATTGGCAAGTACTACGTCTCCCCCGTGCGCCCTTACGATCGTACGTGAGATGGACAAGCCGAGACCGTGTCCGCCCGTCTCCAGGGACCTTGATTCTTCCAGCCTGAAGAAGGGCTCAAAAACTTGCTCCAGTTGCTCTTGAGGAATGCCAGGACCATGGTCTTCGATTGTAATCACGAGGGATTGTTTCTCAGTCTCGTAGGTGACCGTCGCATCCCCTCCATAGCGAAGGGCATTTTCGATTAGATTTCGCAGCGCCCGCCGAAATGCCATTGGTCGAATGCGGATTAAAACCTCGGGACCTGGCTTTATGTGAAAGGGTTCAAGAATATCTTTTTGCAATGAGGCGAGAAACTCACCAATTTCAACGAGTTCGGTCCCCTCAGAACCAATGAGACCACGTGAGAATGTGAGAGTTGCTTCGACCATGGACTGCATCTCCTCAACACAGTCAATCAAGCTTGTCCGTGTTTCATCATCGTCCACCATCTCGGCACGAACACGCATTGCGGTTAAGGGAGATTTCAGGTCGTGGCCCAGAGCAGCGAGCAGCCTTGTCCGGTCAGCAACAAACCGGGTCAACCTTTCCTGCATCTGGTTGAACGCTTTGATGAGACTTCTGACTTCAAGAGGCCCAGCCATTGGAAGCTCAGAGACTTCCTCCCCTCGCCCCAGACTATCCGAAGCTGATGCAAGTCTTCTCAACGGTCCGGTTAAGCGGCGTAGCAGGAACCAAAAGACAACGATGAGAATGAGCGCAGCAGACAAAGCAAAGGTGAGCGTCGAGTAAAATGGCCATTGTAGTGGAGGTCGTTCAAAGCGCGTTTCTACGTTCAGCCATTGACCATCTGACAAGGCAATCGACAGGTTCATCTCAACGGCTGACAGCTCCCCTTTCATCATGGCCATATGCATCTCGGCCATTTCGCCCGAAAGATGAGGAAGCGGCAGAATCTTGCCCTCAACCTGATTGACTTCTACCCGAATGTCTCTGTGGTTGCTATCGCCAAGAAGACGGCGAACGCGCATTTCAATGACTCCACCATCGGAATAATCATCAACAGTCGCGCTCGGATTGCGCGAGAGTTTGAACCGGACAAGAGGTGAATCAGCAGCTTCCAGAATTGCTGGTCGCGCATCGGCAGGAGCATTCTCCAGGAGTCTGGCAACATTCGCTGCACGCCCAGCTGCCTCAAACCCAAGAGCTGCTCGGATCGCCAGGCTTCTCTCGTCGACGAAAAGCCACAGGCTGATCATCTGAGCGGTTACCAACGCAGCAATAACGAGCAAGGTCAATTGCACAATGAGTGTGTTGAACGGCCAGAGCTTCATTTCAGCACCTCAACATCTGCGGAAAGGCAGTACCCCCCATGCCGCACAGTTGTAATGATGCTTGGCCGAAGCACATCCGGCTCGATTTTTCGTCTTAACCTACTGATCTGGTTATCTATCTTACGATCCAGAGGCCCTGCGGTCTTTCCGGCCGTCAGATCCAGCAGCTGTTCTCGGCTCAACACAACACGGGCCCTTTCAAGCAGCACCGTCAGAAGTTTATGATCCGATGTGGTAAGCTGCGTCTCCTCGCCGCCATCGGCGATCAAGAGACGTTTGTCGGTGTCCAATGTCAGATGAGCAAAACGCACCTTCTTGCCTGAAAACGCTCCGCCGAGCGTCTCAGGCACACTGGTTCTTCTAAGAATGGCTTTGATGCGCGCCAAAAGTTCTCGAGGATTGAAAGGCTTGGCAAGGTAGTCGTCAGCACCAATCTCAAGACCGACGATCCGATCCGTGTCCTCACCCAGAGCCGTTAGTAGAATGATGGGCAGTTTACTTCCAGCAGAAATGCGCTGGCAAACCGATAGCCCACTTTCGCCCGGCATCATGACGTCGAGTACAATCAGGTCGTATTGCCCCGTCGACAACATCACATCCATCTCACGTGCATCTTTTGCGGATGACGCTCGCAGGCCGTTCTTTTCCAGAAAACGTGTAACACTATGACGAATTTGCTTATGATCGTCGACGACTAAAATATGCGGTGCTTCTGACATACCGCAGTTCTACAAGATATTTCCCCTGCTCGTCAGCGGACGTTTTGTCTCCGATTGTATCAAACAGATCGATTAGTACCGGCAGTTACAAACCAAAAGTTACAGCAAAAAATGCTTTATGCATGCTTTACCATCCGCGAGGGTTCTTTCTTACTCAGCAACTTGCCCTCATCTTCATTTACTACAGACAGCAATAACCGATTGTAAAAGCGCAAATGAGGTGCCGTTTTTAAATGTTTGATGCAACTATGAGAAGGAACCGGTTAAGAGTGCCTATTATCGCTTCGAGAGGAACACTAAGATAGCGATTACATAGCACCACCACAATCGCTCACGCGGTCAGGACCACAATCCAACGTTCCAAAGCCGCAGCCTCGCGAATGGACAAAGGAACCCCATTTATCCAAACCACTTCTCCACGGAAAGAAACATCTAAGTAGCAAACATCTGGTCAGTACATATCAATGCTGGGGGGGAGCGTTCACGCCAACAATTAAAGGATCAAGAGCTATTGGGATGATGGGTGATATAATAGGTCAGATAAAGCGGTATTCGCTTTAGCATTTAATTTCAACGCCGTAGGAGGAGAAGTGGCGGACACGGAGGGAGACACGGTTGGCTTTCCAGAATTCTCAACTGAACGAAAAATATCATTAATATCAAAGCATAAAACAGCGAAAGCTACATATTTAAGTTTTGAAGGTTCTACAAAATGTACCACAAAATGTGTCACAGCCTACCGAAGAGAGTACGTAGTAAGGTCCCATCTCAAACGGGTTTATTGTGAACGTTGAGTTAAACGCTAGCTCTTGAGTTAATGAGCTTCTATGCGTTCCCAGCATCAAACGGTGGCATCCATTTGCGGACGATATTTCCGCTGCTCGGGATCGCAAATTCCCACAGTGTAGAACCTCACTTTTGTAGACCTCAACGCAGATTTGTATGGCACAGCTCAGCAATTTTAGCCCAATCCGTCATGCACCGCTGAAAAATTGAACGAGTAAACAATATACGACACCCATGAGCATACTTGGTAGCTACATGCAGTTTTATAGCTATCCAACGCATTCATCACTTGGCGAACAGACGCTGTTCGAGGTTCTTACAATCAGTCTCTGCGGCCTATTAAGCAGACAACGTAGCATGGCGTGTCCAATTAAGATCAAGGTTTACCGGCCCAAACAGATACCGTGCTAGACAGTCCGCCACTCCAGCCCGACGACGAAAGCTGAGCACAGGGTCATTCAATCTCGATCAAGATAGGCCTCGATTGCACCACGGACACCTTTCTGCGCAATAATTGCAAGAGCCGCTTCCAGGGCCTTAATGAGGCGTGCATTGCCGGAGAGATCACCGAACACCCCTTCTATTCTGACAAAGGCCGCGGCGCCATTTCGTGCTGCTTCGTTCAGAGTCTCCGCCAATGGATCCTCTAGCGGAATCGGTTTTTCGGAACAGAAATGGGCCCAGAGCCCAATTTCGAGAGCCAGACCTTCCAACGGCAAATTACGCGATAATGCTTCCCTGATTGTCGGTAGGATGAATTTTGGCTGCCGGTCCGAGCCGTTCTCGGCCAGGCGGGCAATCGTGTCTGCAATGGCCGGATTGCGGAACCGCTCAATGCATTGATCGAGATAGGCGGCATAGTCCACCCCTTCCAGCGGCGCGAGGCAGGGGATTGTCTCCCGACGTGGCAACTCGGCGAGCCAGCGCGATAGGGTCTCGTCCGCCAAGGCAGCGTCCACATATTCGTGGCCCATGAGGGCAGCCGCGTAGCACAGGCTCGCATGGCTCCCGTTGAGCAGCCGTAGCTTCATGATCTCATGCGTGGTGACATCCTCGACGAACTCGACGCCGACCTCCTCCAGTGGCGGGCGCCCAGCGGGAAAATGGTCTTCGATCACCCATTGCCGGAAAGGCTCACAGATAACGGGTGCTGCATCCTCGATGCCGAAGCGATCACGCACCAGCGCAAGCTCCTTCTTTCCTGTTCTGGGTGTGATGCAGTCGACCATGCTATTGGGAAAGGCGACCTCGGCCGCGATCCAGTCTCCCAGCGCCGGATCCTGCATACGGGCGAGTGCGGTGACGACGCCAGAAACCACCTTGCCATTGGCCGGGAGATTATCGCAGGACAGCACGGTAAAGGGAACGGTACCCGCCTCGCGACGTCGGCGCAAGGCAGCAATTATCAGACCGAAGGCAGTCCGGGGTGCCTCTGGATTACGTGCGTCAGCCTGGATCTCGGGGTGGTCAACGATGACGGCACCGGCGCTGTCGAGGAAATACCCCCCCTCGGTGACAGTCAGAGAAACGATGCGGATCGCGGGATCACACAGCCGCGCGAGGATCGCCATAGGGGCAATATCGACATAGTCGATCATCGCGCTGATGACCCGCGCGTTCGCGGAGTCGGCTTCGAGATCGACCACGGTGGTCAGCCAGTCCTGTGCTTCGAGCTTGTCGCGCATCTGGGCATCACCCGGCTTCAGCCCCGCCCCAACAATCGCCCAGTCATGGCCAAGACCCTTCGCAAGAAGCCTATCCAGATAGTGGGCCATGTGGGCGCGATGAAAATTGCCAACCCCAATATGGAGGATGCCTGCGCTGAGGTTCTGGCGGTCGTAGCCCGGGGTTGCGACGATTTTGGGCGCGCTGCCAAGAGAGGCAAGCGAAAGATCAAGCATGGGATTAGCTCCAGATTAAGCAAGGCTTCGGCCCGTCGCGGGGCAGCAGGAATCAGACCGCCGTATAACCACCGTCGATGGGAAGAGTGACGCCCGAAATCATCGAAGCGCCATCTGAGAGCAAGAACACGATGGGCGCCGCGATCTCGTCCTCGGTGGCCCAACGACCGAGCGGCATGGTCTCGAGGTAAGGCTCTTGGACTTCAGGGCGCCCCCAATAACTGGCGGACATGGGTGTCATAACCACGGTCGGGTTTACCGCGTTGACTCGGATTCTATAGGGGCCGAGTTCGAGAGCGGAAACGCGGGTGATGTTGTCGAGCGCTGCCTTGGAGGAACCGTAGGAGATATGTCCCTTCAGTCCCACTCGCGAGGCCTGGCTCGACACGTTTACGATGGCACCACCTTTTTCGAGGCGTATCATTGATCGGGAGGCATATTTCGTCACCAGCAGCGCACCTCGGGCGTTGATCGAGATCACCTTGTCGAAGATCGAAATATCCGTCTCCATCGGCGTCGCAATCTCACCGCCGAAGCCGCCGCAGTTGACCACGCCCCAGAGGTCGAGCCCGTCGAGCGCCTCGCGGATACTGTCTTCGCTTTCCAGATCGAATGGAAGCATCTGGCAACCGGTTTCCTTAGAGAGCGCCGCGAGCGTGTCTTGATTACGACCATTGGCGATAACTTCAGCGCCAGCTGCGACAAGCTGGCGGACGGTTGCTCCCCCAATACCACCGCTGGCGCCGGTGACAAGAATGGGGCCTTTGTCGAATCCGGGCATGTTGTGTTCCTCTATCAGTTTGTCACTGCACAGTCTTCCTCACGTAATGTCAGGTCGGCTGAGCGGGATTGGTTCAGAACGATTAGCCCGTTCGGCAGGTCGTTTTCCTCAACGCGGCGGGTCGCCTCTGCATCCTCGACACCATAGCCGCGCCAGCGGGCATAGAGCCGGCGCCGCAACTCCACAGCGGAGACATCGAGCATCACGGTCAGGTCGAAGAACGCGGCAATGTCGCGCCAGAACGGGCGATCCAGCAGGAGGTAATTGCCCTCCACGATGAGAAGCTCGACCGAATGGGGAATGATCCGTGCTGCGTTTCGGGAGATCTCCAGATCCCGGTCGAAAACCGGCACCGCAATCTCGGCTTCCTGGTTGCGACGAAGCCGGTCAAGGAGGTGACAGAACCCGGCTACGTCGAAAGTCTCCGGTGCGCCCTTTCTCTGGCATAGGCCCCGCTCTTCAAGGATCGCATCGTCGAAGTGGATGCCATCCATTGGAAAGACCGCCGCGCAGTCCGGCGACGTCTCGTTGATCGCGGCAGCCAGAGCCTCCGCTAACGTGGACTTACCGGACCCTGGCGGCCCGACGACCGCCACAAGGTGGCGTCGACCGGGCGGATAAGACGCCAGCTGTTTCACCAGTTGGTCTTGTGTGATCCGCTGAGTGTTACTTAGCATGCTACCGCTCTCACGAAGTTGGTCCATTTCGTTTGCCATCATCGAAGTTCCCAAAGGTGTTCAATCGATCCGCTGCTCAGTTTCCGGATCAAACGCCACCGCCTTTGCCATGTCGAAAGAGAAGGGAAAGCGCGCGCCAGCGCGGGCCGACGTGTTGGCGCGAAAGCGGCCAATGGCGTCTTTGCCACACAGGCTGACGGTGACATAAGTATCCGACCCAGCGGGCTCGATGACGTCGATTGATAGCTCGGCTTGATGGATCGCGGGACTTTCGGCATCGGCGCTTTCAGGGTCCGTCATTGCTTCCGGCCGGATGCCGAGCACGATCGCTCGGCCATCCTGCCCTGACAGCGTTGCGCCGCGAGGGAAAGGCAGAGAGATATAGCTGCTATCCGGAAGCGCGAGTTCGACGGCGACACCACCCTCAGCATCGCGCAGTGTGGCCGGCAGCAAGTTCATCGCTGGAGATCCCATGAAGCCTGCAACAAACATGTTGGTCGGGTTATCGTAGATCTCCTGCGGCGTGCCGAGTTGCTGTACTTCGCCGCCAAACATAACCGCAATGCGGGTCGAGAGCGTCAGCGCTTCAATCTGATCATGGGTCACGTAGACGATCGTCGTACCAAGTTTCTGATGCAGTTTCTTGATCTCGGTGCGCATGTCCACGCGCAACTTGGCATCAAGGTTAGAAAGCGGTTCGTCGAACAGGAAGACATCCGGGTCGCGGGTCAGCGCTCGTCCCATGGCGACACGCTGACGCTGCCCCCCGGATAATTGGCCCGGCTTGCGGTCCAGAAATGGCGTGAGTTGCAGAAGCTCAGCGATTTCGGCGATCTTCTCCTCGCGTTTCGCTTTCCGTACGCCATGCATTTCCATACCGAACGAAATATTACTCCTCACCGTCATGTTCGGGTAGAGCGCATAACTTTGGAACACCATCGCGATGTTGCGGTCAGCGGGCTTAATGTCGTTCATGCGCCTGTCCCGGATGCGGATCTCTCCCGAACTGACACCTTCAAGCCCAGCAATCATATTCAGCAGCGTGGACTTGCCACAGCCAGATGGGCCGACCAGAACGAGAAACTCCCCCTCTTCAACGGAAATATCGGTTTCGTTCAAAACGCGCACAGCGCCATACGATTTGGTCGCCTTATCGATATCGAGAAAGCTCATTGTCTTATCCTTTCACGGAGCCGGACATCAATCCGCGGACGAAGAACCGGCCGGCGACGATGTAGACGAGGAGTGTAGGCAGGGCGGCAATGATCGCGCCGGCGAAGTGGACGTTGTATTCCTGTACGCCGGTGGACGACTGCACCAGGTTGTTAAGAGCCACGGTCATCGGTTGGCTGTTGAAATCCGAGAAGGATGCGCCGAAGAGGAAGTCGTTCCAGATATTCGTGAACAGCCAGATCACGCAGACCACTGCGATCGGACCGGAGTTGGGCAACAAGATCCGGAAGAAGATAGTGAAAAAGCCCGCCCCATCGATCTGCGCAGCCCGGACCAACTCGGTCGGAAAGGCTGCGTAGTAGTTACGAAAATAGAGCGTGGAGAAGCTGATGCCATAGACCACATGGACAAAAATAAGCCCCGGTACCGTCCCTGCAAGCCCCATCATCCCGAGTGCACGTGCCATAGGGATGAGTACGATCTGAAACGGGATGAAGCAACCGAACAGGAGGAAACCAAAGAGGATCGTCGAGCCCTTGAAGGTCCATTTCGTCAGCACGTAACCATTGAGCGCCCCGAGGATGGTAGCGATGGCGACCGCTGGGATAACCATCAGGAAGGAGTTAATAAAGTAGGGACGCATTCCGGTTGCCTCCACGCCGACCTGTGCTTCCGACCAGGCGTTGCGCCATGGTGCGACAGTCCATTCTTTCGGCAGGGCGATCATGCCGCCGGAAGTTATTTCCGAGAGCGGTTTCAACGAGTTCACGACCATCACGTAGAGCGGCATCAGGTAGTAAAGGCAAAAGAGTGCGAGAACCCCATAGAGCGCAAAGCGCGCAATGCGGTGGGTTGAGGATGCAATGCTCATTGCTTGCTCCCTCTCAACTCGGACCACAGATACGGTACGGTGATCGCGGCGATGGTCATCAGCATCATCACTGCCGATGCAGAACCGACCCCCATCTGGTTGCGGGTAAACGTGTAGGAATACATAAAAGTCGCGGGCATGGTTGTAGCAATGCCCGGGCCGCCATTCGTCAGTGCGATAACGAGGTCATAGGACTTGATCGCCATATGTGCGAGCACCACGAAAGCCGACATGAAAGCAAGCCGTAGTTGCGGAATGACAATCCGGCGATAAAGGGCAAATGTCGATGCCCCGTCCACCTCGGCGGCGCGCAGGATTTCTTGGTCGATGCCGCGCAGTCCCGCGAGAAACATTGCCATCACAAAGCCCGAGGTTTGCCAGACAGCTGCGATGACGATGGTGTAGATCGCCATGTCTCGGTCCTTGATCCAGTTGAATTCGAAGTTTTCGAACCCCCAGCCCTGCACAACCGCTTCAAGTCCGATGCCTGGGTCAAGGATCCATTTCCACGCCACACCGGTCACGATGAAAGACAGTGCCATAGGGTAGAGGTAGATGTTTCGGATAAAACCTTCCGCTCGGATTTTCTGGTCAAGTAAGATCGCGAGCAGCAACCCCAATGCGCAGCAAATGCCGATGTAGAGAATTGCGAAAATGGCGAGATTGATCGTCGCGATGTTCCAGGCGCGCAACGTGAACAAGTTCTGGAAGTTCTGCAATCCGGCCCAACCGTAACTCGGGAGGATTCTTGAATCAGAGAATGCCAGGTAGATCGTGAACAGGATGAAACCGTACACGAAGATCATGCTAATCGCGACCGATGGACTCAATACAAGTTTTGGAAGCGCGTCACGCAGCCAGTCGCCTTTGGATTTCGAGAACTTTAGTGCTGATCCGCCTTCTGGAACTTGAGCCAATATGGCCTCCTTTCTGGGAGTGCGGCGAGCGCAACACACTCTGTAAAGGACCTGGGTCTGTGCTCATCAGGAATTGTAAGCACAGACCCAGGATAATCACCCGCAATTGCGAGGTTCTGAGAGGGATGTGGTCGCAACTACAACTGCGCCGCTTCGACTGCGTGCAGCAGTTCCTCAACAGCATCCTCAGAAGACATGTCGGAATTGAAATGCTCCGTCACGAGGTCGAAGATGGCGAGCTGAACGGCAGGCGTCTGGGCATGACCGTGGGCGAGTGAGCCGATAAGCGTTCCCTTGGCATTGGCCTCCGCAATATCAGTAATCGCTTGCTGGCCGCAGCTATCGAAGTTCGCGCTAGGCACGTCCGCGCGCGCTGGGATCGAACCTTTAATCAGGTTGAATTCTTCCTGGAACTTCGGCGACATCAGGGCACTGGCCATGGCTTGTTGTCCACTTTGGTTCTCCTCGCTCACATCGAAGAATGCGAAGAAGTCGGTAATGAACAGGTATGACCCTTCGGTTCCCGGGGCGGGAACGCAGAGTACTTGTTCACCCGGTGTTACGCCGGCCTCCAGCAGTTCGCCCTTGGCCCAATCACCCATGAGCTGCATGGCAGCGTCGCCGTTTACGACCATCGCGGTTGCAAGGTTCCAGTCACGGCCCGAGAAATTGTCATCGACGAAGCCGCGGATGACCCGCATTTCATCGAAGACCGCCTTCATCGTGTCCGAACCCAGAGCCTCGGGATCAAGTTCGTGAATCGCTGCACGATAAAATTCCGGCCCACCAAGGCCGAGTACCACGTCATCGAAGATCGTGGCATCTTGCCAAGGCTGGCCACCATGAGCCAGCGGCGTCACGCCTGCATCCTTCAAAGTCTGGGCGACGGTGTTGAATTCTTCCCAGGTGGTCGGCGGTGTCAGGTCGTGCTCTTCGAAGATTTCTCTGTTGATCCATAGCCAGTTTGGCCGGTGAATATTGACCGGAACGGCCACCCATTTGCCGTCATCGGTAGCGAAACGTTTGACCGCTTCCGGCACCACCGCATCCCAGCCCTCCTCAGTTGCGATCACGCTAATGTCGCCTAATGAACCTTCCGTCGCCCATTCGGTGACACCCATGCCCAAGACTTGAGCCGCGACCGGTGGGTTACCGGCCGAAACGCGCGCCTTCAACGTTGTCGTCGCGGCCTCGCCTGCGCCGCCTGCTACGGGCATGTCCTGCCAGCTGATACCTTGGCGTGCGAGGTCTTCCTTCAGTATGTTGAGTGCCGCAGCTTCACTGCCAGAGGTCCACCAGTGTAGGACCTCAACTTCTTGCGCAAGTGCTGGCATCGCAGCACAGGCGAAGGCTGCCGTCGTTAGTAGACGAGCTGTTTTTGTAAAGATCATGGTTCCTCCCTTAGAAAGGATTGCGGCTATTTGTTCATCGTCTTCCCAGTTTGGCCCGATGAACAAATAGCGCCGATAGTGGCGAATGTTTGTCATTGATGACTTATGGTAAGGTACGCAGGCCTAGACCCAATCTATCGACGCAGTAGACAGAAGGTACGTGTACCGCTGGGGTGAACATGGCCAGCGGTTAAAAAACGGCGTGATGCGCCTCGCTGTTCGTACCGTGGGCTTTCTTACAAGGGAGGCGGCACTATGATCGCGTTTGCTTCTGAAAACTATGATGTCTGCCAGGAGACGTAAAAGTCCGACGATGCCAACATTTCTGACCACGGGACTTCTCAGTAAGGATTACTCAGAGCATCTGCCGTTTTGTTTGCCCCACAGGCCGTAGGCCGTTGACAAAAGAACGGTCATGGGTCTGCTCTGTCTGTCATTAGCAACTATGGAACAGGCTTACGGATTTGAGTAAGGGGGTGTTTAGGCCCATGATCACGACGATAGAAGTGAGGATTGAGGCAAAACACAAAGGCTGCGAGCGCTCCCGCTGAAAAGGCAGTCAAAGATATCCGGCGCAAGACCCGCAACTATTATTCATCAGAAGAGAAAATCCACACTGTTCTGACCTGACTGCTACACCAAGAAGCCAGCAATCACGTCCTGAGTGGACGCGACCTGATCGGGGAGCCCGACCAGGATACTCAAACCATTCCTTCGGAAAGGCAGCCACAGACTTCCTCAATGTCAAAAAAGCCGAGTTGAGGACTGAAAAACACTGAGCTCAGTGAGGCTCTACGCTTGAGACTTATTGCGCTTACATCTGAGCAGTCCAGTGGACCAGATCGGCATAGGCGCCGTCCTGAGCGTCGTGAAACCCATTTGGGGCCGCATCCCGTAAACCGCACACCGTTTACGCGGGCGCATTGAATGGGATCTGAAGGCTGCCAAGACGCAAGGATGGTGTTCAAGGGAAAATCCGGCGCTCTGGATCACCTTTTGCCCAAGCCTCAGCAGCTGGCACGCGGCCATCAAACAGCTCTCCCCATTTTACGCAATGCAGTTTCGCGGCTATCGGTGTGAAGAGAGGTCAGAACTTTTTCGCGCGGGTCATATTGCTGAAAGCGCTTCGGAACCCGCTTGCAGAAATTGTGCTACAAAACTGGCCATTCTGCCATCTATGAAAAAGTGGTGGGGGTACTAAGCTGCTGATTTTCAATCAAAACTATAAATCAGCACATTAGGGAAATGGCGGACACGGAGGGATTTCTTGAGAAGTTGGAGTACATGCGTAAAAAAAGAAATTTTGATATGTATTTCAATATGTTAACGTATAAACATTTCTTGTCAGATTTCTCGCAAGGGACAAAATGTTATGTAGTTTGTTATGTAGCTGGACGTTATTTGTGCCACAATAATGTTATCCTACCGAATGTCTAGCAAGCCCCCCATCGACGCGTTCGAACTTATATAAAAGAGACACGCGGCGTCCCTCACGCATGGTGTACAAAAACGCTTGGTTATCGCCATTTAGATCGGAACCTTTCCCCAATTTACACCTCAATAGGCATGTCCTACTTTATCTCCTCTCTGTTGTGCATATTGGCACGGCTTAAGCAAGCTACCAGATAGGCAGATTGACCGGGATCGACTTAACCCAAGGCATTCCCGGAGCTGTGACGCTCGCCAAACTGACTGAACGTTGATCCCTCATGCTCAGCTAGACAAGCCCCATACAAACAGGCCAGTTAGATGACCGCGATCCTGTGAGCTTCAGAGAAGTTAATATGCCTAAAAGATACGCATTATAGAAAAAACTTCGAAGTATCTTTCCGCGTCAACTTTGAAGCTCATAGCGTAAGCAATCACGTATTAATTTCACGGATCCACTTAGAGCGAAAGTTCCGATGTATACCATTCCGCTGATCAAGATTCCGAACCAAGGTACAAAGCCGCAATTATTAAGCAAAACCAGGGTAACACCAGCAAGAGATGTTGAATAAGTTATTGCCTTTAAACCTTGAAAGATTGCTGACTTAACCAAAATCGTATGGGTAACCGTCAACAACACTAAAAATACATTGGCTTCAACCAAAAGCAAAACCATCGCTGGAGATTCAACTTTCTCCGAAAAAGTTGGAATGTAACGCATACAAAGCCCGTACATGCCTAACAACGATACCGCCGCACACAAGCTTAGAATCGTAATTCTTTGCGACCCACCAAGACGTATCACAACAGATAAGCATTGGCTGCCAAACCTAATCGGGATTAGAAACGCTAAAACGATTATGATGCTATTTACTGATGTATAGCCTGCAGGGAAGATAGAAGCGATCCAGTCACCATGAAATCCAAATAGAGCCAAAGCAGGGAGGCTTAAAAAAATACTCATAAGGAAATATGCCGAACAGAGATGTCCCCTTCCCCGCACTGCCACTGAGAGCATTGGGAAAAAAGCATGATCCAAAATAAGTGCGATGTTAGCTGCAGCCATAAAAAGAGCCATGACCACATTATTGCTTCCGGCGACATCTTTTCCAAAGTGGACCAAAACTATGGTTGAAGACAATATAGGTAGAAGAAGGTAGAGAACTTGAACAATCCCATAAGGCAAGGTTTGTTGAAGCATTCTAGCTAGAAAAGCGACAGTAAACTTTCTGATGCCAAATAAGCCATAGTGTACCAAAATAGCCATATTAACCAAAAAAAGTATGGATAATGCAACAAGGTACCAATATCCAAGAAATAGCAGACTCTGATACTTCCAAGCAATGAATACCAAACCTGAGTTCGTTACAAGTGCTGCAGCTATTAACATCTGCGCTTGAGTAATCACCTTACCGCTCGAGCGCATAGCACCCTGCGAGATATAGTTCATCGCAAGAAATATGCTCGAACTCGCACATAAAAAAAAGACCGTGTTCGCTTCCTGACTAAGAGTACTCCTCAACAATGTAACATAAAGAAAAAATACTAATGTTGCTCCAAGAATAATTGCAATAGCCCAAGCATGCAGAACTTGAGTTGCTGTATCCGGCATAGAATACATGCTTCGACGTTTTATGATTAGATCTGCGAGGCCTGCACTGGAAACAAGGCCGATGAGTTGAGACCAGAAAACGACAGTCATTAATTCACCGTAGTTTCCAGCCGTCAAAAAGTAGATCAACATTATTGTTGTGAGAGCGGAAACCACGCGAAAAACAACACTTCCCAAGAACAACCACGTAAGTTTGGTTCCCGGACTGGACAGCAAGTCATTTTGAAGTGCTTTTGAAAAGGAATGTTCGTTCAATGAACCCGCCCAAGACTTTTACTTTTTGTGTAGTAGATGGCGCGGGCGTAATTGATAGCTGAGATCAAGTCGCGATCTATGTTTGGCGTAGATTTCATCTCAATTGAGCGCCACCCATCATAATGAATGGACGCTAGAGAATCCGCACATTTGAAATGGTGCTGCTCCAAATCACGGACCGTGATGTGTATCGGATCCAAATCTGGATTACTTATATGGAAGTGGCAGATTTTACTGCCAAGAGCCTTAAGACAGCTCTCTGGCTTTTCCTTAGAAAGGAACATTCCACCCGCGTCCAAATGCAATCCAAAACCCGCGCTTCCCACTTTATTTACGAGTGTCTCTGCGTGAGAGACCTTCGTAACAAAATCACAGCCATAAGTTTCCGGATTCGGTTCAATACAAATTTTTGTGTCAAATTGCAGGGCATACTCGCCAAGTGTATGGAAAAAATCCGCCGCAATCGACATAGCTTGATCAAGATCGAGAGCACCGCGTATGCGTTGTTTTGGTGAGCCAAATACCAGCGCCTTTGCTTCTAACTCCCCTGCCATTTGAAGGACCATCTTTAAATAGGAAGTCATTTTGTCGCGCAGCTCCCGTCCCCCGAAAAGGTGGAATGGAGGCGCACCATATAACAGCGCCTGCATTGCACAAATTTGTATACCGCGCTCCGCCCAAAAACGTTTGTAGGCGACAGCTGTCTTGCCAGAATTAAGAACGCGGTGTGGAACTGCCTCAATACCTTGGATTGCGTTCTGCTCCAATAATTTCGCAAACTCTAATTCACGATTTGCAGGCCATGCGATTGCCGAAACAGATAATTTCTCAGGCATTTTCCCTCTGCACTTTTGAAAAAGCAGCAATGTCCGTTAGACATTCGTTAGCGGAGTAGAAATATCCATTTCTTCCGCCAAACTGTTCTGCGTAGATTGATTTCACATCGTATCGCGGTGGAGCTTTGAGGGGATGATTTTTGTGTTCCCTGCCAGTGCACGCAAGAGAAACTTGTGCGGCCTTGACAGGTTCAACAGTCAAATTGACGACAGACATGTGGTCATTTTCCACGATACGCTCGATATCGTATGCAAGGCGGGCCATATTGTAGAACTGGAACTGGGATCGGGTGTCTATTTTTTCAATCTGATTGTCATTTAAATAATCAAATATGATGTTTTTCTTTAACCCATTACCAAACAGACCCGGTAGACGGATTATTTTAGTGGCAAACAGTCCAGCAACTTCTCTTTCTAACAATAAGCGATGACGGCCGTAGGGATGGTTCTGATCAGCATCAATCTGGTTCGTTTCATTCACACCAATAGGGTCGGGATAAACATCGACAGTAGAAATCAGGACTGCCTGTCTGGCACTTACCTGTTTCAAATGCCCAATTAGTTTCTCAATATTCAGCAGATCTGCAACACTATGCTGGTTGGCTCTCCACTTTTCAGCTGGAGCTGCAGCTATGATGATTTGGTCGAACTCTTTCCCATCAATTGATTGAATATTCGTGGAGTTAAAAACGGCAGTATAGTGATTACTTTGACGAAGTGTGCTGCCGACGTACCCAGTATAACCCAATAAGGCTCTTGATTTCATGAAGCTGCCCTGTCTGCCGAATTTTTTGGTGGGTTGAATTGTCCTAGTACTGCCATCAGCAGTTTGACAATAATCGTTAGATTACCCTTGATTGGCGTTATCTTTGTGGGTGTCTTTTCGTAACGGGGATAGGACCGAGTCACTGGAACCTCTTTAACCCTCATTCCAATGTTAGCCGCCCGAATAGCTAGGTAATAATGTAATTCATAGCCCACAAAAATTGGCCGGAACAAAGCAATATCATCCGAAGTTAAAAGAGCCTTGCTGTAGGCACGAAAACCATTCGTTGTATCTGTGTAGCGGAAACCTGCCGCAAAGCTAATTAGAGGTGCATGTACATAACAAATGCCCAGGTTGCGTAGGATCGGCGTGTTGATGGCTTTCCCACCCGCTATATAACGAGACCCTTGAACATGATCATATCCTTCGTCGAGCGCACTCAGAAACCTAAGGGCGTGTTCAGGATTGTCCTTATTGTTGCCATCCATCGTGACAACGCCCTGATACCCTTGCTCTAGCGCATAGTGCATTGCCATACGCAACTGGGTTCCAAGGCGCCCAGTTTCTGCCTTGGTCAGAAGTGTTCTGACGCCTTGGTTCAAAAGAAACGAGGGATCAAGTGAGTTATCTGTGCTGCCACCATCCGCAATGATGATGTCGACCGTATCACTGATCTTAGAGCACCGTTTTAGCTGCTTTCGGATTCTAGCACCTTCATTGAGTACAAATATGCATAGGCAGTAACGAGCTTTTTTTGCCGCGAACTCTTTGACCTCATAGTTTGGAATGCCGGATAGGTTAGTCATTCGACGCCCTCTCTATGATGACATTCAACCGATCAGGATTTAACATGATCGAACTACGCCGATCTTTCTCTACAATATTCGAAGAGTTAGGGCGAAGGAGCAGAAACAAACGAAGCATGTATTCTGCTAGTAAAACCAACATACAAACAGAAAATAGCAAGACAACAGATAATGCGCCCATAAACATGGGAAAGAAAACATTCTCGTGAGGTATCGTTGTTATTTGCCACGACAAGAATAAGAATAGAATTCCTGCTATTCCTATGAGGCCACGACTGGCGCTTAGTAGCAACTTCAAAGGATGAACTGAGTTTTCCAGGACTGTATCGGTTGCTAAACCAATCGCGTCAACCACCGAAGGCTCGGTTCGTTTAATGACTTTGTAATGAAAACTGCAACTTTTAAGATTGCTGAGGCTACTTGAAAATACAAGCTTTCCGGAGGTGTGATTTAGCCGCTTAAATGACGATGCAGCCCTGCGGCTTAAACAAAGAAGGCCTGTATGATAACGCGGAATGCGAAGGTCGGTGAAACGACTGAGGTACCAATAATATATGTCGCTGAGATACCCAGAAAAACCAACTCTTTTTCGTTGGCTCTTATCAACTCCATACACGATATCAGCTCGGAGTTTGCAAAAAGAAATAATCTCTGGAATGGCTACCACAGGGTCCTGCTCAGGATGGAAAACGACTACATAGTTACCGATCGCATGGTTGATCCCTGTCACTACAGAAGCTTCCGGTCCATATGAACGTCCGTGACGGATATTTCGGAAATTATGATGCTTTTCTGTAAGATCTGTAAGTTTCGCCTCAGATCGTAAATCCAGGTGATCATCAACTAGAATTATTTCGTAGTCTTCATACTGCTCCGAAATAAGTTGACTTGCTAATACAATAGATCTTTCTGCGGCCTCATTAAAGGTAGTCAAAGGGAAAACTATCGAAACAAAAGAATTATCATGCATATATATACTCCTGATATCTTCTTCTCAGCATCGAGCGCATGTCAAAAATATTGTCGATCTTGCTTCCTAAAACAGCATAGACAGCTTCATCACATTCACGGAATAATACAGAACGTCCGTCGTTGTGTTGTTGGGTTGGGATCATAGTTTTTACTGCCCACAAAGACTCCAGATACACTGAATTTCCAATTGCGGGTGAGTAGCGCCCCGCATCTAAAATCATCTTCCGATTGTTACTTTTGGGGTAGGACGCCAGTACTTTCTTACTATCTGGCAGGTTTTCTCCACCCTCATCCAACCAAACAAAATGAGGCGTATAACTAACGTGCGATAATACTTGCAAATCGAGGCTTGGAAATGGTGTCAGCGAAAAGAACGGTCCGTCCATGATCGTCAATGACATGTTAGGGAGCTTACTGGAACTATCTAACAAGCTCATTTCGGTAAGCTGGTGATGCAAGGGCACAGTCCGCATCCCACTTCGCATCAGCAGCCGATTTATATCCGAATAAGCGCAAATATAAACTACATCGGCAGGAAGGCTTGAACTTACATTGGAGTGTTCAACTAAAACGCTATAGGAACTATTGGTTTTCGAAATTTGTACTGCGCGCGTACTGAGCATTGTTTTGACATTCGCAGACCGCAATTTACTTGCCATATCTCGGCGCAGCTTAAAGGCATTAAAAGACGCCTCTACAACTTTATATACTTGCTCGACGCCATACGGTGCGATGGCAGAAGCCGTTCTAAGATCGCATCGTTGTAAAGGTGCTCCGATGCGTTGGCAGAATTCCTCGAAATCCTGCGCTGTGACTTTTGAGTCTTTTTGGGCAATTGCGTAATAAGATGGCGAAGAGTGTTCTATGGTGTCAGGAAATTCGTTCAAAAACTGCTGGTAGTTTCTCCGGCAACTTTGTGCCGTTTTCAGGCAGCGCGGATAATGATACCCCATGTGAACACGCGCTTGATTGTGATAGGACGCCCGGCACATAATCGCTTCTTCGGATTCTATCAAAACCACCGACTGGTAGTAACGCGCCAGCTCTAAAGCAAGCGTACAGCCATAAAAGCCAGCTCCGATAACAACCGCAATCTCTCTGGAGCGGATTCCTTTATTCACGTATGCAGCTTGTAGGGTGGAACCATCCGTCACAACCACGGTCCTCCCTTTTCTTTTCGAGTGTCTAGCGCCAAGCCTCCGGTACGCAGCACATTGAGCAATCCAAGCACGGGCTCGTAGAGGGTCGGTTTCAAATCAGAGATTGATAAATCATCAAATCGGATATGACTGCTAAACGGATTAAACAAGTGAGCATAAAACTCACGAAACCTACCGGAAAACAGTGATTGGCTAGCTGAGAGCAAATAAGGGTAAAACCAGATGGACCGTATGCCATCTTTTTGAGGTCTCGAAATCGGTGAAACATCACCTTGATCTAACTGCAATAAGACCTTTGGGAAGTCTACTCCTGCTTCAATCGCATTGCTAACAGACCCCCAAAACCTTGGATTAATCTCAAGCAGATAAGGAACTCCGGTCTCAGCATCCAGGATATAGTCTAACTGAGCCACGCCGTGCCAATTCAAATCTTCCAGTAAGCACCTGCCATCCTCAATTGCCTTCTTATGACGTACGCTGCGCCTGTCGATGGAGTGAACCCGCCTGAATGTTCTTCCAACTTCAAAACTGTAGGAAGCCTGTTGTCTCCCATTAAAAAAAATAAAAGCCGCACCGATGTTCATTCCTTTCACCAATTGCTGGACAAAGGGGAACGTTTCTTCAGATGGCATTAGCTCATCGACCAGATCCAAGTATGCAGGGATAAGTTGTTCAGAGTTCTGGACAATCCTTTGCCCTTCACCCGCTTTTCCACCTTTTGACTTTATGATTACAGGGTAAGGCAGCTCGGCTTGCAACAAGTGCACATCCGATATTGACTTTGGGTACCAGGAAGGCGGGACCTTCAATCCTAGCTTCTGCGCATGCTTGGTTATCGCAGCCTTGTCATCAGCGTATTGAATGAGTTCACTTGGAGAAAGTATCATTCTAACCCCCTCTTTTAAAAGGCGGTCCTGGTATCTTGCAATTATCTGGGTTTCCGTGAAAGTTGGTACAATGAGGCTTGCGCCGGAACTTTTCGCTTTTGCAATTATAGCCTGAACGAATTTTTCTGGGTCATCGAACGGATCGCTATATTTAAAGTATTGGTCACAGTAGTTCGAATACCTACCAATCGGCCTGTCAATACAGTCACCTGCAATCACTCTTGCTCCAGCCTCGGAGAGGCTTTTCATAACCGCATGCGCAATTCTGTACCGAACACAGGTAACAATAACTTTGATGTGTGCGAAAGGAGAAGGATTAAGCCGACGGGTGCCCATCACGCTTCCTGCACTCCAAAAATGGGCTTCAAGCGGCTAACAGAACGAAAAGGGTAAAAAAGCACAAATGCGGCCAGAGCAAAGTGTCCTATGATAAAGGCGTAGACCTCATACTTGCTTGGCGGGTGGCCTAACCGAACCTCGATATGAGACACCCAATGCCATACTTCGGGCACAGGGTTGAACGCTCCAATTTCATGCGTATTAACAATAAAAAATGCAAGATCTTCTATGCCAGAAAGCATTATCAATAATAGAGCAAATGACAATCGAAGTGTATTGCCACTAGAACCGCCTCCTATTCGATAAGCTAGCGAAAGCGACAGAATAATGAACGGCACAATGATAAGTGTAAGGTAGTATACATTCTTCCCTTCACCTACCATTACGTCAAAGAACATTTTTGGCACGTAAACAGCAAAGAAAATCAGGAAACAAAAAATCACTGCGACAAAATGGAGATTTAGACTTCGAATGAAATTACGATCCAACAGGCTTATACTTATTGAAGCGAAGATAAATGGCATCAATTTAAATAAAAATACATATATACTTGACACATACCGCTCATGTGGCATCTCAACAAAGATGTATACACCGAAAGAGGCAGCAATTACTGCAAATAAAATAGAATAAGCCATTTGTTTTTTCATGACCACAATCCAAACAAGTTTTGTTAGGAACACAGCTGATCTTCTAAATTTTGCATTTCTTAGCGAGATACAACAATCTAAGTCTTATTTTCTATATAAAGTAATTTATTAGGCTATAAACTGTATACATCTTAGTCAATAATGAATTATTTTCATCACCGAATGAAGAAATTGATGCATATACTATTGAATACAATTTCATTTATAAGATACGCTACACGGGCAATGTAATTCGTACGGAGACTTGCATTGTCTTTCAGTCTAAGTTTCATCTTAGGTTATGAGTATTGAACTTAGTTACCTCTTTCGCAGCTAAAATCATGCCGCTTTTTGATATTGCACTTGTTCGCACGTCTTACAATACCATTCGTAGTTAGTTTCATTTTAGAAAATTATCAAAGGCATCGGGTCAACCTAAAAAATGCTATCAAAGTCAGAACATTTTACAGAAATATTTCAATCTCATCCCACGCAAAATTTAATAAGGAACTTAACTGCTAAAGTCGATCTAACAGAGATTGATCAGCTTAAAATACCAGTGACCATCTCCGATAGCCGATCAAACAAAAATCACTATTTTGTATCCCCCAAAACCGCATATATTGATTATACCTTTGCTCAAAAAAATCCATTTAATGGCCTAAAAGAACCGCTACAATCCGTTATGAAGATCCCGACTATGTTCATCGCGAGAGTTGCTATGGATATGTTAGGATTGGAACGTCAAATCCAGGTCAATAATTGGCTACTTTCCACGTGTCCCACGCCAGTATTTTCTGAACGGAGTCTGGAAGAGTTTATTCAAAAAACCTCATGTAAGCGCCCAAATCATGCTATCGTCCTGCGGTCAGTAAATGCTATTCAGGACCCTGAAACTCTAGCTACATTAAGAAATGCTGGCTTCGTTATGTTGCCGAACCGCATTGTCTACATTCAATCCTTGAGCAAAAACACACCGACACCCAGAAATCTCAAAAAAGACAGTCGCCTCATTAGAAAAACTGGGTTTACCCAACGATGCGGCAAAACGTTTTCAGAAGTTGAGTTTGAGCGCGCTGAACAGCTATACAATAAATTGTACCTAGAAAAATATTCCCGTTTGAACCCGCAGTATACAGCCCTCTTCCTCAAGGAAATGGTTCAAAGAGAAGTGATTGATATGTATGGAGTCTTTGATAACATGAATCACTTAAAAGCTTGGGTTTGTACCTTCCGTAGTAATGGCAAAATTTGCGCTCCGATGGCGGGTTACGACGCTTCAAACTCAGAAGATAAGGGTCTTTATCGCATATTGAGCTGGATTGCGCATGACGTAGCAATTAAGGAGGGTCTATCTTACAATATGAGTTCTGGGGCGGCAGATTTTAAGTTAAAACGTGGAGCACGCCCAACCGTTGAATACATGGCAGTCTATGCAAAACACTTACCTCAACATAAACAGTTTCTAATTCAAAAGCTATCAGATGCCTTAAGGGCCATGCTACATCAGAGGTTTCCAACGGTTCAGTCGTAGATGAGACTTTCGCTACACGGTATATTGATAATATCTAAACGAAAAACAGCACTCAGTTAAGAATGGGATTTTGCAGGTGTTTGTGAAGCTGTAAGTAGCGTTCTTCCAAAGCTTCTCTATATGTTGCTGTTCAAGATCCACGACACTTCGGCTATAGTGTATCAGCACTGTTCAATGCTAGTTTATTTTTTGAACGTTAAACTTGACACATTTGGTCCCGGTCGTACTGCTGTCGGGTTGATGAGCTAATCCACTTGCCCGCCTCGTTAAACGGTTCAGTAGTTTCCAGAAGCATCTCCGCATCGGCGATTTCGTAAGAAAGCTATCTCAGAGCGATGTGAGCCTTTAGTCATTTATCGTAACCAGAGGACCAGTGAAAATTGCAAGTGGGTATAGAGGTAGTAAGCAAGAGGCGGTATTTGCTGCCGAAGAGGCTTACGATGAAAGCTTACCCTAAGAGGGAGACACTGACCGAAACCAACTCTTTTCAACCACGCACCTCTCTCCTTCCCACCTCTAACTAATCGGACTGTTTAGGACTGCCTTGTGGCAGAGTGAAAAACAGTTGGTTGATGGGAGGCTGCATACTTAAAAATTTCCCTCGGCTAGTTCCTCGCGCTCCACTGCGGCCTTCTCCAAGGATGCAGCCTTTTTCTGACCGTCGTTGTTGTTTCCATGATCGGTACCGGCGCGTTCATGAGCTTGCGCTGCCCGCTCCTTCGCTTCTTTGGCTTTTTGGCGAGCGGCTTTAGCCTTTTTTTCAGCGCTTTCTATTTCTGCTTGGTTACCTGAAGACTTAGCTATTTTATCCCAGTTTTTTGCTGCCTTGGAATAGTTATCAGAGGCCTTATTTTCCTCATCGGCGGAACGGTCTTCAGCATCACCCGCCTCGCCATTCTTGTTTGTTCCGCGCTTAGCGGCAGCGTCGTTTTTTTCCGCTTTGGCATTTTCTGCACGCGTATCCCCAGCCTTTTCCCAATTTTCTGCAGCATCCTTCAGTTGCCTGATTTTCTCAGCATCAGTTCCCTTTAATACCTTGTCCATAATGTGTCCTCCAATGTGTTGCAGCACTTGTCAGTGACGTCTCCTCGCCCTGAAGGACGAGGGAGTCGTCACACCAGTAAAAGATAATAGTTTCAGGAGTTTTTTTCGCCTCTACCAATTTGGAGGGGAGCGGGGATATTGGAGTTTCTCGGAAGGACGATCATTCCAAAGAAAAATGGCCTCGTCTTTCGCGCTATCAACACTCTGAGCATCATAGTGCACTGGACCTTGGGCACCGCAGGCAGGGCACTCAACGTGGGAAACCCAAATGCGCCCCTCCTTATTAACGACAACCTTTTGAGTGTCGTCGATTTGGCAAAATGGACATGTACTTATTTTCATAAATTCTCATCACCGGAGTTGCTAGGCAACTGTGAAAGATGCTCGCCAAGCTCGACCATCACGGATTCACCTTCATCGTCGGCCTCCGGATTTCTGGGAACCAGCTATGCGACGCTCAAGATCAATTTTCCACCCTTCATTGATGCAGAATACGCTAGCAGATCAGACTTGCAGGGTAAGAAAATTCCCCGTTTCTGTAATAATGTGTCCACGTCAACACTTCATTCAAATTGCGGCCTAGTTGGACTGCTGTAAATTCGGTTCACTCATTAGCTCTGCGCAGACAAAGCCCATTGCCATTTGCAGCGACGGAAAATCCGTCACGGAACCCTCTTGGCGAAACATCTGCTCACGCTCGTCAAAAACCTTGTAGCCACCCGGCTCTCCACGAAGACGAAAAACTCGGCCATCTTTGCCTGTAATGTCCCAGTGGTGCGTATTGCGGTGATGCACTGTGAAGCCCTGTTCCATCTCACCTCCTACAAATTGGAATTAAATGGACCGTATGTTGTTGGGATGGACCCACACCGAACTGTCACGCCCATCAAGTAAGACGCGCACATGAGCGGTTGAGGAACCGGGGTAAGCGACCTCACCCTCACAGCCTGAACTAGACCCCTCATTTATGAGGCGGACTCGCCCACCAATTTTCGGGTCAACACCGTAAGAGCGGCGCACATATCCGTAACCATCCTTCTCGGGAACATCACAACGCCGGAGGGTCGAAATCTTCAAAAACTCTTTGAAGGTGCACTCAAACGCTGAGGTGTACTCGTACCAAGCCTGCACCCGCGCTTTAGCTGGGGTTAGCGCTGAATATACAGCTTCCGGAAAACCCGAAACAGTGACCCCGTACGTCTTCATTCTCCCCATAATCTACCCTCCGGCCTTAGTTGGATTGCTGGTCTGCCCACCGCTGAGGCGAGTAGTCCAGAGCGTGCTCAATATCCTGCCACTCACGGCGGTCGCCCTCTGTGAAGTCGCGTAGTGGTGACGCATGTGCCGCCTCTATAGACTTGATCAGCTCCTCGCGCTTCTCCATTAGATCGCGCCAAATGTCGTTTCGCATCGCTGTCATCACTCACCTCCTACAAATCGGAGTTTGTTGGACTACTTAGATTTGCTTTGCGATTTGCGCGACGAGCGGCGGGACGACTGCGTTTCGCAGGCCATCGGTTCTGTCCACCGATCTGGGAACCCCATCATCCATTCCTCGAAACGAGGTAAGTGCTTCCCGCCATCCTTGGTCCCACGGAAAGGGTTGCTGCTGCCCCCCCACTCGTCCAACCGTCCAGCTACGTGGTTCTTGCCGTGATTGCTCACCCCCGATGGGGTCGGCAACAATCCAGTTGCGGTCCCGGTTGTGCGGGGCACCAATGGCGCTCGCCGGAATGCAATTCCATTCCGCGTCATACCCGATCTCGGCCAAGGCCCCACAAACATCTCCCATCCCTCGACCAAGCAACGCTGCCACGTTCTCCAGGAGCAACTTTGGCCGTCCCACCATGCAAACGGCTCGTAGGACTGCCCAAAAGAGTCCTGAACGCTCTCCGGTAATTCCGGCGCGTTTCCCTGCCTGTGAGATATCTTGACAGGGGAAACCTGCCGCAACCAAGTCCACGGGTTCTGAAAATTCAGCTTCGGTAACGTCATCGTAAATCTTTACATTGGGCCAATGATGTTGGAGCAAGAAACGCGCTGATGGCTCAATTTCACAAAAGGCAACCGTTTCATAGCCCGCCTCTTGTAAGCCAAGCGTCATGCCTCCAATCCCACTGAACAAATCAAGCACTTTAGGCATTTCACTCACCGGCCATTTCAGGACTGTTGCTTTTGGGGCTTCAGAAGATCGAAAGCATCCAGTAGCAATCCAATCGAATTATTCGTCAGATCCACACACTCCTCCTGCTTGTCAGCCTCATTCTGCATGATGGGTTTCCAATGCTCGTGCAGCAGATCTCGCTGGCGCTGCAATAAACCGACAGCCCGCCGTATCAAGGCGTCCAGCTTATCGTCATTGAAAATTGCACTCGCTTGCTCATGCGTCAGATAAGCAGAGATTGCAGCTTCCAATCGCTGCTGATGACTGTCCTTTAATGGCTTTCCTGCAACAATCCTTTCAGCTACTTGACGGTGCACACCATACGTTTGCCACTCATTCACCGCACAAACAGCAGCAATCAAACCCTCTGTACTAAGCTGCGTATCTGTCATTCTCACCTACCGGCCTTTGTTGGATCATAAATGGCGGGTTTGTCTTCAGTCACCGCCCCCCGGTTCTTACGGGCACCTCCGCGCCTAGCTGTCCTCGGCGTCGGATCTGGCTTCTATGGTTTCCCAAGTGCAGCGCCAGAGCTCTTAAAAATTGGCCCTAGTTGGATTGCTTTGAAAGCTGCTCTGCGTGGTCCTCCTCAGACCACGGCCAAATAGCTGGCACAGCAACCGTACAAACGTCTGTACGCTCCATTGAAGCTATGTAATGGGCGTTATGCTCATCAGCCATTTTAAGGGCAGCTGCATAGCTTTCAGCGGGGATCACATCATCAGGACCAACAACGTGCATGCACCACTTAAAGCGATCTGCAATCTTGCCAACTCGTTCAATTGAATTGCTCATAATCACTTTCTCAAAATCGGAGTTTCAGGACTTAAATTTTGCGATCGCCTTTCGCACCTCTTTCAAGGCATCCTCAGCGCCTTTGGCGTATTGATGAGGAGTATCTTTCGGCATAAATCCGACACCCATATCAATGCTTTCGAGGCACTCCTCAAGTCGGCTAAAAGGGATGCACTCTCCCTTCATGCGAGCCAGAAGAATTTCGGCCATCTCTGCTTCCGCATTCAACTTCCTAAGCTCTGCTTGCTGAAGCGGGCTAAGCGGCTTCTTAATCACAGAGGGCAGAGGCGGCTTTGCTACTGGTTTTACGCCTTCCATTTCATTTCCTCTTAGCGGCGTTTCTCAGACTGGTATGTTTCGGCAATCTTCTTCGCCAAAAAACTCAAAGTACTTGCCCAGTGACGTTCTCAGCTCTTGCGCAAAATGATCCAGTCCACCTGACGCTGCAGCGAACTCAGCATCACGGTGGGCTAGCTCAAAATCACTTGCAGCACTCGCTACTTCTCGAAGAGAATTTAACTCAGGATAATCGTTGCAACGCTTAGCAATCTCGCGGGCTTCCGCCTCATCAAGCATTGTAGCAACTGCACCATCTGGATCTCCCTCAACGCGCAGTTCCCATGTGTCAGCGAAAATAGATTTTTTCGGTTCTAATCTTTCAAGCATGTCAAACCTCAGCGGCAATGTCAGAGTTTTAAAAACCAACCCTCTCACATTCATTGTGAAATTTATCGCATCTCAATATGATGTTGAGATAACTATATTATCACTACCTTAGTACGTCAATATATTGCGTACTAAAAAACGAATTGAAGTACGCAATAATATCGCGTACACATAGATATGAGCTGGAGAGATTACCTGACAGATAAAGAGCGCCAGAAGCTCGAAAGGGCTGAGGTCGCCAAGAAAGCTACGGCTGACGTCTACAATTCAATTATCAAAGAATTGAAAGACCGCTGTGACGCGCGCATTCGACGCGAAAAACAATCGCAAAAGTAGCAGATGTAGTAAAAGCGTGAGGCGGGGAAGTTGGTAGTAAAAGTCCAGAATGAAGTAGCCAAAATGGCGCTAATAACCGGCTATAAATACCTTCCAAGTTTGGAAGACCAGATTGAGGCTGCAAGAGCTTGGGGCATCCCAGATTTGACAGTTGATGGGAAGAGCTTCCCAAGCGTTCTTGTTGATGACGTTTCCAACAAACGCTCTACAAATTGGGCGTCCCTGCTCAAGAGAAGACAGCGATTAATTGCTTACTTTGAAGCTTATCAGAGCCCACAGGTTCACGTGTTTTTCGCAGATCCGTTGTGTCTTGGATGGACCGAGAACCTTGCAAGTGAACTGATAAATGGAATCTTCGCTGGCGATGCTGTGATCTATATTCACGAAACGGGGCAGTCCTACCGTATAGGCGACGATTTGGAAGCACTTTGGAAAGACTGGGCACGCCGACTTAAGAACGCCCAACAAGCTGAATTTCGCCGCAAAGCACGGAAGGCGGCATAGTCTATAAAAGGAGCAAGAATGCAGAACCGAGTTGACTACGACGATCAAGGCAATCTCGAAGGAGTTGTTACGAATGGCGGCATGCACCTTGAGCGCATGGACGATAACGGCTGGTTTCTTAGTTGTCTTCGAGAGGACGGCTCGGAACTATGCATTCATTTTAAGGGCGAAATTGAAAGCACTGAAGAACGCCCAGCCCAACAGTCCATTTAAGGAGGAAGTCAAACATGCTATTACGGCGCGCCCCCCTGCAATAGGGGGGCAACTCCGGAAGGGTTTCGTGGGTTTTCTGTGACTTCAAAATGATGTTTTTAGGTTCTCTAATTTCTCAAAACGCTCAATCGAAAGTTCAATCAAACGGCTGATTAAATCGGTATAGGACAAACCACTAACCTCCCACAGCCGAGGATACATGCTTATGTTGGCGAAACCCGGAAGGGTATTAATCTCATTGACGATCAGCTCGCCGGTATCCTTCATAAAAAAGTCTACGCGACCTAGTCCTTCACCTTCCAGCACTCTGAATACTTCAAGGGCCAACTCCCGTACGCGATCGCTGGTTTCATCGTCAATGGCAGCCGGAATCTCCAAATTCGCGCCATTTTCATCTATATATTTAGTTTCATACGAATAGAAATCGGAAATGGAAATAATTTCGCCGACGACGGACGCATACGGGTTCCGGTTGCCGAGAACTGCACATTCCAGCTCTCGACCGTTTACAAATTCTTCGATAAGTATCTTGTTGTCGTAGCCGAATGAATCTTGGATAGCGGAGGAGAATGACGTTCTGTCGGTAACTTTATGCACACCAACGGACGAGCCAAGGTTTGCTGGCTTTACAAAGAAAGGAAGTCCTAACTTATTGACGATCTCGTCAAAATCTAACTGATCGTTTTGCCTGAAAACCAAGAACTTGCAGATCGGGATGCCTGCATCCCGCATAAGCCGTTTCATGACATCTTTGTCCATACCAATTGCTGAACCGAGAATTCCTGCACCAACAAAAGGAACTCCAGCTAACTTGAGCATTCCCTGTACTGCACCATCCTCGCCAAATGGGCCATGAAGAATCGGAAATATTACATCTACAGCGGAGTGATCTTGCCCTGTTTCCACATCAGTAAGCTCCCCACCGCTCTGCGGGATAAGTGTGACGCTCTTTTGGTTTTCCTTGTTCAGCGATATGCGCTTGGGGTCATTCTCATTCAGGAGATACTTAGCCTGATCTAGGAAGCGCCAGCGGCCTGACTTTTCGATACCAAGAAGGACAACATCGTAAATATTTCGATCAATTGCATCTGCCACATTTTTTGCAGATTGTAGAGAAACCTCATGCTCAGCAGATTTCCCTCCAAATAATATGCCAACTCTAATCTTTCTATTTTCCATACCGCCCCAAAACTCTGTTTTATTTCTCTAAAATGCGTCGCAACGAACAAACGACAAAGCAATCGGAAATTACCTATTTAGAGCCGATGTCCAAATTTAGGGTTACTTTTTTCTGAACCTGAGGAAGACAACGAAGAATATGCTGAACATCAAATAGGGCAAGACATCAGGGTCTAGACCTTCCTCTGAAACATAGGACGTTTCCCATAACCAAGTCTAATGTCCTAGGTACAGCAGGGTATAATCGGATGCCTATATGGCAGTCCAACAAAGGAGCGTGATTTAAGTGGTTTTGAGTTATGAAATGAATTCCAAAATGGTGGATATTTATAACAGACTGCCTGTCGAAGTTGGCAGAATAGATCCTGCTCTACAAAAATTAGCGTTTTCTGGCTTTAAAGAAAAAGACGGCTGCACATTTCTTACGGCCAGCCTAACAACCGAGACAAATGCATCGATAGATATGTTTCCTGATAGAACAGGGTATGAGTGCTTTATAAACTCAATCAATATTGATGATTTTGTGAAAAATAACTTCTTGGAGCAAGGTATTTCTTTCGTGCAAGAAGTGTTTTCTCAATGGAACAAGTTCAAACCACCCCGCAAACGGATTGCATTACTAATTGCCACCGAGTGGGGAGTTAAAGTGAAAATACATTCGCACCGGCAGGATGAGTGGTGGCTAGCCGATGATTTAGAAGGCTACGAAGAGCCAATTTTAGTAATAAGCTCTCTGTAACCCAAGGCTGAGACGCCTCTAATTAAGAACAATTCTGATCCAGAACCGCCCAACAAAGGAGGAATGACTTTACTGGTGCGATGACGTTCCTGTTGCTATTGCAAGATGGTGTTGCTGGTGGTGTGCCCCAAGTGTCATTAGGCCCATAAACCCAAGCCCATGTAATTTTGAACGAGCATTGTTGCTGTCGGCATGAACCAATAAAGTAGCACCACCGGGCAGTTCCTCCGTTTCGTAGGTGTAGCCCATGATGCCGTTCATGGTCACAGAATGTGTGCTCACCATACGTTTAATTGAGGCCTCTACCTCTTTAGATCCAGTGATTGCGAAGGACAAACCATCGGTAGTTGTTTCAGCTTTTACGTCGGCATGCAGCGTAACATTATTCATATCAATCAGATGTCGGCGAAGAGCTGGGATGTCCACTTTTTCCCAATCCGTGGCGGGATCCAGGAGAAGTAGGTTGACGATTTCCTGTATTGCCGCAAATGCCGCCTGGCCAGTTTCGACAGGTGTGCCAGCTTCTTGCGTATTGGCTGTGGTTTCGTTGTGACCATGTTCCATCTGTATGGAACTACCCTCCCCCGTTTCAGCACTGGCGAGCGCTGGGGCGAAAATCAGGGCGAAAAATAAAACATATTTGAACATTACCGCTCTCCAACAGGTAGTCTGGGTTTTTCAGCATGTCCTATTGCGTTCGCTTCTGATATGATAGCTATCATGTTTTCATATATTTTTGACCTCTTGGATCCGGGAAAAAGTCGGATACGGTCGATTGAAGCGGGTTCTTTCTTGTTTCATCGTAACGACTTGGTCCGCCATCTCTACTTAGTACTGGAGGGAGAGATACAACTTATTCGGCATCAGGATAGCGGTAGTGCGATGGTGCTTCAAAATGCAAAGCGGGGAGACATTGTTGCTGACGCATCGGTCTTTTCCGAAAAATATCATTGCGATGCTTTGACATTAACTCACTCGGTCATCCAAGTAGTCGAAAAAGAGAAATTCCGAGAATATTTATTGCAGCATCCTGAATCGACTATTCAATGGGCTGCAAGGCTTGCAAAGCAAGTTCAAGATGCCCGCTTACGAAGCGAAATTTTGTCGCTCAAGAGGGTAAGTGAAAAGTTGGACGCATGGTTGGATTGGCACAGAACTTTACCCCCGAAGGGGGAGTGGCGACAACTTGCATTGCAAATAGCCGTTAGTCCAGAAGCTCTGTATAGGGAAATAGCAAAACGCAGGGGAAGTACTGCTCGCTCACAGTAGCCAAAAGACCTATTGAGTAAGAAGTCCAACTAAGGAGCAATTGGCGAGATGCGGACGATCTATTTCATCCTTCTACTGACCGCCGTTGCAGAGTTCCGCGCTGAAGTGCATGGAAAAGGCACTCTGACGGGTGCTTCATTCGTGGGTTTGAAAGAATTGATGACGGACGGTGCGGACCGTCCAACTAAGGAGCACTTGGCGCCATAGGTTTTTGCCTGTTTTCTGCCGTTGATGAAAGCTGAAGAGAGAAACTGGCGCCATCCAACAAAGGAATTTTATTATGATCTTTGCAAAACTAAGCCGTATTGCCGCTTACCTATGTTTAATATTTGGATCTTCGCAGGTTGTACTGGGATTAATTGGCGGCTCGACTGCTAATTACGAAGCTTTCGCCAGAAGGTATTTAGGGACTGAGACTACCGGGGAAGCAATTGATAGAGGGCTGTTAGCGATAGGTCTTGCCATTGTCTTTGGTGCGATCTGGGAAATTTGCTCGCACCTGAAGCAGATTAACGACAAGTCCACCTAAGGAGGCGTTTAGCCTCCTTACCCACAATATGCCTTTTTAATTTGGCGTATTGTCGTTGTTCATTGTCAGTGAAAGCCAGGTTGTAAGTGGCAACTGTGCGCCTTTGGGTCTAATCTCGCTGGCCTTTACATAAGATCACACGCATTTTCTCAATGCCCGAAATAAACATCTATCAACTGGGAAATGCCGCAACCAGTTGCGACAAAATATCGAAACCATCTCAGATATAATCAATAAGTTCCGCTGCTGCATATATGGGGGAGCCAGCTATCCCGCCGCTGGATAGCTAGGCTAAGTTAGCTCTGTTCAAAGATACCTTAGATTAAGGTGAACGGAATTGCTTCATTCGCTTTCAGCGCAGCACAGGCCCTCTCCGTTATGGGCGCTGTCTTGAGATAGTAAAACGCATACTCCAATTCCTCACGCCCCAACAAACTGAGGATTTCTCTTGCCTTTTCAAGGGCTTTTTCTTCCGAGTTACCAATTCCAAATACGCAGTCTCGATAACATGCAATGTACATAACAATCTCCTACTATGACGTGAGGAAATCCCTCACTGTCGTAGTAGGAGTGTTTTTTTCTGCCAATAGCTCGACCGAGGATTTGCCCCTTGAGCATTGCTCATTGCATCAGCTTCTCCCTGCATCTCTAGTCGGATACAGGGAGTCAATGGTCATGTAACGAGTTTCAGACTTGGGGATACTTTAGTTGCAGACCTTCTCTCTCAGGGCACCTAAGCGCTTCGCCTCGTTCTGCGAGAACTGCAGCTTATAAATCGTCATGATCCGCTTAAAGCGTGTTGTGTATTCGCAGCGGAACTTAGGGTTAGGCGGGAGCCATTTTAGTGGACCTAGAGCGCCCTTCTCCCGATTAACAGAGGCCTTTACCGCAAATAGGTTCCTCGCATCATTGGTGTCCGTCGTCAAAGATATTTGGACAAGATTGGCCTTTGAGTAGTGGAGTGCCTGGCCCTTCTGCGTGTTAATTTTAAGCGGCCTGTGCGTGATAACGCAAGCGGCGGTTTTGCAGTGTTTGCTGTTTGATGATTTTTCTACGCTCCAAGATCTTTTTGTCGCGTCCGAAATAGGTATCGGCAGGTATCACGTTGCCAAGGCTCTCGTGATAGCGGTGATTGTTGTAGTAATCGACGAAGTGACCGATCTGGGCTTCGAGGTCCTCTGACATGTAGTAATTCTCCAGCAGGATACGGTTCTTCATGGTCTGGTGCCAACGCTCAATCTTGCCCTGTGTCTGCGGATGATAAGGTTGTCCGCGCACATGATCCATACCCTTGTCCTCCAGCCACTGGGCTAAATCTGAAGACAAATACGAGGAGCCATTGTCTGACAGCAGACGCGGGCGATGCAGCACTTTAAGGTGCTCGCAACCTGAAGCATCGAGCGCCAGCTGAAGGGTGTTAATGACATCCCTGGCTTTCATCGTGGTACATAGCTTCCAGGCGATGATGTAGCGGGAATGGTCATCGAGCACGGTGGACATATAAAACCACCCCCAGCCGATAATCTTGAAATAGGTGAAGTCAGTTTGCCAGAGCTGGTTGGGAGCTGTTGTTTTGTCTTTGAACTCATCGGCAGCCTTGATCACCACATAGGCTGGCGAGGTGATCAGATCTTTGGACTTGAGCAGACGGTATACAGAGGCCTCTGAAACGAAATAGTCTTTTGTATCTGTAAAACGAACTGCCAGCTCACGAGGCGACAGATGCGGCTCCTCCAATGCCAGTTCAATGATCTGCTCCCTGATTTGATCGGGAATACGGTTCCACACTTTGGATGGCTTTGATACACGATCTTCCAGTGCTTCAATGCCGCCGTCCAGATAACGATCATACCAGGCATAGAACGTTGAGCGGGGGATACCCAGCAGCTCCAGTGTACGCTTGATAGGTTGCTGCGTGTTCTCAACCAGACGGATAATCTCCAGCTTCTCATGGGCGGGGTATCTCATTCTTCGTCTCCCCCATCCTCGAGCATGCTTTTTTTGAGAAGCCGGATCTCCAGCGCCTGCTCGGCAACCACTTCCTTCAGCTCGTGCGCTTCCTTGCGCAGATGCTTGACCTCGTCGGTATTGGCCTGACGGGCAGTGTCCCCGGCAAGGCGCTTCTTACCGGCTTCCAGAAACTCCTTAGACCAGCTGTAGTAAAGCCCCTGCGAGATACCTTCCTGGCGGCACAGCTCGGCAATACTTTCCTCGCCGCGCAATCCCGCAAGGACAATACGGATCTTTTCTTCAGTGGAATAGCGCTTCCGGGTTTTGCGCCGAATGTCCCTGACTGCCTTTTCAGCGGCTGCACTGGCGGATCTTGTGTCTTGCCCCATTGTTCACTCCTATCGTCGTGATCATGGGCCAAAACACTCTTTTACTCAATTAACCCGATCTGTCCAAATGGCCTCGACGGGGAACATTGTCTTTGGTGCGATCTGGAACGTTTGTTCACGCGAGAAGCGGCCCAACGACAAGTCCAACTAAGGAGCGAATGGCGAAATGAGGACAATATATTTCATTCTTCTGCTGACCGCCATTGCCGAATTCCGCGCAGAGGTTCACGGTGAAGATAGCATGATCGGCTGTTTTATCCGTGGACTCGAAGACATTGATGACGGACGCTGCAAAGCCTCCAACTAAGGAGGGAACACTACTCACCTTCCTTAACGCTACCGCGCGATAAGCTCAGAATAGCGAAGCGCCTCCTGCTTGCGCTGAACTGGGGTCACTTTACCCAAGGCAGTCAAAAACCGATTGTCAGATCCTCACCTTTGTCTAAAGACTTTATTTGTTCGATCTCGTCTGTAACCGCCTGTCTTCGTGGAATTTCCTCAATAAACTTTCTTGCACTGCACGCTTGAACTACGATAGCGTGAAGGCGAATTGTGTTGCCTAACAATGACTTGCAATAGAATGAGAATCACTAATATATCACAAATAAGTAATTTTACGTTGACATTCCAGTTACTGGAAGGATTAGACTTCTAGTTACGGAAGCAATTTGAGGCAACCATGTGTAGTGATCACAGTACAATCCATGCAAAAGAGCACGCCACCGGCCATAGGGCTGGCAGCCATTCCCACGGTGGGAGGCATGGACATTCAGAAAATACGGTGACAGATCCCGTTTGCGGAATGAGTGTAGAGATTGGCAAGGGAAAGCCAAGCCTTTCTTATCAAGGTCACGACTACCATTTCTGTAGCACCAAGTGCCACGACAAATTTAAAACTGACCCTTATTTTTACGCTTCGGGTAACAGCAAAAAAGTCGCTGAAGCGGAAGATAAGTCGGCGCTTTATACCTGTCCCATGCACCCTGAAGTGGTTCAGGAAGGTCCAGGTTCCTGCCCAAAGTGCGGCATGGCCCTGGAGCCTATGATAGCAGGATCAGAGGACGAGCCAAACCACGAGCTTATCGACTTCACCAGGCGGTTATGGGTTAGTTCGATAGGCGCGGTTCCGTTGCTTATTCTTACTATGGGGCCCATGCTTGGCCTACCCATCAGAGAATGGTTTGGCGAAACGCTTGCGCTCAACATTGAGTTTGTGCTCGCAACACCGGTGGTTTTGTGGGCAGCCTTGCCCTTCTTTCAGCGTGGATGGAGCTCAATTAAAACGGTAAATCCGAACATGTGGACCTTGATCACGCTCGGCGTTGGCGCTGCATATGCTTACAGCGTGGTTGGTCTCTTGTTCCCGGATCTATTCCCAACTTCTCTGAAGGCAGAAACCGGACACGTGCCTGTTTATTTTGAGGCGGCGGCCGTTATTGTCGCTCTTGTTTTTGTTGGACAGGTACTGGAACTTCGCGCCCGCGAACGTACAGGTGGCGCCATCCGCGCCCTGTTGGACCTTTCCCCGAAAACCGCGCGTCGCATAACGCCAGATGGTGAGGAGTATGACGCGCCGCTGGAAAACATTCTGGTTGGCGACAAGCTCCGCGTCCGCCCCGGTGAATCCATCCCAACCGATGCGATTGTTCTGGAAGGTCAGTCTTCTGTTGAAGAAAGCATGATCACCGGTGAGCCACTCCCTCAGGAAAAACGCCCCGGCGACACGGTGACGGGCGGAACGCTGAACAAAAACGGTAGTTTGATTATCGAAACCAAGGCCGTTGGCGGGGATTCCATGCTCGCCAAGATCGTTGATATGGTCTCCTCTGCTCAGCGCTCAAAAGCTCCAATTCAAGGATTGGCGGATAAGGTTTCCTCCTACTTCGTGCCGACTGTTGTGGTAATTGCAATAGTCTCCTTCATCCTCTGGCTGACGTTCGGTCCAACGCCATCACTCGCCTATGCTATTGTTGCGGCGGTGTCTGTGCTTATCATCGCTTGTCCTTGTGCATTGGGTCTTGCCACACCAATGTCCATCACCACGGCGACAGGACGCGGCGCGCAGGCAGGCGTGCTTATCAAGGATGCCGAAGCACTTGAAAGGATGGCCAAGGTTGATACGCTCATCGTCGATAAGACCGGAACACTGACCGAAGGTCGTCCGATGCTTACAGACGTTGTACTGCTTTCTGATCAGCATTCCCGAGTAGATGTCCTTTCCGCTGCTGCATCTTTGGAAAAAGCATCAGAACATCCTCTTGCCGAAGCGATCGTTGCCGGTTCTGTGACCCAGGGCGCAGTTTTAACTCAGCCAGAAGATTTTACTGCTGTCACAGGTAAAGGTGTTATTGGTGTCATCGCTGATAGCAAGGTTGCTCTTGGAAACGCTGCCATGATGGAAGCTGAAGGGATCTCGACTGCAAAGGCAAGCGACCAATCTGATGCACTGCGTGCGCAGGGCAAGACCGTCATGTATATGGCAATGGACGGCAAGCTAACCAGCCTGATTGCCGTTGCAGACCCAATCAAGGAAACTGCAAAAGCGACCATCAATGAGCTGCATGCAAACGGCATGAAAGTGATAATGGCGACAGGTGACAATGAGAAAACCGCAAAGGCGGTTGCCGCTGCACTTGGCATCGACGAAGTTCGCGCTGGCGTGATGCCTGAAGACAAAAAGTCTTTGGTTGATGACCTACACAAAGCTGGCCGCAAGGTTGCAATGGCAGGGGACGGGGTTAACGATGCTCCCGCGCTTGCCTCAGCCGAGGTGGGTATCGCCATGGGAACGGGTGCTGATGTTGCCGTCGAAAGTGCCGGTGTCACGCTGCTGCACGGAGACCTTTCTGGCCTTATCAAAGCACGTAAGCTTGCCAGAGGAACACTGCGCAACATCAAACAAAACCTGTTCTTTGCTTTTGTTTACAATGCAGCGGGTGTTCCGGTTGCGGCAGGCATTCTCTATCCATTAACAGGGTCTTTGCTTTCACCAATGATTGCAGCAGCGGCAATGAGCTTGTCCTCTGTCTCAGTCATCACCAACGCACTAAGGCTGCGCAGAATTAAGCTATAGACAGGAGAAGTATAAAGAGCGCGTCCGCTGTAGTTACCTAAGGGGACGCGTTCGATGAGGTGCAAACGGGAGTGTATATGCTGCAGGCCGATATACAGAAGTTCACCGCAGTGAATTTTGCAGCCCAGCAATACAACAAGTTCTCTAAGCCCAAAGCTATAGTGTTCGCACCTGTGAACTCGATGGTCTTACAATCCTATAAAGAAATCATCTAGCCACCAATTGTGCCAACCGGAGATTTATTTGGGCCTCATGGCATCGGAGGAATGACAAAAAGAGAATAGCTGTCGAGCGCGTAGAGCGGATAAGCCGCAAATACCCAACGCGTCTTGTTATGTATGGAGCACATCAAAAGCATCCCGGCTTGTTGAACGTGGATGATAAGATAGTCCAACAAAGGAGGCAATCAGCGACAGCTCGAAAAATTTAAGAAGCGACGTAGATTCACCCTCCCTTTCTCAGAAGTAATTATATGATATTATTGCATAAGTTTATTTCACACTCTAAAGTTTCAGTCTATTTATTGGTCAGGGAGCGTTCTGGATGTCTCTAAAATCGATCGCCATTTCTAGAGTTGCTCAGTACATAACAAGTGAAACCAGGTTACTGCGAAAGCACCGTGCTTTTGAAAGACGCAGAGCTCGCAGAGGAGAAGCACATGAAGTGCATTATTTCCATCATGCGGCCGATCCCTACGCCCATCTGACGCTCCAAGTGCTTGCCGACTTCCAGGAGAACTATGCAAGTACCTTGAAAATCCATCTGATATCGGGTCCACCGGAGTGGGCCGTTCCAGAAAAAGAAGCATTAGCAGCATACGCACTAGAAGACGCCAACCGAGTTGCCAGGCACTACGGACTATCTGGCCCAGGCGAAAACGCACCAGAGGCCGCGCAGATTGCCTTGGCCGAGGCACGAATGGCAGCGGAACTTGAGGCACATGCCGACATCGGGAAGCTCTTAGACGTCAGCTTGGACTTGTGGTCTGGGAACGCACCCATAACCTCAAAAAACACCAGCTCAGAACAGGTTAAGGCATATGGTGATTCATTGCTTTCCCAGTACGGTCACTATCTGGGTGCAACCTTCTATTATGGTGGGGAATGGCATTGGGGTATTGATCGACTACATTATTTGGAAGACCGCCTACATCAACTCGGGCTTGGCCCCGCGTCTCAAACCCACCCTTTACAAAAAAGCATATCTACCTTTCCTGCCGGCAGCGAGATTGATTTCTTTCTCTCATTCCGAAGCCCGTACTCCTATCTCGCATTGGAACGCACGTTTGCTTTTGCTGATCGGACGGGCGTATCCGTGAAAATCAGACCCGTGCTTCCCATGATCATGCGTGGGCTACCTGTCCCTCGGGCCAAACGAAGGTATATCATTGCAGACGCCGCGCGCGAGGCACGACACCTCGGGGTTCCTTTTGGAAGGATTGCTGACCCCCTGGGCAAAGCCATCGAGCGCGGCTATTCCCTCCTAAGATTTGCAGAAGAAAATGACCGCCTCAGAGAATTCTGTAATTCTTTCATGGCCGGTGTCTGGTCTAGGGGCATCGATGCGAGTACTGATCGTGGGCTGGCGCAAATTATTACAAGCGCCGGATTAGACTGGCAAGCAGCTCGTGAGTGCGTCGACAATGATGACTGGCGTGTTCAAGTCGAGCAGAATCGGAAAGATATGATGGAGTTGGGCCTCTGGGGTGTGCCAAGTTATGGCGTCGGCAAAATCGGAATCTGGGGTCAAGATCGGCTCTGGGCCTTGGAGCAAGTCCTGTCAGCTCCCACTGCGGACGTTCAGAATTAGCTCACTCTCAAATTTAGTCCCGTCCAACAAAGGAGCAAGGCATTGGAGAAGCTAACCTTACCTATAGCCATTTTACTAAGTGCTGCAGTCTTGGCATCCTCTCATTATTTAAAACCAAACAATTACGAGTCCTGCTGGCAACTCAATTCAAAACACGGAGACACTTATCAAGCAACGGCTTGCAGAGGTGTGAACTAAACCATTTGACAAAGGTAATCCCAAAAAGGAGCAAAGCGCTTGCAGACCATTTTTCTCGGTAGCTCTGCGACACACTCAGCTGACGAAATAAGAGATTATTTTGATATTGATCCGGATCACGAAGACGGACGTTCAAAATTTGAGCAGTCATTCGGATGTGATTACATAGAGCCTGGCAGCTATGAAGTATACGATCTGGCAGACCTTGGTGCGCCAAAATTCGACAGCCAGATAGTATCCAAGCTCACACCATTCGATCCTGATCCAATGCTTCTTACCAAGATCGACTTAGCTGCAGCCAAGTCAATTTTCTGAATAAAGATGCACCAAGTCTCGCGAACCGAACATGACGGCATAAAACTGTTTGGACCAATGAAAATCGAGAAGTTTGATTATGAATAACCGTCCAAAAAAGGAGTTAGCAGTCAGTGGAGTACGTGTACCATTACACAACAATACAGGTTCTTGCATTAATACTCGATAACAAGACCTTGCGGTTTAAGGCTGCTGCAACTCTGAATGACAAGAAGGAAGGCTCTCAAATTATCAAAGGGCGAAACGAGCTAACCTTCATTTCTTCCTGGAGCAAAGAAGAAGAAGAAAGTCTTCCCATGTGGTCGCTGTATGGTGGACTAGATGGAGTGCGCATTGGTCTTCCAATCGAGATATTTGAGAGTAATCTCTTTATGAAAGATGGACCAACAGTAGTTGAGGAGTACTCTAATGGCCCCCTCCTCCGGACCGCAGAAAACCTTGCCCAAGGCAAACGGGCGTATTACCACCGAGGTGTCGAATATCACCAAGAGCAGCACCGCAGTGAAACCATCGGAGACGATGGCAATGACGCAATTTGGTTCACTAAGGATCGGTATTGGGCCTACGAGAAGGAGTACCGCTTTTTGTTCAGCTTTCCGTTGAACACTTCTGTAAGGTCGCGCGTTGAAGGCGATTATATTGATGTAGGTATAAATGAAGAGCTCTTAAAGGAAATCAAGGTGTTAGTAGGACCTCGTAATATGCTAGCTAACAAGGTAATTGCCGAAGCATTATTAAAGCAGGTTGAAGCTAAGTATGAGGTAGAGACTTCTCAAATCCCTTACCGATGACGCTTGCTAATCAAGTCCTAAAAAGGAGGCCGGATGCCTGTACCCACTGATAGCGTTGTGATTGGTAATGCCTTTTCTTTTCACGGCCAGAAAGTGCACATACGCGGATTTGTTGATGATCAGGTCTGCTACAAGGTATGGCGCAAAACTAAGAGGCGCTGGGATTACGCTTGCGAGCCACTTGATATCTTTTCGCGGTTCGCGGAACCGTCCAAATAAGGAGGCTGCGATTACGCATCATACTCCGCCTCCGTATGAATTTTCTTAGGAATTTATGACTTACGAGTTCGTCGATTTGAAAAATGCGGGAGCGTCGAACAATGCAGGTTAGACTGCTGTCGATCTTTCAGTTTATCTGTAGTTTGATGAAGCCGTATCGGAAAACCGATGCGGCTTTTGTTGTTGCGCTACATTTTCACTTTAACTTCTTCCAACGTGCCGCTTGGTAGTGTTCTTGTTACCTCCTTAAATCCCGCCCTGGGTCCAATAATGATGGTGTCGTCTCCCTTGTAACCAAGGCATACAGTATAAGTTTGGGCGTCATTTATCGTCGCAGGTCCACAATAAACTGGCATATCCTTTTCTTTGCGATCATTAACAAAGGTCGATCCAGCTGAGAAAATGTATATGTTGATGCTATGATCTCTTACTTGTGCAGCTTGGCGAAATCGTAATGCGCTATATCCGCTTTCGGGTTGCGGTATAGGTTCAATCGTTGCCGCGCAACCGCCAAGGGCTAGTAGGAATAAGGACGCCCAATAACTAAGTTTCATTTCAATCTTCCCCAAAGATTCGAACCTTAATGACTTTTCGTTAGTCAAAATTATTTCCTACAACTTTTAGGATAATAAGCAATCTTTTCGTTCGCTCTGTCAGGGAAACGGCGTTTACAGTTTAGTCTCCAATAGTGAGACCTGCAGTACAATGCGGCAGCTTCTTCAACTCCACCGAAGTACAGGAGTGTTTGCATGCCAGAAAGCTGTTAGAGCAGAAGTAAGCCAGTCCATTAAAGGAGGCAAGGAAATCATTAGTTTTGCTTGCTGTTACAAGGAGTTGAATCGTTTTTGCCGGGGAATGCAAATCAGTTCATAACAAGGATTTTCATTATGTTTTTTGCAAAATTAAGCGTGTTTGCCGCTTACCTATGTTTAGCATTTGGGGCTTGGCAGATTACACTCGGTGTATTAGGCGGTTCGATCGCTGATTTCGAAGCTGTCGCACACAGGTATTTTGGGACTGCGGCTAGCGGTGAAGCAATTGATAGAGGGACGATGTTGATAGGTCTTGCCATTGTCTTTGGTGCGATCTGGGAGATCTACTCGCTCCTGAAGCAGATTAACGACAAGTCCAACTAAGGAGCCACACCACTCGCAAACTTCTGGAAATTATTGAAGCACACATGGAGGTTCCGAGAGCGATAAAGTCCCATATCAACGCTCGAAGTCAGCTTTATGACTGGCTAACGCGAGCCTTAAAAAATTGTCTCAAACCGGGCAAAGCAGTCGTATGATATGGGATAGCAACGCGGTGAGTTGAATAGAAAAATTCGCAGGAACATACCATGCTTCATAGGGTTGCCGCCTCATTTCAGCTCGTAACACTCTCAGGACCTCCGTCCAGCTTGTCGCGGTCAATCTGATAGAGGCGATGTTTGCCCCCGCCACTGCTAACGTGATACATCTTATTTGGCTTGCCATTCTGCGCAACGATCACGCCAGCGTCTACAAGCTCGGTAATTACCGCCCGAAAGTCCAGCCCTGTAAGAACCTCTTTCAGAGGTTGAGGCATGAAGAAATAAGTGCTTTCGACTTCGTCGTCGATCACACTTTCTTCGGTCTTCACAAAGCCCACACGATTAGTGATGACGATCCGGTCAGAGCTACTTTTTGCCCATCGTTGGAAGCGACTGGACCCGTGCAATTCAAGGGTTTCAGCAATTCGCCTCTTCGCTTCAGCCACTTCACTGGCACCAATACCGCCTCGCTCGATCAACCAATCTTTAAAGCAACGCTGAACAGCTTCGCCCGCCGCCCATGCAGGCCAGCCGGTTATTCCCATATCTGAAGCAAGCTCCCCGGCAGCCGCCACCAGGGCAAAGCGATCTGCCACGCGGTAAACCTGCCCATCAGATCCAACTGGCAACAACCAATCCATAAAGGTCTTGCGCAGCTGTGTTATGCGCTCTCTGTACTTTGGTAGATCGTTCACCAGTTCCGCCACAAAGGCTCGCCCGGCCGTCCCGTAGGTGTTGTCTGCTGCCGCTTTCAAGGCCCGCGAAAAGAAAGCTGGGTCTTGCTCGTCGTGAGTGTCCTCAAAAAGGCCCATCCCCGCACCAGCATCCGCCCGCAGGTCGATAACGCGCACTTCCATACCCGCAGCGATCCGCCCGCCGCCTTCCTTGATCTTATCGGCAAGCCCGATTTCACCGTTGCTTAAAAACAGAATGCGCCACTCTTGCGCCTTGCGGGCTTGCCCATTCAGCCCCGCACGAGCTTTTCCTTTGCCATTGGCAAGGAGGTAGGCTGCAGCGCCCGCCGCTTTAGCGTCAAGTTGAGACAACTCATCAAGGCATAGAAGGCCATCACAGGACACTCCTGCAATGCTCTCAAGGCCGTTATCAGTCGCACGCCATTGACGCACGAACCCACGTGTACCACCGCCACCCCATACGGAAGCAGCAACAGTCAAGGCAGTTGATTTGCCAGATGACGAAGCACCGCGAAAATGAAAGCCGCCGCCCTCGTCACCAGTAAGGGCCAACAAGGGTGCACCAAAAGCCGCAGACAGAGATAACACCAGACGGGAGTTACCAAGCGCCCGCGCGGCAATCGCCTCCCTCCAATCTTCTAATGATCCCGAGATATTGAAGGCATGGTCCAGCTTTTCCGAGGTTTGTAAAATTACCTCTTCACTATCGCAATCCGCACTGATGGCACCACCGGGAAGAACATAGCTTTTCCCGTGCCAGCCCACACGGCAAACGCACCGCGCCCGCTTTTCTGGTTCCGCTTTTATCAGGTATTCCAGAAGCGATGATCTTGCCGAACGGTCTGGTTCCAGCTCAAACCCCAAGCGCAGCAATTCTGCCCGCAAAGGATCACCCGAACCAGCCAGCAGGGCACTGGGCATGGCCCACTTATGGCGCATGCCATCACGGTCAGTGACCTCCAGGAGCCGCCCCCAATCTTCGCCTTCGTCATTCCGGGTAAGAGCTAGGACATGCAATTCAGAGCCAAAGCGCCGCCAATAGGTGCGCATTGTACCATCCTCTTGCTCACTCTCGATCTTGCGATAAACCCCGTCTTTGTCAACCTGAAACGGAAAATTGCGTTTAGCCGTTTTGCGCTGGGCTTTTACGCTCCCGCCAGCGCCCACTTTAATCTTGCTCTTTGCAGTATTTACCGCGCTACTCACTGCCTTTTCGATATCTTCAGCAGTCATTGCGGCGCCTCCTGCAACACGTCATTCCAGTCAGCACCTATCGCTTTGGGAGCTATAATTGTAACGGTCCGCCTCTCAGCTTCAAACCTCACTGCAGCTTCTTCAGCCGCTGACACTCCGGCAGGGTCATTGTCAGCCGCTAAGATGACAATTTCGGCTGTAGGAATTTTAGGCAGTCTCAGCCCTTTAAGGCCGGACGTGCTCAGTGTTGCCCATACGGTCATATGCGAGACTATGCCAAGAGAAAGGGCTGTTTCGATACCCTCTGCAAGCATGATCATAGGACGATTAGGACCCAAGCGCACCGCGCCGCCAGCACAACTTCCAAGCATCATTCTTGCAGGAGAAACACTTGCTTTGCCTAATCCATAAGGCTTCAGAAAGGTTCTGTGTAAACCAATAGGTAATCCGTTAGGCCCTCGCACTCTGGCAACCATGGCAGGTAATTCTTGACTGCTGGGCGAATGACGCAAGGCTGGGTGGAAGCGCAGAGTATCACGCATCTTATGGCCTTGAACGATAATGCCTCTGGTTTTCAGATAAGTTTCGACAGGCGTACCAGATATCGGCACTGCTTCAGAGAATATATGGTCACAAAGTGCCTGTGTTTTAACCTTCTGCCTATTGCGCTCTTGGCGTTCTTTTTCAATATCGAATGGAGTGCAATTGACCGTTTCTCTTTGGTTTTTCACAATCCCACCCCCCCGTAGAGCCGCGAAAACATCAGAGGCAGAGCAGCTGCTCTTATGGCAGGTCAAAAGCGTTTTGCCGCTTGCGTCTTTCACGCTCAGTCCGCGTTGATCTTTGCGTCGCTCACGCTGGCAGCAGGGGCATGGTGCTTGACCGCTAGAACCTTTAAAATCACCGCCCAGTGCCCGTACAATGTCTTGGGCTTCACTCATTGGTGCCACCCTCCTTTGCCCGAAGGGTTGCAATCTTGGCAACAAGTGCGTTTGCCAAGTCGCCTATAGTCTGCCAGTCAGCATCTAGTGAAGTTATTTTTGGTGCTGAGCGTCCTTTTGGAACCTCAGGGACAGGCGCTATGCGCCGTGTTTCGATCCATACCCGCACATCACCAGCGCGATAGCGCACGGACCGACCAATTTTCACAAAAGTCGGGCCACCACCTTTACAGGCAGCTCCCTCAAGAAACCTTTGTGTCAATCCAAAATGCGTATGAACCTCAGTTCGTGATAAGAGCTGATCATTTGGAGGATGCTCTCGCATTGGCGTTGCTCCATTGCAGTTGAAACAACACCAAGGAACCCCAGACAGCGGGGTGCAGTCATTTGGGAAGATTTAGGTTTCTTCTGGTGTTTTAGGGTAAAAGCCTTTTTCTTCTAATGTTTCCACAATGTTATGGACCCTTTCGTATAACCACCCACTACCACCATCATCTGCGTCTGAATAAATGTGGCCGTCTTTCCCCTTAGTCGAAGCCGGATATTTTGCAACCATCGCCTCAACTGCTTTGCGATGAGTACCGTATTCTCCCTCCATATAGCCTGTGATAGCCTCCACAATGTATTTCTTATTGTGCCGAATATATGCCCTACCTCGTCTATTTTTATCCTTGAGTTGCAGTACTGGATGAACCTCTACAATTTCGCGCCAATCAGGTTTTCGGTCACCAGAGAGCTTCTCTGTGATTGATTTTTTGGGAAACTCTCTAAGGCCGGTAGAAGCTTCATCAGATCGGATAAAAATAGTATCCTCAAAACCCTCCAGATTGAAAACACCATCTTTGATCTTATCGACCAACTGAGGATTGTCCTCTTGACTAGTGATTACTTCTTTTTCATTTACCGCAGCAGCTAAAATATGGCCCGATAGTATGTACTGGCGTGCTTCATATTCGACCATATCAACTGCAAAGTAATATGGATTGATTTTAACGAAGGAATGCAAAGTCTCGGTCTGTTTTGGGAACATATTCAAAAACTCAGCTTCACTTAACTTTGCTCCCTGCAAAACAACTGGAAGCAACGAGTAATGCCAAGGTAATTTGACATACCTTCCAAAAAAGTACTCCTTTGCATCATCAGACAGGGAGTTCTGATCTACATCCTCGTTTTGCTCTTTAAATGATCTATTAAACGGAAGCAGAACGAGGTGGCGCAGTTTTTTTCTAATGTCCTCCCGGCGACGCTCGATCTCTTCCCGATCTTCAGGAAGGAGAAAATCTTCTAGCCTCTTTCTGACGCCACCTAGCTTTCCCATTTCGCCCTCGCTCGGCGGTCGCACTTAGTGAGCAGGTGGCAGGCCGGGTGCGATATCCGACCGTTCAGGAGCTACCCTAGCCACCCATAAAACACTGTAACTTAATCTGGGTAAGTAGCAAAAGGGGTACTGCGCTTTGTGGAGAATACTCTTTAAGCTGGTATTAGTACTACGTCTTGTGTTTGCGATCCTGCGCAAACAACGGTTTTAGGGGCCTTTTCTGCGTTTTCCGAACTTCCCTGAATTCCATCCGAACCGCACCAGATGGCGTAGAAAATCGCCGAGCCAGTCAGCCGCAGCTCAAAAGGTAGCAAACGAAAAAAGTTGCTACCTGCTACCCACTGTTTTGCTACCATAATTATTGATTACTTTCAGTACGTTAATACCAAAGTTTCAAAGTTGCAAAAGTAGCAGAGTTTTGAAGGTATCTTGAATAGGAAACAGGCATATCGAAGGTGTACAAGAAACTATATATAGTGCCCCACACCCCAGCAGCCTGCAATCTAGTCGCGCAAAATTGCAGCATCTCCGAACACGAAAAATAAGGTGGTGAATTATTCATCTAAGGCCAAAAACAAAACCCGAGCCTATTTTTCTCTGCTACTCTTGCAACTTTGAAACTAAATTATCTTACTTATTGATATTATTAATATATTTTTATGTAACAAAGAGATTATTAGTAGCAAATTTGGTTGCAAAGTTTCAAAACTGAAACCAATCCATTGGGCTTTTTGCCTTCAATTCGCACTTTTTACGCAAAAACCCTCCCCCTCCGGTCCTCAACTTGCACCGCTCTAGATATTTGGACCACCCCCCTCTAAAAGTTGCGTGCGAAAAAAAATCTGCTTATCCACGCCGGTCCTTAACTTCGAGCTTCTGAACTTTTCCTGCCCCCTTCCATTGCTGGCAGTCGAAAGAAAACCATGCGCCCAGGAACCATGAAATCAAAAAGGCTGAAAGAGCTTCACTTACCCAACGCCTATCAATTCAACCTATTGATATAAAAAGATTTATATCCCCAACTGCTAGCAACACCCACCATGCAACAAACCGCTTCACACATTGAAGCAGTAGCGCCTCAGAATTGCAGTTCAGGAAAAAAAAATCTCTGAGATATATCGGGTCGGGTAAAGGACCTTCAACTTCCGAACTTTTGATCCACCCTCCCCTCAACAATCGTCACAGAGCAATTAGAAACCAACCACACAGAGGCGAACTAACATTACACACGGAAAAGAGCTCCCAAAAAAAACAAACCGCGCCGTAACCCCCTTACAACCCCTCACGGTTTAAGTTTCATTTCAGTAGAATTGTCCGCTTGAGTGAAAGAGCTAGCGACAATCACCGGACCAAAGTGGGGTGCGGGGTATATGAAGGAGGCCATTACCTAGGCTTTAGAATACAACACGATCCGCAAGCGTAGCATTTCAATAGAAAGCTATCTTCTCTATCTGCTCACGCTTCAATTGCAAACTTCCCCCTTCCCCATACTTTGGCCGCTCGTAGGAATGCCCCATCAACTCCACGCGCAAACGATGATCCACCCCAGCCTCCAACAAACTGTCTTCAAAAGAGTGCCGTAGCGAGTAAGCAGTGTGATGATCTGTTTCCCGCAGCTTGCGCTCGTCCAGCGCTTTATTGATGAGTGCTGACCATTGATCTGACTTCAGGTAGTACTTTTTCACGCCGCCGAGCGCCACCAATCGCCGTGCAGCCTCAAGAGAAACGCCCACAAGTGGTATCTCACGCGCTGACCACTTGGTCTTGAGCTTCCTCATCTGGCGTTCAGCGCGATACTCTTCAATGCTGATATGCGGGATATTGTGAGTGGTCTTGAAGTGCTCAAGCTTTGCCCCGATCACCTCTGAAGGACGCAGGCCGGTATTAATCAGGGTCTTAAGAATTAAAACGGCTTCCTCATTGGTTGCCCCAAATGCATTAGGCGCAAGCAACTTGGTTTTAATCCAGTTACGGGAAAACGGAGGCCGTTCATCTTGAACGCTGTCGTCCTTCAGTCGCAACCGTAAAAAAGGATTGTTCAAGCTCTCCCCCTTTAGATCACACCACGTTGAGAATACTTTCGACAGGTGGGTGAAATCCTTGTTTGCGGTTCCCGGCTTCTTTCCCTCATCCAAAATCCGGTCCATCCACCATTGCCGAAGCTCAAGCCCATCATCCCGGCTCAGCTCTCGAATATCCTTATCACCAACAACAGCGATGAAATTGCTTACGGCTTTGAGTTTTGGGCTCTTCCACTTTCGGATCTGGTCATCACTCATCCCCACCCGCAAGTCAGGAGTAAGCTCAATGTATTCTTCGTAGACCTTTGAGAGCTTCTTGGCTGGCTTTGACGTACCAAACACACCGGCAATTGCAGCAGATTCTTTCTTGCGCACTTCTCTCTCAGGTATCACATCAACCCGATCAAGCAGATCACCAAGCGGAGCAGCGACCACATCATCCAAAGAAAGGTAAGCAAAGCCATGAGCTGCAGCAAAATTTAATGCCGCATCATAATGCTCTTGTGCACTCTCGCCCTTATCCGCCAGCAAAGTTTCCCAGTAGGCAACCAACCTTTCGTCAACCAGCAAGGATTTCTTTTCGGCAACGTCCGGGCTCTTGGTTTTGAGCGATATCTGAATGCGAGAACGAGGCTCAACAGAGGCATATCTTTTGGGAACACGCCTTACAAAATAATAGATCCCGCGACTTAACGTGTACCCCATTCCACACTCCACTGAACACAAATGTTATGTAGTTTGTTATGTAGAATGTTATGTAGCAAGGGGATTCAGAGTCAAGACTTCTTTATCTATCCGTCATAGCGGATTGATTTTATTGATGAATTTGACTTTAGCAATAATGGAAGGATGGCGGACACGGAGGGATTCGAACCCTCGAGACCCTTCCGGGCCTACTCCCTTAGCAGGGGAGCGCCTTCGACCACTCGGCCACGTGTCCTTGAGGTGGTTACTACCCACTAACTGACCGTAGTTCAAGGCCGTTTTTCTCTTTTTTCAGTTTTTCCCCACGATCTATATTTATCAGAGATAGCAAGAACATGAACAGAACGAAACGTGATTTGGACGAGTGTCAGAATTAGGCCCCCCCACCCCCCACGTTTTCCCTTTACAAAAAAATCGCAGCACCCTCTTTACAAGAAGGGAAATCAGCACCACATTAAATCAATCGATTGATTGAATTATGGGTGTCGTCATGTCAAACCATCCCACTCCTGACGAACTGCGCGAAGCCCTGGCAGCGGATAACCCCTCCGCCAAGACAAAACGCGATCTCATTGAAGCTGCCCTCTATCACTTCGGTCACGAGGGCTATGCTGGAACGTCCACACGCTCCATCGCACAAACGGCAAAAACCAACATCGCCTCCATCGCTTATCACTTCGATGGCAAGGCCGGACTGAAGCGCGCCTGCGTCAACTTCATCGCCATGGCGCTTGGTGATGTGCTCTCGGTCATCATGGAAAAAAAGCTCGCCGATATTGAGCATCTTTCACCAGAAGACGCACGCGACAAGATCATGGAAATGATTGATCGTATGATCACATTCACCCAGACCAACCAACGCGCAGAGCTGGTGATCGGCTTCATGTTGAAAGAGGTACTTCACTCACCCGAGGAAATCGAAACGCTCTACCACCTGATTTTTGAGCCTTTGATGGATCGTGTGACAGTGCTCTTCAGCCGCGCAACCGGACAGCCCGTCTCCTCGGATGAACTGAAGCTTGCAATCTTTGCTATGATCGGCCAGCTCCTGTACATCCGTCTTGCCCGCCCACTGGTGCTCAAGCGCATGAACTGGCAATCCGTTGGCCCGGAAGAGTTGGAGCAGATTAAGTCGGTCCTGCACCGCTCCATCAACGCACTTCTTGATGACCTATCGAAAGGTCAGAAAGATGCTTGATATCTGCACAATTCCTCTTGTGGCAGGCTGGCTCTCGTTTTGCGCGCCTGACACCAATCTCGCAGCAGGGTATGTTGAAGGAGAGTACCTCAAGCTCGCACCGGTGGAACTCTCCGAGATTGCCGATGTAAAAGTAGAAGAAGGTGAGCTGGTAAAAAAAGGCCAGCTCATCGCTGAGCTGGTCTCCTCCGACGCAAACATGAAATTGGCGGAAGCCAAAGCCCAGCTCCAGCAAGCTCTCTCTTCCCTGAATGATCTCAAGCTTGGCAAACGCCCTGAGGAGATCGACGTCCTCAAAGCCACTCTGCGTTCCGCACAAGCGCAGGCCAAACAATCCCAAAACGTTTTCGACAGATATCAGGGTCTCCTCGCCCACAAAGTTGTCTCGCAAGCTAAATTTGACGAAGTCAATACAGCCCTTGTGGTCGCAAAAGCGCGTATCACCGAATTGAAAGCCGAGCTTGCGGTTGCAAAGCTGCCAGCGCGTGAAGACCAGATTGCCGCCGCTGAAAGCAAATACGAAATGGCAAAGGCAAAAGTGGATCTTGCGGAATGGCTTCTTGAGAAGCGCAAGATCTATGCTCCTGAACAGGCCAGGGTTACAGACGTCTTCCTCCATAAAGGCGAAATGGCAGGTCCCACAGCACCAGTCGCCAGCCTGCTCCCCGTCAATTCCATAAAACTTCATTTCTACGTGCCAGAAGAGCAGTATTCTAAGCTCCAACTTGGCACCACGGTCAGTGCCAAATGTTCCGGCTGCACCACCCCGCAAACCATGCAGATAACCCATATCGCAGAAGGGCCTGAGTTCACGCCGCCCGTCATCTACTCCTTGGAAGCGCGGGACAAACTGGTTTATGAGGTTGAGGCAAAGCCAATAACAGGTCAGACACCGCTCAAACCCGGTCAGATTTTTGACGTTGATCTGGACAGCCTGCAATGAACGCAATTGAAGTCACAGGCCTCACAAAACGCTTTGGTCAAAAGCTCGTCGTCAACAATGTCTCGCTAAAAGTCAAATCAGGTGAAATCGTCGGCTTCCTGGGCCCAAACGGCTCCGGAAAAACCACCAGCATCCGCATGATGTGTGGCTTGCTCAAACCCGATAACGGTCACGGTCAGGTACTTGGCTACGACCTGATCAAAGACCGCCTGCGCATTAAAAGCCAGGTCGGGTACATGACGCAAAAATTCTCTTTCTATGAAGACCTGACAATCGAAGAAAACCTGAGCTTCGTTGCACGCCTCTATAACCTCGCGCCCATCAAGAAGCACACCACCGAGACATTGGAAAAACTCGGCCTGCTGTCCCGCCGCAAACAGCTGGCAGGCGAACTCTCAGGAGGCTGGAAACAACGCCTCGCCTTGGCAGCCTGCACCATGCACAAACCAAAACTCCTGCTGCTGGATGAGCCAACCGCCGGCGTGGACCCCAAAGCCCGCCGTGATTTTTGGGAGGAGATCCACCGGCTGGCAGCTGATGGCATGACTGTACTGGTCTCTACCCACTACATGGATGAGGCGGAACGCTGCCATCGCATCACCTACATCTCCTATGGCAACTTACTAGCCGATGGCTCATTACACGACGTCATCGCAAGCGCCGGCCTGCACACCTACACGCTCACAGGACCTGATCTGGAAGGTTTCATCCCGGCCCTGCAAGCTGATGATGGTGTGCAGCAGATTGCACCCTTCGGCAACGCTCTGCACGTCACGGGTACAGACCCGCAAGCTCTGAAACGCGCGCTCAAACCACTTGAGCAACACAATGACATCCGGATCGAACAAGCAGAAACAAATCTGGAGGATGTCTTTATCAAGTTTATGAGCGACAGTACGGACAATATGCAATGAGTAGCGTTTTCTCACTTCAGCGGCTTTTTGCCATGCTCATCAAAGAGTTTATCCAGATGCGCCGCGACCGTATCACCTTCGCCATGATGCTCGGCATTCCGTTAATCCAACTGGTGTTGTTTGGCTACGCCATCAACAACGACCCGCGTGGTTTGCCAACGGCCTTGGTCGCACTGGCAAATGACCCGTACTCCCGCGCAGCGATCACCGCTCTGGAAAACTCCCAATACTTCAAGTTCACTGCAACGGGCCTTTCTCCATCCGAGGCACGCACATTAATGAGAAAGGGTGACGTTACTTTCGTCGTCACCATCCCCAGCGACTTTGCCAAGCAGGCGGAAGCTGGAAGGCCAAACGCATTGATCGAGGCAGATGCAACTGATCCCGCAGCCTCCGGCGCTGCAGTCGCTTCCGCTCCAGTAATCATTGAACGCGCTGTTGCCTCCGTCAAAGAAAAGAACCCGAGCCTGAAACAAGATCTTTTGAGGTCCAGCACAATCATACACCGGAAATACAATCCGGAAGGCATTACCCAGTATAATATTGTGCCCGGACTGTTGGGCGTCATCCTTCAGCTCACTCTGGTGATGATGACAAGCATTTCCCTGACCCGTGAGACAGAACGCGGGACCATGGAGAACCTGCTGGCAATGCCCGCCTCCCCCTTTGAGATCATGTGCGGAAAGGTTCTGCCCTATCTGGTTGTGGGAGCCGTTCAGGTGGCCGTGGTGTTGACTGCTGGCCGAATATTGTTCCACATTCCGTTTCAAGGCGATCTGACGCTACTCATCGGCGCCATTCTTGTCTTCGTCGTTGCATTAATTCTGCTGGGTTATTTTATTTCAACCATCGCCCGCACCCAGATGCAAGCCATGCAAATGACCTTCTTCTTCTTCCTGCCATCCCTGCTGCTCTCAGGCTTCATGTTCCCCTATGCAGGAATGCCGGGCTGGGCACAGGAACTGGGAGAGATATTCCCGCTCACGCATTTCCTCAGAGTGGTGCGCGCTGTCATGCTCAAAGGCGCAGACTGGAGCGAAGTATCGTCAAGTGTCTATGCACTCTTTGTATTCGTCGGCGTGCTCCTCATACTCGCGCTCAAGAGATTCAAGCGCACGCTGGATTAGCAAACACGCGATATAATATGAGGCGCCGTAGTCAAACGCCTCATGTCTTCCTTTATTTCGTCTCGAACGCTTTCTCTTTGCGAACGGCATCCCCCTCTCCTGAACCACAAGAAACAAGGTTGGCCATCAGCCGGAAGGCACCGGGCACAAGCTTTTCCATCTGGTGATGCAGGATAAGTGATGTGTGGATGTGCTGCCCCTGCCCAAACTGACCAGCCAGTAATATACCCTGGTGCGGCGCCTCATCCGGATCGGCCATCTCCAAGAGAGGCTCATAGGCATCATCCCAGCTCTTGGCAAAATAAAGCCCACGCTCTTTATGCCAGTTGCCCCAGTCGCTCTCACCGATCTCATTGGGCTGGTTGAGTAAGGGATGCAGCGCATTCAGGTAGCGCACCTGCGCCGTCTCATCAGTCACTCGCCAGCGCAAACTCGGTGATCCGATCTCAAGCCGTGCGAGAGGTAGCTTGTCTGCATCCCAGCGATCCCAAGGGCGATGATACAGCGTGATCAAACGCCCGCCAGCTTTCACCCACGCATGTATGTCATCAATCATATCATGCAGGTCCTGCCTGCTGCGGAACGCGAAGATACCAACCACGAGACAATCAAGCTCTTGCAGACGCTGCACGCTCAGTTCGCCCACGGACAGCTCAATCAGATCCACACCAATATCACCCAGCCACTTGCCCACACGGTCATTGCCGCTGCCAACATAGCCAACGCGCTTGGCATCAAGCCTCGCAGCAAGCACACACACCCGAACGACCGCAGACGTCACCCGCACGCGCTGGCTTACATGCGTATAAGGCACCACGTGGACACCGTAAGCTTGCTCCCCGCTTTGCAGCAGGGGCAACTCATAGAGCCCCTCTGCAATGTTATCGGGAAGCGTAAGATGGAACACCCCACCTTCCAGATGAACCTGCCATCCGTGCGGTGCTACCAGCTCCAGTCCTGCTCCACCCCCATTCACGGGAATCTGGAGGGCGCGCCCTTCCAGCGCCTTGTTCAACACAAAATCCGTATCATCCAGCTCTGCAACATGTGCAGGCAAAACCACGGGCTCAACCTCAAACGGCAACCGCGTTTCAACATCCACCCCGTGGGATCTGAACTGGACCCGCGCACAGGGCGCTTGCACTGCATCAGGTTTGTAAACGGCAGGGTATGGATCACTGACAGCAGCACCAGCGCCAACTTCGACGCACCCATCCTTCAAATGCCAGCCCTTGGGAAGATCAAGCTCATAGCCCACACCATCACGGTTGCATTCCCACACAACCCCAGCGCTCTCCCCATGCCGCAACTGATCCTGAGAAAGCCGCAGCGAGGCAACGATACCCTCCGCCAGCTCAAGCACTTTCGAGAGCTGTAACTCCTTACGTTCCAGCCGGTGCACGACCTCATCCCGCGCGACCTCTGGACAGTCCATACGAGCCTTGCGAACCAACTTCAACGCCCGCGCCGCAGCAGCTCCAATCCTGTCACGGTTAGGAAACGCCTCTATGGCATCCATGCAATGGTCATGGGCTTTATCGAGCAACCCAGCCAGCGTCGGAGCCCCAGCAAACTTTGCAAGTTCGGAAAGGTCACGCGGCAGATTATCAGAAAGCGACTGCTCCTGTGTACCAACCACGCTTTCTGCCAGATGCAGCGGCCAGACATTTTCCTGTCCATAAGGCCGCCACTGCCCCATACCTTGCGACCGATGGAAGGTACGCGACTGCTCCCCAATCTGCGCCCAACTCCAGCCGGTGATTTCCTCCTCACCGTTCCCGTCAAACTCCAGTGTAGCAGGTGGCGGAGGAACCTCGTCATCATATGCGCCGCCCGCACCTGACCACGCAGGCAGATAGAGTTTTTTGACCGTCCAGCACGGCAGATCAACCTCAGGAAAATCAGGATCAGCCGCCGCCTTCATCACCTCAAACGCCGCTTGTGTCATGGCTCGGTGGTGACCATGCTGACCGGGAATATCTAGGAAGGTCGGGCTGATGATATCCGGACGCTCCTGACGGATAATCTCCACAAACCGCTTTAGCGTTCGCTGATGCCCCCACTTGCCAAGCGTTTCAACACCGCTCTTTGACAACCCGAAATCAAAGATACTGTCCTCTGGATGCTCTGAAAGCCAATAAAGGCGCATGTTCAGAACATCACAGGCTTTTTCCATCTCGGCGGTTCGCACAACACCAAGATTCTCGGTGGTCTCGGTCCCGATAGAATTCTGTCCGCCCTCACCACGGTTAGCACAGGCATAAGACAGCGCGATACCATCGCGAAGTCCAATCGCCGCCAGCATTTCAGAAATCTCATCATCGGGATGAGCACCCGTATTCATAAAGGAGACTGTTGACTTCAGCAGCTGTAGCGCACGCCATAGCTCCACCATCCGCACATGTTGTTCATGCGCGGCAATACGTTCTGGATCTGAAAGCGGCATCTCATCCCCTCAGGCTACTTTCGAAATACTTGGAATATATGTGTCATGAATAATCAGCGCCGCCGCACCAAGCGCGGCAGTCATCCAGCCGGATGTGCCCCGCACAACCCGTGGCAGCTTGCGGTCTTCGCGAACGGAAACCGTTGCCTCAAACAGGTCCAGCCTCTCAATCAGCTGCTCCAGCAGTTCCGGTGGCATCGCACCGCCTAAAATAATGGCTTCCGGATCAAATAGGTTCTCAAGCGTCCCGATGGCCTGCGCCAAGGGACCAGCGGCCTCACTGATCCAGGCGTCTAGATCAGGATCATTGGCAGCCAACAGATCCGAGAGGTCCTTCTGGCTCTCCGCAGATTTCCCGCGCCCCTGCAAATACTCACTGACAGCCATCCGGCTGGTATAAGTCTCCAGACATCCGCGATTGCCGCAAGAGCATAGCCGGCCACCCCGCTCAACAACAACATGCCCCAACTCGCCTGCATTACCAAATGCACCATGCAGGATCTCGCCATTGGAAATCACCCCAAGACCAAGCCCTGTGCCAAAATACACAAAACAGAAGGACTGTAACTCAGTCGCAGAACCGGTTGTCTGCTCCGCAATCGCAGCTGCCGTAGCATCATTTTCAACCCGCACCGGCATTTGCAAAGCTTCTTCAAACAGAGCGTGAGGGTCTTGATCATCCCAGCCAACCAGTTCTGCCTTCCCTGTCCCGCTCAGGCCCACACGGCCAAACGGCCCCGGCATTACAATGCCTGCACCCAAAACAGGTGGCACATGCTCGCCAAACGAGGAAAGCGCCTCATCACACGCCGCCTTTACCACAGGCAAAACCACCGCAGGCTCACTGCTCTCTAAATCTGTACGCTTGGTATAAAGAGTATCCCCGAGAAAATTCACCAGTGCGCACAAAATCGCATTGGGACGAACCTCAATGCCCAGCGCAACCGCTCCTTGAGGGTTCACAGTGTACTGCACCGCCGGTAAGCCGCGTCCTTTGGTTTGCCGCTCACCCGCAAGAATCAAGCCTTCCCCCTCCAGTTCCGCGATGATGTTGCTCATCGCCTGTGTAGACAAACCTGTCAGGCGCGCAAGTTCGGCACGCCCAAGTTTGCCTTGGGAGCGCAAATGCCCGAGCACCACTTTCCTATTGTGAAGTCGGGTTCTTTCGGCGTTGGAGCCTATGATTTTTAGCGGTGCGTCTCGGTACATAACTATCCATTAATTCAAAACACTTGAATATTCAACTAAATTGACTTAAATATGTCAGCCTTGTGAAATACGAGTAGAAAGAATTTTCTTTTCGCAATTTATCAGAAGAAGCTGGGGCGAGAAATAGAGGGCGGCGCCAACTTTATTTTGGAGGAGAGGGTCAATGACGCATTTGAAAAAGTGGATGCTAGGGGCAACCACGGCGGCTTGCGCACTATTTGCGACAGGCAGCGCACAGGCAGTTGAAATTGAATACTGGCAGTATTTCTTTGAACCACGCGTGAAAGCAATGGAAACCCTGATCGAGAACTTCGAGAAGGCAAATCCGGACATCACCGTTAAAATGACCCACTTCCCGTATGCGGATTACCGCACGAAAGTGGCAGCAGCGATCCCGGCAGGTCAGGGCCCAGATGTGGTGCAGCTGTTTTATGGCTGGCTGAACGATTATGTGAACGCACAGCTGATCCAGCCACTACCAGCCGACGTTTTCCCACCTGCTGAGATTGAAGCCGAATTCTTCCCCATGGTGCAGGCCATGAAGCGCCGCGACCAATATATGGCCCTGCCAACCGCAGTGCGCTCTCTGGCCCTGTTCTACAACAAGCGCCTGTTTGACAAAGCCGGCATCGACGGCCCACCAAAGACACTTGATGAGCTGGTCGAAACCGCCAAGAAACTCACCCAGAAAGACGGGGCTGGCAACCTCTCCACCGTTGGTATCACCACTGGCATGAACGCTCAGGACCACCACTGGTTCCGCGAAGTGCTCGTGCGCCAGTTCGGCGGCGATCCATACACGGATAACTACCGGACGGTGAACTACAACACGGACGCAGGCAAAGCTGCCCTGAAGTTCTACTCCGATCTTGAGTTCACCCACAACGTGACCGCCGCAGGCTTCATGGACGAGCCGCAAGCAGCATTCAAGGCAGGCCGCGCAGGCATGCACATTGACGGCTCCTTCCGCATCGGCGCACTCAACAAAGTGCGCGGCCTCAAGTGGGGCGTGGCAGAACTGCCCGCAGCCGCAGATGGCACCCAGTCCAACTACTCCTCCTACTGGGTTAATGGCATCACATCCAAAGCCACGGATGAGAAGTACGACGCAGCCGTCAAGTTCATGAAATACGTAACTTCCGATGAGGCCATGCAGGTCTGGCTCGACACCGTTGGCGAGCTTCCGGCAAAACCATCTGCAGCTATGACAGAAGCCAATGCTGAACACGAAGTATACGGCCCCTTCATCAAAGGCCTCGGCTACGCAAAGACAACAATCTTTGCCAACGAAAGTGGTCAGCGTCAGGCACTCATGAACATGGTTGCACGTATGCGTCTTGAAGATCAGTCTGCAGAAGATTCTCTTGCTCAAGCTGCAAGCGGAGAGCAGAAGATACTCGACGACTACTACAATTAAGCAGCATAAAATGCATGTGAGGGCGATCACCTTGCCCTCACATCATCAGGTCAGAATTTCGGGCAACGGCTCTTTCAGCAGAGCTACAAAACACCTAATAACAATGGGTTATATCGGTCTCATGAATCAATTTCTCAGAAGATTGCAGCAGATCCGGGCATAATCAGGGGGCGGTTTTGGGGATTTATAAGAGGCTCACGATCTCGCAAAAGCAGATTGTCTGGGCATGGGGGCTACTTGCCATCCCGATCGTTTTTTATGTGGTTGTGCGCTTTTACCCAACAGCGAACGCCATCCTGCTCTCGTTTCAGGAATGGAACCTGCTTGGCGCCCGCAATTGGGCCGGGCTCGACAATTATGCAAAGCTATTCAGCGATCCCACCTTCTGGAAAGTGTTTGGCAACACCTTCCTCTATCTAATCCTCGGCACGCCCGCGTCCCTGCTCGTCGCCTTCGTGATTGCATTCCACCTCGATAAAGTGCGCTTCATGCATGGCACGATCCGTGCCCTTTACTTCCTGCCCTTCATGACAAGCGCGGTCGCAATGGCATGGGTCTGGCGCTGGTTCTATCAGCCCGTTCCCATCGGCGTCTTCAACAACACGCTGGCGACCTTCGGCATACCGCAGATCCCGTTCCTGAACTCCACCACCTACGCCCTGCCGTCCATTCTGGCACCGGCCATCTGGGCAGGTCTCGGATTTCAGGTCATCATCTTCATGGCAGGCCTGCGCGCCATTCCGCAAACCTATTACGAAGCAGCACGCATTGACGGCGTCTCTGCATGGGAAACCCTCACCGAGATCACGCTCCCGCTGCTCAAGCCAACCATCGTCTTTCTGGTGGTCTTCTCCTCAATCGGGTTCCTGCGCATCTTCGATCACGTCTTCAACATGACCTCGAACGATCCGGGCGGCCCGCTCAACTCCACCAAGCCACTGGTTCTGATGATCTACGAAACGGCCTTTGACTCGTTTGACATGGGATATGCGGCAGCACAGACTGTTGTCCTGTTCGCCGTCCTGCTTGTCGTCAGCCTGCTGCAACTGCGCGTCATGAGGGACAGGTAATATGGCTTTTTCAGAAACGCTGGACACCGGCAGAAACGCATCAGCACTGCGCAGCGCGACTCGCAGAAAGCGTAGTCAGGCGCAGCTCATCCGCTGGCTTCTGCTCTTTGCAGGCGGCATCGCCATGGTCATGCCAATCATCTACATGCTGTCCACCTCGTTCAAATACCCGTTTGAGGTCTACAATCTGAACCTCATCCCCGAAGAGCCAACCCTTGAGAACTACACCTACGTTCTGGAAGATGGCCGCTTCTTCAGTTGGTTCACCAACTCAGTGGTCATCGCCACCATTACAACGATCTGCAATGTGCTGTTCGATAGCCTCGTCGGTTATGTGCTGTGTAAGTACACATTCCCAGGCCGCTACATCGTCTTCATTGCCATCCTGTCCACCCTGATGATCCCAACCGAAATGCTGGTTATTCCGTGGTATCTGATGAGCTCCACCTTCGGCTGGCTCGACACCTATTGGGGCATTATGTTCCCCGGCCTCATGACAGCATTTGGCGTCTTCCTCATGAAGCAGTTCTTTGAAACCGTCCCCGATGACTTCCTCGAAGCCGCCCGCATTGATGGCCTCAATGAACTGCAGATCTGGTGGACGGTCGCCATGCCGCTGGTACGTCCCGCACTGGCAGCTCTGGCAATCTTTGTCTTCCTCGGCAACTGGACCGCCTTCATCTGGCCGCTCATCGTCACCAACAGTCAGGAGATGTACACCCTCCCCGTTGGCCTGACCACGTTCTCGGTAGAAGCACAGGTGGAATGGGAACTCATCATGACCGGCGCAGCAATCTCAACCATCCCGACCCTGATCGTATTTCTGGTGTTCCAGCGCTACATCATTCGCGGCGTAGTAATGGCAGGACTCAAAGGATGATCGACAGCTCCTCGTTCCCCCATCCCGTCTACAAGGACACTGTGCTCGCTCCTCTATTTGAAGGCGTCAAAGCACACCACGTCACGTCTATTACACAGATCAATCAGGCGCATCTGGTGATGCTGTGCGAGACCGGTATTGTGCCAGTGGAAACCGGCAAACAGATCGCCAAGGCACTCGTAGAGATCGAGAAAGATCTGGCCGATGCTGAACCGGAATACACCGGCGAATACGAGGACTACTTCTTCCTTGTAGAAGCCGAGCTTAAGAAGCGCCTGGGGCCAGACATTGCAGGTATGCTGCACACCGCCCGCTCGCGCAATGACATGGACCACACCGTTTTCAAGCTGGCACTCGCAAAACGCTGTGACACCCTCACCCAACAGGCTCTGCACCTTTGTGATGTACTGATCAAGAAAGCCGAGATCGAGAAGGAAACGCTGATTGTTGCCTACACCCACGGGCAACCAGCGCAGCCCTCCACCTTCGGCCATTACCTGTCCGCCGCTCTGGAAGTCCTGCTGCGTGATCTGGAGCGTATGAAGCTGGCAAGAGCTGGCATAGACCACTGCCCAATGGGCGCAGCGGCCATCACCACCTCTGGCTTCCCCATCAACCGGGAACGCATGGCAGAGCTGCTGGGCTTCAGTGAGCCTCTGCTCAACTCCTACGGCTGCATTGCCTCGGTGGACTATGTGACGGGCCTCTACTCAGCCATGAAGCTCATGTTCCTGCATCTGGGCCGCGTCATTCAGGACATGCAGTTCTGGAGCGCGTTCGAGGTCGGCCAGCTCTATGTGCCCAATAGCTTGGTGCAGATCTCCTCCATCATGCCACAAAAGCGCAATCCGGTACCCATTGAACACCTGCGCCATCTGGCCTCCATCACAGTCGGCAGGTGTGATGCCATTGTCGGCACCATGCACAACACCCCGTTCACCGATATGAACGACAGCGAAGGTGAAGTGCAACAAGCTGGCTATGCAGCGTTTGAAAGCGGCAGCCGAGTGCTCGACCTCTTTGCAGCCCTCATCTCAGCAAGCTCCATCAATGAGGAGCGCGTTGCAAAGAATACCGACGCATCCTGCATCACCATCACAGAGCTGGCCGATACACTAGTGCGTGAGGAAGGCCTTTCCTTCCGCCAAGCCCACGAAATTGCAGCAGACACCGCCAAGGCAGTGATCGCAGAACAGCAGCCACTCCGTGATGGGTTTGACCCCTTCGGTAAGGCTTTTGAGGCACACGCCCAAAGGGTATCCAGCATGAGCGAAGATCAGTTCATGCACGCTGTCAGTGCTGAAAATTTCGTTGCCATTCGCACCCGCCCCGGCGGACCTGCGCCAAGCGCACTGGACGCCGCACTGGCGACCTACAAGCAAGCAGCCACAGCGCTCAGAGCCAGCAACAAATCCTATGTCGATCAAAGCGCGCAAGCCACCAAGGTGCGCAGCGCAGCATTCGCAAAGCTCGTGCAGGAGTGAGCCATTGACCAACGTATCCCTCAGTAACCTCAAAAAGTCCTACGGCAAAACACAGGTCCTGCATGGCATCAATCTCGACATCCAGTCCGGCGAGTTTGTTGTTCTTGTCGGCCCCTCCGGCTGCGGCAAGTCCACCACCCTGCGCATGATCGCAGGGCTGGAGGAGGTCTCCGCTGGCGACATCCGCATCGGCGGAGATGTGGTCAACGACATGGAGCCCAAAGAGCGCAACATCGCCATGGTGTTCCAGAACTATGCAATCTACCCACACATGTCCGTACGTAAGAACATCGGCTTCGGACTACGCACCTCAAAGCTCTCCAAGGACGAAAAAAACGCCCGGATTGATGAAGTCGCCGGCATTCTGGAACTGAACGACCTGCTCGAGAGAAAACCAAACCAGCTCTCCGGCGGTCAGCGCCAGCGCGTTGCAATTGGCCGCGCCATGGTCCGCGATCCGGCAGCCTTCCTATTTGACGAACCACTCTCAAATCTGGATGCACAGCTACGCACCCAGATGCGACTGGAGATTAAGAAACTCCACCAACGCGTTGGAAACACGATTATTTTCGTGACACACGATCAGGTGGAGGCCATGACCATGGCAGACCGCATCGTCATCATGAAAGACGGTCACATCCAACAGGTCGGTACGCCCTTCGAGGTCTTTTACGAGCCCGCCAACATCTTCGTCGCCCAGTTCATCGGCGCCCCTTCCATGAACATGCTGAGCGGCACAGTGAAGGGCGAGGCCGTTGCGCTGGACAATGGCACGTCCATTCAGGTGCCAACCACCAAGCTCAGTGAAGACCAGAAGGTCGCCGTTGGCCTGCGCCCGGACGCTCTTCTGGTTGGGGAAGGCGAAGGCCTGTTTACCGGCGAGGTCTCCGTGATCGAACCACTGGGCACAGACACCCTCGCCTACGTGAAGGTGGGCGACAAGGAAGTCATTGCCAAAGCCTCCGGCAGAACACCACCTGCCGTTGGCGACGTAGTCAACCTGCATGCAGCACCTGAAGCCATTCACTTGTTTGATGCAGACACCGGGGAGGCCATCCGGTGAGCTTAAAAGAAACCGATGGGGCAATCGTCTGTGCGGGACGGGTTTATTGCGACCTTATCTTTACAGGGCTCACCGAACTACCAAGACTGGGCGAGGAAACCTACGCCAAGGATCTGGCAGTTGAACCCGGAGGCGGCGGTTTCATAACCGCCGCCAACCTTTCTGCACTGGGCCACAAAACCATGCTGCTGGCCTCCATGCCGGGCGGCCCGTTTGGCTCAGCAATCCTTACAAAGATGCAGCGCAGCGGCGTTGATCTAAGCCTGTCTCCGTTTGATCACTCCAACGGCGCGCAGGTCACAGCCGTTATTGGCTGCAGGGACGACCGCGCCTTCCTCACCAAGCGCAATGGCACCGCCGTGCCACGAGACATGCTACAAACGTTCAGCACGTCAAACGCCAGACACCTCCACATCGGCGAACTGGCAACACTGCAGGAACTTCCCGAACTGCTGGAGATCGCCAAAGCAGCAGGCATGACAATCTCTCTGGATTGCTCCTGGGATGAAAACTGCCTTCTCGACGACAGGGTGCAAAACCTGATCGCTCAGGTTGACCTGTTCCTCCCCAATGAGATGGAAGCCGAACATCTGGGCTACCTGACAGACCCAGCCAACTGCCCCACACTCACAATCGTAAAAAAGGGCAAGGCAGGTGCAACCGCTCTGACTGCAAACGGTGAGCTCACCGTTGCTGCAGAGCCAGTCAAGGTCGTTGATACCACTGGCGCAGGTGATGCCTTCAATGCTGGTTTCTTAAGTTCCTGGCTCCGCGGTGCGGATATCCAGACCTGCCTGCAAAACGGCAACAAATGCGGCGCCGCTGCGGTCACACGCATTGGCGGCGCGCCCTGATCAGGCACCAAGGATCACAAGATAACCGCGCCCTTCCACGATGTATTTCCGCAAAGCCTACTTAATGCCCTGAGCCGCAATATCCGCAGCCGTCAGGTCCAACGCACGGTGCGCCTTCTCAACCAGCTCATCCACTTCACTGCGCGAGATCACCAACGGAGGCGAGATCACCATGGTGTCACCCACATGGCGCATCACCAGACCGCTTGCAAAGCTGTGGTCACGGCAAATGGTTCCAACCGTAGCTTTTTCCGCTTCAAACGGAGCACGGCGTGCCTTATCAGGCGAAAGCTCCAGCGCCCCGAGCAGACCACAGGTGCGTGCCTCACCCACCAGCGGATGATCCGCCAGCGTCTTCCACTTCTCCGCCAGATACGGCCCGGTATCACCTCCGACCTTTTCCGGAAGCCGCTCACTCTCCACAATATCAAGGTTCGCAAGCGCCGCAGCGCACGCTGACGGGTGCGCCGAGTACGTAAAGCCGTGATAGAACTCCCCGCCATGCGCAATAAAGCCTGCGGCAACTTTCTCACTCACTACAATTGCCCCAATGGGCAGATAGCCGGAGGATAGTCCCTTGGCGATTGGCATCAGATCCGGCTTGAAGTTGAAAGTCTGTGACCCAAACCAGTTGCCGGTACGGCCAAACCCGCAAATCACTTCATCGGCAACGAGCAAAATATTCCGCTCCCGGCAAATGCGCTGGATCTCCGGCCAGTAGGTCTCCGGCGGAATAACAACACCGCCCGCCCCCTGAATAGGCTCCCCGATAAACGCCGCCACGTTGTCTTCCCCGAGCCGGTCAATCTCCGCTTCCAGCTCCCGAGCCCGCATCAGACCAAACTCGGCAGGGTCCATATCCCCGCCTTCGCCATACCAGTAAGGCTGGTTGATGTGGGTGATATCAGGAATCGGTAACCCACCCTGCGCATGCATCGCCTTCATGCCACCGAGACTAGCACCAGCCATGGTCGAGCCGTGATAGGCATTGTGGCGCGAGATGATGGTCTTCTTGGTCGGCTTGCCCTCGCTGGCCCAATAATGGCGCACCATACGCACCATCGTATCGTTGGCTTCTGAGCCAGACCCAGCAAAGAACACATGATCCAGATCAGCCGGCGCCAGCTTTGCAATCCGTTCTGCAAGCGCGATGGCTGGCGGATGCGATGTCTGGAAAAACGTGTTGTAGTACGGCAATTGCTGCATCTGCCTTTGAACCGCATCAATAATCTCTTTGCGGCCATACCCAACATTCACACACCAAAGCCCCGCCATCCCGTCAAGGATCTTGTTGCCGTCAGAATCCCAAAGATAAACACCCTCAGCCCGCGTGATCACCCGCGTTCCCTTGGCATTGAGAGCCTTGGTGTCCGTAAACGGATGCAAGTGGTGAGCGGCATCCTTTTCCTGCAAAACATCAGTGGGCGGAAGATTGGCGATATAGTCCATGGGGGGCATTCCTTCCAAATGACACCTGCCCCGCAAACCGGGCAGGAGAAGCAAGCGATCCATTACTTTGTGATCACAAGCAAACAAGAGTCAATCTCTGCCTCAAAAGAGGAACCACTGGTTTTCCCAAAGGGTTAAGAGAAAATATCTCTCGCAACCTGATCACAGAGAACAACCGCCTGCATCAGACAAAGGCACCCACACAAATATGAGCGACACCCACTCATTGCTTACCGAACCATAGTAAAATCCTGCTATGCAGACACATGCGCCTTTGGTTTGATGATGCATCTGCGCCGCTGCAGTCAACCAGAGCACCAGACAAGACAACCGTTCAGACCACGACCAGAAGAGTTCGCATGCCAACACGCATCGCTGCAAAGCCTCACCTAGAGCAATTTCGGCAGGAAGCAGAAACCTTCCTGAAACAGCACCCGGACCTTGAAAAAATCGAGATCCTCTACGCTGGCTTTTGTGGTCCCTTAAGAGGCAAATGGCTGCCGGCAGACATGCTGCAAAAACTCATTGAGGGCAGCGTGCGCCTTCCGCTCTCCACCGTGGTTCTGGATGTGTGGGGTGTGGATGTCCCCGCAAGTGGTCTCGCCATCGAACGCGGCGATCCGGATGGCATCTGCGTGCCCGTTCCCGGAACGCTCAAGCTGGTGCCATGGGCCAAGGTCCCAACTGCACAAGTGCTCGTCACGCTCTATGAAGTGGACGACGAAAAACCAACAGTGCTGGACCCGCGATACGTTTTAGAAACCGTTGAGCAAAAGTTCCGCGAGCAATGCCTGACCCCGGTTGTCGCCACCGAGCTGGAGTTCTACTTCATCGACATGGGGTCCGGCCCGACCGGCATGCCGCTGCCCCCTTGCATCCCCGGCACGGAGCAACGCCTCGACGCCTCGCAGATCTACGATCTGGATGTGATGGCCCAGTTTGAGCCGATCCTCATGGAGATCAACCGCACCTGCAAAATACAAGGCATCCCGGCTGACACCACTATCTCCGAATTCGGCCACGGCCAGTTTGAGATCAACCTGCTGCATGTGCCAAGCGCCGTTGAGGCCGCTGATCACTGCCTGCTGTTCAAACGCGTCGTTCGCCAGATCGCCCGCAAACACGGCATGGATGTCACCTTCATGGCCAAACCCTACGGCACAGAAACCGGCAGCGGCTTTCACGTGCACACCAGCCTTCTGGATGCAAAGGGTAGCAACATCTTCAGTGGAAACGCAAAGGAGGCAAACCCGGCCCTGCGCAGCGCCGTCGGCGGACTGTTGGAGACAATGCTGGACATGCAAATCCTGTTTGCACCCCACGCCAACTCCTACCGCCGCCTGCAACCCGGCTCCTACGCCCCCATCACCTGCTGCTGGGGTTATGACCACCGCGCCGCCGCAATCCGCGTTCCCGCCACCCACGGCAAAGGCGCAAGACTGGAACACCGTGTGGCAGGCGCTGATGCCAACCCATATCTCGTCGTTGCAGCCATACTCGAAGGCATCCATCAGGGCCTGGAAAACCAGAGTGATCCCGGCGCACCAATCCCCCCAGATGCTGACCTCACCCAATACAAACACCTGACCGGAAACTGGGAAACCGCAATCCACACATGGCAAGTAAGCCAAACCGCACAACAGATAAGCACCCCAGACTTCCACGAAATGTACACCATCAGCCGAAAAGCCGAATACGAGATCTTTGCAACAACCATCACCGAGTTTGAATGCCGGACCTACGCCAAAAAGGTCTGACTATTCTATACGGCTGAGACACGGAGTTGTCCTTGATTTTGCATGCCATAATTGGGGGAATACCATCCATCGGAACAACGACTGGGATTTGAGTTAGCGCGAGAGTGGTATCCAATAAAGCGCTATTTGACGACGTAGTCGAATTCCTTCCGCAAGAAGCCTGCGAAGAAAAGCAACGTCGCTGCCGTGACGAAGATATAGAGCACCCACATCGGCCAGGCCGTTGGCGATTCAAGCAGCGATGCGACAGCCGTAAAGACCGCACTGACGATAATGAATAGCCCGCTGACGAGTGCATTTGCGCTGCCGCCCGCATGCTGAAACCGTGCAAGACATTTGTCATAGCCATTCGGCCAGATCATCGCCATGAGGAAGTAGATGATGCCAGCAGGCACGACCAGAGCTGCAACGCTGAATATACCGGAAAGATCGAGCAACAACATCACTATGCTGACGAGCAGAGATATCCCGGCTGCGGCGGTGATGATCCGGATAACCTTGAACCGGGTGCTGATGACACGATTGAAGAAATTTCCGCCGAGCCACAGGCAACCAAGGAGCAGTTGCAGATGGCCGTAAAAAACCGGGCTGTGTTTCAGATCAGTCTGAATGTAGAATGGCGCAAGGACTTCGAAGCCGTACATCACCGAAATCAGACATGCCATGCCCAATGCCGTTGGTAGATAGACCCTGTCGATGGCCATCCTCCGATAAACCGCGAACGCTTTGCCGATTGGCTGCCGGTGTGCGTGAACCCGTGTCTCCGGTAGTAATGCGGCGGCGACAACGACAACAATTGCACCCCAGCCCGCAAGGAACCAGAATGACGCGGTCCAGCCGAACCAGATCTGCAGATATCCGCCGAGCGCCGGAGACAGGATCGGCCCCGTTGCCCAGGCGATCGTCATCCAGTTAGCAACTTTGATCCGCTCGCTGCCCTGATAACAATCAGCGACGATGGCACGGGCGCCGACAGCTGAACAGGCCACCAGGATGCCCTGCGCCGCCCGCAAGGCAATAACCATCCAGAGCGGCGGCGCCAGCGCAATGCCGACGCTCGCAATCACGAACAGGATTGTGCTGAGCAATATGGGGATGCGGCGGCCCATGGAATCCGTCAGCGGACCCGCGATAATCTGCCCAACACCATAACCTGCCATAAATATCAGCAGCGTCGACTGGACGGCAAAGCGGTCGGCTTGAAAATAGCTTTCCATGGCTGGCAAAGAGGGAATGTAAATGTCCGTAGCGGCGCCACCGAGTGGGACCATAATGAGCATGGAGTAAAATGCCCGGTTTCGGTTTATCTCGGTAATTCCCTGATCCAGCTCCGACATCGACCAATTACCCCGTCACACTACTTTCTGCAGAGTAGATTAAACGCGAGGTCGAGGTATCTCGTCTACCTATGAACTACGGTGACTGCACTTTCTCCCACTACCTATTCTCCTCAAACATAATGTAGGTAAATCTCGTGCATTCTTTAGCTGTCCAGGAGATTCCATTGGGATATGCACGACTAATTGTTCGAATCGCAAACAATAAATCTATCCCATTCACCAAGTCGCCATGCTGGTTAAAGACAGGCGATGGATTTTCCAAAGGTAAGATTTCTTTTAGGCGCCCTGATGCTTTGCCTAGATCCAAAAAATCTGAGATATCAGGAGGAGGTCCATCAAAAACGACAAGGTAGCGCAAGGGGTTCAGTGACAGCATCGAACCGTCGGCAGGCCAATGCTCGTATAAATCAACGGGTTCCATCGCAATATTGATATGACAGTCAAATTCTTCGTCATCGCCATACATAGACCTCAGAACTAGAGCTGTCTCTAATAGTTGCTTCGGGGGAGGTGTCGAATGCCTGTTCCTAAATTCTTTGGGTACGCCGATATAGCCTAGAGATCTCTCTTGAATGGCGAAAGAAACGATACGGGGGAAAAAGTTACCAACTGCTGACATCACTGCATTCTGACGAACACCTTCAACAATATAAAGCAACCCGCTAATCATAATAGCAATAACAACTAACACAACTGATAGAAATATATATACAGCGCGCCGAATCATTGACTACCCAATTGTACATTTTCACTTAATTATTTAATAAACATTTGAAAATTACTTAGATTCACAATCTCTTCAGTGGCTCTTCATTTGATTTCCATTCCTTTGTACCAGCACTCGTACGATTCTTGCCCCGAAACAAGATTATGGTTTCCTGCAAAAGCATACATAAATACGGTAGGTTTAAAACAAAACTTATTCAACCTTTCCCCACTCCCGCCTAGGGGACCCAACCTAGATCAATGACTTCTGCAGAGCTGAAAGCAGATCTAATAAAGACCACCAAAGTTTCCCACCTGCACTTTGCCTCGTAGCATTGATCGGTCACTGGTTATAAGTCCGCCCCCGAAGCCTAACCAGCCCGCCGCCTCTCCAAGAACCCGTTGATCCCCTCCTGCGCCTCATCACTTCCGAGCGCCTCCGCCATGGTGTCGCGCTCCAAGTCCATCTGCACCTCAAAACTGTTGCGATCAGCGGCGTCCACCAACTGCTTGATTGACGCCTGAGTCCCTGCCGGGCCTTGCGCGATGCGGTCTGCCAGGAGATGGGCATCAGGCAGGGTTGGCCTGTCAGTTAGCACATTGACCACACCCAACTGGTGCAAACGCTCCGCAGACACAGGCTGCCCGAGCAAGCACATTTCTGAGACCAGCTGCCGGGGTAACAGGCGTGAGAGCGACGCCGTTGCTCCGCCATCAGGCACCAGCCCCACCTTCACATAGGCCAGCGAAAACTGCGCTTGCTGCTCCGCCACCAGGAAGTCACAAGCCAAGGCCAAAGAAACTCCGGCCCCGGCAGCTCCCCCATCAACCGCCGCAATCACCGGCTTCAAACAGCCCCGCACCTGCCTCACCAGATTATGGAGCTTTTCGATATTATGCCTGCGCTCCGAAACCGTCATTTCTCGCCGCTTGACCAGCGTATTCAGATCCCCACCGGCACAAAAGTACCCGCTTTCCCCTCGCAGGATCACAGAGCGGATCTCCGGGTCCTGATTGGCCTGATCCAAGGCTTGTGAAAGACCTTCGTAATACTCGGCCGAAAGCGCATTTCGGCGCGAGGAGTTGCAGTTGGTGACGACCAGCCGGTCGCCAGAGCGCACCACACTCACAAGAGACGCGCGCTTCATCACGCGCGCTCCTGTGCAGCTTCACTCTGCATTACCCCGACAAAGCGTTCCAGATGATAGTCCACATCACCAAGCTGATGATCGATCATCATGAGCCGCTTGGCGTGATGCCCCAGAGCATATTCCTCGGTCATACCAATACCGCCATGCAGCTGGATGCTTTCTTCGCACACCAGTTGGGCCACTCGGCCAATCAGGTTCTTGGCAGCGCTTACGTGCTTGTCCCGCAGGAAAGGCTCAGCAGAAAGATGACCAGCCACATTGATCAGCGCAGAACGTGCCTGCTCTATCTCAATCAGGACCGTCGACATCCGGTGCTGAAGCGCCTGGAACTTGCCCAGCGCGCGGCCAAACTGCGTCCGCACCCGCAGGTATTCAGCGGTCAGATCCTTCGCAGCTTCCATCGCCCCAACGGCCTCGGCGCACAGCGCAGTCACACCTGCCGCCCGCGCAGCTTCCAGTGCAGGCAAAACCGCCTCTGATGCTCCAAGCACCGCAGTACTCCGCACCTCCACATTCACCAATGCAACATCGCTGGCATGATACCCATCCAAATTGGGATAGGAATACCGCTCCACTCCGTTGGCATTGGCATCCAGCACAAACAGCATGAGCCCGTCAGCACAACGCGCGCTCACAATCAGCTTGTCCGCACTCGGTCCGCCCATGACAACCGACTTGGTGCCGTTGAGCCGGTAGCCGCCGTCAACCTGTTCGGCAGTTGTCTCCACCGCATCCAAATCGTAACGCGACTGCGGCTCCTCCAGTGCGGGCACCACCTTCAGCTGGCCTGCGATCACATCCCCGATCAGCGCCTTCTGCTCATCAGACCCAAGCGCACTCAACAACCGGCCTGCCATAACGCCGGAGGCCATCAGAGGCTCCACGCAGGCAAAACGGCCCAACTCCTCAAACACCACGGCAATGTCAAAGCCGCTGCCGCCAAATCCGCCATCGGCCTCCTCAAAGAGCGCTCCAATCACTCCAAGCTCTGCAAAGTCGCCCCAGACTTTCTCCGAGTAGCCCTGCGAATGGGCAACAGAAGCTGCCCGTTGCTCGACACCGTAGTTGTCAGAGAGGTAGCGATGCAAAGTCTCCTGAAGCATCCGCCGTTCGTCACTATGATTGAAATCCATGGAACGCTCCTAAAGGCCGAGAATAGCTTTGCTGATGATGTTGCGCTGGATCTCGTTAGACCCACCGAAGATGGAAAGCTTGCGGTTGTTGAAGTAACTCGGACTCGCAGCTGCCGCATACTCCGGCCCAACCCCTTGCGCATTGGCACCACTGTCCAGCGCCTCAGAAACAAACGGCATGGCATAGCGCCCAACCGCTCGCCGTGTCAGATCATTGATCGCCTGCCGGATCTCGGTTCCCTTGATCTTCAGCATGGAGCTCTCAGCCCCCGGCGCTTGTCCCGCTGCGGCTTTGGCAATCATGCGCAGATTCGTTGTCGCCATCGCCATCAGATCAATCTCGATCTGCGCAACGCGTCCCGCAAAATAAGGGTTCGCCAGCAGAGATTTGCCACCAGACGTTTGCTTGCCACAGATGTCCTTCAAATGCGCCAGCGCCGCCGTTGAAAAGCCCACACCAGCAATATTCGTACGCTCATGGGTCAAAAGATACTTGGCGTAAGTCCAACCCTTGTTCTCTTCGCCAACAAGATTGCCAACCGGAACCCGCACATCCTCAAAGAACACCTCATTCACTTCCTGCCCGCCATCAATCAGCGTGATAGGCCGCACAGTGACACCCGGTGTCTTCATATCAATTAGCAGAAACGAGATGCCTTCCTGCGCCTTGGCGGCAGGGTCCGTACGCACAAGGCAGAAGATCCAGTCGGCATGCTGTCCAAGTGTCGTCCAGGTCTTCTGACCGTTGACAACATACTGATCCCCATCACGCACAGCACGGGTTTTCAAAGAAGCAAGGTCAGAACCAGCCTGCGGCTCAGAGTACCCCTGACACCACCAGTCCGTGCCGTCCAGAATGCGCGGTAGAAAGTGATCCTGCTGCGCCTTGCTGCCAAACTTCAACAGCACTGGCGCCAGCATGGAAAGGCCGAAGGGAATGGTGCGTGGCGCATGGGCAAGGCAAAGCTCTTCCTCAAAGATATGCCGGTAGACCGCATTCCAGCCGGTCCCACCATGCTCCACCGGCCAGTTAACCGCCAGCCAGCCCCGCCTGTTGAGCGTTGCATGCCACTCCTCAAGATCCGCCTTGGAAAGGCGCTTACCTAACCTGACTTTTTCCGAAAGCGCCGACGATAGGTTCTTATCTAAAAAGGATCGAACCTCATCACGAAACGCCAGCTCATCAGCTGAATAGTTCAAGTCCATATGCCGCCCTCCCCGCTTCATTGGACATAACTGTCGGGAGAGCTTGAAGCACCTTGACCCAGCTCATCCCCATCCTAAGATCAGAGTATCGTTCCCCGATATTATTTCAATATGTAATTTATAATTCCACTATGCAGAACTAGAGCCAATCCCGCACGAAGCTCAACCGCGGTTCACCAGAACAGAGGGCAAGCCCAGCGCCCGCTCCAGCTCTTTCACCCGGTCGCGCAGCTTGGGCCCAACCTCATCATGCATGCGCTCATAACTCAGCATGTCCGGCGTTGCCCCGCAGCTGATCGCAACCGGCTCACCAAAATCCTGCGAGCGAAAGCCCACCGAAACCGCATTGATGTTTTCAGCATAGCGCTTGTCTTCATCAACAATCACAAAGCCCTGAGCAAGCAACTGGGAATAACCGGCAGCTCTGGCCGCCTCCAGCGCCTCGTCAGAAAGACCGTGATCCGGCACACGCTCACACACCCGCGCAAACTCGCGCTCCGTCACACTTGCCAGATAGGCAAGACCGGAGGAAGAGCCGGTGATGGGAATGCGGTGCCCCACTTCCAGCCAGATGGCAGGTGCCCCTTGTGGCCGCCAGGTTTTGGTCAAAAGCATCTTGTTTTCGTCAAGCACCGCCAGCAGAGCCAGCGTGCCCGTCTCATCGGCAAGCTGCTGCAGCATGGGATTGGCCGTCTCAATGAAGGAAACCGAGGCACTGGCAATATTGCCCAGTGCCAGCGCCGCCGGACCAAACCGATAGCGGTCATGACGCCGCGCATGGCTGAGATAGCCCAGCTGTTGCAGTGTGAAGGTCAAGCGGGAAACCGTAGACTTGGGAATGCCGGTACGCTGCGAGATCTCCTGATTGCCAAGCCCGTCATCAGAAGCCCGGAACGCCCGCAAAACCTGCAATCCGCGCGCCAGCGTTGTTGCAAACCGCCGGTCTTTCTCTTCACTTCCCGTCAACGTTCCAACCCCATTCCAATCCTGTGCAGTCACTTGCTAGCACACATCACAGGCCTCAAAGAACACCAGCAAAGTGTGCCACCGCACTTCTCCAAGAAAAAGGCTTCACACCTCCAGCCATTCCCGCCGGATATCATCACGCACACGAAACTCCTCCGGCGTGCCGTGATAAACAATCTCGCCATGGCCCATCACGTAAACCTGCTGGGCGATCTTCAGCGCAATGGAAAGCTTCTGCTCCACCAGCAAGATCGAAACCCCCGCCTGAGCAATCTGCGCAATCAGCTCCCCAACCTGTGTGACGATCTTCGGCGCAAGCCCTTCGGTTGGCTCGTCGATAATGATAAGATCCGGGTCTCCCATCAGCGTTCGGCAGATGGTCAGCATCTGCTTTTCACCACCGGAAAGCACACCCGCTGGCGTATCTGCACGGGACTTGAGATTAGGGAACATATCAAGCATCTGCTCGATGCTCCACTTGCCCGGCTTACGCATATCCTTGATGCCAAGCAAAAGATTATCCCGCACACTCATAAGCGGGAAGATATCCCGGTTCTCCGGCACATACCCAAGGCCCTTGCAGGCAATGGCATGGCTTGGCAGGCCAGAGATATTCTCGCCCTTAAACCAAATGTCTCCTTTTGGAGCCACCTCCCCCATAATCGCTTTGGCCGTGGTCGAGCGCCCCACGCCATTGCGCCCCAAAAGCGCCGTGACACTGCCCCTTGGCACATCCATGGAAACACCGCGCAGCACATGGCTCTTGCCGTAATACGCATGCAGATCGCGAATTTTCAGCATTTCATTTGCAACAGGACCGCTCATGCTGTCACCTCCGCCATGTCAGTCTCATCTCCAAGATACGCCTCACGCACACGCGCATTGCCTCTGATCTCCTCCGGCGTTCCCGTTGCAATAATCTCCCCATAAACGAGCACGGAGATCCGGTCGGAAAGACCAAACACAACCCCCATATCGTGCTCCACAATCAAAAGGGTTTTGCCTTCCGTCGCCCGCTCGATCAGCTCGATCGCTCGGGCCGTCTCAGAATGGCTCATGCCCGCTGTCGGTTCATCCAGCAATATCACATCTGCCCCGCCAGCAATGGTAATGGCAATCTCCAGCGTGCGTTGATCCGCGTAAGTCAGCAGCACCGCAGGCACGTCCGCCTTTTCCGTCAGCCCCACCTTTTCCAGCACTTCAGCAGTCTTATGCTGCACCTCCTTTAGGTTCCCGATATTGCGCCAGAAACTGTGCCCATACCCAAGCGACCACAACACCCCGCAGCGAACATTCTCGCGCACCGACATATTGGCAAAAATGTTGGAGACCTGAAAACTGCGCGACAACCCGAGCCGGTTGATCTGGTGAGGTTTGAGGCCATTGATCTGTTTGCCGCCTAAACTGATCTGCCCCGAACTTGGCGGGAACAGGCCAGAGATGAGGTTGAACAGTGTAGACTTGCCAGCCCCGTTGGGACCAATAATTGCATGCCGTTCGCCGCGCGCGATGTCCAGCGACACCCCCTCAATGATCTTCGCCGGACCAAAGCTTTTGCGAAGGTCTTTCAGCTGTAAAGCAAGTGCACTCATGAGCCCATACCCCCTTGCTTGGAAAGCACTTTGAGTGCGCCTATGCCAACGCCTGCAAGCACGAGACCAACCACCCAGGACATCATCTGGTCAGGTGCCAGATGCAAACCAAACGGCTCAAACGCCTCTCCAAACCCGTTGGAGTACCGCACCGCAAGCTCTACCAACACAATGATACCCGCAGCAGCCAGCAGAGCCGAACTGGCAAAAGCCCCGACCCGCAAAAGCCCTTTCACCGAAAGCGAATGCTTCAAGGCAGCTGTCCCGCTCAGCAACAGCCCCGCAAGACCGCCCGGTGCAAACAGGATCATTCCGATAAACAACAGTCCCAGATAAAGCAGCCACGCCTCTGAATAGTCAGAAAGGTTGGACTGCATATAGGTCAGCACCACTGCCCCGAGGATAGGGCCAGCAAAATAACGCGCACCACCAATGAATGCCATCAGAAGCACCAGACCTGACGGAATGACGCTCAGGCTTTCCGGCGTGAAGATCTCGTAGTTGACCGCAGACATACCGCCCGCCAATCCAGCAAAGCCCCCAGCTGCGATAAACACCAGATAGCGCACCCGGTTGGGATTATAGCCAACAAACTTCACCCGTTCCGGATTATCCCGAACCGCCTGCGCCATCTTGCCAAGCGGCGTTCGGGTGAAGGCGTACATCAATGCGACCCCAACAAAGGTCCAGAACGCGATAAACCAGTACACATCCCCCAGCGGACCAAGAGAAAGCCCAAACAGCTCAATGCCGTTCATCCGGTCGCCCGTAATGCCCTCTTCACCGCCAAACACGCTGATGAACATGAAACCAGCAGCGGCAACAAGTTCAGCAATGCCAAGCGAGATCATGGCAAACGGCACATCAGAACGGCGACAAGACGGAAAGCCAATCAACGCCCCAGCGAGCGCTCCACCAGCAAAGCCCACCAGGGGCAAACCAAACATAGGAAACGCCGCCCAGATACCACCGTCATAACTGGCATTCTCAATCGCATTCATCCCATGCATAGCTGCATAACCGCCAAGGCCAAAGTAAACAGCATGCCCAAACGAAAGAAGCCCCGCCTGCCCCAGCAACATATTGTAAGACAGCGCAAAAACCATATTAATGCCGATAGCATTAAACAGTGACAACCACGTTCTGGAAGGCTCGAATAACGGAATGCTCAGGAGGATCAAAGCAAGCAGCAACAACGGCAGAACCCGCGTCGCAAACTTGTAGCGTGCACTTGGGGCCAGATCAGGCACCCGGTCAAGACTGTAGTCGGTCAAAACTCACGCTCCCCCATCAGGCCACGCGGGCGCAGCATCAACATCAAAACCAAAAGAATAAACGGCAACATGGGAGCAAGAGACGCAATCGTGATGCGCCCGACATCACCATCCGCGCTCAAACCGGCAAACGAGAAGATCTCGGCAAAGCTGCTATCAATTGAAATGGCGAAGGTTTGCAGAAACCCAATCAGCAAGCTGGCAATAAACGCCCCTTCCAGACTGCCCATACCGCCAACCACAACAACCACAAAGACAATCGGCCCGATGGAGAACGCCATGGACGGCTCGGTCACCAGATAGTTTCCGCCGATCACTCCGGCCAGTCCCGCCAGCGCACACCCGGCTGCAAACACCAGCATAAAGATTCGCGGCACGTTATGCCCCAGATGAGCCACCATATTCGGGTGTGTCAAAGAGGCCTGAATGATGAGCCCAATACGGGTTCGCTTCAGCAGGTACCAAAGCCCCGCCAGCATCGCGATGGAAACGACCAGCATGAAAATCCGGTAGGCCGGATACTGCGAACCAAAAAGTTTGAAGAGTGAAAAATTGAGTTCCGGAGGAATCTCGTAGGCAACCGCGAACTTGCCCCAGATGATCTTCACCAGCTCCTCAATGACATAAGCCAGCCCGAACGTGAAAAGCAGCTCGGCCACATGCCCGCGCGCATGCACTTTGCGCAGGCCCCACCTTTCAACGCAGGCTCCAGCGGCTCCAACGCAAATCGGCGCCAGAAATAACGCAAACCAGAAACCGGTGTGCTGTCCAAGGGTAAAAGCAAAGTACGCACCCAGCATGTAAAAACTGGCATGAGCGAAATTAAGAACGCCCATCATACTGAAAATCAACGTCAATCCGCTGGACAACATAAACAGCAACAAGCCGTAGATCAGCCCGTTGAGCAGAGCAAAAACAACCGTCTCCATAACATCCCTCAAGAAAAGCGCGCATGCTCAGGCCCGATTGCCCGAGCATGCAAATGATCAAGAAAGATCGTTAGGAAGGCCGCCGCATCTTGCAGGTAGTCGGTAGTTCTGTTGCAGCAGCTGGAATGGCAATATCTGTCTCGAACCCGAAGCCGGTGTTCTCCACATCGCGCTCCACGCCCTCAGAAAATGTTGAGATATAAAGAGGTTGGATCAACTGGTGATCGTCCGCCCGCATAGTCACCTCGCCATAAGGTGTCTCATAAGTCATGCCTTCCAGAGTTGCTGCAATCTTCGGCACATCCACAGAGCCAACACCATCAATCGCCTTATCAAGCATGTTCATCAAGGTGAAAACACGCTCATAATAGTAATCAAGATTATTGACTTCCTCAAAGTCATCCACCCGAGCCATCTGCTCGTCTGAAGCTTCAATATTTTCATGGAACTCGGTGATCTGCTTTACAAGACCAACGGCACTTTGTCCCATCGCAGTCGGCGCACCAAGACCCCCACCATAGAACGTCAGATACGGAACCTGATGACCGGACGCATTGGCCGCTTTCACCAATAGCGTCATATCCGTGCCCCAGTTTCCGGTGAGCACAACATCAGCTTTTGCACTCATCATCTTCTGTACATACGGCGTGAAATCCTTAACCCTGCCAATAGGATGAAGCTCCGCCCCCACGATCTTCATATCCGGACGTTTCTCGGTGATCATCGACTTCGCAGCATCAGTAAAGGCACGACCAAAGGAATAGTCCTGCGCCAGAATGTAAGCTGTTTTGATGTCCTTCTGATTCTGCAGCCAGTCCGTCAGACCCGCCATTTTCATGTCCACGTGGGCATCAAAACGGAAGTGCCAGTAGTTGCATTTTTTGTTGGTCAGAGCCGGATCAACCGCCGCATAGTTGAGGAAAAGTACCTCTTCCCCAGGATTACGTTTGTTGTGCTTGGCAATCGCATCAGTCAACGCATTCGCAGCGCTCGACCCATTCCCCTGAACAACAAAACGAACCCCTTGATCAATCGCCTTCTGCAGCTGAACAAGACTCTCTTTCGGATTGAGTTTATTATCAAAACCAATCACTTCGACCTGCATACCACCCATGCCACCAGCAGCATTGATTTCATTTGCCGCATAACGGAAGTGCTTCAGCCCCGCATCTCCCGTACTCCCAAACGGACCTGATAGCGGATCAATGTATCCAATCTTGACGCCATCAGCTTCCGCAGAGATAACGCTGGCAGACAACAGAAGTGCAGTTAAATTAGCTTTCCAGACAACACCTTTAGACATAAAACTTCTCCCCCCAAAGAAATAATTTTTCATTATTTTTATTAAGGTAATGAGATATTCATCATGTTCTATTGTCAAGTAATAAGTAAAACACAATTCCGCATAGTGACTTAAGCGGTTTTTGAGCTCATCAAACCCTGACTTACCTGCCCAATACCATCATGAACGAGATCCCCCACCAGCATTGTATGCGGCCTACAAATCTTTGCTTCAGATCGCCTGACACTGGATCAGGCGGTCTCAAAAGTCTGAAGGCGAATCTCAGACTCGTTCAATGCATTTCCCATTGCAGAAAACAACAAGGCGAGAGAACTTTCCTGCCCCCTCGCCTCACCTGATCGTCACGTCCAGCCCGCCCTAACTGCAACGTCTATGGCATCACTCGATCAAGAAACTCATCAACAGCAGCACCCCAGATCTGCGGACCATCATCCCTTAGAAGAATGTCATGTCCATCTTCGCCCTCAAGTGGCAGTATGACCAATTCCTGCTCTGCACTGGTCTCTGCGGCGTAAGCCTCAAAGAAGATCCGCGCCAGCTTTGGGCTGTAGAACTGGTCATTCTCAGGATAAACCCAAAGAACAGGCAGCTTATTGGTTGCCCCAAACGCCCGGAAGGCGCGCTCCGTAAGGTCCCTGTCCTCCAGCTCATTCCGATTGATAGCCCCCCCACCGGGTACAAAGGCGATAACGCCTTGAACACCCTTTGGATTCTCACTTGCGGCAGCAAGCACACCGTTCCCGCCAGCAGAAAGACCAACCATGACCATGCGGTTACCTTCCACAAACGGCTGATCTCGAAAGTATTTTGCAGCACTATTAATGTCATTCGCCCGTTCTCTATGCGGCGTCAGCAGCTCCGGCCAGCCCAAACCATCAAGCACCGAACGTTGACCTTCCGAGCGCCCGTAACCTCTGCGCACAAGCGCAGCTACCGCATATCCTTTTGACATAAACCATCTGATTGCAGTGTCAGGACGAAAATCATAGGGTCCATCAGTCGGAGCATTCGGTTCTGCTCCATGGGTAAAAATTGCCAGAGGAAACGGTCCATCCCCATCGGGCCGGAAAACAGTTGCCTCCAGAGTGATCGTCCCACCGCCATCTTCAAGATCAACCGGAACCCGCCAAACCTGCATGTTCAACTCACCAAGTGGCTCACCAATCGGCCCAACCTCATAACGAGAGGTCTCTGCAACAGATGGCTGCATGAAAGAAAGGCCCACCAAAACGGCCAGACCGGAGATTAATATCTGAAAAACACGTCGCGTAAAATACATTATGCCCTCATACGAATTACATTTGAACTACAAAACAAGTTCATATGTTGCACGATTCGTAAATTGCCGCAAGTTGCATTTTTCGAACCAGACAAACACAGGCGCGAGGAGTGATCTGGGACCGTAAGCTCAGGTCAGGTGCCCTTTCACAAGCGGCGCACAGCGCAGCCGAAGCTGCATCACCTAAAACGACAAGAGGGAGCCAAGTAGGCTCCCTCATTCAAATGCACCCCTCTTCGACGCAAACGCCCTACAGTCTTAGCGCAAGGGTTCAAGCGCAAACCCGTCCGACTGAGGGAGAATTGATGCAGTCACACGGCGGTCTGCACGCGCTTCAGCTGGTGGCACGATACCAAACATCGCCAGCAGATTGCCCGTGGTTCCTTGCAGCTGATAGGTTGAGAACTTCAACACATATTCTGCAGAGACCAGATCGATATGGCTGTTAAACAGGGCATTTTCCGCGTTCAGCACATCCAGAAGTGAGCGCTGGCCAATGCTGTACTCCTGCCGGTATCCACTCACCACACGCTCGTTAGCAGCAACAGTCTGGCGCAGCGCAACAATGCGCTCTTTCGTTGTCTGCACAGACGCCCATGCCTGCTCAACAGCCTCATCCGTCTGGCGCCGTATACGATCAGTACGTGCCTGCGCTTCGGTCAACTGTGCAGCCGCACGGCCCTGCATCGCGGTTTCATACCCGCCGTTGTAAAGGTTCCAGCTCACACGAACCATAATGCGGTAATCATCACTGCGTCCTTCATACCCATTCAGATCATCACCGAAGTTGGCTGACCCATTCAGTGTCACACGCGGCAAAAAGGAAGACCTGCTTTTCTCAAGCTCAAACCCAGCCGCATCCGTTTCAGCCTGCGCCGAAAGGACCAAAGGATTGTTCTGACGCGATAGAGCAAGTGCAGAAGACAGGCTTTTGACGGCCCCGGCACTCGCCGTAGACACAGCGCTCAGATTATTGGGAGCTTCCCCGACAACACGGCGGTACTTTGCCATCGCATCAAGCAGGGACTTCTTCACACTTGCAGTAATCATACGTGTAGCCGCCAAGCGCTCCTGCGCCTGCGCAAGGTCTGAAGAACCGGTTTGTCCACCCTCAAACCGCTCTTTCACCTCCTGGACGAGACGCTCATGAAGCGCAGTGTTGTCCTTCGATTTTTTCAGGATTTCCTGATGACGCAAAACATCAATATACGCCTCAACCGCATCAAGCGCGACCGCCTCGGAGCGCTCCAGAACGCGCAAAGCCGCCCCATCAACGCGGGCGCTTTGACGATAGATTTCATTCACCGAGCCAAAGCCGTCATACAACAACTGCTCAGCCTCAACACGCAGTTGCTTCCCCGCCCGCCATTGGTCAGACAAAGTGGATCGCGTCTTACGAAACCGCTCCGCACCAAAGGAAGCATTGAGACTCAGCTTCGGCAGGAACGCACTTTGAGAGGCACGCAGTTCCAAATCGCGCACCCGTCTTTGAGCAGCACTCTCCAAAATATCCGGATTAGTAAGAACAGCAGTTTCAACCGCATCCCTTAAGGAGGCGGAATGGGCACAGGTTGCCCCAAGTGCCCAGAGTATCAGTGCAACAGAAGAACCTCGAAATAGCATTGCCTACACCCCAATGACTTCCCCCCAAAAGCCAGCCTGATGACGCGCAAAGGAACGCAATTAGCCGCAGACAACCAGAAGCACTGCAGCTGAAGAGCCACATCACCCCGATATCTCACTCATGGGAAAAACAAGAAGAAAATGTCAGGCAATCAAATCATGCACTGCGATTTATATCAATATAGGTCCCACAGTCACAAATAATACCATGATTTACAGAGGTAGATTTTAGGTTGTTTTCTTGAGAACCCGCCAAAGCCCTCAGTTAAAAACTTAATTTCAGAAACAAACAACAGAACATCCAGCACTTATTAGAGCGAACAACGAGAATACACCTATAAGAAACGAGGGGTCACAAGCAAACCCAAGTGAACTACCAGTCAGAAGTAACAGAGTAGCTTATGGGGATATCCTGCACCCCCAACAGCACCTTCCATAGCCCTGCAAGAAGACCAACGCACACCAGATACCTGAACCTGCTCATCAAAAAAGGCGGATGCCACCGACACCCGCCTTATCAATTTTCAAGTTACTTTCCGCGAACTGTTTAGTTCAGCAATAGGTTCGGAACGAACAGTGCCATCTGCGGAATGAAGGTGGTCAGGATCAAAGTTGGCAGCCACGCGAAAAAGATGAACATCAACGTCGGCTTCAGCATCTTGTCGACCGATGTATCTGTCACCTTGGAGCCCAGATAGAGCAGCGGCGCAGTTGGTGGCGTAATGTTCGCCATACCCAGATTCACACCCAGAACAGCTGCAAAGTGAATCGGGTCCATACCAACGCCCTGCACGATCGGCAGCAACAGCGGTGTTGAGAGCAAGATACCGGAGATGTCATCCATCAGCATACCGATAATGATCATCACCAGATTCACCATTAGCAGGATCATGATTGGATCATCAGAAACGGAATAGACGAACTCTTCTGCAATCGCCGGAATGTCTTCAAAGATCAGGAAGCGACTAACGATCAGCACCATGAAGATCATCGCCATCACCACACCAATGGTGATACCGGAGTTCAGCACAGTCTCACGGAAGGTCTTCCAGGTGAGCCCACGGTAGATGTAGATCGCAACCGGGATTGCATAGATCACAGCCACACCAGCAGCTTCAGTCGGGGTCATCACACCGCCGTAGATGCCGCCAAGAATAATCACCGGCATCATAAGCGCCGGGAACGCCTTCAGGCCACGCTTCTTGAACTCAAAGTTGAAGTTCTCAGGACGCTGCTCCAGCTTGATGTCCTTGTGCTTGCGCAGCATGATCTGGTTCACGATGATCAAAAGCGTAATCAGGATCAGGCCCGGAATAACCGTGGACAGGAACGCACGCAGCACGGACTGCTGAGCAACCCAAGCATACAAGATGTGAGAAGCACTCGGCGGGATCAGCAAACCCAGCGGTGCAGCACTAACGATAAGCGCAGCAGACTGGCCCTGCGGATAGTTTGCTCTGCGCAGATGCGGCATCATGATGCCACCGATACAGGTCAGCGTCGCATTCGCACTGCCGGAAATGGAGCCGAACACACCGGAAGCCAGCACGGTCGCAGCAGACAGCCCGCCCTTGATATGACCGATAAACAGCTCGGCAAGCGCAACAAGAGGTGCAGCAATGCGGCCCTTCTCCATAATGCCGCCTGCGATAATGAACAGCGGAATAGCCAGCAACACCACGGAGTTCATTTTCCAGTGGCCGGTTGGCAGATAGCCCGCCACGTCGTGGCCGCCCATGTAGGCGAGGTAAACCAGAATAGCGCCAAACGCCAGATGAACGCTCACGCCCAGCAGCAGCAGGCCGCATAAAATTGCGATAGATCCTACGATAATCATTGCGCTGCCCCTTGTACTGTTACTTTTTCTTCTTCAGGCTCGACCTTTTCCGCAACCTCGCGCGGCTCGCGCTCAGGCCATTTCGGGCCGTTTCTGAGCAGCAGGTAGAAGTGCAGCACAGCAAACAGAGTCATGAACAGGAAGCCGAGGAAAATGCCAAGACGCGGCACAAAGAACGGGATTTTCAACGCAACAGTCGTTTGCCACATTGGATAGGAGGCAAGCTCCTCGTGAAGCATCAGGTAGCCCCAATAAGTCACGGCGGATAGAACGCCGATCTCAATAACCTCAACAAGAACTTCACGCCACCAGATGATGCGCGGGTTCTTGATCAGGAAGCCGAGCACGTCTGCGTTGACATGCTCTTTGCGTGCTGAGGCGACAGCAGCAGCCATGAAGAACATCCAAAAACTGACAGTCATCAGCCATTCTTCATAGGCGAATAGGTTGCCACCAAAGCCATAACGGACGATCACCACGAAAAAGAATGTGAGCGCCATGATTACACCGCCTGCTGTAATCATGAAGTTCATCAATTTAATCAGGCCGTTCAGCGGCTTAGCCACTGGCTTTGAAAGTTCGCTTGTCAGAATACTCATCTGAATGCCCTTCGTTATGAATACAAGAAACTCATAGAAAAGGCCGACGCAGGATATGCGTCGGCCTTAGATAGAAGGGCTTACTGGAAGTCTTTCTTCAGACGGTCAATGGTGTCCTGACCAACAACTTCTGCCATTGCAGGCCATACTTCTTCACGAACACGGGTCGCAAGAGCCTGTTCCTGCTCAGGGGTGAAGCTCAGCACTTCATAACCGGAGTCTACGAGTTTCTGCTTGAAGTTCGCATCGTTCTCTTTGTTGAACTGGAAGTACTGCTTGGAAGCTTTGTCAAACGCAGCAGTTACAACAGCTTTCTGCTCATCGTTCATCTTGTTCCAGGTCTTCATGGAACCGTAGAAGGAGTTGATTTCAGAAATCGCGTTGTATTCTACGAAGTACTTACCAACGTTGGACTTTGCGAAGATGGTGTAAGCAGCCTGCTTGGTGCAGCACAGGGTGCCGTCAACAATACCGGACTGCATAGCTGGGAACATGTCACCCCACGCCATGGTGGTGGTGTTGTAGCCCAGGGTTTCAGCCATGTCTTTCACAACAGCAGAAGACCAAACGCGGATGTTCATGCCCTTGTCGCCAAAGCCTGCATAGTCTTCAGGCTTCTTGTTAGCAACAACGCCAACAAAACCTTCAGGGTTGTGGTTGAACAGCTTCAGACCAAGATTTTCAAGACGCTCGTTGATGATCTTGTTGTACTCAGAATCTGGGTTCAACATTACGTTTTCCAGATCGTCCCAGCTGGTGAACAAGTAAGGCATGGACATGATGTCGAGCACAGGGTCTTTGTGTGAGTAGATGAACGCCATCACAAAGTCCACGTTACCGCGGATCGTGTCTTCAACCAGAGACTCACCAGAACCGAGCTGGCTTGCAGGGAAGACAGAAACTTTCAGTCCAACATCTGCAGCCTCAATTTCCTTCTCGATCTGCTTCAGCATCTTGGTGCCTTCATGATCGACAGGAACTGTACCAGCAATCTTCAAACGAAGGTCTGCCGCGTACACAGAAGAAGCCAGTGTCAAAGCCACTGCACTTGCTGCACCCACGCTCAGAGCGCGACGGAAACCCTTTGATACAGATTTAAGGCTTGGTTTGTTCATTATTGTCTCCCTAATGACCACCCAGACAGGCATCAATTGCCTTATCATTAGCTCCCGGATGGCCCACTTTGCCTCGCGCAGCACGACGACCTGCGTCAGATCACGCCGCTCAAGTTATTTTTTGGATTGCTACAGCTCAGGGGCCGCGACCAAAAACATCTTTCATTGTTGTTGATGAGTGATGTCCCGGTAAGTGCTTGTCCCCTAATGCCCGAATAGATGCGAACAACCGGCAATCTTGCGCAGTTCGTTCCGTATCCATACTTTTACTAACCCAACAAACATACTAGATATAATTCAAATGATCCATATTTTTTTTACTATTGACCATTTGTTACCTTATGATCTAGTCATATGTACTTAATTTGAAGATATTCTGGGCGGAAATCTTTTCAAATTAAAATGAAATAGGAAAATCGGTTGGAAACAACATTTTTTCAAATCAAAAAAAGACACTGATATATCAAAATACTGACTCTTGGAGCTCATCAAGACTAGAACAAAAGTTGTAGTGATGCGCCCAAGAATCGATACTTCTGCAACTTTGATACATTTGATTCATTTATGTAGAAATTTTGAAACATGTTTCGTTTGGGAGGGGGAAACTATGACGAAAAGCTATCAGGAGACGGTTGGCCAGCTCACGAAGGCCTATCCAAGCTTAAGCAAGCAACTCAAGAAGAGCGCAGCCCATGTTCTGGAGCATCCGGGGGATGTTGCAACATTGTCCATGCGCCAGGTTGCTGCCCGTGCGGACGTCCCTCCCCCGACGATGACTCGGCTTGCAAAATCTCTGGAGTTTGAAACCTACAACGCCATGCGTGATGTGTACCGTGGTGCAATCGAGGAGTTCTCCTCCAACCACTCCTCCAGAGCCGGTGAACTTCAGATCACCAACGGCACCTCAGATATTGAGGCCTCCCTGCAAAGCTTCAAAAACACCACGCTCGGCAGCTTAACGCACCTCTTTGACACCATTGATCGCCAACACCTTCAACAAATCATCTTATCACTCACAACAGCTCGTAAGGTGTTCGTCGTAGGCATGCATGCCTCGCATTCTCTTGCAAACTACCTGCATTATGTCGCCTCCACATCCTTCCCCAACTGGCAGCTCATCACGCACAAGAATGGTGAACTTGCACACCAGGTCGAGCATATCAACGCAGATGATGTGGTCGTGGCGATCTCCCCCACCCCTTGCGCGGCAGATACAGTGCGCGTTGCAAAACTTGCCTATGAAGCAGGAGCAAAAGTAGTTGGCATCACGGACACCAGAACAGCCCCACTTGCCACCTATTCAACCGACCTCCTCTTAACATCCGCGCAAAGCCCGCATTTCTTCGAAAGTTATGTCGCCATCGCCGCGCTTGTTGAAATGATCCTTGGCCTTCTTATGGCAGACAGCGAACAGCTCGCCATCGACAACATCTCAAGGCTGGAGCGCAGGCGCAACGAACTTGGCGAATACTGGCCTGATCAATAATTCACGACTACTGGAATATCCCATGACGAAACTCAGGCTCCTTGCTGGCCAGATCAACATCCCTGCTATGACCACAGCGCAGGAAAGAGACGCCCATCTGCATTCTGTAATCAGCAAGCTGGATCAGGAACTCACAGCAAAGCCCCATGATCTGGTCGTCCTGCCTGAGCTTTCCACCATCGACTATTCCCGAGCAGCGTTCAACGCGCTCGGTGAACTTGCAGAGGACCTAAACGGTCCCTCCGTCAAAGCGTTTGGTGCCTTAGCGAAACAACATAACACCACCATCGTTTTCGGAATGCCGTGCAGGACCGAGGATCACTTCAAAATCTCGCAGGTCGCTGTTGGACCCGATGGAACTGTGATCGGCCACTACGACAAACTCCACATCTGCCAGTACGGCGCATCAATGGAGAAGGAATATTTCGAGAAGGGCGACCATCTCTTCTCCTTCTCAGTCAAGGGTGTCAAAGTGGCCCCGATCATCTGCTACGACATCCGCATTCCTGAACTAAGCCGCACCCTTGCCCTGCAACACGGTGTGGATCTGATCCTCCACAGCGGAGCATACGCCCGTGATGAAAGCTTCTTCAGCTGGCACGACTTCGTGGTAACCCGCGCGCTCGAAAATCAGGTCTTCTTCCTCAGCCTCAACCGCGCAGGCGAGAACTTCGGCAACTCTACCTTCTGCCCGCCTTGGACAGATGAGAACACCCCGCGCACGACCTTCCCGGACACGGCAGAACACTTCGCCAGCATCGAGCTGGGCACCGCAACGCTCGCTCAAGTGCGTGACGCCTACACCTTCCGCAAAGATCGACTGGACGACTACACGCAGCTCAGACATCTGGAACCTACACCACTCAACCAATAGCTATCTCTGCCCACATCCGTTTTCCCTCTAGTATCTCGCGCAACACTGCACCTTACTGGAGGGATAACAAGCAATGACAGACCTGCCAAAGCTCACTGATGCCACGCTAACGCTCGAAAACCGCGTTGCGACACTGACTATGAACCGCCACGACCTGCGCAACGCACTGACAGGCTCCGCTCTCATCGACGACATCGTGGCAACCGCAGAGTGGGTCAACACCTGTCCGGACGTGTCTGTCCTCCTCATCACCGGAGCAGGCTCAGCCTTTTCCTCCGGCGGAAACATCAAGGATATGGCAGAGCGCGGCGGTGATTTTGCTGGCAATGTCGCTGAAGTTGAGAACCACTACCGCCGTGGCATCCAACGCATCCCACTTGCCCTGCAAAACGTGGAAGTGCCAATCATCGCAGCCGTCAACGGTCCGGCTATTGGAGCAGGTTTTGATCTCGCCAACATGTGCGACATCCGCCTCGCCTCCACCAAAGCGAAGTTCGGCGAAACCTTCCTCAATCTCGGTATCATCCCCGGCGACGGTGGTGCATGGTTCATGCAACGCTTGATCGGCTATCAACGCGCCGCCGAACTCACACTGTCCGGTCGTGTCATCGACGCCCATCAAGCCAAGGAGTACGGTCTTGTTCTGGATGTTTACGAGCCGGAAGAACTCATGGCAGAAGCCCAAAAGATGGCCGCTCAGTTTGCCTCCCAGCCACCAAAGGCCACCCGTCTCACCAAGCGCCTCTTAAAAACAGCCCAGCGCATGGAGCTAAAAGACTTCCTCGACCTCTCCGCCTGCTTCCAGGGCATGAGCCACAACGAACCTGAACATCTGGAAGCCGTGCACGCCTTCATGGCCAAGATGAAATAGCCACAAGACAAAGGAAGCGCCGCACGTCGCTGAGACTTCCCAGCATCGTGCAGCGCTCCTACTAAGCTCAGCAATAACTTATTGCGCGGGCCTGCGAATAGAAGGTTCAGCTTCAACCACCAACGGATTGAGCCCCTCTCCGCCATTCTTCACGATATCAAACAGCTGCAACCGCATACGCGGCTCCCAGTAATCATTGATATGATTGGCAATGCCCGCAACAGCTTCATCATGCGGCTTATGCTTGAAGAAGTTTGCAATCTGGTTTGCCATGTAGGTGAGCTTTTCCGGCGCCATGCTCCAGCTCTCCTCCCTGTAAAAAGTTCCATTCCCCAAAACGCGAACTACACAGACACAAAACGCCCATGCAGCCCAGCGTCAATTCCGCTTACTCAGCAGCCTCAATCCGCCGTGACCGTGCTGTCTGTTCCTGATACTCTTCCTGCCACTCGGTCGGACCGTTGGACAGAGAGACCTGCACTGCCGTCACCTTGTACTCAGGACAGTTCGTCGCCCAATCAGAATAATCGGTCGTCACCACATTCGCCTGCGTAGTTGGATGGTGGAACGTCGTATAAACAACACCGGTCGAAACACGATCCGTCACATCCGCCCGCAAGCTGGTTTCACCGGACCGGCTCATGAGCTTGACCCAATCCCCGTCCTTAATCCCGCGTACCTCAGCATCATGCGGATGGATCTCCAACGTATCCTCTTCATGCCAGATCACGTTGTCCGTACGCCGTGTCTGCGCACCCACATTATACTGGCTCAGAATGCGGCCCGTGGTCAGCAACAGTGGGAACCGTGGTCCGGTCTTCTCATCCGTTGCCACATAATCGGTGCGGATGAAACGGCCCTTTCCGCGAACAAACCCATCCATATGCATGGTCGGCGTTCCTACCGGGTTCGCCTCATTACAAGGCCACTGCACAGAGCCCTGCTCTTCCAAAAGGTCATAGCTCACATTGGCAAAGCTTGGCGTCGTCGCCGCAATCTCATCCATAATTTGGGAAGGATGGGTGTAGTTCCACTCCGCACCCATGGCATTGGCAAGCAGCTGGGTCACCTCCCAATCCGCATAACCGTTACGCGGTGCCATCACCTTGCGCACGCGGTTGATACGCCGCTCCGCATTGGTGAAGGTACCGTCCTTCTCAAGGAAGGTAGAGCCCGGCAAGAACACATGCGCATAGTTCGCGGTCTCATTCAAAAACAGGTCATGAACAATCACACATTCCATAGCAGCAAGACCAGCCGCAACGTGCTTGGTGTCTGGGTCGGACTGCAAGATGTCTTCGCCCTGCACATAAAGGCCCTTGAACGTGCCCTCAACAGCCGCATCCAGCATGTTCGGAATCCGCAGGCCCGGCTCATCAGAGATGGTCACACCCCATAGCTGCTCATAGATATCGCGCACGCCAGCATTCTTCACATGGCGATACCCCGGCAGCTCATGCGGGAACGATCCCATATCGCAGGATCCCTGCACGTTGTTCTGACCGCGCAGAGGATTAACCCCCACACCTTCCTTACCGATATTGCCGGTCAGCATGGCAAGGTTCGCAATGCCGATAACGGTGGTCGACCCTTGACTGTGCTCGGTCACCCCAAGCCCGTAGTAGATCGCACCATTCCCGCCACATGCATAAAGCCGCGCAGCGCCGCGCACTTCCGCCGCCGGAACACCGGTCAGCAATTCGGTTGCTTCCGGACTGTTGGCCGGATCGGACACAAACTCTACATAGTCTTGGAACTCATCCCAGTCACAACGCTCGCGAATAAAGGCCTCATCAAACAGCCCCTCGGTCACAATCACATGCGCCAGCGCAGTTACAATCGCAACGTTGGTTCCCGGACGCAAAGCCAGATGGTGTGAAGCTTCCACATGTGGCGACCGCACCAGATCGGTTCGGCGCGGATCAATCACAATCAGCTTCGCCCCTTGGCGCAGACGCTTCTTCAGGCGTGAACCAAACACCGGGTGACCATCCGTCGGGTTCGCCCCGATGACCACAACCACATCAGAGTGTTCAACACTATCAAAGTCCTGCGTGCCAGCAGAGGTGCCGAAAGTCTGACCAAGGCCATAACCAGTCGGAGAATGACACACGCGCGCGCAGGTGTCCGTATTGTTATTCTCAAGCACTGCACGGGCCAGCTTTTGAACCAGATAGGTTTCCTCATTGGTACAGCGCGATGATGTAATCACCCCCACAGACTCTTTACCATAGGTCTGCTGAAGGCCCCTCATCTTGTCAGCGGCAAAGCTCAAAGCCTCATCCCACGACACTTCACGCCAAGGCTCATCAATGCTCTCGCGCACCATCGGGTTCAGAATACGGTCGTTGTGCGCTGCATAACCATAGGCAAAGCGTCCCTTGACGCAGGAATGACCACGGTTAGCTTTACCATCTTTGTAAGGAACCATGCGCACCAGCTCGTCACCGCGCATCTCGGCCTTGAACGAACACCCGACACCGCAATAAGCGCAAGTCGTTACAACAGAATGTTCCGGCTGCCCTATATCGATGACAGATTTTTCCTGAAGCGTCGCTGTCGGACACGCCTGCACACAGGCACCACACGACACACACTCGGAGTCAAGAAAGCTCTCCGCCATACCGGCAGTCACACGGGAGTCAAAGCCGCGCCCCGAGATAGTCAGCGCAAAGGTTCCCTGTACCTCCTCGCACGCCCGCACACAGCGCGAACACACAATGCACTTGGCAGGATCATAGGTGAAATAGGGATTACTCTCGTCCTTTGGCATCCAGCAAGCATTCACCTCACCGCCACCATCACGCTTGTTAAAGTGGTTCAGCCCGTCACCCTCATATCGCACCTCGCGCAGGCCAACCACACCGGCCATATCCTGCAACTCGCAGTCACCGTTGGCCGCACACGTCAGACAATCCAGAGGGTGATCGGAAATGTAAAGCTCCATAATCCCGCGACGCAGCCCCTTGAGGCGCTCTGTCTGGGTGCGCACCTTCATTCCCTCTTCCACCAGAGTGGTACAGGAAGCAGGCGTGCCGCGGCGCCCCTCAATCTCCACCAAACACAACCGGCAGGAGCCGAACGCATCAACCATGTCGGTCGCGCACAGCTTGGGAATTTGAATGCCAGCTTCCATAGATGCTCGCATCACTGACGTCCCTTCAGGAACCGTCACATCAAACCCGTCCACATTGAGCGTGACCGTCTTGTCAGAGCTGGATTGGGGAGTGCCGTAGTCTTTCTCTTTAATCAGCGTCATAGGTTCACTCCGCAGCATCTGTTAATGGCTTCACACGAAAGTCCTGCGGAAAATGCGTTACAGAACTCATCACAGGATAAGGCACAAATCCGCCAAGGGCGCAGAGCGAGCCCATTTTCATCGTGTCACAAAGATCGCTCAGCAGCTCAACTTGCTGCTCAGGTTCATCTCCTCTGGCAATCCGGTCCAACACTTCCACACCACGTACAGACCCGATACGGCATGGCGTACACTTGCCGCAGCTCTCGATAGCGCAAAACTCCATGGCAAACCGTGCCTGTTTGAGCATATCGACCGTATCGTCGAACACCACGATCCCAGCATGCCCGATCATACCATTACGTTCGGTAAAGGCTTCATAATCAAAGACCGTGTCAAACAGTGAAGGTGGGAAATATGCGCCAAGCGGCCCACCAACCTGAACCGCCTTCACTGGACGGCCACTCATGGTGCCACCGCCAATGTCATAGATCAGCTCGTTCAGCGTCAGACCAAAGGCTGTCTCGTAGAGACCGCCGTATTTGATGTTCCCCGTGAGCTGGATCGGAATGGTTCCGTGGGAGTTGCCCACGCCATAATCCCGATAAAACCGCGCGCCCCTATCCAGAATAATCGGCACAGAGGCCAGCGACATCACGTTGTTGACCACAGTCGGGCAACCAAACAAACCTTCAATGGCAGGAAGTGGAGGCTTGGCCCGCACAACACCGCGCTTACCTTCCAAGCTGTTGAGCAGCGACGTTTCCTCTCCGCACACATAAGCGCCCGCACCAACGCGCACCTCCATGTCAAACGCATGGGAGGAGCCCATCACCGAACGGCCAAGAATTCCAGCCCCCCGCGCAATCTCAATCGCATCTTGCATGATAGCAACCGCATGCGGATATTCAGAGCGGGTGTAGATATACCCCTTGGTCGCTCCCGTCGCGATACCGGCAATCGCCATCCCTTCAATAAGGACGAACGGATCGCCCTCCATAATCATTCGGTCAGAGAACGTGCCACTATCGCCCTCATCTGCATTACAGACAATGTACTTCTGATCGCCCTCTGCCTTGAGCACAGTGTTCCATTTGATACCGGTCGGGAACCCAGCCCCGCCGCGGCCACGCAAGCCACTATCAGTCACTGTCTGAATGATCTCGGCACGCGTCATGTTAAGCGCGCGCTGCAAGCCAAGAAGGCCCTTGTTCTTCTTATAGTGCTCTAGCGACAACGGATCGATGATGCCACAACGGTAGAAGGTTAAACGCGTCTGTCGCTTGAGGTAGGGTATTTCTTTGGTCAGGCCATGACACAAAGCATGGTCCGCCCCTTCCATGAGACCGGCATCCAGAAGACCCGCAACATCAGACGGGCTTACTGGACCATAAGCAATCCGGCCCTTTTCGGTTTCAACCTCAACCAGCGGCTCCAGCCAATGCATGCCGCGCGACCCATTGCGGATGATCTTCGCATCCACATTTCGTGCGCGCAGCTCTTCTGCCAGTGTCTGCGCAACGCGATCTGCGCCCACCGCCAGCGCTGCAGCATCGCAAGGAACGTAAAGAACAACACCCATTACTTTACCTCCTCAATCAGCTTCAACACAGCAGCTTCATCAAGGCGCGCGTGTAGATTGCCATCCATCATTGCAGCAGGAGCGCATGAGCACAGCCCAAGACAAAAGACCGGTTCCAGCGTTACCTTCCCATCAGGCGTCGTCTCATGCCATGTGATGCCAAGGTCTTTTTGAATATCTTCCGCCAGCTTCTCACCACCCATAGACTGGCAGGCCTCAGCGCGGCACACTTTCAGCACACGGCGGCCCGCAGGCGCCGTGCGAAAGTCGTGATAAAAACTCATTGTTCCATGAACTTCAGCGCGGCTCAGGTTCAACCGATCTGCGATCTGTAACAGCGCAGCCTCGGGAACGTAGCCGAATTTCGCCTGCACGTCGTGCAGGATTGGCAGGAGCGGCCCTTCCTGATGTGCGTGCACATCAATAATCGCGGCCGTATCTTTTTCTATATCCTGCGATTGCGTCTGCAAGGCCATAAGATCCTCCCTCCTCGCACGTCAATGCTTCGAATAGGCACAATATGTCGCAGGCAATCAATATGATATATCCGTCGGGCGATTGCACATCCCTATCAAGACAATCACGTACCGAGTGATTTGCCCTGCGAAATTCCCGCAACGCGCTTTAAAAAGGCGTCCAGAAGCGGTGCACGAGGCTCGCGCTGTGTCGCAATCAGACCCACCATAATGCTGGCATAGGGGTCGGTAATCGGAATGATTTCCAGATGATCCGAAGCAATCGTCTGCGCCACCGCCTGCGGGATAATTGTCCCCCAGCGCCCCGTACGCACATGAGCCAGCAGGCACATGATGGAATCCGACTGCAGCACCGGCTTTGCCACTACGTCATTGTCATGAAGGATGTTGTTGATGATCCGCCGACATTGCATGTCGCTGGTCAGCAAGCACAGCGGAACCCGGCTCACATCCTGCAAGGTCGCCTGCTCACGGCCAGACAGTGGCCCGCCTTCAGCAACCACAAAACAGTACCGCTCCCGGTAAAGTGGAACTTGCAAAACACGGCCCAGCGGCTCGTTGTCCAGATAGGTCAGCCCCACATCAATCTCCAGATTTTCCAGCTGTGCCAGAATTTCAGAGGACGGACGCGAGAATACCGCAAAATCAACGCCGGGGTTATCCTGACTAAAGCAGGTGGTAAGTTCAGGAACGTAGGTCAGCGCTGTTGGAATCGAGGCAATGCGCAGTGTACCTGACTGACCATCACTAACCGCCTTCAGCTCCTGCTTCATGGTCCGCGTATCGGCCACCAGCTTGCGCGCCCACTCCAACACCCGCTTGCCTTCTGGCGTCAGCCCCTGAAACCTCGAGCCGCGCAAAACCAGTAGAACACCCAGTTGCTCTTCAAGCTGTTTGATATTGGCAGACAGTGTCGGTTGCGTCACGCTGCACTCTTCCGCCGCCTTTCCAAAATGCTTCTCACGCGCCAGCGCAATAAACATCTCCAGCTTGTCGATCATGGCTTCCCTCGCAAACGATCCGGCACCAACATCTGCCAACAGGATTGCCTGCATCCTCCCGCAGGTAATCCCGTAGATATTTTTTCTTAGCTCACAAATGAACTAGCATATTCAGTGCAAGAACCATAACGCGCAAGGCAGTGAGTGCCGCTGGACTTGGATAAATCCGGCCCAATTGGAAAATCATGGCAAACGGCCCGAAGCACCCCCAGCAACCATCAACACAGCTTTAGCAAACTAATAAAGTCTCATACTCAATGATAAAGCTTCATACTGGATCGACGTCCTCCGAGCCTAAACTGTTTGCCACGTTGATGCACTCGAACAGCCAGAGTGCGGGACAAAGCAGTCCTTCGCTGCAGTGCAAAAATCTAGGCCGACACCAAGCCATAGCTGGCGCGGTGGGCCAACTGCGGTCACTCGAGCGTTTCCCTTAAGAGTTGAACCTTGCCCCACCCGAAGGCTTCTGGTTAGCATCCGGCGCAGCGTAAAGCGTCATGTGGCTCCTATTTGATCTTGTGCTGACATCGTAGGCGCGCACTAGCTCTACTGAGAACTCATCTAATAATGGGGGATTACCTTATCCATGGTGCTTATTTTGAGCTCCAAGCAACTCCGGAGTGGAGTTATCCTAGTTTTCCCCTCAGACATGTCGTTTAGTTTTTTGCATCTATACAGAGTAAATGGAAACGATAAACCTGATCTCTATCGCGTGTGAAATGATCGTCATTTTCTCTGGGCTGAATCCGGAGGCGTTTTGAAATGAAAGTAACATCAAGTTAACTAAGCGCTAACTCACTCCTATCAATAGATTTTTTATAAACAAACATATTTCTCATTCTAGTTCGAAGTTTTTATACATGAGTTTTCAAGAAAAGACATAGTGCAGTTCAACAATATCAATATGTATGGGCGTATTTATAATGGAGACTAAGTTAAATTGAATATATTTATTTCTTGTTTTGAAATTAATCAGCCTCGAGTAGGCGATAAGCAATAGATACACCTTATATATTAGGTGCATCTTTCGTAAGGTAAGGTTGTTGGAGGCATAATATGTAGGGGCGTATAAAATGAATTCGTTGACTGCTGCACTAGAATTTGTTGAATCTGTTAATAACGAAGAGACGCCTGACGGTATTTCTAAGCGTATTGCTGAACTTGGTCAGTCTTTTGGCTTTACAAGTTTTTGTCTCGCTGCGATCCCCGAAGCTGGCGCATCCTTTGATGGCTCTATTATGTTGAGCGGCTGGCGGGCTGAATGGCAACAACGCTATCTCGACCGAGATTACGTACAAAACGATCCGATTGTCGCAAAAGCGCGTACCGCAAGTCGACCATTCCTTTGGTCAAGCATTGCCCGCGATCGCGATCTCACTTCAGATGAACAGCAAGTTCTATCAGAAGCCCGCAATTTCGAAATGTATGACGGCGTTTGTGTCCCAGTGCGTGGCCTTCATGGTTATCAAGGCATGCTGACTTTTGGTGGACCAGAAGTGCGACTGAATGAACGCGAAATCAGTGTGCTTCATCTGGTTGGTATTTATGCGAGTAATAAGGTGCGTGAACTGGTTGGTTCAAGCACCACCCGTCCCCGCCATCGCCTTACACCGCGTGAACTTGAGTGTTTGAAGTGGGCTGCTGCAGGCAAAACAAGTTGGGAGATCAGTCAGATCCTAAATATCTCTCAGCATACTGCGGACTGGTATTTGGCTTCGGCTGCCAGAAAGCTGCATGCATCAAATAGAACACACGCAGTGGCTGAGGGTTTCCGGTTCGGCCTTATTCGATAAGTCTAAACGACACCGATTCATGCTCACGGCAGGGAAAGCACCGCGAACCCTGCCGTTTGCACGTGTACGCCATTCCCCCGATTTTCAGCATTTGGCCATTACGTGGAATGATTTACTTCCTAATGGATTTTCTGGCCTCTCGCACGCTTGCGTTGCCCTTGAGGTAGACCTCCTGATGCTTGATAGTGCGCTAGAACAGCTGGATGAAAAGATTGTCATGCCAGGCTCCTCTGAAGTTCGTCCCATTATCCGGACATGCTGAAAACGCACACATGCGTAAATAGCAAAATGTTCCAGCGGTGTGAGCCCTACACCAAGTCGTATGGCAGCTTTAGTCACTAAGCGCCATGCTGCATTTGCGAAAGCTCACGCACCGATGAAGGTTCGCAATGGGCTCCAGTCGGCCTGTCGCTTTGACACGCGATAGCCAGTTCTTAGGTGGGATTACATTTCTTCGGTATAAAACTTTAATACTTAAAAAGTCGTCGTTGAATGGGCCTATACAGCCGTCAGTATGCAACTTAATTTTCTACTGTGCGTGCTGTATCGTCTTACTTCCGCAAGTGTGGGGCCTGTCAGCATGAGAGTTTATTACGCTCCCACAACAGCCGCCAGTAGACGACGAGCCGGATTACCTTCAGCCAGCACAACAAAACCGACTAGCGCCGCCAAGATCACAAAGGTTTCGCGCAATGCAGACACTGCGCCTATGTTCGCCTCGAAAGCCCCGGCAAGATAGAGCTCCGCCGCACCCGGAGAAGGCGACGACAAACACCTGCAAATACGCGCACCTCAGGAGTTTTTGCAGGATCACCTCCTAATGAAAATCCCGGCTTGGAAACAGCGTCTTGGCCTGCTCCCGCGGGTGCCGTGCCCGTGTGGTACTGCGTGGAACGAGTGGTCTGCGCGGAGCATCATCTGCTGCGGGCAATGTTTGGCCAATCACCTCATCCAGCGGATGCCCAAGCAACGACAAGCGCTCTGAATAATCTCTTATTTCCTGCGCGATGAGATGAACAACAATCCCTTCCCGTTGTAGATACCCTGAGACATAAAGCAAACGACCAGAAATCACTTCCCTGCGGAATTTTTGATAGACCTTCGGCCACACAATCACATTGCACACCCCGGTTTCATCTTCCAGCGTCACAAAAATAACACCGGAAGCCGTGCCCGGACGTTGGCGCGTGATCACAACCCCGCAAACAGTCGTCCGCTTCAGCGGAGCCTCCTGCAAAGCAGCATGTGTCGTCAGGCCCGGAATGTCAGGACGCAGCAGCTCCATCGGGTGTGCACGCAACGAAAAGCGCGCTGAAAGATAATCTTCCACCACCTCTTCTCCCAGATGCATCGTTGGCAAGCGCACATCTGGTTCCTGTACCACCTCACCATCAATCGGGTCGTTAAAGAGCGGCAAAGGTTTGGTCCCTTTAATCGCTTTCACCTGCCACAGTGCATCACGGCGATTGAGCCCCATACAGACAAAGGCATCAGCTTCCGCCAGTTTCTCCAGCGCTGCCGGAGCCACGCTGGCACGCTGCCAGATACTTTGTGGATCCGGATACCCGTTGCCACGGGCAGCCACCAACCAGCGCGCATCGTCCTCTTTAAACCCTTTGATCTGACGGAACCCAAGCTGAACAGCAAGCTGCCCGTCACTGCGCCTTTCCAGCGTATTGTCCCACTGGCTGCGGTTTGCACAAATAGGCCGCACCTCCACATCATGCTCGCGGACATCTCTTATGATCTGCGCCGGAGCATAAAATCCCATCGGCTGAGAATTTAAAAGTGCGCAGGCAAAAGCTGCAGGATGATGGCATTTGAGCCATGCAGACACATAGGCAAGCATGGCAAACGCCGCCGCATGGCTCTCCGGAAAGCCGTAGTTGCCAAACCCTTCAATCTGGGAAAAACATCGCTCGGCAAAGTCCGGCTCATAACCGCGCTTCAGCATACCGTTGATAAAGCGAGCCTTGAACGAACTGATGGTCCCCATCCGTTTAAAAGTCGCAAGAGAGCGCCGCAGACGGTCAGCTTCTTCCGCAGAAAACCCGGCAGCCACCTCTGCAATGCGCATGGCTTGCTCCTGAAACAGCGGTACACCAAGGGTCTTCCCCAAAACCTCTTTCAGCTCTTGGGAAGGGTACGAGACCTTTTCAATACCCTGACGCCGCTTAATGAATGGATGAACCATACCGCCCTGTATTGGTCCGGGCCGCACAATAGCAACCTCGATCACCAGATCATAAAATTCCCGCGGCTTCATCCGTGGCAGGAAGTTCAACTGTGCCCGGCTTTCAACCTGAAAAACCCCAACCGCATCCGCAGCACACAGCATGTCATAGGTGGGTTTGTCATCTTGCGGCACCGTATCAATGGTGAGCAGATCCCCACCCTTCTCTTCAATCAGATCAAAGCACTTGCGGATGCAGGTAAGCATGCCGAGACTTAAGACATCCACCTTCAAAATGCACAGCGCATCAATATCATCCTTGTCCCATTCAATAACAGTGCGATCTTCCATCGCCGCATTTTCAATGGGACACAGTTCATCCAAACGGCCCTGCGTAATAACAAAGCCCCCCACATGCTGGGACAAGTGCCGGGGAAACCCGATGATCTCCTTGATGAGACGGATAGTCAGCGCAAGACGATGATCCGAGCCGGACAGCCCCAGCTCTTTCAACCGCCCTTCCGGCACCCCCTGATTGGAAGAGCCCCACATCTGCCCTGCCAGATTTGCCAGCAGGTCCTGCGACAGCCCCATAACCTTGCCCACTTCGCGAATAGCCGCCCGCGACCGGAAATGAATGACAGTTGCACACAGCCCAGCCCGATGGCGACCATACTTACGGTAGATGTGTTGAATGACTTCCTCACGGCGCTCATGCTCAAAGTCCACGTCAATATCCGGCGGCTCTCCGCGATGCTCCGAGATAAAACGCTCAAACACCATAGAGATGGTTTCCGGCGCCACATCCGTAATCCCAAGCGCGTAGCAAATAATGGAATTGGCCGCAGACCCCCGCCCCTGACACAAAATGTCTTGCGAGCGGGCAAAGCTGACAATGTCATGCACCGTCAGAAAATAAGCCGCAAACTTAAGCTTTGCCACCAACGCCAGCTCTTTCTCGACAAGCGCCCGCACACGCTCTGTCTCCCCCTTTGGGTACCGCCGCTTAACACCTTCAAACGTCAGCCGCTCCAATCGTTGCTGCGCCGTTTCCTTTTCATTGCCTTCCTGCGGATATTCATAGGAAAGCTGAGAAAGGCAAAAGGAACACCGGTTCGCAATTTCCTGCGTTCTTTTAACAGCAGCAGGATGCGCACGAAAAAGCCGAGCCATCTCCAAAGGCGCTTTGAGCCGTCGCTCCGCATTTGGCAAAGCACGGCGACCAATCTGGTCAATAGTCACCCCCTCCCGAATGCAGGTCAGCACATCAGCCAGCTGACGGCGACGGCCATGATGCATAAGCACATCGCCCACAGCCACCATGGGCGTTGCAAGACGCAAAGCCATATTGGCGCAAGCATCAAAGTGAGCCTGATCCTTCCCATCATACCGAGGCGCCGCGCCCAAAAAGACATGGGACGGATAAGCATGGACCACCTGCTGAATATGTTCACTCACCTCAGCCGCCTCCAAAAGGCATTGCGGCAAAGCAATCAGGACCATGCCACTGGCACCTTCCAGCAGATCCTGAAGGAATAACTGACACTCCCCCTTCTCCGTCCGTCGTTTGCCTTTGGTCAGCAGCCTGGACAAACGCGCGTAGGCAGGCCGGTCCTGAGGCAAAGCCACCCAATCAACCGGACTGTCCTCCAATACCAACCGACATCCCACCAGCAACCGAGGCAGAGAAATCACCGGCTCCTGAAGATCACTGGCCCCCTCCAAAATATCCTGACGACTGCTCGGATCAGTCCGATGACTGGAGCGCACCTCCAAAGCCTCCTCGCTCTTCCGGGTCAGCTCCTTAAGCGCAGAATAAGCCCGCACCACCCCCGCCAGCGAGTTGCGATCCGTTATGGCAATCGCCGACAGCCCCAAACCAGCCGCCCGCACAATCAACTCCTCAGGGTGAGAAGCTCCCGTAAGAAACGTGAAGTTGGAGGTGACGCACAACTCGGCATAGCTCATGCAAACTCTCCTTGCACAAACCACGCCGGGTTTTGCGGCGTAAAAAACATCCAGAGCCGACGCCCCTGCCTAGTCTCCACCCGCCAGTAATCCCGTACACCTGAACGCCAGTCAGGATCATCCAACCACCATTCCGGACAGATCCGCTCTGGCCCCGTTGCCTGCGCAACAGAAAACCGCATCCGCCGCCAGCGAAAGGCAGTGGGCGGGCTCTTCTCCCGACCGTCTATGGGCTCTGGCGAAAACAACCGCAAAGGACGCCCACTCTGAACCTCCCACTCCCCCTCAGCCTCACAATAAGCTGCAGGCGAAACGATAAAACTACGTTCAGGAATATGACTGTCCGCCACCTGAAAGCGCTTGATTTTATCCAGGCCAATACGGCTGCCGAGCCGCGTAATCAGATCGCTAAGCGCATCATTTTGTTTGACCTGAGCGCCCCCAACATCCAGCTGTTTGGCTGGCAAAGCCTCAACAGACAAAGCCTCCAACCGGATCTGGTCGATCCCAAACCCCGCATCAATCTCCCGCACACTGCGTTCAAACAGTGGCAGAATAGTCGCCGCATCGCGCATGGGACGGGCAAGGCGAAGCTCCACCTGCACGCTGGCCCGGTCAACACGCTGACACGTCATCAGCAGCACCCGCGTACCCATCTCCTGCGTCTTCAGCTTCTCACAAATACGGTGCAGCAATCGCTCCAGAGCCGCCGCCACATCATCATAAAGGCCGATAGGATCAGGAAAATTCAACCGCGCAGCATAAGAGACATCCGGAGCAACAGCATTAACCTGCTCGGCCTGATCACCAAGCGCCTGATCAAGACGGCGCATCAAGGGCAACCCAAACCGGCGCCCTAATGTGGCGCGCGGGGTCGCCAGCAGATCCCCAATGGTGCGCAGGCCAAGGCGCTGCAAAGTGGCGCAAGTTGTTTCATCCAGCCTTAAAGCAGCCGCAGGAAGCGGGCTCAGAGCTGCCTTGAGCTGCCCGTTTGGCACAACCCCTTTGCTGAAGTGAGAAACAGCCCACGCCCCTCCAATGGTGCCAGCCAGCCCGGAGCGCACGTTGAGCTGATAACTGTAGAGTCTGTCGTGAATATCATCCAGCAGGTCAGCTTCACTGCTGAAGAAATGGGTTGAACCCGTAACATCAAGCAGTAAGCCATCATGCCCATCAAAACCGACCCAGGGACAGTACCGATCTGCCCATCTCGCCAGCAGTTTTAAAAACCTGTCATCCGCATAATGATCCGCTGCTCGGGTAAGCAAATCAGGACACAAGGCTTTCGCATCTGACAGCCCCATCCCCGGAGCCAACCCCAACCGTATCGCTTTGCTGTTGAGGCAATATAATCGTTCCGTACTCTTCTCATAAGAGGTCACAGCAAAAGGCGCAGATATAGGATGCGAGCGCAAAATGCGATCACTGGCCATCCTCGGAAACCACAATGACACGATGCGCCTTGGCATCCCAATACACCTTCCAATTATTCAATGTTCCTGTTTTGTTCTTAATGAGCTGCCAGTGCTGAAGAGTCAAGTTCTCTTCTGTTTTATGGTTTCCCCGGAATATAGGAGAACAGTGCCAACGCGTCTGCGTTGCATTGCTGCCAGCCCCTTCAGGAATAACCAGAATTCCCGTGGAGCCGCCTTGTTCAGCTGCAAGCTGCAAACGCCTGCCCGCCGTCAAATCCAGCGTTTGAGTAACCTCGGCAACCACCAGATTTGCGGCACCGGAACGCAAGCCATCTTCTGTACATGCCAGCAAATCCGTGTGGTTCTCCGCCTGAGCCACAATCAGATTCTTAGGAGACATGAACTGCACCAATCCCATTGGATTAAGCTGCTCGCTCTGCCACCCCACCTGAAGCCACAAAACACGCAGCCCCGCTTGCCCACACGCCATCGCCGCAAATGCAATGGCTCCGGAACCACACGCTTCATGAACCCGCCCAACCTGAAGCGGAAAAAGCTGCTTGAACTCTGTCATCATCCTGCAATTATCCCGCAGCAATGAGAACATATCAAGAACAAAAATTCACCAGCGTAAACTACTCACTCACAATCCAAAGGACCACAAGGTCGCGCACTCATCCCAAAAACCTAAGGTCTTGAAACAATATCGGGAAAGTATCCAGCTCCCATCTAGCTCAGCCAGACAACCTGTTTTCCATTAGGACCCACTGTCAGGATCAAAGGCCTTCATGCTTCGTGTTGGTACTGAAGTGTCTACAGGGAAATGTGGGAGAATAGTTTCCGTAAGCTCTTCAATAATGTCGTGCGTCGGCCGATTACAATCCCAGCAATATATAAATGTATGATTCACTCCTGCGGCTTCACAGGCCTTCAGCTTCTCCAAAAGGTGCTTGCTCCCCACTTTCCAGCCGCCATTGATGGGCTCCGGCGTGGCATCTGCATCCTCCACGAGATCCAAATTTAGACCTTGCACAAAGGGTTTAAAAACGCTCACACCTGCTGAGTGGCAGGCATCCTTCCACATCTGAACACGCTCACGTTGCACCTCTGGCTCACGAAAGTACATGGCCCAACCATCAGCGTGAGCAGCAGTCCACTCCACTTTCTGGCGCGCTTCCCCTACCACAAGCAATGGTATTCTCTCACTTTGCGGTTTTGGTATGAGGTCCGCATCCTTTAAATGACCATAGCCATTTTCAAACTCAACAAAGTGCTCTTTCAACATATGCTCGTAATAAGCCACGTGTTCGCGGAACAATTCCCCGCGTTTGTCATAGTCTATCTTAAAGGCTGGGTATTCGATCTCTCTGTCACCAGATGCCATCCCGGCAACAAACCGCCCACCAGATAAAATGTCCAGTGAGGCAGCAGCTTTCGCCGTATGAATCGGATGGCGCAAGGGAAGCACAAGCGCACCAGTACAAAGAGCGATCTGATTGGTATGGGCAGCGATCGTTGTTAGCCATATCCAGGTATCAAAGATTTGGCCGATATTCTTGAAATTGGGATCATGCAGCGGAACATCGCGAAACCATAAGGCACCAAACCCGGCATCCTCAGCTGCCTTGGCGAGCCTGATTTCTTCAATCATGCGCGGGAAGAGATGCCCATATAACGGTTCAATGGGAAACATCAGCCCGACTGTCATCTTGCCCGGAGAAAAGAGACGCCTGAAACCGGGGTGTGATTTCAATGAGCTAGGTAAATCAAAGTCAACTTCCGAACGTCCCATAGTATCAATGCCTTCACTCTAATGAACCCTGCATTCCAAAGAGCCTTTGGAAATGAACAAAAGTTCCTTAGAGGAAGACTTGAGGCTTTATATGGCGAACAAATGTCGGACAAAACGGCCATTCTTTTATGACGCGAAAATCTGGATATGTTTATGGTTGTTTCGGATGCAAAGGGCCAAGCACAATGTTAGCGCAGAGCTCAAAGCCCGCAATCCAAAGCACAATGCAAACGTCGGCTTCCGGGCTGTTTCTCAAAACGCTGAAAAAGGCACCGTAACCGTTGCATGGATGATGCTTGGTTTCTGAATTCAGTTATGGCTCAGTAGTAACGCCTGTTTGTCATCAGGCGGTTCTCTTAACGTCACCCAGCAGCACTTCAGGATCAATCCCTCGCTTCTCGCCGCTTTCACGTACAGCGTTTTGCAATGCAGCACTCTTGTTCAGGAGCGCCCGAAACCGTCCAATATCGAGGACAAGCAGGGTGGTAGGTGCAATCGCATGCGCTTGAGCCCGGCGGGCATTCTTCATGAGAATACTCACTTGGCCAAACATTTCCCCCCTGCCCAGCCACCATGTTTGGCCAGCACTCTGCAACTTGACTGCACCGGACGCAATAAAGAACACATTCTTCGTCGGGTTCCCTTTTCCCACGATGATATCATCCGGACTGACATACCGGAACTTTAAGGCGCGATCCAGCTGCCGTACTGCCTTATCATCAAGGTCCGCAAACAAAGGAAATTGTCTAACGAGTTCTAAACGTTTGAGGGTGATATCAAGTGATGGTCTGCCTTCTGCCGCCGCACGGCGTTTGGTCAGGTCCTGCATCAACGTGGTGAAAACCTCTTCCCCAATCAAACCGTCTTCGCGCATGGATACGTATTCCCGCTCTTCCAGTCGCAATGTTGTACGACGGATAAAGCGGCGCTCCAATTCCTCTGCATATCCCGGGTATTGCAGTCGCAAGCCATCTAGCCCCGTCTCTACCATTTCAATGCGGCGCGACAACAAGTTGCGAAGCATGGCGGCAATGCGGCGACCGTGAATACGACGTATTCGGCCGTCAATGAAGACATCAAGGTCGCGCAGGATGAGCCGCTGCGACAGCAACCGCTCAAAACGGTCTGCGGTCATCCGCACCAACGGAGACGACAGACCAAACCGCGCGTGAAGCGCCACAGCGCTACGCAAGGCACGGCCATAAGCCACGGACTGCCGTGCCGCGCGTTGATAACCACTACGCCCACCAACGCGCGCACCTTCAATCAGCCGGTCCGCGTCAAGCAATGTCTGTTCTGCCATGCGGGCGGATATTGTCCGTTCCCGTACTTTTTGAAGGATCATGTCGCGCTCGAAGCCAGCAAGCGCAATCAAGCCTAAAGTGACGCGGTCCCGGTCGAGAATATCATCGCTGCCTTCGGCGTTATTCACGGCCTCATCCAGTCGACTGCCGAACCTCTTAGCCTCGGTGCGGACGACGTCACGAGTCAGGGCGTATTCATCAGTCGTGCGCGCCACATTTTCACGCACTGTTTGTAGTGCAACAGCAACCACCTGCCGCGACATAGCTTGGTCAATCGGTGAAAGCCGGTCAAGCCCCAGCCATTTAATGACCAGGCGCAATGTCGAGCCCTGCACAAGCAGTGTGAATAATGTGAAACCGGTGGCCAGAATACCGACAAGGCGCTTTACCTCGGCCGGCACGAGGATACTTTCGGTCACAGCGAGCGCCAATGCTAGGGTGACGGCTCCCCGTAATCCTCCCCATAGAATAGCAGTTCGATAAGGGCGCTCGACAACTGGTGATACCCGCAGCAGCGACAGGAGTGGCAGAAGCCCATAAAGCATCAGCGCCCGCGCCGCCACCGCTGCAATCACAACGACACCAATCAAAATGAAATCGCTGAGTTCGACACCTTCAAGCAGACGTGGGATCAGCAGTGCCGCAAGGATAAAGATGAGTGCGCCTGCCCAATGCGCCAGCAAATCCCAAACTTCGCGTAGGTTGACCCAGGATTGGGGCGGAAAACGGCCTGGACCAGCCAAATTCAACGTAATGCCCGCCGCGACGACAGCTATGACACCGGATGCCCCAACGATTTGTTCGGCCCCAATATATGCAAGGTAGGGCAAGGCAACAGAGACCGAAATAAGCGCAAGTTCATGCGAACTGAACAAAGCCATAATCGAGGCTGCAATGCGTGCTGCCAACCAGCCGGTCAGTGCACCGCCTATAATGAGAAATGGAAACTGAGCGAGTGCACCACCAAGCTGTGGGTTTGGCACGCCAACCATGACAAAGCTCATGAACAAGCCGAAAAGGGCAATCGCCGCCGCATCGTTCAGGAGACTTTCGCCTTCGATGATACGGGACAGCCTGCGTGGAGCCGAGATAGATCGAAAAATCGAAACAACTGCCGAAGGATCTGTCGTTGAAACAATGGCACCAATCAATAGACACGCCGCCAAAGGCAAAGAAGTGGCCCACGACAAAGCATATCCGACACTCAAGGTTGCCACAATGACGGCCACGACGGCCAAAACGATGATCGGAACCCAGTCATCCAGCATCCGTCGCAGATTCATTCCCAAAGTTGCTTGAAACAGGAGCGTGGGAAGGAAAACATACAAAAAGACATTCGAGCGTATGGGCAGCGCGAGAATGGCCTCGGCCACGGGATTGAGCGCATCGGTGAGGTTTGTGCGCAAGAAAAAAATCGCGCCAGACCCAATCAATATCCCAAGTGCTGCAAGGATCACAGTATAGGGCAAGCGCAGGCGCACCGAAAGCGGCTCTGCTGCACCAATAATAAGGAATAGCGATGCGATGACCGTGGTGATTAGAACGATATCCATGACACGCATGTACCCTAGTTTTTCCAAAGCTGGAACAGTTATGAATTGAAATTGCAAATAGAGTTGACGCGGAAAATATGGAGAGGGTGTCGTTTACGCAGAAAAAACGCTAAGCAAACTGCTGACTATCGTCTTAAGCCGCAGCATCTGGAAGAAATTTCTGCATCCACGGGTTCTCAAACTTCTTGAGCACCTAAGTAGAAAATTGTCTTCCTCTCCTACAACAAGGACGACGCACTGGGCAGATAGACCGTCGTAGGCAGCCTTGGATGATATGCCGGGCTCACATCAAACATATCGGCCCGATTAGGTTCGGAATGGTGTTTTAAGGAGAGTAACTTTTTGCATTGCTCTAACAGAGTTCCGCGTCAACCTGGGGATTTGTTTCTTTACGTTCTTCACTAGAAAAAGATATCCCCCTCCTCAAATTCTGGGGAGCTGCCCCGCAACTCCAGCCGGTCTCCAGATTCTGCACATAGCAACGCAAAGCAGCTCAGTTTTCACGTAACAAACGCAAACTAGCACAAAGCAACGCAAACGCGTTCACTCGATTGAGCGCGGCACATTTAGATTGTTTGAGGGGATGATGCTTAAACGCCAAAAGCCCCCGTGCTTTGTAGCATCGGGGGCTTTTGTTTGTGTCTTATGTTCTGCGTATTTTTGAGGAGATATGTGCATTATTCATGCCCGGCGGTGACCTACTCTCCCGCGTCTTGAGACGAAGTACCATTGGCGCAGGGGCGTTTCACTTCCGAGTTCGGGATGGGATCGGGTGGGGGCGCCCCGCCATAGCCACCGGGCAGGAATAAAGCACATATTTGTCAGGTCAACTTATCTGTCTCGCTATCGCTCGTCAGGTTGATCTGAGTATGTTTTATGAACTGGTCTTTGTTGAAGCTTTGTTTTGCTTATTGTTTCTGACACTTTTTTCAAAGTGTCATTTTATGATTATAGCTTAATGGGAGTGATCAAGCTCGATCGAGCTATTAGTAAGGCTCAGCTTCGGATGTTACCACCC
>NZ_BMXE01000009.1 GCF_014651595.1 Pseudovibrio japonicus | reverse complement strand
GCCCTCTAACCGTCAACCTTAAAAACCCGAAAAAACGCAAAAACATCACCAACCTATGTGTAAAACATACCTAATCCGCAGAAACCCGCCGTTTGATTTATACCCACTCCCTGTGGGGACAAATCAAAGCCGCAAAACTGCCCCTGCGAGAGGTTTTTGGGCGATGCAACTCCGTCGAATCTGAGAGGCCGGTTTCGCGCTCCAACTTCCACCTAATGAAGTCTCAAGGAGAACATTACAGGAATAGACCGCGATCAAATCAGGCTTCAATCTGAGCCCACGTTTGCAGACAATACTACTTCGGAGCAATCCGCGTTCTTTGAAAACTATATATTAAATGGGGGCTCTGGCCGGGATGTGCAAGAGCAGCCGTTGATGCGGGGCTAAGCCTGAAGCGGGCGGAGTTGCCCCTTCCCTTTATAAGAGGGCGAGGCGATTGCGTTAGTTTGCGTTAGTTTGAGCAAATCTACGTTTATTTGCGTTGCTATGTTGGGCGGGACGCAGATGGTGCTCGAATTGGGGAGAGTTGCGGGGCTCCTGCAGCACCGCAGGGAAGCACGCGTTGGACAGCCTCAGTGGTGGGACTTGTTCCCCTGCTATCAAAACTTATCACCGCAAACGCGGGATCTATCCCCGGTGCAGCGGAGTGGGAGAGAGGCGTGGGGGCCAGCGAGCAATGTGATCTACAGACCGGTTTGGATATCCGGAAAGGCTTTTCGAGCAAAGTTGTTGGCAGTTCTTTGAAGAATTCAACCTACGATTAGAGAACCCCACATCACGAAAGGAGCGACAGGTGCCCCAGGAAATGACACTGAGCGATGGCCGAGTGCTGGCATTCGATTGTTTTGGTGATCCGAAAGGTGCGCCAGTCATTTTCTGTCATGGGTTTTCTGACTCCCATGTGATCCGAAACTCAGATGATGCGCTGACCCGGTCACTGGGCGTCCGGTGGATTGCAGCTGATCAACCAGGGGTGGGAGGCTCCAGCCCAAAGAAGGGACGCAAAATGGTGGATTGGGGGGCGGATATGGAAGAGCTTGCTGACCATCTTGAGCTCGAGACATTTAACGTTGCTGGTCATTCTGGAGGCGGGCCACATGCACTCGCCGTGGCCTATCATCTGCCCGATCGCGTTGGCAGGGTCGCCCTCGCCTCCCCTGTGGCACCGTTTGACGAGCCAGGTGTCACAAAAATGCTCGTTATGAAGGACCTTAAGACCATTGCCAAACTCCGCCACCTGCATTTGCTCATTCGGTGGGCGATGCGCGCGGGAGCGAAGAAAGCTCTGAAGGATATTCCATCATATGTGGAGTCGGTTGCCGACGAATTGCCGAATGAAGCAAAAACCATGCTGCGAACGCTTGAACAAGAGGCCCTTTTTGAAGAGAACTTCCGGCTCGGGTACATTCAGGATGAGGAAGGCGTCTATGAAATGACAATGGCGCTCTGGGATTGGGGTTTTTCACCGCAGGATATCAAGCAGCCTGTGGATATGTATTACGGCAATAAAGACGATATTATATCGCCGCAAATGCCGTTGCAATTATGCAGTGAACTGCGGCACTGCCAGTCACATTTATGGGACGGCGCCAGCCACTATGGGTTCGTCGACCGGGATAACTGGATTCAATTCGTGGGGTCAGCTGTTGCCTCGGCAGACTGAGCGGTGCGTTGAATTTGCTGCCTGATCGCGCACGCCAACAGCATTCTGCAGCCCGCTTCCCGAGTTTCCGTTTATATCAAAGCGATGCATGAAGCGGCCTTCGGGACGCAAACTCCTTATCAGATCAGACAGGTGGCCGCCACGCCAGCCTTGGCATCGCATTACTGTTACTTCCAAACATACCATCTACTCAGTTTTAGAAAACATCATCGACCCGAATGGCATCGGACCCATCTTTTAGCTGGGCTGCGATAGAATTTGTTCTGCTTTGAATGAGACCACCCATGCAAATTCCTAGAATCCACTCCTCGACTGCGGCATGGGATAAAAAATCGCAACCTTAACGGCTTGAGAGGCTGTGTTTTATATCTGACGTTGCTTTTGCTCGATTATGCAAACGTGATAAAAGCGACGCTAACATACGTAGCATTGCGGTTGCGTGGTCTACATTTAAGTTTGTAGGTTCCGCGCACCAAGGGGTGCCTGTCCAAACAATGCCAGCGTTGGCTTCACGGAAGCCAGATCACTTTCGCTGTAGGGCATCTCTATCCACCTGTGCCTCCACGTCTGGGGCAATCGCATTGCCAGATTCCGCCCATTCGGCGTGCCTCCCCCATCTTCTGGCAGTGATCGTTTAGGCTCACCCAAGAGCTTTCGCGGCAGGTGGCTAACAAGCGGATCATAGCTCATGGCTGAGCTGCTAAATCCACCTGCTGTACGCACAGCTGCAGCATACGTGGATATCTGCCAATAAACAGGAACAGTATGACTGATCAAACCTGCTCAGGTCTAATACCGGTCCCCGATGGACCGTCTAATCTTATTGATACTGATTACGAAGTAGGACAGGATAATATTACGCCGCGTATTGCTGGTGTTGCGTTTGATGTTCACAATGTGGTTTTCACCATCTCCAGCATCTCGATTGCAATTTTTGTTGCAATTACACTGCTCTATAAAGACACTATTGGCCCAGTTTTCATAGATCTACGTGATTGGCTAACTTCCAGCTTTGACTGGTTTTTCCTAATTGCCGGCAATTCTTTTGTATTGCTATGCCTCTACCTGATTGTCTCGCCGTTAGGGAAGGTTCGCATCGGCGGCAGAGATGCAAAACCAGATTACAGCTACGGTGAATGGTTCTCCATGCTATTTGCCGCAGGCATGGGCATTGGTCTTGTCTTTTACGCTGTGGCTGAGCCACTTGGCAATTTTTCCGCCATAACCACTGGCAGCAGCTGGGCCCCCCTTGGTGGTGAAGCACTGAGCGGTGTGGAAGCTGAACGTCTTGCCATGGCCTCCACGATCTATCACTGGGCCCTGCACCCTTGGGCCACCTACGCTGTGCTTGCTCTTGGTCTGGCTCTGTTTGCCTACAACAAGGGTCTGCCACTAACCGTTCGCTCCATCTTTTACCCAATTTTGGGAGAACGCGTCTGGGGTTGGCCGGGCCATATCATCGATATTCTGGCAGTCTTTGCAACCTTGTTTGGCCTGGCAACCTCTCTGGGTGTTGGTGCAGAACAGGCGAACGCTGGTTTGCATCACCTATTCGGACTGGAAGTCAGCACAACAGCCAAAGTTGCACTGATTATCGTGATCTCAGGCATTGCGCTCTGCTCTGTTGTCCTGGGGCTGGATAAAGGCATCAAACATCTGTCCACATTCAACGTAATCCTAGCTGCCTTGCTGCTGGCCTTTATTGTACTGGCAGGTCCATCACTCGGCATCTTCCAAAAGCTATTTTGGAACCTGGAAGCTTATTTGGAATACCTGCCAGCGCTTTCCAACCCGATTGGGCGCATCGATGATAACTTCCGTCAGGGTTCGACCACCTTCTATTGGGCCTGGTGGTTCTCTTGGGCGCCGTTTGTCGGCATGTTTGTTGCACGCATCAGCCGTGGCCGTACCGTGCGTGAATTCATGCTCTGCGTACTGATTATTCCTAGTGTTGTGACCACTGTGTGGATGACAGCATTTGGTGACACCGCAATAGATCTGGAAACCACAACAACCCTTGGCAAGATCGCAGGAGCGGCGACGGAAATTCAGCTGTTTGAATTGCTGAGCAACTTGCCACTTGCCCAGATTACCTCTGTGCTGGGCGTTGTTCTCATCATCACCTTCTTTGTGACGTCTTCCGATTCCGGCTCTCTTGTCATCGACACCATCACGGCTGGGGGCAAGGTGGATGCACCGGTGCAACAGCGCATTTTCTGGGCAACTTTGGTTGGTCTTGTTGCTATTGCACTTTTGCTGGGCGGTGGTCTTTCAAGCCTTCAAGCGATGACCGTTTCAACGGGCTTCCCATTTGCAATTGTCTTGCTCGGCGCTTGTTTCGCGATTGTCAAAGGTCTGCGCAGCGAACCGCGATAAGCCACCTCACGATCGAAATACTAAGAAAGCGGCGGCGTCCTATCCGCCGCTTTTTTTGTGCAGACTCAACGTATGGCACATACCGGCAATTCAGATCACAATCAGCTTTCAATCAATGGATGGTTTCTGCAAGTTTTCTGGCATCTGCACGCATATCGGAAGGGAGTGGAATATAGCCGGAAGAGGTTGCGGCCTCACTCACCTCCGCGCTTAGGACGAACTCCGCGAACTGACGCATGGCCGTGCCGGTCTGTGCGTCGGGGTAGACTTCTTCCGTCACCAACCAAAAGAACGACATGATCGGATATGCGGTTGGGGAATCTGGATCGTGAATTTTTTCGAGAGAGGCCGGGTCCGAGCTCCTGCTTACATCCTCGATTGCCGCCTCGCCAGACAAGGCAGTGGGCGCGACGAAGTTCCCTTGCTGGTTCTCCAACAGTGCCATGGGTATGCCCAGTGCGGTGCCGAAGGCTGAGGGAGCATAGCCGATTGCACCGTTTGTCTCCATGAGGCCAGCGACAAGGTCAAACGAACCAGGTACGAGGACCGCAGATTTGGGGAAGCTTTCCAGAGGCCAGATGCTTGCCGTATCTCCAGACCATGCATTTTCAGCGGTGTTCAGGTGCGTGGAAAGCGCGAGGTTTGCACCGCTTGCATCGCTGCGCCCGATGACGGTGATCTTCAGTCTGGGGAGATCCTGACCCGGGTTTGCCATCTCAATCTCGCGATGGTTCCAGTACTGGATGGAACCGTCAAAGATTCCAGATAGCGCATTGCGGGTGAGGTTTAACTCATCAATCCCGTCAAGATTATAAAGAATGCCAAGCATGCCTGCGGTGATCGGAATTTCCAGCAGGTTGTCGTCTGTGGCTTCTGGTTCATCTTCTATATTGGCAGGATCATCTTCGATGGCCGCCTCCTCGGCTCCCTGCTGCAAGATCGCTTCCAGTGGTGCGCTGGAGACTGCAAAATCCACTTCACCAGACTGCAGTGCGACAACCCCGGCCCCACTGCCTACGGGATTGTAGGTGAGACTCACATCGGGATTGGAGGTTTCGAAAAGACGCATGGTTTCGTTGAACAGGATATCGGGATACATGGATCCGGCACCTGCCAGCGCGACATGAGGTGATGCTGGTGCGGTACTTTCCTGAGCGTTTGAAGGGGTGATCAGAAATCCGATTGCCAAAAGAGTAAGAAATACTGTCACTAAGATCTGAACGCACAGTTTTGTAAAGATCCGGTCGAGCATGGCACATCTTTCTCGTGGAGTGTTCGCTTTTCTGCTGGCGGCGCATTTGTTCAGGCTCACCCAGCATCCCTCCTAACTTGGATCTCATAAAGGTTCTCTCATTGTGGGTGACTGTATTCTTTGAAAACTTTAGCTATAGAAACGTACGGGGGGTTTTGTTAGATCTTAGGGAGAGATTTACCTCGCTGCTGCATGTTCTGCGCAGGCATCATAATAAGTCGGCCCCAAACGAAAGTGCGGAGTATGGCAAAGAATAAAAAGCCACTCCAGTGGAGCAGCAAAGCTGATACCGGCGCACACGAGCACAACAAACAAGTGCTGAAAGCCGTGCGCCATCTGCTGCGTGCTGAAAATACCGGCGATTTGGTGAAGCAGCTGAAGACGTGGCCACCCACGGATCTGCTGCAGATATTGACCGCCCTGCCCTTGCCGGAAGCACGCAAGTTGTTTGCGCTGCTGCCCATTCGGCCTTCCGCCAAAATTCTTGCGGAGCTTTATCCGGATTTTCGGGCTGAACTGCTGAACGAAGAAACCACCGCACGGCTGGTTGAGATCCTCAACACGCTCAAAGAGAGTGATCTGGCTGATACGCTGGATGAATTTCCGCAGAGCCTGCTGGATATCATCATCCCGCAGCTGGATGCGCGGGCGGAGATTGAGGAGCGGATCCGTCACGGAGAGGACACCGCTGGTCGCCTGATGAGCAAGAAGTTCGTGGCCTTTAACGAGGACTACACGGCTGAAAAGGCTATTGCCGCGATTAAGAGCCAATACGAACGGGTGGGCCGTTTCCGCACCGTGTTTGTGGTAGATGGTGAACACCGGTTGGTGGGGCGACTGGATGTTACCCGGCTGCTGACGCTGGAGCCAAAGTCGCGCATCGGTGATGTGATGGATGCCAATGTGCTGGCTGTTTCTGCGGAGATGGATCAGGAAGACGTACTGCGTAAAGCGGCGAAGCGGCAGATTTCCTCCATGCCGGTGATTGACACTGACGGCAAGCTGATCGGTCGGATAACCACGGAGCAAATGAACCAGATTGCTCGTGAGGAGCTTTCTGAAGACTTGATGCTGATGGGTGGTGTTTCGCCTGAGGCGCGCCCATCGGACTCTGTGAAACGAATTATCAAGGGTCGTTTGCCGTGGTTGCTGACAGGGCTGATCGGCTCTTCGATTGCTGCATTGGTGGTTGGGTCATTTGAGGATGAGCTGCAGAAAGCTGCCATTTTGGCGGCGTTCATCCCAGTGGTCATGTCGATGGCGGGCAACTCCGGCCTGCAAGCTTCGGCGGTTGCTGTGCAGGGTATTGCGACGGGTTCTATCTGGACTGTCAGCACCTTGTTCCGGCTTTGGAAGGAGCTTTGCGGCGCGCTTTCCAATGGGGCGATTGCAGGCAGTGTGTTGACGGTGTTGATCAGTATTGGTGCGCTGATCTTTGATGTGCATGATCCCGTGTGGCTGGCGCTGACTGCTGCGCTTTCACTGATCATCGTCACCACGATTGCGGCGATGGTGGGGGCGACGGTTCCTGTCGTGCTGGACAAGATCGGCATTGATCCGGCAGCGGCAACCGGTGTGTTTATCACCACGAGCAACGATGTGCTTGGGGTGCTTGTTTACTTCACCATGGCCAGCTTTCTCTATCTCTAAACACCCCCTAGCGCATGCTGCGTGTATTGCCGTTCACGCAGCGAGCTCCAGAGCTTTGTTTTCTTGCACCTTCATTTAGGAGAACGTGGAGCATATTGCAGAAGCGCTGCTTCTTGCACGCGTATTAATACCTGAGAGGTGGGGCCACTTTTCGGGTGTGCGCGGTTGCAAGCCGGGTTGACGTTCCTTTTGCTCCGGTACCTACTGGTTTGATCAGTGGGAGGGATTTTCGTGGACCAGCAACCGGATCAGGAACAGAGCTTCAGTCACAGTAAAGGTGAGGATGCGGAGTTTGAGGCGCGGGGGTTGCGCAGTTATTTTGAGTATCGGGACCTTGGGGTGGCTGATGCCACCAACGGAGCTGTGGTTGCGCATGTGATCAGGGCGCGAGAGGGGCACACTGCGACGGGCCAATGGCATGTGCATGATTGCTGTTTTCAGTTCTATTATGTACTGAAAGGCTGGGCACGTTTTGAGTATGAGGGGCATGGCATTCGCACGGTGAAGCCGGGAGATTGTGTGGTGCAGCCAGCGGGCATCCGCCACCGAGAGCTTGAGCACTCAGAGGATTTTGAGCTGATCGAGATCGTCTCGCCCGCCGGTTTTAGCACCCATGCAGAGGTCGATGAGCCACAGACAACCAAAGCCTGACAGCAGAACCGGGGCTGAGGAGCCCCGGTGATTTGTTTAGGATTTAGTGCTGTGCAGCAGCTGGTTTTGTGCGGCGCGGTCTGCCGTTCTGGCTGCGATTTTGTCCAGCTTTCTGACCAGTTCTTGGTCCGTTTTTCTGAGCTGAATGCGCGTTGCCGTTTGGCTTTCCACCGCGACCACGGCCTGCATTTGGCTTTGCACCGGCTGGTCTTGTGGCGCCCTCGCCTGCCTTGTTGCCCTGTGCTGAGCCTGAGCGTCCTGCACCGCCAGCGGAGCGGCCATTTCCGCCGCCACCACCGCCACGCCGGCGATTGCCTTGCGGGCGTTTGTGGCGCTTCAGCCGTGCTGGTTCGGCCGTTGGGTCAAACGCCGGAACGTCACCGGATGCGCCATCCCAGTCGCCGTCACCAGACGGAATCTTGCGGCCAATCAGGCGCTCGATGTCGCGCAGGTATGGCTGTTCGGTTGCATCACACAGGGAAATTGCGGTGCCGCTTTTGCCTGCACGGGCCGTGCGGCCAATACGGTGGACGTAGGCTTCCGGCACGTTTGGCAGCTCGTAGTTGACCACGTGGCTGACCCCGTCAATATCAATGCCGCGGGCAGCGATATCGGTTGCCACGAGGATTTTGATGGAGCCAGTCTTGAAGCCAGCCAGCGATTTTTCGCGCTGGCGCTGGCTCTTATTGCCATGGATGGCTGCGGAACTGAGACCAGCTTTGTCCAAATGACCACTTACACGGTCTGCCCCGCGCTTGGTGCGGGTAAAGACAATGGCGCGTTCGATATCGTTTTCCGACAGGATTTCCTGCAGGACTGCTCGTTTGGAGCTTGAGTTGAGGAAGCGGACGGACTGCTCGATTTTCTCGATAGGGCGAGAGACCGGCGCTACGGAAATCTCACGTGGATCAGTCTGGAATTCTTTTGCCAACCGGCGGATCTGGGTGGGCATGGTTGCGGAAAGCAGTACCGTCTGGCGTTTCTGTGGCAGTTTGCCAAGAATACGACGGATGGCCGGGGCAAAGCCAAGGTCCAACATCTGGTCGGCTTCGTCAAGCACCACGGTTGTCGTGGCATCCAGCTTAATGCCGCCGGTGCTCATATGGTCTTCCAGACGGCCCGGTGTTGCAATCACAATGTCCAGACCTTTGGACAGGGCACGCAGCTGTGGGCCGGGTTTCACACCGCCAAAAATCACTGCAACAGATGGGCCAATAAATTTGCCATAGGTGCGCACGCTGTCGGCAATCTGGGAGGCAAGCTCGCGGGTTGGCGCAAGAATAAGCGCGCGGCAGGTGTGCGGCGCTGGTTTCTTGCGGTCTTCTGCAAGACGGGTCAACAGTGGCAGCACAAAGGCTGCGGTTTTGCCGGTACCAGTTTGTGCAATACCGAGAACGTCGTCGCCCGCTTTCATGTGCGGGATGACTTCGCGCTGGATTGGGGTCGGGGCTTCATAGCCCTCTTCTTTTACGGCGCGCAGAATAGGTTCTGCGAGGCCAGCTTCATCAAAATTTTTCACTCTCGTTCTTCCAAGATGTGCAGAGCACGGCCCCTGAAATGGGATCAGGAATTTGCTCATTGCTATAGCGCATATCTTTATCCGAAAACCGTCAGCCACTTTCCGGAAATACGCGGCAGATTAAGCGCCAGCATGTACCCCGCAGACATGTATCTACGTGATCAGACTGGCTAAATTTGAGATCCATGGGGTTTGAGAGGAGCTTTGAAAGCGACCTAGAAACGCTGCGGACCACGGTGCGTGCCCGTGTTACATCCCACTCGAGCAGGCTGCTCTTCTTGTTATTCCGAGAGCAGCGGGGGTGGCACTCTCAGCCTGTGGCCGATGAGCGCGTTGCCTGTGGGATATAGGGAAATGCGGGGAAATGCAAGGGGTGGGGTGGAATGATCCAGCCCGAGTTGCCCATTGCCGGCGTCATCTTGCGCATTGGATTGATGACGGTTGGGAGGCGAGCATCCTTGGAAAGCATGTGCTTCGTCAATTTGTTATGCTGTCATCCCGGGCGTGGACCCGGGACCCATAATGATCTGTCGGCATTCACAGAGCTCACACAATCAGGAGACGCATCATGGGTCCCGGCTCAGGGGCCGGGATGACACTGGCGGCGTTTTGCTCTGCATCCAGTAGAATGTTGCTCAGGATGGTGCGTGGGGTTCTGGATCCCGCATCGAGTGCGGGAAGACGCCGTAGGGGACTGAGAGGACATGCCAAACACCACCACCGTCTTCCCGGACAAGCGGAGCGATGATCCGGTATCCAGTGGGAAGCCGCTTGGGTGGTAGATGTGGCTCTGGGTCCCGGCTCGGGGGCCGGGATGACATCGTTTAGTAGGCAGGGTGACTTTGTAGGGCACCTCGGTGGAAACGGGTCAAATTTCTCGTGAACCCAGTGTTTGGCAGAAGCGGAGGAGGTAGCCATCGGGGTCGGCGACGATGAATTGGCGGTTGCCGACTTCGGATTGGCCTTTGCGGTACCATTTGTCTTCGGGCTGCAAGAAGAGCGGGATGTTTGCTTGCCTCAAGGCGTTTAGCAACGGTTCGATGGTCTCCACCTCGATTTGCACGTTCAAGCCCTTGCCGAAGGGGTGGGATTTGGGGGCATGGCCGGTGTCGAAGGTTCTACCCAGCCCGATTTGGTCGATCATGATTTCCGCAGCGCCAAGGCTTAGGTAGCAGAAGCCTTCTTCTGGCCGCTCATAGAGGCATTCGAAGCCAAGCACTTCGCAGTAGAAGTGCTTGGATGCGAACCAGTCAGAGACGGCAAACTCCGGAACCAGTGCACTGCTCATGCAGGGACGAGGCCCAGCAGGTCTGGGAGCTTGTCCATGGTTTGGAAGGGGTGCGCGCCGAAGAGGTCTGGGGGCGTTGGGGTGGTATTGGGTGTGTAGGCAAAGCAGGGCATACCGGCGTTGGCTGCAGCGCGCAGGCCACTTGGGCTATCCTCGATAACAACGCAGTGTTCTGGATGCACGCCTGCCAGCTTTGCTGCGTGCAGGAAGACATCTGGTGCGGGTTTGCTGGCACCGACCTCATGCGCGGAGAAGATGTTTCCCTCAAACCAAGGCAGCAATCCGGTGCGCTTCAATGTGGCACGCACGGTTACCGGATGCCCGTTGGAGGCAACGCAGAGTGGGACGTTGGCCTCTGCCAGTTGCTCTACCACTTGGCGGGCACCGGGAATAGGCAGCACTTCTTTTTCCAACCGGGACCGGGCTTGCTTGTGGAACTCATCCGCCCAGTTTTCCGGAGCCGTGATGCCCTGCTCGGTCATGTAGGCATCAACTGCCCGCGTGGTTTTGCCGATGAATTTGTCCCAGCATTCCTGAAAGGACAGTGTGCCACCGAAGGACAGCAACATGTCATGCACCACGCGGAGGAAGATGGGCTCGGAGTCCACGAGTACGCCGTCGCAGTCGAAAATCACCAGTTTCGGTGAGGTAGCGGATAAAGGCACTTAAGTATTCCCGATGGTAAAGAATGGAGGGGTAGCAATGAAAGGCACCCAGGACAATATGGTCCTTGGTCTGGGCCTTCCCCTTTTATGAACCGGCTGGCTGACCGCCTTTGACCTTTTTCGTGATGCCGCCAAAGAGGGTTTGGATAGCTAGGGCACTGGCGTCGGTGAGTGGGATGTTATCGGTTTCCACTGTGTTTGCTGCTGCGTATACGACAGCGTCCAGCGAGGCCATAACCCAGCTGTTTGGGAGGAAGGAGAGGATATCACCTTCTGCTTTTGCACGGTCGATCAGGTCACGGAGCTGCTTATCGTGGCGCTGGATCTCCTGTGTGATGTCGGGTTCATTCCCAACGTCGGGGCCGTTCCATAGGAAGTGGCAGGAATCTGCGATGGGTACCAGAGCGGTAACGATAGCTTTGAGCTGCTCAAACGGTTTACGCTTGCCTTTGATGGCTGCAGAAACGGCGTCATCCATCTGCTGCAGAGCGCGCAGGGCGACGTCTCGCAGCAGCTCTTCGCGTGTGCCAACAACGCGGTGGAGTGTGACGCGTTTTACGCCAGCGGCTTCTGCAATATCGGCCAGAGAAGCGCGGGGCTGGGTGTTGAGCACGCGCACAGCGGCTTCTAACAGTTTGTCTTTAGTGGTGTTATTCAATGGTGTTGACATGATACCTGTATGTTTCACTTCATACACAACCGTCAATCAACACCCTGTCATTTTCCGCAGGAATCAGAAGGCGCATAGGGCGAACCGGCATCTGGGAGAATGGAACTGTCTTAGGGCCGCTACTTTTTCTTCAAGGCCCGGATGAAGGAGTGGGCTGTTATGCCGTGCAGGATGACGCTGAGGCCGATAGTGGTCACAGCAGTTGATGCGATAACAGAGCTGCCCGGCAGGTTGGCGTCCAGCACCACAATGGCAAACACAATGCTTGCCAGACCGCGTGGGCCAAACCAGCCGATAAAGAGCTTTTCGCGCAGGTTTAAAGGCTCGCCGTGCAGGACGAGGTAGACGGGCAGTATCCTGACGACGGTGAGGCTCAGCACCGAGTAGGCGAGGATTTCCCATGTGAACATGTGCATGACAGCGCCGATAATTGCTGCACCGAAGATGAGCCATGTCACGAGGGAGAGCGTGTCCCCTATTCCTTCCGCTGAATCAAGCAGTTGCTCCTTGTAGGGTTTTTCCAGCCAGCCGAAGACAATGCCGCCGACGAAAGCAGCAATAAAGCCACTGCCGCCAGCCAGCTGTGCGACGGAGAAGCAGCAGATTGCCAGCGCGACGACTGTCACCTGCTCCCACGTTTTGGATTGCTCTTTGGTTTCGAAAGAATAGTCGATGATCTGCCCCGCCAGAATTGCAATACCGATCCCGACAAGGACACCCAGACCAATCTGTTCCGCCAGCAGCTGGGCGGCCATCCTGTTGATTTCTGTCGCTAATGTGGGGTCAGCTGCGATGGGTAGCAGTGAGAATACAATTGGCACGCAGATACCGTCGTTCAGGCCGCTCTCTGCGTTGAGGGTTCCTCTGATTTTGGCGGGCACTGCCGGGTCGGTGACCACAGCTTTGCCCAGCGCCGCGTCAGTTGGAGCCAGCAGGGCAGCAAGGATGGCGACTTCGATGACCGGGAGACCGGGCAGCAAGGCCATGCCTGCCAGGATGCCCAGAATGATTGTGAGCGGCAGCCCCAACAAAAGCAGACGGCGTGGCAGGTCGATGTTGGAAGACAGGACTTTGAGGTTTGCCTTTGCCGCATCGGTGAAAAGCACGATGGCGAGGGCCAGTTCTGCCAGAGTTTTGATGGTTTCATTGGACAGCCTGACCTGAAACCACTGTAGCCCGTCGTTGCCCAGAAGAAACCCGATAATGCAAAACAGCAGGGCGCCGTTGACCGGTGTTTGCTCCACCCGCCTGCTTGTCACACTGTATAAAAACACCACTGCGAAAATGACGGTCAGGTTTTGATAGGACATTGGGCAGCTTTGGTCTCGGGGTCTGCCACTGGCCGGTCGCCGTGGCCCCCTTCTGGTTGCGGTCTGCTGCCACTCTATAAGTATAGTCTTTGCATTGGTTTAAGCGCACGGGTTGATTTGTCTGAGGTTCTCAACCCTATGATGAAAGACCGATGAAGACCTGCGTTGAATAATCGACGACGATCGGCTCATCGGCAGACCAATGATCCTGCAGAATCTTGTTGAGCTCAGTCAGGAAATATCCGTTACTGGCTTTGATAGCAGCTTGCACCTTTGACGATGATTTTGCCATTTCGATAAAGTCGTCGCGGGACATGCTGCGAGACCATGGGAAGCGCTGGAGGTTAGTTTCTGCAAAGCCCGCCTTCTTCATCTCATGGGCATAGTTGAACTGCCTGTAATTTCTGAAATACGTGCTGTTGTGGGTTTCGATCAGGGTTTCATAGGCATCGATAAAGGCGCTGCCTTCCAGCAGGCGGTTATTTTCGATGATCACCAGATAGCCGTTTGGCCTGAGGACGCGGCGCGCTTCCTTGTAGAATTTGGATCGGTCGAACCATTGGGCAGCTTGCCCGACGGTGATCATGTGAAACGCTGCGTCTTTGAAGGGAAGCTTTTCTGCGGAGGATTGGTGCCAGGAGATCGCGCCAGAGGTGTCTTTTGCTTTGGCTTCGGAGAGCATGTCCTCGTTAATATCGCAGCCGGTCAGCTTGCTCTGGGGGGATAGTTGCTGAAGCTGGCGGGTCAGGATTCCGGTGCCGCAGCCGACATCCAGCAAGCATCCCTGTTCCGCCCCACTTGCCTTTGTCAGCAAGCCAACAACGTGGTTCAGGGCTGGTTCCGGATAGCGTGGGCGGGCGTGATCGTAGATCTTCTGCAAACCGGAAAATGCATGTTCTTTAGCAACTGTCATGGCACACCTCCAAATTGTATTCATATGTATACATATTTATAACTGTTTTTCAAGTCGCCGATGTTGGGGACTAAAACGCTGTCGATGTGCGTCTTCGTTTACCGAAAACCAGCTGAGAAACAATGTGATATTTGACTATAACTCACTTGTATATGGCTCAGGTGGCAAGCTAGGTTTCTGCCATGAAAACAACAAATGACATTATTGATGGTGTCCCGGTCATCGAGAAGCTGAGTGTTGATGAGCTCTCGGTTGGGAAGCACCACTTCTTCTTTAAAGCCACAACGGACGCATTGGGCAACTACCACCGCATTCCGGTAATTGTGATCAAGGGATCCGAGGTTGGGCGCAAGCTGTTCATTCAATCGACGCTGCACGGGGATGAGGTGCAGGGTGTGGATGTGATCCACCAACTTTTGCCGCATCTTGATACGGACAAGCTGACCGGAACGGTTGTTCTGGTGCCCGGCGCGAATCCTCCCGGTATGCAGCTCGCATCGCGCTACTATCCTTCCCTGAATGACACACACACCTTCACTAACCTGAACCGCATGATGCCGGGGGACGCTAAAAGTTCCAATGCCGCAAGCCGGTTTGCCCATGCGCTTTGGCATAATCTTTATATGGGCAATGCGGATATCTTTCTGGATCTGCACACCCAATCAACCGGAACGGCCTTTCCGCTGTTCCTTTTTGCTGACTACCGGAATGCAGAGGTGCGCCGGTTGGCGGCTCTTCAGCCTGCTGATCAGATTTTGGAAGACGACGGTATTGACGGGTCGGTTGAGACAGAAATGGTGGCGGTGGGCATTCCATCACTCACCGTTGAGCTTGGCAGCGCAAATGTGTTTGACCCGGATATGACCAAGCGCGGTGTTCAGGGCATTTTGAACACGCTGGTGGACTACGGAATGATTGAGGGCGAGGTTGATCTGCTCGGCATCGAGTCCTTTGTTGGCAATGAAGATGTGAAGATCACAACTGACCATGGCGGGTTTGCGCGTGTGCAGGTCTCTCTCAATCAGGATGTTGCGGAAGGCCAGTTACTAGCGACGCTGAGCAACGCTTTTGGAGAGATTACCGCAGAATACACCGCCCCGTGTGATGGGCGAGTGCTTTCTGTGTGCACCTCGCCATTGCGCGAGCCGGGCTCTACCCTCGTTCAGCTGTTACGGCGGGTGTAGAACTCAAGAACACGAGCAGACCGGGCGGTTCCGGTCTGTTCTTTTCTCCTTACTCATGCATATCGCTTGGCGCCAATAACGCAGGCCACCACCGCAACGGTTGCTACCATCATGGTGGATGAGACCGGCTCTTGCAGCAAAACCGCTGCCAGCATGAGGCCGAGGAACGGTTGCAGGAGCATGAGCTGGCCGACCCCTGCTGCACCTCCCACTGCCAGCCCCCGATACCAAAAGATGAACCCCACAAGCATTGAAAAGACGGAGACGTAGGCAAGCCCGATCCATGCGGAAGAGCTGCTGTCTGGCAGGTTTACAGGGGCATTAATCACAGCTGAGAGTGCCATGACTGGCAGGGCCAGAACGAGAGCCCATGAGATAACCTGCCATCCGCCCAGCCTTCTGGAGAGCGTTGCCCCTTCGGCATACCCAAGACCACAGATAACGATGGCTGCAAACATATAAAGGGAACCCAAGAGCGAGCCCTCTGCATTTTGTGAGAGCGCAAAAGCTGCAACCACAAGACTCCCAATACCAGAGAACACCCAGAAGAGAGACTTGGGTCGTTCCCCTCCCCTTAACACCGCAAAGATAGCAGTTGAGACTGGCAGGACGCCCATGAGAACCAGAGACTGTGCTGCGGTCATCTGTGTCAGTGCCAGTGCGGAGAGCAGCGGGAAGCCGATCACCACGCCAACGGCGACGATCACCAGCGAGACAATATCCTGAGGTTTTGGCAGTGGCTGGCGGAGCAAGCCAAGAAACAAGATGCCGAGCAGAGCTGCGATAGTGGCGCGGATGCTGGTCAGGAAAATTGGGTCAAACCCACCCACTGCGGCCCGCGTTGCGGGCAAGGAGCCACTGAAGATGATAACCCCGAGCAGGCCGTTTCCCCACCCTGCTGAACTTCGTTGTGCCAATGCTGTTTGCATTGTGCCCCTCCACTTTCTGTTTTCTATTTTCCGTTTTTTTAGCTGGGTGGGGCTAGGCACAACAGTTACAAAGCAATACAATTGAAATGAACTGTACTGTTACAATCATCCATACAGTAGGCGATATTGAAATGGCTTATGGGCAGCAAACACAGCGTGTGATACAGGCGGTGCGCACCAAGATCAGTAGCCGTGCGTTGGAACCGGGTGAAAAACTGCCCAGTATTCGCGGGTTTGCGTCATCCATGAATGTCTCTCCCTCAACGGTGGTTGAAGCGTACGACCGGCTTGCGGCGGAAGGGATTATTTTTGCGCGGAAGGGGTCGGGGTTTTATGTCTCACCCAACACGCAGCCGTTTACGGTTTCCGAGATTGGTCCGCATCTGGACAGGGAGATTGATCCGTTCTGGGTTTCGCGTCAGTCACTGGATACCGGCTCTGAAATGCTCAAGCCCGGTTGTGGCTGGATGCCTGCGGACTGGATGCCCACCGGCTCGCTGCGCAAAGCTCTGCGGACTTTGAGCAAGGCGGATGATCATCTGCTTTGTGATTATGCCAGCACCCGCGGTGCCAGCAACTTGCGACGGCTGCTTGCGCGGCAGTTTGCGGCGGAGGGGATTGAGGCTGATCCCAACCAGCTCCTGCTGACGGGCTCTGCGACGCAATCCCTTGACCTTTTGTGCCGTTTCTTACTGCGACCGGGAGACAGGGTTCTCATCAGCGACCCGTGCTACTTCAACTTTCAGGCGATCCTGAAGGCGCATCAGGTAGAGATGATCAGCGTGCCTTACACAAAGACTGGCGTGGATTGTGAGCAATTTGAGCAAGCAATTTTGGAGTATAAGCCACGCTTTTACGTCTCGAACTCTTCCTTGCATAATCCAACGGGCGTGACCCTTTCACCTCAAGCCGCACACCAGATTCTGACAATTGCAAGCCGTCATGATCTCATCCTGATCGAGGATGATGTGTTTTCGGAGTTTATGCCGGCCATGACACCCCGGCTGACCGCGCTTGGTGGGTTTGACCGTGTAATCCGGCTTGGCAGCTTTTCCAAGACGCTCTCGGCTTCTGTGCGCTGCGGGTACATTGCCACCAAACCAGAGTGGGTCGAGGCTCTGCTTGACCTTCAGGTGGCAACCAACTTCGGTGGGCCCAGCCCAATTGCCACTGAGTTGATTTACACCTGTATGAATGATGGATCCTACAGAAAGCACATGGAGACCCTGCGCATGCGTCTTGCCAAAGCGCGACGGGAGGTCTCAGCCAATCTGGCGGAGATTGGTATTCAGAGCTGGCTGATGCCCGAGGGCGGGTTCTACCTGTGGAGCAGATTGCCTGAAGGCGTTGACTCCGCCGAGCTGGCTCGCGCGGCCCTGCAACAAAACATGGTGCTCGCGCCGGGGGACGTGTTTAGCCCAACCCAATCCATGGGGCACTTCATGCGCTTCAACGTGAGCCAAATGGGAGACCCGATGACCTATGAGATACTATCGGACGTGATTGCTAATCTGTGAGTGGTCGCTGGGGGTACTGGTGCACTTAACCCGGAATTGAACCTTGCAAAACTCGTTGGTTTGAAATGTGGGTTTTCATAAACGCTCTCAAATGCTGGGCCCTTGCGCTCAACAAACGCCCCGTTGGCCAAACGGCAAACATGTCTCTGTTTGGCCCTCTCCACTCACATAAAACCCTTTGCAGACTTCCCTCGGCCAGCTCCTTTGCCATCTCGCTCACTGGAAGAAGTGTCACTCCTAGCCCGTCCATAGCCAATTGTTTGGCCAAACCAATATCGTCTGTGACAACGGCGGGTTGCAGTCGTAGCGTTTCTTCATTTTTGGGGTTTTCGGTGTGCAGAGCCCAGATCGGAAAAGTTCTAGTAGATATGATGGAATGGTTGTGTAGGTCTGTGAGGCTCTCGGGAGTTTTATGGTCGGCCAGATAACCCGGTGAAGCCACAATCACAGAGGCCACAGTTCCCAGTTTGCTCTGGAACAGCTGGGATGATTGTTGGGGACCGGCCCTCAGTGCCAAGTCAACCTGCGCTTCCAGCATATCCTTGTTTTCGTTGCTTAGTTTCAGGTTCAGTTGAATCTCGGGATTGGCTTTGATGAACTGGGACCACATTGGTTGCAGTATGCCGACCGAGGCGTTGGTGGGTGCTGCAACTGTTAATTGGCCGCTGAGTTGATGCAGGTCTTTGCGAAGGTTACGTTCGGTCCTCTCAAATTGTGTCACCAGATCGGCATAGGCTTGGTAGTAGGTTTCACCTTCTGCTGTCAGGCTAAACTTCCTTGCCGAGCGATAAATGAGCTGACATCCCAAATCCTGTTCCAGCCGCTGCAGACGCCGCGTCACGGTTGCTGCGGGCAAATTTAAACGTGCTGCCGCAGCCGATAGCCCTTGCCGGCGAACAATGTGAATGAACAGTGCGATGTCGTCGATCATGATTCCATTTTTGAAATTTATAAGTGCCAAATTCGATATATAACAGCGCATTCGGAATCTGTAAAACCCGGCTCATACGTTTCTTGAACCTCATGGAGAGATTAGAATGACCAACTTATGGGTGAGCGCAGAGGTAGAATTGGCCGATGGAGCGTGTCTGGCTGAAGCTGAAAGTGAACTTAAGAAACTGGTGGCAGTCACCCTTGAGGAACCCGGGTGTATTCAGTTTGAAATTCGGCAGGAAATCGGGAAACCGGAGTGTTTTATTCTCTGGGAGTGCTGGGTGGATGCAGAGGCGTTACAGGCACACTATGATGCGCCGCATACACTCGCTTATTTCGCTAAGAACCTTACAAAAATCGACTCTGTACAGAAGCTTGAGCCCCTTGGCGTTTCTGAACGAGTGGCCGCATAGCATGATGCAACGCCTTGTCTCATCCATTCTGATGTCTTTGTTTCTCTCGTTTGTCATGTCCTGCTGGGTCACATGGCTGAATCTGGGGTGGAGCGAAGAGTTTGTGACACATTGGATGACTGCATTCAGGTTTGCGTGGCCTGCTGCGTGGCTTGCCGCCTTTACTCTTGGGCCTGTGGTCCAGTCGCTTACGCAGAAGCTTCTCAGAGTTATTTCTTAGTTCATCATTGGAGTGATTTCATTGACTATCCGACGCATCAACATTCCGGAGCTTGGCCTGCCTGTTGGCCCGTATACACATGCCGTTGCTCATGGCGACACGCTCTATACCTCTGGCTTTACTGCCTTCGGCAGCCCTGCACAGTCAGGATCTGCCGGAGAGCAAGCTGACGCGATCTTCTCGCAGCTCAAGATAATTGCCGCATCGCAGAACATCTCTCTGAAGAACCTTGTGAAAGTGACCGTGTTTGTCTCTGACTTCACCCAGATACCAGAGCTTAGAGAGGCACTCACCAGACACTATCAGGAGGATGTTCCTGCAAGTTCCATGGTGATTGTTGATGGTTTGTTTTCGCCAGACCTACTGGTTGAAATCGAAGCCATACTTTCTCTGAATGCACATTAAGCAGGTGAAGTAGGTACCTGTCTGCTGTGGCACCAAACAAGTCAGTATGTGGATGTCGTGGATGCTGGAAACACAGTGTGCCTAAGGAACTCAGATCATCCTTCCTTAGGCACACAATCTACGTATCTGCATAGTGCTCTCAGTCAGGTGCATTGGGTTTTCTGGCAGTTACCTGCCTCATTGCAAATTCCGGAGAGATGCTATCGGGCGAAGCCTGCTCAAGCAGCTCGGAAATCTCATCTATTTGTGCACGGGAGGCTATTCCTTGCTCCAATATGCGTTGCTCCCCTTCTTGTAAAAAGAGGCGGCTTGATTCAAGATATTCAGGCGTATCGCATGGGACAGTTTGGCGACAGGTGGTTATATCCACATAACCCAGATCCTTGAGCTGTTCCGGAAGTTCCTCCAGCGCGAAGTTGGGGCTACCGCCCCCTGCACTAACCAGTTGGAAACCCCAGGCATGCACCTGCACCAATGGCCAGTCAGAGCGCTGTTTTCCCCTGAGAGGTTCGGACTCTTCGATGAAGATTACCCCTCCCGGCTTTAGGCCCTTGAATACTTTCTGCAATACCTGTTTTCTATCTGCGATATGTCTAAGTGTTAGCCTGGCGTAAACAAGGTCGTATTGATTGGTCCCATACTCGAACGTAGCTGCATCAGAGCACACAAAACTAACATTTTGAATCGCTTCCTCTGCCGCTTTGCGAGCTGCAAGTGCGATAAAAACCTGAACCGCATCAAGGCCAGTTACTCGCCCGTTTGGGAAATTTTCCTTAGCGAAATAACAAGCAGCTTCACCGATACCACATCCAAGGTCTAAAACACTCGCGGTGGTGGGGACCTCAAGTTTTGCGAGGCCCAATTGTGTGGATCCACGCAGAAACCTGTCCAAAAGCAGATACCGGTGAGCCGCTTCTTCTCGCTCACTAAGCATATATCTATTGTCTGCAGGTGAACCTGACATGGCATATGGACCTCTCTCTTCAGCAAGCCTGAGCAGAGAGATATCGTGGATCTGAGTTGCGAGTATGGCGTGGCTCCAATGCCCTTGCGAAAACAAGAACTAGTTCAATTGCCAAGAGTTTGATACTAAGGTCAGTGGCTTGGCGCTGCTGTTAATGCGAACTCTTTACTCTCGCCGGCTGTTACTTCTTTGAAACCCAGAAGCTCTTCATAGAGGTCGAAATAGCCTGGATTGTCGCTGGCGAGCAGATAGCAGAAGTGCATGTTGAATACCTTTCCCCATAAGGCGCGGTAGCGTTCTGGGGTCAGAGATGCTGCAATTCTGGTGCGCTGCTGCTCAGGCCCTTCATTCTTGCTGAGGGTGCGCTTTCTTGTAAAATCTTGTAGCGAGGGAAACTTGCCATTGCAGATGATGTCTTCTGACGCATAGACATCACGCCAATGGATCGCCCTGTTCACAGTAAGCTCCGCGATCGCTGTTCGCAGTTTCGTACTTCCTGAGAAGCCACAGAAGTAGTTAAACGCGGAGCCGAGCGTGAGGCACCTTATCTTTGCCCCTACTGTTCCCAAATCCGGGTTTATGCAAAGTGCTTCATGGATTGCGTCAACCACCAGCATACTGCCGGAGCTATGGCCCAGCACGATCACCTCATCTTCCGGTGCTGCATTTTCCTGAATTTGCAATATGAGCTGACCAACGCTCTCTAAGCGCTCTCGCAGCGCTACGTCCTTGTTCAAAGAATAGCGCCGTATGGAGATGTAGTCGTTTGTCAGGTACCAGAAGTAAGTGTGCCGCTCCAGAAGCCACGATCCACGATAGATAGCAAAAGGCCAGAGGATGAAGCCCAACATGGCGAGAGCTGACTGCCTGTAATCCTGCCAGTTTACCATCTCTACCAAAAGACCCAGAGGAAAGAGCATGGCCGAGACAAGAATGGCAAAGAAAATTGGCGGATAGGCCCAAAATAGCGTCGAGTGAAGGTGACGTTGGTATAGACGAAAATAGTAGCCAGAAAACACCATACTTGCGAAAGTCCAGAAGCCCAGCAGAATACGCATGAGCCCAGAAAACTGGAACTCCCGCAGAACTAAATCACGCCAGTTGATGAGGTAGAGATCGGTATCGACCGTTTGCCCGGATTGATTGGATCGCACTTGCCATAGGGCGTAAAGTGGATTTCCCTCATCCAGACCTTTTGTCTCCTCCAGAGTACACCTAACGTTGCGCTGATCTCCATAACGCGCAATCTCTGTTTGGAAGAACGAAAATGCGACTTCGGGCGGGCGCGGATCGTATCCCGGAATGTAAATTACGTGCCTTTTCATTGAGGCGTGCCCTGCTGGTACCTGCAAACGCAGAGGAAGTTATTGCTAATTTAAATTTAGTTTAACACTAGGAAACGTAAAATTTAATAATACAGAAAACGCTGGCAATCGAATAGAAGGACATGCAGCTATGCCAGATTGTGATAACAAGTCAAATTCCTATGAAAAGTGGATCAATTCAAAAAATCCCTACTTTTTACTGGAGCTGCACAGCATTTTATCTGCTATCGGAAATGTGGAAGATCTTGACCTATTAGATGTCGCTTGCGGGGAAGGCCGTTTGTCGCGACTTCTGCTGGGTAATGGCGCCAAATCGGTTCTAGGTATTGATGTCTCGCAAAAGATGATCAGCGAAGCGAGGGCGCAGGAGTTCCCCGGAAGTTCGGATCATGAAAAGGGTCAGCTACGCTACGAGGTTGTTTCGGCCTGTGATGAAGGCTTTCAGCTTGATAGACCTGTCGATATGGTCACAGCGTTATATCTGTTTCACTATGCAAACAGCATGAAGCAACTTGAGGAAATGTGCCAGTTTATTAGCCGCAACCTCAAACCGGGCGGTAGATTCGTAACCTATGGCATAAATCCCGAGTTTGACTTTACCGCTCAGGACCCACGCATAGAGAAGGTCTTCGGATTCCGATATGAGGCCGTCGCGCCGCCGGAATACTTGTTGGTCATTGGCGACCTCCGTGCGCGCATGTGGCATTGGAGCAAAGCGGCGCATGAAAAATGCCTTACCAACGCAGGTTTTGAAAATATTCGCTGGCTCCCGCTGAAATTACCCGAGCAGTATGATGACCACTTGCCAAACATCGATTGGTTTTTGGAAAATCCAAGCTGCATTGTATTAGAAGCAGAGAAACGCTGAGATGCGTTTCGCGCTTAGCTAAGCTGTTTGCGCAATGCATCATGTTTCCCAAAGGTGCTGGTATTGACAGTGCCCAGCTGCGGAACGATCATTCAACGTCAACCGAGACTCTCACATCGGGAAAGTTGGGGTCATAGGTGAAGGTAACGGGCTGGTTGGCAACAACACCACGCCCAACTCCGTTTACTAAGTTGACGGTGCCGGCTGTGCCGTCATCACAATACACAGCACTTATATACCGACCCGAGTCATAGCGACCGCGACTTCCGGCGATTGTTCCATTGCAAGTACGACCATTGGAATCTGTGAGTGTCAGTGCTGCACCATCAGGACTGCCAGCAGCTCCGGTTTGTATTTGCCCAGTGACGTTTCCTGATCCATCGTTGTATTGCCCGCTAATGTCATGCTCAGTGGCGCAGGCAGCAAGTACGGTAGCTGTACCGACGGCAAGATATTTTATCCAGATTTGGTAGGGCATATGCTCATTCTGCTATTTGTGGCGACATCAGCGGAACACTAAGCACATTACCTATGGTCATTTTAAGGAGGAGAGACGGATGCAATCTCCGACGGCTTCGCCTTACCGTCTGGGGATGCGAAGCTTCATTTTTAGGCCCTTCCTTACAATGAAAAGGACCACTTATAGCGGGTGCCTTCTCAAACTTGACAACTGGCTGCTGGTCATAAAGGTCTGAGCTCTTCCTTTTTCACCTGCCCAATTTGATGGGTCTGCGCAAAATACTTGAAATCAGAGGCCCAGATACGACATACATCACTACCGAGATTCAGGAGTTCCTGATTTGCATTATTCGGCCTAAACACCATTCTCGTAACCACGCAAAACTGTGTTTGGTGAGGGCTTATTTATATCGTGCGGAGATTTTATTTATGCGATTGATCCTGGCTATCCTACTTCCGTTTGTTGTGTTCTTCACAATCAACCGTCCGTTTCAGGGGATCTTTTGCCTCTTGCTCCAGATTACGTTGATCGGCTGGCTACCGGCAGCAATCTGGGCTGTATATGCACTGGGGCAGTACAATACCGATAAGAAGATCAGAAATATGCAGCGGCCGAACTGAACACAAGCTTAGAGAAGATTAGGATGAACAGGTTCTAGCTTTTCTCCTGAGCCTGTTTCTTCATATGAGCGAGGTGTACTGTATTGCTGCCTTCTTAGCTGCAACGGATTGGAATGCTCTCAACTCGTTACACTTGATCGTAGGTTACTCGATCAGAGGAAGTGCTAAGTGACCATGACAAAATCTATGACGCTCTAGGGTTGCACTACAGTCCTATTTTCTTAAAAACCTATATTGAAATTAGAACAGACTTTGAACCGATGAGATATGTGTGAAGCACAAGAAGAACTAGAAACCCTCTCTTTGGGAGAAGATCTTTGCTTATTGTCAGAAATTCGGTCATCGGTTTAGCTTTCACCCTTCCATTTTATGCGAGTCAAAGCTTGGCGGCCGAACCTGCCTGCGATCTGGATCGCCCGCTTGTATTTGCGGGTCTGGATTGGGATTCCAGCGCATTTCATACGTCTGTTGCTCAGTTTATCCTTGAAAACGGATATGGTTGCAGCACGGATATCATTCCCGGTTCAAACATACCTTTAATGACCGGGCTAGTGCGAGGGGATATCGATGTTGCTATGGAAGTTTGGCCGAGCAACTTGCCTGACGTCCTAATCGAAGGTGAAGAAGAAGACAAAGTCGTGAACTTGGGTGTCAATTATCCTGATACCGTTCAAGCCTGGTATGTGCCGAAATATGTCGTCGAAGGCGAAAATGCACCAGCCCCCGATCTGAAAAGTGTTGCTGACCTGGCGCAATACAAAGAGATTTTTGCAGACCCTGAGGAGCCCGATAAAGGCCGGTTCTTAAACTGTATTTTTGGGTGGGTCTGCGAAATAACAAATACAAAAAAACTTCATGCCTATGGTCTTGCTGATGATTTTGTGAACTTCCGCCCTGGTTCGGGCTCTGCAATCGCGGCTGCAGTTGAATCAAGTCTTCAACGCAAACGCCCTATCTTTTTCTATTACTGGGGCCCAAGCTGGCTACTCGGAAAATATCAGGATGACCTCGTAGTGCTGGAAGAGCCAGCATATGATCCTGTGATATGGGATCAACTTCTTGAAACAACTAATGCAGATGATGTAACAGAAGCTGTGGCATACCCATCGTCTGCAGTAGATATCTATGCCAATGCCGAGTTTGTGCAAGAAGCCCCTGAGCTCGTGGATTTTTTCAGGAAATATCACACAACGGCAGCTCTTACTTCTCAGGGTTTGGCGTACATAAATGAAACCGGCGGATCGGCGGATGATGCCGCGATTGAGTTTTTGAAAACACATCAAGATCTCTGGCAGACATGGGTCTCACCGGAAGTCGCTGAGCGCGTTGAGGCTGCACTTGGTCGCAATGGCTGACCTGTCTGACTTTTTAGTCAGTGAGAGAGCGAACCGAGGTTACCTAGCCTCAAGGCGAGCGTATGAGATGAAACTTTGACTTCTGTTTATTGGAGGCAAGGCTTCTCTTGCGGTTGCTATTTCTGGTTATCACCGCGCTTAGAAATGTGGTGGCACCCCATTAAATGCCGTAGTCAACCCGGTTCGCTGCCCGGCAAGATATCACGCTGAAATGTGATGTTGCCAGACTCATCAAAAGTCTCACACATCCCCTGGATTTCATCTTTGTCCAGCACCGTCTGACAGAATGCGACTAACTCGCCTTCAACAATGATGGGTGTCACAATAACGATGATGGTTAGCCCTTCATAGGGCTTGGCAACATACTTCACTGCTTCAGTTCGGCCCTCTTTCCTGAACAGATCCAGCATAGCCTCAAAACGCACATTGGTTATCTGTTTTCGGTGATGCTCCTGCACTTTTTGGCCCAGATACTCTGGCTCACGGGGCATTTTGTTGTCTGCCCACTGGTTGTAAAAAAGCAGTCGTCCTTCAGTATCAATGATGGAAACACCGACCCCCTGCTGATCAATCAACCACTCGGCACATCCCTCTAGCTCCCAACCATCAAGAGTTCTGTCCGCCACTTGTTTCCGGAAGGCACTATGCTGATTCTGACTCATGTTTCGCGTCCTCTATCTGTACCAACCTGCAACTATAGCCACCTCGCCCCTTTACGCAGGGTAAATATAAGCAAATACAACTCTAAAGAGAGCTACGGGTTTGAGCCCGCAGCTATTTCACTCTGTTAGAGGAGGATAGTTGGAGGATTGTCTGCGGCATCCTAGCGGAAGCCTAACCTGATGGCTTCAAACAGGGCGGGAAGGCCGACCAACAGGCGAGCACGAGACCTACTTCACAGCAAGGTCGGAATAGTTATAGTCCATCAGAGGAGCATTGTGCTGATTGCACAATTTTAAATATTTAGATAAAAATAACTATCTCATTTTGAAAAGCCGGGAATATTTATGAAACTGAATCTTATAACGACTGTTTTAATATTGGTAGCTATCACAGGTTGCACGAGTCCTAAGGGAGAATTGATAACCCCGTCTGCCAACGGCTATGATAAAATAGTTTTCCAAAAAACCGCCCGCTTTAAGATAGCACCTGCTGTAGAGTATACAATTGTAGCTGGAAGTGAATTTGTTCAAGATCGAATTATGAAAGGTGTACCAGTTTATTGCGGTCAGGTGACGCACAGCAGAACTATTGTAGCTTCCGATTGTTTTATTTATGAAGGTGGTGACACGATAACAGTCAATCCGATGCGACTTTATCAAGGTCCACGAAAACTCCAGCAAGGTACGATTAAGCACTTGAAGGCCAAGCGGTAGCAACTCAAGAGCTATGGCCTTGCGTGAAGTGTGGGCGGAACTCGATTGAAGCAAGTCTCCACGCTGCAACCCGGCTCTAGTTTACCCCTAGTGAACAGTCCAAATATTGATCCTTTCTTGGACTTCGGGGTCTGGAAGGGAGCATAGATCGGTTCGTCCCCAGAGCTTGTAGCGGTTGCGGGCGACGAGCGAATAGAGGGCGTCTTGCAAGGGGCTTGGGAGGATGCGTAGGGTGATCAGAAGCTTCCATATTCCTCCAAGCCGAGATCCGACGCGTGTCAGGGCATCCAGGGATGTGTATGCAGATCCAGCTTCCAGATAAAGCCACGTGGACGGATTGGTGGGGTCAACGCCGTAGTGCCGTGCCAATGCTTCGCCTAAGTCGGATTGCAGGGGCACGATTTTGAAATCCCCTGTCCTATCGTTGTGTGCGATCCAAGAGGCTGCTTTTGCACAGAGGCCACAGGTGGCGTCCATGACGGAAATTGGGCCTTCATCGGGAAATGCCGGGACGTTGGCGTCCTCCCTATAGGAGAAGCGCTGCTGATTTATCTTCATGGTGAGAAGCTATCATTCTCTGACTTTCCTTGCCATGGAAAACCCCGGAGCTATACCCCGGGGTCTGTAGTTCCGAACTGGCTAGTCAGCGGTTTCCAAAGAGAACAGCGTTGCATTGAGCTGTGCCTTCAGAGCGGGCTGGTTTGTCAGTTGCAGGCATACCAGAGTGCCGTCTTTGGGAGGCTTCTTCAGTTGAAGAGGAGTTCCGCCCGCTCCGCACAAAACACCCTGTTTGCCGAGGTCTCTGAGGGCGTTTCTTGAGATACCGAGTTCAAGAGCAAGCAATCTGTCCAGCCGCAGGCTTATGGGCAGTGCCAGTTCCAGTCGGATTTCCAGATGTGCCCAATCGAGCTCGCCACCGCTCAGGATTTGCTTATGAACGGTGATGGCTATCTCTCGTTCCTCTGGTGCGGCAACGGCGGGCAAGCCTGATTTGTCGAAAGCGACCTTTCTCACTTGCGCAGGGCAATTGATTTGCAGTGCCTCCATGAGGTCTGCAGGGATCTGCTTACGGGCGCGACGTTCGAAGATTTGCCGGTTCCAAGTGGCATCGCAGGATGTGCACTTGTAGATGAGCCATGCGTCCAGCTTCGTGCCATTTGCGTTGAGGCGGAACTTGCCTGATGGCTTGAACGGTTTTAGAACGCCGCAGCTTTTGCAAGGAATGACTGGGCGTGGTGGGTTTTCTGGCTGAAGTGTCCAGACGCATTTAAGCGATTTTGACATGCTTTATGATTTCCACTTATCAAAAAGCGGATGGACAGCATGACGCCGTTACAGCACACGGTAAGGCAAAGGATTTTAAAAAAAGCAGCGCGCAAAAGTGCGCATGGATGGTACCAGAAATCACGAGGCCAAACCGGTCTCATGCCACCATCCGCGCAACAGAAAGCGCGCCGCAACAGAGTGTCTGTTACGGAACAATGATAGACTAAAAGAGACCGGTGATTACATAGGCAAAATTGATTTCTCGCGTTGTGAAACAAGGCGGCCAGCATAAGCAAATCAACGGATATAGCGGAAGAGACTTTGAACACCGCGGAATCTTATCGGGAGATATTGTGGCTTTTGCGCAACTAAGGCGTGTCCATAATCCATATTACATAACAAGGTAGTCTTTGACTTGATCATGCAAAAGCCCCGGAGCGTATGCCCCGGGGCTTTTTTTCGAGCCGCAATGTGTGCTGCGAGAATTAAGCTTTAGCTTTGGAAGCTTTCTTCGCTTTTTCCTCTGCAAGATCCACCACATCCTCCGCGCGGCCCTCTACATAGACGCGACCGTAGAAGCCATCGAGAAGGAGCTGTTTGATCTCGTCAATCAGTGGGTAGCGTGGGTTTGCACCGGTGCACTGATCATCAAATGCTTCCACTGCGACTTCATCAAGCTTGGCCATGAACTGCTCTTCAGTGATGCCCAGGTCCTTGAAGCCAGCTGGGATCTCGAGAGACTTCTTGACGTTCTCGATCCATGCAACAAGTTTCTCAACCTTTGCGTCATTGTCGTCGCCAGCTGCAGTCAGACCAAGGTGATCTGCTATGTCACCGTAGCGGCATTTGGCTTGCGGACGGTCGTACTGAGAGAACGCAGTCTGCTTGGTTGGGTTGTCGTTTGCGTTGTAGCGGATCACGTTAGAGATCAGCATCGCATTTGCCAGACCATGCGGCACGTGGAAGGTAGCACCAACCTTGTGGGCAATAGAGTGGCAGACACCCAGGAAGGAGTTCGCGAAGGCAATACCAGCGATTGTTGCGCCGTTGTGGACCTTTTCACGAGCCACAGGTGCCTCTGCGCCCTTTTCGTAGCTTTCAACCAGGTTCTCTTTCAGAAGCTTCAGCGCCTGCAAGGCCTGACCATCAGAGTATTCGTTGGCCAGAACAGAGACATAAGCTTCTGTAGCGTGGGTGATGGCATCGATACCACCGAAGGCAGTCAGAGACTTCGGCATGTTCATGACGAGGTTGGCGTCAACGATTGCCATGTTCGGGGTCAGCTCATAGTCCGCAATCGGGTATTTCTGACCGGATTCATCGTCAGTTACCACTGCGAACGGGGTCACTTCAGAGCCAGTACCAGATGTGGTTGGGATCGCGACCATCATGGCCTTTTCACCCATTTTCGGGAACTTGTAGATACGTTTGCGGATGTCCATGAAGCGCAGGGCAAGATCAGCAAAGTCTACTTCCGGGTGCTCGTACATGACCCACATGATCTTTGCGGCATCCATTGGAGAACCACCACCCAGAGCAACAATCACGTCTGGCTTGAAGGTCCGGCAGAGTTCTGCACCTTTGCGCACGACGGATAGTGTTGGATCTGCTTCCACTTCGTAGAAGACGTCAGTTTCCATTCCCATGCTCTTCAGCACACGAACGGTTTCGTCGGTGTAGCCATTCTTGAAGAGGAAGCCATCGGTGACAATCAGAGCGCGTTTTTTGCCTTCAAGGTCACCCAGTGCGATTGGCAGACAACCGCGACGGAAGTAGATGGATTCAGGCAGTTTGTGCCACAACATGTTTTCTGCTCGCTTCGCAACGGTCTTCTTATTGATCAGGTGCTTTGGACCAACGTTCTCACTGATGGAGTTACCACCCCAAGAGCCACAACCCAGTGTCAGGGATGGAGCAAGAGAGAAGTTGTAAAGGTCACCGATACCGCCGTGGGAGGCTGGTGTGTTGATCAGAATACGAGCGGTCTTCATGCGGCGACCGAACTCTTTGACGCGATCTTCGCAGCGGTCCTGATCTGTATAGAATACAGAGGTGTGACCGATGCCGCCCATTGTGACCAGCTTCTCAGCAATGTCGCAGGCCGCGTCGAAGTTCTTGGCTTTGTACATGGCCAGAGTTGGAGACAGTTTTTCGTGGGCGAATGCTTCTGCTTCGCTTGCCTCTGTGACCTCGCCAATAAGGATCTTGGTGTCAGCTGGAACTTTGACGCCAGCCATATCAGCGATTTTTGCGGCAGGCTGACCAACGATTGCAGCGTTGAGCGCACCGTTTTTCAGCAGAACGTCTTTAACAGCCTGAAGCTCTTTCCCTTTCAGGATGTAGCCTTTGTGGGTTGAGAAGCGTTCTTTTACCTGCTCGTAGACGTCTTCTACAACAATGACAGACTGCTCAGATGCACAGATCACGCCGTTGTCGAAGGTTTTGGACATGAGCACAGATGCGACCATGCGTTTTACGTCTGCAAATTCATCCACGACCACTGGTGTGTTACCAGCACCCACGCCGATGGCAGGTTTACCGGAAGAGTAAGCAGCCTTCACCATGCCCGGACCGCCGGTTGCGAGGATCAGGTTGATTCCATCGTGGGTCATCAGCGCGTTGGAGAGTTCTACAGATGGAACGTCAATCCAACCAATGATGTCTTTCGGAGCCCCTGCTTTGATGGCAGCTTCCAGAACGATGCGTGCTGCTTCGTTGGTTGCCAACTTGGCACGTGGGTGCGGGCTAAAGATGATACCGTTGCGGGTCTTCAAAGAAATGAGCGCTTTAAAAATTGCAGTAGAGGTCGGATTCGTTGTTGGAACGATGCCGCAGATGATGCCTGTTGGTTCTGCAATGGTGATTGTGCCGAAGGTGTCATCTTCAGACAGGATACCGCAGGTCTGCTCATCCTTGTATTTATTGTAGATGTACTCAGATGCGAACTGGTTTTTGATTACCTTGTCTTCCATTACGCCCATACCGGTCTCTTCAACCGCCATGCGGGAGAGCGGGATACGAGCGTCGGCAGCTGCCAGAGCTGCGGCGCGGAAGATCTTATCTACCTGTTCCTGAGTGTATGTTGCATAGACTTGTTGCGCTTTTTTAACCCGGGCGACCAGGGCGTCTAGTTCTTGGCGATTAGTGACAGGCATTTTCTTCTCCGTGGGCAAGAACCGAAGACGAAACGTGACAGCAGATCGGCATTTGTCACAAAACAGTTCAAGGGAGGAAGCTGTTCTTCTCTTCGACACGGATATTATTGGTCACATCTTGTGGCAGGCGCATGACATAAGTCAAAAAACAGAGATATATGAATAGGATGTCATAAAACTCAGTGTCTACGAGCTGCATTCAGCGACTGAATTGATCACAAGCAAGACACTTGTCATTTTTTGCATAGCATTGCATACAGTTTCAGCGCGTATATTCAGTGATATTCCATTTTCAGTTCAATATGTTAACCAGGTAAAGCAATGGATGTTTCTGTGCCCTGTTCGTAGCTCTGTGTTTTTAGGACAAGTTCTTTGACCTAAACTGCGACAAAGTTACTTCCCTGTGGTCATTCAGGGGTATTTTCACCTAGTGCTTGTGAATAATGCGCCTTACTCGCGCAAAATAGGCAATTGCTCGTATTTAATATTACTAATTCTTACAAATTTACTAAACCCAAGTTTTATCTGCGGCTTATAGATCCAAGAATGGGCAGGATGCTGTGAAGGTGTTGTACTCGCCGCCAATGGGATGGCGCAGTTCGAGGGTCTGGGCGTGGAGGTGTAGCCGATCTGAGAAGGTTAGCGCCTCCCCTTCTGCATAGAAGCGGTCTCCCACGATTGGATGGCCAAGGGCCAGCATGTGCACACGCAGCTGGTGGGAGCGTCCAGTGACCGGCATCAGTTTAACGAGGGTTGTTTTGTCCTCGCGATTCACGACTTCCCATTTGGTGAGTGCGGAACGGCCCAGCTCATGGTCAACCATTTGCTTTGGGCGATTGGGCCAGTCGCAGCGCAGGGGAAGATCAACCTCGCCCTGCTCTGCCCTCAGATGGCCCCAGACACGGGCAATGTAGGTTTTGCGTATCATACGCTTTTCGAACTGGAGGCCCACATGACGATGGGCGTCTTTGTTCATGGCCATGACAAGCAGGCCAGAGGTATCCATATCCAGCCGGTGGATGGTGGTGGCCGTTGAATAGACTGATTGCGCCCTGCTCTCCAGACAGTCCTTATGCTCCTCTGCGCGGCCAGGGACGCTCAGCAAGCCGCTCGGCTTGTTGAGAACCAGAAGCTGATCGTCCTGATGGACAACATCAAGGAAGGGCTCCGTGGGCGGCGCGTATATAAAGGGTGTGCTTGGACTGTTCATGGAGGCGCTTATAGCGGCTTGCAAACAAACGTCAATGAATGTGCGATGGCTCATGTTGTTCCTGCCCGCGACACTCCCATATATCCATTACTAGTGTGTTTGCATGAGGCTTTTTATGATTGGCAACTTTATTTCTGAGTTTGAGAAGGTCACTGACTACTGGTCCCCTCGGGTCGTCGCACAAGTGAACGACCAATATGTTAAGGTTGCGAAGGTCAAAGGAGATCTCGCCTGGCACAAGCACGATGAAGAAGATGAGCTCTTCTATGTTGTGAAGGGAAGCGTCACGATTGAGTATGAAGGGGACGCTGTTACACTCAACGAGGGGGACTTTCACGTGGTCCCTAAGGGAAAAATGCACAACCCTGTTGCGGAGGAGGAATGTTGGATCGTGCTGATGGAGCCCGTCGCAACCAAGCATACCGGTGATATTACAACTGAAAAGACGAAATCACTGGCGGAGCAACTGGCAGGCGCCTCCTACTAAGGCAGCATGGGTAATCAATAAGAACCAGTATCTGATCTCTTTACATTCAGCGAATGCTGGATTACGCTTACGTTAACAAGATGCCTGATGCGTAACACGTAAAGTAGTGGGTAGGACACTTTAGGCATCTGACCGAGCTTTTTAAATACTGAAAACTACCAGATGGAGGAAACAAATATGAGCATGGACGCAATTGTAAATGACCTGAAAGGCCGCGTTGAATCCAGCGACTTTGACAGCTCTCTCAAGTTTGACTGTGGTGATGATGGTATCCTGGTGATTGATGGCAACTCAATCTCCACCGACAATCAGGATGTTGATTGTACCATTGGTGTTTCTTTTGAAGACCTTCAGTCTCTGATTGCTGGCGATCTGGATCCAACAGCAGCATTCATGCAGGGCAAGTTCACCATTGATGGTGACATGAGCATTGCAATGAAGCTTAGCCAGCTGATCTAATCGCGGCTAATATGAGATCGTGCATTCGGGCCCCGCGCCCGGATGCCACATAGACTTTAGTCTACATCGTTTCTTGAACTTTTTGCTCGAAAAGTTGCTGCAGAAACGTCGCCCAGTGCTCAATGTAGGCCTGCTTTTCTTCCTCATTCATAAACAAACCATCCGAGGTGATCAGCCCCGTCATCATCTGTCGTGAGGCTGTGATGAGCGTGCGCGCCTTGGCGTGGCTTATATTATCGTTCTCGAAGATTGCCAGAATTCGATCGTCAGTGACCCTTGCAAAGTTGTCAAAGGTGGGTTTGATGCGACGACGCAGCGCATCTTCTGTTCGCGCTGCAACAAGAATTTCCATCATGGCGAGGTACTCTGGAGAGTTCGCCTGATTCGTCCACCATTTGATTGTCAGCTCGGAAATTCTGCTTTTATCCTCACCGATTTCGTTCAACCACTCCAAAGTCAAGCGAACTGATTTAGCCAACAAACGTTCCAGTACGAAGACCATTAAATCTTCTTTGGTGTGGAAATGATGCTGCAGCGCACCCTGAGAAAATTTAGTCTTTTCCGTAATTTTCTTAATAGATGCACGGTGATAGCCAAGTTCATACAAACAGCTGATCGCAGCAAGGAGTATCTCCTTACGCATGCGATCACTCTTTGCAGCCTGGGTCGATTTACGCGTTTCGGTGGAATCAGGAAAATTATTTTTCATGTAGCCTCACAACAACGCTTGTAAAAAAACCATATGCATGTATTTTTTTCAAGAGATAAGACGAAACACTTAGTGCATAGTTTAGGGAGGAGAAATTATGTATCGGGAGCGTCATTCCACTGTTGGAACCCTAAGGGAGAAGGTTTCCATGCACACTGTTATTATTGGTGATCCACATCCGGCATTTTCCAGAGCACTTGCGAGTATCTACTCCAATGAGTGCCATGGCGTGAATGTACTTGTGACGAAGAGCTTTTCCGAGTTGCAGACTTGGGTAGAGCTTCACCCTTCCGCAGTTGTGCTTGTAAACCCTCGCATGAAGGGAGCCCCAGGTCTGGGTACTGTATCCGCGCTGCTGGAGAGTTACGAGATCTCCAGCCTTGTGATGCTGCTGGAGCAGGATAATCCGGGCCTTTCTGATTACTTCGTGGCACGTGGCGCAAGCGCTGCGGTTCCAAAGACTGCTGATTTTTCTGTCTTCAAGGCCATCCTGACCGGTGGCACTGTTGAACTGATCTCTGATTGTGAAGAAGCGCAGAATGCGTTTAGCATCGATTTCTATGAAGGTCTTGCGAACCTGACACGCCGTCAGGCAACCATTCTGACTTACCTGAAAGAAGGTAAGCTGAACAAACAGATCGCACATGAGCTGGGCATTTCCGAAGCGACCGTGAAGCACCACGTATCAGCACTGCTGAGCACTCTGGGCTTTTATTCCCGCTCTCAGCTGGTGGCCATGATCAACGAGCTTGGCATCAACGTGGATTATCGCGGTAGCAATCGCAAGTCAGCGAACAGCAAGAGCACACCTCGCCGCGCGGTAAATGGCTACAAGGTCGCCGGTGCAGGCGCTGGCGCGACACCTGGCTCCACGATGCAGCCTGCCTATGTGGCAGCGCCCTAAACGTGACTGACACACCCCTGCGGCGATAATATCGCTCCTCGCCGCGGGTTATTCTCCTTCCTTTTGCAGGCGCTACAGTTGCAGCGAGTCCAATAGTTGCTGTTGCTGTAGCGCTCTTGCCACAGAATGAGATTTGTTTCTCCAGATTTATCGTTTGCACGCCCTACGACTTGCCGTAGGGTCAATTAGTCCTCATTATTGATTTTATTGGCTCCCAAGGCCGAGCTTCAATCTTTAATAAGGACTAGAGAACTGTGCAGCCAAACGACTTTGCCAGTTTGAGCGACCTTAAGGTCATTTGGAGCGATCATGGCGGAACGTGTCCGATACCGACACGCATTCTTATCGCATCTGATCTGCTCTTAAGCATCGGCCCCTCCCCTGACAGAGAATTTGACCAGAGCTTCCAGCGCATCTCCGGCGCTCTTGTGCTCGCCTATGGGGACCCGCTGTATAGTGGTGGGCTTCGGGTGATCAATGAGGAGCTGGAGCCTGAAGAGAACCAATTGAACCGCATGTTTTCCTCTAAGCATCCGGGGCACTTTAATACTGTTCGTCACGAAAGCTTCTACAACAGCGAGAATGCACTCTATATTCCCTTCCGCAACCTCAGTGAGGTGCACCCTGAAGAGGCTATAGAAAGCCTGTTCGGGGACTACTCACCGGGTATTTTCCTCAGATACGTGGTGAGTGAGCGGACAAACTCCTTCCCTGACATGCTGGCACGTCTGGCGGAGCGAGCAACCGGATTGCAAGTGTGCAGCAAGAACCGATCACTGTTATTCTCAAGCCTTTCGGAACTCAGACGAAAACTTCCCAGCGATCTTATTCTTGTAGATGGCAGTGGATTTGGTGGGCAACCAAGTCAGCGACAGCAAAAGAAGCCCCTGCTTTACACGACAAACTGGATTTCCCGAGAACTGATTGATCCTTCCGAGCTGCATCACACAGAAAGCGATGTGCCGAGCCTGTTTGATCTGCGGCGCCGGTTCTCACTCAGCTCCTGAAGCACTTTCCGCTGCTTGCTGGCAGGACGCGCAGGTGCCTTTGATCTCAATGGAGGTTGATTTGGCTGCAAAGCCGTTGGCACTGGCCCAGCCGCTCAGGATCTCGGCAATATCATTATCCGCAAATTCCAAAGCCTTGCCGCAGGTTTCGCAGATTGCAAAGCCGACCATCTCCACCGAATGGCATGATGGATGGGCGCAGGCGACAAAGGCATTCATGCTTTCAAGACGATGCACCACACCAAGCCCGATGAGCTTATCCAACGCCCGATAGACTTGTAGCGGCGCGCGCAATCCTTCAGAGCGCAGCTGGTCCAGAATTGAGTATGCGCTCATGGGTGCATCTGAGGAGCACAGCAGGTCCAGAACAAGACGCTGGTTTTTCGTGAGCTTCAATTCTGCGGTTGCCATTGCCAATTCTTTCAAGCTATTGCCCTTTGTCCTTTGCCAATACCCCGTTTATGAGCCGAGATGCAAACAATGACAGCAAAAATATGCAGAGGCTCGCCACTACGATAGACGGGCCGGACGCGCTGTCAAACTGCAGAGAGCCTTCCAGTCCCAGAATAACGCTGGCAATACCGATGATCGCAGAGGCAACGGCCATCTGTTCCGGTGTTTTTGCAAACCAACGCGCTGTTGCTGCCGGAATGATCAACAGGGCTGTGATCAGCAGAACGCCCACAATCTTCATTGCAATTGCGATGATAGCTGCCATCATGACCATGAAGATAAGCTGTGTGAGGTCAGGATTGAAGCCTTCCGCCTCCGCCAGTTCACGATTGACCGTGGATGCCAGCAAGGGGCGCCAGAGAAAATACATCAAGCCGAGAATAACCGCTGCGCAGGCGTAAATGGCGATTACGTCCTCATTGCCAACGGCAAGGATATCGCCAAACAACAGGGAGAGCAGATCAAAGCGCAGGTCGCTCATGAAGGCGATCAGGACCATACCGAGTGCGAGCGCTGAGTGTGAGAGCAGCCCGAGCAAGGCGTCTGTTGAGAGTGAACCACGTTTTTGCAGGATGAGCAGGAATATGGAAACGGTAACTGTTACCGCGAGCACCCCTAGCATGAGGTTGATGTTCAATAGGAACGCCAGCGCAACGCCCAGAAGGGCGGAGTGGGACATTGTATCGCCGAAGTAAGCCATGCGGCGCCAGACAACAAAGCAGCCGAGCGGGCCGCTGACGAGGGCGAGGCCGATTCCGGCCAGCATGGCTCTGATAATAAAATCATCCATGATTACAGCAGTCTCCAGTGTCCCCTTTAGACGGGACGATTGTGCCGTCGGCCTTATGACTGTGATCGTGATGGTGGTTGTAGATTGCCAGTGACTGGGAGGCTACATCTCCGAACATTTGCCTGTAGGCATCGGAGGCAGCAACATGCTCTGGCGCCCCGCTGCAGCACACATGTCCGTTGAGGCAGACGACAGTATCTGTCTGAGCCATCACCACGTGCAGATCGTGGGAAATGAGAAGGATCCCGCAGTTGAGCTCCTCCCGGATCTTGAGGATTAGGTTGTAAAGCGCGATCTCGCCGGAGTAGTCCACACCCTGAACCGGCTCATCGAGCACCAGAAGGTCCGGACGGCGCAGGATCGCGCGCGCCAGCAACGCTCTTTGATATTCACCACCGGACAACTGCTGCACATTGGAATTGATCAGGTGGGGGATGCCGGTTTTCTCCAGCACCGCCTCGATTTCTGCTGCAGTTGGTTTTGCGGTCAGGCTCATCAGGCGACGCACGGTGAGCGGCATGGTCCAGTCGATCGCCAGCTTTTGCGGAACATAGCCCACAGTGAGGTCAGGCTTGCGCTTGATTGTACCCACGTCTGCTTTCAGCACGCCCAGCGCGGTTTTGGCCGTTGTGCTTTTGCCTGCACCGTTGGGTCCGATCAGCGTTACGATTTCGCCGGACTTCACATTTAGTGAGACGTTCTGGATCAACCATCGGCCTTGCCGTTTGATCCCGACTCCATCCATTTCAATCAATTGCACGATAGGCACCTCAGCTCGCCGTGGGCAGCACCACGAAAGGGATGGCTGTTATATGTTACGTAATAATATTACACAAATGAAATATGCATTGATTTCACAATGAGTGCAAGGCACGTGGCTTTACGCATCATGCTTGTAAATGGTTTCCAGCGCATCGGCGTGGTTGTTGAGCACTTTGGCACGCTTGACCTTGAGAGTTGGTGTCAGCTCCCCTGTCTGGATGGAGAAGCCGCTTGGCAGAATCTCAAACTTACGAATGCGTTCAGCCCGTGAATGGCGGGCGTTTACTTTGTTGATGCCTGCTTGCACGACGCTGCGCAATTGGTCTGACTGTAAAACATCTTCCGGCTTGATGTTGTTTTCAGAGGCAAAGCGCTGTGCCATCTGGTGGTCAATGGTCAACAGCGCACTCAGGAATGTCTGGTTGTTGCCGGCAACAACGGCGTACTCAACCAGCGGAATTTCCGTGAGATCATGTTCGAGGCCGGTTGGCGAGATGTTCTTGCCTCCGGAGGTGATGATGATCTCTTTTTTCCGTCCCGTAATGAACAGGTAGCCGTCTTTATCCAGATAGCCGATATCGCCGCTGTAGAGCCAGCCGTCGCGCATGATCTCGTCTGTTGAGGCAGGGTCGTGGGCGTAACCGGAAAAGTTGGTATCACCTTTACAGAGGATCTCGCCGTCAGCGGCGATCTTGATTGAGATACCTTTCATTGGTCTACCGACAGACCCCAAACGTGTGGCTCCAATGACGTTGATTGTTGCTCCACCGCAGTTCTCAGACTGTCCGTAGACTTCGTAGATCACGATATCCAGACCTGTAAAGCCTTCCAGAACGCGCATGGATACCGGTGCCCCACCACTGACAAACATGCGCATTTTGTCGAGGCCGATCTTGCGTTTGATCTTGTCGAGCACAAGGTAGTTGGCGATCTTTTTCTTGATGCTCAAAGCTAAGCCAGCGGATTTGCCATTCAGGTTCTGTGCTTGCCAGTCCTTACTGATTTGCAATGACCACTGGATGAGCTTGCCTTTGAAGCCCGTTTCAGCATCGAGCTGTTTTTCGACCTTCTCAAGGATCTTTTCGAAAATCCGCGGCACACCAAAGGTTACTGTGGGCCGGACTTCCGGAAGGTGCTCTCCAAGGCTTGTCACGGATTTGGCGTAGTAAACCGGGTAGCCAGTATCGCACGCGTGAAGGATGGTCCCGCACTGTTCTGCAATGTGGGCCATTGGCAGGTAAGAGATGTAGCGGTCTGCTGGTGTGGCCCTGAACACCAGATCAAGCGCATCGGACTCAGCGCGAATTGCACGGTGACTAATCTGAACAGCCTTGGGTTGGCCTGTTGTGCCTGAGGTGTAGATTTGCAGGGCGATATCTTCCGCTTCAATCTCGTTGAGACGCCGGTCAAGCTCTACTTCCAATCCCGGACTGTCCTGCCCGAGGGACATGAAGTTTGCCCAGGTGTACTGGTCCGGGTTCTCAACGTGACCATCCAGACGAATGATCTTGCGCAAGTGGTGCATGCTGTCTGCGTGCTCGCCAATGCCCTGTAGCTGAGCCTTGGTTTCGGCCAGCAGGATGCGGCCCTCGGAATGGCGCAGGATGTAGTTGATTTCCGGCGGCGCGGCGGTCCAGTAGATCCCGGTTGGTACGGCGCCAATCATCATGGCGGCAACATCCATGATGGTCCATTCGGGGCGGTTGTAACTGAGGATGCAAACCGTATCGCCTGGGTTCACTCCCAGTGCGAGCAGTGCCTTTGCAGCGGTACGTACCTGTTCGCCATATTCGGTCCAGCTCGTTGCGTCCCATCCAGTTTCACCGCGAACGAAGTATGCCGGTTTGTTGGCAACCCGCTCAACGGTTTCCATGAATGCTGCGGGAATGGATTTAAACGCCTCTTGAGTCTCTGGTTGAGTAACGGGCCGGGCCTGCGAACTCATGCTCTTCTCTCTATTTTTTTGTTATTTCCAGAGCGTTACATCCTCTGAACCTGCATAAGTCAAATACTGATATCAAGAATAGCCATTAAATCTGTCGGAACCACAGGTAATTATCAGTTTTAGTCTCTCTGGTTCACGAGTGACGAATATACATTTCTAATTTTTCAGGAGTTTTACTGATCTACCGAAACATCCAATAAGGGTTTATACTTCGACAATTCTACGAGGCACCGAAGATGTGGTGACCTGCCCGCGAATTCTTTGGGGATGCTGGCTATTTCTTCGGGTAGGCTGCACGATTTAGCGGTAAACCAATCAATTAGATCTCCTGTGATAACAGGGATGGAACATCTTATAGTCAGGCCAATTCATTTATGCAGCAGTTCAGTGTTTCACGCGGTCTAAATCTACCAGATCCCGTTCGCATCAGTCGCTACAAGCGCTTGCCGGAACTTGGTCCTGCAGTTCTGTTCTTTAGCGGGGGAAGCGCTCTCAACCCGACTGCGCGCGTTCTCAAGCAATACACGCAAAACTCCATTCACCTGATGACGCCGTTTGATAGCGGCGGGAGCTCGGCTGTTTTGCGTCATGCGTTTGGGATGCCAGCTATTGGGGACCTGCGCTCGCGTTTGATCGCACTGGCAGATGAGAGTGTTCTGGGGCAATCGGAGATCTACCGGCTGTTCACCCACCGTTTTCCAAAGAATGCGTCTCTTGAAGAGCTGCATGGTGAGCTGGTGGATATGCTTGAAGGGCATGATCAGCTTATTGCCCGTGTTCCTAATCCCATGCGCCGGTTGATCCGGCATCAACTTGCCTTCTTTCATGACGCGATGCCGTCAGACTTCGATCTGCGTGGCGCAAGCATTGGGAACCTGATCCTTGCTGGTGGGTATCTGAACAACAACCAGAAGCTCGATCCGATCATCTTCCTGTTCTCCAAGCTGGTGAACACACTCGGTACGGTGCTGGCCACCGTTGACGCCCGCCTGCATCTGGCGGTTGAGTTGGAGTCTGGCGAGATTATTGTGGGTCAGCACAACATGACCGGCAAGGAAACCTCTCCCATTGCCAGCCGGATCAAGCGGACCTATCTGACGCGTTCTCTGGCGGGTGGTGATCCGGTGGAGATTGAGGTCACGCCAAAGAAGCAGCATCTTATCGAGACTGCGGATATGATCTGCTACCCACCGGGAAGTTTTCACAGCAGCCTGATTGCCAACCTTCTACCGAAGGGCGTCGGCAAATCCATTGCGCGCAGCCCGAACCCGAAAGTCTACGTTCCCAACCTTGGGAATGATCCTGAGCAGTTTGGGATGAGCCCCAATGAGACGGTGGACGCCCTACTAAAGCATCTGCGGGCGGATGCTGGAGAAGACACCCCAACGGACAAGCTGCTGAACTTTGTTGTGACTGATGAGAAACACGCGGCCGAGTTTGACTGGGCAGAACTGGAGGCACAAGGCGTTTCCCTGATCGGTGCAGACCTGACCAGCACGGCTTCACTGCCCTATTACGATCCAGAAAAACTTGTCTGCATGTTGCTGAGCTTCACCTAAGCGCTTATTCAGATAAGTTAAGGTGTTAACCTCATTTTCCATTGTAATCTGCTGCGTGATTGGCGGTAAATCGCGTTAAAATACGTTCTTTAACGGACCTTTTTAGCTACACCGGTAGTTGAGACGCCGAATTAGATTACACCCTCCCAAACAACATCGTCCAGTTTGCTTAAAAAGGCGATGATACTCCTTAATCAAGAAAATGAAGACCTATTGACGTAAGCATCTACATACATTTTAGGTAGCAGAAGCATTCGAAGACTCGACACATAACCAAGCGGAAAAGCAAATGTCGAAGTTCAAGTTTCCTACCGCGTTTACCATACTGTTTGTCCTTATCATTCTCGTTGCAATTGCAACCTGGTTCGTTCCTGCAGGCAAGTACGATCGGGTGATCAACCCGGTGCTTGATCGGGAAGTTCCTGTTCCGGGCACCTACCAACTGGTAGACCCAAGCCCTCAGGGTCCGGTGGAAGTTTTTCTCGCTCCGATAGCGGGTCTTTATGACCCGATTTCCTACGAGGCGAATGCGATTGATGTTGCCGTTTTTGTCCTAGTGATTGGTGGCTTCCTTATGGTTGTGACCCGCACAGGCGCGATTGATGCCGGGATTGCCAGGATCATGACGGGATTGAAAGGGCGAGAGAACCTGATGATCCCCATATTGATGGCATTCTTTGCTGCGGGGGGAACGATCTATGGGATGGCAGAGGAAAGTCTTGCATTTTACGCGCTCATCATCCCGGTGATGATCCGCGCCGGATATGACTCCCTGACGGGTGTTGCCGTTATCATGCTGGGTGCGGGCATTGGAACACTGGGTTCGACCATCAACCCGTTTGCAACAGTTATCGCGTCCAATGCGGCTGGCGTACCATTCACAGACGGTATCTGGTTGCGCTTCCTGATCTTGATTGTTGGCTGGCTGGTCTGCGTAGCGTGGGTGATGCGTTACGCGCGCAAGGTGAAAGCCGACCATACAACCTCCCTCGTCGCCGACATGAAGGAGGACAACGAGAAGCACTTCCTTCAGGGTGTTTCAACCAGTGATATTCCCGACTTCACCACCAAGCACGGCATCATCCTGGCAGTCTTCGTCCTGACCTTTGCCCTATTGATCTACGGTGTTGCCGTTCTGGGCTGGTGGATGGGCGAAATGGCGGCCCTCTTCCTCGCAGCCTCGATCCTGGTGGGCCTCATCGCGCGTCAGGGCGAACATGAGTTCGTCGACAACTTCCTTGACGGCGCGCGCGATCTACTTGCTGTGGCGCTGATCATTGGTGTGGCCCGCGGCATTGTTGTTGTGATGGATGCCGGTTCAATTACGGATACAGTCCTTTACTGGTCTGAACAGGCTGTCAGCGGTCTCAGCAAGGTTGCTTTCATCAACGTGATGTTCTGGCTGGAGCTGGTGCTGTCGTTCTTCGTTCCCTCCTCTTCAGGTCTGGCCGTTCTATCCATGCCGATCATGGCACCGCTGGCCGGGTTCTCAAATGTTGGTGCAGAACATGTGGTGACTGCGTTCCAGTCCGCGAGCGGTCTGTTGAACCTGTTCAACCCGACATTTGCTGTTGTGATGGGCGGTCTGGCCATTGGCCGGGTGCCTTATGACAAGTGGCTCCGGTTCTCTATCCCGCTGGTCGTCATCTTGTTCATCCTGATCTCGATTGCACTTTCTCTCAGTGTTTAGAGACAGTCCTCGAAAACTCCGTGAAGGAGGCCTTCATCTGGCCATCCTTTGCGACACACAAAGAGATGCTGATCTCTCAAACCTAGGAATTCTGGAATGGAGTCTGCAACATGACTGAGTTTGGTGTTCATTCAGAAGTTGGCAAACTGAAAGAAGTGATGGTTTGCCGCCCTGGGCTTGCGCATATGCGCCTAACGCCTGGCAACTGTCAGGAATTGTTGTTTGATGATGTGATCTGGGTTCGAGAGGCGCAAAAGCACCACTACGACTTCTGTCTGCGAATAGAAGAACGTGGTGTGAAAGTGCTGGAGATGCACAATCTGCTGGAAAGGACGCTAGCAGACCCGGAAGCACGCAAGTGGGTGCTGGATCGACGTATCACGCACAACCGGGTTGGCTATGGCATGGCGGAAGATTTGCGGGGCTGGCTTCTTGAGCAGCCCGAGAAGTTTCTTGCAGACCACCTGATTGGCGGCATCGCCCGCGCCGAGCTGGGCTTCAAGCCAACCGGTGTTTTTGGCAGCTATCTGGAGCCCAACGACTTTGTCATCCCGCCCCTGCCCAATACGCTGTTTACCCGCGACACCACCTGCTGGATCTATAACGGCGTGACGCTGAACCCCATGTTCTGGCAGGCGCGCAAGAATGAAACGCTGCTCACCACGGCGATATACAAGTTTCACCCTCACTTCAAAGGCAAGGTGAATTTCTGGTGGGGCGATCCGGATGAGGACTTCCATGAATCCACCGTGGAAGGCGGCGACGTTATGCCGATTGGCAACGGTGTTGTGCTGATTGGCATGGGGGAACGCACTACCCCACAGGCCGTGGGTCAGGTCGCTCGGGCACTGTTCCGCAATAATGCGGCAACGCGTGTGATCGCCTGCCAGATGCCAAAGAGCCGTGCGGCAATGCATCTGGATACGGTTTTCACGCTGCTGGACCGGGATAAGGCAACGGCCTTTCAGGGCGTATGTGACGAGATTATCTGCTTTTCCATCCGTCCCGGCGACAAGCCAGAGGACGTGGATTATCGCAAGGATGAAGGCCATCTGTTTGACGTTGTCGCAGAGGCGCTTGGCATCCGTAAACTGCAAGTGGTGACAACGGGCGGGAACGCTTACGACCAGGAGCGCGAGCAATGGGATGACGGTAACAACGTTGTCTGCATCGAGCCGGGTGTGGTCGTTGCCTACCGCCGGAACACCTACACAAACTCGAAGCTCCAACGTGCCGGTGTGGAAGTGATCGCCATTGACGGTGCCGAGCTGGGTCGTGGGCGTGGTGGTGGGCATTGCATGACATGCCCGACCATTCGCGAAGCTGTGGAGTTTTAGTCTGTGCAACCTCCGTTAAACAACAAAACATCCGAGAGATGGAGAGTAAGGAATATGGCTTTCAATCTGAAAGGTCGCAGTTACCTCAAGCTAAAGGACTTCAGCCAACGCGAAGTGCTCTACATGCTGGATCTGGCCCGTGATCTGAAGCGAGCCAAATATTCAGGGACAGAACGGCAGACCCTTGTTGGCAAGAACATCTGTCTGGTGTTTGAAAAAACCTCGACCCGTACTCGTTGTGCGTTTGAGGTTGCTGCCCATGATCAGGGAGCCCACGTCACATATCTTGATCCGTCGGGCTCTCAGATCGGTCACAAGGAATCTATGAAGGACACTGCGCGTGTGCTGGGCCGCATGTTTGACGCAATCGAGTTTCGTGGAGCCGGGCAGCAAGCAGTGGAGACGCTTGCAGAATATGCGGGCGTACCGGTTTACAACGGTCTGACTGATGACTGGCATCCAACGCAGATGCTGGCTGATATGCTGACGATGACCGAATACTCCTCCAAGGCTCTGCACGATATTTCCTTTGCCTATATTGGAGATGCCCGCAACAACATGGGGAACTCCCTACTGATGCTGGGCGCTTTGTGCGGCTGTGATGTGCGCATCATCGGCCCTAAGGGCCTGCAACCAGAAGCAAACGTGGTCAAGGCAGCAGAAGCCCAAGCGAAGCGTTATGGCGCACGCATCACTATTACGGACGATCCTGAGGAAGGCACCAAGGGGGTTGATTTCATCCATACCGATGTGTGGGTCTCCATGGGCGAACCGTCCGATGTGTGGGAAAGCCGGATCAAGTTGCTGCGTGATTATCAGGTCAACAAAAAGCTGATTGATAACACCGGCATCCCGAACACCTATTTCATGCACTGTCTACCCGCCTTCCATAACCGCGAGACCAAGGTTGGCGAAGAGATTTTCCAGAAATTTGGCATCTCTGAAATGGAAGTGACTGACGAGGTTTTCGAATCTGATCGCAATCTGGCCTTTGAGCAGGCGGAGAACCGTCTGCACACCATTAAAGCCGTCATGGTTGCGACGATTGGAGGCCGGTAATGCGTGTTGTCGTTGCACTTGGCGGGAATGCCCTACTCCGGCGCGGAGAAAAAATGACCGCAGAGAACCAACGCAAGAATGCGAGGCTCGCCGCCGAGGCGCTAGCACCTCTTTATGACGTGGGTCATGAAGTGGTCATCACGCACGGCAATGGCCCTCAGGTTGGTTTGTTGGCCTTGCAGGGCGCTGCCTATGAGCATGTGGAAGCCTATCCGCTGGACGTGCTGGGTGCTGAGACCGTGGGGATGATTGGTTACATGATTGAGCAGGAGCTTGGTAATCTGCTCCCCTACGAGAAACCCTTTGCCACCATCCTCACGCAGGTGGAAGTTGATCCGAACGACCCCGCCTTTCATGACCCAACCAAGCCCATCGGGCCGCTTTACTCCAAAGAAGACGCCGAGAGGCTTGCCGAGGAGAAAGGCTGGTCCATCCGTGAAGACGGAGACAAATGGCGACGCGTCGTGCCAAGTCCGATGCCGAAGCACATTTTCGAGATCAGGCCGATCAAATGGCTTCTGGACCATGATGTTCTGGTCATCGCTGCCGGTGGCGGCGGTATTCCGACCATGTACAACGAAGAAAAGAAACTCGTTGGTGTGGAGTGCGTGATCGACAAAGACCGATGCTCCGGGCTCCTTGCCAAAGAGATTGACGCAGACGTGTACATTATGGCGACGGATGCGGACGCGGTGTATCTGGATTGGGGCACCCCAAGCCAGCGCGCCATCAAGTCTGCCTCACCCGACGCACTGGACGCTTACGGTTTCGCCGCCGGGTCTATGGGCCCCAAGGTGGAAGCTGCCCAGACATTTGCACGCGAAACCGGCAAACAAGCGGTGATCTGCGCTCTTTCTGACGTGCCGCAGGCAATTGTGGGAGAGAAAGGCACCACGATTGCTATGAATGCAGGCGACACCGCATTTTATTGAGATGAAAGCCCCGGGGTTGTATCACCCGCGGGGCGTTTCTCTTCAAAATGCATTTAATTGTCCTTGGGCACCAAGTTGCCCATCAGAAAAACAGGAACAATACAAAGGACGAGTAGCATATGGCCAATGCGCCGGTTCAGTTTTCCCATAAGATGTCGCTGATCGGAGCCCTCATCCCTGTTGTCTCCCTCGTGACCCTACTTGCCCTCTCCTACTACCTGTTTGGAGATGAAGCCTCGTCGGGACCGAACCAGATTGCACTTCTCTTCTGCACGCTTATTGCAACTTTTGTGGCGCTTTATCATGGTTTCAACTTCGATGAGTTGAAGGATGCAGTGGTTGAAAGCGTCAGCACCGGCCTCTATGCCATCTTTATTCTGCTGGCGGTTGGGTCACTGATCGGCACATGGGCAATGTCCGGCACCATCATGGCGATGGTGTATTACGGTTTGCAACTGCTGAGCCCTAACTACTTTTACTTCACGACCGTTCTTATCTGCGCCCTTGTCTCTGTCAGTATCGGGAGTTCATGGACCGTTGCCGGTACGATCGGCATTGGCTTGATGGGCATCTCAACTGAGATGGGCCTGAACCCGGCAATCACCGCTGGCGCTGTTCTTGCGGGTGCCTACTTCGGCGATAAATCCTCTCCCCTTTCTGACGCAACCAATCTGGCAACGGCGGCGGCAGGCTCAGAGCTTTACACGCACATCAAAGAAAACCTCTGGACGTCTGTCCCTGCCCTTCTCATCTCGCTAGCCTTGTTCTGGTGGCTTGGGAAGCCTGGGGACTTTATAGCGCAGGATACGTTGACCAGTATTGAGCAGCACTACGATATCTCCTTATTCGCTTTTCTCCCGCTGTTGCTGGTCTTAGGGCTGGCGATGGTTCGCTATCCGCCATTTTCGACTATCTTCATCGGTGCCTTATTTGGTGGCGTTTATGCGATCATTATGGAACCTGACAAGGTAACCGGGCTGGCAGCGTCTCCCGAGTTGCCTTATGTGCTTGAGATCATCAAAGGCGTCTGGATCGCTATGTCCAACGGGTATGTGAGCGCGACCGGCGACACTTCCATTGACGCGCTGCTAAGCCGTGGAGGCATGGGCAATATGCTCACGACCATCTGGCTCATCATGACCGCTCTGGCCTTTGGTGGGTTGGTTGAGAAAGCCGGTATTCTGGACAGGATCATCGGTCCTATCCTGAATGCAGCCAAGACCACCGGTGCGCTGGTATTCTCGCTGGTCACTACCGCAATCGCGACCAATATTCTTGCTGCAGATCAATACATTGCCATCGTAATCCCAGGCCGGATGTACCGTAAACCATTCCGTGAACGTCGGCTGCGTCCGGAAGTTCTTTCGCGTGCAGTTGGTGACAGCGCGACGGTGACGTCTGCCCTCATCCCGTGGAACAGCTGCGGTGCTTATATGGCGGCGACGCTTGGCGTCCCGGCGCTCACATTTGCCCCTTACGCCTTCTTCAACATTGTCAGCCCGATCCTGACAATTGCATTCGCCGTAATGGGATGGCGCATGTTGACGATGGTGGCCCAGCAACCTGAGCGTTTTGTAGTGCCGGATGATAAGCAGACAGAGTGATCCGAGGGGCATCCAGCAGGCTTATGAAGAATTATAGTTGGCACTCTATGCAGGAAGATGATTTGCCTCAGATCGAGAAAATCCTGCTCCAAACCTATCCGACCTTGCCCGAAGACATCGCTTGCGCACGCGAGCGTTTACGCTTGTTTCCAGATGGATGCTACGTGCTTCGAAGCGATGGCTCCGACCGCATTTTCGGTTACGTCGTTTCGCATCCCTGGCAGGACCTTAACGTCCCACCACTCTCCAGCCTACTCAGATCCCTTCCCATTTCTCCGGAAGTCTACTTCATCCACGATATTGCCTTGCTACCTGACGTGCAGGGCATTGGCGCAGCAAAGGCGATTCTTGCTCAACTTAGTCAGGTGGCGCGCCGGCATTACATCAAGAAGTTCGCACTCGTTGCCATGCCCATGGCAGAGAGTTTCTGGCAATCCCGTGGTTTCCGGATCGTCGACAAAGAAGCAATTAGAACAACCTGCTGACTTACGGACCAGGCGTACACTACATGCAGCGACCGGTTGATTAGATTGGCCGGTCCTTAACTTGCTCCATGCAAACAAAAGTGGAGGTCTGGGCGACAAACGGCATTTCAGAGAGCTTTTCACCAAGCACTCGACGATAACTGCCAATATCTTTGGTGCGCACCTTCAGGAGATAATCAAAGCCACTTGCAATCATATGGCACTCTTCGATTTCCGGGATCTCGCGTGCAGCGGCGTTGAAGGCTTCCAGCGAACGTGACCGAGTGTCATTGAGTTTAACCTGAACAAAAGCGATATGGCCTGCCCCCAGTTTGCGGTGATCGACCTCTGCACGGTAGCCTAGAATGTACTTGGCATCCTCCAGCTTTTTCATGCGGATCTGGCAAGGAGTTTTGGAGAGTCCTACTTTTTTTGCCAGGTCAGTAACGGTGATGCGCCCGGATTTTTGCAGTTCCTCCACAATCCTGCGATCAAAATCGTCCAATTTCTCCATGATATGCCATTTTTTTATTGATAACGACCACAGCGCCTAAATATCAAAGTCGAATAGTCTTTACCATCAAAAAATACAGGAAACATCCCTATAGGTCTTTTGCTAATGTCGCCATAATAATAGGTATTTAATAGTAGGGAGGACTGCATGGGTTCAGAGGCTACGCCGGAAATCATCCGCAACAAAATCAGAGATAATTACCTTCCTGACGAAAATCAGGTTGTTCAGGAGCTCATTTCCTCGCTGCAAATGGATGAGGCAGCGCGCCAGCGTGCTTCTCATAAAGCTGCGGAACTGATCTCAGATTTGCGTGCGAACACTTCTCCGACGATCATGGAGAGTTTTCTCGGCGAATACGGTCTCTCAACGCAGGAAGGCATTGCGCTAATGTGCCTTGCAGAAGCCCTGCTTCGCGTTCCAGATGCCCAGACTATTGATGCTCTGATTGCAGACAAGATCACTCCAAGTGCCTGGGGAGAGCATTTGGGGCAATCCTCGTCTTCATTGATCAACGCATCCACGTGGGCGCTTTTGTTGACGGGCAAGGTTCTTGCTCCAGACAATCAAGGCCTCATCGGCACCGTCCGCGGTGTGGTCAAACGCCTTGGCGAGCCGATGGTTCGCACGGCTGTTGGTCAGGCGATGAAGGAGCTGGGCCGCCAGTTCGTTCTGGGTCGCACCATCCGCGAAGCCATGCGAAATGCAAGGGCGGAGGAAGGCCAAGGCTTTACTTATTCCTACGACATGCTGGGAGAAGCAGCGCGCACCGATGCTGATGCAAAGCGCTATCACCTGTCCTATTCCAAGGCAATTACCGCGCTGGCAAGCAACTGCAACCATGCAAGCATTCGCCAGAACCCAGGCATTTCCGTCAAGCTCTCCGCGCTGCATCCACGATATGAGTTTGCAAAACGCGAGCGGGTGATGAAGGAGCTGGTTCCGCGCACGCTCTCGCTTATCATGTTGGCGAAGTCCTCCAATATGGGCTTCAACATTGATGCGGAAGAAGCTGATCGTCTTGACCTATCTCTCGATGTGATCGAGGCTCTGCTGGCTAACCCGGCAACTGAAGGTTGGGATGGTTTTGGTGTTGTTGTGCAGGCCTTTGGCCCACGCGCTACTCATGTAATCGACTGGCTTTATGCTGCCGCTGAAAAGTATGACCGCAAGATCATGGTTCGCCTTGTGAAAGGGGCTTACTGGGACAGCGAAATCAAGCGCGCACAGACGCTTGGCATTGAAGGTTATCCGGTGTTTACGCGTAAGGTGTCCACCGACATCTCCTATGCGGCCTGTGCTGAAAAGCTGCTGGGCATGACCGACCGGATCTATCCGCAGTTTGCGACCCACAACGCGCATAGTGTTGCAACTATTCTGGAACTGGCGAAGAACCTACCGCTGAACTCCTACGAGTTCCAGCGTCTGCATGGCATGGGCGAAGCGCTTCACGAGCGCACCATGAAGAAGCATGGCACCAACTGCCGTATCTACGCTCCGGTTGGTGCGCACAAAGACCTGCTGGCGTATCTGGTTCGCCGCCTTCTGGAAAACGGTGCGAACAGCTCGTTCGTGCACCAGATCCGCGATGAGAGCGTCACTCCTGAAGCGATCGCACAGGACCCACTTGCGCATATCGAGAAGTATGGCGAACACGTTGCCAATTCCAAGATCGCACTTCCACCAGAGCTTTATGGTGCAGGTCGCAAGAACGCCAAGGGCTGGGATCTGAGTGATCCGCGTCAAGAAGCGGAATACGTTGCGAACCTGAAAACCTTTGCGACAACCAAATGGGCCGGTCATCCTGTTATTGCTGCATCCGTCAAGAACGCCGAGGCTGTGCCTGTCAAAAACCCGGCGGAGCTGGATGATGTTGTTGGCAGCGTGGCAACAGCGACGCCTGAGCAGATCGAAGCGGCTTTGACGACTGCCCATCACGGATGTGCTGCGTGGGCAGACAAGAGCGCAGAGGAGCGTGCAGCTATCCTACGCAAGGCGGCGGATTTGTTTGAAGAGAATGCCCCTGAGATCTTTGCACTGCTTACCCGCGAAGCTGGCAAAACCCACATGGACGCCATCAACGAACTGCGTGAAGCGGTTGACTTTGCTCGCTATTACGCGAACGAGGCGATCCGCCTTGAGGAGCGTGATGGCAAAGGGGCACAGCGTGGTCCGATCACCTGTATCTCCCCATGGAACTTTCCGCTGGCGATTTTCTCCGGTCAGATCTTTGCAGCCCTTGCTGCCGGGAACCCGGTGCTTGCAAAGCCAGCCCCGCAGACCCCGCTGATCGCAACGTTTGCCATTGGTCTGATGCACAAAGCAGGCATTCCTGTTGAAGCTTTACAGCTGCTACCTGGTGCTGGTGAAGTTGGTGCTGCCCTGACCTCTGACAGCCGTGTGGCTGGCGTCTGCTTTACCGGTTCCACTGCAACTGCACAGCACATCAACCGTGCCATGGCAAAAGCGCTTGCACCAACTGCGCCGCTGATTGCGGAGACTGGTGGTCTGAACGCGATGATCGTGGACTCCACTGCCCTGCCAGAACAGGCCGTTCGCGATATCATTGCCTCCAGTTTCCAAAGTGCTGGTCAGCGCTGCTCTGCCCTACGTATGCTTTATGTTCAGGAAGACATCTTTGATGATTTCAAAGAGATGCTGCTGGGTGCAATGGCCGAGTTGGAACTGGGCAACCCTGCTGCTCTTTCGACCGATGTTGGCCCTGTGATCGATGCAGCAGCGCAGAAGAAGATTGAGGCACATTGCAAGAAATGGGACAAAAAAGGCCGCGTTCTCAAGCAGTTGAAAGGGTCAGGCAAAGGCTACTTCGTAGCACCTACCCTGATCAAGCTTGAAGGCATTGACGAGCTGGAGGAAGAAATCTTCGGTCCTGTTTTGCACGTTGCGACCTTCAAAGCAGATGAGATCGATCAGACCATTGATGCGATCAACTCAAAAGGCTTTGGCCTGACCTTTGGTTTGCATACGCGCGTTGATAGCCGTGTTCAGCACATTGTAGAGCGCGTGAAGGCGGGCAACCTTTATGTGAACCGAAACCAGATTGGCGCGATTGTTGGGTCTCAGCCATTTGGCGGTGAAGGCCTTTCCGGCACGGGTCCGAAAGCAGGTGGCCCTCACTATGTGGCACGCTTCCGCCTTGCTGACACCTCAGCAGCTGAGAACGTCACGCTGAGCCGAACCGTTACTGCCGAGGATATCTTCAAAGCACACGGTGCATTACGCGCCAGCGCGTGGGAGAAAAACTTTGGTCGCTACACCGAGCTGGCAACTCTGTTTGAGAAGGAAACAGGCCTGCTGAACCGCGTTGCGACAGACCATGCGCATGACATGCCTGGGCCGACCGGTGAATCCAACCGCCTGTATGCTGCACCGCGCGGCATTGTGCTGTGCCTTGGTCCCGATGCAGAAAGCCTGACGCATCAAGTGGTTCTGGCTCTGGCGGCTGGCAACGGGGTGATTGCTGTTGGACAAGGTGCCGAGAAACTGGCTGTGAAGCTCCGCCGACTTGCTGCTCCAATTGTTGCGCTGGAAGGTCATCTGGCGACTGGCGCTTTGAAGGAACTTCAGGGTGTTGACGCAATTGCAGCTCATCACAGCGAGAAAGAGCTGAAAGAGATGAAGGCCGACTTGGCGGAACGCGATGGCGCTCTGATACAGCTGATCATGGAGCGCAACCAGCCTGAGCGCTATCAGCTTGAGCGTCATCTGTGCATCGATACCACAGCCTCTGGCGGGAACGCGAGCCTGCTGGCAGCCACAGAAGACTAAAGCGTTTAAGCTGCTTTAGAACAGCAAAAAAGCCGCCTCAAACAGAGGCGGCTTTTTACGTTCACATGCCTATCAGTGACTATGACGTGGAAGTCCTTTTTGCGCGATGCGCTGGTATTTGACGGCTGGTTTGAGCACCATACCCTCGTCAAGCTGGTCAACAATGCCGCGCTGAATCTCTTGCCAAGGGGTCTGGTGTGCAGGGAACTCGTAGCCGCCACTTTCTGCAAGCTCCTGCTTGCGCTTGGCAAGCTCCTCATCAGAGATCAGGACATTTGCCTCGCCCTTTCTCAGATCAAGACGAACACTATCTCCGTTTCTCAGCAGCGCCAGACCGCCCATAACGGCAGCCTCAGGGGATGCGTTGAGGATAGATGGTGAACCGGAGGTGCCAGACTGGCGACCATCGCCAATGCATGGCAGCGCATCGATACCGTGCTTCAACAGCTCATCGGGTGGCTGCATATTGACCACTTCGGCACTTCCCGGATAGCCAACGGGTCCAGCTCCGCGAATGACGAGGATCGTGTTAGCGTCAATGCCAAGTGCCTTGTTATTGATGTTTTCGTGATAATCCTCAGGACCATCAAACACCGCGACCTTGCCTTCGAATGCTTCTGGGTCGTCTGGATCTGATAGATAGCGCGCTCTGAAATCCTTTGAAATCACAGATGTTTTCATTATCGCGGATCGGAAGAGATTGCCCTTGAGATTTATGAAACCTGCATCATCCAGCATTGGTTTGTCATAGGGATAGATCACATCATGATCTTTGACGGTACTCTCGGCGTAGATCTCGCCGGTCTTTTTGCCAGACACAGTGACGGTATCTTTATGGACGTGGCCGTGTTTCATCAGCTGTGAGAAAATGGCCGGGATGCCACCTGCGCGGTGGAACTCTTCTGAGAGGTACACACCAGCGGGTTGGACGTTGGCAAGCAGTGGAATTTTGTGGCCGAGGTTCTGCCAGTCGTCATTATTCAGTTCAACCCCAATATGGCGCGCGATTGCGTTGATATGTATGGGGGCGTTGGTTGAGCCGCCAATGGCGGAATTCACCGCGATTGCGTTCTCGAAAGCCTTGCGTGTGAGGACATCTGATGGTTTTTGATCTTCATGCACCATCTGCACGATGCGCTTGCCGGTCTCAAAAGAGATCTGGCCCCGTTCACGATACGGAGCGGGGATAGAGGCGCAGCCCGGCAGGCTCATGCCCAGAGCTTCTGCCAGCGAGTTCATGGTGGACGCGGTGCCCATCGTATTGCAGTAGCCAACGGATGGAGCGGAGTCTGCGGCCATCTCCATGAACTCTTTGTAATCGATCTCTCCGGTTGCCAACATCTTGCGGGCTTTCCAGATAACCGTGCCGGAGCCCACACGTTCGCCCTTATGATAGCCGTTGAGCATGGGGCCGACAGTCAGGCAGATCGCGGGGATGTTGACAGTGGCAGCGGCCATCAACAGCGCTGGCGTGGTCTTGTCACAGCCGATGGTAAGAACAACCCCATCAAGGGGATAACCGTAGAGCGTTTCAACAAGGCCAAGATAAGCAAGGTTGCGGTCAAGGGCTGCAGTTGGGCGCTTGCCGGTTTCCTGAATGGGATGGACTGGGAATTCAAAACAGATGCCGCCCATTTCGCGAATGCCTTCGCGGACCCGTTCTGCCAGCACCAGATGATGGCGGTTGCAAGGGGACAGGTCTGATCCAGTCTGAGCAATGCCTATGATGGGTCGGCCTGATTGAAGCTCCTCGCGTGTGATACCGTAGTTCAGATAACGCTCCAGATAGAGCGCTGTCATTCCTGGGTTGTCGGTTGAGTCAAACCACTCTTGGGAGCGTAGTCTTCTTTTGGGAGCTTCCATCATTGCCCGTCAGTTCCTTCCCGAACCAGAGCCACCCCTGCCGGTGGCAGCTCCAGTCCATCCAATTCTGCTGCATCCGCGAGACCCAGCGTTTTCAAATTCATCATATTTTTCGAATAGTTATAGTAGAAGGTGCCTATCGAGGTTTTGCTTCTTCTCAAGCCCTCTGGTAGGTCCACCCTCTCAATTTTTGCGGTCTTGAAGACTTCATCCAGTATGGCGCTCATCAGGGTCGGATCAGCCCAGGCTGTTGTGTAGAACCGGCTCTTTTCGCCGATGAAGATCGGGTTTGCATTGGCATCTTCAAAAACCGTTGGCAGGCCGGTGGAGACCTCTTCCTGCCAGATGTAGGCTTTGCCGCGTTCCTTGCCTTCCAAATCCTGAACCGTTGCCGCAAACTCTGCCGGGCTGGTCGCGACGCGTAAGACCTCAACTTCTTCGAATGGCTTTGGCAGGTTCAGGGTTTTCTGAGAGATCTGGAAGTTCTTGTCTTTTTGCGCCAATCGCGGGCCGCCGAGGATGACGCCGCCGTATTCTATATAGGCTGCAAGGTTGTCGGAGAGGGCTTCCGTCATTGTAAAGAGGGCGGGGACAATAACCAGCTTGTAGGAGGATAAGTCCTGTGAGGCTGGTCTGATGATCTCCACATCGATACCTTTTTGTCTCAGAGCACGGTAGTAGGCAAGGACGAGGCGGAAGTAGCTAAAGTCCTGAGATTGCGGCTGCGTTTCGTGTGCCCAGTGGCTTTCGTAATCGACAACGAGCGCAACGGGTGCTGCAGAGGGGGTGAACGCGCCCAGCTCTTCGATTTCGCGGGCGACCTGCGCGACCTCCACATAGGCCTGAGCTGCTTTATTATCGGTCTGTTTGAGGCCGGCATGCATCTGTTCTTGTGCAAACGGGGCCTGACGCCAGCGGAAATAGCTAGTGGTTTCAGCACCATGGGCGAACGCCTCCCAACTCCACAAGCGCACCATTCCTTTGAGCGGCACCGGGTTATAGGCTGCCCAGTTGATAGGGCCGGGTTGCAGTTCCATGACCCAGAAACGGCCATGGCCTGCTTGTCGGTAAAGGTCGTGATGGAAGGCTTGAAAATCCGGATCGCCCTGCTGGAAGAAGTCTTCCCAGTAGCCTTCTGGTGTACCAAGAGGGTTTTCCATCTGAAATTTACTATGGAAGCCAAGGGGATAGCAATCCCAGCTGGCGATATCGAGCTGGTCTGCGACCTTGTAGTGATCAAAGGAAAAACTGTTGCCCATGAAATTATGGATAATCGGGCGACCGGGAGAGAGCTTGCGCAGGATATCGACCTGTTCGCCGTTGAACTCGAATACTTGGTCGGATGAAAACCGTTTGAAATCAAGCATGTGAGACGGGTTACTCTCTGCCACTGTCAGGTTTGGCAGCTCGACCTGCTCGAAGCTGTTGTATTCCATGGACCAGAACACATTGCCCCACGCCACGTTCAACGCTTTGATGTTCCCGTACTTTTGCGCGAGCCAGAGCTGAAAGGCCTTGTGGGTGGAAGGAGACCACGAGCGTACAGTGTCATGGCCACCGTACTCGTTGTCGGTCTGCCAGGCGACGATGGAGGGGTGATTACCGAAGCGCTCGGCGAGCATTTCTGTAATCCGTCGGCATTCCCAGCGGTAGCCTTCGTGGGAAAAGCAGTAGTGGCGGCGGCTTCCGAAGTTGCGGGGGTGTCCGTTCTCGTCGACGGCGAGCATGTCTGGGTGCTTATCCACCATCCAGCGTGGCGGGGCTGCGGTTGGGGTGCACATAATGATCTTGAGACCTGCACTTGCGAGAACCTCAACTGCGCTGTCCAACCAATCCCAAGAGTAGTGACCGGGTTCCGGCTCGATGCGGGACCATGCAAATTCAGCGATACGCACATAGGTGATGCCCAACTCGGCCATCTCTTCGGCATCTTGTTGCCAAAGGTCCTCTGACCAGTGTTCAGGATAGTAACAGATACCTAAGTGTTTCTTATCGCTCATGAGATCACATTTGCAGTTCGGGGTCCGGCAGGCCCGGAGTGTCAATGGGAAACGCAAAGACCGAACCTGCGAGTGGCTCTTTTGCGAGTTGCTGCTCGCTTAAATGTTCGCGAGCACTAGTAACAAACAGGGTCTTGTAGTCCGGCCCGCCAAATGCAGGGCACGTTGGCTGACTTGCGTCGATCTCAACAATGCGATCCACTGTTCCGTCCGGTTTATAGCGGACGACCCTGTATCCGCCCCACTGAGCGTTCCAGAGATATCCCTCCGCATCAACTACGGAACCGTCGGGGCCAAAACCTGTCCCGGAGATATCGACAAATACCTCCGCCGGCCCTTCTGGCAGGCCAGTTTGTGCATTTAGTGGCCATTTTATGATCTGGGATGTTAGCGTGTCCGAAAAGTATGCTGTGCTGCCATCTGGCGAGAAACAAAGGGAATTCGGGATTGTGATGTCACTTGCAACTGTCACTAATTCCCCTTTGAAGAACCGATAAAGACTGCCGGCACCTTTTTCTGCCTTATAGCCCATGGAGGAAATCCAGAATGCGCCGGAGCGGTCGGTGCGGGCGTCGTTGGAGCGGGTGATTGGGTTTTGGTCCTCAACGGGGAGGATAAGTTCTTTGCTATGAAACTCCGGGGACCAGTGATACAACCCTGTTGCAGAGGATAATACGAAGTCGTCACTGTCGGGGATGCGGGCGAAGGCGGAGACTGGCTCATCGAACTTCCATGTCTCAACGTCTCCGGATATGCCCTTTTTCAGGACCAGACTATTGTTGATGTCGGTCCAGAACAGCGCCTCATGGCGGGCGCTCCACAACGGCCCCTCGCCCAGCTCACACTCTGTATTTGCGAACACATAGGGCTCACTCATGCTTTTTCTCCCAGTTTGATCGCATCGTATGCAGCGACCATTTTCTTTGCGTTTTCAGCTGTCTGCGCAGCGCTGAAGCCCGGTTTATAGAGGTTGCTGGCCATGCCGAAGCCCTGACAGCCCACATTTGCATAGTCGGCAAAGTCAGCTGGTTCAACACCACCCACTGCATATAGGAGCGTCTCTTTGGGCAGTACAGCACGCACGGCCTCAATCCCCTTTATGCCCACCTGAAAGGCCGGGAAGATCTTGAGTGCATCGGCACCCGCTTTGAGCGCTGCAAAGCACTCGGTTGGGGTAAGAACTCCCGGATAGGATCTCATGCCTTCTGCTTTGGTGGTGCGGATAACCTCTTCATCGCAGTTGGGGGAGACAATGAAGGTTCCGCCTGCTGCACGGACCTGCCCGACTTGCTGTGCTGTCAGAACTGTCCCCGCTCCGATGGCGGATAAGGTGCCAAACCTTTCTTGTGCCATGCTGATTGAGGTGATCGCATCAGGTGAGTTGAGCGGTACTTCGATTTTGGAAAAGCCCGCGTCAACAAGCACTTCCACCACATCCAATATTTCGGAGGGTGTTATGCCGCGCAGGATTGCTATGAGGTTGCGCTCCGGGCTTTGTTTAACAGTTGTCATTGAGTACCCCTTGTCTGATGGCGGAGAGACCTGCGAGCGCTACTTTGTCTGCATCATGCAAGATTGGCGTAATGTCGAAATGTTGCAGGGCGAGCGCGTAGTTTTGCGAAAGCGAGGTGCTTCCGATGAGGTGCACCTGTTTTGGCGGGTTATCCCCGCAGGTTGCGAGTCTGTCTGCTAGCTCGGTTCCGATAACAAGTGCGGACAGTCTGGCCGCAGCTGCCTTGGTGCTGGTCTCGTTGAGCAGTTGACTGGCGCGCAGGCCAAACAAGTCGCCAAGCAGTGTAGCTTCCTGATTTTTCATCTGATCCAGCGTTCGCAGGAAGACATCCTTGTCCAGTGTCGCTTCTGTATCCAGCGAATGGCGGAGGATGGACCTTTGGGCGATGAGCGCGAATAACTCGCCGCTGAGGTAAGTGGCGGTTCGGGTGACTACCCCCTCCTCCATATCGACCCACTTGCTGTGGGTACCGGGTAAGCAAAAGGTGCCGGATTTGTGGGATAACTCCTCCAAGATGCCCAGCAGCAGTGTTTCCTCACCGCGCATAACATCCGGGTGCTGCTCTGTCTTCTGGCAGAGACCGGGCACTATGAACGGCTGGATGCGGGGATTGTGTGGTTGCGGGACAACCAGATGCTTGTGCAGATCTGTCAGTTTGGTGGGAACGGGGACATATTCTGCCTCTTGCCAGCCCTGACGGCTGCCGGCCATGCCACAAATGAACACTTGCGTTGGTTTTGCGTCGGTTTGTAGCCAGCCGCCGACCAAACCCAGCAAAACACCTTCAAATTCAGTAGGTTGAAGCGTTCCGGCGCCTTGCGTTGATTTTGCGTCGGTTTGCGTGCATCCGTTTTCGTCAATCAGCCATGCCCGAAGACTGGACGTGCCCCAGTCAACAGCGATCCAGCTGCCTGCGGAAGTGATCTGGCGAAGGTCGCTGTCTCGTGCCCCCTGCTGGTTCATTTATGCCCCCCGCTTCCTTTGTTGTTATGATCAGGTCTTGTGGAGTGTGAGGATCAGGTCGCCATCAACATATGGGGGACTTGAGATCGCAGGTGCTGGAGCAGGAACGCGTGTAGCTGCCTTCATAAAAACTCAAAAGCTCAACCTCCCAGTATCGCCAAGACAGTTTCACTCAATGAAACTATGTTTTGTTTATTGAAATTGTTACGTGCTCATGCATAATTGTCAAGCAAAGGCATGAGGGCGTGGTCTGCATGAAGAATGCAAAATCCGCGAGCATATAAGGAAGCAACTGGACATGGCTGCAGAAACCGTGAGAACCGCTGAGGCAAGTGAACCAGACCTCTCCAGTCCTATCTCCAAGGCGCTGGTGGTGCTGGATGCGGTTGCGCTGGCAGAATCACCTCCCCGGTTCGTGGATTTGCTAAATGCCTTGCCGCTGAGCCGAGCCACCTTGCACCGACAGTTACGGCAGCTGACACGTGAAGGTATGCTGGCTTATGACGATGTGCGCCAAACCTACAGCATGGGTATGCGGGTTTTGAAACTGGCGCATTCTACCTGGAGCCGGGCAAGTCTTGCCAGCGTTGCGCGTAATGCATTGGACAAGCTGAGCACTGAGATTGAAGAGACCATTCATCTTGCGGTGCTGGACAACAATCAGGTGCTTTACGTGGACAAACGGCTGCCGCCGCGCAGTGTTTCCATGTTCTCCAGTCCCGGAAAGATTGGCCCTGCCTATTGCACCGGCGTAGGCAAAGCCATGCTTTCTGCCCTGTCCGAGCCGCAACTTGCGGAGGCGCTCAAGGCGCAGTCCTTTCAACGCCATACGGATAAGACGCTGGTGAACGAGCTGATGCTGCGTGATGAGCTGGCGCGTATTCGTGAGCGCGGGCACGCGTTTGATGATGAGGAACATGAGGACACCATCATCTGCGTGGCCCTGCCGATCCTGAACAAGCACGGGGAACCAATTGGCGCCCTATCAGTAACCAGCACGACTTATGTAACGACGCTGGAGAATATGGCAAAGACCTATCTGCCTGCCATGAGAACAGCGGTTCAAGAAATTTCAGAAAACGCCCAGATTGCACTGGGGGTTTGATTGGCTCTGGCGAACTAACTTAAACGGGTGCGGGAGTACTGGGGGTGGCGCCATTAAAACGGGAAAAGCGGAAACTGCTGAGATCATGGCGCTCAGGTTTTCCGAGCATCATATCGCTCATTATACGTCCAGACGCAGGGCCAATGCCAAAACCATGACCTGAAAACCCGGTCGCTATGAACAATCCATCACAACTACCAGCTTGATCCATAATCGGGAGATCATCTGGCAATACGTCAATCATCCCCGCCCATAGTTCACTAATTTTCGTGTCAGCCAACTGTGGAAACCGTTCACCAAAATGTTCCAGGATTATCCGTCCAGATTTTGCAGGAGGCGCTGGGTTAAGGATCCGGTACTTTTCGAAAATGGTTTCTTCAGTACCATTTTGTGAACTTACTGGTTCCAAGCCAAGTTCTGCCAATAGGTTTATGAAAGCCTGCTCTTTGTTGCCAGCATCCGCCAGTGAACCATTTTGTGAAAGCTCCGAATACAGCTCTTTGGCACATAAAGAATAACCGCCATCTTCCCGTCTTCGGAAGAAGACAGTTTGATCAGAGGCACACCCGGAGGAAATGTTCGTTGTCTCTTCGGTTGAGGCTACGGGCATCATCACATACGATTGGGGAATATCTAACCCGATTTTTTCCGCAAAAACAGATGACCATGCGCCACCGGCAAGGAGCACTCGATTACATTCAACGCGCCCTTTTTCAGTTAAGACACCGGTAACCGCACTGTTCGTGATTTCGATGTCACGTACTGCGCAATTCTCGACGATAACAGCACCTAAACGCTGCGCCGCTCGTGCAATGCCGGGAACTGCTTGCCATGGCTCTGCACAGGCATCGCTTGGCGTGATCATACCGCCGAGCCATCTCCCTGGCCGACCATCGATATGCAGCAGAACTTCCGCAGCGCTTTGAAGCCGCGTATCAAGTTCAAACTGTTTTGCCAGCTTTAGAAAATCCTCAAAACCTGACAGGGCCTCTTCAGTCTCAGCCAGGTGACTAAGTCCATGTTGTCGAAACCCAAGATCTTCACCAGTCTCCACGGCGAGATTGCGCCATAAAAGATTTGCCTCGATCATTATGGGTAATTCTGCAGGATCCCTACCTTGCTGACGTACTGCACCCCAATTTCTGCTTGATTGCTCTCCAGCAACACACCCTTTTTCACAGACTGTTACTTTCACGCCCATTTTCGCAAGGTAATAAGCGGTAGAAATGCCAATTATTCCACCGCCGATAACAAGTATATCTGTTTGAGCTGGCAATTGATCAAAGAATTTCTGCGGTGTCGTAGCACAATAGACAACCATGGAAGGTCCTTTCGAAAGGTCTTTTCTCCAGTCTCCTAACCATATATTTCGTCGATATTCCGGCATTTAAACATTGACGCGACATCAACTGTTTAAGCGTCGTCAATTTCAAGGTGAGATCATTTTTTGGGCTGTGAGGTCGTATTGAAGATATGACCTCCGCTCCCGCAATCTTGAAGAGTTTCCAAAAGAACGAGGTAGGTAAGTCCCCTCATCCACATGCTGCTCTTTGAATATAAAGCGCATGGCCGTCTATCCGCATGTATGGCCCTTGGCTTAGGTGACGTACTCTTTCCCCTCTGGGGCTCAAACCGACAACTCACACGCTTAATCTGACAGGTAGATGTTGGCACACCCAGTCTACCTTCACCAAGCTTGGGAAAGACACCATACCTTCAAGCGTATCACTCTATTTCATCCCACAACGGGTGGAGGTGTGCTGCGGGAAAGGTGTGCCTGAGGAGTACTCCTCAGGCGATTTCATCCGCGTAGAATTGCAGGTGTTTGCGTAGGCGGATGCTTGTGATTTCGGATTTGAGGGTCTTGTTAAACTTGGTTTCCTCTTGCACGTCCTCGTATTTCATGTGGCGGTACAAGCTGAGTGCGCGTTCGTTTTGCAGTAGCACCGAGATTTCTGCGGTGTGGTAGCCACGGGCGGCGATGCGTCGTTCGGCTTCTTCCATCAGGGCGGTACCTAATCCGCTGCTTTCGCAGTCGGGGTCGATCCAAAGGTCGGTGATGAAGTTGTTTGCCTGCTCGGTTGCTGTGAAGCCGAGCACGCGATCGTCTTTGACAGCCACCACGATCTGATCCAGACGGGCGCTGGCAAAGCCTGTGAAGGTCTCTATACTAACGCTGTCGTGGGATACCGGCGGGACGTGCGGGCCGATGCCTCGTTTCCATGAGGCCAGACCGACCTCTCCTATCTGCGGAATGTCTTTTGAGCGAGCACTACGAATATCAAAGGTCTTCATCAAACTGATCCACCTTGCTGCGGGCCTTTCAGCATCTCCCGCAAGTCCCGCTTGAGGATCTTGCCGTAATTGTTCTTCGGCAACTGATCCATGGCGATGTACTGCTTTGGACGCTTGAAACGCGCGATGTTATCAATGCAGAGCTTGTCCAGCTCTGCAAATTCGACGGTCTTTCCATTTTCCGGAGAGATGATGGCCACCACCTCCTCGCCCCACTCCTCATGGAAGCGACCGACAACTGCGACTTCAGATACATCCGGATGCAGCAGAAGAATTTCTTCCACCTCGCGAGGATAGATGTTGGACCCGCCCGAGATGATCATGTCCTTCGAGCGGTCGTGCATAGTGAGGAACCCATCGGCATCCAGTACACCCATGTCGCCTGTTTTCAACCAGCCATCGACGATCGTGGAAGCGGTTGCTTCCTCATTGTTCCAGTAGCCCAACATGACCGCTGAGCCTGACACGACAATTTCACCGATCTCACCAATAGGCAGGTCATTCATGTCCTCTCCTACCACACGCACGCGGGAGACGACTTGAGCTACCCCAACTGACTTCAATCTTTCTTGCCAGCGGGGGTGTTTTCTATCGCAGACCTGCTCCCGGCTGAGGACCGTGATACCCATGGGGCATTCGCCCTGCCCGTAGATCTGCGCGAAACGGGGGCCGAGAACTTCAACAGCTTCAACGATATCGGCAAAGTACATGGGACCACCAGCGTAGATGATGGTGTCCAGTCCCTCCCCGGTTGCGCCTGTGGCCTTTGCCTCTTCCACGAGCCTGTGGACCATGGTGGGGGCTGCGAACATGGCGATCCGGCCAATTTTGGGGGCGAGCTGCAGGATTTCGGCGGCGTCAAATCCGCCGGAGACCGGACAGACATGTCTGCCTCCAGCAACAACATGCATGAAGCTATAGATTCCCGCTCCATGTGACATGGGGGCAGCGTAAAGTGTGGCGTCTTCATGGGTTGGGGTGCCAATGCCTGCATAATAGCCAAGCATCATACTCTGGATGTTTTGCGAGGACATCATCACCCCTTTGGGGCGTCCCGTGGTGCCGGAGGTGTAAAACAGCCAGACCATGTCCTGCGCATCAATGGGCACCGGATAAGCCAGTCGCTGGGCCTTGAGCATCTGCGTGTAGATATCCTGATCTACCGAGATAACTTTGGTTCTGGTCTGGTCAATCTCCCTGATCAGATCTTCACCCACGTCATCGGAGACAAAGACGACTGTGGCGCCTGCGTTTTCGATGATCCACGCGGCTTCTTTAGGGTGGAGTTTGGCGTTGATGGGAACAGCTGCAGCGCCTGCCCACCAGATGCCGTAGCTGGCTTCCAGATACTCGCAGCGGTTTTTCATGAAAATGGCGACACGATCGCCGCGCGCGATACCAAAGTCGGCCTGCAATGACCCAGCAATGGCTGCAGCATGTGCACCGAACTGCGCATAGGTTGCGACAAGCTGCGTGCCATGAAAGAGCGCGGGTGCATCAGGTGTTATCCTGGCTGTCCGGGCCAGCCACTCTGCCAGATTCATTCGGTCTCCCCCTTATATCAGATTGCCTCTCCTCAAAAGCAATCTGGCAGCCCTCCCGTTCCCCACGGGTTGTTTTGCATGACCGCACTTTGCGCTCAGGTATCTGTCTTCGTGTGTGAGCTTCGCAGTGTTGGATTATAGCAGGCTGCCTTATCCAAACTTCTGAACCACAAATACTACCGGTTTTTGCACGTCTGAGTATAGGCCTCTTGTTTAACGCATACTGTAAGTTTACGCTGCGTCTACCTGCACTTTTTAAGTCCCTCTACCTTTGGGCAAGCCAATTTCGACCAGAGGGTGATGCCAGACCTATGCGAGGACCGTTGTGATGACCCTACAAAAAACCGGAGGTGTGGCCTCTCTGATCGCGGCTGCCACTTATATTGTCGGCTTTGCTCTCTTATCAACTTTGCTTGTAGAGGCAGGGGCCGGAGAAGACGGCGATGATGTGAATATGTTCGCATTTGAGATGTCCAATCAGGGCCTTATGTACCTGTGGAACTTCATCATCTACATCGTCAACGCGGTGTTTTTGGTGGTGCTCGTTGTTGCACTGCATGACCGGCTGAAAGGGGCAGCGCCGGGCCTTTCGCAGATTGCAGCGGCCTTTGGGTTAATCTGGGCGGGGCTGGTGCTGGCAAGCGGCATGCTTGCGAATATTTCCCTGGCTGAAGTTTCTGCGCTTTATGAGCTGGATCAGGACAGAGCGCTCGCGATGTGGGCAACACTGGGCAACGTGCAGGAAGGCATTGGCGGCGGCAACGAGATCACCGGCGGCCTCTGGGTGCTGCTGCTGTGCTGGGCAGGGCTGCGCGGGGCCAGCCTCTCCAAAGGGCTGAGCTGGCTGGGCATCCTCATCGGGCTGGCAGGTCTTGTGACAGTTATTCCGGGCATGAGCGAACCGGGCGGCATTATCTTCGGCCTTGGATTTATCGTCTGGTTCATCTGGGCAGGCGTATACCTGCTCAGACATGGCGAAGCGTCAGCTTGAGTTTGTGGGGCGGGGTGTTTTTTTGACGGGTCTACGCAGCAATCAGCTGCATTCTTGATGAACATGCAAACGCTAACATCGCGCACAAACGCAAGTCTGTGTGCTGTAATTGCATAAAACTTTAAGGAGAAAGTTGGCTGGGGTGGTAGGATTCTCAGCTGCCTCTCCATATCTCGGTAAGCCATTGAAATAACATATACTTCAACTCAGAAACAATTCATGTACTACACCCATGTGGGCACAGTATGCAATACAGCATTCGCATGGGTTTACAATTCTGGAAACGTGCATGGATCGCTCAGAAGGTAGCCTGCTGGAGACCCAAATATCGAAAGCAGGCGGGCGACTTTTGTCTCCATCAATTGTCAAAAACGTACCGATTGATGTTACATAAAATGTTGCAGTTCGCGATAGTGGTCGCCCTCGTAGATCTACGAGCCTAAGCAATAGTCGAAGACTTCTTTAGAGCCTACCTATTCACGGTAAAGGTGAGCTTCCAGTTCGCCGAGGTACACGACAAAAGGTAATTCGCAGGTGGTCAATTTATTTTATCAAGGCTGAAGCATTTGCTGTTGTCCAGCGGGAAGCGCCCTTGCCCCTAGTTCGATTAGTTTATCAGCTTTTCCGCCAGTTTAATGGATTCAATAATACTTTCGCACTTGGCGATATTTTTTCCTGCAATATCAAAGGCGGTGCCATGATCTGCTGAAGTTCGGATAAACGGCAGACCAGCAGTAATGTTTACGCCAGAATGGAACCCCAATAGTTTAAGCGGGATATGGCCTTGATCATGATATTGGGCAACTACCATAGCGTACTTACCTTCATATGCCTGCAGAAAAACAGTATCTGGCGGCTGCGGGCCATGAACATTGTGCCCTTTGTTTTTCAAGCCCTCAATAACAGGTGCAATTACATCAAGCTCTTCGCGGCCAAACAGGCCGTTTTCCCCGGCATGAGGATTAATGCCCGCCACGGCTATGGGCGCATTTTTCTCACCAATTTTATCGAGAAACCTTTCCGCTATTTCAACCACAATTTCTTGCCGCTCAGGGTTTAACCTGTCCAGCATCTGTCGCAGCGAAATATGAGTGGTAACGTGAATTACGCGAAGCTTATCTGTATATAGGAGCATTGCGTAATCACGGGTATTGGTCAATTCAGCGAGAAGTTCAGTATGTCCAGCATACATATGCCCCGCAAGGTGAAGCGCTTCCTTATTTAGGGGCGCCGTTGCGATCGCACTAATCTGCTTTTTCAAAGCAAAATGAGTTGCCTTCTCGATACATCTATAGGCTGCATCACCACATTGAGCTTGTACCTTGCCAAACTGCAAGCCTGCTGGCTGTTCCAAAGGCACATCTATGATAAATATTTTCCCGCTCTGAAAATCAGCCTCTTTTACATCATCTATCCGGCTGAATTGCCTCTTTGTAATTTGCATTAATTCATTTTGAGCAACAAATGTTTCAAAGCAGCCAAAGATGACAAGAGGCGTATTTTTCAACGCATCAGCATCTAATGCTTTTAATATTATCTCAGGAGAGATGCCGCTGGCATCCCCCATCGTTATTCCGATTGGTTGCATTGAGGGCCCTCCAAAAATTCAATAATGTTCTGGATTGATTCTTCTGAGCCAAAACCTCCGGCTTTGGTCACAATTCTTGTTTTATTATCAGTGAAGTGCCCATAAGGGATACAAGGCTCTATTTCACCTTGAATTTTATAACCTGAAGCGCCCAACCCGGCAGCAACCGATGCTGCAATGTCGCCGCCGGTAAGAAGCGCTCCTGCGAGATGAAATTTTGTGAAAAGCTCCTTACCCGCCTGCCCGAAGAACCGTGCCACTGAGGTACTTATCTGGCTCAAATTGACGTCCTCCGCAGCGCACAACTCCAAAACTTTCTGCCGCTCCCCCTGATCTTGAAGCGTCATCAACGCGCAATTGTTTCCTTGTTGTAATTGCCAGGAGATTTTATCAACTGCATCACGCAGGGTGTCCTCGAAATTTAACCAAATATCTCTCGCGCTTACATAAACGGTTTTCAAACCCAAGCTGCGGCAATAATTTATCTGATTAAAAGTAGTCTCACTCATAGACCCAGCAAGCACCAAGACTGGCTTACCTACACCCTCAGAGAACATGGAACTGGGTAAGTGCTTCGCGATACCGGCAGCGCCAACTAATACAAATTTTTCATTTAGATCGGTAAGGGCGTCGGCTATTGTCGACAAATCTTGCTCAGCTAGGACATCTAAAATCAATATGCTTGGAGCAAGTTCTCCGATGTGTTGTTTAATAAGACTATTGAGAGTGTGGCTTCTAACTTGTTCAACAGGAACAATTTCGCACGGCAGATTAGTCTGTAAGCTAATTATCTCAGCAATGCTCGAATGGCTGACTGGCGTTTTGGGGTCGCGAGCGAACTCCGTCTCGCTCACCGGTGTGCCATTTACATAGCAAACGCCGTTCTTAGTTAGCCTGCCTGATTCAGGAATCGCTGCAACTACGATGGCTAATTTAGCACCGAATGCATTTACCGCACTTTCCAGTTCGGCTCCTATATTTCCGCGAAACGTCGAATCTATTTTCTTGAAGATGACTTGCGTGTCACCATCGACATTGTCTTTGATAGCGCTCCTAACTCTCGACGCCGCTTCATTGGCGGTCAACGCTCGGCTTTCTGTATTGATAACCGTCACATCACAGTTAACTGCCTGATCCGACAACTTAACTTCGACCGAAGCACCTTTGTTGGCAAACTGCACACCGGTATCATTTGACCCTGTAAAATCATCGGCAACAACAAGCAATTTAGGCATTCTTGCTAGCCTTTCCTATGGTTGCCCGTTGGTTTTGCTTTGAGACATAAGCGGTGAGAATTGGCGTTAAAACCGCAGTAGTAATAACAGAAGCTGCAATAAGAGGCGCAGCGGATTGCGCAGCATCAGTTAATGTGGGGTCAGCCAAAATAATTGCTGCAGGAGTAGCGACTGCATTGCCAGCGGTTGAGGACGCAGCAGCACCTGCAATGCCAGTTCCACCTGCAATCTTATCAGCGTAGATATTGAAGAAACCACCGACGAACGTGACAACAAAACCCAATGCGATGCCAGCAAGGCCTGCTTCAAGTAATATCCTTAGATCAATGCCTGTTCCTAAAGAAAAGGCAAACAACGGGATTAGCAGCGCCCCTCCACTTGTCAGAAACGTGCGCATGTCGCTATCCAGATTGCCTAGTATCATCCCTACAACCAGCGGACCCAGTACGGCGACCAAAGTCATAAAAGGAATGATCGCTATGCCAGCGGTGCCTAGTGCAATCATTGTTAGAAATGGACCATCGTTAAGGCTTAATATTGAGATCGATCCTAAATCTCTCTCATTACCAAATTCACCAGCAAGCGCGGCGAATAACCCACCATTGGTATTTGACATAGCTGCTATAATCGCAAGCCCAGTAATCCCGTAAAAACCAGCGTCGCCGAAGGCAGTTTGCACTGCAAGCCCAATGATTACCGCAGTGATCAATTTAGAGAGGGTAATCGCAGAGCCTTGCTTTAGTGCTTGAGGCGCAGTCTTCAAACTTATGCCTGCACCCATGCACAGTAAGAATGCACCTATGAGTGGTGTCGCCCCATCACTAAAGAGGGCCGTAGTAAAGCCACCAATTTGCAAGGCTTCAGGCGCAAATGTACTAATTACTGCCCCAAGTCCCAATGGGATGACCATCATTCCGCCAGGGACTTTCTCAATTGTCTTTTTGATTTTCATTTTTTGGGTCATACCTAGCTGAGGGGTGGGTCTCTGAGGTAAGACAACAAGATTTTTATCTTATTGAAAGATCGGCGCTATAGCGCCTGATCGTGTCCATATAGTGCTGTAAATTTGATGATTTAGAGTTCTGCGTAAACTTTGGTTTGATTGCAGCCCTCACCTCTTAAGTTGGAACGAGTTCGCTCCATAATTCCGATGAACCAAAGACAAGCTATGTACTGACTTGCAACATAGAGCACTCAATGAGAGCTGCTAAGTACCTAGCGTGTCAACATCATCATCAGACGAAACAGGGTGGTGCAAACACTAGACGCTGGATTGATCAGAACCGAGACGGAGCCAGCTCACGTGGAGCAAATTCATATTCTGCTTCCAGCTTCATTTTCTGCTTTGTTTGTTTGTCCAAATGCTGCCACCCTGATGATAGGTAGTCGTTCGTTTGCTAAACGCATTCGGAGGGTCACTTCCTGCCTCTTATCATCGACCTTCTGTTGAATACTCTTCTCCAAGCAGAGGAGATCTTCTGAAGCTTTTAGTAGTGACTACTCCGTATTCGCTTTATTTGCTTTGCTCTGGTTCAGACGTTCACGCAAAGCTTCGCGTTTGCTTTCTAACTCTCCGTGTTTACCTGTAAAAATCCACCACCAGCGCGGCGTCGATGACAAACAATTCAAAGGTAAAATCACTCGCTATTTTTTTTGATTAGTTCGCGGACTTCAAGGTGGTCAATTGCGCCCATTTTATACTCCCAAAACACTTTTTCACTGTAAGCGGTCAGCTCAAAAGCCACCGTCTTGGCGACGCTAGCTCGAATTTCATGCAAACAATGTCTGATCCGGAAATTTTTTTGAGAAATAGTGTTCGCCCGCACAGGCAACCTTCTTTGCCACCAATATACGGCTCTGCGGCGATAAACATACGGAATTTTGGGCATGGTTCAAACCTCTCAAGATTGAGAGTTGAAGGCTTAAACCCGTCATACACGTCAGCTGTGTACAACAGAGAATCTTGTGCGAAATACTAATCGCTTAAGATGCTGTCATATAACGATTTTTAGGAAAGAATGGCTGGGGTGGTAGGATTCGAACCTACGATACACGGTACCAAAAACCGTTGCCTTACCACTTGGCTACACCCCATTGATGCGTGTGGGGCGGGTTATAGCTTTATGATTTGGAATAGGCAACCACTCAATTTCTTTTTGCTGTGAGAAACTTACAAGTGTTCCACAGTTGAAGTTTATTTCCAAAGAAAGCGGCAGATTTGTGAGGTGATAGCAGTCAGAAATCGCCCGCAGATTTCCTATGTGGCTGGATCTGGTTCGCCATCCCCGTCAGGTGTTTCTGTAGCGTTATCATCAGGTTCCTTTAATTCCGAACGGTCCAAAGCAATGAGCATATAGACGTTGGGCACCACGAACAGGGTGAAGAGTGTTCCGATGGACAGGCCGGTTGCAATGACCAGTCCCATATTAAAGCGGGAGGCTGCCCCTGCTCCGCTGGCGAGGATAAGCGGGATTACGCCGAGCACCATGGCACCGGTGGTCATCAGAATTGCGCGCAAACGGATTTGCAAGGCACCGACGACGGCTTCCCGCTTGGTTGCACCCTGATTTTCCTGAAGCTCACGTGCGACCTCAACAATCAAAATGCCGTGTTTGGAGATCAACCCCATAAGCGTGATGATGCCAACCTGAGTGTAAATGTTGATTGTGGCTCCGCCGACGCCAAGATTGATGAAGAACAGCGCACCGGCGATGGACATTGGGACAGAGACAAGGATGATGATGGGGTCGCGGAAACTTTCGAACTGGGCGGCGAGCGTCAGGAAGATGATCAGCAAGGCAAAAGCGAAGGTGACGACAAATCCGCTGCTTTCCTGAATGTACTGTCGGGACTGTTCGGCGTAGTCAATGGCGTATCCCTCCGGCAGTTCTTCCGCTGCGAGTTGCTGCAAGGTTTGCAGGGCTTCGGCCAAGGGCACGCCAAAGCTGGGTACTCCGGAAAGGGTCATGGAGTTTTGTTGCTGGAAGTGTGGGATGAACTCAGGTGTCACTTGCATTTCAATGGAAGCCACACTGGAGAGCGGTATGATTGTGTCTACCGGTCCATTGCTGGTTGTTGCCATTCCCCCTGCACCAGCGGGAACCGTTGGCGCAGTGCCAGAGAAGCTCGTTGCTGTCGCACTTGACTGGGTGGTGATGGAACCCGTTGTCATAGCACCTGACGTGGTGCTGGTTTGAGACGTCGTGCCCGAAGGCATGGCCATTAACCTGGCACCTGCACCTGAACCGCTGGCGGCTGAGCTACTGGGGGCTGGCCCGCCAGAGGCACTGGGGGGGGTGGAGCTTCTTGGTACGCGAATGTAGTTCTCCAGCATCTGATCAGGATTGAGGCGGTCATATTGGATAAGCTGAGGAATGACCTGATAGGACCTGCCATAAAAATCAAAGTAGTTGATGAAGCCACCACTCATGACCGAGGTAAGAGATTGCCCCACATCCTGTAAAGTGAGCCCGAGCTCTGCCACCCGGTCCCGATCCAGTATGATCTGGCCTTGAGGCTTATCGATCTTCAGGTCCTTATCGATGTAAATGAACTTCCCCGATTGTTCTGCCATTTCAAGAAGCTGTGACCCGACAACATTGAGCTGATCGACAGGTTGCGTGGTCTTGATCACGAACTGCACGGGCAAGCCGCTGGCGCCCGGCAGCGGCGGGTTTTGAAACAGCACGGTTCTTAGGCCCGGAACGGCTTCCATGGAGGGTTGCATGGCATATTGCAGCTGGGTGGCAGTTCGCGAGCGGTCATCCCAAGGAGTGAGGAGGAAACCAGAGATGGCTGTCGCCGATTGCACCAGCTGGAAAACCCCCATGACCTCCGGGTAGTTCTGTGAGTTGTGAAAGATCTGCTCCATATAGAGAAGCTTTTGTTGCAAGGTGGCTGAGGGCGCAGGTGTCGACATAGCCAATACGATGCCCTGATCTTCCTGGGGCGCAAGTTCTGCCTGCGAAGTGGCATAAAGCACAGGGATACTTGCGAGTATCAAGAACGCAAAGGTCAGAACGACAGGTCTGTTATCAAGCGAGGCTTCCAAGGCACGCAGGTAGCTCTTGCGAAACCTGTCATAGACAGCATCGACGGTACGGACCAGCGCATCATCCCAACCGGAGGAATCCGGCGATCTTGGCTTCAGGATCAGGGAACTCATCATGGGCGTTAGAGTCAACGCGACGACAGCGGAGATGGTCACCGCGCCAACCACCGTGAAGGCAAATTCTGTAAACAGTGCACCCGTCAACCCGCCCTGAAAGCCGATCGGTGCGTAAACAGCTGCAAGGACAACAGTCATTGCCAGAATGGGGCGCCCCAGATCCTGCCCGGCCTGAATTGCGGCGCGAAACGGCGTACTCCCCTCAGAAATATGGCGTTCGACATCTTCTACCACGATGATCGCGTCATCGACCACGAGCCCGATGGCGAGCACCAACGCAAGCAGCGTTAGCAGGTTTATGGAGAAGCCCAGAACGAGCATGATGAAAAACGTTCCGATCAGCGAGAGCGGAATGGCGATCACTGGGATGGCAACCGTGCGGGGCGAGCCGATGAAGAGGAAGACCACAAAGGTTACGATTGCGAGCGCTTCCACTAGGGCACTGATCACTTCATCAATGGCAGCGTCGATGAAAACGCCGGAATCGTAGACAATTCTGACTTCCAAGCCCGGAGGCATGTTTTCCTGGATGTTGGGAATGAGTGCACGCACCTGCTCCAGCATTGCAAGCACGTTGGCGGCGGGAGCTGCCTGAACACCAACGTAGACCGCTGAAACGTTCGAATAAAACACTTCTTCGTCATAGTCTTCCGACCCCAGAACAACCATGCCAATGTCGCGCAAGCGAATGATAGCACCGTCGTTTGTTGCCACTGCAAGCTCGCGGAACTGCTCCACATCCGTCAGGTTGGTGTTGGCAGTGAGTTCCACCTGCACCATCTGACCCTTGGTGTTGCCAACGCCGGAAATGAAGTCATTTGCTGCCAGAGCGTTTGCAACATCCGCGCCAGTCACGCCATAAGCAGCCATTTTGTCCGGATAGAGCCAGACGCGGATTGCAAAGCGCTTTTCACCAATAAGTTCAGCATTTTGCACGCCCTCAATCGCCTGTATCTGTGGCTGCACAACGCGGACAACGTAGTCTGTGAGCTGGTTGGGGTCGATGACATCGGAAGTGAACCCAATGTACATGGCGTCAATGGTTTCACCGATCTGAATGGTCAGAACCGAGGGCTGCGTTTGGGGAGGTAGCTGGTTTTGTACCGAGCTGATCTGTGTATTGATCTCCGTTAGAGCTGAGTCAACATCCCAGTTGAGCACCAGATTGACCGTGATCGTGCTCACGGTGCTGGCGCTGGTGGAGGTCATGTAGTCGATGCCGTTGGCCTGTGCGATGGCTTCTTCAAGCGGTGTCGTGATGAAGCCTGCTACGGTTTCAGCACTGGCACCAAACAAAGTGGTGGAAATGGTGATGACTGCATTTTCCGTCTGAGGGAATTCCAGCACTGGCAGCAGGAAAATTGCCCTCAGGCCGAGAGCCAGGATCATCAGGCTGATGGTGGACGCCATAATGGGCCGACGAACAAAGATTTCCGTGAAATTCCTTGTAGCCATCCTAGTGCTCCACCGGTTTTGGATTAGGATCGTTGGTTGGCTGGACAGAGTTGTCGATGACCACTCTTGACCCATTGCGAAGTTTGAGCTGGCCGGCATTCACCACCAGATCATTTGCCTCGACACCCTTCTCGATCACAATCTGGTCTCCCCGTGTTGCCCCAGTCGTGACAAAGTTTTGCGTGGCCGTGTAAACAGGCTTGTCGTTAAACGTGTCGCTCGTCTTGGTCAGCACATAGACTGTTGTGCCAAAGGACTCATAAGCAATTGCTGTTTGCGGCACAGTCACTCGCATTTCCGGTTCGGAGATAGCTGTTGCCACATCAACAAACATGCCCGGGATCAGCTCTTTATTTGGGTTGGTGAAGCGCCCGCGTACAAGGGCGTTACCATTGTTAATGTCCACTTGAGCATCAACGGCAACCACCTTCCCCTTGACGGTTTGGTCCGGGAACGTGTCGACCGTAACGTCAATGTCCAGACCTGGCCTGATCATTCCCAACATGCGCTGAGGAATAAAGAAATCAACGAAGAGTTCGTCAAGTTGCTGGAGATTGACAAACGGCTGCGCAACATTGACGTACTGCCCGACACTAACTAGCCGGATACCCAGACGACCGGAGAATGGCGCGCGGTAATTTTTCTTGGCAATAATCGCCAGCTGGCTTTCCACCTGTCCTTGAAGGTCTCTGAGATTCGCCCAATCAAAGTCAATCTGTTGTTGGCTGACCGCATTGACTTCCAGCTGTCTCAGATCTCGTTCCAGCGTCTGACGGGCGAACGTTTCCTGCGCCTGTAATGATTTGAGTTGTGCGACTTCGAGCGACGTATCCAACTCAATCAACAACATGCCTTCTTCAACGTCCTCACCTGATGAGAAGTTAATGTTGGTCACTGTACCGGGCAATTCGGGCGCCAGGTCTGCGCCTTTGATGGCGACAAGTGTACCAACTGCGGAGACAGTATCTGTCCAGAGTTGAGTAGTGGCTTTATAGGAAGAGACCGTCTCCACAGGGTTTTGCATGCTCGTCGCAAGCCGGCTGAGCGCTCTGGATTTGATCAGCTGGAATACATAAAGGCCGCCGAACGCTATCCCCACGCAGATCAGCATGATGATCATATTTCTTTTCAGGTGGGGGTTCTTGTTTTCGCTCATGGTTGGTTCTTCGCCGGAGGTGGAAGTAGGTTAAACGGCGGAACCGCTGAAATGATTGAAAGAGGCCTGCCATCCCGGAGTGGCGCGGATTCCGGGCGGTTCCACCAGCCGCCGCCCAGCGCAAAAAAGAGAGCAACAGTGTCCGTGTAGCGGACAGCTTGCGCCTGCACCAAATTGATCTTTGCCTGCTGGTAGGTCTGGACTGCAAATAGCAACGTAACGAGTTCAATGGCGCCCAGTCTGTATTGCTGTTGCGCCAGTCGCAGGCTCCTTGCGGCTGCGCGTTCTGCGGCCAGACTGGCTTCAAGCGCAATGGCATCATTTTCCAAAGCACCAATGGCGTTGGCGGTGTCTCCAAACGCACTCACAACAACAAAACGGTAATTCTCGGCAGCTGCCTCGAAGGCAGCAACTGCGGCTTTGCGCTGGCTGTTAAGCGCACCGGCGTCAAATACGGTTTGTGCTGCCGTGGTGGTAATCTGCCATATGCCAGTGCCGGGGTAGAAGAACAAGCGCTCAAACGTTTCTGACTCATTACCCACGTTGCCGGTAATCATGAAACTAGGGAGCTGGTTGGCCAGAGCTACACCAATTTGAGCGCTGGCTGCCCACAACATAGCTTCGGCCTGCCGGACATCAGGTCGTTGGGCAACCAGCTCAGATGGCAGGCTCAAGGGCAGCTCTCTGGGAAGCTGCAGATCCTCGATATCAAACTCCTGCACGACCTCCTGTGTGGGATAAAAGCCGCCGAGCGTGTTGATCAGATTTCGCTGAATGGTCAGCTGCGTTTCGAGAAACGGCAGTGTTGCTTTGGTTTGCTCCAGAAGCGCTTCTTGTTGCAGCACCTGACTTTCGTCCACTCCGCCAAGCCTGAATTGAGCCTCCAGAATGTCAAGCTGCTCTTGCTGGACCCGAATTATTTCGATGGTCGCACGGATCTGGCCCCTGAACGAAGCCTCCATAATCACCGCATTGAGCAGGTTGGAGGTTAGGGTCAGATGGGCTGCTTCCACCTGAAATTGGGCAAACTCGATATTTGCGACTTGTGATTCAATAAAGCGACGGGTCCCGCCCCAGACATCCAACAGGTACGAAAGCGAGAGCGTGGCACTGTATGTGGTGAAAAAGGGGTCAATGTTCGCGATGATCTCATTCACCCCACCACCAAGGATAGCGAATTTCTGCCTGTTACGGCTAGCATTGCCGGTAACGGTCGGATAAAGCGCTGCACCAGCGGCATAGGCGGTTTCCTGTGCCTGTCTCAAGAGCGCTTCGGCCTGCCCGAGTGTCGGACTGTTGACGATCGCGAGGCTAACATAAGCGTTAAGGGGCTCTGACTCGAAAAGTTCCCACCACTCACCTGGCAAATCTCTCTGGAAGGAGAAGTTTTGCGATTCTCCACCATGGATATCCGCAGATGCGGTGGCGCCTGGGTCGTTGCGGACATATTTGGCTTCCAGGGGGAGTTCCGGCCGCTCGAAGTTGGGACCAACCATACAGCCTGAGAGCAGGACAAGCAGCGCAAGCCCGGAACGCCGGCAAACTGCAGGCGCAAGAGCAGTCATCGTCTTGCTGCAAAACCCGAACCTGAGACTCAACAGTGGTGCTCCAATGACCTGTATCTTTTGTTGGCGGAGAACAAAGCTGTACGCACGCACAAATACTGGCCCAGAACGCGGCTTAGTTTAGGATACTTGATGCGGATTTTGCAGGTCAAACACGGTTGTGACGTGTGTTGGGTTATCCCAAGCTAATGGCCTGAGATATCCTATTTTACCTAGTTATATTAATTAGTTACGATCCGAAATCCTATGGGCTCACCTTTATGGAGGCACCTAGTTCAGGTCTGTGACGCGCTCCGCGACCATAGAGAGAAGCAGTTTCTCGTAGGCATCCAACGCACGCTCCAGCGAAAAGTCGCGTGCTCTTGTGGCCAGAGTGTCGTCGGATCTGTCGCATTTTACTGCTGCGAGAATGGCTTCCGACAGTTTGTCGGCATCGCCTGACGGGACCAGCCAGCCATTGCGCACGTCGCTGAGAACTTCGCGGGCCCCTGCTCCGCTATCCAGTGCGATAACAGGTGTGCCCAACGCCATGGCCCGCACCATTTCTCCCGGAACACTGTCTTGCTGAGAGGTTGAGACGTACACATTGGCCGCACGCAGGAAGCGTTCCGGTTTGACCACATCCCCCGGCATAGTCACGATGTCGTCCAGCGCCAGGTTAGAGGCCAGAAGGCGGAGATCGTCTTGCTCGTCGCGGTAGCCCAGAAGATAGGCGCGCAGATCCTCTTTATAGCGGCTGATTGCCATGGCGCGCAGCAGCTGGTGGTGGGCGGTGCGACTGAAAGCGGTGCCAATACTAACGACTTTGCTGGCCCCGTGGGTGTCGAACCAATCCTCTTCGATGGGCTCTGCAGCTGTTTCAAACACGTTCATTTGGACAAGAGGATTGTAAATGACGGAAATCTTTTCGTTGGGCACCTGCTCGCACAACTCTACGACATGTTCGATGGACTTTAGCGTGCAGATTACCCTATCAGCTTCGCGGTAGAGCAGCGGTATGGCGATGGTGGCCGCGCTCTTTTGGGTGTCGAGCGAGAGATTGCCTGCGATGGTGACCGAGGAATGAAGCGTAATCGCCACTGGCACCTTGAGCCGTGTGCGTGTTTTGACGGCGGACAGGCAGGCGATGTTGCTGCCGGTGCCGTGGGAGAGGACGATGTCGGGCTTTTCCCGTTCCACCAGTCTGGCTAAACCAGCTGCGGCGGAGGCAGCCCTTGCCTTTTCCAAAAAGACCGGCGTGATCCGCGGTGAATAGTGGGAAAGATCTCTTGGCTTGCCCGTAAGCGTGACCAGAGTGATGTTATGTTGACGCGCAGCAAGACCGTTGGCGACCACCCCGGTGATCTCAGCTATGTCTTCATCAAGGAAGCTGTCCTGTACCATAAAGAGCTTCATGACGCGCCCCCGGCCCACCGGTCCAACTGGTCCGGCTCCAGATACTCAGAATTCTGGCTACAAGAGCCCACACCGCAGCTTAATCTAGAAATCTACGGTGTTGTTCTCAATCTGGTTGATTTGGTACCCGACTATCTCCCAAGGCAATTATCAGGGTTATTGCTGACATAGACCCGCGATTTGGTCGGTTCTGAATCTGATACAAAAGCCCCCTAAAAACTAACGGAGGGCCGACTGGGTGCCCAAATAAGTCACATTGTAACCGACAGGCGTCATTTTCTGAGCTTTACTGGCGTTTTTTCGCTTTAAAAATGGAATGTTGCCCCCTATTGTGCGCGGCAACAAAACCAGATCAAAAGTGTAGAATAAGCCTCCTATGAACACTCAGGCAAACTATGTGCTCACCCTTTCCTGCGGAGACAGAAAAGGCATCGTGGCAGCGGTTGCAAATTCAATCGCTTCCCAAAACTGCAACATCTGCGAAAGCGCCCAGTACGGCGATCCGGAAGCAGACCGCTTCTTTATGCGGGTCTCTTTCAACGCGCCGGAGGGGATGAGCAAAGAAAAGTTTGAAGAAGGGTTCGGCCCTGTCGCAACCGGGTATGGCTTTGACTGGCAGGTGCATGACCTTTCCAAGAAGCCGCGTGTGCTTGTGCTGGTTTCTCAGATGGGACACTGCCTGAACGATTTGCTCTACCGTAATTCGACCGGCCAGTTGCGGATGGATCTGGTGGCGGTTGCGTCCAACCACACCAAGTACCAGTCCCGCGTGGAGCATGAGCAGATTCCGTTCCATTATCTGCCGGTGACCAAAGAGACCAAGGCAGAGCAGGAAGCACAGATTCTGGATCTGGTAGAACGTGAGAACATCGATCTGGTGGTGCTGGCGCGCTACATGCAGATACTCTCCAACGACCTTTGTGAGAAGCTGGCGGGTAAGGTCATTAATATCCACCACTCTTTCCTGCCAAGCTTTATAGGTGCAAAACCTTATCACCGGGCCCATGCACGCGGCGTCAAGATGGTTGGTGCCACCGCGCACTATGTGACCGCTGACCTTGACGAAGGCCCAATCATCGAGCAAGACGTGAGCCGGGTTGAACACTTCCATTCGGTGAACGAACTCATTGCCCAGGGTCGTGATACGGAAAGTCAGGTTCTCGCTCGTGCCGTCCGCTATCACCTGGAGCACCGAATCCTTCTGAACGGTGATCGTACCGTGATCTTTAAATAGGACTTGCCATGAGTAAGGCTCTTATTATCGATGGCCAAGCCATTGCTGCATCTGTAACCGAAGAGATTGCAGCACGTGCTGCGCGTCTTGAATCTGAGACAGGTGTGAAGCCGGGACTGGCTGTTGTGATTGTGGGTGAAGACCCTGCCAGTCAGGTTTATGTACGCAACAAGGGGCGTACTGCAAAAGCATGCGGCTTCAACTCCATCACACATACATTGCCGGTTGATGTGAGTGAAGAAGAGCTGCTGTCTCTTGTGGCCTCAATGAACGAAGATGAAGCCATTCACGGCATTCTGGTTCAGTTGCCCCTTCCAAAGCACATCAACGAAAATAAGGTCCTTGATCTCATCAAGCCAGAGAAGGACGTTGACGGGTTCCACCCAATCAATGTGGGTCTTCTGGGCAGCGGGAACACGGAGCGTGCGCTGGTGCCATGTACGCCTGCAGGCAGTGTGTTGCTGGCTAAAAAGGCGCTTGGCAATAACCTTGCTGGCAAGAGCGCCGTCATTGTTGGCCGTTCCAACATTGTTGGCAAGCCGATTGCGCAGTTGCTGCTTCAGGAGAACTGCACAGTGACCATCGCGCATTCACGCACCAAGGACCTGCCTGATGTGGTTCGTCAGGCAGATATCGTTATTGCTGCGGTGGGCCGTCCCCGGATGATCAAAGGTGACTGGCTGAAGGCGGGCGCGACTGTGATTGACGTTGGTATCAACCGCATACCTGCGCCTGAGAAGGGCGAAGGCAAGACACGTCTGGTGGGTGATGTGGCTTTTGATGAAGCGCTTGATCACGTTGCAGCAATCACACCGGTTCCACGCGGTGTTGGGCCTATGACTATTGCCATGTTGATGAGCAATACTCTGACTGCTGCGCGTCGTCTGATGGGTCTGAGCGAAGAGCCACCACTGTTTGAGGCATTGGACGCCTAGGGCACAGTGTTTGCCTGATGACACGCCTTTAAAAGGTGAGGCCTGCTGGGTACTGCTGAAGTAATCGCTTAGTTTATAGAAAAGGGCTGCTGAATTTTCCATTCAGCAGCCCTTTTGTCTTTTGCAGACTGTATCAGATGTGGGTCACAGACTGGCCTACTGACTCAGCTGCTCTGCCATGATCTGGATTGTCTTTACATACACACCGGCACGGTTCCAGGCGCGGATCACCTCGTGATTTGGTGTGCCTGGGCCCCATGGTTGGCCCGGCTGCCAGCCGTGGGCCTGCAAGAAGTGGGCGGTTGAGGCGAGTGTATCATCGGTATTGCGAAGCAGGTCGCGTTTACCGTTGCCGCTGTAGTCCAGAGCAAACTTGATATAGGAGGACGCGAGGAACTGGGTCTGACCGAGTTCTCCTGCCCATGCCCCAACCATTTCATTTGGCTCCAGATCGCCCTTCTGGACAATCAGAAGTGCGTTGAAGAGCTCATTGCGGAAGAAATCCGCACGGCGACAATCGTAGGCCAGCGTAGCCAGAGAGCGGATTGTGCTCATGTTGCCGATGCCTCGGCCATAGCCGGTTTCAAGGCCCCAGATTGCCGTGATAATTTCACGCGGGACACCAAAATCGCGCTCAATACGATTGAACAGGTCATTGTGCTGGCGCATCAACCCGCGACCCTGATTGATAAGCGCATTGTTGACCCGAAGTTTGTAAAACTCGTCGAAACTGAGTCTGAAAGACTTCTGGTTCCGGTCATAGCTAATCACTCGGGGATTGTAGGTTACACCATTCAGCGACCTGTTTAGTGTTGCCTGTGTGATCCCCTGGGCTTGGAGCGTCTGCCTGTAAGACGACAGCCAGTTGTCAAAACCAGCTCCAGTGTTGCCACAGGCCTGCGCCTGCGCTGCTACCTGAGTGGAAGATACACCCAATACCATCAGCCCGGCACCGAGCAAGAGCCCAGCCTTTCCGGCTGTGCTTTTCGCAGTCTCAATAAACGATTCGAACACCCCAAACTCCTGTTTTGTCACTCTGCGATTTTGGTGGTTTTTATGGAAAATATTAGCCAAATTAACCGATAACTGAAAAATTTTGCATTCGTGATATATTTATTCGTATTTTGAACTTGATCCTAACACCAGCATGTGTCCAACTGAAGGTCGTACACAAAACTGGTTTCAGCATGCCTGATCGATTTGATCAATCTAGAAGTGCATAATTAAGGACAGGCTAACGCTTGGCTGGACTCACGCTGGGGCAGGTATGCACTAAAGCGCTCACCTCATCGAGGTGTGTCTTCAGGTTGGGAATTGGCACTGAAGGCAGGCTTGGTGACAGGGCAAAGGGAAGGTTTCCCATTGGGATATAACGGAGGAATGGGTATGAAATCCATCAAAACCATCGCTGCATCTGCGGTATTGGCAGCAGCAATGAGCACAACTGCTATGGCAGCAGACTTTAAGCCAGCAGTTATCTTTGACATGGGTGGTAAATTCGATAAGTCATTCAACGAAGCTGCTTACAATGGTGCTGAGGCTTTCAAGGCTGAAACCGGAATCGAATATCGCGAGTTTGAAGTTTCCAACGCGTCACAGCGCGAGCAGGCTCTTCGCAACTTTGCGCGCCGTGGCTTGAACCCAATCGTAGCAATGGGCTTCGCACAGGCAGCGCCAGTTGAGAAAGTTGCTAAGGAATTTCCTGATGTAAACTTTGCAATTGTTGACGCGGTTGTTGACCTGCCAAACGTTCGCTCTGTTGTCTTTAAAGAGCAGGAAGGTTCTTACCTGGTTGGTATGATGGCAATGCTCGCTTCCCAGACCGGTAAAGTCGGTTTCGTGGGCGGCATGGACATTCCGCTGATCTCCAAGTTCTCCTGTGGTTACAAGCAGGGCGCACTAGCCACCAACAAAGACGGTGAAGTGTTCGCAAACATGACCGGTACCACTCCAGCTGCATGGAATGACCCGGTTAAAGGCGGCGAGCTTTCCAAGTCTCACTTCGCACGTGGCGCAGACGTGATCTTCGCTGCCGCTGGTGGTACCGGCCTTGGTGTTCTTCAGGCGGCTGTTGATGAAGACAAGCTGTTCATCGGTGTTGACTCCAACCAGAACCACCTGGCTCCTGGCAAAGTGCTGACCTCTATGATCAAGCGCGTTGACGTTGCTGTTTCCAATGCATTCATGGATGCAAAAGACGGCAACTTCACCACTGGCATTCAGGCTCTGGGCCTTGCTGAAGACGGTGTTGGCTACGCAATGGACGAAAACAACGCTCCATTGGTTAGCGATGAAATGAAAGCAGCTGTTGAAGCAGCTCGCGCTGACATCATTTCCGGCAAGATCGTTGTTCATGACTACATGAGCGACATGGCCTGCCCATACTAAGACTTTCCAGTCTACTGGCTTAGACCAGAAATGGCCCTCCGCCTGAGTTCAGGCGGGGGGCTTTTTTATGGCCTACCCCACCATCGGCCTTGGTGCTTGCAGGTTTTCCAACTGGTCAATGGAAGCTTTTAGCAGGGTAATCGCCTCTTCAAAGTGCGCCTGATGAGCAATGCTTGAGAGGCTGACGCGCAGGGCGTTGATGTCTGTGCGCGGCGCGGCCTGAAAGTGGCGATGAGAGAGCACCTCAACACCGCGTAGCAGAGCAGCCTGTTCAACCAGTTCAGCGTTTTGGTGCTGCGGGAGGTGCAGCCATGCAAACAGCTTTTCCTCACCGCCTTGCAGCGTGTTTGCGGGGAACGTGTTTTTCATAAACCGATAGCGCTGCTTTAGAACCTCACGTTTGCGCTGCAATGTTTCTTGCAGCTGGCCACCTGTGATCCACCTGGAGACGATCTCCACATTGAGCGGAGCAACCATCCATGTGCTTTCACCAATTGCGTTTGCAAAGGCAGTTTTGGTGGATTGAGGCACGTGGACGTAGCCGGTGCGCAGCCCCGCAGACATGACCTTGGAGGGGGAGCCAATCAGAACAGTGTTATCGGGAACCAATTCCAGAAAGCTCTTCTGCTTGCAGGAGATGAACGGCATATAAGGATCATCCTCGACAACCATGAGATTGTACTTTTCGATGATGGCCGCCAGTTTCTGTCGCTTGGCATTGCTTAGTGTATGCGTCGTGGGGTTTTGGGCGTTTGGTATCAGGAAGATCCCACGAATCTCCTGTCTGGCACATGCTTCCTCCAGAGCTCTTGCAGACATGCCAATTATGTGGCCGTTTTCGTCACGCTCAGACTCGATGGGTACAATTTGCAAATCCAAGGTGGCAAGAACAGACAACACGGGCGGATAGATCATCTCATCTACCGCAATTGCATCACCACGATTGAACAGAGCCTGCATGGAGGTCTGAATGCCATGCTGCGCCCCAGAGGTAACAAGCGTTTGACAGGCATTCGCCGGGGCACCGTAATACTCACGGAGAAACTGAGCGCCAACCTCCCGGTGATGATCTGTTCCTTCTGAGGGACCGTACTCATTAAGTGAACCGACCAAGGGATCATCACTCAATTCCCGGAGCATTTGACCCAGATCCGGACTCAGATGTGCGAGACCCAAACTACGAGCTAAATCATAACTTTGGGCACCCTCTGTATTAGACGCTAACATCAACGGTAAGCGGACATCTCCGGTCTTGGCCACAAATGTGCCCCTGCCCGTTTCCCCGCGCACCAGCTTCTTGCGTTCCGCCTCGGCATAGGCTCGCGTGATTGTGCCAAGTGTCACCCCAAGCTGATAGGCAAGCTCGCGTTGGGGTGGGAGCTTGTCACCTTCCACAAGGCGGCCAGTTTGAATGTCCTGCTCCAAAGCCGTTGCAATGCTTAGGTATTTTGGACTTGTGAGTTTGTTTGGGTCGGGCTTCCACATTGTATTCATAACAATAAAGAGATTGATCGATACGATTGATACAATAACTTAGCACGTTGTATAGATTGTATCAATTGACTGGAATAACAATATGGATTGGGCAACACTCAGCGCTTTCGCGATTTTTGTAGCCATTATGACCGGCACACCGGGACCGGGAAACCTTACCTTCATGGCGATTGGTGCCAGCGCGGGGTATCGCACTGCGTTTCCGGTCATCATTGCGGCAGAGCTTGGCAGTCTTCTGCTTAACCTTTGTGTGGCTTTCGGACTGGGACAGTTGATGGCTCGGGGTGGTCCGATGGTCAACGCCTTCAAGTTCGCATCCATGGCTTACATGACGTATCTGGCCTGGCGCATTGTACAGCTGAACATCAAGCCTAAGGGAGAAGTCAGCCTTCCGACCTTTTGGGAAGGTTTGTTCATTCACCCGCTAAGCCCCAAAACATGGGCGATGAGCCTGGTGGCGTTTACCAGCTTCTTTGCTGCCAACGGCATGGGACTTTACGAGAACGCCGCAATCCTGACTGCTGGGTTCCTAATCGGCGGCATGATCTCTCACAGCGTGTGGGCGATGGTGGGCGTCTCAATCCTGAAGGTGATTGGCGAGGGTCCCTTGATGCGTAGTATCACCATTGCCATGGCTGTAGCGATGCTGGCCGCCACTGCATGGTCCTTGCTTCTGTAAAGAGCCTCACTGGTGGCGTGATATGAGCGCTGCCAGTGTTGCTTCCAGGATGCGTTCCAGCTTCAAACGGTCGGCCTGCTCCACGATACCGATGATGGGGGCCTCCGTCTTACCCCGGTAATCCAGAATGGTTGCGCCGCGGGCAAACTCCCCTTCTGTCTCGACCAGTACGCCGCAAATAATTGTTTTGGTGATCACGTCAGGGTCGAGCAGTGTAGCAGCGGCCAAGGGGTCAGCCAAGATTATCAGGTCTTCCTGATACCATGTCTTATAGCGCTCTCGCAGGAACGTGCAGATATGCTCTGCAAACTGAGCTGGAGCAGACGCTCGGAGACGCTGGAAAATACCATCAATCACATCGCCAGGGATAGCATTGTGAAGGCATGGCTCCCATGGAATGAGGGTTATGTTAACAGACTGGGAGAGGACGATTTTAGCGGCTTCGGGGTCGCAGAAGATGTTGAACTCAGCAGCGGGCGTTACGTTGCCGCGTCCGTGACAGGTGCCGCCCATGATCCAGATGCGATCAATCCCTTGCGCCAAATCCGGTTCTTCTCGAAGCACTTCCGCAAGGTTTGTGAGAGGGCCGATGGTCAGGAGCTGCAGCTTTGGTCCGCCAAGTACGGCTTTGCGCAGCACATCTCTGATCGCGTTGTGAGCGGTTTCGCCTGATGCTTTGAGCTCATGATGCGGGCGCTCGGCACCGCCCAAGCCATCCTGCCCATGCACATGAACCGCATTCATACGTTCGCCGACAAGGGAATCAGAAGCACCTTTATAAACGGGGACTTCGGCGTTGCAGACGGCAAGTACGTCGAGAATATTCGTCGTTGCCTGCTCCAGATCAATATTGCCAAATGTGGTCGTGATGAAATCAATCTTCTTGCCAGCACCGATCAGCATCATGAGTGCGATTGCATCATCAATTCCGCCATCGGTGTCTACTACAAACACATATTTATCCGACACGTCTTTCTCCCGGCGTAGCTTTAAAACTGCCTGTCTGCCGCAAGCTACTTTAAGCGACTGTTTTGCCAGATTTTTCCGAATAGTCCTGCCCCTTATTATCGGGGAAACACAGTGCTGGCAATGCGTGTGCACCTGTTCAGATCAGTCTCAGCATTCCTCGATGACGAGCAAGCCCTTATTTCCGCTGGCGATGGTGGAGGCTTTTGCGCACTAGTGTGCGCGGATGCCTATTATTAAGGATTATCGACCTTGCGACATCCCCCCAGGGGGGATACACTTATCGAATGACCGAAAAGCAACAACACCAATCCCATCCGGGCATTGTCAATCGCCTGAAGCGCGCCGACGGGCATCTCAGATCAATCATTGACATGATTGAGGATGGGCGGCCCTGCGTTGAAATAGCTCAGCAACTTCATGCGGTTGAACGAGCTGTCATGCAGGCAAAGAAGACGCTGATCTACGATCATCTTGACCACTGCCTTGATGAGACTATCGTTAATCAAGAAGCTGATTCCAAACAGACAATTGAAGAGTTCAAGGCAATCTCCCGCTACCTTTAAGGGGGATACGCATACTCGGGAAAACATTAAGTCAAAGGAGTTTCCGCGTGCTGTCCGTACTCGCGAACCGAACCTACCGCCACCTGTTTCTTGCTCAGGTCATTGCCCTGTTTGGCACTGGCCTTGCCACCGTTGCGTTGAGCCTGCTGGCGTTTAACATTGCCGGGGACAACGCCGGTTCAGTTCTGGGGACTGCTTTTGCGATCAAGATGATTGCATATGTGGGGCTGGCACCGATTGCAGCTGCACTTGTTGAACGGCTGCCACGGCGCGCTGTGTTGGTGGGGCTGGATCTTATTCGCGCAGCTGTTGCGCTTGCGCTGCCGTTCGTGACACAGGTCTGGGAAATTTATGTGCTCATCTTTGTGCTGCAGTCCGCTTCTGCTGCGTTCACGCCAGCTTTTCAGGCGGTTATTCCCGACGTGCTGCCGGAAGAGAAGGATTACACCAACGCACTTTCATTGAGCCGTCTCGCTTACGATCTGGAGAACTTGCTCAGCCCAACGATTGCGGCTGGCTTGCTGTTGGTGATCAACTTCCATGGCCTATTTGGTGGCACGGTACTTGGTTTCCTTGCGTCTGCTGCGCTTGTTGTCTCTATCAGCTTACCGAAGCTTAAGCCGGTCGAAAACCAGCGTACGGTCAAGCGTATGACGCAAGGCACGCGCATTTATCTCAGCACCCCTCGCCTGCGCGGTATGCTGGCTGTTTATCTGGCCGTTGCAGCTGGTGGCGCCATGGTGATTGTGAATACAGTGGTGATTGTGCAAGGCAGGTTTGGTTTGCAAGCCGATAGTGTTGCCATTGCGCTTGCTTGCTTTGGTGCTGGTTCGATGATCACAGCGCTCAGCTTGCCCAAGGTGCTGGAACGTTTTAGAGACCGAAGCGTGATGATTTTGGGTGCTGTTGCGATGGCTGCCGCCCTGAGCTTTGGTTTTTTCCTGACCAGCTTTGCCGAGCTTTTGTCACTCTGGTTCCTGATGGGGATTGGTTATTCTGCAGCGCAGACACCAGCAGGGCGTGTGTTGCGTCGCTCTGCGAGAGGCGGTGACCTACCATCGGTGTTTGCAAGCCAGTTTGCGCTGAGCCATGTATGCTGGCTGATTGGCTACCCTCTCGCAGGCTGGGTTGGCGCCAGTTTTGGCATTCCTGTCAGCTTCCTTGCCATGGCCGTTTTGGCATGGTTCAGCGTAGCAGCAGCGATGATGCTTTGGCCTAGCAAGGATGCGGAGAAGCTACGCCACTCCCACGAAAATCTGCCGGATAATGATCCGCACTGGTCCAAGGGTGTCGACAAGGTCGGCAAGAGCCACGTGCATGAGTTCAAGATTGATGATCTGCACACACGATGGCCGAGCAGCCTTTAGCGCCAGCCCAATCAGACACGGCCCAAACGCATGGCGATGGGCCAGCTGATTCTACGATGCTGCTGAGGACCTCCCCAAAGGCTCGTTAGCTGCTCTGCGAAGCTTTCCATCAGGTTTCGCTTGCCAGCCTTTGCTGCGGCTATGACCGATGACCATGTGCACAGGTAGCCAAGAAACTGTTCCAGCGTCCACTCACGGTCAATGGTCATTTGCGGGTAATCGAGCTCCTCAAACGGAAAGCCGATGCTGGTATAACTGTTGTCGACGTGTTGACGTTCCGGCGGCCAGTAAGGGCCGATTTCGTCATAGTAGAACTGACGGAATCGGGCGTTGCAGTCTCTGTCATTAATGGAAAGCACTCCGTAACTGACGAGTGCAAGAACGCAGTCTGGGGCTGCGATGCGTCTGACTTCCTCATAAAAACGTGGCAAGTCGAACCAATGGGCGGCCTGTGCGGCGACAATCAGATCAACACTGTTGTCTTTTGCGGAACAGTGCTCAGCTGGCTCTACGGCAAAGTGAATGTTGGGGACGGCTGCAGCATTTTCGATTTGCGAGGCGCTGACGTCTGTTGCAAGCACTTGTTTGAAGTGATTGGAAAGCAACACGCTGAACTGCCCGTTTCCGCAGCCCACATCTACCGCCAGATTATGCCGGGTGCATTGGGAGGCCAAAAATTGCGCCAGTTGGATGGGATAGGTTGGGCGATACTTTGCGTAGCCCTCACCTACGCTCTGGAAGTGTGATGCGGCTGGATTGTTCTGCGTCATGTCTGTGCCTCCCCTCACTGCGGGAGCACCCTAACAAAAAACGCGGTCCCAACAAGGGACCGCGTTCTTAAATTTTTGCTTGCTAAGAGATTAGCTCATAGGAGACAGGATGATCTCTACGCGGCGGTTCTGTGCGCGGCCAGCTTCGGTTGCGTTGGAAGCAATCGGGTTGGACAGGCCGTAACCAGCTGCGGAGATGCGTGCACCGTTGACGCCCTGATTAAACAGGTAGTTGCTGACGGAATCTGCGCGGCGCTGGGACAGGCCGATGTTGAACTGAGCAGAACCGGTGTTGTCGGTGTGGCCATAGATGTTCAGACGGGTCTGCGGGAATTCTTTCGCCACAAGCGCCACACTGTTGAGCACTTGCATTGCGCGGGAGGACAGAGTTGCCTGACCAACGGCGAAGGTCACATCGTTTGGCATGTTCAGGACGATCTGGTCGCCATTACGGGTGACGGAAACACCGGTTGACTGGAGCTGCGCACGAAGCTGCGATTCCTGTCGGTCCATGTAGTTGCCGATACCACCACCGATCAGGCCACCAGCAGCTGCGCCAACGAGAGCACCTTCAACGCGTGCGCTCTTGCCGCCAGCAAGGGCACCAATGACTGCGCCTGTGGCTGCGCCCAGACCTGCACCGCCTGCGGTTTTGGAAACGCGTGACTCACCGGTATATGGATTGGTTGTGGTACATGCTGCAACGGAAAGGCCGAGAACAACAGCAGTCGCGGCGTGCATCAGTTTTTTCATTTAAAATCTCTCATCGTAATTTTTGAAGGCAGATGGATCTTGGTTAATCTGGCCTTACCCCGAACGTTGGGGCCCATCAAAAGGTACTGAGCATTTAAAACAAGTACCCAACGTAAGAGTGTCCTTGAATTCCACCGGGTTTCACGCAGAAAACTGCCATTTTAATTAAATTCCGCTGGTAGCAGTGAAAATTTCCGATGATTTTGCCAAAGCGTTTTGACACTCTAAAATTCGCCACAATTACGCAAGGAATTTTAAAGCATGCTGCTTAACGCCGTTTTTTCCAAAAAGGCGAACACTAGAGGGAACCCAAAATACAATAAGAAGGTGGGGTTCTATGAAAACGGCGCTTGTCCTTGCATTCAGCATTCTCAGCTCAACGTGGTCATTTGCACAAAGCCCAAATGCTGATGATGAGTCGATTCTTGCTCCAACCCAGCCGCCTGCTCCGGAGCAACCTTGCGTTACCTTGAGCAATGATAAAGATATTTGCGGGCAAGCCGATAATAGCGGCAGCCAGCTTCTCAGCATCTTCAAAGGTGTAAAGTACGGACAAGCGGCGCGTTGGCAGTCTTCCAGCGTGTTTGATAACTATGAGCCCAATGGCATTGAGGCTTTGCAGTATGGCGCCCGGTGCCCGCAGCCTATCAGCAAACCAGAGGATCAAATACGCGGTGAGGAAGACTGCCTTTACCTGAATATCTGGGCGCCGGACGGGGCGATCAAGAATTCGAGCAAACTGCCTGTCATGGTGTTTTTCCATGGGGGTGGCTTTATGGCTGGCGGTGCAGACCAGGTCTATCATGCTGAGGACAATGAGATCGTTGAGCTCTATTCCGGGAACTCATTTGCAGCGGATCAGAATATCGTGGTGGTTACCGTCAACTTCCGCCTCGGCGCGCTTGGAACGCTCGCTACAGACGGCATTACCGGGCAAGACCCTTCGAATGGCGGCAACTACGGTTTTCAGGATCAGCAGACTGCGCTGAACTGGGTAAAAAAGCACATTGAAACATTTGGTGGCGATCCTGAACAGGTGACCATCTTTGGCGCCAGCTCTGGTGCCATGGCTGTTGGCCTGCATATGTTCAGCGCGGACAGTTCGCGGGACCTGTTCCAGGCCGGCATTATGCAAAGCAGTGCTGCAGCCTACAAATACCGCGATAAAGATGAAGGGCGGGACCTGTTCTACTTCTATCTGAAGTGCCTAAGAGCGACTATGCGCAATCCCGCTTCCACTGAATGTGCGTTGACGGCCCAGCTTGATGATCTGGAGCAGGCAAATACCCGCCAGATCCTTCTTGCACAGGCATTGCTTCAGGAGACACTCTCCAAGAAGGGTGTGTTCCTGACCGGCCTTCCTGGCAGTCTTACTTTCTCGCCCATCATCGACGGTGAGTTCCTCAGAGATCAGCCTGAAGTCCAGATGGAAAAAGGGAACGACAAACCCCTCCTACTGGGGTTCAACAAGGATGAAGGGGTCTTGTTCGCCAATTCCATTGATGCGAGCGGCGACCTGACTGCGGTGACCTTCAATGGGACCTTAGGGCGGGACTATGAAGACCCCATGATGATTGTGAATCGGGATGGCTATGCGGCCACCACGCCGGCTGCAAACGGCCTACAGCCCAGCACACCGGCGACTGCACTTTCCAATCTGATCGGGAACTCGGTTTTTGCGTGCCCAACCATGTCCGCCAATCTTGAGGCAGAGGCACCAAGTCAGAACACATGGTTGTATTTCTTCGCGCAGACTTCTGTTGCAAATATTCAAGCACCGCCAACTGACAGTTCGCTGAATAATGTTTGCGGGCCGAATAATGAGTGGGGCAATGCCTGCCACACCTCAGAACTGCCATTTGTGTTCAACACCATGCCAGCAGGTGCAACGCAGGAAGACAGAGATCTTGCGGTGAAGATGAATGGGCTTTGGGCGCAGTTTGCAAAGACACCTGAGGAAGGACCTGCAGACGACTGGATGCAGTGGACCTTGCCTGCCGTTGGGAACCCGGCAAACTTCAATGTGTTGCAAGGTGCTTCAATGGACAACACCTATTCAGGTCTGTTTGAGCAATCCGATTGTGCGTTCTGGCTTGGAGAGATCATCGAGAGGAATGCAAATGCGATCGTTATTCCACAGCAATTACCAGCGGAATAAGTGAACATTTTCAACGATGAAGGAAAAAGAACTGGCGAAGCAGATGATCTCAACTATCTCACTAAGGAGCCTTAAGAAGAGATGGTACAGACGAGTGGATTCGAACCACCGACCTTCGGAGCCACAATCCGACGCTCTAACCAACTGAGCTACGTCTGCTTGCCAGTGGCGCGGAACATAGGTTCAATTTTTGAGGTTGGCAAGTCCCTTGAAACCTCAAAATGCAAAAAGTCCACAACACTGATAAAAAATCGCTAGTTACCCACTGCAACTAAGTGGTTTCACTCTGTTTTTCAGCGACTTAAACACAAAATCCTCTCGCCTGAGTTGCAAAAAGTGCAGCAATTCAAACGAGAGGAGATGTTTTTCCTAAAAGAAATTTTTGGCGATTATGCCAGCTTCATTTCTTTCATGGACTTATCGAAGGCTTCCTTTGCAGGCTCGGACACGGTTGCTGCAAGTTTGGTTGCAGTTTCCTGCATGTCTTTGACCTGCTGGCTCACTGTGTCGTACTGCTGACGTGTATAAGCGGACTGAAGTTCGATGGCTTCAGACAGGCTCTTCACGCTGAACAGGTCACGGATGTGAGTGAATGCGGCTTCAGAGTTTTCTTTTGCAGCATCGACAGCCTTAAGGTTGATTTCCATAATGCTGTCGCGAGTGACTTCGATGGTTTCTTCGAGCATCGCAGTTGCTTCTTCAGAAGCAGTTTTCACTTTTGCATAACCTTCGCGCGCCTGATCGACGCTCTTTTCGGTCATTTCCTGAATAAATGCAGGTACTTCCATCTTATTCATAGCAAACACCTCATTTTCTACAGACTTGGAGGCCTTGGAAACAGTCTCTTCCGTCTTCGTCTCGGATTTAGCAGTATTCGTTTTGGCATTAGTCATTGGGATCGCTCCTTATCGTCTTGGGAGGAACATAAAGGATCAAAGGGAGAGACCAATCTCTCCTAAGGTCAACTTGAAACTAATATAGGAGATTTTTTGTGCGTTGCAACATTATTTTGCAGTGCAACATAATGGATGTGACTTAAGCTGCTGAAAGGAGACAGAAAACTTTTTTATTCTTGTGGTGTATATCCCGGTTTTACACCGGAGGGTTTTAGCGACTCACCTTACATGAGGCTGGGAATCGCCTCATGTAACCCTTGCTTTTTCATGGAGGGACCCTGCGTCATGCAGGTTTTTCTCAGCGGTCGCCGGCTTTCTTAGCAGCTTCCTGAACAACCTTCGAAGCCTTCTCTCCCATCTCGCGCATTTGCGCTCCATTTTGCTCCATTTGCTTATGCAGATACTCCTGCTGCAGGGCCATGAGTTCCTCTAGATCCTGCGCCTGACACATGCGCTGCGCCAACTCAAAAGCGGAGCTTACGTTTTGCTCGGCGAAAGCAAGGGCCTGCCGGTGGATATCGGAGGAATCGGTGTGCATTGAGCTTGAAGCGTCCTCCATGTTGCTGACCGCATTTTCGGTTGCATCCATGAAGTTATCAAAGGCCTTGCGCGCCTGATCGATGCTTCGATCCGCGAACTCACGCATTTGATCTGAAACTTCAAAGGGATTCTTCGTATCTGCCATGCTCAAGCCTCCACCATTTTCGATTTAGGTTAGATTCGCAGTGCGGCGAGGGCCTATTCCCTCCCCTGTTTGCAACTCGTTTACTCTGCTGTGGCAATGCTATACTTAACTATAGGGAAAGAAAATAGGAGCTTAGACGAGCACCGGAGTTTACGGTACCTTAAGTAAGCAGGGACTGGGGGGTGAATAATTTGGTGACGCGCTTCTATTGGAATTGACAGATGCGGACTTCAGCGCTCATTTGTTAAAGTGTAAGCCTTTATCAGAATTTAGCTTTTGAAAATGCCGGTGGGTGGGTTGTCTTGAAAGACAAGCTCTGGTTTTTCAAAGCTTACGGATAAGGTAGGGTGGGGCTAGTATTGGGAAAACATACCCCTGATAAATTGAGGCAGGTTTCTTTAGTAAGCTTACAGCAAAACCGCTGAAGGCGCTTACATGCCCGTTTCAAACCGGATATCATTCAGTAGCACCGGTGCACTTGCGTCCTGGTGCCTGTGAAAGAGAGTAGTTTGCGTTTCTCAATCAACCCCTTCCTGGGAAACCTTCAGAGTAAGGACCGAGCTCGTGGCTGACTTCGTCTTTAAACGCCGACAACGGCCGATCCGCTTCACCTGGGAGCTGGACCGAGATGGCTGCATTCGCAGCCTTTCGAAGGAGTTCGCCGAGATTTTGGGCCCGCAGGACGCTGCTTTGATCGGCCTGCCGTTTGATGCTGTTCGCAAGAAGCTTAAAATGGGCAAGGTTCCTGCGATCACCAAAGCCATCAAGAAACAGCGCGCGGTGGTGGGCGCTACGATGCTTTGGCCTGCGTGCAATTCCAACAAAGTCGTTCCTGTCGATCTGTCTGCTCAACCGGTTGAGAGCAAAACCGGTGAGTATGACGGGCTGCGTGGATTTGGGGTTATACGTAGTGTGGATGCGATCACCGCCGATGAACCGGTGGACCCGCTTGCTGCCCTTGCGAAGCTATCGGCGACGCACAGGGTAGATGGAAAAGACACCGACGAGCTGCCTGAGCCACCTCCTGTAGAGACGGATGCGGCACCAAGTCCTGGACTATCCCTCGAACACGACCAGCCTGAACGTTTTTTGCAGGCTGATGTCGCACCAATCGGTGCGCTTACTGAACCAGAGATAGAGGCAGAGGCACTTCAGGTTTCTGAACTATTAGAAGAGCCGCTGGACGACGGGATTACCGCTCCGGGCTTTTTGCAGAGTGAACCGGAAATTCCCGAGTTGATCATCGATTTCAACGAGGATGAAGAGGAAGACGAACAAGAACCAGAGGTCAGCGAAGCCACTCAAGCGGTTGAGCCAGACACACCTGAAGCGACACAACCAGCTGAAGAGCCAGTTGTTGAGGCCATCACTGAAGCTGAGCCGGATGCGGCTGGCGAGGTCGCAGCACTTGCAGCGCCAGACGAGCCAGAGCCCGAGCCCGAAGAGGCCTTGGAAGATGGCTTGCGGTTTGTGCCTACGGAAGAGCCGGTTAAGGTTGACGAAGAAGAGGGCCTTCTTCAGCTGACCGATGCGGATGTGCTTCACGATCCGGCTGATCCTCTTGAGATTGCGGCTTCCCCGGAGGTTGAAGCGCTGAAAGAGGACATTGCCGAGCTGGTAATGCCCGAGCAGGAAGAGGTGGAGCGTGTTTCTGCGGAAGTTGCAGGACAGGCTGGTGAGCTGCCGTCTATTCCGACACAAAGCAGCAAAGACGATTTTGCCCGTGCTATAGCAAATCTTCCGGATGCCCCGCCAAAACAAACCAGATCTGGCCCCCGCAGCCTTGCGGAGTTGACGAGCAGCATCGTTCGTCTGGTGGACAAGCAGCCTGCTGCACGAGAAAACACCCGGCTTTCGAAACCCGAACAAGACGCGTTTGACAAAATTGCGCGTGCGCTTGGTGCGGAGAAAAAGCCGGAACCTACTCCAGCAAAGGCTGAGACCTCAAAATCCGTTCCGACAACATCTGAAGAAGCGGCTGCACTAGCTGTCGCGGAAACCCATGCGGCGAAGCCAGAGGCTGCACGTGCACCTGAGGCCACAGCGGATAACGTTATCTCGCTACCTGCAGACGCTGCTGCTCGCGAAGAGAAGGCGCAGGCTGAGAAGAAACACGACAATGTCACCCATGTGGTGTTGCCACGTGTTCCGCCGGACATTGAAGAGGCGGCTGAACGGGCCCGCGAGAAAAATGGCCGTATTCCCGATAAACCGATCGTCGCGCCAATTGATCCGCGTCTTTTGGACCGTCTGCCGATTGGTGTTGCCATCGTTCGCGAACGTGACGTTGTTTATGCAAACGATACACTGCTGGAATTGCTTGGCTACGAGCGCTTCGAAGCGCTAAATGAAGCTGGCGGGCTTGAGGCAATCTTTGCTGAGCCGGAAGAGTGCCCTACTCCAAGCCCTCAGACTGTTGACCGGGTGGTGCATGTGCGCCTTGCCGGAGGCGGTGTGCTTTCAGCTGATGCGCGAATGCATGCTGTGCCATGGAACGGTGCGCAAGCTCTCATGATCTCTGTCGTTGAGAAAGCCCCGGATGATGCCTCTGAGGATGAGCTTTCGGTTGCACCGCGAGCGACGAGCGCCGGTGCATCTAATGCGCAGATCAAGCATTTGCATACACGTATTGAAGAGTTGGAGTCGGTGCTGGCAACGGCAACCGATGGCGTACTTGTGATGGACCAACGGGGTATCATCCGTAGTGCTAATCACTCTGCCCAGGCTTTGTTCAACGCCAGTGAGGATGACCTTCTTGGCGCACCGTTCACGACCTTCCTTGCCGATGAAAGCCACATTGCCGCGCTGGATTATCTGGATGGTCTGGTTGCCAATGGTGTTTCCAGCGTACTCAATGATGGGCGCGAAGTGATTTGCCAGACGCTGGATGGTGACCTGTTCCCGACCTTCCTGAGCATGGGGCGTGTCAGTCACGCTAATGAGCGTTTATTCTGCGCCGTTCTGCGTGACATCACTCAGTTCAAGCGCGCTGAAGAAGAGTTGGTAAGCGCGCGCTACAAAGCCGAAAAAGCAAACACCCACAAGTCGGAGTATCTGACCAAGATCAGCCACGAGATCCGGACACCGCTTACCGCTGTGATTGGATTTTCCGAAGTGATGCAGGAAGAGCGTTTCGGTGAGCTGGGGAATGTGCGTTACAAAGAATATGCACGCGATATTCACCGCTCCTGCTCGCATATGCTGACCCTGATCAACGATTTACTCGATCTGGCCAAGATCGAGGCTGGAAAGATGGATCTGGCGTTTGAGGCCGTCTCCGCGGCGGACATCATTAATGAGTGCGTTGCGTTGCTGCAGCCGCAGGCTAATGACCGACGCGTGATCATTCGCGCGAGCACGCCATTGTCCGTTCCCAAGATTGTGGCTGATCCCAAAACGCTTCGCCAAATCACGCTGAACCTGCTTTCCAATGCCATCAAGTTTAATCGCTCTGGTGGTCAGGTGATTGTTTCTCTTGGGCTTGATGCAAATGGCGAAGTGCATTTGAAAGTGCGCGACACGGGTCATGGCATGTCCAAGGCCGACCTTGAAGCTGCCCTTCAACCGTTCCGGCGTCTTGATGCTTCGGCCTCAACAGAGGGGTCGGGTCTTGGCCTTCCCTTAACTAAAGCCCTTGTGGAAGCAAATCGCGCTTCATTTTCAATAAATTCTGAAGAGGATGAGGGTACGTTGGCCCAAGTTACCTTCCCTCCGCAGCGCGTTCTTGCTGAATAGTGCGCTCCTGCGGTGGGCTGACCTTCGCAGGAGATGCACATGCTCACACTGGCTGCCTTGGAACAAGCTTCACAGGAATTGCGGCACCACATGCCGCCAACGGCGCTTTACAGCTGGCCCTTGTTGAATGAGGCTTTGGGCTGTGAGGTTTTCATCAAACACGAAAACCATGCGCCGACCGGTTCCTTCAAAGCACGCTGCGCTTTGCTTTATCTCTTACGGCAGTCAGAACGCCATATCAGCTCCTCAAGCTTTGTAGCTGCGACCCGTGGCAACTTTGGGCTAGGCATGGCCTGGGCCGCCAGAGAGCTGCATCAACGAGCTGCCATCGTTGTTCCGCAAGGCACCTCCAGTGAGACGACAGCAGCGATCCAAAGCTATGGTGCATTCCTCATTGAACATGGTAATGACTTTGAAGAAGCGCACGACTTTGCCTGCCAGATGGCCGAGGATTCCAAGCAGGTACTTTCTCCGGGCTTCAACTATGACCTGGTGTTGGGTGCGGCGACCTACGCGCTTGAAATTTTCAGAGCAATGAAGGATCTGGATGTGATTTATGTGCCTGTTGGTTTGGGCACGGGGATTTGTGGACTGATTTCTGTTCGGGATCTTTTTGGCCTGAAGACAAAGATCATCGGCGTAGTCGCAGAAAAGGCAGATGGGTGCGCGCGATCCATTGAGGCTGGCGAATACACACTCACCTCCTCTGCCGATACTTTTGCAGAAGGAATTAGTGTGAGAGGCCCTGCGCGAGAAGCATTTGCGCACATTCGCTCTGGCGCAGAACGCGTTATACGCGTGAGTGATGAGGAAATTGCCGAAGCGATCCGTCTGCTCTATCGCACAACCCACAATGCATGCGAAGGCGCTGCTGCGGCTGGTCTTGCCGGTCTCTCAAACGAACGGGACAGTCTACAAGGCAAAAAAGCGTCTTTTGTCCTGTGTGGGCAGAATATGAATCGGGCCTGGATGGCCCGCGTATTGAGTGGTGACACACCGGTTCCATAGGGGCAAATACTGCTTTTCCCCCTCCCCCAAACTGCAACCAAGCTCCCTACCTTCTGATTGTTTTCAACAACGCTGAGTTTTTTGGTGAACTTTTTTTCTGCGCGGATACAAGGCGCAACTGAAAATCATTCGCAATTGCAACCAGATAGCCCTCAGAAAGCTGAGTTTTATAGTTTAGAATCATTCTATCCCATTGTTTTTACGAAGTTTATTAGTTGACAGAGAAAGTCAACTTTCCGATATAACAGCTAATGACAAGCGTTCGCAGACGCATATAAGATCACGTAGGAGATGCTCCAATGAAGTCATTGTTTAAGGGAATCGGGCTGTCCGCAGTTGGTTTTGCCCTCGGCACAACTGCTCTGGTAGCTTCAGCTCAGGCTGCAGAAGAAGTAAATATCTATTCTTACCGTATGCCAGAACTGATCAAACCGCTTCTCGACGCATTTACCGAGAAAACCGGCGTTACAGCAAACCTCGTTTACGCAAGCGACGGCCTTGGCGAACGCATGCAGGCTGAGGGTGAAAACTCTCCGGCAGATGTTCTTCTTTCCGTCGACATCGGCCGTTTGCAGAGCGCAAAGGATCTGGGCGTTAGCCAGCCTCTCGAAAATGAAGTGATCAACAACAACATTCCAGAAAACCTGCGTGACCCGGAAGGCCACTGGTTTGGTCTGACCACTCGTGCCCGTGTGATTTACGCCTCCAAAGATCGCGTGGATCAAGACAGCATCACTTATGAAGAGCTTGCTGATCCAAAATGGAAAGGCCGTCTCTGCACCCGTTCTGGCCAACATGTATATTCTATCGGTCTGTTCGCTTCCATGATTGCCCACAAGGGCGAAGCTGAAGCAGAAAAGTGGATGGAAGGTGTGCGTGACAACCTTGCCCGCAGACCAACCGGTGGTGACCGCGATCAGGTTAAATCCATTTACTCCGGTGAGTGTGACATTGCCTTGGGTAACACCTACTACATGGGCAAAATGCAAACCAACGAAAAGGATCCGGAACAGAAAGAGTGGGCAGAGTCAGTCCGCATCATCTTCCCGAACACTGAAGATCGCGGCACTCACGTGAACATCTCCGGCATGATCCTGGCAAAATACGCACCAAACCAAGAGAACGCCATCAAGCTGATGGAGTTCCTTGCGTCTGACGAAGCTCAGGCCATCTACGCGGCAGAGAACTTTGAGTATCCGGTAGAGGCTGGCATTGAGCCATCCGAACTGGTTGCATCCTGGGGTGATTTTAAAGCTGATGACATTTCCCTTGCAGAGATTGCGGCACTGCGTGCCAAAGCAAGTGAAATGGCCGATGTAGTTAGCTTTGACGACGGTCCATCCAGCTAAGTTCCCACAGACAAATCGAGTTGAAGCCATTCCATGACATCCAGACACGGACATAGTGGATCGCCACAATACAGGACGGCCGCCCCCTCTTCGCGAGGGGAGCGGCTGCTCGCATTTGGTACCTACTTTCTAGCCGGCCTTGTTGTAATGCCGGTTATTGCAATTGTTTTCATGGCCATGGGTTCTTCGGGCAATCTGTGGCCGCATCTTGTTTCAACAATTCTGCCACGCGCTATTTCCACCACGGTCCAATTGATGGTCGGGGTCGGGCTGATTGTGTTCGTGGTGGGGGTCAGCACCGCCTGGCTGGTGACCATGTGCCGTTTTCCCGGACGGCGCTGGTTTGATCTGGCGTTGCTTCTGCCGTTTGCTGTGCCGACCTACATTATTGCTTTTTCCTATGTTGAGCTACTGGATTACACGGGGCCTGTACAAAGCCTGATCCGCAGTGTCTTTGGTTTCCAGACTTCTCGCGACTACTGGTTCCCGGAGATCCGCTCTCTTGGCGGCGCCATGTTTGTGATGGGGTTTGTTCTTTACCCCTATGTTTACCTGAGTGCCCGTGCTTCATTCCTGATCCAGTCGGCCTGCGCACTGGATGTTTCCCGCACACTCGGGGCAGGTCCGCTTCGCCTGTTCTGGAAAGTCGCTTTACCGCTGGCACGTCCCGCGATCGTCGTTGGTGTCACGCTCGCCCTGATGGAGTGCCTCAATGATATTGGCGCAGTCTCTTTCTTCGGCGTTCAGACGCTAACCTTTTCCGTTTATGACACGTGGCTCAACCGCTCAAACCTGACCGGTGCTGCACAGATCGCAACAATCATGCTGGTGTTTGTGCTGGCACTGATGTTCTTTGAGTATTATGGGCGGCGCAAACAACGCTTCCACCAAACCACCGGCACGTATCGTGCTTTACCGAGCTATGAACTAAAAGGCTGGCGTGGTTGGCTTGCTGTCGTTATCTGCTCCTTGCCAATCATTTTGGGTTTCCTCTTCCCGTCCCTGTTGCTGCTGAGCCGGGCAAGCCGCCGTATTGAAGACCTGTTTGAGCCTGCTCTATGGGCCGCTGCTGGCAATACCCTCTGGCTTGCGGCTGTGGCTGCTGCGGTTTCCATCGCCATCAGCCTGATGCTGGCCTATCGCCGCCGCTTGTTCCCAAGCAACGTCACCACGTTCCTGGGCCGCGTTGCCTCAATCGGGTATGCTGTTCCCGGCACAATTCTGGCTGTCGGTATTTTGTTCCCGGTCGCCGCATTGGACAACATGATCTCCGCAAGCACACAAGCGCTGTTTGGCTTTGGAACCGGGTTGCTGCTGATCGGCTCAGGCACTGCGCTCATTTATGCTTACGTGGTGCGTTTTCTGGCGATGTCTTACGGTCAGATTGATGGCGGCTTTGGGAAGATCACTCCACACTATGACATGGCGTCCCGCAGCCTTGGCCATACCGCGTGGGGCACACTTGGCCGCGTGCATATGCCGTTGATGAAACCCGTGATCCTGTCTGCTGCTCTGCTGTCTTTTGTAGAGTGCATGAAGGAGCTTCCGGCGACGTTGCTGCTGCGCCCGTTTAACTTCGAAACGCTGGCAACCACGGTTTACAATTCTGCATCGACCGAGGCGTTCGAGGATGCAGCTTTACCGGCTCTCTCCATCGTGCTTGTAGGCATTATTCCAGTGATTATGCTGGCAAAAACAAGCGCCGATACCTTCCGCGAGAAGCGCGCTAACAAGCGTTTCTCCAAAGAGGCTGCAATGGCGCCTGCCGAGTAATTTCTACGGCACCAACGTAAAAAAATCCGCCGAGAACTTCGGCGGATTTTTTATTTCAGACTGGTGTGTTCGTTATCTCGTGGCTGCTGCCAGCTTTAGCGCCATGCCAACGAAGACAGCGGATGCGATGCGGTTCATGACCTTTTGAGCCTTCACTGATTTGCTCAAACGCTCTCCAATCGTTCCGGCAGCAAACGCGATGCTGCCGAATACCAAGATAGCCGACAGAATGAACACAGCGCCTAACGTGAAGAACTGCGGCATCAAAGGGCCGTGGGCCGGATTGATAAACTGCGGGAAAAACGACAGAAAGAAGATCGCAACCTTTGGGTTGGTTATGTTCATGATCACGCCACGACGGTACAGCGGAATCAACGAAGACTGATCAACCTTGTCTTGCTTTAGTGGCTCAGGCTTCGCCCTGAAAGCTCCCCATGCGAGATAAAGCAGATAACCGACGCCCAACACCTTCACAGCAGTAAATGCCATCTCAGATGCCTGGAAAATTGCAGTCACACCAAGGGCAACTGCCGTTGTGTGAAAGATGAGACCAGTACAAAGCCCAAGCGTCACTGCAATCCCTGCCATACGACCAGACACTGCGGACTGTGTCAGCACAAAGATGTTGTCTGGGCCCGGAGCCAGCGCCAACAAAACAGTAACGGTGAAGAAACCGGCAAGTACGTCTATTGGGATCACATAGAGCTCCTCAGTTAGACCTTAATTATTTATACTAAGGGAGATAACAGGTAAGAAAAGCTGCTTCAAGTTTTTAAGCAGGCCGTTAGCTCTGCAAATGTGGCATCAGCCACCAAAGACCAAGCCATACTGAAAGGAAAGCTATTCTTCTACTCCCCTCCAGTGGATCTTCGAAAGCTCATAATCAACGCAATAGGTTTTCAAAACATTATATGACGTTAGTTTCCGATGCGATAATTGTCGGAACATCTTAATGAAAATCCTGAACCGATTATACCGTAGAGCGTTCGGATGTCCGGAGCCATCAATTAAGAAGTATCGAATCTGTCCTCCCTTCAACCTCTGGACGCATATGTTCCAAGGTGACAAATCCGTAACAAGAACAGCATCTTTTAGAAGACGATGCTTGAAAGCACGTAGTTCTCTCTCGTGCCGTTCCTTCTCTACGTCATTATGCTGCTTGCACATTTCAGAATATAAGGTTCTGGAAGTCTTTCCTGTTTCCTCGTCTCGAACCAAGTCAAATACCGTACCAAGCCCTCTACTTGTCACAACAACTCCATGATAAGATGCAATTGCCCCGAAACGCTGCTGTCGTCGTGTTTTCTTAAGGTATTCAAAATAAACGATCTCAGCTAATGTAGCCGCCCCACCTTCACCTCCATGATTTTTTTCAACTTTGATGCATCGATCGTGAAATTCCGGATGTACGTACACTTCTCGTAGTGCACCTGCAGCGATGAATTGATCTTGATTTAGAACGATCATTCGCTTTCCGCCTTTTTTTAGGGAGCTGTTACCAAGTGCTCTTATCAAACACAAACAAAAAGGGAGAGCACATTGCCCTCCCTCTACGTCCTAAGAAGTATTAAGTTAAATCAGTCTACCAGATTTGCTTCGGTTTTTTCTTTGATCTCGTCCATCGTTACACCATCGGCCATTTCGACGACCTTCAGACCACCATCAACAACGTCGAACACTCCGAGGTTGGTGATGATGCGGTCTACGCATTTTACGCCGGTGAGTGGTAGGGCGCATTTGTGGAGGAGCTTTTTATCGCCGCGTTTGTTGGTGTGGTCCATAATAATGACAACGCGCTTGACGCCTGCCACAAGGTCCATTGCGCCGCCCATGCCCTTGACCATCTTGCCGGGGATCATCCAGTTGGCGAGATCGCCTTCTTCGGAGACTTCCATTGCGCCGAGAATAGACAAGTCAATGTGGCCGCCGCGGATCATTCCAAAGCTGTCAGCAGAAGAGAAGTAGCTGGTGCGGTCAAGCTCGGTGATGGTCTGCTTGCCAGCGTTAATCAGGTCGGCATCCACTTCGTCTTCGGTTGGGAACGGGCCCATGCCGAGCATGCCGTTTTCAGACTGAAGAGCTACATTCATGCCATCGGGAATGTAGTTGGCAACCAGTGTCGGGATGCCAATGCCAAGGTTCACGTAGAAACCATCTTTCAGTTCTTTTGCCGCACGGGCGGCCATTTCGTCACGATTCCAAGCCATGATATATGCCCTCCCTTAAGCTTCGCGGATGGTGCGCTGTTCGATGCGCTTTTCGAATGAGCCGGCAACGATCCGGTCAACAAAGATACCTGGAGTGTGAATCTGATCCGGATCCAGTTCGCCGATCTCTACGAGCTCTTCAACCTCAACAACAGTGGTCTTACCTGCGGTTGCCATCATCGGGTTGAAATTGCGTGCCGTTTTACGGAAGATCAGGTTGCCTTCCTTGTCGGCTTTCCAGGCTTTTACCAGCGACACATCAGATACCAGACCGGTTTCCATGATGTAGGTTTCACCGTTGAAGTCTTTGTGTTCTTTGCCTTCAGCAATCAGGGTGCCAACGCCGGTTTTGGTGTAAAAACCCGGGATACCTGCACCGCCGGCACGGATGCGTTCAGCAAGAGTGCCCTGCGGATTGAACTCCAACTCAAGGTCACCGTCCAGATATTGGCGCTCGAAGGTCGCGTTCTCGCCAACGTAAGAAGACACCATCTTCTTGATCTGGCGGGTTTGCAACAAGAGGCCCAGACCGAAGTCGTCAACGCCTGCATTGTTGGAGATGGCGGTCAGGTCTTTTGCACCTGAATCCCGCAGCGCAATAATCAGATTTTCCGGAATGCCACAGAGACCAAACCCACCTGCCATGACGGTCATGCCATCAAAGGTAAGCCCCTCCAAAGCAGCGGCAGCGCTTGGATAAACTTTATTCATTGTATACTCCCAATACATGACTTGGCAGAACTCGCGCTTCTCATTCCCCAAAACGCAAGCAATACTACATTTTCATGCTGGCATTGGGATATTGGTCCTCCATTTGGACCAGCACCCTGCCTTCCCTACTAGGGAAAATATGTATAGCGATCTCATCGTTGATAGACCGGTTTTATGTCCTCGCCAAGTGCTCTTTATGCGGAGAGCGACTATTTGTTGAGATGGAGATCACAAAGCCCGGAGGAATGAATGTTTGCAGCACACAATCTCACTATTGGGTATCCCCACAGGGTGAAATCTTTTCAAAGGTGCGCTGCTGCGAGTCGCTCCTCCTCCATACGCTTAAGCCTTTGCCGTTTGGTAAGCACAGAAGCTAAAATGACACCAACTGTCATCAGCAGGATCAGTATGGTGCTAATGGCGTTGATCTCAGGTGTTCCGCCCAGTTTGACTTGCCCATAAATTCGCATTGGCAAAGTAGTAGTTTCAGGGCCAGCGTTGAAGCTTGCGATCACCAGATCATTCAATGAAAGCGTGAATGCCAGCATCCAGCCTGCCAGAATGCCCGGAAGGATCTGGGGTAACGTGATATGGAAGAAGGTGCGGACGGGCGGGCATCCCAAATCCATGGCGGCCTCCTCCAGAGAGCGGTCAAATTCAGAGAGCCGCGATTGCACAATGACTGTCACGTAGCACATGGAAAATGTGGTGTGCGCGATCATGATGGTCCAGAAGCCCTGGTTCTGATCCATGGCCACGAACAGGAGTACTAAGGATAGTCCGAGGATGACTTCAGGCATGACCAGAGGTGCGTAGATCATCCCTGAAAAAAGTGAACGTCCAAAGAAGCGTCCTTGTCGAGCCAAGACCAGAGCCGCCAGGGTTCCAAGAACGGTCGCCAGCGTGGCAGAAGTGAGGCCGATCCGGAGCGTGATCCAGACTGCCTGCATGAGTTGCTCGTTTTGCAACATCCCACCATACCATCTGGTTGAGAACCCGGACCAAACCGTCGCCAACTGAGCGTCATTGAACGAGAAAACAATCAAGATGACAATGGGCAGGTAAAGGAAACTGAAGCCCACAACGAGTGATGTAATGTTGAACCAGCTTGGTCTTGACAGCATCACGTCTCCTCCTCGCTGCGGCGGGTTTCATGACGCTGGAACAGCAGGATTGGGATGATTAGCACTGCCAGTAAGACAATGGTAATAGCCGAGGCAATGGGCCAATCTCTGTGCGAGAAGAATTCGACCCAGAGGGTCTGACCAATCATCTGCGTTGATGAGCCTCCCAAAAGGTCTGGAATGATAAACTCCCCCATAACCGGGATGAAGACAAGCAGGCAGCCTGCGATCAGGCCCGGCTTTGCAAGTGGCACAGTTACATACCAGAAGGTCTTCCATGGCGGGCATCCGAGATCCTCAGCAGCCTCGGTCAGTGTGGTATCCAGCCTCTCTAAAGCTGAATAGAGCGGGAGGACCATGAAGGGCAGGTATGTGTAGATGATACCGACATAGACAGCGCCGCTGGTATTGAGCAGAAACAATGGTTCATTGATCAGACCAACGGACAATAACGCCTGATTGAGCAGGCCATCTGTCCTTAGGATACCGATCCATGCATAGGCTCGGATCAGAAAGCTTGTCCAGAAGGGCAAGATGACCATCATCACCAATATGGGCTGCCAGCTTCTTGGTGCTCGTGCCATACCATAGGCGATTGGGAAGCCGACAAGCACCGTCAGTAGTGTTGATAAGAATGCGATACGCAAACTCGATAGATAGGCTTGCCAATAAAGTGCCTCTTCTACCAGCCTTACATAATTGCTGAGCGACCAGTGCTGCACAGCCTCCCAGAGGCCTGCAACACCCCTGCCCCACTCAATGACTGGCAGATAAGGAGGAACTGCGACCGTGACTTCGTCCAGAGATACCATAGCCACAATGACAAACGGGATGAGGAAGAACAGCAGGAGCCAGACGTATGGCACACAGATGAGCGCGAAGCGGCCCCAAGTTCCGGTTGGGTTGGTTGGCGTGTTTTCGGGGGCCTCGGGTTCGTGGCGCGGTGCCGGCGCAGGTTCGGTTCTGGTGAGGCCGACGGATGAGAGGTTATGGTCTATCATTTGCCACACCTCACGCTAACAGGATCACGCCGGCATCACTGTCCCATGACAGCCAAACCTGATCCTCCCAAGTGATTGGTCGTTGCACCAGCCGCGTTGTGTTGGCAACGATTGCCCGGAGTGTTTCAGTCTCAGCCACCTTGACGTGATAGATTGATACGTCACCCATGTAAGCGATATCCCAAACCTCGCCACGGATGGCATTGATGTCGGTTTGCTCTGGTTTATCAAGTGAGATCCGCATCTTTTCTGGACGGATGGCAAGGGCTGCATGGTCTCCGACCTCAGCAGGTGTTGGATAGTGCACATCCAGATGATCGCCTAAAACCGACGAATAGAGCTGAACTTCGTCGTCCTGTTTCTTGCTGATCTGCCCATCCAGGACATTGATATCACCGAGAAACTCCGCAACAAAGCGGGAGTTGGGTTGCTCGTAAATTTCGCCGGGCGTCGCGTTCTGCATGATCTTGCCCATGTGCATCAGTGAGATGCGGTCCGCCACGGTCATGGCCTCTTCCTGATCATGTGTAACGATCAGGAATGTGATTTTCAGTTGTTCCTGCAGGTTGATCAGCTCCAGCTGGGTTTCTTCGCGGAGCTTTTTCTCTAGTGCAGCCAGAGGCTCATCAAGGAGAAGAACTTTCGGCCGTTTGGCAAGAGATCTGGCGAGAGCAACACGCTGACGCTGCCCGTCGGTGAGTTGGTGCGGTCTGCGCTTAGCGAAGCCTTCCAGTCTGACCAGAGCAAGCATGTCATAGACACGGTCTTTGATCTCACGGGAGGGCAAGCCATCCATTTCCAAGCCAAATGCAATGTTCTTTGTAACACTCATATGGGGGAACAAGGCGTAGGATTGGAACATCATGTTCATTGGGCGCTTGTAGGGCGGCACTCCGGATAGGTCCTGCCCTTGCAGATAGATCTGCCCTTCTGAGGGAACCTCAAATCCAGCAAGCATTCTTATGAGGGTGGTTTTGCCGCAACCTGACCCGCCCAGCAGCGCGTGGAACTCTCGCTCATAGATTTTAAGGGAAAGGTCATCTACGGCAACGACCCTGCCAAATCGCTTGGTGACATTACAAAATTCGATAAAGGGTTGCTCACTCGGGTTGTCCCAAGGCGAAAAGGCGCGACGAACAGGACCGAGCGGTTTCTTCACCAGTACTCCTATCCTTTATCTAAGCCCAGATTAGAACGCGGGCTTAGGTGGGGTTAAATCTCACAGATCCCCCCTTCTGTTCTCGCTGGTATGCCCTTAGTGCGCTGATTTTACCGTTGTAAATGCACGGTTCATGAGGCGCTGTGCGAGGAGCGGCTTTACACTGATGGTGTATAAGCGCTGCTTTACTTCATCGGGCGGATAGATATTTGAATTTGACGTCACTTCCTCTTTGACCAAAACAGTCGCGTCCTTATTGCCGTTGGCGTAAAAGACGTAGTCGGACATCCGTGCAATTACCTCAGGGCGCATCAGGTAGTTGATGAACTCATAGGCCTCTTCAAGGTTTTCTGCATCTGCAGGAATTGCGATCTGGTCAAACCACATCTGTGCGCCTTCGTTGGGCAAGATGAAGGTGACTTCAACACCCTTGCCCACCTCAACCGCGCGGTTCTTTGCCTGCAATATGTCGCCTGACCACCCATAGGCGAGACAGATCTCACCGGTTGCCAGGGCGCCTACGAATTCAGAGTTGTGAAACTTCCGGATATGCGGACGAATTGTTTCCAGCAATACACCGGCTTTCCGAATGTCTTCAGGACTGTTGGAGTTGGGGCTTAAGCCGAGATAATGCATGGCAACCGGGAACATTTCTTCCGGCTCATCCATCACATAGACGCCGCACCCGGCAATCTTTGCAAGCTCTTCCACGTTAAAGAGCAGTTCCCAACTGCCGATTGGAGCCTCGGGGTTGAGGGACCGCACCTGATCTTCGTTCACACCATAGCCAGACGTGCCCCACATGTAGTTGACCGAGAACTCATTGCCGGGGTCGTATACTGTGACACGTTCTTGCAGGAGCGGATCCATATGTTTGAGATTAGGGAGTTTGCTTTTGTCGAGCTTCTGATAAACGCCTGCTTGTATCTGCCGTTGGAGATAGGTGGCGCTGGGGACGACCACATCATAACCGGTTTTGCCGGTCAGCAGTTTTGTTTCCAGAACTTCATTGGAGTCATAGGTATCATAGTTTACGGAGATGCCGGTCTCCTCTTCGAAGTCGGTGAGAACCTGCATGTCGATATAATCGGACCAGTTGTATACGTTTACAACGCGGTCTTCAGCGAGAGCGTCAGACAGCGAGAGCGCCATAGCGGCAGCTCCTGACACTAAAACCAAGCTTCTCATCCTCAAACACTCCAATATCAAATACAGGGGTTCGAAGCACACTTGCGCACCAGATTCCTGCATTTAGCCGCATGGTACATCCTTGTGCGGATGGATTAATTTCGACCTACATTCCAAATCGGCATTTTATAGGAATGCCGTAGATCCCCTATAAATTAAGGGGTCATTGATGACATGGGCTTCAGATCCCCGCTCTAACCCTTTTGGGGACTGTTTGAGGGGCGTGTTCATTAGAAATGTCGGGTTAGTTGCCGGTATAGGTGCACAATTGTGAGTCAGTGCTGCAGCGGATATAGCGCAACTCATGAAACAGAAGTCTTTTCAATGTGATAGCTCTTCATAAGTCCACTTTCATCATCTGAACCGAGGATTGCGGCGCGTTTTGAGGCTGGTGGATTTCGGGCTCAGAGGGCGAAATCAAGGAGAAGTTCGTGGATGGTCTGCTTAAAGTTCTACCAAACAGCTGAGTATCCGAGTTGTGTTCACTTCTGCTAAACTACGTCTACAACCAAAAGAAAACTGGGCGCTTTTTAGCAGCTGTAAAGAGCTGAAATGTTATTTCACTCACGAACGATTGCCTTACGAGCTGGGCAGCAACCCTATTGGAAGTCCTATGAGTTCTGAGAATTATCCAGAAGATGAAACAGCGCCCAACATGCGCGGTGTGAGCAACCTTGAGGAAGCACGCACCTGGCTGCAAGCCCGTAACATTGGCGATATCGAATGCGTTGTGCCTGACATTGCCGGAGTTCCGCGCGGCAAGATGATGCCGACAAACAAGTTCTTCAGCAGCAATACGCTGACGATGCCGTCGTCCATCTTTGCCCAGACCATTTCAGGCGATTACCCTGCAAATGATGAGCGCTTTCAATATAGCCCAACGGATGGCGACCTTTATTTTCAGCCCGATTATTCGACGCTGACGGTGGTGCCGTGGGAAACCGACCCGACAGCGCAGCTTATCCATGATGCCTTCACCAAGGAAGGTAAGCCCTTTCCGGTTGCTCCACGCAATGTTTTGAAGCGTGTTCTTGAGCTTTACGATGCTGAGGGCTGGAATCCGATTATCGCACCGGAAGTGGAGTTTTATCTGGTCAAACCGAATACTGATCCTGACTATCCGCTGGAACCGCCTATTGGCCGTTCTGGTCGCCCCGAGGTTGGCAGGCAATCCTATTCGATTTCCGCTCTCAATGAGTTTGATGAGTTGATCGACGACATCTACGATCTTTCAGAGGCGCAAGGCCTGGAGATCGACACGCTTATTCATGAAGAGGGCGCTGCGCAGATGGAGATCAATCTGCGCCACGGGCATCCTCTGGAGCTCGCGGATCAGGCCTTCATGTTCAAACGCACCATCCGCGAGGCTGCGCTGAGGCACGGGATATATGCGACCTTCATGGCAAAAGCGATGTCGTCTCAACCGGGTTCGTCGATGCATATCCACCAGTCCATCGTGGACAGAGCTACCGGCAAGAACATCTTTACCGGCGCGGACAACGACGCCACCCCTGCCTTCTTTCATTTCATCGGCGGGCACCAGCATTATCTGCCTGCCCTGATGCCGATTATGGCCCCCTACGTGAACTCTTATCGGCGGAGCGCACGCAACAGCGGATCACCGAGTAATCTGTTTTGGGGCTATGACAACCGAACTGTTGGTCTACGCGTCCCAAACTCTTCACCCGAGGCGCGGCGTCTGGAGAACCGTGTTCCGGGCTCTGATGCAAACCCTTACCTTGTGATCGCTGCGAGCCTTGCAGCTGGGTATCTGGGCATCAAGAAAGGGATTGAGCCAGATAACCCACGGGACACAGATAACAGCGAAATCATGAGTAGGCTGCCTCGTACGCTGCTTCATGCGGTTGATGAGTTCGAGGAGCAAGAGGATCTGATGAACATCTTTGGCGAGCAGTTTATTGCGACCTATCGTGCCATTAAACTAGAAGAGTATGAGACCTTTATGTCGGTCATCAGCGCGTGGGAGCGCGAATATCTGCTGATGAACGTCTAAATCTGGTTCCGGTGGGTGTGGTTTGCGCGAGAACCTGTGGATACCACACTCATTGAGTGTAAAATAAAGCACCAGCAATCCAAGATTTTTGCGTCTACTGCACGCCCCGTTACAACACTACTACTGATGGTATACTTACGGGACACTCCAACTTACATCCCGCCTATAAACTCCTTCCAATATAGACGGTTCATCTTTTGATAGAGACATTACTGAATATAATGAATTAGGAAGTTTTACCTATACATTTTTACCACTAGAGGGTGATTAATCACATGCGGCACTCCTCTTAATATAAATTTTAATTTTATTTAACTTTAATGCAATTTTGTTTTTAATTTTAAGTGTATTTCAAATACTGTTTATTAGAACCGCTATTCTAGGATATCAATAGCGCTCGATGGATTGCAGGCGCAATTTTATCGCACTTACCGGTTTTTGAGGACAGCACATGCCAGATCAGAAAAAGAGCATTCTTCTTGTTGAAGACGCCAATTTCTTTGCGCGCATTACGGTGAGCGAAATTGAACGTGCCGGTCCTTACCATGTGACAACAGTCAAAACCTACGCTCAGGCCAAGGAGATCCTTGATGAAGGAAAGTTGAAGCCTTTCCTTGCTCTCGTTGATCTGACGCTTCCAGATGCTCCTGATGGCGAGGTTGTGGACCTGACAATTGACGCTGGCCTGCCGACCATCGTGTTCTCCGGACGCTTTGACCAGCGCACTCGCCGGTCGATCCTTAAGAAGGGCATCGTGGATTATGTGCTCAAGGATTCGCCCGCAAGCCTTGGTTATCTAGGTGGCTTAGTGAACCGGGTTGATCGGAACTTCAGCACCAAGGTTTTGCTTATCGATGATTCCTCAAAAGCGCGGGCGTTCTTAAAAAAACGACTGCAACTTTATTGCCTCAACGTACTCACCGCGACTTCAGGTCAGAATGTGCTTGAGGTGCTGCAGCAACATCCAGATATCAAGTTGCTGATCATTGATGACTCACTACCGGGCGCCTCCGGCTTTGAGATGATAACGCAAATTCGTCGGACACATAGCGCCAACACTTTGGCAGTTATCGGGATATCATCCAAAGACGATCCAGCCCTTACAGCAAAGTTCCTCAAGTCCGGGGCCAACGACTTTCTGAAGAAGAGCTGTACGCCTGAAGAGTTGCTGTTACGGGTTTCGCAAAACCTCAACCAGCTGGACCGCATTGCGGAGCTGACTGAGATGGCGCACCGGGATCCGATGACGGGTTTGTTCAACCGCCGTCATCTTTACGACGTGGTCGACAAGCTTCACGGAAGTCAGGCCCAAGCTGGTAGGGAGATGCGATATGCCATGATCGACATTGATCGCTTCAAGCAGATCAATGACAAGTTTGGCCATGAAACTGGAGATAACCTAATTATCTCCGTTGCTCATCGCATTTCGGATCTCCTGCCCTGCAACGGGGTTGCCATTCGTATTGGTGGAGATGAGTTTTGCGTTGCTCTGCCGGATACTGACGAGCCAACTGCAAAGCAATTTCTCTCTGAGCTGAGAAGTTCCATGCCAGTGACTGACCCCGGCAATGACGAGCATACGTTTGCGCCTACGATCAGCGTCGGCCTGTCTTCCGGTAGCGAAGATACGCTGGTCAGTGCTCTCAGGGTCGCGGACCGTTGTTTGTACCGGGCCAAGAAATCCGGTCGCAACCGCGTTGTAACCTCATCAGCCATGACCATCGACGTGGATTAATCCCGCGGCTCCGAAAGCCATCAGATTGTCCTTCCTCCATCGACTTCCAACGCAACTCCCGTAATGAACTGTGCTTCCTCCGAGGCGAGCCAGAGTGCTGCGCTGGCAACATCTTCCGGCTTTGATAGGCGTCCGAGCGGAATGCTATCGCGAAACTGTTGGCGTTTTTCCGGTGTATCCTCGCCCATGAAGAGTTCCAGCATACCGGTTTCGCCAGCAACGGGGCACAGGGCATTGACCCGGATGTTCTGGGGGGCAAGTTCCACGGCCATGGATTTGGTTGCCGTGATCACCCAACCCTTGGAGGCGTTGTACCAGGTGAGACCCGGACGGGGTCGGATGCCTGCTGTTGAGGCGGTGTTGATGATGACACCCCCACCCTGTTTTTCCAGCTCGGGAAGAACTTCAAGCGTCGTCAGGTAGATCGCCTTTGCATTGACCTCGAGAATTCGGTCAAAGTTATTTTCATCGACCTGTGCCATTGGGCAGTTGCGATGGGTGTAGCCAGCGTTGTTGACCACAATATCAACGCGCCCGGTTCTCTCCATCGCGTGGGCAACCATGGCTTTGACATCCGAGCGCACGGTGACGTCTGTTTCTATGGCGTAGGCACTGTCACCAATGTCCTCTGCAAGGTTTTGTGCTGCAACGCCGTTCAGGTCAGCGATGATCACCGCAGCCCCTTCTTGCGCGTACTTTCGTGCGATGCCTTCCCCAAAGCCCGCAGCTCCACCCGTAATTATTGCTGTTTTTCCTTCCAATCGTCCTGACACGCTATTCCTCCCGCATCTGTCAGTCCGCTTTATGCGTGACTAACAACAATGGTTTTCAGAACAGAGAATTCTTTAAGGGCTTCAAAGCCTTTTTCTCTGCCGTGGCCTGATTTTTTAACCCCGCCAAACGGGAGTTCAACGCCCCCTCCAGCGCCGTAGGTATTTACAAAGACCTGACCGGAGCGAAGGGCTTTGGCAACACGGGTTGCTCTGGAGATATCGTGGGTCCAGACCCCTGCTACAAGCCCATAGGCGGTGGCATTTGCGAGGTGGATCGCTTCTTCCTCTGTGCGGAATGGTATCAGAGAGAGGACCGGACCAAAAACTTCGTCCTGTGCAAGCGGGTGTTCGACCGGAACCGGGCCATAGACTTTTGCGGTTGTGTAGTAGCCTTCTACGGGTGCGTCCGGGGCTATGGTGCCTTCACCAAGAAGTGGGATGCCGTCTGCTTCTGCCTGCTCACAGAAGGCGTTTACGCGGCGCAGCTGGCTTGCGTTGATCAAGGGGCCCAGATCTCTGTCGTCCTTGTAGGGGCCTGCGACGGCACTTCGGAAGCCGGTTCTGAGCTTATCGATTGCCTCATCCCAGAGGCTTTGATGCACCAGAACACGAGATCCCGCGGAACAGGTCTGGCCGCCGTTCATTAACAGGCAGTCCTGAATGACTGGCAGTGCCTTGTCCAGGTTGGCATCTTCAAAGACAATTTGCGGTGACTTGCCGCCGAGCTCCAGTGTGCAGCCGATGTGATTGCGGGCGGCGGCGGACTGAATCATGGACCCTACATCCGGAGAGCCCGTGAAGGTGATGAAATCCACTTCCGGATTGAAGGAGAGCGCGGCTCCTGCTTCTTCTCCCAGACCAGTCAGGATGTTAAGCACTCCGGGTGGGAAGCCAGCTTCCAGTGCGAGGTTGGCGGTTTCGATCACCGATAAGCACGCGTCTTCGGCGGGTTTGACCACCAGCGTATTGCCCATGGCCAAGGCAGCTCCCGCAACACGGGCGAAGATTTGCATGGGGTAGTTCCACGGCACGATGGAAGCAACCACGCCGTGGGGTTCACGAACGGTCATTGCAAGGTGGTCAGTGGCGATTGGGAGGGTGTCTCCGGTGACCTTGTCAGCTGCCCCGCCATAAAAGCGGAAGTACTGGGCCGCAGTATCTATATCGCCGTAGCCCTGACTGAGCGGTTTGCCGGTGTCGCGGGCTTCAAGCTCAGCAAGGCGGTCCCGGTTTTGAGTAATCAGCTCTGCAAGGCGGTGCAAACGCTCTCCGCGCTGGCCGGCGGACAGGCTGGACCACTCGGAGGAGCCAAGTGCTGCTCTGGCGGCAGAAACGGCTCTTCCCACATCAGCCGCGCTGCAACGAGGAATCGTTGCAAAGGGCAATCCGGTGCTTGGGCAGATCATTTCAATGGTTTCACCAGAGGATCCATCACACTGCAAACCATTGATAAGAGCTCGATATTTCTTCAGCTCCCTCGAACTAAGTGTTGTGCCAAACTCTGTCATGCTGCCCTCCCCAGATGAAAAGCATTGTGATGGTCCTTCAAACGCTAGATCATCAAAGAGGGCAGCGCAATTCTCTTCTTACCGGGATCTTACTGCGCAGCAGTTGGCGTCAGCTCCGTTTCTGCGGTTTTTACTCCATAGAATTGATTGTGCCACAACTCCGCATAGAGACCACCTTTTCCCAGTAATTCTGCATGAGTGCCGGTTTCGGTGATCTGTCCTTTGTCCATCACAATCAGGCGATCCATTCTTGCCACAGTCGTCAGGCGGTGGGCGATGGCCAGAGTTGTTTTGTCCTTCATCACGTCATTCAGAATCTCCTGAATGTCCGCATCCAGTTTGGTATCGAGCGCCGATGTTGCTTCATCCAGAATCAGAATTGGCGGGTTTTTCAGGAAAACGCGGGCCAAGGCAATACGCTGGCGTTGGCCACCGGAGAGTTTGATGCCACGCTCGCCTACGAACGCCTCAAAGCCTCGGCGGCCTTTGTTGTCTACCAGTGCTTCGATAAACTCCAAAGCGTGCGCTCTTCGGGCAGCGGCGCGCACCTCTTCCATGGTGGCTTCGTCGCTTCCCAGCGAGATGTTGTCGAATATGGATCTATGAAACAGCGATGTATCCTGTGTCACCAATCCAATTTCCGAGCGCAGAGATTCCTGCGTTACGTTGCGCAGGTTCTGATGGTCAATGTTGATTGCTCCGCCCTCAACATCGTACATGCGCAGAAGCAAATTCACGACGGTGGACTTGCCTGCGCCTGAATGTCCAACAATACCAACCTTCTCTCCCGGATGAAGTGTGAAGTTCAAGTCCTTCACAATGGCGGTTTGCTGGCCGTATGCGAAGTTGACGTTCTTGAACTCAATCAAGCCTTTGTTGAATTGAAAGTCCTTGGCATCGCTGTCGTCAACAAGGCCGAGCGAGTGCTCCATCGTTCTGGCGGTGGACTTGAATGATCCATAAGAGCGGAACAGGCCGGTCAATTGAGCAAAGATTTCAAGGAGTTTGCTTTCCAGACGAATAGCAAAGCCTAGAACGATCGCGACCTCCCCTGTGGTAATGGCCTGTTGGTACCACAGAACGAGGCTGAGTCCGGTGAATGTAGCAAGCCCACACGCCCCAATGACAGCAACAAGCATTCGCGATGTCACCACCGTGGTACGAAACTGGATCATCGCCACTCGGAAACCTCTGAGTTGATCCGTGAACTGGCCATTGGCGCGTTCGTTGCCTTGAAAAAGCTTCACAGTCTGAATGTTGGAGTAAACATCGACGACCGATCCGTTCACTGCATGGGCGATGTCTGAGGCTGATTTCGATGCATCGCGAATGATTGGCACACGGACATACGCAAGAACAGCGAATAGCCCGATCCAGAGCAGCATGACGACTCCAAGGTACCAATGCAGCCATGACAATGCGATCAGCAGTGATCCGGCGAAGAAGACATTCGGGACAACAACACCGATCCCCGCCCAGAACATCTCTGCAACTTCACGACCACCCACAAACGTTTTGCTGGCCAGATTCCCCGCAAACTCCTTTTGAAAAAACGTCATGTCCTGCTTGAGCAGCCGGTCGAAGAACGTCACCCGGGTCGCGGTAAGAATATTGACGTGCAGCGTGAGCGAAATCAGGACTTCATAAGCAATTGAAAACAAGGGCTTTGCTAAAAGAAACGCGATTGCAGCCCCTGCGATTAGCCACATATTCTGCTGCCAGAAAAGCTCGGGACCGCTTGCTTCCAACTGATCGATCAGGAAGCCGACAAATGAGAGCAGCGAGACCGTGAGGATGGTCTCAACCAGCACCACCAGCAGAAGAACAAGCGTGTGCTTTGGAAAGATGAACAGGAGCGACCACAGCTGTTGCAGATGCGTCTTGCCCTCCCATTCCATGTGATTTTTGGCGAATGGATCAACCCGATTGGATGCCCACTTATAGAATGCATGCAGCAAAATTGGCTCCGGGAAAACAAAAAGAGAACGCTTAGGGTATCCGCTCGATGCTCCTGTGAAAACCCAAAAAATTTCAAATAATTAAATCTCAAATCTGAGCCAAAGCAGAGTTTCCGCGACCAGTTTGTTTAGAAGGTTCCCGTTCTATTTCAATGCGCTATTTTAATATTAGATCATCCTAATTTTCATATCTTGTTATTTTAGAGTTATCTAATATAATGAACTTGACTCTGAAAAAGGATTAGCCCAATGCGTTATCTTTCTAATTTAGGTGAGCGGTATTCGCCTCTGTACTTCCTGTCCGCTGTTGGTGCAGGCGGGCTTGCTATCAGCTTCTTTATGTATCTCATGTGGATGACCCCACATAAAGGCTCTCCAATTGCCAGCTTTGACTCGCTAATGCAGGCGTTCAGCACTGGTTCCTTGGCCATGCAAGCTGTGATCGTTGTGGCAACGCTTGGGATTCTCTTCTTCTCTCTAATACATTTCCGGTTGTTATTCTGGAACTTTTCAGAGTACGGAAAATGGAAGAACACCAAGGTTTTCAAAGGCTTTCAAACCTCCAATGCGGAAAGTCAGCTGATGACTATTCCGCTGGCGTTGGCCATGACGGTCAATGTCAGCTTCATTGCTGGTGCGGTGTTTGTTCCGGGGCTTTGGGAGGTCCGCGAGATGCTGTTCCCCCTCTCACTGCTGGCATTGACGGCCATCGGTGTGTTCGGTTTTCGCATCTATCTGAGTTTTATCTCCCGCGTGCTGACAGAGGGCGGTTATGACTGCGCGAAGAACAACAGCCTGGGTCAGATGCTCTCCGTGTTTGCTTTTGCGATGATCGGCGTCGGGTTTTCCGCACCAGCGGCCATGAGCCATACGAAGGTGATCGCGGCCATTGGTATTGCAGGGAGTATCTTCTTTCTTGGCGCCGCGATTGTGATGGGAACGATCAAGCTGATCCTTGGTTTCCGTTCCATGATGGAACACAAGGCAGCGGGTGAAACCACGCCAACCCTTTGGATCATCATCCCGTTTTTGACTGTGATCGGCATCGCTATCTACCGCATCAAGATGAGCCTTGCCCATAACTTTGATGCGCCTGTGACTGCTGGGGGCGTCTATGTGTTCCTGATTAGCCTGTTTGCAGTCCAGATCCTGTTTGGCTTGATCGGCTGGTCAGTCATGAAGCGGGTTGGTTATTATGATCGCTGGATCGCGGGTTCGGAAAAGTCTCCCGGTTCTTACGCCTTGGTTTGCCCCGGTGTAGGCCTGTTCGTGTTCGGCAACTTTGTGATCAATGCGGGTTTGGTGAAGCTCGGGGTCGTTGGCTCCATGTCCTTTGCCTACTTCGCGCTCTATGCCCCATTGATCGTGGTGCAGATTGCGACTGTCTGGCTGTTCCTGAAGCTCAATAACAAGCTGCTGTCTGCGTCCAGCCAATTGCAGGCGCAACCGGCAGAATAAGCAAAAGGCGGGTCATTGACCCGCCTTTTCTCGCTTGTTTTCCGTAACTTACCCAGAGTGCCCGCAGGCCCTGTCAGGAGGTACGCAGTCGTCAGACTGGACGTCGCTGCCATGGCCTTGTTCCTGCTGGCGCTTCTTTTCGTGCAAAGACCGGCTGGGTGTAGGCAGTGACTTGGTTGAGGTTGCCAGTTTCCAGATCTGCCCTCAAACGCGGGTTGTCTAGCGCGAAGCTGGTGATGCCGACGCGCATCATAAAGCCGATCTGGTCCAGAATGAACGGACCAACCGCGCGGACCTCGCCACCGTAGTGTAATCCGTCTCTCAGGATGCGTGCGGCGGAGAAGCCACGGCCATCCGAAAAGCTTGGAAAGTCGACTGCGATCAACTCAAGCGCTTCAAGGTGATCCGTCAGATCCTCAGCTTTTTCACCCGCGCGAAGCACAACGCCCAAAGACAGGTTTGTCTTCTTAAGGTCCTGTTCTTCTTTTAGAAAACGCTCCAGTGAGAAGATCAACTTGCCTTCTTTCGGCAGAGGGTCCTCATCTGCAATGTAGCTCCAGTCGTCAGGGACGATCTTACCGCCCTTGTAAACCTCATGGGTCTTTTTGAGTTCTTCTGTCATTTTAACCTCAGATGCTTTGGGCTGCGCCGCCCTTGGACGCACTTGAGAAATGAATTCCACATTCAGTTTTGTTCTGACCACGCCAGCGACCTGCACGTACGTCTTCACCCGGAGCAACCTTGTCAGTACACGGCATACAGCCGATGGATGGATACCCCTCCGCAACCAACGGATGTGGTGGCAGGCCGTTATCCTTTGCGTATTGAAGGACTTCGGCTGCTGACCAGTTGGCCAGCGGGTTCACTTTGACACGGCCTTCCTCGACCTCAAAATGCTCCAAAGTGGCGCGCGTGCTGGCCTGATGGCGCTTGCGGCCAGAGATCCAGGCCTCGAACCCTTGCAGACCTTTCGCGAGAGGGAGCACCTTGCGGATATGACAGCAGGTGTCTGGATCAGTCGCCCAGAGTGAGCCCTTGGGGTCCTGTTTAGCTACGTTTTCCGGCTCTGGTGTGAGCGTGCGCACATCCAAAAGGCCAAGCTGTTCAGCCAGTTCGTCACGATAGCGGCGGGTTTCGCCAAACAGTTTGCCGGTATCGACAAACAGAACGGGTGTGCGTGCATCGATCTGGGAGACCATATGCAGCAGAACTGAACTGTCGGCACCAAACGAGGACACCAGAGCAATCTCGCCGGCGAACTGCTCGCTGAGCGCATGCTCCAGAATCTGCTGTGCGGATCGCTCGGAATACATCCGGTTTAGCAGCTTCACCTGCGCCCCTAGTGAGGCGTTATGTGGTTGATTATGCGCCATAAAGAGCGTCCTTAAATGGCTGATCACCCAAGCGGCGGTAAGCGTCGATGAAGCTTTCGTCCTCATCCAGGCGATTTGCCAGATAGGTATCTACAACAGTTTCAACGGCATCGGTGATCTCTGCTTCCGGGAAGCCGCGACCAATGATTTTGCCGATGGATGTGTTCTGATCCGCAGAACCACCCAATGTAATTTGATAGAGCTCTTCGCCTTTGCGGTCTACACCCAGAATGCCGATGTGACCGACATGGTGGTGACCACAGGCGTTGATGCAGCCAGAGATTTTCAGCTTCAGATCGCCGATCTCATTCTGGCGCTTAACCTCTTCAAACCGCTTGGATATTTCCTGCGCGACCGGGATCGAGCGGGCGTTCGCCAGCGCACAGTAATCCAGCCCAGGACATGCGATCATGTCGGTGATCAGACCGGCATTTGCCTCTGCCAGACCATTGGCCTTCAGGATCTTGAAGACGGTGGGGACATCCTGCAGCTTTACGTGTGGTAGAACGAGGTTCTGCTCATGTGTAACACGCAGCTCATCATAGCCAAACCGTTCTGCCAAATCAGCAATAACGTCCATCTGGTCCGCCGTTGCATCCCCTGGTGCTCCACCGATCGGTTTCAGCGAGATTGTGACAGATGTGTAGCCTTCTGCCTTGTGGGCATTCAGGTTGCGGCTTGTAAACAGCGCCAGATCACGGTTTTCGCGCTTGGCGGCTTCAAGCTCCATGCTGATCTTTGGCAGGGCTTCGAAAGATGGTGGCGCAAAGTATTCGTTGATACGAACGACTTCTTCATGCGGCAGGTTGAGGATACCGTCTTTGGTAGCCTCGAACTCTTTTTCGATGTCCTGCTTCAGCTCTTCGAGACCGGTTTCATGCACCAGAATCTTGATACGCGCCTTGTACTTGTTATCGCGGCGGCCATAGCGGTTATAGACGCGTAAGATCGCTTCGCTGTAAGCCAGCAAATCATTTTCCGGTAGAAAATCCCGTACCTTACGGCCAACCATAGGCGTGCGACCTAAGCCACCACCCACGTAGACCACAAAGCCGACTTCCCCGTTTTCATTGCGGGTCAGCTGCAGACCGATGTCGTGCACCTGCACGGCAGCGCGGTCTTCATCAGCGCCGGTGATCGCGATCTTGAATTTGCGCGGCAGGAACAGGAACTCAGGATGCAGGGAGGACCATTGACGCAGAATCTCGGCGTAAACGCGTGGGTCTGCGAATTCGTCAGCGGCTGCGCCGGCAAACTGGTCGGAGGTTACGTTGCGGATACAGTTGCCGGACGTCTGGATGGCGTGCATCTCTACGTCGGCGAGTTCGCGCAGGATCTTTGGGGTGTCAGAGAGCTTTGGCCAGTTGAACTGGATGTTCTGACGGGTTGTGAAGTGGCCGTAGCCTCTGTCGTAAGTCCTTGCAATATGAGCAAGTTTACGCATCTGGGTGCCATTGAGCGTGCCGTATGGAATGGCAACGCGTAACATGTAGGCGTGTAGCTGCAGGTAAAGGCCATTCATCAGGCGGAGCGGCTTGAATTCGTCTTCGGTCAGCTCGCCAGACATGCGGCGGCGCACCTGATCCTCGAACTGGGTCACGCGCTGATTGACAAAGTCACGATCAAATTCGTCGTAGCGATACATTAAAATACTCCAGAATTTAAAAGGACTTACGCCGAGCGCAGGTGCTGTTCAGCCTGCTTGCCGAGATCAAGGCGCGTGGTGGGGCCTTGCGCACGAATGCGTTCTTTCAGGCTCTTAGGTTGCAAGTGGCCGTCTTTTAGTTCCAGATCAATCGCGTAGGTGCCAAGAACGTATTGCTTGTCTTCACCGGATTTTGCGAATTCCAGAGCTTTGGCCATGTCTTCATCAGAGTTGAGGATCCATGCGGCCTCGACAAACTCGACCCAATCTCCGTTGTGGCCGAGCCAGACGACATCCCCATCGACCAGTCTGTTGGCGGTAATAGTTTTCATCCGGGGTCTCCCTAGGCTGCGACAACAGCCGGTAAACGTTCGTATTTGTATGGACTTAGTGGGAGCGAGCGCGACTGGTCTGCGTGGGCCACTGCCTTACCGATGACGATAAGTGTGGGTCCGGTGACGCTGTCATGCTGCTCGAAGTCGCAAAGATCTTGCAGGTTGCCTGCAAAATTGCGTTCTTTTGTCTGGGCTGCGTTCTCAATGGCCATGACCGGCGTGGATAAGTCCATCCCCGCTTTGACAAGCAGGTTAGCAACTTTCCCCGCCACCGTGCGGCCCATGTAAACGGCGGTTGTTGATCCATTCAGGGCGAGATCCGCCCAATCGGGGAGAACATCTCCGTGCTGGTTGTGTCCTGTGGCAAAGACCAGTGACGAGGAAACACCCCGTAATGTCAGCGGTATTTGTGCACTGGCAGCAGCAGCGAAGGCTGCGGTGACACCGGGCACAATGTCAAAGTCGACATCATGTTCACGTAGCGCAGCGATCTCCTCGCCAGCCCGTCCAAACACCATCGGGTCCCCTGCTTTGAGGCGAACAACCCGTTTGCCGGACTTGGCGGCGGCGACCAATAACTGGTTGATTTGGGTTTGCGTTGAACTGTGCGTTCCTTTGCGTTTTCCAACGCTGATACGCGTTGCATCGCGACGACCCATGTTGACCACAGCATCTGGCACCAACGCGTCGTAGAAGATCACATCAGCTTCCTGCAGAACACGCTGCGCGCGCAAGGTCAGCAGGTCCTCGGCTCCGGGGCCAGCGCCCACGAGCCAGACGTATCCGCGCTGGTCCTGCTCACTGTTCAGCAAGCGATGCGCTTCGGTCAGGGCCTTTTGTGTCTCACCAGCAAAAGTGTTCGCAGCGACAGAACCTGAAAAGAATTCAGCCCAAAAGCGACGACGTGCACTTCCCGAAGGCATCAGCTTGCCAACTGTCGCACGGAAGCCTTCTGCCAGCCTTGCCAGCTGACCAGCTTCGCGTGGCAACAAAGCTTCGACCTGCGCTCGGATGTGGCGAGCATAAACAGGGCCTACGCCTGTTGAGGTGATTGCAACGGCAACAGGTGCGCGATTGACCATCGCACCGGTGTAAAAATCACAAAGCTCAGGACGGTCCACTGCGTTTACCGGAATGCCTTTTTCGCGGGCTGCTTCCACGACCTGGCGGTCCAGCTCTTCTTCGTCATTGGCTGCAAACACAAGGACTGCGCCATCCAGATAAGCCGGGTTGAATGCGTTGAGCATGAAGACGCCGTCTGCATCGGCGACCGCTTCTGCCAAAGCTGCACTTGGGCGCTCCTGGCTAACGACACGGATGTGCGCTTTGGTTTGCGCCAGTAGCCTTACTTTCGCAGCAGCTTCATCACCGCAGCCAACAACAACAACCATTTTGCCTTCAACCTTGTGGAAGGTTGGAAAGACAGCGAGTTTATTGTTCTCGTCCTGCTGTGTGTTGAAGCTCTCTACCAAAGCCATTGCGCTCTCCGGTCGTTTAGGGATCATTTGTCATGGAGCGCATCCTTAGGGAAAACGCTTCATTGCCGGTGAGTGTACAGAGGGGAACTATCCGAAGCTCGGTATGGCATTCCAAAGCTGAGTGGCGGGTTAGAAAAGATTTTTTCCTAGCACGCAAACTGGGAAACGGCGCCCAGACCGAAATATCAGCGCATGTGAAACACCATTCTACATTTACGGCAAATAGAGATCGCCCAAGCGCTCGACTTTGCTGCCTGACCTACAGAATGAGAAAAAAAATCTATGCGCATTGTGTCCCACTGGGATCACCAGATACCAGTGCTGGAAACCTGCTGGTTTCGATGAACTCGCCATTTGAGGAATCTGGTTCTTCGTGTCTACCCTGCTGTTTCTATGAACTGTATCTGGAGTGCGCAGGCAAGCAAAACCACCCTAGCTTACTTTAATAAAACTTCCAAAAAGGATTAGGCAGCACAGCAAGCTTTGTCTTTTGCCATTTCGCTCAGTATCCAGTCTCGGAACAGCTTTATTTTCCGGTTGTTTTTCTGCGTTTCACGATAAACAAGCCAAAGCGGATTTTCAGCCGTGCACTTTAATTCAAAGGGTTGAATAAGAAGGCCGTCACGCAACGCGCTGGAATGAAACAACGGCGTCAGAATAGCTACACCATGTCCTGCAATCGCGATATTTCCATCAACAGCTTGCGTCCCCATTTGGGAAACAGGTTGCTTTGAGAAATCGGGGTCTTTCACGCCAGCTGCTTCAAACCAATTTCTCCACCAAGGATCCCCCATATCAATGAGGGGAAGCTTCAGCAGGTCTTCCGGTTTGTTCACGCCGCCAATGCTCTCGGCAAGCCTTGGACTTAACATGGGGGTATAAGTAACTTCCGCCAGTTTGTGTGAGCATAACCCCGGCACATCTCTAGCACCATTCCTGATCCCCATGTCGATATCAGAGGATGCAAAGTCGACAATAGCGCCAGAAGTTTCCAACTGAACGGCCAACTTGGGGTTTGCCATCTGGAACGCTCCAATACGCAACGAGAGCCAATTCATGGCAAACGTGGGAACCACACTTAACTTGAGTGTCCCGTCCTCGGTTCCCTGTACTGCCGAAAAGCCAGTACGAATGGACTGGAAAGCCTCACCTGCTACTGCCGCAAGTTGAGCGCCCGCATCCGTTAAGACAACCTGTCGTCCCACCCGGTTGAACAAGGGTTTGCCCGTGCGATCTTCCAGCACTTTTATCTGGTAGCTCACAGCGGCTTGCGTCATCCCCAGCTCCTCCGCAGCGCGGGTGAAATTGGAATGTCTCGCAGCAGCTTCAAAGGCGCGCAGAGCGTTGAGTGGAGGCAGGCTGTTCGGCATTTATAATAAATTCTCCTTATGTACTCATCCCTATATTCGATTGGACTGTAAATGCAAGCTCCGGCATTAATCACCCCAACAACAAACGGAGAAAAATCATGGTAGACTTTACCGCCGAAGTTCGAAAAATCGAAAATAAACCCAATATTTTCAACGGCCTAATTAAAGCACTTGGAAACTTACTCCAATCAGGAGAACGCGTGAGTGAACGTTTGGATGCGCATGACCTGCCACCACATTTACAAAGGGATATCGGGGTGGATTTAGAGTCAAGATCATCTATCAGGTGAGCAAGGATAAGGTTGTCATATGGTTCTTATCACCCCTTGTCTTCTCCCAAGTCATCCCAAATTGGCGGAGCAAGCTGTGCCACGCCGGACGCGCCGACTGCAAAGAGCAGGTTAATTTTCAGAGATCGCTCTTTGCTCGGCCAATCTTCATTTATGTCTCAGATATCGATTGAGCTTGGTCCGTTTTGCTTCTGCTGCGGTCGCGATGTCCTCGGCTGTGAAGAGGCCTATTTCTATACATCTTTGGATCATGTGGGAGAGGTCACCAACCTCCGCTGCTAAGAGCTCTGCATTGGTGCGTTGGTTATCCGGTCCGGTTACAAGCGCGCCAAAGCGCAAGATCTTGCTGACTTGCTGTTGCACTTCAGCGCATTCTTCCATCAGAACAATCAGGAGCTCGCGTTCCAGCCCCTCTGGCAGTTTATTAGTATCCTGCAAGCTATTCTCCTGTCGTTTCTGTCATGCGGGACGAAGACTACTGTGTAGATCTGATATCAGAGACATAGCGCTGGTGACTATTATACATAATTGGAGTTGTTCACCCGATTGAAACGAGCGTCAAAGAGACCAATGATTAATCGAAGTTTCAGCCATGCCGGTCATTCGCTACAGTGCAGAGATCCAAGTCAACCATCTAGCCATTACTGACCCGGTTGGGCCATGGGCGGATATTCGGATGTTTCCATCAAGGGCTGAGTACAGCTCGGGTAAAGTAGTGCGCAATCTCTGAAATGAGATTTCTTTAATAATGAGTCCTCAATATGAGGCAACGACATCTCTACTTTTAAACTCGATCAATTAGCGGGGGGATTACCGTTTCATAGTCAGGTCATTGTGACAGAGTCATAAATACGACCATTTCGCCCACTAGTGCGACCTATTGCCTCTTCTTCCCCTAGGGCAATTGAAGTCCGTTTGACCCTAATCCCGATAGCATCGCCTTTGATGTACTGCCTGTATAAAGATATAACTGGAGAAATTCGAAATGACTCTTGGTATACAAGCATTACTTGCCGCAGTGCCTATATTATTGGCTGCCATAATGTTGTTGGGCTTTAGGCTACCAGCACGGGTAGCTATGCCGATTGTCTACATAGTTATTGCAGCCATAGCAATTGTCATTTGGCAAATGCCGGTTGATCTAGTTGTTGCGTCTACCCTGCAAGGTCTTGTTCTAACGGCAGAAATACTTCTTATAGTTTTTGGGGCCATCCTGCTTCTTAACACGCTGAAGCATTCGGGAGCGACCAAGATTATAAAGGACAGCTTATCTCACGTAAGTCCCGACAGACGAATTCAGGTCATTATTATTGCTTGGGCTTTTGGTACATTTATTGAGGGTGCTTCTGGTTTTGGGACACCAGCCGCAGTCGTTGCTCCACTAATGGTCGCATTGGGGTTTCCCGCTATGGCGGCGGTAATGCTTGGATTGATGGTTCAGTCTACGCCAGTATCTTTTGGTGCTGTTGGAACGCCTATTATTGTTGGAGTAAGCGGTGGTGTACAAGGGCCAGAAATTGATGCTCTACTGAGCTCATCCGGTTTAACAATGAGCGATTACCTACAGCTCGTTACCAATGATATTGTAATATTTCACGGCATCGCTGGTACGTTTATGCCCATTATCATGATTATGATGCTCACGCGTTTTTTTGGGAAAAACCAATCCTGGCTTGAAGGGTTATCCATATTTCCATTCGCAATACTAGGTGGCCTCGCGTTCACAATTCCCTATATCATTACAGGGTTTGTTTTAGGCCCTGAATTTCCTAGTCTTATTGGTGGTTTGGTCGCGCTTGGAATATTATATACAGCTGCCCGTGTGGGGTTCTGCGTTCCTAAAGATCATTGGGACTTCGCTCCGCGTACACAATGGCCAGCAGGCTGGTCAGGGGAATTGGAGAAGATAGTCGATAAGACCAGCAAAATGCCTGCAATGTCATTGTGGCGTGCTTGGGCTCCTTATCTTTTAATTCCCGTTTTCCTTGTAATCACTCGTCTGACTGAATTGCCAATCGGCACATGGCTCCAATCTCAGAGGATTGAATTCCAGAATATACTTGGGACCGACATTTCTGCCGGAAGTGCCCCTCTCTATCTGCCGTTTTCCGTGTTTATTCTTGTTATAGCCATTACATATTTCCTTCAAAGGATGAAACCATCCGACATCTTTGCATCCATCAATGAAAGCTCACGAATAATTTTGGGAGCTGGCTTTGTGTTGATATTTACCATTCCTATGGTTCGGATTTACGTCAATTCAGGTGCCAATGGACTTGGTCTCGAAAGTATGCCGTTAGCAATGGCAGACTGGGTATCAAATACGGTAGGTTTGGCCTGGCCGTTTTTCGCGCCAATCATCGGTGCCTTAGGGGCTTTTATTGCTGGTTCAAATACAGTTAGCAATCTTATGTTTTCTGCCTTCCAGTTTGGAGTTGCAGAAAAACTCGAGATATCGACAGTTACCATTTTGGCGTTACAGTCTGTTGGAGCCGCCGCTGGAAACATGATTGCAATACATAATGTTGTAGCCGCGTCTGCAACTGTCGGGCTGCTTGGCAAGGAAGGAGCTCTGCTTAGAAAGACAATATTGCCGACATTTTACTATCTTTTGGTCGCTGGCCTTTTAGGTCTATTCGTCGTCTTCTTTTTGGGACCATTAAATCCGGCCTCTATTTAACTCAAGAATGTCACCAAGCTGGATTTGTTCCCGCTGAGTGGCCCGTTGCAAAGAGTGGTCGTGATCATGTCCCGGCGAGCGCAAGGTGCAGTAAACCTGTTGCGCACACCAATTTTGTCAGCATTGTAGAGGACCGATCTAAAGTCGAGCCCTCGCCCTGACCGAGAATTTGCCTGTCAGGGTTGACTGTCCGGTATGGTCACTAATCGCCATGCATCACCCGCAAATGCCTATGCGCGGATGAATGGTCAGCTCAGGGCTTTCGGTAAAACAGTTTGTTGCTCTCCCACATTTCCATGTTGCTTTCCATAAAACACAAAAGCCCCGAGCAAACGGGGCTTTCATGCGTTTATCGATATCTCTAGCGGCGCTTACTTCAAGCGCTGCATGACGGAGACGTAGTTGGCGACGGCGGCGCCGCCCATGTTGAAGATGCCGCCGAGTTCTGCGCCTTCTACCTGAATGCCGCCCGCTTCGCCCACCAGCTGCATGGATGTGAGGACGTGCATGGAAACACCGGTTGCGCCGATTGGGTGGCCTTTGGCTTTCAGGCCGCCGGACGGGTTGACCGGCAGCTTGCCGTCCTTCTGGGTCCAGCCTTCCAGAATAGCTTTTGCGCCCTGCCCTTCTGGTACAAGACCCATGGCTTCGTACTCGATCAGCTCTGCGATGGTGAAGCAGTCGTGGGTTTCTACGAAGGACAGGTCTTCAATGCTGATGTTGGCCATGGAGAGTGCGCGCTTCCACGCTTCAGTGCAGCCTTCGAACTTGAGGATGTCGCGTTTGGACATTGGCAGGAAGTCCTGCGCATGTCCCATGCCGCGGAAGGCAACGGCCTTTTTCGCGGAAAGCGCTGTTGTGGTGTCGGTGAGGACAATCGCTGCTGCGCCATCAGACACGAGCGAGCAGTCGGTGCGCTTAAGCGGGCCAGCCACGAACGGGTTCTTATCGCTCTCATTGAGACAAAACTCCACACCGAGGTCCTTGCGCATCTGTGCGTATGGGTTGTCGACGCCGTTCTTGTGGTTCTTCGCCGCGATGTGGGCCAGCGCTTCACTCTGGTCGCCATGCTTCTGGAAGTACATGCCTGCGATTTTGCCGAAGACGCCAGCGAAACCAGCAGGTGTGTCGCCATCTTCAGGCAGGTAGGAAGCTTTGAGCAGGTTGGCGCCGATTTCCGGACCTGGTGTGGTGGTCATCTGCTCTACGCCAACAACAAGCACGAACTTGGCGTCACCTGCCTTGATGGATTTTACGCCCTGATGAACCGCTGCCGAGCCTGTTGCACATGCATTTTCAACGCGGGTGGTTGGCTTGAAGCGCAGCTTATCGTCGGCCTGCAGCACGAGGCTTGCGGTGAAGTCCTGCTTGGAGAAACCGGCGTTGAAGTGACCCAGCACAATCTCGTCGATATCTTCTGCGGCGAGACCTGCATCCTCAATCGCTTGCTTGGCAACTTTTGTTACGAGAGTCTCGACGGTCTCATCTGCCAGTTTTCCAAATGGTGTGTGTGCCCAACCAATAATTGCGGCCATGTTCTTCTCCCAAAGGACTTGATGTGGTGCCGTAAGTCTCGCCTCAAACCCGGCTCTCAAATTTGCGCAGATCGTTTCACCCCTCGGCGCCGGATGCAATCATACGGAAGTTGTAGTGAGCGGAGCTATCCGAAGGACTTTGTGCTAGGTTTCGTGGCGGTGCGCGTGATTTCTTGCTTAAGCAGACGAGTAGCTGATGGGTTTTACCAGCTGTTCAGGGCCATTGTGCCCTGCCCGCTGCTCGATCCCTTAATTGATACTGACTGGTTTCAATTAGGCAAAAACAGTCCTTCATATTGAGCGAATATCGGAATGTGCCTTGGGGAGTAAACTGTAGATTACTTAGCGTAATCCAAGAGTTTGAGGCCCGATATCTCCACCCAGAGCAAAATCATCGACATTGCAGAAAAGCGTGCCCGACAGGGGGCGCTCGCTGCTGATGGCCGCTCCGAGAAACCCCGCATCCCGCTCTCGGTTTTCATCATTGCAAAGGATGAGGAAGACCGGATCGGACGGACAATTGCCAGCTGCATTCATTGGGCTGATGAAGTCATTGTGATTGATAGCGGGTCCACGGACCGGACTGTTACGCTTGCCCAGCGCATGGGTGCGCGTGTGCTGCATCATGACTGGAACGGATACGGCCTGCAAAAGCGGTTTGGGGAAGACCAATGCCGGAATGACTGGATCCTGAACATTGATGCGGACGAGGTGGTGACCCCTGCGCTGCGCGACGAGATTCTTGGATTATTCCAGACCTCTGTTTTGATGCAGAACGATTTTTGGGAAGTCGATATTTGTGATGTGTGGCCGCATGAGAGCACTGCGGCAAAGCACGCTTATTCGCATAAACAAATCCGGCTTTATCGCAGGAGCGTTGGGCGGTTTGCTGCCAACGCGGTGCACGATACGGTTCGCCCTCCCAGTGATGCCCGCGTGGGCATGCTGAAGGGGCATATGGACCACCGCAGCATTCCCAGCATTACGTTCCACTTTGAGAAGATGAACCGTTATTCCTCCATGCAGGTGCGAGAGATGCATGGGCGGGGCCGCAGGCTTTCACGGTCCCGGCTGCTCTATGAGTTCCCCCTTGCCTTCCTGAAGGGATATGTGATGCGAGGCTACTGCCGTTATGGCTGGTGGGGCTTGATTGCCTCCACCAACTATGCGGTGGGCCGGTATTTGCGGGTGGCGAAATCCATTGAGGCGGATCTGATGGCAAAAGCTGGCAAGTCCAAGGAGGATCCAGCTGCTATGCGCCGGGATAATGGGTGAGGCCACGGTGCGTCCGGTGATGCCGTATTCGCAGTAAATACGGGATAGACAGAGGCTTAGCGCGGATTGCCATCCTACTTTGATGGTGACTAGTGTTGGCAGACAGGTGACTGGTTAGATGGCTGGACAGCAGATGCAGGACCCTCCCCCGCTTGTAAGCGTGTTGATCCCCGCGCGTAACGCCGCAAACACTCTTTGGGAGACGCTGAGCAGTCTGCGAGCGCAGAGCTTCAAAGACTTTGCCGTTGTGCTGGTGGATGATGCGTCCAGCGATGATACGCGGGCGATCGGCGAGCATTTTGTGGAGTACTTTCCTAAAGGCCGCTTCCAGATTCTGCAGGGTCCGGGGAAAGGAATTTCTGCTGCGCTTAATCTGGGTCTTGCTGCCATTCAAAGCCCGTTGGTGGCGCGCCTTGATGCGGATGATCTTTCAGAGCCGCTGCGGTTGGAGCGGCAGTTGCGGATTATGGACCGCAATCCTGATTGGCTTCTGTGCGGGACAGAGGTTTCGGTGATTGATGCGGACGGGCAGGTCATTGACCAGATGGAGTGCCCGAAGAGTTCGGTGGAGATCCGTAAACGTCTTTATGAGAAATGCTGCCTGCACCATCCGACCATTATGTTTCGCCGTGATATAGTGACGGCGGTCGGCGGGTATCGATCGCAATTTGATGGTGCCGAAGACTATGACCTTTATCTGCGTTTGCTGGAGGTTGGGAAGATTGGCGCTCTCAATGAGCGGCTTGTGCGGTATCGGCTGCATCCCGGCCAAGTGACGGCCAGCATCGGGCGTCCTTACCGGCTGGTTGCTGATATGGCACTGCTCGCGGCTATCGCTCGCTTTCATGGTGAGGAGGAGCCCGCGTTCACAAAGGAGACGCTGGCGACCGACTTGGGACATGCTTTGCGCGCGGAAATCAAGCAGCGCGGGTTTACGTTTCTCTCTCCCAAAGTGGCGCGGCATGTGGCTCACCGGATCAAAAAAAGCAATGCGGGGATGGAGCGCCTAAAGGGCTTGCTCTTCGCTCAAAACGCAAAGGCGCGCAACTACAAGGAAGCGGCCAAGGCACTGCTGGTGTGAAGGCTGTGCTCACTGTGCCTGAGTGGGTTGTACTTGTATGACCTTTAGGCGACTTAGTTTCTAATCACTGTGGGCTTCGATCCACTCACGCGCCATTCGTTGCCCTTCAGTGATTTGTTCGGGGGTGAGACGCTTCATGATTTCGGTGCGATTTCTTAGCGCCAGTTGATTACCTTGGTTTGCAGCAAGGCTATGCCACATGTAGGCTCTCACAAAATCTTTCGGTATCCCATCACCCAATAGATACATTACGGCTAAATTATTCTGAGCATCACTATCACCAAGTTCGGCACCCCTGCTAAACCACTCAAACGCTTCCGCAGTATCCTTTTGCACTCCAGCACCGTTTACATACATCAAACCCAAGCTGTTCTGCGCCACATAGGAACCATTTCGTACAGCTTTCCCAAACCACTCAAACGCTTTGGTGTAGTCTTGCGCTACTCCTTCACCCTTTACGTAAAGTAATCCCAGATTATGCTGTGCCATATGTACCCCGTTTAGCGCAGCCTTCTGGTACCATTCGAACGCTTTGGCGTAGTCTTGGCGCACCCCATTGCCCTTTTCGTACATGGCGCCTAAGTTGCTCTGGGCTTCACTATCACCAAGTTCGGCGCCCCTGCTAAACCACTCAAATGCTTCTGCATAATCCTTTTGCACTCCAACACCGTTTAGATACATTAGACCTAAACTATTTTGCGCTTTCGGATTATGATTGAGTGCCGCTTTACGATACCATTCGTGCGCTTTGGCGTAATCCTGCGGGACTCCTTGGCCATAAGAATACATAGTACCCAAATAATTTTGAGCACGCCCCAAGTCATTCGCGGCTGCCTGGCTAAACCATTCGTAGGCTTTGGCGTAGTCCTGAGGCATCCCCTGGCCATTGTAATGCATAAAACCTATGTGATATTGCGCTTTAGGATGTCCTTGCGTGGCTGCTTGGGTAAACCACTCAAGCGCTTTGGCGTAATCCTGTTGCACCCCTTGGCCGTTGTGATGCATAACACCAATATTGTACTGTGCGCCAGAAGAGCCCTGTGCTGCTGGTTTGCGATACCATTCAAGTGCCTTCACATAATCCTGCTCTACGCCTTCGCCATTGGCAAATGCCACACCTAGACGAAAGTGAAGACGACTATCACCAGTTGCATTCGCTAATTCGATGCAGGAGGATAGGTTCTCTTTATTTTTCCCCACAGGATCATGTCGGCATTCTTCAAGAGTTTGCGAACCTGCCACCTTGTCCCAGCCAATAAAAGCGAAAACAGACAATAAGAAAAGCAAAGCAAACAGAGACAAAAAGAATAGCAATTTCTTGTGAAGCATGACTCCCCCTTGTCTTTAATTGTAACTACGTAAGGTTACATTTTGCAAATCCAATTTCTGTTGCAGCCCAGACCCTACTGGTGCGAGGCTGCTATCACAATACTTCGACAACTTGCGTGGTCCAGCGGAGCATCCTGTCCGAGGGATGCGCCTCTTCAGACTTGCGCTTTAGGTTGGCTTGGTCCACTGAGCCAGCTCAATGGTGATTTGTTCGGGACCGGATATGAACACCAGCTTTCTGTCATTGAACTCCATCACATCCGAGCGGGCTTTAAATCCGGCGGCCTGAAGTTTGGCCAGTATCTGGTCGAGATCTTTGACTGCAAAACACAGGTGGTTGTAGCCCGTCCTGCATAGGTTTTCGGGGTGTGGTTCGACATGGGGCTGCGGGTTGCGATAGTGCAGCAGCTGGATCTCGAAGCGTGGGGTGTGCCCTTTCAAAACCAGCGTGATGTGATCGGCCTCCAGATCTGGAATATTCATGTAGTTGGAGAGGACGGGGCCGGAAATCACCAGCGCCTTTGCGACCTCAAAATTGAGGAGGGAGAAGAAGGAACGGGCCTCATTCAAGTCACGGACAACTACTGTCATGTGGTCGGGATGCATTTCCTTCTTCTCCTAAGTTATCCATCTTACCTGTCTTGTCTGAGTGGCCTCATTTGAGCTGGGGCACTGTCTCCAGCAGGCTAACCGGCGGTGCAGATCTTTGCTCCGCTCGGGCCTCACTCAGAGACCAGCATGTGGTCGATCATTCCCTGTATTTTGTGAGAGCCGCTGACGAAGTCATCCCAGAGGCTCATGAGCGCATCATCGTAGTTTTCTGCGATCTGCTGGATGTTAAAGAGGCGGAGCACCCTTTCGCGCCCGGCCTTTGCCATATCCTGACGTAGCGGTAGATTGTCTGCGAGATCGAGGAGCGCTGTTGCGATCTCTTTGGGGGCTCTTGGATTGATCACCTTGCCGGTTTCCCCTACCGCCTCCCATAGGCCGCCGGAGTGTGTGGTGATGACAGCGGCGCCGCAGCTCATGGCTTCAATGGCGGTGCGGCCAAATCCTTCGGCCACAATGGAGGGCACCACGGCAATGGATGATCTGGCGACCCTTTCCTGAACATCAGGCGCGCTGAGATTGGATTCAATGGACACGCTGTCCGCACGGCTTGAAAGCATTTGGCGAAGTGCGTTTTCCGTTGAGCGTTCGCCTTCGTCTGTAACGGCCAGGACAAGGTTCAATTTCCAGCCTGCACGCTCCAGTCGGTCGGCACACGCGAGCCAGGCCTGGGCCAGGTCAAAGACGCCTTTGTCTTCGCGGGCTCTGCCCACGTAGATTACCGCGTTCTCCTTGGGGGCTGGCGCCCACATCTCGCAATCAATTCCGTTCGGGACAACCACGCTGCGCGCCCTTACGCCGGTGAAGTTCTCACAGAAGTTATTGCGGGCATCTTCGCCGACCCAGATGATGCCAGCGAGGCGATTCATTTTGCGGGTGTACTTCCAACGCTTGTAGGCGCTGTTGCGCTCAAACCTGCCGTGGCGATGCAGGACAACGGGTGTGCCGGGAAAGTCGTTGATGATCTGAAATGCGGTTTCAAGATGCTGGTGCACCACGATCAGGTGCGGTCCGAACTCTGACAAAGGATCGTAGAATTTGGCGGGGCTCGGTTTTCCGCCCGGTGCAGTTACAGGAAGAACATCAACATCATCAAACAGATCCTCCTCACCGCCAGCAAAGATGCGCAGGTTTCTTTTGTTCTGGCTGTGCAGGGCCAGCTCGTGAGCGCACAGGTCGATTGATGTGGCCCGAGACTGGCAAAAGTGCATGTTACGCGGCATTACAATTGCAGTTCTCAAAGCGGCCCCCAGTATAGTGTTTGCATCCAGCAAAGCTGGAAGTGCGGGGGCTGTACATTCCTTAAAAGTCTTCCTGCCAAATTTGGGGGCGTTTCTTTAAGGAGGTATTCTCCGAGTGATCTTGCTTTCCTACATCTGTGTGAGAGGTCGCGCTTGACGCTTGTATTTGGCGAAAAACAAATGCATTAGAGCTGCGGTTGTGGCTGATAGGAGCCTCAGCGGTCTTGAGCAGAATGGATGGGTCTTTGACAAAGCGCGTTGCAATCATCGGAGCAGGTCCGGCTGGACTATTTGCCGCTCAACATCTGGCGGAAGCGGGATTGTCTGTGAGCTTGTTTGATCAACGTCCTTCACCTGCGCGCAAGTTTTTGATGGCCGGTCTTGGTGGTCTTAATCTGACGCACAGCGAGCCGTTGGAGGCGTTTCTTGGCCGTTACCGCCCTGCTCATGCGCAGTTGCTGCAGTCCGTGCGTGACTTTCCGCCTGCAGCGCTGCAGGACTGGAGCGCAGGATTGGATGAGCCGACCTTTGCCGGATCGAGTGGCAAGGTGTTCCCCAAGAGCTTTAAGGCCTCCCCTCTTTTGCGCAGATGGTTGAGGCTGCTCGATCAGCACGGTGTGACGCTGCACTCCAACACCCGTTGGCATGGGTTTGATGAGGACGGCGCGCTGCTTCTTCAGGAAGGTGAAGGGCCGATCCAGTCCCAAGCGTTTGATGCAGTGCTGCTGGCACTTGGCGGTGGGTCCTGGGCGAAACTTGGGTCTGATGGGTCGTGGGTTTCTATTTTGCGTGAACATCAGATTGGGGTGAAGGAGCTGCTGCCTGCCAATTGCGGGTTCGAGATTTCTTTTTCCGAGCACTTCAAAGAACGCTTCAAGGGCACGCCGCTGAAAAAGATTGCCGTTTCACACGCAGGCAATCGTGTTGTTGGTGATGCCATGCTGGATGCCACTGGCATTGAGGGCGGTGTTGTCTATGCGCTTTCTGCTGAATTGCGCGATGCGGTGCTTGCGAATGGCACGACGCAGATTGAGATTGACCTGAAGCCGGATGTTTCTGCTAACAAGCTTACTGCCAAGCTGGCGCGTCCGCGTGGCAAACAATCCATGAGCAACTTTTTGCGCAAAGCAACGGGTCTGCCAGCCGCTGCCATTGCTTTGATGCGCGAGGCTGGTCCGCTACCTGCAGAGCCAGAGGCGTTGGCGGCGCTCATTAAGGCCTTGCCGTTGCAGGTGACCGCGCCGCGGCCTATCGACCGCGCCATCTCCAGCGCGGGCGGTATTTCGTTTGATGAGATCAACGAGCATTACATGCTTACCAAGTTACCCGGTGTATTCGTGGCGGGCGAGATGCTGGATTGGGAGGCACCGACGGGCGGCTATCTGCTGCAAGCTGTTTTTGCAACAGGTCGTTCTGCTGCTCTTGGCATCGCATCCTATCTTCAAGACTGACGGGTCTGGAACTGGCGTCTGTACGCTGTCGGCGTTGTGCCGTACTTGCTTCTGAAATGGTGACGCAAGGTAGCAGCTGATCCAAAGCCGCTGAGGTGGGAGAGCTTTTCCATGTCTATAGTCTCTTCCGCCTCCAGCAGATGCTTTGCCGTTTCCAGCTGCTTGGCGCGTCGCCATTCAGCTGGCGCCTGCCCGGTGACCTTCGAGAACTTGCGGATGAAGGTGCGCTGGCTCATGCCCATCAACTCGGCCATTTCCGGCACCGACATGGTGTAGGCACGCTTTTTCTCCAACTCTTCGAACAGTGATGCAAAGCGTTTGCTTTCTCTTTGGTCCGGCACGGGTTGCTCGGCAAACTGGGTTTGTGTTCCTTCTCTGAATGGCGGTGCCACTAGTCGTTTGGCGACACTGTTGGCGATCTGTGCGCCATAGTCCTGTCGGATGATATGGAGCGCCAGATCCATACCTGCTGCGCTACCAGCGGAGGTGAATACGCGGTCGGTTTCAGAGTAGAGCCGGTCCTCCTCCACGTTGATCGCGGGGAACTCTGATTGCAGCGCCTGAGCGTAACGCCAGTGGGTGGTGGCTGTGCGGCCATTGAGCAGGCCTGCCTGTGCCAACACAAACGCTCCGGAGCAGATGGAGGCAAGACGTGCGCCGCGCTGGTGGGCTTTGCAAAGGGCGACGATCAGGTCTTCCGGAACGGGCGTTTCAATGCCACGCCAGCCGGGGATGATAATGATGTCTGCTCGTTCCAGTGCTTCCAGCTGCTTTTCGGCTTTGATCTCCAATCCGCCTGCTGCGCGTAGTGGGCCGTCCTCAATAGCAACCGTCTCGTATCTGTACCAGTTGCTGCCAAACTCCGGTCTGGGCAAGCCGAACAGCTCGTAGGTCTGGCCGAACTCGAAGGTGCACAGGCCGTCATAAATGAGCGTTGCAACCAGTGGGCCTTCGGGCTTGTGAGAGGACATGGAAACCATCAAAAAATCCTGCGGAAATGAATTTGGCGTAATTTTTACGAATATAGTCATTCAAGCCAGTTTTCTGCAAGCGGGAAATTCTTCAGATTACAGGGGCAGGCGAAATTCCTGTCATCACTGAATGCGGCAGAGCGGTGCACCCATCGCGTAAGCTGCTTTAAAGACAACCCTTTTGGTGCCCCGTCCCCCTTATCGGGGCACCATGACGTTTTTTGGAGAGATTTATGTCCTCACGCGCACTTGAATATTCCGCTGCCGACCCGACGTTCGCCCTTGCACACTTTGGTGCAAAGATTCAGGTCGAAACAGATTGCACTGATGTGCAGGCTGATCTGGTGGATGGCACCGCAGGTTTTGTCTTACTTGATGTTCGCGGTCCTAACGCTTTTGCCAGAGGCCACGTGGATGGTGCGATCTCTTTTCCTTACCGCAATATGACAGAAGAGAGCCTTGCCAAGTGGCCGATGGACACCGTGTTTGTGGTCTATTGTGCCGGACCACACTGTAACGCTGCGGACAAGGCGGCCTATAGGCTCTCGCAGCTGGGGCGCCCTGTGAAGCTGATGCTCGGTGGTGTGACAGGCTGGATTGATGAAGGCTTTGAGCTGGCTTCTTTGCAGAACGCAGAAGCGGTGGCGTAGCTGTCAATCCTCGCAGACCGCGCGCGATTGCATGCAGACATAAAAAAGCACCGAGGTGGGAGGTGACCTCGGTGCTAAACAAAACAGGTCTCAAAGACCGCTTGGGGGGAGGAGATGCGGCCTTTCAAATCGTCGGGGCAAGACAACCCGTTTTGAGAAAGGATGGCCTACCAAGCAATGGAAGCAAGCCATCCTTAAGTTGTTCACACAGTGAAATGCGAATAATCCTAGATCAGGACTTATTATTGTTTTTATAGCGCTGACTGCAAAGCAGCCAATACTTAACGACACCTAATAGAATATTATTTTTATTGTTCCTGAAGGTACCAGTATCTTGTTATCATCCGGTTGCCAGATATGGTGAACAAACACTTAGCTGACCGCCGTTGAAGACTCGCGACCTAAAGGCTAATTAAGGTGTTAGCAGGGCAAAATGTGGCGTTTTGGTGGCGCAGAATCGTCAGCTTGTCGCAGTCGAAAGCAACGTGTTTTCAAAGACCTGCGTGGGATGGCGTCCGCTCAGCATTCTTTCTTGTAGAAAAAAAGTTATCGCAACTATTTGGCGCCCGCCACCTTCCAAATAGTGTTTTACTTGATGTTTGAACCGGATAATCCGAAGTCCGTCGAAGCAACGGCAAATACAAATACTGGAATCAGATCTTAATGATTTGGCATAGTCCGGAATCATTGACTCCTTCCTGAATACATGCGTCAACTATCTTTACGTTGTTTAAGGTTTGGCTTCCGACGTCTTTAAAAAAGGACACTTGCATTGCAGGAGGCCCCGGGACAGCGCGGGAGGGGTTTCATTATGTATAAATTAGTTCGGGCCACGGCGCTTAGTCTGGCGGCCAGCGTATTTGCACTTTCATTTTCATCCAGTATTTCTTCAGCGGAAGAGCCAATCAAGATCGCCCATGTCTATGGCAAAACAGGACCTTTTGAGGCCTATGCCAAGCAGTCCCATGTGGGTCTGATGATGGGGCTGGAATACGCCACAGGCGGCACCATGGAGATTGATGGCCGTAAGATTGAGGTAATCGAGAAGGACAGTCAGCTCAAGCCGGATATCGGGCGGGCCATGCTTGCCGAGGCCTATGGCGATGATGAGGTTGATCTGGCCGTGGGGCCGGTTTCTTCCGGCGTCGCGCTGGCCATGCTGCCGGTTGCGGAGGAATACGAGAAGCTGCTGATTGTGGAGCCAGCTGTTGCTGACAGCATCACCGGCGCAAACTTCAACCGCTATATCTTCCGTACCTCACGCAACTCCTCTCAGGATGCGATTGCAAATGCTGTGGCACTTGGTCAGGACGGTGCTTCCATCGCAACCCTGGCTCAGGATTATGCATTTGGGCGGGATGGGGTTTCCGCGTTCCGCACAGCCATTGCCAAAACCAATGCCAAGCTGGTGTTTGAAGAGTATGCACCGACGGACACCAAGGACTTTACCGCCAGTGCCCAGCGCATTTTCGAGGCGCTTAAAGACCAGCCGGGACGGAAGTTTCTGTTTGTGATCTGGGCTGGTGGCGGCAATCCGCTGGCAAAGATCAATGCGATGAACCCGGAGCGTTACGGCATCGAGATTGCGACAGGCGGAAATATTCTGGCAGCGCTGAAGGCCTACAAGGCCATGCCGGGTATGGAAGGGGCGACCTACTATTACTACGAGATCCCGAAAAATCCGGTGAACGACTGGCTAGTGAAGGAGCATGAGGCGCGTTACGACGGCCCACCTGACTTCTTTACCGCTGGCGGTATGGCGGCAGGCATTGCGGCTGTGGAGGCGATCCGCAAGGCAGGTTCAACAGATACGGAAGAGCTGATTGCGGCGATGGAAGGTATGGAGTTTGAGGGGCCGAAGGGACTGATGAAGTTTCGCGCCGAGGATCATCAGGCCTTGCAGTCCATGTATCACTTCAAGATCCGCGTGGACCCTGAGGTGGAATGGGGCATTCCTGAATTGGTGCGGGAGTTGACCATCGAGGACATGGATATTCCAGTGCAGAACCAATAGCTGCCAAGTTTTGCATCGCTTCAGGGGGGAGCGGAATCCTTCGCTTCCTCTCTCAAATCTCAAAATATAACGCTCTGAACCTGTGGGGTTTTTCTGCACAATCGCCGACCTCATCCGCGGCAGCAGTTTAGCAACCTCGCCGGTCTGTCAGAGCGCCGAAGAGCGAAGTACAGGCCATGGATATTATCATCAAACTGTTTTTGCCGCTTTCGCTGGCGTTCATCATGTTCTCCCTCGGGATCACTCTGACATTGCAGGACTTTAAACGCGTGGTGCAGATACCGCGAGCGTTTAGCATTGGTATGCTCGGGCAGTTGGTGCTGCTGCCAGCGTCTGCCTTTCTCATCTTACAGGTGGTGGAGCTGGAGCCGGCCATGGCGTTTGGCGTGATGTTGCTCGCCTTTGCTCCGGGCGGGGTGACCTCCAACATGCTGACGCGGTTTGGTGGTGGGTCGGTTGCACTAGCTGTTTCCATAACGGCGATAACCAGTGTGCTGTGCGTTTTGACGGTGCCGGTATTTGCGGCAGCGGCGGCGAGCCATTTCCTCGGTGCGGCGATGCCCAAGATCGATGTGACCTCCATTGGAATTTCCATGGCACTGATCACGGCTGTGCCGGTTGCCACGGGTTTGGCTGTCAATCATCTGGCTCCCACTTTCGCCTCGACGATCTCCAAGGTGGTGGAGATCGTCGCCTCTGTGCTGTTTGTGGTGATCGTGCTCGGGGCGCTTGTGACCAACTGGTCGGTGCTGATGGAGAATATTCTGGAGCTGGGGCCAGTGCTTGTTTTGCTGAATGTGGTGATGCTGACGATTGGGTATGGCGGGGCGAAGATGATGAAGCTTTCCCATCCTGATAGCGTTGCCATTGCCATGGAGGTGGGCGTGCAGAATGCCACGCTGGGGATCACGGTAGGTGCTCTGATTGCCATGAGCAGCGAAGCCTTGCCGCCCTATAGTCTGGCCTCCGGCGTTTACGGCATCACCATGTATGCCTGTGCGTTTCTCTTTATCGGCTGGCTGCGCTGGAGAGCCCGGAAAAATCCGGAGCTACGCCCGCAAAGTGAAGCCTCTTAAGAAGCAGGTCTTTGAGTATGCAACAGACACTTGAAGCGCCAGTTTTGAGCACGCGGGATCTGACCATCCGCTTTGGTGGTCATGTGGCCGTGGATGCTGTGTCCTGCGATTTTCTTCGTGGGACGCTGACAGCCATTGTGGGGCCGAACGGCGCTGGCAAGACAACGTACTTCAACCTGATTTCCGGCCAGCTTTCTGCCAGCTCCGGTCAAGTCTGGTTTAACGGCGAGGACATCACCCGCCTGTCGGTGGCAGAGCGTACCTTGCGGGGGATCGGGCGGGCGTTTCAGCTGACCAATCTGTTTCCCGGTCTATCTGTTCGCGAAAATGCACGGCTGGCGGTTCAGGCGCATCAGCGCATGGGGATGGACCTGTTTTCCATGGCGGACAGTCATGTGGAGTTGATCCAGCGGGCCGAGCATATTTTGGCAGAGGTGCATCTGCTGGATAAGGCGAACCAGATCACCAGCGAGCTGTCTCACGGGGACCAGCGCAAGCTGGAGGTGGCGCTGATGATTGCCATTGGTCCGCAAGTGCTCATGTTTGACGAACCAACAGCGGGCATGAGCGTTGATGAGGTGCCAATCGTGCTGGATCTGATCGCCGAGCTAAAACAGGACAAGGACCGCACAATCTTACTGGTGGAGCACAAGATGGATGTGATCCGCTCGCTGGCAGACCGCATCATTGTTCTGCACAACGGGGAGCTGGTGGCGGATGGGGAGCCTGCGGAGGTGATCGCCTCCCCTGTGGTGCAGCAGGCTTATCTGGGCGTTGCACCCGAAGCAGAACCGGAGGGTGCTCATGTCTGATGCTCTTCTCACGCTTGACGGCGTGCACACGCATATAGGGCCCTATCACATTTTGCAGGGTGTTGATCTGGAGGTTCCACGCGGCGGAGTAACGGTGCTGCTTGGCCGCAATGGTGCTGGCAAGACGACGACACTGCGGACCATCATAGGTCTGTGGCAAGCCTCGCAAGGGGCGATCCTGTTTGATGGGGCGGAAATCCAGAAAGAGGCCACGCCTGCGATTGCCCAGCGTGAGATTGCCTTTGTGCCAGAGGACATGGGCATCTTCACCGATCTGACGGTGCACGAGAACATGCTGCTAGCAGCGCGTAGTGGTGCCATTGATGAGGAACGGCTTGAGTGGCTCTTTGGCCTGTTCCCTCCCCTTCAAACCTTCTGGCAGAGTGCTGCGGGCAACCTTTCAGGCGGGCAGAAGCAGATGTTGGCGGTGGCTCGGGCGATTATTGAACCCCGTAAATTGCTGCTGATCGACGAACCCACCAAGGGGCTGGCGCCTGCCATCATCAACTCCGTGATTGCTGCCCTGAAGGAGCTGAAAGAGATGCAGACGACGATCCTGCTGGTGGAACAGAACTTTTCCATGGCGCGGGCGGTGGGCGATACGGTGGCGGTTATGGATGACGGGCGGATTGTTTATTCCGGCAAGATGGCGGAGCTGGCTGCCGATGCTGACTTGCAGGAGCGATTGATGGGACTTTCACTGGAGGCGCACCAATGAGCGACAGTCTGATTAAACCACGCATCGAGCGCCCTCCTCTATCACAGGTCATAGAGGCGAAGGCGCCGTTGTTTCTGGTGCCGGTGTTGATGCTGATTGGCCTGTTCGCAATCGGGTCTGGTTCCACATGGCTAACGCTGACGGCTGCGGGCTTGGCGATGGGTATGATGATTTTCATCATGGCCTCCGGCCTTACGGTAATCTTTGGGCTGATGGATGTGATCAACTTTGGCCATGGTGCGTTTATCTCGCTTGGAGCCTTTGCAGGCTTCACCATTTTGGGCCTGCTGGGCGGCTGGATCGCGAGCCCCAGCATTGCGATGAATCTGGGTGCAGTGTTGCTGGCGGTTGTCTTTGCCATGCTGGTGACGGGACTTGCGGGTTATGGCTTTGAGCGGTTGATTGTGAAGCCGGTATACGGACAGCACCTAAAGCAGATCCTCGTGACCATGGGCGGGTTGGTTGTGACCCAGCAGCTGATCTATGTGATCTGGGGGCCGGACGAGATTGTGCTGGCGCGGCCCGCTGCGTTTCAGGGTTCGTTTGTTGTGTTGGGTGCGGCCATTGAAAAGTACCGTGTGCTTGCCATTGTGATCGGGCTGGCCTTGTTTGTGGCCATGCGGCTGGTGCTCAACCGGACCCGCATCGGGCTACTGGTGCGAGCCGGTGTTCAAAATGGTGAGATGGTCGAGGCGCTGGGGTATCCGATCCAGAAACTGTTTCTGGCGGTTTTCATGGCAGGTTGCGCATTGGCGGGGCTCGGCGGCGTGATGTGGGGGCTCTATCAGGAAACCATCACCGCGCATATGGGCGCGGAGGTGATGATCTCAGTGTTTATCGTGGTGATCATCGGTGGGCTTGGGTCCATTGAGGGGTGCTTTATCGGGGCTATGCTGGTGGGACTGCTGACGAACTACACCGGCTTTCTGATCCCCAAACTGGCGTTGGTTTCGACGATCCTTCTAATGGGCGCTGTTCTTATGTGGCGGCCTCAGGGGCTTTACCCCGTTGTCAAAGCGCATTGAGGAGTTGGTAGGATGATTGTGAAGCTCCTTTCCGGTGACACCCCGCGCAGTAAAATGTTGAGTGCTGTGTTGCTGCTCATTCTATTTGGTTTGCTGTTTGCACCTTTCCTGTTTCCCGGTACGCGCCCGTTAGATACTGCTGCGCGCATCTGCATCTTCATTGTGCTGGTGGCGAGTTATGATTTGCTGCTGGGGTATACCGGTGTGGTTTCGTTTGCCCATACCATGTTCTTTGGCATTGGAGCTTACGGGACAGCACTGGCTCTGGTGAACATGGGTCCCTCTTATAGTGCGATTGCGCTTGGGACTGTGTGCGGTGCGCTGGTGGCTGGTGCTTTTGCCTTTGTGATTGCGCTGTTTTCTCTGCGTGTGAAGGCGATCTTCTTTGCCATGATGACGCTGGCAGTGGCGAGTGCCTTTCTGGTGTTGATCTCGCAGCTTTCTGGCTTTACCGGCGGCGAGGACGGGCTGACCTATCGCATTCCGCGCGAGATGACACCTGCGTTCAAGCTGGTCAACGAAAAAGTGCTGGGGGTTCGGATCAATGGCAAGCTGATCACCTACTATGCGGTGTTCTTCAGTAGCCTTTGTCTGTTCCTCATTCTGCTGCGCATGGTGAACTCACCATTTGGCCGTGTTCTACAGGCGATCCGGGAAAATGCATTCCGTGCGGAAGCTATTGGCTACAAGGTGGTTCGGTATCGCAGTGTGGCGACCATTTTGTCGGCTGTGATGGCTGCGCTAGCCGGATCGCTGATGGCAATATGGCTGCGCTATACGGGGCCGGCCACGACGCTCTCCATGGATATTATGGTCGACATTTTGTTGATGGTTGTGATTGGCGGAATGGGCAGCATGTACGGCGCTGTGATCGGAGCTGTGTTGTTCTTGCTCACCCAGTCGTACCTGCAAAATCTCTTGGGTTTCCTTCAAGAATCACTGGGTAATCTGCCTATAATTTCCGAGGTGGTTTCACCGGAACGCTGGCTGCTTTGGCTGGGGATTTTGTTTATTTGCAGTATTTATTGGTTCCCTAAGGGCATCACCGGCCGACTGAGGGGAACATAATGCCTCAAATCATCTCTTTTTTTGAAAATGTACCTTGTGGATTTATTAAGGAGCAACTACATCGGTAGGGACGAGCGAGCTAAGAGATTTGCTTATCCCGTAGTATTAGAGGGGCGACATATACCCCGCCTCGCTATATGAACCATTAGGACTGAGTTTTCCAGATAGAAACGGGAGCTCAGATCTTTTGACTGCGGGCTGTTATTAGAGACACGGTTGGCAGTGTTGCGGTGTACGCATCGGAACAATGTCCTTTACGGCCTTTGATTACATTGCTCGTCAAGACTGGCTCGCTCTAACCAGGCGAGTTGACTATTTTGGCTTAAAGGACGTTTCCATGCGACAAGACGGTACCCTCAAATTCTTCAACCACGACAAAGGCTACGGCTTCGTTACTCCAGCTGACGGTTCCAAAGACATCTTTGTTCACATCACGGCTTTCGAACGCTCTGGCATTGCAGTTCCTGCTGAAGGCGCTGCTATTACTTTTGTTGCTGAAGAAGATCGTCGGGGCCGCGGTTTGCAGGCTTCTCAGATTGAGCTTGCTTAATTTGCGAGATTTTGAGGATTGCTTCTGCATAGGCTGAAGCAGTTCTGGCACAACTTATAATTGGCCTGATGAGTGCCGGCATTTGCCGGGCACCGTCAGGCCTTTTATTTTTCCGAAGCGGTGGCTCTCCTGCGCACAAAAACTGCGTTGCCAGAGGCCGATTATGCGCTCCGCTTTGAGGATATGCCTGGTCCACAGGCGGCAGCAAAGTGGTTTGTTCCTATACAGCCATCTCTTCGCGCCTCTTCAAGGATTGCCTATTCCTACAGATGCGCTGTCACCTATGTGACTGGCCCGTAAACTGACCGCAAAAAAACGTTATTTTGGTTTGAGCCATGGACATCGTTGTTTTAACACCATAAATTTCATGGTTACACGGGCTCGTTGGCCTCGCAAAGTTGTAGCCGATAGCCTATAGTGACAGGTGTCGCAGACCTATGGTTTGGACAGAACTCTATTCTCTGCGGCTATCGCAGACGTGGCAAAGGACTCATTGTGAAGGGCACAACCAAAGCCAGCAGAACACAGCATCGCATTCTTGAGGCAGCAATTGATCTTGTGCAGGCACAAGCTGGCGGCCAGTTTTCACTGGACGCAGTGGCCAAGCATGCGGGCGTTTCCAAAGGCGGACTGCTCTACAATTTTCCTAGTAAGCAAGCACTCATTCGCGCCATGGTGCAATACCACGTGGACGAAACCCGTGCCCACATTGCAGAAGAAGAGCGAAAGCTTGCCGATGATCCGTATCGCCATAAATTGATGCGTGCTTTCTTGAAGGGCCACTGCAAAAGAATGCAGGAAGAGGGCAAAACAGGGTCCGGTATGCTTGCTGCAATTGCAGACGACCACAGCCTGCTCGACCCGGTACGTGCCTTCCACAAGGAAGTGTACGAGCGCCTCCAAAAGGAATCTGAAGATCCGGAGCTCGCAACCCTCGTCTATCTGGCGGTAGAGGGCATTCACTGCAACGGCATTTTTCAGGTGCTGGATGAGCAGCTGCTAGATGTAGACGAGCAACTGGACAGGATGTCCGAAATCCTCAAATAAGGTGCATATGGACCTCAGTTCTTCCCAGTTTTGCTGCTGAAATATGTCGCAGACCTGCCCCTCCTCTGCTAGAAGTAATACCTATGTAATTTTCGTAAGCGGAGACGGGCAGATGAAACGCCGTGACTTTCTGAAAACCGCGATGGTAACGGGTACAGCAGGTGGGGCCTCTGTCCTTGCTGCCCCTGCGATCGCAAATGCCACCTTGAACCTGAAGCTGGTTGGAGCCTTCCCAAAAGGCTTCCCGGGCGTGGGTACCTCTGCTGAGCGGCTGGGTAAGCGCATCGAGGCGCTGTCTGATGGCAAGATCTCGATCAAGTATTACGGCGGCGGCGAGCTGGTTCCTCCATTTGAGACATTTTCCGCAGTTTCTTCCGGAACGGCTGATATCGGCCACAACGCGCCTTACTATCAGGTTGGCAAAATCCGTTCGACCATGTACTTTACCGCCCTGCCATTCGGGCTTGATGCAGTAGAGCTTTCTGGCTGGCTGCGTCATGGCGGCGGTCAGGAGTTCTGGGACGAAGCATATGCACCGCATAGTGTGAAGCCGTTTTATGTGGGCAGCTCCGGTGCTCAAGCGGGTGGCTGGTTCAAGAAGCCAATCCAGTCGCTGGATGATCTGGTGGGCCTGAAGATGCGTATCGCAGGCCTTGGCGGGGATATTCTGCGCAAGGTGGGTGCAACCACCGTTGTGACGCCTCCACCAGAGATCTACTCTGCCCTGCAATCCGGTGTGGTTGATGCGGCTGAGTTTGTTGGCCCATGGAACGACCTTGCTCTGGGCCTTTACAAGATTGCACCTTACTACCACATGCCAGCGTTCCACGAGCCAGGTCCGGGTCTGGAAATGATCGTGAACCAGAACACCTATGAGAACCTTAGCCCTTGGCTGAAAGAGGTATTTGCGCAGGCGGCAACCGCTCAGGCTGAAGAGACAACTGCCGAGTTCCGCTACCACAACACCATTGCCCTTTCCACACTAGTGGAGCGCGGTGCGGTTCTTTCCTCCTTCCCACCAGAAGTAATTGACGCAATCGGCGGAGCAGCCCGCGAAGTAATCGCGGACTATCCGAACGGTGATGCGATGTGTGAGAAGATCCATAGTTCCTACATGGCATATGTCAAAGCTTGTTCCCTGTACGGCTCACGCATGGAAGGTCAGCTTTATCAGGACCGTGCGCAGGTGTGGTCTGCATAAGGACAACGCAAAAAACAATGAGCGGGGAATTTGTCTCCCCGCTCTCCTCAACCCTTTGTAAGACGCCGCCAGAACGCACAACCAAAAGACGCGAATTTCCATTAGACCCTGAAAAATATAGTATAATTTGGAAATTAGGCATTGGTGACCAGCAAATTTACTTTATCTAATCACCATACTTAGTAACTTTACTTAGTTACAAATAATTATGCTAATAAAGCAAATCTCACTTTTAAATAAACGCTCTATAAAGAATTACTAACTCAATTAGTGATTGTAACCCAAGACAATCAAAACGGACGGTTTGTGCCGGTTCAAATTTAAAACTCACATTCCCCTTCAGGTAATTCCATGCGCCGTATTCTTCTAAAGTACCGCATCATTGCGATCTTTCTGCTTGCGTTTGTCCCCATGCTTTACTTCGCTGGCTCACAAATAACCGCCACCTACACCAAGAAGGTGGAGGCTTCCTCCATTGGGCAAGTTGCTGAGTTTGTTCCCGTCTTAAGTGCTGTTGTTCATGAGCTGCAGAAAGAGCGTGGTCGTTCTGCAGGATACCTTGGTGCGCAGGGCAAGGCATTTGTTGAAAGCCTTGCTGATCAGCACAAGCTGACCGACAGCAAAATCCGCATCTATAAAAATGCGCTGACCGAGATTGATCTGAAATCCATTGATACCGGACTTGCTGCGCAGGTGGACATGGTGAACAGGCGCCTTGCAAACATCGACCGTATCCGTAGCGATGTGAAAAGTCTGAAGGCGACCGTTGACGAGACTGTGGCTTATTACAGCGGCACCATTAATGAGGCCTTCAAGTTTCTGCCGAGCACCATTGCAGTGAGCCGCGATCCAAGTCTTGTTCGCAAGCTGAGCATGTACGAAGAGATGCTGCTTGGGAAAGAGAACGCTGGCATTGAGCGGGCTATTGGCGCAAACGGCTTTAGTGCGCAAGCATTCAACGCCTCGATCTATCACCAGTTCGTTCGCCTTGGTGCCAGTCAGGATACACATTTTGAGACGGCCCGTTCTTTGATGACCAAGCCTCAGGCAGAGTTTCTGGACAAGATCTTCAGCCGCGCGATCATGGCTCAAGTGGAAGGCGCCCGCGAGTTGGGGTATGCGGCTGCCTTTGGTGGAGACATCTCCTCCATCTCCGGTCCCGAGTGGTTTGATATGGCGACCAAACGCATTGACGCGCTGAAGGAGTTTGAGGACTACCTTGCCGGTGAGCTGGTGATGCATGCAAAGAAGTTGACAGCCGATGCTCAGTGGGCCTTCGTGCTGGCGCTGATCATTGCCGGTGCGGTTACTTTGCTGGGTATAAGCACGGCATACGGCATTATCCGCAGTGTGTCCGTTCCTGTGGCAGCGCTACTTTCCGATGCCCGTAAACTGGCCAATGGCGACACCTCGGTGACTTTCTCTCGCGCTATTGGCGTTGATGAGGTGGGTCAGGTGGCCACTGCGGTGATGTCCTTCCGCGATACGGTTGCTGAACAGAAGCGCCTGCAAAGCCTTTCCGAGCAGGAGCATGAGCAGGAACGCGAGCGCCAGTTGCGTGTAGATCAACTGATCAGCGCCTTTAATGATCAGGTCTCCAGCGTGCTTGATCGCGTCGATGACAACACCGGCAAGATGCAGCAGACTGCTGACTCGCTCACCCACATTGCAACAACCACCTCTGATCGTGCCAGTCATGCTGCAGGTTCTTCTGAACAGGCTTCACACAACGTGCAGACTGTGGCTTCTGCTGCGGAGGAGCTTTCCGCCTCTATCGAAGAAATTGGCCGCCAGATCTCCCAGACTAAGCAGACCGTTGATGATGCAACCGTTGTTGCCACGGCAACCAACGATCATGTGACAGATCTGGATGATGCTGCGCAGAAGATTGGCGAAGTGGTCAACCTTATTCGCGACATTGCCGAGCAAACCAACCTTCTGGCGCTGAACGCAACCATTGAAGCGGCCCGTGCCGGTGAGATGGGCAAGGGCTTTGCAGTCGTGGCTTCTGAAGTGAAGGAGCTGGCTACCCAGACCTCCAAGGCGACGGAGGAGATTTCCTCGCAGATCTCAGGTATTCAGGGTTCCACCAAGGAAGCTGTGACAGCCATTGAGCAGATTGCCGACACCATGCAGCAGGTGAATGAGTACACCAGCTCCATTGCCACTGCGATTGCCCAGCAGAACGCTGCGACCTCTTCCATCAGCCAGAATATTCAGCAGGCTGCTCAGGGCACGCAGGATGTGGCGGACAGTATGACCGTTGTGACCAGCTCTGTGGAAGAGACCAACAGTTCTGCCAATAACGTGCTTGAGGCTTCTTCCTTGGTGTCCAAACAGGCCACAGAGCTGCGCCAGACCATCTCCAGCTTCCTGAAGGATGTTGTGGCTGCTTAGATCTTAAGCCGTGCGGACATGATATGCGGAGGGCGGAGGCCCTCCGTTTTCCCGGTACCAACGACGAACCTGCTCAGATACTTCGCTGTGAGATTGATCGCTAGGCTATTGAGCGGCTAGCACTGCATCAATGATCGCATCATTCCACCCATTTGCTGGAATAACGCCCTGCAGTTGAGGTCGATCATTTACCAATGAGAACACAGCAGCGTCGCCTTCCGCAAGGTGCCCACCAAATACGGGTGCGTACGTTCCCAAGTGTGTGACCAGTACTGCATTTTCTGCGTTCTTCGTATTCGAGCGGATCAGTTCTTTTAAGTCAGCACTAAGTTGCTCTGAATCTTGGCCATACCGATAAAGTGCGTTGTGTGCTTCGACACTTCCAAACATGAGTCTGGCTGTTTCCAATGTGCGACAGGTGGGACTTGCGTAAACCTGCCCAATCGGAATCTGCAGGAAACTAAGTGCACGATAATTTTCTACTGCATTTGCATGCCCGGCAATCGAAAGATTACGCTGTGTTGCACAGTTATTCAGGTCCACCTCTTTGGTGTCAGGAATAAATGCATTCGTGCGTTCATGGCGCACGATAAGCACATGCCCGCCTGTCTTTAATTGCTCGATCAACTCTTTTGTTGCTGGTTTAAGATGTTGTGGAGGCGGAGCCTTTCCTTCGTCTGCGGCTAGTGGGGAAAACGCCGCGATTGAAAGGAAAAATGACAGTGATAAACGAGTTAAGAGGGATGGTTTCATAACCAGAGGGGCCTTTTGCAGGAGGTGATGGTCGTTTTTTATCTTTAGACAGCGGATCACATCTTGCACCGGTACCGAGCTGGTTTGGGTCGAAACGGTAATTCACTGCCGTTACCTTATAAAGATACATTTTATATATATCTTTTATTCGATCAATATATCACCACTCGCAATCCACAGGTACTCCATTAGGAAACATCGTCCTTTAGGGCGTTGCATCATGCTCAGAATTCAGAGTTTCCCGGTTTTGTTCAATGACAGTTACTCTCGGTGTTCATTGCAGATGAGTTGACCTTAGCTTGAAAGCTCATATAAGAGCGCCATGCAAAACATTGATGTTCTTATAATAGGTGCAGGTGCTGCCGGCCTAATGTGTGCCATTGAGGCTGGAAAACGCGGACGCTCTGTGCTGGTGATTGACCATGCCAAACGGGCGGCAGACAAAATCCGCATCTCCGGTGGTGGGCGCTGCAACTTCACCAATCTGCACGCCTCCCCTGCAAATTACCTTTCCCAGAACCCACGTTTTGCAGTTTCTGCCCTGAAGCGCTTTACCCAGCATGACTTTATCGCACTGGTCGACAAGCACGGCATCAGCTGGCACGAAAAGACACTGGGCCAGCTGTTTTGCGATGACAGCGCACAGCAGATCATCGACATGCTGCTTGGGCTTTGCCAGCAAGCTGGCGTGCGCATTGAGCTGCAAACCAGCATTACTTCACTGACCAAGCCGGATGACCGCTTCACCATCGGCACATCGCGCGATACCATACGTGCTCAGTCCGTCGTCGTGGCGTGTGGCGGACCGTCCATTCCGAAGATGGGGGCGTCAGGGTTTGGCTATGAGGTTGCCAAGCGGTTTGATCTACCGATCGTGTCACCTCGCGCCGCACTGGTGCCGTTTGTCTTTGATGATGCCATGCGCGAGCGGACCAAACATCTGGCGGGTGTCTCAGTAGATGCTGTGGTGTCTTTCAAGAAGACCAGCTTCCGCGAAGGCTTGCTTTTCACCCACCGCGGCCTTTCCGGGCCATCCATCCTGCAGATCTCTTCCTATTGGGAAGAAGGCAAAGATATTCGCGTCAACCTATTGCCCGACACGGATGCGTTTGACGCCCTGAAGTCCGCCAAGCAGAACCAGCCCAAGCAGGACATCAAGACCACCCTTGCAGGATTACTGCCCAAAAAGCTGGCCGCTCATATTGCCGAGGAGCACAAGTTGGGCGGACGGTTAGCGGATACCTCCGACAAGGTGCTGCGCAAGGCGGCGCTTGCGATAAATGACTGGACCATCAAGCCGGTTGGAACAGAAGGCTACCGTACCGCTGAAGTCACCTTAGGCGGCGTGAACACGAAGGCCATTTCCTCCAAAACCATGGAAGCAAGCAAGGTTCCCGGCCTCTTCTTCATCGGCGAAGTCGTCGATGTTACCGGGCATCTGGGAGGATTCAACTTCCAATGGGCGTGGGCGTCCGGTCATGCGGCGGGGCAGTTTGTATGAGAGTTTGTGTAGGTATAATAATTTCTGCACATAGCTAATAATTTTTGCACACAAGCGCCTAACGGAATAATAATTCCTGCACACTAAAATCTTTCCACCCTTTAGCCGAACAAAGAGAAACAACATGGCAAGAGGACGAAAGCTGAATGAAATCAAAGATTTTCAGCGTTCACTTCGCAACAAATATGGTCTCGGAGAAGGAGCTTCTTACAAGCCCTGGATACGAGTGCAGGACATTCCCTCTCATGGAACATGTTCCAAGATTTGGGGAATGAAAACACAACGCGAACATCATTTGCTTTCAAACAATGAAAGTGCGTTTTCTATCTCTGCGAGCACAATGAGCGCGTTATTGATATTCGTGAGCAATTTCCGCTTCTTCCCCTAGACCAGACACTTCGGATTGCAAGTTGTCTTGATCTCAAACATCCACTGGTTGTCTCGACTAAGCACCCGAACGTTATGACAACTGATTTTTTACTAACTTGCCAAAGGGATGGCCAACTCAGCTATGAAGCGGTTTGCGTCAAACCGGCCGAAGAACTTACTAATCAACGAACAGCAGAAAAAATCGATATCGAGCGCGTCTTCTGGGAGTTACTCGGCGTTCGGTTTCGCATTTTTGTGCTGACCAAACGACTTAAAATGCAAGCCGCAAACATCAAATGGGCAACGTGGCCGCTGCGGCACGGACACTATGACAATGAATTTCTAGATAGAGCTGTACAGCTCGTGGAATTAGGCCCGCAGCTGCGTACTAACCTGTGCTCAAGGTTTGTCGACCACCTTGATGTTCAACTGGACGATGCAATCAACGTAATGCGTGCGCTAATTGGTTCAAAGAGGGTCCATCTGGATAGTAGACAAGATTGGCAGGAAGCCGATGCGTTCGAAATACTAGCAACACAAACACTGGGCGTTGGGACCTAGCAGATTGCAGATTGAGACCAACAGTACTTGGAAGATTTACGATCTGGACGGTATCGAAGCCGGACACTATCGGGTCTTGGCAATCCAACCAGAAACCGATTTAGTCGTTCTTTTCAAATTGGAGCACGAGAGCAGCACCAAACTTCACCGCCCGATCGGTGCCTTGCTCAGCGACTTTACAGCCGCTGTCGATAGTAACGCAATTCAGGCTGAAGCCTTTGAAACACCTCCGTATCTACTTGTCGATGAAGAAAGCCTTCCGCAACACCGTCGGCAAATGCGCGACGAACGTCTGCTCCACATTCAGCCCCTGATAAAGAACAGAAGTTTCTTGCAAGACTTCGCTTTGTCGCTACGCTCGACACACGTTAGTGACAGAGCCAAGGAGATCGGGATCGACGTTCGAACCCTCTATCGCCTCTTAAACACTTATTGGCGCTATGGGCAGACCGCTAACGCCCTGCTTCCTAGATTTGCGAAACAAGGAGCACCAGGCAAACAAAGACAATCAGGAGAGAAAAAGCGCGGCAAACCTGTTACCTCCCGCACCGGTCTGATCAATATGAATCCGGGGATCAACATCACACCTCACGATAAGAAACTAATTTTGAAAGGGGCAAAAAAGTTCCTACTTATTGGTGAGCATCGCTCCTACAAGAGCGCATGGGAGAAAACGATTGCCCACTACTACTCCAAGGAAGTCTTGGCGGCAGAACAAGAAGAGCGCTTTCCTAATGTTCCCAATTACCGGCAATTTTGTTATTGGGTCAAAGTCCTAATCGACGAAGATAAACTCATTCGTGGACGAACAAATACTGGCGACTACCTTCGCAATAAACGTGGGCTCCACGGGGCAGCAACTGATCACGCGAAGGTGCCGGGTAGCTGTTTCGAGATCGACGCGACGGTCGCTGATGTACATCTCGTCGCCCACTTTGACCGTAGTAAGGTTTTGGGTCGTCCCACTATTTATTCAGTTGTCGATGTCGCAAGCCGAATGATTGTTGGCATCCACGTTTCCTTAGAACACGCCTCCTGGCGAGCCGCAAAACAAGCATTGTTGAACGCATTTTCGCCGAAGCCTCCTTATTGTTTGCGGTATGGTATCACAATTACAGAGGAAGCTTGGCCCTGCCATCATCTGCCTGAGAGCCTTTTGTGCGATCGGGGTGAGCTAGCGGGACTAGTACCAGAACAACTTCTGGTACCTGTGACCCAGTTAAGCATTACTCCGCCTTATCGACCAGACATGAAAGCGATTGTTGAGCGCTGCTTTGGGAAGTTTAACTCCGAGTTGCTGCACGAGCTCCCCGGATCCACCAAAGGCCGTGCACGTACGCGGGGGGAACCAGACGCTCGCCTTCAGTCCCAGCTAACCATTCACGAGTTTACCGCACTCCTAATAGATGAAGTTCTGCAGCAAAATCAAAGTGTTTGCGAGGCACTTGCTTCCCAAAGCCCGTTGCTCATCCAGAATGGTTTAGCACCGACCCCACTTAACTACTGGAACATCCACCGACAGACCAACCGCACGGCTTTTATGGTCACCGATCCTGACAGGCTGACTGCTGAGCTCTTGCACCCAGTAGAAGTATCCATGACCGGGCGAGGAATTCGGCTTCATGACAGTATATACTATACCTACGACCATCCCGATTTTGATGCTTTGAAAGCAAAAGCCCGTACGCAAGGACGGATTAAACTTGAAGGCCGCCAAGATCCTGAAAATGCTTCTCTTTTGTATGTCAGGTTGCAGCCCAATGGGCCATTTCTTTTATGCACCCTGTCGTCCAAATCAGCAATCTTTGCAAATATGCACAGTGCGGACATCTCATTCTTTTTGGACTATCAAAAAGCCAACAAACGCTTTGGGACGGTCTCATCGAAAAAAATTGAGAGCCTAAGGCTGCGCAAACAAACACAAACCAAGGCTCAAGCTGCAACAAAAGAAGCGTCAGTTGGGACACGCAAGGCAGACAAAACGAAAGGGATGCGGGAGACCCGGCAACAAGCACTAGAGTTTGAACGTAGAAAGCCAAATCAGCCAGAAGCGACCCGAGCTCCGAACGAAAGCATGCATGCTTCCGACCCACACAACCTGAAAAGTACAATTTCATTGCTTAAAAGAAAGAAAAACCGCAATGGCTCCTGTTAAGGCTCAGTATATAGAAACAGCTTTCCCAGACTATCAAGGTAACCCGCTTATTGAAGCCTTGCCACGCCGCTGCTCTGACGAGCAATTAATTGAAATCCTTGAAAATTACCCAACTCCAACCACCGCAGAGCGCATGTTGGATCCCTTTGACAGACTTGACTACCTTTCCCGCTTAGATCATTTCATTCAACCTCTCCCTGAGTACCTTCACCTTTACCGTGCCGTTGATAGGACCATTCGCAAAGGCTACTCTGCAAAAAACCCTCTCTCGCCGACCACACAGAACTATCTTCATTACCCCCTCGATACACCTACCAAGATTGAACCTATCACCGGCTACTTTAGGCCCAAAGGCTGTGTAATTACCGTTATTGGTGAAAGTGGCGCGGGCAAAACAACGATGCTGGAACAGGTTCTGGCACCGTTTCCGCAGATTATCGATCATTCGGACTATTACACAGAGCCGCTCCACTTAAGACAGGTTGTTTGGGCGAAGGTCGATTGCCCACATGACTCAAGTGTGAGGCAACTATGTAATAATATCCTGCGCCAACTGGATGAATTGCAAGGCTTCAGCGAAACCAAACTGGGGCATACAATACCCGATCTGCTGTTACAAATTGAGGCTAGGGTTAAATCCAGTTTCCTTGGCCTGTTGGTGATCGATGAAATGCAGCACCTGACAGCGCGAAAAACGAAAGGGAGCGACAGCCTTCTTAAGTTCCTACATAATCTGGTGAACAACTTGGGGATCCCATTGTTGTTTTGCGGTAACCCTCCTTTCGATGAGCTGTTGAGCAAGGATTTTAAAACAGCTCGCCGGGCTGAATCTGAGTTTTATCTTCGAATGGAACTGCTGCAGAATGATGAGCTATGGGAGATCTTTTTTGAAGAACTTTGGAAGTTACAATGGACAGCCCAGGTAACACCGAGTTCAAAAGCGATAAGTGATCACCTACATCATCTATCTGCCGGGAATGTCGATATGGCGGTTCGTATTTTTAGAGAGGCGCAACGCATAGTAATTGGTTCTGGAGCGGAACACTTGAACGAGCAAGTATTGGATCAGGCTACCGCGGTGGCCTCCCAAGCAACAGCCAGAACGCTAAACGAAATGCGCCACTCGCACACTGCGATCTTAAAACGACCACGCAAAGAAGCAGCTGTTTCTCAAGGCACCATCTCCCCCCCTCCAGCTTTTCATAAAATTCCGGGAGACTTAACGCGCGCTCAGCATCCTGAGTTTGCGGAGCAGTTGCAGTTTCTTAAAGACGAAATTGACCTTACGCGCCTGGTTGAAGATCCTAATGCAATCCAACAGGCAGCTGAACAGGCAGACCCTATTAATGAGTTAAAAAACAAAGACATCCTTTGCGATGACCCATTACTGCAGCTCGGGACGTAGGCTCACGATTGCCCTTTACACGACCCAATATGAGCCCGGAAAACGTTCATGGTCCGTGGCAAACGCGCCCGATACTTGGTCAGCCACCCATGACCGCCCAGCAACCGATCAAGACGTGACCTTGAAATCCTTCCCTCGCATCCGCTTAAAACATCACCAACTTTCATGGCTAACTCTTTGTCCCGCAACTCCCAGTCAACACGGGGTTTGGCCTGCGCTTTTGTTGGCGTAGGCAAAGCCTCCTCCAACCAGTAACGCTCATTCAAGTAAAGCCAGAAGAATGCTGCACTACATGCTTTCTTGATATGTTTACGTAGCGCTCCAGGATTCCTCTGACGATAGCGTAAAATTTGCGCTTTATAACGACGTCGATAACTCTGATATTTGCATCGCTTGCGGTGGCCAACCAACCCTTCCGCCTGCGAGATCGCCATCTCAACGGTTCCTACGGAAATACCCAAACGCTCTGCTATTATTTGACGATGAAAACCTTTTCTGGCCAACTGAAGAAGGATTACGCTTCGGTCAGAAGTCAACTTCGTCGGCTGTTTTTTTGTTTCGATGCAATTAAGAGCAGCCAGCCTCTTGAGATAACAACGGCTCCTCCCAGTTCTCAGCATAATCTCTGTTAACGAAAAGCCTTCCGCAAGCAATGCCAAACATTCAGCGTCTTTCTCTTTCCCTAAACAAGGCCGGCTTTCCCTTATTTTTGGTCTCTTGAGTGGGAGGGGAGCTTTTCTCGTTCTTGAAATCCAGTAGCTAAACAACAAGTGTATCGCTGGGTGTTTGACATTGTTTTTGTCAAGTAATCCCGATACGTACCTAAAGTCTTTTCTACTGGTCGGCTTAAATTGGATATCAACTGCAGTCAGAGTCGATAGCAGATCGTAAAGCTCAGCGCTTAGCAATTGCCTGCGAACCCGGCCCGATGTTGTCAGGTATCCAAAACGCTTAAGCATTCGGCGATATGCAGCTGTGTTGCTTTTTCTTCCTGAACTGAAGTTAATAAGCTTGCTGCAAGCAAACTCTGCAAACTGGGCGTTCTCAAGCGTTGTAGTAGCACTAATGCAATTGGTAGGCGGCAGCAATCCACGTAACAATCGTGAACGACCATGGAGTTTGGTTTCAAGCAGTTCCTTATGGTGAGTTGAGCACACATTTACACCAAAAACTTGATGGGCGCGGTGCCAATATGAGACGCCAAATCTTTTGATATCCTCTTTCGTGCATTCAGGACAGAATTTAAGCACCAGCTTTGGATGGTACTTAAAGCAAGGTAGCTGGCAACTCCTTCCAGGCGTTCCCGCTCTCTCCCCCAACATTGCATCTTGGATTACCTCGGCCCGATCGGCAAGGCAGGCTAAAAAGAGAGGAGCCATTGTTTGCTCCCACAGCAATTGTCTTGAACTTTCAGAGGTAAATCGGCTGAAACGCTCAATCCCGTTTGGAAGCAATGGGTGAATTGAAGCACGCTTTGAGCCAGCCACCTCCTCGAGAAAATCTGATCGTACTAGCCCACTAATCTCGAAGCACCGAACTACCCGACTGAAGAGGAGTTCATCAGGCAATACTTTTGGTAGTTGCACCTTGTCTACTCTAGTAGTTTCTGCAATGCAGCTAGAAGAATAGCGAGCTTTTCTTTAAATTCTTGTTGCCCTCAATGCATCCAACGATCGATGATACAAACTTACTTTTGCATGTACCCTCAATCAAGATGGGATTTTGCTTTGAATTTACTAAAACTTACACTTCTGGTTGGTTGCATCCCCGGTGTCTTCAGAGGATAAGCGCACATCAGCAACCCTGTTACCTATTTCAATAATACTTACCTGAGCTGCTGCTATCACCCTTAAACGCAACAACTAGTCACCGCAAAGCAACATTGGTCGAACTCGTTCATTCACTTCTATACCGCCTTCAAAAAAAAGCAGGAATTTCAGATTTTTCAAATATCATCAGCAAGAATGGATGCTGGTCAAAGAATCCATTTGCCCACCCACACAGCGTGAGCGAGCTTGCAAGCTACGGCGACAAGCTTATGCTGACATTGCTTGGCTGTAATGGATTTGTAAGCAACATTCATAAAGAACATTATTTTCCAGACGAACTTGTAACTAGGCTTAAGAATTTGATTGAGCCAATTGACAGGCGAAAACAAGTTTACGAACCATACCAGCTTTCTCAGATGATTTCCTACTGTAGAGCGTGCATTGAGAAGCAGATCAAACAAGCTGGTTGTGGATGGTTACTAGCGAAGTGGCATGCCGACAATCATTGTTCAGAACATGACCAGCCCATTGCGAAAGCAGTTTGCAACAACAGAAAAGAAGCCCTACAAGCCCTAGAAACGATATTATCGGGAAAGGAATACGCATTCAACATGCCACCTCCGAGTGGCAAGAACGCAAACGAACCTAACCTCCATGAACGTTATAACAAGATCGATGAAGTCGCGGAAGCGCTGTGCGGGGTCCATGCACGCCTTAGTCCCTGCTCTCAAGCGTTAATTTATCAAATGCGAAATGAGTATATGACTGATGAAACGACAAATAATCACACCACCTCACCGCCTAGAACTATCGCACTCAAGGGGTACTTAGATCTTAGCGTCGATAGAACATTTGTGTTCCCTTCAGAAAACAAAGTACGAATCTTACCACTTATTGAACTAGGATACTTAGAGCTTGCACGCAGCTATCTCGGTTACTTTGACAAGAAAGCAATCGTGTATGATTGGATCATGCCTCAAAATCACCCATGTCACGCTTGTCCAAGCAAAACACTAGGACTGCCTAATAAATTCTCCCCCATGACTGCTATACTCTATGGAAGGTCCTGTACAGTAAATCTGACAAGCAAAAGAATTCATCACAATAGTATGGATCATAGGACGACATTTTCTCCTATGATCGAGTGTGATCCTACTTTGATCCCAGCATCGTCAATATTGAAGAAATGAAAAGATTAGAGAGAAAGACGACACGTACTAAGAAGATCGACGGCAAGTACTGAATTTAGCTGAGCAATCAGCTGCTTAGATCTCGCTTTTCCCATTTCTACTCTTCTGTATAAATTAGTCGCCTCATGAACTCCTCACTTCGCTTCATCAGAGTTCCTGCCACTTTTCCTGAGCCAGTCCACGTTCACTTGCCTGTTGTTTTCGCCGCTTCGTCAGAGACAAGCGTCTCCTCGATATTCTTGTTCAATGCGCGCAAACGGGCCTTCTTCCAAAGTACGTAGATTGCGGGAATGACGAAGAGTGTGAGCAGCGTGGCGGTGATCATACCTCCCACCATGGGGGCCGCGATGCGCTTCATGATCTCCGAACCTGTCGCACTGCCAAGCATGATGGGGATCAACCCGGCAAAGATAGCTGCAACCGTCATTATCTTTGGCCGCAGGCGCAGAAGGGCTCCTTCGACAACTGCGTCCAGAACATCTTTTGATGTCAAAGCTTGATGCGATAACCGAGCGGTCTCGATACGCTTGTCCCAGGAGAGGTTGAGATAAAGCAGCATTACAATAGCCGTTTCGACAGCCACACCTGCAAGCGCAATAAAGCCAACCAGTACCGCAACAGACAGGTCGAAACCCAAAACGTAGACAAACCAGATACCGCCGGTCAGGGCTATTGGTAGGGATGTCAGGATGATCGCCACTTCACCTATCCGGTTGAAGGCAAGGAACAGCATCAGTGTAATGACCAGCAGGGTAACAGGGGCAACAAGCAGCAAGCGCTCCTGAACCCTCGCGATATACTCGTACTGCCCTGACCAAGTGATCGAGTAGCCAGCAGGAATCTTGACTTTGGAGGCGACTAATTGCTGTGCCTCGCTCACATAGCCACCTAGATCCCGGTCTTCAATGTCAATGAATACGAAGCCTGTTGGCCGTGCATTCTCGGAGCGGATCATGCCGGGACCGTCGACGATTTTCACGTCAGACACAGCGCCGAGCGGAATGTGAGCACCAGAGGGAGTAACTACAGGCAGCTTCTCCAGCTGTTCCGGCGTGCTACGCCAATCCTGCGGGTAGCGCAGGTTAATAGGGTAACGCTCCAGACCTTCCACGCTCTCAGAAATGTTCATGCCGCCGATAGCAGTTTGCACCACGTCCTGAACATCCTTGATGTTCATCATATAGCGAGTGGCGGCGTTTCGGTTGATGTCAATCTCGATAAAGCGCGCGCCTTCGGGTCGCTCTGCGTAGACTGACAAAGTGCCTTCAACGCCTTTGACAAGACCTTCGATCTCAACCGAGATATCCTGAATAACTTGCAGATCAGGCCCGGAGACCTTCACACCCACAGGGGTTTTCATACCAGTCGCGAGCATGTCGATACGGTTCTTGATCGGCTGGATCCAGACATTGGTCAGGCCAGGCACCTGTACGGACTTGTCCAGTTCCTCCCGTATCTTCTCAAGCGTCATGCCATCGCGCCACTGGTCCTGCGGTTTCAGCTGGATGGTGGTTTCAAACATGGTCAAAGGCGCAGGGTCCGTTGCCGTGTCCGCACGTCCCAGCTTGCCGTGCACAGTTTGAACCTCCGGCACCTGCATGATCATGCGGTCAGTTTGCTGAAGTACCTCCCGTGCCTTCCCGATCGAGACACCGGTATAAAGTGATGGCATGTAGAGGAAGTCGCCTTCCTTCAACTCCGGCATGAACTCAGTCCCGACCCGATGCGCCGGCACAAGGATGGAAGCCACAAGAACCAGAGCAAGGACGATCGTCGTCTTTGGCCAAGCGAGAACCAGCGAAAGCGCCGGGCGATACAGTGTGATGCAAAAACGGTTGACCAGGTTCCTGGCCTCTGGATGAATCCGTCCCCGCACAAAATATCCCATGAGCACGGGGACCAGGGTAATGCTCAAGATGGTCGCCGCTGCCATTGCATAGGTCTTGGTGAAGGCGAGCGGTTTGAACAAACGCCCTTCCTGCGCCTCCAACACAAATACGGGTAGAAAGCTGATGGTGATAATCGCGAGAGAGTAGAACAGTGCTGGCCCGACCTCTGAGCAAGACTCAGCAACCACTTTCCAGCGGTTCTTACCTGGGTCTGGTTCCGCTTCAAGTCTGCGATGCATCGCCTCAATCATCACGATGGTCGCATCCACCATAGCGCCGATTGCAATTGCGATCCCGCCAAGAGACATGATATTTGCATTCACCCCTTGCAGACGCATGACCAGAAGCGCTGTTAAAATGCCGAGCGGCAACGAGATTAGGATCACCAATGAGGATCTGAGGTGCAGCAGGAAGATCGCGCACACCAGAACCACCATGATAAACTCCTCAGTAAGCTTCGTGATCAGATTTGCGATGGACCTTTCGATGACACCAGAGCGATCATAAGTGGTTATGATCTCCACACCGTCAGGCAGGTTTGACTTCAGCTCATTCAGTTTGGCTTTGACGCCTTCAATTGTGCGCAGCGGGTTTTCACCCCAGCGCATAATCACAACTGCACCAACCGCATCGCCTTCACCGTTCAGATCAGCGACCCCTCGACGCATTTGCGGGCCAAGCCGGATCTCAGCGACATCTTCCAGTGTGAGCGCAGCGCCGCGTTCGTTCACTTTGATCGGAATGTGCTTTAGGTCGTCGATGGACTGGATATAGCCCGTGGCGCGGACCATGTACTCGGCTTCAGCCATCTCGATAACACTGCCACTGGTTTCGCGGTTTGCATTTTCGATGATGCTCATCAGATCAGGCAGTGCCACGCCGTAAGCACGTAGTTTGTTGGGGTCAGCAACAACTTGATACTGCTTGACCATGCCACCAATGGTCGCCACCTCAGATACACCGCTGACGGTTTGAAGCTCAAACTTCAGCCACCAATCCTGCAAGGACCTCAACTGTGCCATGTCATAGGTGCCGGTCCGGTCAATCAACGAATACTGATAGATCCAGCCAACGCCGGTTGCATCCGGCCCAAGCTCTGGTGTCACCCCGTCAGGCAAACGTGCGCCCGCTTGCGCGAGATACTCCAGCACGCGGCTTCTTGCCCAGTAAAGGTCCGTATTGTCCTTGAAAACCACATAGACGTAGGAGTCGCCATAGAACGAGAATCCGCGCACATCGGTCACATTTGGCACAGACAGCATGGCTGTGGCGATCGGGTAGGTAACCTGGTCTTCTATGACCTGTGGTGCCTGACCGTCGTAAGACGTCTTGATGATCACCTGAACATCGGAAAGATCAGGAATTGCGTCGACAGGGGTTTCCTTCAACGCCCAGATGCCGCCGAGTGCCAGCATCAACGCAGCTAGCAGAACGATCACGCGGTTCTTAATGGAGGCGCGAATGATTGAGGCGATCATCTCTCAGCGGCCCCCGCTGGTGCCAGATGTCCTGATTTGTGATGTTTACTTCCCATTTGCCGCAGATCAACAAGGCTGAAACGTTTGTCAGATCCTCGCATAATCGCAAACTCAAAGTGTTCATCCGGGCGCAGCTCATAAGCTGTCAGATTGCCGCGAACAGCGAATGTGGTCTCCATCTCTGGCCAATGAAGCTCATCTATTGCCGTATGCCGAATGGTGATGGAGTTGGTCTCAGGATCAACTTTGGTTACCGTCCCATTTGACCAAATAGGAACACCTTGCGAAGGGGACATCCGTCCCATTCCAGCAGAAAGTGAGCTCTCACTGTCGATCAGGAACTGGGCAGAGGTCACAACTTCCTCGCCGGCCTGAAGGCCCTGCAAGATCTCCGTTCGACTGCCTTCACCGAAACTGCCGGTCAATCCAGGCGTCACAATACGAGGCACGAAGGTGCCATCACCTGCTTTCAAAATCACCCGCTCAGACATGCCTGTCCGGATCAACGCACTGGTCGGGATGGTCACAGCGCTGCGCGTTTCAGCAGGGATGATGGTTACACGGCCAAACATATTGGGACGCAAGAGGCCTTCAGAGTTATCAAAATACAGGCGCACCGGCAGCGTGCGTGTCACCACATCCAGTTCCGGATAGATGTAATCAATCCGCCCTTCCAGCACCATGCCAGGCAAATGTTCAAAGCTGGCAAGTACTTGGCTGTTTGGGCTAAGGCGTGCGATATCCTGTTCAAACACATCAACCATTAACCAGACAGAAGACATATCAGCTAGTCTAAGCGCCATTGAGTCCGGCTGCAGATACATGCCATCTGCAGCTTCCAGTGTGGTCACGACGCCGGATTGTGGGGCAAATACTTTGAAGACATCGCCAGGCTTGCTGGCTTGTGCCATCTCGTCGATCTGAGCACTATCAATACCGTAGTTCTGAAGCTGAATGCGGATACTCTGTTCCGCTGCTTTGTCATTCCTGCGTACAGCTCTGATCAGGTCCGCATTGGCAACAATCACTTCCGGCGCGTATACGGTAAAAAGCAAATCGCCCTTCTTAACCGGATCACCGATCGCTCGAATATTGAGCTTTTGAATCCAGCCTTCCGTGCGCAGGTGAACATGACTGGAGCGATGTTCATCGTAGCCCACAAAGCCAACGCTTTCGATTTTCTGAGAGATCGGTTCAACACTGGCAACAGCCGTGCGCACGCCAATATTGTTGATGACGCTTGGAGAAAGCGCCACCGTACTCGCCTTTGGCTTGGCGTCCTCCTCCGCATAAACCGGGATGAGATCCATTCCCATGGGAGACTTGCCGGGCTCATCGCGTCTGAAATTGGGATCCATCGGCGCGACCCAGTACAGGATCTCCTGCTCGTTGCTGTCAGGCCCTCTAGATGTCCAATCCATCGACCTTCCAAGAAAGAGCCCAAGCCCAACCGAGATACTCGAAACAACCACAAACCCAGCTACAACCGCGTACTTGCTACGCATCGGTCTTGTCCTGATCTACCAGGCACTGGTGCAACCTGAAACGGAGAAGCAGTATTCAAGAATGCTCGTGCTGCTCAAGGTTCTGCCAGTGCACTACTTTTTCTTATTCTTCCGGCACAAGGCAACTCATAGCCAAGTATTGTAATCCTTCCAGCAACTAGAAGGTCAAGACTAATCCACCCAACCGCTTGTCTTGATCACACTACCCTTATAATACTTACAAACAATAAAGTCTTATTGATATTGAATCGAAACTGATACTTAAGAAAGACTAGATGTAAAGTTTCAGGATGAATGCTGAGCAACCAACAGCACATGAATTTGGTCGTACTCACCTTTCCTAAGGTCTCCGGGGCCGCAGAGTATTCACCCGCTCTGACAAGTTGCTGCCCGCCACCTTTTCTCTCGCAGAAGCCAGATGAAAAAGATGCCGCCAAGGAGGCCGGTGATGATGCCGATTGGCATGTCCTCGGGCTTCATCAATGTACGTGCGGCCACGTCTGCGAGGAGGAGGAAGATTGCGCCAAATAATGCTGAGATCGGGATCAGGCGCTGATAGTCGCCGCCCACAAACAAGCGCACGATATGAGGCACCATAAGCCCCACAAAACCGATCATCCCCGAAAACGCGACCATCACACCCGTAATCAGCGCGCCAATCACGAAGGTTTCCAGCCGGAATCTGGAGACGGATATGCCAAGTGTGGTCGCCGTCTCATCGCCAATCGTCATGGCGTTGAAGTACCCTGCCCTCAGCCACAGCCAGCCCCCGCACAGCACCAGCACGACCAGCGGGTACATAAGATGCCCCCACTGTGCCAGACCTAACCCGCCGAGCATCCAATAGACCACACTGTGTGTCGCCCGTGGGTCTGCCAGAAAGATGAGAATATTTGCGCCTGCCATAAGCACAAAACTCACAGCCACACCAGTCAGCACTAACCGGTCCGCACTGGTCGCGCTCGTAAACCTCGCTACACCGATCACAAGGAAGGTCGCGCCAAGCGCGCCTAGGAACGCCAGTAACGGCACCGTCAGCGTGCCCAGAAACAATCCCGTATGCAGCAGCGCCAAAACTGCCCCAAACGCACCACCGGCTGAAATGCCGATCAGGTGAGGATCTGCCAAGGGGTTGCGGGTGACCGATTGAAGACAGGCCCCCACTATGGACAGCCCTGCCCCCACCATGATCGCCAGCAGGGCGCGCGGCAGGCGGATCTGCCACAAAATGTTCTCGCGCCCCACGGACCAGCTCGGTTCAACCAGACCCGGCACCAGCTTGTTTGCAAGAACACCCCAGACCGTCTCCATGGAAATGGAAACCGCGCCCACAGAGACAGCAAGGAAAACAGAAAGAACCAGCGCAGCCAAGCCCGCGCAGCTGATCTGTAGCAAATGATGAGAACGGACCACTTTGGGGGCCGCAAAGACGCCGGTTCCTTTGCTCATGCTTAGTTCTCCCAGAACGCGGCTGCGAGCTTCTTGATCGCCTTAATGTTGCGGGGTCCTGGCGTTGCTTCAGCATATTCCAGCGTCACGAACCGGTCATTCTTCACGGCGTCCATATCTGCGAAAGCGGGATTGTTGAGCATGAAATCGCGCTTCTGCTGAGCAGTTACTTCGCCGTAGTTCACAATCACGATGATCTCCGGGTTCTCCTCAACAACGGCCTCCCAGTTCACCCGTGCCCAGTTCTTCTCAAAGGTATCCATCACATTGCTGCCACCAGCAGCCTCAATCAACGCCGTTGGCATGGCATAACGCCCTGCAGTGAATGGGGAATCCTCTCCGCTATCATAAACAAAGATCCGTGGTGGGGTGCCTGAAACCTTCAAACCAGCTTTGAACTGGGCAAGCTCATCACGGTAGTGCTGCACCAGCTTTTCCGCCCGTGCCTCAACCCCAAAGATACGGCCAAGGTTCAGCAGGTCATTGTACATGTCATCCATGGAAACCTTCGGTTTCGCGCCAACTGTGGGAGAGGAATAAAGTTTCATCCTTAGAGTGTGCAATATTAGCGGCAACCTTCGGTTTCCAAAGCGGTGGGTAGAAATAGTGTTCCATACTTAGATGAGCAAATCCGCACTCAATCGCTAGTTTCAAAGTAATAAAGTGTCATACTGAGGTTTGTCGCCGGATAGCCATTTAGATGGTGAGGTTGGGGTTTGAGCCCTTTGCTGACGTTCATCAGCGAAAAGTTATTCTCAGAGCTTCGCAGATGCGGCATGTGGCAGCATGACCAGAGCTGCCATTCGCCCTGACACAGGGCAGTCCTCTGAAGGGGGATGTTTCAACTTCAGGTCGATATACTCAAGCAAGCCTCATTGGCGGAAAGCGGTAGTTCGTTGCCGTTGCAAATAGTATCGGAGGATGTCGATAGTAAATGCTCGGTGAATTCGGTGCAGACGTTGACTATCAGGTCACCGACCGGGCCACACTGGACTTCGGTGTAGAAGGTGCATACGACACAATCGATGCAGTCTTCGGCAGCATCAACGCAGGGTTCTCCGTCTTGTTCTGAGCTGTGGAGCAAAGGGTCAAGCACCAGTGAGCCGAAATGAAATAACAGGCAAGTATGCGCCTATCTAGCACAGTAGTTCTTACAATAGTACTTCATGTTTGATCCAATATCCAAGCGCAATTTCATGGATATAGATCTAACGGAGACTGAGATAAACAGAATCTATCATTGGAAATGCTTTCTTAGACATTGAATCTAGGTGGTGTTTGATGCGCAAAAGACCGAATTATCGCAGGATTGCTCCATTCACCGCAGGCTTGCTCGCCAGCACAATCATCGCAGTCTCATTCTCGGGCAGTGCCAACGCTCAGATCGTGATCAACGCCCCACAAAATACGCCGGTCATTCTGGGCGCGGACGGAACAGTGCTTGTCACTGATACAGGGAGCATTGATGTTAATGGTGACCCAACAGCTATCGACGCCGATGGGGTTAACAGTGAAATCACCCTCAATGGTCCCGTTTCAGTAGACGACACGCCCTTAGGCGGTAACGTAGATGCCATCCTACAGGGCGGAGAGGATTACAATATACTCAATGTCCACGAAGGGGGCGATGTTTCTGCAAGTGGTGGTGGTGGGTTCGTCACTCACACGGGAGTGGCACAATTCAGCAATGGAGCGGCTGAAGGCGACAATACGATTTTTCTGGAAGACGCTCAAATCTCTGCTACGTCCGATGCTTTCTTCGCCAGAGGAATAGTGCAAGACACTTCCTCAGGCAATAACACTATGGAATTCGGTTCTAATGGGCACGTATCCGCTATTGGGAATATTGCCGCGTCCGCAACTGGAGTTTTTCAGGAAAATGAGGAAGGCGATAACGCTGTCGATATCGGACCAGATGGCACCGTAACCGCTACCGCAGCGGGAAGGGCCAGAGGAATAGAGCAGCGACTAGCCACCGTAGGCGATAGCACTGTCCTAATCGGAGAAAATTGGACCTTAACCATTACCGCGGGGGATGAAGCCAGAGGGATATTTCAGCAAAATAACGGCGGTACTAACACTTTTGAGATCGGATCTAATGGGAACTTGACTGTTGATGCGGGGGGAGACGCCACTGGTATACTTCAGCAAATTGTCCAGGGCGATAACACGGTCCTGCTCGGACTAAATGGGGACTTAACCGTTACCGCTGACTTGGACGCCGTTGGAATGGTTCAGAATAACTCCGGCGGAGATAACTCAATCTGGATCGGAGCGGATCAGGAAATGTCAATTGACGCCGGTGGGTTTGCCAACGGAACCATTCAGCAAACTATTGAGGGCGATAACACCTTCGAGATCGGGCCAAACGGTATTTTGAGTGTTACCGCAGATTTGGGTGCCTTTGGACTATTTCAGAGAAATTCTACCGGTGACAACACTCTGCGTCTCGGGGAAAACGGAAACCTGACCGTTACCGCCGGAACGTTTGCCACTGGCATATCGCAGTCAACAAATGCAGGCAGCAACACGATCGAAATCGGTGAAGATGATCCGATTACCGTAAGTGCCGGTGAAGACGGCACTGGCATAACTCAGGGTAGTTTTGACGGCGAAAATTCTATCTGGATCGGCGCGGATCAGGAAGTAACAGTTGATGCCGGTGAGGACGCCGAGGGAATCTCACAATTCAGCGTCAATGGCGACAACACCCTCGACATCGGACCAAACGGGGTTTTGAGTGTTACCGCAGATGAGAACGCTTCTGGAATCAATCAGCAAACTATCAATGGCAATAACACGCTTAAGGTTGGAGCCAATGGGGACTTGACCGTAACCGGGGGAGCCGCAGCCTTTGGGCTTTCACAGCTAAGTGACAACGGCAATAACTCAATCGAGATTGCAGACAATGATCCTTTGACTGTGACTACGTCGGAAATCGCTATTGGTATCAGTCAGGGAACTTTCGACGGAGATAATTCTCTCTGGATCGGAGCAGGTCAGGAACTGATCATTAACGCTGGGGGGCTTGCGACTGGAATTCGTCAGTCAAACGACAGTGGACCTAACACAATTGATATTGGATCAAATGGAACTTTAGACGTTACAGCGAATTTTGATGGCGCAGGAATAACTCAGAGAACTAGCAGTGGCGATAATACTCTCCTGATCGGACCAGATGGGGACTTAACTGTTATCGCGGGAGGGACAGCCGTTGGGCTGGACCAACAAAATATCAACGGCGATAACACTATTGAGGTCGGAGAAAATTGGAACCTGATCGTTGACGCTGGAGAAGAGGCCACTGGAATACGTCAGAACAATGTCAATGGCGATAACACGCTCCTGATCGGGGACAATGATCCCTTATCCGTTACTGCGGGCGGAAACGCCGTCGGAATAGATCAGCTCACTGATCTCGGAACTAACTCTATCTGGATCGGAGCGGGTGAGCACATTTCTGTTACTGCGGGGGGAGCGGCCACTGGCATAAATCAGATAAATACTGCCGGCGATAACACTATCTATTTCGGTTCACACGGGAAAATAACGGCTAATGGAGGGGGGGAGTGCTACCGCAATAGACCAATTTCACGGGCTCGACTCTACCGGCAACAGTAGCATCGTGATCGCAGCGGGTAACCGAATAACGGCCGAAGCTTCCTCTTTCGCTACAGGAATAAGCCAATTCACATTTGGGAGTGGTGACGTAACAATTGCGATCGGGCAAAACGCACGAATTAACGCTACTGCTTCACTAGACGCAGCGACTGGTATCTTCCAAGGTGCTTCTAATGGATCTGCAAGCCTATCTGTGGGCTCGGGCTCCATGATGAATATCTCCGCAGTGACAACAGCACGGGGCGTACTTCAAGCTTCAGCTGAAAACACATTTGCCTTAGGCGAAAACTCTCTAGTTCATGTTGTTGTGGACGATATCCTTGGAATCGGCATCCAGCAAACCGCTACATCTGGAAATAATAGAGCAACCATCCATGCCAATAGTCGTATCAGCGTTATGGCCGGATCAAATGCAATCGGAATTTCTAGTTTTGCATCAAACGGCTCGGGGTTCCTTACTCTGGAAAGAGGCGTTGAGGTTTATGCTTCAGGTAATCTAGCCCAGGGTGTTCTTGTGACTGGTAATAATTCTGAACTGCTCAGCAGTGGCAGAATTATTGCGAGATCCACCAGCGCAACACCTACATCTTTTGGCGTTCGCATGAACGGCGACCACAACAATTTTGTGAACTACGGCAGTGTGTTCGCCGATCTGGCACCGGACAGCCACGCCATTATGATGAATGGCAATCACAACAGCTTATCCCTACTCGCCTATCCCGTCATTCAGGGCCAGATCACCTTTGGCGATGGGGTAGGCACGTTCGGAACCGACAATACCCTGACCATTGGTAGCGGCTTTGATGCTGCCTTTACAATTGACGCTGATCCGCATGAGCTGACCGTTCTGGGTCAAGGGCAGCCACTGGCGGTCAACCAGATTGCGCCCTATCAGGTCAAGGTTGTGACCTTGGATTCTGACGGCTTCTTCAGAGCCTCAAGCGTGCGCATGACGGATGATCTGATCCGCTATCTGCAACAGGAGATTTATACCCGCGAGCTAAAGAACCGTCAGTTCCTTTATCAGGACAACGGGCTCATTCAGGACTTCTGGTTTGATGCCAGTGGTTTTGGTCAGGCCAGCACGACCGGACGGGCCTACTCCCACTTCCTCGGCGCCTTCACCATCGGGTATGACAGAGCGTTTGAGGATAATGCACTGGGCGGCATTTATGCCGGCTATTCCATCGGCGCCGTTAATGCGGGTAATCGCAACTGGGACAACACACTGCAGACAGCCTATGCGGGTATCTACTACGACCGCGTCTTCAACCGTATCCTGACCGGCATCAACCTGCTGGGTGGTATCAACTGGGATGATGTCTCTCGCACGTATCTTGATAACACCGCTCCCGGCGGCGTTGTCAAAGGAGACGACAACGGTGTTGGCTTCCTGATTTCGCCAGAGCTGACCATCGGTTACGAGGTGCCGTGGAGGCAGTACCTCATCGTGCCATCTGCCGGCGTCCGTTACTCCCTGTTCCATCAGGACAGCTACAGCGAAAGCGGGGTCAACGGCCTGCGTCTGGACAGCCGGAACCACCAGCAGATCAACGTCAGGCTGCAATTGGCAGGTATCGGTTTCAACGCTCTTAACCAGGATTCCAACTACTGGAACACCACACTACGTGCTGGTCTGGATATCTACGGAAACTGGGGCGACGACATCGACGCACGTGTCATGGGCTTTGATGTTCCCTACCACGAGAACCTGAATGATGGTGGTGTCCGTCCGTTCATCGGTGCAGACGTTGACTATCAGGTCACCGACCGGGCCACACTGGACTTCGGTGTAGAAGGTGCCTACGACTCCATCGACGCCGTCTTCGGCAGCATCAACGCAGGGTTCTCGGTGTTGTTTTAAGACCGAAGCCCTTGCCTCCACAACCTAATGCGGCTGAAGACCTCTATGAGGCTCCAGAGTAGCTGCGGGCGGTCTGTTTCAAGATTCCCGACGTGTGCCTGAACATCAAAGCAATCCTATGCTAGCAAGCTACCCGCCACGCTGGACCCTACGATGTTGCGAGGCGTGGAAACGCAGGAATGGCAGATAGCACCATGACGTCACTATTTCCCACTTTGGTAACAAAGCGCAGATTAGCTTAGCCAAAGGCGACTATTTCACTCGCAAATGGCTGAGTTCCTAGCAGCCAGCCACGGTCGCAGGCAATGGCCCCGCTGCTGTTTGGATAAAGCGTAAGTCGGCGTAAAGGCCTGGGCTGATTGCGAGATAGAGTGCTTTCACCATACAAGGCGGGCCGTGAGGGCAGTCTTAGGTTTAAGGAACCCTCCAATTGTCCGGCACTCACGCAATCAGTTTTCAAGAAGAGTTCTCCAGAATGAGGTCGCGGCATCATCTATTAAAAGCTGCGTCGACTCGTGATAGAACCACTCGAATGTCCGCTAATGGTCCACCACGTCAGCAATGGCTTGATGTTTAGCTAGATTTCTGCCCTGCAGCGAAGGACTGCTTTGTCCCGCTCTGCTGCTATTCGCAAATAATGTGATCCGAGGTGGATGTTTGCAATCGCGAGGCAAGTAATGTGAGTTTGGCCCCTCTGGGAGTCGCATTTAATTCGAGTGAAAAATCAGGATGTTTGCAATTCGAGCGTCGGATAAGTGCAATCAGTTACATCTAACGATCTGTGGCAATGCCCTTTTTGTCGAACCGGAACGAGAATGCGATTGGGATCATAGGGCGAGGTTTGAGATAATTCCACCAAACAAGTTCTTGACATGAGAATTAAGAATACCATTATGACTGACATGTCAGTCATAATGGGTAAGTTCATGTCTCGCTCCAATAAACTCACTTCTCGGGATCGTCTTGTTCGTGCGGCAATCGAAGTGTTCGGCACCCGCGGGTATCACGCGACGAGGGTATCTGACCTTGTAAGCCATGCTGGTGTGGCTCACGGCACCTTTTATCTTTACTTTGATAATAAGGAAGCAATCTTCCTGTATCTTGTAGATGATTTCTTCACCCGTTTGCAGAATCAAACACTGGATCGGTTTCCTGCCTCTGCGGTCGCCAACACTGGTGAGCTAAACGCCCAACTCCTAGAAATGTGGCGTTCAATCTTGGGCCACTGTCGATGCGAGCCATTTTTAACTGCACTTATTCTGCGTGAGTCCTATGCGGTTTCGCTTGCCTCGCGAACGCGCGTTGAAGAAAGATTCGCTCAAACTATTACTTCTATCGGGACTTACCTGAAGGAGTTGGCAAAGCGTGGGATAATCCGCGGTAGTGTGACTGATGCGTCTGCATGGGGGATTTTGGGGCTTATCGAGCGGGCCATCCATTACGCTGTTGTGGTCAACCCTGAGGCTGAGGTTGATACGCTGGCACACGAGTTCCTTCAGATTGAGTTGAACGGTTTGCTAGGAGATCGGGAAGGTCTCGGTGCTGCATGACACGATGCTGCCAGAGACGTGAAGCCCGAGGTAGAGAGTGCATGAGCAGCGTTGAGAGGCCGAAAGTGAATATCCCACCAGTGTATTGCAGTGCCACCTAATAAGCCTCCTTGTTGACTAAGTGGCCTGCCAAGAGCGGTCGCTTAACTTCCGTAACCCAAGGATCCGGCACCTTATAAGTAATAAGGGGACATAATAAGTGTCTGAATAAAAAGGGCGTTTATTTCCACCTCAATAACCAAGCAAATTTTAAAGACCCGATATTAGTTGTATGAAAGGTAAATTGAAATGTCATCAGAATACCAAAGCGTGCCGGAAAAATGTGGTAAAATACTAATCGTGGGTGGCTATGGTCAGGTGGGATATATGATCGCCGAAAGACTAGCCCCAGAGCTTCCGGGACGTATCGCTCTTGCCGGACGAAGCCTCAACAAGGCCAAAACTGCAGCTGCGAAGGTCGGCTACGATACGGAAGGCCGCGCTGTTGATATCTTCGCGATGGATGTTGGTGACGCCCTTAATGATATTGAGCTTGTTCTTGTCTGTCTAGACCAGACTAGTACAGGTTTTGTTGAGCTGTGTTTGTCGCGTGGCATTCACTATGTGGACATTAGCGCGGAGCACGACTTCCATTCTCAAGTGGAAGCACTTGACGATTTAGCGAAGCGTAACGAAGCCACAGCGCTGCTTAGTGTTGGTACTGCGCCGGGGCTTACCAATCTGCTTTCTGCTCGGGCGCGTGATCAAATGGAGCAACTGGACCGTATTGATATTCTCTTGCAGTTTGGACTTGGCGATCATCATGGTCAGGCAGCTGTAGAATGGATGTTCAATAACCTCGATACCACCTATAGCGTGATGGACAATGGTAATGCCAGGCAAGTACGTAGTTTTGGAGAGAGTATTGCTCTTGGTCTGCCTAACAGCAGAGAAAAGCGTTCCGCCTACCGATTTAACTTCTCCGATCAGCACGTGATTGGGCGTACCCTTGAGGTTCCTTCGGTATCAACCTGGGTGCAATTCGAGAATCGCCTCACAACGTGGCTCTTTGCAGTTTCATCCCGAGCTGGTCTCGGTCGCTTACTGCGACGCCCGTTCTGGCGTAAGATCGCAGTCTGGCTGTTCATGAATGTCCACATTGGATCAGATGTTTGCGGCGTAGCTGTACGAGCCCGCGGGCGGGCTAAGAACGGAGCGGAAGAGATTACAGTTGGGGTGATTGGCCGTAACGAAGCCAAAATGACCGCTATCATTGCAGCTGAAATGACACGTCAGGTATTGACCCTGAACCAAGAGGCTGGCGTTTCTCATAGCGAACAAACTATTGAGATTGATCCTGTTATCGCAGCATTGAGCCGGGAATTTAACGATATGTTCGTGTCTATCTAGAGGGCGCGGGTGGTTGTGTAGCTTGCGGGTAAAATTCAGGAGGTGGACCCCTTGGTAACCTGCAGTTTTCAGCCGATAGCAACAACATGGATCTGGCTTTTACTACTAGCTTGAGCCGCATTGCTGCCGGCTAAAATCGCCAGGCTACCCCCGCTCCGGCCATGTAAAAGGAACAAACCCTTCCCAAACAAAAGGCGCAGCAAGGAATAAACCAAGCCCTAAATCTCGCACCGCATACCGAACCTCCTCTTTCCTATGGCCTCTGGATACAAGTGAATGGCAGTCGGGCATTTTCTAATGACAACGACATCGATTTCTGGACCGGCTATCTCGGTACCCACTATTTTGAAACCTGCTGATCGGCGGTCTAGCTCAATTGGATTGGGCCGAAGAAACAAATGATGCTGCGGGCACGGCCGTTGATGGTTGGGGCTGGATGATTGGGCCGTATCTCGTGGGCCGCGTGCCTGGGCAAGGCCTCTTTTTCGACGCTCGTGCGGCCTGGGGCAGTCGGAGAACAAGGTCTCGCCGCTTGGCACCTATACCGACAGATTCCGCACAGATCGCTGGTTGGTTAGTGGTAAGGTGGAAGGCCCGCTAAAGTTAGCTGAGTGGACGGTAACCCCCTCTCTGCAAGCCCTCTATTTCAGCGAGGAACAGCACAGCTACACCGACAGCTTAGGGAGCCGGATCCCGAGCCAGCAAGTCGCGGCCGATGAAATCCGCTTCGGTCCGACCGTCTCCTACGACATCCGCTTTGAGGATGGTTCTGTGCTCACCCCAAGTCTGGGCATTGAAGGCGTATGGAATTTCGGAGTCAAAAACGGCACCGCTCTGGCTGATGCTTTCGGTCAGAACGGCAATATTTGTGCCCGGATAAGCGTTGGCTTTGATGCCATAATCGGCAACAAGGTCGCACTTCAGTTCGATGGCTATTATGAGGGTATCGGTGCCAACGATTACGACACCTATGGGGGGTAGTCTGCGATTGACTGCTGCATTCTGATTAAACTGAAACACACGCCACACATTCCGATGCGCGGTTACAATTTAAGATCAATTCCTGCCAACCCATTGTGCAGATCTTGGCGGATTCGCGTAGTAATTTAGATCTCTGAGGGCCTAATTAGCGGGCTTCCGTCCAAATCACAGCGAAAGTCCGCTTCTTTGCCCTGTCACCTGGAGCTGTCTCTCGTACACCACATCTTTCGCATTGCAACGAACGGCAGCGATGTCCCGCATTATGCCCCTTCCAGTATGAAACTATATTCCCCAGAATGACACTTTATTACTCTGCTACAAGAAGCACCAACTCTGATCTGGTACCAGTTCACCGTTGATCACAAAAGGGAGCATCACCAGGGTCACTTGAAGGGCTGCAAGGGCTGGATTCATGCCGGGGGCTTATACAGGGTTCAACGGCTCACTCGGGGAAGATAAGGTCACTGAAATAGGCTGTCCGGCGCACATTAGTTGCAAGTTCATCGATATCCATGCACCTCAAGGCTCAAGCATCGTAGACGTGGCCATTCAACGAATTTCAACGCTCAATGAGATCGAAAAACAGGTTTGTAGCAAACCACCGCCGGAGCGGGTGAAACTCTGGCAGATGCAGGCCAAACCCGCATTCGATGATCGAGAAGACTGGCTACATAGTCAGCTCGACAACCGGCATCTGGATGCCGGACAACAACTCAGCCGAACGCGCAATGATACCTGTCGCTTTGGGACGAAAGAATTATCTCTTCAAGGGATCACAAGGGGGGGCAGAAAGACTGCGACGACCGCCAACACCCTGATACAAAACGTAAAGCTCAACAACGTCAACCCGCAAGCATGGCTCACTTTGGTGCTGGATCAAACAGCCGACCAGAAACTCAATCACACCAGCGATCTCATGCCCTAGTGTTACGCTGCAAAAGCAGCGCAACTGAAGCTGTTCAAGTTAGATAGGTCGGATTCGCTGGTAGCACACCTTCTTTGTCAGCCTGAAAAGGAACTTGTTCACCGTACTCAATTGCAACCCAGAGCGTAGACAAAGGCGAAAACATTCGAGTACGTCGAAGTCTTTTTTTAATCGCCAACATTGGCATTCAGTAATAAACTACAGAACCCGATCGCAAGCATACGAAGAAATGAAATGAGTTGCCAAATGGTGGCATAGGCGAAACATGGAAAGTATCGGGAGAGACGGAAGAAGTTCACTTGGGCCATACATTGGAAGCTTTTGAAATTCAATTCGGCAGCGCTCAGCGTGAGGCTATCATTCACCAATCACGTTCGATAAACAGCGCAAAGATATTGAGACAGAGGGTTTCCACGTTTCGCAAGCTAGTCCAGAACGTTTTGGTTGACGTCAATTGCTGAGCAACAGCCATGAAATACCCTAGGGAAGTTACCGTGCCCTAGGGTATCTGACATTCTTTCCTTCTTACAGGCTGGTTTCCAGTTGGTACTTTCCAGCCATCTCACCCTCAGCATTCAGAAATCGCTGAAATGCAAATGGTTCAATATCAACGGCAGTTGGCAGCCCCCGTACCAGCTCGTTCAAGACCTGACCGGTTATTGCCGAGGTCAACATGCCTGTGCGAAAGTGACCGCACGCGTTGAGGTACCCTTCAACACCGGGGACTGGCCCAAGTATTGGTAACTCATCGGGTGAGCCGGGGCGCAGCCCCGCCCAGCAGCGCTTGATGTTCATATCTTTCAGAGCGGGAATTGACTTCATAGCTCCTTGAGCCAACTGCTTGAGGTACTTGATATCGGTTGTGGTATCGAACCCTCGTTCCTCTGTTGTGGAGCCGATCAGAATTTCGCCGTTGTCCTTCTGAGCGATGTAACAGTCGCTCGTGGTCAAACAGCCGTTAAGCAGTTTCGGCAGCTTTTCGGAGACAATCACCTGTCCTTTGACTGGGAAGACTGGTAAGGCATAGCCCGTTGCCCATTTGCTGATCGTTTCCGCCCATGCCCCAGCTGCATTGATCATTACCTTGCAAGGCAAGTTACCGCTCTCAGTATCTGCTGCAGTTATGCGGTTACCTTGACGCTCTACACCAATCACTTTGGTATTCAAGTAAAGCTCTACGCCATTTTGCCGCGCAGCCTCAAGATATCCTTCGTTAAGGCGATAGGGATTGATTTGATGATCACAATCAAACTCCATTGCGCCAATCGCTTCCTGAGACACATGGGGTTCGCTGGCACGAAGCTCGTCCTGATCTAACCAGCTAACATGATTTTTCCGATTTGGAACTGCCGCAGCAATTTGTTCCGCATAGAGGCGATCATATTTGTCGAACATCACAAACTTCAAACCGGTGCGTTCGAATTTGAAATTAACGCCATGCTTTTCCAATAGCTCTTCGTGGAGTGTCGGGTACATCGCGTTGGACATCATTGCCATTTCGAAAAAACTCTCTGGCATGATGTGCGGTTTCATTTGCGGGATGTTTGTATCACCTGTCTCCTGCATCTGCTTGGATAGCGTTTTAAAAAGGATTACCCCGCAGCCCAGACCGGTTGACTCGCCCATTGGCCATAAGCCGCCCGCAGACGCACGTGAAGCATTGCCCGGATGTTTATAATCCACAAGGGCAATATCCAGATCCTTCTTGCGACTGAGAAAATATGCAACTGCAGCGCCAATGACACCGCCGCCGCAGATAACTACATCATATTTTTTCATTACTCGCCCTCCATCGCAGCAAAGGGAATTGGGTCAAGCGGAAACCTCGGGCGAACGAGACCTTGATCTTGGCTGAAACCTTCGTGTTTCAGGCGGTCATAACAATAGGGTGAACAAATTTTGCCCTGACAGTCCCCCATTGTGACGCGCGTTCTCATTTTTAGTGTAACGATATCGCGGGTACCCTGCGCAATCGCGGCATCAATTGCTTGCTTCTCCACTTTTTCGCAACGGCAAATGATTGTGTCGTTCTTCGGCAGAGTGAGCAGCCCCATCTTACGATAGCCTGAGCTATCAAAGCCTTGTCTGAAGCGATACTGACGCGTCAGTTTTCGCCGTAATGGAATGAGCTTACGCTCCGCAGCAGAATGGTCTAACTTGCCACGATCGCAAGTAACTGCCAGAGCCGCGATTGTTCCCTCAATCATTGCAGCATCAGCTCCAGCAATTTTGGCGCTGTCACCAGCACAAAAGACCCCGGTGTTGCTACTGCGCTGCCACTCATCTACTTTTGGGATCGTGCCGCTCATATGGTCGTATTCAACATCAAGACCAATTAGTTGTGCTAACTGAGAGCGTGCCGTAAATCCATATCCTACACCCAGTGTGTCTGTCGAAAGCGTCACAGCTTGTGAGTGATCAGGTGTCCATTCATAATCATAGGGAGCTACGGTCACCTCATTAACTTGACCATCGCCCGTTGCTTCAACCAAACCCCAACCATAATGAATCGGGATATCCATCTTTTTCAGGTACCACATCATTGATAGGCCGTTCAGCGCTTGCTGCGGGCGGTTTAGCAATGCCAGGGCCTCTTTCGCGATATCGCTGAATTTAGCCGCCTCATAAACGCCGAGGACGTCACACCCGGCTTTACTTAACTGGCACGCCACGAGCACGAGCAGCGGCCCAGTGCCCGCTATGACCACCTTGTGACCCGGTCTCACGAGCCCACTTTTCAGCTGTAGCTGGATGCCGCCGAGCAGCATAACACCCGGAAGGTGCCAGCCGGGAAACGGAACGCTGCGCTCCTGACATCCCGTTGCTAGAATGAGTTGATCATATTCCACAATGGAGAGTTCATTGTTTTTGGAGATCAGCAGGCTATTGGTGCTCAAAGGTCCCAAAACACGTGTTTGGGTTTGAAGATCGATGAAAGAAGAGTGGGTTTGATATGCTTGTTTGAGCATATCCATAGTTGCAATGAGCTTTTCATCCAAGTGCGGCATGTCGGGCGTCTTTCGCCAAGGCCCCCGGTAGATAACCCCGCCTTCTTTGGGTGCTTCATCTATTACGGTTGTTTGGATGCCGTGTTTGGCCAGCTCAACTGCGGCAGAGGAACCAGCAGGGCCTGCTCCGACAATTACGACATTATCGGTCATGTTTTCCCTCCTGTTCCAAAACCATATTCCGTTGGGTCTGGATGCGCATACCCGGTTTTACGATTGTTTGGCAGGCGCGCTGTTTGTGCTTGCCGTCAATGTGCAATAAACAGCAGTGACACACTCCCATTCCGCAATAAGCCCCAGATAGAGAGCCATAATCGCTCTTCATCAATTGGCGAATGTCTGAGGCAAGCAAAGCGCTCAGTACGCTTTCGCCCTCAAGCGCGGGAAGCGGTACGCCATCAACATTGATTGTAAAAGGCCGATCAACTGTTTTCGTAATGTCTTGTTCTCTCTTAACCGTCGGAATTGCGACGGGGATGTTGTGCTTGAATGTTTCACCCGTGCGAAGGGGAATCGCATTGCGAGTTTTTTGAAATTCCTTTGTCATACCTTCATACCTTTTGAGGCAGATCCAAACTCCTCCCAAATAGGCAAGCAGAGGCATTTCGGCATTGGGCGTGCTTAAGCACTACCGACAATCCCAAACTCCCCAGTATCCTGCCGCCTTTCAGGCAGCGTGACAGGGACAATTTTGGACGGAGCTATCTTCTACGATGAGAACTAAGTGTTGCGATGGAGGTGTGATCAGCTCCAAGGCGTAGTTTCTTAGTGATTAGACAATGGGAGGGCGTAGTGGAGTAGCTTGAAGTAAACTAGGAGGCTGAGGGGGAGAAGAGCACTCGCCAATATTTGACTGCACCGGTGCTAAAGGCTCCGAGAAATAGCTAATGAAACCGCACGATTTGGGACAATTGGTAGAAGCAAGAGAAGAGTCACATCTATCTTCAAGACAAAGGTCTGGAACACTCTTTATGACCAGATAATTAGTCGTTGTTTTAGATGTAAAGACGCCTGAGTGATAGGTACTATTATCGAAGTCGTGATACACTGAAGCGCTAGCAAAACTATGCATCGCTGAAATTAGCACAATGATAAATAATAGAAAAATTCTCTTCATAAGCGTTAATATCAGCTCATTTGAAGCTCATCAACAGTAATATTGATCACAAAAATAATATTTTATAATATCATTAAATTTATTAACTCATGCGAACAAGATTAACATCTAAATAAGTCAATGTCAGCGTCGTTTATTCGGAACTCCTGCAAGGAATTAAAGTTAAATTCAGCTCATGAACCAATCTTGTACTTACTCTCCTTATAGATATCGTACAATATCGTTTCAGCAAGTTGTTTGAATTCGCTGGTGTTGGCCTGACGGGCTGTGTCCCTGGCAAGGCGCTTTTTGATAACTTCCAGGATTTCTTTCGACCCGATGTAATAATGCCCCAAAGAGATGCCCTCCTGACGACACAGCTCGGCAATGCTGTCCTCGCCGCGTAATCCGGCAAGAGCAATGCGAGTCTTGTGTCAGATATCCTTGACCATGCGCTCTGCAGCAACGCTGGCAGTCTTAGGGTTTGCCTCCAGGTCTCACTCCTCTCGTCGTGATCTTGGGCCAAAACATTCTCTTATTCAATTAAACCGATCTTTCCAGAAGGCGTCGATGACAAACAATCCAGACCCACCTAACAGGCTCCGTCGCAAACTATGACTGAGCCCACAATTCACCAATTAGCCTTGAGCACTTCTTCCAATTTCGTGAACAATAGCTTCTTCACCTCTTTTTATTCATCGTCATACCATCACTATCATCTACGGATATTGCAATCTCACTACAGAGGCACTTTAGAGCACGAAACGAGGAACAGTCGTACGCAGAGTATTTCACCTCATCGGCGCTCAAAAGAATTTGAATTTTGCGTCCCAAGTGATGCCAAACTGGCTTCTACAGTGTTAAGTTGATCAATCAAAAAGATACCAAGCTCAAATGCTTTCGTTCTTATGTATAGAATCATTAGTATATCAAGTAATTTGATTGCGTAGATTTCTTTGCGATGAGCCAGAAGTCTTATCATCAGAACTAGTTTTTGGTTCTAACCTCGAAACATAAAATGCTCTCAGCAGAAACCTGCTGAGAGCTGGATCACTCGCTACTAAGTCCGATCAAACAAACTGAAAGTCATCGCTATGAAGGTCGGCAATGGTCACGTAGTACAGTTTAAGACTGTTTTCGTCGTCTAACGTAATAATGGTCGAATACCTATCTTCAGTCGCTGCGGCAAGCACCGCATCGAAGCTAGCAAACACACCAGCGTCGAGCTTAATAATGTCCTCCGTTCCTTCACCGGCCACAAAATCGTTGATGTAGTCATTACCAAAACTTGCACCACTAAAGACAAATGTATCGTTCCCTGTTCCACCAGTTAGAGCATCACGACCTAAGCCACCAGTAAGCACGTCTTCTCCTTGACCACCGTCAATACGATCATTGTCGGCTCCTCCAAGAAGCGTATCATTGCCGTCATCTCCATCTATAGCATCATTGCCTGCACCGCCGTAGATTGTATCGTTACCATGATCCCCTATGATCTTATCATTACCACCTAAGCCCAAGATCTGGTCATCTAGGACACCACCGTATAGCTCATCAGCTTCATCACTGGAATTCTGGTAAGCGAAGCGCACCATGTCTTGTGCATCCCAGACAGTACCATCTGAGAAGTGAACCTCATTAATTCCAGGCAATTCTTTATATCTGAAGTGGTCAACGATTGTTATGATTGAACCGTCATTCAATATAAGCTCTAAATCAAGATCTTCTGTTTCGCGGCCACTTGAATTGACGTAACTACCCGTCCGAACAAGTCTCAACTCATCAGACTTAATACCTGCACCAAAGATAATTTTGTTGACTTCATTACTTATCGGTGAATCTCTGTATCTGTCACTCCCGTCACCAAGGGCATAGTGGTAAGTATCATTGCCGGATCCGCCGCTTACGTAATCATCTCCGATACCACCAATCAGCGTATCGTCTCCCTCCTCGCCGCTTAAGCTATCATCCCCAAGACCACCTTCCAACACATCATTGCCTTGGTCTCCGTAGAGCCGATCCCAATCAGCGCCGCCGAATATTATGTCATTGCCAATCCCGCCATCTACGTAATCTTGTCCCGCACCACCGTAGACTGTGTCATTACCAGCCTCTCCGCGTACCACGTCGTCACCACCTCGTGCATAGATTTCATCATCGCGTTCAGTACCAAAAAAGGTCTCAGCCTCATCGGTAGCATGATTGTGAACTTGCTGAGCAATAGCTAGCAGATCTAGAATCACTCCATCGGCAAAGTGGATTTCGTCAATCGATTTGGCGTACTCCCCCATGTACTGATCTTTGATCAATAAGTTTGAACCATCGCTGAAGGTTAGTCTGAGGTCGACACCATAATAGGTTGTGCTACTTCCCCAACCCGTGACAGTCAATTCATTCACTCTAGAGAATTTGACATCATCCAGGTTGATATCAGCACCAAATATTAACTTATTGATACTGCCTTCTTCATTTGTTTCGACAATATTATCATCACCATCCCCGAGGTTATAATGATATACATCGTCACCAGTTTCACCGTATAGGTAATCATTCCCGGCACCACCGATTAGAAGGTCATTCCCCCACCCCCCATGAATCATGTCGTTGCCAGTGCCACCATCAAGGTGGTCGTCTCCCCAGTTGGCATGTAAGCTATCATCGCCGGCGCCTCCGAAGAGATGATCATCAGCAACTTCGAAATGTCGCCATCGGCTTGCCCACATATACCCATCGTGAAGGCTGTCGTTGCCGCTACCACCAAAAATAGTGTCGCTACCAAACCCACCTGCTATTCTATCATTTCCTCCAAGTCCGTGAATTTCGGCACCTTGATTACTTGCATACAGTCTGTCATCTTGTTCAGTCGCCCCTTGAGACGCCAGGTGGATCATCGCAATTGCGTCCAAAACGGTTCCGTCAGCAAAGTGAATTTCTTCGACACGAGCAGTTGACAAATCTGCCTCGTCGAATGTTTTCGTCGGATCTGGAAATTGATCTTTAATCAACAGAACTGAGCCATCTTTGAACGTAATTTGTAGGTCCAAATCATCACTGATTGTAATACCGTTGGAGTTCTGCGTTCCACCCACTCTCCGAAAATGAACGTCTTCGAGTGTAATTCCTACACCGAGCGCTAATTTATCGTGATCACCGCCCCTCAACTCTTCATAGATAATGTCGTCACCATGTCCCAGGTTGTAAACGTATGTATCATTTCCCCACCCCCCATAAAGGTGGTCATCTCCCTTTCGGCCATCAATGACATTACTGTCACTGGAGCCGTAAATCGTGTCTTGCCCAGCAGATCCATTTACATTCTCAATATTCAACAGGATATCTCCAGCCGCAACACCGGTGTTCCCGGAAGTAGCACCCAAGCGGATCATTGATACTGAAGTGGCATCATGATAATCCGCATAAGAGGCTGTATCGATACCATCTCCACCATCAAGCGTATCTGCGCCCAGGCCACCTTGAAGCGTGTCATCGCCAAGGCCGCCTTCAAGCACATTGTCCTTGCCATCCCCGATGATCTCATCATGACCAGCTGATCCAAGCACATTTTCGATGTTCGTCAGGATATCGCCTTCTGCAACGCCAGTGTTCTCATCTGCGTTTGCAAGACTAATGCGAGAAGAGACAGCTCCATCCGTAAAGTCTGCATAAGAGGCTGTATCGATACCATCTCCACCATCAAGTGTATCTGCGCCCAGGCCACCTTGAAGCGTGTCATCGCCAAGGCCGCCTTCAAGCACATTGTCCTTGCCATCCCCAATGATCTCATCATGACCAGCTGATCCAAGCAC
>NZ_BMXE01000008.1 GCF_014651595.1 Pseudovibrio japonicus | reverse complement strand
CCAACCAGCCCCGACAACAAAATCATTTAGTGTGAGTTCAATCTGCTCAAATGCGATCCCATCTTCTCCACCATGGAGAGTGTCATCACCTGCACGACGGTTGTCTGTGATAAACTGGAAATCATCTGTATGCAGTTCTGCTTTGTCGACGCCGCTAAGAGTTACTGAATTACCGTCATTGAGCGTAATTACAGCATTGTTCCCGTCATTGCTTGTTGCGGCAAGCACTGCGTCGAAATCTGCAAAGATATGGGTATCAAAGCGAATGACATCATCAGACCCTGCTCCAGCTACAAAATCTGTAATCTGGTCGTTCCCAAAGGATGAACCGGACAACACGAAAGTATCACTTCCAGCGCCTCCTGACAGCTCATCGTCACCTGCACCACCATCAATAACGTTTTGGAGAGCGTCGCCTGAGATAATGTCATTATGTTTCGAGCCCTCAACATTCTCGATATTTCTTAGGGTGTCACCTTGCCATTCCTGCTGGTCATCGAAACTCGCACCCAACTCTAGTTGGTCCGCACTATTCGTTGACAGATCAATCCGTACAGAACCCTTGGACGAAGCATATGACACTTTATCTATTCCTGCCCCTCCATCCATGTAATCACTTCCTTCACCTCCATCCAGAACATCATTTCCTGCTCTGGAAACAAGAAAGTCATTACCAGACCCACCTGTCAGTATCTCCTCCCTACTGGTGCCCTCAAGCCAGTCATTTAAGGATGTCCCTTCCAAGATTGACTCATCTGCAATCAGCATTTTTCCATCAAGGGCATCGAGCCGCATTTCAAATCCATCAGCAAAGCGTACGACCTCGATACCTTGCGTCACAGAACGCCAGTCGCGGATTGTAATCAAATCCTCAAGTTCGTTCAGCGGTGCATCCGCCTCAAGCACGTAGATGGAAAGGTTATTATCAATCTCACGAAGTGTAACATCTCCCGCGAGCAGGTCAGGTAGGAACAGGACATCACTATCACTGATACCATCGTCATAAATCGTATCCTTACCGCCACCGCGAGTATAGATATAGGTATCATTTCCTTCACCACCCAATAGCTCTTCAGAGCCATCGGTGCTCGTTAACGTATCAGCTTCTTCACTTCCACGAATGACAGCGGTGCCCACAATACGACCGCCCTCAGCAACCATCAAATTGGTTAGTTCATAGCCATCGGAGAATGTTAGTTTCTCAATTCTGTTCTCAAGCTTCACCCAGTCAGTGATGGTGACAACGTCACTGATCAGGGTTAGATCAGAGGCAAATTCGCCATTGCTCCCCAGGTAGATGCGCAGATCATCCCCTTCAACTTTGAACAGCAGGTCGTCCAGTGTGATCTCAGGTCCAAAGGCAAGTTCATCTGAACCGTGGCTATCGATGATCGTATCTTTGCCATCACCGCGGTTGAAGACATAAGTATCGTTATCCTGGCCACCTTGCAGGATATCGTCACCCTGACCTCCGATCAGCACGTCATCTCCAGAACCACCAATGAGCGTGTCATCCCCTTGGTAGCCTTCAATCCGGTCATTTCCCCCAGCACCATCAATGGTGTCGTGGTTTTCGCCTGCAATGAAGATATTGTCATTTTCATTGCCTGTAATGTTATGGCTTTTGTCGAGATCAAGCTCTGCGGCAGCCAGCAAGGTCGCCACCCAACCAGTCGCAAACGCACTGTTTGGCTCGTTAGAGATCAATGCGTCAATGGCGTCTTTGTTGTCCAGGTATTTGCGGTAGTCGTTCGCAATCTGTGCCTGGCGTAGATATTCAGCAACACCCTCAGTCGTGCGAGGATCGATTGAGGAATATACAATCTTATCACCAATACCATTGCCGAGCTGGGTTACACCGTTCTTCCAGTTCTCATGAGTCGTGACTTTGATCAGGTCTCCATCGGTGAAGACCAGATTCTGCAGGTTCTGGAATATTGCTGCCCGCACCATGCCCGCAGTGTCTTTCCCATGAATCAATACACGTTGGTCATCGGTGTAACGGTTGAGGTTCAGCTTAAAATCATCCCAGCCTTCAGGGTTATCGCTGTGATGATAGCCAAAGACGTGGTGCGAATTTGCCATTGCCCAGTTGGCATCTCCACCAATATCGTCAATAACAGCATGCATGGTTGCTTTGTAGGCTTCTTCCATGCCAAGAACGACGTCTCTGATCTCACTGGTTGATTCTTTAGAAAACCCGGTGATGGAAACGATCTCATCGTTTGCATCATCAAAGTGTTGGTCACGATAATACGCAGGGTGATCCCCAAACCACTTATCAAACTGGTCTGAAAGAGCACCACCAAACCATCGGTCAACGGTTTCAAATATAAATGAGCCGGCCACTGTGCCGACAAAGGCCCCAATACCTGGCAGGATCAAGGTCGTCAAGAATGTGGTGACAGCCGTTGCAGTACCACCTGCGACTAAGCTTGCAACAGAGTTGATGACCGTTTGCGTGGTAGCCCAGGCCGAAGCTGCTGCCGAACCAACTGACGAGAAAACACTTTCGCCAATAGAGTCGATTTCGACGACTTCTTCAGCTAGACTACGCCCAATATAACTACCTGCAGCTTTGACAAATGTGGCTGTCTCAAACCCGGCAAATAATTCGTCAATGTCTAGCCCGCCTGTCCAGGCCTCAACATCGGTTAGATTGGAATATAGCTGTTGAGAGATAGTATTCCCGGCTGTGGTGAAAGCTCCTGCAGCGAACCCTTCCAGACCGATTGATTCAACAAGCTCCCCCATCAACAGCGATGAGAAGTAGCCGGTGACCTGACCCTCTAGGTTCAAGACAAGCTCTTGGCCAAAATTGTTGAGAGTGTAATCTGTTAGGATGCTTTCCAGCACACCGATGGTTGTATCGGTAGCATCGGCGGTTACATATTTGATCGAACTTTGCAAAAATTGGCCAAAATTCTGCCCAATCGTGCCCAGGATGGTTGAGTAACCTATCTTGGCGAACGCGTTATCTCCAGCAATCAGAGCACCAAACTGTGACCCGAGTGTCGTTCCAACTTCCGATCCATACTGTATGCCTCCATCTTTAAAGTCGATCAGCCGGACATCTTTAACCTCATTCGTCTCCTTATCATAGGTCGTGACGGCCTTCAGGGTAAGGTCAGAGTTATCGTAGGTGACCGTTCGTTCTTTGCGAATGGTGTCGCTGCCAGGATCAAATCCGGTCCCGGTCTCCACCACATACCCGCCATCAGGCATGCTATAGGTCATCTTTTGATGACCGTTTTCATCTGAGGGGAAATATCTCACATTGCCCGCCCCATCAGGCAGATAGTCAAGCAATGATGTATTGTGAACGCGAATGCCACCAGCAATATAGGTATGCGTGCCCTCAACCTCAAAGTTATAGGTGACATACGATTGCTCATCGTCAGCCAGGTGCGACACGGAAGTGCCATTTGACCGCTTAACGATCATGTCAGGCAAAGAGGCAACTATAGAGTTTAAAACAGGGCGGCAGTCAAAGGCTGGAGCAGGCGCACCAGTAAGTTCAAGGGGCTTTGTCATGAGATATATGCAGTGCGTCAGGGGCTCTCAAACCGAGTACCCCGGGAAAACAGAAAATGGATCTTAGTGTGATTTGGGTTGCAAGCTGAGCGGAATATTAGGTTCGCCAGAAGCAACCTGTGCCGTGCTTCGGGTCACAATCTTACGCGTTGCGCCCAAACCCTCAGCACTGAAGTTGGAGGACCGTCCCTCCCACTCACCAGCCTCATAGATTTCCTTCAAGCTGACTTGCGAGCGCTGAAGCACATAATCTTCTGGAGCTGGCAGGCTTTCAGTGAACATCCAATGGAATGGCAACAGGGCGTCTGATCCGCTCAGCTTGATATAACCATCGGCGGTCAGCTCCCCGCCAGCTGCTTTGATCACATCCAGCATGCAGATGTCGCAGCCATCGTCCAAGATGAAACGGGATCCGGCGCGGATCTGAGCTTTTTCCCTGATTGCAACAGTGCCATCTGCCTGGCGCTCACCGGTAACCGTCCACAGCAGAACATCGCCCTCACTGCTAACAGCACAGCCAGTGGCAGCACGGATCATCGAGCCGTCAGTTTGAACCACTGCACCATCGGTGCGCAAGATATCAATGATCGGTACATGCTGACCGGCAAACTCGCCATCACCACAGAAGGTGACGTGTCCAGGTGTCACCATCAGGCCAAAGACATCCAGGATATGTTTCGACTGGTTGCGGAAGACCTTGGACACACGACTGGCAACCAACTCCCCAGCAGCATTATACGATTGCACCTCGTCCCCAACAATAATCTCCTCAATTGGCTTCTCGCTACCGTCTGGCAGCAAAATTGGAGTGCCTGCAAGGAAACAACTCGCATCGCTATTTTTGAGACCTGAGAGAAATGCTTGCTTCATCTCCCCTTCAGAAAAACGGTTGATCAAGCTGATTGCCTCGTCAACAGAGATTTCACCGTTATCTATGCTCTCTTTTAATGAGTCTTCGATCTTCTTATGATCAATATCTGAAACAGGTTTCGGTCGAGGGGTAACTTCGATTCCTGATAAGTCAGGATACTTTCCCTCATCTGCAATTATTTGCTCAAACTCAATACGCATCCCATCCAGCAAATTAGTATTAATGTTAGCGTTTGCCGATGCTTCTAATAGTTTCTCTACAACCTCCTGAGGTAAAGTTTCTAGATCTGAACTCGTCTGCATCTTAAATGAAAGCGATACTTCCCCATCGATCTTATTTATAGGAGATGAAATATCTACATCAGCTTTCTGAAGAGCCGTTTCGCCCTCCCACCAAGGGTTCAAATCCAGGCTAATTTCATTGTTGAATTCATAGCCGACTGCGTGCCTGACCGTAACATTTAAAAAGATCTCATTGTTAGATCCAACTGTTGCCTGTCCTGTCACCGCGAATGATGAAGTTCCTAGCGCTGCATCTCCAAAAGGTTCAAGAGAAGCCCCTTGAAAGTTCACCTCGAAACTCTCTCCTTCTGAAAGGCTGTACGCATTAACTTCTATATATTCGTCAAAATCAAAAAATAGATTATCGCCGCTTCCAAAAACGGTATCATCAAATTCTGCGGTGAACCCCATAATGGCATTAGGGGTAATGCGGTGTTCAAAGTCCTGCAAGTTGAACTGCTCAACACCAAATTCACCCAACATGTATCTAGCAATTTGGTCTTTTGCTTGTGGGAGTGTTGCATCAATATTGTTAAAGCCAGTAAAAATTGAAGTAGCTCTTAGAAAGAGCAATGCGTCATTGGCCTCAACACGCTGGCCAAAAGTTAAGCGTTCCCAAACACTCATTGTTTTGTATTCCAATTTAGTTATTTATTTCAATAATTATGCCGCAGGTCGAAACAAACACACGACCAACATCGTACTTTCCGTCCCCCTTCAAGATGTACTTGACGAAGAAGCCTAGACGGCCGCGCAAATTACTTGTTACTTCCTCACGTTCCATCAGGATTACATTAATTCGGCCTCCAAATTTTTGCATGGTCCATAATTTAACCACGCCGGTTGTGGCTTCAGCACTATTAATCCCATTTTTGCAAGCTTTTACTTTATTAATATCATTGACATTTTTGATGCTCGACACCTCAATGTGAGCTAAAGCTGGTGCCGGGATACACAGTAGCCCTAGCAGCACGATGGCAATTTTTCTCATTTTTTTCTTCCTAACTGATGCCAGTTACTTCGATTTCCGGGTTATCTAGATGTGCTCACCGGACAAATCTGTCTTACCTTGCTCGCTCAGGCCCCTCGAGCTATTATGGATCGGTTTTCTTACCTTTAGTGATTCCGTATCTTATGGTGTAAGGCATACGCTGTTAACGATATTTGATGCGGAAAATTAGCAGTAGCGAAAGAATGTGCAACGACGCATAAGTTGAATGGATTGCGTAGGGCTATTGATCCACAAGTTCCAAACCCAAGTTGATTTGTCTTGAACTCATATTGCATAAGCCTAAGTCACCTCCATGTACTCTTCGGTAAACGGAACAGCGTTGCCAATTACACTGTAAGTGAGCCCGGTGGCCTTCTAGACAATGCGCGCTGCATCCTTCACATCCACATCCTGCTTTAGTGATTGCCCTGGCCTTTGCGAAGGACGTGCGTCACTTCAATTGCCCTTTTTAGGGGCGATATCTGATTGGCTCAAACAAACAGGTCTACTCAGCATTTACAGCTTTGATCATCGAATTGATCGCAAAATCCTACCCACAACTGACGGTGCTTGGTTGCCAGGATATTCTCCTGTCGCCATGATCAAAGCCTAGTTGTCAAGGACGCTATTTTTCTGTCGACGGGGATTATCTTAGCGAGGAAACCAAAGTTCCGGCGATGTGATATTACAAACTTTATTGTTCCAAATACCATCAACCTTACAAACTTTATTATACCGTCACATGTATGTATAATAATTTCTGCACACTAACATCTTCAAACCCTTTAGCCCAACAAAGCGAAAACAAGGCTCCGTTGCATCTTTTGAGGTAAGACACAAATAGCCTTGCCCCTTTTTGCCTGAGTTGCTGCCAAATACGCGTGCTCTGCGAGTGTCTCAATAGCGTTAGCAAACAACTGGTATCTCCCCGAACATGCCCCCGAAACTGATGACTTGAAATCGGCCCAATCGGTTGCAACAGTGCTTTCAAGACGTGCGCCTGGAGGTCAAATGGTTTCGCCGGTTACGCCAAAAGATTTGAAGTTGAAGGTCAATGGCATCGAAAGGTCAATCCCAACCGACTGTGACACTCCGCTTTTATACGTGCTACGGGAAGATTTTGGACTGAAAGGCACGAGATTTGGGTGTGGCACCGGCGGCTGTGGTGCCTGTACTGTTATCGCTGATGGCAAGGCCGTCACCTCCTGTGACCTGCCAGCATCCGCGTTTGCAGGCCAGACCATAGAAACGGTTGAAACCCTCGCAACCGGGGGAGATCATCCGCTCTTAACGGCCGTGCTAAAGCTTCAAGCGGCGCAGTGCTGCTACTGCCTACCGGGCATTTTAATGGCCGCAAAAGCGTTACTGGACGACGACCCCTCTCCCACCCGTGAAAGAATTGTAAGTGCGCTTGACGGCAATCTATGCCGCTGCGGCGCGCACCCAAGAATTATCCGGGCTATTACCGAGGCTGCCGCCGAGACGGGAGGCGCAAAATGAGCCCACGACCAGCCTTCCAGTCAGCTCCTCACCTTGGTGATTGGGTATCTATAGACCAAGACGGGGCAATTGTACTTTATTCCGGGCGTGTAGAGCTGGGTCAGGGCGCTTTGACAGCGATCCGGGCTATGGCAGCCGCAGAACTAGGGTGCCAGCCAGATGTAATAAGACTTCAAAGCGCACGAACAGATTTATCGCCGAATGAAGGCCCTACTGTCGGCAGTATGTCCATCGCCCAAGGCGGCTATGCCGTGCGTTTGGCAGCCGCAGCATTGCGCGAGCAGCTATTAATGATCGCAGAAGACCTGCTGCCTGCTGAACGAGAGGCATTGACACTTAAGGACGGGATTGTTTTTCACCACGGTGAGAAAACAGAGCTAACAGTCGGAGCCCTTGCGCACAAAGTTGACTACTCCCCCGCCCTTACGGAAGACGTAAAGATTTTGGGGAAGGGCCTTGTGAAGGCCATGGCACCACGACGGATCGGGCTGCGGGAGCGTTTGATCGGCACGCCGTTCCTTCACGACCTTGAGCCAGAAGGTTTGCTCTTCGGCGGCCCAATACATCCACCAACAATGACTAGCGAGTTGGTGGAAATTGATCTGGACGCCTTACGGGCTCGTCCCGGCGTTGTCGCGGTTATTCGGGATGGTAGTTTTTTGGGCGTTGTTACCGAAAGTTCCTATGAGACGGCAAGGGCCGTTCGCTGGGCACGAAACAATGCCAGATGGCGAGAAACTGCAACAGCTCCTGATGATTACATGCAGGCGCTTGCCGGTGCTAACGAGCCTTTCAAACAAGGGTTTGCAAAGGGAGATGTGGAGGCTGTTCAAGGCCAACGCTATGAGACCAAGGTTTCACGCCCGTACCTGTCGCATGCCTCAATTGGCCCGTCGGCATCGCTGGCAACATGGCAAGAAGACAATCTGGAAGTTTACAGCCATAGCCAAAGCATTTTTGACCTGCGTGATGCGCTGGCAAATGTCTTTGCAATGGACCAAGAGCAGATCACGGTCATTCACCACCCCGGCGCGGGTTGTTATGGCCATAATGGCGCTGATGATGTTGCCCTTGATGCGGCCCTGCTGGCTAAGGCCGTTCCGGGACGGCCCGTGAAAGTCGTGTGGGATAGAGAGGACGAGTTCCGCCATGAGCCTATGGGAGCTGCTATGGTTTCTCATGCCTCAGCAATTCTACGAGCAGACGGGTCAATCGCTGCTATGTCGGTTGAGGTAACCTCACCACCCCACGCTAACCGCCCGGGGTCCAGTGGTTTGCCTAATTTGCTGGCAGCCACATATCTCTCCAACAAGATGATATCGCCACAATCGCAGGATGTTCCTCTTGAGATCGGCGGTGGAGCAGACCGCAATGCCATCCCCATTTACGCAGTACCGAACATGAAGGTTAGCAAGCGCCTTGTGCACTCACTGCCCTATCGCACATCGGCACTGCGTAGCCTTGGTGCCTATTGCAATGTATATGGAATTGAAACCCTGATGGACCAAATCGCGCTGGCACGCGGCGAAGACCCAATAGCGTTCCGCCTCAGGCATCTGGACGACCCACGGGCGCGCGCAGTAATCGAAGCTGTTGCTGCCGATTCCAGAGCGATCCGCGAAGAAGATGCTGCAGAAGGAACAGGCTGGGGCATCGGCTTCGCGCGTTACAAAAACACCGAAGGCTACTGTGCTGTTGTTGCACACGTTCAGGTTAAGGACATCGTGCGCGTTACAGATTTATTTGCTGTTGTCGATGTCGGTGAAACAATTGATAAGGATGGCGTTCTTAATCAAGTGGAAGGCGGTATGGTTCAGGCCACGAGCTGGACCTTGAAAGAAGCTGTGACGGTTGACGGAACTCACGTCCAACCAGCGACCTGGAATGACTACGACATTTTGCGTTTCTCCGAAGTACCAAGAGTGAACGTCCGGATACTTGATCACGCTACCGAGCCGCCCGTGGGAGCTGGAGAACTCGCTCAGGGCCCGACCGCCGCCGCGATTGGCAATGCAGTGCGATCTGCCATCGGTATCGTAGTTCCCAACCTGCCAATCTCCAGAGATGCAGTCATAAAAGCAGCAATGGACGCTTCGAATGATTAGCCTGCACCTTGAAATGTTGTTATCGGCCACAAGACGCAATGGCGGATTGTAGATCTTAAGGATTTTGGATTTGCGTATATTCGAGCGTCTTTTTTCAGGCAATTCTCATCGGTGGCTTCTGTATGCTAGCGCTTCTAACCACGAGCTACAGTGCCGCCCAAACGGATCGGACAGACGCACTTATCCGCATCGATGGCCCTATCTGATCGGCCGCTGCTGATTATGTGGCAGGTGGCATCCAGTTTGGCGCGGAAGGTTCCTCTTTGGTGCTGCACTGCCCTTCCTCAAAGGTTCCCGAATGTGCGGATAAGTTGCGCGCGGAAGGGGCACAAATGATCACGATAACGCCGCTGGAGTACGTGTTCCACACCGCAAATCCCCTTTTTGAGCCTCTGGCCGCAAAAGTCGCCAAGTAAGACTTAAAGTGCTGATAAAAAACACAAAACGCACTCTGTAGTGGAGTGCGTTTTTTATTGAGCTGGTTTGCGCTATTTACGGGATATCTGCGTTGGTTTGGGAAACGGAGGACCTTCTGTCTGAGGCTCTAGATTACGCTCCGCATGGACAGTCAAAGCGACTTCACCCACCTCAGATTACTACTTCGACCACTTACTCTGCTGGCTTGACGCGATGCTGACGACCTGAAATGTATTTCCGCACCGCGAAGATAGCGAAAAGAACAATCAGAGGCGCAATAGGATCAATTATAGTTCCAGATTGCCCAAAAATGAGATTTACCAGCATAACGAGACTTCCGCCTGCCCCCCAGGCAGTCGTCGTCGTTAAGCTCCAAACTTTCATTTGGTCAGGTAAGTACTGCAAACCAATGTTACGCGTCACGACGTGGTAAAAAGAGTCGTTCAGGTGACTCAAGCTCAATGCCCCCACGCCACATGCCATTCCAGCAAACACCGGATCGATTCCTAGTGGTTCAACGAGTGGAGCTGTCATCGTGGCCGCTACAATCATTGCCGCCGTCGAGGACCCCTGCATTACTTTTAACAGGGAAGCAATTACGAATGGTACCAGTAACGGGGGAACACCGCTACTCAGGATCACGTCGGCCATATGTGCTCCTGCACCAGACTCGGATAGGACTGCGCCCATTGCTCCGCCTAGCCCAGTCACAACCAGTACCAAACCTGCACTGGCTAATGCGTGATCCATAGAATCAACCATCTCGGTACGTTTTACATGTCGAGTTAGCCCGTAAATCGCTATTAAAACGCCAATACCTACAGCGACCACTGGCGTTCCCACTAGTTGAATGACCCCATGGACAAAGCCATCGCCAGCACCAAAAAAAGTATTGATGAATATGAGGAGAATGGGAACAACAATCGGAGCAAAAGAGAGAAAATTCCCTGGAAGATGATGCTCTTGGACCTCTTCCAATTTCCTAACGCTCGCCCAATCAGCCTGCGATGTTATCCAATGGTCGCCATCGGGGATAAGGAAGTGATCCTTACTCACTTTGCGAACATAAACAAGTGCCAAGAAAAACATCGCAGCAGAAAAGAGTATCCCCCATAAGATAAATACACCAAGGTTCACTCCAAGGATTCCGGCAACAGCGAGTGGACCCGGAGTAGGCGGCAATAATGTACTGGATATCAAGAGGGCGATGCCGAGCGCAGCACCCAAGCCCACAACAGATTTACCCGAAGTATGAGAAATCGCCCGGACTAAAGAGTTCAAAATTATAAATGCAGAATCTGCAAATACCGGAATACTTACGATCAGTCCTGTCAATCCAAGGGCGATATCTTCGCGCCCCTTTCCGCAAATTTTGACAAAGGTTTTTGCCATACGCGTTGCGGCGCCAGAATGCTCAAAACAGCTCCCCATAATCACGCCCAGGGCAATGACTATGCCGATTGAACTTAAGGTATTACCAAACCCATTCTGGATATTAGTAACCAGTTCAGTCGGTTCCATTCCTGCAAAAAGCCCAATGATCAACATAGCGATGAGCATGGCAGGTGTAGCAGGAACGCGCGTCTTCGCAACCAAGATGATCATGGTTGCTATTCCGATGATTACTCCGAGTAAAACAACACCCACAACGTTTCTCCCATACGCTTTGGATTAATACGGTAATGTTCGGATAGGATAGCTGATATCGCCGAGCGGTATGACGTGAGCTTCTTTAGGTTTTCTTACGCAAAAAGCTGAGATTCTAATGTTTGTTGCTTTTTTGGGCTGGAACAGGATTTGCACTAACTTTGCGCAAATCCTGTTTACTTACCAATTTGGAGAAAATCCCATTAAGCCAACATGTCCGGATTTTCTGCTAAAGCTTCCTGATAGTGTGGTTGGAAATGTAGCCAGCCAATATATTCGCTGCCCACATGCTCGCGGCTATAACGCGCTTTATCAGGTGGCACCAGAACGGGTTTAATACCCGATGCTTCTATCAGAAGCTGTTGCTGACAGCACCTTTCCAGCGCCAAGAACCAGAAAGCCGCAGCATCAATACTATGGCGGCTGGCAGTCAGAAGGCCGTGATTGCGGTGAATAGCGGCTCTGTATTTGCCAAACGCAGCGGATACTTTTCCGCCTGCCTGAACCTCAACTGCCACTTTTCCAGCTTCCTCGTCGATGACACAATGGTCTTCAAAAAACGCAGCTGCATCCTGGCTGATTGGGTCCAACTCCCTGCCAGTTGCCGCCCAAGCTGTTCCGTAAATCGTGTGAGCATGGCACATAGCTAGAATATCAGGGTGCTCCTCGTGCACTGCGGCATGGAGTACGAACCCTGCCTGATTTATCGCATAATCTCCCTGGACAACATTACCTTTGTGGTCGGCCAAAATAAGGTTCGACATGTTCACCTTGGAAAAGGGAACCGCCATGGGATTAGTCCAGTAAAGGTCAGGATGTTCCGGGTCACGAATAGTGAGGTGTCCTGCAAAGCCGTAGTCAAATTTCTGTTTTGCAAACATACGACACGCGCCAACCAGGTGTTCCTTTCGGTAGCGTCTCTCTTCTTCGTGTGAAGAGAATGCTGGCATTTCAGGAAAGATCAGGTTTTGCTGTGTTGGCTCGTATAAAGAACGCTTAACAGGGGTATCCATTATTTACCTCAAAATTTGGTTGAACCTATCTCGTTACCGTAAAGTAAAATTAGAATACCGATGCAAACTTACTCGCAAAGTCAAATTATTCCGATATGACATATTCAATTTTGGAATATATGAGCTTATTTCTGCCGTAGAGTTGTCATTAATTCAAATTATGCGGGGTCTCACTGTTCTCTATTCTGAACACTATAATGAGACATCAAAGATAATGAATTCGCCCCGTTGAACTATCGGCATAATATCGTGGAGCGTAGATGAGTAACGACAAGTTTCGGCAAATGTTGATTTTCTCCGCAGTCATTGATGCTGGTGGATTCGCCGCCGCCGCAGAGCGACTGGGAACCAGCCAGTCAGCGGTCAGCAAAGGTATACGTGCGCTGGAAGATAGACTTGGCGCACCTCTACTTCAGCGCACAACGAGAGGACACTACCTTTCTGCCGAAGGTGAAAAGTACCTTGAAGACTGCCGTAGAATTCTGGAATTGGTCGACAGCGCGGAAGATAGTATCGCTTCGAGAAATATAGCCACCTCAGGACGAATAAAGATTAGCGCACCGGTCTCATTTGGGTTGGATCAAATCAACCCAATAATCCCGGCATTCATTGCAAATAATCCTAAGGTTGAAGTTGAGCTGTTACTGACAGACCGCCAGCAGAACCTGCTTCACGAAAACATCGATGTTGCAATCAGAATGGGAGATATGGAAGACTCTACGCATATACAACGAAAACTCTGCAACCTTGATCGCTTGGTAGTCGCCTCTCCCAAATATCTACAAAGATGCGGTGCTCCAGAAACTCCTGATGATCTTAAGTTGCATAATTGCCTGATGTGGACTGGCAATGCCCAGCACTTGAATATGTGGCCCTTCTTCGAAGGGGAGACCAAGGTCTTTGCCCGAGCTTCCGGAAACTTTCGATCCAACAATGGAATGACGCTAACAACCGCATGTCTGGATGGCATAGGCATCATGCGAATAGCGGAGCATTTCGCGATACCTTTGATTGAATCGGGAAAACTGGTTCAGTTACTAGCTGATTACCACAAGCCTGATAACCAGGCAGTACACATCGTTTACCTACCTGAGAAAAGAAACTTATCTAGAATCAAAGAGTTCGTGAATTTCTGCATCGAGCGGTTTAGAGAGCCTAACTGGATGCCCACGAATGACCGCAGTACGATGCACAAAGTGCAACTTTGACAAAGTCATGATCAGGCAACGTCTACTAAGGGCGCACGCGTCATCTAACCTATAGGCTGCAAGCGACTTTGTTTTTTTGGTAGGCAAACGAAGAATTTGAGGCGATCAAACTTATCCCCCTACACAGGCCGCACCAGTGCATTGCGTTTTGCCTCTACCACTTCGCGGCAGCAGCATTTTACGTTGTCTCTGGCCATTCCTATGGCTTACATGAAGGCATTAATGATGGTTGGCCCTACGAAGGCCCAGTTGCGTTTCTTCAGGCCTTTGTTGGTTTCTTAAGTGCTCGGAAACCGTCTTGCTCACAAAGTTTCCCATGCTCTGAGTTGGTCTGCGGAACGGAGGATTTGCTGGCTAAGCCACAGGTCATGGCCCAGCATAGATGGTCGAAGCGCTGTGGCACTCACACACTTTAGCAATGCAGAACACCGGAAACCCGAAAAGCGACCAGATAAGAAAGTCTGGAAGCCTAAGGGATTTCGCGGCTTTGACTTGCTATCTGCTTCAAATATGGAAAAGGCCCTCCTCTATTGGAGAGCCTTTTGCCCTTGGTAGGGTCTTGGATGCGGATACTGAGAAGAGCCGCCGGCCTGTTTAATCATCAGGATCATCAGGGAAATCAACGCCGCAAACAGACATCTCTCCGGGTATTGTTGTCGTCCATTGGCCGTTCCACGTACCTCCAGCCTCTGCCGCTACCTGCGGGCACTTTTCCTCGGCATCGAGTTGATTCCAAATTGGACCAGCCTCCACATCTTCAGTGTAGGCAAACGCCTGACCACCATACAAAACGGCGGCGACACTAGCAGCAATGAACAGAGGTATTTTCTTGTTGGCTTTTTGGTAGGTCATTTGGAGCTCCTAGGCACAAATACGCACCCAATCTAGATAGCCGATCAGAGCTGAGGTTCAACTGTATGCAGGCACAAACGCGAACAAATGCAGGTTACATTTATGTTATGAGAAGCCCCCATTAAAAGGCCCAGTTGGAAGTTAGCGCATGGTTGGTTTTTGGCCATTCCTATGGCTTACATGAAGGCATTAAGGGTGGTTGGCCCTACGAAGGCCCAGTCGCGTTTCTTCAGGTCTTTGTTGGTTTCTTAAGTGCTCAGAGACTGTCTTATTCACCAGTTTTTCCATTACCTGCGTTCTGTGTCAGTATTACCTCAGATAATTAGCTGAATTTTATATCTGCACTGCATGATGAATGGTGCTTACTACTGCGTTTCCTCAGTCAGGTTGCGCAGAGTTATATTTGGAGCCAACTTAAGAAACAGAACGCACCTTGAAATGTTGTTAGAAGCCACAGGAACGCAATGGCAGATTGCAAATCTTAAGAACTTAGGATTTGCGTGTGTTCGGTCGGTCTTTTTTCTGGCCATTCTCATCGCTGGCCTCTTCGTTTCTGCGTTTTTGACTGCAAGCTCCGGTGCTGCCCAAACGGATCGGACGGCCTCGCTCATCCGTATCGAAGGCGCTATTGGGCCGGCAACGGCTGACTATGTGGTACGTGGCATTCAATCCGCCGAGACCGATGGGGCTACGCTTGTCATCCTCACCTTGAACACCCCTGGCGGTCTCGACACCGCAATGCGCACCATCGTTCATGCCATTTTGGCCTCTCCGGTTCCTGTTGTTGGGTATGTTGCGCCGAGCGGTGCGCGTGCGGCCAGTGCCGGAACCTACATTCTATATGCAACCCACATCGCAGCTATGGCACCGGGAACCAATCTTGGTGCAGCAACGCCGGTTCAGGTGGGTGGTGGTTTTCCAGGCACAGGCGGCTCGGACAACAACGACGAGGATGGGGAGACAGATGCAGATTCAGATGCAGCCCCCTCCTCCTCCGACAAAGCTATCAGCGATGCGAAAGCCTATATCAAGAGCCTCGCTCAATTGAGGAACCGAAATGCAGAGTGGGCAGAACAGGCGGTCAGCGAAGCTGCCAGCCTAACGGCAGTCGATGCTCTGCAGGAAGGGGTCATAGACCTGATTGCCGATAATGACAGTGCTCTGCTTGCGCAAATAAACGGGCGGTCTGTTGAGCTGCCGGAAGGGCAGATTACCCTCGATACGGATGGTCTGACGATTGTTCAGGTGGAACCAGATTGGCGCACTGAGTTTCTTTCTGTCATCACCAATCCGAGTGTTGCCTATATCCTGTTTCTGATCGGCATCTACGGCATTGTGCTGGAGTTTTACAGTCCGGGCATTTTCATCGCGGGAATAACAGGTGTGATCTGCCTGCTTCTCGCGCTCTACGCCTTCCAGCTGCTGCCGGTCAACTATGCCGGACTGGCTCTCATTCTTGTGGGACTTGGCCTTATGGTCGCTGAAGCGTTTGCGCCCAGTTTCGGCGCGCTCGGCCTTGGCGGTGCCGTTGCCTTCGTGCTGGGTTCAATCATGCTAATCGACAGCGATACGCCAGAGATGGAAGTGTCCCCCGTGCTTATTGGCTCCATCGCAGTCGTGGCCGCCGGCTCTTTCTTCGTCACTCTCTATCTCCTCATGCGCTCGAGGGGCCGTGCCGTCGTGACAGGGCAGGAAGAAATGCTCAGCAGCACAGCCGTGGTTTTGGACTGGAGTGGAGGTAAGGGGCACGTCAGGGTTCACGGCGAAGTATGGCAGGCAGTCAGTACAGCGCCGCTCAGACCGGGCAACACCGTTGAAGTATCAGCTATTGAGGGTCTGACCCTCACCGTCTCTCCCCTTAAACGTGAGGACCAGTCATGAACGAACTGCTCAACTATTCCTGGACTTTGATTATCCTGATCCCGGTCCTGATTGTTTTCTCGGCATTAAAGATCTTGCGGGAGTATGAGCGCGGTGTGATCTTCCTGCTGGGGCGTTTCTGGAAGGTAAAAGGCCCGGGCCTGATCATCGTGCTTCCAGGCATCATGCAGATGGTCCGGGTGGATTTGCGCACGCGCGTTCTGGATGTGCCTGAGCAGGACGTCATTTCGCGGGACAATGTCTCCGTGAGAGTCAACGCTGTCGTGTATTTTCGCGCCGTGGATGCTGAGCGGGCGATCATACAGGTTGAGGATTTCCTTCAGGCGACGACCCAGCTGGCCCAGACAACCCTGCGCTCGGTCGCAGGCCAGCACGAACTTGACGAAATGCTTGCCTCAAGAGATCGGCTGAATGCCGATATTCAGCGTATCTTGGATGAACAGACGGAGACCTGGGGTATCAAGGTGTCAAATGTGGAGCTGAAGCACATCGACCTTGATGAACGCATGATCCGAGCCATCGCAAAGCAGGCAGAAGCAGAGCGGCTCCGCCGCGCCAAGGTCATCGACGCGCAGGGCGAGGAGCAAGCGGCAGAAAAATTTCTGGAAGCCGCCGGAATTCTCTCCCAGAACCAGCAAGCTATGCAACTGCGTTACCTGACCTCACTGCAAACAATCGCGAGCGATAGAAGCAATACGATTGTCTTTCCGATGCCAATGGAACTGATAAGCCGACTTGGCCTGAAGAGTGCTGCCGACGAGGAAAAATAGGAGGGTGTTTCTGAGCTATGCCGGCAGGGCCCTCCGATCATTCCGTAAGCATGGCTCGCTCGGGTGCTGCATCAAGCCGCAATGTTACGCTGCCGAAGCAGCGTAACTTGAGTGTAGATATTTTATCTAGTTCTTGCTCTGCAAGACTGACTTAACAAAGCTGCGTGTATTGGCATTATGATCATGCATGAGTTCGCCAACCATGTTCGTCATCTCTGACAATCCATCATGTCCATGCTCGTCCCTAATCAGCTCAACAACCTGCTCGATCTCTTCGCTACCGTCTACTTCGAAACTTGGATCACTCACCAATTTGGCAGGAACGAAACGTATAAGATAATCGGCCAACTTGTCTGATTTGTCATAGGACTTCTTGGCAAACACGTCGACAAAGGTGCTATCGGTGTATTCTACAGCCGGTGTTTGCTTTGTTAGTGCCTCAAGTACAACGCTGCTAGAATCTTGCTCCGCATATGCGTCGTTAATGATCACTGCCTGGAACTTTTCAGTAACGAAGTGACGATTTGAAAGCAACTGGATCGCATCAGTTTTGGCTTGAGGGAAGCCCATCACATCTTTTGTATTTGTCCAGATACTTGAGGCAGTACTTACGCCTGGCTGCAATGTGGCATGATAAGGCATTGACATGTCGCCAACATAGTGCAGCCCCCACCCCATGAAGCGCCAGCCCCAGTAATCATGCCCAGTACGGAAGGCATATTCAGCCAATGCTTTGTACATATGCACGCGATAATCAGGGAAGGTGTCATTCAGAAAAGGAGCTAGCGTATAGAGTATGCTTGCCTCATGATAAAAGGCCATATGAAATGGCGCCTGACTGCTGAACTCCACTGCTGGGTTGCCAAAAGCTTGCTCACCAAAGCCGTACATTTTGCCAGCTGGAGTGCCGTTGTCTTCAAACAGGCCGATATCAAGCCCATTGTCCGGGTCGTCATTTGCTGACGATAAGACTTCGAGCGGCGTGACCATGTCACCACTCTTGACCTCAACAAACCTCAATTTCTTGTAATCATTCAAGTTTGAATACACCGCAACTTCAGAGGCCTGCATAAGTCGGCGCCCTTGGGTATCTTGCGCTGGTAGAAGCTTAATATACGGCGTAAGAGGTGCCTCTGGATTAATTCGGATCGCGTGAATGAAGCTGAGGAGCAGATCCGAGCTATCTGCATCAAACGCGATGGCGTCAGGGCGCGGTTTATAATGAGGGAAGTTTTCGCGCAACCAAACTTCATTGGCTGCAAGCAAGTCTTCTAATCCCTGCGCTTCTGCCGTCACAAACTCAGTTAATGTTTCAACCGGCACTGGTGCTTGATCGGCGACTTCCGGCATCGACTGCAATACTGGATAAGTGATGAGATTGTGATCAGACCATGCGTTAGCATGACCCACAATGACCCCGTTAAGTAAAAGCGCAGACAGGGTTAACTTGACTTTTTTGATAAACATAGCAGCCCTTTTTAAACATACGTAATTCCACTCAATCAACACTTCCACTTTAAGTCAAGCATGCTCATATACGACCATGGACCAGAAACTTGTCTGGCATTGCCCTAATCAGCGGCTCTGTCGCACAGTTCGGATGCACTTCATGATTCTGAAAACAAGGCTATTACTCTGGTTGACTGCACTGTTTTTGAGCACGAAACGTGGGCCTTTCAGCCAGTAGTCAAGCCGCACCTTCTGTATTCCACGACGTACGGCAAGCTGAGCAGGTGAGATTGAAGAGGTGCAAGAACTTAGGCGACTAATTCATGTCTTTTAGCAGTCGTCCGTATTTGCGGGTTTGGGTGGTGACTTTGCCGAAGGTGTCTAGGCTGCGGGAGGTTAGGATGGGGAGGAGTTTGCAGAGGGCTTGGGCTGTTGCCTGTGCGTCGCCAAGGGCAGTGTGGCGGAGGTTCTGTGGGATTTCGATGTCGAGGCGTGCGCAGAGAGCATCTAGTGTGTGTTCCTGCTCTGCACCGAAGACAATTGCCGATAGCAGCACCGTGTCGAGGATTGGATGATCCCAAACCTGTCCTGAGATGTGTCCGTATTTGTGCAAGAACGCCATGTCGAACGGTGCGTTATGAGCCACGATTACGGAATCGCGGGCAAAGATATGGAAGTCAGAGATTGCTGTGGCAGCATCCGGAGCCTCTGCCACCATTTCATCGGTGATCCTGTGGACCTTTGTTGATGCTGGCGGTATGCGCCGGCCCGGATTGACAAGCTGGTCTACGGTTTCACCGGGGATGATCCGCCCGTTCACGACCCGCACAGCGCCGATTTGGACTATCTCATCCTTGTTTGGCATCAACCCTGTGGTTTCAGTATCAAAGACCACAAAGCTCAGTTCCTGTAGCGAGCGCTGATCGATCGCTTTTTCAGAATTGTGCTGTGCCGCATCAAAATCGTAGATCAGCGGGCGGCGGGCTTCCGGGGCAATACGGGTGGTGGTTTCGTCGATAAGGATCATGTAGCCCGGAGACTGGCTTAGCTTTTTCAGGCGCACCTGAAAACTTAGATTACCGCGGGCGCCTTTCACATCCACGGCGATTTCCGTACGTGTTTCAGTGAGTTGGTTGTAGGCGGCGCGGACCTCTTCCTCAACAAAATAGTCAAAGATGGACGCGCCGAGACGGGGGACGTGGACCTGTCCGAGAACGTCTGCGGCTTGTCCGTCATAGAGCATGATCTTGTGCGCAGGGCTTACCAGCACGATGGCGACCGGGATCTCGGTCAGCAGTAATGCGAGTTGCGCGCGTTCCGCGGCGAGCTGGGCAGTTGCATCGGCGACCAGTTCACCGGCATCTGCGGTATTATCTATCAGGCGGCCTGTCACAGCGTAAGCTGCCGGAGCTAGATCGCCCAGATATTTTGCGCCTTCGAGATCAATGGGCGCGTCCACATCTGCATGGGCGCGTGTGCGGATGGCGGCGGAGAGTTGTTGGACGGGCTTTGCGACGTTTTCGTCAAACAACATCCAGATGGCTGCGGAGATGGCAAGGAGACCAAAAACGGAGAGGAGACCGGCCAACACAAACCCAGAACCTGCACCAGCTTCCGGAATACGGGAGTATCCGAAATAGAGCGCGGCGGCGACAACGGTACAGCTTGCAGCGGCAACACCAGCAAACAGCAGAAATATCCGAAGTCTCAGGCCGAGCCCCGCCAGCATTATCCCGCTCCACAAATTGTAGTGATAATCTGATCCCCTTCTGAGGCCGTGACCCATTGTGCTCCTGAGATGGTTCCGCCGTCTTCAAAGGTAATGCCGTCGGTCAGTGCTGCGCGGCGACTGGTTTGGCAATCTGTGAGGACTGGCAGCCTGTTCACCGGAGCCCAGCGGCCAAAGAAGTAGGCGTTTGCCAATCGCATGTCCGGTTGGTCCGGGTGCCGCTGGATTGTGGCTGTGTCGATTGCGACAAACCTTTCGGTGATTGGGTAGAGATAGGTCCACGGACGGTAGAAGGCCTTGCTTTCTACTGTCTGGGCGACAATCACTCCGTCCGGCAGCGTGTCTTTGGTGCGCTCAAACCAACTGTACTCACTTGAGATGGTGGTCAAAAGCATAGCTAGCCCGGCGGCAACCGGCGCAAACCATCTTGGCAGGCGTCCACCGAGGACATGATTGATCAGCATCACAAGACCAGCCCCGGCAATGCCTGCAACGAAGGTTGCGATCAATTCAAGAAACATGCTTTTCCTCTCCGGCCTTTATGGTCGTTCTTCATAGAACTCCAGCCTTTTTCATTATGTTCTAACTCAGCATTCCGCGGCCATGCCCGATTGCCGACTGCATTGATTTTACGACGACAAACGCATCGCGCACATGGGATCGCTCGAAGTCTGACAGGGTTGAGGGTTGCAGGAAATTGTCTGGCTGAGCGCCTTGTTTCACCAGATCTGCCTGATGCTGGATGCGGGTCTCGGCAATTAAATCATAGGCGTCCAGAAGATCTCCGGCACCAGACTTACTCAGCTGGCCAGTCTCACGGGCCTCTTCTAGGCGTGCGCGTGTATTGACGGCTCCGATCTGCCCCTGCAAGGCATAAATGCGGGCCAAATCAACCACCGGCACCACTCCGTTGTGTTTCATATCAAGTGAGTTCTTATGCTCGCCGGAGCGGATTGTTGCCAAACCGCGCAGCAAACTCAGTGGTGGAGTGTGCTTGAGTGAGTTGCTGATCATGTGCGCCACGAAGATCGAATTTCTGCTCGACGCTTCCAGTGTCTGGGCCTGCAGGTCTTCGAAGAGGCTCGTATCACCGCCAATTGGCCTGAGGTCGAACATAACCGAACTGAGCATCTGGGCTTCCGGATCAGGTGTTTTGATCCAGCCTTCGAAATAGCTCTTCCAGACGGCAAGTGGTTGGCTCCAGCGCGGGTTGGTCGCCATCATGTCACCGGGACAAAAGACGTAGCCGCTGGTGTTGAGGCCATCACAGACAAGTTGTGCCAGATCCGCAAAATAGCCTTCACGCTGCGCATCGGTGACGCGGTCATCCAAAATGAGGCAGTTATCCTGATCGCTGACACCGGTCTGTTCACGGCGTCCTTGAGAGCCGCAGGCAAGCCAGAGATAAGGCACTGGTGGCGGGCCGAGTTTTTCTTCGGCAAGTGTCAGCAGGCGGCGTGTTGCTGCATCAGCAATATCCGTGATCAGGCGTGTTACGATTTCGTGCCGACTACCAGCTGCGACCAGCTGCACCAGCAGGTTGGGTATGCGTGCTGTTGCACGCGCAATCTCATCAGCATCCCTTGCTACGGCAATTTGGCTGACCAACTCAGCAGAGCTGATTGCCTGAAAACGAGTGAGATCGGTTTGTGTTACCATTCCGACCAAACGCCCACCTTCGACAATGGGAACGTGTCCAATGCGCTGCTCCATCATGAGATGGAGCAGGTCTGACCCGATAGCTGAGGGGGTAAGTGTGATTGGGTTTGCCGTCATCACCGCTTCAATTGGTGTCTCCACCGGGAGCGCGGAGGCTAAAACTTTGAAGGACAGATCACGCAGAGTGATGATACCGATCAGCCTTCCTTCGTTATCTGTCACACAAAGCGAGGATACGCGAGCATCGCGCATTCGGGTGGCGGCATCTTGTACTGTATCTTCAGGGCGGCATGTAATCGGGTTTGGCGCCATAAAAGTTTCGACGGGTATGATGACCAGATCATTTTCACGACTGCGGGCTTTCTGAGTTCTGTCAAAGAAGCGCGCAACGGTTTGATGGGAGGCAATCAGCTCTGTCAAACGTGTATGCGGCACAACCAGAAGCGTTGTCTGGTCCCCTGCCCTTGCGGATGTGACTGCGCGTCCATCCAAAAACAAGCCTCGTTCGCCGAATGAGTTGCGTATTCCAAGGCGGCTTATGACTGCATCATTCTCATCCCGGATCTCGACTGCGCCGTCAAAGATTAGAAAGAGACCAGGTAATTCCTCTCCCAACTCATAAATGTTGGTGCCAGCTGCCCGTTCCCACACCTCTATCTGAGAGGACAAAGCCTCCAGATCACCCTCAGACAACGTGTCATAGGGGTGGACCGATTTCAGGAACCGCAGGACTTGCTCTGGTGTTAGAGGCATGGCTCCACCTTCAACTGGGAGAAAGATGTCCTGCCCAATCTAAACCGGGCAAGACAGGTTTAAGAGACTGCGGGCCACCGAAAATCAGCGGCCCGCAACTTCCATCAATGGTCCTGTGCTGCGCCTGCACCACGTGGGATGCGCACGCTTTCAACCAGATCCTTGATGACCTGCGGGGTTTCCTTGGTCATGCCGGTCACGGTGTAAGCGACAGCGAAGTTTACCGCTGCGCCGATTGCACCGAAGGATGTGGACTTGATCGTACCCAGAAGCGGGTCAGCATCAGTGAAGCTGTTGGTGTCTGGAATGAAGAACCAGCCCTTGTGCAGGAAGATATAGACAAGGGTGACGACCAAACCAGCCAGCATACCAGCCACAGCCCCGGTGTTGTTGACGCGGGTTGAGAAGATACCCATCATCAGTGCCGGGAAGATGGACGCAGCTGCAAGACCAAATGCCAGCGCCACCGTTTGTGCAGCAAAGCCTGGAGGGTTCAGACCCAGATACGTTGCCACACCGATTGCCACTGCCATTGCCAAGCGCGCAGACAGGAGTTCGCCTTTCTCCGAGATCGAAGGCTTGATTGCGCCCTTGATCAGGTCATGGCTGACCGCAGAGGAGATCGCAAGCAAGAGGCCTGCTGCGGTTGACAGCGCTGCTGCAAGACCACCAGCTGCCACCAAACCGATCACCCAACCCGGTAGGTTGGCGATTTCAGGGTTTGCCAGCACCAGAATGTCCCGGTTGAACTTTGTCAGTTCGTTGCCAGCCCAGCCTTTTTCGCTCGCCAGTGTCTCCATGTCGGCGTTTTTGTCATTGTAGTACTGGATCTTGCCATCGCCGTTCTTGTCTTCCCAGTTCAGAAGTCCTGTCTTCTGCCAGGTGTGCATCCAGTCGTATTTTGGATCCTTCTCGATCTGTTCGACAGCAACTGCCCCACCGTTGACGCCGCCGTTTGGCCACATCATCTCGGTGATGTTGAGACGTGCCATCGCACCTACCGCAGGTGCGGTGATGTAAAGCAGGGCAATGAACACCAGCGCCCAACCTGCAGACCAACGTGCATCTGACACTTTTGGCACGGTGAAGAAGCGCATGATCACGTGCGGCAGACCTGCAGTACCGATCATCAGGGACAGGGTGAAGAGCACCATGTTGAGGGTGTCGGCGTTGCTTGAGGTGTAAGAGTTAAAGCCCAGCTCAGTCACAATCTGATTGAGCTTGGTCAACAAAGGCTCACCGCTTGCAACGTCATTGCCAAACAGGCCGAGGCCCGGGACCGGATTGCCAGTCAGCTGCAAGGAGATGAAGATTGCCGGAATGGTGTAGGCGGTGATGAGTACCACATACTGAGCGACCTGCGTATAGGTCACGCCCTTCATGCCGCCAAACACTGCGTAGGCGAACACCACACATGCGCCGATCAGCAGGCCTGTTGTGTTCTCAACCTCAAGGAAGCGGCCAAACGCAACGCCAACGCCGGTCATCTGACCGATCACGTAGGTGGTGGATGCAACGATCAGACACACAACAGCAACGATACGGGCTGTCTGGCTGTAGAAGCGGTCACCGATGAACTCGGAAACGGTAAACTTGCCGAACTTGCGCAGGTATGGTGCCAGTAGCAGCGCCAGCAGAACGTAGCCGCCGGTCCAACCCATCAGGTAGGATGAGTTGTCATAGCCGGTGAAAGCGATAAGCCCAGCCATGGAAATGAATGATGCAGCAGACATCCAGTCCGCAGCGGTTGCCATGCCGTTGGTGACAGGGTGAACACCCCGACCAGCTGCATAAAATTCTGATGTGGAGCCCGCCCGAGCCCAGATCGCGATGCCGATGTAGAGAGCAAAGGAGCTGCCTACAAAGAACAAGTTAATGGTAAACTGATCCATGTTCTACGAAGCCCCTATTCTTCTTCAACGCCGTGTTCACGGTCGAGACGATTCATACGCCATGCGTAGAAAAAGATGATCGCCAGAAAGACCAGAATGGAACCTTGCTGTGCGAACCAAAAGCCCAAATCAGTTCCACCGACAGAAATGCCGCTCAACAATGGGCGCAGCAGAATGCCAAACCCGAATGAAACCAACGCCCATATGACAAGGCTGATTTTGATGATGCGCATATTGGCCGACCAATATGCGTTTTTGGATGAGTTATCAGACATTACTCTCCTCCCATTTGGGGCCGGATAGAAGTTGACCTTACGGTGCGATCCACGCCCCAAATCTCAAGCTAAATTTGCTCGTAGTGGCCAGTTCCTCCCACTGACCAGCTGGCTCTGAGACTGGTTTTTGATCTTGCTTATCGTCCAAATCCTGCTAGCCGAAGAGCACATAAGGGTGCGACTTCACCGCAAAAAGTCTTTGTTTTTAAAGGACTAGCTTGCATCTGCCTTTTGTGGTTCCCCGCAGATCCTTGCGTGCAGCTAACTGCCAGCCAAGACCTGCCCACCCTTTCAAAGAGTTTTGCGTCGTGTCCCGAAGGTCAGGATTGAGATTTTACAAGATCAAGTGACTACCCCCAATTGAGCCAGTTGCATCTATCAGTTTGTTACCAGTCGAGTGGCTGAGCAAGCCTACTTACGTCGAGAATACTTAGGTCTAATAGGCTGCGAATTTGGATGTACTTTCGACCCGACTTCTGCAACGCGACAAATACACTTGTGGTTGCAAGTCTGGCAACGAATTCAGCAGACGCGCACCTGGCTTCGTTTTGGAGCGATCACGGTAATATTGCAGTACGCAAGCCAGTCTGGATAAAAGGTGTGGAGGCCAATGAAAGCAAGTTTGCCATGTTAGGAAATTGCCCGAAGAGTCAGTAACAATATCTTGTTATTCATGAGTTATTATAAGTAGTTAGGATCAGTAATAGCTCAGATTTACCTGAAGCTTTAGCATGTTACTTAACCTCTTTTTTCTCTTAGATACTGCTAGGCAGCGCATTATCGTCGCATTGCTGATACCTGCGAATTAACCGCCTAAAAAACGGTCAAATGACACCCTGATGACTGCGGAGGAAAAAAGGTGTCCTGGTTTCTCTTAAGTATTGGCCTGTTGATTGGCGGCTACTTTACCTATGGCGTGTTTGTCGAGAAGATTTTTGGAACAAGGCCCGCTCGCCTGACCCCTGCCCATTCGCATGCAGACGGTGTCGATTACGTGCGCATGTCCACCAAGAAAGTCTATTTGATCCAGCTGCTGAATATCGCAGGTGTTGGGCCGATATTTGGCCCTATCCTTGGTGCGCTATATGGCCCGGCAGCCATGCTCTGGATTGTGTTTGGCTGCATTTTTGCGGGCGGTGTGCATGATTACTTTTCTGGCATGTTGTCCGTTCGCAACAAAGGACAGTCTGTGCCAAACCTTGCAGGTAAGTACCTTGGCAGCCATGCAAAGCATGTCTCGAATATCTTTGCAATTGTAGTTCTGCTGCTTGTAGGTGTGGTGTTTGTTTCTGCACCCGCCGGCCTGCTTAGCCGTTTGACTGGCCTTAACGTAACCATCTTTCTGGTTTGCATCTTTGCTTACTATCTGGTGGCAACCATTGTTCCTGTCGACAAGATCATTGGTCGGTTCTACCCGGTATTTGGTGCGCTGTTGTTGTTCATGTCCATCGGCCTGACAGTTGCACTGGTGGTATCCAGTGAGCATTCCATGCTTCCGGGTGTTGAAGCAGCCAACTTCTTCCAAAACCTGAACCCGAATGACATGCCGCTGTGGCCAGCTTTGTTCATCATTGTTGCTTGCGGCGCAATCTCGGGTTTCCATGCCACCCAGTCCCCACTCATGGCGCGTTGCATGGAAAACGAACATAACGGTCGCTTCGTGTTCTATGGCGCCATGATCGGTGAAGGTATTATTGCGATCATCTGGTGTGCAATCGCGCTGTCTTTCTTCGGCGGTGTTGAAGGGCTTGCCGTTGGGATGGGAGAAAACCCTGCCAACCTTGTTTATGAAGCCTCCAATGGCCTTCTGGGCGCATTTGGTGGTTTCCTCGCCATTCTTGGGGTGATTATTCTGCCAATCACCTCTGGAGACACGGCGTTCCGCTCTTCCCGCCTCATCCTTGCTGAGTACTTCCATATCCCTCAGCATCTGATTCAGGCACGGCTGCTTTTGGCTTTGCCTCTGTTCATTGGCGGTGCAATTCTCACTCAGATCGACTTTGGGATCCTGTGGCGTTACTTCGGCGTGGCCAATCAGGCGACAGCTGCCTTGATGCTGTGGACCGCTGCCGCTTACATGCTACGGCATAACAAGCTGCACTGGATCTGCACCATTCCAGCGCTCTTCATGACCACCGTTGTTGTGACCTACATTCTGAACTCCAGCGATCTTGGCCTTGATCTGCCAATGACGCTCTCCACCATCGCTGGTATGCTTACAGCACTTCTAATTCTCTCAGGCTTATGGAAGAGGATTAAAGGCAGGACGCTGGATCACGAAGACGTTCCTGAGCCCGGTGAATAGCCCACTGGTCTTCTCAGTCTCCAGAGACAAAAACAGCGCAAGGAACTCAATCCGTGCGCTGTTTTTATGATCTGGTGGTGCGATGGGGCGCCACGTTTTGCGGCTAGCTTAGTTCGTCTTCACATCACTCAGGTTGTCGAGGATCGGACAATCGGGGCGATGGTCGCCAGCACAGGCGTCTATCAGATGGGTGAGCGTATCGCGCATAGCGATAAGGTCAGTGATTTTGCGTTCAATCTCTTGGACGTGCTGTTTTGCGATGAGTTTCACATCCGAACTTCCGCGCTCTTTATCATCATAGAGTGCCAGTAAGGCCCGGCACTCTTCAATGTTGAACCCAAGGGAGCGAGCACGGCCAATGAATATCAGCTTGTGCAGTTCGGTGTCTTCAAAGATCCGGTATCCGTTTTCATTCCGTTTGGGACGAAGAAAACCAATATCCTCGTAGTACCGAATGGTTTTGGTTGGGATGCCAGAGCGTTCTGCTACTTCGCCAATATTCATCGTCATTCCGTCCATTTTAGTGTGCAGCTGTCGCTTTGATCCAGCGGAGACGCAGGGCGTTGGTCAAGACAAACACGCTTGACAGTGCCATTGCTCCTGCGGCCAGCACCGGTGAGAGAAGCGGACCTCCGAAGGGATATAACACACCTGCTGCAACTGGAATGAGCAATGTGTTGTAGCCGAAGGCCCAGAACAGGTTCTGCCGGATGTTGCGCATGGTCTGCTGAGAGATGTGGAAGGCATTGACCACACCATTCAGATCCCCTGCCATCAGGACAACGTCTGCCGCTTCAATCGCCACATCAGTACCGGTGCCGATTGCGATGCCAACGTCTGCAGCTGCAAGCGCTGGTGCATCGTTGATGCCATCACCGACGAAAGCCAGTTTACCGGAGGCGCCTTTGCGCAGGTCTTCCAGAGCACGGACCTTTCCGTCCGGAAGCACTTCGGCAACTACGGTGTCGATACCAAGCTCAGCAGCAATTGCGTCAGCTGTCTTCTGGTTATCACCGGTGATCATTGCAACCTTCAGACCCAAAGCATGAAGCGCTTTGATAGCGGCTGGTGTGGTTGGTTTGATTGGATCGGCAACGGCGATTACTGCTGCAATCTGACCATCCACGGCAGCGTACAGTGGTGTTTTGCCGTGTGTTGCCAAAGCACTTCCTTCACCAAAGAGCTTGCCCAGGGTGATGCCTTCGCGCTCCATCAACCGATCTGCACCGACCAGTACCTCATGACCGTCTACGCTTGCGCTTACGCCGAAGCCGGTTAGGGAGTCGAAGCTCTCAGGTGTTGGCAGGTCCAACCCACGTTCCTGAGCGGCTTTCACAATGGCCTTTGCAATTGGGTGCTCAGAGTTTTGCTCAACAGCAGCAATCAGTTTCAGAACATGGCTTTCTTCCATACCATCCCGCAGGATGATGTCGGTTAGTTCAGGGTGGCCAGCAGTGAGTGTGCCGGTCTTGTCCAGAGCCACAACTTTGGTTTCCTGAAGCATCTGCAACGCATCGCCTTTACGGAACAGAACACCAAGTTCTGCAGCACGACCTGTACCAACCATGATAGAAGTTGGTGTTGCGAGACCCATTGCACATGGGCAGGCAATGATGAGCACTGCAACACCGGCAACCAGAGCCAGACTAAGAGCAGGATCAGGACCAAACAGGAACCAGACAGCCATTGTGATGAGTGCAATGGTGATTACAGCTGGAACAAACCACGCGGTGATCTTATCAACCAGACCCTGAATAGGCAGCTTTGCACCCTGAGCCTGCTCCACCATCTGAATGATCTGCGAGAGCACAGTGTCGTTTCCGACTTTGCCCGCACGAATGCTGAGGGCTCCGGTGCCGTTGATGGTTGCGCCGACAACCTCATCTCCAGATGCCTTCTCGACCGGAATTGGCTCACCGGTGATCATGCTTTCGTCCACAAATGAGGAGCCGGAGATCACTGTGCCATCAACTGCGATCTTCTCACCTGGACGCACCTGGATTTCATCGCCAACAACGATCTCTTCGATTGGAACTTCAACGGTTGTACCATTGCGCTGGACACGCGCCGTTTTCGCCTGCATTCCAATGAGCGTTTGGATGGCTTCGCCTGTCCGTCCCTTTGCGCGGGCTTCCAAAAACCGGCCAAGCAGGATCAGGACGACGATAACAGCCGCTGCTTCATAGTACACATTCACGGTGCCAGCTGGCAGGATGTGCGGTGCAAATGTCGAGACCAGAGAAAAGACATAGGCAGCCGTTGTGCCAAGTGCTACCAGCGAGTTCATGTCTGGGGCACCCTTGAAGAGTGATGGGAACCCCTTCGTGTAGAACTGGAGACCGGGCCCGAAGAGCACGATTGTTGTGAGAACAAACTGCAGGTAGAAACTGTTCTGCATCCCAATGGTATTGGCGACGAGCGTGTGTACGCCGGGAATGAAATGGCTTCCCATTTCAATCAGAAAAACCGGCAGTGCCAATGCAGCAGAAAGCAGCACTTTGTTTTTTAGGTGACGGATTTCGTCGGCTTTGCGGTCAGCCGTTTCTGTGGGCTCGGCCTTCTCCAACGTCGCTGGATAGCCAGCAGCGGTCGACAGTTCTGCAATGGCGGCCGGTGTTATTGCCCCGGCAGCATAGCGTACGGTTGCGCTCTCGGTTGCCAGATTAACTGAGGCTTCGAGGACACCATCTCCGGCTTTCAAGGCTTTTTCTACCCGCCCAACGCAGGAGGCGCAGCTCATGTTTGCCACATCAAACGTGATGCTCTCTGAAACAGCGGGATACCCGGCCTGCTGCAGTGTATCCGCGACGTCCTTAGGGGTCAGGGTCTCGTCATAATTTACTTGTACGCTCTCCGAGGCCAGGTTGACGGAGACGTTGCTCACGCCTGAGGCACTGTTAAGAGCCTTTTCAATACGACCTACGCACGAGGCGCAATTCATGCCTTCAATTTGCATTTTAAGTGTTGAACTGTGGGACATAATTTCCCCCTTTCCTTCTCAATTGAACTCACCCTAATGCTTCCAGTCACTGGAAGGTCAAGAGAAAAATGTATAGGCTGAGAAGAAATTTTACCCCTCCGTTCTAGCTGATAAGAATTTCTTATGAATAGGTGCAGAAGATGCAATTTCACTTAATGCACTTCACAACCTACATTCATTCTAGGATTTGCTGGGATGCATCGTTTCAAGTGACCGCTTAAGGTGGACGTTACGTCAAATCCAGCAAGAGCAAAATTTGGTAATGGAGAAAGCAATGCACGGCAACGATGTCAAAAACAGCGGCGTTTGTCCGGTGGTACATGGCGCGAATACCTCGATGGAAAAGCCAGTCACCCGATGGTGGCCCAATGCTTTGAACCTCGATATTCTCCATCAACATGATGCGCGTTCCAATCCGATGGACCCGGACTTCGATTTTCATGAGGCAGTCAAGTCGCTCGACTTTGAGGGGGTTAAGGCCGATGTACGTGCACTCATGACCGAAAGTCAGGAGTGGTGGCCCGCAGATTGGGGACACTATGGCGGTCTGATGATCCGTCTTTCCTGGCACTCAGCTGGCTCTTACCGTCTGGCCGATGGCCGCGGCGGTGCCGGATCCGGCAATATCCGTTTTGCTCCCCTCAACTCATGGCCCGATAATGCGAGCTTGGACAAAGCGCGCCGCTTGTTGTGGCCGGTCAAGAAAAAATACGGCAATGCGCTTTCCTGGGCTGACCTGATCGCTTTGGCTGGCACTATTGCTTATGAATCCATGGGCCTGAAGACCTTTGGTTTTGGGTTTGGCCGTGAAGATATCTGGGGTCCGGAAATCGACACCTATTGGGGCTCTGAAAAGGAATGGCTGGCACCCAGTGAACAGCGCTACAGTGACCTTAGCGACCCCTCCACGCTAGAAAACCCACTTGCCGCAACGCACATGGGCCTGATCTATGTGAACCCTGAAGGCGTGAACGGTGTTCCTGACCCGAAGAAGACAGCCGCGCAAATTCGCGAAACCTTCAGCCGCATGGCAATGAATGATGAAGAAACTGCAGCCCTGACCTGTGGCGGGCACACGGTTGGTAAAGCCCATGGCCGTGGCGCAGTCGATAATATTGGTGATGCTCCGGAAGCAGCTCCCATGGATGAACAGGGACTTGGCTGGTCCAACCCCGGCCAGCATGGAGAAGCAACCAACGCGTTTACGTCAGGTATCGAAGGTGCTTGGACCAAGGACCCAATCGTCTTTGATATGGGCTACTTTGAAATGCTGTTTGATCATGAATGGCATCAGGTGAAGTCTCCTGCCGGAGCCTGTCAGTGGGAGCCGGTCAGAATTAAAGAGGAAGACAAACCTGTCGATCCCACCGACCCCTCCATTCGTCATAACCCAATGATGACTGATGCGGATATGGCGATGAAGGTTGACCCGATCTACAACGAGTACTGCCAGAAGTTCCGGGCAGACCCAGAGTACTTTAAAGATACCTTCGCTCGGGCATGGTTCAAGCTGACCCACCGCGATATGGGACCGAAGGCCAACTACATGGGTCCAGATGTTCCGAAGGAAGAGTTGATCTGGCAGGATCCGGTTCCAAAAGGCAGCACCGGCTACAATGTTGATGCTGTAAAAGCAAAAATCGCTTCCTCTGGTTTGAGCAATGAAGATCTGATCACGACAGCCTGGGACAGTGCAAGAACCTATCGTGGTTCTGACATGCGCGGCGGTGCAAACGGTGCACGTATCCGTCTTGCCCCACAGAAGGACTGGGTTGCCAATGAGCCAGAGCGTCTTGCCAAGGTTCTGGCCGTTCTTGAGCCGATTGCAGCAGAAGCTGGAGCTTCCGTGGCAGACGTGATCGTGCTTGGCGGTAATGTTGGTCTTGAGAATGCCATCAAGGCTGCTGGCTTCAAGGTAGATGTTCCGTTCACACCGGGTCGTGGTGATGCGACGGATGAGACAACGGACTCAGATTCCTTCAGCGTTCTTGAGCCATTCGCAGATGGTTTCCGTAACTGGCAGAAGCAACAATACTCTGTCAGCCCGGAAGAGATGATGCTTGACCGTGCGCAGCTGCTTGGCCTCACTGGCTGGGAAATGACTGCACTTGTGGGTGGTCTGCGTGTTCTTGGCGCTAACTTTGGCGGTTCCAAACACGGCGTCTTCACCAACCGCGAAGGCCAGTTGACCACTGACTTCTTCAGCAACCTGACCGATATGGGCAACAGCTGGCATCCGCTTGAAGATGGCACCTATGAGGTTCGTGACCGGAAAACAGGGAAGACCAAGTGGACAGCCACCAGCGCAGACCTTGTGTTCGGTTCCAACTCCATCCTGCGCGCCTATGCTGAGGTTTACGCGCAGGACGACAACCACGAAAAATTTGTACGTGACTTCGTGGCAACGTGGAACAAGGTCATGAACGCAGACCGGTTCGACCTGTCCGCATAATAGATAAGAGAAGATCAGTCCGGGCAGCCATCTGTCCGGGCTTTTCCCGTCCGTTCGTTGGGACGCTGGCTAAACCTCTGGTATATCCAGTTGCGCAACTCTCCTTTTCCAGCTAAGAACCGCTTGACCTCGGGGTGCACGCTTTTTTTCGTGCTGAGATGCTGATCCGGCAAACCCGTTGAACCTGAACCGGCTAGAACCGGCGGAGGGAAAGGTACCGGTTTCACCCATCCTTACCCTCTCGCCGCAATGGGGGATGACTTGAAACATCTGTTAATTGCTGCGGGATTACTCACTGCAACATCGGCGATGGCTGCCGAAAAGCCCCAACTGACAGTTTACACCTATGACAGCTTCGTCTCTGACTGGGGTCCAGGTCCCAAAGTGGAAGAGGCTTTTGAGGCAATTTGTGAGTGTGATCTGAAACTTGTTGGTGTCGAAGACGGCGCCGCGCTGCTCTCCCGCATTCGCCTTGAAGGTGAAAACTCTGATGCGGATGTGGTGCTGGGTCTGGATACAAACCTGATCGAGACTGCTAAGAAGACCGGCCTGTTTGCACCTCATGCGGTTGAGGCAGACTACGCACTGCCAATTGAATGGGCTGACGAGACATTTGTGCCTTACGACTGGGGCTACTTTGCCTTCGTGCACAAGGCAGGCGAAAAGGTTCCGGCCAATTTCCGCGAGCTTGCCGAGAGCGACAAGAAAATTCTGATTCAGGATCCACGCTCCTCAACTCCGGGCCTTGGTCTGCTGCTTTGGGTGAAGTCTGCTTACGGTGATGAAGCTGCTGATATCTGGGCAGATCTTTCCGATAATATCGTGACCGTTACCAAAGGCTGGTCAGAGGCTTATGGTCTTTTCCTTGATGGGGAGGCGGACATGGTGCTCAGCTACACCACCTCTCCTGCCTATCATCTGATTGCCGAGGAAGACGACAGTAAGACCAGTGCAGCCTTTGACGAAGGCCATTACATGCAGGTTGAAGTGGCGGCGAAACTTGCGGGCACTGATCAGCCTGAGCTGGCGGAACAGTTCCTGAATTTCGTGGTCTCTGATGCCTTCCAGTCGATCATTCCAACGACCAACTGGATGTATCCTGCTGTTACCCCGGCAAATGGCCTGCCTGAAGGCTTTGATCGTTTGCAGATGCCTAAAGAAGCTCTGTTCTTTGCCCCTAAAGAGGCAGTTGCAGCAAGAGGTGAGGCTCTGCCGGAATGGCTCGAAGCGCTCAGCCAGTAAGCTCGCTTCCCGGTGTTGCCGCGGCATTGCTTGTCGCGGCACTCATTCTTGGCACGTTGGCAGCCGTTGCCTTACGCGCTGAAGCGGGGCACGGCTTTTCCTCCTCTGACTGGGCAGCACTCAAGTTTACGCTCACGCAGGCCGTGCTTTCGGCGGTGATCAGTGTTGCACTTGCTGTACCCGTTGCACGGGCTCTGGCACGGCGTCGTTTTCCGGGGCGCAGCCTGTTAATTGCCTTACTTGGCGCACCTTTTATTCTTCCAGTGATCGTAGCCATTCTCGGGTTGCTTCAGGTCTTTGGCCGGTCGGGCTGGATTTCTGATGTGCTCGTTTATTTTGGTGCCTCCCCCATTCGTATTTACGGTCTGCATGGTGTTGTGCTGGCCCATGTCTTTTTTAATCTGCCTCTGGCAACCCGGCTCATTTTGCAGGGCTGGCAAGAAGTTCCTTCAGAACGTTTTCGCCTTGCCGCGCAAATGGGCTGTGATGGCTGGTCACTGTTTCGGCTAATTGAGCTTCCCATGCTTGCGCGTATTTTACCCGGTGCGCTTGCCGTGATCTTTGCCATTTGCCTGACAAGCTTTGCTGTTGCGCTTACTCTTGGCGGCGGGCCTCGGGCAACAACCATTGAGCTAGCGATTTATCAGGCTTTCACTTACGACTTTGATCTTGGGCGAGCGGCCTTGCTCTCTGCCGTGCAATTGGCGCTGACCGCAGCAGCAGCCTTTGCAGCCCTGAGGCTTTCGCGCGGAGAAGGTTTTGGGGCGGGTCTCGACAGAGCAATCCAGCGTTGGGATGGGGGCACGCCGGTCGTCGATACGATTTGGATCGTTCTGGCAGCCGTGTTCTTACTGCTCCCCTTAAGCGCTGTTGTGCTTTCCGGGATCAGTGGTCTATTCGAATTGCCGGTTATCGTTCTGAAGTCAGCCCTGATCTCGATTGGTGTCGCCTCAGCCAGCACTGTTATTTTGCTGTTGCTTGCGCTGCCGATGGCCGCTGCCGTTGCAGTACGTCGGCATGGGATGGTTGAAGTAAGCGGCATACTTGGCCTTGCCGCTTCGCCGCTTGTGATCGGGACTGGCCTTTTCATCATCATTCGCCCATGGGCAAACCCGAGTGATCTTGCGCTTCCCGTTACGGCGCTGGTGAACGCTGCCATGGCACTGCCGTTTGCGCTTCGTATTCTTGTGCCAGCCGCACGGGAGACTGTGTCACGTCATGGACGACTGGCACTCTCGCTCAATATGGAAGGCTGGGTGTTCTTTACGCGGGTCCTTATTCCTCGCATGCGCCCACAAATCGGCTTTGCGGCTGGGCTTGCAGCTGCGCTTTCCATGGGAGATCTGGGCGTGATTGCCCTGTTTGCAGATCCGGAAATTGCGACGCTGCCCTTACAGATTTATCGCCTGATGGGCGCTTATAAGATGGAAGCAGCCGCTGGTGGCGCTTTGCTGTTGTTGATGTTATCGCTGGCCCTGTTCTGGCTTTTGGACCGTGGAGGACGCTGGCATGCTGAAGCTTGACACCTGCACCATCTCAAATGGTGCATTTCACTTGCAGGCCGATTTAAGCGTGGATGCTGGCAACAGTGTTGCTGTCATCGGTCCCTCGGGAGCTGGAAAGTCCACTCTTTTGGAGGCTATTGCCGGGTTTCGCGAAATATCGGCAGGCAGTATTTACTGGCAACAGCAGGACCTGACTAAGCTGGCACCCGGCAAGCGGCCCATTGCTATGCTGTTTCAGGATGGCAATCTGTTTCCCCATTTAACGGCTGAGCAGAACGTAGCTCTTGGTTTGCACCCAAGCGGGAAACTCTCGCATACAGAGCAGGATCAGGTTCAGGCCGCGCTGGAGCGGGTTGGCCTTGCGGGTATGGGCGCACGGAAACCGGCGGAGCTGTCAGGCGGTCAGCAAAGCCGTGTGGCGCTTGCCCGCGTTCTCGTGCAGCACCGTGACCTGTTGTTGCTGGATGAGCCCTTTGCAGCACTTGGTCCGGCACTGAAGGCCGAGATGCTGGATCTGGTTGCTGAACTGGCTGCGGAAACCGGCACGACCCTCTTGATGGTCAGCCATGATCCCCAGGATGCGCGCCGCATCACCCGCCAGGCGATCCTTGTGGCAGATGGGCGGGCACACCCGCCCGCCGAGACTGAGGACCTTCTTGATAACCCACCTCCGGCACTGCGGCAGTATTTGGGGTAAGCTTATACTGGAGCCCTGTGCCGGGAAGACGTATAGTGCGCACGGAAGCGTGATTGGCGAATACAAGCGATTTCTGGTTTGGTGTCTCCTCTTGCCAGCAACGCAGGCGAGCACGGAATGCTTTCAGTACCAACCGATGCGCGTGCCTTGGTGCCACGCAGATCTTATCAAGAATAAAGAGGTTTAGGTCATGGGTTTGCTTCAGGATGGTCGCTGGGTCGACCAGTGGTATGAGACCTCATCAACGGGCGGGCGTTTTATGCGCAAGGACGCTCAGTTCCGGAACTGGATCACTCCAGATGGAGGCCCTGGGCCAGATGGCCAGAACGGCTTCAAGGCCGAAGCGGGTCGCTATCATCTTTATGTCTCCCTCGCCTGCCCATGGGCGCACAGGACCTTGATCTTCCGAATTCTCAAGGGTCTGGAGAGCAGTATCTCGGTTTCGGTGGTTCACTGGCATATGGCAGAAAACGGCTGGACCTTCGAGGAGGGCGCTGGTGTTGTGCCTGATACCGTCAACCACGCAAAGTTCCTCTATCAGGTCTACACAACAGCGCAGCCGGACTACTCAGGCCGGGTTACTGTACCGCTCCTCTGGGACAAGAAAACCAACTCTATCGTCTCAAACGAGTCTTCCGAGATCATTCGGATGTTCAACACATCGTTTGACGGCATTGGCGCGAAGCCGGGGGACTATTATCCCGAAGCTCTGCGCAGTGAGATTGATGCCCTCAATGATCGGATCTACTCCACAGTTAACAACGGTGTTTACAAAGCAGGTTTTGCTACCACACAGGCGGCCTATGAAGAGGCTGTGTACCCGCTATTTGACACGCTGGATTGGCTTGATGCCAAATTGGCTACCCAGCGCTATCTGACAGGCAACACGATCACTGAGGCTGACTGGCGTTTGTTTACAACACTGGCGCGTTTCGACCCGGTTTATGTTGGCCACTTCAAGTGCAATCTGCGGCAGATCAAGGAGTATCCGAATTTATCGGGCTATCTGCGCGACCTCTACCAGATGCCTGGCATCGCAGGGACCGTAAATATGGATCACATCAAGGATCACTACTATTCCAGTCACGGAACGATAAACCCGACAGGAATCGTTCCGGTGGGTCCGAAGATTGATTACTCCCTCCCCCACGATCGTGCAAAGCTGGGCTAAACTTCCCTGAGATTGCGACCGTCAGCGGCGCTATACCTCAGCTAGCCTGTGGCTTCTGTGGATCCAAGAAATCGCCCATGAGCGCCCTTCGCGCCATGGGCTTCCTTCTATGTACGGGGCTGAGAACCCGTAATCCCTTGATTTGCCCATGATTCTAGACTGGGACAAATTGTCGGTCCAGCAAAGCTGACACTTGTTTCTCTCCGTTTTTTTACGAAACCCACTTTGCAACTCAAGTGCCTTACCGTACTCACCTTCACCGTTGATCGGGGGCACACCTAACGCTCTGAAGATGTGAGGAGTTTAACACTCCAGATATCTGCATTGGGAGCATTGAAGGACCGGCAGGAGTTAGGTAGTTTTGTGCGTGCATTGGCCAAAGACGGCGTCGGTTTGTGTCCTGTCCGGCAAAGTTTTTAATGACTCTAAACTGCGGATGGTTTATTGTTGAGTTAAAGATGCATATTTATATTGACGACAGACGCCGGAAGACGCATAGCTAATCCTATGAGACTCACTCAACAAACCAACTATGCTGTACGTGCCCTGATGTATTGTGCGGCAAATCCTGGCAAGCCAAGCAAAGTTGCAGAGATTGCAGCTTCGTTTTCCATGTCGGAAACCCACCTTTTCAAAATCATGAAGGTACTCGTTGACGCTGATCTGATGAAAACCATCCGAGGGCGCAACGGTGGTATCATGTTGCCGCGCCCTGCTGATCAGATCACTGTGGGTCAGGTGGTGCGTGCGACGGAAGAGTCCTTCATTCTCGCGGAGTGCTTTGACAGCAGCCGTCAGGACTGCCCACTGGTCAATCACTGCGGCTTTAACGCGGTTCTGCATGAAGCGCTGCAAGCGTTCCTCGGCGTGCTCGACAAGTGCACCATTGCAGACCTTGCGGATAACCGCGCAAGCATTCGTCATCTATTGCAGATTGAAGACCCGCTTCTGCCAAAGAACATGGCTGCTGCTGAATAAGCGCGCCAGCAAAGACGAGATGATCAGGCAGCGAGCAATCGCTGCCTTTTTTGTTAGTAAGGCTTGAAGGTGATCGGTGCGGTTTTGCGAACTGTTCCGCTTCTTATGGAAGGTGGAAAAGGCGGGAATGGCGCTGCTGCCTCAACCGCCTTTAGGGCAGCCTGATCGAACCGCTCATTTCCACTGGAGCGGGACAGTTTAATTCCTGTCACTGAGCCATCTTTGTGCACGGCAAAGCTCACATGGACAACGCCAGATTTCTTCCTCTTCTTTTCACGGCGTGGGTATCGTTTCTGTGCAGCACGCTGGATCTTCGTCTGTACCTTGCCCCAATAGTTGCTCGTGGCAGCATTGCCTGCCGTGTTGCCAGATCCAGCTATATCACTGCCATTTTTCGCAGAGCTTGAGCCTTTGCGCGCAGACTGAGAGCCTCGTGCCGAGTTGACGTCTGAGTTGCCCGTCCTTCTGGCAGGTTCTTTGTTCGCTGTTCTCTTGGGTTTGGTTTTCTGCAGTAGCTTTGGGCGTGGGGGCGCGGCGCGTGGGATCGGAACGGATTGCGCGGCAACTTCAGTCTCGAGCGGCTTTGCCTCAAGGTCCTTAGTATCCTCAACCGGTTCGGCTTGTCTCTTTTCGACCGGGTTCAATTCTTCCGGCTTTTCTGGCTCAATTGGCTTAGCTTCTTCCGGCTGGACGGCTTCCATTGGCTCTGGAGGCTGAGCAGGTTCGCTCTCTCTCACCTGCTCTGCTGGTTTTGGCTGTTGGACCGACTGAGGCTTTGCAGTCTCGGCAGGCTTAAGCTCCTGTACTTCTGCGGAGTTGATTTGCTCTGGCTGGAGCTGAGGTTTGACGGATTCAATCTCTTCCTTGGGTTGGACCGGCTCGTTTTCCGACTTGATGGTCACACCTTCCGCGACCGGCACTACTGCTGGAACGATCGGGTCAGCGGACTGAACTGGTGTAATCTCCGCTACTGCCAGTTCAGTTGGCACAATCTCTTTGAGCGGTTCCACCGGCTGTTCTGCTTCAATCTCACGAGGATAAAGTTCTGTTGGGAGGTCTGGCTCTACCGGTTCGACAACTTCCTTTGATCCTGCAATCAGGTCTTCAATGGAGCCGACGACTGAAATTGAGGTTGAGTGAGTAGAGGCAATTTGAACATCGGAGCCTTGTGCATAGAACCACGCGAACCCAGCAGCGTGGACACTTACGGAGACCAGCAAGGCGGCGGTAAGTGCTGGGCCTCCGACCTTTTGGAAAGGGCCCCTTCTCATTGAGCAGCCTTCACAGTGATCAGCGTGATATTGGCAAAGCCTTGTTTCTTTAGCGCAGCGAGAGTTCTGGCAAGTGCTTGGCCGGATAGCTCCTTGTCCGCAACTATCATCAGCGGCTCTTCGGTGCCTTCGTGTGGTGTCAGGTTCTCCATGAGGACGGGCTGTTCGTTTTGGGCCATTGTTCCGTCAGCGGCGATGATCAATGCGCCGGCTATCAGTTCACGATTGGATTGCTGCTGTGTTTCTGCTGGGCTTACATTCTTGGCGTCGTCGCGATCAATCGAACCGGCAAAGAGAAAGAAAATGAGCATGAGGAACACGATGTTGATCAATGGGATCGTGTTCTCCAAAGTCCTCTTTTGTGGTTTTGTCTTCAGACGCATTCTTAAAACTTCTTATCTCACAATATGCTGACTTCAATTGGCGACGATGGTTGCGGACCAGCCTGCGGCTTTGAGCTGCTCAAGCGCATTTACGACGTCCTGAACGGTCGAATCTCTGGCTGGTATGAGCGCCACTGGTCGCGCCTTTTCGATCCCATCATCCTCAAGAGATGAAATCAACGCCCCGATATCCACCCGCTCACCATTCAATGACAGCTGGCCCTCAGCGAAAACCTGCAGCAGGATGGGGGATCGTTCCATCTGCCCTGCCCCTTCAGCCCCTGATGTCACATCCAACCGCTGGTAAATGGAAAAGGTGGAGGCGAGCATGAAGAACATCAGGAGGAGGAAAATCACATCTATCAGAGATGTAAGACCCGGCGCTCTGCTACGTTTTGGGGCCGTGCTAAGGCGCATCGTGGACCACCTCGAAGCGTGGCAGCTTGCTTGCACTAGTCGCTTCTTCAGGTTGGGCTGTGGCAGAGGTCACCGCTCCGGTGAAGAGTTCTGTCACCATCCTTTCCATGGCGCCCTGCTCTTTTTCGATCCGGCCTTCGAAGAGAGACAGCATGACCGATGCCGGGATTGCAACGGCCAGTCCAACGGCTGTTGTCATCAATGCCACCCAGATGCCTCCAGCCAATGTGGATGGGTCTACCTGAGATCCTGCATCTGCCATTGCCTGAAACGCGCCGATCATACCGAGTACAGTTCCAAAGAGGCCCAGCAGTGGAGCGATTTGGGCGATCATGTCCAGTGCGCGTAGATAGCTGCGCAGATCACCAAGGTGAGTAAGGCAAACACGCTCAACATCTTCGCGGACCTTTTCTTCCGGCACCTGCGGTTTCATGAGGCCGCGCATGGTGTGCGCCAAAACATCTGACAGTGGAGAACGATCAGAAGCTACAATCTTGTAGGCCTCAGCGCGCTTACCCACACGCCAGACAGCAACCGACTGTTCGGCTTTGCGATGGCGACCGACGCCAGCCAGCCAGAATTGCCAGAGTTTTGCGAACACGATTGTCAGCGCAAGCACGCTCACGACCAGCAACAATCCAACGACGACCCCGCCTTTGGCGAGCAGATCCATCAGTGGGCTCACGGCAACGGTCAGGCCCAGGTTTTCAATCATGGCATTCATACTGGAGGTCTCGTCGTTCTTCTGGTTTGGTCGTATGGCAGTTCAGAGCGTTAGTTCTATTGCAGCGCGAGAGGATACTTTCAATGCATCTAAGCATCTAGCTGGGGAGACATTTGCGGTGCCCTCGCACTGAGTGACATTGTTGACGAGCACTGAAGAGATAGCGGCACAATCGCCGGATGGGAGGTCATATTGTCGAACCCGTGTCTTTCCAGAAGGAAGGCGCCCTGTCTTCATGCTTAGAAAATCTGCGATTTCGCCTGCATTATCAAAGAGAACCAAATCTAAGGCCAGTTGTGTGACTTCTTCTTGAAGGTGATTGCGAACCACCAAGCTGACGCGACACCCATTCTGGGTGGTATCGGCTTTGTTCAACTGGAGGGTGATGACAGGCTCTTGTTTGGTGTCCGCCGCATGTGCTTCGGTTACCTGTGTTATCCACAAGGGAGCGAGTGCAAGAGACGACAGCTTCAGCAACGTATTCATAGGCCCCAATCCAAACAATCAAATCTTATTGCAAATGCAAATCAGTCGCAGATATCAAAGATATCGTGGGCTGGCTGACTGCGGGGGAGAGACAAACAGTTGGCTTGCGCACCGATATGAAACCTGCCCCAGAACGGGATCCTGAAGGACGCGATCTTCAGGATTTGAAGAGCAGGCATTGCACTTGTAGTAAAACATGAGTATTAAAGTCAAGAAATAAACGCGATAGGGTCTCCCTAACTCTTGAGGATATCGCGACTGTCCACTCTAGCCGAATTCGGGGAAAGGCTGAGGCGAATGACTGATATGGAAAAAACTCAGGAAAGCTCAGTAAATCAGCCAGATAGGCGCACTGTTGATAGCAAAGCACTGTTTGGAGATGAGAGAGAGATCACGATCTCCCATCGTGAAGATCACTACCGATTGTCGATCACAAAACTCGGAAAGCTCATCCTCACCAAGTGACAGTTCTGGTTTGACTCCAACGATACCACAATAAAAAAGCCGGCCCCTGATGAGGCCGGCTTTTCTTTTTTGATGGGGCTGAAACTTAGTTCAGAGCCTGCTGCAGAGCGAATGCGTCACCCTCGACCTTGAACAGGCCGTAAGAGCCAGGAACGTCGCCTGCATTATCGAAGTTCAGGTCACCGGAAGCGCCTTTGTAGTCGATGTCTTTGCCAGCAGCGATCAGCTCAACTGCCTTTGTCCATTCACCTGGAAGCACAGCTTCACCCTGCCCATCGGACACAGCAGACATGGCAGCAGATACCTTAGAGGAATCGCCGCCAGCTTTTTCCAGAGCAAGTGCCATCAGGAATGCCGCGTCGTAGGAGTTGGATACGAAGATTGCATCCGGGTTGCCGCCAACGGCTTTGTAAGCTTCGTTGAAGATTTCAAGGCTGTTGGATTTCTCGCCGACCGGAGAAGAGGCGATGAAGGTTGTGAGGTTGTCAGCACCGAGTTCGCGGATAATCGCGTCGGACTTCATGCCGTCGCCGCCAACGAAATTGGTGAAGAAGCCGTTTTCCAGCGCCTGACGCAGGATGGTCAGACCGGTGCCATCGCCGTAGTCGAAGATGACGAGTGTATCAGCACCACCACGGGACAGTTCAGCGAGGTTTGAACGGTAAGATGCCTTACCTTCTTCGTGAGCGGAATAACCAGCAAGTTCACCGCCGTTTGCTTCAAACTCAACCTTGAACGCGTTGGCCAAGCCACTGCCGTAATCGTTGTTCAGGTATGCGACAGCAACCTTCTTAGTGCCCAGGTCTAGCAGCGTACGTGCCAGAGAGCGGCCCTGGAAGTCATCGGAGGGTACTGTACGGAATACCTGACCCTTGTCATCCAGACCTGTGATCTCAGGGGATGTACCAGATGGTGTGATCAGGGTAATGCCCGCTGGAACGGTTACGGAGTTCGCAACAGCCAGAACAGCACCCGAGCAGTGCGGGCCGATAAGACCTGCAACCTGTTCGATGTTAACCAGCTTGGTTGCTGAGTCTACGCCGTTCTGCGGATTACAAGCACTATCACCAACAACAGCTTCAAGCGTCTGGCCACCCAGAATACCGCCCTGTTCGTTCACCTGCTGGATTGCCAGCTGTGCTGAATCAAGCATTGGTGGAGCCATAGCTGCGATTGGGCCGGAAATTCCTCCCAGAAGACCGACTTTCACCTCTGCCTGAACAGCGTTGGATGCAAGTGCAGTAGCGCTGAACAAGCCTGCTGCCAATGCGATTTTCTTAAGCATCAGTTCACCTCCAAATAGCCCTGTTTTAAACGGAATGCAGATTGATCAGGGCGTTAAAATTAATTTCCATGAGTGCTGGCGTTACTTCGCTGCACTTTCTTGGTTTTGAAGTGTTTTGACTTCTGGTCTGTCTGCGGTTCCCTGAGGTTCCGGCAGGATCCCTTCCGGTCTGAACCGAAGGACCAACTGCAGAAGCAAGCCAATGATAAACACGCGCATGTACTTGGCTTTAATGGCGTATTCGGTTGGTAGCTGATCAGTTACAAACTCAGATGCAGACCAAATGATCCAGACAACTGCAACACCGAGGAGCGCACCACGGTTGTTCCCTGACCCGCCTAGGATCAACATGATCCAGATCAGGAAGGTTGCGATCATCGGGTCAATCGCTTCTGGAGTGATAGAGCGGTTGAAGTGTGCAAACAGCGCTCCTCCCAGCCCCATGACAGCAGCACCGAAGATAAATGCCTCAAGACGGCGGGCCTTGATGTCCTTACCCATAGCCGTTGCAGCATCTTCGTTGTCACGGATGCCGCGCATCATGCGGCCCCACGGTGCTGAGATCTGGCGCTCAATAGCCAGGTAGACGACGAAGACGATCGCTACTACCAGCGCCAGATAGGCGAGCTGGGAATACAGGTAGGTCAGGTCACCGAAGGGGCGCGGGATCTTGTTCACGCCACGAGCACCACCTGTCATCCAGCCTTCAGACTTCACGACCAGACGGATGATCTCCGCAACACCGATTGTGGCGATTGCCAAATAGTCGGAGCGGAAGCGCAGGCACACCTTGCCGATGGGCCATGCAATCAGACCGGCGGCGATCATAGCACCGATCCAGCCAGCAACCACCGGCAGCTGGAAGCCGCCAAGGTGAACACTGGATTCTGGTGCTGTCAGCAGCGCGGATGTGTACGCACCAACGGCGAAGAAGCCCGCGATACCTGCGTTGAAGAGACCGGAAAAGCCCCACTGGATGTTAAGACCGAGTGCAAGAAGGGAGTAAATGCCGATAAAGATCGCCATGAACACCGCATAGTTTAGCAGACCGATGAGTTCCATGATTTTCCCCTCCTACAGAACTTTACCCTTGAGCAAGCCAGTTGGCCGCACAAGAAGGATGAGCAGGAGGATCGCAAACGCCATCGCGGCTTTGTACTCTCCCGGGATAAACAGAACAGACGTTTCTTCCGCAATACCGACGATCAGGCCGCCGATCACGGCACCTTCCACACGACCGACACCACCAAGAATTGCCGCTGCGAACATTGGCAGAAGCATTGTCCAGCCCATGAGCGGTTTTAGCTCTGTGTTGATGCCGAGGAAGAAGCCGGAGGCTGCACACAGCATGCCGACAATACCCCAGGTCAGCATTGTAATTTTGCGGTTGTCGACGCCGGACAGCAATGCAAGATCCGGGTTGTCGGACATGGCGCGCATGGCCTTGCCCCATTTGGTTTTCTGCAGGAAGGCCCAGAGCACACCAACAATCACGAACATGGCGATGATGGTGTAGATCTCGCGGTCACGGATACGGATACCCCAGTAATCGTCTGGCCGGACGATACCGCGGGTATAGGTTTCTGTATCAACACCCCAGACCACCTGTACGATAGCGCGCAGCATCAGAGCGATACCCAGAGAAGACATCACCACGATAATCTTCGGGCGCTCTGAAAGGTAATCGTAAAACAGTTTGTCGATGCCGATTGCCATGAAGGCGCAGAAAACCATTGCAGCAGGGAGCGCGACCCAGGGGCTTACTCCAAATATGGTCACCACGCCCAGTGCAGCAAATGCGCCGAGGGTTGCGAGGTCACCGTGCGCCAGATGCGCAAATCTCAAAATGCCGAAAACCAGCGTAATACCGACTGCGCCCAGAGCGTAGATCGAGCCCAGCACAATCCCCGGCATGAGGTAAAAATTGACGAATTCCATGAATGGCATTGGAGTTTCCCTTATTACCCACCGAGGAACATTTCAGCGACTTCACGATCTGCCAGCAGCTCCTGACCCGTGCCTTCGTGCCGGTTGCTACCAGCGGCAAGCACATAGCCTTTGTCAGCAAATGCCAGCGCTTGCTTGGCATGCTGCTCTACGAGCAAGATCGAAAGACCTGCATCACGCAGGTTGCGGGTGATCTCAAAAATCTGCTCCATGTATTTTGGAGAAAGACCAGCGGTTGGCTCGTCCAACAGAAGCAAAGAGGGGTTGAGCATCAGCGCTCGGCCCATGGCAACCATCTGGCGCTGACCGCCGGACAGGTTGCCTGCCAGCGCATTGCGGCGCTCTTTGAGATCAGGGAACAGGGTGTAGACCCTTTCCAGGCTTTCAGAAATGTCACCTTTCCTGAGGAAGGCACCCATTTCGAGGTTCTCGTGAATGGTCATCTCACGAAAGATGTTGTTGACCTGCGGCACGTAGCAAACGCCGTGCTGCACGATGCGGTTCGGCTTCCAGCCAGCGATATCAGTTCCGTTGACAACGATGGAACCGCCTCGCACTTTCAACAGACCAAAGATCGCTTTCATAGCCGTTGATTTGCCTGCCCCGTTCGGGCCGACAATCACCACGATTTCCTGCTCGGTCACCTGCATATCAACGCCTTGCAGGATATCTGCGTCGCCATAGCCACCACGAACGCCTGTCATGGTGAGGATTGGTTTACCGGAGTACTTTTGCGGCTCGGTTTTCTTGGGCATTGGTTGCTCTGCAATTGCTTGAGACGTCATCAGAGTGCTGCCTCCCCCACAGTTTCACCCAGGTAGGCTTCAAGCACGCGCGCATCGGAACGGACAGTCTGGAAATCGCCTTCGATCAGAACCGAGCCTTCCGCCATACAGATGACCGGATCGCAAAGCTTCTCGATCATCTCCATGTCGTGCTCGATCAGGATGAAGGTGTAGCCACGTTCCTGATTGAGGATCTCGATCTTGTCTTCCAAACGGCGCAGCAAGGTGCGGTTGACGCCGGCAGCGGGCTCATCGAGCAGCACAAGCTTCGCGTCAGTCATCATGGTGCGGCCAAGCTCAAGGAGCTTCTTCTGTCCGCCTGACAGATTGCCTGCGCGCTCATTCGTGAGGTGCGTCAGTTCCAGAAACTTGAGTGTCTCCAGAGCCTTCTGGCGCACTTCCTCTTCTTGCTTTTTCACGCTGCCATAGCTGAGCCAGTTCTGGAATAGACTCTCGCCCTTTTGAGAGGGCGGAACCAACATCAGGTTTTCAAGAGCAGACAGGTGGTGAAATTCATGCGGGATCTGGAAAGTGCGCACCAAGCCCTTGTGAAACAGCTGATCAGAGCTGAGGCCGGTTACGTCTTCTCCCAAAAAACGAATTTTCCCAGCAGTTGGCTGCAAGGCACCTGCAATAAGATTGAACGTTGTGGTTTTGCCAGCTCCATTTGGACCGACTAAACCTGTGATTGTGCCCTTTTGAACCGAAAATGAGCAATTACTGACGGCTCTAAACCCGCCGAACTGCTTCGACAGCTGTTCGATTTCCAGCATTATTATCCCCCCAGACTACAAAGAACTGGCGTTTTATTGTTGTCAAGCTCCTACCTAATGCCTCTAGCAGCATATTATTTCAAGGCAGGATTCCGCGGTTTTTGTAGCCTAATCACTCGATTATTGTGGTTCTATCCGGACAAATTGAGTGAAATTTTCCAGATTCCCTTCCCAAGCAAACTTCCCATAAGTTGCATGAAAATAGCTTCGACTGCGCATATATTGCCTGATATATATAGATATTTCCACTTAGATGCAAAGTTCGAGTGAATCTTGGAATAAATTAATTTCGCAAATCAGGTCATTTTTGCAGCAATCTTACAAATCGCTACGCACCTGCCAAAGTTCTGGAAACAGCACAGTATCCAACATTTTTTTCAGATACGGCGCTCCAGAGGTGCCTCCGGTCCCCATTTTGTTTCCAATAATGCGCTCTACGGTTGTGAGATGATTGAATCGCCAGCGCCGGAAGAAGTCCTCAAAGTCTATTAGCTTCTCTGCAAGATCATAGAAATGCCAATTATCGCGCGGATTGCGATATATTATTTCCCAAGCCTTCTGAACTGACGCATCGGTTGTGTAAGGTTTCGTAACGTCCCGATTGAGCACATCTACGGAGATTTCGAAGCCAGCGCGTGCCAAGGCGCGGACCATCTGATCATAGATGCCCGGAGCCTCGTAGATCTGGTGGAGCCACTGGGAAACCTCTGGCATGTGCTCGTGTGGTTTCATCAAGGCCGGGTTCTTGTTACCGACGACAAACTCAATGGCGCGGTACTGGTAGCTTTGGAACCCCGAGGACTTGCCCAGGCTATCGCGGAAGGTCGTGTAATCACTCGGCGTCATGGTGCGCAGGATATCCCAGGCTCCATTGAGCTGAGCAAAGATCTTATTGACGCGAGCCATAAGTTTGGAGACCTGCGCAAACTCGTCCTGTGCCAGAGCGGTGCAGGCCTCGGACATTTCTCTGATCGCCAGCTTCATCCAAAGTTCTGCCGTCTGATGCTGGATTATGAACAAAAGCTCATCGTGTGCCTCTGTCAACGGCGCTTGCGCGCCGAGGATATCTGTGAGGCGGAGATAATCACCATAGGACATATCTTCTTTGAAGGAGAGTTCCGCCCCGTGGTGCTCCAATTCCGTATTCGTGCTATCAGCCATATCTATGTCACCTTGCTTTTCTGGTGGTATTCCGGCTTGTCCCAGAGATCACCTGCAATAATTTCCTCAAGAATCTCAGCGGCTTTAAGAACCTGCGCATAGGAAAGGTAAAGTGGAGCGAACCCGAAGCGAATGATATCTGGCGCACGGAAGTCACCGATCACGCCGCAGTCGATTAGCGCCTGCATGACGGCGTAGCCCTGCTCGTGCCGGAAGGAAACCTGCGAGCCGCGTTTCATCGGATCGGTTGGTGAGGCGAGTGCCAGATTTGGACAACGGCGCTTTACCTCGGAAATGAACAGTTCGCTCAGTCCGATCGACTTGGCCTGCAATGCTTCCAGATTGGTTTTATCGAACACATCCAAAGACGCATCCAGAGCCGTCATGGCGAGCACTTGGGGTGTGCCAACACGCATCTGGTCGGTTTTTGCAGAGGGCGTATATCCAAGATCAAAGGCAAACGGTGCGTCGTGCCCCATCCAACCAGTCAGCGGGTTACCCGAGGTACCTTGGTGCTGTGGCGCCACGTAGACAAATGCTGGCGCACCCGGGCCACCATTGAGGTATTTGTAGGAGCAGCCAACAGCAAAGTCCGCTTTGGCGTCCTTTAGATGGACAGGGAATGCACCGGCAGAGTGGCACAGGTCCCACATAGCCAGCGCTCCAACAGCATGGGCTTTTTCAGTCAGCACCTTCAAGTCGTGTTTGCGGCCTGTCCGGTAATCCACTTCCGTCAGCATCATCACCGCAACGGTTTCATCCAGTGCGGCTTCCACCTCTTCAGGGGCGACCAGACGCAGCTCAATATCACCGCCTGTCAGCTCCTTGAGGCCCTGAGCCATGTAAAGATCAGTCGGGAAATTGCCAGTGTCAGAGAGAATAACCCGCCGTTCTGGCCGAAGCTTGATGGCCGTGGCAAGCACTTTGAATACATTCAGGGACGTGCTGTCAGCGCAGATCAACGTTCCTTCATCTGCACCAACCAGTTTTGCTATCCGGTTTCCAATCTTGCTTGGCAGATCAATCCAGTTGTGGCAGTTCCAGCCTTTTATGAGGCTCTTGCCCCATTGCTCTTCAACCGCGTTGGTCAGAACCGCAGACACATTTTTTGGTAGAGCGCCCAGCGAATTTCCGTCCAGATAGATAATCCCGTCGGGAATTGAGAAGAGCTGCCGCAGATGTGCAAGCTGATCAGCTTCATCCCGTTGTTCAACGCTGACTGTATCCAGTGCCACTATCAGGCTCCCTGTTATGTTCTTTTATCGCGTTTGGCTTACTCTCAATGAGCACCCAGCCACGAACTCAATTTTAATATTTCAAGTTTAAAGTATTTTTAGCAACAGTCTTGCTCTGAAGTCTAGGCAAAAAGTATTATTTGGAAAATTCGAGATAAATATCCTAAATAGGAGGAATTCGAGAGGGATTTGGCTCAAAGGGCTGTTTGAATAGCGATATTTTGCAATAGCACTGACAAGAATAAGTAGTACAATTGATCAGAGGGGCAGATCCAACCTCCACCATCACCAAGGGAAGATCTGTACAGGGCCAAAGACAGCTTCAAACAAGAATGGAATACGGCCTTCTCACTGCAAGGAAGATACCCATGAAGAGCGCTGCAAGAAAGACAGAGGCGCAAACCTGGTCAGAACCAAAACGCCAGTTTGCCGCGCTGCCTTTCAAAAAGAAGAAAAAAGGCAAGCTGCAAATCCTTCTTATAACCTCCCGAGAGACCAAACGCTGGGTTCTGCCAAAAGGCTGGCCCATGAAGGATCTCAGTGGTGCGCAAGCTGCGGAACAGGAAGCCTATGAAGAAGCCGGGATTCAAGGCGAGCTTTCCAAGCAGTCTGCCGGTAGCTACCATTACCCCAAGCTTCGGGTCACCAAAGATCCAATCTTATGCCAGGTCAAAGTTTATCCGCTTGAAGTGACCGAGATGCTTGATGACTGGCCCGAGAAAGAGGAACGCACACGGAAGTGGTTTTCCGTGAGCGATGCTGTTCACGCTGTTGATGAGCCTGAATTGAAGGCGTTGCTCGCGAACTGGGCGCCGGAGGAAAGCTAGTCCCCCTGCTTTTGCAGCTAGATGCGTTCTGCCTTATAGCGGCGCTCCAGCCAGCGGACCCCTTGAGACACGATCAGGATCAGCACCAGGTATTCCAGCACAAGAACGCTGTAGATCTCCAGTGGTCGGTATTCCGTCACGACCAACTCGTTGGCGCGTCTGGTCAGATCCTGCAGGCCGATCACGGAGACCAAACTGGACATCTTCAGCATGTAAACCAGCTGGTTTCCCAATGGTGGCAGCATGCGCCGGATAGCTTGCGGGAGGATGATAAAGCGTAGGCGCTGGAAGTAGCTCAGCCCAAGCGAGCGGCCTGCTTCGACCTGCCCTTTATCTACCGACTGAATACCTGCCCTGAATATCTCAGCCTGAAAGGCGCTGTCTGACAAGGCGAGTGCCAGAACACCAGCCCAAAACACATCAATTGAGATGCTCGCAACAACCGGAAGGCCGTAGTAGACCCAGAAGATCAGCACCAGACTTGGCACAGAGCGCACCACTTCAACGTAGGTTCTGTTGAAAGCACGGCCATACTTATTCTCGGAAAGACCCGGCAAAGCAACAAAGAGACCGACCACCATGGAAATCACGATTGCCGTGAGCGAAACGCTGAGCGTTTCTTGCAGGCCTGCGATCATGAAGCCGAGATTCACTCTTCCCGTTTCAGTGCCCGGTGAGACCACATACCAGCCCCACTGACCTCCAGAACAGCCCGCCAAAACCAACGCTAATGCGACGAGCACTGCAGCATTTCGGAATTTCAAGGTATCTACCTTCCAATTATCATCAGGCTTCCATCTGGAGCGAAGCACACGAAGAGCTTGCATCTACCCGATTACTGGTAGATTACCGGAGACAGAACCTAGAGTGTTGTGCGCTCTTATACAAATCTTATACAAACTTACCGCACACAATTAGTTGAAATCGGTTTTCTATAAAAAACGATATTGTAGTTGCTGCTAAAATGACTAGGTTTGCATTTGGCCACAATCAAACTGCGTTTCAAGGAGCATTCACGAAGATGCTACGCTCATTTCTTACTGTAATTTTTGCCGTGAGCACATTGTTCTCCGGTTCTGCATATGCGCAATCCGCGCTCAACGAGATTCTGGATTCTGGTGAACTGAAGGTCGGAACAACCGGCGACTGGAACCCCATGTCCGTTCGCGACCCTGCCAGCAATGGATATAAAGGGTATGATATCGACATTATGAACGAACTTGCAGCCGACCTTGGCGTGGAGCTCACCTTTGTCCCAACCGACTGGAAGACATTGGTAAATGGTATCGTTGCAGACAAATATTACTTGACTGGTTCAGCTTCCATCTCTCCTAGCCGCATGAAGGTGGCCGGGTATTCCGACAGCTACATCTCTGCTGAGATCCTGCCGTTCACCACCAGTGACAAAGTTGAGAAGTTCGACAGTTGGGAAAGCATTAATCAGCAAGATGTGACTGTGGCAACCACGCTTGGCACTACTTTTGAGGCGCTCAGTAAGGAATGGTTCCCAAATGCGACCATCAGGGTTGTTGAGGCCCCTGCGCGTGGATATCAGGATGTACTGTCAGGTCGTGCTGACGTCTTCATAACCTCCAACATTGAGGGCGCAACGCTGAAAGAGAAGTTTAACCAGATTGTGAATGTTCCGGTTTCCGAGAGCAGAGAGCCAACCCCGATCGCAATGCTTATGCCACAGGATGATCAGGTTTGGATCAACTACGTCAACAACTGGATCAAAATCAAAAAGATGGATGGTTTCCTTGACGCGACAGCCCGTAAATGGGGTCTGGCGCAGTAAAAACTGCTCATAAACAGCAAAAAGGCGCTGCATCTTGCAGCGCCTTTTTTGTTGGTCTCAGTGCGGGTTTATGCATCTACCTGAATGAATTTGCTCACCCAGTCCTGCATAGCCTTGCGGTTCATATCGATGGATGTTGCCGCATGAGACAGGGATTGCATCGCCTGCCACCAGCGTTGGCACTTTGGCTTGAGCTGGAGCTCACCGCCAAACAATGCAGCAAGCTGTTGCGCTTGAGAAAATGTGGTTGCGTAGGCACATTCGGCCAAGGTGACGTACGGCCCGACCGCATAAGGCTCGGCATCAATCACGTCTTCCAGACGCTCAAACGCAGCGCTCATATCCGCAATCAGCTCCTTGTAGACCTCATCCTTAGGGGACTTGCCGGCCTTGATTGATGCGTAGAATGCGCGAACGGATGGCTCAATACGAGTATCGTGCAGGCCCATCAGCGCTCTGACCTTGGCACGTTCAGCGGGTTTTTCCGGCAGCAAGGCTGGAGATGGCGCGATTTCCTCGAGATATTCGAGGATCGCATTTGAGTCAGACAGCGCTGCTCCGCCATCCTGCAAGCCCGGAATGGACCCTGCTGGAATAATCTTCTTGTAGGCGGCTGATCCATATCCATCAGGAGGAGGGACTTCGGCGTAATCCAAGTTTTTCATGTCCAAAGCAATGCGAACTTTCGCGCAGAAGACGGATTCTGGATAGGCAAAAAACTGTATCATTGGATCACCGGATTGTGCATAGCAACGGCACTGTTTCGCTCACACGCTTGGGCACATGTGGTATGAAAGAACACCTAGGAGGAGGAGGCAACACAAGTTGTGCTGCACTGCAAACTTGGGCTTTTCTAACAGCCTAAGTCTGATTACGCCACTCCAACCTTTGGGCACGCTGAGTTTGGTCGGCAATCTGTTCGCCCTCACAGGCATCACGGCGGAATGATTTAGAGCTGTTTTGCGCTATCCAGGTTCACCTTGAAGATCATCAGGTCATCACGGCGCTCAACCTCACCTTCCAGTGAAATCAACAGGGCGACCCAATCCTGCACTTCAGATGATAAGGGCTCACCATTCTCGTCGGCTAAGAGAAAGAACTGGCTGCCCATCAAGGGTGTGGTGGTAACAAAAACCGGTGGGATTCCACCGATGATGCAGAGGTTCGCGCAGGCCTTATGTGCCAATCCGACACCGGGTCGCATTGCTCCAGTGTAGCACTTGCCGTCGCAGATCTCGCCGGATAAGCGCCACTTGCCCAGATGCTCTGCAGGAGCTGGCGTGAAGTTGGGTATTGGGTTTTCAGCCGCGCGAAGTGACACATCTCCACCCACTTGCAGCATGTCCAGATCGCCGCGTTTGAGCAGGATACCGCCTGCATCAACGGCTTGACCATCTAGCGGACCTGCAAGCTGTTGCATGCCGCGTTTGCCAATGCCTGAGATCAGCATCGCATGCGGCTGGTCCCGACCATCTTCGCCCGCAGGGAGCCTCAGGAGCGGGTAAGGTTTGGCATCAACGTAGCCGGTGAACGTCTGGTATCCGGCTCCCCACTCAAAGCGCGCATCGCCGGGATCCGGAACAGATGCGCCTATGCCCAATGCGACACCGACCGCAGCCCCAACCAGCACGGCCGAGATCAAGAAAAGGAACCCTTGAAGGACCTTCGGCGGCTTTTTCGCCCAACCGATGAAGAAGGGATCAGGTTTCTTTTTCGCCATTAGCTTCCCTCTGCCAGTATGGGAGCAACGACGGGCTCAACATAAGTGCCAGGAGGCAGCGCTTCTATATTCAGCCACAGGCGACCATCTTCCAGTTTGAGCCGGTAGGTGGAAATCTTCTCCGTGAATGGCGGCGGAGATCTCCCGTCTTCCACCCGATATTGGTAACCGTGCCATGGACAGGTTACACAGCCATATACGATCTTCCCTTCTCCCAAAGGTCCGTTCTGATGGGCACAAACATTGGAGATGGCAGAGAGCTTTTTGCCGTTTCTGAAGATTGCAACGCGTTCATCGTCCGTGATGGAGATAATCCGCGCGCGTTTGTCAGGGACCTCCGTTGGATCACCTGCATCCATCCAAGTGCCGCTGTCATCCATTGGACTTTCTTGCGTGTCAAACAGGTGCTCTTTTCTTGCAACCAGTAGATGCAATGCGGCCACGAGGGCGACGGAGGCGCCAACAGCAGTGGTCATAAAGGGACCTGCAGCGCTTTGCAGAGCGCCGAGAGCCACATGGGCGACGATCAAAGCGTAGGCCAGATAGATCCCCATATGGAGGAATTTCCAGAGGGTTGGCTTCAGGAAATGGAGCCAGAAGTCATGACTGGTAACCGCAAGGATCGTCAGGATCAGAAGCGCCAGGACCCCAAGGATCTCAAAGGGGAAACCCAGGAAGCGGTCAAAACTCGTGTTGACAATGAAGACCGAGACATAGCGATTGATTGGTGAGAACGCGTTGTACCAGCCAAGGATGTTGTCAACGTGGAAGTAGGCGAGCACGCAGGTGATTACGCCAAGGTGGCGGCGGTTATAGAGCAGTGGCAAGAAGCGCTTGTCCAGCCGTGCCATGGGTCCGATGCATAATATGAAGGTCAGTAAAAAGAAGACGCAGGTACCAAATGCCTGCGCTTTGTAGATATCCCAGTCAATCGGCATTGTGACTGTTTGGAACTGCGGTGCCACGTAGAGATAGATGCCAAGATATGCGCCAACGGTTGCCAGCACGACAGCATCGTAGGCAAGTTTGGTGCGGTTCCAGATTACCGGCACATATTTAACACTCACTGGTTTGCCTCCAGAGCCGACTTTGCCGCGTCATCAAGGGGAACGGGCGGCTGCTCGTGCGTTCCCGTGGGTCGCATCATGAGCGCCAAGCCCAGGACAATTGGAATGAGAAAAGCCAGAACAAGCCAAAGGGAACGATGGGCTCTTCGGAAGGCGCGCTGCATTATTTTTTGCCCTCTTGCTCTTCGTCTAACTGTTTTTCTTCTTCATCAAGCAAAGCTTTTTCACCTGAGCGCTCCAACGCAACCCAGCGAACAATCACAATTGGCCAGAGCAGGATGAGCCCTGGAAGGATTTGCAGACGGAAAAGATAGGCCTTGCGGGCAGCAAGTTCCACGCGGCTCAGCCCGATGGTGATAAACACAATGGCAACGATAAAACCAATCACGCAGTAAATTTGTGCGATCAGAATAATAATTTCAGCAACAACCATTTATACGACCTACTGATTTTCTGCTGTTCAAAGCAGCCAGATTTACTCATTAGGGTCGTGCCCAGCCCAGCTGATACCGGCGAGCTCCGACATTTCCTTCTTCCAACTGGTGATGTCATTGATTGAGAAATCCGAGATATGCGCATGCCCACATGCCCGGGCCATCACCTTCATCAGCTCTACAGACGCCGTGAAGAACTTCTCCAGACGCTTTGCTGATTTCTCAACCTCCAGACGCGCAACAAGGTGGTCTTTCTGCGTTGCTATGCCGACGGGACAGTTGTTCGTGTGGCATGCGCGCATGGCAATACAGCCGATGGCTTGCATAGGCGCGTTTGCCAATGCGATTGCATCTGCACCCAAAGCTATTGCTTTGACGAAGTCTTCGGGTTTGCGTAGCCCCCCCGTGATAACAAGCGTAACATCCCGCCGACCACTGCGGTCCAGATGGCGTCGCGCGCGTGCCAGCGCCGGTATGGTTGGAACCGAGATGTTATCTCTAAACACCAACGGGGATGCACCAGTTCCGCCACCTCGTCCGTCGAGAATGATGTAGTCCACTCCAACTTCCAGCGCGGCATCTATATCCTTTTCGATATGCTGTGCTGACAGTTTGAAGCCAATCGGGATTCCCCCGGTCTTGTCACGTACTTTGTCGGCAAACTCGCGAAAATCTGCTGTTTTCATCCATTCGGGGAACCTTGCCGGAGAGATTGCCCCCTCGCCTGCTTTGAGGCCCCTCACCTTTGCAATTTTTTCGGTTACTTTTGCGGCCGGAAGATGCCCGCCAGTTCCGGTTTTTGCTGCTTGTCCGCCTTTGAAATGGAAGGCCTGAACTCTTTCCAGCTGATCCCATGAAAAACCAAACCGGGCGGAAGCTAACTCATAAAAGTACCGCGTGTTCTCAGCCTGCTCCTCAGGCAGCATGCCCCCTTCACCGGAGCAAATTCCGGTCCCTACACTTTCTGCTCCGCGGGCGAGAGCGATTTTGGCTGGCTCTGAGAGCGCACCAAAGCTCATGTCCGAGACTAAGAGCGGGATTTTCAGATGGAGAGGCTTTTGCGCTTTGGGGCCGATGACCACATCGGTTCCAACAGGTTCTTCATCCAGACGCGGCGGATTATGCAGTTGTGCTGTCAGGATCTGAATGTCTTGCCACTGGGGTAGCTCTGTCGTGGGTACCCCCATGGCTTCAATTGCGCCGTGATGACCAGTGCCCTTCAAGCCCGAGCGCGCATATGTCTGTATCAGTTTGTTATGTGGTTCTTCTTCAGTGCCGTGAAAATCTGCGTATTGGCCCAGATAAGCTTTGCGGAAGTAAGGTTGCGGGTTGTCTTTGGCCCAGGCGGTCACTTCATCTTCATCGACATAAACGTTGCCATCCTCGACGAAGTGGGTAAATTTTTGCAGGCATTCTTTGTTGTCGTAAGCACTGACACCCGAACTCAGCCGATAATCCCATTGGTGTAACCCACAAATCAGATTGCGACCTCTGACGAACCCATCAGATAAGAGCGCTCCGCGATGGAGACACCGTCCGTACAGCACGGAGATCTCATCATCATACCTGACAATGACAAGGTCGACCTCACCAACAAGTGCATAAGCAGGCTTACGATCTTCAAGTTCATCGAGTGCAGCAACTTGCGCCTTACGCATTAAGCGGCTTCCTTATGCTTTGCAGCCCTGAGGCTGATTGAGGGCATTTTCAATAGTCAAGTCACCGAGCTATCCTGAGCACTTAACCGATACTCTTCAGTCCAGTGCATATGCGAGAAAAAGCTCCGACACACCCCAGCGGGTGTCGAACCTCCAAGAGACCATTCCTGTTACGGGTAAAATGCATATCGCTGTGTTGCAGCGTCTCCCCCCGATTACGCAGTCAGCCTCAAAAAACGACTAGTAATGACGGAATAGTAGCGTTTAAATCACGCAGCGTCAGTCTATCAAAATGCAGAGTGAGAAACACAAGGGGCGCAGAAGAGACCGCCGGAAAATCCATGGTGCTTTCTGCGGGGGACAAAGAATAGGAGGACAAGGATTTTAGCGGGCAATTAATGTTTGAACCTGAGCACCTCCATGCTTACTCTTGCGCCAAACCCTTCGTATCTATGAGAGATATCTATGAAAATTGCAGCTGTTACCATCTCCGACCGCGCCAGCGATGGGACTTACGAAGACAAAAGCGGCCCCGCTATTCTTGCATACCTTGAGAAAGCCGTGACGAGCCCATGGGAGCCAATCCATAAGATCATTCCAGATGGAATTGAGAGTGTCAGCAGCACTTTGAAAAAACTGGCGGATGAAGACGAGGTTGACCTGATCCTCACGACAGGCGGAACCGGTCCCTCCCCTCGCGACCTTACACCGGAAGCGATGGAACTGGTTATGGAGAAGGAGCTTCGCGGTTTTGGTGAGTTGATGCGCCAGCTGTCCTTGAAAGAGGTTCCAACTGCAATTCTTTCGCGCCAGACCGCCGGCATTCGTGGCAAAAGCCTCATCATCAATCTGCCGGGCAAACCTGCCAGCATCAAGACCTGCCTTGATGCTGTGTTTCAGGCGGTTCCCTATTGTCTGGACCTGATTGGTGCAGGGCGCATTGAAACAGATCCAGATGTGATCGTGGCCTTCCGCCCAAAGGCGAAGTAGTTGTCTTAATCTGGCGTCCAGATTGAAAGGAGTTCCTGCGCTTCCTGTCGTCCTTTGGCAGGTCTTGGATCATCAATCTTGCCGAGAGAGATGAAGCAGAGGAACTCTTCATTTTCAGAAAGACCCAAGCCTTTATGGAAGCTCGCCGCGCGTGCACTTTCGCCGCTCGTAATCCTTGAGGCATACCCGAGCGCGTGTGCAACGAGCACCATGTTTTGCAGAGCAGTGCCTGCGGAGATCATTTGTTCGTATTTTGGAATGCTGGTCTCTTCCGAGCCGTGAAAACATCCAACCAATACTAAGAGCACTGGCCCTCTTTGCGCCTTTTCCCTTGCACGCGCCAGTGCCTCATCGGTCGGCGCCTCCTGCCTCTCTTTGACAGCTTGCGCAAAAAGCTCTCCCAAAGCATCCCTCGCATCGCTTGGGATCTCGAGGATGCGGAAAGGATGCAGCCGGCCATGATCGGGTGCAGCTGCTGCAGCTTCCACAATCAGTTTCAGCTCCTCAGCATTTGGACCGGGTGTTTCCATACGTTTTAGGGGTGCTGATGTGCGTGAGGAAATTAGATCGACTAGTTGTTGAGCGTTCATGATGACGCCTCTCGCCTTTAACCATTTATAAAACCGATGAAATTCGCGCTTATTTTACCCCAAGGATCTTTGTGCCAACAAGGAAATAAGCGTTGCGCCCGGGCATGAGCAAAGCTAGTTCGTGGTTGAGATAACTGGACAAACACCGAATCTACCCTAAGGTAACCTATTATTTCTCGGTCGATGACTGCAAACATATTGGACACATATTATGGGCATTTCTTATTTAAAGGTTGGTTTAGGGGCCATTGTTTTAGTTGCTGCTGTGGGCTATGGCGCCCTTCGCACAGGCTATGTTGCCCAGTATGTCGACAACAGCCGAAACGTGGTTGTTGAGCACGAGCCATATGCCATCAGTTCTGATACGCAGGCCTTACACGACAGGCTTCGGATTGCGGACCTGCATAATGATGTTTTGCTCTGGGGCCGGAATATTTCGGATGAGTCCTCAATTGGGCACTCTGACCTTCCGCGCTTCGTCAAAGGCAATGTTGGCGTGCAAATCTTCACAAGCGTCACCAAATCTCCCCGCGGCCAGAACTACGAAAAGAACTCAGCGGAGGCGGCGGATAACATCACCTTACTTGGCCGGTTGCAGAGCTGGCCGTCAGAGGCACTCAACAAGCTTTCCGAACGCGCTCTTTTACAGGCGCGGCGCCTGTATGCTCTGGAGAAGAAACATCCGGAACAAGTCAAGGTGGTTCACACTCAGGAAGAGCTGCAAGCTGTGCTGGACGCGCGGGCGAACGGCTCCACGATGATTGCCGGTATTCTTGGCACTGAAGGTGGGCATGCACTGGATGGGGACATCAAGAATGTCAACCGCCTATACGACGGCGGGCTGCGCTTGATGGGTCTGCAGCATTTCTTTGATAATAAGCTCGGCGGCTCTCTGCACGGCCAATCCAAGGCTGGCCTGACCGATTTCGGCAAGGAAGTTGTGCAGCTGATGGAGCAGAAGGAGATGATTGTCGACGTGGCGCACTCCTCTCCTGCAGTGATTGAAGATGTTCTGGCGATGACAACACGTCCGATTGTTGTTTCCCATACGGGCCTGAAGGGTATCTGTGACACACCGCGTAACCTCACCGATGAACAGGTCAGGGCCATTTCCGCAAATGGCGGACTCATTGGGATTGGGTTCTGGGATGCAGCTGCTTGTGACATCAGCCCTAAGGGTGTTGCGGACTCCATTGAGTATGCTGTTTCGATTGCGGGAATTAACAGTGTTGCACTGGGATCTGACTTTGATGGGTCGGTGACCACCGCGTTTGATATCTCAGAATACGCAATCCTGACGCAAGAGCTTTTGAAGAAGGGTTTTACTGAAGATCAGATCGCAGCTGTGATGGGCGAAAATATCATCAAGTTTCTGCTGGAAAACCTTCCACAGGGAGAAAGCGCAGAAGAGAACCTTGCTTCAAGCAATTGATTGCACTGAATATTTGATAAGCGCAACTCGGTTATTGAAGTGGAGCAATTAAGTTTTCGGGGAAGAAGAAGTGGCGCACCGGGGAGGATTCGAACCCCCGACCCCCAGATTCGTAGTCTGGTGCTCTATCCAGCTGAGCTACCGGTGCGCAGTTTCTTGCGAACAAGAATTATATGTTGGCCTAGTGCTATTTTTTGCCATGACCTCCTTTAAGAGAGGAAATGGCGCACCGGGGAGGATTCGAACCCCCGACCCCCAGATTCGTAGTCTGGTGCTCTATCCAGCTGAGCTACCGGTGCAGGCCGTGTTCCCTGCGGAACGGGGGTCTATGTAGCCGCCTTCCCGGACCTTGGCAAGCGCTTTGGAGAAGTTTTTTAAAGTGATTTCGCGTTTTGGGGATAACAATTTCTGACTATCAGAACAAAGACGTAGGGCTTTGCGGCATAATCGAGAGAAAAGCTGCATTTGCACACTGCAGCTTTTATGGAAATTAGCCCTTGCTGGTATCCGCCGGGAATAGTCTTGTAATTTTTTCAGTCGCTTGCGCGCCCTGCCGATATGGAAGCTGGATTTTAAAACACGCTCCGGTGGTCACATTTTTTTCCAATGTGATCTGACCGCCGTGGGCAACTATAATCTCTGCGGCGATGGCCAGACCCAGTCCGGTACCACCAGCCTTGCCCGAGCTCTGGAATGCTTTGAACAGGCCTTCCTGCGCCTTTTCCGGTATCCCCGGCCCCGTATCAGCAACGTAGATACACAGCATGTCGTCCTGCACTTGTGAGTGGATCTCGATGCGGCAAACGACACCGGACGTGCCCTTGGAGGCTTGCATTGCCTGTACTGAATTTCGGCAGAGGTTGAGAAGCACACGGAAGATCTGCTCCGGGTCTGCTTCCAGCTCCTGCGTCTCCGGCACATTGATGTGCATCTCAATTTCTTCTGAGTATCTGGAGAGGCCCAGCACCTCCTCCACATCACGCAGGATCGGAGCAAGACGGATCAAGCGTAGTTCCGGCGGCGGTTCCTGTGCCTTTCCGTAGGACAGTACTGCGCTCGTGTAGCTGGCGGCGCGATCGAGCGTCGCCAGAATTTTCGGGGCAACACGCTGCACCGTAGGATCCGGCAGCATTTCTAAGCGCTCCAGAAACAGCTGGGCGGATGCCAGCAGATTGCGCATGTCGTGATTGATCTTGGAAACCGCCATTCCCAGCGCTGCCATACGGCGCTGCTGGTTCAATGTGTGGTTCAGCGATTTCTGCATGGATTGCAGTTGAACTTCGGCCTCGCCCAACTCATCAACCCGCCCGCTCGGCTTGATGATCTCGCGCGCATTCTCCGGCGCTTCAGCAAAGCGGCGCATCGAGGCGGTAAGTCGTTGCAACGGGCGCAACAGCAAAGAGCGGATGGACAGATAGACGAGTGCGGCTGTCAAACAGGAAATCAGCAGGGAAAGTTGCAGGATGTTGAGCGCGTACTTCTGCAGATCGGCTCGCACCAATGAAGCCGGGAAAATCATATCCACTCTGCCACCGGAGCTCATATCAACGTCGCCGATCACACGGATTTGTCCTGTGTAGCCTCCAATCAGAAACTGAAGGCTACATTCAATCGCCTCCCATGGAGAGTCATGGGTCATATCGATCGTCTTGGTGATGTTCATTTCTGAACTCTCCATGGCAATCAGATTACGGCGCTCACCTACGACCAGAGAGATGGCCTGTGCGCCTGTCGCTTCAAGCAGTTTGTCCTGCACCTGAGGAGACAGAGTCTCGCTGTCAGTCAGCAAGGTGGCGGCTACACCGCCCACAGCGAGACGGTCACGGAGCCAGGTGTTGCGGTAATTTGCGATTGAGGGGACGAAAATTAGCACTTCACTGAGCATGACAAACAAGATTGTCAGCACTAGAAGCTTGCCAGAAAGACCCATTCCACTAGGGAATAATCGGTGGAGCCTCCCTTTCGGGACTTCATCCGTGTCCATCTTTTTCGGTGTGACCTCTGTTTCAGAGGCCACTTTCCTACTATCTTGAACCATCCACCTACCTGATGAGTTGGTACACAATAATCGTGCAGCGCAGGTTGTTGTTACGCGCTATGCCTAACTCATTTTTAGCAGATGACGCCTACCAAGCAACAAACTTCTGTTATTACTGGTCATAACTGCGTCAGCCAAACTTTCTCAGGAGAGCCAGAATTCTGCGGACCCACGGATTTTTCGGAGCATCCGCATAGTAAGTCAGGGCAGCCCTGCGAATTCCTTCGTTCAGGGTCGGATACGGGAACACAACGCCCAGCAGAGCGCCTACCTTCAGCTTCTGCGAGATCATCAACGTCAACAAGCCGATTTGCTCGCCAGCACCCGGACCAACAATTGATGCGCCGACAAGCCGTCCCTTGTTATCGGCCAGCAGCTTGATCTGACCAACGCCCTTACCTTCAGCCAGTGCTCTGTCGTTGCCCGAGAACTCTGCTGTCAACACTTTTAGTTTGTCACCCAGTTTGGTGCGGGCCTGTTGCTCCGAGAGGCCCACCTGACCGATTTCCGGCTCGGTGTAGGTCACAGCAGGCATGGTGATGCTGTTGTGGTTGATCGGCATGCGGAACAGGATGGAGCGGACGACCAGAGATGCATGTGCGCCAGCAGCATGCGTGAACTGCACACCACCGGCAACATCCCCAATTGCGTAGACCCTGCGGTTGGTTGTGCGCAGGCCATCATCTGTTGTGATGCCGCGACGCGTAAACTCGATGCCAGCCGCCTCAAGACCAAGGGAAGAGATATTCGGCGCACGCCCTGCTGCGATCAATAGGTGCGAGCCTTCGACGGTGCCCTCGGCTTCATCATCCACCTTGATGCTGACTTTGACACCTACCTCTGTTTTTTCAACACTGAGCACCTTGGTCTCTGAGAGGATTTCCACGCCCTCATCTTCCATTTTCCGGATGACCAGATCCGCGTGGTCATAATCGGTCACCGCCAATGGGCGCAGCGCCTCGATGACAGTTACGCGGCTTCCGAGGCGGCGGTGGGCCTGAGCCATCTCCATGCCGATTGGCCCTGCCCCGATAATGATCAGGTGCTCCGGACGCTCTTTGAGCTCAAACAGGTTTTCGTTGGTCAGGTAAGGTGTATCATCAATCCCCGGTATCGGTGGAACCGCGGCACTGGATCCGGTAGCAACCACAAAGCGGCGCGCTTTGATCAGTTGTTCGCCCACTTTAACCGTATCAGCCGAGATAAACTCAGCTGCGCCCTGAATGACGTTGACGCCCAACCCTTCGAACCGTTCGACAGAGTCATGCGGTGCAATGGTCGCGATGACATCATGGACATGGTCATTCACTCTGGAAAAATCGACCTCGGGCTCCGTGGCAACTACACCGAATTTTTCCGAGGAACGGAAGGTTGCGGCTGCCTTGCCTGCTGCGATAAGTGCCTTGGAGGGGACACAGCCATAGTTCAGGCAGTCGCCGCCCATCTTGCCTTTTTCAATCAGGACAACATCCACCCCGAAAGCTGCTGCAGCTGCAGCGACCGAAAGGCCGCCCGAGCCAGCGCCAATCACGCAGATGTCCGGTGTCAGTATCTTGGAGTTATTATTTTGTGTCATCGAGAAAGTCCGTGCTTTCGAAATTGATCTTCTATGAGCATTAGGCGTCGCGGAAGCGTTTTATGATTGGCGGAATGAGCGCGACCAGTCCAAGCGCTGCAAATGCCCATAATAGCTCAGGCGTAATCAGCGCGGAGATGTCCACTTCGCAGGTTCCTGCGGCGGAACAGCCGGGATTTGCCATTTCCTGTGCTGCAATCACGCTGTCCAGACCAGCACCGATGAATGCATACGCAAAGGTGCCCGGAATGATGCCGATAAAGGTTGCGACAAAATAGGTAACCAGCGGGACGCGGAACAGGGCTGGCGCGATGTTCACCAACCAGAACGGGAATACCGGGGTCAGACGCAAGAAGAGAAGGTAGCTGAAGGCGTTCTCGCGGAAGCCTGCAGACATTTTATCAAGAAAGGGCCCTGCTCTTTCCTTAAGCGTTGCGCCGACGGATGTCTTTGCTGCCACAAACAGCACTGATGCTCCGATAGTTGCCGCCACGACCGTCAGTAAGCCACCAAACAGCCAACCGAACAGGAAACCACCCGTGATTGTCATCAGGGAAGCCCCCGGGAACGAGAGAGCAACAGCGAGCGTGTAGACCACTAAATAGATAAACGGTGTGAGGAGCGGATAGGCCGCCAGGAAATCTGCCAGCATCTGCCGGTTCTTGATCAGATTGCTGAGTGTGACTTCCTTATGCCAGCCCTGCGAGGCGCCATAGGCGGACACAGCAAGGATAACAATCAGGAGCCCCCAGCGCTTAATGAAACCGATGGCTCCGTCGGCTGCTGATTTGTTATCGTTGTGTTCCGTGATTCCCATGTGCTCTTCCTTAGATGGTTTCAGCAGTCAGACCTGCGAAAACTGAAACCCCTGTTGTTGTTAGCCAGTTTAAGCCGAATAGGTTACTATGTTTTTTGTAGGTCTATTCGGATCGTGAATTGAAGTATTACAATTTCCATACAATTAGAAAGACCTCCGGTGTGATCACAGGTTCGTGCAATCCCCGTAGTTTCACTTGGTTTTGAATGAGGGGTCACAGTCACACACGGGTCTGTGAGGTAAATAAAGAGTCAGGATATCGCAGATTCCAACGCAGCAATTATTGACTTGGAGCACGCACACTAATATAAGCGCCGACGAGTAGGAGTGCGCGTCCCATGCGCAAAGTCCTGCAACTTGTAGAGAGTCGCGGTGATTTCGGGGACAAGGCGCACAGTCCAAGTTAACGTTTAAGTTGGAGCCGATGGCTCTGCTAGGGTAATAAAATGAAACGTACTTTCCAACCGAGCAACCTTGTTCGCAAGCGTCGCCACGGCTTCCGGGCACGTATGGCAGACAAAAATGGCCGCCAGGTTTTGGCACGTCGTCGTGCTAAAGGTCGTAAGCGTCTTAGCGCTTAATCGCGACGTTGCGCGGCGGCATTCACTTCACTTCCATTGAACCCAAGTTCCGCCGCAAAAACATGAAAACACTCAAAAAGCGCTCCGAGTTTCTTACCGTCGCCAAAGGCGGAAGGACAGCTCGGCGTGCTTTTGTGCTTCAAGCGGCTAAAACCCGCAGTGATGGCGCCCCTCGGATGGGTTACACGGTTACCAAAAAGACCGGAAACTCTGTTGAGCGCAGCCGAATTAAGCGCCGACTTCGAGCCGCTGTCGCCTCTCTTGATCTGGATATCGCACAGACTGGCGCCGACTACGTACTGGTTGGCCGGAGAGCTGCACTTTCCCAGCCCTTTGAGGAGCTTTTAAAGGACCTTAGAGGAAGTGTGAGAAATGCATTCAAGCCTCGTAAATCGCGCCCTATCCAATCAAAATCGAATTCGCTGGCGAAATCTAACCCTCCCTATGATAAAGTGCAGGCGGACTGATCAGTGATGAATGTTTATTCCACCCTTATGAAAATGAGTGATCCAGTCGATGAACGATAATCGCAATATGATCGTAGCGATCGTGCTGTCGCTGGTTGTGCTATTGGGCTGGCAATATTTTATTGCCGGACCACAGTTAGAAGCTCAGCAGGACGCGCAACAGGCGCAGCTGGCAGAAGATGCACAACAAGCCGGTTCCAGCGCACCCGTTGCCCTTCCTGAAGGCGCATCTGGTCAAGTGGCTCCGGGCGCCGAAAGCGGGACCGCAGTTCAATCATTCGTCAGTCGCGAACAAGCATTGGCCGCATCCCCTCGCCTGATCATTGACACCCCGAGCCTCTCCGGTTCTGTCAATCTGGAAGGCGCGAAGCTGGACGACCTTCGCCTGAAGGATTACCGCCAGACAATTGACGAGGACAGCGAGACAGTTATCCTATTCTCGCCCAAAGGCAGCAACGCGCCATACTACGCAGAGCATGGCTGGGTTGCCGACCCGGGTGTACAGGTTAACCTTCCTAATGCCGATACTGTCTGGACAGCCGAGACATCCGGCGAGCTGACGCCTTCCTCACCGATCATTCTTAGCTGGGACAACGGCGAAGGTCTGACCTTCACCCGCACCTTCTCCGTTGACGAGAACTACATGTTCACCGTTGAGCAGGAAGTTCAGAACAACACCGGAGAGAATGTTCAGCTTTATCCTTACGGCTTGATCGCGCGTACCGGTGAGCCGGAAACCGCTGGCTTCTTCGTTCTCCACGAAGGTCTGATCGGCGTTATCGGCGACGAAGGCCTGCAGGAGATCAAATATTCTGACCTTGCGGAAGAGGGAAGCATTCGCCCGGGCCGCACCGATACCGGTTGGCTCGGCTTTACCGATAAGTACTGGGCGGCAACGCTGATCCCAAATCAGGGCACAGACTTCCAGCCAAACTTCTCCTACAGCGCAGGTACCCAGAATTTCCAGACTGATTATCTGGCAGATCCGGTTCAGGCCGTTGCCGGTGGGACTGCTACGAGCTCCTCCCTGCTCTACGCTGGTGCAAAGGTTACCAGCCTGATCGATGGCTATCAGGAAGCTCTCAACATTGACAACTTCGATCTGATGATCGACTGGGGTTGGTTCTACTTCCTGACCAAACCAATGTTCTGGGTAATTGACTGGCTCTACTCGCTGGTTGGCAACTTCGGCATCGCAATCCTTCTCGTGACTGTGATCGTGAAGGCAATCTTCTTCCCGTTGGCAAACAAGTCCTACGTCTCCATGAGTAAAATGAAACTCGTGCAGCCGAAGATGACTGAGATCCGCGAGAAGTTTAAGGACGACAAGCAAAAGCAGCAGCAAGCCATGATGGAGCTGTACAAGACGGAGAAGATCAATCCGCTGGCAGGTTGTTTGCCAATGGTGATCCAGATTCCGGTCTTCTTCTCGCTCTATAAGGTTCTGTTCGTTACCATTGAGATGCGTCATGCGCCATTCTTCGGATGGATTCAGGACCTTTCTGCTCCAGATCCGACGACCATCTTCAACCTGTTTGGCCTGATCCCATGGGATCCACCAAGCTTCCTGATGATTGGTATCTGGCCGCTGATCATGGGTATCACCATGTTCCTGCAGATGAAGATGAACCCAGCACCAGCTGAGCCTGCACAGCAGATGATCTTCAACTGGATGCCTGTTCTGTTCACGTTCATGCTGGCAACCTTCCCGGCTGGTCTTGTGATCTACTGGGCCTGGAACAACACACTGTCCGTTGCTCAGCAGGGAATCATCATGCGTCGTCAGGGCGTGAAGCTTGAGCTTTTCGATAACCTGAAAGACACGTTCAAACGCAAGCCAAAGGAAGAAAGCAAGTAAGCTTTGCTCTTTGGAGATGAACATAAAAACGCGGCCTCAGGGTCGCGTTTTTTGCTTGGGATACCCGCTCTTCACGATGAAGAAGCGGGAGGGCAAACATAAAGCTGAGGCTTTGGAAAACAGCTCTCGACCAAATCAAAATTGCAGGTTAAAAGGCAGGGCATGAGCTCAGAAAAAGAATATTCAGAAGAGCAGCTGGAGGCGGGACGCCTTCTGTTTGCGCGTCCCTGGGAATTTATTACCAGCGTTAAAGAGATGCACCAGCTGCCTGTGCTGGATGGCATCGAGATTGCATTTGCAGGCCGGTCCAATGTTGGCAAGTCCAGCCTGATTAACAAGCTAACCGGCAAGAAGGCACTGGCCCGTACATCCAACACGCCGGGCCGCACCCAGATGCTGAACTTCTTTGGAGCGGAACACTCCATCCTCAAGATCGTCGACATGCCCGGCTATGGGTATGCGGAGGCACCAAAGGGGATGGTGGACGCCTGGACATCGCTCATTTTTGACTATCTTCGCGGCCGAAGCACGCTGCGCCGTGTGTTCTCGCTGATTGACTCGCGGCACGGCATCAAAAAGAACGATCTGGAAGCCATGTCCATTTTGGACAAGTCTGCAGTTCCTTATCAGGTTGTGTTGACCAAGGCTGACAAACTGAAGCCTGGGCAGCTTGAGCGCGTGAAAGAAGAGACTCTGAAACTGCTCGCAAAACGTCCGGCTGCGCACCCGGAGATCATTGCCACCTCCTCTGAAAAAGGCAAAGGTCTGGATGAGCTGCGCGCTGAGATCGCTCAGCTGGTCAGTTACGGCTAGTCAATTGGCGGCGCAGGCATCTTGTGATCCTGCGCCCTTCTCAACTTGAGGGCGGACTCTCAAACATATCAGGCAGGCCTTGTCCATCCTGCAATACTGCGGTTTCTCCCTTATTCTCGGGTTTTACGGCGTTTTCCCCAGACCCCCCAGTGATTACTTGACCCTAGGTCATTTTACCCCTCGAATATGTGTAGGCCATCGTCGAAGGGGAGATCGTCGAATGTCTTACAAAGACAGGCAAAGAGGCAGTTACAAAGCCACCTCCGGGAAAAGGAGCTGATGTATGTGCGCAGCTCCATCCGCCCGGCAGCAATGGGCGCTTACGCCTGAGCCTACCGGTACCAATGCCCTCACCTACCTGCGGCGGTTCGTCCGGGCATTTCCAACGCTGGCGTTGGCAGGGTTGAACTTTCGCAAGTGGCATCGGGCGCGTCAGCTTGGTCCGAATCCGCTGGAGAGGTCTCTGATTTCGGCCTATCTTCGCGATGAGTTTGTGCTGCATTATCAGCCCATCGTGCGTGTGACTGACCGCAAGCTGGTTGGCGCGGAAGCGTTGATCAGATGGGAGCATCCGGAAAATGGTCTGCTGCCCCCTTCCCGCTTCATCTCCACCCTGTTCCGTAGTTGCCTTGGCAAGGATGTTGGGTACTGGGTGATCCATGAAGCCTGCAAGATGGGCCGTAGTTGGGGCGATCTTGTTGATCCAGATTTCAAAATCTCCGTGAACATTTGCGGCAAGATTTTTGCCGATCCGCACATCGTTTCCCGCATTCAAAAGATCCTGCAAGACACGGCGACGCCCAGCCATTTTCTTGAGCTGGAAGTCACCGAGTGGATTGATCTGGACCGGGCTGCTCATGCCATGGAGAACATGCGCACACTGCAGGAGATGGGTCTTTCGGTTGCGTTTGACGACTTCGGGACCGGCTTTGCCTCCGTGAAGCACCTGCTCGACTGTCCTGTTGACCGGATCAAGATCGACCGCAGCTTCGTTTCCGGCGTTCCACACTCCAACCTGCACAGTGCGACCTGCGCTCATCTGATTGAGTTGGCGCACTTGCTGGACATGGAAGTGACGGCAGAGGGCGTGGAGACCGAAGAGCAGATGCGACTGCTGGAGAGCAGCGGCTGTACGAATGCTCAAGGCTTCCTGTTCCTACCTCCCACATGTGAGGATGGCTTTTCGGAGTATCTTCGGGAGAGACATTAGGCAATTTCGCCCATTACTTGAGTAAATCCACGCAGGTTCAAGTGACGGAACATTTGTGGCGTGATTATAATGCGGTTATATACCTGTCACGCAGTCCGCGTGATCTGCGTATCAGTCCATTCTTTCTCCAGGTGTACCTATCGCTATGAGTTTCTCGGAAAACAGTAATCGTGCGCATGTCATTGCCCAAGCTCTCCCCTACATGCAGCGTTATGATGACCGGCGTGTTGTTGTAAAATACGGCGGCAATGCAATGGGAGACGACTCCCTTGCCCGCGCTTTTGCCCGAGACATTACTCTGCTGCGCCAGTCTGGTGTGCATCCTGTGGTCGTTCACGGTGGCGGCCCTCAGATCGGCTCCATGCTCGACCGCCTGAATATCAAAAGCGAGTTCAAAGGCGGTCTGCGTGTTACCGATCAGGCCACCGTTGAGATCGTCGAGATGGTGCTGGCTGGCTCCATCAACAAGGGCATTGTTGCCAGCATCAACCGCGAAGGTGGCCGCGCTATTGGCCTTTGCGGCAAAGATGGTGACATGGTCACAGCCCGTAAGCTGCATCGCAAACACCGTGATCCGGATTCCAAGATCGAGGAAGTTCTGGATCTTGGCTTCGTGGGCGAGCCTGAGAACGTGAACTCAAAGGTTCTTGAGCTAATCCTTGAGCGTGACCTCATTCCTGTTGTGGCTCCTGTGGCTCCGGGCCGCGATGGTGAGACCTATAACATCAACGCCGATACGTTTGCTGGTGCAATCGCTGGTTCACTGAATGCAAAACGTCTGTTGTTCCTTACGGATGTCCCGGGTGTTCTGGACAAAGACGGTAAGCTGATCAAGCAGCTGACCCGCGCCGGTGCCCGTGCTCTTATTGAAGACGGGACAATCTCAGGCGGTATGATCCCGAAGGTTGAGACGTGTCTTGATGCGCTTGAACAGGGCGTTGAAGGTGTAGTTATTGTTGACGGAAAAGTCGCACACGCAGTCCTTCTGGAGCTGTTCACCGATCACGGCGCAGGTACTTTGATCGTGCCTTAAGTGTGCTGCGTGCCCCCAAGTCATGCATCGTGCTTCAGGGTCCGATCTCATTCAGATCTTACCTCCGAAATCCAGTGGTGAGCTTTCGCCACTTCACTTTATTGTTTGGTCCAGAGAGGCGAAAGACAGGCGCCTCCCTTGATATCCTAACTTTTTCCTGTTTTGCTTGGCGTTAAACAACAAATATCGGCAATGCTGATAGCTGAACGGAAAAGTATGACACAATCCCCATTTACCGGCGTTAAAAGCTGGATTTTTGATTTAGACAACACCCTTTATCCTCACCACTCAAAGCTGTTCGATCAGATTGACCAGAGGATTTCCGAGTTTGTACAAAAACTCACCGGAAAGCAGGTTCACGAGGCCAGAGAGCTCCAGCTTACCTATTACAAAGAGTATGGCACCACGCTGCGTGGCTTGATGATGGAGCATCACATTGAGGCCGACGAATTTCTCGAATTCGTGCATGACATCGACCATTCGGTCCTTGACCCCAATCCGCAGCTTGCGGAGGCGATCAATCAGCTACCGGGCAAATGCTATATTCTGACCAACGGAACGCGCAAACATGCGGAGTCTGTTGCCAACCGTCTTGGGATTACCCATCACTTTGAAGATATCTTCGGCATTATGGAAGCGGATCTGGTCCCGAAACCAGCTGCAGAGACTTACCGACGCTTTTTGGAGAAGAATGGCATTCTCCCGAACAGTGCTGCAATGTTTGAGGATCTGTCACGCAATCTGATTGTACCAAACTCTCTTGGCATGCGGACAGTTTTGGTTATTCCGGACGGAACACGCGAGGTTTTCCGTGAGGATTGGGAGCTTTCAAACGGTACTGAGCCCCATGTGGACTTCGTAACCGACCATCTGGATGGGTTTCTCCATAACATCCTAAGGGAACTCAAGAATTAGGGTAATTCTTACAAAACATGATGCCCCCGTCATTTTACGCATTAAACTCCAGTAGGGGCAGTTTTGGTCAAAAATTGCAAAATTTGCGCGTAATAAGGCCAAAAGAGAAAAAATATCACGATCATCTGGACGAATGCCTATTTTCCCTTTATTGAGATTAATTCAAGAACTCATAAAGAAGGGCATTCGTCATGGTTTCACTGCGCGCGCTACACGCATTTTCACTGCTGGCCAAACATGGTCGCGCCGCTCGTGCAGCAGAAGATCTTGGCGTTACACCCTCCGCTCTGACGCACTTGCTGCGTTCGCTTGAGAACGAGCTCGGTGCCGCTCTTGTTATTCGTGATGGCCGCGGCCTTGCACTGACCGAGGAAGGGCAGCGCCTTTCCTCTAATCTTGGCAATTCGTTTGACCAGATCGAGCATGCAGTGGAAGCCTTCCGGCGCAGAAGTCGGACAGAGCTGCGCATTTCTACCCTTTCTACTGTGGCCACCCGCTGGCTTATTCCGCGTTTGCCGGACTTTCAGGAGAAGCATCCGGATATTGAGTTGCTGATCTCGACGAGCATGCGCGTGGTGGACCTTGACCGGGAAAGCTATGACTGTGCGATCCGGCTGGGGGATGGAGCATGGCCTCATGTGGAGCGAAATATGCTCTGGCAGGAGGATCTGGTCGTTGCCTTTGCGCCTCAACTGAGTAACGGCGATCCGAACCCGGATATCAAGCTGCTGGATAAACTGAAGTTGCTGCATACATCCTCCCGACGTGAAGACTGGCCGCGCTGGTTGAATGGTACGGGCCTGCCAAATTCCAACCAGATCTCCGGTGCTATGTTTGAGAGCCGGAATATGGCTATTCAGGCTGCTGTTGCGGGCATGGGTGCTATTGCGATTGATACCCGGTTTGTTGAACAGGAAGTGGCTGCAGGCCACCTTGTTGTGCCGGACTGGCCACGCCTTTCTCTGGAGAGCGGTTACTGGTTCGTCAGAAACGCCAATCGCCCGCTGACGCGCCCTGTTGCCTCTTTCCAGAAGTGGCTGATGGAGCAGTCTCAGCAGCCGTTCAAGGCACCTGAAACAACCTAAATCGATAGATGAGACAACCGGAAGCCAGAGAGTATTGACTTCTGGTTTGCGCTTGCGTACGCCTCGGTAACTCTAATTCGTAACCCGTTAAATGTGAGAGTCTGCCGCCAATGAGCCAGATTGATCTTGCGGCCCTTGAGGCCATCATCAACGCTGCGTTTGATGACCGTGACAATGTAAACACCGATACGACTGGTGACGTGCGTGATGCTGTAAACACCGCACTGAATCTGATGGACCACGGCAAGCTGCGTGTTGCTGACAAAACCTCTGGAGATTGGGTTGTAAACCAGTGGGTGAAAAAAGCAGTGCTGCTTTCCTTCCGCCTAAACCCAATGCAGATCATCAAAGGCGGTCCAGGTGAAGCTCCGTGGTGGGATAAAGTTCCTTCCAAGTTTGACGGCTGGAGTGCCGTTGATTTTGAAGAAGCTGGTTTCCGTGCGGTTCCTGGCTCCATCGTTCGTCGCTCTGCATTCGTCGGCAAGTCCGCAGTTCTGATGCCTTCTTTCGTGAACCTTGGTGCTTACGTGGACGAAGGTACCATGGTTGATACATGGGTGACTGTTGGTTCCTGTGCCCAGATCGGCAAAAACGTTCACCTTTCCGGTGGTGTTGGTATTGGTGGTGTTCTTGAGCCGCTTCAGGCTGGCCCGGTTATCATTGAAGACAACTGCTTCATCGGCGCTCGTTCTGAAGTTGTTGAAGGCGTGATCGTACGCGAAGGTGCTGTGCTTGCAATGGGCGTGTTCATCTCCGCAACCACCAAGATCATCGACCGCAACACCGGCGAAGTTTTCGTGGGCGAAGTTCCTGCATACTCCGTTGTTGTTCCAGGTACCATGCCAGGCAAACCGCTGCCAGACGGTACCCCAGGACCAGGCCTGGCCTGTGCGGTTATCGTGAAGCGCGTTGATGCACAGACCCGTTCCAAAACCTCTGTGAACGACCTGCTGCGCGACTGATTTTCTGATCAGATCTGATCAATGAGAGCCGGGGCAAATGCTCCGGCTTTATTCTTTGTATGCATGCATTCTTTTCTGAACACATATACTCAAGATGCTGGTTGCTTCGCAGGAGCGCATGGGTATATTGCGCTTAGAATTTGCGAGGCCCCATGAATAAGAACAGCAATCTGCACAAGCTTGTCTTCAAGCTGGACCCACACGACTGGCACGGTATTGAGAGTGAAACTGTGTGGGTGCGCTCACTCGGTGGCAATCGCTATAAGCTGGAGAATACGCCTTTCTTTGCGTGCGGTGTTGCCAATGGCGATGAGTTGCTTGCAAACAGAGAACGCGGGCAGCTTGTCTTTGACCGCGTCGCCAAGGCCTCCGGCAACTCCACCTACCGGATCATGGTGGAAGAGACCACTCAGCCCGAAGAGTTTGCCAAACAATGGGGCAAGCTGGAGAAGCTTGGTTGCACATGCGAAGACATTGATGCGGACCCACCGCTGTTCAGCGTGGACGTTCCTGTGTCTGTCGATATCCATGCGGCCTACTCGATCCTTGAAGAAGGGGAAGGTCTTGGTATCTGGGCATTTGAAGAAGGTCACTGCGGGCATCAGGTCTAGCCTCCGACCAGATCCAAGCTGACAACGACGATTATCACCGCGTGGTTCTCCATGCGGTGTTTTTGTCTGAAGTTTCCCGCTTTAACGGGTGGAGCAAGGCGAACAGGCTCTGCCTGCGCTACTTGTTAAATATGTTTCTTCGGCATTGGCTGCTCGCCTCGCCCGGGTCTTTTATCATGAACACGCGGGCTCCCTCTCGGACAGGCGCGACTGACACGTTTTCGTGTCATTGGCAGTTTCCTGCCACCACCGGACGCCCTCCGGAACGACCCCAAGCTCCCTTTCACCACTGTGGCCTCAAAAGGGTATTGCGCTTCACCGGACCTCCCGACACGATACGTTACCTCATGCCGGTAGCCCAACCCCACCCACGCCGAGGGACGGACGGTCCATCCCTGCCCGATTGCGTGGGCACGAGAACAAGCATAGGACCGGTTTTAGGTAGGGGGATAAGTTTTTTGGGAGCTTAAGGGCGCCGTCAATTGCACGAGCGCCCTGCTCCGCACTCCCGCAGATGATGCGGGATGCAAGTGTCTGGCTTTAGAGCGTGTTGCGTTCATATGCATTCACGCACCAAGCTCCAACTCTTTATTTTCATGCGTATTCTTGTCCGAAAACCGGAGCCACTTTTCGGGAATACGCTCTAAAGTGGAAGGCCCAGCTGCTTCAGTTCTGAACGAAGCTTGTCTGCCTCCGAGAAGTGCAGTGCCTTCATGCCAATGTCCTGTGCAGCGACCACGTTCTTTTGCGTATCATCGATGAATACGAGCTCTGATGGCTTGAGGCCGTTGCGTTCAAACAGGATGTTGTAGATCGCAGCATCCGGCTTGAGCAGGTTCTCTTCACCCGAGATAACGGTGTCGATGAAGCTGTCAGCCAGGAACGGGAAGATGCGCTTTGCTTCCTCGAACTTCTCGGTTGAGAAGTTTGTGATTGCGTAGAGGGGAACCCCCTTCTCCTTGAGATCCTTTAGGAGTGCGACATTGGCCTCGATCGCACCGCCGAGCATGTCTTCCCAACGCTCGTAGTAGGCTTTGATCCACTCTTCATACTGCGGGAACTTTTCGAGACGCTCTGAGATGGCTTCATCCCAGGGACGGCCACGGTCCTGCTCCAAGTTCCACTCGTAGGGACACACTTCACTCAGGAAGTATTCGCGCTCGGATGCATCCGGGATGAGATCATTATACAAGTTCTCCGGATCCCACAGGATCAGAACATTGCCAATGTCAAACACGACTGCATTGACCGGTGAGGACATGCCTCCCTCCTTTCTTTACACAGTTCTTCTTCGCTCATTTAGTATTTGGTCAGGCGGAATGATGCAATGCGTGAGATTGCAACCTGACACGGGCGGGGTCTGCTTAAGCCGCCGCCAGCAATGGAAGCGCAGGCATCATATCACTTTTTGAGATACATTCAGCAACCTGCTCTCCAAGACCAAAGCCATGTACGGACACGCCGATCGGCTCTACTTCCTCGACACTTTCAAGCAGCTGCAAACCGGAACAGACATTTGCCAGTAACTCCTGCTGGTGCTCTGTTGTCAGCATGGCTTCTACCAGTGGTCCGGCTTCTTCTCTGGACTGGGGAACCTTGCCGCCAAACAGATCAAGGAGGAACACGGCATAGCCTTGTTCTGCGATTTTTGCCGCCTGTTGGATCGCTGCGTCGGTTAATCCGTTCCAGTCATGAAACAGCAAAAGTGCAGGAAGTTTCTTGGCGGTTCGAGGCACGATGATGTAGGCAAGATTTCTTTGGTGGTATTCCACCAGACGCAGCTCAGCGGCGGTCAGAGAAACCGGAAGTGCAAGTGTGGTTGCAGCGATAATCATTGGAGTGCCAGTGTTCATTGAAGCTCTGTATACACGAGTTGCATATCTCATTATATCAATTTTTTTGATATTAAAACCCATAGGAATATGTTTGGGCAACTCTCCAGTTTGCTTTGATAGGTCTAGGCAAACAAAAAAGAAACCGCACTTCTCCTTGTAGAAAAGTGCGGTTTAAACATTGTGATCGAGACCACGTTTTGGTCGATTATGCTTCGCAGATCACACGAGTCTGACGGGCAATCATCGCCTCTTCATTGGTTGGGATCGCCATGACCTTAACCTTGGAAGACGGCTTGGAAATTGTGATTGCTTCCTTCGCACGTGCCTTGTTTGCTTCCTCGTCGATTTCCACGCCGAGAAACTCAAGGCCCTTGCACACGCCTGCGCGTGTCAGGGAAGAGTTCTCACCGATGCCACCGGTAAAGACGATTGCATCCAGACCGCCCATGACTGCAACCAGAGCACCGAGCTCACGCTTGATGCGGTTGTCGTAGTAGTCGAGTGCGCGCTTTGCTTCCGGGCTGTCGGATTCTTCCAGATCACGCATATCCTGCGAGATTCCGGAGAGGCCTTTCATGCCGGATTCCTTATTCAGCAGGTTGGCAACTTCTTTCACCGACATGCCTTTTTCTTCCATCAGGTAGAAGATGACACCCGGATCGATCAGACCGGAGCGTGTGCCCATGGCCAGACCATCAACTGGCGTAAAGCCCATGGTGGTGGTGACGGATTTGCCGTTTTCGATTGCGCACATGGACGCACCATTGCCAAGGTGGGCAACAACTACCTTGCCATCTGCCACTTCCGGAGCAACGTTGTGCAGTTCCTCGGCAATATAGTGGAAGGACTGGCCGTGCATACCATAGCGGCGAATGCCTTCGTCGTAGTACTTGGTCGGAATGGCGTAGGCTTCGTTCTTGAAGTCCTGCGTGCGGTGGAACGCAGTATCAAAACACGCTACGTTCGGCTTGCCCGGAAAGGCAGCTTTCGCGCCTGCAATGCCTGCAAGGTTGTGCGGGTTATGCAGTGGTGCCAGCGGGTTGAAGGTTTCCAGCTCAGCGGCAACCTCATCCGTCACCAGCACAGGTGCGGAGTACTTGGAGGAGCCATGCACAACACGGTGACCGATTGCGTCCACTTCGAGTTCCGTATCGAACTCTTTGAGCAGCGCAAGGATGACCTGAAGCGCGGTGTTGTGGTTCTGAGCTTCCTCTGTTGATAGCGCACGATCCATGATCGTTTTGCCTTCAGCAGATTTGCCTTTTACCCAAGCAGATGCTCCCAAGCCATCAATCTGGCCGGAAAGCACACTTTCTTCGCCTTTGAACAGCTGGAATTTGATGGAAGAAGATCCAGCGTTCAGAACAAGAATAGTTTCGATTGTCATTATTATCTTCTCAGCTATCCCGTAATCACTCTGCAGCTTCTGCAAGCTTCTGCTCATTGTCGAACGCTACACCGTTGCGCAGGTAGTAGTCGTACATGGAGGCAAGAGCACAAGAAACGAGGCGCGCACGATCATTGTCCGCGCGGCTGGTGAGGATAATCGGAACAAGAGCACCGGTGACGAGACCAGCAGTTTCCGCGTGCGCCAGGAAGGTCAGCTCTTTAACGACCATGTTGCCAGCTTCGAGGTTTGGCACGATCAGCACTTCTGCGCGTCCTGCCACAACGGACTCGATGCCTTTGGTGCGTGCTGCTTCGAGGTCGATCGCGTTATCCATGGCCAGAGGACCATCAACAATACCGCCCTTGATCTGACCGCGGTCAGCCATCTTGGACAGCACAGCTGCGTCGATGGTGGATGGGATTGCCGGGTTTACGGTTTCCAGAGCGGACAGGATACCGACCTTTGGTGGCTCGATACCGATAGAGCGCGCTACGTCGATCGCGTTCTGAGTGATATCAACTTTTGCGGTCAGGTCTGGTGCAATGTTGATGGCAGCATCGGAAACGATCAGCGGTGTTTCACGGCCCGGAACATCCATAACAAATGCGTGGGACAAACGTCGCTTGGTGCGCAGACCACCTTCGCGCTTCACAATGTGGCGCAGCAGGTCGTCGGTGTGCAGGTGCCCCTTCATAACGGAGCGAACACGGCCTTCATGGACCAGCGCAACCGCTTTTGCAGCAGCGGAGCCTTCATCCGGTGTGTCGATGATTTCGTAGCCGGAGATATCTGCCCCGATCTTATCAGCTGCTGCCTGAATGCGTTTTTCAGGGCCACAGAGGATTGGAACGATCAAGCCAGCCTGAGCTGCCATAACTGCACCGCCGAGAGAGTTGGCGTCGTCCGGGCATACAACAGAAGTTGGGATAGCAGGCAGCTGGGAGGCGGTTGCGACGAGGCGGTCAAAGTGCTGGTGGCGCTTCATAAGCAAGCCTGGCAGCTCTTCGGCATCATAGGAGATGGACTTAGTTGGTGCCTGAACGCGGGCTTCACCTTCAGCAACCAGCGTGCCGTCATCAACCTTTACGGTGGTGGACAGGCGAATTTCATCGTTCGGGAGTTTCTCAAGAACCGTCACAGTGACGTCGAGAACCTGATCTACCTTCACCTTGTTATGGAAGGACAGGGTCTGGTCGCGGTAAACGCAACCTGGGCCTGGGAGATAGTTGCCGACAACTGCGGAAATAAGAGACGCGCCCCACATGAACGGTGCGGATGGGCCATCCTTCTGCTCGATACCTTCCCACTGTGCATTTGGCAGGTGCAGTGGGTTGATGTTGCCAGACGCATGAGCAAAAACGTAGAGATCGTTTGCCGTACAGATACGGGAACGCGTAACGGTATCGCCGACCTGAATTTGGTCGTAGGTCCGATTGGTAGCCATTGATAGCCTCTTCTATTTCTTACATACCGCACCCGTCGGAGCGCAAAACGTTACGATAGGGCTATTGAGGGGAGGTCTCAGCCAGTCTATCGCAGCTCTGTGACTGTTTCGCGATATGTGCCTTAAATTCTTTCGCCAAGCGTGCCGCGCTTATTCAACATTTGGGCTAACAAATCTATGAGTAAAGGTCACAAAACAGCAGATTTTAGCGATCTGCGAAGTTATGACACATCATTCTTTAGGTTACAGCGCTGAAACTTACGTAAATATTCGTATCACTCTGGCGGATAGTTTGCGCAGTTGTCCAAGTATTCTACGCAGGAGACCCCGCGAGGCCGTAAGATGAAACTATCACTGAGCGGGATGGAAAGGAAATTGCCCTTGTCGCCCGTTAAGTGCTCGCTCAGGTTCGACATTACACTTCCCAAGAGGGGCGTGTATTCAAAGTTTGCTGTCGCCACCAGATAGTATTGCCCAGTGGTGAGCATCGTATCAGGAAACGTAATGCCTTCAGGTTCGTTTCCTTGTGTCCAAGCAGTGGTGTTATTCGCCCAGCCCCAGACGACTTCCGGGAGTTGATTAACAATCAGGACCATGCCGACACGCACCTCAACGGCAGCGTCTTCGAATGGGGTCATCTGGTGCTCGATTGCTCTCTCAATATCATTTATTGAGGTAGAAACATCCTGCGCGCGCGCGACGAGGTCCGCGATCGAAGCTGCGGTTTTGCTCACACGCCGGTCGTAGGAGAGCGCTGTTGTCAGCTCTACCATTCCAACAAACAAGAACAACAGAAGCGGCAGAAGTATTGCGAACTCGATCGCTGCGGCACCGGCATCATGTGCGGTTATGTGCAGAATCTTCTTTCCGAGTTTTCGGTGGGCCCGCATAGATCACGTCTCCCCGGATGAATTTGTGCCGCCAGTTGCACTGTATGGTTCGTTTCTGAAGATCTCAGTCGAAACCAAGAGCCGTTTCCCACCCGTTGTGGTTCCGAAGATCTCCATCATTTTCGAGGTAAACATTGGCCATGCACACAGCACTCTCACAAGGACAACTTCATTTCGTTCTCCCTTTGCCCAGCCCTGCTCCATAACCACTTCACCATCTTCGACCAAGGGTTGTGGCTCCGGAATGTCCCCGAAATTCTCGAAGGCCTCGACATCAATGTAGATGTCATTTTCGACGGCTTTCAACAGTCCGCCGCCCTTCTCCAAAATGGCATTCTTGAAACTGGCTGCGTTGAAGCCTTCCTCTTGATGCACCTGCCCCGTTCGAATTTGTCGCGCCGCATCAGCAACCGCATTGTCCAGCACAACCTCAACAAGAAGTGACAAGCCTAACTCGATAATGGCCATAACAACCAAGAATAGGACCGGGGCAATGAAAGCAAACTCGATGGCAGTTACACCTTTGTCATCGGCGCGAAGACGGGCAAAGCTCGCTAATTTCCGCTTTTTGCAGTGCTGTCTTTTCGGCACACATGATGAAATAACGGCCACCTCTGAGTTCCAACCTAGTCGTTGTTATTCGCTATGATACCGTTTTCGGCCAGTTCGTTACGCAAGCTGATGGAGCTGGAGACGTCTTCCATTTTTTTCTTGTCATCACCCAGACGCAATACTTCCTGGCAGTCCGGATTGCACGAGTAGGTGACGCGGCTGTTGTTGCGTTGGACGGCGACGTAGCCAGCCATTTCGGCGGTCACAGTGATCAGCTCTTCGACAACAGGTTCTGAGGCATCGTTGAGCACAACCAGATTGGTGCTGCCGTAGGACTTGCCGGTGATGACGATAGTCAGGCGGTCGTGCACGGTCACATCAGCGATGCTTGGATTGCCAAGTATGATGGTTTCGGCGGGCTCATCGAGACGGAAGACTTTCGCCTGATCAGCAACAACCTTCACATCCGCAGAGGCTGGTGCAATCGCTATGGTGGAGATACCCGCAACCATTGCAGAAAAGATCACGCCCGGCGCAATCCTTGGCAAACGATCTAAGACCCGTTCCTGCAGCTTCCAAAACACGGCAAACTCCACTGAATAACTGTTAAAATTTATTAGTTATTTGTGCGATATTTTTAGTGAATGAAAACCTAATTTGAGAAAGTTGGCGGGTTAGTTCCGCCAATAACGAGCCGTATGGTTAAATCTTTGTAAACCTCTGATTAGCGTAGCCTCTTCACAGAGGTGAGTTGACCAAACTCGTTTTCGCGAACTCGCTTGCGGGCCGCCAGTAAGTTCTCATTGGCCACGGTCATGGTGTAACCATTGGCATGCAGCAAGGTCTCATGGTCGGACATAACGCCCACATGACCTTTCCAAAACAGCAGATCACCACGTTGCAGTTTGGGAAGTCCGCCAGAAATGTCCAGCGGTTCACCCAGCACGGCTTCTTGCATGTCTGTGTCACGAGGTGCTTTCATGCCGCCTGTCTGCATTGAGAGCTGTATCAAGCCGGAGCAATCCAGCCCCAGAGTGGAGCGCCCACCCCACAGGTACGGAGTTCCGATCATGGCTTCTGCGGCACCGACCCAGTCGTCCGCTTTATGGTCACGCGCAACAAGGTGCTTTTTGACGACGAACGATCCGTCAGAGAGCTTCGCAAACTCCAGCCCTCGTGTCGTCTCAGAGCCCACAACACGCACCAGTGCACCCATGGATATTTGCGAGAGAACAGGCCGCTTCATTTCCGCTTCCGGATACCTGTAGGTGCGCAGAGCGGCCACTCTATGGGTTACCTGTTCAACCGGCCCCAGTGTGTCAGTGCGCAACCAGCCGACATACCCGTCTGTCTGGAGCTGCCCCCACGACCAGCCGTCTGGCGTGCTTTCGAAAACGCGGAAGGTTTCGCCAAAGACCAGTTCTGTATCAATTCCGCATGCCAGGTCGGGCTTTGCACGCAACTCAACCTTATCTGCCTTAACAGAAAAGTCGGTCCCATCAACAAAGCGCTCAGCCTGCACCTGACCACGATAGTGCGTGGCGGCGAGATCTGGCCTTACCGGGTGTAAACGGCGATCAAGCTGATCATTCATGCACCTTCCCCTTCCAAACAAATTGGTACAGTCATCCTAGAGCATGTTGCGTTGATATGCATTCACACACCAAACTTTCGATTTTCAAAGATGCGCATCCCGGTTATCGCGGAAGGTCCAGCGCTTTTTCCGAGACCAGATCCCCCAGATGTTCCAGATAAAGCGCACCATCAACGGTGCGCGTGACGACAACGTTGCGGCGATCGCTTTCATCGCGTTTTCTGGACAAAAGCTTGTTTGCCCCAAGTGTATCCAGCGCGCGCGTAATTGCGGGTTTGGTAACACCTAGTTTTTGCGCTAATCCGCGCACGGTATGTGGTGGAGGCTCAAGATATACAGTTAAAAGAATAGACATTTGGCGGGCAGTCAAATCCTGATCTGCCGCGCGCACCAATTCCAACACTACATCATGCCATAGCTTAAGCGCCTGCGACGGGCGAATCTCTACGGGCATATTTAATCGTCCTAATCCCTATTTGCAGGCTAAAACCTAGCCTGCAAATTATTTCGGGACCCTTACCAGATTGAGATATTGGGTAGTTTTGCCGTGTAACCTGCTTCGTACTCAGCCGAAGCGGGTTTTCAACATGTCAAAGAGTGCCCGGATTGCTTGTGCTTCCCCGCCATGGGTTCTGAAATCTTTTTCAATTGGCGTCCAGCCATAGATATCAAAGTGCACCCAGCTTCCCGCATTCTCAACGAAATTCTGCAGGAACAGCGCTGCGGTTACAGAGCCCGCAAAGCCTGCCCCACTGGTATTGATGTTTGCCAGATCTGCCGTTTTGGAAGTGATGTACTTTTTGTATGGCTTCCAGAGCGGCATGCGCCATAGGGGGTCGTTCACAGCTTCACTATGTACAGCGATAGTTTCTGCCAGTTCTTCATCATCGGTGTAGTACGGCGGCAAGTCCGGTCCCAAAGCAACACGTGCAGCCCCAGTGAGCGTTGCCATATCGACGATCAGTTCCGGGCTTTCCTCATCGGCCAGAGCTAGTGCGTCGGCAAGCACAAGGCGCCCTTCTGCATCCGTGTTTCCGATCTCAACGGAGAGGCCTTTGCGGCTCGTGAAAACATCTGACGGGCGGAAGGCGCGACCGGAGATGGCATTTTCAACAGCAGGAATGATCACACGCAAGCGCATCGGCAGCTTTGCTTTTATGATCATCGCCGCAAGGCCGAGCACATTGGCAGCGCCGCCCATGTCCTTTTTCATAAGGATCATGCCAGCAGCAGGTTTTATGTCCAGCCCACCGCTGTCAAAGATTACGCCTTTGCCGACCAGCGTGATCTTCGGATCAGTGTCTTTACCCCATGTGGCATCGATGAGACGCGGAGCTCTGTCGCTGCCGTTGCCGACGGCGTGAATGAGTGGGAACTCGTTCTCAAGCGTGTCATCCATGATGACTTTGATGCGGCCACCATGTTCCTCAAAGAGCTGAGAGGCAGCAGCTGCAAGCTCTTCAGGCCCCATATCATTTGCAGGCGTGTTGATCAGGTCTTTTGCCAGACGCGCGCCAGCCAGGATTGGTTCCAGCTCTTCCAGAACATCTGCGTCGCTGATAATCAGTTGCGACTTTGGATCGGAGACTTTTTTGTAGGTATCGAACCGGTAGGAGGCCAGAGAGAAGCCCAGAGCGATGCCTGCGATATCCTCAAAACCGTTGGAGAGAGTAAACGCTCCGACAGGAAGATTTTTGCTAAGAGCAGCGCCTGTTTCCAAGGCGTCTTTTTGGTTGTCACCATAACCGAACAACACGGTTTCGATCTGGCCCGTCGCATTTGGGATAGACAGGGTCTGGCCAAAATCTGCGGTGAAGTCCTGCGCTTTCGCCCAAGCTTTCGCCGTGTCGCCAGCAGCTTCAAGATGCGCTTCCAACTCACTGGTCAGGAGGCCCACCACCGAGATTGGATTGACTGTTTTTTCAGCGGAAATTAACGGAACGTGCACCGGAAGCTCCATGTTTGAGATCTTTAAAATCTGTCGGTTGCCCGTAAGGGGCAGTGTGGTGGCAACCTAAACACGTTACAGGTTCAGCGCAAGCCATTGCGCTTGCTGCTCCCCCATCCAGCTCCGCGTGCAGTATCGGCGAATTAACCGGAAATTAGGGATAATTTTAGATATTCAAACAAAATTTAAATCGCTTCGTTGCTGAGGGTTCCATGGCTGCTTTTGACCGCACTGACACAACCAGAAAGACCGCTGGCATTTCCAAGAGTGCAGTTGCTGTTTCGCTGTTGTTGGCTTGCGGGATTGTTCTTTCTGGGTGTGCAAGTAAGCCAGTACGCACTCAGCCCGCTATTTCCCAAAGTCAGGACATAAAACCGGGCTCTGTGCAGATGCAGCAGGCGCTTGCCTATTGGGGGAGCGCTTATGCGAAGGACCAGAGAAATCCACACAAGATCCTGAACTATGCAGCGGCTTTAAGAATTGACGGTCGCGGTCAACAGGCCGAAGCGATTTTGCGGCGGGGTGTGATCGCCCATACGGACAATAAGGTGATTGCGGCAAGCTACGGTAAGGTGCTGGCTGAAAACGGTAAGTTGCAGGAAGCTCTCAATGTCATCGACAATGCGTTCGATCCGGCACGACCAAACTGGAAAATGCTATCAGCCAAAGCCGCTATCCTGGACCAGCTCGGTGAGACACAACAGGCCCGTGCCACTTATAAGCAAGCGCTGAAGATCTCGCCAAATGAGCCCTCTGTGCTAAACAATCTGGGAATGTCCTACCTGCTGGCGGGAGACTTGCGCAATGCGGAGATCGCGCTGCAAACAGCGTTGGACACAGGTAAAGCCGGCAGCCAGATCCGTCAGAACCTTGCTCTGACCCTTGGCTTGCAGGGCCGGTTTGACGAGGCGGTTCGCGTGGCCCAGTCTGACATGGATCCACGTCAGGCGGCGGAGAATGTTGCTTATCTGAAGACCATGCTTGGCAAGGCTTAGGGCTTCTTTTTGGGAATACGCTTAGAACGTGCGCATGACCTGTATAACTGCAGGGCCGATAATGACGATAAAGAGCACCGGTAGAAAAAACAGCATCATGGGGACGGTTAGTTTGGGCGGTAATGCGGCGGCTTTGCGTTCTGCCTCCTGCATACGCATCTGCCGGTTTTCATCCGCCAAAACGCGCAGGGCATGCCCGATAGGCGTGCCGTATCTTTCAGCCTGATTGAGGGCCGTTACCACATTCTTAACGCCATCAAGTCCGGTTCTTTCCGCCAGATTCTCGTAGGCTTTCCGACGCTCATCCAGATAGGAAAGTTCAGCATTCGCCAGTACCAACTCTTCTGCCAACGCGGGCGATTGGGCTCCGATCTCTTCTGCAACCTTGCGAAACGCTGATTCAATAGACATGCCGGATTCAACACAAATTAGCAACAGATCCATGGCGTCCGGCCATGCGAGGCGAATGCTCTCCTGACGTTTAGTAATCTGGTTCTGCACAAAGATGCTGGGCGCGTAAAATCCAATAGCAGCCCCAAGAAAGCTGATGAAAAGCACACCCAGAAAAAACAACTCCACCTGCATGATAGCTGTCAGGTAGGCAAAGATCAGCACGAAGAAAACGATTGGCATTATGATTTGAAGAAACACGTAAGTGTATAAAGGGGATGGTCCCCGATACCCTGCCATTTTGAGCTTTCTGACGGTACCGTCGTTCGACAGGAGATTCTTCAGGTTATATTTGTCAACGAACTCGCGCACGCTTTCCTTTGGGCTGCTGCGAAGGGACACACGTTCCACCTCTTTGCTTTGCGAAAGCCGAATGCGCTCTCGGGCCCTGATTTTTTCGCGCTCCAGCGCAACTGACTTCATGCGGCTTTTCAGTTCATCACGCTCAAAGATAGGCATCAGAAGCGCATAGACTGTGCCAGACACCGCGAGCAGTGTGAGAACAACAACAAACAGATTACTGTCTCCAAGATCTGCAATGGTCATCTCAGCGCTCCTATATCTTGAAGTCGATCATTTTACGCATAACCAGAATGCCAAGTGTCATCCAAACCAGTCCAATGGCGATGAGGATCAAGCCGATATCAGTCTCAAACAACAATGTTATGTAGTCCGGAGCGACGAAATACAGCATGAGCGTCACCAGAAATGGAAGCGAACCAATAATCGCCGCAGAGGATTTTGCCTCCTGACTCGCTGCCCGGATTTTGCCCTTCATCGTCTTTCTCTGGCGCAGGGTTCTTGACAGATTGCCCAGTGCCTCGGCCAGACTTCCGCCCGCCTGAGATTGAATTGTGATCACGATTGCGAGAAAGTTGGTTTCCTGCAGAGGCAGACGTTTGGGCATATTATGGATGGCCTCAGCCAGTGGGACGCCCATCTGCATTTTTTCGAGTACCAGCGCAAACTCCGGACCGACCGGCTCTTTCGCCTCGGTTGAGGCGATATGAATACAATCGCCCAGTGGCATTCCTGATTTGATACCACGGACAATGATATCTACGGCGTTTGGAAACTCATCCAGAAATTGATTGAACCGTTTCTTACGTCGTCTGGAGACGTAGAACCGTGGCAATCCAAACGTTCCTACAAACAGCAGCGCAATTGAAACCCAGAGGGGTTGCCCCCATAGGAAGCTCAGCGAAAAGAGGGCAATGCCACAAACAATTGAGATTACGAAGTACTTCAATTTAGACCATGACAGACCCGCCTGCCCAATCCAGTCTGCAAATGCTGGTTTGTCGCTCTTTTTCTTCTTCGCTGCCTGAGCAGCTTCCATCGCTTTGAGCTGATCCTGAACGGTTTTCCGCCGAGCCGTGACGTCCAGCCTTTGGGAGCGACCAGTTTGATGAGCTACGCTACTTTGAATGAGATTTTCTTTTCGTGCCCCTAACTTGTCCTTTGTCAGCAAGGGGGACAGGAGTGAGTACGTCACGCCTACAACGCTGATCACGATCAGGAGGGTGATGAGGTAATCCGCCAATGGAGAGGCGAGGAAATTTTCCAGATCAGCCATGCAGGCCCCCAACCGCGTCTGACGCGTCCAGTGCCCGTGCTAGTCTTTCTTCTTCGTTGAAATATCGTGCTCTGTCCCAGAACAGTGGGCGACCGATGCCTGTGGAGCGGTGCTGCCCGATAACTTTGCCATTCGCATCCTCACCGGTGATGTCATAGACAAACAAATCCTGCGTTGTGATGACATCCCCTTCCATCCCAACAACTTCGGTGATGTGTGTAATGCGCCGAGAGCCGTCTCTGAGTCGGGCTGCCTGAATAATGACGTCGATGGAGCCAACAACAATCTCACGCACTGTTTTGGACGGGAGCGCAAAACCACCGAGGGCGATCATGGATTCAATACGTTTCAGACATTCACGCGGGGAGTTGGAGTGAATGGTGCCCATGGAACCATCGTGGCCGGTGTTCATTGCCTGAAGCAGATCAAATACTTCGGCGCCACGAACCTCACCCACAATTATGCGTTCTGGACGCATACGCAGGCAGTTCTTGACGAGATCGCGCATGGTGATCTCGCCCTCGCCTTCAAGGTTGGGCGGTCTGGTTTCCAGTCTGACAACATGGGGCTGTTGAAGCTGAAGCTCCGCACTGTCTTCGCAGGTGATGATGCGTTCGTTGCTGTCAATGTAGCGCGTCAGGCAGTTCAGCAGTGTGGTCTTACCCGAACCGGTACCGCCGGAGATCACAGTGTTGCAGCGCACACGGCCAATAATCTCCAGAATCTCGGCACCTTCTGGCGAAATCGTCCCGAAGTCGACCATTTGGTCTAGGGTCAGCTTGTCTTTTTTAAACTTACGAATTGTGAGCGCGGGCCCATCCAATGCGAGCGGCGGGGCAATGACGTTGACACGGGAACCGTCGGGAAGACGGGCGTCACAAATTGGGCTGGCCTCGTCCACTCGTCGGCCAACCTGTGAAACGATACGTTGGCAGATGTTCATGAGCTGGCGATTGTCGCGGAAGCGGATATTGGTCTGCTCAACTAAGCCAGCGGTTTCGATATAAACCGTGTGCGCGCCGTTGACCATGATGTCGGCGATATCATCACGCGCCAGCAAAGGCTCCAGCGGTCCGTATCCCAAGACATCGTTACAGATATCTTCAAGCAGATCTTCCTGCTCGGAGATGGACATGACGAGGTTTTTCAGGACGATAATGTCGTTTACAACATCGCGGATTTCATCACGGGCATCTTCCGGTTCCAGCCGGCTTAGCTGGGAAAGGTCGATAGCCTCAACCAACGCGTTGAAGATGGAGGCCTTTGTTGCGTAATATTCTTGAGTTCTCGTGGTCTCCGGGACGGTTTCTTTTGGCTTTTCCTGTTGAGGTTCAACAAGCTGTGGCTTCGCGTTTGCAGTCTTTGGTGCCGGGACAGCAGATTTTGTTGCCTGCGCCTGTATCGCTGGGTTTACAGGAGCAGACTTTGGTTTTTTGTTGCCAAACTCACCGTTGCCACGTCTACCAAACATATTCTTCCGCCTTTGAAATCAGCACAAAATCAGCCAGAGGACTATTTGCGGACTTTCTTAATCAGTGATGCGATGAGCGACTTGCTCTTTTTTCGTGTTTCGGCCTTGCCGGTTACCTTGGCCGCGATCTCTTCAAACATCGAGGCAACAGCATGCTTGCTGTCAAACTCCGCGATCATTTGCCCATTGTTCGAGGCTGTCCCGAACAAGGCAGGCTCAAATGGCAGTGCAGCCAACGAGACGACCTCCAGCGCCTTACTGAACTCGTCCACCTTAATTTCAGGGCGTTTGGACATGCCGACTTTGTTCAGAACCAGAAATGGTTTTGCATCGTTGGGGCGAAGCTGGGCAATGCTATCAACAAGGTTTTTTGCATTTCGTAGGTTGGCCAGATCCGGCTCGGCCACGATCAGGACTTCATCTACGTTTGCAAGAAGATGGCGGACCCACCCGTTCCACGTATGGGGCACATCAAGCACAACGGTTGGAGTTCCCTTTCGCATGACCTCGATCAGCTGATCGAACTTATCGGTTTCAAAGTCATAGGTCTGATCAAGCGTGGCCGGTGCTGCCAGCAAGCTCAGCCGGTCACTGCATTTGGCGAGCAAACGATCAAGTAAGGTGTCATCGAGGCGTTCGGGTGACGCGATTGCTTCCAGAACCCCTTGCAATGGGTCCTGATTGAAATCCAGACCGGCAGTCCCGAATGGAAGATCCAAATCGGCAATTGCGACGTCACTTTCCAGTGTCTTCGCAATAGACCATGACAGGTTGTGAGCGACAGATGACGCTCCACTTCCGCCCTTTGCGCCTATGACGGCAATGGTGCGTCCAAAGGGTTCGGCGTCCGTGTCCGAATAAAACTGCCCTATCGTATTGATAAGCTGCGCGGTGTCGATTGGTCCGACAATGTATTCCCCAACGCCGCGGTTGATGAGCGCCCGATACAGGTTCACATCATTAACGCGCCCGATGACCAAGACATTGGTGCCGGCATCACAAACTTCGGCGAGCTGATCGAGTTCTTCAATCATCTCTTGTGCGCTGGACAAAGATTCCACGATCAAAAGATTTGGCGTGGCAGCGCTTTGAAATGTCGCGATGGCAGCGGCAACGCCGCCTTGCTGCACCATCGTGTGAGTTCGTGCCATACGACGATCCAAACTCGCATTCTGGATCGTTTCCGAGGTTCTTGCTTCCAAGCAAAAAGCCTGTACCGAAATACGTGGAATATTCACGAACTGAAATTCAGAGGTCGGCAGCTGACCGGAGGTGCCAATTTGTTTGGCCTGATCTGAACCAGAATATGCAAAATCGCTCATTTATTATCCCACTAGTTCTGAGCAACCGAAGACACGTCTGCGCCAACGCCGGTTTCGTATTGACCTGCAGTAATTTCGCCCGCCCTGCTCCGCGCCAGAATTTCGTTGGTCCGGGCCGGGTCACCTGGACCCATTGGACGCGGACGTAGCAGATCTGTTGGGTTGGCCACCATTGCTGCCAAGTTGGCCTGAGTGGCGCAGCCGAAGTTGTAATAATCACGGTTCCGCTCATCACCCCTCATAGCATCCGGCCAGTTGCCGCAATCACGAACAACGCCTTTGACCCGCATGAATGACAGGCGCACCGGTGCAGATGCACTTAGATCCGAGACCGGATAGGTGCGCATAATGATACGATCATGGCCGACCCCGCCGCTTCTCAGCGCGGTGCGGATATGAGGCGAGATGGCTCTTACGGCAGCCTCATTGGCAGACCCGGATGGGACAAGGACCTCCACAAACCCGTTACCGTCGGTTTTTGCCTCCTGCCCAAACGCGGATATGGCTGTTTTCATGGAACCGTTGAGATTTCGCATGTCCCCTGCAACAGGGATGTCAAAGTTGTCAGGAACTTCTGAGATAACAATTGGATGGCGCTTGCGATAATCAAAGTCGGCGAGTGAATACTCATCGACGTAGGATGGTTGAGATTTACAAGCAGCAAGCAGGAGGACAGCGCCCGCCAGAATTAGTGCGTTCTTCAGCGGTGTTCTACATTTCATCACAGGTGAGAATGGTCTTTGCATTTCATTTATCCTCACTCATAGATGTAGCCGACTTTGCCGTGATAGGTTCCCTTAACAGGCGCATCGGTTGCTCTGTATATCCGGCTCAGCTGGTTGAGAAAGATTGTTGACTGGTCACTTGGCGCGGCAAAATTATCGTCGGGGCGGGTAACCTGAGAGCGGGCAATGGGCTTCACGACATACGGGGTTACAAAGATGACAAGCTCAGTCTGACGGTTGATGTAATCGCGGCTTTTGAACATTGTTCCCAGAATGGGGACGTTCTTCAGTCCTGGAATGCCATCAACCTCCTGCCCGTAGTTCTGCTTCAATAGGCCTGCCATGACCAAGGTGCCGCCGGAGGGAAGCTCAAGAACGGATTCCGCCCGCCGGACCTTAAGGGCGGAGACGGCAATGGCTCCTGCAATACTCACCGCGCCTTCAGAGCTCAGTTCACTGACTTCGGTTTTGACTCTTAGTTTGATGCGGCCTTCTGACAAGACAACCGGCGTAAAATCCAGTCCAACACCGAATGGTTTGAACTCCAGACTTACCTTGTTGTCTTCATAAGCAACCGGGATCGGGAACTCGCCACCTGCCAGGAAACTGGCATTCTCACCGGAAACAGCAACAAGGGTTGGCTCTGCCAGTGTGCGCATAACGCCTTCGCGCTCGAGCGCTTTGATGGTGGGTGTGATCGACCCTTCACCGAAGAGGAACTTACCTGCTAAACTTCCCGCATTCACAACCGATGGATTGGTGTTAAACGCTGGTGCGGTATTGAAGTTGGCATCAAGCGCGCCGATTTTGATTGAGCCTTGCAGGTTCACTCCGAGCTGTTTGATTGTGGTGCGCTCAACTTCGGCGACGGTTACCTTTAGCTGGACTTGATCCTTTTCGGCGACGGCAATCGTGTTTACGATCTTCTTATCATCGTTCCCGACAAATTTTAGTGCAATGTCATAGGCTTGCTGTGCCTCCAGCGCCGAGACTGCAGTGCCGGACAGCACAACGCTCTCATTTACGATATCTGCATTAATGGCCGAGTTGGGGAGCAGGCGTGCCAGCATTTTAACGAGGCCGGATGGGTCAGGCTGCACACTCAAGTTGAATGAGGCCAGTTGGCGCCCACCGTTGCCGAACAGGACAAGAGATGCCTGACCGATGTCGTTGCCAAATACAAACACACGATTTCTGGTGCGAACGACAGCATCTGCGATGTTCGGATTGGAGACCAATACATCACGTACTTCTTCGTTGGTGTTCAGAACAATCGAACGGCCTTTTCCAACATTGAGCTGGCGGACCTGACCACTGTGCTGTGCCGTCACTTCAACAGTTGCTTCAAAATTGCTTTGCGCCAGTCCAGCGCCCGGCACGCCCAATGCCAAACCCAAGAGCAGACCTAAGCTCAGGAGAGTTTTGCCAAAGCGTGTGCCCTTCGGTAAACCTCTCATCGGACTAAATTGTCGAAGAAAAATCATAGTTTACCTACTAATTCCCGTTAATAGACTGGGATGAGATCCCGTACTTCACAAATTTGACGCCGCCTTTGACACGCGGTGGCTGCTTTAGCCCATCCTCGGAATCGGCAGCGCTGCGCAAAGAGAGTGAAAGCGTCCCCATCTGGGTTGCGCGGGCGATCGTCTCCGCTTCATGGGGCAATAACTCCAGCGTGGCCGTGTGATCTGGCGACATGGCCTTCTTGCTGTTTTCAGAGGCTGTTGTGGTGTCAATCGCAAGCACCCTGATATTCTCAAGGAGCGTCTCGCTGATGATCCCATCGTCACGTTTCTTGCCCTGCATACTGATCAGGACGTCAACTTTGTCGCCGGGCAGAATGAAACCACCGGCTGTGGTTACTGCGTCTACAGGCACTGCGATGGCGCGCTTGCCTTTTGGGAGGATCGCGGCAAGGAATCCCTTATCGGTATCGATCAGGCGTTCTGTACGGATTGGTTCGCCGCCGAACATCTCTGCTTTGACGATCTGTCCCAAGAATTCCTGATCTGCCTGCGGATTTGCGCCGCGCAGGATGATGCCTTCGGTTACGGACTCTTCCGGCCACTTTGACCAGGTCAAATCACCTTCTGTAAGTGCAGTGCCAACTTTGAGGGCCTTTGCTGCTACTAGAATCTCAAGGGATGGGATTTCCTGTTCCTGCACGACGATTGTTGGTGTCTGATCACGGGAACCTGACGACAGGTTCAGCCAAGCGGCCAATCCACCGGCACCTAATGCGATAATTAAGACTATTAATCTGGAGGCCTTCATGTGGCACCCACCCTCTGAGAGATTTAGCTATGCAGTATTCGTTAACTCTAATTTGAACAAAAATGGTCAAGACATAGTTAATATTCCGTAGCATCTATCTAATTGTATTTTTTACTTATCTTCACAGAAGAAGAACGCGGATTAATCATGAAGAGCAATAGGTTAGAACCAGTGAAGCTCCACTAATTCAAAACCTTAATACTTTCCTAAGAACTGTTTCGACGCACGCTACAGTGTTGGGATCTGGGCGAACCAGAGCGTGTTTGGGTAGACCTGAATTCCTGCGATAGCGATTGCAATTCCATAGGGAACACCGGTCTCTTTATCGTGCAGCTTCAAGAGCCAATGCTGTCCATGCATGAACTGCGGGAAGTATGGCACCTTGCGCAGCCCCAGAATGACCAGCGTTAACAAGCCGCCGTAGACGCTGGTGAGCAGTATGAACTCCAGCATATTAACGGAGAGGCCGAACCAGAGTGAGATTGCGGCCAGAAACTTCACATCACCACCGCCCATGACACCCAGAGCAAACAGGCCAAAGCCAATGACCATGACGCCGAACCCGAGGGCGAAGCTTAGGCCGATCTGCTCCATTGGCAGTTGCAACAGTACTGCCAGTCCAACAAATGCCACAGCAATCGCCAAGTTTATCTTGTTGGGGATCCTCATGGTGAAGAGATCGAAAAAGGCAGCGATTGCGAGCAGCAATGGAAATATGATCAATAACCCATTTGCAATCATGTGGTGATCTCCCCTGCTCGTACCGTCCTACGGTTTTGCAGGGGTATTTGCAAAGAAGCCCTTAACGCTCGATCGTTTTGTCTCGCGAAATCCCGTTTATTTACAATTTTAATTGGTTGGTTTCACCAATTCCCACAATTGCAGTTTTGGCTTCGTTTCAGATGGCTGCGCTTTTTCACTGGCGGGCAGAAAGTCAGCATCACTGAGTTTTGGGGCGGATACCATGGCCAGAATAGTCAGGGCGACGAGCCCGGAGATGAGGCCGAACTCAACGCTTGCGTTGCCCACGTCTCGCTGGAGCAAGCCTTTAAGTAAAGAGAGCATCGAAACACAACTTATTGTTATCGTTGCGTCGGATGCTACTCTTCGCGGCTAAATCTTAGATTGAGCGGTGCACTCAACTTCTTCGCGTATTTGGTGCAGCGCTCTAAGGTTTCATCAAGAAACGGGTAGCCTAGTACCCGACTTCCAGATCAACCAGATTTTCAAGCGGTTCGCCCTGTTCAAACCTCTTGATCTGCCGGGCGACATACTCGGAGAGCGCTTGCGGGTCGCTCGGTGCGGCGACATGCGGGGTTATAATGCAGTTTTTGTGCTTCCAGAGCGGGCTGGTTTGCGGCAGGGGTTCAACCTCAAACACATCAAGGCTGGCCCCTTTAAGCTGACCGGATGTCAAAGCGGCATCAATTGCTGCCTCGTCCTGTGTCGCCCCGCGTCCGGCGTTGATGTAGACCGGGCCGCCCAACGCACCTGATTGTGGCAGCAAGGCCAGGCGTTCTGCATTCACCAGCTTTTGCGTTGCTGGCGTAGATGGCAGGAGGTTGATCAAAATATCTGTGCGCTTAAGGAAGTCATCAAGATGGCTGTCTCCAAAGAAGCTTTGAACTCCCAATACATTCTTGGGCGTGCGCGACCAGCCAGCAACATCAAAGCCCAAAGATTTGAGCGCTTTTGCAGAACTCAGGCCCAGCTCGCCTAGTCCAAGAACGCCGACGCGCACCTCTTTGGCAGCCGGCTGCTTGTGGTCTTTCCAGACACTGGCTTCCTGCTGAGCAGCATACATGAGGTGGTCGCGATGGTGAAAGAGTGTCTGAAAGACAACCCACTCGGTCATGCGGCTGGTGAGATCAGCGTCAACAATGCGCACGAGCGGAAGGTGGGGCAGCTGTGGCAGTGAGGTCAGGTGGTCAACGCCTGCGCCCAGCGAAAAGATCACCTTCAGGTTTGGAAGGGCCGCAAAGACGTCGGGGTCTGGTTTCCAAGCGAAGAGATAGTCCACCTTTTCCGGGTCAGACACGCCATTCTTCCAGCTCTCTATTTTGCGATTGGGAAGGAGTGCTCGCAGTCGATCAATCCACTCTGCTTCGTTGACGTTTGTGAGAGACAAGACCAAATTCATACGGCACCCCATTTTTGAGCATGACCCTCAAAGCTGACCCCCGCTCCTCAGATCACGTTGTATTCTTTCAATTATCGTAATTCGTTTTATTCAGAGTCGACAAAATCAGCAAGCTGCTGGCTTTTTCGATTGACGACGAGACGGGTTACATCCGGGCGGCTGTAGTGACCCGTTGAGTCAAGCAGTTGGCAGTCGGCGCGCACCATGGCGTAATCCAGTTCAGCTATAATCAGAAGCTCTTTGCCAACTTGTGGCTCGACCACCCATGACCAGTCCGGCGCGGCGATGCACGAGCCTCCGTCAGCAACCAAGTCCTCGCTGTTTGCAAGGATTTCGACCAGCTCCGGCGTTCCCTCAGGAAAGTCGGAGGCACGCATGTCGCTGGTTAGCACGCAACATTCCTGAAGTTTTTGGGAAATACATCCAAAGCTACGCGGCCCCCTGACCCAGCAAACCTGCTTGAGTGCTTAGTTTCATTCATCCTCGATGAAATCTGCGATCTGCTGACGTTTGCGATCCACAACCAGACGTGTCACATCCGGGCGACTGTAGTGGCCGGTTGGGTCAAAGTTTTGACGCTCGCCGCGCACCACAGCATGGTCCAGCTCGGCAGTAATCAAGACCTCGTTGCCGACCTGCGGCTCAACCACCCAGGACCCATCAGGAGCAGAGATGCATGAGCCACCGTTTGCGAGGAAGTCTCCACTATTTTCGAGGATCTCTGCCCGTTCCAAAGTGTCCTGCGGTAAGTCTGCGGGGCGCATGAGGCCGGACACTGAAATCACATAGCTTCTGCTTTCTTTAGCGACAAAGCGTGTTGTGTCTTCGGTGTTGTGCAGACCGCCCGGCCAAACGGCAACGTGGAGGTCTTCTCCCTGCGCATACAAAGCGGCACGGGACAGAGGCATCCAGTTTTCGAAGCAGTTGAGGCCGCCAACCTTGAAACGGCCCAGCGGATGGACGCGAAAGCCGTTGCCATCGCCCGGTGCCCATGCAAGGCGCTCTTCGTAGGTGGGTTGCAATTTGCGATGGGTTGAACCGATCTCGCCGTTCTGGTCAATGTAAACCAGTGTGCAGTAAAGGCTATGACCACTTCTGTTTGAGGCCCGTTCCATCACGCCGAGATAGACGGCGATGCTGTGTTTTTTCGCGATGGCACAGATGCCATCGAGGTGACCGTCTTCAATGACCACGCCTTGTTCGAGGTACTCGGCGTAAAATGCTTTTTGCTTCGGGTCATTGAAGCGCGCGCCATCGGTTCGTTCAATCCAAAACGGATAACCCGGCACCAGAGCTTCGCCGAATGTAACAAGCTGACAGCCCTGCTTGCCTGCCAGCTCAACGGCGTCCGCCACCTTTTTCAGCGTTGCGTCCCGTTTCATCCAGACCGGAGCAATCTGGGCCAGAGCGACCTTGATCCGGTCGGTTTCAGCGGTGTTCTGTGTTGTGTGGTTTGCTTCTAAAATTTCCATCTAGCTCTACTCAGGTGGCAAAGATATCAGCATCACTGGCGAAGGCTTTAAATTCAAGAGCATTGCCCGAGGGATCTTTAATAAAGAATGTTCCCTGTTCTCCCGGCTGCCCTTCAAACCTGATCTTGGGTTCCAGCAGCCATTCAATTCCGTCCTGTGCTTTCAGGCGGTCCGCCAGAGACCTCCATTCCTCCATTGGCAACACAACGCCAAAATGAGGGATAGGAACGGCATCGCCATCCACAAAACCTGTGTCATCAAGCTGGGCCTGTGATTTTTTGCGAAGGTGTGCGGACATCTGGTGTCCAAACAGGTCAAAATCGACCCACTTGCCTTCAAGCTCGCGGCCTTGCTTGCATCCAAGCACGCCCATGTAGAACGCTTTGGTCTGTTCCAGATCATCAATCGGAAATGCCAGATGGAATGGATGCACCATTTTCAGCCTCGCCTTGTAGTTATTCGCAGAACTCATGTTGGAGTTGTTTTAAACTGCCTAAAACCTCATAGATAGGCCAATGACAGTCACATAGACATGAGTTAAACTCATAGCATGAGCCGTCACAGTCTATCGATCACCTCACAAATCCTTGCGGTGCTACCTGTTTTTGATGCAGCTGCCCGCCATGGCAGTTTTACCCGCGCAGCCAGAGAGCTGGGCATTACGCAGGGGGCTGTCTCTCGGCGTATTCAAAACCTGGAGGAGCAGTTAGGGCTTGTCTTATTTTCCCGGCAGGGCAAGACATTAGCACTAACGCAGGACGGTTTGCTGTTGAGCCAAAAGGCAAAGAGCGCCTTGAAATTGGTTGAGGATCTGGAGCACGAATTAAAGGGGTCTGTCTCTGGTCAGCTGCGTATCGGCACCCTGCCCTCATTGGCCAACCTTTGGCTCATGCAGCGGATCAAGGGGTTCACGCAGGCCTACCCCGCTATCAGCATTGACCTTGTCACTATTCCTGCTGATTTTTCGGCGGGACACAAGGATCCGGTCAACTGGGACCCGTCCAGTGTGGATGTGGCGTTGACGGTTGGGCGTGGCAGTTGGTCTGCGTTGGAGAGTTACCGGATTTGCGAGGAGGAGATGGTGCTTGTATGTCATAGCAGCCTTCTCGGTGATGCACAGCCCAAAAGCCTGAGAGACTTATTGGTGTTTCCGCGCCTCGTTCATTCCACGCGGCTTGGCAGCTGGGACTATTGGGCGGAGGCGCACAAGCTTTCGAGCTATCTGCCCGGAGATACGTCCCTTTCCTTTGAACATTTTTTCATGGTGCTGGAGGCGGCCCGTCAAGGGCTTGGTCTTGCGCTGCTTCCCTCAGTCCTGATCGAGAACGATCTGGAGGACGGGACATTGAGTGAGCCTATCCCGGCGCGACATATGACGGGCAACGCCTATTATATGGTGGCAAGCTCCGCAGCGTGGAGGCGTCCGGCGGTGACAGCGCTGCGGGAGCATCTGGCACACAAGCCTTAGGCTTTATCTGCGATCAAACTGGAACGGGGATGGCAGTTCGTCTTCGGCCAGATGGGTTGTCTTTTGCGGTCCCGAGGCTGAGGAGGAAACCTGATCATTGGCCTTACTACCCAACTGCATTTCATCAATCTTGCGGGCGCGGTTGGTGATCTTGTCGCCGGAAATCATAATCTGATCCAGATCCTTGTTGGTCTGGGCGAAGTGGTTTTGCAGCTTGGATACACGCTCGGTCAGCCTACCAACATCCAGCAGGAGGTTGCCGACTTCGGCCTGTATGAGGTGGGCTTGTTCGCGCATGCGTGCGTCTCGAAGGACAGACTGGATCACCTGTACAGCGAGAACAAGCAGGGATGGAGAGACGATCACCACGCGTAGGCGGTGGGCTTTTTGGGTCAGGTCCGGAAAGCCTTCGTGGATCTCGGCAAAGAGGCTCTCGGATGGGACGAACATGAGCGCTGTGTCTTGCGTCTCTCCCGGTAGCAGGTATTTACCAGCGATATCTTCAAGGTGTTTGGAGATGTCTTTTCGGAAGCGATTGGACGCTTCCTTTAGCTCTGGTTTGGTCTCCGCGTCCTTGATCGCTGCGAAGGCCTCCAGCGGGAACTTGGCATCAACCACCAAAGGTGGTGCACCTGTTGGCATGTGGATCAGGCAATCGGGACGGGAACGGTTGGAGAGCGTGCCCTGCAGGGTGAAACTTGTTGGCGGCAGCGCATCGTCGATGATCGCTTCCATGCGCCCTTGTCCAAACGCACCACGGGACTGCTTGTCATTCAGCACCATCTGCAGGTCCGTCACCTGCCCGGCCAGCTCGCCCATGGTTTTGTTGGCCTTGTCGAGCAGCGCCATCCGCTCCTGCAGTCCTGTCAGACTTGCGTGGGTTTGGCGGTGGGTTTCCAGAACAGAGGCGCCTAGCGTTTTGCCAAGGCCATCAAGACGGTCGTTGACGACACGCAGCAGGTCCGACTGACGGGAGCCGAAAACTTCTGCCATGGTTTGCATACGGCCTGTCATTTCACCGTTGGAGCGGACCAGCTCGGCTAATGCCGCTTCTGTATCCTCTGCCCGCTTTTGCTCCAGTATCGATACACCGCGCGCTTGGTTTAATTTTGCACGCAGGCTCATAATCCAGACGAGCAGCAGCAGGAAAAAAAGCCCACCGCCCACCGTGACTGCCTGGATAAACGAAAAGGTATATGCACCGAATGAGAAGACTGTCTGTTCCATGAAACAAACATAGAACACTTTGCAAGGCCGCGAAACCTCTCAGCTTTCTTGGATGCACCGCAACCCACATCCTTCAATTGATGGGGAGTGCCCTTAAAAAGCTCTGGCGAAAAGCTTATAGTCTACGCCTTGGCAAATTTCCGATAAGAGGATATGAAGCCTGAACAACCACGTCGGCCGACCTCACGTTGAGCGGGCAGCTTTGCAACGAGAACAAACTCAAAAGTAATTATGACGATTCGCGAGATTAAATTTGTCCCGGAAACCTGCCTTCGCGAGAAGTGCGCTCCGATTGAAGACATCAACGACGAAATCAGAAAACTTGCCGACGACATGCTGGAAACCATGTATGACGCGCCGGGCATCGGCCTAGCTGCAAGTCAGATCGGTGTTATGAAACGCATGTTCGTTCTGGATGTTGCAGAGCGCGAAAACGAAGAAGACGAAAGCTTCGAAAAAGAGCCGATGGTTTTCATCAATCCTGAGATCACATGGTCTTCTGAAGAGAAGAACACCTATCAGGAAGGGTGCCTGTCCATTCCCGGTGTCTACGAGGATGTTGAGCGCCCAGCAAAGATTCGGGTCTCCTTCCTTAACATTGACGGTGAAAAGCAGGAACTTGAAGCTGCCGATCTGCTGGCAACCTGCATTCAGCATGAGCTGGACCATTTGAACGGCGTGCTGTTTATCGACTATCTGTCCCGCCTGAAGCGCGAGCGGATTGTGAAGAAGATGGTCAAGCAGGCAAAACAAGCCTGATCCTTGCACATTGTAAGCGGATGAAGCGGCCTTCTTTGGAGAGCCGCTTTTTTTGTTGTTTTTTCCTTGTCCTCACCCGGTAGCTGACGCATTAAAGCAGGAATACAAGAATTACAGCCAGGCAGGTCAGCTATGTCATTGCGCGTCATCTTTATGGGTACTCCTGATTTCTCCGTTCCGACACTTTTCGAGATTGTCGGGCAAGGTTGGGACGTGGTCGCTTGTTACTCACAGCCACCACGCAAAGCCGGACGCGGCATGGAGCTGAAGAAAACGCCAGTTCATGAAGCAGCAGAAAGCCTTGGCATTCCTGTCTTCACTCCAACTTCCCTGAAAAGCGAAGAGGAACAGGAACGGTTCCGCTCGTTTGAAGCTGATGTTGCTGTGGTGGTGGCCTATGGCCTGTTGCTGCCAAAAGCTATTTTGGACGGCACCGAGCATGGCTGCCTGAACGGGCACGCCTCCCTGCTGCCACGCTGGCGCGGGGCTGCGCCGATTAACCGGGCGATTATGGCTGGTGACAAAGCCTCTGGTATTCAGGTGATGCAGATGGAAGAAGGGCTGGACACTGGCCCTGTGTGCATGTCCGAGACCGTTGCGATTACCGAAGACATGACAGCTGGTGAGTTGCATGACCGGCTTTCCGCTTTGGGCGGCGATCTGATGGTGCGGGCGCTTTCGGCCCTTTCCCGCGGTGCTCTTGGCGCTACGCCTCAGACTGATGAGGGTGTGACTTATGCCAAGAAGATTCAGAAGAGCGAAACGCGCGTTGACTGGTCATTGCCGGCAGAGCAAGTACACAACCACATTCGCGGTCTTTCTCCCTTCCCCGGTGCATGGTGCGAGATGGAGCTGGGCGGGAAGAATCCTGAGCGGGTGAAGATCCTGCGCAGTCATCTGGCTGATGGGACAGGTGCTGCTGGTGAAGTTCTGGAAGCAGAAGCCAACACTTTAAGCGTTGCCTGCGGTTCTGGCGCGATCAAGCTGGTGCAGGTTCAGCGTGCGGGCAAAAAGGCGATGTCTGCCGAGGAATTTTTACGTGGCTCTAAGCTTAGTGTTGGAGAAACAGTTTCCTGACCCAGCGTAATCAGATAGGCTTTCCTTAAGTAACAGTAGGAAGCGCGGAGGCATCATGGTTGAGTTCCACCAGATTGGAGAGGATCAGGTTGGTCTGCGCGCGCCTGAGAAGAAAGACGAGCCTGCCATTTTATCTCTGCTGGCTCGGGCCTTTGGGCAGAACAATGAAGGGCGCCTTGTCGAACGACTGCGCGCCTGTGGGGCGCTGGTTCTGGAGCGGATTGCAACGGATCGTGACGGCAATCTGCTCGGGCACCTCGCCTTTTCCCGTGTGACGGGTTCTGGCAAGGGACACAGTCTCAAAATCAGCTGCCTTGCTCCTGTTTGTGTTGACCCTGCTATGCAGAACAAAGGGGTTGGCACCAAGCTTATTCAAGAAGCACTGGATGACCTTCAAGGGATGGGTGAAGATCTGGTGCTGGTGCTGGGTGCCCCTGACTACTATTCTCGCTTCGGCTTTGATGGCGAGCTGGCAAAAAAGGTGCAAGGACCATACGCCGGACCAATCTTCATGGCTTTGCCGTTTACACATGCAGGGCATAAAGACCTGCCCGTTGAAGTGAGCTATGCCACACCTTTTCAGGAGTTTGAGTAGGTTCTCTTGTGGCCACCGTGTGAGGTCTGGCCTTGCTCTTGCAAATCTGATAGTACAGCGCGGAATTTCCGAGATATCCTGCGGGCACATGCCTGTCTAACCTTCAGCACACTGGCTCACAGTCTGCTCGCTTAACTTTGCAAAGAACAAGAATGCCGCGTTACAAGATTACCATTGATTATGACGGACGCCCTTTTGTGGGCTGGCAGCGTCAGGACAACGGACCTACAGTTCAGGGTGTTATTGAGCGCGCAATCAAATCTTTCACGGGCGAGACTGTCACCATCGGCGGCGCAGGGCGTACGGATTCCGGTGTGCATGCAACCGGACAGGTGGCGCATCTGGATCTTGAAAAGGACTGGCCTGCTGAAACGGTCAAAAATGCGCTGAACTTTCATGCGCAGCCGGACCCTGTTGCCATTCTGGCCTGCGAGAAAGCCGGACTTGGTTTTGATGCCCGCTTTTCCGCGATCCGCCGTCACTACCGCTACAAGATCGCCAACCGACTTGAGCCGCTGACCCATGATCGCGGGCTGGCGTGGTATGTGAAACCGGAGCTGGATGCGGAGGCCATGAACGAAGCGGCGCAAGTGCTGCTTGGCCACCATGATTTCACGACGTTTCGGCATACACGCTGTCAGGCAAAGAGCCCGTGGAAGACGATGGAGCGCATCTGCGTGTATCGGCAGGGCTATCATGTGTTTTTGGAATGCAGCTCACGGTCCTTCCTGCACAATCAGGTTCGGTCTATGGTGGGCAGTCTACGTCTTGTGGGCGAAGAGCGCTGGACCAAAGATGATCTGAAGGCCGCACTTGAGGCGTGTGACAGAAAGGCCTGTGGGCCTGTCGCTGTGCCTGAGGGGCTTTACCTCACTCAGGTGGATTACCGCACTCCGGAAGAGGATGAAGCGTCATTTCTCGCCTATCAGGATAGTTTGAAAAACATCGCGCCTGATGAAGCTCCAGCGGATGAAGAAGACTAGACGCTCTCCTATCTGGCCCTGACAATCGAAACCGGAGGTAATCCACCTCCGGTTCGCCAAGGTTTTACTATTCCTTGAAAGTAACTACCCGTTTGTACAGATGCCACGTAGTATGCCCGAGCACTGGCAACGTGACCAGCAAGCCGACAAACGCCGGGATCATTGAGGCCATCAAAATTGCGGTGATGAGCAGTCCCCAGCCAACCATCACCACTGGACTTCCCGTGACCACCTTGAAGCTGGTTATCATCGCGGTCACAAAGTCCACCTCTGTATCCAACAGCATCGGGAAAGACACCACGCTGACTGCAAAGAGCAGCAGAGCAAAGAAAGCGCCAACTATGTGGCCTGCGAAAAGAAACAGCAGTCCATCTGGCGTTTCAAAGACTGTCTGCACGAACTGCATAAACGTGCCGTAACCCTTCATTCCCAGAAAGAGAGCCAGCAGCAGGTGGACCTTAAACATCCATAGGAACTGGATGAAGATGACCACGAAGGCCATCCACGCGATTTCACCACGGCGTTGTTCCCACATGAGGGTGAACAGGCCGCCCATGCGGGGTGTTTGTCCTGACTGTAGCTGCCTGGATGCTTCATAAAGCCCGAGCGCTGCGAATGGGCCGAGCAGCAGGAAGCCGCAGGCCAGCGGGTAGCTGATGTAGCTCATGTCCACCCAGAACGAGAGCAGCGTGACCAGTATGCCGCCGATCATAAAGAACGCGCCGAAGGTCAGGCCAATCACCGGCGTCTTTACGAAGTCCAGAATTCCAAGCTTCAGGGAGCTTGTGACATCCTCCAGAGTGACATGACGAACAATAGGCTTCGCCGGTTTGTGTGGCGAGTTTTGCGCACCCGCAGGCGCGGTCAGATGATTGTCTGACATTTCCGTCCCTCCCAATTTTCCTCCACGTTAAGTTTGCGCGGAAACTGAGAGGAGCGCTACCGAAAATTTGAAGGGGTTGAAGAAAAACTGGTTTGATCAAGCAAATAGGCGGTCAAACGAGGCGCTGATCAGGATCGACAGGACTAAATCCAGAATCACCAGACCGATGGCGGTTGAGACATTGCAGTCCCCTGCGACGCGGGCGATTTGGAATCTGAACCACAGAACCCACCCGACAATGGGGAAGGTCAGCATGACCAGCAAAGCAGACGGGATGATGCCTGCGAGGTAGAGCAGGTTCAAAAGCGTCTGCGGCAGCAGGATGAGTAGTGTGCTCCAGTTTCGGACGATGATGTAAGGACCGTAGGTGCGCTTGATCCCTATAGAGCCTGCCAACACAGCAAGGACAATTGGGAAGGTGACCCAGTCTACAAACAGAGACAGGGTTTTGCCGATATAGAGCAGTGCGCCGCCAGAAGCGATCTCGGCTGCCTCCTGCCCCTGCTCCAGATTGTATTCGAGCATCAGGGCTTGCTCTGAGATGAGGCTCAGGAAATAGAAGGGAAGCAGCAGAAAGATAACCAAAAAGGAGCGCCAGAAGCCATCTGCAGACAGGTCAAACTGCTGCAACGCCTCTGTTTCCCCCTTCATCACCCGCCATGATGCTATGCAGGACTGCCCAATTTCCTGAATGCTAAGAGCCATCGAAAAACACTTTCAATCTATAATCGTCTAAAATACCCAGCCTGCTAACATACTGATGACGAATACTGGTGTGAAGATTAGGTATGTTGGTATGAGAACAAGAGCCAAGTCCACAACAAACTCCAGCGCGAGCAACCCGAACGAAACTGGTATTGTTGCTAAAGCTACTAATCGAGCAACTCTAAAATATACCCAAAGTCCCAAAAAAGCGGGCAGATAAGCAAGCACCTGTTCCAACAGAGCCGAACCAGAAAGGCGCATCAACAGCTCAAACAGGATCGTAAAACAAGCTAAGACAACCGTCGCCCAGTTTCTTACTATTATATAGTTGCTGTAGGTATCACGAATACCTAAACGGTCTGACAGGCAACCAGTCGTGTAAGCAAACACCACGCAATTTAGTGCAGGCCAAATCAGAACAACAACGTAGATGGCTAATCTGTAAAGCACCTCTGAAGGTTGCCCACCCAAAAACTCGCCTAGTTGCAAAATGCTGCCATCGGCCGAGAAAGGTATGAATATCAACAGGCTTGCTAGACCCAAAGCTAAGGCAACAAGCTGCGCGTAGAATGATCGCCAAAACCCTGCAACAGACAAGTCGAACTGCTGCAAGGCTTCCGGGTTTCCCATCACCACCTGCCACGAGGCAGTGCTATAGGCTCGGATTTCCTGAATGCTTGGAAACGTCAAAATATAAAATTCTCAAATCTGCTAGGCTTGAAAGTAATCTTGCAGGAAGCGGAGGTAGATGTCAGCGAGCTGTTCGATGTCAGAGACAGCAACGTGTTCATCAACCTTGTGCATGGTCTGCCCGACCAGCCCGAACTCAACAACTGCACAGTAGTTCTTGATGAAACGCGCATCGGAGGTTCCGCCGCCGGTTGAAAGTTCCGGGGTGCGACCCGTGACAGTCTTGATGGAGTTGGACAAGGTCTGAATCAGGGCTTCGTCATGGGTCAGGAAGCTGTCGGTTGCCTCTCTGGCGAACTCAATGCTCCAGTCAAGGCCTTCTGGCGCTGCATCACTCAGCAGCTTCGTGATGTGTTCGCTTAGAGAGCTGACAGACCATTGATCGTTGAAGCGAATGTTGAACCTCGCCATGACATGCGCCGGGATAATGTTGGTTGCTGTATTACCAACATCAACGGTCGTGATTTCCAGATTGGAAGGCTGGAAGCGCTCGTTGCCTTCGTCGAGTTCCACTTCTGCAACAGCGCTCAAGAGTTTGAGCATGCCCGGTACCGGGTTATCGGCCAGATGCTGATAAGCGACGTGGCCCTGTGTGCCGTTGACTTTGATTGTGCCGGTTAACGAGCCGCGGCGGCCAACTTTGATTGCATCACCGAGAGCATCCGGGTTGGTTGGTTCGCCCACAATGCAGGCGTCAAATACTTGCCCCTGCTCTTTTGCCCATTCCAGCAGCTTAACTGTGCCGTTGATGGCCGGGCCTTCTTCGTCGCCTGTGATCAGGAAGGAGATCTGGCCGGGAATTCCGTTTGGATGCGCTTTGACATAGTCGATTGCGGCGGCAGCGAATGCGGCCACACCGCCTTTCATGTCTGCGGTTCCACGACCATGAAGCTTGCCGTCTGCGATAGTTCCGTCGAAGGGACCGTGGGTCCATGCTGCTTCGTCGCCAACGGGCACAACATCGGTGTGACCAGCGAATACGAAGTGTGGTTTACCTGTGCCGATGGTGGCAAACAGGTTCTCAACGTCCGGTGTATTCTCATCTGAGAACGTCACGCGGGAGACGGTGAAACCGGCGTCTGCAAGCAGTTTTTCGAGTGTGGAAAGTGCACCGCCTTCAGCCGGGGTAACACTTGGGCAGCGGATGAGGTCGCGGCAGATTTGTACCGCAGGAGCAAGCGTATCAGTCATGCTCCGAGATGTAGCTGCGCTGCGGCTGATGGTCAATCACGAGTTGCCAGAACTTCGTGATTTTCATTGGCCCATAGCGCTGCAAATTCTCAATTGAGCAACTTATCTTTTGGGTCGGATCGGGCGGCTGTTTGCCGTAGGGCCGTACTTGTTCGGACCGTCCTGGGTCTTCAGGAAACCAACCACAATTGGCACAATCAGATTGAGGAAAGGCAAGAAGAGTGTCAGCGCAACAAAGCCCGTGATGCCGCGATCCTGCAGGCGCTTCATCACCAGCATGAATACAATGAAGTTTGTGAAGAGCAGGAGTGGGTACAGCAACGGATTGGTGGACAGCATGTCGCTGTAGATCTCTGCCAGTGGCAGTTCCGTGGTGCCGGACGTGATATAGGTATCCTGCATAGAACCGACGGTGATATTCAGCGCGATGAACAAAATACACCAGATCAGGCCAAACGCCAGCCAATATGGCTCGCGGGAAATGCGGCCAAACGGGCTGAAAAACAACCAAAACAGGCTTGTTGGCGGACTTTTTTGTTCTGGCATTATTTGATCGCTTAAAGCAGCAGCCCTGTTATGGAACAGGCCAGACCACTTCAATCCCTCATATTCTCTTGTGTCGTTATCCGAAAACCGTCCCCCACCTTAGGGAATACGCTTTAAGAAATCTCAGTCCGCAAGGATGTACGCATATTGCAAGCCGCTTTCAAGAGGGGTGATACAGCAAGACACACTTGGCGGGAAAGATATCCTCCCGCCGCTGCGCAAAAAATGGATTTCAGGCATGGTTGGAGATCAGGATGCCACCTTCACAGTATCCAGATATCCGCTCAGTGCTTTGGTGCAGTTGATGCCGAGGTCACCGACCGCATAGCCGCCTTCCATCACAAACAGTGTGGGTTTACCCAGTCGGGCAATGCGGCTGCCAATTTTGGTGAAGTCATCAGTCTTCAGTTTGAACTGGGAGATCGGATCGTTCTCAAAAGGGTCCAACCCCAATGAGATCACGATGACGTCAGGAGCGAACTTCTCGATATTGTGACAGGCTTCTTCCAAGGCCTCTTCCCACATGTCCCATGTGGTGCCATGCGGAAGAGGATAGTTGTGATTGTACCCCGCCCCTTCTTTCAGGCCGCGTTCGTTTGCATGGCCAAGATAATACGGGAACTCAACTTTCGGGTCCGCATGGATGGAGAGGAACTGCACGTCCGCACGGTCATAGAAGATGGCCTGCGTGCCGTTTCCGTGATGATAGTCCACGTCGAAGACTGTGACCTTGCCCACCCCTTGGTCACGTAGGTGTTGGGCTGCGATAGCCGCATTGTTGAGGAAGCAGTAGCCGCCATACAAGCGGCGGTGGGCGTGGTGTCCTGGAGGCCGGCAGAGCGCGAAGGCGGAGTTGTCGCCGGAGAGGATCAAATCAGCGCCCGTCAGTGCAGTTTCAGCACTCTTACGCGCCGCCATCCATGTGTGCTCTCCCATAGGTGAGCCAGCATCGAAAGAGTAGAACCCGAGTTTTCCGTCAATTTGATCAGGAACGATATCATGTCTGAGGCCGTGGACCGGCCAGACGAATGGGAAGGCCTCTTTTTCTGTGCGCCCTTCCGCCTGCCACAGCGCCCAGAAATCCTGCAGGAAGCTGATATAATCGGCGTCATGTACCTTCAGGATTGGAGTCAGAGAAAACTCTTTTGGCGTGAGCACTTCACCAAACCGGGCTTTCTTGAGGTGTTCAAGAACGATTTCGGCACGGGAGGGTGTCTCATTGGCGGGGACCAGTTTCCCGTCGGAGATTTCGTTGGCTGGGTCGTGCAGCAGCTGATCAGGCGAAAAGATGGTCTTCACTATTATCGTCCTTTACAGGGCCTGATGCACTTCTTTCCCTGGTGCATCAGATGAAACGGTACTCTGTTATTTGTTGGTAACGCTCAGTTGGCTGAAGCGTGGAACATGCAAATTCTTCGTGGTTTGGGCTATCGGGCCAGCATTGTGGCTCCAGACAAAGGCCTGCCCGGGGGCCGTACATTTTGTCGTTGAACCCGGGAACGGGTGTATTGAGCGAACTACCATCGTAAAACTGTATGCCCGGCTCGGTTGACCAGACTTCCATCTTGAGTTCGGTGTCCGGCTCAAACACGACAGCAGACAACTCCGGCTTTTCCAGACGGAACTGTCTGAGGCAGAAGTTGGTGTCGAAACGGGTATCCTGTTCATCCTGTATCTGGCGCAACTCACGGAAATCATAGGCGGTGCCAGCCACGTCGAGGATTTCACCCGTGGGGATCAGGTCTTCGGACACAGGAAGGTAGGAGCGCGCCGGGATCATGACCTGGTGCATTGTGATGTCTGCATGATCGCCCAGATTGAAATAGCTGTGATGGGCCAGATTTAGCAGTGTCGGCTTGTCAGTTGTTCCGGAAAACTCGATGCGTAGCGTGTCATCTTTGGTCAGGGTGTAGCGGCAGGTGACATTTACCGTACCAGGATAGCCTTCTTCCCCATCAGGAGAGACAAGCGACAGCAGGACGCTGTCATTGCTGGCTTCCTCAATGGTCCAGACGCGGTGCGCAAAGCCTTTCTGGCCACCGTGCAGGTGGTGCCGCCCATCTTCGTTGACCGTGAGCTGGACCTCATCTGAGCCGATTGTAAAGCAACCATTTGCGATGCGGTTGGCACAGCGTCCAGCAGTGGCGCCGAAATGTGGTGAGTGCAGCTCATAGTCGCGCAGATTGTCAAAGCCGAGTGTGAGGATGCGATCGCCAAGGCACAGTTTTTGAACTGTTGCGCCGTAAGTGAGGATGCTTGCGCTGAGGTTTCCACCACGCAGTGTCACTTCTTTGACAGTTTGCCGGTTCTCCAATTCACCAAAATCACGAATGGTCACCGCATTTCCTTTCTACTACTGACCTGCCTCCCTTCAGGTCATTCATTGCTTACCAACCTCCTACGAAACGAGAATTAGTACAAGCAAGACAAAAGGATACCGCCCATTCAAAGGCCGCAGGAAACAGATTTCATTTTTATTGCTTATCTCGGTGTGATCACGAGTTCTTTGTTTCCAAGTGTGATCTTGCCAAGTCTGTTCAACGCAGACATTCCCAGAAGAACCTGCGAGAGTGCTTCATCTTTAAGGATAAGACTTTTAACGTTGCGTATATGAATTGAGCCCAAATAGAGGTTTGAAATAAAGGCTGTTGCACCTGACGTGATACCATTTGCGGTGCGCACCTCGACTGTGAAGTCCTCATTTCGCACTCTTATGCCTGCTTTTCGGGCAACACTCTGCGGAATTGCAAGGTGACTTGCGCCCGTGTCAATCAACGCTTGGGTCTTATGACCATTGATCTTTATTGTGGCCATGAAGTGACCATTGGGGGATTTGCGAATTCGCGTGATGCGTTTTGACGGGGAATCAGCGGCGTTTTCTGATTGTGTATCATACACTTCCACAACGCCCAGCAAGCGATCTTCAAGTAACTGAGGGATAATGAGAGCGGCGCACATAACAATAGCCGCCAACCAGATATAACGCTGCACGTACGCCCCCGTTCCTTGCAGGCAGTGCAACACCTCAGATTTACAAGTGCATCAAGATATCGCCCAGAATTTTGCCCATTACCTTTTACAGGTATACCGTCGGGCGGAAGAAAAAGGCAAGTCGTCTAATCAAAGCACAAGTTTTTCGGAGATCACTTTAAGCATCAGGTACAGGCAAGTGCAGCAGCAAATTCTGCCATGCGTCCTGCATCAAGGCGACCGTCGACCCGAACACCACTGCAAACATCGACACCGTAAGGCTTTACGGTCTCAATAGCTTCGATGATATTTTGCGGCGTCAGACCACCAGCCAAAAACACCGGAACATCAAGTTTTTCAACGAAATGACGGCTTAAATCCCAGTCGTGGGTTCGGCCGGCTCCGCCAAGGACGTCGTTGTCAGGGGAACCGGAGTCGAGCAGGATCGCATCTGCGACTCGGCTGTATTCCTGAGCGATTTCAAAGGAGTATTCATCTTCCACGTGAACCACCTGGACAACACGGGTGCAGGCTGGCAGGTCCAGACGCAGTTCGTGATACTCTGAAGGATCAATCGGACTGACAATCTGCACTGTGTTGGTGCCGCAGGTCAGTGCATGTTCGACGATATCTTTTGCAGATTTGCGTGAGGTCAAGAGCCAGGTTGCAACAGGCGGTGGCACCTGTCGGGCAATGTTATGAATAAGATCATCTTCAATCACACCGGGACCGGAGGGCATGTGGGCAACAAGGCCGAGAGCATCGGCACCGCAAGCAACGGCGGTGGCTGCTTCGTCCGCTGTTGAAATACAACACACCTTCATACGGGTACGAGCTTTGATCGACATTCCACCATCCCCTTATGCGTCTGAGCTTACAAAAGCGCTCTGAACCTCATAATGGACGAATACACAGTTTTGAGATGCGCTTCGCCTCTGATATTTCTGTCTATCTTTCTTGAGGGTGCTCTGCAAGAAAAAGGCGCCAGACTTGATGCCTGACGCCTTTGATTAAACCAAGTCGGTTTATTTTGTACCGTACATCCGGTCACCGGCATCACCCAGACCCGGGATGATGTAGCCCTTTTCGTTGAGCTTTTCATCGATGGCCGCGGTGTAGATCGGCACATCCGGATGCGCTTCGTTGAAGCGCGCAACACCTTCAGGAGCTGCCAGCAGGCATACGAACACCATGTTCTTTGCACCGCGCTTTTTCAGGCGCTCAACTGCGGAGATTGCGGAGTTTGCAGTTGCCAGCATTGGGTCAACAACGATTACCAGACGCTCATCCAGCTCCTGAGGAGCCTTGAAGTAGTATTCCACTGCTTCCAGAGTCTTAGGATCGCGGTATAGACCGATGTGCGCAACACGAGCGGACGGGATCAGTTCCAGCATGCCTTCCAGCAGGCCATTACCAGCGCGCAGGATGGAAGCAAAGCAGAGCTTTTTACCAGCCAGAACAGGTGCTTCCATTTCAGCAACCGGAGTGTCGATGGTCTGGGTAGTCATCTTCAAGTCGCGTGTTACTTCGTAGCACAGCAACAAGGAGATTTCGCGCAGCAAGCGGCGGAAGTCCTGCGTCGGAGTTGTTTTTCTCCGCATGTGGGTCAGCTTATGCTGGACAAGCGGGTGAGCGATTACTGTTGCGCCGGACATCGTGTTCCTCTTTTTCAACCCAATCGGGTCTTGTATGTGCAGCTGCCTTTTGTCAGCATGTACATGGCAGTGCTTCTATTAAATTAGGCACCTGATCTTCTCGGGTGCAATTGGTTGCAGGTTCCGGATCAGAAAACCGTTCCATCGCTGATAACCATCAGGGGTGGAGATCCGTCACCGCGTTTTTCAAGGGCAATCTGTCGTCCCGCAGCCCAGGATCCGCCTTCCAGCACACATGCCAATGGCAGCTGATCCCGCGATACAGACAAATCCGCCCGAATCCAGTCCGCGAGCTTATCGAGGAGAGCAATCGTGAGCGCTCTCCATTCAACAATCAACTCGCTACTTACTTCATGTCTCTTCAAGGATTGTACCGGATCTTTCAGGCGTAGCACGCCTGTGTCCATGAACAATCCACCATTGCGATATTCCGCAAGGCCAGTCAGACCATCAATGTTTGCCATCTCAATACCAGCCCACGAGAGAGGTTCAACTAAAGAATAAGCAATCCATTGAGAAAGTTTGTGCAGAGGCACCAATTTGTCGGTTTTATCCTGAGCTGTGACTTTGGAATGACGCCATGTGTCGCCAAGGATCACTCCATCAATCTGCTCACGGTTGGGCCAGACCGGCCCCAGACCATCAAGCACCACTTCCAGAATACGTTCAGCCTCCAGCGGTCCTTTCTGGCCTTCCTCATAAAGAACATCAAAAAGACCGCCCGGACGTGGCTCTTCTTCTTTGCCAAACAGGTCTGGACGCAAGGATACAGCCTCTCCCAGACGGTTCAGCAATGAGAGACGGCCATCCAAACCTATGAGCTCGTTCTCGTCGGTTACCTGCAAACCTTCGGCAAGCTCATCCTTGTCCAACCGGAACAAGGTAATGGCATCTGCGCGGAGCGGGTCCAACGGTTCATCGGAGAAGAAGCCTGCGGAGAACATGGCAAGGGAGCCAACTGCCAGACCTTCTGAACGTGTGAAGGTCTCCCCGGTGATCGCCTCACGGTACTTCCACTTGTCGCCAGCGGCAGCATCGAGCAATGCGGAGACGATTGCCAGATCGAACGCAGTACGGCCCATGCCTTGCACGTCGGAGAAGCGGCGCGCCCCTGCCAGCATGGCCCAACGGTCTACGCCGCCAGTCTCAAAATGACGCCAGCGGGCGTGAAACGGGATCTGCCTGTCGGGATAGGTGTTATCGGTCGCTGCGAGTGTTCTGCGAGCAGCTTCTGCCAGGTGCGATAGATCGACGGCAAAGTGCTCAAGTTCGCCCTGCAGTCCCAGCTCCAAAAGCATATGTGAGCGTTCACGCACGGCTCTTGCATTGAGCAAGGACAAAGCTTGCGATGCTTGCATCTCCATCTTCGTCGGTTCCTGTCATTTTGCCTGATGAGGCTTGGAAAGCACTCAAATTTTAGTTTCACCGGGTTTAGTGAAGTCTGGTTGACCAGCTTATACATGAGAGCTTGAAGCGATCAAACAGATCCTCTGATCCTCAGGTATTTTCCTGCTGAGGGCCAGTCTCCGCTTGTAATCACTACACACTAAAGCCCGCACCTTTTTATGGAGGCACGGGCTTTTTTAGCTACGCTCTCAATTTTGGAGCACAAGCAACCCAGCTTGGCCAGTTTTGCTGCTTATGCCCACTCAACTCAAGAAGAAACTCATGCATCTGCTGTGAGAGTTTCCAAACGCTTGAGAAGAATGGTACGGGTTTCCTCATCCACGAAGGCCGCTTCCAGCGCGTTCTTGGTGATGGACTTTTGAATGTCGTAGGTCCATCCAAATGTACGAGAAGTCTCAACGTACTCATGACCGAGTGTGGTGTGGAAGAATGGCGGATCATCGGAGTTCAAGGTGAGGCGAACACCAGCCTGACGCAGTAGGTTCACTGGGTGGAAGCGCAGGTTTGAGTATACGCCAAGCGCGATATTGGACTGTGGGCACACTTCAAGGGTGATTTCCTCATCCACCAGACGCTGGACCAGTGCTTCATCTTCAACCGCGCGGACACCGTGACCAATACGCGTGATCTTCAGGTAGTCGAGCGCGTCGCGCACGCTTTCTGCGCCGCCAAACTCACCGGCGTGTGCTGTGAGGCCGAGACCTGCTTCCCCCGCCATTGCGAACGCTTTTTCGAAGTCCTTTGCCGGACCGATACGCTCATCACCTGCCAGACCGAAACCGGTCACCAGTGGGTGCGGGTTGTCGATGACGGCCTTGACCGCAGCTTCAACGGATTCAGCACCTTCATGACGCACGCCGAGCGGTACCAGACGACCTTCAATGCCGGTATCGGCCTTTGCGCGTTCCAGACCAGCTACAATACCTTCCAGATAGGATTTGTAGCTCAGGCCAGCTTTGACAGCGTGGTCAGGGGAGATGAACACTTCCGCGTAGATCACACCTTCGGCTGCCAGCATCTTATAGTAGGTTTCCGCCAATTCTGCGTAATCGCCTGGGCGACGGAACAAGGATGCGGCTTCATCGTACTGTTTAATGAAGGTTGTAAAATCATGCCAGCTGTAGGCTCCGTTGGCGTCAAACAGATCACCAAGGTCTACATCATAGCGTTGAGCCAGCTTTCTTACGAGCGTTGGAGGTGCTGCGCCTTCGATATGGCAGTGCAATTCAGCACGTGGCACCACATTTTGCGTTGGTCTCATTTCTTAAAATCCATGCATTGGCTTGTCTTTAGCCCGAACAATCCAGTTGTCATCCGACCATTTCGCCGTACCGTCTACCATATGCAAGGCATAAGCGTGACGGGATTTATCGGAACGGTTGGGTGCAGATTTGTGTGGCACCAGACCGTGGAGGATAACAAGGGTTCCTTTTGGGGCGACAAGTGGAGCTGCATCATCTGCAGATTTTTCGAGTGGGGTTTCGTCCAGGGTCTCCATGACCAAGCCTTCACCGTTGTAGTGGAAGCGTTGGCGAAGTGGTCCTTTGTGACCACCCGGCACACCATACAACCCGCCATTGGTTTCGTCCGCATCTTCCAGAGCGAACCAGAAACCGGTGCAGGTCAACGGGGTTGTGTGGAGGAATGTGGAGTCCTGGTGATTGTTTACTTCTCCGCCGATGTGCGGCGGTTTGAAGATGTACATGGACTGGGCAAGCAATGGCTCGGCTAGTCCAATGTCTTTTGCAACACGCTGCATTTTCGCAGAGCGTGAAAACTGCTCAAACACCGGGTCATAGTCATGCAGAGCATGGCCGACCTTGTTGAGCGCCTGATGTTTGTCCTTGGTCAGAGCACCGGTCTCATCAAATGCCTCAGCCTCGAAGAAGAAACGGATCTTATCGCCGCTTTCACGGAAATAAGCGTCCTTCGCATGGGTCTGTGCATTGGTTTCGAACACTGACGCAACGGTTGACGGATCGAACTCGTCAATCAGCCGGGTCATGCGCGCTTTGAGTTGGTCGCATTCTTCCGGAGATGCAAATCCTTCAAGGATCAGAAAGCCATCTTCTTCAAACGCCTGTTTCATCTCAGGCGTCAGACTTCCATCTTGCTGAGCAGTAAACGTGCGAGCCTGCATGTTGCATTCCCCTCTTAATGTAACACGACGGGTGCCTCTCCCTGCACCCTTAACGATTGCAATTCATAGGCAATTCGGAAATATATCGCGGTACACTAAACCGGGCAAACAAAGCTTGCCCAGTTTATTTTCACAATTCCCTGATGGATCTACAGAAAACTATTTCCGTTTTCACCAGCGGGGATACCAAGGTGCTTGGCTACTGATTCACCGATATCAGCAAATGTCGGACGAGCTCCGATGTCGGAGCCCTGCTCGCCTTTGACCAGTGCCAGAACAGGCACGTGTTCACGTGTATGGTCTGTACCCTTCCAGGTTGGGTCACAACCGTGATCAGCAGTCAGAATGAGCAGGTCGCCGTCGTTCATCTTTTCGACCATCTCTGGCAAACGCTTGTCGAAGTGTTCCAGAGCTGCAGCGTAACCCGGTACGTCACGGCGGTGACCGTAAAGCATGTCGAAGTCGACGAAGTTGGAGAATACGAGATCCCCGTTTTTCGCCAAGTCCATTGCTTCCAGCGTGCGATCAAAGAGCTGATCGTTGCCAGCACCCTTGAGAACCTTGGTCACACCCTGCGCCGCGTAGATGTCGGAGATCTTGCCGATGCCGATCACCTGACGGCCTGCGCCTTCCAGACGGTCCAGAACAGTTGGAGCTGGAGGAAGAACAGAGTAGTCACGACGGTTTGCAGTCCGCTCGAAGCCAGCTTCAACTGAGCCAGCAAACGGACGGGCAATCACACGACCGATGTTGTATTCGTCAACCAGCTTGCGGCACTTCACACACAGGTCGAGCAAACGCTCAAGGCCGAAGGTCTCTTCGTGAGCAGCGATCTGAAGAACACTGTCCGCGGAGGTATAGAGGATCGGCTTACCGGTTTTGACGTGCTCTTCACCGAATTCCTCGATGACAACAGTACCGGATCCATGTGTCAGGCACAGAACGCCGGGCAGTTCGCCTACTTCGATGATCTTTTCGACCAGCTCTGCAGGGAAGGATGGGTTTTCATCCGGGAAGTAGCCCCAGTCGAACGTGACCGGCACGCCAGCGATTTCCCAGTGGCCCGATGGTGTGTCCTTACCGTTGGAGACTTCAGCAGCGTAGCCCCAATTGGCTTCCGGAGTGCCCGCAAAATCCAGACCTTTGACAGCTTTGCCAGTGGATGCACGAGCAGCAGCGCCCAGTCCAAGACGATCCATGTTTGGCACGGAAAGAGGACCGCTACGCAGACCTTCTTTATCGCCTTTGCCTTCTGCACATGCATCAGCAATGTGACCGAGGGTGTCGGAGCCGACATCGCCAAACTTGTCAGCGTCGTCGGCTGCACCGATACCGAAGCTGTCGAGTACACACAAAATTGCGCGTGGCATTCGCGTTTCCTTCGTTTTGGAGGACAGCTCTCAATCAGATAATGTCTGCTCTAATAGAGGTGAGAGGCTGTCCTGCCAGTTAATTATTGCTGCGCGGATTAAGGCGCAATACGGTCACGAACTGTGGCGAACTCTTTAACGTCCGCTGCAGAACCGAAGGAGTATGCGTCACGCAGAACTTTTTCTGCGCGCTCTACCTGATCTTCGGTGTGTGCGTGGATCACAGCGATTGGAGTTTCGCTGTCGACAGTTGTGCCAACACCAGCGATGTCTGTCAGACCAACAGCAGGATCAATTTCATCCGCTGCGGCACGACGACCACCACCAAGTTCAACAACTGCCAGACCAACTGCACGTGCATTCACACCAGTGATCAGGGATGCTTCCGGCACATAAACCGCGCGCTGGATTGGTGCCTTGGCAAGGTATGCTTCCGGCTTCTCCATGAAGTCGTTTGGACCGCCGAGTTCACCAACCATCTTGCCGAAGATTTCAGCTGCCTTGCCGGAGGTGAAGGCTTCTTCCATCTTCTTCTTACCGTCATCAACGGAGTCAGCAAGACCAGACGTGGCAAGACCTTCTGCACCGATTGCAACGGTCACATCCCACAGACGGTTGTCAACGTGAGTTCCTTTGAGGAAGTCGACAGCGTTCTGAACTTCGATCGCGTTACCAGCAGCAGATGCCAGAGACTCGTTCATGTCGGTCAGCAGCGCAGTGGTTTTAAGACCTGCGCCGTTTGCAACAAGTACGAGGCTTTCTGCCAGAGCTTTTGCATCTTCATAGTTTGCCATGAATGCGCCAGTGCCCCACTTAACGTCGAGAACCAGAGTTTCAAGGCCAGCAGCGAGCTTCTTGGAGAGGATAGATGCAGTGATGAGATCAATGCTCTCAACAGTCGCGGTCACATCACGGATGCCATAGAAGCGCTTGTCAGCAGGTGCCAGGTCACCGGTCTGGCCGATGATCGCGCAGCCAACGTCACGAACAACCTTGCGGAACAGTTCGTTGGATGGTTTTGCGGTGTAGCCCGGGATGGTTTCCAGCTTATCCAGTGTACCACCGGTGTGACCGAGGCCACGACCAGAGATCATTGGAACAGCAGCACCGTTTGCAGCCAGAGCAGGCGCGAGCATCAGAGATACGTTGTCGCCAACACCACCGGTGGAGTGTTTGTCAACGATTGGCGCATCGATGTCAGACCAGTCGAGAACGTCGCCGCTGTCGCGCATGCCAAGTGTCAGAGCAACACGCTCGTTCACGGAGAGACCATTGAAGAACACAGCCATTGCCAGAGCAGCAATCTGCCCCTCGGTTACGCTATTGTCGGTAATGCCCTTTACGAAGAACTGTATTTCTTCTTTGCTAAGGACTTCGCCTTCACGTTTCTTACGAACGATTTCTTGAGGAAGCATATCAGTAGGTCTCTTTAGTGGTGTTGTCACGGTCTTCGATGCCAGCGAGCACTGCATCAAGCAGGCCACTTGCGCCGAAACGGAACGTTGCTGCGGATACCCAGTTGCTGCCCATCAGTTCGTCAGCCAGTTTGAGGTATTCAGCTGCGTCTTCTACGCTGCGCACACCACCAGCTGGCTTGAAGCCAACAGTGCGGTGATCTTCCTTGGAAGTTTCACGCAGAACGTTGAGCATGATTTCAGCAGCTTCCAGAGTTGCGTTGACCTTCACCTTACCTGTTGAGGTTTTGATGAAGTCTGCGCCCTGCGCAACAGCAACTTCGGAAGCGACGTGGATCAGACGAGGATCCTTCAGCTCACCAGTTTCAAGGATAACCTTCAGCAATGCTGGAGCAGGAATTGCTTCACGCACCTGTTTGATCTGATCTTCAGCGAAACCACGACGGCCTTCAGCGAATGCGCGATATGGCATGACGAGGTCGATTTCGTCCGCGCCGTCCGCGAGAGCCTGTTTGGTTTCTTCGATCACTGCAGCTGTGTCTTCACCGCCAGCAGGGAAGTTCACAACAGTCGCAATACGGACCGGTGAGTTCTTCAGCAGTTCAGCGGCCTGCTTTACAAAGCGAGGCCAGATGCAGATGGCTGCAGTGTGACCGTAAGGTGTAGTGGAGCGCTCAATAAGTGCTGCTACATCTTCTGCAGTACAATCATCATTCAGGTTGGTTAGATCGATTAGTCCTAGAGCACGCTTTGCTGTTTCTTTTATCGATGCTTCGGTCATTTTGCCAGTTTCCTTCAAGCCATGTTTTTGAGGAAGGCACGCAAAATCTTTTTGATCTTGGCCGCTCCAAGCGGGGCCATTTCCTTGGTTTCATCATGAGAGAGGCCGTGGGCTTGTAGGCCAGCTCCCATATTGGTGATGGTGGAGATTGCTGCGACGCGCATGCCAAGGAAGCGAGACATGATCACTTCCGGAACGGTGGACATGCCAACGGCATCAGCACCGAGCACCTGAGACATGCGGATTTCTGCCGGGGTCTCGAAAGACGGTCCGGAGAACCACATGTAGACGCCCTCTTCGAGATCTTCACCAACTTGAGCAGCTGCCTTTTTGAGCTGCTCACGAAGCTCTGGATCGTATGCGGCGGACAGATCGAGGAAACGGCTCTCGTCTTCTTCGCCGATGAGTGGGTTCAGACCAGACCAGTTGATGTGGTCGTTGATCAACATTGGAGAACCCGGTTTGATATTTTCACGCAGGGAGCCTGCAGCATTGGTTGCAACGATTGTTTCACAACCAAGTTCTTTGAGTGTTTCAAGCGGAGTGCGCATCACGGATGGGTTGCCGCTCTCGTAGTAGTGTGCACGGCCGGAAAGAATAACGACCGGTACACCTTCCAGAGTGCCTGCAACAAGCTCACTTGCGTGCGCAGTAACAGATGAGACTGGGAAACCTGTGAGGCGGTTATATGGCACACGAACCGCGTCTTCCACTTCTTCAGAGAGAGAACCCAGACCAGAACCGAGGATCATTCCAACTTTGTAATCACCTGGACGAGCAGCGCGTACAATATCCGCTGACTCTTTACCAAATCCGCTCATAATCAATCCTCAATCTGTTCATTCAATTCAAAGCCAGCAGGCAGCAGTTCTTCCATGGTGAAGGTTCTCCGCAGACCTTCCAAATTGGCAACATGGATCTTGATCTGCCGATTGCTCGCGAACTCCGAAAGTTTTTGACGGCAACCACCACATGGTGTGCACAGCGCGGCGTCTGCAATCACGACAACTTCATCAATCTTGGTGGAGCCAGCACGAACCATTGCCGAGATCGCTCCGCCTTCAGCGCAGACGCCCTCCGGGTAGGCGCCGTTTTCGACGTTACACCCGGAGATTACTTTGCCATCAGTGGTGAGCAGCGCCGCGCCCACCTTGAAGTTGGAATATGGCGCATAGGCGGTTTCTCGTGCCGCCTTTGCTTCTTCAAAAAGTTTGTCAAATGCGCTCATTGTTTTTGTCCTTATGTACGCTCTTTAACGTAAGGGATACCGGATGCTTTTGGTGGAATTGCGCGACCGATAAAGCCGGCAAGCAGAACCACAGTCAGCACGTAAGGCAGAGCCTGGAAGACCTGAACAGGAACCTCACCAATTCCAGGAATTTCCTGACCCTGAAGACGAATTGCCAATGCATCCAGGAATCCGAAGAGAAGGCATGTGAACATGGCGTTCACTGGCTTCCACTTTGCAAAGATTAGAGCTGCCAGAGCAATAAAGCCCTTACCCGCGCTCATATCCTTGATAAAACCAGCGCCCTGCGCAACAGACAGGTAAGCACCAGAGAATCCGCAGAGGATACCACAGATGATTGTTGCCCTGTAACGTAGCAGTGTTACTGACAGACCGGCTGTATCAGCTGCAGAAGGGTTCTCGCCAACAGCACGCAGACGCAGACCAAAGCGGGTTCTGAACACAATCCACCAGACCAGCGGCACGGCAGCGAAAGATGCATATACCAGGATGTTGTGACCGGAGATCAGGTTTGCGTAGATTGGGCCGAACACTGGGACGTCCGCCAAAGCATCAGCAAATGGAAGCTCAATGTTGTTGAACCGGCTGGCGCTATCCAATGCAGGCGTACGACCACCTTGTGAGAACCACGCCTGACCAAGCAACACGGTCAAACCAGCTGCAAGGAAGTTGATAGCAACGCCGGAAACCACCTGGTTGCCGCGCTGGGTAATAGATGCGTAACCGTGTATCAACGCCAACAGAACAGAAACGAAGATACCAGCCAGCAAACCGATCCATGGACTCTGGAATACGTAGGCAGCAGCAGCAGCAGCAAATGCAGAGCCGAGGATCTTCCCTTCCAGACCGATATCTACGATACCGGAACGCTCTGAGAACAGGCCTGCAAGGCACGCAAACAGAAGAGGAGTTGACAGCCGGAATGTACTGTCGAGAACAAGAATAATTGTGTCTAACATGTCCGTCTCCTTAAGCTTCTGCTGTGTCTGAAGAGAAGCGATCGAAGAACGCTACGACTGCTGGGCGGAACATATGCTCAAGAGCACCAGCGAAGAGAATGACCAGTGCCTGAATGACGACGATCATATCGCGAGAGATTGTTGGGATTTCGAAGGCCAGTTCTGCGCCGCCCTGATAGAGCAAGCCGAAGAGCATGGCTGCGAGAATAATCCCGATCGGGTGCCCTCGTCCCATAAGCGCGACGGCAATACCTACGAAGCCAGCACCACCTGCAAAGTCAAGCAGCAAACGGGTTTGTTCTCCCATCACAACGTTGATGCCCATGAGACCAGCAAGGCCACCGGAGATCAGCATGGTGATGATCGTAATGCGAACCGGAGAGATACCTGCGTAGGCTGCTGCATCCGGGTTTTTACCAAAGCTGCGGATTTCATAGCCGAGTTTGGTATGCCAGATGAGAAGCCAGACAACCACACAAACCGCAAGAGCGAGGAAGAACGCCAGGTTCACAGGAGACTGACCGAAGTCAAAGCTGGTGAAGACGTTTCTGAGCAGCGGAAGCTGACCGCCTGCCTCGAAGTTGCGGGTGGATGGAGACATTGTCCCCTGAGGGATCAGGATGTTCGACAGCAGGTACACCATCAACGCAGATGCGATGAAGTTGAACATGATTGTCGTGATGACGATGTGGGACCCGCGCTTTGCCTGCAGGTAAGCCGGGATGAACGCCCAGGCTGCACCGAAGAGCGCGCCGCCTGCAATCGCAAACGGGAATGTAACCCACCATGGAATGAAGCGGTCGAGCGCAAGACAAGCCAGCGCGATACCAAGGCCGCCTACGTAGGCCTGACCTTCACCACCGATGTTGAACAGACCGGCATGGAAGGCGACAGCCACTGCCAGACCGGTAAAGATAAAGTTGGTTGCGTAGTAGAGGGTATAGCCGATGCCCTCACCATAACCCAAGGCGCCCCAGACGAGCCACTTAACAGCTTCGAATGGATCTTCGCCGATGATTACAACTACCAAGCCAGAAACGATGAATGCCGCGATCAGGTTGAGGGCCGGTAGCAGACCGAAATCAACCCAACGAGGAAGTTGCCCCTTACTCATTTCTGTGTTCCCCCAATTGTCAGGTCAAAGCAAATATTGTTGTTAAACAGGGTGTTGATGATCATTCTGCTGCCTCTTGATTGACACCAGCCATGAGAAGACCAAGATCCTGCTCTGTTGCTTCGGCCCCACGCTCACCGACCACGTTGCCATCAAACATGACAATGATGCGGTCTGAGAGAGAGCGAATTTCGTCTAGTTCCACGGATACGAGAAGCACTGCTTTGCCTTGCGCGCGCATATCCATGATCCGGTTGTGGATGTACTCAATCGCACCAATGTCCACGCCGCGTGTTGGCTGACCAATCAGAAGTACGTCCGGGTCACACTCAATCTCACGTGCCAGAACGATTTTCTGCTGGTTGCCGCCAGAGAACTTCGCTGCTGTCATTTCGGTGGTTGGTGGGCGAATGTCGTATTTCTCGATGCGCTCCTTGGCTTCCTTGCGGATCGCGTCCTTATCAAGGAACATGCCCTTGGAGTATTTCGGTTCGCGGTGGTAGCCAAGAATGGAGTTTTCATACTCTGAGAACTGGTTGATCAGGCCCATACGGTGGCGATCTTCCGGAACGTGGCTCATGCCTTTGTGGCGCATTTCCGCTGCATCATGAACGCCAGCAAGATCCAGCTTCTCACCTGACAACTCCATCGTGCCACTTTCAGCACGTGTGATACCGGAGAGCGCGGCAAGCAGCTCAGACTGACCGTTACCGGAAACGCCCGCGATACCGAGAACTTCACCTGCACGCACTTCGAATGACACATCCTTCACACGCAGCACGCCACGGTCATCACGTACGTTGAGGCCTTCAACTTTGAGAAGAGGCTTGCCAACTTTTACTTCAGGCTTGTCCACCTCAAGGAGAACGCTGCGGCCAACCATGAGTTCGGCCAGTTCTTCCATGGAGGTTTCCGCAGTTTTGCGTGATGCAACCATTTCACCACGACGCATCACGGACACCGTATCGGTGACATCCATGATCTCACGCAGTTTGTGAGTGATCAGCAGAACTGTTTTACCCTGATCGCGCAGCACGCGAAGAATGCGGAAGAGGTGGTCAGCCTCCGATGGTGTCAAAACACCTGTTGGCTCATCAAGGATAAGAATGTCTGCGCCGCGGTACAAAGCCTTTAGGATCTCTACACGCTGCTGCAAACCCACTGGCAACTCACCCACGACTGCGTCTGGGTCAATTGTCATGTCGTATTCGTCTGCCAAACGCTGAAGTTCACGTCGCGCGTTCGCAACACCGTCTTTCAACAGCGCGCCGCCCTCTGCGCCAAGAATGACGTTTTCTAGAACTGTGAATGGATCGACGAGCATGAAATGCTGGTGCACCATACCGATGCCCTGCGAAATCGCGCTCTTCGAATCAGGAATAGTGGTGGCCTTACCATCGATCTTAATTGTTCCGCTATCGGCGTTGTAAAAGCCGTAGAGGATCGACATCAAGGTGGACTTCCCCGCTCCGTTCTCACCAATGATCCCGTGAATGGATCCCTTTCCAACAACAAGGTTGATGTCCTTGTTGGCATGAACTGGCCCGAAACTCTTATTTACGCCAATTAACTCGATGGCAGGTACATTGCTTTCAGCCACTGTTGCCCGGCCTTTCTGGTCTATCAAATCAATAACTTGCACGTCGATCTCATTCCTGCTTTCGAAGTACACCTTTTCGAAAACATCGCCCCGCCCCCAGGGGAAGCAGCGAACAGATCCCGATGTAGTTCCCTCATTTCCTTTTCAGCCTTCGCTCCCAAAGACTGCAAATTCCACTCGGGCTACAGGGGCGCAAGTCCCTCAAATTTTCCTTCGCGGCGCCATGCCTTGAAGATGTGATCGTTCTGAAGAACAACCCTTAGCGAAATGCCCACACCAGATCGTGTGGGCATTTCTATTAGATTAGAACGGACAGGAAGAATCCACCATGTAATCGTGAACTTCTACTTTGCCAGAAATAATATCCATTTTCGCCTGCTCAACTGCAGACTTCATCTCTTCAGTAATGAGAGGCGCGTTATACTGATCGTACGCCCAAGAAACACCGTTTTCAGCGAGACCAAGAACTTCAACACCTGAAGTCCAGTTGCCTTCCTGTGCGTCTACGAGCGTTTTATCGACAGCAACATCAACACCTTTGATCATTGAGGTGAGAACTGAGCCTGGATGCAGGTAGTTCTGGTTGGAATCAACACCGATACCGAACTTGCCTTCATCAGCTGCTGCCTGCAGAACGCCGGTGCCTGTGAGGCCTGCTGCATGGAACACAACGTCTGCGCCACGTGCGAACTGTGAGCGTGCAAGCTCACCGCCCTTGAGTGGGTCAGTCCATGCTGCGCCGGTGGTTCCGGTCATGTTTTCAATGATTTCGATATCAGGATTGGCGTACTTCGCACCTTGCTTGTAACCACATGCGAACTTCCGGATCAGCGGAATGTCCATACCGCCAACAAATCCGATGGTGTCGGTTTCTGTCGCCTGTGCGGCCAGGAGGCCAACAAGGAACGAGCCTTCGCCTTCCTTAAAGACAATAGAGCGCACGTTTGGCAGGTCTACAACAGCATCAACAATCGCAAAGTGGGTATCAGGGAATTCCTTTGCAACTTTTTCCAGAGCAGCTGCCTGAGCAAAACCAATCGTGATGATTGGGTCAAGTCCACGGCGGGCGAAGTTACGCAGGGCCTGTTCACGCTGAGATGGATTCTGGATCTCGAAATCGCGGAAATTGACGCCTGTGCGTTCCTTAAACTTCAATGCACCTTTGTATGCGGCTTCATTGAAAGACCGGTCATTCCGGCCACCGAAGTCATAAACGACTGCGGGTTTAAAGGCTTCTGCCATAGCACCAGTAGCCATCACTGCTGTCAGAGCAATCGCACCGAGGATTGTTGTGGTTTTCACGGTTTTCTTCCTTATTATGTCTTCCCGTAGAGCGGAAAGGGCTCTCCCTTAAGACGAACTGGCCCCGAAACTTATTTTGTTGTTTCCAGTTCATTCTCTTTTAGTAGGCCAACGAGTTCCTTGGCCAAAACCTCATCGATGATCAAATCCTTGATAATGCCGGTCGCCAATGCCGCCAGTGTTGCTTTCGCTTTGCGGTAACCGCCAACGATCGCAACGACATGCGCCTTGCGTACATCATCAAAATGCAGTCCAACTGCTTTTTCATTCAAAGAACAGGCCACTTCCTTGCCGTTGATATCGACAAACCGGCCCATCACGTCAGAACACGCGCCGCTTGCGAGCAGCTCTTCGCGCTCTTCCGAAGTAATCAGCTTGCGTTTGACAAGGTGACCTTCCTTCTCGACAGATCCGATGCCGATTATGAACAGCTCGGCCGCTTTTGCTCTGGAGAGCAGCTCCTGAACTGCGCCCTGAGACAGAAAGGTTTCTCTTTCTGCTTTCGTTTCAGCAATATATGGAACAGGAAGGTAGAATCCCTCGCCGCCTGTCTTTGCACAAAGCTGCTGCACAACATCATAGGGGTTGGCAGAGAGGCGGCGGGTGAGCGAGCCGGATACGGACAGCAGCTCAAGCTCTGGAACGTGAACACGAGGCATCGCCTCGATTGTGGACTGAAGCGTGCGACCCATGCCTACGCCGATGCGTTTAGGCGGGTTTGTTGTGAAAAGTGAATGAAGATATTGGCTGGCGAATGATGACACAGCAGTAAATGAGTCTGCTTCCTCACCGCTGCCAAGGTCCGGAGCAATAAAGCAATTCTCCAGATTCATTCGTTTGCAGAGATACTGTTCTAATTCAACGCACTCGGAAGGTCGCGCTTCGATATGAAATTTTATCAAGCCTTCTTTTTGAGCATGTGCTATTAGGCGATGAACCTTTGCAGGAGAAACCCCAAGACGACCCGCAATCTCCCCTTGCGTGCTTCGGCCGATGAAAGACATCCAAGCGGCTCTAATGGCCAAGGATGTGGTCCATTCGTCTGCCTTCATGGTCTAGCCTCTTTTATTCCTAAATGGCTTCACTGAGATGCCTCCAGAAGCCATTCCCAAATTTCTATCTGAATGCCCAGTTTCAGAGCTTCCGGGCACCCCTCCCAAATCAGATTGGAATATTTCTTCACCCCGTGAGAAATATTTCAAGGACACATTTGCATTAGGAGAAACCGAAGGTCAAGGAAATAAACAGCGCGATTTGCAGATTCTTAAAGCGCATGAACTAAGCCACTGTTTTTACCATACTAATAGAATAAAAGAGTTTCGGCTGAAGTACTTGCGGAAATTACTTAGGTTGCGACTCAGTTGAATGACCCGCTTTACGACGTGATCCTTAACAAAATTATCAACTTTATGTAACATTCCATCAAGTTTTAACATTTTTAAAATAATCAAAATATTTTCAACGCACTAACTGGCGCAATATTTGTGCCCTCAAAATTTTCAGAATGCATTTACTGGCAAATCAAACAATTAGTTTTGATGGAGCGAGATTAATACAACCCTATATATATCAATGCTAGTGAATAGTCTTCCACATCCATGGATGACCTATGGAATACTATGGATGTATCATGTTTTCGCTAGCTGAGTGCCGATTACAGCAAAATAAAAAAATTGAGGTGGGAGGTCGTGACCGGGACATCCTGAACCTTGTAAAAAAGGAGGCTGACAATGCGGCCCATGTGCACCAGACCCCTCATAGCGATTGCGGGCGCAGTCGCACTTGGTGGTTTCCTGCTTTCTTCCCCCATCCTGGCGAAATCCAACACTCATGCATCTTTGAACTTCGACATGTCCAATGAGGTCGACCTCGAATTGGTTCTGGCCGTTGACATTTCGCAGAGCATGGACCCGGAGGAGCAGCGCGTCCAAAGAGAAGGATATATCGCAGCTCTGACTTCTGAAGAAGTGCTTGATGCGATTAAGTACGGCCCCATCGGCCGCATTGCTGTCGCCTACATGGAATGGGGCGGCAAAGATGAGCACTTTGTCGTTGCGGACTGGACTGTGATTTCAGATGTGGAATCCGCCGGAGAGTTTGCCGGTAAAATTGCCGAGGCTCCTTTGCGCCGGGTGCAACGCACATCCATCTCTTCTGCCCTGACACAGGCGGTTAATCTTGTTACGGCCAACCAGTATAACGGCATGCGCCGTGTCATCGATATCTCTGGTGATGGCCCCAACAATCAGGGCAGCGCAGTCACCGAGGCCCGCGATGCTGCAATCGCGCAGGGCGTTACAGTCAATGGCTTGCCTTTAATGCTGAAGGAAGAGAGCATTTCGTGGCAGTCCATGCTGCATCTGGATCATTATTACGAGGACTGTGTGATTGGTGGACCGGGCGCATTCTCGATTCCCGTGCGCTCCAAAGAAGGCTTCAGCGATGCAATCCGCATGAAACTTGTGCTCGAGATTGCTGGCCTTGTGGATGACCAGCCCAAACTGATCCGCGCCAAGTCGCGCAGAGATATGGTCATGTGCTCCCTGTTTGACTGACGGTGAGCACACCAACTGGTTGCGGAAACCTGTGTATGACCTGCTGCTGTTTGTCGCCGCTTAAATATCAGGCACAAACGGCGCATGTTGGCTCTTTCAAAGCCTGTCAAGACGCGCTAAAGGATAGGTCATCTCAAGAAGCTTAGAGCATGTCGCGTATACTTTCAGGCAAGCTCTAAGTTTTTGTTGGGCGTATCCCTTTGGGAAAACGGAACCACCGTTTGGGGATGCGCACCAGCGACGTGTTGACGGAGCCAAAATGACCGAGCGCAGAACTCTCGCCCTAATCGCCCACGATGCCAAGAAAGACGAAATGGTCGCGTTTGCCAAATTGCATGAGAGCAAACTGGCTGACTACAAGCTCTTCGCAACGGGAACAACGGGTGGTCGTATTCATGATGCATGCCCATCTCTGGATATCGTCCGGATGAAGAGTGGCCCGCTTGGTGGTGACCAGCAGATCGGCGCTTTGATTGCAGAGCGCGCTCTCGACGGTCTGTTCTTCTTTGTCGACCCGCTCTCTCCAATGCCACATGATGTGGACGTGAAGGCGCTGATGCGTCTGGCGCTTGTCTATGACATTCCGATGGCCTTGAACCGCAGTACGGCAGACATCATTTTACGGTCTGCCCGTCTTGCAGGGCTGTCCACGTCGTCACAGACACCAGAAATTTCCAGCCAACAATAAAGTCAAACTCATAAATGCTGCACTCTGCTCCGCTTACAGAAAATCTGCCCTACCCGGTGCTTGTCGCTGACATTGGCGGCACAAATGCGCGCTTTGCACTGATTGAAGGACCCAATGCGCCTAGCAAGTTCTGCGGTCAGGAAGGGACAAAAGCACACGCAACCATTCAGGATGCGATCCGTGCCGGCGTTCTGGAACAAGGATATGCTGCGCCACGCTCTGCGGTTCTGGCTGTTGCGGCGCCGGTTTCCAGCGACCGGATTGCGTTGACCAATGCACCCTGGGTGATTGAACCTCCGGCTCTCATCCGCGAGCTTGGTCTGGAGCAGGTGGTAATGCTCAATGACTTTGAAGCGCAGGGCCTTGCACTGCCTTCGCTCGCCCCAACAGATTTGGAGCAGATTGGCGGCGGCACAACCGTGCACAATGCCACCAAGTTTGTTGTTGGTCCTGGTACTGGCCTTGGCGCTGGTGCGATGGTCCGCTCCTGCGGCAAGTGGATTCCTGTTCCCGGGGAAGGCGGCCATGTTGAGCTGGGGCCACTCAGCGAAGAAGAGTACCGTATCTGGCCACATCTGGAACGTATCGGGGGCCGTGTTGGCGCTGAGCAGGTAGTTTGTGGTGCAGGGCTTATTCGCCTTGCCAACGCTGTCCTGAAGGCGCATGGCGCGCATCGCACCTATGAAAAACCTTCGGACGTCCCGATGGCGGCTGATGGTGGTGATGAGGTTGCACAGAAAGTGCTGCGCTTGTTCTGCGCTGCGCTTGGCCGTGTGGCCGGTGACTTTGCGCTGACTACGCTGGCACGCGGCGGTGTTTATCTGGCCGGCGGCATTCCGCCGAAGATCTCACAATGGTTGCATATGGGAGAGTTCCGTGCAGCATTTGAGGCCAAAGCACCGCATGACAGTATCATGAAGTCTATTCCGACCTATATTATCACGCATAAGAGCCCTGCTCTTGAAGGACTTGCAGCCTACACCCGAGCACCGGAGGATTATCTGGTGGACCTGACGGGGCGCAGCTGGCATCGCAACGACATCAAGAGTTCGATATAGATCCAAGCGCGACTTCTTATTTGACTGGAAGCAGCTTTGCGTTGTTTAGAGTGTGGCACATTCATTTTCTTTCACACGTGCCGCACTCCTTTGATTGACGCCTACTTTTTGCGCGGAGCCCATGACATCTTCTTCCCTGCCCATCGATGCAATTCTGCCGGACCTGCTCTCCACGCTTGAACAGAGCACCAATGCAGTTCTGGTTGCTGAGCCGGGCGCGGGTAAGACAACCCGTGTGCCACTGGCTCTGCTGGAGGCACCTTGGCGTGAAGATGGCAAGATCATCGTGCTTGAACCACGCCGCCTTGCTGCTCGTGCTGCCGCACGCCGCATGGCGCATACACTTGGTGAGCGGGTTGGGGAAACGGTTGGCTACCGCGTGCGGATGGACAGCAAGGTTTCAGGCAAAACACGTATCGAAGTGGTGACCGAAGGTGTTTTCACCCGCATGATCCTAGATGATCCGGAGCTCTCCGGCGTGGCTGCGGTTCTGTTTGACGAATACCATGAGCGTTCCATGGATGGGGATCTGGGTCTGGCGCTGGCACTGGATGTTCAGGGAGCGTTGCGGGAGGATCTGCGGATTGTACCCATGTCCGCGACACTAGATGCTGCCGAGGTTTCCAAGCTGCTGGATGATGCACCAGTCCTGAAGAGTAAAGGCCGCCAGTATCCAGTCGAAACACACTACATTGGCCGTGATCCGCGCCGGAGACTGGAAGATCAGGTGGCAAATGCTGTTCGTGCTGCACTGGCCGAGGACGCTGGCTCGGTGCTGGTGTTCCTTCCCGGACAAGGTGAGATCAAACGCACGCAATCGTTACTGGAAGGGCGTGTGGCTGCTGATGTGGACCTTGCACCGCTTTATGGCGCGCTGGATAGTAAGGCACAGGATCTGGCGGTTCGTCCTGCCGCATCGGGCCGCCGAAAGGTGGTGCTAACCACGGCAATTGCGCAGACCTCCCTGACCATTGAAGGCGTGCGGATCGTGATCGATTCCGGGCTTTCGCGTGTGCCGCGCTATGACCCGCAGACTGGCTTGACCCGTCTTGAAACGGTCAAGGTATCACGCGCAACAGCGGAACAACGCAGGGGCCGTGCCGGGCGTGTGGAACCGGGTATCTGCTATCGGCTGTGGGAGGAAGCGCAGACCAAGGCTCTGCCTGCTGCCGAGAAGCCCGAGATACTGGAGAGCGATCTCTCCGGGCTGGTGCTTGATGTGGCGAACTGGGGTGTTGCTGATCCAGCGCAGTTGAAGTTCATGACCCCTCCTCCTGCGGCGGCATGGTCTGAAGCTAAAGAATTGCTTGAAGAGTTGGATGCTCTGGATGCGGATGGTGGCCTGACAAAAGCTGGTGGCGAGCTTGCCGGATTGCCGTTGCACCCTCGCCTTGGGCACATGCTGGTGCAGGCAGCACATGAGGGGCAGGCAGAGCTGGCCTCGCTGATTGCAGTGATTATCGGCGAACATGGGCTGGGTGGCCGCTCTATAGATCTACGCGATCGTCTGCGCCGGTTGATGCAGGATCAAAGTCCACGTGGAAAAGAAGCACGGGCGCAAGCCAAGCGCTGGGTGAAGCTGGTTGGGGGGCATTCCTCTCAGCGGGCAAACTTTGAAGATGCGGGCGATATTTTGAGCCTCGCCTACCCGGACCGTATTGCTCAGCAGCGCGGTGCGCGAGGAAGTTTCCGCCTTGCTAATGGCCGTGGTGCACAGCTGGACGAGAGCGAAGCGCTTTATGCCGCGAAGTTTCTGAGCATTGCCGAGGTGACAGGCACGGCCGCCCGCGCGCGCATTTTGTTAGCAGCACCACTTTCGTTCAACGAACTTGAAACGCGTTTTGCCTCGCACATCCGCGAGAACGAGCAGGTGCAGTTGACGCCGGACGGGGGCATCAAAGCAGTTCGGCAGCGGGTGCTTGGCAAACTGGTACTGGACGAGAAAAAAATCTCTGATCCTGATCCAGAGGCAATCACCGATGCCTTGCTGGAGCAGATTGCTCGTAAGGGCGTGGCTCGCCTACCGTGGAGCAAAGATCAGCTGCGTTATCGCGGGCGAGTGAATTACCTTCGGGAGACTGCCGGGAAGGACTGGCCCGATCTGAGCGACAAGGCTCTGGATACGGACTTTGATTGGCTGCGTCCGTTCCTTGCGGGGAAAACCGCTGCCTCGCAGATTGATGCAAGTATGCTCGGAGATGCGCTAGCAACGCTGGTTCCGTGGGAGCTGAGCACACAGCTGGACACTCTGGCACCCTCCCACTTTGTGGTACCGACTGGATCACGCATTCCGATCGATTATGACGGAGAACAGGGTCCGATGCTTTCTGTTCGCGTGCAGGAGTTGTTTGGGTTGGCTCAGCACCCGTGTATCTGCGGAGGGAAGGTTCAGTTGGTCTTGCAGCTGCTCTCCCCTGCTCAGCGGCCTATTCAGATCACCAAGGATCTGCCGGGGTTCTGGCAAGGTTCGTGGGCGGACGTCAAGGCGGATATGAAGGGGCAGTACCCCAAACATCCATGGCCGGATAATCCGCTAGACGCAGAGGCCACGCGGCGGGCGAAGCCGCGTAAATAAAAAGCCGAAGAGTGCAACCACTCTCCGGCCTTACGTAATTCGATTGCGGAAAGCTTATTCGCTTTCGTTTGCAGGGGCTGCCTGAAGCAAGCCGTAGCGCTCGATGCCGATCTTCTCGATAAGCTCCATCTGAGTTTCGAGGAAGTCGATGTGACCTTCTTCGTCTGCCATCAGGTCTTCGAAGAGCTTCATGGTGACGTAATCGCCTTCGTCGCGACAAACTTCGCGGGCTTCTTTGTAAAGAGCACGTGCGGAGTATTCGCCAGCCAGGTCGCACTCAATGCATTCCTTGAGGTCCTGACCGATACGCAGAGGATCAAGCGTTTGCAGATTCGGGTGTCCTTCGAGGAAGATAATACGCTCGATCAGCTTATCGGCGTGTTCCATTTCCTCAATGGATTCCTCGCGTTCTTTCTTCGCGAGCTTTGTGAAGCCCCAATCTTCAAGGAGACGGTAGTGCAGCCAGTATTGATTAACCGCTGTCAGCTCATGACGGAGCGCTTTATTGAGATATTCCAGTACTTTAGGTTCACCCTTCATGTCACTCTCTCCTTGACAAATTGAGGTATTGTCCTTTTTTAGAATAATTCCAAGCTACTGTCCAGAGTCATCTTTTACTTGTTCAGCCTCCGCGTACACAACCTCGATGATGCTCTTGAAGCAACCACCACATTTTGGCCTGTACCCTAGATGACGAAAAATTGCGCCGGGAGTGGGGACACCGCCCTCCGGGTTCTCGCAGAGTTCGCGTGCAGCTTGTTTAATTTGTTTGTCAGTAATGACGTTGCAGTGACAAATGATCATTGTTGGTTGCTTTCGGGCTCCCAATTTCTCTTGCAAAGCATTATATAATCTGTAGAGCTTTTAAAACTAGAGAATAATACTCCAGTTTCCTGCAGTCCTATCATGAGCAAAGCCCCTATGAACACCAACCAAACGACGAAGGATCTCCGCAAAACAATCGTTTTGACAGGCGCGAGCCGCGGAATCGGCCACGCGACGGTTAAAAAGTTTTCTTCAGCGGGTTACCGGGTCATCAGCTGTTCCAGACAACCTTTTTCTGACAAATGCCCCTGGCCATCGGGACCTGAGGACCACATTGAAGTGGACCTAGGTGATTCTGATAGTCTGGAAAATGCAGTTTTGCAAATTAAGGAACGTTTGCAAGACAATGGCTCCATGCTTCACGCACTGGTGAACAATGCTGGCATCAGCCCCAAGGATGAAGAAGGGCAACGCCTCGATTCCCTGACCACACCGATGCAATCTTGGCGGGATGTGTTTCAGGTCAACTTTTTCGCACCGATCATGCTCGCACGCGGATTGTTTGAGGAATTGAGGGCTGCAAAAGGATCTGTTGTCAACGTCACTTCAATCGCCGGAGGCCGCGTACACCCGTTTGCAGGCACTGCTTATGCGACCTCCAAAGCAGCTCTTGCGTCACTAACCCGTGAAATGGCGGCTGATTTTGGTCCTCATGGTGTGCGCGTGAACGCGATTGCGCCGGGTGAGATCGACACTTCGATCCTTTCTCCGGGTACCGAGAAGATCGTTGAAACCATTCCAATGCGCCGTCTTGGGAGTACCGCAGAGGTGGCAGACACCATCTACTACCTGTGTTCTGCGCCGTCCTCCTATGTCACGGGCGCCGAGATCCATATCAACGGTGGTCAGCACGTTTAAGTGCATCTATCCATTGGGTTTCTAAGGGGCGCTTCAGGCGCTCTTTATTCTTGCTATTGAGAGAAACACGAGCCCTGCTCTACCCGCAATTTTATTAGTTACTTTTTTAGTAATCTTCTGATCTAGTGAGCTGGTTACTTAAAGGCATTTGGGGGATCAGACTGTTGGCTGCATTCAATTTAAATAGGGTACCCATCATTTTATACGCTGCGGTCTTTCTGATCGTACTGCTTGGTATCGTTCAACAGGTCTTCGTTACCTACGTGGGCATTGAGACGCCTTTGAAGGATCTTCGGCACTTCTCGCTGGATCACGAAACCAATTTGGGCGCATGGTTCTCATCCATGGTAATGCTTTGCATTGCGGGGCTATCTGGTTTGATCGGCGTGATGGAGCGGCACTCCAAGCAGCCGCAAAACTGGCTCTACTGGATGGGGTTGGCAGTCGGCTTTTTGTATATGTCGGTTGACGAGAATATTGGCATCCACGAGGTGACCATTAATCCGCTGCGTGAAGCCTTTGACCTGAGTGGTCCACTTTATTTTGCCTGGGTGATACCGGGAATGATTTTGGCTGCAACTGTCGGGCTTGTTTACCTGCGCTTTCTTGCAAGGCTACCGAGACGGTTTGCGGTTCTGTTTGTGCTGTCAGGAACCATATATCTTTCCGGCGCGCTCGGATTCGAGATGTTGGGTGCCAGTTTTGCAGGCAGCGTGGGGTATGACGCGCTTGGATATAAGATCTTCTATACGCTTGAAGAAACCTGCGAGCTGATCGGTCTAACGACCTTCCTCTCGGCTCTCCTCGCCTATCTGGGAGAGGTGCATGGCTATGCCACGATTACATTCCAGCGGACGGCAAAAGCTGGATATTTGAAATCAGGCAAGTGAGGGAAAGGGGCAAACGCCCCTCCCCCTATGTTTTCTCAGGCTGCGGCAGCGACGGCGCGTTTGGCCATGACCGTTACCAGATTGGCGCGGTAGGCTGCGGTGCCGTGCATGTCGGAGAGCATGTCATCTACAGCTGGAGCCATGCTGGCTACAGCGTCAGCAGACCAGTTGCCATCCAGAGCCTTTTCCATGTCAGGCATGCGGAAGACACCGTTTTGCCCTGCTCCAGTGACTGCCACACGTGCGCCTGATCCCGTCTTTGCCACAAACACGCCAGCCATGGCATAGCGGGATGCGGGGTTCGGGAACTTGACGTAGGCGGTGTGTGATGCTGCCGGGAAGACAACTGCAGTTACAATTTCATCTTCATCCAGCGCTGTTTCGAACATGCCGGTGAAGAAATCTTTCGCGGTAAACTCCCGCTTGTTGGTCTCGATGGTTGCACCAAGAGCCAGCAATGCTGCCGGGTAGTCCGCTGCCGGGTCGTTGTTGGCGATAGACCCGCCAAGGGTGCCCATGTGGCGAACGTGCGGATCACCGATGTGTCCGGCCAGATCAGCCAGTCCCGGAAGAGCGGCTCTGACATCAGCATTGCCAGCCACATCCGCATGGCATGTTGCTGCGCCAATGCGAATTGAGCCGTCCGCCTGTTTGGTAATGCCGGAGATCTCGTCTATGTGACGCAGGTCGATCAGATCACTTGGTGCGGCAAGGCGCTGCTTCATGGTTGGGATCAGGGTTTGACCGCCAGAAAGCAGTTTGCCGTCATCGGCGTTCTTCAGCATTGCGGCTGCATCTGACACTGTCGATGCGCGATGATATTTGGTCTCGTACATTTTTAGCCTCCCATCCCCATAGGGGTCTTTGGCAGAGTTGCTATGAGTTTAGTTCGGATAATTCAGCTTTCGGGTACGGAATAGCCTCCAGATCAGAAAAGAAAATCTTGCGATTTTGCTCGCCGTCAATCAGCTGACCAAGCCGCGCTGCTCTTTGGAACAGAATTGCGGCTTCGCTGTCCTCACGCGCCAACAACTTGGCGCGTGCCATAAGCTCGGAAGCATAGGCATGATCGAAATCGGCCATATCCTCCTGATGCGCATTGGTCAGCTCCATGGTCTGCAGCGCATAACGCATGGCTGCTTCGATGTTGCCGAGCAAAACATGGACGCGACCCACGAGCCAGAGCCCGCGTTGGTGATTGACTTTCGTTCCCACCTGAAGCCAGTGCCAGAGGCTGGCGTGCGCGACATGGAGTATCTCGTCATTTTCCTCCGCCGACCGGTTCTCCTTATCCAGAAGAGCCCATGTGCGTTGGTTGAGTTCAATGGCGATGAACTTGTGATCCAATGTCGGTTTTGCGCCAGCCTGTGTCACTTGATTACTCCGCTGCCTGTTTCATGCCATTGTCCTGAATGAGCTGCCAGACCCGGTTAGGCGAGGCAGGCATGGTCATGTCGCGGATGCCAAGAGCGTCCGTGATGGCGTTGATGACAGCAGGCGGTGAACCGATCGCACCAGCCTCGCCACAGCCTTTCATGCCGAGCGGGTTGCCCGGACATTCTGTGACTGTGGTTTCCAGCTTGAAGGACGGCACATTGTCTGCACGCGGCATGGCGTAGTCCATGTAGGATGCAGTGAGCAGCTGGCCATCTTCGTCATACTGGGTGTGTTCCAGCATGGCCTGACCAATGCCCTGCACCAGACCACCGTGGACCTGACCTTCCACAATCATCGGATTGATGATGGTGCCAAAGTCATCGGCTGCCACGAAGTTCTCGATGGAGACAACGCCAGTATCCGGATCAACTTCCACCTCGCAGATGTAACAGCCTGCAGGGAACGTGAAGTTGGTTGGATCGTAGAACGCTCCTTCCTTCAGCCCCGGCTCCATACCTTCCGGCAGGTTGTGGGCGGTGTAAGCTGCGAGTGAGACTTCTGTAAAGGAGAGTTTTTTGTCGGTTCCGGCAACTTTCAACTCGCCGTTCTCGATGGTGATGTCCCCTTCAGAGGCTTCCATCAGGTGCGCTGCGATTTTCTTCGCCTTGGCTTCGACTTTGTCGAGTGCCTTGGAAATCGCGGACATGCCGACGGCGCCTGAGCGGGAGCCGTATGTGCCCATGCCCATTTGCACCTTGTCAGTGTCGCCATGAACAATGGAGATGCTATCGGTTGGCAGGCCTAAGCGGTCTGACACCAACTGGGCGAAGGTGGTTTCATGTCCCTGACCATGGCTGTGAGAACCGGTCAGCACCTCAATGGTACCAACAGCATTGACACGAACCTCGGCAGACTCCCATAGGCCAACGCCAGCGCCCAATGAGCCTACTGCCTGAGAGGGTGCAATGCCGCAGGCCTCGATGTAGCAGGACATGCCGATGCCACGGAGTTTGCCAGCAGCTTCAGATTGAGCGCGACGCTGCGCAAAGCCGTTGTAATCAATGGCGTTCATGGCCTGATCGAGAGATGCTTCGTAGTCACCGGCATCATAGGCCATGATTACAGGTGTCTGGTGTGGGAACTCGCGGACGAAGTTCAGGCGGCGGAATTCTGCTGGCGCCATGCCAACTTCTTTTGCTGCCGTTTCCATCATGCGCTCAACAACATAAGTCGCTTCCGGACGTCCTGCCCCGCGATACGCATCTACCGGCGCTGTGTTGGTGTAGACCGCTTTCACATTCGCGTAGATATTTGGAATGTTGTACTGGCCGGACAGCAGCGTTGCGTAGAGGTAGGTTGGCACGGAAGATGAGAACAAGGACATGTAGGCACCAAGGTTGGCGACTGTCTTCACGCGGAAACCGGTGATTTTGTTGTTCGCATCCAGAGCCAGCTCAGCTGTGGTGTGGTGATCACGACCATGTGCGTCTGTCAGGAACGCTTCGGTTCGGTCCGAGGTCCATTTGACCGGACGGCCTACGCGTTTTGTGGCCCACAAACAAGCGATCTCTTCCGGATAGATGAAGATCTTGGAGCCAAAGCCGCCACCCACATCCGGTGCCACCACGCGGAGTTTGTTCTCCGGCGCCACGTTGTAGAACGCGGAGAGAACCAAGCGGGCTACATGCGGGTTTTGAGAGGTGGTGTAGAGCGTGTAGTGCTCTTCCGAAGGATCAAAATGGGCCAGAGCAGAGCGTGGCTCCATCGGGTTTGGAACAAGGCGGTTGTTGTCCAGGTCCATCTGGGTGATGTGCGCGGCGTTGGCGAACGCTTCATTGGTTGCCGCTTCCTCACCGATCTCCCAGTCGTAAATGAGGTTGCCAGCAGCTTCCGGATGGAGTTGCGGGGCGCCGTCCTTGAGCGCATCAAGGCTATCGACGACGGTTGGCAGCTCTTCATAGTCCACGATGACAGCTTCGGCTGCATCACGGGCCTGTTGCAGGGTGTCAGCCACAACAACTGCGATTGCCTGACCAACAAAGCGCACGGTTTCCGACTCAAGGGCACGGTAGGCGCCCATGTTCATTGGAGACCCGTCTTTGGAGTGGATCATCCATCCGCAGATGATGTTGCCGATACCGTCGGCAACCAGCTGGTGGCCATTGAGAACCGCATCAACACCCGGCATTTTCATCGCTTCGTCGGTGTTGATGGACTTGATGCGCGCATGCGCGTGGGTTGAACGAACAAAGGCCGCGTAGCCCATGCGTGGCATGGTCATATCATCGGTGTAGCGGCCATTTCCTGTAATAAATCTCTTATCTTCCTTGCGCAGCACCCGTGCGCCAATTCCTTCTGCTGCCATTTCCATCCCCTCCCGGAAGGTTGACTTCAGCAACTGTTCATAGACGCCAGTACTGCCCCTCCGCGTGAAACGGGGTGCATCCGGCCTCAAGGCCAGTTGAACTCTGAATTATTCTGCGGCTTGGAGAACTTCCGCCATCTCGTCTGCAGCAGCTTTGATCGCCTTGACGATGTTGTGGTAGCCGGTGCAGCGACAAATATTGCCTTCCAGCTCATGGCGGATTGTCTTTTCGTCCAAATCAGTCCCGAGGCGATTAATCATGTCGATTGCGGACATAATCATACCGGGGGTACAGAAGCCGCACTGAAGGCCGTGGTTTTCCTTGAATGCCTTCTGCATGATGTGCAGCTGGCCATTTTGGGAAATGCCTTCGATGGTGGTAACGGCAGAACCAGATGCCTGAACAGCAAGCATACTGCAGGACTTAACCGCCCTGCCGTCCAGATGTACAAGGCATGCACCACACTGCGAGGTATCGCAGCCAATGTGCGTTCCGGTCAGTCCCTGATTTTCACGCAGAAATGTCGATAGAAGGGTGCGGTCTGCAACCTCACCAGAAATCTGCTTTCCATTCACCGTCAAAGAGACAGTCGTCATGGTTTTCCTCCCTCACTAAAGCCTGCAATTTTCGCGTCCGCAGGCTATGAAGCCAACAACCTTGATCGGGGTCTCCGCTCCTATCAACGTAGTTGGTTATAAATTAGGCCGCTGGCCCAATTATTCTCTGGGATGGTTATTCGGCAGTGAACCCGCTCCATACACTGCCGTTTGCAACCACCAAACTTCTAGGTTCCAAGCAACCAATAAAGCACAATCAGAACAAGCAGAGTGATAATTCCCCAGCCCAACGGGCCACCTAGGAATCCTTTGCCTGCGGCAACCTCTACTTTTTCTTCAACATCCTTAACCGCTTCTTCCAAGGCATGCTCAGCGTCTGCAATCACTTCCGTCGGAGCATCGACCATGTGCTGGTTGGCAATGGTCTTGGCTTCTTCGATCAGCGCTGTATCCGGCTCTTCGTCCGCAAGAGACTCATCCGCTTCGGACACGGGCTCGCCGCCAAGTTCTCTGTTCAGGTTTGAGAAGAACTCTTCAGCCATCTTTTTGGCTGTGGAATCGATCAGCCGGTTGCCCAGCTGGGCAAGCTTGCCGCCAACCTTTGCGGTCACCTCATAACTCAAGAGAGTGCCGTCGTCGCTCGGCGCTAGAGCGACATCTGCCGACCCCTTGGCAAAGCCAGCCACACCACCTTTGCCTTCACCGGAAATCTTGTAGGAGTTTGGCGGGTTCAGATCAGAGAGCGTTACTGCGCCTTTGAACTTGGCCTTTACCGGTCCCACTTTTGCGGTGACTGTCGCTGTCATTTCTGTGTCGGAGGTTTTTTCCAGACTATCGCAACCCGGAATACACTTTTTCAGCAATTCAGGATCGTTGAGAGCTTCCCAAACTTTTTCCTGACTCGCAGGTATTTGCTGCTCTCCAGACATTTCCATAGAGTGGCCCCCTCGTTATTCTCAGTGCTTCCTTTAGGTAGGCTTTGCGCCTTAAGGTCACTTTTGCATTCTACGTCATGTAGATTGGACTTAAACCGAGGGAAAAGACAAGTACCTCTCGTGTTAAAATTGTCATGAATGCTCAAAACTTCTTTTCAGAAGACAGTGACGTTTTACAGGTCCCGCGTCAGGGCGGTGCTTGCGTGCTGTGGATACTCACTTAACGGTAAAGGCGTTGTTTTGCGCTAAAGCGTTGACCGCAGGCTCGCATCGCCTTAATGCCTTTTCATTAAACAGATGAAATCAGCGTGAGGCTTTGCCTCGCGTTTGTGCGCAGAAAATCAAAGGCAACATCCTTGAGCAAATCACCAAAAGGCGGCGCTCCACGCGCTCGCAATGCGCAATCCAAAAAAGGCGGAGCACGGCGGGACACCGGTCCGAAGCGTGGTTTTTCTGCCAAACGGGATAGTCGTGACGGGCGTGACCAACGAGAGGCGCGTAATCCCCGCGACACTCGTGGTGGCAAAAAAGACAGCCCGGCTGCTGCCCGCCCGAACCGGCGCGAGCAAACGCGTAGCGCTCCAGCCACGGCCGTCGTTGAACCGATCGTGCGGGAGCACAAACCTACATCCGCTCGCTTTGCCACGCCTGCCAGCGTTTTGCCAGTAATGGTGGAGATGGACGGCTGGGACGACTATGCCCTGTTGGACATGGGACACGGACAGAAGCTGGAGCGGTATGGCCGCTATAAGCTGATCCGCCCCGAAGCACAGGCCATGGGTGCCCCTCGCCTGCCGGAGAGCGAATGGAAGAGCGCGGATGCGATCTTTACCGGTGATGTTGAGGAAGAAGGTCCGGGCCGCTGGAAGTTTGCCAAACAGGTAGATGAAATCTGGCAGATGAAATACGGACCTGCCACGTTCAACGGCCAGTTCATGTCTTTCCGCCATGTGGGCGTGTTTCCTGAACAGGCTGCCCACTGGGATTGGGTAGGCGAGCAAATCAAAAAAGCGGACCGCCCACTCAAGATCCTCAACCTGTTTGGATACACCGGTCTGGCATCGCTGCTGCCTGCTGCCCTTGGCGCACATGTCACTCATGTTGATGCATCCAAGAAGGCGATTGTGTGGGCGCGCGAAAATCAGGAGCTTTCCGGCCTTGAAGATAAGCCGATCCGGTGGATCTGCGAGGATGCCATGAAGTTTGTGGAGCGGGAAGTACGCCGTGGAAACACTTACGACGGCATTATTCTCGATCCACCAAAGTTTGGCCGTGGGCCCAATGGCGAGGTCTGGGACTTCTTTGAGAATGTGCCGCATATGCTGGCCTGCGTACGTAAACTGCTGTCGCCAAATGCGCAGTTTCTGCTTATGTCCAGCTATGCTATTCGCGCCAGCTTCCTTGCCTCTCACGAACTGATGCGTGAATGCCTAGATGGCCTGCCGGGTACTATTGAATCCGGCGAGCTGGCTATTCGCGAACTTAACGGACCACGATTGCTCTCAACCTCCCTTTTCAGCCGGTGGAGCGCACCAGAAAACAATAAGGCTGAGGGAGCATAACCCGATGGAATTCAGAGAAACCCACCGCGCCGGCGCTGTAAAGCAGATCACCTCACACTCCAACCCGATTGTGAAAGAGATCAAGGGCCTTGTTGCCCAGCGCAAGAATCGCAAACAGAGCGGGCTGTTCGTTGCTGAAGGTTTGAAGCTGGCAACGGATGCACTGGAAGCAGGCTGGGGCGTGCGTTATCTGGCGCTTGGGCCTGAAGCTCGTGAAAACAAGATTGCTCTGGAAGCAGCGGCAAAAGCAAAAGCACGCGGGGCGCTCATTCTTGAAGTGAATAATGCTGTGCTTGGCGCGATCACCCGCCGCGACAACCCGCAGATGGTGGTTGGCGTTTATGAGCAGCAGACCCTGAAGCTGAGCGACATCGACCCCCACAGCGCCACCACATGGATTGCGCTGGACCGTGTGCGCGATCCGGGCAATCTGGGCACCATTATCCGCACCGGAGATGCTGTTGGCGCATCCGGCGCTATTCTGATTGACGACACAACGGACCCGTTTGCTGTTGAGACCGTGCGGGCGACGATGGGCTCTTTGTTCCATATGCCGCTTGTACGCTGCACTGCTGATGAGTTTGTTGAGTTCCGCAAGAGCTGGTCGGGCCCTGTGGTTGGCACCCATTTGCGGGGTGAAAAAGACTATCGTGCTGTAGATTATAAAGAACCGGTAATTTTGATGATGGGCAATGAGCAGGCAGGTTTGAGTGATAAACTTGCTGATACTTGCTCTGAGCTGGTGAAAATTCCTCAGGCAGGGCAAGCTGATTCAATGAATTTGGCTGTCGCAACGGCTGTGATGCTTTATGAAGTGCGCAGGAACTACCTGAAGCTGTAGACATATGCCGGGGAGCATGGAATGCGCTTGTTGATTTTGGGGGCTGGATATTCAGCTCGTCACTTTGTGAAACTATTTGGTACCGAGTTCTCATGGATCGGCGGAACCACTCGCTCGCCAGAGAAGATGGAGGAGCTACGGTCCATTGGGTTGGAGCCGATCCTGTTTGACGGTGAGACAGCAAGTGAAGAGCTGCTGGAGGCGATTACGTCTGCGACCCATATTTTGGTTTCAGCTGCGCCTACAGATCAGGGTGACCCTTTGCTGAATGCTGCCAAAGATGCGCTGGCAGAGGCAAAACCAGCGGCCATTTGCTACCTGTCTACCATTGGGGTTTACGGCGATCACCAGGGTCGCTGGATCACTGAAACAGCAGATTGTAACCCAACCTCCAAACGTTCTATACAGCGCCTGAAAGCAGAGAAGGATTGGCTCGCGTTTTCCGAAAAGACCGGTATTCCTGTCAGCATCTTGCGCCTTGCGGGCATTTATGGCCGTGGTCAAAATGCGCTTTGTAATCTGGAAAAGGGCAAGGCGCGCCGGATTATCAAAGAGGGGCAGGTCTTCAACCGCATTCACGTGGCCGACATTGCCGGAGCTGTGCAGCGTGCGTTTGAGAACAACGCCTCGGGTATCTTCAACGTGTGTGATGATGCGCCGTGTCCACCGGAAGACGTGGTGGAATATGCTGCTGGCCTGATGGGGGTAGAGCCGCCGCCAGCCATTGCCTTTGAAGATGCGGATCTTTCGCCGATGGCAATCACGTTTTATGGCGAAGTGAAGCGGGCGAGCAATGCCAAGCTGAAAGGCGCGCTGGGGTATAAGTTCAAATTCCCAACCTATCGCGACGCACTGGACTATATGTGGAAGAACGGCTGGAACTAGAGCCTGTATAAAACGTGCTCTGATCCCAACCGCACTCCATTTGCACCGGTATTATTCGACTGTTTCGTGCTGAGGCAGGTCTCCTTCTATCTCGTAGTAATCGCCCTTGCTGGCGCAGAAGATGTGACCTGCCAGTTTTAAGCCTGTCGGTTCTTCCAGCAGTCCAGCGCTGAAATAAACTTTGTTAGAAATCTCGGGTATGTTGTCTCCGTGATAATACAGGCTGCTACCGCAATTGTTGCAGAACGCACGCTTGGAATATTCGGAGGAGCGATAGTAGGAGATATTCTCCTCGCCGCCCTCAACCGTTAATGCATCAAGCGGGATTCCCACTGCATGGAATGGACCACTGTTCCAGCGGCGGCACATTGAGCAGTGGCACAAGCCGACCTCTTTGAGAGGCGCTTCCGCTTTGAATGAGACTTCACCACACAGGCATTTTGCTTTGAAAATCCGCGAATCCGACATGTATTCCTCCCTTAATCAGTCTTCGCCAGCATATTGAGGGCGACTGTCCTTAATCTCGTGGTAGTCCGCCTTGGCAGCACAGAAGATGTGCGGTCCTGCGGTGAGGCCTGTTGGCTGTTCCAGCGTACCCACGGCAATGGCGATACGGTCTTTCCAGTCGGGGTGGCGGTCAGCATGCCAGAACAGGCTTGAGCCGCACTTTGAGCAGAAACCGCGGCGGGCGAACTCAGAGGATTCGTAGAATTTGATGGCATCTTCGCCAGAGGTGAACTTCAGATTCGCCAGCGGCACGCTGTAAGCATCAAATGGGCCACTGCCCCATTGGCGACATTGTTTGCAATGACAGCTGCTGACCGGCTCGTCCGGTGCGGCGCCTTCAAAAGCGACAGCACCACACAGGCAGCGTCCCTTAAACTCAATGGTTTTCGTCATAGGACTATCCAGTATCAATAAAAATAAAGAGGTGATCTCCCGAATCGAGAGGTACCCGATTCCCTAATAAGAACATAACGTGAACAGTTGTATTCAGCAAGTGTTCAGGCTATGTCTCCTATTTAGGTTTTCATAGTTTCAATTTTTATTCATTCAGATTTGCGGGATCGCGGTTTCGGGTGGACTGATACGAAGGTTATTTGGGGATGCGGGTAGGATTTATTGTTGCTGCAGTTGGATTGACACTGAGCGGATGTGCCTCACTTTCTGAGGACGATTGCAAGACAGGCGACTGGCAGGGCATTGGTGTTGTTGACGGGCGTGCCGGTTTCACCTCTGACAAGCTCAATGAGCATACAAAGGCTTGCAGCAAGTACGGTATCTCGCCGGATGTGAACGCCTATATGGCGGGGCGAACACTTGGCCTGCAAAGTTATTGCACTCCAATCTCTGGCTTTGAGCAAGGCCGTGAGGACAAAAGCTATCGCGGTGTTTGCCCGATTGCGAGCGAGGAAGGCTTCAAGGTCGGCTATTCCCTTGGCAACCAGATTTATGTGGCCAATGAGGCAGCAGATGATGCGCAGGATGAGGTGCGAAATATCCAGTACCGCATTGATGAGTTGGAAGAGGAAGCACGCGGCAAAAACTGCAAATCCAGTGAAGACAAAAAGGCCTGCCGCAAACAAGCAGAGGCAGCGCGTATGGATGCTTATCTGGCCCGTGCAGAGCTGCTGCTTGCACAAAACCGCCTCTCCACTCTGGAGCGCCAGCGTGATCGTGTCATGAGAAGCGTCACTAATCAGCTGATGGACCTTGAACCTAGCTACAACCCCTCCTAAAATTTAAGGGTGAACGCAGATTCTTATGGGAAGGCGAGCCGATGAAAACGTGGCGTGTTTATCTTTCAGGTGAGATCCACAGTGATTGGAGAGAACGGATTGAACATGGTGCGGCGGATGCTGGCCTTCCTGTCCACTTTGACAGTCCTGTACTTGATCACGAAAACAGCGATGATTGTGGCGTCGAGATTTTAGGCGCAGAAGAAAGCAACTTCTGGAGAGACCACAAGGGCGCGAAGGTCAACGCTATTCGCACCCGCACGCTGCTTTCTGAAGCCGACATTGTTGTCGTGCGCTTTGGTGACAAATGGCGGCAGTGGAATGCTGCTTTTGATGCCGGTTATGCATCCGCTTTGGGTAAGAGCATCATTGTGCTGCATGATCCAGCATTGACCCACCCGCTGAAGGAAGTTGATGCGGCGGCGATGGCCGTTGCAGAAGAGCCTGATCAGGTGGTGGATATACTTCGCTATGTGATCCGCGGCGAGCTATAAGACCTTCCCGAGATCAGGAAGGTACTGGTGTTTAAAGGTGGGCTGGGATCAGCCCGCCTTTTTTTGATCAGGCATTAAACGCGATGAGGGTGTTGCCCCAGTGCCGGCCTTTGACCCAGATTGGTGCCGAGACCAGTTTGATCATCATCACCTTTCCGCCCCCCATATCACGACGATAGGTTTGCAGGCTGTAGTCCTTGGTATTCTTGCTTGCGTTCAACCCTGTGCGATCATCAAACATTCTGCGGTTACGGCAGTTCGCAGCGTTCCAGACCGGATCATTGCCTTGCGGCTTGGAATACTCCTTGCTGTGCGTTGGCAGGTAGGCGTTCTGATCCAGTGCTGCGCAGAAGATGATATGGTCATCCTGATCTTTCACTGGCTCCTGAAACACAGGAAGCACGCGGTCTGTCATTTGCGTGAAAGGCGCCATGAACTGTGCGGGGTCAGTTCCTTCGATCGGCGTATAGGTGAAGTCGAAGAGGTCATGGATCGAGATGCGACCTGCGTCGACTTCTGCTTCGAACGCTGCGATGGTCTTACCCGCGGTCTCTTTTGCGATTTCAATCATTTTCTGATTGAGGTTGTCGCCATGTTCGACAGCCACTTCGGCCAGAAAGGCGTCGGCGGTCTGTGATGTTTCCAGCATCTGGCCTGTTACCGTTTCGATACTCTGGGTATTTGCGGAAACAACGCCCATCATTTCATCGCGGTTGCGCAGCAGCTCTTCTGTATCAGCATCATTGTTCGCGCAGGCTGTGCGGATACAATCCGTGTTTGCGGAGATGTTTTCGACCATGGCTTCCAGCTCGTGGAAGAGATCATTGATGGACTGGGTTCCGGTTTCAGCAGTCGCAACCGTATCCAGAGCACCCTTCCCCAAATCCACCAGAGTGTCGGCTTCCTTGCCAAGCTGGAGAATAGTCTGGTCGATCTGCTCTGTTGCAACAGAGGTCTGGTTGGCAAGCGCTTTGACTTCGCTGGCGACAACCGCAAAGCCTTTGCCAGCTTCCCCGGCGCGTGCGGCCTCTATGGTTGCGTTGAGAGCCAGCAGGTTGGTTTGGCGGGCGATGGCATCAATGGAGCTGGAGAACTGGCGTACGTTGGCAAACGAGGCCTGAAGGCCTTCCAGCTGGCTGTTGATATTGCTGATGGTATTCGACAGGCTGTTAATGTTAGCAAGCGCCTCAGTCACCGCCTGCTGGGATTTGGACATGGTGTCCTTCGCGCTGGAGGTCTGCTCAGCGGTTTGCTCAACAGCTTCGCTTACTTCCCGGTTGCTTTCAACAACGCGCCCTGAGGCCTCTTGCAGGCTCTCCATGGCGGTTTGCAGGGCACCTGCGGTGTTGTTGACAGCATCCAGCTCTCCCGCAGCTGCTGCCATGTCCAGCGCCAGTGCGTCCAGTTCATCGAACAAGCGGGCACTCGCAATGGAATTGTCCGGTTCTGCTCTTTCCGTCACAGCAGTCTGACCGAGCACTTCCTCTCGGTCATTTGCGGCGTCTTCATCAAGAATTTGTGCGTTGCGCTTAAAAAAAGCCATGTCAAAACCTCTCAATTACAGAGAGACTTTCATAGTTTTACTTAAAGATTATTAACCTTGTTATTATTCCTCTTTTCAAGCTCAACATGCTGGATTACAAAGGATAATCACAAAACCTCCTGTGATAATGATTATATTTTCTAGTTACAATGTGTGGTGCATATGATTTGTCGGGAAATGCGTCTATCAGATCAGGACGCAGTGATTGCGCTTTGGAAAGCTGCCGGGGTTTATCGGGAGTGGAATGATCCGGTTCGGGACATCGAAAAGGCGCTGGAGGGCGCGCATTCTACTATTCTGGTGGGCGAGTTGGACGGTGCGATTGTGGCCAGCATCATGTGCGGCGAGGACGGGCATCGTGGCTGGTTTTATTATGTCAGCACTCACCCAGAACATCAGGGTAAAGGGCTCGGCAAAGCGATCTCGAAAGCAGCAGAAGACTGGCTACGGGCGCGAGGCATCTGGAAGGTTCAGTTGCTGGTGCGCAGTGACAACACCCAGGCTACCAGCTTTTATGAAGCACAAGGGTACAAGGACACCCGGTCCGTCTGCTTTCAAAAGGTGATCGATCCAGTCTGATCCTCATATTTTGGGGGCTATTTTCACGGTGTATTTTATAGCCAGTAAATCCTGTAGGTTTGAGGTTTGTTGGATTTTCCGTGGTGCCCACATTAAGCATCCGCAGGTAAAGTGTGGGACCAAAGGTGCACTCAACAAATCTTGCGCATAGACGTATTGTAGTTTTGACGAACCAAATAATAAGTATAAACGAGAATTTCAATAGATTAATCTACGGCACCTTTTACATAAGCAGGTCCAGTGTACATTGAATCGTCATAGAGATATAATATTTCTGTAATATATGTAGGATTTGAAGGAGCTGGTTGCTTCGTAAAGATGTCATGTAAGCGCCGTACAGTGCGCTCACTTTCGTTTACGGGGTATTACTGATGTCAAGCAATCTTAAGAATGAACTCTCAGCTGATGAATGGGATGAAGTGAACTTTCCGCGTGCTGAAGAGAACGAATTTGACCGTGTGGTGGAACGCGCTATTTCGCGTCGCGGTTTCTTGGGCGGCGTTCTGGCATTTGGGTCAGGTGCTGCAGTGATGGGGACAGGCGTTCTGGGTCTGTCAGCCTCTGAAGCAAAAGCTTCCGTTTCTCGTTTTGCCTTCAAACCAATCCCGACCTACACCGATGCGACCGTGCATGTGCCTGAAGGGTACAGCTGGAAAGTGATGGCCAGCTGGGGGGATCCAATCATCGAAGGCGCGGAGCCGTTTGATGATGAAATCGGCGGATCTGCGGCCAGCGCGGACAAGGTGTTTGGCGAAAACACCGACGGCATGGAGAGCTTCGAATATCAGGGCAAGCACTTGCTGGCGATCAACCACGAATATGCCAACCGTGCAATCAACCTGCCGCAGAATGAAAACGGCACTCCACAAAGTGCTGAGGATGTCCTGAAACTGCAAAACCTGCAGGGCGTGGTCGTGGTTGAAGTGAGCCAGGACGACGATGGCTGGAACGTAGTGAAGAACAGCCCGTTCAACCGCCGCATTACGCATATCACACCGATTGCGCTGGCAGGCCCTGCAGCTGGTCATCCTTTGCTGCAGACAGCCGCTGACCCTGCCGGAACGCTGGCTCTTGGTACCTTGAACAACTGCGGCTCCGGCAAGACGCCATGGGGCACGTATCTGACCTGTGAAGAGAACTTCAATGGGTACTTTGGTGCCACCGAGACGCCTCCAGTTGCCCGTATGGCCGGTGTTGATGCCGGGTATCAGCGTTATGGCATCAACGAGGTCGGTTTCCTTTACGACTACCACAAGTTCGATGAGCGTTTTGACATTACGCAGAACCCAAACGAGCCGCACCGTGCTGGATGGGTTGTAGAGATTGATCCGACCGATCCAACGTCCACACCTGTGAAACGCACGGCATTAGGCCGCTTCAAGCACGAGAATGCGGAGCTTGTTATTGCCGAAGATGGCCGTGTGGTTGTTTACATGGGCGATGATGAACGCGGTGAGTTTATGTACCGGTTCGTCTCCAACGGTGTTTACACACCGGGTCAACCGACTGATGGCCTGCTGGATAATGGGACACTGTACGCTGCCAAGTTCAACGATGATCAGACCGGCGAATGGCTTGCTCTGACACCCGAGACCACGGGCATGAGCGAAGCGGAGATCCTGATCTTCAGTCGCATGGCCGGTTCTGCGGTTGGCGCAACCACCATGGATCGTCCTGAGTGGGTCTCGGCCAATCCAAAAGCCGTTGAGGCCTATTGCTGCCTGACCAACAACAAGAACCGCGGCGTGAAACCAAACGCTGGTGGTGATGATACCTCGGTTAATGGCCCGAACCCGCGTGAGACCAACAAGTACGGCCAGATCGTACGCTGGCGCCCTCACAACAAGGACCACGCTGCTGATACGTTCGACTGGGATCTTTATGTGATGGCTGGCAATCCGGAGGTGCACGAAGACCTTAGAGCTGGGTCTGACAACGTCAATGCCGGTAATATGTTCAACTCACCTGATGGCATGGCGTTTGACGAGACCGGGCTTGTCTGGATCCAGACAGATGGTGACGACAGCAACGAAGGTGACTTTGCCGGAATGGGCAACAACCAGATGCTGGTTGGTGATCCTGTGACCGGCGAGATCGCGCGCTTCATGACTGGTCCAAAAGGCTGTGAGGTCACAGGGTTGGCATGGTCTGCCGATCGCCGCAGCATGTTTGTTGGCATCCAGCATCCGGGCGGCACCTGGCCGGACAACGGCGGCAAGCTGCCACGCTCTTCCGTGATTGTCATCGAGCGCGATGATAAAGGCGTGATTGGCTGATCTCAGGTCAATCGTGAGAACAAGTTTTACTCCTCCGGGTCTCCACTCGGGGGAGTTTTTCGTTCAGGCTAACAGCATGCATCAGAACTTCTGGATCTGCAGGGCGTCATCGGTGATCTCGTAGTAGTCGCCTTTGTCTTTGACAAAGATATGCTTGCTGACCTCCAGATTTGATGGCGCATCGATACAGCCTGCTGCGATAGCAATCCCGTTCTCATCGTTCATACGGTAGAACAAGCTGGAGCCGCAGAATTTGCAGAAGCCGCGTTTGGCAAAATCCGACGAGTTGTACCATGTCAGCCCCTCGTCGGCGGTGAAGTGAACCTTGTCGTATTGTGCGTGCGTCGAGGCCCAGACGTGGCCGCTCGTGCGCCTGCATTGGCTGCAATGGCAGACTGTTACGGTATCCCTCACCGCCTCCACCTGAAAGCTGACTTTACCGCAGTCGCATTTCCCCTTGATCATGTCGTTCCCCTGTCTCAGCGCTGAGCATGTGTTCCGCTATTGCTTCACTATCTGCTCACATTCTGCATCGGATATACAGGGGGGCTTTTGTCGAACATGAGAACGGTATGCCAGACACAAAAAAAGCAGGCCCCTTTCGGAACCTGCCTTTTTCAAAAAGCTTCTGCTTTCTACTATAGCACTTAAGCTACAGCAGCCTGCGCCTTTTCAACCAGTGCTTTGAATGCGTCTGGCTGATTGATCGCGAGGTCAGAAAGAACCTTACGGTCAACTTCGATGCCAGCTTTGTTCAAGCCATCGATGAAGCGGCCGTAGGTCATGCCGTGTTCACGGGTCGCCGCGTTGATACGCTGGATCCAGAGTGCACGGAAGTTGCGCTTGCGAGCCTTGCGGTCGCGGTAAGCGTACTGTGCCGCTTTCTCGACTGCCTGCTTTGCAACGCGGATGGTGTTCTTACGACGGCCGTAGTAACCTTTGGCTGCCTTAATAACTTTTTTGTGACGAGCGTGGGCGGTAACGCCTCTTTTTACACGTGACATGGTAGTCTCCTAGTGTCAGGTTTTAAGGCTTAGCCGTAAGGCAGATATTTTTTCACGATACGTGCATCTGCATCGCACAGAGTGGTGGTACCACGTGCGTTACGGATGAACTTGTTCGTGCGTTTAATCATGCCGTGGCGTTTGCCAGCCTGAGCACACTTAACTTTGCCAGTCGCGGTGAGTTTGAAGCGCTTCTTAGCTCCAGACTTCGTCTTCAACTTGGGCATTTTGCGTCCTTTCTTGTGATGATCGGTAAACCGATCAAAAATTTGCAATGGATGCATCAGAAGCCGCCACGGCATGCCCTATAATTCCTGCTTGATTCTTGTACGAGAACAAGACACAGGAAACCGCCGGGCGACTTTGAACGCGGCCTTATAAAACTGCCTGCGTGGGAATGCAAGGGGATTCCCACCGGATATGGCGGGATTGGCCCCAGTTCGCGCAGTTTATCCGCTCAGCCTCGTCAGAGCGTGCAATAAAGTGGCCTTGCCGAGTAAAAATCCAGTCAGATAACGATGCCAAGCCGCTGATGGGCGGCGGCACATTCTGTAAAGAGATTCTGGCAGGCCTCTCGCTCTATCCCCTCGTAAATCTTGATCTTTGGCCGCTCGACCATATGCTCTGCGATATCGCGTGCACGCAGGTCCATTTCCTGAGGCCAGAAGTGGGTGGCATCTTCATTTGTGTATGCGCCGAAGACCAGCGTACAGAAGCCAGCCCACACGGTAGCAGCCATACACATGGCGCAGGGCTCGCAGGTGCTGTAGAGGATGCCTCCGGCAAAACTTCGGGTCATGTGGGTCTTGCTTGCCAGCCGGATGGCGTTGATCTCGCCGTGACAGGTTGGATCACACTCCCTGATCACACTGTCATAGGCCTGTGCCAGCAGTTCCCCTTCCGCGGAGTAGACTGCGCCTCCAAACGGTGATGGCTGGGGTGTTTCCATTGACGTGGCTGTATAAGCGATAAGGCTTTTCATGCGCTGGTGGTGCAGATCCAGTTCGGAATTTAACATCACGTCCCTCCCCTTACAGACATCGGGTCTGCTCCATCAGACCTTCATGCCGAGCTTGAGCGTCGTGCCGGTACAATCAGCGAGTTGCTGACGGCTGGCGTCTCGTGGCGCACTTTCGATAGTCTTTCAATCGGGGCGCAAGATGGCATGGATGCGATATCATGCGTGCGCGCATTTCTTTCCTGTGAGCGGACAGAAACTGGTCGCACCTTCCTCCATTAAGGCGCGCTCTTCTGCCCTCGTTTTCTAGTCCCCAAATGAAAATACCCGACACAATGTGCCGGGTAATCTCAAAAATCTCTGGGACTTCGGTTGAGTAGCTACACAGAAACCATGCTGGAGCGCTTCAACCTGAGCCTGTTAACGAGAAATAGGTGCGAGCACCATCATCATCTGGCGGCCTTCAAGCTTTGGATGGGATTCGACTTTAGCGATCTCCGCAGTCTCAGCTTTAACCTTCAGAAGTAACTTCATGCCGAGATCCTGGTGGGCCATTTCACGGCCACGGAAGCGAAGCGTCACCTTCACTTTATCACCATCTTCAAAGAAGCGCAGCATGTTCCGCATCTTCACTTCATAGTCATGAGTGTCGATGTTCGGGCGCATCTTGATCTCTTTGATCTCAACGATTTTTTGTTTTTTGCGCGCTTCTGCAGCTTTCTTCTGGGCTTGGTACTTGTAGCGACCATAGTCCAGAATCTTACAAACAGGTGGCTGACTGTTCGGGGCAATCTCGACCAGATCCAAACCTTGATCCACCGCCATTGCGAGGGCTTCTTCGATTGGAGTTGGACCGAGGTTGTCACCTTCGGTGTTGATCAGCTGCACTTCGCGAACGCGAATCTCTTTATTGGTGCGCGGCCCTTCCTTGGTGGGTGGCGGTGCGCGAAACGGACGGCGAATGTGAGTATCTCCTCTTTAGACTGCCGAACTTACGAGTATTTGACTACAGCTCAATGACTCGTTCCGGCAGTTTCGTCAAGTCGAGAAACATATCGCAGGAGCATCATTTTTGCTGCTCTGCTAAAATCAGGAAAAATGTCACGTAAGTCAACACCAGTTTTGCAGGTTCTTGCGCGACAAATGCAACCAGTCAGCTGTCTGCTGGTAACAACTCACGGTAAACGTTTAATGTGGCTGCACACATGGCCTGTTTGGTGAACGAGCGCTCCACATGGTCATGAGCACGCTTGGTAAGTTTTGCTCGCTCCTCCTCACTCATATCCAGCGCCTGAGCCATCAGATTGCTAAGTTCCTCCACGCTACCATTCTCAAAATGCCAGCCGGTGCGTTCTTCCTCTTTCACCAATGGAGGGACGAGCACAGTTTCCGGTACCGCGCCAATGTTGGAGACGATTACCGGTACTCCTGCAGCCTGCGCTTCAACAGCGGCACGGCCAAATGCCTCAGCCTCAATGGAGGCCACAACAGAGGCATCTGCAATTGCAAGCGCTGCTGGGACATCCGAGCAGTGGCCAACAATGCGGACATTGTCCACCAACTCAGATTCCTCAATCTGGAGCTCAAGGGACTGTCGGTAGCTTTCGCGGCCCTGATCATCTCCGGCCAAAACCACAAGCACATCCTCATAGCCGCCGCGCTGGAGGAGCTGGCGGGTCGCTTCGATCAGGACGCGCTGGCCCTTCCATTCCGTGAGGCGGGCGAGGTTCATAACCACGCGGCGGTTGTCGGAAACACCCCAGCGGGCACGTAAATCGGTGACGCGCTCATCGCTGATGTTCTCTGGATTGAAGGCTTCCAGATCTGGGCCGCGGTAGATCACCGAGGTTTTGCCTTTGGTGCGCGGGTCGCGTTTTTCTACCAGATTGGCGGTGAATCTGGAGTTCGCGATCACCTTATCGGCGCGGGTCATAGAGGAGTTATAGAAGGCCTTGAACCTGTTGGTTTCCTTGTAAATGCCGTGATAGGTGGTGACATAGGGAATGTTCAGGCGGTGTGCGGCCCACAAGGCTGACCATGCCGGTGCGCGGGATCTGGCGTGAACCAGATCAACGTCATGTTCCTTGCAGATGCGCTCAATCAGATAAGAGTTCCGCCACATGGTCCAAGGGTTCTTGGATTTGACTGGCATTTCAAAGTGTACCGCTCCGGTTGCTTCCAATTCGGGAACCATGCGCCCACCCTGCGAGACTACAAGGCTTTTCCAGCCTGCATTAACGATTGCCTCTGCGACATCCACTGTGGTGCGCTCGGCTCCGCCGGTTTGAAGGTCGGGGACAATTTGCAAAATGGTTGGCACTTTGGACATTTCTCTATGTTTTTTGCGCATCATCCAACTATGCTCGCCCGAATAACAGGCGGCAATGATGACGAAGCTGTAATCAGGTTTCCAGACAATTGCCGGCCATTATAAGCCGAGAAAGCGTTTGGAGGTTATGAATGAGTGCTGACTTACCGCAATTCATCAGTGTTGGCAAAGGCGACAGTGCACGAGAAATCGCAGTGCGTCATGATGAGCGCGGTGCGCCGGGTGTTCTGTGGCTGTCCGGCTTTAAATCCGACATGCTTGGCACCAAGGCGGAAGTGCTTGCGGAGTGGGCAGAAAAGGCAGGTGTGACCTGCACGCGTATGGATTATTCCGGTCATGGCGAGTCCGGTGGTGAATTTGTTGATGGCACAATCTCGCTTTGGCTGGAGGAAGCGGTTGCAGTATTCAAACAGTTCTGCAAGGGCCCAACTATTGTTGTTGGCTCTTCAATGGGCGGCTGGATGGCACTGCTGCTGGCAAAAGCGCTGCATGAGGCTTCTGAGGAAATCGAGGGCTCTCTTTCCGGCATGGTGCTGATTGCACCGGCACCTGATTTTACCGAGGAGCTGATGTGGAAGCATGAGTTCACCGATGAGATGAAGCAGGAAATCATGGAGAAAGGCCGTTTTGAGCGTCCTTCTGAATATGATGACAGCCCTTACATTATCACGCGTGAGCTGATCGAGGATGGCAGAAAGAACCTTCTGCTTGGCGATCCGATCATTACCGGCTGCAAGACCATTATTCTGCAGGGCCAAAAAGATGATGCGGTGCCGTGGCAGCATTCTATGCGCATTATGGAAGGCATGGCCCACGACGACGTGGTGCTGACATTGGTGAAAGACGGCGACCACCGTCTGTCGCGTCCGGAAGATCTGGATCGCATGACTGCAGCTGTGGCGGAACTAGCCCAGCGCTAATTTGATCTCGTGATCAGGCTTCTCTCAATGAAGCCTGATTGCCGCGCAGTTCCCCGCATAATTTTGGTTTTTCCGCCATTTCTAATGAGAAAATAAGGCTGGCAGCAAGATATGTATGCCACATGTTTGACAGCAAGCTAACCTAAGGTGATCGGGATAATACCTATTATCACTGGAGCGTATTATGATAAATATCAGGAAACTCATGCTGCAACTCGCCGTGTCTGCGGCATTAGCACTCCCAGCTGTCGGATTTAGCAGTGTTGCGTATGCGGCCAACCATCTTGGCAACATCATCCTTGATCAGGCAGAGAGAGCGATTGACGGGGACCGAAGAGGCTATCGGGATCGGCGTGACTACAGGTATGACCGAGGGCGCGGATACCGAGATCATCACGATAACCGCCGGTTATACAGGCCTGGAGCGCATCCACGGCATTTTGACCGTAGAGGCCCTCACGGTCGGCGCTACTAATGCGTTTGTACGCATCTGGTCAGGATAACCTTCTGACTTTGCAGTGCTTTCGTTCAGCTTCTTGTGAAGCACAATGAAAGCACTGCTGCCAAGTTTAACTCGCACTTACTTTCCCTCCTAATTTGCTGAATTCTTGCTGCAAGAAAGCGACCTCCCAGTTGCTTACTTGTGCCTTGTGCGTGGCATTGCACCCGCGAGCTTGCAAACAGACAGCATCACGGAAAAATGTACTGCTGCGCCATAACTCGGCTCTGTTGATGCTGCACGCTACATCAGATGTCCCAACATCACTGGAGCGTGAAATCATGAGGAACGCCAAGAGGTTAATACTCCAAATTGGACTTGCTGCTGCTGTCGCACTCACGACTGTATCCGTTGGAAGCGTTGCGTATGCGGATAAGCATCACAAAAAGTTCTTTAAGCAGCAGGAAAAGGCTTTCAAGAAGCAAGAAAAAGCCTATCGCAAGTACGAGAAGGAACGGAATAAGTTTGTACGCAAGCAGATAAAGCGGGAAGAGAAAGCTTATCGTGAGCCCTACAGACCACCGCGCCGAGATTATGGATACTATTATCCCGACTATTACGACTACGGCTATTAAAGCTGTGCGTTCGACAATGACGAAGTGCTCGTTCTGGCGGTGTTGGCAGTGCTAAGGCCACACCGCTTGTCCGAGCAGCATATCAGGCCAGAACCTGTGGCGCGTTTCAGACCGGCGTTGAGTCCGATGGAACATGCATTGATTTTAGTCGAGCATGTCTAAATTCCCCCATTAAATCTTATTGGTGCTGAAAGAGGTTTGCCTGCAAAAGGGCCCGAATCTCAACGGGTCCTGATAAGTCGCGGGGTCTTTCAACCAATAAGTTGGTGGTGACCAGAACGCGGGTGCCACAGTCTTTTCAGGTATTTCTGAAAGCAGGCAGTAAACGTTGCGCAGGAGGCAACTGAATGGCAGTCGCATGGGTTTGGCTCTTCGTAGCCGGTTTCTTTGAGATTATTTTTGCTCTCTGCCTTAAAATGTCCGAGGGCTTTACCAGGCTCCCTTTCACGGTCGCCTTTGCCATCACGGCGCTGTTGTCGCTTTACTCCCTGACCAAAGCTATGGCTTACATTCCAATTGGTACAGCCTATGCTATTTGGACTGGCACCGGAGCTACGGGTATCGCCATCATCGGTATTTTCTTCTTCGGAGAGCCGGTCACCTTCGCCCGCATCTTCTTCATAGCACTGCTAATTGCGGCGATCGTCGGTTTGAAGCTTGTATCAAGTGGGTAACACAGGAAAGTCCGACACCAGCTGACCGCACTCGAACCAGTTGTCGAATAGCTCGATAAGTTCTTGTGAGACTCTGATTGAGCCGGGCTCCTCATCGCCAAAGCTGCCACCAATGCAGAACAGATTGTTCTCAAAAGTTGCTGTACGCAGTTCTTCCGTTTGTAAAAGCGTGAAATTGGGCTTGTAGCACACAACGGCATGAACCTTGTGCGTCTCTTTTAGCTGTGGGATCGCCGCCCAAAAGTTTTGCTCCTCTTTGAAAAGCACAACACGAAGCTCCTTTGCATCGGGAGCCCCCTGCTCGTGTTTTCTTCGATACCGCAGTATTTCGGTGCCCGCATGGGCAGACTCTCGCACGCCAATGTATTGGCAGTTGGCTAACTCACAGGTGCTTTTGAACTGCTGCGAGTTTGCTTCTTCTTCATTGGCGGCGATCAGATTAAAGGCAGATAACGCAGATAACTCACTGCGCTGTGCCTCATCCAACTTTCCAAAGTAGACGCCCTGATCAGCGACCTGATGATGATGAGCAATGTTTAAGTCAGGAAAGAACAGCTTGAACTGCGTGGCAAATTCGTTTCCCGGCTCTGTTGAATGCAGAATGTTTCTCAGTTCATCTGTTGGGTGCTGTTTTCGGAACCAGCCCTTGTAGGCCCGGCCAAAGCTGGTGGCTGACTCCCCCTTGTACAAAATCGAGGTCACCGGTCCACTGGTCATATACTCAGAGTGGGCCAGACTTTTGCAGATAAAGTGTTTTTCAAATTCAGCAGTACTCAGAGGCTTAGAATTGACGGCAACGACCTCAAATCCGCTCTTCATCAGATCAGCGCGGATCGCCTCAGTAATTTGCTCCTGATCAATAGGGACTGGCTTCACGAGGAGTATGTTGTGTTCCATTGAGACCGTTCCTTTAACAAACCGGTTTCCGGATGATGTGCAATGTCTGCTGCATAGATATTGGGGTGCGCAAGAAGTGACGCAAGGACACCTGATGGCGGAATTGAGATGGGGGCGGAATCCACCTGCTCACACTGGACGCAGCTTAACCCTTAATTCACTGCAATCTCAACTGCTTGCGCTTCCACGTTGTGAAGCGTCATCTCTTCACCTCATTTTTGGACAGACTTGATAAGCATAAAAGCAATTCAAAACACACGATCACTGTATTGGGTTTTTCAATGAAAAAAAGAAAACGTATTATTCTTTCAATTGATGGTGGTGGAGCCCGAGGTCTTATTCCTGTTCGTTTGTTGCGCGGACTTGAAACCAAACTGGCCATGCGCGGCAAGTCCGCTCCTCTGCATCGGTATTTCGATCTGATCTGCGGGACATCCAGTGGCGGGCTGATTGCCGCCGGGCTCACAGCGCCCAATCCAGATCACACGCGGCGCGGCGAATCTGCGATGACACTCAATGACTTGCAGGATTTTTTCGAGATTGAAGCGCGGGAACTTTATATCACCAACCGACGGCATTGGGTGAACCGGGCGCTCTACCATCCCTTCAGGCAGTTCAACAAAGGCATTCAGGAGCGCCCCGTCGAGCAGGCCATCAAACAGCGCATTGGATGGAGTGCCCTCTCCTGCAGTCTGACTTCCGTTTTGCTAACTGCTTATGATCTGAAAAACCGCCGTGTGGTTTCCATGAGTAACAACACGACGGGCCGTGATGACTACTATTTCTGGCAGGCTGTGCGGGCGACGACCTCCACACCATCCTGGTTTGAACCAGCGCGCGTTGAAAATCTGACGACTGGTGATGAAGAGATCATGATTGATGCCGCAAGCTTCCTGAATGATCCTGTGCTGGCAGCATACGCCGAGGCGCGGCGCCATGGCTGGGATCCAAAGGACATTATTATTCTGTCGCTTGGGACCGGCAATCCGATTGAGGAAAAGCACAGCTTTGACGAAGCGGTGCAGTGGGGCACGCGTGGATGGCTGTCGCCGGAAGAAGGCACGCCCCTGCTCTCCAGTTATATGCACGGCCAGACAGCTTCTACCGGACAGTATGCGGATGTACTTTTCGCAGATATGCCGGGGGTTCAGTATATTCGCCTGACCGCTGATCTTCCGCATTTGGGCCGTGACCTATACAGCGTTCGCCCCGGTGAAGCACTTCAGCTGAACCATCTTGCGGATGAGTTGCTGTCTGCCTACGATGCCGAGCTGGATAAACTGGCAGACCGTATGGAAGAAAGGCAGGATGGCCCCGGCTTTTAGGCTTCACAATCTTTCCGCCGCTGCTACAACTTTTGAGATGAATAAGAAGAGTGATTCACGGTAGGCCCGTGAGTGTGTTGGAGGGATTATGTTGGCGTTGACAGGTCATCCGCGTAAAGCTGCAGTGTTGGCTGGCGGGCTTATGGTTTGCATGCTTGCTGCAGGTGCCCAAGCGGTGCCTCTTCCTGACACGAAGCCTGCTTTGTCCGAGGAAGATTATCGCGAGGCTTTGCAGAAGCTTCCGGAGTTTCCGGGGGCGGCCAAGTTTCACTTCGGGCACACAGAAACGCCGAGTAAAGCTGAGCCGCTTTCCTTTGGCAGTTATGCAAGAGGCTGTGTTGCCGGCGCTGTTGCGATCCCCCACGATGGTGAAAACTGGCAGGTAATGCGCCTGTCACGCAACCGTAACTGGGGCCACCCCACTCTCATTGATTTTCTTGAGCGGCTGGCTGACGATGCCCCAGATCTGGGGTGGAATGGCCTGTTGGTTGGTGACCTTTCTCAGCCACGGGGCGGACCAATGCTAACGGGTCACGCCTCCCATCAGATCGGGCTGGATGCGGATATCTGGCTGCGGCAAATGCCGGACTACCGGTTCAGCGAAGAGCAGCGCGAGACAGAAAGCGCGATCTCTATGCTGAAGGGAGACTTGAGCAAGCCGGGGGCTGACCGTAGCGTTGACCCGAAGCGCTGGACAGATGCTCACGCAAGGCTGATCCGCCGTGCAGCGGAGGATGACGGTGTTGCGCGTATCTTCGTCAGCCCGACCATCAAGAAGGCGCTGTGTGAGTTCGAGACCGGAGACCGCGACTGGCTCCGCAAGGTGCGGCCATGGTGGGGGCACCACTATCATTTCCACGTGCGCATGTCCTGCCCGGCAGGTAGCACGCAATGCAAAGATCAGGCCCCCCCTCCTGCCGGAGATGGCTGCGGCAGTGAGCTGACCTACTGGCTTTCTGACGAACCATGGGTGCCGAAAGAGCCAAAGCCGGGTGAAAAACCGCCTGCCCCGAAACCTCCCCTCACCGTAGCAGATCTGCCTAACAGCTGCGCGACTGTGTTGAGGACGGAGTAGTTTGGTTAGGTCATAGGGCTCAGGAGCAGTCAAGTCGGCGGCACTTAGTGCCGCCGAATAACGATAGCTCTCCCAAAATCATAATCAAAACATCAGCTTTGCTCGAGAGAAACTGTGCCCTCTTCCTTGCCATAGGACACAATGATGTATCCATATGTACCGATGACGCTGAATATGACCAATTGATACACAATCCCGTTTTTCCGAAATAAAACTGCGACAAGAAAGCACTAGATAGCCCCTAGCGAACTTACTTTCCCAATTGAAAAGTAATGTTTGCATCAATCGTTGTTTTAACTTTCAAAATGGGCGGGACTTCAATGGGTATAGTGACTCCAAGGAACAAAGATGTAGTACATCTACATGGATTACATCTATATCATGCGGGCTTTTCTAATTGCGCCATGAGAGTTCGCCTCACCCTGGAAGAGAAGCGCCTTCCATGGGCAAGTCATTTATTGGACATTATGAAAGGTGAGCATCTGACAGACGAATACATTAGCATCAATCCTAATGCTGTCGTGCCTACACTGGTTGATGATGGTTGGGTGATTATAGATTCAACCGATATCGTAGATTATCTTGATAAAAAATATGACCCCAACTCGCTGCGGCCTTCTTCGTCTTCTGAGACCGGAGAGATGTACGAGTGGATGCACCTTGCCCGCGACAATCATCTCTCAATCAAGACTTACATGTATGGCAACATCGGCTTTTTGACATCGATGAAAAAGTCTGAAGAAGAGATGGAGTGGTATCGCCAAAGGCAAACCTTTGACAAAGAACTTCTCGCGTTTCACGAGCGTTTCTCCTCTTTGGAAGGAATAACCAGCGAGCACGTTAAAGAGGCGGAAGCCATCATTGACAGCTGCTTTGCCCGAATGAACAAACGGCTTGAAAATAACGCCTGGTTGGCGGGCAACTCGTTTTCCCTGGCGGACATTGCATGGATACCGCAACTGGTCATTCTAAAGGCGGCAAAGTATCCCTTTGAAAACTATCCAAATCTGGAAGCTTGGAAAAAGTCGATCATGCAGCGGCCAAGCTTCAAATCAGCCATTTTGGATTGGCTGCCCAATACTGAAAAGAAAACCGAAAAAGTCTCATAACGCGAACCATCAGGCTTTGTAGTGGCACGAGCTGGCACTACAAAGCTTCGCAGCGTTTCCGAAGTAGCAGTGGTAATTCCACTGGGGCGGAAAAATCAATAGAAAGCATGGCGCAATTGCCCTCCCCAAAGAGGGGACCGACGTATTTTATAACCTGAAAAAGAGAGCTATCTTATCGCGCAGTGGTCTCTCAAACTTCTCAGGTATTATAACCAGACCATAAAGGCCATTCGCATCACCTATAAAGTTAAATTTATAGTAAAATCATAGGTAAACAAGTATTTGACAGGTTTGGCCAATGTATCTATTTTGCAACCAGCACATGTAAGTACCTCAATTTGCTACCTACAGATATGATGTCTGTTGAATTAGCGATTCTGCTGAGTTCAATAGCAAGTTTTTTGATATTCTGTAGAGGTATTCATTATGGATGTTAGCGGCGTCCGCCTGTCTTTTTCCTTCACCAATTTTGCGGGAAGCCACGATCCTGCTCCGATTATGACTCAAGACGAAGTCGCCATTGGGCTGCTTGAGGATGTTGTTCGCTTTACCCCGGACAATGAGCTCCGTCACGCGGGTGAGAATGCGAAGAATGAGGCTGAGCAAAGCGGTGATCCTGCCAAAAAAGCTATAAGCAAGATATTCGAGGTCCTCATTGGACTTGATGTCGATAAAATGCAGGGTGTGGTCAACTCCTATCTGTCGCAGCGCGCCCGCCAAGCAGCCGCTATTCAGAATTTCTTCGATGTTTCCAAGGAGTGGACAAATCCTGATAGCACAGTTGTCTTCCAGGAAGTCATGAAGGCGATCAATGCCAGTGCGAAAACTGGTGATCCGATTGCATTAGAGATGAAACAAGCCATGCAAGATGGCACGCTTAAGATGGAAGACATGGCAGATTATGGCTTTGAGACCAAGTCTGACTACATTGTTTATCTCAATCCGGACGGAGAATACGTGGTTGGCCTGTCGTCAATCACCCATGTAGGAGATTATTCCAGCCCCGACGAACTCTTCGCAGACCTTACTTACACCAATAATGAGGGGCGCTTTATCGATAAAGAGACAGGGCACAATGCATTCTACGTGCAGGTCGCGAAGAATCTGGCCTTCTACTTTACCTGGCCATAGGGTGAATTGGTTTCATTTCGCGCTGAACTTTGAAAGGGGCTGTGGCATTTTCTTTAGCGGTATCTTGATGCCACTCACCCACTTGTGCGCACCGGAGAACGGATCACGACAACTGATGCATTTTGCACACACTGAAATTTTGTAATCTTCTAAATTTTACCACCGATATTGCATTGCTAATTTTTGAGTTTTATTGGTCGGCCTCAGATAAGACTTGAGGAAAAAAATGACAAAATTTGGCAAATTACTTTGTGCAACAGCGTTGGTCTCTGCTGTGGCATTTCCAGCGCAAGCGGATGAATTGCTCAGCAATGTTTACCTTGGCCTTTCCGGCGGCGTGTCCATCGCACCTGATGCTGATCTGAGCATTCTGGGTGTAACTTTTAAAGACACTATCGAGTTTGACACAGGTTATGGTTTCTCTGCAAATGCTGGATATCGCCTTAATGAGTTTCTTCGCGTTCAAGCGGATCTCGGCTACCTAGAGAATGACGTAGATTCCTTCGATGGAATTGATATCTCCGATGGAAGTCTCTCTGGCGCGTACGGTGTTCTATCCGTTTATGGTGACTACCACATCAACCAAGAGATCTCTGTATTTGCAGGCATCGGTGGCGGTTTCTTTGCACCACACATTGGTGCGCTCGAAGATACGGTTGGCGTGGCCGTCAAGTTTGAATCAAAGCAAGATGCGGTTGCACTACTGAAAGTAGGGACAGGCGTCTCCTATAGCTTAAACGAAAACCTCGATCTCATCGCCAGCTATGATTACCTGCGCTCTGCAGATTTTGATGTCAGAGAGAAGGGTGCTACCCTTACCGGCGATATGCATCTTTCCACGCACCTTGCTCAGGTTGGATTGCGTTACAACTTCTAAGCTTGTTAGCTTATCTCAAGAAGACACGAAGGGAGCGGTGACGCTCCCTTTTTTGGTTAGTCATGGACGTAGGCGTCGGGAGCGGGGTCGTTGTTGAGGATGAGGGTCATCAGGGTCAGATCCAACCAGCGGCCGAATTTAAAGCCGACCTGGGGGAGTTCCCCAGTAACCTTGAAGCCATAGCGTGCGTGCAGGCTGATTGAGCCTTTGTTTTCGCTGTCGATTGCACCAATCAGTACGTGGTGGCCGTCCTGCTTCGCCAGCTCGATTAGTTTTTCCAGCAATACAGAGCCAGCGCCTTTGCCGCGGGACTGTGGTGTTACGTAGACGGAATGCTCTATGGTTTTGCCGTAGCCAGATTTCTCGCGGAACGGGCCATAACTGCCGTAGCCCAAAAGTTCGCCATTATCATCTTCAGCCACAATGATCGGGAAGCCGTCTGCAAGCCGATTGTCGAACCATTTCTGACGATCTTCCAGCGTTTCCAAAGCGTCAGTCCAGATTGCAGCCAGAGTCTTGACCGCATCATTATGGATTTCCAGAATAGTCGGAAGGTCAGATTTGGTTGCTTGACGCAGTTTCATGAAAGCCCCTTCAAAAACATCTGAGGCAGCTTGCGTTTTTGTTTATTGCACACGCTGTCTCAGCAAAACACTTCTGCGCATCCTCCTTTGAAAACTGAAAAGTTATTTTTGGTGGGATGCTGCAGCTTCCCGAAGAATTCTCATATTTTTCGCGGTGCCTCAAGAGTCCACTATTCGCAATCACTTGAGTTTATTGCAGGGTACTTTAGGCACAGCAGTCGCATGGGTGCTGTGTGGTGGCTAACGCCTCCAGAGGGAGAGACCTCCTCCGAACAGGATAGAACATACCTCATAGTCTTGAGTACCATTTTTCGCAGAAGCGTTGCTGAAACCTCCGGTCAATCGGTTCGCTGCGGATAATATTGGCTGGAAAACAGCAAAAAAGCGTATGTGTGCTTATTATATGCTTTGCCATCGCGCAAAGCAGTGGTAATTGAGCGCTCATGACGACCAAAACTTTGTCCAATATTCGCAATTTCTCGATTGTCGCGCACATCGACCATGGTAAGTCCACCCTGGCCGATCGCCTCATCCAGTCTACCGGCACTCTCACCGAGCGTGAGATGACGGAGCAGGTTCTCGATTCCATGGATATCGAGAAGGAACGCGGCATTACCATTAAGGCTCAAACCGTTCGCCTGATTTATAAGGCGGAGGACGGTGAAGAGTACACGCTGAACCTGATCGACACCCCAGGTCACGTGGACTTTGCCTATGAAGTTTCTCGCTCCCTTGCTGCGGTGGAAGGCTCCCTTTTGGTGGTTGATGCCTCCCAAGGTGTGGAAGCGCAGACGCTTGCGAACGTTTATCAGGCGATCGACAACGACCACGATATCGTGACCGTTCTCAACAAGGTTGATCTGCCTGCAGCAGAGCCGGATCGCATCAAGGAACAGATTGAAGATGTTATCGGCCTTGATACCTCTGACTCTGTAATGATTTCAGCGAAGACCGGGCTTGGTATTCCTGATGTTTTGGAAGCGATCGTCAAACAACTTCCAGCTCCTAAAGGCAACCCGGATGGCCCGTTGAAGGCTATGTTGGTGGACAGCTGGTACGATACGTACCTTGGTGTGATGGTTCTTATCCGCGTGATCGACGGTGAGCTGAAAAAAGGCGACACCATCAAGATGATGGGTACAGGCGCTGTGTATCCAGTTGACCGCGTGGGTGTGATGACCCCGGCCTTTGTTGCGACGGACCGTCTTGGACCAGGCGAGATTGGCGTTCTGACTGCTTCCATTAAGGAAGTTGCTGATACCCGCGTGGGTGACACCATCACCCATGACAAGAAGGGCTGCACTGAAGCGCTACCGGGCTTTAAGCCAGCTCAGCCTGTTGTGTTCTGTGGTCTGTTCCCGGTTGATGCCAACGACTTTGAAGACCTGCGCTCTGCCATGGGCAAGCTGCGCCTCAATGATGCGTCTTTCTCTTACGAGATGGAAACATCGGCTGCACTTGGGTTTGGTTTCCGCTGTGGTTTCCTTGGTCTGCTGCATCTTGAGATCATTCAGGAGCGTCTGTCCCGTGAATTCAACCTTGATCTCATCGCAACAGCACCGTCTGTTGTTTATGAGATGGAGATGACGGACGGCTCTCAGTTTGAAATGCACAACCCTGCTGATATGCCGGATGTTGTGAAGATCAAAGAGATCCGTGAGCCTTGGATCCGCGCCAACATCATGACGCCGGATGAGTATCTCGGTGCTATCTTGAAACTGTGTCAGGATCGCCGCGGTGTACAGGTAGACCTTTCTTACGTTGGGTCTCGTGCGATGGTCACCTATGACCTGCCGCTCAACGAAGTGGTCTTCGATTTCTACGACCGCCTGAAGTCCATTTCCAAGGGCTACGCTTCGTTTGATTATACAATCAGTGAATACCGTGCTGGTGATTTGGCAAAGATGTCTATTCTGGTGAACGATGAGCCGGTTGATGCACTCTCCGTGCTGGTTCACCGGTCACAGGCAGATAAACGCGGGCGTGCGATGTGTGAGGTTCTTAAAGAGCTGATCCCTCGGCACATGTTCAAGATTCCTATTCAGGCAGCACTTGGTGGCCGCGTGATTGCGCGTGAGACTCTTTCTGCTCTGCGTAAGGATGTCACCGCGAAATGTTACGGCGGTGACGCTTCCCGTAAACGCAAGCTGCTGGACAAGCAGAAGGCGGGTAAGAAGAAGATGCGCCAGTTCGGTAAGGTTGAGATCCCTCAGGAAGCGTTTATCCAAGCGCTGAAGATGGATGACTGAGCACCGATTTGCGTAAGCAAAGCAAACGACTAATTGTCGTTTGCAGGTGCGAAGGCCGCGCGAGAGTAAGCAGCTTAGGCTGCGGCGAGCCGGCTAGCACCCTTCTTAAACAAAGAATTTTAAGGCGGCCTCTGGTCGCCTTTTTCGTAAAACAACGATCTGAAGGCCTTTAGCCATGTCCCTTGAAAATGAGCTGCGCAGCCGCGCGGAAGACAAATGCGAGCTTTGCGGTGCGACAGAGGGTCTGGCTGCTATAGCCGTTGGTCCGGATAGCGATGGCAGTGCGGAGAAATCCATTCTGGCCTGCGTGACCTGCGCTGCTCAGATGGAGAGCGAGGCTGAGCTGGATGTGAACCACTGGCGCTGCCTGAATGAAAGCGCATGGAGCACGGAGCCTGCCGTTCAGGTGGTTGCATGGCGCATGCTGGGCCGCCTTTCCGGTGAAGCATGGGCGCGGGATCTGCTGGATACGCTGTATCTGGATGAGGAAACGCTGGCATGGGCCCAGTCCGGTGTGGCAGCAGCGGATGAAGACGGTGATACCATTGTGCACAAGGACACGTACGGCGCTGTGCTTTCTGCTGGTGACACCGTAACGCTCATCAAGGACCTGAAAGTCAAAGGCGCAGGCTTCACCGCCAAGCGCGGCACAGCGGTTCGCAACATTACACTGGTTCACGACAACGCCGAACACATCGAAGGCCGCGTCAACGACCAGCGTATTGTTATTCTGACGGAGTTTGTGAAGAAATCCTGAGGGTGGGTGAAAGCACCCGAACGACAGAAAGCGGCCTTGGTGGTCGCTTTTTTTGTTTTGTGCTTATTGGTTGGCCTCTGTCCCGCTCTTAATACCTCAATCCCGTGGGCTCTTAGCAGTATAGAAACACCGGAGTAGAGGCTGATTGGGACTGCCGGAGCTAGTCGCCTCCCCCACCGCCACCGCCGCCGCCATCACCACCGCCGCTAAAACCGCCACTGGCGTCGCTACCAGCACCGCTGTCGACTCCGGTGTACCACAGGCCAGTTGATCCATGAGTTTGGTGCGTGTTGCGCGGGCGAGAACTCCTGCTTGCAAGTCTTCCCAACAGTCCAAAGCCCATCACTATGAGCACCGTTGCCACGATCGACATAAATCCGGAATAGGACATGTATGCACCTCAGTTAATACAGGTTTTCGACTCCAACCGCTCTCAGTCGAAGCCTCATCACAAAACACTACAAGTGATCCATCACGATATTAAGTTAAATCTCTTCACCCATCCGGTGTAGGCGGAGTTCGGAGTGGAGGTGGATTTGTTTTGGGGTCAGTCTGAGCAGGGTTTGGTGGTCGGCCCATTGGTGCAGGCCTGCGCCGGAGTTTGAGGTTTCTATCCGATAGTGGCGACCTCCCTGGCGGGCGTACCATTCGATGCGGTCTTTACCGAACCATTTGCGGGTCTTCACCGGGTGAAGCATGGTGAGGCTTCCGGGGAACTCGGTGAGCAGCAGCTCGATGGCGGCGATGGCTTTGGTTTCTTCAACGACACGGTGAAGCTCGCTGATCTGTGGCATCCTGATGGTTGCAAGGCGTTTGCCTACATGGGCGTATTCGTTGTAGTGCGCCATACTTTCACTTTGTGGCAGGTAGTTGAACACCACAATCGTACCCTCGGAAATTGAGGAGAAATAGAAGGACCGGTTGGTGTACTGGAGGGTGACGCGCTGCAGTTGATTGTTAATCTTGCGCTGAACGGTATTACCGCTGCCTGTCAGGTATTCGGTGCCACGCTTTTTTTGCAGTGCAAGGCCGATGCCTAGCAGGTAGTCGTTATCCAGAAAGCGCGCTGGCAGGGAGCCGTGCGGCTTGGCGTTGGACGCGGCAGGCTGACCTGAGAATGCATTCCGCCCGAAACTGGTATCCATGTCGCCTCCCCTTCAACACAACTCGGCATGTTTCAAACGTGGCGCAATTCCGGTGCGAGCGCAGTCCTTCAAATGCCTCAGATAGATACTCTCAGGTCACATCTAAGGGAGAGAATTTAAAGGGGGGCTCTCCCTGCTTATTCGTAATGATCTTCTCTCTGGTTCACAAAGATCAGGCCCAGAAAGGCGATGATGCTGATGTTGTAGGAGGTGTTGATGGCGCCCCGTCCCAATTCGGATTGCCATGCCAGGAACCATTCCCCGGCTCCGACTACAAACACGCCAAACCAAAGCAGGATCGCGATACAATAGCCAACGGAGACCGTGGTCTTAGAGCGGCTGAAAGCGTCAGCTGGCCGGTTTATACTGACCAGCATACGTGCGCTTCCCAGTATGAGCATGAGGGCGATAAAGCCCTGAATTGCCAGAATGATAATAAGGAAGGTGGGAGCTGCTTCCAATGGGAAGAATGCCCGGAACTTGGGGCTGGTGGGGAACGTGTCCACCATGGAGATGATAGTCTCAATATATGCCAGATTTGCTGGTGAATCCTGAAAGTTATTGAAACAAACCATGGCGGCAAAAATGCCGAAGGCGAAAGAGACCAGAACTTTGATCAATCGAAGAAGCATGGGATTACCCGCTTTTCCACTAGTAGAGCAGATTGGCGCTAATGGCGTGTTATGCGGGCTCTTCAGCTCTGGTCTTTTTCGTTCTTTCTTTGTTAAGGAGGCGGGTCTTTACGGACTGTCCAAAATCTCCGGCCACACGGCTGCATTCTGACTGGCAAACGCTTGCAGGTGCCCAACATCTTTCAAGTCATATTCACGGGGATCGATCATTCTGCGCGTTACCTGAGCATCCTTATAGAGCCCCTCCAAACGGTCGAGCGAGATTTTCGGGGCTGTGTCGTCATCTGTGAACCCAATGATCTTGATCGGACCTTTATAGGTGTTCGGATTCATTGGCGGCAGGACGGTGCCAATATCAGCTTCGAAGAAGTTGCGTGATGTGCACCATTTGCGCCACTGCCAATACACACCAGCTGGCATATCTTCCAGGCCAATTGCTTTGCCTGGCAGGTATCCCTTGAAGCGGGTGATAAACGGAATGGCCAGGAACCAGAACAGGATCACCTGTATCACGTAGGGCAGACGGTGATCACGCCAGTAGACCAGCCCAGAGGCCACTGTGGTTACCTTGTCCACCTTATCCAGATTATCGTGGAAGGGTAGCATAAAGCCACCGAGGGAATGCCCTATCACATGGGTTTTAGGCGTATCCGCCAATTGCAGGAGCGCATCAAACGCCGCCTGCTGGTCATACAAACCCCAATCGGACATGGTTGCAGCAGACTCGCGCGCAGACTTGCGTCTGGAGGCGCCAAAGTCGCGGTAGTCATAGGTGAGGCAGAGATGCCCCTGATCTGCGACCCAACGGGCAAACTTGGCGTAAAACATCTGCGGCACGCCGGTTGCACCATGTATGATAACTGAGGACTTTGGGGCACCGGAAGGCCAGTAGACGTTGCCCGTCAGCTCGGTATCATCACTTGGAATTGTGATTTTCTCGACGCGCTGGTCACTCTCAGACATCGCCACGTTCCGCTGTTCCATCGTCATAATTACTCTCTAACAATATACGTATAGGATCACACATTAACGTATAGGTAAATAGATAAGATGGGGTGTTTGTACTTTCCTATCAACGATGACTTGGTGGTTTCGTTAGGATCTCAGCTAAGACCTGCAGAGGCAAGGCCATCGATACACCAAGTTAGATATCGGCTTCACACCCAAATATCTCAGGAACAGCATTACACAGATTACCACCGATACAAATAAGAATCGCCGGATGTACTTATGTCAAAAATGACTCTAATTGGATGATAATGCGACCTCATTCCGTTTCACGCAGCAGCTGTACCACATTGGTGACGGGTCAATCGTCGCTGCGGTTCTTCTCGTAGGTTTCGGAGACTGGAAACGCGGGGAGCCAGGTTTCGCGGCGGGATGTCCAGAGTTCGTAGGTTGGGTTGAACTGGCTTGGCTTGTCGAATGTGCCCAGATGGACTTCGACCTCACCCTCGCTGGTTGAGAAGACGGAAGAGCCGCATTTGGGGCAGAAGTAACGGCCCTGATAGTCGTTCAGCTGCCCTGCTACGGCCACAGCGTCTTCCGGGTAGATTGCTGCGGCGCCAAAAACGGCTCCGTGGTGTTTGCGGCAGTCGAGGCAGTGGCAAACGCCGACCCGATCCGGGCGTCCAGAGGCGACGATACGGACCTCACCGCACTGGCATCCGCCGGTTATCTGTTCCATCTTGCTTCTCTCCGTATCAAGTGAACCGGCAGGCTATCGTGCCAAGTGCCGTGTGAGTAACGAAAACCATGGCTTGAAGGCGGATTTATGAGTGTCACTTAAGCATGCAAACGCCTCACGGCAAGACTTTTGCCAAGGCCAACTGAATAGCTGTGATGGTCTCCTGCACTGATTTGGGTGGCAGGGTGTCGTAGCTGTGCACGGCGTATATCGGGATTGGCTCCGGCTCTGGCAGGCCACTGAGCGGCTGGAGATGGCCGGTCATCAGGTCCTGTGCAATGCCAATGTCCGGCAGAAGCGCGATGCCCAGTCCGTTTCGTGCGAAGGCTGCAATGGCTTCGATGGTGTTGGCTTTGATGGCAGAGCGGAAGCTGAGGTCAACGTACTCTGAATGATCCGAGATTTGGAGGCGGTGGTTGACTACGGCTGGCTCTCGCATATGGGCGATGTATGGCAGGGCCTGAACCCATTGCCAGTAGAGCGGATCATCAGAGGCGGGTGCATCCTGCATTACAAACGGGGCGGCGCACAGGACATCGCGCAGGGTGCCAACGCGGCGGGCGTGCAGTGTACTGTCCGGCAGCTGGCCGACACTGATGGCAACGTCGATCCCTTCTGTAATCAGGTTGAGGCGCTTGTCCTCTGCGATCACCGAGGGCTCAAGGTTTGGGAACTTCTGTTTCACCGTGGCAAGAGCGGGAGCAATAACGGGGGCGATCAACGCATGTGGTGCGGTGATCGTGATCGGGCCTGATGGCGTGGCTCCGAAACTCTCCATCTCCGTTTCCGCCTGCTGTGCGAGTGCGAGGATTTCCTTGCAGCGCTGATAGTAGCGCTCCCCTGCGGGCGTCAGGGACAGATGGCGTGTGGTGCGGATGGCGAGTTTGACATCGAGCTGCTCTTCCAGCCGCTTCAGATTTTGGCTCACGGCAGACTTGGCAATATTCAGCTCATCTGCTGCGCGGGTGATCGATCCGGTTTCGACCACGGTAACAAAGGAGAGCGGGAGCGTTGAGAGCATTTTTTGTTCTCGTTATGTGAATAGTCATTTCAGAGATAGCGTGTTTTTCAAACAATGCAAATACGGCATTTAACAGTCATCAACATCGCATCTGACTGGAGATCACCTGATGACTTTCATTAAATCTATTGCTCTGGCCGCAACAGTCGCGGTTGGGTTGAGCGGACAGGCCATTGCTGAGGAAGCGGGTAAACTGGCTGAAGGTGAATACAAGCTCAGCACAGCTGTTGCCACAGCAAGCAAGGCATGGCGTGATGCGTTTAACGCAGGTGATGCAGCGGGTGCTGCGGCGCTATATGAGGAAGATGCCGTGATGGTTGTAAAGCCTTTTGGCACGTTTGAAGGACGTGAGGCCATCGAAGACTTCTGGGCGGGCATCATCTCCAAAGGGTTTGATGATGTGGTCTACAGCAAGACTGTCACCACAGTTTTGGACCAGACTTCCGCGCGCGTTGCCGCTGACTGGAAGATGAACAAGGCCCATGGCATCATCACCAATGAGCTTTGGGTTCTGCAGCCAGATGGCCGCGCTTTGCTGCGTGAGGATTATTTCGAAATCGCCCAGTAAGCCTCCCCTATTTGCCTCGTGCCCTGATGAAGGACAGCCTCTTATGACACAGCTTGATACTCTTTGTTTGCGCGTCCGTGATGTGGCTGCTCAAAAGCAGTTTTATTGCGATGTATTAGGTATGTCCGATCAGGGCGACGGACGGATCGGGTACTCGGCAGAAGAGACCGCGTTGCAGTTTATCGAGGCGGACGGGCCATATACGCCTCAGGCCTCTGACCTTTATTGGAAGATTGCCATATCGGTGCCTAATATCGAGCTGGCCTGCGCCCAGCTTCAGGCGCGGGGGATTGCTGTGGCGGGGCCCCAGCAGTTCCGCGATGTGGGCTACCTGGCCAAGTTCACGGATCCAGAAGGGTTTACAATTGAACTGATTGATCATTGGTTTGCGGGAGATCGTCCTGCTCAAGAGTTTGATAAGCGCCTTTTTGGGGGCGGTCCACATTTGAGCCTTGTGACCCTGCGCACAAGCGACATTGCAGCGATTGAGCCTGATCTTTTCGACTGGGGTATGACAGCGCTTTGTGTTCAGCCTGTCGAGTCCTTTGGCTTTACTCTGTATTTTTATGCCTTCACCAATGAACGGCCACCTAATCCAGACCTCACCGCCGTTGAGAACCGGACCTGGACCTATCAGCGGACCTACTCCGTTTTGGAAATTCAGCATGTTGATGCTTTGGAACAGGAGACTTTGCCGGAGGCTGGTGCTGCCGGGTATGGCGGGCTGAGACTTAGCGCCGCCCCTGCCCCTTTTCGTTCTGAACGCTTGTTGATTGCCACGGAATGAAGCTGCTGTGGCTATGTGCTCAAGGTATCCCCCGAGTGATCAACTGGAGGGCGTTGTGCCAGCGACCCAGAACTCGTTGCGGCGGGCGGTGATGCGTTTTGCAACAAAGTCGACGAAGAGGCGAACGCGGGCGGTATTGCGCAGGTCACGGTGCAGGAGAAGCCAGATACTGCGGTATGGCATAGGCTTTTGGAAGGGCGCGCGGATCAACGCAGGGTGCCTGTCGCCGAGATTGCAGGCGAGATAGGCCATGCCCAGACCAGCTGCGGCCAGAGAGATCAGGGGCACCAGTTCCGAAACTCTGTGCTTGAGCAGAGCCTTGGGGTAGCAGCCGTTTTTGATCCATGGCGCAGAGGTCTCCCCTTCTGCTTCATGCCAGCCAATGAAGTGCAGACCTTCGCCGCCATTGTCTTTGATCCGCTCACCATATTCGCGTGTGCAGTAGGCTGCCTGAGACATTTGCACCAGCTTGCGGCCAACCACGTCCTGCGTCACCTCATCGGCGATGCGGAAGCCGACATCGGCTTCCCGTCTGGTCAGGTCAGCCACGTTGTTGGTGAAGTTCAGGTTCAGGTCAATATCCGGATATTCTTCGGCAAACAGCACCAGATCATCCATGATGGAAGTCATGGCCAGACCGTGAGGCATGGTCACGTAGATGGTGCCTTGCGGTTTCGCATCGCGGCCAACAATGAGGCGCGAGGCGGTGGTCATCTCGTCTTCCACCCGCTCGGCGTAGGGCAGCAGGGCTTCGCCCAGTTCTGTCAGCACGAGCCCGGCTTTAGAGCGGTCGAACAAACGGCTTCCAACCCGCTCTTCCAGAACTTCCAAGCGGCGGGCCAAAGTCGTGTGGTTGACACGGATAAGGTTTGCGCCGCCCCTTATCGTGCCACTGCGTGCAACGGCCAGAAAATACTTCAGGTCATCCCAGTTCAATGAGTAGTTCTCGTGCATGTTGCAGGCTTTTGTCTCATGGTTCAAATTTGGAACAGCACGTCCATATTTACCTATCTACACTTCAAAATTCAACCATCGTACGTTTCTTGCATCGAACAAACACTAGCAGGAAACATAGCAATGCAACCGATCAAATCCGTTTTGATTACCGGCGCAAATGCCGGGCTAGGCCGCGAGGCAGCCCGTCAACTTGCCAAGGTCAGCAGTATCGAAAAAATCTATCTTGCGTGCCGCAATGAGGCCAAAGCGCTGGCCGCGAAAGCTGCCTTGGAAGCGGAAGCGAAGCGCGAGATCTTTGACATTCTCCTCATGGATGTGATGGACCCAGATTCCGTTCGCCGTGCAGTGCAGCAGATGACGGCACCAGTTGATGCATTGATCCTCAACGCCGGTGGCATGGGTGGCAAATCGTCAAATGGCATGACAGCGCACGGGGTGACCAATATCTATGCCGTTAATCTGCTGGGCCATGTGGTGTTGGTTGATGAAATGCTGGACCGCCAGCTGATAACCTCCACCGTGCTGTATGCAGGCTCGGAAGCGGCGCGCGGTATTCCGAAGATGGGCGTTGCCCGTCCAACGCTTTCAGCCGCTTCTGTTGATGAGTTCCGCGCCATGGCGGATGGGCGCACGTTTACCGAAAAGAGCGACCCGATGGATGCTTATGCAGGCATCAAGCTTATTGCTGCACTCTGGATGTCCTCCATGTCTCGCCAGCACCCGCATGTCCGGTTTGTAACGATGAGCCCTGGCGGCACCACCGGCACCAACGGTATGGACGATCTGCCCTTCCTGAAGAAGCTGTTTTTCAAGCATGTTGGCAGCGTTCTCATGCCGCTGCTGGGCATGATGCATGGTCTGGAAGATGGTGCCAAGCGCTATGTGGATGGCATTTTGGACCCCAAGTTCAGGAGCGGCGTTTTTTACGCCAGTGCTGGTGAAGGAGCCGTCGGCAAACTCGTGGATCAGGCCACTCTCTTTTCCGACCTCGGCAACCATAGCTATCAGGACAACGCCAATCGGGCCGTCCACCAACTTGTTTAAACCTAAAGGCTTTTTAAGAGGAGAACTACAATGGAACTTGCATATCAAATTATGGTTGGCGCCCCTACTCTCATGCTTCTGGGTCTGGGAACCGTCTCAATGTTTGCCCCATCGCGGATGACCAAGAATTTTGCCGTTGAGCCAATTGGCGTGGCAGGCTTGAGCACCATTCGCTCTGTTATGGGTGGGCTGTTTCTGGCCAGCGTGGCGCTTCTGATCACCGGTTATGTGACCGCTCAGCCTCAGGCCTATGTTGCTGTTGCTATCTTGCTGGGCGTTGTGGCGTTGGGCCGTGTGGTTAGCCTGTTGGCAGATGGCTTTGTGAGAGAGGTTATTCCGCCCCTTATCGTAGAGCTGGTTCTTATTGCTGCGCTGCTCGGCGCGTTCTTCCGCCCCTTTTAAGTGCGGGCAGGAAAAAAGCGGCAGAGCTAGAATCCCCCCGATACTCTAGCTCTAGCCGCTTTATCATTGTGGGTTGATGCCGTTTTCAAACCGTCCTTCGAAACCGGCGACCCACACTCCGACTGGATCTTTACTCGCGTTATTCGTTGCTGGCCTCAGCGTCCAAACCGGCGATCATGTGATCTGCAGATTTTCTACGCGAGGTAAACTCAGAAACCACAACCATTCCAAGGATTGCTAAGAATACACAAATGAATAAAGCCAAGCCGAAAGTCATAGTGCCTCCACTCCAATGACGATTAAAGCGTAGATAGCATCTTGACCTATGTCAATATGAATTAATAATTTAACTAATGTGAAATTTACTCGCGGTCAGGATCCTGCTTTATTCTAGATTGTATTTTGCAGCGCACACATAAGTATTGGTAATATCTATACTACTATTAGCAATCTCCTGATCGTTATTGACGCGCTTCAATACTCAAAATACTCGTAAATCTACGTAATTTGCCTGAGTTAAATCGATTTAGATTTTGATTGCAAATTGAGCGCTTTTGCAATGCAGAAGCACAAGTTATGCTCATCTGGCAACCGACTCGTGTCGCTGCAGCCCTCTTTTTTCGGAGATCTGCCATGCCAATGCCCCAAGAGTATCAGCTCGCATCACAGCACTACGAATCTTTCCTCACAGCCGCCCGTGAGGCACTGCATCTAACCACACGGAATCAGACCTATACCTGCGTGCAGGCCACTTTGCTGGTGTTTCGGCACCGGCTGACTGCAGAGCAGATTCTCATGTTTGCCGATACACTTCCGGCGGTTCTTCGGGCGATCTTTACCTCTGGCTGGAGCATTGACGACTTCAAGCCTGAGTTTGGTGACGAAGGCGACTGGAAAGCGGAGGTGAAAGCCGTACGCGTGGATCACAACTTTTCTAATGACGAGACACCAGCGCGGGTTGCGGCAGTTCTACGCCAACATGTAGACCTACCCCGATTTGAAAAAGTGCTGCAGCAAATCGGACCTGACGCCCTACGCTTCTGGGGCTTTGAGGCCTCTGCCCGTATTTGAGTATCGAAGGACGATCTGAACAAACATACTTCACAAGGAGGGTATACCTCCAGATTCCATATGATCGCAAAATCACACATAGCGACGCAAACGGCATTGGGGCGGGTTATGCCCAGTGTTGCTCTTCTCGCTACGCATAGTCCTCCACATGACCGGGAGGGAGCGTTCTGCCTCTACTGACTTCTGCCCATGCAGCGCATCATGTTTAAACTGTTGAATTTATTAGACTTATTTCGCCATAAATTTGCGGTGACAGTTCTGACACGAGTCTTATCTCAGGTTTACAGTGCTGGGATATGACGGCAGGCTTGGGTGGCGCATGAAGGTTTAATCCCGTGTCATAAGGTTTCACCGTGCGTTGGATTTTACAAAGCAACGCAAAACAACGCAAAGGGGCATAAGTTTGCGGATCGTGCATGTTATCCTCGCTCTGGGGCTTGGGCTGATCGTTTCCGGTTGTGCCTCAGTTGGCAATGAGAGCCTTCGCCATTTGACGCGTGAAGACCTTGAGAGCCAGCTGGAAAATGGCAAGACCACCAAGGAAGACGTGCGCATTGCGTTGGGCGAGCCGAACACGACTGACTTTACCGATAGCGGCAATGAGATCTGGAAATACAAGCACGTACGCACAAAGGCTCGGGTTGAGAACTTCATTCCCGTAGTGGATTTGCTCGCCAGCGGACAGGATGTAATGACCAAGGAAGTCGCCCTGTTCTTTGACAGTGACGGCCTGCTGAGAAACTACAACATGATTGAGGTGGAAGACGAGATCCGAACCGGGTTACTCACCGCGAACATGTAGCATAAGATCTTCGGCAGTTCTGTGCGCTCGGGGCGACGTTCCGGGCGCTTTTGGTGTTTATTCCCCCTTGGGGCGGCGGGCAATGCCACTTCCTCAATGAAAAACGCGGAGCCCGGAGTTTTCCGAGCACCGCGTTTCTAATTTGTGTCTGTGTTGCTCAGCGGAAGTTATCCGCGCAGGGTACCACCGGTAGCCTTTTGAACGGACGCAACAATCTTGTTTGAGACCGCCTCGATATCCTCATCAGTGAGGGTCTTCTTGGTTGGCTGGAGCGTCACATCAATTGCGAGCGAGCGCTGGCCTTCAGGAACACCCTTGCCTTCGTAGATATCAAAGAGATTCACGTTTGTGATCAATGCTTTATCAGCACCTTTTGCGGCGCGGAGCAGCTTATCAGTCGGGATAGAGCTGTCTACCAGGAACGCAAAGTCGCGCTTTACCGGCATCAGGTCAGCCGCATTGAGAGCACCCTTGGATTTGGTTGCTTTCTTCTTCGGCTGAGGAACAGCGTCAATGAAGACTTCGAACGCCACCAATGGGCCTTCAATGTCCAATGCTTCCAAGGTCTTAGGGTGGATCTCACCGAAGTATGCCAAGGTGTTTTTCGGCCCCATTTTGAGAGCGCCGGAGCGGCCTGGGTGGTAGTAAGATGGAGCGTCGGTGAAGACCATCAAGTTGTTTACCTGCGCACCGATGGACTGCAATACCGCACCCGCATCAGCTTTTGCATCAAAAACATCAATGTTTTCAGCGTTTCCGGACCAGTGGCGACCAGAACCAGTTGGTTTCGCAGTACCACGGCGGATGCCGGCGATGACCATCTTCTGGCCTTTTTCGCTATCGTTTTCAAAGACTTGGCCGACTTCGAAGAGAGCGACGTCTGCGTAGCCGCGGTCTGCGTTGCGCTGAGCTGCGGTGAGCAGGCCAGGCAGCAGGGACGGACGCATGTCGGACATATCTGAAGAGATCGGATTTGCCAATGATAACACAGGGTTACCACCGCCGAAGTGTTCGGCATGGGCCTTTGGAATGAAGGACCACAGAACGGCTTCGTCCATGCCTCGTGCAGCAAGGGCGCGGCGGGCATTGGAGCGGCGGATCTGGCTAACAGTCAGCACCTTCTGAGAAACAGGCTCCATGCGCGGCAGGGTAGCAGTTGGCACTTTGTCGATGCCGACAATGCGCATAACCTCCTCTACCAAATCAGCTTTTCCGTGAATGTCCGGACGCCAGCTTGGAGGAGAAACCTTCACAACATCACCGTTGCCAGCGACCCAGAAGCCCAGCAGGGAGAGGATAGCTTTGATCTCGCCGTGGGATACTTCCAGACCGGAGAGGCGCTTTACTTCGCTGAGTGGGAACTCAATGATGCGCTCTTCCTGTGGCACTTCTCCCACAACGTGGAGGTCGGATGCTTCGCCGCCGCCACACAGGTCCATGACCAGTTTGGTAGCAACTTCAAGACCTTCCACCATGTATGCAGGGTCTACACCACGTTCGAAACGGTAGCGTGCGTCGGTAGATACGCCCAGTTTACGACCCGAGCGGGCGATGTTGAGCGGATCCCAGAGTGCGCTTTCGATCACCACGTTGGTGGTGGTCTCGTCGCAACCTGTTGATTCACCGCCCATAATTCCGCCAAGGGACTCCAGACCGTTGTCGTCAGAGATGACCACCACAGTTTCATCAACGGCATAAGTTTTTCCGTCCAGGCCAACAAGTTCTTCACCTGCTTTGCCGTGACGAATGGTCAGGTCGCCGGAAACCTTATCTGCATCAAAGACATGCAGCGGGCGGCCCTGATCGAAGGTCATGTAGTTGGTGATGTCAACGAGGGCATTAATCGGGCGCAGGCCGATAGCAACCAGACGCTTCTGCATCCATTTCGGCGACGGGCCGTTCTTGATGCCACGCACCACACGGTAGCCAAACGCAGGGCAGTGTTCCGGGTTATCTCCCAGATCCAAAAGGATTTTTAGGTCACTTGCGTTGCTATGTGCGTTGATTTGCGTTTTTTGCGGGGTTTTTAGCGTTCCTATGCCGGAAGCTGCCAAATCACGCGCAATACCATAGACACTTGTACAGTCGGAACGGTTTGGTGTCAGACCGATTTCAATGACCGGATCGTCCAGACCTACGTATTCAACATATGGAACACCAACTGGAGCGTCTTCCGGCAGGTCAATGATGCCGTCATGTTCGTCGGATAACTCCAGCTCACGCTCGGACGCCATCATGCCGAAGCTTTCCACATCGCGGATCTTACCGACGGACAGTGTTACATCGATACCAGGCACGTAGTCGCCCGGTTTCGCGAACACGCCAACCAGACCTTTACGGGCATTTGGTGCGCCGCAAACAACCTGTACCGGATCACCTTCGCCGGTGTCCACTTTCAGTACACGGAGGCGGTCAGCATTCGGGTGCTGCTCGGCTTCCAGAACACGGGCGATTTTGAACGTACCGAGGCGATCAGCTGGATTGGTAATTTCTTCCACTTCCAGCCCGATGAGCGTCAGGCGCTCTACAATTTCGTCAAGGCTTGCATCGGTCTCAAGATGGTCCTTGAGCCAGGAAAGGGTGAATTTCATTTTTCTGCTCTTTACGTTTGGACCAAATTATTTGGAAAGACCGGACGCCAGCGCCGGAATGTCCAGCGGGCGGAAGCCGTAGTGCTTAATCCAGCGGACGTCTGCGTCAAAGAAGGCACGCAGGTCGTTCATGCCATATTTCAGCATTGCCAGACGGTCGATGCCCATGCCCCATGCGAAGCCCTGATACACATCCGGGTCCAGACCACAGTTGCGCAGTACGTTTGGATGCACCATGCCGCAGCCGAGGATTTCCATCCAGTCGGAACCAGTGCCGATTTTCACTTCAGCGCCGGAGCGGTCGCACTTCACGTCCACTTCCATGGATGGCTCGGTGAACGGGAAGAAGCTTGGGCGGAAGCGCAGCTCCACGTCGTCCACTTCGAAGAAGGACTTCAGGAACTCTTCCAAAGTGCCTTTCAGGTGGCCGATATGAGTGCTCTTGTCGATCACAAGGCCTTCCAGCTGGTGGAACATTGGCGTATGCGTCTGATCACTGTCACAACGGTATGTGCGGCCAGGAATGATGATGCGCAGTGGCGGTTCCTGATTGCGCATGGTACGGATCTGCACTGGTGATGTGTGCGTGCGCAGCAGCATGCGTTCGCCATCTTCCTTCTCGTTGAAGAAGAAAGTGTCATGCATTTCGCGGGCTGGATGGCCTTCCGGGAAGTTCAGCGCGGTGAAGTTCAGCTCATCTGTTTCGATGTCCGGGCCTTCAGCAACGGAGAAGCCCATGTCAGCGAAGATGGCGATCAGCTCGTCGGTCACCTGAGAAATCGGGTGAATGCGGCCTTCTTCTGCCGGTGTGGCGCGCAGCGGCTGGCTTACATCAACGGTCTCGGACGCGAGGCGCGCGTTGAGCGCTTGTTCTTTCAGCACATCTTTGCGGGCAGAGATTGCCTCGCCAACGCGGTTCTTCAAGGTGTTGAGCAGCGGGCCCATTTCCTTGCGCTCTTCCGGCGTCATTTTGCCAAGCGTTTTCATTTTTTCAGAAACGCTGCCCTTTTTGCCAAGGGCGGCAACGCGCACGTCTTCCAGTGCGGTTTCGGAGTCAGCACCGGCAATCGCGGTGTTAATCTCGGCTTCGAGTAGTTCGAGGTCGGACATAATCCCTCAAGGGTTTGCATGTGCCAGCAGCTGCACAAAAGTCGAGTCACAGCCGGGCAGATAAAATTCGTGGAGGTCTTTTAGCGAATGCAATGCGCGCAATAAAGGGGCTGATTGATAATCAGGCTCTTAGATTTCCTCAATACTCCCGTTTTTCATCGGAAACTGAGGATTTGCGGCTGTTTCACCCGCTGGGGCCGCACGTGAACGGCACGCCCTGCCCCGCTGCCTAAACGCTCTTTGCCTGAGTGACCTTTGCGCAAACGTGCGAGCACAAGGGCTCTGCGATGCGGTTCTCTCAGTCTTTGGGAGCGTTAAGCCAAGCGCATAAATCGCCCACACGCCGGACCATCATGGACACGGGCGGTGATCTTTTCAGCGATATGCATGCACAGCGGCATCGGGGATCCTTTGAGGATTGGTGGTTGTGTAGCGGAGGGTAGCTGAAAAGGGCGAGTATGGGAAGGGGAATGGTAGTAATCAAAGGTGAAACGAAGTCAGTACCACAACCTAAATGCAGAATGTAGTGCAAATCAACTTCGGTAAATTAGCAAGGGCATACTGCTTAGGAGCTCCGCCTCAAGCTCTCTAACAGGAGAGTATAATCTCAGGGTCTCGCTTATGGTTTACGACCCAATGTCTGAAACATGGTAAAGGTAGACAAAGATTTGTCGGGTGGTTTCTTACTCATTGCGCGCAGCATGGCTTCGATTTCTTCTTCAGTGGCAATCCCAAGATCTATCAATTTTTGCTTCATTTCACGTTGTAGACCTAAGTAGTTAATTTCATTAACTTTAACTGGGTCGCAATGTGACGTGGATACCAAGCTTTGTATCTCAGTAAAACCAGCGGCTTTCATGTGTTCAGCGAGTTCAGCGGTCGCGTAGTTCGGATTACCTCCACCAACTTCAACCAGTGTAAGTCTCCAACTCACTAACTGGTTTAGCCAATGATCCGCACTGGTTTTGCCATGGAGTATGACTTGTTCTTCACAGAAGAAGCAGGAGCTTGGCCTGAGCCACTCGTAGACCTTCTGTACAATGACGTCTCGTTCAGAAATATGCTCTAGAACCAGTCGGGTGTGTGCTAGATCGTATGCGTTGCTTTTTAAGACTATGTCCCTTGCATCAGCACAAATAAAGCTGATGTTTTTAATGTTTTTCTCTTCTGCTTGCTGTTTAGCCAGTCCTATGAAAACAGGGGAGAGGTCGAAAGCTGTTACGTATCCATCAGGAACCACATGTTGGGCGAAATAACAGGCCGTATCACCAACCCCGCAGCCAATTTCTAAGATCTGCATATCTGGTTTGGGCGCCAGGTGCGCAATGCCATCAGCTGTGGCAGGCAACAATATTTCATTCAAAAGATGATAGCGCTGGACCGATTCCTCATGACTACCAAACATGTAAACCTGAGAATTCGGGGAGGAAGACATCGAATAATCCTCATCAGCAAACGAACGCAACATGATCAACACAGATCCTCTTAGGACCTGCTTACATGCTTAGTGCATATCTCGCTGCATGTACATTCTTGCGAACCGTTAGCATGGGCCGTTTTTTACAGACGTGACCAATGACTTGCCTGAGCGTGTGCATCAGCGCAAGACGAAGATGAGCCCCCATTGGGAGGACCTGCCTCCTTCCCTTCATCATTAAGCTGAGGCTAGTGGGTATGGATCCCGGCTCGGGGGCCGGGATGACGCTGAGCTGGGAGGTAGTTTCTGGTTGGACCGCTGGGTCTCGGTGGATGTGCGGTGAGTATGGCGCTCCGTGAGGCAGTGTTATGCGGAGAAGAGGCTGGAGAGTATGAAGCTGATTACGATGATGGAGGCGAGTGTGATGCAGAAGGAGCGTAGGGCGGCGTTGGCGTAGGTGGTGTAGTCATCTTCGCGCTGTTGCATTGGGTTTGGTCGGTGCTCATCTGGCTCTCTAAATGGGAATATCAACATCACGGCTCCTTTTCATTGATGAGAAGTGAGCCTATCTTTGATTGTATTCTCCCCGCCGAATAGCGGCCAAATTTCAAAAGCAGTTTTCAAAAGTGAAGGTTCGATTGCTAGATAATCTCAATGCATTCCTTGTACTTGCAGCTTGCGGCACGCTGAGTGAAGCGGCGCAGAAGCTGGCGTGCAGTCCAGCCACCCTCAGCCGCCGCATGCAGCAGCTGGAAGAAGAAATCGGACTAAAGCTATTTGATCGGATGCAGTCCGGTTATGTGCTGACCGAGGACGGGCATGACGTTCTGGAGCAGCTGGAACCGTTTCAGTGTGCTTATGCCGGGTTTGAACAATGGCTGAGCGCAAAGTCCCGAAAGCCTCAGGTTCGGGTTTCTGCCGGAAGCTGGACCATGAAATTTCTCAGTATGCATGTTGCCGAACTGTGTGCGCCGGAGGATGGGTTTGAGGTGGTGTTCATTTCCAGCGAGGATCGGCTGAACATTAAGAAGCGCGAGATCGATATCGGGCTGCGCAGTTCTCCTCCTGCGGAGATCGGTCTGGCGAGTAAGCGTCTGCCTCCCGTCGAATTTGCGCCCTACGTGGCGGTTGGGGCTGACGAGGCGGTGATGAATCGGTGGATCGGTATTGCGCCAGAGTTCGCAAACACACATTCCTCCCGCTGGCTGCTGGAGCAGCATGGCAGTGAGATGGTCATGCAGGTGAGTTCTCAAAACACTCTGCTGGACATGCTTTGCGCTGGCGCAGGCACTTCGATTCTGCCCTGCTTTCTGGGTGACACCGTTTCTCAGTTGCGGCGAAGTGGGCCGGTGATTGAGGAGCTAACCAAACACCAATGGGTGACGATGCACGACGACCGCCGCCATCTGCCCGAGGTGCGGATGATGACCGACCGGATCGTGCAACTGATTGAACTGCATCGCGGACGGCTTGCTGCACTGTGAGATTGGTAGACAACAAAGAGCGACACCAATCGGCGCCGCCCTTACTAAAACATTCGAAGCCGTCGATCAGATTTAAGTAGCTGACAGCCCAGGATATCACTAGGGAGGAGCTCCAGATATGGCCTGCTTGGGTCTTAGCAAGATGTTCTGCAGACCATTTGCTCGAGAGAGCTCACATCCCAATGAACGCCTCACGTACAACTTTTTCGGCGCCGATACGATTGAGGTGGTTTGTGTCGCGGTAGTAGAACTTGTCTGATTGAGCCAAGAGGCATCCTTCACTGTCACAGAACACGGATTTCACGTCAGCGACCTCGACATTGTCATATCTGGAAGCAACGCCGATAAGTAGCCTGTCCATCTCACGCTGTCGCTTTAGGTGATCTGTCGCAGGTCTGTCGCAGGCAATACGCATTGAACCGTCATTTTTGATGAAGGCATCCTGACAGGTGCGCAGTTGCCCCTTCCCTCTATACTCTGGAGCTTGAAGGGCAATGGTCACTTGTTTCCCCAGAGCTTTTAACTCACTAAACGTCTGATCAAGGACGCCTTCGATATCACGAGCCGGAGAGGCTGGGTTGTTGAAATCCGAGAAACTATTAACTCCTGGAGTAAACTTAAACCATCGCGCGGCAAGTAGAACACGGTGCGGGCTCTGCTCTGACGCAAGGTAGGCCATAACTGCCTGATTGGCAGCCTTGCAGTTCGCAAAGTTACTTGCCCGCTGGTTCGCCCAGTTTCCCGTGGGTGCGCAGCCACTTGTTGCAAATGACACTGCATTACGATTTTGCTCAGTGAACACCCGGTCAATACCGAGTGCAAAATGCCTTGCGTGGGAATCGCCCCAAAGGACCAGTTCCGGAGCCTTTATTTGGTCTCCCAGAACGCAGAAGACTTTTGGATCTCCGTTGCAGCTTTCGCCTCCGTATTCGCGGAAATCCCGGTCGAGTGCAGATAACTCAATCAAGCGGCTGTCAAAAACCAGCGGCCAAAGCCTTTCAGACTGCAAGCCTACCGCGAAGACGAGGAGCACACCAAAGGTGCTAGCGGTAAGCCATTTCTTTGCGGCAGGCTGGACCTGCCCTTTCTGAAGTCGGAATTTCTTTTCAACGGCCCAGTATAGGAGCGCACCTAAGACGACTGAGAGAATTGCTCCTCCTATACGGATGGAACTGTCTGTCTCAAAATCTGGAAAGTAGAAATATAGACCAACTGCCAGAGGCCAGTGGATGAGATAAACGCTGTACGAGACCAAACCCAGCGTCCGGATTGGCTTAACCGACAATACCCGGCTGCTGATTACATTCTGCCTCCCCCCAATGTAAATCAAGCTTGCCCCGGCAACAGTAATAAGCGTTGCTGAAACTACATTCCAGTCTTCCCAAGGAGAAGCGTAGGAAAGAAGGAGAATAAGAAGCAGGGATGCAATACCTATATATGAAAACAGCCTCGAGTTGCTCTCAGCGGGCGTACGCTTGAGTGCAAGCGCTATGAGCCCCCCTGCTCCAAACTGCCACAAGCGCGCGGTCAAACGGAAGTACGCGTCCTCATCGCCATCTAGCTGACTTATTACCGCATAAATCAAAGAGATAGTTGTAATTGCCGCAATGGCCAGAACTTGCTGCCGGAATGGGCGTTTGTAGATAAAAAAGAGGAGAACAGGCCAGAGCAGATAAAACTGCACTTCGACCCCAAGGGACCAGAGATGCAGAAATGGTTTGGTGATTGCAGCCGCTGCAAAATAGCCGGTCTCGAGCGGTGCATATACATTATATGAGAAGGCCAGCGAGCTCAGAAGAGACTGCGTAAATTTATCGATGATAAGCGCCCATTGATTTGAAAGAGCGACCAAGGACGCAATTGCCACGGCGAAAAGATACGCGGGCGCAATGCGCCAGAACCGTTTAGAATAAAACTGTTTTAGACTTGGGATGCTCCAGCCGAACTGTGAGCTCAAGATGATCTGGGTCATCAAAAAACCCGAAATCACGAAAAACAGGTCAACACCCAAAAATCCACCAGAACTTCCGCAGAGCCGAAAGTGAAATAGAACGACCAGAAGAACCGCAAGGCCGCGCAGCCCCTCAATATCACCCCGAAATCTCGTTTGCTTGTTGAAAAAGGCAGTCATAGGAATTCCCAGGTTCCAATTGGCTGGCTTTATTGAGGCTACTTACACCCTCAAGTTGCAGCACCGATCTTCTCAGGCTGTGCCTACACGAAAGCGGCTGCGCAAATAAAGTTCTAATATAAATAATACTGGATTTTGTTTAAATTTGGTTCTTAACTTCCGAGCTTATCTCGCCTTTCTAATACTTATGTATAGTGCAAGAGTGCGCGTCGATATCAGCTTGCGATGTTGCGAACGGCAACAAAGCTGTGATGCATTGAACCGGTCGAACGCGACGAAGTAAGCGGGATATGCGTACGCTCACACAGCAAACGTTTTCTTGATGTATGCGCTCACTCAAGGTTCATTGCTTGACTGTCTTCCTAGTGAGAAGTTCAAGAATGCTTCTGCACAGTTCGTTGTATTACTCCGGTGTTGGGTACCTATCACCAAACGCAGTTAGAGGGGCGATAAAGTTTTATCGCCCCTCAACTTATCTGTCTTGTAGGAATGGTCAGCTCTTAGAAGTGGACTGATTTGGAGTCCAGTGGCTTCTGGAGAGGTGGGGCGAATTTGGTGAGGTCGATGCCTTCTACTGCTGCCTTGTACTCGTCCATGTTTGGTGTACGGCCAAGGATTGCGGAGAGGACTACCACCGGGGTGGATGCCAGCAGGGATTCGCCTTTTTTGTCTACAGAATCTTCTACCACGCGGCCTTTGAAGAGACGGGTGGATGTTGCCAGAACGGTGTCGCCCTTTGCAGCCTTTTCCTGGTTACCCATGCACAGGTTACAGCCAGGACGCTCCAGATACATGATGTTTTCGTATTCGGTACGTGCTGTTGCTTTTGGCAGTGCATCGTCGAATTCGAAGCCGGAGTACTTCTGCAAGATCTCCCAGTCACCTTCTTCCTTCAGCTCATCAATGATGTTGTAGGTTGGTGCTGCAACAACAAGCGGAGCATTGAACTCAACTTTGCCGCCCTCTTTCTCAAGGTTCTTGAGCATCTGGGCAACGATCTTCATGTCGCCTTTGTGGACCATACAGGAACCGACGAAGCCCAGATCCACCTTCTTGTCGCCACCGTAGTAGGAAACAGGGCGGATGGTGTCGTGGGTGTAACGCTTGGAAACGTCATTGTTGTTCACGTCCGGGTCAGCGATCATTGGCTCAACGATCTGGTCCAGATCAACAACCACCTCTGCGAAGTACTTGGCATTGTCATCCGGGGTCAGAGCTGGGTTCTCGCCAGACTTAATCTCGGCAATACGCTTGTCTGCTTTGTCGATCAGGCCCTGAAGGGTTTTGGCTTCATTATCCATTCCCTTCTCGATCATGATCGCGATGCGGTTTTTAGCCAGCTTGAGTGAACCGATCAGAGTTTCATCGTTGGAGATACAGATGGAGGCTTTTGCCTTCATTTCTGCGGTCCAGTCGGTGAACGTGAAGGCCTGGTCCGCCAACAAGGTGCCGATATGCACCTCGATGATGCGGCCCTGGAAGACGTTATCGCCGTGCTGCTTGAGCATCTGTGCCTGTGTGGCATGCACGACATCGCGGAAATCCATGTGATCAGCCATGGTGCCCTTGAAGGTCACTTTGACGGACTCAGGGATCGGCATGGTTGCTTCACCGGTTGCCAGTGCCAGCGCAACGGTGCCGGAATCTGCGCCAAATGCTACGCCCTTGGACATGCGGGTGTGGCTGTCGCCGCCGATCGTGATGTCCCAGTCATCCACAGTGATGTCGTTGAGCACCTTGTGGATCACGTCTGTCATGGAGTGATAGACGCCTTTAGGATCGCGTGCGGTGATCAGGCCGAACTTGTTCATGAACTTCATGAGTTTAGGAATGTTCGCCTGAGCTTTCAGGTCCCAAACAGAAGCGGTGTGACAGCCAGACTGGTAAGCGCCATCAACGGTTGGAGAGATGACAGTTGCCGCCATGGCCTCCAGTTCCTGAGAGGTCATCAGACCAGTGGTGTCCTGCGAGCCAACGATGTTGACCTTCACACGCACATCAGAACCAGCATGCAGCGTTGCGCCTGGGGTGGTGCCAACTGCGTTGCGGTTGAAGATTTTCTCAACGGCGGTCAGGCCCTGACCTTCGTGGGAGATCTCTTTAGACGGTGCAAAGACTGCAGGAGTATCAACGCCAAGAGTTTCAGCTGCAAAGCTCTGCAGTTTCTTGCCGAAGACAACTGCGTAGGAACCGCCAGCCTTGATGAACTCAACTTTCTGAGGGGTCAAAGCGGAAGAGATGTCGACCAGCTCTTTGTCACCTTCATAAAGCTTCATGGCTTTGGTGTTGATGGTGAAAACCTTGCCGGTTTCAACAGAGTAAGCCTGCTCGAGAACAGGGTCGCCGTTGTCATCCAGAACCGGATTGCCGTTTGCGTCCAGCTTCTTGACCCAGTTTTTCAGGTCAATGCCGATGCCGCCGGTTACGCCAACCGTGGTCAGGAAGATTGGAGAGATGCCGTTGGTGCCCGCAACAATCGGTGCGATGTTGACGAAAGGAACGTATGGGCTGGCCTGCTTGCCGGTCCACAGCGCAACGTTGTTTACGCCGGACATACGGGAAGAGCCAACCCCCATGGTGCCCTTCTCTGCGATCAGCATAACGCGTGCATCAGGATGCGCCTTCTGCAGCTCCTGGATTTCAGCCTGCGCTTCTTCGGAGATCATGCATTTACCATGCAGTTCACGGTCAGAGCGGGAGTGGGCCTGGTTACCTGGAGACAGCAAGTCGGTGGAGATGTCCCCCTCACCTGCGATGTAGGTGACGACTTTAATTTCTTCTTCAACATCAGGAAGCTTTGTGAAGAACTCAGCCTTTGCGTAGCTTTCCAGAATGCCTTTTGCAGTTGCATTGCCAGCTTTGAGCGCGGTAGCAAGACGGTCAGTGTCTGCTTCATACAGGAACACCTGTGTTTTCAGCACATCTGCGGCCAAGCCTGCGATCACAGTATCATCACCCAGAGCCAGATCCAGCAGCACCTCAACAGAAGGACCACCCTTCATGTGGGAGAGAAGCTCAAACGCAAACGCTGGCGTGATCTCTTCCATATCAGAGCTACCGAGAATGATCTCTTTCAAAAACTTCGCCTTTTCACCAGCAGCACTGGTGGTGCCCGGCAAGGTGTTGTAAATGAAGAACTGGAGCGACTGGGCTCTGTGGTCGTTCTCGAGATCTTTAATCTGGGAGACGAGTTCAGCCACAAGCGCGCCATCTTCAATAGGCTTTGGATTCAAGCCCTGGCCCTTGCGCGTTTCGATCTCATTCAGGTAGTCTGTGTACAAGCTCATGATTATCCTGGCGATTTAGTGTTAAATGTAGCTTGGACGCCGGATTACTGAGACTTCTGGTAAACCGGAGCAAGTCGTGTTGTATGCGGATGTATACCAAGCAACACAGACTTGCAAGATTTTTCCGAGAAAATCAGGGTACTGGTTTGGTGTCGGCATTACGGAGTGAGCTGCATTTACAGAAGGCAGGCAGTTGTTGACGAAAAGAGGTTCAGCCTCGGACTTCACGGTTTGGCGTTGTGCTTTGGAGAACTGCAGGCAGGTAGAAGAGAAAATGTCCTCTTCTGAGCTTGATCAACCGAAAAACAGATAGTAAAGGTTGGGTTTAGCCCTTCATAAAATTCATAGAACGATGTGCCTCGGACCTAGGACTGAAAAGTGTAGAATGTGGCGACTTCGGTACACTGCCGGTACCTTAAAGGCGACGAGACTCTGATTTTGTTATCGAAAAAAACCTGAGAATGCTTGATAGATATCTGAGAGCACTTTGATCGGCAGCTTCTTGCCAGGTTTTCGATACCAACCCAACGCGATGTCATCATCACTGTAAGAGCTTCGAAGCTCGGCTAAGACTTGCTCTGAACCCAACCAAGGTGAAACGTCGATCGGTGGCAAATGATTTTCTCTTGCTGATTTAGCGAGTTGCATGAACTCTGCAAGTAATGGAGCAGCCGTACAACTCACCTCCGTGAAGTGATCAGATAGCCATGCTGGATTTGGTTCGGCGAGCTTATCTACATCGATATCAGCCAAGCTGGAGATTAGGCCAGAACCAAGAAAAAACGGTACACCGCTATCATCGTGAAAGCCAAAATCATTAATAATGACTGGCCTAACACCCCTATGTATCGCTTCAATTGCTACTGTGGAACTAATTGTTAAACACGCGTCGCAGTTCATAAGGAGACTACCTGCACGTTGATAGGTTATCTGTATATTGCTTGGAATACTTTCTTTTTGCCTTTGAAAAATCTTCTCAATATGCAGATCTGCCTTAAGCTTATGGATCGTTTTCTCCTTCGGCTTCATGCGCGGCTTAACTAGAATCTTGTGCTCCGAGTACTTTTTTGCCAAGTCTAAAAGCAACCTAACTAGTATTTCTCTATCGGCCTTAGAACTTGGGATCACCACCTGCTCAAAAAATACGATTGTTTTGCTAGGTCGGTTTTCACACTTGACCATCTCAGAGGCGGCACCTTCATCTAACAATGTAGCCAAACCAAAATTGCGTCCATTGTCAGGCTTCCCAAGAGATGAGGTAAGGGCGCGGTATTTCTCCAAATCCTTTTGACTGTTTAGCCAGACAAGATCTGATGGTGCACGCGCGCTAAAGCCATCATAATCAAACCGGAATACTAAGCCGGGATAAAGTGTTAGAATTGCAGGTCTGTATCCGCTGCATATCGACAAACGCATAAACAAACGTTTACAGCTGGGTCCATCTATCGATAAGACATATCCCTCATATTGCCCCATAAATGTTGGATTAGCCAAACTGTCGAAACTCACATCGAAAACCTTGCGTGTACAGGCAGCCTCAGTCATCTGTCGAGATGCAACCTGGTTCGGCTTTATTCTGAGAACAGCAACGTCAACATCTACACCATGCTCTTCCATCCGACTTGCAAGCCTTGCGCCAGCTGTCAGAAACGAATCATAGCTTGCGATGATTAAAGTCTTCATTTTCAGTCATGTTCCCGCATTGACGGCATCTGGATGCGAATGAAAGTGAAAAACGATGACTCTTGAAGTAAGTAAACTTCGAAAGATATCTACTTACACCCTCAATTAAGAAATTTATGTTTATTACCCTCCGCCAAGTAACCCACACTCTGATACACTAAAAAGGGCCTTAATTTAGGGCGACAACATTGCTGACGAAGGTTTTGCATCGCAGGGATCCGACAATATCATCTCGAACGCCTTGTAATACTTTCCGACACATAATTGTTTGGTGGCAATATGAACTCTGTCAAAAAACAGTTCTTTAAAGGTTTCAACAGATCACTGCAGGCCACATAATTGATAATCGCAACTTTTAGTCAACAGCGTTCTCAATAATCATCACATTTCTGAACCAGACTAGTTTCTATTTTCCATGATTATTTCTGCAGCTTCTCTAATCGCCCCATCACCGCCAGACTTAGTCAATTTAATATCTGCAATGGAAAGGATCGTCTTTATAGAAGAACTTGGCGCTAGACTTACTCCCGCTTTCTGCATACAACCAAGATCATTCAGATCATTGCCAACATAGGCAACCTCGTCCCACTTCAGTCCATTCTTCTTCAGCCAGATTTCCAGTGTTGCTACCTTGTCGCCGATATCTTGCAGAATTTCCATTTGCAGTTTTGCAGCACGAGCTTCAACGACTGGATTGGTCTCCTTTGAAAGAATTAGTAGACGCAAACCTTGTTTGCGTAAAATCTCTAAGCCAAAGCCATCAGACCGGCTGCATTTTACCGTTTCTGTTCCATCTTGACTAACGTACACACAGTCATCTGTATGTACCCCATCAAAATCAGTAATTATGGCTTTGATCCCAGAAGTATCGGTTAGCTTACTCCGTCGCAATTGTGATCGCGCACCAAAAACGGCTTCAGCAATAAGCCAATCATCCGCACTGTCAATTTCGATGGAAGGCGAGTGAACCGGCACGACAACTGTATCTCCGCAAAAACGGTTCTCAAACTCAAGGAACGGCCCCACTTTGGCGGCGTAGATTGCGCCGTTTTCCCGATATCTTGGCTCCATATCCTGGCGACGCTGGCGCGGCATAGTATGATCATGCGTGATCCCTTCAGCAAGACCAGTTTCGCTAGATTTCCAAATAAAGCAGTGATCCTCAACTGCACTAAAAGCTGAAGCGACTTTCTCGTCATCGAGAGCCGCAACAACGCTGTCGATCTCATGCGGGGTTGTAAATGGCGAAGTGCATTGCAAGAATACAACAATGTCCTCCACTTTGGCGCCAATATGATGAAGAGCATGTATCAATGCACTCTCGGAACTAGCAAGGGAACCAGAGATCTCTTCAGGCCTCAAAATTGGCTCAGCTCCCGCCTGCTGCGCAGCACCAAGAATTTCATGACTGTCGCTAGATACAAACACCCGATCGATGCGCTTCGACGCCTTTGCTGCGAGCACTGTCATGGCGACAAGTGGCGTACCGTGAAAAGGTATAAGGTTTTTCCCGGGAAGTCCTACAGACCCCCCGCGTGCTGGCACAATAGCGATAACAGTCATTTAAGCGCTCTCGAGCAGATCACCGTGCTTGTTCGCGTCCCACTTGAGCTTATTACGTTGGACAATTTCAACATCCAACAGCTCCGTTTGTTTAGTTGCTAGAGCAGCTGAAACGTTCTTCAGGTCGCGGCACAGCTTGCGCATCCCATCTGGCTCAAGGCTAGCGGCATGGTCTGTACCTTTCCAGGTCCGATCGAGGGTGAAATGGCGTTCGATATACTCGAAGTTTCCATATCCAAGGCGTTCTCGATTGGCCGAACCGAGCGCAAGTGCAGCTACATCTGCTGCAATGCCAAGATGATGACCAGAGAACCCAATTGACTTAACACGTTCGCCATATTGCTCCTGTAGGGCAGTGATTTCATACAAGCAAATGTCCCCAAACGCGACGGGATAACCCGAGGTACAGGCATAGACAACAAGGTCCTTTGCACGACCATGCACTTCATAGAACGAGATCATTCTATTCATCTCCTCCTTTGTAGTCATGCCGGTTGAGACGTGGATTTCTCCTTCGTAATTCTTGCAGAGATACTCCTGGAGCTCATAATGCTGGTTGGTCGCTGATGGTATTTTAATCAAACTAGGTTTCAGCGCTGCAATTTCTACCGCTGAAGTTAAATCCCATACAGAGGTCGAATATTCGATGCCATTTAAGCGGCACTCTTCAGCAAGTTCTTTATGCTGACCGGAATTAAGTTCTAAAAACTCACGATGCTCGCCGTAAGTCTGCCCATACGAATTAGCTGGAACTGGATGCGGCGTGATATACTCGTCCGCAGTTAACAGCTCTTTTGGATTACGCTTCTGAAATTTAGCGACGTCAGCTTTGCAAACATGGGACGCTACCTGGATTAATTCTTTTGCTACATCCATATCGCCCATATGATTGCAGCCAATCTCTGCTATTACTTTTACCATTTAGGCCCCCACAATAGGAAAGACAGTCCCTCAAATTTCAGATCACATTGTTGCTCACACCACACGATAGAGGCGACAGTCACAACATAACCCTCCTGTTAGATTGAAATAATGACCAGCGAATACCACCTTATGTAGTAGATATATTATTATGTAATAGCTTTGAGATTAACTTTATTGACACACCTCACACCAAAGCAAAAGTCACTAACAAAACAGCGACCACTGATAAACAAACCCCACATATAAAGTAATTATTATTGATATAGACTTCGAAAACCAACTTGTTACTTAGAAATCTAATTCATGCCCCTAGGCATTGCTATTCTGCATATTTCGGATGGCAAATTTAATTGAAGAAGATATGACCAGAAAGATTCAGTCTGAGCTCACATGCGAGCAACGATATTAGTCAATTCAGACCTGTAATTCATTTCAAAAATAGCAGCGCCTCTCTTCCAACCAGCACCGCAGCAACTTGCAATCTTATGCGCTCTAAGGACAGTTTGGACTTCTAAAGAACTATCTATCAGCATCCGCCACCGCACCGCCAAATTGCCCCATACGGATATCCCCTTTTGCAGGCTCGAGATCAGTACCTAATCTCTCGTAAGAATTTGGGGCCGCCTGCTCTCGCAGGCGTTGAATTTTCATCATTGCGGGTTCAATTATCTCCGATGCGATCGGTGCTCTACCCAACTATTAGTTCGTTTGCGAAGCATGAAGGTATCGAGAGGACTAATTGATAACGTCCCTACAGGCAGCAATCAGGATGGAGGGAACTCTTTGTTGCGCTAACCAATGCAGGGTGAGTGAGTGCTCTTGCTGTGCTCTCTTTCAATTTCTGGGTGACCTCATCGACTTTAGGAAGATATTACTTCGCGCCATCGTCACAAACCAGACTAGAAGACTTGCAAGAGAACTCGACACGACTGACGAGCTGGCAACCAATGAAAAATTCGTTACTGAGCATGCTCTACAAAATTTTTAGGTGCTGCTGGGTTTGAGTATTCATACGATTGAACAGGTGTATTTGTCGGCCTTACTAAGCTGATGACCTGAGACCCATTTCCTCATCCAGTTTCTAATAGGATCCTCCCCTAAGTGGAGGTGAGATATGAAGCGTTCGCATTTTACGGAAGAGCGGATCATTGGTATGATCAAGGAACAAGAAAGCGGGATACCAACAGCAGAGGTCTGCCGGAAGTACGGGCTCAGCTCCGCTTCGTTTTCCAAGTATAAAGTTTAGTTTGGCGGCATGGATGTCACGGATGCCCGCAGGTGAAGGCACTTGAAGAGGAAAACGCTAAGCTTAAGAAGCTTCTTGCGGAGTCGATGCTGGACAATTCCATGCTCCGTGACGTGAATTCAAAAAAGTGGTAAGGCCCGCCGCTGCACGCCAAGCAGTGGTCCATCTTTGCCGGACCCATGGTGTGAGTGAGCGGCGGGCCTGCTCTATTTCGAGCGTTATTCGCTCGAGTATCCGATAAAAAAGCGTGCGTCCCGATGAAAAGCCTATGCGCGAAGAAATCAGGCAGATTACCTACAAACGAAGAAGGTTCGGGTATCGGCGGATCCAAATCCTGCTTGTCGGACAAGGTCTTGTGATGAACCAGAAGAAGTTACGTCGGGTCTACCGAGAGGAAGCGCTCCAGGTGCACAAGAGAAGTGGGCGAACACGAGCCTTCGGTACACGTTGTCCGCTTCTTTTACCGTCACGGGCAAATGAACGCTGGCGCTTGGACTTTGTCAGTGATGCATCTACCGATGGGCGCCGCTTCAGCGGTTTTGGCTGTTGTCGATGACTACACTAGAGAGTGTTTGGCCCTTGTTCCAGATACCTCACTCCCTGGAACCCGCCTTGTACGAAAATTAACCACCCTTATAGCTCACAGGGGAGTTCCAAATACGATTGTCTCGAAAATTGGAACAGAAATGACCAGTTCAGTAGTTCTCAGGTTCTGTTGGGATACCGAGATTAACTGACACTATCTTGCTCCGGGAAAACCCATGCCAAATGGCTTCGTCGAGAGTTTCAATGGCAGCTTCCGAGATGAGTGCTTGAATGAAAGACTCTTCTCGTCATTGCAGGCGGCAAGAAACAAAATTAACCGGTGGCAATCCGACTATAACACCCAGAGACCACATTCATCTCTGGGAACTTCACGCCCGCCAAGTTTTCTCGCAAAACATGGCTGGAAACAAAAGCTGCTTGAGGCTTGTATATGAAAATTGGATCCTCACGAAACATAGAGGTAACTTAGGTCTCAAATCAATCTCAGGTTAGTATCGTTAAACTAAACCTGCCAACGTTGCAGAACGCGGAACCGATCGAACTCACCTTCCAATCCACGGTGAAAGCCAACACCATTGAAGCCATAGCAGCCTTTGCCCGCAACGGCCTCGGCATCGCATTCCTGCCAGATATCAGTATCGCACAAGACCTAAAGACAGGTAGCCTTGCTCGCCTCGCGGGTCTGGCAGATCCAGAGCCAACGCCAATCTACGCCGTACACAGCTGCGCGAACCTGCCGCCGAAATCCGTACAGGAAACCATCAGTTCAATCCAAAAGGCCCTGACAAAGATTCTGGAGTGAGGAGGAGCTTGGCTGACTTCCACCCACTTGGATACGTTGACTAAGTTATCCTGAGAGAAACGCGAATGGCCATGCAACATTATCGATACCCTATTGACTGGTATCCTTCGCTCGTTTAATTGGTATTTTAAATACTAATTAAACGAGTTTGCTGTGAAACTGTCGAATGCCAAAGCGATTGTAATAGCTGCACTGTTTGTGTTGGTGCAGCTTCTTGCTGTTCCCGGCATGATCGCGTCGGCAACAGAAGCTGGCTTTGCGAGTACCATTAGTATTGCTCAGGACGTACAGTTCATAGGTAGTGAAGCAAACGGCAACGAACATCATCAAACTGAAGAGCATGATGCCTACACCAATTGCACGTTCTGCAATATTCCCGCAAAGGTACTCGTCAGTTCGCATCTCACAGAATTTGATTTATCTCTTCCTCCGGTCACCGTTGCTCCGCATGCAACAAGCGTAGTGCTTGGCGCAACCACAGTTGGCAACAGCGCTCCCAGAGCGCCCCCGTTTGAGTTTGTTAAGCTCATTCAGGCCTTCAAGGTTACGGGTAATCTGCAGACTAACAGGCCCACTCCCTCAAAGTAGATCCCAACGCTGTCATGCATCACCATGGCACCATCATGCTTTCCGTAGCTTGCCCGCCGGACAGTCAACGCCACTGGTGTATGCATCGGAACTCGCAGGGCGTAGTCCCTGTGTGCATCTCAATCATCAGTCTTGGGAACCCCAAGGTTGGCTCTGATCATCCATCACACGCAAGGTGCATTCACTTGGCTCCGAAACTCTCATCCCTCCTGGTCTGCTGGCTCACAACCTCGTTTGTGATCCTGCAGCTTGTCGCACCGCCCGGCATGATGCCACGCGCGGGTGCTGATGGGTTTGAAGTCGTGATCTGCCCTTCACTGAGTCTGCACCAGATGCTCGTGGAGACCTTTGTTGGGAATGAGGAGCAAACAAGCGCACAAAGCGACGAGTTCTGCGTTTTCTCAGTCATCAGCCGCAAATCTCCTGCCGCGGTTTTACTGGGCAGCCTTTCATATGTAGCTGCCAGACCCAGACACGTCTTTACCCTCAACAAGGTGGCACATTATGAAAATGCAAAACGTAGCCACACCCCAAGAGCGCCACCGATCTATCTCTGATTTTTTCGCGATTACAGACTAAGATTGGAATAACAATGAACAAGATCAAACACCTACTTGGCGTCAGCAGCATTCTCGTAGCATCCCTTCCTGCTCTGGTTTCTGGCGTCTCCACTGTACAGGCTGAAGACATTGAGCAACTGCGCATAGCGGTAAAGAAAGACCGCTACAGTGTGGACCCAAAGAAGTTTAACTTCACCACCCGTCGTCCAGCCGGTCAGATCACTGAAACAGCCGTTAAACCGGATAAAAACTTTGTCCCACAGGGCATCCTGTTTGAAAGCTGGAACTACAAGAATGGTGTCTACAGCATCAAACTGCGAGAAGGCATCAAGTTTCACGATGGCCAAATCTTCGATGCAAAAGCTGCCATTGAGGCGCTGAAGCTTTACGATCAAGGCCGCTCTGATTTTCTGCAGATCGATCAGGAGAGCTTTACCCAGACTGGGCCATATGCGTTCACCTTCAAGTCCGAGATCGGATCCTCTCTGGTCATCGAAAACATGACCCACCGCGGTGCCTCCTTGTTCTCCACCAACGGAAACCGCGCAGAGAACCCTATTGGTACAGGCCCTTATCTTCTGGACAACTACAAGCCAAAACAGTCCATCAGCCTAAAGCGCAATGATGATTATTGGGGTGAGAAGCCAAAGGTGGAGAATATCACCTACCACTTCATCGCAGATGATCAGGTACGGCTGCTGGCACTTCAGAACAAAGAGGTCGACATTGTTGCCGAGGTGACCCCTCAAATGCTGCTTTCATTGCCAAAAGATGGTTCAGTCGTAGTGCACGAATCACGGCCAATCCGTTACGTGGCCCTGCTCGCCAACCTGCATGGTAAGGCTCCTTATGACACGTTGAAGGACAAGCGCGTGCGTGAAGCGCTGGCCTATGCCATCAACCGTGAGCAGCTGGCACAAATACTGTTCAACGGCAAAGGCGTTGTCGCAAAAGGAATCCTGCCAAACTGGATGTTTGGCCTCGGCGACAACCACGTCGAAGGTTTTGAACATAACACGCAAAAAGCGGAGACACTGCTGGACGAAGCAGGGTGGATCAAAGGAAGCAATGGAATGCGCAGCAAGGACGGCAAGCCGCTAGAACTGCGCCTTGTAGCCGCCTACCCGAACGTTTCCAGCGTGCGTCCAATGCCGGAGCTGCTAGAGCAGATGTTCCGTGGGATAGGCATATCAATCGATCTGGTTCAGGTGGATGATTCAGGCGTTTACGACGACACTTATCTGGCAACCGGCGAAGCAGATCTGTACATGGAGTTTGCCTCCAACAACAATGCAGACCCGACCTACCTGTTGTACAACCTGTTCCATTCCAAGACCCCTTGGGGCTACCAGTACATTGCACCGGCCGGCAAACTGGACACCATCCTCGACAACGCGCGTCAAGCACAAAGCCGCGAGGATGTGATCAAACATGTTCGTGAAGCACACCGCGAAATTGTGCAGACTCAACTGGCAGCTATTCCGATCCTGATGGTGCCGAACTTCAATCTTTCCCGTAAAGGCTTGAATATCCCAATGTTCGAGCACGCTGACTGGATCGACTATGGTCAAGTGACCCTTAGCAAATAAGAGGTGTGCAGCACAGATCATTGAGATGCAGTGATCTGTGCGCCTTTCACGAAAGATAAGCAAATGAAGCAGTTTGTTTTCACGCGCACGTTTTCGGGAATACCAACTCTGTTTGGCATGACCCTGATTGGCTTCTTGATTATTGGCCTCACGCCCGGAGATCCTATTGAGATGGAACTTCGCCGATTGGGTGTGGCGTTTTCAGCCGAACAGGTTGAAGCGTTACGGGTCGAGTATGGTCTGAACAAGCCCCTGATCCAGCGCTACTTCCTCTGGCTCTTTGATCTGTTTCGGTTGGATCTGGGCACCTCCATTGCATCAGGTCGCCCTGTGCTAGAGCTTTTCAAAGAGCATCTACCAATCACAGCGACACTTTCTGTATTGGCCTTTATGAGTTCACTCGCACTTTCTCTTGGTCTTGGCGGCGTGACCGCAGTGTCCCAGCGTACGTCACTGTCTACTGGCCTTTATGTACTGACCATGTTTCTTGTATCCGTGCCGTCTTTTTGGCTGGCATTGTTTCTGCTGGCAGTATTCGCCTTAGGCTTGGGGTGGTTCAAACTGCTACAATTCGGTAACCCGCAAGACCTGATCCTGCCCACAATCACTCTGTCTCTTGGCCACTCAGCCGTCATGAGCCGTTTGGTCAGGGAGCGGATTATTGCAGTGATGAGCGAAGACTACATCCGTCTCGCAATTGCTAAAGGTCTGACACGTCGAGCTATTCTGGGCCGTCATGTTTTCAAGTCCATCCTACCGCCTTTGATCACCAACTGGGCCATCTCCTTCGGCTCTCTGCTTGGCGGATCAGTGATAGTTGAGAACATCTTCAACCTGCCTGGCCTCGGCCAAATGGCGCTGCAAGCCATTGCAGAGCGCGACTTTGCAATCTTGCAGGCCTATCTGCTGTTTATGGGCTTGGTGTTCTTTCTTGCTAACTTTGTGGCCGACTTGATGAACCATTGGCTCACCCCTCAAATAAAGAAGGGTGACAATGGCTTACGTTGACACAACGTCATCCCTCCTAATTTCGAGGGGAACGAAGCTCATCAAAGGTAGAACCTCATTTCTATTGGGTGGCTTTTTCCTGTCTGTCTTTATAGTGCTGGCCATTGGTGGCGAAGCCTTGGCGCCGAACTCACCCAATCAGATTGACCTGCTACACCGCCTCAGTGCACCCAGTCTGACTTACCCGCTTGGAACAGATCATCTGGGCCGCTGCATATTGTCCCGATTGATGGTAGGTACCTCCTTATCTCTGGGTACTGCGCTCGCAACAGCTGGGCTTATTCTCGCCATCGCTTTGCCCGTTGGTTTGCTCGCCGCCCTTTGCAAAGGATGGGTTGATGCAGTTCTCATGCGGGTTGCAGATATCTTTCTGGCGTTTCCGATGTTGGTCTTCGCCCTGGCGATTATCGGGTATCTCGGCGCCTCGCTTACCTCCGCTGTCGTTGGCGTTGCGCTTGCGTGGTGGCCAAGCCTTGCCCGTTTGGTTCGCACATTGACGCTGGACGCAGCCTCTAAGCAATATGTACTCGCCTCACGCCAATGCGGCCTGAAACCTCTGACGATAATCAGACGGCACATCCTTCCGCAGATCCTACCGCCGTTGCTGGTAGTTCTCTCATTGGAGATGGCAGGGCTCTTACTGGTACTGTCCTCCCTAAGCTTTCTTGGCTTGGGCGCGCAACCACCTGCTGCGGAATGGGGTGCGATGCTCAACGAAGCACGGCCATTCTTTGCAGAGCGCCCAAGCGTTGTCCTTGCTCCCGGCTTAGTGATCACCCTCGCCGTTCTAAGCTTCAATCTGGTGGGCGAAGGCATCCGCAATCAGCTTGACAAGAGGAAACCCTATCAATGGTAGCAACCCCACTTCTTCAGGTAGAGAACCTCACCATTACCAACAGCGCTCAAAGCAACGAGAGATTGGTTCAAGGCGTGAGTTTCAATCTTGCCAGTGGTCAACGACTGGGGTTGATCGGTAAATCCGGTTGCGGCAAATCCCTGACATGTCATGCAATCACGGGCGCTTTACGCGCACCGCTCATTCCCTCAAGCGGCGTAATCCGGTTTCAGGGCAGAGACCTGCTGACAATGCCCCTTGCTGAAAGGCAAAAGGTCAGGGGAACTGGTGTCTTCTGCATTTTCCAAAGCCCCGGCAGTGCGCTTCATCCAAGCCTTACGATTGAAACACAGCTACTGGAAACGACCGGCGCTGCCTCTCTGTTCGGTGAAGTCGCCAGGCATGCAGTCTATCAAGCACTCGATGCTGTCTCGCTCCCCAAACGTTGCCTGCACCAATATCCCGATGCTTTGAGCGGGGGCATGAAGCAACGTGTGATGATGGCAATGGCGCTGATCCTGAAACCAACCATTCTAATTGCCGATGAGCCCACTACCGGTCTTGATGTGATTACGGAGTTTGAAACACTGCAGGCGCTCGACGTCGTGCAACGGGAAACCGGCTCGGCTCTGCTCTTTGTCAGCCACGACCTACGTATAGTCCGCCAAACCTGCACGTCAGTTCTGGTGATGGATGCTGGCCGACTTGTTGAGACATGCGACCTGAACCAACCGATTGTTCCAAGTTGCCACCCTGCAACCGCAGAAATCACCGGTGCCATGGAAAGACTTCAATTATGACCCTCCAGATACGTAATCTCTCCATTGCCTATGGGCAGACTCAAGTCATTTCACAGATCAATCTCACGCTGCATCCAAGCAGAACAACGGGCCTTATAGGTCGCTCTGGCTGCGGTAAGTCAACGCTTGCAAAGGCTATGACGGGGATCATCCAGGCCCCTCAAGATACTTTGTTCCTAAATGACGAGCACTTCCTGCCAAACCCTGCCCAAACCGGCAATACCGTGCACTACATGTGGCAGGACCCAATGGCCTCCTTAAGCCCATTCTTGAATGCTCTAGACCTAATCAGCGAACCCCTAAAGGCCATTCACAAAATGCCAAAGAAGGCTCGGCAGCAGCGCGCACATGAACTGTTGAATATGGTCGAACTTGATCCGACATGCGCCGCAAAACGCCCACACCAGCTTTCCGGCGGTCAGTGCCAACGCATTGCTCTTGCCCGCGCACTGGCAGTGAAACCCCAGTTTCTTGTCCTGGACGAACCACTTTCAGCACTCGATCTGGTAACGCAAGAACAGGTCACATCACTACTACGCAAAGTGCGCACCGAGATGCACATGGGCATCCTGATCATTTCTCACGACCTACAAACGCTTGCGAAACTCGCTGATGATATTGCGGTCATGGATGGGGGGAGGATCGTGGAACACAAAAAGACCCAGGAGTTCTTTGCTGCGCCTAAATTTCCGGTGTCACAACGTTTTGTGGAAATCTCGAAGTACTCTCATATGGAACATTCCAACTAATCTCAATTGCAAAAGCTCAGAAGTGTCATTGCTGAGGTAATGACAGGCTCGGTGTTGTACCTTGCACAAGCGCCCTGCCCCTGGAGAACGAGGACCTCATATATCGCAGGACGACAGGGCTAGAAGGTGACGGGCACCGCTGAGGATGCTCCGAGGAAGGTGAACTTGCTGAGTGTGCGGATCACGCTTTAGCACGACGCCAGTGGCCGTAGTCGGGACAAAGCGGCCATTTGCTGCAGGTGCGAAATTTGTAACAAATAGTAGGTCATTGCTGACGCGGTGGCCATAACCGGACCCTCGAAGACTTCTACTATGGGTTGCGTCAGTCTTTACGGGAACATATTTCCAGTCGCCCGTATAGGGCTCAATAATTACTTGAAGGGTCCTAGTTGAGTTTTCTAAAGAGGTTGTTCATCGCGTTTATATGCTTGATGTTGGTTTCATCATAAAGCCAACCGGTGAGTATGCTGTCAGGTTCCCACTTTTGGCCTTTGCAAAAACAATTTGAGCAGATAAAGCCGCACCTTCCGACCAATTCAGGGGGTAAACTGCGGGTGTATGACCGACGTGTTATCAGTGGTATTATTCATGTTTTTAAGTCTCAGTGCCGCTGAGTTGATACATTTGAAATTTAGGGGCCCCAAAAACCGTTTTACAATCGCTTTGTGTGCTGATCTGAAAAGGTGTTTGCGAAGTACTGTTTGTCGCTTTGCCGGCGGCAGATAGACCTCTTGGCAGTGTCATGATCGATAGTCCAGCCGCGAAAGCGTATCGCTGTGCTGTAGGCGGTAAAGGGGGAGAAAGCGCAAGCCATAAGTCGTTCACGCGGTGGCCGGACAAACAAGATCCATGCATGAAGTAATGCTGCCTGCCATCCCCTTGTTTTTTTGCCAACAGGCGGACAAGTGGCAGACTGCTCTGTCGCAAAGCTGTTACTGGAAAAACTTTCCAGATGCCGCATGCTGAGCGCAGATAAAGTCAATGACAGTGATACTTTGCGCACGCAAATCAAAATGCAAGGCACTGTACCAAACATCCCGCCTAAGGCCAATCGAAAATGGAACAGCTGCTTCTCACGAGTTCTTTACAAAGATCGTAATACAATCAAGTGCATGTTTTTCAGGACTAGGATTTCCTCAAGATCGCAACCAGATATGACCGAAATGCTTTGAATTTTCTGTCCACGCTCAGCCTGGTCACCGTTATCTGTTGCTGGTTATGGGTCTGGACCGTAGGGCGGTCTTACCCGCCCTTGCTTTCCAGGTCCTGTTGGTATGTGCCCGCGTTTCGCTTGCGCAGCCCGCTTGGTCTGTGCGTTAATCAAACACCAACGCGATCTCATCGACACTCACGCCTTCCTTGATCTCACGCAGCCTTGCGTAGATCAGTGCAATGCAAACGCCACTCAGGCCAGCGCCTAGAGTCGTAGGGATGAGATAAGCAAGCGCTGCCACGAACTGTCCCGAGTCAGCGGTGAGCTCTGCGGCAAAGCCCGCAATAAAGTTGAAAATAACGACGACAATACCAATCAGGATCAGCGCACCGAGGATCGGCCAGCGGTAGTCTTTGGTCAGATTCGCGCTTCTCCCAAGACCACCGAAACCAACACGCTCGATCACAACCGCCGGGGCGATCATAGAAAACACAGCATACACCCACAGGCCAGGAATGATCAGCGCTATACTCGCAACGCCCATCAATACACCAGCAATCAGGGAAAGAACGGTAATCGGAACAGCAGCACGGATGGCTGGCGCGACATAGCGGCCAAGTTGGATTGTCCGCCCGAGCTTTGCATCATAAGCCAGCTGTACAAGCAGTGCAGTCGTCAAGCTGTAGAAAGACATTTGCAGCACTGTCGCCATTGCCCAAGCCCCGAACCCGAATGACGCGTTGAACTCGGGCTCGGCGGCACCCAACGTCACATCTACTCCAATCAGCGCACCACTGGCGAGCAGGCTTAGCAGGCTGGGCACCAAGGCCATGAGGGCCACTGGAATAAGGTGTTTCAAAAAAATTGAGAAGCTCTCTCCGATGATAGCGCCGACGCCAAGCGCCATATGGTCGCCAATATCTGCTGAACTGGTCATGGTTATCCTTCAGTCTTGTATCGTTGCCTGCCGTTACGGGTTCCCCGCCCCGACGTATACTCGTATAGGTTTATTAATATCATTATTGAAATCGGAAGAAGCAATTTGCAAGCCGGTTACGCGAAAAACAAAGGCATTTGTAGTGTCAGTGCCTCAGGGCGACATGTCTTCTGCGGCATAATGCTTGTCGTTGCGCCGCTCCCCAAACAACTGACGCTGCTCCAAATGCGCGCGTTGCGCATTGTAGAATGCCCTCAGAAACTCCAGCCTCTGTGCCGCGGGCACCTTATTGGCATAGCCGATTTTTTGACGAATCTTCTCGACAACGGCTTCAATGGTGGCGTCCCGTTTGCGGTTGCTCCCCGCTCGCACCGTAGTCTCTTGAGCGCGCAGCAGGGTTTCCAGGGTCTGCAGCTCAAAAGCACCGTAATGTTCAAGCTGGTGCGTAAGAAAGCCCCCCCCTTCTTGCCTGGCGGTCTGCACTGCGGGTTGTTCGGCAAGATCCTTCAGCAGCACGGGCACCGGCTGGTGGATGACGTGGGTGCCCGCTACCAGGTCGCCCAGCCTTTGCCGGTACCTGTTGCAGAGCGGCACCATCAGCCCGGCAGCCATCCAGCCAAGGGCCAACCCCGAAGCCAACGGAGAGGCCGCATCAAGTGACAGCAGCAAAGTGGCGGGCAGGAAAATCTCAGCTTCCTTCATAAGATTGCGCAGCACAAGTGAATGGGTGCTAAGTGATGTTCCGTCGTGTGACACAACCTTAATCTTCATCAGACGCTTTCCCAGAGTCTGGCCGTTCCAAGCAAGCTCGGACATAACGTAATACGGCACCCGAATGACGAAGAACATCAGGCTCCCAATGGCTATGAGCGTTCCCGGGGAGCTGAACCCCAGGGACGCAACAAGGATCAACAAGCAAACCGCAGCAATCAGAGTAAGGATAACATCCGTGATCTGCGCGGCCAGCCGCACCCCCAGCCCTGCCACTTCCAGTTTCAGGGGCACGCCCTCAGGTGGCACCAACTTTCCTACCGGCGGTTTGGGCTTGGTGTTTTTCCTCCATCGCAGCTTCATTGACGCGCCTTTCCGCCCAGTCCGAACCAGACAAACCAGCACAGGCCTATCCCCCAGCCTAGCGCATAACGCATGGATACGTCCTGAACGAGCTGTCGGCCGAATCCCTCCAGAAGAGCGGCTGCGATTAGCATGACCGCAGCCACCAGGGCCAGTTTTGCCGCGTCCCGCCCTGCATGGTACAGCGCTTGGGTGCGGGTCTTATCGCCAGGAAATAGCACCGCCGCGCCCAATTGCACCCCACCGCCGCAAGCAACGCAGATCGCGGAAATCTCGGTGACCCCGTGGATAGACAGCCAGCCGCCCAGATCGGGGCCTAGCCCGCGTTCAGCATGCAGGGCAAAGAAGGCCCCCAGCATCAGACCGTTGTAGAACGTCAGAAGGATTGCCGGGGCGCAGAGGAATACCCCCAGGCCGAAGACAAAAATGGCAATGCGGGTATTGTGCGAGAACAGGGTTGTTGCAAATGCACCCAGACCGGAGGCTGACGGGTTCTCGTCATAGATCACCCGGCGCAGTTCCTCGGTGGTCGAGGACGGGCCGCGACCACCAGCAAGCTCCGGCGGCATGAACACATGGTACCAGGCTGGGTTTTCCAGATAGAGCTGATAGCCGGCCAGCACCCCCAGCCCCATGCACAGAAAGCCGATGAGGATAAACAGCCATGACCGGCGCATCGCTTGTGGCGCACTTTGGACGAAAAACTTGCGGAATAGTCCTCCCAGTCGTTCCTGCGGTGCGTAGACCGACAGATAGGCCCGAGCGGTCAGCGCTTCTAGGTAGTTCAGCAGCGCCTGATCCAACGAGATTTCGCGGGCGATTGCCAGTGAGCTTGTGGCCTGCCGGTAGAGAGTGGCAAGATCGCGCGCCTCGGTAAAATCCATCCGCTGTAGGCCGTCACGCTCCGCCTGGGCCACCAGCGCTTCGAGCCGCTGCCAGTCGGCTTCACGTTCTTTCCGGAACCGGGTCGAACGGATGAGATCGGCTTTGGACATCAGATCATCTCCCGTGCCTTGATTTCCAGATAGGTCGCGATCAACCGGCCGGTGATGGTTTCCGGCGTGGCATCCAGCACAGTGACACCTAAGCGGGTCAGCCGTTCCAGCACCAGTCGGCGCTCGTTGATCGCCTGGTTTGCCGCCACCAGAACCGCAACTCCATCAAGGTCCTCGGGTGCAGTCTCCACCAGGGTTCCGACCTCAGGATCGCGGATGGCAACAAAAATCAGCAAATGTCGCTTGGACAGAATGGCCAAGTTCTCGACCAGCAATTCAGCTGAAGTGGTATCGATGAAGTCTGTGAACACAATGATCAGGCTGCGCTTTGGGGTACGCGCATTCAGTTCAGTCAGGGCAAGCGTGTGATTGGTTTCATGCTCTGAATAAGTCTGTTCGGCGCCCCAGCTACGTAGCCGGGCAAAGGCCTGACGGCCCTGCGTCGGGGCCACAAAGGAACGCGGGCGGAGGTTATAGGCATAGTAACCCACCTGGTCGCCGCCAATGGCCGCCGCCCAGGCCACTGCCAGCGCGGACGTCATCGCATGGTCGATCTTAGGTAAGCCGCAAATTTCCTCGCGCATCAGGTAGCCAGTGTCCAGCGCCAGGATCACGTGGTGGTTACGCTCGGCGCGCAGTTCCCTGGCCACCAGTGACCGGCGTTTGGCCGACCGTTTCCAGTCGATGGATTTGACGTCCATACCCTGGACGAAGTCCCTCAACTGATGGAATTCCGCCCCTTCGCCGATCGCCCGGTTTTCCTTTACGCCGTAGAGGGCGGATTGCACTGTTGTGGCAATCTCGCCCGATTGCACCAGCCGGATGTTGGGGACCACCCGAACCTCCAGATCAAATTCCAGTCGCGGCACAAATTCAAACAGTTTCAACTGTGACCTCCAACACAGCCAGATGTGCTCAAAGGCCCAAACACCGCGCCGTACACCGCGGCACGCAATCTCTGCGAAGCCGGTGCCGTCCGCTTGCGGCGTAAAGTTGATCTCAGCGGCGCCACTAAGGCCCTCGGGCCAGGAAAGCTGTGCACGCAGGCTGGCAGGCATCCAGCGGATCTCCAGCTTTAGGGTCTGGCTTTCACCGATGAAAATCTCCGTGGGTATACTGTAGTTAAGCTGTTTCCTACGGGTGAAAGACAGCAGCAGATCAGCCGCCGCAAGAATTGCAAGCAGCCCCCAGGGCGCCAGCGCGATCCCGCGCTGGCTATCAGCAAAGACGATGCTCAGCATCGACACCACCAGTGCAATACAGGTGGCGAACAGAAGTCGGGGTGAGGGACGGATCAGCGGGGAACCTCGATCTGATTGAGAATGTTTTCAAGCACCATAGCGGAACTGCGGCCTTCGATCTCAGCCGACGGGCTTAGCACGACGCGGTGGCGCAGTGCTGGGACAAACAACCGCTTGACGTCGTCGGGAATGGCAAAATCACGCCCACTCAGCCCTGCCAGCGACCGAGTCGCCGCCGCAAGTGCATCAGCGGCCCGGGTCGACGCGCCAAAGGCAATCTCGGAGCTTTCGCGCGTGGCACGGACCAAGCGTAGGATATAGGCCAGAATGTCGTCGTCCAGAATGATTCCGTCAATCAACGCACGGCTGTTGGCTAGGGCCACGGCATCAAGGGTTTTTGCTAGCCCCCGAGTTTCCATCCCGGATTCCATTGGCGCCCCGGCGTGCTGGCGCAGAATGGCCATTTCGACGTTCTCAGGCGGGAAATCGATCACGAGTTTAAACAGGAAACGGTCCAGCTGCGCCTCGGGCAGAGGATAGGTACCTTGCTGCTCGATTGGATTCTGAGTGGCAACAACGATGAACTCACGTCCCAGCGAATGGTCTGTGCCATCAATACTGACAATACGTTCGTTCATCGCCTGCAGCAGGGCTGCCTGAGTCTTGGGAGGGGCGCGGTTAATTTCGTCGGCCAGCAGAACCTGAGTAAAGACCGGACCCGGTGCCAGAACAAATTCATTGGTCTGGAAATTAAAGATCGAGGTGCCCAGAACATCACCCGGCATCAGGTCGGGCGTGAACTGGATACGTCCAAACTCCAGATCCATAGCGGCAGCAAAACTGCGCGCGAGCAAAGTCTTGGCAGTACCAGGGGGCCCCTCCAGCAGCACGTGGCCGCGCGCGAACAGCGCGATCAGGAGCATATCGACGACCTCTTCTTGGCCCAGAACGGTCTTGCCGATCTCGGACCGCAGAGCATCGGATCGGCTTAGCAGAGTTTCAAGTGTCATGGATTATCTGTTCCAATAGCGCTTCAAGTTCATCAACATGGCGGATCGCCTCCACCGGGGATATCCGCGGCGGAAGACTTTGAATTGCTGTCAGGACGCTCTCTAGAGCAGCGGCACACTCGGGATGGCGGCGCGTGACATACCCCAGAAAAGTGGTAGGCTCTGCATAGTGCCGGGAGAAGGCAGGGCCGAAGAGCGCCGCTGCCGTGGTCACTAGCCGGGCAAGTGCGTAATCGCGGATCAACGCCCCATCCTGATCGCAAAGCCGCATCAGCCTAGCCTGCGCCTGAAGGGCCAACGCCTTACTGCTAGTACCGGCCACAGGCAGGTGACGCACCGGGCCATAGCGCAGCCAGGAACGCCAGACGAACAGAACTAGTGTTAGAAATCCGCCCAGCCAGAGCGTCAGAAACGGCGGATCGAAGAAACGTTTGAGATCGGCCCAGCTTCGCTCACGGTGTACGCCATGTTTCGGGTCGGTCAACCACATACCGCGGCTGTAGTCGATCATCACATTACGCTCCGTGGTATGCTCCCGTAGGTAATCGCGGATAATCGCGGAGTTATCTGCCATGCGCAGCCCGTGATTGTTCAACAGATCAGGATCTGACAACACCAGCAACCGTTTACCCTTCGCCTTACTCTTGCCGCGGGACACAGAGCATTCAGCCAGCACCATTGCTTCGTTTGATCCGATAATCGGCGTGCAGCCAGGGCCCGTGAACATCTGCGCTGCATAAAGCTTTGCGGAGAACCCTTGACCGCTGCCTGCGGTATAGCTGAAGTCGCTAAAGGGCACGTCGGCATTCACGATTTTCGCAGCACTTTGTCCGGTAACGTTCCTGAGCAACTCTTCCACCGCAGAACGTTCGTTCAGCAGGACTGGATGCGCGACCCCGGCCAGACGCATTCCGCTGCGCCATTTCGGAAGGATGACGAGCGTTGGCACCCGGCGGATCTTTTCCTGGATCACAGCCAATTCCAGATCATACTCATCCTGCTGAAACAACAGCTCGGTCTTGGTCCGCGGGTGGCTGCGATCGCTGTCCAGCACTGTGTCATACAGCGGTACCACCAGCAGTCCGATTGAGTTTTGATCAACCTGCCAGCCGCCGAGGAAGCTCTGCGTACTCACACCTTCGGATGTGAGCCAGGTCTGCAACCCGTCGAACCCGGAAGGAGAGGCTCTCAGAACCTGCTGACGCTGCGAGAAGGCATAGAACAAAACAAAAAGGAGTAGCCCCCCAAAGACGACAATTGCCAGCGTTTCAAGCCGTGGCCTGTTCTGGTTCATGCCAAGTTCGGAAAGGCTCATGCGCGCGCCTCGGACTGCAGCAGCGGCCGTATGTCATCGACATGCGACTGGAATTCCTCTTCGCTCACGTCCCGGCCGCCGAAATGTACCAATTCGCTGGCGTGAACAAGGCTGCGCAGCGCGCTTATGTGGCTTTGATTCCCCGGTAAGTGACGCAGGGCTTCGCGCGCTGTCCAGCTGCGCTGCAGCAGCACCCCCTCTGCTGAAACCGCCGCCGCCAGAGCCGCCTGAGCCAGCTGAATCAGGGCTTCCCGCCGGTCTTGAAGACGCAGAATGCTGACCAAATTGCTTGGTACTGATTGGTGCAAAGTTCCGCTACTGCGGGCCGCCCTGCCGCCTTCCCGCGCAGCGTTGCCAGCATCCCATCTCAACGAGACCGAAATGCTGCCGCCGTAACGCGCAAACACATAGGCAATTGCCAGCAACACTGTGGCCGAAATCAAAAAGGCTATAGTATTAACACTGCCCAGTGACCGTTCCGCATCCCGATAAGACTGTTCAAGCGGTGCCTTTGGCTCCTGCTCAGTCTCCATCGGAGGCGGCGGGCTGGATGGGTCAAAATAAGCAACATCCGAGTCTATACCGCGGAACATAATCGCCTTCAGATATGCCTCGCCGCTCCCCCCAATTTCTAACGGTGTATCGGAAGACTGCTGCGCAGAACTCCAATGAGGCATTGCGAAGAAGCTGGCAAAGAAGAACAGTCGAATAAAACGGATCATATGAATATCGATAGTGAAACAATTCTGCGTAATTAAATAAAAAATGTATACCGATTGCCGTGTTTAGTGTCAAAGATCTTTCGCACTTTTGCTTTTCAAGCGGCCGAACAAGGTTAGACAGGCAACAGAAACAGTTACTTTAGGCTCCAAAGCGTTGTCAGCCTTCTACTTTTGAAATGCCAGAGATCTTTAGACAGTTACATTGCAACCTTAGAATGGCTTTTGAGCCAGACAGGACTGACGCAGAGATTTTTCACTCAGTGAGTAAGCCAAGAATATGTGATATCAGAGCGTTTAGCTCTCTACTGATCGGCAAGCTCCATTCAAACGTCTGCCAACAAAACGATGGCTTGTTTGCTTCATCCCAATGCGTTTACCGCCCCTCATCAATTGATTTCACCCGGAAATAACGGCTCAAAGGGTAGATGAACAACGCCCTCGACCGTTAGGTCAGGTTTAATGAGCATTTACGAGTGCTGCTGGGACAAGCCAGAACGTCGTTACCCGTGGTGCACATAGCTACTTGTCTGCATCGGCTAAATGACAATTAAGAACTTTAGGGATGATGGGCGCTATGATGGGTTAACAAATAGTTCTATATTTTTATTATTTATTATCAATAACTTAAGAAGGAAAATGGCGGAGAGACAGGGATTCGAACCCTGGAGACGGTTACCCGCCTACACGCGTTCCAGGCGTGCGCCTTCGACCACTCGGCCACCTCTCCGCAATCTGCTCACCGAGTGTCCCCGGCGGCGTGAGAGGGGGTATAGGCAAAACTATTGGGGGGCGCAAGAGGGCTTTTTCATTTTTTTGCATGTTTCCCCACTCTGTGGAAGCAGAATGAAAACAAAGGCGTTTTTCCGGGTTCACACACGTGACCAATCACAATTCGTTGCGCAGTTTTGACCCAGTTTTCAGAGCGGAGCCTCGCATATTCTGATAGGTTGCACCCATGATTGCATGAGGTACTGTGGGTACACGCGGGCTCATTGTCAGTTTTTGAGCACATCGCGTTCATCTGCATTTACCCATCGCGCTTGGACTTTTAGTTTGAGCGTTTTTTGTCATTTGATCCAATCAGGTCAAATGGAGCACGCTCTGAAAGCTGACAGGAAAAGGAGGCAAACACGTGTTTGGATTTTTACTGCGGTTTATAGGTGTGTGGTTTGTTGCAATAGCGCTGGTGTCCTTTGTCGTGGACGCGACCAAGAGCATCGCGATGTCCAGTTGGACCACGACGCCTCTGGGGATAATCTGGTTTGACCTGTCACCTGGAACGCTTAATGCATCGCAGGCAGCAATCCAAAGATACGTGAGCCCTTTTCTCTGGGATCCTGTTCTTCAGAGCATCTTGTTGATGCCACCGTGGGTTATATTCGGACCTCTTGGTCTAATTATGCTATGGTATGGTGATAAAAGGCGTCGCATCAGCACAACCCTGCTGTGATGCAGAGTCTGTACAGGTAAGTGAAAATGTCGTTTCTCAGAATGCTCTCAAACAAGTTTAAAATGCCGGATGCAAGCACCGCGCTGCCTGGACGGGATACTCCTATCATGACACCCGGAAAGCACGTGGTGAATGGACGGGATCTGGACGGGCCGTATCCTGAAGGGATGAAAGAGCTCTATGTGGGCATGGGATGTTACTGGGGCGCGGAGCGCGCGTTCTGGGAGCTGCCTGGTGTGTATGTAACAGCAGTTGGTTTTGCAGGTGGGATCACCAAGAATCCAACTTACCACGAAACGTGCACTGGTCAGACCGGCCATACTGAAATCGTGAAAGTTGTCTACGATCCAAAAGAGGTCTCTCTGAACGAACTTTTGAAGGTCTTTTGGGAACGTCACGACCCAACACAAGGCATGCGGCAGGGAAATGACGTTGGAACGCAGTATAGATCCGCGCTCTACTTGACGAGCGAGGCTGATCTTGAAATTGCTCAGGAAACCGCTGCGGCCTACCAGAACGCCTTGAAGGAAATCGGTAAGGACGGGCAGATCACCACAGAAATCGGGCTGCTCGATGCCTTCTACTATGCCGAGGAGTATCACCAGCAGTATCTGGCAAGAAACCCGGATGGATACTGTGGTCTTGGTGGAACAGGTGCGACTTGTCCTTTACCTGCCTCCTCGCCTTCCCCTCAGGAATAGGTGATAAAAAATAATTTATGGAAAATTGCAATCTGCTAATATTCGGGGGCCGAAGCGGCAGTTTCTAGTGATTTTGCAGGTTGCACTCATGTGGAATACTTATTATTTTGAATTTTATTAAACTTGCATTTGTTAAAGTGCAATTTTAGGTTTAACTCTAGTGACGTTAAGTCAGAATCTTCGGGCCAGTATTTTAGAGATTTAAATTTATGATGAAAACCAATCATATTGCAGACCAACTTTCCGCAGTAAGTACAGCATTGGAAGATGCAAGTGTTGATGCTTACGGAGATCTTTCAACCAGTGCTGTTGCAGCCCTTCTTATCATGAGGCGCTCACCAGCAATCTCCATCGGGACAGTTGCGAAAGAAGTGCGTTTGAGCCATTCCGCTACCGTTCGTCTTATTGATCGCCTTGAAAAGGATTGGTTGGTTCGACGTCTGCGCCGCAGAGGTCGGGAAGTGATGGTGGAATTGACTGTTCGTGGCAAACGAAAGGCTGTTGAAGTTGCCGAGGCACGCCGCAAAGCTGCTCACGAATTGCTGAGCGAGATGGATGACAGCCAATTGGACAACCTGTCTGCTGTGCTCAACTTGATCCTGCATGACGTTGAAAGCACTGCTTGCACACGCTTTTGCTATGATGACCCGATGGAAGATGAAGAAACGGCTGAGAACGAACCAGCCTAAAGCAGACACTTTCCAGTCTTGGCTTTATTTCTTCTAATTTGAACTTAGCACAGAAACACCGGAGCCTTTTGCTTCGGTGTTATTTGATTTTGCGTACCCATCACTTTCCGTTAAACTTCTCTTAAGTGTAAATCCCATACAAATTACAACTGAGATTTGAATGGGATGATTTACGCAATTTAATATTGAGGGCGGTCTCTTCAGGGGACGACGACTACGCGGTTTCCTCATTTATGCGTATTACTTCCTACACTCAACAAAGCGGACCGCAGCTTGCAAAATAGCTGAACGGTTGTTTGAGATAGTGCGTGTTCCTCTTTGTCTTCAGAGAGTTATCTGGGCGCATGCGCGATGATAATTGGGGTAGATGTATTGGGCGTCGCCTGCACCGATACGATTAAGGGAAGACCAGAGATGAGTGCTGCAGTCGGATTTGAAGAAGAGGTAGGCCGATCTGACATGGGTTCAACCAGTTGGCCGATTACCTTGGGCTGGGTTCTGGCTCTTCTGAGCTTTGGAATGAGCTGGGCGGGTGACACCGGCTGGATGAGCGTTCTGTCTGGATCAGCGTTCCTGCTTGCGGCCATTCCAACTGCGTTGTGGCTGAAGGATAAAGGCTCCGACATGACGGTACTGGCTTCCGGCGTGTCCTTGGCCATTCTGGCTGCCATTGCCAGCTCTGCGGCTTCGCTTGGTGGATATGCGGAAGGCTGGCAGGTGGACTTCAACATCCTGTTCTTTGCCCCACTGGTCGTGCTGGGTTCTTCCCGCAAGGCGGTTGCATTTGTTGGATTTCTGGTAGTTTCAGCGGTTTACCTACTCGGCGGTCTGTTTGTTTTGCCTGACTTTTTGCTCAGCGATCAGAGCAGTCTGTCAGGTAATCTAATCGTTCTTGGCTTGCTTACTGGTCTCACACTGGCGTTGCTCGGTGCACACAGGGATAGCGGTGCTTCTGGCGCAAACGCGACTGAAACCTCAGTTGGTTCCCACGAAGCGCAGGCTGCTGCTGAGCTTGCTGAATACAAGAAGGTGCAAGCGGAGCAGGCCGAACGGATTGCGTTCTTCGAAAAGCATGTTTCCGCGCTACGAGATACGGTGGACGACCAGCTTAAGAGCCTTTCGCAAAACACACACAGCATAGTTTCCGCTTCGAAGGAGCTGGAAAACACGACACATACATGCTCCAACCACACGACGCAGGTTGTGATATCTTCTGATGCTGCATCTGGCAATGTGCAGACTGTGTCAGCTGCTTCTGAAGAGCTCTCCTCCTCCATCTCCGAGATTGCTCGCCAGATTGCGCAGGCGAACGAGATGGTTGAAGCGGCCACACGCGGGGCGCAGGAGACCAATGATACCATCGGCAGCCTTGCTGAAGCTGCAAGCCGCATTGGTGAAGTTGTAACGCTCATTCAGGCAATTGCAGAGCAGACCAATCTATTGGCGCTGAACGCAACCATTGAGGCTGCTCGTGCGGGTGAAGCTGGCAAGGGCTTTGCGGTTGTGGCGGCGGAAGTTAAAGAGCTGGCGAACCAGACCTCCAAAGCCACGGAAGAGATTGCTTCTCAGGTTTCCGCCATTCAGGGCAGAACCCGCGAAGCTGTGGAGGCGATTGGTTCCATCTCTCAAACCATGGATGAGGTAAACTCGCATACTGGAGCGATTGCGGAAGCAGTGACCCAGCAGGGAGACGCAACCAACGAGATTTCCGCCAATATCGCAGCTGCTGCGGATGGAACCATGGCGGTTTCGCAGAATATTGCGAGCCTGAGTGAAGCGATGACTGAAGCGACAAGCTCGGTGTATGATGTGAATGAGAAAGCGAGCAAGGTCGATGGTGATCTCAGTGAGGTCCACGACACGCTGGAGCGCTTCTTTCACGAGGTTGCCTAAGCCTCACCTCAAGTTTTGACAGAAACGGGCTGTCATTGATGGTCCGTTATGCTTCTCAGCTTACATGGCAGCTGAAAGCCCTTTGTGGGATACCGAGGGAAATCTGTCATAAACTACGCAAAATCACTCGGTAAACAGACTTAGAGACAATTTTGTGATTGCCTTGGTCTGACGGGCTGGTATTGAGCATTCTTAATAAGGGCAATCCAAATGAGAATGGACGGGCATGGCGCAGTTTGCGTTTGGAACAGTACTTCTTGTCGATAGGCTTAGTCATGAGCCTGCGCGTCTCTTCCAAGACCCAAAGCGCGTGCTTATTTGCCAGGATCTGTCTGAAGTCCCCCAATTTCTTCAGCGTTTGGAACAGGAGCGCAAAGCAGGCCATTTTCTGGCGGGCTTCTTTTCCTATGAATTCGGCTTTGCCTTTGAAGAGAAGCTGAAACGGCGTTTTTCTGGCAGTGGCAATGTCCCTCTGGCCTGGTTTGGGGTTTATAATGCACCTCAGCTGCTCTCGCACGCTGAAGAAGCGCAGTGGCTGACTGAGGCAGCGGGAAACGAGGCTGCGCCCTCTATTCACATCAACCAGTTTGATATGACCCAGGGCGACTATGAGGCTGCCTTTGCCAAGACGCAGCAGCATTTGGTGCAGGGTGATATCTACCAGATCAACCTGACCATGCGGGCCGAGCTTGAACAGACCGGCAGTGCTGCAGCGTTGTTTGATAATCTGCTGTTCCAGCAACCAGTTGGGTATGCGTCCCTTCTGCATTTAGGCGACCAGAAAATTCTCTCTATTTCGCCCGAGCTGTTCTTACAGCGCAAAGGAAAGCAGCTCACGACGCGACCGATGAAAGGGACTGCGCAGCGAGGACGGACGACGGAAGAAGATGCACGTGTTCAGGACAGACTGCAAAGCGATGTGAAGTCGCGCGCCGAGAACACCATGATCCTTGATCTGATGCGCAACGACCTCTCGCGGATCACCAAAGCAGGCAGTGTTTGTGTTCCCTCTCATTGTGAGGTTGAGCAGTATCGCAGCCTGTTCCAAATGACCTCCACTACCACTGGCGAGCTGGTGGACGGTGCCGAACTTCCTGAAATTATTGAGGAGTTGTTCCCGTGCGGCTCGATTACCGGAGCGCCGAAACTACGGGCGATGGAGATTATTGACGATCTGGAGAAGAGCCCACGTGGAATCTATACGGGCTCCATCGGCATGATTGAGCCGAATGGTGATTTCACCTTCAACGTGGCAATCCGAACCCTTGTGATTGATGAGGATGGGGCTGCAGAGATGGGAACAGGCTCCGGTGTGGTGTTCGATTCCGGTGCATCTCCTGAGTATGAAGAATGCTTATTGAAGCTGGACTTCCTGCGAGCATCTGACGAGCGGTTCACCCTGTTTGAAACCATAGGCTGGACACCAGAGGATGGCTACACGCTGCTCGAACGGCATTTGCAGCGGATGGCGGATAGCGCAGCTTACTTCGGCTTCAATTGGGATTTGGAGCAAGCGATACGCGTGCTTGGGGAACATGCTGAAGGATTTGATGGTGCCATGCGGGTCCGGCTTGATCTTGCTGAGGATGGTCAACTGAAGGTAACCGCGCAGGAAATGCCAGCTGCAAGCGGGAATGACTGGCGCATCTGTGTGGCGAAAGAGACTGTCCATTCGCAGGACCGCTTTTTGTTTCACAAAACCAGCCGACGCAGTTTTTATGATCAAACCCGCACTGACTATGCCGCCAGATATGGGTGCTCTGAGGTAATCTTCCTGAATGAAGCTGGATACCTGACCGAGGGTAGCTTTACCAACCTGTTTATCCGCAAGGACGGCATCCTCCTGACGCCAGCTCTTAAACACGGGTTGTTGCCGGGGGTCTTTCGCGCTGGTTTGCTTGAGCACGGCTATGCGGAGGAAGCGGATCTAACCCTCACCGACTTGCAGCAAGCCGACGCTGTTTATATAGGCAACTCCCTGCGTGGATTGATGAAAGCCAGCCTTGTCTCTCTTAGCGCTGATGTGAGTTAGAACCGTCTTTTTGAAGGGCGATCGCACGACAAATCAATGGCCTAGGCGACTATATAGTTTTACGCGGCTTCAACAGGCTTTAGGCGAACGAACAATTTAACCTTATGGTTCTTGCTGATATGCAGGCAGCATAGGAAGAGCGTGATTTTTTGCGTTTTACTTCTGCGTAGTTTTGGGGAATGAATATGAAACGGGTAGCAATTACCGGGGCTAATCGCGGCATCGGGCTGGAGATGGTCAAGCAACTATCTGCAAATGGCGATGAGATTCTTGCTTGCATTCGCTCACCAGAAACGGCTGTTTCGCTGGAAGGGCTAAAAGGCGTAAGCGTAGCGGTCGTCGATGTAACCGACCCTGCCTCCTGCGAGGAGGCAGCAACCGCCTTTGGGCCGCTTGATCTGCTGGTTTGCAATGCGGGTCAGTACCGCGTAAGGGGCCGCATGGATGATCCAGCCTATACGCCGGATAACTGGGCGGAGGTTCTGGCAACGAATGTTTCCGGCGCGTTTTTTACCACCCGCGCCTTTTTGCCGTTCCTTGCTAAACCCGGCGGAAAGATCGCCATTATTTCCTCGCGCATGGGGTCAAATACGGATTCCGTGTCTGGTGGCTCGTACATCTACCGCGCTTCAAAAGCAGCCGCGACCAATCTGGCAAGCAACCTTGCCATAGACCTCAAACAAGACGGCGTTGCAGTTGGCGCTTTTCATCCCGGCCATGTGGGCACAGATATGGGCGGAGAAACCGCTCCTGTCACACCAGCCGATAGCGCCGCTGGATTGCTCAATCAGTTCCATGCGCTCTCACTGGAGACCACCGGAACCTACGCGGAATACAATGGAAATAAGCTAAGCTACTGAAGCAAAACACTTTCTCTCTGGTCTACTGGGCGACTTTGATAATTCTAATTGAGAGCAGGAGCTGGAGACTATCCACGGCAGATAACGTTAGGTAAAAGCAAGCCTTCGTGCAGCAGCAACAAAGGGAGAGCCCGAACGCTCTCCTTTTTTATCGTGTACTCTCGATTTGGTCGCTCTTCACTGCAGTGCGGGGCCGGCTCGGTACAATCACCCGTTGATTTTGTCGGCAGAACATCCCAAATTGTGGGGATGGGAATGTAACTGGTTGCAATGCGTTCTACTCGATTCCATCCCGTAGAAATATTGATATCTATCGCCTTTTGAAGAGCTTAAGTTGGGAGAGCAGCTTCACTTGAGGCGAGCACCGAAAAGGTAATTCGTGCCCTCGCATTTTCGTGGGTAGCAGGCCTTTTGCGGCACCTGAGCGTTTGAGGAAATTGTAATGAAGACCGTCGTTATTGCAGGCGCAACCGGCTATCTGGGCTCCTATCTCACCTCGTATTATCTGCAACGAGGATGGTTTGTTCGAGCTCTCGTGCGCAATGAACAGGCGGCGCGTGACAAAGGCCTTGAGGCCAGCGAGTTCTTTGAGGGTGAAGCCACCAGCCCCAACAGTTTACGTGGCCTGATGGAGGGTGTGGATCTGGTCATATCCGCGCTTGGCATTACCCGTCAGAAGGATGGGTTGAGTTACGATGACGTGGACTTTCAGGCAAACAAGAACCTGCTTGATCTTGCGGTCGAAAACAGCGTCCCGCAGTTTGCCTACATTCATGTGCTGAACGCAAACAAGCTGCAGGATGTACAACTGGTTTGCGCAAAGCAGCACTTTGTTGAGGTGCTGCAAGGGGCGCCAATCAAGAGCACGGTAATTTCTCCAAGCGGTTTTTTCTCCGACATTGAAGAGCTTTGGGGCATGGCGAAGTCTGGCCGTGTCTACCTGTTTGGGTCAGGTGAGTATCGTATTAATCCTATTCACGGGGCTGATCTTGCGGCTGCGTGCTACACGATTATTGAGGAGGGGCAGGCCTACGCTGAGGTGGGCGGACCGGTGAAATATACGCAAAATGAGCTGGCAGAGATTGCCTTTAAAAGCCTGAGCAAGAAACCGAAGATCACACACTTGCCTAACTGGATGAGCGTTGCCTTGCAGCAGGGGCTGGAAACGTTCACCCCCGTGAAGACGTATGGCCCGTTTCAGTTTTTCCTGAGCGCCCTGCGGATGGATATGGTTGGGAAATCCTACGGCAAAATCCGGCTTGAAGATCACTTTACAGAACTGGCGCAGAGAGACAAACAAGACGCTGGCTAACCAGTACCCACCTGTGAAGGCGGTGCTAGTTGAAGATTGGCTCTGCTGAGCTACGTGTTGCCATCTGGAAGCGGCTGCCCGGATGCACCAAACGTACATACGTTATGCCCTGCCCTAAGATCCATGTGCGGCGCTCTATGACAAAGACAGGTTCGCATTCCTGGAGTTGAAGGAGCCTTTGCTCTTCAGCAGTGGCTTTCTCGGCGCGGAAAACATGCTCAATATTTGGGTGCGGCACGCGTTGTAAAAGCCATTCATTAGGGCCGATATCTGCAAAGCTTTCATCAGCTGCTTGCGGCAGTGCGGACAGGTTGATCCAGCGGACATCAAGCTGTTGCGGGATGCCGTCCCCGTAGTGCAGGCTTTTCAGGAACAATGCCTTCTCGTTCTGCTCCAGCCCGAGTTGTACGCGGACATCTTCTGGCGGCAAGGCTTCCAGACGTTCCAGGAGAAGGTATTTATAGGTCTGGCCTTTGTTCTCGATTTCCTGCCGGATTATCGCGATCGTGATAGTGGCGGGGTGGGAGCTCGGCTGAACAACGCGAGTTCCGGCTTTGCGACGGCGCTCCACAAGGCCCGCATCTGACAGCTCCCGCATAGCGCGGTTGACGGTTGCGCGGGTACAGCCGAATTCTTCAGAGAGCGCTTGCTCACTTGGCAAGAGATCACCCGGTTGCCATTGCTGGCTGGTGATCCGTTCTTGCAAGATATCTCGAATTTCCTTATAGGATCGCAAGCGTTATTCCCGTCATTCTCTATTGGCCTTAATTGCCGCTCTGTTAGGCTGCTTGCAGCAAAACTGCAAGCTGTTCCCTGTATTTATCGGTGATTGCCGCGCGGTTGACGTGCTGCCCATCCTTCACCATATGACGGCCAGCCGACCAGACATCGGTGATGACGCGGTCATCGCCTGCAAAGATCCAATAGTCCAGATATTGGTCAGGTTTCAGGCCGGAGAACTCGACGCGTGCAGTGTCGATTGCCACCACATCCGCCAGATATCCGGCTTTCAGCTCACCTGTGTTGCGGCCAAGGGCCTGTGCTCCACCTTTGGCAGCTGCCTGATACATGGCTGTACCGACGGAGCCTTCTCCAAGCTGCATGACGTTTCTGGACTGGTCGCGCAGGCGCTGGCTGTATTCCAGAATTCTCAGTTCTTCAGAGAGCGCGATACGCAGATTGCTATCAGACCCGACACCATAAACGCCGCCAGCCTCAATAAATGTGGGGCCGTTGAAGATGCCGTCACCGAGGTTTGCTTCCGTGATTGGACATAGGCCAGCGACTGCACCTGCTTTCGCCATGGCGACGGTTTCTGCGTTGGTCATGTGTGTGGCATGCACTAAGCACCAGTTGTCACGCACATCCACATTATCCAGCAGCCATTCAATGGGCCGTGCCCCGAGCCACTCCTGTACGACCTCCACTTCCTGCATCTGCTCGGAGATATGGATGTGGATTGGCTTGCCTGCAAAGACCGCTGCGATGTGGCGCAGTTGTGCCGGATCAGTTGCGCGCAAGGAATGAGGTGCAATGCCGAGCTGACAGTCCGCTGGCAGGCAGCTCGCCAGTGTTTTCGACGCATCTTCAATAAGTTGCAAATGGCGTTCCAGATCATTGCCAAACCGCAGCTGGCCGCCGCTGAGTGGCTGCTCCCCTGCTCCGCCGTATGCGTACAGCACTGGCAAGTGGGTGAGGCCAATGCCTGTCTGGTTGGCGGCTGCAAAGATGCGGTGGCTCATTTCCGCAAGGTTATCGTAGGGTGTGCCGTCTGGTTGATGGTGAAGGTAGTGGAACTCGCCCACACTGGCGTACCCAGCTTCCAACATCTCCATGTATACCAGCGCGGCGATTGCTTCGACCTGCTCCGGGCTCAACTTGCCCAGAAAGCGATACATGAGCTCGCGCCATGTCCAGAAGCTGTCCCTTCCCTTCTGCCGGACCTCGGTCATGCCTGCCATTGCCCGCTGGAAGGCATGGGAGTGCAGATTGGCAGGGGCCGGACAGATGAGCCTGTTTTTGCCAGAAACCTCTTCGCCTTCAGGCGTTACACCAAGCTCAATGGACGTGATTGTGCCGTTGTCTTCCAAGTGCAAACGCACATTTTCCGTCAGACCTGTGGGGAGTAAAGCCTGTCCTGCGAAGATGGTTTTCATTGCTCACTCAATAGGTTTGAGGTGAAACATCAATCAATTCTGATCTTTTTTGCAACATTAAGCATATACATAATAACAATCTATACAACCAGAGTTTTTCGTCTGGACATCACCAGCAAATGGCATAAATGGCTTAATTGGGCTATTTATCTAGTTTTTTCCGTGTTCGTGTCTCCACAAGCATCACACTACACAATTTTTATGTATAGACATTAAGTGATTTCCATGTAGATTTTTGCTGAAGTGAATGCACGTGGAATCTTGGGAGGGTCCATGACACGCGGGAGAGCCGTTCTCAGCAACCTTACAGCTGCGACTATGTCTGCAGATGCAGACGGGTATGGTCTGATCCAGAATGCAGCAATTGCGATTGAAGCAGATAAGATCTGCTGGGTCGGGCCATTGGAGGAGCTGCCAGAGGACTGGCAAGACGTTCCGCGCACAGACCTGAATGGACGCCTTGCCACGCCATCTTTCATTGATTGCCACACACACATCGTCTACGGCGGCTCCCGCGCGCGCGAGTTCGAGATGCGGCTAAATGGAGCCACTTATGAGGAGATTGCGCGTTCTGGTGGCGGCATTCGCTCAACGGTTGCTGCAACCCGTGCTGCGGGTGAGGATGAGTTGCTGGCCGATGCACTGCCGCGCGTGGATGCTCTGCTGGCTGAAGGAGTGACGCTTTTGGAGATCAAGTCCGGCTACGGGCTGGACTTGGAGACTGAGCTCAAGATGCTGCGCGTTGCGCGCCGAATTGGTGAGCTTCGCCCTGTGAAGGTAGTGACCACCTTTCTTGGCGCCCATGCTTTGCCGCCGGAATATGAAGGACGCAGTGACGCGTACATCAGCTTCGTGTGTGATGAGGTTCTTCCGGCAGTTCAGGCTGAAAAGCTTGCGGATGCGGTCGATGCATTCTGTGAGGGCATTGCTTTTTCTCCTGAGCAGGTTAGCCGCGTGTTTGACCGGGCGCAGGCGCTTGGTCTGCCGGTGAAAATTCATTCCGAACAGCTTTCCAACCTTGGCGGCACTTCCATGGCAGCCAGCCACGAGGCGCTTTCTGCTGATCATCTGGAGTATCTGGATGCGGCGGGCATTCAAAGTATGAAGGAGGCCGGGACCGTTGCGGTTTTGCTGCCGGGCGCTTTCTACTTTCTGCGCGAGACCCAGCATCCTCCACTTCAGGATCTGCGGGATGCGGGTGTTCCGATTGCGATTGCGACGGATGCTAATCCGGGGTCCTCTCCCCTCACCTCGCTTCTGCTTTGCATGAATATGGCGTGCACCTTGTTCCGCATGACACCGCAGGAAGCCTTGGCCGGGATTACCCGTAATGCGGCACGGGCTTTGGGGCAGGCAGAGGCCTGCGGCACGCTTGAGGCTGGCAAGCAAGCAAACATTGCGATCTGGGATGTGCGGGAGCCAGCTGAACTGGCCTATCGCATTGGATTTAACCCATTGAACCGCCTGTTTTTCCTCGGCGAAGACATCACAAAAACACAAGCAAATTAAGCTCTGAGGCACACATGAATATTACCCCTTCCGTCCCCTCCAAACCCAGATTGGTTTTAAAGCCGGGAGAGCTTACCCTTTCTCAGCTTCGTAAAATCTATCGGGAAGAAGCGATTGTGGAGCTAGACCGCTCTTGCAAAGAGGGCGTTGAGCGTGCAGCTGCGATTGTTCATAAAGCGGCACAGGGTGATACACCGGTGTATGGGGTAAACACGGGGTTTGGCAAGCTTGCCTCCGTTAAAATTCCTGCTGAAGACACGGCTACCCTTCAGAGAAACCTTATTCTTTCGCACTGTTGCGGTGTTGGTGAGGTACTGCCGCAAAACATCGTCCGGCTGGTGATTGTGCTCAAACTCGCCTCTTTGGGCCGCGGTGCCTCCGGTGTGCGCTGGGAGCTGATTGAATGCCTTGAACAAATGCTGGTGCATGATGTTGTACCGGTCGTCCCGGGTCAGGGCAGCGTGGGCGCGTCTGGTGATCTGGCGCCACTTTCCCACGTTGCGGCGGTGATGCTGGGTGAAGGGGAAGCTTTTTATGAGGGGCGGCGTGTTTCCGGCAAGGAAGCCATGCAGCTGGCGGGCATCCCGACCATTGAGCTGGCAGCAAAAGAAGGTCTGGCACTGATCAACGGAACGCAGGTTTCGACCGCGCTTGCATTGGCTGGTCTGTTCCAGGCTCACCGCCTTGCCAAGACCGCGCTGATTACGGGTGCGATGTCCGTTGATGCACTGATGGGGTCCGGAGCTCCGTTCCGTCCTGAAATTCACGAACTACGCGGGCATAAAGGGCAGATTTCGGCAGCAGCCACCATTCGTGAGCTGATGTCTGGATCTGCAATTCGCGAAAGCCACCGCGAAGATGATGAGCGGGTGCAGGATCCATACTGCCTGCGCTGTCAGCCTCAGGTGATGGGTGCTGTTCTGGGGCTTCTGGCACAGGTTGCTTATACGCTTGAGATTGAAGCCAATGCGGTGACGGATAATCCGCTGGTCTTCAAGGATGGTTCCATCGTTTCCGGCGGCAACTTCCATGCAGAACCTGTTGCCTTTGCAGCTGACCAGACCGCGCTTGCTATTGCCGAGATTGGGGCGATTGCGCAGCGGCGGATCGCGACGCTTGTCGATCCAGCGCTCAACTATGGTCTGCCGCCTTTCCTGACGCCTAATCCGGGTCTTAATTCCGGCTTTATGATTGCGGATGTGACCTCTGCGGCACTTTACAGCGAGAACAAGCAGAGGGCGGCGCCGTGTTCTGTGGACTCCACGCCAACCAGTGCCAATCAGGAAGATCATGTGTCCATGGCCACCCATGCGGCGCGGCGTTTGATCGACATGAATGCCAACCTATCAAGAATTATCGGCATCGAATTGCTGATGGCCGCTCAGGGCATTGAGTTCCGTGCACCAATCGCAACCAGCCCGATCCTGCAGGGTGTTGTGGCGGCAATACGAGCTGAGGTGGAAGAGCTAAAAGACGACCGCTATCTGGCACCGGATCTGGAAAAGGCTGCTGACCTTGTTGCCTCTGGCCAGATCTTTGAAGCAGCGAGCGAGGCGCAATTCTTCGCCTTAGAGGAGGCCTGATTGACCTATTCCTTTTCGCCATTGATCAAACGGGGTGACAGCCCGATTGTGCTGGCCCAGCCGCATGGGGGCACCGACGTGCCCCTTTCCATCTGGGATCGGTTCAACGCAGTTGGGCAAGCACTGGCTGATACGGACTGGCACATCAACCGCCTTTATGATGGTCTGCTGGTAAACGCTAGTGTGATCCAGACGCCGGTGCATCGATATGTGATTGATGCGAACCGTGACCCTGCTGGTGCCTCGCTTTATCCGGGGCAGAATACAACCACGCTCTGCCCGCTGACGGACTTTGACGGGCGCCCGATTTATCGCGATGGGCAGGAGCCTTCCGTTGATGAGATCGAGGAGCGCCGAGGCAATTTTCATGCGCCTTATCATGCGACAATTGCAGAAGAGCTTGAGCGGGTTCGTCAGAAATTTGGCGTGGCGGTGCTTTATGATTGCCACTCGATCCGCTCCAACATCCCGTATTTGTTTGATGGTGAACTGCCCGTCTTCAATATAGGCACCAATGTTGGGCAAACGTGCGCGTCGATGATTGAGCAGATCACTGTTGAGGCCTGCCGGATGGATGAAAGCGTGGAAACTGTTGTGAATGCACGCTTCAAGGGTGGCTGGACAACCCGCCATTACGGACAGCCAGCAACGGGCATCCACGCTATTCAGATGGAGACCGCGCAGCGGGCCTATATGTTTGAGCAGGGCCCCTGGGCGTATGCTCCGGAACGCGCGAACAAAACGCGAGCCACTCTCAAATCCATTCTTACCCAGTTAGAAGCGCAGGCCCTTGCTGGGGTCTTTTCAAGCGCCACTTCTGATCGCTAACGGAGCCGACAATGACAGATACGCTCACTCAAAATCCTCGCAAGAACACACGCGATATCTTTCCGCCAACCGGACCGGAGCTGAACGCGAAGAGCTGGCTGACAGAAGCACCGCTGCGCATGCTGATGAACAACCTGCACCCGGATGTGGCTGAGAACCCGCATGAGCTGGTGGTGTATGGCGGAATTGGCCGTGCTGCGCGAACGTGGAAAGACTTCGATACCATTGTCGACACGCTGAAAAAGCTGGAAGCTGATGAGACGTTGCTGGTTCAATCCGGCAAGCCTGTCGGTGTATTCCGCACTCATGAAAACGCACCTCGGGTGTTGATCGCCAACTCCAATCTTGTCCCTCACTGGGCGAACTGGGATCACTTCAACGAGTTGGATAAGAAGGGACTGGCCATGTACGGCCAGATGACAGCTGGCTCGTGGATCTACATTGGCTCTCAGGGCATTGTTCAGGGCACTTACGAGACCTTTGTTGAAGCGGGGCGTCAGCACTATGGCGGGGACCTGAAAGGCAAGTGGATCCTAACCGGTGGTCTTGGCGGCATGGGTGGTGCTCAGCCACTTGCTGCTGTGATGGCCGGGGCTTGTTGTCTGGCCGTTGAGTGCAACGAAGACAGCATCGATTTCCGTCTACGCACCAAATACGTTGATGAGAAAGCCAAGTCTCTGGATGAAGCGCTGGAGATGATTGAGCGCTGGACGGCAGCTGGTGAAGCCAAGTCGGTTGGTCTGCTGGGCAATGCGGCTGACATTTTTGCAGAACTGGTTGAGCGCGGCGTGCGTCCGGATATCGTGACGGACCAGACCTCCGCCCATGACCCGATCAACGGCTATCTGCCACAGGGCTGGACCATGGCGGAGTGGAAGGAAAAGCGCGAAACCGATCCAAAGGCGGTTGAGAAGGCTGCACGTGCTTCCATGAAGGTCCACGTGAAAGCCATGCTGGACTTCCATGAGCGTGGTATTCCGACCGTTGATTACGGCAACAACATCCGTCAGGTGGCGTTTGAAGAGGGTCTTGAAAACGCCTTCGACTTCCCGGGCTTTGTGCCGGCTTACATTCGCCCGTTGTTCTGTAAGGGCGTTGGCCCGTTCCGTTGGGCTGCGCTTTCCGGTGATCCGGAGGATATCTACAAGACTGACCAGAAGGTGAAGGAACTCATCCCTGATGATCCGCACCTGCACAACTGGCTCGATATGGCGCGGGAGCGTATTTCCTTCCAGGGCTTGCCAGCTCGTATCTGCTGGGTTGGTCTGGGTCAGCGTCACCGTCTTGGCCTAGCGTTTAACGAGATGGTTCGCAATGGCGAGCTGAAGGCGCCTGTTGTGATTGGTCGCGACCATCTGGATTCCGGCTCTGTAGCTTCGCCGAACCGTGAGACTGAGTCCATGATGGACGGCTCTGATGCGGTTTCTGACTGGCCGCTGCTCAACGCGCTGCTGAACACCGCCTCCGGCGCCACATGGGTGTCTTTGCACCACGGCGGCGGCGTCGGCATGGGCTTCTCCCAACATTCCGGCATGGTGATTTGCTGTGATGGTACCAAGGAAGCAGATGAGCGCATTGGCCGTGTACTTTGGAATGATCCGGCGACCGGTGTGATGCGCCATGCGGATGCGGGCTACCAACTGGCAATTGATTGCGCCAGGGAGAATGGATTGAACTTGCCATCTCTGGGAAAGTAACTGGCACGGACAACTGAAATTAGAGGAAGGCCGGATGTTGTTTCCGGCCTTTTTCATGGGCGCATTTGCATGAAGCTTTCTGGCGGGATCCATGTTTCCGGCATGTGTTTGTTAGCCCATCGGCACATTTCCTGAAGAACGGGCAGGATGTCCCTCCCCCGTTCCGAGAGTAGATATTGATAGCGTTTGGGATTCGTTTGGTAGAGTTCCTTGGTTACCATGCCAGCTGCCTCGAGCTGGTTCAGGCGGACTGTCAGGACGCTGGTTGTGATCTTTTCCGGCGAGCTTAGAAACTCGGAGAAGATCTTCTTTCCGTTGAACATATCCCGCAGGATCAAAAGGCTCCAGCGGTCTCCCACGATGTCGAGCGTATTCGCAATGGGGCAGCCGGAACGGTTTTCGGTTGACATACCGCCACTCTCTCCTATGGTGAATAGTGACTTGCAATTTACAAGTTACTAAAACATCTCTTATCTCTGACTAAGGATAGTATCATGGAAAGCGCATTTACAGGGTCCTGCCTTTGCGGGAATGTACAGCTGAAATCAAAAGTGAGGCCGCAAATGACCGCACATTGCCATTGTGATGACTGTCGCAAGTCATCGGGAACAGGCCACTGCACTCATACGGCGCTGCCAAAAGAGGCAGTCGAAGTGACTGGGGAGCTCACATTATTCGACAAGCCTGCTGATAGCGGGAACGTTATCTCGCGTGCCTTCTGCCCGAATTGCGGAAGTGCGGTTTACTCGCTCAATTCCTCGATGTCAGATCTGATTTTTGTTCGAGCGTCTACAATCGATCAGCCAGATGTGATTGAGGCTCAGGTGACTGTTTATTCCAGCAGAGCCCCGTCCTGGGATAAGATTGATGAGAGCCTGCAGGCCTTCCCTGAAATGCCGCCGCAGGGGTCTCGCGAAGTTATCGACGATGGCGCAATGAAATGATGGTGAGCCATAAGACAAATAAAAACGGGGAGAGCAAAGCTCCCCCCGTAATGGCAATTCAGAGATTAAGGAAGAAAACTCTCTTACATTGCCAATGAGATAAAGATACCTGCGATCGCGGCGCTCATAAGGTTTGAGCAGGTCGCAGCCAGCAGGGTGCGTGGGCCGTACTTCGCGATGAAGTTCATGCGTTTTGGAGCCAGAACACCCAGACCACCGATGAGAATGCCCATGGAGGAGATGTTCGCGAAGCCGCAGAGTGCGAAGGAAACAATCGCCTTGGTCTTTTCAGAAATGACCGGCAGACCCATTTCCAATGCCTTGGCATCCACGAGGTAGTTCTTCAGGTCGAGGTAAGCTACGAACTCGTTGACCACCAGCTTCTTACCGATCAGAGAACCTGCAACATCAACGTCTGCCCATGGAACACCCAGTAGGAATGCAACTGGAGCGAAGATCCAACCGAGGATCATTTCCAGAGACAGTTCCAAACCTGCGAAACCACCAAGACCGCCGAGCATCATGTTAACCAGAGTGATCAGGCCGATCATCGCAACAAGGTTTGCGCCGATTGCACCTGCGAGCTTGAGGCCATTCATTGCGCCCTGACCGGCTGCCGCAAGCACGTTCTCAGGATGCTCTTCGTCAAAGCTGACGTTCTTGTCGACGGTATAGTTGGTGTCTTTGGTTTCTGGCAGGATGAGTTTTGCGAAGAGAAGACCACCTGGAGCAGCCATGAAGGATGCTGCGAGAAGGTATTCAATCTTAACGCCCATCAGCGCGTAACCGCCAAGAACGGTACCCGCGACAGATGCCATACCACCACACATGATGGCGAAGAACTCACTGTCAGACATCTTGGACATGTATGGCTTCACAACGAGTGGAGCCTCGGTCTGGCCGACGAACACGTTGGAAACTGCAGACATGGATTCTGCCTGGGAGGTGCCGAGAAGCTTTGCCATACCGCCACCAATGACGCGAATGACGATCTGCATAACGCCGAGGTGGTACAGCACCGCAATCAAAGCGGAGAAGAAGATAACCAGGCAAAGTACGTTGAAGGCAAACACAAACCCAACAGTATCGGAAAGAGAACCATTAGTGAGGTTACCGAACAGGAAGTCGACGCCCGAACGACCACTAGCGATAACACCGGCGATGCCCTGTGACATTCCATGAAGCATGGCACGGCCAGCCGGGACATAAAGAACGAATGCGCCAATACCGATCTGGAGTGCCAGCGCACCACCTACGGTGCGGAGGTTAATCGCTTTGCGGTTGGTTGAAACCAATACAGCAATAACGATTAGAGTAACGATGCCTAGAAAACCTGTAGCGAACATTGTGAGCTCCTCCCAGAGGCTCTGAGATAGGTTGTTGATTATGGTTGGGGAGAATTTCTGAAGTGCCAGAAGGCGACTAACCGTACCCACCTTCGCGTGGATAGTTGTGATGGCCACCCGCATCCAACAAATGCTTTGCCATTGAAAAACAATGCAAAACACCTGCGGCTGTAGACCCTTTTGGTACTTCACCGGGAATTATCGCTGCTGTAGAAACATTAGCTGTGGGAGTTCTTGGGTAGGAGCCTTCGGCGTCCCCAAAAGAAAAGCATACGACTGGCTCAGTACACCCACCTTGTGCAGGTGCGAATATGGACTGACCCGATTGCATAATTTGCCTCACCTTTTAATTAATTCCCTTCGGTGAGGGCAACCTAATTGCATATGAGGCAATTTTTAAGTTTTTTAAATACATCAATCATTTCGAAGTTCGAAACGAATTATAAAATATTACGTAGAAAAAAGCGCAGATTACGGATTATTTCGTAGATCAAAGCTCTTGCGGAATATATAAAATAAAAATAGTAGAATTTTAAGCTCTACAACACCGCGAAAAACAAAAAAAACATAACAAATTCATGCATGAACTTATTACATCAGGCCGCATTACTTTAAAGATGCTGCGTTACTTTCATCAAGTCGCAGTAAGTGGGCACTTTGGTCGGGCGGCTGAAGAGTTGCATATTTCCAAATCACCAATGTCTATACAAATCAAAGAGTTGGAAGTCGCTCTCGGACTTTCTCTGTTTCACAGGGATTCCCGAAACGTCACACTGACTGCTGCAGGGCGGGTCCTGAAGCGGGAGTGCGAACAGATCTTCAATACTCTTGATTACGCCATCACAAACACCCAGCGTCAGGGGCGTGCAGAGAACTTTACCCTTAACATCGGGATCGTGAGCAGCGCATTCCTCGATGGATTTGCGAACTTATTGTCGGATTTCAAGTCCAAGCATTCAGATTGTGCATTAAATTTTACAGAATTGGCACCAAACCAGCAAAAAGAGGCTTTGAAGGGTGGTGTAGTGGATCTGGGCATCTGCCGTTATGGCGATACGCTCAATGAGCCCGCGCTGAATTCAAAGGTGCTGGTGAAAGAACCGCTTACACTGGCTGTCCCCAGTACTCACCCGCTCAAGGACCGGCGATTGGTGGCACTGGAAGAGCTGAAAGATGAGGAAATGGCGGTGCTGGATCGCAGCATGTCGAACACCACGCCGTATCTGATTGCCAAGTGTAAAGAACAGGGATTTTACCCGAAAGCTGCCTTTGAGGTTTTGGAGCCCAGCACGTTGCTGGCGCTGGTCGCCTCAGGACAGGCGATTGCTCTGGTCAGCGATTGTTTTCGCAGCCAGAAATCCAAGAACGTGCGGTTCATTCGTCTGAAAGAAGAAATTCCGGCTGACCTTTGCGCGATTTATAAGAAGAACTACGAGACAGATATCTTGCGCAAATTCCTACAGTTCATTGAGTTCGACTATAAACCGCAAATCGATGACAATTGAGGAGAGGCAGCAGCCCCTCCTCGGTTTCCTTTTCCGCACTAGGCAAGTTCCACAAACACCACATCACCAGCTTGTCGAGAGACCTCGAGGTCCTGACGGATGATCATGTGTTCTCCGGTTTCCAGTTCCACATAAACGTAAGTGGTGTCGCCCAGATACTCCTCAAGCAGGACCTCCACTTTCAGGTACCCCCTCCCCTTCAACCTCATGCAGTGCACATTGGGACGGACGGATGCCGAGTCACAGACGCCAAGTCAGTCGGGTTGATGCAACCCGAGGACCTGAAGAGACTCTCCCAAATCTCCTCGTGTTTCTGCCAGTACATTGGTCGCCTGTATTTTTGTGGCGCCAAACACTATCAGTACGGCCAGTTTAATCTGATTGTCGCTTTCCTGCAGGGCAGCTGTTGCTCTTTCCTGAGAGCAGCCGGTGAGTGCAACAACCATATCCTTTGCCCGTTGTGTGAGCTTGGTGTTGGTCAGCTGCATATCAACCATATAACCGCGATACACCTTCTTCAGGCGCACCATAAGCCCCGTCGAGAACAGGTTCAGCGCTGCCTTCTGGCTGGTTCCTGCAGAAAGGCGTGTTGAGCCTGCCAGAACCTCAGCGCCCGTTCTTAAAAGGATATGGTGATCCGCATCATACAGCATCGGGCTTTCTGGATTGTTTGCCAAAGCAATGGTGAGTGCGCCGGATGCGCGGGCTGCCTGAATGGCAGCGCGGGTAAACGGTGTGGTTCCGCTCGCAGCCAGTCCCAGCACTACGTCATTTGCGCCAACATCGTGTTCAAGGATAAAGTTCCGGCCCACTTCAGCGCTGTCTTCGGCCCTTTCTTGCGAGTGCAAGAGACCAGCTTCGCCGCCAGCCAAGCCGTAGAGCAGGCGTTCGTCAGGCCATCCGAATGTAGGAATGAGTTCGATACCGTCGAGGACACCCAATCTGCCGGAGGTTCCAGCGCCCACATAAACAAGCCTGCCCTCGCCTGTTTGCAGCCTTTGGGCTGCGGAATCGACAGCGGCCTCCAAATCGTCAAGAGCTGCCCAAACTGCATTGAGGGCCTGCATTTGGCCGCCCAGCAATGCTTTGAGAACTTCACTGGTTCCCCAGGTTTCCAAGCCTGCAAAACGTGAAGATCTTTGCTCGGTTTCACGCCACTCCTGCGGATTGGGCTTTTCTGGGAATCCCAGTTTTCTCGATATGCCGGACACATGCTTCTCCCTGATACCAATATCATACCAATAACTCATAATATGACAATGATATATTTTAAATCGGAGAACATTTACGTTAAACTGGCAGCATACGAAGCAATTATCCGCAAGTCAGGTGCAGCGTGCAGGTATTATTTTGGACCTAAATTGCCCGCGCTTAATCCCAGCGGGCTTCCTCTTCACGACGCACAAAGACTACCTGCTCCCCATCCGGTAGCAGCTGGCTAATTTTATCCGGACCGCCGTGGTCATCAAATTCAACTAACCCAATTCCGCTTGCATTCAGCAGGCGTCTGCCGTGATGCGTGCCCACTGGCTTGCGGGGGATCACCTTCATTCCACGCCGTCTGGTGAGCCAGTTCAGCGGAGAGCGCGGGGCATAGAGCCAGCGGTTCAGGTGGTCGAGTTTGTCGAGCAGTTTGGCGGGGAACTCGTTTTTGATGCCGCTGCTGCAGATCTGCCAGATATCTGGACCACGGGAGTGACCGCGCAGCTCCACATCGTAAACGAAGGAGTAGTGCACGTCGCCGGAAAGGATCGTAAAGCGATCTGGCGTTTTTCTGTGGCGGAACACGTTCAAAATACCGTCTGCGGTTCCGGGATGGGCCATCCAATATTCTGCGTCCACCATCAATGGCTTGCCCATGAAGGTGAGGAGTTTTTGCAGGGTTTCGATCAGCTTCACACCAAAGATCGGGGCAGCTGATACGAGCAGAACAGCGTCTTTGCCGCGCAAGGAGCGCTGCAGGTCGGTTACCGCTTCCCAATCCAAAAGACCGGAGGGCAGATGGCCTGATCGCTCTGACCTCCAGCGGCGTGTCCGGGTATCTAGAACCAGCAGTGGTGGGTCCAGCTCCCAGTGGTAATCCCAGTTCTCAAAGGCAAGGAGGGTGTCGAGAAACTCATCGTAAACGCTGGTTCCGGGCACCTTGTAGGCTTGGCTCATCTGCTCAAGCAACTCAGCGGAGAATGCCTCTGGTTTGTTGCCCCAGCCCTGATTGAGCATGTAGGCGCACAGGGCGTTGCCTATGATCCGGCGTGAGAACGGGTGGCTGTAGGCGGTTTCTTCCCAGTCGCGGTTGAGGTTCCAGTCGTCGGTAACATCGTGGTCATCGAAGATCATGGCAACGGGGAGATGAGCGAACAACCGGCGGACCTGGCCGAGACCAGCGACAAAGTCCTTCAGAACTTGCTGTTCGCTGACATACTCTGTGATTTCGTCAGGTGTCAGTCTCTGAGGGATATCAGTTTTGACCAAATCCCAGGCTGCGGGCGACCAGACGAGCAGATACATTGCCAGAAACTCGGCAAGCGTAATCAGGTGGTTGTGGGCGTGGTCCGCGGTGAAGATCGGCTTTTCGACCCCGCCGAACAACACCATCCAGAGCGCTCTGTCCTTCTCCAGATTGGGGAGGAACTTTTCACGGCGGTAGTATGTGTCCTCATGGCGATACAGGCCTGATGCGGTGTCGGGAACTTTACTCTCCAGCCCTCTCAGTTGTTCGTCGTTAATGCCGAGCCGTTTTATGAGGGAGTGGATAGCCCGCAACATGGGGCCGGCCACATCATCAGAGTAGATTTGATCTCCACTCATCACCAGAGCAGCGGGCCATTTCTCCTGATCAACCTTTGCCCCCTCTTCTGCGGTGATGTGCTTTGCCAGAAACTGGTCGGCTGCGACGAGGCCATCTCCAGAATCGTGGTGCGGTTTGCGGCAGGAGCCATGCAGAAGTGATGAGACTTTAGAGCTGAGCAGAAAACCGGGGAGGCTCTGGTTCTCATAGCAGATATCAGGTGCCCAGACTGTATGGTCCTGCCAACCCGCGCCCTCTTCGTCGTCCATGCGCAGTGAAAGGCGGTAGCTGATCCAGCAGTCTTGTGGGAGGGGCTTTTCCAGCGGCAGATCGATCAGCAGGTAATGCAGGTGCTGACCGGCTGTGATCAGCTTTACCTCCGGCTGGTCCTTGGACAGCTGGTAGGTTTGCGGCGCATCATCTTGCGGCATCAGCTCCAGTTTCACGTCTGCAGGAGCGCGGACAGCCAGCCATAGCGTTAAACGCGTGGTCTCCAGACGTCGCAACATCGGACCAGCAAGAACGGGGGGGAGAGAACGTGTTTCAGGCATTTATTGATATTCTTGGTTGCGATATCCAGAGGTAAAATTGTCAGAGGAGAAATAGGTACGCAAACCCGTAAGTCCAATAGAGAGCTGCAACTCTTCTTTGTTTACGGCCCCGACAGACCTGTTTTCCGAGGCTTCATTCATCCGACTTCACCTTGACAACTATTTGTAATCGTTCTAGCAAAATCACGTATGCAGGGGAGTCTCACCAAGGAGACTGAGAGGCTGACAGAGCGCAAGCTCGGCGACGCGACCCTTTGAACCTGACCCAGTTGATACTGGCGTAGGAAGCACGGGTCGCGGGACCTGTTTATAGCATGTGTTTAGTAACCGCGGTCTTAGCAGCAGGAGTGTCTCCTGCCGTTTCCCAGCCAAAACTCATCTGGTGTCTTTTTCGAGTTGTGAACTTGAGGATCACCATTTTGACGATACCCAAGCCATCCATTACCACCGGCGCCTTGCCTGCTTCCCGCAAAATCTACGTGAAGGGCAGCTTGCACGAGGATATTCGCGTTCCGATGCGCGAGATCAGTGTGCATCCAACGGCGGGGGAGCCACCGCTGCCGGTGTATGACAGTTCTGGCCCTTATACTGACCCTGCCGTGACAACGACAATCTGCAAAGGCCTGCCTGCCTTGCGGCGCAAGTGGATTGAGGCACGCGGGGACATTGAGGAATACGATGGCCGTGAGATTACGCCTGCAGACAACGGCTTTGTGAAAGGCGATCGGCTCGTTGCGGAGTTTCCGGTCAAGCCACGCCCACTGCGCGGTAAAGAAGGTAAGGCGGTTACCCAGCTGGCCTATGCCCGTGCAGGCATCATCACGCCGGAGATGGAGTTTGTTGCCATCCGCGAGAACCAGTTGCGTGAAGCGGTTGTGGAAGAGCGTTCGGGGAATGACTGGGGCGCGAGTATTCCTGATTATGTGACACCTGAGTTCGTGCGTGATGAGATTGCTGCTGGCCGTGCGATCATACCGGTCAACATCAACCACCCGGAGAGTGAACCGATGATCATCGGGCGGAACTTTCTGGTCAAGATCAACGCCAATATGGGTACCTCTGCGGTCACCTCCTCCATGGAAGAGGAAGTTGACAAGATGGTTTGGTCAATCCGGTGGGGTGCGGACACAGTCATGGATCTTTCGACTGGCCGTAACATCCACAACACCCGCGAATGGATCATCCGCAACAGCCCGGTGCCCATCGGGACGGTTCCGCTTTATCAGGCGCTGGAGAAAGTGAACGGCATTGCAGAAGATCTGACGTGGGAGGTGTTCCGCGACACGCTTATTGAGCAGGCTGAGCAAGGGGTGGACTATTTCACCATTCACGCCGGTGTGCGGCTGCATATGGTGCCGATGACTGTTAATCGCGTCACTGGCATTGTGTCCCGTGGCGGCTCTATCATGGCCAAGTGGTGTCTGCATCATCACAAAGAAAGCTTCCTCTATGAGCACTTTGAGGAGATCTGCGATATCTGTCGGCAGTATGACGTGTCCTTCTCACTTGGTGATGGGCTGCGTCCGGGTTCCATTGCGGATGCCAATGATGAAGCGCAGTTTGCGGAGCTGGAAACGCTTGGCGAGCTGACCAAGATTGCGTGGTCCAAGGATTGTCAGGTGATGATCGAGGGGCCGGGGCATGTGGCTATGCACAAGATCAAGGAGAACATGGAAAAGCAGCTGGAATGCTGTCATGAAGCTCCGTTCTACACGCTTGGCCCGCTCACCACGGATATCGCACCGGGTTATGACCATATCACCTCGGGGATCGGGGCAGCGATGATCGGCTGGTACGGCTGTGCGTTGCTTTGTTATGTGACACCGAAGGAACATCTGGGATTGCCGGATCGGGATGATGTGAAGACTGGCGTGATTACCTACAAGATTGCCGCTCATGCTGCCGACCTCGCCAAGGGATTGCCCGGTGCCCAGCGGCGGGATGATGCCTTGTCGCGGGCGCGCTTTGAGTTCCGCTGGGAGGATCAGTTCAACCTGTCTCTCGACCCGGATACGGCGCGCGATTTCCACGATGAAACCCTGCCGAAGGATGCGCACAAGGTGGCGCATTTCTGCTCGATGTGCGGGCCGAAATTCTGCTCCATGCGGATTTCGCATGACATTCGGGCGGAGGCGCAAAAGGAAGGCATGGAGGCGATGGCCGCGAAGTTTCGTCAGGGAGGAGAGCTTTATCTTCCCCTTGCTGAGGCGGAACAGTGATCAGGATTGCGGGAGCTGGCCTTGCTGGGCTGGCTTGCGCCTTTGAGCTTGCCCAGCGGGGAGCGGACGTCATCCTTTATGAGAAGGGTGACGGGCCGGGTGCAAACAGCGTTGCGCGGTTTGCGGGCGGGATGCTTGCGCCTTATTGCGAGCGGGAAAGTGCTGATGAGGACGTGGTCCGGCTTGGGGGCCGTGCTGCGGATTGGTGGGCGCAGGTCACACCCGTCACGCGGCGGGGAACGCTTGTTGTTGCCCCCTCACGGGATCAGGCCGAGCTGACGCGGTTTGCGCGGCGAACCTCTCATTTCTCCAAGGTGGATGGTCAAGTAATCGCAAAGCTTGAACCCGCCTTGGAAGGTCGGTTTGAGCGGGGGCTCTTCTTTGAGGAGGAGGCCCATCTGGACCCGAGGCGAGCGCTTGCTGATCTAAGCAATGCCGTGCAGGCGCTTGGGGTGTGGATCCATTATGGGACCGCCGCACCCGCTAAGGTGGATCTCAATTGCACGGCAACGGCGGCACAGCTTCCGGACCTGCGGTCAGTGCGGGGGGAGATGGCCATTTTGCATTGTCCGGAGGTTGAGCTTTCCCGCGTGGTGCGCCTGTTGCATCCACGAATGCCGCTCTATCTGGTTCCTCGGGCTGATGGCCTGTTCATGATTGGCGGGACCATGGTGGAAAGCAACTCAAACCGACCACCGACACTGCGCTCGCTTACAGAGATGCTGAGTGCCGCATACACCATTCACCCAGCCTTTGCCGAGGCCAGTGTTGTTGAGATTGGTGCCGGATTGCGGCCTGCGTTTCCGGACAACCTGCCCCGCCTTATGGAGCATAACGGCACGCTTCACCTCAACGGGCTTTATCGTCACGGCTTCTTACTTGCGCCTGCACTGGCCCAGCAAGCGGCACACCAACTTGTAGGGGAGACCTGCAGATGAACATTATAGTGAATGCAGAACCGCGCGACGTTGCTGCAGAGACCTTGGAGGAGGCGCTTCAAGAGCTGGAATTCACCAGTCCCGCCATCGCAACTGCGGTGAATGGTTGTTTCATTCCTCGCGAGAACTACCCGGATACGCCGCTTTCTGACGGCGACCGGCTGGAAGTTCTCGCGCCCATGCAGGGAGGGTGAGATGGAGGTTTACGGGAAAAAGGTGCAGTCACGCCTTCTGCTGGGGACTGCACAATACCCCTCTCCGGCTGTTTTAAAAGACGCGATCACCGCAAGCCGGACAGAGATCATCACGGTTTCGTTGCGGCGGGAAACGGCGAATGGGTCCGGGGCTGGCTTCTGGGATCTTTTGAAGGCGTGCAACTGCCACTTTCTGCCAAACACCGCTGGCTGCCATAGTGTTCAGGAAGCGGTGACGACAGCGCAGATGGCACGGGAGTTATTTGGAACCGACTGGATCAAGCTGGAAGTGATTGGTCACTCCGAAAGTTTGCAGCCTGACGTGTTTGGTCTTGTGGAAGCTGCGAAGATCCTCTGTGCGGACGGGTTCAAGGTGTTCCCGTACACAACGGAGGATCTGGTGGTTGGTGAGAAACTGCTGGAAGCCGGATGTGAAGTGCTGATGCCATGGGGTGCTCCCATTGGTTCCGGTCAGGGTTTGCGCAATCCTGATGCACTGCGCGCCATGCGGGCCTATTTCCCCAACATCCCACTCATTGTTGATGCGGGGATCGGGCGGCCCTCTGATGCGACACGCGCCATGGAGCTGGGCATGGATGCTGTGCTTTTGAATACGGCAGTTGCCAAAGCAGGTGATCCGGTTTTGATGGCTCAGGCCATGGCACAGGCGATTGAAGCGGGGCACAATGGATGGGTCGCTGACCCTATGGACCCACGGGACATGGCGGTGCCCTCCACCCCTATCCTCGGTATGGCGGAGTTGGTGTGATGGAACGGTTTTATCTGATTACCGGTGGTGTGGACTGGATCGAAAAGCTGGTGCCCCATGGCGTCAAGCTGGTGCAGCTGAGGATAAAGGATCAGCCGGAGACGGAGGTGTGCCGACAGGTAGCACGAGCACGCGACTTCTGTAGGCAGCACGGTACCCAACTCATCGTCAATGATTACTGGCAGGTTGCGCTGGAGCTTGGCTGCGATTTCGTTCATCTGGGGCAGGAAGATATGGACAGCGCTGACTTTGCGGCTCTACGCAAGGCTGGTGTTCGTTTTGGGCTCTCCACCCATGATGAGGCGGAACTGGATCGCGCTCTGTCTTATAAGCCGGAGTATGTGGCGCTGGGGCCAGTTTATCCAACCAAACTGAAGAAGATGAAATGGGCGCCACAGGGTCTGGAGCGTGTTCAGCGCTGGAAACAGATGGTGGGTCAAACCCCGCTTGTTGCCATTGGCGGCCTAACGCCAGAGCGACTTGCTGGCGTGTTTGAGGCGGGTGCGGACAGTGCTGCGGTGGTTACGGACATCTTGCAGGCACCGGACCCGGTTGCCCGTACGCAGGAATGGGTGGAGGCTTGCAAGCCATGACGCGCTATGACCGCCAGATGATCCTGCCGGAGGTTGGGCGGGATGGTCAGGACCGTTTGAGGAACTCCCATGTTCTGGTGGTCGGGGCCGGTGGCTTGGGTTGTCCGGTGTTGCAGTATCTTGCAGGGGCTGGCCTTGGCACACTTACTGTGGTTGATCCTGATGTGGTTGATGAGAGTAACCTGCACCGGCAGCCGCTTTACTCGCTGACCGACATTGGCAAGAACAAGGCTTCTGCTTCTGCAGCTCGTTTGCGCGATTATAATCCTGAGGTGGAGGTGCGCGCGCTGGGCATAGCGCTGACCCCGGCAAATGCAGGTGAGTTGGTTGATCAGGCTGACATCATTGTTGATGCAGCGGACACTTTTGCGGCGTCCTACACTCTCTCCGATGAATGCTACAGACAGGGGAAGCCGCTCATCTCAGCCTCGGTTCTTGGAACCTCGGGCTATCTTGGGGGCTTTTGTGGAGGGGCACCTTCGTTGAGAGCTGTCTTTCCAGCGCCTCCGAGCAATGGCGCCACTTGCTCCACTGCAGGTGTTCTTGGCCCTGCTGTGGGCACTATCGGGACTATGCAGGCTCAGATGGTTCTTAGTGTCTTGCTGGGGTTCTCTCCCAGTCCGTTGGGCCGGCTCGTGACTGTTGATTTGAAAAGCTTTGCATTTGGCGGCTTCTCGTTTCTCAACGCAAAGGAACCAGAGTGGCATGCTCCGTTTATAAGCGTGGGTGACCTTGGATCGACTGATCTGATTGTTGAACTTCGGGACAGCGCTGAGGCGCCGGAACGCGTTTGTGCGGGTGCTATTCGTGTTCTGCCGGACGCACTTGCAATGCATGACTTCAGCGATGCTGACCGCGTTGTGCTTTGCTGCAAGACAGGCTTGCGGGCATGGCGCGGGGCGCAGGGTCTGTCAAAGCGGGGATACAAGAGCGTCGCGCTGATTGCTGACATGGCGAGCTAACAAGAGTTCTCCCGCTCTATGTTCCCCCTGGACCTTGCTGAGTCGCTTAAGGTTTCCATCTGTGCTGCAGGATGCGCGTTTAACCTGATTGCGTGCAAAAGAATCAGTACGCGGTGTTGAACGCGGGCTTTTCAAACACCAAGGCGCTGGGTGGATAACAACGCTAATATCAATATTTTCAATATGTTATTTCCAGCGCCACTCGCCTGTCACGTCCTGCCGGAGCCGATCAATCGGGCCTGATCAATGTTGTCCACTACATGAAAGTTCGGGTTGAGACACTCTGTCGCAAGTTTTCAGAACTCGTGAGTTTTCGCTGATTTTTAGGGGCGTGATGTTTCAGAACAGCACTCCGGATCTTGCTGCTTAACATTGGTCAAGGAGCCTTGGGGCCGATCACTTCACTGTTACCTCGTCTCACCAGCATTGGAGTTTGAGAATGTTACAAAATAAGAGACGTGGGTCAGGTTACGCGTTAGCGGCCGGCTTTGCGATGCTGCTCGGAAGTGCAGCTGCGCCCGCCTTTGCAGAAGGTCCGACACTGAGCGAAGAGGCTTTTGAGCGCTCTAAGCAGCTCTATTTTGAGCAGTGCGCAGGTTGTCACGGCGTTCTCCGTAAGGGTGCAACAGGTAAAAACCTGGAGCCTCATTGGAAGAAAACGGCTGCAGATGGCACCGTGACTGAAGGTGGCACTCTTCAGCTGGGTCAGGAACGCCTTGAGAAGATCATCGCCTGGGGCACAGAGGGCGGTATGAACAACTTCTCGGAAATTCTGACCGAGGATGAAATCAAGGACATGGCGACCTACATCATGTTGGATCCGCCAAAGCCACCTGAGATGTCGCTCGCTCAGATGAAGCAGACACGTAAGATTTACGTCGAAGAAAAAGACTACCCAACCGAGCCACTTCATGGCCGCAACTGGGAAAACTTCTTCGTCGTTATCGAGCGTGATGCAGGTAAAGTTGCAGTCATCGACGGCGATACCAAGGAAGTTCTGGTTCACATTCCTACCGGTTATGCAGTGCACGTGATCAAAGCATCCGAGCACCACAAACTGGAAGAACCAGAAGACCCAGGTCGCTTCTGGTACACCATGGGTCGTGACGGCAAGATGACCAAGATCGACCTCTGGCAGACACCAGACAAGATGTTGGTATCCGAAGTTACTATCGGTTATGACGCACGCGACGTAGCGATCTCTGGCGACGGCAAATACGTAGTCGGTGGTGCTTACTGGCCTCCACACTTCGCAATCGTTGACGCTGTGACCATGGAGCCTCTGAAAGTGGTGTCCACCCGCGGTTACAACACCGACGGCGACTATGTGGAAGAAAGCCGCGTTGCTGCAGTTTACACCACGCCTAATGAGCCAACATGGCTGATTGCTGTTAAAGAACTTGGCCAGATGTGGCAGGTTGATTACAGCGATATCGACAATCTGCGTATCGACAAAATCGACTCCGCAAAGTTCCTGCATGATGGCTTCTTCGATCCAACTGGCCGTTACTTCCAGATCGCTGCAAACGCATCGAACAAAATGGTTGTAGTGGACACCAAAGATCGCAAGCTTGAAGCTATGATCGACGTTGCTGCTCTTCCACACCCAGGTCCAGGCGCAAACTGGGTTGATCCTAAGTGTGGTCCGGTTGCAGGTACAACCCACCTCGGCGTTGGTACTGTGACTGTATGGGCAAACGACCCAGCAGGCCGTCCGGATGATGCATGGAAGACGTGTTACGAAGTTGAAACTGATGGCCCAGGCCTGTTCATTCGTACACACCCGAGCTCCAAGTACGTATGGGCAGACCAGACCAAACACCCAGACCCTGAAGTACAGCAGGCTGTACAGGTGATCTCGAAAGAAACCGGTGAGATTGTAAAGACAATCCAGGTTACTGAAACAGACGGCAATGCTGCTGTTCACTTCGAGTTCAACGCTGACGGTACTGAAGTTTGGGTTTCCAACTGGAACATGGGCGACTCTCTTGCACCAAACGGTGAAATCGTTGTTTACGACGCTGAAACCCTGGAAGAGAAAACCCGGATTAAGGGCCTTTACGCTCCAACCGGCAAGTTCAACGTTCATATCCGTTCGAACCACGTCACCTAGTGCGATCTAGCGATCCTTTTGAGGGGCGGGCATCACGCCCGCCCTTCTTTGTATCAGCGGTATGAGACTGCAACGGCTGCCCAGTGGCCGGAGACGGCGGATTTGCTCCCCGCATCTTGAAGGCCGACCGCTCACGACCCGGCAGGATGGGTCGACAGACAATCCAAAATGGAGCCTGGAAATGACCCAGTCCAACGATACGGAAAAGAAAAAGCCGATCTGGCGCAGGTATTTCCTATGGGGAATGCCGGTAGGTGGCCTCTTGGCGGCCTTTGTCGTCGGCATTATCTTCTGGGGTGGTTTCAACACCGCCATGGAAGCGACAAACACAAAAGAATTTTGCGTCTCGTGCCACGAGATGAATGACTTTGTCTATCAGGAATACCAGGGCACGATCCACGACGTAAACCGGTCTGGTGTCGGTGCAGTTTGCTCGGACTGTCACGTACCAAAAGACTGGACACACAAGATCATCCGCAAGATCAAGGCCTCCAAGGAAGTTTGGGGCAAGATCACTGGTACGATCAACACACCCGAGAAATTCGAGGCCAAACGCCTGCACCTTGCCAAGAACGAATGGGCGCGGATGAAGTCCTCTGACTCTCGTGAATGCCGTAACTGTCATGACTTTGAATCCATGATGCCGGAATTCCAGCAGCCACGCGCACGTCAGCAGCACCTGAATGCAATGAAGACAGGTCAGACCTGTATTGATTGCCACAAGGGTATTGCACACTCCAACGTTCGTGATCGCGCCTCTGACGAATATCTGGAAATGATCGAAGCGCCGAACCAGAACTTCGTGCGCGAGGTTCCGAAAGAGTATCTGGAAAGCCTCGCCCGCATTGAAGCCAAGGAAGCGGTTGAAGCTGAAGCTGCAAGCACTGCAAAGAAAGCACAGCAGGAAGCTGTTCAGGCTCAGATCGCGGCGGCTGTAGATGCTGCTGTTGAGGAAGAACGCGCCAAAGCTGCTGGCGAAGCAACCGCTGCTGATGCTGGTAACACCGTTGGGGCCAACATCGACTGGAGCGGCGTAGACACCGTAGACATGACATTGTTCTACCCTGGTCAGGCGTCCTTCGAGTTCGTGCAGAACGGCAAGCAACATGGTGGAGCTCGTCCGCTGACCAAGGGTGGTGACCAGTGCACGACCTGTCACGCAAAAGAGCTGAACAACATCGGCAACAAGATCGTCAAGGGTACTGAAAACACCGAGCCTACCCCAATTCCGGGCAAACGCGGTGTGATTAACGCGACGATGCAGGCTGCTCACGATAGTGAAAACGTCTACTTCCGCCTGCAATGGCCAGATACGCCTCATGCCCCTGCTCCATTCGTGGACGGTGGCAAGATGGACCCTGATAACCAGATCAAGGTTGCCATGATGATCACAGGTACCGGCATCAAGATGGGTGAACAGGTTGGTTGCTGGGCAACATGCCACGCAGACAACACCTACATGCCGTTTGATCCGGGTCCGGAAGCAATCGCTGCAAACGGTGATGTCGCAAGCATGTTGCAAGCCAAGCAGTCCATCCAGAAGTACCTGAGCGAGACCCGCACCAAGGTCGAGGTCAAAGGTCGCCGCGGTAAGGCTCAGGGTGGCTGGGACAAGATGAAGTCTGCTGAAGAGATCGACCAGCTGCTGGCTGACGGCACCTTCATGGATCTGATGCGCGTCTATGCAGACGGCTCTGCAACCAACGGCTACCTGCTTGAGCGCCGCGTGCAGAATGATGGTGACATCGCAGCTTCTGCCAAGCTTTCTGCAGGTATGTGGACTGTGGTCTTCTCCCGTCCGCTGGCAAGTGACACGCCGGGTGATGTTCCACTTGAAGCAGGCAAGACCTACACAGTTGGGTTCGCCATCCACGATGACTTCTCAGCGGCACGTTTCCACCACGTGACACTGAACACCAGTCTGGCTCTGGATGACGAAACTGCCCAAATCAATGTGGTAGGACGTTAAAGCAGACAGAGGGTGGCCGAGCAATTGGCCACCCTTTTTCTTTTAGGAGGGGGCACCTTATGTACGCACGACTTCTTCAAGGTTCCGCAGTTCTATTGGGCCTTTTGATGGTAACACCGGCACAGGCCGAAGATGACAAAGCCGCTGCGCTGTGTGGCAAAGCTGAAGTGCGTTATGTGGACATGTTCGGGCATCCATCGGCTGAGGCAGAGGGCGTCATTGTTGTGAAGATGTACAAATACCGCTTCTGTCCTGAACAACTGACTGTGCCCGTTGGAACCACTGTGCGCTGGGTGAACGTGGACAAACGCACCAGCCATACGGTTCATTTGAATGAAGCGGGCGAGAAAGAGTCCGAGCGGCTGTTTCCTGAAGAAGATTTTGAGTTCACGTTCCTGAGCGCTGGTTCTCAGCAGTATCTGTGTGGTCCCCATTGGGAGACCCGAAAGATGATCGGCATGGTGACAGTCACGCCATAGGTGGCGGCTTTTCTGTGGCCTATTCCTGTTGGCAGACGGGCTTTTCTGTTTCGGGACTACGCTCCAAAATTCTGAGTTAATTCAATGATCAGGCTCCTTATTTCTTTTGGGTCGGCTGTTCTGACAGCATCGTTGGTGCTTGCCGAACCGGCAGCTCTTTATCAGACACATTGTGTGGAGTGTCACGGTGAGAACCGTTTGGGATTGATTGGTCCGGCGCTGCTTCCTGAGACGCTTGGCAGCCTGCGCGGCACTGCCTTGCAGGACACGATCAAGAACGGGCGAGAGGCGACGGAGATGCCCGCCTTTCGGGAGGTGTTGAGCGATCAGCAAATTGAGGGGCTGAGTGCCTTTTTGAAAACGCCACTGGCCCCTGCCCCACACTGGGGACCAGAGCAGATCTCTTCGAGCCTCTTGATCAACGAAGACTACGAACCGATCGACGAGCCCCTTTGGTCGGCTGATCCAATGAACCTGACACTGGTAGTGGAGACCACTGACCACTCTGTCAGCGTGGTGGACGGCGATAGCTTTGAGGTTTTGACGCGCTTTGAGACACCATTTGGCACGCGCGGCCAGCCAAAGTTTTCGCCGGATGGGCGGTACGTTTACATCATGTCCCGCGATGGCTGGATCCAGAAGTATGATCTTTATTCACTGCAGGAAGTTCGCCGCGTCCGGGCTGGTTTGAACAGTCGAAATATTGTTTTGAGCCACGATGGCAAATGGATTGCTGTTGCAAACTATCTGCCCAACACGTTTGTTATTCTCTCCGCTGATGATTTGAGCCCGCAGAAGGTAGAGGCGGTGCAAGGCAAGGATGGGTTGCCCAGCCGTGTTTCGGCTGTTTATCTTGCCGCCAAACGCAAGAGTTTTGTGCTGGCGCTGAAGGATGCGCCCTCCATCTGGGAGGTGTTTTATGGCCCCAACCCGCCACACTACGGCTTTGCCCATGACTGGCGGATTGAAGGGCCAGCGCCAAATAAAGATCCGTTCCCGCTACGCACGATCACCCTGAAAAGTCTGGTTGAGGATTTTTATCTCGATCCAACCGATGAATACGTGATGGGGGCGTCGCCCAGCGGCACTGGTGGTCAGGTGGTGGATCTGGTGATCGGGCACACGATCGCTAATCTGGATCTGGCGGGTATGCCGCATCTTGGGTCCGGCTCGACGTGGCAGGTGGGGGACCGCACCGTGATGGCCACGCCGCATCTGAGGGAACCGCTTGTTTCCATTGTTGATATGAAGACATGGGAAACCGTCAAGCAGATCAAAATGCTTGGATCGGGTTTCTTTACCCGCACCCACGAGAACTCACCGTATATCTGGGTGGATGTGTTTTTTGGTCCTGATCAGGACGCCATTCAGGTGATCGACAAGCAAAGCCTTGAGATCGTGAAGACCCTGCGCCCTCAGAAGGGATCACGCGCTGCGCATGTTGAGTTCACAAAGGATGGCACATACGCGATGGTCTCTGTTTGGGAAGAGGATGGCGCTGTTGTTGTGTATGACGCGCAGACACTGGAAGAGACCCACCGCCTGCCGATGAGAAAGCCGCAGGGGAAGTACAATGTGGGGAACCGAATTATGCGTGTTCAGAGTGTTGGTAATTAGTCTGTTTGCCCTCTGTTGTCGTCCAGACAGGAGAAGCGCCTATCGGGTGAGTGTAGAAGAATGCCTCCACTCTGCGACAGCTCTCTGACCGTTAATGATCCGTGCTGATGGCTATTATTTCCTCTCAATTCCGGCACCTGCATACCAAAAAACTGAGCCGGTTACGATCTGTAGGAAAGTAACCAATGTGCCCAAATTGACTTCATACATCACTTGAAATTAGCATTTACTCGAAGATTCATGATGGGGTGACCAAATGTCAAAAAAAACGATTGCTGATTTCTGGGATGCCATGAGTTCCAATGATTTCAAGTTTGCAAGCAAATGGTTGCATCCTGACTTTGAATATTACATGCCTCAAACCCGTGAGTATCTGCAGGGCAGATCAAACTTCGTCGCATTCAATGCTGCGTATCCCGCTGCTGGACAATGGTCATTTGCGGTTCAGTCTATCATTTCGGATGGCGAAAACGCCGTATCAGACGTCAAAGTAACAGACGGGATCAGAAAGGATCGAGTCATTACGTTCCACACCTTACGTGATGGATTGATTTTGCGCCAAAAGGAATTCTGGCCCGATAATTACCCTGCGCCTGAGTGGCGAAAAGTATGGATGAAGACCGTCGATGCTGCGCCCTTTTGAAGAAGCCGCTTTGTCTCGCTGAGCTACTGTTCGCAGGTAATTCGGTCTCAAATGTCAAAAAAGAAACACTTCTAAGCAGACAGAAAGAACGATAGCAACAACAGCCTCGATGATGGGGCTGTCAGATTTTCTGAATGCAATTGTAAAGTAAGCAGCGTCAAAGATTGACGCTGCTTAAGTTCAACCTCGGCAGTTTATCCGGGTTTCGCATTATATATATCCATCCTACGCGCCCTTGGTCATCAGGAGAGATGGTAACAAGATTTTCAATCTCTCCGCTTAACCCCTTGATCACCAGGGCCGGGCTGTCGTTTGCGGTGATAAGCTCAACAGTCAACTCGTTATTCTGCTTTGCTTTCTGTATGGCTCTCGTAAGCAGCTTTAGCGCGTCCTGTGGGCCGAAGAGCGGTCGAAGCGCGGCGCTAACTTTACCGCCCCCATCTGAAACAGTCACCGTATCTGGAGAGAGCAACTTCAGTATTTCCGCAGCATTTTCGGCCTCTACTGCTTTAAAGAAACGAAAAAGCAGGTCCTCCTTTATGTCAGGAGGGACATTAAAACGAGGACCGGAATTCTGCAGTTTTCTATGAGCGCGACTGACCATCTGCCGGCAAGCTGCTGGTGTGCTGCCAAGACATTCGGAGATCTCGTTATAATCGATGTCAAAAGCCTCGCGCAAAATGAAGGCTGCTCTTTCATGCTCACCGAGCACCTCCATTGCCCAGAGCAGCGCTAACTCACATTCCTGAGCCAGAACGAAATGATCTTCACCTGTAGCAATATCACTGCCGACGAGCGGTTCGGGCAGCCAAGGCCCCACATAGGTTTCGCGGCGTGCCCGTGCAGAGCGAAGAGTATCTATGGCGATATTAGTTGCCGTTCGGCGCAACCATGCACGCGGATTATGAATTTTAGTTTTATCAGCCAGTGACCAACGCAGCCACGTATCTTGTACCGCGTCTTCCGCCCCAGCGCGCTCCCCAAGCATTCGGTAGCACAGAGAAGTCAGCTGTGTCCGCTCTTGCTCAAAGAGGCCAGTCTCTATTTTCATGGGCGCGCATTCTTATCAGTTGGTAAGGCCTCTGGATCATAGAGGTAAACTGGTGAAATGGCAGCCCGGCCTAAGCCACGTTTCATCACGGGGAACATCCTCCCTGTTGCCGCTGCAAGAGTAGCAGAAACCACAGCACTATTGCCGAAACGCAGGTCTATTTCACGGCGCAATTCGTCACGAGCTGCATCATCCTGAATAACAGCAACGGCAAACCGAAACCCAAGCCCAACTTCGCCCGCTTGTTTTGCGCTGCCTTGCCTGCAAGCAGCTAGTTTTGCTTCGCTTACCCCAGCTTCCACGGCCTGTTTGACGATCAGGTCTGCACATTGGCTACAGCCGCCATCCAAAGTAGAAGCCAGCATTGCCCCAGCCCAGATATCTACCGCTTCTTTTGGCCTACGGAATTGCGATAACAATGGCAAACAGGCGATACCTACGCCCACAGATGTGGAGGTATCTACAAGCCTATGCATGTATTGATTGTCGTAGTCGTAGCGCTTGGAAAACTTTCTCAAGCCGCTATGGATAATCCACTTCAGCATCAACTTTCTCCCTAACTCTTTGTGACTGCAGTTTTATTGTGACGGTTTAGCGTTTTGATATTTTGCAAGAATTAAGAGGCCTATCCACGCGGGCAGCTGGATCCCAGCAAGGTTTGCGAGGGCGATCAAGTCGGCTGGCGCACCGCGCTCAACCCAAACGTAAATATGAAATACAGCATGCGAGACCGGCCAACTAAGCCCCACGAAGATGGAGGTCAAATTGTTATTCCACGATCCCCACATCGAAGCAGCGCCGCTGATCATATAGATGAGAGCAATGTCGATAATGAAGTGCCAGTTGTATGGGCCTGTCATGCTGACACCAGGAGTCAGCTGATACCAATTTTCTGGTGCTGCCATCATGAAGAGGCCGTTTGCGAAATAATAGGCCCCAATAACTAGAAGTAAGATGCGCGTCATACCGCTCCCCGTTGTGAAATCATTGTCACCCTTAAGGACGAGGTAGACTTTCGGTTTGTGACAGAGCACCATCATTCACTGGGTATTTGGACTGGTTGCCGTTTGCTTAAGCTAAAAAATTGGGCTGTTGCGCGCTGGTAATCCTCCCGTTAATTGAACGAGTTTAAAAGTAGATATGATGCGCATGGCGGGTCACAAGAAACTTATCCCCCTCCTCCAAAGATGTGCCCATACTAATGCTATGCCTACGTAGCGGGTTGCTGGTGGACCGTCCGTCAGTTTGTCGTGGGTTGGATGGGGCTACTGCGGAAGGTAACGTATTTTGCAGCAGGTCCGTGGAGGTTGCCCAAACGCCATGAGTGTTGGGGCGGGAGGATGCGCGGTCAAACTAAAGGGCGTCAGCACTGGGAGTCATTCTCGTAACAGGGGTGCCTTCTCAAAGCGTCTTTTGGAGCTTGGCCATAGCCTCCTACAAAAACATCCGGGCAAGGCGTCAGCCAATGCCGAAGAAACTAATCTAAACAAGTAGCGCAGGCATCGCCTGTTCGCCTTGCTCACCCCGTTTCTCGGGAGACTTAGGTTCAACACTGCATGGAACGCCATGTGGTGCTTTTGGTGCGTACCTTTGCCTCAATCAGCTGAGAGGCACGGCGGGACATTCGCGCTCCGAAATATTGCAGCCCTTTAAATGCAGAGCGCACTTAATAATAGTCAAGGACATGGCCTTTGAGATTGGTGAAGCTGATGGTACCGCTAAACCATAGATCACTGAATGTGCACAAGCGCATCGAGAAAAATACAAGAGCGCCTTATGTCGACCACTATGGAACAAGTCAGATCCTGGCAAGGCCCTGCGCTTTTTAGCTATGGGTTCAGACCATTTTTCCTCGCCAGCGCCGTTTGGGCAATCCTGCTTATGCTGCTCTGGATTCCTCTCATTTCCGGCCATATTGACCTTCCTGTCGCGTTTGATGCGGTTTCGTGGCACGCACACGAATTTCTGTTTGGTTATCTGAGTGCCATTGTTGCGGGCTTTTTGCTAACGGCTATTCCCAACTGGACGGGGCGCATGCCAATTGTTGGCAAGCCGTTGATTTTCCTCTTCAGCCTTTGGGTGCTTGGCCGTGTCGCGGTGTTGTTTGGGGCCTATCTTCCGGCTGGGCTTGTTGCAGCGTTTGATATTGCCATGCCGGTGATGCTGGCGGTGGCGTGCCTGCGCGAGATTATGGCAGGCAAGAACTGGCGTAACCTGATTGTGCTTGCACTGCTCGGGCTGCTGATTACGGCGAACCTGTTGTTCCATTGGGAAGCGTGGGTCGGTGAGTATGCCGCGCAGGGCTATGGTATGCGTCTTGGTATCTCCACGATGGTTTTGATGGTCGGGCTGATTGGCGGGCGGATCATTCCCTCCTTCACCCGCAACTGGCTGGTGAAGCAAGGCAGTAAGGATCTTCCCGTTGGGCCGATGCAGTTATTCGACAAGGTTTGCCTGCTGTTTTTGCTGATTGCTCTGCTGATCTGGACTGCGCTTGACGAACACTGGCTCGCTGGCGTCATGCTGGTGGCGGCTGGTTTACTGCACTTTGCGCGATTGGCTCGCTGGAAGGGGCTGCACACGTTCAGGGAGCCGCTGGTTCTGGTGCTACACGCGAGCTATCTGTTTTTGCCGACAGGACTGTTGGTGCTCGGTCTCGCCATTCTTGCCCCGAGCCTGCTGGATCTGGCGGGAGCACAACACCTGCTAATGGCGGGCGTGATGGGCATGATGACTTTGGCAGTGATGACCCGCTCTACTCTAGGCCATACCGGACAGGACCTGACAGCCAGTCGTAGTACCACCTTCCTTTACTGCGCGATGGCGGCTTCCGTGCTGTTTCGTTTTGCAGCGGGATTTGCGCCTGATCTGGCCATGCGCTTTTACGATGCCTCAGCACTGGCGTGGATCTTGGCGTTTGCGGTGTATGTTTGGACGTACGGGCCGTTGCTTGCAATGACGCGGAAGTAACAGCTGTGCGGGGGAGACGATGGCGTACTCCCCCGCAAACAAGACCGGGTTACACTTAGAGTGGTCATTCCGTCAGGTGCGCGGTGATTGTGCCTTCGCAATGATGGACAGGGCTCGCTCTACTTTGATGTTGTCGCCGGTGAGGATGGCGGCAACGTTTTTGCCTTTGAACCGATCCGGGTGATTGAGCAGTGCGGCAACGCCAGCGGCGCCTGCGCCTTCGACGATGCACTTTTCGTTGTGCAGGATGTAGGCCATCGCCTCAGCGATCTGATCTTCGGAGACCTGAATGTGGTCGTCCACCAGCTCACGGCACATGGCGAAGGTGTAGCGGTTATCAGGTGGAATTGGCCCCGGCAGGGCATCTGCGATGGTCGGCTCTTCCTCGACGGTGACAATCTTTCCGGCGCGAATGCTCTCCAGCATCGCAGCGCCATGGAGAGAGGAAATTCCGATCACCTCGATCTCTGGCTTTATGCTTTTGAGGGCTTTTGCGACACCGCTCATCAAACCACCGCCGCTGAGCTGGACCAGTACGGTATCCAGCTGCGGCGCGACTTCGAGAAGCTCCAGCCCAATAGTGCCCTGCCCTGCGATGACATCCGCATCATCAAATGGCGAGACGAAGAGTAATCCGTCCCGCTGACCGATCCGGCGGGCTTCGGCATCGGCTTCATCCTGATTTTGGCCATGGATTACAATTTCGGCGCCGAAGTCGCGCAGTCCGGCGACTTTCTCGGGCGGAACGATCTCTGGCATGCAGACGACGGCCCGGATGCCGAGCGCCTTGGAGATATAGGCGACCGCGCGACCATGATTACCGCTGGAGACTGTGATCACACCGCGTGCGCGCTGATCTTCCGGCAGGTTCAACAATTTGTTGGTCGCCCCGCGCAGCTTGAATGCCCCGGTTGCCGTCATGGTTTCAAATTTGAGAGATACCTTGGCCTGCAGCCGTTCACTCAAGGCGTGGGACGGTCGCAACGGCGTAGGCTGCACGTAAGGAAAGATTCGTTCCTGCGCCTGGCGAATATGGGCAATTTCAATTGTCATGGCGTTTTCCGGCTTGTCATAGGAAATGTTTCTATATACTGTTTAGTCTAATTTAGACGTTAAGTCCAAACCAGACGATGCATGAAGGTGAGATAATCGCGATGCAAATCATTGGGAAAGCAGAGATCCTTAAGCATGTGGACGTGCGGGCCGTGCTGGGCGATATAGAAAACGGCTTCAAGGCTTTTGCTGCTGGCAAGGCACAGGTTGCACCCGTTACCCATCTTGGTTTTGACGCTGCAAATGGGGAATGCCATATCAAGTGTGCCCATGTTGCAGATGATAGCGTCTTCACGGTCAAACTCGCCACCGGCTTTTATGATAATCCTGCAAAGGGCCTGCCCTCCTCCAATGGCTTTATGGCAGTGATTTCTGCGGTTAACGGCACGCCGCTTGCGATTTTGCAGGATGAAGGCGTTCTGACAGATCTGCGCACAGCACTTGCCGGAGTGATTGCAACCCGTTTGGGTGCGCGGAGCTCTGCCAAGACCATTGGCATCATCGGCAATGGCATTCAGGGGCACCTGCAAGCCAAGCTGATTTGTGAGCTGCTGGGGTATAAGTCCGTTGTCATCTGGGGACGCAATGCCGAGAAAGTCGCGGCGCTGGTCAAGACACTGGGCTCCGAGCTGCCAGCGGTGGAGGTTGCACAAGCTCCCACAGCAGAAGCGCTGTGCGAGCAGGCGGATGTGATTGTTACCACCACGCCATCCCGCGAGCCGCTCATTCAAGCCGATTGGGTAAGGCCGGGCACTCATATCGTCGCTGTTGGTGCGGACTCCCCGGGCAAGCAGGAGATTGATGCGCAGCTGTTTGCGAAAGCTTCTCAGGTCTTCGTGGATTCGCCATCTCAGTGTGTTGAACATGGCGAAACGGCCAATGCGATCAAGGCAGGATTGGTTGCAGAAGCGGATTTGACCCCGCTGGGTGAAGCACTCGCGAACGGGGCTGCACCGCGTAGTGATGAGGATATTACCATTGCGGACCTGACAGGTGTTGCCGTGCAGGATGCTGCGATTGCGAAATCAGTTTGGAACAGTGTCGAACGCAATTCTGCCCGCCCCTAACCCCGTAATTGCGCTGCTCTGACACTCTGGTGGTACGCCAGCGACCGTAGTGACCAGCGGAATTGCCAGATTTTGGATTTGACCAGAACTGCGCGGAAATTGTCCTTAAGGACCCCTGCGCTTTTTGAGTGTCTTGTCGCCACCAGATTGATCTACCAGTGCGTGGTTTTGTTGCTTGCAGCCATATTTTCGACACTGGGAAAAAGATATGCCTTATTCGAAAGAGAGGACACCTCATGTTTCACCCCTTCCACGTTGAGCAGTTCCTGTCGGAATTGGAACACGGTGTAAAATACAACTATTCTGAAAGTGGCGTGCACCCGATGAAGGTTGAAGAGCTGATCAAGTTGACAGGGCTTGATCCGAACACCATCTGGAGCACCGTGCTGGACTACCCACAGGTGAACGGATCGACCCTGCTGCGCGAGCACATTGCCAAGATGTATGAGGGCGCCGACGCTGAGAATATTCTGGTGACGGCGGGCGCATCCGAGGCCAACACGCTGGTGGCCAATACACTGCTTGAACCCGGCGACAACATGGTGGCGTTCCGGCCTATCTATGAGCAGTTGACCGGCGATGTACGCAATCGCGGCATTGAAGTGCGTTATGTTGATCTGGACCCATACAACGACTGGAAGATTGACCCGCAAGCGCTGATGGATGCGGTGGATGAGAACACCAAGGTCATTCACATCATCAACCCGAACAACCCAACCGGACAGGTGGTAAGTCAGGAAGAGCGCGATGCGATCATTGCAGCGGCAGCCAAGGTTGGTGCCTGGATTGTTGCGGATGAGGTTTACATCGGTACTGAACGCGACACTGACGAAGTGACCAAGAGCTTCTGGGGGGACTACGACAAGGTGGTCGTGCTGAACTCCATGAGTAAGGCTTATGGCCTGCCGGGTCTGCGGCTTGGCTGGATGGTTGCGCCGAAGGACACGATCACAGCGAGCTGGCGCCGTCATGAATACGCGACCGTCGCTGCAACCACCCTTTCCATGCGTCTTGCGGAAGCTGCTCTTGCCGAGCCTGCACGTGGCCTTTTGGTGGAGCGGGCGCGTCGTTTGATCCGCACCGGCTTTGAAACTCTGACCGAAGCTTTAAAGGTGCATCAAGGCGTGTTCACCGTTTCGCCGCCAAAGGCATCTGCCATGTCCTTCATCCGGTTTGATTTGCCGGTGGACTCGGAAACTCTCTGTCGCCGTTTGCATGCAGAACAAGACGTTCTGGTAATTCCGGGCAGCCGCTTCCACGTTGAAAATCACTTCCGGTTCAGTTCAGCTCTGCCAGAAGCGCATTTGCGTGAAGGCCTAAACCGCTTGAACAAGGTGGTCGGCTCCATTTTGGAAACGGCCTAACACTGGTCCCCAGGGCAGGTGCAGAAGACCCGGCAATTACGCCACCCAAGCACTGGTCTTTCTTGCACCTGTCCACCCTCGGTTTCTTTAGTTGTTTTTGGAAGATTTTCATGCCCTCGACCTCTGTCCCGTTGGATCGCGATGGCTTTCATGCCGGTTATATTAATGTGCCCGCTTCCATGAACCACAGCGCGTGGTCAAACCAGCGCGTGCCGTTGTTCTCCATCAAGAATGGTGAGGGACCATGTTGCTTGTTGCTGGGTGGTAGTCATGGGGATGAGTATGAAGGACCGATTGCCCTCTCCCATCTGGTCCATGGCGGTTTGCAGCCTGAGGACATTCAGGGTCAGGTGATTGTTCTGCCTGCACTCAATACACCTGCTGTGCAAGCTGGGGCGCGGTTGTCACCGCTGGATGGTGGCAATATGAACCGGGCTTTTCCGGGCAACCCGCGCGGGACGATCACTGAGCGTATCGCGGACTTTGTCACCCGCGAACTGATCCCACGCTGTGATGTGGTGGTTGATCTACATTCGGGCGGACGTTCGCTGAACTTTATTCCCTGTGCCTTTGTACCAGTGCAGAAAACTGATGCGGCCACGCAAGAGATCATGAAGCTGGCCAACGCATTTGATGCGCCGCTAACCGTGATCATCCGCGAGCCTTCAGCAGCGGAGATGATTGATACCGAAGTGGAGCAACAAGACAAACGTATCTTGGCGACAGAGCTAGGCGGCTCAGCCCTTGCGAGCGCCACGACTGTTGCTATCACTCATCACGGGTTACGCGGTGTTTTGCATGCAATGGGCATTATTGCAGAGAATCCGGTCTGGACAGGCCCGGAGGCTTCGCAGAGCGATAGGCAAACGCTTCTGGTGGATGGTTTGCAGCATTACACCTACGCAGATGAAACCGGCATCTATGAATGCTCCCATGAGCTAGGGGCTTATGTAGAAAAGGGCCAGCAGATCGGCTACCTGCATTTTGCTGACCGGGTGGAGCGTCCGCCCTTGCCTGTGACAGCCAATACTTCGGGCGTTCTGTTCTGTACCGCCGGGCAAGGTCTGGTGCAAAGAGGTGACGCGCTTGCCGTTGTGGGACACGTTGAAACTTGACTTGCAAATCGCAGGCAAAACAGGTTTCTAGAATGGAGATTTTGAAGCATTCCATACAAATAGTTGTGTCATGGAATGCCGGGGGACACTGAGATGACTGAGCCAGCTGCAGAGCCAGAAAACCGCGTTATTGAGAACGTCGCTGTCCCTATGGCGGAGGCGCTCTCAAAGCTGCTGGGTTCTAACGTTGAAATTGTCGTTCACTCCCTTGTCACCGAAACCGTTGCCCATATCTGCAATCCGTTTTCTAAGCGCGAGATTGGCGATCCTTCGTTTCTTTCGGAGATCGACTTTCGCAAGGGCGAGAATGTTATCGGCCCGTTTGAGCGAGTCAATTGGGATGGGCGGCTAATCCGTTCCATCAGCTCGGTGCTACGTGATGATACCGGGAAAGCGGTTGCTCTGGCCTGCTTCAACTATGACCTCTCCGAAATCATGGCCGCACAGAATGCGATCACGGCACTGATTGGGACACCGGCCACTACTCAAGGCTCTGAAGCCCTGTTCAAGAACGACTGGCACGAAAAGATGAACCTGTTCATCGTGAACTGGTGCCAAGCGCGCAACAAATCCGTTGAAGCACTCGACCGCACTGACCGCAAAGACCTGCTCTCGGCCATATTGGGTACAGACGCCTTGCGAGAGAAACACGCTGCCTCTTACATAGCCCGCGTCTTAGGCGTCAGCCGCGCAACCATCTATAACGACCTGAAAAGCGCCCGTGGTAAGATAGTTTAGATACGACAGGGCATTTCGCGGGGCTTGGTGCTGTGAAGGCTGCGTAGTCGGGAAACATTATACTTGGAAAGCGGTCAATTTAGCTCGTTTTGCAACTTTTATGACAATAGGTCATTAGCGGATTTATCTTGCAGAGTGCAATTTAAGTCGCATACAAGCGTAGCGGGTTAAGGTGAAACGTTGCGGAGCGTCACGGTTCCAATCAGCAGATTGCCCGTAGATGTTGGTTACGCCGACTTCACACCCGTTAAGAGTTTTCTTCATGCTGATAACCCTGAAACACATCCAGTTGAGTACTACTCAGCACCAGAGGTGTGCCGACGTATGGCGCCACAAAGGTCTGCTGCGTCCCCATCTCAAAGAAACTTTGCAATAGCGTTATGTCGCCAAAGATCTTTGCATGCACATACGATCTCACCTGTAACCATGTCGTTTTATTGATTGTTTTAGATGACCACCGCCGCTTGGTTGCCTCCCACGTGTCTCGTTCGATGGCTTTACGCCATCTCTGATCTAGCTATTTAGCATATGTTCAGTGAAGGCGCCCTAAAGCTTATCCTCCGGACATTTTCTCCAATTGTTGTCATCCAATTGAGATAAGATTTTTTCAAAAAAATCACAAACTTACGCAAGGTAATGATGACTTAAATTTTAGATCCATCTATTTTGTGAGGAGTATTTTTGCCCCACAAAGGTGTACAGATTATAAAAATATGGTATCTAATTTTATCTCTTTACCCAGAATGAAAAATAAAAACATGGCAAATACTACTAAAGATATCTTTGTAATTAGCTGTAGTATCTTGGGAGATCAAAACAACCTTCTAGGACTTGCGAAAGCACTAGCCAATGAGTTTGGCGGTAAAGTCAGGTTAATTAACATCAAGTTTCGAAGCCGAGTGTTGGAGGCTCTGTATCTCCGCCTTCTTCAGCAGAAGAATGACGGGGGAGCATGGGATCAGATTGCTTCATGGTTTTGCGTCGGGGACATTCCAGCTAGAGAGGAAATAAATGGTGCATTCGTGATCTCCACATTGGGTGCAGGCGAGATCCCGGCTGCTTACCTATCCAAATTGGGAGCATTTTCAATCCATTTGGGTGAACTCAAACGCGTTCCAAACCATATGATTGATATGGTGATCTCACATCCCGGCCATATTACAAAAGCGAGTGAATACCGCCTTCCTTGTGCTCCCTCTCAAATTAATCATGAGGAACTACTCCCCCATGATGAAAGGAACGACCTACTCGTAGCCTTCGGCGGGGATGCAGGCTCACTTATTTACTCAACCCAATTCTATGAGAAAGTCCTATTATTTGCAGCCTCAATTGCAGAAGAAAACCAACTATCCCTGAAGATTACGACTTCGCATAGGACCGGAACGAAAAATGAACGCGTTATTCAAGAATACATTAATAAGAATAACCTCGAGATAGAGCAGTTGGTCCTGTTCAACCGAGGTGATCGAGCAAGCATGAGTTCTTTGCTAAACAACGCAGCTGCGGCTATCGTAAGCGCGGAAAGCGTATCAATGGTTTCAGAAGCGCTTACGGCCTCAGCGAAAACACTTGCGGTGTTTGAACAATCACTTCCCAAAGAAAGAAGAATAACGCAATTCTTAGAAGAGCAATCTTCCACTGACCAGATACTGCTTGTTGATGCGATAAATACTCCTCGTATTGATCTCAAATCACGGCGTTTTCCCTCTGTTTCCTGGAGAGAGACGTTTCTCGCGGCAGTTCATAATGAGCTCAACAAGAAAGTTACTCGGACAGCAGCATAATGCCTAATTACGTTCTATTGAATGACACACTCGACACATGGCACCATGGATGTCGCGCTGTATCGCGCGTGATAAGACGCGAAATGTCTCTACGGGGTTTTAAGCTAACTGCTTCGTCTCGAGTCGGCTCCAGTTGGTGGGAAGATACTTCTTTTGTTGAGCAGGCCAGAAAGGCGGATATCATTCTCATAAATGGTGAAGGCTCATTTCACAGCGGAAGCGACGACGCAGAGAAGTGTATGAGGATTTTTGATGCTTTCACTACTAAGACACGCATTGCACTAATCAACAGTATCTGGCAGGACAATCCGGTAGAATGGTCTGAAGTAATTAAAGCAGCAAGTTATGTTTCTCTTAGAGACACAAACAGCCAAAGAAATCTTAACTCTCTAGGTATTGAAGCACAATACTGCCCAGATCTTAGTCTCGTTAGTTCCAGACCTGTATCAGCAATTTCTCACCGTATTGGCATTGCATGGGGCGATGCACTCAGGAGAAACACAAGTCGCGGTTTATATAATGCTTTCAAGTCTGCCGCAGGCGAGAATTATTATGCTAGCATTCGTCCACGCAGAAGATCTCCTATCACATCACATCCCATCAAAGACTTCAGATACCGTTTGGTCTGCGGCCTGAAGCATTACACCTGCTTTGACGATGAGGTGGGACTCTCACAATTTCTCAGCTCTAGAGAGCTATATATCACTGGTCGTTTCCATGGTGCTTGCCTCGCACTCTGTGCAGGGACTCCTTTCATCTCAGTTGCCTCCAATACTCAGAAGATCACATACCTGCTGCATGACATGGGCTTGAATACGAACCGTGTCTTCTCAGATCTTAAACACCTAGTATCTGCTTCTCCAGAAGAATGGAGCTGGAGTGAGCAGGAGCAGGGAAACCTTAAAGAAAACCTCGAAAATGCATCCGTTCAAACGAAAAAAATGTTTGACGCAGTTTGTTCTTGCTAAATCTTTCAAAGGTATTTACGTCTCTTCGAAGTTCTTGACCAGCAAATATTAACGTCGAGCATCACGACAAATTTGCATATTACCCTGAGTGAGAGCGTTTTTGGAGAAGACACATTATTACTCTAGAGACTGTTAAACTACCGAAGCCTAATCGTTTCTTTAAGAAGCAAGTAAGAGTGAACGCCACCAGAGTCACTGCAAATATTGCTTCATGGGCATTTTACTTACCATCCTTACAGATGAAGCTCTTGCATTCCTACGACGGATATTGTCACTGTATCTCAAAAGGAGCCCCTGCTCGAAACAGTGTTATAAATGGAAGTGTAACCTTAAACAATGACCGATATACACTTGAAGACTGGCAACAAATTTATCAAAAAGACGTAGCTCAACGTACCGCAGAGAACTTTATAAGTGCAAGTCGACTTCATAAGGCCGGAGTTGGTCCAAAAGTTATAGATATTGTATTCGTCCGGAACTTCCATGCCTTTTACAACCAATCTCCGACATGGACCTGCGGTATAATCATTGAGAACCTGCATCGATACCCGAGAAAAAAAACTACCGCAGCAGACGAAATGAAAGCGGCGGGTGTAGTACCTGATCAAATCAATAGCTGTATTCGACAACAAATTAGAGGTTATGTGAGTGACTTAAACTCAGTTGTCGGTGTCATGCCTCAAGATGCACAAGTTGAGATTGATCTAATTAAGTCAGAACTACACGGAGAGGTTGACTGTGCAAGAGCCCTCAACCCAGTTCAACCACCCAGTAACCCTGAGGCGGTGAGTCCAAAATTTGTAAGCGACCTTTAGACTGCGGAAATGACCTGAAATGCAACTCAAGAGATATCTTGCCAATAAATCCGTCGCAGTTGTCGGCAACTCTCAAAATCTTTTTAGCTATGAATATGGGAGTGAAATTGATTCCCATGACATTGTCATCAGAATGAACCGCGGCATAATTATTCCTCTGGAAACCAGCTTTGGTGCGAAGACAAATGTATGGTGTTACAGCACCTTCAAACTCGTCAAAGACATTTATCAAAGTTATGACTGCGACTACAAAGTATACATGTCCCCCAAAGATCGCATACTATCAGCAAGTCAAAGCAACGAGCTTTTTTTCCCCTTAGTATTATGGAGCAGGTTACATTCCAACTTGGAAGCAAGACCCTCTGTTGGAGCAATGGTCACCTACTTGCTAGCTCAATGTAACCCGTCAAGAGTCACTATCTTTGGCTTTGATTTTAAGGCGTCAAAAAGCTTCTACGAAAAAGCAAACAATACAGGTTCCCACAATTTCTTAAGGGAGCGAGAATTACTTCAAGATTTCATTGAGAGGAATAATTGGGTTCTTAAGGATTGCTCCAGAGCTTATTTAATGCCAACGAGAAGATATAGAATTAACACGATTTTCAAAAAATATTTCGATATGATTGCTTGACCTATTGATAACTCCCCAGCATTTAGCGAGTTTTAAAATAGAGATATTGACGCCTAATATTGAGGACTGATTTAAAGAAGAAATCTAGTTTCAATGGTACGCAGATCATTGCTATTTTGAAGCAAGGTGAAACCCGTATGCCGGTCGCTCAGCAGTCAAGGGAGCGATGCATGAGCTCGGCGACCATTAGAAACAGAGTGCAAGATTCCGTGGTTTTGATGCACAGCTGATCTAGCCGTTGAAATCTACGGAAGCAGTGCTGCGTCGTTCCCCAAAATATATGCCGACTATCGCTACATAATGAACTTTTGAACGAAACGGTTGCAAAAAACTGAAGTCAACTTGTCGCAGTGAGGTGGCTATATGTGCCGTTGAGATAAACGTGAATTCCATCGTTCTGACATCCTGCACCTCTGTGCGAGTATATACTGCTACCGGTATGAGCAACAGGCGTAACGAGAGTGCAGCCAATGCGGACTGGCTGGCGCGTTTAACCACAACCAACTGAACCTGAGGGGTTGCTCTGAGTTTTCTTTATTTCCGCAATATCAATGGCTTTGCTTCGAGCCATAAGCGGTCTATCGAATGTACTGGAAGATGGCGGACAGTCACATACACTCGATACCCTTAATGACTTTATCAGAAAAGGCTGGATATCGAAGTTGACTTCTACCTGCCCGCACTCAGTGTCATGCGGACTTTAAAGCAGATTATTGAATGGCGGGGCAAGCCTACGGTAAGTCGTGCGGACAACCGCCCGGATAACATCCAGACCCGGCGTTTTAAGCCTGGAATGCCTGCTCAAAATGCATATGTGGAACAAAATATCAGCACAGTCCGACAAGAATGGCACGATCAGGTCTGCTTTGAAGGTATCAAACAGGCACAAGCAGAAGCAAAAAACTGGCTCCGAACTTACAGCAACAAAAGGCCAGCGTGGCCATTGATGGAAGAACACTCGCAATACAACTGAAATTGGCGACATAGCTCTACTGCAAACTAGGCCATAAATTGGAGGTGCATTACCACCCGAATACACACCATAGAGATCGTGTCAATAATTCGCACAACCAATTTCCATCCCCCTCACGAAACAGGCCTAACCTCTAGCTTGCGCATCATGTCGTAGTCTTCGTGGGTGATGATGTGGCAGTGCCAGACGTATTGTCCGGGGGTGTCAAAGCGCATAATTAAGCGGGTCACTTGTCCGGCTAGAGCTAAAGCAGTGTCTTTGCGGCCTTGCTCATTTGGCTGTGGTGGTATCGGATCGCCTTTAAGGCCATGGAAGTCCAGCGTTGCGCCTTGGAATGTGCGGCCTGTTTCCATAAGTGGCTGATCGCGCATTACCAAATCCCCGTCGAATTCCTGTCGGTTCAGGATTTCGAACTGTACCTGGTGGATGTGAATTGGGTGTGCTGAGCCGGTTGTATTGTAGATCTCCCAGATCTCAACCGTGTCAGGCTCAATAATCTCGGTGATTTCATCCATAAAGAACAGTGAGCCACGCTCCATCGTTCCTAGAAGAACGATTGTTCGATCGATATCGTCCCTGAGGTTGAAGAGCGGGAGTTGCCTCACCACCGCTGGATTATTTCGTGGAAGCGGTACAAGCGGCGTGCGGAGTTCCACTGCCGGGTTGAAGTTTGTTGCCTGTGGCTGAACACTATCCTCTGCAGACCCCACATCGAACCGCATGACGACACCAGAGGATTCTGGAGGGGCGATTGGGGCAAGGCCATCCATCCCGTTTGTGATCGCCAGATCTCCGCCGTCGTTATAGACAAGCTTCATAGAGCCTTCGGGACCTTGTGGGTCCACATAGCCTCTAAATGGCAACTCTGGTCCGAGGTTCTTCAGGATGATTTGCTCACCAGCATGCTCGGTAAAGTCAATGATAATATCCATGCGCTCAGCAGGGGTGATAACCAACTGTGTGAGCTGCACAGGCGAGTCCAGAAAGCCGCCGTCCGAACCGATCTGATAGAACTCCATCCCGTTCTCAAACTCGAGGACATAACTTCTTGAACTGGAACCGTTGAGTAGGCGCAACCGATATCGCGTTGGCTCAACCTCATGCTTGGGCCACGTCATCCCGTTGACCATTATGAAGTCGCCAAAGAACTCATCCAGGACTGTCGGGTTTGGCCAGTCATCCTGAATTTCCTTTTGAATGATCGGGTTGATAGGCTGACCATGAGTGCCGGGATTATAGAGATTACCCTGAACATCAAACAATGCGTCTGAGATCACCAGCTCAATCATATTGCTGTCATTGGGAATAATGTTCTCGGCGATCAGGCGATCTTCGTTTTCGTCTTTGATCAGGTAAAAGCCAGCAAGCCCGCCGTATACATTCAACCGCGTCATTCCAACGGTATGGTCATGATACCACAAACAGCAGGCCTCCTGAGTGTTGTGATAATTATAACCTTCATTTACGAAGTCCTCCCCTTTAGACTGATAGTTCTGGGTATACCAAGCGAGCGGAGCGCCATCGTTCTCAGGCAGGGTGTGGCCGCCATGCAAATGGATAACCACTGGTTTTTCCTGATCGAAGTTATCAATGTGCGGAACATGCAAGCTTGTATCAACTGGGAAGATTGGCGGCTTGTCGTTTGGCAATTGGTTTTCAAACTCTACGGAAATATTCTGATTTTGCCTTGTGACAATCGTTGGACCCGGTGATCCTGACCCGTCCTCATATTCAAAGCCGTAAAACGTTGTTGTAAGGTGGTTTCCGTTCGCATCCTTCAAGCCTACCCATTGCTCTACTTCCACAATGGGCAGAACCAGACTGTCACCTTCCTCGGTGTAAAGTCGCTTGGGCATAGGAAGCGGATTCACAAATTTCTCCTGACTTGATGGATCAAGCAAGGTCACCCGCCTCGCAGGTTGAGCAAAACTGAGTGTTGGCCCCCATCCTGCCAGGTTCAAACCCAGAAGTGCGCTGCTCGCAACCGTGCCTTTAAGCAACCGACGACGGACATGGTTTATTTCTCTTGCAGAAGATGGAGGAGTAGTTTTCATCGATTAGTCTCTCCGAACAACAATATTTGCGGCAACAAGCTCACTGTCGCTAATCTCAATATTTTAGTACTGCCATACTGCCGAGGAGTAATGCAGTATTCTTGAAGTAGGATGTGAAATATTGATTAATAAAGATGATCTGATGTACTAACTTAAAATCATGAAATTAGAATAAATTTCGCATAATCAAAGGTTGGTATACTTATCTTATATTTCACATAGACCTGTATACACTTATCAGTGTAAGCTCATTGAGCTGTCGTTCTCAGCACATCTTGTGAGTTAATAGTAATTACGTGAAACTCGAGAAACCAGATCATGTCGGAAAGTGTAATTCAAACACCACCAACGCCTCCCTCATCGAAACTATCCATATGCTCGCTCGTCCTTGCGATAATTGCAATCTGCGGCCTCTTTCTGGCGGGTGTCGGTTATCGGGAGGATTGGTGGGGCGTGCTTCCCGGTGTAATACTGGCAGTTATCTTCTCAACCCTTGCGGCAATTGCATTTGTCCTTTCGCTGATTGCACTGGCCGCGATACTGCTTAAAAAGCGCCGCGGCCTTCTCTCTGCAATTCTGGCCTTTATCATAACGGTCCCAATGGTCGGTGTTGGCGCAGAGATGCTATACGGCCAGTTTGAATACCCGCTTATCAATGACATCACGACCGACACGCAAAACCCGCCCATGTATTGGGCAGCACCAGTTGCCACCAACTATGGAGGCGCTGCCGTCGCACAGCAGCAACGCCAAAGCTATCCCGATATTGTCCCACTGCACCTGTCCACGCCTCCAGATACAACCTACAACATCGCTCTGAGCCTGATCAGATCGCGCGGGTGGCAGATACTTGGCCAAAGACCTGAAGTGGGAGAGGTTGAAGCTGTGGCCTACTCCAGGCTGTTCGGGTTTGCTGACGACATCGTTATCAGGATCACCCCTGACGGAACCGGCTCAATACTCGACATGCGCTCCCGCTCAAGAGTGGGAGAGGGTGATCTTGGCGTGAATGCCGCCCGAATAGAAGCCTTTCTTGACGACATGAGATCCGATACAGGCAACTAGTCAGCTGGGAAAAGCTAGCCATCATGTAAAGAGATGGCCAAATGCAGATCCAACATCTTTCTCATCCGATGCACTAGGCGCAAATTGAGTTCCAATGCTGGTCCGGTTTATCAAGTTCCGCACCACGAAAAAACCCGCCAAGCCGAGAGCTTAGCGGGTTTTGATATTTGGTTGCGGGGGTAGGATTTGAACCTACGACCTTCAGGTTATGAGCCTGACGAGC
>NZ_BMXE01000007.1 GCF_014651595.1 Pseudovibrio japonicus | reverse complement strand
AGGCATGGGCAGAGCGCGTTGGCGTGATTACTGGTGATCGCGTGAACATTGAAATGCTACCGGTTGGCACCATTGTTCAGCACACCGAGACACAGGATGCCGTTGCTGCGGGCATCATTGACGGTCACGTCACCGACACCTCTTACTTCACCGGTAAAGACGCAGCCTTCGGTCTGATCGCGAACCCGGTTGGCGCTTACAGCTCTCCTTCCGAAATGCTCAATTTCATGGAGTATGGCGGCGGTAAGCAGCTGATGAACGAACTGCTGAACCCATATGGTCTCCAGTTCATCGGCGCAACAACCCCAGGTCTTGAAGCGTTCATCTCCAAGGTTCCCCTTGATGGTGTTGATGACCTGAAGGGCCTGAAAATGCGCGCACCGGAAGGTCTGGTGCAAAACGTATTTGCAGCCGCCGGTGCAGCACCAGTGAACCTTCCTGGTTCGGAAGTGTTCACCGCGCTGGACAAAGGTGTGATCGACGCTGCTGACTACACCGTTTTCTCCACCAACCACCAGCAGGGCATGCACAGCGTTGCAGGACATCCTGTCTACCCGGGCTTCCATTCCATGCCACTGGTAGAAGTTTCCATGAACAAAGCGACATGGGACAGCATGCCAGCGGACCTTCAGGCAATTATGGAAATGTCTGTACGCGATTACGCACGTGACGTAAGTGCTCAGCTTTCCATGCGTGATGCCATTGCCGTGGCAGAAGCGAGCGCTGATGCAAACATCACCGTTCACAACTGGTCTGCAGAGGAGCGTGCCAAGTTCCGTGCGATCGCGCGCACCCAGTGGGAAAAGGTTGCTGTGCAGTCTGAAAACGCAAAACGCGTTTACGCGGTTCTGTCCGCTTACCTCAAAGAGCAAGGCCTTCTTGCCGAGTAAGCTGATTTAAGTCGCGTAAAAAATACCGGACCGTCAAATTCCCCGACGGTCCGGTACCTAGCGGGGGAGGCAAGGTTAATGTCAGATCAAGAAGAACAAAGGGACACAGGCCAAAAGGCCATACCTGAAGCAGGCCTGCTCGGGCGCATGATAGTAAGCTTAGGCACACTCTTTTCATGTGCAATTGTATTGTCTGCGGCAATCCTGATTGTTGAAGTCGCAATGCGATATCTATTCAACTCACCAACTGTCTGGGCACACGAAACCGTTATTTTCCTGACGGCCATTACGTTCCTGTTCGGTGGTCTTTACTGCGCTTCAACCAACAAGCACATCCGTGTGGTTTTGATTTACGACGCCCTTTCTCCCGGCCTTCGGCGTGTCTTCGATGTCGCCATTTCCATTGCCTGCGCGATTGCCAGTGCCTTGTTCTCCTGGGCAGGCTGGCTGGTTGTGGAGCGCGCCATCTGGACACCCGCTGGTGATTTCCGACTGGAGACCTCCGGCTCGGCATGGAACCCGCCAACACCAGGTCTGCTGAAACTGTTCCTGCTTGGCATCCTTATTCTCATGTGCCTGCAATTTGCAATTCTGGCCGTCAACTACGCTAAGAAAAAATGACCGATTTACTCGTCCTGATCCCGGATTTTAAAGCTCTGGGCATCGAGCTGGCCACGGTTCTGATGTTCGGCTCATTGCTTCTGCTGCTGCTGACGGGCATGCCTCTAGCCTTCGTCACACTGCTTGTTGCTCTCATCTTCGCTCTGGGCTGGTTTGGCCCCGGCGCGGTTCCGCTAATCGTCAGCCGCATCTTCAGCTTTGTAAACTCTTTTGTCTTTGTCTCGGTTCCCATGTTCGTTCTCATGGCCGCGATCCTCGATCGATCGGGAATAGCCAAAGACCTGTTTGACGCCATGCGCCTTGTTGGCGGCCGCTTGCGCGGGGGCATCGCCATTCAAACACTGCTCGTCGCAGTGGTGCTTGCCGCGATGTCCGGCATTATCGGCGGGGAGGTGGTGTTGCTCGGCGTGATCGCACTGCCCCAGATGCTGCGCCTTGGTTACGACCGCAAACTCGCCATCGGCGTTTGCTGTGCAGGCGGCGCACTGGGCACGATGATCCCGCCCTCCATCGTTCTGATCATCTATGGCCTAACCGCTAGCGTTTCGATCGGTGACCTGTTCACGGCAGCCTTCTTCCCGGGTCTGATGCTGGCCTGCATGTATGCGGCCTATATCCTGATCCGCGCTTATAGCAACCCGGATGTGGCGCCGATTCCGGAAGTGGGTGAGATTCCAGTTGCAGAGAAGCTTCGACTGCTGAAAGGCCTGTTCCTGCCGATCCTCGTCGTGGTGTTCGTGCTTGGCTCGATCTACGGCGGTATTGCGAGCGTAACTGAAGCCTCGGCGATCGGCGTGCTGGGTGTAACACTCTCAACTATCATTCGCCGCGAGTTCACCGTCAAACTCATCATGGGAGCTGCAAAGCAAACCCTATCGACCGTTGGTATGATCGTCTGGATCGGTGTTGGCGCTTCAGCACTGGTCGGCGTTTTCAACTTGATGGGCGGCATTCGCTTCGTTCAGGCGCTGATAACCGGCATCTCGGATGACCCAACCGTTGTGATCCTGTTCATGATGCTCATCTTGTTCGTGCTGGGCATGTTCCTGGACTGGGTTGGTATCGCACTGCTCACCATGCCGATCTTTGTGCCGATCGTGATCCAACTCGGCTACAACCCAATCTGGTTTGGAGTGCTGTTTGCCATGAACATGCAGGTAAGCTTCCTGTCACCTCCGTTTGGCCCCGCAGCCTTCTACCTGAAGAGCGTGGCACCGCCGGACATAAGTCTGGGTGAGATCTTCCGGGCGCTGCTCCCGTTCATCATGATCCAGATGGTGGCCGTCGCCATGCTGATCATCTTCCCGGGCATTGCAGTGAGCTAACGCCAAACACCGCGAAACAGCAAAGAGCCTGCTGCACCACAGCAGGCTCTTTTTGGTTTTGGCGTTATTTTTGATAGGGAAGCTGACTATTTGCGGACAGCTCACACGTCTTACAATCCAGAGACCCTAACCAAGGATCCCGGTATTGGGGAACCAATGGGACCAGACCATCCAGAACACGCCATTTTGCATGGGGACCTTGCTAAGCTGCCCTGCTGGTGTATTCCCGAAGAAGTCCACTTCGGTTACGTCTACAGTCTCACCATCAATCCGGCGGTCAAACAACGTCACCACGTCCAAGTCTTCGTCGTAGTAAAGCAGAAACGGTTGCCCATCGAGCTCGAACGCAAAGAATGGATTCTGCTCTACGAACTCTTTGGTGATCGCAAACTGCCTGTCGTTCACGTTCAATCCCCACACCTGTTCTTTGTGCGGCAAGCGCGTGTCCTTCAAGTCCACTGTCGGAAAAATAGGTGGCTCCGCTTCGTCAAAATGTTGCTCCAGCGGCCCTTCAAACAAGTTCTGCAGGAATGTGTCCACGGGGCGGTTAAACTGGTATTCGAAAACAGTTGCCTCGGGATAGACCGTCTTGAACGTTTCCCAGCTCATCATGTCATTCGGATATTCGGTGACTTTGCCTCCGGAAAATTCCTTCTCTCCGGTGATTTGCTGGATCAACTCACCTGAGTTGCTGTCTTTCATCAGAAGGTTGTTGTGCACCTGAATAAGGATGGCCAGATCCATCTTTTCGCCGTTGCTGGACTGGTCGATGACAACCGGCAAATTCGAGAGCGCGCAGAACGTCATCGTGACATCTTCACCACCAATGGTATCACCGGCGATATGCGGGATCTCAAGATGATGCCTCGGGAACCCTCGAACATCACCGTTGATTTCCACGGCGTAAATGACGTCGTCCGGCTTCATGAATTTATCCGCTTCCTCAATACTCACATATTCAGCAGTGGTCTGAGACGATGGGAACATGGTCGGCAAGAGGAAATTGGCTGCAAAAATGCAAAGGAATACACCGACAGTCGCAAGCCCCATGAGGTACCTATGCATGAGTGCGTAACGTGCATTCAAGACCCACATGACCGCGAGCAAAATGAGGTTGATGCCGATGTAGACCCAGCGGTGCTCATAGTAGGTGATCAGCCATTGGCGCGGCCAATCCAGCAATTGCCCAACCTCTGTCATCAACATGGCAGCAAAAATAGCCATGAAAGCGGTGACCAGCCCCAGGACAAGGAAAACCCATATGAGCCCGGCGCTTGGCGTAATTCTTGTCTTCGTCATGTCGTTGCCTTTTTCCCGTGATCCTAGACAACAGAGGTAAGGCCATTGCAAATGACCTTGGTTAAAATTCTATGTAGTTGATTTTGGAGGGCTGTTCACACCACAGCTTAAGATGTCGGCCACTTGCTTCTAGTGCGCGAACATAGCCGCAGTGCCCGCGGCGCGAAAACCTCTGTTCAGTCGCTGTCAGTTAAACAATTTCGCAGAAGGTTCATTATGGAACTTATCACTCACAAAAACGGTTGGACGAGTTTGTTCAGCGCCTACTGCCAAGCTTTTTCTCTGGTTTTCATCAGCGGGTATGCAATGCATGTAAGGTGGTAATGCAGGTGTGTGGTTCCGGGTTGTCTTCAACAACCTCCTACCGCTTCAGTTACACTACCTAGGCAGCGTAACTGAAGCGCAGACAATTTTCGTAGGCCAGTTGCACCGAAGACCTGCGAGTTTCCAAGGGCGTTCACACGGGACCGATATTCGGCAAGTTTCACGCCTAAGTTCACGGAGTTGGACAAACTTACTGCGAGTTACGCAGCAGCCTGTCTTATGCTCCGTGTACGCTTCTCACAGCCGCATGTCCCATTACCAATGCCACAAGGTGCCATCTTCGAGCCGGTTTACGGGCAAGTATGCTGGCTCATACGGGTATTTTTTTGCGAGCTCTTCATCTATATCCACGCCGTGGCCGATTGCTTCGCCAGGGTGGAGGTAGCCATCGGAAATGCTCCAATTATGTGAAAAGACTTCGAGTGTTTCCGGTGTGTACTCGGTATATTCCTGAATGCCGAAGTTTGGTGCCCATAGGCCGAGTTGCATGTTGGTGGCAAAGCAAGCAGGAGACATATCCATCGCGCCATGACAGCCCGTGCGCACGTTATAAATCCCGGCAAGGTCCATGATACGGCGCAGTGAAGTTACGCCGCCAGCATGAACAGTTGTCATCCGAATATAATCAATGAGCTGTTCTTCAATCAGCAAGCGCGCATCCCACACCGTATTGAACACTTCGCCAACGGCCAGTGGAGTCACCGTGTGTTTTCTGATCAAACGAAAGCCTTCTTGGTGCTCAGCTGCGACCGTGTCCTCAAGCCAGAATAGTCTATATGGTTCAAGGTCTTTGCCTAAGCGCGCGGCTTCAATTGGCGTCAAGCGGTGGTGGGTATCATGCAGTAATTCCACATCCCATCCATGGGTCTCACGCAGAGCGGAAAACAGGTTCGGAACATGGCGTAGGTACTTGGAGGTTGACCACACTTCTTCATTGGGTAGCGCATTTAAAGCGGCGGTGTTGGTCGATGATTTATCGGTCCCATATACGGCAGGCAAGCCAGGGATTCCGACCTGCGCACGGATGGCTTTGTAGCCTTCGTCCATACGCTTCCCAACGGCCTCAACTGCTTCAGAAATTTCGCTGCCCTGCGCATGTACATAGCAAAGCAGCTTGTCACGGCTGGCGCCGCCAAAGAGCTGGTAGAGCGGCATGTTTGCAGCTTTGGCCTTGATATCCCAAAGGGCGGTATCAATTCCTGCGATTGCGGCCATTGTTACCGGTCCGCGGCGCCAATAGGCACCTTTATACAGGTACTGCCAGATATCTTCGATCCGACTTGGATCTTTGCCAATCAAGAGCGGAACGAGATGGTCCTCAAGGTAGGCAACAACCGCCTTTTCACGGCCATTCAGAGTGGCGTCGCCAATCCCGGTGAGCCCTTCATCTGTAAAGATTTTAACGGTGACGAAGTTCCGGCCAGGGGAGCATACGATTATTTTTACGTCTGTGATTTTCATATTGGCGTCCAAGGATTAGGCAGTAACTTCAGGTGCAAAACGAAAGCGATTGTGAAGGCGCCTGTCTAATGGGTCGGGGTTTGGTATGGCTGATAAGAGGGCTTGGGTATAAGCGTGTTGCGGATTGTTGATCACCTGATGCGTTTCACCAGTTTCTACAATTTTTCCGCGATGCATCACCGCCACTCGATCGCACATGTATCGGATTACGGACATATCGTGAGAGATGAACAGGTAGGAAAGTCCAAGCTCATCTTGCAGCTGCATCATCAGATCCAGCATTTGCGAGCGAAGAGAAACGTCCAACGCCGACGTCGCTTCATCTGCAATGATGAGACGGGGCTTCACGGATATCGCTCTGGCAATACCGATACGCTGGCGCTGGCCGCCGGAAAAAGCATGCGGGTAACGCTCTCGCCAGCTTGGAGGTAATCCAACCTGCTCCATGAGCGCGCAGACCTGCTCTTCAAGCTCTCTGCCTTTGACACCCATAAGATTGAGCGGCTCGGCGATAATCTGGCCAACAGTTTTACGGGGATTGAGGGACCCAACAGGGTCCTGAAAAATCATACGGATTTCGCGGCGCACAGCTTTAAGGTCAGCCTTATTGGCACCGGCAACTTCGCAGACGCTGCCATCGGAGCGTTTAAAGTCGATCCGGCCTGAAGATGGATCATAAATCCTCAGCAAGCACCGGCCGATGGTTGTTTTTCCTGACCCCGATTCCCCCACGATGCCCAGGGTTTCGCCGGAGTGGACCGTCAAGGACACATTGTTTACAGCGTGGTGACCGTTATCAAAAACCATTGACAGGTCAGAGACCTCTAACAGTGGCTTATATTCTGTTGAGGCATCTAACTGCTCGGCGCGAACTTCAGCTTTTTTCTCAAGCTTCACGACCGAGCTGATCAGGTTCTTTGTGTATTCATCCTCAGGGTCATGAAAGATTTTTTCGACTGATCCAGTTTCTTTTACCTTGCCGCGAAACATGACCAGCACTTCATCAGCGATCTCTGCAACCACGCCCATGTCATGGGTAATGAACATGACCGCCATGCCATTTTGTTGCTGCAGCTTACGAATGAGGTCGAGGATCTCCGCCTGAGTTGTCACATCCAGCGCTGTAGTGGGTTCGTCCGCAATCAAGAGTGCCGGATTACACGCCAAAGCCATGGCGATCATCACCCGCTGGCGCATCCCGCCCGAAAACTCAAAGGTGTATCGGTCGATCGCTTTCTCCGGATCTGGAATCTCTACCTGCTGAAGCAGTTCAATGACCCGTTGCCGGCGCTCTTTACGAGATAGCTTGAAATGGAGCTTAAGCACCTCCGCAATCTGATCACCAACCCGGTGTACAGGCGAGAGAGAGCTCATGGGCTCCTGAAAGATCATTGCAATTTCATTGCCGCGAACAGCCCTGATCTCCTGCCCTCGCGGGTTCAGCTGTGCCAGGTCTGTGATCGAACCATCGGGACGTGTCAGTTGGATTGATCCACCTTCAATCCGTCCCGGCGCATCTACAATTTGCAGGACAGAGCGCGCAGTTACAGATTTGCCTGACCCTGACTCGCCGACAATGCAAAGGGTTTTGCCACGTTTCACCTCAAATGAAACATCATCAACCGCCCTGAACATGCCTTTGCGTGTCGGGAAGTACGTTTTCAGGTTTTCAACTTTTAAGATGGTTTCTGCCGAGGCACTCATGTGGTCGCTCCGTATGGATCTGCTGCATCGCGAAGGCCATCACCGAGGAAGTTCAAGGACAATACGGCGATAACAATCGCAGCTGCCGGCGTAAACAAAAGCCAAGGGGCCTGAGCAACAGCGCGAATATTCTGAGCTTCTTGAAGTAGCGTTCCCCATGAAATGATCGGTGGCTGAAGCCCGATGCCGAGGAAGGACAACGCCGTTTCCGACAGGATCATCGTTGGAATTGCAAGTGTTAGAGTTGCGATGATGTGACTGATGAAAGACGGTACCAGGTGGTGGAATATGATGCCGATCTCACTCATGCCATCAAGCCGAGCCGCGATCACGTAATCCTCGTTTCGAAGCGAAAGGAACTTGCCGCGCACTTCCCTTGCAAGGCTGGTCCAGCCCAAAAGCGATACGATGAGCGTGATACAAAAATATGTTTGTAAGGGAGGCCAGCTCACAGGTATGGCGGTCGCCAATCCCATCCAAAGCGGGATTGTTGGGATCGAACGAAGCAACTCAATGAAACGCTGGATCAACACATCTACCCAGCCGCCGAAGAAACCGGATATGCCGCCAATGGCAACTCCAAGGACGAGGCTAACCACGACCCCGACAAGGCCAATCGACAGGGAAATTTGTGCGCCATAAAGCACACGGGAAAGAATATCCCGGCCCAGGCGATCCGCGCCAAACAGGTAAAGACTGTCGCCGATTTTTGGGTCTTTAATCCCGAAAAGCTTGGTTTCCATTGGAATTACGCCGAGAAGCATATAGGGCTTGGCGGGCACGAAAAATCCCAGGAACACCGGATTATCTGGATCTGCCGTAAATTCCCGCCGCAGCGACTCTTTGTTGAGCGTCATGCTCAACCGGCTCACATTGGGGGCAAACGATCCATCATGAAAGAGATGGAAGCCTTGCGGGGAAGCATATGTAAAGCGCGCGTTTGTGCTGTTGGGGTCAAAAGGTGCGATAAATTCCGCCAGCGCTGCAACAACGTACAGGCTGATGATCACAACCAGACTTATGACCGCCAAACGGTGTTTCTTAAAGCGCAACCAAAACAGCTGCCACTGACCGGCTGTCGTTAGATCTTCGCCGCGTGTAACAGTTTCAACTGCTGTATCGATGTTTGAATGCGTGGTCATTGAAGCCTAATCCGAGGATCTGCGAGGGCGAGAAGGATGTCTGATATGAGGGTGCCGATAATGGTGAGAACAGAAACCAAGAGGATGAGCGACCCAGCCAGATACATGTCCTGAGACAGCAAGGCGCGCAGAAGCAAAGGACCTGTCGTCGGTAAGCTCATGACAACGGAGACAAGGATTTCAGCTGAAACCGCTGCGGGCAAAATCCAGCCGATGGCGGATATAAGCGGGTTCAATGCAATTCGAACCGGGTACCGTATCAACAGCTTCAGCTCTGAAAGCCCTTTCGCCCTTGCAGTTGTAACGTAGGGCTTGCGCAGTTCATCCAGCAGGTTTGCGCGCATGATGCGCAGCAACGCGGCAAGAGATCCGGTACCGATAACAACAACTGGCAGCCAAATATGTGTAATCAGGTCCCATAGGCGGCCAAAGCTCCACGGAGCGTCGGCATATTCAGGTGAAAACAACCCGCCTACGCTTTTTCCGAAGTAAGTTGACACAACGTACATGACTGCCAGCGCCAAAACGAAGTTCGGCAGTGCCAGGAAAACGAAAGCCAGAAAGGTCGTGACATAGTCACCAATGGAATACTGGCGAACTGCTGAGAGGATGCCAATCGGAATGGCGACCGCCCAGGCAAAACACAGCGTCAGTACGGCTAAAAGGAATGAGTAGCCCAGTCGACCCCAGATGAGCTCAGCGACGGGTCGTCCATACTCAAATGACAAGCCGAAGTCTCCGGCCGTGACGATACCGGCGATCCATTTGTAGTATTGGATGTAGATCGGTTGATCGAGACCATATCGCTCTCGCAGAGCTGCCACGGTCCCCTGCTCTACCGCCCCACCTTGACTGGCCCAATCAGCCATCAAGGTTGTCATAAAATCTCCTGGAGGAAGCTGGATAATCCAGAAGGAAATTATGGAGACGGCGAATATCGTCGGAACCGCGTAGATCAGACGCCGTATTACAAAGTTAAACATATTTGCTTGCCCGAGAGAAATTCAGAAGTGGGTTCAGGCGAAAGACAGCAGCTTTCGCCTGAACCCGCAGTTATTACTTGCCGCCTTCAAAGTACCATGAGCTGAGCGTCGGAGCCGGATGCCAGAGGGTTCCGTTGATCGCTATTGGTTCAACGATATTCTTGAGATCGTTGGAAACCATCATGTACTTCAGACTTGGCTGCACGATGCCGATTGTTAGGAAGTTATCAGCAGAAAGCTCGAGGAAATCTTCCATCTTCGCTTTGCGGCTTGCATCGGAGCTAGCGGTGGTCACTTCATCATAAGCTGCCATGAGCTGCTGAATGTTCTCTGGTGGCTGTTGGCCGTTATCATGATCTGCGTACCAGTCTGCCCACTCAGGAGCATAAAACACATCGGCGCGCTGATAAGGCATATAGCAGCGAACATCGGTGTAAACCTCTGACAAGCCGCCTACACAGTTCCAGATGTAAGCATCCTGCTCGTTGGCATTCCACATTGTGGTCAAGCGAGAGCGGTCGGTTGTCCTGATCTGAATATCAAGACCAACGTCTTTCGCATATTGCTGCACCATCTGCATGACGTCTGGATAAGACAGCCCGAAGACGTCAGCCACCATGAAGTTTACGGTAAAGCGTTCGCCGTTTTTATCTAACCGGTAGCCCTCAGCATCTTTCTTTCCCAGCACCTTATCCAGATACTGGTTCGCCAGTTCCGGATCATACTCAGTAAATTGCTTGGATGCCTTCTCGTTGTACAGCTCATGTCGCTCACTGACTGCAACTTGCGACGGCGTTCCCTGACCGACGTAGATCAGATCGATGATCTCCTGGCGATTAAGCGCATGGCTCAGACCGATGCGGAAGTCTTTGTTATTGAAGATTTCGTTTTTGACCGGATCATCAATATTGAGGTTCAGCAGCAAGACCGCATCGTTTGCCGGGATGTCTTCAACATCGACAAACCGATAGTTGCCGGTTTCTGTGCCATCATAGAGAACCGAGCGGAATGTGGCGTTGTTGATATGACGGAAGGCAAAGTCAAACTCGCCAGCAGTCATCTTCAGCACCATCAGCTGAGGATCATCAATCTTCGCCCATGTAACCTTATCAATGTACGGAAGCTGATTACCGGCCTCATCAACCTTCCAGTAATACGGGTTACGGGTCGCGGCAACGCGGTTTCCGTCTGCATAAGGAACAGTCAGAACCCAAGGGTTCAGAGTCGGAAGCTCAGTGTTCTGCCAGAATGTTGGCATGAAGCTCGGAGACACTTTTGAATGGAACAGAGAAACCCAATCACTAGCCGTCGAGCTTTGCTCCAAGATTGCCGGAATTCCTTCCGAATTGTACCTCTCGTGGAACTGTTCCAGATAATGTCGCGGGTAAACGATAGGTTGGTGCCCTTGCCCATAGGCAAGCTGCTGCATGAACAGTCCGTAGGGCACGGTAAATTTAAACTCGACTGTTACGTCATCAATGCGACGTACCTTGACCGGCTCTCCGCCTGCCACAAATACGGAATTGGGGCTTGGTGTGAGCGCCTCATTCATGAAGACATCTTCGTACCAGAACATGATGTCATCTACAGTGAATGGCGCACCGTCGCTCCACTTCAGCCCTTCGCGCAGTTTAAAGGTGAAGGTTGTAGCATCGTCAGATACGGTCACCTCTTCCGCGATTGAAGGCTCAATTTTAGTCCAGGACGTATCCCAGCGAACGAGCGTTTCATTCGCTACGGTTCGCGTGAGATTATATTGATCACCATTGGCAAGAATGGTTGTACGAAGGGTGCCGCCATAATCCCCAATACCGTCAATGCTGGCCTCAACATAAGGATTTGCAGGCAGCCGTTCTGCGACTGGTGGCAGGTCCCCGGATTGTACTTTTGACTCTAAAATTGGTGCCTGCGAGTAATCAGCTGCAAATGCAATGGCTGATGTGGCCAGCAATGCGCCCAGCAATGAGCCCCCAAATGCAGCCTTCTTAAATGTATAAGTTCCCACTTTTTTACATTGCCTCCCGGACAAGTTCCCTCGCATCGACTCCGTGATTTGCGGTAGATTTTCTGGCCTTTGTACTTCCCAAAACTCAGCGCAGAATTTGCTTTGATGCCCACCCAGATCATCAGCCAACGAGATCAATATGCGTTTTCTGTGTACTATAACGAGCAAATCGTACATTATTTTTCTGGAACTATGTATATAATTGAGTATTATCCACACAGATATTTCAGCGCGGCGCTGGAAAGGGGAAATTATGCAGGTATATGAGCGGATTACGCTCCTGGGACTGGCGTGATACCGAGAACAGGAGAGAGCCATTAGCGAACTGGCCGGGGGGCGGGAGTGCGCGCAGACCAGATCATTCACTGGGAAGAGCAGATCACTTTACCCATGCCAGTTGTGTCTGGGGCTTGCAAACAAGTCAGCCAACAGCCTGAAGGCGCCGTTGATAGACACACGCATCACTTGACTGGCATAGGCCCGATCAGGCTTATTACTAGCAGTTGCAGCACATTATCTCTGCCACTGCATACGCGGAGCGGAGCCACTTAGATACGGCGCACAACGCGCCGAGCAAACAAGGACGACCTCTGGCATCGGCATGAGCAACACATTTTCAAAGAGAGACAAACAAGAGCCTTACCCATGATCATACAGGGACAAGAATCAAAACCACCTTCAAAGACCACGGTATATTCCAGGCTCCGGGACGAAATAATTTTGGGCCGTGTGAAGCCGCACGACCGCTTGAAGGTGACGGAGATCGCCAAGAGGTTTGGCTCCTCGACCAATCCGGTACGCGAGGCACTTCAGCAATTATGTGGTGAAGGTTTTGTCGTCATGACCCCCAATCGGGGTGCACGTGTGCGTCCGATGGACGAAAATTTCGTACGAGACATCGTCGAAATTGAAATGCTGCTTGAACCGAAGCTGACCAGCTGGTTTGTCGAAATGGCAACAAGCGAGGACCTGGCAGAGCTGGAGGCAATTTGCGGCCAGATAGAAGACCTGAACTTTCAAGATAGCCTTGCGCACAACAAGCTGGATATGGATTTCCATCTTGTGATGTACAAAAAACACTACAATCAACACGCTCTTGAGCTGTGGCGTCGTCACAGGGATATTCTCTCAGCTATCAGCCAGCAATTCCCCAACTCAACCTCTCTGAAGCGGCAAAAAGAGATACTTGAAGAGCATCGGCTCATTATTAAGGCGGTTAGAGAACAGGATATTGATCAAGCCGTTGAAGTCATTTCAAAGCATGTTGATGGCGCTGGAAAGCATGTCATTGAGCAAATTAGATTACTCCGCAATGGCAGTCCTGAGGGCCTGATGTAAAAGTAACTGAGTGATGTATTGAAGCGGTTTTCTAGGTTCTTAAGCCCAAACAAAGCTTTGCACCAGAGCCCCAATCTTACGCGCCATGCCGCAAAATAATAAAAAGGTCTCCCAGATGGCCCCTTCAGAAAAAAAATCAATCGCCTGCATTGGGGAATGCATGCTGGAAATCGCGCCGGCCGGGGGTGGTTTGTTCAAGCAAGCCTTTGCTGGAGATACCTTCAACTCTGCGGTTTATCTAGCGCGACACTTCAGCGATGAATTGACCGTCTCTTACATCACCGGTCTGGGACAGGATGCGTACAGTCACAAGATGATGGCTGCATTTGAAGAAGAGAACATTCGCACAGATGCTATCCAGATTATTGCGGACCGTTCTCCAGGGCTCTATTTGATCGAAAATGACAGTTCCGGCGAGCGCTTCTTCCATTATTGGCGCTCTGCCTCAGCTTCCAGATACATGTTTGACGGCTGGACATCCACCGACATCGCAAAGCTCTTGCGCAACTACGATTGCCTTTATCTCTCCGGCATTTCACTTGCAATTCTTGACGAAACGCAGCGGCAAAACCTGATTGAGGCGCTGCATACTGTCAAGCAAAACTGTTTCATCGCATACGATCCAAACTACCGCGCCAACCTATGGCCAGATACCGACGCTTGCCGGAAAACCAACAAACAGCTTGCTCAATTAGCTGATATCGCACTGATCTCCAAAGAGGATCACATAGCCCTGTGGGACTCTGCATCCTCCGGCACCATCGCAGCCGAATGGGCATCTTGGGGCGCAAAAGAGGTCGTCGTCAAAGACGGCGGCGCAGACTGTCTGATCTTAACGGACAAGAATGAAACCCATGTCTCCGCTCAAGACAACATCACCCCTATCGACACCACAGGAGCAGGAGATTCCTTCGCCGCAGGCTATGTAGGCGCACGCTTACTCGGCCGCTCCCCCTCTGAGGCAGCCACAGCCGCGCATTCCATCGCAGCAAAGGTAATTCAGCATCGAGGAGCGATTATTGCGCAAAAAACGCGCCGTAAGAACGTGAGCGATGGCTGAATGACGAAGACAAGCGTGCAGCTTGCCAGGAGGTATTGCGCGGCAGCATCCTTCCCTCAGGAAACAAGTCGATGAGTTACTAGTTTATCTATGCACAGAACGCATGCTATTCAACTTGGCATTGCCAGTGACGCTCTTGGACGGCAAGCGCTCGAGAAGCCGCAGAGAAAAACTGAAATGGAGGCCCTACGACCTTCTTAGGCAGTCCAGCTTTATGACTTAAAATTCGAGTGCTTGTTTGACTTGTTTAACGGTCATTTTGCTGACACGCAAATTGGATTGTACCGTCACGCCTGCAATATGCGGTGTTAAAATCAAGTTGGGGCAATCATCAAAGATGGATGCGTTGCCGTAAGTTAAAGGCTCGTTTTCGAAAACATCTAAGGCCGCGCCCGTCAAGCTAAGGTCTTTCAACTTTCTAACCAAAGCGCCTTCATCAACCACACCACCACGTGCGGTATTGATCAAGACCGCATTGGTCTTCATTAAATCAAGCTTTTCCTCATTCACCATATGCCGTGTTTCATCGGTCAGTGGAACGTGCAAGCTTAGGGCATCTGCCTCCCTGAAAACCTCATTCAGCTTGCATCGCCTCGTTGTTTGCCAGCCTTCATCATTTGGCGCCAAATACGGGTCATATGCGATAGTTTTCATTCCAAGTGCACGAGCCTTTTCCGCAACTGTTTTTGCAATGTTACCAAAGCCAATAAATCCCATGGTCGTCTTTTGGATTTCGTTGCCCATCGACAGGCTCTCACGAGGCCAGTTGCCGGAAAGCATTAGGTGCTTGGCAAACACCACATTGCGCTGCAGAGTTAAAACCGCGCCAATCACGTATTCTGCGACCGCGTGAGCATTTGCCCCTGTTGCGGCTTTGACTTGAACCTTGCGCTTCTGACAGGCAATCAGATCAAAATTATCAAGACCAACACCAAGCCGGCCAACTACTTTCAACTTGGGGGCTGCATTGAGGAGCTCTTGATCAACAACCGTTTTATTTCTCACAATAAGCGCATCGGTATCATGAACGGCCTGCAATAACCTTGGGCGATCGTTTGCGAGGGCTGGGTCATAGAGGATAGAATAACCGCTCTCGAAATCATCGAGAGCGGTTTCAGCCATAAACTCAGTTATGACTATACGTTTCATTTTAGGCGGACCTGTACAGCTTCGTCATCGAAAATTCGCGGTGCCCAAGTGCTTCTGCAGAGGTATACCGACCATTTGCAGTGCGAATGATTGAATCAATCAAAGCATCACCGGCCTGGTCAATGGTCTGCGTTCTCGTCAAGACACCAGTTACATCCACATCAATGTGCTCAGACATTGTACGCAGCGTGCGCGGGTTACCTGAAATTTTGATGACCGGTACAATCGGATTGCCGACCACATTTCCCTGTCCAGTTGGGAATGTATGAATGACGTAACCTGCTGCGGCCATCAAAACCACGCATTCAGCCGCCGCTGAGGAGGTATCCATATAATACAGACCCGGACCTTTTTCCGGAGCGACTGCCGGTCCGACAGCATCGATGTATCGTGACGTTTTGCCAATCTTCTCAAGATTGCCCAGGGCTTTTTCTTCGATAGTGGTCAGACCACCAAGAATATTCCCCTTGGTCGGTTGGCTGTCAGATAAGTCATCGGTCTGGTGCGCAAAGATCACATCGCGGGAGTACGCTTCCCAGATTTTCATGAACTTTGCGCCAGCTTCCGGAGTTGCGGCACGCTTCTCACAGATATGTTCTGCCCCAGTGATCTCAGAGGTTTCTCCAAAACAGCCGTAAATGCCATCTGGCAACAACTTGTCATACATATTGCCAACAGTCGGGCAAGATGAAAGACCTGTTGTTGTGTCGCTCTCTCCGCACTTGGTAGAAATCCAAAGATCGGATAGGGGGCAATCTTCCTTCTGCAGTTCCGTTGCCCAATGAACAAATTCTTTTGCTTTTTTGGAGGCTTGCTTGATCGTTTCAAAATCGCCGTTCTGCTCAATGGAAAAACCCTCCACAGGTTTGCCGGTCTTGGCAATTCCATCAACGATCACTTTGGTCCATTCCGGTTCAATCCCAATCACAACAACCGCTGCAACGTTTGGATTTGCGCCCGTGCCAATGATGGTGCGGAAATGAAGATCCAGATCTTCCCCAAACTGCAAACGGCCATAGGCATGAGGAATTGCCATAGTCCCTTTGACATTGTTGGCAACAGCTTCACAAGCTGCGTTTGAAATGTCATCGACTGGCAAAATTAGCACGTGATTGCGGACGCCGACGCGACCATTTTCGCGGCGCCAAGCTTTTACTGTTTGGTTTTTATACTGAGACATCTTACCACCGTTTAGTTTTGCAATTATGGGTGTGAACGTGTTCGCCAACGGCAACAGGCGCAACTATTCGGCCAATGTCCTCACCGTACTTCGTCACCGTCTGGCCTTCTGACAAATCACTCAGAGCAACCTTGTGGCCAATCGGAATGTCAGACTTCACGACCAGCCTGAAATCTGAATTGTCAGCGGTGACGACACAGAGCATTTCTGTGTTGGCTTTCAAATCCTCGACAACAACAACACCAACGTTGTCCTCTTTGTCGTGAACCAATAAATGCGGATGATCCATTACAGACCCTTTCATCTGCTTTGAGGTTAAGTAATTAGGGGAGCGCGACCCCCAAAAGTTGCGTGAATAAAAGGCAGCACGCGACGATTACAAAGGCGACTGAGCCAATCAGAACCAGCTTGTGTTTGGTGGAATATTGGTCATGCTGCGCAGGGATAATGAGCACTAAGCCCATCATTGTTGTTGCCCCAATAAAGCCTATGGTTGGAATGAGAAATGCAGCAATAAGCATCACGACCGGAACGCTTAGCATACGCACCAACGAGCCTTTAATCGGCGTATCGACTACTTGTTTGGTCGTCAGAGTTTTTAAGAAAGCCAGAGCAACCAACACCAGCATTGCAGTCGCAATGGTGCGTGGAAAGACAGCTGCATCTACATTCAGGTCGTTTGATTGGACATAGAATATCAGGCCAACAGCACCCATTATCGCAATGCCAAATAGATCAAATCCAACCTTGAATCCGTCCGCCTTACTTTCACTTGTCGGAAGAACGGCAGGAAAAACACGCGGCAGTAGCAATGTTTTTAAATACGGCATGAACGGGTAAAGAACGCTGACCAATGTTAGGCCAATGATCACCATAGAAATTGGCCGGCCAAAGAACTGTCCGGACAAGTTGCCCATGGCATCACCAATCGTCCAGCTTTGAACAAAACCCTCTTCTGCAATGCGGCCTAAGATAAGACCCAAAACAATCGGTGAGGCAGAGAACCCACGTTTTGACGCGATCCATCCAATCACCCCTAAGACAATCATAATGATTGAATCAGAGATATTGTTTCTGATTGCGAAACTGCCAATCACCGTCATAAAGGCAACCAGTGGAACCAAGGCAGCTTTTGGTGCTTTGACAATCGCTTTATAAGCGTAGCGGCCAATCAACAAACCGGTCGGCAACATCAATAGTGTTGCAAGAAGCAAGCCGAAAATGAAAGTGTAAACCACACTCGCACTATCGGTAAATAACGTAGGACCGGTTCGCACGCCCTGAACAAGTAGTGCACCTAGAATGACAGCATCTGGCGGAGTGCCCGGAATACCCAGAACCAGAGTGGGTATGAACCCACCTCCAACGGTCGCGTTGTTCGCAGACTCCGTTGCAACGATACCGCCTGGATTACCCGTTCCAAATTTGGGAGCAGCTTTGTTTGTGCGCTGAGCTTCTGAATAGGCAATTAAGCCAGCAATCGATCCGCCAGCACCAGGAAGGGCGCCAACAAAAGTTCCGATAATGGAACTGCGCACGGCGTTTAGTTTGTTGAAGCGGAATATTGAAAACGCTTCTTTTAAACGGAAATCTGCTGTGTTCTGTTTAACATTCAGATGTCGATCTGGTGTTGCAACCAAGTCAATCAAAACCGGGATGCAGTAAAGTCCGATCAATGCAGAAACGATTTCTACGCCGCCAATGAGCGTTGTGGACCCGAAAGTGTAGCGGACCTCTGCACTTACCTCTGAAACCCCAATCATGGCCAGAAGGATCCCGAAACACGCGCCGATCAGGCCTTTTATAAAGTCGCCATCTGAAAGGCCCGCAATCAAAGACAATCCGAAAACTGCAAGCCAGAAATATTCAGTAGATCCAAATGCAAGTGCTGCTTTTGCAAGGGGCGGCGCCAGAAACAGCAACGCCAAAGCCCCGATCAATCCACCAAATACGGAAGACAGGCAAGCAACAGAGACAGCAAGATCACCCTTGCCTGATTTGGCCATCGGGAAGCCGTCGAATGTTGTTGCAATGGCTGATGGAGTGCCTGGTGTGTTGAGCAAGATCGCCGCATAAGCGCCGCCGTAAATCGCTCCTGTATAAATCGCCCCCATAAGGATCAATGCGGAATCTGTCGGCATTGTGAAGGTAAGCGGAACGAGAACAGCAACAGCCATAGTTGCCGTTAGTCCTGGAATGGATCCAATAATCGTTCCTGCAGTCACCCCCAGGAGCGCCAGAACAATGTTAAATGGGGAGGCCGCCGATAAGATGAAATCAAGCATCGTCTATTCCGCAGATTGGAGAAGAAAACGGCGTGCACCAACTCATGCACGCCGTTCTAAAAGCTAATCGATAATACCTGCAGACCGCGCGGCACTTATGTATTCACTCGATTTCTCAGCCATGAAGGAATCCATTGATTGACCGTAGGAAACGTCAATCATGGCAAAACCTGCATCAATCATCTGCTGTTGGAACATCTTATCATTGTTGATTGCAGCAATGGCGTCGGACATTTGCTGGCGAGTTTCCTCGGACGCGCCTTTTGGAACAGCAACGCCGCGATAGGCTCCAGACACCATATCAATTCCAAGTTCTTTGAATGTTGGAACATCCGGGAATGCAGGATGGCGATTGTCCATAGCAACAGCTAAGAGCCGGACTGAATCGCCCTGTGCTTTTCCAACCGTGGTATATCCCCATTGGGCCGTAACCATATTGCCAAGCAAAGCGGTGACTGCCGCACTCGTTCCCTTAAATGAAACGTAGGTGGTGTTTACTCCTGTCTGCTTGTCAAAGTTGACTTGAGCAAGATGGTTCGCCGTTCCCTTGCCTGATCCGGAGAAGATTACTTTTTTGGGGTTACTCTGTGCGTCATCAATCAGATCTTGAAGCGTTTGATATGGGCTGTCTGCTTTAACAACGACTGCATCTGGCGTGTAGTGGAACCAGTAAACTGCAGTAATGTCGTCAGTCTTAAACCCAACATCGCCCTGTTCAGGTTTCACAACAATATGGGGCAAGTTAATGCCCATCATCGTGGATCCGTCTTCTTTCAGACTATTGAGACGTGACCAACTGACAGCACCGCCACCGCCCGGTTGATAGGCAACAACAAGTTGCTGGTTATAGAGCTTTTCGAAATAGGGCTGTTGTAATCGCGCGGTGATGTCTGATTCACCACCTGGATTGAATGGAATGACGTAGTTGACAGAACCTGATGGAAAATCTTGAGCAACAGCATTGCCAGATAGCAAAACCGTGGCTGCGATAAAAATATGTCTGAACCTCATATGTATCTCCCCCGAATATATTATTCTAAGATATTGATATGATTATTATTTTTATTGATTCCTGATCATGCAGCAATTACGTAATTGACTATCTTGTATAGTTATTCTTATATAAGAGTCAATATGGATACACCGACCTTTGGCAAAAGGAAAATGTCTTGAGTGACAAATTGTACCTAACTGTTTTCGATGCAGTTGTTCAGCGGATCGTAAGCGGCGAGTATCCGCCGGGTTTGCAATTGCCAAATGAATTCAAGCTCGGTCAGGAATTTAATGTAAGCCAGGGCACTGCGCGCAAAGCCCTTATCGAACTGGAAAAGAAAAACATTGTTCAGCGCCGCCAAGGGCGTGGATCTTTCGTCACACTACAGACACCTGAAAACTCGTTATTTAAGTTTTTCCGGTTGCGGGACGAAAACGGAAATCCCGTCACCCCAAACTTGGTCAATCAAACAGTTCTTAAACGTCGGGCAACAGACAAAGAGCAAAATACTTTGTACGGGAAGCCCAAATACGTTTTTGATATCAATCGGTTTCGATCATTCAAGAATCAGCCGCTCAGTTTTGAAAACTGCGTTGTATCCGCTGACCTGTTCCCGGGACTCGATAGCCGAGGACCGTTGCCGAACACACTTTACGTATTGTTTCAACAAGCTTATTCGATTGTGGTGATCAGCGCAAAAGATGACATAACCGCTGAGCCTTTGGCAAAGAAACCTGCTGAAATCATGGAGATGGCGACCGGCATACCTGCTTTGGTTTGTCGCAGAAAGGCATTTGATATTCTGGAACGCGTCGTTGAGTTACGCACCAGCATATTTGTAACAAAGGACATGCACTACAGCGTTGAAATGTGATGAGAGGCGCTTGCCTCCCCGTCGTTATATTGCAGTCAGCGTGTAAGGCAGCGTTGTTCACGCCAGATTAGTTCGTGAGGGTAGACGACACGAACTGCTCAACTTCTCATTTGCGGGTTAGACTTGATCCCCTCACTGTCTCTCCCGATGCTGCAAGGCGACCTCAAGGACCCCCTTATGGAATGGACTTTCCTGATTTTGACGACATTTTTTGCTGCGACCCTGCAAGCAGCAACCGGTTTCGGCTTCGGGTTGGTTGGCGTCACAATCTTTGTCATTTTGTTGCAATCAACCAGCGCGGTTCAGATCGTTATCATCGTGACCTTTGCCATGTCGGTTTTTCATTGGCTCAAGATTAGATCACATGCGCCAGACCATCTGGTGAAGAAAATTATGCTTGGTTGCATGGTGGGTTACCCAATCGGCGTTCTGATTTTCAGCAATTTTGACCTCTACGCACTGAAGCTTTCTGTCGCCCTTCTTATCCTTGTCGTCAGCGCCCAAAATCTTTTCGAGATTCTGAAAACCCGGCGCGGAGGAACGCCGAACTTTCTGCCAATGCGCGGCAGGCATTTTGCGGGCGTCGGAGCCGTATCTGGCATAATGGCCAGCGCGCTTGCCATGCCCGGGCCTCCCGTCATCGCCTATCTGGCGCAATGCGAACTGGACAAAAACGCCATTCGTGCAACCGTAATTACATGTTCGACTTTCTCCTATGGCGTAGCGCTTATCTTGCAAGCATCGTTCATCGGCATCGATACAACGACGATGACCACATCAGCTATTCTCATCCCCATTGCGCTTATAGGTACTTTGTTCGGCGACTATATTGCTCGCTTTATCAACCCTACCCTTTTCAAAAACATTGTGTTGGTCGTTCTGCTCTTTAGCGGCCTGAACATGGTTATCAACTTGTAATTATTTGGGAATTTGCGGAGGATACGAAGAAATGCTGTCCAAGAAATTTAATAAGGTACAGCTTGGTCACTTGCCAACTCCATTAGAAAGCATGCCGAACCTGAGCAAACGCCTGAATGGTCCAAACATCTGGATCAAGCGGGATGACACAACGGGCCTTGCCATGGGGGGCAATAAGGTTCGTCAGCTGGAATATTACTTCGGAAAAGCTGAAACGGATGGCTGCAATGCGGTTTTGACAACTGGTGCGGTGCAGTCTAACCACGTCCGTCAGACCATCGCCGCCGCCCGCAAGCTGGGCTGGTATGTTGAAGCGCAACTGGAGCGCCGTGTTGAAGGCCGGAAGCCTGAGTATAACACCAGCGGCAATGCTTTTCTCGACAAGCTGATGGGCGCTAAACTGCATTACTACCCTGTCGGCGAAGACGAGCACGGCGCTGATAAAGCCATGTATGACCGCGCCGAAGAGCTGAAAGAAGAAGGCTACAAACCCTATGTGATCCCACTAGGTGCCGTGGGTAAAACGCCGTGGGGTTCATTAGGCTACGTGGAATGCATGGAAGAACTCATTTCGCAATCTACGGCAACGGGTCTTAAGATCGATGGCATTGTGGTTCCAACCGGCTCCGCAAATACTCATGCAGGCATCCTTGCCGGACTAACTAGCTTGGGCGCTGATATTCCCGTCTACGGTTTTTGTGTGCGCCGCGACAAGGTCGCCCAAACAGAACGCGTTCTTACTAAGACCCGCAAAGTGCTGCAGCTTCTGGGTCTTGATGAATCTCTCGTCACCGAAGACTTGGTGAACTGTGAAGATTGGGTGTTAGAGCCGGGCTACGGGCAACTAAACGATGCGACGGAAGAGGCCATCGAGCTTGCCGCTTTCGAAGACGCCATTCTGCTAGACCCCACTTACACAGGTAAAAGCATGGCCGGATTGATTGGAATGATCCGCGATGGAGCATTCACCGAAGATCAGAACATCGTCTACCTGCACACAGGCGGCGCCCCTGCCCTGTTCGGCTACCCGGAACTGGTTGAAGAAAAATAAGAGAGCAACGGGGGGAAACAGGAGGTGAGTAAGCCCCCATTGGGAGGCTGTTCTCCTCAATCCTGCGGGTATTTTGGTCCGCAGGATTATGAATGCAGGTCGGCGCTCACCGTCAAATGGTTACGTCAGTCAACCAGAAAGACGAAGGCAGATCGCTCTAGCTATCATCAATCAGGGCTAACGCAGGAAAATGGTGCATAGTGTCAAACTCGCAAAACTCCAGAGGTCCGAAATCTACCTGCCGGACCGAGTCAAGATAGGTATCATACAAATCCGTTGCTGCATCCCAATAGGCCTCCGCCGCAGCAGTCTCAAGCCACTTGGTCTGATAGGACAGCGTAACGTGGAATCGATAGCTCGAGATGTCCGCTCTATAAATACCCGTCAAATCTTGAAGGCTGTCGCGGATCTGCTGTAATGCACGCGCATCTTTTTCGCTGGCTGGTTCCATGCGGATCCGGTTTGGGGAATCTGGTCCAACAGGTTTCACCGAAACCCTCTGAGGTAACTGCAACATCTTGAAGCGTCTAAGATAACACTCTGTTATCTCCCGCAGACCTGTTCCTCTTTCAAATTCTTTTGGCCAACCGTCCGAGCCAAGCGGAGAACCGCTGACCCCACAAAACTGCGTCATATGAAAACTTGGCTCAGGCAAAAAGGTAAAATGAGAAGCTTGCGGCAGTTCCTTCAAGCCGCGCTGCATTTTACAAAGCGCCTCGTAAAAATACGTCCTCGGATTAACAGAATAAATGAAGGTGTTTCCTGGAAAATTGAGCGGTTCCCCAGAACTTGTGAACTTTCCTCCTCCTCCCGGCCGAGATATTGACGGCGGGAGCTCGTCCGACGAATTCGCTCCCGTCAAATTGTCAATAACAATCGACCTTTCGCGTGACGGCGAGCGCGCGAGCGACTTAAGCATTTGCAAATCTCCACGCGTCCTCAACTATTGATTTGAGATCGCTCCGCATTGGGCGCCAGTTCAGCAGTTGATTTGCAACACTTGGATCTGCGACGAGAACCGCCGGATCTCCCGGACGACGTTCAGCCTCTATAATTTTCACAGGCTTTTTCGATATTTCCGCAACCGCATTGATGACCTGCAGGACGCTATATCCTTGGCCAGTCCCCAAATTAGCAGCATGAAAGCAGCCAGTATTCTGCCCTTGAAGGAAGTTTAAAGCAGCAACGTGCCCTTCTGCCAGATCGTAGACATGAATATAGTCTCGGATACAGGTCCCATCGGGTGTTTCATAGTCTTTTCCAAAAACCGAAATGTGCTCCCTGACACCCTGCGCTGTCTGGATAATCAATGGAATGAGGTGTGTTTCCGGATCGTGCCGTTCGCCTGTCCGACATTCTGGATCAGCGCCCGCTGCATTAAAATATCTCAGTGCAAAGGCCTGCAATCCATAAGCGGTGGCAGCTGACTCCAATATGGTTTCTACCATGGCCTTGCTGTGCCCGTAAGGATTGATTGGAGCTTTACTCAGAGTTTCAGACAACGGGGAGCTAGTGGTCTGGTCACCGTAGACGGCTGCCGTAGAAGAAAACACGATCCTCTTAACATTGGCATCTTGCATCGCTTCAAGAAGAGCAAGGGTGGAGGCAACATTGTTTTGATAAAATGACAGGGGATCAACAACGGATACACCTGCTTCGATGAGTGCCGCAAAATGCACCACTCCCTCGATCTCATGTTTTTCCATAACCTCGGCGAGCTTTGCCCGGTCCTTCAGTTCGCCTTCTACGAAAACATCACCAAAGCAGGCATCTCTGTGACCGGTCGAGAGGTTATCGTATACAACAACCGTGTAGCCCGCTTCTTTGAGAGCGAGGGTGGTATGCGAACCAATGTATCCCGCACCACCGACAACAAGTATATTTTTTGTTGAACTCATTTTTGTTTTACTGCCTTTTCAAGATAGTGCACTTTGCTTTGGTCCCGCAATCGTTCGGCAGCGATCTCTGGCGTTATATCTCGTTGCGCATCGGCCAATAGCTCATATCCCACCATGAACTTTTTCACTGTCGCTGACCGCAAAAGTGGCGGATAAAAATGTGCATGCAAACGCCAGTGAGAAGTGTCTTCTTGATGACAGGGTGCCCCATGCCATCCCATTGAGTAGGGGAATTCAGTTTCGAACAGATTGTCGTATTGCACTGTCAGGCGTTGCAAAGCACCAGCAAGATCCTCAGATTGTTCTGGCGACAGGTCAGACAGCCGGGCTGTATGAGTTAATGGCAACAGCAATGTTTCGAAAGGCCAAGTCGCCCAAAATGGTACAACACATAACCAATGCTCGGTAGAAAATACCACGCGTTCGCCTGATTTCAGTTCTCGCTGAGCGTAATCGTCCAGCAAGTTCCGACCAGTCTTCACCAAGTATTCTTTTTGATGCTTATCTTCGAGAGAAACGGTCGTCGGAACGGAATCGGATGCCCAGATTTGTCCATGAGGGTGTGGATTTGAACACCCCATAGCAGCGCCTTTGTTTTCAAAAATCGCCACCCATTCGTATTTTTTTGACAGCTCGTCATATTGTGTCTTCCAGCAATCAACCACTTGTCTGATACTGGACTTAGAGAGGCGCGGCATCGAAAGGTCATGCCGCTCGGAGTAACAGATAACGCGGGCCTCTCCGTTCACTGCCTCTGCTCTCAGCAGCTCGTCACTCGGAAAACTCTCTAAATCACCATCGGGGAGAAGTGCTGGAAAATCGTTGGGAAAAACATAAGGGCCGCAATAGTCGGGGTTAGTGACACCATTGATGCGGGTATTTCCCGCACACAGGTAGCAGCCTTCGTCGTGTTTCGGAACTTCTGATTGCGGGGGCTGCTCGACTGCCCCTTTCCAAGGGCGTTGCCCTCGCTGTGGAGAGACCAATACCCATTCACCGGTGAGTGCATTAAATCTTCTATGCGGTTTCCCAAAACCCGCAAGATGGCTTTCCGGCAGTTCGGGCGACGCGTTCTTATTGTGATAATTCATGGGATTGGTCCAATGATAGCTTGATTGGAGACTGGCTCTTGTCGGCTGTATTTCGTTCAACGTCACGCTATCTGGCGCACACCCGTGCCCATGTGAGATCGACCGCCCAGCAAAGTGGAGGTTGCATTGACGTTAATCGTTAGCCCGGATCAGGGGGCGCTTTTATTTGAAATCGGGATACATGGCAGACCGATAGGTAAGTATCGATCTGCCATGAGCTTTAGAGACGAAATGCTCAGCGTTCGAAGATGACGTTGTCGATGAACAAATCAGCGACTTTGTTCTGGAATGGCTGGGCCGCCCACTCTGCGCGGAACTTACGTTGCGCTGCAGGTACGAGTGCAAAACTATCGTCTGCGGCTTCGTTCATTGGTGCAGTACCGAAGTCACGGTTAAACGCAGTTTGTGTTTCTGGAGACGTCAGCCAATTGATAAATACCGCAGCTGCTGCCGGGTTTTCTGCATTTCGCGGAATTGCGACACCATTGCCACCGCCGTTCATGCCCATTTCCGGGATGTAGAACTTGATGTCTTTACGAACCTGTCCACGTTTTTGGAGGCCTGAAAGATGATCTTCCCAAGCAGGCGCCATCGCAAGCTCGCCATCACTAATCCTGGTAATGCTGTCAGAATTGGATGTTGTTATCAGGTAGTTTTCTGCATGCTCATTGAAAAAGTCGAAGCCAGATTGCAATGCGGAAACTTTTTCATCTGTGACTTCTCCATTCGAGAAGTCCTTACCTGAGATAACGCGCAGCACATTTTGATAGAAGGATGGTCCAGAGCCACCGTTCTGATAGTTGAAGCCGAATTTGTTTGGATACGCATCCCAGTATTGTGCAATCTCTTCCGGTGTTTGAGGCAGAGCGGTTTCATCTACCTGTGCAGGATCATAGGCAATGCCTGTCTGATTGCCCCAATAAGCCCGTATATAGTCACCACCATCAAGACCGCCGAACTCGGACACCCGGCCATCATCTTCGGGCAGCATCGTCAACGGAGAAAACAGGGCTGATGCATCAAGTGTCTGAAACGCGTCGGATGATGCAGCAAAGACATCAATGTCTCCGGTTTCACGATTACGTTCAGCTAAAAGTTTCTCGTTGTTTCCGGTATCGGTTCCCTCCGGAATAACAACATCAATCCCGTATTCCTCCTCAAAGGATTGAATAGCACGGCGAAGGTCGTCTTTCAGATGCCAGACATACCAGGTCACTTTGCCTTCTTCTTTGGCCTGAGAAACAATTTGATCCCAACTCATGCCAGATAGGTCATTGGCAAATCCGGCGGTGGTGCCGACTGTCAGGGCAGCTGCTGTAAGTAGAAGTCTCTTTAACAAGGATTTTCCCCCCATGGTTTTTGTTATCCCTATCAACCTTTGCCCGATGACAATGTTGGATTAGCGGATTTGAGAAGCCATTCCAAAACCAGCATCAAAATCACATTCGGGACGACAAGGATTAGTGAAAGCACTGCCGCATTTGGGCGCACAAAATCTTGACCAAGTGCGGAGAAGAGCAGCGTTGGGATTGTTACGATGCTCGGAGAGCCAACGATGAATGCGATAGCGAACTCTTCAATTGATTGGATGAATACAATCAGGAGCGCCGCAAAAATCCCCGGCTTCAATGCAGGTAAATAAGCAACGCGGAACCTGGCCCAGTGACTTGCCCCAAGATCCCTTGCAGCATCGATATGTTCCTGACGGACCTGTTCAAAGCTCACCGTCAAGATCCGAATTGCATAAGGCAAAAACAATACAGCATGCGCAAAGAGGATCGCACCGAACCGCCAACCGGTAAAACCTAACTGGAACAGCACGCTCGAAAAGAAAATCGAGGTGATAAATGGAGGTACGACAAGCGGTAGCAGACAAAGCGTCTTGGCTACTTCACGACCTGGGAACTTAAAACGGCCAAGTGCGAACGCGGTAGGCGCTGCCAGCAGCAGGCACAAAACGGCGGCTGATGGCGCCAGCGCATATGACGTGAACAACGCACTTTTTAGCGATGAGTTCTGCCACATATCGATCCAGCGATAAAATGACATGGCAGGCGGCAAGAGCTTGTCAGCTGTCCAAGGCTGGGATGGATCCACCAGAGACCAAAGCACTGCCATAGTGAAAGGCACAACAAGCCACAAGGTACAGATGACGAGCAACGAGATCATCAATACCTTGTTTAGTTTACTCATAGTCATGTCAGGCGCCTCCGCAACATCAACCTTGCACCAATGGCCATAAGCGCCGACCCGATAAGTGCGATCATCATAAGAGAGACACCGACTACTGCTGCGGAGTTCCAGTCTCCGCGATCTTTAAAGGTCACCATTAACTGAGACATGGACTGAAGATTTGTAGGTCCTGCAATCACCTGAAAACTGAAATCCGACACCGCTCCGATAAAGATGATGACCAGAGATGCCTGCATGCCTGAGACGGTAAGCGGTGCAATGACTTTGCTGAAACGCGCCCAAGTCCCGGCTCCCAGATCTCGCGCTGCGTCGAGCACTTCATCGGAGATCCCCCGGACTGCGCCGGTCAACAGAAGGAGAGCAAACGGCAGGTTCTTCCAGGTTTGAAGGATCAGGACACCAATCGCGTTGGAATCGTTCTGCATCCTTATGGGCGCGTCAGAGAAACCAAGCCACTGGATGAGCTGGTTGACGATACCATTGTAGGAAATGATATTGATAAACAGGAATGCAGCAACCAAACCGGGGATCAGCAAGGGCGCTTTGAGAACAGCCCCAATGGCCATAGAGCCTGCGAACGGTTTTCTGAGCCATAGCGCCAACGGGTATGCCAATGCGACCGAGAAGATCGCGCTAAGCACACCCACATAGATCGAATAATTGATTGATCTGGAGAAGAGCTTTCGCCCGATCATATCCGACCAGAATTGCGTGGTGAAGCCACTCTCACCTGTTATGGTATAGAACCCGAATGACTGAGCAACAGCGATATAAACTACGGTGCCGATCAGCACCAGGATTAGACCGAGCCCCGGTGTGAGCAACGCGGCTATCAGGAGCCACTTACGCGCACTCATGCTGTACGCTCCAAAAGGATCAGCTGCTCGGGAGGAATTGAGATATTTACCGTATCGCCTTCCTGGGCAGAAGTTGCTCTGCTTTGGACACGATAAGACACACCTTTGGTTTCAATCATCAGATCAGTAAAATGACCCTGAAACGCCCGGTTAATTACTTTGCCCGTATGCCCCGCGTCCCCTAACACTGCACTTTCGGGGCGCCAACATAGATCGACATCTTTTTCCTTCGGTGGCGTTGATGTCGCCACATCGTAAGTCCCCATGGCTGTTTCAACACGCCATAGACCGGGCTGTACTTCTCCCTGAACTGTTCCGGAGAAAACATTTGCATCACCAATAAAGTCAGCCACAAAACGCGTTTTCGGGGCGTGGTACAGAGCCTCAGGCGTGTCAATTTGCTCGACCCGGCCACCATTGAGCACAACAACACGGTCCGACATCGCCAGCGCTTCGTTCTGATCATGTGTCACATAAATCGCTGTGAGCCCGTATTCTTTCTGAATCCGCCGGATTTCAATTCTGACCTGATCACGCAGTTTGGCATCCAGATTTGACAATGGCTCATCAAACAGGATCACGCTCGGCCGCATGACCAACGCTCTTCCCAGAGAGACACGTTGTTGCTGCCCCCCGGAAAGTTGATTGGGCAACTTGTCCATCTGGGCATGCAGACTGAGTTTCTCCGCAACGTCGTCCACACGCGCCTTACGGTCATGCGCTGAAATACGTTTTTGGCGAGGGCCAAACTCCAGGTTTTCTCTGACGGTCAAGTGTGGAAATAGTGCGTAAGATTGGAAACAAAGGGCCGTGTCACGCGCTTCAGGCGGCGTGCGGGTTACATCTTTTCCATTGATGTGGATAGTGCCCTCGGTCGGATCAAGAAAACCAGAAATAAGCTTGAGAAGTGTTGTCTTTCCGCACCCCGAAGGACCAAGCAACGTCACAAACTCTTCTTGTTCAACCTCTAATGATAGCTTCGCTAACGCAGTAAACGCCTCGAACTGTTTGGTCAGCTCGTCTATTCTTATTGCCACCATCACATTTACCCACCCCTACTATGATGATTATTACCCATTGTATGTGAAATTATTATTACTCATGTCAAGTAATAATAGTTGCAGAATCGGCGAAAAAGACTAAAGAACTAGAGCGGGGGCCTTGTGAAGGCTTTGAAATTATCGGTCAAAACAAGTGTATTGATGTGTTGAAAAAAATTAATTTATTAAGCTCAAGCGAAAGAGAGATACTCTCGATAGTGCAGCGAGAAGGCAAAATTGCGCGCGCGGCCATCACTGAGCACTCCAAATTGTCACAGCAATCGGTCCACCGGGTAATCGACGGTCTCGAAAGCCGCGGTTTCCTGTCTTATAGCGCCGCAATCAACAAAGCACGCGGCAAGCCAAGCCCCATGGTTGAGATCGCAGCAAATGGTTACGCCACACTCGGCATCTCATTTACTACGGAAAACGTCGTAGTATGTTTCATGAATTTGAAAGGCGAAATTTTGGCGCAATACGACTTGGGAACCAACCCAAATGCGCCTCGCGACGTTCTGTTGGCGCTTCAAAACAGTATAGAGGCAGAGCGAAATAACGCTTTGCGACATCGGCAACTACTGGGTGTCGGTATTGCCATGCAGGGTATTAGAAGCGGCTCGGACAACAAGTTTCGTCCACCAGAACCACTTGCAGCATGGAGTGACATCCCGCTAGCTACGCTGTTCGAGGATAGGCTTGGGCTTCCAGCCTTTGCAGAAAATAACGCGACCGCCAGCGCGACAGCCGAACATTTTCTAGGCGGGGGACGAGATCACGTTTGTTTTGCGTATCTTTCTTTCAACTACGGGTTCGGGGTAGGCCTCTTTTGGAACCACCAGCCCATCCAAGGCGGGTTTGGTAACGCCGGAGAAATCAGCTCAATCTACTCGCAGGAACAGGCCGTTCATCGCCCCGCACTTGGCGAGTTGGTCAAGAGATTGTCTCGTCACGATCTGCGTATTCAAGGGATCAACGATATCCCGTTTGATGCGACGAATGTGAATTCTATCGTTAAGAGTTGGTCGGAAGAAACAGGCCCCTATCTCAGACAATCCCTTATCTCGATAAAAGGTGTTCTTGACCCCACCGCCATATTCTTCGGCGGACAGGCCCCTTCAGCACTGAGAAAACTTCTGATCGCAGAAGGTCACGCAGCCTTTACAAACCAAACATCCCGATGCCCAGTCTTAATCGAAAGCAGATTAGAGGGCGACGCAGCTCACTTAGGCGCAGCCTTCCTACCACTGCACAATTTGGTCTTCTAGGGCGCTCAAGATAAGCTGACCGGCAATGCAGCATCCAATCGATGAGCAATTCTAGGCATTCATTTGTCCTGGGAGGAGCGCTTTCACTTCTTCGGGAATGATAGATTGCCCAAAGTGATCACTCAGCAACTGGATTGTGGGCTGAAGGGTATTCTCAAAATGGTTGGAGTGTTTGAATAAGCGTGCGGCTACATAATAGTTGTACAAAATTATTGCGGTTGCATCCCTTGCGGTAATTGCATTCAAACTCTCCTCGGCCCGCGCTGCGGGGGCGGATGGAAAAGCCCATGAAATTGAGAGGAGAGGCTTTGCTGCGGGCCTACGTTTGTACAATGTTTGCAGCTGGTGATCTAACTTCTCTTGTTCACCAGCCGCCAAGTAAGCCTGGCATTTCAGTACGAGTATGTAGGCTTCAATTTCCGAGCCTTCTTCACACAATTCCAAGGCTTGATCGAATAGTTGCAGCGCGTCGTCTATTTCGCCCAAAAAACTGCGCATCTGCCCCATTGCAGCGAAGGAAGCAACTACCGTGGTGGCGGTCTGATAAGAGGCTTCAGAAAGCTCAACAGCCATTCGGCGATAGCCACGATCAATAAAAAACAGAAGCTTGGCCGCAATCATGACCAAGTGAGGCTGATCTTGGATATGAGGCAGGGACGCAGAAATAAGACGTTCGATATTTTCCTCGTCTTCGGATCTTGGATCGTCAGGTCCCATGAAAATCTGATGCCCCATAAAAATATACTTAGAATGAATATTGGTGGCCTTCATGAGTTGAGCAGCGGCATCATCTGGATCTACTTCAATCACGCGGTTCAATCTACGCTCACTCTCCTTCCAGTTCGCCTTAACTCCAGACGTATCAATTGAAGCGTCATGCATGCTTATAGGGAGAGGCGCCAAGTCATCCGGATGTTTGGCATGAGCAACCCAGATATCCTTAACAACACACTCTGCAACCTTCTTAGCCACAAAGTATTTGCTTCGTTTCTCGCAAGAATTATCATTGATCACGTGCCTTTGAATCGCAATTAGCTTGGCCGTTTGAAAGTTCTTCGTATGTACCACGCATTCGAGGATATCGCCCTTTCTTACGAAAGCTAAACTGGCTTCGAATTTGGGAGGATCGGTTACAAAGGCATGTAGAGGAGGGCTGTTTGGGTCCAACACGACTTTGTTCGAAGGCCCGATTTGATGCGTGAGCTCTGCAAGGAGAAGTTTACTAAACTCTTGGGCTAGCGGCGAAGAGTCTCCGATATAGGAAAGGCCCCTTATAGGCCCAACAACTAAATAAGCCCCCGTTCCCAAGGGTTTGTTAGACGCCTTTTTAGCAACCCATATGTACCCTTCCCCGTATTGGGTGGCAATGAAACTGGGCTCGGATGGTCGATCATCCAACTTGCGGCGAAGCCGATTCACTATGAAATCTACATTCCGGTCGGCCTTATCAGAACCAGGCTCAGAGATTGCATCCAGGAGCTGGTTTCTGGTCAATAGAGCGCCGGCGTTATTGAGCATGTGCAACAACAAGAGCCTTTCCGAGCGCGAAAACCTGACGGTAAGCCCATCTTCTCGCGTAGCAGTTAGGAAATTTTGATCAAAAGTTGCGGTTCCGATTTGGATTGAAGCCTGGGTCATTGAAATCCATCAAATTAAAATCCCGATTTGCATGAAGTAAAGTACTCGGAATTAGGCAATCGGTCCTCTCCCAGATTTCGGTACAGGCAGAAGAAAGCTTATGAAACAAACGGTGCTTGCGGGATAGCTGTTTGGCAAGAGGAGGCCCCCTGCTCCTTCCAAACAAAGACATTCAATTTGCGCAAACCGACACTCCCAACCTCCCTGGTTAATTTTGACGAAAACACCAGTTCACACCTGAAACAACGCTTCGGGAGAGGGCCACCATAAGTAATCACGTTAGAGAAAAACCCATATGCAAATAATTCTGCAACAATTCGCGCACATCTCAAGGTAATCCGAAGTCTACCGTTCTTCTGATCAGGAAACATCGTTTTATACTAAGGTGAAACAATGATGACAATTGCATACTCAGAGATGGAAAATACAAATCCTGTAAATTCAGCCAAAGAAATATTTTCTGCGGTCAGCGCTCAGAAGTTTAACCTGAATGAGCCAAAGATTTCTCAATATAACCCGGCTGATGAAGTATCAAAATTTCCGTTTAAGGCGCTCTCAAGAGAGTTTAACGATGTGAGAGCAGGCGCTTATGCAGAAGCATATGGTCCCTCAATTCAGGGCAAAGGAGACGGCAAAGTCCTTCTCTATACTCTTATCGGGACCTCAACAGATAATGGGGCGATATCCTTACACCATAAGGCTGTCCTATTAGTTCCTGAGTATACAGAGACCGAATTCTTCAAGAACTTCCCACAATCAGTTCTCAATTATCTCAAGAGACTGGGCAAGCATGTCAGCCGCGAAATTCACCGCCACCAGACGCGACGCGCAACTGCCGTATTGCTGGGTCTGGAAACCAGGCTCCTGGATGACATTGGAATTAAACGCAGTGATGTGGTCAGTGCACTCGCCGAAAGTGGTAGCGAAGATGCTTCAAGGAAGCTAGCTGCAAGGGCAAAAGAGAATAGCGACCAGATGTGGGCTGAACTTACCAAAAAGCAGAACTCCAACAAAACCGAATGATCAGTTCGGTTTTCCCGGATAACCAGGTCGCAGGTTCCTAACATGCGATGCATGCTCTGATTGCTGCTGGTTTGACTGCGGCCTGGTACAATACTCCGAAAAGGTACATTTAGCCCAGTCGGAGTTCTCTGCTCTCAGGGAATAAATGCAAAGCTGATCATTGTCGGTAATTTCGGCTGCAGCGGAAGACGATTGCGCTAGAGCTTCAATTTCAACGCACAAAACCCGCAATTCTTTCAAACCAACGCACATTACAACGCAAACACGTACAGAGAGGTTCACTGGCTCGAGATCAAAAGCGGATCTCGCGGGGCTTTTCCGCTGTGCTTAGCGGAACCGTTATGGAACCAAAGAACCTGAGTTCACGGCTCCAACAGCTTTCGAATGGACTTTACCAGCGCTTGTTTTGTTTCTGCGCTGTCGGCATTTTCTGTCAGGAGCCAGCGGGTTAACAGTCGGTGCGCCATTCCCATGACCATCTGCCCGAGCAATTCTGGCGGGGTTTCATTCCACACTGAGCCGTCAGTTTGCCCTTGTACGATGGTTTCCGTGGCTTCGGTATTAAGGGCCGCATGCACCGACTGGCTCCGCCCCACCCAATAGGCCTGCGGGATATTCAGGAAAACAATGCGCGCGATAATGGGATTGGCAAAGTAGAAATCACACCAAACTTCCAAGAAGGCCAAATATTTGTCGACTGTGTTTTCTTCCGCTCTGGCAGCTTTCAGGCCTTCTGCATGCAGGTCCTCCAGATCTTTTTTGATACACGCAAAAAACATCTGTTCCTTGTTGCCGAAGTACTTATAGACCGTTTGCGGACTCACTCTGGCTTGCTGACAAATCTGCCGGATGCCCACATCCTGATACATCCCGGAAGAAAAGATCTCTAGGATGGTTCGACGCAATGTTTCGAGTGCTTCCGGTTTAATTGTTCTGTGATCAACGTCTACTGTCATTCCAATTGGCTCCCCCCAATCGCGCGATTGTATCCGGTTTTTGCCTGTCTCATAGACGCCTTCTCCGAAGATCTACGAAAAAGAACACCGACTTAGGTCAAGACCAACAGTGTTTCGCACAGCAACATTGCGGAAACCGTGTGTAATATTCGCAGATTAGTCAGTTCTATGCTTCTTACACAAAAAGAAGCAAGAGCACGAGAGTACGCATGACTGTTTGCTCAACTGTCTGATCGCAGTAATGTTAGTGAATCATCGGCAAATCAAGGGGGGATACTGCCATGAGTGACACCAATGGGAGCCACAATCAGCAGTTTTCAAGTTTCAAAGAGTTCTATCCGTTTTATCTGGCAGAACACCAGAATGTCGTCAGTCGGCGGCTACACTTTACTGGAACAGCGTTGGTGCTTGCTCTGGTCGTCTATATTCTGGCGTCTGGCCTCTGGGGATTTCTGCTTGCTGTGCCAGTCGTTGGCTATGGCTTTGCCTGGATTGGGCATTTCTTCTTCGAGAAGAACAAACCAGCCACCTTCAAATACCCGCTCTACAGCCTGCTCGGCGACTTTGTGATGTTCTTTGACATCCTGCGTGGCAAGGTTTCAATCCGAAAGTGAACAAGCTGCCCACACACAGCAGATCGACGTCGTATTTCAACGCCAAGCAATTGTGCATGGGCAGCTTATAGGTAATTAGATCAATCAGGACAACAGCTTAGTAGGTACCAGGCTCGAAGGGACTGTCGATGGCATAGACCCAGTTTCCGTTTTCATCCCGGCGGAGAACTTCCAAGGCGTGGGATTCTGCATTCACAGAGCCATCGGGTGCAGTGATGCGCCAAAAGGCTTTCACAAGTGCGCTGTCCTCCGCTTCGTGAATGGTGCTGCGCACATGGTCCAGCTTGCTGGTCGTCGAAAAGAATGGGCGCAGCACTTCTTTGATGTTTTCCCAGCCGACGACATCAGGCTGTCCCGGTCCTTGCACCAGAACACTGTCTTCGTCATAGAGCGCAGCAAGCCCGTCAACATCCTGATTATCCCAGGCTTTATGGAACACTTCAGCAACTGCCGCAGGAGTTTTAGCCACTTCTGGCTGCGCAAATGCGACCCCGCCCATAGCGGCGAGTCCGATTGTGGTAAGGAGTAAAATCTTTTTCATCTGCTTTCCTTTCTTACTTCAATCATAGTTTGACCCCGTGGAATGATGGGACGGAGTCCGGGTGCGCAAAGTTCAGCCAGCTGTTTCAAGTTGCTGCTGAACAAGCGCGGAAAAGTCTTCTGGGCGGGAGTAATAAGCGGCGTGGTCAAGACGGCGCATTTGCCCGGCACTTTCAAGAACAAACGTTGGGAACCCTGATCCGCCAGACTTGGCCAGGAGCGTCCGCGTAGCCTCAACGTGGTGCTCGACATCTGCTTCGGAAATATTCGCGAGCCAACTATCAAAATCTGTTTCCGAATAGCCCGTTAGTGCTGCCACTTCGCGGAGACCATCCAGTTCGCAGATATTAACGCCATTGAGAAAGTGCTGTTTCTGCAATTCCTTTAGAAAAGGAAGTGGATCGTTGGTACCAAATTCAACGGCCAGTTCACCGCGAATAATTGTGTAGGAATCAACCCGTTCCGGATTGCCTTTAATGAAAGCATCCATGAAGGGCTCTCCAAATACCTGTCCGGTCAACTCAGCAATTTTTGCGGCAAATGAAGGAATTGCGCTGCGCAAGTCACTCGATAATGCAACCGGTCCTCGGATCATGCCGCCGCCGTGAAGTTTCAGCTCAATATCCTTGGGTAGATTAAGACGAAGCGCTGACACCAGCGGGTCTGCTGCATAACACCAGCCGCAGAGAGGATCATGAATGTAATGGAGTGTTCTATCTTGCATTATGTGCCTATTGCCTGCCGATAATTGGTTAACTCGGGATCATGCATATTGTATATACTGGCTAGACAGTTACACGTAAGACAGGCATTCATGGATACTCTGTTTAGGAAAACTAACCAATGACAGCTGAGCTTTATCGCGCAATGGCAATCTTTGCGAAGGTCGTTGATTTGGGTTCGTTTAGCGCTGCAGCGCGCGACTTAAATGTGACGCGCTCTGCCGTTAGTCAGCAAATTCAGCAGCTTGAAGACCGAATTGGAACAAGCCTGCTCAACCGGACGACACGGTCGCTGAGTTTGACCGAGGCTGGAAGCGAGCTTTACCAGGAATGTACCGTTATCGCTGAAGCCGCAGACCGCGGGCTGCAGCGTGTTGCATCCTTACGTGATCGACTGACCGGTGATTTGCGCATATCCTCGCCGGTAAACTTTGGCATTACAAAGCTCATTCCTGCACTTAATGATTTCATGATGCAGAACTGCGATCTCAACGTCAGGTTGGAGTTTGCTGACGATATTCGCGATATGGTGCAGGACCGAATTGATATCGCCATACGGGTCGGCACTCTTCAAGATTCAGCGTTTATTGCGCAGCGTTTGACACCTCTTGATGAGGTGCTTTGCGCTTCACCACACTACCTTGAGAAAAACCCGGCGCCTACTTCGGTTCAACAATTGGAACAACACCACTTTGTGCTCCTCTCGCTACTGGGCGAGCCACAATACCTGCATTATTTTGATGACAAAGGTGAGTTGCAGCGCACACGGCTGAGGGGGCGCACCATTACAAATTCGGTCGCTGCATCGATTGATCTGGCAAAGCGTGGCTTCGGAATCTTGCACGCACAGCACTATGACATTGAGCAGGACCTTGCCCAAGGCACCTTGGTCAAAGTGCTCGACAAACTCCCGATCCGCTCATCTAATGCTTATGCGGTGACCTTGCGCCGCGACAATCGCCCCACAAAAATTACGCGTTGCATAGCTCACTTGGTCAACTACTTCACAAACGAGCAACGAAAGAACGCAACGATGTAAGGAACGAAATTTACTCGCACCATAAACTGCGAACTTCAGGAAAACTGATCCTGCCGCAATCCTTGTGTGTTGCGCCAAGCCCTCGTCGATAGCGTCCTCAGGATCAACTCGTCAGGTCCTGCTCAACTGGGGAAGTCCTTCATCCCAATACGGAACGTCGCCGCCAATCTCTTCAGAGATAAATTCGATGAAGGCGCGGACTTTGGAGGGGAGATATTTTCGTTCCGGGAAGACAGCGTACATGGTTTGGACGGGAAGTTTGTATCGAGGCAGTATTTGGACAAGTTGGCCGGATCTCAGATACTCCCCTGCAGTGAATGTGGTGAGTCTGCCTATGCCGCAGCCGCCAAGGACAGCAACTGCCAGAGCGTCTCCGTTGTTGACCTGAAAATTGCCCGAAGTTTCAACGCGTATGACACCTTCTGGTCCTTCTAACGACCATTCCTGATGATCGCTGAAGTAAGCGTAATGTAGACAATTATGTTGATGCAGGTCTTCTGGAACTGTGGGAGCTCCATGCTTCTCAATATACTTGGGCGATGCGGCGAGCACGTTATAGCAGGGCGCAATTTTCCGGGCGATCAACGATGAATCGTCAAGGCGCCCTCCCCTGATTGCTAAGTCAAATCCACCATCAATCAAATCAACCCGGCGATCATCCATTATCATATCAATGCTGATTTCTGGATTGAGTTTGAGGAACTTTGGGATGAGCGGCGCGATGTGCAACCTGCCAAACGTCATGGGTGCATTGAGTTTAAGTCTGCCCTTTGGCTTACCCTGCAACTGAGAGACCGCCTTTTCAGCCTCTTGTGCTGCAGCTAACGCATCAACTGCTCGCGCATAATATTGCTCGCCCGCTTCCGTAAGACTGATGTTGCGCGTGGACCGGTTTAAAAGCCTTGCTCCCAGATACTCCTCCAGCAGTGAAATGCGTTTGCTGATCGCAGACTTAGAAACTCCCAATTGCCTTCCAGCAGCTGCAAATCCTTTGTTCTCAACCACCGCAACAAACACCGGCAATGCACCAATATGTTCCAAATTCAGCCTCTAACCGTTCTCTTTTGCTCACCTATTAGTTTCTATATTAGACGATTATCACAGTAATGGAAACCAAGTAGCCTCTCAGCATCAAAAGAGGAACGTGCTATGGCTATGATGCTTATTAATGGTGAACTGCGTGAGAAACCCGTTTCAACTGACGGTAAACTCATCCGATTTAACAGCGATATCCGTCACTGGATCGAGCCCCATGAGGGTGCTGAATTTCCTGTCGAGGCTGGCAGGTACCATCTTTACACCTCTCATGCCTGCCCTTGGTGTCACCGCGCCATGGTGATGCGTGCATTGACGGGATTAGAGAGTGCAATATCTATAACCGAGATGCATCCCTTCATGGGCGAAAAGGGCTGGCAGATCGATCAATCATTATTTGACGAAGCTGCAGGTGTACCAAGGGATGAGTTCATCTTTGAGGTCTATCTGCGCGCCCTCCCCCGATACACCGGTCCTCTGACAGTTCCGCTCCTGGTAGACAAGAAGACGGGCAAGATCGTCAGCAATAACTCCGCAGATATTATGCGGATGCTGAACACATCCTTCGGCGCTCTCGCTTCTTCACCCGTCAATTATCATCCTGATGAGCTATCTCACGAAATTGACGAGATTTCTGGCTTGATACAGAACACTGTAAACTCAGGCGTTTACAAAGCTGGCTTTGCCACGTCACAGGCTGCCTACACAGAAGCCGTAAGCGAGTTGTTTGATACGCTAGATAAGTTAGACAACCTGTTGGGTTACCAAAGATATCTGGTAGGGCATCAGATTACAGAGGCTGACTGGAGGTTGTTTGCGACACTAATCCGGTTTGACGCGGTTTACGTCACGCATTTCAAAACGGACCTGCGGAGAATTGCAGATTACACGAACCTGGGACCGTATCTGCGCGAGCTCTATCAAATCCCCGGCATCGCAGAAACAGTGAACTTCAAGCGGATGCGGGAGCACTATTTTCGCAGTCATCTGCAGATAAACCCGAATGGCATTATCCCTATCGGACCAGAGCTGGACCTGACCAAACCTCATGGCCGCGACCATATCGGCATTATCCAAAAAGGAGCAGCATGATGAGCAACGGTGCTGTTCTCTCCATTTCAGAAAAACCCGGTAATCCAACGGGGTACATCATCCTTATTGGAGCGATTGTCGGCGTGAATTATGCGCTCGCCAAACTGGTGATGCAGGCAGGCGTAACTGCACTGAGCGCTACATTGATGCAGATGCTTGTCGCTGGTTTATTTTTGTATCTGTTGCTTCACTATAAACAGGAGAAAATCTTTCTCAGACTGCGCCACATTAGATACTACCTGCTGAATGGCTTTCTCGGCGTCACTATACCATCTCTGGTGGCCTACATTGCGCTCCAGCACATACCTGCCTGGTTACTGACGGTTATGACCACCTTATCACCGATGGTGACTGCAGCCCTTAGTTCTGTTCTTGAGCGTAAATTGATTGCCCCTCAGCGGTTGTTCGGTATCTCACTCGGCTTGATTGGCATCAGCCTTGCGACATTAAGCGGAGCTCAGGTCGCACATTTTGATCCCAAATGGATCCTTGTAGGCGCTGGAATGCCCTTATCTCTCGCTATTTCAAATATTTACCGAAACAAAGCCTACCCAACTGATACGAGCCCGATTGCGACCGCAGCAGGTACTTTGTTCTCTCAAGTGCTATTGCTTGCCCCTGCACTATTGCTACTCGATAGTCTGACCAATGTTGTCGAGCCTTTGCAAAGTATCTGGTGGGTCCTGCTTACAATCGGCTTCTTATCAGCCGGAAGCTTTGCATTGACATTTTTCATTCAGAGCAGAACCGACAGCGTGGGCTTTAGTCAAGTTGGATACTTTGCGACCGTATCAGGCATTCTAGTCGCAGCGATCGCCTTCAAAGAACCAGTCAGCATCACAATTTTTGCATCGATCGCTGTGCTGTTTCTGGGCCTTGCACTCACCAATGGTCATGTTCAGTTCCCACGATCTCGCCTCAGATAAGCTCTGACCAAATTCTTAGCAGGCGCACCTGAGTGACTGCTCCCAACCCCGAAATAAATCATAGGAAATTCCATGGTACAGCTTGTAGAAGTCTCCATTAACGCTCGTGAATTTTCAGAGCAGCTATATAAAGCCGTCGATTCCCTGAGTGCAGAAGGCGTTGGCGCCTTTCTGACGCCAAACGTTCGTTTCCAGCTTGGCAATTTTGATGAAATAGTTGGATATGACGCCGTTGTTGAAGCAAACCGGGCCTTCTTCCAATCCATCGTAGCTATGTCTCACACAATTAAGGATGCGTGGACAGTAGACGAAAACGTCATCTGTACTGGGTATGTGCACTACACCCGCCACGACAAGAGCACACTGCAAATTCCCTTCTCTGCAGTCTTGAAGCTCAAAGACAATCTGATTTCGGACTACCAAGTCTACGTGGATGTCTCTCCGCTTTAATTTGACGTGAGCGCTGCGGCCTCACGTTTGATATGCCCATGATCCAAGATGTAGCGAGGCACCTCATTGTTCCTCGCTACATTCGTTTATCCGCTGCAAAGCCATTCAAATCCCCCTGAGATCTTCCAATTCATGTCACCTGAGAACATGAACTATTCTTACCTCTCTCAAGTCTACGGAATTTGAAACCATCCCCCTTAGGGGCCACAAGACAGGCGGTTCGATGGTACGAGCATCTCAGGCCGGTTTTCGTTCAGACATAGAAGGGATGAGAGGTCTTGCGGTCCTTGCCGTACTCCTCTTTCACTTCAAATTGCTCGGTGTCGAAGGCGGTTTTGTCGGGGTCGATATCTTTTTTGTTCTTTCCGGCTACCTGATGACACAAATTGTTATGTCACAACGGTTTATCTGGACACCTAGCGGAGTGTTGGGGTTTTATCGAAAGCGCTTCTGGCGGATCGCCCCTGCCTACTACGTGACCTTGATTGTCACCATGCTCACTATCTTTGTCTCAGGTTGGACCTACGGGCTGCCAGAGCTCTATGATAATCTGGTTCCAGCTTCAATATTTGCCTATAACATCACCGCCCCTGAAGGACCGGGATATTTCGCTACGACTGCCAACTTCAAACCATTTCTGCATACCTGGTCCCTAGGGGTGGAAGTTCAGTTCTATCTTGTCTGGCCATTGATCTGCTTTGGGATACTGAAGTGCTCCCCCAAAGCACACATTCCGATCTTTGTATGTATCATCGCCCTTTCCTTTACTGCCTCGTTGATCCTGGCATTCAACGATCCAGATGTCGCCTATTACTCCCTCCCCACACGCCTGTGGCAGTTTGCACTCGGGGGCCTGATCGTATGTCTCAAGGAGAGGCAGTTCGATTGGTCCGGGGCGTGGCAGGTTGCTTTGTCTCAACTTGCCGCAAGCGCAGTCATTATATTCAGTATCTTCACAGCCAGTGGAGCGGCGTGGCCCTCGTTCCCTGCGCTTGCGCTAACTGTGTCAGTTGCCTTCTTGTTGCTTTCTGGCAATCTGCGCGGCGCAATCATATCATCAGCCTTAAGTTGCCTTCCCCTACGCCTTCTAGGCAGGGTCTCCTACAGTCTATACCTCGTCCATTGGCCTGTTTTTGTCCTCTCCTATTCCTTCATTGAGGATTACCCAAGCAGCCCAATTCTCAGGGGCTTAGGCCTGTTAATCTCACTTGGGTTGGCGATTGTTTTATACGTTGGAGTTGAGCGACCCATGCGCGAATTGGGAAGGAAGCCCGCACGTTTCAGAGAGCTATCTGCACCAGTTGGCGCAACGACGCTCCTGCTGATCATGGCCTTTGTAATCTCAGACACCGACCGGATGAGATGGGTCTTCCCGGAACAAAACCTAACCCACGTATTGGCCGTCAATTACCGCAATACGTTCCAGCAACACTACTGCAACACCCCAGGATGGAACGGCAATTTATGCGCCCTTGGTGATCAGCAGAAACAGCCTGTGCAAAGTGTAATCTGGGGAGACTCTCATGCCGAGCACTTCGCGTTTGGAATGAACGACGTCTTTTCGAAACGAGAGAAGAGCTTACACCTGTTTCAAAAACCCGGCTGCGCCCCAGTGAAAGATCGGGGTAGCTGGAGCTCAACGAACGCACGAACAGAGTGCAACACCTACAATGCGCGCGTCTTGGAGTTCCTGAAGAATGAACTCAAACCAAAGCGGATTTTTATGGCTGGGTACTGGAGCGCGAACATCTCAACGGAGGTTGATGGCGTTACCAAAGAGGACCCGATAAGGGCCAAGCAGTTTTTCTCCAGTCTCGAAGAGGTGATTACTCAGTTTGACGGGGCTGCAACAAGCATCACACTTGTCAATCAGGTCCCGGGAATAAGCAACGGCAAACATGTGCGCCCGTGTAAGTACGGCGCGATCAATGCCGAGAAGTGCATTCTGAACCTTTCTGAAACCGAAAAGCAAAATGTCATTGCCCAATCCCACCTCCAAAACATTGCGGAGCGCTACGATAATGTCGACTTTATTGATCCGAAAGCAGTTTTCTGTCCCGATGGCATCTGCGAGTTAGTTAAGGAAGGTCGGTTTTTATATCGTGATCACAATCACCTGAACCAATTCGGCTCCAGGATCATCGCAGAGCAACTCTTCAAATAAGTCGTAGTGCAGAATGCTTGAATATGAACTGAGGCAGTATCCTAACGCTTCGGCATCCTAACTCACAGTTTGGCGGTATCGGGGCTTCGGGTGACACCTGAAATTTCGGTGCTTGTGCTGGTCACATGGGTAACCAACAATGCGCTATGACCAATACATAGCTGAACCCCATGAAAAACCTGAGCCTTGCCTTTTTCCTGCTCATTACGTCTTCCAGCCTTACATCTGCAGGCGTGAGCTTTGAACTCAACATCGCAATTGCAAACATGTGTGAGAAGCTGAAGGCCTGTGCGTTTGAGAAAATGGGTATCGACGCCTCCACAAGGCAGCACCCCACAGCAACCGCTATCAACAACAGCGTCAATCAGGCCTGCGCCCTGATCAAGGCAGATTTCAGCAACGTGATAACAACACGGGCCCAGAATCAACGCGCAATAGCCTGCGTATCATCGGTCACAAGAAAGACATGCGCCGAACTCAGCCAACCCAACGCCCCCAGCCCAACCGCCTGCAAAGGCTTCCAAAGCTTCAGTGGCCGCTAGATCTGGAATATCGCGATGGATTGCACACTGGCGGTTAAGCCACGCTACCCACTTCCCTATACACGCTCACTATAACGCTCCCGCAGGATGTTTTTTTGGACTTTGCCCATGGTGTTGCGTGGGAGATTGTCGATTAGCAGGAGCTTTTGGGGATGTTTGAAGCGGGCGAGGCGTTGCTTTACGCTGGCCATGATCTGGTCAAGGTCCGGTGCATGGTCCTTTTCCGGCACTATGAGGCCAAGGGGAGCTTCGCCGAAATCTGTGTGGGGCACGCCGATGACGGCGCTCTCCAGAACACCGGGTTGTTCATCAAGCACAAGCTCAATCTCTTTTGGGTAGATGTTGTATCCGCCTGAGATGATGAGATCCTTGTTGCGCCCGACAATATGGACATAGCCGTCTTCATCTATCTTGCCCATATCACCGGTGATGAAGAACCCATCTTCGCGCAATTCTGTTGCGGTTTTCTCCGGCATCTGCCAGTAGCCTTTGAAGACATTACGGCCCCTGATCTCAATGACACCGATACTACCCTTCTGCAATTCCACACCGCTTTCGGGGTCGGTGATTTTTAGTTCAACACCCGGAAGCGGGAAGCCAACCGTTCCGGCCCGCCGCTCTCCATCGTAGGGGTTGGACGTATTCATATTGGTCTCGGTCATTCCGTAGCGTTCCAGAATTCTATGACCGGTACGCTGCTCAAACTGTCGATGGGTGTCGGCCAATAACGGCGCGCTTCCAGAGGTGAATAGGCGCATATGCGTTGTGAGCTCTTTGGTGAAACGATCATCCCCCAGCAACCGGGTATAGAAGGTCGGCACGCCCATCATTGAGGTTGCCTGCGGGAGCCGTTCCACGATGGCATCCTGATCGAACTTGGGCAGAAAGATCATGGAACCACCAACCGCTAGAATTACATTGCTCGCCACAAACAACCCGTGGGTATGGAAAATTGGTAGGGCGTGCAGCAGCACATCCTCTTCGGAAAAGCGCCAGTAGTCGACCAGTACGTCCGCGTTGGAAAGCAGATTGTCCTGTGTCAGCATAGCCCCTTTGGATCGTCCGGTCGTACCGGATGTATAGAGGAACGCCGCAAGGTCCTGCAGGTCCCGGTCTACTGTTGTAAACGTGCTCGGCTGCGCACTTGCCTCACCCATCAATGAGCCTGAGCCACCACCGTTCAGGGTCTCAAGAAGCACACCTGAACCTTCAGCCAGCAGGCGAAGCTGATCTGCCTTTGCTCCATCACAGACGAGCAGAGAAGCACCACTATTTTCAAGGAAATAGGCAAGTTCCTCGCTGGTGTAAGCGGTATTGAGCGGCAGGAAGACAAGCCCCGCTTGCACGCAGGCCCCGTAAAGCGCCAACGCTTCAGGGGACTTTTCAACTTGCACAGCCACCCGGTCATCCGGTTTTAGTCCATGATTGACAAGCACATGGGCAAGCTGGGCGGTTGTGGCAAGAAACGCTCTGTAGGAAATCGGGGTACCATCCTCAAGCAGCAAAAAAGGTTTGCTTTTGCCGGCATGGATCCCGAACAAACGATCATAAAGCGGGTTAGCCATGAGAGTACCTTTCTCTGCTGCAACGGGTCTTCATTCCGCTGGCACGGAAACTGATTCATCCAGACAAGAATAATCAGATCAGGATGCTGTGAACAGACAGCCTGTAAAGCTTTCGAGCCGTTGGTTTGGTCAGGATTTGTACAAGCGGCCCTTGCGTTCTATGGTGCTGTTTCTGTTTGGGAGAACTCATTTCACAATGAACGAACGTACCATTTTCACGGACCCTCATCTGGCTCAATTTTACGAGCTGGCACCGCATGATCGCACCGATCACACCTTTTGCAAAGATCTTGCCAGTGACGCAGATTCAGTCCTTGATTTGGGATGCGGCACCGGCGAACTGACGGTTCAATTGGCAAAGGGCCGTCATGTGGTTGGATTGGATCCTGCTGCTGCCATGTTGGAGATTGCGCGCAGCCGTCCTGGCGGTGATCAGGTTACCTGGGTTGAAGGAGATGCACGCCATTTCGAGCTTGGTGAGACGTTTGATCTGATCTGCCTGACAGGGCATTCCTTCCAGTTCTTTCTGACTGAAGAAGACCAGCGTTTGGCACTCAGCAAGATTGCCATGCATTTGAAACCAACTGGCCAGTTTGTCTTTGACACCCGCAACCCAAATTTTCCGGGAAGGAAGACCCGCAGCAAGAGCGAAACACTAAAGCGGACGCAGCACGAAGAACTGGGTGAAATCGAAAGCTGGAACATATCCCACTACGACGAGCCAACGCAGGTTTTGAGCTTTACAAACGCCTACAAGGATCTGGAAAGCGGTCAGGTATTCAGCGCGCCCTCGCAAATCAAATATACGGCAAAGGAAAGGCTAGACCAGCTTTTGCAAGAAGCTGGTCTGCGCGTGGAAACATGGCTGGGTGAATGGACCGGTGAGCCTTTCCATGCCGCCTCTCGCGAGATCATTCCAATTGGGAGGAAAGCCTGAGTTTATCGCTCAAAACGCGCCAGTGCGAGACCCACACCTGAGCCAATAAAGAGCAGACCGGTGAGCTTGTTACGCAAGTGGCCGATGCTTCGGAAGAGCGGTGTTGCGGAGCGTGCCAGCGCTGCCCAGCATAGATCTCCGCACAAGACCACAGCAAGGTAGAGTAGTGCAGGCTGCGCCAAGGCATAGGTGGCACTCTGATCAGCCACAAACTGCGGAAGAAAGGCTGCGCTGAAGATAAGCGTCTTAGGATTGATCATGGCAAGCAGCATGCCCTGCCAGAATAAACGGCTCAAAGGGGTGGTGCTCGCCTCAGCATTCTGCAGCATCTCCGTCCGTTCACGCCACGACTTGATGCCAAGATAGACAAGATATGCAGCGCCCAGCCACTTCACCCATAAAAATGCGTCGGCGACCAACGCCAGCAAGGCTGAGAATCCGAGCACAACAATACTGAGCTGAACAGCAACGCCAAGAGTGGTACCAAGCACTGTAACTGCGCCGAAGCGGAACCCATGGCTGATGGTATTGGCAATGATGAGTGCCACGTTGGGGCCTGGAATGGCCACCAAAGCTGCTGTCGCAAACACCAATGCAAAAATCATTTCAATGGACATGAGTTCCCCCCTAAAACAATCGTGGAGAGGCTAGAGGGTTCCCTGCCAGGTTGCAAGACAGACCTTTAGCAGCCTGCCCTCGCTGTTTTGCAAGCCTTAGTGAACAGCGCCAAGTTTGTCCGGATTTCGCTGTGCGTAGATGGCGTTGACTTTCATGTCCTCATCATAGCCAAACGTGAAGACAGTCGTGATACCGCCGCCGTCTACGGTAACCAGTGACAGGCTGGAGTTGAGTTCTTCCACCCAGGCTTTGCCACTGCGCGTTGCTGGTGAAATCGCCTTGTCGATAAAGTCAACCACCTTTTCCAGTCCCATGAGAGGTTCCGGAATGGCATTGACCTTGCCGCCGCCATCAGAGATGAGGACAACATCTGCAGCAAGATGTTGGGATAGTTCTGCGGTTTCGCCGGTCTCCAGCGCATTTTGGAACATACCGATCATCGCGCGCTGCTTCTCCTCAGGTACGGTGAAGCGATTGGCTTTTTGCTGAACGTTGGTCTTTGCCCGCGAAACCAGTTTGCGGCAACTGGTTGGGCTGACTTCCAGTATCTCAGCTACTTCTTCATAGCTTGCGGAGAACACTTCGCGCAGCAAAAAGGCGGCCCGCTCTTTGGGAGCCAGACGTTCCATCACCACAAGAAACGCCGTGGTGAGGCTTTGCGAAAGCTCCACATGGTCTTCAGGCGTGTCCAGCGTTGCGGTGTGTAAGGGTTCTGGCAGCCACATACCGACGTAATTTTCGCGTTTTTTACGTGCTGATTTGAGCTGATCAAGTGCTTTACGCGTGCAAACCGTCGTTAGCCATGCATCGGGATTGTCAATGTCCGCTTGGTTGGCAGACGACCAACTGAGGTAGGTTTCCTGCACCACGTCTTCGGCTTCGGCGGTTGTTCCGAGCAAGCGGTAAGCCAGCCCCATTAACATGGGTCTGGCCTGTTCAAATGCATTCAGTGATTTATCTGTGTTCATGCTCAATGGTTCGATATTGCTACCCGGTTCCAAAGATTGATCATGCCGATCATTGCCGTCATGGTGGAAATTTCCTGATCGCTGTAATGGGCCCTGAGTTCTTTTCTCAAGCGAGGCAGATCTTCTTCTTTGTCCAGTCTCGTCAGCGCTTCGGTCCATTCAAACGCCAGCTTCTCTTTTTCTGAAAAATCATCGGAGTGGCGCCAGATGATGAGGTGATCCAGACGATGGTTGGTTTCGCCAGCCTTGCGGGCATCACGGGAATGCATCTTCACACAGAAGCCGCAGCCGTTGATCTGGGAAGCACGCAGCAAAATGAGGTGGTGAAGCTTCTCGTCAAATCCGGTGGCGGCAATGGCCGCTTCCACGCCCTCAAGGGCCTTCATGATCTGGGCACCGCTTTCGTAGTGGTTGATGGTGTTATCGGTGTTCATAGTCATCTCCAGTGATTGTTTTGTTGTCTTCACAGGCTCGACGAGGCAACTGCTGCAGATGTGACGTGGTGATGAGAAAAAAGCGGAATCTTTTTTGGCAGCGCGTTAAGGAGCTGGATGGCGGTAGACTAAATCATCCGGATCAAGGCAGGGCGCATCGGGGTCGATCACCGCACCCATCCGTTCGGCCAGCTTGCAAGAACGCTCGTTTTTCTGGTCGATGTAGCTGACAAGCGTTTTCAGGCCAAACTCCTCAAACCCCCATTGGCGCATCCTCAAGGCAGCTTCCAGAGCATACCCATGCCCTTCAAAACCGTCATACAGGAACCATCCGAGCTCAGTTTCTGGAAAAAGTGGGCCGTGATTAAGACCGACCTGACCAACGGTTTTGTCCGTGGTTTTGTCATCAATCATCAACGCCCCATGGCCAAACAACGTCCAATGGGCAATGTCGTGGCTAAAAATGCCCCATGTGACGTATTTAGGGGTTGGCCCCCCCATAAAGCGCGAGCGTTCAGACCGCATCAATTGCTCATAAGCAGGCCAATCCTCGATCGTCATCGGCCTCAAGCGCAATCTTTTTGTTTCAAGTGTCGGTATCACAGTCATTTGATCAGTCCAGCAATGCAAAAAATGAATCTCAAAGTTTAGTATATGCAGCGAACAATATTCCGGTTGGTGTTTTGAGAAAAGCAATTTTTAGTTAGGCACACAACCGGTTTAGGTGCTGGACAATACGCTCGGAAGTTACGTCCAATACCTTGTTTTTGATGGGATACTTGACTTTAATGGGGTGCCACCCATTTGTTGAGTAGAAGAGTGCAGTATAAATAACTGCCCGTACCCATTTGCATACAATATTTACGGAGCCACAATTTCATGAGTGACAGCCAAGAATATACCCCACCAAAGGTTTGGAAGTGGGACCAGGAAAGCGGCGGCCGGTTTGCAAACATCAACCGTCCGATTGCGGGCCCAACCCATGACAAGGACCTGCCGGTTGGCAAGCACCCACTCCAGCTTTATTCGCTGGCGACACCTAATGGTGTGAAAGTCACCATCATGCTGGAAGAGCTGCTGGCTGCTGGCTTTACCGAGGCAGAGTATGACGCATGGCTGATCAAGATCGGCGACGGCGACCAGTTCTCGAGCGGATTTGTTGAGGCCAACCCAAACTCCAAGATCCCGGCGCTGATTGATCACAGCACCAAAACACCGACCCGTGTCTTTGAATCCGGGTCTATTCTGGTTTATCTGGCAGAAAAGTTCGGCGCGTTCCTGCCAAAAGACCCAGCAGCGAGAACAGAAACGCTCAACTGGCTATTCTGGCAGATGGGGTCAGCTCCTTATCTGGGCGGTGGTTTCGGCCACTTCTATGCGTATGCGCCAGAAAAATATGAATACCCGATCAATCGCTTTTCCATGGAAGTGAAGCGCCAGCTGGACGTGCTGGACCGCAATCTGGCCGAGCGCCGCTTTATGGCTGGTGATGAGTACACCATTGCTGATATGGCGATTTTCCCATGGTACGGCGGTCTGGTGCTGGGTTACCTTTATGATGCCGCCGAATTCCTTGAAGTAGACGACTATAAAAACGTCAAGCGTTGGGCAGAGGAAATCGCAGAGCGTCCTGCGGTTAAACGCGGCAAGCGCGTGAACCGTACATGGGGTGAGGAAAGCCAGCAGGTACCGGAACGCCACGATGCGAGCGATCTGGACACAACGAAAGCTTCCGAAAACGCATAGTTTCTGCGTTGGGCGTCAAAAAATACAAAACCCGGCTTCATTAGAGCCGGGTTTTTTCTATTTGAGCTCACAACTCCTGACCGTTCCCAGGTGACAGCCATTTCCTCGCGTCCGTAAGCCGGACACCTAAAACATTGTACCAAGCACCAGCGGTATGGTCGGTATCGCGGTGAAGAAGGAAACAGACGCCAGGAATATCAACGAGATGACATTCAGAACCACAAGAACGATCCCCATGCCGAGCTCACGCCCCTTGAAGGACCTGATCAGGTACAGGTTATAGAGATTCATTAGAAGAAAGACTGCGATAGACAGCACCGAAAAGTCGGGGCTGCTCTGAATTGGCAGTGCAATCAGGATATTTCTCACAAGACCAATCAGGTAGTCATAGGCCCAGGGGATGAGAATATTGTTGATCGCAAGCAGATGATATTTATTGCGAAAATCTACTGTAACAGCGTCTTTTAGTTGCATCTTCTCTCACCAATGACGTTTTTTTTATCGCTCACCCGCCGGATTCAATCACCATTTTGTTAAGAAAGCGGTGGTGTGTATCATACAACTACACCCCCTGAAGAGAGAGACTGCACAGTACCGGCACCCATCAAATGGCTCTGCGAAGCTCCGCGCCAATGTGCCTGTGCATCGCAGCAATTTTCAAAGCCAAAATTGCGATAGTTCAAATCCTCAAGTCTTGCGCAGGTTTAAGATTGCCTCTTAAGAGCAAGAAGGATTTGACCCATGATGGAGCTGACGAAACGGTTTAAGGGCATTGCTGAAGACCCTGGCCTCTCCTTTGCGCAAAAGGCGCGGTACCTCTCGCTGGAAGCAGAAAACTCTCTGCCTTATCCTGAGCTTGATGAAGAAACCGCCAAGGCGCTGGAAGAGCGCGTTATCTGCGACATGTACGAGGGCCATGCGCCTTTCAAACCGCGCTATGTGATGCCTGATTATTCCATTGTTCTGGAAAAGGGCAGCACCTACCTTGAGCTGGATCCTGCCACAACGCTGGATGAAGCGATCAACTCCCTGACGATTGCCTACCATCACGTACCGTCGGTCACCAACATGCCGGTGTTTATCGGACGCCTTGATGATCTGTTACTGCCCTACTGTGACGATGTCAGCGACGAAGACCTTTACAAAAAGCTCGAGCTTTTCTGGCGGTATCTGGACCGCGTTCTGCCGGATGCGTTCATGCATGCCAACGTGGGGCCAACCGATAATCGTGTTGCCCGCACAATCATGCGCATTGACGCCGAGCTGAAGCAGATCGCGCCGAACGTGACATTTATCTGGGACCCTGAAGTCAGCTCTGACGAAATTTTCAGTCAGGCCTGCCAAAGCATCATCGAATGTTCAAAGCCACACATTGCCAACAACCCGCTCAATCAGCCCCTGTTTGATGAGTACGGCTACGGTATCGCCAGCTGCTATAACGTGCTGCCTCTATGCGGCGGTGCCTCCACGCTGACCCGCATCAACCTGCGTGAAGTGGCGCGCCGGTCCAAAGACACGGCAGATTTCTTTGAAAACACGTTGCCAAAGTACATCGACCTCAACTTCCGTCTCACCGAAGCGCGCATCGATCATCTCTTCAATAAGTCTGGCTTCTTTGAAAGCTTCCTCGTGAAAGAAGGCTGGATCCGAAAAGACCGCTTTGCCGCCATGTATGGCATCTTCGCCATGGCGCAGTGCGTTGATGAATTGCAGGCAAAAGAAGGCCGCACCGGCAAGTACGGGCATGACGAGACCGCCAATAAGCTTGGCCACCGCATTTCCAAGGCTCTTTATGATGCTGTTGAAGCCCGTCCGATTGAAAACGTCTGGCGCGGCAAAGCCATGCTACATTCCCAGGCGGGCCTTAGCGATGATGATGGCTGCACACCGGGCGTTCGTATTCCATACGGCAGCGAGCCGGATCCGGTAAGTCATGTTCAGGCGCTGGCAGAACACCACGCGTTCTATCCATCCGGTGTGTCGGAAATCCTGACACTCGACGAAACCGTCGAGAACAACCTGGCAGCACTGAAGCAGCTGGTGAAGGGCGCATTCTCGCAGGGCTTCCGAGAGTTTTCCGCAAATATCTCCAACAATGATCTGGTGCGTATCACGGGCTACATGGTGCGGCTGTCAGACATTGCCAAGTTCAAAGAGTGTGGTGGGTCGCGTACCAACACCACGGTGTTGGGTGCTGAAGCTGCCGACAAGGGGAAGATACTGGAGCGTGCTCCAAGAGTGATGAGCCATGAACTTGCCCCTCGCTACAGTCAGTAAGGTTCTGAAGTTTTCCTGCGTGGACGGGCCGGGTAGCCGGCTTGTCCTGTTTTTGCAAGGATGCAACTTTGCCTGCCCAAGTTGCCACAATCCGCACACCATGAAGCTGTGTAATGATTGCGGTGACTGCCTGCCTGTCTGTTCAACCGGCGCGCTAACCATAGTGCAAGGCAAGGTGCTGTACGATCCCAGCATTTGCGAGCACTGCGACAAGTGTCTGGACATCTGCCCCATCAACGCCAACCCCAAGGTAACGCAGTACAGCGTTGATAATGTGCTGGCGCTGCTCGACCAGAACAAACCGTTCCTCAATGGCATTACGGTCTCTGGTGGCGAAGCAACCATGCAGCTCAAGTTCATCATCGCCCTGTTCACGGCGATCAAAGCGAATGACAAGCTGAAGGACTTGACGTGCTTCATCGACAGCAACGGCTATCTCCCCGAAGCAGCATGGAAGACTGTTCTGCCGGTGACCGATGGCGTGATGCTGGACATCAAAGCCTTTGAAGGGGACCTACACAGCCAGCTCACCACACGCAGCAACGAGCGGGTTCTCTCCTCTGCCAGACTACTGTTTGAGGCAGGCAAGCTGCACGAGCTGCGCTATCTGCTTATTCCGGAACGAACTGATACCGCCAAGGAAATTGCAGAACTCTCTAGGTTCGTCGGAGCTCTGGACAGCAACTTGCCGCTACGCCTCAACGCCTTCCAGCACCACGGCGTGCAAGGCGAGGCCCGCAACTGGCCCACAATGAAACAGCCAGATGTGGAACGCATTGCACAGGACTTGCGGGCAGCGGGCTTGAGCAACGTGGTGACACCTGCGGTCTATATCTAGGCACCAACCGCTGCCCTGCCAACGGGCAGTTGCACTAAACCAACCCAACGCATCGCCCCTTCATCAGGGCGGTGCGTTGGTTCGTTGCGTTTGGGCTTACTCAGCAAGTGGGTAGTTGCGGATAAAGCGATCTGTGAAGATGAGCAGAATGACGCCGGGGACGGAGGCGATCAGGGCGATGCCTGCTCCTGTGGCATCCAGAGCCCCACCAGAGATCTTGGCAAACAGCAGCGTTGGCAGCGTGACGATGTGACCTTGTCCGATGAAGAAGGTCAGCAGGAACAGGTTGGTGGACACCAGAAAGGTGAACAGGCAACCGGCAATCACACCGGGCAGGATCATGGGCAATGTCACGCGGAAGAAAATCTGCCGCCTGTTGGCACCCAGCACGCGGGCGTGGTCTTCCGCGTCTGTGCCGTGGCCCTGATACACGGAAGTCAGCGTACGCGCCATATAGGGGATCGTCGGGATCAGGTGTACGATAATGACACCCACATAGGTGCCCGCCAAATCCAGTGCGATGAAGATCATCAGCAAGGCGATGCCAATTGCAGCTTCCGGCAAGAGCAGCGGCAGGGCGATCAGGAACTCAAGCTGGTTCTTGCCGCGAAAGGTGCGCTGCCCCAGCACACGGGCCGCAGGCAGGCAGATCACCAGACACAGGAGCGTCACCGTTATGCCGATGCCCAGTGTGTTGATGGTTGCTTCAACAACACGAGAGCTTGGCGAGAAGACATAGTCCCATGCAAGCGGAAACGGCGAGCGCTGACGCTGTTCAAACCACCAGACCGTTGGCAGGATGTTCGGCCATGCCCATCGAAACGCCAGTGACTGGATGATCAGCGGTGCAAAGGGGGCGATGGTAAAGACCGCCATGGCAAGCACAAGCAGGCGCTGCCATGGGTTGATCGCCTTGATATCACGAAGTTTGGAAGCCGTTCCGATCATCACACACGCCCCCTCGCCCGTTCAAATCTGCGGTAGCCCTGTAAGTAGGCGGCGAGGAAGAGGCCGGAAACCAATGCCAGTGAAACGACCACGGCCATGCCCTGCAGCTGGAAGGCATAGTTCGCATCCTGAAAATAGCGCCATGCCAGCACAGGCAATGTATCGGGATAGCCGCCGCCAAGGATGAGCGGAGCCTCAAACGCACCGATGTTGAAAGCAAAGCAGATCAGCGAGGCGGAAACGATGCCCGGCATAATTTGTGGAAGTGTGACGCGCCAGAAGATCTGCCGGGAACTGGCCCCCAGCACCATGGCCGCTTCCACTGTATCGTCCCCTGTGCGGGCGAGCACGGCAGACAAATTCAGTGTCATGAACGGCACCTGCTTCCACACGTAAACGAGGATAATCCCACAGCCCCCATGGGTCTTGAGGATCTGCACAAACTGCGAGGGGTCATCGATCAGGCCAAGCCCTGCGGACATGCGGGACAGCAGCCCCCCGTTGCCAAGCATCACAAGCGCCAGTGCAATGCCAACGGTATACGGCACCATTAACGGCAGCCGGATGAGCGCACTGAACAGGCGTGAGGCTTTGAACCTCTTGGAAAGAGCAATGCTCAACGGCACCGAGATCACAAGCCCGATCAAGGTCGCCGCAAAGGCATAATAGAGCGTCAGCCCCAAGGAGAACCAGAAATCGGAGGAGAGCCAGAGCCGTTCAAAGTAACGGGTGGTTGGAAACTCGTTGATGCCGAACCACGGCGCATAGCCAAAACTTTGCAGGAGGCCTAGCACCAAGGCGCCACCAAACAGGCCCAGCAGAACCACAAGCAGCGGTGTCATTTCCACCACATCGCGCAGGTTTTGCATGAACGCGGGAGAGGCAGTTCTCATCATCTTGGCCGGAAGTGCCTTTGGCATCATGTTTTCATTTCACAATTGGAGCGGATGGCAGCACGCCGCCATCCGAAAGATTATCAGTTGTTCAATTCGCCGGAAACCTGGGCCACAATATCGGCCAATGGCTTGTCTTCCTTGCGTTCAATAACCGCCAACCAGGTTGCCTCAATCACATCAACAAGGCTTGCGTTGGTGTCCGGTGCAATGTTGGCGTCCAGTTCCTGCTGCGTAACGCCGTAATGTGGAGGCGCCGCGGCAGCTATCTCCGCAGCATCTTCATCGTTCAAGCGCCACAAATCCAGACCAACCGGCATACCGGCGGCCTGCAGCTTGGAGGCCTGCGCACCAACGGAGGAGAAGTAGTTGATGGCAACAAGGGCCGCAGCCGGATGCGGGCTGTTAAGCGGAACAGTAAGGTAGTTCTTGTTCTTGATCATGTTGCCAACCGGGAAGATCATCTCTTCCGCCTGCTCCGGATATGTCCCGGTGATCAGACCGTTGTGATTGGCAAACACGCCGAACTTGCAATCGAAGTGCACCTCGGAATTGAGGAACAGGTTATCCAGCTCATCAGAGTTTTCCGGATAGCGCGGACTGCCGTTGGCGCCCCCCAGCAGGAGCGGTTCAAGGCTCTTTAAGTACTCCATACCCGGCTCCATCAAGCGCGCCAGCTCTGCGCCGCCCAGCTCCTCAAAGCTCTTCTGGTAAGGCGCCGCGCCGGTTCCGTCCGGATTGTGCGCATAAAGCACGGATTGCACGAAGGTGTTGCCGAGGTAATGCGGCGGCTTCACATAGGTGAACTTGCCCGGATTAGCCTCAAGATAGGCCTTGAGCTGCGCAAACGTTGCAGGTGTTTGATCTACTGGAACATGGGCACGGTTGACGGAACAGACATACTGCTCTCCAGACCACGGCATTTCCTGCAAGCCGGTTTCAACACCGAAATCACGCAGGTTGAGAAGAGACCGAGGATCGCTCTCGTCCCATTCAAAATTCACCGAGTTTGGCAGACGGTCGGCAAAAGCGCCCCACAGTGCATTTTGCTGCTTGAGGGAAAAGAAATTCTCTCCGTTCACCCAGACCAGATCCACACTGCCTTCTTCCTCGCCGCGGCCAGCGGCCAGTTCGGCAATCACCACATCCACGGTGTCTTTGGTGGATGTAATGCGCACAGGATTCAGCGTCACACCTTCCGCCGCCAATGCAGGTGTTGCCACCTGATCAATCCAAAGGTTGATGATATCCGAGCCACCCCAGTAGTAGAAGTTGACGGTGCCCTCCGCACGGGCTTTCGCAGTCACCTCTGGCCATCCCATATTGCCCTGCAAAAACTCACTGCGGAACATGCCCGGAGCGTCCTCTGCCTGCACCGCACCGCTCCAGCTGACAACAGCGAGCGTGCTTGCAAGCAACATCTGCTTGGCGCGTGATTTTGTCTTTTTCATAGATTGCCCCCAACCGGCTTGGCTGCTTATTGCAGCAACCAGATTTGCTCAGGCGGAAGGGTCAGTGAGACCGCCTCGCCTGTTTTTCTTTTGAACGAAGACGCTTCCTCGACGGTTAGAAATCCCTCTCCCACCTGAAGCGTGTAGCGCATCATTGCGCCAAGAAACTCTGCTCGCGTGATCGTGCCGGAAACAACATTACTTTGCGACTGATCAACGCTCTCAACAATCCGGATACTCTCATAGCGCACCATGGCCTTTCTCGGCAGTTTCAAGCCACGGTTTGACCCTGCTCCAAGCTTGAGCGGGCCAAATAGACTTTCCACATAGCCATCAGACACAGGTGTACAATCAAAGATGTTGGAATGCCCCATGAAGCGGGCTGTCCGCTCATCGGCGGGCTGCTGATAAATCTCATCGGGAGCAGCGAGCTGGGCGACCCTGCCATCAAACATCACCGCAATCCTGTCCGCCAGATCCATGGCCTCGATCTGATCATGGGTGACGAGCAGCGTGGTCATGCCATATTCCTCATGCAAATCACGGATGAACTGGCGCATCTCCGCCCGCAGCAGCGTATCAAGGCTCGCCATGGGCTCGTCCAGTAGTAGCACTTTTGGCCGTGTTACGAGCGTGCGGGCAATGGCCACCCGTTGCATCTGCCCGCCCGACAGTTGCGCCGGAAAACGTCCGGCAAAGTCCGTAAGACGCACAATCTCCAGCATCTCGCCAACGTGCCGCTTCTGTTCACTCTCCGCCATACCGCCTACAGACAGCCCAAAGGCGACGTTCTGCTCAACCGTCATATGCGGGAACAAACCGAAGCGCTGGGAAACAAGGCCAACTTTTCGTTTCTGGACAGGCAGATTGGTCACCTCCTGTCCATTGAACCAAATGGACCCGGATGTCGGTTGCTCCAGCCCGCAGACCATGCGCAGACTGGTGGTTTTGCCACAGCCAGATGGCCCCAGCAGCACCAGAAACTCACCACACGCCACATCAACATTGATGGCATCGACCGCCGGTGTCCCGGAGAACACTTTCGAGAGGTTTTTAAGTTGAACCTGCGTCACACGGCGCCTCTACACTCATCTTGATCGGGACGTTCTCGTCCATCTGTCATTATTATTGCTTTCAAGCTGCAGCGAAACCTGCGCAAAAGCGCAAGGCCACCCGATAAATCGGAGAGGACCAATTTCTCCCGTCAGTTGAGTGGTTTGCACACTATTCCAGCACGCTGCTAACGGTACAGTAAAACCGACGTGAGGTCGGCGTTATGATGACCGAACGGCACTATATCAGCAGCCGGATCGCTCCCAAAGCTGTTCTTTTTACACTACCGCCGCGCAATCAAGTTCAGGCTCGGCAAATTACACCTTCACCTAACCCGTTACGATTACAGATATTTTTAAAAAACAATCAGAAAAATAACGCAATAAAGGCTAATCAGGCATCCGTTTTAGCAAAGGCAAACCAGAACTGTTCTGTCACGGGTTTAGACTGTGAATAGATTTTCCGGAATGGTGTCGGGAAGTTTGCTTTGGCAAAAGCCACGTCTCCTTCGCGAAAATGTTTGCGATAAATCACCTCAATATCCTTGGAGAGGACCATGGCCTGCTCGCCTTGCTTGCAGTAGTCCAGCGCACTTTTCAGCAGAACAGTGCGAAGGCCCTGATCTTCAATGGCAGAGAGCTGCGGAATGACGGAAAGACCGAGCTCGTTAAGCCCAGAATTTGCCCGGTAGCAGAGATCCTCCGGCTCAAGCAGGTTCTTCTCATAGAACTTGTTGATGCAAGCAACAAACTCCTCCGGGTACTTTTCCATCGCTTCCTGAGGCAAATAGGTAACGGGTAGTTTATCCAGCTGATCCTCCAAAGTTTGCCAGGAAAAGGCGGGTGTCACCGCATTGTTTGCAAACTCATGGAAGGTTTTGGGAGTGTCCTGCCACGCAAGGCTATCCAGAAAGTACGAGACTAAAAAGTCGGTGCGATTGCGCACGGTGACCAGTGTCTTGACCTCAATACCGCGCCTTTGCAGTTCCCGGACAAGCTGAACATACCGCTCCACATTGGGATAAAACTGCCTATGCACAAAAGCCTTTCCCAAGAGCCTTTCGTGAGAAAGGCGGCAGGTCTCAGTATCAGGCTTGAAGAGTGCTTCCTGAAACAGATCCGCCAGCTCCCCTGCTTCTGGCTTAACACTGTGATCTTCGTAGAGTTGCAAAAACCGGCTTGCTTTGAACTGCGTAGGATCATCAAACAAATCCGGATGTTTGGCGTAAAGCTGCTTTTGCAGGGCAGTTGTACCGGCTTCATGCGCACCGATATGGATCAGAACCTTCTTCATCAGCACAGACCTCAAGGCGTCTCCCCCCAAAACGCATTCGGTGCTTTTAGGGTTGGATGACGCGATAGATATTCAAACGAGCATCCGTGCAGACTAACCACATTGGCCTGTCCCGCCATTCCTCAATATTGGCCCCTGCAAAAAAGAGGCTTTAATGCTCCTTCTGTACCGGGGGGTATTACAAAGCACCCTTTCCTTGATTATTGGATCTGCGCGTCGCTGAGAAACTGATCAAGCTGCAGGCTGCGGATCGCAGTCTGGCTGGCCATGCACGCAGCCATGATTAGACCCGCGTCGGTGCCATCGAAAAGCAATGCATTAGCTGAACAGGTATCATCCCGAAACGCTATCCAGGCGCGTTGCGCACTCCTGAGGCTTGCTTTCACCTCCGTACTCGCGATCTTCATGATCTGCGTATAAGTCGTATTGAGGCGCTGGTCCCACACCATATACTCCTGAATTGAACAGTAGATCATATGGCTGTCTTGGTTTTGGGTGCCGATGCACTGGTCAATCACTTCACCAAAGCAAGCCATTGCAGGATAGACCAATCCCTGTTCCTCAACACAGCGCGCAACGATCGCGGCCTGTTCGTTGGTTGGTTCTTGAGCGGCCTGCAACGGGGTACCAAGCAAAAGGAAAACAGAAAGAGTGCACGAAAGTCTGGGCACGGAACCCATGTGAACCTCATAAGCAAGTTGTCAGCTTGGTTTATGATGCGCCATCTGCAATTAAATATCCCTAACTCGAACCTGTTGATTCACCTTAGGTAATCCATACGAGTATTTTCGTGAGCTTCAGCAAACCGGCCTTATCAACGCCTCACAGAATTGCCCAACTGCCATGCTTTGCAGACACCCCAAAGCCTCTCTCGTTTCTGACGGAGGCGCACCAAAAAAACCGGCTGATAGTCTGATTTGAAACACACACGGATGTTTTCCCAGAAGATGAGGAGCAACAGGCCATGTTTGATAAAGACTATGATGTAACCTTTTCCCTCAAACGGCTATGGATTCTTCTCAGCGTTGGCATGGTCCTCGCTTTTGGTGTTTTGCTCTTCTTCGGTGTCGAGATTTATCGGCTGAAACCACCAATCCCCGCCATCGTTATCACTGATAATGGTGATGTCATGTACACAAGAGAGGAAATTGAGGAAGGCCAGAATGTCTGGCAGTCCTTAGGTGGCATGCAGCAAGGCAGCATCTGGGGCCATGGTAGCTATGTTGCGCCGGACTGGTCCACCGACTGGCTACACAGAGAGGCACTTGCGCTGGAGGATATTTTCCATCGCGCACAAAACGGCATAGACGCTGCACCACCCAGCAACGAGCAGCGCGCGTTTCTTCAGGTTCTTGTTCAGGAAGAGATGCGCCAGAACCGGTACGATCCAGCTACCGACACCATCACGATTTCACCGGACCGCATGTCCGCCGTCGAGCTGGTCGAGGATCATTTCACCACACTGTTTGCCACCTATGAAGACATCGACGACCAGAATCTTAGAAATGAGTATGCCTTCCCCCCAAACATCCTGATTACTCCGGATCAAGCACGCGCGCTCTCGGCTTTCTTCTTCTGGACATCGTGGGGCTCCGTCACCAACAGGCCAGGTGATACAATCTCCTACACCAGCAACTGGCCCCATGAACCTTTGGTGGGCAACCACGCCACTGGCGCCGCTTTCATCTGGTCCATTATCAGCATTCTTCTACTGCTCGGCTGTGCGGGCGCACTGTGTTTTTACTATGTGCGTCAGTACGATTTATGGCGTGAGCGCATTATTCCGGAGGGTGGTGGTGCTGCCAGCAACCCGCTGGCAAATGTAAAGCTGACTCCGTCAATGCGGGCGACCGCGAAGTATTTCTGGGTGGTTGTGGGCCTGATGATCGCGCAGGTCGCTCTGGGAATTCTCACCGCTCACTATGCCATTGAGGGGCAAGACCTCTACGGCATTCCTTTGGCAGAAATCATCCCCTACTCCGTCTCACGTACATGGCACACCCAATTAGCCGTGTTCTGGATCGCAACTGCATGGCTGGCGACAGGCTTGTTCATGGCGCCCCTGCTTTCGGGAAAGGACCCTGCCTATCAGAAGTTCGGCGTCAACTTCCTCTGGGTCTGCCTCATCATCATCGTGGTGGGTTCCTTTGCCGGGGAGTGGCTCGGGATCAATCAGTTCTTCTCGCGCACCATGAACTTCTGGTTCGGGCATCAAGGCTATGAGTATGTTGATCTGGGCCGTTTCTGGCAGATCTTCCTGTTTATCGGTCTCCTGCTCTGGCTGGTACTGGTGCTGCGTGCACTCTTCCCGGCCCTGAGGGGCGGTCACAACCGCAGCCTTATCGCCTTGACGCTTCTGTCTGCCACCGCCATTGGCTTGCTCTACGGTGCCGGGCTATTTTGGGGTCAGAACACGCATATCAGCGTTATGGAATACTGGCGCTGGTGGGTGGTGCATTTGTGGGTTGAGGGCGTCTTCGAAGTCTTCGCTACTGCGATCATCGCCCTCATATTCGTAAACCTGCAACTGCTGCGCGCTTCGACTGCCGCTGTTGCAGTCATCTTCGCCACGATCATCTTCATGTCCGGCGGTGTGCTGGGCACGTTCCACCATCTGTACTGGAGCGGTACACCCATTGGTGTGCTGGCGCTTGGAGCCGTGTTCTCAGCGCTGGAGGTTGTTCCTCTGCTGGTCATCGGTTTTGAAGCCTATCAGACCCACAAGCTGGAACAGAACACCAAGTGGATTAACCACTACAAATGGCCGCTCACCTTTTTCGCTTCGGTTCTTTTCTGGAACCTTGTTGGCGCCGGACTGCTTGGCTTCTTTATCAACCCGCCACTGGCGCTCTATTACATGCAGGGGCTTAACTCTACGCCAGCCCATGGCCACGCCGCCATGTTCGGCGTTTATGGCCTGTTAGGTGTCGGGCTGATGCTGTTCTGCCTGCGCTCGCTCATTCCAGCTAATCGTTGGAGTGATACATGGTTGCAGCAAGCGTTCTGGGGTCTCAACATCGGACTTGCCATGATGCTCGGTCTCTCACTTATCCCGCAAGGCGTCTATCAGGCATACATCAGCTTCACCGAAAGCTACTGGCACGCCCGCGCACCTGAAACAATCCATGGTCCTGTTATGACATTTCTGGTGTGGGCCCGCGTGCCAGGGGATGTGGTTTTCAGTTGGGGCATTTTCTCGATCGTTATGTTCCTTTACCACGCTTACTTCGGCAAACCAGTGAACGAGCAAGAACAACCCGCAAAGGCATAAACCACCTCATCTGGATCTTGCTCAGCACCTTAGAACTAGGATGCCACGTGTATTCACGGGCATCAGGCGGATGAGGTTTTGTTACCCGCATTGCTCGATGAGCGCCTCCACGTAGTCCGCCAGATCTCTTGCATCCACTGTTGCTTCACGCACAAGCGTATCGAAATGGTCGGTGAGCGAACTGACCCTTTCCGCCTCGCGGAATGCGAGATAGAACTGCCCCACATACACAACCGCCAGATTGGGCCCGTAAATGGTGATAGGCGCACTGAAGACCTTGTGCGCATCAAACAGGAACAACCGCAGGCGCGGGAACATCTGCCGGCAGGTATCCGCGACGAATTGAAGTTGTTCTCTGCGGGTTTCTCTGTCCAGATGCGCATAGTAGCCAATGCCTTGCGCGCAGGCCTCGAATTCGTGGAGCGGAACAGCGATTTCATAGTCGGTTTTGAGGGAGCGCAGCCAATCCAGCTGCGCACGGTTGGACTGCACCACCTCATCGGCATCCAGTCCGCGAAACGAGGCATACTCCCACGCAAGCATGCGATCGGTCTTCAAGATGTCCGGCAGGGTTGCAGGCACATGACGCACCTTCAGGCCCGTCGCTTCCTTGTGCCAATTGAGAATTTGCTCATCAACTGCTGACCTTTCTGCCGGGCTCAGCGCCATCGCCCGCGCGATTATATCCCCCGGTCGCTCAGCCCTGTTCGTCAATCCCAGCAGCCAGTCTGTACTTACGTGAAGCGAGGCTGCCAGATCGGCTAGCAACTGACCATTTGGTAGCCGCGGATTCTCATTGTTGAGCAGTTGGCCAATGGTGGACCTGTCAACACCGGCACTCCGAGCCAGCTGGCTGCGGGTCATATCCGCCAGCGTCATTGCCCCCGACAGCCGCGTTCGAAACAAACTGGCCCTGTCACGCTTGTCCATCAAAGTCACCATTGTAGATTAAAATCAACAAAATGAACTTATTGCAGCTAATATTCTGAATGTCCAATCATCATTTTTTCCGGTAGCAACGAGGTTATAAGCAGTCATTTAACTGGGCATCTCAGATGGATTCAGCACAGCGTATTTTTACGAAATCAGTCACCTGGCAGATCATGGGGCTTCTCTCCATGACTTTGATTGGCTTCGTCTTCACAGGCTCAGTTTCTGTTGGCGGCGGTATCGCTATTGTCAGTTCCACCCTCGGCTTCATCTGCTACTTTTTACATGAGTTGGTCTGGTCCAACATCAAATGGGGCCGCAAGATCAGCGGGCCGGATGCACAACAGGATATTCAAAGCTGACCGCAAGAGTTGTCAGGACAGCGCACCATTTTCCTTCAAGGTATCAAACACATTCCGGTATTGCGGAAAGGCAAGGCCCGGAAGGTTGATTGCGTCGCGGTGGTCCACCCAACGCAGTTCAGTGTGCTCATCACCCAGATTCTCTGTCTCACCAACCCACTGATCTACAGTGAACAGATGGAATACGATTGGCTCCTTCCCTATATCAGCCTGTGTGCTGAATTGGGTGAGTTTGGCAAAGGCCATTGGCTCTACACCAACTTCCTCCCCAAGTTCGCGTTTAAGGGCCTCCTCAAGTGTCTCTCCAGTTTCAACATGCCCACCGGGGAAGCTCCACACACTTGGGAAAGTTCTACGTAATGGCGACCGCAACCCCATGAGGACACGTTGGTTTCGCAGTAGCAGGCCATTTACAATATCGGTCATCTAGCTGAACTCCCTCCCAACCTCTTCACAGAAGCGACCGCCACCGAATCTCAGAGATAAAGCGTCATCATAGCGAAGTGCTTTGTAGGAGAAACAAAGAACAACATGATTGTTCCCACCTGTTCTGCGCTTCTATTCCACCAGCTGAGGACATAGGAACGAAGCTGGCGCAACTGTTAGATCAAATTTGTGCTGACCATAAAACTTGAGGGTGTGACTGGACAACCACAGAGACGTAGATAGCCTGGGCAAACAAACGGGGGAGAGCACTATGCGAGTTTTGGTTGTTGGGGGCACGGGGTTTCTTGGCGGTGCGATAACGGATGCGCTTGCCGAAGCTGGACACGAGGTTTCGGTGCTGATGCGCGGGCACACCAATCGGGCGCTGCCACAGGGCGTGGAAGCCATTGCAGCAGACCGATACGGTGATCTCAATATTTTGCAGGACAGGGAGTTCGACTGGGCTTTTGATACCTGCGCATTTGCACCAGATGCCGTCCGCCACCTGCTTGAAGCGCTTGGAGACAAGCTACAGCGCTATGTGTTTATCTCCTCCATTTCTGCATACAGCACCTTTACAAAGCCAAGGCTCAATGAGCGGGATACTGTTCCAGACGCAACGCAGGAAGATCTTTCACTTGCGCGTGCTCTTGCCCCTAAGGAGCGCAGCATTGCCGACTCTTATAGCGCTTCTTATGGCCCGCTAAAACGCGCCTGCGAACAGACTGCAGAGCAGATGCTTGGCGACAAGGCCACCTCGCTGCGGGTTGGCCTGCTGATTGGAGCGGGTGATTACATGGACAGGCTAACATGGTGGGTTCGGCGGATTGATCAGGCAAAAACCGAGCACCCAACCGTGCCTGCGCCAGCTCCTGCTTCCCGTAAAGTGCAGATGATTGATGTGCGGGATGTAGCAGATTTCGCGCTGGCATGTGCTCAGGAAGCACGCGGCGGCATCTGGAATGTAACCAGTCAGCCGCTCTATCTGGGCGACCTGTTGCAGAAAATTATCGCAGTCACCAAATCACCCGCCCACCTCCGATGGATCGAAGAAGAGCAAATACTGGAGGCGGGCATTCAGCCATGGACGGACCTTCCCGTCATGTTGCCATCCATTGCAGCAGACTACGAGCACTTCATGAATATCGACACATCCCGTGCCGAGACTGCAGGATTAACCTGTCGGCCCTTGCCCGAAACTCTGGGCCCGCTGCTGGAGTGGGATCGCACACGACGAGCCGTACCGCTAAAATGCGGGCTGAGCGCAGGTCAGGAAACCGCTTTGCTTAAGGAAGCCACAGAAGCAGAGCTTTGATGCAGCCCCCTGTTACGCGAAACCAGAGAAAGTGTGTTTGTTTAATAGTGTGCCTCGGACCCCGTTGAGGTTTAGAGGCCCGCCAGAAAAGAAAATTTCGACCAATACTTTGACCAGTTGATCAAAAAATCAGGTCCTGAAGATTTATACGCGAGCAGCAAATATTTTTGCCCTTATATTCCAACTAAATTCTAGTAAAATTTCAGAAACACTACTTGCACAACACATATTTTCCAGCTAAATAGCCAACTTTAGCAGAACAATCTCATCAGGCTGTATTCAGCCTCGCAGTTCATGTAGTGGCGCTACCTGAAAACGGTAGAACTGTCACAACATCTTGCCGCGAGTGCTGTTTTTGCACGCGCATACATTCGACCTGCCAGGATTTACTGTCTCATATTATAGATATACATCAGGATCTAGAACATGGCGCAAACCCAAGTTATGGATGAGACTTCGCGCGGCCAATCCCGCCTTATGGAGCCCGCCATCCTTCCCGTCTGGCTCAATCAACGTGCCATCTCCAACCGGGGTTATATTGGACTTTGGATCTCTATGGCGGTGATCATCGCCACGTTCCAGCTGGGTGCTGGTGGTGTCGCAGGTCTGCCTCTGCCAATCGTGATCGCAACCATCTTTTTCGCCAATCTGCTGCTTGGCATCGTTATGGCGATGACCGCTGACATCGGCACCGAACACGGCATTTCCTTCGCAGTTTACCTGCGCGCGCCTTTCGGCACCGTGGGCACACATATTCCTTCCATCACCCGCGGTATCGTGGCTGCCGTCTGGTTTGGCATTCAGACCTATCTTGGTGCGCTGGCACTGAACGGCATCTTCGCCTACCTCACCGGTTTTGATAACTGGGTGGTGTGGTATGTTGGCTTTGCTGTGCTTCAGGTCGCCAACACCGCCATGGGCATCCGTGCTGTTGAGCGTCTTGCAAAGATCGCAGCTCCGGCCATCATCGCGATTTCTGTCTGGATGTATTTCACCCTCGACGGTCTTGCCACAGCAAGCGGAAAAGACATCTGGTCCTTTGCAGGAACTTCGGAAATCTCCATTATCGCTCTGTTTGTCGCCAACATGGCGTTCTGGTCTTCGCTTGCCGTGGACATTCCAAACATCACCCGCTTCCTGAAAGTCGAAGCTGGCACCAAAAGCTTTTTCAAGCGCAACAAAAACGTATTTCTGGCCCAGTTCATCGCTCTGCCCGTGGTCCAGAGCTGGATCGCACTGATCGGAGCAGTCTCCTTCATCGCAGCTGGTGACTGGAACCCGATCACGGTTATTCAAGGTCAGGGCACTGGCATCACGCTCGTGGTTTTGCTGATCATGGTGGTGCTGGCGCAGTGGTCCACCAACACCAGCGCAAACCTCATTCCGGCAGCGCTGACATTCGTGAACGCCGGTGCACCTTGGATCACCTACGCCATGGGGCTGGTGCTGGCGGCCATCGTCGGCACGCTGGCGATGCCATGGCTGATCCTTGATCACCTCTTCACTTATCTCGGCCTTTACGGCGCCATGCTCGCCTCACTGGGCGGTATCATGATTTGCGATTACTTCGTGATCCGCAAACGCCGCCTGAATGTGCCAGAGCTTTATGAGGAAGAAGGTCAGTTTAAGTACTTCGCAGGCTGCAATCCGGCGGGCCTGATTGCATGGGCTGTGGGCGGCGCACTGGCAATCTACGCCATCGACTTGTCCTACTTCGTCGGCTTTTTCTCCGCCTTTGCTCTCTACTTGGTGCTGATGAAAGCGTGGATCCTGCCGAAGTTCAGCCAGGATGAACTGGTCCATACAGACGATGAGAAATATCTGGCAACCAGCGTCAACCGCAACTGGGTGTTTCTGGAGGGGCAAGGCATGGTGAAAATGGATTGCGCAAGCATTCCAGCCCACGCGCTTACCCGCGAGGACCTTTAGATCATTCAAGACGTGAGACAAGAAAGCCCCTTGCACCTGCCTGTGTGAGGGGTTTTCTCTTTTCGCAATACCCGTTAAAGTTTAGTGACAATTTTAAAGAGTGCATGTTTTATGAATACGTCAAATCAGCTTGCCCTGCCGCCTATTGCCCTTCGTGAGATAAGTGAGGAGGATGCTTTCGACGTTCTCCAGTTTGAAAGCAGTAACAGCACGTTCTTTGAACAATGGGTGCCCGCGCGGAGCCCTGAATATTTTGAGGAAACGTCTCTGCGTCAGGTGATTAGAGACCTGATGGCAGATCCCGACCGTTTTTATCTGGTCCGCTCCCACAGCAACGAACTGGTCGGTCGCATAAACCTGCGCAATCTGGGCAAAGCACCCCACGACACAGCAGAACTCGGCTACAGGGTGGGCGAAAAGCATCAGGGCAAAGGCTACGCCAAAGCATCTGTTCTTGCCATTGTAGAGCAGACGCGGGCCGAGCGGACATTAACCTACTTAGAAGCGTTTGCTGCAGACAATAACCCCGCCTCCTCCAACGTGTTGCTGGCCTGCGGCTTTCAGTGGGACAAGGCTGGCACCAAGACAGTGCAGCACAATAGCAATCCATTAACGTTGCACCACTTTGTTCTGACGCTCTAATCAGCGTCTAATCTCCCGGCGCGCACATAGCATCGGGAGGACGATCAGTCATATTCCCTGACTCAAAGGTAAGGTGTGGTTTACCCTCTTTGCGCTCATTCATACCCTAATGCATCTGATGGTGTATGAAAGGATCATTGAGTTGAGGCGGAGCGCGCGCCCAAATGCGTGGGATTGCAATCCGCTGTCTGAATGGAGACCAAAGGGATTTGGCATGTAAACCGGAGCAAGCGGCTTAATAATCAGCCCCGTTATCATCGGAGGCGATGGGCGCTGAGCTTCCCAATACTACGCTACTCACTTTACCGCGTACCGGCAGAAAACCGCAGATGAAAAGGAGGTCCCAGCCCCTTCTGACATTCCATGACACCCATTCTCACCCCACTAAAGCAACCCCAATAAACGCCGGATTTTCAACGTATTGGACTGGGCCTATAACGTTGATGAAGCACTATTAAACAATATATAAATAGGGTTTGGAGAGCTGATGCCCGTTTACCTGACCGGCCTTGCAACAGCGGTGCCGCCATATGAAAAGCCCCAATCACTTGTTCTGGAAAATGCCCGGCATCTTCTCGGGCCCAAATTTCCTGCATTCGAGCGTATGGCGGGTTCCTTCATGTCATCAGGCGTGGAGAAGCGACATTCCTTGGCGCCACTTGAATGGTATCTGGAACCCCAGAACTGGAAGACCAGAAACGAAATGTACCTGCGTGCCGGAAAAGAATTGTTTATTGAAGCCTCCCGCAAAGCGCTACTTGAAGCAGATTTGCGTGCAGATGAAATTGACTGCGTGGTCACAGTTTCCTCCACCGGGATTGTAACGCCAACACTGGAGGCGCAAGCCTTTCTGGAGATGGGTTTCAGTCAAGATATTATGCGCGTGCCTGTCTTTGGACTAGGCTGCGCCGGTGGCGTTTCCGGCATGGCCATCGCGCAACGCCTGGCACAGGCGAAGCCGGGCAGCAACGTCTTACTGGTCGCGTTGGAAGGGTGTTCTTTATCCTTGCGTGTCGATCAGCTCACCAAAGCTGACATAATCGCCACCGTTCTATTCGGAGACGGTGCAGCAGCAGCCGTTCTTTCCGCCACCAAGCCAAAGGATACAAATTTCGTAATTGAACTGGCACCAGGCCATCAGGAGATGTGGCCGGACACGCTCAACATCATGGGCTGGAAGGTAGAAGAAGACGGGCTCGGCGTCGTGTTTGACCGCTCTATCCCCGATTTTGCGGCAGAACATTTCCGCGATGTGGTGGACCGCACGCTTGATGCGCTATCCATGAACATGGGTGATGTTGACCGCTTTGTTTGCCACCCGGGCGGCACCAAAGTGGCTCAGGCCATTGAGGATGCGCTGGACCTTCAACCCGGAGCACTGGATGCGGAGCGTGAGGTTTTGCGAGATTTTGGCAACATGTCTGCGCCTACTGTGCTGTTTGTGTTGGATCGTGTACTGAAGCGGGGGGCGCAGGGAAACATGATCATGTGTGCGCTGGGACCAGGCTTCACTGCGTCTTTTCAACCTATTGCCGTTGTGGCAAATGAAGCAAGCAATAAACGAAACGCGACGGACCTGCGAAAACGTGAGGGAACGGTCAATGCCTGACGTTTCACTTGCTGCCCTATTATTCCTGGCATTTATTGTTGTCCAACGGCTTTCCGAGTTGGTCATCGCCCGCCGCAACACGCAGCATCTTCTTGCAGAAGGTGCGTATGAGGTGGGCGCATCGCACTACCCGATCATCGTTAGCTTGCATGTGCTGTGGATCGCAGCACTCATCCTCCTGGGCTACAACCAGCCGGTCGCTCTCCCATGGCTGGCGGTCTTTATCGTGCTGCAAGTCTTCCGGCTCTGGATTTTGCTCAGCATGGGCGGTCGCTGGACCACACGCATTATCGTGGCGAAGACACCACTGGTGACCAAAGGGCCATTTTCATTTGTACGCCATCCCAATTACTTGCTGGTGGCGTTGGAAATCTTTACTGCGCCCATGGTGCTCGGTCTGCTTCCGGTGGCCCTCCTCTTCACTGTTCTCAATGGTGCTGTCCTGACGTTGCGAATTCGTGTGGAAGATGAAGCTCTTAAGAAGCTCCGCTAGAGAAAACCTTTGCACAATACGAAGTTATCCGCTTGAATATGACGGACTATAGTGATATATCACTGTTACATCATAATTGCGGGGCGCACATCAACGCCACTGCACCTGCCGGAAACCTTCATCTGCCGAGGAAATAATGCTAACAGGCCGCCATCTCATCGCCGGAGAGTGGGTTGATAATGCCCAGAAATTCGTGTCATCCCCGTTCACGGGCCATGCTAAAACCTATTCTTGTGGCACAGCCGACCTGATTGACCGCGCCGTGCAGGCGGCGGAAGACGCCTTCATGAGCTTCGGTTGGACCACTGAGGCTGAACGCGCCAAGTTGTTGCGTACCATTGCAGACGAGATCGACGCACGCGGTGCTGAAATCACTGAGATCGGCTGCGCGGAATCAGGCCTGCCGGAAATGCGCCTCAACGGCGAGCGCGGTCGCACCGTTGGCCAGCTGCGCCTGTTTGCCGACTACATAGAAAAAGGCGAGTATCTTGAACTCACTCACGACGCGGCCATGCCAGACCGGGCGCCCCTGCCCCGCCCCGACCTGCGTTTGAGCCAACGTCCGATTGGACCGGTTGCAGTGTTCGGCGCCTCCAACTTTCCACTTGCATTCTCAACTGCGGGCGGCGACACCGCCTCTGCGTTGGCCGCGGGTTGTCCGGTCGTGGTAAAAGGCCACGAAGCACATCCGGGCACAGCGGAGATCGTAGCTCAAGCCATTGATGCTGCAATCAAGTCCTGCGGCATGCATCAGGGCGTCTTCTCACTGGTGCAAGGTGGTAGCCATGAGGTTGGCACTGCACTTGTTCAACACCCGCTGATTAAAGCTGTTGGCTTCACCGGTTCCCTTGCGGGTGGTCGTGCGCTGTTTGAACTATGCACCTCGCGCCCAGAGCCAATTCCGTTCTTTGGTGAGCTTGGCTCGATCAATCCAAACTTCATCTTCCCGAACGCTCTGGCAAATCGCAGCGAAGCGATTGCGGCAGGTTGGGCAAGCTCGCTGTGCATGGGCGCAGGCCAATTCTGCACCAAACCCGGTATCGTTCTACTGGTTGAAGGGCCGGATGCGGACACCTTCATCGCCACCGCAAAAGATGCATTGGATAAGACCGACGAACAGCCCATGCTGACCGACGGTATCGCATCTGCCTACCGTTCTGGCACGGCGAAGATCGCCGGAGAGCCGGGCGTTGAAGAGCTTGTGGGCACCACGTCTACAACGCGCAGCGCCAAGCCTTACATGTTTGTGACTGATGGCGACAACTGGCTTGCTAACAAAGAGCTTCAGGAAGAAGTGTTCGGCCCGCTCGGCATCGTCGTCAAGCTGAAGAGCGTTGAGCAGATGCAGGAGGTCGCACGCCACATTGAAGGTCAGCTGACGTGCACCATTCACATTGATGCTGCAGACCACGCAGAAGCGCGCAAACTGATGCCATTCCTGGAGCGCAAGGCTGGCCGCGTGCTGGCAAACGGCTTCGCGACAGGCGTGGAGGTGTGCGGCGCTATGGTGCACGGCGGTCCGTACCCAGCCTCCACCAACTTCGGCGCAACGTCTGTCGGCACCATGGCAATCCGCCGTTTCCTGCGGCCGGTCTCCTATCAGGACATTCCGCTGGAGCTAACACCTGGCTTTAAGGCAGAAGAAATGGCGTAGGCCCGTCTCCCAAGACTGAAACAACAAAGCCCTGGGCGGAAACGCTCAGGGCTTTGTTTATGGCCGCTTCAAAACCGTGCAAGCTGCACCCCGCACAGGGTTCATGCGTTCACCAGCCACCATTGATCAAGTCTTACGGTTGGCGATACCACTTGCTGCGCATGGCAAGCATAGAGGGATAAGGTCCGCCTTAAGGATGACAACCACGACGACAAGCCGCTACTTGTCCTCGTTTTTACGCGCCCAACTCAGCCTGAAAGCGGACCTAAACGGCAAACAATATCCGTTTCGCCACAACCAACCGGGAAGCTCCGATCTCCAAAAAAGTCGAAGCCAATCCTAAATCAAGAGCCACGTCACCTGCGTTCAAGCAGGCGATGGAAGGCGCGCTCCCGTTCTACACGGTGCATGGTACCTTGAAGACAGCCTCATCGGCCAAGCTGCCCGGTTGCTGGCTATCACCCTACTGGCAATGAAGAATGAGCCAATCCGCGGATCATGGGTGCTGTTGTTTGAAGGGTAAGGATTGTTAGCAGGTAAATCACCAAAGGCTCATGGCCTCGCCATTTTCACCTCATAATTTTTAGGGGGTGTATTGCCTCCCCCAAATCGCGCTGATTGTGCACTTCGGGTTCTGTGGTCTGATTGGTTTACCCATTCTCGTTTTGGGTTTCAGCAGCTTCAGCGCCCTTTAAAACCCGCAGCTATTGCCTTGGAGTGGAACATGGAACAACCGACTGGTCAAAATGGTGAGAATGAGCACGATAGTCGCTACGGGACCATGCCAGGGTACATGGCCGGATTTGGAAATGACTTTGAGACAGAGGCCTTAAAAGGAGCGTTGCCACAGGGGCGTAATTCGCCGCAACGCGTCGAGTACGGTCTGTATGCCGAGCAACTTTCTGGCTCTCCTTTCACTGCTCCGCACAGAACGCTTGAACGTTCATGGCTCTACCGCATTCGCCCCTCAGTTAAGCATCTGGGCCACCTGCACAAAATCTCGCATCCCTATTGGAAAACAGCCCCCAACAAAATTCCGGATGTGATCTCCCTTGGACAGTACCGCTGGGACCCTACGCCCTTCCCAGAGAGCGAGAAGCTCACATTCATCGAAGGCATCCACACCATGACAACCGCCGGGGATGTTGGGCTGCAAATGGGCATGGCGTCACATGTTTATCTGGCCAACACGGACATGAATGACGAGTACTTTTATAACGCTGATGCAGAGCTACTTATCGTCCCCCAGAGCGGACGGCTAAAGATTGCCACCGAATTTGGGGTCATCGATCTTGAACCACTGGAGATCTGCATTTTACCCCGTGGGATGGTGTTTAAGGTCAGCCTGCCCGACGGCAAAGCCAGAGGTTTTATCTGCGAGAACTATGGAGCTAAATTCACGCTGCCCAATCGCGGCCCAATCGGCGCCAACTGCCTTGCAAACCCACGGGATTTCAAAACACCTGTTGCGCAGTTTGAAGACATTGAGCAACCTTGCCATGTGACTGTAAAATGGTGCGGTGAGTTTCACCGAACAACCATCGACCAGTCGCCGCTGGACGTTGTGGCGTGGCATGGCAACTATGCGCCCTACAAATATGACTTACGCCACTTCTCGCCAGTGGGCGCTATCAGTTTCGACCACCCTGATCCATCAATCTTCACCGTTCTGACCGCCCCCACTGCAGAAGAAGGCACAGCAAACATCGACTTTGTAATCTTCCCACCGCGCTGGCTCCCGCAGGAAGATACGTTCCGCCCGCCATGGTATCATAAGAACATCATGTCCGAGCTCATGGGCAATATCTATGGGCAGTATGATGCCAAGCCCCATGGCTTTGTGCCCGGTGGCATTAGCCTGCACAACTGTATGCTCCCTCATGGCCCGGATCAGGAAGCTTTTGAGAAAGCCTCCCATAACAGCTGGGACCCTGTAAAGCTGGAAGACACAATGAGCTTTATGTTCGAGACCCGTTTTCCGCAACAACTGACTGAATTTGCTGCGAAAGAGGCACCCCTGCAGGATGATTATGTGGACTGTTGGTCGGGTCTGGAGCGTAAGTTTGACGGCACGCCCGGCCTGAAATAACGCAATTTCACAAAGCTTATTAGCTTTTCAGAGATACTGCATAAAAATAACGGGTATTCACAATATCCCCGTGCTACGCTATGTTTCGTAACAGTTTATCATGGAGATAGCGCATGCATAAGCCTTTTTCACAAGCAGTAACTGTTTTTCATGAAAGCTGGCTTCCCGCCCCTGCAACTCCGGCGGGCTATTCTGCCCTGATTGATGCATACGACCTGCGCATACCTATTCCGCATACTTTATGTGCGATCGGGGACCGCCACAAGATCATAGAACAGAACGGGTGGCGCATCTTCACCCCTCGCCATGCACCTGAGCCTACACTGCTCGGCCACCTGACCTTTGCATTGAAAAATGAAGGATTAGATCTGGCGGTGCTGAAGCGGTTATTTCTGGCATGCGGGCCGGAACCTATTGAGGAGCTCGTGCGTTCGCGCCCGACCGGCCGTTATACAAGGCGTATCTGGTTCCTCTATGAATGGCTACTGGGGGAACAGCTGGGTCTGCCAGATGTTGAAACCGGCGCTTACGTGGATGCGCTTGATACCACAAAGCAGTTTGGGGGTAGCTCTGTCCCCTCACCGCGCCAGCGGGTGCGCAACAACCTTCCGGGAACACCCCACTTCTGCCCCCTCATTTTCCGCAGTGCAGCTTTGGAGGAGTTCCAGCAGGCCAAGCTGCAGGAAAAGGCCATGGCTTCGGCAGCGTCTGTTCCAAAAGATCTGCTTGCACGCACGGCAGCATTTCTGCTTTTGAAGGACAGTAAATCCAGTTTTGCGATTGAGGGAGAGCGTCCGGCGCATGACCGCATTCAGCGCTGGGGCCGCGCCATTGCAGAGGCAGGCAAAACGCCGCTGAGCATCGACGAGTTCCTCCGCCTCCAACGGGTCGTGATTGGCGACGACCGCTTTGTGCATCTTGGGCTACGTGAGGAAGGCGGCTTCGTGGGCATGCATGACCGCGAAACCCGTATGCCGGTGCCTGACCATATCAGCGCAAAGCCTGAGGATCTGAGAGATCTCATGAAGGGAATGATCGAGTTTGCGCAGGACTATGCCAAGCATCTAGACCCTGTTCTTGCTGCCGCTGTTCTGGCCTTTGGATTTGTTTATGTGCACCCGTTTGAAGATGGTAACGGTAGATTGCACCGCTACCTGTTCCACCATGTTCTTGCTCAGCGCGGATTCAATCCTCCCGGCGTGGTGTTCCCTGTCTCCTCGGTCATTCTGGAGCGCATCGACACTTACCGGCAAGTTCTAGAAGACTACTCCTCCCGCCTTCTTGGCAAGATCGACTGGCAACCCACATCTCACGGCAACCTGACAGTGACCAACGAAACCGCCGACTTTTACCGGTTCTTCGACGCAACTGCCCACGCAGAGTTCCTCTACGCCTGCGTAAAGCGGACCGTCGAACACGACCTTCCCGAGGAAGCCCGCTTTTTACAGAACCACGATCGCTTCCAGCGCGAGCTGAGCCAGATTGTCGATATGCCTGCCCGTCTGGCCGACCTGTTGTTCCGCTTCCTAAATCAGAACAACGGAAAACTCTCCCACCGAGCGAAAGCAAAGGAGTTTGCTGCACTGACGGAAGAAGAAACCGGCCGCATTGAAGAGATCTACGAACGGTGCTTTGAGTAGCGATGCATCCGATCCGACTATCGGCTCTACCGCGCCTGTTTCTGCTTAGGCTTCAGGTTCCATCACAGCTGCTTTTTCTGCATCGCGGATGCGTTGGCGGGAGAGCGAGAAGAGGCCTGCACCAACCACAACAATTGCACCAAGAATCGTGCTCCATACCGGCAGGTCGGAAAACACGATAAACCCGATTGGGATTGACCAGACGAGTTGCAGATAGTTGAACGGCTGAATATCGCTTGCTTGCGCGAGCGAAAGAGCTTTCATCAACAGGAAGTGTGCGGCTGTTCCTGTCATGCAGATAGCAAGTAGCAACACCCAATCCACATCACTGAGCGCCATCATGTGCTGAGAACCGAGGAACGTGGAAAGCACTGCACCCACAACGCCCACATAGAAAAACGAGGTCAAGGCACTATCATCCCGACTCGCAACGCGAGTGAACAGCTGGTAGAGCGCGAAGGTGACCGAGGCCGCCAATGCAACAACGCCTCCCCAGCCGGCGATATCGCCCTCAGGCTGCAACATGATAAGCAGTCCGGCCATCCCGCAGAACATTGCAAGGACACGGCGCCAGCCGACAGTTTCGCCAAGGAAGAGAGCCGCCAGACCAGTTACAATCAGCGGATGGGCTTGAAAGATAGCAGTGACCTCAGCCAATCCTAACATGCTGAGAGCAAACGTCATCAGGCAAATCTCGCCAAACAGCAGCAGGCCGCGAATGATCTGTAGGCTAGGGCGTTTGGTGCGCACAACGTTATAGAACCCTTGCTTGCTGAGCATGGCCCAGCCAATTGCAATCGCCAGCAACACCCAGAAACGCACCATCAGGATGAACCAGACCGGATGGTCTGTCACAAGCTGCTTGGTAATTGCATCCTGCATCGCGAAGATGAGCGTAGAAAGGATCGTTAGTGCGATACCCATGTTTCGCTTGCCGAGGAACTGAGCCATTGTGTGTCCTTGCTAGCAGCACAAATCCGCCTACCGAGATGAACCAGAAAGCAGATGGTTTAGGAGAAAATGCGCTGAAAAGAATTCCTGGATGCCAGTGGCATCAGCCATGCACGTATACGCGCGTGCATCACAAAGCAATTGCAAAAAGCATGGCGAACAACTTTTCGCATCACAGTTTACTCAAGCAGGTTAATTTTGCGAAAAGATCGCGTTTAACAACCCTCCGCTACTTCACGCAGCTCGATAGGTTCGTCGCGTACATTCACGACTTTTGCAAGCAGTGCTGTCACAAATGGAAAGACAAGCGAGCTGAACACAACAGCCAGTGAAAAAGCGACCGTAAACGACTTCAACCACAGCACCAAAAATTCCTCGGCAAACCCTAAGTTCAATACCAACATGGCAAAAGACATTAGTACGCTCATGAAGAACGAAATGGTGATACGCAGCAGATAGCCGTAGGTTAGTGGGGATACGCTCATAGCACTTATCTCATTTTTTAATTTGATTTCAAAATATATGAAACCAAGTCAAATTGTCAAGATGGCGCACCGCATGGCTGCTATGCGTAGGGCATAGTCCATTCACTCAACAAACCCATCTGGTGGATTTCCTGATCAATGATCGTAAAATGACCTCCGGTGTTAAAAACCAACACATGATCCTGAAAAACTTCCTGCCCTCTGGCCGTGGCCTGCGCATGTGCACAGGAGCAAGCTCGGTCATTCCGCATGGCACTCTTGTTTTGGCGTGCCTCACCAGCAGATTCGGCATTGACGTTCTGAACGCGGATGAGCTGGAGCCCGAAGGCGTTCTGTACTTAGAGCCGAAACGGCCCGTTCTGTGCAGAATCACACCAATCAAGCCTTAAAACCGCAGTCCTGCAACCTGCCACCGCTCATCCCAGTTCATAGATAGCATCAGCCTTGGTTCCGACACCATTTTCACGGAGCATGACGAAGCGACGTGTTGGCACATGGAAGGTCGCGGCTTGGGTGTATTTCTGATGCTCCCCCTGAGATCTGGCAATAAAGTTACAGCGGGTCCAATATCTTCAGTGTTCTGCTGCCCAAGGGCGCGCTAGTATCACACCAACACGAATCAGCAATTCCGCAGTCTTTCTCTTTGCGAGAAAGTCCTTTTCCATCTGGCAGTTTTGACTGGTTCTCAGTCAGAACAATCCACATCTATCGGTATATGCCAATGATCACGACCATTGTCTGGGGCGAAAACGTCCACGAGCAAAAGAACAAAGTTGTTGCAGATATCTATCCCGGTGGCATGCACAATCACATTGCGGCAGCATTAAATAATGATCCGGAAATCTCAGCCTCAGTTGCAGTTCTGCAAGACCCGGAACATGGTCTGAGCAAAGAGCGCCTTGCAGGCACCGATGTTCTGATCTGGTGGGGCCATGCAGCTCATGGTGAGGTTGCCGACGAAGTTGTAGAGCGCGTGTGTGAACGTGTCTGGGGCGGCATGGGCATAATCTTCCTGCACTCGGCGCATTTCTCAAAACCATTCAAGCGCTTGATGGGAGCGCCCTGTAACCTGACATGGCGTGAGGCTGGCGAACGGGAGCGGCTTTGGATCACTTCCCGCAACCATCCGATTACCGCAGGGGTTCCTGACAGTTTTGAGCTGGAAAATGAAGAAATGTACGGTGAACCCTTTGGCGTGCCGGAGCCTTTGGAAACCGTTTTCATCAGCTGGTTTCAGGGCGGTGAGGTTTTCCGCTCTGGCCTGACCTATAAGCGCGGTACAGGTAACATATTTTACTTTCGTCCGGGCCATGAGACCTATCCGACCTACCACAACGAAATCGTACAGCGCGTTATCGCCAACGGCGTGAAGTGGACCTACAATCCGCAGCCAAAGATCACTGATCCGACCGCAGCCCCCAATGTGCCGGTTGATAAAGCGCCAGAGAAGATCGAGGAACGCGGACCGCGTTTGCACCGGGATGGCGAGGAGGGATATCGCTGATGCGCCTTGCACATGTAGGAACTGCGGCATGGCCCACGCCCATGCCAGAAAATTCGGTGAGATTGACGGTACCGAGATTGTTGCCAGTGTTGAGCGCGACAAAGAGCGGTTGAACGCATTTTGCGATGAATACAACATCGCAAACCACTTCACATTGCTGGAAGACGCGCTTGCATGGGGCGCATTTGAAGCCGCGGAAAACGTAACGCCGGATGCCGTACACTACCCAACCACTATACCGCTTCTGGCAGCTGGCAAGCATGTGTTCTGCGAAAAACCGCTCGCCAGCAACTTCCCAGATGCTGATGAGATGGCCAGCGCTGAGGAAAAGGCCGGGCTGATCAATATCGTCAACCTCTCCTACCACGATGTGGCTGCCTTGCAGAAAGCCCATGAACTCATTGCTACGGGGGAGATTGGCGAGATTCGCCATTTCGAAGCGTCTTATCTGCAAAGCTGGCTCACGCAACCAACAGTGGGGACATTGGGATCAGGAAGAGAAGTGGCTCTGGCGCCTATCTAAGGCTCACGGTTCACTGGGTGTTCTCGGCGATGTTGGCATTCACATTCTCGACTTTGCCGGTTTTGCAATCGGAACGCCGTACAAATCAATCTCCTGTCACCTGAAAACATTTGACAAAACGCCGGGCACCAGATTGGTGAATACAAGCTGGACGCCAATGACAGCTTCTCCATGATGGCAGAAATAGAAGGTGGCGCCGTCGGGGTCATCCATGCCAGTCGCTTTGCATCCGGTCACATGAATGATCTGCATTTGCGTATGCATGGCACAAGAGCCGCCCTCAAGGTCACCAATACAGGGGCACTTAATACAGGGGCACTTGGAGAGCTGTTCGTGTGTTCCGGTCCCAATCTGGAAAAAGCAGCTTGGGAGCAAGTTAAACTCCCCCCAACACCAAATAACTATCGCAAGGTTACAGAGGCGCCACAGTCCGGCGTGAACGGCCATCCAGCCTTCCGTCCCGCTGCAAATCTTCAGCGGGTGCTCGATCTGGCCGTTGAAAGCAGCACGACTGGAGAACGCAGAGATGTCAAAGGATACACACAGTTGCAGGGCGTTTGATTAGGATGATGAAGAGCAATTGCTCTCCTATTTTCCTATACAATCTACCCTTGTATTTCCCAGATAATCCACTGATAACAATAGGAAAGCAGTCATTCACAGGAAGTTTTCTAGTAAATATCACTGACGGCATGAGAGGACACTTGAATCTGATGCAGAACAGCAATTCTATTTCAAGGTAGGCCTGTCGGTAAACTCTGCGCAGTACCGTCTTTTTAAGTTTATTACTAATATATCAAAAATTCTCATAAAATTTATGACAAGTAATACTTATATATACTTTCAAGTTTAAATTCAGTTATTCCTGCATTAAAAATTAAAGACAATTAAATATAAATCATTTCCTTGGGTATCTACAGTGAATCATTGCGATTATCTTTTAGTTTAATTATGAAAAGCATAAAAGCCTATTTTGAATCTATCCGAGGATCTTGTGCCTGTCCCACCTGAGCTTCTGTCAGTTGCAGTAGAGCAATGTGCCGAAACCATCATGGTTGCAGATCATGAAGGCACGATTGTCTACGTCAACTCGCAGTTTGAAAAGGTGACCGGATACTCCACCGACTACGCAATTGGTCGCAATCTGGACTTTCTCCAGTCTGGCAAAACCTCACCGGAAACCTTTGACGAGCTTTGGGCTACCCTGGCAAACGGTGAACCGTGGGAAGGTGAATTCATCAACCGGCGAAAAGATGGTTCTGAATACATTGAGCATTCCAGGATCTCGCCAGTTGAATGGGAAAGTGGCAGTGCCAACAAGCAGTATTATCTGGCGATCAAGAAAGACGTCACTGCGAAGAAAGCGTGCGAAGAAAAGCTCTCGAAACTTGCCTACACAGATGCTCTGACAGGCCTGCCAAACCGGGCACACTTTTTGCTGGAACTGGAAAAGGCCATTGAAACAAGCAAGCAGAGCGACCGTCAATTTGCAGTCATCTATATTGATCTGAACCGCTTTAAAGAGATCAATGACACTTTGGGGCATGATGCGGGTGACAAGTTTCTGGTTCAGGCTGCAATGCGCTTTGCAAGCGTTGTCGCGGACAATGCCTTACTTTCCCGTCTAGGCGGCGACGAGTTCGTTATCCTGCTCCGCGACACCTCCGTTGCAGAAGCGGAGATGACGGCACATCGTCTGAGAACGGCAATGGTGGCCCCAATTGATCTGGGCGAGCAGGCACCGATCCTTTCCGCCAGTATTGGGGTTGCATTCAGTCAGACTACAGGCACCTCCACCGGCACCATGTTGAAGCAGGCTGACATTGCCATGTACCATTCCAAGTACAACAATCTCGACTTCAGCTTCTACACCACCGAGATGGAAGATGTGGTTGTCCGCAAAGTTCAGATAGCCGATAAGCTCACCACGGCGATTGAGGAAGGCAGCCTGCGCCTTGAGTACCAGCCCATCGTCGATCTGCAGAGCAACGAGCTTGCCGGTGTGGAAGCGCTGATGCGCTGGGAGGATCAGCAGCTCGGCCCCATATCGCCTGCCGAATTTGTTCCGATCGCAGAGTTTCAAAATATCATCGTTGAAATCTCAAACTGGCTCCTCAAAGAAACAGCCTGTCAGTATCACCAGTGGGTGGCGGAAGGCTTTGCATTGTCCGGTCGTATCGCAATCAATTTATCTGAGCGCGAACTGGCCAAGCCAAACCGCGTTACCGAGATCCTCTCATTATTAGAGAGTCTGGAGGTCTCGCCGGAGATCTACGAGATTGAGCTGACTGAAACTGCCTTCATCAGCGAGGCTGGACACACCCAGGCCAATCTGGATGCGCTGGCTCAGGCGGGCATGGTGATCACCATTGATGATTTTGGTACAGGCCATTCTGCATTGTGGCAGCTGCGTACGCAAAAGCTCGACAAGCTCAAGATTGACCAAAGCTTCGTGCAGAAAATGGAAGCGGATCAGGCTACTCGCGACATTGTTGAGGCGATCACGGCGATGGCCAACCTGCTGGACCTGAAAGTGATTGCCGAGGGTGTCGAAAACCTTTGTCAGGTTGAACTTCTCAACGACATTAAATGCAGCTACGCACAAGGCTATCACTTCGCCAAGCCACTTACAGCAAAAACTTTTGCATCTGACTGGCTTGGAAAGGCCCAGGTCGCCGCCTAAGCCATCACTCCTGCAAGATCAAACTCACGGCCGTCTTCCCCCAGCGAGAATTCAGCGTGGCCTGTGATGGCATCTGCAACGGCCAGTCTGGACGCATCATCAATGTGGTACAACACCCAGCGACTGCCCGCTTTTTTCTGAAGGTCTTTCACATCCGCCCAGGAACCATGACCGTTTGCAGCTGTCATGTACTCACACTCGATAAAGGCCAGATCGGCCTGCGCAGCGAACCTCTCACCTTGCGGGGAAAGCAAACCGTCGCCTGAGTAAAACACCGTCGCATCCTGCCCGGTCAGTTGCAGGCTTCGGTTGGGGACGGAATGACTGCTCGGCGTTGTTTCCGCTCTCCACGGACCGATTTCTGTCAGGTTCTCGGAATCCTTCCAGTACAGCTCAAAGCCAAGTCCCTTTTCTGGCCACGAGGCGAACTCCATGAGACGGTACAATGCCTGATGTTGAGAGGCCTGACGAAATATAGACAGCGGTTTGCTGCGCTTAAACGACTTCATGTAATTGAGCAGGGTTGTCAGGCCCAGACAGTGATCGGGATGACAATGAGAGATGTAGATACAGCTGATATCCTCTGCTGTCATTGCGTTGGCAAACAAGGCTTGGGGCACGGTCGGACCGCAATCGATAAGAAGCTCGAAATCTCCCTCCCGGATCAGCAAAGATGAGTTCGTTCTTTTTGGATCATAGGCATCGCCGCAGCCCAGCATTTTTACATGCATGTTGTTCCCCTCACTGTGAAATCACAGTTTTAGAGCAGACAACTTTAACAAGTAAAGCCTTATCCCACGTCATCAACTCTCCGTCCATGATGGAACGCGCCTGAAAGGATGTGGCCGAGCACTTTCGGACTACTGTTGCAGTATTGGAAGGCCCTCAGCCAACTAAGTTGGCGGAGCCAAAACAGGTCAGGCAGCGTCTTCCCCCACGCCCCATGTTTCACCAGCGCGCAGGGCTGCTGAAAGGCGTGAGAGTTTTTCATCCATGCTCAGCGGTTTTTCTGGCAGGCCGATGCGGCTGGCTTTCCCAAACTCGGTGGCCTGCTCGCGGAACAATATGCCCAGCACAGTTGGCTCTCCCTCGTTCTCGCCCAGCTCTGCCAAGGCAACAGCAAGGGCATGATTGGTCTCATCATGCACCAACAGGTCAGCTTCTGTTAGGCTACTCTCTTCCAAGGAGACGATCTCCAGCCCGAACCCGCCGGGCTTCACGCGAAGGCCTTTGTTCCTGTTCACTCCAAACACCATTGGCTTGCTGTGTTCCACCAAAATGGTGTGGTCGGGTCCCTGCTTCTTGTCCTTCAAATGGTCGAAAACACCGTCATTGAAAATCACGCAGTTTTGCAGCACTTCCACGAAGGCCGTGCCGTCGAAGGCGCGGGCAGCTTCCAGAATAGGACCAAGCACCTTGGCCTGCGTGTCAATACTGCGGGCGATGAACTTGGACCCAGCGCCAATGGCAAAGCGAGCCGGGTTAAGAGGCATTTCCACTGTTCCGCCCGGAGAGCTTGGCGTGCGCATGCCCTTCTGTGAGGTTGGCGAGTACTGGCCCTTGGTCAGGCCGTAGATCTGGTTATTGAGCAGCACAATCTGCATGTCTAGATTTCGGCGCAGAGCATGCAGCAGATGGTTGCCGCCGATAGACAAGCCATCGCCATCGCCGGTAAACACCCAGACATCCAGCTCAGGGTTAGCTAGCTTTGCACCGGACGCTATAGCGGGCGCACGGCCATGAATCGTATGGAAGCCGTAGGTAGCCATATAGTACGGCAGACGCGACGAACAACCGATGCCGGAGACGCATAGTGTATCTTCCAGTCTGGCACCGGACTCTGCGAGAATCTTATGCAGGCTCTTCAAAACAGCATAGTCACCGCAACCGGGGCACCAGCGAACATCAAGGGAGCTGGCAAAATCTTTTGGTTTCAGATCAGTCATGATGTTGCTCCCAGCGCGTCTTCAATGATTTTTGCAATCTCGCGCACGAGGAATGGACGTCCCTTCACGCAGGAAATGCTTTCCACCTCAATACCCATCTGACTGCGAAGAACGGTTGCCAGCTGCCCGTTGTTCATCTCCGGAATGATCACCCGGTCAAAGCCGGAGAGCAGCTTTTGCAGATTGGGCGGTAACGGCCAAAGATGACGCAGGTGAATGTGGGAGACAGACTTACCTTCCAGTTCTGCCCGCCGCGCTGCCACGCGGATTGGGCCCCAACTGGAGCCCCAGCCCAGCACTGCCAGCTTGCCAGTGGTCTGCCCCGATTCCACCTGCTGCGGCGGAATGCTTTTAGCGATTGCCTCCAGCTTTTGCGCACGGATCTGGGTCATGAGTTGGTGGTTCTCACCATCGTAAGAGATGTTGCCACTGCCCGCCTGCTTCTCCAGCCCGCCAATACGGTGCATCAGCTCAGCTGTGCCCGGCACGGCCCAAGGACGCGCCATGGTGTCGGGATCGTGGTCATAGGGCAGGAAGTTGACTGGATCCTTGGCCTTCTTCACCGGAAAAGGCGCATAGGCAGGATCACCGAAGTCCGGCAGCTTCCATGGTGCGCTGGCATTGGCGATATATCCATCCGACAGCACCATAAGCGGGGTCATATGCTTTGTGGCCAGCTTGGCTGCTTCAATGCCGATGTCAAAACACTCCGCCGGATGAGCTGGCGCGATCACGGGTAGCGGTGCATCGCCGTTACGGCCCCATATGGCCTGAAACAGGTCCGACTGTTCGGTCTTGGTCGGCAGGCCGGTGGAAGGGCCACCGCGCTGAACGTTGACAATCACCAGTGGCAGCTCAGTCATGATGGCAAGGCCTATAGCCTCTGTCTTAAGCGCGATGCCGGGACCGGATGAGCCGGTAACACCAAGGTGCCCGGCATAGGAAGCCCCAATTGCGGCGCAGATGGCTGCAATCTCATCTTCTGCCTGAAACGAGATCGCACCCAGTTCTTTCAACTTGGCGATGGTGTGCAATAAAGGAGAGGCTGGGGTAATTGGATAAGAGCCATAAAACAGCTCAAGATCGGCGAGTGTCGCACCTGCATACAGACCATAGGCCATGCCCTCGTTGCCATTGATCGAGCGGTACTCTCCTTCCATCAATGGTGCGGGCTGTATGCGGTAGCGAGACACATCCGGCGGCAGGTCTGCAACCTCGCCATAAAGATGCCCCGCCTGAAGCGCCATGATATTGGCCTTGGCCAGATCCGGCTTCTTGTGAAACTTCTGATCGATCCAAAGCTCGACATCTGCAGTGGAGCGCTCGAACAGCCACAGCACCAGCCCAAGGGTCCACATGTTCTTACACCGACGGGCATCTTTGGAAGACAGGCCTGTTTCCTTCAGCGCCTTTTCCGTATTGCTGGTAATCTCCAGCGGCAGCATGCGGAAGCTGGAGAGTGACGCATCCTCCAGAGGATTGCTGGAAAAGCCTGCTTTGGTGATAGCACGCTCGGTGAAGGCATCCGTGTCAATGATCAGCAAGCCATTTTGCTTCACGCCTTCCAGATATTTACGCAAGGCCGCTGGATTGAGTGCGACCAAAGCATCGGTTTCATCCCCGAACGTGCTGACTTCCGTGTGTCCGATATTGAGGGAATAGGCGGAGACACCATAGATCGTACCGCTAGGCGCCCGGATATCCGCCGGGAAGTCAGGGAATGTTGCAATGTCATTGCCAAACCGGGCGGCACTTTCCGCAAGTCGGGTGCCAGTCATCTGAATGCCGTCGCCCGAGTCTCCGGCAAAGCGGACGCGCACGTAGTCGACTTCCGGCTGCTGGGAGACGGGAAGCTCACGTTTTGCTGTACTGTGTTCCAGTCTACTGTGCATCTTCAGCTCCAAAATACCAGCAGCAGCAGTGGCAGGAATCTTGTTTGTTCTTGTTGTCCTTCAGGACTGCCAATCAGCTGAGCCAGAATACCCACTTCTCTGTGGCTTTTTGTAGCCTGTAAAAACCGGAATGCAGTTGCGACCCGTTAACGCAGCCCACCCGTAAATGGGTGAACGCTTTTTGGTATTTTTCGCAAGCCTGAGCAACTTTTATGCACTCTCTGAACAGGACACATCTCCATTACAGCGCCCTATGGATCGCAAACAAGAGTATCCATGACATGTCATGCCTTTCAAGACCGATAGAGCTTAGATGACTGTTATCAATGCGCAAATTCGTAATCTGACTTGCAGAAAGACGGGTGAGCGCAGCAACATCATGCAAGCTTCCAATACTTCTGGAACGTGCCCACAAAGCACCGAGGGAAGAGTCGACGAGAGACCTTAAAGTGCGTATCCAACTCACAGATCAAACTGCGACATATACTCCAGGACCTCCATATGAGCTTGGTTATCAGTGCACGACTCATAATGGCATGCTACAGTTTTGACGCGAGACCAACGCAGCTACAGCCATCTATGGCAGGTGTGGAATGAAGCAGCGAACTGAGTACCAATCACCCCCTTATCTTTTGAGTATACATGCAGTCCTTGCAAGTCAGAAAGTTGATCCCGAGCATGGGTTACCCCATGAAGTCGTGAAGCAAAGGCAAGCGCAGTTTGGGGCGAACTCGCTCAAGCAAGACGACACCACATCTGTCCTTTCGCTTCTGTTGTCACAGACGAAGAACCCACTTCTCATTATCCTTCTCATCGGGTCAATTATCTCTGCATATACAGGGCATTGGGTGGATGCGATTGCAATCTTCCTAATTGTGGTCATCAACGCATCAATCACGTTCTTTCAGGAATGGCGAGCCGAACAGACCCTGGCTGCTTTAAGCAAAATGGCAGCTCCCAAAGCGGTGGTCCTGCGTGATGGCAAGGCCAGCAATATTCTGGCTGAAGACCTCGTTCCGGGTGATATCGTGAAGCTGAAAGCAGGTGACATCATTCCTGCGGACTTGCGTCTCATAGAGAACTCGCAACTGCAGGTGGATGAATCTGCGCTTACCGGAGAATCTGAAGCGGTCTTCAAAACGACTGATGAAATCCCTCACGAACCAGTTCTAGCCGAGCGCTTTAACATGGGATTTATGAGCACCCATGTTACCAACGGGACCGGTGTTGGAGTTGTTACAGCAACGGGAATGGAGACTGAAGTTGGACAAATTGCCCATCTGATTTCGCAGGCCAAACTCGCCAAAACACCACTCCAACTGAGAATGGAGAGCCTTTCACGTATCCTCATCAGCGTTGCCTTGCTGGTGGTTGCAGCTGTCATCGGTATTGGTCTGCTCAATGGAATGCAGACCTTTGATATTCTGACAATGGGCATCTCCTTGTCTGTTGCAGCTATTCCTGAAGGACTGCCGACGGTGATAACGATAGTTCTCACGCTCGGTTCCAGGAAGATGGCCGAAAACAACGCCCTGACCAAACGATTGGCGAGCGTTGAAACACTTGGCACCGTATCTGTAATTTGCTCAGACAAGACTGGGACACTGACGAAAAACAAGATGAAGGCCATGTCCCTTTGGGCCGCTGGCAACTACTGGAGCTTCGCGGATGCTGAGGGTGACGACGCAGGCGCAATAGTTGACAGCAGCAACACCCCAGCCCGTATCACGGAAGAACCAGACCTTCGCGACATGCTGGAAATGTCAGCTTATTGCAATGACGCGGTGCTGACCGATACGGCGTCGGGAAGCACTGTTATGGGTAGCCCGACGGAAGGGGCGCTATTGATTGCAGCTGCAACTGCCGGAATTTACAAGCAAGACCTCGAAGGGCATTCCTTTAAAACCATTTCTCATCACCCCTTCAACTCCACCCGCAAGTTGATGAGCATACATGCTGCGCTACCCGATGGCCGAGAGTGCCTTGTGGTCAAGGGTGCACCTGATGTCATTCTGGCACGGTCCAAGTTCCTGCGACAGGACGGTAAGGACATCCCTCTGGATGAGGATGCCTCCAAAGAAGTGGAGCAGGTGATTTCCGGTTATGGCGAACAAGCCCTTCGAACGCTTGCGGTTGCCTACCGGAAGCTGGACGCAAGCGGGTTTGATCCAGAGGATCCCGAGCAGGATCTCGTCCTGATTGGGATTCATGGAATTATGGACCCGCCGCGCAGAGAAGTGACCCAGGCACTGGCGGAAGCCCGTGGTGCCGGAATTCGTACGATTATGATCACCGGCGATCATGCTGCGACAGCGACGTCCATTGCGGAACGCATTGGCCTCAAGACATCTCCCACCCAAACCGTACATACCGGCGCAGAGCTGGATCGCCTGAGTGATCAGGAACTGCAACAGGTCGTCAAACACGCTGTCGTCTTTGCGCGTGTTACGCCAAAGCATAAGCTGCGTATTGTCTCCGCACTGCAGGAGAATGACGAAATCGCAGCGATGACGGGAGACGGTGTCAACGACGCGCCAGCTTTGCGTAAATCCGATATTGGTGTTGCCATGGGCATCTCCGGTACCGCGGTAGCAAAAGCAAGTGCCTCGCTGATTTTGCTGGATGACAATTATGCTACGATCGTGAAAGCCGTGCGCGAAGGGCGCCGCATCTACGACAATCAACGCAAATTTATTCGCCAGGAGCTCACAGCCAATGTGGCCGAAGTCTCTGCGATCTTGTTTGCATTTACCCTTATGGGTTCAGATGCAATGCTCCCGCTAACTCCTCTTATGATTTTGTGGGTCAATCTGGTCTCAGATGGTATGCCTGCTCTGTCACTGGGTCTTGAACCTGCAGATTCCAACCTGATGGAGCGGCCTCCAAGAGCTCGTAGCGAGAACATCTTCGGAGACGGCATGCAGCAACGGATTGTTCTTCGCGGTCTGGCGATCGGATTTGTCTCATTTGCTATGTTTGCAATCGCATTGAACAGGGGCTTATCCCTTCCCTATGCCCAGACCCTTGCCTTCTCAACTCTGATATTCGGGCAGCTCTGGCATATCTTTGATTCACGTGCGAACTGGACATTGTTCAGCAAATACCCCTTCAGCAATTCGGTTCTGCTGGTCGCGGTTGTGCTATCTGCAACCCTATCGCTTTTGGCAATTTACTCTCCACCGGGAAACTATGTTTTGGGCACGGTGCCTGTGGCCCTCAACCATCTCTTTGAGACTTTCTTTATCGCGGCCTTACCCACACTCGCACTTTCCGGCATCAAAGAAGTGTTTAAGTTCCGCTTCTTGTAGGGTTCAGCCTGTCTTAAACCCAAAGTGTCAGCGTCGCTCTGGCCGCAATTAGTTCCTTCCGGACCATCGCAGGCCAGATCTGGTCTCAGAGTAGGACAATCAACCTGTCAGCCTCTTATCTCGCTCATGGCCAGTGGGCCGTTACGCAGATTGGTGATGTATTGAGCTACCGCAGTGGACAGGGATGCGATCTGCTGGTTCATTTCCACTGTTGAACCGATGACGCTTTCCGCTGCTGTTTCCGTTTCATTTGCATAGGTCGAAACATCTGCCACATTGCTGGCGACGAGCTGCGTCCCGGTGTAGGCCTCCGCGATGTTCTGCGCGATCTCGGAGGTTGCTTCCGTTTGCTGACGTGCAGAAAGCGAGATCGCATCGGTTACGCTTTCGATTTTGGAAATAGACTCCGCAACTTGCCCGAAGGACGTCACCGTCTCAGCGGTTGCTGTTTGGATGGCTTCGATCTGGCCGGAAATCTGACCAATGGCATTGGAGGTCTGGCCCGCCAGATCCTTTACCTCGCCAGCAACAACTGCAAACCCTTTGCCCATCTCCCCTGCCCGCGCCGCTTCAATCGTGGCGTTGAGTGCCAGAAGATGGGTCTGCTCCGCAATCGTGCTGATGAGCTCGACAACATCGCCGATGGTTTCAGCAGCAGCACTTAAGCTGCTAATCTTCGTTTCCCCGGCGCGAACTTCCTGCACCGCTGCTTTTGTTACCTCAGCAGTGAAGCTGACCTGATTGCCGATCTCATTGGCGGACGCTGAAAGCTCTTCAACAGCAGCTGAGACGGTTTGCACATTGGCGGAGGTTTCTTCAGAGGCCACGGTCACAGCGGATGCGCGCTCAAGTGTCAGATCGGCAGACTGTCCCATCTGCTGCGCATTTCCGCTCATGTTCTCACCAGCACCGGACAGAGTTTGCGTTGCAGTTTTGGTCAGGCGCTCAAAGGCATCGGTTTGACCGGAGAATTCAGAGATACACTCCTGAACCTTCGCCGTCGCGCTGTTCACCTGACTTGCGTAAACCAGAAACGATCCCTGCAACCCGCGCGTTACAATGCGCCGATAGTACTTGTTGGTAGACAGAGCATGCGTAGACGCTACCATCTCACGCATGAAGGAATCCATTTTGTCGGTGGCGTAGTTGACATTTGCCAGAAGGTCCTTCAGCTCCCCCTTGTCCAATCCCACAAGAGTGCGTGCTTCCAGATTTCCCCTTGCCTGCGACACAGCGGTATCTGTCACGTGTTTGAGGACCGCCCTTACCTTGAATAGGAAGAACAGCGCGGACATTGCAAAAAGGACTGCTAATCCTGAGAGGATCTGAATAAGGCTGTTGTCGCCTGCAATACCCAGAACGGCAATGAAGAGGCAAGCTGCTGCAGACAGGCAGTTTAGCCAGATACTCTTAGAGAGTGAGGATAAATTCATCATAGGTCACCCGTTTATCGGCGAGATATGTAGAGAGGAACTCGGAGCTTTCGTGCTGCCCATCTTTGCGGTTCTTTGGCGATTGCTCAATTTCGACGAGCTGCTGGTAAAACGGAATAATCACGCCCTCTAGAATCTGACGATCAGGCACTCTGCGAGTTGAGTGATAACCGATGATGTTCCCAACGCCGTCAAAGGTTGGAGTGACGTGGGCAAACACCCAGTAGAACCCACCGTCTTTGCAAAGGTTTTTGACATACGCAAAGACCTCATTTCCATCTGCGATGCGCTTCCAGAGGAACTCAAAAACACAGCGAGGCATATCCGGGTGTCGGATAACGCTGTGTGGCTGACCGATTAACTCCTGATAGGAGTAGCCTGCGATTTCACAGAAGATCTCGTTGCAATAAGTTATTCTGCCCTTTAAGTCGGTCTTACTGACGATAATGTCCGCCTCGCTGAATGTTTTCTCAGCGCCCGACAGTTGTGTACCCGACGACATAGCTGCCTCAAAATTCTTGCAATGTTGCTTTGGCAATAAGTTTCATAAAAATTGAAATATGTAGTTCCAGAAATTGATGAGTTGCTAATATCTATACCGGATATCTTATTTTCATCAGATCTCTGAAGTATATCTCTCAACTAGAATCCGAAGTCTCCCAATATATCGCAATCACTACGTTTATCTTTGAGGTGCATCAAAGTTGTATACTCAGTCCCTTATCCGTATTGCTTATTTACTTTAGGTATAACCGCAATTTTATACAGATTTCGCAGAAATACCCAGCGCTTAACTGAGCGCAAAATAAAAGGCAGCTTGGATGCCCTAAGCTGCCTTTAAGATCCGGATTGTTCGGCGGTATTAGCCGACCTTTGCAACCGCTGTCAGGAAGTCATCAACCTCTCTGCCAAGTGCACGAGTGCTTTCCGTAACTTCAGTAGACGCCGTCAGAACACGTGTGGAGGCCGCGTTGGTTTCATTCACCGCGTCGGACACCTGTGTCATGTTCTCGTTCACACTGGATGTGCCCATCGCCGCTTCCTGAACATTGCGACTGATCTCGGTGGTTGCCGCACCCTGCTGCTCAACTGCTGTCGCAATTGCGGAGGTGAACGCTGTCACCTCATCCATTGTATGGGAGATTCCCTCAATGGAGGATACAGCATCTGAAGTTGAGTTCTGAATTGCAGAAATCTGGGAACTAATCTCTTCAGTCGCCTTGGAAGTCTGGTTCGCCAGTTCTTTCACTTCAGCTGCAACAACTGCAAAGCCTTTCCCTGCTTCTCCAGCGCGGGCAGCCTCAATGGTCGCATTCAGCGCCAGCAAGTTGGTCTGCTCAGCGATTGCCTGAATGAGGCCAACAACCTCACCAATCTTGACTGTCGCTTCAGCAAGTTGCTTGATGCGGTCGTTGGACATGTGCGCGCTATCGGTCGCCTTGGCGACAACAGAGGTTGTTGCGCTCACTTGGCGGGCAATCTCTTCAATGGAGCTGCTCAGCTCTTCAGCCGCCGCAGACACCATCTGCACGTTGTTTGCAGCATCGGTTGAGGACGCAGCAGCGCGCTCCGTCTGGTCAGAGGTGCCACGGGCAAGGTCCGCCATTGTGCTGGCGGTCTGACCCATCTCGCCCATGCTGTTGTTCACAGAGGAGAGCAGGTTGGTGGCGGTGTTTCTGAAGTCAGTGATCAGCTGCTCGATTTCGCGCTGTTTCTGCGCATCCTTCTCAGCAACCTGCTCCTGCTCTTTGCGCAGACGGGCTCGTTCCAAAGCGTTGTCGCGGAAGACCTGAACTGTCCGGCTCATGTCACCAATTTCATCACCACGCTCAAGGCCTGCGATTTCCACTTCAGTATCGCCTTTTGCCAGACGCTCCATGGTACCGGTCAAGCGCTTCGTCGGACGGGTAATCGCAATGGACAGACCGAGCGCGATCAAAATTCCGAGCACAAGACCCACAGCGACAGTTGTCATGATCAGGTTGGTTGCCAGCTTCCCGGCAGCGCTTGCATTTTCAGCTTCAATCGCCGCGATATTGATGATCTGACCCTGAACGGTTTCAGACTGGCCGGTCAGGAATGAGATAAGGTTTGCCAGTTCCTGCTTGCCGTTGGCCATTGACCCAAAGCCGGCACGAATAGCGCCAATCTGCTTCATCGCCTCTTTTGCAGCCTGCTCGCCGCCGACAATATCCTTCACCGCAGCTTTGAACTCGCGGCCCGCCGCACCGAGCTCATCAATCTCAGTGGAGACTGCATCTGACACCATGCCAGAGCCTGCACGCAGGAAGGCAAGGGAGGATGAACTTACGGCAAACGTACGTCGCATGACATTGGAGACAGATGCCAGCGCAGCATCAACTGTCTGCTTCCGCGCAACCGCTTCCTCCATCTGTCTGTTCGCATCATCAATGGAGCGATAGGTGAAGCCAATCACCAGCTTGGCAGTCTCACCAAGCACATCAATGCTTTGGGTAATATCCTGACGAAGAGAATACATCTCTGAGAAATCAGTGGAGTCGCGCAGGGCCTTCAGTTTATCAACCAGAATATTGGAGACATCTGCCAGAGTCGCAAGCACCTTCGGGTCAAGGTGCGTGAGCTCGATCTTCTGCAGTTTGGTGATTTCGCGACGTGCTTTTGCAGCACTTAGCAATGTTTTGCGCATGGCGCCTTCTTCGGAGCTGGTTGTTGCTTTCACAAAGAAGTAGCGCATGTCCAGGGCCTGCCCCTGAATCATAGCGACCAGGCGGCCTGCCCGGTCAGCATCTTTTAGCTGTGCTTTCGCCAGTTTGTCCTGCTCAGCTGCTGCCTGTGCCAGCTTGGAGATATCTGCCTGCACGCTGGTGCCAATTGACTGAAGATTGACCACGGCGGTCATCATCTTGGCAACCTGTGTCTCCTGAATGTCGGAGGACATGCGGACACGGCTGAACAGACGCTTCAGGGCTGCCACGTCTTCGACGGCTGTTTCAAATGCAGATCCGTCTTTGCCCTCGGCAACAAACTGCGCATGAAGCGCGTCCAGATCTCCGCTTAACAGGTCCAGCTGTTCAGCTGCTGCGCTCGCATCATCCTTACTCAAGCTGCGCAGATATGTTTCGCGCGCTGAGTTCGTATCCTGCAGCCCCTGCATCAAACGCATGGTTGCGTTTGTCATCTCGGTTTGCTGCGTGAGCTGAGAGATCGAATAAACCCCGATCCCGCCGGCTGCAGCCGAAAGCAAGAGAACAACAATGAAGCCACCACCGATCTTCGTCGACAGTTGCAAATTTTTAAACAGCTGGAGGACCCGCCCCATGACCTTATTACTCCCGAACAAAAGCCATTGCCCATGACTTGGCGGCATATTAGTGCTGAAAATCTCAACCAGTGGTTAATTAGTAGGCAAATCCAGCAATACCCAGGGGAATTTTGAGGATTTCAACCGATTATGTATTCAGCACGTACTTAAAGTAAGTTGGCTCAAATCCAGAGTTTTTCAGAGGTCAGCCTCGACAATTCTGGGTAGAAGCATCTCAAGTGCCCTGCGCAACTTAGGCGATAGTGCCTGAGGCCTCCGGCTATCGCGATTGACGTAGACATGGGTGAAGAACCCTTGCGCCGCGGCGACCTCACTGTCTTGTGCAAACAGCGCCAATTCATAGCGCACAGAGCTGTTGCCCAGATGGCCAATTCTCAGCCCAATATCAATCTTCTGCGGATAGGCGATCTCTGAAAAATATTGGCAGCCGGATTCAACAACCAGCCCGATTTCATCTCCCTCATGAATATTAAGGGCACCATGCGCGATGAGATAAGCGTTCACCGCGCTGTCAAAGTAGCTGTAGTACACCGCGTTGTTAATGTGCCCGTAAACATCATTGTCTTCCCATCGGGTTTGCACATCGCTGAAGAAACTATAGTCAGCACGCCGATGTGGGGTCGGCTTTTGGGGTTTGCTCATGGTTTAAACTCTTTGCTCCAGCATGTTCTCAAAGGGCTTGCTGATAAATCTGTATGGCGCTGGACTCATCCACCTCTCGCGGGTTGTTCACCAGCAAGCGTGTTTGCTTCATCGCTTCACTGGCAAGTTTGGCCACGTCCTGTTCTTCGATACCCACTTCGCGCAGGGTGGTTTCAATGCCAAGCACTTTGGCAAGCTCGGCCAAACGGTCTGCGAACATGCCGCCCCGCCGATCTTCTGGCACCTGTGAAAGTTCCGGAAAGACCAGAGGTGCCAGCTCGGCATAGGCGGTTGCACAGGCTGGCAGGTTGAACCGCATCACATGCGGCAGCACCAACGCATTGGAAACGCCGTGCGCCACATGAAAGATCCCGCCCACCGGATAGGCCAGCGCATGCACCGCCGCCACGGGCGAATTGGCAAACGCCTGCCCTGCGAGCATGGACCCGAGCAACATGTTTGAGCGCGCCTCCTTATCGTGCGGCGTATTCACCGCCTTCTCGATGTTCGCCCCAAGCAAGCGCAGGGCTTCCTTCGCCAACATCCGCGAGATGGGATTGTTGTTGGCCGATGTTGACGTGTACGCCTCAATCGCATGCACCATGGCATCAATGCCCGTTGCCGCCGTCACGTGTGGTGGCAGGCCGAGGGTCAGGTCGGCATCCAGCACTGCCACATCTGGCAGCAGCTGCGGCGCGACCACGCCTTTCTTTTCTGCCTCTCCGGTGGTGATGATGGAGATGGGCGTCACCTCAGAGCCTGTTCCGGCAGTGGTTGGGATCAGGATCAGCGGCAACCGCTTTCCTTTTGCCATGCCCACACCATAGATATCCGAGAGACGCTCCCCTCCCCCAACAAGCAAGGCAACGAGTTTGGCAACATCCAGTGAGGAACCGCCCCCCAGCCCGATGACGCCGTCCACCTTTGCAGCTCTTGCGCGCTTCACACCTTGCAGCACAACAGATTCCGGCGGATCAGCGACCACATCGTCAAACACAGTGACATGGACACCGACAGCTTCCAGCTGCTCTACGACAGGTGCTACCAGTCCGGCATTCACCAGCCCCTTATCGCTGACCAGAAACACACGCTCGCCAATAGTCTCGAGTGTAAGCTCATGGAGCCTTTGAACCGCGCCGGGCTCACACACAACACTGGCTGACGTGTTGAAGACAAAACCTGTCATGTTATCCCCCTCATTGCTTCAGCAGGTCTGAGCAATGAGGCAAGCATGCCTCAGTCTTTCAGTAAGGTCGAGCGCAATTAAAGTCGTACAGGCAGGGTTGCAAGCTTAGACAGCTTCTTCTGAAACCGTCCCTGCCACATCCGGACCTTTACCAAGGCTCAAGGCAACGAACAGGCCGACTAAGGCGCCCCCGCACATGACCGCCCCGCCTACGAAGAAGGGCATTGAGACAAACCATTGCTCGGCAAGAAATGCGCCAATGGGAATCGAGATCAGCATCAAACCGGATTGAAGCATCTCGCCGACTGAGGAGATACGGCCAAGCAAATGCTCCGGCGTTTGCTTCACAACGATTGCCCCAAACGGAACCGTGATTAGGCTGATAAATGCACCGCCCGCAAACCAAAGACCCATTTGTGTCTGCAGACCAAAGGGTTCCGGGCTAAACGGCATCCAACCCGCCACGAGAGTAAGGGCTCCGCCGAAAAAGGACCCGATGGCCATCAACATGCTCAAGTTAACACGGTCGCCGATCTTCGCCGTCACGTAGGTTCCAACAAGCCCGCCAACTCCAATCGATCCCAAAATTGGTCCGGCAGATGATTCAGGTTGTCCAGTTTCTTTGATCAGCAATAGCAGTACGGCTTCGTAAAGAAAGACGCTGAAGGTGAAGAGGCATATCAATGACACACCTAAAAGAAGACGCGGTGTCTGCCACAGAAAAGCGAACGCCACCTTCGCATCCTTCAGGACACTGTCTCTTGCTTCAGAGCCTTCCCGCTCTTCGGGCCTGTCATTTTTGAGCAGGCCGAGCACGCTCAAGCAAACCAGAGATGCAAACGCAAATGAGCCTGCACCGAGCAAGAACACATGATAGGGGCTCCAGATGGCAAGCAACGCTCCGCCTAACACCGGCGCGAAGATCTTGGTCGATTGAATCACAAAATGATGCACACTGACTGCCTGTGTCAGCATATTGCTGGGGACTACCTTCTTCAGCGTCAACTGAAGCGCAGGCATAAAGGCCGCTGAAACGGTCGCCTTCAGAAAGACAAAGCCTATGAGAACTGGAAGGCTGGTGGCGAAAAAGAACATACCCAGCATCAGGCCTGCGCGGATAACCAAGCCGCCGATCAGAACCGGTCCAGCGCCGATCCGATCCACCAGCACTCCACCAGGTAGACCGAAGATGACACGCGGCACGGTCGCCGCCATGATCACGCTGGCGACCTCGGTCGGTCCCATCTCCCAAGTGTAGCTGACCAGAACCATAATGGCGATAAAGTCGATCCAGTCTGCAAGTGCAGCGGGAATAAGAACACCAACAAACCGGCGAAACGCGCTCAGCTTGAACAACCCTAAGACTGACGTATTGACTGCCTGTTCCTGCCCCATAATCCCCGCCTCAAATACATTAGCTCAAAATAACAGCGCTCAAGAGTTCGCACCGGAAGTAATATAATTGCGCAAGCTTAAACGAGCCCGCTTCAGTTGCAAGGTTTCTATAGGTGAAGAAAATTGGTGCTTGAGAGGCACCGGATACACGGTGTCTGACCACGACGTAGTATCAGAGAGTCACTAATGACTGGTCACTCACACACACAGGACAAACAGCGTTAGATTCTCGCCCCTTCAGCTGCATTCTCGCCGCTCAGGATACTAAAGTGACGGTCCAGACGCCTCTGGATCCTCCGTTTCCTGAAATACTCGATCTTATTGATCGGTAGGAACTGGTGATCCAGATAGGTCTTCACGTCAAAGCACTTAATGTAGGTCTTGCCGTGAGTGTCGACGACAATTCCCATATTTTCCGGACGATCCGCAAAACAGGAAACATGATGCGCACGTAAGATCTTAAAGTATTCCACCAGAGCGCGGATAAGTTCAGCGTCCTGAATGCGACCATGCTGCTTTATATAATCCCGAACGCTTCGAATCTCTGAGTAAGCGAAGTTATTAATCTTCTCGATCATCAGCGCCGGACCCAGATTGGTCTCCACCATTCCGTGGACACGGGTAAAGGCGTGATGCCCGGCAAGGCCGACCTCCTGAATGTGCTGCCACCCCAACAGTTCATCCTGATTGCCGGTTAGGCGCTGCTTCTTGTAACCAAGCTTGGCCCGCAGTTTGCGAAAGAGGTCTTTCACGGGGCCCCGGCTCTTGATCTTGCGCGTCCCTGCTCCATACCGGTCAAACTTCAGAAGCTTGGTGGGATCGCTTGCGCATTCGTAGGTGTCGCGAAAACCGCCACCACGTAGGAAGTCACCAACCTGATAAATCTGTTCTTGCCCGGACACAGTCAACTTTAAGCCAGTCTTTTAGGAAATTTGAGCTACTTACATATCAAATTTTACTCATTTGAAAAGTATCTTCTTGTCACACGTGCTTAAGGACTTGTTTCAAAAGCGCTTTACTTCGTCGGGCTGTGCTTTAACGGGACTTTTTTGTGTTTGGGCCATAATTCGCGGAACAAGAAAACATATACGAACTCCGGGAACCGGCAGGATGCAGATCTGCAGTGCGCGTGAAATTGCAGCTTTTGTGCAAGATGGCGACACCATCGTCATTGGTGGCTGTGGGTGGGGTCTGGCAACACCCGAGGCATTGCTGGAGGCGATCGAGCAACGTTTCCTTTCCACTGGTCATCCCAAAAACCTTTTCATCGTGAACGCTCTTTCCATCGGCGATGGCGACAAACGCGGCTTGAACCGCTTTGCCCACAAAGGCATGCTGCGCGGGATCGTGACCTCGCACTTCGTTTCGACCCCTTCCCTGCGTAAACTCGTGTTTCAGAACAAGCTGGAGGCCTACTGCCTGCCCGCCGGTGTCATTCAGCAGCTGATCCGCGAGATCGGCGCAGGACGTCCCGGGCTGATCACCCATACCGGTCTGGGCACGTTTGTTGACCCGCGGCAGACCGGCGGCAAATGCAACGAGGCTAGCAAGCATGAGCTGGTTGAGCTGCTTCACCTGCATGGCCGCGAATATCTCCGATACCGCCCGTTCAAGATCGACCTTGCGCTGATCTGCGGCTCGGTTGCCGACACAAAAGGCAATCTCAGCCTTGACCATGAGGCTGTCACGCTGGACTTCCTGAGCTTGGCAATGGCTGCACACAACAGCGGCGGGCATTGCTTTGCGCAGGTTCGCAACATCGTGCAGACCCGCAGCCTGCCTGCCCGCTCCGTGGCCGTGCCCGGTGTGCTGGTGGACGCACTGGTTGAAACGCCCGATCAGACCATCGCCTATGACACGCCCTATAGCCCGGCGCTCAGCGGGGACATCAAACCATCTCATCCACGCGTTCAAAACGAGCCAAGCGAAGTGGCGCGAAAGGTGATTGCGCGGCGGGCGGCCGAGGAGCTGACCGAAAATGCCTCTGCGAATATCGGTTTCGGCATTCCCTCAGGCATTCATTTTACCGAGCAGCGCCAACATCTGGCGCAGCAGATCTGCATGTCGTGCGAACACGGCCACTACAACGGCCAGTTTCTTGGTGATGCTCTTTACGGTGCGGCGCTGGGGTCTGAATCCCTGCTGTCCTCTCTGGATCAGTTTGATTTTTATAACGGCGGCGGGTTGGACATTGCGTTCCTGGGCATGAACGAGGTGGACCGGCACGGGAACGTGAACCTTTCAACCGTCAACGGCAAGATCGTTGGGCCCGGCAGCTTTATCGACATTTCTCAAAACGCCAGAAAACTGGTGTTTTGCGGCTTGCTGACCGGTATGGAGACGCAGGTGGACTTTCGCAATGACAAACTCCGGGTGATCCGCAATGGATCGCACCCAAAGTTTGTGCAGCAAACGGACCACATCACCTTTAACGCCATCAATGCCAGAAAGATCGGTCAGGAAGTGCTTTATGTGACCGAACGCGCCGTCTTTCAGCTTGGCCCCAATGGGCTGGTTCTGACCGAGGTGGCACCGGGGATCAAACCCAAACGCGATGTGCTGGCCCATATAGGTTTTGCGTGCAAAGTGGACGTGCAGCACAAAATGCCCGAGCATATTTTCAACGCGCTCTGACTGGTACAAACACGTTTAGCACCACATGGCTTGCCATGCAGTGTTGAAGCTGAAACCCCGCAGAAAACGGGATGGGCAAGGCACACAGGCAACACCTGCGCTACTTGTTAAATTAGTTTCTTCGGCATTGGCTGTCGCCTTGCCCGGACGTTTTTGTAGGAGGCTATGGCCAAGCTCTAAAAGACGCTGTAAACGACACTTCTCGCAGAGAAGTGTCGGCAGTGCTGACGCCCTTTAGTTTAACCGCGCATCCTCCCGCCCCAACACTCATGGCGTTTGGGCAACCTCCACGGACCCGCTGCAAAATACGTTACCCTTCACAGTAGCCCCGCCCAGCCTACGACCAACTGACGGACGGCCCGCCAGCAGCCCGTTACGTAGGCATGGGATTTAGAGTAGTGGAGGGAATCCAGAGGAGGATAAGTTTTTGTGCAACTTAGCGGGCGGCCTTGCGTTTTTAAAGTGAGATTGATCCACTCCAACAACACCATCCAAACGCATAGTTCTAAATATTACGGGACCGGAAATCACGTCAAATCGACGAGCTCGCGAATGCGACTGATTTCGTGGTCTGCACCTATGGATCTTATATGGTCAAAATCATGAAACAGCCGATTGTGGGAGGGCGCGAACCAACAGGTTTGGCACCCAATGGCTTGTCCAGCTAGAATATCGACGTGCGAGTCTCCAATCACGAGCGTCTCACTCGCGTTTGCGCCGACCCGCTCCAGTGTGGTTGCAAACGGCTGAGGGTCTGGCTTGTGACCATATCCGTCATCTCCAGCGACCGTTGAGGCAAAAAACTCTTCGAGACGGTGAGCACCCATTCCTTTATTTAATAGCTTTCGAGCACTTGAAGTTACCAAACTTAACGTAATATCTTTATTTTTCAACGCGTTAAGAGTATCTTGAACGCCTTCATACAAAGACGCCGTGTGAACCTCTTGATGAACGTGGCCCCGCGTTTCTTCAGCTACCGCTGGAAAGTCCATCCTGGGATATCGCTCCTGCACTTTGTCGTAGTTATAAAAAAACTCACTCACAATCTCATTGGGCTGAAATGTAAGATCACGCTTTTCGAAAGATCGTTGGAAACCTTCGAGCCATAAATCCAGCGTTTTGGCGAGCGTCCCGTCCCAATCGAAAATTATGCTGCGAACATTCATTCTGAAATCCATATTATTGAACAAATCAAGAACGATATAGTCGCTGCGTAATTGCGGATATACAAGGCAATTTCCGAGGTTATCCGACATATTAGGTGACACGTGCATGCATAGGGAATGCGAATGGATAAATTCAGCGCACCAGCCTTTTGATCGCTCAAGTGGCTACTTCTGGATGTTATCCAGCGCGATCAGCAGTAGTATTGAACGGCCCTCTTATAGTCTGCGCTACAGCCCTATTTTGCACCCTGCCTGAACTACCAACAATGCCTCAATACTTCTGCTTATCAGGCAGAAATGTTGCTCGGTTTCATTGAGACTATACCTCTGTTAAAAAGCACTGCCACGCCGGGGCCGTTTTATGCAAAATTGATAGATGCTCTTTCAACGGGCAAGCCAAAAACATTCGCCGCGAGCTTCGTTTCTTTAATATATAAATGGAGTGACTGTTGTTAAATTTCAGAGTAACATTCATGGTATTAGCCTTTTCATTTCAATGGCATAGCTTAAGTTACCTTCACGCCGCGCCCAGTACAAATGAGTTGAGCAATGTTCGTGCTGAACTGCTTAACATGGCGGAGAATGATCAGGATATTCGCAAAGTGTTTGTTAAGGAGGGCTATACCGATTTAACTGCCCAAAAAATGCATGAGATTGATACTCGAAATACTCAAAGACTAAAGGAAATTATTGGCTATTATGGGTGGCTAAAAACCGAAGATATAGAAACGGATGGCTTGAATGCTATTTGGCTGATCATTCAACATTCACCCGACTATGATTTTCAAGAGGAATTCCTTCCTTTTGCTAAAAGGTCTTTTCATGCTGGGGAGTTAAGTGGTCAAAATTATGCGTTGTTAACTGATCGAGTCCTAGTTCATAACGGAAAAGCTCAGCGGTACGGAACTCAGTTTAAAATTGGAACGGACCAAAAGGCCATTCCCTACACCATTGCAGATCCCCAAAATGTAGACAAACGCAGGGCGGACGTTGGACTTCCAAGCCTTTCTCAGTATTCTGATTTACTGAACAACTACTACTCAGACAAACAGCCGTAGCTTTACGAGGCATTGCACACACGTCTTTGCTGGCAGGGAAACGATCAAAATCTTCCCGAAAGTGGAAGCTCTTCTACCTCCCCAACCACACCTCCACATGTTCGCCGCAGCTGTCAGCAGCAGTATTCTTCGACGTAGCTGACGGTGATGGATGGATCTTTCAAACTGGCCAGATGCTCACATAGCCGGACAATCCCAGCCGTTGGTGCGCACATGGTAAGAAACATGCCGCCTGATCAAATGTAATCAAGCGGCAGTTGCTCCAAACACCGGCAGGGCTTACTCATAAGCGGCGGTGATGATGACTTCGACGAGCAGTTCCTGAGAGGCAAGGCGGGCTTCGCCGCAGGCGCGGGCGGGGGCGTGGCCTTCTGGGACCCATGCATCCCAAACTTCGTTCATTTCCGCAAAGTCTCGCATGTCGGAAAGCCAGACGATTGCCTGAAGGATCTGTTCGCGGCTCGAGCCTGCCTCGATGAGCAGCTCGTCCACGCGGCGCAGGCATTCTGCTGTCTGTTCTTTGATGCTCTCACCGCGAACACCCACCTGACCGCACAGATAGACCGTACCGTTGTGCTTGACGATCTTGCTCATACGCTGCTTGGTGTGCATGCGTTCAATCATGTTGTTATCCCTTTTACTTCGAGGCTGAAGCACGCTGAGGGATCCCCCTGCGTCAACGCCCGATACCAGCGGGATAACATGGCTGAGACGTCTTGCAATTTCACTGCGGTATTTGCGGGTATCCAAGTGTTTTCAAGGAAGCTGGATCAAACCGCTTCTTCTTGTGCCCGGTTCTCTAAAAACCACTGATAGGTCTCCTGAATACCGCGATCCAGCGAGATGGAGGGCTGCCATCCCAGTTGCCGCAGGCGGGCCGAACTCATGAGTTTGCGCGGCGTTCCATCTGGCCTTGAGGTGTCCTGATGAATGGCCCCCTGATAGCCAACCAACCCGGCGATACGCTGCGCCAGCTCCAGTATGGAGATGTCTTCACCAAAGCCCACATTGATGTGCTCTTCAGCCGAATAGTTTTTGAGCAAGTGTACCAGTGCATCGGCACAATCATCACAATGCAGGAACTCTCTGCGCGGAGTGCCCGTTCCCCAAATCTCAAAGGACGAGGCGCCGCTCACTTTGGCTTCATGCACCTTGCGCATTAAGGCTGGCAGCACGTGGCTGCTCGCGCGAGAAAAATTATCGCCCGGTCCATAAAGATTGGTGGGCATGGCGGAGATGAAATCACACCCGTACTGGCGCCGGAACGCCTGACAGAGCTTAATTCCTGCAATCTTGGCAATGGCATACCACTCGTTTGTGGGCTCCAACTCCCCTGAAAGCAGCGTTTCCTCTTTGATCGGCTGCGGCGCATGTTTGGGATAGATGCACGAGGACCCCAAAAACAACAGTTTTTGTACCTGCGCTGCAAACGCGCCGCGAATGAGGTTTGTCTCAATAGCAAGGTTTTCATAAAGGAAGTCAGCGGGGTATTCGTTGTTTGCCCAGATCCCGCCCACTTTGGCAGCGGCAACGATCACAACATCGGGCCGCGCCTCCTGCATGAACGCCTGTGTTTTGCTCTGAACAGTCAGGTCCACCTGACTGCGATCGGCGGTCAGCAGCTCGCAATCCTCACGCTCCAGCCGCCGCATGAGCGCCTGCCCGACCATGCCCTTATGTCCGGCAACAAAAACCTTTTTCCCCTCAAGATTAAACAGATCAGGCATCTTCAAACACCCTTTGCTTCTTCGCCTCAATCAGGTCGGCCTGCACCATCTCTTCGATCAGTGTTTCCAGTGATGTTTTGGCCTGCCACCCCAACTTTTCCTTGGCTTTGCTGGCATCCCCGCACAGCTCATTCACCTCGGAGGGCCGGAAGTAGCGGCTATCAATCTCAATCAGCGTGCGTCCGGTTTCTGCGCAGATACCGGTCTCGCTCACCCCACTCCCCCGCCATGTGATCGGCAGGCCGCATTTGGCAAAGGCCAGCTCTGCAAACCGGCGTACCGATGTCATGGTGCCGGTCGCCAGCACATAATCATCCGGCTCATCCTGCTGCAGCATGGCCCACATGCCCTCAACGAAATCACGGGCATGGCCCCAATCGCGGATGGCATCTATGTTGCCCAGATAAAGCTTATCTTGCAGGCCAAGACTGATCGCCGCCGCCGCGCGTGTGATCTTGCGCGTCACGAACGTTTCCCCGCGCAGTGGGCTTTCGTGATTGAACAGGATGCCGTTGCTTGCGTGAATTCCGTAGGCTTCACGATAGTTGACCGTGATCCAGTAGGCATAAAGCTTGGCCGCTGCATATGGCGAGCGCGGATAAAACGGCGTGGTTTCGCGTTGCGGCACTTCCTGCACCACCCCGTACAGCTCAGATGTTGTTGCCTGATAGAACTTCGTTTTCTTCTCAAGCCCGAGAATGCGGATCGCCTCCAACAACCGTAATGTGCCAAGTGCGACGCTGTCAGCGGTGTATTCCGGTGTCTCAAAGCTCACTTTCACATGAGATTGCGCCCCAAGGTTATAGACTTCATCGGGCTGAACCTCCTGCATGATGCGGATGAGATTGGTTGCATCGGTCAGGTCACCATAATGCAGGATGAAGCGGGCATCCTGCTCGTGCGGGTCCTGATAGATCCCCTCAATCCGGCCTGTATTGAAACTGGAGGACCGCCGTTTGACCCCGTGCACCCGGTAGCCCTTTTCCAGCAGAAAGCGGCTGAGGTAGGCGCCATCCTGCCCAGTCACACCTGTAATCAAAGCTGTTTTCTGCGAGGTCATGGCACACTCAGGATTTGAGGGAAACAGAGCATGAACCTAGGGCCATACTAGCTATTGTTGCAATTCTGAAAACACACCCCCGTATTCTTTGGGTGCTTGCTCAGGACTCTGTTTCTTAAGGGAATTCGCTCTTCCCCCACAAAGATATCCAAGCCCCCTCAAAATTAACTGGCAATCCCACCGAGCAGCGTGTATCAAGCCCGACCTCCCAAATGCCTTTGGGGGGCATCCCGAACCTGAAAATCCACTGAAGCGGCCATTTGTCTGGCGCAAGTACACTTTTGCCTGACGTGAGGCATACTGAGAGGTCTAAAATGAACAGCGCATTCGCAGGCATCGATTTTGGAACCTCGAACTCAACCGTGGGCATTTTTTCCGGCACGAGCCCAGAGCTGGTGATGCTGGAAAAGGACCACACGGAAATGCCGTCTGCGATCTTCTTCAACTTTGAAGACGAGCAAATCGTTTATGGCCGCAAAGCCAAGGAAGAGTACATCCGGGGGGATGAGGGCCGCCTTATGCAGGCGCTGAAAAGCGTGTTGGGCACCTCCCTCATTCAGGAAAAAACCGCTGTTATGGGCGGCCGCATGGCTTTTCGCGATATCATCGCGCTTTACTTGCGCCAGCTGAAGAAAAAGCTTGATGCGCACATGCAGGAAGATGTGACCAAGGTGGTTCTGGGGCGTCCTGTGCACTTCATAGACGGCAATGAAGTGGCTGACCGTGCAGCACAAAACACGCTGGAAGGAATCGCGCGTCAAGAGGGTTTCCAACACATCGCCTTCCAATATGAGCCGATTGCTGCAGCGCTCGCCTATGAGCAAACCGTGACGCGCGAGGAGCTTATTCTGGTGCTGGATATTGGCGGTGGTACTGCAGACTTTTCCGTGATCCGCGTATCACCGGAGCGCAAGAACGCGGCGGACCGGTCCAGCGATATTCTCGCGAACACCGGTATCCATATCGGCGGAACAGACTTTGATCGCCTGCTGTCGCTTTCGCAGGTGATGCCGCAGCTGGGCTACAAAACCATGACCAAGGATGGCAAGCGTGCACTGCCTTCCAAATACTATTTTGATCTGGCCACCTGGCAGTTCATCAACCAGCTCTACTCCCCCAACATCCTGCGAGAACTGAGTGAAGTCCGCCGCGAAGCCGCACAGCCGCATCTGGTGGAGCGTCTGCGCGAAGTGATCCGCGCCAAGGACGGCCACTTGCTCGCCACCCGTGTGGAACAGACCAAGATTGACCTGTCCTCCGCCGAAGTTGCGAGCCTTAAGATTGAGCTGGAAGAAGAGGACGTACTGGTTGAAGCAACCAACGCCGATTTCCACGCTGCCATTGCCGCTTCTGTGAGCAAAATTGAAACCACCATTCAGGAAGCGCTGAACAAAGCTGGCGTGACTGCAGACCAGATCAACAGCATGTTCCTCACCGGCGGCACGACCCGCATCCCCATGCTGCGCGAACACTTCAAGTCCCTGATGCCAAACGCGTCTGTGGTTGAAGGCAATGTCTTCGGCGCCGTAGGCCTTGGCCTCGCCGCCGACGCCCGCCGCAAGTTCGCTTAAACAGCCGGATCACAAACAATCCAAAGCCTGAGCACCGCCTGTGCTCAGGCTTTTTTGCTGTATCTGTCCCAGAGTTGAGAGAAAGCGCCCACGCTGAGTGCGCTGGTATCGATTTTTACAGGGCAGCTAAGGGCCTAGTTCATCTTAGGAATGACGCTATCATAGCATTTCGAGACTAGCTCGAAACTCACCTACATCTGCGTCCACTAAACGGGATGCCGTTTGAGCAGGATGCTGAGCGAAGAACCGCTCAATGATGCGGGACCCCATCGAATACCCGAGCCATCTGGGCAAATCGCCTGAACCAAAAAACCACTCACCATGATTGTAGTTTGTCTGGGTCCACCTCTGCTTTGCCCTTCCCACATGTCGACGAATTTCGTCTTCCGGCAATTGCTCCCACGGCTCCGGAACGTCGCCACAAACCTCTCGTGCGAAATGTCCTGCAAGGCCTTCCGATACCAAGGCCTCTCCCAGGGACGCCCCATAACCGGGCCCATCCCATCGTGCTGCATGGTGAAGCTCGTGTGCAAACATGCGTTCCAGGGAGGAAACTGCATTAGCTCTTAGAGCCGGACTGTCGGGATCAACGGTAACAAATATGGTGCCTGGCCCAGGGGCATATCCGAGATGTCCCTTTTCCTTTATAACCCGCTTACCCGTTGAGATAACGACATCAAGCGATCGAAGCGGCATCAGTTGAACAGCCAGTTGGTGTGTCTCTGTCAGGCAATCATGTATCCAATCGCGAAGATCCGCAAATGTGCCGCGCGCATTCAAAAAGTGTAGTTGAAGAGAAGACATGCTCTAGTATCTCCGTTTGTTGAAATGAACACTCCCAAAACACCCTGCCCGCTGCGACACACACGGCGCGCCTTCCAATTAGCACCTCCACATCTTCCAAAAACTACCCCCTCTTTTTCATCTACACCATCTCGGCACCCTGATTTCAGAATTGTCACTTTCAGCCAATTCAGGTTCCCTAGGTGCAATTGTTAATAAAATCTTAATGGTGTTGGCCTGCCGGATTTCGGCAGACAAGTGTTTGGAGCTGCGGGATGTTGGAGTGGCACAATCTGCGTTTAAAACAAAATTGGGCCCTCCCTCTGGCCTGCGCAGTTGTCCTTTCAGCCGCGGCCCCATCAAGCAGCGCCAGCACGTTTCGCGATGCGGTTGAAGACCATTTCCTCTTCACCAACGCACAAACCACCGAAAGTTGGGAGTACGCCAAGCTAGAAGAGCAAAACCAGCACTGTCTTGAGGTTTTGGAGGCCTATCTGGATCTCTACCAGAAGACGCGGGTGTTCTACCTGTACGGCACATATACCACTCAGCTGGAAACCCTGCTCGCCCACCTTAAAAGCAACAGTCAGGAGATAGCACCGGAAATCGTTTCACAAGCAGAAGACCTGCAGGATCAAACACTTGTATCCATGAAGGAACTCCGCGTCTTGATCCAGAACGAGCTTTTTGTCGCTCATGCAAGATACGCCGCACTCACCGGAAAGCGCGCCTCACACTTACAGCCCGTGCTCACCCCATCTGTGTTGAACGGATCCAGACCCGCAAGAGAAGATGCCAGCCCGAGCAATCTGTTCCAGCTGGCACTTGCAGGACACAAGAAGCTGCAGTTTCAGGCCGCCCGCCGCGCACGTGCCTATGAGGCCGCACGCAGAGAAACGCTGGCGGCGCCTGCACAGTTCGCGCAGGTTTTAACCGCACTCGACGAGCTGCGGAAGGCGGAGCTTGCGCTGTTTACCTCAGAGACAACGCTCGTGCAGCTCTACTATCAGGAGAAGTTTCAGCACACCAACGCCCTGCGACATCTGGGGCTCTCAGTGCGGTTGCTTGAAAAGAAGAAACAATCACAGCTGGACCTTCTGGCGCAGCAACACACGCAATGAGCGTGATGATCAACTCAAAACGAGAGGAGACGCAGTTATGACCACGACCCGTTCAGTGCCCGCACATGCGTCTTCGCAAAACGCGCTGCCGCCGATCTTGCTTCACGAACCGCCGGCCCCATCGAAAACCCCTATCCTTTTCATCCGGCAGGAAGGCCAGCTCGTTGATCTTTCCAAGATCGTCGGGCAAGCACGCCTCATTCGCGATGGAGATGAGCTGCATATCCTCCAGAGCGACGGGCAGATCATCGTCATAGAAGGTTTCTTTGGCGGACCTGCCAACGAATTCTTCATCCTCATGCCGTCCGGCCCCATGGCCACGCAAGGCAAATTTCTTGATGCAGTACCGGTTGAAATCGCCCCGCGACTTGGCAGCTTTCAGGATCCCCTCCCCTCCCCTGCCCAGAACGAAACGGAGGACGATGCTAGGAACGCAGAGGCGTTTACTCCGCCAAAACCAGCACAAACAAATGTTCACAACGCACAAAGAGAGCCTGCTCTTGATAATCTGAACACCCGCATTCAGCCCAAGCAGCTTTTTGAGAGCAAACAGGAGAGCGATTACAGCACGCTCGTTCCGCCTGCACTCACACCGCAACCGGAGAGCATTAGGTTTCCGGAGCTGACCCCATCAGACCTTTACGTCAAACCAAATACTATCGTTACTCAGGCCGAGGATGTTCCCGTGCCTGTCATTGAGGAGGCCGACCTCCGCACATCCACCAGCATCTCGCTCAGCGGCACACTCGCCATTGATTTCGGTGTGGATGGAACTAACTCCCGCGCACTGCTTTTTACACTTGATGCAGCCGGACGCCCACTCGGCCGCTCAGGTGATCCGCTCGATATTACCTCAGGCGGTGCGCGGGTTCTTTTTCAATCCGAATTTGGACCGCAAGGCCAACACGTATTGAAAGGGTTCACACAAGACGGAAAGCTCATCCTCAAGGTTACGCTTGACCCAACCCAGCTTAACGGTGCCTACAGCTATCAGCAATTCGCCCCGCTTGATCATGAAACAGACACTTCAGAACTTCTGCTGAGCTTCCGTTTCGTTGCAAAAGATGCAGATACGGACACGCTGGTTTCCTATCTGGATCTGCGCATCCATGATGACCTGATGCCGCTGGAATGGAACCTGTCCACAACACATTCAGAGGCAGCTCTTCCCGAAGGAAGCGAGGCGGACTCATCAGGCACCACAACAACCGGAACCTTGCCGGTCAGCGCAGGTCAGGGTCCAGTCACTCTTACGTGGAACGACCCTTCGCCCATGGCGGGCTTCAACTTCGTTCGGGAAGGGCAGACATTCGTTATCTTGCAGGCAGGACAGGTTGTCCTGACCGTGACGCTGGATTCTGCATCAGGCCGTTACAGCGCCACCCAGCACAACCCAATCAGCCATACATCCGGCGGTGAAGCGATTTTTAACCTAAGCTTTACAGCCACCAACAGCCACGGCCAGCAGGTAGATGCAAAACTAATCGTCACTTCAATGGATGACGCACCCAAAGCGTTTCCCCTTGATCAGATCGAGTTCGACGAAAGCGTGTTCGGGACCAATGCCGCTCAACCCTCTGCCTCCGGCACCCTGCCTCACGACACAGGCGCGGATGGCGCACAGATCACGTGGCAGCTTCCTGATCCTATCGAGGGTCTGAGCTATATGGTCGACGGCCCGCTGCTCAGCATCTTGCAAGGCGGTACCCTCATTCTCACTGCGCAACTGACAGGCAGCGGCGGCGAATACACCGTCACTCAGCACAACGCGCTGAAGCACCAAAACGGGCTAGATCTGCAGACACTCAAGCTGCCCTATCGGATCACGGATGGGGATGGTGACACTGCAGCAGGCCATATCGAGGTCGCCATCAAGGACGACGCGCCCCGCGCCTTTCCTGTAGACCCAATCGAGTTCGATGAAAGCCAGTTGGGTACCGAGCCCAGCCTGCCCTCCTCCTCAGCCACGCTGCCTCACAGCGCTGGGGCCGATGGCGCACAGATCACATGGCAGCTTCCTGAGCCCGTCGAGGGCCTGACCTACATGATCGACGGCCAGCAACTCAGCATTCTGCAAGGCGGCACCCTCATCCTCACGGCGCAGCTTACCGATAACAACGGTGGCTACACCATCCAACAGCACAACGCCCTGCAGCACCAAAGCGGGATGGATCTGCACACACTCAAGCTGCCTTACCAAATTACCGACGGCGATGGCGACACTGCAGCAGGTCATATCGAAGTCGCCATCAAAGATGATGTGCCACGCGCCTTGCCAATAGACCCGATCGAGTTTGATGAAAGTCATCTTGGAACGGAGGCCGGACCGCCCTCCTCCTCAGGCACGCTGCCTTACACCACAGGCGCCGATGGCGGACAGGTCACGTGGCAGCTCCCTGAGCCCGTCGAGGGCCTCACCTATATGGTCGAGGGCCAATTGCTCAGCGTACTGCAGGGCGGGAGCCTCATCCTCACTGCGCAACTGACAGGGAGCACCGGCGCCTACACCGTCACCCAGCACAACGCGTTGCAGCACGAAAGCGGCGTAGATCTGCAGACACTCAAGCTGCCTTACCAGATCACCGATGGGGACGGTGACAGCGCGGAAGGGCAAATCGAGGTCGCCATCAAAGACGACGTGCCACGCGCCTTGCCCCACGATCCGATCGAGTTTGATGAAAGTCACCTGGGGACCGATGCCGGGCACCCCTCCTGCTCAGGCAATATTCCTCACACTACTGGCGCAGACGGTGGGCACATCTCGTGGCAACTCCCTGACCCGGTCGAGGGCCTGACCTACATGGTCGACGGTCCCCGGCTCAGCATTCTGCAAAGCGGTACTCTCATCCTCACAGCGCAGTTTACCGATAACAGCGGCGCCTACACCGTGACACAGCACAACGCCCTGCAGCACAAAAACGGCATCGACCTGCAGACACTCAAGCTGCCTTACCGGATTACAGATGGCGATGGTGACACTGCAGCAGGTCATATCGAGGTCGCCATCAAGGACGGTGTCCCCCGTGCCTTTCCACTCGACCCAATCGAGTTTGATGAGAGCCAACTGGGTATTGATGCCGGACAGCCCTCGTCCTCAGGCAATATTGCGCACACAACCGGAGCAGATGGCGCGCACATTACTTGGCAGCTTCCAGATCCCGTCGACGGCCTCACCTATATGGTCGAGGGAGCCCTGCTTAGCATCCTGCAAGGTCGGACCCTCATCCTCACTGCACAACTGACTGGGAACAGCGGCACGTACACCGTCACGCAGCACAATCCCCTGCAGCACCAAAACGGGATGGACTTGCAGACCATCAAGCTGCCGTACCGGATTACCGATGGAGATGGTGATACCGCAAACGGCAATATCAACGTGTCGATCAAAGACGATGTGCCTGTGATTAAAAGGGAAATCGATCTGGCGCTTGATGACGAGATACTCGCTCCAAACGGATCTGATCCGGAGCAAGCTGAGGACAGTCAGTCATTGACCGGTGTACTCCCTGTCTCAACTGGTGTAGATGAAGGGAGCATATCGTGGGCTCAATCCCCCCTCCCCTCCGGCTTTAGTTGGAGCCTTGACGGCGCCACTCTGACGCTTTTTCAGGGGACGACGGCGATTTTTGGTGCGACGCTCAATTCGAGCAGTGGCGCCTATTCCATTACTCAGCACAGCGCTTTGAACCATGCGGGCGGACACGACCAGTTCCAACTGCACTATAGAGTGACAGATACGGATGGGGATAGCGCCAAGGGCCAGCTTCAGGTCACAATAGCCGACACCGTGCCTGTGCTTGGCTCAGCGCCTGAAGCCATTACACTATCTGAAAACGATCTATTTGCAGCGCGCTTGAACGGGGAGCCATCATACGCGCAATCCGGTGCCTTGAACATTCAATGGGGCGCAGACACGGGGGTTGGGACTTCGCTCACTTTTGCTTCCAACATGAGCGGACTTCCGGCCCCCTTCTCCGTGAATGGCGCACGGGTCTTCTATTCCCTTGATGGCACTGGAAACCAACTTGCTGCCAAGACACAGGATGGAACACTGGTCTTCACGGTAACATTGGACAGAAGCGGGAACGGGCAGTACCACGTCGAATTTTTTACCCCCATTGATCATGGGGCAGGACGCGAAGCTCCCCTTTCCTTCTCTGCACTGGCATCTGATGGAGACGGCGATACTATTCCGTTTAACTTCTCCTTCACACTTGGAGATGGCAGGTCTGTCGCAACGCCTGATCAGTTTTCCGGCACCGAGGACAAACCTCTTGTTCTGGATCTGCTGGCCAATGACATGATCGATAGCGGAGGCTTTACGATCCACCTCGTCTTGGTACCTGCCAAGGGCACCCTCACGCAGAATCCAGACGGGTCGTTTAACTATCTCGGCCACCAACACGCAAACGGAACCGACAGCTTCAGCTATTACATCAAGGACGCCGATGGCGAACGCAGTGAAACTGTGACTGTTTCCATTGAGCTTGCGCCAGACAATGACATCCCAATCTTTACCGGCGTTACTCAGGGCACGCCCACTCACCTTACAGTGGAAGACACGGGCCCGAGCGAGGTATTCCAAGCCAGTGCCGCGGATGCAGACGGAGACAGTTTGCGTTTTTTTCTCCAAGGGCCTGACAAGGCCCGTTTCAACATAGATGAACAAACCGGCGACGTAAGCTGGAAGGATGTGATCTCCTTCAACACCCCCACGGATGCCAACGGAGACAACTTCTACGAAATCACCGTGGTTGTGCAAGATCCTGCTGGGGCGGAAGCTGAGCACCACTACCGCATTGAGGTCACTGCGGGCGAAGTGCCCCCACCCACGCTTTACCTGCACACACGCGAAGCTGGCAGCTACCAAGTCAGCTGGGACTTTACAGACGCCACTTACGCCGTCCGTCCCACAGACATTATCCAGTCCAACGCTTGGGCGGAAGTCGGCGACGACGGTCTCGCGTGGGCACGTGATGATACGTCCTCCGATATCTTCATCGACACAGCCTCCGGCGAACTCGTCCTGTCTAATCGCGCTGAGAATTCCGACGGTGGAGACGATGAGCCCGTCAGCATTTCCAAAACCTTCGACCTTTCTGGCGCGCAATCCGCGGAGGTAACGCTCACGCTCTCTGCAGAATTCGCGCAGGTTGATCCTGGAAAACTGTTTTACATCGAGGTTGAGATACCTGATGGGTCGATCCACCGGATCTCTGAGATCACCAGCATGGAAGATCTCACTCAGTCGAAGTCCATAAGCCTTGATCTCAGCCCCTACATTTCACCAGCAACAACGCTTCGGGTGGTCGCCCCAGCGGAGCTCACTGGCTCGGATGTTTTACGAATCGCGGATCTTTTGATGGCGATTGAGCAATCGGAGGTGTTGCAACAGCAGAACTTCGAAAGCTCGTATCAGCTTGGCGGAGAAACCTTGGCAGTTGCCAAGTCCGCAGAAATTGATGGGGCTCAGAGTGAAGTCACCGGAATGACGCTCACGCTGAGCAACGCAAAGGATGGCGATGAACTGGTCTTTGATCCAGCTTCGGGTGTTACCAACAGCCTTGATGAAGATGGGAATGGCGTTCTGACACTAACATTTTCTGGCGCTGCGAGCGCAGAGACTTATCAGGCGCTTCTTAATTCCGTTGGCTTTTCGAGCACTTCAGAGAGCCTGGAGGATCGCAACCTCACTGTAATCCTGCATACGGTTGACGGGGATTCTAGTCCTTCTACAACAACAATTCATGTAACCCCAATCCTGACTGACGATCAGAGCCCGCGCAAGAATCCGGTGAATGGAACCCCTGGTGATGACATTCTCAAGAGCACAGAGGACAACGACGTGATCAACGGGTTTGAAGGAGATGACGAGCTAACGGCCGGAGCAGGAGCGGATGAACTTACCGGCGGTGAAGGGAATGATATCTTCTTCTTTGAACAGCTGGATGGAGCCGCCGATCACATCACAGATTTCCAATTGAAGACACCGGGCGGAGGCGAGCACGACATCCTCAATCTCTCCAAACTGCTTGATGACTACTGCGTTGATGATTGGGGCCAATATCTCCACTTTTCAGCACAATATATTCGCGTCCTGCAATCTGAGGAGGGTCATTATCTGGTTCAGGTCGATCTGGATGGGGTCAATGATAACGATTACGATTGGGAGACCGTCACGACTATGGAGGTACAGAATACCGAAGCGGTCGGCGCGACCATCAGTATCGATGTGAGAACAATCATGCCCGAGATAGAGATCCCCATCACCAGCGCGTTTCCGGTGACTTGAAATCAGTCCGACAGCGACTTGGCAGCTGCCAAGTCGGGTCGTGACCAATAAAAATTCGTATTCTGCTTAGGTAGAGCTTGTTCTCCCTTACGTAATGGGTACACTTCTTCTGGTAGAACATCAGAGGATATTTTATGCGCTCAGATACCCCCATTCAAACATACGTCGACGCGGGAGATCATAAGATCTGCCTTCATGAATGGGCGGGCGAAGGGCCGACATTCTTTCTGCTTCACGCGACCGGATTTCATGGTCGCATCTGGGACTACATGATAAAGCGGTTTCCAAACCGCCACGTGATCGCCTGGGATATGCGCAGCCACGGGCTAAGCGAAAACGCATCGCTGCCCCAGCTCTGGCCAGACCTTGCTGAAGACCTTTACGCTGTGATTGAGCAGCTCGGGCTCAAGCAAATCTATGGTGTTGGCCATTCCTGCGGTGGGCATCTGGCACTCATGGCAGCTGCCAAGTATCCAGACCTGTTTAAGGGTCTTCTGCTCTTAGATCCGGTGGTATTTCCCAAACCGCTCCTACAATTCTTCAAGCAGATTGCATCCCAAGAGCATCCAGTCGCCCGGCGCCGCAACCAGTGGACCGATGCAGATGAAATGCTTGAGCGCTTCAAGGATCGCAAACCCTATGTCACCTGGCGTCCAGAAATCCTCCAGGACTATTGCGAATATGGCTTGGTTCCCTCAGAGCAGGGCGAGGGGTTTCAGCTAGCCTGCCCACCGATAGCAGAGGCTGCAGTCTACCGCAGTTGCTACGGCGACCACATCTATCCGCTTCTGGAGGCAGTGACGACACCAACCAATGTGGTTCGCGCACGTCGGCGCAGACCAGATGAGCCTTTGAATGACTTCTCACCATCGCCCACCTGGGAGCTGTTGGCAGAGAACTTGCCCAACGCAAGAGACATTTACGTTCCAAATCACACACACTTCATGCCAATGGAAAATCCCGCTGCTATCCTGAATATGATGGTTCAGATGGAGAGGGGAGAGGAGGTCCAGTGGCAAGGTGACGGAGCTATTCTGGAAGACATGTAGAAAAGAACATATGGCAGGGCGCTATCACAAAAAATGAACCTGCCAACAGGGGAGGGGACTATGGAAAATTTCGAAATTCATGGCGCATTGGGTTCGCCATACTCAATGAAGGTCCGTGCTGCATTCCGCGCAAAACGTATTCCGCACACATGGACACTATGCGCACCACTGGGCCCGAACAGCCCAACTAAGCACGTGAAGGTTCCGGTGATCCCGGTCGTTAAGTTTCCAGACGAGACATGGATGAATGACTCCACTCCGGTCTTGCTGGAACTTGAAACCAGAGGGGAGGGGAGGTCCCTTCTGCCCGAGGACCCGCTGCTCAAGTTCGCAAACTACCTCATCGAGGACATGGCCGATGAGTGGCTCGTCAAGGCCATGTTCCATTACCGCTGGCATAACGAAGACGACCGCGAGACTATCGGTAACAGACTGCTTTATGATGCCTGTCTGGGGCTGGACAAGGGCACAATCAAAGCCATGGGCCAGCAATTTGCAGCTCGTCAGATCGGCCGAATGCCAAAGGTTGGCTGCACACCGGAGAATGCTCCAGTTCTGGAAGCCTCAACCAAGCGAATACTGAGCGTTCTGGAGAAGGCCGTGCTGTCCAAACAGCACTTTGTGTTCGGTGATATGGCGTCTCTGGCCGATGTATCTCTCTTTGGTCAGCTCTACCAGCTTAAGGACGACCCAACATCTTCCGCATTAATGCAGAAGGAGTTTCCGTTTGTTCATCGCTGGCTGGATCATATCGATGATGCCAGCGGGTTTGACGGCAAATGGAGCTCTGAAGTCACTCCGGTCATTGCAGATCTCTTGAAGGTGGCGGGCGATACCTATCTTCCGTATCTGGCAGCAAACTCCAGAGCCATTGAAAAAGATGAGGCCACCTTTACAGTTGATCTTCCGGAGGGTCCCTTCACACAAGACACCTTCAAGTACCACAAAAGATGTCTCGACCGGCTGCACGACGAGTGGGCGAAGCTCACACCAGAACACCGCGAAACGCTGAGTGAATTCCTGATCGGCGGCACGGAGATCCTGCACAGCTCACTCGCCCAACCAGCGACCTGACAAATCGACTTGGCAGCAAATGTTGGCAGCTGCCAAGTCACCTCCATCCTCGGTAACAGGAATCAGAATTCCGTCTTTGCGGCCCGCCCCGCCCAAACTTGGTCGGAGTACTGCCATCTTTGCATGAAACTGTGCTGCGGTCCTTGCAAAGAAGGTTGTTGCCTGTTGCGGCAACAACTACCACTCCAAGCTGCCAAGTCTTTAAGAAAACCTAAAGTAATTGCGCGCGGATTTCTCCTAGCAATTTTAAGAGCTTAATGAAAGTGTAACGAGCTGTCGCACGGCGCGATACGGTGACGTTCTCTTACATTTATTGGTTTGCAGATGACGTAACGTCGCTTCAGTATCCAGGTGCTCGACAATAACAAGAAAAAATAGGAGCCCCCATGTATAAGGCACTAGCTCTCACCGCAACACTTCTTTTTGCGTCCCCACTCGTTGCTTTTGCAGCGCCAGGCGACTCACCTCCACATATGGATATGATTTCCGAGCGCCTGCAATTGACCGATGAGCAAAAGACGCAGGTTCAACCAATACTGGAGCAACATAGGGAAGACCGCCGTGCGATCCTAACCAATGCAGGAATTGAACGCGGCACTCCCCCAACACAAGAACAGCTGGACGCAATTCGCATGCCACTCCAAGAAGCCAGAGACCGACGGGATCAGGCACTGGCAGCGGTTCTGAGCCCTGAACAGATGACTACGTTCAACGAAATGCAACAGCAGATGCGCGACCGCATGCAAAACAAGATGGGATCTGGTTCCGGTGCGACAGACTCTGACGCTTCAGATTCCATGGACACCGATTCCTCAACAACCAACTAAGCCAAACGGCTTTGAGGAAAAGGGAAGGGGGGCTGCATGCCCCCCGACCTGTTAAAGAACACGCTTTGCTTTTTCCTTCAGGTCCGTCATCGCCTCACGGTAAGGCCGCGGACCGAAGCTCACTCTTGAAACTCCCAGTCTTCCCAGCTCTGCAATTTCTGGCATGCCTTTCATCATGTAGGCATTCACCGGCAGCGGAACATGCTGGCAGACTCTTGCAATCTGAGCAGGATCTGTAAGCGCCGGAATGAAGAACCCACTCGCTCCAGCTGCCGCATAGCGCCGTCCACGCAAGATTGCTTCATCCACCAGTGCGCCATGTTTGGCCGCATCAGGCTCTTGCAGGAACAAATCGGTTCTTGCGTTAATGAAAAACGGAAATCCTGCCCCATCCGAGGCTTCCCGGAAGGCTGAAATGCGTGCGCACTGTTCGTCAATGCTATAAAGGCCGGTTCCCTGAACTTTCTGGTCCTCGAAATTGACACCAACAGCACCGGTTTTGATGATCCGGGCAGCATTTACCTTCACATCAGCCGGGCTTTGCGCGTATCCACCTTCAAAATCCAGCGAGAAGGGGAGGTCTACACTCGCTGCAATCCGGCTTGCGATGATTTCCACCAGAGAAAGCGGTATCTGCTCACCATCGCTGTAACCATGCGCCGCCGCAACGCTCGCGCTTCCTGTTGCCACTGCCCTGGCACCTGCCTTGGCGACGGCCTGCGCTGTGCCAGCATCCCAAATATTATAAATAATAACGGGCTCACCCTTTTTATGGAGAGCCGCAAATTCCTTCGCTTTTTCAGCCTGAGACATGAAATAGGCCTTTCGATCTTGCTATTTTCAATTCCAAATCAATCAATTTCTGTTTTCGCCACAGCCCGCCACCATAACCGGTCAGGCTACCATCCATACCAACAACCCGGTGGCACGGAATGACGATGGCAATCTGGTTTGCACCATTGGCACGGGCAACAGCGCGGGCCGCACTCGGCTTTCCTATTTGCTTCGCCAATTCACCGTAACTTTTGGTGGCACCGATTGGGATAGCCCGCAGTTCGCGCCAGACATCCTTGGTAAAGCTGGTGCCATGCAACGCGAGCGGCACATCAAAATCGAGACGAGTGCCAGCAAAGAATTCACTAAGTTCACGTTCAATCTGGTCAATCGGTGCCGTGCGGCCAAGACCCAGATCTCCCTTCACCTGCTTGCGCAGCCGTGAGAGTTCTGCAGGCAATGCTTTGCGATCGGCAAACTCAAGCAAGTGCAAGGCACGCTCATCAGCAACGGCAAGCATTGCGCCGAGTGGCGTATCAAACCAATCAGCCTTGAGAAGGCCATCACCTTTCAGTTCGGCAGGTTTACAGCCCAACAGTTTGGCGAAAGCCTGCCGAAACGCATCTGGCGAGGAGAAACCGGAGGCCAACTGGGCATCAATTACCTTGCCTCCCTCGGACAACGTCTCAAACCCATCTCGCAACCGGGAGAGCCGCGCCATTTCCAGAAACGTAATCCCGAATTGGCGCTTGAAACTTCTGCGAACCGTTGAGGGGTCCAACCCAAGCCGCACGATATCTGCTTCGGACCATTTATGGTGAGGCTTTGCTTCAAACTCGCACAGCAGCTTGGTCACCACCTCATCATTGTCGGCGGATGTGCCTACCGGATGGCAACGTTTGCACGGGCGAAATCCGGCTTCGAAACATTCTGCAATTGTCTCGAAGAAGCAGCAGTTCTCATACTTCGGTTTGCGGGCAGGGCAGGTGAGGCGGCAAAACACCCCGGTCGAGCGCACCCCCACATAGGCACGCCCATCAAAACTCGGGTCTCTTGAAATCAGCGCCTGAAAGAGCACCTTATCCTCTGGCAATTCAAAAAGCATGGTTTCCTATTGGAATGTGTATTGGTTGGAAGAGCTGAATGATACCCAAACGATATCCTCAATCCGCAAGCTTCGCCTAAGTTTTTCAAGGACTTGCGAAAAGTAACCTTGCGCTACGACGCAAACAGGACCAGCTTATTCAAGCACCACTTGTTCAAAGTGATCACTGAGGTGAATATCCGTCGTTTCCAGGGGGCCGGGGCCTACATTTTCAAATTTATGCGGAATGTTGGCTGGGCCAAAAATAACGGCGCCCTTTTCAGCAATGAACTTATCGTCCCCAACGGTGAACTCAGCCCTGCCGGTTCTGACGATGAAGACCTCATCGTACTTATGAACATGAAGCGGCGGGCCAGCTCCAATGCGGTCGGAGGAAAAAAACAGGACAGTCACTTGCGTTCCGATGTCTTTGCCTTCAACCCGCCCCCGCCAAAAGCCATCTCCGGTGGCCCAGTCCTCACGCCGCAAATGCTTTGGCACACCCAAAGCAGTCTTGCCCTCAGACTCGCTTTCATTTCCCATGAGATACCTCCTCTACAAACCACAAATTCTGCTCGACATTCCGGGCACGAACAAGGCCGTTCTGCTATAAATATTTTGTATATCAAGGTGCCCAAGCGTACACACGGTTTTCGGGCACTTATTAAGGATAGGTAATTTAAGGGTGCCAAGATTGTAGGTGAAGGTAAGCGGAAGCGGTGTGTTCGGTCGAGGACAGAACAAGCAAATATGTAGGGCCGGTTTGGCAGATGCTCAGTCCAGCTTCAGGTTTCGAATACGCGCTTGCATTATGCGGGCAGGGGTGGATTTGCCGGACACCACCTCGAACTTAGTGGCTTCACAATCGATGAAGCCCAGTTTCTTATAAAATTGCCGCGCATCCTGACTGCCTTCCAGAACGTGAACGCAAGCAACCAGATCTGTTGCATAGGCAAAGAGCGCATGCTTGAGGACCCGCCGTCCCAATCCCTTGCTTTGATAGTCATTCGCCAAATAACACGCCCAGATGTAGACCACTTCGCCGCGCAGAGCACAGGCCAGAGATCCAATGATATTCTCTCCAATCTTCGCAAGGTAAAGCTGCCCATCGCTGGCCGGAATAACACCCCCAAGATCATCTGAATCAAGTCTGGCAACCAATTGCTTAGTCAGCTCTTCGCCAAAGTCGGCCTCATGCGCTTCCGTCCAGGCTGCGACTAGAAATTCACGCAATGCTAGCTTATCAAGCTCCTCAAAGAGGGAGATTTTCAGTGTTTCCATTGAGACTGCCCCTTCAGACATTGCGATCACATCCAATTCTGTTTTGCTGTCGCTCGGCATAAATGAGCCCCAACCTACGTTAGTTTTCCGGCGCCGCGGACCCTGAGGCGGCCAGACCAAACAGGGTGCGATGCAACGCCAGCTTGCCATCAACGGCCCGATCGATACAAGCACGGAAGTATCCAGCAGGACGCGCAATGCTTTGCGGATCGCGCAGGGCTTTCTCAACAGTGGTGATCAAAACCGCCGAAGCCGTATAGTCGCCAACCCTGTTTTTCGCATCAAACCAGCCTTTTTCAGAGAGGCCGATCAGCAAGCGCATGTCATCGCAGGTTTCAATCAAACTGTTCCAGCTGGAAAGGTCCAACCCAAGTGTACTTTGAGTTTCAGCAGTTGCTGAACTGAGCAAACCAAGGGAAACCTCTGACAGGAGAGGGGAGAATTGATCGCTGTCATGAGGATCAACATGTTCTGACCAATTCAACGGTTCAGGTTTGCCAAGCGTTCGATCTGTGGCACGAATTTCGCTTTTTGGTTCCTTTTCAGGAGCCATTTCAAATTCGGTGTAACCGGATTTGTTGGTGTTTAAGAATGCGTCGGTAGACGCATTCCGCCTAGGTTTACTTTTTAAACATGAGTCTTGAGAGGTTGTATTATTATAAGGGGTGACATTTGTGTCCGGTGCGCATGACATTTCTGTATTTTCATCAAAAAAATCAGAGTGCTTAGCACCTTCAGAAGATCCCCGCTCTGCCCGTGTTCGCTCGCTATCAAACTGTGCAACCAAAAGCTCATGAAGCATGGTCAACGCCTCAGCACGCTCAACAACACCCATGGGTTGTTCCATCAGCTGCTCAAAAGCACGGGCAATCTCGCAGGTATCGAGATCTTCAATGCTGGCAAGACGAAACAGATCAGTCATTGCTCTTGAAAGTCGGCTGACTGTGCGTTTGGCTTCTTTTTCCTGGGCGAGGCGGGCGGCAAATTCTGCGCCGATCTGCTTCAGCTCGCCCAAACGCTGACGTGCAGGCGAAAAATCGAGCCCGTAACCACGCTCAATCTGACGATCTTCCCCCGCACGGTAGATATAGCGACGACCGGTCGGGCTGTCCTTGTAGGCAAGAACACCAGCTTCAACCAATCTGCGCAGCGACCGAACCACGGTGCGCGACGAACGGCTGACATATTCAGCCAGTTTTTCATTGGAGATTGCCACCAGCGGACGGCGGTCCTGCGACCAGTCCTCAGCGGCCGTCAGGCCAATCAGAATATCGAGAATGTGATAGGTGGTCCCATCAATTCCCAAAGCAGGCGCGGCCTTTTTCAAAGCCATGGCCACCTCTGATTTAGTGGTCTTTACGATATCATTGGCCATTGCCAGCTTTTGACTGGCAACCATTGCCGGCGTCAGTTTCCTAAAGGACGCCACTGAACCAACAGATTGCATAGCTGCACCGTTCACCTACCAAGTGTAGTAGGTGTTCTCATGGGTCAGGACGCAAAAGGTCCTCCCCGAACTGAGGATAAACAGGCCAAACCAGCGATTAGCATGCAGAAAGACGCTTCAACACCTTACGGAAGGGTTGATTCGTACCGCGTCTCGAAGTAATTTAGGAATGCAAAATATGGTTACATCGAGCGCTATCGTTTGTTTGTACCCAAGGAATTTCGGTCTTGCTGATTGCCGTCAGCAGGGCCGTTTTTCTTAGGAAGAGGCGTAACTAAACCGTCATGCATCCTCCTTCAGAAAGTCTTGTTCAAATTCGTCCATCAGATCCGGCAGGCGGCGTTTCAGAAACGCGGCAAGCTCAGGCTGCTTTTTGGCATCCACCTGAAAGCTGAGCGCGTTCGGGCCATCCTTCATCAAGATCCGTTTGTTGCCGATCCAGCTTTTGGCAGCAGTGGCAACAGAACCGTTTGTTGTTGCCGTATTCGCCTCGGCTGACTTGCAGGCAGAAAAGATTGCACTGAAGCGATCATCACTGCCAGAAAGCTCAAAGTCCGCACTGATCATCACAGCATCCACCCGGGCCTTGAAAGGCGCAGGCAACTCGCCATTGACAAAATGACTGGCCAACTCCTCCCAGCGAGGGCGGCCGATCTTTGGCGCAGGACCAATCTCGCGCACAAACTCTTCCGGCAGCGCGTTCATCAGCTTCAGCAGCTTGGACACGGTTGTTGCGTCCTTACCGATTGCCTTGGAAATCACCGTTTGCGGGAAGGTTTTTGCCAGACGGGAGGCAAACAGAGCGGTCTCGATAAACGACAGGTTCTTACGCTCATGGTTTTCCTGACCTTGAGCAATCAGAAGCGCTTCATCGGAAAGCTCCTTGATGATGCCGCGAACGGAAATACCCAGATCTTTACAAGCGCGCCAACGACGGTGACCAAACGCGATCTGATAACGGCCGGACTCGTCCGGATGTGGGCGCACCAGAATAGGCACCTGTTGACCGCTTGCGGAAATGGAAGCCTTAAGCTTCTCAAAGTCTTCGTCATTGGCCACAACCATGCGGTCAGAGACAAACGAGGGATCCAGATCCTCTGGGTCCAGCTCATGGGCAACGCTGCCTTCTTCGATCAACTGGCGCAGCTTTTCGTTTTCCTTCTCCACGTTGGAAAAGGTGTTGCGCATGGATTTGATCGCGCCTGACGACACACGCTGCTTTGTGGTTGCCGTCATGGACGGGGTAGGGCCCGTGGATTTTGCCAGTTCTGCTGGATCGACCCCACCGAACATAGCGCGCATTTTCTTTGAGCGATCACTTGCCTTGTTCATGGACGTCCCCAAACCTGTTTGAGCAACTGGAAGATTTCCGCATTGGCCGCATCAACGGACTCCAGAGCACGATTGAGGGTATCGCGGGTCATATTTCCGCGCTCAACCTCGTAAAGGCTCTTCTTCTCAAGTCCTGCATTAGCAATAGCAGTGGTCTCGACAATAGAGGCTGCCAGCACATCTTCTCCAAACAATCCTCGTAGCAGCGCTGCAACGTTCACCTGCGGCACATCGTGCGGCGTATGGCGGGTGAGCAGGTAGCGCACGAAATCGTGGCTCAAACTGCCGCCAGCCTCTTCAATCACCGCCAGCAACTCGGAGGTCATGGAGAGGAACTGGTTCATGGATGACACGTCCAGCATGGCCGGATGAACGGTAATGACAATGCCGGTCGCCGCATAAAGCGCCCCAAGGGTGAGGTAACCCAGCTGCGGCGGGGCATCGATAAGCACAACATCATAATCATCTTCCACCTCCTCAAGGACGGTCGCCATGCGGCGGAAGAACATGCCATCGCCGCGCGAAAGCCCCTGAGCAATTGCCTGCGGGGTTTCGTGCTCATATTCCATCAGTTCCAGGTTACCGGGGACAAGATCGAGTCCATCAAAGTAAGTTTTGCGGATAACATGGCTGAGAGGAACGCGTTCATCGTCGTCATAACGGATCGCGGCATAAAGCGTCTGGTTCTCGTCAACATCGAACTCTGGCTGATAGCCGAACATGGCAGACAAGGACGCCTGCGGATCAAGGTCAATCGCCAGCACGCGCAGGCCCTGAAGCCCCAGATAGTGCGCCAAATGGACGGTTGTGGTGGTCTTCGCAGAGCCGCCTTTGAAGTTGGCCACGGCCAGCACCTGCATCTTATCGCCATGACGGCGGCGCGGGTCCAGACGCAGCGCATCTGCAGGGCGTTTTTCAGCCAGATAGCGGCGTAATTCGTTGATCTGAGGAAGGGTATAAATGCGTCTGCCGTTCTCCAGCCTTTCGGGGATAACTGCTTCACCATTGAGCGAAAGCTGGCGCAAACTGGATTCGGCAACGCCGAGCAGGCCTGCGACCTCGCGCGAAGAGAACGTCTTTAGCTTCTTTTGAGCCTCAGGCGGATACATCTTCTCCCTTAGGGATTGCAGTTGCCGGGACAACAAGTCAGAATGGCGTGCAATCTTCTCAGAAGACGTTTCATCATGTTCAGCAGCGAGCAGCATATTGCCTCTTACCTCTTATGACGGTTTTGAAGTGCAGGGCGAAAATAATCCGTCACAGCGCATCCTTCTCCGATTCAAAGAAGGCGTCAATATCTTTATAGTTAACAGAGATTAACCAATATTAAGAGACTATTAACAAAATTTCACTTGAGCTAGGCCCGCTCCACCGCGAAATTACCAGATCTTGCGTAACCCCCAGTTTTTTCAGCAATATTTTCATAGCCCCGCAAAACATTGCTAATAAAGACCGCTGCTTTTGACGCGCAAATAAAAGAATTTGGCCATGACGGTTTTTGTGCAAAAATCGACAAATTACCGATTTGACAGTTCAATAACAGGTGTGCCGCACCCAACCCAATGTGAATCACTCATAGATTCGCACTGAGTCGTTTTTCCAAGATCCACGCAAATTCTTAAACTATTAGAGCTTTCTCAAGTTCCTCAAGCCTTTGGCGAGAACCTCTGCTTTACATTCCCCGCCAACCGGTTTCGTCAGAATTGGGGTGCCCGTGGTTTCAGCTGTCAAACTTCATCTTTACCGTGTGTCGAGTTCAAGCAGCGACGTGGTCTTCTCACAAGGTGCACTTGAACGCATTGGTGCCAGCGAGGGTGAACACCTCACCTTCCAGATTGGCGCCTGTCACCGCTTTTCCGGCAAAACTGCCGTAACACCGGAGCGCAGCGCATCGCTTGGCCTGCCTGCAGATGTGTTTGACGAGTACGGCCTGGCACTGGTGGATGGTCTTCATGTGAGAAGGGAAGGGGACACCATTCACATCGGGCCGACCATCGGCATCATGTGCTCGGGCAAGTTTGATCCCGAACGGCGCCACCAGCAGGGTATGCTCGCATACGCTCATGACTGCGGCTATATCGCTTACCTGTTTGCGCCGGAAGACTACAACTGGGCGTCCAATACCATCACCGGCGAGACCATGGCTGGCCATCGCCAGCCGGGCCTGCCCCTGCCAAGCGCCATTTACAACCGAATCCACACCCGCAGTGAGGAACAAAAGCTGCGTGTGGGAGCCGTGAAAAACCGCATGCGAGCTTTGGGCGCGCACATCTACAATCCCGGTTTCTTTGACAAGTGGGAGGTGCATGAGCATCTGATACAGGGGCAAAAGCTGCGCAAGTATCTGCCCGAGACCCATCGGGCACCCACGCCCGAGCTGTTGAAGAGGATACTCGCGCGTCATGACTCGGCCTATCTCAAGCCTGTCGACGGCCGGGGCGGCAAGTTTCTCATGCGGCTGTCAAAACTGGAAAGAGGCTACCGGTTGCAATGGTTGACCGGCCTTTCATGTCTGCACGCAGATTTCGTTCAGCTGCAAGATGCGTTTGAGTTTGCCTTTTCTCACGCCTCGGTGGATCAGTATCTGGTGCAGCAAAGTCTGGATTTTTCGGCGTTTGATGGCCGCGCCGTTGATTGCCGGGTGCAAATGCATAAAGACATCAGCGGCACATGGCGCTGCCTGATGATCGCCCCCCGCGCCCGCGCGCATGGTGGCATTTCCTCCCAACTCGAACAGGGTGCGGATCTGGTGGACCCTGAGGCCTACTTCCGCAATGCTTATGGCAAGCAGGCAGCTGACGTCCAAGCTGCCGTGGAAGAATGTGCCTTTGCCATCGCCAACTGCATGGATGATTATCATACCTCACCGATCGGCGAGCTGGGCCTTGATATTGGTGTCGACAAAGGCGGATGCCCAAAGCTGCTAGAAATCAACGCCAAACCGGGCCGCATGATCTTCCTCGACCCACGCCACGACGAAGCCCGCACCGCAACCCTCCAGGCCAGCATAGACTACGGTGCGTATCTCTCCGGTTTCGGCAGGAAGGCGGGGTGAGGTGAAGAACAAACCTCACCGTTATGCTTCGCTATATCGCAGCGCTAACAGCAGCCGACACTCAGATCACCTAGATATAGTCGGGCACATCGAAGATTTTGCCGGTCTCTTTGCATTCCACGGCATGTCTATAAGCTTTTGCTGTGTCTGCGGCGGAGATCCCCGTACTGCTGTCCATGCCCATGATTTCCATTGTCTCTGTGACAAAACGTGGGCTGACGGCATTCACGCGAAGGGAGGGACCGGTGTCCAGCGCAGCCGCTACTGCAAATGCGTTCAGAGCTCCGTTCACCAGACTCACCGCAGCCCCGCCCGGCATTGGATTGGTGGCCAACTCGCCAGTTGTTAGCGTAAAGCTCCCACCTTCGATGATGTAATCGGCACCGATGCGAAACAGGTTCAGGTGGTTGAAAATCTTACCATCCATCGCTTCTTTGAATTGCTCTTCGGTAAGGTCGCGCACTGGAGCAAAGACGATATGACCAGCGGTTGAGACGATGGCATCAACCTTGCCAATCTGGTTAAACAAGGCCTTGATGGAGGCATTGTCATTCAAATCGACCCGGACGTCACCGCTCGACCTGTTCACGGCAATCACATCGTGATCTTTGAGTTCTTCCTTGACTGCCTTGCCGATGGTTCCACTTGCACCAATGAGGAGGATTTTCATTTCCCGTATCCCTTGCTGGGTTTTTCCTGACCCAACAATAAGAACAGCCGAATAAAAGCAAAACAGCCGGTTTTGAAATGACTTAATACTTGATCTGCTAAATGAGTAGAATGCCAAGTGAGGCGGATCACGGACCAGATCAATTTCTGAGGCAGCGAAGGCCGTCTTACTCAGACGTCTTGTCTTAAGCTCGAGAGTTCAAGATTACGGTGCCCTTGACAGCATCTCTGCCAACGCGCGAGAACATGGCATTTCAGCACGTGTTTGTTCCAGTTTATGGAGTTTTTATTGAAGTACCCGAAACCATTGCGGCAAGGAAGCAAGATTGCGATTACGGCTTTTTCTTCAGGTGTCATACCGCACTATCACGGCAGGTTAGATCAGGCCATTCAAAACCTTAACAATCTTGGCTATGAGGTGATTGAAGGCAAGTGCTTACGGCAAGACGAGAAGCATGTCAGTGCTCCGAGGTCTGAACGGGCTGCTGAACTGATGCGCTTTTTGCTTGACGATTCCATTGACGCGATTGCGCCGCCATGGGGAGGCGAGTTCGCGATCGAGCTCCTGCCACTACTGGACTTCGAGGCCATAAAACGAGCCAAGCCAAAGTGGGTCTTCGGCTTTTCTGATGTGAGCACGATCACGGTGGCGATTACGACCAAATGTGGTTGGGCCACAACGCACTGTGCCAATCTCATGGACATGATCCCATCAGAAACCGACAGCCTGACCAGGAACTCACTCAACTGCATGCAAACTCATGCGGGGGAGAGTGTGATCCAACACTCCTCAAAGAAGTATCAGGAAGCTTATATTGGGTTTGATACTCAGATCGACTGCACGCTGAATAAAACCGAGGTCACACAGTGGAAGCCCCTTAAGAACACGGGCACACCCATTTCACTTGAAGGACGTTTGGTGGGAGGTTGCCTGGATACAGTCTCTCACTTGGCGGGGACAGAGTATTTCAATCTTCATGATCTTTCAGGATATCACCCTGACGACGGCATCATCTTTTATTTTGAGAATGCAGAACTTTCTCCAGCCGGCCTTGTGCGCACACTTAACAGCTTAAAGCTTCGAGGCTGGTTTGAGGCAGTGAATGGTATTCTGATAGGCCGAAACTCCGGAGTTGACTGCGACAAGGCTGGCTTGACGTATCTGGAGGCCCTCTCTTCTGTCCTTCAAGACTACTCATTCCCGATCATACTTGATGCCGATATCGGTCATAAACAACCCAACATGGCCCTTATTAACGGCAGCTATGCGAAGATCACTGTTGCAAATGGGAATGGAACTGTTGAGCAGCTTTTCGTTTAAAGTTTCAAACGTGAGAGCGGCGGAAAGGAACAGACCACCTCGCAGAGGTACACTATCACTGGACAGCTCGATTGAAGCTCAGGGGTTTACCCAGTTACCAGAGACAAGCGATCCAGAGCTGTCGTATTCGAAAAGTATGCGTTGATTGTTTTGGCGTTGGAGTTGGAAGCGGTCCAGTGATGTGGCGTGGAATATGAGGGCGCCGAAGTAGACTTCGCCCCTTGAGCTATCTGTGCTTTCGGGACTGGTTGCTGTCACTGGGGCAGGCTCGAAGGCCAGTTCATCACCGGGTGGACCGCCTGCATAGGTTTGCTTTGTCCAGTGGGATAGCTTTGACCATGCGGATTGCGCCTGTAGTGTTCCCGGTGCGTGGAGTGTGATTGTTCCCTGAAGACGCAATTGAAGGCGGGTATTCGGGCAATATCCCAGAACGGTTGCACGCTTGTTCTTCTGGAATTCCTCCCATTTCGGGCTCCGTATGTCAGTATGGAATTCTAGTTCGCGGGATCTTACTGTGACCGCCCGCAAGACCATTGTCCGTGCCTGTGGCTGGAGGTTTTGATCAACCGAACAGACCGTCAGATATCGGAAAGGCGCCTCTGGATCACGTGACGCCTTTTCAAGCTGTTCCCAGCACGATTTATCGTAGTCAGATAATTCCATCTTGGCTTTTCACTCCAACCTCAGAGACCTGCGGGAACAGAAGACAGGCGGAGTATACCCCAGTTTTAGTCAGCACACGCGCTTTGTAACAATCTTATCAACCAGTTGAGCAGCGGATCATTGTCAGCACGGATATGCCAGGCGGCCACGATTTCGAACTCGATGGGGCAATCATCAAGCGCGATATGTTCAATGCCGGGATTGAGCGGGATACGGGAGGGCAGGAACGCAATTGTTTGGGTAGTGACAAGGTATTTGGGGACTGCGGAGAAACAGGGCGCCGACACCACAATATTAGGCGCAAAGCCTGCCTCTTTGAACCACGAGGTCACCAGGTTATCTGGCGCAACAGTGATCTGAGGAAGATCGGCAACGGTTTCCAACGTCAGGGATTTGTTCGTGAGGTCTAAGTCTTTGGCGGCAACGCAGCTATAGCTTTCCCGCAGCAGGGGGACAGAGGGAAAGTTCTCTGGGAAACTATCTGGAAACCCAATGCAAATATCGATCTGCCCGGCGGCCATCTGGTCGCGACTTTTCGCGGCATCAAAATCCTGCACTTCGATCTTCAAGCGAGGCGCTTGCAACAGCATCTCCTGCAATAGCTCGGGCAGGATGGCTTGCTGCGCATAATCAGTTGCGGCAATGACTATTTTGCCCTCTACGCGCGCTGGGTCAAACTCATCGGGCTGCAACAGGCCATCGATCTCCTTCAGGATACGATCAACTTTCAGCTGCAGTTTTTCTGCCAGCGGCGTGGCCGTTAAACCGTTGCTTCGACGCACGAAGAGCGGATCATCAAACACATCGCGCAGTTTTCGCAGCTGATCGCTGACAGCCTGTTGCGTCAGCCCCACCGCGTCCCCTGCACGGGATGCGCTGCGTTCTCTGAGCAAGGCTTGCAAGATACGGAGCTGCTTCAGGTCCACTCTGTTGATCTTACTCAAAAGCTTTGCTCCTTCCGCAACCCACGTCCCAAGCTGCTCCGACATTGCGTTTCGCGTGTCGGAACAGTCGCAAATTTCTGATCTGCTGCAACGCTTTCCGTTCCCTGTAAACAAAACAATCGCAGCTCATATGGCGGCCTTGCCCAGGCAGACTAAAGTGATTTCACGACTTTAGCAGCGATATCATAGGACTTTATCCTGCTTTCTGAGTTATGGATTGCGCTATTAATGATCAACTCATCGGGTTTGTGCTTGTCCACCATCTTTGAAAGCTCCTGATGAACACTCTCAGCATCACCCGCCGCTGTAAACCGCAGCGCATGATTGACGGAGTTCAGAAGACTTGGCTCAAGGACACTGGAAATGTCTTCAACCGGTTTGGGCAGGAAATTTGGTTTGCCCGTGATCACATTGGCAAAACCTTGCTGGTGCGAGGTCTTGATAAATGTGGCTTCCTCATTGGTATCGGCCGCGAACACATTGACGGAGAGGGCAAAATACGGCTCTTCAAGCTGACTTGAGCGCTTGAATGTTCGACGGTAAATGTCCACCGCCTGCTCAAGGCTGTCTGGCGCAAAGTGGGATGCAAACGCAAAGGGCAGACCCAGATAGGCAGCAAGCTGCGCCCCGTAAAGGCTTGAACCCAGAATCCAAACAGGAACCTTCGTCCCTTCGCCCGGAACGGCGTGGACAGAGCCACCAGCGTTATCTCCCAGATACTCCATCAGCTCGACCACATCATCAGGGAAGTCATCACCTTGCTGGTTCATATTCCGCCGCAAGGCCCGTGCAGTGCGCTGATCGGTTCCCGGCGCACGCCCCAGACCCAGATCGATGCGATCGGGGTACATTGTTGCAAGCGTTCCAAACTGCTCGGCAACAACGAGTGGTGCATGGTTTGGCAGCATGACGCCGCCAGACCCAACCCGGATATTCGTTGTGGCGCCCGCAATGAGGCCAATCAAAACCGCTGTTGCAGAACTTGCCACACCGGGCATATTGTGGTGCTCAGCCAGCCAGTATCTGGTGTATCCGGCTTGATCAGCGTGCTGAGCAAGCTTGACTGAATTTTGAATGGCGGCGCGAGCGTTCGACCCCTCAGCAATTGGAATAAGGTCCAGGATTGAATAGTTTATCATGTCTTTTCTTTCTGCCGAAGGGTCGTCAGTTTGGTGTGACGTTTCTTATGCGTCTACATACAGAACCTGTCCAGAGATGAATCCATCGACAGATCTTTCAAACGCCTTGCCAACGAGTGCACCAGGAACAGGCTGGAAGCCAGGCATCATTTCGCCGTAGACATCCCAAGCTTCTTCCAGAACGGTTGGGTTGACGGAGTTGATGCGGATGCCACGTGGCAGCTCATGTGCAACAACCTGTACAAACGTGTCAATTGCACCGCTGGTGGTTGCATCAGCAACAGCATACGGGATTGGCTTGAGGTTCAAGATACCGGTGATCAGAGTGAAAGACCCTTTGTCAGCGATATATTCCTGACCGATGCGCACCAGATTGATCTGACCCATCATCTTGCTCATGACAGTGGTCATCCACTGCTCTTGCGTCATTTCTTCGAAGGTAGCGTATTCACACAGACCAACCGTGTTGACGACTGCATCAAACTCACCGACCGACTCGTACAGATTGCGAAGCGAATCTTCGCTGGTGATGTCTACCTGATAGTCATAGGTATCAGCAGACCGTCCCGCAGTGATCACTTTATGATTGCCGAGGCCGGTGAGGGCTGCCTGACCCATTTTTCCGTTAGCGCCGATTAAGATTACAGTTTTCATTGGAGTTTCCTCTTTGGATCAAACCACGAGACGAGGGCGATTACCGGCTACATGGGGTTCCCGGTCTTCAGTCAATCGTGCTGCTGGTTCAGTTTGGAGCTTCAAAAGACCATCTCCTGGATGGCTCTTTGTTTGGGGTACGGTGCGCGAGCGGATTAATCCAAACCCAGCTGCTTGTAGAAGTTCAGCGCGTCGTAGTAATCGGACTGAGCGATAACTTTGTCGCCTTCAACGGTGAAGTTGGACATGCCGTAGATACGGAAACTCTTACCTGTTGCAGGGGTGCCGTCGGCCCAGTCGCCAGTATTCGTGCCGCCCAAAACCCATTCAAAAGCAACCTGCTGGCCTGAGATGACCGGAGACCCAACAAGGTTCCAATAGATATCCGGCGCGGCATTCATGAATGCATCGATCACCTGTGCTTTCGCTTCTTCACGACCTTCAACGGTGGCACCAAGTGCAGAGTCATAATAGCGTGCGTCTTCAGCCAGAATGCTGGCGGCTACTGTTGAATTCTGCGCATTCCATGCAACAAGATATTTGTTGACCACACCCATCGCATCCTGCGCAAAGGCTGAAGTGCTGCTAGCTGCGATGACCGCTGCTGCTGCAATGAAGCGGGCTTTTTTTATTGTTGTTGCAAACATCGTTTGACTTCCTTCGTCGGTTCACATTCTCGTTTCGTGTGATGTGACTTAGGTAGATTGGGCGCGGCAACTATTCAAACTTGTAGTTTCGATCTCTGATATCAGCATTACTGGTAACACTATAATCAGACCGTCCCAGCCAAACTGATTTGCACCCTCTCTCGGCAATGCCGCTCCATTGAAGAAATAGGCTCTGGATTTCGTCATTAATTCATTAGTCAGCGAATGATGGCGATCTATTGACCCTAACAATTGTAGGCATACCCACCCATACTCTGCATCGCACGAGCGGAAGAGTTAAGTGAGACATTGCAGTGTGATAGGGGGCATCTGTTCGGGTTAACCAATACCGTCAGCAAGGCAGTTCATATTGGTGGGAAGACCGCGGTGTACTGCAACGAAACGTAAGATCGTACAGTCTAAGCAGAAGCTCGATTGCTTGGCTGGAAACAGGACCCATCCGGGTTCTGATAGAATAATCAAATGCATTCCGTAACCGCTCTTCTCATGCCTTATGCATGAGGAGACCCGCGCTCCCTTTTCGTAGACATCACGACAAGAAAGGGAGCTGCCCGTGTGTTGTATTAGTAAGGACGCCGACCGTACGGCTTAGTCACAGTGTCCATAAGCAAGCGGAGCTGAGCCTAAGACAGGTACAGGCACAGCAATTCACTCTGCGGCTTGCTGCGTGCAAAGGACGTTAGCTGGCTTGTCTTGGTACTGGCAAAAACCTCAAGGGCGTGTGCACACAACTGTCGCAGGCTTTGCGCCAGTACCCAAGTGAGAACTGGCAGCACAGCTCTACTTCAAACCTTCATTCCTCTGATTTCTGGTAGTACCTCTTTGCACCAATCCTAGGCTGTGTTTCCTGCCTCGAAGATGTGGATCTTGTCTGGGTCAACATGCACGGCGACGTTCTGGCCCAGCTCAACCTCCGTCAGGTTGTTATCGACAACGGTTGTTGACTGCCCGCCCAGTTTGATCCGGAGATGGTTTTGGGCTCCCGTCGGCTCTATCAGGTCAATGCGCCCGGTTAAAGCATTGCTCGTACCTGTACCTTCTCCCAGCATAATGTGCTCTGGACGCAAACCAAGCAGTACCTTGCCATCGCGTGGATGATTGGGTTTGCGAGGGGCTGTCAAAACACTTCCGTCTTCCAGCTCGATGCGGGCCGTATCACTGTCCGATTGCAGCATGCCGGGCAGGAAGTTCATGGCCGGAGAGCCAATGAACCCTGCGACAAATGCATTAGCAGGGTTGCGATAAAGCTCGGTTGGCGTGCCCACCTGCTGAATGATGCCCCGATCAAGAATAACCACCCGGTCAGCAAGGGTCATGGCCTCGATCTGGTCATGGGTCACATAGATCTTTGTGGTCCGCACCTTATGGTGAAGCCGTTTGATCTCCTCACGCATCTGCACACGCAGTTTTGCATCAAGGTTGGAAAGCGGTTCATCAAACAGGAAGACATCAGGGTTGCGCACAAGAGCACGCCCCATGGCAACGCGCTGGCGCTGCCCCCCCGAAAGTTGGGAGGGCTTGCGGTCGAGCAAATGAACAAGATCCAGAATCTCCGCAGTTTCCTGCACCCGCGCCTTGATTTCCGCTTTGGGTTTCGAGGAGATCTTGAGGTTGAAACCCATGTTCTCCGCCACCGTCATATGCGGGTAAAGCGCATAGGACTGGAACACCATAGCGATGTTGCGCTCACGGGGAGACAGGTCATTGACCACTTCCCCACCAATCAGCACATCCCCCGCAGTTTCCTCTTCAAGGCCTGCCAGAATACGCAGCAAAGTGGATTTACCGCAGCCAGACGGGCCAACAAGAGCCACGAATTCTCCATCCTCCACTTTTAGGTCAAGGCCTTTGAGGACTTCTACCTTGCCGAAGGATTTTCGCAGATTACGAAGTTCAACGCCTGCCATGTCAGCCTCCAACTTCTTCGGTCGCTGTTGCCTTTGCATGGTGGGTCGCAACCAGATCGCGGTACCAGTACGCGCTGTTCTTTAGTGTGCGAACCTGCGTATCGTAGTCAACGTGGACAATACCAAAGCGCATCTTGTAGCCTTCAGCCCACTCGAAGTTGTCCATCAGGCTCCAGAGGAAATAGCCTTTGAGTGGAATCCCTGCATCGACAATATCAGCGCTGGCATTCAGGTGACGATCCAGATAGTCAATGCGTTGCTGGTCATCAACCACCCCGTCCACCACTTCGGTGTTGTAGCAAGCGCCGTTCTCGGTGATGTAAACTTCCGGCAGGTCATAGCGTTCGTAGACCTGCTTCATGACATCGCTCAGTCCCTTTTCGGAAATCTCCCAGCCAATGTCAGTGCGCTCGCCCGTATCAGTCACCTCAACCGGCAGCGTATGCGGGAACTCGCTTTCCTTGGATGGGTCATCCTTAACACCAGCCGGTGCATAGTAGTTCAGTCCCCACCAGTCCAGTTTCTGGCTGATGATCTCCAGATCACCTTCCTGCATACGCAACTTGTCGCCGAGGGCATCCATGAACTGGTCGTCATACTTGCCGTCGAAAATCGGGCTCATGAAGGCACCGTTGTGGAACTGGAACGCGCGCTCCGCAGCTGCTTTATCTGCTTCGCTCTCACTGTCCGGATAGATTGCATGCAGGTTCAGCACAGTTCCCATAGGGATGTCAGCGCGCACAGACCGCGCTGCCTGTACGCCCATACCGTGCGCAAGGTTCATCACATGCACGGCAGCAACAGCTGCGTCCATGTTCTTTTCACCCGGCGCATGCACCCCCATCAGGTGGCTCAGGTAACAGGCACACCACGGTTCGTTGAAGGTGGCCAGCGCATCAATCCGGTCCCCAAGACGCTTCACAACCACCTCGGTGTATTCGGCAAAGGCCTCAGCGGTATTGCGGGACGTCCAACCGCCGTAGCCAGCGAGTTGAATCGGCAGGTCCCAGTGGTAGAGCGTTGGAAAGACCTTGATGTCTCGGGCGATCAGACCGTCAATCAGGCGGTCATAAAAATCGAGGCCCTTTTCGTTCACCGCGCCGCGCCCGTCAGGAATAATGCGCGGCCATGCGATGGAGAAGCGGTAGGCATCAACACCAAGCGACTTGATCAGGTCAAGGTCGCTCTCCCAGCGATGGTAATGGTCACAGGCGACATCGCCGTTGTGCTGCTTGTAAACGCGGCCCGGCATGTTGCAGAAAGCATCCCAAATGCTCGGCTTGCGGCCATCTTCATGGGCAGCACCTTCAATCTGGAAGGCAGCGGTCGCAACACCAAACTTGAATTGGGATGGAAACCTTTGCGCTAAAAGATCAGTCTTTTTCATAGCATATTATCCTTTCACGGCGCCGGCGGTGAGACCTGCCATCATTTGTTTTGAGAAGAAGAGGAAGGCGAGCAGCAGTGGAATCATGGACATGAATGTGCCCAGCATCACCGCGCCCCAAGGGGTATTAGCCACCGACTGCAAAGACCGCAGAGCAAGCGTCAAAACATACTTCTCTGGGCTGGAGATCACGATGAGCGGTGTGAGGAAGTTATTCCAAAGTGCGATAAACACGATAATTGCAAGTGTTGCCAAGACAGGTTTGATCAGCGGTAGCACAACCGACCAATAGATCCGCAGGTCAGAGGCCCCATCCACTTTGGCTGCATCCAGCAGGTCCCTGGATACGGAGGTGACCATGTATTGGCGTATCAGGAAGATGCCCATTGCGTTCGCCGAAGTCGGGAACCAGAGCGCAAAGTGAGTGTCCAGAATTCCTAGAAACTTAACCGTCAGGAAGAACGGAATGAGGGTCAGCACGGGCGGCACCATCATGGATGCAACCATCACACCAAACACTATGTTCTTGCCGCGGAACTCGTAGGCAAAGAAACCAAAGGCACACATGGAGCAAAACAGCACCGTGACGATGGTTCCAAGAACGGAAACGAGCAGGGAGTTCCCCAACACAGTCCAGAACGGCATAACCTCAAGTAGCTTTTCATAGTTCTCAAGAAGCCGTGTGCCGAAGTAAAACGGTGGCGGAGAGGAGTAGATCTCGCTGCGAGAATGGGTGCCCATCATCGCCACCCAAACAAACGGGAAGATGGTGATGCACACACTCACCATCAAAAAGGCCTGCATGCTGATCCTGGGAAGTAAGCGAACCAGTTTGGTCATTATCTGTCCTCCCCAAGGCCCTTGCGGCCATTAAAGTAGAAGTGCACGGAAGTTGCGATGGCGATGAACAGGAACAGGATCCAGGAAATCGCGGCAGCTGAGCCCATTTCCAACCACTGCCAGCCAACCAGATACAGGTAGTAGGAAGCTGTGAGACCAGCTTGGGCAACACCTCCGCTCTGGGCCTGTGTCAGAACAAACGGCTCTTCGAACAACTGCAGGTTACCGATGATGGTCAAGGTCACTGCGAAGAAGACGAAGGGGCGGATCATCGGCAGGGCAACATGCCAGAACTGCTGCCAACGGTTGCAGCCATCAACACGGGCTGCATCATAAAGATCGCGGGAAACCGTCAGGAAACCTGCAGAATAAACAACAATGTTGAAGCCGGTGTATTTCCAGATCACCACCATGGCGATGGAGGGCTTCAGGAGATCTGAAGAAGTCAACCAACGGATTGGCATCACATCAGGCACCCAGGAGAAAAACCAGGAGAAAACGGGCATGTCGGAAAGCCCCAGCAGCATCTGGTTCAAGATGCCGGAGTTGGCCGAATAGATGCTGAAGAAGATCAGAGAGACTGCCACCGTTGAGGTGATGTAAGGAATGAACATGAACGCGGTGTAGAAATGGCGCAAGCCGCCGCGCAGTCCCGTTACAAGAAGATAGGCCACGGGGATGGCAAGCAAATGCTGCGGCACGCCGCTGACCACCGCCAGCCACACCGTATTGTAAAGCGATTGCCACAACCATGGGTCGGTGAGTGTCAGCTGATAGTTTGCAAGACCCACATACTCCATGCTGGAAAGCCCGGCTACGGGGTTCCATTCGTGAACCGACAAATAGACGGAGAACAGCATGGGAAATAAGGTAAAGGTCAGAAAGAGAATGATGAATGGGCTAATGAAGAGCCACGGTATCAGCCTCTTTTTCAACGATTTGGATAACCTGCGTTTGCGCGCGGCAGGGGCTGTCGCCACTGCAACACCATCGATCTGACTTCCGGTAATACTCATGGGTGGTCGCCGGTGCTCTGGAGAGGGAAGGGAAGTAAACCCCGAAAGACAATTCATTCGGGGTTTACAAAAGGAACGCCTATTTCACGCGGCGCTTGATCAGTCGCTCTGCGTCACGAAGCGCTGCCTCGACGTCTTTGCCGTCGTTCAGGACTTCGTAAAGAGCTCCGCGGATCACCAGATCATCGGCAATCAGATCACCCTTGCGTGGGGCAACTGCCGGAACTTTGTTTGCAACTTCAGCAAACAACAAGCGAGCTTTCTGACCATCCAGGAAGTCAATTGACTCTTCAAATGCAGCATCCCCATAGGTGCCTGTCAGCGCAGGGAAGGAGCCGATATTCTTCATTCCAGCAAGCTGGGCTTCAGATGTGTTGGTCAGGTACTTAATGAATTCCCAAGCTTCTTTCTTGTTCTTCGCCTGCTTTGGAATAGCGAGGAACGAGCCGCCCCAGGATCCGTAGATACCGTCTGGCAGGTTGGACGCACCCCACAGGCCGGCGGTGTCCGGAGCCATCCAGTTTTGGAGGTGACCTAGCAACCATGCGCCGGAGAGCTGGGTCGCAACAGTTCCGTTCTTGAAGCCTTCGTACCATTCGTTGGTCCAGGCCTGAATCTGGCCATCAAGACCTTCATCACGAATTTGCTTTGCAACTGAGAAGGCTTTTACAAAGCGTTCAGAAGTGACGAGCGGTTTGCCATTTTCGTCGAAGTAGTAGCCCTCACCATCTTTAATGGTGGTGTAGATGATGATCTGCGCAACATCAGCAGCATCGGCAATCAGGTATACGTTCTTCTCTTTTAGCTTGCGGCCATATTCAATATAACTGTCCCAGTCGGTGATGGCTTTTTCCATGTCAGCGCCAACAGATTCAGCAAGATCGCGGCGGTAGTACATAACGCCCGGTCCGATATCGACAGGGATTGCGTACTGGTTGCCATCGGCGCCTTTGCCCTGGCTCCATGCGTAGCCAACAAAGTCCTCGGACATGGCATCCGCGCCATATTCAGGGGAGGAGAGGTTCTCAAAACCACCAGCATTAATAAAGGAGCCAACAAAGGAAACGTCAACGACAACCACGTCGCCAGCACCGGAGCCGGTCGCAAGGTTGGTTGTCAGCTTCTTGTGGTGATCGCCATGCTGGTTCATGCGATAGGAAATTGAAACGCCCGGGTGGGTTTCTTCATAGTCGGGGATCAGAATATCCAGGTGACTATTGAAGTCAGGGAACCCATCAAAAACAATTTCATCAGCAGACGCGGACGCGCCAAGCATGACGAGGGAGGCCAGACCGGCCATCAATTGGAACTTCATTGTACTCCTCCACACAATACGTAGAGCGAATTTCAAGACCCGTCGTTCAGGTCCCGCACGGAAGATCGCTCAACAACTTCCGCCGCAAAAATCCTTTTAATGTCAGAGTGATCCGTAGACTTGGTCGCCACTGCATAGGCCAGCAGTCCCGCTGCTTCGCCTATCTCCCTTAGTGGCTGACGGACCGTCGTCAGTTTCGGTGTCAGGTGATATGCAAGATCCAACCCATCGAAGCCAAGCACAGAAATATCCTCTGGCACGCGCACGCCCCGCTGCCTACAGGCATCCAACGCACCGGCCGCCATCTCATCAGACTGGCAGAACACTGCAGACAATGTCTTGCCGCTATCAATGAGACGGTTCATGCATGTGAAACCCATGTCATCGCGGAAGTTCCCTTCCTCCACGAGTGCCGGGTCTAGCTCAATACCAGCATTCGCGAGACTTTGCCGCAATCCGGTCAATCGATCACGAGCTTCGTAGTAGCTTGATGGGCCGGTAATGGTCGCAATGGAACGATGTCCCTTGCTCAGAAGGTACTCCCCAGCCAGTTGCCCACCTTTGATGTTGTCCAGGTACACACAGCGATCAGCAAAATCTGGATGATACCGGTTCATAAGAACCGTATTTCGCCGTGCTTTGTACAGCTCCCGGAGTTCATCATCGGAAAGTGCATCAGCGTGCAGAATGATCGCTTCACACTGACGATCCAGCAGCGAGTTCCATGCAGCCCTTTCCCCATCAGCGTGCTCACAGGTTGATTCAGCAATGGTTTTGTACCCGACGCTACGCAGGCCCTTTTCGGCCCCTTGCATCATCTGACCATAGTAGGCAGAATCGAAGCGGTTGATAACAACACCAACGGTCCGGGAAGAGCGAGAGGCTAGCCCCCGAGCCACCTGATTGGGCCGATATCCAAGTGCATCAACTGCTTCACGCACTTTTGCCTTGGTTTTCTCATCAACAACATCGGGCTTGTTCAAAGCACGCGACACTGTTGCAGTCGAAACGCCAGCAAAAAGAGCAACTTGTGCGATCGTCGCCATCAGGCTTGTATTCCCCCAAAACTGAAGCTCTTACGATCATCCTGCTGTCGCAGATGATTCCTCCCGTAAGCGCTTACATGAATCAGAATAGGCATATGTAAACGCTTACATCAACCCTTAATGTAAATTTCTACGTGCCTGACAGATAGTGCCCTTGCGGCAGGCAGTTGGCCTCTGGATAATCTGGGGATAGCGTCAGCTTGGCTTTGAAATGGCCGCTGGTCCCGCATGGGTAGCAGCCCTTAGTTTTGATTGCATGCAGCTTCGCACATTCAAGCAAGCCAGGGCGTCAACACTGCACCGACAGTATTGGGAAGAGAGCTCTAAGTGCGTTAGACGCTCGCGCACGAAGTACCTGTGGCTGAGCGAGCGTCTCCGTGCGCACAATTTTGGAAAGGAACCGATGATAAGACTCTCTGTCCATCGGCCCTTGGTTAGTTTGGCTACACCTCTGACCGTTTCCAGACAGAGCGGCCCGCAACAAATGTTTCCAGCGGCTCTACGTCTTTGGTGATCAGAGCAAAGTCCGCTGTATATCCCGGCGCAATTCTACCAAAGCGGTTGTCCAATCCCAGATGACCTGCCGGATACAGAGAGGCCATTCTGAGGGCCTCCGACAGCGGCAGGTCCAGAAGGGTGGTACAGTTGCGCACGGCGTTCGCCATATCAATATCAGCGCCAGCCAAAACACCTTGCGATGAAACCAGCCGACCGCCGGAACGATGGATGGTTTGTCCGTAGAGCTCAAAAGACTGCATGTCCGTGCCGACAGGTGGCATTGCGTCTGTAACCAGAAACACCTTGCCCTCAGGCTTGGCTGCAAGCATCACCTTCATCAAACCCGGATGAATATGGTGCCCGTCAACAATGAGGCCACACCATGTATCGCGAGAGGCAAGAGCGGCTGCAACAGGGCCGGGCTCACGGTTTTGAATGGCTGGCATTGCATTGCCCAGATGCGTAAAGCCGGTCACCCCATTGGCAATGGCTTCATGGATGCGCTCATAACTAGCAGCCGTATGCCCGGCGGAAACCACAACTCCGCTTTGCGCAAAACGGGCGATAGCATCATCGGGAACATTTTCAGGTGCAATGGTCAGCAAGAGCCTTGCGCCATTCTGCCTTAGCGCTAAGGAGAGTTCCGCCAGCCTGACCAAATCCTCTTCTTCTGGCACGCGAATATAAGAGGGCTTATGGATGCCTTTGCGTTCTACGCTGATAAACGGCCCTTCAACATGAATACCAAGGACCCCGCTCATTTCATCTTCTGCGGCCTCACCAATCGTTTGACAAGCGCTTGCAAGCGTTTCTTTGCAATCGGTGATAAGCGTCGGCAGAATGCGAGTTACGCCATGGCAGCGCACAGACTTTGCGATATGGATGGCAGTATCAGCGGTTGGCTCCGCGTTAAAGAGAACCCCGCCCGCACCATTTATCTGAAGATCAAGAAAACCCGGTGCAAGCACTGCTGAAGGATCAAGCCGAACAACATGCGCACCTTCCGGTATCTCATCAGCAGAACGCAGAGCCAGAACAACTCCATCGTCAACAGCGACGCCGATATCTTCACGAATGCATTCGCCATCAAACACAGGTGCTCCTGTGAAAAACTGAAGCATTACCGCGTCTCCGTCACTTTGCGAAGGTTCGGTGGATTGTCCGGGTCAATTCCCCGGCTGATGGCAAGGTGCTGAACAGCCAGATAAAAACTCTGCAGCTGGCACAGCGGCTCGATGACTGGATGAACATCAGAAACAACCGGAAGCTTCTGCGTACCTGGCACATCAAGAGCGGAAAGGACTTTGCCTTCCAAAGATGCAAACCGTTCAATCGTCTGGCGCAATGAGTCAGCTGCTGCATCGTTCTGGCCAAACGCAAGAACAGGCAGACCCGACCCGGCAAGGCCGAGAGGTCCATGAATCACCTCAGCTGCACTAAAGGCTTCAGCATGGATACGGCTGGTTTCCTTCAGTTTGAGGGCAGCTTCCAGCGCAACACCGAAGCTCAGCCCACGGCCCAGAACGAACATGTTTCTTGTGTCATGCAACTGATCAAGTGCCGGAGACCAGTCCAACTTGGAGGCTGCGCGCAGCGCTTCTGGCAATTGCTCCATAGCTTTCAGAAGATCCGGATTGTCCGTCCACTTAGCAACGAGGCTGAGGAAGGCGGAACAGGCCAAAATATAAGACTTGGTTGCCGCCACACTGCGCTCAGGTCCCGCACACAATGGGATGGCCACATCTGCCAGATCGTTGAGCGGGGCTGTTTCCTCATTCACCAGTGCAAGCACTAGTGCGCCTTGCGCCTTGGCCATTTCTGTTAAATGCAAGAGATCAGGGCTTTGGCCGGATTGTGAAACCGCGATAAACAAGGCGTCCTGCAGGTCAAGACTGCGTTCATAGACAGAAGCGATGCTCATACCGACGGAAGCGACGGCCCGGCCCGCATAGTTTTCAATAAGCGTCTTACCATACATCGCAGCATGATCAGAACTGCCACGGGCGCACGTTACAACAAAGCGTGGCGGGTTCTTTTTTAGGCGCTCACCAAGATCTGCAAGGACAGCGGCGTTGCGCTCAAACTGAAGCACGGTCCGGTCCGCAGTTTCCAGTGCTTCCTTGCCCAGGAGCGTTCGGTCGGGTTGCTTTAAGTCCATTGTTATTGCCTTTTTTCGGAGTTACGCCAGCGCAAGCTCTACGACGAAATCGTAAGCGTCGCCTCTATAGTGGGAAGACACAAATTCAAGAGGCGCACCATCTTTAAGAAAGGTACGCCGTTCGATGTAAAGAGCAGGGGCTCCTTCCGGCAGATCAAGCTTCCCTGCCAGATCCGCGATCAAGCTCACCGCACTCAGTCGTTGCAAAGCCCGGAAAGGGGCGGCTCCCAGTTCTCGTAAGTGGCCGTAGAGGGAGCCCTGAACGGCAAACGGATCGGGAAGGTACTTAACCGGAAGCACGCTCAGCTCAATGCACAAGGGTTTATCGCCAGCAAGCCGCAGCCGGTTCAAACGGCTCACGCGCTCTCCTGGCCTCAGATTCAGCAAAAGGGTCTCTTCAGGGGTTGCAGCGGACACTGTTCGATCCAACCAGCTGACGCCAGCGTTGAGCCCTCGAGATTGCATGTCCTCTGTAAAACTGGTGAGCGTCGACAGCCGCTGCTCAACATAGGGACTGGAATTGGTGAACCAACCGGACCCTTGACGGTTGCTCAGTAACCCTTCCTTCGCCAGCACCCCCAGCGCTTTGCGGACCGTCACGCGGGACACATTCAGGAACTCAGCCAACTCCCGCTCAGCGGGCAGGGATTCGTTGGCCCCCAGCTTGCCGCTTGTTATCTGCGCGCGCAGATGCTTCGCCAATTGCAGATACAACGGGAGTGGCAAATCAGCGGACAAATCCGTTGGCTGAAGCGCACCGAGTTTCTTCCCAATCAGAGACATAGGATTTCCAATTTCACGACGATAATTCAAAATACCAATAACATACCATTTTGCAAGTATCGCTTATGATAGTTTTTCCGAAAGATTTTGTATGCATTCGTAATACTTCTTATTTATCGCTATTATTTCCATATATTTCAATGATATATCTATAAAACGGGCCTGTTTATATCCAAAGCATCTCCGCTTTGGTATCCTTTTGGCATTAATTTTATGTTGCATAAGGAAATAATTGGTACTAGGTTAAAGAAATGCCAATGTAATGCCATTTAGACGCTACGTCGGGTGGGGGAAATGTCAAAAAACACAGAAGCAATCTCAAGCAAGTATCGCGGACTGGACACCTGGGAGACCAGTGAAATTCTGTCTGCGCTGTGGGATGGTCAAATGCGCGCCACCGCTTCTGTGCTACCAGCCCTGCCGTCTCTCTCACGCTCCATCCAAGCAGCTGCCCATCACCTCCGCACCACCGACGGTCGGCTCATTTATGTGGGGGCAGGCTCCTCCGGCGTCATTTCCCTACTTGATAGCCTTGAACTGGGCTCGACATTTGACTGGCCAGAGGAACGCATGGTTGTTGTGTTGCCAGGCGGCACTGACTTGACCAATGGCTTGTCTGATGCTCTTGAAGATTCTGGAGATGTTGCCATCGACAGGATCAATGCACTCAGAGTTTGTGAGGCAGATGTTGTGATTGGCGTTTCTGCCAGCGGTGCTGTTGAATTTACCCTGCAAGCACTGAAAAGAGCACGCGACCTTGGCGCACTGACAGTGGGCTTTGCCAATAACAGCCAGTCAGACATGGAAGCTGTCGCCCAATATATGGTCGTGGCCGAAACAGGAGCGGAAGTGATCGCTGGGTCCACCCGGATGGGCGCTGGAACCGCTCAAAAAATCCTCTTCAATCTGTTTTCGACAGGGCTCATGACACAGCTGGGCGCCGTGCACGACAACCTTATGGTCAACGTGCGGCCATCTAACAAAAAACTACAGAACCGCTGTGTCACCATGACTGCGCAAATTGCTGAAGTCTCCGAAGAGCTGGCAAGAAATGCGTTTACAGAATTGGGTTCAGTCAAGCGCGCGGTGTTGGGATTGGCCGGAGTGCCTGCAGACCAAATTGACGATCAGCTCCACCTCGCCAACGGTGTATTGCGCCACGCCCTTCCGAGCAAGGCCAGCAGCTCATGATGCTAAAAGAGCAACAAACTCCTGTTCATGCCTATGCAACCGCACTAAGTAAAGGCGCCGATGAAATGCCTGCGTCTGAGTGCGGAATATTTAAGAACGAGGCGCTTTTAAGCGCATTGCTGCGGGCGAGCTTGCACTTCGAGGCTTATGGCCTTAAAAGGCGCTTGGTTCCAATGGCAGCCGATGTCAACAAACTGCGCGTCCGCATGATAAATAAAGACCAAGGGCAGAGCAGGTTGGGTCCAGAAGACCCCATTGATATTGGCGCCCTATTTATAGTTCCGACTGCTGCGTTAAGCACAGCACAGCTTGCGGAAGAAGCAGTGTTCTTCTCCCTCAGCACCCGCGATTTAAACCAGTTCGATTTGGTAATGGACTGCGGAAATCCAGCGCACACGTCCACAAAGGACGCATTGCCATCGAACGATCATATTACCAGCAGCGCCTGCTCCAAAAAACGGAGGGTCGCAGTATGTGGCACAGCTGCCTACGATCAGGCCGCTGCTCGCTTTCCTATTGGGTTGGGTGTGACTGAACTTGCAGGAACACCAGCGATGAGCGCTCCAGTCAAAACGCTTATTCGCACTTTACGTCTGGCAGATTCCAGAGTTTGGGCTGGGTCTGCTTTGAACACCGAAACATCAACTGATGTGAGGTATTTGCTCTCCGAACCTGAAGAGAAAATGCCGACCATAATAAATGGGTTAGTCTCAGTCTCACGAGAGCACTGAGAGGGAGGACATAAAATGTCAAACAACGCATTCGCGGGTGTCCAGAAACTTGGCCGCTCTTTGATGCTTCCAATCGCTGTGTTGCCCGTGGCAGCAATTTTGCTGCGCATCGGTCAACCAGACCTTCTCAACATTCCCTTCATCGCCTCCGCAGGTGGCGCGATCTTTGCCAATCTGGGTATGTTGTTTGCAGTAGGTATTGCGGTTGGCTTTGCTAAGGAAAATCACGGGGCAGCAGGTCTTGCTGGCCTTGTTGGGTTCTTGATTGCCCAACAGGGAGCCGTCGTCCTGGCCAACCTTGATCCAGATATGGCGACTAACATGGAAGGCCGTATCTCCATTCCAATCGGCATTATCATGGGGATTGTCGCTGGTACGCTTTACAACAAGTACAAGGACATCAAACTTCCGGATTACCTTGCCTTCTTCGGTGGCCGCCGTTTTGTGCCAATCGTCACCGGTTTCGCAGGATTGGTCGTTGCCGCTTTCTTCGGCTATGGTTGGTCAACATTTGACAGTGCTTTGACTGCCCTGACCGACGGCCTAACCCACATGGGTGAGTTTGGTCTGTTCCTCTATGGCATGCTGAACCGCCTGCTGATCATCACGGGTCTGCACCACATCCTGAACAACATCGTTTGGTTTATTCTTGGCGACTTCACCAATGCAGCTGGTGACGTGATCACGGGTGACCTGAACCGCTTCTTTGCTCTGGACCCAACCGCTGGCTCTTATATGGCGGGTTACTTCCCGGTCATGATGTTTGGTCTGCCAGCCGCATGTCTGGCCATGTACCGCTGTGCTAAGCCTGAAAACCGCGCTGCGGTGGGTGGTGTCCTGCTTTCAATGGGCCTGACGTCTTTCCTGACCGGCATTACAGAGCCGATCGAATTTACGTTCATGTTCCTTGCACCTGCACTGTTCGTGATCCACGCTATCCTGACTGGTGTATCTATGGCTGTCATGGATGTGCTGGGCGTGAAGTTGGGCTTCGGGTTCTCTGCCGGTCTGTTTGACTATGTTATCAACTTTGGCATTTCCACCAAGCCGCTTCTGCTAATCCCAGTTGGCGCTGTGTTCTTCGCCATCTACTACTTCCTGTTTGTTGGTGCGATCAAGTTGTTCAACCTTCACACAATTGGCCGTGAAGAGGACGCAGAAGCTCAAGATGACGCTACAGCAACTCCGGTAGAGGAAGTCAATAAAGCAGTTGGCTTTGTGAAAGCACTGGGAGGTGCTCAAAACATCGTAGAGGTGGATGCATGTGCAACTCGCCTGCGCCTGAAGGTTAAGGACAACGCCATCATCACAGAGGCTCCGCTCAAAGCACTCGGCGCGTTTGGACTGATCAAGCCAGCTGTGGGTTCCGTGCAGGTGGTTGTTGGTCCAATCGCAGACCAGCTCTCCGCTGAAGTGAAGGCGGTCCTGAGTGCCAGCTCAGCACCAGCTCCTGCCGATAATCGCGCTGCATCGTATCTGCGTGCACTTGGCGGGCAAGCCAACATCAAGAGTGTGGATGCCTGTGCGACCCGGTTGCGTCTGGAAGTTGTCAGCAACACCCAGATTGATGAGGGCGCCTTGAAACGCCTTGGCGCCCACGGCGTGATCAAACCAGCTGCCGGTTCTGTACAGGTGGTTGTCGGCCCAATCGCAGACCAGCTTGCAAGTGAAATTAAAGAGCAAATGGTCGGCGCCTGAGCCATCAAGTTCCCCCACTGGGAAGACTAAGAGTTGACCCAGAACAATATGGGCCAGAGCATACTTTGAAATGCTCTGGCCCATTTTTTATTACGTATGCCCCAATACCAAGGCAGGTCACGGAGCGCCTGTTGTTGCCAGAAGCACGGAATAAACGCTGGATGAGGCAGTGATAAATAACCGATTACGTTTCAGCCCGCCAAAACAAAGATTTGAAACCTCCTCAGGAACAAACACTTTGCCAAGCAGTGTACCGTCAGGATGGTAACAATGAACACCATCACCCGCACTGGTCCAGATGCGGCCCTGAGTATCCAGCCTGAAACCATCAAAGAAGCCACTCTCACACTCAGCGAAAACTTCCCCGCCTGACAGGCTGCCATCCGCGTTTACAGCAAACTTGCGAATGTGGTGTTCGCCGCTTTGGTAACGCGTCCCGCCCGAATCGACTATATAAAGTGTCTGTTGATCGAGAGAGAACGCCAAGCCATTCGGACAGGCAAAATCGTCTGCCACGCGCTTGCATTCCCCAGAGACCGGATCAAAACGATAGACGTGTTCACCGTCTTGTTCCTGCTCTGCCTGAAAGCCTTCATAATCCGTTTCGATTCCATATGCCGGATCGGTGAACCATATAGATCCATCGCTGTGAACAACGACGTCGTTGGGACTGTTAAGCTTTTTTCCCTGAAAACGATCGACAAGGGTTTTGACGGAACCATCGTGCTCTATGCGAGTCAAACTGCGAGTTCCATGCTCGCAACTCACGATCCGTCCTTCGCGATCCAAAGTACTGCCGTTTGTGTATCTGCCTTGACCACTCTTAAAATCTCCCACGGCCCCAGTTAACTCATCCCACCTGAGTTTCCTGTCGTTTGGAATATCGCTCCATAAGAACGACCGATAAGCTGGTGAATAAACGGGCCCCTCGGTCCATTTCCCGCCCGTCCAGATTTGCTCAACTGGTTCCGCCAGTTTCACACTCCTACGAAACCGTGGATCTCTAACTTCATAGTTTTCGGTTTTCAGTTGCATGGGTTTACCCTGGATCTGCAAGTTGCTATTGATTTGATAGCGACAGCATTAATGGAGATCCGCTATGAAATCAATAGCAATATCATGAGTAATATTCCAAAGCCCGGAGAGCCCGTTCGCGGATCACGCAGTGGTGCCCCAATTATGGCGCTCTTTGACCTGTTTGGCCGGAGATGGGCAATGGGCGTTTTGTGGGTTACCTGCGAGAATGGCCCGCTCACATTTCGCGACCTGCAAGCAAAGTGCGAGGGCATTTCACCAGCGGTTTTAAACAGCCGACTGAAGGACCTTCGCGATGCCCAGTTTATCCATCGCGTCGACGAAGGATACGCAGCCACGCCTTTGGGCGAGAAAACCTACCGGCAACTGGTGCCATTGGGTGCTTTAGCGAAAGAATGGGCGAAGGTGATTGAGGTATCGGAGTAGCGTTACTTTAATTAGATCGCGCTCTTTTGGGGAAAGAACCAAGGACCTGACCCATGCCAGCAAAAGCAATTAGCCCCATTGGGTCAGATACACTTTCCTCTCACTAATGATCCTGCATGAGTTTTTGAAGCCGCAGTGTGTTTCAGTGAACGCCGCATTGCATCTCAACTATGCAAGGCGATAGGACCGGCAGCTCCAGAGCTTACCTACACTCGGCGGGTCTGACCAATGCTTATGAGTTGGCTGGGGGTCACGTCGAGGCGTTTGCGCAGGGTTGTGCTCATGTGGGCATGGGAGGAAAACCCGCAGGCAAGGGCAATGTCGCTAAGGCTTTTCCGCGACGTGCTAAGATGCAGGCGGGCACGCGCCACGCGGCGTTCCACCACATATTCATGCGGTGTTTTGCCGGTTGCTGCCTTGAACGATCGGTTGAAGAAGCCTGCAGACAGGTCAACGCACTTTGCCAGATCATCAATCGAAATTGTCTTATCCAGCTGCGCTTCAACATAATCCTCGATGCGCCTCAAGCGTGCAGGTGTCATGGACGCACCGGATTGAGGTACTTCGTAGGCGCCTGCGTGTACCTGTTCCACCACATTCAGCAAGGCAAACAATTGCGTTTCCAGAAACAGACCATCTGCAAGCTCACCTGAGATAAGAGATTTGCGCAGTTGGTAAGCAGCGGCAATAGCTGTAGGAGAGACTGCATGATTGAAGCGCAGAGCGTTTTCATCGGTGCGCACATGCTCTGCTGGAACAGTGAAGGTCAGATACTCTCCGCCGCGGTCACTTTCCGACCTAACGTTGCACCCTTCAGGCACAAAAGCGAGGCTATTGGGGTGGGTCCAGAAGTCCACCCGCCGGTCACTGTCAAATGAATGGACCCCGCGCTGGCTTTCGAAGGCAAACCCCACTGAAGCCTGAGGTGCGGTATAGGCGACACAGTAGGCGCTGCTTGGGAGCAGTTGCAGCTTCCACTTGCCGATGATTTCCGATGCTGAACTCATAATCTTATTTATTTCAATGGGTTCTCTCTCGACACCCGCATACTTCCAAGACCCACCTATAGGCCAACTTGTCTGACATGAACAAGAGGCCATAAGTAAATGGCGAATAGGTCAGTATTTTGAAAGCCGGGAAGAGACGAGCTGGGTAAAGTGTTGGCAAAATGTTTCACGATAATAGAAGGAAAATGAATGCCGCTGTTTTCTCTGCAAGATCTGGAAGCTGCCCATGCCACCGTCCGGCAGTTTGTGCCCGAAACCCCAACTTACGCCTGGCCGCTGCTCAAGAAGCGTACAGGCGTTGATATCTTTGTGAAACACGAGAACCATACACCGACCGGCTCCTTCAAGGCGCGCGGTGGGGTTACGTATGTGGACGCGCTGATGAAGTCGGGGGAAAAACCGACAGGGCTTGTCACAGCGACACGTGGCAATCACGGCCAGTCCGTAGCACTTGGCGCGACCCGTAATGGCATCCCCTCCTACATCGTCGTGCCCGAGGGCAACTCGCAGGAAAAGATCGCAGCCATGCGGGCCTTTGGGGCCAACGTGATCATTTCTGGCAAAGACTTTGATGAAAGCCGCAAGGTTGCACAAAAGCTGCAAGAGGAACACGGCTACCACATGGTGCCGCCGTTCCACGAGAATCTGGTTAAGGGCGTTTCCACTTACGCGTTGGAGCTGTACCGCGCGGTTGCTGATCTGGATGTGGTCTACGTCCCAATCGGCATGGGTTCCGGCATTTGCAGCCTGATCACCGTGCGCGACCTGCTTGGCCTGAAGACAAAAATCATTGGTGTCACTGCCGAAAATGCTGCAGCATTTGCACTGTCATTTACGGCGGGTAAGCCGGTGCAGACAGAGACTGCCAACACATTTGCCGATGGCATGGCCTGCCGGGACCCGCAGCCAGAGCCACTCGAGATCATCCTTAAGGGTGCGGAAGATGTGGTGACTGTGAGTGAAGACCAAATTGCAGAGGCCTTGGCAGTCTACTACACGGATACCCACAACCTGGCGGAAGGGGCAGGGGCTGCTCCACTGGCTGCGTTAATGGCAAACCGCCATAATCTGCAAGGCAAGCGCGTTGCGACGATCCTAACCGGCGGCAATATCGGCCTGGCAACTTTTATGAGTGTCATGAACAGCCACCGCGCAGCGTCAGAGATAACTTCAGCTCCAGCGTAAACAAGATAAGAACGCCCTCTTACAACAAAAGAGAGCCTGTGGTCCCCGCAGGCTCTCAACACACCCTGCTATCTCTTTGTCAAACCATCCACCATCACTTCCCAGGAAGTTAGGAAGCGGCGCTCCACTATCCAGTGTTGGGCGCACGCTCTTGTATGGTCGCCTCAGTCTGGTTTGTAGCCATACTTCTGGGCATCATTCGTCGTCTACCAATAAGCAGCAATATCTTGCGCTCCCGCACACGCAAAGCGTGCAAACTGACTTAACCACGGTTCAAAATAGAGCTGATCGTCAAACAGTTTTCTCAGTGCGCCATGCCATCGTTGCCACAGATCATTTTCGAAAGGCGTGCCTATGAAGCGCAAGATACTCCTGATTACCGGTGACTTTGGCGAGGATTATGAAGTCATAGTTCCCTTTATGCTGCTCAAAGCCCTTGGCTATGAGGTGCATATTGCTTGCCCGCAAAAGCGGGAAGGGGAGACAGTTGCCTCCTGCATTCACGACATCAACAAAGACTATCAAACGGTCACAGAATGGGAGGGGCACCGCATCAACATCAACGTTTCGCTAGAGCATATCAATCCAGCGGACTACCTCGCACTTGTGCTTCCCGGTGGCCGATCCTGCGAATACTTGCGCACCTATGCGATTGTGAGAGATGTAACTGCCCATTTCATCACGGAAAACAAACCCATCGCCTCCATCTGCCGCGGGGTTCAGATCCTGCTTGCCACGGGTCTGTTGAAGGGCAAAACCATGACCGGCAACTTTGTATGTCAGACTGAAGTAGAGATGGCCGGAAACACCTACGAAAAGCTCGGCTACGAGGGGGTCGTCGTTGATGGAAACATCGTCTATGGCGTGGAGTGGCATGGCCTATGGGCCTGGATGCAGGCATTTATCGAAAAACTCGGCGTGACAATTGACTTGCCGCCAAAGGTGGGCGGGTAAAGCCTATTCCGGGAGAAGGGTATACCTACAAAAGCCTCGGTTAGAGCACCAATCAATCAGATGCTCCAACCGAGGATACACGTTAACTGGTTTCGTCAGGCAACCGGATTGTAAGCGCCGGGTTGCGTGGGAAGAAGTTCATCGGCTGGATGTGGATTGTCTTCCATTCGGTCGACATCACCGGCCAGTCTTCCAAACGCGGTACATGATGGAAGCCAGCGGAGAACCATGTAACCACATCTTTGTTGATGAGCTCTCGGTCCTGCTTCACCCATTCAGCCAGCCCGTCGGACCCATCAGACCCCATGGCCAATGCACCACCGGCGTAGCGCTCTTCCGGATCATAAGCTGTGTTCCAGACGCTGTACTCAATATAGCGGTTGCGCACGAATGGGGCGTCGTTTTCAAAGTCAAACGGGGCATAGGACACGCTGCCATGAAGAATCATGTAGGCCGGTTTATGGCCCAGATGCCCGTCCACATTATTGTTCATCACCATAAAAGCTTTTGGCTTTGCGGAACTGAGGCGGAAGCGGCCTTCCAGCTCGCTTTTGACTGGTGTGTTCCTGACCGTCCAGAGCGAGCGGCGCGGAACGTTGACCGGAGGCGAACCGCCAACGATTTCCTGAACCATCATGGTGTTGTCAGGTCCATCCACGTCAAAGTCCAAGCGGAAGTTGAAGTAGTGGTCGTGGAAGGGTGCCACAAGATTCGGTGCAATCAGTGAGCCATATTTTGTATCTTCGGCAGCGGTCGGATCGCTCAAGCTTTTGGAAGCAACGCCTTTAACCGCATCAAGACCAGATGCACCGACCTTCAGGTAAATCGTCCCATCCTGCTTGAAGCGGTAGTCGATCAGGTAGTCATAGTTGCCAACCTCGGAGGCCGTGCGGATCACGAGTTCCGTTTCGGGGCGACCTTCGGCGGGAACGAATTCGGTCTCGGACTGGGCAAATACTTCAAAATGGCGCCATGCCGGATCTCCGATATCACGCTCGAAGATACAGATCGCGTCCGGGATCTCCAGTGGCTGGCCCATATCATCGTGTATGAGAGCAGGCAAGAAAGTTGCGTAGTCCGGGCAATCCACGTTCTTGCGCAGCGGTGTTAAGAACAGCCCGAAACCATATTCGCCACTGTCCATATAGGTGCGCCAGTACCACCCCTCGGATGGGTCCATATATGGCACGAACACTTCGGAAAGAGAGGCCTGATAGAGCACGGAGCGCCAGTTCTCACCATCATTGGCTTTGACTTGTGAAAGCACAAGGCCCGGACGTTTGTCGACGCGATAGCGCATCTTCCAGATGTCCCATGTGATTTCACTGCCCTCAATCGTGAAGTTCGGGCCGCCATCCTGTTGCAGACGTGCCGGATTGGTTTTGGCTCGCAGCGCAACGCGCTTGGCAACCTCCTCCTCATAATAGCCCCACGCATCTTCGGGCAGTGGAACGACGCCTTCATCCAGAACCTCAAGCACCTTGCGCTCGGAAAGCTCTACGACAGCCACCAATCCCTCAATCGGTTTGGCGTAGAAGTTGGAGCCTGTCGGGTTCACGTAGCACGGCACCTTCATCAGGCGTTTGCCCTGTTCCGCATCGCTAAAGAAGTTTCCTGCAGTGAGCGGCAGACAATAAACGTCATCCGGTGTCAGACCGCGTTTAGCAAGACCCGCGACCATGCGTTCATCCCCCAGCGCAATCTCCATGGCTGACATAAAGTCTGCCAGCATGATCATAGGCTGGCCTTCAAGCTCCGAATTACTTTCAACTGTTCCCTTGGTGATGTTCACGACGGCCTGTTGGAACTTACCGTCTGCCTGAAAGTGCACTGTGGCGCGACGATCGAGACGCCCATCCATCGCGTTGCTTAGTACCGCTTGTTTATGCGGCTCCAGAAGCTCAATCAGCGGATAAAGGGTTTGATCGCTTGCAACTTCGGCTTTGATCAGTGCTGCGCGAACCGCATTGAGTTCCTCTCCTGTCAGGCCATCAAGCGGATGAATGTCTGCAGCATACGCCGCAGACGTGAGCATCGAGGCAGCAACAAGCCCCCCCAGCATTTTAAGAGTCATTGGTTCCCTCCCTAAAAAGGGGAGATGAACCCACCTGCGTTGTCTCCCCTCAAAATTCCGTCCTGTGAAAGCTTAGGCGAGCCCTCAACAGTGTGTCTGCGCATCCTGTACAATTTACTGGGCATATCGTTGCAGCGCTGGTTCCCGCTGCCGGATCTGCTCTGCGAACGTGCGCGGGGACATGCCAACCTGAGCGCGAAACGCACGGTTGAAGGTCGAAAGGTCACGAAACCCAAATTCGAACGCCATCTGCGAGATCCTGAAGTCCTGTCTGGAATACAAGCGGCGCGACAGCTCCCGCTTGAACCGGCCAACACGCACCTTGGCAATCTGCTCATTGCAGCTCAGGCCATGTTCTTTGAACAGCCGGTAAATGCTACTACGGGACATGTTGGAGAGCTTGCAGAGCTCATCCATATTGAAGCTCTCTTCCAGCGCATTGTCATGAATAAGCGAGAGCAGCAACTGCAGCTTGTCGTAGCCCTCTTGCAGCGGATTGGTATCTTCTTCCAGAAACGTTGCACTCACCACATTATTGAAGGCGCCGGAGAGCAAGTGTTGCTTCTGACTTCCGGGCTGAGCAGTCATCAGCATATTCAGATGCCCGTTGATCAACTGTCCTGCACCGGACGACCCCGAGACTTTGCGTCCGCAGGCATAGGAGGAGTTGAACTGCTTGTGCAGCAAATGGCGCGGGATGTGGATGGAGATCTGGTCCGATCCCAGTGTCCGGTTGGCGCGGAAAACCGAAGATTTGACGGAATCGATCAGCGTCATATCGCCAGCCTTGGAGAGAAGGGCAGTCTGCCCGTTCTGTTCCAGCTCCGCTTCACCGCGCAGCTGGAGGATCAGGAAGTAAAAAGCATCGCCATCCTTACTTATATCGGAAGCACTGCGGGCGATTTGGTTTGCATTGTGCGTGACCCGGGCACAATCAACCTCCCCAAGCTGGAGCAAGCTGGCGTTGCCCGTCACGCTGGCGCTGTCTGATGTGGTGACAAAGTGACCGCAGATTTCGGTCAGGCGTGTGTTCCATTCATCCAGCTCAAACCGACAGGGTTGATTTGAAGGAATTTCAATACACACTGGCGCCTCCCTTTACCAAAGGGAATGCTAGAGAGAATCTAAGGGGCAATCAAGTTAGATATATGCACTTACCTATATTTCGCGAAATTCACACAATGAGAAAACAGGAAGACCCTCTAACACATGCGCGCCCAACTTCCCGTAACTATATTCTAGACTAACGGATATTTTCGAAGTGCGCATGCGCCGTCAACAAATCAGGGCGGCTCCAATAAATTCAAACACTATTTACTTGCAAACCCATACAAAGCATTATTCGCGACCCAAGGCCCATTTATGTGCGTATTCGCGGAAGGATTTGAAGACGGGGCTCTGGTACTTTTCTTTATTGTAGACGAGTGAGAACTGCCGGATCATTGTATGCTTTAACGGGACGACCGCTAATCGACCGTCCTCAATGGCCGTGCTGACCGAGCGCCGCGAGAGCATGGTATATCCAAGCCCCGCAATCACGGAATTGATGATTGCCGTTGTGCTGCTCAGTTCAAAGGCAACCGTCCACTCCTCAAGCTTTGCTGCAACTTCCATGACAAAGAACTCCCGCGTGCCGGATCCTGGTTCCCGCAGCACCCAGTTTCTCCCTTCCAGCACCTCCAGATCGAACGGACTGTCAGCCTGAGGCGCCTGTGATGGCGCGCAAACAACGACCATTTCATCTGTCATCCACGGTTCGATTACCAGGTGTTTGTCACTAATTTTTGCCTCGATGAACCCCAGATCCAGCTCGAAATCCAATAGCATCCTGCAGGTCGTAGTGGAGTTTGACAGACTGAGTGACTGATGCAAGTAGCCGGTATGCTTGCGAAAATCTCCCAACAGAGTCGGGAGCAAATGGTTACCGATTGTGTAGCTGGACCCGACACGCAGATTACCGTTGGTTGCATCTTCCCCTTCAAAAAGCTGGGTTATCGCGTCGACTCTGTCCAGAAGCTCGTCCGCCAGGGGCAATAGACGGCGCCCTTGTTCATTCAGGATAAGCTGCTTGTTGGTGCGGTCAAACATCTTACGCCCCAACTGCCGCTCAAGCTCAGCAAGAGCCATGGAAACGGCTGACTTTGTCAGAAACAGTTTTTCTGCCGCCGCCGTGATGGAGCCTTCCTGAGTAATGCAGACAAACACTTTCAGCTGGCGGAACGTCACATTCATTTCGATAGATATCCATTAATTGGGACAGTATTACCCTTAGTTCATTTTAATTGAACCTACCATTCAATATATTCAGATTTTCAGGACACTTCAAATGCTCTAGGACCTCAGTTGTAAGCTTTTCCCTCTCACCCTCAGGTTACGGGCATTTTCAATGAACACTCTGCGAACCAAACTCGGACAGGTTCCAGCGCCGCTTGGCGGACTGGCACTTGGCATCGCCAGTCTCGGCTGGTCATTGGAAAATGCCGGAAATTTTGGTGGCACGCTGCAACTCACAGGTGCGCTGATCTCCGGCATCTTATTGGTGCTTCTTCTCGGTAAAGTCATCTTTGCGAGCAATGCGATTTCCGAGGACCTGAAACACCCGGTCGTTGGCAGCGTGATGCCGACAACAGCCATGGCACTGGTGATCGTGTCCAATGCCGTTTCGCAATATAACTTTGGCGTAGGGGAAGCGCTCTGGTTGATCGGCGTCGGCCTGCATCTGGTGTTTCTGGCTTCCTTTGCTTATCACCGGGCAAGGAACTTCAACCTGCACCACATGGTTCCAAGTTGGTTTGTACCACCCATCGGGATCGTCGCTGCAGCGGTTGCCTTTCCCGGCGGTGCGTTCGAGGGACTTGCCCATGCATTGCTCTGGGTTGGACTTATCGCCTACGCCGTCATGCTGCCCATGATGCTGTACCGCCTGATTTTCCATCCAGAAGTCCCGGATGCCGCAAAGCCAACGATCGCAATCCTGGCAGCTCCTGCAAGTCTTTCCCTTGCCGGTTATCTGACACTCATGGTCAATCCATCACCCGTGGTTGTTGCTGTTCTGGGGGGTATTGCCGTGGCCATGACTGCACTGATCTACCTGTCATTCCTGCACTTGCTGCGCATGCCGTTCTCTCTGGGCTTTTCCGCCTTCACCTTTCCCCTTGTCATCGGCGCAACGGCACTTTTCAAGACTGTGACATGGATGGAAAGTCTGGGGGCGAGTGCCAACCTTGTGGAGCAGGTAAGGGTATTGGCGAACCTTGAGCTCTATGTAGCAACAGCAGTCGTGCTATATGTGAGCTGCCGCTACCTCCTCCACTTCGCACCAGCCCTGCTACCAGTACGCGCTGCTGAACAGCAGATCAACTAATTCGCTTTACTCAGCATTTTGACTTTGTCGAACAGCAGCGTTGGGACAGTTATGCAGTCTCTGATCTTCTCTCAAATGGAGCTGATCAGGGATCGCAGTCGTGATTGCCCGTCCTGAGCAAGAGGGGCAATCAGCTCAACATCCGTCTTTTTCCATTTCGCTGAAAATCCAATTGCGAAACAGCTTTATCGTCCGATGATTTCGCTGTGCTTCACGATAAACCAACCAGATTGGTTTTTCTTCCACGCACTCTAACTCAAATGGCTGGACCAACCGCCCGTCCCGCAATTCCGAATCATAATATATTGGAGACAAAATCGCCACGCCGTGCCCTGCAAGTGCGATGTTACCATCAACTGTCTGCGGGCCCATTTGCGAAGAATGCTGATTTAAGAAGTCCGTGGCCTCAACCCCAGCGGCTTCAAACCAACTCAACCACCACGGATCCCCTATATCTACAAGAGGAAGTTTGAGAAGATCCTCGGGCTTGTGGATGCCACCCACACTTTCAGCAAGTTTAGGGCTAAGCATGGGAGAGTATGTAATATTACAAAGCTTATGCTTACATAGCCCGGGCCAGTCACCGGACCCATTCCGAATTCCAACATCAACACCTGCAGATGCAAAATCTATTAGGTCAGTGCTCGTATTCAACTGCACAGCCATCTTGGGATTCTGTATCTGGAAAGCACCGATACGCAAAGACAGCCAATTCATTGCAAAGGTGGGAAGCACACTAACTTTCAGTGTTACTTCATTGGTTTCTTGCAGGGCAGCAAACCCATTGCGAATAGACTGAAACGCTTCACTTGCAATAGCAGCGAACTGCATGCCTGCTTCTGTCAGTACAACCTGCCGTCCCACTCTCTTGAACAGCGGCTTACCCGAGCGGTCCTCCAGCACTTTGATTTGGTAGCTAACCGCGGCCTGCGTCATCCCTAGTTCCTCCGCAGCACGGGTGAAATTGGAATGTCTGGCGGCGGCTTCAAATGCACGAAGAGCGTTGAGGGGAGGCAGACTGTTAGTCATATACGATTAAATTTCCTTATGTATTCATCCTTATATTCAATTGGACCGAGAATACAACTTCCGGCATTAGTTGTTCCAACGAAGTCAGGAGAAAAGCAATGACAGATTGTGTATGTGAAGTTCAGAGCGCAGAAGTAAGACCTATAGGTTTCAGCGGCTTAGCGAGAGTATTTAGCGGAATATTCGCAATTCTCAGCACACCAAAAACAAAAGTAATCTACGGTCGCGATCTACCGCCACACCTAAAAAGAGACATTGGGTTTGGAATCGATTCAGGGCCATCTATCAGATAAGACAGCATAAACTTTTTATATGAATTCCGTTGTCCCTACAGTTTCCATTACTCCTCCCAAAACCACCATGGTTCACGCCTTGAAACCATGGGATGTGATTACCCCGGGCTCAAATTTCTGAACAAACCCCCAAACACCTGTTCAGGTCTTCACCGCACCTCAAATGAGCCCGGGGTAAATTTCCGATCCGCCGTTTCCGATTGTCCAGCGGTCTGAGTATCCCGCTCCCAATCACGCCGATCCGGCATCAGAGACCTAACTCGATTTACTGAACATCTTGGTTTTATCGAACAGCTTCTCCAGCGTGTTCATGCGCTCTCTGGTCACGTCCCACGTGGAGGTGGTCATTGCCTCAATCATCGCTTCCAGAATGAACATAATCACCACGCTGCTGTCCCATGCCGATGGTGCTTCGATACGGGCGTTGAAAACATACTCTGCATTTACCGCCGCTGGGGATGTCCATTGATCCGTAAAGACAATCACAACCGCACCACGCTCGCGTGCAAGATCGACAAAGCGCAGAATGTCGTGTTCGTATCGACGGATATCAAAGACCACCACCACATCTCCCGGCTTCATATTGAGCAGATAATGAGGCCATGTGTTGGAGTTGGAGGCAATTGCAATCACGTCGTCGCGGATCACCTGCAGATGGGTGAAGAAATAATCCGACAATGCACGGGTAATACGGCCCCCAACGATGTGCACAGCGCGCTCCCGGTCGGTCAGCAACCGCACTGCGTGATCAAAATCCTGCGTATTGAGCTGCTGTAAGGTTTGTTTCAGGTTGTCGATGACAGCATCAGCGAATCTGTTGAGAATATGCGTATCGGGCGCATTACTCGTCCAGCGTTCCTGTTTGGAAATCGGGTTGGAAATGGTTTCTTCCACTTCCGATCTCAGCGCCGCCTGCAATTCAGAAAACCCCGCAAAACCAATCTTTTGCGCCATCCTGACGACAGTCGGACCCGAGACGTTTGCAAGTTTGGCCAGTTCAGAAACGCTTCCCAGTCCGCTAACGGGATAATTTGCCAACAAAGAGACAGCCAACTGGCGCTCAGCACGAGTTAACCCATTAAAATGTCCGCGTAATTTCTCTGCAACGGTCTGTTCGTTCGGGTCGCGCACGTCACTCACCTGCTTCACGTATGTATACCTGCCTATTTTTTAGGCTTTGTGAAACGATTCATTCAGACTAGTCTTTTTAGAAACGTTTCGTTCATTTCTTCTTTTACGAATAAAAAGACTGAAAGTACACGGAAAAACAAGATGAATCGGGGGGATCATTCTTGTCTGAAGGCAGAACTGACCAGATAGAATCTGCTGGCAACGGCACTGTTGAAACGATCAATACAGAGGGCGTTGCGCCGGTTGTTTTGGTTTGTGAACATGCATCCAAATTTATCCCCGAAGACCTAAATGGACTTGGCTTGAGCGTAGAGGCAGCTAACAGCCACGCGGCGTGGGATCCGGGAGCTTTAGCCGTTGCAACGCTCCTGTCCACCAGACTAAACGCTCCGCTCGTCGCTCAACGGGTGTCCCGTCTGGTTTATGATTGCAATCGGCCACCGGAAGCCCCAAGCGCGATGCCGGTCAAGAGTGAGATCTACGAGATCCCGGGCAACGTTTCCCTAAGTGACGAACAAAAACAGGACCGGGTCACCAGATTCTACCGACCGTTCCAGTCCGCCGTAAGGCAGGTGATCGACGCAAAGCAGGCATCCGGTCAACAGCCAGTTCTCATCACCATCCATTCGTTCACACCGGTTTACAACGGCCAAAGGAGGGCGGTTGAGGTTGGCGTCTTGCATGACAGCGATACCCGCTTTGCAGATGCTCTGCTGGAGGCTCTGTGCCCGTCAGAGCGCTACGACATCCAGAGAAACGAGCCATATGGGCCAGAAGACGGGGTTACCCATACCCTCGTTGATCAGGCACAATCCCGCGGCCTGTTAAACGTTATGATTGAAATTCGCAATGATTTAATCGCGCAAGATGCAGACCAGAAGCAAATCGCAAAATTGTTAGGAGAGGCAATATTGCAGGCCTTACCGCAGTTTAGCAAGGAAACATCTGCGAGTGAGGCGCAAGTAACAAGAAAAGCAAGGGCAAAAAAATAATGCCGAGGGGAATAGTTGTTTTCGTCAGGTGCGTGGACTGGATCAGCAAATATGTTGGCCGTTTTGCCATGTACCTTATCTTCGTGATGCTGGGGGTCTTGTTGTACTCCTCCATCGCGAAAACCTTTTTCGCACCACCGCTTTGGACGCTGGAAACCGCTCAGTTCACCATGGCAGCTTACTATCTTCTGGGTGGTGCTTATTCCATGCAAACCAACTCGCATGTACGCATGGATCTGTTTTACGGAAGCTGGTCTCCGCGGCGCAAAGCCACCATGGATGTGATGACCATCCTGCTCCTCATCTTCTACCTCATCTTCCTCTTTTACGGCGGTCTTTCCTCTCTGGAATACGCCATCAAATACGGTGAGGAAAGCTACTCGGCTTGGGCGCCTCCAATGGCGCCGATCAAAGCCATTATGTGTTTTGGAATATTTTTGATGCTGCTTCAGGCAATCGCGACGTTCTTTAAGGATCTGGCCGCAGCCCTCGGGAGGCCTACGCCATGAGTTATGAGCTGATCGCAATTTTGATGTTCTCCAGCATGATGTTGATGCTCCTGACCGGGCAACGCGTTTTTGCTGCTATTGGTTCCGTTGCTGTGATTGCTGCCCTACTGCTGTGGGGCGAGGGTGGCTCGGAAATTGCCTTCTCCGCCAGCATGAAGTTGATGAAGTGGTACCCACTCCTCACGCTGCCACTGTTCATTTTCATGGGCTATATGCTCTCTGAATCAGGCATTGCAGAAGATCTTTATAAGATGTTCCATGTCTGGACAGGTGGCCTTCATGGTGGATTGGCCATCGGCACAGTGGGCCTCATGGTGATGATTTCTGGCATGAACGGCCTGTCTGTGGCCGGTATGGCCATCGGCGCAACCATTGCTCTGCCTGAGCTGCTTCGCCGTGGCTATGATAAGGTCATGGTGACCGGCGTTATTCAGGCAGGTTCCTCACTGGGCATTCTTGTTCCGCCAAGTGTGGTTCTGGTGCTTTACGGCATGATCGCCCGTCAGCCGGTTGGTAAGCTCTGGCTTGCTGGCGCTATTCCGGGTCTTCTGCTCGCCGGTCTGTTTATCCTTTACATCGTTATCCGCTGCCGCCTTCAGCCGCAACTGGGGCCAACACTTTCTGAAGAAGAGCGCAAAGCGATAACATGGGCTGAAAAGATCAGCCTTCTGAAAGCCGGTGTGATCCCGCTGTTCATCTTCTTTGCAATGACTGGCCTATTCTTGATGGGTGTGACCAGTCTCGTGGAAAGTTCCGCAGTTGGTGCGACAGCAGCAACGCTTGCGGCTGCCTTCAAGCGCCGACTTACCTTCCGCCTCTTACACATTACCACTGAGAAGACGCTTCAGATTAGCTGTATGTTCATGTGGATCATCCTCGCGGCACTTGCCTTTGGTGCTGTGTTTGATGGACTGGGTGCCGTGCGTGCCATTGAAGGTTTCTTTGTGGGCGATCTGGGTCTTGGCCCTTGGGAGATCCTCCTTCTGATGCAGCTCTCCTACATCATCATGGGCATGTTCCTGGATGACACCGCCATGCTTGTGATTGTGGCACCGCTTTACGTGCCGCTGGTCAAGCTACTTGGCTTCGATTTGGTCTGGTACGGCGTGCTTTACACCATCACCTGTCAGATCGCCTATATGACACCGCCGTTCGGCTACAACCTGTTTTTAATGCGCGCCATGGCCCCGCCGGAAATTTCGCTGACAGACATCTATAAGTCCATCATTCCATTTGTGGCAATCATGGTCTTTGGCTTGGGTCTGGTAACGGTCTTCCCGCAAATCGCATTATGGCTACCAAACCTATATTACGCACGCTGACGCGGGTTGATCTCACCAGCGTACCTATTGAAGTAATTTATAAATTCCGGATGGAGTCAGATAAAAATCACAGCCCTCACTACAAGAAATCCACCGGTCAGAGGGCTCCAAAATTCATATTCCAAGGGGAAATTGAGTATGACGAATAGACGTGATTTTCTTAAGAAAGCCGGTTTAACAACCGTTGCAGCTGCTGGGGCGTCCACTCTTGCTGCTCCGGCTGTGCATGCTGCGGGCCGTCCAATCAAATGGCGCTTGCAAACCTATGCCGGTGCCTCACTTGCGCAGCATGTGATCAAGCCATCCATCGACGCCTTCAACAAGGCGGCAAACGGTGAGATGGAGATCGAGCTTTATTATGCGGACCAGCTGGTTCCAACCGGTGAGCTTTTCCGTGCCATGCAGCGCGGTACAATTGATGCCGTGCAATCCGATGATGACTCCATTGCGGCGCCGGTAGATGTTTCCGTTTTCGGTGGCTACTTCCCATTTGCCTCACGCTACAGCCTCGACGTTCCGGCCCTGTTCAACCACTGGGGTCTGAAAGAGATCTGGGAAGAAGCTTATGACGAAGTGGAAGGCGTGAAATGGCTTTCTGCCGGTGCATGGGACCCTTGTCACTTTGCGACAAAAGACCCGATCCGCAGCCTTGCAGACCTGAAAGGCAAGCGCGTCTTTACCTTCCCGACCGCAGGTAAGTTCCTGACGCGCTTCGGCGTTGTTCCGGTCACCCTGCCATGGGAAGACATTGAAGTTGCAATGCAGACCGGCGAGCTGGACGGTATTGCGTGGTCCGGTATCACCGAAGATTACACCGTAGGCTGGGCAGATGTGACCAACTACTTCCTGACCAACAACATCTCAGGTGCATGGGCCGGCTCTTACTTCGCTAACTCCGAGCGTTGGAATGAACTGCCAGAGCATCTGAAGACACTCTTCAACCTGTGCATGGACAGCTCTCACTACTATCGCCAGCACTGGTACTGGGCGGGTGAAGCAAAGCTGCGCACGCAAGGCGAAAAGATGGAGTTGACCACCATTCCTGATGAAGAGTGGGCAACTGTGGAAGCAGAAGCGCACAAGTTCTGGGATGAAATTGCAGCAAAATCCGAGCGAAATGCCCGCGTTGTAAAGATCCTTAAGGAATACAATGCAGCAATGACAAAGGCTGGACGTCCTTACCGGTACGGTTAAACTGGTTTTCAAGAAGGGCCGGTCCGGGTTCCGGGCTGGCCGTATAGTCACTAGGCAATATCGGTGATGCCGCGCAGGAGAGGCAGGGCATTCGCCGCTTTAACAAGGTCCTCGGGGAACAGGTATGTTGCGAGAAGAAACCAAAAAGACACGTAAAACCGGAAAACTGACCCTCGACGAGCTTCGCGAGCTGGTCGATGCAGGTGAGATTGACACGGTAGTTGTCGCGCAGGTGGACATGCAGGGCCGTCTGATGGGCAAGCGTTTTCAGGCTGAGTTCTTCGTGAACAGCGCCTGGGAAGAGACCCACAGCTGCAACTACCTGCTTGCAACCGATATGGAGATGGCCACTCCGGATGGCTACAAGGCAACAAGCTGGGAGGCAGGTTACGGCGATTACGTTATGAAGCCGGACCTTAATACCTTGCGCGTTATTCCATGGTTGGAAGGCACTGCACTGGTTCTGTGCGATGTTCTGGACCACCACACTCACAAAGAGATTCCTCACTCCCCGCGCGCAGTTTTGAAACGCCAGATCGACCGGCTGGAAGGCATGGGCTTGACCGCAAACATGGCGACCGAGCTGGAGTTCTTCCTCTTTAAAGAAAGCTACGACGAAGCCCACAGCAAGGGCTACCGCGGTGTCTCGCCAATTTCCTCCTATAACGAGGACTATCACATCTTCCAGACCACTAAGGAAGAGAACGTGATGCGCGCGATCCGAAACGGTCTGAACGGCGCTGACATTCCCGTTGAATGTTCCAAGGGTGAGGCTGACGCCGGGCAAGAGGAAATTAACGTGCGTTATTCAGACGCACTGACCATGGCCGACCGTCATTCCATCATAAAAAACGGGTGTAAAGAGATTGCATGGCAAAATGACCAGAGCGTGAGCTTTATGGCCAAGTGGAATGACAAAGCGTCCGGCAGTTCCTCACATGTGCACCAGTCACTGTGGGGCAAGGATGGCGAGTCGCTGTTTTACGACCCATCCGCCGAATACGGCATGTCCAAGATGATGCGTCATTACCTTGCAGGTCTGTTGAAGCACGCCAGTGAGATCACCTATTTCCTTGCGCCAAACATCAATTCCTATAAACGCTTCGCAGCCGGAACATTTGCGCCAACCAAAGCCATCTGGAGCCTCGACAACCGTACCGCCGGATATCGCGTGTGTGGGGACGGCACCAAGGCTGTTCGTGTTGAGTGCCGTGTTGGCGGCGCGGATCTGAACCCATATCTGGCCATGTCCGCCCTTCTGGCAGCTGGTATCGACGGGATCGAAAACGAGCTGGAGCTGGAGCCTGAGTTCCGAGGCGATGCCTATGGCGGTGAGGGGGTTCGCGAAATTCCCAAGACTCTGCGCGAAGCCGCAGCCCAGATGAAGTCCTCTGAAATGCTTCGGACTGCCTTTGGAGAGGATGTGATTGATCACTACGCACACTCCGCCAAAATCGAGCAGGATGAATACGACCGCCGTGTAACTGATTGGGAAGTTGCCCGCGGGTTTGAACGAGCCTGATGTGAACAGCCTCGCTGTGAATGATGAGTTGACCATGACAAAAACACTAAAATGTATTTCGCCGGTTGATGGTTCTGTATTTGCAGAACGTCCGGTCGCGACCCAGAAAGAAGCAGAAGCCGTCATCGCTAGAGCCAGGGCTGCACAGAAAGAATGGGCGGCACGCCCGGTGCAGGAGCGCATTAGTCTGGTGATGGCTGGGGTTGCAAAGATTGGTGAACAGAACGACCAGATCGTTCCTGAACTTGCAAAAATGATGGGCCGTCCGGTGCGTTATGGCGGTGAGTTTGGTGGCTTTAACGAGCGCGCGTCGTACATGGCTAAGATCGCGGAAGAAAGCCTGAAGCCGATCGTTGTCGAGGAAAGTGGCGACTTCGAACGCCGCATCGAGAAAGAGCCACATGGCGTTATTCTCATGATTGCGCCATGGAACTATCCGTACATGACCGCAATCAACACCGTTGCACCGGCCCTGATTGCAGGCAACGCAGTGATCTTGAAACATGCAACCCAGACCCTTGTGGTGGGTGAGCGCATGGCCGGTGCCTTTGCTGAAGCAGGTGTTCCGGCAGAAGTGTTCCAGAACCTGTTCCTTGATCACGATACCACCTCGCACCTGATCGCGGGCCGCAACTTCGGCTTCGTCAACTTCACCGGCTCTGTCGGTGGTGGACGCGCCATGGAGATTGCGGCGGCTGGCACCTTCACAGGCCTTGGCCTTGAGCTTGGCGGCAAAGATCCCGGCTACGTGATGGATGATGCAGATGTTGAGGCAGCTGCCGAGACCCTCATTGACGGTGCTATGTTCAACTCCGGCCAGTGCTGCTGCGGTATTGAGCGTATTTATGTGCATTCTTCCAAGTACGATGCGTTTGTGAAGAAGGCCGTAGAGATTGTTTCTGCCTACAAACTCGGCAATCCGCTGGACGAGGCAACAACCCTTGGCCCAATGGCCAGCGTCCGCTTTGCAGTTTTGGTGCGCGAGCAGGTTGCTGATGCTATCGAAAAAGGCGCCAAGCCTTTGATCGATCCGGAGCTTTTCCCGGAAGATGACGGCGGCGCTTATCTGGCTCCGCAGATCCTCGTGGACGTCAACCACGATATGGACATGATGCGCGAAGAAAGTTTTGGACCCGTGGTCGGGATCATGAAAGTGGAAAGCGACGAAGAAGCGATCCGCCTGATGAACGACAGCCACTATGGTCTGACAGCTTCTCTTTGGACACAAGATGCTGCACGGGCGGCGAAAATCGGCGCGCAGATTGAAACCGGTACTGTCTTCATGAACCGGGCTGATTATCTGGATCCGGCTCTGTGCTGGACGGGTTGCAAAGACACTGGTCGCGGTGGCGCTCTTTCTGTCATCGGCTATCAGAACCTGACCCGTCCGAAGTCCTACCACCTTAAAAAGGCATAAGAAAATGACCTTGACAGCAAACTGGAGCTACCCAACCTCAATCCGCTTTGGTGCCGGACGTATCAAGGAACTTGCCGATGCCTGCTCCGCTGCAGGTATCACCAAGCCTCTGCTTGTCACCGACCGAGGACTCTCGCACCTCCCAATCACAAACGATACAATAGACATCATGGAGAAAGCCGGTCTTGGGTGCGCTATTTTCGCCGAAGTCGACCCAAACCCGACTGAACTCAATCTGGAGGCGGGTGTTGCCGCGTTTAACGCCGGTAATCATGATGGTGTGATCGCATTCGGAGGTGGTTCCGGCCTTGACCTTGGTAAGCTGATCGCTTTCATGGCACGACAAACCCGTGCGGTTTGGGACTTTGAAGATGTCGACGATTGGTGGACCCGCGCTGATGAAGACGAGATCTTTCCAAACATCGCCATTCCAACCACAGCCGGAACCGGTTCTGAAGTCGGCCGTGCAAGCGTTATTACCAATTCCGAAACCCATGTGAAGAAGATCATCTTCCACCCGAAGATCCTTCCAAGCGTGGTGATTTGTGATCCGGAATTGACTGTTGGTTTGCCAGAAAAGATCACCGTCGGTACTGGTATTGACGCCTTTGCCCATTGCCTTGAGGCCTACAGTTCTCCATTTTATCACCCAATGTCCCAGGGCATTGCGGTGGAAGGCATGCGCCTTGTGAAAGAGAACCTGCCAAAAGTCTTTGAAAATCCAAATGATATCGAAGCGCGTGGCAACATGATGAGTGCAGCAGCCATGGGGGCGGTCGCTTTCCAGAAGGGACTTGGTGCCATTCATGCGCTGTCTCACCCAATTGGCGCGCTGTACAACACGCACCACGGGATGACCAATGCTGTGATCATGCCAACGGTGCTCAAATTCAACCGCAGTGCCATTGAAGAACGCATTGACCGTCTTGCAGCGTATCTGGGTATAGAGGGTGGTTTCGACGGCTTTTACAACTTTGTTATGCAGATGCGTTCGGATATGGGTGTTCCGGAGAACCTGAGCAAGATGGGCGTTGGTACTGATAAGATCGATGTATTGGCCGCAGAGGCAATCAAAGATCCAAGCGCCGGAGGCAATCCGGTTGAGCTGACGCTTGATTCTGCAAAAGCACTGCTCAAAGAGGCAATCGAGGAATAGGCTTACGCCTGATCCATTATGTCTTACAAATACTTAGCCCCGCAGAGCGTGCGCTGTGCGGGGCTTGTTATATCTGGCGGGCAGAGTTATTCCGCCAGCTCGGTACAGCTTAACAGATAGTCATAGGCATCCGGGCTCAGCTCCGGGCCAAGCACCCGTTTCAGATCCGTATTGTAGTCGCCAAGCCATTTGAGTTCGGTCCGTGTCAGGTCAACCATGTTGAGCATCTGCGGTTCGATCGGAATGTAGGAGAGGTTCCTGAAGGCAAGGAAGCCATCGTCTTCCTCGACAATCTCGAACAGGTTCTCAATCCGGATACCGTATTGATCTGCAAGGTAAAATCCCGGCTCGATGGACATCACCATACCAGCAACCAAATCCACCGGATTATGAGGTTTGCCGATGCGTTGCGGTTGTTCGTGGACCGAGAGGAAGTGGCCGATACCATGTCCGGTCCCGTGGTCGTAGTCGAGTCCCAGATCCCAGAGCGGTCTACGAGCAAAACCATCGATATGATGGCCTTGGGTCCCTTTTGGAAACCGCAGTGATGCAAGGGCGACAAATCCTTTAAAAACAGCGGTGTAGGCGCGTTTGAACTCCGGTGATACCTGCGAAAATGCAAAGGTGCGCGTGGCGTCCGTGGTGCCATCCTGATACTGACCGCCGGAATCCAGCAGGTAGGTGTTCTCGGGTAGGATGGCCGCGTTGCTGGCATCAGTTGCCGCGTAGTGGCACATGGCTGCATTGCCAGCGGCGGCAGAGATGCTTCTAAAGCTCGGATATACAAAGTCTTTCTGGCGTTGGCGCTCCATCAGGATTCGCTCTTCCGCGTCCAGTTCGCGCACCGGATCACCAGCCTTTGCCCGTTCCGGCACTTCCCGCTTTAGCCAGGCTGCAAACTCGGTCCACGCAATTCCGTCACGCACATGACAATCACGCAAGCCTTTGAGTTCTCGATCATTTTTCTTCGCCTTGGTTAGCGTAACCGCGCCTTGCTCCATCATCGGAACACCGCCAGCTGCCTGAACAGCGCTGCGGGTTGCGACCGGGGAGCATAAAGGATCGATCAGAACCTGCGTGCCTGATTCCGTCAGTTTTTCCAGTGACCCGATGAAACTGGCAGGGTCGGCTGTCTCAACATTCTCCAGCTCATACTCACTCAAGTCATTGGAAAGCTTGCGGGAATCCACGAACCAGTTGCAAGAACCATCATCCTTCAAGAGCAGGAAGGAGTGTGGGATCGGGTTGAACTCAACGTCGCCACCGCGAACATTTAGGAGCCATGCGATATTGTCCGGCTGGGTTTCAACCAGCATCTTTACGCCAACTGTTTTGAGAAGCGCGGCGATCTCCGTACGCTTCTCCATGCTGGTTTTTCCTGCTTTTTCAATGGAGTAGGGCATAACCGGAGCAAGTGGTTTGTCCGGCTGATCGGACCAGACCGCATCAATGAGATTGCCGACTGTTGCCACTAGCGCAGCACCTGCTTCTTCTGCACCACCTGCAAAGCGATCCCACCAGAGGGAGGGGATAAGCATGGGATCGACGCCGATCTGCTGACCCGCCTTCATATTGGCAGATATCCAATTTTCCAGTGGTTCATCAAAGATATGCTGGTAGGAAAACACCTCACTGCTGCATTGGTTGCGCACCTGAACGGTGTAGCGGCCATCAACGAACATAACCGCTTGATCATGCGTGATAATTGCCAGACCAGCAGAGCCGGTGAAGCCGGTTGCCCATGCCAGACGCTCATCATGCGGGGCGCAGTACTCCCCCTGATGCTCGTCAAAGCGCGGGAGAATAACCGCATCCAGTCCGGTCCGTTTAAGTTCGCCCCGAATAAGATTCAGACGATCTGTAATTGTCTCAAACTTCTGATTTTCCAACATATATCGCTCGCCTACTTGATGAGGACTGGCGCTGATAAAAGCGCTTCGGCATGGTGACAAGCCACCTGACCCAACTCATCCACCGCCCTCAACTCTGGGATCTCTGTCCTGCAAAGGTCCGATGCATGGGGACATCTTGCATGGAACGCGCAGCCCTTGGGCACGTTGAGCGGGCTTGGCAGTTCGCCCGAAATTGAAGGCCGTGTATGGCGTTTATCGGGATCAAGAGAAGGTGCTGCTGCCAGCAAAGCTTTGGAGTAGGGGTGTTTTGGGGCGTTGAAGAGCTCTTCTGAATCTCCGATCTCAACAATGGAGCCCAGATAAATCACCGCGACCCTGTGGGATACATGGCGCACAAGTCTAAGGTCATGAGCCACGAAGAGGATGGTCAGATGCAGCTTTTCCTGCAGCTCCAACAGCAGGTTTACCACCTGCGCCTGCACGGAGACATCCAGCGCGGAGACCAGCTCGTCGGCAACCAGCACTTCAGGCTCCACCGACAAAGCCCGTGCAATTGCAATGCGTTGACGCTGGCCGCCGGAAAACTCATGGGGCAGCTTGTCCGCCGCATCCTGAGGCAGGCGCACCAAATCGAGCAGCTCGGCGATACGGTCGTTGATCTGCTCAGGAGGCCGCATGTTGTGAACGCGCAGCGCCTCGGTCAAAACCTGCCGCACTGTCATGCGCGGATTGAGGGAGGAATAGGGGTCCTGAAACATCATCTGGACCTTGCGGTTATACTCCCTCAAATCCGCCGCGTTTTTGGCAGCAACCTCGTGCCCATCGTAGCGAATGGTGCCTTTGTCAGCCTCGTAAAGCCGGGCCAGACAGCGCGCCAAAGTGGACTTCCCACAGCCAGATTCGCCAACGATGCCAAGGGTTTCACCCCGTTTCACCTCTAGGCTTACCCCATTGAGCGCTTTGACTTTGCGTAAAGGTTTGCGTTGAATTGCGTCGAAAAGGGATCTTTTGAGCTGAAAGTGCAAATGCAGGTCTTCAACTTGCAAAACCGGAGCCTGATTGGTCATGCGGGCACCTCCTCGCGAGCAACCTCAAGAAAATGGCAGGCAGATGAAATTCCCTCATCAATAACTAACAGGGGAGGCTTGCTCTTCATGCACACGTCCTCTGCCTTCAGACACCTTGGTGCGAAGGCACAGCCTTGTGGCAGGGCATCCAGCGCAGGTGGTGTGCCGGGAACAGAGTAGAGCGGTGTGCGGGGAGGAATGTTTTCCGGTACCGATTTCAAAAGACCGAGCGTATACGGGTGCTGCGGTCGTTTCAAAACATCACGCACCGATCCGGTTTCCACCAGACGTCCTGCATACATCACCGCAACGCGGTCACAGGTTTGGGCGACCACGCCCAGATCGTGGGTCACGAGCACAATCGCCATGTTGAGGTCCTTGGCCAGAGACAGCAGCAGTTGCAGGATCTGGTCCTGAATAGTGACGTCGAGCGCGGTGGTCGGCTCGTCCGCAAGCAGCAGTTTCGGATTTGAGGCCAGCGCAATGGCGATCATGACGCGCTGGCGCATGCCGCCAGAGAACTGGTGCGGGAAGTCCTTGAGCCGTGAGGCGGCGCTCGGAATGCCCACCATGTCCAGAAGCTCAATGGCGCGGGCCTTGCGGGCGGCACGTTCCAGCTCGGTGTGGGCCTTCAGGTTCTCCTCAATCTGCAAGCCCACGGTGAGCAGCGGGTTGAGGGATGTCATTGGTTCCTGAAAGATCATGGAGATCTGGCTGCCACGAATGGAACGCAACTGCGTTTCGCTCCGGGCAAGCAAGTCTTCGCCCTTCCAATAGACTTTTCCTTCCACCGTGCCGTAATCACGGGCAAGGCCGATGATGGAGCGCAGGGTGATGGACTTGCCGGAGCCGCTTTCCCCCACCAGCCCGAGGACCTCGCCAGCGCGCACATCAAAGGAGATGCCATCGACGGCTCGCAGGACACGGCCTTTGCTGTGAAAGGTGGTCGTCAGATCGCGAACCTGTAACAGGCTTTTTTGCTGGTTGCTCATCAGGAGGCCCCCCGTGGTCTGAGCACATCGGCAAGGCTGTCTCCGACAAGAGAGAACCCGAGCCCCGTCAAAACAATGGCAATTCCCGGCATCAGGCTCATCCACCACGCGGTGGTGATGAAGTTGCGGCCTTCTGCAATCAACACACCCCATTCTGCCTGCGGAGGCTGCGCACCAAGGCCCAGATAACCAAGGGAGGAGCCCAGCAGAATTGCCAGCGCCATATCAGTCATCCAGAAGGTGATGAGCGGCGTCATGGCATTGGGCAGCAGATGACGGAAGATGATGCGCGGTGAGGAGTAACCCATAACGCGGCCAGCAGAGGCATAGTCGCTTGTCATCTGGGTCATGATTTCAGCACGGGTGAGTCGGGCATAATAGACCCACTGCACCAGCGTAACCGCCACATACATGTTGGTCAGTCCCGGTCCCAAAACCGCAACAACGGCAATGACCAGCACGAGAAACGGGAAGGTGATGGTCACATCCACCACGCGGCCAAAAAGCACGTCGGCAATGCCGCCGTGATAGGCTACCAGCGAGCCAACAATAACGCCAATCACCATGGCAAAGAAGGTGGCGAAAAACGCAATCTGCATATCAACCTGATATGCCCAGATGACACGGGACAGCGTATCACGGCCCAGATTGTCTGTGCCGAACGGGTGCGCCCAGCTTGGTGGCTGCTTGATCGCCATAAAGTCAAAGGCATTGGGATCATACGGCGCGAACGCCCCTGGAAACACAGCCAGAATGATGGAGGAGGATAAGATGAAGAAGCCCAGCAGAAACCCCGGTCGCAGCAGCGCTTTGACCCGTGGGTGCAGCTTCGGTTTTTGTGGTGTGGTGGCTTGAAGTGTATCGAGCTGGGTCATGACAGGCGCAACCTCGGATCAAGCCATGCCTGCACCATGTCGGTGAACAGAAACACGAGAGAAACCATAACAGCGAAGGTAAGAGTAAGGCCCTGAATCAGCGGATAGTCGCGGGCAAAGATAGCTTCCAGCATCAAGCGGCCAAGGCCGGGCACGGCGAAAACGGTCTCCGTTACCAGCGTACCGCTCATTAGTGCGCCGATGGAAAGGCCAAGCAGGGTGACGGTGGAGATCAGCGCATTGCGCAGAACATGGCGGCCCAGAACAACACTGCGCGACAGGCCCTTGGAGCGGGCGAACTGCACATATTCTGCATCCAGCACCTCAATCACCGCAGAGCGCAGATTACGCATGATGATGGCGGAGGTGTAAAGCGCGACGGTGAGCGCCGGCAACATGAGGTGGTGCAGGTGTTCCAAGAACGTGGTGCCATACCCGCCCACCGGAAACAGCCGCAGGGAGGCGGCGAGGAAGGTGAGCAACAACAGGCCAATGTAAAACACCGGTGTGGAGAGCCCCACCTGAAAGCTGCTGCGAATGGCAATGTCGAGCATGCCGTTTTTGTTCAGCGCAGCAACAAAGGCAAGGGGACCAGCAATGAGAATGGAAAGGCCAACCGCATAAAGGGTGAGGAACGCAGTTACCGGAATACGTTCGATAATAACGTCAAGAACAGGGGCTTTGAGCAGAATGGATGTGCCCATGTCACCGCTCAGGGTGTTCTTTACGAAGTAGAAGAATTGCATGAAGAAGGGTTCATTGAGCCCTAGTTTTTGCCGGATCAGTTCCAGCTGTGCTTCAGTGGCTTTGGCATCGGCCATAGCAATGGCCGGATCCCCTGGCAGCATACGCACGAGCAGAAAGATAACGACCATCACAAGAAGGAAGGTCGGTATGATCTGCAACAGGCGTGACACCAGATAAGAAAGTGACGACATTCCTGAGTCCTATTAGGGGGCATAGGGATAAAAAGCCGAAGCGACAGGTTTCCGGGCGTGACGCTTCGGCTTTTTGGATTGCGTTAGGCAAATGGTCTGCGCCTACCAATATGAACAGACCAACCTACCCTGGCTGACATGTGCCCGGTGGTGGGGTCGCAGCCACCGGGCACACTCATTGGAGGAATTATTTTGCAATCCACGCCGAGGAGAACTCATTGTTCCCCAACGGTGTCTGGAGATAGCCATTCACGTTGGCAGAAAGGGCCACAGCAAACGGCGTTTCATAGAGGAACAACAGCGGAGCAGCATCGCGGTAGATTTCCTGCATGCGCAGGTACTGCTCACTGCGTTTTTCCGGGTCGATCTCTGTGTTAGAGGCTTCATACAGAGCGTTGAACTCTGCATTGTTCCAACCGGTGCCCACAGCCTTGCGGGTTGGGTAATAGCCCAGCCAGCCAGCAACCTGCGCCGGATCATTCACATCATTCACCCAGCCGTAGGTGTGAACATCAAACTCACCGGAGCGGTTTTTCGCACCGCGGGTTGCGTTATCAACCTGCTCCACCTTCACACTCACACCGATGGCACCCCACATCTGCTGGATCGCTGCAAACAGGGTTGCATCATCGGAAGAGCCAGCCAGCGTGGTCAAAGTGATTTCCGCGCCTTCAAGACCGGAGGCCGCCGCCAGCTCTTTCGCCTTGGCAGGGTCATATGGGAAGAGCGGGCCACCATCATGCGCCAGCTGGGTTGTCGATGCCATCAAAGGTGAAGTCATCGGTTGACCGGTGCCATGGGTGATCAGCTGGATCAGGGCATCCTTGTTGATCGCGTAGTTGAGTGCCTGACGCGCCTCATTTGTCGCCATCGGGTTCGCAGAACCGTCCGCACGGGTTTCGCGGGAGTTGATTGGCGCGTAAATGATGCGGGTGGACGGGTACAGCTCCATGTTGATCGCAGGGTCTGCTTCCAGTTCCGCAACGCGGGAGAATGGAACAAACTCGGCGCCGTTCACTTCACCGGCCTGTAGTTTCAGAATACGGGTTGCATCATCCGGAATTACGATGAAGCTGACTTCATCCAGATATGGCAATGCCTTACCGTCTTCCCCCTGACGCCAGTAATGCGGATTTGCAGAGAACGTCATGGTGCTGCCGCGAGTACGCTCTTTAAGCGTAAATGGTCCTGAAACCGGTGTGCCCGCCGCAAACAGGGCCGTTGCTTTTTCCTGATCCGTAGCACCCGGCGCGGCTTCAAACGCTGCCTTGGAAACAATCGCGGTGTTGAAGGTTGCCAGAATGGAAATGATTGTTGGATCAGGGTTCTTCATGGCAAGCGTCACCCCACTCTCGGTGGCAGTGATGCTTTCAACCGAGCCCAGCAGACCAGACCATGGGCCGAAATCCGGATTTGTGGCGCGCTCTAGAGAGAACTTCACATCTTCTGGCGTAATCGGAGAGCCATCGGAAAACTTGATGCCCTCGCGCAGAGTCAGAGTGACGGTTTTACCGTCCAGAGAAACCTGATAGCCGGAGGCCAGACCCGGAACGATGGTTCTACCGTCTGCCTTCGTGCGCAGCAGGGTGTCGTAGAGGTTTGTGACCATCCAGATATCAGGGTTACGGTCCGCATAGACCGGATCAACCAGATTGGAATCATCATAGCGCGCAAAGGTAAGAGCGCCGCCTCGTTCCACTGCCTGAGCCGAATTTATGGCGAGCATCGACACGCCTGCGAGCGCGGCAATCAAAAAAGTCTTCATGATAGTCCCCTCAAATGGTACACACCGGGCATGCTCTGTTGTTTTTAGGTGCATGGTGGTGTGCGGGTGATGGCTTCTCCCAGTACTTCCATCAGCCATCGGTGATATATCAGTATTATCTCTGATATATCTCTGTTTGCAAGGGGCAAATCTCAGGAAAGTAAAATTTTCGTCCCGATCAGCGAGATTCGTAAGGTCGTTTGATCTCGAAGTATTGCATAAATCACAGTTCCGCTGAGAGGGAGTAAACGCCGCTGATCGGCAGAAACTCTGAGGTTTTGTAAAAGCCTCGAAGCCAAATAATTGACTTGTTCTAGACTGAGTGCATAACTACGCAAAAACACGGTGCCGGGAGAAATTTCCAACCCCGCGCCAAAAACCACAATCATTTTTTGAGGGTGGGTTTGGTCTCCCTCAGCCCAGTTGCCGTGGTTCAGCCATGCGGAAGGCGTCTAGTTTGTCGGCCTCAGCTACGATGGCATTGATGCGACTGAGGTGAGAGCGGTCGACGCCCCAGCGGTCGGCGTTGTAAACCTGCGGCACAAGGCAGACATCGGCCAGACCCACCTGATCCCCGTGGCAGAACCTGCCGCTTTGCCCGTCACCCAGCAGTTGTTCAAAAGCGCTCAGGCCTTTGGAAATGAACTCGCGCATCCAGTTGACCTTAATCTGCTCATCGCCGCCGGCCAGCTCCACGATGCGCTGAACGACGCCGAGATTGCAGACGGGATGAATATCCATGGCGATTGCATGGGAAAGGGTGCGTACGCGGGCCCGTTCGCGGGCTGTGACAGGCATAAGGGCAGGGGATGGGTGCAGCTCATCCAGATACTCAATGATGGCAAGCGACTGGGTCATCATATCGCCTTCGAGATCCAGCGAGGGCACCAGACCTTGCGGGTTGCGTTGAAGGTTCTCAGCGGCTTTCTGCTCACCCTTGAGCAGGTCAACAGTCACCGTCTTAAAGTCAAGACCTTTCAGGTTCAATGCGATGCGAACGCGGTAGCTCGCAGAAGAGCGCCAGTAATCGTATAGGGTGATGTTGCTCATAGTATTGATGCCCCTCCCAGAGCTCAATTCTCTGTTCTTTTGGTCTTGCTCTGCGCAGTTCCTACCTCGCGACGCGGCGCCTCAGGTTTCGTTGCCTGCCTCCGCGCTCATATCCCCAATGAGCGCTTCTGCGTTCTTCTGCACCTTCTCCATAAGAGACAGAAGAACCGTCTCCTCATCTGCGGTCAGATTCTCGGTCAATGCGGCTTCCACATTGCGTACCAACGGAATCACATCATTGAAGACCGCCAGCCCTTTTTCAGTAAGGCGCAAAACAGATTTGCGGCGGTCCTCGCCGTCAATATCGCGGCGTAAAAGCTCTTTCTTGCGCAGGGACTGAACGGCGCGACTCACATTCACTTTGTCCATGCTGGAGCGCTCGACGATCTCTGAAGCGGACAGCGCTTGCGTGTGACCCAGGATGGACATGGTGCGCCATTCGGAAACACTCAGGCCGTACCGTTCGCGATAAACACTTGAAACAGCAGTGCTAACGGCGGTGCCAAAAACACGGACCTTATAGGGGAAGAACGAGCCAAGCTGGAATTCTTCTTGATCCTTTGCGTTACTCGCAGTCACCATTATCACATCTCGTTGGTTTAAAATGAAACTATTGCGCTTGCATAACAGCACATAACTCCTATTAGTATCATTTGCAACTACCTGTCAAGAGTGGGTATCATACGCGTAATGTATATCCAAAAGTTGAATTAATAGCTATTTTCAGCCATTTTTCAGCAATTTGCGTCGTTCCCTTACGCCTAGGCATTTGGTTTTGGCGGAAAATGCTATTGACAAAGTTACACCTGAAACTATTCTGAGCTTAGATGAATTTCAGATGACCTCGGGTCCGGGAGGACGGCAGGTGATCTTCAATTGCCAAGGATGAGTTATGACGAGTTGGATCGAGAGTGCGAATGCACCGCACTGCCATTTCCCAATCCAGAATCTTCCCTATGGTGTGTTTGCCAAAAACGGTGAGGAGCCACGCTGCGGTGTTGCGATTGGTGACATGGTTGTCGACATGGCTGTGCTGGAAGCTGCCGGTCTTCTCGATGCAGGTGGCACCACCACCGTTTTCGACAAGCCCGCCCTTAACGACTTCATGGGTCTTGGCAAAGCCTCTTGGGACAGCGTACGCGATCAGCTGACAGCTCTGCTCGCCAAAGACGGCGATCCTGCGCTTTCCGGCAATGGCACTTTGCAGAGAAAAGCGCTGGTGCCCATGAGCGCGGCGCAGATGTTCATGCCGTTTGCGGTTTCTGAATATACGGATTTTTATGCGGGTAAGCAGCACGCATTTAACGTGGGCACAATGTTTCGTGGCCCGGAAAATGCACTTCCCCCGAACTGGCTGCATATCCCGATAGGATACAATGGCCGCGCGTCAACGGTCATTGTATCCGGCACTCACATCAAGCGTCCGGTTGGGCAGGTCAAGGCACCGACTGATGAAGCGCCAAGCTTCAAGCCGTGTGCCCGTCTGGACATCGAGCTGGAAATGGGCGCAGTTGTTGGCCTGCCGAGCGAGATGGGTCAGCCCATCTCCGTGCAGGAAGCTGACGACATGATCTTCGGCTACGTGATCCTGAATGACTGGTCCGCCCGTGACATTCAGGCGTGGGAATACCAGCCGCTTGGCCCGTTTCAGGCAAAAGCGTTTGCGACCTCCATCAGCCCATGGGTGGTGACGAAGGCCGCTCTTGAGCCATTCCGCGCCTCTACACCCGCGCGTGAAAAGGAGCTGCTGCCGTATCTCAATGAGCCGGGCCCAATGCTCTACGACATTGATCTGGAAGTTTATATGCAGCCGGAAGGGGCGGCGAAAGCCTCCAGACTGGCCAAAACCAATTACAAGCAGATGTACTACTCCGCCGCGCAGCAGCTGGCCCACCACGCGGTGAGTGGCTGTAAGATGAACATCGGCGACCTGCTTGGCTCTGGCACCATTTCCGGCCCGGACAAGTCCGAGTACGGCTCTCTGCTGGAAATGTCGTGGGGCGGCAAGGAACCAATCACGCTGGAGACGGGCGAGACGCGCACCTTCATCGAGGATGGAGACACGCTGACACTCACCGGTTGGGCACAGGGCGATGGCTACCGCATTGGCTTTGGCGAATGTACAGGCACAATTCTGCCAGCTCCAGATTTCAAAGCTTAAGTTAGGATAGTGACGATGGCCAAAGCATTTGCATCCAGTGGCGATATGGAAGCCAAGAAGATCTCCTTCACTGAAGTGGGCCGCGATCTTTACGCATTCACTGCTGAAGGCGATCCAAACACCGGCGTCATAATTGGTGATGAAAGTGTCATGGTGGTTGATGCGCAGGCAACGCCTGTCATGGCTCAGCTCGTGGTTGATAAAATCCGCGAAGTCACCGACAAGCCGATCAAATACGTGACCCTGACCCACTACCACGCCGTGCGTGTTCTTGGTGCTTCCGGTTACGGCGCCTCGGAAATCATTGCCTCTGAAAAGTGTGAGGGTATGATCTACGAGCGTGGTCAGGAAGACTGGGACTCCGAGTATGGCCGCTTCCCACGCCTGTTTGATGCAGCAGACTCCATTCCGGGCCTCACATGGCCAACCATGACCTTCAAAGACCGCATGACCATCAACATGGGCAAGCGCAAGGTAGAGCTGATGCATCTGGGCCGCGCCCACACCGCTGGCGATATCGTTGCATGGGTTCCGGATGAAGGCGTCATGTTTACCGGTGATATCGTGGAGTACCACTCCGCCTGTTACTGTGGTGATGGCCATTTCAAAGACTGGGGCAACACCCTCGACGCGATCAAGGCCTACAACCCGGACGCCATTGCACCGGGCCGTGGTGATGCGCTTGTGGGTCAGGAAATGGTCAACAAAGCCATCAAGAACACCCGCGACTTTGTTGAGAGCACCTATAAACCAGCCGCCCGCGTGGCAGTACGAGGCGGCACGCTGAAAGAAGCATGGGACGCAGTGCGCGCACAATGCGATCCGAAATTCGCTAACTACGCCATCTACGAACATTGTCTACCGTTCAATGTCGCGCGCGCTTTTGACGAAGCCCGCGGCATCGACACCCCTCGCATCTGGACCGCCGAACGCGACCGCGAAATGTGGGCAGCATTGCAGGGCTAAAATGAAGTGAGCTTGAAGCTCAAACTAAATCGAGGTGGAAGCTAAGAAGAGAGAAGTCGGGCAACTACAAAACTTGGGTTTTCCTCACGGGCAAGAGGCTCCCAAGAATTAGAACATGCAAGCTCAAGGCCGTTGTCTGGGTTCTTGTCTCTTTAACCGCTGTGCTGGCGATCTTTGCTCTGAACGCCAGCAGTGCCGGACCCCTTCACCTCTAAAAACGCAGGCGAAAGCCGCCCCATATGCGTCCGGGCGCCGGATGGACCCAAGCATCCATCCGGCCGTCCAAAGTTGATTGATGTTTTGCCGGATGCTGGCTGAAGCATCACACATGCTGGGAGGCAGCGTATGACAAAAAAGATTTTCGAAGTTCCGCTTTATCCTTATGTCCGCTCGCCGGATCAGGATGCGGACAAGGCAGTGCGCCATAAGGTTGTTGTGGTGGGAGCAGGCCCGATTGGCCTTGCCGCAGCAATTGAACTGGCCATGCAGGATATTGAGGTTGTCGTCGTTGATGACAACGACAAGGTAAGCTGGGGCTCCAGAGCGGTGTGCTACGCCAAGCGCCCGCTGGAAATCCTCGACCGCATTGGCTGCGGTGACCAGTTTGTCGACAAAGGCGTTCAATGGCACGTGGGCAAGGTTTTCTTCGACGAGCGTCAGGTCTATCAGTTTGACCTGTTGCCGGAAGATGGGCACAAGCGCCCCGCCTTTATCAACCTGCAACAGTATTACTTTGAAGAGTATCTGGTTGATCGTGTCAAAGAGCTTCAAGCGCAAGGCAAGCCAATCGAGATCCGCGGCAACACCAAGGTTGTTAGCGTAGATCAGGCTGATGACTATGCAACCGTCGAGCTGGAAACGCCGGAAGGCAACTATTTCATTGAAGCTGACTGGGTGATCGCCTGTGACGGCGCAGCCTCTCCAATCCGCGCCATGATGGGTCTGGACTTCGTGGGCCGCATCTTTGAAGACAACTTCCTGATTGCAGATGTGATCATGGAAGCGGACTTCCCGACCGAGCGCTGGTTCTGGTTTGATCCGCCCTTCAACCGTGGCCAGTCTGCTCTTCTGCACAAGCAGCCGGATAATGTCTGGCGTATTGACCTTCAGCTTGGCTGGGACGTCGATAAGGAAGAAGAGAAGAAGCCTGAAAACGTCATCCCACGCCTGAAAGCCATGCTGGGCGAGGACGTCAACTTCGAGCTCGAGTGGGTTTCCATCTACACCTTCCAGTGCCGCCGTATGGAGCAGTTCCGCAAGGGCCGCGTGATCTTTGCAGGCGATAGCGCCCATCAGGTCTCTCCATTTGGTGCCCGTGGTGCGAACTCTGGCCTTCAGGACACGGACAATCTGATCTGGAAACTGAAGCTGGTGATGGATGGAAAGGCACCAATGCGCCTGCTGGATACCTATGACGAAGAGCGCATCTATGCAGCGGATGAGAACATCCTGAACTCATCCCGCTCCACCGACTTCATCACGCCAAAGTCCGCCATCAGCCGGGTGTTCCGCGACGCTGTTCTGGATCTTTCTGAGGTAGCTGAATTTGCACGCCCACTGGTGAACTCAGGCCGCCTGTCTGTTCCGGCCACCTATGATGGGTCTTCGCTGAACAGTGATGACTGCGACGGCATGCCAGCGCGCTCCCGTCCGGGCTCTCCGGCAGCTGACGCACCAACCACGAACGGCTGGTTGCTGGATCAACTGGGCAACGAATTCCAGTTACTCGCCATCAACGCAGAGGTGCCGGACACCGTTGAACTTGGCGGCATCACCATCTCTGCTCTGCGCGTTTTGGAAAACGAGGAGATGAAGGACCGCTATCTGGGAGACAAATCTTCCGCTGTTTATCTGATGCGGCCGGACCAGCATGTGGCTGCTCGCTGGGAGAGCTATGACGAGGCACGCGTTGCGCACGCTCTGAATTGCGCGATCGGGACTTATGCGCAGGAGGCCGCACAATGAGGCATTTGAACACCAAAGCAAACATCAGTAAACCGGACGAATTTTATCACGATCTTCTGCTGCTGCATGAGGGACGGACGGAGAAGGAAAGCGAAGCGCTGAACGCCAAGCTGGTTCTCATTCTTGCCAACCACATCGGTGACGCAAACGTTCTGCGGGAAGCAATGGATCTTGCTGCGAAAACACAAGGAGGAGGTGACGGCTGATCACCTCGGGGGAGATTCTTATGAAAATTGAGCAAATTCACCACGTTGCGTACCGCTGCAAGGACGCAAAAGAAACGGTGGAGTGGTACACCAAGAACCTGAACATGGACTTTGTTCTGGCAATTGCGGAGGACAAAGTTCCGTCCACGCACGAGCCTGATCCGTACATGCACCTGTTCCTTGATGCTGGCAACGGCAACGTGCTGGCGTTTTTCGAGTTGCCAACCAAGCCGGAAATGGGCCGTGATGAAAACACGCCGATCTGGGTACAGCACATCGCCTTCAAGGTGAAGGATCGCGAAACCCTCATCAGTTTCAAAGAGCAGCTGGAAGCCAATGGCATCGACGTGCTGGGTGTGACCGACCATTCCATTTTCCACTCCATTTACTTCTTCGATCCAAACGGACACCGCATCGAGCTGGCCTGTCCGGACCCAGCAGAAGAAGAGAAGCTGAAGCGTCTCGATTCTGTGAAGTGGGAGATGCTGGAAGAGTGGAGCCGCACCAAAAAGGCACCAAAACACGCTGACTGGCTGCACGCAAAAGAACTCGGCAAAGTTTAATTTCAAGACTGCCTGCCGGAAGAACGGGGACTGGGAGGTTCCCGCTCTTCACTCCAAGACATTTGATTTTACTGGCATCTTAAGGGAGGGAGCCATGAATTTCTTAAAGACGAAAATTGCTCGTCGCACGTTGCTGGGTATGGCAACAGCTGCCATGCTGGCACCAACTGCTTTTGCAAGTGCTGCTTACGCTGAAACCAAGCTGGTTCTCTCCAGCTGGCTGCCACCACGCCACCCGATTGTAGTCAACGCCATCAAGCCATGGGCCCGCGATGTCAAGAAGGTCACCGATGGCCGCGTGTCCGTGCGCGTTCTAGCCAAGCCTGCCGGTGCTCCGCCTGCCCACTATGACATGGCTGCCGACGGTGTTGTCGACATCACCTACGGTCTACACTCCTTCACCAAAGACAACCGTTTTGAGCGCTCCCGTATCGGCCAGTTCTCCTTCCTCGGAGATGATGCGGTGTCAGGTTCCAAAGCGTTCTGGGATGTCTATGCCAACGACCTGGATGCACAGGCCGAACACAAGGGCACCAAGCTGCTTGGTCTCTTTGTTCATGGTCCGGGCGTTTTCCATAACAACGTACGCAAACTGAACACCCCTGCCGACATTAACGGCCTGAAGATCCGCGTTCCGGGTGGATACATTGCAGACCTTGCCAGTGACCTTGGCGCATCCCCGCTGTTCATGCCATCGGGTGAAGTTTACGAGACCTTGTCGCGTGGCATCATTGATGGTGTGACCTTCACCTATGAGGCGCTGACCGCATTCAACCTACTGGATCACGTCAAGTACTCCATGCGCGTTCCGGGTGGCATCTACAACACCACATGGTTCCTCGTCATGAACGAAGGAAAGTGGGATGAGATCTCCGCTGAAGATCAGGCTGCGATCATGGCGATCTCCGGCGATGCGTTTGCAGAGCGCGTAGGAAAGGCCTGGAATGCTGCGGACGACAAAGCAATCGAGCGCATCAACAAAGCTGGCATTGAAATCTATGATGCTTCTCCGGAAATGGTTGCGGCCATCAAGGAAAAAGCTGCTGTCTATGAAACCACATGGGCAGAAGCGATTGCAGAAGACGGCTTTGACGGTGCCGCTGTACTCGACAAGTTCCGCACCTCTACAGGCGTTGGAAATTGATCGGGTCTAACAACAAATCCGGGGGCGCATCGCGGGTGCGCTCCCTCGTCAGGCTCATGGAGCTTGGCCTTGGAATATGTTGCGCGTTACTCCTCGCGGGTCTGACTGGCCTTACAGTCGTTGATGTGGTTGGCCGTTACTGGTTCAACGCGCCGGTGCGCGGTGCGTTTGAGGTCACCCAGCTTATGCTTGGCGCGCTGGTATTTGCCGCGCTACCACTCACAACCTCACGCCGGGAACATGTTGAAGTGGACATGATCTACGGTCTCGTTCCTCCGGTCATGCAGTCCCTCATGACGGCCATCTCCGGCTTCATTTCCACACTTGTGCTGCTGGTCCTGTCGTGGCGGCTGGCCGCTCATGCCGAGCGGATGATGGAAGACGGCTCTGTCACCAACGCTCTGGACATTCCGCTTTATCCGCTTGGTTGGATCGCCGCCGTTTCCGCGCTCATGAGCGCTGGCTACACACTTGTTCTGTTTAAAAACGCATTCCGCCGAGGTTTTTAAGTTATGTTTGAGTCCCTTCTCGGCTTTGCAGCTCTGCTCTTCCTCATCTTTCTGCGCGTACCCATTGCGTTTGCTATGATCCTTGTGGGGGCCTTTGGCTTTGCGATGATGCGTGGTTGGAACGCCACATGGTCCGTTGTCAGCACAGTCGGTTTTGATACCAGCCTGTCCTATTCACTCTCCGTGATCCCGCTGTTTATCCTCATGGGCAACCTGCTCACCATCTCCGGCGTCAGCCGTGGCCTTTACGCAGCTGCGAACCGCCTGCTGGGCGGCGCGCGTGGGGGCCTTGCCATGGCCTCGGTCGTGGCTTGCGGTGGCTTTTCTGCGGTCTGCGGGTCTTCGCTCGCAACAGCAGCGACCATGTCCAAGGTCGCCATGCCATCCATGCGCAAATACGGTTATTCGGACAGCCTCGCGTCCGGCTCCATTGCAGCTGGCGGAACACTGGGCATCCTGATCCCGCCTTCCGTTGTGATGATCATCTACGGATTGTTGACTGAATCCGACATTGGCAAGCTGTTCATCGCGGGCGTTCTTCCGGGCATTTTGGGACTCTTGCTTTACATCGGCGCAATTTACGTCGCCACCTTGATCAACCCGTCTCTTGCTCCCAAGGCTGAAGGCACCGAACCCTTCACGCAGAAGGAAAAGATCGGCGTTATCGCTGTGCTCGGCCTGTTTGCGGTGATCATGGTAGGAATCTATGGCGGGTTCTTCACCCCGACAGAAGCTGCGGGAATTGGCGCGGGTACCTCCTTTCTGATTGCGCTGGTACTGGGCGGTATGACCGTGAAAAACCTCTTTCACGCCATGCTGGAAAGCGCGCGTACCACAGCGATGATTTTCATGATCATCATTGGTGCAGAGATCTTCTCCAACTTCGTCAACTTCGCCGGTCTGCCGGACACGCTGGCCGAATGGGTGCTGGAGCTGGAGCTGAACGCCTATCTGGTGATCCTGGGCATCGTGCTCATTTACATCGTGCTGGGCTGTGTTCTGGAAAGCCTCTCCATGATCCTGCTGACCGTGCCAGTGTTCTACCCGCTCATTCTGGAGCTGGACTTTGGTACGCAGGCCCTAAGCGACCCGGAAGCGGTTCTCATCTGGTTTGCTGTGATTGTGGTGGTTGTGACCGAGATCAGCCTCATATCTCCACCCGTAGGACTCAACGTCTTCGTGCTGCGTAATGTGCTACAGGACGTGAAACTCTCCACCATCTTCAGGGGCGTGTTCCCGTTCTGGGTGTCCGACCTTGTACGCCTCGCACTGCTGATTGCATTCCCGTGGTTCTCACTGTGGCTTGTTGGCGCCATGTAGCCCGCGCGCCTACAAGCAGCTGAAAAGGGAGGGCATCTGCTCTCCCTTTTTTGCATTTAACGCAAATCAGTCATGTTGCATCCTAATGAACCGTCCAACCAGCAGTTAACCCGCACCCGCCATAGTACCGAGAACTTGAACTATGGCAGTAGGTTACATGGCTCCAAACATCGCAATCATCGGGGCGGGCCCCACCGGCCTGACAGCGGCAATTGATCTGAAACGCAGCGGTCTTTCTCCCACGGTATTTGAAGCACGCGATTGTCTGGGTGGGCAATGGGCGTATGAGGCGCTCCCTGACAGACCGGTGGACGTACGCGATCCGCAAAGCCTACATGTTTACTCCGCCATGTACCCCAAACTGCGCGCCAATCTGCCCAAACGTGCCATGCAGATCAGCGATTATAAGCTGCCAGAGCAGTTGCAACTGTTTCCCGACCGCGCCGATATTCTCAATTACATTGGCGATACCGCCAGACGAGCCGAGATCCTCCCGCTCATACACTTTAGTACGCCCGTAAAGCACGTGGAGAAGGCAGATGGTGGGTGGCGTATTTCCACCAATCATGGAGAACAGATCTTCAGCCACGTTCTTGTGGCGTCGGGTAAAGACAGTTACCCCTACATACCCGAGATTGATGGACTGGAGAGTTTTGAAGGTCCCGTAACACACTCCCAATCCTATCGCAGGCCGAACCGATTTGAAGGCAAGCGGGTAGCGCTGATTGGGGCCTGTGTGTCCTCCGAGGATATCTCGCTAGACCTGAGCCCCCATGCCAGCGAAGTTTACATCTGCGGTACGTTCCCCCCCAATGGACACAAATGTTATGTGCGTGAGGGGCTTTACGGAGAAGGTCACAACATCAGCCAACACGCCCGCCCAGCACGCATTGAGGGGCACACAATCCACTTGCAGGATGGCCAGGTGCTTGAGGATGTAGATGCCATCATCCTGTGCACCGGATACATCTATAACTTCCCGTTTTTGAATGGCGCGATCAATGACGTCCAGCTGAACGGAAAAGCGATCGGTCCGCTTTATCTGAACATGTTCTACCCATCAGACCCGACCCTGATCTTCCTTGGCTTGCCGAGGTTTACCGTGCACTTTGCCAGCATCCATCTGCAAAGCATTTTTTGCGCGAAAGTCCTGAGCGGAGAGCTGAAGCTACCTTCAATCGAGCAGATTAAACAGGACGTTGCCACCGGAACCTGTGTTTTGCAAAAGAACCCCGCCGATTTGGAAGAGTACCACAACCGCGTCTTCGAATATTTCGGTCAGCTCGCCGATATGACCGGCGCTCCGCATTTGGATTGGAAAGGGTTCCTGGATACGGTGAACGACCACAAGCGCGAGTACCAGCAGGATTATCGGCAGCACACCGTCATTTATGATTTGAAGGAATAACCGGGCTTAAGTACCCACAGCGCCTCTCCCCTGTGAGAATTGCGCGCTTGCCTTTATGCGATTCGTATACGATATGTATATTAATCGTATAAGGAACCTCTCCATGGGTATTGTCAAAATCTCTGATGACCTGCACGAGGAAATCAGAAAGGCGAGCACCGTTATGTCTCGCTCCATCAACGCGCAGGCCGAGTTCTGGATGAAGATCGGCATGCTGGCCGAGCTGAACCCGACACTGACTTACGCGCAGCTGATCCAACAACAACTGGAAGCGTGCAACGTCACGCCGCCTGAGGTGATCAGGACATGAGCGCGATTATCATCAAGAACGCCGATGAAATCGCACTGATGCGCCAATCCGGCAAACTTCTGGCGCAGGTTTTTCAGATGCTGGAAGATGTGGTGAAACCGGGTGTCTCTACGCTGGAAATCAACGACCGCGTTGAGGATTACATCGTCAACGAGCTGAAGGCGCGCCCGGCGAGTAAAGGCCAGTATGGCTATAAGTTTGCGCTCAATACATCCATCAACGAGGTGGTTTGCCACGGCATTCCCGACAAGAACCGTAAGCTGACCGCCTCCGATATCATCAACGTGGACATTACACTGGAAAAGGATGGCTTCATCGCAGATTCCAGCACGACATTTGTGATGCCCGGCGCCTCCCGCAAAACACAAAAACTGGTCAAGACCACCTACAAGGCCATGTGGGCCGGTATCAAGCAAGTGCGTCCGGGCGCCAGACTGGGCGATGTGGGCTCGGCGATCCAGCAGCTTGCCGAAAAGGCGGGCTACTCGGTTGTGCGCGACTTTTGCGGCCATGGCATCGGACGAGATATGCACGAAGGCCCTTCTGTCCTGCACTTCGGTAAACGCGGCACGGGCACGCTGCTGAAGGAAGGCATGACCTTCACCATCGAGCCCATGCTCAATGCAGGTACCGAGTATACTGTGACCAAGGAAGACGGCTGGACCGTTGTGACACTGGACAAAAAATTCTCCGCCCAATGGGAGCATACGGTTCTGGTGACGGCGGACGGATTTGAAGTGCTCACATTGCGGGAAGGGGAAAAGGTACCAGCCTAGGCTGAGGTAAACCGTATCTTCGCCTCTTGCCCCACCAATAAGGACCGGAAGGAAAACAGAGAGTAGCGGCAAGCACGGTCGTGCTGCTGCTCCCCTCAAGTTCATCACAGTCTAAGTGCCCAGACATTCGCGTACCTGTCTTGCGTTGCTTCACCAGAGCGAAGTTTTAAGAACCGCCATCAATGCTTGTTAACCACGTAAGCAGGTATCCAGTATCGGTGGGGATAGAACTTGACCTTAAGTCATAAACAAAATTACTAGCTGGAGAATAACAAGAACAAAAAAGAGTTAGCGATTTAATGACTGCACTTAAGCACGTTAAACTAGGAATTATTGGAGTTCTTCTGGCAGGTTGCGCAGCCATTGCTGCTGATGCTGTTTCCCAAGTTACCGGACAAACAGAAGACGGGTCGGAAACCTTTAACGGCCAGATCACTGCCTACAATATCACCTTAACAAGTAACCGTGGACGGACCTGCGAGGGCAGGCCTGCGCCAAACCCAGTTGTACTGACCTGTAGCGATGGGACTGGTGGATCGTTGGAGCTCCACGCAAGAGATGTCTTCATTGGCGGAACCGGTGCAGGGACAATAGACAATCAGAACGTAATCGTAAATTTCGGTCCATTCGATTGTAACGGCATTTGCCGATGGCCAAAAATTCGGGGGCTATAAGTCCGGCGACCATCCACCCCGAGCACAAAGCACGCATCTATCTGACCACCTTATCGCGCGTCTTGCTCATCAATTGAGCACTCGATACAAGGTGGCTTCTGTGAGGGAGGGGCCTCAATGCCTGTAGCGCTCCTCGGCCTCATAGTAGGTATCAAACCCGACAGCCTTTTGCAGGTCCTCAAAGCTCATGGCGGGTGTGGGGACAAGGCCTTCTTTCATCTGGGCCAAAGCTTCTTGCTGGGCTTTAATCATACCCATAAGGCCAGTGAACGGGTAGGTGGAAATGGCGTAGCCAAGTGCCTGGAGTTCTGATGGTGGAAGGTATGGCGTCAGACCACCTTCCAGCATATTTGCCATCTTGGGACCGTCCACTTCATCACAGTAGTGCTTCATCTCCTCCACGGAGCGCGGGGCTTCCACGAAGGTCATGTCGGCACCTATTTCGCGGAAGGTTTTGGCACGGTCGATGGCTTCATCCAACCCGTGCTCATGCCGGGCATCAGTGCGGGCAAGAATGAGGATATCGGCACCTTCATTTCTGGCATCCACAGCCGCGCGGATACGCATGAACGCTTCCTCACGTTCCACCACGTGTTTGCCGCGTGTGTGTCCGCAACGTTTGGGAGCCACCTGATCTTCAATCATAACGCACGCCATACCAGCATCGGCATAGCCCTTCACCGTACGCTTGACGTTGAGCGCATTGCCGTAACCAGTATCACCGTCACCGATGACTGGAATTGTCGTGGCACTGGCGATGTTTCGCGCCTGATCCACCATCTCGGCATAGGAGATCAGGCCAGCATCCGGTTGACCGAGGCGCGTTGCAGACACACCAAAGCCGCTCATGAAGGCAAGCGGAAAGCCCGCCTGCTCGATAAGGCGTGCGGAAAGTGCATCCCAGCAGCACGGGGTGACATTCAGTTTACCGCTTTCAAAGAGAGCTTTAAGAACCTGGGCCTTTGACATGTCTTCGCGCCTCATTACTAGGTGTTATAGGGGATATACAGCGCAAGCCCTTGCCAAAAGTAAAGGAGGACAGCTGTGGCTAGCATCATGAGCGCAAACGGCCATGCACCTCTGGCAACCTCTGACAGTTTTGCCTTGCCAACAGCCTGAATAATAAAAAGGTTCATCCCCACAGGTGGTGTGATCAGGGCGGTTTCAATGAGCACCACAAAGAAGATGCCAAACCAGATGGGATCAATGAACATTCCCCCCAGCGCCGGAAACAGAACCGGCACCATAATCAGCAACATACTTAGCGATTCCAGGAAGAACCCAACGATCAGCAGAACCAGTCCCACCGCCAGAATGAACAGGCCCGGCTCGGAGATATTGGTCGTGAGTAGTGTGGAGATATCCTGCGGCAAGCGGTACAGCGTGATTGCGTAGGAAAACACCTTTGCCCCTGCGATGATGAGGAACACCATACTGGTGGTCTTCATGGACTTGTAGGTGGCCTCCTTCATCTTCTCCCAATTCATGCGTCCCATAGCAAATGTGATCACCAGCGCCAGTACAAAGCCGATGCCCGCGCTTTCAGAAGGGGTTGCAATGCCCATGTAGATGGAACCGATGATACAGGCAGCCAGCAAGAGGGTTGGCAGTGCCATGAAGGTCGCCCGTCGGCGTTCTGCCCAGCTCGCTTTCTCGATACGTTGGTAATTGCTGTTAAAGCGGGAATAGATCATGCCGTAGATGATGAAGATGCTGGCAAGAAACAGGCCCGGCCCGATGCCTGCCATGAACAGTTTCGGGATCGACGTTTCCGTGACAATGCCATAAAGGATCAGCGGGATCGAAGGGGGGATGAGAATACCCAGCGTGCCACCCGCCGCCAACATACCCAGTACAAACGGTCGGTCGTAACCGCGCGCTGTCATTTCAGGGATCGCGACCGTTGCAATGGTCGCCGCCGTCGCCACAGACGAACCGGACACGGCGGAAAACAGCCCGCAGGACAGGATAGTTGCCACGCCAAGCCCGCCGGGCCAGTGACCAACCCAACTTTGCACGGCGGCAAACAGATCCTTGCCCACACCGCCTTTGAGCAGCACGTTGGACATGAGCAGGAACATGGGCACCGCCAGCAGCTCAAAACTATCCATGGTGCCATAAAGGCGCTGCGGTACCGCATTCAACGGCAGCGGGAAGTACCAAAGCAGAAACACCCCCAGCGAGCCGAGGGCGAACGCTACCGGAACCCGCAGAACTAAAAGCAGCAGCAGCGCTGCGAGAATGAAAAACGCAGTCATATCCGCCCCTAGATCTCGTGTTCAAGTGTGTCATCTGCTGGCACCCCATTGCGCCAGATCTTGACCGCCTCGGCCACCGCCTGCAGGCCGAGCAAGGCAAAACCAACCCAGACCGAGGCATGTGTGAACCACTTGGGCAGGGCAAGGTAGGTATCGGTTGTATGGCCGCGCAGCAGGGACTTGAGCCAGAGCCCGTAGCCATACCAGAGCGCCGTGATGCAGAAGAGCAGAATCATCGTAAGGGCAAACGTCTCCACCACCTTGCGCAGCAGGGTATCGGGGCGGCGGAAGGCTACATCAATCACAATCATCTCACGGTGCTTAAGCGCAAAGGCTGCAGCAAGATAGGCGGCCCAGATCTGGCCGATGCGCGAGACTTCATCCACCCACACGGTGGGGCTGTTGAAGAGGTACCGCGCGATGACCTCGTAACAAATAAAGAAGCCAATCGCGAAGAAGAGCCAGGCAGCCAGTTTGCCGGAGAATTCGGAGATATGGTCAATAAGCTTAATCACAGCTGAGCACCAAATGAATTTGTAAAAGAGCGTATAGGAAAGGAGCCGCCAGGTTCCCTTCCCAAATCAAGATCGCAGAACAGGGCAGGCGGGCCTACCCCAGACCTTACATGCCCTTGGCTGCATCAATGGCTTGCTGTGCAACCGGGCCAGCTGCTTCAACGAAACGCTCCTGCACAGATTCAGTTGCTTTTGCCCACTGGGCCCGTTCTGCATCGCTCAGGCGAACCACGTTGATCTTGTCCTTGACGCTCTCCACCAGAGCATCTTCACCGGAATAGACCTCATCACGTAGCTGTTTTTCGACAATTGCAGCTGCATCCAGAATGATTTGCTGGTTTTCTTCCGAAAGGCTTTCGAAGAAGTCGTTGTTGATCACCGCAACAAACTCAATCGCGAAGTCGTAGGACAGTGTCATGTTGTCCATCACTTCATATAGTTTGCGGCTGGTCACACCGGATGTGCCTGTCATACCCACATCAACTGCGCCCTGCTGATAGGCGAGGAACTGCTTGGATCCGGACATCAGGGTCGGTGCGCCGCCCAGAGCTTCCACGGTCCAGCCCAGCACTTTGCCATAGGTGCGCACTTTCTTGCCCTCAATGTCCTCGGGGGTTCTGATGGGGTCGCCGTTGTTCAGGTAAATGTTGCGGCCATAGGCCTGCCACCACAAAACACGGGCACCGGTTTCTTCCAGCATTGCTTTGTCGAGGATCTCACGCATTGGGGAGCCATTGGCCGTCGCGGCACGCAGGTGGTCTTCATCACGGAAGAAGAAAGGCAGGTTGACGATTTCAACCGCCGGCACCGACCCGGCAAAGCGACCAAGGAATGCTGAACCTGCTTCAACCGCGCCAGAGCCCACCGCTTCCGGTACTTCGCTATCCTTAAACAGCTGCGCGGACGGGAACAGCTGAAGATTGAGCTCTCCGCCTGACTTCTCTTCAATGATTTCTTTAAAGGCATTCCAGTTCTGCCCCAGGCTATGGCTCTCAGGCAGTTGTAATGTCACACGAATTGTTTCTGCAGCCATCGCAGACGCACATGATAGAGAAAGCGCAGCAGCGCCCAGCAGCGAAATCAGTTTGACTTTCATTGGTGTCCCTCTCCCAATCAGAACCACTGAAATATCTGATATATTAGTAGGTGTTTTTTCAGGAAGTACAGTCCGCGATTGCTGAGAAAACCCAAGTATATCCCATAGATTGCTCAATTCCAGCGGACCAACCTAAGCGGGTCGGAATCCCGCCGCCCCATAAAAACCCAGTGTGACCCTGCGTCCCACAAAGGCGGCTTGTAAGAATTTGTTAGGAAGCTGCCGTTACTTAGCCGCTTAACGATATCGTCTCCGGCGCAAGTAAACTGCCGGGCGAATTGAAGCAACGAAGCCAAAGCTATGGAGATGCGGCACTAATATTACGCGCGCGAGGTTGCGCTTCACATATTCAACGGCCTTTGCCCTTGATTTTATGGAGATGAAGCCTGTTCGCGCACGTGCTTATCTACATGTGTTTGGACTGCGCATTGTGACCACCTGAAAAGGTTTGGGTTCTTAATGCAGAATCTGATCACTTCTTTTGCACCTTTTACGTGCAGGCAACGATAGGTTCATCAGTCTGTACCAATTGGGTGCTACTCACTCGAAAAAATGTGAGGCGGCGGGAAAGGCGATTTCGTGGGTAAAGTTATGGTGCTGGGCGGCGACGGTTTTTGTGGTTGGCCCACAAGTCTTTTGTTATCAAGCCTTGGGCATGATGTCATTATTGTCGACAATCTGTCTCGCCGCAAAATCGACGTCGAACTTGAGGTATCCTCTCTTACGCCTATCAAGCCCGTCAGCGAGCGATTGGCGACCTGGAAGGAACTGACCGGAAATACCATCCGGTTCGCAGATCTGACACTTGGCGTGGATTACGACCGTTTTTTGCAGCTGCTGATAGAGGAAAAGCCGGATGCGATCGTCCACTTTGCCGAGCAGCGCGCCGCCCCGTATTCCATGAAGTCCTCGCGGCATCGGCGCTACACAGTCTCTAACAACCTGAACGCCACCAACGACGTGCTTTCCGCGATTGTGGAATCGGAACAGGACATCCATCTGGTGCATTTGGGAACCATGGGTGTGTATGGATACGGCACCGTAGGCTGCGAAATCCCAGAGGGCTACCTTCGGGTATTCACGGATGTGAATGGGGAGATGCGCGAGCAGGAAATCCTATATCCAACCAGCCCCGGCTCGATCTATCACATGACCAAGTCGCAGGATCAGTTGTTCTTCCAGTTCTACGCCAAGAACTATGGATTACGGATCACAGACCTGCATCAAGGCATTGTCTGGGGCACACAAACCGAGCAGACCTCCATGGACGAGCGTCTCATCAACCGGTTCGACTATGACGGCGACTACGGCACCGTACTTAACCGCTTTCTCATGCAAAGCGCGATTGGGTATCCGCTGACAGTTCATGGAACAGGCGGGCAGATGCGCGCCTTCATCCATATTCAGGATACGGTCCGCTGCATCAAGCTTGCGGTGGACAATCCGCCCGAGCGTGGGGTACGTGTAAAGATCCTCAACCAGATGACGGAGGTGCACAGGGTTAGGGATCTGGCAGCCATGGTTTCCAAAATGACTGGCGTTGATATCGCTTATCTGGAAAACCCCCGAAAAGAGGCTGCGGAAAATGAGCTAATGGTTGCCAATTACCAGTTTCTCGAAATGGGGCTTAAGCCCATCACACTAAGTGACCGATTGCTTGAGGAAGTGACTGATATTGCGCGCAAATATTCTGATCGTTGCGATACGAGCAAAATCCCTTGTCTGTCTTTCTGGTAAATCCGGCGGGGCGGGCAGATGAAAATCGTTATTGTCTCTGATGCGTGGCACCCGCAGATTAACGGTGTGGTCCGCGTTCTGGAAATCACTCGCCGCGAGTTATCCGCGTTGGGCCATGAGGTTTGCCTCATCACCCCGGACCAGTTCAAACAGGTTCCGCTGCCCACCTATCCGGATATCAAACTGGCGCTGTTTCCCTATCGCAAACTCTCCAAACTGCTGACTGAGCTGAACCCAGACGCTCTGCATGTCATGACAGAAGGACCGCTGGGGTGGGCGGCACGCAAATACTGCCGCCTCAACAACCGGCGCTTTACCAGCTCATGGCTTTCCAAGTTCCCCGAGTATGCCGCCATGCGGACCGGGTTGCCAGTGGGCTGGCTGAACAATTACCTGATTACCTTCCATGATCAAGCAGCCCACACCATGGTGACCACCGACACCATGATGGAGACCGCACGCAGCATCGGCATCAGACCGGTCGTGCGCTGGCAGCGCGGGGTTGAACTCAGCCGGTTCCGCCCCATTCCCTCCACCGTGTTTGACCATCTGCCGAAGCCGGTCATGCTGTATGTTGGGCGCATTGCTCCTGAGAAAAATCTGCCTGCCTTCCTGAAGCTGGACCTGCCGGGAACCAAGGTTCTGGTGGGCGACGGGCCGGAACTTGCCTCGCTTTCAAAGCGTTTTCCTGACGCGGTGTTTGCCGGACCCAAGACCGGGGATGATCTGATTGAGGCCTATTGCGGGGCAAATGTGATGGTCTTTCCCTCCAAAACCGACACCTTCGGCCTTGTCAATCTGGAGGCCATGGCCTGTGGTGTTCCGGTTGCAGCTTATCCGGTGACTGGCCCCAAAGACATTATTGGCGATGCGCCGGTTGGGGCCACGCATGAGAATTTGGCAGTTGCGATCCAGCGGGCCTTAACAATGAAATCAAAGGATTGTATTGCCCACGCCAAAACCTTTTCGTGGGAGCGGGCAACTGACGACTTCATAAATAACCTCGTCAGCTTCTCCGCCGAGCGGCCTCGGCGCGTCAAAGAGGTCGTCACATCATCCGTTCATACAGATCGAACATGATCCAGAGGGTTCCGCCCACCATCAGGAAGATCAGGATACCGGCAAAGCAAATGGCAAGAACCTTCTCGGTTGGTGCTTTGCTGTTGATGCCGAGGAAGTAATAAAGGTGCACACCCACCTGCACGACCGCACATAGGGCGATGATGCCGAAGATAACGCCAACAGGAAACGCCATGGTCCAGACGGCGGCAAAGGGAATGAGGGTGAGGATCAGTGCCAGGATAAACCCGGTGATCAGCTTCTTTGCACTGTGTGTTTGAGCGTCCATCGGTTCCTCCTAGATAAGCCAGCCGGGCATGTAGACAATTGAGAAGATGCCGATCCACACGATGTCCAGAAAGTGCCAAAACATGCCAAGGCGATGGAGGCGTGACTTCACAGGCGACGTCAGGCCCTTGATGAGGATCTGGAAGATCATCACAGTAATCCCGACCATGCCCAGACTAACGTGCGCGCCGTGGGTTCCCACCAGCGTGAAGAACGCGGAGAGGAAGCCGCTGGTCTGTGGTCCGGCTCCTGACTGGATCATGCCAATAAATTCAGCTACTTCCAGATAGATAAAGCCCAGACCAAAAACGATGGTCACGAGCAACCAGCAAATGGCATGCCCCTTCTGCTCTCTGATAGAGGCTAAAGACGCAAAGCCGAACGTTACGCTTGAAAGGAGCAGGAACATCGTTTCAGCAAATACGTGTTCCAGATCGAAAACGTCACTGGGCACAGGTCCTGTGGCCGTGTTTTGAAACATGACCACGTATGTCGCAAACAGAAGCGAGAAGATGATCGCGTCTGTCATCAAGTAGATCCAGAAGCCCAGATCTCTGATATCTAACGTTTCTTCTGTTGGGCCGGGCGAACCTGCAGATTTTGGAGTGTAGGTGTTCATGTCCAAAAGTCCCCCGGTGCTGGTTTGTGTTCTTCCAGTGCCTTCGAGCGCGCCTTCTCGTGCGCTTCAATCTCGGCTGCGGGGATAATCTCGAAGGTGTTATCCTGCGAGGCACGGGTTATCAGGCAGGCAGCCACACCAAGCACGCAAAGGACGACAAGCCACCAGATGTACCAGGTGACCGCAAAGCCAATGAGGAAGCCAAGGCCACCAAGGATGACACCGACGCCGGTATTGCGCGGCAGGTGGATGTCTTCGTAGTCACTGGCCGGAGCATACGCCACACCGCGCTGTTTCATATCCCAGAACGCATCGATCTCCTGAACATCGGGGATCTTGGCGAAGTTGTACTCGGCGGGTGGAGAAGAGGTCTGCCATTCCAGCGTACGCCCGTTGTAAGGGTCGCCGGTCACATCAATGTTCTTATTCCGGTCACGAATGCTCACATATAGCTGCATGCCCTGACAGAAAATACCAATCAACACGCTCAGTGCGCCCACAGCGGCAACGATCAGATAAGGCTGCCATTCAGCTACATCATACCGCTCCATACGGCGCGACATGCCTAAGAAGCCGAGGGCGTAAAGCGGCATGAAGGCGAGGTAGAACCCGATGATCCAGAACCAGAAAGAGCGGACGCCCCATGCTTTGTTGAGGGTAAAGCCGGTCGCCTTGGGGAACCAGTACTGGAAGCCCGCAAAGTAGCCAAACAGCGCGCCGGGGATCAGCACATTATGGAAGTGGGCGACAAGGAACGTGGAGTTGTGCATCAGGTAATCAGCGGGCGGCAACGCCAGCAACACGCCGGACACACCACCAAGCACGAAGGTCACGAGGAACCCGATGGTGAACAACATGGCTGGGTGGAAGATGATGCGGCCCTTGTACATGGTGAAGACCCAGTCAAAAATCTTCACGCCCGTGGGCACGGCGATGATCATGGTCGCGATCCCGAACACCGCATTCACGTTGGGGCTTGAACCCATTGTGAAGAAGTGGTGCAGCCAGACCGAGAAGGACAGAATGGTGATCGCTGCCGTGGCGTAGACCAGTGAGGCGTAGCCAAACAGCCTTTTTTGCGAAAAGGTTGCCGTGACTTCGGAGTAAATGCCAAACGCCGGCAGAATGAGGATGTAAACCTCCGGGTGTCCCCAGATCCACAGCAGGTTGGCATAGTTCATCATGTTGCCGCCTGCATCGTTGGTGAAGAAGTGGAACCCGAGAATACGGTCCAGACCCAACATGGCGGCAACAACTGTCAGTGCCGGAAACGCAAACGCCATCAAGATGCTGGTGCACAGGGTCGTCCAGGTGAACAGCGGCATCTGCATCAGACGCATTTTAGGGGCGCGGCACTTGAGGATCGTGACGATGAAGTTGATCCCCGTCATGGTACTACCCACGCCGCTGACCAACAAAGCCCAGATCCAGTAATCAACACCAACACCGGGGCTGTATTCAGCGCCCGAGTAGGGCGGATAGCCGGTCCATCCGGCAGTCGAGAACTTGCCAATAACGAGCGAGACCATCACCAACGCCGCACCCGCTGCGGTCAGCCACAAACTGATGGAGTTCATGAACGGAAAGGCCACATCACGCGCGCCAATTTGCTGCGGTACAACTATGTTTATCAGCCCGGTCAGGAACGGCATGGCCATGAAGAAGATCATGATGGTGCCGTGGGAGCTGAACACCTGGTCAAAGTGCTCGGGCGCAAGGTATCCGTTACTATTGAGAGCAATAGCCTGCTGCGAACGCATCATGAGCGCATCCACAAAGCCGCGCACCAACATCACCAGTGCAAGGGCGATGTACATGATGCCGATGCGTTTGTGGTCCAGACTGGTGAGCCATTCCTCCCAGAAATATCGCCACTTGCCGAAGTAGGTGACCAGCAGCAAGACAACCAGACCGCCCAGCACGGTGATGGATGCCCCGCCAAATGCGATGGCACTGTAGAAGGGGAGGGCGTCAAATCCTAATCTACCTAGCATAATGTATCCCCCTCGCACGCTGTCTGGGTGATTGCGGACGGGTGTCCTCCGCGCAAGCTGCTTTCGGGCCGTCGGGCGTACTTTCGCAAAATCTGTTCAAACAAGCCGGGTTGCACCGTGGAGAAGTACTCCACCCCATGGTCAATACTGGGCGCTGCCAGTCGCTCATAAGCGGCGTTGGAAAGGGGATTGGGCTGCGCACGGGCGTTCGTGACCCATTGATCAAACTCTTCCTCGGTCATAGCCACAGCCTCGAAGAACTGCATGGCAAACCCGTCACCACTGTACTGCGTGTTGCGGCCACGGAAGCGCCCGGTCTCGTTGGCCCGCAGGTTAAGCTCGCTGGTCATCCCCGCCATAGCGTAGATCTGGCCGCCGAGTGCGGGGACCAGGAACGAGTTCATCACCGTATCCGAGGTCAGTTGCAGACTGACGGCCTTGTCAACGGGGAAGGCAAGCTCGTTGACTGACGCAACGCCAAGGTCAGGATAGATAAAGAGCCACTTCCAATCCTGCGCCACCACCTGCACATTTATGGTGTCTTCCGGTGCTGCAATCTTCTTGAAAGGATCAAGCTTATAAGAATACGTCCAGACCAGATATCCCAGCGTGATGATGATGACAGCCGGAACTGACCAGACAAAGAATTCGATAGTGTTCGACTTGTGCCATTCCGGCTTATATTCACCGCGCCCCCCTTTTGCGCGGTAGCGCCAAATGAACCAGAACACCATCACGTACACGGGAATAACCACAATCAGCATGATGAAGAAGGCGGCATAGAGCAGATCACGCTCCAGCATGGCAATGGGGCCCTTGGGGTCGGCAACAGGGGAGGTCGCAAGGCTACATCCCGCCAGTAGCAGTAAAAGGCCCAGAAGAGCTGTTGCCCTTACATATGGTATTGCAATGAGATGTTTCATCGTATTCCCGCGCAGGAGTAGGTGACCTAACGGGAACATTACAGGGACCGGGGGATTACAGAATATTTAAGGTAACGCTGAGACTGCGTCGCATCCCTGAGATTTCAGGAACTAATTCTTGGAGGGGAGCATGGAATTGGTTATCAATTGCTCCCCCGCCTCTGTCAATTTATCCAGATGCCTTTGCAGGTGCTTTAAGGGCTTCCAGCATCTCAGCCATTTTGGCATGCACCATGCTCACCGCTTTCAAGGGCCGCAGCATCACCTTAAAATCGTCGATCAGGCCCTCTTCATTCCAGTGGATCATGTCAACACCATTGATGTGAATACCATCAATCTCTGTCTCGAACTCCAGCACAGCATTGTCACCGCAATCCAGAATACGAACGTATTTGAAACTGTTGTTGACGCCCAACACCTGCGCAGCACCGTAAAGGTACATGGTGGTGATCTGCTGACCACGCTGCGGTGTATGCACCACAGGGCTGTAAAACACGCAGTCTTTTGCAATCAGGGCGGACAGTTTGGCCAGATCCTTGCCTCCCTCCAGCATGTCCAGCCAGCTCTGCAAATTCTTTGAATATGTCGTCGACATCTCTTTATCCTCCCCCGGTATCCGTTGCTTTGCCCCGCGCAATTACACGGGGAACAAAGCCGCCACAGTCAACCCCATATTGACGTAATGGTCAACCTAGCCAGTGGGTGCGGAGCGGAGTGATCTCTTGCTTGATGAATTATGAAGATCAGGCACGGTTTTCGCAACGCTTCATTAGCCGCGCATTAGGGACCAAGATGGTAGGGAAATGATGGCAAAGATGTCTACGTGGATTTCGAAAGGTTTAAACGTCTTTTGCGTTTTCTGCGCAGTTTTTGACGTTTCATTGTTTCCACGGTCCAAAGCAAAAATGAAACGATTAAAACTGCCACGTGAAGGGATGTTCCGCGGAGATGCAGCAGCGTACGCTAGACCCAATCCTCTATCGGCCTCCGGCTCCTATTCCATGCAAGCCCCTTCGCGGTCTCCGCCTGCTCCGTATCTTCTGGTCGCGCAACGTTCTGGACCTGATCCCCGAGGAACTTTTTAACACACCGATCCAGCGCATTCCTGCCATCCGACGCCCATGCTATCTCGTGAACTCACCGGATCTGGCTAATCAGGTCCTGATAGAAATGCGCATGTCGTTTCCCAAGTCCTATGTGATGGTCGATACGTTGATGCCGGTGGTTGGCGAAAGCACCATGACCACCAGCGGTTCCACGTGGGATGAACAACGGGAAATGATCGCCCCCGCCTCGTCCCATGTGAGTGTTCGCGCGGCTTACGCGCATGTGGAGGCTGCTTGTAATGAGTTCCTTTCCTATCTGGACGGCGTGGCCGAGTCCGGCAAATCCATCTGCCTGCGTGATGAGATGGACCAGCTGACGGCGGATATCATCTTCCGCAGCATTTTCTCCCATCCCATGGACAATTTACGGGGCCGCAGGGTGTTTGAACTGGCAAGACAGTATCAGACTGTCACCAGCTCATGGGTGCGCAAAACAGTCTTGCGCGGCACCTCGGATAAACCGAAGTGGCCCATGCCCAAAGAAGCGCAGTTGCTGCGCGACGAGATCCGACGTTTGCTCAGCGAGCTGGTGGATGAATACACCGCCGACCGGTTTGGCCAGCATGATGACTTGTGCCAGCGCCTTTTGGATGCACGCCACCCGCAATCAGGGCTGCCATTCAACCGCGGACAGCTGGTGGATCATATCGCCACGTTCTGCCTGGCGGGACACCAGACCACCTCTTCAGCGCTGACTTGGGCGTTCTTTATTCTCTCCCAACGGCCCGATTATACCGAGCACATCCGCCGCGAGACCGACGAAGTCACCAGCGGCGAAAACCTTGACTATACGCACGTGAGCCGACTTGTGTTCACCCGCAACATTTTCCGCGAGGCCTTAAGGCTTTATCCGCCTATCGCGTTTATCTCGCGTATGGCGACGGAGGAAACCATGCTCGGCGGTCAAAAGATCCCACGCGGGGCATTAATCATCATTTCGCCGTGGGTCGTGCACCGGCACCGCGCCTATTGGAACCATCCGGATTATTTTGATCCGGACCGTTTCGAGCGTGATGATGACCCCATGCCCGGAGCCTATATGCCGTTTGGCGTTGGCCCACGCGTATGTACTGGTGCCAGCCTTGCCATGGTTGAAGGCACCGCCATGCTGGCCGGGCTGAGCCGCCACTTCACCTTCAAAGCCGAGGCCCCGGAAAAAGTCTTTCCAGAAGTCGCCATCACGCTCCGGCCTCAGTCAGAAATCATGTGCACGCTAACCAAGCGCGATCACATGGCACGATAAACACCCACCAGATCTGCGCATTGCCCGAATCTCTCGGGTAGCGCGCCTTAAAACAGCATGCTTTACGAAAGAGTTTTAGGCTTTCTTTGCGGGTTCGCCCCTAAAGTTTCGCTGTGAGGTGGGCTTTTAGCCAAGCAGCCTCAATGACCGTATCAAGACAGGGCATCTGGCTGTTGGTGAGGCACTGTTACAGAGCAAAGACTGCATTGAAGCGATTATAAGGGTAGAAGATAAAGGCCAACACCACCCCCATTCCCCAAGAATCAAAGTCTCATCCAGCCAGAAAGGGGCGCCGATGAGTAGCATTGACGAAGACAAATATGACAGCGGTGCCTATGAAAATAAGTGGTTCGAGACCTCTGATGGCATCAAGCTCAACTATCGGGTCTACGGTAGCGAGACCTCCCGCAGCCCCGCAATTATTGCCATGCCCGGACTAACCCGCTGTGTCCGCGATCTGGATCCAATGGCCGCTGAGGTCAGCAAGACCTACAAGATTTATGCACTCAACCTGCGCGGGCGCGATCTGTCAGAGTATGATCCAGATTACAGCAACTACAACACCAACGTTTACATCGAGGATATCTACGAATTCTGGACCTTCACTGGCGAAGAGCCTGTGGTTCTGCTTGGCTCATCCCTAGGGGCGCTATTGGCCATGCTGATGGTGGAAGACCATCCCGATATGCTAGCGGGGATCGTACTCAACGACTTTGGAGCCACGCTCGAGTATGCGGGTGTCTCCCGCATTTTCAGCTATGCCGGACGTTTGCCGGATAGCGACGAACTGAGCGCCGTCATACAGACGCTGAAAGCACATTTGGGTAGTCAGTTTGTTGGCCTGCCAGAAGACAAATGGGAGCGTATGGCGCTTTCCATGTATGGTGTGAAGGACGGGAAATGGCATCACCGCTACGATGATAATCTGAGAGCCGCGCTCCTAGAGAACAGAGAAGCCATTCGCGACCTGTGGGCAATCCACCAAGTTGCAGCAGAGCGCGAACTGCCCATTCTCGCCATTCGCGGCGAGCACTCCGATGTAACATCCCCGCTGACCATCCGCCAGATGAAGACCATGGCGCCCACCATGCAGTCAGTGGAAGTTCCAAATCGCGGCCACTGCCCGCTTATGGATGAACCCGAATGCATTGACGCACTCATGCGCTTTATGGAGCAGGTTGAAAACCGTGTCTGAAGCCGGAAAGGAAGGGCCTTCACTCGAGCGAGTGGCTTGCTTTCCATGCTGAAAAGCGACCAAAAGCCGAGCAGCAGGTTTGTCTCAAATTTCCGGTCAGCATCCAAACTCTCTTTTATCTTCTTGCCGGTATGGTATCAAAGTCGCGAAGGTTCCCTAATGGAAAACCTTTTGGCACCCTAGTGAACCCTGATCTTTAAAGGGATTCTTGATGCAACTATGGACACCAGTGGTTTTGGCGGGGTTTCTGGCTCTGGGCGGTTGTGAGCCAACATCGCCTTTGCAGAAGGAAACGCCTCAACACCAGATCATTGCAAGGCTGGACACTCACGCCAAGCGAATCCAGCGGGCCAATCCAGATGCCAGCCTGAGCGTTGCTCTGGTGCGCGATGGCAAAGTGGAGTTCATCCGCCTTTACGACAAATCCAGCAGGGGCAAGAGGGTAATTGGTGCGCAGGAGCCCATCTTCGAGGTTGCCTCTCTAGGGCGTCCCGTCTTTGCCTATCTGACCCTGAAGCTGGTGGATCTGCGCATCATCTCACTGGAACGTCCGCTTTATGAGTATGCTCCGGATCTCCTAGATGGCGCAGACCCGCGCCTCAAACGTATCACCGCCCGCATGCTGCTCTCTCACACCTCCGGTCTTGTCGATATGGACGAGAATGAGCCGCTGAAATTGCGTCAGGATCCGGGTACCGAGTTCATCTTATCAGGCTACGGCTATGCCTTGCTGCAGCAGGTATTGGAACGGCGTACGGGGATGGAGCTTGAAACACTGGCGCGCATTCATGTGTTTGAACCGCTAGGCATGTCGTCCACCAGTTTCCGGTGGCGCCCAGCCTATGACTATCGCATCCGCTATGGTTTTGACAAAAGCGGCAGGCGGATTATGGAAAAGAAAAAGCCGGCTATTGGCAACGCCGCCCACAGCCTGCACACCACTGCCGGTGATTATGCCCGCTTCCTCATCGCCATGATGGATGAGACAAACGAACCGGAGGTAAAGGAACGCATGTTGCAGCCTCATAAACCCATCACAGCGAAGATCAGCTGGTCTATGGGGTGGGGGCTTCAAGCCACCAAGCCAAGCAGTTCCATCTGGCACCGGGCCAGCACACCCGGTTACCGTTCCTATACGGTGGGATACCCGCAAGAAGATTTGGGGATCGTGGTGCTATCCAACAACGAAAAGTTGTTTGAAGAGATTGAACCCCTTATCCGTGGCACAATAGGAGGGACGCTGCCCTCCTATCACTGGTTTTAGCAGATACGATCGAAGGCTTAGCCTCCCGGGCTGCTGCGAATGTTATCGGGCAACCATGTGGCAATCTCCGGAAACGCGATCAGTACGAAGACCATCAGCACCATGATCAGGAACATGGGGAAGGCAGCACGTGCGATAAAGCCCATCTGGTATTTGGTCATACCTTGCAGCACGAACAGGTTAAAGCCAATCGGCGGTGTGATCTGCGCCATTTCAACCACCACCACAATGAAGATTCCAAACCAGACCAGATCAATCCCCGCCTGACGGATCATTGGTTCCACCACCGCCATGGTCAGCACCACGGAGGAAATCCCGTCAAGGAACATGCCGAGGACAATGTAAAACACCAGCAGTACCATGAGCAACTCGAAACGCGACAGCTCCAACTGCGCAATCATATCCGCCAGACCGCGCGGCAGGCCGGTAAAGCCCATTGAAAGTGAGAGGAATGCAGCTCCTGCAAGGATCAGCGCAATCATGGCCGAAGTGTAGGTTGCCCCCATCAGGCTTTGCGTAAAGCTCTGCCAGTTCAGCGAGCCTTGCGAAGCAGCCAGAATGAGACTCCCGATCACACCAAACGCCGCCGCTTCCGTTGCCGTGGCAAAGCCCAAATACATGGAGCCGATCACCACTAGAATAAGCAGGATCACCGGCAGCAGAAAACGAGTGTTCGCCAGCTTCTCGGTAAAGCTCATCGCTGGCTCTTCACTCGGGTTCCAGCCAGAGGATACACGAGAGGTTATTGCCACATAGGCCATGAACATGCCAGCCAGCACGATGCCCGGTACGATGCCAGCAAAGAACAGCTTGGAGATGCTTTCGTTGATGGTAACACCATAGACGATGAGCGTGAGGGAAGGCGGGATCATCAGACCCAACGTTGCAGCTCCAGCCAGTGTGCCGATGATCATCTTTTCCGGATAATCGCGCTTACGTAGCTCCGGAATAGACATTTTGCCAACGGTGGTCAGCGTTGCTGCAGACGAACCGGAAACGGCTGCAAACACCGTACAGCCAACAATGTTGGTATGCACCAGACCGCCGGGCAGACGGGCCATCCAGGGTGCAAGACCGCGGAACATGTCCTCTGACAAACGGGTCCTGTACAGGATCTCCCCCATCCAAATGAAGAGCGGCAGTGCCGTTAATGTCCATGAGGAAGACGAGGACCAGATGGTGGTCAACATCACATCCCCCACAGGGCGGGTGGTGAACAGTTCCATCCCAACCCATGCCACGCCCATCAACGCCAGCCCCACCCAGACACCGGTGCCGAGCAGCGTGAACATGACAAACAGGAACAGGATGATAATACTGATATTTTCCATTGCCGTTATTCTCCTGCCATAGCTTCTTCAAGCTCACGGGCAACGCGATGCTTGCCGGTGAAAACAAGTTGGAGAAGGTGATCTGTCAGGGCAATGGCAAGGATGATGGATCCGGCAAGCATGAAGCTTTGCGGTATCCAAAGGGGTGTTTTGTCCTGTCCCTGCGAGATGTCGTTGAACTTCCACGACCAATACACAAACCGCTGTGCGTAGTAGACGAAGTACCACATGGTGGCAGTGCCAATGGCAAAACACCAGATTTCCAGCAGCCGCAGTGCGGTCGTGCCCAGCATCTGGTGCAGAATAGAAACGCGAATATGGATGCCTTTGTTCAAGGCGTTTGCGAAGGCCAGAAAGCTTGCCGCAGCCATGGCATACCCGGCATATTCAGCAGCACCGGGAAACACCTCTCCCGTCCAGCGCGCCAGCATTTGCAGGACAATAAGCCCGAGAATGGCAATCAGGCAGAGCGCGGCAAGTGCTCCGGCCAGCTTATAGATCCCGTCAAGGCCCAAACGCAGGGCGCGTGTCAGCTTCATTGTTTCCCCCTCATGGAAAAGAAAGGCCGGGGCCACATAAGCGGCTCCGGCCAAATCACGCCTTACTGCATTGCTTTAAAGGCATCGACGACAGCTTTGCCTTCATCGCCAGCCGCTTCCAGCCACTCAGCGGTCATGGTTACGCCGATCTCCCGCAAGTCCGCGTTCATCTGATCGCTGCCTTTTTCAACACTCATGCCGCCTTCGCGCAGGCCATCCAGAGTGAAGTTGGTGTAGTCCATGGACCGCTGAAGACCAGCTGCTTCCGCCGTTGCAGCACAGGCTGTGATCACCGCTCTGTTCTTGTCAGACACACCAGACCAGACATCGGAGTTCACCAACATGTAGTTGCGAGGCAGCCATGCATCCACCGCGTAAAAATAGCCGAGGCTTTCCCAGACTTTACGGTCGTAGCCGGTGGCGGCTGACGAAATCATGGAGTCCGCAACGCCCGTTGCAAATGCCTGCGAGATCTCAGCCGCTTCAATGGAAACAGGAAGCATGCCGGTCAGCTCCGCCAGACGCGCTGTTGCGTTGTTGTAGGAGCGGAACTTGATGCCTTCCATCTCTGCAACCGAGTTGACTTCATCCTTGAAATACAGCCCCTGGGGCGGCCACGGAACGGAATAAAGCATGGTCAGGTTCTGTTCGCTCAAGACCTTTTCAAGAGCAGGCTTTGCCGCTGTCCAGAGCTTGCCAGCATCATCAAACGAGGTTGCAAGGAAGGGCACGGAATCCACGCCAAACAGCGCATTTTCGTTCTGGTGACCAGACAACAGACGCTCACCAATTGGAACCTGACCGGTCTGGATCGCACGCTTGATATCACTGCCCTTGAACAAGGAACCGCCCGGATGAGTGGTGACTTCAATCTCGCCGCCCGTGCCAGAGGTGATACAAGCTGCAAACTCAGCTCCGGTGACGGAGTGGAAGTTGGACCCGGAATATGCCATTGGCAGGTCCCACTTTTCCGCAGCAGCCGCCGTTGCCCCCAGCGCCATAGCGCACGTACTCAATGTGACCAATAAACTCGATTTTTTCATCTCTACTCTCCTCCATTAAATAATATTGTGCCCGCGCTTAAATCACTCGTGACTCAAAGGGCTTACAAAGTTGTTGGGATGTTCCGAGCAGGGAAGAACCAAGAGCGAACGGTACAGTTGACCACCTTGCCGGAACCCACGCGGTTCCAGCGCCGATGACACAGACACACTTAATCATTCTATAGCCCCCACCAACGCCCAAGGGACATCGCGCTGCCCCGTTTCTTCAGATCCCGCTCACCTCCCAAGCTTGCGGTCTGCGCGACGATCATCTCGCCGCTTCAATTTGCAACTGCACGTCCACTATGACTTTTACTGGTACGTATTTTGCCCGATAAAACACACAAGCTAAAGCGATTCCTAGCAAAGTCGCTTTTTATTGCAGTCCTATCAGGTGATACGAGCGCTGTTTCATTAGAAACAGCCACGCTAGATTTGCATGAATTTGCCTCAGCAAAGGAGCCATGCCGTAATTGTGCTGGAATGCTCGCATAAGCTGTCCTGACCAGACGAGATCCGCGCGTTGAACGGATTGCCAGCAAATTCCATTCACAGCTTCATGAACTGGTTCCAATCCGGCTTTGTTCCGCGTAAGTTCCCATGGGAACTGGATGATCCTCGTTTGAAGTTAGCGACCTACGGAAATTGATCGATGTCGAAACCTAATCATATTGAAGAGATAAATGCGCGCGGCCTTGTTTTGCTCGGCTGCGGAAAGATGGGTTCGGCCATGCTGAAGGGCTGGCTGGAAGCCGGGGTTTTGCCAACCAGCACTGCGGTCATTGATCCTTATCCATCTGAGTGGCTGAGAACACTGCAAGACCACGGACTGAATCTGGACAAAGAGCTGCCAGAAAACCCGGCAGTATGCATTCTGGCGGTCAAACCACAGATGATGGGCGATGCAACGCCTCAGGTTGTGGCACTGGGCGGCGGCAAGACGGTCTTCATTTCCGTTGCTGCAGGAACCAATCTGTCCACGCTGAACGCACTGGTAGGCGAGGGCAGCCCGATTGTGCGCGCCATGCCAAACACACCGGCTGCCATCGGCCGCGGCATCACCGCGCTGGTAGCAAACAAACATTGCTCAAAAGACAATCTGGCCATGGCGCAGGAACTGCTTTCCGCAGTTGGTCAGACGGTCGTACTTAGAAGCGAAAAACAGATGGATGCAGTCACCGCCGTGTCCGGCTCCGGTCCAGCCTATGTGTTCCACCTGATCGAGTGTCTTGCTCAAGCGGGTGTTGAGCAGGGTCTTCCGGAAAATCTGGCCATGCAGCTTGCCAAGGCCACCGTCGGCGGTGCCGGGCAACTGGCAGAAGATGCCGAGGAGACCCCAACGCAGCTACGCATCAACGTAACCTCACCCAATGGCACCACAGCTGCGGCACTGGATGTGCTCATGAACAAAAGAAATGGCATGCCGCCGCTTCTTTCTCGTGCTGTTGCAGCTGCAAAAAAGCGCGGTGAAGAACTGGCCTAACACTGCTGGCCATTGCAAAACAAGTACCCCGCTCTCCATTGGGAAGCGGGGTTTTCTTTGACCTCGATACCCCACTGATATCTGGGGGTTTGACCGCTTTTGCCTTTTATATAACCATATGGTTATGCAACAAATCAATCCATCCTCCCAACCGGAAAACCTTGATGCGGTGTTCGCCGCACTGGCAGACCCAACCCGCCGTGCGATCTTGACACGGCTGGCCAATGGGGATGCTTCGGTCAGCGAGTTGGCCGAGCCCTTTCACATTAGCCAGCCTGCGGTTTCCAAACATCTGAAGGTGTTGGAGCGGGCAGGACTGGTGGAACGCGCCATCGACAAACAGCGCCGTCCGGCGCAGCTTAAAGCCGAGCCAATGCATGAGGCGGTCAAATGGCTGGAGGAGTTTAGCAAATTCTGGTCATCAAGCTTCGATCAGCTGGATGACCTTCTGGAGGAATTGAAAAAATCCGAGAGTTGAGGAGGGAATGGGAATGAGCGAGCTACCAACTTATGTGCTGGAACGCACCTTTAACGCCCCACGCGAACTGGTGTGGCGCACCTGGACCGAGCCGGAACTGGTTTCCCGTTGGTATGGCCCCAACGTGGAAAGCATTCCGCACAAGATGGATGTCGAGCAAGGCGGTCTCTGGCTCCACGAGATGAAGTGGGGCGACAACTCCAACTATCAGCGGGCCCAGTACGTTGAGATTTCCAAACCCGAAAAACTCGTCTGGCTTCATTCCAACGCCAATGAACGCTGGGAAGTGACAACCAACCCTCAAATGCCGGATTGGCCCCGTATCCTGCTGACCACCGTCACCTTTGAAACCGATGGCGAGCAGACCAAGCTTCGCCTGACATGGGTCCCTTTTGAAGCAACACCAGCCGAAATCGCCTGCTTCGAGGCAGCCATCAGCGGCATGAACAAAGGCTGGAACGCTGGCATGGCATTGTTGGAAGAGCTGCTTGCCGAGCTTCAGGCAAGTTTGGAGACGTAAGTTACTATAGAGATCACCGTCCTCCCCGCACCAATGTAACGGGGAGGACGGCATGTTAATATCATGTATCCCGCACGCATACCATGATCCAAAGCGCAGAAATGCACCGCTCAAATGCCTCATAATGACTATTATCGATAAAAAACATGCATGTAACCCAACGGAATCTCTCGTGAGTTAACAGCTTGTTAGCTACTCCGACATACCCCTAACACCAATAGGGGTATTTCCACCAAATACACGTGGTGGGAGATAAGTATTTAAACGGGGACCCATGCACTTTTCCAGTATCAAACTCACCACCAAAATTGCTTTGGCCGTTTCATTTGCCATACTTGTAACAATCGGTATTCTGGTTCTGATCGCTGACTTGTTGCTCTGGGGCACCCTGAGTGATCAGGTGGACAAACGGCACGACATTAATCTGCGTATCGCGGCAGAGCAGCTCCATCAGGAGTTTCCCTCAGCAACCATCAAACTGGATCACAACTCCAATGTTGGCAGGATCACCAGCAACGAACCCTTGAGCTTTTCAGATCATGAGCTTGTTGACCAAATTGGATATCTGACCGGCGATACCGCGACTGTGTTTGTGTGGGATGAGGCTACTCAGGACTTCTGGCGTAAGACCACCAATATCAAAAACAAACAAGGTCAACGCGCCGTCGATACCCCACTGGGTAAGGGCGGCCGAGTTTATCCTGTCATCACATCAGGCAAAACCTACCGCGGTGAAGCGAACATTCTGGGTCTGGCTTATTACACATTGTATCAGCCGATCTTTGACAGCAGTGGCCATGTGAAGGGCATCCTCTATGTGGGTGTTCAAAAATCCCACATTGAAGAACAGGTCAACACCGTTGCTGTGAACCTGGTTTACGCTGCAATCGGGTTAAGCATCCTGTTCGTAGCGCTGGCATATTTTAGCTTCAAGCTGCTACTTAAGCCTATTCCGGTTATGACCAACGCGCTGCGTGATCTTGCTAAAAACAAGCTGGACATCCAGATCGCCTATTCCACACGCAAAGACGAAATTGGCGAAATGGCACAGGCAATCGAGGTGCTCCGGCAAAACAATCTGGAGCGCGTGCGACTGCAAGAACAAAGCGATGCGGCACACGCCTCCCGTGAGCAGCGTCAGGAGCATATTGAACAGCTTCTCAGCCAGTTTGCATCCGAGGTTCAGGAGGCTTTGCAAAGTGTTGACCAGCGCACTCAGGAGATGGAAAACACCGCAACCCAACTGACCGGCATTGCGGAAGATTCTGCCCTGCGCTCCAACTCCGCGCGCGACGCCTCCGAAGAAGCCTCCGCCAACGTGCAGACAGTTGCAACGGCAGCAGAAGAGCTGGGCGCCTCCATTGAAGAAATCAGCCGCCAACTGGGCGACACCAATCGAGTGGTGGGCAATGCAACCAGTGGCGCAGAAGAAAGCAGCCGAAAGGTGCAGGCTCTTGACAGCGCAGCGTTGAAGATCGGTGAGGTCGTCAACCTCATTCGGGATATCGCCGAGCAAACTAACCTTCTGGCACTCAACGCCACCATTGAGGCGGCACGCGCCGGTGAAATGGGCAAAGGCTTTGCGGTTGTGGCATCTGAGGTGAAGGAACTGGCAACGCAGACCTCCAAGGCAACCGAGGAAATCTCCACGCAGGTCTCCGGCATCCAGAATTCCTCTAAGGAAACCGTGGAAGCCATTGTGGCCATCAGCGACACCATGAGCGAGGTGAACCAACACGCCACCTCCATCGCCAACGCTGTTGAGCAACAGGGCTCAGCAACCATGGAGATCAGCGAAAACGTGCAGATGGCCGCAGAAGGCACCCGCAGCGCTGCACACAATGTGAGTGAGGTCTCCGTAAAAGTAGGCGAGACACAACAAGCAGCCTCTCAGGTACTTGATGCCTCACAGGCTGTAGCCTCCAATGCAGCGCGGCTACGCCAGACCATCAACTCCTTCATGGATGACATCCGCGCGGCATAAACAACGCACATGACGACTTAAGAAGCCCCAGCATCCAATCAGATGCGGGGCTTTTTGTATTGGCGTCAATCACCAATTATTGTGACATGAATGAGCAGGCACTGTGTTTCTTTATGATCTATATGGACAGACATTTTCGCCATAACTTACATCACATGACGGCCACACAGTATGGCCACCTAGATATAAGAGGCTAAAATGGAAAAGATTGAACAATACGGACTTGTCGCGGGTAGAGTACTGATTGCACTGATGTTTGTGTCCTCCGGGATCTCAAAGATTTTTGCTTATGGAATGACACAGGGCTACATGGATTCAATGGGTGTTCCGGGCGGTTTGTTGCCACTGGTTATCGTGACAGAAGCACTCGGCGGCCTATTCCTGATTGTCGGTTTCCAAACCCGTATCACCGCATTCCTGCTCGCAGGCTTTACAATTCTGTCTGCTTTGCTGTTCCACAATAACTTTGCGGATCAGAATGAAATGATCAACTTCATGAAGAACCTGTCAATTTCAGGCGGTCTGTTCTTTGTCATGATCCACGGTGCCGGTGCCATATCTCTGGATGCAAAGCTTAGACGCACACTGGCACATGCCTGATGAAACCCGACGTTGAGCTAGTTTCTGGCGCCTTCAAGGTCCTTGAAGTGCGCCAGAATGGCGTCCACCAGAGCACGGACTTTAGGCTCGATAAACTCACGGTCCACATAAACAACACTGATAGAAACATCTGTGCCCACCTGATCTTCCAGGAGGGGAACCAGAGTACCCTCCTCAATATCGCCATCGGTGAAATGCAAGGGCAACAGGGCAAGCCCCACACCTTGAAGGACTGCTGTTCTCGACAGAGCCAGACTGTTGCTTTTAAAGCGTCCGGACACAGCAACAGAACCGCCACGACGCAACGGCCAGCTTTTTCCTGCAGTCCATCCTCCCGCAAATCCCACGATGCAGTTGTGGGCTGAAAGGTCTTTGATACTCTTTGGGGTCCCGTGCGTTGCAAGGTAAGCAGGGGAGGCGACAACGCAAAGCCTATCCTGCATCATTTGGCGGGCAATCAGGTTAGGGTCGGAAATAGTACCGGCGCGCACGGCAACATCAATGCCTTCGCTCAGCATATCCTCATGCTGCGTGGTCGCGCGCACTTCCAGATCAACCTCCGGATACTGCTTGGCAAAACTGGCGAATATCTCGGAGAGTGCTGTATCTGCAATCGAGACACGTAAGAGACCGCGAGGCACGTCATCACTGCGGCGTACCATGCTCCATGTTTCTTCAATATCTCGTTGAATGGCAACCGCCTTCTGGTGCAGCGTTCGTCCGGCCTCGGTCAGGGTCAGGCGATTGGTACGACGATGCAGCAGGCGCACAGAAAGGTCCGCTTCCAATGCACTTAAACGGCGGCTGAGCGTAGCGCGAGGAATGCCCAGACGTTCTGCCGCAGAAGAAATGCTGCCAGCATTGACGATCTCAACAAACTCCCTCATGCGATCTGCGCTGATCATCCGCCACTCCCAAGCTTCGCGAAAACTACCCTAAGGCCCTGCCTAAAATAAGAAAACCCCGCCTCACAGGGAAGCGGGGTTTTCTCATAGAAACTTAGTCAGCTTAGCCCAGGATCTTACCAAGGTTCATAGCGACCATCTTATCACCGCCAATCTTGATCTTTCCCATCATCACAGCTGTCATCGGGTTGACGGAGCCATCCACCAAGCCTTTGAAGGTTTTTGCAGAACAGGAGATTGTGCAATCAGCCTCAGCTTCTTCCGCACGTGCGCCGTTCTGGTCAACAATGATGGAGCCCTCATCCTTGATGTTGAGCGCGATCGACTTTGACATATCAACGCTACCGAGCTTGTCGTTGATTCCGGATACGATCTTCTGGATGAAATCGGACATCTGATCCTCTGGCTTTTTCCGTAGAAGCAGGGCAGAGCCCTGTTAAATTATTGCAGCTACCTAACCCTATTGCCCACAAACTACAAGCGCCTCAATGGTCTAGTTTAGGTAAATGCTTAAACGAGCTCATCATAGTGCCAGGCAATATGGTCCGGCATGAAGGACGCAATGCAGTAATAGCTGTGATCATAACCGCCATGCATCCGCAAGGTCAGATCAACCCCTTCCTCGCGGCAGGCTTTCTCAAAGACCCAAGGTTTGAGCTGCTCTTCAAGAAAATCATCAGCCGAGCCCTGATCGATCAGGATACGGCCTTTCCAGCCCCGTGCCCTGATCAGCTCACAGGCGTCATACTGCGCCCAACTGGAGCGATCCGCACCCAGATATCCTGAGAACGCCTTTTCACCCCATGGGCAATTCATCGGGTTCACGATTGGCGCAAAGGCCGAGACGCTTTTAAACAGGCCCGGATTTTTGATCGCAAGAGTCAGCGCTCCATGACCGCCCATGGAGTGACCGGTCAGGCCCAAAACGCTTAGATCAACGGGGAAGTATTCCTCCAAAATCTCCGGCAGTTCCTGTGTGATGTACTCTTCCATGCGGTAGTGCTTTGCCCACGGCTCCTGTGTGGCATTCAGGTAGAACCCAGCGCTCTTGCCCATGTCCCAGCCATCATCATCGGCCACCTCCTCTCCGCGCGGAGAAGTATCGGGTGCAACAATAATCATACCAAGCTCAGCTGCGGCCCTCTGGCTGCCAGCTTTGCTGACCATGTTCTCCCAGGTGCAGGTAAGACCAGACAGGAACATCAGGGTCGGGCATTCTTCGCCGTTGAGGGCACGACGCGGCAAAAATACGGCAAACTCCATCGGCGTGCCGGTTGCCTTGCTGTCGTAACGATAAACCCGCTGCTCACCATCAAAACAGCGCCAGCTTTTGATCAGCTCAATCATGTTCGCTCTTTCAAAACGAAGGCCTAAGCAGAGCCTATGTCCGCTTAGACCTTAACAATCCAAAATCTCAGTTACCACTTAGAACGTCACAACCGAACGGATAGACTTGCCTTCGTGCATCAGATCAAACGCCTTGTTGATCTCATCCAGCGGCATGGTGTGGGTGATCATGTGATCAATGTCGATCTTGCCATCCATGTACCAGTCCACAATCTTCGGTACGTCAGTACGACCACGCGCGCCGCCAAAGGCCGTGCCACGCCAGGAGCGGCCTGTGACCAGCTGGAACGGACGGGTGGAAATTTCCTGACCCGCACCGGCAACACCAATGATGATGCTCTCGCCCCACCCCTTGTGACAGCATTCGAGCGCCTGACGCATGGTAGATGGATGGCCGATACACTCGAAAGAGTAGTCCGCGCCGCCACCTGTCAGGTCAACAAGGTAAGGCACAAGATCGCCTTCCACTTCCTTCGGGTTGACGAAGTCTGTCATGCCGTACTGTTCAGCAAGCGCTCTCTTGGAAGGGTTGATATCAACGCCAACAATCTGATCAGCACCGATCAAGCGCAGACCCTGCACAACATTAAGCCCAATACCGCCAAGGCCGAATACAACGGCCTTACAGCCCGGCTCTGCCTTTGCCGTGTTGATCACAGCGCCCACGCCGGTGGTCACGCCGCAACCGATGTAGCAGACCTTATCAAACGGCGCGTCCTTGCGGATCTTCGCAAGAGAGATCTCTGGCAGAACGGTGAAGTTGGAGAAGGTGCTTGTGCCCATGTAGTGGTGAATCTTCTCACCATTGATGGAAAAACGGCTTGTTCCGTCCGGCATTACGCCAGCCCCCTGTGTCGTACGGATGGACTGACACAGGTTGGTCTTCGGGTTGAGGCAGTATTCGCACTCACGGCATTCCGGGGTGTAAAGCGGGATCACGTGATCCCCCGGCTTCAGCGAGGTCACGCCCTTGCCCACTTCGCGCACAATGCCAGCGCCTTCATGGCCAAGGATGGCAGGGAACAGCCCTTCCGGGTCATCACCGGAAAGCGTAAAGGCATCCGTATGGCAAATGCCGGTGGCCATGATCTCAACCAGCACCTCAAAGGGCTGGGGGCCGTCCAGCTGAACTGTCTCGATGGAAAGAGGGGCTCCGGCTTTATAAGCAACAGCGGCGCGTGTATCCATAATGTGAACCTATACGTCTTGTTACAGGCCCGCCGACATTGGCGGGTCCTCCCCAGAAAATAACTAGAGCAGTGCCCACGCCTCCCGCATGTCACTGCCAAACTCGCATCCCCGACTTATAACCCGCAGCGCCCTGAATTGCATCAGACAATTCAGGAGTTTTGCGTAGGGGCGAAAGTTCCCAACAACCATCATGTTTAGGTGTGCAGGGAGACCTTCCTAAAGCGCCTGCATACGCAACACGCCCCGCTACACCAGATACTTGAGCGCCAGAATAATTCCGCCAGCCAGCACCAATGTTTCGGCAACGACCACAAACAGGTGCTGATGGCCGAGGCTGACGAGGGTCTTTAGGGTAGTCATGACGCCCAATGCGGAGATTGCGATGACGAGACACCAGGTGGAGGCATCAACGAGCACTTGGCGCGGGGTCTCTGGTATCCATCCCAATGAGTTGACCACAACGAGTGCGGCAAACCCGAAAGCGAAGTAGGGAACGGGTGCATCTCCCTCCAGTGCGGCTGTCGTACCTTTGCTTTTTGCGTGCAACCACCGGGTCGACCAGAACGAGATGATGAAGATGACCGGCAGCAACATCATCACCCGCATGAGTTTGACAACAGTAGCGGTTTCGCCCGCGCTATCTGAGACTGCAAACCCGGCGCCCACCACTTGTGCCACATCGTGGATGGTCGCTCCGAAAAAGATGCCGAGCTGCACATCGGTAAGGCCAAACATCTGACCAATGCTTGGATAAAGGATCATGGCCAGCGTGGAGAGTGCCGTAACAGCAATCACCGTAAACAGCGTATTTTGCTCGTTTTCTCTGGTGTTTGGCAGCACAGATGAAATAGCCAGTGCAGCCGATGCGCCGCAGATACCGACGGCACCACCTGTCAATAATCCGAAACTGGCAGAACGCCCCAGTAAGCGCGCTACCAACACGCCAACGAGCAACATTCCCAGAACGGAGAGAATGACCAACCCAAGCGTATGCCAGCCCAGATCAAGGATCTGCGAAAAAGATACCCGCAGGCCCAGCAGGATAACGCCCAAGCGCAGCACTTTCTTCGCCGCAAAGCTGAGGCCCGCCTGACAGCTGCCATCCTCATAAATGGAGTGCACCGCCATGCCAATCAGTAGGGCGTAGAGCATCACGGGCCCACCCTGATGCTCTGAAACATAGCGCGCGGCGATCGCGATCACCGTAGCGATAATCAGGCCGGGAAGGATCTCGCGGCCCTCTCTCATCCATCTGGAAAAGAATGGACCGGAGCTTTCCGGTTGGTCTGGCAAGCTGGAGTCGGCGGGCATTAGAGTTCATCCTTGCAAGGGTCATCGTCCCAATGGTTCCGCAAATTGTAGGACAAAAACCGAAGAGCTGATCAGTCGTAAGCTTGTGACAGTTGCTAAAGAAAACGCAACACCCAATCGCAATTAAGCCGAGCGGCACAGTATTATCTCATCCCGTAGGTCTTATCCTTCAACGGAGGGCATGATGAGAGAATTTTGCCTCACCCTGCAATCGCATTGAAACCCAGTGGGAAATGTAGTGTTGTTAGCGCATTAAACATCATTCTTTTATTTTCAAGAGAGTTCGCTCATGTCCTTCATCCAATTCGCTTCATTCCGTACGCTTTGTACGCTGTTGGCACTTGTCTTCTCATTATCCACTACACAGGCTTCTCAACTTTCACCGCTCTGGCTGGAGGCAAAAGGAGAGGGGACCTTGAGCGTCATCTTCATTAGTGGCAATGGGAACGATTCCACTGTCTGGAAAGACGTCGAGCCAGTCATTCGCGACTTGGGCGTACGGACAGTGGTTTATGACCGCGCTGGTTTAGGCAAAAGCCCGCTCTGGGAGGGGGACTACACGGTCCAGGGCGAGGCAGATGACCTGAGAGCTGCCCTCTCAGCACATGCTATCGACGGCCCAATTATCATTGTTGCCCACTCGTATGGGGGCTACATCACCGCCCTGTTGAGCGAAGACATGCAACAGTTGCAAGGTATTGTGCTGGTTGATGCTGGTCTTTCCACCGATCTGACGCTGGACGTTTTGCAATACATCCACGATGAATACACGCCGCAATTTGAAGCCGTCGAGAAAGCCGCGCCAAAGCTGGCAAAAGCAGTCATTCCAGTGGTCAAGGCCTTTCCAGCCACGGCAAAGCGGATGCAGTCGGTCACCATTCCTAAACACCTGCCGGTCATCGACATTCTTGCCGAGACCTCATGGCTGAAGGACCCTCAATTGGTCAAAGAACAACGCAAGATCCATGCAGACTTCGTCGCCGCTTCTCCAACCCGCAGCAGCCTAATCGCCAAAGGCAGTGGACATAACGTGATGAAGGATAAGCCGGAGTATGTAGTCGACGCGGTGACCCAAATGCTTGAGCAGGTCCGCTAGGCAAAACCCAAGCTAGACGGTAGCGGCTTTCCAGCCGCACCGATTTACTCAACTTGCATCTAAATGCAGAATTTGGGGCGCGTCTAGATAGAGCCGGGCTTTGCCAGAATCATGCGCGCGCGGTAGTCCAGATCGTCGTGCATCTGGTCTTCGCTCAAACCGGCACGGGCGCGAAACACATGGCCCTGGCGCAAGTCGAACATGAGTCTTGCGCGTTCCAATGACGGGAAATTGGCCGGTAGGGTGCCCTTTTCTTTTTCAGCCTCAAATCTGTTCGCAAGTCGCTGGTCAGTGTCCTCTACGGCATTACTGAGCAGCTCCTGAACGCCCATCACCTCACCGCAACTTGTCGAAACGCTGGAGGCAAGGAAGCAGCCTTTCGCGCCGCTGTCGTGATGGGTGGCGTATTCAATGACCGCGTCCATGAATGCGCGAACCGCCAATTCGATGTTCGGCTCCGTCTCAAATGCGACAAGAGGCGCGCATCCTCCATTTGCTGCATAGCTATCAATGGCTTGCAGGTAGAGTTCCCGTTTATCGCCAAATGTTGAGTACAGGCTCGGACCGTTGATACCCATGGCCTCGGTCAGGTCCTTCATGGACGCGCCATCATAGCCCTTTGCCCAGAAGACATTTACCGCTGCCGCAAGTGCTTCATTTTTATCAAATTTTCTGGGTCGTCCAGTCTTTTTTGTAGTGCTCATTACAAAACTCTTGCTTTCGCCATACCTGACTTTTATATCAAACAATACAAAACAACAAGGAGACATCACATGGCAGCCACAAAGATTGAAGCAGGGCAACAATTTCCCGCTCTCTTCGTGCCTCGGCTGGGTGGGGGTAAGATCAATCTTTCAAAACCGGAAAATGCAAATGATTGGCACATGGTTGTCGTCTACCGCGGCAAACATTGCCCGCTCTGCACCAAATATCTGGCGGACTTAGATCGGCTCTTACCCGAGTTTCGCAAGATCGGCGTTGATGTGGTCGCGGTCTCGGCGGATCCAGAAGACAGGGCGCAATCGCAGATTTCCGAAATCAAGCCAGACTTTCCGGTCGGCTATGGTCTGACAGTAAACCAGATGCGTGAGTTGGGTCTCTATATCTCCCATCCACGGTCACCTGCTGAGACGGATCGTTCCTTCTCAGAGCCCGGTCTCTTTGTCGTCAACGCTGAAGGAAATGTCCAGATTACCGACATTTCAAACGCGCCTTTCGCTCGGCCCGATCTGGCCTCCATGCTGATGGGCCTGAGATTCATCCGCAATCCAGAACACAACTATCCAATAAGAGGAACCCACCAATAACCACCGAAACCTCCCAAGAAAACAGACCTCACACTTAAGCTGAATAGGATACAAAATGACAGATGAAACGAGCTGGGAAGGCAAAGTTGCAATCGTGACAGGCGGTAGCTCCGGGATTGGAGCAGCCACTGCCAAAGCCTTGGCAGACAAAGGCGCGATCGTCGCAATTACAGGTCGAAATCGTGAGCGCTTGGATGCGGTTGCTGCAACACATGATAACATCCTGGCAGTTCAAGCCGACAGTGCAGACGCTTCAAGCGCAGCAGATGTAATAGAGACAGTCGTGGATGGTTCAGGAAGGCTCGACCTGCTCGTGAACAACGCTGGCGCGGGTGGTATTTTACCCATCAGCGATTATGATGAGGCGAAAATTAGCCAGATGTGTGCGCTCAACATCATAGCGCCCTCACTCATGGTGAAAGAGGCAACACCAGCACTGCAGAAATCAAAGGGTGCGATTGTTAATGTCAGTACAGCCGTTTCACGCAACGCAGCGCCAGCGCTCGCTCACTATGCCGCTACCAAGATCGCTCTTGAGCATCTGACAGCTTCATGGGCGATGGAACTCGCGGGGGACGGCATCAGGGTGAACACAGTTTCGCCTGGTCCTGTGAAGAGCGGCGCATTGACCGGCATGATGGGGTTGCCAGAAGAAATGGCTCGGGCCGTTGAAGAGCAGGAAGCGTCACAGGTTCCGCTTGGGCGGCGCGGCGTCACCTCTGATATTGTTCCGTGGATCCTGCGACTTGGGAACTCCGAAAACGACTGGCTCACCGGACAGATCATCACTGTCGACGGTGGTTGGTCACTACGATCCTAAACGGATCAGACCTTCGCGGAGCCGACCACTCAACATCAGGACAAGCATATACCTCAATTAATCCAACCAGATTATGCAGAGTGGTCCTGATGGAACCCCGACTGAGCAGTGCCGCGAATGACTTTAGTCTGCTGAGTTTGGCGACTGCTAGCTATCATCTAAATGAAAAGACGTTAGCTGGATGCTTTTGTGGTATCCGGATAGGCGACCTGTGTCGTCTATCCGCTCGCCTCTCTCGACAAAATTGTCGTGGGGTCATCGCCACTCGTCATTTCCTTATTAGTGATGACTGGACAATTCCGAAGTCGGCATTGGATGCATTTCAATTGCCATACTCATGAATTTCTATAGTTAAAACAAAAATTTAGGAGCACCAAAATGTCAGTTGAGCAGAACACGGCTGCTGAGGTTAAACGCACAATTGAGCGGCTAATTCAAGCCGCAACCACATTCGATCTCGATGCGCTCGAGCAGATCTACCATGATGATCTCAAAGTGTTCATGATAGATAATCAGGGACAAACCTTGGTAGCAGACAAAACGGTCATCAATGCCATGTTTCAAAGCAAGCGCGACAACAAAGAGCCCGCTTTGAACACCTGGGCTGACATCCATAATATTGATGCCTCTCAGGATAAGGCCCATGTCCTGATCAGTCGCAAGGCCAAGTTTTTGGCGCTAGAGCAACTGTACATTCTCAGCATTGATCTGATTAAAACCGGCGAGAATTGGCAGGTGCTGCGCGAGGTAATTTCCCCGCGCCCGCATTTGGAACAAGCAGCGTAAAAGCCACCTCCACACCAAAAAACTCTGAGGCATCAGTGCGCCTCAGAGCAAACCCTTAGGCTGCGGACACCAGTGCTAGCGCCCGGATTGGGCTGCCGGTTCCGTTGGCGATCTTCAGCGGCGCGGCAATCAGGATCGCACCTTTGGGCGGCAACTTATCCAGATTGGCAAGGCTGGCGAGACCGTAGCGGTTGGCGGCGTGCAGCAGGTTGTGGGCCGGATAGGGCGGTTGCATCCCCCCAGCGCATCCTGCATCCGTGCCAATACATTCATTACCCCAACCGAGCACACCCTTGGACAAGATGTACTCTATGCAGTCCACCGAAGGCCCAGGTGAGTGCGGACCCTTTTCATCCACGTTGAGAAACTTCGCAGTATCCGTGTTGCGGTGATACCAGTCGGTGCGCATGACGACCCATTCACCGGCATTAATCGGTCCGTGATCCGCTTCCCACGCTTTCACACGGTCTGCGGTGAGAAGAAAGTCAGGGTTCTCGGCAGCCTCGGCCGAACAGTCAATCACATTCACCGGCGCCACAAAATTTTGTGGTGAGATGCTGTCAGTATATCCATCTGCATAGTCTTTGCCGGTAATCCAGTGGTGCGGCGCATCGAAGTGGGTTCCCGAGTGCTCGCCCAATTTCAACCAGTTCCATGCAAAGAATGGTCCGTCCTCATCATACTCGGAGATCTTGTGTATCTCCACTTGTGGTGTGTTCTTAGCAAAGTCTGGTGGCAGCTGCAAAATGGGCGTTTCCGGCCCCAGTCGGCCAGAAAGGTCAATCACCTCCACATCCCCTGTGATCAGTTTAGCGCCAAGGTCTTCCAATATGCTTTTGGTCAGCATCCCTCTTTCTCCCTCCCAGAAAGTGGTGGTTTCTCAGGCAAGAGACCAACCGTCCCGAACGGTCCCTTAAGGACCACGCTAAACACATTTATATGGTTTCGCAAATATTTTCCGTAGAGTAAGAAACGCCGACACAAGTAAGCATCACCTCACGCTTGACTGGGTCTGGACCACCCCGAGCAGGGCGATAGATACTCTTGGGTCAGACACCTTCGCATTCCCAACTGGAGTACTTATCTCTAGGCATATTCATTCTATTTTTCGCCGGAGTATTCATGCCTAAAGCCTTTGCCCAGATTGCCTTTACACCCGCTGCGCGCACCTTTCAGGAACAATATGGCACCAAAGAAGCCTACGCCAAGTATCTGGAGGGGGAGGAGGTCACCGGCCATGTGATCGAAGACGATCATGTGACTTTCATCGAAAGTATGGATGGCTTTTACCTTTCGACCGTCTCGGAAACCGGCTGGCCCTATGTGCAGTTTAAGGGCGGTCCCACAGGGTTCCTGAAGGTTCTGGATAACAGGCACTTCGCCTACGCAGATTATCGCGGCAACCGGCAATATCTTAGCGCGGGCAACATCTCTCAAAACAACCGCGTGTCGCTCATCCTGACAAATTATGAGAAGCAGCAGCGGCTCAAGATCTGGGGAGAGGCACGCATTGTGTCATTAGAAGAAGGCAGCGACTTCGTGCTCTCCCTGATGCCAGCAGATTATAAAGCAGAGCCAGAACGGGCAATCCTTATCAGAACAATGGCTCTTGAGTGGGACTGTCCGCGACATATTCCAAAACGACGGACCGTCGATGAGTGACGGTGCTCGCGGCTTTCACGCGGAAATATGAACTAACCTAAGCGCCTACGGGGCGGGAACGCCCCTTCTTAGGGCCTGAACCAGCATCAAATTCAGTTTTATTAGCCTTTTACTCAGACCCACGAACAATCTCTGATTTAATGTTCAGACCTACCAATTCATTTACTAGCTTTCGTAGCTTCGTTTTCCTTCTCTCCTCTGTATAGCTATTTCTATGCTTGTTGTTTTCCTTTTCAAGAACAGGGTTCAACTAACAGGGTAGTGACCACATGTTTTCATTAAAGGGCAAGAAGGCCCTTATTGTTGGGGTGGCAAACAACCAGTCCATTGCATGGGGATGCGCCAAAGCCATGAAGGCACAGGGCGCAGAACTTGCACTTACATACCTGAATGACAAAGCGAAAAAGCATGTTGCACCTCTGGCAGAAGAAGCTGATGCAGCCATTTTTGCACCGCTCGATGTGACAGATCCGGACCAGATCGATGTCCTTTATGAGAAAATCAATCAGGTCTGGGGATCCCTAGATATTCTGCTGCATTCCATTGCCTATTGCCCACTGGCAGATCTTCATGGCCGTGTGGTCGATTGCTCGGCAGAAGGCTTTTCCATCGCCATGGACATCTCTGTTCACTCCTTCTTACGGCTGATCCGCAAGTCAGAGCTGCTGATGCCTCCCGGCAGCAGCGTTATGACCGTGACATTCCACGGCTCGGAAAAGGTTGTCAGCCATTACAATATTATGGGACCCGTCAAAGCCGCACTGGAAAGCACCACGCGCTATGTAGCGGCAGAACTGGGCCAGAAGGGCATCTCTGTCAATGCGCTCTCGCCTGGTCCATTGGCCACGCGGGCCGCAAGCGGGATTGCCAGTTTCGATGAAATGCTGGCGGATGCAACAGAACGTTCTCCTACTCGCAAACTTGCCAGTATCGAAGATATTGGCGCATATGCGGCCTTTCTGGCCAGCGACGAAGCACGAAACATTACTGGTGTGGTTCACCCCATCGACGGCGGTTACCGCATCATCGGATAGGCAGGCACTGAGGTAGATTATGCAAGTAGAACGCTTTACCAATCAAACTGCCCAGTACTTTGACGCAGTTGAGGAACAGGCCAAGTTTCTGCAGGTCGCCAACGCACGGCGCACAACGCGTCTGATGAATGACTTCCAGAAAAAACAGGAAAAGTCCAGAACCAAGGGTGAAGCACTGGCTGCCTCTTGGGTCCCCTATGACACGCCTAAAAAGCTTATGGATGCCTGGGCGCATTACATAAAAGAATCCAGTGAACGCGCCATCCTGACCATGGATGCCCTGCGCGAAAGCAGTGACAACTACTACGATCATCTGGCCAAGGGTTGTCCGCCGGTTCTGATTTATGATTATGAGGTTATTGTTGAAGGCCGCAATCTTCCGCGCCCTTGTAACTACATGCTCTTAAAGATTATTCCGCCTGAAGGCACTGAGACCTTTGACGATAAGCGCCCCTATGTGATTATTGACCCCCGCGCTGGCCATGGTGCTGGCATTGGCGGATTTAAAAATGACAGTCAGGTAGGTGTTGCCCTGCGCGGTGGACACCCGGTTTATTTCGTCGCCTTCCACCCCATGCCAGAGCCCCATCAGGAAGTTGCTCACGTCACCCATGCGGAGGCAGCTTTCCTGCGTGAAGTCATCGCACGGCACCCAAAAAGCTCAAAACCAGTGGTGGTTGGTAACTGTCAGGGAGGTTGGGCAGCCGCCATTCTCGCAGCCGTCTACCCGGATTTGGTTGGCCCGATTGTGCTCAACGGCGCACCCATGTCCTACTGGAGTGGTACGATGGGGCAAGATCCCATGCGTTACTCCGCCGGACTGACAGGCGGCATCGTGCCAGCGCTCCTTTCTGCTGATCTGGCCAATGGGGTATTTGATGGTGCCAATCTGGTGCAGAATTTCGAGATGCTGAATCCGGGTCGCAACTGGTTCCGCAAGTACTATGACCTTTACACCAATATTGATGGCGACGATGAGCGCTTTCTGGAGTTCCAGAAGTGGTGGAGCGGTTTTTATTACATGACCGAAGAGGAGTTCCGCTGGATTCTGGATAATCTTTTCATTGGCAACAAACTGTCGAAGAACGAGGCATTTCTGGAACCGGGACGTCCCATTGACCTGAAAACCATCAAGTCACCCATCATTGTCTTCTCCTCTTTTGGCGATAACATTACCCCGCCGGATCAGGCGCTCAACTGGATTGCGGACACATATAGCGATGAGTCAGAGATCGAGATCCTGGGCCAGCGCATTTTGTATATGCTGCATGATGCAGTCGGACATCTGGGTATCTTTGTATCCTCTAGTGTTGCAAGGCGTGAACATACGCAGATGGCCTCGACGCTAAAAACCATCGAGTCCCTGCCTCCCGGCCTCTACAAGCTTCAGATTGAGCGGCAGAAGGGCAAAGGCAACGATGCAAAATTTGAGGTGAGTTTTGCCCGCAAAACCATCGATCAGATGCTGGAAGAGACCAGCGAACGCAATGAAGAAAAAGCCTTTGCTGGCGTTGCACGCATGTCCGAGAGTCTGGAAGACATGTATGACAGCACCGTTGGTCCCATGCTGAAAACCATGAACAGTTCGCAAAGCGGTGAAGTGACACGCGGGCTGCACCCCTTGCGGTTGACAAATGGCGCCTTCGCTTCCGCCAATCCTTTCATGTTCTGGCCCACCATGGCGGCGACTGCGGTAAAGCAGAGCCGCAAACCCAACCTTGCCAAAACACCATTCCATTATTGGGAGGAGCTGATGGCAGACCAAATCGAATATGGCTGGGATGCTCTGAAAGATTGGCGTGAAGCATTGATTGAAAACAGCTTCCTCACCTTCTGGGCATCCCCACAGGCCGTAGAATACGGCAAATCGCTGTCCTTCCGTCGACCTAAGGTGCCAATGCAGGATCTGCATAGCCTGACCAGCATCCAGAATGCACTTAAGAAGATCGACAAAGGCGGTGTCGCCGCTGCAATCGTGCGTATCGTGTTCATGATCGCCGATTCCCGGGATGAGGTGCGCAGCGAAAAGCTGGAGCGGTTTAACGAAGTGGTGACCACATGGACTCCCTTCAAATCTATGGACCCGAAAGAGCGCAGTTTCCTCATCCATGATCAAACCTTGATCGTCCGGTTTGAGATGGAAGCTGGCTACAATGCCTTACCCACTTTGCTAAAAACCGAGAAAGAAAAAACTCTTGCCTACAAAGCTCTGATGCATATCATCGGTAAAGAAGAGGACATGCCGCCGAACTCGCTGGAGCTCTGGCGCAGTCTGAAAAAGACGTTCAAATGGGGTTAGGGCAGCGTGATGACGATCACCTACAAGAATACTCCGTACGACAAGATCGAAGTGGGCATGGAAGCGGTCTATGAGCGCACTTGCTCAGCGGATGACTTGTATGTTTCGGCCCATGCCTCAGGCGACCTCAATCCTCTACACCTACCGAAAGAAGATATCGACGGCGACGGAGATTTTGAGGGCGTTGCCCCCTCCCTTTGGGTTGCAAGTCTAATCTCTGCCGTTCTGGGCAATCAACTACCTGGTCCCGGAACGCTCTATAAAAGTCAGAACCTGCGCTTCCTGGGTCGTGCTTACGAAGGCGACCACCTGATTGCTCGGGTCAAGGTGACAGAGAAGCTGTCAGATTACGTGGTGGCATTGCAAACCACTGTGGAGCGTGCCGATGGGCAGATGCTGGTAGAGGGCGAAGCAGAGGTAATTGCGCCGCGCTCCAGCCAAATTGCCAAGGCGGTCAGCTTACCCGGTCTGACCGTACGCAGCCACGAACATTTTGACAGGCTGCTGGAGCGGGCCCGCCCATTACCACCGTTGGTAACCGCAGTTGTCGCACCGGAAGATCGCAAATCACTGGGTGGGGCTTTGTTGGCAGCAGAAAATACATTGATTGAGCCCATCCTGATCGGATCTCAGAGCAAGATTAAAGCTGCTGCTGACCGGATCGGCAAGGATCTGGCGCATCTGCAGATCATCGATATAGAGAGCCATACGCAGGCCGCAGCAACGGCTGTTGCCATGGTTCGCGAGGGCAAGGCGCAATCAATCATGAAAGGACAGTTGCACACTGACGTGCTGCTGGCTCAGATCGTCAAGCGGGATTCTGGTCTGCGCACCGACAACCGGCTCAGCCATGTGTTTGTCATGGACGTGCCGAGCCTTGATCATCTGCTCTTCATAACTGATGCGGCCATCAACATAGCGCCGGATCTGGAAGCCAAGGTAGACATTGTACAAAATGCCATCAATCTGGCGCTGGCCCTTGGCGAGCACCAGCCCAAGGTAGGCATTTTGTCTGCCGTGGAAACGGTGAACACCAAAATTCCATCTAGCATGGACGCGGCCATCCTTTCTAAAATGGCAGAACGCGGCCAGATCAAAGGGGGCATTGTGGATGGCCCGCTGGCCATGGACAATGCCATTGATGTTGATGCGGCCGTGACAAAGGGCATCACCTCTCTGGTTGCAGGCCGGGCCGATGTTTTGGTTGTACCCAATCTGGAATCTGGCAATATGCTGGCCAAGGAGCTGGCCTATGTCGCCCACGCGCAGGTTTGCGGTGTAGTGATGGGTGCACGGTGTCCGGTGATCCTCACGAGCCGCGCTGATGACGATCAGGCACGTCTGATGTCCTGCGCTGTTGCGCTTCTTTACGCTGCGAGCCAGAAAGCATGACATTCTATTTTACGCTCAACACCGGATCGTCTTCCGTCAAGTTCGCTCTGTATAAAGCTATGGAAGAGCCCGAGCTGTTCATCTCCGGCTGTATTGAGCGTCTGGGCCCTTCTGCGCGCTTGAAAATGCAGGCACCTGACGGGGACATCCAGCAAGAGCTGGGGCAGGTTGACCACGCCAGCGCAGTGGTCACTATCTTCGCAAAAGTGGAACCCTACCTGAAAGGCCGCTCTGTAGTGGGCATCGGCCACCGCATCGTCCATGGCGGCAATGCGTTTTACAAACCAACGGAACTGACGACCAATGTGGTGGAGGAGCTGGAACAGTTGGTTCCGCTGGCGCCGCTACACCAACCCTATTCTCTGTCAACCATCCGTGCAGCCAAGCAGGTGTTTCCCGGTGTCTTACAAATCGGCTGTTTTGATACAGCTTTTCATGCCGGCCACACCTTCTCCAATGACGCCTTTGCCATTCCGCGTCGGTTTTATGAGGAAGGCGTACGCCGCTACGGCTTCCACGGCCTTTCCTTTGATTACATCAGCAGCGAGATGCGCCGGGAGTACCCGCATGTGGCGGACGGTCGCCTTGTGATCGCCCATCTGGGCAACGGCGCCTCCATGTGTGCGGTGGAGAATGGTCGCTCCGTCAACGCCAGCACCAGTTTTTCTGCCGTCGATGGCCTGCCCATGGGCACCAGATGCGGGCGGCTCGACCCGGGAGTCATGCTTTACCTGATGCAGGAGAAAAAGCTGCCGGCTGACGAGATCGAGGCCATCATCTATCGCCAAAGCGGGCTCTTGGGGCTGTCGGAGGAATCCTCCGATATGCGTGTGCTGGAGCAGTCCGACGCATTGTTTGCCAAACAGGCCATCAATTATTACTGCTACCAGATCCGCCGGGAAGTGGGGGCCATGGCCGCCAGCCTTAAAGGCATTGATGCATTGGTCTTCAGCGCAGGTATTGGCGAGAACTCAGCACACGTCCGCGCCAAAGTGTGCGAACCACTGGAGTTCCTCGGCATCTCCATCGACCCGGAAAAGAACAAAGCCAACGCACCGGAAATCGGCACAGGCCCAGTGCCCGTCTTCATCATACCCACCAACGAAGAGCAAGTGATTGCCCGCGCCGTTGCACAGGCCTGCACAAAAGCACGACAGTGCTAGGACAGGGCCCGTCGCGAGACCAGATGAATTTTGCGTATCTTCTCCAGAAAACGTTTCGTTCTACTGGAACTCAGGCGGCTGGCGAAGAACGGCGGCTGAGCAAGAGCAGGATGCCGAACACAATCATGCCGCCTCCGGAAACCCGCTGAAACCAATGCTGTTTGTTCGCAGCGAACGCAGCTGCAAAACGCCCGGCAGAGGCGTAGATGATGATGGCGAGAGCCTCCAACGCGATGAACACCGCACCAAGGTAGGCATAGCTTGCCGAATAATTCGCTGTGTCCACGAACTGGGGGAAGAAGGCAGCGAAGATCAGGATTGCTTTGGGGTTGCTCATTGCTACAAGCGCTTCGTTTCGAAAGGCCCTCCAAAGCGTGGGCGCGCGGGAATCGGCGTCTAAGTCCGTCTTCTCCTGCGCAGTTCTGATGAGTTTGATGCCCGTCCAGATGAGATAGGCCGCTCCAATAATCTTGACCACATTGAAAACAAAAGCAGAGGTAGACAACAAGACGCCCAAACCAAGCGCACTAGCTGCAATCATGGGCACAAAAACAACAAGCCTTGCGGTACTCGCAATAAACGAAAAGCCGACGCCCTGTTGCGCTCCATGGGTCATCGCAAGCAGGTTATTGGGGCCAAAAGCAAGATTGAGCGCAAAACACGCCGGAATAAAAACGAGCAAATCAAACATTTGGGAGGCCTTGTGCAATACAGAGTACAAGAATAAGTAAATTCGCGTATTAGTAACAAATACCTATTTCATTGTAGGAAGCAAGAGCAAACGGCTTTGGTCCAGGATGGGGCATCCGCAGGTCCAAGGCTCATTGAACGCCGCATTATCCCATCCTTACTTTGGTAATTCTGGCCATTTGGTCGAATTCAATGGGATCGATCACGCTCAGGGCTGGGACTCGGGGGAACTTCGCGCTAAACTCACGACATTCTTCAGCTGCACGTATGAGTGGGTCCCAATATGTCCGTTCTTTCACCAAATCTGGTTGTCCGCCGCCTGACCATTGATGATTATAAGGATGTGGTCACACTGCTGAATGAGCTGACGGAGGGTATTCCCGTCGCTGCAGGTGAAGAAGGCCGCAAACACTTTGCCGAGTTGTTGGCACATGACGGCACCACGGTTTTCGGCGTGGAACTGTACGACCGCATCGTTTCCTGCGCCACGCTCCATATTCTGCCCAACATGACCTATGGGGGCCGCCCGTATTGCCTCGCAGAGAACGTGGTAACACTGAGAGCCTATCAGGGCAGGGGCTTTGGCCGCATGGTCATGGATACGCTGCGCGATGCGGCATGGGCGGCCAACGCCTACAAGATCATGCTGCTGACTGGACAGGATCGGGGCACCAAAGGTTTTTACGAGAGCCTCGGTTATAAAGCCGATCACAAATACGGCATGGTCCTGCGGCAGGTGCCGCCATATAAACCACCACACGAGACAAACGGCTATACCAACTGAGCCCAATATGAGCCCACAAGTTGTGACACTACCACTTTACGCGGTAAATTCCTTATAGATCACAGCGTGTTGTCTGAATTAAGCTAATCAAATTGCAGCGAATGGGACAGTGCGCGCCGGATTGGTCTCATTGACAAGACGCACGCCTGCACTGAAATGTTGCGGTGAGTTATTCTCAGGCAGGGTAAGAGCGGCACTATGATTGTACTAGGGAATTCTGAAAGCTGGCCCGGCATTGGCACCGCGGCAGAGCACTTGCAAAACGGAGCCCATGGACTGGATGCGCTAGTGCCCGGCCTGTCTCTTGTAGAAGCGGAGACCAAAGTACGCAGTGTCGGTTATGGCGGCTGGCCGAACCTACTGGGAGATATGGAGTTTGACGCCAGCGTGATGGATGGCACCACCCGCGATTACGGGGCGGTGGCCGGGGTGCCGATGACGCTGGAAGTCACCCGTCTGGCAAAAGCTGTTTTAGACAACCTGCCTCACACCATGCTGGTGGGCGAGGGTGCCCGGCGCTATGCTGATGAGCTGGGACTCGCCAAAGATCCTTTTCTGTTGGAGCACAGCAAAAAGGTGTGGTGGCGCAAGCTGGAAGCAGTGATGACACTTGAGCAGAAGGCCGCCTTTCCCAACACAGATCTGGCACCGCTCACCAAAGCTATCACCGATCCTGAAAAAGTGCGGGACACAACCGTCTTCCTTTGCAAGGACAGCCACAACAACATTTGCACCGCCACCTCCACCTCCGGGTGGGCGTGGAAGTATCCGGGTCGTGTGGGCGATTCTCCAATCCCCGGCGCAGGGTTTTATGCCGACAGCCGTTATGGCGCCGCCGCCTGCACCCATACGGGCGAAATGACCATGCGCTGCGGAACCGCACGCACTGTGGTGCTCGCCCTGAGACTGGGCATCTCGCTGGATGATGCACTGCGACTGGCGATCACGGAACTGCAAGAGCTGGAAAGTGGTTATATCGGCGGAGTTGTGATCCACGCCCTTGATGCAATGGGCAAACACCGTGTCGTCAATGTGGGATGCGATGAAGAGATTGTTTACTGGGTGTGGACCGCAGAGCAGGGCACGCCGGAAAAACGCAGGGCAGTCCTTGCAGAAGATTTGCTGAGTGGAAAGGTGGAAGCACTATCATGAAACTGGAAGTATGTGTTGACACCATCGCGGGGCTGAACGCTGCTGTTGCAGGCGGAGCCGACCGGATCGAACTGTGTTCCTGTCTCGCTATGGGCGGGCTGACGCCGTCGGTCGGCCTGATGAAGCTGGCGACTAAAGCGCCAATTCCGGTTTACGCCATGATCCGCCCGCGCGTGGGTGACTTCATCTTTTCCTCGCAGGAAGTCGACCTCATGAAACATGAGATCGATGCTGTCCATAACGCCAAACTGGCGGGTGTGGTTCTAGGCGCAAATCTGCAGACTGGCGGGCTGGACACAAACCTATTGAAGACCCTCATAGAGCACGCAGAAGGCCTTGGCATGACGCTCCACCGTGCGATTGACCTTGCGCCCGATCTTATAGAAGCCACCCACGCTGCGGTGGAGCTGGGCTTTGAACGCATCCTCAGTTCCGGCGGCGCTTTCAAAGCCATCGATGGAATTGAAAACTTGGTTGCAATGCATAAGGCCGCCGCTGGCAGGCTCTCGGTCATGCCGGGTTCAGGTGTGAACGTTCAAACCGCACCCCAAATCCTGCAGGCTGCAGAGTTTACCGAGCTTCATGCGGGCTGCTCAGCACCATATACGCAGGACCAGCGGTTACTGGACTTTGGTTTTGAAAATGCTGGGGCAAAGCAGACCGACGAGCAGCTGGTCAGATCGCTGAAGGCGCTTTTGCAAAATCATTCAGCACGAAAGTAAAACAGCAGCTCCGATCACCGCTATCGTCAACCCAAATGAATCACGAGACAAGCTTAGGGCAAACCAGCCAGTGCAGCACCGGAGCTCATCGTTCCGGTCAGTGGGGACACAAGGATATTGATTACCTTGTTGACTTCAGAGACAGAGGAGTTGGCCACATAGATCACGTCTTTGTCTTTCACTTCAAAGGCTTGCGTCAGAAACATCCCGCTCGCCTCTTTCAGGTTCAGGCGATAGACAACGGGAACGGTAGGAAAGTTAACCGCCTGTTCGTGTGCAGGAAGGAGCGCCATCACCTTGTCCCTGTTCTCAAAGCGGAACAGGAAAACACCCGTTGCATCTGCTGTTCCATCATGTAAGCCCCCCGACATTCCAATGGCCTCAGAGAGGTTTACGCGCGAGGCTGCGAAGTCGAACTTGCGCCGTGCAGCAACTGCGCCAAACACGGTGAAGGATTTCGGCTTGTGAGAGATGGAGACAATATCCTTTGGGCGCAGCCAGATGTTCTTGACGGGTTGATCCGAGATTTCGTCCAGACTGAAGCGGAATTTGCGGTCATTGCGGACAACCGTGACAAACGATTCATAATCAGGGTGACGCGTTCCGCCGGCTTCAGAGATCGCCTCTACGAGGCTTAACCCGTCTTCATGCACGCGATACTGCCCCGGCTTCATTACCTCACCAATGACAATGACCTTGTGCGAACCGTTTGCCTCCAGGTTCACAACCACTTGCGGATCAACGGCCTTGCCCTCCAAGCTCGTCAGGATCTGCTCGCGAACCTCCGAGATACTGCGATTGAGCACATTGATTTCACCGGCGTATGGCACATAAATCTTGCCCTTGTCATCAACCACCAGCGCAAGTTCAGTTTGTTTCTGAGTGGCCGTTGAAAACAACCCATTGGGTATGGATTCCCATATCCCCACCCGAAGCTGATCGCCTAAGCCAACGCGGATTGCACCGGGCGTTCCTTTGCCAACGCGGAATTCTTTAGGAGGTAAGCCCTCTTCATAATTGGAGATGTGCTGAACTGTCGGTACATCCACATCCAACATGACATAGTTAAGCGCATCCACATCACCTTGAGATGTGGCGTTCTCAACCTGATAGGCACTTGGGCCATGTCCCGGAATTTCAGAGCACCCCGCCACCACAAGCAAGAGGGTAGACACAATGATAACTTCCAACCAGCCAGTTATGTTTAAACCTGTTCGCACAGTCAGAGACTGCCGCATTCCAGAGCTCACGAGTAGCCGCTATATTCGCGATTGCTTGTTTTGCGCAGTCTATTTTGAGGTAGGATTCTAAGGGGTAAACTGCGTTTTCTGAGCGCGGTCTGAGGCCACACCGTCACAATACCAGAGGGCAATGCTCGCGTTGGACTGCGAGCATTGCAGGGGAGTTGCAAACCGTTACGGGCAGGCGATCATTTCGATCTCAACCAGCGCATCTTTTGGAAGACGGGCAACTTCCACGCAGGAGCGCGCCGGGAACGGAGCGTTGTTGTCTTCAAAGAACTTGCCGTAAACCTCGTTTACGCGGCCAAAATCGTTGAGGTCTTTCACGAAGACGGTTGTTTTCACGATGTTCTTCGCAGCAAGGCCAGCTTCTTCAACAATCGCCAAACCATTCTTCAGAGACTGAAGGGTCTGGTCGGCAACATCTGCGGGCATCTCACCAGTTTCCGGGTTGATTGGAAGCTGACCGGAGGTGATGATCATCTGGCCAAGGTTTACACCCTGAACATACGGGCCAATCGCTGCAGGGGCTTTGGAGGTATCGATAGCAGTCATTTTTTCTCCTGTTGTTATAGGCTTGTTAGTTCAAACTTTTCAGTTGGTGAGACGAATTCGTCTTGTGCTGCAATTGTTTGCAGCTCCCATTCGCCTTTTTCCTGCGTGGCTTTGAGCACGCCGTAGACCGCGTTGTTACAGTGCTCGAATGCTTCTACTTCAGAAAGTCCATTCAGATAACCAGCGGCAAATACAGATGTGATCAGGTCGCCTACGCCGACTGGCTGGCGCTCAAACGGCAGGTGTGGGCGCTGTGCCAGATGGCTTCCCTGGCCATTGGCAAACATCATGGTGAAGGCATCCTGCGAAACGCTGTGCAAGTGCTTGGCAAGAACCATCTTCGGCCCTTTTGCCATTGCCTTGTCGCAAGCTTCCTGAGCTTGTTCCAGCGTTTCGATTGGTTCTCCGATAAATTGCGAGAGTTCAAATTGGTTGGGCACAATCACATCCGCAATCGGCATCACCTTGCTCACCAAAAGCTCGGCAACCCCTTCACTAACGATGCAGCCTTTGTCAGGCGCGCCCATCACAGGATCACAGAAGTAGAGACAATCGGGATTGTGGCGGCGCACTTCCTGCACAATGTCGACAATCACATCGCAGTGCGAGGGACCGCCTAGGTAGCCGGTTACGATACCATTGATGTGAGAGAGCACATCCAGTTTCGCCAGCCCCTCAAAGATCTCGCTCAGATGGTCCGCAGCATGGGCTTGCCCCGTCCAACCTTGTGGGTGCTGGGTATGGTTGGAAAATTGCACCGTGTTGATGTCCCATACCTCATGCCCCATGCGCTGCATCGGAAAGACCGCGCAACCATTGCCGGCATGCCCGTATGTGACGTGGGATTGGATGGAGAGTATGCCCTTCATTTCAATTTCCTTTGTTGGAAACTGAGGCTCGCCCCCGCGAGCCTCAGCGCAGCACTATGCCTTGCTCGGCGCTTATGGATAGACTGGAAGTGCGTCGAACATTCCAAGGAGGTGGCTTCCGGCAACTAAGATACCGAATCCAAAGATCACCCAGACAAGAGCTTCACCACCCCAGACACGGAACCGGGGATTGCCGAATTTCTTGCGGCTGACCCGAACCATCAAGGCAGGAACAATCGCAGTCCAGATTGTTGCAGCAAGGCCCGCGTACCCGATCGCAATGATGAAGCCATCCGGGTAGAAGACGCCACCAATCAGCGGAGGAACGAAGGTCGCTGCAGCGGTTTTCGCACGACCTGATGTGCTGTCATCAAACTTCAGGAAGTCGGCAAGAAAGTCGAACAGTCCCAGTGAAACGCCCAGGAAGGAGCTGGCCACCGCCATGTTGCCAAACGCGGACAACATGTTGGAGGCGGAGTCGTTTTGCACGGCCCGGCCAAGAGCTTCCACCAGCACGCCGATGTTGCCGCCCTGCTCGATGATCGGACCAAAATCAGCTCGTGAGATGTTGCCCAATGTGGCGAACAGCCAGACAATGTAAAGTACCAGTGCAAGGAAAGTGCCTGTACCAAGGCACAGCAATATCTTCCTTGGCTCCTTGCCATAGTACTTCATCAGGCTTGGCACGTTGTGGTGATAACCGAAGGAGGCCAGACAGAACGGGAGTGCAGCAAACAGATACGGGAAGTAGCTGGCCAGCCCCATACCGCTGCCAGCATCAAAGAAAATCGCGGCCTTCATGTTGAAGGTGTAACCAGTCACGGACATGAAGAACGTGACGATCATACCGCCCAGAAGGATCGTTGTGATGCGGTCAACAGCCTTGGTAGACCACCACACGAAGAATGCCAGACCCAACGCAAAGATCAGCCCGGCCAGCATTTGCGGAAGCTCGACCCCAAGTGTTGCATCCAGTGTGTGAACCACGATAGAGCCGCCGCCGGAAATGTAGGCATAACACAGAATATAGCCGACAAACCCGACCGAGATATTGTTGACGGTATTCCACCCTGTCCCAAGGGTGTCTTTGACCATGGTGTCAAAACTGGAGCCGACCGGATAATTCAGGTTCGTTTCCAAAATCATCAAACCGGAATGCAGCATACAGAACCAGGTAAAGGCCAGCGCGAAAATGGCCCAGATGCTCCACATGCCAGCGCTGACTGTTGGAACGGAAAACATGCCAGCACCGACAGCGGTTCCTGCGATAATCATCGCACCACCCAGAAACGAGGGGCTGGATGTTGCGGTGGCCTTTACTAAACCATCCACTTGTAAACCCTCAGACATTTACTTCTCTCCCGTGAAGTTTTGTTATATCCGTGAGGAAATTGGGGGAGGCACAGAGCCGTGCCTCCCGTGTTGCCAACCTATTTGATTGGCTTCAGACGCGCGGTGAAGTGGCGCAGAACGGGAGGCTCGTACTCAAACTCGAAGCCTTTGATGTCCTTTGCGTTGTTCGCCACATTAATGAGCGCATCGGCGATGTAGTCCATGTGATCGTTGGTGTAGACACGGCGCGGAATCGTCAGACGCATCAGTTCAAGCGGAGACTCTTTCTGCTTTCCGGTTGCAGGATCACGGCCCAATAGGAAGGAACCAATTTCAACTGGTCGCACACCAGATTCCAGATAGAGCGCGTTACACAAGGCTTGCGCAGGAAACTGATCACCTGGGATATGCGGCATGATCTTCTTGGCATCTACAAACACCGCATGACCGCCGGTTGGGTACTGTATCGGCACGCCGCCTTCCACAAGGCGATCACCAAGATACTTCACCTGACCGATGCGGTAATGCAGGAAGTCCTCGTCTGCGCCTTCATGCAGACCACGGGCCAGCGCTTCCATATCACGGCCTGCAAGACCGCCATAGGTGACAAAACCTTCCATCGGCACGCAAAGGGTCTGAACCGCCTGGAACAGCTCTTTTTTCTCACGGATCGCACACATGCCGCCAATGTTGACCAGCGGGTCTTTCTTTGCGGACATGGTGAGCATGTCGCCGTAGGAGTACATTTCACGGATGATCTCAGTGATGGACTTATCCGCGTAGCCTTCCTCACGCTGCTTTATGAAGTAAGCGTTCTCACAGTAACGGGCAGAGTCGATCACAACCGGAATGTCGTATTTCTGGCCGATCTCGTAAACTGCACGCATGTTTGCCATGGAGACAGGCTGACCGCCGGAGCTGTTACAAGTCACAGTCGTGATGATCGCAGTGACGTTCTTGGCGCCATGTTCTGCAATCACAGCTTCCAACTTCTCCAGATCGAAATCACCCTTCCAGTCGTAGTAGGTGGTTGTGTCGTAGGCACGTTCATCCACCACGTTGATCGCCTGGCCACCATTCAGCTCCACGTGAGCGGCTGTGGTGTCGAAGTGATAGTTAGAAATGAAGATGTGCTTGTCAGCGCCGCGGACTTCCCTGGCGCGGCGGATCAAAGCAGGAAACAGGATCTGTTCTGCGCCACGCCCTTGGTGCGTTGGGACCATGTATTCATACCGAAAGAAATGATAGACGGCGTCTTTTAGGTTGTAGAAGTTGCGGGACCCGGCATAGGCTTCATCGCCCAACATCATACCGGCCCACTGCTTGTCAGACATGGCGCCCGTGCCAGAGTCTGTCAGAAGGTCGATGTAAACGTCATCACTCTTGAGCAGGAATGGGTTGTAGCCCGCCTCAGCCAATGCCTTCTCGCGGTCCGCGAAGTTCGTCATCTTAAGTGGCTCAACCATTTTGATGCGGAACGGCTCAGGGATACGTTTCATTGTGTTAGTCCTTGCATACTATATTTACTGCGCATTCTTCTTCCAACAACCGGTTCCCACCTTTGGGAATACGCAGCTGCACACAGGCTGGGTCGCTCTCCAGCCATTGGCGCGAAAGTTTCAAGTGCCTGAAATTGCAGGCGTTTGAATGTGGAATTGACTTGTTGCGGCAGCAGTCACCGAAACTGAATGAATGACGCAGTCGACCTGATTTCTGTCCACGACAGGCCAAGTAAAACTGCCCAATAAAACACAAGGCTGGATGCACTTACCCTATGGCTTCAAGTAGACTGAGCGTCGTTCATTTAATTTTCAAAGGGACTGATGGGCCTGTAGGCTTATACGCACATGCGAGGAAAGTCATAAGCAAGACGAACATCTTGCGTATACCATGCCAAGCTTTCTTTATTGTGATACTGAAGAACCAGCAGTGACCGGCTCATGGCCTAATCCTCATCTTTACTGCATATCATCTGATAGCACAGTCATATGAAACCACATTCAGTTGTGTGTCAAGCGGCTATTCTTCCCCGTTGCTACGTGATATTCCATAGAAAAAGTATCTATAAAAGTATAGGATTAAGCAGGAAGCTTCATAAAGTATATTTATTGACTATATTAAGTATAAAAGTACATCGTTTCTTCTGTACTGCTGATTGAGCATGCTTATTTCCGCTGTTGCGGGCGGAAATCACATGAAATTAGAGAATGAAAATGGCTCGGCATGACGTACTCACGCAGTTTTCCTCCATATATCTCGCAAATCCGAAGGAAAATTGCACGCACATACACCTACCTCCCTTTTCAAACGTACAGCAGCCCTCCGTCGACGGTTGATAACTTTTTCGCAGTGAGTAGATAAACTTGCAGCAACTTCACCAGCAGGCCCAGTGACCATGTATACACTCGATCAAAACTGCGCTGAGAAGGCTGTTTATCGGCACATTCTAATGCTCAGGCGTCAGGTTCTATGATCGATTGATGCTTGCAACCCAAATGAATCCAAGGCCGCTTTGAGGAGAGTGGTACTTTCTGAGAAGATCATACGGCTGCCCAAAAAGGAAGCGAACCGATTGCCGGAACCATCTTTGGTAACTGGCAATCGGTCGGGACTAATTACAGTATTGGTCGAAAATATAGGTAGCTCATCAAACCCCTATGAGTGAGAGCAAAATTCCATTCGATTTTTGAATTCTCAAAGACTGCATCATAAACATCTGAGCCATTCTGGGAAACGCCTTTGAATGAAAGCTGCTTTAGTTTACCTGCCTCCTCCAACTGTACCTGAATGGAGCCTTTCTGCTCTTCCAAGAGTTCCGCCACTGCTGGCGCCATCTTACTGAGGTCAGGTTCCCGTTTCGAAAGCTCTTCGATCACTCGGCACAACAGAGTTGCTCCGCCGGGAATGGGCTTCTGCTCATTAATTCGATGTTGATCCTCTTTTTCAATCTGCAATGCCTGCTTCAAGTCAGCTCGAAGTGCTTGATCCACGAAGCCACTTTGATGGTGCTTTAAGTACTTCACCTTTTGGCTTTCATCGCGCTCGAATGTTATCTGTACAGGCAGTACCTTCATAAAGAATTTGGCCTCGGTCTCCGGAAAGATCTCATTATCCGCCCCTCCAACAATCCGGTAGAAGATCCGCCCATCACGATGGGACACGATAGAGAACGTTCCATCATCTGTTTCGTAAGCTCCGGCATAATCATCATATAATGCAGGATCTACTGCAATTTCGGTTCGCGGGCGCATCTGCTCGTAGCGACGCCAGGCCACGTTATCTCTCGACGGCTCAGCCATATTTGTTTCCCTCATGAGTGTCATCAGATCATCAATCGTTGCAGGAGTTCCCAGACGCATTTTGTCCTGCAAAGCTTCCACCACAGTCAGCCCTCGCTCCGCCCGATGTTTTGTGTCCATCAAAGCATCTCGCTGCAGAATAAGAGTTTGAGCAAGATCGGTGGGTTGATCACACAAAAGCCCCGAAATACTTCGAAGACTGAGCCCAATAGATTTAAGGGCCAGAATCTCATTCAGTCGGGCGATGTCATCGTTTCCGTAGAGACGCCAACGTTTGGACGTGCGACGAGGAGAGATTAAGCCATGTTTCTCGTAGAGCCGAAGCGCACGGATACTTAGGCCAGTTCGGTCGGCGCATTCCTTTGCGGTTAGTAAAGCTTCATCCGGGCAATGTCTGTTCATTGAAAACTCCTTCGGGAATCTTCATTACGCTATGACCTATGGTCCGGCTCAAGAGAAAAATGACGCCGCGAAAATCTCAATCAACACTGGATCCAGAATTGCCGCCACAGCGCCCATCACTGCGGCTCAACTCAAGTGATTTATTATCTGCATTCCTTGGGTGCGTGTGTTACCTGCTGTGGTAATTCCGAGCTCTCTTGCAATATCCTTGAGGGCATCTTTCGTGACAGCAAAGGGCTTGCCATACTCATCCAGAACTTTAACGGTGCCATTCTCATAGCGCCGAATTTTTTTATTCTTGAATGAAACCGAGGTTTAATACTTCAGCGCTACCGCCTTACCTCCCTGCCACCGTTACATCAGGCAGCCTCCACCTCATGGATAAAAACGTTGAAACCCTCGTCCTTCGAAGGCGCCTGAAAGTGCTTTGTAAACTGGTCAAATTGCTCTTCAGTCACCGTAAACTGGTGCTTGCCAGACTTGTTGCGCGCCCAAAGGCGCTCCTTGCAGACCTCATCCGGAATATCGAGAAAATGCAGTTCGTGAGTTGCATTCGCCGCCTTATAAAGGTTTTGTAACCACAGGCGGTCACGTGCCGTATTGGCCGGAAAATCCAGAGCAACAGACACACCTTGCTGAAGCAATGTCACAATATGCGGACCCAGCGCTTGTTTTAGGCGGGATGAATACTTCACAAAGTCTTCCAGTGTCTTCAATTCTCCCGGAAAGAGCGTCGCAAGCCATTCATCCTGGTCGATCAGAACCGCGTCATGTTCTTTGACTTGATGCGCCAGCAAGGTGGACTTACCAGAGGCAATCTTGCCACACACCAGTAGCAGCTTTGTTTCTTTAGCAGTCATGATCGCTCCGTTATTGGACAAGCTGAGGTAGCATTCCATTGCCCCAATCAATGTAAGGCAGCACCAACTGAACGACCCCACCTTTCAATTCTGCCCTAATCTCGTTGTCTTGAGCAAGTGCCTTCGCAGTTTGCAAAGGCAGGGCCCCGATCAACCCCTGATTTCTCGATGGCCTGATCCTTACTCGGGGCCAATTAATAAAACCAGACAGCGACGAATGGGAGGTGTATGGAGTTAGGTTCGGCACTCAGCTGTCCAGATAAGCAAGTCCACGTCACCGCACGAACACCCCATCTTGAACTCGACGCACCAAGGCTAAACCGTGCGGAGAGCAAGGATTGCTCGCCTGCCGGTTCTCTAAATTAAAGCGGCCAAGGCCCCGGATATTGGGACCCTGGCCGGAAAGCGAGTTATTTGATTTCGAGTTTCTTCGCCTGTTTCACTGCTTCTGTTTTCTTGGGAATTTCAATTCGAAGCAGGCCTTTGTCAAAGCTGGCATTCGCTTTGTCTGCATTGACAGTTTCGGGTAAGGCGATAGTCCTCTGGTAAGCCCCCGAATACCTTTCGCGGTGAACGAAGTTCTCACTCTTAGTTTCCTTGGTATCTTCTTTATGGCCTTTGATCGTGAGGTAACTGTCCGTAATCGTTACATCAACGTCATCCTGAGTGAGACCGGGTAATTCGGCTTCAATCTTAAAGCCTTTATCATCTTCGATGATATCCACCGCAGGCGCCAGCATATGTTCTTTTGCCAGCGCTGAGGGGAAGTTCGGCATGTCGGGGAATCCGTTATTGAAGAAGTCATCAAACACCCGATTTATCTCACCTTGAAGAGAAGAAAACGGTGTTCTTTCCTTACGGATATTCAGGTTATTGGAACGTTGCCAGGGAAGAATATTAACCATCTCAATACTCCTTCTCATCACTATGACCTGACTAGCATGCAGGCTATTCCTAGCACCCGGATATTACCGCAAAACCCGATTTTTCTTCAAGCTATACGTGGCCATTTGTCCTGTTTTCAGCTCAGAAATTTCCGTTAGGTCACGACCTGTTCTGAGCCATGCAAAATCGTGCAATACACGCACAAGCTTAAGACAGTCGAAGCTGACCGGCCTCTCGTTTGGCGAGTAGTATTTGGCGAAGCTATCTGTGATATTTGTGGGGTCTAACCCGCATGCCTATGGACTTTCACGGATAAGAAATCTATATCCGCGAACCACTTCTGACGGGAATGGTCGCGAGATGCTGTCCCATGGCATCTGGATCTGGTCCTCCTCAGAGCTCCCCCGCAAACCAACAGTTAAAAGAAGAAACTCAACCGCAGATCACGACGGCTGTCCGAAAGAACCGAATAACGCGTAAGGGCCACCAACGTTGCAGCTGATGACCGGGCTTAAACACCCGCCAAAGCGGTTGCATTTTTGATCTGCGTCAATCTGTCCCAAACCGATTTCCATTGCGCCCGACCGACAAGGAGGGGGTGCGCTTGGCGTGGGAGTTCGTGCTCTGAAAGTGCCGGAAAACTGCGCATCCAAAACAAGTAGTCGACCTATATTGAAAGATCATTCTGTCACACCTTGTGCGGATTGCACTTGGGAAAACTTCGAGAAAACAGAGTCCAACGCTGGTTATTAGAATTATTTTTATTCAACGATTTGATTAAAAGATCGATCTCAGATATATGATTTAGCGTATTAAAGAGGTTGCAAAAACAATGGGTCAGCTGCAAATCATTGATGGAAAACCGGTGAAGGTTGTAGACGCGCGCACCTCACCCGAAGCACTTGAGCGCAGGCTTAAGCACCAGTCTGCGGTTCTGGAAATCGGCATCACTCCGGAGGTGCTTGATGAGATTGTCGAAGAGTTTTACACGCGCGTGAAGGCACACCCAATTCTTGCGCCGCTCTTCGATGAACCGATTGGCGACCGGTGGCCAGAGCACCTTGCAAAAATGAAGTCGTTTTGGACCTCGGTTGCGCTGAATTCCGGCACCTACTCCGGAAAGCCAGTCCCTGTGCATCAGGAGCTGATATCCGTCGAACCATGGCATTTCGAGCTCTGGCTTGACCTGTTCAAACAGACTGTTCGCGACACGACCAAATCCGACGAGGCAACAGACTTTCTGATGTTCCGCGCAGAGCGCATCGCCGGAAGGTTGCAAATGGCAATGTTCGGAGGCGTGGGCCTATGAAGAAGTATTCCTTTCTTCTTGCCTCGCTCTGGGCTGGCGTCGTTCTCGGCGGTTCTCTGATCGTCGCCCCGGCGAAATTTCAGGTTCCCTCACTGACCATCCCTCAGTTATTGGAGGTGGGACAGGTTCAGTTTTACTGGATTGGAAACGCTGAGATACTCTTCGCAGCTCTCCTGACCCTACCTCTTCTATACCCGCCTATCCGAGCGCAGTTCTCCATTTTGGTGAAAGGCTTTTTGCTGCTCGCCCTGACTGCGCTGATTGTTCAGCAAGGCTATCTCATGCCTTTGCTCAATGTACGCACAGAAGCAACCATTGCAGGTGAACCCGTCGGGCCCAGCCACTTGCATCTAGTCTTCGTCGGCATCGAGATCTTAAAGATCCTCGCGCTGATCGCTTCGTGCATTTTTCTCAAACTCGAGGAGGAGTCCCATGCCACTCCTAGATCTAAAACTTCCTGACGGTGTTGTGAAATACAGCACCACCAAGGAGTTTTCCGAGGGAAGCTTTCCCAAAGCCCTTGAACGGGATCATTCGACCAAGCCTGGCGTCTGGGGTGTCCTTTGTGTGACCTCTGGCTCTGTTGTTTTTCATGACGTGAAGCTCAACGAGACCCGTGAGATCCAAACTGGTGAGAAGCAGGTCATCCTGCCAGAGACCTTGCACAGCGCACGCGCTAGCAAGGATGCAAGGTTCTTTGTTGAATTTTATTCAGCAAATCAAGAGCAGCCGAAAGGTGCTGCCGAGGAGGGGGCATGACCGAGAGGTTCTTTTCGTTCCTTGTGGTAATCCCAATTCTGGCTCTAGGAATTGCAATCACCAGCTTTGGTAAGGATACCGGTTATGTGGCACATGGCTGGATCATTGTTGCATTCAGCATTTTTGCGGTTAAGCGGCTGATCAATGACTGGGGCACCGCCAAGTCTGAGAAGACTCTGACCTACAATGATGATGTCGTTAAGATTGGCATCATTGCTGCCGTGACCTGGGCCATCATTGGTTTCGTTGCTGGCGATATTCTGGCATGGCAGCTGGCAATTCCGTCCCTCAACGCTGATACGAGCTGGTCCAACTTTGGCCGCTTGCGCCCCATCCACACGACCTGTGTTCTCTTCGGGTTTGCTGGCAACGCTCTGATCGCGACCTCTTTCTATGTTGTGCAGCGAACATCAAAAGCAAGGCTGGCTGGCAAAACCATGCCTTGGATGGTGATGCTCTATTACAACCTGTTCGTCACGCTTGCGGTGACCGGCTACCCACTTGGCATTACCCAGTCTCGCGAATATGCCGAGCCTGAGTGGTATGCCGACCTGATCCTGCTTGTGATCTGGATCGCTTACCTCGTCACTTACCTGCGCACGTTGGCACGCCGTGCAGAGCCGCACATCTACGTGGCGAACTGGTATTACCTCGCGTTTATCGTGGTGATCGCCGTGTTGCATCTGGTGAACAACCTTGCAGTTCCTGTCTCCATCTCTTCACCGCAGAGCTACTCCCTGTTCTCCGGTGTTCAAGATGCGATGACCCAATGGTGGTACGGGCACAACTCAGCCGGGTTCCTGCTCACCGCCGGCTTCCTCGGAATGCTCTACTACTTCCTGCCTAAAGCGGCGGATCGGCCAATCTATTCCTACCGCATGTCGATCATTGGTTTCTGGGGCATTACTTTCCTTTATCTGTGGGTCGGGTCACACCACCTCCACTACACCGCACTGCCGGAATGGGTACAGGTTCTTGGTATGACCATGTCGGTTGTTCTTCTGGTGCCAAGTTGGGCGAGTGTGTTTAACGGTCTGTTCACGCTCAACGGCGCTTGGGATAAGGTCCGCACAGATCCTGCAATTCGCTTCATGATGGTTGCGGTCCTGTTTTACGGACTGGCTACCTTTGAAGGGTCATTCATGGCGCTGAAGCCTGTGAATGCGCTGAGCCACTACACAGACTGGACCGTAGGACACGTACACGCCGGGGCTCTCGGGTGGGTTGCCTTCCTGACTTTCGGAGCAATGTACAAGCTCGTCCCGTGGGTGTGGCAGCGCGAAGAGATCTATTCGGTCAAGCTGGCATCGATTCACTTCTGGGTCGCACTTCTGGGCACGTTTATCTACGTCGGCTCTATGTGGAACAGCGGCATCACCCAATCTTTGATGTGGCAGACCTATGATGGCGACGGCAACTTTGTCTATGCGTTCATCGACACCGTGATCGCGATGAAGCCTTACTACTGGGCTCGTGCCATCGGCGGACTGCTCTTCCTCATCGGTGGCTGCCTGCTTGCCTTCAACATTTACATGACCGTTCAGGGGCCGCGCGCGCGGGCCGGGAACGCGGTTGCAGTGCCTGCGGAGTAATACGTCATGTCTTTTTCTCACCAAAAGCTAGAACGGACGGCCATTGGCTTTACCCTGATGATCCTGCTTGTGGCATCAATCGGCGGGATAGTGGAAATTGCGCCGTTGTTCACAATCGACAACACAGTTGAAGAGGTGGAGGGCGTACGGCCCTACACCCCGCTGGAGCAAGCCGGGCGCGACATCTACATCCGCGAAGGATGTTATGCGTGCCACAGCCAGATGATCCGGACAATGCGAACAGATGTGGAGCGTTATGGCTATTTCAGCCTCGCTGCTGAGAGCAAGTTCGACCATCCCTTCCAGTGGGGCTCAAAACGAACAGGGCCTGACCTTGCCCGTATTGGTGGCAAGTACTCCGATGATTGGCATGTCGCACACATGAATGAACCGCGCAAAGTGGTGAAAGGTTCTGTCATGCCGGGCTATCCATTCCTCGCAAAAACACCACTTGATACCGACGGTTTGCCTGACAAGTTGACGGCTCTAGCACGTGTAGGTGTCCCGTATTCGGCCGACCAGATCAAAGACGCTGCGCTGGATGCAACCAGACAAGCAGATCCGGATGCAGAATATGAAACCGAGCTTCAGGAGCGTTACGGCGAGAACGTTCAGGTCCGGAACTTCGATGGCAATCCCGAGATGGTGAGTGAGCTTGATGCTCTGGTCGCTTACCTGCAGATGCTGGGAACGCTGGTCGATACTGACGAACTCTCAAAAGAGGAGGTACTGCGATGAGCCAGGATGCAGGGCTTGTGTTTTTAAAAACCTGGGGCGCGCTCTATCTCCTCGCGTTTTTCATCGGGATGACTGTTTGGACCTATTGGCCGAGCCGCAAAAAAGGGCTGGAAGGAGCCTCAAGAATACCGCTAGATAATGGGGATAAGCCATGCAGATAGAGCATGACGAGGTGTCAGGCCAAAAAACAACCGGCCATGAATGGGACGGAATCAAAGAGCTTGATACGCCGGTGCCCAAGTGGGCCAAATGGGCCTACATCATCACTTCACTCGTCGCCCTCGGTGGATGGATTCTTTACCCCGCTATTCCTTTGGGATCAGACTTCACCCGCGGGCTATTCGGCACAACCTCCAGAGCCAACGTTCTGGAGGCGGTGAAGGAAGCTGAAGTCGTCCGCGAAAAAGATGAGGCTGACCTTATTGACGGTGATCTTTACGATCTGGTGGATGATCCGACCATTCGTGCAAAGTATGAGAGCGCCGCTCGGGTTCTGTTTACCGACAACTGTGCGGCCTGCCATGGACGCGATTTAAAGGGCCAAACCGGCTTCCCGAACCTGGTGGATGACAGCTGGCTCTTTGGTGACGATCTGGACGAAATAGAGTGGACCATTCGTTATGGCATCAACGCCAACAACGATGATACCCGCTACAGCGAAATGCCAGCCTTTGGACGCGATGAAATGCTTGAACAGGCTGACATCAAGAACGTTGCTGAGTATGTGCTGTCTCTCTCCGGCGCTGAACATGACGCCACACTCGCCAAGGCTGGCTCTGAAGTGTTCGAGAATGAATGCTCCGCATGCCACGGCGAAACAGGCGAAGGCGTTGGAATTGGTGCTCCTAACCTGACTGATTCATTCTGGATCTACGGCGGCACGCGCAAAGACATTCTCGAAACTCTTGAGAATGGCCGGGCAGGGCATATGCCAAGCTGGGACAAGCGCCTGAAGGACGCCGACATCAAGAAGCTGGTTCTTTATCTGAACTGGAGCAAGGACAATGGAGAAGACTGAGACTGACCGGCGGTTTCGAAACATCATTTATGGGTTGCTCGTCTTACTGGTCGCCGCCTACGGCATCTACAAGTATCAGATGGTCGCCATGGCCTTTGAGCACTGGGACGTCGAGCAAATCAGCGGTCCAAAGGGACTGGCCGCAAAATAAGCCGGTCACAGCGGCAATGGGAGCTTCTTACAGCTACCAGACGCCCTGACCACCAATGAACGCGTTGAGACACTCAACTCCTTCACTCTTAATCGGGCTGCCACCAAGGCAGCCCGCATTCTCTGGAAAAGTTTGCTGTCAGCGTTAGGCCAGACTTTTACGTCAGCTGCCCTGCCTCAAGACGCAAACCAGAATTACGGACTGAGCCAAATGATAGCTATTGTATACCTGATACCAATCTCATTGATTCTTGGTGTGTTGTCCCTCACAGCGTTCTGGTGGTGCCTGCGCGATGATCAGTTTGACGATCTGGAAGGCGACAGCTATCGGGTCCTGGACGACAGTGATGATGTACCGCTGAGGTAACACATAGGCGGAGCGCGATTGCTCCATAAGAAAGGCCAGTGCAGGCGACCCTTCAGGATCTCTTGCACTGGCCTTTCTTTTTTTGGGGCAAGGTGTGGGAGAGTAACGACCTAAAACCGGATCGTGACGACCTAAAACGGGTTTTAGGTCGCCCGTAGCCGCTGTTTGTTTCATCAAGCGATCAGGAAGACAGGCAACGGAGACATTTTATGAACCTGATCACAACCACACTCATGATGCTGACAATCGCTACAGCCTCGCAAGCTGTCGCGGCCCCTGCTGGCCTGAGACTGACCAGTATAGACATGCCGCATCATGATAAGGAGGCAAGCGCAACCATCTGGTATCCCAACGGCGGCGGAGGCGACATGACAATATTTGCCGAGAACCCCGTTTTTCAGGGGGTAGATGCCGCTATGAATGCAGAGGTTCGGGACGGGGTTTATCCCGTTGTCCTATTCAGTCATGGCATGGGCGGAACCGCTCGGGCGCAGGCATGGCTGGCCGCTGGTTTAGCTGAGCGGGGTGCCATCGTCGTTTCGGTGAACCACGCCTATTCCACCTGGGGCGACTTTAACATGACCAAAGGTGTCCGGCACTGGACCCGCGCCCTGGATATGTCAGAGGCGCTGGATGCTCTGCTGGACGATCCCGACTTTGGCGGGCGGATTGATCCGTCTCGTGTCATGGCTGCGGGTTTTTCCTACGGAGGCTGGACCGCGCTGTCCCTGGGCGGGCTGCGCGGCAACCATACTGGGATCGTCGGCGCGTGCACCAATTTCATCGAGACAATGGAAGCCTGCGATCTTCTGTTGTCCGACGCGGTAAACATGCAAGGCCTCGAAGCGGTGGACTGGAATGCCAGCTATGCGGACGCCCGCATCACCCATGTCGCCGCAATCGACCCAGGGTTTGTCTGGGGGCTGACGGCCGAGAATGCAGCGACGCTGATCCCCAATGTGCTTCTTATCGGATTCGGCGGAGCGGAGGACCGGATGCAGGCGACAGACTTTGATCAAAGCGGGATGGCAAGCCTCTTGTCGGATGCGCAGATCTTGCGGTTCGACCCCAGCTTTCATTTTACAGCGATGCCCCTCTGCAAACCAGAGGGAGAAGCCATCCTGATTGAGGAAAACGATGACCCAGTCTGCACCGACCCCGCAGGGACGGATCGGTCTAGCGTCCATGACGATATCATAGACGCTATGGCCGAACAGCTCGGCCTCTAAATCGAAGTTGCCATGCGCCTAACACATTCGAGTGACGGGTGTTTCCGCACTCAGGCTTGGTCAAGCACACCAACCTGACAATCAGATTGGTGTCAAACAGTGTCTTTTTAGTATGACACTTTAGTATTTCGCGACAAAAGGGGCACAGAACAGCTTCGCTGTCTATGCCCCAGCGATCAAAGACAGGGTCTTATCTACGGATACACCTGCTCAGTTTGCGCTGGCCCCGAAGAGATCATCGTAAGCGTGCCAAGTTGCGAAGCCTACTAGGGGGAAGAGGATGATTGTGGCGATGAAACCTGTTGCTAGGCCAGCGATCATGATGCCGGTTGTGAGGACGCCCCAGGCAGTCGCGAGTTTGAAGTTGTGAGCACAGGCTGAAAAGCTCCTACCCATGGCGGTGAAGGCATCAACCTTGCGGTCCACAAGCATTGGAATAGAGAAGGCGGCAACTGCGAGCGTGAAGGAAGCGAACAAACCACCGACCGAAATACCGACAAGTGACAGAATTAATCCAGTAGGGGTCTGCGCAAGAATGTGCAGTGTTTCACCCAGAGCAGGCACTGGCTTCAGGCCGAAGAAGACTGCGTAGAGGATTGCGGCCGCGCGAACCCAGGTGATTAGAAGCAGCAGAAGAACGGCACCGGCAACCACGAGCTGACCGGGCGAAGCAATAGGGCGGCTGCGACCCTCTTTTACCTGAAGTGCCGCGCGATACAGACCAATGGCCAAAAGTGGAGCGACCAGCGTGACGCCGGAAAACACCGGGACGAGCATCCATGACATATCCAGAAGGTACAGACCCGCTACTGTCAGATAACTGATTGAAAAGAACCCGATGCCGGAGAGCAATCCGACAAGGGGACGTTTTTTAAAGTCGGTGATGCCAGCCTGTAACCAGGTTTTGCAACGTTCAAAAGCATATTTCCAGGAACTGGGCTTCGCCGCGTGCGTGATCGTGACCATATCGGACTCCGAATGAAAAAGAAGATACTAAAAGATACATTTAATATACATCTTTTTCAATCACTATTACCCGTAATGGCAGGAAAACAAGAGGACTAAACAGGTAAAACCAGAGATGGAGCTGAGAGACCTGTCAGACGCCCCTATTTAGCACCATGCTCACGTTTGCGGTTTTTGCGAGCTCAGATGCCACGCTGGTGCCCAACCCCATACAAAACGCAGGGTCATCCTTGGAGATAGTGCGGCCTCAGAAAATAACATATATACTAGATATCTCTAATATTACTTTCGATAGTTTCAATAAGCATAGACCTACACTTTTTCAACGGCCTAGTTTTAAAAGGAAGCTCACATGCGTTTGACCAGCTTCTCAGACCTGTCATTCCGCGTGCTCATGTACGCCGCAGCAAATCAGGATCATCTCTTCACAATCGACGAGATGAACTCGTATTACCGTGTCTCGCGCGGGCACATGATGAAGGTTGTCAATGCGCTGACAAAAGCAGGTTATCTTGAATCTGTGCGCGGACGCTCTGGCGGATTGCGACTTGGGCGCAAACCGGAAGAGATTAATCTTGCAGACGTTCTGATAACCACCGAGACTGATTTCAAACTCGTGGAGTGCATGACCTCCCACAATACGTGCCCGCTATCGCCAGCATGCAAATTAATAGGGCCTTTGAACGAAGCAATGGCATCTTTTCTTGAAACGCTCGGCAAATACACACTAGCGGATCTTTGTCTGCGCAAGAGCACATTTTCGCTTTGAAGTATCCGACCAGACAACTCATCAACCCTACTTGCACGGGGACTCACTTGGGAGAATCCATTACGTGAGACCCCTAATAGAACTAACTACATATATGTATTAGTAAGAAGAACGTACCCCATTGGCGGTCGCCTGTCGTAACAGGCGTCCTCCCTAGTTTTTCGGCTTACCCTCTTCCCTGGCGGATCATGAAATTATCGTATGTTGGTGGAGTTCCCCCTGGTCGGGCGGGAAGCTTTCCACGCATTCCTCATAGCTTTTGGGCGTTTAAAGATATATCGCATTTACATCTTTTAATGAAAGATATATATGATGTGTATGTTTAATTGACCAAATAACCGGGGGGTATACATAATGCCAACAGATACGAAAAATGGATTAGACCGACGCAGTTTTCTAAAGGCTTCGACAGTTGCTTCATCCACCGCAGCGTTTGGTGCCTTTGCTGTGGCAGCAAATCAGGCCGTTGCGGCAACAAAAGAGGTTGCTGCCGGTGCGGCGGAAGCGGAAGTCTCACTCACCGAGGCAGAAATTGCTGCATTGCCTCGCGTGAAACAGGAGCTGGTCGCTCCACCGTTTGCGCCGAAGCATGATCAGGTTGCGAAGGGCGGTCCGAAAGTTGTCGAAGTCACGATGACCATTAAAGAACTGCGCTGGGAAGTGGACGACCATGGCGCGGAAACATGGGCGCTGACTTTTGAAGGATCCGTTCCGGGCCCACTGATCGTCTGCCACGAAGGCGATTACGTAGAACTGACGCTGATCAACCCAGAATACAACCGAATGGAACACAACATTGACTTCCATTCATCTACCGGTGCGCTTGGTGGTGCGGGCCTGACACATGTGCTACCGGGCGAGCAGGTGAAGCTGCGCTGGAAGGCCGTTAAGTCAGGCGTCTTCGTCTACCATTGTGCGCCTGAGGGACAGATGATCCCGTACCATGTTGTTCACGGCATGAACGGTGCTGTCATGGTGCTGCCGCGTGAAGGCCTGAAAGACAAAGACGGTAACCTGCTGTCTTACGACGATGTTTTTTACGTTGGCGAGCAGGATTTCTACATTCCGAAAGACGAGAACGGCGACTGGAAGGTCTATGACGGACCGGGCGACAACTTCGCTGACGTTATGCCGGTCATGCGTACCCTGACACCAACACATGTGGTCTTCAACGGCAAGGTCGGTGCGTTGACAGGTGATCACGCACTCAAATCTGCAGTTGGCCGCACAGCACTCTTCATTCACGCCCAGTCAAACCGCGATTCACGACCTCACCTGATTGGTGGTCATGGCGACTACGTCTGGGAAACCGGCTCCTTTGCTGACGATCCTGCGACTGGTCTTGAGACCTGGTTCATCCGCGGCGGCTCTGCCGGGGCAGCTCTTTATACGTTCCGCCAGCCGGGCGTCTACGTATACCTCAATCACAATCTCATTGAAGCGGTTGAACTTGGTGCCGCCTCACACGTCATCGTCGATGGCGAATGGGACGATGACTTAATGAAGCAGGTTTCCAAGCCTGGTCCTATTCCTTCCTAAGTCGGTCGGTTCGAGACGTGGAGAGATAACATGAAGCTGTCAGTTTACGTTACCCTTTCTATAGGAGTGGCAGTTGCCTCCATCTGGGCTGGTAGTAAGGCGAGAGTCTACCTTCCAGATATCTCGCCACGTCTTGCGTCTCTCGAGGAGCCTTCCTCGGGGGACGCACCCCAACCTCAGATGGTTGAGGTCAGGATTGATACCCCGGAAAGGGGCGCAAAGCGGATCGCGGTGGCTAAGTATGAGGTGACCTTTGGGGATTGGCAGGCCTGCGTCGATGCAGGGGGCTGCACGCACCAGCCAAAGCGACGCAAATACGTTCGGGATGACCATCCTGTTACAGGCGTCAGCTGGCTTGATACGCAACAATATCTGGCGTGGCTGTCTCACGAGACAGGCCAGACCTACCGGTTGCCCACTGAAACCGAGTGGCGTGTGCTTGCAGACGATGTGATCGAAGAAAAAGTCGATAAGTTGTTTGACGATCCGCGCATGGCCTGGGCCGCAGATTACGCCAACTTCGGCAAACGCGCCGGGCGACGCACCCAATCCATCGGTCTACACGGCACCGAGGATAATGGCGTTGCTGACATTGCCGGAAATGTCTGGGAATGGACGCAGAGTTGCTGGCGCAGGTCCGCAGAGGGACCAAAGCAGGAAATCAATAAGAATTGCCGCGGTGTTCGGGTTCTGGCGGGTGTGCACATGACCTACCAGTCCGAGTTAATCCGGGTGGTACCAACAGGAGGGTGCTCCATCGGTTTCCCTCCGGCGAATATCGGGTTCCGTGTCGTTCGCGACCTGGCATCCGAACCGCTCCTTTCCAACCTCCTTCCTACCGAAGATCTCAAAATAAGAGGAAAAACATGAGAAAACTAGTCTTGTCACTGCTCTCCGTAATGTTGCTGAGCGGCCCGGTTTACGCAGCAGGCGATGCTGTCAAAGGTGCAAAAGTCTTCAAAAAGTGTGCAGCTTGCCACTCACCTGAAGAAGGTAAGAACAAAATGGGCCCATCCCTGTTTGGTGTTGTTGGGCGCCATGCTGCAGCTATCGAGGGTTACAAGTACTCCAAGGCAATGAAAAAATCCGACATTGTCTGGGATGACGAGAACCTTGCACACTTCCTGAAGTCTCCAAGAAAATTCGTTAAGGGAACCAAGATGTCCTTTGCTGGCATCAAGAAGGATGACGATATGAACAACCTTCTCGCCTACCTGGACACACTGAAGTAAGCGTTTAAGACGGAGAAAAGTCATGAAAGTAGCAGGTAGGCAAATCAGCGTCCTGGTGGCGGCTTCCAGTTTCGCCATTATCGCTTTGCTGGGTGCCTCCGTTGGCTACTTTTCACAGGGACCTCTGCAGAAAAGCACAGGCACAAAGCCTACGCTGTCCACCACCATCAATGTTGATGGCCCGGATGCCCAGAGGATCACTTTGACTTCACACGAGGGCACCTCCACCAAGTGGGGGAGCCTTTCCGGGCGACACCGACTGGTCTTCTTTGGCTACACGTTTTGCCCGGAAATATGCCCGGTCAGCCTCCTGAATATTGGCGAAGCGCTCGACATCCTCCAGGAAAAGGGGATTGAGCCAGACCCAATTTTTGTGACCGTAGACCCGCAGCGCGACACGCCAGAGCTTCTTAAAGAATACCTCAGCGCATTCCGCGAAGGCTTCCTTGGGCTGAGCGGAGATGACGATCAGATCAAAGAACTCTCCGAAGTCTTCAAAGCTTATTATGAGCGATCAGATCAATCAGACACTTCCGAGTACTACCTCATGGATCACACCAGCTACATCTATCTGGTGGCCCCCGACGGCACGCTGCTCGAATACTATCCAGAATCAACCGAGCCGCCAGAACTCGCCCAAAAAATCCTCGCCAAACTATGAGCGAAGAAGCTCACGCAGTTTTTGACAGGTTGAGACCTCGTCGCAACGAGCCTGCTAGCAGACGGCCTTCAGGCGCTTCACCGTGCTCAGGTTGACTTCCAGTATCTTTTCAAGAGCAATGATTGCGAGGCCAATGAGCTTTTCTTTGCCTCCGGCATTTTCATCGAGGCAGGCCTCAATCCATAGGCCGTCCAGAACGCCGTGAACGATAATGCTGGTTTCTTCCAATTCCTGTGGCGGAAGTGGCCGGCCTTCCGCTTCAAATAACTCTGCCAGAAGCGGTTCGGTGGCGCGGCGCAGTTGCAAGTAGCTCTCGTCCCTCACAGCAGCAATGAGCGGGTCTACTCTGCTCTGGCTCACAAATGTCGCCCAAAGTGATAGTATTTGGTAGTCAGATGCTGGACTGCTCAACGTAGCCCCTACAAACCTTCGCATGCGTTCATGGGCAGAACCGTCCTTTGAGAGAAGGACTTCCATTGTATTCGCGGTGATCAGCTCAATCGTTTTTCGATATGCCGCAGTAATGAGGCGCGCTTTGCAGCCAAAGTGATGTCTGATCAGGCCATTGCTCACGCCAGCCCGTGCAGCAACCTCGCGTAATGTGGTCGCCTGTATCCCTTTCTCGGATATGCAATGTAACGTTGCCTCAACCAAGTCTTGTTTCCGATCACCTTCGGCAGAGTTTTTTCTTTGGGCGGGCATTAACTTAGAGACCTCCTGACGCTTCCGTTTACTGAACGAAACCTATGATTAAAAAATTTTCGCAATACCCTTGCGTAATATTATCAACTGCATAGCCTAGTCGCTTACGGCTGAAAAATGAATCGCAAGAGACAAGAATCCGACGCGGATTACAAATCAGCCCTACAGTCGCACCTGGGGGAGTGTTGTGTCAAAAAATGAGCTGCAATCGCAGTTACCGGCCTTCTGATCGTTCTGGATCTCACGAGGTGCTCAATGGGGTTACTGATCTTGCCCGGGAAAAGAGAAGCATAACCTTCGCTACGCGTGAGATGAAATTTGGGCGAAAGGCGGCCACAAAAATAGTCTTTCGTGATCAGGGACGTAGCCCACCCAGCTAACCCCAGAAAAAAACGATAGTCCGTTGAGTGCGACCGGGCTGGCATCAAGGATAAAGATAATTGAGAGACCCTCGTTACGATATACTGTTCGAGCCTGTACAGATTGGTCCGTTAACGACCCGCAATCGTTTCTTTCAGGTCCCGCACTGTAGCGGCATGGGGCACAGGTATCCTGAAGCTGACTTGGCCATGCGTTCCATGAAAGCGGAGGGCGGCTGGGGCGTGATCTCTACGCAGGAAACAGAGATACATCCCTCCTCAGACCTCTCGCCCTCTAATCAAGGGCGGATATGGGATGACCGCGACTTGCCACGGCTACGCAAAATGACCGAGACGCTTCACAAAAAAGGCAGTCTTGCGGCTATTCAGCTCGTCCATAACGGCATCCATACTGCCAATCGTTTAAGCCGCATCGCCCCTTATGGGCCTTCCGATGTGGTTGTTGATGTAACTGATCCCGTGCAGGCCCGCGCTATGGACAAGGCCGATATCGCTGCCTTCAGAAAGTGGCACCGCGATGCGGCGCTCAGGGCCAAGAAGGCAGGCTTTGATATCATCTATGTCTACGCGGGGCATGACATGACGTTGCTCCAGCATTTCCTGCTGAAGCGCTACAATTCCCGCAGTGATGAATATGGCGGTAGTTTTGAAAACCGCCTGCGCCTGTTTCGCGAAGTGCTGGCGGATACGCGTGATGCGGTTGGAGATAGCTGTGCCGTAGCAGTTCGGTTCGCCGTTGAGGAGCTGCTTGGTCCTGCCGGACTTGAGCATACCGGAGAAGGGCGGGATGTTGTTGCGGCGCTGGCGGATGAACCTGACCTTTGGGACGTCAATCTGTCAAACTGGTCAAACGACAGCCAAACCGCGCGGTTCTCGCAGGAAGGCTATCAGGAAGACTACGTCTCCTTCGTGAAATCATTGACGACAAAACCGGTTGTCGGTGTTGGTCGCTATACCTCGCCCGATAGCATGGTGCGGGCGATCAGGAAGGGAATTCTGGACCTTATCGGCGCAGCGCGCCCTTCCATAGCAGATCCCTTTTTGCCGAAGAAGATTGAGGAAGGCCGGATTGACGACATCCGCGAATGTATTGGCTGCAACATTTGCGTTGCAAGTGACAATACCTGCGTTCCATTGCGGTGTACCCAGAATCCATCAATTGGCGAAGAATGGCGCAAAGGCTGGCACCCGGAAGTCATCCCGAGCCTTGGCAAACCTCAATCCGTCCTCGTCGTAGGCGGCGGTCCGGCAGGCTTGGAAGCTGCACGAGCGCTTGCGCAGCGCGGCGCAGAAGTGGTTGTTGCCGAGGCAAGCCAGCAGTGGGGTGGACGCGTCTCACACGAATCCAAACTGCCCGGTCTTGCGACATGGGCGCGCGTCAGTGACTGGAGGATGTCACAGCTCCGGCAAGCCACCAACGCGGAGCTGTATCTCGATAGCCCCCTGACTGCAGACGACATCATTGCCTATCAATTTCAAAAGGTTGTGCTTGCCACGGGAGCAACGTGGCGAACCGACGGTGTCGGGCGCGTGCACCGCTTACCACTCCCATTCTTGCCGAGCGACGCCGTTGTTGGGGTAGATGATCTGCTTCAGAAGGGTGCAGGTGCTATCTCCAAGTCTGGTAGGGTCGTGATCTTCGACGATGATCACTACTACATGGCCAGCGCTTTCGCGGAGATGTTGGTTTCCGCAGGTTACAAAGTGGCCTTCGTCACGCCTTCTCCCATCGTCGCTCCGTGGACGGAACATACCCTCGAACAAGCCCGTATCCAACAGCGTTTGATGGAGCTCGATGTCGAAATCATCCCGCTGTATCAGTTGGCTGGTTTTGAGGGGGGTGAGTTAACACTCGAATGCGTTTACTCCGGCGCAACAAAAAGGCTGGAGTGCGCCACCCTTGTGCCGGTCACATCACGCCTTCCTTCCGACCATCTTTGGCAGGAGCTTCAGAGCAGGGAAGCGCAATGGGCCGATAATGGGATCGAAGCTGTCACAAGAGTTGGCGACTGCAAGGCACCCGGAACAATTGCAGCGGCTGTTTATGACGGTCATTCCTACGCCCAAAACCTGCTGGCTGCGCCAAGCGACAATTACGATAGGTATCGATAGGAGGCCCAAAGCAAGTCGGAAACCGACTGAACGCAAGACCACTAATCAGCAAACAGGAAGTGGTCGTCCCACTCGCTGTGCGGGATGAGTTCACCAGCAAGAAACTCCAGAGCGGTGACAAGGTTTGTGCTGGGGTCCCAGGTGCATTTGTAGGAAAGGTGGTACCACTCGCCCTTGCTGCGGAAAGCAGCACCCTCGGCAGTTACAGTATCGGCGAAGGCCACCGGGTCCTTGTAGGCAAAGGCAACCACGCGCTCGGGGTTGAAGCTTCCGTTCCACAGCTGGATCTGCTCCATCACCTCAAGATTGCACAGTTGCTCTCGCTGTTCCGAAGGGTCAAACAGAACCAGAGACTCCTTCAGCTCCCGATTTTCAGGCGCATCCAGCAGGCGGCCCAGTTGCAAGCTCTGCGCGATGACCGGTTGCGGTGCTTTTGCCTCGGGCTTTCTCACCACCGGTGGCGGAAGCTCTTGCGGGGTCTCCGGCGCCACCACAGTTGGGGAAACGGAGGTGGTGGGTGGTTCTTCTACGGGCGGTGGTGAGAACAGCTTCTCAAACTCCGCAGCGCCAATCAGGTCCACACCAATATTCTTGACCGGCCGCGCCCTGAAGCCACGCGGCGGGGTGGTCATCGCAAGCAGCGAAAAGGCCAGCAGGTGCGCCAGCAACGAGACTGTTATCAGCGCGGCATAGGGCTTATCAGAGTCTGCCACCACAGCGCTGTTTCTTTCGGCTTGCAAGATCTGCACAGAATCACACCTGCCCACTTTTTAATTTGTGGCAAACCTTGAGGCAGAAGAAGGCGAAAGTCTGGCAGAAGCACCGCAAATCGCGTTATCCGCAAGTGTTTTCAGTGGGCGTGCAGGCCCCTGCGACATTGGGGATTTTAGAATTAATTGACATTGCGCAAATATGAGTATTAGTTTCAGGTTTATAAGGGCAGCTAACGGAAATCCGACCATCGCTCCATCTACATCTGGTCGGGGCGTTTCCTCAGCTTAAGTGAGAAATGAGCGAAGGCTTACCTTCGCCGACCGGGACTGAATATATGCAGCAAACTCAAACCTTCCCAAATCCTCCCAGAGTAAACGCGGGGTTTTCCTGGGAGGCTTTCCTGTCCCTTGGTTTTCGCCCGTTTTATATTGCAGGCGCTGCATATGCGGCCATCAGCGTTCCGTTGTGGGTGGCTTCCATTATCGGTTTTGTTGAAATCAACGGCCCGCTGCAAGGCGTGCTCTGGCATTCCCATGAGCTGATCTTCGGCTTTGCCGTGGCCATTCTTGTTGGCTTCCTTTACACCGCAGTACCCAACTGGACCGGACGCCCCACACCCAATGGCCTGGCCCTTGGTGGCCTGCTGGCCTTATGGCTTGCAGCGAGGGTGCTTTTGTTCGTGGGCGGCGGGCCTGTTGCGCAGATTGTAGATCTGCTGTTCCTGCCACTGGCAGCGCTTGGCGTCGCGATCCCGCTCTATCAGGCACAGAACAAGCGCAATTACTTTGTTGTTGGGCTCTTGCTGGTACTCGCAGCGGCCAATGCACTCTTCCACGCTATCGCACTGGGTCTCATCAGCTATCTTCCAGCAGACGTATTCATGTGGGCGGTGGATGTCTTTGCCATCTTCGTGACCGTGATCGGGGGCCGCATCATTCCTCTGTTCACCAACAATGCGCTTGGTGTCAAACGAGCAGTACGAAACCAGCGCCTTGAAGATGTCATCGGCATTGGCATGGTACTGCTGCTGGTCAGCGATATCTACTTCGGCATGAGCTATGAAGCAGCAACCCTGCGGGCGGTTGGACTGCTTGTTCTTGCCGCACTGCACATCGTCAAGATTGGCCTATGGCGTCCGCAAATGACATGGCGTCACCCAATTCTCTGGATTCTGCCGGTCTCTTATGCGTGGCTGCCAATTGCGCTGCTGCTCAGGGCAGGGGCTCTGCTGGATGCGCCATGGGATCAGGTGCTGGCCATTCACGCAATCACCGTCGGCTCCATTGCGGGCATGATGCTGGCCATGATGACACGCAGTGCGCTGGGACACTCCGGCAAGCCGCTCATCGCCACTTGGGTAGAAGTCGCCATCTACTATCTCATTGTCATGAGCGCAGCGGTGCGGGTGTTTGGCATCCTCCTCTATCCGCAGGGCTACTTCATGATACTGGGCCTGTCAGCCTTGTGCTGGGTTGGCGCTTTTGGCCTCTTTACTGCCAAGTATTGGGGCATTGTTACCCGGCCAAAATCCCTCTTTTAACGACAGGAAAGCCCGGTTCTCCGGGCTTTTTTATGTCCGCATTCCCCCGCCCATGTTGGTCCATCCAGAACGACCCCCAGTATACAATTAGGTACTGTTGCCGATATATCGCAACGTTACCTTCTTTTCCGACCAAACGGTCAACTTACTTGATTTAAACAGACAGACTGCTCAATACTCACATGGTTTACTAAATTAGAAATCCATAAAGACCGATCTGGACCCCTTAAATCGAGATATTGCAGACCCATAATTATGACCCCGCTCCTTGATCAGAGTATCAGCGATATCTTCCGGACCTTCGTTAACGAAGAGCCGCTGGAAAATGCGCTGAAACAACTGCAAACGAAATATTCTGAGTTTCCGTTTGCGATCAACGTGCAGAGCCTGAACGACCAGAATTATAACTATCGGACGGTCCTGAACGTCGGGCAGGAGTTCCACGACACCTTTGCGCCGGTTGCCAACCTGAACCCACTGCCTGCTATCTTACAGGAAGCCGATATAGATGAGCCGTGCCGTGTTCACCGCCTCTTTCCGAAAGAAAAGATCCACCCGGAGTATGTTGGCTCGTTTCTGGACGTCAACAATAAGATCGACCGCGCCATTTCACTGATCATTGATCGGCACGACAGCCTGTGCTGTTACGTCAACATTTCCCTACCAGGCGCTGCATCCGAGCACGACGAAGAGCAGCTCTTTGAGGAAGTGAAGTTCCTGCAACCATTCTTCCGCAATGCATTTCAGTTGGCCTTGCAGCGGCGCATGCGTGATGCGATCGCACCCACACGAGATCTGGGCAAGTTCTGGCTGGAGCAAATGCCCTTTAGTGCGCTGGTGGTGGATGAAAACTGCTGCGTTCAGGTCATGAACAAGCGCGCCGAGCGCCTATTGAGCACCCATGCCAACTTGCAGGTTGGCAGGTATAAGCGGGTCACCGCCAAAGCCGGTGATGAAGCAGCTACACTGGAAAGCAGCGTCAGACAATCCATCTTCACCAACACGCCTGCCGCGCCCGTGATTATCCGCAATGAGTTCGGGCCAAACACCCTAATCTTTGTACAGCCCATTGAGGGCGAGCAGGACGCCCCTGAATATCTCTCTCATTTTCTAGAGCCACCATCCAACTGTCTTTTGATGGTGTTTGATCCAACAGATTTTTCCGATGTGCCTGACAAGATGATCAGCCATCTGCTGAATCTGACGCCGAAAGAGACCGAAGTGGTCAAGGCGCTGACCAACGGAGCATCGGCACGGGATGCGGCTGAGCAGCTCGGCATCTCTTACAACACCGCCCGCAATCACATTGCAAATGTGTCGCGCCGGTTAGAGGTTGGCTCACAAACGGAGATCGTGCGGCTGGTGATGACAACGCTCTCACGCTTTCCGTGGCAAGGCTGAGGCAACCTACTGAGGGATTTCCCGCAGTCGCCCCTCACAGATTTCAAAATTTCATGCATCAGACATGTATATGGAATAAAAAACTAGAACCATTTTTCTAGACAAAACATAATGTTATCATCAAATTTTAGAAATTCGTGTTTTTTTGCAGTCAACTAGTGCAATTGCATCAAGTCATTTGATGAAAATCTATGTACATTTAAAACAGCAAACAAGAGGCGTCGGGAGCAAAGTTTTCGAAGGTAGTCTTGGCACAGAAGGCTAACCTTCAATCGCAATTCGGTCCTTGAGTTTGCTATTTGGTGGTTTGTTTGCTTGGGAAACGAGCCACCTGCATATATTACAAATTATTTTTTAGCCGGCTTAGCCTTCCATATTTCAAGAGGCGATGCCGGTCTTTTCTTGCCAAATTGAAGCAGCCGGATTGATCGCATATTCTGCACATGGCAGAGTGAGATTCCTCGCGTTCACTACGGTACTCACATGACAACCTCTGAAGCCTCATTAACTCTCACCTATGATGAATTCTCCGCTCTTCTATCCTCGGGCAAACCCATCAGGAATGTGGAGCTGGATGCAACCTGGCTGGACGGTAAAGACCTGCGCGATGCGGAGTTTTGCAATTGCAGTTTTGAGCCGGAAAGTGAGTTCAACAGCATCGACTTTCGCGAAAGCGTCTGGAAAGACACCGAATTTCCGGCAGGTATGTTCAAAAGCTGCGATCTGCGCGAGGCGAAATTTGAGAATTGCAGCTTTTACTACGCAGACACGCGGGGAGGGGCCTGCTTTCGTCATGCAGACTTAAGCGACGTGGAGTTTCACAACTGTGACCTGCGTCTCACGATCTTTCCCTATTCGCAGATGTTTTGCATTGCGTTCCAGAACTGCCGTTTAACCGGCGCCTCACTGGAAGGGTGTGACTTTGGCAAGGTAGCGGGCCGGCGCGCCTTGAAACCGCGCGCAACGTTCACCGATTGCCAGCTCAACTACGCCACTCTTTCTGATCTGGATTTGGAAGAGGGCATCCTGACTGAATGCGACCTGACCAGCAGCAATCTGAGCAACACGAACCTGACCAACGCCGACCTAAAGCGCTCCACCCTGTCTGATGCAGAAACGGATGATCTGGATCTGACCTATGCGGACCTGAGAGGCGCAAATCTGGGTGCATTGTTCCTGACCAGCCTGCGCGGTTATCGCGGAATGGTGGTGTCCGCCAGCCAGCAGCACATCCTGCTTCAGGGCCTCGGAATCAAGATCGAACCAGACTGACACCAACGCACATCGCTTTCCTGAGAATTGTTACAGTCACAATATAAGCGTGCGTAGAATTACTTTTTGCTCGCATCCCTGCGCCAAATCAGAAATATTTCAGAGCTACGCAGAATTCATTTGTGAGGCTCATCATGACACAGCACTTCGATTTTCTGATCATCGGCGGCGGAATTGCGGGCATCAGTGGAGCCTCTCAATTGGCAGAACATGGCAAGACAGCCGTGCTGGAGATGGAGGACGTGATTGGTCACCACTCCACGGGGCGATCTGCTGCCGTCTTCATCGGCAACTATGGCAACGCGGTTATTCGCGCATTGAACGCGGTCTCAGAACCAACCCTCATGAACCCCGAGGGCATCTGCGACAGCTCCGTTCTTTCCCACCGTGGTGTTTTGATGTTGCTGGATGAGGCAGGGCATGAAAATCTGCTTGAGACTTATGAAGAAGGCGCCGTTGGTCTGGAAAAACGCAGCGTAGAAGAAGCGTTGAAGATGGTCCCGATCCTTGACCCGAGCAAAATTGCCTCAGCTCTTTATGAACCCAATGCCTTCGATATTGACGTGGACCGGTTGTTTCAGGGCTACGCCCGTTTGCTCAAGTCGCGCGGCGGCGAGATTATCCTATCGGCACCCGCCATGGAAATTGAACACACTGACGACCAATGGACTGTCACAACACCCAAGGGCAAGTTTAGCGCGCCTATTTTGATCAATGCAGCAGGCGCATGGGCGGATAAGATCGCCGAACTGGCGGGTATCAGACCCGTTGGCTTGGTCCCGAAACGCCGCACCTTGGCCATTGTGCCACTACCAGAGGGTGTTGATTGCAGCAGTTGGCCGGTCTTTGAAAGCTCCGGTGAGTCGTATTACGCCAAGCCCGAAGCGGGCAAGCTGCTTGTTTCACCCGCAGATGAGGTCCCCGTTGAGCCCCATGACGCCTTTGTGGATGACATGGTGCTCGCAGAGGGGCTCCACCATTTTGAACATGCGGTAAACTTCTCTATCACTCGCGTGGAACACAGCTGGGCTGGCCTTCGCAGTTTTGTGGAGGACCGCAGTCCGGTGGTCGGCTTTGCGCCGGACGCAGAAGGTTTCTTCTGGCTGGCAGGGCAGGGAGGCTACGGCATTCAGACCAGCCCCGCGCTCTCCCGCCTCACAGCGGATCTTTGCCTGGGTCGCCCCACCGAACTACCGGAGGAGACTTTGGCAGCTCTTTCACCGAACCGTTTCACTTAAAAACATAGGAATTCCCATGTCTGACATTCTTCGCTTGGGCAAAGGCCCACGCATGAGCCAGGTCGTCGTTTACAACGGCATCGTACACCTTTCCGGTCAGGTTGACCTTGAAGGCGAAACCGTAACCGAGCAGACCCGCGCCATTCTTGCAAACATCGAAACACTGCTGGGAGAAGCCGGTTCCAACAAATCCCGCATTCTGCAAGCCACCATCTGGCTGAATGATGTTGCCGACTTTGACGAGATGAACGCCGTTTGGGACGCTTGGGTTGACCCGGAAAACACACCAGCGCGCGCCTGCGGCGAATGCAAACTGGCGCTGGACAGTCTGAAAGTCGAAATCCTCATCACAGCCGCCGTTGCTGCCTGATCAGACTGGGTGCAAATACCCAAGAGACGACAAGCCAAAAAACGCAGGGCCAAAACCCTGCGTTTTTGTTTGCAACCACTCAGGCGTCTTGCTGGCGATACTGCATGACGGGCAACCCGCCGATACCCCAGTCTTCAAGGGCAACTTCATTAATCACCACAAAGGTCGTGCTTGGTTTTTTGTTGAGCACGCGCGATAGAAGCTCCGTCACGCCCTCAATCAGCTCGGCTTTTTCGCCAGCCGTCGGACCGTTCCCCTCTGGCCCGCCTTCCTTGGTGATCTTGATGTTTACATAAGGCATCAGCTTGTCTCCGGCGTTGCGATGTATGTGAAGATTTTGGTCATGATCCGCCAGCCGTGCTGGTCTTTCGTCAGGGTGAGAAAGTCCAGATACTCACGTTTCATCATCGTCATTGAGGCTTTTACAAAAGCCATCTGAGTGCCACCAAATTCGATGAAGTGGATGCAATCGTTGCGCGGCTCCCCTTTGCTCGCGGGCGGAACCCGCCGGTCCACCATCTCGAAGTACGCGCTCAGGGACTTGTTCATGTAGTCCCCTTCAATCATGTTGACGTACCGGGCGTCGGGATGGAAAACCTTGGTGAGAGCTTTCGTGTCGGCATGGTAGAGGCCGTCAAAGTAGCCTTTCATCACTTTCTGGATCTCTCCAAAGGTTTGCGAGTCGCTCATCAGATCAAGCCCTCCGCTTTCATTGCAGCCTGTGCAGATGGACGCTGGCTTGTGCGCTCTACGAAGGCGGCGAGCGAAGGCCAGCCCTTTAGATCAATGCCAACAAAGTTCGACCAGTTGCAGACGACGAAGAGATAGGCATCTGCAACTGAGAAGTCTGCGCCCAGCAGGTAAGCTCTGCCATCAGCGAACAAGGTCTCAAGATAGTTGAACTTGCCAGCCACGTTCTTCGCGGCCTTTTCTTTGTCCTCTTCGGTTGCAGATGCGGTGAAGAACGGAGTGAACGCCTTATGCACTTCTGAGCTGGTGTAATTCAGGTACTCCTGCAAACGGGCGCGCGCAACGCTGCCAGGTTTGGGGGCAAGACCGTATTCCGAATGAGTATCCGCAAGGTTTTGCAGGATCGCAGCACCTTCCGTCAGCACATCTCCGGAGGCCAGCTGAAGGGCAGGCACGTAGCCCTTCGGGTTGATTGTTTTGAAATCGAGGCCGGTGCTGGTTTTGCCTGCATCGGTGTCTACGCTCTCAATCTCGTAGGTGGCGGCAATCTCATTGAGCGTGATGTGTGTTGCCAGTGAACATGCGCCGGGTTTGTAAAACAGTTTCATTGGAAGCGTTCCTCAAGTTTGTTGTTCCTATGCATTGAGGAAGTAACGCCTTTCATGATTGATTGATAATATTGATTATTCAGGATAATGATTAGAAATAGTAATCATGTTTAGGCGGCGTATTCTATGAATTATGAGCAACTGGTTGTTTTACATGCGATTGTGACGGAAGGGACTTTTCGCGGAGCGGCGGAGCGACTGCACAAGTCTCAGTCTGCCATCAGTCACACGCTGAAGAAGCTTGAGGCCGAAATTGATATGGTCTTGCTGTCCAGAGAGGCGTATCGCCCTAAACTGACGCCTGTCGGAGAAGTTTTCTTCCGGCAAGCCATCCGCGTCATGCAGCAGATGAACCAACTGGGTAGCCTGACCAAAACGCTCAACGCCGCACAGGAAGCCGAAGTCTCCCTCGCAATTGCAGCTACCCTGCCGTTGGAACGAATCCTGGAGGTCATCGGCCAAGTGCGGGCAAAATTCCCGGCAACACACATCCATCTGGCCCGCGAGAGCATGAGCGGCCCCATCGAACGACTGCTCAATGACCGCGCTAATATTATTGTCGCCAGCATGGACGGCGTTCCCGTTGAACAGGTGGAAGCCGTGGGCTTTGCTGATGTCACCATTTTGCCCGTTGCACACCCCGAGTTCGAGCCTGCGCAGAGCAAGCACATGAAAACCATCACAGAAATGCAAACCTACACGCAGATTGTCGTGGCCGACAGTGGCAGCGGTGCCCTCACACAAAGCCGCGACCTGCTACCCGGCGGGCTGCGCTGGACAGTGACAGACTTTGCCGCCAAGAAGGAAATCCTGCAGGCCAAACTCGGTTGGGGTGGCATTCCCGAACACATGATCAAGGACGAACTCAAACGCGGTGAACTGGTTCAGTTGAACGTTGAGGGCTTCCAGCCGCGCCAATCCCGCCTGTTCCAAATCCGCAAACGCGACAGAGACGTCGGCGTTGTCGCGCAATCCATCTGGGACAATCTGATGAGTGCGGACCGCTGAGCAACCGGCACCGGATCACCTTATGCGGTTAAGAACACTCCCGCTCACCGCCGGAGCGCACCTAGTTAGAAGCCGCATTGGTCGCTGCAATGAAGCCGGTTATTGAGGCAAGGCCGATACCATGCTGGCCGCTGCCGCCGCATGCTTCACCTGCTGCATAAAGTCCCTCAATGACATTGCCAGCGGTGTCCTCCACCTGGGCTTTTTCATTGATGCGCAGACCGCCATAGGAGTCAGTTACTGCCAGCGGAATAATCGCGGCGTAATAGGGGGGCTGGTCTATGCGGTGCAGGGCGGGCTTGTCAAAATCCGGGTCATGTCCCTTCTCGCAGAATTTGTTGTAGTTTGCGATTGTCTGCGCAAGATGTGCCGGAACCTCCTTTTGGAAGGGGTTCTGCGCCATCAACCGGGCCAGCTCATCTATGGTATCTGCTTTAATGAAGAAGCCATCCGGTGGGTCCGCAATAAAGGGATAGCGTATCTGCCACCCCGTTCGTTCCACGGCAGCCTGATCGAAGATCGCCCACACGGGCCCAGTCAGAAAATCCGGCGCAACCGAGCCCTTATTCAGGCCAAGCGCTGCATCAGAAGCGGCACCGTGGTTATAGACTTGCTTGATATGGCTGACGGAAGAATTTCTCCAATCCCGCTGCCGAAACGGATTGCGTGTCGCGGTGGATACGGGAAGCACAAAATGGTTGAGTGGTGTGCCACCACCTGGAGGATACGTTGCGTGCGCTTCAACATTGGCGCTGATCGACATTTCGTCATAAAACCGCTCGCCCACCTGATTGACTGCAATCAGATGTTCCCAGCCGTCAGCCCCGATTTTAATGCCGTAGGCGCGGCAGAAATGGAAAGCAGGATGACCCGGAAAGACAGCGTCGTTCGCATCGGAAGACCCGATAATATCGCTGAGACGGGGCGACCCAAGATCATGTCCGTATTGTTGCATCATGCCCGCCAGGTTCGCGCCGATTTTCATCGCGGCGATTATGCCGCTGGCATCACCATGGCGCGGCCCCATCAGTGAGGAGCCAAATTGAATCGAGGGCTCTCTCATTCTTGGATCAAACATACTGCGAAAATGGACATTTCCCTGATAGCCACCACTGCCTATAATGATGGCCCGCCGTGCACGAATGCAGAGTGTTTCCCTGCGGTCATCGATGTTGTTCTGCGTCCAGAAACTTTCCAACCGCTCACCCGTTTCTGGATGAAAGCGCGGTGAGTAGCTTGCTTTGATGCCAATGGCACGGCCCGCAAACGGCTGCTCGCGAATGAGCTCATCCATGTGGCGATTGAGCAAAATGCGGACGCCCTTTTTTCGGGCGCTGTATTCCAATGGCCGTGCAATCGCAAACCCGCCCACGACCCAGCCCGGAGCCCCAAAATCACTAGCAGATGGCGCTGGACCATACACTTGCGGGTTAAAAGGGGAGCTGCGCTCCTCTTCTATGCTGCCGGCATCTTCAAGAGTGACTTCACCCGCCTCGATATCTGTTTTGTCAGAGAGCTTCATGATTGCCCACGGCGCGCGCGCCCGCGTCATGCCGCCGCCAAGGTGCGTTCCGGTGATCCGTGAAAAGCGCACATAGTTGTCCAGCATCAACTGCCGGACAGCGCTTGCGTTGTCGGCAAGAGCACGATGCAGCTTAGGGTCGTTGTAGCGATATTCGGCAAATGCCCCTTCGTTCACCACGGACCAATCCGTGTAGTCAGTGAACAGGCGGTCAGGATCGTCCTCAAGATCTTCCGGCGGTATGAGAGGCTCAGTCAGCCCCATATCTTCAGGGTCCAGCCCAAGACGGTCCCGTTCCTGTATGGGGTCTCCGCCGCCCAGTGACGCACGCCCCAAACTGTGAGACAATTTTCCGCCGAGGTCGAAGTTCTGTTCGATCAAAATAACCGAGGCACCAAGATCACGCGCCCGTATCGCAGCAACCAGCCCAACACAGCCGCCGCCGACAATAACCACATCCGCCTCACACTGCCAATCCACAGTGTCAGAGACTGGCTCATCTGCCGGATGAGCGGATGATGAGGAAGAGGCACCTGTTCCTCCATCCGTATCGCTGGGAGTCAAGGGCTTAGCTTTATTCTGGGAAGATAAGCGTTCTTGGTTGGGCATTGTGAAGTGCTCCCAAAAAACCATAGGGTCAGGCCGCAGAATTAACCTGGCGAGCTTACATGACAACAACCGACGAAATTTTGACCAAGCAAGACGCGGCTATGACCTGTTCATGTGAAGTCGCAGCCCGACAATAATGGGTTTGGTCCTTACAATGTCTTTAAGAGAAATCTGAAACCTCGCATGAAACAGGAGCGCACGTGGACAGTTCATATTCTTGGCAGGCGGTCCAGAAAGATACTTTGAGAGCAGTTGAATATTTCGAGAAGCAACCTCTTGTTCTTGCTGAGCCCGAAGTGAAGTCACTCCACTGGGGAGCTATGATCAAAGCTAAGCACGCGGGAGAGCTGCCATTCACCATCAATTAACCGCCATAGATGGGTAAAGCGCGCTGTTGACGTGAGTTCATTGCGCCCATCTTCATAAATGGCGTAAAAGCTGTGTTCGCCTGTTTGAATGGCGCCGTACAGACTGTCATTATTGTAAAGGGGAAAGACTTGGAGACTGTCTTCTTTAAGCTCTCTTCTGGCGGTGTAGTCTAACTTGCACAGACCGTTTTCGATCCCACCAATAAAGGCCGCTTTAGAAACTGTGATGCCGCTTTGATCGTGGTAAAACTCCAGGTCTTCGGCAACCAGCTCGCCGAAGACCTCCGTTTCACACCTATTGAAACCAACCGCAAACAGGCGCTGGTCGAGCACTCGAAGCCTATCAAAAAGGCTATCTTCAGTTTGCGCGTGGGCACCGCCACTCACAGGCCCTACAAACAAAATAAGCAATATCAAGAAACGAATAGCATGCATCAACACTGGGCTCCCCCCGGATCTTGGCCAGTTGCACAAAGTTCAAGTTTTTAAATGTGGCTGTGCTTTTATCTCGTTAAGGTAGGTGTAGGTCTTACTTATTCAACCAGCATTTTACAGTAATTTAGGAGCTCCGATCATGGAGTCAGATTAGACGGTGCGTTTCAACCGAAGATTAGCGGTTGAAGATTCCCGAGTGTGATGAAAGCGCCTACATTTTTGTAAGAGGCCAACTAAGGAGGAGGACCGTCATCAAGAAATATGAACATACTCAAAGATACGAAAAGGTTATCTATATGTATGATAGATTTGCCAACCAGATTGTTGGCGCAGCGGTATGCTTTCTGTACTTCTTCTTCATGTATTTTCAAACGGGGTCACCCACTGGGGATCTGGTTCTTATGTGCGTATTGTTCGTGGGATCCTTACTTACAAGTTGCGGTTCTCTCTACCTGTTGGAGAGGAAGATAAAAGTCGCGAGATTTCAGGATGTTGATGATATTAACTACATCTTTCCTTTGATGATGATCTTAGGAATTTTGCTGATTTATGCATCCTTATGGCTATCATCTCAATGAGATCTAACAATCACTCATACTATGATTTATTTACTGCCTGTAGATATGTCGTTACCCGCAGTATCTTTCTAGGACTGATGCATGAATAGTCCAACAAGGAGAAGTATTAAAGTTATGCAAGTGCTTTTCGAGGATGAAAATCTGATAATCACAGAACGCGGAGAAACAGACGCAAAAAGCAATACTGTACTCATTTCCTTCACCGGAGTCGGTCATAAATTGGGGGGCATAGATGTCCAGAAGCCGGAATTTTTCGGCGCTGGAAAGAATTTTGATAACTTCATTTTCGTAACAGACCGTCGTAGGTCTTGGGGTAACAATATTAATTTCGATCTATTAAAGAAAATCATTTTAAGAGTATCTAAGGACAAAAAGTTATTTTGCCTTGGGAATAGCATGGGCGGTTTCCTATCAATAGTCGCAACGAAATTTTTGACGATTGAAGTTTCAGTCTCATTTGTTCCTCAGTACAGCGTTAAGCCGGAGATAGTACCATTTGAGACTAGATGGGTTAACTATACCCAAGATATTGAACACTACAAAATACATAGCCTTGATGAATACTTTAATAATTCAACTAAATATTATATTTTTACAAGCAGGGATCGATTAGACTATATGCAGGCCAAATTATTTCCGAAGAGAAATAATATTTATCATTTTAACTATCGGAAAATAAAGCACGATTTAGCTAGACAGTTAAAAATGAATCAAGAACTAACTCCACTCCTACTTCATTGCTTTTCTGGTCAAGATATCAAGAGTCTCAGAGGGGCAGTAAAGCTGAGCCCAAGACAAATTGCCCCTTGGAAAACTATTTTCGACGCACTTCGGCTGCGCCACCCCGGAATATTTCCGCCCATCTTCTGAATTATATAGTTTCGTAAAGACTAAATGTTTTGATAATAGTCCACTCAAGCAGGCTTTTTAAGAGAGACATCTTTCCTGCCAGCTAATAGGTAGCACTGAAATACACTCAACCTGAGACCCGCATATTGCTGGTAAGGCTCTTAAAGTTCCAAAGACCTCCGAAATCGGCAAACCGAGAACATACCTCATGGAGAAATCACTGACCCATCGATGATCGCGGGGGTATCCATCCAAGCCAGTTCGGTCTTATCCCCGCGGTGCAGCGTTTCTGTTTTTGTTCTGGTCTTGCTGGTCTGCTGAGGCGAGTGGGGAGGGCAGTCCTCTGTCCCAAACACCAATTTCACGCGTCATTTTCACGTAGCAACGCATAAAAACGCTGAATTGCTCAAAGTAACGCACAGGGTAACGCAAGTGTTTTGGGGCTGGTTTGTGAACACCCACAGGCTTGCTGCTATGTCAGGTTGTCGCATCCAGCGAAACGATCGAGTGGTACATCCAACTGCCAGCTCAGATCTCATTATAAATATATTTTAGTTAATTCGTCGCTTTGGGTATGGTTTTCCTCTCCACACCCAAGAGAAAGCGTAAGTAATTCCAGCAAAAACCTGTGAAAAATCAGCATTATACTCACCGGAAATCATTTTTACGTGAGTCTTGTTGAGATTCCTTCAATTTCACTTTTCCACCTCATTCTTTAGTTTGATCCGACGCCGTGCAGGAAAGGTCAATCTCTGCCATTCAGATAGTGCTTTACCCTACTGTGATTTGAACGGGGTCCATTTTAAAGATGAAGGGATTTCCGAAGTTTTCAGGAGAGACTTGCGGTTTACGCAAAGGAGCTTACCCTGCCTTTCGGGCAAGATTGGTCAAAGAGATTCCTTTGAACACTTGCATCAAGTTTAGGGCCTTTGGTGCATTGCACAAAAACCGACCCAGCTACTACGCTGGGAAAGAGAATAAAGAACGATTGGAACAGTTGGTAACGAGCGATTTCTGCTGGAAACCCATTTAACAGGCAAGAGGTTAGAACATGATCATAGGGGCTGCCAAGGAAGTCCTTGACGGGGAACGTCGGGTCGCGTTGACTCCGGACAGCGCCCGACAGCTGCAAAAGCTGGGTTACGAGTGCGCTATCGAAGCCGGCGCAGGTGAAGCGGCAAACTTCTCTGACAAAGACTATACAGACGCTGACGTGAAGGTTGTAGCAGACGCAAAAACGCTCTGGGATACTTCTGATATTGTTATCAAAGTTCGTCCACCCGAAGCTTCTGAACTGCAATTGACACACGAGGGACAAACCCTCATCAGCTTCTTCTGGCCAGCGCAAAATGGCGAGCTTCTTCAGCAGTTTGCAGACAAGAAGGTCAACGTGCTGGCGATGGATATGGTGCCGCGTATCTCGCGTGCGCAAAAGATGGATGCGCTGTCATCCATGGCAAATATCGCCGGGTACCGCGCTGTTATCGAAGCAGGCAACAATTTTGGCCGCTTCTTTACCGGTCAGATCACCGCTGCTGGTAAAGTACCACCTGCCAAAGTGCTGGTCATCGGCGCTGGCGTTGCCGGTCTTGCCGCAATTGGTGCCTCCACGTCTCTGGGCGCTATCACCCTGGCCTTCGACGTTCGCCCGGAAGTGGCTGAGCAGGTCGAGTCCATGGGCGCTGAGTTCGTCTATCTGGACTTTGAGGAAGAGCAGCAGGACGGCGCAGCAACAGGCGGCTATGCTTCTGTTTCTTCTCCAGAATTCCGCGAAGCGCAGTTGGCGAAATTCCGCGAGCTGGCACCGGATGTGGACATCGTCATCACCACAGCTCTGATCCCGGGCCGCGATGCGCCTGAGCTCTGGACCGAGGACATGGTTCAGTCCATGAAACCGGGTTCTGTGATTGTTGACCTTGCTGCTGAGAAGGGCGGCAACTGTAAACTGACCGTGATGGACGAGAAGATTGTTACCGAAAACGGCGTCACCGTAATCGGCTACACAGACTTCCCATCCCGCATGGCAAACCAGTCTTCAACGCTGTATGCAACCAACATCCGCCACATGATGACGGACTTGACCCCTGAGAAGGACGGTCAGGCCAACATCAATATGGAAGATGACGTTATCCGCGGTGCGACGGCAACCAAGGACGGCGAAATCACCTTCCCGCCGCCAAAGCCAAAAGTTGCTGCAATTGCTGCCCAAAAGCCAAAAGCTCCTGAGAAAACCCCTGAGGAACTGGCGGCTGAAGAGGAAGCAGCAACCAAGGCTGCTGGTCGCAAGCAGATTGGTTTGCTGGTCGGTGGTGCCGCTATTATGGCGTTGATTGGCGCCTATGCACCGGCAGACTTTATGCAACACTTCATCGTATTCGTCCTTGCAGTATTTGTCGGCTTCCAGGTCATCTGGGGTGTGGCTCACTCACTGCATACGCCACTTATGGCGGTTACCAACGCGATCTCCGGCATCATTATTCTCGGTGCCCTGCTGCAGCTCGGCTCTGGCAGCTGGATCGTTTATTTCCTCGCAGGCATCTCGGTGCTCATTGCATCGATCAATATCGTCGGCGGGTTTATGGTTACGCGCCGTATGCTCCAGATGTTCAACAAGTCTTAAGCGGGGGAGGGAAGCATTATGTCTATCGGACTTCAAACCGCCGCTTATATTGCGGCAACCGTACTGTTCATCCTGTCTCTGGGTGGTCTGTCCAATCAGGAAAGCGCAAAACGCGCTGTTTGGTTTGGTATCGTCGGCATGGCACTGGCTGTGCTTGCAACGATCTTTGGCGCAGGTGTTGATCTAACAAGCCCTGCCGTTGCGATCATGCTGATCATCACTGTTGCAGCAGGTGCTGCTGCTGGTGTAGTCGTCGCGCAACGCGTTGAAATGACTGGCATGCCGCAGCTGGTGGCTGCTCTGCACTCCTTCGTGGGTCTGGCAGCTGTCTTCATCGGCATCAACTCAGATATCGCTCCACCAGAAGGTTTGGCAGGCGCTGAGCTGGTCATCCACGAGGTGGAGATCTTCATTGGCGTCTTCATCGGCGCGATCACTTTCACCGGCTCTATCGTCGCTTACGGTAAGCTGGCTGGAAAGATCGGCGGTAAGGCTTTGCTTCTGCCGGGCCGTCATGCCCTGAACGCGGGCCTGTTGGTACTCTCTATCATCCTGCTGATCATGTACATGAACCACGCCGGTTCCTGGACACTCTACCTGATGACCCTGATCGCCTTCTTCATTGGTTGGCACATGGTTATGGCCATTGGTGGGGCGGACATGCCCGTTGTTGTTTCCATGCTGAACTCCTACTCCGGTTGGGCAGCTGCAGCGACAGGTTTCTTGCTCGGCAACGATCTGCTGATCGTGACAGGTGCTCTGGTTGGTTCCTCCGGTGCGATCCTCTCTTACATCATGTGTAAGGCGATGAACCGGCACTTTGTTTCCGTTATTCTTGGCGGCTTTGGCACAACAACAGGTCCGGCACAGGAAATCGAAGGCGAGATGGTTCCAACGGATGCGGACTTTGTGGCTGAGACCCTCAACGATGCAGATAGCGTTGTGATTGTACCGGGTTACGGCATGGCTGTTGCTCAGGCACAGCAGTCCGTTTCTGAACTGACCAAGCGTCTGCGTGCCAAAGGCAAGAACGTTCGGTTCGCAATCCACCCGGTCGCAGGCCGTCTTCCAGGCCACATGAACGTGCTGCTTGCTGAAGCAAAAGTGCCTTATGACATCGTTCTGGAAATGGATGAGATCAACGATGATTTCCCGGATACAGATGTTGTCATCATCATTGGCGCAAACGACATTGTGAACCCGGCAGCTCAGGAAGATCCAAACTCACCAATCGCCGGCATGCCGGTTCTGGAAGTGTGGAAAGCCAAGCACGTGTTCATCTCCAAGCGTGGTCAGGGTACTGGTTACTCCGGCATCGAGAACCCGCTGTTCTACAAGGAAAACTCCCGCATGTACTACGGTGATGCAAAGTCTTCCATGGACAACCTGCTTGGTAAGATCAGCTAGTTCCAACTATCGATTAATATGGGAAGCCCCGGAGTGTGAAACCACTTCGGGGCTTTTTCGTGCCTGTGGCCCCTCTGCACATGGAAACAGCAGGTACTCTCAGGACTGTCCCGATATACTAGTATTTAGGTCTAATCCATTATTTTTCAGTAGACAAAAGGTATCGGACTGAGAGAAAAGCAACTCTGGATTGAAATAAATTAATTCGAAGTTGGGGTAACATTTTGATTTTGCGGAAAGTTATTAATGTAGCCGTATCAGCGTGTCTGATGGCTGCTGTCGCTGGTTGTGCATCGTCACCAAGCAGCATCAAGGCAAACTATGTCTCTTCGAGTAAGTATAACTCTTTTAAGTGTCGGGAAATCAATGAGGAACTCGTTGCAGTTGGTGCAAGAGTTCAAGAGGTGACCGGCGATCAAGAGGACGCCGCAACTGCCGATGCATTGATCATGGGCGTCGGCCTGCTGGTGTTCTGGCCAAGCCTCTTCCTGCTTGCTGCGACAGACGACAACAAAGAAGAACTGGCGAGTCTGAAGGGCGAATACGACGCCTTGCAGGCTGCGGCGACTAAGAAGAGATGTAAGCCAGTAGCACCTTCAAAAACCATGGCGACATCCTAGATCTGTCTCATGACGCAAAAGCCCGAGGCATGCATTGCACCTCGGGCTTTTGTTATATCTGATACTGGTAGAACTTACTTCACATTGACCTCGTAGGTGTCGTGAAGGTATCTCATCGTGCTTCGGTTGGTGTATTGCGGCATAGAGTACTTTGTCGCAAACTCGTCAGGTCCGCGGTACCCTTTCTTGGGCGTATAAATAATATCGACACCCTTGAATTTCTTGCCCTTACACTTCCCCTTTTCTGGAACCCAAGCACTTCTGACAATCTTAACAGTGCCATGCTTTGGCTCTTTTTTCAGCTTTACCTGAGCAATCGGCCCCGAGCTACACAACTGCGCATCATAGTAAAAATGCCGGTTTACAATCGACGAGCGATTGGCTCGCACATCACCGGAACGTGTTTCGGCAAATGCTGCGCCTGCCCCCGCCATAACGATGGCAGCACTCAAAAAATACTTAATCATAAATAATCCCTATCAAGCTCAAGATGCCTTCTTCATGCGCCGTTGATCGAAGACAGCACAACTAGAGTGAGCTCTGTTCGTATGTATAAAAGTGTAGCGAAACACAACCCTCAGGAGAAATCTTAAGGCAGATACTCGACGAAAAGACAGGGCCGAACCGTTTGAAACCAACGAGCCCAGAATGACTGCGGGAAGCCACATTGCCGCGTTCATCCAGTGTCTACCGTTGAGGCTACTAAGATGACGCGCAGGCACAAACTCCTCCTAAGCCAAATCCCAAAATCCAGCTGCGTTACAAATCATTACAAATCAATACAGTTTTTAAATTGCACGCACCTAATTTTAGAACAATAGAATATAACAGTTTACAAGTCACAGCAGAGGGGATCCTGTGACCCATCACCATGCTCCAAACAACGATTTGCCTTTGGAAGACACAGGCATATCCTCCATTTCTGGGAGGGTCCGCAAGGGCTTGCCATTCAAGCGGGTCATTCTGCTTGTCCCTGTTGTCATCGCTATAATGTTTACCGGCGGTGTTATGGGAATGTACTTTCAGCCTTCTGGCCTGCGCCTATTCTATGAGATGACAGGTCTGGAACCTGGTGGTGGAAGTGATTTGAAAATCGCTGTTCCAATCAATACAACAGTCACCAAAGAAGACATCTCAGCACTGCAGGCGGGTGCTGTCGTTGCACTTGGAAAGTTGATCCCACGGGATGGTGTCTCAACCATCGCGCTGCCATTTGGGGCAGGGGATGCACGTATTGCGGATCTACCGGTTTCCGTTGGCGACTGGGTCGAGAAAGGCACCGTTCTGGCGACGCTTGACAACCGTCCTTCACTTGAAGCGAGCGTTGAAGCAGCACAAGCAGAGATCGCGGTATCCGAAGCCTCGCTACGACAGGTACAGCTGTCTACCACGGCCAGTCAGGTGGAGAATGAGGCTGACCTGAACCGGGCCAGAACCAATGCGGATCTGGCACAGGCTGAGCTGGAACGCACCAAGTCTCTGTTTGCCCGCAAGGTGGTGACGCAGGCCCAGCTGGATCGTGCGGAAGCAGAAGCGGAGAGTGCTTTGTTGGATGTGGCGCGTAAGGCGGCGACGCTCAAACGATACAGCAGCTCCACGGAAATTTCTCAGGCTGATGTGGAACTGGCTAAACGCAAATTGCACGCAGCGCAGGTCGCGTTGCGCACCGCTGAAGTGAACCTTGAAAAATCTGTCGTCCGCGCACCATTTGATGGCACGGTTCTGGACCTTTTGGTGCAGCCCGGAGAACGTCCAGCCTCCGCAGGACTGATCGAGTTCGGCAACACCCGCCTGATGACAGCGGAGATGGAGATCTACCAGAACCAGATCGGTCGTTTGAACATAGGTAACGCTGTCACACTGCGGGCAGAGGCTCTGGCTCAGGAGCTTCGTGGCACCCTTACGGAGATCGGGCTCATTGTGGGCCGCCAGAACATCATCAGCGTTGATCCTGCAGCAAACACCGACGCGCGTGTGGTGACAGTCGTAGTCACGCTGGACGAAACCTCCTCGGAACTAGCTGCAAACCTCACCAATCTGGAGATCCTTGGCTATTTCCAGCCAGCTAATAACGAGGCCATCAAGTGACCCGGTTTCTCACATGGGTTTTGGGACGGCTCCCGATTGGCTGGCTGCAGCTGACACACAACAAAGGCCGTTTTGCTGCTGCACTGGCGGGCGTTGCTTTTGCCAATGTACTAGTGTTTGTGCAGCTTGGAATGATGGGAGCGCTCACAGGCTCCACGCTTCAGCCTTATCAGCTTTTCGAAGCAGATATCTTGATCTCTTCATCTGATTCTAAGTCGCTGACAGAAGGCGGTAACGTTGCCCGTGTCCACATGTTGAACGCCCTGGCTGTGCCGGAAGTTGCGTCGGCCGCACCCGTTTACATCTCCATGGTTGACTGGCGGGTGCAGGAAGACCAGACCTCCGCTTTACAACTGGTCGGCCTGCCTATTGAAGCCATTGATTTCATGGCACCGGTGCTGCGCCCTCAGTTTTTGCAACTGGCATTGCCTGACACGGCGCTGATAGACCGCAAAACACGCGGTGGCACAGAAGTATTCTTCAATTCCCTCTCGCCGGAGACGCCTGCTGTCTTTGAGATGAAAAACCGCCAGATCAAGCTGATCGGCACCTTGCAGAATGGGGCCGGGTTCAGTGCGGATGGCAATCTTGTAATGTCTGACCAAAGCGTCTTGCGCCTGTCACCCTCCCGCAGTTCCGGAGCGCCGGACCACATTTTGCTGCAGGTGCAGCCGGGTGCCTCCATTGATAGGACGGTCGAACTTCTTAAGCAGGTTTTGCCGACGGAGACCCTGAAAATCCGCAGCTTTGCCAAAGCAGCGGCAGATGAGCAGGCCTATCAGACCTCTGAGAAGCCGGTGGGCATCATTTTCGGTTTTGGTACCGTTATTGGTGTTCTGGTGGGCATCGTCATTGTCTATCAGGTTCTCAGTACAGATGTGGCTGACCACCTCAAAGAATATGCCACCTTCAAGGCCATGGGGTTTGGTGAAGGCTTTTTCCTCAGCATCATCTTTGAAGAGGCCATAATCCTCGCAGTCTTCGGGTTCTTTCCCAGCGTGTTAGCAGCCGCCGGCATTTACCATTTGCTCGTCCTGAAATCCGGTTTGCCTGTGGAGCTGACACTTGCCAGTGGCCTAATGGTTTTTATCGGAACGCTGGCCGCCTGCGCACTTTCCGGCACCATCGCAACACGGCGATTGGCACATGCTGATCCGGCAGATCTGTTCTAGGGGGAGCGCATGACATACACACCACATAGCCCGATCAGCGTTTCTGGCCTTAGTCATTGGTTTGGTGAAGGAGAAACGCGCAAGCAAGCAATTTTTGACATCGACTTCGCGATCAAAAAAGGCAGCTTGACCGTGCTGATGGGGCCGTCGGGCTCCGGCAAAACTACAATGCTCACGCTCATGGGCTGCCTGAGAGACGTGCAGAAGGGCCAACTCTCTCTGCTGGGGCACGAACTCCATGGTGCAGACGAGACCATGAAGATCATGTTGCGGCGACGCCTCGGCTTTATCTTTCAGGCCCACAACCTGCATGAAAGCCTGACAGCAACACAGAATGTGTTGATGGGCCTGCAGGTGCACCAGAGCGGGGTAAGGGCAACAGTCGATGTAGAACAGCAGAACAAAGCTGCACGCCACATCCTGTCCCTCCTCGGGTTGGAAGATCGACTTGACTATATGCCCGCCCATCTTTCCGGCGGTCAAAAGCAGCGTGTTGCCATTGCACGTGCGCTTGTCGCCTCGCCCGATATTGTCTTTGCGGATGAACCAACAGCCGCACTTGATAAGGACACCGGCTTGACTGTTGTCAAACTGCTCAAGGAGCTTGGTGAAAAACGTGGGATAACCACGGTCATGGTCACCCACGACAACCGGATTTTGCAGTTGGCAGACCGAATTTTGACCATGGACGAGGGTCATTTGGTCGACGAAGTTGTACCAGCATGACCCAACCAATCCAACACAACAAACTCTCGTTATATTCTGCCACAAACTATTACACTATTAGTATTGAACCTTGAATTAGCTTACCTGATCCTCTTAATAACGAACACAAATAACGATATATAAGGACATACACTTAAGTACAACTAAAATAAGTAAAGCAACATATTTGCTATTGACCAATATTATCTTTATTCACCTACATAAGGGCGGAAAACTACAATATAATACTTTCAGTATTACATTTGCGGAGAGATCCATGCGTAAGTTACTTATTTCGGCAGTCATCGCAATGACGGCAACTTCAGCTCTCGCTGCCGGGATCACCAAGGAAGACGCGGTAGAGTCACGCCGCGCTTATTACAGAGTGCTCGGTCATGACATGGCGACATTGTCTGCCTTGGCAAAGGGCGAGATTGAATACAACGCCGACACTGCAAAAACCGCTGTTGCCAACATGATGCTTCTTGGCAAGTACGACACTGAACGTCTTTACCCAGCTGGCACATCCAACGCAGACATGCCGGGCAAAACACGCGCGCTGCCTGTAATCTGGGAAGATATGGACGGCCTTCACGCAAAAGCCGATGCGACCAATGAAGCGCTCGTTGCCATGAATGAAGCAGCAGGCGAAGGTCGTGCCGCATTGGGCAAGGCACTGGGCAAACTGGGTGGTTCTTGCAAGGGCTGTCACTCCGACTACCGCTCCAAGGACTTTTAAGCGATGACAACTGCGAGCACTGACTATTCTATGGAAACGCAGAGGAGCAAAGCCACCCGTAAATGGGATTTGCCCCTGCGCCTGTTCCACTGGCTGTTTGCAAGCAGTGTTGTTGCCGCATGGGGTTTGGGTGAATTCGGACCTGACGTTATGACGCTGCATTTCTGGTTTGGCTATGCAGTGCTCGCGCTCATTGCGTTTCGTCTGATCTGGGGTTTTGTTGGTTCCGAGACCTCCCGGTTCTCAAGCTTCATCTTTGGCCCAAAAGCAATCCTGTCCTACATGCTCAAACTGCCAAGCCGACAGCCGTGCAACTGGAAGGGCCACAATCCTCTTGGTGGGTTGTTCGTCTTACTGCTGCTTGGGCTGATCGGAGCGCAGGCGGCACTCGGCCTATTCGTCGACCCGGAAGACTACATCAATGTGGGCCCTCTGGCGTCATGGGTGGGTATCGACGGTGCCCGCACAGCCTTGGCATGGCACGGCATTTTGGCCCGCGCCACGCTCATTTTGATGGGACTGCATGTGGCAGCGATCTTCTTCTACCGCATATGGAAACGTGAGGATCTGGTGACACCGATGATCACAGGTCACCGAAAGTCATAGCTTTTCCTGCAAGAATTCTGGCCGGAGCAGCATCAGTTGCCCCGGCTTTTTTGTTTCACGAGGTTTCCGTCTCTTCTACAGGAGCCGTGCGCCGGATTGCTGGTTCCTCAATCGGGTTATGATCCACTATCCATGGCTTGTAGTTCATCTCCGGGTTGTTCACCCGCTCGAACACGCTGGCATGGACATGAGGCTGACCACGTGCCCGCTCGTTTTCATCCTGCTGCGGCCAGTCTCGCTGTTTGACCTTGTAGATATACTCAAAGATGCCTTCACGCGGGTTATGGATGGTCCCCGCCTCATCCGGGGTCAGCTTGGCACTCAGTACTTTGCGGCTGCCTCCATGAATACGCAGGCCACTGCGTTCCGCATGCTTGAGCATCCATTTGAAGGTGATGTCAGACAAACGCGCGTCCGCATACCCGCCACCCACATCCGTATGCACACCTGCAAACCATGTCTGTTGCATGATCTGGTTGGGAGCGGTGGCCTCGTTCCACAATACGGGATGAAACACCTCGCGCTCATCGTCAATGGATAGAGCATGGTAGGCATTTTTCACCGAAGGCGGCAAAGTCAGGTCATGAAACTCGTGTTTGAAGCCGGGGATCTTGTTGACGGCAGCTGAAAGCGGCTTCCATGGAAGCCCAAGCGCGGCAACCGTATCCCATACGCCGAGGAATTCGATTTCTACCCACATATTGTGGTGCTTTTCTCGAAATTCCCTGGCCTTGATCTTGCGGCGCTCAGGGTCACTGATCTGGTAGATCCTATAGGCTTTGGCAATCAGCTCGGGGCGTGACTTTGGCAGGATGCCGAACATTTCGATGAAGCCTGCCAGACTACGCACTGTGGTGGCTCCGCGGCTGAAACCGAACAAGAAAATCTTGTCCTTGGCCTGATAATTATCGAAGATGAACTGATAGCATTCCTTCAGGTTCTTGCTGATGCCGAATCCAGTGATGTTGGCAAGAAACCGCACAAAACGGGAGCAATGGGCTGTTGTACCCAGACCCCGGTCATAAAACAACACCTGCCGCTTGGTTCTGTTTTCGCAAATCTTGAAGAGCTTGTAGATGTTCGTGTCCGGGCCCTCACCGCCCTCCTGACCGGTCCCATCTGAAAACACCACGATATTCTTCGTCATCGTCCACCTTCCAAAGCCGCTGCGTTAAGCAAGCTGACCCATCAAGAGCAATCAGCACACCTTGCGCGAGTATCATGGACTAATACATCCGGAAATTATCATAGGCCAGAGGCAAAGAACAGTTGACCGAAACTCTACTCGGTCAGATCAGGCGGTTTGAAGGGGCCCGCTGAAGAAGCACGACCATCGTCTCAGCGCTTCTCGACGGACCAGATATCGTCGACGAACTGGTGTTGATCAGTGCCTGACTGAAAAGCAAGGCCTGAGAGGATGCAGCACCGGGCGTCGTGACAAGATTCCCTGTCATTCATATTGCAGGTGTCTCCTGTCACAGGGCAGGACTGCGGGACATCTGTAGCCAGGTCTTCCGAGCACTTGCGCTTCTTTGACACTAAAAATCTAGAGAGAGAAAACATCGTCAATTGCCTTTATTCTACAGCGTTTTCACGAAGGAACACCGGGAGGAAGTGGATCAGGTACAAGGTGAAGGCCAAAGCAAACAGAGACCAGGCGAGTGGCATGATATTCAGATCAGGCACAAACAGCGGTCCCAGCGAGCGCACGAGGCACGCACCGATGAGAGCCAGAATTCCGACTCCCGGCAGCTTGGGAAGTTTCAGGGAGTATCCGGCATGACGCAGGCCGGCGATAATCAGAACCATGAAGGTCGCCAGTGACAGGCCGCCGATGAAGAGCATATGCTGGCCGGATACGTAAGCCCCTGCAGGCAGTAGCTCCAACAAGCCACCAGCTTGCATGGCAAAACCAATTCCAAAAAACCAATAGGTCAGGTAAAGCGCCTTGGCGAACGGGGTTCTTAAGGCGCCGGGCAGATGCCAGTCCTGCAGCATGTTGAGCACCGCACATGCAGACGCCAGTGCAAGCCATCCCTGAAGGGCATCCGATGCACCCAGCACTTTGGCAAGGGTAAATGCAGTGATGCAGAACAGGGCAGCCCGTCTCATTGGCGGGCGCGGAATAAAGACCGCTCCATCTTTGCGCGTAGACAAGGCGTCATTCACAATCACCATAGTGATCGGTGCCAGCGAGGTGAGCACCATCAGGACAAGCGCCCCTTCGGCAACCGCAAGCCCCCGCTCGAAGACGCCAAACACCGACAACTCCCAAAAGCTCATAAGCTGCGCCGCGAAGAGCAACAGCACCGGCCATAGGAGATGACGCATCTTGGTCTGCCAGAGTCTTGGCAGTACAATGAACAAAACCGCGGCGGGAAACAGAGCCTGAACCACGAAGACAGCTGGGGCAGGGAGAACCCCGAGCAGCCAGAAGGCAACACGGCCTGCCAGCCAGAGAGCACCCAGACCGGCCAGTTGTGCACCCGCTATTTTTGGTGTGTTGGACCACGATGGCAGCGCTGTGGTCAAAAAACCTGCCATTGCCCCGGCAAAGACGCCAAAGAACATCTCGTACTGATGGAAGAGCAATGGATCTGCATCGAACGGCATCGGCAGCACATCCGCAAGCACCAGCCCCCAAATCACGATGGAAAACAGAGCGTAAAGCGCTGTCAGTGGGAAGAAGACCCTGAACCCTTCAGAAAATACAGGCGCTTCAAACAAAGAGCGTTTCTGGTCAGGGATACGTACAAAGTCCGTCATACCAGCCGTTCCCAATTTCTCATGTTGAACAGGTGCGCGATCCGGTCATCGGCAAGCAAGCTCGCCTCAAGGTCCATGAGGTTTCGCCGTGTGCGCTCGGAGCGCATCAATGGCACTTCATATTCCTTGGAAAAGTGTCCGGGATCTGGGGCCATAATCAAGACACGGTCGCTAAGCGCCAAGGCTTCGGTTACATCGTGCGTGACCATCAAAACGGAGCACTGCTTCTGATCAACTTCATGCAGCACGAGCCGATAAAGATCGCGGCGGCGTCCAATGTCCAGAGCGCTGAAGGGTTCATCCAGAAACAGCAGGTCTGGCTCAATCGCCATTGCACGGGCCAAAGCCCCACGCTGGCGCATGCCGCCGGAAAGCTCGGAGGGGTATTTGATCAGGTCCTCCTCGGCAAAACCCATCGCAGTGGCGACGGTTCGCGCTTTCGTCATGCGCTCGAGCTTGGAAAGCTTTTGTCCCTGAAGGCCAAAGCTGATGTTGTTTAACAGGCTCTTCCACGACAGCAACCGGTGCTCCTGAAACAGGATTGCCGTGCGGTCGGCGATGCTTGTGACTGTTCCCGCACTCGCCTCAATCAATCCGGCAGCGATCCGCAGGAAAGTGGACTTGCCGCAGCCGGATGGGCCTATGATGCTAACGACCTCGCCCTTTTTCAGCTCCAGCGCACATGGCGCCAGTGTTTGCTGAAGGGGATGATAGCGGTGGTCTGTGACCGAGACGGACAAGACGGAAGGCTGTGTTTCTGATGAGACACTGGGCATAACAGAAAGCAAGGGGGCAGTCTCAGTCGGCATGCTTCCAGCCCTCCACATAGTCTTTAACAGGGTTGAGCAATATGCCCTCGATCACCAGCAGCAGCCCGACAATCACGACAATCCATGCCATGGTAGCGGCGGTATCGATATTAACCCGCGCCTCCGCAAGACCCGCGCCAATGCCGCGCGTGCTTGAAAGCAACTCCGCCATCACGACCACTTTCCAGCTGAGCCCCAACGCGGTGGCCCACGCTGGAAACAGGTATGAGACAATCTGCGGCGCCTGCACCTGCCAGAAACGTTGGAGCAGCGGCACATGAAAACTCTGTGCCATCTCATCAAGCTCCTTCTCCCGCATCCGCACGCCTTGCAGAGCGCCTGCGAAGATCAACGGGATCGTGGAGATGAACACCGTAAAGACCGGCGTGCCGTCCCCACCGCCAAACCACAGCAATGCAAGCACGATCCATGCAATCGGCGGCACACCAAGTGCCACGGTGATGAACGGCTTGCAAAGCAGGGACAGTGTGTTCGACCAGCCTGCAATCAGGCCAAAGAAGATGCCGACGGTGCTGGCAAGCAAGAAGCCTGCAAAAGCACGTCTGGCGGTGATCAAAATGTAGTCCAGCCCCGATGGCACGGCGACTATGTGGGCCAAACGCTCCAACGCGTCCAGTGGTGCGGGTAGCACCAATGGGCCGAAGGTTTCAAAGCCGATCTGCCACAGCGCGAAAATGAGACATACCCCGGCCATAGTGCCCCACCCACTCCAAAGTCTGCTCATCAACGTCGATAGCATGTGACGGTTCATCAGGTACGTTCTCGTTGTTTGGGGCTCAGCAGGCCAGGTGACCGTAACCTTGGGACGGCCCGCCGAGCCTGCTTCGCTACAGGTAGAAATCCGCGTTGGGGAGTTTCCCACCAATGATTGATGGGTTCTTCTGTGCCAAAATGGAGTAAAACTGTTCCAGCTCGCCGCGAATGTCTTTGGCACGCTCTGCTGTCAGGTGCGTATGGGGTATGGACTGTGCGATCATATCGGCAGGCATTGGGATGCTATCGGAGGAAACAGCTGCTGCTTCCTCCGGATTTGCCTTGACCCATTCTGTGCCGGTCACACACGCTTTTTGAAAACCTTCCACCAACTCGGGCTGTTCATTGAGCAGATCTTCGTGCACCATCATGCCCGCCATCGGAAAGCGGCCATTGCCGCCGGTTACAGACGCCCATTCTTTCGTCAGATCGATGGAGCGATAGACCGATTTGCCAACCGTCTTGCCTTTGACCATGCCTGCCGTTGCAGCTGGTTCGGGCAAAACACAGTGTTTGATGCGACCGGAGAGAAGCAATTGCAGCGCCTCAAACGGGGTGCTCACATAGTGGAGCGTATAGTCCTTGCCCGCCGTCAGGCCGTTTTGCTCCATGACGGTTCCAAACACCAAATCAGGCATGTCATTACGAAAGAACATACCAACCTGTTCGCCAGCCAGATCCGCCGGTGACGTAACCGAGCCATCATAACTGAGCACATAAAGCATGCCCCAGCTCATGATGTTCAGCATCTTTACGGGAAGTCCTTTGTTGGCAAGGTTTGCAGCAACATAAGAGGGGGTGCCAGCCAGCTGCCAGTCACCGGAAATAAAGCCAGCGCGCAGGACATCGGGGGATTTGTAGACGGTAAAGTCCACGTTCTGCGTGTAGTCCGAAAGCAAGCCTTTGTTGGCGATGTAAGACAGTACAACAGAGGGGCCCACTGGCGGACCATAAAGCTTCAGCACCGGACTGCCCGCCGCAGCCATAACCGGCACTGAGGTGCCTATCGAAGCGGCAGCAGTGAAGCCTGCGGTTTGTGAAAGAAAAGAACGGCGCGTGATCATATTAGGGTTTCCATCGGAAGGGGATAGAAAACGAGCGAGTCGCAAATGCGAATGAGTTGCAATTCTTGTAGATCACGTTCATTCCCTCAGTTAATTGACAAAAGTCAATAACCTGAGTGATATACTCATATTAAATTTGCCGAAAGTGCGTAACTTTGCGTAGAGGTACGCGAGCACCGCATGTTTTGCCCGCCACCACGCGACCTACCTTTTAAAAAGCAGGCCTCCCGCGCACCTCTATTTTTGCAGTCACGCAGAAACTAAGCAAACTGCTCCTTCATCTTCTTAAGTTTCAGTTTCTGAGAGAAATTTTTGTTTCCCGAGGGCAGGCGTTTGGTTACAAACTCACCTTCGTAGGCATCAAAATGATGATACCAGGGTGCTGGTTTCAAAGGGCCGCGACCAAGCAGAAGCTTGACCGCTTGCGCGCCAGCGACTCCGGCCGCCAGTTGACATCCGGCGGCAGTGGAAGGGCCGCGCTCTTCTTTCAGGTTGAGTTGAGAGCTGTCCATCAGAGAAGAGCGGTGCAGTTCACTTGGGGCGAGGCCCAAGTAAAACTGACAGTACTGGCCGAGCTCATCCTCTCCCTCAAACTGGAAGTAGTCTTCAAAGCTCATGCCATCGGGTGTAAAGCACAGATAGGCCGTACCCATGCCGAGGGGAGCAGCCGTGACGGCGGGAATTTCCAGTTCACGGCATTTGGCAAAGACCTTTCTGCGTATGTCCAGTGCAAAGAAATCGAAGCCGTCGACATACAGATCGACGCCATTCAAAAACGCATCAATGTTCTCATTGGTAACGCCCTCTGAGAAAACCCGCAGATCAACTTCTGGGTTGATGTTGCGTACCTGCTCAGCCATCACTGAGACCTTGGGTTCCTGCAGCGTACTAACGGTGGCGCCAATCTGGCGGTTGAAGTTGACAACGTCGAAATGATCAAAGTCAGCGATGCTGAACGCACCAATCCCTAATCGTGCCAGTGTTATGGCGTGAATTCCTCCGACGCCGCCCATACCAGCAATGGCAACTCGCTTGCCTCGTAGTTTCTGTTGCTCTTCACGCGTAACCCATCCAATATTGCGAGAAAAGGCAGCGTCATAGGAAAAGCCTGCACAACCATCCGTTGAAGACTCCTGTACCTGAGATGCAGCTAGAACAGTCAATATCTTCCTCCACTAATAAAAACAAAAGTAAGACAAGTACAAATAAACAAGAACTCAATATTTATCATGAGAACCTAGTTCATCATGCAACTTTCAAATGCAAAGTTTGCATCTGACAAACACAAGTCAACTATAATAATAATATTAACGTTAATATTAAATATAATCTATTTAATTTTTACATTATTTGCATGATCATTACCCTGGGACAATACATATTTATTATTAGTCCCGCTAAGTCTTTTAAGTATAGGTTTTGATCATGAGTGATACGATAAGGACAGGGACAGCCTGTGAAACCACGAAGGCACGTCGGGTTTCCGTGCAAAGAAGGCGGGTAAGATTACAAAACAAGCCGCCTGAGAACGTTATCTTCAAACAAGTTGAAACGCCTGATGAACTGAGCCAGGTCAGCAAGTTGCTCTACGATTCCTACACGAGCGCTGGGTTAATGACGGAAAATGGGACTGGCTACAGGTTCATCCCATACTACGTCCTGCCATCGTGCTACACATTCATCGCCAAGACAGGCGATACCGTGATTGCTACGACAACGCTCATAGTGAAATCGCGCGAAGACCTCCCTTTGGAAAAGATTTTCTCACTCTCCCCTATTCAACAATGGAATCGCCGCATCGCAGAGGGCGGCACACTGGCCATTCATCCCGATCACCGATCACGCAATGGCGAACTTGTTCACGCCCTCCTGAAATACACGTTTCAGCTCGCACGGGAAGATCTGGGGCTCCATGACATCGTGATGGCATCTAACCCCACACATAGAGCGTTTTATGAGGGATTGCTCCTGTTCCGCAGGCTGAGCGAAGAGGTGATCGATACCTTCGATTATGTGAACGGTGCCCCAGCGGTGGGTGGGCATCTCAACCTCACAGAGATGCGTAAGGATTACGCTGCGACTTATCAGGGCGTCCCGGAGCAACGCAACCTTTTCAAATATTACATGGAATATGAGTTTGACAGTTTCCAGCGCCCGGACAAGGTGGTTTCGACTTATAACGGCAATCGCTGGAGTCCCACGAACCTTGACCTGTTCCTCCACGGACCAATGCAAGGTGCCAGCGCTCTGACCCGCAGTGAACTTGAACTGCTCCGGCGTCGCTATCCGTCGCGCGATTATGATTGGATTTTCAACCGCTACAGCCTGCCGGAACCCTCCGCTCTGGTAGACGCAAACGCTGCCGGATTCGTTCGCCTCAAGTCGCAAAATACAACACCGGTTGTTGTGCGCCGCATTGAGGAAGACCGGATCCATGTGACATGTGAGCGGCCCTACGAACTACTTGAGGGGAGGGAACTTGAGCTCTTGCACAACAGTAAGTTCCAGCCACCGACAACACTTCAGTCAGTCACGCTGACCGGAGGTTCAGAGGCCACACTGCGGTATGATGCAGCCTCATCACCTGCAATCACGGCGCTACTCACGAACGCAGGTAAAGCTTTGCAACCTCGACAAGCTGCCCTATCTGAAGTACGAAATTATCACGATAACGAGCTGGCTTTTGTAGGGTAGGGGCCTACACCCGCAGTGAGAAAACCGGGTTCTGCGTCATGATGTGAATGCGCAAATGCTCTTCAAAACAGGAGGATTGTGCGCATTCGCCGCAGGAGGAACCTTGCGCAGATCAAGCCAGAAATTGTGCAATTTGATATGAGAGCTTTCACATAGGCGAAAACCAGAAGCGCGAGGAAGACCCCAGATGAGAATTGCTTACACCCTGCCAAAAGGAAAACTGGTGCTGACAGAACTTTCCGAAACGCTTCGGGAAGCGGGCATCCGGACCTGCGGTATCGTGCAGGCAGAATCAGTGACCACAGACCGGCACCGCTGCGACATGGAAGTGCGCGTCCTACCAGATGGCCCTGAAATCTCCATCACTCAATCTCTTGGCAAAGAGGCCTCAGGCTGCCGGTTGAACACCGCAGCACTCGCGCAAGCCGCCGGAGAGGTGGCGCAGCGTATTGACGAGCCCTTTGATGTTTTCATTCTGAACAAGTTTGGCGAACAAGAAGCCAATGGCAGTGGTTTTCGTGACCTGATTGTAAAGGCTCTGGAAACCGGCGCAGATGTTCTGGTGGGCACCAATGACATCAACATTGATGCATTCAAGGAATTCTCCGGCGGTATTGCCGAGTTTATCGAACCAGACGTAGCAGCCCTGAAAGCCTGGATCGAAAACCGTCCATAAGCAAGACACCAGCGGCCTTCGTGCACGTTTCTGCGAAGGCTCCTGCGTTTGATTGCAAGGACGGGGAGGCCAACAAGATACTCCTCCTCGTTGCAGGGATTGCCGTTCCACGAGCGCCAATCAACGCTCCGGATTAAACTCTCTGTGTGCTTTCGCGCACGGAGATATTGTAGCTCAAGTCTACAATCGGACTTGAAGACTCTTCCTCCTCACCAATCACCATCGCAGCAGCGAGACGACCTATCTCACGTAGGGGGGTGGTCACTGATGTGATGCTTGGGACCGTCTCTGAGGATATTCCTAAATCGTTGAAGCCGCAGATACCGAACTCTTCCGGCACCTTGATCCCACGGCGCTGACATTCAAACAGCACACCAACCGCCAAATCATCGTTGTTACACAAAACAGCATCGCACTCAGGAAACTGGGAAGTCAGCTTGCTCAGCAAGACAGCGCCCATATGCGCACTGGAAGGCTTGTTGGTCACCGCAATGCTTTGCTCAAGCAATGTTCCATTAGCCTTGATTGCCTTCTTGAACCCAGCCAAGCGCTTTTGCGAACGCGGATCCATCTGCGCGCCGATGAAACCTATGTTCCTATACCCCGCATCCACCAGATGCTGTGTTGCTGTTTCTGCCGCCTGATCATGAGAAAAGCCCACAATCATGTCGATTGGGTCCGGACTGATGTCCATAATCTGCACAACCGGAACGCCCGCATTTGCAAGGATCTGTCTGGTTTCCTCAGTCTGCTCAAGACCAGAGATGATGACACCGGAGGGGGTTGGGTTCAGGAACGATCGCAGGATTCGTTCTTCCTCCAGCGAATCATAGTTGGTGTAACCGATTTGCATGTTGAAACGGGAACCATGCAGTGCATCGCTGATTCCCCCCAGCACATCTGTGAAGACGTTGTTGGAGATAGAAGGCACCATCACAACGATGGAGTTGGACTTGTTTGATGCAAGAGTAGACGCTGATTGATTGGGCACGTAACCCAGTTTTTTCACAGCCCTATCCACTTTTCTGCGCAGCGCTTCAGACACCTTTTCAGGTGAGCGAAGTGCGCGAGAAACCGTGATTGCGCTAACTCCCGCTTCGCGTCCAACATCTACAAGCGTTGGTTTTGGCATCGACAATTGCTCCCTGTTCCTAGGCGCCTTTTTAGATATTTCAGATAGCGCTTGCAAAATGATTGCGCAATCATTTACTATCAAATTCTCTTGGGAGGAAAACTTGGGCGTGGAAGACTACAAAAAACCGATATTTGTCGTCATGGGAGTGTGTGGCGTCGGAAAAACGTCAGTTGCGCGTGCTCTGGCGACCTGTTTACCGGCGACCTATGTCGAGGCCGATGATTTTCATCCTGCAGACAATATTGAAGCAATGGGTCGCGGACATCCGCTGACAGATGAAATGCGCCGGCCCTGGCTGAACGATCTCTCTCAAGCCATTGTTGATCTAAGCAAACAAGAGGCGACACCTGCTGTTGTTGTGGCATGCTCCGCGCTCAAGCGGTCCTACCGCGACATCATCCGCAGTCATGTGCCGCAAGCCTGTTTCATTTTCCTTTCAGGCCCAAAGGCTCTCATTCGCGAAAGAATGCTGAGCCGCCAGGATCACTTCATGCCGCTTGAACTGCTCGACAGCCAACTGGAAACATTACAGCCCCCGTCCTCGGACGAGCTGCACATTAACGTCGACGTGAGCGGTGCGAAAACTGAAATCATTGATCAAATTCTGCATCAGATCATTTCGAAAAACGCGGCCTGACGCCGCCAAAAAACTGAATACTCTTCAGGGAGGTACTGTGAGTATGAAACTTTTGAAATTTGTAGCTGCAACCGTCATTGCAGCGTCCACTGCCACCACGGCACTTGCAGCAGATTATTCGCTGCGCTTCCAGTCTTCCGACCCGGCTGGTAACCCAAATTTTGAACTCCAACAGGCATGGGCAGAGCGCGTTGGCGTGATTACTGGTGATCGCGTGAACATTGAAATGCTACCGGTTGGCACCATTGTTCAGCACACCGAGACACAGGATGCCGTTGCT
>NZ_BMXE01000006.1 GCF_014651595.1 Pseudovibrio japonicus | reverse complement strand
ATACCACCCAGCAGGTTGATGCCGGTCAGGATACGGTCAAAGGCGCGGTCATAGTAGATACCGGCATAGGCCGTCTGGAGTGTGTTATCCCAGTTTCGGTTGCCCTGATTGACTCTACCCACGGAGTAACCGGCATAAACACCGCCCAGTCCGTTGTCTTCAAAGGCCCGGTCATAACCGATGGTGAAGGCACCCATGAAATGGGAGTAGGCCCGTCCGGTGGTGCTGGCTTGACCAAACCCGCTGGCATCAAACCAGAAGTCCTGGATGAGGCCGTTGTCCTGATAGAGGAACTGGCGGTTTTTCAGTTCACGTGTGTAGATCTCCTGTTGCAGGTAGCGGATCAGGTCGTCTGTCATGCGGACACTTGAGGCTCTGAAGAAGCCATCGGAGTCGATGGAGACAACCTTGAGCTGGTATGGTGCGATCTGGTTGACCGTCAGGGACTGGCCCTGACCCAGAACGGTTAGTTCATGCGGATCAGCATCCACTGTAAAGGCTGCATCAAACTCGCGGCCTATAATCAGCGTGTTGTCCATTCCGAAGCCACCGAACCCGTCTAAGAAGGCGATGCGGCCTTGTGTGACAGGACCACCATTCCCGCCAGTCATCAACACAGTGTTGTAATTGCCTTCCATTAAGATGGCAGCGCTGTCCGGAGCCAAATCAGCGCGGATTGTGCCACTTGTTTCCAGAGTGTTGCGATCGCCAATCATACGAACACCAAACGAGCGTTGAGTTGCATCCCTAGAGGTGGCAATTACGACGCCGCGGTTTAACACGTTCGCTCTACCGGCGACAGTGAGAATACCGTGGGCTGTGCTACCACCTGAAGCAAAGATCTCAGCTCCATTCTGCACTTCGACGGACGAATGGTCGCCTGTTGCCAAGCTGTATATGCCTAAGGCATCATCCCCTGCAAAGACGCTGATGCGGCTGTTGAGTTCGACGACCGCAGTGTTTCTGCTGCCAACAAGGATGTTTGGCAGTTGCGAGATACCGATAGCGGTGTCTTCTGCCTCAACATTGATGAAGGAGCCTTGTCCCACAGTAACCCTGTTGTTTGCGGAACGCTGACGAATACCCGTTGCATCAATTCCACCTTTAGCGCGGATATGAGAAGCGCCACCCAATATTGTACGAGCACCGGCACCATGTTGTTCGATACCAACCGCGTTGAGTAAGGCATAAGCGGAGATATTCGTGTTAAATCCGAAGTCGGCGTCACTCTGACCAGCGAGAGAGAATTGGAATACGCCATGAGCATCTAACAGTGCCTCTGACCATATGCTGGTATTTGGTCCCATCCAGATGGAGTTATCGCCGACGCCATTGAGTTGCTTAATACCAATCGCCGCTAACCCAGCAGTAACGTCGATGCGTTGACCGGCTCCGATCATGACGGAGTTATCTCCGGCAATATTGAGCTGATCAATTCCAATAGCCGCTCCTAATGCGTTAACGACTATAGGATCGTTTGGTCCGAGCACGATGGAGTTATTGCCGGCACCATTTACTTGTGCAAGTCCAACGCCCAGACCACCCGCGTTTACGGTAACGTGTGCATTTTCTCCGAGGTGGAGATTGTTATCACCATTGAGGTTTGTCTGAAGGGCACCAATGCCGATCAAGCCAGCATTAACTTCAATGATCTCACCTATGCCGATCGCGGCCGAGTTATCGCCGTGGACGTTTGTTTGAAGTATACCAGTGGCGTCTAGAAGTGCGGTGACGGTTAGGGGATCATTTTCTCCGATTTCGATGGAGTTATTTCCGTTAACATTCCCCTGCCAAATTCCAACGGCAATGCCTCCTGCGTCAACCGTAATGTTCCCATTTTCACCGATTACGAGAGTGTTATCACCCCAAACATTTGTTTGCAGTATGCCAGTGGCCGCTCCGAGGGCGGTAACGGTCAGTTTGCCATTTGGTCCGATATCGAGAGTGTTGTCGCCCTCAACATTTGCCTGCCATATTCCAACGGCGACTAACCCGGCGTGGACGGTCATTTCCTGATTTGCACCGATCCAGGCAGAGTTATCGCCAGTTCCATTTGTCTGAAGTATTCCATTGGCGTCGAGGATCGCAGTAACAGTCAGAGGATCATTGTCAGCGACATTGATAGAGTTATGGCCGTTGAGATTTGCCTGCCAAATTCCAGTGCCAATCCCCCCTGCGTTAACAGTCAAGGTCCCATTTTCACCGATAACGAGAGTGTTATCACCCCAGACATTTGTCTGAAGTATGCCAGTGGCTGCTAACCCAGCCTCAACGGTCAAGGTTCCGTTAGGCCCGATCTCGAGAAAGTTATCGCCTTCGAAATTGTTCTGATCTAGCCCGATACCCACTAGCGCAGCGGTAACGGTCATCTCCTGATTCGCGCCGACCCAGATTGAGTTCTCGCCGAGGAGATTTGTCTGTGCAATTCCAGTGGCTGCTCCACCTGCGGTAACGGTCAAGGGATCATTGTCCGCGATGTCGATAGAGTTGTTGCCGGCTGCATTTGTCTGAAGGATTCCGGTGGCCGCTCCAAATGCGGTAACCGTCAAGTCGCCATCTGCACCAACGGAGAGTGTGTTGTCGCCCTCGAGATTTGCCTGCCAAATTCCAATAGCGAAGCCACCCGCCTCCACGGTCAAAGTGCCATTTGGTCCAATCTCGAGAAAGTTATCTCCTTCAACATTCCCCTGGAATATTCCAATGGCCGCCAACCCGGCAGTCACGGTCATTTCCTCGCCTTCGCCGATCCAGATAGAGTTATCGCCGAACTCATTCTCCTGATAGATTCCGGTGGCATCGAGAAGTGCAGTGACTGTCAGGGGATCATTTTCTCCGATCTCGATGGAGTTATTACCGAGTTCATTTGTCTGCGCTATCCCAAAGGCGTCCCAGCCGGCTTGAACGGTCAAGTCACCATTTGCGCCAATTACGAGAGTGTTATCGCCAGCAAGATTTTCCTGTAGTATTCCGATAGATTGATTAAATGCTATAACCGTCAGGCTACCATCTGGGCCGATATCGAGGATGTTGTCGCCGTTGACATTGAACTGTGATATTCCAACGGCTTGTAATCCGGCCTCAACGGTGATCACCTCATCCGCGCCTACCAAGATGGAGTTCTCGCCGAAGACATTTATCTGGTCTATTCCAGTAGCATCGAAGCCTGCAATAACGGTCAGTGGGTCATTATCGCCGATCTCGATCGTATTATCGCCTTGCTCAGTGATTTGCCCAATCCCAAGGGCTTCGAACACAGCGGTAACGTTCAAGGTTCCATTTTCTCCGACCACGAGTGTGTTCCCGCCGAAGACATTTTCCTGAACTATGCCAAAGGCCGCTCCCAAGGCGTCAACCTCTAAGAACCCATCAGGTCCAAATTCGAGAGTGTTCTCACCTTCGAAACTGTACTGTGTTAGTCCAGAGGCGGCTCCTGCCGCAACAACGACTATGTCCGTGTTTGGTCCGGTTATGAGAGAGTTGGTACCGCTGAGAGTAAATTGTTGGGCTCCGACAGCCACCCCCCCCGCGCTAAGGGTCAGGGTCCCATCTTCTCCGAAATCCAGGAAGTTATCGCCTACTCCATTTTCTTGATTTATTCCGGTGGCGGCTACAGTCGCGCCAACGGATACAATCCCGTTCAGTCCGAGAGAAATAGTGTTATAACCTAGCTCATTATCTTGATCTATTCCTACAGCCGAGGCAAGTAAGGTCCCGGTAGAGGATAACTGCCCATCAGTGCCGAACTCCACAGTGTTGTCGCCTGAGAAGGTGTCTTGTATGATACCACCGGCAAATATGCTACTGGAGCTTGCGGAAATGAAAGCATCTTCAAGAAAAACTGTATTATCGCCTGTACCCAGACCAGCGCTGAATTGTCTCACCGCTACGTGACTGGTAAATAGTCCACCCCCACTTGCGGAAACATCCCCCCCTGCGTGTACATTGAGAATGTTATAATTCGCTCCATTTTGATTGATGGTGGTAATGGAGAGGAGATTCGAACTTGCAGAAACCGGACCATTAAGGGTGATTTCACTATTAAAGCCATTGGCATTGATGGCGCTAGGGAAAATCGCATTAACAGTGATGCTTCCCGTATCAGTGACAGTTACCGTGTCGTCTGCTCCGAGAATAACCGGGACCGCCTGTGGGGCGTTTACAATAATTTGAGCGCTGGCGATGCTTGCGGTGCCCGCCAGAGCCGTCGCTGCCAATAGATTGATGATTAGTCTGCGTCTGCCGCTGGGGCAGCTCTTGGGAGTCGTCGACTTTATAAACATCGAATTTCACCTAGATTTGACACTGATATGGTATTCGAGTTGATGATTCCTATTTACATTAGTATTAACCATATAAATACCCGCAATGTAATATTTTTTACTATAGTTGCATTGAAGTAACTTAGTATAAATGACATTGCCTCTAGTAATAGTAAAAAATAACGATGATAATATTTACTTTGGCGGGCTATATACTTCTGATTTCTTGCGTATTTTGTTTGTTTTGGATTGGCGATAACCCTTTTAACCCTGCAACTGATGCCCGTGTTCAGGTGCAGAACTGGCTGCAATCTTCATTTTCGCGCTTAGGCTAATCGATTTTTTTTTCACAACTTCAGAATGAGGAAATCTCGGTGTCGCCCAGATTGTGTGGGGGTGAATTCCTGCAATTGCACGCATTGCCGTATGGAGCGGAGGTTCAGCTCTACCTATTGATTCTATGAGGTAAAGACGCGTACAGCAGGTGCTGCGGCATGGGCTCCACCCAAACCACAGTGGTCTATCAGCCTGCTACCATGACTGTTTTTGGTCTAGGTGGTTTTGCCATGCTCATGCCCGACGATCTTGCGCTAGAACAACACCGAGAACCCTGCGTTGATGCTGCCGAAGACGGCGTCGATGGAGTCGTAGGCACCTTCTACACCGAAGTCCAGTGTGGCCCGGTCGGTGACCTCGTAGGCAACGTCAGCACCGACGAACGGACGGACACCACCATCATTCAGATTTTCATTGTAGGGAACATCAAAGCCCATGACACTGGCGTCGATGTCGTCGCCCCAGTTTCCGTAGATGTCTAAACCTGCACGTAGTGTGGTGTTCCAGTAGTTGGAATCCTGGTTGAGTGCGTTGAAGCCGATACCTGCTAATTGCAGCCTGACGTTGATCTGCTGGTGGTTCCGGCTGTCCAGACGCAGGCCATTGACCCCGCTTTCGCTATAACTGTCCTGATGGAACAGGGAGTATCGTACGCCGGCAGATGGTACGATGAGGTACTGCCTCCAAGGCACCTCGTAACCGATGGTCAGCTCTGGCGAGATCAGGAAGCCAACACCGTTGTCGTCTCCTTTGACAACGCCGCCGGGGGCGGTGTTATCAAGATACGTGCGAGAGACATCATCCCAGTTGATACCACCCAGCAGGTTGATACCGGTCAGGATACGGTTGAAGACGCGGTCGTAGTAGATACCCGCATAGGCTGTCTGCAAAGTGTTGTCCCAGTTGCGATTACCCGCATTAACGGCCCCGATGGAATAGCCGGCATAAATGCCGCCCAGTGCATTATCCTCAAACGCTCTGTCATAGCCGATGGTGAAGGCGCCGAGGAAGTGGGAGTAGGCCCGTCCGGTCGTGCTGGCCTGACCAAAACCACTGGCATCAAACCAGAAGTCCTGAATGAGCCCGTTGTCCTGATAGAGGAACTGACGGTTCTTCAACTCGCGGGTATAAATCTCCTGTTGCAGATAGCGGATCAGATCATCCGTCATGCGCACGCTTGAGGCTCTGAAGAAGCCGTCAGAATCCAAGGTCACAACCTTGACCTGGTATGGCGCAATCTGGTTGACCGCCAGTGGCTGCCCCTGACCTAACACCGTCAGCTCATGCGGATCAGCGTCAATTGTAAAGGCAGCATCAAAGCCGCTGCCGATGGTCAGGGTATTGTCGGTTCCGAACGTGCCTGCCCCATCGCCAAAGGTGATCTGGCCCTGAATGACGGGATAGGCGAGCAGGGATAAGCTGTTGTGATTGCCATTCATCATAATGGCGTGGCTGTCCGGTGCCAGATCGGCGAACACACTGCCGTAGTTCACAAAATTGTTGTGGTCGCCAATCATCTGCACGCCGAATGACTGTGTGGTGGCATTGGTTGAGGTGGCTATAATTCTGCCGCTGCTGAGCAGTTCAGAATTGTCAGCGTTCACAAAAACGCCTTGGGCCAGATCACCAGACGCGTAAATCTCTGCGCCTTGCTCCACAGTAATGAACGCCGAGCCAATTGATGCAGAGCTAGAAATTCCTCGGGCAGTTGTAGCGGCCTTAACGTTGATACGACTGTTGGCACCGATGGTCGCTCTGTTACTTCCTGAAACCGAGCCTTGATCAACGGCGAAGCCAAGACCAGTTTCCGAAACCACATGCACTGTGGAGTTTGCGCCGATGGTCAGGTTGTTCTGGCTAGCTCTTTGAAATACGGCCCGTGCTGCTGTCACCCCAGAGATATTCATCATGGAGCCCGAGCCAATAGATAAGCTTGCAGCTCCATCCGTAGTACCTTGGAAGATACCTGCGACCTCGGCTATTGAACTCGTGACATCAATCCATGCACCGCGCCCTATTGTGAGTGTTACGTCTTCGCTCCCGAACGTGGACTGGCGTATGCCTGTAACAGAAAAAGACCCGTCAACGATGATTGATCCGTTTTCCCCGATCTGGATTGCGTTTGCGCCTGTATTGGTACTTTGGTCGATGCCGAAGGTGAATATCCCTCCGCTTACAACCTCTAGCTTCCCATGATCTCCGATCTCGAGAATATTATCGCCATCGATATTTGTCTGATCTATTCCAGTGCCGTCTAAGCCAGCCGTAACAGAAATGCGCTCACCCGCTCCAATCCAGATAGAGTTCGTACCGAGATCGGTGACCTGCTCTATTCCGATGGCAACTCCCCCCGCCGTGACAGTCAAGGGATCATTTGCTCCGATCAGGAGAGTGTTGTTGCCGATGTTAGTTTGCTGCACAATTCCAAAGGCGTCTTCTCCGGCGGTAACAGTCAAAATTCCATTTTCCCCGATCAGGAGAGTGTTATCGCCATTTCTATTGAGTTGCCTAATCCCGCGGGCCTCTCCTCCCGCCTCAACGGTCAAGCTTCCATTTGCTTCGATCTCGAGAAGGTTATCGCCTTCCGTAGCGCTCTGCGCTAATCCAGTTGCCACCAATCCTTCCGTGGTAACGGTGAAGGTGCCATTTTCTCCGATCAGAAGAGTGTTATCGCCTTCTTCTCTAGCGCTCTGCCCAATTCCAAAAACCGTGATCCCTGCGGAAACAGTCCAGGTCCCATTTGCTCCGATCTCGAGGGTGTTATCACCTACGAAAAGTGACTGATTTACTGCATTTGCTGATCCTGCTGAGGTAATGGATATGTGCCCTCCTGCTCCGATCAACATAGAGTTACTGCCCGCATTGGTGAGCTGAGTTATTCCAGCGCCGCCTTGCCCTGTAATGGTCAGACTTCCATTTTCTCCGATCTGGATCGTGTTGTCGCTATTGAAGTTTCTTTGAAATAATCCAAAGGCGCCTAATTCTGAGGTAACACTCAAAGTCCCGTTTGGCCCGATCTCGAGAGTGCTATCGCCATCGAGTGATTGCTGGAAAATCCCGTTGGCGGTCCCACCGGCATCAACGGTCATTTCCAGATCCGTGCCGAGCCAGGTCGAATTATCACCTGTTTCGGTGATCTGATTGATACCAAAGGCGTCTTCTACTGCGGAAATACTCAGGTTCCCGTGGTCTCCGATCTCAATGGAATTACTGCCGTTGACATTTTCCTGCGATAAGCCACGGGCAAAATCGCCGGCGTCAATTGTCATTTTCAGACCTTGTCCGATCCAGACAGAATTATCGCCATCAAAGTTGAATTGCCCCACTCCAACACCAAAACCACCTGCGGTAATGGATATCTCCTCGTCCACCCCGATCCAGACAGAGTTATCACCCAAGGTATTTATCTGAGTTATTGCTATGGCGTTCGCGTCCGCGATGATGGTCATCGGATCGCCGTCGCCAATTTCAATGGAGTTATTGCCTTCGGTAGTTATCTGGAACAGTAGCTCTACGAGGCCAATGCCGTCTCCATTGGTGGTAATCGTCAGGTTTGCATTTTCTCCAATGCGAAGAGTGTTATCGCCCAAGGTATTTGACTGACGTACTCCAGTCGCGCTGGAATCAAGCGAAGTTATACTCAGAGTTCCATTTGGTCCGATATCAAGTGTATTATCGCCATTGCTGGTTTCTTGAATTATTCCCCAGCCAAACCTTCCAACATCAATGGATAGGTCCCAGTTTTCTCCGGCCTCCACAGTGTTATCGCCATCGATATTCGTCTGGATTATTCCGTTCGCATCTATATCCGAGGTAATGGTGATAGATCCGTCTGCACCAAGCTTGATGATGTTCGTGCCTGTATCAGCCTCCTGCTCTATTCCAAGGGCAATGTCGCCTGCGATTATGTTTATGTGGCTGTTGTCGTGGATGAGGGCGCTGTTGCCATCGTTGGAGACGAAGGCTGACCCTTGTAGTAGACCATTCGCACGGCTATTAGCCTGCACGTGAATAGTGGAGTTCTCCCCCAAAACAAAACTGTTGTCCTGAGAGTCCTGAATAACACCAATGGCACGGTTTGATAAAGAAATATTGAGGGTGGTGTCGTTGCCAAACGTTGTGCTTACGAAACCCGACGAGGTTCGTTGAGAGACCCCAGTTACAGTAAGATTGCCGGTTGCTTCAATTCGCGTGTTGTCGCCGAATACATTTGTGATATCACCACTATCACCCACACGCTGATTTATTGCGGCGGTAACATTATTGCCTTCAGCGGTTATCTGGTTGCCTGAGCCAAATGTGTTGTTGATGTCACCTTGGATGGTAAACTGGTCTATTCCATAGGCTACTGGTCCGTCTCCTTGGGCAGATATTTGCGCGTTTGATCCGACGTCAAGCGTGTTATTGCCTACATCGGTGGATTGGTCTATCGCCCTAACGCTACTAGAATTGGATATGGCGGAGATAGTCGCGTTTTCTAATGTAATGGTATTGTCGCTGTCGGTACTGGTTTGAACAATGCCTCTTGTGGTGGAATCTCCAGTCGCAGTAATGCTCACGCCTTCGTACAAAGTGATGTTTGAAGAGCCGTTGTTCGCTTCGCTATAAATGCCTGTCGCTTCGTCCCCTGCGGTCACGCTGATCGAGCTGTTGGCATGGAGGACACTGGTGCTATCAGTTCCAGGGAAAAAGACGTCGAATTGCTCGACTCCGACCCCATCGCCCGTTGCTGTAACGGTAATTGTAGAGCGTTCTCCTAGTTCGAAACTGTTGTCGAATGATAATTGTGACACGCCTTCTGCTATGGCGTTTCCCGAACTGGTGATATGTACATCCGACCCAAGTATAGCACTGGCAGACCCGGAGGTTGTGATCTGCGAGATAGCGGTCGACACAAGGAAAATCGCACTTGTGCTTCTGACATCAATGCGGGCATCCCCTTCAAACACGACTGTTGCATCACCACCAAAACTGACGGTTTGGCCGATTCCGGTGCTATTACCTGACGATTCAACCTCTATATGGGTGCCCGTCCCAAATGTGGCGGTTGTGCTATTACCCTGACTGAATTGTACAATGCCTGCGGCCCCGTCTATTCCTCCGGAAACAGACACTTCGCCGTTGGCTCCAAATCGAACGGTGGTCGATTGCGCATTGCTACGCTGTGCAATTCCAACGGCAACCGATGCATTTGGTGCTGTTACGGTAATTTGGGCGTTCTCCAGATCAACCATATGCGTTGCGTCCGGATGGTCCTGGAACACGCCTCTTGCAAATTGTGCCGCTCCAACATCAGTGGCGGTAATGTCGCCGCCCTGACGCACAATAAGCGTGTTGCTCGTATCCCCGTTCTGAAAGATAACATTCAAACTATCGACATTGCCCGGTGAGTTGATCGTTCCTGAAACCGGCCCATTGAGCGTGATTTCACTGTTAAAGCCATTGGAGCTGATAGCAAAGAAGCCGGGATTAACATCTATGCTGCCGGTGTCCGTGACAAGCACTGTCCCGTCCGCTAACAAAGTGACCGGCGTATTTTGTGGGGCGTTGATCACAATTTGAGCAACGGCACTGCCCGAGAATGAGACTGCGATGATTGTGCTGGCGAGCAAGCCTGCGGTGAATGGAGCAATCCTGCGATAATTCGGTCTTTTGCGCATCAAACACCACCTAGGTTCAACGTCTAAGAAAGCATTGCCATTGATAGATTCTGTTTATCCGAGTACCTGCGAGATCTATATCCATGAAATACAGCTTGGCTAATGCTTCATGGATGAAGTTATGATGTAGAAAATACTATGATTTTCCGACTTATACATGGTGGTTGGTGGTGTTGGTCAGTTTTTACTTGTATTAGCGGATGTCTCTTGCGGCATATACGTAGGCGGTCTCTTTCATTGGGGCCCATCACGCAAAGTGGATAAGGATACACTCCGGTTGTTGGTAGGGCTAAAGGCAAGACTTTGCGGCCGTTATATTGTGTCACTTAAAAGGCTAAAAGATGCTCTGCGCGAGGCATTGAGAGCGTGCGGCTGAGGCTCTTTTGTAAAGGCATCAGATAGAGACAATTGCGAGGAGTCTTATTGGTGTTTGTTAGGGTTTAACACTTAGGTAAGACTGGCCTGATCACGAGTGCAATTGAAAAGAACCAATAAAATGGCTGCTGTCTTCCTTTCACTCCTGCTTTCTTTGTTTCCGGTATACTTTCTGATCTCGGTTTCACCCGGATTGAATATGCTGGCCGCGATGAACATTGGCGCGTCCTATGGGATAAACCGCGCCCTGCCGTTCGTTTTGGGTGGATGTATTGGGGTGGCGTTGGCTGCGATCCTGTCGCTGGCAGGGGTGACGGCGGTTATGGTGCATACGCCTGTTGTCTACGAGCTGGTCAGGTATCTGGGCGCTGCATTCCTTTGCTATATGGCCTATGGCTATCTGAGGCATAGCGGGGAGGTTTCTAATGACAAAGACGTGTCATTCGTGACCAATTGCAGGAAGAAGCTGATTGCCAAGGGTTTCTTTACAGCAACTCTGAACCCCAAGGTTTGGCTGGTGTTTGCAGCGCTTTTGCCTGTCTTCATCGTTGAAAGCGCACCTTTGCAGCTTCAGATCGTGCTGATCATCACAATCGTCATGGCTATCGAATTCTTCTGCATGATGCTCTACGCATTTGGCGGAGACAGGATTGGCCGACGCATGTCGCAAAGCGGCAACGTGAAAGTGCTCAACAGACTGAACGCGATTGTCATGTTCCTGTTGGCCGTGATGATGGTCTTCTCATAAAGCCCGCCAGACAAAGCTTCCAAGCAGATTACTGATCCGTCCCTAAGTCCGTCGCGTTGTGAACCGTGCTGAGGAAACTAGGGTACGCACGTCAGGCTTGCCTGCTGTTACGAAAAAAGCCAGCTCCGTGTGGGAAGCTGGCCAGCGGCAAGTGATGTCAGGTCATTCATAAGGCTCTACTGATCCGTCTTGGACCTAAAAGCGTTGATTGCTGACATCACTATAAAGCGCGTTGGCTGGGCTTTGCAGCCCAACCAGCCTTCCTTAAATCCACTCAGTGGTCTTGAGGAAGATTAAGCGGTGTTTCTTACCACTCTTCGATGATGACTTCGTCTTCCCATTCGGTCAGGGGAGCTTCAGACCATGTGCCGTAAGTGGCGTTCGGGAATACGATCCACTCGGTACCCCATTTCGCAGCATTGTCTTCTACCAATGATCTCTGGTGATCCAGAGGGGTCTTGCGGAAACCGCCGTCGAAGTCATGCAGGGTATCGCCCAGCATCAGAACGATCTGGTGATCTTCGCTCACAAGAGCGCGGCGCTCGGTCTTCGGAGGACCCAGCAGAAGAACGGTTTCAGGGGTGATCTGCGGCAAGCCCAGCTCGCTCAGCGTTTCCATGGTGTAAGTTTTCTGCTCATCAGAACGGTCAGAGATGTAGCGAATGGAAACGCCCAGCTCATCAGCGTAGTTGAGGAATTCTTTTGCACCTGGGATCAGGTTCGGCTCGCCGTCACGTTCCCATGGAAGCCATGTGTCCCAAGCATCGTATGTGTGGCAGTTTGCCAGATCGCGCGCCAGCAGCGCGGAGTTATCAATCACTGTTTCGTCCAGATCGGAAACCACAGCCAGTTTGGACGGATCCTCAGCTTTTTCGACCGCCTCAGCCAACTTCTGCGTGGCAATGTTATAGGCCTGACGCTGGAGCGCACGGACCTCAGCAGATTGCTGCTGGTAACGCAGACCCATTGCGAATTCAGCAACAGAGCATTCGTTTGCAGAAGCTTCTTGCGCAGAACCCGCCTGAGCGAACATGCCAACAGACAGACAGGTGAGAACCGTGGTGGTGAGGAAACGGTGTTTCATAAGACTCTTTCTTTCGTTGAGTTCATACTCTCTGGACCTGAGGTGAGTGGTCCAAGAAATAATACGTATGCCACAAGCTCATGGCTTACAAAAAGCCATCTGAAAAGGGAACCGTGAAGATAGTCTTATTGACATCTTTCAGGGAACAGTTGAATTTTATTCAATTATTTCCTAGCAGTGCTGAGCGCTTGTTGATCGAAGTTGATTGGGGCTAAATCCCTTCGAGAATAGGTTGCTGCACCGTAGAGTGCAGCACGTTTTATGATGCGTTGTGATCGCAGACGGTTAACTGCAACTATAAGTTGCGCTCATCTCCCCACCAGCGATAATCGACTGTCATCCGGTTCACAGATAAACGCGAAATAGCGTGGTTGGATCGGCTTTCCTTTTTTGATTCGGATCGGGCGTCCCACCCTGCAAAAAGCCCGGATTATGGCGGCTTTATGGTGTCTTTATGGCGGTTTTCGTTCTCAATTAGCAATCTCGAATTCGCGCAAAAATTGCGTCAGGTGCAAAAAGACTCAGAAGTACAATCAGAGTTTGCAATGCCTGTGATATATCTTGGATTTTAGTTAAAAATGGTTAACGCCCGATTGCAATCCCAGCGTTCAATAGCTACGCGACATAGTTGCTATAGTAAATAGCAGGAAAAATAGAGATCTTTTTATCGATAAGTTCGCTTGCGATCTTATGGGTCGCTCTTTACCTAAGAGTAGCCTGTCGAATACATTAGATCTTCGGGGGTTAAAAAGTATTATGCTGCAATCAAGTATATTAAGACACAGGAGATCTGTATTTAGTACAGGTGTATCAGTCTTAGTACTGTCTCTCTTAACATCAATATCCCAGGCGCAAGAATTCTCCTTAGTGGAGAAAGAAGACGCCGCTACCAGCAATCAAGACGATCCACAAAACGCGTGGGTCCGGGGTGAATCCAAGGCGTATGACGTCAGCGCGGATGGTAGCGTCGTCATCGGGTCAACCTATTCCACCGGTGACATCTACCGTCGCGCCTTTCGTCGGACGGAAGACGGGGGCATGCAAGATCTCGGTACCTTACGCAAAAACGATATGAGTACCGAAAGAACAATCAATAGTGGCCGTTCTGAGGCATATGGCGTCAGCGCCGATGGAAAAGTGGTCGTAGGCGTTGCTGACACCGACTACAACTACCACTACCATGCCTTCCGCTGGACTGTAGATGGTGGCATGGAGTCACTGGGCACGCTGTCAGTCAACAGCTTCAGTAACTCGGAAGCCTATAACATCAGCGATGATGGAAGCACAATTGTAGGGTACTCTGATACGGGTAACAGCTGGTATTATCATGCCTTCCGATGGACTGAAGACGGCGGTATGCAAGACCTTGGAACGCTGGTAACCACTGGCGACGGCTACTCTAAGGCCTATGATGTCAGTGCGGATGGCAGCAAAGTCGTTGGGTTTGCTAATACCGATGAAAGTAAACATGCGTTCCTTTGGGATGAGAGCACCGACGAGATGGAGGATCTGGGGACCCTGGAAGCGGACCCGGAGAATGCCAGAGTTTCTGAGGCCTATAGCATCAGTGCTGATGGGAGTACAGTTGTCGGTGGCTCAACTTTCGATGGCGGAACACGAACGAATGAATTTCGCGCGTTTCGTTGGACCAGAGAGACGGAAATGGTTTCTCTGGGTACGTTGCGAACCGATGGCGCAGGTGAATCCACGGCGTGGGATGTGAACTTCGATGGCAGCGTCATTGTTGGGCAGGCAACTACAAACAGTGGCGAAGAACAGGCGTTCCGCTGGTTTGAGGGGTTTGGCGACGATGGTGACATGGAAGAGTTGGGTACCCTCAAAAGCGATAATACCGGAACATCTGTGGCCCGATCCGTTAGTGACGATGGAACGGTTGTTGTAGGTTACTCCGACACAGATAGTGGCGAAACCCACGCCTTTATCTTCAAGAAAGACCTTGTACTGGCCGATGGTACCAGAGTGGAAGTCACCACTCCGGATGTTATCCCAAGCGACGGCGGCAGCTCCGATGATGGCGACCCATCTGATGGCGGTCCGACAGACGGCGAACCGACCGATGGTGGTCCAACGGATGGCGGCCCAACCGGTGGTGAACCGACCGATGGTGGCCCAACCGACGGCGAACCGACCGACGGTGGTCCAACAGATGGCGGCCCAACGGATGGTGGTCCAACCGACGGCGACCCGACTGATGGTGGCCCAACGGATGGCGGCCCGACTGACGGTGGTCCAACAGATGGCGGCCCGACCGATGGTGAACCGACAGATGGCGGCGCGACCGATGGTGAACCGACCGATGGCGGCCCAACCGACGGCGAACCGACCGACGGTGGTCCAACAGATGGCGGCCCGACCGATGGCGGTCCAACGGATGGTGGTCCAACCGATGGTGAACCGACAGACGGTGGTCCAACAGATGGCGGCCCGACCGACGGCGAACCGACCGACGGTGGTCCAACAGATGGCGGCCCAACCGACGGCGAGCCGACCGATGGCGGCCCGACTGACGGTGGTCCAACAGATGGCGGCCCAACCGATGGCGGTCCAACGGATGGCGGTCCAACGGATGGTGGTCCAACCGATGGTGAACCGACAGATGGCGGCCCAACCGATGGCGGCCCGACCGACGGCGAACCGACAGACGGTGGTCCAACAGATGGCGGCCCGACCGACGGCGAACCGACCGACGGTGGTCCAACAGATGGCGGCCCGACCGACGGTGGTCCAACGGATGGCGGTCCAACGGATGGTGGTCCAACCGATGGTGAACCGACAGATGGCGGCCCAACCGATGGCGGCCCGACCGACGGCGAACCGACCGACGGTGGTCCAACAGATGGCGGCCCGACCGACGGCGAACCGACCGACGGTGGTCCAACAGATGGCGGCCCGACCGACGGTGGTCCAACAGATGGCGGCCCAACAGATGGCGGCCCGACTGACGGTGGTCCAACCGATGGTGAACCGACTGATGGTGATACCGACGATTCCAACACCGGTGGCATCTCACCAGGTGGCAACTCGTCAGGCATACAGGATCTGGATCATATTCAGGTATCGGTTGCTAAAACTGCTGCTGAAATCCAGCAGGCTTTGGCACGGACCAACTATTGGCAGCGTGAACTACGCGGCAATGTGGTGAGACTGGGCTCTGACCAGCAGTTTGGCTTTAGCGTCGGCGGCACTGGGCTGTGGCAGGAAAATGATGGAAACTATGCAGCTACTTTGGCCAGCTCCATCAGAGTTTCTGACGGCATCACCTTCGGTGGTTCTGTGGCTGTGCTAAGTGACGAGCGCATCAGTGATACAACTGAACGCGGTCTGGGCTATGGTTTCAGCAGTTATCTGGATCTGGATCTGCTGTCCGTTGGTCGTGGTCAGTTTGGTTTGCGGTTGGATGGTGCGTATGCACGCTCCACCTATGACATCAAGCGTGGTGTAGGTCTGTCCAATGTTCAGATTGGTTCTGATGACATTGAGATCGACAGTGCAGGGTTCGGCGCAACGCTGCGTTATGACTTTGCGTATAGCGATAACACCACCTTTAGCCCGTATGCAGGTGTGTATTACGAGCGCACGAAAGTGAGCGACTACACAGAAGCTCATGATCTGGATACTGCACTGTACTTTGACTCCATGACGTATACTGCGACAGTGGTCACTGCTGGCCTAAACGCAGAGCATTCATGGGGCAATGGCTTCACCATGTATGGGGGCGTCGGTGCTGATGTGGATGTCTATACGGACGGTACAATGCTCAACGGCGCGATCGATCTGGTAGAGGACACTGCGGTAAGCTTTGACAGCAGCGAAGACCGTCGCAGCGTGCGGGCCCATGCTCTGTTTGGTCTTGGCTATGACTTCAGCCCATCCCAACGGATTGAGTGGATCTCGCAGATTGAAAGCCCGACCTACGACAATGACTGGACGAAGGCTTCCAAGCTGAAGTACTCCGTCACGTTCTAACGGATCGCATTGCCACTATCGCGCCTGGCGTCATGACATGGCAGGTGCGGCAAAGAATGAGGGGCAGATCGTCATGATCTGCCCCTTTTTGCTGTGAAGCCCGCCAAACGGACCGCCTTCTACTAGGGCTGGTTAAACCTCCAGCCACTCCCTCAGAAGACGGGCAAAACGCGCCGGGTCTTTTTCTGGCATCATATGGTCACAGTTTTCTTGCATCCGAAGATGTCCATTTGCGACTGTGGCCGCGACTTTTCGTGACGGGATGGCGAAATGGTCCGGGCTTCGGTCTCCCAGAATAACCGTCACCGGCGTCTTGATCCGCTTCAGATCTGCGCTTTGAATGTTTGTCGGGTGTTGCCCGCCTCCCAGCAGTAACGGCATCATTCGTTCACTTTGCAGATAAAGCGCCTGCCGTTCTTCGCTCATGCTCTCAAAACATCCTACGCCGCCAGAACTGTCAAACAAGGCTCTCACCGCTGCAGCTGCGCCCTGCTCCTGCATGGCAGAAATGATTGGCGTAAAACCATGCGCGGCGGAGTGTTGGAAGCGGTCAATTTCCTCCTGCGTATCCAGATAGGTTGGCAATCCCGGTTCATACAGCAGAGCCGCGGCAATGAGTTCCGGATGCTTGATCAGGGCGAGCAGCACCGGATGGGTCGAGTAGGACCACGCCGCAACGTAATTGTCGCCCTTGGGGTGTTCCTTCAGGAGATTACAGATCTGCTCGCTATGTGCCTCCGTTGAAAATTCCTCGCCGGGGCGTTTCCAGTCTTCGGGCCCGAACCATTCAAGCGTGGGGCAAATCACTTCCAGATCGTTGGGCAGCAGGTCGAGTACCGGGCCCCATATGCCAGAGTGACCGGGTGCGCCGTGCAGGAGGAATAGTCTTTTGTTTTTCATTGGCTTATCCTAAAATGAAAGGTTCTTCAGTAATACTGGCGAAGGCGGCGCCAGTATTAAACTAAAGAAAACCAGCGGGACCAGACTTAATGGTCTCCGTTTCATCCAAGTGTTGCCTGATGTCTCCTAAAAGACACGGCTCTGCCCCGTGCAAAGCTGTCCATCAACTCTGATGGGCGCAGGTATCTACAACATCTCTGCTGCTTAGCGCTGAATAATGGCGTTTTGCCATGCGCGCAGGAAATGCTGGCGCTTTAGATTGTCCTGAAACACCAGCAAGCCGGGCCCAAGACGGATGGCGCGCTGGGACATGTTAGGCGCAACTTCACTGCGATCCAGCTTGGGATAGGGGTAGTAATCGGACCCCTCCTCACTCCAGTAAGACATGATGAGGTGATCGATGAAAGTGCCCGCAATCTCCGGCTGCTCTGCTCCTACCGGAATAATGGCAGAGCGCAGCATGAGGGTGGTGAAATCTTCCAGATGCAGGATGCCGATATCAGGGTCTTTGGCCGCGCGGGCCAGCGCGTAGGAGCCGAGCACATTATAAGCCATCGCCAGCTTTCCGGTGGTGACGTCGGAAATCATGTCAGCCGAACAGCAGTAGAGCTTGGCGTTGAGGCTGCCCATCACTTCGTTGAGACGCCAGAACGTGTCTGAGGTGCGCGCATCCTGCGTGGCAAACAGAAAACCAAGGCCGCTTTCGCGAATGTCGTAGGTGCCCACCTTGTCCTGAAAGCGGTCCGGATGGTTGCGCAGGGTTGCGATCAGGCTCTGCCGTGATGTTGGTACGTCCAGTCCGGCGAAGGCGGCTTTGGAATAGACCACGGAGGCTGGTTCCTGCGTGAAGGCGAAGACGTGGTCACGCCAGCGGGCCCAGTCGGGCATCAGGATAGCGACCGGTGAGCTGTGGGGGCGGGTAAATCCGTCATTAGCCAGTTTCACCTGCAGGTCCATGGCGGAGGAAATCGCCACGTCAAATACCTGATTTTCCTCATAGAGTGCCGTCATCAACTCCGTGCTGCTGACCACCGTGTAGTCAACGGAAACACCGGGGTATTTGCGTTGGAAGGCCTCCACCATGGGGGCGAAGATATCAATGTCGGAGTTGGAGATGATGCGCAGCCGCGCGCTTTCCTGTTGGGCAGGAAAGACCTTGTGTTGCTCAATCTCGAATGCACTGGCTGAAAACAGCGAGGCTGCCAGCGCAATCAGAACTGTGGGAAGAAGAAGGATACGCATGCGCCTCTTTTTGTTGTTCTGTTGGATAGTTTCAGGTGCCCACCGTGAGCTTGCGCTACCTCTTCGGCAATTGTCAGGCCCAGACCGGAGCCAACCGTGTCCTGCGCATTTTTGCCGCGCGAGAACCGTTCGGTGAGTTGTTCCATGTCCTCCGGCGCAAAGCCGGGGCCCTGATCACAGACGGAAAGCACCACCCACTTGCCTTCGGTCGCCACGCTGACCTGCACATCTTCGCCGTAAGGGGCGTACTTCAGGGCATTGTCCAAAATGTTGCTCAGCGCGTTTTGAATGAGAATGGCATCGCCCTTGATGGGGGGCGGTACGTCTCCACGCAGGCTCAGGGTTTTGTCCTGCATTTCCGCCAGTGGACGCAAGCGCTCAAGGGTTTCATCTGCCAGCTCCAGCAGGTTGATTTCCTTGACCTCCAGGTGGTCCGTGCGGAAGGAGACCATGGCATGGTCGAGCAGCTGACCGGCGGCACGCGAGCTTTCATCAATGGCACGGATCATCTCCTTCAGCGCGGCCCTGTTTTCTGGCCGCTCCACACGGCGCAGGGCGATCTCCGCCTGCGTGCGCAGCACTGCAAGCGGGGTGCGGATGCGGTGGGCGGCTTCAGCGATGAACTCTTCTGAGCGGGAGAGCGACTTCTTCAGCCGTGCCATAAATCGGTTCAGTGCCACCACTAGTGGTGCCATTTCGCCGGGGACGGGTGCTTGCACGGCGCGCAGATCCTGCGGGCCGCGACGAGAAACGGAGTTGGCGAGGGTCTGAACAGGGCGCACGGCGGATTGGGCGGTCAAAACCCCAAGCAGAGCGGCGGCGATGAAGAAGCCGAAGCCCAGATAGGCGGCGTTGGTGGAGATGCGCTCCAACGTCTCGCGTTGACGCTTCAAGGTCTGGGCAACGGACACGGTGACCTCAACGGGCCCAGCAGCATTGGACAGACGACGGGTGGCCGACACCATGCGGATGCTCTCACCCAGATAGTGGGAGGTGATGAACTGGTGGTTCTCCTGTCCTCGCGGCGCGGTGGTTTCCGGTAGGCTTTCATATCCGGTGAGATAATCTCCATCAGTGACGACGCGGTAAAACACGCGGTCATCACTCACATTGCCGAGCATGGAAAGCGCTGAATAGGGAATGTCGACCGTCACCTCACCGCTCTGGATGGCGGCACTGTCCAAAATGGCTGTGGCGGAGGCAGACAGGATGTTGTCCTGAGACTCTTCAGCCACCTGCTTTGCGTAGGTCATCACCATTACAAACAAGAGCGCGGCCAGCACGGCGGCGATGCCGAGCAGCTGCAGGGTCAGGCGGCGGCGGATAGAGCCGGAGATATTGGCGACTTCGCTCATGTCAGGCTCAACCGATATCCCAGCCCTCGTACGGTGATGATTTGCACGCGGGAGTTGGCGATGTGCCTGCGCAGGCGGGCCACATAAACCTCAATGGCGTTCTCTGACACGTCCTCGTTGTATGCAAATAATCTATCCACAAGCTTGGTTTTTGAGAGGATAACATCCGGCGCGCTGAAAAAAATCTCCAAAAGCCGCAGCTCTTTGTTGCGCAAACTGACAGTTTCACTGCCGATTGTGAGCGTACCCGCCAATGAATCGAACACCAGATCGCCAAACCGTTTGGCGTTTGTCACACCGCCGGATTTGCGCCGCATCACAGCCCGGCAGCGCGCTTCTAACTCTGAGAAATCAAAGGGTTTGGTGATGTAGTCATCCGCCCCGAGATCCAACACCCCAACCCTGTCAGAAACCTCGGAGCGGGCAGTCAGCACGATGACCGGCGTGTCATCCTGACGGCCCCGATGTTCGTTTAGAAAATCTCTTCCATCGCCGTCAGGGAGCATGATGTCGAGTAGGATCATGTCGTAATCTGCGGTGGCAATATAATCTTCTGCTATCGAAATTTCAGCTGCGTGATCAACAACATGGCCGTCCAGAGTCAATCGCTCGATGATGGACGTTGCCAATTTGGCGTTATCTTCTACCAGAAGAAATCTCATGTTTCGCTTCCCCAAAAAATCACGGAGGTGACAGGTTTGTGTCAGGTTACCGTGTTTTCACGTAAGACATGGGCGACAAATGCTGCCCTTGTCAAATGGGAGGACAACATGAGTTTTATTCGGGCGCGCCGCGTAGTTGCGGCAGCGGCTATAGCCGCGATGACTTTCTCCATGCCAGCAGCTTCACTTGCTGAACCTGTGGTTGAGGGCATCCACTTCCTTATTCCGGGTGGCGCTGGTGGTGGCTGGGACGGCACCGCACGTGGCACCGGCGAAGCACTAACCAAGTCCGGTCTTGTAGGCACAGCTTCTTTTGAAAACATGTCCGGTGGCGGCGGCGGTAAGGCCATCGGGTATCTCATCGAGAACGCAGCAAGCCAGCATGGCACGTTGATGGTGAACTCCACGCCAATCGTGATCCGGTCCCTGACAGGCGTATTCCCGCACAACTTCCGTGACCTGACACTGGTTGCCGGCACCATTGGTGACTATGCGGCCATCGTGGTTGGTAAGGACAGCCCAATCAACTCCATGAGTGACCTGCTGGAAGCCTATAAGGCTGACAAGCGCGGCACAGCGATTGGCGGCGGTTCTGTACCGGGCGGCATGGATCACCTTGTTGCAGCCATGGTGATGGAAGCTGCTGGTGAAGATGCGACCGCAGTGAAGTACATTCCGTACGATGCAGGTGGCAAGGCCATGGCGGCGCTGCTTTCCGGCGAAATCTCCGCGCTTTCTACTGGCTTCTCCGAGGCGATTGACCTTGCAAACGCGGGCGAAGTGAAAATCATTGGCGTGACCGCCGACGAGCGCGTTGCTGCTTACGAAGATGCACCAACCATGAAGGAACAGGGCATCGACACCACGTTCGTCAACTGGCGTGGTTTCTTCGGGGCTCCGGGTCTGCCAGAAGCACAAGTGGCTGCTTATCAGGAAGCTCTTGCGAAGATGTACGACACTCCTGAGTGGGAAGAAGTGCGTGCGCGTAATGGCTGGGTCAACATCCATAACTCCGGTGAAGACTTCCAGGCGTTCCTTGAAGGTCAGGAAAAAGCCATTGGTGACCTCATGAAGAAGCTGGGCTTCCTCTAAAACACGAAAATCAAGGGATGCGCTGACACCAGCGCATCCACTTGCCACGCCAACGGGAGGGGATGATGGCACTGGACCGATGGATCGCACTTGTCATTCTGGCAGTGAGTCTCATGTACGGGTACACCGCGTTCTTTATGATGGACGCAGGCCTGCCGCCGTTTATGCGGTTTAATCCGATCTGGCCGAGCACGTTTCCAAAAATCATTGCGGTCGGCGCAGCAATCACAAGTCTTGTCATTCTGCTGGGGTTTGAAAAGAAGCCCGCTGACGCGGATGAGGGCGAGATCGATTTCAGCCGATTGGGAGATTACAACATCGGACAGGCTGTGTTCCTGCTCGTGCTGATGGTGGCTTACGCGCTGTTGCTGCGCCCTGCCGGCTTCCTGCTCTCCACCCTACTGTTTCTGGTCGTAGCCGCTGCGTTGCTCGGGGAGCGTCGCTTCTACATCCTTGTACCCGTGGCTGCCGCCGCTGCTGGTGGCGTCTGGTATCTGGTTCAGCAAACGCTGGGAATTTACCTCAGCCCCCTGCCAACATTCCTAAGCTAGGAGGCCACTATGTTAGACGGTATCTGGGTTGGCCTCTCTACGGCCTTTTCGTTTTCTAATCTTTTGATGGTGATTGGCGGCTGCCTCATCGGCACCTTCATCGGCATGTTGCCGGGCCTTGGCCCCATGTCCATCATCGCAATCATGATCCCGGTGGCCATCTCCATTGGTGATCCATCCGCCGCGCTGATCCTGCTTGCCGGGGTGTATTATGGCGCGATCTTCGGAGGGTCCACCTCCTCCATCCTCATCAACGCACCGGGCGTTGCCTCCACTGTTGCCACCAGCTTTGATGGATACCCCCTCACCCGTCAGGGCAAGGCCGGTAAGGCGCTCACCGTTGCTGCCATTTCCTCCTTCGCAGGCGGTAGCATTGGCGCGATCCTGCTGATGATCTTTGCGCCAGCACTGGCTTCCGTCGCCCTGCTGTTCCACTCTGCTGAATACTTTGCACTGATGGTGGTTGGCCTTTCCGCAATCGCTGCATTTGCAGGCAGCGGACAGGTGGGCAAGGCGCTGCTCATGACGCTGGTTGGCCTGATGATGGCTACGGTGGGCGAAGGCGCTCTGTTCAATCAGCCACGCTTTACCATGGGCATTCTGGATCTTCAGTCCGGCTTCGGTTTTATCACGCTGGCCATGGCCATGTTCGCCCTGCCGGAAGCCTTGTTCCTTGTGCTGGACCCGTCCCGCTCCAACTCCGGCGGTTCGAGCGGTGATATCAAGGATCTGCGTATCACGAAGGAAGAGGCCAAGAAGATCACTCCGGTGATTGGCCGCCAATCCATTCAGGGCTTCCTTATCGGCGTTCTGCCGGGTGCAGGCGCAACCATTGCCTCGTTCCTTGGTTATGCGGTTGAGCGCAATATCGCGCCGAAAGAGGAGCAGAAAGAATTCGGCAAAGGCTCCGTCAAAGGCCTTGCAGCACCAGAGGCTGCCAACAATGCAGCGTGTACTGGTTCCTTCGTTCCCCTGCTGACGCTCGGTATTCCGGGCTCAGGCACCACGGCAATTTTGCTGGGCGCTCTCATCGCGCTGAATGTCTCCCCCGGACCGCGCCTGATGGTGGATCAACCGGAGATCTTCTGGTCAGTGATCATCTCCATGTATGTGGGCAATGTAATCCTGCTGATCCTGAACCTGCCGCTCATACCATACATCGCTAAGGTGCTTGCTGTTCCGCGCAATTTTCTTATTCCGTTTATCCTTTTTTTCACCCTAATGGGCGCATACATTGGACAAAACAACGCGACGGAATTGCTGATGCTGGTAGGCTTTGGAGTGTGTGCAACGCTACTGAGATTTGCCAATTACCCACTTGCCCCACTGCTGATCGGTTTCATTCTGGGCAGCATGCTGGAAGACAACTTCTCCCGCTCCATGCAGCTTTATGACGGCATTGGCTTTATTCTGGAACGTCCGATGACCATGGGTCTCTTGGTTCTGGCTGTTGTTCTGGTCGTGTTGCCCCTGATCCGTGCACGGCGTGTGCGTAAACAAGAACTGCAAGCCGCTGAAAGCGACTAATAAGAAAAAACAACAAGGCAGCTGGGAATTCAAGTTTTGAGCATCAACAAAGCAGACCTGTCCAATCTGGCAATCACGCTTGCAATTGCAAGCGCAGGGGCGGGTCTCTTTACTTTGATAGGATTCCCAGCTGCTCCCCTCACCGGCTCGGCACTGGCAGTTACGTTGGCTGGGGTGCTTGGGGCGCCGGTTGTTGTTCCCATCTGGTTGCGTACGCTGTGTTTTGTCGTTCTGGGTGCTGGCATTGGGTCCGGTGTGACGCCTGCTGTCCTTGATGCAGCCGTGGCATGGCCTGCCAGTTTTGTTGCGCTCGGTATCACGCTGGGATTGAGCATGATGCTCAGCCGGGCAATTTTGGTGCGTTTCTTCGGGTTTGATGCATACAACGCCTCGCTGGCCTCGGTGCCGGGGCACCTGAGTTATATCCTCAGCATGGCCGCTGACACCAAGGCAGATGTGACCCGTATCAGCCTTGCGCAAAGCACGCGGGTTCTGTTCCTCACCATCTGCGTTCCGCCTTTCATCGCGCTTCTCTACGAGGAAACCGGAGCATCCTTCCTACCGGCGCAGAATATTACTGCAATTTCAGCCGTTTACGTGTTGGCGGGTGCCGCAGTTGTGGGAGTGATTTTTCAGAAGCTGAAAGTTCCTGCCGCTTTCTTGCTTGGCGGTATGCTGGTGTCTTCGCTGGGGCACCTGACTGAGCTGACACCGGGGAAAATGCCGGACTGGGCTACGCTCACTTCGTTTTTGGTGATGGGCGCGTTGATTGGCACCCGTTTCAAAGGCATCAGTGCAGAAATGTTTGTCAAAGCCGTTGGCGCAGGGATTGTGGTCACACTCATTACCGTTGGCATGGCGATCCTCGGTGTGATTTTGGCCATGGCGCTTGTGGGTCTTGACCCAAGCCTGCTGTTTGTGGCGTTTGCACCCGGAGGCGTTGAAGCTATGGCCGCCATTGCGGTACAGAGCGGTTTGGACCCGACCTTCGTTGCCGCCCACCACGTCTTCCGCCTGCTTCTCCTGACCGTCCTCGTCCCCCTTCTGCTGCGTGGGGTGAGACCGTCAGACCCAGCAAAAGAGCGGGTATGATCGAGGTCAGGAAGTGGGCGTAAACTGCGTTCAAGGCCCACTTGCCGGAAGCATTTTTCCCTAATTTGAGTGATGGGGGATGAATTCCCTTATTCATGAAGGGAAATCATTCTGCTCAAAAGATATATTCCCCGTACAACCTGCTAGCCTCACCCCATAATAAAGATTCCAATGGAACCGACGGGGAGTTTAATGAGCGCAGCTTCACTGGAAATTTTGGGAGCACTGGAAAGCCGTGTGCGATGGCTGGCCTCCTGGACCATTCATAATGCCAACCACCTTCGCGGTTCTGATGTTGGTGATGTGAAGGTGGGCGGGCATCAGGCCTCCTGCGCCTCCATCAGCTCCATCATGACTGCGCTCTACTTCCACGCTTTACGCCCGCAGGACCGGGTGGCTGTCAAACCTCATGCCGGGCCGGTGTTCCATGCCATCCAATATCTGGCGGGCAATCAAAGCCTTGAGAAGTTGCAGAACTTTCGTGGGTTCCACGGCGTGCAGTCCTATCCCTCGCGCACCAAGGATGTCGACGACGTTGATTTTTCAACCGGCTCCGTTGGCCTTGGCGTGGCGCAGACGCTGTTCTCCTCGCTGGTGCAAGATTACGTGAAGGCCCATGGTGGGCTTAACAAAGCGCCGGAAGGCCGGATGATTTCGCTGGTTGGCGATGCGGAGATGGACGAAGGCAATATCTATGAGGCCCTGCTGGAAGGCTGGAAACAGGGTCTACGTAATTGCTGGTGGATCGTGGATTATAACCGCCAGTCGCTGGATGCGGTTGTACGTGAAGGACTCTGGGAGAAGTTCGAGAGCATCTTCCGCAATTTCGGCTGGGATGTGGTCACACTCAAATACGGCAGTCTGCAGGAGGAAGCCTTCAAGGAACCGGGCGGGGAAAAGCTGCGGGACTGGATTGACCAGTGCCCGAACCAGCTTTACTGCGCCCTCGCCTATCAGGGTGGTGCTGCCTGGCGCAAACGACTGCTGGATGATCTGGGGGATCAGGGCGACGTTAGCAAGCTGATCAACCGGCGCAGTGATGAAGATCTATCAACGCTCATGTGCAATCTGGGTGGGCATGACCTGCCCTCCTTGCTGGAAGCCTTTGAAGAGGCAGGCGGGCATGACCGTCCGGTGCTGTTCATTTGTTATACGGTGAAGGGCTTTGGCCTGCCATTGGCAGGACACAAGGACAATCACGCGGGCCTGATGACCTCCACGCAGATGGAAGAATACCGCAAGCTGGAAGGTATCCGCGAAGGGCATGAGTGGGACAAATGGGAAGGCGCCGCTGACCCGAAAGACCTGCAAAAGCTCGTTGCTGAAGCCCCGTTCTTCTCCAAAGGCAGTCGCCGTTATTCTGCGAAAACAGTACCAGTACCAGCCAAATTGCCGGCACCAGATGCGGCGGAAAAGATGCTTTCCACGCAGATGGGGTTTGGGCAGATCCTGCACGAAATTTCAAAGCAGGATGATGCGCTTGCCAAGCACATTGTCACCACCGCGCCTGATGTGACGGTTTCCACCAACCTTGGCCCATGGGTCAACCAGCGCGGCTTATTTGCCAAGGAAGAGCTGGCTGATACCTTCAAGGCCGAGCGTATTCCCTCCACGTTCAAGTGGGCGTTTTCTCCGCAAGGTCAGCATATTGAACTGGGAATTGCGGAATCCAACCTGTTCCTGCTGCTTTCGGCTCTGGGCCTGTCCCACAGCATTAACGGTCAGCGCCTGCTGCCCATTGGCACGGTCTATGATCCGTTTATCTTGCGCGCGGCAGACCAGCTCAACTACGCCTGTTATCAGGACGCCCGCTTTATGCTGGTGGCAACACCGTCGGGTGTGACGCTGGCGCCGGAAGGTGGGGCGCACCAGTCTATCAGCACGCCGTTGATCGGAATGGCGCAGGATGGCCTTGCCGCGTTTGAGCCTGCTTTCGTGGATGAGCTTGCGGCCATCATGCGCTTCGGGTTTGACTATATGCAGCGCGACGGCGAAGGGGACCCCGATGAACGCACATGGCTGCGGGATCAGACCGGCGGTTCCATCTATCTGCGCCTGTCCACCCGCCCCCTGGAACAACCACAGCGCACCATTTCGCCGGAACAGGAGCAGGACATCGTCGATGGCGCCTACTGGCTGCGCAAACCGGGGCCGAATGCGGAAATCGTGATTGCCTATACCGGTGCCGTGGCTCCCGAGGCCATCAATGCCGTTGGCTTGATGGCAGAGGACCGGCGCGATGTGGGCCTGCTCGCCATCACCTCCGCCGACCGCCTCAACGCAGGCTGGACGGCAGCGCAGCGGGCGCGGGATCGCGGAGCGGTACAGGCCCGCAGCCATATCGAGCGGTTGTTTGAGGATGTGCCGGACAATTGCTCGCTGATCACCGTGCTTGATGGTCATCCGGCAACGCTGGCATGGCTGGGCGCGGTCAAGGGCAACACCATCCGCACGCTGGGGGTTGAGCACTTTGGGCAGACCGGCACCATTGCCGACCTTTACGCACATTATGGTATTGATACCCAATCCATCTTGCGGGCGGCGGAAACCATTTCAAGAGGTGGCAAGATTCGCTATATCAAGGCGAGTTAAGCTTGCAGGCAGAAGCGCGGTGTGCTGCAGTGCTTCTGCCCGTTTGAGCCTGTTTCAAGGACTTTGCCGTGACCTCAGATTTTTCCCAGTACACCCTTGGCTACGACATTCCTGCTCTGCCGGGGATGCGTGTGGAAGAGGTGCAGACGCCTGCGCTGATCGTAGACCTTGATGCTTTTGAGCATAATCTCCTGAAGATGCGCGATGAGATCGCCCGTTATGGTGTGCGCCATCGCGCCCATTGCAAAATGCATAAGTCTGCCGACATCGCGAGGCTTCAGATGGAGCAAGGCAACGCCTGCGGCGTGTGCTGCCAAAAGGTGAGCGAGGCGGAGGCTTTGGCACGGGCGGGCATCAAAGACATTCTGGTCTCCAACGAAGTGTGTGATCATTACAAGATCGACCGCTTGGCGCAGCTGCCCAAACTGGGTGCGCGTGTTCTGGTCTGTACGGATAATCTGGCGAATATCGGTGATCTTTCCCGTGCCGCCGTGCGTCATGGCACAGAACTTGAGGTTCTGGTGGAGCTGGAGTGCGGCGGTGGCCGTTGCGGGGTTGCCGATAGTGTGGCAGTGCTGGAGCTGGCGACTGCGGTTATTGCAGCACCAAAGCTGCGTTTTGCGGGCATCCAGTCCTATCAGGGCGCGGCGCAACACGCCTATGACTACGCGGATCGCAAAGCGCTGATGGATACGGCCATCACCATCACCAAAGAGGCGGTGGACCTGTTGGCGGAAGACCAGATCCCGTGCGATATCGTGGGCGGTGCGGGCACCGGAACCTACCCGTTTGAGGCGGCCTCGGGTGTTTTCAACGAGTTGCAATGTGGCTCCTATTTGTTCATGGACGCCGATTACAGGAAGGTGAAGGACAAGGAGGGCCAGCAGCTGCCTTCCTTTGATAATGCGCTGTTTGTGCTGACCTCCATCATGTCCACCGATATTGATGGACAGGCGGTATGTGATGCGGGTTTGAAGGCGCACAGCACCGATTCCGGTCTGCCCACCGTGTTTGAGCGGCCCGACCTGCAAGCTCTTGTTTTTTCGGACGAACACGGGGTTTTAAAAGACGCGCAAAACACGCTGAGCATCAATGAAAGGGTCAAGTTGGTGCCGGGCCATTGTGACCCGACCTGTAACCTGCACGACTGGTATGTGGGCGTGCGTGACGGTGTGGTGGAAACGCTTTGGCCGGTGACGGCGCGAGGCAAGTTTTACTAAAATTTCCATCATTATTTGACAGCAAGGGCCTTCCTCTGTAATTTGCGCGGCACGGGATCAGGCCCCTGCCGCTCGCAGAGCAATGCTCATGGTGAAGCCTGAAACAAGAGAGACGACCTCAGCCCAAATAAGCGGGTTGATGGCAATGCGAGCCCCATCAAGTTGATCCCGCATAGTTTGAGGCTATGAAATGAACGGATCTCTTCCTTCCCTTTCCGCGTTAAAAACGCAGGCGAAGCAATTGCGTGTTGCGCTGGAAAAGCGCGGCGAAACCATATCCCACTCCCAGACACTGGAACTGATTGCCCAACAGCAAGGCTATCGCGACTGGAACACCCTTTATGCGGCTGTCGGCAACCGTCCACCTGCGCTGTACTTGCGCCCCGGAGACCGGGTCTCTGGCAGATATCTTGGTCAACGGTTTAATGCGGAGGTACTTGGCGTGCAAAGCTCGGTGGCCGCTTGCCGGACGCGCCTGACGCTGCACTTTGATCAACCGGTCGATGTGGTGAGCTTTGACAGCTTCTCTGCTTACCGCCAACGGGTGACTTGCACTGTGAATGCGGATGGCACGACCAGTGAGAAGACCTCCGATGGTGAACCGCAATTGGTGCTTACCGGCCTTTAAGGCACTATTAGAAATAAATCGGGAGGTATATGCCTCCCGATTTGAAAGCAGAGGCGCGTGATCCTGTCAGGTGTAAAGACTGGGCGCAAACCTTTAAGCCGGTATAGCAGCAATCTCCCCCGACCACCTTCAAACAGAGGTAAGCTGCACTGCGAAGGTGATTTTTATTTATGAATATTTGGAACGTCAAAGTATAATCTATTTTATTGCAATATTTCTAAGCGTTAAAAAAGAATATCTACATGATGTATATCGCGCGTGAAGACATAATATTGCCATGTAACTATTGCTGCCTCCCGACTAACCTTTAGGAGGTACTTTCATGTACGCAAAAAGAGCGCTTATTTTTGGAGTTACGGGAATTGCTGGTGGTAATCTGGCGGCCCATTTGAATAGCCTTAATGACTGGGAAATTCATGGAGTTTCGCGACAGCCTGTCCGCGGTGCCTCGTACATTACATGTCATAATGTAGACCTCCATGATCGCGCAAAAGCAGCCAAAGAACTGTCGGAGATTGACCCCACCCATATCTTCTATTGCGCATGGGCGCTGGGAAAAGATGAGGCGGAGAACATTCGCCTTAACGGTGAGATGATGAGGGCGGCTCTTGCTCCGTTCAGGAAGAGCTCTCGCCTGCGCCATGTCGCTCTTGTTACGGGCGGAAAACATTATGTAGGCCCGTTTGGGGAATTCGATCCTGCTTCTGCTCAAACTCCATTTCGCGAAGATCTTCCGCGCTTGGACAAGCCTAATTTTTATTACGAGCAGGAAGACGTTCTCTTTGAGCATTGTGCGGAAAATGGCTGTGGTTGGTCAGTCCATCGTGCAGATACCATTGTGGGGTATACCCTCGGAAACTTGATGAATATGGGTGTCACACTGGCGACGTTCGCTTCCATATGTAAAGCCACCGGGCGGCCATTTGCGTTTCCAGGAACTGAGTTTTCTTACAATGGTCTTTATGGATTTACAGACGCTCGGATCCTGGCAAAACAAATGCATTGGGCTGCGACGGAGCCAAACGCACGAAATGAAGCTTTTAACATCGTCAATGGCGAAGTAATCCGGTGGCGCAATATGTGGGCCACGATCGCGCGATATTTCGAGCTTGAGGTTCCTGCTCAGCCTGTGCAATCACTCTCACTCGAAGACTTCCTCAAAGGGTGCTCTGGCACTTGGGACGAGTTGATAGAGAAGCATGGGTTGCAACGGAACCCGCTGGAGAAACTGGCTTCCGGCTGGCATTCGGATTTAGATCTCAGCCGTCCACTCGAGTTGCTCATGTCCATGACCAAAAGCCGCAGACTTGGCTTCAAAGAGTTTCAGGACAGTGAACGTAGTTTCATCGACCTGTTTGATCGACTAAGAGCCGAGCGGATTATTCCTTAGAGTGAACTCCATCGGAGCAGAAATGCCGGATTAGGGCATGTGGTCTGTAGTTTATGCGTCAGGGAGCGTGAAGCTTGGTTCTGGGCCGTACGACTCCAGATCACTCCTCTCCGTCTGTCCGGCATTGAGGCTTTGGCTTTACGGTGCTTCATCATCACGCCATAGGCAGCTGCCTGCGGGGCATGAGGTGGAATCTCTGGAAGAAGGCAGGAAGAGCCTTCCTGCTGGCTGCGTGATCATCCTTGCGGACGGTCAGATCCGGTGGGTCCTGACAGGCGTCTGACAGAACTACATTGAAGGCCGAACGCCCTTTCGCCAGATAACGGCTTGCTTGGCGAGGTCCTCTACGGCCATTAACTGAGACAGCTTAGTGCACTTAGTTCCGGTGGGTCCTCCCCGCCTGTATTTATAATCTGGCTGAGCGCTGCTGGTTGCAGACAGGGCAAGTAAAGTGGTAACAGGGCCGTATTTGTTTCGCGCTATCGACAAGCATGGCGATACGATTGATTTTCCCCCGACCGTTCCTTCGAGCCCCAATCAGGTGTGGCCAATGGATTTTATTGCTGATCAGCTGGAGGACGGTAGGCGGTACCGAACACCTAATATCCTCTATGACTTCGACTGGTAGCGCTTGGCAATCAAAGTTGATTTTTCTTTGACCGCTCTGCGGGTTGTGCGTGCTTTGAAGCATCTAATTGAATGGCGAGTTAAATCAAAGACGATACGCGTTGACAATGGCCCAGAGAATGTCAGTGAAGCATTGATGTCGTGGGCACACAAGCAAAGCATCAAGACCCTTCATATCCAGCCAGGAAAACCGGCACAGAATGCCTATGTCGAACGCTACAACAGAACGGTCAGGCAGGAATGGCTGGTTCAGAACTGCTTTAAAACCATAGAATAAGCACAGATACAAACCACAATTTGGCCCTGGACTTACAACAACGAATGGCTAAACATGGCCATAGGAGGTCTTACACCCGACGACAAACTGACACGGGCGGCACAACTCTACCGCTAAACTCCTCCATAAATGGGGGATTACCGTGGAGCCGAGGTTTCCTTTATAAACCACCAACTTGGAATTTATGCCTGAATTGCGCTTCGGAGAAGGCTATGTGTTTCTTAACGCAAAAAGATTCAACAGAGCCTTTGCAGAAAAGGTACTCGTTCAAACATTCATCCCGTCGGCGGCCGTTAACGCGCTCGACAAACGGATGTTGGTTGAACATAGCTTGACGTTGTAGTGTTCGTTCTTCCTAGAGCCTGTTGGCCAAGCATTCGAAAATAGTCGTTTGCAGACCATGGTTGCCGGGTAATCTTGGCCCGACACGACCACATCCCCATAAGTAATTTAACGGTTAAACGAGAACTACGTTGAAGCTCTATGCCGTCTTTGGTTTTCGCACTAATTACCACCGGAGCTTGCCTACAAATATTTAGTTCTCTAAATGTCGCTTCCCGCTCAGACATCATGTCCACTTGCATTTTCGACATATTGCCCTTCAAGCACACTTGGCGCGGACGGCGGTGCCCCATCGGCGTTTCATCTATAATTGCGACATCACGCTCAGGATTTCTCGAAAGTTGATGCCACATATAGTCGAGCCCCTGAGCGAAGTGGCGACCTTCAAACAGTGGCAGTACCTTCAATAGCAAGTCCCGATGCAATATTGGCATCATTAGTTCCACGAAATTCGTGCGACGGAAGCTCAGCAGCGGATTAGCCAGCGTAATGCGGTGCGCATAGTAGCTATCCGGTTCTAAGGCTGGCTGCGCAAGCTGAAACCCTTCTCGCTTCACGATCTCAAGAAACCGATCGGCATCTTCCGGCGTAGTTTGGATATCATCATCGGGAAACCAGAAGTACTCATATTTGTTGAGCACCTCGGGGTAAGTTCGGAAGAAACTAAAAATCCCCGTCCATTTACCCCCGACGAAGTGGTGAGGGAAGGCAGTACCGCCTGAGGTATCAGGCGTTCGGTAGGTAGACACTACCAAAGCCCCGGAAGAGGCCTCCGTCAGACCTCCCATTTGCTTGACACGATCTGCGCGCACAACGGTTATTGAGTTAAACAAGAAACACGTCCCCAAGGATAAAAATAACAACCTCAATCAATGGAGTGCTTCTTAAGTGCATAGTCGAGCTGCCCCTGCTCTAACAACTCTTTCTGCGATGCAGCTCCGCTTTGATTTTTTTAATGGACTCCTACGCTTATCATGTCAACTAAACTTAGGCTCTGAATCTCTGATCAGTAATCGCGCACCAGTCCCGCAGCTTGTTAGGAATAATACCTGTTCTTCTTAAAGCCTCTCCAGAGAGGTATCTACATGGTTTTCATGGAAAAGTATGTTGGATTTAGCCTTGCTGATTTTACTATATCTTCGTACTCTCGATCCCAAGATAAGAAATTATCTGTGTCAGTTTCTATTTTTAAACGGTTATTACTCTTGTTAGTCGATCGTTGTGCTTATTATGCATTCTTAAATGAGAGGCAAACATCTAGTCGATTTTCCAATAGAAAAGTATGAGCAGGCCTATACCTCTTTATCAGTCACGCAATTACGCAATACGAGAGTTGTTGTGGAAATAGCTTATAAGAAAAGAACTTTTTTCGGCCTGACCGCTAATGTTGGTCAGGTGCTTGAGTGATCGCATGGCATTCTTCGGTAGAGCCCATTCAAATTCGGATCAGTCGCTCCTGAGACTTTCTGCCCTTCGATTTCAGAGATCTCAGTTAAGTATGGAGGATGGTCTCCATACCCTAACACGCCTGGGGAGTTGAATATTTCGTAGAAAGGTGTCCTCCTCCTTCAATCTTTGACCTTACAGAAATAATTTGTCCCGCTTCTTGGGAGGAAGGCAATGTGTAGTGCGAACCGACTATTTAGGTATGGGTGGGGTGACTGGAATTTTTTTCTGAAGTTCCTTGCTCTGTGAATTCCTAAACTCGTTCCAAATTGAACCACCTAATGTCCGCATATAAGCCTCAGCATCGTTTCGTACCCTAGCGACACTATCCGAAGGCGCAGGCTTGACCCCAGCTTCAATGAAATCGAATATTGCTCGATCGTCGTGGGCAAACACGCTCTGTTCGTTATCTACCAAGCGCATAAACTGTCTTGCTTTAAATACAGGATTCATGCAAATAGTCGGAACGCCATACATTGTTGCTACAATTGTCGTGTGCAACTTCATACTCAATACTAACGAACATTCGCCTATCGCAATGCTTATGTCGTCAAGCTTTTCGCTTCGAAAGGTTTCCTTTCCTGGAACTTCAACAAAACGTGAGTTATCGTAATCCTTAAGGCCATGGGTACCCACACCGCCAACAATATGCCGTATCCGCCAGCCTCTTGCTGCCATTACCTTGGCAACCTCAGTCATTACGATGTATTCTTTTCGATGTTTAATGTGCCTTGTAATAAGTCCTAGAATGGGTGCTTTGGACTTATCCCTGATCTTTGGCAAAGGTAGCGCACATACGAGGTCAGGATGCGATGAAATGTTTACTGACGGTGTGATGTTCTTTTCCATCCATTCCTTAGATCCTGCATCTCTGGTGGAAATAGATCGAACATTCCTATGGTTTAGGAAATGTTTCCACTTACCAACGACTTCTTCAATCTGGTCTGGGCGATTAAGTTCGACTCCGATCCCTGCCACATGAAGTGGTCGTCTGAGATAAAGTGGATTAATAAAATCACGGTCAACTTTTGGCTTATACGGGCATAATAAATCCCCACCGCCTAGCACCACCGCATCTACGGAGTCCACTAGATTTTTTGCCAATGGTTTAAAGTAGGTGGGTTTCGGTAAACCGCTTAACAGTAAAAGTTCGGCCCAATCACCGAACCAATACATGTAATTATTAACAAAAAGCTCGTCACCATAATTACCCCTTCCAAACGATCCTGTAATACCGATCTTTGGGCGATGTATGCTTACTTGCTCAGTTTTCTTAAACTTTCTTAAAAAGTTCATTTGCGTTCCAAATAAGTTATTTACGAGAGTCATTATCCAACTTCTGCTCCAAAATGCGGATTCCGACCTTCACATCTTCCAGCTCAGATAAAACTCTCTCCAATTGTGCGTCTTTTATGGCGCTCGGGCTATCAATCCTGGGTAGGCCGAATTTCAGCTTCTTCCAAAACAACTTGCGAGCTTCCTTTGCCACATCCTTCGCGCCGAACCGCCTGTAACGGTAATAAGCAGTTTGAAGAAGCGAAAAACGAATATGCCCTGAAACCAAAGAATGAAAGCGCTTACGATTGCCGTCCTGTAGTGAAATCGCAAGATAAGATCCGTGCTGCCCTGTTTTGTTCTCGTCGACCATCTCTCGCATCTGCTTGTGTGAGTACTTTTTAATCTCTGGAGAAACAGTATCAAATAATTCGTCGCGCAATTCCGGTGGACATTTGCGCGAAATCCATTCAGTTTGCGAGACCAACCAGCGCAGAAGCGAGGTGTCAAATACTTCTAACTTTCCATGCGCTTCCAGCCACTTGTAAATGGTGTTGTGGTGCTCGAACATCTTAAATAACCGGCGGTCAGTGGTTGCCATGGTTTGCCCCTCACGAAATACCCTATGTTGGCAGAGTTTTTCCGGAACCAAAGCGATGCTTTCGGCAGAAACCACGCTCATCCAGTGAAACGGGTTATCCTCGTAGAAATAATCCCCAACGGGAAAGCTAATGTTGTTCTTTTCCAACAATTCACGTCGGTAGATTTTTCGCCAAGGAACAGCAACAAAGCGAAGTATTTTCTTAGTTCCCAAAGTATCAAGAGAAACGACCTCCGCCGCTCCAAGTTCTGCCCAACGCCCTTCATCTGCCGGAGCGGTTTTTTCTCCCGTGCTATCATTTAGCAGAAAGTAATCACATATGGCCAAATCGCTACCATGCTCTTGCGCGGCATTCAGCAACTTGGAAAACATGTCAGGCGCGTAAAGGTCATCTCCATCGGCAAAACCAATGTACTCCCCTTTAGCCAGTTCAAGCCCAGCATTGGCTGCGGTTGCAACGCCGCCAATGCTGTTTTCCGGTAGCATAACAGCGTGTATCAAGTCGTGTTTGGACGCATAATCGGCAATAATGTCAGCGGAGCCGTCGCAGGAACCATCATCAACGACAATAATTTCATAATCATCAAGATCTTGTGCGAGAAGATCATCCAAGCATCTTCCTATGTATTTGGAAATATTGTAGCTTGTGGTAATAATTGATAATTTGGTCATCGCTTGATCTCTTAAATAAGCTTAAGCAGAAAATGAAGGGTGTTGGCGAAGAATGAGCTTGCTCACCTCAGACGCGATCTTCGGCTTCTGTGACTTGATGTTAAGGTAGTCAGCAAAACTTGTTGCCCCGAAAGAGGCATATACACTTTCGTTAAATTGTGCTTTGTGTCTGGCCTCAATCCGGTCTCTTGCCCACTTCATAAGCATGACTTTGAACTCAGCGAAGTGGTAATAATACTTCCTCCGCAGCTCCGGATTCTTGTTAAACAACGTTTCAGTATCATCAAGAGCCTGAAAGACTGCCAACCGGCGCCGGTCATGCATGTTGGTGATGTTGTTTCCGTCTTCAGGCACTATGTGAAGGCAAAATGCCTCATCGACCATCAGTATATTTTTTGCCCCCAAGAGGCATTGCCAATGTGCATGTATGTCGTTGTTTACTGGCGTTTCGCTAAAGTAAAGGCCGATTTCCCGAGCATAATTTGTGCGAAGGATTTTGTTCCATGGATAATTGGTGAACGTCAGCAAGCAAGCGCCGGTATCAAGATCGATCTCTTTCTTTGACTGCCCTTGCATAACGCTAGCCCACAACTGACCGTCCCGTGTATGCATTCCACCTGCTACGCCGGACCTTCCCTTGGAGTATCTGTAGGGTGTGAACGCGAAATCTGCATCTGAGGTTTCTAAAATGTCAAGAGTACGATCAACCGCGCCTTCAATGATCAAATCGTCTGAATCGAAAAACAGAACAAATTCACCCCGAACCTCACAAAGACCCGTGTTGCGCGCAGCGCCTGCGCCTTTATTTTCGGAGTGAAAGAAGCAACGAATACCTTTGAACTGCTTTGAAAGGTCTGCCATCACAGATCGGGTTGCGTCGATTGATGCGTCATCAACAAGAATTACTTCTTTTTCATAGGAAATGTTCCGAAAAATGCCCTCAACCGTCTCTCTAAGGTGATACTCTGCATTATGAACGGGAATTACAATTGATAGCATTTTCTATTTTAATCCCGGTTCTTTTCCAAAAACGCCTTAGCGACGTCGAGCGCTTTTTGGATCGTGACGTCCATGTCGAGGTACTGGTAGGTGCCGAGGCGACCTACGAAGGTTACGCCTTCTTCCTTTTGCGCCTTCTTCTCGTAAGTTTCCAGCAGTACTTTGTCGTCTAGTGAGCGGATCGGGTAATACGGCGTATCCCCTTCCTCGCAGAATCGGCTGTACTCACGGAATGCAACCGTCTTTTCAAACTTTGCCGCTTCCCAAGGCGCAAAGTGCTTGTGCTCTGAAATGCGGGTGTAGGGCGTTTCGGGATCTGGGTGGTTCATCACTGCCGTGCCGAGCATGTCGCCTACGCCGCGCACCTCTTCAAAATCAAGCGTGCGATAGCGCAGACGGCCTATGTCGTAGTTGAAGTAACGGTCCAGCGGGCCAGAGTAGAACACATGGGTGAATTCCTCATCGATATATTCATAGGCAGAACCTAAACGGACCTCGATACTCGGATGATCGAGGATTTTCTCCATAATCGCCGTGTACCCATTCTTCGGCATACCTTGGTAAGGATGATTGAAGTAATTGTCGTCGTAGTTGAACCGCAGGGGCAGCCGCTTCAAAATAGAGGCTGGCAGAATGCTTGGCTCCACGCCCCATTGCTTACGGGTATAACCATCGAAAAACGCGTTGTAGAGCTCCTCACCCACGAAGCGCAGGCCCTGCTCCTCAAAACTCTGCGGGTCTTTAATATCCGTACGTGCCTTATCCTCGATAAAGGCTTTTGCCTCTACAGGGGACATGGAGGTGCCGAAGAACTGGTTGATGGTGTGCAGGTTGATCGGCAGGGAATAGACTTTGCCCTTCACCGTTGCCTTTACGCGGTTCACATAGGGCATCATCTCGGTAAAACGATTGATGTACTCCCAGACGCGTTCGTTAGCAGTGTGGAAGATGTGCGGCCCGTACTTGTGCACCATCACGCCGCTTTCCTCATCACGATACGTGTGGCAGTTGCCCGCAATGTGGTCACGCTCGTCGATGACCAACACGTTCAATCCTTCTTCCGCAAGCTCGCGAGCAATAACAGACCCACTAAAGCCCGCGCCGACAATACAAATTCGTCTCATGTTTTCGCTAAAATTAAGTTGAATACTAGTGCTCCTCCTATCATGCTATCGAGTGAAAATATACATGAAATTTAGCGGTCTTACAGTTTCCTAAGAGTTGGGTAATCCCACTTCAATTGATTGAGGATGCTGCCGCAAAGTTTACTCCTCATTGGTGACTGGTTGTCATTTATCGATATGCTACAGTTGAAATATTTCAATAATATCATTGAGCAGGACTATCGGTTCAATAAGTGGCTGCCCAGACCAACGACGGAATTTAAAGTCTTTCGTTCAGCTGAAGTAAGATTCGATGGAATTGAAATCGCATGCATGATCAGAACAGACTAACTGGGCCAGTAAGGCGTTCCAGCCTATCGTCAGTTCCAGGCGCTCGCGGGATGAAACTGTTCGAGCGCCAGGTGCTTTGCATGAAAGCCAAGCTTTGTGACAGAACTTTGCATAAGATTTCGTCAGACCCTTGCAATCGGGTAGCCCAATGAGGCATATAAATTGGCGGGTAAACCTAAGAAGAAACAGTTGGGCAAAGACTGCAGATTCGGCCAAATCGTTTTCCAAAAGGCTTCCAGCAAGCACTGGTGGTTCAAATAATTGCTTCTCAATTTCTTAAATTGAATGGACAAAATGTGACCAATAATATTTCGCTCAACAAAAAAGGTAACCCGTCTTCGGCATTTTCTAATAGTATTCTTTCATTAACCAGTAATGTTCTTTTTTTGCGCCCTAAATTTCTCAAATCCTCACAATGTTTAGAACACATTCCTTTTCTGTTTTGGTTAATCAATGCCATACGTCCGGACTTGGGCGTAACACTCGGCATGCAGAATGGTGTAGCGCATTTTGCTATGTGCCAAGCAATCGAGCGCTTAGGTCTCAACTCGACTTGCGTTGGTATTGGTACGCAAGTAGACAAAACTGGTAAGGGCGTGAGAATCGCCGAAGTGTTGCTCAAGTACAACAAGAAGCAGTACCAAGAATTTTCTCAATTAATGTGCGCTCCAGTAGAATTGGCATCCGAAGAATTTAGGGAAAACGAGGTTGATCTTCTTATTGTAGATCAAAAGCTGAGCAGTTCTCTCGTTGATACTTTGGTAACCCACTGGTTGCCTCGCTTATCAGACCGAGGGGTTATTTTTTTACTGGGCGATAATGAAAACACACTGATTGACGATCTATCCAAAGATCAACGCACACTGCGTTTTGAGTCCGGCGGGGGGGCGGCGATTATTGCTGCCGGGTTAAATCTCGGGGAGCCACTCGACCACCTACTGAACGCCACCAATCATTTGCCAACTTTGCGTTCTATTGATCGCGCTCTTAGCCAACTGGGCACGCATAACACGTACGAACTTTTGTTGGTGCAAGAGACAAAACGCGTCAAAGAGGCCGAGCAAAACCTCAGCTTAATCGCCAAACAGCTTGCAGAAGTCCAGCGGGACCATAAGGTAATGCAAGAAAAGTTCAATCAACTCAATGAGGCCTACGATAGGCGGCACATGCAGGTTGCTAAGCTTCAGGCAGAGGCCTTTGATAGTTGCAATATCAAAAAAGAAAACACTGAGATACGCGATCTACTTAGCGCAAGACAAGAAGATTTTGCTGTGTTATCAGACACAAAAAAGGGGGTGGATGAGGCTATGGAGAATCCGGCCGACGCGCTAGAAGAGATACTTACTAATCAAGATAAACGTATATCCGACCTAGTTACACAAAACGAAGCTTTGCAGGCAGAAAGAAGTCAGCTTACTGAAGATTTGGCAACGCGCTTCAAGGAGCTAGCGTTGCTGACGGATCGGCTAGAGCAAACTACGATAGAACGTGAACAACTAAGACTTGATCTGGAGCTTGAGCGTTCAACTCGTGCTGCTATCGAAGCTGAGGCGGCATCCTTCAACGAAAAGACTATCGTACGCATTACTAAACGCGATCGACGTATTTCCGAGCTGGCGGCAGAAAAGGAAGCCTTGCAGACAGAACGAGATCAGCTCACTGAAGATTTGGCAACGCGCTTCGACGAGCTAGCGTTGCTGACGGATCGGCTAGAGCAAACCACGACTAGCGGAGCCGCCGCAAAGGTAGATTCGATCTCCTTAATTCCTCCGAAAAAGAATAGTGACGTATGCGACTATCTATTTGTTATTAAGGGAGAAATGTCATCGCGACATCTTGTGCAGGCTCATCGTTTCATCACCGGTTTGCCTGTGTTTGGCCTCTCCCCAGCGGTTTTTTTTACCAACCCGGATTGGGCTAAGAAAACCTGGGCTGGACAACATTTGATAAAATTGAATTACGTTACCATATGCGATGATTTGACGAACCCGCCCGCGTCTAAGTGCGTCATTTTGGAAGGGAATGAGAACGAATTACACTATAGCGCCATGATAGCAGACGAGCTTCACAAGATTTATAAAAACAATCTTGTGCTGTCCAACTCCTTTGGAGCAGAACCAACCGCTCATGCGCCTTTTCTTTTAAATCCGAGCATGGCTATTGATTTAGAAAAACTGCAGCATACCGATAAGGAAAAAATCGTTATCCTATCGAAACAGCCAGATTCGTGGCTCTCCCCGCTAGAAGGTACACCCTTTTTCTATGCTGTTAAAGCTGCAGCGAAAAATGCTGAAAATAAGTTATTGGTAAGCGGATCAGGTTGGAGTGATGACAATGTCTATGAAGCAGCCATGATCGCCAATCTGCTTGGACGTACGCCTTATAAGTACAAAGATATGTTAGATATTGAGCCGCAACATAATTTCGACTTCGATGATTTGAACAAGCGTCTGATTTCCAACATCTCCCAGAGCGGTAATTTCGAAGTTAAGCTCCATTATGAAGGCCTTGAGCTGATATTAAAAAGACTTGCCGCCCACTTCATAAGCGACAGAGAAAGCCATTTGAATTTGGTTTGTGGTGTACAATCGAGTGGGTATTCTTCGCGCCGATCGCTGACCAGTGGGCGACCTAGATTTTGGGAAAAGCTCTCGCTCCTGGGGCCCGTTCATAAAGCTGGTTAGGCAAGAGGCCGCTAGGCTTTATCAAGTGACGGAGCGCTGAGCTATATCTCAGGTCTAAACGGGAGATATGCGATCAGTTTTTCCGTATTTATTAAAAATTGAAGATAGATTGTACAAAAATGCACGAACCTCTTGAGAAGCAAAAGAAGATTATCAGACAAACAAAGCAAGTGCATAGTAATTGGTATCGTCAAACCTATCCCGACGTAGCTAAAGCAAATATTGATCCTGCGGAGCACTATTTAAAATACGGTGCCGCCATGGGACGCAATCCAGGAAAAGGCTTCCAAACCAATTTTTATTTGGAGACCTATCCGGATGTTGCAGAAGCTGAGATGAACCCGCTTGTTCACTTCGCACTACATGGCGAAAAGAAAGGTTACAAACGACGTTCTCCATACAAAAGCAGAGAGGAAGCAAAAGAAAAACTGCGCCTAAAGACGTTGCGCACTAATCTGTTAAGCTTCGGCTTTACTGAACAAGCCCCGTTAGACCTCGAAGACATGTTGGATAAGAGCCCTCTGCCCCACGTGCGAGCTTCTGCTGCTAGAGAGTTGGCGCTATGGAATATGCGCAGCAACACAGACGAGGGTTATAAAGTAGCGCTAAGGTATTTGGAGCGTTCTCGAGAAGAAGCCCCAGACCTGAGCTTTCGGCAAAAGTTGGCCACTTCTGAGGTGCTATGCCAATATTTCCTCGGTGATCGTAGCGCGATGGAAGCGTCCTATGAACAGGCTTGCTTAAGCGGGGAACTGAGCCCTGACTTATTGTTGGCTTGGGCCAATCATGCAGAAGCTGCTTCGGACCGCTGCCTCTGGATCAACGAAGTTTTGGGTGTCTTTGATATTTCGCCTATTAAGATGACGGATGACGTTTCTCTTTCTCCCTACGACAGGTTGACCTCGGCTGAGGAACTATTGGAAGTTACCGATGGGCCAAGAGTAACTGTCCTGCTTGCTGCGTATAATGCTGCCGATACATTACCAACCGCTCTTCGCTCGCTTCAGGAGCAGACCTGGAAAAACCTCGAAGTTCTGGTAATTGACGACTGCAGCCCCGATGGCGGCGAAACCTGCAACGTGGTCGAAAAATTTGGAGCCGGGGACCCGCGTATTAAGTTATTGCGTATGGAAGTGAACGGCGGCGCCTATGTTGCACGTAACCACGCGCTGGATCAAGCTACTGGGGAATATATCACTATCCATGATGCTGACGACTGGTCACATCCGAAAAAAATCGAGGTACAGGCTCGTTATCTGGCAAGAAATTCCGAGATTGTGGGCTGTACAAGTCAGCAGGCTCGCGCACTTAGTGATCTTACCTTTACGCGCTGGACGGGCAGCGGCCAGTTTATCATCACCAACACGTCATCCTTTATGTTCCGCCGCGAACCTATGCGGGAGCATCTTGGCTACTGGGACACCGTTCGCTTCTCTGCTGATAACGAGTTAATCCGCCGGATGCGCAAAGTGTTCGGAAAAGAAGCGGTTCCCTTCCTCAATACTGGTCCTTACTCTTTCCAGCGCCACTCTGATACTTCCATCGTCGCCGACGAGGTGATGGGCGTGAACGGTTTTATGTTCGGGGCCCGAAAGGAATATCTGGACGCTCAAAATTTCAACCGAAACAACAGAGCCAACGTTCAATTCACTAATGACATTTCTGTCAGACCGTTCCCAGCTCCTGTTATCATGCGGCCCGATCGTAAACGGATAAATGCAAAGGCCAGTCATATCCCTGTAATCACTGGATCAGAGTTCCGGATGCCAGGAGGTAGCGTGCAATCCTCGATCGAAGAGCTTCAAGTTGCACATAAATTCGGTATACCCTCAGCAGTATTCGAGTTACGCCGCTACGATTTGGGGTTTTCGACAGAGAGCCCGTCACAGATGAAAGACAATGCCCGACAACAAATCTTTGATACCGGCACCCGCATACTAACCTTCGGAGAGAAGGTGAGCTGTGATTTATTGATCCTGCGCGACCCACTGATACTACACCATTTCCAGAGATACGTTCCTACAATCGATGCCAAGGAGATCAAAGTTATCGTAAATCAGCCTCCGATGAGCGATTATTCGTCTGAGGGTGTTCTGCGCTATCACGTTAAAGAGTGCGCTGAGAATATTCGCCGTTATTTTGGCAAAGACGCCACTTGGCATCCTATTGGCCCATTGATAAGGGATACGCTGCATGAGCACCACGCCAGCGATCTGAGACATATCAATTTCTCGGATGAGGATTGGAGCAATATTATTGACATCAAGGGCTGGTACCGCGGACCACGAAAACGCAGTCCAAATGATACACTGCGCATCGGGCGGCATTCGCACGATGATTTTGTGAAGTGGCCAGCCACAAGAACGGATCTTCTAGCTGCCTATCCCGACACCGATGATGTCGAAGTTCATGTTCTTGGTGGTGGGAATGCCCCGAGGGCGATGATTGGAGAGCTTCCGACTAATTGGACCGTGCATTCCTTTGGTAGCATGGAGCCGAAAGACTTTTTAGCCAAGATTGATGTATTTATCTACTACCCACACCCCGATGGGGTTGAATCTTTTGGGCGTAATATCATTGAGGCCATGGCCGTGGGTGTACCGGTGATCTTGCCTAGGGAATACAGCGCCCTGTTCGAAGATGCGGCACTGTACTCGGCTCCCGATGAAGCAGTGGATCTCGCAAGGAAGTTGCACAAAAACCCGGAAGCCTATGACAAACAAGTAGAAAAAGCATTGCAATATGTAGAAAAGAAATTTAGCTATGAAACCCATCTTGCGCGATTGAAGAAACTAGGAGTTGAGATTTGAGTATTCCTAAATATGCAGGTAAAGTTTCAGGCAGCACTCTGTCGGAAATTCCAAAAGCAGAGTGGCGAGCAGAAGACGGTCCAGCGGATAAGGCCACGCTTTACCACTTTTCGGATGAGGGATTTCGCTACGATTGCCTGTGGTATCCATCTGAAGAAAAGCGTCTGTTCGTACTGTTCTGTGGGGATGCCATTCGAAGCAAGTATACCCTCCCCGTTTTTAATCGCTGGACTTGGGCCCCCTCATTTCCTGGGAATTGCCTGTATATCTCAGATCCAAGCTTGTACCTCGAAGATACGTTGGGCCTCGCATGGTATTCCGGGACAAAGGATTACGATCCTATGCCCATTATTGGCCGGATGGCGTCTGGTATTGCAGAATCTCTGGGAGTTGCGCAGGATAATATCTATTCCTATGGCTCAAGCGGAGGCGGATTTGCCGCGCTACGCTTTATAACCACCATCCCTAATTCTAAAGCAATTGCGATTAACCCACAAACCTGCGTTACCTCCTATCATAAGGGTAGCGTCGAAAAATACTTGCGTATCTGTTATGGACATACGGGGCGGGCAGAGGCGCTTGCTGCTTACCCCAAACGCCTGAGTATCATCGAAAATTTGGATGCTCTTGGCGACAGGCAGATTCTACTAGCACAGAACGTGCAGGATACGCATCATTATGAAGAGCATTACAAACCATTATGCGAGGCGATGGGCGTTAGTCATGAGCATGCCCCCTACAATGGGCCAGTGCACCGGCTGCTATTCTCCAATCCTGAGGGGCATAATGCTGCTGAAAGCCAAAGTGTCTTTGATACCATAATGAAACTGGTAAGAGCAGATTTTGCATAGTACCTTCACGACACTTACCTTTCCCCAGAGAGAACGAGAATTTCTGGAGACCCGTTATAAAGGAGCCCGAACCATTCTCGAATATGGCTCTGGGGGGTCGAGCTATCTCGCAGCTAGCCAGCCAGATAAACTGACAATCTCCGTGGAATCTGATCGAGAATGGGCCGTTGGTCTTCAGTCGGAGATCGACGTTTCCAATCCTCCGTCACAAGCCATAGTCTATCACGTAGACATTGGGCCGACGGGCCAATGGGGCAGGCCCATTGATGAAACCTCCTGGCAGAGGTTTCATCACTATCCTGTTTCTGTCTGGGACGAACCCTTTTTTCGACACCCAGATTTAGTTCTTATTGACGGGCGTTTCCGCCTTGCATGCTTTGCAACTGTGGTGATGCGGATAACACGGCCTGTGCTCGTTCTGTTTGACGACTATGTTGACCGTCCGAGCTATCATGTCATTAAGAAAATTGCCGAACCGACACAAATCGTCGGCCGAATGGCCGAATTTAGGCTCCTGCCGGAAATTAAACAGAAAGTAGGGCTGAGTACTCTCCTTCAATTGTTTGCGACGGTAACCTATGCCGACCCGGCAAAAGGTCGCTATAATTTGCGCGAGGATTTTGAAGGTGTAGCAAACTCAGGCCGATAGTTTTATTGATAAAATGCAGATAATTCAGAGGCTTACTTCTTCGCAGCAGTTGGGATGGCCCTTTAGTCAAAACCTTGTCGCGATCCCTAAATTAGTCGGGGACCCAAGACAGTAGAGAACCTGAAGTTCGTCTCTATTTCTGGACAGGTTGATTAATCGTATTGCGCTGCCCTTTGTTTAAACGTCGATCAGGGTTTCGCAGCTGATAACCGAATGTGTCTGCGCTGGCAGTTGTAGAACACCTCAAGGTAGTCGAAAATGGCCGCCTTGGTTTGCTCTCTTGTCTGGAACCTCCTGTGCTGAACTAGTTCTTTCTTCTAAGAGACAAAGAAGCTCTCGATTGGAGCATTGCGGAGACATTGGGTACTCCTTCCGAGATTTGATCGAGTTTACAAGTAGAGATAGTGTTGCCTAATATTGAGGCCTGATTTTATGAGGAAATCTCGATTTAGCGATGCGTCGATCACTGCGATTTTGAAGTAAGGGGAAAGCGGTCTTGCGGTTGCCCAGCTTTGTCGGGACCATGGCATGAGCGCAACGATCTACTATAAATGGCTGTAATTGTATCGTGGCCTTGATGCGCCGATGATTTTGCAGATGAAGTCAGCGGAAGACGAGCTGCGCCGTAGCAAGACCATGTATGCTGAGCAGTCTCTGCAAACTGAGCTCTTGAAGGAAGCTCTTGCAAAAAAAGACAGGCCACCTCAGCGTAAGGAGGTGGCTGTGTTTGCTGTCGAAGGAAAAGGCGGTTCCATCGCTCTGGCGCGCCGTACCTTTGGTGTAGGTGAGTGCTACTACGTTATGAACGGCGCTTGAGTGATGAGAATGCGGTGATTGCCGATTGGCTGGTGTGCTTAACGATAGACACAGAACTTAGGTTTTTGACCTGCGCTTCCTATACCTTCGTAATATTAAAGGCTTTAGTTGGAACCATAAACGTGTCTATCGCATTTACCGCTTGCTGGAACTGAGTCTGCGGATCAGGCCGCGTAAGCGCCTGAAACGAGCAGAGCCAGACATTCCGACCGTTCCTTCGAGCCCCAATCAGGGGTGGTCAATGGATTTTTTTCTGATCAGCTGGAGGACGGTAGGCGGTACCGAACACCTAATATCCTCTATGATTTCAACTGGTAGGGCTTCGCAATCAAAGTTGATTTTTCTTTGACCGCTCTCCGGGTTGTGCGTGCTTTGAAGCATCTAATTGAATGGCGAGTTAAACCAAAGACGATACGCATTGACAATGGCCCAGAGAATGTCAGTGAAGCATTGATGTCTTGGGCACACAAACAAAGCATCAAGACCCTTCATATCCAGTCAGGAAAACCGGCACAGAATACCTATGTCGAACGCTACAACAGAACAGTCAGGCAGGAATGGCTGGTTCAGAGCTGCTTTAAAACCATAGAATAAGCACAGATACAAACCACAATTTGGCCCTAGACTTACAACAACGAATGGCTAAACATGGCCATAGGAGGTATTACGCCCGACGACAAACTGAAACGGGCGGCACAACTCTACCACTAAACTCCTCCATAAATGGGGGATTACCATTGCCTTTGCTAATCATGGACTGGATAACATCTGCGTTCCTAAGCTGTTTGTGGTAGCGACAACTAGAGCATGTTGCGTTCATATGAATTCACGCATCAAGCTCTAAACGTTTGTCCTCACACGAATTCATTTCCGTAAACCGGCCCCGTTTTTCGGGAATGCGCTCTAACACACTGACTCCCGGGATCTGATTGATGAATCGGCCAAGTATACCTCGCTGTCGCCTCAGCGCATCTCGAAAGCCTCGCAGCATAGTGAAGCCCGAATGTGATCAGGCCATCGTCCAGCCAATAATCTCGATGCTTGCCATATCCTTGATGTCCGGCACATAAAGCCAGCTTTCATCTGTGGCACGATAGATGATATCTGCAGGCCAAACTGTTTGACAGAAATTCGAAGAGCTCCAAGGCCGACAATGTACCTAAGTCATTAATCCGATTCAAACAAATCTCGAGTAAAGACCTTTTTGACCACGTCACCAATATCCGCAGTCATCCGATTGGCGACGATGATGTCGGAGCAGGCTTTGAATTCCTCCAGATTTCGCATTACGGCCGAGCCGAAGAAGGTCTCCTCTTCCATGACGGGCTCATAAACAACCACCTTAATCCCTTTGGCCTTGATGCGTTTCATGATGCCTTGGATAGATGATTGTCGGAAATTGTCGGAGCCGGCTTTCATAACCAAGCGATAGATTCCTACAACCTTGGGGTTCTCGATGATAATACGCTCGGAAATGTAATCCTTACGCGTCCGGTTGGCATCGACAATGGCGCGAATAAGGTTTTGTGGAACCTCGGAGTAGTTGGCAAGAAGCTGCTTGGTGTCTTTCGGAAGACAGTAACCGCCGTAACCAAAAGAGGGGTTGTTATACTGACTGCCAATGCGTGGATCGGTACATACTCCTTCGATGATCTGTCGTGCATCCAGCCCGTGTCCTATGGCGTAGCTGTCCAGTTCGTTGAAGAAGGCAACACGCATTGCAAGGTAGGTGTTGGCGAACAGTTTGATGGCCTCAGCCTCGGAAGGGCTGGTAAACTGCACCGGAACGTCTGTACCGATCGCACTTTCAAGCAGTAGCTGGGCGAACTGGCGGGCTTGCTCTCCGGTGTCGCCAACAATGATTCGGCTAGGGTACAGGTTGTCCTTAAGGGCTTGGCCTTCCCGGAGGAATTCGGGAGAAAAGATAATCCGATCAGTGCCGTACTTTTCGCGTAGGCTCTGGGTGAAGCCAACTGGAATAGTCGATTTGATAATAATCGCCGCACTGCTGTTGACTGCAAGAACCTGCCCGACCACTTCTTCCACGGAAGAGGTGTCAAAGTAATTCGTTTCGGGGTCGTAATTTGTTGGCGTGGCAACGACAACAAAATCGGTGTCCGCGTAGGCGCTCTGCGCTTCGGTTGTGGCCCGTATATTCAACGTTTTTTGCGAAAGGAATTGCTCAATTTCACGATCTTCTATAGGACTAAGGCGTTTGTTGACCATGTTAACTCGCTCGGGCGAGATGTCGACTGAAACAACCTCGTGCCTTTGGGCCAGTAACACTGATATAGACATTCCAACATAGCCCATCCCGGCAACGGCAATTTTCATTAATCTTCCTCGAGGGGTTCAATTTGTATAAGGTGAACAACGGTTCTGTGAGAACTGTCAAATATCTCTGGTTAATAGAGTGTTTTCTCAGGTTTTCAAGGCCTTGCTGTACAAATCCACCTTTGATGTTTCTGTAGGCGGAACATTCTTGGCAAACGCGTTTTTGCATGACACTCAAACACAATGCTGCGCGGCGGGACAAATTTACAAAGGCTGGGTTACTGGTCACTACTTTGCCTGAACAGAGCGAAAATCTTCGGATGCGTGGTGATGTAACCATTGGGATTGACGATGAGGTTGCCAGACCATGGCTCGTTCTAAACAACAGACGCCGCACACGCCTGCGAAATTCTCAGGCTACGCCATCGAGATATGTTTGCAGTTTAGGTTGGTTCTCGACTTCGCGCTCCGCCATACCCACGGGCTTGGCTCTCGCGGGTTCGCCTGATGCAGTCGGAGCGGCCATCCCCGATTCTTCAATGTTGTAGTGTAGAGCCGGAAATTTAAAGCCGACAAATCAGCAGGCATCAACTTCTTGATCCGAACCGGCCCATCTGGTGGTCGAGGGCAGCGGACTGAAGGTCTTTAGAGCTGGAGAATGGCTGCAAGCCAAACACGGATCCAAGATAAAGCGCAGAAAGCTGCGCAAACTCATTTGTAGAAGGACCTGAACTCGGGCGAAATCCTGCGCGCTGAACTGACGGTAGATATGGTGGCTGGCCTCACGGTGCTGCCGGATTTGCTTCATCAGATTGATGGTGCGGTTGCGCCGTCTCTGGGTGAGGGTGCTTATGACGGGAGCCTACCAGACAAGCATCGGCGATCGTTTCGATGAGGTGGAGGTCATCATTCCGCCGCATAGATCGGCGGTCCCTAGCCCTCAGGCTACAACATTCCCACGGCTCGTGACAGGCATCTTCTTGCCATTCAGGAACATGACAGAATCGCCTGGCAGACGCACACCGCATACGGGCGGCGTTCTAGAGGCGAGACCTTGATCGAGCGTTATATATAAATCTTCGGAACAAGTTTAAAGTCCCATGAGTTTGCAAACCAGAAGACGGAGACCAAATTCAATGTCGCCGTCCTCAATAGGTTGCCAGAACTTGGAGGCTCAATGCTCGAGCGCGTCATTGCGACCTGAGTTAAGCGGGAAAGGGCGAGTTGTAAGCTCAATTTTATTTCTGTTCCACAATCTCTTCAATCAATGCCTCTGGTAGAGGCTAGTCTTGAGGGACCAATGACAGTTCTCCGGAGCACTCGCCGCCGATGAACTCGGGCAGTCTAAGGGCGTTGCGTTCTGAGACGTCGAGAGCAGCTGCCAACCTGCGGCGCACTCGCTATTTTGGCAAAAGCGTGGAGAAAAAAGGTTTTGCGACTGCACCCTAATAGGGCTGTTTGTGAAGGGGCCTGCTGACTGAATTGGTTGGTCCGGTAGCTTGCAAATAGTTGAGGCCATTCTTTGGGCATTGAGATGATATTGCAAATATGCCAATAGCTATCGTGATCTTGAGGAGATGCTGAATGAGCACAACGTCAATGTTGACTACACAACGCCCTATCGGTAGGTGCAACGCTACGCTCCTAAACTAGAGAAACGAACATCGTTGTATCAGAATATCCGATCTTCTTCCTGCGGAGTAGACGAAAGACATGTGCACGTCAAAGGGTACTGGTTATACCGTTACCGGGGCGTCGAAAAGTATGGCAAAACCATTGTTTTGCTGTTCTGCTTCCGCAGTAGTACTGCAGCTGCCAAACTGCTTTAACCAAAGCGCACCGGCTTTCGAAACATTATAGTGCCGCTAGGATCTACACAGATAAGAATCCGGCCTAACAGCACGCCCTCGCCAAGCTGAAGGCCCAAGGAAAAGTGCATGAATTTGTTGATTTGCGGCAAGTTAAATATCGAAGTAGCAAACCGGCGAGTGACCATGGCAAGTTCAAACGGTTAATCAAACCAACGATCAACTTCCAACTGATGCAAACAGCGGATGCAAGGACTAAGGGTTTTGAGGTTATGTGGAGGTTGATAAAAGTACAGTTTGATGGCTGAATCCGCTCTGTCGGTGGAGGAACTGAAGTCTCCCCATAAGTCAGTTTCTTGAAATTCAGGCCTGAATTACGCATGGAAGAAGGCTATTTGTAGCTTCACTTAAATGATTCAAGGGAGCCCTGGTGAGTAAAACGATCTCTTCATAGGTACGTTCTTGCTTCTTTCTCACGGGCTGTTCCATGAAATTTTGAAGGCGCTTGCACGGGAGCCGGCTTCATAGAAGAGGCTGCAAGGTCTATTACGGTGCACAGCCTTGCTCCTAACAACCTCCTCCTCATTTACGTGCTTGCTCATTCAACCGGAAGCTCGAATTTTGCCGCGCTGCATCCAACGGTTCGGGCTTCTCTCCGCGTTGGTGAGATTATCCTCAATCCGCGCAAAAATACGAATAAATTTTCGTAAATCTTACAAATCACGAGGTTGAAATCGATAAAATCGGCCCGCAAAGCGGGAGATTTTCACCAAAAATTTCGTAAAATTCTACGCAAAATCAATTATTTCCACCATTAAGTCATTGATATTCAACAATAAAGTTTGAAATTAGCCTAATGTAGATGTATTCGGGCTGCATGTTGAAGATGTAAAACGTCTTTTAATAAAAATGCATGGTGGGAGGCTAACCATGGAAACAATGACGAATTACCTAGGCACGATTAACTCGTTTGTTTGGGGCCCGTTTATGCTTGTAGCTATTCTCGGGGTTGGACTAGTTCTCCAGATCGGACTTAAATTAATGCCCATCTTTAGATTGGGCACGGGTTTTAGCCTGCTCTGGAAAGGTCGCACAGGCGCAGGTGGCGGTGAAATCAGCCCCTTCAATGCGCTGATGACCTCTCTTTCAGCAACAATCGGTACAGGTAACATCGCGGGCGTCGCCACAGCTGTCTTCCTTGGCGGTCCTGGTGCGCTGTTCTGGATGTGGATGACCGCTCTTGTGGGTCTGGCAACCAAGTATGCAGAGGCTGTACTGGCGGTGAAGTACCGCGAGCGTGACAGTGCTGGCAACTATGTTGGCGGCCCGATGTACTACATCAAGAACGGTCTGGGCCGTGGTTGGTTCTGGTTGGGGTCAACCTTCGCCCTGTGTGGTGGTGTTGCTGCATTTGGTATCGGTAACGGCGTACAGGCAAACAGTGTTGCAAACGTTCTGAACGAGAACTTCAACATGCCAGTAGAGGTAACTGCTGTTATTCTAATGGTGCTGACTGGCGCTGTTATTCTGGGCGGTGTCACCCGTATCGGTAACGTTGCCGGTAAGCTGGTTCCGTTTATGGCTATTACTTACATCATCGCTGGCCTTGTTGTTCTGTTTATCAACATCGATGCGATCGGTTCTGCGCTTGAACTGGTGTTTACGCAGGCCTTCACCGGAACTGCTGCTCAAGGTGGTTTTGCTGGTGCTGCTGTTTGGGCTGCGATCCGCTTTGGTGTTGCACGCGGCGTGTTCTCTAACGAAGCTGGTCTGGGTTCTGCGCCAATCGCTCACGCTGTTGCTGAAACCAAGAGCCCTGTGAAGCAGGGTCTGATCGCGATGCTGGGCACGTTCATCGACACCATCATCGTTTGTACCATCACTGGTCTTGCGATTGTGGCATCCGGTGCATGGACCTCCGGTGAATCCGGCGCGGGTCTGACCTCACTGGCCTTTGAGATGGCTCTGCCGGGCGTTGGTGGCTACATCATCGCAATCTCTCTCTCCGTGTTTGCCTTCACCACCATTCTGGGTTGGAGCTTCTATGGCGAGAAGTGCATCGGCTTCTTCTTCGGTCCACGTGCGCTCAAGCCGTACCGTGTACTGTGGGTAGCTGCGATCTACTTCGGTGCGACTGCGGAACTGAGCTTCATCTGGCTGGTAGCTGATACGCTGAATGCGATGATGGCTATTCCAAACCTGATCGCCCTGCTGCTGCTGAGCCCGGTCGTCTTCAAGCTGACCAAAGAGTACTTCGCTGAGCGGGATGCATCTGCAGAAGCAAGCAAGGCTCCGGCTGAATAAGAGAAAACACAGTTTTCAAAGAAAATGGCCCGGTTTCATCGCCGGGCCATTTTTGTATTGAGTGCTATGTTCGGGAGTGTCTTCTGGCTTGGATTACCTCCACCAGCTATCTGGAGCCGTGTAGGTATCGGAGTCGCTCGTGTCGTTGTTGCTATCCCACCGGTACTGGGCGGAATCGTAGGAAGGCATGGATTCCAACTTCGCGTCGGCGTCGGTCTTCTGTGCTTCAAACAGTTCCTCATAAGCCTCGGTGAGCAGGTCCACGACCGGATCATCAGAGAACAGATCGCTCTCCTCACCATCGGCAAGCCGTTTGTAATGGACCTGAGCACTTGCTTTGCTGATTGCCCACTCAAACGTGCCGCGCTCGTCCTCGAAGGTCTCCTCGTTCAGGTATTGCAGGAGGGACAGATAGTTCTCCGCAGTTGGTGCGTAGTCCGGGTCGTTCTTACCGAGTGCTTCATCCAACTGCTCATCCATGGACTGCTTTGCGGCTTCGACCTCTTGCTCAGAGAAGTAGCCGTGTTCATTACGCGCAATCATGTGAAGCGTTTCGCGGGTGAACCCTAGCTTATCAAAGACCTCGGTGCGGAACGTCTCCATGTCGTCTTTGTAGTCATCCGCAGCGGTGCCTAGCTCGCCATATAGGTCGTCCAGCTGATCACGCGCGTCGATGACGGTATCCGGAGTGGGCTCAAGGTCTGGTGTGGTTTGCGTATCGTCTGTTGCCGGCTCCTCATCCTGAGGAACGAGACTTTCGCTCATGCGGGTGCTGAGCGAAGACGATGCATTGCCGACATATTTTGACAGGCTGTAGTTGGAAAGGCTGTAGGTGCCGCCGCCGCTATAAATGCTCACAATTGCAATCCTCACGAAATCAATTGCAGACATGCTAATCTCCCAAACCTGCGCAGCGCTGGCCGACCTGACATATCTCGGAGGGCTTTGGATGCGGGCGCTTCTTATTCGGAGATCTCGAAGACTTCGCCGGAGGTCAGGTCCTTGATCATATTGATGGCCTCACCGTTCCAGTGATAGCTGAAGTGCCGTGCCTGAACAGGAGCAGCAACCACATCCGGATAAAACGCTGCGATACACAGGCCGCCCTCGTCCCGCACGCTCGGGTACAGAATGCCATCGCCGCCATCCTCCAGCAGCTTGCGGGCGAAGGTCTGCGAGGCGCTGTAATCTTGCGGGTGAAGCAGAATGTCAAAGCGCGGATCGGTCACATCGGTGAGTGTGATATCCACGCTGCCGATCAGCTCGCGCATCTGCGCAATCCAGCCCGGTGCTTCCTGCGTTGCTGCGTAAAAATTGCCGGTATGATGCACGGTCTCGAACAGCGCGGTTTCAAAGGATTTAGCAGCATAAAACGCGCCGAAATAGCCATCGTGAAAACGGCCTGCACGGTCAGGAGAAGCGTGGGTGAACGGGGCCGTCAGATAAGACGCACCGGGACCACTTACGCGGCGCTCAATGGGCACAAGGTCCAGATTGCCGATGGTCTCTGCAAGGTGCGGGTTGGTCCGGCTTTCAGCAGCTGCCAACAGTTCCCAGTCTGCAGGATCAGCGATGTCCTCAAACAGATCTATGGGTGGGTAGGCCGAGTTGACCAGACGATAATACTTGTCCCAGCTGACATGAGTCTCAGGGGCTTTCAGGTCCGTTTCCACCAGAGTTAACGTGCTCACCAGTTGCCTCGCTGCGCATCAAGATATCTGCGCACGCGCATCAAATCCGTCAGTTGCCCGCCCAGCATGATCTCAAGCGCTGATTTGCCGCCGAAATCCTTATTGGGTCGTTTCAACCAACCATAGCCGCGGTTGGCATCGCTGAACAACAGCCGAAGCGCTTTGTGAATGCCAAGCAGGTTGGAGAGCCGTGCAGCAAGGTCCACACTCACACGGCCATACTGTTTGACCTTCCAGCGTTGATAAGTGCGCTTGGCGATGTCTCCCAGCAGCATGGTGGCCTGCTCATCAGTTAGCTGCCAGCGCTCGAACAGGTTGATCACGGCGCGCTGCATGGCATGCACCTCTTCCTCGGTGAACTTGGGTCCGCCGGGTGCCACAGGTTGGTCAATCTTTCGGAGGCTGGGCATGATGTCTCTCGTTGATGTGGTGAAACGTGAATAATGCCATTTGGCATGATATTATATATTTTGTGCCAACTGTCAAGATTCGAGTGTAAGAGGCCAGACGTGCTGACTGAGGTCCTACGGGAGTTTGGGAGGCTGGGACTGCGGGCGATCAACCGACACGCCCTTAACAACATAACAACGCAAATTTACGCGCATTTACGCAAAGCAACGCACATTTCAACGCAAACTGTGCGGGGGGTCTTATTCCCCTCGTGCGGCGGGCATAAAAAAACCGGCACAGAGCAAATCTCTGTACCGGTTGTTGTTTTGCGAGGCGGGGCTGGTGTCAGGCCAGACGCCCCAGAATTGCATTTGCTGCTGCTTCAGAGGATGCAGGGTTCTGACCTGTGATCAGATTGTCGTCTTCCAGAATAAAGGAGCCCCAGTCAGGTCCCTTTTGGTAGATCGCGCCTTTTTCCTGCAGGGCGTCTTCCAGCAGCACAGGCACAACGTCAGTCAGCTGAACTGCGTCTTCTTCAGAGTTGGAGAAGCCGGTGACGTTCTTGCCTTTGACAAGTGGGGTGCCGTCCTGGGCCTTTGCATGGATCAGCGCTGCGGAGGCATGACAGACGACGCCGACTGGCTTGCCTGCATAATAAGCCTTCTCGATAAGAGAGATAGACTTGGGATTGTCAACCAAATCCCACAGCGGGCCATGTCCGCCTGGGTAGAAGATCGCGTCAAAATCGTCTGCGGAAACACTATCCAGCTTCACAGTGTTTGCCAGCGCCTTGTTTGCAGCCGCGTCCGCTTTAAAACGGTCGGTGGCGGCAGTCTGAAAGTCCGGCAGGTCGCTCTTAGGATCCAGCGGAGGCTGACCGCCGGCAGGAGAAGCCAGAGTGATTGTCGCGCCAGCGTCTTTGAATGTGTAATAAGGGGCTGCAAATTCTTCCAGCCAGAAACCGGTTTTCTCGCCTGTATCACCCAGCTTGTCGTGGGATGTGAGGACCATAAGCACGTTCATTGTGATCTACCTTTCAGCCGGCATAAATGAAGTAGGCATCAGTGCCCGTAGGAGGCACTGATGCTCGTGTTATTCTTTTTATTCCCGCTTGAAGATTAGTCGGCCACTTTTACGACGAGCTTGCCGAAGTTCTTCCCTTCGAGGAGGCCGATAAATGCTTCATGCGCATTTTCCAATCCCTCAACGACCTGTTCGCGGTACTTCATCTTACCTTCTGCGATCCACTGCTGCATATCTGCTGCGAATTTTGGGTAAAGATTTGGGAAACTATCAAAGATGATAAAGCCCTGCATGCGGATCTTTTTCACCAGCAAAGCACCCATCAGCGCACCCGTACGGTCCGGACCTTCTGGCAGGCTGGTCGCGTTGTACTGGGAGATCAGACCACACAGTGGAATACGTGCATGTGGGTTGAGCAGCGGCAGCACCGCATCAAAGATAGCACCGCCAACATTCTCAAAGTAAACGTCAATTCCTTTTGGGCAGGCTTCTTTCAGATCCTTTGCAAAGGTTGGGGAGTTGCGGTCGAGACAAACATCGAAGCCGAGATTTTCAACGGCATGCTTGCACTTTTCCTCGCCGCCAGCGATACCCACAACGCGGCAACCTTTGATCTTGCCGATCTGACCCACAGTCGCACCAACGGGACCCGTCGCAGCTGCAACAGCAATGGTTTCGCCTTCTTTTGGCTGGCCAATTTCCAGAAGACCAGCATATGCAGTGAAGCCCGGCATGCCAAGAACACCCAGTGCCCATGACGGCATAGTTGGTTCTTTACCCAGGTTAAAGACCATATCGCCCTTGGAGATATGGTAGTCCTGCCAACCACCCATGTTCACAACCCAGTCGCCTTCACTGAAGTTCTTAAGGTTGGATTTAACCACCACAGACACGGTACCGCCTGTCATCGGGTCGCCGATCTGGGTTGGGTCAGCATAGGACTTGGCATCGCTCATACGGCCACGCATATATGGGTCCAGAGACAGATAAACGGTACGCAGCAGCATTTCGCCTTCGCCCGGTGTCGGGATGCCAGCTTCTTCCAGACGGAAGTTCTGAGGTGTTGGTGCTCCGACTGGACGCTCTGCCAATACGATCTGACGGTTTACTTCTGCAGTCTGTGTCATTTTTATTCCTCAATTTAAGACAGTAATAGTTTGTTTTTAGTTATCTTTTCGGATTCATCCCGGTGTGGACCTGCTTCATCGCATCACCACAGACGGTGTTGAATCAGACGGCGCTGGTTATGGGCATTGCTGGTGCAGTGCCCACGCCATGAACTTTTGGAAGGGGTGCCCGAAACCTTGCGATTTCGCGCCTAACCTTGGAGGGTTAAGCGTGTATGCCCTGTGTTTTGGTTTGTGCAGCAGGCAGCAGGATTTCCGTGAACTCCAGTGCCCGGTAGAATGGCTTCTTTTCCCGTGTCAGTTTGCCGATGAGGCTGGCGCCCAACCACATTTGGTAGAGCAGTTGAGCGGTCACTTTGGGATCGACGCCCGGTGCGATTGATCCATCCTGAATGCCAGCCTGAATGATGTCCCCTAACCGTGTCTCCACCTTATTGGCCAACTGTGCCATCAGCTCCCTGATGTCCTCGGAACTATCAGCGATTTCCGCGCTCAGTTTTACAATCAGGCAGTGCTTGGAGGTGTCCTCAGCGTGTTGGGTCGTCTTCCAGCGGCTCCAGTAGCTGAACAGCTTTTCACGATAGGTCAGCTCACCCGGCTCAAGCAGCGCGTCCAGGGTTGCCATGTACTCGTCAATGTATTGCTGAACTAGAACGCAGCCAAAATGCTCTTTAGATTCAAAGTAGTGATAGAAGGAGCCCTTCGGAACGCCCGCTGTTTTCAGCAGCAGGCTCAGGCCCATGCTTGAAAAACCCTGCTCTGCAATCAGCTTGCGACCGGTTTCTAAGATGTGTTGTCTTGTGGCTTCACTTTTCTTCATGTGAAGTGTTTTAAATTAAAATAGACCGGTCGTCTAGTGGGTGGGTGTTATTCCTGATGTGCTCTGTTCATATTTCAGGCCGTGACGGTAATGCAGCGCGGATTTCCGCGGCTTAATAAGGTCTATCCGGGTGGGGATAATTGCCGGCTGGGTCTGCGTTATCCCCGCAGGCCCTTCTCGATAACCGCTTATGAGTGAGCGAAGCGTTTTTCACCCTCAGCCGATTATACAATCCGGAAATTGATCTGCGCCCCTTCCACAAGAGCGAGCAGCGCTTCCACCATATCAGGCAACACGCTTGAAGATGCTCGTCTGGAAGTGTTGCTCGTTCTTTTTTGGCGTCACATGTGTATGCAGGTGTGCGGCGACAAGCGAGAAAGCACCCGGAGCAAGGGCTTCCAGTTTGTCGGCAAGTGTCTGCGAGGAATAGCGCTGAACAGGCAAGCCGGAACAGGTTTCCGGCCCGTCCTCTGCAAACGTGGAGATGATTGTGGTGCCGCCTATGGGAACAGCCTTAACCAACGCATTTACATAGGCTTTTTGGTCTTCCACCTCGGTCAGGAAGTGGAACACTGCGCGGTCATGCCAGACTTGATAGGTGCTTGTTGGCGTCCACTTGGTGATGTCCGCACAGATCCAGTCCACATCATGAGCAACGCCGCCTAAACGCTCCTTCCCTGTCTCCAGCACAAGGGGCGAGATATCTAGAACGGCAAGTGGACCATAGCCTGCCGCGTGCAGGATGCTGGTCAGTTTGGATGCTCCGCCGCCCACATCGATATACGGTTGGCCCAGCTTAAGAAATTCGGTGACAAACTTGTAGGAGAGTGTTGGTTGGATCTCGTACCAAGTCAGTTTTTCTTCTTCGCGAGCGGTATAAACGGCGTTCCAGTGCGCAACTTTCTGGTTCATCTCGGACTTCTTCTTTTGCAACAGAGCCTGTTGGGCTGGTGTGGCTACAAGGACAATATATAATTTAGAATTATCTAAAGTACAATCAATGTATTGCATCGAGGAACCGGGTTCCTACCCCGGTCATCTAGGAGTTTAAGCGATTTTGTAGGGTCTGAGCAGCCGCGTTTTTACGATGTGGGCAAGCCCCTGCTGGACGTTAAAGGCATTTTTCTAGTCTACGGGAGATCTTGCTAAAAGATTGTCTGTACAGAACCAAGGATCTGCAAATGCCTGAGAGGAAGAAACTCAGTAGTAATCTGGGGAAGGTGGAGGTTCGGCCCGTGGAGTTTGAGTGCCATGGTGAGGTGTTGCATGGGGATCTTTACCTTCCCAAACAAAGACCTGCCTCAGGTAAACTTCCCGGTGTTGTGGTCACAGGCGCATGGACTTCGGTGAAGGAACAGATGTCCGGCCTTTATGCCTCTGAACTGGCCTTACGCGGGTTTGCTGCGCTGGCTTTTGATTTTCGCGGCTGGGGGCATTCTGCCCATGAGGGCAAGACGAAATATCTGGAAGACCCTCTGCGCAAGACCGATGATATTCGTGCCGCCATCGACTTTATGGGCCGCTGCCCGGATGTAGATCCGGACCGGATTTCCGGCCTCGCCCTTTCTGAATCAGCCGGTTACATGAGCGCGGCGACTGGGGGGAACCGGCACGTGCATTCACTGGCCCTTGTTGCGCCCTATCTGCATAATCCTGAAATGGTTTCAGAGGTTTACGGCGGTGTAGAGGGTGTCAGTGCCTTGCTGAAACTGGGCCGTGATGCCCTGACCCACGAACAGCCGCGTTACATTGTTGCCGCCAGCAAGGTGGATGAAACCGCGCTCATGTTCAACACCGAGTATTACACCGAGGAAGACCGCGGCCTGATCCCTGAGTTTGATAACAAATTCAATCTTGCCTCCTGGGAAACGTGGCTGACGTTTGATGGTGTGAGCACGGCCGAAAAACAAAACCAGCCGACGCTGATCGTGCACAGTGAGGCTGCAGCCCTGCCGATGGGTGCCAAGGAGTTCGCACGGCACATGGGAGACCGCGCGACCACACTCTGGTTTGAGGGGGTGACCCAGTACGACTTCTACGACAAGGCCCAACCGGTTGACCGGGCTCTTGATGCGGTCGCTGAACATTTTCTTTCAACGCTTTGAACAGGATCTTCCATGCGCCAGTCCAGTGACTTTGAAAATGCTAAGGATATTGCGGCGATAACCACAGTGCTGGAAGGTGTTGTGAACTGCTTTGACCGAGCGGACTTCGATACTTTGGGGCACTTTTACAGCGATCATGTCGAGATCGACTACAGCTCACTGTTTAAAGACATGGTGCACAAGCAAACCCGCGAGCAGCAACTGGCGGACTGGGCAGAGTTGTTGCCGGGCTTTGATCAGGTACGGCATACCCTGAGTGATATCAGCGTGCATTTTGAGGGAGACATCGCACATGCATCGTGCGGTGTCTTCAACCAGCTCTTTGTTGATGACAAACTGTGGGAGGTGGAAGGCCTCTACTACTTCCGCCTTCACAAACGCAGCAATCACTGGCGCATTTTCATGCACCACTTTGTACTGAAGCACCAGAATGAAAACGCAGATATTCTGGAGGTTGCCAGACGCAACGCCAAAGCGAACCCGCCGGATTTCCTAAAGAGGCAAATGACGCATGCGATGGTGATACGCTTTCTAACGGCCCTTGAAAACAAGGATATGGAAGCTCTGGCAGGTGTATGGTCCGACAAAGCGGTGCTGGATATGCCGTATGCGCCTGAAGGGTTTCCCGATGTGATCGAGGGCAAGGAAAACCTTATCAAGTACTACAGCACATGGCCGGAAAGTGCAGGCGAAGCGGACTTTACGTCCAATCTGAAATTCTACCCCATGATGTCGCCGGAATGGGTGTTCGCGCAGTTCATAGGTGAAGTGGAAATTCTGACCACGGGGCGGGAATACAATCAGGTTTATGGTGGCTTGTTCCACGTGCCTGATGGAAAAATTCAATATTACCGAGAGTACTTTAACCCTGATCCTTTCCGCTTTGCGTATGACCTTGAAGAGGGGAAGGATTTGGACGACTTTACACTCAATGGGCCATGATAAGCGCCTGCTGATGCCGGGTTTTGTTGGTGGGGAAGAGATCTTTGTTTGAACTGTAACCGAGGTACCAGATGGCCAGACGCGCGTTAATTACCGGAGGCAACAGAGGCATAGGTTTTGCAATCGCAAAGGGCCTGAAGAGTAAAGACCTTGATGTCATCATCGGGTCACGCAATGCGGAGGCTGGCGCACAAGCGGCTAAAGAACTGGACTGCGGCCATGTGCAGCTGGATGTGACGGACTTGCGCTCCATCGAACAAGCCTATGACGACATTGGTGTTATTGACGTTCTGGTGAACAATGCTGGCGTTTATTACGAAGCGCCGTTGCTGGAAAATCCGGCCCAGTTTGACGAAAGCCTGCAAGTGATGCTGTATGGCCCCTATCACATGATCCGGCGTGCTGCGCCCGCCATGATCGACAGGGGCTATGGCCGGATCGTCAATGTCAGCTCCTACTGGGGATCGTTTACAGAAGGGCTGGCGGGACCCGGTGCATCTGGTGTGGCCAAAGCCGCGCTTAATGCTCTGACGCTCACCCTCTCACGAGAACTACCGGGATGCGTGAAAATCAACTCCGTGGACCCGGGCAAGGTGGCAACGCGCATAGGCGGCACTGCTGCACCGCTGACGCCAGACCAGGGTGCTGCCACTGCCATCTGTCTTGCAACGCTTCTGGATGATGGCCCCACCGGCGGCTTCTTCAGCAATCACCGGCCCATGGGCTGGTAGCTGAAAACAAACACAAAATTGCCTTACTGTGCCTGAACAAGCTTTAGCGCCTCTGCTTGGGTGTATTTGGAGTGGAGCTCCTCAAAATACTGGATGGTTTTGACCAGCCCCTCTCTCAGCTCGGTGGTTGGCTGCCACCCGAGATATTCGCGGGCACGGCCGATCTCCGGTTTGCGCTGGAGCGGATCATCCTGAGGAAGAGGTTCCCGGATGATCCGGGATTTGGACCCGGTTAGCTCCAGCACAAGCTCTGCAAGTTCTTTGATAGTGAATTCGTTGGGGTTGCCCATGTTGACGGGCATGGAAATGTGATCGGGCGCGTTCATCAGCTTGATCATTCCGTCCACCAGATCATCACGGTAACAGAAGGAGCGGGTTTGCAGTCCGTCTCCATAAAGTGTGAGCGGCTTGTTCATGAGCGCCTGCATGATGAAGTTGGAGATGACCCGTCCGTCGTTGGGATGCATGCGCGGCCCATACGTATTGAAGATCCGCATGACCCGGATATTGACGTTGTTCTGACGGTGGTAGTCATAAAACAGGGTCTCCGCACAGCGTTTGCCTTCGTCGTAGCAGGAGCGTACGCCAATAGGGTTTACATTGCCCCAATACTCTTCCGGCTGCGGGTGAACCTGCGGGTCACCATAGACTTCCGAGGTGGATGCCTGAAGGATTTTGGCCTTCACGCGCTTTGCCAGCCCAAGCATGTTGATGGCACCAAGCACGCTGGTCTTAGTGGTCTGCACTGGATCTAAGCGGTAGTGAATGGGCGAGGCCGGACAGGCCAGATTGTAGACCTCGTCTATCTCCACAAACAGCGGTTGGCATACGTCGTGGCGCAGCAGTTCAAAGCGCTTGTGGTCCAGTAAGTGTTCCACATTCATACGTGCACCAGTAAAGAAGTTGTCCAGACACAGCACTTCGTGTCCCGCCATTAAAAGCCTCTCGCACAAGTAGGAGCCTAGAAAGCCGGAACCTCCCGTAACAAGAATCCTGCGCCGATCATCAAGCGAGATCATAAGGTCAACCCGCGATACTGTCAGAGATGGAGGAAGCCTATCAGCCTGTCTTGAGCGGTAAACATTGAAAAACCTCTCCCGATAATTCGGCTAGAGAAAAATCGGCGTGTTTTCAAAGGGATGAGCGTACACACGCTTTAGTTGAGCAAATTTCAAATATTTTTGGTTGTTGAAGGCTTGCTCCACACGGTACTGCTGTTAGCATTGTAGGTGTATTTCCTCACGCCTCTCGTGACTTCTCTGTTCCCCAACTTTTGAGTGGTTCACGCCAACGCTTGTGGCAGGGCTCCAATGAATTCCTCGTTTTCCGCTAGTGCGTCCAGCGCTGGCATCCTTTCTGCATTTGTCGGTTTTGCCAGTTCTTTTGCAATTGTTTTACATGGACTGAGCGGTGTTGGTGCAACCGCTGCGCAAGCAACGTCCGGCCTGATGGCGCTTTCCGTCGCAATGGGGCTTTGCGGAATTGGCTTCAGTCTTTGGAAGCGCATTCCGATTTCGGTTGCGTGGTCCACACCCAGCGCAGCGCTCTTGGCAACCTCCGGCGTTCCCGAAGGTGGGTTCGCGGTGGCGGTTGGTGCCTTCATGTTTGCAGGTGTACTTGTGGTTATCACTGGTCTTTGGAAACCTCTGGGCCGCATTGTGGCTATGATTCCCGTTCCACTGGCACAAGCCATGCTCGCGGGGGTGATCCTGCCCTTGTGTCTGGTGCCATTTGAGGCTGTCGCCGAGATTCCGGCGCTTGCCCTGCCTGTGGTGCTGGCGTGGTTCGTAGCTGGGCAGATCAACAAGCTGCTGGCTGTTCCTGCTGCTTTGCTTGCGTTTCTTGTTGTGCTTTACTTTCACGCCGATACTTCGAACCTCAGCTCGCTTGAGCTGGTGCAGGCGCCGGTATTTGTGATGCCGGAGTTTTCACTTGCCGCTTTGATCGGGATTGGTATCCCGATCTATATCGTGACGATGGCCTCCCAAAATATTCCGGGTGTCTCGATCCTACGTAGCTTTGGCTATCAGCCTACGCCCGGCCCGCTTTTCAGCTGGACCGGCATTGGATCGGTTCTGAGCGCTCCCTTCGGTGGGCACGGTATTAGTCTTGCTGCGATCACAGCGGCCATCTGCGCCAATGAAGATGCGCACAAGGACCCGACGAAACGATATTGGGCGGCGGTTGTTGCAGGTGTGGTCTACATTCTGTTTGGCATCTTCTCAGCCGGATTCGTTGGTGTTGTCGAGCTGGCCCCACGTATCTTGATTGGCGGCGTTGCTGGACTGGCCTTGATCGGAACGCTGATGGTCTCTGTTCAGGGCATGCTGAAAGACGCCCCGAGCCGCGAGCCCGCCATCCTGACGTTTCTGATCACAGCTTCTGGCCTGTCCTTCTTCGGCATTGGCGCTGCGTTCTGGGGCTTGCTGGTTGGCATGGGGCTGAAGTTCTGGATGGATTGGAAGCAGGGAGATCTGCAAAGCGAGCAGACCTCCGAGAAAGCCTGAGGTTACGCAGGAAGCTTTTCAAACTTGGGAACGTCTTCCAGATGCTCATCCCAATTTGCTTTACTGCCCATAAAGATGCGTGCCGTCGGCTCTGCATGCACGGGTGTATCCAGTGAGCCTGCCGGGACTACGAGGAAGTTGTGTTCGCGGTCATAAGTCGGGACCGGAGAACCGCAGCTTTCGCAAAAGCTTCGTTGATGGCGGGTGGAGGGAACATGGTAGGACTTGATGGCCTCCTCCCCGCTGGTGCAGGTAAAGTCTGCATCAAAGGAGAAAAGATTGGACCCATGCGCGGAGCCTGTGCCTTTTCTGCAATGACTGCAGTGGCAAAAGTAGAAGCTCTTGAAAGTGCCCTGAATTTTGAATTGAACGGTCCCGCACAGGCAGGAGCCTTGATGTGTTTCACTCATAATAATGATAGCCTTGAAGGCAGAGAAATAGGTTGGGACTGTAGTGTGGCAGTGCCGTTCTTGCGTTGCAAAACATAAAGAAACGGCGGAGCATTTGCCCCGCCGCCTGTTGCATCCGTGATACAAATAAGGGCTTTACGCGCTTGCTTCTAAGGCGCGGCGCTCTGCAATGCGTTTGCGCTCCGCAATCGGATCGGGGATCGGCACCGCGTTGATGAGCTCTCTGGTATAAGGGCTCTGCGGGTTGTTGATCACCTCATGGGCTTCGCCGAGTTCAGCGATGTCGCCAAACTCCAGAACCATGATGCGGTTACTGATGTGCTTAACCACACTCAGATCGTGCGCAATAAACAGTAGGGACAAGCCCAGCTCTTTTTGCAGATCCATCAGCAGGTTCACCACCTGCGCCTGAACAGACACGTCGAGCGCGGAAACAGGCTCATCGCAGATGATCATCTTTGGATTGGTGATCAATGCACGTGCAATACCAATACGCTGACACTGGCCGCCTGAGAACTCATGCGGATAACGGTTGATCATCCGGCCGGACAAGCCAACCTTTTCCATGAGTTCGCGAACGCGCTTCTTCACTTCATCCTTGGATGTGTTCGGGTAATGCGTTTTCAGCGGCTCTGCGATGATCTGACCAGCAGTCAGGCGCGGGTTAAGGGATGCGAGAGGATCCTGAAAGATCATCTGGATTTCCTTGCGGATACCCAAAAGTTCCTTCTCGTTCATCTTCATCAGATCCCGCCCCTGCCAGAACACTTCACCGCCCTGGGACGGGATCATGCGAATGATCGCGCGGGCCAAAGTGGACTTGCCGCATCCGGATTCACCCACGATGCCCAATGTCTCGCCTGCTGCGAGGTCAAAGGACACACCCTTCACAGCACGCAGAATGTCTGGCTTTTGCCAGGGCAATGCGTTTTGCTTCTTGATCTTGAATTCCACCCGCATATCGCGAACGGACAAAATTGGCTCTTTCGTGCTCAAAATCAGCCCTCCGCCAGTTGGGTTTCAAAACTGCGGTCCAGCGTGATCAGGCGTTCTTCGTCCTGATCCAGACGCGGAACGGCGCTTAACAGACCTTGCGTGTATGGATGACTTGGCTTGCCGAAGATATCGACCGTCGAGCCCTGCTCCATCACTTCACCTTTGTACATGACCATGGTGCGCTCACAGGAGCCCGCCACGATGCCCAGGTTGTGGGTGATGAGAACGATCGCCATGTGGAACTCTTCCTGAAGTTCCACCAGCAGATCCATGATGCGAGCCTGAACGGTCACATCCAGTGCTGTTGTCGGTTCATCTGCAATCAGCAGTTTTGGACGACAAAGCAAGGACATAGCGATCATCACGCGCTGACGCATACCGCCGGAGAACTCATGCGGGTAAAGGTGAATGCGGTTCTTTGCATTCGGGATTTTCACCGCTTCCAGCATACGCACACATTCAGCAATCGCATCTTTCTTCTTCATGCGCTTGCCGTCTGGCGAATTGTATATGAGCGTTTCAGCCATCTGGTCCGAAATGCGCAGATACGGGTTCAGGGAGGTCATCGGATCCTGGAAGATCATAGCGATCTCGTTGGAGCGAAGCTTGTTCATCTCTTCGTGCGAGAGCCCGATGATTTCCTGACCCTGATACTTGATTGATCCGGAAACCTGCGCGTTATGAGGCAAAAGCCCCATGGTCGCGAAGGCAGTCTGGCTTTTACCAGAGCCGGATTCACCCACGATCGCAAGGGTTTCGCCTTTGTCGATCGTCAGGTTTACGTTTCTTACGGCTTCTACCACTCCGTCCGGGGTGTCGTAGGTGATCCGTAGATTTTGGATATCCAAGAGTGCCACGATTTCACCTCCTACTGGTCTTTCGGGTCAAGCGCATCGCGCAACCCGTCGCCGATAAAGAAAAAGCTGAACAGAGAGATGATGAAGAAGAACATCGGGAACGCCAGTTGCCACAAAGTGCCATACTGCATGGTTCCTGCGCCTTCAGCGATCAACGCGCCCCAACTGGTGTTTGGTTCCTGTACGCCCAGACCAAGGAATGAAATGAAGCTTTCGGTCAGGATCATCTGTGGGACCAGCAGGGTTGAATACACAACCACAACACCCAGCAGGTTCGGCACGATGTGTCGGAGAATGATCGTGAGAGGCTTCACGCCAGTAGCCATCGCCGCTTCAACAAACTCTTTGTTTTTCAGCGTGAGCGTCTGACCGCGTGCGATACGGGACATATCGAGCCAGGAAATCAGGCCGATCCCCACAAAGAGCATGAAGATTGATCGCCCGAACACAACCAGTAGCAGGATCAGAACGAACATGTACGGAATGGACTGCAGAATATCGACGATACGCATCATGACGTTGTCGACCTTGCCACCTGTGTAACCCGCAATTGCGCCGTACAGGGTGCCAACGATCACTGCGATCAAAGCACCAACGATGCCGACCATCAAGGAAATCTGGGTTCCCTGTACCACGCGGGCGAACAGGTCGCGGCCAAGCTCATCAACGCCAAAATAGTGACCGTTCTCAATGCTTGGTGCGCCTAGTTCGGCGATCTGTCCCAGAATGCCCCAATCCATCTCATCGTTCGGCCATACAGCAATCATGTGACCGAACATTGAGAAAGCGAACACACAGCACAAAACAATCAAACTGACTACTGCAGCCTTGTTTTTAAAGAAGCGGCGACGGGCATCCGCAAACAGGGAACGCCCTTGTACTTCTTCCTGAGCAGCCAGATTTTCTGCGAACTGCTCCATTTTTTGAACATCTACCATCATGTGCTCGGCCCTCAGTATCTAATCTTCGGGTCGACCCATGCGTACAGGATATCGACTATGAGATTGAAGAGAATGGTGAGACCGCCGATGAGGATCGTAATGCCCATCATTACAGCGTAGTCCCGGTTGAGTGCAGAGTTGACGTAGAACTGCCCGATACCACCGGTGGAGAAGTACATGTCGATAATAACCGAACCTGTGATCATGGAGACGAACGCAGGGCCGAGATAAGACATGACAGGCAGTAGCGCAGGTTTAAGCGCATGCTTGAAGATAATAACTCTGTACGGTAGGCCCTTGGCCATGGCCGTGCGGATAAAGTTTGTATGCAGCACTTCTAGCATGGATGAACGGGTCAAGCGAGCAATCGATGCCATGTAGCTGGTGGAAAGTGCGATGACCGGCAGGATCAGGTGGTTCCATTGCCCGTCATTCCAACCGCCACCGGGGAGCCAACCCAGCCATAGTGTGAAGACCAGAACAAGGATTGGTGCCATAACGAAGTTTGGCAGGACCTGTGCGCCGATAGAGACGCCAACGGCAAAGTAGTCAAGCCAGCTGTTTTGTTTGAGCGCAGCTGCGATACCAAGCGCGCCTCCAACAAGCACAGCCACTGCGAACGACAGGAAGCCGTAGGTCAGGGTGACTGGAAAACCGTTTGCGATAATGTCGTTTACGCTTCGGTCCTTGTATTTGAAGGACGGACCGAAGTCGAAGTCTGTAATAATTCCGCCGATATAGTTGATGATTTGCACGTATATCGGGTTGTTCAGGCCATACTTGGCTTCAATATTGGCAAGAACTGCAGGAGGAAGGGCACGCTCGGATGTGAATGGACCACCGGGAGCCGCATGCATGAGCAGGAATGATATTATTGTGAGCAGCAGCAATGTTGGAATTGCGATAGCCACTCTTCGTAGGATGTAGCTGAGCATTGTTATTAATGTCTCGTATGAAGAACTGGTGTTTCAGCAACAGGAAGATGCAAAAACACCGGTGTCTGAGACACCGGTGCTCTTGATTGCTGGATTACTTCGCAACTTTGTAGAGGTTCTTTGCGTACCAGTTCTGCTCAGCATTTTTGATCGGCCAGTTTTTCAACTGAGCGTTCATCATGTACACGTTGGTGTAGTGATAGATCGGAATAATTGGCATTTCTGTCGCCATGATCTCTTCAATACGCGTGTAGTTCGCCTGAGGAGCAGTCATTGACTTCGCATCGGACAACAGCTGGTCGACTTCAGCGTTTGCAAATTTTCCGTCGTTGTAACCAGATTCTGAATCCATCAGATCCAGGAAGGTGGAGGCTTCGTTGTAGTCACCACACCATGCGCCGCGAGCAAGCTCGAAGTTCTGGTTGCCACGCTCATTCAGGAATGTTTTCCATTCCATGTTGCTCATGTTGACTTTGACACCGAGCTTCTGCTTCCACATCTGGCTCATCGCAATAGCGATTTTCTTGTGTCCTTCAGAGGTGTTGTAAACCATGTCGAACTCAAGCGGGTTGTCTTTGGTGTAGCCAGCCGCTGCTAGGAGTTCTTTCGCTTTTGCATCGCGCTCTTTTTGCGACCAGCCAGCGAAGTCTACGTTTGGAACCTCGAAGCCCGCAGTCACAGCAGGTGTAAAGGTATAAGCTGGGAACTGTCCCCCCTGCATTACACCTTCGGTAATGACGCGGCGGTCAATAGCGTAGGCCAGAGCCTTACGAACGCGAACATCTTTAAACTCTTCTGGACCAGAGTCAGACAAGTTGAATGTGTAGTAGTAAGAACAAAGACGTGGGAAAACCACGGCCTGATCTGGATACTCTTTGCTCAGACGCGGGAACTGACCAGCTGGAATTTCCGTACGGTCTGTTTCACCTGCAAGATAGCGCGTCAGAGCGATGTTCTCATCGTTGATGACGAGGGTTTCAACCTTGTCAATGATGGTGCTCGCGTTGTCCCAGTAATGGGTATTCCGCTCCATAATAGCAGTTTCCTGCGGAACGTGCTTCACCAGCTTGTAGGCGCCATTGGAAACGATGTTTTCTGGCTTGGTCCAAGCTTCACCGTGTGCTTCGATCGCCCAGGATGGAGATGGGAAGGTGCTTGAGTGTGTGGTCATTGCCGCGAAGTAAGGCAATGGCTTGGTCAGTCTTACTTCAAGAGTGTGATCGTCCAGAGCCTTGATGCCGAGTTCTTCTGGCTTCATTTCGCCTTTAACGATTGCATCCGCATTCTCAACGGACATCAACTCAGCATACCACTGGTATGGAGAAGCCAGTTCCGGGCTAGACAGGCGGCGCCATGCAAACACGAAGTCACCTGCGGTTACTGGCTTGCCATCAGACCACTTCGCGTCGTCACGCAGCTTGAAAGTGTAGGTCTTTCTGTCGTCAGAAACAGTATGGCTCAGTGCAACACCTGGTACCAGATTGCCGAGGTTGTCCTGACTGTAAAGACCTTCAAAAAGGTTGCGTGAGATCTCGGAGCCAGATACGTCTTCGTTGACCTGTGGGTCAAAGGAAGAGTGCTCGTCAAGAATACGGTAAGTGAAAGTCTGGTCGTCAGCGAGTTTCTCGCCGGTCTCTGGATGAACGCCCGCAGCAAATGCAGAGGTAGATAGCAGTGCAGTGCTTACTACGCTCGCCAATAGAAAACTTTTGCTGAATTTCATCTAGGAATCTCCTCACTACATCGGTCGCCTGTTCCCCAACAGCGCCGACTTGAATACATTTTTCAATAGGATTTGGAGGTCACCTCAATAAAAGAGTGACCCCGAAAAATTGCATATTTTCCTGAGAGCAACACGAAATAGAAATTATTTCTCCCTTTAGCAGCTCCCCACGAGTGGCTTTATGCTCAGTTGCCCTCGCTGCCGGTAGATACGCACATCCCGGTACGTACTCTAACCTAGTTTTTGTCTTATTCAATTGTATTCTTGCCCAGAAACGGCCACACATTGATATCTTGGGGGTAATATCCCTAATGAGATTGCGCAGAAACCTTGCTCAATCCTAGGCTTTTGCAGCATTTTTCGCAGTTATCGTCGCAATAAAAATTTCCAAGAAAAAATATCTGAATCGTTTCAAATTGAGATTAACCAAGAATGCGAGTAATTGGTTAGGTATTCATGCTCCATACTATTCGCCGGGCAGAGTCTTCAGGTGGGCATATGGAAGATATTCAAAGTCTTGAGCAATCAAGGGGGGATGATCTACAACCCCCACTCATTTTAGATCTTGATCACACTTTAATTCGGACGGATTGTTTCTTTGAGGCGCTAATTTTGTTTCTCAAAGCAAACCCTTTGAATTTATTTGTTGTTTCCTTCTGGCTTTTGCGTGGCCGCGCCTATGCCAAGCAGCAGCTGGCGCATCGGGTTGATTTATCGGTCGAAAATTTGCCTTTGAATGAGGATGTGGTCGCCTATGCGCGGGCGCAGGCTGAGAAAGGCCGTTTGGTGCACATGGCGACGGCTACTGACGAAACTTTTGCGAAGGAAATTGCGAGACAACTCGGCTTTATTCAGGAAGTTTACGCAAGTGACGGCACGACCAACTTAAAGGCGATTAACAAAGCCAACTATTTGGTAGAGAAATGTCCGGATGGTTTTGCTTATGCTGGTGATAGTACTTCAGATATTCCGGTATTCAAACGGGCAAAACAATCTTTGGTTGTACATCCAACCAAGAAGTTCTCAGAGAGAGCAACTCAATGCGGGGAAGTTGAGAAGACCTTCGTAAGACCTGACGGTTTCTTGCGGCCATTCCTGAAGAGCTTACGCCTTCATCAGTGGGCCAAGAACACGCTGGTCTTTGTCCCACTTATCCTGGGTGGTCAGGCCTTGAATCCTTTGGCTTGGACAACTGCGGCACTGGGGTTCATCGCACTGGGCATTCTTGCGAGCTCTACCTATCTGCTGAATGATCTGTGGGATCTTGATGCGGACCGTCAGCATTGGACCAAAAAGGCACGGCCACTGGCCTCGGGCAAACTCAAGATCGTGCATGCGCTGCTGGCTATTCCGCTCGGCTTTGCCTTCAGCTTTGCGATTGCAGGCGCTCTCGGTTCCTTTGTGGTGTTGGGTTTCTTCTTCTACCTTGCAACCACGGTTGCCTACTCCTTTTATCTGAAAAGAGTGCCTCTGCTCGATACTGCCGTTCTGGCAGCGCTCTTTACCATGCGCCTTGGGATTGGTGTGACGCTGGTTGATGTGCCGCCCTCACCCTGGCTGTTTGTCTTTTCGATGTATCTGTTCCTGTCTCTGTCACTGGCCAAACGACATACGGAACTTGGCCGCCACGTAGAGGCGGGCACAAACGGTGGCATGTCGGGTCGTGGTTACAGAAACATTGACCTGCCGGTGCTTCTTGGAATGGGTGCCGCAAGTGGGCTGGCGGCTACGCTAGTGATGGTGCTTTACCTGACCAACGAGGCGTTCAACGCGAACTTTTATTCGGTGCCAGCTTTATTATGGGGCATGCCGCCAATCCTCTTCCTCTGGTTAGGAAGAATCTGGCTCAAATGCCAGCGATTGGAACTGAACGATGATCCCGTCGTCTTTGCGCTCAAAGATAGGCAGAGTCTTGTGCTTGGGGTTCTGCTTGGGGTCTTGTTCCTTTGCGCAAGTTTCGGAGGCTATGTGATCTGATGGTTGCTGCTCGCCTCGCTGCGCTTAAGTCCACTTATGAGACCAGTCCGGAATTCCGTCAGGTCGTTCGTTTCCTATTCGCGGGGGGCTTTGCTGCGTTTGTAAACTGGGTTTTGCGGATCGGTCTCTCAGTGTTCCTGCCGTTCTGGCTTGCGGTGTTGCTAGCCTATTTCATCGGCATGAGCATCGGATACACGCTCTACAAACATTTTGTGTTTGTTAATGCGGACAAGCCTGAAAGTGCCAAACGGCAGATCCTTGTGTTCCTGGGCGTGAACTTTTTCTCTGCGTTTGTTGTGTTGGCACTGTCGGTCGGGCTCAGTGAGCTAATGGTGCGCCTGCTCCCGCTCATGATCGCAGAAGCGATGGCGCATGGTGTCGCCATCGCTGTTGGCGCGGTCACAAATTACCTCGGTCATAAGGTCATCACCTTTCGCCAAGCTTGATGCGCTTTACCTCAACCATTTGCGGCAAGCGCAAGGGCCTGCATGGCGACATTTAGGAACAAGGCCTGCGCAACGAGAAGTGCGAAGATCCCAATGTTGTCTTTGCTGATTGTTCTGACAACGAAAAGCATCATCAGCGGCAGCCAATCCAATACGTAACGCTGCACTGAATACTGAGAAAAGCCGTTGGAGTGATAGAAGAGTGTCACGCCCGCAATAAGTGCAATTGTAAGAGCAGCAAACAGGTATTCCCGGTTCCACTTGGCGAGGAAGAAATACAGCAGGAACGGCGCGCCAATAAAGAGCGCGATGCCTTTGTCTCCGAAACCACTAAGTTGTGTCAGATACTTACCGGAGAATTCCAGATTTGGCCCTTGCACAAAGAAATGTGCCAGGTTGAAGATCAGGTAATCCTTGTGGAACAGGCCCAAATCCTGAACCCGGTTGTCGATCCACTTGGCCTCAGGGTTCCCCATGTAATCCCATTCAGGTGGAAAGATATACGAATAGCCGGTCTGCATAGGATCGCCGAAACGGGCGTAGTTGTAGGCGAAGTACACTAAGATGGCGAGTGCGGGGAAGACAGCAAGTTTAAGCAGACGCCGAATGCTCTCGGAATTAATGTCGAAGATGGACCTGTCAGCTGGTGTCATCAAAACAAAGAAGAACGGCATATAAAGGATGCTCATCTGGCGCGTGAGAAACGCAAGGCCAATAAACAGCCCTACAAGCCATGCGTTCCGCTTTATCAGCGCGGACCATAGCGCCAACGAAGTGAGCATCACAGCGACGGCTTGGGCAAAGAACCAAACCCCATCAGCACGGAGCACCGTGTATTGCAGCGGAGTAGCAAACAGAAATGCCACGACGAGCAGCAGTGCCAACCGGAAATCTTCCTGATAGTGGCGCGTGAGTTGCCACCAGACGACCCCGGTGATTGCAAAGCAAACGGTTCCTAGTGCAATGAACTGATGAAACCCGATGCCAAAAATCGCAATAAATGGCAGAGCGATCAATGCTGGCACGGGTGGAAAGATCACATAGACCTGTCCCTCATAAAGCGCACAGTCCAGATCAAAACAGCTTTCCGCATAAAATCTGCCGTGCAAAAAAGCGTCAGCCAGCAAGGCGTAGGAGTTGCTCTCCGGCTGCTCCCCAGCCATTCGAAACACGATTGCTGCCAAAAGAATGAAAACCAATCCGGCCAGAATAAGTGGGAGGAGTGCTCCTCTAAATCGCTCAATTAAAATCATATTGCCCCCAAAATATGGGAGAGTAATAACACCAAGAATCCTAGTGTCTTCTTAAGACCCGACAATTTGCTCCGGAATCGCATGAGCGAGCCGTTTATGCGCTTGGTTGCCTCTGAGCGTGGGCATATTCGTCAAACCTCGTTATTAATTTCAATCTATCTCAAATCTTGATTTAACTTTATTTGCCTGATAGGTGAAGGATATTGCTCCCACAAATTATGCCGTGAAAACGGTTGATCTCACGCCCCACTGCGGAAAGCACACCCGCAAAACGGCTGGGATTGAAACAGGAATATCCTCATGTCGGACTCTCCCAAAGCCGCAGGCGCAAGCCTGGGAACGGTTGAATTTGTTGCCCTTATGGCAACGCTGACAAGCCTGATGGCGCTTTCAACTGACGCTGTACTGCCGGCCTTTACTATTATCGGAAAAGACTTGAACGTAGAAAATCCTAACAACGTTCAGTTCATTATTTTCGCGCTGTTTCTGGGGTTGAGCTTAGGGCAGTTCATTTTTGGCCCGGTGTCGGATCGCTTTGGGAGAAAGCCAGCCGTGTATGCCGGTTCTGTTGTGTTTGCCGTGGGGGCTGTGCTCGCAGCAACAGCAACCTCTTTGCCTATGATGATTTTTGGTCGCCTGCTGCAGGGCATCGGAGCAAGTGCACACCGGACAGTTGTGATGGCAATTGTGCGCGATAAGTATTCCGGCGCGGAAATGGCGCGTATCCTATCGTTTGTAACGGCGGTCTTTATTGTTGTGCCCACGCTGGCGCCTTTGATCGGTCAAGGTGTCCTGTTCGCGGCTGGCTGGCGCGCGATTTTTGTTATTATGCTTCTCATGGCTTGTGTTGCCTGTACCTGGCTTGCCTTGCGACAGCCCGAAACGCTCAAGCCGGAAAATCGCCGTACCATCACTCCGCGCGTTTTGTGGGCTGGCGTGCTTGAGGTGACGAGCCACAAAGCGACGATGTATTACACGGCTGCTGCTGGATTTGTGTTTGGCACCATGCTGACTTACCTCAGCACGGCTCAACCAATTTTTGCGGATATTTTTGATATCCATGAGACATTCCCACTCTACTTCTCCGGGATTGCCGTCGTGTTCGGTATGGCCTCAATCGTCAACGGCCGTATTGTCAGACGGATCGGTATGCAGAACATGTGCCGAGCTGCGCTGAGTATCCAGATTGTATCCAGTCTGGCCTTTGCACTTTACTTGCTCTTTGTTGCTACCACGCCGCCTTTGTGGTTGTTCATGACGTATCTTTCCTTCGCCTTCTTCTGTCAACCGATGTTGAACGGCAACCTGAACGCCATGTCGATGGAGCCGCTTGGACATTTGGCAGGATTGGCCGCCACATTGATTGGCGCATCCACGACCTTCATCGCGCTTATCCTTTCTGTGCTTATGGGGCGGGCCTACGACCAGACCTTGCTGCCGTTGTCCTTTGCGTTCTGTGTGTTTGGCGGCATGGCCCTTGTACTGGTGATGATGGGCGCAAGAGCGCAGAAGGCTGAAAAGGTCGCGTTTTCAGATGGTCTCGCTGGAGAAGCTAGCGCTTAAAAGCCTGTGGTAATGACACAGGCCAGAAAATTATTAGAGAGGGGAATCTCCCCTCTCCGCTTACTTGTCTGACCAAACGGCCAGTTCATTGTTGTTCGGGTCCAGAAAGTGAAACCGGCGCCCGCCCGGGAACGAAAAGATCTCTCGGTGGATACGGGCCCCGTGCTTTTGCAGGGTTTCCTGCAGCGCTTCCAGATCTTCAGCATACAAGACAACCAGCGCGGCCCCGTTTGCGGTGGATGAGGATAGATCTGCTTTAAAAAAGCCGCCGTTAAAACTGCCATCGTTGAAGGCTGTATAGTCAGGCCCGTAGTCCTCGAACGTCCAACCCAATGCATTGCTATAGAAAGCCTTGGCTGCTTTCAGATCGGCAGCGGGCATCTCGATATAATTGATCTTGCCAGTTTTTATCACTTTGAATTCCTTGATGAAAATCGGGGTTCTAGAAAGCCTGTCCTGCAAATCTCCAATATTGCGGCAGATTTGAAATGGTGGGATAGATTGGTCAGTCCTATCGTTATGCTTGTAAGCGAGATATTCAAATGAATAATTTGCCTGTTCCCCTCTCTTTATTCGCAGCTCTTGCGGTGGGTATTGCCGCTTTTTCCGGTGCCACACCGGCGCTAGCACAGACAGCAGAAAGCGCTGAGGCCGCTGGCCGGAAGGTGGTGTCTCAGCGCCATGGAGATTGGCTGCTTGAGTGTTTCCAATCTGCGGAAAACATCACCAAATGTCAGATTTCGCAGCGTATCGTCCACAATGAAACCGGGGGCAATCTTCTGCTGATGACGATGGCCTACAACTCGGAAGAACAGAGCGACATGGTGCAATATGTGTTGCCGCTCGATTTTCTGTTACCCCCTGGCGTTGGTGTACTGATTGGTGATTTTCAAGCTGTGGCACGTGTTAATCGCTGTATGGCGCAAGGTTGCGTGATTGAGGGCAAAACAGAAGAGGCCTTCGTTGAAGCTATGAAATCGGCAACAGACAGCGGGCGCTTTGTGATGATGTCCCGAGCGGGTAAGAAGGTCGCTATCAGCTTTTCCGCAACGGGCTTCACCAAAGCTTACAACGAGATGAAAGCACAGAATTCGAGGTAAGTGTGCTCGTTGGCTGGTATTTAAAAGCGATTTAGTCCCGCTCACCACACTGATTGAGCGCATGGGGTGACCTGTCCAAATGACGCTGAGTGACCCTGATTCTGAAAAGAGGTCCTCAGCTGGTCATTGAGAGCGTGTTGCGAAGAATCCTCTGTCTCTCCTAAGTTGAAGTCTCATTGCAAGTTTCTACCTCCTCCTCCTGTTGGAATACCTGCAGATATTCTGTAGTGACTGTTCCTGAGCGTCTTTTTAATAAAAAGTACGCACGGCAGCAGGCACCAAAAGCGGTTTGAGCGATCTTGCTCACGGGTGGATTGCTTTTGGTCTGAAAGAAGTGTTGGGAGGCACGGTCCTTTGGCGAAGTCCAGTGGCAATCCATTGATAACCGGCAGTGGCCTTTGGCAACGCTCGCCTGAACGCGTGCTGTTTGAAAATCTCTCCTTTGGGCTGAACAGTGGTGACCGGATCGGCCTCATTGGCCACAACGGCTGTGGCAAATCCACATTCCTGAATATCCTTGCTGGCCGCGACGAGCCAAGCGAGGGGAGCGTCTCGGTTTCCAGAGCAGCCGTTGTGTCTTGTGTCGAACAGCACGTGCCCAGGGAGCTGCTGGAATTGACGCTTGCAGAAGCGGTTCGGGATGCCCTGCCCGCAGACAAACGCGATTGGATGGACTGGAAGGTGGACGTGATTCTGCCAGAAATGGGCTTTGAGCCTCACCAGTCAGGTGTGCTTTGCAAAGATCTCAGTGGTGGGCAGATGACGCGGTTGATGCTGGCCCGCGCGTTGATGATTGAACCGAACTTGCTCCTACTGGATGAACCAAGCAACCACCTCGACCTTCCTACTATTCTTTGGCTCGAAAGCTTTTTGAAGTCGTGGAATGGCAGCTTCCTGATGATCTCGCATGATGTGACCTTGCTGGATGCTGTCACCAACCGCTCGTGGATTATGCAGGACCGGAAGTTGCATGCCTTTGATTTGCCCTGCACCAAAGCGTTGGAAGAGCATGAGATCCTAACTCAAGCCCGCATTGCACGGCGCGAGGCCGAAGAAAAAGAGATTAAGCGGGTCGAGGCAAGCGCCAAGCGGATTGCGGAGTGGGGCCGTACCTTCGACAACGAGGATCTATCGCGCAAGGCCAAGTCCATGGAAAAGATGGTTGACCGCATGAAGGACGACCAGACGGATGCGGTGGAGGCCTATCCATGGAACCTTTCCATTGCTGGTGAGCCAATTCAGGCAGACCGGCTGGTGCAGCTGAAAGAACTGGAAGTCACGCCGCCTGCTGCTGATGTGTTTTTGTATAAGGTTGACGATATCGCAGTGCGCCCCGGAGACCGGATTGCGGTGATGGGCGCCAATGGAACAGGCAAGTCCAGCCTGCTGCGGTGCTGTTGGGAGAAGCGGAAGAGTGAGGACGGCGATATTCGGGTTCATCCGCGCTGTCAGATTGCGTTTTATGATCAGACGCTCCAACAGCTGCCGGGGGAAGCTAATCTGGTTGAGGGTATGGTGTCCGTGGGCGAAGCGCTGAATGTGGACCTGCGTGTTGCCGATTGTGAAAAGACCATTATTTCTGCTGGTTTCAAATACAATCAGCTCCAGCAAAAGATCTCTCAGTTGAGTGGCGGTGAGCGCGCACGCCTGCTGCTTGTCTCGCTGTCACAGGTGCAAGCCAACTTGATGATGCTGGACGAACCGACTAACCACTTGGATCTTTACGGACGCAACGAACTTTCCAACCAACTACAGTCTTTCAATGGCTCCTTCCTGCTGGTTTCGCACGACAGGCATTTGGTGGAAGCCACGTGTAACCGGTTCTGGCTGGTGCTAAATGGACGGCTTCAGGAAGTCAACGATGTGGATGCGGCCTATGAACTGATTGCAAAGGATCAGGTAAAGCCGGTCAAAACTACCATAGACGATTATGGGAGCATGGAAGATGCGGGAGATGAAGAGGGTGCTTCGGTGACGGAAAATTCCTCTGAAGAAGACATGCTTGAGCGTTTGATTGAGCTGGAGGAGTTGATGGCTGCTGATCTGGCTCGCCGTCCAAACAGGCAGTCCCCGCATCTTCAGGCAAAATGGAAAGATGAGATTGCGCTGATTCACGAGCAGCTGGAGCTCACCGGTTAGTCTGGGGTTTTCTCAAGATCTGAAAGAGTCGCCTCAAGCTGTGCTTGATGTGCCTCTTTCAGAAACTCAAACGCCCCTGCCCCGTACATGCCTTTTAGCGTGCTCTGCGAAATGGCAAAGTGTTGGATGGATCCCAGCAGCTGATAAATCCAGCAAAACAAGTCAGCATCCGAGGCCTCAGACCAACGCTTTGTCTGGTGTGCCAGCGCGCCCAATGCATCCAGAAACGGCTTTAGTGGCCAGATCTCAGTGGTTTCCTGCGCATCCAAAAGCGCATGAACCAGCAGTTGCGTATCTTGCGGACAGGTAAGTGCCTCTTCAGAGAGCTGCAGAAAGAAGGCGCGAAGCCGTTCTTCTGGTGTAACGCCTTCAACATTCTGGATGGAGGTCAGTAGGCGGTCTGAGAGCGCTTTCATCACATGGGTATAGAGGCCGGCTTTGGAGCCGAAAAAATGAAGCAGCGCCTGCCTGGTTACGCCGAGCTTATCAGTAATGCTGGTTAGGCTTGCAGCGTGATACCCTTTCTCGGCAAAAACCTTGCTTGCCATTGTGATATAACGCATTTTCGGGCTGTCTACAGGGTTTTCCAAATCTGCCTCCCGCTGCTTCCTATATACCCTGAACTGAGTATCTTACCTTGTAGTAAGTTATCGCTTACCAAATGGTAAGTCGAATACTGCGATCAGATTTGACGCTAATCAGAGAGAAGGTTGGTGGCAAGATTGTGGTTCGCGCAAAAGAGCAAAAGAAAAGCCCACTGCAAACACAGCGGGCTTCTTAAATAATGCGGAGGCCGGAGGCTTAGCCAACGAAGGCGCGCTCAACCACGAATGTGGACGGGGCTGCGTTGGAGCCTTCTTCAAGGCCATGCTTTTCAAGGACTTCCTTGGTGTCGTTGATCATTTCCATAGAGCCACAGATCATGCCGCGGTCAGTCGCTGAGCTTAGTGGTGGCACGCCCAGATCTTCGAAGAGCTTGCCGCTATCGATCAGATTGGTGATGCGCTCCTGACAAGGATATGGCTCGCGGGTCGCTGCTGTGTGCAGACGTAGCTTGCCGGCTGCAAATTCGCCAACCAGAGGATCGTTTTTGACTTCCTCAACCAGTTCCTTCGCGTAGGTGAGTTCATCCACTTCGCGGCAGGTCTGGGTCAGAATGACTTCCTCAAACTTCTCATAGGTTTCAGGATCGCGGATCAGGGAGGCAAATGGCGCAACGCCGGTTCCGGTGGAGAACATGTAAAGACGTTTACCAGGGATCAGCGCATCATTGACAAGCGTGCCGGTTGGCTTCTTACGCATAAGAATGGTGTCGCCCGGCTGGATCTTCTGCAGGTGCTCGGTCAGCGGACCGTTTGGCACTTTAATGGAGAAGAATTCCAACTCTTCATCCCAGGACGGGCTGGCAATGGAGTAGGCGCGGAAAATCGGCTTCTCGGCATTTGGCAGGCCAATCATGACGAACTCGCCAGAGCGGAAACGGAAAGAGCTTGGACGTGTAATGCGGAATTTGAACAGGCGGTCAGTGTAGTGCTTTACGGACACCACCTTCTCGGCAAACACGTTTGCCGGAATAGGAAATTCGGTCTTGGCTTCCTGATCAAGCACAGGAGCTAGGGCCAACGCTGCGTCGGTCATTTGCAATCCTTAGATTGTTTTGATTAGGCCAGAGCCCGATACTTGGCCAGTTGTTGCCTCCGCTTTATCCGAGCGGGGGGCGGTAAAGCAACCGTTTTATAAGTAAAATTTCAGAAATTTGCGCCTGAAAGTGAGGAATCCAGCTACTCACAGCAGATGAATTGCTGATTTCTGAAAGAAAGTGCGCGAGTTGAGATACAAGCCAAACGTGGGAATAGGTGTAAATACTAAAAGCATATTGAGCGATACGGTTTCGTTCAATCTGTGACGACTGGCCTCTTCCGTGTGTGTTGCCGTCAAGAAAGCAAGATATGTTCACTTGCAATATGGTGTAAAAGAACAAGTGGCGAAGGCAAGGGACATAAGACGTGAAAGCAGGGCAGAGCAAAGCAGCCTATGAAAAACGAATGCTGCGTGTTCTTGAATACATTTACGATAATCTGGATGGGGATCTGAGTCTGGATACCTTGGCTGATGTGGCCTGCATGTCACGCTTTCACTGGCACCGGGTGTTCCAAAGCATGCGCGGAGAAACGCTGGCCACAGCAATCCGCCGCATTCGGCTGAACCGTGCGGCGCTGGATCTTCTCCAATCCGATGCGGCTGTGACAGAAATTGCGGAACGATACGGCTACCCCAGCGCGCAGAGTTTTTCCCGCGCGTTTAAGGGAGAGTATGGCGTGGCACCCGGCCAGTTCCGAGAAAACAAAAGCACAACACCGGCATTGGCCTCGGCACGAAACGACGTTTTTACAATGCATCCGGTGGAAATCAGAGAGATGCCTGAAAGGTACTTGCAAGCCCTGTCACATCGTGGGTCCTATGGCAATATGGGGGCGATCTTTAGCAAACTGGCTGCGATGTTGTCGTCACGAGGGGTGATCCGCAATTGCGGCCCATTTATCGGTATCTATTATGATGATCCTGCCATCGTGCCGGAAGATGAACTGCGCTCTTATGCTGGTGCCGTTGTGCCAAACTCCTTAGAAAATACATCAGGTTTGGAGCCGCTCGTGATCCCGGCTTGCCGGTGCGCGGTGCTGCGCCATCAGGGGGCGTATGCCGGGTTGCAGGCTGCGTTTAGCTACCTTTACGGCGTATGGCTGCCCTCCTCCGGAGAAGAAGCGGCAGACCAGCCGTGCTACGAGATCTTCCTGAATAGCCTGACGAACACATCTACCGAGGATCTTCTTGTCGAGATATGCCTTCCGCTACAATAGTGGTCACCGGCTATATTCCTGAATTTGCTCAGTTTTGCAGGATGTTGTTTTCTTGCTGTGTTTCCAGGGTCTCGTTAATGTTCCCATCCTTATTGATCTCCTCAATACATGCTGCCTGATCGGCTGCAGACATACTGGGGTATCCAAAGTTTGGAGGGTAGCCCAACGGGTCGGCTCCGGCGCCGCCTGTCCGATATTTTTCCGCGATATTCGGGCAATCGGAAACCGGACTGATAATGTTCGGATATTCCGACTGTAATGGCTCATCATTTTCCACACCAACTGGTCCCTGAGCGGACTCACCGGTCTGAGCAAGGCCGTAACCCGATGAAACTACAAGAAAACTGAGTGCGATAAGCGTTTTTGTTGTTTTTGACTGCATCGTTCTTGTTCCCACCGCGTGGATAAAATGGAAAGTCAGTTCATTAAACAGGAAACCAGAAAAAACTACGTGAGCGCTTTGGTTTAAATTGCGCTGAAATGGGAAAGATCTCGTTCTCTTGATGACTTTTGCTCGCTTTACAAGTTGTTTACCTCTGCGTAAGCTTGCGTTCGCTTTGAAAGCTTGGACCTTTCGCCGCGATTGGGGGGACGTAATGTTAAAGAAGATTGGCTGGGGTGTTCTGGCTGTTGTACTCGTGTTTGCTGCTGGTGCCTTTTATTTTCGGCAGGACATAGCCGAGATCCGTGCTGTGATGGCATATGCGGATGCGTTTAAACCTGAGAACATCGATCAGAAGTTCCGGTCACTTTACAAGGAATATGCAAGCACCACTGTAGAGGCGTCCAAGGAAACTTATGTGCTACCGCGTGAGTACCGGGCTGCGCCTATGCCAGAGAGCTTTGTATATAAGGGCGAAACGGCCTCGACTGCAGATTACATTCTCGATTCCCATACTACCGGTCTTGCCATCATGCACAATGGCAAGCTGATCCATGAATATTATGATAGGGGCAACACGGCAGAGACCCACGCCATTCAGATGTCTGTCTCAAAATCCATGGCGTCCATCCTTATTGGTGTTGCGATTGATGAAGGGTACATCGACAGCGTTGAAGATCAGGTGGTCCAATATGTGCCTGAACTCAAGGGGACAGCGTATGACGGCGTGCGTTTAAAGGACGTGCTCGAGATGTCATCCGGTGTACGCTGGAATGAAGACTATGCTGATCTGGACTCCGATATTGTCCAGTCGGTAGTTGCGATTCTGCTGGGTTCACAGGATGAGTTCACCAAGGAAATTCCACGTGAAATGGAGCCAGGAACCTACAACCGCTATTCGTCGATTGATACCCATGTGATCGGCTGGGTACTGCGCGGTGCGACTGGAAAGCCCTATCAGGAATGGTTCAGCAATAAGCTCTGGTCGAAAATCGGAGCGGAGTCTTCTGCAGAGCTTATGATCGATCAGGAAGGGCAACCGGTTGTCTTCGGTGGTGTGAATATACGCCTGCGCGACATGTTACGAGTTGGACTGGTTCTGGAACGTGGAGGCCTCAACCATAATGGCGAGAGGATCGTATCGGAGGAATGGATCAAAGCCTCTGTGACACCGGATGAACCTCGTTTGATGCCGGGCTACAACAACCCGCAAAGCCCCTCTCCGCTTGGCTACAAATACCAGTGGTGGATGCCGCTAGAGTCTGATCAGGGAGACTTTACGGCAATCGGGATCAATGGCCAGTTTCTCTACATTAATCCGGCGCGCAATGTGGTTATCGCCAAGACGTCCACCTATCCGTCCTATCACGAGGATGAGGATATGGTGATTATGAAATCCATAGCGATGTTCCAGGCAATTGCCCGCCATCTGAGTGATGTGCCGAATTCTTAAAGCAAAACAGTCGGCTCGGGGCAGAGCCGACTTGCTGTTCTGACCTTTTCGCGATCAGCGTTACTGGACCTGACCGGTGCCTGCCACCACGATCCCACGGATGTTGGTGGTTTGTGGTTGCTGGTAGGCGAATAGCACAATATTCGCGATCTCTTGTGGGTCAAGAATGCTATGTGGCGCGTTGAGCGCTTCGTAGTGGGCATCAATGAGCGCTTGAGACGTGGTGTGAGACACCAGTTCTGTCGCGACTGCTCCTGGTGCAATAACAATGACACGCACGTTGTCGGCGGCTACTTCCGCACGCAAGGCTTCGCTAAACGCGTGCACGGCAAACTTTGTGCCGCAATAGACTCTATGAGGTGTGTAGGATCGGCGCCCGTCGATGGAGCCCATATTGATGATGGTACCCCTACGGCGGGCTTTCATCGCTGGCAGAACGGCGCGAACGCTGTTCAGCAGCCCCTTCACATTCACGTCGATCATGTGGTCCCACTCAGCGGGCTCCTGATCAGCCAGCGTGCCTAGAAGCATGCAACCGGCATTGTTAATGATGGCGTCTGCCGGGCCAAACTTGTCTTCCCCCTCCTTCACAGCCGCGATTAGCTGTGCGCGGTCGGTAACATCAACCTTCAGACATAGTGTATTGGGCAGGCCAAAGGCTTCCATCTTGGCCACGCGGCGAGCCAGCAAAAGAAGAGGATGACCAGCAGCACCGAAAGTCTTGGCAATCGCTGCGCCGATCCCGGAACTTGCTCCGGTGATAATGATAAGCGGCTTTGTCATTTTGTTCTCCTGCCTTTCTCGGGTTCGTTGTGCCAGGCTGGCTTGCGTTGCATGGCAGCAGGTTTGCAAAGCGGATCACATAGATGAATTCGGATAAGTCAAAATGCGTGTTGTGCGGGGAAAACAATATGTAGTGCAATGACCTGCGTGCTTTAAACTGTCGCAGAACATGGCAGTCCGGGCTTAGCTATGGATTAAGCGGATCTTTCAAAAGCAAGGCTTTATTGGTCTGCATTGCCCTGTCGTAAAGCATCGCTCTAACGGCGGTAGGTGCCGACAAACCCGTCAGGTACAATTGCTCCAGCAGGGCTCGAGTTTGGGTCATCCACGCCAACAGGAATAAAGACCCGTTGGATGATGATTTTCTCACCATCTGGCGGTGGCGGACCCGGCAGCACAGCACCCTGTGTGGTCTTAAACCCTTCTAGCTCACAAATGAGGTTTTGCCCCTCGAAGCCAGGGGGCACCACTATTGGGCCGGGGGTATGTTGGACATAGATGGAGGATTGATATCCCTCCAAATAGCAGAACGCGCCGTCTGGTGTGGTGTTAACGGTTACCAGCGTCGCCCCGCGCGGAACCGCAACGGTTGGCGTATAGGACTGTGGCAAGCGTTGTTCATCCAATACGCACCCAGCCAAAACCGGGAGCACGAATGCGAGAACGCTCATGGGAAGGCTTTTTGGCAAATTATGGTCCTCATCAGGCCGACACGTTGAAAGTAAGGGGCAGGCTGAAGCGAAAACACCCGTTAGATTTGCCGGAGTATTTGCTAGGGTTCCTGTGGGGATTTCGGCATGAATGGCTGAGGGTGGCTACAGTCCAGGCCGAACTTCGGAGTTCTCCAAATCTGGATCCACTGAAGAATTTGCAGGCGGAACATGGTGGAGCCGCAGATCCGTGCACGATCTGCCTTCAGTTTCCCTACAAAACTTTACGTGTTTTTGAGGTCGGTTTAGTCAAAGAAAAGGGTCGAAAGTGCGCTCCTTGTGGCATCGCCGCTTACGGGCAAATTGCTGTTACGAGCGGTGAGCACCCTCAGAGCTGTGAGTTAGTTTTTTCAAAATATAATTGCACTTGCTGAGGTGACTGCGGATTTCATCAAATTTCCCTTCAGTAAATAATTGCAGTAGACTCCCCGCAAGCAGGTTGATTAAGCGTAAGGATAATCTTGAGCAAATATTAAGTTCATGTCTTTTGCTAAGATCAGAATATTAGAGCGAAATCTCCGTGATTACGGTCATGTTTAAGATTTCTCACTGTTGAAGTTGTCTAAGCCATGTATGATTTCAGCATAGAAGTGTGCTTGATTGCATTTTGATTTTTAGGTTTCGTGTGATGTTATTCTAGGCCAGAGCTTCGCTCGCGCACTGAGGAGAGGCGTTGCCGATAATGCACGGCGGAAAATTCGACAAGCTTTGTCCTCTTGCATCCTCGGAATTACAAAGTATCTATGTGAGAGAGTGCGCCTAAAGGTGCACCGGAATATTTTGAGCCCATATTACCGTTTTGCGCAGATTAACGGAACGAGAATGACAAAATTAGGTGAAACCACGCTGAAGCTGTTGGAACAAGGCGCTGTTCGTAGGGGCCTTGCGGAACTCCGCGTGGGGATCGAAAAAGAAGCTCTGCGTGTTGGCAGAGATGGCTTTATGTCATTGCGTGATCACCCGGACGCTCTGGGCAAAACGCTAACACATAAATTTATTACGACAGATTTCTCCGAGGCCCAGCTGGAGTTCATCACCCCTGCATTGCACTCCGTGGCAGAAAGCCTGGAGTTTTTGAAGGAGCTTCAGGCGTTTGCTGCGCGCAGGACCGATGCAGGCGAGTACCTTTGGAATGCCTCAATGCCGCCTGAAATTGCCAGCGATGAGAGCATTCGCGTGGCTGAGTACGGAACCTCCAACGCGGCGCAGATCAAGACACTCTACCGCAAGGGGCTGGCACATCGTTACGGCAAGCGTATGCAGACAATCTCTGGTATTCACTACAACTTCTCGATTTCCGACGATCTTTGGCGGGCCTTCCATGGCCAGTGTACCTCCGGCGGAAGCCTTCAGGATTTCCGCAGCGCGGGCTATCTCGGCTTGATCCGCAACTTGCAGCGTCATGGCTGGCTGGTTTTGTATTTGTTTGGTGCCTCTCCTGCTGTCGACAAAAGCTATCTGCCTGCACCGCATCCAACCCTGTCCATGTTGGGCGAAGACACCTACTACGGTGAATACGCAACCTCGCTTCGGATGAGTGATCTTGGCTATACCAGCGTTGTTCAGAGCGAGTTGGATATTCACTACAACTCTCTGTGCGACTACATTGAGGGCCTGCGCGGCGCGCTGGCGACCTCTGTGCGTGAGTACGAGCAGATCGGTGTGGCTAAAGAAGGCGATTACAAGCAGATCAACACTCACCAGCTTCAGCTTGAAAATGAGCTTTACGGTTCTGCGCGTCCAAAACGGAATACGGAAGAAGGCGAACGGCCGATTGCTGCATTGTGTCGCCGCGGCGTTGAATATATCGAGCTGCGCTCCCTTGATATTAACCCGCTGACGCCAATCGGCATTTGTGAGCAACAGGCCCACTTCCTCAATGCATTCCTGACCCACCTGACCTTGGCGTCGTCGCCATGTATCTCCGCTGCTGAACAGCAGGCGCTGAATGATCAGCAGCGCATGGTTGCATGGCAAGGTCGTGTGCCAAGTCTGGTTTTGCCAGCATATGGTACTGGCGGTATGGAGCTTCGTGAAGCTGGGCACCGGCTGCTGGATGACATGCGCATTACCGCAGAAGTCATGGATGATGTCTATGGCGGGACCGGCCATACGGATGCCGTCAATGCGCAAGCTGCCAAGCTGGATAATCCAGATCTGACACCGTCCGCCAAAATTCTGGAAGGTGTTAAGCAGAAGGGCTCATATACCGGCTTTATCGCTGAGCTGTCAAAGAACCAGTCAGATCACCTGAAGGCCATGCCTCTTTCCGGGGAGCGGTTGAAATTCCAGGAAGCCATGGTGTCCCAGTCCCGTGCTGCGTATGAGCAAATTGAAGCCCGCGCGGGCGAACACAACTTTGATCGTTTTCTGGATTCTCAAAACGCAACTGAAGTTTTGCCACCTGAGTGCCTTGGCGATCAGTAGGCTCACCTTTTGCACTGGAAGGTGAGACACTTTGCAGATTTTGCCTTACACAGCTGACGATCATGACGTGCTCGCTGCGCTCTATGCAGATGTAGCGAGCCGTACCTTCGCCTATGACCACACGCGCCATATAGATGCAAGCCAATTCAACAGCCTTGTTGAAGGCGAAGACGTCTGGGTTCTGCGATATGAAGGCCAGGTTGCTGGTTTCATGGGCTACTGCGCGCCAGAGCACTTCCTGCATTCTCTCTACATCGACTATAGCCACCACCAACGCGGGTTTGGCCGGAAAGCGGTTCAGTTTCTGCGAGACTTTTATGGATGCCAACACGAGCTAAAGGTCGACCGCATCAATCAGGCCGCTCTGAAATTCTACCAAGCTCTCGGCTACCAAGACGTCACAGCCCCAACCGACACCCACCAACCCTGGCAGCGCTTACGTTCGCCGGAATGATGCCGCAATAGGCGCGGTGAGAACGAAGATTCGGTATTACTTGGCTGGTGGAGTGTGTGGGAGCGTCTACGTGACAACGACAAATCGTGACTTTACAAGGGTGCGGTTCGGATCCGGATGCCTGCTTGTCCTTAATCAGACAGCTTTAATAACGACGCTAGCGGGGTTACGTCGACCGATAGGCTATAGGTGAGCAGATATGCACGAGTCGCGAGCACATTTCATCATAATGAACTAGTGAACCGCTTTATTGAATGAGCGCTATCGCTTCCCAATTACACGGAATGTCTCAAGCGTTTAGTTTCGCTCAAAAAGGTTGCATTAATTAGATTCATGAAAAAAAGTATATATCGCAAAATTATTTCGATATTTTTATTTTTTAAAGTAAAAATACCTAGGAAAAAGGAAATTTTGAGCGACTCATGAGTTGAAGGCTTACTGAGTCTCATCCTTTGGTTTTGCTTGTGGTGCGCAAGTAGCTGATCCAATTGAGGGTTTGGTCACACTGGAAGTGGGAGGTGTCGCGATGGCCGATCATGGTTATACATTATACATTCCCGAGAAAACTGTTGATGTGCTAAATTTTACAAGTACATTCTCGCCAAGGTTATATATGGAATCTTGAGTTTTTTGCGGGCATTGCAATGCTAGATGTTGGTGCCTAAATGAGTGAGTTTTGCTGCGTGTTGGAAATTGTAGGCCTATCTGTTCGTGTACCTGGCGCTTCTTGCAAGGAAGAGTTGTGGCATTTGCTGAGATCTGGTCAGAATAGTATTTCTGAAATTCCTGCGGATCGCTGGTCGCATTTCAGATATCTTCATCCACGTGTTTCTGAGCCCGGCAAATCATACACTTTTAAAGCAGGTGTTTTAGACAACCTGTGGGACTTCGACCCGAGTGTGTTTGGTATTTCGCCGCGTGAAGCTGAACAAATGGACCCTCAGCAGCGCATCCTGCTTCAACTCACCTGGGAGGCCATTGAAGACGCTGGTATCTCACCAGATACATTGGCTGGCGAGCATGTGGGTGTGTATGTAGGGGCCTCCGCGCTCGATTATGCCAATGAGAGTCTGTTCGATCCTAACGTGGCAACTGGTCACTTTATGACGGGAAATACGCTCTCCATCATCTCTAACCGGCTTTCCTACATTTTTGACCTGAAAGGCCCAAGCTTTACCGTTGATACGGCTTGTTCTTCTTCTCTGGTTGCCTTGCACGAGGCCTACCGAGCGCTCGAATCAGGCCGAATTGACTGTGCCATTGTGGCCGGTGTTAACGTCCTGGCTAGCCCGTTTCCATTTGTGGGGTTTGCGCAAGCGACCATGCTGTCACCGGATGGGCAGTGTAAAGCTTTCGATGCTGGCGGGAATGGGTATGTACGCTCTGAAGGTGGCGTTGCGCTGGTCATCAAGCGGAAAGATGCTCCGCGGTGGAAAGGCCAGAGATCACAGGCTGACATCGTAGCCGTTGATGTGAATTCTGATGGTCGGACCGTTGGGATGTCGCTTCCATCCGATGTGGAGCAGGCAAACCTGCTCGACCGCATTTACAAGAATAACGGTATTGACCCCAACCAGCTTGCCTTCATCGAGGCGCATGGTACTGGAACGCGCGTTGGTGACCCTGCAGAAGCAGGTTCGATTGGCAGAACCCTTGCGCAGAAAAGACGGGCACCTCTTCCGATTGGATCTGTCAAGACAAATGTCGGCCATCTCGAGCCCGCATCAGGCTTGGTGGGATTGGCTAAGTCTGTTCTGGCACTTCAAAACGATTATTTTCCTGCAAGCTTACATTTTAATGAGCCGAACCCCGATATCGACTTTGATGGATTGAATATCCAGGTTGCCGGTGAAGGCGTAGAGCTACCGTCTAGCGAGAACCTGCGATATGCTGGAGTTAACTCCTTCGGCTTTGGAGGGACAAACGCCCACGTCATTATAAGTGATCCAGAGGTGGCGGCGAATAAGGTGAGGCCACTTCCTCCGCGCAAGGACATGAATTCTTTGCTGCTCTCGGCACCGACAAAGGAAGCACTGGCCGAATTGGCTGGGACTTATGCGCGCAATGATGTCTTGACGGTGCAGAACAGTCCAATCATTTGCGCTGCAACTTACCATCGCAAACGGCTATTTCAGGAGAAGGCGGTCTTTACAGGCGCAGATGCGGAAACGCTCAAGGTCGCCTTGTCGGATTTTGCTGCCGATAAGAAGAATGCGAATGTCATTTACTCCAATAAAGCAGCAAATTCTGGGAAAACTGCCTTCGCGTTTTCCGGCAATGGCGCGCAATGGGCGGGAATGGGTTGCGGGGCTTATGATGCCAACGCCTGTTTCAGAGAAACCTTTGACCAGATTGACGCTCACTTCACAGGGTTGTCTGGCTGGTCACTAAAAGCCAAGCTGTTCAGCGAAACACTTGAAACTGACTTGCAATTGACCAGTATTGCTCAGCCCCTGCTGTTTGGTGTTCAGGTCGCACTGTGTCGCGCTCTTGAAGAATACGCTTTGAAACCGGACATGGTCCTTGGACATAGTATCGGTGAAGTAGCTGCTGCCCACATCGCAGGCGCTTTGACGCTGGAAGCAGCTGTTGCACTGGTCTATCACCGATCCGCTGAGCAGGAAGTCGTTTCTGGTCATGGAACCATGGCTGCTTTGGTTTTGCCTGCCGACGAAGCACGACAGCTAATCGCCAAGGGCGGCTTTGACTCCATTGAAGTTGCGGCAGAAAATAGTCCAAAATCTGTTAGTTTGTCTGGCACTAAAGAAGACTTGGAAGGCTTTGCGAAATTTGCACGAGCTAACCATGTTGCTTTCAGAAAAGTAGCACTCAATTACCCGTTCCATAGTAAACTAATTGAGCCGGTCGAGCATCCTTTCCGTAATGCCGTTGGGACAGTAACATCCAACCCAGCTCAAGTGCCATTTATCTCTACGGTTTCTGGTAGAATCTGGGATGGGCAGAAACTTAATGCTGATTATTGGTGGCAGAACCTTCGTAAGCCTGTGTTATTCTCTAAGGCAGTTGCGTCGGCAATCGATTTAGGCGCTGAAGTCATTGTCGAGATTGGGCCAAAGCCAATCCTTCAAAGTTATTTGCGTCAAATTGTTGCTGATCAACAGAGTAAGGGATCTGTTCTGTCCAGCCTGTCGAATGAGCAATTTGATGGTGCTGATCCGGTTGTACATCTTGTTGTCCGCGCATTCATCGCTGGTGCAAAAATTGATACGGAAAAGCTCTTTGGCCAGAATCCTGAAGGGCCGGTAGACCTGCCGGGGTTACCTTGGCAGAACAAGAGCTTCCGCTTCGAGAATAGCTCTGAAGCTAATATGGGTATTTTCCGTGGTGGTGAGCATCCGCTTCTAGGTTGGCGTCCCAACGCAAACTACAATCTCTGGACCACCCATTTGGATCGCTCCACAGTTCCCTTCCTGGAAGATCATGTCATCAACGGGCAGATGATCTTTCCTGGCGCTGGGTATGTGGAAATGGCGCTTGCCGCAGGCTCCACGCTTTACGGAAGCGATGCTGTAGAACTGCGTTCGATGGATATTCTACAGGCACTGGTGTTAAGCGATGAGTACCTGACCGAGGTGCAAACCGAGATTTCAGTTGAAACGGGGACTGTTAAAATCTCCAGCCGTATGCGCTTGAGCGGTGATGATTGGACGTTGCATGCGGTTGGACGCGTTGCAAAGCTGGAGACAGCAGTACCTAAAATTCAATTGGATTTTGAAGCTGCGCGGCTTATCAATACGGGCGAAGACATCTACAAAGCGGCGCTGACCTACGGCCTTGAGTTTGGGCCGCGTTTTCGCCGCACCCAGAATGTTGCTCAGGTTGATCAGGGCACTTTCATCGTTTGCCTGTCGGCGCTTGATAAAGAAGACAGCGTGCCATCCTTTGGCTTGCATCCTGCCGAGCTCGATGGCTGTTTCCACGGCTTGCTCTCGCTGTTTAGAGAAAATACAACGCAAAATAGCCGCCCAAAAGCGTATGTACCGATCTTCTTTGATAAAGTTCGCCAGTATCAATCCGGTACATCACCAGCTTATGTTCGTATTCAGGTTAAACGCGCGTCTGAGTTGTCTATTCTGGCAGATTTCCAGATCTTCGACGAGGATGACAACGTAATTGCGACGATTGTCGGTGGCCGCTTTAGAGCGACGGAGCTTGGCCGCAAAGATAATCTGTCGGACCTGGTTTATCGGGTAGAAACATCACTGCAACGCAATCCGGCAGCCGCAGTCAGTAGTTTGGAGCATAACTTCCCGCCAATTGAAGATTATGTTGCTGAAAAGTTTCAGACTTTCGAAGATGAGGCGGAGCGTGAAGCCTATTTGCTCTTGGCTGCAGCCGCACAACGAACCGCGTTCGATATCATCTCCAAGTTCGCAGATAGTGAGCAATCCGTTTCTCTTGAAGATCTGCCGAAAGCTCATCGACGGTATTTCGTCAATCTCCTGACGATCCTACAGGAGGCAGGCGCGGCAACAGAATGTGGCAATAACCGCTTTGATTTGAATAGCGATTTTGAGCTTCCTGAGTTTGATCTTCTGGTTGCGAGCGTTCTTGAAGAAAGCCCACAAGACATTGCGGCTGCAACCATTCTTGCAACCACGCGCAAATTCGTTCTGGAAGGCCTTGTTCAGGACGAACTCGAAGGTCAGGACTTTGAACATTCCAGTGCGATGTTGGAGCAATACTGGTATTCCTCCCCAGAGGCGCAAGCACGCTGTCGGAGTGTTTCTCAATGGTTGAAAGCCGCACTCAGCGATTGGAATAACGAGAAGCCATTGCATGTATTGGACTTAAGCGGTTCCGGCTTGAGCCTAGCAAAAGATATTCAGCAGATTCAACCGGAACAAGTCACACAGATCTCAATTGCGGATAGCAATCACAAAAGCGCAGCGCGTTTGTCTGCAAGCACATTGGACGAGCCAAAAATTACGGTTTATGACACCAGCAATCTGGATGGTCATCACACTTGGGATGCGGTGTTTGAGCAGGGTCCATTTGACGTGATTATTTCGTCTGGTCTGCTTCATGCAGCCTGTCAGAGCGAGCCGGATTTGTTTGCGAAGTTGGCTCAAGCCCTGACCGCCGGTGGCCAGTTCGTTGCAATTGAACCAATGTCGGATGTCTTCCACGACGTCGCTTTTGGTCTCTCTGCTGGCTGGTTTGATGGCTCAATTTCTGACGAGTATGCGGTTGGTCCGCTCAAAACGAGCAGTGATTGGCTGGAGCAGTTCCATGCCACGTCCTTCGATGCACCAATTGCGATTGAGGCCTATAAGGATGGGGCGTCTGTTGTTCTTTTGAGTGCGACTGCGAAAGCACAAAACGCGGCGGTCCATTCTGCTCCTCTCTTGGACTCGCCTGAGAGCAAGGCAATGATCATTATTGCTGGTAATGCAAGTTTGGAGCAGGAAATCGCGAATGCCATTAGAGATGACGCGCGTTTGTCCGCTTACAACATAAGAATTTTGAATGCGGATAGTGGCGAGTTTGACCTGAACGAGGCCAATGGCTGGAAGACCGCTCTTGCTGGTTCTGCTGTTCTTGATGCAGAAGTCAAAACAATTATTCATTTGTATGGGCTCGCAGAGGCCGGGGATAGTCCTGTTGATCAGGTAATGAAGCGCTGTGTGACCTGCGTGGGGCTAATTAAAGCTTATCCGGGTTTCAGTGGGCAACTTGCATTGGTTGCACCGGGTGGTAGTGGCCATAATGCTGAGCAAGAGTCGCCTGCACAAAGTGCAGCGTGGACTTTTGCACGCGTACTTGGCAACGAAGCACCAGAACTAACACCGCTTGCGCTTGATGTTTGCACCAGTAAAGACATGGAGAGCATTGCCTCCGATATCGTAGAAGCGGTTTTCTATCAAAACGCAGAAAACGAACTCCATCAGCCGGAAAAGAGCCGGGTCGTTTCTCGAGTTAAGGCTGGGTTCGGTCAGTCTTCCTGGGAACCTGCTGAGAATGTTGAACTTAATTTCTCTGAGTCTGGCTCATTGAACAATCTAGGTTGGCGTGGGCAGCAGCGAGTTGATCCGTCTTCCGACCATGTTGAGATCAAGGTTGCAGCCACTGGTCTGAACTTCCGCGATGTTATGTGGACTTTGGGGATGCTGCCAGAAGAGGCGCTTGAGGATGGATATGGCGGACCAAATTTGGGTCTGGAAATATCTGGAACCGTGACTCGAGTTGGTGAAAACGTCTCCAATCTTGCTGTAGGTGATAAAGTTGTTGCGTTTACCTCTGGAGGGTATTCGTCTTATGTGACCTCTCCGAAGTTTGCGGTGGCCAAACTTGACCAGGGTCAGGACCTTGTTTCCGCGGCGACGTACCCCGTTGCATTCCTGACGGCTTATTACTCACTGATTCATCTTGGAGAACTGAAAGAAGATCAATGGGTTTTGATCCATGGCGGCGCGGGTGGCGTTGGACTGGCTGCTCTACAGATCGCAAAACATGTAGGCGCGAAGGTTATCGCGACTGCTGGCTCTGAAGAGAAGAGAGAAATTCTTCGTTTGCTTGGCGCCGATCATATCCTGGATTCCAGAAGTCTGGAGTTCCCGGAGGAAGTGATGGAAATCACTGGTGGTAAGGGCGTTCATGCTGTGCTGAACTCGCTTGCCGGCGAAGCGATGGAATCCAGCATCAATATCGTACGTCCGTTTGGTCGCTTCCTTGAGCTCGGAAAACGCGATTTTTACGCAAATACGAAGATTGGTCTGCGTCCGTTCCGCCGAAATGTCTCTTACTTCGGTATCGATCTGGACCAGATCCTGCTGCATGACAGTGAACTGGCTCGCAAACTTATTGAAGATGTTTTCGAGTTGATCAAAGATGGTACCTTCACGCCATTGCCTTATCGGGTGTTCGATGGGCGCAATGTGCAGGATGCCTTTAGATTGATGCAGCGGTCAGGCCACATCGGGAAAATTCTGATCACACCACCGCAGCCTGAAGAGGTCAAAGTCCCTCAGGAGCGGACGAGCCTTAAGTTCGCTCAGGATGGCCACCATGTTGTGATTGGCGGTCTTGGTGGTTTTGGTCTGGAAGTATGCCGCTGGCTTGCTGATCACGGCGCGCGCCGGATCACGCTGACGAGCCGATCTGCTGTAGTGAGCGATCAACACAAGGTCTTGTTTGAAACGCTGGCTGACAGCGGCGTGACCGTTTCGGTCGTTTCCTGCGATGTCACTGACAGAGCCGGTGTTAACTCTCTACTGACGGAGCTGCGCCAATCAGCTCCAATCAAGAGCATTGTGCATGCGGCGATGGTTCTGGATGATGGAATTATTCAGCAGCTTGATGGAAAACGGTTCCGGAAAGTTCTGGAGCCAAAGGTTCAGGGTGCCAGCCTGCTTGATGAGTTGACGCAGGAGGACGAGCTAGACCAGTTTATCCTGTTCTCCTCAGCTACAACACTGATCGGGAACCCAGGTCAGTCTTCTTACGTTGCCGCGAACGGTTACCTTGAAGGCTTGGCAAGGGCACGCCGCAGAGCTGGTAAGCCAGCCTTGGCTGTCGGTTGGGGCGCTATTGGCGATGTGGGCTTCCTCGCGCGAAACGGAGATGTTTCTGACAAACTCTCAAGGCACCTCGGTGAGGCAACGATTAAGGCACGTGAAGGGCTCGACATCCTCAAGCTTGCCATGGAGCAAGACGATGGCTCAGCACCTGGTGCTGTTGTCCATATTGGTCGGTTCGCCTGGACTGCCGCCCATCAATCTTTGCCACTTTTGAGCAAGCCATTGTTCAGTGAAATTGTAGGACGCGGTGACGCCGATGGTGATAGTGAGGGAGCAACAGATATCCACTCACTCATTGAAGGTAAGTCAGATGGGGAAGCAAAAGACGTCGTCGCTCATATCCTCGCTGCTGAGATTGGTAAAATCCTGCGTCTTCCTGCGGAAGATATCTCCTACCAACGCCCTCTGGCGGAATTCGGGATGGATTCGTTGATGGGACTAGAACTCAGAATGGGAATTCAGAAACGCTTCAATTTGGAAATTCCGCTGGTTTCAATATCAGGTGGAACATGCTTGGATGATTTTGCTGGACAGATCCTCATAAAACTTCGTAAACGCGAAGGTGGAGAGGCCGTCAGCGAGGACGGAGCACACGGTGTTCTGGCCAACCAACACCTCTCGGATGATCTGGATGATTCTCAGAAATCAACGGTGCATGCGATACTGGATACCCATCAAGATAAAACGGCAAGAATTCTGAATTAATGGCGAAGTCAGACAAGAAAAAATTGAGTAAGGACGAGCGGTTGAACGCTTTGGGGAGCGTGCGGCGGGCGAAGTCCGCGCTCCCAAAGCAAAAACCCGAAAAGCCTAAAAGCACTGGAGTTGCTGCTCCTAAATTTGCAGAACTTCCCGGCTTCAAGGAAATTCGCCTGCAGAAGGCTGCGGCAGATCTCTTGCAAATCAAAAATCCATTCTTCCGGGCGCACGACGGTCGTGCAGGTGCAACAACGCAGATTGATGGTGAGACTTACCTTAACTTTTCTTCCTACGATTATCTTGGGTTAAATGGGCATCGAAAGGTCCAGGAGGCGGCAAAAGCCGCCGTGGATCACTACGGGATATCCGCAAGTGCCAGCCGCGTTGTTGCTGGCGAACGTGTGATTCACACCGATCTTGAGCAGCTCATCGCGCAAATGCATGGTGTGGAAAGTTCTGTTGCGTTCGTGAGCGGGCATGCAACCAATGTCACCAGCATTGGCCAATTGATGCAGCCGGAAGACTTGATCGTTCATGACAGCTACATTCACAACAGCATTGTCACCGGAGCGAAACTTTCCGGAGCAGTGCGGCAGTCTTTCCCGCACAACAATCTGGATGCGCTGGAGAATATCCTGGAGCTACGCGCTCATAAGCACCCTCGTACGCTGATCGTGGTCGAGGGTGTTTACTCGATGGATGGGGATTTTCCTGACCTGCCTCGTCTTGTTGAAATTAAGAAGAAATATGGCGCCTGGCTCATGATTGATGAGGCGCACTCCATCGGAATCCTCGGCAAAACGGGCCGCGGTATCGCCGAACATTTTCAGATTGATCCCACTGAGGTTGATATCTGGATGGGGACATTCTCCAAGACGCTTGCTGGCTGTGGTGGGTACATTGCAGGCTGCAGTGATCTAGTTGATTATCTCAAGCTCACAGCTTCTGGCTTTGTGTTTAGCGTGGGTATTGCACCTCCAATTGCAGCAGCAGTTTGCGAGGCTGTTCGTTTGATGAAGGCTGAACCGCATCGCGTCGAGGCCGTGCAATCAAACGGGAAGTATTTCCTCGATAAAGCTCAGGCAGCAGGGCTTGATACCGGTGTTAGCCAAGGATGCGCAGTTGTCCCGATTATGGTTGGTGATTCCCTCAAAGCTACCGTCCTGGCTGCACGGTTGCTCGACCGTGGGCTAAACGCTTTGCCGATCATTTATCCCGCTGTGCCGGAAAAATCGGCTCGTCTGAGGTTCTTCATCACATCGGAGCATACGGAAGCGCAACTGGATCAGGCAATCGAATTGATAAGTGATGAGATTTCAAACTACGACAGCAACCCGGTTTCCATTCAGCAGGTTATGTCGGCCTGATTAGTGGTGAATAGTTGAATCAGCGCTGATAATTGAAGCGCTGATTTGCCAGCCGACGCAGCTTCCACGGCAATAATTTCCCGATATGGATACTCAAAGCCAACTGCCATGGAAATGCGTGAAATGCTTTCTTCTTTGCAATGGCTTTGGTGATCGAGGTAGCTGCTTCCTCCGCAGTATACTCATACGGGCGCCAGCTCTTAAACTGATCTGCCATAGGTGTCAGGATGTAACCTGGGCATACCACCGTGACAGAAACTCCCCATTTATGCAAATGATCGCGCATCGCCTCACCATAGGCAATCACGCCTGCCTTCGACGCTCCGTAGGCCGGCCCATCTGAGATTGGCTGTAACCCAGCCAACGAGCTGATCAAAGCAATGTTGCCGCGCTTTCGTTTCTGCATATAGGGCGCGACGGCAGTTAGTAGGTTGACTGTGCCGCCAAGGTTGGTTGCAATTTGAGCGTGAGCTGTCTCAGCTGTTTCCACTGTTCCATCCACGCCGTGCGATCCTGTAACACCGGCATTTGAGATTACCAAATCAAGAGGGGTGTCAGCTTCAATCTCGCTGACCCACGTTTGAACGGCACCTGTGTCACAGATATCAAGCGCTTTCCACAGCACACGACTGCCCATACCCTCTGCATCTCGCGCAGTTTCAAGCAACCGCTCCTCATTTCGTCCAGTCAAACAAAGGGTAGTGCCCGCTCGCGCGTAAGAGACAGCAAGCGCTCTACCTAATCCAGAACTGGCCCCAGTAATGAGAATCGCTTCGGGTCGGAACATCGGACAACTGTCTCCAAATAAGGTTCTTTCATTTCTTTTGGCAAACAGATGGTTAACGTGCAAGTTGGTTTCTTCAAAGTATGTTCGAAGCGTCACTTTCTCCATAGGAAAGAGCAGATAGCTGAGGTGCTATGTTCTAGAATGTTTGAAATTTAGTATTAAATGAGATATGAAACGCGGTGTATTCAGACTGGGTGAATTTGGCATCGAATTGTCGGCCCGGCGGCAAAATGGACAGAAGTTTTATGAATTTATTTCGCTCCTCGACCGAATTGCGGTCGTTTCAAGTAACTTCAGGTTTCTTTAAGTCAGTTGCTGTAATTGCGCCAGTCTTGGCGATTTTGTCGGGATGTGCTGCGCTTCCGGCAGCGGGTCCGGTTTCCGCGGAGATAGAGGCTTCCTCTTCCGATCGACGTGAGGCGCCTTTTGACTATCATCTGATCGATTTGGATGACACGGTCGTTTCGGTTCTCTCAGGGTATCAGCCAATCGGATTGTCCACGGTCTTTACAGCAGGGAAGTGGGCACCAAAGCACATCGTTGGGATTGGTGACACCGTTTCCGTCGTTGTGTGGGAACAAGGCAATGATCGGCTCTTTACGCCCACTGGGCAGGCTGGCGGCGTAGAGCTTGGGCCTTTTGTGGTAAACCAGAGTGGGGCGATCACTGTACCATATATTGGAAAGGTTCATGCCCGAGCTAAATCTGTCGAGCGGCTTCAGGAAGCGCTCCAGATTGCGCTCGAGAGGAAGGCGACAAACCCACAGGTTATCGTCACGCTAAAACAAAACGCGAGCAGTCTGGTTACAGTCAACGGCGACGTGGAAAAACCGGGCCAATATCCGCTGGATCTGAGCGGTAAGCGATTGCTGGATGTCGTGGCAAATGCAGGCGGGAGCACAGCGCCTGCTACTGAAAGTTATGTGTCTATCGCCCGTAAAGGTCGTCAGGCGGAGCAAATGCTCAGTACGGTATTCCTCAGGAGTGACGAAAATGTCTACGTTCATCCGGGTGATCGTATTTTCGTGACACATGATCCGCAGACATTTACAGCCTTTGGTGCTGTGCCAAAAGTGGGTGAGTACCCGCTACAAGCATCTAATGTTTCTCTTGTGGAAGCGTTGGGCCGAATTGGTGGCCTCGACGAGAATGCAGCCAACTCACAAGGTCTCTTTGTTTTCCGCTATGAGGATCCTGAAGTTATTTCTGTGTTGAAGCCAGAGTACCGCGATGCTAATTCCGGAAAAATTCCTGTAATCTATCGGTTGAACATGCGGGATGCGCGATCTTATTTCCGCGGGCAGCTTTTCACACTGCGTGACAAGGACGTGGTGTATGTTTCCAGCGCTTACGGGGCTGAGCTAAACAAATTCATGAGAATTCTAAGTGGAACATTAGCTGTAGGTAAGACGGCGAGTGCCTTCTGAGTTTGCTAAGTTTTGCGTAGTAGCTGCGCGATTTATGTTGAGAAACTAATAAAGATTTCTCACTTCAGGTCGATATGCTATGATTTAGCTAAATTCTGCCATTTTCCATTCGGAGAAGCAAGTACGCGTCTCCTTCGGCGACTAGATGCACATTTGAAAAAGGTGAAGACCCACATGGAAAAAGGGACGGCCGCAAAAGTTGCAGAAATGCCACCTGCAGCGTCGAAGCCTGCCGCTGAAAAGCCGACGCCGGAGGTTCCAGAGAAGCAAGCTCCTGCTGTCAAAGGTAAGTCGCCCATAAAAAAAGTTGCATCTGTTGTTAAGTTGCCTATCGAGAAGGCGCGGCAGGAAAGTAACGATGGGGTCAAAGGTCTCTTCGGTTTTCGCGGTTTGAGACCTCAGCAGTTTAGGCGACGAATTCTTGCCCTTTCATTTGCGCTCATGGTTGTCCTTCCAAGCGTGCTTGGTGCAACCTACTTCTTATTGATTGCGTCCGAACGGTTTTCCTCCACTATCGGCTTTTCGGTGCGTGGTATGGATGGAACCTCCGCAGGAGGTGACTTCTTGGGAGCATTAACAGGGCTAGCAAGCGTTGGTACAACAACGACTGATTCATTTATCTTGATGGATTACCTTAAAGGGCGGGAAGTTGTCGAACGACTTGCGAAAGACGACGGAATTCTCAGTCACTTTAGCGATCCTAACGTAGACTTTATCTATCGTTTCGACCCAGCCTCTCCGATCGAAGAGCTCGTGAATTACTGGCAGGATATGATCTCAATCACCTTTGATAATACATCGAGTATTATCGAGGTGGAGGTTCAGGCGTTCTCACCAGAGATGGCGGAAAGCGTTGCATCTCACGTTCTGTCTTATAGCTCTGAGTTGGTGAATACGCTTTCCCAGAATGCACGCCGAGATGCGGTGAAGTTTGCAGAAGAAGAAGTTCGGCGCGCTGAATTGCGAATGAAAATGGTTCGGATGCGTATGAAGGACTTTCGTAATACAGAGAGTTCTATCGACCCGACGAGAAACGCTGAGGTGCAGATCGAGCTTATTGCTGGCCTTGAAAAGCAGCTCCTGGATACACGATCCCGTCTGGCAACACTTGTTGGAACAATTGACGAAAGCTCGCCAACGATCCGCCAACTTCGCAAACAGGAAGACGTTTTGGTTAAACAGATATTGACCAAGCGCGATGAAATTGGCGGGAAACGTCCTGAGCAACTGCAAGCGGAAGCGGGGGAGGCCGATCGTCTTTCATCATTGTCTTCGCTGTTGGCAAACTATGAAGAATTGGTTGTCGAACAGGAGTTTGCTCAACAAGCATACACCGCTGCTCTTGCTGGCTTGGAGCGCTCGCGCGCTGAAGCTGATCGTCAACAGCGGTATCTTGCTGTCTTTAATCCGCCCTCGTTGCCTCAGGAAGCAATTTATCCGAAACGGCTAATCAATTCACTCATACTGTTTCTTGGATTCCTTGGTATCTGGGCACTTGGGACTGTAATCACCTATTCTATTCGTGACCACCTTAAGTAGATTGATGAGAATGGACAGTGTAATCACAACACAGGCGCGCGTCATTGGTGCGCTAGTCCTTCGTGAAACTAGGACTGCATTTGGTGATACGCAGCTCGGATATCTCTGGGCGATTGTGAATCCTGCACTCAGTACGCTGGTTTTGGTTTTTATTTTCTCGAGTGTTGGCAGATCACCGGCTTTTGGAACCAGCTTCGCGTTGTTTTTCGCAACAGGAATTTTGCCCTTCCAAACGTATTCGAAGCTATCAAGTTCACTTATGGCCGCGATCAATTCAAGTCGTGGGCTCTTGAGCTATCCTCTTGTCAATGAAGTTGACATACTGATCTCCAAGTATATTCTGATCGTCCTGACCTACCTGATGATCGTTGTTTTGTTTTTCTCCATAATAATCATCGGTGATGATGCGCCACTCCCTGTTCATATTGAGCAGTGCGCTATGGGATTTGGAGCACTTACTCTACTTGGATTGGGTGCAGGGACATCCAACGCTGTATTATTTCGACTGTGGCCGACCTGGAAGCAACTCGAATCAATTATTAGCAAGCCACTCTTCTTTCTTTCGGGTATCTTTTATGTTCCCAGTGACTTTCCAACGCACATAGTGAAATTATTATCTTGGAATCCGGTGTTGCATGGCGTCGAGTGGTTTCGTGAGGGCTACTATTCAAACTATAATAGTGTTGTCTTGAGTAAATCATATCTTCTGACTTGCGCGTTAGTCTTGCTTCTCTTTGGTTTCTTAGGTGAACGTCTCTATCGAAAGAAGTCTTTCTGATGATTGAATTTCAGGATGTACGGAAAACGTATCACCTTAAGGGTGTTACCAAGACGATCCTTAAAGGGCTGACGGCTCGGTTCCCCAGTGGGAAAAATATTGGGATTCTCGGTCACAATGGTGCAGGCAAATCGACGCTGATGCGCTTGATTGCCGGAGCAGAGTTACCGGATAGCGGGAAGATTAAACGAAACGTGAAAGTTTCTTGGCCACTTGGTTTTAAGGGTGGATTTGCTGGAAAGATGACCGGCATCGAAAACGTTCGCTTCGTAGCACGGATGTATGGTGAAGACACCGAACGAATGGTGCAATTTGTGGAGGATTTCTCTGAACTCGGTGCATCCATGTCACTTCCGATCAAGACATACTCGAGCGGGATGAAGGCGCGTCTTGCATTCGGAGTCAGTATGGCGGTGAACTTTGAATGTTATCTGATCGACGAAATTACTGCAGTTGGTGACGCGCGTTTTAAACGAAAATGCGACAAAGTCTTTGAGACAAAGCTTAAACACGCAAACATCATCATGATCTCCCACGCCGAGTCAGCAATCAAGAAGCTCTGCGACGCCGCATGCCTTCTGCATGAAGGGGAGTTGACAATGTATGACTCTGTCGATGAAGCGCTCGCTCAACATCGCAAGAACCAGCTCAAGTAGCTGGACCTAGGTAATATGACAACCCGCACGATTCTTATTCTACAATCGCACCCCTCTGCTTTCTGTCGGGGGCTTGTAAAGGCGTTTGAAACGCAGGGCGCCCGGTGCGTTATTGTCAATTTTTCGCTCAGTGACTGGTACTTCCGTGTTGGTTTGGGCGCGAAGAATTATTGGGGGCGTTTGAAGAGCTGGCGTAGTTCGCTGGAGAAGCTGATCGATGAAAATGCGATCACAGATATTCTCTATTATAGCGACCGGCGACCCTATCATCGGATAGCTCATGATGTGGCCATGAAGCGTGGGATCAACACCTTTGCTTATGAGTTTGGTTACATGCGCCCGGATTGGATCACGCTTGAGCGTGGAGGGATGGGCGTATATTCGCACTATCCAACAGATCCTGAGCAGATAAAACAAGGTGCTGCCGAGCTGCCTCCTTTGGAACCCGCTGGCCGGTTTCCGCATGCGTTTTTGCAAGAGGCAACCAATGAGGTGATTTGCAACCTCATCCCTGTTTTCTTCCCGTATCTGTTTCCGTTTTATCAGCGTGATCGCTATTACCACCCCTTTCAGGATTACTTTAGCTATATTCCGCGGTTGATCCGTCAAAAACGCCTTGGGTGCGAGGCGGAGGACGTCATAGAGAGGCTTGTGGAAGAACAGGCCAACTATTTTGTCGTTCCGATGCAGATGCAAGGGGACTACCAGATCCGGCATCACTCCCCGTATAAGCATCTGTCCACCTTCATTCGTGAGATTTACAGTACGTTTACGCGCAGCGCGTCGACTGATAGTAAGTTGGTGTTCAAGCTCCACCCCTTTGACAACAATGTGGAAGACTGGCCGAATGTCATCCGTAGTATAGCTGCTGATTTTGGTTGTCTGGAGCGTACACTTATTATTGATGGCGGCGACCTGAATAAGCTTTTAAAGCATTCGCAGGGGTGTGTGCTTGTGAACAGCACCGTGGGTATGGAAGCCCTGAAGATCGGTGTGCCCGTGAAGGCCATGGGGATTGCAGTCTATGATATTGCCGGATTGACGGACCAGCGATCTTTGGAGGACTTTTGGAAGGATCCAGTTCAGCCAGACGCTGACCTTTATCACGATCTGGAAAAGCTTATGGGGCATACAATTCAAGTTCGGGGCAGCTTCTTTAATCGCGAAGGGCGAAAGATCGCGGCTGAAGAGTTTGTACAGCGCATCTTGAATAATCGTGTCAATGGGCATGGTGCGTATGTTGAAACACCGCCACGACTGGCTGCAGCCAAAGCCGCTGGTGTGCCCCTTTTTGCGGATTGTTACTGGGGTGACAAATGACTTCACAGAACAATCGCTGCGTTTTGCTGCTGCAAGGCCCACTTTCAAAGTATTACGCGCGCACTGCGCATTACTTGGAGGAGCTGGGTACCAAGACGCTCAAGGTTCATTTTTGCGGGAGTGACGTCCATGATTGGGAGCATACGGACGCTGTTCGGTTCTCTGAGCCTCCAGAGAATTGGGCGCTCTTCCTGGAAGCCCTGATTGTTGCGAACGGGGTCACTGATATCCTGCTTCATGGAGACCGGCGCTACTATCATAAGATTGCCATTGGAGTTGCAAAACGTCTGGATGTGAACATCATTGCCACGGAACTGGGCTACCTGCGACCAGACTGGATGACGGTTGAGTACGGTGGTTGTTCTGCGCTCTCCCATTTTCCGCAGACCAAACAGGAACTGATGGCACTTGATTTCCCGGTGACCGAGGATACATCTCAGCTTCGCTACCCGGGCAGCTACAAGCAGATTGTACTGCAGGAACTGGGCTTTACCCTCTTCAACGCTATTCATGCCCGCAAGTTTCCGCATTACCGAAATCATCGCACCGAATCCCGTGTGCAGGTCTATGGTGGTTGGCTGAAAGCACGTTTGCAGGCCAAGCAACGAAAGAAGGAAGCTGATGTTATTTGGGATGGGTTGAAGCGCAGTGGCACGTCTTATTACCTGTTCGCTCTGCAGCTGAATGGAGACTTCCAGATACGCGATCACTCCCCGTTTGGCAGCATTTATGAGGCGATTGAGAAGGTGATCGCCTCCTTTGCCCGCAACGCTCCTGAAGGAACATCTCTACTGTTCAAGAGCCATCCGCTGGAGTACCGCTTTAAGGAACTTTCACGCGCCATTGTTGCGGCAAGCCGGAAACATGGCGTTGAAGAGCGTACGCTGCTTATTCATGGTCAGACAATCAAGGAACTTGCCGAGCCATCCTTGGGCATGCTGACCATTAATAGCTCAGCAGGGATTGAAGCGCTCGAATATGGTGTGCCGACCTGCTGCATATTGCCAACGATCTACGATATGGATGGACTGACGCATCAAGGCGACTGGGAAGATTTTTGGTGCTCGGCCACACCACCGGAGCCAGAGGTCTTCCAGAAATTCGTCGAGGCCTTGAAAGCTACCATCCAAGTGCGGGGTACGCTGTATAATGCGGATGGTCTTGAGGCAGCTGCGAAGGGGACGGCAGAGAAAATCCTGACCACTTCCTACACAGAGCACCGGATGAAGCGAATGGAACCGCCGAGGCTGGCGAAGGCTCGCAAAATGGGCGTAACATACGACCATTTTGTGTAAGTGCGGAGTATCCATGCGGATCTGTCTTATTTCTAACGCCAGTGTCTACACGGATGCTGCTCTGCATTCTTTGCTTGCTTACCCGGAGTTCGAAATCTGTGGTCTAGTGAAGTGCGCAGCTGTTGTTGGCAAGCGAAACGACTGGCGCGCATACAAAGACCTTGTGCTTCGCTCTGGCCCGCTGTACGCGGCATATCTGGGAGCGGTGACAAAACCCGCCTACCGGATGCCGCATGTTCCCAGATGGCAAAGTATGCGTACCTGGGCTCATAGCTTGCAATGTCCTGTTCAGCGGACCAATGACGTGAGTGCGGTGCGAACACTGAATTTTATCCAGAAATGCAAACCGGATCTGATCCTGACAGTTCATCTGGGGCAGATTTTGCGCAGTCCGTTTTTTGAGCGGTATTCTGGTAAGACCTACAATATTCATCCCGGTAAACTGCCGCTCTACAAGGGACCAGATCCGGTTTTTCATGGGATTCTGGCGAATGAAAAGGCTTTTACTGTGAGCCTCCATGAGAGTATTCAGAGGATCGATGCAGGTAAGGTACTAGCGGAAACAACGGTGGTACCTAACAAAAGAACACTGTTTCGCACCAATCTGGAACTCTTCAGTAATACAGGCCAACTCGTAGCCTCACATTTTTTGGGTACGAATGAGTGCCCGCCTACTCCAGATGAACAGGCCGGGTGCTATCACAGTTGGCCCACCAATATGGAAGTTCTGAAATTTCTGGCGCGTGGCAACAGGCTCTAGTTAACTTATGCGCACCCTCACCTTCCAGTCGCACAACTCGGGCTGCGTTGATCTCGAGAGTATCTTAGAGACGGGGAATTTGTCGGTAAAGCCGATCGGAGTTGCTTGAGTTCGCTTTGTTGCAGCCTGAGGGATTGCGGTGGGAGAGCTAGTCCCTCACCGGCAACCATTTTTTGGCGCTGCGCCCTAGAATGGCAGTGGAAGTGTCGGCAAGCGATCAAGGTGTGTTTTGATCGTTTCGGCGGCGAGAGCGCCGTCTCCTGTTCGCACTGCATTGATCAGCTGGCTGTGGTCATCCTGGACGCCCTCGGGAATGAAGCCTGTGCGGTGCATGGCAGCGCGGTAGCGCGTACACTGGTCATGCAACATGTACAGGAAGCGGCTTGCCCAGCTGGAGCCAGCGCCATCAACCAGTGTCATATGAAAGACGCGGTTGGCTTCTTCCCATTCATTCCAGAAATCACGGCGTGAAGTTTGCCAGGTGCGCTCAATCTCCTGCAAGGTATGGTACGCATCAAGGACACTTTCGCGCCACTGCGTGTCGCCCTTTTCAACGGCAGTTCGAACCGTTGCGCTTTCAATCAGGCGGCGCTGCTCAATAATGTCCTCAAACTCGGTTTTCGAGAGCTCCGGGATATAGAATCCCTTATGAGATTGAGTGGCAACCAGCCCCTGAGACACCAGGCGGGACAGTGCTTCACGTACAGGTGTTGGCCCGACATCAAATGTACTGCACATTTCGCGGATGCGTAGTTTGCTGCCTGGCTCAAGCTGGCCAGACAAGATTGCCGCGCGCAGTTGCGCATAGGCCCTGTCGATGAGAGAGGCGGAGGACGGGGCGTTTTGTGCAGTGACCGATGGTGCGGCTCTTTCTAATGTATCCTCTATTTTCAAAGTTATCTGCCTTACAATTATTATCTATGCAATTTGGCGTTTCTCTTTTTGGATATGGAAACTAGATCATCAGCTCTGTTTTTAGGCCAAGTTCAATTGCAATACGGTCTGGCCGGTTCATTCTCCCAATTGTAAAACAATATCTGAACTATAAAAGCAATTAAATTGCGAAGCTGCGGCATAACTTTCCAATAAAACGAGCACATTTCATGGAAAAAGATGCCGTATTATCGATTGTTTTTGGAAGATTGTGCAAGTGCACTCAGTTTCATCGAGTATGTGCGCCACTCTTACTTAGAGTTCCCTATTGGTAAGCTGATTTAAGCCGATATTTTAATAAAATAATTTCAACTATACTCAACTTGGGTTGCTAACTGAATTTCCGGTTGAAGCTACTTATCGCCACAAGTGGAATCCAGTTGTGCCTTAGCAAGATATGCCCTGGATGCGTGCCAAATACCTCAGTCTTCCTAGGGTGGTTTGCAAAACTTATTCCCCCTGCTCTGCGCCGTGTTACTGCTGAAGACGAGCTTAAGAGAATCAGTGAGAGGGAGAGTGAGTCGGTCCATTCAGTACAGGAAGATCGTTTCTTGGGAAACAGATCGGTTGTTTGATCGATTTTATGCACTTGTTGTTTTGCCGGCGCAAATAACTTTTAAGTCATTGAAAATAAAAATGAAAACGCCAAAAAACGGACTAAAACGCCTGAGTGATGGCAGGTATTACGCAAAAAGGGATTGAACTGAAGTGCAGGTCAGTTACCCTTTCGACGCAAACACAGACCAAATTGGCGCACTTTCCGTTTGTAGATGACTAGAACCGTTTGAGGGCGAAGCGAAGTGGAATACGGCAACAACACTCTTTTACGTGAGGAAACTCCGTCTGAGAAGATCTCCCGTTATTCGCAGCTCCTATCTGGCCAGCTGCACCGGTTGAGGCAGGAGCTTTATCCGCCAGAAGCCAACAAAGCTCTGCGTTCATTCTCTTCAGTGGATGTTGCGCGGCTGATCGGCGTTTCTGAAAGTACCATTCGCCAGTTGGATCTGGATGGAGAAGGGCCAACACCGACCCGTCTTGCCAATGGGCGTCGCAGTTACACTCTGGAGCAGATCAACGCGATCCGTGAAGTGCTCGCTGCGCGTAAAAAGGGTGATGAAGCGGTCAATATTCTGCCGCGTCGCCGTCCGGGTGAGCGTTTGCAAGTGATTGCCTGCGCAAATTTCAAAGGTGGCTCGGCAAAAACCACAACCAGCACTCATCTGGCACATTATCTGGCCCTGCGCGGTTATCGCGTGCTGGCCATTGATCTGGATCCGCAAGCTTCGCTTTCTGCCATGTTTGGCGTGCAGCCGGAGTTTGACGTTGAGCCGAATTCTACCTTATTTGGCGCACTTCGATACGATGAAGGCCGCCGCACACTGAGCGAAGTGATCCGCCCGACGTATTTTGATAATCTGGATCTGGTTCCGGCCAACCTTGAGTTGGCTGAGTTTGAGCACATTGTGCCCACCGCCATCGCGTCCGGGGCGTCTACCGGTGAAAACATCTTCTTCCGCCGTATCCGTAACGTGCTAAGCGAAGTGGATGCGGACTACGATGTTGTCGTGATTGATTGCCCGCCGCAACTGGGATTTCTCACACTTGGCGCGCTGTTTGCTTCCACCGGATTGTTGATCACATTGCACCCTCAAATGCTCGACCTTGCAAGCTGCAATCAGTTTCTTGGCATGAGCTCTGACCTGATGGGTGTGATTGAGAACAATGGCGGAGAGATGAACCTGGACTGGATGCGGTTCCTGGTGACCCGTCACAATCCAAATGATAGTCCGCAAACCCGTGTTGTCGGGTTGATGCGGGCGTTGTTTGGTGAGGACGTACTGACAGCACCTGCTCTGGACTCCACAGCGGTTGCCAATGCAGGACTTGAAAAGAAATCACTCTATGAGTTGGAGCCGGGAGCCATTGGCCGCGAAACGCTGAAGCGTGCGCTTGAATCCATGGACTCCGTGAACCGCGAAATTGAAGATCTTCTCCGCAACTCTTGGGGACGACCGCTATGAACAAAGCTAAGGACCGGAAAAACGCACTAGACACCCTGTTTTCAGGTGGTGGCATGGCTGGCCTTGTTGCCGATGCAACTGCGCCGCGCCCGCGCATGTCTTCTGGAGCAATCGGCGCTGCCGAGATCAACTTGATCAAGGATGAACGCGACAAGCTGCGCGAAGAGTTGAAAACACTCAACTCCCAAATGGCCTCCTCCGTAAATGTGGTGGAGCTTGACCCGGAACAGGTGCAGCCGTCCTTCGTGGCAGACCGCATGGAAGTGGCATTTGATCCGGCCTTTGAAGCCCTCAAGGAATCTATCGCGGAGACGGGGCAGCAGGTTCCCATTCTGGTGCGCCCTGCTCCGGATCAAGCTGGCATTTACCAGATTGCCTACGGTCACCGTCGTTGGAAAGCCTGCCGTGCTCTGGGCAAGCCAGTCCGCGGTGTCATCAAAGAGCTTTCTGATGAAGAATTACTGGTGGCTCAGGGGCAAGAAAACCATGAGCGCAAGGACCTGAGCTTCATTGAAACGTGTCTGTTCGTGTTCCGCCTCGCGCAAGACTACCCGCAGACAATGATTGTTAAAGCGATTGGCAAGGACAAATCTCTGGTTTCCAAACTCCGCAAGCTTGCGGCAACTATGCCTGAGGAGTTTTTGCGTGTGATCGGGCCTGCGCCAAAAATCGGCCGGCCACGTTGGGAAGAGATGGCCAGTTTCTTCCATGATGGAAAGCTTGCGCCAAACCATGAGAAAGCCGTCAATTCGCTGTTCGGGCTGGATTCGTTTCTCGAGCTGCACAGTGATGAGCGTTTTAGTGAGGTGCTCCAGCTCTTGCAGGAAACGCCAGCTGAATTGGAAATCAAGTCGGCCTCCCGCGATGGTGAGGTCGCTGTTGCGGCACATACCCGCAAAACGAAGAATTCTGAGTGGCTTGGCAACAAGCACGTGCTCGTTAAGCGGACAGACAAAGCAACGGTGTTCTCCGTTGACAGTAAAACGAAGAGTGATTTCGGCGCGTTTTTGCTGAAGCAGATGCCGGCACTAATTGCCGAATTCGAAGAGACGAAGGGGGAGGATGCCTGATGGTGTAGCCCCTTAAAGACGAAAGGCCCTGCTGACGGCAATCAGCAAGGCCCTGAAATCGTCGCCCAAGAGAGTGAATAGCACTCGTCGAGGACCTTCTTTAGCACGAACATCCTACGACGAACGCACCGTGCGAATCAAGTCAGCAATGCTTTCTTGAATCCCTTTGTGGCGCATTTTTGCTTTTTCGGGCGCTAAATCCCCAATTTCACTTGGATAACACCCCGGATTTTCTTGGGTGAATGGGTTTGCTATGCAAAGCACCGGTGTTGCGTCTTTCCGCAAAATGACACCCGCCATGTTGGAGAGCCAGCGTCTGGCACTGGCTAATGACATTGTCAAAACGACAAAGGCCGAGGTGGCGATCACTCTTAAAAAGGCGGCCCCTGCCCTGGGGATCGACGGAACCGCCTATCATATTCTAGATATTCTGATCGGGCTGACACGGGCTGATGACTGGAAACAGGACCGCCGTCCGTTGGTCGCGATTTCCAATGACAAGCTTGCCGAATATGTATGTCGCTCCACGCGTACTGTGATCCGGGCCATCAAGCGACTTGTTGAAGTGGGAATCCTGGCCTACCGCGATAGCTCAACCGGCCGCCGCTTTATCTATCGCAATGATGCCAGCGGCGAGATTGACCGCGGATACGGGTTTGACTTTTCTCCAGCGCGCCAGCGCGTTGAAGAGATCAAGCGGATTGGTAATGAATTTCAGGCACGGGTCCGTGCAGAGCAGGAGGCCAAACGTACGGTCAACCGGCTGTCGCGTGCAATCATCGATGCTTGCCGTACCGGGCAAAGCGAAGGGGCCGACTGTGAGGCGTTTTTGACAGAACTTAACGCTCTTATGGAAACGCCAATGCTGGTTGTAGAGCGGTCTGAAAAAATCACAAAGCTCTATGAAGTGGTGGTAACAGAGCTTGCTGAGCACAGTGAAGAGGTGGCCGAAACCCCAACCTATTCAAATGAATATGCTCAAATGTCAGGCGACCATGACATTGATGTCACCCCTTATAATATTACAACCCATCAGACTCCTAAAAATAGTATACAACGGCAGCCATCTACCGATGGCTACTTAAATACCAAAGTCGCTTCTAACGAAGCTTTAGAAATTGCTCTTGAAAAAGACCAATCAAGCAAATTCCCTGCCAAGTCACTAAAGCCGACGCAAGGTGTAGCGCAGCAAGGTTCCCAATTAAACGCGGGTCTCAGCGATCATCTTTCTGCAATTTCCATTGGTTTGATTGATAGCGCGACAACTGAGACCCAGGATATGCTGGGCATGTCGTTCTCAAGCTGGTTTGATCTTTCCCAGTCCGCAGAACAGATGCGATTGGCGATTGGCCTGTCCGAAGATGGCTGGAAACAGGCGATTTTGGTCCTTGGCGAGAAAATGGCCGCCGCTGTTCTGGTCGTGACTGTTGAAAAAACCCTGCGCGATCCGGAGGGCATTTCGCGCCCTGCCGGATATTTCCGCGCCTGTGTTGACCGGGCAAAAGATGGCAAACTCGCGCTGCACAAATCGCTTTATGGGCTGGCTCTGGCGTAAAGATCGGAGCCGTCATCTTCGTCTGATTGGGATAGGTTGATGCGAAGGTGCGGCGTTGGGGTCCGGTGGATGAATTCTTCTTCGATTAGCTCAAGCATGCGGCGTTGACCGGGGAAACTTACCAGAGCTTTTGCATCGGCAAAAGAGAACCACTGATAGGCATCATGTTCGCCGTTGAGTTTGATGGGAGTATCGTGGGAAATATGAGCGACAAAGACAGGGATTATTGAGAAGCTGTTTTTTTCGGGCACGTAGAACCGGATGTCAGCGTCGGCAGACCAGAGCTCGTCAAGAATAATACCGGTTTCTTCTCTCACTTCACGAAGCGCGGCTTGCCAGGCTGTCTCATCTGCTTCAATTGCTCCGGCAACCTGGCCCCATGTGTTTGCCGGGGGATCAAGGCGGCGGAATAATAAAACCTGCGGCTCTTCAGAATTCTTGTCGATCAGGAAAACCGTGGTTGCTTGGCAGAAAACTGGAACTTGGGACATAATAGGCTCTTTGAAAATAATTGAAGAGCCAGAGTATCGGTAGATAGTTAAAAATCCACCTGAGGGGAAAGGCAGGAAACCACTCCCCTGCCCTCTGTCTTATGGGTTGGACCGAAATGGCGATCCATCGACCACAGTATCCTCAGTGAACTGGTTACGCGTCCGGTTTGCGTAAGCCACTAAAGCTAGCATTACCGGAACTTCAACGAGTACGCCAACAATGGTCGCCAGAGCAGCGCCCGAGGTTACGCCGAAGAGGCTGATAGCAACCGCGACAGCCAGCTCAAAGAAGTTGGAGGCACCAATCATGGCACCGGGTGCAGCTACGTTATGCGGTTGGCGCCACTTCTTCATCCAAAGGTACGTCACGTAGAATATCAGGACGGTTTGGATAAGCAGCGGGATCGCGATCAAAACGATATCGCCTGGCGAGGCGATAATGTTGTCGGCCTGAAGACCGAACAATAGGAAGACTGTGCCAACAAGTCCCGCAATTGAAAACGGCTTCATATTGTTGCTGAAGGAAGTAAGGTGTTCCTGGTCCTTGAGAGCACTTCGGGTCAACCACCCTGCCCCCAATGGCAGTGCCACGAACAATGCAGTTGAGATCAGCAGTACATCCCACGGCACGATGATGTCAGAGACACCAAGCAAAAATGCTGCGATTGGCGCAAATGCAAATATCATGATCAGATCGTTGGTAGCGACCTGAGCCACGGTGTAACTTGCATTGCCCTTGGTCAGGTACGACCAGACAAATACCATAGCCGTACACGGTGCAACGCCAAGCAGGATCATACCGGCGATGTATTGGTCAGCCAGGTCGGGTGCGATGAAGGTGGCGAACAGGTAACGCATGAAGAGTACGGCCAGCGCTGCCATGGTGAACGGTTTGACCAGCCAGTTCATCGCAAGTGTTACGATCAGACCCCTCGGTTTTGCGAAGCAGTGGCGGACTTCGCTGAATTCAACCTGCACCATCATTGGGTAGATCATCAACCAGATGAGCACTGCGATGATCAGGTTGATGCCCCCAACCTGTAGGTCACCGATGAATTGAAAAAGGCCCGGTTGGAGGAGCCCTGCCCCTACCCCTAAGGCCATCGCAAGACCGACCCAGACGGACAGGTAGCGTTCGAAAGTTCCCATTGTTTCTCCTATATCGTCGATCGACGATTTATTTAGGCAAATATTAGAGCGAGAAGCTTTTTCCGAAGAGATGGCTGAAGCTCTTCAATTCGGTTCTATTGACTGAATAGCAAACCCGCGGACGTTGGGCCTCCGCCAATATGAAGCCTGCATCCTTAAGAATACGAAGATGTTCGGACACGGTGGATTGTGCCAGTCCGATTGAATTGACAAGGTCGCCGCCCACGCAGCCCGGTTGAGCAGCCATGATTTTGAGCAGGCGAACACGAGCGGGGTGCGCCAGTGCTTTCGCCTGTATTGCCAGTTTTTCTTCTTCCTCCTCATTTAATGAGGTAGGTGCAAATTCGGTTACACAGCTGTGGTCTGTCATTTTGGATCTCGTATATCGTCGATCAACGATATACTCTGATGGTAATCGGTTGGCAAGGTATTTCTGTGTTGACAGCTGTCAACTTTCTGGAAGCCAAGTTGACAGCTAAAACCCCTTACCATGCATCCTAGCGGGCTGCGGCGTGATACTCTGGATTTGGCTGCATTCCTGTTGCAGAGGCCATGCGGTTGGACATGGAGAAGAACGCAGCCACCTCGCAAATGTCCCAGATGTCTTCTTCGGAAAATCCAGCAGTTCGAAGCAGCTTCCGATCCCCCTCCCCTATCTCTGAGGACGATTTGGCGACCTTTACTGCAAAGTCGAGCATGATGCGCTGCTTGCTAGTGAGATCGGCATAACGATAGTTCATCACCATGGCCTCCCCCAGCTCCGGCTTGTTGGAATACTCCCGAACGGCCGCACCATGGGCGACCTGGCAATACCAGCAGGAATTGATGGAAGACACCGCAACCGCAATCATCTCACGCTCCAATTTGGAAAGACTGGAGTCACCAAGCATTAGTTCGTTATACATTTGTGAGAACGCGCGAAGTTTCTCAGGCCGGTGTGCAAAGGCGATCAACACATTGGGAATCAGCCCGAGCTTACTCTGACATTTTCCAAACAGTTCCTGAATGTCATCGGGCAGTGGGTCAGGAAGTGAAAGCTTCAGTGCTGTTGGGTGCGCAAGTTGAGCGCTGTCTATCTTCTGAAAATCCGTTGTGGTCATGAATGGTCCCTCCTCCATTGGCTCAGCTTAGCTGTGAAAGAAGGGACTGTCCCCCTCTACAAAAGGAGAGCAAAGAAAACCCACCTTCGAAGCCGAAGGTGGGTGAGGTCGGACCGGTCTTGGGATCACGCAGGAGCGGTGCGTTCACGGTCCTTTCGCTTTTTGGAGAGGTGCACGTATCTATAAACCTGCAGGAGCGTCAGTGGGATGAAGTGAACAAGGGCTGGAATGAAATCAAAATTAACCAGAACCCAGTGGGCCAAAGTCAGGACAGCAGCGGCATAGCTAAATTTCTGTATCTTCTTCCAGTTGTTGCCAAGCTTCGCAACCGACCAGTCATTGCTTGTCATGACGAGTGGAATGAAAATGAGGGAGGCGAGCCATCCGGTCCAAATTCCAATTTTGAACATGTCTTCAATGATTGGTGCGAGCGCCCCCATGTCCAGAAGGTAAATGGCAACATGTAGAGCCGCGTAACCCCCTGCGGCTACACCGATATAGCGTCGGCGTGCCATGAGCCAACGAACCCAGCGTTGTCCATTTGTTGCGAACATGAGCGGTGTGATCATCAGGCTGATGACTAGAAACCGCGCGGAGAACTCTCCGGATGGATGCAGCAGCGGTTCCAACTCTTCACCTGCACGCAGGAGGCTGCCAATGATTGGAAGTCCCGGAAGAGCGAGAATAAACCAGAACGTATAGGGTGAATTCCAAAAGGATCGAATATATGACATGGTGGCCCGAATGCGTTGAATTAAAATTAGATGCACACTGCTGGTTTCGCGGTGTTGGGGGTACGTGGGGACCAGCAGTGTGCGGCTGATTGCGTCTGCGGAGGCCGCGTTCAACCTTGATCAAACAGTGGCTCAGCCCCGACTTTTCAGCAAGAAATCAGATGTAACAAAGTGTCCACTGGGACGGCTGAGGCCGAGGAGTTCTTGTTCTCGTCGGCGCTGAGAGACAGAAGTAACACAATGATATAGCTGAATTATTCGGTCTTCACTCGGTATCGTAAAGTTATAGCACGGTGAATCTGCGGGAAAACGAACGCAGTCAATGATTACACTTTGGCAAAAACTGTCGCGATCTCGATGCAAACTCCGATGTAAACTCCGATGTAAACAACGTTTGGTTTTCGCAAGCCACTGCAACAGAAGGCGGGGGAGCAACGGAACGCGAGTTGCGTGGAAGCACTGTCGATCCCCTTGCTGTGGCGTACAAGTGGGAGTGTTGGGAGGATATCAGGTCGGGATACAGTGAGGTCTACAGGAACGTGCAACTCGCGAATTGATGCGGTAGTGCGTTCTGAGACGCGGCCTTTGTAGGCTTAGACTTGATTGTGAGAACTTCACTCTGCTGGTTGTCAGCTGACAACTCGGCTTTTTGGGCGAAGAAACGGCGGTCAATACGGTTGCTTTGAACGCCGCTCTTGTCATTCACTACAGGTTCTGACGCAGAACTTGAAAACGCTTCCCGAATTCTTCCTCGTCAATTTCACCTTTCGCAAGCCGGCGTTTCAGGATTTCCAGAGCCTCCGAATTGCGTTGTGTTGGTTCTGGCGGTTCAGTCTGTTTGGAGCGGTCGCTACCAAAATATCCGTAGGACCGGGCAATCAGAAAGCTGATGAAAAGCAGAAGAGTGAGGACTATTGGAAATGGAAAAAAGTGGAACCCGTACAAACCATACTGATGGAACATAGTGATCTCCTTGGCTTTTTTGTTTGGTATGCTCAGCATGACGCCTTCAGCTTTGGGTTTCAAATTCCGTTTGTAAGCAACCGTCTCGAGATTGGAGATCGCGCAAATTCGTTACACTTTTATGCGAGTTGACAGCTGTCCACTTTTCAAATTGATAGGTGGTTTCCATATTCCCTCGAAATCAGGGCATGAACGAAACAGGATTGTAGGTGGACTCAGCTAACTTATAAGTAGCAAAAGAGGTGTCTGCATGATCAAGAAACTTCCTGAAAGTACAGAGAATGTTCTTGGGTTCGAGGTTGATGGAAAGGTTGATCTGGAACAGGAAAAGCAACTGATTGCACAGGTCGAAGCGGTGCTTGAGAAGCATCCAAAAGTCAGCGTATTGGTGGTTCTGAGTGACCAGGCAAGCTGGGGGCTTGAGGCTGGATATGAGGATCTGAAGTGGGCAATGACCCACGTCAAGAGCTTTCACCGTATCGCAATCGTCTCCGATCGAAAGATTTGGGAATGGCTCGTCGCCATCGATAGTCCCTTCGCGGCCATGCTTGGCATAGGCGAAAAGCACTTCGATATGGTCAATCTGGACAAAGCCTGGGCGTGGGTGAAAGAGTAATTTGGCGCCCACACCACAGGAGGAAAAGGTCATGATTGAGACCTACCGTGGTGTCGTTTATCCGTACCAGTTGGACCACATGGGGCACATGAATGTTCAGTGGTATACGGTGAAATTTGATGAGGCCAACTGGCACCTTTTCTCTCGGCTTGGTTTGACGCCCTCGTACTTCCGCCAGCATAATCGCGGTATGGCTGCAGTTCAGTAAACGACGAAATACCATTGCGAAGCACTAGCTGGGGCTCTGTTGTTTTGCCACTCGGGCTTGATAGAGGTTCACGAGAAAACGCTCTCTATCCTTCATGAAATGTACAATGCGGAGACGCAGCGATTAATCGCCACAACGAACCTGATTTGCGCGAATCTGGACCGAGGCATTCATCATGCCTGCCCATTGCCTCCTGATGTCTGTAAGGCAGCAGGGGCGCTGCTTATCACGGAAAGATAGGTGCCGCCGCGGCGTCCTAATTTCTGTTTTAGGGCGTCTTTCAGGTCCTAATTCGCGATTGAGGTCGCCCCAAACGCACCGGAAACCCATAGTTTTGGAAGTTAAGCCAAGGAGTTTCCAGATGACAAGTAAGACCACAATCGCAGTCCTCACAGCAATCGTTGCAATTGGTATCGTGACTTATGCAGGCGTTTCAACCGGAATGGAGACCACCCAAACTCTTGCCCCGCAGGGCGTGCACTCTGTCGAGATTTCAGGCAGCAGCCTGGGGCTTCGTATTATCGGAGACGACGCTTCTGTGAGTGACATCAATCTTGAAACCAGTGATGTACGAGGCTGCAGTCTGACAGCGAAGACCGCTCAAACACCCGACGGAGTGCTTACGATCGAATTCGAAAGACGTCGGTCCTGGGGGCTTGGTTGGTGTGATCCTACGGCGACCCTAAGGCTGCCCAGCACCATGAATGTGACAGTCAAGATGGACAACGTGGCAGGTGAGTTTGCTGGATTGTTCGATGCCTTTTCTGTCGCGTCAGAGAAGGCCGTGATCTATTTTAACGGAGGTGTTTCCAGCTTCGATCTGACTGGAGAAATGGCGGCGGTCTATCTTAAGTTTGATGCGGATGTTCCGCGGGAGAACGTCCGCATCAACGTTGATAAGCTGGTGTCCAACATCAGCCTGATGGGTGGTTGGTCCCATGCTACGGGGATCCTGCGCGAGATCTTCTAGGCAATCTCAACGCTCGTAGATGTGCGATGTTCCTTTCTCCACGCACTTGGGCTCTTGCCCGCGATGCGTTGGAACTCGCGATTGAAGTTGGACTTGGTGGTGAAGCCAACTTCGAAGATGATGGTGGTGATTGGAGTGTCTGTTGTCTCCAAAAGATGACAGGCCTCTGCCACGCGAAAGCCATTGGTGTATTGCGGCAGATTGATTTCTCGCAGTGTGTTGACAGCTGTCGAAATCTGCCGCGCCGGGACACGCAGTCTACGCGCGAGCTTGTCAAGAGATAGGTTCTCATCCCGGTATAGGTGCTCATCTCGCATAAGCTGATCCAGTGCTGCGACCAATGCGATCTGCTCGTCTGAGGCTTCAACCTGCTTCAGAGTAGGTTGGTTTGAAGGCTGTGGGGCAGATGGTTTGCGCCCAAACAGAACGACAATTGCAATCAGTGAAAGAAGCATAAAGAGATTGGCAGTGCCTACGATGGTTGCGGCACTGCTACCCTTGTTCACGGCGAAGTCGATCGCCACAGCCAGGTCCACCAGAGCGGATGTCGAGAAAACGGCTCCGGCGATGAGTTGGGTTTGCCGCGTTGGCAGCATTTGATCAATGGGGAGGCGGCTTGTCCATTCCCACTGCCGGGTTGTCGCAGACCGGAAGAACAAGAAGCCGTAGCCAAGGTAAATGGTGACGCTCGCCAGATCAATGAGAACTGGAATGTTGAAGCCCGGAGCCAATATCAAAATGGAGAGCGAGAGCACAGTCGCTCCAGCGGTCCAGATGATAGCCTTCTTCGACATCTGGTCAGTGAGCTGAAGGAAAGAGAGCCATGTGGCAGGCGGCAACAGCAGGGCTAAGCCAGCAAGCGCCCAGGGCGGAAGGCCACCCATGCCCCACTTGATGCCGAGCAGTACGGATTGCAGGGCGTAAAGGCTGATGGTTATAACAAACAGCGGGGGCAACTTGCGTCCATAACCAACCATCAGACGCAGAAGGATAAAGCACAAAAACAATGCGGTGAAAAAGGGAAGGGGTAAATTCGGCACGCGCCAGCTCCAATTGCAGATAATCCGATAAACCTAATCGGTCTGCTGAGTCTGCGAAAGAGTGCGTGACGACTTCTTTTAGCGGCAGATCCTTCTGGCGACATTAAGCACAAACATCCAGCAAATCGCTTGAGCCCAGACGATGCCGATCAACTCCCAGCTGATGGCAGGAACAAGGAAGCCGGACCGACAGATAATGACGGCGAGCAATTGCGTTGCAATAATTGCCATGAGTAATTTGGCGGATGGTCGTGGTGCCTGCCAGAACCAGTGGTCATGTCGGCAGACGAACAAGAGCAAGTGCCCCGCGACGACAAGCTGGAGGAACATGACGCTCTGCAGCTCCATAGCGGAAACACCGAGCCAGTTTTGCGCGGCCATCATGAGGATGAAGTTCTCGACCACGGATATGAGCCCCAGTACGGTCGCGGTGCGCAGCATATTTCCCAGCTGCCACTCCATGGGGGCAGGAGCAGCTTCGGTGTTGTCGTAGGCAATGGTAATGATCGGTATGTCATCCAGCAGTGCGAGCATAACGATCATTGTTGCGGTCAGCGGTACATCATCCAGTAGCAGCACACTGGCGGAGACGAACACCATCAGGTTGATTGTCATTGCCACGCGGTAGTCCACATAGCTGATCATGCGGGCAAAGATCTTACGTGCTTCTATAACCGCGTCGGTGATCACCGAGAGGCCGGGCAAGGTGAGGATCAGGTCGGCTGCGGAACGGGCTGCGTCCGTTGCACCTGAAACGGCAATGCCCACATCGGCTTGCTTCAGCGCTGGCGCATCGTTCACCCCATCGCCGGTCATGGCAACGTATTTGCCCGCTTGCTGTAGGGCTTTGACAATGCCGTACTTATGCTCGGGAAAGACCCGCGCAAAGCCATCAGCATTGACGATCTCTTGCCGAACGCTCTCGGGAAGATTGTCCATGTCCTTGGCCTCGGAGAAAACCTGACTTGCGCTTTCAAGCGCTGTGCCCAGACCCAGCTGACCTGCAATTTCCTTGCCTATGGCGACGTCGTCTCCTGTCACCATCTTCACAGCAATACCCGCGTTTTGCGTTTCTGCAATCACATCCTTGGAATCATCACGCGGCGGGTCAAAGAGCGAGAGAATACCCAGCAGGCGAAGCTCGTTTTTCTCGTTGGTTTTGGCGATACCAAGAGCGCGCAGGCCTTTGGTGGCGAACTCGTGTACGGCTTTGCTGGCAGCGTCTTTTTCCTCAGGTGCGTTGGTGCACAGATCGATGACCACTTGCGGTGCGCCCTTGATGACTTTGAAAGAGCCGTTGGGACCAGAGATCTCGGCTTCCGTTCGCTTGCTGACCGGGTCAAAGGGCGTGAAGGTGTTTTGCTTGTATGGTTCCAGTACGCTCCGCTCAGCCTTGCTGACAATCAGCTGATCAATGACATCCTTTTCAATTGTGCTGGAGGCAAGGGCGGCCATCACGACCAGCTCTTGTTCGCTCTTTGCATCAATCAGCACAGGCTCCCCAAGTGTGAGTTCGTTCTTTGTGAGCGTACCAGTTTTGTCAGAGCACAGAACGTTCACTCCGGCTAGCTCTTCAATGGCTTGTAGATGCGCGACGATGGCTTTCTTCTTGGCAAGGGTGAGCGCCCCCAGAGCCATTGTCACAGAGAGGACAGCAGGCATGGCAACAGGAATGGAGGCAATCACCAGAACGAGTACCAGCTCAACAATGTCCAATGGGCTTTGTTGCAGGTAGAGTTGTTTGATGATGATGAGCGCCGCCAACACTGCTGTGCCTAAGATGAGAAACTTGCCGATACCCAGCACACTCTTTTGAAAGTGCGAGATGTTGCCTGCCGATTGCACAAGCTTGGCGGTGTTGCCAAAAAAAGTGTTGCCGCCCGTCGCTGTCACCAGAGCCTGCATGGTGCCCTGCTTGATGATAGAGCCGGAGTACCCCACATCGCCCACTTGTTTGTCCACGGGAAGAGACTCGCCCGTCAACGCCGCCTGATCCACCGCAAGGTACGGACCGCTCTCCAAAATGCAGTCCGCCGGGATGATGTCGCCGTTCTCCAGATTGATGATGTCGCCGGGAACAAGCTCTGCAGCGGGAATGTCCGTCCACTTGCCTTCACGCTTTGCGCGGGCTTTGAGCGCCATGGAGGATTTAAGCGCAGCCAGAGCATTCGCGGCTTTATTGCTTTGAATAAACTCGATGCCGGAATTCAGGAACAGCATGAACAGGATGATCGAAAAATCCGCCCAGTGCTGAATGATGGCAGACAGGATTGCCGCGATTTCAATGAGCCACGGGATAGGTCCCCAGAATGTCAGGAGCAGCTGCACCAGTTTACTGGTTTTCTTTTCCTCCAGTGCGTTGGGGCCGTATTGCTTCAATCTGTTGGCGGCGGCATCCGCGCTCAGCCCTTCCGGCGAGCTTTCCAGCCGTTCAAATTCATCAGCGAGAGTGGGCTTTTCCTGTTTAGACATCAGGTTTTTCCATAGGTGAGGCACACATAGCAGCTCTACTTTTGCAAGTGCGTGTAAATGGATAATGAGAGTGCAGGGGGCTTCCATCAACCGTAGTTTCTCGATTCCAAAGCGACTTGGTCAAATTGAGAGTGTTTTGGACAAGGCGCGGCAAACATGCACCTTGCGTTGTGGTTGCGCTCAGCGCATTTCCATAACATACTCACGGGTATGTTTTGATTTGGGAGGGAAAGAATGCGTGCTGTTGTCTGTTCAGAGTTCGGGCCACCGGAAGCTCTGCGCGTTGAGGATGTTGATGTTAAAGAGCCGCGTAAAGGGCAAGTGAGAATTGCGGTGGAGGCCGCAGGGGTTAACTTTCCCGACACGCTGGTGATTGCGGGGAAGTATCAGATCAAGCCGCCGATGCCGTTCATTCCGGGCGGTGAAATTGCTGGGCGTATTGCAGCCGTGGGCGAGGGCGTGACGGATTTTGCGCCGGGTGATCCAGTGATGGCGCTTCTTCTGCAGCAGGGCGGATTTGCAGAAGAGGTCGTGGTTCCTGCATCTACAGTGCTAAAGCGGCCAGAAACCATGTCAGCTCAGGCAGCTGCAGGTTTCACCATGACTTACGGCACCTCCATGCATGCGCTAAAGCAGCGTGCGCAGTTGCAGCCGGGCGAAACCTTGTTGGTGCTGGGCGCCGGTGGCGGTGTTGGCCTCACTGCGGTTGAGATTGGCAAGGTGATGGGCGCCAAGGTGATTGCGGCGGCGAGCTCTGCGGAGAAGTTGGAGGCTGCACGTCTAGCCGGGGCTGATGAGCTGATCAATTATTCCACGCAGGACCTGAGAACACGCCTGAAGGAAATCACAGGCAAGGCCGGGGTTGATGTGGTCTACGATCCTGTCGGCGGAGATCTGTTTGAGCAGGCACTGCGCTCTACTGCCTGGAATGGCCGTGCGCTGGTTGTGGGCTTTGCTGCGGGCGATATCCCGACCATCCCTACCAATCTGACCTTGTTGAAGGGCTGTGCGATTATGGGCGTTTTCTGGGGCTCCTTCCGTATGCGGGAGCCGGAAAAGGATGCTGCGAACTTCTCCGAGCTGTTTAAATGGGTTGAGGAAGGCAAGATTAAACCGACCGTAAGCCGGAGCTACGCACTGGAAGAAGCGCCTCAGGCCCTTCGCGATCTCATGGAGAGACGTGTTGTTGGTAAGGTTGTTCTGGAAACGGGGAGAGCATGATCATGCAACCAAGGTTTGCAGGGCAAACAGCCCTCATTACAGGTGCAGGCAGTGGTATCGGGCGTGCAACCGCCATTCGTCTGGCTGAAGAAGGCGCTGCTGTCGCGCTTGTTGATCTCAATGAAAAAGGGTTGAACCAGACCGCAGAGATGCTTCCGGAAGGGACCAACTCGGGGATTTATGTGCTCAATGTTGCCGATGAAGAGGCGGTGGAGCGCTGCGTCGGCGAGGTTGAAAGCTCTTTGGGCGGTATCAGCGTGCTTTGCAACAATGCTGGCATTATCTGCGAGGGATCTTGGGGTGGTAGCCACGAGAAGTTTGGTGACTGGATCAAGGTTTACGAAGTCAATGTCCTAGGGGCCATGTTGTTCACCAAGTACACCAAGGAGCAGCTTAAGGCTTCAGGCAAGGGTTCGATTGTGAATACTGCATCTGTAGCTGGAATCAGAGGTGGTGCCGGTGGCAATGCCTATAGTGCTTCCAAGGCGGCACTCATCAACTTCACCAAGACCTCCGCTTGCGATTTCGGCGCAGACGGCGTGCGCGTCAATGCGGTTTGTCCGGGGCTTATTGAGACTGGCATGACAAAACCTGTTTTTGATTATGCACGCAATACGGGTAAGGAAGCCAAACTCGGCACCCGAGCAGAATTGCGCCGTCACGGTGAACCTACTGAAGTTGCGGCCACAATCGCGTTTCTTGCTAGTGGGGATGCAAGCTTCATTACTGGGCAGGCGCTGGCAGTTGATGGCGGAAACACATCTTCTCTCAACATGCCGGGCATGAAGGTCTGAGGTGAGATCGGGGAGCGAATAGCGAAGGAGCCAGTCTGCAACACCGGGCAATGCTGTTGCGGACTGGCTCCCGCCGATCCAAAGGGGTGGATCAGATAGCAGTGATTATGAAATCACTTTCGAAATAATCACAAGTAAAAATACGAATTATCCTGCTATAGACCCCGTTTTTTTAGCAATGCATCTACATGATGAGCGCTATCACCGAGCATTTCTGTCAGAACTCGGTCGCGTTTCATGAACAATCCAACATCAACTTCATCAGTCATGCCGATTCCACCATGCATCTGCACAGCTTCTTCTGTTGCAGTGCGGGAAACCTTAGCCACCTTTGCTTTTGCAGCGCGTGTAAGCTCGTCAGCACTATCTGAAGTTGTGTCAATAGCTCTCTGCGCGGCAGAGATGAGTGAGGCTGTTTGCTCAATCTGACAGTAGAGGTCGGCCAACCGATGTTGCAGGGCCTGGAACATGCCGATCGGCACCCCAAACTGCTTTCTTTCCCCAAGATACGCCGTGGTCCGCTCGGCAACTTCCCGAGCCACGCCAAGCTGCTCTGAGGCAGCGATCGCACGACCAGAGCGCAAAGTGGCTTCCAGCACAGCTGCTCCGTCTTCCAGAGGACACAGCAGATCTTTGCCATCCAGATGCAGGTTGGTGATCTGGATGTTGGCCGCGTTCCGGCTGTCGAGCATGGCGTTGCGCTCGATCTCGACTTCCGCAGCACTCGGGTCGACGAGGAAGAGGCCGGTCTCGGCTCCGGTTTTGGCCACCACAATCAACCGGTCTGCATTGTAGCCGTCAAACACCGCACGTTTGCGCGCGTTGAGGACAAATCCGTTACCATCCGGCTCCGCCGTGGCCTTAATGCGGGATGGGTTGTGTTTTGCGCCCTCATCAATGGCTAGTGCAATGACGGCATCGCCAGAAGCGATCTTTGGACCCCACTCGCTTAGATGCTCGCCATTTGCCTGACGAAGCGCAATTGCGCTCAAAACGGCGGTGGAGAGGAAAGGGGAGGCGGTCAGGTTGCGACCCATTTCCTCTGCCACAAGCCCAGCTGAGCGATGACCGAAGTCATAGCCACCAGCTTCTTCCGGCAAGAGCATGCCAAACCAGCCCATGTCCGCCAGTGTTTTGTGAAGCTCCTGATTAAAGCCGAGGGCTTCCTTCTGGTCGCGAATGTCACGCAGGGCGTGTACTGGGGCGTGTTCCGACATAAAGCCAGCAGCAGAGTCTTTGAGAAGAGTTTCTTCAGAGCTGAAAAGTTCCATGTGTTCTCTCCTTAACCCAGTGATGGCAGCCGCAGCACTGCCTTTGAAATGATCGAGAGCATGATCTCGGAAGTCCCGCCCTCGATACTGTTGCCCTTGGAACGCAGCCATGAGGCCGACTGGCTTCCGATCCCGTAGTTCTCCTCAGGACCGGACAGCGCTTCCAACCCGCCAGCCTGCACAACAAGGCTCTGACGGCGTTTGTTCAGCTCCGTGCCAAGGTACTTTAGCTCTGCAGAACGGGCGCCCAGCTGGTTGCCAGCGCGGTGGAAGTCTCTTGCAGTCGCAAGGTGTGCTGTCAGTGCCATTTCATCGACGAGGAAGTCGCCAATATCTGAGCGCAGCAGTGGATCATCCAGACGGCCTGTTTCGTCCAGACCGATAGATTCGGCAGCGGTTTCATAAAGGCCAGCGGAGCCGCCAAAGATCGCATCGAGATTGCTGACCATTTCGCGCTCATGGGTCAGCAGATATTTGGCGATGGTCCAGCCGTTGCCGCGCTCATCAACGACATTCTCCATTGGCACCTTCACTTCATCAAAGAAGGTTTCACAGAACGGAGAACTGCCGGAAATCAGGCGGATTGGCTTGGTGGAGACACCCTCGCTGGTCATGTCAAACAGCAGGAACGAGATGCCCTTGTGTTTCTTGGCGTCAGGCTCGGTGCGTACCAATGCAAAGATCCAGTCGGCTTTGTCCGCGTAGGATGTCCAGATCTTCTGGCCTGACACGAGGAAGTGGTCGCCCATATCCACGCCCTTAGTCTGGACGGAGGCGAGGTCGGAGCCGGAACCGGGTTCAGAATAGCCCTGACACCAGCGAATCTCGCCGCGAGCAATCTTTGGCAGGTGCTCAAGCTTTTGCTCGTGAGAGCCGTATTCAAGCAGAGCAGGGCCAAGCATCCAGATGCCGAAGCTTTCCAGTGGAGACATGGCGTTGATGCGCGTCATCTCTTCCTTGAGAATTTTGACCTCGTCACCACTGAGGCCACCGCCGCCATATTCCTTGGGCCAGCTTGGGACAGTCCAGCCGCGTTCGGCCATGCGTTCCAGCCACTGCTTTTGTGCAGGGGATTTGAAGGTCCAGTTGCGGCCGCCCCAGCAGATATCCTCTTCAACTGTGACCGGTTTTCGCATTTCCTGCGGGCAGTTGTCTTCCAACCAAGCCCTTGTTTCCATGCGGAATTCTTCAAGCGTCGTCATTGCGTTCTCCCTGTTTTGGAGTGCAGATGAAAAAAGAAAAGGTGAGCAAGTGCCCACCTTCCGTTCTAAACCTTTTCCTGGGTGTGCTTGCGCAGCTCAGAGCGGCCAATAAAGTTGCGGTGTACAGCATCCGGGCCATCGGCAAAGCGCAGTGTGCGCAGGCCCATCCAGTTGGCTGCCAGCGGCGTATCCTGCGAGATTCCCTGACCGCCAAACATCTGCATGGCCTCATCAGTGACCTTCAGTGCCATGCGTGGGGCGACAACCTTGATCTGGCTGATCCAGAACGCTGCTTCGCGGCCAGAGGCGTTGTCCATCATCCACGCTGCTTTGAGGCAGAGCAGGCGCGCCTGTTCAATTTCCATGCGGCATTCGGCAACAATGTCGAAGTTGGCACCCAGCTTGTAGAGGGGCTTACCAAACGCTTCGCGATTGATGGCGCGTTTACACATCAGCTCCAGAGCCAGTTCTGCTTGGCCGATTGCACGCATGCAGTGGTGAATGCGGCCCGGCCCAAGACGGCCCTGTGCCACCGCAAAACCAGCACCTTCTGTTATGAGCAGGTTTTCAGCTGGAACGCGCACGTCCTCAAAGCGCAGGTGAAAATGACCGTGCGGTGCGTGGTCATGGCCGAACACTTGCATCGGGCGCAGCTTGGTGATGCCCGGGGTGTTGGCATCGACCACGATCATGGAATGCTGCTGGTGCTTGTTGCCTTCAGTCGGCGTGCGCACCATGGTGATGTAAACCTGACAGCGCGGGTCACCAGCGCCGGAAGACCACCACTTCTCGCCGTTTAGCACGTAATGGTCGCCATCTCGGACACAGGACATGCTGATGTTGGTCGCGTCTGAGGAGCCGTGGTCTGGCTCGGTCATCAGGTAGGCAGAGCGAATTTCGCCGTTGAGCAGCGGCTTCAACCATTTTTCTTTCATCTCTGGCGAACCGTAGCGCTCAAGCACTTCCATGTTGCCCGTGTCCGGTGCTGCGCAGTTGAAAACTTCTGGGGCGAGGGGGGATTTCCCCATTTCTTCGGCCAGATAAGCATATTCAACGGTCGTGAGACCATAGCCGCGCTCGGAATCGGTCAGCCAGAAATTCCAAAGGCCCTTCTCTCGTGCACTTACCTTCAGACTTTCCAGAATCTCTGTTTGGCGCGCGGTGTATTCCCAGCGATCGCCTACCGAAATTTCATTATGGAATTCCTCTTCGAGGGGCATGATCTCATCGCGGATCATGCTGCGCACCTGCTCAATGAGTGGCGCGACGCGCTGGCTTACCCCGAGGTCCATAGCTGGACGTTCGGCTAATGTTGTGTCGCTCATGGTTGGCCCTCCCAAGGCTTCTGAGCTCTTTTATCTTCACGATGCTGTGGATAAATCCTAAGCAATATCAGATGGATAAGAGACTGTGGGCTCCCACTCACAATTCAGACCCAAGTCTGGAGAGACAAAAGATAGTCTGTAAAAATTTTGCTTTACAACTGATGATCTACCGAAACATACTACTGAGTATGTTGTCAACTATATGCGCAGACGGACGGGCTTGATCATTGGTTTAAGGTGGCGTTCCCAAAACGTGGTGACAGGCTGACTTGACTACGGATGAACGAGAAGCAAGTTGCGCAAAATGTGGTTGGCGTTCGAAGAACACTAAGGGAGGTAGGGTTTCTTCATGAGCTATCTTGAGGAATTGTTTGGTGTAGGCGGCAAAACGGCGCTTGTAACAGGTGGCGGAACCGGCATTGGCCGCATGGTTGCCACAGCTTTGGCAGAAGGCGGAGCACGTGTTCTCATCTGCTCGCGCAAGCTGGACGTGGTTGAACAAACAGCAAAAGAGATCAATGAGAGTCTGAACGGCAGCAACGCGGAACCATCTGGATCGGTTGAGGCGTTTCAGGGGGATGTGGGCTCTGAGGAAGGCGTTGAGAAGCTTGTCGAAGCCTTCCGTGAACGTAGCCCGAAACTGGACATTCTGGTCAACAATGCAGGCGTTAGCTGGGGTGAGCCTATGGGTTCCTTCTCCTACCACGCCTGGAGCCGCGTCATGGACGTGAATGTGGCTGGCCTGTTCCATCTGACACAGACATTGCTGCCGGAACTGAAGGAAAGCGGTAGTGCGGAAGACCCGGCGCGTGTGATCAACCTTGGCTCTGTGATGGGCTCCACACCTATCGGTGACGGTGCGTATTCTTACTCCGCATCCAAAGCTGCGGTGCACCAGCTGACCCGTATTCTCGCCAAAGAAATGGCGCGAAAGCACATTACGTTCAATGGGTTTGCACCGGGTCCGTTCCAGTCACGCATGACTGCGTTTGCAACGGATACTGAGCAGAAAGTGGAGTTTGTCAGCAAAGGCGTGCCTTTGAAACGTATCGGACACCCGAATGATATTGCAGGTGCAACACTCTTCCTTTGTGGCAAGGGCGGGTCTTATGTCACGGGCGAGGTGCTTCCGTTGGATGGTGGCATTCACGTAGCGACCGGTGGCAACCTGTTTGGGTAAAGAGGGGTTCTTATGGAACTGACCGTGGAAGAGCTTGAGAGCAAAGTGGGCCAGCAAGTCGGCTTGTCTGACTGGGTGACCGTAGATCAGGAGATGATCTCCGCCTTCGGAAAACTGACGTTTGATGAGCAGTTTATCCATATGGATCCTGAGCGCGCAAAGGCAGAAACGCCGTTTGGCGGCACGATTGCCCATGGGTTTCTCACGCTCTCCCTCGCCAGCAAGTTTGCAGTTGAAGCCCTGCCCGTTGTGAGAGGGCGGACCATGGGCATCAACTATGGTTTCAATAAGATCCGCTTTTTGCATCCCGTCGCCAGTGGTAAGCGTATTCGTGGACGCTTCACCCTGGACACTCTGACCCGCAAGGGAGATGGGCAGATCCTTCAGGAGTTTGGTCTTGCAATCGAGATCGAGGGCGTTGAGAGCCCCGCGTTGGTCGCAAAGTGGCTGACAATGACGTATTTTGAGGAGGTATCTGCATGACGCAGGATACAATGAACTTTGCCGGACAGGTCGCAATTATCACTGGAGCTGGCGGTGGTCTTGGCCGTCTTTATGCGCTGGACCTTGCAGCCCGTGGTGCAGCCGTGGTGGTGAATGATCTTGGTGGCGCAGTCGATGGGTCCGGTTCATCTGCAACAGCTGCCGAGGCTGTGGTTGAGGAGATCGTTGCAGCAGGTGGCAAGGCGATTGCCAATGCTGCCGATGTGACAGATGAAGCCGCAGTCAATGCCATGATTGCCGAGGCGGTTGAGGCGTTTGGCCGTGTTGATATTCTCATAAACAACGCAGGTATCTTGCGCGATAAATCCTTCGCCAAGATGGAAATGTCCAGTTGGAACAAGGTGGTAGAGGTGCACCTCACCGGTGCTGCAATCTGCACCAAGGCCGTCTGGAACGTGATGAAAGAGCAAGGTTATGGCCGAATTGTCATGACCACGTCTCCATCCGGCATCTATGGCAACTTTGGGCAGGCCAACTACGGCGCTGCGAAAGCGGGGCTGTGGGGCATGATGAATACGCTCGGTATCGAAGGTGCCAAGAACAACATTCACATCAACTGCATCGCGCCATCTGCTGGTACCCGCATGACGGAAAGCATCATGGATGCCGGTACGCTGAAGATGCTGGCGCCTGAAAACATCACGCCTGCTGTGGTGTTCCTGTGCTCGGATGCTGCGCCAAACCGCAAGGTGCTTGTGGCAGCTGCTGGCACGTACACAATGGCAGAAATGGTGGAAACACAGGGCATTCATCTGCCAGAAGCAGACCGCACACCAGAAGCTATTGCCGCCAATTGGGGCAAGATCAGTGACCGCACCGATGCGGTGCCGGTGAATAGCGCAATGGAAGGTGTGGCCAAGCTGGTAAAGGCAATGGCCAACGCCTGATTATAAGAAATGATAGCAAGCCTGGCTGTTGAAGGGGCGGCTTACAGCCAGGTATCAGACTGTTTCATGGAAGAAGGGAGACCATGACTAACGCTTTGCATACATTAGATAAACCAGCGCTTCAGGCGTATCTGCAAGAGCACATACCCGAGTTTGGCGAGCTGCTGGAAATCGAAAAGTTTTCAGGGGGCCAATCCAATCCAACGTATAAGCTGGTGACCACCGGTAAGACTTACGTTTTGAGGGCGAAGCCACCGGGAACTCTACTGAAATCAGCGCATATGGTGGATCGCGAGTATCGGGTCATGACAGCGTTGGCTGATAGTGATGTGCCGGTTCCCAAGACCTACCATCTGTCGGGAGATGACTCACCAATCGGTACCATGTTCTTCATCATGGAGTTTGTAGATGGCCGAATCTTCTGGGATCCTGCTTTGAAGAAGTCTTCAAACGAAGAGCGCACGGCGATCTTTGCAGAGATGAACCGGGTGCTGGCTGCGCTGCATGATGTTTCGCCTGAAGAGGTGGGGCTGGCGGATTATGGTAAGCCGGGGAACTACTTCGCTCGGCAAACAGACCGCTGGATCAAGCAGTATAAAGCGTCTGAGACAGAGAATATTCCCTCGATGAACCGCCTGATGGAATGGCTTGAGGCCAATATGGTGGAAGATGATGGGGCGTCTTCTCTGGTTCACGGGGATTTCCGCATTGATAACCTGATCTTCCACCCCACGGAACCCCGTATCATAGCTGTGCTTGATTGGGAGCTATCCACGCTCGGGCATCCGCTGGCGGACCTTGCCTATCAGTGCATGCAGTGGCGTATGCCTTCCATGAAAGGCCTTCGCGGGCTTGCAGGGCTGGATCGCACCTCGCTCGGAATTCCGCTTGAAGAGGAATATATCCGCGAGTATTGCCAGCGCCGCGGGTTAAACAATATCAAGAACTGGGAGTTCTATCTGGCGTTCTCCATGTTCAGATTATCTGCAATTATTCAAGGGGTTGTAGCGCGCGCTGAAGCCGGTAACGCCTCTAATCCCGAGTCAGCAGCAATGATGCGGATGGCAGTTCCGTTCATTTCGAAGATGGCATGTGATGTGGTTGGCGAGCTGGTGGAGTAAGCAAGCACTATGACACGAACAGGACGCTGTATGTGCGGCGCGGTGACTTACAAGATTGAGGGCGATCCGATTGTTGTTGCCCAATGTCATTGTGAGGAATGTCGCCGGGTGAGTGGTACCGGGCATACGGTTGGTGCCATGTTCCGGGCGGAGCAGGTCGATATCTCTGGGCGGTTTGAGCAGTATGTTTATACCTCCAGCAAAGACTCTCAGGTGACAAAAGCCTTCTGCCCTAACTGCGGTAGTCCTGTTTTCGGTCGCAACACCAACGCAACGGAACACATGACGCTACCCCTCGGCACCATGGATAATGCTGATGATCTGGAGGTTCAGGTTGTCATCTTTGACCGCGATAAGCAGCACTGGGATGTCCTGCCAGAGACCGCAGTGATTTTCGAGACCCAGCCTGACTGGAAACCGGAGAAGGGGTGAGCGTTCATTTTAAAATGAAGGAGGCAAGTGTTACAGCGCTAAGGCTTGATAGGCCTGGGTTGCGTTGAGCAGCAGGGCAGAAGGGTCCGAGACGGTTTCAGGGTATTCCTGAACTTGCAGCAGAGAGTTTAAGCCGCTGATTTCTGCGGTGTCCTGCTCTTCTTCGCTGTTGCTAAGATTGCTTTCGTTCAGTTCCGCATAGGCTTTTGCCAGATCCTGTTGGGCTTGAGAGGCAACTGCCTGATCCTGACCGGAGGGCTCGGCTGGCGCAAGAGCAGCGGCGATGACCGTGTTTAGCTTGGCAATGGTTGCTTCCGGGTCTCCGGCGATTGGTGCGGAGTCAATCGAGACCTCACCGCCGATGGCATAACTGTTTCCGTCGGGGCCGCGCGTTTCGGTGTAACTCGGCGCGCCTGCGTAGGCTCCGCCGACGGCAGCGTGGGCTTCTTCGTGGGCACGAACCTCAGTATCGCGCTCCTGAAGTTCTTGAACCTGCTGCTGTTCTTCTTCTGAAAGCAGTCCGTTTTCATTCTTGGACTTTTCAGAGGAGGAAGGAGCGGCAACCGGATTGGCGGAAAGGTCGCTGCTAATGACGACAGAATCTTTTGGAACCGCATGTTCAACGGAAAAGCTCGTTGCCTCCTGCAGATTTACACGAGCGGGCTGGGCAGCGTTGTAAGACGCAGCGCGGGCAATTCCGGGAAATGAGGAGGTAAGTCCGTCTATCATAGGTTGAACATATACTAGTGAGTGATGCGTTCGGTAAAGTACTTTCTGATACACAAATCTGTTAGGTGTGCTAGGGTTTTGCCTCGGGATTAGGCCGTAAGCCTGTGCATTTACAGCGTATTCCCGAAAAGTGCCTGCCGATTATTTATTGGATTTTCCGAAGGGTGGAATTTCCAGAGGAACGTGCGAGCGGGCACGCCTTTCAGACAGTTTCTTTGGTTTTGGATTGAGGACAGCTGCTTGTGGGGTAGAAAGCCCGTTGGGCCTTAAGGGAATGCAGGAATGATCGAAGATTTGAGCCGGTCTCAGCAAGAAATATTGGACGCTGCTGCTGAGTGTTTCATGAAAATGGGGCCGGATGTGGCTTCGATTGATGATATTGCCGGGCTGCTTGGTGCCACAAAGGGCCGTATTTATCACCACTTCCGCTCCAAGGGCGAGCTGCTATACGCGGTGCGTCTGCGCTCTGTTTCCCTGCTTATGGAAAAGGTCAGCCCGATCGCGGCGCAAGACCTGCCACCCGTCGAAAAGCTGCGGGCCATGTCCACCGCGCACGTGATGCGCATCCTCCAGTTCCTCAGTTACCACCGGGTTGTGAGTGAGGACACCCGCATGTTCTTCCGTGGTTCCGCAAAGCCTCATGAAAAGGAGATGATCCAACAAATCATTGAGTTACGCCGCGACTATGAGAACCTTTACCGCGGTGTGCTGAGTGAGGGTATTGAAGCGGGTGTGTTTGCCAAACAATCGATCTCCATCACACTCCATTCCATCATCATCCTAATGAACGGCCCGTGTTTCTGGTATTCTCCGCGCCCTGAACAGACCGACAAGGATCTGGAAGAAATTGCCCGCAGCGTATCGGATCTTGTGCTACGCGCTGTACTGGCAGAGCCAGCCCTTTTGAAGGGGGAATAACCTGCATTGGTGACGGGGATAACCTGTTTGCGTTGATATGTGCGTTGCTTTGCGCAATTTCGCGTTTTTGTGCGTGATTTTGTTAGACCGCCATACCGTTAGGTCACAGTTTCCAAAAAGAGGGGGTGCAGCTGCCTCTGTTGCTCTGATGGTTCCGGTTTCTTCTGGTTGAGCGCTTTACGAGAACAAAGTTATGAAATTGAATTTTTCTCAACAGAGGGATCTCGTTAATTCGAATTAGACGCTCTCAATTTGCTTCATGTCAGCGAAAGAACCTAGTAGATTCGTTAGGTATCGCTCTGCGAGTCGGCTGGAGCACACGCTTTTGGGCATGCTGCTCACCATCAATCATGCAATTCCGAATTGTGCAAGGAATTGATTAGGTAAATCAACGGGTTCCAGATCTGTTTAGAGATGGTGCGGGCCCATTTGAGCGAATAAGACGTGATCGAAGCAGTTTATCCCTGTGCCGGGGGGCTGTGGAGAGGGACTACCGTGGTTCAGGAGAGTGTAGTGTCAGGTCAGGCCTGTGCGCTGGCAATCCTTACCGTGCATTCGGGAGCAGCAGTCAGAAAAGGATCGGGGCAATGGACCAAGACAGTCCTCGACAACAGCAGCAACAGGTTGAGCCGGCGAGCATTCGTATTCCCGGACTGACCGTGAGAGAAAATACAGGTATCAACCGCATCCAGTTTCTTTTCGACGAAGAACCGAGCGAGGAGATTTGCCGGCTTTTGAAGAGCCATGCTTTTCGATGGTCGCGGTATGAGGATGCCTGGCAGAGACAGATAAGCAGCACCAGCCGGAAGATTGCGGTGAAGGTTCTGCTGGAGATCAAAACCCGTGCTCCCTATAGAAAGAAACCAGCACGGTCTCTTCTGAACTGAGCAATGGCCGAGCGTTAAAAGCGTAGTTTTCGCGCTTCCACTTTTCTTTTGGTTGGCAGAGTTAAGGTTGCGGTGTTTATTCCCGTGCATCCAAACTGCAGTTAACCTATGGTTATGAGCGTTTGACACAGGCGTCTTTGTGCGCCCGAGTGCAGGCGTTGCCGAAACCACTGGAAGGGAAGAAGATGGAAATTCCAACGCTTCTTGAGGCGCGTTCTGTTCGCTCTGCACGTTTGACAACGCGCGTGTTGTTGTCCGGTCCAAAAGAGGGTGTGCCGACCCTCTTCATTCATGGGAATCTTTCAGCAGCAACATGGTTTGAAGAAACCATGCAGCGCTTGCCCGAAGCTTACCGGGCTATCGCGCCGGACTTGCGCGGCTATGGTGGAGCCGATCCGGCTGCCATTGTAGATGCCACCCGTGGGACCAAAGATTTCTCCGAGGACCTTGCCGCGCTTATGGATGAGCTGGGCATTGCTGCGGCACATATGGTCGGGCATTCGCTTGGCGGCGGGGTGCTTTGGCAGTTCCTTGCCGATTACCCGCAGCGCGTGCTTTCTCTCACGCAGGTCAGTCCGGCGTCTCCGTTCGGGTTCGGGGGGTGCAAGGCTGACGGGACGCCTTGCTTTGAGGATGGTGCCGGGAGCGGCGCAGCGGCAATGAACCCTGAAATTGTCAAGTCGCTGATGCTGCATGAGAATGGCCCTGACAATGATTTTTCACCGCGCAATATTTTAAGCCAGTACGCTTGGAAACCACCATTCGTGCCGAGCCGAATTGAAGCGTTCACCGCGTCGGTATTTGCCCAACACACGGGTGAAAACGCCTATCCGGGGGATGTGATCGCCTCACCCAACTGGCCGGGCATCGCGCCGGGAAAGTATGGTGCCAGCAATGCGCTCGCCCCAAACCATCAGTCGAACCCGTTGGGGTTCTGTGATGTTGCGGCCAAGCCTGACATTCTCTGGCTGCATGGCGCTGATGACCTTGTGGTCTCGGACAATTCCATGTTTGAGCTGGGGGCACTGGGCAAGATGGGGTTCCTGCCCAACTGGCCCGGCGAAGCGGTCTTCCCGCCTCAGCCCATGGTCACCCAAACTTCAAATGCACTGGACCGTTACGAGCAAAAGGGCGGACACACCGAACGCCAAGTGTTCAAAAACTGCGGCCACGCCCCTCATATCGAAAAACCGCAGCAGTTCGACCGGATCTTCCATGCCTTCCTGAAAAAGCATGCGGGTGGGAAGTAGCACTCTGAAAAACGGGGCGATATGTAGGAGGGTTAGCGAGGAGACTCGCGAATTGGGCGGACGTTATCCTCGAATGGCACGCGCCGTTGCCGAAAGGTTGTGTCCGGGAGGTATTCTGGCCTGCTAATCCGATCCATTCGGAAATGACGGAAGTCGTTGCGCGCAGGATCCCAAGCCACCAAGTACCACAGTGGTGGCAAGATCAGTATAGCTTGGGGCTCAACAATTCGGCTGGTTACGGTCCCTTTTGCGTCACGGTATTGGAAACGCAGGTGGAACCGTTGAAGAAAAGCTTTCTCGAATGCGGGTAGCAGTGCGGGCTCCATGACGCCCATATCGGATATATCGACCTGCGGTGAAAGCTGCCCAACATACAAGCAATCCAAAAACCGGCGCAAATCTCGGACTTTATCCGAGGGCAGCGCCTTTTCAATTTTGGCAAGTCCGGCATCTGCGAGACCCGAAAAGGGTAGATTTCCTGCGGCTCGCATGCACGCCACGCTGATAAGAAGTGCAAACACTTCCGCAACCGAGAGCCGCGCTGTGGTCTGAACCGACTGCGGATCAAGTTGCAGGCCGCCGCCGCGCCCCGGTTCAGAATGAATGACAAACCCCTCATCCCGCAAAGCGCTAATGTCACGCAACACAGTGCGCCGGGATGCGCCGACTTCCTCCGCCAGGTCTGCGACTGTCAAAGTGCCGTTGCGGCGAAGGCTGCGTACGATGGCGTCATGTCGGAGGCGAGTGTTCATTTTGCAAAGCTAGCATTCATTGGTGACAGAATTTGGCACTATTGCAAATTAGGCAGGCGTTGAACATGTCTACATGGAGATAGTTTTATGTTTGATCCCGCTAATTTCCCCGAACCTACCCTTATCGCCGTCAACGGTGTGGAACTCGAAGTCTTTGAAGCTGGCCGAGAAAATGCTGGAAACCCCATCGTGCTCTGTCATGGCTGGCCAGAACATGCCTATACTTGGCGGCACCAGATACCCGCTCTTGTCGAGGCCGGCTATCATGTCATCGCCCCAAACCAACGGGGCTATGGTAACTCGTCCCGACCGGCAGACGTCACAGACTATGACATCCAACAGTTGTCGGGGGATCTCACGGCACTTCTCGATCACTACGGGTACGAAGACGCTACATTTGTTGGTCACGATTGGGGGGCATTTGTTGTTTGGGGGCTGGCCTTATTGCATCCGGAGCGGGTCAATAAGATCATAAACCTGGCCTTGCCGTATCAGGAGCGCGGAGAAAAACCGTGGATTGAGGCCTTGGAGGAGTTTCTTGGCAGCGACTATTACTTCGTGCATTTCAATCGGCAACCGGGTGTTGCAGACGCTGTGTTTGACGAAAATTCCTCCCGGTTCCTGCGTAACTTGTTCCGTAAGAACGTTCCTCTCTCACCGCCTGAGCCGGGTATGGCGATGATCAACCTCGCCAGAACAGAGACAGCGCTCGGCGACCCCATAATGAGCGACGAAGAACTGGCCGTTTTTACCTCCGCCTTCGAAGCCTCAGGGTTCACAGGCAGTATAAATTGGTACAGGAACCTTGATCGCAACTGGCATATTTTGGCGGAGGCGAGCCCGATCATCCAGCAGCCTGCACTCATGATCTACGGTGAGCGTGATTTAATCCCGAAGTTTGAGAAACTATCGGAGTTCGTGCCGAATGTGTACGAGGTCAATCTGGATTGCGGTCACTGGATTCAACAGGAAAAGCCGGAAGAGACAAATAAGGTGATTTTGCGTTGGCTGGACCAGCAACAGGTCACCTAGCCCCATAGGCGTATCTAAGGTTACATAATCCCTCCGGCCATGCCGGAGGGTGTCCCCTTACGCAGTGCTAGAGCCCTTCAACAAAATCCTCAAACTCAGGGCGCTCCTGCCATGAGCCGTCGGGCCAGAGGGCCTTCATGGCTTTGACGATGGGCTCGCTCCAGCCTTGCTTGCCTTGAGACTGTGCATCAAGCAATTCGTCGCCAATCAAGCCGGGACGGGTGCGCTCGATGACTTCGATCAGCGCCTTGGCCTGTGCCAGATCCTTGGTGACTTTGGTTGCGGTATGTGCCCGTTTCTGCGAGATGATGAGCTTGTGCACTGCATAGCGTTCTGGCCGCGGCACATACACCGCAATGCCTGCGCCGAAGGGCAGGGCGGCGGGGACAGAGCCGTCAATCAGCCACGCCAGATATTGCAGGCTCATGGCTCCGGCATCCAGCCCTTGCAGCGCTAGTGGCTGTTTTTCACCGCGCTTGCGGGTGGGCGTCAGCAGGTCCACAACAAACCCGATACGGGAGCGAAAACGGGAAGGTTTGGCGCGGCCATCCAGCTCCGGAATTGGCTCAAAGCTCGGGTCGGCGTCTTTCAGGATGGAGAGCATATCGATACCCTCATCGGCTTTGATCGCCAGTGAGGCTGCCACCAGATCCGCATCATCCGTCGCCAGTTGGGTGGAGGGCAGTGTGCAGCCCAGCAGAAGCGGGTAGCATTGATAGGCCAGCGTGCCCACCAGAATTGCTCCGTTGCGGAACAGACCATGATAGGCCATCGCATCCATCACACGGCCCGCATAGCTGTGAGTGGAGAGGATGCCGACTTTATTCAGCACGCTCAGGTCTTTACGCCGCGCCCGCGCCCGTTCGCTGGCCTGCTTGATCTGCTCTACCTTCGCCTGCGTCTCAGACTGCAGAGCTGGCCCGACATAAAGGCTCTTGCGCCCAGCACCCACCGGCATCTTGACAAAGACATTCTCCACATTCCCCTTCGCCTGCTGATAAACCGAGCCCCGAAGAGCCCTGCTATCATCATGCGTCTTCTGAATATAATCCGCAGCGAGATTCTGATAAGCAAGAGGAAGATCTGTCATTCCGGCAGTATAGACAGTTTGTCTGAAAAATGTCTATACCGATTGGGCTTCACCAAAGATGGATCCCACTTTGCGATTGTATGAGTACAAGTTCATTAGCTATGCCATGCATTGTTGGGGTAAGCGACTTTGTCCTAAGACTCTTATGGAATAGACTGATTTGCCATGAGCTACGGACTATATATAGGTAAGAACCTTACTTCAGATGGAAATGCATGGTTGGCTGGGTACGGAGATGAACCCTCAAGCCACTGGTTTGAGATCGTGCCCCGTGCACGTCATCTTGCGGATGCAACAATAACTGTCGGGGTGACTGAGCAAGCGGATTTGCCGGGGCAAAGGTCACAAATTCCGCAGGCCAGCGTGACACACCGAAACTTGCGTGTATGTTACTCAAGCTACAAGGGAATTCCCGCCCCAATAATGAACGGCGGCTTAAATGAGTTTGGCGTTGCAGTACGTAATATCTGGTCGCCTTCACGCCCCGAACTCGTCGCCTTAACCCCAAAAGACCAGAGTGGCCCAAACTACAGCGATTTTGCACGACTGGTCATAGAACGGGCGACGACTGCTCGTGAGGGTGTGGATTTGATAGCGAAGCTGATCGCCCAATATGGGGAATGCAGCTACGGAGGCAATTCCCATATCATCGCTGATACAAACGAAGCATGGGTGATGGTCCAGTTCTCTGGCGGCCAAGGGTTATGGGCAGCCGAGAGACTAGGTCCTGATAGCGTTCGTGCTTCCAGACCCGGTTACATCTGTGAAATTCCAATAGATGAGCCGGATCACCCTGATTTTCTTTATTCCGACAATCTGGTCAGTTTCGCAAAGACGAAGGGCTGGTACACGGATGGAGTCTTCGATGCCAACGCCGTGTATGGAGACGGAAAAGGCCGTTGGGCGGGCGTGCAGTGGATTGAAGGCCAGATGGCAGAACGCGCGCAAACGGGTCAGAAAATTGGCCTCAATGACATGATCTGGGCGCTGCGAACGTCAAAGCTGACGGGTGATAAAGCAGGATATGGGCAGATCGTTCCACTTATGGAACCTGCCCACAACGATCTGCGCATGTTGTGGCACGCTCCAATTGGCGCCATTGCAGCTCCGTTTTCGCCGGTTTTCATGGGGCAAACGGGCGTACCGCCCGAGTTTGGCAAGCACCGTTACCTGACGGCGGGTGAGGCGCATTGCTTTCTCGATGACCGAAAAATCGACGAGACCGAGTTGAATGCCCCTTCCTCCACCTCCCAATGGAATGAGACATCGCGTAGCGCAGTGGCAGATTGTAAACGGCTCTTATATTTGATGTTGCAAGATACGGAGCGCTTTACAAGGGAAGTTACTGAAGCCTTCGAAAACCATGAAGCTCGTGTCGCTGCACAGGCAGTCGAAATGCTCCGAACGACTGAAATCCTTATTGATCAAGGAGAGGCAACTTTGGCGACCTCGCTTTGCACATATTTCAGTTCTCAAGAGCTGCTGGCTGGGCTAGGCTTGGTTCAGGCGCTTTGTACAAGTCTTGAGCCTCGGGCACGGATCTTTGGAAGATCGGATCGGCTTGATGAACTGAAGAAATACGATCAAATCTGGTGAGTAGCGCGGATAATTGCTAAATGGGGCAAAGGGGGAACCGCCGTTGGCGAATACAGGTGAAAAGAAGAGGCCGAGTAAAACACTTGTTTTTACAGGATTATTGGGCTGGGTAGTCATTATCCTGGAGTGGATTAATCTCTTTACTCTCATCCCCATCATGGTTGGCGCTGTTTTCTACGTTCTCGAAAAGATTCTTGATGTCTTGCTTGGTCGCATATTCAGAAGAAAGCCAAAGCAGCAATTCCCCAACGAAAACTCCAAGGATTAGCTTCCGACAAACCAACTTTGGCTGGCTGACGGCGTTCTACAAGCTCCGCTAGGCCTCCCCCGTAATTCAAGGGAGGCACTTATTGCGGTTCATTTCGAGGTGGATGGCTCCACAGCGGTTGTTACGTCCTTCTCAACATGGAATGTTCTGGTGCTAGGTCACGTTGACCTGCATTGACCCGAGGCCCTCGATAAACAACTCCATAACGTCCCCTTTTTGAATAGGGCCGACTCCTGCCGGAGTGCCAGAGAGGATCACATCACCAGGGGCCAACTCAAAGTATTCAGAAAGGTAGGAAATCATCTCAGGCACTTTCCAAATCAGCTGATTCAGATCGCCCTCCTGCTTGGTTTCTCCGTTGACCTTCAGAGCGATACGACCTTGATCCAGAGAGCCGGTTTCACTGATCGGGTGGATCGGACCAACCGGAGCAGATCGTTCAAAAGCCTTGCCGATTTCCCAAGGGCGCCCCATCTTTTTTGCATTAGCTTGCAAATCGCGCCGGGTCATATCCAATGATAATGCATAGCCGTAGACATGCTCCATGGCATTATCTGGCGAGATGTTCGTGCCCCCCTTATGCAACATCACCGCCAGTTCAACCTCATAATGAACATCGGAGGACCGCGGTGGATACGGGAACTCTCCTGACGGGTCCAGATTGTCGGGATTCTTTTGAAAGAAGAATGGAGGTTCACGATCTGGATCATGGCCCATTTCGATCGCGTGAGCAGCGTAATTTCGCCCAATGCAGTATACTCGGTGAACAGGGAAGGCGGCATCATTGCCAACGATAGGTAAACTAACAATCTGTGGCGCTTCAATTACATACTTCGGCATTTCATTCTTCCGGTCATTACGTATCTTCCAGATTAGTGTGGGCAACCAATCTTCATGTCAATCTAGCTTGCGAGGCAATGTGCAAACATATTGACTCGGTTTCGGCAAGACCGTTTGGAGAGAGCTGAGGGTCAGAGCGCAGAAAAGAATAATCAATGCAGGGCTTCCAATCGACGCGACCAGCGGCTGCATCCATTAAGGATTTTGAATATAGAGAGTGCTCAAGAAAACGGATTCCAGCTGTCTTTATGCGGTATTGAGAAGAGCAATCGACGATTTGATCTCATCCAAACCAAGTTTAGCCTGAGGAGACCCAATTTGAGAGAGTAAGACGATTTCCTTCTCGGGTAATACGGGGAGTTTGTCGTGGATCCGCAGTTTCGCCAAGTGAGCGCTATTTTTGCTGATACTAAGCGCGCCGATACCGAAACCCGCCAGAATTGCTGAATGTAGGTCTGCTGACGACGCACCAATAAATGCCTCTTGCCACGCAAGATCAACCTCATCCAGTGCGGCGATTGCCATAGCCCTTATGTTGCAGCCCGGCGGGTGGGTGACTAGCCGAACGGGGGCGTCATTTTTTGAAAGTGCATCGGCGTTGCCGAACCATCCAAAATGGGCGATACCGATCGTCTCCCCGTGTCGTCTGGTGGTTCCATGCTTGAGGAGTATCACCGCGTCTAGCTCGCCTTTTTCGTAGCGCGACATGAGGCCATAGGATCCATCCACGGTGAGGCTCACCTTCAGATCGGGTGCTCTCTTTGCAACCTCTGAAAGCAAGGGGGAGGCATCGGCGCCAATAAGGTGATGGCTGATACCGATCCTAAGATGGGAACGCTCGACAGAAAACACTGCAGCCGCCTGATCATGAGCCCTCATAAAATCCCGGGCAGGTTGGAGAAAGGCTTCCCCGGCTGCGGATAGCTTGATGGATCGGGTCGTTCGCTCGATCAGTTGTGTCTCGAGCTGTTTTTCCAATCGACGAATACGGGAACTGACAGCCGACTGGGTGGTATCGAGAATAGCTGCGGCTTTGGTGAAACTCTTTTGCTCACTCACCAGAATGAATGTGAGGACGGCCTCTGACTCCAACATAATCATCTGAATTTATTTCCATCCGCAATCATTGAAATCTGTTTCCTCCTGTTTTTGCAGTTTCGGGATCATCGTAGACAAGGCGCGCGACATATCACTTAAACTAGACCGGTTATTCAAAGTAACGGTCTAAAGGAAGGTTACAAGTGACCGAACTACTGAATGACTCCGCTGCCACCACAAAAAGGGAAGCGCGGGCGGAACACAACATAAACCTTGTACTAATCCGCGTAATCACAGCCGTTACATTGTTTGCTGTACTTGGAAAAGCAAATGTGTGGCTGGATACAACAACAAATACTTTGCTAGCTCTTGGATACCGCTTCGGCTTGGTTGTCCTGCCTCTTACTCTTTATGCTTTTGGCGCAAAGTCTCTGGTGGTTTCCCTCACCGCGATGGCTGTTGGGGCAGCGCTTTTTTCATTACAAGATGGAGTGATGATCGCGTTGGTTGCAGCCTGTTTTTTCGCGTATGGCGCGGCTGTCAGTGGATATCTGATCAAGAACGTTGCCGCACAAAGTAAACGGGGCGCGGCGAACAACAGGGTGGCTATGAATGTGGGCTCATTAATCGCGGGCCTTGTGATCATGATTCCATTCCTGACCCCGACTATGTTTTTTTGGTTTGCCGCAGTTGTTGTGGCTTTGTGCATTCTTCTAGCAGTTCCACGTCCAGTTGACACTGCCAACATTCATGTGAAAGTCTTTCAAAACCAAAGCGCGGTGACGCTGATAGCGTGGATATTGGTTGGAATGGCCATGGGTATGATGCTGTTTGGTGTCTTCTCGGTTCTTCCCCAAACCATCCTGAAGTCCGGCATCGAACTTCCTGTTTGGTACGGTTCGATGATCATTCTTAACAGTGCGGTGGTTGTTTTCGCTCAGGTGCCCAGTCTTAAGCTAATTGAGAAAGCCGGTCGCTTTCGAATGCTGATGATTCTCGGCTTTATCTTTATGGGCTTCAGTCTACTTGCATTCCCTGATGTGCTCTACGTTCACACGCTGGTTGGCGCGATCATATGGGTTGTCCTTGTCTCGATTGCGGAGTGCGCGTTTGGGCATATTGATTACTACTCCGTTCAGCATAAGACGATGTTTGTCAAAGAGATTTGCATCGGTCTGGGAGCGGGGTTGACCGTACTTCTCATGCGTTCTGTACCCTTGCCATATAGCTCAATGCTTATAGGAGCTCTGGGAGCCCTATTTACTCTTGCATGGTGGGGGCTCACCCATCGCGATCTACGCAACTTCGATTGAGAATAGGACATCGCGGGCGCGCTTATTATTTTCGGATACAACAACACTTCGCTCCGTTGCGCGTTTGCGGCCTTGCCTGAATGAGCCCGTGCAATGCCAGAGTTCAAGTATCGTCAGTTTAGGGAAAGGTTATTCTTCGGGCAGGGAGATGGTATTTTGAACATGGCATCAGAACCGTCATTCTTCATGTGAAGCATTATAATGTCGTTTTAGAATGCCCCTTAGAATAACTTTTCCCTTATGCGAACGATTGAAGCCTTAATTGCCGTGAGTGCCAGCGGCGTTTCGGCTTAGTATTTGTGCAAAATAAAAACCTCATAAAAGAGATGACTGACAAATGCGTGCACTGATCCTCGCGACTGTATTATTTTCTGCTGTTTCAGCAAATGCTGCAACTCTCACTGTGGGAACCACAGGAACAATCTATCCCATGACGTTCACAAGAAATGATGAGCTTCAAGGGTTTGATATTGATGTGATAAACGCGATTGCGGACGTGACTGGTGATGACGTTGAATTTGTCACAATGTCGCTCTCGAGCCTCATAGGCGCATTGGACGCAAAAAAGGTTCAGACAATCGCTAATCAAATAACAATCACGCCTGAAAGGGCAGACAAGTATCTATTTTCCGACCCTTATGTGATCGATGGGGCACAAGTCGTCATTCGCGATGGAAATGAAAATGAGATCACTGGCGTAGAGGACCTTCGGGGGCGGAGCGTCGGTGTTATTCTCGGTTCTAATTTTGAAGCTTTGCTCAGAGAACTTGATTATGCGGATGAAATTGATATCCGAACTTACGACACAAACATCCTTGAGCAGGAAACTGTTATGGGCCGGATTGATGCCTATGTTCGGGACCAGATGAGCGCCATCCAAGTCATAGATGAAGTAAAGCTCCCCCTTAAACTGGCCGGAACGCCGTTTGCGCCGATGTATAATGGTTTTCCCTTTGCTGAAGACCAGGAAGGCGAAGCCTTGCGCGTGAAGTTTGACGATGCTTTGCAGGTATTACGCGAAAATGGCAAACTGACAGAAATCTCCGAGAAATGGTTCGGACGGGACGTAACCACCGAAAACTCTCAGGATTAATGCCCCACACGCCACCTTTGACTGGCTGACGACACTCTTCAAGTTCTGCTAGGCTTCCCCTGAAGTTCAGGGGAGCCACCTATGGCAGTTCATTTTGAGGTTGAAGGCACCACAGCGATTATCACGCTGGACAGGCCCGATCGGCGCAACGCGGTGGATGGAGAGACCGCGCAGCAACTGGTGGATGCCTTCACCCGCTTTGATGCGGATGAGGCGCTTTCCGTCGCTGTGTTCACCGGATCACAAGGCACCTTCTGCGCGGGGGCTGATCTCAAAGCCCTTTCAGAAGGCAACCTCAACACCCTGAAAGAAGAAGGCGGCTTCGCCCCAATGGGCCCGTCGCGTATGCGGCTTTCCAAGCCGGTGATCGCGGCCATTGAGGGCCATGCGGTTGCAGGTGGTCTGGAGCTGGCGCTTTGGGCGGATATGCGTGTTGCCGGACGGTCTTCCGTATTTGGCGTCTATTGCCGCCGCTTTGGCGTGCCGCTGATTGACATGGGCACCATCCGCTTGCCACGCCTGATCGGCCAATCCCGTGCTTCTGATATGATCCTGACCGGGCGCAGTGTGAGCGGTCAGGAGGCTGAAACCTTTGGCCTCGTCAACCGCCTCGTGGAAGATGGCGAGGCGCTTACCAAGGCGAAAGAACTGGCCGCGCATATCGCCCAGTTTCCGCAAATGTGCATGCGCAGTGACCGGCTTTCCATGTTTGAGCAGTGGGACATGACGGAGGCCGACGCGATCAAAAACGAGATGCGGCGCGGGCTATCTGTGGTCGCCAGCGGCGAGACGGTTTCCGGCGCAACGGCATTCAGTCATGGCAAAGGGCGGCATGGGTCTGGTGTGGAGCGGTGACAAGCCTGCTCCCTTTGCCGGTGCGGTCCTGACTGCGGAACAGGAACGCAGCTTCTTCGGTGAACTTCCCAAATAGCCCTGCCTTGAAAATCTATTCCTGATTGTTGCGATTTAAAGGTAGTCGATAGATTATTCTTCTGCCCCAGATCCTAATTGCGCGAAACGATTTTATGCACTATGCCATGAACGCGCGCATTTTTTGGCTTTTTGGGAGAGGACCATGACAACTGCTGCTGCCAACTGGATTGACCGGTTTCAGGGTCTGTCCTCTCTGGAACCGCATATCAGAGACATTCTGGTCAATCGTAGCACCATCGTTTCCGTGCCAGCCAACACGGTTATTTTCGGCCCAGGCAAAGCACCGGAAAACCTGCTCCTTTTGCTCTCCGGCTCCGTTCGGGTGCAGCAGCTTTCTGAAGGTGGGCGTGAGATTATTCTCTACCGTGTGCATGCCGGTGAAAGCTGCGTGCTGACAACCGCTTGTCTGCTGGCCTATGAGGATTATTCCGCCGAAGGCATTGCCGAGACGGATGTGCAGGCGGTCGCCATTCCCCGTGCGGTGTTTGACGATCTGATCGCCCAGTCCGAGACCTTCCGCCGCTTCGTGTTCTCCGCCTATTCCAAGCGCATCACCGATCTGTTTCTGGTGATTGAGGAAATTGCCTTCCAGCGCATGGATATCCGCCTTGCCCAAAAACTGCTGGAGCTTGCAGGCGGCAGCTCCCATGTGGCCTCCACTCACCAGCAAATGGCAGCAGAACTGGGAACCGCCCGCGAGGTGATCTCCCGCCAACTGCGCGAATTCCAACGTCGCGACTGGATCACCCAATCCCGCGGCACCATCGAAATTATCGACCGCGCCGGACTGGAAACACTTGCCAAAGCCTGATGTGGGGCGGGGCTCAGACTACCCGCAGAAAATTGAGCCTTAGAAACCTACGGATTGTTCTTGGACGGCTGGCTGGCATTATGAAATCACGGCATTTTGTTTTGTTTTTTGAGGAGCTTCAAAGAAAAAACGCGCTTTGGGGGGAGTTTGGTGACTTGGTCACTGAAGTGCTCGGGAAGACTCGTTATCCGTTAGGCTACTTAAGTGGTTTGGCTAAGTAATTGGAGAACGAGACTATGACGGCTAACGTTGGAACACTTGATCGCATTCTTCGTTTTGTTATCGGCGCTGCGCTGATTGCGCTGCCGCTGGCGACCAATATCCCACTGTTTGCGCAGCCGCTTTTCTTCTACGGCGCTCTGCTTGTTGGTGCTGCCATGCTGCTGGTCTCGGTCACGCGGACTTGCCCGTTTTACTCCATTTTCGGCATCAAGACTTGCCGCCTTTAGCCTTTTCCGGGCTCGTAAACCGGGTTCGGCACATATGACACGAACAACGAGTGCGCAGCTGCGCTGGTGGCCGAAGCCTGAAAGACGAAACAAGTGCACGCTCCATTGGCCGCCACTGTGCGCACATTAATGTATTGAGGGACCTATGACTAATCACCCCGTGGACATGGCAGTCCAGCCTCAGGTCAAAGCGTTCTTTGACCCGGCCACCAACACAATCAGCTATGTAGTGAAAGATCCTGCCTCATCTTCTGCTGCCATCGTGGATTCCGTTATGGATATCAACTATGCAGCGGGCCGCATCTCCTACGAAAATGCGGATGCGATCATCAAGTACGTGAAGGACAACAATCTGACCGTCGAATGGCTGATTGAAACCCACGTGCATGCAGATCACCTGTCTGCTGCACCGTATATTCAGGAGAAGCTGGGTGGCAAGATCGGCATTGGTGAGCACATCACCACCGTGCAGGATACGTTTGGCAAGGTGTTTAACGAAGGCACCGAATTCCAGCGCGATGGCAGCCAGTTCGACCGGCTGTTCAAGGATGGTGATACCTATCAGATCGGCACAATGCCTGCGTTTGCAATTCACACACCGGGCCATACACCGGCTTGCATGACACATGTGATTGGCAACGCAGCCTTTGTCGGCGACACCCTGTTTATGCCTGATGGCGGCTCGGCCCGTGCGGATTTCCCTGGCGGTGATGCGGCGACGCTTTATGACAGCATCCAGAAAGTGCTGGCCCTGCCGGACGAGATGCGCCTGTTCATGTGCCACGATTACGGCCCCAATGGCCGCGACATTGAGTGGGAAACCAGCGTTGGTGCGGAGAAGAAACACAACATCCACGTGGGCAACGGTCACACTCGCGAGGACTTCATCAAGTTCCGTACAGAGCGTGATGCGCAGCTGGATGTGCCCAAACTGATCATCCCGTCCTTGCAGGTCAACATGCGAGCAGGCGAGGTGCCGACTGACGAGGATGGCGTGCCCATGCTCAAAGTTCCCGTTAATGCTCTTTGATCGAGTGAGGTGAGGGGGGCGACACACCTAACGAAACGATAAGCGCATCGCGTGTTGTGATGCGCCCGCGACTATTGCTGAAGCACAACAGAAACACCGGGAAGAACACTTCACCGGATTAATCAAAGCAGTTTGAAGGCAGACCCATGTTCTCCTCAGCCTTACGGCGATACCTGCCCGTTCTTGATTGGGGCAGAACCTATAATAAAACCAATTTTTCCAATGACATGATCGCGGCGGTGATCGTGACGATCATGCTGATTCCGCAATCGCTTGCCTATGCGTTGCTGGCAGGTTTGCCGCCAGAGGCTGGCCTCTATGCCTCTATTCTTCCCATTATCCTCTATGCCATCTTCGGCACCAGTCGCGCGTTGGCCGTTGGTCCGGTTGCTGTTGTCTCGCTGATGACGGCTGCGGCCATCGGGCAGGTGGCAGAAGCGGGAACCGCTGGCTATGCCATTGCCGCGCTTACCCTTGCGATGCTCTCCGGCGGTATTTTGCTGCTGATGGGCGTGTTCAAACTGGGTTTTCTCGCCAACTTCCTTTCGCATCCGGTGATCGCTGGTTTCATCACCGCCTCGGGTGTTCTGATCGCCAGCAGTCAGCTCAAGCATATTCTGGGTGTGGATGCCTCTGGTCATACGCTGGTGGAGATCGTGGTTTCCATCTGGCAGAAGCTTGGTGATGTTAATCTGGCAACGTTCGTGATTGGGGTATCCGCCACGCTGTTCCTGTTCTGGGTGCGCAAGGGCATGAAGCCGATGCTGCTTGGCATGGGCCTGAAGCCGCGTCTGGCTGATGTGCTCACTAAAGCTGGCCCAGTTGCTGCGGTTGTGGTGACAACGGCTGTGGTGTGGCTCTTTGGATTGCAGCAGGCGGGCGTCAGTATTGTTGGCGCGGTGCCGCAGAGCCTGCCGCCACTCAGCTTGCCAAGCTTTTCTATTGAGTTGATCGGCGCTCTGTTTGTGCCAGCGCTGCTTATCTCCATCATTGGCTTTGTGGAATCCGTTTCTGTGGCGCAGACACTGGCCGCGAAAAAGCGGCAGCGCATTGATCCGGATCAGGAGCTGATCGGCCTTGGCGCTGCCAATATGGGCGCGGCGTTTACCGGTGGTTATCCGGTCACCGGTGGCTTTGCCCGCTCCGTGGTCAACTATGATGCCGGCGCAGAAACCCCTGCTGCCGGAGCTTATACGGCGGTTGGGCTGGCGATTGCTGCGGTCTCGTTAACGCCGCTGATCTTCTTTTTGCCCAAGGCGACGCTGGCTGCAACGATCATTGTAGCGGTTCTGTCTCTGGTGGATTTCAGCATCCTCAAGCACAGCTGGAGCTACTCCAAGCCTGACTTTGCAGCAGTAACGGCCACTATTCTGCTGACCCTCGGGCTGGGCGTGGAAACGGGTGTCTCTGCTGGTGTTATCCTGTCCATCCTGCTGCATCTTTACAAGACCTCGCGGCCTCATATTGCCGAGGTTGGTCTGGTGCCGGGGACCGAGCATTTCCGCAATATCAACCGGCATGAAGTGCTGACGAGCCCCGAGCTGCTGACCATCCGTATTGATGAAAGTCTCTACTTCGCCAATGCCCGCTTTCTGGAAGACTATATATATGAACGCGCATCTGATGACGAAAAGCTCAAGCACGTCGTGCTGCAATGTTCTGCGGTCAACGAGGTGGACCTGAGTGCGCTGGAGTCGCTGCAAGCCATCAACCATCGCCTGAAGGATGCGGGCATCAAGCTACATCTTTCGGAGGTGAAGGGCCCCGTCATGGACCGCCTGCAACGCTCCCACTTTCTTGATGAGATGACCGGCGACGTGTTCCTCTCCCAGTATCAGGCGCAGGAAGAGCTTGCCTCCGTCTGCACCCGCCAAACCGCCAAGGCCCCCGCCTGATTTTCCCCCCGAAACAGGCAGGACCAAGAAACCCCGTGGATCCCCTCCACGGGGTTTTGTTCTTTTGCTGGACAAACCTCAGAACGGGTGTTGGAACGATGAGCTGGAGGTGTGGTTCAGTGTCTCTTCCCGTTGGAGCTGGTGCATGTGTTGCCCGCATGCTTGCGGTAAGGCGTTGGGATTGGAGTGACTTGCAGGAAAAGAGGGGATCGGGACTAGGAAAAAGGACGCAATTTAAAAAAAATCCCCAGAGAATGACATAGTTGTAGAGTTTGTGGATTTCTCTCATAGAGGGTAGTTGTGGAATTGGCTTTCTGCGGGCATCGCGTATTTTTGTTAATAAATGACATCGCGGAATGTATCATTTAAACCATTGTAAATATTGGTTTTATGCGCAGAAATGCTAGTTAAAGAGAGATCTGGAATGTTAATTTTGGAGGTCCGTCCGGCCCCCAATTATAGTCCCATATTAGATATGTAGAATATTCTTATATATTGCGCTAAGTCCAACTGAAATAATCTGCTAACTCTAAATTGATTGCACTCAATTTAGCTAAATTAGATTTCCTCTAGTTTCCGTGACGTACGAGCAGGCACGTATAACGTTGCGGTGTCTGCTCCAATCAATAGCTGCCCGATGCGGCTGTTAGACCGGAGTACGCACATGGTTGACATAAGCCAAAACACACAGACTGCCACGCCAGACGTGAGCAAAGGTCGTGAGCGCACAGCATTCCTGTTTCTGGCTGTTGTCCTTGCACCTATTCTGATGACTACAGCAGTTGCCGGATACGGCTTCATTATCTGGATGACCCAGATCCTGTTTGGTCCGCCATCATTTTAAGAGGTGGTCGTGGCCAACTTATCCCGCAGAGCATTCTTTACCCGTCTGAAAGCGACACCGGAGGTGGCGAACCCGTTTCGTCCGCCTTGGACCAGCGAACAGCGAATTGAAGACAAATGCACCGGCTGCTTTGAATGCGTCAAAGCCTGCCCGGAAGGCATTTTGTTCAGCGATGATAACCGGCCCTACCTCAAGCCTGGTGTTGGCGAATGCACCTTTTGTGAAGCCTGCGCGAGCGCGTGCCCTGAGGAAGGTCTCTTCGATCTGACGCAGACACCTTGGAGACTGACAGCGGAGCTAAAGCAAGAGGCCTGCTTGCTGCACAAGGGCGTGTCTTGCCGCTCGTGCACGGATTGCTGTGATCCAAGGGCTCTCCGCTTTGATTTGCGCGCAGCACCAGTGGGACAGATCCAACTGGATGCAGACCAATGTAACGGCTGCGGAGCCTGTCTGGTCGCCTGCCCGGTGGATGCAATCAGTTTGAACGACCAAAGCAACATGAACCAGGAAACTTTAGCAAATGCGTAATGCAACAACCGTTGAGCGCGAAGAACCTGCCGGGGTCTGGCACATCTCAAGTGTGCTGATCCAGGCCCACCCGGAGAAGCGGGATCAGGTTTGCGCGGCCATCGAACAGATGCCATCGGCTGAGATTGCGGATGTGCCTGATACCGAGAAAATTATCGTAACGCTGGAAACAGATAGCGAGCGCGCCATTGCAGATGCTCTGAGCGAGATCCAGAAGCTGGATCATGTGATCACCGCGTCGCTCATCTTCCATCAAACCGACACCACCGACCTTAATTCAATTGTGATTTCTGATCAGGGTGAAATGCAACCCGAGGGGACTTGCTCATGATTAATCTAACAAGACGCGCTGTCATCAAGGCGCAGGCTGTTGCTGCTGCAGCCGCTGCGGCCGGGGCAAGCCTTCCGGCACAAGCGTCTAACCTCGTTACTGACGCCAGCAAAACCGACCTGAAATGGTCCAAAGCCGCTTGTCGCTTCTGCGGCACCGGTTGTTCCATCATGGTGGCAACCAAAGAAGGCCGCGTTGTTGCAACACATGGTGACGCGAAGAGCCCGGTTAACCGCGGTTTGAACTGCGTAAAAGGCTACTTCCTTTCCAAGATCATGTACGGCAAGGATCGTCTTGAGCAGCCATTGCTGCGTAAGAAAGACGGCAAGTACGACAAAGAAGGCGAATTCACTCCGGTTTCCTGGGATGAAGCTTTTGACGTGATGGCTGACAAAGCCAAAGAAGCGATCAAAAAGAACGGCCCTTACGCTGTTGGCATGTTTGGCTCTGGCCAGTGGACCGTTTGGGAAGGCTACGCCGCTGCAAAGCTTTGGAAAGCCGGTTTCCGCTCCAACACCATTGACCCGAACGCACGTCACTGCATGGCCTCTGCTGTGGGTGCATTCATGCGCACCTTCGGCATCGATGAGCCAATGGGCTGCTATGACGACTTTGAGAACGCAGACGCCTTCGTGCTCTGGGGTTCCAACATGGCCGAAATGCACCCGGTTCTGTGGACCCGTCTGACTGACCGTCGTCTGTCCAACCCGCATGTTAAAGTTGCTGTTCTTTCTACCTACGAACACCGCAGCTTCGACCTTGCTGACATTCCGATGGTCTTCACCCCACAGACCGATCTGGTGATTGCGAACTTCATCGCAAACTACATCATCCAGAACGAAGCCGTGGATATGGACTTCGTCAGCAAGCACACCAACTTCCGTCTCGGTAACACCGACATCGGTTACGGTCTGCGCCCTGAGCACCCACTGCAGCAGGCTGCGAAAAACGCAGACAAAGCTGGCGGCTCAAAAGAGATCTCCTTTGAAGAGTATGCCGAGTTCGTGAAGCCATACACGCTCGAATACGCTGAGCAGATGTCTGGTGTTCCTGCAAACCGCTTGCTCGAACTGGCGAAGCTTTATGCAGACCCGGACAAGAAGGTTATGTCCCTTTGGACCATGGGTGCGAACCAGCACACCCGCGGCGTTTGGGTCAACCAGATGTTCTACAACATCCACCTGCTCACCGGTAAGATCTCCAAGCCGGGTAACGGTCCATTCTCTCTGACTGGTCAGCCATCTGCTTGTGGTACGGCTCGTGAAGTTGGTACGTTTGCGCACCGTCTGCCAGCAGACATGGTTGTGGCAAACCCAGAGCACCGCAAGTACGCGGAAAAGGTTTGGAAACTGCCTGACGGCACCATTCCTCCAAAGCCAGGTTACCACGCTGTTCTGCAGTCCCGTATGCTTAAAGACGGCAAGCTGAACTTCTACTGGACTATGGCCACCAACAACATGCACGCGGGTCCAAACGTGGTAGAGGAAATCTACCCTGGTTGGAGAAACCCGGAAAACTTCGTTGTTGTCTCTGATCCATACCCAACCGTTTCTGCCATGGCGGCCGATCTGGTTCTGCCAACTGCAATGTGGGTGGAAAAAGAAGGCGCTTACGGTAACGCGGAACGCCGCACCCAATTCTGGAATCAGCTGGTTGACGCACCGGGCGATGCAAAGTCCGATCTGTGGCAGCTCGTTGAATTCTCAAAGCGCTTCAAGGTTGAAGACGTTTGGCCGGAAGACCTGCTTGCGAAAGCTCCGGAATTCCGTGGCAAGACCCTTTACGACATCCTGTTCACCAACGGTCAGGTTGATAAGTTCCCGCTGTCTGAGCTGAACCCGGACTACGAGAACCAGGAAGCGAAAGAATTCGGTTTCTACATTCAAAAAGGTCTGTTCGAAGAATACGCAGCATTTGGCCGTGACCACGGTCACGACCTGGCACCGTTCGAGCGGTATCACGAAGAGCGCGGTCTGCGTTGGCCGGTTGTGAACGGCAAAGAAACCCAGTGGCGTTTCCGCGAAGGCTCTGACCCATACGTTGGTAAGGGCAAAGGCTTCGAGTTCTACGGCCACAAAGACGGTAAGGCCCGCATCTTCGCACTGCCATACGAAGCACCGCCAGAAATGCCGGATGAAGAGTACGACTTCTGGCTCTCCACGGGCCGTGTGATCGAACACTGGCACACCGGCACCATGACCCAGCGCGTTCCTGAGCTGTACAAAGCGTTCCCGGATGCGGTCTGCTTTATGCACCCGGATGATGCGAAGGAGAAAGGTCTGCGTCGTGGCTCTGAAGTGCGCGTGATCTCCCGTCGCGGCGAAATCAAAACTCGCATTGAGACCCGTGGCCGTAACAAGCCGCCAAGAGGCCTCGTGTTTGTACCGTTCTTCGATGCAAGCCAGCTCATCAACAAGGTGACACTGGACGCAACTGATCCACTTTCTAAACAGACCGACTTCAAGAAGTGTGCGGTCAAGATCGTAGCTGTGTGAGGTACGCCATGAAACTTCTAAACCTTGTTGTCGCAAGCCTCCTTGCACTCACAGTCTTCGGCGGAGCTAGTTCTTTTGCCGCAGACTCCATCTCTCAAATGCGTAACGCGGATATCCTCACCGAGGATACCGCACCGCGCATGCCGAAAGTCGTCAATAGTGATGAACGTCAGGTGCGTAACTACCCTGAGCAGCCACCACTGATCCCTCACAAGATCGATGGCTACCAGATCGACAAGCGTCTGAACAAATGCATGACTTGCCACGACCGTCGCGCAATTGAGCAGTCACAGGCTCCAATGATCTCTATCACGCACTTCATGAACCGTGATAACCAGTTCCTGGCGTCTGTATCCCCTCGCCGCTATTTCTGCACTCAGTGTCACGTGCCTCAGACCGAAGCTAAGCCTTTGGTTGAGAACACCTTTGTTGACATTGATGATGTGCTCAAAGGCGAAACCAAGAAGTAGGAGCGCCGGGCATGTTTTCAGCGATCAAGCGGTTCTGGCAGGTTATCCGCAAACCTAGTGTTCACTACAGCCTTGGCTTTCTGACACTTGGCGGATTTGTCGCCGGCATCATCTTCTGGGGTGGTTTCAACACCGCCCTGGAAGTCACCAACACAGAAGAGTTCTGCGTTGGCTGTCACGAAATGGAAAGCACGGTTTTCCAGGAGCTCAAGTCTACCATTCACTACACCAACCGGTCCGGTGTGCGTGCGACTTGTCCTGATTGTCACGTGCCTCATAACTGGACCTCCAAGGTTGCCCGTAAGATTCAGGCATCTAAAGAGGTTTACGGCAAGATCTTCGGCACCATCAACACGCCGGAGAAATTCGAGAACAAGCGTCTGGAGCTGGCAAGCCACGAATGGGCTCGCTTTAAAGCCAACGACTCTCTTGAGTGCCGTAACTGTCACAGTGAAGAGTCCATGGACTTTACACGCCAGAGTGTGAGGGCTTCCGAGCAACACGAGAAGTTCCTCGTGAGCGGCGAGAAGACCTGTATCGACTGCCACAAAGGCATCGCGCACAGATTACCAGATCTGAGCCTGCTAGCAGAAGGTCACTAAGAGCGAAGCGTGTTTGGTTGGTTACGGTCAATCACCACAAACCCGCTCAAGCAATAAAGAGAGCGCACCGCACGAAAATCAAGTGCGTCCGGCGTGCTCCACGACCCAGCAAGGCTCAGGATAAAAAACCCCGCAGTTTGAAACTGCGGGGTTTTTCGTGCCTGCCTGGGAGCGAAACGAGATATCATGCTGATCGCAAAGGGGGGTGGTTGCTTGATTGCCGCGCCCATGAGTTTAGTGATATATCATTGGCGCGCTATCCTCGTCTCGCTTCCGGCATTCGTAGGTTGTAACAAACTACTGCTTGGAGACCTTTGCGGACATTCCTTAGATTGTTGATTTTCGTAAGCGCGGCGCATCGTGAAGTTCTTCAAGCTGGTGTTGATCTAAAGAGGTGACCTCAGCGGGAGTGTTTTTTTTTGTTGCCGTTTCGGAGATCCGGTATCGATCCCAAAGTTCCTGATCGTGGTGTCCTATCATGGAACCATAAATCATCTCGTCGAGACAATCAGCCTTGTAGTTCTCACGAAGGAATTTCGCATTCAATAACGCAACGTGTTGTCGCTTAACTATGATGGGTATTGGGTGCAGTCGCACGTGTATGCTAGCTTGCAAAAGGCTCCGTGTTACCTCAGGATTAGAGTTTGCGATATCTTCGATATCAATACCAAGGTGCGGTGCCGACTCTACATTTCTAATGTCATCGAACCCGTCTAATAATAGCACCCAAATATCAACATCCTCAAAGCTACTGGGCTCGCGAGAAGCGAGTTTCCCCTTCGTATCAGCCATCATTTGAGTGAACAAAGGCGGGTTTTTATATAGTTCGCCACCCTGCCAAAAGACAAACGTGGAAGGATTGAGTTTCCGTTCCAAGATCGCCAAACTGCTAAACCTCATTGCCCCAAAAGAGAACAAAAAAGCAGCGACCACAAGTAAGAGATAGAGGCCAATTAATCTCTTTGTCCATACTCGAAAATTTATCATTTAAGTACGCTTCCGGTGATAGATTAGTCTTGCATTGTTAAAGGTGATTGTTTGCTTTTTGCATAGCCTTCGATACAGTTGAGGTATACCAATAATAACTATCAAAAGTTGTGGCAATTTACATAGCCGAACTTGGGGTGAGCAAATAGTCTTAACCTGAAAGAGCCTCTTTCCCAGATGAACAGGTGTCGCAGAGCAAAAGAAACCCCATTGCAAAGGCCCTCGCGAGCGTTGTTTATGGCAACAGCCTTCTTTTGTAGGGATGCATATGCCTCAAAGCGGGTGGTCCAATAGTCGATCCGCCGCAGTATGACACAGTGGCCGGAAAATGTTGGCTATTACATCTGTGAGCATGTCGTCCGTTCTAGAGTTGGAAGATGACGGCCCAAACAAACGGGACCATCTCTCTGCTCTTGTCAAAGCCCGAAAATGGGAACCTGACATGATATTCTCTTGTTAGAGAGCTTGCATCACAACTCAGTTTACGAGCCAGATACTATTATGAGTCCTGAGCCTAATGATGGATTTAGCACCTGACCACATTCAGCGCTTGACTCGCAGGCTATGTCAGGTTTATTACACGCGACCTCGGCACGAGGCATGAACGGAGCGGTTCGACCTATAAACAACGCTCAAGTGTCCAAATTAAACGAGCTGTTTCTACATGATAGCGTCGTTTATTTAGTATGATTATACTTTAATCAGGCCCCAAGAAAAATCCCAATGAACTATTATTACCCGCACATTGATGGGCTCAGGGCCATCTCTATTGTGATTGTTTTAATCTTTCACGCGTTTCCCCCTCTATTGCCTGGTGGGTCATTAGGGGTAGATGTCTTTTTTGTTATCTCTGGATTTGTCGTAACGAGAAGTATTTTACTAAATGGATACTTAAATAAAAAATTGATATTAGAAAACGTTGTTTATTTCTATTCACGCAGAGTTAAAAGAATAATTCCAGCTCTATTATTTATGCTTTTAATAGTTTCTTTGATATTTGCATTTCTTTTGGATTGGCGCAGCAAAGATATATTTAAAACAGCTGCTTTTGCTTCCGTTGGTACATCCAATATATTTTTGTACATCTCTAGTCAGAACTACTTTGCCACCAGCACGCAGTTGAATCCATTTACGCATACTTGGTCTTTAGGTATTGAAGAGCAATTCTATATTATTTTTCCGTTTATTATCTTCATATTTAGAAACAACCTGGCGAAGGTGATCGCCGTTACGTCTGCCCTATCCCTGCTTGCCTATGTCTTGTTATTTAGCCATTTTCATGCAGCTACTTTTTACTTGCTACCAACTCGATTTTGGGAACTTGGGCTTGGTGCACTTCTGGCAATTCATAGAGAGAGACTCTTGCGATTTAAGAGTGTTCCGCATTCATGGATTGCGGTGGCTTCTATCGTCGCCCTTGGAAGCACGATAAACTTCAGCGCCAGCACATCGCCATTGCCGACGATAATCGCGGTTTTCTCTGCCTCTGGACTCATCTTATTTGCAGATCGTGGCGTCTTGGGTCGACTGTTTAATAGCAAAACAGCTATCCTTATTGGACTGCGCTCCTACTCACTTTACCTGTGGCATTGGCCAATTCTAGTCTTGGGAAGATGGACTATTGGTAACAGCATACAAGCGACCTTACTTTGCTTGTTTGTCGCTATACTACTTTCTGAGCTAGCATATCAGGCGTTAGAAACGCCACTGCGGAAGTACAGATGGTTTGCTTCCCCAAAAAAAATAGCCTTGGTTGGCGTTGCTTTAATGGCTACCACTTTCCATGTTGTGGGCACGCAAGCGTATGTAGTGGCGAAACGTAACACGACCAACCTAGTCCAATTTTTGGGAGCGCCAAAGCCGGAACGAGATGATCCAGTTCTATGTCATGGACCAGAAGCCACAAGTCAATATTCTGACCCTATAGCAGCCTGTTTATCTTCTGATAGATCTGATGAAAAGCCAAATATCTTGTTCACGCTTGGCGATAGTCATGCAGCACAATTGACATATATGCTGTCGGAAGCTTCACAGACAACACCTTATCAGGTTCGGTTCATTAATACGGCCGACCGGTTAGATCCGCCATATTGCTTTTTCTCTGATAAAACGTGCAAGGACTCTTCAGTCTATCAAGCAACCTTAGAGAAAGTAAAAGAAAATGATATAGTATTTTTTACATTTCTGAGCGGGCATCTAAACAACAAACTGGTGTCCAACATTCCCTTGGATGTAGAGGTTAAGCCAAATCAGAGGGAGGAAAACCTAATTTCATCACTAAACAATTTTGCGCAAGAATTGAGAGAAAGGAAAGCGAAACTGATTCTTGCCTTGGATGTTCCGCTGCTTAATTTAGAAAAAGGATCCGTTGAATCTTGCGCTGTTCAGCAAAGATTATTTGATACTGATGATTGTAGGGTAGATATTGACCAAACTATTCACACACGTACTCGCCAAGAGCGTGCTTTCACGAAAGTTATGGGATTGAATGAAAATGTTGCAGTTTGGGACGCGGCTAAGGCCGTTTTTGAGGGCAACAAAATAATATCAGCTTTTGATGCTGAGGGAAAATATCGTTACTTGGACTCCAATCATATTACTCAACATCAATCGGTCAAGCTGGTGGATGATTTCAAAAAACAGATTCTAAATTCACAAAGCCAAAACAGAAGATTACTGCCGGATCAACCAGAACGGCCCCAAGATCGGCAAGGGTTCTCAGCAGAAGGTTGACGGCTTCTCAAATCGCTAGTGGACACTGAGCCTGGTTTTAGGTGAGCTAGGATCTGGCCGGTTTGTATTCCAGCTATGCTTTCTGAGTAAAGTCGGCAGCTCTGTCCGCCATCCTGCCAATCATTCAGACCGCATCATAAGCTGAGCCTGATACAACGACCTCAACACGCTGCCTATGCTGCTTTTTTGCCCATCAGCACGTAGTAGATGACGCCCACGCCCAAGAGGCTTGATGCGATGACTGCGGCTACGAGGTCGTAGGCGAAGCAGGAGGTGAGGGCGATTGCTGAAAGGGTCAGTGTGACGTGTGCAGTCTTTGCCCGCCCGGTGCGTTGTAGGGGCGGTGCAGGTCGGCGAAATTCCGCTTCAGCAGGAGATCGCTCATGCTTTGAAGTGCGTAGGATAGGGTTGCCCCGACTACCACGATGTTGATCATCAGCTGTCCTTCGCCGCTCAGGGAGCAGATAAACCCGGTGACACGCGGAATGATCAAGGCCCAATGGCGCACCTTACGTGAGCTGACAGTGCTGCATTAACTATTGGGCGGCGTTAGTCATCTGAATCAACTGAATCAGATTCCCACAGGTGTCGTCGAGAACTGCCATGCGGACCGGCCCTGCATCCATCGGCTCAACAGTAAACTTTACTCCCAGATCGCCCAATCTTTTTCGTTCCGCATCAAGGTCCTGCACTTGAAAAGAGTGTGCAGGGATGCCATCGGAAAACAGTGCTTCTTTGTAGGGATTCACGGCAGGATGGTCACTTGGCTCAAGCAGTAGCTCCGTTCCCTCAGGATCTTCACTCGATACGACCGTCAGCCAACGGTTTTCACCTAAAGGAATATTGTTCTTCACCTTGAACCCGAGGAGATCAGTGTAGAATTTCTCTGCTTTGTCCTGATCATCGACAAAGACGTTAGTCACGTAAATCCTCATATTTCCTCTATGTTATGTTTGTGCCTCATGAGCCATGATGCAGCAGTAATGTGATCTTCGTTGGTGATCAACGAATGGGCTTTCGTCCACTACTTCCATGATTTTACGATCAGTCCGGCTTTCTCTAAAACAACGAGGTGCTGGAAAACAGTCTGACATGATAAGGCAATTCCTTTTTCTGCAACCAAAGCATCGCAGACCTCGAAAATGACCAGACACAGGGCGGGAAGGCTGGCCAAGTTGCTAATCATTGAGGCGATCTCTTAGGCTTAGCCTGAAACATCATTACTCACTACAAGACTATGTTATGCGGCCACATCCCAACACAACAGGCTCAACACGCTGCTATTGTGCCTGTTTACCCATCAGTACGTAATAGATAACGCCCACACCCAGAAGGCTTGAGGCGATTATTGCGGCTACGAGGTCGTAGGCGAAGCAGGAGGTGAGGGCGATTACTGAAAGGGTCAGTGTGACGTAAGCGGTCTTTTGCCCGCCCGGTGCGTTGTAGGGGCGGTGCAGGTCGGCGTAGTTCCGCTTCAACAGGATATAGCTCATGCTTTGCAATGCGTAGGATAGGGTTGCCCCGATCACCGCGATGTTGATCATCAGCTGACCTTCGCCGGTCAGGGAGCAGATAAAGCCGATTACACCGGGAATGATCAGCGCCCAATGGGGCACTTTGCGCGAGCTGACGGCAGACATGAAGCGTGGCAGATAGCCCTCGCGCGACATGGCAAAGACCAGGCGGCTGTAGCCGAAGATGATGGAGAAAAACGAGGCAATCAGCCCGGCAAGGCCAACCACGTTGACGAAGGCTGCCAAAGCGGATCTTCCACCAAATGCGTGATGAAGAGCATCAACCAGCGGCGCATCATAGCCCCCCACCTCTCCGGAGGTCACCGCGCCCGGTATGATCACCGCAATCAAGAACCCATTGACCAGCAAAAAGACCATGGCGGCGATGATGCCTCGGGGAAGGTCTGTCGCAGGGTTCTTGGCTTCTTCGGCTGCAAGAGGCACTCCTTCCACCGCCAAAAACAGCCACATCGCGAAAGGCAGAGCAGCCCAGATTGAGAAGCTGTCGAATGCAAAAAGCGTTTGTTGATCAGCGGGAGACTGCGAGGATATGGCTAAATTGGCAATGCTGAAACTGGGAACCAACGCCACCAGCGTCACGACAATGGCCAATACAGCGAGTACGGTCACCACCAGCATAAACCGCAGGGCCTCGCCTACGCCGATGAGGTGAATGCCGATAAAGAATAGATAGAACGCGGCGTACACCAACGGCCCATCAATGCCCCAGAGCGCATTCAGGTACTGGCCGATGAAAATCACAATAGCCGCAGGGGCGATGGAGTATTCCAGCAGAACGGCCAGCGCCGTTGCAAAGCCGCCGGTATCGCCCATCACCTTTCGCGAAATCCGGTAGCCTCCGGCAGCGCTTGGCAGTGCGGCAGACATCTCCGCAAGACAGAGAACGAGGCCAAAGTACATGATGCCCATTAGTCCTACCGCGATCATCATGCCAAACCAGCTTGAAACCGCGAAGCCGTAGTTCCAACCGGCAAAACTTCCTGAAATCACGTAGGAAACACCAAGGGTTGCTAGTAAAAACCAGCCAGCTACGCCCTTTTTAAGCTGAGGATTTTCTTCTGTGCTCATGGGTTCAATACTGCACTTTCACCAGACAGCGTTCTCTCGCTGAAAACATCTTACAAACTTCTTGAGGCGGCCTGATACCCTCGGATTAGAGGCTCAGAATTTTTGCTCATCGGCAAATTCCGGTCACTTTGGAGATGGCATCCATGGCCACTGCAGCGCAGCTCGCCAAAACAATGCCAATGAAGCAAACTTTAACCGCATTAAGAGAATTCATTCAGAAATGACCTATTTCCTAATACTATGAGTGCGAGTAGCGATTTCGAACCTTCTCCCTTGATCGTGAACCGCGCTCAATTCCTCAAGAGATTTACGTTTTAAGGCTTCTTGTAGCTACACGATGGACCTTGAGAAGCCGTTCAAAGTGAGCCTTGTTTTTGATCGAATTCTTTTGCTCCGGGAAGGACAAACAGATGGCGAAGAAAGAGATTGTTCTCATCCATGGTACAGGCGGGCATGGTTCCAACTGGGATGAAATACGGGTAGAGCTGGAACAGCGCGGATACTCCGTGCACACACCCACGTTGCGTTACCATGATCTGCCTGTTCAGGAAGCCGCAACACGAGTCGCACGTGTGCGGCTGCTGGACTATGTGAATGATCTGGTGGACTTGGTCAAAACACTGGAGGAACCGCCCATCATCGGAGGTGGGTCCATGGGCGGCTTGTTAGCCCAGCTCGTTGGCGCTCGCGTGGAAAGCAAGGGCCTGCTCTTACTCTCCACGGCACCTGCATGGGGTATGTACCCGTTCTACCCAACCACGACGCGAGCCTTTTATAAGCACTTCTTGCAGTGGGGGTTCTGGCGGAAACCGCTCTATCCGGATTGGGCGGCGTTCCGCGCCTGTGCGGCGAACGAACAGTCGGAGGAAAAGGCCCGCGAATTCTTTGCAAAGCTCAATGTGGAATCCGGCCGCGCTTACGCCGAAATGGCCTTCTGGTTCCTTGATCCGCATCGCTCATCACGGGTGGATGTGAATGCCATCACCGTGCCCGTGCTCACAATAGCGGGTGCCAAAGACCGAATGGTATCCCCACGCATCGCTCACCTTACCGCCAACCGCTACAAAAACAACGGAACGCTCGTCGTGCTCCCCAACTCTGACCATCTGGTGATGGTTGGTAAAGAGCAGGAGAACACATTGCGTGCGTTTGATCAGTGGGTTGCCGAGAACCAGATCTTCCCGGAAACGTAGAAATTGAGAGGGTGTTGAACCGTCCAGATTACCCCCTTGCCCCTCATGTTACGGCGTCATGGTTTCCATGCGATGGTGGAACTCGTTCCAGTTGCGGGTGAAGCCGATAAGAGAGTAGTTGAGGGCCAGTTGCTTTCTGTCGCCTGCCTTGCGCACGAGAATCGACATTTGATCGCCGCGCTTGAGGAAGTCCACGACCGTTTTGTTCGCGGTAAAGGCGGCCTCACAGCCCTCAGGATTACAGGTGATCAGCTTGGCCTGAATAATCGCTGCATCGTCAATGCCGATATTGATGCCGCTCGGGATGTGAATGCCCAACGGCAGTTTGAGGATGCCTGCATAGGTGGTCGCGTTGAGCTTGCGGAAGGCGATGTTGTTGAATAAAACGCCGTTTTGTAGTCGGATCTCTGCATAAACTTGGCACTGCTGCCTGCTGCATTGAACGGACCATTCCTCCTTTGCCTGAGCGGAGGAGATTGCGACAATGCCCCCGCCATGGAATACCATGGCGAAGGCGACAAAGAAGATTGAGAGAAGTCGGCTCATGTGCCTCTCCTGAGAATTTTAGAACGAGAAGCCGATACCGGCACCGGCGGCGACGTTTTCATCAAAGTCGGTTGCGACAGAGGCTGTGATGGCAACGTTCTCCATGGGCATGAACGCGGCTTTCATGGAGCCAGCTGACTTTCCTTTGAAGTGCCCAAAGCCACCGGAGAGTGACAGACCGTTCATGCCACCCTGAATGATTGGCGCGTTGGCAATCGCGATCGCCATGGCAACACCGGCCTGCAGCTCATCCACGTCCTCTTCCAGCGAAACAATGCGCGAGCTGTTGCTAGCAATTGCATCCGTATTCGCGGTAATCCGATCAGCATTGCTGTTAACGGCGGCAACCACATTGTCACGGGCAGTGCCGGTGAAGGATGAGTTCAGATCATCCAGCGACCCAACCTTCTCGTTCAGCGCGGTCACAGCGGAGACCATGGTGGTTTCTGCCGGATCCGCCGCCTGCAAGTCGCTTGGCAGGGTGCTGATGTCACCAATCTTTGCGTCTACTGCGTTGAAGGACGCCAGAATGCCGGTTGCCAGCCCCTCGCCGTTCTCAAGCGCTTCAGCGGTTGCTCTACCGGAAGCACCATCAGCACTCGCTGTTGTGTAGGTATTGTAGGCGGCGTTTTCGGTTACGAACGTGTCGTAGGCGCCAGAGTAATCACCTACTGCGGTATCCAAATCGCCCAGAGTGGCTAGTGCAGTCGCTGGTACAGCTCCGCCCGTATAGTCGCCTGCGGTTGGATCAGCGGGTCTGGTCTCTGTAACCTCTTCGCCAGCAGCAGCTTTTGCTTTCACATGGTCGAGATATGTGGTCCACTCATCCTTCAGTGCCTGATTGTTATCAATCGCGTCAACCGCCGCTCTTGCATCAGCAAGTGCTGTGCTGCCCGCGTCGATGAGGGGATCTGTCGCAGTTGTCGGGATTGGGTTTGCTGCTGTGGTCTGAATTGTTCCAAACAGAGTTTCGAAGTCAGCAATGCTTGCTGCATTATCGTTAATTTCGTTGGCAAAAATGCGGTCTACATTTTTGCGCTCGCCAATGGGTGTCTCTGTAGTCTCATCATAGGCTGTTGCGAGGTTGTCTGTCTCGCCTTTGTAATGAGTGACCGCACTAGCGTCGCCTGGGGTGATGGTGATTGTGCCTGCGTGTGCCATGCCTGCACCCGCTAACAAAGCGATTAATGCACATGAGTACTTGAGATGAGTCATCGTAAAAACCCTGTTTGAAACAATAAAAACTGAGCTAAATACTGCTGCCGGAAACCATTGATTTGGCATGCAGAAATTGTTCTGTCGCATCTGGCGAGCAGTTCTTGGAATACAATTTGTGACCTTGTGAAAGAAGCCTGTGATCAATCGGCCTCATCATGTGCCTACTTATATTCGTAGGAATTTTGGAGGAATATTAGTAAAACAATGCCAGTAATAATTCAGAGGGCTATATCTAGGTAATGAGAAGCCCGTGAATTCTCGGTTTTTAACGAAGTGAATTTGAGAAAATTGAAGGTTCTTGACCGCTCTCCCACATTTTTAGCCCGCCTAAATAACCGGGGTATAGCTATCAGTGAGTCATCGCCTGCTGTGGAGTTCTGGCGTTGGGAGGGGAAGGGCAAAATAAAAACCCCGCCTCATGAAGAGACGGGGTTTTTTGGAGTGTGCGAGCGCCACATGAACAAGTGCCCAAGTGGGGCCTGTTATTATTATTTTTGTTCGTTCTTATTGTTTTTATTTGGCACCAGAAGGCTCAACCGCTGCGCAGTTAAGCATCAGCAAAGCCCTCCAGAATTAGTCGCTCGCAGGAAAGTTTTTCTGCACGTTGTCCAGATCAAGGACGGTTGGTAGAGACGCCTCGTTGCCGAGGAACTGAATGGCATGGGCAGATGCTGCACGGGCCAGCTTGAAGTGGTCTTCCCAAGCCCCTTTAGGGTCCGCCAGATAAGCGTAAACATAAGCACCGTGGAAGGTATCACCCGCACCGTTGGTGTCGAGGACGCGATCACCCGGTACTTTCAGAGCAGCCAGACGCTTGATCGGGCACTTGTCTTCGTACCAGAGCAGGCCTTGTTCACCCTGTGTCACACCGCCCACCTTGACGCCCTTGGCACGCAGGTATTCCAGCGTGTCTTCCGGGGATTTACCCAGTTGCTCGCAGAACAGTTCAGAGACAATCGCCACATCAATGTAATCGAGAAGCTCTTCAGTGTTCTCACGCACAGCGCCGCCATCCAGCGAAGTGAGGATACCGTGCTTGCGGCACAGTTTGGCGTAGTGCAGCGCTGCGTGCGGGATGTGACCATCCACGTGCAACGCCTGACAGCCAGCAAGGTTCAGCTCTGGGAACGGGTGCAGGAAATCGTTGTCACGACAACGCACGATGGCGCGTTTGCCGTCCTTTGGCATGATGAAGGAAAGGGAGCTTTCCTTCACCTTACAGCTGTGGATCGGAATGGAGTACTTGGCTGCCATATCGCGGAACATGCGGGACAGCCAGTCATCTGCCATGGAGCACAGAAGGTCTGGTGCAATGCCCAGCTTTGCGCAGACAAAAGCTGCAGTTACAGCGTTGCCACCAAAGCTGACGGCATAATCCTGCGCAATTGCCTTTTCATCGCCTTCCGGCATGATTTCTGACAAAAAGGTTACGTCGATATAGGACTGGCCAATGAATAGCGCTTTCATCCTGTACTCCATCAAAAACCAGACCACACCCCCAACGTGTGGTCTGTCAGGTCATTCTTACTGCGCTAGGGATTTACCAGCGCTGCGAAGATCAGCAAAGGCTTCTGTCATACGAGTGACAATGCCTTTTTCACCTTCCCGCAGCAATTTGCGCGGATCGTAGACCTTCTTATAAGGGACACCGGTCTCCGGGTCGATCTGATGTTTGAACGCATTTGGCGTTTCGAACACATAAGCGCCTGCTTGTTCGGAGAATGCGAACTGGGTGTCAGTGTCGATGTTCATTTTGAACACGCCGTAACCGAGGCTTTCCGCAATTTTCGCTTTCTCAGAGCCGGAACCACCGTGGAACACGAGTGGCAGTGGGTTTTCGCCCAGACCGTGGGTTTCGCGAACCAGCTTCTGGCTTTCACGCAGGATCTCAGGGCGCAGCTTCACGTTGCCCGGCTTATAAACGCCGTGCACGTTGCCGAAGGAGGCAGCTACAGAGAAGTGGCCCAGTGGGTTGAGGCGGTTGTACGCTTCCAGCACGTCTTCTGGCTGGGTGTACAGTTTTGGATTGTCAGATCCGATGTCATCATCAGAACCAACGCCGTCTTCTTCACCACCAGTGCAGCCGAGTTCGATCTCAAGGCTCATCTGCAAAGGAGCCATGCGCTTCAGCAGGCGCTCACTTTCAGACAGGTTGTCTTCCAGAGTTTCCTCGGAAAGGTCCAGCATGTGTGATGTGAAGAGGGGACGGCCATTTGCACGGAAGTAGTCTTCACCGTGCGAGATAAGAGCTTCCAGCCAAGGCACCAGTTTACGGTTTGCGTGGTCTGTATGGAGCACGACACAAACACCGTAATGTTTTGCCAGCAGGTGCACGTGCTGGGCAGCGGATACCGCGCCAAGAACACGAGCCTGGAAGCTGTCCGGCATGGCTGCACCAGCGTAGAACTGTGCGCCGCCGTTTGAGAGCTGTACGATTACGTCGGATTTGTTGGCTGCCGCAGCTTCGAGCACTGCGTTGATTGAGTTAGTGCCAACCACGTTTACTGCTGGAAGAGCGTACTGCCCTTCGCGTGAGGCCTGAATGAGGGTTTTGTATTCTTCGCCAAAAATGACGCCTGGACGCAGCTTCGTCACCTTAAAGGTCTCCCGATCACATGTTGAGTGAGTAAAAAGCGAAGCCCGGGAGGAGGGAATGCTGTCAGGAACAGCAGGGTGTGGGCTTCGCCTTTACTCATATGACTCGGTTGTTACGCGCCTACTAAAAGGGGGGATAGCAGGCGGTAAGGCCCCGAATGAGGCTTGCCGAGGGTGGCGGCAAACCTTGCTGGTGAAAAGTTTTTCACCGGGTGCAAAAGATTTGACGCGAAAGTGCATCGAAATGGGGGAGATTGAAATAAGTAGGAGTACGTAGGCTTTGCGGGCGTGGAGAGCGCTGATTTAAGGACCATACCGGGGTTTGAGGCGCATTCCTATGACAAATCGCAAAGTGACCAAGCGGAATGTTGGGGTTACTTACAATTTTGAGAGTACTAATTTGGTTTTATGACAAATATATCATGACAGTGCCACCGAATAAGTAATCAAACCCATGACAGATTGTCGCCAGATTCTGTGCGCATCCGGGGACAAATCCGGGTGATTTATTCTCTTTCACAGATATTTTGACGGTGAAACTATGAAAAAACCACCCGAATTGACGACCAGGTTACCTTATTGAGTCGGTCACTTCAGACGTTTAAATGCCTCGTAGTCGCCACGCGTCTCCAGTGATAATGTGACAGGGCTGTTAGTTCTGTTGCGCCAGAACCAGCCATGGTTGCCATCAAATGCCGCTGTGAGCTCGCCTTCGTCCTGCGGGATGCCGCGTCCCTTCACATATGAGATGGATCTTCCGTTCCCATCACCGTGGGTGTCGTAGTTGAGAACGCTGCCGTTTGCTGTCCAGCGATAGAAGGCTGTCTTGCCTTCCTTCATCACCAGCTTCACCTCAACGCCTTCGCCGGGCGCCAACTCGATGGTGGTCTGGTCGCTTTTGATCTCAGGGGCTGGAGCAGCGGGTTGCACCACAGGGGCCGTGACCACTGTTTTCACCGGCGGTGTTGCTGTGTTCACAGCCGGTTCGAAAGTCGCTTCCGCAGTTTGCTCTAGCTGTTGCTTTAGCATGACCTCGGTCAGCTTCCGTTCGATCTCATCCATGCGCCCGGCGAGTTCCGGTGCAGCGGATGGAACGGGCTGGGTTGGGGCAGGTGTGGCAGCAGCGGTTGCGGTTGCATCCTCAGCGCTTTCTTTGGCCAGCTGGGTTTTGATCTCGCCCATTTGGGTCAGGCCCAGAACGCGGCCCATGCCTGTGGCATCCACCCCGTATTCAGAGGGTAGGATCACCACGACCAGAAGAACCAGTGCGGAAAGAGCAGCGATGATTGTTGAGCGCATTAGCTGGGCCGAAGTTGGCAGCTCGGAGCGCTTTGGGGGAGTTGTATTATACATGGGGCCTCAAATTATAAAGATAGGAAGAGGCCGGTGAGCTGGTATCCAACCAGCGCAAAGCCTGCTGTCATCATGGTGGTGTTCAGGGAGTATGCGTAACGCCAGAATGTCTGCGTGCGCCGCCAGTAGCCCATAACGATGAGAATACCGCTCAGGGCCAGCAACTGACCCAGTTCGACGCCCACGTTGAAGGCAAGCAGGTTTGGCACCAGTCCGTCCGGCGAGATGTCGTACTCGTGGATCTTGGTGGACAGCCCAAAGCCGTGAAAGAACCCGAAGACCAGTGTGGTGAGGCGGGTGTTGGGCTGATACTTAAACCACACCCGATAAGCGCCCATGTTGTCGAGCGCTTTATAAACCACCGAGAAGCCGATGATGGCGTCGATGAGGTATGCGTTGATGCCGATGTTGAAGTAGACCCCGAGCAACATCGTGGTGGAGTGGCCGATGGCGAACAGACTCACATAGATGCCGATGTCTCTGCTTTTGTAGATGAAGAAAACGACGGCCAGCAGAAACAGGATGTGATCGTATCCCGTGACCATATGTTTGGCGCCAAGATACATGAAGGGGATGAGGTTGATCCCGGAGATCTCTTGAATATAGCCCTTGTCACCGGTCGCAATGCCGTGGGCCATTGCAGGCAATGTGAATGCCAGCAGCAAGATGCAGGAGAGCAGCAGAAGACGTGTCGGCGTCCACCGCTCAGCGCCTGCGCGCTGAAGAGGAAATAGCATGGAAAGTCCATCTGTAGTTTAAAGGATTGGTGCTACAGAAGGACTGGACGGGGAGGGCGCTCCAACCGTGAGGCGAGGTCAAATCGTAGGCTCTTAATGGGTAGAGCTGCGGGCTTGCCCGCAATCGCTGAGATCATCAGACGCGTAAGAACAGGTTCAGCCGATGCTTCGTGTGAATGATCAGAAGAGTTATGTCCGTGCACGTGCCCTGCGACTTCCTGATCATCTTCAAACACGTCGTGACTGTGGTCTGTCTCCTGACTATGCGCCTCTTCCATCACATGCTGCTGATAGGTTGTTTGCGCCAGTAGACGCAGGTCATGCGAGGGCGAAGAGCGGCCAATGACGGAAAACACGAGCATCAAGGTGATGCACGTGAGCAGGACAGATTTTAGCAAGGTCACAAGACGATACGACATGCAGCAGTCGGTCAACTCTCAAGCAGTAATTGGCGCTGATAGGTCAGAGGACTATAGCAGTACCATGGACTTAGTCCGAGAAAAAGACTGGAAAGTTGATGGCTTGGAAAACGCTAATTGCAACAGACGGACTGCGCGCAATCGTGTGAGGGGATGCGTTTTCGGCGCAAAAGAACAAACGTTCCTTCCTCATCATTAGGGGCACCGAGATGTTTGTGGGGGCCTGAGTACCAGCTAAGCCAAGTCCCCCAATGTGATTGAAGAATATTCTGTATACCTCAATAAAAGGTGAGTATGCTTACAGGATAATATAAGGAAAACTATAGCAAATATGGGGGTGATCGCTCTATGCTGGTTGGGTGCAGTTGAGGATATGTCAAAATGGAACTGTGGATCCCGATCACGATTGCGGCGGCGTTTAGTCAGAACCTGCGTTCTGCGCTGCAAAAGTATCTGAAGGGCAAGATCGGAACCACAGGCGCGACTTTCATTCGCTTCGGGTTTGGCTTCCCAATTGCGGTTTTATATCTGGCGCTCATCCTCCGGCTCACGGGCGAGGGGATACCCGGTGTGGGCACCGCCTTTTATTGGGCCGCCGTACTCGGCGGGTTGGCGCAGATCATTGCCACGTTCTTGCTGGTGCACCTGTTCTCTTTTCGCAACTTTGCGGTGGGCACGGCCTATTCCAAGACGGAGCCGGTGCAGGCCGCTCTGTTTGGTTTCATTCTGCTGGGGGAACGGCTGACCCCGCTTGGCATGGGCGCGCTTGCTCTTGGTATCATCGGGGTGTTGTTCATCAGCTTTGGTAAGCAGAGACCATCGCGCGCCGTTGTGCTGTCGTCCTTGGTTGGCAAACCTGCCTTGATTGGACTGGCCTCGGCGGCTTTTTTCGGCGCGTCCGCTGCCTTCTATCGCACCGCCTCCCTCTCTGTTGAGGCGGACTCCTTCCTCTTGCAAGCGGCGTTTACGCTGGTGTGTGTGACCGCGTTCCAAACGGTGGTTATGGCCTCATGGATGTCTGTGAAGTGCCCATCAGAGCTGCGTGCGGCGTTCGTAAACTGGCGCTTGTCCGCACTGGTGGGGCTGGCGGGCATTGCCGGGTCTATCGGCTGGTTTACCGCCATGACCTTGCAGCAGGTCGCCTATGTGCGCGCACTGGCCCAGATCGAGCTGGTCTTTACGCTGGCTGCGTCATGGATGTTTTTCCGAGAAAAGATCACGCCGGTTGAGCTGGCGGGCTGCGTTCTGGTTGCGCTGGCTGGCGTCGGGATTGTCATCGCCGCCAGCTGAATAGACTGTGTCTTAGCGGCCTGCGCTACCAACAGCGTTCGTCGGCGTACCTTTATGGAAGTTCTCCATGTGGGAAATCAGCTGATCCCAAAGCGTCTGCATGGCTTCTTCTGAGGCCCAGCCAACATGAGGCGTTACGATCACATTGGGGCGGTCCAAAATGCCCAGCAACGGATTGTCGGTTTGTGGTGGCTCCGTGGTTAGCACGTCAAATCCCGCAGCGGCGATCTGCTGATTGTCGAGTGCCCCTACCAGAGCAGCTTCATCAACCAGACCTCCGCGCGAGGTGTTGATGAGGATCGGCTTCTGTTTCATCGCCTCGAACTCCGGCGTGGAGATCATGCCGCGGGTTTCCGGCGTCAGCGGTGTGTGCAGGGAGATCACATCGCTGGTGGTGATCACCTCCTGCCACGGGGTGTAACCCGAACGAACCTCAGCGGCTCCCTTGCGCTCCGCATAGACCACGTCCATGCCGAAAGCCTCACCAATGCGGGCTGTACCCTTGCCCAGTGTACCACTGCCGATGATCCCCAGACGCGAGCCTGCCAGATCCTTGATAGGGTGGTTGAAGAAGCAGAATGTGCCGGCCTTTTGCCACTCGCCGTTGATCACATCCTGCCGGTACCCCACGAGCGAGCGGCGCAGGGCGAAAATGAGTGCGAAGGCATGCTCTGGTACCGTGTTGACCGCATAACCGCGCACGTTGGAGACCACAATGCCCAACTCGTCGCAAGTGGCGATGTCGACGTTGTCGAAACCGGTTGCCGCGACGCAGATCAGCTTCAGGTCCGGTAGCTGCTTCAGCACACTAGCCGAAACCCTAACCTTGTTGGTGATGCAGATCTGGACCCCTTGTAACCGCTCCAGCACCTCGTCAGGGGAAGTGTTGTCATAGTCTACCCAGTCATGGGCAAAAGCGGGTTTGGAGATGCGGACGGATGGCCCGATGGTGCTCTGGTCCAGAAATGCGATCTTCATAGGGCTACCCCGAAAATGTTGGAAGCAATGCGTCAAAGAGAGACGACGGCTCTGCAGGCTCGTCGTCCTTTCCAGCGCGGGACAGCCCCCACTTGCTCAAGGCATTGAGACCGGTATGAGCGACAGGCCGTCTTTTGTGAGTGAGTATTCCACACGCACAGGTACTTCGGCATATACCTCGCGGCGTATGATGAAGTCTACCTCCAACTCCCTCAGTGAGCGGGTGAGCATCCGGTCAGAGGTGCAGGGCATGAGTTTCTTTAATTCGGAGAATCGTTTGGAGCCGGTCACCAGATGGTAAAGCAGGATCGGTTTCCATTTGCCGCCGATGATGGCAACCGTTGCGGCGACTGTCTCTACAGAGCCGATATGATCTGCACTGTCACTTTTCATTTTTGCTTACACGCTTGTTTGTAATACTCGTCATGCGGATACCTTGCAGGTGTACCGGTGCTAACTCAGCTTATTGTTAAAATCAATTGAGTTTCAGTGGGGTGGAGCCGAATAGCCTTAGAAAGGCCTCAGTTTGTCGCAAGGTTCGGCGCCTCCTTGGTTTGGGCTGGACACACTCTGCAGTTGTCGGCACACTCCATCTCTTGATTTTAGATGTTTTTTTTGTTGGGTGGTCTCTTGGTAAAGTATCCGGAACTTTTTGTGCTTCGGCATGGTCAAACTGAATGGAATGTCGCGGGCAAGTTTCAGGGGCAGAAGAATTCTCCGCTGACCGCGAAAGGCAAAGCACAGGCGCAGCTGCAATACGAACTGCTTTCCGGTGTTGAGACGTTGCCAAAGCAGGCGTTTATCAGCCCGCAGTATCGCACCGTGCATACCGCACAGATCGCGCTTGGGCCGCAGATTGAACAAGTACTGGATGACCGCCTGAAGGAAATCAACTTCGGTGCTTGGGAAGGGAAGGCCAGATCGGAACTGAAGAGCCTGATCGGGGATGATTACGAAAGTGGCCTCTGGCACTTTATGAGCCCGCAAGGCGAAACCTTCGAGGAAATCTCAGCGCGTGTTCAGAGTTTTCTGGATGAGTTGACCGCCCCGGCCATCATCGTCACCCACGGCATCACCTCCATCATTCTTCGCGGGATTTACATGGGGCTGGATCAGCTGGAACTGCTGCAACTGCCCCGCAAACAGGGCTGCATCTACCACCTCGCTGATGGTGTCGAAACGCTGATAGCCAAGTCCGAAAACGACCAGCGTACTCTATCATACGTCAGCTAGGATCGGTGCTGGGGTAAGGTCAAAGCTATCCCAGCGAGTTTGCCAGTTGAGCACTTGCCTTGCGTAGGCGGGGTCATAGACGCGGTCGATCGACCTTGGCAGCATCCATCCATGGGATCGGAACAACTCCACGATTTCAGGTGCTCTGCGGGTGATGACAGCGGGGGCGGCGACTTTCAGCTCCTCAACATCCTCAGGGCGAAAGGGCGTCTGGCTGGAGAGAATGAAGCGCTCGAAACCCTTGCCTGTATCAGTCAGAGCGGCCAGATGGCCTGCGGCGACGTCACGTTCGTCGATGCCGCGGTGCAAGCCTGTAGGCGGCCATCAATGCAGGCTCCTCCGGAAAGCAGCGGGACATGCGTAGTACTCTAACCTTGAAGTGATCACTGGCGAGTAGTGCGAGCTGTTCCTCAGCTTCCAGCTTGGTGCGGTGATAGATGGTGCGCGGCTGCGGCTTCGTTTGCTCGGTGATCCAAGCGGCCTTATCTGCAAGCGTATTGGCGTAGCCGTAGAGCGCTGTTGTGCTCGTGAAGAGGAACCGTTGGACTCTTTGCTCAAGAGCCGCATGTGCCAGCGCGACGGTGCTTTGCACGTTGATCCGGTGAAACTCAGCGTCAGAGAAGACCTCGGTGTGGGGCGCATGCAGCGCCGCCACATGCACGACTGCAACTGCCCCATGACAGCAGCGGTGCAGGGTGTTGGTATCAGCGATATCTGCAACATGAGTCGTGGTTGGCGCGGCGATGCGGTCTATGCCGATGAGTTTGTAGGCTGGCTTGAGAGCACGAACAATCGCGCTACCAATGCGGCCAGAACTTCCTGTAACAACAACCTTCTGCATGTCTGGTAATCCTTCTGCAATCAGCAAAACCGCCTAAACAGGATATGACCGACCGTGCATGAGTGTAAACTCCGTGGAACCCATTCTCACGTGTCTTTTCAGGTCCCCGGCAATGGATCTGGTAGCTCCACACCGTAACGTTCGGCTATGGGAATTATGTCTTCCATGATGCCAGGATAAAGCTCAAGCCCTACCTCCTTAGCTCTTTTAAGTCCCAGATATCCTTTGGTACCGGGAAGGCGCACAGGTTCATTCTCATTGATCGGGCGTGAGTTTTTGCAGCTGTCCACCAGATGTTTGGTTTGACGCTCAAATGCCTCTAGACCAAGAAATGCTTCGGGGTCCGTAACCTGAATGAAGACAGGTCCTAGCCTATCAACGGAAAGGTCTGCCTTGCCGCCATTTGTGCTGCCTGGAGTGATGTGTTCGGAATAATCTGCACCGCCGAACCCGGAAAGACCTTGGGTGAGCGCCTCTACCATGAGGGCCAGATTATAACCCTTGTGGCCATACTCATGCCCGCCGATGGGCAGGAGGGTTCCTTTTGGTTCACTAAACAGAATAGTTGGATCGTTCGACAGATTTCCTTGAGCGTCCTGTATCCAGTATCCGGGTGTTTTTTTTCCTTCATCCACCCAGCGCATTATCTTCGTGCCAGCGCAGATCGTACATGACATATCAATTAGAATGGGGACGTCCCCCGTGGGGATTCCAACTGCAAAGGGATTGGTAGACAGCGCCCGGTCTAGCCCACCAAATGGGGCCATGAGTTTTGAAGCAGGAACAGAGTTTGTGATCATTGCGATCAACCCTTGCTCTGTCAGCTCGGGGAGAAAGGCTTCAAGACAACCGGTATGGTGTGCCCTCTGGATGGCGATGGAACATGTTCCGTATTGTTTGGCTCTCTCAGCCGCCAGACTTAGAGCTTTTTGTGCCAGCCACACTCCCGAGAGGCGTTTGCCATCCCAAACGACTGTCGCTCCCCGGTCCTGAAGAACATCAGGTTCTCCCTCGAGAAGCATATGGCCATCTTCGATGTCTGGCATATGGAACGCTACCAGTTTTAATCCATGCGTATCATGGCCCATGGCATCAGCGGTTACGAACAATCGGGCAATTACGGAGGCCTTCTCTTCGTTTAAACCGGCAGCTTGTAGAATTTTCGATGAAAAACGAACCAGATCATCAAAGCTGTACATCAAAGAGTTCCTTCTTATGGGGAGCACACAGGGCCACAGCCCTTCTTATTTCTTGGCTATCGTTATGTTCCCCAAGGGACTTAAGGGGTGCAGGATGCATCTTGAGCGAATTGTCAAAACTACGAATAAGAAAAGAGGATCAAGCCCTGCCTAAAAGATTTGCTAAAATCTGAGTGGTCAGGCCTGCTGCAATGCATCGAGCTCAATACGCTTGGTGATCCCGATGTTTTCCAGAAATGCTGCATCATGGCTGACTACAAGCAAAGCACCGTCATAGGCGGTGAGCGCGGATTCCATGGCTTCCACGGCCTCAATGTCCAGATGGTTGGTGGGCTCGTCCAGAACTAGCAGCTTGGGGGGCTGGGCCGCGCCGAGAACGCAAGCAAGACCCGCCCGCAGCATCATGCCGCCGCTGAGGGTTTTAACCTGCTGGGTGGAGGCGTCTGCGCGAAACAGAAAGCGGGCCAGAATGGCGCGGCAGGTGTTCTCATCCTGCTCCGGGTTTAGCACACGGAAATTCTGCAGCACCGAAAGCTCGGCGTTGAGCAAGCTGACCTGCTGATCGAGAACACGCGTTGAGGGGTGCAACTGGCACGAACCGGCAAGCGGCTTAAGCTGGCCTGCCAGCGTCTTCAGCAGGGTGGTTTTGCCGGACCCATTGGCCCCGTTGATCGCGACACGTTCCGGGCCAGTCATGACAAGGAAAAAGTCCTGAAGCAGGGGCTGTTGCGCGTCATAACCTGCACTCAGCCCTTGCGCCGTCAACACCCGCTGGCTCTTGGCAATACCGCAGGAGGCCACGCTGATGCGCAGGGACTCCAGCACCTCAATCTTCTCGCGCGCCGCCTGTGATTGCTGCTCGGCTTCCGCACGCAGGCGAGCCGCCTGATTGCTGTTTTCGCCAAGTGAGTTCTCGGCCTTGTTGCGCATGGCGTTGAGCAGAACCTTGGGCTGGTCCCGCTTGGAACGGGCACGGGTGCCAGCGCCATCCTTGCGGGCCTTGCGCTCGGCGACGTTTTGGATCTTGCGGTTAAGATCGTTCATGCGCTTTTCAGCAGAGGCCAAATCCTGTTCGGCCGCCGCCAGTTCCAGCGCTTTTTGCGCCTTGTAGAAGCTGTAGTTGCCGCCAAAGGCGGAGGCCCCCAATGTGGTCAGCTCCACGATGCAATCCATCTGCTCCAACAGGGCGCGGTCATGGCTGACGATGATCGCCCCCTTGCGCCACTTGGCAAGGAAGGCGCCGAGTGCCTCGCGGCCATCCGCATCCAGATTGTTGGTGGGCTCATCCAGCAACAGAAAGTCAGCGTCATGAAACTGAAGCGCCGCCAGCCGGCAGCGGGTGATCTGCCCGCCGGAGAGGGCTGCCAGAGGATGCCGTGCCGTGATCTCCAGCCCCATGGACGCAAGCGCGGCTTCCATGCGGCTTTCCAGCGTCCAGTCGGCCTGCGCCAGCTCATCCATGCTGGCCGTTCCCTCTTCTGCCTTTTGCAGAATGTGCAGGGCATCAGAGACACCAAACAGGTCACCAACCGTATCGCGCGGCCCGTTTTGCACCTGCTGTTTGAGCAGGCCAAGGGTACCCTGGACCGTGACAGATCCGGAGGCAGGTTCAAGCGCACCGCTGATCAAGCTCAGTAGCGTGGTTTTGCCTGTGCCATTGCGACCGATCAAGCCGGTGCGGTGCGGGGCAAACTGAAGGTTGAGATCAGAAAAAAGGCCAGTGCCGTCAGGTAGGGACCACGACAGCTGGTTGAGCGAGATAGACAAAGGCATGATGATGAACTTTCACAGAAACAGGGCAGATTGAATGTGTTGTCCTGTTCTGATTCATCGCTTTATCTCCTTACGCCTCGAATGCGCCAAACACTATGCAGTTTACCCGGAAAGTCAAGGCACATGTCGTTCCGGCGGGCGCACCCCTCGCCCGTGTTGTCCTCACATCACGGCGAGTGGGGGGAAGTCGGCGCTCTGCGTGTTGGGGAAGCAGAGCGCGGGGACTTGGGTTAGAGGCTGGATGCCACCGCCACGGTGAAGTTGGGTGGGATGACGTCGGTGCGCAGGTGTTTGATTGCCTGGTATTCTGGCGAGTCCCAGAACCCCTTCAGGGCCTCCATGCTCGGGAACCGGAGGACAGTCAGCTGCGCATCTGAATTCCATGCGCCTTCCAGATGCTCCAAGGGTTGGTCCGGTCCACCAAAGACGACGAGCTCTGCACCGGCGGCCTCCAGAAGAGGGCGGGCTTTGCTTGCGTATTCGTCAAGGGAGCCATGGCCCCGCGACATGAAACTGCTAGCGACCAGGTAGGCGGGTTTTTGTTCACTCATGTTAATTCTCCAAGTGTTGTTGGGTGAGGCAAAAGCGCAAGATTGCGCCGGTGTCGGGGGAACAGCCTCACCCTGTCTGTGAAGAGACAACACAGGGGTACTTCTTCAAGTTAAGTTGAGGTCAAGCGCTTTTTTTCGAAAAAGGGATAGTTTTGATGCAAAGTGTCGCAGTGTGCGTTTGTTCAGTTAGATTACGGCAGTTTAACTTGATCTTGCCTCAGTCTCTGCCTAGGTTGCGAGCATGTTTCGCGTTCTCACCATTTTGCTGCTTGTGTTCGTAACAGCGCCCCATGCCAAGAGCATGCCGGCAGCTCTTGCTGCACAACAAACAGCGCAAGCCCTCCAGACAATGGAGGTGCATGCTGAGCACAAGACTGAAGCAGCTGACCAGACCATGCAGTGGAGTTGCTGTGACGAGGATGGTGAAGTCTCCGAGGCAGCTGTGTCCTGCATTGGTGTGATGAGTTTGACATCGGAACCCGCGCCATTGATGCCATCCCACGGCATGATGCATGTGAATTTCTTTGCGCAAGACGCCTTGTTAGCCGCGCAACAAGCCGCTATTGACCGGCCTCCAATCCAATGGGCTGCGTAAGCAGCACACTTCTGTACTTACCTCAATTAAAAATCAGAATCTGGATTGGATAGACAATGATCTCCAAGAAAAACCTGCTCGCTGGCCTGTTCGCTGTTGCTCTCACCACTGGTGCATTCTCCATGTCTGCGCACGCAGAGGGCAGCAAAGACCTGACCATCTACAAGTCTCCTTACTGTGGATGCTGCACTGCGTGGTCTGACGCGCTGGAAGAAGCTGGCTTCAACGTGACCGTTCATGCGACAGAAGACATGGACACCATCAAGCGTCAGACTGGTGTTCCGGAGAACATGCAGAGCTGCCACACCGCAGTGGTGGATGGTTATGTGATGGAAGGTCACGTCCCGCTTGATGCTGTCAAACGCGTGCTGGCTGAGCGTCCTGATATCAAGGGCCTGAGCGTGCCGGGTATGCCAATGGGCTCTCTGGGTATGGGCGAGCCGGATGCAGAGACCAACTACACCGTTTACTCCATGCCAAACGGGATGACTGGTCAGCCAACTGTGTACCAGCAGGTTACTGGCAAATAACTCTTAGACCGTAATACCAAAAAATCACAGGCAGGAGCGCACAGCTTCTGCCTGTTGCTTTAAGCGTTTTCTTTTAGGGAAACCGAAACCACTTTTCACGAATACACTTTCCTTCCTGCCTGTTCCTGTAGGAAACCCGGGACCACTTTCGGGATAAGGCTAACTTCCCTGCGTACTTGCAATCCGAAGACCCGAACCACTTTTCGGGAGTGTTTACGAAGGGCGGCCCGCGAACAAATCCCAGTGAAGTTTGAGGAGATCGTGCTGGTCTCCTGCCTGTCTGGCTCTTCCAAAACCGCCAAATCATAAGGATGCGAATTATGGATGAAAACTGGCTCCCAACACTGAAAACGGACACCCCGCAGGAAGGCTATGAGCTTGCCGTTAAGCTGTCCCGTATGTCCATCAAATTCATGCAGCCGGACGCCGACGTCCGCTCGGCCATGCGGTTGATGTACGAGTACGATACGCAGGCTCTCATCAGCGCCTCGCAAACCATTGCGGAACACTTCCAGACCATCGCGGCAGCTAACGACTATTGGAAATAGCGGCAGCTTGCGTACCAAAGCTTTCCCCGATTGCCAAATGGCCTTCGGGGGAACCGTTTCATACAAATTCACCTTTATCTGACGCGATTTGCACTCATCGCTCTGCGCGCTGGAGGCAGGAAGGACACGAATAACAAGCCGTTTAAGCCCTAACCTGCTGTAATCGCAGAGTACTGCAATGCAGATTCTGGGGTGAAAAAGGGTGGGACATGTCAGATCAAAATCAAATATTTGAAGCGGAAGCTCAGGCATTCTTTTCGGCAAACCCTGATATTGAAAGGCTGGAGGTTCTGTATCTGGGCCTTTGCGGACCTCTCCGTGGCAAGTGGGTGCCAGTCAAAAGTCTGTCTAAATTGATTTCTGGAGAACTGAGCTTTCCGACCGCGACCGCTGGTTTGGATATCTGGGGCCATGATGTTGATGAGATGGCGCTCGCGATTGCCACAGGTGATCCGGATGGCGTGGCGCTGCCGGTTGCGGGCAGTCTGAAGCGCGTTCCCTGGGCAGATACCCCAACCGCGCAGGCGCTGGTGACCCTGACCATGCCGGACCACAAAACACCTAGCCCCTATGATCCAAGAGCTGTTCTGGAAGCCGTGGTCAATCGCTTTTCGAAGGCGGGGCTGACACCCGTTGTTGCAACGGAGCTGGAATTTTATCTCATTGACCGGAAGCTTGGTGAGGCGGGCCACCCGCAGCCGCCAATCATTCCGCACACAACAGAGCGCCTGAGCTCGTCGCAAGTTTTTGATATGGACGTGCTAAGCCAGTTTTCGGGGGTGATTGGCGACATCAACCAAAGCTGTCTTGAGCAGAATATTCCAGCGGACACAACAATTGCCGAGTTTGGCTGCGGACAGTTTGAGGTCAATTTGGTGCACGTTGCTGATGCCCTGAAAGCGGCGGATCTGTGCGTGGAGTTCAAGCGTCTCGTCAAGAACATTGCCCGCAAGCACGGCATGGATGCCACGTTCATGGCCAAACCCTATACGGAATCCACGGGAAATGGTCTGCACCTGCACATAAGCCTACTCAATCAAGCAGGCGAAAACATCTTCAGCGGCTCGCATAAGGAACTGAGCCAACCGCTGAAGCATGCAGTGGGCGGGTTAATGGCGACCATGAAGGACATGCACCTCATTTTTGCGCCCCACGGCAACTCCTATCGCCGTTTCCAGCTTGCCTATTATGCGCCGTCAACCCAGTGCTGGGGTTTTGATCATCGTGGTGTGGCTATTCGTTTGCCACAGACGTCCGGTCCAAATGCCCGTCTGGAACATCGCATAGCCGGAGCGGATGCTAACCCCTATCTGGTGACCGCTGCTGTGCTTCACGGCATTCTGATGGGGCTGGAGCAAAAGCTTGATCCGGGCAAGCCGATCGAAAAACTCGAAGAAATTACGGAGTGCCCACCCCTGACCCAAAGCTGGAAGCAAGCCATCGCTGATTGGAGCAAGAGCGAGCAGGCTAAGACGCTGGGGACCAGTGAGTTCTTCCGGGTGTATCTGGCGGGGCGTAAGAGTGAATGGGAAACCTATGCCTCAACAGTCACCGATTTTGACTGCCAAACTTACCTGCGCAAGGTCTAGCTGCAATCGCTGGGAGCCCCTCGCTTGCACAATCTCCCACTGGATTATTGTACATCTGCTGATATTTCATGCAGTATGCGTCAGAGTAACATTGCGAGTAGGCCACGCTCCAGAACGAAATCTCCAAAAACCTAGGCCCATTTTTCGCAGATCATTTTCTGCCGGTTTTCGGCAACGCCAGACATTTGTGAGAGTAACCTGATGGTTTCTAAGGAAAAAAGCATCGAGACCACCCCGTCGAAAACCCATAACGCCCCTTCGTTGGATGACAAATACACCCAGACCAGTGGTGTTGTCTTCTTGACGGGTAATCAGGCGCTGGTGCGGTTGCCCTTGCAGCAGCGTATGCGCGACGAGCTGGCGGGGCTGAACACGGGTGCGTTCATCTCTGGCTACCGTGGCTCTCCGCTGGGGCGCTACGATATGGAGCTGTGGCGGGCGCAACTGCATCTGGACAAGCACAGCATCGTGTTTCAGCCGGGTGTGAATGAGGATCTGGCGGCAACGGCCATCTGGGGCTCACAGCACGTGGGCAACATGAAGATGCGCACCAAGGATGGTGTGGTCGGTTTCTGGTACGGCAAAACGCCGGGGGTGGACCGTTCCGGTGACGCTTTCCGCCATGCCAACTTTGCCGGCACCCACCCCAAAGGCGGCGTTGTGGCGCTGTGCGGGGATGATCATGCGGCGAAATCCTCCACTGTTGCGGGCCAATCGGATCATGTGTTGATCGCCTCCGGCATTCCGGTGCTTTACCCTGCCAACCCTCAGGACATTCTGGACTACGGTATTCTCGCGGTGGAGATGAGCCGCTACAGCGGATGCTGGGTGGGTCTGAAACTGGTGACAGATGTGGTGGAGAGCGCCTCCAGCGTGGAGGTGGATCTGGACCGCGTTAATGTGGTGAAGCCGGACCTCAAAGACCCGCAGGGCGGCGTCTGGATACGTGAAATTGATATGCCGGTGCAGCAGGAAAAGCGGCTGCTGGAAGAAAAGATCCCGCGCGCACTGGCCTTTGCGCAAGCCAACAATATCAACCAGATCACCCATGCTGCTGTTGAGGCGGAGCTGGGCATCATCGCCTCGGGTAAATCCTATTCTGATCTGCGACAGGCCATGCATGAGCTGGGGCTGACCTCTCTGGAAGCAGAAAAACGCGGCATTCGTATCTTGAAGATCGGTATGGTCTGGCCGCTGGACCCAAAAATCATTGAGACCTTCTCCAAGGGTCTCAAGAAAATCCTTGTAGTGGAAGAAAAGCGCCCTGTTGTTGAGGAGCAGCTCAAATCCATCCTGTTTGATGCCGGTCGCTCGCTGAAGGTGCAGGGCAAGGGGCTGCTGCCCACTGCCGGTGTGCTGGCAGCCAACCAGGTGGCCTCCGCCATTGCTGAGTTTCTGGAGGATGATGCGCTGCGGGCCAAGGTGCCGGTGCCGATCAAGCTTCGGCCCGGTCCTGTGCGCCGTCCTTCCTTCTGCTCCGGTTGTCCGCACAACACCTCCACTAAGGTGCCGGATGGCAGCCGCGCGCTGGCGGGCATCGGCTGTCACACCATTGCGTATATGAATGATCCGGTGAAGACCAAAGCGCCCTCACAAATGGGCGGCGAGGGGATGCACTGGGTGGGGCAGGCACCGTTTACGGACGAGCCGCATGTGTTTGCCAATATGGGCGACGGAACCTACTTCCACTCCGGTTTTCTGGCGATGCGGCAGGCGGTGGCCGCCCACGCCAACATGACCTACAAGCTGCTGGTCAACGGCTTTGTTTCGATGACCGGCGGGCAGCCAGTAGATGGGGAATTGTCGGTGCCACAGCTGATCACCGCGTCGCTCAATGAGGGCGCGACGAAGGTGGTGGTTGTGACCGAGGATGTGGAACGGGTGAAAGCCCAGCATATTCCGGCGGGTATTGAGGTGCACCACAGGCGCCTGCTGGAAGCGGTGCAGCGGGACCTGCGCGAGATGGAAGGTGTGACGGTTCTGATTTACGATCAGGCCTGCGCCACAGAACGCCGCCGCTTGCGCAAGCGCAGCAAGTGGGATGACCCGAAGATCCGCACTTACATTCACCCAGAGATCTGCGAGGGCTGTGGTGATTGCGGCGAGAAGTCCGGCTGTCTTTCCATTGAGCCGCTGGAAACGCCTCTGGGCCGCAAGCGCCAGATCAATCAGTCCACCTGCAACAAGGATTTCTCCTGCGTTGAGGGCTTTTGCCCAAGCTTTGTGACCATTCATGGCGCCGAACCGCGCAAGGCCACTACGCCTGCTGAGCGAGAGATAGAAAGCGTTGGCGACGAGATTTTGACAGAGCCGGAGCTGCCTGCGATCAACGGCTCTACGGGGCTGCTGGTGACTGGTATTGGCGGCACAGGCGTTGTGACCATTGGTGCGATTCTGTCAATGGCCGCGCATCTGGATGGCAGCCGCGTTTCCACGCTGGACCTGACGGGCCTTGCGCAGAAGTACGGGGCGGTGATGACGCATATGCGCATCGCAAAGAGTGCCGATGATTTGCAAAGTGCGCGGTTGGCCGTGGGCGAAGCAGATGTGGTGATTGGTTGTGATCTGGTGGTGACAGCAGGCGATGAGGCACTGACCACCCTGCGCCCCGGTACTGCCCGCGTTGTCGTGAACACGGAAGAAGTGCCGACCATCGACTTTTCGAAAAACCCGGATTGGAACATCAACACACCAAGCCTGAAGGCGCGACTGGAAGAAGCGGTTGCAGACCGGCTGGACTACTTTGACACCACGCAGGCAGCAAAAGAGCTGTGCGGCGATGCCGTGATGGCCAACATGATGCTGTTTGGCGCCGCCTGGCAGAGCGGTCTGATTCCGGTCACGCTTGGCTCCATTCGTCAGGCCATTGAGCTGAACGGAGTAGCTCGCGACAAAAACTTCGAGGCCTTTAACTGGGGCCGCCTGATGGTGCTGGACCCGGAACGGGTTGCCAAAGCGCGGGCGCCAGTGGCGCAAGTGATCAAGCTGGACAGGCCGTTGCCGCTGGAAGAGCTGATTGAGGATCGGGTCAACCGCCTCAAGGATTATCAGGGTACTGGTCTTGGCAAGCTCTATCGGCAAAAACTGGTCGCGCTGAAAAAGGCCGGTGCAGGCGAGCAAATCCTGCGCACCGCCGCCATACAATACTTCCGCCTTCTTGCGCACAAGGATGAGTTTGAAGTGGCCCGCCTGTTCACCCAGCCGCAGTTCATGCAGAGCTTGACGGACACTTTCGAGGGCGATCTGAACGTGCGCTTCCACATCGGCGGCGGTCCCTTTGCCAAAAAGGATCGTGTGACCGGTCTTCCCACGAAGACCGAGTTCGGCCCGTGGATGATGAAGGCGTTTACGGTGATGTCCTTCTTCCGAGGGCTGCGTGGATCGTTCCTTGATCCGTTCCGCAACAATGAGGAGCGGGTGCTGGCGAAGAAGTTGCGTGCGGCATATGAAGCAGACATGGAGATGGTTTGCATGCACCTTGCAGTAGCAGGCGAAAAGCTGGCGCATGATCTGCTGACCTGGCCTGAGAAAGTGCGAGGCTATGGCTATGTACGTGCCGGCAATGCGGAAAAAGCGCTGAAACTGCGCGAACGACGCATATCAACGCTCGCCAACGCAGAGCAGAAGAAAATCCCTGCTTAGTCGTAACTTGCTGAAGAGACACACATAATTGGGGTGATCCTTCGGGTGTCGCCCCTTTTTTGTCGGTGATCTTTACATAGTAACGCAAAGTGGCTCAAGTGGTTTGCAGCGATACTCTGCGGGGAAGACTAGTGTGGAGAGAGAAAGATAAACTGGCAACTTATCGCCGTTTTTCTGGCGCCTCTAAAAATATATTTAGTATATCAGTGGGCGAATTCCGGTCATGCAAAGGTAAATGTAAACTTAATTGCATAACATATATGGATACACCCTAATAGAGATAGCATTTGTGTTTCTGTATTGTAGAAAAGTGGGTTCTATCTCAGGGGAAAAAACTGGTTGAGGTTTATCTAAGCCATAGATCATGGTGCGGTATCCAATTGAATACTATGAAGCTATTTTATTAGTGCTTGTTGTATTTGTGGGGGGGAGAGGGCAGTCAACCCAAGGTGGTTGACCTCCGGCATCATGGGGGGAGCCTGGCAGAACCCATACTGGATTTACAGTATGGTGAAGCAAAAAATGAAATTAAGTCATCGCATTGTCGGCGCATCAGCAGCGATTCTCCTCGTTGTTTCATCGCTTGTGATTTCGATTGGAACCTACCTTTCAATGCAGTCTGCCGAGCAAGATAGCCGCGCGCTGTTCAGCTCCGTCGCGTCCGGTTTGGCCGTGACTGCGCAGGATCTGCTTAAGGAGTCGCAAGTCATTTCGACAACACTTGCAAACACTTACGGCGCGGAGATCAGTAGTGGAAAAGCCTCGCGCGGCAACATCGCCCTCATGACAGAAGCCGCCCTGCGCGGCACCTCGGACATTCTCGGTATCGCAGTGTTTTTGCAGCCTGATGTGGCAGGCAGCGACAGTGATTACATCGGCATGGACTATGCCACCGACATGGGGCAGTTCGCTGCTTACTTCTATCTGGAAGGCAGTAGTGTCCATTCTCTGACAGCAGACATCAACCGTGCTGACGTTCAACGTCGTATGCGCCGTGCCATGGAGCAGAAAAGCCAGTTCGTTACAGAACCTTATGCCTCTGATGTTGAAGGCAAAACCAAGCTATCGGTCTCTGTTCTCGACCCCATTCTTAACGCCAGGGGCGATGTGGTTGGCGTCATGGTCGTCGATGTGGACTTCAGCAAACTTCAGGCGAAAATGGACGCTGCCAGCTCCTACAAAACAGAAAACCTCGCTCTGATCAGCGAAGGGGGGCTATGGGTGAGCCACATCGATCAAGCGTTGCTTGGCAAAAAGGTTGAGCCGATTGTTGAGGACATCCTGAATGGTATCGACGACAAGGCCAACGTGCAGGAGGTTGATAACCGTCTGTTTATTCTGGAAAAATTCCAGCTCGGGAATACTGGTCAGCACTGGTATGCAGCCATGTCTGTTACCTCTGATGAGCTGACTGCTGGTGCCCGCAACATCCGCAATATGGCACTGATGGCGGCGATTGGCGCTGGTCTCGTCGGCTGTCTCTTCCTCTGGTTCATGGGCAATTCCATCGCCAGCCCCATTGTGGACCTGACACAGAGAATGCAGTCTCTGGCTGAGGGCAATGTTTCCGATAGGGTCCTTTATACCGACCGGTCCGATGAAATCGGCCAGATGGCAAATGCGCTGGAGTTTTTCGTAGCTGCTGTCTTCGAACGGGAGACCCTGCAGGAAGTTGCGGACGAGGAACGCAAACGGGAACAGGATCGCCAGCAGCGCGCGCAACAATTGATTGAAGCGTTCTCCGACACTGCAGAAACCACGCTCAGCACCATTCACAGCCGGTTTGATGAGCTGGAGCAGACCTCCAAGCAGCTGGCGGATATTGCCGAGAACACCAATGTGCAGACGACGGCGACCTCTGTGGCCTCTGAAGAAGCCACCGCAAACGTGCAGACTGTCGCCTCAGCCTCCGAGGAGCTTTCAACCTCCATCGCCGAGATCGCGCGGCAGATTGCCCGCACCAACAGCGTGATCATGCAGACCAATACTGCCGCCGAGGCCACTAACGCCAAGGTGCTGGATCTGGATGTAACCGCGCAGCGGATTGGCGAGGTGGTCAATCTCATTCAGGACATAGCCGAGCAGACCAATCTGCTGGCGCTGAACGCTACCATTGAGGCAGCGCGGGCCGGAGAGATGGGCAAAGGCTTTGCCGTTGTGGCAACGGAGGTAAAGGAGCTGGCTGGCCAGACGTCAAGAGCGACGGAAGAGATCTCTCAGCAGATCGCTGCGATTCAGGGATCCTCCAAGGATGCCGTTGAAGCCATTCAGGAAATCACTGGCAGCATCCGGCAGGTCAACGAGTTTGCCTCCAGCATCGCCGCCTCTGTTGAGCAGCAGGGATCGGCCATTGCCGAGATCACCGAGAACGTGCATCAGGCCGCTACAGGCACGCAAAACGTTTCTGAAAATATGGTGCTGGTGGCGCAGGCGGCGGAGCAGACCAACCAGTCCTCTGATCTGGTCTCCAAGACCGCGTCTTCCGTGCGACAGGAGGTTCTTGGCTTGCGTACGCAGATCGACGACTTCCTGCACAAGGTCCAGTCCGTATAACGCTGGTTCTCATACATCCAAAGGGCTGGCAACTGTGTTTTGCCAGCCCTTTTTTCGCCGATTGTGCTGCTCGGGAGGATATTCGCAGCCGCCGCGCATTCGAAACGTACGCTTGTCCAGCCACGACGGCCATATTTTTGCTGCTAATCTCGGCTTCTTAGACGACGCCTAAGGCATTCGATTTCCTACTTGTTTGATTTCTTGGCAAAACCCATCGCTGTCGCCGAGAGTTATTTCGCCCGAAAATACCAGAGGAACACCCAACTCACCGGAGGGGCTACTGGTAGAACAAAGAAGAACACGAGGCGCACTATGTCTGGGATTGCAAAGTTTACTCTGCTTTTTGTTGTGTTCGTTGATCTTATGAACCAGGGGCTCGTCTTTCCCATCCTCAACGCGCTGATTATGGAGCCCGAGGCTGCCTTCCTGAGTCTGGATACCTCTGTCGCCACGCGCCATATCTATTATGGCATTGTGATTGGCCTGTTCTTTCTGGGGTGGTTTGTTGGCGTTTTATATATCGCGAAGATCTCGGATAGCATTGGCCGTAAGCAAGCGCTGGTGATTTGTCTGGTCGGCGCAGTGTTAGGATACGGCATCGCTATATTTGCTATATACATCAACAGCTTCTGGCTTCTTGTTCTTGGTAGGACGATCACGGGATTCGCCGCTGGCAATCAGGCCGTTGCACAAGCAGCCATGATTGATGCAAGCCACAGCGCGCAGGAACGCGACCGGAACATGGGCCTTATCATTACCGGATGTAGCTTCGGGCTGGTGGGTGGTCCACTCATCGGTGCGTTCTTCTCTGACAGTACTTTCATTGGTGACTATGCGAGTTTGACCTTGCCGCTTTACGTTATTGTCGTGCTTGTGCTTATCGCGCTACTGCTCACTGTGGTGTTCTTCCACGATGTGAGGAAGGAGCGCGAACCCTTTGTCTTTCGCATGAGTGATCTTATCAGCGGCATCCAGCGGGTGAGCCAATTCCCGCTTGTGGCTGCACTGTTACCGGTCTTCATCTTCTTTCTCATTTCCATGCAGACCTTTTTTGTCTTTACGGTCAACTACCTGACCAGTGCCTTCGGCTACGGGGTCGTGGGCGGAAGTGTAGCCATGCTGGTGGTTGGTATTGGGCTTGGCATTTCCAGCTCGTTTCTGGTGAAACCCTTTCAGAGCTGGTTCCCACGTAAAAAGATCGTCTATATCGGTTTTGCGATTATGGGCGCTAGCGCCATCCTGTTTTCACTAGTGGGTGTCGCCGTGCTCACGTTTATTCCGTTGTTCGCCTATTTCATGTGCGTTGGCACCGTTTATCCGACCCTGCTCGGCATCTTTTCCAGCAGCGTGGATGAGTATGAACAAGGCTGGGTGATGGGCGTTACCACGTCGCTGATTGCGCTTGTTTCCGGTCTGATGTCGCTGGTGGGCGGTGTCCTGATGAGCATTGACATCAACCTGCCGTTTTATATCTCCTTTGTAGCCGCGATCTCGGCCCTGCTCCTTGTGCTTGCCACCTGGGGCCGTCCGCATCTGCGCAAGATCGTAGACTGAGAGCGCTGAGTTTTAGCCCAACATTCTCCAAGAGGAGTGGGCCCAAATGGTCCTGTAATATTTCGGGCCAAGTTAAGTATAGCACCTAATTTATTTGTCTCTGCTACGGGTCGACTATCTATGTATGAGGCAGGACCTGCAAACAGAATAGCCCGACCACTCAGTGGCAGCTTTGCCGCAGTCTATGCTTCATGAATCTAGTCAATTGGAGGTTCAGATATGTCTATCAAAACAGTCGTCACCCTCACCGACACTGCTGGTGATCAGGTTGCATCCCGCGTGGCCGTTGAACTCTCTAAGCTGACAGATGCCTATCTGATTGGCGTGGTGCCCAACTTCGAGACCACGTTGTACCTGTGCGCAGTAGGGCCGATGCCGCCAGATTATGAGCTGCGATTGCAGGAGCAAGTTGAAGATGCATTGAACAATGCGCAGGCGGTCTTTGGTAAGCACTTTGATACCTCGGGCCTGCAAGGCGAAACCCGCATCACCAACATTAGCCTTGGCGGTACGTTTAACGAGCTGATGCAGCTGGCACGGCTGAGTGATATAACCGTAATCCGGCAGGATGACCCGTCAAAGCCTGAGCCCATGCGCGATGCGATAATTGAAGCTTTAGTGTTTGATACCGGTGTTGCCACGTTGATTGTGCCACACAGCTATGAAAAAGCCTTTGTGCCAAAGAACATCGCTGTGGCGTGGGATGGTTCCGGTCCGGCCTCCAACGCCATCCATGCGTCCATGTCCATGCTGCAAGCCGCCGATACCGTTTCGGTTGTGATGATCGCACCGCACGAGGAACCGAAGCACAGCGACCTTACCGACATTCGCAAGTATTTCGGGCGTCACGGAGTCAACATCAATCTGGAAGTGATGAGCAATGTGACGGGTTCGGTTTCAAAAGCCCTGCTCGACACGGTTGACCGGCTTAACGCCGATATGTTGGTGATGGGGGGCTACAGCCACAGCCGTCTTGCCCAGTACCTGTTGGGTGGGGCAACGCGCCGGGTGCTGCATGAAATGAAGATCCCGGTTCTCATGACCCATTAAGGCAAGGCAAAGGGGGCTCTTCGGCCCTCTTTTTTTGTTGCAAACGCCTCACTAGAAATCTCCCGTGATGTTTTCTACAGGCAATGCAGGGTGTTTTTCCCAAAAGAATGCGGTTCGATTGCCTGTATTACGGAAACAGGTCAGTTTGGCATCACCTAGTGTGGGCATCCTGCACCAAAACTGACGATTGAGGCTGCGCGTTCCACCACGCGCTCAAACTTGGAAATTGCATTGATGAAATTGAGAGAGACTGCCGGTTTAACAGGTCTGCTGGCAGTGGTGATGCTGATTGCGCTGCCCGCACAGGCAGCTGCATTTTCGACCGCGCAGGCCAAGGCGGATTTCCTGAGCGGTCTGTGGCATCCCCTTGGCGGGCTGGATCATGTGCTCACCATGGTGGGAGTTGGCGTCTGGGCGGCGCTGGTTTTAAATAGGAAACGTCTGGTCTGGCCACTGGTGTTTACGCTGGTCATGTTCATGGCGTTCTGGGCACGCTACATCGGCGTTGTTGTGCCATATGTTGAGACCGGCATCCTTGTCTCCGTCATTGTCATCGGCCTGTTGGTGGCCTTTGCCCTTAAGCTGCCCGTTGTGGTGGGTGCGCTGATTGTTGGCGTGTTTGCTGTGTTTCACGGGGCTGCACACGCCAACGAGGCCAATGCAGGAAATCTGCTGATCTACGCTTTCGGCTTCTCCGTCTCCACCTTCGCGCTTGGACTGTCCGGCCTTGGTCTGGGCTCGCTGACGGAATGGAGCAGCGGTAAAATGATCCTGCGTGCCCTTGGCGCCATCACAGCCTTCTTCGGCCTTTATCTGATGTTTGTGGCGTAGGCGGAGCTTTCAGTGGAGAGTTTAGTTTCTGGCTCTTCCTCTTCTCAAGATCATCCCGTTCTGCTTAAGTGAAGGTGCGGTCCTGACCGCACCTTTTTTATTTGCCGATCCTCGAAATTGATTGCGAGTTGGTGATGAGCGGTGGCCGATTGGTGATAGCGCCAGATGTGGTGCACAAGATGCTTGATGCGCAGTTTCCCGAGTGGGCAGGCCTGCCGCTTAAACGCGTTGGGCAAGAGGGCTGGGACAACAACACGTTCCGTTTGGGGGATGACCTGAAGGTGCGTTTGCCCTCTGATGAGCGTTATGTTCCGCAGGTAGAGAAGGAATTTAACTGGCTGCCCAAGCTGGCAAATCAGCTGCCCATTATGGTTCCCGCGCCTGTTGCTCTTGGTAGGCCGTCTGCAGACTATCCGTGGCCGTGGTCCGTCTATCGCTGGATTGACGGAGAGCCTGCTTCCTATAGTTCCATCCGCGACCTTAATCAGTTTGCGAGGGATGTTGCGGCGTATCTACAAGCGCTCTGGAGCGCGGATGTGACGGGTGCACCGCTTGCTGGCAAACACAGCTTTCATCGCGGTGGTGGTCTCATCATCTATGATGATGAGACCCGATTCTGCCTGTCTGGCTTAACTGATGAAATTGATGCAGCGGCGGCGTTGCTGATCTGGGAACAAGCGCTGCAATCCAAATGGAATCAGCCTGCCAGATGGGTACATGGCGATGTTTCCGCGGGCAATTTGCTCGTCAAAAACGGAGCCTTGTGTGCAGCTATTGATTTCGGCTTATGCGCAGTCGGTGATCCGGCCTGTGATCTGGTTATCGCCTGGAAGTTCTTTAGTGCCGATGATCGTGAGGTTTTCAAAACCGCAATAGATTTGGATCAGGCAACCTGGAACCGCGCAATGGGGTGGTCTCTCTGGAAGGCAGCTCGGTCTCTCTACTATTCCAAAAAGGCGAATATCCCTCATCAACAGCGTGCAGCCAGAACCGTAATTGAGGCTGTTTTTTGTGATGCGCGGCATCTTGGCATGCTGACCTGAGACTGAGTGTTGAGGCAAGCGTTGGCGGAAGAGGCTATGTCAAACACGTAGCAGTTGAACTTACCTCGGTCTGAACCTGCCTGAAATTGAAGCTGGCAATTCTTTGCGCACGTTACTCCACATTTATATGGGGACTGGCCTTCAGATCTGAACGATCTCTTAACATGTATGTAAGATATATAATTAACTTGTCCGATTCATTCAGATAGCTAAAGTATATCTCGTCCGGAAATTTCCGCGGACAGTCAGATATGTCGGGCTGGAGGCTTCAATTGGACACCGGGGTTGTAGAGTAAAAAGAGGTTGTTGCTGGTAGGAATACTGCTGATATGAGGTTTACCATGGGGCTGGCATTCGCCTGTGTGGCGCTTGGCAGGCAATATACCGATTATCGAGCGTAACCCAATAAAAAGCCAACAAGATCAATAATTAAGGGCGGAGCGAAAAACGCGATGGACATCCAGAATATTAAAGATATTGCCGAGTTTTCCCGTTGGGATGATGAGACCAAGGCACAGGTGAAAGCAGTCTGGCCACTGCTGGAAGAACACTTCCCTGATATCTTAACGCGATTTTACAAGCATATCGAGAAAACGCCCCGACTCGCTCCGCTTATTGTAGGTAAAACCGACAACCTCCGCAAAACCCAGACCAATCACTGGAAGATGATCTTCAAAGGTGATCTGGACAACGCATATTTTGAGAGTATCGATCGCATTGGTAAGGTCCACGTCAAGATTGGCCTGCCACCGGATTGGCATATTGGCGGCTACAACTTTGTCATGAGTGAAGTCACTCAGCTTCTTGCGAAGAAACACCGTTGGTCTTCTGCCAAACTGGCGAGAGATCTGGCTGCAGTGCAAAAAGTGATCCTGCTCGACATGAGCTTTGCCGTTTCTGCCTATGAAGAAGCGATTCTGGAAGAGCGCGAGCAACGCAGGCAGCACCTGGAACAGGCCATTAAGCAGTTTGAAGACCGCATCACGCAGCATCTGGAACTTTCCGGCGAGCTGAGTGACCAGCTGGTTTCACATATGAAATCGCTGAAGGAGACCTCCGAGCAGAGTTGTGTTTCCGCACAAGCGGCAAACCAGTCCGCCTCTGACACCGCAAACAACATGCAAAATGGCGCTGCCGCCGTTGAGGAAATGGCTGCCACGGTTTCCAATGTTGGCATGCAGGCAAACCACTCAGCAGAAACTGCGCAATCCGTTTCAACCGATGCAGAACGCACCAACGAGACTGTGCTCGGTCTTCAGGGAGCGGTGAACGAAATTGGAGCGGTGACCGAGCTGATCAGCGCCATCGCAGAGCAGACCAACTTGTTGGCCCTCAACGCCACGATCGAAGCGGCACGTGCTGGCAACGCTGGTCGCGGGTTTGCCGTTGTGGCGAGCGAAGTAAAAGAGCTGGCCAGCCAGACAAGTCAGGCCACCAACGAAATCGCAAACAAGATCGGCGCCATTCAGAATGAAACAGCCCTGTGCGTGGATGAAATCTCCTCCATTGTCAGCAAGATTGATGCAGTAAGCAATATCGCAAGTGCAATCGCCGGAGCAGTCGAGCAGCAAGGCGCCGCAACCAACGAGATTTCCTACAATATTCAGGCCGCCTCAACGAGTGCTTCAGGAACCACCGAGGAAGTGACTGGTATCTTCAACAACACCAACTCCTCCCTCAAAGTTGTGAGTGCCACCGTTGAAGTGACAGATGAAATCCACCGCGAAGCGCAAAGCATACGGCAGGAAATTTCCAGCTTCTTCGAAAACATCAAAGCGGCGTAGAAAATGATGCTATCGGTACACCGCTGCCCTGAGGTGGTGTACCGATAGGTCTTTCTTGCTGCGAAGGGGAATGACCAACTCATGACGGCATTCCCTTCCCACATCACATAAGCGGGGCAGACCAAAGCACCATGCCAGTTTCGGACAAGACAGTTGAGTCAGACTGTACGGAACTGTTTCTGTGTAATCGGGTGCAAACCAATGGATACCAACCTTCGTTTCTCAATGCTCAATCGCGACCTTCCTGCCGCAATTGACCGGAAGGGCAAAGACCCAATGGTTGCGCGCGAGGTTCAATATTACCAAGAGAACTTCAGTAAGGTTGAGACTGTAGACGATCTGCTCGACGATTACCGCCTTTATACTTTCATGATGAAAACCATGGGCATGGAAGACATGGCCTATGCAAAGGGCATGGTTCGAAAAGCTCTAGTGGAAGGCACGGAAGATCCCGAAGCACTTGCAAACACGTTGGATGATGGTCGCTTCAAGGAGTTGGCTGAGACCTTCCCTTTCAACAAGGATGGCACCATCAAGGGTAAGATGGATTGGACCGATGAAAACCTTGATGAAAAGATTGTCCGCTACACCAACGTTCCGGGTGAAGAGATAGACGACGTCGACCGGCTGGCGGACTATTTTCAGCAAAAGATGCCGAGAAAAGATGTGATCTTCCACGTACAGCTCCTGGCAGACCCCGCGCTCTATAAAGTCGTAGCGTCCGCGTTTGATGTTCCCTCCGAGATTATTGATGGTCCAAAAGAAGAACGCATCGCTTGGTTTGAAGAGAACATCGATCTTGATGAATTAAAAAAGCCGGCAGAATTGAAGGATACAATTGCCAAGTACCGGGACAATGTAGAAACGCGCGCGGAAGAAAACACTAAGGATATTATTGAGCGATATATTCAGGTGAATTTTGAAGCGGAGGAGGGGGAGCAGAACGAAGGTGTCCGGATGGCGCTCAACTTCCAACGGACGGCTGGAGATATCACAAGCGCCTTTGATATTCTTGGATCTCCCGCGCTGTATCAGGTTGTTCGGACAGTGCTTGGCATGTCTGAATCAATGGTTGGAACAGATATCGACAGGCAAGCTGCTGTCATTAATGAGAAATTTGATATCGAGAAGTTTCAGGATCCGGAAGAGGTTGAGAAGTTCGTCAAAAAGTTTGTTGTTTTGTATGATGGCCTGAATGGCGCAGCTGACGTCCCGACTGTGCAACTTTTTGCTGGCAATCCCGCTGCTGGAATCTCTGAAAGTGTTCTGACTGCTGTTAACGCGCTCAAATTTGGCGGCTAGGCCCTCGCGACACAGTTCCTATCGGTCCCAAACGTCTTCCAGACCCTTTCTAACGGCGTATTGGACGAGCCTGTTGGGCTTGGCGAGGAGGGATTTTAGGTGACGGCTCTTTGAGATGTCGCGTTGCAGCTCAAAAAGGGTTGCGGCGCTTTCGGTGTCATCAATGCGCATGGCCTGATCAAAGAGCACACCGAAGGCATGGGCCAGCGCCTTTTTGTTGAACTTCTCCCTATGCTTCAGCAGGAATACCTTGATCTGCTCGATATCCATGGAGTTCAATGGTTTACGGTCAACAAAGGCCTTTTTGTTGCAGTAGTAATCCTGTCGTATTGGCATCAAGCGATCGCGAACGAACTGATCCTCGATGGCATCCAGGTCAAACTCGTCATGCATTTGCTCCAGCGGATCGCGTTTCCCGGCCCGACATTGCTGCACGCTGATTTCCGCCAGTTCGGTTGCGTAAAAATACTTCCAGAAACTGTCGGTCAGATTGTCTTTTGGGGGGAAGTTGCGGCAGGCCACCAGATGTTCGGGCAAGTTGGCGAAGGAGTATCTGTCCTGCGCCCGCAGCCAAAGATCATAATCCTGACAGATACTGAAGATTACTCGGTATCCGCCCAGATCCAGAAGTGCCCGGCGGCGGATCATCATGGAGGGATGTAGGAAGGAGATCTGGCCGCGGTCAAGATGGGCCTTGATCTCAAGATCATCCTCCGGAAACTCAATGGATGTGCCGATCTCTCCCGTCTCATTGATGTGGTGGGCGAACGTGCCAAGAAACGAGATATCCGGATTCTCCTTGAGGAATCCGATTTGTCTGGCAAAGCGATTTTGCATGCATAGGTCGCTGCCATCCATACAAGCGATGTAGACGCCACTGGCCTGCGATATGCCATAGTTCAGCGCCGCAGCTATTCCGAGATGAGGTGATTGCAGTAGCTTGAAGCGTTCATCAACTGCGGCGATACCAGCGCATACCTGATCGGAACCATCGGAGGAATGGTCGTTCACCATCAGGACCTCAAAATGCGGATAGTTCTGGTACTTTATGCTCTGCAAGGCGGGCAGAAGATATTTGCTGCAATTTTGAACCGGAAGAACGACACTGATCTCCACAATACCAACCTCTTCGAGTATTCGTGAATCTGCAATGGGGCACGCGCGTCAAATCTACCAGCTTCCGATCCCGGTTTATTCCGGCAGATCTGCTTGGTTATTGCGCAAGGTATGACTTATTCAGAGAAAGTCCCGTTTGCCCTGAACGAGCATTGACGGCTATTCAGTAGCAAACTGCATGTGGCTTTCTGTCTGGAGAGGAAGTCAACCTTTGCCAATCCGGGTCGCTCGCATTATGAGAGGGGTAAGATTTACTGCTTGCTGAATTGAGGCAATTTGAAATGCGTATCTTTAAACAGATGGTCCTTGATCCGATCCTGAGCGTGAAGGACACGCTGGAGAACTTCTCCTCCGGCAAACGGGTCACACCGGACATGGAAGCTCTGCGCAATACATCGGATACGGATCTTCTCTTTCAGGTTTGGAACGGGAAAGGTGAGGACCTTTCCATGTTCACGCAAAGGTACATCGCTTTGATCGGAGAGCAGGCTCTGCGCCAGTCCCTGAAAGATGCGCTGGAGGCTTACGGATCAGCGCAGGAAATCAGCGAAGAAACGCAAAAGAACGCCTTATTTCTCAAAACAGCGCAGTTTGAAATGACCGTGCTGCTGGAGCGGGAAAGATCCGGCAAGATCACAAGCTTGCTTATCAAGCCTGCACTGTATCTGGTGGAAAGCCTCGACGAGTGCCTTTCACAGATGCAAGAGGTTGCGGCTTCGTCCAGCCTGCTTATTCGTAGGGATGGGGCGGAATTCTTCAGCAAAGATGCAGAGACGCCGCTTGCGATTGGTCCGGCATTCAAGGTGTTTGTCATGCAGGAACTGGTGCGCCGGGTGAACAGTGGTGCGCTGAAGTGGAACCAGAAGGTAAAGCTGGACAAGGAACTGCAGTCCCATCCGGCAAGCAGCCTATATGCCAAGATGAGTGGCGGGACGGTGAAGCTGGATGTGGTTGCCCAGCATATGATGGCAGCCTCCGACAACTCGGCAGCGGATGTGGTGCTCAACCTTATTGGAGCCGAGTCCTTGGAAACATGCGAGGAACGAACCCCATTTCTGACCTCGCGCCAGTTCTATCAGTTAAAGGCGGATCCAAAGCTTGCTGAAGGATACGGTCGGGCAGGCACGGCAAAGCGCCGGAGAATTCTGGAGAAACTTCAAAACCGCCCGTTACCTGCTCTCGAGGATGTCACAGATCCATGTCTGGCAGGCGTGGAATGGTATGCAAGCGGGCAAGAGTTGTGTGATGTGATTGGTGAGATTGCAGATGAAAAGGCTATGGCTCTCAATCCGGGTCTTGCTGAGAAGGCGGACTGGCAACGCATTGCATTCAAAGCCGGAGGTGAAGTGGGCGTTTTGAACTTCACCTATGACCTAAAAGGCTTGAATGGCACGCACTGGCAAATCGCGTTGACGTGGAATGACGAGAACCCTCTGCCGGAAGGCACGCTTATCGGCCTTACCAACAAGCTGCTGCAGGAGCTGAAGAGCCTATAGCTTGTGCAGTACCATATCCTCAGGCTGCATCAGTTCAATACGGTTACCGAAAGGATCAAAGGTGGTCTTTCTCAGGTAGCCGTTGAAGGTGGTGCCGTTTGAGACCTCATAGTCAGCGGCAAGCAGGCGCTTGCTAAGCTTGGCGAGGTTGTCTACGACGAAGGCTGGGTGACCCACTTTATTGGCCACAAACGGGTCTTGCTCGCTCAGGTGCAGATTGACGGAGCCTGCTGTAAACCAGCCGCCTTTTCGCGTCGTGATCATTCCGGGCCTGTCAATTTCCTCAAACCCCAACAGGCCCACGTAAAACTCGCGGGCCAGCTTGTCGCCATCCGGAGGGATGGGAAGATTGACGTGCTCCAGTCTGAGAATGGTCATCTGCGAATGCTCCTGTGCCGAGGTGCGCCTGCTTGCATAACTCAGTCTCTAGCATACACAGAATATCGTCGCGTTTGCGGAAAACGGAAGATTCTCTATTTATTGCTCAAACCTGATGTGGATGCTCAGGCGGTTTTCTGCATAAGTTCAATGCGGTTGCCAAATGGGTCCTCGGTAAATTTGCGCAGGTAACCGGGCAGGGGCTTGTCGTCCTTCAAAACAGCGCCAGCTGCTTCAAGACGGGCTACTGTTTCGTCCAGATCATCCAACAGGAACGCCGGATGAGCCTTTTTGTTTGGTGTAAACGGGTCCTCGACGCCAACGTGCAGGTTGACTGTGCCAGCTGTGAACCATACCCCGCCACGGCCTTGTAAAGATGCCGGTTTTTCGACCTCGGTAAAGCCAAGCAGGCCGATGAAGAAGGCGCGTGCAGCCTCTTCTTCTCCGGCAGGGATGGTCATCTGGATGTGATCGAGCGCAATAATGCCCATAAAGAAATCTCCTCAAATATGGTTTTGGAAGTGCCGCATCCACCCGTGAGGAGCCGAGCACTATTTGAAAGCAGGGGGCCGTTTTTCGAGGAATGCGTTCAAGCCTTCCTTGTGGTTTTCCGAATAGCCCGCCCTGCGCTGCATCTCCGCTTCACGCGTGAGCTGGTCTTCCAGCGTGCTGTCAGCTGATGCCTGTATCAAGTATTTGGTCATGGCATAGGCCGATGTCGGGCCTTTGGCAAGATCGCGCGCAAGGTTTAGGGCCACATCCTGCAGTTGTTCATCCTCAACGGCTTCCCAGACCAGCCCCCAGTCTGCCGCACGGTCTGCTGTTAGCGGCTTTCCAGTCAGCATCAGCCCCTTGGCGCGCACCTCGCCAACCATGCGGGGCAGGTGGAAGGAGGCACCGGCGCCGGGTACAAGACCCAAGCGGCTGAACGCGTGGATGAACTTGGCGCTTTTGGCCGCAATGACCATGTCACAGGCAAACACCAGACCGTTTCCGGCCCCTGTCGCGATGCCGTTCACCGCGCAGATGACTGGCTTTTTCATCTGGCGGATGCAATGGATGATTGGGGTGTAGTGCTGCGTCAGCACCTCGCCCAGATCCGGCTTTTTGCCAGAACTGTCAGGCAGGATGTCGTTGAGGTCCTGACCAGTACAAAAGGCGCGGCCTGTTCCGGTCAGAATGACTGAGCGCACCTGTGGATCATCCTGTGCCCCTTGCAGGGCGGAGAGCAGCTCCGTGCGCATGTCTGGCGAGAGGGCATTCAGCTTGTCTGGTCGATTGAGGGTTATTCTCAAAACACCGTTAAGCTGTTCTTTTAATAGGGTTTCCTGCGCCATCTCATCTCGCTTGATACATCGGTTTACTTATTTCTGCGGGGATACTACCCAATTGATCGGGCCGCGCCCATAAGTCATTTGGTCGTAACGCTGTGCTTTCGGCTCTCGACGATGTGCTGGATAAAGGCACGGATTCGTTTGGGCCTGTGTTTGCGGGCCGGGGTGACGATATAGAGTGGCACTCTGGGCAGCTCCAGTGTGGTCTTCAGCTGGATCAGTTGGCCTTGCTCCACCTCTTGCTGACAAAGGGTAAGCGGCAGCACTGCGATGCAATCCTTTGATAAAGCGAGCTGTTTCACCAAACGCAGGTTGGTGGTCTCAATGAAAGAGGCACGCGGGGAATTCGCGGAAAACTCAGCGAGGAAGTGACCGGGGTCCATTAGCGGGAAGCTGCTGATGTTTTCTTCGGTAATGAGCTTTTGCGGCTTTCGGGAAAAAAGCCCAACAAGGTCATAGGCATATCGCTGCGCGATCAAATTGTCTTCGCCCGGTTTCCTTGCGCGGATTGCAAGGTCGAAATGCTCAGCCACCAGATCAACCGTGCTGTCACTCATGTCTACATAGAAGGAGACCTTGGGGTGTTTGTCGGCAAAGCTGCCGAGTAAGGCGTGGAGTGTCTGTACTGGATAATCAATTGGCACAGAAAGTCGAATATTTCCCGATATTTCGTCTTTCTCCAGCAGATCGCTCTCTGCCTGCTGCAGGGCCTGCAGAGCCGGCTCACACTGCTGCAAAAAACGCTCACCCTCCTGGGTTAGCGATACGCGCCGTGTGGTGCGGTGGAGCAGTTGAACGCCGAGCCGCTCCTCCAACGCCTGCACGCGGGCGGTGACGGTGGAGCGAGGGATTTGCAGGTGTTCCGCAGTCGCCGCGAAGGAGTTCAGGCGTGCGACCTCCACAAAGGTTTGTAGCTGGGTGAGGTTCGTCATTATCCAATAAAGTCGCTTAATAGTGACAGAATTATCTGAATACTCTGGTTGGCCAGAGTTTGCTAGTCCTAAGCCCATATTAGAAATGGGTGACATAATGAACAGACGTGATTTCTTTGGTTTGAGTGCAACAACAGCGCTTGCTTCTGCCGTTGCTCTGCCGGTTCTTGCAGACACAAAATCATCGGGGAAAGCGATTGGTGGTTCAGAAGGAATGCTTCAGATCCAATGGCTTGGCGGAGCAACCATGCTCATCAGCTTTGATGGGGTTACACTGCTTACGGACCCGGCGTTTGGTATTGGCGAGCAGGCAATCATGATGCCGGACCCCAACGAGATGTTCGAGCTTGCCAAAGGTCCAAAAATTAGACCGATGGCTCGGTTTGGCCCATTGTCTGAATTTGATCTCGAAACGGTATCTGCCGTCCTCATAAGCCATGCGCATCCGGACCACTTTGATGCAGTAGCCGAAGCGCAGATTGCCTCTGACATGCCGTTGGTCGCTACGGAGTTTGACAAGAAGGCTATTGCAGAAAAAGGATTTACCAGCATCTCCACCCTGTCTTCGGGTGAGCATATGTGGCTCCCGACCCAATCCGGCCAGATCACCATCACAGCGGTGCCCGCCATGCACTCGGAGAATGCGGGGGTCCTGAAGATCCTTGGGCCGGGCAACGGATATTTTTTCGAGTTCGAGGCAGGGAACTATCGCAAGACCCTTTACTGGACGGGCGATACCTTCCCTACAGAGGACGTGATCAACGCAGTGCAAGTTCTTGGCGAAATTGATGTTCTCGTTCCACATGTGGGCGGCGTTGGGAGCACCGGCGCTCTGGGTAAAATCAGCATGGAAGCGACGGACGTGGTAAAGATGGTGGACCGCCTTAAGCCCAAAAGCGTCCTCCCAATCCACCACTCAACCTTCGACCTGTTCCTGGAACCCATCTGGAAACTGGCCCAAGCCATGGACCAACACGACGCCAACCTTGATGTAATCGCGGAGGGCAGCCGGATTCAATACGCTTAGATGGAAACTGGAGGAGAGAAGGTCGTTCAGGCCTTCTTTCTTTCGCGTAAGATGTCGTAGCAGCGGATGGCGCAGTAGTAGCCGATGGTGAAGAACAGGCTCATGAAGAGAACCTGCATATAGAAGCGGTCGAATGAGTTCTCGTGCAGCATCAGGTTGAGGGCGTGGCCCACATAAACCCCGAACATCATCATGGAAACCGCGAAGGCATGAATGAGCAGTTTAGCGCCAGTGGTGGCGGGGTGGCCTTTGCAATGGTCGGCGAGCAAGCAAGCGACAATGCAGGCAAACACCATGATCAGGGTCATCCAGTTCAGATAGACAGCGGCAAGAGCAAGGCTGTTCAACTGCTGTCTTGCCAGTTCGGAGTCGATTGTCAGGTCGATCTTATGGCCGATGAGCATGCCAAACCCACCATAGATGAAACCGCTCCAGAAATAGATGAAGATGTTGCTGGGTATTACCGTGTGAAGCAGTAGTACCGCGCCCGTGAAGAATATGATGAGCATGAATGCAACTTCACAGATATGTAGTAGATCAGGCTTGGTTATCAGGGCAATTGCCACCAGCTGCACCAAAAGCATCACCGCAAAGCCGACAGGGTTCGTCAGCAAGAAGCGGCTGAGTGAAAAGCTGTCTTCCTGCTCTGGCTTGTGCTGATTGCTTTGACCAACTCCATGTACCTGGCTCATGGCGACCTGACGCTTTCCGGCTCCATTACTGGTTGTTGTAGTCGTCTTTTTCTTTGATATCGCGGACCACTTTCACGTGCTGCATCATGCCGCCATCTTCGTGATAGAGCAGGTGGCAGTGTAAAGGGTACTTACCCACGAAGTCCTTGAAACGCATGCGGAATTTCACGTGTCCGTTGGGTGGTACCTGTATGGTGTCACACCAGAACGGCAGCGCCAGCGTATAGTCCAGCGGATCTTCGCCCTCAATCTCGAAGACATACATTGGGTTTACGTGAATATGGATGGGATGGGGAAACTCGCTTTCATTCTCCAGCGTCCATTCTTCCACCGCGTCCAGCTCAACCCAGTGGTTGATCACCTCGCAGCCACCAAACTGGCCGTGGTCGATGGTGACATTGACTCCGCGATAGTACTTCTCGGGGTTGTCCAGCGTGTTGGCCTGAAAGGTCAGCGTGCGCTTGTTGGTCACTTCTTCCGGGCCGATGGGTGCCAGCAGATCGCAATACAGGCTCTCAGGGAACGGCGGTGGTGTTGTCCGCTCGGCGGGCTCGCTTGGCATGTAGATAGCCGCGCCAATCTCCTCGCCGCGCTCCACCTCAATGGCGAAAAGGGGCGGGTTGTTGTGGTATTTATAGTGCGGAATGAACTGGTATTCGACAGAGTTGTTCTGAACGTAAAAGAAGGCCCCCGGCGTGGCGGCTTCGCTGATCTTTACAAGCACAGAGGCGCGGTTGGCGGGTGCAAGGCTTACGCCGTCCTGCCTGCGGTAACTCTCTGTGGGGTTGCCGTCATAGCCGTAAAGGAACATCTGCGCGAAGAACGGACAGGCAAAATTGATGGAGGAGCGGGTGGTTGCATTCAGCAGGCGCAGATTGATCAGCTCTCCCGGCTTCACCTTGATGATGGGGCAGTACTGGCTGTTGACAGTGATGTTGTATTCGCTGTTGGGAAATTTCGCGACCTGATTTTGGTCCTCCACCTTGCCCTCGGCGTTGACGGCGATGTTCTGGAAGACCATGCAGTATTCCTTGACGCCCATCTCCTTTAGCTGGTCATCAAATGGACCACGCACGATGATCATACCCGCCATGCCACTGCCCACCTGCAAGGCTACCGAGCCGTGCTTGTGCGGGTGATACCAGTAAACGCCCGGTGGGTGGTCCGCCGGAATATCGTATTCGTAGTGGTATTCCTCGCCGGGATGGATGGTCATGCAAACATTATCGCCGGGGGATTCCGGTGTCACATGCAGGCCGTGGGTGTGGATGTTGTAGTCGTTGAACCCGTAGGGAAAGTTGATGTCCTTGGGTGCCGCCTCATCCTGAGCAGGCAGTTTGTTCTGCGTGTGAATTTGCAGTTTTGAGCCCGGCCTGACTTCGATGGTTGGGCCTGTCAGCGTATTGCCTGCTTCTCTGGTGAGATCGCTGGTGAAGACACGGGTGTAGGTGGGGATGTTGTGAGGTTTTTCAAAGCTGAAGACATTGTTGGTGTCGTACTCAACGTCCAGCGTAACTTCCAGATGCTTCTTGTCCGGGTCCATAACGTAGGCCGGCGGGTTATCAATGGGGCTCAGGAAGGAAAAGGGCTTCGCCTCACTCATTTAGCGACTCCTCACTTTTACACCATTGGGTGCTTGTCGGTTTTTATTTCAACCTACAGAGGATGGCAGAGCGTTGAAATCTTTGCTTGGGAATGAGGTTAAGGTCCGGTTAGGCAATTATCCTGATTCCGATGAGACATTTTGCCCTACCAAAACGCGCCCTGCGTGCAGCTTGCGGATGCGACCATTTTGGGGTGCGGACCAGTAAATGGGTGAAACGGAATCTCTTTCTGCAATTTAGAACGATTATTTACTGTGGGAAGTCGCGCTATTTTTGTCCCTGCGTGACCTATATCATTTTAGTTGGAATATCACGAGGTTCGGTTGCAACTACGTGAAATTTCTACACACATCAACCCATTGAAATATATAGCGATATTAGCATTATTCAGAGCGCTTCCAAGAACTTGACGATGGTCAATGTGAGAAAACTGAGGGCGAGCTTACATACCCTTGCTGGGTAAGGTTCATCAGTGTTGGGGGTTTGGGTGTCGATCAGAGCAACTCTCCGTTTTTCCGGCAGGTGCCGTCGCACATGGCCCATGTCGCCTGCACCTTAAAGAACATCAGTTCGGCAGGACTTCTGATCATCAGAGGGGCACGAGCAACCCCTCTAATTTCGCCAATTTCGGTTTGAGGCCAGTTTCGATTTGAGGAATGAGTTATGAGAGGCATTGGTAAGGTCAGTCTGATTGGCGCAGGGCCGGGAGATCCGGATCTACTCACAGTCAAAGCCCTGAAGCGCATTCAGGAAGCTGAAGTTGTGGTGTATGACCGTCTGGTTTCTCAGGAAATTATGGATTTGGTGCCGCCCAAGACAGCTCTTTACCCCGTCGGGAAGAAGCCGAAGAGCCATCCTATTCCTCAGGAAGAAATCAATCAGTTACTTGTTGATCTCGCCAAAGAAGGCAAACGCGTAGTGCGCCTTAAGGGTGGAGATCCATTTATTTTTGGCCGCGGCAGCGAGGAAGCTGCCGAATTGGTCACAGCCGGCGTCGACTATGAAGTCGTACCCGGCATCACAGCTGCGCAAGGCTGTGCCTCAAGCCTGAACCTGCCACTCACGCATCGTGGTCTTGCAACGGGGCTGCGTTACGTCACCGGGCATTGCCAGAAAGATATCCCTCTCGATCTGGATTGGGCCAGCCTTGCGGACCCTAACACCACCCTTGTGATCTACATGGGCCTTGCTGCGATCAAAGAGATCTCCGCAAAGCTGGTGGAACACGGCATGCCGACGGACATGCCAGCGGTCGCGATCTCCAAAGGCACCACCAGTGAAGAGCAGAAGGTGTTTGGCACGCTAACCACAATCAGTGAGCTGGCCAAGGAGGCCAAGCTGCCAACACCAACGCTCTTCATGATCGGGGATGTTGTGGGGCTGAAAGGCACTCTGGAGCTAACATCTTATTCTGGCAGCGACGCGAAATGGGGCGAAAGACCTCATCTGGAGGTTATCAATGGCTAGGACAGAGCGGAAAGCGCAAAACCCGCTGGGGTCTTTTCTGAGGGCCGGGTTGCTGGCGCTTCCGTTGCTGACCGGAGCGATCTCCGGCGCCCTTGCCGATGATGACGTCCTGAAGGAGATCGAGCAGGAAAAGCTGAAAGATTTTGTGCAGCAGGACTGCGGGTCCTGCCACGGTCTGACCCTTGAGGGCGGCCTCGGCGGGCCAATCCTTCCGGAAAATCTGGAGCATATGGACGCTGATGTCATTCAGGAAGTGATCCTCGGCGGGTTGCCGGGTACAGCGATGCCGCCATGGCGCGGCTTCCTTAGCGAAACTGAAGCGGCCTTCATTGCGGAAGGTCTGAAAACAGGAGCATTCAAGTGAAGACGTTATTTGCTGCCGCCGCCTTAAGTGCGGGTCTTTTATTTGCTTCTGCAGCCAGTTCTGACGACCTGCGCGCCACGGGCGATCTGGGTCTGATCATTGAACGAGCCACAGGAACAGCATTGATTGTTGAAAGCACGGATCGCACCGTGCTGGCGCAGGTGGAAGGGCTGGGTAACCTTTCGCACGCCTCCGTCGTTTATTCGCGGGATGAGCGGTACGCCTATGTGTTTGGCCGCGATGGTGGTCTGTCCAAGGTGGATATGCTTACCGGTCAGCTGGTTGGCCGCGTCATGCAGGCGGGCAACTCCATCGGCGGTGCCATCTCCGATGATGGCAAGCTGATCGCCGTTGCCAATTATAAGCCGGGCGGCGTGAATGTGTTCGACGCAGATACGCTGGAGCTGGTCTCCGAAGTGCCAGCGATCTATGACGAAGTGGGCAACCAGTCCAAGACCATCGGTCTTGTTGACCTGCCGGGCCGCCGGTTTGCATTCTCCCTATGGGATGGTGAGCAGACATGGATTCTCGACTATTCTAAGAGCCTGAAGCCTGAGATCACCAAGCTGGAAGACATTGGCGTCTTCCCATATGACGCGCTCGTGACTGGTGACGGTCGCCACTACATCGTTGGCCTGTTCGGCGAAGACGGTCTGGCCCATGTGGACCTTTGGAAAGAGCCGCTCAAGGTCGAGCGCATCATGGATGGCTACGGCAAAGGCGAAGAGCCGCTACCGGTCTATAAGATGCCGCATCTGGAAGGGTGGGCCAAAGCCAACGGCATGTATGCACTGCCAGCCATCGGTCGCCACGAAGTGCTGTTCATGGATGAGCGCGACTTCACCGAAGTTGACCGCGTGCAAGTGCACGGCCAGCCTGTGTTCGCCATGGCCCGCCCTGATGGGCGCCAGATCTGGGTGAACTTTGCACCTCCGCACAACGACACCATTCAGGTGATCGACATTCTGGACCGCAAGATCATCAAGACCATGAAACCGGGACCGGGTGTGCTGCATATGGAGTTCACACCACGTGGCAATGAAGTCTGGATGTCCGTTCGCGACAAGAACGAAATCCACGTCTACGACACCACCGACTTCTCCTTGAAGGAGGTTCTGCCAGCAGAAAAGCCAAGCGGCATCTTCTTTACATCACGTGCACACCAGCTGGGGCTTTAAGTCCCGGCTTTCCGGCGGCGGCGATGGTCCGCCGGGCAATTGGGGGAGTTTGCGAAATGAGTGCACAGCTGAGTAAGACCGATCTGGTGCTGGTGGACAGGTGGCAGCACAATTTTCCGCTTGTTCCCAAACCATTTAACATCATTGGCCGAGAAGCCGGAGTGCGCGCCTCCCAGGCGATCCGCCGGTTTGAGCAACTGGTCGAAGACGGGGTGATTTCGCGCATTGGGGCCGTGCTGGCACCCAACACGGTGAGTGCAAGCTGTCTGGCAGCGGTGGCCGCCCCGCCCCATTTTGTTGAGACGGCTGCGCAGATCATCAACGATGAGCCCGGTGTCAATCATAACTATCTGCGCGAAAATGATCTGAATATCTGGTTTGTGGTTGTTGAACGCGACCGGGCGACCTTGGAGGCCACTCTCGCCCGGATCGAGCAGGCGACCAATCTGGTGGTGCATGCCTTCCGTATGGAAAAAGCGTTCCATCTGGATCTGGGGTTCTCGTTGACCCAGCAGCGGGTGGACAAGAAAGCCCCCATGCTCCCACCCGTTGACCTGTCCGTGCTGGAAGCTGACGACTACGCCCTGTTGGAAGAGCTGTCCGACGGCATCCCGCTGTCGGACCGTCCGTTCCTACGCCTTGCGCTGAAGTTGGGCCGCTCGGAAACGCTGGTGCTGGACCGGCTGAAGGTATTGCAGGGCGCAGGCATTATCCGCCGCTTTGGCGTGGTTGTTCGTCACCGCTCCATTGGCTACAGGGCCAACGCCATGTCGGTGTGGAATGTGCGCGATGAGCATGTTGATGAAGTGGGGGCCATGTTCTCCGCCGATCCTATGGTCAGCCTTTGTTATCAGCGCAACAGAGAGATGCCACTCTGGCCCTACAATCTTTACACGATGACTCATGCGAACAGCCGCGAAGAGGCGCTGGAGGTCATAAACCGGCTTTCCGCCATGGCAACGCAGCACGTGATGAGCAGCAACGTGCTGTTTTCCACCAAGTGCTTCAAGCAGCGCGGTGCCCGTCTGTCTCGCAGTATTGGAGTAATTGCATGAGCACCCACATCGCCCATCTGAATGAACCGGCGCGGGTCCATCTGGATGATCTGGACCGCAAGCTTATCAACCGCTTGCAGGACGGTCTGCCGGTTGTGTCCAAGCCCTATGCTGCAGTGGCTGACGAGCTGGGCATCGGGGAGGAATTGCTATTGGAGCGCCTGCAATGGCTGCTCAAGATGCGCATTCTCACCCGCTTTGGCCCCATGTTCGACATTGCGCAAATGGGCGGCGCGTTCTGCCTGTGCGCCATGTCCGTGCCGGAAAAGCGTTACGATGAGGTCACCGAGCAGGTCAATGCATTGAGCGAGGTGGCACACAACTATGCCCGTGATCACGAGTTGAACATGTGGTTCGTTCTGGCCACGGAAACCCCTGAAGAAATTGAAGCTTGCGGGAAACGCATTGAAGAGCTGACCGGCATTCCGGTGCGGCTGTTTCCGAAAGAACGTGAGTTTTTCATAGAATTTAAGGTCCCGGCATGAGCACGCAGAACTTTGAGGAACTCTCTGAATTTGACCGCGCTCTTGTGGCCGCATTGCAAGAAGGCTTGCCGCTGATCTCTGAGCCATACGCGCAGATTGCTGACCAGCTTGGCGTGAGCGAAGAGCTGGTGCTGGAGCGCGTGGGTGCCATGGAAGAAAACGGTGCAATACGGCGTATTGCGGCTGTGCCAAATCATCGCGCCTTGGGCATGCGTGCCAACGGCATGTCGGTCTGGGACATCGTTGATGAGGATGTTGAGCGCATCGGGCAAATGATGGGTTCTCTGGACTTTGTGTCCCACTGCTACCAGCGTCCCAGATGGCTGCCGACCTGGCCCTACAACGTCTTTGCCATGGTGCATGGAAAGACCCGTGAAGAGTGCCTGACTTTAGTCAAGGAAATCGAGGCGCTCATAGGGACATCATGCAAGCAACATGATGTCCTGTTTTCGACAAAAACCCTGAAAAAAACAGGACTTAGACTTCGTCGCAGAGGGGAGAGCCCGCGTGTTTCGTCTGACCCATTATCTCAAAGCACTGGCAGATCCGTATCCACTTCCACCAGCGCGTAAGCCTGTTGGCCCGGTTGTTATCTGGAACCTGATCCGCCGCTGTAATCTGAAGTGCAAGCACTGTTATACGACCTCAGGCGATGTGGATTTTCCCGGTGAACTATCAACCGAGCAAGCCTATGAGGTTATTGATGACCTGAAGGGCTTCCGCGTTCCGGTGATCATCTTCTCCGGTGGTGAGCCGCTGATGCGTCCGGATATGCTGGAGCTGTCGGCCCATGCCAAGCAGCTTGGCTTCTATACCGCCCTGTCCACCAACGGCACGCTCATCGACAAGGAGATGGCGGGCAAGATTGGTGAGATTGGGTACGACTACGTGGGCATCTCGCTGGATGGCATCGGCAAGGTGCACGATGACTTCCGTGGCATGGATGGTGCGTTTGACCTGTCGTTGCAGGCGGTGCGTTATCTGCGTGAGGAAAACGTCAAAGTCGGCCTGCGCTTTACGCTGACAGAGGATAACGCCGACACTCTGGATGATTATTTGGACCTGTGCGCCCGTGAGAAAGTGGACAAGATCTATCTCTCTCATCTGGTCTACGCAGGCCGTGGCAACAAAAACCGCGCAGAAGATGCGCACCTGAACGTGACCCGTAAAGCCATGACCCACCTGATTGAAAAGGCGTGGGAAGATGTGCTGGCTGGCAAGTCCAACGAATACGTCACTGGCAACAACGATGCAGACGGCATCTATCTGTTGCAGTGGGTGCGCGAGAATATGCCGGAGAAGGCTGGGTATCTGCAAGATATGCTGGAGCGCTGGGGTGGCAATGCCTCGGGCGTGAACATCGGCAACATCGACAACACCGGTAAAGTGCATCCTGACAGCTTCTGGTGGCACTACACCATCGGCAATGTGAAAGAGCGCAAGTTCTCCGAGATCTGGCAGGACGTGTCCGACCCGGTCATGGCTGGCCTGAAGCAGAGCCCGCGCCAGATCAAGGGCCGCTGCGGTGCCTGCAAATACTTCAACATCTGTAACGGCAATACGCGTGTCCGCGCGCTGCAGCTGACCGGTGACCCGTGGGCGGAAGATCCATCCTGCTATCTGACTGATGAGGAAATCGGCCTAAAGGATGCCAACCACCAACGTATTGAAACAACACCATTCCGGGGAGCTCGTCATGAAGCAAAACACGTTTATGCCTAAACTCGCCGGCGTTTTACTGGCAACCTGCATGCTTACAGGCGCAGCGGAAGCGCGCGGCAAGAAGTTGGAGCTTTATCCGGTTTCTGACGCCACAAAAGGCGTCTATCAGGAGCTGTGTGCGGAATGTCATGGCGGAGATCGTCTCGGCGGCATTGGTCCTGCCCTCATCCCCGAAAGCCTGACGCGATTGAAGGCCAGTGCTGCGACGTCGACCATCAAGGAAGGTCGTGTCCACACTCAGATGCCAGCGTTTGGCGATCAGCTTGACGACCAACAGATTGCCGATCTGGTGAATATGGTCAAAACCCCGCTAGGGGCAATGCCGGTTTGGGGTGAAAAGGAAATCGACGCCACGCGGGTCTTCAACGAAGAGTATCAACCCGTTGAAAAGCCGGTCTACGATTCTGATCCGCTCAACTTGTTTGTGGTGGTGGAAACCGGCGATCACTACGCCACAGTGATGGATGGTGATACGTTTGAGCCGCTGACCCGTTTCAAAACCCAGTTCGCGCTGCATGGTGGGCCCAAGTTTACGCCGGACGGACACTACGTGTTCTTCATGTCCCGCGACGGCTGGATCACCAAGTACGATATGTGGGCGCTGAAGGTGGTGGCAGAAGTGCGCGGCGGCATCAACTCCCGCAACATCGCGATCTCACGTGATGGCAAGCACATCGCATTGGCAAACTACCTGCCGCATTCGCTTGTGATGCTGTCAGCCGAAGACCTTTCCGTTGAAAAGATCTTCGAGGCTGAGTCACTGGGCGGCGACACCACCCGCGTTTCCGCCGTGTATCAGGCTCCTGAACGCGACAGCTTTGTTGTCGCCATGAAAGATACGCCTGAGGTCTGGGAAGTCTCCACCAATCCTAAGGCAGAGCCTGAGTTTGATGCCTATGTTGATGCTGAAAACTACGGCAAGGATGGTGCGAAACCGACATCTGAAGGTCTGTTCGCTCTGCGCCGTATTCAGGTTGATGCGCCGATGGACGATTTCTTCTTCGACCAGTCCTACAAGCATCTGATGGGATCGTCTCGCGACGGTAAGAGCGGTGTTGTGGTGGACATGGATGAAGGCGCGACCATCGCCAAAATCGATCTGCCAGGCTTTCCGCATCTGGGCTCCGGCATCAGTTGGGAGTGGCAAGGTAAACCAGTAATGGTGACGCCGCACCTGAGTGAGAGCAAGATTTCCGTAATCGATATGTCCAACTGGTCCGTGCTCAAGACACTGGATACGGCTGGACCGGGCTTCTTCATGCGCTCGCACGAAAACTCCAAGTACGCCTGGGCAGACGTGTTCTTTGGTCCCAACAAGGACCAGATGTACGTGATCGACAAAGAGACGCTGGAGATCGTGAAGACGCTGAAGCCGCTGCCGGGCAAGACTGCAGCTCATATCGAGTTCGACCGTGATGGCAGCCACGCCATTCTCTCCATTTGGGAGAATGACGGCATGATCATCATCTACGACGCCAAAACGCTTGAAGAAGTGAAGCGCGTTCCAATGAGCAAGCCATCTGGAAAGTACAATGTCTGGAACAAGATCACCTTCTCCGCTGGTACAAGTCACTAGCGATCTGGCACTTGTTCTTGCTGCTCATGGAGACTTGGGGGGCAAGGGCGCCGACAACACACCGGGCCACGTACGCCTGAAAAATGCTCTGGCGCCCTTATTGCCCCAACTGGATGTGGTGAGTGGGGTCATGAAAGGGACCCCGCCGCTACAGGAAGTAGCCGCAAACCTCCCGCACGAGCGTGTGCTCGTGCTGCCTCTCCTCCTAAGTAACGGCTACTTCTGCAAAACCGTCCTGCCTCGCAGATTGGGGCTGGACCCGGATCAACTGCAACAGAAAGAAGGTGTATGGCAAACTATGAACCGAGATGGGCAGTACATCAGGCTGCTACCGCCGCTTGGTGTATTGCCCTTTCTACCTGATCTGGTGTCTCAGAGTATTCAGGATACGCTGGCACCAAACAGCAAGAGTGCCTTGCTCAAGCCCGAGCGTGACCGCGAAGTGCTTATTGTTGCCCATGGTTCCACAGTAGGGCCGGAATCGCGGCTCTGTGCTCTTAAACTCAAAGACCATCTGGAAAAGCGGTACGGCTACAAACAGCTGCGCGTGGCGTTCCTCTCCGAGGAGCCGTATGTTGATCGCGCTGTTCTGACGCTCTCAGAAGATGCTATCGTGGTTCCGCTATTCGCGAGCGGGGGCCTGCATGGTCATGACGATATCTCTGAAATGATGGAGCGCGCCCCGGCTGGCTGCAAACTCGCGCCAGTGATCGGTTGCGAACATGCGCTGTCGGAGCATCTGGTGAGTTATTTGCGCGCTGAAAAGGTGGTGCCGGACACAAAACAGGCCCTTGCAGCATATTCCGGGAAGAAGCGATCAGCGGATGGGATGGAATACGTGCACAGGGCCGTTTGTCATCTCTAAATCCCGACTTTCTTAACCGAGATTGGAATGCATCACTGCGGTGCGTTCCTGCTCTACCAATGCGCGCAGCGCCTGGGTGTTTGAGATGATTGCCCGGTTCTGTTTGACTTCCACGCCGTAGCCTTTCAGCTTTTGGAATGCGCGCGACAGGCTTTCCGGCTTCATACCCAGACGACCAGCAATAAGCGCCTTGTCATAGGGCAGCACCAATGTGCAGGAGACGCCTGCTGGATCTGAACACAGGTTCAACAGGAACTCGGCCACACGTTGTGCACCGGTGTGCGTCTTCAGACCCTCAATCTGCAACACCAGCTGATGCAAATGCATGGACAGCGACGACATCATCGCCAGCGCGATGTTTGGATCTGCAGCAATGGATTTCGCCAGATGGGCGACCGGAATACACAGCACCACACTATCGGTCACGGCCTCGCCTGAGGCAGGATAGTGCGAGTTGGTGAAGGCAGCGCCTTCCGCGAAGGTTTGCCCACGGGTGAACACGCCTACAACAGCCTCATCGCCGCTGCTTGTGGCCCGAAAAACTTTGACCCACCCCTCCAGCACGATAAAGAACGAGTCCGCCTTATCATCCTGAAAAAATATCATCTCACCCCGTGAGACTGATTTCTTGGTACCCCCACGAAGCAGATGCTCTCTCGCCTCGGAACTCAACCTCTTAAGCAAGGGAATTTCAGCGAGCTTCTCCACTTCGCTTTGCGCTATAGTAACTGACATTTTGCAGACCTCTCCCACGATCCCGCAATCGTACTGTTGCGTAGATGAATGGCGTTGATCTAACGCAACTGTTTTTCAGCATTTGGCATCCCACAGTTGTCTTTCCCGAGGGGAAATCTGCAGTTGGCAAGCAAGGAATGAGGGAACTCAGAGGATTAGGCCAAGACGAGGACCACGCACACTCACAGGCAGGCCCCGCTTTTTCTCTGAATAATATGTTTAAAACTGTTTCGAGAAATATTTTTTTCCTCTGTTGAGCCTGAAACAAACCAAGCTCGCGCGATGAACGCAGCTGATATGCAAAACACACCCTTTAGCGCGGTCACTACCAAGCTCCCAAGCAGGTGGAATTTTTCTGGAAAAGATGGGGTGGTTGGGGTCGCATGTAGGTGAGTAATATACTCTCAAACCTGCAAGCGATCAGAGAGGCGGATGCTGGCCCATTTGCGCCAAACTGACGTCGTTTCCTGCAACTGCTTACGGTGTTTTGGGAAGATCAAAGACGAGCAAACCGACTTGCCCCAATGGCAACTGTGAAACGACGCTCCCTTTAGGGTTTAGGACAGCTGTTGGCCCGAGTGCGAGATGGCCTTTTCGTTCTCCGGTAACATCCGAGGATATTAGCCACAGTCCCGTTTCTTGGCAGCGTTGCCCACGTACTGAGTTGTGTAGCGATCTGTATTTCTCCGCAGCCTCATGCTTCAGCATATTGTTCGCGCAACAAACGATGAGATCTGCGCTCTGTCGTGCAACCTGGTCTGCTAGGTCCGGAAAATTCATGTCGTAACAAATATTTATGCAAAACTTGAGTCCTTGCACTTCAAAGACTGGAACGCTTTGTCCTTCCGTGAAAGCTGCCTCTCCTGTTAAAAGGTAGTGCTTACGATATGTTCCAAGTAGCTTCTGATTTTTTACGACAATCGCTGTGTTAAAAAGTTTGCCCTCCGCACGCTCAATCATACCGACCACCAACATCGGCCCTGAGATGGGAAATTCTTTTAGCAACTCTTGAAATCGTGGTGAGCCCACGTCAATAGCTAGTTCTCGGGCTTGTTCTTCTTGGATGATGTAACCTTGCAGAAAGCCCTCCGGAAAAGCCAACAAGTGAACGTTTTGTGCATCTGCTTGGTCGGAAGTCTCTCTGAGAAACTGTAGTGCAGCTGACAAATCGTTGAGAAATTCAGGGGCCTGTGTTGCTGCGATCCGGACGGTAGACACTTGCATTACCCTTTCAGGAAGTTTGTCCATTACAATAGGCTTTTTATCTTCTTGGCCCAAGCTCAACCTTCCTTCATCATCCACCCCATTCAGTCCTCCACTGTTCTTCTCGCTCTGGCTGCATCTCAGCCTTGACACTGGGAGCTTCGAGTCTAATCTGGCGGTTCTGATGTTTTTTAGAGGAGTTTTGATGTCCCGGATCTGAGCGTTCAATTGAAGAACGCCCCTGCCTGTATTGGGCTTTAAGACCGCGCAACCCGCACGGCTGGTTCTGCACGCCTCGATATTCCGAACATCATAGGCCGTTTAACGGCACTCTTTAGGACATAGCAATGATCCGTAAATTTGAAACTCGTGACACCGAGACCATCGTCGACGTCTGGCTCGAAGCTAGCAAACTCGCGCATCCCTTTCTGGGGGACAGTTTCCTAGCGGGCGAGTCCGACAATATTCGCAATGTCTATCTGCCCAACGCTGAGACATGGGTTGCGGAAGTGAACAACACCGTTGTTGGCTTCATCTCCCTGCTTGGCAACGAAGTGGGTGGGCTGTTTGTTCATCCGGACTTTCACGGGCAAAAACTTGGCAAGGCTCTGATGGATCAAGCCGTGGCATTGCGCGGCAGTGTGGAGCTGGGAGTTTTTAAGCACAACCCAATCGGGCGTGGCTTTTACGCGCGCTACGGATTTGAGGAACTGCAGGAAACCTTTGACGAGTACACGCAGCAGCAGGTCATCCGGCTGAGATACGCTGTGTAACCCGCAACAATGAAGAAGAGTGCGCTTCAGTGCTCTTCTTCACCTTGCTGGATGTTGCGGGGCTGCCAAGAACGGCGGCTCCAACTCATCAGGCAACCTTCACATCCTGCGGGCGGACGTACCAGCGCAGTTCTTCAACTTTGTCTGGCTGTTCTACTTTGTAGCGCTGCTCGGTGCCGTGGGTGCGCAGGAGTTCAGCTTCTGCAGCCTTCATGGTCTCGGCAAGGGACGGACGCGCTGCTGTTGGGGCGGCGGGTAGGGCGGTAAAGTCCAGCGTGTCGAGCGAGGCGGCGAGTTCGGTCTTGTGATCCTGATAGCGCCAGATGCTGCCATTGGGGTCAAACCGGTAGAACGGCAATAGCTTCCAGCCATGTTCTGCGACCAGCTCAACTGCACGGACGAGATACTCGAAGGTGTCTTCATCAATAAAGTAATTGAAGTTGAGGCGGATCCAGCCCGGGCGCAGGATCATATGTCCTTGGGCCAGCTGGGCCTCCACCGCCTTGCTGTACTGCATGTCCATACCGAGCAGGGTGTGACCGTAGGGGCCAGCACAGGAGCAGCCGCCACGGGCCTGAATGCCGAACAGGTCATTGAGCACGGCCACGATAAAGCCGTAGTGCAGGTCTTTGCCCTTATGGGTGATCTTCAGCGAGGTGATGGACAGGCGCGGGGCCTCGGGATTGCCGAGGATCTCGATATTTTTACATTTCGACCAGCGGGCAATGGCGCAGGAAACGAAGTCTTCTTCGCGGCGTTCGATCTCATCGGTGCCCACCGCTTGCTGAAGCTTGAACACCAGTCCGGCGCGCACGGATTCAACAATGGCCGGGGTGCCGCCTTCCTCACGTCGCTCTGGATTCGCCACATAGCAGTGGTCTTTCGGTGTCACGTACAAGACGGTGCCGCCGCCGGGCATGGCGGGCACGCGGTTGTTTAGGATCGCGTCCTTAACGACCAGGACACCGGGCGTACCGGGGCCACCGACGAACTTGTGCGGGGACAAGAAGATGGCGTCTTTGGAGCTATCGCCTTCCTCATTCTGCGCGCCTTGCATGTCGATGCCAACGTAAGGGCCAGCAGCGGCGTAATCCCAGAAGGACAAAGCGCCGTGTTTGTGCAGCAGGCGGGTAACGGTGTCCACGTCGGTCTTTACACCGGTGACGTTGGAGGCAGCGGAGAAGCTGCCGATCTTGAGTGGGCGATCAGCGTATTTGATCAGCTGCTTTTCCAGATCGTCCAGACACACCTGCCCACCCTCACAAAGCGGAATGGAGACCACGTCGGCGATGCTTTCGCGCCATGGCAACTCATTGGAGTGATGCTCGTAGGGGCCAATGAACACAACAGGGCGCTCGTCCTCTGGAATGTGCTGCTCCAGTTTATAGCGCGCATTCAGGTCTGCAGGCAGTTTCAAGTTGAGGATGTCGATGAGCTTATTGACGGCAGCGGTTGCGCCCGAGCCGCAAAAGATTACCGAGTGGTCGTCATTGGCGTTGAGCGCAGAGCGGATCTGCTGGCGGGCCTGCTCGCGCAGCGCAGTGGTTTGCGCACCGGTGTAGGAGGTCTCGGTGTGGGTGTTAGCATAGTAGGGCAGAACGTGGTCGCGGATGTAGTCCTCAATCATGCCTAAGGAACGTCCGGAGGCGGTGTAATCTGCATAAACCAGAGGTTTGCGTCCAAACGCTGTTGTGATGCTGGCCTGCTCGCCAATCACTGAATTTCTGATTTTATCGATCAAATTACACATGCTCTATCCACTCTTCCCTGCTGTCTTTTCCCATTCTTATTCAGGTAATGCCGTTAAGGTCAGCCTGTTTTCTGAAAAGATCAAATGCATAAAACTACATACTACAGATCGCAGTCAAGTTAGAATGTCATACTAAAAATGAGATATAATGTAGAAATATTGAGATTTCGCGTAGAGCGAGTATGACTGATGCGACACGCCTTGGAAAAATTGCGAATACAGATAATTAAATTTTAATTGTATCGAAGGATTCGCAGACCGAATCACTGAGATATGAGTTGGAAAAGTTGCTGTTTAGTATCTCTGCCACCTGTGGTTATGCACAGATTTGGGCATTCATTCACCGCTTTGACATGGAACTGCAACGCGGAGTTGAAAAAAAATTCACATTAGAAAATTTTCTTCGAAAAAATATGCAAAACGCGAAAAATCGCACAACTACGGCTTTACGTTAACCCTAACATCGAGAAGACTGCCAATGCATGCTGCTGAAATATCTTCGGCACCGAGCATAAAAAAATAACCGTTCGCCCGGCTCCTGATTTCATACAGGGAGGGGAGCTGCGAACTCGGATAAGATGAACTGTAACGGGGTTGATACATGTTCAATTTCTTTCCTCGATTTAACTTCTACTCGATCAGCGTAAACTTTGGCACGTGGTGGGATGATGTCCTCGACGGTGCGGATGGTAATGATTGGGCTTGGGGTTTCTCCGGTAACGATACCATCAACACTTATGCTGGAAACGACTGGATCCGCGCAGGGTGGGGCAATGACCTTATCTTCGCAGGCGAAGGCAACGACCGCATCAACGCAGGTAGCGGTGACGATGTCATCCACGGCGGCGCAGGCAATGATAGCATTGACGGCGGACGCGGGTTCGACACCGCTCTCTATGATGGCTCAATCGACGATTACGCTTTCCAGGAGAAAGGCTACTTCTGGAATAAGAAGACCATCGTTACTGCAAATGACGGCTCTGAAACAGACAGTCTGAAGGATGTGGAAGCCGTTTACTTCCGCGCTGACGACTACACCTACTATCTGGATGGTCGTAACAACGAAGTCCTCGCTGGTGACGATGCAGTTGCATCCGGCGACGAGGGTCTTGTGCTCGACGCGGCTACACTGCTTGAAAACGACCGGGACCTTGACGGCGACGCGCTGGAAATCACCGGCGTTTCTGCAGTGAGCACATCCGGTGCAGCTGTTTCTCTCGTAGATGGCCAGATCTCCTACGATCCGGGCACCGCATTTGAGAGCCTGCGTGAAGGCGAGACCGCTGAAGACACCTTCACTTACACAGTGACCGACGGCAACGGCAGCACCAAAGACGTGACTGTGACTGTTACCGTGACTGGCTCCAACCAGGCACCGGTTCTGTCTGTAGACTCCGCAGTTTCCATTGCAGAGAACACCACTGAGGTGACCACTGCATCTGCAACTGACGTTGACAACACAGACCTGTCTTACTCTGTCTCCGGCGCTGATGCTGAACTGTTCGAGATCGACGCAGAAACCGGCCAGTTGAGCTTCATCACAGCACCAGACTTCGAAGCTCCAGCAGATGCCGACGGCGACAACGTTTATCAGGTTGAAGTAACTGTAACCGACGCTGACGGCGGCTCCGACACGCAGAGCGTTGCTGTTACTGTTGAGAACGAAAACGAAGTTGTGCGCGAAGTCTTCGCGTTTGACATGGTTGGCTCTCAGAGTGATCGCCTGATCGAATTCACCAACAATGCACCGGACTTCTCCAGCCCTGCGGATGGCTTTGGCAAATTTGATGCTGAAAGCGCTCCATTTGCGCTGGTGGATGACACCGTGAGTTATGAAGGTGATAATGTTGGCATCATCGACAAATCGACCAACACCGATGAGTTCTTCGGCCTGACGGATACCGTCAACAACGAAAACTCTGACGCGCTTGAGGCCAAATGGGTCTTTGACATCGATGGCTTCAGCAACATCAGCCTTTCTCTTGATGCTGGTGCAATGGGCGACTTCGAGTCCAACGATGTGATCTCCATCCGTTACTCCATCGATGGCGGTGAAGAGCAGACCCTGTTCTCCTTCACTTCTGATGATGATGCCGCTCTGTCCTACACCTTGGCCAGCGGTAAGGTAGTCGACATTAATGATCCATTGGTCGACGCCGACAACGGTGTGATCCTTTCCAACCAGCTGCAGACCCTTGTTGCAGATCTGGAAGGTTCCGGCTCCCAGCTGACCCTCACCGTGGAAGGCATCGCAAACGGCAACGACGAAGCATTCGTTCTGCAAAACCTGAAGCTGGAAGGCGACAACACAGGCGGTGGTACCTCCACAACCTACGCTATTGCAGCTGAAGCAGATGCAAAAGACGAAGGCGACAGCGGCGTAACCTCCTTCGAGTTTACTGTGACCCGCGCAGGCGATCTGTCTGAAGCCGGCACTGTTGACTTTACTGTTGGCGGCGACGTGAATGCAGCTGACTTCGGCGGCACACTGCCATCCGGCAGTGTTGAGTTTGCAGCTGGTGAAACCACCAAGGTGATCACCATCGACATCACTGGCGATGACCTCACCGAGCTGAATGAAGAGCTGACTGTAACTCTGAGCAACCCAACCGCTGGCCGGATTACAGGCAAGAACGCAACCAGCACTGTTGTGAACGACGACAATTCCCCAACTCTCATCTCCACCATTCAGGGTGAAGGTGCAGAATCCGGCATGATTGGCGACTTCGTCTACGTCAGTGCGCTGGTGACCCGCGTCACCAACAATGGCTTCTACCTGCAGGAAGAAGCAGCGGACAGCGATGGCAATGCAGCAACCTCCGAAGGTATCTTCGTTTACACCGGTTCGGCTCCAACCGTTTCCGTTGGTGATGAAGTCTCCTTCAACGGTACTGTTGCTGAATATGCCGGACAGACACAGCTGACCAACATTGGTGACCTGAATGTCCTGTCTTCCGGCAACGAGCTGCCAGAATACATCCAGGTGCTCCTGGCTCCAACCAACGAGCATAACTTTGAAAGCCTGGAAGGCATGCGTGTCAGCGTGGACACCGGTACAGATGATGCTCTGACAATCATCGAAAACTACAGCTTTGGCCGTTATGGTCAGATCACGGTTTCCTCTGGTGTTCAGTATCAGGGAACTCATCTGTACGATCCGCAGGATGAACTCGATCAGATCATCGAGCATCAGCAAATGAACGAGAACAACCGCATCCTCGTGGATGATGGTTCTTCCCAGCAGAACCCTGATGAGTTCACCTACATTCCTGTGACTGAAGAGAACGGCGACAACGGCAACGGTTATCTGGATGCTGGTGACGACTTCTCTCAGGGTGCTACTCTGCGTCTCGGCACAGAAATCGACGCGCCAATGGAAGGCGTTCTGACAGAAGGCTTCGACGGTCCTACTTTGATCCTCGACGGTCAGCTGTCCATCGATGAAAGCACCAACTCCGGTGCGCGTACCGAAGAGCCTGCTGATGTTGGCGGCCAGCTGAAAGTCTCCAGCTTCAACGTACTCAACTACTTCACCACCCTTGGTGAGCGTGGTGCGTACACTGAAGAGGATCTGGTACGTCAGACCGACAAGATCGTTGAAGCGATGCTCAAGATCGATGCGGATGTGTTTGGTCTTCAGGAACTGGAGAACAACGGCTTCGACGATGCTTCTGCGATCAACGCTCTTGTTGAGGCTCTGAATGCAGAGCTGACCGAGCAGGGCCGGACTGATGAGCTGTACTCCTTCGTGACCCCGACTGACGGGTCTCCGATTGGGTCTGACGCCATCACCACCGGTATGATCTATCGTGAAAGTGCGCTGGAAGTTGTTAAGACAGAAACCTACGTCTACGAGGAAACAAGCGCAGACGCCACTCTCGCAATTGCGGAACGTCTGCACGAGTTTGCAGATCGTGACTATGTAGGTGACTACCAGCGTAACCGCCCAACCGTTGCAACCACCTTTAAGGATGCAAACGATGAGATGTTCACTCTCGCGGTTAACCACTTCAAGTCAAAGGGTCCAAGCGGCCTGAGCGATTTGGCGGAAGACATCCAGTCCAAACTGGATGCAGGTACCATCCCGGCAGAACATGTCGATCAGGTACAGGCAGATTTGGACGCCTTGCTTGCTGATCCAAACTACGATCAGGGCGATGGTCAGGGCTTCTGGGCGCAGGTTCGTGAAGATGCTGCAGCAGAGCTGCATGAGTGGCTGACCACTAGCTACGAAGGCGCGAGCCTTGACCCGGACATCCTCGTGATCGGTGACCTGAACACCTACGCGAAAGGCGACTCCGTACAGGAGCTGGTTGAAGGCGGTGACATGACCGACCTGCTGACACAGTACCTGGGCGAAGAAGCTTACAGCTACGCGTTCGACGGTCAGCGCGGTTCTCTGGACCATGCATTGGCATCCGACAGCCTTGCTGATCAGGTGACCGGCCTTGCTGAGTGGCACATCAACGCTGATGAGCCAGGTCTTCTGGGCTACAACAGCGGCTTCTCCGATGCTGGCTTCTACGCAGACGACCAGTTCGGCGCATCCGACCACGATCCACTGATCATCGGTCTGGATCTCGGCGGCCAATCCGAAATGCTCATCTAATCAAGAAGAAGACCCTCGCACCACTGCGAGGGCCTTCCTCCAAGACGAAAAAAGCGGCTTCCCGAGCCGCTTTTTTTGTTGTTCCTAGTTTTGTAGTAAGTTGCCACGACTGACCAAGCATTCTTTGAATCGAATGCTTGAAAGAACACCCCTTACTGGTGTGAGATATGAATCTAGTCTCAAAAGACAGGTCAAAGTGAAGCTCGGATCGAGTTCGTCAACATAGCTATATTCAGCGCCGAAACTTTTCTGGATTGTTAGAAAGTCAGGAATCAGTTCGCAATTTGCGTTTTTCTTGCACATCGATAATAGCGCAATGCGTTTCACTTGAGAGAGTAAGTGTGAGTACAGAACAGCGCGTTCTATATCTGAAGACTGTCCCATACTGATTGAAACTCGCCGGTCAGCGATCTCAGCGTGAGAATATACGAGAACTGGACGAACTTTTAAGACTGCTGCTTGTACTGCTAAGGCAAGGGCTCCGAGGGAGGTGTCTTCACCCGCTAATGCATACATCCGTGTAAGGTAATCGATATCTTTTAGATGATGACTTTCGATCTGAAACGTTGCAATTGAATGGCACTCTTCAGGGAGCGCGGTATCCTTGCCCTCTAAGAACTCAAGATGAGTATTACACTTCTCTTGCTCATCAAAAAGATTCTGCTCGTTAAAAATTTGTTCGCTTTCTTGAGAACTGGCGTGTGCAGGAGTCCAATGCAGGTTTAAGACAACACATATCACGGAAAAAACAGTTGTGAGCCAGCAATAAGCTGCACGAGTGCGACGGTTTTTCAAAAGGTTGATAGCGAAGATTGTGTGTTTGAAAAATCTCATAAAGCCTGTCCTCGAGTGCAGCAAAGGCTCTCAATATCTTTTGCCCAAAAGTGTATCTGTGAGTACAGATATTATTTGTCCTCTAAATCGAGCTAAAATACCAGTAATTGATGCGGATATCCTTGACCATGCATTCTGCAGCAGCACTTGCAGTTTTTGTGTTCTACCCCATGTCTCACTCCCATCGTTGTGATCATGGGACAAGACACTCCCTTATTCACGTGACGCATACCAGCTCTCTCTTGATAACGAGGCGAGGGTTGGTGCGCCTTTTTCGGAGAAAATCTATTGCCTGACATTGCCGGTACTACATTCAAAGCACCTGAAGTTGCAGGATATTACCCACACCGCCCGCCATACGCTCACCAAGTTTACGAGTGCATCATTGATCGATCTTCCGCAACACAGCGTTTATTGGATTTGGGCTGCGGAGAGGGCAAAATTGCCAGACCAATGACGAAAGTCTTTGATCAGGTTTGCGCCGTCGACCCGTCCGCTAACATGATCAAATTAGGTCGGTCCTTGGAAAGGGGTAGGACCGACAACCTTGAGTGGATAGAGGCGGCAGCAGAAGAAGCACCATTAACGGGGAAGTTTGACACAGTCACCTTTGCATCAAGCATCCACTGGATGGAACCAGGCAGTCTGTTCCCTAAACTTGGAAAGCACTTAAGTGAAAATCACATTCTTGCAATCATTAATGGCGATGCAGCGTTTCAACCGCCGTGGCAAGATGAGTGGCAACAATTCTTGGCAAAATGGGTGCCTCAAGTCACAGGTGAAGAAGTAAATTCTAATAAATGGCGGGCGACCCAAACCAAACATTTGGACTACATCAATATCCTTGAAACCAACGAGTATGTTTCGCAGCCTTTCGGGCAAACCGTTGAGGACTTTATCTTGTGCCAGCATTCACGCGATACTTTCGCGCCGGTAAAGCTAGGGTCGCGCCGTCATGAATTTCACAATGAACTTAACGCCCTTTTGCAGCCTCATGCTAATCGGGAGGGGCAACTGACATTTCAAGTCAAAACCCATTTGACACTCGCTACGCTTAAGTAAGCTTCGTACCGTCCGCGAAAACATCCGTTCAAGCTAACAAAGAAATGAAATGCCAAATTGCAGCCTAGGGTCAATAAGAAGTATGTCCGGTTTCAGAGACGAAAATCATGTATGGCCTAAGTAACATTCCTTTTTAGGACTCTCAGAAGTTTTCAATATTTAGTCGCTCTTTTGCGGATCGAGCAGCTTGCGCATAATCATTGTCACCGGCATATATCGCTTCTACAAAGCTCTTAGCCCATTCAAGTAGATCATTCCGGCGATCACTAGTTTCAGGCCACATAGCCTTGTTACCGTGAATCAAGTTATGCCGGATGGCCATGAAGTATCGTAGGCAGTTTTCGAAATCGCTTTTGTCCGGTTTCCACTGGACTGGCCCCACATAGCCTCCACGAATATCTCTTCGGTCAACTCTATTTAATGGCTCAAGATTGCGAATACTCTGAACTACGTCTGCTGGCAGGTGCGGTTCTTCGACTGTCCAGACTCGTGCAGCTTCAAATGCTGCAGCATTAAACAGCACAAGCGCGTAAGATTTTTCCCAATCATTCATTGGCTTGGCTGTCACTCCTTCAATGGACTGCTCAGATAATGCATAATGTTCTGCTGCTTCAAAGCATTCTCTATAGTTCGGTTGACTAAAAGCTTCTGATATATCGTTCAGCCTATGCTCAGAAGGTAGGATTAGTCGCGCGCTAATGTTGTAGTATGGGTAGGTTCCTTTTATTTTGGGATGTAACCATGCAGCTACCTCAACATCAGCTTGCGAGACGTAACGCCCGCCCCATTCCTCGATAATATGTTTTAACGGGCGAAATCCGCTTGTTGTGTTTTTGAGCTTTTTTTGTGCGTCCAGCCATTCGTAGGCAATGCGAATGCAATCGTCATGTTCGTGGAAGGGCTCGGCACTTACCGGAGCGCGGCGTATTGCGTCTTTGATCTTTTGCTGGATGAGCATTTTGGCTTCTCCTTTTCTGGACTGTTCAGGCTGTTCCCGATGTTTGTCATCAGCCCGCCTGGGAAAGGTCCACATAATCCGCCCACTAAGCAAATAACTATCTGTATATAGATGTTATTTTGAGCAAGTTTATTGCAGTGAGTTCTCGAACAATCTGTGCCAGCTTCCGTTGACAATTGTGCGGGGGCAGATTATCGCGCAACTATGAGTTGAAATTCAAACCAAAAAACGCCTGCACGATGAAGGGGCCATGGATGTTTCCTGTTCCGCTGGACGCTGTAATATTTGATATGGATGGATTGCTCCTAGACACAGAAAGGCTTTATCGGTCGGCTATCTTCGGTGCATGCGAAGACCTCGGTCATAAAATGCATGACATTCTTCATCTCAGCTTGATCGGCACTCCCAAAGAAATAGGGGATGCGAAGCTGAAGGCGCACTTCGGTGATGAATTCGCGATCGATAAATATCATGAAAAATGTCGGGACCGGTTTCGCGCCTTGTGCGCGAAGAATATTCCATTGCGTCAGGGTGCTAGCGAAATACTTGATTGGTTGAAAGAGTTTAACATTCCGAGGGCCGTTGCCACCTCCACCCCTCGGGCGCTGGCTCTGGATCATCTGGACAGAGCGGGGATCATTGATCGAATTGATGCTGTCGTCACGCGAACGGATGTTGAATTCGGCAAGCCCCATCCTGAGACTTTCTTAAAGGCTGCTGCCGCAGTGGGCGGTCGTCCTTCACAGTGCCTTGCTTTAGAGGATTCCCATACCGGTGTCCGTGCGGCTACCGCTGCAGGCATGGTCACGGTCATGGTGCCAGATTTGTTGAAGCCAACGGAGGAAATCCGATGTCTGGGCGTTTCTGTCGTTCCGGGCCTTGATTGCTTGCTTTCGGAATTGCGGTCCAGCGTCGACCAGTCTGAGCGGCATTGCCATCTATGAACCTGCCCTCCATTTCTAGGCCTCTCGATCCGCAGTCAAATACTAAAGTCTTTTACCTTGCGTACCTGGGTTCTATTGTGAAACAAAGAAGTATGGATTGAAGCTGCGGGTACGCCTGCTCTCCATGAATTCGACTACATAGGTATTACCCATAGTGACGTCGCTAATCCCAGCAAAATGCAGTCCTAGCAATCAGTAGAGGTCATTTATATGGCGAGGTTTCCGCAGAGCAGCGAAGGTCTGCTTTGTCCCACATCTCACTGCTTTTGCGGCATGTCGCGCGCGTGACCTTAGCTGGTATCTGGCCTGCCATTGGGCAATTCAGCCGTTGCTAGTCATTAGCTTCAGCGTAGTCTCATCTGAAGTCTTTCTTAACAACGCTCTTACCGTCAACTGCCCTAAGAAATACAATAAGCAATTTGGGGCTGTTCCTGCCAAAATAACCAAAGTGACCTAGCGTCTTCAATAGACTATTGACTAATGCTAGATCTAACGATATCTGTGCGACCCTTAATTTCCCCTAAGGAATTGGCGCATGCTTCAGGAAACGGTAGATATTATAATTGTTGGTGGTTATCTGTCTCTAATTCTGATTATTGGTTTATGGTGCAGTAAAGATATTCAAGGCTTTAAGCAGTACGCAACTGCTAGCGGTGGTGTCGGTCCCTTAATCATTTTTGCAACAATGTCAGCCTCTTTCATTGGAGGAGGCTTTTCAAATGGCAATGCAGAAAAAGTATTCATATTTGGTATTGCAAATATCGTTTGCATCTGGGGGTTTAGCCTAAAAGAGATTATTCAGGCCCGTTACATAGCCCCCAGAATGAAGTACTTCCCTAACGCAATTTCTGTCGGCGACATACTGGCCCCTGCCTACGGCAAAATTGGCCGCATAGTAGGGGGCTTAGGAGGCATTCTTTTATGCTGCGGTATTGTTGGTGCGCAGGTGGGTGCTATCGGAATTGTTTTTAATGTACTCTTTGGGTTGGACAGAATTGTAGGCATCGCGATTGGCTGCAGCATCGTCATCCTTTACACCACAATGGGCGGTATGCGGGCGGTGATTTACACCGATATTGCTCAGTTTATAATGCTCGCCATTGGCATGCCCCTCACCCTTATATTCGGTGTTTATTATGCAGGTGGCATAGAGGCAATCTACCACAGTGTACCTGTTGACCACCTTACTTTACCCGGACCGGAATTTGGTTGGTTTGGTCTGATTGGCCTCATCCTCGTCTTTATGGTCGGCGAGACGTTAATCCCACCTTTGATCCAGCGACTTCTTGCAGCGCGCACCCCAGAGGACGCCGCAAAGGGCAGCCTTTATTCGGGATTATTCTCCATATTCTTTTTCGCGATAACCGGTTTAATCGGTCTGGTGGCACTGACAATAGATCCTACCATTGCTCCTGAAAATGCGATGGCATTTGTTGTAACAACTGCACTACCGACAGTCGTAAAAGGATTGGTCGTTGCCGGTATGATATCGATTGTAATGTCCTCGGCGGATTCCTATCTGAACGCAGCGAGTACTACATTCGTCAATGATGTCCTGAAACCCATATGGACGCGGCCAATAAGCGACATAAATTTGCTCTTTATTGCAAAAACGGTGACGCTCGTGATTGGGATAACATCCGTCCTCTTTGCTATAGCGATCGAAAGCGTTCTGGATATCCTGCTTTACGCCTATAATTTCTGGGCACCCATGGTTCTAGCACCGCTCGTCGCAGCAATATTCGGCTTAAAACGCGGCCCCCTGGCATTTTTGACAGGTGCTATAGCTGGTATTTGCGCAACGACCATTTGGTCAACGGTTCTGGGTGATCCCGGAAGTTTTCCGGGTAGCGTTGTAGGCCTGTTTGTAAACCTTACTGTCTTCAGCCTGACCCCTAAAACGAGGGTGGCAGGTGCTGAACCTGCAGTCGAACCAGCAGAGTGAGTTTGCAATAAAATCTCTAGCTCTCAATGTGCATCCAAAATTACCCCGCCCAATGTGGCGTTAAGTCCGTGAGCGTGCAGGGGGTGTTTTCGGGAGAGGGCGAGATGGTCATCTAATCAAAAAGAAGACCCTCGCATCACTGCGGGGCGGGTGGCTAAGGCATAAACCGGCTACCCCAAAATACATTCTTAGAAGCTAGCCCTAGTATATAACGCGTGCTATTTACTCTACCTCAATTATTAATTGCAATTCGGACATGTGGGATAGAGGTGTTTCATTGTATCCCTATTCTCAATTTTCGGTCTGACTTGAAGCTCGGATGAAAGTTCAGAGTTGGACGCTGCACTTAGTCTTTTGGTTCTGAGACTGTTCGGATGAGTTAGAGTTCCGTCGATATTTAATACGTGTGAGATAAAAGAATATGTTGAAGTCAGTAAGATCATCAGGTTTGGGGATGAGGGAAGTAATTTTATTCCTAGCCGCCATCAATATGATTTTGTACTTCTATTATGATGTGAAAAATATTGGCGCTGGAGTGTTTGTAATATTCTGGGGCTCTGTATATTATTTGTACACAGTGAAATACAAGAATGTTCTTTGGTATATTGCGAGTTGTGTCAGTATAATTGTAATTGTTACAACTCACGCGATTGAAATATTGTCCAAATATAATCCAATCGGTTTATATGAGCAATTTTATACGGTTTATTTTGCGACGACTTTTTTCGTTGTCTGCTTCTTTTATGCGATCCGAAAGAAGCATCTCAAAGGCCTTCCGACAGAGATTTTTGGCCCAGATCGCTTAGTAAAGCAATTTCTGCTTATAATTCCTCTGTTTTTAGGTTCGCCTATATTGCTATTTCAATTATTTGCGCCCGGCTTTTACGAGTTTGTACCACCAGATCATCTCACATCTAGCTCTGCAAAAGGGTATTTCATAATCGGTGACGGGTCCTTGCCTTCATCAATTATATTTGCGAGTTTCCTATTTTATCCGCTGTTTGCAGTGTTATTCTTTGCGTGTTTGCGAAATGTCTCAAATTACCTCCAGAGTAAATGATTGCAAAGCGTAGTGTGCAATCGGCTTGAGCAGCAATCAACAGTGTTGAATGATACGAGCTCTCCGCAAAAGGCAAGTTGGCATTTTCAACTTTTCCAATGGTGTTCTGGTGAGAGTTGCCTTGTCGAGAAAGCGTTCGGGATTGGTCCAAGTGCTCCTATTTAGGCCATGAACTTGCTCAAATACCATTCTCATAACGCAAAAGGCTGAAAGAGAAACCTGATTGGCCCCTGAGTTCGGCCAAAGGATTCTGTGCAACTGAACAAAAAAGACCCGGAGCAACCGGTTAAGGCTACTCCGGGATCAAGATCTAGGCAAAAGGAAAGGATGCTAGGCTCCCTTTCCACTCTCGACATAGTGTAGTCCCAGCCGCCTCGAGAATCAATGCGGCTACACTCCCCGAAACCAAGGGGGTAGTTAATTTTCCTTTAACGCATGCGCGATTTGGTCTTGCAAAGGCTTGACGAAGTAGGACAGCACGGTGCGTTCGCCGGTTTGGATGAAGCCTTCCACAGGCATGCCGGGAACGAGCGTCTGGCCGTTCAGTTTTGGCATTTCACTCTCCAGAATTTGCAGACGCGCCAGATAGAATGGTTCGCCGGTGACTTCGTCGCGGTTGAGGTCCGGAGAGATGTTGAGCACCTCAGCATTAAGCTCCGGCGTGGTGCGCTGGTCGAAGGCGGCGAGGCGCACATAGGCGTTTTGCCCCACTTGCACCTGATCCACATCGGTAGGCTGCACGCGGCTTTCGATCACCAGATCACTGTCTTCCGGTACCACCATCATGAGCAGGTCACCGGGTGCAATCACGCCGCCAACAGTGTGAACGTTGAGCTGGTGCACATAGCCGGACTGCGGAGCACGAATGTCGATGCGTTTCAGACGGTCCTCTGCTGCCACTTCTTGCTCTTCCAGCTCGGCAACCTCGGAGCGTAGCGTCTGAAGGTCAGACAGCACCTTTTCCAGAAATTGCTCGTCCAGCTGCAGGACCTGCACGCGTTTTTCGCTGATCGCCTGTTTCGACTGTGCGATTTCGGAGATCAATCCGCCGCGCTCGCCGATCAATTCGGCACGATCACGTTTGATGGCGGTGACCTGAGAGGCGTTGATCAGGCGTTTTTCCAAAAGAGAGGAGAAGTCATTGAGCTGGACAGTGACCAGATCGATGCTTTCAGCCTTGGCATCGCGCTGCACCTGCAAGCCTACAATCTGCTGCTCCAGCTGAGCTATTTGTTCGCCAAGCTGCTTTTTGCGGCCCTTGATGCCTTGCTTGCGAGCTTCAAACAAAGCCTGCTCGCCATCCAGAGCGGTGGCGGCAATCTCGTCGGTTTTGGCCAGTTCCACCAGATCAGCGGGGAAGGTAACTGTGTCTTCGCCGCGCCATTCGGCAGAAAGGCGGGCTTCTTGAGCGCTCATTTGGTGGAGGCGCTTGCGGGTGATTGCAAGGTTTGCTTTCACCACGGTCTCGTCAAGGCGGAACAGAACATCACCGGCTTTGACTTCATCGCCGTCTTTGACGAGGATCTCGCCGACAATGCCGCCTTCCTGATGCTGCACTTTCTTGGCTTGCCCATCCACGGCAATGGCACCAGAGGTGATCACTGCGCTATTGATTTTGGCAACAGAGGCCCAGCCACCAAGGCCGAGCACCAGAGCACCCACGAGGACGAGGCCCCAGCGCAGGTGTTTACGACGGGATTTTTGAATGCTTGATAGGGACGTTTGCTCAGGCATGTGGCACCACGCTAAATGGTCCTGTTATGGATGCACCTGCAGCTGGCTTTTTGGCCGGAGCCGGAGCTTTGGCCGGAGCTGGCGCACCGGGACCACCGGCAGCACCGGTAATCTTAGGCAGGACTTCTTCTTTCGGACCGAAGGCGGCCTGTTGGCCATCCTTGATGACAAGCAGCTGCTCAACAGCAGAGATCGCGCTTGGGCGGTGGGCCACCACAATCACAATGCTGCCAGCCTCACGCATCAACTTGATAGCGCGCGTCAGGGCTGCTTCGCCTTCTGAATCCAGATTAGAGTTTGGCTCGTCCAGAACGATGAGGAACGGGTTGTTGTAAAGAGCACGGGCCAGACCAATGCGCTGGCGCTGACCGGCGGAAAGCAGCGTGCCGCCTTCGCCAACCTGCGTGTCATAACCGTCATTCAGGCTGGTCACCAGATCATGCACGTTGGCGAGCTGGGCTGCCTTGAGGATTTTCTCGTCGTCACGTTCCGGCGCAAAGCGGGAGATGTTCTCTGCAATGGTGCCGTCAAACAGCTCCACATCCTGTGGCAGGTAGCCGATGGCGGTACCGATGCGGTCTTCTGACCACTGGCTCAGCTCCGCGCCATCCAGACGAACGGAGCCGCGCAGGATTGGCCAGACGCCCACAAGTGCACGCACCAGACTGGTTTTGCCGGAGCCGGACGGGCCAATGATACCCATGCCGTCGCCAGCTTTGAGCGCAAAGTTGACGCCTTGCAGGGTTACAGCGCGCGCACCGGGAGGGGCAGTTGCGATTTGCTGTACGGCAAGGTTCTTGTTTGGCAGCGGCAGTTCAGTTTCCGGTGCGGTCTCGTCAAGGCCCTCAAGGGCTTTTTCCAGACGGGCACGGGATTGACGGGCGGCAATGAAGATACGCCACTGACCAACAGCCTGTTCCACTGGGGATAGAGCGCGGGAGGTAATGATGGAGGCTGCGATCATAACGCCGGGTGAGACTTCCTGGCGGATCGCAAGCCATGCACCCACGGCCAGAACAGCCGAGCCAAGCAGAAAGCGGAAGGCCTTGATCGCTGTAGCGAACAGTGAGGCGCGGTCGCCAGCTTTGGTCTGCGCATCATAAAACTGGGAGTTTGTTTCATCCCACTTCTTAGTCAGCGTGGAGCTCATGCCAAGGGCGCGGACCACTTCTGCATTGCGCCGTGCACCGGAGCGGGTGTTGCTGCGCTGAGCGTTTTGCGCGGCCAGCTCCTTGGAAGGGCCACGGCTCATAAACTCGTTGGCAAGCACAAGCGTGAGGATGATAACGGCACCGGCCAGCGCCAGCATACCCAGCCAGAAGTGCAGGATAAACACCAGTCCCAGATAGACCGGCATCCATGGAATATCGAAGAGAGCGGCTGGACCCTGACCACCCCAGAACTGGCGCATAGTCTCCAGATCGCGCAGTGGGTCAACGTTTTTGCCGCTGTTGCCCATGCGCAGAGGCACGCGCATGTTGGCAAGGAAAGCGGTGCGGGACAGGCGGGCGTCAATCTCCTGAGAGATGCGCGATAGGCCGCGGGCGCGGATACCTTCCAGCAAAGCAAAGAACAGGTAGAGGATACCAGCAAAGCTGCCGATGATGACCAGCGTTGGCACACTATGACTTGCCAGCACGCGGTCATAGATTTGCAGCATAAACATGGGGCCTGTCAGCATCAAAAGGTTGATGACCAGACTTAAAACACCAACGCTTGCATACCCGGACCGCGACGCCGCAAACGCCTCGGCCACCCTTGGGCGCTGAGACGGCCCATTCTTTGATGTACTCATAGATACTCCCGAAACCACCCGGCCCATTTTCAGGTGAACAGCCCGCCCTTCCCGAAGGAGGTCAGCACACCCGAAACGTGAAAAAACCCGTGGTTTTGCCCCAGTAAAAGTCGTTGGTCTACAGTATGCAAAATACACTCGATTTGAAAGGGTAAAGACACTTAAATATGCTCATCTATTCAAATTCAATCGAAGACTATAAACCTCTGATTTGATTAAAAAATGATACAACCTGCCATTGCGGCAGGCTGTACCATTCGGGGGCTTACGCGAACACGAAGTCGTCTGCGTTGATGAGGCCAGAGTCGACACCTGTGAGGGTGATGGACCCGCCGTCATAGCTGATCACCGTATCTGCTCCGTTGTCCTGAATTAGCAGATCAGCGAAGGCATCTGCACCGCTTTCAAAATGCATGAAATCAAGCCCATTGGAGAAGTCCAGGATCGTGTCTGCACCGCAGTTCACGTTAAACACAAATGTGTCACTGCCGGACCCGCCTTCGAGCGTGTCATTGCCAAGACCGCCTTCGAGGGTGTCGTTACCCGCATTGGCATAAAGGCCGTTGTCAGCGTCGTTGCCAATCAGCACGTCATTACCGGAGCCGGAGAAGGCATTCTCGATGACAGTATCACGCATGATTGTCATGTTGCCGGTCAGACCATTTACGTCGGAATAGGTCTCTTCAACCAGTGAAATTTTCTGGTCTGCGCGGACAGAGCTGAAGTTGATGCTATCAATTCCGCCATTGTCCATGATGGTGAACGTGACCGGATCCAGATCCGCAATGTCATCGTAGTACCCACCTGCAGTGGAATTTTCACCGTATACGGTGGAGCCGGTGCGCAGGTCTGTTGCGGTGCCGTACAGGTCCTGCATGGCAAGGATGTCTGCAGTCATCGGGGTCACCACATAGGCGCGGTCGGCGTCGATGCTGGTGTTCTCCTCCTGATCGAAGTAGGACATGATGGTCGCCTGCCACGAGTCGTTGGAGTAGTGGTTGTCGATGCCGTAGGTCGCGCTGCCGTTATAGTTGCCAGCATGACCCAGACCGAGTGCGTGACCGACTTCGTGAATGTAGGTCTGGAAGGAGTACCCATCCAGATTGGTGCCGTAACGGGCAATCCAGTCGGTGCCAACGTTCACGATGGATGAGATGATTTCGTTGCCGCGCGTAGTGGAGTTGGCATAGGCGCCGGACTCGCTGTCATCAAACGTGATCTGCGCGTTACGGGTAACATACTCAAATTCGATGCCGGTGACTTGTGTCCATGCGTTCAGTGCTTCGATTGCAAGGCCCTGACCGGCGGCGTTCAGCGCGGTGATGTCGACACTGAGGGAGCCACCCGGCGCCACGTCAAATGCACGCTGCCCACGGCCTGTGCTTTGCCAGTACCCATCGGTCAGCTGGTTTGCGATTTCATCGTTGGTGAACGCGTTCGGGTCGGTCGGGTCAGTTGGGCCGTCACCATTAGCGGTCACGGTGAGGCGGTAGTCGCCGCTATAGCTATTTTCGTAGGAAGTCGCGCCGATGTAGTAGGTGCCGGAAGATGTGGCGGTGAACGTGATTTCGGAGTTGAGATTGCTGCCGCCGTCGTCGTCTCTTGCAATTTCATTGGTGTTGGAATCGAAGAGGTAAAGGAATGTGTCGGAAACGCCGCCACTGCCGATGCCGTCCATTGAGATTGTGTAGGTTACGCCTGCCTCAACCTGAAGCTTAATTGCATCCTGATCACCGGCAAAGCTCAGTGTTCCCTCAAAGGTATCGCCCGCTGAAATAGTATAGGGCGTTGCTGTGCTGTATGGCGCGTCCCCAATTTCAGTAACTTGCGCTCGTTCTTCTGGATAGAGATTAGTCATTTTTTATATCCCATAGAGTAATAGTGGTAGTTAACAGAATAATCGTATGAGCAGCGCACTAAAACGCAATATAGATGCGGCATAGATTCACAGAAGAAAGTAATAACGATGTTTCTACTTGGTATGGCGTTGACGTCCTCTGAATGTGTAACTAGAATGCTTTAAATATTATTTTAGGTATAAAACATTTGATGATTTTTGTAATTTCGATTTAAATTCTTAATATAATTAGATAAAAACCAGTTTTTGACTGAATGAAATTCTAAAATTGGACCGGTTAATCAAAAAATTAGGTATATTTTTCCTCAAATCTATTCTGTAGGCGCTCTTTTGTAATACTTAGATATATTTAGCGATTCGATGAATTGAACGCATCGCGCGAACGCAATAATGCTGGCTTATTCACGATGCATACGTAAAAATACGTGATTTTGCGTAGCTAACTTATCAGGTTGCCGGTGCAATTCCGGCAAGTTGACCATCGTGTAATCTACTTAGATGAACTCAGTTCACAAAATCACTTATTGAGCAGGTCTCAATAGTGGGGTTTCGAGTAGAGTGGATTTTTGCAGATACAGGAAATTCTTTCCGCCTTGCTTCAGGCCCCATTTTGCGGTTCAGGCGGAAAAACTGCAGAAATTGTGAGCCTGCGTACCATACAGAACGGCATTTACTGCCCTTTCAGAGCATTTCCTGTGCGTACTTTCGGCAGAATCGGACAGATTTAGGGATGTTGATAAAAAAATATTGCGGGTATGGGGCGAGGGAGGCCTGCGCCCCGTTGCCTTAGGTTATGTGTCTCCGCAGCAGGTCTCACCTGATTGCTTGGGCGGGCATGGCACGGTCCCATAGGAGCAGAAGACGCAACAGTCGCCCTCCAAGGGCTTCAGCAATGTCTTGCACGACTTGCACTCGTAGAACCATTGGCATGCATCGGTGGGCATGGTCTCGGTTTCAGTATGGCCGCAGTTTGGGCAAGTGATGGTGCTCTCGAGCACGATGTTGTTGTTTGTCATTGCTTACATCTGCCTGATCAGGAAGTCATTTATGCGCGTTTCGTTTGCTACAAGGAGCCAAGCCGCCACGGTCATTGCAGTCGCTCCTCCGAGTTTCCATCTTAGCTTACCTAAGGAGTCTCGTCGAAACGATGCCACCCAAGCTGTCAAAATCATGAGTGTGGAGACTGCAAGCATATAATAACTGGCGGCTGCAACCTTGCCAAAAACGGCGACCCAGCTGCCGCCGAGCCCGAGTAAAAGGAGTATGATCGGCAGCACGCAACACGTGGCGACCCCGAGCGCACCAATCGAACTCAAGTAGCTTAAACTCAGATATCTTCCCATAAAATACCTCTATTGATGTCAAAGGCCATTGCTTGTTGCGGCCTTATTACTGGGGTATACATCCTGTAGTTACTACAGGATCAAGGTGAGTTTGATCACATGATTGCGATCGGCGAAGCGTCCCGCCAGAGCGGCGTTGGCATTGAGACAATCCGGTTTTACGAGCGTGAGGGGATTGTGCCCAAGCCGCAACGTGCAGCCAACAACAGGCGGCTTTACTCAAGCAATGATGTGGGCCGGTTGCGCTTTTTGAAACGATGCCGCGATCTGGGGTTCTCTCTTCCGGAGGCCAAGGTGTTGCTTGAACTGTCAGAGCAACAGCACTCGGACTGTCACTCTGCAAAGAAGCTTGCGGAGATTCATAGGGCGAGCGTAAGGCAAAAAATGGCAGAGCTGAGACGGCTGGAAGCCGCGTTAACCGAGCTGACCGCGAATTGTTCCAACGGCATTTCAGAGTGTAAGATGCTGGAGAAACTAAGAGAATCCTGACGGGCCTTAGGGGTAAACCTACACATGCTTAAAAGTCGTTTAAATAGCATCTATTAACCAACCGCTTTGGCAAGGAACCGTTAGTCCTTCGGAGGAGAACCGTTTTCCCGCCACGCAGATCTCAGCTACGTCTGTATCGTTTTGTTTGTTTTGATCGTCCGGTGGAGCCGGGCGTGCTGGTGGTGGAGGCTTACATGCTGAAAGGGATCAACCCGATCATTTTCCCGGAACTCTTGATGGTCTTGGACGAGATGGGGCACGGCGATGAGCTCGTTCTGTGTGATACGTATTTCCCAGCCTATTCCTGTTGCGATACGGTGCTGCATGCGGAGGGCTGCGAGGCGAATGAGCTCTTTCATGCGATCATGCCGCTCTGGGAGCTGGACCAGCTAGACCGTGAAAACGTGATGATGATGGGTACGATGGGAAGTGATCAGCAGGCTGGTAAATGGGCTCAGAGCTATCAAAAAGCATTACCAGTTGGTGCGCAGATTACCTTTGTCGAGCGCTTTACCTTCTATGAGAAGGCCAGACATGCGTACTGCGCTGTTGTCACGGACACGGTACGCGATTGTGGCAACGTCATTCTCAAGAAGGGCGTGATCCAGCAGTAGGGTCGCCCGGCAAGCTCACGATTTTGCCTTGCGGAACACGGCGGGGGTTGCGCCGGTCCAGCGTTTGAAGGCGACGGAAAAGGCGGCCTGATCCGCAAAGTCGAGCAGGAAAGCCACCTGCGCGATGCTGTCTGTTCCCAATAACAACCGCTTTGCCAGATCACACCGCGCCGTCTCCACCAGTGACTTGAAGTTGGTGCCTTCATCCGAGAGCTTGCGGGTCAGCGTTCGGCGGGTCATACAAAGTTCCTTTGCAACCTCATCACCACTTGGCAGATTTCCGGGAAGGCGGGAGCGCACCAGCTTGATGACCTTGGCTGACAGACCCGTCCGGCCTTGCTGCTGCTGGGCCAGACGCTCGTCGCCATGTTTGAGCAGATGCGCGCGTAAGGCGGCGTCGGAGGTGGTAATCTCATGCTCGAACCCGCCAACGGGCAGCTTTACGCCATTGACGGCCTGCACGCCAGTAACCTCACACTCAGCCAGCTTGGCAAGCCGGGCGCAAAACTCCTCATCCGCACATTCCAGCAGCACGGACATTTCGCCAAATCCGGGTCCGGCGATCTGCTGTGTCCTTTTATATAGTCCAAAGACAAGAAACTCGCGGTGTCTGGGGAACTGGTGTGCGCTGAGTATGTCGCTGCTCAGGCAAATGGTGGGCTCGGATTCATCGCCGTCCAGATCAAAACGCAGGTCTGGGTCTTCAAGGGCGTAGTACCGCTGCGCGAACCGAAACACCTGTCCAACATTGTCGCTGGCCTGCGCCAGATAGGCCAGAAGCGTTTTCGCTCCCGGTGTTGCAAGCCCGGCGCGCGCTGCAAATGTGGGGTCATCCAGTGCCTCGCAGGCGGTCTCCAGCGCTGCAGCTTCCCGTTGCAGGTCTACTCTGGCGTTTTGTTCCGCCAAGATCTGCGGTTCGATGCCAACAGCCTCCAGGATTCTGTCAAAGCCCAGTGTTGCCGTCAGTTCTTGTTGGTACACCTGCGCGGCATGACGCAGGCGATTGGCGCTTATACGTGTCATTTTGACGTCCACTGTGTTCTTAAACGGCTTTTCCGCGTTCTTTGCGCCGATAAGCCGCCTAAATGTCCAGAAATCAAAAATCGATGGCCAGAAGTCTAAAGAACGTCCTTTGCACTTCTCTTAATTTGGGATGGTCAACAAACGGTGCTGCCTAGGACGGTAGCTTTTGAAACAAAGCAAAGGACATTCACCGTGAAGTCGATCATTCTTTCAGGCGTCATGTTGATTGGCGCAACGGCCACCGAAGCCGCAGCGGCAGCTGGTGAGCCACGCTGGTGGGTTCCACCAGGGGAGTCAGATGTTTATTCCCTTGTCGGACTTGCCGTTTTCTTCCTCGTGTTTCTTTTGATTGTGCACCTTTACTCGCGGTTCGACCGCTATGCAGAGCACAAAGCAAAAAACACTCCACTGCGCACAACAGTCCCAACCATGTTGGCGGTTGCTCTGGCTTACGAAGTTATGCCAGCCCTCGACCACTTCAGCATTCTGTTGCCAACTGCATTGATCTCCACGGCAATTGCCCGTGACTTCATGCTTTGGTGGCGCCCACGGATGAAGGAGGCAAGAAAATGATTGAGCTCATCGTCACATCAATCCCCTTCGTCCTGCGCGTTTGGTATCTGCGCTGGCAGGGTAGACCGATCACACTTTACAACGTGCACTATGCCTTGGTTCTGTGGGTGTCACTTGCGCTGATCGTTTTCTTCGCAGTGTTCTATTACCACCCCAAATCGTACACCGGGATTGTTCCTTACAAAACGGTTCCCGTTGTTGCGGAAAATGGCGGAACAGTCACTGAAATCTTCGTCGAAGGTGGAGATCATGTAGAAGCTGGTGATCCCCTGTTCACCGTAGAAAATGCGATGGAAAAGGCCAAAGTCGATCAGGCTGAGCGCAAGATTGACGAGATCAAAAGTGCGATCAAGGCTGCCCATCTGGAAGTAGAAACAGCAGAAGCAACGCTGGATGCCGCCAAAACAGGCTTGAAGCAAGCGAAAATCACTCTGGCGGACCACCGCGAGCTGAAGGATCGCAACTCAGCAGCGTACCAGCCAAGCAAATTGGAACGTGCGATCTCGCAAAAAGACACCAGTGTTGCTGAAGTGAAATCCGCAACCGCGCAGTTGGAAGGCGCAAAGGTACAGGCGAATTCTGCGCTTCCTGCTCAGCTGGCGAGTGCTAGGACACTTCTGGAACAGGCGAAAATCGAACTGGAAAGAACTCAGGTTCGTAGTCTCGTAAGTGGTGTTGTGGAGCAGGTGACCCTGCATGTTGGAGCCCGTGCAGCTCAGGCAGCCATGGCCCCGGCTATGGTCATCATCCCGGACCGGACCAGACGTGAAGGTTCCCGTGTAGTCGCAGGTTTCTCTCAGGTATCGCGTACAGAACTGTACGAAGGCATGGCCGCAGAGATTGCTTGTGAAAGTAACTTCAACATCGCCATGGCCCACACTGTTCTGCCAGCACGGGTCGTGCGGATACAGGAACCAATTTCCTCAGGCCAGATGTCGCCTACAGGCCGACTGATGGAACCGGGAGAGCGAGCAAGCCGTGGTCAGGTCGTAGCTCACCTGGATCTGATCTACCCAGAACACCAGAAGTATCTGGTTCCCGGTAGTGGATGCATTGTGCAGACCTACACCACAGACCTGAAAGGCGACATGGCCGGCGGCGTAACAGCCCACGTGATTGCAGCCCTCGGCGTGATCAAAGCAGTCGGACTTCGCATCAAAGCATGGCTTGGCCTTGCCTCAGGAATTGGCCTTGCAGGAGCCTCTCACTAACAGCAGTGAGCAAACAAACTCAAAGAAAACCCCAGTTTCCTCTCGGGAAAAGAAAGCAAACCGATCAGCTCCAGTGATCCGGACTGGTTTCGCTCGGGAGGAAAACAGAAGAGAACAGCCTCACCTGGCAATCAGAGCAACCGTTCTCTTCACCCTGACCAAACGGTCACACGGAAAGGTCTTTGCAAAATATGAGCACCGCAAAGACCTTTCCAGACCGAAATAAGAAGGAAGAAGAAAATGAAACTCAGAGCCCTGACAGTCGCAGCCGTTGCCCTTTCCGTTGGTTACACAGCGGAGTATACGCCAAGAACCTCCCAGAGCGGGACAAGGTCTGCCTCCCCAATATCCTTCAAGATCGGTGAGGCCAACGCACAGACCGCATCGCAGAACGTCGCTCGCCGCACATCCCGTCGTGCCTCCCGCAGGGTTTCGCGCCGTGTAGAGCGCCGCCAGAACATCGCAGATTGTTCGCCTTACAACGGTCACTACAACTGTAGCGGCACTTACTACAAAGCCACCACAGTCAATGGAAAAACTGTTTACGTGGTTGCAAATCCATAAGGGAGACTACCGTCCCTCCCAGATGTTTTACCGTCCTGACATCATGATTAAGCAACCACCAAAGGCCTCTCCAAGCGAGAGGCCTTTTATGTGGGAGACGAGTAATTCTTCATTGTGAGATACTCCCCAAGCCGCACATCTGCTCTCAACAGCCGCTTTTGAGTATTGAAGATTCTTGCCGAAGGAGCCCAATTTACCGGATTTCAGCAGCGCGGCGAATGTCCGGCTTAGGGAAGTTCATTGTATAATAACGAAGACAAACTGCTTGCATCTTCGATGCGGGCATCAGCGATCTTTCCAAGATAGTTGGCCAAAAGGTCAAATACTGTTCTGATCCGTGGGCTTGTTTGAAGTTCTCTGTGAGTAACCAGCCAGATAGGGAACTCCATAGAGGGCAAGTCAACGAGTACTTTTTCGACAGAAGTTTCAACTTCTCCTAAGACCGCGGGCAGCATTGAAATCCCATGACCAGACTTCACCATTTCCCAAGTGACCATACTCGAACACGGCTGCATCACGAAGTTTGCGGATCGGAGGGGGATGCCCATGTTGTTCATCGGCGCAATCAGACGTTCAGGATCAGGAATGCCCACAAAATCATAGTCTGCCACATCTTCTTTTGTGCGTGGTCGACCAACTCGTGTCAGATAGTCGCTTGAAGCGTATAAGTTGGCTCTCAAGTCTCCAACATGGGTTGCTATCAGGTCACTTTGATCTGGTCGGGCGTGTCGGATCGCGATGTCTGCCTCGCGTAACATGAGGTCCTGGATTCCATTGGACTCGTTAATGCGGATTGTGATGCCGGGAGCCTGACTCCGCAGTTTAGACAATATGACAGGCAAGAAGGCTGCTGCCATAAGGTCGGTTGCGGTTAACACGACTTCCCCGGTAATGTCTTGCGACTGACGGTCGGCTGCCATCGACAGGAGCGTTGCAGCCTCACTCATGGAGCGTACATGGGCTAAGAGTTCTTGCCCCGCTGGGGTCAGCGTTTGCCCTTTAACAGTGCGGTCAACGAGAGTGACACTGAGTGAAGCTTCGAGAGCGGATATCTGTCTACTGATTGTTGGCTGTGTCGTATCTAATGCGCGAGCCGCAGCACTGAACGACCCTTCTAAGGCGGTAGCGTGGAACGCTCTCACTTGGTTCCAGTCGAATGATATGGCCTGCCAGTTCATCGATTTACGTATACACAATCAACATATTTAGTCAATAGATCGACCATTGATGTATGGGTACTATGTATCAGCAAGAGACGACAGGCAGCCTTGGCTTGGTTGCTGCTGATTGTGACTATCAAATCCGACCGCGCAACAAGGCGTAGATAGGCAACTAGAAAGACCCAGTAGGGCATTGATGTGGAGCTCACAATTGCGACGAAGCGCTGCAAGATCACGTTGAAAATGCAGGAAAGACAGAATGAGCAAATCGGAAAAGTTTTGGGATCAATCCGCTAGCAACTATGACAAAACAGAAGAGAAATTTGAGTTCATTCATAGTCGCAGCCGCGAGAACACAAAAAGACATCTGAAGGATACCGACATTGTGTTGGACTACGGATGTGGAACAGGCACAACCGCCTGCGAGATTTCCAGCTTGATTCACAGCGTGCGCGCGATTGATATCTCAACCGGGATGATCGAAATCGCAAAGGCAAAGGCCACAACAGGTGGCATTGCCAACGTTGATTTCGAACAAGCTGATATCTTCGATGAAGAGTTCGAGAGTGGTTCTTTCGATGTGGTGTTGGCATTCAACATGCTGCACACAGTGCCTGATCCGGAAAGGGTTGTGCAAAGAACGGTTGAACTGCTGAAGCCTGGCGGGTTGTTTATCTCTGTAACACCTTGCTTGGGTGGCAAAAAGTCAGCCTTGGTAACACTGCAAATTCTGTTGGTCAGAGCGTTGTTAAAGGTTGGGGTTATTCCCGTGCCCATTCGACAACTCAAGAGTGCAGACTTGGATGATCTGTTGGATGATGAAAGGTTGCAGGTCATTGAGACCGAGGAAATTTTCAAGGGTGCATCGAGCTATTTTGTGGTTACAAAGAAAGTATCCTAGTCACGCGCCTGGCACACAAACGCGGTATCTGCCTTTCTGTTGGAAGTTGCCCGTAGTATTAATACCGCTCTCGATCTGCGTTCTCTATAGATGTCATGTTTCGCCTCACAGCGAACTAAGCGGTCGTTCGAGCAGTTGCAGCGAACGGCAGCTTCGTCCCGCAACTTAGCTGTTTAAGCGCGCTAACCTGAGAGTTCTCTGTGGGATCATGTGGCGTTTTTCCTGTGTGAAGCCCTATTCCTCAGTATGCATCTTTGTTGCTCTCCAACACCTTTTGTGTTTGGGCCGCACGGTCAGGTGGTGCTGTAAGGATTTGAGGCAAGACTGATTTTAGTTTTCGCAGGTGCGCTTTGACAGTTTTAAATGGCTGGTCCTAGTATGCGGGATCGAGTTGGTGTGATGGAGCGCTGGAATGGTAGTGTTTGGTGATCTTGCAGGGCTCTGGAAGAAGCTGGGAACGGAGGAGTTTCGCAGCATCTTTATCGGCCTCAACCGCGCTCAGGTCGAGGAGCTGGTCAAAGCAGCCGATGCGCGCCGTGCAGCTGGCCAGTCCTTGAGCGCTATTGATGGTCAACTGGTTGCGATCAAAGGCAATATTGCGCTGAAGGGCCGCGAGACAACGGCTGGGTCGCTGGTTTATTCCACCGAAGTTGAAGAGGAGAACGCGCCGGTTGTGCAGCGGGTGATCGAGGCTGGGGGCATCCCGATCGGGCCTGCCAACATGACCGAGTTTGCCTTTTCAGGGATTGGGCTGAACCCGCATTATGGCAATTCACCCAATGGGTTGGACCGGGCGCTGGTTCCCGGTGGCTCGTCGTCCGGCAGCGCGTCAGCCATCGCCAACGGCATTTGCGATCTGGCGATTGGGACTGATACCTCCGGTTCCACCCGCGTTCCTGCCGCGTTTCAGGGTATCTGCGGATTTCGGGCCACCATGGGGCGCTATCCCATGGAAGGCGTAGTACCGCTTGGGGCCAGCCTTGATGTGCTGGGTCCCATGGCGCGCACGGTCGAGGGGATCTCACTGCTGGATGCGGCTATGCTCGGCAAAAAACTGCCAGAAAATGCGGCCCTGCGGAACATCCCTTTCCGTCTCGTGGTGCCCAATCTCGAAGGGCTGGGCATCTCCGCCGAGATCTTCGAGATGTTCGAGGAATGTATCTACGTCCTTGATGCCGCCGGTGTTGAGATCCGGCGTAGTGATCTGAGCGCAGTTCTCAAAACTCATCAGCTGTTTTCTGAACATGGCATTCTGGTCAGCCTTGAAGCGCGTGATCAGGTCTCGCAGTTTGTGGATTTGAGTGACCCGAAGGTCGATCCGCAGATCAGGCGGCGGCTGGAGCGGACCTTACCGGCGACGTCAAAGCAGATCGCCTACCTGAGACGCGAACGGGCTGTGCTCCAGTCCGAGATTGAAGTGCAGCTGAATGGGGACTTGATGTTGATGCCAACCGTTCCCGCCACCCCGCCGCTGATTTCTGACGTGTCGGAAGATGGCGACGCATTCCAGAACGCCAGCGCGCAGGCTTTGCGGTTGACGATGATCACCGCATTTTTGAACCTGCCTTCACTCGCCCTGCCGGTTGATCCGACGAAGCCCTCTTACAGCGTTTCAATCTGTGGTGATGCAGTTCAGGATGAGCGGGTGCTGTCAGCGGGGCGGGCCGTGGAGCGGATTTTGCGCGGGACGGCTCAAACCGCGTAGCAACGCAAAAAAACACGTAAAAAACGCAGGATTTGCGCAAATAACGCAAAATCGCGCAAAGGGATGCAAGGCGGGTGTCGTTGCGCCTGTTGTTCCCGGTGGGATGCTGTTTGGCGGAGGGAAGCAAACAGGCGCTGTCCGGTGAAGAACAGCGCCTGCAAGTTTCGTCTAACCTGTTGTCTTGGGGGGAAGATTAGGCGAACTGAGTGAGATTGGTGAGGGTCATAACCTCGTCGAACACCTGAGGCGCGGCGCCCAGAACCGGGTAGGGCGCGCTAGGGTTATCCTCCACCGGGAAGGGAAGGATCTTGCCGCCTGCTTCCTCAATCAGGCAATAAGCCGCCATACAATCCCACGCCGACATACGCGGCTCAACATAACCAACCAAACGCCCCGCAGCGACCCATGCCAGCATCAATGCACCGGAGCCATAACGGGAATAATTCACCCCGGCGCTCATCAGGTCCTCAAACATTTTGCCCACAAGCTCAGGAGCAACGCGGTCATTTGCGCCAACCCCAAGCATACCGGTTTGCAGGTTAAAGCGCTCGGTCACCCGAACTGGCGATCCATTGAGCGTAGTGCCTTTTCCGCGCTGAGCCGCAAAGCGTTCCTTAAGCACCGGCACATCAATGATGCCGACGGCCGGACCGTCCTTGTCCATCACCGCGATGCAGACACACCACCCCGGTAAGCCATTGAGAAAAGGGGCAGTTCCGTCGATCGGGTCGATGACCCAGGTGTAGCCGGAGGTGCCTTCTACAAAGCCGAATTCCTCGCCGAGCAACGCATCCTCAGGGAAGTATCCGTTGATCAAACTGCGGATTTTCTGCTCCACAGCCTTGTCAGCTTCCGACACCACATCCTGCGGATGCCGCTTCATATCGATGTTCAAATCCCCGCGATTGGCGAAATGCTCAAGCGCCAGCATCGCCGCTTCATTGGCGATTTGCTGGGCCGCATTGAAGCGGCTCTCCAGCTCGACGGACTGATTTATAACTGTTTGCACTGTCATTTTTTACCGCCGATCAGTGCCAGTCCGCGTGTATCAAAGTCGATGCCAACGGTGGTTCCGTTGTTGAAAAGCTCATCGGTGTTGTTATCGATCACAAACAGCGGGCCAAGATCGCTAAGTACTTCATACTGAAAGTGATCTCCCAGATATGCCGCACTTTTGATCTTGCCGGAAAGGCCGCCATTGACCTCTTTGCTGAGCTTGATGGAGTTGGCCCGCGCCGCTAGTTTGCCCTTGCCGACACTGTGGTTGCGGTGGCGCAGATCAAAACCTTTGCCGCCAACAAGAATGCTTGCGGTATCTGCATTCAGGCTGTGAATGTCACAGTCGAGAATGTTGGCTTCACCAATGAAATCCGCGATGAACTCGGAGGCCGGGCTCTCATAAAGCTCGTAGGGTGTGCCGTCCTGCTCGATGATACCGTCGCGCATGACCACGATACGGTCGGAGACAGCGAGGGCTTCCTCCTGATCGTGGGTCACGTAAACGGCTGTAAAATCAAGGCGTTGCTGGATTTCGCGGATCTCGGTACGCACCAGACGGCGCAGGCGGGCGTCAAGGTTGGAGAGCGGCTCGTCGAGCAGCAAAACCTGCGGCTCCAGCACCAGTGCACGGGCCACCGCCACACGCTGCTGCTGCCCACCGGACAGCTCTGACGGCAGACGCGGCGCCTTCTCGCGCAGGCCGACAAGGTCAAGACCCTTCAGCGCCAAATCCTCGGCGTCTTTATAACCGCTTGATTCCAAGCCGTATTTCACGTTTTCCAGTACCGACATGTGGGGGAACAAGGCGTAGGACTGGAACACCATGGATACGTCGCGCTGGTTTGGTGGAAGACGGGTCACGTCTTCCCCACCGATCAGGATACGGCCAGACGTTGGGGTCTCCAACCCGGCAATCATGCGCAGGGTTGTTGTCTTACCGCATCCTGATGGACCTAAAAGGGTTACGAGCTGGCCTGGTTCAATCTCCAGATTGAGATCCGGGATCGCAGTAAAGTCGCCGTAGTTTTTGCCGACATTTTCGAAGCGGACCTGACCAAAACTAGAATGTGTCATGCTGCGGCTTCCTTCAGTTTGCCCTTAACAGGAGATTTTTGAGTTTTTTCTGGGCGACGGAGTCTTCTCTCGCCAACAAGCAGCTGGAACCCGACAATCACGGTGATCATTACAAAGATCAGTACAGAACTGTAGGCAATCGCCACACCGTATTCGCCGTTTTCAACCAGACCGACCACGTAGGCCGTCGCCATATTGTATTTCGCGCTCACAAGGAAAATGACCGCAGAAATGGAGGTGATGGCACGCACGAAGCTGTAGACCAATGCCGCCTGAATGGCCGGACGCAGCAGGGGCAGGATTACCTTCTTCAGAGTTCGCGCGCTGTTTGCGCCCAGTGTAAGGGAAGCTTCATCAAGGTTCTTGTCCAGCTGGGACATTGCCGCCACACCGCCGCGTACACCCACCGGCATGTTGCGGAAAACGAAGCAGAAAATCAGGATCAGAGCCGTTCCGGTCATCTGCAGTGGTGGCAGGTTGAACGCAAGGATATAGCTGATACCAATCACGGTTCCCGGAATTGCAAAGCTCATCATCAGGCCGAATTCAAAGGCGGATTTGCCGGGGAAGTCCTGACGAACAATGAGCCACGCAGACAGAATACCAACTGCTGCGGTCAATGGTGCCGCAGCAAGCGCGATCCACATGGTGGTCCAGAAGCTGTTCCATGCAACGCCTGTGAAGGCGAAGCCGTTCTCGAAGGAGACAGAGAACGCGGTGATGTAGTGCTGCAGGGTGACGCTGTGGTCCAGACCCCAGATTTTCACGAAGCCACCGAACAGGATCAGGCCGTAAACTGCGATAGTAAACAGGCTCCACAGAGCAACGATTGTGCCCACAGGGATTGCGATACGCCGTGGAAGTTTTGCATAGCGGCCCCCGTCGCCCTTACCGGTCACGGTTGCGAAGTTACGCTTGCCAAGCCACATGCGCTGCGCAAAGAACGCAGAGAGCGTGAAGCCGAGCAGGATAATCGCCAGAACCGCTGCACGAGACGGATCACTTTGCGCACCAACAACGGCGAAGAAGATCTCAGTCGAAAGAACGCCGCCATTGCCGCCCAGAACCATAGGGTTGCCGAAGTCGGCCATGGATTCGATGAAGCCGATCAGGAAAGCGTTTGCCAGACCCGGCGCCATTAGCGGAAGTGTCACTTTGCGGAAGGTTCTCCAGCGGCCAGAGCGCATGGTCTGGCTGGCTTCTTCCAGCGACGGGCTGATGCCTTCAACCACACCGACCAGCACGAGGAAGGAGATGGGCGTGAAGCTGAGCATCTGGGCGATCCAGATCCCCGGTAGGCCGTAAATCCAGCGCCCCAGCTCAAGACCGGTTGCCGCTTCAATGGCTTCTGTCACAAAGCCGGTGCGGCCCAGCATCAGCGTGAGGGACAGGCCAATCACGAATGGTGGCGTGATGATCGGCAGAATACTGAGCAGGCGCAGACCTTTGCGGAACGGCATCTGGGTCCGCGTCACCATCAGAGCAAAGGCAAGGCCCAGCAGAGTAGACCCTACACCGGTCGCAATAGCCAGGAACATGGTGCGCCATGCGATGCCGCATCTGCCACCCGTGAGGCAGGAGAGTTTCCAGATTTGTGGATCGGTGATGTTGCGCAGCACACCTTCTGAAGAAAAGTTGCCACGGAAGTCCTGAAATGCACCGATGAACATGGACAGGATTGGATAAAACACAAAGGTCGTGACCAGCAGGATCAAAAGCGAGATCGCGGTCAGAACAATGGCGTCGCCTTTAAGCGCGCCCTTTTCCGCAAGACCAAATGAAATGAAACAGGTAAACGTGAGTGCGAGCAACACAGCGCCTGCACCGAACGCGGGCTGACCATCCACACGGCCAAATGTTGCTTCCAGCAGGCTCCAGTTCCAGCCGCGCAGGCCAATGGAAAGACCTTCCAGCACCATCCAGAACAAGCCAAGCGCGCCGATAATGGCAAGCAGTTTGCCACGTTGGGCTGGCTCGAACTTCAGGCGCAGGTATGCAGCAGCACCAAGCAGAGCGAACACAGGGAGCAGTTGCAGTTTGCCTAGGAAAAGCTGGAAGAAGCCGGGCCAATAGCGCTCTTTGCTTAGCAGATCCAGAATCCATTCGACGTCAAAAAAGCCGCTGCGAATGTGAAACCAAGGCAATATAAACAACCCAAGGACGCCGCATACGAGTGCGAGGTCCAGCCGACGATTTTCATTTGTCATTTGGAAAGAACCAGATTGTAGGGGGAAACGAGGCGAGCGTCAGCCCGCCCCGGTCTCAATCAGTTTGCGGCTGCGCCAACTTCCATGTCCCAGCGTGCCAGCAGGTTTCTGCGGCGTTCGCTGTCTCCATACTCTGCAAAATCGTAGTCAATCAGACGTACATTCTCGAGCTTTGGCGCTTCTTCCGGCTGGGTAGAGGCCTTGTTGGATGGAATGCGGAAGGACCCGACTTCAAGCGCCAGATTCTGAGCTTCCGGGGTGAGGACCCAATCGTAGAACACTTTTGCAGCGTCCGGGTTTGGTGACCCATCAACGAGAGACATGGAGCCGATTTCGTAACCGGTGCCTTCACATGGAGCCACAACCTCGATCGGGAAGCCTGCAACAGCTTGCTTAACTGCATCGTGCATGAACACGATGCCGAGGCCAGCTTCACCACGAGCCGCTGCCTTTACAGGAGCGGAACCGGACTTGGTGTACTGCGAAACGTTTTTGCCCATCGCCAACAGGTATTCGAAGGCTTCGTCTTCACCCATCAGCTGAACCAGTGTCGCCAGCGCGGTGTACGCGGTGCCGGATGAGTTTGGATCTGCAATGGAGATCTCGCCCTTCAGCGCAGGGTTGAGCAGGTCAGCCCAGCACTTTGGAGCTTCAACGCCCTTTTTCGCGAGGATCTCTGTGTTGTAGCCCCAACCAAGTGCACCGGAGTATACGCCTACGGTGCGATAACCAGAGGTTTCAGCCTGAGAAACTGCCCATGGCAGAAGTTCTTTCAGCATTGGCGACTCGTAAGAAGCCGAGAGCTCATCGTTTGCTGCCTGCAGATGCGGATCACCGGTGCCACCCCACCATACGTCCGTCTGCGGGTTGCGGGCTTCAGCGCGGATCTTTGCGTAAGCCTCACCAGAAGAAAGACGGATCATGCTAACATCGATACCGGTCTTTTCTTCGAAGGTTGCTGCGAGCTTCTCACAAAGTGCGTTGTCAGCCGAGCAGATGAGGTTCAGTTCATCTGCAGACGCTGCGTTGGCACCGGCACCCGCAATAAGGGTCGCGCCCAACAAAGCAGTCCTAATGGATTTCATAGTATCTCCTCCCAGACACGTTGTGTACACGTGTACATTATATAGTCTGTACAATTTGAGCAATGTCAACTTTATTCCAAGAAAAACTTATTCATTTTATGAGTATTACCTGATATGCAATTGCAACCGTGTACAAAAATCGGCGAGATTTGATGTCGGAAAAAGTGTCTTCAAGAAAGCAGCAGGTCAGAGCTGCGGACGTTGCGCGCCATGCTGGGGTGTCTCGTGTTTCTGTCTCCAGAACCTTTACTCCCGGCGCAAGTGTCTCCGCTGCGACGCGCGCTAAGGTATTGAAATCCGCAGAAATACTAGGGTACCGCGTCAACCGTCTGGCCAGCAGTCTCAACCGCTCTGAAAGTGGCATTGTGGCGCTGATCGCCGCCGAGATTGATACGCCTTACCGTGCAGCAATGATCGCCGAACTCTCAGACAAACTGCAGGCTGCTGGCAAGGTGACGATGCTTATCAACACCAGTGGATATGAGGAGCGCGTGAAAGATGCGTTGCTGCAGGCGATTAGTTTTCGCACAGAAGCAGCGATTATCCTGTCCGGCACGCCAGATCCATCGTTGGCCGACACCTGTTTCAGCAATGGTATGAAGCTGGTTCTGATCAACCGCGAAGAGGACTTTCCCGGCTCATTGCAGATCGGGCCGGACAACAAGGCGGCTGGTAAGACCGCGTTGAAGGCCCTGCTGCGCGCCGGATGCCAGCGAATCGCTCTCGCAAACTCAGGCAATGCCACATGGAGTATCGTGGAGCGGCAGAAAGGGTTTCTGGCAGCTGCTGAAGAAGCGGGCGTTGAAGTAATCTGCGAAGCGACCGGCGTCACCTCTTATGAGGCGGGGCTGGAGATTGGCACTGCCCTCATGGATCGGGAAGACCGTCCCGATGGTGTGTTTTGTACCACCGACCTGATTGCCTGCGGTGTTATTGATGCAGCGCGCCAGAGGTTTGGCCTGCGCACCCCCGATGATCTTTCCGTCATTGGCTTTGATGACATTCCGCAGGCCGCATGGGAAGGCTACGACCTGACAACCTTCGCGCAGCCCATGGACCGGATCATCGACAAATGCCTCGAATGGTGCACCACCGAGCAACCTGCGACGGAGACGGTACAACTTCCCGCCAAATTCGTCTGGCGCAACAGTGTGAAGAAAGCGCTGGTCGTTTAGCTCGACGCATCGTAACCAAGGGTCTGGCGGACTGGAGCGCACTTTTGGCGAGGTGACGTAAGACCGTACTTCTTGCTGGTGATAGACCCGGATCAGAGCGCTGCGGAAATCTGAAGTTCCCCGGCGTACTCTGGTTTGATTTTTCAAAAGGGTTTAGTCATGAAGCTGGTTACAATTGAAGCAAAATTTTCCGAGGGCAATGCACTTCAGGCACGAGAGATATTTGAGAGGCAATCGCTTTCTGTCCGCCAGATGAAGGGGTGTCTGACCTACAAGTTTTATAACGGAGGGGCGGGCTCAATCGGGATTATCCAGAAATGGGAGACACAGGATGCGTTTGAGGCCTATCGCAGAAGTGACACTTTTGCAGTGCTTGGAAAAGAGTTGAAGCCACTCATGACAGAGCCTCCCATTACCACGATTGCAGAGATCAATGGCGGATAGCACCACAGATACAGCGCCTCCGGCCTATTGTGTGTATCGGGAGTTTCCGGTGTGCGGGCGGGAGCAGGTTTCCTTCGACCGTGACTACCTGCTCTACAGCATGCGAGGTGCCGTACGCCTCGGGGTGGAGGGGCGGTGCTGGACGCTGCCCCCTGCGTTTGCCGCGTGGATTCCAGCGGGAACCCAGCTGGAGATTGAAGTCATTCACACGGTGACGTCCTGCTCGCTTTTACTGCAGCAGGGCTTTGCAGAAACTGCGGGCGTGACGCTTCCAGATAAGACCGTCGTTTTTTCGATGAATCGGCTGGCACGGGAAATGATTGCATACACGACCCGCTGGCGACCGGAGGATGTAGATTGGGGCGCTGAAGCAGACACCTTCTTTAAAGCGCTTGTTCAGGTCTGTGCCGGGCTCGCCAGTAGACCAACCGATGTGTGGCGGCCCACGGTGCAGGATGACGTCCTTGCAAGAGCTCTTGCCTACACAGAGGACAATTTAGCTAAGCCGCTCCAAATTGCAGATGTGGCTGCCGCAGCCAATGTTTCGGAACGGACATTGCTGCGCCGATATGCTGAAGAAGCTGGCATGACATGGTCACAGTGTCTCAGGCGTTTGCGCATGATCCGTGCCGTAGAGCTCTTGAGCCACGAAGACGAGCAGGTGATCCAGATCGCCGGTGCAGTGGGATACGCCTCGCTCTCCGCCTTCAACAAAGCCTTCCGAGATTTCACCGGCCAGACTCCAACCGAATTCCGCAAACTGCGTCAATCTCAGGTGCCGATTCAAAAAGAGTTGCAGTGACTTATTGAGGAGAAATCGAACCAATCCGGGCTACGCAACATCAGATGACTCGATGGAAGACTTTGGGACCCACTGGGTGAGAGTGGATTCCGATTGGTCTTTGCGATAGCAACAATTGGCCGCAGCTAGACAAGGAATGGGATTGTTATCCCAACGACAATCAATATTAAGGCCCCTCCAAGGCGAGAAGCTATCTGCGCGAATGGGATCAGGTTCATACGTCGGGCTGCGGAAAGAACCGCCACGTCGCCAGTTCCTCCCATGTTCGCCATACATAACCCGGCTGCCAACGAAGATTCAATGAAATGAAATCCAACAAGCAAACCGCCAAGGCCAGCCCCTACAACAGCTCCAGCAACGACAGCCAAGACCAACAACACAGTGTGCAAATTAAGCGCGGCATATACCAGGCCCAGGTCTGTATAGGACATGCCGATGCCGACTAACAGCGCTGGGGTCATGTACATGGCCATGAATTTGAACCAGGAAGAACACCCTTTCTGGATAGAAAGAGGAACTACACCCAGAAGCTTTAACAGTACAACTGCGATGATCATGAGTGCGTACTCATGCACACCTGTGAAGACAAAGGTCAGTAGCCCTCCAACCATTGCCATAGTGCCTGATGCCAATATCCCTGTTGCCAAATCTCCATATGAGGACTCTTCATCCGGAGTTGATGTGTTTGTGCCAATGGTGTCTTCGCCTTTTAGGAGATTCCCGTTGCCACTGAGGTGAGGCTTGGCGAGGCTTAAACGGTAAAGCAGGCCGCCCGCAATGATCGCAAACACGTTGCCTAGTGCCATCGGAGGGATAAGAATACCGAGGATTTCCTCCGTTTCCATATTGGCGGCTAGTTGATAAATCTCAGCTATCGGGAAAACGCCTGCGCCTAAGCCACCTCCGAGTATAGGATAGACGACATTGGCGATGCTTTGATGAGAACTCAGACCCAGCACAAAAGCTACAATCGCGCAAAATAGAACTGCAAATATAAGAGCTAAGAAAATTGGGACGGCGAACCGAGCGCCGGCCTTAAACAATAGGCGCGCCTCGATACCGAAAATGGAGCCGACAATTAGGGAAACAACATAGAACGTGAGAAAACCTCCGTCCGTCATAAAATCATCGACAGTTTTAATAGCGGCTTCAGGTAGTACACCCCAATAGACGAGAGCAGCGCCCGCAAAAATGCAGACAATTGGTCCTCCGCCTAAATAGGTACTTACGACTGGCAATCTGTCGCCAATATACTCAAAGGCATAACCAAGTGCCATTGTCAGGGCGAAGCCACCAACCATACCGCCAGGTAATTTGCCTAGAAAGCTGGCTAATAGAATAATCAGCGTGAACAAGAAGAAGTAAACCGCAGGAATACCCTTTATTTGTAGATTACTCATCTCGCCCCGGACATTTTCAATGTGATCTCGCAGGTTTGCGTCGGCCATAGTATGTGCAGCTTTCACGTATCTTGTTTCCGCAGAGTTCGGCTAATACCTCACACATGCTCGGAGCCGAAGTGACGATTTATTACGTAAAATGAAGTCAGTTGATCGGGAATTTCTAAACTGAACCCCCAAAACGTGATGAAAGTCACTGAGTTTTGAGGGAGTTAATTAAGTTGCTGAAATTAAATATTGTTTTCGAGACGAAGAAACCCTGAAATTATTGCGTATACGGGCACCCTTTGCAGGAGGCTTTGATTGTCTTGCCCTGAACGGTCACGAAGTCGCTCGCGTCAGGCCCTAATTTGTGGATTGGCAGTCCCCTTGTCGTTCTGGCCTTCAATGCTTAAAACAAAAGCCTATGAGGGAGGGGACATATGAACTTTGTTGAAGCAGGTCAGTTAAACGTTGCGTACAAAGATGTTGGCGAAAAATCGGGCATTCCCACTCTTCTCCTGCACGGCTTTCCATATGACGTGCATAGCTACGATGATGTCTCCACCATTCTGGCGGATCACGGCCATCGCTGCATCATCCCTTACCTGCGCGGCTATGGTCCCACCCGGTATCTTTCCCCTAAAACACCACGTTCAGGCCAGCAAGGCGCGCTGGCTTTTGACCTGCAGGCGTTGTTGCAGGCACTGGACATTCCCCGTGCGATCCTTGCTGGATATGATTGGGGAGGACGGGCGGCTTGCATTGTTGCAGCGCTATGGCCGGAGAAGGTGAGGGGGGTGGTGAGTGGCGGTGTGGCCTACAACATCCAGAATATACCGGCGGCGAACCGACCAGCTTCACCAGCTGATGAACAACTCTGGTGGTATCAGTATTACTTTCAAAGTGAGCGCGGACGTGCTGGTTTGCATGAGAACCGTGAGGAACTGATCAGATTGCTTTGGCAGCAATGGTCTCCAACATGGAACTTCTCTCAGAATACCTTCCAACAGACCTGCGAGAGTTTTGAGAACCCTGACTTTGTGGAGACCGTCATCCACTCCTACCGCCACAGATTTGGACTGGTTGCGGGAGATCCCGCCTTTGAGGCAATCGAGGCGGTGCTCGCTACGCAGCCAAAGATCACTGTGCCAACCCTCGCGTTGCTTGGAGTTGATGACGGCGTAAGCCCGCCGCGCCACAGCCAAGGGCATGAAGCGAACTTCAGCGGGTTTTATGAGGCTCGTGTTGTAAAGGGAGCAGGCCATAACCTGCCTCAGGAAGATCCCGAGGCATTTGCCGCTGCGGTGATCGAAATAAGCGACCGTACCAAGGGTTAGCACTGCCTTTGCAGTGAACCGCTCTTTCCAACAGCTCGGGATCAGGCTGCTGACAGGGCCAGTGCGTCCAGCTCTTCAAATGGCAAGCCAACATATTCTTCTGCCAGTGCGCGTTGATGGGTTTCGTTTTGCAGGAGCAGTTCGTAGCTGTTTTGTTGGATCTTGGCGTCAAACTCATTCATGTCGGGGAACACATGCATCAGCTGGGTCATGCGCCAGGAAAAATTCTCTGAACTCCATACGCGGCGCAGGGCCAGCTCGGAGTAGCGCTCCAGATGGGCGGAGTGGTTTTTCTTGATCTGCTCTACCAGTCCGCGTGAGAGGTAGAACACATCAGAGGCTGCCAGATTAAGCCCCTTAGCTCCCGTTGGCGGCACGATGTGCGCTGCGTCGCCAGCAAGGAACATACGTCCGTATTGCATGGGCTCAGCCACGAAACTGCGCAGTGGGGCGATGGATTTCTCGATGGAAGGGCCGGTAACAATCTTTGAGGCGACGTCCTGCGGGAAGCGGGCAATCAGCTCTTTCCAGAAGCGATCGTCCGACCAGTCGTCGATGCTATCTGTTAGCGGGCATTGGATGTAGTAACGGCTCAGCAGGGGATTGCGCTGCGAGGCCAGTGCAAAACCGCGCTCGTGATAGGCGTAGACGAGATCCGGTAGTGGTGGTACTTCCGCCATGATGCCGAGCCAGCCAAACGGGTATGCGCGCTCATAGGTCTTCAGAATATCGTCGGGAATGGTCTTGCGGCTGACACCATGGAACCCATCGCAGCCGGCAATGTAATCGCAGTCCAGATGATAAGCCTGCCCATCCTTCTTGTACGTCACATAGGGCGCGTCTGAGGTGACGTCATGCAGGGCCACGTCTGTCGCTTCGTTGATGACATTGCCGTCAGCCCGTTCGCGGGCGTCATAAAGGTCCTCGGTGATTTCGGTTTGGCCGTAGACCATCATCTCTTTGCCGGTCCACTTCTTCGTATCAATGAAGTGGCTCGGGAAACCCTGCCGTGTGATCCAGGAGCCCTTTTTGCTCTTGCCGTTTTTGTCCATACGTTCGGCAAGGCCGTAATCCCGCAGCAGCTGAACCGTGCCGGTCTCCAGCAAGCCAGCGCGGATGCGGGACAGAACATAGGCTTTGCTGCGCTGTTCCAGAACAACGCTGTCCACGCCGTTTTCACTAAGGATGTGAGAGAGCAATAAACCAGCCGGACCTCCGCCGATAATCGCAACCCGGGTACGATCTTTATGGTGGCTCATAATACATTCCTTAGGTTCAAAACATCTGACGAATTGCGGCAATCAGGATGTGCGCTCGGACAGATGAATATGGGACTGAACACACGGCTGAATTGAGTTCAGTGTTACTGGTTATGATTGCTATGTAAAATTGATTTATCGGCAGAATTTATAGCGAAACTGTTATTGAAATGCGACCATTTAGCTGTTCTCGCAAGTGGCCCTGCCAGAACAGCCAGCCCATTGCGTCTAAGAAAGCACCCTTGGCAACCACAGCGTTAATATCGGGAAGCTGACCAGAATAGTAACGCGCACCAGTTCTGCTCCGAAGAAAGGTAGTACACCCTTGAAGGTCTGGCTCATTGGAATGTCTTTTGCCAATGCGGAGATGACGAACACGTTCATTCCCACTGGTGGCGTAATAAGGCCTAGTTCGACAACGATCAGCGCGAGAATCCCGAACCAGATCTTTAGGTCCTCGGTGCTCATACCATAACCTGAACCATCAGCCATCTGATACAGGCCGCCATTCAATTCCATTAGTACAGGCCAGAAAAATGGAATGACCAGTAACATCATGGACATACTGTCCATAAGACACCCAAGGACGATCAATGCCAGCAGGATCAGGATCAGCACGGTCATGGGTTCCAGACCGGACCCCGCAATCCATGCCGCTGTTTCCTGTGGGAGGCCAATGCGGGACATGAAGATCTTCAGCAGTTCTGCCCCGAGCAGGATCAGGTATATCATGCCGGTAGTGGAAGCCGTTTCCTTTAGTGCTTCAATCATGTCGCTCAATGACAGATTACGTTGAAGCAGGCCGAACACCATCACAAGAAACACACCCACCGCAGCAGCTGGAGTCGGATTGTAGAGCCCGAAATAGATGCCACCGATGACAAGTCCGAAGACCACTAGTACTGGGAGTACACCGAGCGTGGCAGCGAGAAACTCTTTTCGTGAATCGACACCGCCAGCAGGGCCGGAGGAAGGGCTGACCAGCACGTAGAGTGCTATCACTATTATGAATAATAGAACGGCCAAAAGACCGGGAATGAACGCAGCAACGAAGATAGTAACGATACTGGCTTCCACGATAACTGCATAGATGATTAACAGCACGCTTGGGGGAATCAGAATGCCGAGAACGCCGCCAGCAGCCAACGTGCCTGTGGCAAGAGCGCCAGAGTAATTGTAGCGTTTCAGCTCTGGTAGGGCGACCTTGCCCATGGTGGAGGCGGTTGCCAGCGAGGAGCCGCACACAGCGCCAAACCCTGCGCAGGAGGCGATGGCCGCCATGGCTGTTCCGCCTTTCATCCAGCCAAGCCACGCATTTGCTGCCCGGAAAAGTGATTGGCTCAAACCCGTTTTTGAAGCAAGCGCGCCCATCAGAACGAACATTGGAATGACGGCAAGATCGTAAAGCGCGAACTGCCCGTAGGCCAGTGTTTTCAACTGATTAAGCAATATCGCCGGGCCATTGACCAATGCAATTCCAACCCCACCAACGAGCATCATGGCGTAGCCAATAGGGATACGGATAACAATGAGGAGCACCAGAACGGCGAGGGCACCAACGCCCATGGAAAGACTTGCTACCATCAGGTTTTTCCTCTCAACTCTCTGGCATTTTCACTCAGTGTGATGAGCGCGCCGATGCTCAGAAGGAAAAGTGATATCAAAACAGGAATATAAGCGTACCAAATGGGGATCTGCAGAATAGTGGTGGTGTATTCGTATTCCCGTTGATCGGACATACCGTAGTACATGCGCCATAAAAGCAGCAGGCCAAATCCAAAGGCGATTATGGATGCGATCAGGGCGAAGAAAGCTTTCAAACGCGGTCCGGCTTTGCTGGTGAAGATGTCTGCAGTGACATTGGAATCAGTGATTTGGCAGAAGGGCAGAAAGGAAAACACTGCGATTGCTACGCCAATCTCGGTGAGCTCCAAATCTCCGGGAAAAGGAGAGGACCACATATTACCCAGTGTGGAGTAGATGTTTACTGCGACCACGGCCAACAGAACCACGCCGCCGGCCAGTGCCCATACAACAATTATCTTTTCGAAAGCACCGGCAATGCCGGTGCGTCCGAGTTTTTGAAAGGCTCCCATCGCTACTCACTGTGCTTGGAGATCAATGCCTGTGCTTTGGCAACCAGTTCAGTGCCATTAATGCCCTTTTTAGATACTTCTGAGGTCCATCTGTCGACGACCGGGACCAGAGCTTCTTCGAAGGCGTCTGTTTCTTCTTCAGTCAGAGTGATGTGCGTATCGCCAGAGTCTACGGCGATACCGATACCAAAGTCATCGGCTGCACGCCAAATGTCGCCAACTTGCCCCCACCAATCAGGACCGGAGGCGTCGCGGAAGGCGGTTTGAATATCGGCAGGCAGGCTTTCCCAGCGGCCTTTATTCATGGAAACCTGGAAGACTGAGGTGCCGAAGCGTGCGTTGCCTGCACCTTCAATCTGGAAGTCTGTCTGTTCATGGATCTTCAGCGGTGGGATGATTTCCCAAGGAATGAATGCAGCGTCAATCACGCCTTTCTGTAGAGCAGTCGGAAGCTCTGGAGCCGACATCGCGGCGGGTGAGGCACCAAGCGCTTCAATCACCCATGCGCCGGTGCGCGATGGTGTGCGGATACGCATGCCTTCAACATCTGCCGGACTGCGGACTTCCGTATTGCGTGTGTGGAGCCCGTTCCCCGCATGCACGTGCAGGAACATGACCTCAAGGCCGCGATAATCGGCCTGAAGGTCGTCCGCGAACATATCGTAGAGCGCCAGGTTTGCCGCGCGCGGATTGTCACGATACACGAACGGTAGTTCCATGACTTCGGTACGTGGGAACAGGCCTGGTGTGTAACCGTTCAGCGTCCAGATCAGATCGACAACACCGTCACGTGCCTGACTCACCAGTTCTGGCGGGCGACCGCCCAATGACATGGATGGAAAGATCTCGATTTTGACCTGACCGCCGGAATTCTCTTCAACGGTCTTAGCCCATGGCTCTAACATCGCAGTCTGCGCCGGTGCGTTTGGGCTGAGAAAGTGGTGGAGTTTAAAAACATATTCTGCAGCACCTGCCATGGAAACACTAGTAAGCAGAATTGCAGTCGAGGCGCAAAGGCCTTTGAAATTGCCAAGCATAAGTATGTGACCTCCCTAAAGAATGGTCGAAATGAAACAAGCCTCTCTGATTCTGCTACTTGGGGCAGTCTCAGCTCCCTAAGGCTGTGAAATTCATAACCATGATCCAGTTGACCCACCAAGCAGATTCTTGGAAGTGACCACTGTGATTTAGGAGAATTACATATGATTTTCAAAATGAATAATGAAAAATACCGTGTTAATTATGTCGATTTGGGTATCAATGTGCACTCCGGGAGCATGATGCTCTAGTTGTCATGTGCAGGCTTCTTCTCCTGCTCGCTCAATCTCATCAGAATGTCCGCAAAGCATTGTGCTCCACTGTCCAGCGTCTCGTTTGCGCGCATGTTGAGGCCGACAGAGCCGAGGGTTGCACGTGTATCAATGGGAAGCTCCACAAACTGACCGCTCTCGATCTCGCGGGCGATAACGCCACGGGAGATAATCCAGATTGCGTTATATTCCTGAGTAAAGGCTCTGCCAAAGGAATCTGAAACAGTTTCGATTGCCTGATCTGGTTCGGGAATGCCGTGCTCGATGAAGAGGCGGTCTACAAACGGGCGAATAATCGAGGCGGCAGAGGGTATGAGGACAGGGTAACTGTCCATTTCAACGACACTGATCTGTGGCTTGCCAGCCAGTGGGTGGTTTTTATGGACCGCGAAAACGACTCTTTCGCGAAAATGGGGCACGAAGACCAGTCCCTGCATGTTTTCGGGCGCAGGTAGGCGGCCCATAACCAAATCCAACTCACCGTGCCGGAGTTGCTCAAGCAAAACGTGGTTCTCACCCGTTACGATATGAAGACGGTTGCGCATGCCCGTATCAAGGAACGCCTTGACCGCCTGCGGTATAAGAGAGGCAGCAACGGTGGGCAGGGCGCCGATCCGCACCATGGGGCCGTCACTATGGCTGAGCTGAGTTAATGCATTAATGCCATTGCGGGCGGCTGCCAGACTGGTGCCTGCATGACGCAGGAAAACTTCCCCGTAGTGGGTGACACGAATTCCGCGACCGTCTTTCTCAATCAGGGGCTGACCACAGATTTCCTCAAGCTCGCGTATGGTGCGCGTAACGGCGGGTTGCGTGAGATGAAGAACCTCGGCAGCACGGCTTACGCTGTTCTGGCGCGAGACCTCAACAAACGCTTCCAGATGTCTGAGCTTTAACCTGCGTAGATTATTCATAGCGATCTCATTATGATTTTTCCGAATAATATCATTATTCATTTTGAAACAGGTATGCAATCAAATCAATTGTAGCGGGATGCGCATGCACCTCATTGAATTAAACAGGTATGCAACCAATGCCATTGTAGGGGGTGCGCATGCACTTCATTGAATTAAACGCGACCACTCTTCACTTTAAAAAGACCAATGGTGCCTCAGCGGCGCCAGCGCTTGTTCTTGTAAACTCATTGGGAACGGACTTTCGCATTTGGGATGAGTTTTTGGCTCATCTCGGGCATCAAGGCGAAATTCTGGCCTATGATAAACGCGGACATGGGCTTTCTGGTGTTGGTGACGCGCCTTATTCCATTGATCTGCATATGCGCGACCTCGCTGCGCTGATGGACAGTCAGGGCATCAGCGATGCGGTGATCTGTGGTGTTTCTGTCGGCGGAATGATCGCGATGGCGTTGCATGCGGCCCGACCTGATCTGGTGAAGGCGCTCATCCTGTGTGACACCGCACCGCGTATTGGTGACGTAAAGACTTGGCAAGACCGCATCGACATTATTGACGCAAACGGAATCGAGGGCATTGCCGATGGTGTAATGTCACGCTGGTTCTCGCCTGAGTTTTTGAAGACGCAGCCAGCGGCGGTTGCCGGATATCGTAATCTGGTGTGCCGTACGCCTTTGAAGGGATACCGTGGCACTTGCGCAGCTATTCGTGACGCTGATCTAACTTCTCAGGCCGCGCAAATTGACGTGCCGGTTCTGTGCGTTGGCGGGGAGGATGACCAATCCACGCCGCCGGATCTGGTTGAGGGTATGGTCAACCTCATTCCAAACGCCAAGTTTGAGCGGATCTCCAGCTGCGGGCACATCCCAAGCCTTGAGCAGCCCGAGTATCTGGCCCATTTGGTCCGGCAAATGATATCGCGCTGCCCAACCAAGATTGACCCCGATGAGCAATGCCAAAGCGAGATCTACAAGCAAGGCATGCAGACGCGTCGCAGGGTGTTGGGAGATACCCATGTCGATACCGCCGAGTTTCAAAAGAGCAGTTTTGATAAGCCATTTCAGGAGCTTATCACCGAGGCGGCTTGGGGCCATGTATGGTCCAGACCCAGCTGGACGTTGCGAGAGAGGTCCATTGTAACTATTGCGCTTCTCGCTGCGTTAGGGCATCTGGATGAGGTAGCCATGCACGCGCGGGCTGCAAAAAACACCGGGGCAACACGGGAAGACATAAGCGAAGCTCTGCTGCACACCGCGATTTATGCTGGTGTGCCAGCCGCAAATAGCGCCATCAAAACCGTAAAAAATGTGTTCGCACAGCTTGATGCGTCAGGGGAGTGAGATGAGCAAGCCAACGACCAACGCTGGTCCGTTCTTTCCGCGAGATCGGAACTGGCATCCCAAAGCAATGTCACCCGGTTATAAAACAAGTGTATTGCGGTCTCCGCAAAAAGCACTTCTGTCCTTTGGAAATACAATCAGCGAAACCACTGGCCCGGTTTTCGGGCACAACATTATTGGTGAGCTGGATCATGACCTGATACAGAACTACGCCAAGCCCGGTGAAAGTGCGCAGGGAGAGCGTATCATCGTGCATGGCCATGTGCTGGATGAAGAAGCCAGAGCTGTGCCAAACGCGCTGGTGGAAGTCTGGCAAGCCAATGCAGGTGGCCGGTACCGTCACAAAAAGGATGGCTATCTGGCCCCGCTTGACCCCAATTTTGGCGGGTGCGGGCGCGTGATCACCGATGAGAACGGCTATTATGCCTTCCGCACGATCCGCCCCGGTCCGTATCCATGGCCCAATGGGGTGAATGATTGGCGTCCGTCCCACATCCACTTCTCGCTGTTCGGCTCCGGCTTTGCACAGCGCCTGATTACGCAGATGTATTTTGAGGGCGATCCGCACATCCCGCTTTGTCCGATTGTGAGGACCATCAATGATCCGGCTGCCATTGAAATGCTGGTTGCCAAGCTGGATATGAACCACACCGTGCCAATGGATGCCCGCGCCTATCGCTTCGATATTGTGCTGCGTGGCCGCCGCTCGACCATGTTCGAGAACCGGATGGAGGGCAATTGATATGACCAAGCTGGAGTATCTGAAAGAAAGTCCGAGCCAGACCGCAGGTCCATACGTTCACATCGGCTGCACGCCGAACTTCGTCGGTAACACCGGGATCTATAAGGAAGATCTTGGTGTGCGCATGGTGAACGCAAAAACCAAAGGCCAGCGCATCACGGTTAAAGGTCGCGTGTTTGATGGCACCGGAGCGCCGATGAAAGATGCCATGCTGGAGATCTGGCAGGCAGACGGCGAAGGCCTGTTCAACAGCCCCTCGGAAACTCGGGGCAAGGCGGACCCATACTTTACAGGTTGGGGACGTCAGCCCGTTGATATGGAAACCGCTGAGTTCTGCTTTGAAACCGTGAAACCGGGAGCTGTGCCGTTTCCCGATGGCAGGTCGCAGGCACCGCATATCAACTTCTGGATTGTTGCCCGCGGCATCAATATTGGCCTGAACACGCGCATGTACTTTCCTGAAGAGGAAGAGGCCAACGCGGCTGATCCGGTGCTTGGCCGTATTGAGCATCGCATGCGTGTGCCAACGCTGATTGCCAAGCAATCCGGCGATAAATACACCTTTGATATTCATATCCAGGGTGACAACGAAACCGTCTTCTTTGATATCTGATGGATCCGTATGGCTGACTTTATTTCTCTGAAAGATGCGGTCAAGAAACACCTTAAAAGCGGCGATATGGCCGCTTTTGAAGGCTTCACGCACCTCATCCCCCATGCTGCCGCCCATGAAGTCATCCGGCAGGGTATTGATGAACTCACCATCGTGCGTATGACGCCTGATCTCATTTATGACCAGCTTGTCGGCATGGGTCTGGTGAAGAAAATGATCTTCTCCTATGCGGGCAATCCGGGTGTCGGTCTGTTGCGCCGCGTACGAGATTCAATTGAGCACGGCTGGCCCCGTTCCATCGAGATTGAAGAACACTCCCACGCAGCGCTTGCCAATGCCTATGAAGCCGGTGCTGCGGGTCTGCCCTGCGCGATCTTTCGCGGTTATCTGGGTACAGATCTTCAACTCGTGAACCCGAATATCAAGAGAGTAAGCTGCCCGTTCACCGGTGAGGAGTTGGCCGCTGTTCCTTCGATCCAGCCGGATGTGGCTTTTATCCATGCGCTCAAGGCTGATCGGAAGGGTAATGTGCTGATTGAGGGGATCCTGGGTGTGCAGAAGGAAGTGGTGCTGGCAGCGAAGCACTCCATCGTGACCGTTGAGGAAGTGGTTGATGTGCTGGATACGCATATGAACGCCTGCATCCTGCCACATTGGACGGTCTCTGCCATTTGCGAAGTCCGCGGCGGGGCCCATCCCTCCTATGCGCAGGGCTATTACGGCAGGGACAACAAGACCTACATCGACTGGGATACGATTGCTGCGGATCGTGATAAATTTCAGGCTTGGATGGACGAAAATGTGCTGAAACAGGGACCTGAGGTCTTTGCTGGCCGCATCAAGGGACTGGAGGTGACGTCATGAGCACGCAAGACTTTACGCCCGACGAGATGATGGCCATTGCAGCGTCCCGTGCGCTGAGCAACACGGATGTGTGTTTTGTGGGTATCGGCGCCCCGTCAGCCGCCTGCAACATCGCCCGTTTGACCCACGCACCCGATATCACGCTGATTTATGAGAGTGGAACCATAGGTACCGCGCCTGATGTGCTGCCGCTTTCCATTGGAGATGGTGAGCTGTGTGATACAGCGCTGACGACAGTACCCGTGCCCGAGATGTTCCGCTACTGGCTGCAAGGTGGCAAGATCACTGTCGGTTTTCTAGGGGCAGCGCAGATCGACCGCTTTGCCAACATCAACACTACAGTCGTTGGTGATTATAACAAGCCAAAGGTTAGACTACCCGGTGGTGGTGGTGCTCCCGAGATCGCCTCATCCTCTCAGCAAGTCTACATCACCATGAAGCAGAGCACGCGCGGGTTTGTTGAGAAGCTGGACTTCTTCACCTCGTTTGGGCACGGGGAGGGCGGTGACCACAGAGAGCGCATGGGCATCCGCACACAAGGCCCAACCCTGCTGATTACCGATCTTGCGATTTGGAAGCCCGATCCTGTTACCAAAGAAATGACTGTGGTCTCTCTTCATCCGCGTACGACGAAAGAACGGGTGCAACAAACCGTGTCTTGGGCTGTACGTTTCAGTGATGATTTGCAGGAGACCCCTGCGCCGACTGAGGAGGAACTGTCTGTTCTGCGTGAACTAAAAGCGCGAACAGCGGCGGCGCATGCGGGTAACAGAGTGGAGACGGCTTGATGCCAGAGGCATTTATTTGCGATTACATAAGAACGCCAATCGGGCGTTATGGGGGGGCGCTGTCTTCTGTTCGGGCGGATGATCTGGGCGCGTTGCCAATCAAGGCACTGATGGAACGCAACCCGACGGTTGATTGGGAAGCGGTTGATGAAGTTTACTACGGCTGTGCCAACCAAGCCGGAGAGGACAACCGCAACGTGGCCCGCATGGTCGCGCTGCTGGCAGGTCTGCCAGTTGCTGTTCCCGGGACCACGCTGAACCGTTTGTGCGGTTCTGGTATGGATGCGGTTATTGCTGCTTCGCGCGCGATCAAGACTGGCGAATGTGATCTGGTGATTGCTGGCGGTGTTGAATCCATGTCGCGCGCACCTTTCGTGATGCCAAAGGCGACCACAGCGTTTTCCCGTGCCAACGAGGTGTTTGACACCACCATTGGCTGGCGTTTTGTAAACCCGAAGATGAAGAAACAATTCGGCATCGACAGTATGCCGGAGACCGGCGAAAATGTTGCCGAGGATTTTGGTATTTCCCGCGCCGATCAGGACACCTTTGCGGCGCGCTCGCAGGCCAAAGCCGCAGCTGCGCAGGAAAATGGCCGCCTTGCCAGGGAGATCGTTGACGTGACGATCCCACAGCGTAAGGGAGATCCGATCATCGTATCTGCGGATGAACATCCGCGTGCCGGAACCACCGCTGAGAAACTAGCAAAGCTGCCAACGCCATTTCGTGAGAATGGCAGCGTGACAGCGGGCAATGCGTCTGGCGTCAACGACGGTGCAGCCGCGCTGATCGTTGCTTCTGCTGAGGCGGTCAAAAAGTATGGCCTGACCCCGATTGCGCGTGTGCTTGGCGGTGCGACCGCTGGCGTTGAACCACGCATCATGGGCATCGGTCCGGCACCGGCTGCAAAAAAACTCTGCGCACGGTTGAACCTGCAACCCTCTGACTTTGACGTGATTGAACTGAACGAAGCTTTTGCAAGTCAGGGTATTGCTGTCTTACGCGATCTGGGCTTGGATGAAAGCGCAGCGCACATTAACCCGAACGGCGGCGCAATCGCACTGGGCCATCCACTGGGCATGTCCGGCGCACGCATCACTGGAACGGCTGCGTTGGAACTGAGCCTTCAAGGTAAAAAGCGCGCGCTTGCCACCATGTGCATTGGTGTTGGTCAAGGCATCGCAATTGCTCTGGAAAGGGACTGATGTGAGTGTGAGCCTTTTCACTGACCGGATGTGGAGCGGATTGTTTGGAGATGAGGAGGTCCAACAAGCCTTTGCTCTTGAAACAACTCTGGACCGTTATCTGGCCTATGAAGTGGCTCTCACCAACGCCTTGTTTTCCCATGCACTTATTTCAGTAGAAGCGAAAGATGCGGTGCTTGCGGGCTGTAGAGATTTCACGCCCGATATCGAAGCGCTTAGCGCCGGGGTTGCCCAAGACGGTGTACCGATCCCGGCCTTTATCAGGCAGCTGCGTGCTGGCATTGCTGAGCCTTATGCTGTGGAGTGCCACAAGACATCCACCAGTCAGGATGTGATGGACACCGCGCTGGCTTTAGCGCTGAAGGATGTCTCCGCCATCTTGCTGGGGCACCTGTCAGGTGTACTTGATGCGCTGAAAACACTGAAGAGTGCGAATGTAGATCGCATGCTGATGGGCAGAACGCGCATGCAGGCTGCTCTGCCCATAACAGCGGGAGACCGCATCACAACATGGATTGAACCGCTGAAGCGACATCAACAAAGGCTGAGTGATGCCACTGAGCTGGTTGCTGTGCTGCAATATGGCGGACCGGTTGGGAACAGCAGCGGACAGGGCAAACCTACTCAGTTTATTGCCGCTGAAATGGCTGCGGAACTGGAGCTGCAAGTCACCCCAAACTCGTGGCACACGCAGCGGGACAATCTGGTCGGCTACGCCAATGTCCTTTCCATGATTTCAGGCAGTCTTGGTAAGATGGGTGCCGACATCACTCTGATGGCGCAGCAGGGTATCGACGAGGTCAAGCTGTCCGGCGGAGGAGGGTCCTCTGCCATGGCGCACAAGCACAACCCCATTAAAGCGGAACTTCTGGTGACGCTTGCCCGCTACAACAGCAGTCAGATCTCCGCTATGCACAGCACACTGGTGCATGAACAGGAACGGTCTGGTGCAGCATGGGCGCTGGAATGGATGGTCCTGCCGGGAATGTGCATGGCAACGGCAAGCGGTCTTCACAGCGCACTGCAGCTTTTGCAGCAAATAGAGTGGATTGGAACGGCCGTAAGTGATTAACTGACCTGATCAAATTTGACAGGGAGGTTGAGAATGGCCAGTCGCACTGAAGCAATCCAGCGGGCGGAAACTTACTTCGATAGCGGCGCATTCCTCACTGACTTGGCCAGACTGGTGGCAATACCCACGGAAAGTCAGGAGCCTCGGCAAAAACCGCAGCTCATGCGTTATCTAAAAGAGGAGATGCTGCCGCTTCTGGAGCATCTCGGTTTCAAACCCCAGATCTTTGACAATCCAGATCCGGCTGGTGGCCCATTTCTGTTTGCGGAACGTATTGAAGACCCGAGCTTCCCAACAATTTTGACCTACGGCCACGGCGATGTGGTGCTTGGGCAGGCCGGAGAGTGGATCGGCGGTAGAGATCCGTTTGTTCTGGAAGAAGATGGCGAGCGTATCTACGGACGCGGTACGGCAGACAATAAATGCCAGCATCTCATCAATCTGCATGCGCTGGGGTGCCTTTTGGAGGAAAAGGAACAGCTTGGTTTTAACTGCAAGGTGATCCTTGAAACCTCTGAGGAGACCGGCTCTGCAGGCCTGCAGGAGTTCTTTGAAAAGAATAAGGAGATGCTGGCGGCAGACGTGCTCATTGCCTCTGACGGCCCTCGTTTGCAGGCGCATACACCAACTGTTTTTACTGGAGCGCGTGGGGCGCAGACCTTCACGCTTCAGGTTAATCTGCGCGAAGGAGCAAACCACTCCGGCAACTGGGGCGGGTTGCTTGCAGATCCGGCGATCATTCTTGCCAATGCGATTTCTTGCGTGGCGGACAAGCGCGGGCAGATCAGGATTCCGAGTTGGCGTCCCACCAGCCTTACACCGGATATTCGGGAAGCACTCAGCGAACTGCCCGTAGGCGACAGTCAGGGCCCGGCAATCAATGAGGACTGGGGCGAAGAGGGGCTTACCCCGGCAGAGCGCGTGTTTGGTTGGAACTCCTTTGCTGTACTGGCCATGAAAAGCGGCGTACCGGACGCGCCCGTAAATGCCATTGATGGCTCTGCATTCGCCGTTTGCCAGCTGCGCTATGTGGTTGGGACTGATGTTGATGGTCTGCTCCCGTCATTGCGCAAGCATCTGGATGAAAACGGGTTTGAAAACGTGGAGGTAACGCAGGAAGAGCGTGGCTTCTTCCACGCCACCCGCCTTTCTCCGGATAACCCGTGGGTGCAGATGGCGATGGCCTCTCTGGAACAGACCAGCGGTAAGCGCCCCCATCTCCTGCCAAATCTTGCAGGTTCACTGCCCAATGAGTGCTTCGCCGAAACTCTGGGCCTGCCCACGGTTTGGGTACCGCACTCCTATGCAGGCTGCTCCCAGCATGCCCCCAATGAACACATCCTGAAGCCAGTCGCACGGGATGCCCTGCGAAATATGGTGGCGTTGTTTTGGGATATTTCAGAAAATGGAGCGCCCGCTTGAGTGGTTTGACGTCTGGCGGTGCAAGATATGGGGGATTGGTCTGCCGAAAACCCTCATGATTTAAGGAGCTTACGCAGAATTTTTGATCAGGCAGTGGAGAAATCAAATTTCTTTGAAAAAAATGCATTTGCCTGCTGGACAGACGAAATCTGGCACCCTATAAGACGCTCACCTCAGCGGGGCACAGCGCCCAACGCGACAGGCCCGGATAGCTCAGTTGGTAGAGCAGCGGATTGAAAATCCGCGTGTCGGTGGTTCGAATCCGCCTCCGGGCACCACAATTCCCCCTTTTAAATCAATGTGTTAAAATTTCTGAATGTTTATATGGTGGGCTTACGTGCCAAATTAGGGGACGTTTTGCTCGATATTTTAGGGGACATAAATTTCATTTGTGGGATACCTGCGATAGGCGATTTGTAATCTCTCTCAGAGGAGTCGATTTTTGCAGTTAGCTTATTGAGTACGAGCGTTAGCATGTCTCTCACTTCTGAATGTTGTGCGTAGGGGGAAAGCTATGAAGCATCAATTAAGGCGTAAAGAACGAAATCATAATGAGTTTTGCCCTGTGATTTGCCCCGTGTTTTAAGCTCTTGGCGGCGACCTATTCCCGAACATTGAGAAAAAATTGGTGCAGCTGACTTAGCTTGCCAACTGGCTGTACTAACGACTAACTGACTTCTGCAACCCGTTAGTCGATTGTATTGAGTTTTTAGTAGCCAGCGTGCACGTCACAACTGTGTCTAAGAAACATTCAAATGGCAAAGACTACGCTTGCGAACTAATATGGCAAACAACTGCGAAAATTATCCAGATTGATAATATGTAGCACTTGCGACGTATGCCTTACCTCCTATAGGTTGTCTTTCGGCGAATTACGACTCAATTTGGAGGCCTAATATTTTTGTCCGGACATTCATTTGAGTTTCTAATTGATGATACGCTTGCCAATGTTACTTCGGTTCCCCAGCTTACCAGCATAGTTAATAAACGCGTGCTAAGCCTAATAAATGACTTTGAGGATGCAGAGTGGCGCTACTCAAAGTTCCAAAGTTATTTATGGGATAACATTGCTCAGACTGCTCTGTCGGCGACGGAGCGATCTGCCCTCATTGACCAGAATTACACAAGTCTCGTTGCTGCCGCTCAGAATTTACGGCTCACGGACCGTGATAATATAGGGCAGGGCAGCGAGATCGCGGAAGTTTTTCTGTACGGATTAATGCGTCATCGATTTGGGGCGCTACCAGTAGTTCCTAAGATTTTCTATAAGCAAAATGTGCAGGACAATGCAAAGGGTGCAGATAGCGTTCATATCGTCGTAGAGGGGGATGATTTTACTCTGTGGTTTGGTGAGGCAAAATTTTACAACTCAATTGCCGACGTTCGTTTGGACTCTATCGTTGCTTCGGTTATTACCTCACTTTCGACAGACAAACTGAAGAAAGAAAACGCAATTATTACCAGTTTGTCTGATCTTGATAGCCTTCATATGGACCCGCAGCTTCTCAATAAAATAAAATCTGCGTTAAGTAATAGAGAGTCTATTGACCAACTAAAGCCAAGGATCCACATTCCAATCCTTGTCCTGCACGAATGCTCGACAACGTCTCATGCGAATGAACTGACTGATACTTACAAAGCCGATATCGCCGCGTTTCACAAGGGGCGCGCCGACGCCTATTTTATTAAGCAAAAGGCAAAATCTGGACAGGTTCACAAGTATGAAGACCTGAATTTTCATATAATTCTTTTTCCAGTTCCGAACAAAAAGAAAATCGTCGACGCATTTGTAAAAGCTGTCGCCTTTTATAAAGAGCAAGCTTGATGGATATTTTTGATACTTGTTTTGAGATAAACGATCTCTTGTCGATGCAAAGCGAAGTTGCAGGTAGAAATCTTCTGATACGTTTGCTTGCCGATCTCGATCGCACTAAGCAGGAGTATCCGCAGGTCGTGAATCATATGATTCGCGCAACTGGCTTGTTTCCATACTTGCGCCTCGAAAATGCTTCGTGGGATCAAAGGTATGTCCATCAAGCATACGAGGCGGATGTTGGTCGAGGAGTGGCTACACTGCATCGTGAGCAGTCGAACGTCCTTGCTAAACTTTTGGACGGTAAAAATATTGCAGTAAGTGCACCTACAAGCTTCGGAAAAAGTTTCATCATCGATGCGTTTATCGCGGCTAAGCGCCCAGATAATGTGGTGATAATCGTCCCGACGATCGCCCTGATGGACGAAACACGCCGCCGACTATTCAAAAAGTTTTCAGAAGAATATACAATTATTACAGCGCCTGATACGCGACTCGCGGATAAGAATATCCTCATCTTTCCTCAAGAACGTGCTTTTGGATACCTCCCGTTACTCGAGGTGATTGACCTGCTCGTTGTTGATGAGTTTTATAAAGCGAGCCAGAAACATGACCCTCAGCGAGCTCCCTCACTTGTTAAGGCAATCCTTAAGTTATCCAAGAAGGCTAATCAGAGATACTATCTTGCTCCAAATATCAAAGAGCTGGGCGAAAACTCCTTCACTCGTGACATGGAATTTCTGGAACTGTTAGACTTCAATACGGTCTATCTCGACATCAACGAGCCCTACAAAGAACTAGGTGGTGATGAAGTCAAAAAAGGGGAAAAGTTGATTGAGCTTATTTCCCGAGATAGTCAGAAAACTCTGATATACGCAGGCACATACACTGAAATAAACAAAATCTCGGACCTTGTTACTGAGCATATGCCTATCCGAGATTCTATTTATACCAGCAGTTTTGCTAGATGGCTTCGACAGAACTACCAGTCGGATTGGGTGCTGGCTGATCTAGCTGATCGAGGAATCGGCGTTCATAACGGCAGCATGCATAGATGTCTTAGTCAACTTCAGGTAAAATTATTTGAGTACGAAGATGGTTTCGACAGCATCGTGTCTACGTCTTCAATTATCGAGGGCGTGAACACGTCTGCGCAAAATGTTGTAATTTGGAGGAGCAAGCTAGGCGGAAACAACCTCACGGACTTCAGCTATAAGAATATTATTGGGCGTGGCGGTCGGATGTTTAAGTATTTCGTTGGAAATATTTATCTTTTGGACGCGCCTCCCAAGTCGGAGGAAACCCAACTAGAGATTGAGTTTCCCGACAAAATCCTCGGCACATTGGACGAGCATCAAGATGCGGATCAACTCACAGAGTTGCAGCTTGAACGCATAATTGAGTTTCGAACACAAATGTCCTCGATTGTTGGAGCTGAAAACTTCACACGTATCAAGCGAGAAAACCTACTGCAAGATAGTGATGCAGATTTCTTACTTCGTCTGGCTATGGATATGAAGGAAAGTCCTGAAGAGTGGCGCGGCTTCGGATATCTAAATTCTAAGAACCCTCAGGAATGGGACGCCATGCTCTACAGAGTTCTTAAACTCAAACCCGGGAACTGGGATACTCCATACAAGAAACTTGTGACCGCAACTAAAGCTATTTCAGATAATTGGGGCACTGACCTTTCAAAGATAATTTCGTCCCTCAAAGACGACGGGATAGATATTGAAGAATTTTTCAAACTTGAACGAACCGTAACCTTCAAGTTGTCAGCCCTCCTTAGTGACACGAACGAGCTTCACAAGATGATCGTCGATCCTACAATCGATATTTCGGCTTTCATCGGTAAAATGAGTCGAGCATTCTTGCCTAGCGCGGTCTACCACCTTGAGGAATATGGCCTGCCGCGCATGATTTCGAGAAAAATCCACACGTCTGGATTGGTCAACTTTGAAGAACCCAATATGGATCTAAGCCGAACGCTCGAACGCTTTAAGGAAGTTGGAGTAAACGCGGTATCGAAGATAGAGACGTTAGATCTATTTGATCGCTACGTGGTCCGGTTCTTCTTCGACGGGATTACGCCAGACGAAGAAATGACAGGAGGGCATGCGCACTAAGCGCTATGCCCGATCTATATTCGTCGTATGGATATTATGCTTATGGCCTAATTTATGTAGGCTTGCTCCTCGTCTAGGTTTGGTTCTTTAAAAAAGCTGCACAGGGGCGCAGTGCTACTGCGGTCCAGTATGCCTTTATCTTCTCAGGAGATGGTAGGTGGACTGATGCAAGTCAGGCCAATGGGTTGGAGAGATCCCCATTCTTGGTGCATATCGCTGTTTGCTCCGAACATCCAAAAAAGGGACGTAAGATGAGGAGGAGTTTTCTGGTGTGGAGGATTTTGTCGAGTAGCATTTGCGATGTGGGCACATCGAACTACGGACATTTGCATCGATCACGGCTGTATTGGAAACTCCGCAACTAAGAAATGCTACGGTGGGATTAGTCTTCGTCAAGGATTGCACGGGCGCGGGATTTGGCATTCTCACGGTTTTTCATTTTTTTGTACTCCTCATCTAGGCGGTCCAGTATAGGTAGATAGCGGTCGCCGAAACGCATAACCACTTTGGCGGCAACTTTCCTAGCCATCTTTAAGTCCTCAAGTGTTACAGGTTTATCCATTTTTGCGCTTCCAACAATTGTAGGTGTTGTGGTTTTAGAAACCCCAGTTTTTATTGTGAGGTGAAAAGCAGTAATATGATGTGTACTGCATGTAGTAAATCAAAAATAGATGGTTTTTCTGTTGAATTCATAGTTCTGTGTACAAAAAAAGTCCGCTGTTTAGGGGACATTAAAAAAAATTATGTTTTCTATACTTATATTTTTGGGATAAGGTATGTTATTGACCTTACGTAGCTTTATCTTTACTATGTGCAACTGCCATAAGTCATATTATCGACAAGAATTGCGGATTGAAAATCCGCGTGTCGGTGGTTCGAATCCGCCTCCGGGCACCACTCTTCTTCTTCAAAATTGTTAGATACAAACTACGCAGATGATCTGCTTGAAGGTTTGGCAGCTCTCCTGCGCGGCTTGACACGTTTGCGCCAGTTTCTGGCTGGATTATCCCGCCTTTATGTCAGGCGGGATCTTATCCAAGTCGGTGAGGTTCTGGGGAGCAGGTCAACTATGGTCGACCTTCCAGAATAATGTTTGTTGGTGTTTCAGTTGCTCGGCGGACACTGGTAAAGCCACCGTCCTTCAAGACTTTGGTTAGTCTGGCTTCGCCGGCCTGCGCGCCCAAACCATACTGCCCTTCCTGAGAGAGGGAGGCAGGAAGACACACGACAGTTGATCCGGAATAAAAGATCTGATTTATCGGGCCCATGTTGTCTGCAAGGGTGTCACCTGCTGCGGGCTCAACGACCATGAACGTACCATTGGGCTTGAGGGCACTTTTGATATGTTGTGCGGCGCCTATCGGATCTCCCATGTCATGTAGTGCGTCAAAGACGCATGCGAAATCAAAATCTGCTTCTTCGAAGTCCTGAGCGCGGGCAACAACAAATTCGATGTTAGTCAGATTTTCGTCCCGAGCCTTTTGACGTGCTGCCTCAATAGAGGGAGCGTGAAAGTCAATGCCGACAACCTTGGAATTGGGATAGGTTTTCGCCATCAGGATTGAGCTGGAGCCGAGACCGCAACCGATGTCGGCGATTTTCCCACCCGATTTCAACTGCGCTTCAACACCGTCAAGAGCTGGGATCCAGTTATCAATCAGGTTTGCGTTGTAACCGGGGCGGAAGAACCGGTCGATAGAACAGAAGCAACACGTGGACTGATCACTCCAGGGACGCCCTTTGCCAGATTTGAAAGTCTCAACGGCTTTGTCGTAGGTTTCGTAGATAGAAACGATGTTCTCGAAGAATCCCTGCAAACAAGTTGGTTGCCCTTCTCTTGTAAACACGGTTGCTTGTTCTTCGTTCAAGCTGAACTTATTTGCGTCCTTGTCGTAGTCCACATAACCGGCAATCGCGTTTGCGCTAAGCCATTCGCGTAAGTATCGCTCATTCAACCCCGTGCGCTTTGCTAAGTCCTCAGAAGAAAGTGGGCCTGCCCCATCCATAGCGGCGTAAACGCCAGCTTGGTCTCCCAAATACGCCATCAACACTGCAAGTGCACCAGCCGCATCGTGCATAACTTTTTCGGTTAGTGCTTCCAGTTTCTTGGAGTTAAGTTCCGTCATGTTCACCCATCCGGTTTTCTTGTTTGATTAAAGGTCTTCGTGGAGGTGTTTTGGTCTATTCTCAGTAAAAGCGCTCAAAGCATAAGTACGAGACTCTGGAAAACATGACTATTAATGTAATTGGTGCAAACGTAGACTTAATGTGTTGATTAAGTAATTATTATTTCTGTTGTCTACTTTATTGGTGCTTATCGCAGGAATGTTTGTGGATACCCCCAATTTGACTTAGAGAAAATTGCCTTGCCGGTCTTATCTCTATGTTTTTCTTCGGGATATTTGCGTGACGAATGCAAGACTTGTCGGGGCGTGTCTTCAGTGTCGCCAGCATATGCATTCTGGATCACTATTTCTTGAAACAAACTGCGATCATACGGTTGCTTCAGCCTACGCTTGCATCTGCCGGCAGCGAGGTGGGGTAGATGAGGGATAGGTGCTGTCTGGTCTTTTCCGCAGAAGGTGGTTGGCAACGGAAACCGAGATGACCATCCGGCCGGATGATGCACAGGTTGGGCTCATTGCTGCACAAGCGTTCATGGAGTTTGCCTGTGCTATCTTTTACCACACCTGCGGGCTGGTTGGTTTGCGCAGCGTCTCCCGTCACGACGAGTGCGGCAGTTTCAAATCCATTTGGACTGTTGCTGCGAATGGTCTTCAGCAATTGCAAGCCTTCAGAAACCTGCGTGTGGTCCGCATCTCCAAGTAAGATGAAGAGGCTGGGGCCGAGCCCTTTCAAAAGCTCATAAAGGCGAACAGACCCCTTGTCGCAAATCAGGTCATCAACATCGCCAATGCGTGCGCCCAGTGCTGTGTAGTAGGGGGAGTAGCCCGGGTTGGAGCCAATCTCCGCTGTGATGGGGCTTTGGCTGTAGGTGAAGGTAATTTCCATCTCGGCTACAGCAAACTTTTTCTGATTCCCGTCCTTATGGAACTCTTCGACCAACTCATCGCGTTTGTCGGCGTTCTGGGGGAGCATCCAGCTGTAGACTTCCTTGCCGGTTTCGACAAACTCGTCCCCGATTTGCCTGCGCTCTGCATCGTAGGAATCGAGAAGTGCTTGTGAGCTGTTGCCCTTGACAATTTCTGCCAGCTTCCAGCCAAGGTTGTAGGCATCGTGCAAGCCACCATTCAGGCCGCGACCCTCAGTGGGGTTTGAAATATGTGCGGCATCACCGGCGAGAAAGACACGTCCCTCACGATATTTCTGTGCCAGGCGCGATCCGGACCTGAAGATCTGCGGTTCCCCGGCATTTATCAGCTGCCCTTCTGGGCAAATGTAAGAAAGCCGTGTGTTGATTTCAGCAAGTTGGTCGTTGCCCGTCGGGCGCGGCCAAAGGTAAACGCGGAACCGGCCTTTGCCCAGTGGAACCGCAAAAACGCACGGCGGCTGCAACTGCACACAGGCGTTGTTTATCGGATACTGCCAGTTGGCAAGTTCTCCGTCGATGACTGCCCATTCCTCGGGGTAGAGCGGGCCAACGAAGTTCATGTCTATTGCCTGGCGCACAGCGCTGTAGTGCCCATCTGCACCCACGACCCATTTCGCAGTCTGCTTATGGGTCCCTTCTTCCTTAGACTTGAGGGTCACAGTGACCTGACCCTCGGACTGTTCAAGGTCAAGTAACTCTACGCCTCGTTTCACCGTTCCTGATAGTGCCTCAAGCTTTTGTGTCAGAAGCGCTTCGGTGTCTTCCTGCGGTAAGCTCACGAGATAAGGGTAGGGCGTATCCAGCCCTTGCTGGCTGTAAACCGTCGTAATAAATCGCTTGTGACCGAGAAAGAAGTTGGTTGCCTTGATCTCCAATCCGCGCTCAAGGAACCGCTCGGCGAGATCAAGGTTCCATAGGATCTCCATCGTCCGTGCTTTCAGAGCGACAGAGGCGCTTTTGCGGTTGGCTGTGGGTTTGCGGTCAATCAGCTCGAAAGATACCCCCCGGCGAGCCAGCTCAATGGCAAGTGTCAGCCCGGTCGGGCCCGCACCGACGATAAGAACGTCTGTCTCAGAATTTATTGCGCCAGTCATTTCGCTTGGTTCATCCTTAAAAGCATGTCAGGGGGAAGTTACCTTAGGTAAGTAAATATCTGTATGACGGCAAAAAAGGTCAGAAAATGGGCAGGTGCCGGATAGGGTAAGCTGCAGTCTGTAGTGAGATTTGGTGTTGATAGAACCATGCGTGCCGGTTTTCGCCTTGAACTGATCAAACTGCAGCTCCAGCATGCTGCCCACAACTTTACCGGATGCCTGCGGAAGAGGATCAACTTGCTCCATATTGAGCAGACCGAGCGGGCTCCATAACCAATTTTGGAAAAGGGACAAATTTTGAAAGTTCAGGCGTTATGGCACTATCCGATTAAATCCCTGCTTGGAGAAACTCTGCAAAAACTTGAGGTTAACGAGAGAGGCGTAGTTGGAGACAGGCATTTTGCAATCGCCAATGAGCAGGGAAAATTCGGTAGTGGCAAGAACACGCGGCGCTTCAGGCGCATTGACAATCTGCTCGCCTTACGCGCTTTCTCGAGTGGAGACAGCCTGTCGGTTGGCTTTCCGGATGGGCGCCGTGTTGATGTTCACTCCGAAGACATCAACGGGCAGCTGACCGAGTTTCTTGGTCAACCGGTGGCGATTGTGCCTGAGCAAGACATCCCGCATTTTGATGACGGCCCTGTACATCTGTTGCTCTCTTCAGAACTGGCCAAGTTGCAAAGTCTCGTTCCAGATGCACGGGTGGATGAGCGCCGGTTCCGCTCCAACATCATTCTGGATGCTCCGGAGCATGCTAGCGATGGTGATCTGATTGGCAAGGTGCTGACAATAGGCGAGGTTCAGCTGGAAGTGACCCACAAGACCGAGCGCTGCAGAATGGTGACCATCGAGCAAGACGACCTGAAGTTTGAGCCTGAAATCCTGAGGCCGATTGCGCGGGAGTTTGATGTGAATTTTGGTGTCTACTCCAAAGTTGTGCGGACGGGTGCTATCGAAGTCGGGCAAGACGTGATTATCTCCTAGGACACTACCGGACACTCGAAGGGTTCGCCGGTCGGACACCGCCTCAGAAGGACCACGTTTTTGTCATTCCTAACTGACGTAGATTGGACTGGCCGGTTCTGTGTGTCTTGACTGTTGTCTGATGCGGCGTGAGGGTACTGTGGTGCGTCAAAATAGTTGCACTCAATGATTTGAATAAAACATATACATAAGATATATGTTTATTAGGTCAGAGAGGTTCCAATGGAAACAGGTCAGCTTCAAATCATTGACGGTAAGGCGGTTAAGGCAAAGAGCGCACAGGCATCGCCTGAAGCGATCAAGCGCAGGCTTAAGCAGCAATCAGCGGTATTGGAAATGGGCATAACGCCTGAGGTGCTGGAAGAGATTGTCGAGGAGTTCTACGCGCGGGTGAAGGCGCATCCGGTCCTGAGGCCGCTCTTTGATGAGCCGATTGACGACCGATGGCCTGAGCATCTGGAGAAGATGAAATCATTCTGGCTGTCGATCGCACTGAATGCCGGGACGTATTCTGGAAAGCCAGTACCCGCGCATCAGGTGTTGAAGACTGTTGAACCGTGGCATTTTGATATCTGGTTGGACCTGTTCCAACGCACCGTTCAGGACATAACCCAGTCCGAAGCAGCAACCGAATTTCTCACAGGCCGGGCCGCGCGCATCGGCAAGACTCTGAAGACCGCTATGTTTCGAGGAGAGGGCGCATGAGAAAGTACTATTTTCTTCTGACATCCCTATGGGCTGGGGTCGTGCTGGGTGGATCTCTGATTGTCGCGCCTGCCAAGTTTCAGGTAGCCTCATTGACGATCCCCCAACTGCTTGAAGTGGGGCGGGCGCAGTTTCAGTGGGTGGGTATCGCCGAAATCATCTTCGCGGCGCTCCTGATCCTGCCGCTTTTCTATCCTCCTATACGTGAGAAGCTTTCTCTGGGTGCGAAATGCTTTCTGTTGGCCGCACTGGCTGCGTTGATTGTTCAGCAAGGCTTCGTCATGCCGCCGCTGAGTGAACGCACACAGTCACTCATTGTTGGCGAACCCGTTGGGTCCAGCTACTTGCATCTGGTGTTCGTGGCAGTCGAAATCCTCAAGATTTCCATGCTTGTAGCTTCCTGTGTCCTACTTAGTTTCAAGGAGAAGTCCGATGCCACTCTCAGATATTAAGCTGCCTGATGGACTTGTAAAATACAGCACAACCAAAGAGTTCTCCGAGGGCTCGTTCCCCAAAGCGTTGGCACGGGATCACTCCACCAAACCCGGCGTCTGGGGCATCCTTTGTGTGAGCGCAGGTACCGTGAAGTTCCACGATGTGGATTCGGATGAGACCCGTGAAGTCGTAGCCGGTGAGAAGCAGGTTATTGTGCCGGAGAGCCTACACAGTGCAAACCCAAGCAAGGACGCAGTTTTCTTCGTAGAATTCTACTCGGCAACCCACAAGGAGAAAGAGTAGGCCGCTGCCAAAGAGGATTAATGACTGAACGGTTCCTGCCATTTGTGGAGGAGCGTGCACACTCGTCACATAGGGTCTGATAGCAATCGCACCTGACGTTTAACCTTCCTGGTTCACAGCTCATGGTCGGTTGTTCCGTATCGTAAGGAAAGCTAGTCTTTCAGGAGGTCAGGTATTTAGAAGTACTGCCGGGTTGCTAATAAAGGTCGCTTCTATTTTACGTTGGCCAGAGCAAGTTAAGCATCAACGCAGGCCGAGCGTTCTATTTTACTTTAAGTGCCAAAATAGAATTGCATAGGCTTAAAAATAAAAAAATAGGAAAGCGTTATGTTCAAACATACTTCTGCAGCGGAGCACGTTCTTGACGTGCGCTTTAGTGATAAAATATCAGCAGGCGATGTTAAAGAATTTGAGGGAATTCTTGCCAAAAAGTTGGAGAAAAATCCGCATCTGCACCTTCTGCTGGATTTTAATGAAGTGACGGATATATCCAAAGATGCAATGGTGGAAGGCTTAGGTGTCGACCTTGAGTTCTTTAGGCATATCAAACAGTTCAGCCGCTGTGCTGTCATCTCCGATAAGGAATGGCCGCAAGCCGTGGCCGGATTTTTTAATAAGGTGTTCCCGGTCATCGATCGTAGGGTTTTTAGCTCTAGCCAAGTTGAGAGCGCCAGAGAGTGGGTTGCGGAAAAGCCTGCAACGACTGGGCAACAAACTCCAGGATTCCGTCGTCTGAACACCACGAACGACAAGCTGTTTGCGTTTGAGATAAACGGCATGATTTCCGCTGAAGAAATGCCAGCCGTTTTAGAAGACCTGAAAACGTTTCTCGATGGTCATGACAAGATATTCCTATTAAACAGGATCAAGCATTTTGGCGGCATAGATCCCGCCATTTTCATGCAAAGCGGATTACTGTCCGCGCGCCTTGCAACCATGCAAAAAGCAGAACGCTATGCCATTGTGGGCCCACCTGAGTGGGTGGAAAAGGTCCTCCACACACTCCCCAAAGACTTCCTCGACATAGAAATCAAATCTTTTAAAGCCGAGGATGAAGACAAAGCCTGGGATTGGCTGGACGCAAAGCCTAAAGAAAATTAAGTCGCGCACTAATGTGCTGCCTCCTACCCAGTAGGTAGCTACCACCCAGAGAGTGCGAACACGAAGCTACCGGCGTTTGGATCATATCTATCTCCGATCGGCTTTGGTCGGGGTGTATGGTGCTGCGCCGTGTTCTTCAATTAACTTGACCCGATGCTGCTTCTGCGACGATCCATTGGCGGAACTGCTCAACTTCAGGTCTGCATTGGGCATTGGGTAATGTCACGATGTGGTAGTGCAGATCTGAGGTAACAGCCTCATCGAAACAGCGCTTTAGTTGTCCGCTGGAAAGCTCATTCGCCACCAGTGACGAGCGAACAAGCGCAAAACCTTCGCTGCGCTTGCAGGCAGCTATCATATCGGAAAAACTATCGAAGACCGGACCATACTCAAACTTAAAACCAGGCGCATACTCATGGAGCGCGACACCATATAACTGCTGAAACCAGCGTTCCCAATCGAGAACAGTGTGCCGGGCGCCTGCATATTGGAGCAAAGGGGCAACTGACAATCCGAGCCATTCAGGTAAGTCCTTGGCCAGTTCTGGGGAGCAGACAGCAAACTCTTCTTCGACAGCAAGCCTAGTCGCGGATAAACCTTTATGACCTGCTCCAAGCCATACCGCGGCATCGATTTTGCCCGAATTGAGGTCAGCACGGCGATACTCAAGGATCATGTTCAAGCTGATCAATGGATACAAATTGAAGAATTTCTCGAGCCGAGGTGCCAGCCACTGCGTGCAAAATTCGGGGGAGGCCGAAACCACGATACGTTGTGTTTTATCTGAGTTCTGGGCCTCTTTGAATGCATCCCAGATGCCGCTCAATCCAGTTTCTACCTTAGGAAGAAGTTTTCTTCCGAGATCGGTAAGCTGGACGTTTGGCCGATTGCGAACAAAGACGGGCGCGCCGATGTGGGTTTCCAACTGCCCTATTTGATGACTAACGGCTGTTTGCGTAAGCCCAAGAGCGTCCGCCGCACGGGTGAAGTTTCCAAACTGGGCGACAGCTAGAAAAGCACGAAGGCACTGGAGAGGAGGGATCGCATTGGTTGGAATGATCATGAAAATCCTTCATAGTACGTTTTGGTAGGTTTCATTTCCATTCGCCCTGTTTGCATGGATATATGAAGTCATGTCTATTCTACATTCAATCTACCTTGCTATGAAAAAATTTGCTGCCGGTCAGTCGCAGGAACCTGTTCAACCACCACCTTCTGAACGCAACGCCCTTCGTCGGGACGTTGGGCTTTCGGAAAGAGACATTCAAACTAAGCGTTGGTGGGAACTCTAAATCGCTATGCGAGAGCGCACACCGGCAAGATGCGAGTTTCTTGACCGGCGTACCCATCCGCCCTCATCTCACATCCGGGAATGCCTGCTGGTTTAACTTCAGGCACTTCTCTCGTAGACGGTCATCGCTTCGTGGAGGTCGTCTTCCTGATCTTTCATCAGATCGGCGAGGGGCTGACGCCAGGATCTTGGCGCGTCTGATCGTTTTATTGGCTTGCCAACTCGCCCCAAAAAGGCAATTTGATCGCCAGTAGTTCCATAAACGCGTTGAATTGAGTTCGCTAGTTTTCTGGCATCTCGGAGAGCCCAACTATCCTTCGTAAAGCGTACATTGTCATCAGCGAGAGCGGAAAATGCGATTGGGCCATAACTTGGCTGAAGTGCCAAACCCTGCGCTTCCGCTGTAAGCCAGAAGCGTTGTAGTGCGCGCCCGGCTCCTATGATTTCTTCGTCTGTTCTTTCAGTTTTGTCGTCTGTCCAGTGCATTGAAAAAAGGGCTGCGCTGTTGAAACCGCGTGAGACATCTAGTTCAAGCGATGCGCTCAACCAGCCTAATAAGTATCGGTTCAGGATACGTGTTCTGGTCCAGGTTTTACTTGCCCAAGGGATCATAGCTGATATCGGCTTGCTGAACCCTACCGATGAGATTGGCAACCCTTTCTCTGGATAGTCATCATCAAAGTGCACGCCCTTTTCTCTCATGACCATGCCTTCATGAATGGAGAAGAAGAGCTTGCTCGCCCTCATATTGGTTGCGATCGCCTGCCACTTAGAACGCCAGTCCTCACGCCAGCGAACCTTTAAGTTGGGCCCGATAGCAGCTTCAAGTCTTTGCTTTTGATCAGAAGATAAGAGTTCGGTTTCGTATGGAAATCGATTTGTCGTGCGCTGTTCAATGTACTCGGAGAGCTCATCTGTAGTTGTGTGATCGCAATCAGTGAACACCATATCGACCTGCGAGAGTTCTCCCTTTCGATGATAAGTATAAGCTGTCGACCAGCCGTATTGTGAAGCTGCGATACTCATAGTCTCTATGAGTGCGCCGATTGCGATTAAAGTCGGTCGGCCTCCGTATTCATAGATAACTTGCTCGGACGGAGGCGTGATGTGTACACGAACGGCGCGTTGGCCTTGCAACTCGAACTTCCAAGGTTGAGCGTTGTCTCCGCTCGGAGCCCATCTTGCTCTATCAAGCACCTTGATGATCTGCGTTGCACCAGACCCAACACTTGATGGGTTTTTAAAAGCACTGGTTGTATTTTGCAGCATGATTGAATCTCGTGAACTAATAAATTAAGGATCCAGTGAGTGTTGCTATGCTCACGGAATAAAATGCTAAATTTAATTCAATTTAATTTTGACGCTCAAAAATGCTCAATGCAATTCTAGCTGCTTATTAAGCTTAACAAGTATTATTAATGGAAGCTGGTTGAGTTGCGTGAGGAGGCGGAAATACGTCCTACAGTGTATCCCTGAGGAGAGCGTCATATCTTTTTGCTCTTCTAGGGCTGTCGCGCAACAAAAGAGGCCTCCAACAGATGCAGCAACCAAGTAGAAGTGTCTTTAAGAGCCGACAATAGGCAAACAGTACGCACCTTGCCGAAGCGCTCTGGCTCTGGAGGTCGAAGGCCCCAATGTACCGCATTCTGTAGGCACGCGACCCAGTGCTTTAGGTGTTTTGTTCCAGTTCGACGGGAACAACGCAGAATTGGCAGCAGGTATGAAGATATGGGTTTTCATTGCAGCCGACCTACTTTCGATTGGTCGTGCTTTGATGCAAACATGAGACACGTTTGAACAATATGCTTGGTACATTTGATTATCCAAGAGTTGGATTTAATTAGCACTCTTAGAAAGTTGATTACATCCTAGGGTTGCGTTAGAAATGCCTAACTGATTCCTACTGGGTTGAAATCACAATGATTAAGATAACTGCACGTGGCTGCATGAATGGCGCATCAATCGAGCGAACGCTTCTTTCTAAGACAGCGCTCGTTGGAAGCTTGGCGGCTCTTTCTCTTCTCAGCACCTCACCAGCGTTTTCTCAGGAAATCGTTACAGAGGATACCACTCTCAGCGGCATAGAAGACACTCTCTATGGAGATGTTGGTGTTGGCTCCCCAGATGGCGCAACGCTGACAATTGACGATGGTAGCAATATCTATGTTGATGGTGGCGTTGCGATTGGCTTCAAAGAAGGTTTTGAAGATGGCGTACCTGCTGGAGACAGGGGCTCTGTTATTGTAAAGGGTCAGGACACTAACGTTGCCGTGTCACGAGAGATCATGCTCGGCTTTGGCGGTGAGGGGACGCTGTCCGTACTTGACGGTGCCGCTGTGGCCGCCGAAGAAACTCTTCTTGGGAAGTTTTCCGGTGGAAGCGGAAATCTCATTGTAGATGGCGTGAACTCGTCTCTTCTTTCTGGAGTGACCTTTTTGGGTGAGGGCGCTGGAACTTTTGGTGAATTGCAAGTCGCCAATGGTGGCACATTCCTCTCGGCCATGGTCGCCGTAGGAGGGCAAGGTGATCAGGGTGCTGGCGGGTCCGGTGAGGTTGCTATCTCAAATAATGGATATGTTGTTTCTATTGCTACCGTAATTGGCGAAGGCACAGGTGCGACAGGAAACGTGACCGTGTCGGGTCCAGGTTCCTCATGGGATTTTGTTACCAAGTATATGGCGTCAGTGATTTCAGGTATTCCTGAAGAAGAAATTGACAACCCACTCTTAGAACAAGAAGGTACTGTGGTTCTGGGCCAGTTTGCCGGCTCCACAGGTAACCTCAACATAACCGAAGGTGGTCGTGTCTCTTCGTTCGACGGTTTCATTGGCGGAAACAAATCAGAATACTATGAAGGTGATGAAACGGGAGGCACGGGAAATGTCTTTGTTTCTGGTGATGGTTCTACTTGGTCAAACTTTGGACGTTTGACAGTTGGCTCTACTGGCACAGGTTCGCTCAAGATCAATGATGGCGGCTCTGTCACAACCTCTGACATGATCATCGGCGACGAAGCGAGCGGCAACGGCAGTGTTTCTGTTTCCGGGGCGGGTTCTAAACTGGACGTGTCTGAACGACTCGCAGTCGGTGGTGGCGGTGAAGGCACCCTAACCATCAGTGACGGTGCCGTTGTTTCTGTTCAAGATGGCATGGGTACGGTAGAACTGGGCGCTAAAGGTACGATTAATATCGGCGCAGCCAAAGGTGATGAAGCCGCAGCGGCTGGCTACCTTCTTGCAAGCGATATCGACTTCACCGAAGCTGGTGGGCTTCTGGTGTTTAACCACACCAGTGACGACTACACATTTGATACAAGCCTGACTGGTGATAATATCAACTTTGAATTTGTCGCTGGTAACACGTCTTTGGGCGGCGACAACAGCACTGTTGAAGCTACCATTGATGCAGGCTCGACTTTGTCCGTGAATGGTGAGTTGGGTGACGTCACAGTTCTCGAAAACGGGGTTCTCGGAGGCTCAGGAACCGTGCAGTCGATTGAGGTTCAAACCGGTGGTCGCGTTGCGCCGGGCAACTCAATCGGAACATTGAGCGCTACCGGAGATACTATCTTTGGTGATGGCACTTTCTACGATGTAGAGATTAAGGAAGACGGTACCTCCGATAAGCTGGAAGTAACAGGCAACGTGACTATTGGTGACGGTGTGACTGTTCGAGTTACGCAAGAAAATATTTCTTACCTGGATAGCAACGGTAATGTAAATTGGGATTTAACTGAGAACTACACTGGTATTGGTAGATTTAACATCCTTTCAGCCGGAGGTGCACTCACAGGTGAATTTGCCAATGTTGAGAGTAATCTTTGGTTTTATGATAGTAGCCTGGCATACGAAACAAACGACGTCTATCTGGAACTTGATCGCAACGAAAAGACATTTTTTGATGCTGCTGATACCTCAAACCAGCAATCGGTTGTTGGGGGGCTAGAAAGCCTTTCTGCAAGCAGCCCACTCAACGGTGCGATACTAGGACTCGCTTCTGAAGCGCAGGTAAGAGACGCCTATGATCAACTATCTGGCGACCTTTATGCGTCGGTCAACAACGTTCTCTTAGAAGACAGCCGTTTCCTACGCTCTGCCGTACTGGAAGAGGGCAACTCTGGTGATCGTCAGGTATGGGCCAAGGCGTACGGTGCATGGGGTAACTGGGACAGCGATGGCAACGCAGCTGGACTTGATCGGAATACCGGGGGCGTCATCTTTGGTGCTGACACACCATTGAATGAAATCTTCAGCGCTGGTCTCACTGCTGGATACGGCCATGCCTCCATTGATGCTGACGGGGCATCATCTGCATCCGTGGATGCTTACCATATTGGCACCTATGCAGGTGCCCGTGCAGGTGGCGCGAATCTGAAAGCAGGGCTTGCGTATACCTATAACCAGATCGAGAGCGACCGGGACGTGCGTATTGGCGCTTTGTCTGAGGAACTGTCTGCCGATTATGACGCGGGTACATTCCAGGTCTTCACTGAGGCTGGCTATGATCTTGAAACCTCCTTTGCAACTGTAACTCCGTTTGCAGGCGCAGCCTACGTGCATGTTCGTAGCGAAGGCTTCACTGAAAGCGGCGGGGATGCTGCGTTGAAAGTGAATTCTGCATCTGAAGGAACTGCAGTTACCAACCTTGGCGTGCGGTTCAACAAAGCGTTTGAGCTCACCTCTGGTAAACTGGCACTGACCGGTTCCGTAGCATGGCAGCACATCTATGATGACGAAGGCTTTACATCTGAGAACGCATTTGATGGCGGCAGAACCTTTAATGTAACCGGCCTTGCTGCAGAGCAGGACAGTGCGGTTCTCAACGCAGGTGTGTCATTCATGTACTCTGAAACTGCACAGATTGGACTGGCCTACGATGGCTTGCTCTCCGGTGATGTCAAAGACCATAGCGTCAAGGCTTCGTTGAACGCGAAGTTCTGATGAGGGCAAGAACAACCCACATATGAAACTCAAACCGCCGGTGCAATTCGCATCGGCGGTTTCATATTTGGTAGCAATATACTCGGTTCAGAACCGGATGAGTTGACGACGAAATGACTTTTGAGGTTGCATAGGACAGACAGTTTAGCTTTGCGCCTCCATCGAGTTTGCTCATAATGTCAATTATGGAACTAAAATGGCAGGCCGACCAAACAACAGCAGCTCGGGGTTCGCCTTAAAGATCTTGGTGGGTACCGACAACCAAACGCGGGGTGTTGGAGTTTGGGAGTGCGTTTGGCTGCCGATGTGGGTGTTTTTGGTGATCCTGGGCCTGATGGCTCTGGGTTGAGCCATGTCAGGCGGTTTGTTGAAAGCGTCTTTCGCAGATGCTGGCCTGCCGCGATAATTCGGTGGTTCAGTGTCGTTGTGATACTGCGGTACCCGACCGATTATCTTCGTAGGTAGATGCGCTTTTCGCCGTGCTTCACATAAGCTGTCGTGCTTTGGCACAGTCTTTTTCTTTGGCATCTTTAACGGCAGGCCAGTCTGCCTCTTTTGCTCGCCTTTTTGGCTGGCTTTGAAAGCTGGCAGGCAGCTTCAAGCAGGGATATCGCAGTCTCCCCCCGATCTAAAGGTAAATGCCTTTAAACGTACCAAGCGAGACCTAACCAGATCCAGAGCGGGGCAGGCACAATGCCCCAGATGAATATGGCGGGCAGATAATTATAGATATTCATGTGTTCCTCCTGATTATTCTCAGATGAACTGGAAAGCGTCTGCGAGTGCAACGAGGCAACCGGCTGGGATGCCCAAAGATACGAAGATACGGACGTGTTTGAGGAAAGACCGCTCTACGGTGCTGGCTTTGGAAGGACCATAATCTCTTCCGTCCAGATAAATGCTCGTGATCATCGTCAGAAACAGCAGGAACCAAAGAACGACGAGACCTTCTGCGATTAAGACAATTGCTGGCAACATAATGAGCCTCCAAAGAACATTACACTCAGAGCGAAAGACTTAAGCTGTAGCCGCGAGGGAGACCTGGAAGGTATTTCCACTGGTGTTCTGCCGATTTATTGAACCAACAGCCCTTGATATTTCTCGCTTTTTACTATGCTTGAGCCCCTCTTGCCTCTAAAGATCTAATTCATAAGTATGTTTAACATGAGTCGCGATAAAAGAAATATTTAATTTATATCTTTGTGGGTATGAGTTGTGGCCAACGTGGTTGATGTGAGGTAATTCACTTATATTTCAATTAGTTAGTACGGTTGTAAAAAAATGTTGATTTCGTTGTTCTGCGCCGCACACTAATATGATATATCCAATTCATATCTTTGGAGGCCCAGTATGCGTTTAAATCAGGCAAGCGATTTCGCTTTGCGACTCGTTATGCAGTGCGCCATGCAACCCGACCTGACTCAACGCATTGAGCAGGTCGTGCAACAGCAAGGCTTTTCCCGTGGCCATATCATGAAGCTGGTCAATCAGCTGTCGCGCGCGGGCATTTTGAAAACCATGCGTGGGCGCGGTGGTGGCTTTAAGCTTGGGCGCCCTGCAACGGACATCAGCGTCGGCGACGTGGTTCGTGCGGTAGAGAGTGATTTTGCAGTGGTAGAGTGTTTGCGCGATGATGACTGCAGCGCAATTAGCTGTTCTTTCCTGCCCACCTGCCGCCTGAAACCACTCATGCAGAAAGCCTCCGGTGCATTCATGGGTGTGCTGGACGACATGACAATTGAACGCGCGGTTTTTGGCCTGCCTTTGCCGGAAGCGTTTGAGGTCAAGTCGGCTTAACTCAGGCTCTAAGTTAAACAGAAGATGTTGGTTTGGCGCAGGGCTGCACAAAGTCCGGCGCCAGATTTCTTTCAGGGCTGCCCTACCCGATCAGCTGCTTTGTTTTCCCGTCAAACAGACAGATCCGCGAGGTATCGATGGAGAAGCGCATACTCTCGCCCGGTTCGCAGGCGAAGAGCGGGGATACACGGGCTTTGGCGGGCTGTCCTGCCAGGCGGATAAGACAGAGCGTATCGGCGCCGGTTGGTTCCACAAGCTCCACGTCGCACTCGATTTCCGGAGCAGAGGACTGGCCGAAGGCGTTGTGGGTGATCATCTCCGGGCGCAGTCCCAGGACGACCTTGCTGCCTTCACGGCCAGCAAGCTGTTCGGTTTCCTGCAAGGGCAAGAAATACTCGATCGGCTGCCCCTTCAACACTGCGGGCAGGATGACGCCAAACTGGTCCTTGCGGCGGGCCAGTTCAACTTCAACAAAGTTCATTGGCGGCGCACCAACGAAGCCAGCCACATACATGTTAGCGGGTGTGCTGTAGATCTGCTGCGGGGTGCCGATTTGCTGGATAACGCCGTCTCTCATGATGGCAATGCGGTCTGCCAGCGTCATGGCTTCGATCTGGTCATGGGTCACATACACCATGGTCGCCTTGAGCGTCTGATGCAGTTTCTTGATCTCCGTGCGCATCTCCCCGCGCAGCTTGGCGTCCAGATTGGAGAGCGGTTCGTCAAACAGGAAGATCTTGGGACGGCGCACAAGGGCCCGTCCCATAGCAACGCGCTGGCGCTGGCCGCCGGACAGTTGGGAGGGCTTGCGAGACAGCAAATGCTCGATTTGAAGCAGGCTGGCGACTTCGCGGACGGCTGCTTTGCGCTCCGCCTTGCTGTACTTGCGCATCTCCAGCCCGAACGCGATATTCCGCTCCACGGTCATATTGGGGTACAGCGCATAGCTTTGGAACACCATGGCGATATCGCGGTTTTTGGGGTGGACATCGTTGACCACTTCGCCATCCAGACGGATGGTACCATCCGCAAGGGGGTCCAGCCCCGCGATGATGTTGAGCAGGGTCGATTTTCCGCAACCGGAGGAGCCAAGCAGAACGAGGAACTCGCCGTCCTTCACATCCAGCGAGATGTCGCGCAGAACTTCTGTTGATCCAAAAGACTTTGATGCATGTTCAATGGATATGGTCGCCATGTGGAAGAATGCCTCTAGCCTTTGACGGCGCCGGCGGTGAGCCCGCGCACGAAGAAACGTCCAGCAATGATGTAAACAACAAGGGTTGGCGCGGCTGCGATAAGCGCTGCGGCCATATCCACGTTGTACTGCTTGACGCTGGTGGTTGAGTTGATGAGATTGTTGAGGGCTACGGTCACCGGCTGGGATCCGCCGGAGGTGAAACTGGCTCCGAACAGGAACTCGTTCCACACCTGCGTGAACTGCCAGATGACGGAGACCACGATGATGGGCAATGCGAGCGGCAGCATGATGTGCCAGAAGATGCGGAAGAACCCTGCCCCGTCCATGGTTGCGGCGCGCACCAGCTCTTGCGGAACAGAGACGTAGTAGTTGCGGAAGAACAGCGTGGTGAAGCTGATGCCGTAGATGGTGTGCACCACAATCAGCCCGGTGATGGAGTTGGCGATGCCCAGATAGCCAAGCGTTTGCGCCATGGGCAGGATGACGATCTGGAACGGAATAAAGCAGCCAAATAACATCAGCGCAAAAATGATGTTGGCCCCGCGAAAGTGGAAGAGCGACAGGGCATAGCCGCTGAGTGCGCCGATCAGGGTTGAGATGACAACTGACGGCACCGACATGATCACCGAGTTCATGAAATAGGGCTGCAGACCATCACACCGCACACCGATGCATGCTTGTGACCATGCCTCGCGCCACGGAGCAAAGTTCATTTCATGTGGCAGGTCGAGCAGCGCTCCGGCGCGGATCTCTGCCAAGTCCTTCAGGGAGGTGGAGAGTACCACATAGATCGGACCCAGATACAGAACCGCAGCGATCAGCAGCAAAGACCAGATGAAGACACGGCCAAGCAGATAGCGTTTGCCGTTGGCGCCGGGGAGTGTTTTCGGTTCAGCCATGGTGTTTTGCCCTCAACTCGGAATAAAGATAGGGCACGATGATTGCGGCAACGGTTGCCAGCATCATCATGGCAGAGGCGGCGCCAAGGCCGATCTGATTGCGCCGGAATGCCATTTCATACATGAAGTTCGCCGGAAGCGTAGAGGAATAGCCCGGCCCGCCATTGGTGAGCGCGACCACAAGGTCAAAGCTCTTGATGGACAGGTGCGCCAGAATAACAAAGGCCGACAGGAACACGGGCCTGAGAGAGGGCAGAATGATGCCGATATAGATGCGTGTGGTGCTGGCGCCGTCCAGATGCGCAGCGCGGATGATGTCTTCATCCACGGTGCGCAGGGCAGACAGGAACAGGGCCATCACAAAGCCTGAAGCCTGCCAGACGGCTGCGATCACCACCACGTAGATTGCCATGTCGCGGTTCACGATCCAGTCGAACTGGAAACTCTCCCACCCCAGCTTTTGCATGTAGCTTTCGATGCCGAGTGATGGATTGAGAATCCATTTCCATGCGGTGCCGGTGACGATGAAACTGATCGCCATGGGGTAGAGATAGATGGTGCGCAGCGCCCCTTCGGCGCGGATGTGCTGATCCAGCAGGACCGCAAGCAGGCATCCGATCATGAGCGCAAAAAGGACGTAGAGGCTGCCGAAGATCAGCAGGTTGTGAAACGCAACATCCCAGCGGTCCATGGCGAACAACCGCGCATATTGCTGAAAGCCCTGAATATCAAAGGACGGCAACATGCGGGAGTCGGTCAGTGAGATGATGCCGGTCCACGCGATAAAGCCGTATACGAAGAAGACAAGGAGTAAGAACGGAGGTGCGACCACCAGCTGCGGCAAATATCGCTGCAATCTGTCAAGAACAGACATCTGCTGCTTGCGCTGCCGGGGGTTGGACATAGGGGCTCTCTTTACTCAAAGGGACTAGCGTTTCTTGATGCCTACGCTTTACCCTGATTGCTTAAGTAAAATCAATCAGCCAGCATAACGGTTTCAGCAAGCCTCCTCACGGCCTCTTGCGAGGACATATCCGTATTGAAATGCTCGGTCACCACATCCAGAAACGCACCGCGTATAGCACCGGACTGTACAAACTCATGGGCAATGGAGCCGACCACCGTACCTCGCGCTTCGTTATGAACAAGGTCTTCGTTCGACTTGAGGGCGCATTCGTCGAAGCCGTCAAGGTTCACGCCCAGTCTGGCTGGAATGGAGCCTTTCAGCAGGTTGAACTCTTTTTGCACGTCTTCATCCAGCAGCATGGAGGCCATCAATTGCTGTCCGGCCTGTTGCTCGGGATCATCCACGGTGAACATGGCAAAGCTGTCGGAGTTGATGATATAGCCGCCTCGGGAGGGCGACGGCACACAGATGAAATCTTCACCCGGTTTCAGACCGGCTGTCAGAAACTCCGCTTTCGCCCAGTCTCCCATGATCTGCATGGCTGCATCGCCGCGCATCACCATGGCGGTGGCAAGGTTCCACTCGCGCCCCGGTGAGCTCGGGTCCACATAAGTACTGAGTTTGCGCATCTGATCAAATACCTTGATCATGGTCTCTGATTGCAGGGCCTCCGGGTCCAGATCCACATAGACCTGCCTGTAAAAGTCCGGACCACCAATTCCCAAAAGCACCACTTCAAAGAGGGTCACGTCCTGCCAGGGTTGCCCGCCATGGGCCAGCGGGATGATGCCCGCTGCCAAAAGCTTGTCCGCGACCTCGTTGAACTCTTCCCACGTTTGTGGTGGGAGGACGCCGACCTGATCCAGTACCTTGGGGTTCGCCCAGATCCAATCCACCCGGTGGATGTTTAGGGGAACGGCCACATACTCCCCTTCAAACTGAGCGGACCGTTTCAGAAGTTCCGGCAGCAATGCATCCCAGTCTTGCTGCTCTGCGATGTCGTTGAGGTCCTCAAGTGCTCCAACCTCGGCCCACTCGCGAATGTTTTGCCCTTTGAGCTGGGCAACGGAAGGTGGTACACCGGCCAGCACACGGGCGCGCAGCACGGCGGCCATGGCGTCGCCTCCCCCGCCCGCAACCGGCGCGTCATCCCAAACTCCGCCGCGTGCCTCAAAGGCGCTCTTGAGGGATTGTGCCGCACGCGCCTCCCCACCTGCAGTCCAAAAATGCAGAACTTCTGCAGTTGGGGCAGCATGTGATGTTATACTACCGAACAAAACAGCAAGTGCAGCCAAGCCAAGGCGCATGCTACCCATTACATTCTCCCGATGGGTTCTGAGGCTGCTTTTAGCAAACTCTTTCTTCTATTTAGCTTGAATAAACGCACAATCCAATGCACTTGCACATGAAAGACAACCTGACGCATACACATTACATTCGCCTAACCCAATTGATTTGTTATACAGCAATTGGCTCACAGCGAGCTGATTGGGATTGAAATAGGTACACCGAGGTATGAAGCTCACGCATAAAACCCTGCTGATTGTTGACGATGATGAGGAAATCGCCAGCCTGACCGCAGACTTTCTGGAAGATCGTGGTTACACCGTGTTGACCGCCAATTCGGCGGAGGAAGCTATGCAGCTTCTGGAGACCAACCACATTGATCTGATGGTTCTGGACATTATGCTGCCCGGAGAAAACGGGCTGGCTTTGTGTCAGCGCGTGCGCCAGACCTCCAAAATGCCGATCATCATCATCTCAGCAATCACGGGCGATACGGAACGTATTGTGGGTCTGGAACTGGGTGCTGATGACTACTTGGAAAAGCCATTTAACCCGCGTGAACTGCAAGCGCGCATCTTTGCCATTTTCCGCCGCACCGAAGACGCTGAAACAGCAGCAGCGCCAAAAGCGCAGCGCTTTGAGTTCAGCGGGTGGGTGCTGGATGAAGCCAGCCGCCATCTGACAGCTCCGGATGGTGTTCTGGTTCACCTGAGTTCTTCAGAGTTTGATGCTCTGCTGACCTTTGTGAAGTCACCGCAAAAGCCAATCTCGCGCGATACGCTGGGGCGCGTGCTGCGCGGGGCCAAGGTGGATTCCCATGATCGCAGCATTGATATCCTGATCAGCCGCCTGCGCAAGAAGCTGGCGCAAACTGATCCGAACACTGATTTTATCACCACAGTGCGCCATCAGGGCTATCTGTTTTCTCAAAGCGTAACGCGAGTGTAATTTCATGGCACCGGAAAGAGCGTGGCTGTGTCAGGACTGATCCTGAGCCTCCTTCCCCGTTCCCTTGAACGCCGTATGGTGGTGATCCTCATCGCCGCAGTGCTCTCCATCTTTATTGTGCTTGGGCTCATGCTCGACGCCTACAATAAGAGGGAGCTGGCGCTGGCGAACTCATTTGAGGCGGGCGGCGAACTCAGCGATTACTTGCACATGTCTGCACAAGGCGATGTCGCACCAACTCCGTACGCCGGGACATATCTGCAAGTCGTGACAGCAGCGGACCCGGACCCCGAATCCTCGTTCCTTCCACTGGTTATTGAAGGTGAAGGAGTGCAATTTGATGCGTCTCTTGCCTTTGAAGGCACTTTGGCACGGCTTGATCTGATTACAAATGATCGACCCAATGTGATCTATCAGATTGACGATCTTGGTGTATTTGTGCGTGCGGTAACCCGGCAGGATAAATCTGCGCAGCTGTATCTGGATCTACCGAATGAGCAAGGGGGGCGGTTGATTACCTTTCCGCTTCTCTGGCAGGACCGGATGACGGAGCCGCTTATCTTCATCTTCGCAATGCTTAGCTTTGCAGCGATATTTGTGATTGCGCGTCGTCTGGTGCACTTCACTTCAGCGCCGTTTCGCATGCTGGCTAAGTACGAACGTGCAGAGCTGAAGCCATGGGACACGGAGGAAGCGGTTGCCCTTCAGGACACGCTGGTGCGCGAGCAGGAAGCCCGCGCGCAATTGCTTGAAGAGCAAAAACGCATGCTGGCATCCATCAGCCATGACTTGCGCACGCCCGCCACGCGATTGCGGTTGCGGTTGGAGCAGATTGAATCCACCAAACTGCGCAATCGGATGATGCACGATGTTGATGAGATGACCCGCCTGATCACGGCATCTCTGGATTTTCTGCGCTTCAATGCGCTTTTGGAAGAGCCCCAGCAACTGTCCCTTGCTGCCCTGCTCCAGTCGCTCTGCGATGATTATATGGATACGGGCCATGACGTGGTGTTTGTTCCGCAGCGCCATAAACTGACGGATCAGAGCCGTAATATCTTCGGTGGTGGTGGCGAAGTTGAGCTCGAGGTGGAAGGTCGTGCCGTTATGAATGGCCAGCCTACAGCACTTCGCCGTGCCTTTAGTAACCTCATAGACAACGCGCTTAAATACGGCGGTGCGGCCTCCGTGGAGATGCAGAGTCATGAGAATGATCAGCTGCTGGTTTGCATCAGCGATCCCGGCCCCGGAATCCCCTCCCATTTGCACGAAAAGGTGTTTGAGCCGTTCTTCCGCAATGACAGTGTGGAGCGGACCCGCTCGTCCAGTGTCGGCCTCGGGCTTTCCATCGTCAAACAAATCATCGGCGCCCATGGTGGCGAGGTTAGCCTCGGTGAAACGCCTGAAGGTAAGTTCTGTATTTTTGTGAAGCTGCCCCGCGAACTGTAGGTGTAGTGCTCGTATACGTAGTTTTCCACGTGCTTTGCACCATTTTGGGGAAAGGCCAATGAAATCAACCTGTATTGTAACAAGTTGAAACATCAGGTTTGCGGGTCCGGCACTTTCATGATTTCCCTAGGATATCAATTAGCAGTCCGCCCAAAAGCGGATCGTACCATTGCTGCATTTGGGTAGTATGGTCTGGATAATAATGGAGTACAGGATGAAAGCGCTATTCATTGGCCAGTCCTATATCGACGTAACCTTTTTGTCAGAGATCATGCCGGAAGGCGATGAAAAGGCAATTGCGCAGGATTATGCCGTCAGCTTTGGTGGCAACGCTGTAACTGCGGCCTTTGTCTGTGCCAAGCTTGGCATTGCACCAGACCTTTTGTGCTCCATGGCAGACGACTGGCTGTCCCGCATGTTCCGCGATATGGCAGCGAAGTACTCCATTCCGATCCACAGCTGTAAGGTGAAGGAAAGCTCCCTTTCCTTCATCATGCCTAAGGACGGCAAACGTGCCATCGTGCGTTGTCGTGACAACGACTTCCTGCACCCGTTCCCGGAACTCAACCTTGCCGGCTGTCAGGCCCTTCACGTGGATGGCCACATCCCGCATGCCGCCCTGCACTACGCCAAACTGTGCCGCAAGCACGGCATCCTGACTTCTCTGGATGGCGGTGCTGTGCGTGAGAACACCGAAGAGCTTCTCGATTACATTGATGTGGCGATTGTCTCTGAACTGTTCTGCGAGCAACTGGGTAAATCCCCTGAAGACGCACTGGAATACCTGCGCGCCAAGGGCGTCAAGGTGGGCGGTGTGACACAGGGCGAAAAAGGCCTGCTCTGGTACGAAGACAAGTGCCCGATCAAGCGTCTGCCTGCTCTGAAAGTACCGGGTGATCGCGTCCTCGACACCAACGGTGCGGGTGATACCTTCCACGGTGCTTATGTTTACGCCTATCTGGCGGATCCGAAGGGCGCTTGGGAAGATCACTTCAAACTGGCTCGTGCAGCTTCTGCCCATGCCATCCAGTTCCTCGGCAACGAGGCCTCTCTGCCAACCGTCCTTGATCTGGACAACGTGCAGAAAAACTTTCCAGTACCCGCTGAATAATATGGGAGGCGATACGCCTGTGAAGCCAATTAAAACCGCCCTTGTGGGGTTTGGTGTGTCCGGCCAAAGCTTCCACGCGCCGCTGCTCACCTTCGTGGAGGGCATCGACCTTGCCGCTGTGGTGTCCAGTAAGCCGGAACTGGTCAAGAGCAAGCTGCCGGACTGTACGCCCTACACCTCTTTTGAAGAAGTGTTAGAGCAGCCGGAGATCGAGCTGGTTGTTCTCAGCCTGCCCAATACGCTGCATTACGATCACGCCAAGAAGGCTCTGCTGGCTGGCAAGCATGTGGTTGTCGAGAAGCCATTTACGATCACCAGTGCGGAAGCTGAAGAGCTGATCGCACTTTCGGAGCAGAAGGGCCTGAAACTGGCGGTCTACCATAACCGCCGGTTCGACTGTGACTTCCTGACGGTTAAAGACCTGATGGACACAGGTCGCCTTGGCAGCGTTCACTCCTACCTGTGCAACTACAACCGCTACCGCCCTGACATCAATGGCCGTTGGCGTGAGCAAGATGTTCCAGGCTCCGGGATTCTTTATGATCTGGGAGCGCATGGGATCGATCAGGCGCTTTGCCTGTTCGGGACACCCAAGTCTGTTCAGGCTAAGCTTCGGGTTCAGCGCAAGGAGGCGAAGGCTGTCGATCACTTCCATCTGGTTCTGGGCTATGAGGCCTGCGACGTGATCCTGCACGGCAACTGCCTGAGCACAGAGCAAGGCCCGCGGTTTCAGGTGAGCGGTGATAAAGCTACCTACATCACCTACGGCATGGACCCGCAAGAGGACATGTTGAAGGCCGGTGGTGGACCTGCAAGTGCCACCTGGGGTGTCGAGGCAGAAGACGATTGGGGCACGCTTTATGATGAAGCGGGTGAAGGTACACCGGTCCCAAGCCAGCGTGGTGGCTACGAGCGCTTCTACGCAGGCATGCGCGATGCCATTCGCGGCGACGCTCCTGTTCCCGTCTCCCCTCACGACGCCATGCAGACCATCCGCATCATCGAGGCAGCCTACCTGAGTGACAAAGAAGCCAGAGTGGTCTTCCTGTAATAGCTAAAAGACGACAGGTGGCGGTATACAGATGACCGCCGCTTCTCTCTTTCCTTCCTCCCCTCAATCCAAACATAAGCGCTCAAACCAGACCGCTTTCAGCTCAACATTTTACAAAAGAACGCAGAGCAGACCGGCAGTGTTTGTTTGGTTTTGCGTTGTGATTACTTTGCGTTGCATGCATTACGCGTAGAGGTGGGCGAATTTGTCGCGCTGTAATGTATCATCCTGTTGTTACAGGATTGTTGCAAATGTGGACTACGGTGTGCGCCGAAATCCGTTCGTTTAAGAAATATATTAGTATATAATTTTATCTAAACTGCATTGTAGGTAAACTAAATCGATTATTACTGTAGTTTCTAAGTTGTTTTATATATCATTCTATTTATTTCCTTTTGTAACAATTCGTAACACATCGTAACACCAGTCTTTTTACGTATTGCTGCGATGGCTTCCTCCACTGATCATCGCGTAAAAATCGCCTCATGTCCTTTCGTGACTAAGCCGAAGAATAAGAAGGCGCGCATTCACCTAATGCAATCGGGAGATAAAATGGTGAAGGATCTAAAAAACGAATTTTCTATCAGATTGCCTTTAAAAGGCGTCGTTCAGGCTGTCACCGACCTGCCCGATCCGGTGTTTGCCGAAAAGATGATGGGTGATGGCGTTGCCATCGACCCTACCGATAACGTTCTTTACGCACCATTTGCTGGTCAGATCACCCAGATCCATAACTCCCACCATGCTGTTACATTGCAGCAGGGTGATGTTGAGCTGCTGATGCATATCGGTCTTGATACCGTTGCTCTGAAAGGTCGCGGATTTGAGCTGCATGTTGCAGAAGGTGACAATGTTGAAACAGGTCAGGCGCTCATTACCTTTGATGCCGACCTCATCGCTCGCGAATGTGTTTCCGTCCAGTCTGCAATCGTCATCACCAGCGGTCAGGAAGTGACCCCTGCTGTTCCCCTTGGCAGCTTGCAGAGTGATCTGTCACAGGCAATCTTTACTGTACCAAGCAGCAATGCACCTCAGGGTACACCTGCGCCGGTGCAGGACGAAGCGCCAGCAGCTGAACCAACCGGTCCAGCGATCACTGGCTCCGTACGGATCCCCAATCCGACTGGCCTGCATGCCCGTCCTGCCGCCCGTCTGGCAGTTGAAGTGCGCAAGGCAGATGCCAAAGTAACTTTTATTGTTAACGGTAAAACCTGCAGTGGTTCCTCCGTAACCGGCATTATGTCATTGAAGACAAAGCTGGGTGACACACTGGATATTGAAGCTGTTGGACCTGATGCTCAGCAGGTTGTTGCAGACGTTATTGCTGCTGTTAAAGCCGGTCTTGGCGAAGAAATTTCCAACTTCTCCGAAGCGCCACAGGAAGAAGTAATTGAAGAAGCGCCTCTGCTTCAGGTTAAGTCCGGCGAAGAAGGCGTTCTGGTTGGCTTTACCGCATCTCCGGGCCGCTCCATCGGCAAGCTGGTCAAGCACAACAAATCCCTGCCGGAAGTGACCCGCGAAAGCATTGGCCCTGCTGAAGAACGTGCTGCGTTCAAAGCCTCTGTTAAGTCCAGCATCGCCGACCTGCAAAGCATCATCGAACGCCTGACAAAGAACGGTCAGGAAGATCTGGCGGAAGTCTTTAACGCGCACATTGAGCTGCTGTCCGACCCGGAGCTTTCTGAAAAGCCACTGGCAGACATTGCCAAGGGTCAAGGCGCTGCATGGAGCTGGAAGCTGGCCTATGAAGCGCAGGCTGAAACCCTTGCCAAGATGGATGACCCGCTTCTGGCCGGTCGTGCCGCTGACGTGCGTGACATCGGTCTGCGCGTTCTGAAGAAGCTGCTCGGCGTAGATGACGGAGGTGAGATCCTTGAAGAAGGAACGATCTTGTTTCAAGAGGACATTACCCCCTCTGAAATCGTCGCTCTGGACCTCACCAAGATCGTCGGTCTGTGCACCGCGCACGGCGGTTCTTCCTCGCACGCTGCAATTATCGCCCGCTCCAATGACCTGCCTTACCTGGTCAACGTAGAAGAGCGGATGAAGGATCTGGACGACGGCACAGTGCTGCTTCTGGATGCAAAACGTGGTAAGATCAAGATTGCGCCTACTGAGGCGGACCAGGCCGCGTTCACCAAAAAGATCGAAGAAGCGGCCAAGCTGGCTGATGAATATCAGCGCGAAGCCCACAAACCAGCCATCACCAAAGATGGTTTCCGGATCGAAGTTGCTGCCAATATCGGCAGTGTTGACGATGCGGAAAAGGCTGTTGCAGCAGGTGCTGAAGCTGTTGGTCTGCTGCGCTCCGAGTTCCTTTATCTGGAGCGCATGGACGAGCCAACCGAAGCTGAGCAGGCTGATAAAGTTGGTTCTATTCTAGAAGTTATGGGCAAGGACCGTCCTGTCATCATCCGTACACTGGATGTGGGCGGCGATAAGCCTTTGCCATACATGCCAATGCCGCATGAAGAGAACCCGTTCCTCGGCGTACGCGGTATCCGTATCGGTATTGAACGTCCAAGCATTCTGCGCCGTCAGATCCGCGCTATTCTTTCGCAGGCCCATAAAGGCCATGCACGGATCATGTACCCAATGATCAGCGCACTGGACGAGCTGCGTGCCGTCAACGCGCTGGTGCGGGAGGAGCAGAAGAACCTGGGTGTTGAGCACGTTGAAGTCGGCATCATGATTGAAGTGCCGTCTGCCGCTCTCATGGCCGACAAGCTGGCCAAGGAAGTGGACTTCTTCTCCATCGGCACAAATGACCTGACCCAGTACGTTCTGGCGATCGACCGCGGCCACCCTGGCCTTGCATCCCGCGCGGATGCACTGCACCCAGCGGTGCTGCGCATGATCGACATGACCGTGAAAGCCGCAGAAGACGCGGGCAAGTGGGTCGGTGTTTGTGGCGGTCTGGCCAGTCAGGTTGAAGCGGTTTCTGTTCTTGTTGGCCTTGGCGTCAAAGAACTCTCCGTCAGCGTTCCTGCTCTGCCGGAAGTGAAACACAAAGTTCGCACTATATCCATGGAAGAGTCCCGCAAGCTAGCGCAAGCTGCTTTGGACTGCGCGGATACAAGTGACGTGAAAGATCTCCTCAAGTCACAGCAGTGATGCGGGAGTAAATGTGGGAGTTGGTGTTCCAGTCGGGAGCGCCTAACAAAATCAGGGGGCATGGAGTGTTCGCACACCATGCAACTCTGGGGGAAAAACAATGAGTACATTCTCTAACGCATTTGGGTCCTTACAGAAGGTCGGTAAGTCCTTGATGCTACCAGTATCGGTTCTTCCAGCTGCTGGTATCCTTCTTGGCGTCGGTGCTGCCGACCTGCCGTTTATTCCGGATTTCATCAACCACCTGATGGCACAGGCTGGCGGTTCGATCTTCGGTAACCTGCCAATCATCTTCGCTGTTGCTGTTGCTCTCGGCTTTGCCAAGAACGACGGTGTGTCCGGCCTTGCTGCAGTGGTCGGCTATGGTGTGCTTCTGGCAACAATGGGCGTTGTTGCTGGTTCCGTTGGCATCGAAACCAAGCAGATCCTCGGCATTACCTCAATCGATACCGGCGTGTTCGGTGGTATCCTTGTAGGTGCGCTGGCTGCGTTCCTGTTCAATCGTTTCTACCGCATCAAGTTGCCAGACTATCTGGGCTTCTTCGCGGGTAAGCGTTTTGTGCCGATCATTACTGCGTTTGCATGTATCTTCCTCGGCGTGATCCTTGCGTTTGTATGGCCTCCAATCGGCAACGCAATCAACTCCTTCTCCCATTGGGCTGCTGAAGAAAACCCAGAGCTGGCGTTCTTCATCTACGGTGTTGTTGAGCGTGCACTGATCCCATTCGGCCTGCACCACATCTGGAACGTACCGTTCTTCTTCGAAGCTGGTTCCTACGTTGATCCGGCAACTGGTACAGTGGTAACTGGTGAAATCCAGCGCTACCTTGCTGGCGATCCAACTGCTGGTAACATGGCTGGTGGTTACCTCTTCAAGATGTGGGGTCTGCCTGCTGCAGCTCTGGCAATCTGGCATTGCGCGAAGCCTGAAAACCGCACCATGGTTGGCGGTATCATGATCTCCGCTGCTTTGACCTCCTTCCTGACCGGTATCACTGAGCCAATCGAATTTGCGTTCCTGTTCGTTGCTCCTGTTCTGTATGTTGCTCACGCAATCCTGGCAGGTATCGGCTACTCCCTGATGATCATGCTCGGCATCAAGCACGGTATGACCTTCTCACACGGCTTCATCGACTACGTCCTGCTGTATCCTCTTTCCACCAACGGTTGGATGCTGATCGTCTTCGGTCTGGGTTATGCAGCTCTGTACTACGCTGTGTTCCGTCTGCTCATCGTGGCCCTGAACCTGAAAACTCCGGGTCGTGAAGACGTAGTTGAAGGCGCAGCAGTTCTTGACAATGACGTTGAAGATGCCATGGCAGCAGCTTTGGTAAAAGCATTCGGTGGTGCAGATAACATCACCAACCTTGATGCTTGTATCACTCGTCTGCGCATTACCACTGCGGATGTCTCAAAAGTGGATGATGCTGCTCTGAAGGCTCTTGGTGCACGCGGTGTGATCCGTGTAGGCAACGGCGCTCAGGCAATCTTTGGCACAGCCTCTGAAAACCTGAAGACCGACATGGAGATCTACCTGCAAGGTGGTGGCGCTTCAAAACCTGCTGCTGCACAAGGTCTCGATGCTGCAAGCATCTTCGGCAAGCTCGGCGGTAAGGGCAACGTTGTGGCAGTTGAAGCTGTTGCTAACACCCGCGTCCGCATCGAACTGCGCGATCTGGCAGGCGTGTCCATGTCCGACCTGTCTAACGCAGGCGTTCAGGTCATGAAAGCCGGAGACAATGCGCTCCATCTCATCGTTGGCGACAAGTACACCACGCTCGCCAAGGATCTCTCTGCTCAGATGTAATCGGTAGAGACAGCAGGTGCCTTTGAGGGTTTAAACTCCTCCCGAACCTTCAGGGGCACCTCGCAAAAGAACAGCACTCCCTGCCCGGCGAGTGCTGTTTTTTTTATGCGCGCAGGTCAGGCCGCAGGAATCGTCAGAACCGTGGCCGTTCGCTAAGCCATAGCATCCGGTTGGAGGGCTGAACGACGGAAATCCCTTTGAAAATTTTTGATCAATAACGCTTATGTGAACATATTTATAGTGCACATGACATCCGGCTCTCTTAATTTATGGGGTCCGATGCGACTGAGTGATCGCATTCAATTGTCTGATGGGTGCACTTTCCCTCGCCACTTTGGAAGCGCCATTTTGTTGGCTATCCGGCGGGATCAGATTGCGCCTAATTCATCGGAGGCACATCAATGACGAAACGGTTGAAGCAAATTTTTATGGGCGCCTCTGCGCTTGCACTGGTGAGTGCGATGTCAGCGCCAGCGCTTGCTGAGGATGTTTTCGAGCTTACGATTTTGCATACCAACGACTTTCACTCCCGTATTGAACCCATCAACCAATATGACGCTACGTGTGATCCTGAGGAGAACGATGCAGGAAACTGCTTTGGTGGGTCCGCCCGTTTGGAGACTGTGATTCAGGAGCGTCGCGCCGCCTCTCCCAATACTCTGCTGCTTGATGGTGGGGATCAGTTCCAAGGGTCCCTCTTTTACACTTACTACAAGGGCAAGGCTGCAGCTGAGTTCATGAACACGCTGGGTTATGATGCGATGGTTGTTGGCAACCACGAATTTGATGACGGCCCGGAAATACTACGTGGATTTATGGATGCTGTAGACTTTCCGGTTCTTTCTGAAAATACCGAAGCTTCGCAGGACGAGCATCTGGCGGAGGTTTTGACCGGTTCTGTGATTAAAGACGTTGGTGGCGAGCGTGTTGGGATTATCGGCTTGACGCGTGAAGATACCCATGAGCTGTCCAGCCCCGGAGAGAATATCAGCTTTGAAGATCCGGTGGCGTCCATGAGCCGAGCGGTTGACGAGATGAAGGCGCAGGGCGTCAACAAAATCATCGTTCTCAGCCATTCCGGTTTCAACGTTGATAAAGAGGTTGCTTCCAAAGTTGCCGGGATCGATGTGATTGTGGGTGGGCACTCCAATACCTACCTGTCGAATACCTCAGAAGAAGCGCAAGGGCCTTACCCAACGTGGGTTGAGGGTCCGGATGGCCACAGGACGGCGATCGTGCAGGCCTATGCCTATGGCAAGTTTCTTGGCGAACTGAATGTGAAATTCGACGAGAATGGTGATGTCATCGAGGCATATGGTGAGCCGCTTCTGGTTGATGCCGCTTATCCGGAGAATAATCAGATTAAGGCCCGCATTGAGGAACTTGCCGAGCCCCTGCAGGAAATTCGCGAAACCGTTGTAGGATCGCTTGCCGCGCCTCTTGATGTCCAGTCGGGGCTCTGCCGTCATCTTGAATGTGAGATGGGAAATCTGGTCGCCGATGCCATGCTTGCGCGTGTTCAGGATCAGGGCGTTGACTTTGCCATCATGAATGGCGGCGGCATGCGGGCCTCGCTTGATCAGGGCGAAGTTACTCTCGGCGAAGTTTATGACGTGCTGCCGTTTCAGGATACTTACACCACGTTCGACCTTAAGGGAGAGCATGTGGTCGAGGCGCTTGAAAATGGCGTGTCCGAGTTGGAAACCGGTGCAGGGCGTTTTCCGCAAGTCTCTGGCCTTCAATATACGTTTGACCCGCGAAACCCGGTTGGCGAACGGGTGACTTCGGTCTCTCTGGCAGATGGCACACCGCTGAACAACGATGATACGTATAAAATCGTCTCCAGAAACTACATGGTAGAGGGCGGCGATGGTTACGATGTTTTCAAGCGGGAAGCCATGAACAGCTACGGTTTTGGAACCGGACTGGAAGTGGTTGTCTCCGACTATTTGGAAAACCAAAAGGCCCCCTACGAGCCGTATCTTGATGGCCGTATTCAGATGAACTCTGAGTAACGACTTAAGGGGCTTTCATGGGCTGGCGTGTCGAATGCCAGTTCCGTGGTTACTGCCCATTCTGAATAGCAAGGGGTGCTTGCGAGATTGAATGCCCCCCTGCCCTGTTCACATTATCGTGCACCACGGTGCCGGTCTTTTTCCTTGTCTCTCTGACCTGTTTGGCAGGCGGTTTTTGAAGAACCGCCTGACGGGTTTTTCTGCCAAAAACAAGACATTTAGAGCAGCTCCCCTGCCCGAAAGTCCTAAGCAATTCGAAAGCCAGTAGCTCTGGCTTTGCCGAGTGAGCACAATCAGTTGGTATTTAAATAATAAGGACCGACAACTTTCTCTTCGGAGTAAGTTTCAAGTTGTACGATCACCTAACTGTAATGGTTAAACACTGCTGGGAATTCCGACTTCCTGAATATTATAACCAAGCAAAAATAAGTCTCTGGTCAACGTTGTGAGCAAAGCAATTGTTAGGAGGAGGGTAAAGTGTTCTATAAAAATTTCAGAAATACACTGGTGAAGGCCACCGCCTTGTCTGCAGTCTGCGTTTTACTTGGGCTAAGCCCTGTGATTGCTCAGGATGGCGATGGAGCCTCCCACGATACAGCTGCGTCGCCTGATATGTCCGAGCAGGAACGTCAGTACCTTCAGGGCACTAATGCTGCCATGGACAAGATGATGGCGGACATGCACGTTCCCCCTACAGGCGACATTGATAGGGATTTTGTGTTGATGATGATCCCGCATCATCAGGGCGCGATTGAAATGGCCGAGTTGCTGCTGCGCTACGGAAATAATCAAAAGCTTAAGTACATCGCTCAGGAAATCGTGATTACCCAGCAACAGGAGATCGGCGCCATGCTGCTTGCCATCGGCGAGCCGCTCCCTGACACAGCTGCCCCAACTTCCCCACCACCTGAGCCAAGCGGGTCAGGCACCAGTGCCATGCCCTCTCCGAAACCATCCGAAGACAATGCGGGCGGTGGGATGATGAATAATGGAATGATGCCAATGGCACCCGGTGGCTCCGACGATGGCGGGATGATGAACAACGGAATGATGCCGATGTCGCCCGGTGGCTCCAACGAAGGTGGGATGATGATGCCCAGTTCGCCTGATAACTCCACGAATGGCGGAATGATGCCAATGGCACCCGACGGCACAATGAACGATGGCGCGACGAACGACGAAACGACGACGTCGCCTACGGCCCCTACGCAAAACTAAAAGGAAGCAAAAATATGAGGACGCCTAGCGTAGCTGCTCTTATTGTGAGTGCATTGATGTCTGGCTCTGCGTTAGCCGGGCAACCGCCCTACGGTACAGATGCACCGGACATTCCGGTGAGCAGTCAGGACCGGGTTTATGCTGCAGAACAATTCTCCAATACAGTTTCGGTCACCGATCCAAGCACAAATACCTTGCTTGGTGTGATTAGCCTTGGCCAGCTGAGCCCGTCGCAGCTCAGTCCCCTGTATACGGGGCAATCACTGGTTCACGGATTGGGTTTTTCTCCGGACAACAAGACCCTCGCGGTCGTGTCCATCGGAAGTAACTCCGTGACATTCATTGATACACAAACCAATGAGGTCAAGCACACCACTTATGTGGGCCGCGCGCCTCACGAAGCCTTTTTCACGCCCGACGGCAGTGAGGTCTGGGTCACCGTGCGTGGTGAAGATTATGTATCGGTGATTGATGCCAACACCTATGAAGAAAAAGAGCGCATAACCGTACCTAATGGGCCGGGAATGACCATCTTCGCTCCTGACGGTCAGTACGCCTATGTTTGCTCTTCGTTTACACCTGAAACCTCGGTGATTGACGTATCCACTCGTGAGATCGTCGGTACTGTGCCGCAGGTCAGCCCGTTTTGCCCCAACATTGCGGTGACCCCTGATGGCTCGCAGGTGTGGTTTACCTTGAAGGACACCGGCAAAACGCAAGTGTTTGACGGGCGGCCTCCCTTTGCCATGTTGTCAACGATGGACACTGGCCCCATCTCCAACCACGTGAACATTGCCAATAACGCCAATGGCACCTTTGCATATGTGACCATCGGCGGCCTCAATCAGGTCAAGGTAATCAATACCGAAAACTTTGAGGAAGTGGCGACCATTCCTACCGGTGACCTGCCCCATGGTGTGTGGCCATCCGGCGATGGCACTATGGTCTATGTGGGTCTGGAAAACGCCGATGAACTCATTGCGATTGATACCATGACCAATGAGGTTGTCGGCACTGTGCCAATCGGGCAAGCTCCGCAAGCGGTTGTCTATGTGCCGCAAGCTGTAACGGAGGGTGATGGGACCGCCAACCTGTTGCCTCTGGGCGTTGCCGACGAGACCAACCATTATCTGCTGGCTGGCGTATCTGCAGCTGCGGACGAGCCTGTTCCAACGAACGTAACCTTGTTCAATCAGGGGCCTTCGCAAATTCTGGAAGCATCGGTTACCGGGCTTCAGGCCGGCCAGAGTTATGTTCTTGGCTTGGCAGACAACAGTGATGGAACTGGTAATTTTGAACCGCTGGCGCAGTTCATGACCAACCCTGCTGGCGCTGCTATTGTCAACGCAGTTGGTAACATTCAGGAACGTCTCGATGGCGATCAGGGTCAGAACCCGCGCTTCATTGTGATTGTGGAAGGAACCACCGATCAACCGGGTGATCCTGTCCAAATCCAGGATATGACGCCGCAAGACGCAACGGACTAAGCCCCTGCGTGCCCTTTGCACGCACTGGGAGATTACACCAAAATTTGGGTGGGCAGCAGCTCACCCAAATATCCCTTCCCCTCATGCACTGTGAAACCATAGGTAACGGCAAGCTATACCATGGAATATCAATGGTCATTATCACATGATCAGGGGGCGTTTCTCTTCGTGTTAGAACTCTAATGGGTCTGGCAGTAAGGGGAGCGCACAGGCAATGCAGATACAGAGCAAGGATGTGTGTGTATGTTATTGCCTTGACCAGAACTTCTGGGAACCCACGGCCATATCGTTTCACAGCCTCCTATCGCATTTACCAAAGCATTCGGAAATCTCTTTCCTCTTCGTACAAGAAGGCCTGAGTAAAGAGCAGATAAGCTTTTTGCGGGAGATGGCGCATAAGGCTGGGGTTGAGGTTGCCTTCAAGGCCCCAAAATCATTCTCAGAGAACGCCCATACAACAGAATTGCTCTCACGAGCCATGTACCATCGGCTGTTCCTTCATCAGCTAACAGACCGCAAACGTATCCTCTACCTCGACGGCGATACCATCATCTCAACAGATATCACCGGATTTGCTACACAAAATCTGGAGGGCAAGCCGATTGCCGCCGTCTGTTCCCCCGGTGCCTTTCCCGGACGCATGGTCAAACACCCGATTACTGGTAGGGAAGAGCTTTTCACGGACTATCTGGTGCGCATGGGAGCCGAAACTGGTGTTGAGAACAGCTACATCAACTCTGGTGTGCTTCTGATCGATGCGGACTACTGGCGTGCTCATGAGGTGCATATAGACTTTGCGAAGATGATCGCGACGGGTGAGTTCGTCTATGCGCCTGATCAGGATCTTCTGAACGCCTACTTTTACGGCAGAATAAAATTGCTCTCACCGAATTGGAACTTTCAGACAAGTCTGTTCCATTCCTTCAAGATTAAAGATGTCCAGATCTGGATGAAAGCCAACGCCGCCTACTATAACGATATCCTAGGGTGCCAGCACAGTCCGGCGATCATTCATTATGTCTACTTCAAGCCCTGGCAGCATCGGGTTATGAAGACCGGATTTGACAAGACCTATCTGATCAACTGCTTCAAATGCTTTGGCCTTTCCAGCTTCTTCGCCAGAGCACTTCGCGTTTATATGCGCAAGACTTTTCGCAAAGGCAACACCATTTCAATGGATCTGAGTCTGGAGTGACCTGATGGCTGTGAAAGCACAGCTCTTCGGATTTCTGTCCGGTGCGAGTTGCCACGAACGGATTAGGGTTCTAGCAGAGTATTGAACCCAATAAACAGGTTCGGCTTAGCAAAATAAAGGCGCCTGATGGCGCTGGATTTGAAAAGAATTTTTCAATCAGAACTTTGGGTAAGAGCTGGGTTCAGTTCAGCTCGGAGTCATGCAGAAGCTGGCCCAGTAATTGCGGCATACCCGGATTTTTGGTGGTGAGGTCCGCAAGTGTTACTTCTTCAAGCGCAGTGAAAAATGCATTTTGTGCGATGATGAGTGCGTTCGACAAACCACATTCCGGTGTCAGTTTGCAAGTACCGCCATCGGGTCTCAGGCACTCAACCAGAGCGTACTGGCTTTCAAGTTTCCGCACCAAAACGCCAATGTTGATTTCTTCCGGAGCTTTGGCCAGCTGGATACCGCCGGAGCGGCCACGGTTGGAGGTCACGCAACCGTCTTTCACCAGCCATTGGGTTACTTTAGCGAGGTGGTTGTATGGCGCATCGTGCATTTCTGCGATCTGCCGTGTGGTCATTTGTTGACCATCAGCAGCGGCCAGATGCATCAAGACCCGCAAAGCATAATCGGTGAATTTTGAAAGTTGCATACTGGCAGTTTACTCCGTCTGGTTAGCTTAATCACAAAGATATCTTTGAATTAATAGTGGTTTCTCACAAAAACATATAGGCGCAACGCAACATTTTTTCAGTTTTATTGGGGTGTTTTGTCGCCCCCAACCAGCTCCTTTGAATATTGTCAGCAGCAGTGGGGTGCTGGTTGCCTCTGTACTTGCGCCTCGAAACTGAGCGCAGAACCTGCACTATGCGCGAAAACCGCTGTGCACAGATTTCCACAAAAGAATGCGGCGAAAGTCCGGTCGTATTGGACCAAAGCCGTATCTGCATAAATCGCGGTTTTCTCAGGTTTTTCACCGCTAACGAAAACAGCGTTCTCCTTCGATCCGGCTCTGACTCCCTTTGTAATTCTCAACTGCGACATTCTTTCTTTAATTGGTACTTGTAATGCGCATTTAAAGAGGTATTGTAAATACCAGTTAAAGAACACCCGGCAAAAAAGTCAAATTCACGACAAAAAAAGAGAAGGATGGGTTCTATGAGTCAGACTGATATCTCGCGTCGAAATCTCGTTAAGATTGCAGGTCTGGGCGCTGTTGCTACAGTTGCAGCGACGGGCGCAAACGAGGCCCTCGCCAAGGCTACGCCGAAGGCAGCTCCGAAAGCCGCTGTGCCTGCGCCTCAGACGCACAAATTCGACATGACCATTGAAGAAGCCCGTCTGACCGTGGCCCGTGGTTTTGAAACTAATGTGTGGGCTTATAACGGTCAGGTTCCCGGCCCGTTGATCAGAGTGAGAGAGGGCGACTCCATTGAGGCGCACGTCACCAACAACACACGCGGTGCGCACACAATTCACTGGCACGGCATCCACCAGAAGAACACCTGGCGTATGGACGGTGCTCCGGGCATCAACACTACTGACATTAACTCGGGCGGTGGCACCGACACCTACAAATTTGTTGCCGATCGTAAGGGCAGCCTTTGGTACCACTGCCACGTGGAAGTGCCGAACCACGTGGGCGTGCGTGGCATGTGGGGGCCGCTGATCGTTGATCCACTTGAGCCACTTCCGATTGAAAAAGAAGTAACCAAAGATGCGATCCTGATGTTCTCTGCGTGGAACAGTGAAGTTGCCGACGATTACTTCGCAAAGCAGGACCCCACTGATAACCTGAACTACTTCTCCGTCAACGGTAAGTCGTTCCCATACAACCAGCCTATCAGAGTGCAGAAGGGCGATGTGCTGCGTCTGCGTCTCTACGGTGCTTCGATAGATGTTGCATTCCATCTACACGGCCATGACATGCTGGTGACACACCGCGATGGGCTTCCGGTTCCGGCACCTTACTATGCCGACACGGTTTACGTGGCGATGGGGCAGCGCGTGGACGTGATTGTTCGTTGTGACAACCCGGGCCGCTGGCCAGCTCACGATCATAACGATCACCACCTGAGCAACGATGGTAACGCGCCGGGCGGCTTGTTCACCATCATTGAATACGACGAGGTTGGCCGGGATGACCCTTGGTACCTGTGGCGTCGCAAAGAATATGATCCGGACTTCTACTTCGTTGAAAGTATGAAAAAGGGGTACGGGCTCATCACTCAATCTGGTTTCAAAGGCCAGAAAATCGACGAAATCTAATCCTTCAAGAAAGATAAGAAGATGAAAAGCTATAGCAAAATAGTTGCTCTGACAGCACTGGGATTACAGTTTTCATTGGGCGCGATGAGTGCAGCATCAGCCCAGGAGCAGGCGCCGAATGAGGTGCGGATGCTGAACAAGGATTCACACGGCGTTGCCAAAGCATTCGAGCCGGCACTCCTGCCGATCGCGCCGGGTGGGACCGTAGATTTTGTTGCCTGGGACTTTGGCCATGATCTCATCTCCGTAAAAGGCCTTCATCCGGAAGGTGCGGAAGAATTCTCGGGCTACAAGAACGCTGACACCTCAGTAACTTTCGATAAGGAGGGCGTATACGTCTACGAATGTGCAGCCCACAGAGCAGCCGGCATGATTGGCGTGGTGGTTGTTGGCGACGCCTCTGCAAATCTGGATGACATTCTGGCGAACTATCAGGACAACCCGGACCTGTCCCCAGCGGGTAAAGAGCGTCTTGCACCAATTCTGGCAAGCCTGAAGTCTAAGTAACACACTGAAACCAAACAATAAAAAGACAGCTCCGCTGACCTTTAGCGTCAGCGGGCACAAGAGGAGTGTATCTATGTCTGACACAAATGATTTTTCAGCTGATCGCCGCCAGTTCGTAAGAATGGCCGGCATCGGTGCTGTTGCAGGGGCGGGTATTTTGGCCAGCGCTAAAGCAAGTACCGCGCATGGTAAAGAAAAGCATGGCGCTGTGCCAACCCCTGCAGCAGCAGATGGTAGCTTTGTTGGCGGGACAGTCAAAGAAGGTCTGGTGGTTGCCGATCCAACCAAATTGCCAGCACCGATTACCTACAAGACACCGCGCAGTCATGATGTAGAGCTTGTTGTGAAGCGTGTGAAATCCGAGATTCTGCCGGGTGTTACTCACACATTCATGACCTTTAACGGTCAGATCCCCGGACCAATGATCCGCGCACGTCAGGGTGATACCCTGCGGATCACCGTTACCAACCCGGCGGAGAACGTGGAATCCCACTCTATTGACCTGCACGCTGTGTATGGTACCGGTGGTGGTGGAGAGTTCACCGAGGTTGCAGCTGGTGAATCCAAGACGTTTACCTTCAAGGCTCTGTACGCTGGCGCATTTATCTACCACTGTGGTGTCGCCAACATGGACGAGCACATCAGCCGCGGTATGTTCGGTATGATTGTGATTGAGCCGGAAGAGGGCTTGCCTAAAGTAGATCGTGAGATTTACCTTGGACAGCATGAGCTGTATACTAAGGAAGGTTTTGGTCAGAAAGGTGAAGCGAACTTTAGTGGCCGTAACATGGTCAAGGAAGACCCGACTTACGTGATGTTCAATGGTGCGGTTGCTCCATTCGTCAATGGTCGCTTCGGAACTATTAAAGCAAACGTTGGCGAAACCGTTCGTGTCTTCCTGGTTACTGGTGGTCCGAACAAGACATCTAGCTTCCACCCGGTTGGCAACGTTTGGTCTAAAGCATGGCCACAGGGTGGTCTTGCAAACCCACCGCTGAACTTCATCCAGACCTGGCCTTCCAGCCCTGGTTCAGCCTTCGTGGGAGACATGCACTTGCCGGTTCCGCAGTTGGTGACGCTGGTGGACCACTCATTGAGCCGTGTGACAAGTAAAGGTAACGCAGCCCAGATCGAAGTAATTGGAGATCCTCAACCTGATATCCTGAAAACAGAAGGCTAAGGCATAAAAGGATAAGCCATTGACGTCCCCAGTGATTTCCCCAATGGCTTATCCGCCTTCCTTTAGGTCGAATAAGAAAAGAATACAAATATAATGATGTGACCTACCGGAGTTCGCGAATGACACAAGTAAAAGGGATAATTAACTCGCGGTATACTTTCTGGGTGCTGCTTGCGCTGCCATCCTTACCGATGATCTTCTGGTCAGTGATTGATCCCCACCACATGCATGACTACATGCATGACGCTGGTGACTATGCAGCCCATTTTCTTGTCTTGGCACTGGTTATCACACCCCTGATGTATCTAACCAATGGCAACAGTTTTATCCGCTGGCTCCGTAAACGTCGTCGCTTTATCGGCGTCGCCGCATTCAGTTACACCGCATTGCACGTTGCTTTTGACTTTCTGCAGTTTCACAGCTTTGAGGCTTTCTGGAGTGACACAACGAGATTAAGCATTATCGCAGGATGGGTGGCCTTCTTTGTTCTCATCCCACTTGCGATAACCAGCAACCAGTGGGCCGTCCGGACTCTCGGACGGGCTTGGAAGAGCCTCCATAGGTGGGTTTATGTGGCCGCCCTGTTTACCTTGGCCCACTGGATCCTGATTGAACACGGTTATGTCAGCCTCACCATCCATTTCGGTATCCTTGCAGCGCTCGAGGCCTATCGGGTTTGGTACCTGAACTGGGGAGGCAGGCGCACTGTTAAAGCGTAACCGGGACCTTTCCCATCCCTAAATAGAAGGTGTGCCAGTCAACACACCTGACCTTGGTTCCGGACATCTTGTATGCGTGCATTACCAAATGCGCGCATACTTTTTTTGTTGGGTGTATATGGTGGCTGGCAGCGTCCGGCGGTGAGGCCAGACGTGTTTTAAGAGCAGGAAATACTTTAGTTACTTAAAGAAACGGCTCCCAGTGTCTAAGACAAAGGGAGCCGCGTCAGTTTGTAGGTTAGGCTGTCCGTCTTAGAACAAGACGGAGAACCCTGCGTTGATGCTGCCGAAGACTGCATCGATTGTGTCGTATGCACCCTCTACACCGAAGTCCAGTGTGGCCCGGTCGGTGACCTGATAGTCAACGTCTGCACCGATGAACGGACGCACACCAGCATCATTCAGGTTCTCATCGTAGCCCACGTTGAAGCCCATGACACGTGCGTCAATGTCGTCGCCAAAGTTTGCGTAGATATCCAGTCCAGCCCTCAGTGTGGTGTTCCAGTAGTTGGAATCCTGGTTAAGAGCATTGAAACCAACACCTGCCAGCTGCAGACGAACGTTGATCTGCTGATGGGTCCGGTTATCGAGACTTAGGCCATTGACCCCGCCTTCGCTATAACTGTCCTGATGGAACAGGGAGTAGCGAACACCGACGGATGGGACAACGAGGTACTGCCTCCAGGGCTGCTCGTAGCCGACGGTCAGCTCTGGAGAGATCAGGAAGCCAACACCGTTGTCATCGCCATTGACAACCCCGCCTGGAACCGTGTTATCGAGATACGTACGTGAGACGTCATCCCAGTTGATACCACCCAGCAGGTTGATGCCGGTCAGGATACGGTCAAAGGCGCGGTCATAGTAGATACCGG
>NZ_BMXE01000005.1 GCF_014651595.1 Pseudovibrio japonicus | reverse complement strand
TATCAACCAACCAGCCTCAACAAACCACCCAAAAACCCCAGAAACAAGCCAATCACAAAACAAATCAGGCCCAATAATTAACAAAACCAAAATTTGCACAGACATAGGGAAAACACAAAAACTTATACAAACCTCACCAACAACAAGCCCAAGTCGTTACAGACCGGCTGGATCGCGCTGCGTGATACTTCAGAGGGCGTATTCGAGGGGCACTATAGAGGCCAGAGCAAACTTGAGCTCGTTTGAGACAGTTTGCGTTATTTGGGCCTCAGACCCGTTAGTTTGCGTTGCTATGTAGTCAGACAGAGAAAGGTATCGACTATTGGCAAGCCACCCTGCCTTCAAGCAGCCTCTCCTTATCCCCCTCACCTTCTGGCGAAAGTGGACCAGCTCAAGACCACCCAATGCCCGCCCTATCAAAACTTACCATCACCCAACGCAAATCTATCCCCGCACCCACACACCACGAGGCACAACACCACCTAGCGCCCCGGCAACTCCACGCTCACAGTCTCACCGCCATACCCATGAACACTATCCCGAGCACGAACCACCACGCGCGACTGGCCCGCTGGGACCCGCACCCCGCTAAGCGAACGCGTAAACGGCTGCTCATCTACATGCGGGTGGAGAAGCGTACGTGTCCCCAGAACCGTCCCATCCTCAGAAAGCACCTCCCAAGCATCAGCATAGTGATCCCACCCCTCATCGCCATGGCGAACAGTTACGTCAAACCGGAAAGAGCCGTCAGAAAGCGGGGTCACATCCGCTTTCACAACATCCGCCTCACCAGCCACAGCCTGTGTTGCCAGCAGGCCAAGGAAAATCCCTGAAATCAAAGCGCGCATCTAAACCTCCAATTGCTATTGGAGCGAGGCTAACGCGTGCCTCGATACCTGCAAGCCAAAAAACCTCAAAATGTCTTGAGCAAGGTAAAGTCAGTCTCGAACATGGATGCTGCCTTTGGGCACCAGTAAAAAGACAGCCAGATTGGCGAACACCCCAACCACAAGGCCGGGAATGTCGAGCGGTGCGTGCAGCGCACTCTCCCAGAAGATGGTTGCCACAACACCAGTCATTGCCCCGGCAATAAAGGCGGTGTTTCCACGGCGCATGCCATAGATCGCCGCAACCAACGGCACCAGCACAATCGGCGCCCAATAATTGTAGGCGTAAATCAGAATATCGAGAATGCTCTCAATAGACACGGCAAACAAGATAGAGAGCAGGCCCACAACCAATGTCACCAGCTTGGCGATAAAGAGCAGATCCTCTTCTTTCATCTCCTTGCGTTTCAAAGGACGCAGCACATCATTCACAAAGGCAATACTCGCCGAGTTGAGATAAGAGTCTGCAGAAGACATCACAATCGCAATCACACCGGCAAACACCAGTCCCTCCAGCACTGGTGGCAAAACGCTCACAATTACATAAGGCATAGCATTGTTGGCGTTCAGATTCGGGTCCAGCGCAAAAGCGACAAGACCAATGGAACCGGTGATCGCAAAGAACAGAAACGAGAACAAACCGGAATAGAGTGTACCGCGCGCCGCCGCTTTCGCAGTCTTCCCCGCCAGCAACCGCTGCATATAAGGGGGAACCAACGTCTCGCCAAACATAAAGACTAGGGTCAGACCAACAAGCCCCATCCAGCCAAACTCAGGTCCGGGGAGGCTCAAATGACTGGCGGGCACCGCCGCGAACAGCGCATTAAAGCCGCCAATCTGATAGATACCGAAGCCCAGAACCAACGGCATGCCAATCGCCAGTATAATGAACTGAACAATATCGGTGTAAACAACAGCCCGCATCCCACCCAGCGTGGTATAAAGAATAACGATGCCGCAGCCGATCCCAATCCCCCAAAAGCGGTCCAAGCCAAAGAACACATTAAAGACAACGCCGATGGCCCCAACCTGAGCGCCCACGATGCCACAACACAGCATCAGCCCGCACACACCTGCCGTTAGTCGGGCCAGCTTGCCATAGGCCTGGCCCATAATATCGCCAACGGAAACGGCATCGGGAAACGCCTTCATTTTGGGCGCGATCAGCGTTGCAACCGCGACCTCTTTAAGGCTGAAGCCCCAAAGCGCCACGATATTGGCAACACCGTACAAAAACACCTTCTCTGCATTGCCGGTCGAAAACCCGCCACCAATAAAAGAGGCGGACATGGTGGCAAAGATCACAAGCGAACCGAACTCACGCCCCGCCGTCGCATAATCTTTCAGCCCCCGCTGAATACGGCCACCCCACAACCCCACAATAAGAACGCCAACCAGATAGCCAGAAACGATAATCATATCGATCATCAGCAAAGGGTCCTTTTGACTGCGGACTCCCCCAAAAGCGGTTCCGGTTTTCGGGAAGGACGCTAGAACAGGCTAAAGCAGAACGTACGAAGGCAACCGTACAACAGGCCTATCAGGAACCCTTTGCGTTAAGGTAATCTAAATTTTTAGCCATATGTCAGGCAGACTGCTGGGATTTGGGGGAGTAAAGCGACTGCAGAACCGACCTCACAGTCCAACCCAGACCAACCCGCCATACGCGGCAACACCAACGCACATGGTCAAGATCACATGGTTGGCAAAATAGGCTGTCACGAGCGCTGCGGAGGCGGCCAGCCAAACTCCAATCGATTGGCCTGCAAGTGAGGATGCCACTAATGACACAACGATTAGACCCGGCAGTTCATCCAGCACCCATGAGAACCGCGAGGACCGGATCGTATCTCCCGCAAACAGCCCAAGCACTCTGATAGAGAACGCGGCAACAGCAAGAACAACGATCAACATCCAAAAGGGGAAACTCATAGGGCAACCCTTCTTCTGGTTCTGACAATGTGCGCAGCAACCAGCCCACAGACAGCCCCCGCAATGATGGCGTAAGCCTTGGGAACGCCCAGTGTGACAGCATAAATCGTGATAACAAAACTAACAGACCACGGCAGGAGGTTCGAAGCCCCGCGCCACAGGCCACGCGCCATCGCAATGAAAGCAGCGGTGAAAGCAAAGCCCAAACCAAATTGCTCCAGGTTTGGCAGGTTTGCCCCCACGAGCGCGCCCAGCGTGGTGGAACTGGTCCAGACCGAAATCATCACCAGTCCTGAACCAATCAGAAAGGGAGCGCCGATTTCAGGGTTTTTCGCCCGTTCTGCCATTGTCAGCGCCCAGTTTTCATCTCCGGTAATGTGAATGACCAGCAGCTTCATGCGAAAGGAAAGCACACTCAAAACCTCGGAGAGCGAAGCGACAATACCAAGATAGCGCAGGTTCAGGGCAGCTCCGGCAAGGGCCGCGCCAATCACGGCTGATGTTCCTGCAAATTGCTCAACAGCAACAATCTGGGATGAGCCGGCATGAACAGCCCCGCTCATCAAAGCAATGCCCCACCATGGAAAACCAACTTGTGCGGCCAATAAGCCAAATGCAAAGCCATAAACGGCTGCACCGGCGGCGAGTGGTAGAATTGTTAAAGCACCATGTTTCATAGCAATCACCTTAAGCTCTTCACATGATAGACCACACCAGCAATTCTGAGTTATACTGATCGTATAAAATCAAAATTCAGCACAATACGGATAATGTACATCATGGATCAGTCAGATCACAAACTACTGGCCGTTCTGCAATCCAATGCACGCACGTCGATTCAAGACCTGGCCGATCACATTGGCACGTCCACTGCGTCTGTACAAAGGCGACTAAAGGCCCTGCGTGAATCCGGTGTTATTCAAAAAGAAGTTGCCGTACTGGATCAGACCAAGCTCGGCTTTGGTATTACCGCTGTGGTTTCGGTTGAGCTGGAGCGCGATCGGCTCGACCAGATCGACGCCTTCAAACGCAAAGCACGGCAAGATCGGCAAATCACCAACTTCTACTGCATTGCCGGAGACGCAGATTTTGTGATGATCGTGGTCGCAAAGGATATGAAAGACTACGAAGCCTTCACGCATCGGTTCTTCTTCTCAGACACTAACGTGAGAAAGTTCCGCACATCCATCGTCGTATCCGCTGAAAAAGCGACCCTCGAACTGCCCATCTGAGTTCAGCAAGAGACCGCCGGAGCCGGGAAGCAACATGCTCCCAAACCCGGCGGCCTTTCCTCCCACGCGATCAGCGACCATCTGCTCCGGGCAAAGCGGCGGCCACCCCGTCGCTTCATGGTCAGAGCACCGCGTGATGCCCTAGCTGTAGGAGGCTTTCTCCGGACACAGTTTCACGCCATCTGCCGTCAGTTGGAACCCGGCCATATAGGGGTCACGCTCATCAAGAAAGATAGTGTTGTAGCCGGTTTTGCAGGCCCAGCCTTCAATGGTTGGGATGATCCCGTCATGCCCACCCACATCAACTGATTCCTTCACACCGCCAACAAAGATGGAGCCAATGATGGATTCATGGCGCATGGTATCGCCAACCTTCAGCTCTCCCTTTGTATATAGATGTGCCAGACGCGCCGATGTGCCCGTCCCGCAGGGGCTGCGGTCCAGGGCTTTGTCACCATAAAACACCGCATTACGCCGGTCAGCGGCTGGCGAACTCGGCTTTCCCGTCCATTGAATATGGCTGATGCCTTGAATGCGGTCGTCTTCTGCATGGGTCACTCTATACTTATCATTCAGTGCGGCCCGCAGACGGGGGCTCCAGTCCAACAGCGCGTTGGCGCCAACATGCTCAAGACCGGGAAAGTTCTCCTGCTCCTCAACAATGGCGTAAAAGTTGCCGCCATAGGCCACGTCAACGCTGATCTCTCCCAGCCCCGGCAGCTCAACCGTCAGGCCAGCCTCAGCCAGATAGCTCGGCACATTCGTCAGACGAACGCTCTCAACGTGTCCGGCATTTTCCGTATACTCGGCAACAACCAGTCCGGCGGGCGTATCCAGATACACCTTGCCCGGCTCCCGAGGCTCAATCAGCCCCTCTTCCAGCGCCATCGTAATGGTGCCGATGGTGCCGTGCCCGCACATGGGCAGGCAGCCGGAGGTCTCAATAAACAAAACCGCCACATCACAATCGGGACGTGTCGGCGGAAAAAGCATGGCGCCGGACATCATGTCGTGGCCACGCGGCTCAAACATCAAGCCGGTTCTGATCCAATCATAGCGCTGGAGAAAGTCCGCCCTCTTCTCCAGCATATCCTTGCCGCGCAAGGCTGGTACACCACCTGAAACCAGACGCACTGGGTTGCCACAGGTATGCCCGTCAACACAGAAAAAACTCTTGGAGACCAAGTCCCCCTCCCCCTTATTTCTTGGCATCTCAGCCAAACGCCCCCTGTCTCCCGATGGAGCCCTCTCTCTCCACCGGCAACTCCTTTTAAAACCGCTGCGCGCTATAAACCGCGCAATCTATTCTAGGTGCCTCACCCTGAACAATATCACTCACCAGCTCAGCCGTAATCGCCGCCTGTGTCAGTCCATGATGACCATGCCCGAACGCATAAGTCACCCGCTTGCTTTGCTTTGAAGGCCCGATCACCGGAAGCGTATCCGGCAAAGACGGACGATGCCCCATCCAGCGAATACCATTGTCTCGGTTCAGCCCCGGCAACAAGCGCGCGGCCTTATCCGACATCACATCCGCCCGCTTCCAGTTGGCCTCCAGCTCCAGCCCTCCAAATTCAACTGCACCCCCAACGCGCAGCCCAGAGGAAAGCTGTGTTACGGCAAACCCCTCTCCGGGCACCATGACGGCGTGCTTGAGGGAAACATTTGGCTCGGAAAATGTCGTGTTGTATCCGCGCTCCGTCTCCAGTGGCACCTTGTCTCCCAACTGGGCCGCCAACGTCTTGGACCACGCACCACACGCAATCACCGCATGGTCACTCAGAATTTGTTCCCCGCCTTCCAGATAGAGAAGAACCTGATCCCCCTGCAGCTCAATGCGCGAAACCGACTTCCGGAAGATCGTTCCCCCATTCCGCTCGAACGCTTCCGCAAGGCTCAGGCAAAACGCATGCGGATCATCAACGGTGATCCAACCCGGAACCAATGCTCCGCCTACAATGTCCCCGGAAAAGTCCGGCTCCAGCTCCCGAATCTGTTCTCCGCTCAGTTCCTGCACCTCAATGCCGTGCTCAAGCTGCTGGTGCCAGCCCTTACGCGCATCCACAATCTGGCTTTGCTGCGTAAAGACCTCAAGGCATCCCTTCAAAAACACATGATGACGCGTTCCCGAAGCCTGCCACAGCCGTTCCCAGGCAGGAAGAGCAGCTTTGTTAATCGCCGCCTTGCCCAAAACAGTGTGTCTCAGTTTATCCGGAAGAGATGCCCGCGTGAACCGCAGCATCCATGGCAGAATCTTGAGTGCGTAGGCCGGGCGCACGGAAAGCGGGCCCAGCGGATCGAACAACCAGCCGGGCATCTTCCGCCAAATGCCTTTGGAGGCCAGGGGCGCAACATCGGTCCATGCAATACCAGCCGCATTCCCACGGCTGGCCATCTCACCCGGACCATTGCGGTCTATCAGAGCAACCTCATAGCCTTCCTGCTGCAGGCGAAGGGCTGTTGCCAATCCAACAACCCCGGCTCCGATTACATGGATGTGTCGCATAGCTCTTTAAGCTCCGGCAGTTCCGGGCGGCATGCAATAGCATCTTCCACCACCTTGATGACGCGCGCACGCTCAGCACCGGACAAGGCCAGACGCGGCGCGCGAACACGATCATTAGAACCGATCGCAACCATCTCTGCCAACTTGATATTTTGGACTAGATTGGTGGACACATCCAGATCAAGCAGCGGACGGAACCAGCGGTAAATCTCACGCGCTTCCTCATAGCGACCCGCCTTCGCCAACTGATAGATCGCAACTGTTTCCCGTGGGAACGCAACAACAAGACCGGCCACCCAGCCATCAGCCCCCATCATCAGGCTTTCCAGCGCAAGGTTGTCAACGCCGGTCAGAACCTTGAAACGGTCACCAAAGCGGTTGATTACCTCGGTCGCGCGGCGAATGTCGTCGGTGGATTCCTTCATCGCCACAATAAGCGGCTCGTCTGCCAGTTCAGCGAACATATCCAGCGTCACGTCAACGCCGTAAGCAACCGGGTTGTTGTAAACCATCACCGGAATACCGCCACCTTTGGCAACTGCTTTGATGTGCGCCACAGTCTCATGTGGAGCAGAACGGTAGGGTACACCTGGCAGAACCATCAGGCCATCTGCCCCAGCTGCCGCCGCATCCGCAGCAGCAATAATCGCGCGGCGTGTAGAGCTTTCGCAGACAGTCATGATGACGTGCTTGGACCCACAAACCTTCTTGGCAATCCTGAGAATTTCGATCTTCTCTTCCGGCTCCAGCGCCATCGCCTCGCCAAGTGAACCGCAGACGATAATACCATCACAGCCCGCATCCATCTGCAGCTGGAAGCACCGCTCCATCTCTGCAAAATCAAGCTCATCGTTCTCTGTAAATTTGGTCGTGACAGCCGGGTAAACACCAGTCCACATCTTGATCATCCTCACCTGTGATATATTACAGGCAATATGAACTCCAACCTTTCAAAGGTCAATACTGTGATATATCTGAAAACAAATAATTCCGATGAGCGGTGGAAAACCAATAAATTCAGAAAGTTAATAACGCTGCGGAAAGTGTGTAACTAGCAATACCACACCATCCGCAGCCAAAAATCATAGCCTCACGAAACTTGAGAGCGTGTCCTTGAGACCGCGTCATGCCATCCAGCGAGTCTCTTCTCACGCTCGCCTTCATCCATCTTCGGTTCAAACCGGCGATCCAGATTCCAACGCTTGGAAAACTCATCCATGCTCGGCCAAACACCTGCCTTCATGCCCGCCAACCAGGCAACGCCCAGCGCAGTGGTCTCCTGAACAACCGGGCGATCCACCGGACGGCCAAGAATGTCCGCAAGGAACTGCATAGTCCAATCCGAGGCAACCATCCCCCCATCCACACGCAGCACAGTGTCCCCATTCAGCGGGGATCCCATATCGGAAGACTTGGAGCTGATCAGATCCACAGTCTGATAACCGACACTTTCCAGTGCGGCCCGAGCAATTTCGTTCTGACCAGTCGAGCGCGTCATGCCGAAGATCGCAGCACGTGCCTCCGGGTCCCAATAAGGAGCGCCCAGCCCAACAAACGCAGGCACCATATAGACATGACTTTCCGGATCAGCGTTCTCCGCCATCTCCTGCGTCTGCGCCGCACTGTCAATAATCTTCAGCCCGTCACGCAACCACTGCACAGCAGCACCAGCGATAAAGATGGAACCCTCAAGCGCATAGGTCGTCTTTCCGTCAAGGCGATACGCAATGGTCGAGAGCAGCCTGTTCTTGGAATAAACCAGTTCCTCACCCGTGTTCACCAAGGCAAAGCAGCCAGTGCCATAGGTCGACTTCACCATGCCTTGCTTAAAGCACGCCTGCCCCATCGTCGCTGCTTGCTGGTCGCCCGCCACACCATAAATTGGCAGTTCAGAACCAAACAGGTCTGCTGTGATTGTGCCGAAATCATCCGCGCAGTCTTTCACCTCAGGCAGCAGGCTCCGTGGAATATTAAGCAGCGTCAGCAGCTCCTCATCCCAGCAATTCTCGGCAATGTTATAAAGAAGCGTACGGGAGGCATTGGTCGCGTCAGTCACATGAGACTTTCCGCCGGTCAAACGCCAGATCAGCCAAGTATCCACTGTGCCGAATGCCAGCTCGCCAGCTTCTGCTCGTGCCCGCACACCCTCCACATTATCCAAAATCCACGCAACCTTGGTTCCGGAGAAATAAGGATCAAGCAGCAAGCCAGTCTTGCGGGTAAACATATCCTCATGCCCCGCCGCCTTCAGCGTGTTACAGAACGCAGCGGTCCGCCGATCCTGCCAGACAATCGCGTTGTACACCGGCTCACCTGTCGCACGATCCCAGATCAGCGTCGTCTCTCGCTGATTGGTGATGCCCACGCCAATAATCTGGTCAGTAGAAAGACCGCTCTGGGTAATCGCCTCCCCGCATGTCTCCACGGTGGTCGCCCAAAGGTCTTCAGGATCATGCTCCACCCAGCCTTCACGGGGAAAGTGCTGCGGAAACTCTCGCTGTCCAATCCCTACAGTTTCAAAGCTGTCATTGAAAATAATTGCACGAGTCGACGTCGTACCCTGATCAATGGAGAGCACCCACCCTGTCATATATTCCTCCGTCGAAGAGGTTTCCCCTCTTCAAAAAATTGAAGTGGCACCCAAACAATTTCTGAAGGTGCCCGAACCACCTGAAAATGAACCTGTAATGTCACTTACCAAAATAATAAGGTATAGACCAACCTTAGTCAGACCACCCCATCAACAGCACCACGACATAAGTGAAGGCCCTGCCTTCTCTATGAAAAGACAGAGCCTATTAAAATCAACACGCCATGCGGTTGCCTTCAAAGTAACCGCTTAGATAACGTTCCAGCACGCCTATGGCCTCCGCGGGAAGATGCAAACCCAGCTTGGAGCGGCGCCACAAAATATCTTCAGCAGTAATCGCCCATTCCTGCTCGATCAGCCAGTCAACCTCACAGGAATAAAGATCACCACCAATGTGAGTGCCCAGATCATCCGCAGTCTGGGCTGTACCAAGAATCTTCACAGCCTCGGATCCATAGGAGCGCACCAAGCGGGTCGCATGGTCATGCTCAAGAAAACGATAAGCAGATTTCAAGGCAGAGACCTTTGCGTTGAAGTCACCCGGCTCAAAGTCACCACCCGGTAAAATGCTATGCTTCGTCCATGCATGCTTTCTGGCCGCCTGAGGCAGATCACCTTCCAGCTTTTCCAACGCATGTTCAGCCAAACGGCGGTAAGTGGTGATCTTGCCACCAAACACACTCAGCAACGGCGCCTTACCCTCGCCTTCGTCCAGTTCCAGCACATAATCGCGCGTCGCAGCCCGTGCTTCACTGGCACCATCATCATAAAGTGGTCGCACACCAGAATAGGTGCGTACAACCATATCGGGGGTGACTTCCTTGGAGAAGTACTCACTGACAGCATTGCACAGATAGGCGATCTCATTATCAGAACAGGACACATCCGCAGGCTCGCCCTGATAATCAACATCGGTTGTCCCGATCAAAGTGAAGTCGTGTTCATAGGGAATCGCGAAGACGATGCGCCCATCTCCATTCTGGAAGATAAAGCTGCGGTCATGTGCAAACATCTTCGGCACAATAATATGACTGCCCTTCACGAGGCGCACATGCGCACGGCTGTTCAATCCAAGCGCACATTGAAGAACATGAGAGACCCAAGGCCCTGCCGCGTTGACCAGCACTTTTGCATGCACCAGTTCAGTCTGACCGCTTTCACTGTCGCGAACTTCAATCTCCCACCCGCCATTACTACGAGTGGCACGGATAACTTCAGTGTTCCGGCGAATAGTTGCACCACGCGCAGCAGCATCGCGTGCAGTCAGCACAACAAGGCGCGCATCATCTACCCAGCAATCGGAATATTCGAAACCACGAGTAAACAGGGACTTCAGCCCGTCATTGTAGGGTGCACGATCTAGCGCGACCATCTTGGTCGCGGGTAGCAGTTTGCGCCCGCCCAGATGGTCATACATGAACAGGCCAAGACGCAACAACCAAGCCGGACGCAAACCTTTGTGATGGGGAAGAATAAAGCGCATGGGCCAGATGATATGCGGCGCCATGTTCAGCAGCACTTCGCGCTCTTTTAGCGCTTCCCGCACAAGACGGAACTCATAGTATTCCAGATAGCGCAAACCGCCATGGATCAATTTGGTGGAGGCCGAAGAGGTCGCGCTTGCAAAGTCAGTCTTCTCCGCCAGAAAAACCGAAAGCCCACGCCCGGCAGCATCCCGAGCAATACCGCAGCCGTTAATCCCGCCTCCTATGACAAACAAATCATAGCTCTCATTCATAGTCTTGCTCATGACTGGCCCTCAAATCCACGGCTCGCGAACAGGAACCCGTGATTGCACGAATATCTATAATGACGAACCTATTCGAATAATTTCGAAAGTCAACGAAACCAATAATGATACATATGTATTAAAACGAAACTTCTGCAAGACAGCGAAAATTCTTTTTTCTTGCCTGTTTTCGCAGGTTTGTTGGAGCAATGTTGGGCGGAAAGCAAAAAGCGCGCTCGTTTTTGAAACGAACGCGCTTTTTCAAACGAAACCAAGAGAGCCTTGGTGATCTGTCTTCGTCAGGTCACATCAACTCGGGCCATCATCCGGCGGGATATCTTCGCCCTCACCACCCGTGCTCTTGGGTAGCGATGGTTTCTGCGGTGCAGTCTTCTGCTCAACCTGCGGAACATCCTTTGGCTTACTATCATCAGCAACGTGATAGGTGACTTGTGGGAACGGAATCTCGATCTCGCGCTCATCAAACACGATTTTCACGAACTCATTATAAGCGCGCCCAATGGCCCATTGGCTACCCGGCAACGTTTTGATGCGCACCCGTATATTCACGGCAGAATCCATGAAGGCAGTAACACCATGCATTTCCAGAGCTCCAAGGATCGCTGTGTTATGCGGCGTTTCCTCCAAACGGCGGAACGCCTCCTGCATCGCTTCCTTGGCTTCCTCAAGATCGGCGTCATACGCGACCCCCATCACACAAACCGCATAGCCAAAGTCTCGGGTTGAGTTGGAAACGCTTGAGACAGAAGAAAACGGGATAATATGAGATGTCCCGTTCAGGTCACGCAGGCTCACACTGCGAATGCTCATCCGCTCCACTGTGCCGCTGATACCGCCAACCTCAACAAAGTCCCCTTCATTCATCGCATTTTCAAGCTGAATGAAGGCACCGGTAATCACATCCTGCACCAGCTTCTGAGAGCCGAATGAAACCGCCAGACCGACAACCCCGGCACCGGCAATCAACGGCCCGATCTGCAGACCAAGCTCGGAAAGCGCCAATAGCGTGAACATTACAATCATCAGGATTGAGATTGCATTGCTGAACAGCTTGAACAGCGTTTTCGTACGGTTGGAGACAGTCTTGCCTTCACGCTCCAGAATGCGCAGGTCAATCCACGACATCAGCGTCAGCCACAGGGCAAAGCCAATTATGATGACAATGACTGCGGAAAGGACCGAGTTTGCAAAGGTAATGCCGTCCCCTGTCCAGATCCAATGCCAGAAGCTTCCGACACCCCAGACCTCCAGAACACCAATGATCACGGAAACACCGACAACAAACCGCAGCACCATGCACACAGCCGGCAGGAAGGAGTTCAGGCGCTCTTCAAACGTCGGCAACATGTGATCCAGCGCATGATGCAGATTCGCTCCCTTGCGAATGATCCGCGTCAGCAACATCATGATACCCAGACCAATAAAGATGACGAGCAACGACATCGCACTGGTTTTGACAATATAGTCAATCGCATCAAGCGGCGTGCGCAGCCACGCAACCATAACCGCAAACACATAAGCCAGCGCCAGCCAATGCCACAGATGCGCCAGGCCTTTGAACAGCTGAACCGTGAAGTTCGACCCCGTAAAGCTCTCCGCATATCCGTTGATTGCGTGACGCACGCGCACCCGTGAGCCAAAAATAAGCGTCGTCAGATAGATAAGACAGACCAGCACAACAGTCACACGAACGCTACCTGCCAGTTCCGGCGTAAAATTATCAGCCACAATCGGCACGGCCAGCCGTATACCAAAGCCAAGAATGCCAACAATCAGGACCAGATTCCGCGCCCAGAAAATCGACTCAGAGTCCGAAAACGGCAAAAGCCGGAACGCTGGCCTGTGGGGCGCAAACACAAAGCGGATCACCACACGCGACATCTCAATCAGGAAGAATGCATTGATCGCAAACAGCTCCACATTGTCGACGCCTGCCACCGCCGGGTTCAGCGAAAACAGGGAGGCCGACAAATAACCAACGCCGGAAGCCACACCAACAAACGCTGCATCAAAGGCAGACGTCACCGCCAACAACCCGACACGGAAGAATACCGAATGGTGCTCCCCCCGCCTCTCGTGACGCCGCATGTAAGCCATCGAGACCTTATGCAGAATGATCAGCGCGATATAGGCAGGTAACAACACACGCACAATGCTGAGAAAACCATCCCATAAACGCGAGTTGTCCAGATTGGACTGATCATCCAGCAGATCGCCATAACCGGACAATCCCGAGACAATCAGGTTGCCAAACTCATAGAAACTGGAAACACCGCCCTGAACAAACGTGCCAATCTGCGCAGCAATTGTCGCGTTAGCATTGCCAGTGCTGGCCGGAGTACCGGAGCCACTCGCCTGCTCCTCCTCCAGCATTTTGATAAGTTCTTCGCGCCCTTTCGGGTCTTCAAGAACCTTGATCAGCGCCTGCCTGGCTTGCTGAACATCAGCCGTACTCTCGCCAGCAGAGGAAGAGTCTTGCGCCACCGCAGCACTGGCAAAACTCAGAAAGACTGCAGCAAACGCTGCAATTAGAAACCGGAAAAGCATGGATCACCCAAAAATGGAAGCAAGCAAAATTTGGTCGGACACTATCGCTTTACACCATAAACGAGAAGATCCGGTGAAGACAAACCAGCAAAATAACCCTGCACATTCGAGGTTTTCGCCGCTTGAACCCGTAGGGAAGCTATCTGGCGCTACGCTCAACCACAAAGGCAGCATAAGCCCAGCACAGGCCGACCTCCGCCAGACAGCAGCAAACAACGTTGAGAAGAATGCAGGCAAGAGCAATCGCACCGCGAACAGGCGCAGTGCGATTAATAAGGGATAGTGAAGAAGTTAAGACCGGTTTGGGACCGCCAGAGGCTCAGCTCTTCCTGTCAAAGCCAGAATCTCAAATCGCCATGGCACAGAAAGAGGGAAGCTCCCGGTCCAAGACAAATCAGCGACGCGCCATCCGTCCGGCAATGTCGTCCATTCCGTCTTGTTCAATCGCTTCAACAGCTGCCCGCTGACGCATCTGGTCGCGTTCATCCATCAATTCGATCTTTTTCAGTTCGGATACGGCATCAGTCAATTCATCTTGCGCTTTCACAAGCTGAGCTTTCAACTCTTCCGTCGAGTTCTTCAGATTGTCACGGCGCTGTGCAGCCGCGCGAGCGAATGTTGGGTATGCAAAATGGGAGACATCATCAATGCCCACACGCTTTTGCTCCTGAACAATCTGGTTCTCCAGATCTTCAGCCATTCGATCGAAATCGCTCAACATTGTTTCAATCTGCGTCACCTGACGCCGCTTTTCATCAACATTGAACTTCTTCAGCTTCAAAAGGCCTTCACGATTCTTCATACGCAATACTCCCTTTACCGAAGAGTCACCTTACGCCTGAGTCATTTCCAAAAGGTTGGCGAGTTGGATATATCCATCTTCAATTGTAGTTTTTTCCCCCTTCATTTGCCCTAAATACGCTTCCAAGGCGTCATTTTTGGCAATTGCCTCGTCGACAAGGGGGTCTGCGCCTTCTTTATATGCTCCCAGACGGATCAGTTCTTCCATGTCCGCATAAGCAGACATCAGCTGCTTGGCACGCCGAAGAATCACTAAAGCTTCTTCAGGTACGCACCGCGGCATAGTTCGACTGACGGATTTTAGCACGTTAATTGCCGGGTAGCGACCACGTTCTGCAATCGCGCGCTCCATAACAATATGTCCATCAAGGATACCGCGCACTGCATCAGCCACCGGCTCATTATGATTGTCGCCTTCCACCAGCACAGTAAAGAGGGCTGTCACCGTCCCTTTGCCAACCGCACCCGGCCCCGCCCGTTCAAGCAATTTCGGGAGTTCAGTGAAAACCGTCGGCGTATACCCCTTAGATGTAGGCGGCTCCCCGACAGAAAGACCAATCTCGCGCTGCGCCATGGCAAAGCGGGTCACCGAATCCATCATACAAAGAACGTTCTTGCCTTCATCACGAAAATACTCGGAGAGAGTAAGAGTGAGATAAGCCGCTTCCCGCCGCATCAAAACGCTTTCATCGGAGGTCGCAACCACCACAACGGACTTCGCCAGCCCCTCCTCACCAAGATCGTCCTCGATGAACTCCTGAACCTCACGGCCACGCTCACCGATCAGCCCGATGACAGAGACTTCCGTTTCAGCATTGCGCGCAAGCATAGACATAAGGACAGATTTGCCCACGCCAGACCCGGCAAAAATACCGAGGCGTTGCCCCTGACAACATGTTACAAAACTATTAAGCGCTCTCACTCCCAGATCAATCGGGCCTCCGACACGCGCTCTTTCTGCAGCCGGAGGTGGTGAATCACGCAACTTTCTCGGAATTGATCCGAACGGAAGCGGTCCTTTTCCGTCGATCGGCTCGCCCAAAGCGTTAACGACGCGCCCCAGCCAGGCGGTCGATGGATGTACAATACTCTCGCGAGAAATCAGTTTCGCCTTGCTACCATGACGCACACCTCCGAGCTCGCCAAATGGCATGCAAAGTGCTCTTCCATCTCGAAAACCGACGACTTCAGCTTGAATTGACGTCGCGTTCTCCCCTATTTCTATTAGTAGACGCGCACCGACACTCATTGCATAAACAGGGCCTGCGACCTCTATCAAAAGTCCCTTAACTGCTTCTACTCTCCCGTAAATTTCGGTTGGGAGGCATGATTCGATTTCTGCAAAAAGCGAGTCCAAGACAGATTCCCTATTAATCATTTTCGTCGATGGTAACCGATCGTTTACGCTTCTGCTTAATGTTATTGGGGAGACTTTGAATGGCATAGTGCCCTTTCAAGGAAACGAAGCGTCTAATCACGGCTTTCACTAGCACTTGATTCGATTGAAAGCCAACCGGTCTAAAAAAGTTGAACAAGAAAGGTTACACCCCTGAATTCTAGGTTGTACCCAGAAGACTGTTCTACGTAGGAGTAAAACGCTTGCGGGAGCGATTCGAGTTCTGTTAACCATAAACTCATTCAGTTGAGTCGGGTTTATAGTATTCCTTCGCTACGGTTTGTGTTTTTTGGCCGGCGCGACTGCCCAGGAAAGGCAACACGAGGGGATTAACATGCGTGTATTGTTGATCGAGGACGATAGTGCTACTGCACAAAGCATTGAACTGATGCTCAAATCCGAGAACTTTAATGTCTACACGACAGATCTCGGCGAAGAGGGCATCGACCTCGGCAAATTGTATGATTATGACATCATCATGCTAGATCTGAACCTGCCGGACATGTCCGGTTATGAGGTGCTGCGCACACTGCGTGTCTCCAAGGTGAAGACGCCAATTCTTATTTTGTCCGGTTTGGCTGGTATCGAAGACAAGGTTCGTGGCCTTGGGTTCGGCGCTGACGACTATATGACGAAGCCATTCCACAAGGACGAGCTGATTGCACGTATTCATGCAATTGTGCGTCGTTCTAAAGGTCATGCCCAGTCTGTTATTGTTACTGGCGACCTGACTGTGAACCTCGACACCAAAACTGTTGAAGTTGGCGGTCAACGCGTCCATCTGACTGGTAAAGAATATCAGATGCTTGAGCTTCTCTCCCTTCGTAAGGGCACTACCCTCACCAAGGAAATGTTCCTCAACCACCTCTACGGCGGTATGGACGAGCCAGAGCTCAAAATCATCGATGTGTTTATCTGTAAGCTCCGCAAGAAGCTCGCTTCTGCGACTGCTGGCAAGAATTACATCGAAACAGTATGGGGCCGCGGATACGTTCTGCGCGAACCAGAAGAGAAAGCAGCCTAAAGCGGCTCAACGCTTTTTACTCAGCTGGCTTTCAAAAAGTTTCAGTAAAAGCCCTGTTTGGTACGCACCACACAGGGCTTTTTGAGTGTGCCCTCACCAGTGGCAACCACAGCATTTCGGATAACGCCTAAGTGTCTTGCAAGTCAGACGCATTTGTTGTGATGGTGCGGCCATGAGGCTCTTTTTTCTTACATCCATTGTTATGGTCGCGTTTGCCGCCAATTCCGTTCTCAACCGTCTGGCGTTAGCTGACGGGGAGATAGGGCCATCCGCTTTTGCAAGTGTCCGTGTGATTTCAGGAGCCGTCATGCTCCTTGCACTTATCCTCTTCAAAGACCAAAAGAAGTTCACATTCTCAAAACCCAATATCACTGCGGTACTTGCGCTCTGCGCCTATATCATCGGTTTCTCTCAAGCCTACATTTCTCTTGATGCTGGTTTCGGTGCTCTTCTGCTCTTCGGTGTCGTGCAAATCACTATGTTTATTGGCGCAATCCTGCAGCGCGAAAACGTAACGCTGCAAAAATGGATTGGTGCAGCACTCGCATTTTCCGGCCTTGCCTACCTGCTCTCCCCTTCCAGCGCAGGCATTGACCCACTTGGAGCAGGATTGATGACAATTGCCGCAATTGGCTGGGGGATTTACTCGCTCATCGGCAGAGGCGCAGCAAACCCTCTCAAAGACACTGGTATGAACTTTGTCTATGCGGTCCCCATTGTCGCAGTCGCTATGCTGCTGTTTCCAGACGAAAACCAAATCACCACAATCGGAATTGCACTAGCCATCGTCTCTGGTGCGGTCACCTCCGGTCTTGGCTACGCACTGTGGTACTCCATTATCCCGAAGTTGCAGACAAGCACGGCCGCAGTAGCACAGCTCACCGTCCCAATCATCGCAACCGCCGGTGGCATCGTATTCCTAGCAGAGACCATCGATCTTCGGTTCGTCATTGCCGCCTTCATGGTGCTGAGCGGCGTCGCAATTTCTGCCTATCAACGAAAACCAAAGCCCAGACAATAATTACTCCGGCCTGTTTGTGCAGAGCTGCTAAGTTTCCCGCTTTTCCATCCAGATGCTGGTCTCCAGCGCCTCCTCCCGCATAGGAATTGTCGCAACCGGCCCCTCCGCAACCCAGGCTTTTTGCCGTGTGGCGACCCAGTGACTTGACCATAAAAGCCGGTATCCACCTTGCAGGAGACAGGCAACGGGAAGTTGTTCGTTATAGGCGCGCCAGTCCCAATCTGCCGGATAAGCGTCGGGAAGCACGACATCGTGGACGTGAACCAGAACACCTGCCGGAAGCGCAGGAAGAATACTGGCGAACACCGTATCGACATCGGTTCCCGGCATGGAGATATGGCTTGAATCAACGAAAAGCACGTCGCCAGCCTGAAGTTGACTGAAAACCGACGGATCTGCGTCACTGAGGACCTTGGGTATATGATCCAGCGCGAGGCCCGAGATTGTTGCACGCGGGGCGGGATCGATACATATGATACGCGACCGGCAAGACCCATCAGTGACCGCCTGCGCCATGAAGCGGGTGGAGTGCCCGGATCCGATTTCAATTATGGTTTTTGGCTGCTGGCAACGCACCATCGCATAAGCTGCTCCGGCGTCAAGCCGTGCAAACCAGTTCTGAGCAATTCGCGGCCGGGGTGGTGGACCATCAAACCCTGCCAAGTCTGTTGCGTACTGATCGATGACATCCATGAGCCGCCGCATATCCGGCTCAGCTTCGCGAAACAGCGGTTCGAGTGCCGGATAGGACTCGGGCGAGACACTTTCCGCATATCTGTACGGAATGAAGAAACCTTGCCGACGCAACCCGCTGATTGTCTGCAATCCCTGCCATAACCGACGCCATTGGGTTCGAACAGTCATTTTGACACTCCAGCTGGCCGGACCCGCCGGCGGAACGGAATGGACCAAAGGATAGTTACTCCGGCCTGTTCTGCTCATCCTCATTGCCAAGCTGCAGCTGATAAGTGCCCGGTATGTACCGGAACCCGTCGCCCACAGCTTCAACAAACCCGAGCGCGGGGAACGGCATATGGTAGCCAATAAACGGAATCCGCTCTTCGGCAATCATTCCGAAGATGCGACGGCGCGTTTCTGCGGCGCGGGCTTTGTCGATATCAAACACAACACGCCAGTCCGGATAGGCCAGAGACCACGCAAAGTGATTGGCCGTATCAGCAGTGAGCATGAGTTTCTGCCCATTGGCTTCCACCGAATACGCCATATGTCCCGGCGTATGGCCATAAGCCTCAACCGCAGTGATGCCGGGAACCACCTCGCCTCCCGGCTCAATGAAGGTGAATTTCTCTCTCAGCGGAAGTACATTATCCGCAAACACCCGCGCACTCTGGTTGGCGGCGGGACCAAGCTGTTCCCAATAGTCAAACTCAATAGGGCTCGTCACATACCGCGCTCTTGGAAAGGTCGGCGCATCATTGTGCATCAGCCCACCAGTATGGTCCGCATGCATATGCGTCAGCACCACAACATCAATTTCTCCGGGCCGAATGCCTGCGGTATTAAGCGCCCTGAGCAAGTTGCCACTTTCCGGCTGGGCAAGAGTCCCCCTCCCCGTATCAAACAACACCAGCGTATCGCCCGTGTTCACAAGGGTCGGCGTGAAGAAACCTCTAAACTTGTCGTCGGGAATAAAATGATCGTGACTCGCCTGCGCAAACACTTCGCTCGTTTGGTCCATGCCAAACGTGTCCTGCGGATGCTCGGCAACAAAGCTGCCATCCAGCAAGGTGTACACCTTGAATTCGCCAAGCTGGAATTCAGTCGCAGGCGCGTGCTGGCTGGAAGTTTCCATCGGGATTTCAGCGGCAACCTCCGAACTTCTCACCCCGGTCGCAAGCAACCCGCCTGCCCCCAAAGCAAGCGCACCTCGTCTGCTCAGCTTCATGAAATCACGAGAACTCATCACATACTCCCTAACCAACTGACTGCGAACACAGCCAAGCACTGGCAAATTTAAAGGGAAACTCTGATGAACTTTTGGAGGAATTCACTCGCATTGGATTTGAATTGCGAGTGATTACCAGTTGCTGAAGCAATAAAAAAGGTCAGCACAATGCTGACCCGCCTTGTTATTCGCCCCTAGAAGCGGGAGCCGCCCGCAAGAGCCTGAATGGAAGACCGCGACGTGGATGGCTTCGCAGAAGGCCGCTCAGGACGGTTGGTCGAACCTGCTGGACGGCTTGCCGCCTGCTTCTTACGATAAACACCACGCAGATCTGGATAAGGCTCAAAGCTATCAGTCAGCCCAACCACGGTTTCCGCAGCACCAAGCACAAGGAACCCATCATCAGGAAGCTGTCGATATATGCGGTTCAGCACATCAATCTTGGTCTGCTGGTCAAAATAGATCAGCACGTTCCGGCAGAAGATGATGTCAAACTCACCCAGATGACTGAAGTTCTCCAGAAGGTTCAGCTTGCGCCACTGCACCATTGCCCGGATCTCCGGAGCCATCTGCCACAACTCACCCTGCTGCGAAAAGTACTTCAACAGCATCTGAATAGGCAGACCACGCTGAACTTCGAACTGGCTGTAAATCCCCGTCCGCGCCTTCTCCAGCACCTCGTTGGAGATGTCGGTTCCCAGTATTTCAAACCGGAACCCACCAACCTTGGCCTTGTCTTCCTTCAGATACATGCTCAGCGAATAAGGCTCCTGCCCTGTAGACGCTGCCGCGCACCAGATGCGGGCGCTCCGACGCGACTTTCGGGCCTCAAGCAGATGAGGAAGCATCACCTTACGAAAATTCTCGAAGGGGCTCTTGTCACGGAAGAAGAAGGACTCGTTCGTCGTCATCGCTTCGACAACGTCACTCTGCAACATCATGGAGCCCGGCTTGCTGATCGCAAGAATAAGCTCGCTCAGGCCGTTGAGGTTGTGACGTCGTGCCACCGGCATCAAGCGGCTTTCAACCAGATACTGCTTTTCATCGGAAAGAACGAGGCCGCTACGGGATTTCAGAAATTTCTTTAAGAAATCATATTCAGAAGTCATCATCGCGCGGCTCCTTTTAAGATACGCTTGACTTGTGCACCCATCTGATCGAGAGGCACGATACCGCTACAGTTCCCTGTACGGGCAGCAGCACCCGGCATCCCCCAGACAACACTCGAGGCCTCATCCTGCGCAATGACGCTTCCGCCCTTACCGGCAATCGCATTGACGCCATACGCGCCATCACTGCCCATACCGGTCAAAACGAGTGCCAGACACGCGGTCCCGAAAACTTCGGCTGCACTTTCAAAAAGTGGATCCACAGATGGCTTACAGAAATTGACGGGCGCACCGTCTTCAAGCAGCGAAACCGCCTGCCCGTTCTGCTTGCCGATTTTCAAATGAATTCCGCCTGGAGCGATATAGACGTGCCCAGGTTTCAATACATCCATATGTTCAGCTTCTTTGGAGGGAAGCTGAAGTTGTTTATGCAAATGCTCCGCCAGAATTGTCGTGAACGTACGCGGCATATGCTGCGTAATCACAACAGGAACCTTGAGCAAACCATCGCGCGCATCAGTCAGCACACGCTGGAGCGCCTGTGGGCCCCCTGTAGAGCTGCCAATCGCAAGAACCCGCGGCACGACGGAAGAATAGGGCCGCAGCGTAACCTCTTGCTTTCCAGCGCCCTGCAACCCTGCCGCTCGCGAACGCCGTATGGCAGCTCGCGCCTCGGCGCGCTCAGCAGTGGTCTCAGCCGGACGCTGGTGTGGATCATTGACGATCTCCGCACGCATCCTGCGAACAGGCTCGGTTGACGTTCTGGTGCGTTTCTGGCGCTTCCCCCCGCGCCCAAGCATCCGCAGCTTTTCCAGCAGCTCCCGCTGGAAATCAGCCGCACCAGCGGTCTGGCGCGTTGTTTCAGGCTTGGCCACATAGTCGGTGGCACCAAGAGAAAGTGCCTTCAAACTCGTTTCGGCATTTCGGCGCGTCAGCGTGGAAGCCATCACGATGATAAGATCGCGTTTCTTCTCAAGAAGTTTCGGAAGAGCCGTCAGGCCATCCATCACCGGCATTTCAACATCAAGCACAACCACATCAGGGTTGCTGCGCTCGATGTCTTTTACAGCCAGATCGCCATTACGGTGGGTTGCAACAACCTCAAGCTCCGGATCGGCTTCGATCCACCGGCTGAACAACCCACGAATGACAACAGAATCATCAACGACCATGACCCGGATAGGTGCCGTTTGATTGGATTTCTCCTTTTTCGGCTCCTCAGTTTTTGTATACATTCCCAACCGGCCCATATCCATTATTTAGACCAATCCAACTTCCTGAAATTTCGCGGAAAGGATCTCCCGATCAAACGGTTTCATGATGTATTCGTTCGCTCCGGCCCGGATCGCCTTGGTGATGTGAGCAACATCATTCTCCGTGGTACAGAACACAACAACCGGCTCATCACCGCCATGCTCTTCACGCAGTCTGCCCAAAAACTCCAGCCCGTCCATGACAGGCATGTTCCAGTCCAGCAAAACAGCATCCGGCATAGACGCTATGCAAGCATCAAGTGCCTTTTGCCCGTCCTCAGCCTCGGTGACTTCAAATCCAATGTCCTCCAGAATGCGGCGCGCCACTTTGCGGATTACGCTGGAATCGTCAACAACCAGACACTTTTTCATTAACTCGGCTCTCTCGCTTCGAAGGTATGCTTTATGCGGCTTTAGGTTCAATCAGGGAGCTAAGCAGACGGTCCACATCAAGGACCACCATCAGTCGCCCGTCCAGACGATGCACTCCACCCGAGATTTCAGCCCAGCGGAAATCCAAATTGGATGGGTTCGCTTCCATCTCATGCCTCGGTAAGCTGAGTACTTCTCCTACGGCATCAATCACGAGACCGTAGGACTCCCCTTTGTACTCAATACCAACAGCCATCATGCCCTGATCGCTGTCATTTGGCTTGAGGTGGAGTTTGCGACGCATATTGATCGCAGTCACAATGCGTCCACGCAAGTTCAGCACGCCTTCCACTTCAGGCGGTGCTAAAGGAACTTGGGTAACTTTTTCAGGAACAAAAACATCATGAACCTGAGAGATCGGCAGTCCGAACAACTGGCTACCAATCACAACAGTCACATACTGGATGTGTTCGGCAAGACCCTGACGGGTGTCATCGCCGTTGACGGTGCCAAGATTTTGCGGGGTCATGCTGCAACTCCCATATCACTGGTCAAAACATCTTTAAGCGCTGCCAGCAAACCCGGCCTGTCAAACTTGGCCACATAATCATCGAACCCGGCCTGACGACCTTTTTCAATAGACGCAGGTGTCACCACAGCGGAAAGCGCTATAATCGGCAAATGACGGAAGCGGGTATCACGGCGCAGGCTCTCACAGAACTCATGGCCGCTGATCGTCGGCATCTCGATATCCGTCACAATCGCAGAAAACTCGGTCCCTTTTTCCAGCAGCTCGTAAGCACTCTGGGCACTGGAACAAACGGTCACATCGTAACCAGCCGCTTTCAGAACCGGTGTCAGCATGTTGCGGAAAAAAGCACTGTCATCCAGGAAGAGCAGTTTTCTCGTCTTGGTCGCCGAGTCAATCTCCTTGCGCATAAACCAGTCATCAAAGGCCAATGGCAGATAGTAGCCAAGGTCAATCACTTCCGTTGCCCGCTCACGAATGATCGCAGAGCCAAGAACACCTGGACGCTCGGAGACCACTTCGATGCTCATCCGGTCTTCAACAATGTCCACGATCTGATCAACCACCAGACCCATTGAACGACCGTTATCAGAGAACACCAGCATCGGCTGAGCGCCCTCGGACTTGTGACGATCCCCTTCGTTCACGTAGACGAGTGGCATCAGTGATCCACGGTACTGAACCAGATCACGACCGTTGGAGCGCTCAATCTTGGAAACATCGAACTCTTCAAGACGTGTCACCAGTGACAGCGGTACAGCCTTCGGCTCCTCAGAACCTGCGCGGAACAGCAACAGTGAAATTGGCGCATCCGCGTCAACAACAAGAGCTTCTTCACTGTCCTGCTCATCCTCGAATGTATCAGTCAGTGTGCCGGACGCATGGCTTGCCATAGCACTTGCCACACCATTCGGATCAATAATCATGATCACGGCACCATCACCTAGGATGGTGTTTCCAGAGAACATATTGATGTTGCGCAGCATGGAAGACATTGGCTTCACAACAATCTCTTCAGTGTGGAACACGCCGTCCACCACAACACCAAAGGACTGGCTGCCAACCTGCATGACAACAATGAAGCCATTGTCCTCGTCAAGATCACCTTCTTCAGCCTGTCCCAGCAGCTGGGACATATGGACCAGCGGCAAAAGCTTGTTGCGCAAGCGCAGCACCGGACGATCCTTGAGGCGCTCAATGCGGTGCTCGGAATTGGACTGGACACGAACCAGCTCAACAACAGACAGCTGCGGAATAGCATAACGATCCCCACCGGCCTCCACGATCAACGTAGAAACAATCGCCAGAGTAAGCGGGATCTTGATGATAAAGCTGGAGCCTTTGCCCGGTGTGGAGCGCAGGTCAATGGAACCGCCAATCAGCTCCACATTGTTGCGCACAACGTCCATGCCAACGCCGCGGCCCGACACGCTGGTCACATTGGTCGCGGTGGAGAAGCCTGCAGCAAAGATGAACTTGTAGATCTGCTGATCCGGCATCTTTTCAAGTTCAGCTTCGGTGGTCACACCGTTTCGAAGCGCTTTTTCCTTGATCCGCTCAATATCCAGCCCACGACCATCATCTTTCACTTCGATGATGATGTGACCGCCTTCATGATAAGCGGACAGGGTAATCAGACCCTTCTCGGGCTTGCCAGCAGCAATACGATCAGCAGGTTCTTCCAGACCATGGTCGGCAGAGTTGCGGATCATATGCGTCAGTGGATCCTTGATGAGCTCCAGAACCTGACGATCAAGTTCGGTCTCTGCACCAATCATCTCAAGGCCGATTGGCTTATCAAGTTCCTGCGAAAGATCGCGCACAATACGCGGAAGCTTCTGCCATGCATTCCCGATTGGCTGCATGCGGGTCTTCATGACCCCTTCCTGCAACTCACCGGTGACATTGGACAGGCGCTGCAGTGGAACCTTGAATTCGCTGTCTTCATGACGACGAACAATCTCCAGCAGCTGGTTCCGTGTCAGCACCAGCTCGGACACCATGGTCATCAGGTGCTCAAGCGTCTCCACGTTCACACGAATAGACTGGTTGGAAACCCCTTGCTGAGAGGCCTTGCCCTTCGAGCTTGGGTTCTTCGGCTTAGCCTCTTCCCGCGTCACAGTCGGGGCTGCAGCCTTAGACGGAACCTCGGCAGCAGCTTCAATTACATCTTCAGCAGCCTCTACCGGAAGGTCGATCTCAACCTCGGCTTCCTGGAAGGCGCGTTCCAATTCGTCCAGCGATACTTCACCGGGGCGCAAAGGCCGTTCCAGAACCTGATAGACGTCAGTGCCTTCCGCTTCCTCAGCAGCTTTTTCTTCGGCCATAGCCGCCGCCATCTCATCGATCTCGGCGTTATCAGCATTGTCAGCGCTTAAGGAAAGGTGCTCCAACTGGTCAATAAGATCACGGTCTGTGCCCTCAGGCTCTGTACCGTTGGCAGCCTCAAGGTCTGCAAGAATATCTTTAATGCGATCAATAGAAGCAAGGACAAGGGTTACCGCGTCATGTGTTACAGGAACACCGTCGCGGAACTTGCCCATAAGAGTTTCAGCAGCATGAGCAATCGCTTCCAGACGCGGCAGGCCGAGGAACCCACAAGTGCCCTTGATTGTATGCACTAACCTGAAAATGTTATTCAGAATGGTGGCATTGTTCGGCTCTTGCTCAAACTTCACCAACTCAACGTCGACAACATCCAGGCTTTCATTTGTCTCAGTGAGAAACTCTCTGAGAAGATCGTCCATGGCCCGCACCCACTCAATGCTTAGGGGAGCCCCAAACACGAGACTCCAAAATTTAACTAAGGTTGAGTGTTAAGCGAAACGGTTAACATAGGTTGAAAAATTGCAAGATTCATCCAACCCACAATCAGTGGGTGTTTTTGTCAGGTAATCACACAGACTCCGCAACCTGAGTATTTGCCTTGCATATGACAGCATCACCGTCTTTCAGCAGCTCCACATTTACCCCTGCTTCTGCTGCCAACAAAACCGCATATATCGGTTGAACAGTGTGGGCATCAATGCGCTCAGGCTCTTGTCCGGAAAGAATCTCGCTCACATCCTGAGGGATTCGCGCATTCGTGCCTTCCGCTTTCAGGACAAAGTTTGGTGCGCTTTCATCTCCATCCATGCTGATGGTAATGGTCCCGCCCCGTGGAACGCACTGCTTGGTGAGCAACAGAAGGTTCAGGATCAGCTTGACCTGATTTTTCGGCAAAAGCAGACGCGGAACGTTCCACTCCAGATTTGCCTTCTCAGTGCTCATGTATCCAACAGCAACTTCCTGCGCATCCCCCGTATCAATGGAGGCGCCAGCAGATCCGGCAGCACCGAACGCAAGGCGCGCGAACTGCAGTTTAGCCGAAGCATGGCGCGCTGATTTGCGAATAAGATCCATCGCAAAATCTGCCATGTCCTCATTGCCTTCTTCATCCAGCACTTCCAGACCGTTAGTGATGGCGCCGACAGGTGAAATGATGTCGTGACACACGCGGCTCACAAGAAGTGCGGAAAGATCAAGAGAAGACAAATCCTTAAATACTGACATAACCGCTCCAGAACGTTGGCCAACTGGCCCTATGATTGATTCGAGATGTGGCGAAAAAGGTACATTCCTGCCAGTTTAATTCCAAGCAGGACATCATTGATATGGACCGCATTTTACATCACTTGCACGATTTTGTGCTTTGGCAAGTAATATATCCGGTGCGGTTAGAAACAAAGCCCGGTTTTCCCGGCTCTGAAACAGCAACAACCGCTGGTCATAAACAAGGTAGATTTTCGCCAATCCTTCAGCTCGATAGCCTTGCGCAAGTGAGAGGGCATCGCATCCCTGAAATAATGGGGCATAGACCTCCGGATCAAGTCGAAACGCCTCCCGATTGCCCTCATTGGTAAACGCCCAGATCCGTCCGCCCCACGCCAGCGTAACGTCTTCACGCCCTTTTTCGGGAATTTCCGAGACCTGATAGGACACTGGATCACTCATGGAAAGCGTATAGGTGTACCGCTCCTGCTCTGCGGCAAGAACCGAGGCACTGGACAGAAAAACCATCGAAACACCGAGAATTTTGGCCGTTCGAGCAAATTTTCTGTAGAAAACATCAGAAATCATGGGAATGTCCATCCAGAGTCCGAATCACCTGCATTAACTAAATGGGCAAGTTCGACACAGTTACGAAATTAGCAACAGCTGCCAACGGGATACGCATCATTTACCCAGCTATACCCCGACTAACCATTGGGTAGATGTAAAGCATTTTAACTTGTTGTACTTAAAAATTGCACTATGCCCTTAAGATTGAGATTGCTCTGAACAATCCAAATACTCGGGTTTCTTGGAAGGAGACATTGGCATGATGACGAGCCTGTTCGCCAATATGCGCAACAAAGCTGCAATCGTCCTTTGCGCCATTTTCGCTCTGCTGGCGCTGAACACACATTCATTTGCACAAACGCCTGTTGATCAATCGCGTTACCACCAGAAAGATATCCTCACAGCAGGCAGCGAGTTTTTCGGCTCCATCTCCACCGGCCTCGCAAAGGTCGTTGAGCGTGCTGTTCAACAGTACGGTGAGCCAAACGGCTACATTCTTGGACAGGAAGGCTCCGCCGCCTTCTTCGCAGGCGCTGCTTACGGCGAAGGAACGCTGTACACACGCAACGCCGGCAACCACCAGATTTTCTGGCAAGGCCCCTCATTGGGCTTTGATGTGGGCGGCGACGGTGCCCGCGTTATGATGCTGGTCTACGACCTGCCAAGCGTGGACGCCATCTATCGCCGCTACGTTGGCGCGAAGGGCTCAGCCTACTTCGTTGGCGGCTTTGGTATGCAGGTTCTGTCCAACAACGATATCTTCGTTGTCCCTGTTCGCGCAGGTGTTGGAGCCCGTCTTGGCGTCAATATGGGCTATTTGAAATTTACTAGGAAGCCAACATGGAATCCTTTCTGATATAACTAACCCTGCGTTAGTTATATTTTGGCAAGTTAGAGTGTGAGAGAATGCGCTTGAGTCTGCAGCAGTCCCTCACACCCGTTCAACAGATCAGGCATAGTTTGTGATTGAAATTGCACTATACATTGCACTGGGCTTCTTTCTCGCGAGCATTCTAGCACTCGCCGCCCTCCCCTTTATCTGGGGCCGTGCTGTACGCCTCACGCGCAAAGCGATCGAGACGTCCAACCCCATAAGCTATGCCCGTGCCACCATGGCAAAGGATGCACTGCGCGCTCAACATGCCATCGCGATCCGTCAGATGGAGGTCCGCCTCGAGGGCATGATGGAAAAACTCGCGCAAAACGCCTCCGCCCGCGCAACCGCAGAAGCCCAGCTTGCTGAGCTTAAGGAAGAGCTCAGCGTCGTACAGCTCAGGTCAGCCCGCGAACGCAAAAACATGGCCCAGAAAGCCACACGCTTCCTCCGCCGCAGAAATCCATCAGACCCAATCCCGTTCTCCGCTGATGATCGTATCACCACGGAGCCAGAGGTCGAAGCCAAGGATGACACCCCGGCACAAGCTACCAATCAGGCCGCATCTGCCGAGATCATCCAACTCAACGAGCAGGCCGCTGGCGATAAAATCCGTGAGCTGGATACGGAACTGAATGAGGAAGAAGGCACAACCAAGCCTGTTACCCCAATCGACACATCCGACATTCAGGACATGGACAATCCACTGGCAGAGCTGGCGACCCAGATCTCAAAACAAGTGTCAGAGATGACCGCTGAGGCGGAAACCAAGCACAAACCCACCTCACCTGCGGAAGCTGCCGAACTCGCCACCCAGTCCTTTACAAAGCTCAAGAGCCGCTACAGTTCGCTCGAACGAGAGCGCGACAACCTCAAACACGCGCTCCAGCTTGAAAAAGCTGCCAAACGCACCTCCCAAAATCCAAATATAAAAACGCCCGGGCCTATGAAAACTCTCGAGAACGATCTGGAAAAAGCAAAGAAAACCATCGAAAAGCTGACAAAGCAGCTCGAGGACAGAGTCAACAGCAGCTCCAAGATCGCAGAAGCAGTCGACCTGCGTAACGAACTGAAAGACTTGGCAGCCCAAATCACGGCAAAAGCAATCGCAGAAAATCCACCGCTCTCGGAAAAGTATGATGAAGTCCTGAAAGACCTCAGCTCCATTGCTGCCAGCACGCCAAAGGCAGAAGCAAAGCCAAAGACGACACGCGCCAAACGCACCGCGACCAAAACCACAAAGCCGCGCACCCGCAAACCAGCAGCACCCAAAAGTGCGCCCTCGGAAAAGGCCGACAAGGCATCTCCTGCCCCAGAGCCTGACAAAGATCTGGCCGAGCGCATTGCAGAGGCCAGAAAGACAGGCAACTCACGCGCTTGATGCGCAAGGCGGCACACTCCGGCTACTACACCACTCACACCAATTAAAAAGGCGCCTCAGGGCGCCTCTTTTGTAATCTCATTAATGGGCTATCGGAACATCAGGTTCACGCGTCACTGGCGCTCACAACGCCACCTTCCGGCTCCTGCGGCCCGTTGCCATCCACTTCTACCAACCGAACCTCATGTTCCTTCAGAAGCTTCCGGCACTCATCAGAAACCAGCGTATCCGTCACAAACGTATCCACCTGAGAGATGTGACCGATGCGCACCGGCGCCGAACGCTCGAACTTGGTCTGATCAGCCACCAGAATAACATGCCGCGCATTCTCTATGATCGCCTGTGCGACGCAGACCTCGCGGTAATCATAATCCAGCAGCGCCCCATCACTATCCAGAGCAGACACGCCAATGACGGCAAAATCCACCTTGAACTGCCGAATGAAGTCGGCTGCAGCCTCGCCTACGATGCCGCCATCAGTGGCACGCACATGACCGCCGCAGATGATGACTTCATTTTCCGAAAATGGCCGCAGCGTACTCGCCACATTCAGGTTGTTGGTGATGATCATGAGACCACTACGCTGGATCAGCGCCCGCGCCACCGCTTCTGTGGTGGTCCCAATATTCACAAATAAGGATGCACGATCCGGGATCAGCCCCGCTGCCGTCTGACCGATTGCCTCTTTCTCTTTTCCAGCCAGATCCTTACGAGCGGAATAGCCCAGGTTCTCAACACCAAACGCCAGCAACGCACCGCCATGCACACGGGTCAGCAAGCCTTGGTCGCTCAACTCTTTCAGATCCTTGCGGATTGTTTGAGGCGAGACGGAGAACCGCGCGGCAAGCTCGTCAACTTCCACTTTCCCGCTCTCTCTCGCGATATCAAGAATAGAGTTGTGGCGTGAAACCAGCATCATGAAACAGCCCCGATATTTTTTTTATACATTGCCACCAGTCGTATTCTGCGATGATTCACAGCAGTATAGCCAAAAGCACAGATGCAGCCAGAGAACTATTAGATCAGTTAAAACAAAAGTTCTCTTGCCTCACCTCCCCTACAGTTAGTATTACTAGTCCACAAAAGGGGGACAAGCTGCAACTTATTCCATGTTTGTCATGATACCGCCCAAAGAAACTCGTTAAACCTCGGGCGGATCAATACACTGTCTTATCAAAGTTCAGCTAGAAAAGCGAAGAGGGACAAATTGTGACTCGGGTAATGGAACGGCAATACAATGCCGATAGGTATTTTGGAAAGAAAAAGGCTGCATTGAAAAACGAACTCCAGACTGCTGAGGCCCGCATCGAAGTTCTCGATAACATCGATGATCTTAAAGAAATGAATGCTCAGCTCAGCGAAAGTCTTAAAAAAGTCATCACCACGGAAACGCAGGCAGACGACAAGCTCTGGGCAGATGTGGACAAGGACGACCACCACCTCGGCGCAGGACTAAACGGACGCTGGTTCTAAAACCGCACCTGCTTCAAATTCCACCCATTCCTGTGAAGGCGCAGCATCCCCCACCTCGGGGGCGGCCATATAGCGTTACCGGACGCATCAAAACACACAGCAGACAATCCGGCACACAAATGTGCGTCAGACACGATGTTTGAACCGTTGCCAGCAAGAAAGACCATAACGATGTAGTGGGAAGAAAAGAAGTGGTACGCCCAAGGGGAATCGAACCCCTGTTTCCGCCGTGAAAGGGCGGCGTCCTAACCGCTAGACGATGGGCGCTCACAAAGTGAGAGAACTTACAAAAAGCTCTGTCTTCGAGCGGATGACCACTCGGGGTTGTGAAGACAACTATGGTACGCCCAAGGGGAATCGAACCCCTGTTTCCGCCGTGAAAGGGCGGCGTCCTAACCGCTAGACGATGGGCGCTCACCAAAGTGAGAAGACTTTTAAAAGTCCTGCCTTCAAGCAGATAACTGCTTGGTATCGCAAAAGAAGCCTTTGGTACGCCCAAGGGGAATCGAACCCCTGTTTCCGCCGTGAAAGGGCGGCGTCCTAACCGCTAGACGATGGGCGCCTAGGCTTCGCTCTCGCGATGGACGGGGGTATATTTGCTAATTCCGCCCTTGGCAAGCCCCCTCCTCAAAAGAAAAGGGGGTTTATCCACCTATCTCGCAACAAAATCTGTACGAGCGATTTGTCGTCCGGTAACTGGGTCAATATAGACCAGCGCCTGACCCGCACCTTCTCTGATCAAGACCACGAGTTTTCCGTCCATCTGAGTGACGGAAACAACCTGTGCTTCAGGGCCAATAGCAATGGTTGCAGCAATATTATCTGCGCTAACATTGGAATTATTGGCATTAATCTTATAGAAGATAGCCGCAAAGACAGCCAATAAGCCGAGCACCATGACAAGGCTTGACCCCATCAAAAGGCGACGCAGCTTTCCTTGAAGCCGCAAAGCTGCTGGATCAAGTTCGTCCTGTACAGTTTCATCGCTGTCATTATTAGGATCACGCATGAACGATAAATCTCCTGAGGGCATCCAGCCACTCACAAACTCTATGATTACCAACGAGCAACAACCAACAGTCATTGTGCCGGAACCAGAAGATACTGGTCGCCGTCTGGACGCTGTGCTTGCTGCGCATGTAGATGACTTCAGCCGCAACCGACTTCAAGCCCTGATCCGGGCTGGTCAGGTTCAAATTGGCCAGCGCACGGTGTTGGAGCCTAAATATAGAGTCTCTGCCGGAGATACAATCACTCTTATTGTGCCTGAGCCAGAAGCTGCTGAACCCCAGCCGGAAGATATACCGCTTACGATTGTTTATGAGGATGACGACCTCATTGTCATCGACAAACCCGCAGGCCTCGTCGTTCATCCGGGTGCAGGCAACCCAACCGGCACACTGGTCAACGCCCTGATCCATCATTGCGGCACGTCACTGTCCGGCATTGGCGGTGTCAAACGCCCCGGCATCGTGCACCGCATTGATAAAGACACAACAGGCCTGCTCGTCGTCGCCAAAAACGACATGGCGCATCAGGGCCTCGCCGCCCAGTTTGCAGACCACGGCAAAACTGGCCCACTGGAACGCGCCTATAAAGCACTTGTCTGGGGCGCCCCGACAGCCATCAAAGGCACAGTAGACGCCAACCTTGCCCGCTCAACTGCAAACCGCCAGAAGATATCGGTCCTAAAGACAGGTGGACGCCATGCAATCACCCACTGGCAGGTTCAAGAGAGATTTGGTCCGCAAGATGAAGTGCCAGTCGCAAGCCTGATTGAATGCCGTCTGGAAACGGGCCGAACCCACCAAATTCGGGTGCACATGTCCCATATCGGAAATCCGCTAATAGGTGATATGGATTACGGATCTGGCTTCAGAACAAAATATAATAAATTTCAGGAACCATTGAAAAGCCAGTTAGAGGAATTCAAGCGTCAGGCCCTTCATGCAGGTCTTCTGGCGTTTGCACACCCAAGAACGCAGGAATTCATGAAGTTTGAATCGGCCTTACCCGCTGATTTTGCTGGAATTCTTGAATCATTACGAAAAATTTAGGCCAAAAAAATTACCAATCTGGTAGCGTTTTGGCCACAATGTTCCCATATAAAAGCTTCAGGTGCGCTTTATCTGAAGGCACCAGTGTGTTTGCCGAAAAGCCTGATCCTCCGATCAGGCGGGAACACTAAGCAAGGAGGGGTGCTTTATGGCCCGTAACCTACCAGCCCTCACGGGTGGCGAAGGCGGTCTAAGCCGCTATTTAGATGAGATTAGAAAATTCCCGATGCTTCAGCCGCAGGAAGAGTACATGCTCGCCAAGCGCTACCGGGAACACGACGAACCTAAAGCTGCCGAAAGGCTTGTAAATTCTCACCTGCGCCTCGTTGCTAAAATCGCAATGGGTTACCGCGGTTATGGCTTGCCACTGGGCGAAGTCATCTCCGAAGGTAACGTAGGCCTCATGCAGGCTGTAAAACGTTTTGAGCCGGACAAAGGCTTCCGTCTGGCAACCTACGCCATGTGGTGGATCAAGGCATCCATTCAGGAATATATCCTGCGCACATGGTCGCTCGTGAAAATGGGCACCACTGCCAATCAAAAACGCCTGTTCTTCAACCTGCGTCGCGTCAAAGGCAAGATTCAGGCGTTTGAGGATGGTGATCTGCGTCCCGATCAGGTCGAGCAGATTGCGACAACGCTTGGCGTGACCGAAAAAGAAGTCGTTTCCATGAACCGCCGCCTGGGTGGTGACTCCTCTCTGAACGCACCACTGCGCTCCAGCGAGGGTGAATCCAGTGAATGGCAGGATTGGCTCGTCGATGAATCCGAAAGTCAGGAAGCTATTCTGGCTGAAAAGGAAGAATACGACGTGCGCCGCGATATGCTGAAAAGTGCAATGAGCGTTCTGAACGAGCGTGAAACACGTATCTTCGAGGCACGCCGCCTTTCCGAGAACCCGATTACTCTGGAAGAACTCTCAACCGAGTTTGGTGTTAGCCGCGAACGCGTACGCCAAATTGAAGTGCGAGCTTTCGAAAAAGTTCAAAAGGCCGTTCAGGAAAGCGCAATGGCCATGGCTGGTCAGCAAGCGGGCGCATAATACCTGCTCCCCTACGGGGGATCGGGTTACTGTCAACTACACACAGAGACAAACCTTAAAGCAGTTTGTCAGGCCCAGAAGCCTGCAAAAGGCTTTAAGTGGCGCAAATGCATAAAAGTTGAATTGAATTAATCTAAAATACAAATAACTTGTAAGAACGCGCTTTTAAATAAACAGCCAAGCTTGTCGTACCCTCAGGCCTCTCCTAAGGTTAATTAATGAGGGGATGTTAGGTGAGTAGGGTCGCTTCCCCTCTTGGGGGGAAATGACATGTTCGGCTCTGGCTGGCTATCAAAGACCAACCGCGCACTCGCTGCGGTCCTATCCTTTATACTCATAGCAATAGCTATACTTGTCCGCATCCTCTACCCGCAGGTATTAGAGAATGTCGGATACTTCAGCCAAACTGCACTGCAATTGGCGTGGCCCAACACCACGTCAGGCGCACCAGTCTACACAATTTACCTAAGCCCGGAATCAGCCGATCCAGCGCAGGAGCCGGTGTATCAGCGTCTGCAGCTCGCGCAAATCCTTCAAAAGCTGGGGGAGCATAATCCCAAGCTTCTGATCATCGATGCTGACCTCAGAAAAGCTGATCTTGCCTCGCCCACTCTGCGAAGCCGAATCTACGACACGCTACAGCCCTCCTTAAGGGCGACCTACCCAAATCACGACCTACTCCTGCAAACCATAATCTCGCATTACCCAGTCATTCTGAACCGGCCTGAAGCTGAGGCAGTCGCAAAAAAACCGCCTCTTTCCAACTACTTAAGGTTCTCCCAAGCGGTTGGATACCAGAGCAACGATGACTATGTACATGGCTCTTCCGCCCTGCTCTACCCTCTTCAATTCAAAGGTAAAACAGAGCATCACGCCTCGCTCGCCTTACAAGCCTGGAAGCAGGCAAACCCATCTGCAGCGCAGCAATTCCAACTCACCAAGACTGCACAAGGCTATCAACTGGAAAGCCCGTCACTCGACATTCCTGTCAGCGCAAACAGCGAAATGATGATCTTCAATCCGCGAGCAGCCTCTGATTATATCCTCAGCGCCGAGCAAATCCTGACGGACAGTGCCACCCTCAAAAACTGGCCCCCTGCCGAGGGCAGCATCTTTGTCATCGGCACACAATCCAGAAGCTCACAGCGACACGCACAGGCACTCCACACACTGCACACCGGCAACTTCGTCGCCATCCCATCATGGGCACAGTACGCTGAAATTGCCGCACTATTCCTGTTTGGAGGCGTCATTGCCGTCATTTCAGCAAGGCAGAGTTTCCGGACGGCTCTCACCCTCACCCTGCTCGCTCTCTTCACAATAAACGCCGCCGCATTCCACCAGTTTGCACTTGAGAACAGGCTTCTCGAACCCTTCTATCCGTCGCTTATCATTCTGCTCATCTTCACGCTCTCCAGCACAATCAGGCGGGTTACCTTCAAGAGCCACCGCACCCAAACCACTGAGCGGTTTACGGGCATCCTCTCACCAAAACAAATGCAGCGCCTGCTCTCAAACGCCGACCCGTTACCCCTGGAAGGCCAACAGCGCGAGATCACGAGCCTCTCGACCCATATCAGGCACTTTCACCGCTACTATGAGGGTTTATCTCCTCAGGACCTTGCAGGCTTCTCCAACGGCTTCCAAAGCGCCCATCTGGACGAGGTACATGTGCACGATGGCACACTGAACACTATGGGTACCGCTGGCCTGAGCGCCTACTGGAACGCTCCGCTTGATGATCCCTTCCACGCATCCCACGCCTGCCGTACGGCATTCGAAATGCTGAAGCAGATGAAACGCTTCAACCTTAAGGACCGCTTCAATTTCAATCATAAGAATATGAAAGACCACGCGGTCACCCTCGACATCGGCATCGCAACCGGATTAGCCACACTTGGCGAAACCGGCACACGGCGGCATTTCAGATACGCCCCGCTTGGCAAATGCGTTGATCTGGCCGACGATCTGGCCCGCCACTGCAAAGAAGCAGGCCACAACCTCCTTATCTGCGAAACCACTCGGGGCCAGATGCAGGAACTGGCCATGCTGGAGACCATTCCCGTCAAAACCAGTCGCTACGAGATGCGTTCCTTTGCGTTGCTGGGAGATCCCTCTCTGGCCTTCTCGGAAAGCTTCCTCAAGCTCAAGAACACCCATTGCAGCATGGTCTACGCACTCTTCGAGGAGAACGATAAGAAAAAGGCGCTCACCCTGATGGATGAATGTAAATCACTCTCTGAGGGGGAATACCACTCCATCTACGCCGCCTTTGAAAAATACATCTTCAGCGATCTGGCTGAGCACGAAGCGATCAAGGATGCAGCGCAGTAATAGCATTTGGCAAACAAATAAAGAGAGCCCCCGAAACTCGGAGGCTCTCAAATTAGTTTAGACCTATATGGGTTAGCGCAGTTCAACCGCGTAAGTTTCAACCGGGGGCGCTGTTTTAATGAGCCCCTGTGCTATCAGGAAGTTCGCAAACCGCTCATAACGCCCAACGTCCAGCGCAGCCGGACGGCTCGCGAAGCGTGGAAGCGTGTCAGCCCATGCCCGCTTGTTCAGCTCATCATCAAGATTTGGGTAGACCTCAAGGAACCCCTGCCATGAATCCTGCGGGTTATTCAGCAGGTAAACGGTTGCCGCTTCAATAGCGTTCATAAACTTCTTCAGCCGTGGGTCATCAAGTTTATCTTTGTGCACCACATAAATCAGCTCATCATAAACCGGCACACCATTTTCTTCCGGATAGAACGCACGCCCTTTTGCGCCCTCAATCTCCATCTGGTTCAGCTCAAAATTGCGGTAACCACCAATCACCCCATCAACCTGACCTGTCATCAAGGAAGGAGACAGCGAGAAATTCACATTGATCATCTCCACATCATCTGAGCTCAGGCCAGCAGTGGAAAGCATCTTGCCAAGCATGGCGCTCTCAAAACCGGATGTGGAATAGCCAATCCGCTTGCCCTTCAGGTCTGCAATTGTCTTGATCGGCCCATCTTCCAGAACGATAAGAGTATTCAGAGGCGTTGACACCAACGTCCCGATACGCATCAACGGCATGCCCTCATCAATTTGCGGATGCAGCGTCTGCTGATAGGAAACGGCAATATCCCCCTGCCCCGCTGCAACAAGCTTTGGCGGCATGGACGGATCAGCCGGCTCAATCAGCTCAACATCAAGACCTTCCTTCTCAAAAAAGCCGCGCGCCTTCGCCACCACAATTGGTGCATGGTCCGGGTTTGCAAACCAGTCCAGCAACACAGTCAGCTTATCCGCCGCCTGCACCTGAACTGTGCTTGCAAGCATCGCCGCACCAAACAGCATACCTAGTTTTTTCATAAGGTTATGTCCTCACACTCTGAGAGCTAGCTCTCTTTTTGCCAATAAATCATCCGAGAAGTGGCAAACTCAACAACCGCCCGCAGGCTCAGCACCATCAATGCAAGCAGGATCAACGCCGCAAACATAGTCGCCGTTTGCATACGCGCATTGGATTGCAACATGATGAAAGCCAGTCCTCCCTTTGCACCAACCCACTCTCCAATCACCGCTCCGATCGGCGCAAAAACCGCTGCAATCCGCATGCCTGACGCCAGCGACGGCAAGGCAGCCGGAATGCGGATATACCGCAGCATCTGCCAACGATTGAGGCCATGAAGCTTTCCAAGATCAAGCAGCGACTGATCCGTCCTCCGCAAGCCATCGAAGAAGGTTGAGGTAACAGAAAAGAAGATCACAATCACAGCCATCACCACCTTGGAAGACAGCCCAAAGCCGAACCACAGCACCAGCAGTGGCGCAATCGCAAAGACCGGAAGAGATTGAATTGCCGCAATGGGCGGAAGCAGAAATGAACGCACCCGTTGGGACATAGACAGCAAAATGGCCAGCAATGCCCCTGCACTCACGCCAAAGATAAAGCCCAGAACAGTTTCCCAGGCAGTAATCCCTGCGTGATACAACAAAAACGCACCCTGATTGAGAAAAGCGGCCCAAACCGCCGCCGGACCTGGCAACAGAAACGGAGGAAACTCTCCAATCCGAACCACACTTTCCCAGAGGAGGACAAAAAGCAAAATCCCGAACAAACTTCGAAGAATTCGTTTTACAGCTCGCTTCAGCATGTCAGCTCCCAACAATGGCATTGGGCATCAAAACGGGCGGAAGAACGGAGCTTGACTTAATTTCTGGAATTTTCCGCGCAAGATCTCCCACTACAGAAATGCAGAAATGGAGATCCGGGGAAAATAGCTCAGGTCCCGTCCCTTCGCCGGCATTACCCGGATCAGGTTCAAAGGGTTAGCTCAACGCAATCTCAGCTTTTCTTGAAGAAAAGCACCCCTCGGATTAGCCAGACCATGCGCGTTTCCACGCGTGTTTGCAAGGAAATTTTCCGATAAGCAAATTCGATATAAGAAAAAAGGCCTCAGCTCCGAGAGAACCAAGACCCTTGAAATTCAAGTGAAATAAAGAAAATCGGCTTACTGCCAGTTCTTGATAGCCTGAGCGATCACCTTGTTACCGGTCGTACCCTTTTCAAAGGTCAGCATCGCCCGGCGACCAGTGTTGTAAAGCAGCGGCACATCAATCCATTCACGCTCCACGAGTCGCTTCAGGTTCTTTTCGCGATCTTCAGCCCGATCAGAAAGCGCAATCCAGAAGAGCGTGTCAGAGACCTTCACAGCAGCACCATCAAGAGGTTCACCAGGCGCAGACTCGCTGGTCTTGAGGATTAGGCCCGGAACCTGTTCAACACCCTTGCCATCAAATCCTGGGGGAAAGAGGAAGTTCAGCTCAAGCAGATGGCTTGCAGGAAGGGACTGGTCTTTGTTTGGCTTCAGCGTCATTTCGACCGCAAGATCCCGGGCTGGAAGCGTCGCCACCGCTTTGATGACCGAAACCCCATCCGCTTCATCCAGTGTCCAGACCACATTCCCACGCGATGCAGAACCTGCTCCGCCCTGACTCAAAGCTTCCTCATAAAGAATGCTCTGCTGCGCCATAGGAGAGATCGCAGCTTTCGTTCCAACGCTCTCCGCTGGCGGGACCGAATTAGTCTCTACAGCAGTAACCTGCTGTTCCGGCTCTGAAACCGGTAGAACCTGAGCAGCTGGCGCTTCTTCTACAGGAACAGCTGGAATATCAGGAGCCTGCACCACGGACGGCTGTGCTGAAGTTTCTGCTTGTGACGCGCTCGAAGAGTTCCGGGTGATCCGGGTCGTTGTAACACGCGTTGCATCCGGAGCAACTTTGGCTTCTTCGTCAGATGGCAACAAACGATCAGTGTTTTTCTTTGGCGTGCGCTCTGGCTCTACCCGGAGCGGTTCATCCGCACTCGGTGTCACGCCGTCAGCGCCGCCGCTGTCGCTTGTCTCAACCGGCAGGATCAAAGAGAGAATTGTGTCGCGCTGGCTGTAAACGCCTGCTGCAACACCAAGAATAACGACAGCCACAATGATCAGAGTCACAAAGCGGCGTGCGTTGGATGGCTTCAGCCCCTCTTCCTGCTCAATGCCATCGCCAACACGCTGTGCGAGAACAGGTTTGCGGGAAGAAGCAGGTTTGCGGGGTGATTTTGGCTTAACCTTGGCAGGTTCGTCAATCTCGGGAACCGACTTGCCTTTTGTTTCCTTCTTGGAACGACGAGCCTCACCTGGCACCCAGGCGCGCTCTTCAGCGCTTGTCTCAACAGTACCCTTGGTCGGCAGTACACCGGCGGGCTCATCCGAAACACTCCCGCTGGCAGCGCCAAGTTCTGGCTCTTTGCGCTCTTTGGGCGCTTTCGGCTCACCAGGCGTTTCTGGTAACTGATCGCGCGCCATCTGGTTGGCTTGATGCGCGGCACTACCAAGATCCTGCGCAGCGCGAACGGCCTCTTTAAACACATCTGCTTTAGAGGCAGGCGCTTTCGGCTCTTCCTTAGCTGGAGCTTTCGGCTTACGGCCCGCTTTGGGCTTTTCATCTGCCGACGGAGCAGGAGCTGCCTCAGTGGCCGCGGGCGGCGGCGCACTTGGAGCTGGGGTGGTTTTAGGCCGCCCCAACCCGAGAGACTCACGAGCAGCTTCGGCTTCGACCTTACGAATGGCCTCCTCAAGCTTCAGCTGCTCCTCAGTAATCTGGGAGGGTGACAGTGGTGGGTCGTAACTCTTGAGTTGCTTTACAATTGCGTTTCGCGCACGCTGATAAACTGCACGCCGTGCAGAACCAGTGTTCTCTTGTAAACCAGCTACCGCCTTTTTCAGAACGGAATTATAGTCCGCCATTTAACTGCCCATTGCTCCCAGAGCTTTATCCTACGACTTAATCCTGGAAAGGATTTTGAACCAGGATTGTGTCATCACGTTCAGGGCTTGTTGACAACAGAGCAACTGGCGCGCCAATCAGCTCTTCAACATGCCGCACGTATTTCACTGCCTGTGCAGGCAATTCCGCCCAGGTACGAGCGCCTTTGGTCGATTCTTTCCAACCAGGCAGGGTTTCATAAATTGGAACAACCCGCGCCTGCGCACCCTGGGATGCCGGAAGGTAATCGATTCGCTCACCGTCGAGTTCATAACCAACACAGATCTTAATTTCATCCAGTCCGTCCAAAACGTCAAGCTTTGTCAATGCAATCCCATTGATTCCGCTGGTGCAAACTGTTTGACGAACAATCACAGCGTCAAACCAGCCACATCGACGACGACGACCGGTGTTCGTTCCAAACTCGTGTCCACGGGTACCGAGGAACTCACCAACTTCGTTCTCCTGTTCAGTCGGGAACGGGCCTTCACCAACACGAGTGGTGTAGGCTTTGGTGATGCCAAGCACGTAATCGATTGAGTTTGGACCAAGACCACTACCAGCTGCAGCCTGACCTGCAACTGTATTGGAGGAAGTTACGAACGGATAAGTGCCGTGGTCGTTGTCCAGCAGCGCACCCTGTGCACCTTCAAACAACAAACGCTTGCCTTCGCGGCGCGCTTTATCCAGCATGTACCAAGCTTTATCCATGTACGGCAGGATCTTGTCAGCAACGCTTTCCAGTTCCTTGTAGATGGTCTCTGGAGCGATCTCGTCACGGCCCAAACCACGCAGAATAGCGTTGTGGTGGGTCAGCAGACGGTCAATCTTCGCTGGCAGTGTGCTCATGTTTGCCAGATCCATCACGCGGATAGCGCGGCGACCGACTTTATCTTCATAAGCTGGGCCAATACCGCGCTTGGTGGTGCCGATCTTGGTGCCAGCTGGGCTTGCATCTTCACGCAAAGCGTCAAGCTCGCGGTGCAGGCTCAAAATAAGCGTAGCATTGTCAGCAACGCGCAGGATTTCCGGGGAGATTTTAACGCCCTGCTCTTCAAGGCGCGCAATCTCGGCCACCAGAGCATGAGGGTCAATCACAACGCCATTACCAATGACAGAGAGTTTCCCACGAACAACACCAGATGGCAGCAGTGCCAGCTTGTAGCTCGTGCCGTCAATAACAAGCGTATGGCCTGCATTGTGCCCGCCTTGGAAGCGTACAACAACGTCGGCTTGCTCGGAGAGCCAGTCGACAAGTTTACCCTTACCTTCGTCACCCCATTGTGACCCAACTACGACAACGTTGGCCATGATTCTTCAGCCCTCCTGCGGCTGCCAGCGTATTTCTGAAATACGCCGTCATACGATTTGCTTTTCCGTTTAAAGTGGCTTGTCAGCTCAGAACGCAAATCGTGAGAGACAACATAAGAAACCCCAGCGTAAAAGCCGGGGCGCAGTTACAGCGCCTTATAATCTGTCAATCCCTCAAATACGAGCCTTTTTCCTTCAAAATTGGGCTGTGACCAATAAATTTTGCGCTCGCGGTGAACCTCTGTTGATTGTTTCTCTCGCAAAACGGGTGGCACACGAACAAGACCCAGTGTTATTACTAAGTTCAGGTCCTATCACTCATTTTTTTTTGCACATACTGCAAGAAATTTCACCAAGATGAATGTACTTTATGAATGCACAAAAACTTGACTGGCTCGGCTGGTCTATTCTCTTGCTGCTGGGCACCCTGTGGGGCGGCTCATTCTTTTTTGCTAAAGTTGCACTGGAAGAAATTGCTCCCATCACTCTCGTCTTCCTTCGGGTAGGAATTGCAGCAGTGGGCATGTGGGGTTACCTGCTCATTACAAAACAATCCATCCCGCTTTCGGCAAAGTGGATTGGCAGCTTCCTCCTGCTAGGCTTCATCAATAACGTCGTCCCCTTCTCGCTCATCTTCTGGGGCCAGCAATACATCGCAGCCGGACTTGCATCCGTTCTCAACGCTTTCACCCCAATCTTCACGATGCTTGTCATGCAGGTGCTAAGTAACGAAGAAAAGTTGACCGCAACCAAGCTCGTTGCAGCCACGATTGGAATTATCGGAGTGGCGATCATGGTTGGCGCAGATGCACTCAGTGGAGCCAGCAGCCAAGTCCTGCCACAAATCGCAGTTTTGGGAGCAGCCCTGTGTTATGCCTTCGGCGCTTTTGTCATTATGCGCCTGCGCAAGCTGCCACCTACCGCACTAGCAACCGGCCAGCTCACAGCCTCCACAATCCTGCTGATACCCGCAGTCCTCTATGTGGCACCAGCCCAGCAACTAATGCAGGCTTCTGCGATTACATGGGCAAGCGTCCTCATTCTCGCACTCGCATGCACCGGCTTTGCCTTCATTTTGTACATCCAGCTGTTCAAACTCGCCGGAGCCACCAACGCAGCCTCCGTAACTCTGGTCATCCCGGTCAGCGCAATCATTCTGGGCGCGATCTTCCTCAATGAACGATTGGAATCCAATCACTGGATCGGCATGGCCGCCATCTTCACGGCCCTCCTGCTCATTGATGGTCGCCTCACCAAAAGATTGACAGGCAAAGCAAAGGTACCCGCCTAACAAAAAAGCCTCCAGACCCGTTGAGATTGGGGCCTGGAGGCAAAACTTTTCAAGCAACGACTGAGGAAATCAGTTGTGCTTCAGATAGGCTGCCAGAATGTCGCGTGCAGCAATCAGATCGCCCTTATCAATCATCTCGGTCACAGTGTGTACATAACGTGTACCAACCACAATACCGATAGCCTTTGCGCCAGCTGCAGCCTGCTGTGCCGCAGCTCCGTCCTGACCACCAGAGCGAAGCATGGTGCGCTGATAAGGAATCTTTTCTGACTTGGCCAGCTCTTCGATATCTTTCACAAGCTGTAGATCAGCAATGAAAGAACTGTCCTTCACATGAAGCCCAAAACCCTTGCCCTGCTCGGTTGTCTGATCCTGTTCAGGAACACCCGGCGTATCGCAAGCAAGCGTAATATCAATGCCCAATCCGATATCAGGCTTGATGGCATAGGCAGCAGTTTTCGCGCCGCGCAAACCAACTTCTTCCTGACTGGTAAAGGCAACATAAATCTCGCAGGAATGATCCGCATCCCCCAGAGCCCGCATAGCCTCAATGCCAAGCCAGCACGCCACCCGGTTATCAAGCGCTTTGGATACAACCTTTTCACCAACCTCAATTAGTGGCTCATCAAGGGTCACCATGTCGCCAACCTTGACCACATCCCTGGTCTTTTCACCAAGGCCCATATCGATAATGAACTCGGTCACTTCCGGGATTTTTTTGCGGTCTTCCGGCGTAGCAATATGAACAGGCCGGCCTGCTGGGTTCATAACCCCTTTCAGGTCGCCTTCATCGGTCGAAACCAGAATACGGCGGGAAAACAGATTACGTGGATCGAATCCGCCAACTGGCTGGACGTAAACGAACCCCTTGTCTGTGATATGAGAGACCAGAAAACCAATCTCATCCATATGACAAAGCAGCATAACCTTCTTCGGCTTCTCACCATTTGGGGAAGGTTTGCGTGCATCACGGCGGCAAATGAGGGAACCCATGGCATCCGTTTGAACATCGTCAAACACGCCTTCGATTTCCTTCAGAATAAGATCACGCACTCGATGCTCATGCCCAGGGACGCCTGGGGTTTCACAGAGGCGACGTAGCAAATCAATATTCATAATGGCTTTCTACTTTAAATTGGAATCACTGCACATCATGGCTTCCCTCTAAAACATAAGCAATTTCTGTCAGCAATATGACCTAGGGAAAAAGAAAAGGCGGCCCAAAGGCCGCCTTTAATTCATCTATTTTCGCTAAATAGCTTAGCCCTGCTGAGGGAAGTGCAGAAGCTTCGCCTGTTTCACCTGCTCAATCGCAGCGATCTCGTTCACGCTCTCCTCGGAGATCTCGCCATCAATCTCAACGAGACAGATCGCCTCCTCGCCCTCAACCTTACGGCCAAGGTTAAACGTCGCAATATTGATCTGCGCATCACCAAGGATGGAACCCAGCTGACCGATGAAGCCCGGCTTATCCTGGTTGGTCACATAGAGCATGTTCTCACCAAGCTCGGCTTCCATGTTGATGCCCTTGATCTGAATGATACGTGGCTTCTGGTCACCAAAGACAGTACCAGCAACAGAACGTTCCTGACGCTCGGTGATAACAGTCAGGCGGATGTAGTTTTCATAAGCACCATGCTGCTCACGGCGAACATCTTCAATGACAATGCCACGCTCTTTCGCAACTTCAGGAGCAGAGACCATGTTCACGGTCTGTAGCAAAGGACGCAGAACACCGGTGAGCGCAGCGGCGGTCATCGCCTTCACGTTCATCTCGGCAACATCACCTTCGTATTCAATACGAATACCCTTGATGCCAGTCTCTGTCGCCTGACCTGCAAAGGAGCCAAGCTGTTCAGCCAGCTTCACAAACGGAGCAAGACGAGGCGCCTCTTCTGCGGAGATCGATGGCATGTTCAATGCGTTGGTGACTGCGCCGTTGACCAGATAATCGGACATCTGCTCAGCCACCTGAAGCGCAACGTTTTCCTGAGCTTCAGAGGTCGACGCACCAAGGTGCGGTGTACAAACAAGATTTGGTGCACCAAACAGAACGTTCTCTTTTGCTGGCTCTTCGGCAAACACGTCTACCGCAGCACCTGCAACCTTGCCGCTGTCAAGCGCAGCGCGCAGAGCAGTTTCGTCAACCAAACCACCGCGGGCACAGTTGATGAGGTAAACACCGTCCTTCATCATCGCGATTGCGTCTGCATCAACGATGTTGCGGGTACGGTCGGTCAGTGGCGTATGCAGAGTAATGAAGTCCGCGCGCTTGAACAGGTCCTCCAGCTCAACCTTCTCAACGCCTAGATCAATCGCACGTTCTGGAGACAGGAACGGGTCGAACGCAAGCACCTTCATTTTTAGGCCAATTGCGCGGTCAGCTACAATAGAACCGATGTTACCGCAGCCGATCAGACCCAATGTCTTGGAGGTGACTTCGTTACCCATAAAGCGGGACTTCTCCCACTTACCAGCCTGCGTAGACACATCCGCAGCAGGGATCTGACGAGTCACTGCAAACATCATTGCAATGGCATGTTCCGCCGTGGTGATCGCATTGCCGAACGGGGTGTTCATGACAACGACACCTTTGGCAGTTGCCGCCGGAATATCAACGTTATCGACACCGATACCAGCGCGGCCAATAACCTTAAGGTTGGTCGCTGCTTTGATAATCTTCTCGGTTGCCTTGGTCGCAGAGCGGATCGCCAGACCATCGTATTGGCCGATGATTTCTTCCAGCTTCTCTTTGTCCTTGCCAACGTCAGGCAGGAAATCTACGTCGCAGCCGCGATCTTTAAAAATCTGAACTGCTTTTTCGGAGAGCTTGTCGGAAATAAGAACTTTAGGAGCCATCGGGCTAACCTTTCAAGTCAACGAAGGTACCCGCCCATTCTCTTTTTTAGGGGCGCCAGATACACTTCTTGCGTCAGGTTAACCGGTCACACGAGGCGACCGGAATTTTCTCACTTGGAAAAGGAGGTTTAAGCAGAAACCAGCTTCGCTTTTTCAGCGGCAAAAGCATAATCCAACCAAGGAATTAGCGCTTCCACATTGGCCGTTTCAACCGTCGCCCCACACCAGATCCGAAGACCGGACGGCGCATCACGGTACGCACCAATATCAAATGCCACTTCTTGCTTGTCCAGCAGGCCCACGATTGCTTTTGCGAAGGCAGCTTGTGCACCTTCATCAAGCTTCGTGATCTCCGGATCAACAATCTTCAGGCAAACAGAAGTGTTGGAACGGGTTGCCGGATCGACTGCGAGGAAATCTACCCAATCGGTATTTTGAACCCAGTCGGTGATCGCAGCAGTGTTGGCATCGGCGCGAGCGATAAGTGCTTTCAGACCACCCAGCTCTTTGGCCCAACCCAAAGCATCCAGATAATCTTCAACGCAAAGCATGCTCGGTGTGTTGATGGTGGCACCTTCAAAGATACCGTCAATCAGCTTTCCGCCTTTGGTCAGGCGGAAGATCTTCGGGAGAGGCCACGCAGGTGTGTAGCTCTCAAGACGCTCAACAGCACGTGGAGACAGGATCAGAATGCCGTGAGCAGCTTCACCGCCCAACACTTTCTGCCAGGAGAAAGTCACCACATCCAGCTTGTCGAATTCCAGCTCCTGCGCAAAAGCAGCAGAAGTCGCATCACTGATGGTCAGACCTTTACGGTCAGCTGGAATGAAATCACCATTTGGAACGCGAACACCTGAGGTGGTGCCGTTCCAAGTGAAGACCACGTCGTGGTCAAAATTGATGGAATTCAGGTCCGGCAGTTCGCCATAACCAGCTTCAATCTTACGGGCATCCGCAAGTTTGAGCTGCTTCATAACATCGCTAACCCAGCCGGAACCAAAGCTTTCCCACGCAACCATATCCACTGGGCGCGCACCAAGCAGCGACCAGAGTGCCATTTCAACGGCACCGGTATCAGATGCAGGAACAATTCCGATTTTGTAATCAGCAGGCACTTCGAGGACTTCACGCGTCAACTCGATAGCTTCTTTCAGCTTCGCCTTACCAATTTTTGCACGGTGAGATCTGCCAAGAGGCGCACCTGTTAGTACTGCAGGTGTCCAGCCCGGACGCTTGGCACATGGACCCGAAGAAAAGTTCGGGTTTGCCGGTTTTGTGGCCGGCATCTTCGTATCTGTCATTATGACTACCCTCTCAGATAGGCGCCCCTCGTTGGGGAGGGGTGTCCCGCCGACGGGTCTAAGCGAAACACCTTATCCCGTCAACAAATGTTTTTTTGCAAAGCAACAATCAACCGATAAAACGCAACGTACAGTTAGAAATATTCGCCGTGTGGCTCGGTGGATAACCAATATTTCAATCTGGTTTGCGCAAAAAAAAGAGCCTGTTACAGAACAGGCTCTCAAGTCGTACGGTCAACGCTTAAACTGGAGGCGCTCCAGTATGTGACCTAGTATTTTGTAACGAGCGTATCGTCGTACCCAACATCACTGTAGCCGCCGTCCGCAGAGCCACCAAATTCGTAACGTAGACCCACACGGACTTCATGTGCTGCAAGTTTGTCGTACTTAATCCCAGTCACGTAGCCAGAGCTGTCAAATGACTTGGTTTGAACTTCTCCGATATGGAGATAACGATAACCAGCATCAATCTTCCAGTTCTCGTCAATCTCGTAGGACGTACCTGCCATGAGTGCCCAGGATAAATTCCAGTTGTGTCCTTTCGGATACTCGACACGGCGCCCGTCGGCGTTGGTCGCGCGTACATTCTTCACATTCACATAAGATGCACCAATGCCTGCCCCCACATAAGGGGTAAAGCCATTGTAGTAGCCCAGATCAGCATAAGCATTCCAAAGAACTGTCCACACATCCAACGTAGCAAATTCATCAGAGCGACCGGAGGAACTGTCGCACAACCCTGGACAGTCAACATGCCCGGTAAAATCCGAATCCCATTCGTAATCCAGCGTGACATCCGTGCGGAGAAAATCATTTACACGGTAACCAACACCGACACCAACCACACCAGTTGGATCAAGCTCTTCATCCTTGAAGTTAATGCTGGCAAAGTTTGTCTTCGGACTTTTATAGATCTTGTACCCAATATCTCCACGCAGGTACCAGCCACCGCCGATTTCCACTTGTGGCAGCTCCGGCTCTTCCACGAAAACAGGTGCAGGAAGATCGGCCGCATAAGCAACTGTAGACGAAACCACCGCAGCTGCGGTCAAAGACAGCAAATTACTAAAATACTTCATGCTTATGTCCTCTCAAACGGCACCCGCCCAGCAAGACAGTAGCCATTAAATAAAACCTAAGCATTTTTTACAGGGAAAGAATTACCTATAAATTAACTAGTATTTTTAACCCTAATATTTATTACTAACAAATAACTAACGGCACGCAAATAGCAAACCACCAATAGTTAACTTACGTTTACTTATGCATCTCGCAGATTACAAACCAAAAAAGGCAAGCATGTGCACATGCTTGCCTTCTTACTCTATAAAGTTCAATAATTTCAGTTAATTGGCTGCCGCCTTCTGGACGGCATCAACGATACTGTCGACAACCTTATTCAGAAGCCGTGCATCATCCGCCTCGCCCATCACACGAATGAGCGGCTCGGTACCGGAGGCGCGGATAACAAGGCGCCCCTGATCAGCAAGTTTTTCCTCACCAGCCTTGATCGCCGCCTTAACCGCCTTGTCCGCGAGCGGTTCTCCGCTCTCGTAACGCACATTCTTAAGCACCTGAGGCACAGGAACGAACCGATTACACACCTCTGACACCGGTTTTTTCATCTTCGTCACACACGCGAGAATCTGCAGCGCTGCAACGAGGCCATCACCCGTTGTACCGAAGTCAGACATAACAATGTGCCCGGACTGCTCACCACCCACATTGAAGCCGCCTTCCCGCATACGCTCAACAACATAGCGGTCGCCAACCTTGGTACGTTCGAGAGCAAGTCCGAGGCTCTTCAGATAACGTTCCAAACCCAGGTTTGACATCACAGTAGCCACAATGCCCGGTGCAGAGAGGCGGCCCTCATCTTTCCAGAACTCAGCGATCACTGCCATAAGCTGATCGCCATCGACCACCTTGCTGTTCTCGTCCACGATGATCACGCGGTCCGCATCCCCATCCAGTGCGATACCGATATCCGCACGCACTTCGTGAACTTTCCGCGCAAGCTTCTCGGGTTTGGTAGACCCACACCCGCTATTAATGTTGATACCATTAGGCTCCACACCCATCGGGAACACTTCGGCACCAAGCTCCCAAAGAATCTCGGGGGCAACCTTGTACGCAGCGCCATGCGCACAGTCGATCACAATCCGCATGCCTTCCAGCGAAAGGTGACGAGGCAAAGAATGTTTAGCAAATTCAATGTAGCGGTCACGGGTACTATCAATGCGCGTCGCGCGGCCAATCGCATCAGGGGGCGACAGGTTCGCACTCATATCACTGTCGATCAGGCGCTCAATTTCCAGCTCGACTTCATCGGAAAGCTTATAGCCATCGGGGCCAAAGAACTTGATGCCATTATCCTGGAACGGGTTGTGACTTGCCGAAATCATCACACCAATATCAGCCCGCATAGATCGTGTCAGCATTGCAACGGCTGGTGTCGGCGTCGGGCCGAGTAAGAACACATCCATTCCCATAGCTGTAAAACCAGCCACCAGAGCATTCTCAATCATATAACCGGAAAGACGCGTATCCTTACCGATTACCACCCGGTGTCGATACTTTCCACGCCGGAAAACCACACCTGCTGCCATCCCAACTTTAAGCGCCACTTCGGCGGTCATAGGCCACTTGTTCGCAGCTCCGCGTATCCCATCAGTGCCAAAGTATTTTTGCGACATTTATCGTTTCCCTGAATTCTCAAAGGCGGAGCGCACAGCTCTCCATATCTCTAGTTGAAACCGTGATACACCTTCGCTCACATTTGGTCCCGTCAAATCATGTGTCTGATTGTTACGGATCAACCGAAATTCGCGGCACAGCACTCCCAGCCTCACCCCAACAGAAATCCAAACATCTGAACTAAAATGACAAATGCCCGACTTAACAGCCGGGCATTTCAATTCTCTTAAGCGCCGCTAAAAGGCTGGATATTAGCTCTGCGGCTGTGGCTTAAGTCCATCAGACGACTCACCACCACCGTGCTTTTTAGCGCCAGCGGTCGGCACACCAGTCGAACGCGGTGTCGAAGGCGTATCATCACCCGTGTCACGCACAGGTTGCTCACCGTCAAGCATCTTACGGATTTCGTCACCGGAGAGAGTTTCATATTCAAGCAAGCCTTGTGCGATCAAATGCAATTGATCCTCATGTTCACGCAGCAACTTGTTTGCGGTCTCATAACCCTGGTTCACGAAGCTCTTAACTTCCGCATCAACCATCTTCTGAGTTTCATCAGACACGTTCTGGCTCTTTGCAACGGAGTGACCGAGGAAGACCTCTTCCTGGTTTTCGCCATACAGCAGCGGGCCAAGCTTATCAGACATACCAAACTGGGTAGCCATCGCTTTTGCAAGCTTGGTCGCCATTTGGATGTCACCAGATGCACCAGAGGTCACTTTCTCGTAGCCGAAGATCATTTCTTCAGCCACACGACCACCCATGGCAACAGCAAGGTCAGCTTTACACTTCGCACGGGTCAGAGAAACCTGATCCTTCTCAGGCAAACGCATCACCATACCAAGCGCCCGACCACGAGGGATAATCGTTGCTTTGTGAACCGGATCAGAAGCAGGCATATGCATCGCAACCAACGCGTGGCCAGCTTCGTGATAAGCAGTCAGCTTCTTCTCTTCTTCGGTCATGACCAGCGTACGACGCTCCGCACCCATCATCACCTTGTCTTTTGCATCTTCAAACTCAGCCATGGTGACCAGACGCTTGGAGCGGCGTGCAGCAAGAAGCGCAGCTTCGTTCACAAGGTTCATCAGGTCAGCACCGGAGAAGCCCGGAGTACCACGAGCAAGCGTATGCACATTCACATCCGGAGCCAGAGGCACTTTGCGCATGTGGACTTTGAGGATCTTCTCACGGCCCATCACATCCGGATTTGGCACAACGATCTGACGGTCAAAGCGGCCCGGACGCAGAAGCGCTGGGTCAAGAACGTCAGGACGGTTGGTTGCCGCGATTATGATCACACCCTCATTGGCTTCAAAGCCATCCATCTCAACAAGGAGCTGGTTAAGGGTCTGTTCGCGTTCATCGTTACCACCGCCAAGGCCTGCACCACGATGACGGCCAACGGCATCGATCTCATCGATGAAGATAATGCATGGGGAGTTCTTCTTCGCCTGTTCAAACATGTCACGAACACGCGATGCACCAACACCAACAAACATTTCAACGAAGTCAGAACCGGAAATGGTGAAGAACGGTACGTTCGCCTCACCAGCCACCGCACGGGCGGTCAGGGTCTTACCAGTACCTGGAGGACCAACAAGCAGCACGCCGCGAGGAATACGACCACCAAGACGCTGGAACTTCTGCGGGTCACGCAGGAACTCAACAATCTCCTGAAGGTCTTCCTTCGCTTCATCAATACCGGCAACATCTTCGAAAGTCACACGGCCAGAAGCTTCGTTCAGCAGTTTAGCTTTAGACTTACCAAAGCCCATTGCTTTACCACCAGAACCCTGCATCTGACGCATCACAAAGATCCAGATACCGAGGATCAACAGCATAGGCAGCCATGAGATCAGCGCGCCCAGCAAGGAGAAATTATCAGCAGGTGGTTTCGCGTTGATCAGAACACCTTTGTCCTGCAACACATTTACATATTCAGCATCGCTAGGCGCATAAGTCTGGAACGTACCGCCATTGCTGTACTTGCCGGTGATCTCTTGCTCTTGAATCGTGACCTCACGGATATCACCCTGCTCAGCCTGATTGATGAACTGAGAATAGGCAATCTCATTCGTATTGCTTCGTGAGGTCGGATTCTGAAAGAGCTGGAACAGCGCTATCAGCAACAGACCGATAATCACCCAGAGGGCAAAATTCCGGAAATTGGTGTTCATTTCGATCCCTTTACCGCAAGGTGGCGGCGATCCTCGCACGTGTCTCTATCAAGATCATAGCGAACCCTAACGAGCTTTCTATGTTTTCCTGAGAATGACACAGATTCTTTCTCAGTTTTCTTAAGGCCAACGGAATTTTGTCGGTCACCCCTGATAATTCAGGATTGAAGCTCCGCTAATTCCGACATTACCAGCCCCAACGTTCGGTTTGCATTCCCATAAAGCATAAATGCATAGATTTAACAGAACGCCAGCAAAACCAAGATTTATTCAAAATGTTCTGCTTACTGGGACCATCGAAATTCCGTAGGTCCGTGATCTCACCTCTGCATCGGCAGCAGTGTGACCAATCTTCTTCCAAGGCATGTAGGATACCCCGTCGGCAAAAACAATAAGCGGAGCCGTCTGAAATGCTGTTTTCGGCCAGTTCGCGGGGATTCCAAGGTCAAAATCTCCACAAAACTCCTTTTGAACCGATGTGATTCGAAATTCCTTGGCCGAATGCGCCGCTTTGAAGCGCCAGCGCGCATCCCAAATTCCCTCGTCCCCCGGCTTCACATCAACCTCCGGCATGCCGTTTCGACCGGCCTCTCGGAAGCAAAACCACATGGCAGCCTCATGAGGCTTAGACAATGCAAACCTGACACCACCCAGTGTGGCAGCTCTGGCGCCCTCGCCCGCTTTCAGGACGTCATAGAGCCCCTCCAGCTTGGCAAGACGGGGCATATACGCAGCACCGGAGATATAACGAACAAGCCTACCAACCAGTCTCAGGCCGATTTCATCTGGAACATACTCAAGGCAGGAACTGTCAAACCGCACCGGCCCTGCACTGTGAAACGTGCAGGACTTCTCAGCCACCTCATCAACCCAAACATCAATCGCATCGGCTGCGCGCGCCATGCGCCGCGCTGTGTCAGAAAGCTTCGTCGCAGTCAGACCAAGTTCATCCAGCTCTGCCTGCGCTTGGCGAAACTTCACCCGAGTAAATTGTTCATCCTCGTTAGAAGGGTCATCAAACCATGGCACCTGCTCAGCCTGAAGCAGCGCTTTGAGCCGCACCTTGCTGACAGTGAGAAGCGGACGACAAATGTGGAACCCATCCAGCTCGCGATCCCTGCGAATGCCCGCAAGCCCATAGACCCCACTGCCCCGCGCCAGACGCGTCAGGAACGTCTCGGCCTGATCTTCCAGATGATGTGCCAGAAACAGTGCTGCGCACCCATGATCTTCAGCAGCCTGCCGCAAAAGAGCGTGCCGCGCATTGCGCGCTTCAGACTGGATGTTGGAAGATGGCTTCTCGCCAATCCACTCCAAAGTCTCATGGGGCACTTCAAGGTGCGTACAATATTGTCGGACACCAGCAGCTTCAGTAACCGCCTCAGCCCTCAGACCGTGATTGACCGTAAAGGCATAAAGCTCGGGAGCAGAAGCACCCAACTCCTCCGTCCACTGCTTCAGAAGATAAAGCAGCGCCATAGAATCAACACCGCCGGACACACCAACGGCGATCCGACGGAAAGACTTATAGTCCCCGAAAAGCTCATTAAGCTCTTCGGAGGAGAAACCACTTGGTTGATTAGACGCAGTTGTCACGTTTTTGCTGAGCCTTGGCCTGCTCCAGCACAGCTGGTGCTGCAAACTGGAAAGTAGCGAGAAGCTGCTCATAGGTTTCACAGGCAGCGGACGCATTCCCCATACCTGTAAGGGCAGTACCCAGTTTCAGCAAGCTCTCGGGAGCCAACTCACTCTCGGGAAAATCAGCATAACTCTTCAGGAAGGCCTGTGCCGCACTCTCGTACTGACGTTGCGCCAACAGGCTTTCGCCAAGCCAATGCTGTGCATTTGCAGTCAGCTCGTGGTCCGGATACATACCCACAAAAGTATCAAACCCTTCGGTGGCAGCCGGGTAGTTGCCATCAACCATCAAGCCATAAATCGCATTATAGTCCGCTGTTGGCTCACCAGTCAGTAGCGAGTTTACACTTCCGGAAAACTGCAGTGTGCCAGAGCCCGGCGCAGCAGCTGTTGATCCCGTAGAAGCAGTCGTATTGCCACGTGCGATCTGGGAAAGGTCAAGCGGCCCGCCATTGGTGCCCTGTGCCGGAGTGTTCAGCGTAGAAAGCTGCTGGCTACGATCAGCAGGAGGAGCGGTGTTTGGCGCTTCAACAACAGGAGGCTGAACAACACGTGGCGTCTGCCCCGGGTTCTCCAACTGTTGCAAACGATAGTCCACATCTTCCCGTGAGCGGCGCAACTGATCTTCTGTCAGCCGCAGCTTATGATTGAGCTCTTCAACCTGGCCTGTCAGCAGACGAATTTGCTCCTCAAGCTGACCAAGACGTGCAGTATTTTGAGCAGTTTCCTGATTTTTGGAACCGCCAAACAGCTGCGCAGACGCAGGTAAACTTGTAGAGGTTGCAATCGCCAGAACAACAACACCTGTTGCAATACGTCGGTAAAGAGCCATCAATTTTCTCCTGAGACACCCTTAAGAGTCCGGGTCGGATCTTCTCATCTCTTGGCAAGAGGAAAAGACGAAAATAGGGCACAAACTCAGTGTTTCTCGCCTATTTGCGGCTTCTCCCCGGCCAATTCCAGTTCTCCCACAACTGTGCAGGAGTTTGATCAGAAAGGCCTCCCCAAGATTGGAGAGGCCTATCCTTATATTAGCCTATCGAAACCACTTACTGACCATTCAGAACGGTCACAGCACGACGGTTCTGACTCCAACAGGAAGCCGCGTTACATACTGCAACCGGACGCTCTTTACCGTAAGAGATTGTCTTGATGCGGGACGGGTCAATGCCCTTAGCAACAAGGTATTCCCGAACAGCAGAAGCACGACGTGCACCCAGTGCAATGTTGTACTGGCGGGTGCCGCGCTCATCAGCGTGACCTTCAATCGTGATAGAGTAGTTCTTGTAGTGTTCCAGCCAACGGGCCTGCTTGTCGAGCACACCGCGAGCAGCAGCACTAAGAGAACTCTGGTTGTTCAGGAAGAATACACGATCCCCAACATTCACAACGAAGTCCTGGCCGGAGCCAGCCGCAACGGAACTATTAGTCCCATTAAGTTCAGGGCGCGTCTGCGCACAAGCTGCAGCAACGAGGCACAGACCCACGACAGCGGCAAAACGCGCTCCGCGCGCGAACTGTGTCTTTGACATTTATTGAATCTCCTGTCCCTCAAACCCCGAGGGTCTAACAAAGCCCTAGTCCATCTTGGATCAGGGTAACTTGATTTCACTGGTTAATGAAGTCCTAATCCCCCCAAAATCCCGTAAGAATTTGGGGGGTCTAACTTCACGATTAGTCGAGCAGCGGTGACCACGCTGGATCTGATGCAAAGTTTGGTGTCTGAACCACCTGTTCGTTGTAGCCGGTCAGATCAACAGTCCAGACCTGAGGTCCACCCTGTTCACCCATCGTATCGCGGAAGAAGGTTAGGACACGCCCGTTTGGAGACCAGGCTGGTCCCTCATTGTGATAACCCTCTGTGAGGATACGTTCCCCCTTACCGTCAGGACGGATAACGCCGATCATGAAGCGGCCCTGGTGCACCTTGGTAAAGGCAATCAAGTCACCGCGAGGAGACCACACAGGTGTGGAATACTGACCCGGCCCAAAGGAGATACGCTCCGCACCGCTGCCATTCGCATTCATCACATAAAGCTGCTGCGAGCCGCCACGGTCACTCTCAAACACCACCCGGCGTCCATCGGGAGAGAAGGACGGGCTGGTATCAATCGCAGCCGTATTAGTCAGACGGGTTGTCCGGCGTGTCCGCAGATCCATAAGATAGAGGTTCGCATTGCTGCCCTGCTGCAAACTCATGATCACCTTCTGGCCATCCGGCGAAAAGCGCGGCGCAAACGTCATACCGGGGAAGTTGCCCAGAACTTCACGTTGTCCGGTCTCGATGTTGAACAGGTAAACCTGCGGATTACCGCCCACATATGACATGTAGGTGACTTCCTGTGACACAGGAGAGAACCGCGGTGTCAGCACCAGATCATCACCACGTGTCAGATACCGCACATTCGCGCCGTCCTGATCCATAATCGCCAGACGTTTCCGGCGAGCATCCTTTGGACCGCTCTCGTCAATGAAGACAACACGAGTATCAAAGTAGCCCTTTTCACCCGTCAGACGCTGGTAAACCGCATCAGAAATGATATGCGCCAGACGGCGCCAGTTCTCAGGTGAGGTGTAGAACTGCTGGCCGATCAGCTGCTGACCTGCAAACACATCCCACAACCGAAACTCCGCGCGAATCTGCCCATTCGGCTGCTGCGCAATAGAACCGGTCACCAAAGCCTGAGAGCCGATGGTTCTCCAGTCACCAAAGCGCGGCATAGTGCCAACGTTCATGCCCTGCTGGATATGCGCTGCATTGTCGATGGGCCGGAACAGCCCAGAGCGCTGCAAATCAGCGGCAACCACTTCAGAAATCTGCCCCGCCATATCTTCCTGCACGCCGGAGCCAGCAAAGGGAGAGATTGCAATCGGCATCGGTTCAACGTTGCCCTGAGTAATATCAAGCTCAATCAGGGCGTATGCAGGTTGAGAGATCGCAGCAACAGCAACTACAGCAGCCACAAGGCCGCACGCACGACGCCACAGCTGTTTGATTCCTGTTGTACGCTTTGGGTTAAGCCCCATCACAAAGGACATCGACCTAAACTCCTTTCAATCTCAATTCCTAGTATCCACGCAAATCGCGAGGATCAAAACTCAGTGTAATCGTCTTCCAAGACTCATACGTTTCAGCCGGAAGGGAATATGGCGCACAGCGAACTAGAGCTCTCACTGCACTATCTTCGACGGCCTCGTCCTCAGGCGTAGTGCCCGAGCTCAATACCGTTGGAACTCCTACAAGCTCTCCTGACCGGTTAAGATCGAAGCGCAGCTGGACCTCTTCATCAGCGTTGAGCGGAGGGACCCAGCAACGAGCAACTTGATTACGAAGAGCCGCGACTTCCTCACCGTCCGTAGAGAAGGTGAAATAGCCAACCCCGCCCGTTACGCTGCAGCCAGCCAGAACGCCTCCAGAGAGCATCAGGCCCAGCCCAATCCTAACCTTACCTGCCTTGCCAGCTCGCTCCATTTCCATAGCCACTCCGTCAGTATCCAAGCATCTCGCGAGGATCAAAATTCAGGATAACTGTTTCCCATGCTTCATACTTCGCCGCTGGCAGAGAATACGGACCACAGCGGTAAACTGCGCGCTCTGCACTGCTTGCAGCTGCGTTGAATGCAGGGTTATTGCTTGAGTTCAGCACCCGCGTCTGCCCCTCAACCTCACCGGTGCGGCTCAGGTTGAATTGTAGACGAACGGTCAGATCTTCCGCTCCAGCTGCCCCCATAGGAGGGTTCCAGCACTGTGCGACCTGCCCGCGAAGCGCGTCCAGTTCAGACTGGCTCATCGTCACGTTGGTATGACCCTGTTCAGACCCGAGGGAAGCCGGTTTGGTGGACTTTGCAGTCCCGCTCGACTTCTCATTGGTCTTGTTTAGCAAAGCCGCCATCTTCGTATTGAAGTCGTCCTTTTTCTTCGGCTCTTCCTTCTTTTCCACCTTTGGGCGCGCTGGAGGAGTCGGTTTGGTGCGAGGACGAACGGTGACGAGTTTCTTCGGTTCTTCGACTTTCTCTACCTCAGGACCAAGTTCTGCAGTTTCCGCAGGAGCCTTCTCTTTTGGCTGTTCCTTTGGGGCTGGCTCTGGTTCCGCAGGTTCAGGTGGAGGCGGCGGCGGCGCTTCTGCCTGCTGCACTTCCCTCGCGGCTTCCTGAACCTTCTTCACCTCTTTCTTGGCTTCACCGGTCTTTTTCTCCGGCTCTGGCTTCTCTGCAGGCTTCTTGGTTGGCTGCAACGCAGCTTCTTTGATTTCCTTCGCCTCTGTTGTACCCAGCTGCAGCTTGGTTAGCTCGCTGACGGGCACCAGATCCACAGGCAGTGAATCCACCGGGGTCGTGACCAACTCTTTGCCGAAATTGAGCGACACCGCTCCGGCAACAAGCACGACCACGTGAACAACTAGCGATGCGATAAGGCCTGCACGCATTCCCGGTTAACCCTGCTCCTCTAGAGTGACGAGCCCAATGCGCTTGTATCCGGCAGCATTGATCTGGCCCATGACTTTCATGATGATCCCATAATCAGCGTCCTGATCACCGCGCACATAGATACGCTCGTTGTAACCATTCTCGGCAATTGCCCCGAGTTTCGCGATCAGCTCATCAACCGGGATCTCAGTGTCCTGAATGTACACGGCCCCGTCAGACTTCACCGAAATCGCTATCGGCTCGGTATCGCCTTCCATCGCCTTAGCGCGGGTTTCAGGCAGATCAATCGGCACGCCAACTGTCAGCAAGGGAGCCGCCACCATAAAGATGATCAGCAGCACCAGCATCACGTCCACCATCGGCGTTACGTTGATCTCGCTCATCGGTGCATGAGAGTGCCTGCGACGACCACGTCTGCCGCCTGCACGTCCACCACCGGCCGCTCCTGTGCTCATACCCATGGGTTATGCTCGCTCATCGATACGGCGGGACAAGATTGCAGAAAACTCGTCTGCGAACCCTTCCATGCGCGCAGCCAGCTTCCCGGAGTCACTCTGTAGCTTGTTATAGGCAATAACCGCCGGAATAGCGGCAATCAGGCCCAAACCGGTCGCAAAAAGCGCCTCGGCAATACCCGGTGCCACAACAGCAAGGTTCGTGTTCTTTGAAGCGGCGATGGAAGTAAACGCATTCATGATGCCCCAAACCGTACCAAACAGGCCGACAAACGGAGCCGCACTGCCGATGGTCGCAAGGAACAACAGACGCTTCTCAAGACGTTCAACTTCGCGGGAGATGGTCAGATCCATCACACGGTCGATACGCTGCTGCAGGCTGGCAATCGCAGGGTGCTCACCTTCGTGGGAGCGCTTCCATTCACGCATCGCCGCCACAAACAAGGCGGACATACCGTTGTTTGCGCGCGATGATAAGGACTTATACAGCTCTTCAAGAGACTGACCGGACCAGAACACGTTCTCAAAACGGCTCATCTGGCGACGGGAACGGGAATAAAGGACGATCTTGTCAAAGATAATCGCCCAGCTCCATACAGAAGCAGCAATCAGACCGATCATCACCAGCTTGACGACAATGTCTGCTTCCATAAAGAGCGAGATATAGGACAAGCCCGCACCAGGAGCTGCGCCCAGCTCAACGGACTCAACGCCCTGCGCCATTGCTGCCAATGGCATAGTGCTTGCCAGCGCTGTGCTCACGGCCACAACGAGTTTCATCACCTTACAGTTCATGTAATAAGGACCTCTTGCCCTGATAACCCAAAGACCGGCTCACGGTAGTACCCCTGCCATGAACACAACCAGTCTATTAAACATTTAGTAGCCTTCCTGCCTGTCGAATTTGGCGAAACTTCGACTACAGCCAGCATTGAAGGCATAAATGAAAAGACCTGCTTAAGGTTACTGAAGGATTAAAAGACGACTAGTCCCTATTACTTTGAATAAATATCGGTGATTTTTGACAAGGGTTTCTGGGCTTATTCGCCCTTCATTTGCGTAATCATGGCTTTCGGCAATCTGCGCGGTTTTCCCTCTTCAGAAATAGCCACAGCAGTCACGCAGGCTTTGATCAAAATTTCGTCACCACGCATCACGCGCTGCCTGATAATCAACCGGACACCTTTTATTTCGCTAATGACCGTATGCACTTCCAGCACATCGTCGATTCGAGCAGGTTTGAGAAAATCAATATCCATGTGACGCACTGCAAAGGCCAAAGGCTCCCCGTGCTTGCCTGCATCCAACTCATGATGATGGACACCCAGCATGCGCAACAGCTCGGTCCGTCCACGCTCCATGAACTTCAGATAGGCCGCATGGTAGACCACCCCTGAGAAGTCTGTATCCTCGTAATACACACGCACCGGCAAAATATGCTCGTTGCCGTCAATCCGCCCTGTCAGATCGGGCCAATTTGTCTCAGTTTTTTTCTGGCTCATGGCTGTCGATTAGTCTTCATCATGTTCAAAGAGGGCCATTTGCGGCGCATTTGGATTATCCGGCACCGCCAAACCAAGATGCTTGAAGGCGATTGGCGTCAAAATTCGCCCGCGTGGCGTGCGTTGCAAATACCCATTCTGGATCAGATAGGGCTCAACAATCTCTTCAATCGCATCTCGTGGTTCAGAAAGCGCAGCGGCAATCGTCTCAATGCCAACTGGACCACCACCAAAATTCATGGCAATCTGCTTCAGATAGCGGCGATCCAGACTGTCAAAGCCAGCACTGTCCACCTCCAGCTGCCCCAAAGCCCGGTCTGCAAGACCTGAATCAATGTCAGCATCACCCGCCACAATCGCAAAGTCACGCACGCGGCGCAGCAACCGGCCAGCAATACGCGGCGTACCACGCGAGCGCTTGGCAATCTCTGTCGCACCATCATCGCTCATGCCGATTCCAAGCAGACGCGCGCCACGCTTTACAATCAGCTCAAGCTCCTGCGGCGTATAAAACTCCAGACGAACCGGAATACCGAAGCGGTCGCGCAATGGCGTGGTCAACAAGCCGATACGAGTGGTCGCAGCAACCAGCGTAAACTTAGCCAGATCGATCTTCACCGACCGCGCAGCAGGCCCCTCACCGATGATCAGGTCGAGCTGATAATCTTCCATGGCCGGATACAGCACCTCTTCAACCGCAGGGTTGAGACGGTGGATTTCGTCAATAAACAGAACGTCCCGGTCTTCCAGATTGGTCAGCAAAGCAGCAAGGTCACCAGCCTTTGCAATCACAGGACCGGAGGTCGCGCGAAAGTTCACACCAAGCTCACGCGCCATGATCTGCGCCAGCGTCGTCTTACCAAGACCCGGAGGCCCCACGAACAACACATGGTCCAGCGCTTCGTTCCGTGCCTTGGCCGCGCCGATGAAAATCTTCAGGTTCTCACGCGCCTGCGCCTGTCCGGTAAATTCATCCAGCGATTGCGGACGTATACCACTGTCGATTTCGTCGCCCCGAATTTCCGGAGTAACAAGGCGATCCTCACCCTCATTCATTATGCAAGTTCCTTAAGGCCGAGGCGAATAAGTATTTCAGCGCTCGCATCTTCACCCGCTGTTTTCACAGCAGCTGCTACAGCAGCAGAAGCCTGAGCGGGCTGGTAGCCCAAATTAGAAAGGGCAGACACTGCATCTGCCACCGGACGGGACGCCACATTTTCCGCAACGCTTTGGGAAACAGCAATGGTGTCATCTTCAACGGAGGCAAAGGCCGGTGCCTTATCTTTCAGCTCCGTCACGATGCGTTCTGCCACACGCTTGCCAACACCCGGCGCCCGCGTGATCGCGGTCTTATCGCCCAGCGCAATCGCATTCGCCACTTCAGACGCCTTCATGATGCCCAGAATGCCCAGCGCAACCTTTGCACCAACACCCTGAACTGTCATCAAGATACGGAACCACTCACGCTCACTGTCCTCGGAGAAACCGAAGAGCTTGATCATGTCTTCACGCACCATGGTCTCAATAGCCAACACGGCAGCTTCGCCCACACGCGGCAACTGCTGCAGCACGCGCGACGGGCAATGCACCTGATAGCAAACACCATGCACGTCCAGCAGCACAAAATCATCGCCGTAACTGTCAACGACACCCTTGAGTTTTCCGATCATTTCAAAAGCGCCTCCGCTGCGGCCAGACGGCCCGTTATACTACCTCTGTGGTGACTATGGCAGATTGCAATCGCCAGCGCATCCGCCGCATCGTCCGAATTAAACGTCGCTTTCGGCATCAACACTTTCACCATCATACGGATCTGTTCTTTATCAGCATGCCCCGTGCCCACCACAGTCTTCTTCACCAGATTGGGAGCGTATTCTGAAACCACGAGATTATGCAGGGATGGCACAAGCAGAGCGATCCCCCTCGCCTGTCCCAGTTTAAGCGTTGCACCTGCATCCTTGTTCACAAACGTATTCTCTACGGCAGCCTCTGCCGGATCATGACGTTCAATCACCTCCTGCAAGCCACTGTACAACTGCTTGAGACGTTCTGCGAGGGAGGACTTGCTGTTGGAGCGGATGGTGCCACTTGCAACAAAGCTGACGCGATTGCCTTTGGCATCAAGAATGCCCCAACCGGTGTTGCGCAGACCTGGGTCCACACCCATGATTCGAATTGAATGATCCATAGAACAAACCGGTAACGAAAAATCTCCGCAGACGCTAGCCGGTAACCTCGACCAATCGCCTAATGCGCACAAATTCAGGAGTAATCCACGCGTTCCTGCAAAAGCTACTGGCAAGATCTCGGTATGATTGAAGTCTCAGCAACACTCCCCACGTTTGGGTTGTGTCCGGACACCAAAACCATTCGTCTCACTGGTTTGAGGCACAGTCTTGTCAGACCCGCACCAGAAACGGGCCAATCGCCTCGCTGTACAGATCATCCCCTGAACACACACCATAGCCAAACGTCCCACCAGTTCATCCCCAACAGCCCTGACTAACCCTAGTAATTCTTCATAGTTGAGCAGGAAAAGAAGCTTCCCTAAGCAAAGTCATTGAGAAATTCTCGACAATTCAGCCGATCGTCCCGATTGGAGGATGGCACCTTCGTAATTTATAATCCTTCCAATCAGATCGTTTTAACCCGACCTTCTTGAAGGTGCGCGCAACCACGGTACATACCCGAAACTGTTGTGACGAACCTGTCAGTTTTGAATGGAATTTTTAGATGAGCCAGAAACAGCCCACATGAACGAAGATCGAAAGACGCTCTGAACAGTTAACACAGCTTGCGGAACTGGTATAAACGCCGTAGCTTCCGCAATAATGCCCCTCGAAACAGACGAAAATCATATTTTTATGCCAAAATCATCGCTCGACAAGATTGACCTAGAGATCCTGAAAAGCCTTCAGGAAGACGGACGCCTGACCAATGTAGAGCTGGCAGGCAAGGTTGCCTTGTCTCCCTCCCCATGCCTGCGCCGCGTCAAAAACCTTGAAGACAGCGGCGTGATCAACGGCTATCAGGCCTCCGTCAACCGCAAAACAGTTGGCCTTGGCATGACAGTTTTTGTTGAGATGCGCGTGGGCAAGCAAAGCAGAGCGCAGATCATGTCCATCATCGATCGCGTCACCTCCCAGCCAGAGGTCGTCTCCTGCCACCTTGTCTCCGGTCAGTCCGATATTCTTGCTGAAATCGTTGTTCCAACACTGGAAGCCTATGACGTCTTCCTCTCTGACTTCCTGATGACACTCGATGGCGTTGAAGACGTGCGCTCCAACTTCGCGATCCGCACGCTCAAGGCAAACGGCCCGCTCCCACTGCAGCATCTGGAGGCCATCGTCGAAAGCGATTAGACCACAACGGCCCTATGGAACATCGTTGTTCTTGCTCTTGCCTGTCACGATCTGTGCCATACTGACAAGCTCGGAGATCCGCTCCTGAAGAAAGTTGCTGTTTTGAGCGATAAGCAGCATCTGCCGTTGATAAAGGCAAAATAGGTAGGCACCAATACAAAGCCCCAATCCTAGGATGGAGAGGGGCTGTCCCAGTGAGACAAGCCCGATGTAGAGCAGTGGCGGGAAAACCGTCACCGTGACCGAACACAGCGACACCCACCAGTCTCCCTTATGAAACCCGTTGATCGGCATCGTCAGGATCGCCGTGGTCGCAAGCAAACAGCGATCCTTCATGGTTCGCGCAATGTTCACCGCCTGCCGCAGGTACAGCGCGGTCAGCAAACCGGCAACGGCAAGCACATAGGGCGCACTCATAACGCAGAACCCATAGGCCCGCACAACCAGAGGCGCCCTCTCCTCCCACACACCGGAAGGTGTCTCCAGCACTGCTCCAATCACCAGCAGAGCCGCATAGGCAATCGCAAGCAGATGCAGTCGCCATGCCGAGTCAATTGCATGTTCGATCACACGAACCTTATCGCTTTCGTCACTCACCAGCCTGCCTCAACCAAAATCCTGACCACAAAAGCGTTTCACAGTGCACTCATGAAGCCAATTCCATTGAAATCAGGGGCGACCCTCCACAAGCAGGTGGGCAAAAAAAAGGCGGCACGCAAAACGCACCGCCTTTAAAACTTGATCAAGAAGTTAGCTTAGCCGAGCTTGGCCATGATTTCCTCAGAGATATCGAAGTTGGAGTAGACGTTCTGCACGTCATCATCATCTTCCAGCGCATCCATCAGTTTCATGATGGTGCCAGCTTTCTCTTCGTTCACTTCCACAAGGTTCTGCGGCTTCCAGATGGTCTTCACAGACTCAGCTTCGCCCAGCGCCTCCTCCAGTCCCTTGGAGACTTCGGAAAGATCTTCGAAAGCACAGATGATGGTGTGACCATCTTCGTCGCTCTCAACATCATCAGCACCAGCTTCAATGCCTGCTTCCATAACAGCGTCCGCATCACCAGCTTCAGGCTTGTAAACAAGCTCGCCAACACGGTCGAACATGAAGGAAACGGAACCCGTTTCACCCATGGACCCACCGTACTTGGTGAAGTAGGAGCGCACATTCGCAGCAGAGCGGTTTTTGTTGTCAGTCAGCACTTCAACAATAATCGCGGTGCCGCCTGGGCCATAACCCTCATAGCGGATCTCGGAGTAATCAGCACCATCACCACCCTGAGACTTTGCAATCGCGCGGGCAATGTTGTCCTTTGGCATGGACTGACCCTTCGCGTTCTGTACAGCGAGGCGCAGGCGCGGGTTTTTGTCCGGGTCAGGATCACCCATTTTCGCAGCAACGGTGATCTCTTTAGAAAGACGAGAGAACAGCTTGGAACGTACAGCATCCTGACGTCCCTTGCGGTGCATGATGTTTTTGAATTTTGAATGTCCGGCCATTGGTCTTCCCGGCTTGTGTTTAGAATAAAACGTAGGGCCCAAAGGAGCGCTCACCAAGCCGCTGATAGCTTGGACAGCGCTCTCCCCGACAGGAATGTCGCATAACGTCGAGCCAATTTGTTGAATGCTTATAAGACGCTTACACGACAAAATCCAGAGCAAGAAACCGCCAGATACAACGCGGCCTCACTCTTCCTCACCATTCGCCATGCAAGCAGCACATATTATCTGAGTTAGCCGTTAGCTGCACTTGGCCAGAATGGCGGAATAATCTGCGACAAACGCCCGCCGATACGCACTGGTGACACATGTTTGGCCAGACCAGTACGATCATCCGTTTCAACCGCAACACCGCAGATCGTGGCCTCACCCAGCGCAGGCGTAAAACGGGCACCATTCATTTTGCGCAGGAACCGGTTGACTGGCTCTTCCTTATCCATACCCAAAACAGAATCGTAGTCGCCGCACATACCCGCATCGGACATATACGCCGTGCCACCCACCAGAACCTGATGATCAGCAGTTGGAACGTGCGTGTGCGTGCCAACAACCAGCGTTGCACGACCATCGCAGAAATGCCCCATCGCCTGCTTCTCACTGGTCGCCTCAGCATGCATATCAATAATGACCGCATCAGCCATAGCGCCCAGCGGGCAGTCAGCCAGAATTTTGTCAATAGCCGTGAACGGACAATCCAGCGCATCCATGTAAACACGGCCCATCACATTTACGACCAGCACATCAGCACCATTACGGGCACGGTACAGGTTTGCGCCCTTGCCCGGAGTGCCGGACGGATAGTTTGCCGGGCGAAGCAACCGCTCCTGCCGCTCAATGTAAACAAGCGTATCGCGCTGATCCCAGATGTGGTTACCCGTGGTGACAACATCTGCACCCGCATCCAACACGTTTTCGAGAATTTCTTCGGTAATACCAAAGCCTGCTGCGGAGTTTTCGCCATTCACAACAACGAAGTCCAACTGGTTGTCTTCAATCAGTTGAGGCAGTTCGTCAGTCACGGCATTGCGGCCAGCGCGCCCAACCAGATCACCAAGAAACAGCAGCTGCATCTATAAACCCTTTCAAGCGTACCCCCGAAACGCCCGCTCGGCTTTCTATCAGGATACGCATAAAACAAAACGAGGAGCATGACGCGTCATTTCACAAAAACGCAGACATGCTCCGCCGCGTACTCCAGACCCAAAGCTCAATGATGAAAGAATACGCGCACATCTATTGGACCAAAGCAGCCCCGCCAGCTTTAAAGCCAATCCCCCGCAAGTGCCCAACGGTCCTGCGGATAAGGATGACCATAAAACAAGAGGCTCAGACATCGCGCTGGTTTCTTAAAAGAAACGCTGATGCTCAAACCCCTGCAAGTCGCTCTAATCACCAGTTCTTAGAAGCCCACGATCTGTCAGGATGCCATCCAGCCGACGATCATGCGGTTCCATCGGAACCTCTTCTACCTCTTGAACAGCAAATGCAACCCCAATCGCGGTGAGATTGGTAAGTTTTTCCAGCTCACTCAATGCACGATCGTAAAAACCTTTGCCATAGCCGATCCGGTTGCAACGCCGGTCAAACGCCGAGAGCGGCACCAGCACAAAGTTGGGATGCACCACCTCCGCCTCCGGCCCCGGTGCCATACTTCCAAAGCTGGCAGGCACCAATGGACCGTCCTTTTGCAAAAGGCGAAACTCAAGATCATCACCAAGAACAATCGGAAGACACAAAGAACATCCGGCCTGCGCGAGCGCATCCATCAAAGGCCGCGGATCAATCTCATCCCGGATAGGCCAGAACCCTGCAACCACAGACCCCGGTTCCACCTCAAGCTCAGCTACAAACTCAACAAGACCCAGCGAGTGTTCAATCCGCTCCACAGGCGAAAGCGTCCCTCGCGCCGAAAGCCCAGCCTTACGAACTGCCTTTTTGACCTCAACCAGCGATCCGGCAACATTCTCTGCTTTTGACAAAACCCACTCGTTTCCACTTGAATTTCCAAAGATTCCGGGAGGTATCTTGCCACAAGCGGAGGGGAGAAAGAAAGCCTCCTCAGCGCCACTTACTCTCGGCACTTATAGATGAAGGCTGGAAATACTCGTTCGGGAGGGCTAGTTTCCCAAAGCACATATCATTTATTGAGAGAGCCTTTGCAACGTGTCATCATCACTGGCGCAAACGGTACAGGCAAAAGCCATTTAGCCCACCGCTTTGCAACACAGCGGCCGGACCTGCCGGTAATCTCGTTCGATTCAATAAAGCTAACCCAAAACTGGGTGCAGCGCTCAGAACCAGAAATCGAACAAGCACTGCTCAGCACAATTGCAAAGGACCAATGGATTCTCGAAGGCGGCCCGAGCCTGCTCCATCACGCTTTACCCAGAGCAGACTGCGTCATCTGGTTAGATCCACCTGAATGGATCAGAGCGTGGCAGCTGTTCTCTCGGCCTTGGCGACATAGGGGCAAAACACGGCCAGAATTACCACCCGGCAACATCGATTGGCCGTGGCAGCAATACCGCTTTGCCTTTCACGCCCTCAAAAAGCGCAAAGCAATGATCAACAGTATCTCATTGCAACTAAGCCGCCAGCAAAATCTAAGTGTCCACCATATCCGATCAAGAAACCAGCTGAACCAAATAGTCTTTGAATTGGCGTTGTCTGAGCCCCAAGGCCAAAATCGAAGCTGACAGAAAGAAAGGCCGAGTATTCAACCCGTTATCAACGGTCTCGTTTCGGAAGTCATTTTCTGACGCGCACGATTGCCGGAGCGCCACTTTTTATGCCTTGAGGTCTTTGCTCGAATCTAGCGCGAATAAGCACTGCTTTAACCACCAATGATATTTACCGTGCGATTACCATAGCGATCCGCGACCGCCAAAGTGCAGCCAGTCACGATGCCGTCTGCATTAGGGCAGGAAAAAGGACCAACCGACAGGTTTACATTTTGGTCGCCAATGGTGCCTGTAGCAATCGCTCCCTGATCGCGTGCAGTGACAAATTGCATTGATATTGATCCAGACGTTCCATCACTACAGCTGACAAGAATCGCGTAGTAAAGATTGTCTACACTTCCTTGGCAGGTGCGGCCACTGCTACCCCTTAGGGTCAAGTCACCACCCACCACTTGGCCAGTGAAGGTCTCGCGCCCATTTTCCAACTGTCCTGTAACATCTGCTTGTGCCAATTCGCTTCCTCCCACGCCTATACAGCCAGCTAGAAAGCCACCAAGACAACAAACTTTAATGATACCAAGAGTATTCATGAGTAAAACGCCTGATTATTATTGTTTGATCGGGTTCTTTAGGCGTTGATATCTCAACAATTCAATAAACAATTTGATCAAAAGGCGTTCTCTTCAGAAGCCCATAAGCAATTGCATGAAAATGCTCATTGCACCCCCACCAATCGTCAAGGTTAGGCATGTCCGCTCAGAAAACCAGCTGAACCAAATTGTCCGAGAATGGGTATTGTCTGCGCCCCAAGGGAAACCGGCGCTGACAAAAAAGAAAGGGCGTGCCACAACAGCCGTTGGAGAATGTGCAATCCCGGAGAACCTACTATGTAGGTGGGCGCCGTGTCCCCAAGCCCACGAGCGAGGGAAGGAACAGCTCCCTAAGGAATGCGTAAGGCCCCGGGGATATGTGTCTCCTGACGAACCGCGCAGCAACGCAAAGGCTGATATAGGCCAGAGCGGATCGAATTACCAGCACTTCCCATCACGCTCTCACATTTTTTACCAAAAGCACAACAGATCTGAAAAGACTGAGAACCGTGCGCCTAACCCAACCCGATAGCGAAGCGCGCAAGCTTAGGTTATCCTGACATTATGGCACACTGTACTTTTTATGAAATTGCACAAGGCCGATTGAAGCCTGATGCGACCGTCTTCGAAAATGAAAGCGTAGTTGCTTTCTTTGATCGCGGCTCGATCGCCCCGTACCACACGCTGGTTATCCCGAGGCAGCATTCCACCAACATCTATGATGTCGAAGAAGATGACTTGGTCAAGCTCACCAGTGCCATTCGGAAGATATGTCTGATCTACAAAGAAAAACTAGACATCAACAACGTCCAGATCATCAGCAGCAATGGGGCCGAGGCGCAGCAGGATGCTTTTCACTTACACTTTCACATCGTGCCGCGCAGTAAAGGAGATGGGCAAGACATTCAATGGAAGCCCGATCCCACACTACCCGGACGCTTTCAGGAACTCCTGTCACGCCTCAAATCCAAATGAAATAAAGATTAGCCCAGAACCAACGACGCACCGAACTTAAGCTGCGCTTTCTTCTTCCTCGCGCAGCTCGTTGTCGATATCTGTGCCGAGTTTCTCAATCTTGTCTGCGCTCTCCAGCAGACGCGTCACGATTCTGGCTTCCTTGTCGCGGTGCTCTTCCTCAAGCGCTTCAATACGGCTCAAGAAGCGCTGTTCCTGCGCAGCCAGACGCTCCTCAACAGAAGCCTCGGCTTTACCAAGCTCTTCGATACGTGCTTCAGCAGCCTTCAGCTTGCGCTCAACCTCTGCAAGGTGATCGGTCACCATAATGCCTGCCATCACGGTTAAGCGCTGGTCGCCGATCTCTCCGAAGTTCTCTCTCAAGCTGTTGATGCTGTCGTCAAAACGCTGAGCAAGGCCGAGCAGACGCTCTTCCTCACCATCGTCACACGCCATGCGAAAGCTGCGATCATTGATTGTTACTGTAATCTGCGCCATTGATCTTAGCTCTCCTGTCCTTCGAGAACAGTACGAATGGATTCCATGGCAGCAACAAGGCGACGCGAAACATCCTTGTTAACATCTTCAAGTCGCGAACCATGCGCCTCGGCCTGATCAAGCTTGGAAGCCAGCTGCGTGCGATCCTCGCCAATTCTCTGCAAGTCGTTCTCTAACGCATCAATGGTCTTGTCACGGGACGTTCTGCGATGAAGCGCTCCTTCAAGCTTCGTGATGGAGGCAGTAATACGATCCAGCGCCTGATCCAGATCTTGCCCACTATCCATCTTCACCTCTGACATCTACCTGTTTCCGTACTCACATAACATCAGTCGCCACGCAAAATGGCAACCCGACCCTATCCCGTCTAGGGAAGCGGAGGACAATTATCCATCAGCTCGGCGGAATCGTCGACCGTTATTCACACCATATATTAGGAAGAGGTGCGAACCACCTCATTTAGCGGCACTTACCGAACTCAAGAATGAGTGCGACTCGAAATTCTCCCCGACGCAACATTCATGAACAAAATACAAGCGTCACCACCACAAAAATCTAATCTACGCGTATTTTACGCTAAGCAAATCCCCTCATTCAGTAGACCTTGGCAACATAACTTGTGTTGACAAATGTTATTCAAAACTCAAAAGCGCTCAACTTACGCAATAAACAGCTTCGGAGGAGCTCAGTTTCATTGACTCAACTCTCTGACCTGCTATGTCTCCTTCCGTTATTCGTTCGTAGACAACTGCCAATTTGCATTAGTCTGGGGCAAAGACTATGGCAACTGTCGTCGAATTTACACTAGCTAATAGTAAAGAACCGGCTGCCCATCCGGGTCGACAGCGGGAATAAGATGACCGACCTCGAAAAGCACTCTCGCATGGCGAATGCGATACGCTTTCTTTCAATGGACGCCGTTGAAAAAGCAAAATCTGGCCACCCTGGACTTCCAATGGGTGCAGCTGACATCGCAACGGTCCTGTTTTCCAAATTTCTGAAATTTGACCCAAACTCCCCGAAATGGGCTGACCGCGACCGCTTTGTGCTCTCCGCCGGCCACGGATCGATGCTCTTGTATTCCACACTCTACCTTCTGGGATACGAAGACTTCTCCATCGAGCAGCTTCAGCAGTTCCGCCAGCTCGGCGCACGCACATGCGGCCACCCGGAATATGGTCATGGCGCAGGCATCGAAACCACCACTGGTCCTCTCGGCCAGGGCCTTGCAAACGCAGTCGGCATGGCAATTGCTGAACGTATGCAGGAAGAGCGTTTCGGCAAAGATCTGGTAAACCACTACACCTACGTTCTGGCAGGTGATGGTTGCTTGATGGAAGGCATCTCTCAGGAAGCGATTTCCCTGGCAGGCCACCTCAAGCTGAACAAGCTGATCCTCATCTGGGACGACAACGGCATCACCATTGATGGCTCCGTTGATCTGGCTGACAGCACCGATCAGATCGCACGCTTCAAGGCCTCCGGCTGGAACACCATCGCAGTGGATGGCCATGATCCGGAAGCAATCGAAGCTGCCCTGACCGAAGCTCAGTCAAGCGACAAGCCAACCATGATTGCGGCCAAGACCACAATCGGCTTCGGCTCTCCAAGCAAGTCCGGCACGAACAAAGTGCACGGCGCTCCTCTCGGCGCAGAAGAAATCGCGGCAACCCGCGAAGCGCTCGGCTGGTCCGCTGAGCCGTTTGAAGTACCAAGCGACATTCTCGATGCATGGCGCATCGCTGGTCTGCGTTCCGCAAACGCGCGCAAAGAATGGGAACAGCGCTTCAACGAAGCCAACCCGGAACTGCGCGGCGAATTCGAACGCCGGAACCGTGGCGACCTGCCAGCTGGCTTTGACGCAGCAATCGACGCCTATAAGAAAGAGCTTGCAGAAACCCAGCCAAAGATCGCGACCCGTAAGGCGTCACAGGCTGTTCTGAAAGTAGTCACAGGTGTTGTGCCTGAAACCATCGGCGGCTCCGCTGACTTGACCGGTTCCAACAACACCAACACCGAGTTCACCGCACCAATCACTCCGGACGACTTCTCCGGTCGCTTCATCCACTGGGGCATCCGTGAACACGGAATGGCTGCAGCAATGAACGGTATGGCACTGCATGGCGGACTTATCCCCTACTCTGGTGGCTTCCTGATCTTCTCCGACTACTGCCGTCCATCCCTGCGTCTGGCAGCTCTGATGAAACAGCGCGTCATCCACGTGATGACCCACGACTCCATCGGTCTGGGTGAAGATGGTCCAACCCACCAGCCTGTGGAACACTTCGCGGCTCTACGTTGTATCCCGGATCTGCTGTTCTTCCGCCCAGCGGACATCACAGAGACCCTGGAATGCTGGCAGCTGGCAATGAAAGCCGCTGATAATCCTAGCGTTTTGGCTCTGACCCGTCAGGACCTGCCGTCCCTTCGCCCTCACTACGAAAGCGAAAACCTGTGTGCCAAAGGCGCATACGTCATTGCTGACTGCGAAGAAGACGCAACCGTTACTCTGTTCGCATCCGGCTCCGAAGTTGAGATCGCAGTGGAAGCGAAAAAAGAGCTCGACGGCAAGGGAGTTGCCACTCGTGTGGTCTCCGTTCCTAGCTTCGAACTCTTTGAGCAACAATCTGACGCATACAAGAATTCCATTATTGGTGGTAGTCCAGTGAAGATCGCTGTTGAAGCGGGTGTTCGTATGGGCTGGGATCGCTTTGTCGGTTCCGATGGTGGATTTATCGGCATGACAGGCTTCGGAGCCTCAGGCCCATACAAAGAGCTCTATGAGCATTTCGGGATTACTGCAGATGCAGTGGTCCAAGAGGCTGAAAAGCGCCTTGGCGTAAACGAAGACGCCTAAAGCTGATGATACGAAGCTTCTGGCTCCTCTCAGCCAGAGGCCTCTCGGAAGACGGCCGGCAAGAGCTGGCAGAATATAAAAACGCGGGCGTTATGAAACGCCCTACCGAAAGAGGTTCTTAAATGGCAGTCAAGGTAGCCATCAATGGCTTTGGTCGCATTGGTCGTAATGTTCTTCGCGCAATCATTGAATCCGGTCGCACCGACATTGAAGTTGTAGCAATCAACGACCTCGGCCCAGTTGAAACAAACGCACACCTGCTGCAGTTTGATTCCGTACACGGCAAATTCCCTGCAAAAGTGACAGTTGACGGCGACACCATCGACGTTGGCCGTGGCCCAATCAAAGTAACTGCAGTCCGTGACCCTAAAGAATTGCCTTGGGGTGAAATGGGTGTAGACATCGCGATGGAATGCACCGGCATCTTCACCGCAAAAGAAAAAGCTTCACTGCACCTGGAAGCTGGCGCAAAGCGCGTTCTGGTTTCTGCTCCTGCAGCAGGCGCTGACAAAACAATCGTTTACGGCGTAAACCACGACACCCTGACTTCTGAAGATCTGGTTGTTTCCAACGCATCTTGCACCACCAACTGCCTGTCCCCAGTTGTATCTGTACTGGACAAGGCTGTTGGCATCGAAAAAGGCTTCATGACCACCATTCACTCCTACACTGGTGATCAGCCTACTCTCGACACAATGCACAAGGATCTGTACCGCGGCCGCGCAGCAGCTCTTTCCATGATCCCAACCTCTACTGGTGCTGCAAAGGCTGTTGGCCTGGTTCTGCCTCAGCTGGCTGGTAAACTGGACGGCGTTGCAATCCGCGTACCTACTCCAAACGTTTCCGTTGTTGACCTGACCTTCACCGCGAAGAAAGACACTTCCGTTGAAGAAATCAACGCAGCAATCCGCGCTGCAGCTGACGGTGAACTGAAGGGCGTTCTCGGTTACACCGACGTGCCAAACGTTTCCATCGACTTCAACCACGACCCACACTCCTCCATCTTCCACATGGACCAGACCAAGGTCATGGAAGGCACAATGGTTCGTATCCTCACCTGGTACGACAACGAGTGGGGCTTCTCCAACCGCATGGCGGACACCGCCGTTGCGATGGCAAAGCTCATCTAATCAGAAAGGGGCCGCTGAGAAGCGGCCCTTTTTTTCACATATACCAGTGCGGAGTGATCCAAACCCTGAGCCGCACCATTTAGTGCGAAGACTCCCATAGATTTGATCACGAACTCCGCAAAGTCTTTCTGTAAAGAATTCGACCAGCATAAGGTCACAGACAGAAATTCCGGAGATTTTTATGTCTTTCAAAACTCTTAGCGACGCCGAACTTTCCGGCAAACGTGTTCTGGTCCGCGTAGACCTCAACGTTCCAATGAAGGATGGCAAGGTAACCGATGCGACCCGCATCGAGCGCGTCCTGCCAACCATCCGCGAAATCTCCGAGGCTGGCGGCAAGGTCATCCTTCTTGCGCACTTCGGCCGTCCAAAAGGCAAAGTCGTCGCAGAAATGAGCCTTGCCCCTGTTGCAGGCCCTGTTGCAGACCTGCTCGGCAAACCAGTTGCATTTGCCAATGATTGCACCGGCGATGTGGCGAAAGCTGCTGTTGACGCAATGGCTGACGGCGACGTTCTGCTTCTGGAAAACACCCGCTTCTACGCTGGTGAAGAAAAGAACGACCCTGAATTCGCAAAAGCACTGGCTGCAAACGGCGATCTGTACGTAAACGACGCGTTCTCCGCAGCACACCGCGCCCACGGTTCCACTGAAGGCATTGCAAAGCTGCTTCCTGCATTCGCAGGCCGCACCATGCAGGCAGAGCTGGAAGCACTCGGTTCCGCGCTCTCCACGCCAGAGCGTCCTGTTCTGGCAGTTGTCGGCGGCGCAAAAGTGTCCTCCAAGATCGACCTGCTCGAAAACCTCGTGTCGAAAGTGGACATTCTGGTCATCGGCGGCGGCATGGCAAACACCTTCCTCGCAGCAAAAGGCGTGAACGTTGGGAAGTCCCTGTGCGAGCACGATCTGGCTGACACAGCAAACCGCATCATGGCAGCCGCTGAAAAAGCAAACTGCGAAATCGTTCTGCCAGCAGATGCCGTTGTTGCTTGGGAATTTGCAGCTAACACCAAGAATGAGACCGTTGCTCTCGATGCAATCCCAGCTGACGCAATGATGCTCGACGTTGGCGCAGCCTCCATCGAAGTTGTGAAAGAAAAGATCGACACCGCGAAGACCCTCGTTTGGAACGGTCCGCTCGGCGCGTTCGAAATCGCACCATTCGACAAGGCAACCGTTGCAGCAGCCCAGCACGCAGCAGCGCGCACCAAAGAAGGCAAGCTGAAGACTGTTGCAGGTGGCGGTGACACCGTTGCAGCACTCAACCACGCAAAAGCGAGTGAAGATTTCTCTTACATCTCCACCGCTGGCGGCGCGTTCCTTGAGTGGCTCGAAGGCAAGGCACTACCAGGCGTTGTTGCTCTGGAAGCTTAAAACAGCTCTTTCTCAGATAAATTCGATTTGAGGGGCCTTTTTGGTCCCTCTTTTCGTTTTATTCTCGCTTTTGCCTAGAATTTGACACAGCCACTTGAAAAAGAGAGCAAGACGCTGTTTAGAACTAATCCCAATGAATGGGCCGGAGGCTTGGCGTAGGTTACACTACGGCCATGATCTCTTTTTATCGGAATTTTACTAGGAGCAACCTAAGTGCATCCGCGTCTGTATCTTGTCACCCCACCAACCTTTGACCTCGACGAGTTCGAAGGGCAACTCAAACAAGCTTTGGAAGGTGGCGACATTGCGAGCCTGCTGATAACCATGCCGGACGCAAACGAAGGTGAGCTACAGGCCGCTGCAAAGCGTCTGGTGCCGCTGGCACAGGCCAAGGAAGTTGCTGTTCTGATTGAAAACAACACCCAGATCATGGGCCGCTCCGGCGCGGATGGTCTGCACGTGTCCGGTTCTGATGCAACGCTGGAAGACATCATGCAGTCTTTCCCGGAAGATCGCATCATCGGCCACGCAGGTGTAAAGACCCGGCACGACGCGATGGTCGTTGCTTCTATGGGCGTCGATTACATGTTCTTCGGTCTGCTTTCACTCAAGCAGGAAGAAGAGCCACATCGCAAATCACTGGATTTCGGCAGCTGGTGGTCTGAGGTATTTGAAACGCCATGTGTCGTTTTGGCAGGTACCTCAGTTTCCTCAGTTGACACTGCAGCGCAAACTGGCGCTGAATTTGTGGCAGTACGCGAAGCTGTCTGGAATCACCCTGAAGGGCCAAAAGTGGCCGTTGAGCAGGCAAACGCAATCCTCTCAACGCACAATCTGGCGGAAGTTGAGGACTAATCTATTGAAGTTGTCTGGTTCTATAAAACTCGTAACTGTCACAGCAATGACCTGCCTGCTCGGATTGCAGGGCATCGCTGTTGCACAAACAGATCCGAGCAGTGGAACCATACCTCAAGGTGCCAGATCTAATGATCCGTATAATCCGAACGGAACACCACTTCTGCTCTCAACACTTGCAATACCTCCTCTCCTCCCTGAGGTCGCACCGACACCGGAGACCATAAAGGGTGATCCCGCATATGGTGCGTTTCAGCGCGGATGGTATCTGACAGCTCTTTCGCTAGCCACAAAGCAGGCTGAAGCAGGCATAACCAGCTCCAAAACATTGCTCGGCGTTCTTTACGAGACCGGCAGGGGAATCCCACAGGATCTGGAGCTGGCTGCCAGCTGGTACCAGCTTGCCTCTGACGATGGCGACCCGAAGGCAGCGCTGCGCCTTGGCTTGCTCTATCTGTCCGGCGCTGGCGTTGAGGCTGACAAGAAAAAGGCAGCCGAGCAGCTGCAAAAAGCAGCTGCAGCCGACATCCCGGAAGCCCTTTACAATCTTTCCCTCCTCCATCAGGAAGGCCAGGTGCTCCCCAATGATCCCGAGCAAATCAAAACGCTGTTGGAACGGGCTTCTGAAACCGGTGACGTCGATGCCATGCTGGACCTTGGCATCTACCTAAAGGACGGCCCGGATGAAATCCGCGATGACCGCCGCGCCGCATTCTGGATGGGACGTGCCGCCCGCCGCGGGCTGGTCCCGGCTCAAATCTACTACGGAACCTTGCTGTTTAAGGGCGAAGGCGTTGTCCCCAATGAGGCCGAAGCTGCCGACTGGTTCGAGCGCGCCGCAAGCAAGGGCAACCCGATTGCCATGAACCGTCTTGCCCGCATTTACGCCAATGGCCGCGGTCGTCCGATTGATCTCGTTGAAGCCTCAGCATGGCAGTTCCATGCAGGTCGGCAAGGTATTCTCGACAGTGCCTTGGAAGAAATGTCCAACTCACTCTCTCTGGAGCAGCAAGAAGAGGCAAGCAAACGCGCAGCTGAAATCGGCGTTAAGATCGGCGCCGCTCCAGTCATGCAGGCAGAGCAGTAGCCCTCTGGATTCCACCCGTGATAATGAACGGGCTGTGGAAACATGGACTAAACCAGTTCTGGACACCCAATGCGCTCTTTTTCCTTGAAAATCGCGCGAAATTATGTTGCACAGACCGCAAGACAGGCTGCGACCCTAGGCTCAGCGCCAATCCGTGTCGGCCTCTGCAAAAGCGTACACCCGAATAGTGGAAACCGGTTTTCGCATCGGGATACGTATGGAAACAAAAGTTTGGAATATGACGCGTCACCATGAATGAACGCGCCATCTTCTGAACAGATCAAACTGATTGGTAGTTCTATGAAACTCAATGGCAACGAAATTAAGCCAGGTCACGTGCTTATGCACCAGGACACACTTTGGGCGGCAGTTAAAGTTCAGCACGTGAAGCCAGGCAAGGGCGGTGCGTTCGCACAGGTCGAAATGAAAAACCTGATCGACGGTCGCAAACTGAATGAACGCTTCCGCGCAACTGAGTCCGTTGAGCGTGTTCGCCTTGAGCAGAAAGACTTCCAGTTCCTCTATGAAGAAGGCGAAATGCTGGTATTCATGGATAACGAAACCTACGAGCAGCTGGAACTCCAGAAAGAATTCGTTGGTGAGCGCGCAGCATTCCTGCAAGACGGCATGACCGTGACTGTTGAGCTGCACGAAGAAAAGCCAATCGGCATCTCCCTCCCAACCCACGTCACTCTGGAAATCGTTGAAGCAGACGCAGTTGTAAAAGGCCAGACCCAGTCTTCCTCTTACAAGCCTGCAGTTCTGGAAAACGGCGTACGTTGTATGGTGCCTCCGTTCATCACCTCCGGTGAGAAGATCGTTGTAGACACCGACACTGTTGAGTACGTGCGTCGCGCAGAGAAATAAGTCAAAAACAATAATGATGAGGCAGCGTACGGCTGCCTCGTTTCCCATTCAGGAACGGTGAATCTAAAATGGCACGTACGGCCCTACTTAACGTAATGGTCCAGGCTGCGACTAAAGCTGGTCGCTCTCTGGCACGGGACTTCGGCGAAATCGAAAACCTGCAAGTATCCCGCAAGGGCCCAGGTGACTTTGTCTCCCAGGCAGATCACAAAGCAGAAAAAATCGTTCGTGAAGAACTTCAAAAAGCACGCCCGACCTACGGCCTGCTGATGGAAGAAGCCGGCGAAATCGAAGGCACAGATGGCCAGCACCGCTGGATCATTGACCCGCTCGACGGAACCACAAACTTCCTCCACGGTATTCCGATCTTTGGTGTCTCCATCGCTCTGGAACGCGCAGGTCAGATCGTAGCATCCGTGATCTACAACCCAATCATGGACGAGCTGTACACCGCAGAAAAAGGCTCCGGCGCATTCTGTAATGACCGCCGCCTCCGCGTCGCTGCGCGTAAAGACCTGACTGACTGCCTCATCGGCACCGGCATTCCATTCATCGGTGTTGGCGACCATGGCCGCGCCCTGAAGGAAATCCGCCACGTCATGGGCGAAGTTGCAGGTATCCGCCGCGCTGGTGCAGCAGCACTGGATCTGGCATGGGTTGCTTCTGGCCGCCTCGATGCATTCTGGGAAAACGGTCTGCATGCATGGGACATGGCAGCAGGCATTCTGCTGGTTCGTGAAGCTGGTGGTTTTGTCTCCGACGCCAACGGCAAGGACAACATGTTCGAATCCCGCACCATCATTGCAGGCAACGAGTTCACCCACCTTCAGCTGCGTGAACTTCTGGCAAAAGCCAAAGCATAAGTGCTGACTAGCTGAGCCATCAGGCCCAGCACCCAAGAATCTTGAAAAGCGGCTTGCACCGGACATCCCGGCAAGCTGCTTTTTTGTTGGCGGCACGCCCTCAGCCGGTCTTCCTCTAAAACTCAAACGCTATTTTTCTGCACCAAGAACTGACAATTTTCGGCACTCCGACCACGTGTTACAGCTTGCACTCCTATTTTCTACCATCTTGGCAGGCACGTTTTCGGGGAAGTCAGAACATGATCAATTTCGATGCTCTCAGGGCCTCTAGCACCCGCACCAGTCCCTACCAATATATCGTCAGCGAAAATGTGATCACCAAAGAGCAAGCCGCCGATGTGCGCAGGGATTACCCCAAGATCAAACAGACTGGATACCTCCCCCTGTCCAAGCTGGAAGCAACCGGCGCCTTCAAGCGACTGATTGACGACCTGCAAAAGCCGGAGCTTGCCGAAATCCTTTCAGAAAAGCTGGGTCTGGACCTGATGGATAAGCCCCGCATGATCACCGTCCGCCGCCTCTCCAAACACGGCGATGGCCGCATTCACAACGATTCCAAGTCCAAGATCTGCACAATGCTGATCTACCTGAACGATGACTGGGACAATGCAGAAGGCGGCGCTATCCGCGCCCTTAACGGCAAAACAGACATGGACGACTACGCAGAGGAAGTCGCCCCCCTCGCCGGCAACGTATTCGCCTTCAAACGCTCAGAATCCAGCTGGCACGGTCACCCCTCCTACAAGGGCGAACGCTATGTGGTGCAAACCACATTCCTGATCTCAGAGGAAGAACTGGCCCGAAAGGAAAAACGCGGCGGCCTCCAGACAAAGTTAAAACGCCTGCTGCGCATCAACTAACTACATTGCCAGCACCAGCGGACCACCAACCGTTTCAAAGCCTCCCTGCACGCGCCCATATACTCGCCAAATGAACGCGTCCGCCATCACCGCGTGAGACCCAAACTTCGAAAAAAGTTATCCATTAAATTTCAATACTGATCCCTTGACCTCAAGTCGACTTGAAGTGGCACGGTAGCCGCCAAAACCTAATCAGGAAAGGCAAACCCGTGCTCACCACAACTCTTCTCCTCAACGCTCTTCTGCTTGGCATCGGCGCTACAATTTTCATGGATCTGGTCGCCTGGGTGCGCCTACGCTACTTCTCAATCCCATCTCTGGATTATCGCTTGGTTGGCCGCTGGCTGCTGTGCATACCTCTCGGGCAATTCCAACCACCAGAACATGATGCAAAGCCCGTCGCAACCTTTTGAACGCTCCCTCGGCTGGGTTGGCCATTACGCCATCGGTGTTGCGTTTGCATTCATTCTGCTTGCGGTGGCCGGACCGGTCTGGCTACAAAACCCAACCATCCAGATGCCGCTAATGATTGGTGTGCTCTCCCTCGCCATCCCCTTCTTCCTTATGCAGCCTGCCTTTGGCTTTGGCATAGCCGCCGCCAAAACGCCTGCCCCAAAGATCGCCAGAATAAGAAGCCTGATCGCCCATCTATCATTCGGGCTGGGTCTTTACCTCACCGGACTGTGCCTCAATCTGCTGCAAACAACCGGGGCAACATCTTAAGATAGGGAGAGCAGCACGTGCTGCTACTTCTCCTCATCCCGTAGCTGGTCAATCACAGCACGAAACTCACTCACCCCTGGCAGAAACGCAGATACTTGATCAGGCGGAAATCGCTCGGCAATTTTTTGGAACAGCGGTTCCAACTGCCGCACAGCATCATCGCGAAACTCACGCCCCGCCGGTGTCAACCACACCCGCTTAGACCGTCCGTCATCCGGGTTGGGGCGCAGCTCCACAAAGCCGTGCTTCTCCAACCCACCAAGCGTGTGCGTCATAGTCGTTTTTGCCACCTGAAACGCCCGAGCCAGCTCCAACGGCGTGGCACCATCAAACCCACGGCTCAAGTGACTGGTCACTCCGAAATGCGAAACCAGAAGGCCCTTTGGCAGCCGCGCTTCCAAAAACGCCGAGCCAATCTGGTTGATAATCCCCACCTCAACGAACATGGAAAAATAAGGTGTCAGGTCGTGGGAGAGAGTATCATCAGGCATTCGTCACTCGTGTTTCCAAAGGCCAGCGCGGGCTGGGATCAATTTGGGGACCATAGCCCAACCGTGCAAGCATTTGAACAGTCTCACCCGGACCTGCGAGCATTTCATGCACCGCAGAATAATGCTCTGCCATTTCAGGATACTCCTGCAACGCCTGACTAACCGGCTGCATGGAAAGGCCCAACCGCGTTGCCGCAAGCTGCAGCCTGATCCATTCGTAGCCCGCTCTAATCTGGTCGACCCGCGAGTTCCCCGGACTGGTGATCACAGCATAGGCCGGTGTTGCGTTCATCTCATTCCTGATTAAGTCCCGTCCCTGCTTGAAGCTTGAACTGGTCTGATCAGCCTGATCCTCGCGGCTCAACATGCCAACCTGCATCAGGCTTTCCAAAAATGGACCACTCAGCGATATGCCATCTGGATTCGCTTCAATCTCGGCTTTGCCAAACCGCATCAAATCAACGCTTTCCATCCACACATGTTGCGTTGTTAGTTCAACATCCATAGCGGCCCATGTTAGCGCCCGCAGTGCTGCGACCTCCGCTTTTTCGCTTTTGATCGTGGCATAATTAGCCAAGACCGCCTGCGCCTCTGCTGATACAGGCACATCCTCATAAGCCTTGCGGTTGGTATGCCGTTCAAAAACATGCGCGAACAGCGGATCGGGGGTGCCCCCCTTCGCAAAGTAAGCTGTTGCAACTGGCCCATCTTCTCCCAGTGGAAACAACTCCGTCTGCAAATCATATCCATCTTCCGCCGCCGCCATGCGCAAAAGCTCCAGAAAACACCCCATGCCAACGGTTAGCTGACGATCATACGGATCAGTCGCTGGCAGGTTGAGTGTTTTGTCGCGGTGTATGACCAGCATCTCACTGCCGCGCAGCTCTGCCACCCATGGCTGACGGTTGTGAGGGTTGGGCGCAAGCAATGCGTAGGATAGCGCCTTCATCCGCGGCTCAGTGTAGGCCCCCGCATCGGCCCAAGGAGCCAGCGCCCGCGTTGGACGGCGAGTTGCCAAAAATCCACCAGCAGAGGCAGTCGCCGCCACAACCACACCACCACCCATAAGGCCAATCATCTTGCGTCTGGAAAGGTTCATCGTTCAACTCCATTTAGTACGATATCGCACTATAAACACATGCACTCACATAAGACAAGTACGATATCGAACTATTTTATCCGACCAATCCCAACCAACCCAATCCTAACCACCCGCAAAACCAACAAATTGAGCCTGTCAGTTTGCGCCTCATTCGTTTTCTTAAAGTAGATTGATCCCACCAATGACCGCGCAACAGACAGGTATTTGCAACGTGAACACCAGGCAAAACCCCTATCCAACTCTGCCAGAAGGGACCCGTATTTACGCAACTGGGGACATTCATGGCCGATACGACCTGCTGGAAGTCATGAGCAAAGCCATAGAAAGCGATTTAGCCAACCGGCCCGTAGCGGACCCCGTTTCAATCTTCCTCGGCGACTATATTGACCGCGGTCCGGACAGCAGAAATGTCATTGAGTTCCTCCTCAATCACCACCAGCGTAGCCCACGGCAAATCTGCCTGAAAGGCAATCACGAAGCCACATTACTGAAGTTTCTGGTAAACCCACCAACATTCTACCATTAGGAAGATCTGGGAGGCTTCGAAACCCTGCTGTCCTACGGCCTTTCCGAACACGAACTCCTCGGCGCTTCTGATGCAGAAAGCGTTCTGGCCCTCTTCTGGGACAACCTGCCCAAGACCCACGAAGATTTCTTCAGATCCCTGCAACTCCAATACAGATGCGGTGACTACCTCTTCGTCCACGCCGGCATCCGCCCCGAGGTCCCGCTGAAAGAGCAAGACCCTGAAGAGCTCATGTGGATCCGCGGCCCCTTCCTCAATTACGAGGAGGACTTCGGCGTCTTCGTCGTCCACGGCCACACCCCTGTCGAACACATCGACCGCCGTACCAACCGGATGGACGTTGACACCGAAGCCTACGCCTCCGGCCGCCTCACCTGCGCCGTTCTGGAAGGCAGCGACATGAAGTTCATCACCGCCACCACCGACGACTGGGACCTCTTCGACATCATCCCCACCCACAGGTAACGCCTATACACAGCAACGAGGTTATTACTGAAAGCCACTCACCTATTCATCATAGGTACACTCAGTGATTAAACCGCAGATACAAATCATCCCACTTCGGATTAAAGCCTTCGATCGCATCAATCTTCCAATCCCGCCGCCACCGTTTCACCTGCTTTTCCCGACGGATCGCATCATTTATGTCTCTGAACTCCTCAAAATAAACCAGCTTGGAGATACCGTATTGCGCTGTAAACCGGCACCCAATCTTGTTCTTATGCTCATAAACCCGCCGCGCAAGATCATTCGTCACGCCAGTATAAAGCGTCCCCCGCGGCTTACTCGCCAAAATATACATGAAGTAAAACATGAGAGCAGTGTGACCAGCCCAACAAGCTCCCACAATCACCCAAACACACCATCATCATTTCAGGGATTTCATCATAAATTCCGGTTCATTGGCTGGGATGGCATTGGTGTGTGCCGCAACCGCTGAAGCCCAACAACCATCGACAACGCCCCAAGCACAACGCTGTTGGGACCCCGCCAGCACACGCTCCTCCCCCCGAGTGTCATCCCGGGCGAAGACCCGGGACCCAGAGCCACACGCCCAATCATCCAATATTAAAAAGCATCCCCCAAGAGAAGACGCTTAACCGAAACGCGCCCGCCCCCACCTAATTCGTACACTCCCATTTGCGAGACCTCATCATGGGTCCCGGCTCGGTGGCCGGGATGACACCAGTGGCGGGGTCCAGCCGTGGCAGTCAATTTAATGCGGACCTCGCCGAACTTCCCACACTCCCGCTCAATATCATCGGAGGTTTTCGTGCTTACCTCTAGCAATCGCGTAAAGGTGGGAAGCCAAGTTTTACAGCAAAGCGCCTGCCTGGGATCTAGCCCTAAGCTCAGAAACTAATTCTCTAATTTTCCGCGAATGGGTGCCTTGCCATTCCTCCAGTGACTGATTTCGCTCCTGCTCTACTTTTTTCCGCGTTTGCTCAAAAACACGAACAGCCTCATCCCACGCAATGATCACAACTCCATCTTCGTCAGCAACTACAATGTCACCAGTCTGAACAGTAATGCCCCCGCACGTAACTGAGCCACCCAACTCCCCAAGTTTCGCTTTTTTGCCCGGTTTAGGGACCACCCCGCGCGCATAAACCGGAAATTCCATATCGCGAATCTCAGCTATGTCCCGAATGACACCATCAATAATAAAACCCGCGATACCCCGCTGCTTGGCAACTGCACAGACGTTGCCGCCCGCCACCGCAAATTTATCATCGCCTGCATCCAGAACCACAACAGAACCACGCGGAGCCTCATAGATCGCAGCATGCATCATCAGATTATCACCGGGCTCGCATTTCACCGTAAACGCTGGACCGACCAGCCTTGGCCCACCGGACCACAAATTATTGATTCCCCGATCCATAAATGCAGTCGGCGATAGAAAATCCGCGTAGTTGCAGGTCGAAAATTCCGAAAAAGTCCTCAAGTCGTTCATTGCTACGGTCTTCTCTCTTTTCGTACAAAGGAGCGCTGTTCACTCATATAGACATCCAATTCGATGGCACTCCACAATTGTATACAACAGAATACAAAAAACAATCACATAAGAAAGCGCGAGGCTTTAGCCATAAGTTCAATCATATTCGGGGTGAGCAACTCAAGTCATCCGCAGCCCAATTCTAATCAGAGCTTCCCCAACGTGACCACATCCCGTCCAAAACACGGCATCAGGGGCGCGAAAATGCGACTTATTTAAAAACTTACGGGTTTCTTACGCGATCTCGGCGATTTGCGGTTTCCTATTGGCCGAAAATCGCGTTATCTAAAGACATCATTCACTATAAAGTGGGCGCCGCGTTGAATGGCCTTGGCCAGACAAAGGAATCCGCTTTGCTTTAGATGTATGCAGGATAATGGCACGCGACTACGATCCCTACAGTCTGTCGAGCCCACAGGTCTACCTGTGGCGCATGATTATTTTTCTAGTCCTGGCGGGCTTCATCGCCTTCGTCTTGATTGGGCAAATTACAGCCGCCTTCATGGCAAACCCGGCATTGAACGGCCTGATCGTGGGCGTCGCCACACTGGGTATCTTACTGTCCTTCCGCCAGGTCCTGCGAATTTTTCCAGAAGTTTCATGGGTAAACGGCTTCCGCCTCGGCGATCCACGCCTTGAGGTCCGCCGCCCACCGGTACTTCTTGCACCCATGGCAACCCTGCTGAGCAACAAAGCAGGCGACATGAGCATCTCGCCAACCACCATGCGCTCCATGCTTGATTCCATCGGCATGCGCTTGGATGAAAGCCGCGAGATCTCACGTTACCTCACGCGCTTGCTCATCTTCCTCGGTCTTGTAGGTACCTTCTGGGGCCTGATGCAAACCGTGAGCGCCGTGGCAACCACCGTCAGCACGCTGAACGCGGCAGGCGGCGATGCAAACGTGCTCTTTGAAGATCTGGTTTCCGGCATCACCGCACAGATGACCGGCCTCGGCATTGCATTCTCCTCCTCGTTGCTTGGTCTGACCGGCTCCCTCGTTTTGGGCTTCCTCGACCTGCAGGCAGGACAAGCCCAAAACCGCTTTTATCAGGAACTGGAAGACTGGCTCTCCACCCTGACCGATATCGATCCGGACGAGCTGGGCAACGGCACATCCGCCGATATGGCAGCAGACCTGCGCATCACACTGGATAAGCTTCGCAAGTCCATGGAAGCAAAGGGCGCCGAGCCGGACGACAGCTCCAACGCCGCCATGAGCAAACTTGCAGAAGGCATTCAGGGCCTCGTCCAACACGTACGCTCCGAGCAGAAAATGATGCGCGAATGGGCCGAGGCACAATCCATGCAACAGCGCCGGATTGAACGCTTCCTGAAAACGCTCACCACAGAGGTAGAGCGGGAGAAGAATTAAAGCATGGCTGGTGTACGCTCACGCAGGTCTCAAAACAACTCAGAGGATTACTGGCCGGGTTTCGTGGATGCCATGTCCGCGCTGCTGCTGGTGTTCATCTTCCTGCTCTCAATCTTCATGATTGCGCAGTTCTTCCTTAGCCAGCAGCTGTCTGGGCGGGATAAGGTGCTCAATCGCCTCAACCAGCAAATCGCTGAACTCACAGAGCTTCTGGCATTGGAAAAAGCCAATGTGGGAGATCTGGAATCCACCATCTCCTCCTTACAACTGGGTCTGGACCAGACCTCTGAAGAACGGGATCGTCTTCAGAGCCTGCTCAACGACCGCTCAGGGCAGATCGATGAGGCAGGTGGCGCACTGGCCGCTCTTCAGGCAAAACTGGAAGGCGAACAGCAGATCAGCGACAAGGCGCTGGCACAGGTAGAACTGCTCAACCAGCAAATCAGCGCCCTGCGCCGCCAGATCGCCGTGCTCGAAGATGCGCTGGAAGCATCTGAGACCCGCGACAGAGAAAGCCAGACCCGCATTGCCGATCTTGGCAAGCGGCTCAACGTGGCCCTCGCCCAGCGTGTGCAGGAACTTTCCAGATACCGCTCCGACTTCTTTGGTCGCCTGCGCGAAATCCTCGCCCAGCGCTCCGATATTGAAGTGGTCGGCGACCGCTTTGTGTTCCAGTCAGAGGTGCTGTTCTCCTCTGGTGATGACGAGGTCAACCCGCAAGGTAAGAACCAGCTGGATATCCTCGCAAGTGCTATTATCGAACTTGAAGGAGAAATCCCGCCAGAGATCAACTGGGTCCTGCGCGTGGATGGCCACACCGATGCCCGTCCCCTCTCCGGCACCGGTCGCCTGCGCGACAACTGGGACCTCTCAGCAGCCCGCGCAATCTCCGTGGTCAAGTACCTCATCGCCAGAGGCGTTGAACCTGACCGCCTGGTCGCTGCCGGTTTTGGTGAATACCAGCCACTGGAACAAGGCACCAGCCCCGAAGCCAACGCCAAAAACCGCCGCATCGAGCTAAAGCTGACACAGCGGTAAGGACGGCTCTCCTAAGTGCAGGAGTACTGAGGAGCGAGGAGACAAAACAAACAAAGGCAGTTCGCTTGATCTCAAATCAGGCAGCTGCCTTTTGTATGTGAAGTAAAACATTAGCCAGCATAGGCACCCAAGCCCCACACTGCACAACAAAAGCACGTTTAACGCATCGCAACAGCACTCCGCTTTGAAGACCAGCAGAATCCTGTATTTTGCGAGCACCTCACATCAGCTGCACTATGAATACCCGCCCCTTGGACTGATCATGAAAGTGCGCCCCGCTTGATGTCATCCCGGCCCCCATACCCCCAAGCCGATCAGCCTGCATTCAGTAGCAGCCCACAAGCAACCTACACAGCACTAACACTCACGGACACGCTCTCTCCGCAATTCGGCTGTCGCACACCTTCACACCCTTCATGTAGCGAGACCATTTCACGATCTCATCCTTATCAGGCACCGAGCGCCAGGATTTGATGATGAAATACGTGCTATCCTCGCCAAGGATCGCCTTGGTCAGCACCGTTTCACTTTTCGAAGCAGGTGTCGTGCTGCAAGAAGAGATGAATAAGCCGTATTCATACCCATTCTCATGGCCTTTACCGACCAGGGCGCCGTTGTGTTCCTTGCAAGCCGGATTGGCCGTCTGCGTATACGCGGCCTCCAGAACACTCATTTTCATCTGGCGAGAATAGTAAATCTGGACAGTCAGCATATCCTTCCAGTCTTCCAAAGACTGGGCATCAGGGATCATCTCGGAGACTAGAAGCCCTGGCTTGCGATCAGAAAAAGCAATCTTGTAACCAACAGGCACACTCACCAACAGGTTTTCATTCTTCAGCCCGGAAGCGCCCAAGGACACCCCACAGGCCAGCATCAGCACAACAAAAGCCCCGAAAAAAATCCGCATGAAAGAACCGACCTGACAGAAAAGCACCAAGAAGAATTGCATCGAACTTAGAGTATAAACCAGAGCCACAGCAAGGGGAGTAACTCCCCCGAAAACAAGCTGACCGAGTTTCGTCCGTGAGATTATGCCCGCCGAGTTTGCAGAGCCACCCACTCTGGCATGCAGCTTAGCAGAAAGCGCTGCTTTGAAGGTCGATCGCCACATAACAACGCAAAGCAACGCGGGAAAAACGCAAAGTCGCGCAAATTGTCTCAAACCAACGCAAACAACAAAAAGCCGCTCCCAAAGCTGGCAGCGGCTTCTCGAATTTTCTCGTACTCGGACGAACCGAAGGACACTCTGACCTAGACAGTCGGAGGGACGATCTTAGCGCTCGTCTTCGTTCTCATCATCGCTAGACTTGAAGTTCGCGAACACAGCATCTGCATCCACTTCCTCTTCTTCCTCACGAGTCTTAGGCGCAGGAGTTGCAAACGCTGCTGCAATTGCCTCTTCGCTTGTTGTTTCGTCAACAGGCATAAGGGTTTGCGGCTCTTCACCTTCCATAGGCTTCGGAGCGTTCTTCGCAGCTTTCTCGACTTCAATGTCCAGCTCAATCTGGGAACACAGCCCCAGCGTCACAGGATCCATCGGCTCAAGATTCGCAGAGTTCCAATGGGTTCTGGTACGAATAGCCTCAATTGTCGGCTTGGTTGTACCAACAAGACGCATGATCTGAGCATCAAGCAGCTCAGGATGGTACCGAACAAGCCACAAGATTGCGTTCGGGCGATCCTGACGGCGAGAAACCGGAGTATAGCGAGGCCCTTTGCGCTTATTCTCAGGAACACGAACCTTCGATTCAAAAAGCTGCATCCGATAGCTTGGATTATTCTGAGCCTTTTCAATCTCTTCACGGGTCAGCTGACCTGCAAGAACCGGGTCCATACCCTTGATGCCCTGTGCAGCTTCACCATCAGCGATCGCCTTCACTTCCAACGGATGCAGCTTACAAAACGCAGCAATCTGATCAAAGCCCAGAGCGGTGTTGTCTACCAACCATACGGCTGTTGCCTTTGGCATAAGCGGTGCGTTGGACATTGTATAAATCCCTCCTGTGTGCTCCACAGCCTAATCAAAGGAGGCGAAGCCGAATTCCATAAGAGTTTTTGGGGAAACTTGAGCGCACTATACGCTCACATTTCCTCAAAAGCAAACCAGTTCAGCACCTGCCTCCACCATCCTCATGAAACCTGTGAGAATTCAAAACCAACCTATGCACATTCCCTAGGCGACTTTGAGGATGATCTTACCAATATGACCGGAGCCTTCCATCCTTTCATGCGCAGCTCTCACTTCGCTGAAATCAAACACTTTATCCAAAACCACCTTAACCCGGCCTGTTTCCAGATACGGCCAGACCTTGGCGCGAAGCGCTTCAGCAAGATGGCCTTTATACTCGTTCGTCCGTGGCCGAAGCGTAGAACCGGTATGCGTCAACCGCTTCATCATTAACCGGCTGAAGTTGACATTTTCCGAAGGGCCGTGGAGCGTCGCGATTTGGCAGATACGCCCTTCAATGGCTGCAACAATCCAGTTTTTCTCGACATAATCACCACCAACCATATCCAGAATGACATCCACACCCTGCTTGCTGGTGATGTTGCCAATCTCTTTCACAAAGTCGGTTTCACGGTAGTTGATCACATAGTCAGCCCCAAGCTCTCGGACCGCCTGCGCTTTCTCCTCAGACCCAACGGTCGTAAACACCTCAGCCCCAAACACCTTTGCCAACTGAATTGCCGTTGTCCCGATCCCGGAGGAGCCACCATGAACAAGGAACCTCTCACCGGACTGCAACCCCAGTCGGTCAAACACATTCGACCAAACTGTAAAGAAGGTTTCTGGAATACCCGCCGCTTCCTCCATGGACAGTCCGGCAGGAACAGGCAGCACGTGAGCAGCAGGCGCAACGCAGTACTGCGCGTAACCGCCACCGGGCGTCAGAGCGCAGACTTTTTCGCCCAACGTATGGGAGGCAACGCCTTCTCCCAACTCGACAATCTCACCGGAGACTTCCAGACCCAGCAAAGGAGACGCACCCGGAGGCGCCGGATATGCGCCCATTCTTTGAAAGACATCCGGACGGTTGATACCGGCAGCATGCACCTTGATCAGCACCTCACCCGCACCAGGTTTCGGCACATTGACCTCTGCAATCTCGAGAACCTCCGAGCCCCCGGCACCATTCATAACCACGGCTTTCATCAGTTCTGGGCGATCATCTACTGTCATTTTTTGCCTCGATCTTCGCAAATAGCTAAAACTGCCGCTTGCTCACTTGTTCAATTCGGAGAAGAATAGTTGGCAACCAGAGCCCGTCTACCCCACCAATGGTGAATTCTCTGTTTTTTTGAAACAGAGAATACGCTGAAGGCCAAAAGAAGGAGTTCGTAGAAGCCATGGGTATTTTTGATGATGATGATACACCACGCAGAGCAACCTCCGGAGTAGTCCTGGGAGAACCACTCAGCGCCTTGTCGATCCACGAATTAAACGAACGCCTTGAGCAACTTAAGGCAGAAATCACACGCGTTGAGGATGAGATCAAAACAAAGTCCAATATCAGCGCGTCTGCAGAAAGATTCTTCAAGTAATAAAACACTGCTTAAAACAAAACAAACATATATACATAAAATAGATTTGGACATAACGCAAAATATATAGATGATATACTTATAATTTACGCATCGTTAACTATTTTAAATTAAAACTTAGCTATTCCAGTTGATCTGGATCCAGAGTGATTGCTCACTCTGCTTGACGCCTCCCTGTTAAAACACCTTAGAGCCGCACCGATGCGGCTCTTTTTTTGCCTGAAAACCGTCCTGCCCGAGATCAACCACTCAATTTACAACCCTGACTTGGCACGGGCTTTGCTGCTCTCAAAATGAAGTAAGATCTCTTGCTCCATTTCGAGACAGTTTTAGTCTTTCCCAAAGGCTCACTTCAACTTTCGAGCCCTAAGTGTTTCAGACTGGGAAAGCCGGGAACAAGCGCAAGAGAAACCTAACGTGATCACTGAGGGGTTTTAAAATGGGTGAATTCAGTACTGAAACAGGACCAGAAAATACCTTCAGCTTTGCGCAACGGCTCATGTCCTCAGAAAACTTCATGCTGCTATTCCGCGAAGGCATGGGGCTGATTGAAGAAACAGCCTCCTATCTTGACGGGCCAGGAAGAAAACAGAGCAAAGCTCTCGGGACGGCCGCCTCACTCGCCTACGCCACAGAATCCATGCGTCTCACCACCCGCCTCATGCAACTGGCCTCCTGGCTTCTCTTGCAACGCGCGGTCAACAACGGCGAGATCATGCAAGCCGAAGCACAGAATGAGAAAAACAAGATACGCGTCGACAATGCATCCAGAGACCTGCAGAACCCGGCCTGGACTGACCTGCCCGAGAAGCTGCGCTCCCTGATCCAGATGTCCTTCCAGCTACAAAGACGCGTCAAACATATCGACAATATGCTCAAGGAAGAGCTCTTGCGAGAACAAGCCGCCAACACCTCCAATCCGGTGGGTGATCAGCTGTCCCATATCAAGGCCACCTTCAAGTAAGTCCAATAGAGTTCGCTGGCCGTAAACTCCGCTGGCAACCCTGCGCACTCCTCAAACGCGCACAAAAAAACCCGAAGCAAACGCTTCGGGTTTTTTAATTTCGCAAACTTCAGAGCAGTTATTTGCCCAGGAAGCCACCAAACTTGTTGGTGAAGCGGGACACGCGACCACCACGGTCCATAAGCTGACGGTCACCGCCAGTCCATGCTGGGTGGGAGCTCGGGTCGATGTCGAGCTGCAGAGTGTCACCTTCTTTACCGTAAGTAGAACGGGTGGTGAATTCGCTACCATCAACGAGCTTTACAGTGATGGTGTGGTAATCTGGATGAATGTCCTGTTTCATGACTAAACTGTCCTGTCAGCAACGGCCGGGCCGCCTCGATCAAAAGATGGGCTTTGGGCTGGCCTGAAGCATCGGTAGAAAGAAGCCGCGCTTTACTAAACACGGCATAATCGTGAAGGGGTCTATAACCCATCCAAACCGAGGAGACAAGGGGGTACACCCCGCAGAAATCCAGAGAAAGTGCTTGCAATTAAATCTGGCGGGACACATCTACTGCATCATAAGATAAACATTGATGATTTGGCATAAATCCGGGGGTGGCATGAGCCAGCAGGACTCAAACAATCGGGAAAAGATCTTGCGGCCACTAGCAACGCTTTTCCCTTATCTTTTAAGGCACAAGGCCCGTCTGGTTCTGGCAACCTTCGCTCTGTTGGCTGCAGCCGGTCTCACCTTGGTGCTGCCAATTGCAGTCCGCTACATGGTTGATTACGGCTTTACGGGCGACAATCCCAACCTGATCGATGACTATTTCATCTTCATCATTTTTGTAATCGCCTTGCTCGCGATCACCAGCTCACTACGCTATTACATGGTGATGATGATCGGCGAACGAGTCGTTGCTGATCTGCGCTCCGATGTGTTCCGCCACCTCTCCTACTTGTCTCCGTCGTTTTACGACAAGACCAAGTCTGGCGAAATCATCTCCCGCCTTACTGCAGATACCACACTGATTCAATCTGCCTTCGGCGCCAGTGCCTCAATCGCCCTGCGCCACCTACTGATGTTTGCGGGCTCCACCACCTTGATGGTCATCACCAGCCCGCGTCTCTCCCTGTTTGTGCTGCTTGCAATTCCACTGATCGTGCTTCCATTGCTTGGCTTTGGTCGTGCAGTGCGCAACAGAACCAGCCATGTACAATCAACGCTCGCCAACGCAATCGCCTACGCAACTGAAGTGCTTGGCTCCATCCGTACGCTTCAGGCCTTCACAAACGAAAAGAACGTGTCCGACCGATTTGAGGGCGATATCGAGACAACCTATGAAGCTGCTCTCATTGCCACCCGCGCCCGCGCACTTCTCATCGCCACAATCATCCTAATCATCGCCTCCAGCATCGTAGCCGTACTCTGGGTTGGCGCACTGGACGTGATTGATGGACGTATGACGGGTGGTCAGCTCACACAGTTCCTCATCTACTCCATCATTGCCGCTGGAGCTATGAGCGAACTCTCACAGGTATGGGGCGAACTGGCAAAGGCCACAGGTGCCGCAGACCGCATTACCGGATTGTTGCATGTGCCCTCCGATATCAACGCTCCGGAAAATCCGGTCGCCCTGCCCTCACCGGCCATCGGTGAGATCGAGTTTAGCGATGTCACATTCCATTACCCCACAGCGAAAGAAGCTGGCGTTCTGGAAGGGCTGAACCTGTCAGTCAAAAAAGGCGAGACCGTCGCAATCGTTGGCCCAAGTGGTGCAGGCAAGTCCACCCTATTCCAGCTGCTGATGCGGTACTACGACCCCGTCTCCGGCAAAATCACACTGGATGGCACCGAACTTGATGCCACAGATCCACGTGACCTGCGCGAGCACATCGCATTGGTGCCGCAGGATACCGCGATCTTTGGTAGCTCCATTGCAGAAAACATCGCCTTTGGCAAAGACAACGCGACCCGTGAGCAAATCGTGGACGCCGCAAGGTTCGCGCTGGCAGACGACTTCATCAGCACCATGAAGGATGGATATGACACCCTCATTGGCGAGCGTGGTGTCACCCTCTCTGGCGGTCAACGCCAGCGCATCGCCATTGCCCGCGCTATCCTGAAGGATGCACCTGTGCTCCTTCTAGACGAAGCCACCAGCGCACTTGATGCTGCCAGCGAGACCATCGTTCAAAAAGCACTCGATAAGCTGATGGAAGGGCGTACAACGCTCATCATTGCTCACCGTCTGGCAACAGTGCTCAAAGCAGACCGCATCGTAGTGATGGAGGCCGGCAAGATCGTTGAGGAAGGCACCCACGACACGCTGGTCGCCCAAAACGGTCTTTACGCTAAGCTCGCCAGAATGCAGTTCGAAGTTGGTGCCGAAGCGCTCAACTCGCAGCAACAGCTAAGTTAGAACAAAAAAAGCCGCGCTTCTAAGGAGCGCGGCTTTTGATAAGGCGAACAAACAGATTACTCTGGCTCGTTCACATTCACTGTATAGTTCAGCGGCAAGCGTGCGCCATCTGCAAAGATCGTTTGCCCAGAAATATAGCTCGCATCGTCTGACGCAAGAAAAGCCGCAATACCTGCGATTTCTGCTGGCTGGCCCAGACGACCAAGCGGAGTGCGGGACAGCACGGTTTGCATCTTACCCGCATCCTGAACGACACTCTTGAGCATTTCGGTTTCAATAGAACCCGGCCCAATGCCATTTACACGAATGCCATGCTTGGCCAAAGCAACTGCAGAAACATTGGTCAGCTGATTTAAGCCACCCTTGGAGACTGTGTAAGGCACTTGATCAGGGATCGCCAGAACACTGTTGACCGAGCTGATATTGATGATTGAGCCTGCAGGCCCACCGTCTTCAACCCGCTCCACCATGTGCCGGGCAACAGCCTGGGAACACAGGAAGGCGCCCTTGAGATTGACGCGAAGAACCTGGTCAAAATCTTCCTCGGAAACCTGTAGGAAATCGCCTGCGGCGGTGATGCCGGCGTTATTCACCAACACGTCAACATCACCAAACTCATCAAGGGTGTTCGCAACCATGTTACGTACATCCAGTCGAACACTGACATCGCAATGGCTGAACGCCACAGGTCCAAACTCCGAGAGAGCTTCCTGTGCTGCTTCACCCGCACGCTCATCAGCGTCGGAAATCATGACTTTGGCGCCATCTTGCAAGAAACGCTGCGCTATTGCGTAACCGATGCCTTGAGCGCCACCGGTTACAATCGCAACTTTTTTCTCTAGTTTCACTTTGAAGATACCTCTGGCATTGCCGAAAATTTTGCCGACCTTAGTCGTAAAGGTTAGCTATGTCGACGTACTTCTACAGTAAAAACTACGTAGTTCCTCTGAATTTAACCGACCGATGCCAGGCCACGAACAGAAATCGCCTCGGCAATCTCATCCAATATCGCGGGGTCATCAATCGTTGCGGGCATCTTGAAATCTTCGCCATCAACGATCTTCCGCATGGTCCCACGCAGGATTTTGCCTGACCGCGTTTTTGGAAGGCGCTCAACCGTAATCGCCAGCTTGAAGGCTGCAACAGGCCCAACCTTTTCACGCACCAGAGCAATAAGCTCTTTTTCGATCTCGTCCGTAGGCTTTTCAACCCCACTCTTAAGCACAACAAACCCGCATGGCAGCTGACCTTTGAGATTATCGGAAATACCAATCACCGCACACTCGGCTACAGCGGGGTGCTCTGAAAGCACCTCTTCCATTCCGCCAGTGGACAGACGATGTCCAGCAACATTGATGATGTCATCAGTGCGCGACATGACGAAAAGATAGCCATCTTCATCTATCAGGCCAGCATCCGCCGTCTTGTAGTAGCCCGGGAATTCGGCAAGATAGGCTTCCTTGAAACGGTCATCTGCATTCCAAAGTGTTGGCAGCGAGCCCGGAGGCATCGGCAGCTTCACCACAATATTGCCCAGTTCACCAACACCAAGCTCATTGCCTTCATCATCCAACACACGCATGTCATAGCCCGGCATCGGCACGGTGGAACTGCCCAGTTTGACCGGCAGCTTGCCAAGTCCCAGAGGGTTGCCAGCAATACACCAGCCGGTTTCCGTCTGCCACCAATGGTCGATCACAGGCACACCGAGGAGGTTCTCCGCCCACAAAATGGTATCCGGATCAGCACGCTCTCCAGCAAGGAACAGTGACCGCAAACCAGATGTGCTGTACTTGGCCAATTCCTTGCCTTCCGGGTCTTCCTTCTTGATGGCACGGAACGCCGTCGGCGCAGTGAACAGCGAAACCACTGAGTGCTCGGAAATCACACGCCAGAACGCACCGGCATCCGGCGTTCCCACTGGTTTGCCTTCATAAAGAATAGTCGCGGCCCCATGAAGCAGCGGCGCGTAAACGATGTAGGAGTGCCCAACAACCCAGCCCACATCAGAAGCGGCCCAGAACACTTCGCCCGGATCAACGCCATAAAGGTTGTCCATGGACCACTTCAGCGCAACCATGTGGCCACCATTATCACGCACCACGCCTTTGGGCTGGCCAGTCGTGCCGGAGGTGTAAAGCACATAGAGAGGATCGGTCGCAGCAACAGGAACGCACTCGGTGGTCATCTTCTCTGACACCGCAGTTGTCATCAGCGCGCCTAAATCAAAGTCGCGGCCTTCAATAAGATCAGCGGTCAGTTGCTCGCGTTGCTGAATAAAACAGAAATCAGGTTTGTGGGAGGACAGTTCAATCGCCTGGTCAAGCAGCGGCTTGTAAGCCACCACACGCCCCGGCTCGATACCACAGGACGCGCTAACGATCGCCTTGGGCTTGCAATCTTCAATACGAACAGCAAGCTCCTGCGCAGCAAACCCCCCAAATACAACTGAGTGGATCGCACCAAGACGCGCACAGGCCAGCATCGCGAACATCGCCTGTGGGATCATCGGCATATAAATCAGCACCATTGTGCCTTTTTCTACACCCCTCTCCCGAAGCAGAGCCGCCATAGCGCCCACTTCCTCTTGCACATCATGGTAGGTGTAAGTCCGCTTCTCACCAGTAACCGCACTGTCATAAATGATTGCAGGTTGCCCTGGGCGGCCATGTTCCACATGCCGGTCAACGCAGTTATAACAGGTGTTGCACTCACCACCGACGAACCAACGACCATACGCTCCTAGTGACGCATCAAAGGTTTTGGTATAGGGCGAGAACCAGTCGATGCCCTTTGCAGCCTCATCCCAAAAGGCTTCTTTGTTCTCTTTCCATCCATTATAGATGTCGTGATATCGGCTCGTCATAACTGCTCTCCTCCCATGCACCCCTGCACAGTACCTGACCACAGGTTCGCGTAAGACTGAGCCCAGAAAGGCCCAAAGGCAAGTTGTGCCATATTAGAAAATCGGCTTATAACGAATGATGAACCCGCGCCTCCAATCCGGGTATTTCTTGCTTTCCCTTTAATTAAAAAGGACTTGCCTGCCCCTCCGCAGGGAATACATCATGCTGCCAATCACCGATCCCTACTTCTACCTCTGTGCAATACCCGCTGTTTTCATTGTTGGCATGGCAAAAGGAGGGTTCGGAGGCGGTCTTGCTCTCGTCGGCGTACCGCTCATGTCATTGGCAATTCCGCCTGTGCAAGCAGCAGGCATACTTCTCCCGATCTTGCTTGTTATGGACGCCGTTGGGTTGCTGTCTTATCGGGCCATATACTGCAGGAAAACATTGCTCATCGTCATACCCGCTGGCCTCGCAGGAACATTAATCGGATATTTCGGCGCTGCTCATATCTCTGATACCCATATTCGGCTGATCACCGGCGGCATCGCCTTGGTCTTTGTGCTCGACTATTGGTTCAACAATAAAGCCAGCAAACCACCTAAACCGCACAACGTCATTATGGGTGGATTTTGGGGTGCAACCTCTGGCGTCACCAGTTTCATCGCCCATGCAGGCGGAGCCCCTTTTCAGATGTACGTTCTCCCACTCAGACTGGCACCACCCGTCATGGCCGGAACAGCAGTCATCTTCTTCGCGGTCATCAACTTCTCTAAGGTCCTGCCCTACTTCGCACTTGGCCAGTTTGATGCCAAAAATATCGCAACATCTCTGATTCTGCTCCCACTAGCTCCTTTGGCAACATTGGCAGGGATTAGGATCGCAAAACACATCGACAAGGTACTCTTCTACAAGATCACCTATGGAGCGCTCTTCATTGTCGCACTGAAACTAATTTGGGATGGGACTTTAGGCGCTTAATGCCGATACCCTAAGACAAGCGCTACAGCTGATCGCAAACGGTTCAATTCCGCTCACCCAAGCCGTGGTAAAGCACCCGCTTAATGGCGGCGATCGGCCCCCTGGCCTTATAGGTGTCTTCCGGCAAGGGCTTCCACGTCACTGTGTTCTGAAGATAGTTGGAAGGATCCGTCAAATCCAACTCACCACGTGAGGGCGAAACAACGCGATATCGCACTTGCTTCACGTTGTAGGAGTCAGTTGAGTCACCAGCATATTCTGAGTTGGCTGACTGTCCTTCCACCCACGAGAAGAAATAGGTCCGCAGCTGAACTGCCATGCTATCTGAGGAGCTCAGCTGAGCATAGTTGAGCTGAAGCCCAACAACCATAGTGACCGCAGTCGTAACCGCCCAAAGATACCAATGCTCCCGAAAATGACTGAGAATAACCGCACGCTTAAGATAAAGTTGGATGACAGCGGGAAACGCCACCAGCAGCACAAGCCACTGTGCGTCCTGTGATGCCTCAGGACCAAGAGTGAAGATATACCCTGTAAGAACCACCGTAAGCACACAGAAAACTATGCCCAAGAATAGGGCGATCTTTCCCTGCGGATTTGGTGTCGTAACAGTCATATGTGCCCTGCTTATCATCACGCACCGCATCAAACGGGTCGCAGTTTATTCTTTTGTCAGACAGGTCCACATTACAAATCGAAAAGCAAAGGTGGAAGGCTTCCAAGGTGTTGCAAATTGTCGCGAGCTTTCATTCCGCCCCAATGAGCAATAGGATTTCACTTTTTCGGTTAAACAGACATCCATATTGCAACCGACGCATATTAATTCGCCGGATATGTCGCCTTATTTTATTAAATTCATAGAACTACTTATATAGTAAAGGCTAATAGCAAGAAGACCATCAGACAAACATCTAAGCCAACTAGGCTACCTTCTTCGCCTGTATTCAGATATGTCAATATAAGTGACGCCCTCAATCCTTATCACTGCATCCGAGCCTGTGACTATCTTGGGTAAGCGGGCTGTCACCTCAAGGGAGCTTCATATTCTCTTGAGTGGGATTTCGAATACTGAGGAATTTCATGAACAACAGTAGCTCAAACAAGTCATATTTCGACAAAGGCCTCCCAAAAAACGATGCCAATTACGCTTCCTTGACACCACTCAGTTTTTTAGAGAGAGCCGCAAAAGTTTTCCCAAGCCACACAGCCATCATCCACGGCAGCATTCGCCGATCCTATAAAGAGTTTTACGAACGCTCCCTTTTACTTGCCAGCGCTCTGCAGCTGCGTGGCATTGGAAAGAATGATTGCATCTCCGTGATGCTGTCCAACACCCCTCCCATGCTAGAAGCCCATTACGGGGTACCCATGGCTGGTGCTGTGCTGCACGCCTTGAACACAAGGCTCGACGCCGCGATCATCGCCTTCCAGTTGGATCACGCAGAAAGCAAGCTGGTAATTGTTGATCGCGAGTTCTCAAAGGTTATGAGCGAAGCACTGGAACTGGCAACAGTTAAGCCAACCGTTGTGCTCTACGACGATAAGGAATTCCCGCAAACAGCGCCCCTCATTGGAGAGCTGGAGTACGAAGAGCTTATTGCCAGTGGCTCGCCACAGTTCCAGTGGCAACTGCCAGCGGATGAATGGGACGCCATCTCACTCAACTACACCTCCGGCACCACAGGCAACCCCAAGGGAGTGGTCTACCACCATCGCGGCGCCTATTTGTTGGCACAGGCCAACATCATCACCGCTGCCATGGGCAAAAAGCCGGTGTATCTCTGGACCCTGCCAATGTTCCACTGCAACGGTTGGTGTTTCCCATGGTCGCTGTCACTCGTTGCCGGAACACACGTCTGTCTCCGCCAGGTACGACAGGAGGCAATCTGGAACGCATTGGCAGATGAGAAGGTCACCCACCTCTGCGGCGCGCCGATAATCATGTCCACGCTTCTCAACACGCCAGAGGACCAGAAGCGTAAACTCCCGCACGAGGTCGAGTTTTTCACCGCCGCAGCCCCGCCACCAGAAGCCGTGCTTGCCGCAATGGCCGAAGAGGGCTTCAACGTCACACATCTATATGGCCTCACAGAAGTCTACGGCCCTGCCGTCGTCAATGAATGGCATGAGCACTGGGATACGCTGCCAATCTCCGAGCAAGCTGCACTGAAGGCAAGGCAAGGCGTCAATTACGTCGCTCTGGAGGACCTGGCTGTGCTTGATCCCGAGACCATGGAACCGGTTCCGGCAGATGGAGAAACCATCGGCGAGGTCATGTTCAAAGGCAACGTGGTGATGAAAGGGTATTTGAAGAATCCATCTGCAACGCAGGAAGCCTTCGCAGGTGGCTGGTTCCACTCAGGAGATCTCGGAGTTCAGCATGAAGATGGCTACGTCCAGCTGAAGGATCGATCCAAAGACATCATTATTTCAGGAGGTGAGAACATCTCATCTATCGAGATCGAAGAGATCCTCTACAAGCACCCGGATGTCTCTGCAGCAGCTGTGGTCGCCCGCCCCGATGAAAAATGGGGCGAAACCCCCTGCGCCTTTGTGGAGTTGAAGGAAGAAAGCCACGTGTCGGAAGAAGACATCTTAGCCTATTGCAAACAGCATCTCGCTAGCTTCAAATCACCTAAGACTGTTGTCTTCAAAGACCTTCCCAAAACCTCCACCGGCAAGATCCAGAAGTTCGTGTTGCGCGAGGAAGCAAAGGCGCTTCCGTGATTCCCAACAAAAAATGCGCCGCATTTAGCGGCGCATTCACGTAGTTCATAGAAGAGATAAGGCTACCCAGTCACTCGTAATCGCGAGATTTCGTCCTTAAGCTTCAACTTTTGCCTTTTTAGATTGCCTAGTTCAATTTCATCCATTGAAGGATGGTGCTTGGCTGATTGCAGTTGCTTCTCAAGAGTAGCATGGCGGCGTTCCAGCTCAGTCAAATGCTCACGGATGGACATAGGTTCAGATCCTCCTACATTGTCTCTGTTACAGGAAGATGATGGCACCATTTTATTCAGTTGTCGAACGATGATTAGCTGTTTTTTTGCGGCCCATACAACGCGAGATCGGTAGTTCATGAAAAACTTAATGAACTAATAAATGACCCAGTAAATTTAATGGGCTTCACATTCCACCCAAAAGAGAACTCTACTTAGTATTCAACCCTTCATATACGCTGCGTAATTTACGCGGATACACACACTTCCTGTAAAAATCGAGAGACTCATGTTCATCGTGCCGCCAGATTCGCTATACTGATAGAAGGCAAAAAATTGCGACAATGCGCCCTATCAGAATTTTTTGATAGAGGAAATTGCACACAGGCCGATGGGTGTCATGTGAGGATAAAACAATGACGGAAGACAACCTAGATCAGCAGGGCCTTCGCTCCGAGCTTGCTGAGTTGCGACAGGAGCATCGGGATCTCGATCATTCCATCGAAGCCCTCATAGAGACAAGACGCTCGGATATTCTTCAGCTCCAACGCCTGAAAAAGAAAAAGCTCATGTTGAAAGACAAAATCCAGATGCTGGAGACACAGCTGTTGCCTGACATTATTGCCTAATTTAGAGGCATGCTTCTAACCTTCGTATACTATTGGCATTTCTTGTTATAATTGGGTTGAAACATGCGGCGGTATTCCTATAATCCGCGCTTTCTTCCCAGACCTTCAGAGGTGCCAGTTTTATGAGCCGCACAGACCAGCCAGAAGTCGCCATCATCATGGGAAGCCAATCCGATTGGCCAACCATGAAAAACGCTGCAGACACGCTAGAAGCACTGGGAATCTCCTATGATGCTCGCATCGTCTCCGCGCACCGCACCCCGGACCGTCTGGTAGAGTTTTCCAAAACCGCAAAAGACAACGGCTTCAAGGTTGTTATCGCCGGTGCAGGCGGCGCCGCCCACCTTCCGGGCATGGCTGCATCCATGACTCCACTACCTGTTTTCGGTGTGCCAATTGAGTCGCGCGCCCTAAAAGGCCAAGATAGCCTGCTCTCCATCGTTCAGATGCCAGCGGGTATCCCGGTCGGAACCCTCGCTATTGGCCGCGCCGGTGCTGTCAACGCAGCCCTCATGGCAGCAGCTATTCTGGCGCTCAATAATCCGGAAATCGCTGCCAACTTGGATGATTGGCGCGACAAGCAAAGCCAGGCGATTGCAGAAAAGCCAGTCAATCCGGAAGAGTAAGAGTTTCAAAGGCGCCCAATTGCAGGCGCCTTTTTTGTTTCAACCTGCGCTAACATCTGGCCCCTAAAATATGGCCACCTAACAATCTAGGAAGTTTTCGAAATGGGTTCCACACTACGTCCTGGCGACACGATTGGTATTCTGGGTGGAGGCCAGCTTGGCCGCATGATCGCACAAGCAGCCAGCAGGATGGGCCTAAAGTGCCATATCTATTGCCCTGATGAAGACAGCCCGGCTTTTGAAGTCTCCGGCGAAAAGACTGTAGCAGCCTATGAGGATGAACAGGCCCTCACCCGATTCGCAAAGAGCGTCTCCGTGGTCACCTACGAGTTTGAAAACGTGCCCGGCGAAACAGCCCGCATTCTGGAACAGTTCGTTCCGGTTCGTCCGGGACCGCGCGCACTCAAGGTCTCTCAAGACCGTCTGGTAGAAAAAACCTTCCTGTCAGAAGAAGCCGCCACACAGGTCGCGCCATTCATCAAGGTCGATACTCAGGAAGAGCTGGAAGCCGCTCTTGAGAAGCTCGGCGGGCAAGGTGTCCTCAAGACCCGCCGGTTTGGTTATGACGGCAAAGGCCAGATAATGATCCGCACGCCGGAAGATATCAATGGCGCCATGGAGCATCTCGGCAACCAGCCAGCCATTCTGGAAGGGATCGTCCCGTTTGAAAAAGAGATCTCTGTGATTGTCGCCCGCGGCGTGGACGGCACGGTGAAGTGCTACGACCCTTCTGACAACTATCACAAAAACCAAATCCTGAAGACTTCCAGTGTACCTGCGGACATTCCGGAGGAAACCAAAGAGGAAGCCATCCAGATGGCCACACGCATTGCAGTGGCCCTCGAATATGTTGGCGTGATGGGCGTGGAACTATTCGTCGTCAAGAACGGCGATGCGACCAAGCTGAAGGTGAATGAGATCGCCCCACGCGTTCACAACTCCGGTCACTGGACAGAAGACGCATGCCCCGTTTCCCAGTTTGAGCAACATGTTCGCGCCGTTGCAGGCTGGCCACTGGGCGTCCCCACCCGCGCACATGACGTCATTATGGAGAACCTGATCGGCAGTGATGTCGACATTTGGGAAGCGGCCTTGTCCGAGCCAAACGCACGCCTCACACTCTACGGCAAGACAGAGACCCGCGAAGGGCGCAAGATGGGCCACATCAACCGCCTCTCTCCAAAGTCCTGATCTGCCCGCAAAACAAAAAAAAAACCCCGAAGACTGCATGATCTTCGGGGCTTTCATTTTTCTGTCCTTATTATCCGAGCCTGACCAACCCAAGCTGATCACGTTTCTGGAACCGGATCAGCAACAGGATGCCAGTGATGAACAAACCGCTGGCCAACCCAACCCAGATCCCTTCCGGGCCCCAGCCGAAATTAAATGCCATCACGTAGGAAAGCGGCACGCCAATAATCCAGTAGCCAATCACTGCGATCACCATTGGCATGCGCGTATCGGAAAGACCGCGCAAAACACCGCCAGCAACCACCTGAATGCCATCAACCACCATATAAACCGCAGCGATGAACACCAGCGGCACACCAAGCCGGATCACATCAGCCGCATCAGGGTTCCGGCTGTCGAGATAAAAGGCAATCAACGTGTCAGGCATCGCAACGAACAAAACTGCTCCAAGCACACCCATGATAATCGCCCAGATCAAAGCAACCCACGCTGCACGGGTGATGCCATCTGGATCCGAACGACCCGTCGCAATACCGACGCGCACGACGGCAGCACTGGAGAGGCCAAGTGGAATCATGAACGCGATACCAGAGAGCTGAACAGCAATCCCATGCGCAGCAAGCTCCAGTGTTCCGATCCACCCCATCATCAAGGCGGCAGCACCAAACAAGCCAGCTTCAGCAATGAGCATCAGGGAAATCGGCCACCCAAGGCGCAGAATCTCAAAGAAGGCAGGCCAATCCGCACGCCAGAAGCGAACAAACACCTCATACTTGCGCGACTTCTCCTCAAAGAACACATAGGCGATCAAAATCACACAGGACGCGAAAGCTGTTAAGACAGAAGCAATACCCGCACCAACAATACCCAGCTGAGGAAAGCCCCAATAGCCAAAGATCAGCGCATAATCGAGCAGCGCATTAACCACCGCGCCTACCACGGTCGCCCATAACACAATTTGCGATCGCTCAATACTGCTAAGGAAGCTGCGCAATGCTGCAACAAACAGCGATGGATACATCGACCATTGCATGACACGCAGATATTCTGCGGCAATAGTAGAAACCTCAGGGTCCTGCCCCAGCGCAAGCAAAATGCTCTCGCCGTTCCAGAGCACAAGCATCGCCAGCGTCGTGTAAATGAGTGCAACCCAAAGCCCCATCCGCGAAGCGCGGCGCACACTACGAATGTCGCCTTTACCTTCTGCTCTTGAGGCCAATGGCATAACCGCTTGCAAGAACCCAAGCCCTGCCAGCCACGTTAAGAAGAACAGCTGCAATGCCAGCACTGATGCTGCCAACTCTGTTGCGCCCAGCCACCCGATCATCAGCGCATCGGTGGCATTAATTGCCATCTGCGCCAGTTGCGCGCCGATTAATGGCAATCCCAATAGCAGCGTTGCATTAGACTCCCCCCACCATGCAGACATGCCTGTGGGTTTGGCAACGCTGGTGTATTCAACCCGCGTCATCATAAGCTCCTGAAGAAAAGGGCATGGAACCCCTCCAGAACTTGAGCCTCTCAAGAACATAAACGAAACCGCAGTCCGCAATTGACCGCTACATCTCGCTGGGAGGAAGCTTCCTATAAAAGAAACAGACCGCCACTTTCGCAAGCGGTTTGCTGCCTAGGCAAGACCGCTCAAAAAAATGTTGACTATGCTACTTCGCAAAACTCTCTGGGAATGTCCAGAGGAATAAAGCAAGGCGCCGTATCACCACCGTAAACCATTACGTGCCCGCACGGCACTTCATACCAGCCTTGGCCACCCTTCTCCAACGGCTCGGAAACAATACTCAAATTGCTGTTATGTAAGCGATAATACAAGCTCGGTACGATATTGTCGCTAGAGCAACGCACCGCGTAAAGACGCTCGCCATCAGTTAAGGCCATCACCACACGCAAGGGAGCAATGACTTTATTGCAATGCATAATCTCGAGCGTTTTCACGAGCACCTGTTGCACAGCGCCCACAGGGTCCTCAGACAGACCATGGCTCAACATGGCAAGAAACAGAGCTTCACTGTCCGTCGTCCCCTGCCGGTACCGGTAGAAGTCATCGCTGATAAGATTTTCGATCTGCCGGCGAATATCATCATACCCCCCGATCTGCCCATTATGCATAAACATCCATTTGCCAACAGCAAACGGGTGACAGTTGGGGCGGGACGTCGCCGTGCCCGTAGACGCACGCACATGAGCAAAGAACAAAGAGGACTTCACTTGCTTGGTAATGCTTAAGAGGTTTTCATCGCCCCACGCAGGCTGCGTATCACGGTAAAGGCCCGGCTCCGCTTTGTGTGCATACCACCCAATCCCGAAGCCATCCCCATTCGTGTTCACTTTGGCTTCTGCAGAATGCATGCTCTGCGCGATCAGAGAGTGGTTGGGCATAGAAACGAGCTCTTCCATAAAAATGGGAGCTCCACGGTACGCAAGCCAGCGGCACATTACTTTATTCTTTCTTCTGATCGATTACCCAAATAAGACCCTCGGAGTATGCATGATCCACCTGCACGCATAAACCCCTTGCCGAGAACAAGAACCGAGAGTTTTCTCAATAATCATCCCACGGGTTCAAAACGCGCTCTTCAACACCACCACCGATAGGGCAAAATGAAGTTACCCGACTCAGTACCGGGGCGAATGGGAGCGAACGTCGTTTGAAGCAAGTTTCACTCAAATTTCCACCTAGATTTCCACCGTTCAGAAAAGCTCTTACGACTTTTTTCCGCATAAAAGGAGAGCACCCCACCAATGCAACTAAAGATTGCATATGGTCGCAACAGGTCAGATACCTAAGTCATAGCGAATTTTGAAAGTAATTTTTACTTATCTTTTACTTTAGTGAAGAGTGCCTCGGCAGGCCGATTTGAAGAATACAATCGGATGCTGCTGCGATTGCCTTGCTTATCGAGAGGTATTCCCCCCTATCCCATCTATAAATTAACATAGATTCCCAAGTAAGGAGCTAGACAGCCCACACTCAGTCTGCTAGTTACCCCGTCAAGAAGCGACGCATCAGCGGCGACGGTGTTCTTGTAGCCCGTAGACATTCGCTAAGTATCGCTATCAATCATTTCATCTATGTCGTTCTGAGGATGCTATCCGGAACGCTCGAAGGTAAGGATAAACGCGTGCAGGTTCTCGTTCGCGATAATAACGTCGATCAGGCGCTGAAAGCGCTTAAGAAAAAGATGCAGCGTGAAGGCATCTTCCGTGAAATGAAGCTTCGTGGCCACTACGAAAAGCCATCTGAAAAGAAGGCTCGCGAAAAGGCTGAAGCTATCCGCCGCACTCGCAAGCTGGCTCGTAAGCGCGCACAGCGTGAAGGCCTGCTGGTCGGCAAAGGTCGTCGTTAATTCGGCCATATCCGGGACTGCGCACAGCTAAGGTTCAGCGATGCCTGAAACAGGCCTGCGCTTCTTCTGGAATTAGAATTTAAAACGGACCATCCGGCACCCCGGTTGGTCCGTTTGTTGTTTCTGCTGGTTCATTCGACCTTTTTTTGCCACACTAAGATGTAGGCTACTGTGTTATTGCAAGGACACTTCAAGAATGGGGCACATTCTCGTGAACATTAAACTGGCTAAAGGCGCCTGCGTGTGCCTGCTCGCCTTAGGCGTCGCAGCATGCCAATCCAACTCATCCAGCCTTGTTTATCAGAATGTACCTATCGACAAAGCTGTTGGCTCATCCTCCAACATCGATAGTCTGAGTGCTGTGATCGAAACCAATCCTGTCGATGCGGACGCTTATAACAAACGTGGTATCGCCTACGCAAAAGCCGGACGCCTTGATCAGGCAATCGAAGACTTCAACAAGTCTCTACGGCTACGGCCCAGTTCCTATCAAGCTTATGCAAACCGTGCGCTCGTAGAGCGCCGCAAAGGCAATACCTCTCAGGCCATACAGGACTACAGCAAAGCACTGTCCATTAAAGCTGACTACGTGAAGGCTCTCAACGGTCGCGGGAACACCTATCGTTCAATTGGTCAGAACACGGCAGCCCTGCGCGATTACAACGAAGTCATCCGCCTGAACTCCGGTGACGCACAGGCCTACCACAACCGCGGACTCATCTATCAGGCACAGGGCATGCAGGAAGCGGCGTTGAATGACTTTTCCGCAGCAGTCGGCCTGAACTCTCGCGCCTACTCACCTTTGATCGCGCGCGGAGCAACCTATCTTTCTCTCGGAGATGCAAAGTCCGCTCTAAAGGATTTCAACGCGGCAATCGCACTGAACGGCCAATCCGCATCCGCCTGGGCAAACCGTGGTCGTGCAGAAGAAGCTCTCGGCCAGGTCACCGAAGCACGCCAGTCTTACAGCAGAGCTCTGCAGATTTCTGCGACGAACCAGACCGCACGGGACGGCTTCAAACGTTTGGCTGTAACAACGGGTGTGCCACAAGCTTAAGCCAGCCCCCATTCAGTCTCCAAAGGCCGGTTTACCGGCCTTTTTATTGCTCATCTTTTGCAGCGCCAGACAGCATCCAGTTAATCTCATCACGCCAATCTATCATCCGGATGGGCGTTCCGTGAGAGCCAGTCTCGAACAACCGAAAGCGCACCGGATAGCCTTTCTTTCTCGAAATGACCGCCTGAAACAACTGGTATTGCTTCTCCCAGCTGTAAACCCGATCAGCACTTCCATGCCCAAACACGATCGGCACACCTGATCTGACCGCTTCACTGGTCAATAGTCGCCGATCCGTTGCACCTCCCAGAATAAACAGGCCGCTCAGCGGACCTGCAACACCTGCATCATCCGCAAGCGCATAACAAACCTGCGAGCCCATCGAACCACAGGCAACAATCACCTTGGCCCGCGGCGCTTCCTGCCGGTATTGCGCAACCAACTCGCGGATTTCCTGCGTACCCCTTGGGCTTTCAAGCTTCACATCCGGAGACAGATAGACCCCTTGATTCCGCACCATAAGGTTTTTGAGGCGATTGAAGTTCCCCCCAAACGTCCAGTCCGCATTACCCTGCTTTCGGTTCCCTCCCTTGCCATGCAGATAAACTAACAGCAGTCTCGTATCCCCATCAGGTATCCCAACACGGATATGCTTGCGTTTGCTACCCGCAAGCACTGCAGAGCGTTCTCGCACATACCAGGAAGGCCTGCTTGAAACATAACGCCCGTCAACCCGCCGCTCAGGCACCTCATCACGGTCCCTTAAATCCCGCTGGATCTGATAATCAAGCCGCAAGAAAGCCCCATCCATCGCCTGTTCGAGCACACGCGGGTAGGCAAACAGCTCATCCTTGAATGGCTTCAACTCAAAACCAGCCGCATGGGGCAGCCATTCGAGCCCAGCAAGAAAGCTGACCATCACACACCAGAGAACCCCGAAATAGCGTTGCATGAGGCACCTCCCCTTCAGGAAACTCATTAGGGGTTCAGGTAGTCATACATGACCCTGCCATAAGGTAGCGTAAGATCCGTGATGAAATGAACCCCGCCAAGTGATTTGAGCATCGGCAATTCAGCAACCGGAGCATTTGCATGGTGGAACAATTGCAAGCTTGCAGGGCCGGACCAGGCCCCCTTCACCGTGACATCGGAAACCTCATAGGCAACCAGTTGTGCAATCGCCAGAGAACCATCCACATCAGGGATCAGCTTCAGGTTCACTTGGGTTTTCTGCAGCTTTTTGAGAACAGCATCGGGATGGCATTGTGTCCCATGCTCAACATCATACAGGAGATGCTGATACTTATAGCCCATGGTCGCGATGGCGATCGTCACCCCGTCAAACTCCAGGTGCCCCGTCAACGTCGCTCCCTTCACGCTCAACTTTGGATGACCGAGTTTCTTCGGAAACCCCCAGATCTCTCGCCCACCAAAGATCGGAGGCGCATCATCAAGAAACATCTGCTGAGTGAAGTTAACTGGTTTGTCGTGATACTTGGCGGGAATCACAATACCGGATTCGGTGTAATCCCCAAAGCCAGCGGAGTCCGGCATCCGGATCACCTCAAACATCACCGTATTGGACCCATCCGGCTCCAAAGGTTCGGGCAATGCTGCGCGAATGGCGTCAGGATCACTTTCATAGGAGACCACCAAAAACTCGCGGTCTATATACCTGTATGGCCCTTTAGGGTAAGCAGGTGAAGCAATCGGCATAGAAGCCTTATCGAGTATATCGGCAATTTTCATGGACCACCTCGATCATGAAAGGGCGTAAGGCGCTGCCAATCACCTGCCAGCGCGCTCTCACCATAAGCACCGATATTTTGAATGTTGCTCCTTGGGTTTTCGGGTGGCACTTTCAGAGTTCACCCCAAACACATTTTTAATCAGCTGGTTACGTCAATTTCTGCAAAAGTTGCCAAGGGCGCTTTTTCGCGGATAACCCAGTTCATAGCTCCAAGCTCAGTTTTCAGCATGGGATGAACCAGCCCCAGCACACGCAGCGCATTTGTACCAGTCTCCGAACGGGCATGACTGATCCGGCCAGCAATATCAAGCATGGTCGCAGATTGCTGCGCGTCCCAACCAATTCTGTCTCCTGCAACAAAGGCAACCTTGCGACCGGTACGCGTCGTACCAACTGGAACGCCATCAACAAGCTCTACAGAAACAAGACGCTCACTATCAATGTGATAATCAGCAATCATCATCAGGCCCAGAAGATAATAGTAACCAGCGTCCTGCGAAACGCCTTTGCGACTAACCTGATCAACCAGCGCACTTCGACCCTGAACACCCTTCAGCGCTTTAAGACTTGCAACAAACACAATCTTCTCACCACGCGTCATAGAAGTCGCACTCAGGAAGGCTTGTGTCGCGGGCTGGGGGATAGCCATCTCACTAAGCATCTCGCGCATGGTTTCATCCGCGACCGTAGGACTGGCCTTGAGCGATTCACTAAAATTGGTTGTCGTCACGACACCGTAAACGGCAGTCCCGACACCACCGGGAATAAAGATGGTGGCAAGGTTAGTCAAACGGTTGGATGTTGCATAGGCCCAGGCAGCTTCATCAAGCGCATCTGATAGGGGAGGAAACGTTGTGTAAGGGTCCACGTTCGCTGCAACTGCAATGTACCGACGTGCTTTATCTCGCCCCACCACTGCAGCAGCAATACTTTTGACCGTAGATGGCTCTTGCGGGTCGCCTTGCGAACGAGCAGTCGTACCAGCCTTGCCGTTGATTGCATTCACAGTCCCATTATACAACAAGCCAACACCATCAACTGTTGAGCTCAAGGTTTGCTTCGGAGCTGTCACCAGATTGCCAAGAAACCTTAAAGGTTTGGCAACCGCCGTTACGACGCCCTCACCCGCCTGAGAAACCGTATCCAGCTTCTCGATGTTCTCAACCGCATAAAGCTCATTGATGCGCTTCTTCAAAGTCGCTGTTCCGTGCACTTTGTAGGTTTTGCCTTGAACTTTGAGATTATAAACGAGTAACGTCCCGTCGCGCAAAACCGGAGGTACAATCTCGTAATTGTCGCCACGCACTGTGAGACCCTCGTCCCTCAGAACCTGAGAGAACCCCGGATCAGGTGCAGCGGAATGCGAAGGCGATGACACAATTGCAACCACAATGAAGATTGCAAGTAGCAACGAACAGCGCAGAAGAACGCGAACAGTTTGCGCAGTAGACATAAGATACCCGAACTCATAACAACTTTACTAAAAACCTTATCCTTCAATAATGATCGGAAAAGGGCAGCGCTTCTGGCAGATTTCGGGGTTGAAATGAAAAATCGCAGAAACACACGGTTCCTGCGATCCTCAAAAAACTTCTAAAACCCGGAGGTTTCTTAGACTGTCAGTACAATTGTCACCACGCCCGCAAGCAGGAAGACGATCCCTGGCACAACGTGGGACCTATCGCCAGATGCCATTCCAACACCTGCTGCAATCACAGTTGCGACTGTGGTGATGCTTGCCCATACCGTCCCGGCAGTGCCACCAAATCCAACCATTGCAATAGCGAGTACAAATGTGAGAGCTGCAAGAATTCCAACTTTTGAGAAGTTGATGAAGTTCTTGTAGGTCTTCTCGTGTTCCTTATAATCCATAACAGACGCACTCCCGTCAGCCATGTTTCCCCCTCGAAACAAGTAGTTTTCCTGATATCAGTCTTTAACACCACATTGTCGGGTGACGCAACTTCCCTAAAGAACCACCTCGGAAATAACCTCGGCTTCGGGGATAATTCCAACTGGGAGAGTAAGTGCCTCAGCGCTCATCAGTCAATCCGCACAGGTCCAACTGATGCTTTTGATGGGCCGTCAGGGCATCCTGCCCAAAACCATCAATCTGCTCGTTAAACAGACGGTGGAAATTAAGTTCGGCCCTCAAATGGAGGAACACAGACCCCAGCCCAATAGCCGCTCGGTCCATAAAGACAAAGTAACGAGGGATCTTCACCGGCCCCAGCTCTTTGAGAGACTGATGCACCCGGAACGCCTCGTTTCGCCCATAAGTCGCAGGCGAAACACCATCGGCAATGGAGCGGACCCGGTCACTCAGCAGTGGCCCAAAAATGAAGTTGGCCCAAATATTTAGCGTCTCGATGAGCTCATTTGTCAGCCCGTTGAAACCCCATGTCTCATAAGCCGCCACAACGCGTTCTGGATGGTCATCAAGCAAGCCATAGTACAGATCCACGACCCCCTGAACAAAATCAGGCGGAAAGATGCGCACACAGCCATAGTCCAGCAGGTTGACACCCACAGGCTCTGTCCCGTCCTCAAAGATCGTGTAGTTCCCCAGATGCGGGTCACCATGGATCACACCATATTGCGCAAACGGATGCCACCACGCCTTGAACATAACCTGCGCGATCTTGTTGCGTGCCTCCAGCTTCTCCTGCCGATAGGCTAAAAGCGGACGACCTTCCAACCAAGACATGGAAAGCAGTCGACGCGTTGACAGATCTTCAAACACATCCGGAACCCGAATCTGCTCATCCGCAGCAAACACATTGGCGTAAAGTCTGGAATGCCGCGCTTCCCTGCGATAATCCAGCTCTTCGCGCAGCCGATCGGCAATCTCTTTCTCAATTTCAGAAGTTTCAATTGCAGGCCGGAACCGCCGATGCAAAGCAAGCAGCATGTTAAACTGGTTCAGATCTGCCTCAACCGCACTGTCCATATCCGGGTACTGCAATTTACAGGCAAGCAGAGCCCCTTCCAGATCCATAGCCTTATGCACCTGACCAAGAGAAGCTGCGGCAGCCGGTTCCTTCTCGAACCGGTCAAACTTGTCTTGCCAACCCGGCCCAAGCTCGGCACGCATGCGTCGCTTAACAAACGCCCAGCCCATCGGCGGCGCATTCGCCTGCAAGCTCGCCAACTCAGTCGCATATTCAGGTGGAACGGCGTCCGGTATGGTCGAGAGCAGTTGTGCCACCTTCATCAGTGGCCCTTTTAGCTCGCCGAGAGTTTCTGCAATAGCAGTCGCATTCTTGGTCGGGTCCTGCTCCCACCCAAGCAACTTCCCAGCGGCAAGCTTGGCTGCAATACCGCTCATATTACCACCAACCTTGGCATAGCGGCCAATGCGAGCGGTCATCCGATTTGCTTCATGGTCACGAGAAGAAGGCATATAGGGTTCCTGCGTCTCATCCTCTTATTGCAATATATAGTGCACTGCAAAACTAACAGAAAACGCAGATAACCCAAGGGAAGTTTTAAGAATTACCTAATCACATCTTTGTGCCCATGGTTTCAACTCTCTCCGCAAACTCCAACTCAAACCGACTTTCAACAGAGCTTCCATGGGAGCTAGCAAAACTCCCTGTGCCTAGAATACCCTTGAAATCTCCAGTTCCTGAACCGGGAACAACGCGCACCGAGGAACGAACAACTTCCTCATCAAACACCCCGGTTTCCTCGATAATAAAGGTACCTTCACGCATGTCATGATGACCCGAAACTCGCGTATATCCAGTGTAGTTGCCCTGCTTCTCGGTCACATAATAAAGCAAATATAACGTGTTCACTTGGCCGGCAATATCTCCCTCAAGAGGGCCACACGCCCGTACAGACGACACCTTTCCTGTTTGAGAGAGTACCTCAACAACCTCTTCCTTCCACTCTTGAAGATTAAATGTGCATACCACCTTCACCATCGTCAGCTCCTTGTTCGAAAGAACAAAGCATCTACTACGAGAGCACAGTGAGGGCTTGTAAAAGCGCGTCAGCTACGATCTTTTATTCCTATGCCAGATCAGATTGACTCTCCAAACCAGATTAGCGGCCTACTGAACCAGCACAGCAGCCTTCAACACTTCAAGCTGGACAGGTTTCTTCCGGCAGAACCTTTACAGCCAGCAATCGAATTTTATTGGCTAATCACTTGGGATTTAGAGGATAAACCACCTTACGAACAGGCCAACCTGCCCCACCCATCCCAGCACATCGTCATCGACACCTCTCAGAGCACAGGTGTTTTTGGTATCAATACGGGAGTATTCTACTACACCCTTCAGGAAACTGGCCGTGTGTTTGGCATTAAATTTCGTCCAGGCGCCTTTGCGGATTTCTTCCGATACAATCCATCCCGGCTCCTCAACACCCACACTGTTATCGAGCCGTTTCTGAGACAGTCTGAGAACCATCTGGTTTCTCAGTTGAGGTCTGCTGAAGATCCCAAAACCTTCGCCAATCACATAGATAAGGTCCTGATCTCACGTCAGAAGCCCCTGACCACCAAGGCCCAAGATGCCCGCGCGCTTGTCGAGCTCATCGCCAAATCAGAAGAGATCAACAACCTGACAGATCTATCCAATACCTCCGGCATTCAACCCAGAACGATCCAGCGCCTGTTCCAGAGCCATGTCGGCGTTAATCCTAAATGGGTAATTGAGCGTTACCGCATGTTGGCCGCAGTCGACAAGATCAATACCGGACAAGACCTTCGCCTGACCGATCTCGCCCAATCCCTCGGTTACTTCGACCACGCCCACTTCGGCAAAGCGTTCAAAAAACTGACCGGACACGCCCCGAGTTACTATCTGTCAGAGCCCGCAGACACCTGAACCGGCTCGCTCCTAATCATATCCAGCGCATCCGTGATGGCGAATACAAGGGTCTTGATACCCTTGTTATCCAGCTGTTTTTCATAAAGATAGAAGAGTTAGCCAAGCTCTTTCATGAAATGAGCAAACGAGATGATCCCCTCTGGCCACGGCCCTTGCCCGCTGTCAGAGTTGATATGCCCCGTCTCACCAGCATCCTGTAAACGCACATTCCAAAGCTTTGCAAGCTGTTCGGCACGCTCAAATGTGCAATAGGGATCATTGCGGCTTGCAACAAGCTTTGCATGGAACGGCAACGGGGATGTCGGAAGCGGCCCAAACCCTTGCAATTCCGAGGGCACACGAGAGCTGTCATCGACATCTGCGGGTGCAACCAGATAAGCACCCTTCACCCAATTTTTGATACGGGGCGCAGCATGAACCACCGTGGCAACACCAGCAGAATGCGCAACAAGCACCACCGGGCGCGTCGCTTCCTCCACGGCTTTCACAACAGTGTTGACCCATTCCTCAAGGTTGGGTTTGCTCCAATCACTCTGCTCAATACGCCGACCAGTGGAGAATTTTGCCTGCCAGCGGCTCTGCCAGTGGTTTGCATCGGAGCCAAACAGGCCGGGGACAATCAGAATGTCCGCCTCAGAAATCTTCATAGGGTTCCTCAATACGTGGTCGTGCTAAAAACTCTGGCAGCTTAATAGGACGAAAATACCCGGTTTTCAAAGCGCCAGCCCAATCTCCGCGTTGATTACGCGCAGCTTTTCTACTGGCATGGTCCCAATCGTAGTTCACCGTCCGCTCTTCAAAGGACCACCGCGTCCCAACCCGCGTCACAATTGTGTAGCGTGCGTGGGGACTTCCCACCTGCATCACATGTGTATGTGGCTTGTCGTCCTCATATGCTGGCAACCCGACACTGCCCGCATTCATCACAATCTGCCCGGTGGTTTCAACCCAAATCACCCGTGGGATATGCGTGTGCCCACACACAATCAGCGGTGAGGTCACATCTCCAATGTGCTTCTGCACATGTTCCGGCGATGCGATTTTCGTGTGATCCTTGCAAACCTCCTCGGTGAGATAAACATCATCCGCCATCGGCGTTCCATGACACAGGAACACATTCTCCACGTGCTCCATTTGCATCGGCAACTGTTTCAGCCACGCTTTGGACTCATCGGAGAGCACGGAATAGGCATAAGCATCGCTTGGTCCCATTTCCGACTGCCCATGGTCCACCAGATGCCGGTCGTGATTGCCTCGCACTGTGTGCCAATTCTCTGCGATCAAGTATTGTGCCGTTTCTTCAGGCCACAACGGCCCGGAAACGCAATCACCCAGATTAAAAATTAGATCCGGCGACTTGCGCTTGATGTCGCGATGAACAGCTTCCAACGCTGGCAGGTTGCCGTGAATGTCTGAGATAACCGCAATTCTCATAGCAAGGACTCCTGATCGGCGTACGCCCCATTAAAACAGAAGCGACCGTGTTGTCAGCGAGGTTCGCCCAGCAGTGTCAAAACATTGCCAAACGGATCATGAAAATGTGCAAGAACTCCGCCCCACACCTGTTTTTCAGGGGGACTGGAGAAGGCAACGCCCTTCTCACAAAGGCGTTCATAGGTATCGACAATATCATCGACCTGAAGTGAGGCACCGAGAAATCGGCCTACATACTCCCGGTCTTCTTCGTTATGCGCTTGCTCAACAATAAGTTCAGCGTTGTCAAGCTTGGCACCAAATGCGCCAAGCTCAGGCATTTCCCAGCTGAGTGGAAGACCAAGCGTTTCAGCATAAAACTCCTTGGCCTTTCCGATGTCACTTACAAAAATCCGTAGACCATAAAGCTTCATCTTCCTCTCCACTCGTGTGTATTGGGCGACTTAGGCCTCGCCAAAAACCCTCTTGAAGATCACATCAACATTCTTGGTGTGATAGCCAAGGTCAAAGCGCTCGCGGATCTGCTCTTCAGACAGGTACTTACGGACATCTTCATCCTTCAGAAGCTCAGTGAGGAAGTCCACCTTCGCATCTCCGGAAACCTGATAGCTGTCCCAAACCTTCATCGCATTACGCTGGACCAGACGGTAGCTGTCTTCACGAGACGCACCAGCCTGTGTCAGTGCCAGCAAGATACGCTGGGAGTGCACCAAACCGCCGAGACGATCCATGTTACCCATCATACGCTCTGGGTAAACCACCAGATTTTCCATCACATTGGTCAAACGAGCCAGCGCAAAGTCCAGCGTCACAGTCGCATCAGGACCAATCATACGTTCAACGGAAGAGTGCGAGATATCGCGCTCATGCCACAGCGCAACGTTTTCCATCGCAGGCATCGCGTAGGAGCGCACCATACGCGCCAGACCGGTCAGGTTTTCGGTGAGTACTGGGTTGCGCTTATGCGGCATTGCAGAAGAACCCTTCTGGCCTTTGGAGAAGAACTCCTCAGCTTCCAGAACCTCGGTACGCTGCAAATGACGAACTTCTGTAGAAAGGCGCTCGATAGAAGAAGCAATCACACCCAAAACCGCGAAGAACATGGCATGACGGTCACGCGGAATAACCTGAGTGGACACAGGCTCAGCACCCAGACCCAGCTTCTCAGCAACGTGTTCTTCAACCCGCGGGTCAATGTTTGCAAAGGTACCAACAGCGCCGGAAATCGCACATGTCGCGATCTCTTCACGTGCCAATTCAAGACGCTTCTTGCAGCGATCGAACTCAGCATACGCCTGCGCCATTTTCAGACCGAAGGTCACTGGCTCTGCGTGAATGCCGTGGGAACGGCCGATGGTCACTGTGTCTTTATGCTCAAAAGCACGACGCTTCAGCGCAGCCAACAGCTTGTCCATATCAGCCAGCAGAAGATCTGCAGCACGAACCAGCTGAACGTTGAAACACGTGTCCAGAACATCAGAAGAGGTCATGCCCTGGTGCACAAAACGCGCATCCGGACCAACGATCTCAGCCAGATGGGTGAGGAACGCGATCACATCGTGCTTTGTTTCACGCTCGATCTCATCAATGCGAGAGATATCGAAGGTCGCAGGACCGCCCTTCTCCCAGATCTTCGCAGCAGACTCTTTCGGGATCACACCCAACTCTGCCAATGCATCACAGGCATGAGCTTCAATCTCAAACCAGATGCGGAATTTCGTTTCAGGAGACCAAATAGCGACCATGTCAGGACGCGAATAGCGCGGGATCATGCCAGTCCTCGTATGCGTTACAATTCTGTCGCAGCATGTAGCAGGACAGGCCCTCCAGAACAATGCCAGAAAGCCCCAGAAATACCGAAAAAACGCGTTTTTTTGGAGAATTTAGCGTCGCTATGTACGCGATGAATTTTTCTTCATTACCCGAAAAAAACATCTTCTATTTTCAATTAAATCATCACAATAAAACACGAGCCAATAGCGATACAAGATCTGTCCAACTTGAGCGCAGCAAAACTTGCTTTATGCTGTCTCTGGGATGTTTCACTGTGATTCTTAAGGGGGAAGTCACATGCAACTGGGCGCATTTTCAATCAGCTTGGCGGTCAAAGACATCAAAGCTTCAATCGCGTTCTACCAAAAGCTCGGCTTCACGTGCGATCCAGCCTGTGACGGCGCAGCTGGCTGGGCCATCATGAAGAACGATGTGACAGTCATCGGTCTGTTTCAGGGAATGTTCGAGAAAAACACGCTCACATTCAACCCGGGCTGGGATCAGCAAGCACAAGCCCTCAATGACTTCACCGATGTGAGGGACCTCCAAAAACGTTTGAAAGCCGATGGCATCGAGGTTCACGGACCAGAAGCAGATGAAACCACATCAGGCCCAGCAAGCTTCACGGTAATCGATCCAGATGGAAATCCAATTCTGATAGACCAACACCGCTGACTATTTGTTAACGCGCAGGATAAGTGACGGTTCCAGATCTCCGCGTGCATCCGGAATGTAGCTGACACCAGCAACGTCAATAGACTTCTTGCCGTCGGAGGCTGATACTGCTTCACCGAGCCAACTGGTTCGGGTCACGCCTCCAGATACATTGATACTCCTTGAGTAGCTGTCTGCATCCCTTTTGTAGGTCTGAAAGACGTACTTCTTAACGTTTTCATCGAAAAACTTAGCAGAGCTGTACTGAACATTTACTGCATATGAGCAAGCTGGAGAGGCCTCTGTCGCATCTGCCGACTGAAAATCTCCAGTAATCAAAACACCGCCATCACTTCCAGAGCGGTAAACCTTTGCATTCTCTAGATTGAAACGACGACTTTCTCCGATTGGCATAAACGGGAGCTCAGCCCCTGCAGATGAAGGGACCAGCTGCCATCCCTCCGCCATGAGGAAACTCTCACGCTCTTCTGGCTTCAATAGAATGCAAGCTTTTTCAAACAACTCCCAGTTCTGCAAATCAGCATCAGATATCATTTCTTCTGTCTCAGCGCCTGTTCCGCAAGCGCTAAGAGTAAAGACTCCGATCAAAAATAGTATCCTGTAGGTCCCCATACAGCCTCCTCAAAGACCAAATTGCTTGTTTCATTTCAATTCACATCGCGTATCTGTTCCCTTCAAGAAACCCAGATTCTTCACAGTACAATTAATTGGAACTTTACGAGCGACCTCAACGGTCAACACATCCGCTCGTGGGCCGAAGGCCTGCCTTAAACCTGCTTCAACAGTGCGTTTTATCCCAGCAGCGCTACGTCGGTTCTCCCACCCATAAGGGATAACAGTCACTGCTCCCGGCTTGAAATCTCCTACAAATGTGGAGTTACCGAACCTAAGAATTCGCCGTGGTTGAGCAATTTCAGATTCTCCATGGACAAATGCATACTCACCAGTGCGCGTAGCCTCTGCATAAGAGATCAAGAAGTATTCATCGTTATTCTTGAAAATAGTCCGATAAGACCCAAGCAAACCATCAAATACCTTGAAATTCAGTCTATTGATATCATTCTTGTCTTCGTGCCTGCAGTCTTGGAACACACCCGAGGCCTGGACCCTACAAAACACCGCAGCCATATCTCCACCGACACTATCATACGGCCAAACCAGATAATTCTTGGTCGCATCAATCGGGAATTTATCTAGGGTTGATTGAAAGATGATAGGCTTATGCGCCCCACACGAGCTCACAAATAACGCTACTGCAAGCATTACCAACCATTTGCGCATGAGCTGCCCCTAACCTCATCAGTATACCCCAACTCTAAAACGAAACGTCTGCGCTCGCGCCTCTAACTTCTTATTGGAAATGTAAGTTTGCTTGGGAAAAGTCATAGATCCGGGATACCAACAAAAAAGGCGAGAGCACGAAGCTCCCGCCTTGAAAAACTCAAGCTGCGTATAACTTACGCCTTGTCCATCTCTTCAAGCTCATCAATAAAGCGCTCGATTACTGCCAGACCTTTCTGCCAGAAGGCAGGGTCTGTTGCGTCTAGGCCGAATGGAGCCAGCAGTTCGCTGTGGTGTTTGGTGCCGCCTGCTTTCAGAAGGTCAAAGTACTTCTGCTGGAAGCCTTCCTCCGCTTCCTCGTAAACCGCATAGAGCGAGTTTACCAGACAATCACCAAAGGCATAGGCGTAGACATAGAACGGGGAATGGATGAAGTGCGGAATATAGGTCCAGAAATTCTCATAACCACCCTCCAGATCAATCGCATCACCAAGGCTTTCTTCCTGAATACCCATCCAGATTGCGGAGATCTGCTCAGCAGTCAGCTCACCTTCCTTACGCAGTTCATGCAACTGACGCTCGAAAGTGTAAAACGCAATCTGACGCACAACTGTGTTCAGCATGTCTTCCACTTTGGCAGCCAGCATAATCTGGCGCTTTTCTGCACTCTCCGCTTTCGCCAGCAAATCCTTGAAGGTTAGCATCTCACCAAACACGGAAGCCGTCTCGGCCAACGTCAGCGGTGTTGGTGCCATCAATGCGCCATTTGGTGCGGCCAGAACCTGATGCACCCCATGGCCAAGCTCATGCGCCAGCGTCATCACATCACGAATTTTGCCTTGATAGTTGATCAGCACAAACGGATGTGCACTTGGCACAGTTGGGTGAGAAAACGCACCTGGCGACTTACCTGGACGCGCAGCGGCATCAATCCAGTTTTTGTCGAAAAACTGCTCTGCAATCTCCGAAAGCTCTGGCGAAAACTTTGAATAAGCATCCAGAACCGTGCTCTTCGCTTCAGCCCATGGAATATCGCGGGTATCCGCCTGCGGCAGTGGTGCGTTTCGGTCCCAGAACTTCATTTTCTCAACACCAAGCCACTTGGCTTTCATCGCATAGTAGCGGTGCGACAGGCGCGGATAAGCCGCTCTAACCGCATCCACGAGCGCATCAACAACTTCGCGCTCCACACGGTTGGCAAGGTGGCGGCTGTCGGCAATATCATCAAAGTTATGCCAGCGATCGTAGGTGTCTTTATCTTTCGCCAGTGTGTTGATGATCAGCGTGAAGATACTCAAGTTCTCGGCGAACGTTTTGGAGAGTGCCGCAGCAGCCTTCTCACGCATTTCACCGTCAGGACCCTGCAGCAAGTTCAGCGTTTGCTCAATGGAAAGCTCTTCACCATCAATTTCGTAGCGAGAACAGGAAATCGTTTCGTCAAACAGCCGGTTCCACGCAGCAGCACCGCTCACATGCTTTTCATGGAACAGCTGTTCAATTTCCTCACTACGTTCATGAGGCCGCTCTTTGCGCAGGTCTTCCAGCCATGGGCGGTAGTGGGCAAGCTGCTCAGAGGCAAGTGCTTGTTCCAGCACTTCATCTTCAATCTTGTTCATCTCAAGCGAGAAGAACAGCATATGCAGGCTTGCCGTCGTCAGCTTCTCCTGCACATCACCATAGAACTTCTGGCGAGCTGGATCAGTGGTGAGGTAGGTATAAGCGAGACCTGCAAATGAACCAATGCGGCCCATCAGGTCTTCAAGCTCTTCATAGCGACGAACAACCGTCGCAAGCTCATCGCCAGAACGCGCTGCAATCTCTGCAAGTTTGCCCTTGCAATCACTCTCGAACTGCTCAGCCAGATCTTTCGCCCGCGCCATATCCCGATCAATCTCCGGATCGTCAATAGAGCTATAGAAAACAGAAAGATCCCACTCCGGAAGATCACCAAGGGCAGACTCTGCCGTGGCTGCATCAGCGCTTTGATAGGCGATGGAAGAAGGAGTGACGTACTTGAGTGTCATATGAGCGTCCGATTATGGGTTGGCATTGCGCCAAAAAAAGAACCTGAAGTGCGCAAAACCAGTTCTGCAGCACACTGTTTTAATATGCGTCCAATCCTTCCACATGCAATGGTGTCTTTTTGCAAGATCCCCAAATTGAAGTGGGCAATTTGTTTACCAAATTGCGTGCAGGATGACCTGAATTGGCACACTATGCATTACTCTCCAGTCAATTTGAAGGGAATTCCATGGCGCAGCGCATTTTGATCGTCGACGATGATCCGGTCCAACGTCGCTTGCTGGAAGCCGCCGTAAAGCAGTTCGGATATCGCACCAAGAGCTGCGTTGATGGCCGCGAAGCACTGGAAATCCTGACAGGCAAGGCGCAGTCAGAAATTGACTTGGTGATCCTTGATCTAATGATGCCCTCAGTAGACGGGTTTCAGGTTCTCAAAGAAACACGCGCTGCCAAAAATGCAGTCCCTGTCATTGTTCAGACATCGAATGGCAGCATCGCAACGGTCATTGAGGCCATGCGGGCCGGAGCGCAGGACTTCGTCGTAAAGCCCTGTCGGCCAGAACGGTTGCAGGTCTCCATCACAAACCTGCTCAAGGTTGCCGCGTTGGAAGGCGAACTCATTCGCCTCCACAAACACGCTGACGGCACCCTCACCTTCAATAATATCATCACCCGATCCGAACCCATGGATCGTGTATTGCGACTGGGCGAACGAGCCGCCTCCTCCAATATTCCAATCCTGATCGAAGGCGAGTCCGGCGTTGGAAAGGAGCTTATCGCGCGCGCCATTCAAGGTTCCAGTGAACGGCGGTCCAAACCATTCGTCACCGTAAACTGCGGCGCTATTCCAGACCACTTGGTGGAATCCATTCTCTTTGGCCACGAGAAAGGCGCGTTCACCGGTGCTGTCGAAAAGCACATTGGCAAATTCCAGGAGGCCAACGGCGGCACTCTGTTCCTTGATGAAGTCGGAGAACTGCCACTTGAGGTTCAGGTCAAACTTCTCCGCGCTTTGCAGGAGGGCGAAGTGGACCCAGTCGGAGCACGCAAACCGGTAAAAGTAGACTTCCGTCTGATCTCCGCAACCAATCGACGCCTGATCGACCAGGTGAAAGACGGTAAGTTTCGCGAAGACCTCTACTACCGCCTCAATGTCTTCCCGATCTGGGTCCCTCCCCTCCGAGATCGTAGTGAGGATATCCCCGAGTTAACACGCCATTTTCTTGCGCGATTTGCTGCAGAAGAAAGCAAACCTCAAGTCACGGGCATCACTTCTGACACAATCAATATGCTTAGGAGTTATGACTGGCCTGGCAACATTCGCCAGCTTGAAAACGCAGTATTCCGCGCCGTTGTCCTGTGCGATGGTCCAAGCCTGACATGCGAAGACTTCCCGCAAATAGCTCAAGCGACTGATACGCCAATGAGTTATGTGGCAGCACCGCCTGTCGGAAATAAAGAACCGCAGACTGACGTCTATTCTTCATCCCTAGGTGTGGCGAGTAAATGGGAGGAACAGCAGGACGAGCAATTTCTTCAGGTCGAAGCCGTTTCAGCCTTCGATGCGGAACAACCTCCCTTTGGATACATGCGCTCCCTAGATGGCGAAGGTCATGTGCGCACGCTGACCAGCGTGGAGGAAGAGATGATCCGCACAGCAATCTCTCATTACGGGGGCCGTATGACCGAGGTGGCAAGGCGTTTGGGAATTGGGCGCTCAACGCTCTATCGCAAACTAAAAGAATACGGTCTGGAAGAAACGCCAGCACAAAAGGCAGCGCACTAAGGCTCAATACCTTTGGGTTCTGGTTAGCTGCACAAAAGGCTCGCTCCGATAGGCGTTGGAGCGTGCCACATGAAATCGATTAAGCACAGCAACCAACAAAAACCCGTGGGTTTAAGTTAAAATCACTAAACCTTGAATTTAAAACATTGCGCTGCCGTGCTATCTCAGACGCATTAGTGTATATGCGTAATAAATATAAGTTTGGGCAAAACAACACTCTGTGATTTCAAGGCGTTCTTCTTACGTCGTGAAAGATCAAAGAGTTATCAGGTGGGTAGTCATAAATGTTTGGTAGAACGAGCACATCAGTATTGCTCGCAGGGGCAGTTTTTGCGCTTTCATCAACTGTGTACTCTGCACAAGCAGCGATTCCTGACAATTTTGACGCGCAGTTTGAGCAAGTAAACCTTGCCCTGGGCAACCCTGTTGCTCAGGAAATTCAACAAGCATTCAGCAAAAAGCTTCGCCCGCGGAATTTTCACGCAAAACGCGAGGCCGCCGCTGCAAAGCTGTTTTACGAAAACAGAAGCTTCCAGCCAGCCTGGATCGTGAAAGGCAAACTGACCACCAGCGCCCTTGCTGTTATGGAAACTCTGCAATCCGCCGATGAAGAAGGTTTACGCTCCGCCGACTACCCGGTTCTGGCAGCTAACTTCAACGCAGATGGCAAGGCGACACCTGAACAAATCGCAGTTGCTGAGCTTGAGCTGACCCATTCGATCCTCAAATACGCAGAGGATGCGCAGGCAGGTCGTGTCAGCCCGTCTTCAATCTCCAAGGATATTACCCTTCGCCCGGAAAGACCGGATCCGATTGAAGCGCTGGCATCTGTCGCGCGCTCGGTTGCCCCGGCAAAAGTTCTTGCAGCTTTCAACCCGCAGCATCCTGAGTACAAAGCACTGAAAGAACAACTCGCGTTGCTACGCGAGCAAACTCAGAATGGGGATCTAGAGAAGCAGGTCGTCATTCCATCCGGCAAAGTTCTTAAGATCGGCACAAAAAGCTCCCGCGTTGCCCTGCTTCGCGAACGCCTTGGCGTTCCAACCGTGGAGTACCAGGCAAACGTCTACACGCAGGATCTGGCGTATGCGGTCGAGGCCTTCCAGGCTGCAAACGGTTTGCACCCGGATGGCGCCGTCGGCCCACGGACCCTACTCGCCCTCAATGGCCGTGTCAGCGGTGACCCGATTAAAGATGTCATCGCCAACATGGAGCGCTGGCGCTGGATGCCCCGTGATCTGGGCGAGACCCACTTGCGGGTAAACATCCCAGAGTTCATGGTTCGCCTGAACATGGATGGCTTCGTTCTTTATGAAACCCGCGTTGTGGTTGGCAAACGCTCTAATCAGACGCCGGTATTCTCCGACAAGATGCAGCATGTGGTCGTAAACCCATATTGGAACGTTCCATACTCCATCGCATCCAAGGAACTTCTGCCGGAGCTCCGGGCAACCAACCCGCAAAGCTACCTGCAAAAAGGCAACTACGAGATCGTATACGGCGGCAAGATTGTTGATCCACGCCGGGTGAACTGGGATGCAGTCACCTTTAAGCAGATCCGTATCCGTCAGCGTCCGGGACGTGGCAACGCACTTGGCAAAATCAAGTTCATGTTCCCGAACAAGCACAATGTATACTTGCATGACACACCTTCAAAGTCGCTGTTCAACCGCTCTGAGCGCGCCTTTTCCCATGGCTGTGTCCGCGTGCAAAACCCGTTCGAATTTGCAGATGCACTGATGGCAACGCAGAACACCATCACTGGCAATTACATCCGTTCTCTGGTCGGCAAGAAGCAAACACAGGTGAATCTGCAAAGGGATATTCCAGTGCACCTCTCCTACTTCACTGCCTTTGTGGATGAAGGCGGCAAGCTGCAGAGACGTCCGGATATCTATGGCCACAATCAAGCGACCATCGACGCCCTAAGTCTCTAAAATTGTCACTATTCACATGTATCCACAGTGAGATATCGACTTATGCGTGCGGATTCGCGCGCATTTGTCGCAGGTAAATAGCAGATTCTGGCAAAAAACTGCGATTGTTGCCGGGCTGCCACTAGTTCGCGCTAATTGTCACTAAAGTAAAGCCTCGTTAACCTTGCCCGCACTAAACAAAAGAGGTGGGGCTCTTGGGTAAGGTAGTAGCCAAATAACGCGAAAGCGAGATTCAATTGCGTGACATAGTTGCATTCGGGCGCTCGGACTTTGGTAAACGTCTGCCAGGCATTTCTTTGCTGGTAGCAGCTGTTTTTTGTGCCTTCTCCCTCACCTCAATCGCTTCAGCTAGCGCGAGCACACGCACGCTCAAGCTGTATTTCACCCACACAAAAGAACGGGCAGAAATTACCTTCAAACGGAACGGTCGCTATGACAAAGCCGGCCTTCGTAAGCTCAACAACTTCCTTCGGGATTGGCGCCAAAAAGAGCCAACAAAGATGGACCCGGAACTCTTCGACTTGCTTTGGGAAGTTTATCAGAAGACCGGTTCAAACAAGTACATCAACGTTGTCTCGGCGTACCGCTCACCCAAAACCAACAATATGCTCCGTTCACGGTCCAGCGGTGTGGCTAAAAACAGCCAACACACCCAAGGCCGTGCAATCGATTTCTTCATTCCAGGCGTAAGCACAGCCAAGTTGCGCGCACTTGGTCTGAAGCAACATGTTGGCGGCGTTGGATACTATCCGCGCTCGAACACACCGTTTGTTCACTTGGACACCGGCTCTGTACGCCACTGGCCACGGATGACCCGCGCCCAGCTGAAAAAAGTCTTTCCAAAAGGCGATACCATTCACATCCCATCCGACGGGAAACCAATGGCACGCTATAAGCAGACGCTTGCTGCTATCAAGAAAAGAGATTCAGGCCGTTCATCCAGCGTAGCGAGCTCCTCCAAAAGCGGTGGAGGTTTCTTCTCTCGCCTGTTCGGCAACTCTGGTAAAAAAGAAACGAGCAAACCAGCACCAACTCCGATCTCCAAGGCACCAAGCGTAGCCGAGAAAGACCCCAAGCGTCTGGCAGCAATAGAGTTTAATGCAATTCCGCAGCCTAAAGTGGCACTTCTGGCATCTCAGCCAGCCGTAAGCCCAGTGCCGGAAGCTGCTTCACCAACCACTCTTGCTGCGCTAACACCCTACACAAAACCGACGGCTGAGACTGAGGCTGCACCATTAGCAACCGAGCAAACGCTATTTGCGTCAGCTCGCCCTCGCATTAAGCCAGAACAAATAATAGAGGTCGCCGCTTTGCCGGCGGCCACACCTATTGCACCACGACGCACTCCGCTCATGCCGCAAAAGGTTGAAACACCCAAAGACGGTATTGCCGCAATCATCGCAGCAACCGGCGAGCAAACACCAGACAGCCTGCGACCTCTCATAAACACGCAGCTGGCCTACGCCTCTTCGAATACTGGAGCGGATCAGGCACAGAGCAAGTTCAACAAAAAGTCTGCGCTTACAGCGCAGGCCCCATTTGTTGAACAACGCCTGCCTGACCTGTTGCCCGAGCCGAAAACTGCTCCACAGACCGTCGTCGCCAGAGCTCCGATTACGGGAGCTGACTTAGTCGGCTTCCATTCCGCCCCGCAAGCCAATGCAGTGCTGATGCTGGATCCAACATGGACCGCAAACAACCGCCGCACCATCACAATGCAGCATCCAGACCAGAACCAACTGACGGTCCTGATGGCGTCAGTAACATCGATCCTAAAAGACTCTTTGACAAAGACGTCTTATCGCCCAATCAGCAAGCGAATTAAGCGCGGCCCAGCCATCGCGTGGTTGGATTCGATTTACACTGGCGAAATCAAGGTCTCGTCCAGATAAGAAGATCTGCAAATACGACTGGGTTTTACCCGTAGAATATTTCATCCTATTCAATGAGCCGGTTAGCCTGTGCATGCTGGACGGCACCAATAGATTGACGCTTTAAAGCACCACTCTCCAAACATTCTGAGGCCTTCGCCCGAAACACGCGGCGCTACCTGTAGATAGCCCCCGATCTGTCAGACCAACAACCCGCCTTAAAAATCTTCACGCATCCTTCGCGCAAGACCATCCTCTCGACTCATAACCTTGTTCATCATTTGTTCTGATGCATAATGATGAGATTCATCGAGTTAGCGACGGTCTATTGCAGCCATTTTCACGCTTAGGATTTCTATGAAGAACAAATCTCTCCTACTGATCGTCACCTTCCTGAGTATCAGTGCCTGGATCGATCTAATCAGTATCATGACGTATGTAGGCTATGAGCTGGAATTCTCAGCCATTAGCGTTGCCTTGGTTTCTATTTCAATGCTCGCACCGCAGGCCCTACTAAACGGCTTCATCGCTAGGTGCGTCAATCGCTTCAATGCCAACCATCTCTTGATAGCAACCACCATCATACGCGCACTTTGCACACTCGGCCTGATCTGGGCAGATACGCTCAGCACGCTGCTACCTTTGCTGCTTATTCGCTCGCTCAGCATCGGGTTCTTCCAACCACTGATCGCAGGAGAGGCACAATCCGTAAGCCAGAGCCAAAAAGCTCAATTTGCCGCACTTCTCAACCTCATTAATACACTTTCAAAGGTTGTCGTACCCGCGATCGGCGGAGTATTTGCTGTCTATTTTGGCGAGCAAGCAGTCTTCGTGCTCAGCTTCGGCCTTTGCTGCCTCGCAATCCTCAGCCTTCTGAAGTACCCCCTATCTCGCAGAACCCCATCACCGGGCTTCAGCGCAAAAATCCCAGAACCACAGCAGATCCCAACTATATTCCTCGCAGGATTCGGCAGCTGCATCCTCTTAGTCTCGGGGTTGTCACTCACGTTCTCCAACCTGTTGCCCTATACATTTAACTTCTACGGAGTTCCCAAGTCTCTGTTATCCCTGTCCTTATCAGCATCGGCAATCGGAGCGATCATCTACAACCTCGCAATCGTCAGGCAGAAACTGGCTGTCGTAGAGTTCCCGCAAAATCACCTGATGGCCGCCTGCATCCTGAGCGCTATCGCATTTGCGAGCCTTACTCTCACCCTGGAATTCAGTGCGCAACATTGGCTCCTGATTCCCCTGCTGTTTGCCATACTCTCGATTGCCCGCGCCTATTTTGAAACGTTCTCAAACGCCTTCATTTTTTCATGTACCGAAACCGTCTCTGTCACTTTGGCAGCCTTCAAGCAAAGCTTCGCAGCTTACTCAGGCATCGCCGCAACGCTCCTTGGAGCTGCAAGTTTGACGACAGGAGAACCTTTCGCGTTCCTCATCTCGATTTCGCTTGCCGCCTTGATCCTTGCAATCATGTGGGGACGCTGGGATTTCCAGAAGGCGCTGGCACCGGCCCTAAAGCTCTCTTCATAGAAGCCGGCCCCTGCTTTCAAGGTGGAACGAACAACGACCGAACAAAGCATCCCACAGACACAAAAAAGGCCCCTCACCGGAGTAAGGAGCCTTTTTCAATCTCTTAGGAATAAGCAGAAGCGTTACGCTTCTTCCATAACCGGACCAGACATGCCAAGAGCATGCAGGTAAAGGTCAAGGATTGCTTCTTCTTCCTCACGCTCATGCGGCTTACGCTTACGAAGTGAAACGATCTTACGCATAACTTTCACGTCGAAGCCGTTGCCCTTGGCTTCCGCATAAACATCCTTGATGTCGTCTGCGATAACCTTTTTCTCTTCTTCCAGACGTTCAATACGTTCAATAAATGCACGCAGCTGGTCTGCTGCTACACCACCGGCATCTGCCATGTGAAATCCACCTTACGTTCGTGCGAAACACCAATTAACCTTACAGTCTTGCTGCCAGAACTAAGCAGATGGGTCAACCGTTGACCGCTGCTTTTCGGCATGCTTCACAGGTTCTGGGGGAAGAATAAATTTCAATGGGAATATAAAACAGGTGCCTCAATTGACGCACAATCCGCTGGCACAAGCCCGACAAAATTTCATCCAAGCAAGATTGCATGAGTACCCATTACCCGGCACAAGGATCCAAGATTGCACGACGGCCCGCCGCACAGATAGGCGCCACTACTTACGCATCGCTACATAGATGCCCATATACTCACAATTGTCCAAGGATAATTCGGCGCGACAAATCACCCCGCTAAATATATCAGAATACAGATATTCTAACCGGAAGATTTCAATCAGTAATTTAAGATGACAAGTCCAACGCTTCCATTCAGCGGAACAATTGCCCTGTTCATTGTCTGGCAAAGTGTCGCAGTTTGAAGAAATAACTTGGCACGCGTCTGCAGAAAACGGGTTCTGTTGATACCCAAGTCCTTGACCTGACGCTTCCAAATCCGAATATCTACCCCAAATACTGTTTATCTCTTTGGCATCACTTTCAAAAAACCTCATGTAAAACACGAGGAACTGTGGGAGGTGACAGGGTTTTTTGGCTTTTCGCTTGATTCCATGCAGAACTCAGGCCAATAAAGATATTCGGGTTCCTAGAAGTAAGATCCGGCTTTTGGGTCATATTTCAAATGTTAACGGGGGTCATCCACATTCATCCAGAATTAGGGTGACGCAACCAAAGCATGACATGTCGGGTTTAAGCCATTCCATCATCCTGCCGTTTTTATATGGCCAATGGTGAGTTTGGGCGACGTTCTTCACTCGGAACAACCTGCATTATCCTCTAGTCGTGCTCCAAAACGCTTCAGCCGTCGGCTGGACAACGTTGACAAGGGCATAAACTGAACGCATTAAACTGCCGTTTGTAGCTGTACATATGACTGTTATGAAAACATCCAAAAACGACTTTGCATCAGCCGTAATTAATCTTTTGCGACAAAATACACTGGCAATTGCCTGTGTCGCTTTTGGAGTTCTCAGCTTTTTGCAGGTCCCCTCTGCAAGAGCAGACTTTCGCGCATGTAATAAGACCGAAAGCACAGTCAACATCGCTGTAGGCTATCGCGATGGCGCTGAGTGGATCACCGAAGGATGGTGGACCATCAATCAAAACACCTGCGACACACTGGTGTCCGGTGATTTGCCGTCACGCTACTATTACTTGTACGCAGTACAAACGGATCAGAAAGGCGAATGGGATGGCAAGGCGTATATGTGTGTACGTCAAAAGAAATTCACCATTCGCGGGATAGAAGACTGTGTCGCTCGCGGTTATGAGCGCACGGGTTTCTTTGAAATAGACACAGGTGAGCAAAGCAGCTGGACAGTCCAGCTGACGGAGCCGGTAGAGCAAGGAACAGGTGGACGATGAAGCGTAACAGACGGGTCAAAATTCTAGCAACTCTCGGCCCGGCGTCTTCCGATAAAGAAGCCATCAAGAAGCTATGGCTCGCAGGTGCAGATGTTTTCCGCATCAACATGAGCCACTCCTCCCACGAAGTCCTCAACAATCTGGTTGGTCGCATCCGCGAAGTAGAAGCGGAAGTAGGTCGTCCAATCGGCATTCTAGCCGACCTGCAGGGCCCTAAACTGCGCGTTGGTACTTTTGCAGAGGACGCAAAGCCAGTCCTCGAAAATGGCGCAAGCTTCGTTGTAGACGCAAATGACACCCCAGGTGACGCAACCCGCGTTCACCTCCCACACCCTGAAATTCTCAGCAGCCTTGAAGTTGGCCACCGTCTCCTCGTAGACGACGGCAAAATCAGCCTGCGCGTGACAGAAGCCTCCGCAAAGCGCTGCGTCACCACTGTTGAAGTCGGCGGTACCATCTCCAACCGTAAGGGCGTTTCTGTGCCTGATACAGAAATCCCGGTTGGCGCACTGACCGAAAAAGACCACGCAGACCTGCTGGCCGCTCTCGATGAAAAAGTTGACTGGATCGCACTGTCCTTCGTGCAGCGTCCGGAAGATCTCATCGAAGTGCGCAACATCACTCAGGGCCGCGTTGGGGTTCTGGCAAAAATCGAGAAGCCACAGGCAATTGATCGTCTCTCAGAGATCATCGAACTGTCCGACGCAATCATGGTCGCTCGTGGTGACCTAGGCGTTGAAATGCCGCTCGAAAAGGTGCCTGGCCTCCAAAAGCGCATGATCCGCGCATGCCGCAAAGCTGGTAAGCCAGTTGTTGTTGCAACGCAGATGCTGGAAAGCATGATCACCTCTCCGGTACCAACCCGCGCAGAAGTTTCTGACGTGGCGACTGCGGTATTCGAAGGTGCTGATGCAGTTATGCTCTCCGCAGAATCTGCAGCCGGTGACTTCCCGACAGAAGCTGTTGCGACCATGGACAAAATCGCAATCGAAGTTGAGCAGGACGAGAACTACCGTTCCATCATCCACGCTCAGCGTACAGAACCAGAAGCAACCGGCGCTGACGCAATCACCGCAGCAGCTCACCAGGTCGCTGAAACGCTGGATCTGGCGGCGATCGTTTCCTACACCGCATCTGGCGGCACAGCACTGCGTGCAGCTCGCGAGCGCCCTGCAACCCCAATCATTGCGTTCTCTCCTGAAATCTCCACAGTTCGCCGCCTGACCATCGGTTGGGGCCTGCACTGTGTTGCCAATCAGGATGCAGCGACTGAAGAAGACCTCATCGATCGTGCATGTGCTCTTGCAAACACCGAAGGCTTCGCAAAGCCAGGCCAGCGTATTCTGGTTTCCGCAGGTGTTCCATTCGGCACCCCAGGTTCCACAAATATGCTGCGCATCGCGTTCGTAGGCTCTGCAGAAGCATAAATCGCCAAACGGAACCGCAAAAATTATTAAAAGCCCGTGATCTCGCATCACGGGCTTTTTTTGTCATCGGTCAGACGGAAATCACTGAACAACAAGCGCCAGAGATCGGCAATACCGAGGAGCCCCTCACCACCTGCCTCAAAACCAATCCCTTGGTTACCTCCTGTTATAATTTAAGTCTTACTCCTTCAAAAGAAGGCGCTTCAGTTGCAGTCCAGCTGCATACCGGGTCGCTCTTGTTCGCTGTACTCATTACTTTCTTCAATAGGCGGCACCCCAGAACCGCGCGGTGAAGTTGACAATATCGCCTATATTCGTCAACTAGGCAGACATGAAAATAAACTTTGATAAAAAGAAAGCGCTGACTGTTTTTGCACAATATGGCTTTCGCAAAACCTCCGTCGGAGACATTGCAAGCGCCGTCGGTCTCTCACGCCAATCGCTCTACAAGAAGTTTAGAAACAAAGAAGAGCTCTTCCAGACCATAATCGCAGAGTACTCTGAAGAGGTCGCTCTTCAGGCGCTTGAAATTCTCTCCGAAAAGACCAACGACCCCAAATCTCGCATCCTATATGCGCTCGACATCATTATCGGTCAGCACGTGGAGCTTATAAGAAACTCTGGCCATGGAGCTGAACTGGTACAGATGGGTGAGCAGGTTATATCCGCAGTCGGGAAAGGCCTCATACCGCAGGTCATGCTCAAGATCGCAGATGTCATTATGGAAGCCCACAGGGAGCGTACCAAAGAGCAGGCAGATGATGACGCCTTCATCCTCTACACCCTAGCAAAGGGTCTGTCGCTCACGGTTGCAAACTACGCAGAATATCACGCTGGAATAACGAGAGCCGCAGATCGCCTTCTGGATGAGCACAGGCTCCCTACATCAACAACGCTTAGTGATATTGCCCCCACAGCTCCTCACGAAGACTTGTGACAGCGTCCTGAGCATTCTCCAGCAATGGATAGATGCTCAGCACATGCTGGAACACCTCCAGCGCCTTTTCATCCTCCCCTGCCTGCCTCAGGATCATGCCAAAACCTGAGAGTGCAGGAAAATGGCGCGGCTCAATCCGCAACACCTGCTCAATATCCGCAAGTGAGCGTCCCAGATCTTCTTTCATGAAATGCACAGTCGCCCGGCGGTTCCACCCTTCAACATAATCCGGATCAAGCCGAACAACCGCATCCAGCAAATCAAGCGCCAGACCGTAATCTTTATTATCGATGGCCGTGCCAACACGCATCATGAGCAAATCAAGCGTATGACTACCAGACTGCATGAAGAGGCTATGAATACGCCTGGAGATCGCCTGAGCATTCCTAAGACTATCAGCATCCCTTAGTTCAAGGAACAGCGCGTCCAGAAGTTCTTGGCGCGTGTAGTGAGCAGGAACGTCACGGTCGGGAATAGACCGACCGATCTGAGCAGGACCTCCCGCAGGCCCCTCAAGAGCCACCTCAGGCCCCGTACTCAACTTGGGATGCCCATCGGGCAACCCCCGCGCAGTTTGCAGCGCCTGGGTCACCTTAGCGGCCCACCCATCTTCAGAGGCGACTACCTGCCCGATGCCGAGAGAAAGCAACAACAAGCAGGAGAGCAAAGTAGCACTACAAAGCCTTGCTGGATGCTTGAGCCTGTTAGTATGTCGTGACGAAGATCCCCCTCCGGAGAACCCGGCGAGCCGAAGCTGCTTAGGCGTCAATGCACCACAAACGGAGCTATTTGAGCGAGCAAACAAAAAAAACCGCATGGCAAAAGCATCTCACTTTTGCCATGCGGCTCGCAACTCTTAGAACCAAGGGTTTTTCGCGCTGGTTTGAGTCAACTCAGCGCAACAAACTTAACCCTGACGCGCTTTAAAGCGTGGGTTCTTTTTGTTGATGATGTAAACGCGACCCTTGCGACGTACCATCTGGTTGTCACGATGGCGGCCCATGAGTGCCTTAAGAGAGTTCTTAATCTTCATTATCCTACCCCCGGTTAGGGACAATAACTTAGGGATCCTGAAGTACCACGATCCGCCAGTGAAAAGAGGCGCAAAGCGCCTCCAGTGTACAGCCTTTGACTTCGCCGCGCTGCATTCTTACGAAGCGGCGCAGGACCTGAAGTCAGGGCCCGCTCCGCCGGGTATACATCTAAGATGTTAACCGACGAAAAATGGTGGGCGTGACAAGGATCGAACTTGTGACCCCTACGATGTCAACGTAGTGCTCTCCCGCTGAGCTACACGCCCGAAACTTTCTAAGAAGCTCGTCCGTCAGCGGTTTAACGCTGCGGTGGAGAGGCGTATAAGTGGAATTTGGAGAACGTGCAAGTCCAAAAATGGAAATTTGCGGTCTCTTTCCACATTCAGCCCTAAAAACTAACTAAATGAGCATTTTTTCCACTTCGCGCACCAAATCCTTCAAGTGAAAGGGCTTGGAAAGTACCTTTGCATCCTGAGGCGCCTTGGAATCAGGATTAAGCGCAACAGCAGCAAATCCTGTGATAAACATGACCTTGAGGTCCGGATCCAGCTGAGTAGCTTTGCGAGCTAACTCAATGCCATCCATCTCTGGCATCACAATGTCAGTCAGCAAGAGGGCAAAGGGCTCTTCGCAAATACGTTCGTATGCGCTCTTTCCATTATCAAAGGAAACAACAGTGTGCCCAGCCTTCTCAAGTGCCTTGGACAAGAACTGGCGCATGTCATTATCGTCTTCCGCGAGCAGAATTCGAGACATGTTCGACAACCTTAAAACTCCAGGTGCAACGACGAGGGTCCCCTACTAGAGCGGCCCCGTAAATCAATAGAATATGTCAGACGCACTCCCCCTCGCAATCCGACAGATTCCGAATACCGTACGCTGTTAGGTTCAGGAAGCTACTCGGGAATACCAGTCAAAACAATAGGGGCAAATGAAACAGGTTCACTTCTAAAGAGACTTCTGCGTCAAATGAAGGCCCACTGCGACCTCCCTGTCACGCCTGAGCAAAATCTTCGGTCTCTCTTGCCTATTTCACAAGCTCACGTTCTAAAGTCTGGCCCATACGTAGATCTGGCTCTATACTGGTGAGAATTGCGGCAATTAAGGAATGTTGGCTCTGTGTCAGTTTTGGAAGATCATCAGATTAAAGCCATAGCGAACTACAGTCAGACGCAAGGCGCCGGAGATCAGGTACCCGCTTTTGAGGTCCTCTCCCCAGATGAACACTCTGTCCCATTTGTCTTCAACAGCCCCCATTCCGGGCGGGCATACCTGTCCTCGTTCCTTCAGGCATCACGTCTAGACACCACACAGATCAGGCAAAGCGAGGACGCCTTTGTTGATCTGCTCATCAAGGACGTTGAGCAACTCGGTGCACCTGTCCTGAAGGCAAACTTCCCGCGGGCCTATCTTGACGTGAACAGAGAAGCCTACGAGTTAGATCCCAGAATGTTTGAGGGCAAACTCCCCAAGCACATCAATTCGCGCTCTCTGCGCGTTGCAGGAGGTCTTGGAACCATCGCACGCATCGTTGGAGAGCGCAGAGAGATCTACCGCACGCGCATTCCGGCAGAAGAAGGTCTGGACCGCATCGAGAAGGTCTATAAACCCTATCACAACGCCCTGCGTAGCTTGTTGAACAACGTGCAGGACCGGTTTGGTCTCGCGGTCCTCGTCGACTGCCACTCAATGCCGTCCGCAAACTCGAATAAGAACCACGATCCTAAAGCAGACTTCGTCATTGGAGACCGCTTCGGCACCAGCTGTTCCAGCTGGCTCTCGTCCTGCGCCGTCGGTATCTTGCAAAACATGGGCTACAACGTCACCCTGAACCGTCCTTATGCCGGCGGCTACATTACAGAAAACTACGGCAAACCGGAACGCGGTGTGCACGCCCTTCAGGTCGAGATCAACCGGGCGCTCTACATGGATGAGCACACACACCACCCGCATTCAGGTTTTCATGACTTGCGTGAAGATCTTCTGGTCTTCCTGACTGCGCTTGTAGAAATGGTCACAGAAACCTTCACGAGAGAAACACTGGCAGCAGAATAATCTGCTGCCCTATCCCCCTCAGAACCCAAGCCAGTAGTCGTAAAGCCTCTCGATGTCAGACGAGCACAACAGCGGTATAGCATCTTTCAGAACGTCATCAGACCAATCCCACCACTTCATCTCCAGAAGCATCTGAACCTGACCTTCAGAAAAGCGGGAGCGCACCACCTTGGCCGGATTACCAGCAACAACGGCATACGCTGGCACATCTTTCGTCACCACCGCACGGCTGCCGATCAACGCTCCATCACCAATGCGCACCCCCGGCATAACCATGGCTTCTGACCCGATCCAGACATCATTGCCTATTGAGGTTGAACCAGATGGCCTGAAACCATCCTGAGCACCTGCAAACGTATCCTCATCAAAGTAGTGAAATGGAAATGTTGAAGCCCAGTCTGCGCGGTGCCCCTGATTTCCGGCCATCATAAACACAGCACCAGAGCCGATAGAGCAATAAGAACCGATAATCAGCTTATCTTGCACCTCCACATCGGAGCGCAGGTATCGGGCACACGATTCAAAACTATGACCGTGATAATACCCGGAATAATAGGAATGCTTCCCGACAATAATATTGGGGTTGGACACCTGCTCTCGGAGCGGTATCCCTTTGAACGGACTTTCAAAATAATTCGGCACCAATAACCTCCCCTGTCACGGGCCCCTTCCTACGACGGAGAACAGCATCAGCCAAACAAAAAAAAGGCCGCGCTCATCCGGGAGGCGGCCTTTAGTCTAGGGAGGAGCGCCCTTTTTCGCGAAGGGCGGCGCAGACATCGAATGTCGCGCTGCAACAAAGCTCGCACCGCGTCGCAAAAACGTCAAGCGCTCAGCGAAACACTTGGGTTGATCCTAGACGAATTGGCCAGTTTGTATCTTGATGACCACACCCCGATTTTTCACGGATTATCGCTGTTTCTATGAATTACCAGAGGCCAACGAGCGGTAGGTCGCAGGCCTTGCCGCCCTGGCACAATATAAGACATCGTGAATTAAGTTGGAGCTAACCGCCCAACGCATTTGCACTTTTCAAAATCCCGACTATTGTGCGCAGGCGATCGACTGCTCCTACCGGATGACTTGATATGACCTCTTCCAATCCTGACTACGCTTTTCTTCACAAACTTGCTGACGCGGCAGACGCCAAGACCATGCAGCATTTCCGCAGCGGCTACGAAGTCGTGAACAAACTGGAGGCAGGTTTCGACCCGGTTACAATCGCTGACCGATCAGCAGAAGAGGCTATTCGCGCAGTTCTGGAAGCAGAGCGCCCCGACCATGGGATTATCGGTGAGGAATACGGCAAGACCCGCGACAACGCAGAAAACGTCTGGGTTCTCGACCCCGTCGACGGCACCCGCTCTTTCATCTGCGGCACACCACTGTGGGGCACATTGATCGGCCTTAAAACCAACGGCAAAGCCGTTCAGGGCATCATGAGCCAGCCCTATACCAGAGAGCGTTTCTGGGGCAATTGCGACGAAGCCTTCATCAGTGGCCCTCTGGGTGAACGCGCACTTAAAACCCGCAGCTGCGCATCCCTGTCAGAAGCAGTCATCACCACCACCGAGCCAGCCTTATTCACTGAAAGCGAACGTCCTGTTTGGGACACCATCTGCTCAGAAGCCCGCCTTACCCGCTACAGCACAGACTGCTACGGCTACGCCATGGTCGCAGCAGCAGGCTTTGATGCGGTTATCGAATCCGGCATGAACACCTATGACATCCTTGCCCTGATCCCGATCATTGAAGGCGCTGGTGGGTTTGTCACCAACTGGACAGGCGGCAACGCAGCGGACGGCGGTCAGGTCGTAGCGACAGGCGACAAGCACCTCCACGACGAGCTCCTCACCAAATTGGCCAGCGCTGCTGCCTAATCCGCACTTCCGGGTATAAATGCGTCAAACGCAGCCCAGAACTGCTCGCGATATGGATCTCGCTCCATCAAAATCTCGTGGCGGGATCCTCGAATCTCCAAGAAGCTCATGCCTGGACAGGAACGACAGAGTTCCTCGGCATCATCCGTGGAAACAATCTGATCATTCCCGGCTCCAATGACCAACGAAGGCACCCCGAATTCAATCTGGAATTCCGGTTCTCTGAAACGCTCCGTGGCCAAGCCCATAGCGCGAAACCAGCTCACAGTTGGAGAACCCAGCCCCAACTGAGGCGCGGATTCCAGAATTGCGTTCATACGCTTGAAACGGTCAGGGTCAGACGTCAGCGTGTTACCATCGTAATCCAAAAGGATCTTGTCATTACCACCAGGAACAAAAGCGTTCCCCATACCGACCCAGACGAGCGATTTTGCAAGCGCTCCCGCCATCTTGAACAGACGGCCCTTCATAGCCAGACTAACGAGAGGCGCTGTTAACACAGCCCGGTCAATCTTCGTCTTCAAACGCCGGTTTGCATGCATGACCACAGCACCACCAGTTGAGTGCCCCAACAGAAAATGGGGACCCGGACAGTCGGAGAGCGCCACATTGTCGAGCACAGCGTGCAGATCAAGCGCGAATTCATCAAAACTTTCAACGTGACCACGGCGCTCATTCTTTAGCAGTCGCTCAGAACCACCCTGCCCGCGCAGATCAAAAGCCACCACAAAGAAACCGCGGGACCGCAATTCCTCAACAACTTCAAAATATTTCTCAATAAACTCGGTCCGGCCCTGAACAATGGTCACGGTCCCCTTTAACGGAGACCCGGTCGGAGCCCAGCGTGCCCAACGGATTTTCACATTGTCTTCCGTCTTGATAAAGCCAGACTGTGTCCCCTCAGGAACCGGGTTGAGATCCGTATCAAACAGTACCATTAGCGCTTAACCCCTAGTTCTCTCACACCCAATTTGATAGCCTTTCCTTGCAACAGGCCGCAACCGGAAATTCTGAAAGTTTTCTTCAGATCAGCGTTCGGCAACAAGGATATTTATATGCAAGATACGGACCTGACATCTGTTTCCCACGAAGTTACCAGTTTAGCTCAACTCGAAGAACTCTATGGCAGCCCAAAACAAATCTCTATCGATAAAGAAGTAAGCTACATTTCAGAGCACTATAAAACCTTTATCGAAGCGTCACCCTTCTTCGCCTTGACCACCGTTTCTGAAGAAGGGACTGATTGTTCACCACGCGGTGATCCGGCTGGCTTTGTAAAGGTCATCGACGAAAAAACCATTGAATTCCCCGATCGCCGCGGCAACAACCGCATCGATAGTCTCCGCAATATCGTTCAGGATCCGCGTGTGTCTCTCCTGTTCATGATCCCCGGCGTCGGCGAAACAATCCGCATCAACGGCAAAGCCAAAATATCGACGGAACCCGCCCTTCTGGAAGAACACAAGATGGAAGGCAAACTGCCCAAATCGGTCATAAGAGTCACTGTCGACACCATCTACTTCCAATGCCAAAAAGCGATCTATCGCTCTGGCCTATGGACGGACGAAGCAAAGGTAGACCGCAAAACAATTCCATCAGCAGGGCAAATGGCTCAATCTCTCTCAAAAGTCGAGTTTGACGGGGAGGCCTACGACAAAGCATATCCCGCCCGCATAAAAGAGTCGGCTTACTAAACCCAAACACCGCGAGACCTGCCTTTATCAATAAAGGCAGGTCCGGCGAAGAACAGATTAAAACCTGGATATTAGAGGGAAGTGCGCAATTAGCGTCTCTTCAGAATGCGGCCATTGTAAGCATCAATCACTAGACGTGACTTACGGAGCCCACGCCAGCTTGCCTTAACAATGTATCGATCACCCTTGCGTTCAATCTTATCAAAATCCCGGTAACCCCAGGCACGCAATTTACGCTTGATCTGCTTTTTATTCAGCGCCTGACGCTTTTCCTTTTTCCAGTGCTTTGCTTTCTTGCCATGATCCTGCACCAACTGAACGCTCGCATTAGGGAAGTCGAAGGACAGCGTGGGACCCGCGTTTGCCGGAGCCACCGCGCTGGAAACTCCAACAGCAACAGCAGCAGCAACAGCCAGGCTCGTGATTTTTTTCTTGAATGCATTCATCTGTTTTCTCCTTGTTGGCAAGAGCGCTTGCCTAAACACAAGAAGAAACTAGCAAGCCGTGGATGTACGGGATCAGAAGCTCCTGTTCAGGTTCTGTTAATCTTGGGAGCTCTTCGCCCAATCCAGCAAAAACACCTATTTTGAAAAATCACTCTTGAAACTTATTTGAGCCATTCCTATCTCAAAATCACAGGCGCCACAGAGTGGGTCTGACACCGCTTAGAACCTTCGCCAATAATGGGAAGGCACTGTAAGCAAAAGGAAAATTTCATCGTCCGCGCGCTTGGCGGCGAATGGTGAATGTTGCTCAGATGACCAGAAGGTCACATAAAAGAGGACAAATAAAATGCGTCATTTCGATCTTACTCCCCTCTACCGTTCTACTGTTGGTTTCGACCGTCTTTTCTCCATGCTGGATGCAGGAACGGAGCAGCAGGGATCAGCTTATCCTCCTTATAACATTGAGCGCACAGGAGAGAGCGCCTACCGCATCTCCATGGCAGTCGCTGGTTTCAAGGAAGATGAACTGACGATTGAAGCAAAAGAGCATGTCTTGACTGTTTCCGGCGAGAAAAAGCCTGAAAGCGACGAAAAAGAAGTTCTATATCGCGGCATCGCCTCCCGCGCTTTTGAACGCCGCTTCCAGATCGCGGAATATGTGAAAGTGATTGGCGCAAGTTTGGAGCATGGACTGCTCCACATTGACCTTATCAGGGAAATTCCTGAGGCAATGAAACCGCGCAAAATCAACATCACAGCAGGAGACAAAAAAGAACATAAACAGATTGAAGGCGAAACAGTAGCTCACTAACAACCGGCAGCCCTCGCGAGGAACCTTCCTCCCAAACTCCCGACCTCGCGAGTGGCCACCCTTGTAACATTCTGGAAAGTCTCTCAAAGATTGGTTGGTACGCCCCTGCCAACCAATCCTCCCCAAATCAACAGGTTCCTCCTCCGCACTATTCCCATGCGGATCTGTCTGGTCATCTCTCCCCCCGAAAACGGCCAGACACAATCAACGCCCCGCTTGCCCCAGCGGGGCGTTCTTTTTATGCGACCTCAACAAGATCAGGGATCTTGCGCCATCACACCCAGAGGCACCCACACCCCAATCATCAAATTCAATCGAGATGTAGGCAGAAAAAATCTCTTAGCCACGCAGATGCGTCAGGAACTCGTCGACCTGTTCAGATGTGGTGGCAAAGCAAGTCACAAGGCGAAGGAAGACCTCATCCTCGGAAACAAAATCCGCAGGAACCTCATAGAACTTTGCACCAGCTTCATGCAAACGCGCAGCCTGTGCTTTGGTGAAGACCGGGAACAGCTCATTTGCCTCTGGCGCAATCGGCAACCGCACACCATCAATATCACGCATTCCATTGGCAAGGCGCATGCACATCTCATTGGCATGGCGAGCAGTTGCCAGCCAGTTGTCATCCTTTAGATAGCCTTCAAACTGCGCTGAAATGAACCGCGCCTTTGAAAAGACCTGTGCTGCACGCTTTCTTAGATACTCAAAGCCCTCAGATTCTTCCGGATTAAAGAAGACAACGGCTTCAGCACACCAGCAACCATTCTTGGTGCCGCCGAACGACAGCACGTCCACGCCCGATTTCCATGTCATCTCTGCGGGCGAAACATCTAGGGAAACCAACGCATTCGCAAACCGGGCACCATCCATATGCAGCGGCACATTGCGGGAATGCGCGACATCCGCCAGCGCCTGAATCTCATCCAGCTGGTAGATGGTACCGTACTCGGTCACCTGAGAAATGGAGACTGCAGCAGGACGACCATGCATCGGATTGTTGTCGGGCACTTTGTTCATAGCGGTACGCAGAGCGTCAGGCGTAATTTTTCCATGCTCCCCGCCAATACCGATCAGCTTATTACCGCCGGTAAAGAACTCTGGCGCATGGCACTCATCTATATTGATGTGCGCATCTTCATGGCAGAACACTGCCCCACCGGGCTTAGCATAGGTCGCAAGCGCTAGTGAATTGGCCGCAGTACCGGTCGAAACCAGAAACACAGCAACTTCTTTTTCAAAAAGATCATTGAACTGCTGCTCAATAGCGCGGCTCAATGGATCAACCCCATAAGCGGTGGCAAAGCCGCCTGTATGGTTCGAGAGAGCTGTCATTACTGCACTCGTCGCACCTGCCCAGTTATCACTCGCAAAAATCATAGGGCCTGAATAGCAATAAACCGAGGAAACTCAAGCCATTTGTAAGAAAACGAAAAAGAGCGCACCACCGCATCAGTGATACGCTCTTTCGGTCTTTAAGAAAGCTCGCTGCTCTGTCAGCCCTTGATGAAAGCTCTACGCAAGGCTCTTGGAATCTTTAGTGCCGGCCTCATGCTGAACGCCGAACCATTTCCCCAGAACCCAATCCAGTGAGAATACACCAGGGCCGCGGACCACAAGTACGATTGCCAGGAAGATCCAAAGCGCACGCTGGTCCACAATCACTGAAGACGGATTACCATCAAAGAACGCCCCGATTGTAGCCCCAGCAACGCCGTGCCCAACCACGTCCACAACAGACATGACAATCACAAAGCCAATAAAACCAACACTCGCAGCCCGTGTGAACAAGCCCAAAACGATCAGGACAGGAATGACGATCTCTGCCCACGTTCCAAGCAGCACAATCAGGCCATACGGGAGAAACGGGATCTGTGAGACATCATAACCAGCAGCTTCGGTAATCTGCGGCAATATCTGCGCATAAGCACCGGCAGTAGGAGACAGGAAACCGAAAAATCCATCACCCAATTTGGTCATGGCCGAGTTCCAGAAGTACATAAACAGGATGCCCGCAAAAAGGAAACGTGCTGTCAGTCCGAGAAACCAGCCGTCTGTCACCCGCTCCAGCCAACCAAATATGCCTTGATATAGATTTACAAGCATTCTCATCTGTTTCCCCCTCTGGTGCGTCCAGGCACATGCAAAAGCCTCACCACCTGGCCCCTTGCAACCAATATTATGCTTTGACATCGACACGCGCAAAAACGCGCGCACTCAGTAGGCTGCCCAATGCCTGTGACAAGTCAAAACCTTCGTAAGCAGGCGCAACCGCTTCAGCTGCTTCACCCAATGTCTTGCCGAAGAACAACAAATCGGCAAATGCCGCAACGTCCTGAGGCAACCCGGTCAGTGTCACGTCCATATCCGGGCGACAAATCAAAATCGCTTGATCAGCTTCCGGTGTAAAACCCTCCACGTGATCGGAACGTGTCTGCTTCCAGATCCTGTTGAGCGGAAAGCGGGAGTAGACCAATCTATATGCAGGGATAGGAGTAAACACCGCGTCCCCAAGTTTCGCCGGATCAACGGTAGTCAGAACATCTGGCGCAACAGCCGTTGCATTTGCGCCGTGATACACACGCAGCCACGCCCATTCCATCGCAACCACGTCCTTTAGGTAAGGATAGTCTGCTAGCGGAGGGAAAGCGCCGATAAACTCTGAGAAGTTGCTGCCAAACTCGCTCAGAACAGGTTGCTCTGGCGGATTTTCACGAATGAACTCTGCAGCAAGCGCCCGGAAGTAATCACGTCCAACCAGATCATGCACCGCCGGAAAGTTGGCGGCCAATGCGTCAATCAGACTTGCCATCACGTTATTGCGGTAAACGCCATACCGCTTCTCGGAGGGATGACCATCGCGCCCGACAACCCCGTCAGGTACGGGCACCTCAGGGTTCATCAACCCATCCGAAAATCTATCAAAATGCTGCAGGTTCAACTGCAAATCTTCCAATGGAACGCCATAGCCTTTCACTGTGACGTTTTCCTCTGTGTTATCAGACCTCTGAGACATGGCCACTCCGCTCAGCTGAGGCTGTCGAATGGGCCTGACAGTGAGACTGGATCATCACATCGGCTTGCGCGGCCTCATATGCCAGGATCTCCCAGCTTGGAACATTTGCGTCCCACTCAATGAGTGTGGGTAGAGGCCCCGTTCGATTGATTGTCCGCGCATAAAGTGCCCACACAGGATCAGCGACTTTACGATCATGCGCGTCGATGAGAAGAGGGAGCCCCGCCTCATCGGTATCAGGAGCGTGCCCGCCAAGATGGATTTCGTGAACGTGGTCAACCGGGAAACGGTCTATATAATCTTCTGGTGAGCCACCAGAGTTCGTCGCAGAAACGAACACATTGTTCACGTCCAGTAGCAATCCGCAGCCAGTCCGCTTGACAATTTCGCGAAGGAACTCGGTCTCCTCGAAGGTGCTTTCTTTGAAAAACACATAAGCGCTTGGATTTTCAAGCAACATCTGGCGACCAAGGAAGGTCTGCACTTCGTCGATATGCTCAACAACCTGCTGCAGGGTCGCATCAGTATATGGCAGCGGCAAAAGGTCGTTGAAATACTCAGCGTCATGCGTTGACCAGGCCAGATGCTCACTAAAGAGCCCCGGATCATACCGGTCAACAACGTCTTTCACCCGAGCAAGGTGGTCTTTGTTCAGTGGATCCGCACCACCGATGGACAGGCCGACACCATGAATAGAGAGTGGATAATCCCGGCGGATAGCTTCAAGATATCCATGCGGAGGACCACCGGCACCCATGTAATTCTCAGCGTGGACCTCAAAGAAACCAATATCAGGCTTGTCATCGAGAATGGTGCGGTAGTGATCAGCCTTTAAGCCGACGCCACCTCGTGCAGGAAGTTTTGCATTAACCCGTTGTGCAACCATACCCGCACCTCATCTTCTGGCAAGCGTCTTATTTTAGAAGCACCGGACGGGATGCCCCGCCCCGGTGCAACGCAGTAAAGTGTTTGTTAGAGAAATTAACTTGGTAGATCGCGGGAAAGTTCAGTCAAAGAACCTTTCCGGTCGCCAGGAAGTTCCATACTCGCGCAGGTACCGGCTGGAACCAACGTCCAGGCATTACCCTGATAATCAACAGTGGATGTACCCGCACATGTTGTGCCAGCACCAGCTTTACAGTCGTTCTCACCCGCAAGAGAAACACCGTAGCACTTTTCCTTAGCAGCAGCTTCGGCAGCGTTAATATTCGCGCCAGCGACAGCAGCAGTAACAGCAGTTGCAAGGACAGCAGCGGAAAACATTTTCTGGGACATTTCAAAACTCCTCAAATTGAAATTCGACGATGTGCTCAATAGATTTGGCTCACCCCTGCAGATAGTTTTGGCAAACTAAACCATCAATGGGAAATCAAAGGCGTGTTATTTTCACGCGATTAAATCAGTAGTTTTAGGTCATCGCCCTCACAGATTCGTGAATAGTTGAAATATTATTGCATCTAAATTGAGTTTTAGGTGGCAATGCGACAAACGGCCTAATAAAATTAAAAGAATAGGAATAAAGACTTCCTGAAATGCTCTTGCTCTACCTGTTTAAATCTGGCATGTTCGCGAAGCGGAAAAGGACAGGAGTACTGTCCTTGTTATCCCGTACGCGTTGATGGTGATCTGGAATACACCTTCCAGCTGATCCAACTCAGAGATCCAGCCAACGCAAGCAAGAAGAATGTAGGCGCGTTCCCAACGCCGCCACATTCTCCCCCAAATGTGTGCCATGCGGACATATCGCAATGCACGCGCCAAAGGGGTAAGATAAATCGGAGGAAACTCCGAATGGGCGGCCCTACAACACAGAGGCCGTGCTTCATTCGACAGATCCGGGGCAAGCCGTGCCGGGGCTTCGAACGAGCCGCGAGGAAGACATCCCCGCGACCCGAACGAGGAAGTGACCTTTGTCGGTCACATTGAGATGAGTGAAAGTGAGGCCAAAATGGCAGAAAAAGGAGGAAACACGATGCATATGAGTGGGGGGGAAACTATGAATACCCGTGCTACCACGACAGGCACCGTTACGGAAAAACTCCGCACTGCTGCCACTGAGGGGCTTTACAATCCAGCCAAAGAACACGACGCGTGTGGTGTTGGCTTTATTGCGAACCTCAAAGGCGCAAAATCTCACCATGTGGTACAAAGCGGCCTGCAGATCGTTGAAAACCTGACACACCGTGGCGCAGTAGGCGCCGACCCATTGATGGGCGACGGTGCAGGGATGCTGACACAGATCCCACACGAGTTATTTAAAGAAGACTGCGCGAAGATCGGATTTGACCTGCCAGAAGCCGGCCAATACGGTGTAGCATTCTTCTTCCTTCCACAAGACAAGAAACTCCGCGAGCAATGCGAAACCATTGTTACGGAATGTGTTACCGAGGAAGGTCTTGAAGTATTAGGCTGGCGCGATGTTCCAGTCGATAATTCTTCTTTGTCCAAAGCACCAGATATTGCCGCGACCGAACCAGTCTCCCGTCAGTTGTTTGTTGCACTACCAGACACGACTGATGGTGATGTTCTGGAACGCCGTCTCTTTATTCTGCGCAAGGTCATCTCCAACGTTGTGCGCGAGAAATCCGATGCAGTAGAAAAAGGCTTCTACATCGTTTCCTTCTCCAGCCGTACAATCGTCTACAAAGGCATGTTCCTCGCATACCAGCTTGGCGCCTATTATGATGACCTTCGTGACGAGCGCTATGTCTCTGCTCTGGCATTGGTCCACCAGCGCTTTTCAACCAACACCTTCCCGTCCTGGGATCTGGCGCACCCATACCGCATGGTCGCACACAACGGTGAAATCAACACCCTACGCGGCAACGTCAACTGGATGGCTGCCCGTCAGGCATCTGTGTCCTCTCCTGCATTCGGCGATGACATCAACAAGCTATGGCCAATCTCTTACGAAGGTCAGTCCGACACCGCTTGTTTCGATAACGCCTTGGAGTTCCTCGTTACCGGCGGCTATCCCCTTGCGCACGCAGCAATGATGCTGATCCCGGAAGCATGGGCTGGCAATCCGTTGATGGACGAAAACCGCCGCTCTTTCTACCAGTACCATGCCTCCATCATGGAACCATGGGACGGACCCGCAGCGGTGGCCTTTACAGATGGTCGCCAGATCGGCGCGACCCTTGACCGGAACGGCCTGCGCCCAGCCCGCTACATCGTAACAGACGACGATTTCGTCATCATGTCTTCCGAAGTTGGCGTTCTGGATATTCCTGAAGAGAAAATCGTTCAGAAATGGCGCCTCCAGCCGGGCAAAATGCTTCTGATTGATCTGGAAGAAGGCCGCATCATTTCCGATGAGGAAATCAAGCGCCAGCTCTCTACTGCATACCCATATAAAGACTGGCTGCACCGCACGCAGATGGTTCTTGAAGATCTGCCACCAGTACGTGAACGCGCGCCGGTTGCTGGCGAAACGCTTCTCGACCGTCAGCAGGCTTTTGGATACACGCAGGAAGACATCAAGCTTCTCATGCAGCCAATGGCAACCGTTGGACAGGAAGCTCTGGGTTCCATGGGAACTGACACCCCTGTGTCTGTTCTCTCTGACAAATCCAAACTGCTGTACACCTACTTCAAGCAGAACTTTGCGCAGGTTACCAACCCGCCGATCGATCCGATCCGCGAAGAACTGGTGATGAGCCTCGTGTCCTTCATCGGACCGCGTCCAAACCTGTTTGACCTGAAAGGTCTGTCTACTTCCAAGCGTCTGGAAGTCCGTCAGCCGATCCTCACCAACGCTGATCTGGAGAAGATCCGCGCAATCGGTGACATCGCAGACACTCAGTTCCAGACGAAGACCCTCGATATCACCTACTCTGCGGAGAAGGGAACCGAGGGTATGGAGGCTTCACTTGAACGCTTGTGCGCACGCGCCGAGAAGGCGGTTCATGGCGGCTACAACATCATCATCCTGTCAGACCGTGTAATCTCACGTGCCCGCATCGCGATTCCTGCATTGCTGGCAACCGCAGCAGTGCATAACCACCTGATCCGCAAAGGTCTTCGTACCTCTGTTGGTCTTGTGGTCGAAACCGGTGAAGCCCGAGAAGTCCACCACTTCTGCGTACTGGCCGGTTATGGTGCAGAAGCGATCAACCCATATCTCGCGTTTGAAACAATCCGCTCAATGCATTCGGAAGGCAATTTCCCTGAAGAAGTGGATGAGCACGAAGTCGTTTCCCGCTACATCAAAGCCATCAACAAAGGCATCCTCAAAGTCATGTCCAAGATGGGCATCTCCACCTACCAGTCTTACTGCGGTGCGCAGATCTTTGATGCCGTCGGCCTGAACTCACAGTTCATCAAGAAGTACTTCTTTGGAACAGCGACCACAATCGAAGGCATTGGCCTGAAGGAAGTGGCAGAGGAAACAGTTCTTCGTCACCACGATGCGTTCGACGATATTCCAATCCTTCGCCGGTCCCTTGATGTTGGCGGCGAATATGCCTACCGCACCCGTGGTGAAAACCACATGTGGACCCCGGACAGCATCGCAACGCTTCAGCATGCGGTTCGCAACAATCTGCCAGAAAAGTATCTGGAGTTTGCAAAGGAAGTGAACGAGAGCTCCGGCCGCTTCACGATCCGTGGCATGTTCCGCATCAAATCTGCCGAAGAGCTGGGCCGCACTTCGATCAGCATCGATGAAGTTGAATCCGCAGAAGAGATCGTCAAGCGCTTCTCAACCGGCGCCATGTCGTTCGGCTCCATCTCTCGCGAAGCACATACCTCTCTTGCGATTGCGATGAACAAGATCGGCGGCAAATCCAACACCGGTGAAGGTGGTGAAGAAGCAGAACGCTTCAACCCGCTCCCGGACGGATCTGCAAACCCGATGCGTTCTGCAATCAAACAGGTCGCATCTGGCCGCTTTGGCGTAACCACCGAATATCTGGTCAACTCCGACATGATCCAGATTAAGGTTGCGCAGGGTGCAAAGCCAGGTGAAGGCGGACAGCTGCCGGGCCACAAAGTGGATGCAGTGATCGCGAAAACCCGTCACTCCACTCCAGGTGTTGGCCTCATTTCACCACCTCCACACCATGACATCTATTCAATCGAAGACCTCGCACAGCTGATCTACGACCTGAAGAACGTGAACCCGGAAGCAGACATCTCCGTAAAACTGGTGTCTGAAGTCGGAGTTGGTACGGTTGCAGCCGGTGTTGCAAAAGCACGTGCTGACCACATCACCGTATCCGGTTACGACGGCGGCACAGGCGCGTCCCCACTGACCTCTCTGAAGCACGCTGGCTCTCCATGGGAGATGGGCTTGGCAGAAACTCAGCAAACGCTGGTTCTCAATGGCCTGCGCTCTCGGGTAGCCCTCCAGGTGGATGGCGGTCTGCGGACTGGTCGCGACGTTCTGGTCGGCGCCTTGCTGGGTGCGGATGAATACGGTTTCTCCACTGCTCCACTGATCGCAGCAGGCTGTCTGATGATGCGCAAGTGTCACCTAAACACCTGCCCGGTTGGTGTTGCAACACAGGACCCAGTCCTGCGCAAACGCTTCAAAGGCACACCTGAGCACGTCATCAACTACTTCTTCTACGTTGCAGAAGAACTGCGCAACCTCATGGCAGAACTCGGCGTTAAGAAGCTGGACGACATCATCGGTCGTTCCGACATGCTCGACAAAGAATCTGCAATCAACCACTGGAAGTCTCAGGGTCTTGATTTCTCCAGGATCTTCTATCGTCCAGAGGCCACGCAGGAGGAAAGCCGCTGGTCCCAGCTGCAGGAGCATCCGATTACCGACATTCTTGATCGCGAGCTTATCAAAAATGCAGCCCCTGCCCTTGAGAGCAAAGAGAAGGTCTCCTTCCCTGCGCAAATCAAGTCTGTGGATCGCTCTGTCGGCGCAATGCTTTCTGGCGAGATCGCAAAACGCTACGGGGCAAAGGGCCTGAAAAACGACACCATTCATATCTCCATGACTGGTACTGCCGGTCAGGCCTTTGGTGCCTTTGTTGCAAAAGGTGTCACCATTGATCTGGCAGGCGACGCTAACGACTATGTTGGCAAGGGCCTTGCAGGTGGACGCATCATCGTGCGCCCACCAGAAAACACTCGCATCGTGCCGGAAAACTCCATCATTGTTGGCAACACCGTGCTCTACGGTGCAACCAGTGGTGAGGTTTACTTCCGCGGTGTCGCAGGCGAGCGTTTCGCTGTTCGTAACTCCGGTGCAACCGCAGTTGTCGAAGGTGTTGGCGACCACGGCTGCGAATACATGACTGGCGGCGTTGTTGTGGTCATCGGCCAGACAGGCCGTAACTTCGCAGCAGGTATGTCTGGCGGTGTTGCTTACGTTCTGGACGAAGACGAAACCTTCAACTCGCGCTGTAATCTGGCCATGGTCGAGATTCAGCCAGTGGAAGAAGAAGACGACCTGCTTGAAAAGCTGCATCACCACGGCGGCGATATCGAGCACAAAGGACGTGTGGACCTGTCAGCTGACATGACACGTCACGACGATGAACGTCTGCGTCTCATTCTTGAAAAACACGTGAAGTATACAGGCTCCACCAAGGCAGCAGACATTCTCGCCAACTGGGAAGAGTGGCGTCCAAAATTTGTGAAAGTTATGCCGGTTGAATACCGTCGCGCGCTTCAGGAAATGAAAGCTGCGCGTCTGGGCCTTGCGGCTGCGGAATAAGAGGGGAAAACATGGGTAAGGTAACTGGCTTTTTGGAGATCGACCGGCAGGAACAAATGTACCAGCCAGCGTCAGATCGCATCCGCCACTTCCGTGAATTCACGGTTCCGCTCTCACAAACCGATGTAGAGCGTCAGGCAGCGCGTTGCATGGACTGTGGCATCCCGTTTTGTCACGGTCCGGCTGGTTGTCCAGTCAACAACCAGATCCCGGATTGGAATGATCTGGTGTATGCTGGAGATTGGGAAGAAGCTGCACGCAATCTGCATTCAACCAACAACTTCCCGGAGTTCACGGGCCGTATCTGTCCAGCTCCCTGTGAGGAAGCCTGTACACTGAATCTGGAAGACATTCCGGTCGCCATCAAAACGGTTGAACAGGCAATTGCTGACCGCGCCTTCAAAGAAGGTTGGATCAAACCAGAACCAGCCACGTCTAAAACCGGTAAAACCGTTGCTGTCATCGGATCTGGCCCAGCAGGTCTGGCCGCTGCACAGCAGCTGGCGCGGGCTGGCCATACCGTACACGTTTACGAGCGCGAACCCCGCGCTGGTGGCTTGCTGCGCTACGGTATTCCTGACTTCAAGATGGAAAAGCACTACATCGAACGTCGTGTTGCGCAGCTGGAAGGCGAAGGCGTCACCTTCCACTACGGCTGCGAAATCGGCAAGGATGTAGAGTTCGAGGAAATCTACACCCGCCACGATGCAACTCTGCTATGCACCGGTGCAGAGCGTCCGCGTGATCCGGGCATTCCCGGTATGGACCTCAAAGGCGCCATGTACGCAATGCCGTTCCTCGTGCAGCAGAACCGCCGTGTTGGCGGGGAAGACATTTCCGACGAAGAACCATATTGGGCAGGCGGCAAGCACGTCGTTGTCGTTGGCGGTGGTGACACCGCATCTGACTGTGTCGGAACCTCCTTTCGTCAGGGCGCACTGTCTGTCACCCAGATGGATATCCGCCCAATGCCACCGCTGAAGGAAGATAAGAACCAGTTCTGGCCCTACTGGCCAACCAAGTTCCGTACATCAACCTCTCAGGCCGAAGGTGCAGAGCGTGAGTTCTCCGCAGCAACACTGGCAGTCGTCGGTGATGAGGACGGTCATGTAACCGGCGTGAAGTGTGCTCGCGTGGATGAAAAGCGTGTGCCAATTGAAGGCACTGAGTTCATCCTCAAGGCAGATCTTGTTCTGGCTGCCATTGGCTTTTCGGGTCCAAACATGGAAACCTATATTAAAGAAGCTGGTGACGAACTGGAACTGGACCCACGCACCAACGTGAAAGCCAACACTGAGGACTATAAAACCTCCCTCAAAAAGGTCTTCGCAGCCGGTGACGTGCGTAAGGGTCAATCCCTCGTTGTATGGGCCATCCGCGAAGGTCGTCAGGCAGCCCGCTCTATCGACGAGTTCCTGACAGGTTCCTCTGACCTGCCACGCTAATCCTGGCAGTCAATCAAACTTTAAAAGCCCCGGAAAGCCCCGCTTCCCGGGGCTTTTTGATAATCTCACGTTCATACACCATGATTTGAGCCTGCTACAGCGTATCGCTGAGAAGTGGAAACCGGTTTTCGGATAAAGATCCGCAAAAAACAATGGCTATAGCACCACATGGCATCCCATGCAGTGGTGAAGCTAGGTTTCCCAAAAATCGGGATGAGCAAGGCGGCAGGCAACACCTGCGCTGTTTAACTGAAATAGAGTCTTCGGCATTGGCTACGCGCCTTGCCCGGGCATTTTGGTATGGACAACATCGCCTCTTATCCTGAAAGACACGGATAGCCGGTTTCCCGGAAAGACAACGGCTTTGCTCAGATAAGTTTCAGTATCCAAACAGGTCCATTGCCCCTGACATATACCGCTCTGACCGGCATATGCCACTGCGTGATGCCCCTCAGACTTGGGCCCTTCCTCTCAGACCATGCAGTCACGCCTGAGAATCGGTTCCACCGGACCACCAAAAGATGCGTTACCTCTTCAGGCAGCCCCACCCAGCCCACGACAAACCGACGGACGGTCCGCCAGCAGCCCGTCACGTGGGCATGGAATTAGTATGAGGGCATATTCGCGTGAGGGGGATAAGTTTTTGAAAACGCCCCATTCCTCACCGTTTACCCGTGCTTCCAGCGGGAGTTCGAAGCAGTTTACGCAGCTTTCACGTTCTCAAGGAAACTGGCGACTTCAGACCGTAGGTTCTCTGAGAGCAGGCCAAGCTTGCCGGCAGCCTGATGCAAATCATTCGACGCATCTTTTGTGCCCTGGAACCCACTGTCCAGATCCTGCATATCAGAAGCAACCTGAGACACATTCCGGTGTGCGCTGTTCAGATTCCGGGAAATATCCTCGGTCGCCTGTTTTTGCTCTCCAACAGCTTCATTAATGCCAGTCGACAGCGTGTTGATCTGCTCAATCGTCTCTCCGATGGAGCGAATTGCAGTCACCGCCTGCTCAGCGACTTTTTGCACAGACACCACCTGAGCCGAAATTTCTTCCGTCGCCTTTGAGGTCTGACCGGCAAGGCTCTTCACCTCACTGGCAACAACAGCAAAGCCACGTCCGGCCTCTCCGGCGCGGGCAGCCTCAATGGTGGCATTAAGTGCAAGAAGGTTCGTCTGGTCAGCAATTTGATCAATCAGATCAATTACCTCACCGATTGCTTTGCCGCTCTCTACCAGACGGCCAACAATCTCATTGGTCTTATGTGCATGCGCCGCCGCATCCTCCGCAAAGCTTGCCGCCTGCGTTGTATTATCACCAATCATGCCTGAGGAGCGCGAAACCCCTTCAGCTGCCTCAACCAGCGCTTCTACCGAAGTCTGCGTGGTCTGCGCAACATCACTGGATGACGCCATGGCGCTATGGGCACCCTGAACACTGGCATCCAGCTCTCTGGAGCGTGTTTCCACCGACTGGCTGATCTCCAGCAGATCATGTACGACATGACCCACAGACGCCTCGAAATCCCGCGCAACACTGGCAAGAGCTTCCTTGCGCGCATCCGCAAGTTCCAGCTCCTGTTGTATCTTCGCCTTGGCGTCAGAATCAGCTTTTTCTTTCAATACAACGCGGAACTGAGCGATAGAACGCGCAATCGCGCCAATTTCATCACCACGGTGGGTGCCTTTAATCTCAGAATCCAACGCACCAGCGGCAAGTGCATCCAACCCGCTTTGCAGTGCCGCCATGTTATTTCGCATACCACGCGCAAGCGCTGCTGCAGCGATGAAGAACACCGCTCCCACCGGTGCGCAAACCGTTGCGATGAAAACGAGATTATCGAGAAGGAGTGCTTCCAGCGCATTCTGACCATGATCAGACATGAGCTGAGATCTCACCGCATCATCTTCCAGTGCAGAACTCATCGCATCATATATTGTGACAAAGGAAAACAGCGTTCCAAGTGACATGATTGCCATGGCCAAAAATACGACCAGAACAAACTTTGCCACCATCGACAACTTGAAAACCTGCGGTTGGGTAACCATTAACAACCCCATTCCACCCATAAGTTTAATGTGAGTAATGTTACCCATGGATGTAAACAGAACACTACCATGCAGCTGTAAATTGCAAAGAATTTAAGAAAATAGCGAGAAATTCATCTTTTTCCAAACAGCCCTGAGCGACTGCTAACACTCGGAGCGAACACGTAAAAGAATATTTCAGATATTAAAATCCATTCCAGCGAGTGTCATCAGATCGTCCTGAGACTTCTGGCAATGGCTCTCCAGAGACAGTCAGCTTATGAAGGGCACTTCCAGCTGCTGCTTTGCCGCCCTTGTCGTCCGGCCCAATCAGTTTGGTTTCCGGAGAAGTTAAGCGGCCAGTCAGAACGATAAAATTCGGGTCATCCTTCACGCCCTCAAAAATAAAGGCCGTCGCACTCCCAAATATGCGCGCAATTTCCCGCTCAACAAAGTAGGCTACCTTCCGGTATCCGGCCCAGGTAAAATAGACGCCGTCTGACGCCCGCAAACGCGCTGGCTTACCGGTAATATCCGGACCATTAGCCGCATATTCTCCATTTTCATTCTGGAAAGCGCTCCAGATATCAACGAAGATCCCACCGGCAGGCTCAACCTGTTCGGTGAATAAATCATTCAGAAAACTGAAATTAGCACTCGTCAGATAGTCTTCTGCAGGCGCGAGCCCCACCCAGATCAGCGGAAGCTGCTCATTGCGAACAGCCGCAACCAAGGATGCTGTCCTGAAGCGGTACTCTTTCTTCCACTCTTCCCCCTGAAACTGCAATTCTGCCGCGTAGCTAACGGGCTCTCCATCTTGCAAGCCCTGCTCGACCACTTTGATGTTTTGGTTATCGCGGGCACCGAGAGCGACAACAACAAGACCCACATCCTCATCCTTAAGAGCTTCTGTCACATCCTCCGGCCAATCCGGATTTTTGTCCGCAACCAGACCAGTTTGGGGATAGACGAGTTTTTTGACCTTGATTGACGGAGTTTCCGCATACACCGCTCGCAAGCCATCTGCCAGTCCCTTAGCCAGATCATCGCCAACGACCAGCAGGATCTTGGCATCCTTACTCTTTTCTTTCTCAGTGATCTTAGGAGCTTTTACCACAGCAACACCATTGCTGCGGCTTTGGCTTCGGCTCCGACTCGGACTGCTTCGACGGCTTTTCCGCTGTTTAGGCCTTACTTGCTCCATCCTTGCCTTACCGCCACCAAACAGCCAGCCAAAGAAACCCTTATTGTTTTTCTTGGGCGCACCTGAGTTGTTCGTCCGTACCTGCGCAACCACTTCTACAGGCACAACCAACACGCTGACAAAGCTGAGGCTTATCAGAGCAACAAATACAAGCGACAAAAAGGATCGTTGCATAACCGCATGTCTCCCGCAGGAACCAATCACCACCATTGGTTTCCGCCATCAGGAAACCCGATTATGTTCTACCTTGCAACCTCTTAAGAAGCTTTACTGAATCGTGACCATCAGGAACAAGTCCGGAAGCCTTTTGATAAGCCTGAATAGCCTCACGGGTTTTTTGGCCAATCTTTCCATCAACGGTGCCCGGTTTATAGCCAATTTCAGTCAAACGCTTCTGTAGTGCTTTCTTCTCGCTGAAGGTCAGAGGGCGATCTCCGCGCGGCCAATCCGCAACAAACCCGGATAACCCCAGCAAGCGATCAGAAAGGTGACCGACCCCAAGTGCGTAAGAATCTGAGTTATTGTAGCGCTTGATCACATAGAAGTTCTTGAGCAACAGGAAGGCAGGCCCCTTTGCACCCGCAGGCGTATACAGCCGTGCCATATCAGCTTCACGAGGGAAGTCCAGACCACTGGCACGCTTCACACCAAGCTTGGTCCACTGTGCAACAGACTGCTGCTTACGTTGATTGCTCAAACGATAATTGAAGTTCTTCGGTAGAGTAACCTCATACCCCCAGGTCTCACCGGACTGCCAGCCCATCTCGGAAAGGTAAGCCGCTGTTGAAGCCAAAGCATCCGGAATGCTATTCCAGATATCCCGCTTTCCATCACCGGTAATATCAACGGCATAGGCCTGATAGGTGGTTGGAATAAACTGCGTATGCCCCATGGCACCAGCCCAGGAGCCCTGCATCTGCTCAGGTGTTACATCGCCGTTTTGAAGAATCTTGAGCGCTGCGATCAACTGCTTGCGAGCATATTTCCCGCGGCGACCACCATTGTAAGACAAGGTTGCCAGTGCGCGAGGTGTTGAACGCACGATCGACTTGTTATCAAGGATACGCCCGTAGGAGCTTTCCATACCCCAGATCGCAAGCACCACATGACGGTTCACGCCATATTTGCTCTCAATCTTATCAAGCCAGCCAGCCCATTCATCCACCATCTGACGACCATGGAGCACACGGTCTTTTGAGACAGCGCTATCCAGATACTCCCAGACCGCACGGGTAAACTCAGGTTGGTTATCAGCACTCTTCTTGATACGCGGGTCAGGTGTCATGCCTTTGAAAACACGATCATAAAGCTCGGGACTTACACCCTGCGCAACAGCAGTTTTCTTGAAGTTTGCAATCCAATTTTGAAAATCGCTCGTCTGGGCAAAGCCGTAGGAGCTACTGAAAAGTAGAAACCCAGCGCACAGAACAGCTGGCAAAGAAGAAAATCGCATTAAGCTTTCTCCAGTCACCCGAATGGGAGTTAATTAGGCGCACTTCGCGCAGTCTTTTTGCTTAGCCCTCGGAGGCAGTACTGCCATGACTACCAACCATGGTAAAAAAATGACCGCTTTTAATCAAAACCCATTTTAAAGCTGGTAAATTTTTACAAGACAATTCATCAGAAATTCATACACCTTAAATTCTCTTAAGAATTCAGCGCCTTATCCGAAGACCGGCTTCAATGAGACTGCTCGTATAGCTGCTATCTGAAGAGGAGCTTCCAAACGCCTGGAACGTATAACGGGAAAGCAGAGCAGCATCCTTAGAAAAGGCCCACGCTAAACCAAGGGAGCCCGTCCCCTCATGTTCAACAAGGTCAATGCCCTGATACGTCCTGTAGGTGTAGCCAAGCTGGACATCGCCAACCAGATCTGCGGTAAACTGACGCGCATATCGCACATCCCCGGCATAAAGAATTGATCCGGATGCGCCATCAATGTTGGTACCAGCAAAGCTGGTGGCACCGCTTACCGTCACTGTATCGCGGCGCGTTGGTGACCAAACAAAGGCACCGTCAAAGACCAGCCCTTGCAAGGCATCAAGACGGTTATCGTTCAGGTATTCAGCCCGGTACCCAACACCAAATTCCCCGCGTAGTTTCGGTCCCCGATCAACAGTGAGACCGGTTTTAACGAGATACCCGCGTGACGTCCTGTCAATGCATGAAGGCTCCCCATGACAGCTTTCATCGTATTTGCGGTAGAGAAAGCCACCTTCCAGGTAGGGTTCAAACATCGCCCCATTATCGAATGATGTGCGCAGCGTTGCATCAAACACGTTGTTATCGCGCGGCTGTGCGCCACTCTCCCGCCCTCCATAAGCGGTACGCTCTACGCCCAGACCACCGCGTAGCTGAACTAATGCAACTTGCCGGCTGAACGAAAATCTCCCGCTCATCCCTTGCACCGGATTTGTCCGCCCGGTGGCCGCTTCATTCTCAGCAGAAGAGCGCTCTTCCCTAGAAAAGGAATACGCACCATCAAGTTCGGCGGTCGTTAGCTCCCCCAGATCAAACCGCAGATTGCCTCCTGCGGTGGCCACAGGTTGGTTGTTATCAGGTTCACGAAAGAACGCACGAAGACTACCACGAAGCTCCAGCCCAAGTTCATGGCGATCCCAGTCTGAGGTCACACCAACAGCTGCGTCTACCGAATAAAATCCATCCGGACGACCACCCTTGGCCTGCTCGGCATTGTCAGCCCAGCCCAGCCCCGCATCAAAGGACGGTGTAAGTCGCAAAGACCCTAGTCGGAACCCATCAGGGCGATCCTGTTCAGTTTCACCATCAAAGACACCCTCATCAGCAATCACACCACCACTTGACCCCGACAAACGCGAGGCAGCTTCAACACGCTGGGAAAACCGCGCCGCTCTGCCGCCACGGCTTACACCCGCAAGTTGCTGACGAATGGTGGGAGCAAAAGAAGGCACACTGGATTGTTGCCCCCCTTCTTCACTCAACTGATCGAGTGACTGAGGGTCAGCTTCAGAAGGCAGTTGGAAATCTACACTTGGGTCATCTTCGAAAGCAAAGCTCTCACGGAACCCCAGATCGATGCTCTGCGCGGCAACCTGATACAACGGGAATACGCCCATCATGACGACAAAGGTCAGAATTGACCTTCCTCGAATGCTCTTCAGGAACCCACGAAGCAACCACATAAAATATTCCAGCAACGCACCTTCAAATGAAGGAAATTAAACTAGTGTCACCCTCGCCGAACATAGTTAATGTTTCATTGCAAAAACTGACACTACGCTTGATTGTTTTACCGATTGAAATTTGATAGAGGGGAAACCACGTCTTGCCTCAGAGTGCTCACAATGCACTCTTATTACGTGTAGAAATCCAGCTGCAAAGACATCATCGTGCTCGCGAGAGCAAAGCTAAAAAGTTGTGCCAATGCATATGCCATCATTTTTAACGGAGGAAGATCGTCCTCTGCGTCCGGCTAGTGAGTGGATAAACTCCGCCGAAAAGACGATTAAAACCGAGATTGCAGCGCTCAATGCCTTACAAGCAAGTTTAAGCAATGGCATGGCAGAACCTTTTACGAAGGCCGTAGAAGCAATTGCTCATTCCAAAGGGCGAGTGATCGTTTCCGGTATCGGTAAGAGCGGCATCATCGGCGTCAAACTCGCAGCAACACTGGCCTCCACCGGAACGCCAGCATTCTTCGTGCACGCAAGTGAAGCAAGCCACGGCGACCTTGGAATGATCACTGAGGAAGATGTCGTAATCGCACTGTCTTGGTCCGGCGAAACACAGGAGCTGGCGAGCCTCATCACCTTTACGCGGCGCTTCAAGGTCCCACTTATTTCCTTCACACGCGACGCATCCAGCGCTCTCGGAAAAGCCTCAGATATTTGCCTAGCACTGCCTCAGGTACCAGAAGCCTGCCCACATGGTCTTGCACCAACATCCAGCACCCTGATCCAGCTGGCTCTCGGCGATGCACTCGCAATCGCACTGCTGGAAGCCAAAGGCTTCACTGCCCAGGACTTCAAAGTTTATCATCCGGGCGGAAAGCTGGGTGCGAGCCTGATGCATGTGCAGGACGTCATGCACACCGGCGACAGGTTACCTATTGCTCAGGAAGGAATGCTGATGAAAGAGGCTCTCGTTCTGATGACTCAGAAGAGCTTCGGTGTTCTCGGAATTACCAATAGTGATGGTGCACTGATTGGCGTTATTACAGATGGTGACTTGCGCCGACACATCAGTCCAGACTTTCTCGATAAGAAAGTCGAAGATGTAATGACCCATGATCCCAAAACAATCGAAGGAACGCTGCTTGCCCCTTCTGCTCTGGAACTGATGAATTCTCTTAAGATCAGTTCACTGTTTATCGAGCAAGATGGCAAACCAGTTGGAATCATTCGCACACTGGACCTTCTGAAAATCGGCACAGCCTAGCTTTAGCCGACCACAAACTGCTTGATGCCCGAGATAACCCCACGCTCGGGCATTTTGAGTCCTGCCTCGATCCCAGGGATACACACTAGTAATCCTGCGCAGCCTAAATTTTCCCATTTATTAGGATTTGGTTAGCCATAATACCCCAGATTAATACTAGTTAAATTGCCTCATCAAAGGCGCATTCGGGTAAGCTAAATGGATCTAGCCACGATAATCGGCGTTATCGCCGCTTGCGTAACCGTGCTGACAGCTATTTTTATAGGTGGAAGCTTCAGCCAGTTCGTTGACCTTCCGTCTCTTTTGATCGTGGTCGGTGGCGGTCTTGCGGCCACACTCGTCAGATTTCCGCTGAATGGCTTGCTAAGTGCCTTTGGGATGGGAGCAAAGCTGGCTTTCACCCACAAAAAGATCGAGCCTCGCGAACTTGTCGAAAACATCGCGCATCTTGCTGAAACCGCTCGCAAAGAAGGTCCTCTCGGTCTGGAAAACGTCAAGATCGATGAACCAACGCTTGCGAAAGGCATGCAATATGTGGCCGACGGCTACGACTACAATCTCATTCGCGATTCGATGGAGAAAGAACGCGACCTTTACCTGACGCGCTTGAACGAAGGCGCCCGCGTCTACCGAGCCCTTGCCGACTCAGCACCGGCCTTCGGAATGATTGGAACGCTCGTCGGTCTGGTCCAGATGCTTGCGACCATGGACGACCCGTCCACCATCGGCCCCTCAATGGCGATTGCGCTTTTGACAACGCTTTATGGTGCACTCATCGCCAACGTGGTGTGTACCCCTGTTGCAGATAAACTGGATTCCAAATTCGAGCAGGAAGAACTCAACCAGACCCTGGTCATCGATGGCGTGCTGCAAATTCGCGAGAACAAGAGCCCTTCCCTGATCCGTGAGATGCTGCTGGCCTACATTCCGGAAAAAGGGCGCTCAAACATGGCCGAAGCGGCAACATAAGCGGCTCGGGGCAAGGAGAGCACAATGGTGGGTAGAAAAAGAGCGGCACGCAAGGGTGCCCCGGCCTGGCTGATAACGTTTGCCGATTTGATGTCCCTGCTTGTGTGCTTCTTCGTGCTCATCATCTCGTTCTCAGTGCAAGACAAGCAGAAACTTCAGGTCGTAGCTGGTTCCATTAAAGACGCATTCGGCATCAAACAGGTCACCAAGCGCGCCGGTGTCCTTGAAATCGAAGGCGTGCCTCTGCGCGACTTTATGAAAGACATCACCTACGAGCTGCAAAACACAGATGCTGATTTTGCTACCGAGAGCCACCCGGAAAAACGCAAACAGGGGCCTGAGGCAAACACCCATACCACCAAGAAAACGGCGATCGAAAAGCCAAGACAGTTTGCAACCGCCGCCGTTTCATTGCGCCAGGCGTTTCAGGAAATGCCTGACATAAACGAGATCTCGAACAACATTATTCTCGAGCAAACCGATGAGGGCCTCAATATCCTAATTGTCGATCAGGAAGGCCGCTCCATGTATCCGGAAGGCTCCAAGTATCCCTATGAGATCACACGGCGCCTGCTTGCCAAGATGGCGCCGGTTCTGGCGAAACTGCCCAACCGCGTCCGTATCACCGGTCACACCACAACAGGTCAGCTGGTGACCTCTCCGAACGAAACAGGCTGGGAACTTTCTGCAGATCGCGCAAACACTGCGCGCCAAATTCTCTCCGAATATGGCCTGCCCTCAAACAATATATATTCGGTCGTCGGAAAAGCGGATACTGAGCCCCTCTTCCCGAATGACCCGTATCTTGCAGCAAACCGCCGCATTTCAATTCTGCTGATGGCAGAAGAACCACCGTTGCCACCAGACTTTAATCCATATCAGTAGGCGCTAAGCCTCCGTATCCTCAGAAGCAGCTTCAACAACCAGCGTCGTCCCCTTTTGACCAACGACTTTAACAGAAGTACCCGCTGGCAAATCCGGACCGCTGATCCGCCAGAGTGAATCGCCGATCTCTAGCGTACCTTCTCCGTGGGTGAGAGGCTGCTTCAACACAAACACCTGTCCCTGATAACGGCTCCCCCTTTTATTGAGATAAGGATCGCCTTCCTTAGCACCGGCTCGAACCGTCACACGGCGACCAACAAGCAGCAGACTGAGAGACAAAATACCCCACAGGACCAGCTGCCAACGCCAATCCACGTCAACGTAAGCAACCAGCGCCCCGACGATAAGAGCCGCCGCTCCAAACCAGATCAGGAATGAGCCTGGTACCGCCAACTCCAGCCCGATAAGAACGAGCCCGGACGCAAACCAAACCCAAGGTTCGATACCGTTTTGGAACAGCTCTATCAGCATATCAATCAGCCCTCTGACCCACCAGTGTTAGGAATACGGCTGGACCGGCGCTTCTCAGATTCCTTCAGCGCTTCTTTTCCAATTTCGGCAATGCCCGCAAGACTTCCGATCATACCGGTTGCTTCCATAGGCAGGATGAGGGTTTTCTGGTTTGGTGATTTGGCAAGTTCACCAAATGCTTCAACGTACTTGTTTGCAACGAAGTAGTTGATTGCACCCATATCTCCTTCAGCAATTGCCTTGGAAACCATCACGGTCGCTTTGGCTTCTGCCTCGGCAAGACGCTCACGCGCTTCCGCATCACGCATTGCGGCCTGTTGACGGCCTTCCGCTTCCAGAATGAGCGACTGCTTTACACCTTCTGCCTTGGCAATCTCAGCCTGCCGAGCGCCTTCCGCTTCCAGAATCGCCGCACGCTTTTCGCGCTCCGCCTTCATCTGGCGAGCCATGGCATCAACAAGATCATTCGGTGGATTGATATCCTTAATCTCGATACGAGTAATCTTCACACCCCACGGCTCACAGGCCGCATCAACAACCCGTAGCAGTCGTGCATTGATTTCATCACGATTGGAGAGCAGCTGATCCAGATCCATGGACCCCATGACACTACGAATATTAGTCATGGTCATCGTCAGGATCGCGTTTTGAAGGCCCAGAACTTCGTAGGCCGCCTGGGAAGCGCTCAGAACCTGATAGAAAGTCACACCATCGGCAGTAATCGTGGCATTGTCTTTGGTGATAACTTCTTGCGCAGGCACATCAAGCACCTGCTCCATCATATTCACCTTGTGGCCAATCTGATCAATGAAAGGAACAATGATATTCAGACCAGAGTTCAATGTCCGCCTGTACTTGCCAAATCTCTCAACCGTGTAGTTGTAGCCCTGAGGGACCATCTTCGCGCCAGCAAATACAACAAGTATGATCACAACCACCAAAATGAGGACGGTGATCGAACTGCCTGTCAGAATGTCCATAACTTTGAGTCCTTTGGAGTATTAGAACTAAACTATCGTAGCTTTGCCTTATAAAGACCAGAGAAAACTGCGGGAATAAATGCAAAAAGAGCACCGCCTCCCAAAGGAAACTGATGCTCTTTTTCACATAGTAAATTTAAACTTAATTTCTAGGTCCAGCCGGAGAGTTCACGCCGAACTACACTCTCCAGCACAGCCATGCCTTCCGGAGCATCATTCAGGCATGGGATATGCGTAAAGTGCTCTCCCCCATGCTCCTCAAAGATCTCGGCAGCTTCACCGGCAATCTCTTCCAGCGTTTCAAGGCAGTCTGCCACAAATCCCGGGTTCAAAACCGCAATCCGCTTCATGCCTTCCTTGGCCAGCTTCTCTACCGTCTTGTCAGTATAAGGCTGCAACCATTCTTCTGGTCCAAAGCGCGACTGGAAGGTGATCTGAAGTTTCTTGTCATCCCAACCCAGCTTCTCGCGCAGCAAGCGGGTCGTTTTCTGACAATGGCAGTAATACGGATCGCCCTTGTCGAAGTAGCTTTGTGGGATCCCATGGAATGACGCAAGAACCGTCTCCGGCTCCTCCTCCAGCTCAGAAAGCTTATTCTTGATGGAAGCCGCAAGCGAGTCGATGTAGGTCTCATCATCATGGTAGGGCGGCACAATCCGAATAGTCGGCTGCCAGCGCATCTTGAGGAGTGCGCGGAACACTTCATCATTTACCGTCGCTGTTGTCGAAGCTGAGTACTGCGGGTAAAGCGGGAAGACGAGGATACGATCGCAGCCCTTTTCCTTTAGTGCATCAAGACGACTTACGATGGACGGGTTGCCATAACGCATCGCCCAGTCCACAACCACATCATCACCCAGATCCGAAAGCAAACCAGCAAGCTTGTCCGACTGACTTCGTGTAATCGTGCGCAGCGGGCTTTCATCCAGCTCGTTATTCCAGATTTCCCGATAAGCTGCTCCAGATTTCTGCGGGCGTTTGCTTAGCACAATCCCTTGGAGAATGGGTTGCCAGAACAAGCGAGACCATTCAATCACACGGCGATCTGAAAGAAATTGTGACAAGTATCGGCGCATTGACCAATAGTCAGTTCCATCTGGCGTCCCGAGATTTACGAGAAGTACACCAACTTTCCCGAAAGAAACCGAAGGATGATTGTCATGGTTTGTGGCGTTACCGCTTGTGTTCTGGCTCATGAGACCCCTTGCCCGTCAGATCCAATCCCTTTGCTAAATAGAGTTTCCAGCTGTCCACGCCAAGATCAAACCCTATGATTTTCTGATTATTTCCGTGAAACTACCCAGAATAGAAAGATGCCAGCCCACACAAGCAGACTGGCATTTCAGAGATGTAGCAGTGAAAAGAAGGACTACGCGGTCACTTCCCGCTCATCCGAGATCACTTTTCCATCATTCGGCAAGGCATCGGGAGCAACTAGTTCCACATCACCATTCAACCCTGTGTGCTCTTTCAGCGATTTCTTCAACGCAGCGATAAAGTCTTCACTCGCAGCTTCCGTTTCCACTCTCAGGATCATGTGATCCTGTTCCCCCTGACGAACAACTGAAAGCCGCGCCCGCCCAACCTCATCACCGGCATTCTTGCGAAGGCGCTCAATCTGCGCTGGGTCCACAAACATGCCCTTCACTTTGGTGCGCTGGTCAGCACGCCCCATCCAGCCTTTCAGGCGCATATTTGTGCGGCCACACGGCGAGATACCCGGCATGATGGCGGACAAATCACCAGTCGCGAAACGAATAAGCGGATAGGTCGGGGAGAATGTTGTCACCACCAACTCACCAACTTCACCCGGCGCAACCGGGTCTCCGGTACCGGGACGAACAATCTCGATGATGAAGTCCTCGTTGGCGATCAGACCTTCCATGGCTTCACTCTCATAAGCCACGATACCCAGATCAGCTGTTGCATACGCCTGCAGCACTTTAACCCCGCGATTGGCGTACTCTTCACGCAGGCTCGGGTAAAGCGCACCACCAGAGACAAGACCGCGTGTGATCGAGCTTACATCCACCCCAAGTTCATCGCCCCGATCCAGTATAACCTTCAGATAATCCGGCGTTCCCGCATAAGCTGTCGGGCGTAAACTGGAAATCGCAGAAACTTGCATATCCGTGTTGCCAATCCCGGCAGGAAACACCACGCAGCCATAAGCGCGTGCACCCTGATCCAGAATGAACCCACCCGGCGTCATATGATAGGAAAGCGCATTGTGAACGATGTCACCGGGGCGAATGCCTGTTGCGTGAAACGCGCGAGCAGACTTCCACGGATCAGCTTCTGGCCCTTGCGGTTCCCAGATTGGGCCCGGAGACATGAAGATACGCTTATAGCTGGAAAAATCACCCGCAGCGAACCCACCAAGCGGCGGCTCTGCATCCTGCGCTGCCATAAGGTCTGATTTGCGCAGCACGGGGAGCTGAGCCAGCGCTGCACGGTTCGTGATCTCCGCAGGATCAAAATCAGCCAGATGTTTGGCCCAACCAGAAGCCTCGTTCTTCGCCATGGCAATCTGCCCCGGCAAACGCGCCATCAAATCAGCTTCGCGTTCTTCCGGCGAACGGATCTCCAACTTGTCAAAATATTGGTTTCCCATAGAAGCCCTCCCATGGCCTCAAAGATAGCCTGCAGGAAAGGCATCCCCCTCCTGCATATGCATTAGAGCCGGGTCCCTCAGTTAAACCCGACAGGATCAACCCGGCCCTGACAATCAGATTGCACTGGCTTTGCTGCCAGCAATAAGTCGCGCATTGGGGTGTCTGGCTCAATCTTGCCCTTAAGATTGATAAAGAGCTCTGTGATCAAGCCGCCTCTGCAACGCACTTCAACCCGGTTCCCGGCTCCTGCTCCAAAGGCATCGTCAAACGCTGCTCGAACCTGCGCTGTGGTCAGAACCTCACCAATATTAGCAGCAAACAGATCACGGACAGCCGAGCCGTTCAATTGCCCCATAAGATCAAGAGATTCAGAAAAATACTCTTCAGCGCTATCGCTGTAACAGGTACCGTGCTTCACCCACTCATACCGGTGCAGATAAGACTGCGTGCCCGGCATCACCTTATCAAGTTCCTCGCGGGTCGCCTCATCAAGCTCCAACGCTGGCAACTCGCCCCATGTGGAACGGTTCTCGGCAAGCCGCTTTTCTTCGTGCGTCACACCACACCAGAAATTCCCGCGCGGCTGCGGCCACAATCCATGCAGCGCAAAGTGGTTGGCATCAAACCGGCCAGACACCTGTGAGGCACACTCAGCAGTATCCTGATGCGTCTGGCAAAACGCAGGCTGCCAGCTTGCCGCCAGCAAGAACTCCGCATCAGCAGAAGGTCCCTGCACTGCCGGACGAACCACTTCTGCACTGCCAGAACCTCCAGAGCCATCGCCAGAGCTTTGACCACCGCCCTCAGCCTCAACCAGATGAAGACCACAGGAAATCTCCACCCACCGCTCTGCGGGGCTCACACCATTCATACGGATAAAGTAATGCGATGCTTCAGCTTTGTTCTTCCCCAGCAGCTCATAGGCATGCATCCGTTCCACATAAACGTTGCCCGGATTAGTCTGCTTGCGAAAAGACTGAAACGCCGGACAGGCCTCTTCAGCAAGAAAGAAGCCATCCAGTTTAACTTGAGAGACAGCAGGCAAAACAGAGGCCACACTTACAAGTGCAGCCCCGACAATAACCCTAAGAAGCAAACGCATGTGGTCCTCCAAAATACCTTTTGCAGCAATAAGCAGCATGCAGACTATTCAAAACCAGATACATTGACTTCCTGTAATAGTTCACCCCCATCTTTTTGGGGTAGCTCTGCGAACAGCACCAGATTACGCCAACCAGCGCTTACGACGCTTGTAATGTTTGCCATCGCGGAAGGATTTGCGCCCTTCTCCGCCAACACCAAGATAAAACTCTTTTACGTCTTCATTTTCACGCAAAGATTCAGCATCACCATCCAGCACGATACGACCTGCTTCCATGATGTACCCGTAGGTCGCGTACTTCAGCGCCACATTGGTATTCTGCTCGGCAAGAAGGAACGACACACCTTCGTTTTTGTTAAGCTGCTTCACAATCTCGAAAATCTCTTCCACCAGCTGCGGTGCGAGACCCATAGACGGTTCATCAAGAAGGATCATTTCCGGGCGGCTCATCAAAGCACGGCCCACCGCACACATCTGCTGCTCGCCGCCAGAAGTGTAACCCGCCTGCGAAGCACGCCGCTCACGCAAACGCGGGAAATAGTCATAAACCATCTCAAGATCACGCTTGATCGCGGCAGAACCATCCTTACGGGTATAGGCACCCGTCATCAGGTTATCTTCAATGGACAAATGGCCGAAGCAATGGCGACCTTCCATAACCTGAATGCACCCTCGCCGAACCAACTCGTTTGGAGACTGAGCCTGAACTTCTTCGCCCTGAAAAATGATATTGCCCTTGGTCACTTCTCCACGCTCTGCCTGCAACAGGTTGGAGATAGCCTTCAAGGTCGTTGTCTTACCGGCACCGTTCGCCCCGAGCAAAGCAACAATCCCGCCCTTGGGCACGGTCAAAGAGACACCTTTGAGAACCAGCACCACGTGGTCGTAAATGACTTCAATGTTGTTAATAGACAAAATGTCGTCGGCAACCTGCAGGTTAGCGGCTGGTGCCTTGGAGTTTGATGTCTTTTCTGCAATTGCGTTCATGAGATCAGCCTTAGCCTGCGAACATTCCGAATGTTTGAATTGGTAGAGATGGACGGGCACCGAAGCGCCCGACCATTTTACAAATGCTTAGTTACAGGCAAGGTCGCCACGACCCGGCCAAGGAGCATTGTTCTTCGCGTATTCTGCAGCTTTCTCCAGCTCAAGTGGCTTGATCAGCTCACGGTCCGGCTTCAGCATGTCGCTTACGCGCACGAACTCTTCGCCATTCCACTCAAGCATCCACGCGCCCGCATGGCCGGTATGGTTGTCACACCCCATCTGCAGTGGCGGGGTCATGCCCTTCATACCCAGCTCTTCAAGGCGAGCTTCGGTGATGTTCAGGTTCTCAAGGCCCCAACGCAGCTGCTCTGGGTTGATGTTCTTCACACCAAAGTGCTCCTGAGCCGTTTTTGCAGCTTCAGCCAGATAGAGAGACAGGATAATTCCGCGCTGGTAGAACACGGTGTCCAGGTCCGCATCAGATTTGACATGCGACTTGCCTTTGGAAACAACATGCTTGCGGATGTCATCCATCACAGGGTAGTTGCCTGGAACATTGAAGCTGATGGACTTATAGCCCTTCGCCTTTGCCCCAACGTTCTGCAAATCTGCGTCCGATCCAGACCACCAGATCCCGATGAAGTTTTCAATTGGGTAACGGGTCTTAACCGCTTCGGTGATCGCACCGGCGTTCATAGCACCCCAACCCCACATCACGACGTTGTCTGGACGCTCGCGGCGGATCTGCAGCCACTGTGCAGACTGGTTCTGCATTTCTTTCAGACCAACTGGAACTGGAACCAGCTCAAAGCCATGCATTTCGGAGAGCTTTTGCAGAAGCGGAATTGGCTCTTTGCCGAACGGATGGTCAAGGTGCAGAAGAACAATCTTCTTACCCTTCAGCGAAGACATGTCACCCTTGGCAATATAGTCGAGGATCATGTAAGCCCCGTCCCAGTAGGACACAGGCGGGTTAAACGCCCAGGCAAAGGTATTCCCGTCTGACATAGGCGAGAAACCATAGCCCGGTGCCAGAATTGGAATACGGTCAACATTGGTGCGCGGCATAACCTGCAAGGTGATGCCGGTAGACCATGGCTGTGTGACGAGTGCGTCGCCCTTGGTCTTCTCGTAGCACTCAACGCCTTTGTTGGTGTTGTAGCCGGTTTCACACTCAATGTAGTCAACCGGCACACCACCGATACCGCCGTCACGCTCGTTCAGCATCAGCATATAATCACGCTGACCGTTCATGATCGGAGTACCAGTACCCGCAAATGGGCCTGTCCGGTATGTCAGGTTTGGAAAGTTAAGACCGTCCGCTGCCATCGCAGCCGAGCTCATAGCGACTGCAAGAGCACCTGCTGCAACGACCTTACTAAAATTCGCAAAGTGTTTCATATTTTCCTCCACATTTGCGGCTCCCACCGCGGGCCATTTCCTCTATTCCCCAGCTGCTCCCGCAGTTCTTAATTAGTGAGGGAATGGCCAAATAATGAGCTTTTCACGAATAAGCGCCCAGAACCGCGCCAGACCGTGAGGCTCAACAATCAAGAACATGATAATGAGTGAACCAACCACCATAACGTTGACGTGTTCCATGGTGGCAGAACCAATGGTCAGACCAAGAAGTTCAGGTAACAGGCCCAAAACAACCGGCAGAGCCACGATCAGTATCGCCCCCAGGAAGTTGCCCATCACACTGCCAAGACCACCAATGATCGCGATGAAGACGATCTGGAAACTCATTGGAATATCAAAGAGGTTCGGTTCAGCAGCGCCCTTCCAGAAGAACACCATCAACGCACCGGCAATACCGACGATATAAGAGCTGACCGCAAAGGCCGAAAGCTTTGCACGCATCAGATTGATGCCCACCAGCTCCGCCGCAATATCCATATCGCGAACAGCCTTCCACGTACGGCCATAACGGCCGCGTGTAACGTTGATCATCGCAAAGGTCACAACCGAGACAATACCAAGGACGAAGTAGTACTGGACCATGGGCGACGCAGTCGGGCCAGTCACAACAAGACCGAAGATGTCCATGGTACGCACTTCAATCGCGCCAGATGCATTGTAGTTGTAAAGCCACGCCCACTTCTCAAAGAGCCACACCAGAAAGAACTGCGAAGCAAGCGTTGCAATCGCAAGGTAAAACCCCTTGATCCGCAATGACGGTAGACCAAACGCAACCCCAACCGCCGCCGAGAAGAACCCGGAAAGGAACAGCGCAATAATGATGTTCATTTCGGGGAAGATCGTAGTGATCTTGTAGCAAGCATAAGCGCCAACACCCATGAAGCCTGCGGTACCCAACGAGAGCTGACCTGCATATCCTGTCAGAATATTCAGGCCAAGCGAGGCCAGAGAATAAATCAGCACCGGCACAAGCAGAGCCTTGTAGGTGAACTCCGACGCAAACATCGGAAAGATCGCATACATGATCGCAAGGATCACAACCAGCAAGAACATGTCCTGCTTGATTGGGAAGAGCGCCTGATCGCTTTCGTAAGTCGTTTTGAACTGACCAGAAGTTCTGTAAAACACGGCAGGCCCCCTTACACGCGCTCGATGATTTTTTCACCGAACAGCCCTTGCGGACGGAACAGCAGAACAATCAAAGCAAAGATGAAGGCGAACCAGGTTTCGGTGTTGCCACCAAACAGGGGTTGGCCCCAATAAATTTCGAAGATTTTCTCAAGAAGACCGATTGCGATACCGCCAATAATGGCACCCGAGACCGATTCCAGACCACCAAGCATCAACACCGGCAGTGCCTTGTAGGCGATCACTTCCAGAGCAAAGGACACACCTGCACGGGCACCCCAGACAATACCGGTGGCAAGCGCAATCACACCCGCAATGAACCAGACCAGAACCCAGATGGTGCTGAGAGAGATACCCACCGACAGAGCCGCAGTATGATCATCCCCCAGCGCACGGATCGCACGGCCCATGGCGGATTTGTTGAGGAACACCAACAAGCTGACCACCAGCACAATCGCCATGACGACCGCAAACACATCTTTTTCTTCCAGAAGCAGGAAGCCGCCAAACGGTTCAAACTCAATAGAACCAGTTGGAATACCAAGCGCTTCGGTGATCATCACCTTGTTTTCACCACCGAACACGAACTCGCCGAACCCGATGAGGAACATGGTGATCCCGATGGTCGCCATGAACAAAATGATATCCGGCTGACCAACAAGCGGACGAAGCACCATGCGCTCCACGCCCATCGCCAAGGCATACATAATGCCCAGAGTAAGCGGCATCGCGATTGCAGCAGCAACAAACTCGTTGCCCACGAACGGAACCAGGAAGGAGTGCAAGCCCACCAAAGACAGCGCCGCAAACACAACCATAATACCCTGCGCAAAGTTGAAGATGCGCGAGGACTTAAAGATAAGAACGAAACCAAGTGCGATCAGAGAATAAAGAACGCCGGAGACCAACCCTTCCCACAAAACCTGCAGAAAGAAGTCCGGCAGTTCGAACATCTGAACGAATGGATCAATAAATACACTGTAAAGCGTTTCCATGGGGAGCTCCCTAGTGTGAGAGGCCCAGATAGGCATCAATGACTTCTTGATTGCTTTGCACTTCTTCTGGCACGCCATCAGCGATTTTGCGGCCATAGTCCAAAACAACGACACGATCAGAAAGGTCCATCACAACACCCATGTCATGCTCAATCAGAGCAATCGTGGTGCCGAGCTGATCATTCACATCAAGAATGAAGCGGCTCATGTCCTCTTTCTCTTCCAAATTCATCCCTGCCATCGGCTCATCGAGCAGCAGCAGTTCTGGCTCCATCGCCAACGCGCGAGCAAGCTCAACACGCTTTTGCAAGCCGTATGGAAGCGTACCCACAGGTGTGCGACGGATATGTTGGATTTCGAGGAAGTCGATGATCTCCTCGACCTTCTTGCGGTGCTCAATCTCTTCCCGCTGTGCAGGGCCCCAATAGAGCATCTGCCAGAACATGTTCCGCTTCATCCGCGTTGCCCGTCCCGCCATGATGTTGTCCAGCGTGGACATGCCCTTGAACAAAGCAACGTTCTGGAACGTGCGAGCAATACCCTGACTAACCGCAAGGTGCGGTTTCATGGAACTGCGCTTTTCGCCGTTGAAGGTGATCACACCTTCCTGTGGCTGGTAAAAACCATTGATCACATTGAGCATGGACGTCTTGCCAGCACCATTGGGACCGATGATTGCGCGAATTTCGCCCTTCTTGATGTTGAAGGAGATATTCGTGATTGCCTTAACGCCGCCAAAGGAGAGAGAAACATTCTCAAGATCCAGCAAAACCTCGCGCTCCTCGGCCCGTCTTTTGACCTCTTCGAGCGTTGGATCCATTACAGTCATTCTGCCGCCTCCCCAATCGCGGACATTGCATCAGTACGATAAGTGTCCATCTCCCGGATCTCGACAGTGGCTTCGATCGTACCTTGACGACCATCTTCAAAAGTCACCTCAGTCACCACATGCTTGGAGGTCTCGCCGGCATAAAACGCTTCAATCAAAGGCGCATAACGATCGGCAACGAAGTTACGACGTACTTTCTGAGTACGTGTCAGCTCGCCATCATCCGGGTCCAGTTCTTTATGCAAAACAAGGAAGCGTTTGATCTGGGCACCAGCCATCATCGGCTCTTGCGAAAGATCCTTGTTCACCTGATCCACATGGCTCTGGATTGTCTTGTAAACCTCTGGATGCGCAGCAAGTTCCTGATAGGAGGCGTAAGCAATGTTGTTACGCTCCGCCCAGTTGCCAACCGCAACAAGATCAATGTTCACGAAGGCACAAACATAATCGCGCTCATTCCCGAAGGTCACAGCCTCTTTGATGTTCGGGAAGAACTTCAGTTTGTTCTCGATGTATTTCGGCGCAAACATGGAGCCATCATTCAGCTTGCCCACGTCCTTCGCACGGTCGATGATCTTCAGGTGACCGTTATCAAGGAACATGCCTGCGTCACCCGTGTGAACCCAACCTTCCTCGGTTTTGGTATCCTTGGTCGCGTCATCGTTCTTGTAATAACCAAGGAACGCACCCGGAGAGCGATACATAACCTCACCACTGTCAGCGATCTTCACCTCAACGTCTGGCATAGGAACGCCAACCGTATCCGCATAGATCTGACCGTCTGGCTGAGAGGTAATGAACACGGAGGATTCTGTCTGGCCGTAAAGCTGCTTCAGGTTCAAGCCAATCGAACGATAGAACTTGAAGATCTCAGGCCCGATCGCTTCACCCGCCGTGTACGCCACCCGAACACGGGAAAAACCCATCTCGTTCTTCAGCGGACCATAAACGCAGAACTCACCAACCGCGTACTTCATACGCGCAAACAGAGAAACCTTGTCTCCGTTCAAAATGCGCTCGCCAACCTGATTGGCATAATCGAGGAAGTAGTCGAACAGCTTCTTCTTCATCTTGCTCGCATCTTCCATGCGAACCATGATGTGCGTCAGCATGCCCTCAAATACGCGAGGCGGCGCAAACATGTATGTTGGTGCGATTTCCTTACGGTCGATTGAAACCGTCTCAGGCCCCTCAGGACAGTTCACGCAATAGCCAGCCGTAAGGCACTGGGCGTAGGAGAACACGTGGTCGCCAACCCATGCCATTGGCAGGTAGGCAACAGTATCCGCGTTTTCATCCAGATTATCGAACTTGTTCGCGTTCTCGACTGCAACGATCAGATTCTTGAAGGTCAGCATCACCCCTTTGGGACGACCAGTCGTACCGGAGGTGTAAAGGATCACAGCAATGTCTTCACGCTTGCCTGCGTTGACAGCTTCAAACCACTCATTGGCAGTCTGCTCATCAGTATCGAGCAGCGCCTGTCCGGCTTCCTGAACGCTCAAATAACGATGAAGACTGGTGTGGTCGTAGTCACGCAGACCTTTAGGGTCTTCATAAATGATGTGCTCAAGCAGCGGCAGCTTCTCGGACATCTCAAGCAGCTTATCAACCTGCTCCTGATCCTCAGCAACAGCAAAGCGAACCTCTGCATGACCAAGAACATAAGCAATCTCTTCGGCCACTGAGTCAGAATAGACCGGGATCGGAACACCACCTAAGGCCTGTACCGCTGCAAAAACCCAATAAAGGTGCGGACGGTTTGCACCAATCACCGCAACCTTGTCGCCTTCCTTACACCCAAGGCTTTTGAGCCCAAGGGAAAGCTTGCGCACTTCTTCCAGAACCTCGCGCCAGGTCCAGCTCTGCCAGATCCCGAGGTCCTTCTCTCGATACGCGGGCCGATCCCCCCAATCCCGCGCATTCCGAATAAGCAACTGCGGGAATGTATCCATACCCGCTGACGGAGGCACCTGCATCTTTCCATCACCTCTCGCCAAAGGTCACCAAAGGACCTTTGGTCTGCCTGTTTACTCTGAGGAATACGAAAGACTAGTAGCCTCGCCTCGCAAGTCCTCCACCTGCGAGCTCCTCCCCTGCACTGAGTCTTAGCAAGATACAGAAGCTTTTTTAATTGGTTTTATTTATTGCGCATTGCAACCTTACGCACTTGTGCAATGCAAAACTGTGATATTTCAATGCGTTACATTAGAAAACGTCTAGACTAAGGTATACATGCACTATATTTGCCACGCACACGCGAAATACCCTAGGGAAATCAAGCTCCAATACTTTTGAATAAGGATAAATTCCTTTTTATAGAACATTGGACTAACTCAAAAAAGAATCACTTATTTCGATTAGTAGCACTGCAACAAAAAAGGGGCGCGAATACTCGCGCCCCTTACTAATACTAATCGATTACTACCTTTAGCCGTAGATGACTTTCGGCAGCCATGTTGCCAGATCTGGCAGGTACCACAGGATCACCAGCATCAGCACCTGAATGAGAACAAACGGGATGATGCCGAGGTAGATGTCTGAGGTCTTCACAGACGGAGGAGCAACACCGCGCAGGTAGAACAGTGCAAAGCCGAACGGAGGCGTCAGGAACGATGTCTGCAGGTTCACAGCCATCATCACACCCAGCCACGCTGGGTTCATTGGCTCACCATTAGGCATCTCCAGCTGCAACAGAATTGGTGCAACAAGCGGCACAACCACGAACACGATTTCCAGGAAGTCCAGGAAGAAGCCAAGTACGAACATCACAAGCATAACTGCAATAATCGCACCCAACGCACCACCAGGCAGACCGGTCAGCGCTTCACGCACCAACTCTTCACCACCAAGATCGCGGAAGATCAAAGAGAAGAAGGTCGCGCCGATCAGGATCACAAACACCATACAGGTGATCTGTGTGGTCGACTGCATCACAGGCACCAGCACTTTACCGGCAAACACTCGGTACAGTGACACCAGCAACCCATAAGCAAGCACGGCACAGGCTGCACCAGCAACCCAGATACCTACCATATCACCTGTCGGGATCACGGTACGCGCAACGCGCAGATCCATAAAGGACGTCAGCACCAGCACAACAATGAGCGAAAGCACCGCCATGTAAATCGGCCACGGCTTATCTTCCTTCATACGGTAGCCAGCCAGCAACAGCGCACCCACGGCACCAACAGCAGCCGCTTCAGTCGGCGTTGCGATACCAGCAAGAATAGAGCCAAGAACCGCAATGATAAGCGCAATTGGCGGAACCAGCGCATGCAGGATCTGGCTCAGCGTTGGCCCCGCCGTACCTTCATTACGCATAGGCGGAGACTTGTGCGGCTGGGTAAACGCAACAAACAGCTGATAGCAGAGGTACAAACCAACCAGCACCAGACCCGGAATAAGCGCACCTGCGAAAAGGTCACCCACTGAGAACGGCTCTGGAGCAAAATTGCCCATTTCACGCTGTGCAATCTGGTAGCCGTTAGACAGCTGGTCCGCCAGGAACACGAGCACGATAGAAGGCGGAATAATCTGGCCAAGCGTACCGGAAGCCGCAATCGAACCACAGGCAATACGCGGATTATAGCCGTTACGCAGCATTGTTGGCAGCGACAACAGGCCCATGGTCACAACGGTTGCGCCCACAATACCGGTAGAAGCAGCAAGCAACGCACCCACAATAGTCACGGAAATGCCCAGACCACCCGGCATCCGCCCGAACAGGCGGCCCATGGTCTCAAGCAGCTCTTCAGCCACCTTAGAGCGCTCCAGCATCACACCCATAAAGATGAAAAGCGGAACAGCAATCAGGGTTTCGTTAGACATGGTGCCGAAAATTCGGCTTGGAATTGCCCCGAGCGTAACACTGCCACCAAGGAGAGTTGCAATCAGAGCGAAGATAAGTGCGACACCGGCAAGCGTAAATGCAACAGGAAAGCCCAGTAGCAAGAAGATGCAGGCAACCGCGAACATCAAGATATCAAGAGTATGAAGAAGTCCATCCATCTCCGTTTACTCCTGGTTCTGACGGAAAGAGTCGAGCGCCTGCTTGTCACCGCCAAGGGCAAGAACGCATCGAATAATAATAGCAAGCCCCTGCAGGGCAACGAGAACAGCAAAGGCAATGATCGCGCTCTTCAGGAGATAACGTCCCTGAATGCCTGATGCTTCCTGAGACCCTTCCCAGATTGCCCATGAACTGGCCACATAACCCCAGGACCAATAGACAATCACGGCACACATCGGAAGAAGGAAGGCGACTGAACCGAACAGATCAACCATTGCTTTGAAGCGGGGACGTGCATCACGGTAAAAGATGTCAACTCGCACATGCCCATCCACGCTGAGCGTATAGGCAGCAGCCAACATAAACAGGAAACCGTGCATGTAGGTGATGGATTCTTGCATCCAGATCGAGCCGAGACCGAAAACGTATCTCATCACCACCACAGTAAACTGGACAAGAACAATGCCCAAAGACAGCCAGGCGCAGGTCTTACCGATCCCGCCATTGACTGAGTTAATCAGGTTCATAAGGGCGCGCATGCCCGCCTCTTTTGTCTTGATCTAAGCCAAGCCTCTAGGATTTTTATTGGGCCCCAAAGGCCAGGGTAGAATTTTGAAAGAAAAGCTCTCCGCAACGGGTGCGGAGAGCTCGTGCAGCAAATAAGAAAAATTAGCCCAGAATACGGTCACGTGCCGTCAGGAAGTTACGCTCCGCAATGCTGGACCATGCAGAGGTCTCCTTACGAGACTTCAGGTAGCTTTCATAGATACGCTTTGAAAGATCATCAGTTTCAGCCACTTCAGCCACAACTTCTTCGGACTTACGGCCAATTGCATCGAACACATCGTCGGAGAAATCACGAACCTGAACATTGTGCTTGCTCAGCAGAGTCTCCAGAGCAGCACCGTTCTTGTAGTTGTATTCAGCGAACATGTAATTGTTCTCAGCCATAGAAGCAGAACGGATCAGTTCCTGCTGACCAGGTGTAAAGCTTTCCCAAACACCTTTGTTCATACCCAGAGACAGACCAGCACCTGGCTCATGGAAGCCTTTGGTGTAGTAGAATTTTGCCACTTTGTAGAAGCCGAATGCCATGTCGTTCCATGCACCCACCCACTCGGTTGCGTCGATCGCACCGGACTGAAGCGCAGGGAAGATTTCAGAGCCAGGAAGAGCAACAGCGGAAGCACCCAAACGGCGCAGAACTTCGCCACCCAGACCAGGCATACGCATTTTCAGGCCTTTGAGGTCTTCAAGAGAGTTGATCTCTTTGTTGAACCAGCCACCTGCCTGAAGACCAGTGTTACCAGCCAGGAAGGATTTCACGTTAAACTCAGCAGACAGCTCATCCCAAAGCTGCTGACCACCACCAAAGTGCATCCACGCTTCCAGTTCAGCAGCGGTCATGCCATTTGGAACAGCAGTGAAGAAGCCAAATGCTTTGTGCTTGCCCAGCCAGTAGTACTCAGCACCATGGTACATGTCAGCCGTACCGTTAGAGACGGCGTCGAAGCTCTCAAATGCAGGAACAAGCTCGCCAGCTGCGAAAAGCTTAACAGTCAGCTGACCTTCACTTGCAGCTGTGATGCGGTCAGCAATACGCTGCGCACCCACACCCAGACCTGGAAAGTTTTTCGGCCAGGTAGTGACCATTTTAAGTTCGCGCTTACCAGATGCGAGAGCCGGAGCTGCAAGAGTAGCAGCACCTGCGGTCGCGCCTACAAAACCAGCATTTTTCAGAAAACTACGACGGTCCATAAAAACTCCTCCAAAGAGCTTCTTAATTCTATCCCTCTATGCCACCGCAGAAACCACCCTCTTCTTTTGAGATATCTGCGACCACATCACCAACTTATTATAACCTTAAAACTAAGTGGAAATACACGGAAATGTACATGGCATTCGACAAATTAATTATAGTTCGATCAACTGAGCATCGCTCAACAATGCGTTTTTAACCTAAAATCGACCGTTACGTAACTACCGAAATATTCGTAGAAATTCCCGCCTCGCGAAGACAATAATGAACCTTAAAAGATCGATTTTTTAGGCTTTTCTTTCAATGTTAATAACTGCGCATTCCTACCCGAAACCGCTTCAGGAATTTCCCGCTGTTTTCCTTAGGTAATTTGACGGAGAGCTTAAAAAACAACTATTTAGGGGGAGAGATCAACAGATTTCGCGGGATATACACTTGACGACCAGAGCAAACGATCACCAGACATGGCAACACCGCCCGGTCTCTCAGGCGGTATCTTCACAATGCGATAAAAACTGAGCGTCTCTGGGGGCCTTTCAGCGGACGATCCGGGCCTCGCGCCGCCATGAAGTGCAAAGGAAATTGGCGCATTAACGATATTGCGCAATTCACTCAAATTTACCCTTCATCGGATGCTTAGAAGCATTTTTCTCATCTATTTTGGGAGCAGATCAGCCCCCAAAACACCCGATTCTAGAACAGAGCCGCAGCACCACCGCCGTTCAGTCCGGCCACCAGCATCAGCGTGCCCATGAGCAGAACGGTAAGCGCACCAGCCACCTCAAAACCGCGCGTGATAAGCGTACCAGCCTGGCTCTCGGCACCCCAGATCCGCAAGGCAACATCCCGTGAAAGCACAGCAAGGCTTGCCAGAATGGAAACGGTAATGCCCGTCCCCAGCGCCATCACCAGCGTGGACGCCACACCGGCCCATACCATGCCCTGTGAGAAGGCAAAGGCAAGAACAACCAAGGCCCCCGTACATGGACGAAGTCCAACGGCCAGGATAATGGACCAGATGCTTGTCAGCGTCATTGCACTATTTTGCACCATCTCCGGATCTGGCGCATGCGAATGCCCACAACTGGAGCAGACTTTGCCGTGGCTCGTATGCTCATCATGGTGATGACCACAGCTCGAAGCAGACTTCTTTCCAAACCATGGGTTCAGAACACGCTGCCAGACAAGATAAAGGCCAAGCAGGAAGACCAGCACATAAGAGCCCAGTTCAAACCAGCGCGCCGTTGAGCTGATCGCTGTACTGGTTAGATGCAACAGAACACCGGCACCACCAACCAGAACAATCGCCGTCACGGCCTGCGCAAGCGCAGACGCAAAGGACAGCACAATGCCTTTCTTCAGCGTCTGGTCATCGGCAATCACATAGGAAGAAATCACCGCCTTGCCATGTCCCGGCCCTGCTGCGTGGAACACGCCATAAGCAAAGCTGATCAGCATAAGAAGCCAGCCTGCGGACGGATTGTTCCGGAAATTTCTCAACGTACTTGTAAGCTTCAGATAGAACTCATTCTGCAGCCGGGTAAGCGTCGCCATACCCTGCTGGATGATATTCATATCTGGACCGCGAACCTCGGTCTCTGTGATACTTTCCGGCACGGAGATCGAAGACAGAGCAACTGGATTGCCCCCCCGTGCAAGCCCCATAGCAGCCAGCTCAGCAGTTTGAGGCGGGTTTGCAACCGGAGCCTCGCGGGAAATCTCGTAGACAAACTTCGTACTACCGGTATTGCCACCAGTCCCTCCGCCAGTCCCGCTGGACGCGGCAGCTGGCGCCGCTCCGTCACAGGTCAGAACCACCTGATTGACAAGCGTCTCGGTGTAATTGCGCAGCTCATCAGGGATATCGCGCTGATCAGCATCGATCGTCGCCAACTGCGCTGCAATCTGTCCATTCAGTTCTGGCGGGTGCACCAAGGAAACCGCACAATGCCCTGAGGCATTATCCAGCGTCACCGCCGTCCCCTCCTTATCCCACTTAAAATCGATGTAGTAGGTAGGATCATAAACATCGAGTGTGATCGGTTTATCAGCCTTGACCTTCTCTTTCAGCGGAAGCGTAAAATTCAGCTCAACCAAAGAGACCGGACCAGTAACCGGCTTACTGCGCCCAGCCGCAATGTCCTCGGCAATTGCCTGGCGGTCCTCGTCACTGATCAGCCAGTAGTCATCAAAATCGACCTGCACCATCCTCATGGACGGTTCAAACGGTTGGGTAAAATCTAGTTCGATCTGGCTATCATCCCCGAAGGTGAAATAACCAAACTCTTTAAGCCCCTGAATGTTGCTTTCGGCGAGCCCAGCGAGCTCGCTTTCCTCCAAAATTCCATTCCTGTTGGTGTCCAGCCCCTGTACCGCATAGGCTGTATACAGGTCATCAAACAACCATCTGTGCCGGATATGCGTCAGATACCCGTCATCATCAAAAACCAGCTCCGCACGCGCCTGCACAAACATGTGCGGATGCGCCATAACCTGTTGAGATGGCATTAGAAACGCGAGAAACATGAAGAGTGCGGTAAAATACCGTAGGAGCTTGTGAAACATGATACCTTAACAACACGCGAGGACCCAGCTCGAGAAGTGTAATAAAATAACGGCAAATTCAAGACCCATTTTTTTAGGATCCTTAGATACGTTTTTCCTGAAATTCAGAACCGTATGGATAATTATTCCGAATTACATGCTCATCACCTACGAAATAAACCGGATATTGCGTTGAGAATAAACCAAGATCCCTGCAACGCTTCTTGTTCAATTTCGTTTGGGAGGGCTGAATGAACGTGCCATTGCATAACAAAATAACGATCGATACCTATATGACCCCATTGGATCATCCAGAATTCGCTGGCCACGAGCAAATTGTTTTTGCGACAGATAACGAAACGGGCCTGAAAGCGATTATCGCGGTTCATAATACAAACCGCGGTCCGGGTCTCGGCGGATGTCGCATGTGGAATTATGCAAGCGCAAATGAAGCACTTACAGATGTGCTCCGCCTTTCCAAGGGCATGACCTACAAAAACGCGTTGGCTGACCTTGCTTTGGGAGGAGGAAAGTCAGTCATCATCGCAAACCCACGCACAGATAAGACCCCAGAGCTTCTCAAAGCCTTTGGCCGGCACATCAATCGTCTGGCTGGCAGCTACATCACCGCTGAAGACGTGGGTATCAGCTCTGATGACATGGAAATCATCGGCAGCGTAACCGATTTCGCCCGTGGAACTGAAGCAACAGGCTTTGGCGATCCATCGCCATATACAGCACTGGGAACCTTCGTCGGCATCAAAGCCGCCGCCAAGCACAAGTTCGGTTCAGACGACCTTAATGGCCTCACCGTATCTTTGAAGGGTCTTGGCCATGTGGGATACGACGTCGCCCGCCAGCTCCATGAAGCCGGTGCAACCCTCATAGTTTCAGACATTTATGATCCGGCTGTAACCCGCGCAGTCGAAGAGCTTGGTGCCACAAGCGTGTCTCCGGATGAAGCCCATCTGGTCAAAGCCGACATCTTTGCACCATGTGCATTGGGTGGAGGTCTCAACGCCGATACAATCCCGCATCTGAAAGTGGCAATTGTGGCTGGTGCTGCAAACAATCAGCTGGAAACACCTGAAGACGGCGCAGCTCTCATGGAGCGCGGCATTCTTTATGCGCCCGATTATGCCATTAACGCAGGTGGTGTCATCTCCGTTGCTCTGGGAGAGCCGGGCATTTCAGACAGCGTCGTGCGCCAGAAAACCATCGCCATTGGTGACACGCTGACACAGATTTTTGAAAGAGCGGCTACCGAAAAACGCCCAACCAACCTCATCGCAGACGAGTTGGCTGAAGAGCGCTTTCAACACCAGCACTATTCAGCCTAGAGCGTATTCCCGAAAAGTGGGTCCGGTTTTCGGAGAAGAATACGCGTAAAAATAAACGCTTAGAGCTTGGTGCGTGAATTCATATGAACGCGATAGGCTCTAAGCGATCTTCGGCTCCGGCCCTTTAAGCATATTGGGGCAGTCACCTTGCTGCTCCAGTTGCTTGTGCCAGTCGACCATGTAATCGACAAAAGCTCGAACCTTCGCCGAAAGGTGCCTGCGATGCGGGTAAACCGCGTACATCGCAGGCCCCGGCACTTCAAACTCTTCCAGCGCCGGGACCAGCGTCCCGTCGATCAACTCATCCAACACATAAAAGATCGGAAGGCGCACAACGCCAAGCCCGGCCGAAGCAGCAGCCACCGCTGTCTTGGCGCTGTTCACCTGCATCGGGCCTTTGACAGCAACGGAAGACCGTTCACCGTTCTCCAGAAACATCCAGTTGGTCTTGTGCTTGTAGTTGGTATCAACGATGCACGGCATATTGGCCAGCTCACTGGGCCTTTCAGGCATGCCATGTGCTTCCCAGTACGCGGGTGACGCACAAATAATCACCCGCACATCACGGATCTTGCGCGCAATCAGGCTGGAATCTTCAAGCTCAGCGACTCGAATGGCAACATCATACCCCTCCTCGACAATATCGACGAAGCGGTCTTCCATCTCGATATCCAGCTCAACCCGCGGATGATCCTGCAAGAACGAAGCAAGCACTTTGCTGAGCGTCGCTTCTGAAAACGAGCGCGGCGCGCTAAGCCGCAACCGGCCACGCACTTCCCGATGATCCTGCTGAACAGCATCCTTCAGATCGTCAAACCGCTGCAACAGCTCACCCGCCTCACGGAAATAAGCTTCCCCAACCTGCGTCAGCGATATCTGGCGGGTCGTACGGTTCAGCAGACGCACACCCAACTCATCTTCCAGCTCGCTCACATACTTAGAGATCAGCGCCTTAGAGCGCCCCATATCCCGCGCCGCTGCCGAAAAGCCACCGCTTTCTACCACCTGCAAAAAACATCTAATTCGTGTGATGGAATCCATCTATCAAACCTCTTGGGTGGTAAAACTCATTGGGCCTTCGCCAACCGCTTTTGCTGGTGCTTTCGCCGACGTCTCACGCGTCCAATAAGACCCATTGCGTGCAACACAAAAAATCCCACAGCAAACCCTAAGCCTGCCAGCACACCGCCTTCTGCAGTCACAGGCACAGCTGGCTCAAAATCATCCCAGGTCGCCTTGGAAAGCTTGGTATCCGGCTCTTTCAGAAAGATCCAGACCCGCTCAAATGCAGCAGCACCCGTCATCGCCAGTTGCTGCGCTCGCAACGCATCAAGACGCTCCAGCGAACGTTCGATGCTTTCCCCGCGCAGCTGCACAAATTCATCGCCGCTCTGCGCCATATGATCCAATGCGGTAGAAACGCTCCGGCTGGTCGCAGCTGCATCCGCCACAAAGTCCGCCTTCACCACCTCCAGTGCATCGATGGCACCGCCCATGCGCTGTCGGTACTGCTGAGCAAACTCCGGAAGCTGAGAGGTCGCAGTGCCACTCACAAGCGCAACGCCCAGCGTCAAAACCCTCGCAAGCATCATCACAACCTCCCCCTTAATTTAGTCCACCAGGGTAATCACCCCGGCAGCACCTTCTTCCGTACCAAATGCCAGGCGGTTCCCCTTCTTGTCCCAGGCAAGGGCAGAAACAGGACCAGCACCTGGACGGCGCAGCAAAACCTCGGCGTTGTCATGGAAACGAACAGCCATCACCATGCCGTCCTGATACCCAATCGCCAGCATATCTTCCTTCGGATGGCAGCAAACCGTGGTGACCATGCTATCACCGCGCACACCCAGCTCCAACGGCGCCTGCCCCATAGGGCCACTCTTGCCCATAAACGGCCAGAGAATCGCAGCCTGAGCACCCGAGGTGGCAAGATACTTGCCCTTGGCAGACCAACTCACAGACTTCACCTTACCCGGATACCCAGTCATGCGCATATCCTGACTATCCGCCAGACGCCAACCGTGCAGAGCATTCTCCTGCATGGAAGTCACAAGGTACTTCCCGTCAGGAGAATAAGTAATCAGACTGTGTGCGCCCTTCCAGCTCAGTTCCTGCGGATCACCCGCCGCATTCACCCAAAACAACGTCACACCATCATAGCGGGACGCCGCCAGACGCATACCCTTGGGAGCAAACGTCAAACCAGAAAACGCGCGCGGCAGCTGAAACTCTTTGATTTCGCCGCTTTTGAGACGAACCCAAGCGGTACGGCCAGAAGCATAGGCCACACTATCCTGCGGACCCGCAGCAATAATGTCGATCCATTTACGCGGCTGTTCGGCAATCTCTTCAACACTGCCATCAGCATTGACCTTGCAGATACGGCCATCGCCGCCGCCCGTGATCAAAGATTTGCCATCCAAAGAGGGCGTCGCGCAAAGCAATCCGTTTTTGTGAACCGGCGTCTGTGTTTCCGGCCCACCAGCAAAAAACACAGACCCTTCGCCACTGGCAAAGGCGGCAACATCACCAAGAAAGTTTGCGGAGATGACAAAGCCATCCGTATCAAGAGGAGCAGTTACAGGCACCAGAACTTACTCCGCAACACAAGCTTCAAACGCAGTCTTCAGCGCAGCACCATCCAGCTCACGACCGATGAAGACAATGCGGCTTTCGCGCTTCTCATCATCTCTCCAGTCACGCTGGTGGTTGCCTTCCACGATCATGTGAATGCCCTGCACCACATACCGCTGCGGATCATCCTTAAACGCCAGAATACCCTTCATGCGCAAAATGTTTGGGCCCTGAATCTGGGTCACCTGATTGATCCAGTCAAAGAACACCTTTGGCTCCAGATCACCAGCAGTGAAGGCGAAGGACTTCACTGAATGCGGGTCATCATGTTCATGATCGCAGTCCGGTCCGCACTCATGGTCAGGATGATCGTGATCATGCGCATGTCCATGATGGTGGTGATGATCATGGTCGTGGTCATGATCGCAATCAGGCCCACACTCATGGTCATGTGCGTGTTCGGCCTTCTTCAGGAACTCCGGATCCAGATCGAGGATACGGTCCAGCTCAAAAGCACCACGGTCCAGAACATCCGCAATTTCGATCTGACAACGCTCTGTGTGATGGATCTTTGCATAAGGGTTGATCTTACGGATCGCAGCTTCAACACCAGTCAGCTCTTCAGCAGAAACAAGGTCGGTTTTGTTCAGCAAAATCACATCGGAAAACGCAATCTGGTCTTCCGCTTCCTTGGTGTCCTTCAATCGCTGCTGCACATGGCGCGCATCAACAACCGCGACAACCGCATCCAGCTTGGCCGCATTGCGTACATCATCGTCCATAAAGAACGTCTGCGCCACAGGAGCCGGATCAGCCACACCAGTGGTCTCCACGATGATCGCGTCAAACGCACCTTTACGCTTCATCAGGTTCTCGACGGTGCGGATCAGGTCGCCACGCACGGTGCAACAAATGCAGCCATTGTTCATTTCATAGACTTCCTCGTCAGACTCAACGAGAAGGTCGTTATCAATACCGATTTCACCAAATTCATTGACAATCACAGCATACCGGGTGCCATGGTTTTCGCTCAAAATACGGTTCAACAAAGTGGTTTTACCTGCGCCCAGATATCCGGTCAGCACGGTAACAGGAATACGGCTCTCAGCAGCCTCGGACATTTACGTCTCCTTGGATGGGTGTGCCCTTGCAAGCAGCTGGCACATTATTCTCGTGCCCTCAATATAGACAGTTGCTCTGCCAGCAAAAGACCCCGCCCACCGATTAGCGAATATCCTTCCTTCTGTCCCCCAGGAATTCAGTCACCCAGCAAGGATTGAAGAGCACCACTCAGCCACGATCGCAGGCTGGTTTTCCGCCACAGCGCCAGAGCCAGACGGAACTTCGCACAGCGCTGAGACCAATTGGCGCATTGCTCTATTGGGACGGAGAAAAATTGGGAACGGAAAGGAGACTACGGCGCGTTACGCCAATTCAAAGGCGAAGGTCAGCCGGCTATCGGACCCGTATGGGTGGCGTGCTGGACACCCACAACACATGAGCATGTCTGAAGGCGCCTTAACGCTGCGCCGTCACCACAATCGCTTTTTCGATCAACTCGGAAAGATCCGTTACGTTACTGTCCTCATGCACAGGCTGCATAATGAGGAAAAGCGAGGAAGGACCAAACGAGGTCAATCCGTCCAGTTCATCAATATCGAACTGAAGCACAACCTGCCCTTCTGGATCGAGTAGCGACAAACCATCGTCAAAGCTCCACTGCCACGCAGTTGCTTTGGCAATTGGAGCATAAAGCCCATGACAATTTGTGGCCTCAAACGAATTGCCGTACCCGCTCGCAGCAGGTTCAGAACCCAGCTCAGCCGAGCAGGATTTGGAAGACAACACGTCAGAAATGGACCAGTTACCAGAAATCGCACTGGCATGACCGGAGAAGACACCAAGGCTTACTAACGCAAAGGTTGCACCAGCTGCCACAACTATTTTTTTCAAAATCCCATGCATGCGAACCGCCTCCAGGACCTGTTTTTCCTACAGATTCTGGGCTCATCCAGTTAACCCAAGGTTAACAATAAATTAAGCAAGAGATAACAGCTCTAAAAACATAACTTATTCATGGATTTAACTCAAAAACAAATACACTAATTACTTGTAGAGGACATGTACAATCTAAGCTAAATCATATTATATACTGGCTATTATTTACATAAGTCACAAACAACACCCAGCCCGCAGAGATTTGCCTTACAAATCAATAGCCCCTTCGTCTTCCTCAAATGCGGACATATCCGCATCAAGAAGATAAAGAGGAATATAGCCATGCCATTTGTATTGCTTCAAGCTACGGACTTGAACGCCATCGCAGAGCAGATGCCCAGACTGTCTTTGATCTGATGGATCAGTTCCGGCAGGCCAAAGCCGCACCTAAGTTCGATGAAGTATTGATCTTTGGTAACATCGACTTCTGGAAGGATATTGAAGGACAAGTCATTCACGATGCCTACGCAAAGTTGGTGGACCTTCTGAAAAGCAAAAACACAGCAGGCAATTTCAAAGACACCAACGACGGTGGTGGCATATATTCTCTCAAAATTGACAATAGTATCCTCAAGGCAACCAACATCGGCTAGATGCCACAGGAGTGAATGCCTGCGTGCGTACTCGCTCTCATTCGTGAGCACTTCAGCCCGTCAAAACAAGTGAGTCGCCCGGAGCGCCTAACCGACAAGAAGCACCATGCAAGTCATGGCAAGCGTAAAAAAGCCGAACATTTTCAGATCTTTACGATCTTCGGCATCACTGTGATTATTGACCATGACGAACCCCCAAACGCCCTACAACACACCGCATATGTAAGCGCGGCATAGTAAACATAGGGTTTCAATCGGGCAGTTTCATGGTGCGAAAGGACAGTTGCGCAACCAGCACAAACTTACTCAGGGTTAACTCACAGGCCGCCCACAGAGACCAGACGCTCGCCCGGTGGTGGAGCACTTTCACGAATGCGAAGCTTGGGCTCGATTAACATCAGATCATTACTGATCTTTTCGCCATTCATTTGCGAAAGCATGAGCTCTGCAGCCTTAATGCCAATGGTCCCGGCGCCATTGTCCACAGTGGTTAAGGCAGGCGTACGATTTTCCGTTCCCTCAGTATCGTCGTAGCCCACGATCGCCAGATCAGGGCCCGGCTCTACACCAAGCCGCCGCACAGCGCTCATAACGCCCAGCGCCACAAGATCGTTGAAACACACCACGGCTGTTGGCCGCGGTTCAGCCTCCACAATCTGCTGAGCAACAGAGCGGCCATCATCCTGCGTCATCAACTCAGGAATATCCAACTGCGCGTCCGCGTTGATCCCCGACTCCTCAAGAGCAGATCTCCACCCCTGATTGCGATCACGCCCAGCAGAGCTCCCACGCCGACCACCAACCATGGCAATCTGCGTATGCCCTTGCTCGATCAGATGTTTTGTAATGCGGTAGGATCCGAGAAAATCGTCTCCACGCACACACGGCGCATCAGCTCCAGCCACATCCCGGCAAACAAGCGTCACTGGCACGCCCTGACGCACGATGGAGTTGATGTCCTTGTCAGAAGTCCCAACCGAGGCGCAAAGAATAAGCCCATCCACGCGGTGCTGAAGCAGCGTATCCGTAAAGTGGTTCTGCCGCTCGACAATATCCCTGTGATTACAAATCAGGATTGTCTTATTGTGCTGCGCCAGCGTTTCTTCAAGTCCGCGAAACACCTCGGCAAAGTATGGATTGAGAATATCGTGAACCGCCACACCAATCATATTAGATTGAGACGTGCGCAACGAGGCAGCGGACCGGTTATAGATATAACCCACTTCCTCAGCATAGGCTTTCACCCGCGCTTTTGTGTCTTTGGCGATCAACGGAGAGTCTCGCAGCGCCAAAGAAACCGTAGCCGTCGAAACGCCCAGCTTCTCAGCAAGATCGCCTAATCTCAGTGGCTTGCCTGTGCCGCTCAATGCTGATGTCCTCGCATATCCAGCCGGATCCAGTTCATCTTCTTATGCACAGCAACATTAGTAAATAGCAATACGCCACACGGTCAACAAAGAGAAATCATTACGGATTCTCAAGTGTCAATCACTTGCATAACTCATAAGAGATCCCGATATTTTCTGCACCACTCATAATTAGATTAGCAGGTTTCACAGAATGTATTCCGACTTCAAATTATTGGCTCAGTACAACACGTGGATGAATGTACGCCTCTATAAATGCGCTGAACAGCTCAGCGACCAGCAACTAAAAGAAGATCGTGGCGCATTCTTCAAATCAATTTTCGCCACCTTCAATCATCTCGTGGTGGGAGACCTGATTTGGCTACGCCGCTTTGCGCAGCACTCCCCAAACTACAAGAGCCTACAGCAACTGGAAGAATTTCCAAAACCAACCGCACTAACATCCATCCCCTTTGACAATTGGGAAGAGCTCAAGACAGCGCGGCAAAAGCTAGACAAAATCATTGAAGAATTTGCAAGAGACATTACGACGTCTCAGGCCAATGAAGCCTTGGCCTATGCCGATACAAAAGGCATCCCAGCCACGAAAAACTTCGGGGATCTGGTGCTGCATTTCTTCAACCACCAAACCCATCACCGTGGGCAGATAACAACGCTGCTCACGCAGTTTGGGCTGGAAACACCAGATACAGACCTGCTCTTTCTCTGCGAAGATGCATAATCGGAACAAGAAACAAATGGGCCTGTCTTCACCACAGGCCCAATACGCGCAGATTAGTCCGCAGCTTCCCGTTCTTTCACCTTCCCTGCCTGCTCATCAGCTGAGTCTGTTTCATTCTCCAGCTGGTCTTCAAGATCCGGATCATCTTCGAAGCTCGCGGAAAGGTTCTTTTCTACCTGACGCAGCAAACGGCGCAATTTTTTGCGGTCTTTTTCCTCCATGCCCGCCAGCGCTTCTTTCTCAAGACGCTTCCACGCACGGTCGACCAGCAATATCCGCTCACGACCTTCCTCAGTCAAAAACACCCGCGCCAAACGGCCATCACTCTCGGAAATTCGGCGGAAGACAAGCCCCTGAGCAGTCAGGCGTGTCACCATCTTAGTGACTGTCGGTGGCTTGACCCCAAGCGCCAGAGCCAACTGGCTCATGGTCTTCCCATCTGTCTCAAACAAAACCTTCAGAACAGCTTCTTGCCCCGGGTGCAGTCCAATACGCGACAGGTGCGCCCCTGACCGCGCGCGCTGCGCCTTCGCTGCCTGCGCAAGACGAAAAGTCGTACTCTTTTTAAAATTAAATCCCATAGTCTGGCAAAACTCGCTGCTATTTCAATCAATAAAGACGCCCGAAAAAGGCTGAAGCGTATTCGTAAAAAGTGGTCGCGGTCTTCCAAAAAGAATACGCGTGATAATAAGGGCTTAGAGCTTATGGCATGAACACATAGAACCCCGCGCACCCTACCTCAAAGCAGTGATAGCCCCCGAATATAAAAGTCAGATGACAGTCCGACGATTATTTAGCGGCCTAACCAGAAATTTTGAGGCCCCTAAGCTTTTAAAGCCCGGCTCACAGAGATTACGAGCGTGCCAATCCCGAAAGTACGGGCTGGTTCTCGGAGGAAATCAACCTATATCGCAAGCGAAGAAAGTGAACGCTATCTGGAGAGTGCAGTGTGATGCCCCATCGCCTGCTCCAACGCCATCACCGCCTCACGGCAATAAGCGGCATACTGCGCTTCCATGCGGTAATTCAAAGAGCGCGGATAAGGTGCGTCCAGCCTCATATCATGGGTAATCCGCCCCGGCCCTGCTGCCATCACCACAATGCGGGAGGACAAGAACACACTCTCGTAAACAGAGTGGGTCACAAACAGGATGGTCCAGTCATGGGTGGACTTCAGCTCAAGCAAATCGTCATTCAACTTGTTGCGCGTAATCTCGTCCAATGCTGCAAACGGCTCATCCATCAGCAACAGTTTTGGCTTGGTGACCAGCGCCCGCGCAATAGAAACCCGCATCTTCATGCCACCAGAAAGCTCAGAGGGCATGTTATCAGCAAAACTGGATAGCCCAACCATCTCCAGAGCTTCCTCCACGCGATCCTTCGCATCACGCCTGGAAACACCCTTCACCTTCAACGGCCAGTAAACATTGTCAGAGACAGTAGCCCAAGGCAGCAGCGTCGGTTCCTGAAAAACAAACCCAACCTCATCCTGCCCGGATCGAATGATCTGACCAGCACTAGGCTCCTCCAAACCAGAAATAAGCCGCAGAATTGTGGACTTGCCACACCCTGACGGCCCAAGAATGCTCAAAAACTCCCCCGCCCGCACATCCAGATCAAACCCATCAACAGCAGTGGTGCCATTCTCAAAGGTCTTGGAAACGCCCTTCAGGGACAGGAGGGGGGAGTTTATTGTGGCTTTCACGGTCTGATATCCAATGTTTCAGCTAATCTTAGTCTGGGCAGGCACCATGGTCTGCACCGCAGACGTCAAACTCTGTACCTTCATTATTCCATTTGATCAGCAAGCCGTAATTATGGCTGCGCGCAATGTCATCTGACTGTGCATCCAGCATAAACTCCTGATAGACCGCATCATGGAACTCTGCAAGATTGTCTGCGTCAAACGGATCAACATAAGACTCACATGCTGCCTCCCAGGTGTTGCCGGTATCTTTGTACGCACCGTCCACAGACCAGACATTCATGATGTTCGCAACAACAGTATTGAAGTCCTCACCATCGGTATGAGACACGCTATACAAGTTTTTGGCACTTGCTAGATCCGTACTGCCATCTCCGACCAAAGCACATGAAGCAAGAGGCCCGTAAAGCGAACCAACAGCACCCCCATACTTTTCGTTTGTCAGCTTGCGCACATTGCCTGCCCCAGTACTACAACTGCTAAAGAACACAGTTTCAGGGGTACTTGCATGGGCTGCCTTAAAGAAGGTGGCAAAATGAGCATTTGTAATGCCGCCCACTTTTTCCGGAGACCCATGCGCAGAAATATACACGGTCGCAAGATCATCAAAAACGGTGTCGGAATTAACGTTCTCGACCTCACCTGTTGCCTTCATGAAATACACATCATTGGCGTCATGCTTCAGCTTAGCCCAATGCGACACGATAATATCGGCAGGATTGGTGCAGATTTCCTTTGTGAGCAAAACGGCTCCGGCAGCCCCAGCCTCACCAGCCATCACCCCAGCCAATGCCAGTGCAACGCCGCCAATCAATCCTTCGCGTATTTTCTTGGAAAACATAAGTGGCTTCTCCTTCTTGTTATTAGCCAACAAGAAAGACGTGAGAACCAAGCACCCGTGACCCATCAGGCCCGCAAAGGAACTAACAAACTAAACACTTTGCTACCCTCAACCTCTGAAAAACCAGAGCATCCCCCACGTCCACCGATGACGTCAGCCCTCCAACGCGCTACTCTTGCGCGAAGACAACAAGCACGGATAACAACATGAGCGCCCTGCCCCGCCCCTATTGGCACGAGATGACCACCTCTGACTTCTCTGGGAACGACACCAGCGAGTGGATCGCGGTGCTGCCAATTGCAGCAATCGAGCAGCACGGCCCTCACCTTCCGCTCTCAACCGACACCTGCATCGCAGAAGGCCAGATCTCTCGCACCATTGAGCTGCTACCGGACGATCTGCCGGTCACATTTCTGCCGGTGCAAGCCGTCGGCAAATCAGATGAGCACGTCTCGTTCCCCGGCACCCTAAGCCTGAGCTGGGAAACTGCCGTCAAAGCCTGGGTGGAAATCGGAGAATGCGTTGCCCGTGCAGGAATTCGCAAACTGGTGCTCGCCAACTCTCACGGCGGAAATTCCCCGCTGATGGATATCATCACGCGCGAGCTGCGCTACAAGCACAACATGCTTGCGGTCGAATCCAGCTGGCTTCGCTTCGGTCAACCACAAGGTCTCTATTCTGAGGAAGAGTTCTCTTATGGCATTCATGGAGGAGATATCGAGACATCCATTATGCTGGCCCTCCGCCCCAACCTTGTGCACATGGACAAGGCAGCAGATTTCACCTCCACACAAACGAACCACATCAAAAACGATGCCTACCTGCGTGCACATGGCCGCCATCAATACGGCTGGATGAGCGAAGATCTGAACAAAACCGGCGCACTTGGCAACGCGGCCCTGGCAACCGCAGAAAAGGGCCAGGCCTCTCTCACCCACGCCTCTCAGGAGTTCATCAAGCTGCTGAGGGACGTGCAGCGATTTGATGTCTCCTCGCTGAGCAACACCTGATCTTCAGAACACGCATGTTGAGATGTGTCCCTCAGACACATCTCCCACAGTAAGACAACCATAACCTTTGGAAGCCGCAGCGGAAGAAGAACCACTTACTTACTACTAAGACGTAATACTCACCCATGGTGGCACTCCAACAGGTTCCACGGATTTTTCGTAGCTAAATACTCAAAACTCCTAATTTCCAACACTCATGCACATGGAAATATGGATGACATTTCGTTCAGTTCTGACCCAACGGCAATACACTCAGATTTTTCATGTAAACCGCAATTTCACCCTAATACTGAGTGGATCATCATTGATCGGTCATCGTGATGCCGTGTTCCGCTCAGCAGCCCCAAAAACCCACCGGAGCCTCGGCCAAAAAGGAGGCTTACGGGGATTTTCCGAGCGCAGCGGTCAGCTTCGAGAAAACTTCATAGGATAAAACATCTCAGGTTGGCAGCTTCCCCTTACAATTCCCAGCTGCCAGCGCCTCGTACCATAGCAGGACGGCGAAACCCAAGGCTCCCCAACCCTTGAAGTTTCCCGTCCAGCAAAGGAGAACTACGACAGGTCCACTGTCAATAAAGCTCTCCTTTTTCCAACAGCTCATCCCACAACACAGCATCAAACCCAAGCAACAGCTGCTTTCCTCCGGTCACAAGCGGTCGTTTAATGAGAGAAGTTTCCTGCATCATCAATGAGATAGCACTCTCCTGATCCGTCACACCCACCTTGGTTTCATCATCCAGTTTGCGCCACGTGGTCCCGCGTTTGTTCAAAACAGCTTCCCAGCCAAACTGCGCGCAGGCATCCTTAAGAGCCTGCTCATCAGCACCCTCTTTCTTGTAATCGTGAAAAGTGTAAGTCGCCTTCTTTTCATCCAGAAGCTTACGTGCCTTACGAACAGTGTCGCAATTGCGAATACCATACATAACCAACAAGATCAGAACCCTTCATTTTTAGTGATCAGATGAATTTTACTCACCTAACGCTAGAGTGTCTTTCAATTGAAACGCTTCAAAGCGTCACCAATACATACCTTAACCTCTGAATACGCTATGAAATTGCGCTGCATGCACAGTAATTCCGCGTTTCAACTACTCAATGCCCCCTAGACGCATTCATTCATATCGTTAATATCATCGGGACGCCAGAATCCACTTGATAAGGAGTTGGCGAAATCAGAGGGGCCCCGCAGAAGCATTTTTTCTGCATTAAGGGGATTAGGGGAGTTAAAAGAGAATGCGTTTAAAGATTGCATCCGCTGCATTGGCTATGGTGCTTGCTGCGGGAACTCAAGCAAATGCAGAAACACTTAAGTTCGCGTTTCAGGGAACATACAACCAGCTGGACCCATACAGCCTGAACGAAACATTTTCGCTCAGCATGCATGGCAATGTCTACGAAACTCTCGTCCGCCGCTCGGCAGACCTGAAAATTGAGCCGGCACTTGCAACAAGCTGGGAAGTTATTGAGCCTACCCGCTGGCGTTTCCACCTGCGTAAGGGCGTAAAGTTCCACAACGGTAACGACTTCAACGCAGATGACGTGATCTTCTCCGCAGACCGCGTGCGCGCAGAAGGCTCTGACCTTACCCAGGTTCTTTCAGCAGAAGTAAAGGTCGAAAAGGTTGATGATTATACCGTCGACTTCATTCTGCCAGGGGTCAATCCAATTCTGCATTCCGAGTGGGAAAACTGGCCCATCATGGACAAGGAATGGACAGAAGCAAACGACGCTGTGAAGGTCACTTCCGCTTCTGACACCAATCCAAACTATGCATCTCTGCATGCAAATGGGACCGGTCCATTTAAGATCGCTTCCCATGAGCCAGGTGTGAAAACGACCTACACCGTGAATGACAGCTGGTGGGACGAGAAGCAACACAACCTGACGGGCGCTGAGTTCACGCCAATTGGATCAGATGCAACCCGTGTTGCAGCATTGCTTTCCGGCGAGCTGGACATGGCTTATCCGATCCCGGTTCAGGACATCAAGCGCGTAGACAACAATGCGGGCACCTCTGCTCTGACAGGACCAGAGCTGCGCACAATCTTCCTTGGTTTCGATCAGCGCCGCGATGAGCTGACCTACTCCAACATCAAAGGCAAGAACCCGTTCAAGGACGTGCGCGTTCGTAAGGCGTTCTATCAGGCAATTGACGTTGACGCGATCAAAGCAAAAATCATGCGTGGTCTATCCGAGCCATCAGCCCTGCTGATCTCGCCATTCCTCTTTGCAAACTCTGGTGACTTCTCTCGTTACCCATACGATCCGGAAGCAGCAAAGGCACTCCTTGCAGAAGCAGGTTATGCAGACGGCTTTGAAGTATCCATGGACTGCCCGAACGATCGCTACGTGAACGACGAAGCAATCTGTCAGGCAACCGCGGCATTCCTCGCTCGCGTAGGCATCAAAATCAACCTGAACGCACAGCCTAAAGCAAAGTACTTTGCTAAGGTTCTTGCCTCTGGTGGTTTTGACACCTCCTTCTACATGCTCGGCTGGACCCCAGGTTCCTTTGATAGCTATAACATTCTCAAAAACCTGAACAACTGCCGTGATGACAAAGGTACAGCAAGCCCATTCAACCTGGGTGGCTATTGTAACCCGAAGGTTGATGAGCTGACCAAGCTGGTTCTCTCTGAGAACGACGAAGAGAAGCGTAACGCGCTGATCTCCGAGGCCTACACCATCATTAACAACGACGTGTCCCACATCCCGCTGCACCAGCAAGGCCTAGCTTGGGGTGTATCTGACAAGGTTACAGTGACACAACGCGCAGACAACAAGTTCCTATTGAAATACGTGAACTTCAAATAAGCCTGTAAGCACATAGAGAAAAGCTCGGCGCCACGGGTGCCGGGCTTCCCTTATTCAGGAACAATTAAAAAAATGTTTGGCTTTATTTCTCGGCGTATCGCCATGGCCCTCGTGGTCATGTTTGTCGTAGCCTTAATCTCTTTCTTGCTCTTCCGCTTTGTTGGAGACCCTGTCAACCAGATGGTTGGCGTTGAGACCACCCCGGAACAGCGTGAAGCCCTGCGCCAACGCCTCGGCCTGAATGACCCCGTTCTCACTCAATTCTTTCGTTATATCTGGGGTGCCGTCCAATTTGACTTCGGCAACTCCTACCAGTTCAAGCAGCCTGTAGCAGACCTGATCGGTCGCCGTCTGCCTGCAACTCTGGAACTTTCCTTTGCCTCCGCGATCTTCGCACTGCTGCTCGGCATTCCGATGGGCGTTTACACCGGCCTGAACCGGGATTCATGGCTCTCGAAAGTATTCCTCTCGGTATCTCTCGTAGGTATCTCCCTGCCAACATTCTTTATCGGCATCCTGTTTATCTTCCTGTTTTCGGTCACCTTACAGTGGCTACCAAGCTTTGGTCGCGGTGAAGTTGTTCAGATCGCTCCGTTCTGGGATACCGGCTTCCTGACCGCCAGCGGTCTCAAGGCCATCATCCTGCCAGCGATCACACTTGGCCTGTACCAGATGACCCTCATCATGCGCCTGATCCGCGCTGAAATGCTGGAAGTTATGCGTACCGACCACATCAAGTTCGCCCGCGCCCGCGGCCTGCCGAACCGGTCCGTCTACTACGTCCACGCGCTCAAAAACACCATGGTGCCTGTGATCACCATCACCGGCCTGCAGCTCGGCTCCATCATCGCCTTCGCGATCATCACTGAGACCGTATTCCAGTGGCCGGGTATGGGTATCCTCTTCCTGCAAGCCGTTCAGAACGTGGATATTCCAATCATGGCAGCATACCTGCTGCTCACCGCATTCATCTTCGTTGTTATCAACCTCATCGTAGATCTTCTCTACGTTGTGATTGATCCACGCCTGCGCACCGAACGCGGCCGCGCATAAGAAACGGTAGGACAACAATCATGACAGATAACACACCAACCGTTTCCGGAAGCGAGGTTTCAGCAGCCTCCCGCTCCGCGCTGGCCCGCTTCCTGGACAGCGATCTGCTGCACAGCTTCCTCAGCTCCAAGATTACAGTTCTGGCTGCAATCACAACACTGGGACTGATGCTGGCTGCACTGTTCGCACCGCTCGTAGCACCGTTCAATCCGTTCGATCTGGCACAGATCAGCATTCTGGACGCACGTATCCCGCCAATCGGCATGGAATGGTCTGACCCGCGCTACCTGCTGGGAACCGACGATCAGGGCCGTGACCTGCTCTCCGGCATCCTGTACGGCATGCGTATTTCGCTGGCGGTGGGCTTCTTGTCCGTCGCCTTCGCAGCAGTGCTCGGCATCTCTCTGGGCCTGATCTCCGGTTACGTAGGCGGTCGAACAGATGCAATCATCATGCGTATTGCAGAGGTTCAGCTCACCTTCCCGGCCATCCTGCTCGCTCTGCTTATCGATGGCATCGCCAGCGGTATTTTTGGCAACATCGACCGCGAAACCTGGGCGATCTGGATCCTCACCTTCTCCATCGGCCTGTCCTTCTGGGTGCAGTATGCACGTACGGTTCGTGGCTCCACGCTGGTCGAGAAGAACAAGGAATACGTTCAGGCCGCCCGCGTCATCGGCATTCCCGCATGGATCATCATGATCCGCCACGTTCTGCCAAACGTACTTGGCCCGGTTCTGGTTATTGCAACCATTAACCTTGCTCTGGCGATCATTACAGAAGCTACTCTGTCCTTCCTCGGTGTTGGTGTTCCATCAACACAGCCATCTCTGGGCACGCTGATCCGCATCGGTAACGACTTCCTGTTCTCAGGCGAGTGGTGGATTGCGATCTTCCCAGGTCTGGCTCTTGCGATCCTCGTTCTGGCAGTGAACCTGCTGGGCGACTGGCTCCGCGACGCACTCAATCCGAAACTGCGCTAGGGAGGCCAGACCATGAGCATCTTAGATATCCGCGGCCTCACTGTTCAGTTCCCGAGCCGCAAAGACGTCTTCACGGCGTCCCGCAATGTCAATCTCTCTGTAGACGCTGGAAAGATCCTCGGCGTTGTGGGTGAGAGTGGCGCAGGTAAATCCACCGTCGGCAACGCCACCATCGGCCTGCTGGAGCATCCGGGCCGTATTGCGGAAGGTGAAATCCACCTCGACGGCCAGCGCATCGACAATCTTGATCCGGAAAGCATGCGCAAGCTGCGCGGCAAGCGCATCGGCATGATCTTTCAGGACCCGCTGACCTCACTGGACCCGCTCCAGACCATCGAGTTCCAGCTGATCGAAACCATCCGCCTGCACTTGCCGCTTTCCAAGGAAGAAGCACGGGCCCGCGCGGTGGACCTGCTGAACCAGGTCGGCATTCCAAACCCTGAAGAGCGCATCTCACAGTATCCGCACCAGTTCTCTGGCGGTATGCGTCAGCGAGTCGTGATCGCCCTCGCCCTCTGCGCAGACCCGGAAGTTGTCATCGCCGATGAACCAACAACCGCTCTGGACGTTTCCATTCAGGCGCAAATTCTGAAGCTGATGAAGCGTCTGTGTGAAGAGAAGAACGTGGCGATGGTCGTCATCACCCACGACATGGGCGTGATCGCAGACCTCACCGACCACGTTGCTGTTATGTACCGTGGTGATCTGGTGGAGTACGGCGAATCCAGACAGGTTCTGGGCGCTCCAAAGCACCCATATACTCAAAGCCTTATCGCAGCCGTTCCGCGTCCGGACGTAAAAGTCCATCGCTTCCCACAGGTGGACTACATTGAAGGCTCTGCAAAGCCATTCAAGCAGATCGACATCTCCACCCACTGGCTGGGCAAAGCCCGCGACTACAAGCCAGTCGACGGCCCACTGCTCTCTGTCAAAGACATCACCATGAAGTTCCTCACCAAGGACTCGTGGTTCCCAAAGAACAGAGAGTACTTCACAGCACTGGATAAGGTCGGGTTCGACATCTACGCTGGCGAAACCTTCGGCCTCGTGGGGGAAAGTGGTTCAGGCAAATCAACCGTCGCCCGCGTCATCACTGGTCTTTACCACCCGGCAGGCGGCACCGCCCACTTCGCGGGGCAAGAACTAACCAGCCTGAAGGACAAGAAGCAGGTTCTGGCAATGCGTCGTCAGATGCAGATGATTTTTCAGGACCCGTTCTCGTCCCTCAATTCCCGCATGCGTGTGCGTGACATTGTGGCTGAGCCAATCAAGTTCCACAAACTGGCAAGCACCAACAGCGAAGTAAATCAGATCGTCGACGACCTTCTGGAGCACGTCGGCCTTGGCGTTGCTGCGGCTGCCAAGTTCCCGCACGAGTTTTCCGGCGGTCAGCGTCAGCGTATCTCCATTGCCCGCGCACTGGCGACTCGTCCACGCTTCCTCGTCTGTGATGAGCCAACCTCCGCACTGGACGTGTCCATTCAGGCTCAGATCCTGAACCTGCTGAAGGACCTTCAGGACGAACTTGGCCTGACCATGCTGTTTATCAGCCACGACCTCGCGGTCATTCGGCAGATGTGTAACCGCATCGGTGTCATGCGCCACGGCCAGCTTCTGGAAGTCTCTGAAACGGAAGAACTCTTCGACACCCCAAAACATGCCTACACCAAGGAGCTTCTCTCCCTGATGCCAAGCATGGAAGGCCTGTCGCGCAGCAATCTCGAAGAAGAGCTGGCCTAGCATTGGATGAAGATCTGAAAATCACAAAGGGCCCCAGCGGGCCCTTTTTTTCGCAGCACACGAGCGTAGAACGAAACGCTTTAGGAAACACTTTGTTTCAATAGTGCTTAAACTGCCAAACAACTACTTCAGCTTGCATTACCCTAGGATGCACATCCACCGCGCCAGTACTGTTTTCATTAAGGCTACCATCCTTAAGCTCTGCGCATCCGCAAGGATAAAATACCAAATAAATGCCAACCCATTTTGATCAAAGCAGGCTGAAAACATGAAAAGAACAACTGCTACCATCGCAGGCCTGGGCATCCTGGCCCTCGTCGCTTACCCAGCATTTGCCAACGCCCAAGATTCAAATGCTGATGCAACACCCCCTGCTGGCGGTCCAGCAACTATCTCGTTCTCCGACCTGTCTATGGCGGATGGATCTGCAGATGATGGTACATGTGCGACCCGCTATTCAAATAGCTACACCGCACCCCAGGCGGGCCAGTCTGATCAGGACCAAAGTCAAGCACAGTCCGATCAGGACAACGATATTGTGATCACTGAAACAGACGGGACAGTTGGCGCAGGGATTTACACTCTCAGCAACACCTACGCGATCGTCTTCCCGGACAGTGACAACGGCGATGCTGTTGAAGTGCAGATGTTTGCTTCCGGTTTGAGCGGCGAAAGCCCTGTAACAGGCGTTTTCTCCGATGGCACATGCCGTGGCCGCATCTCAGTTGAGGTTGACGGTTCCGCGTCATAATAGATCAAACAAGGAAGACAAAGCTTCAGGTCTCTCATCAGAGCTGAAGCTTAACTTCTGGCAACGGGAGCCGAAGACATGGACTGGTATTCAACAAAACACTCCAGATATGAAGAGGGTCGCGAGAAAATCGCAGCCCTTGATCTGGAGTGCGTTTTAAACCAGCTCACGGCTCCCGTTAAAACTGGCGGTTATGAGTGGTCGCAAAAAGACGCCCGGAAGGCACTAAAGGACTACCGGGAGTTTCTTACTGACACCCTCAAACTTGAGATCGACTTTCACAAAGAGCGGGCCCGCGACGCACGCACCAGACCCTCCAAAGCCGTGGGAATCGTCTGGCACACTCACATTCTCTTCACCGAAAAGTACTTTGAAGATTGCAACACAATCTTCGGGCGTTACCTGCATCACGCCCCGCAGGTCCCTACACCTGTAACGGGGTAATCCACTCAGCTCCTTCAGGCATTATCAGCAGAGGCACCCTTACAGAGCCTTTCGCTCCCACTGCGACTTGTCACATTGCCTATATCTTACGCGCCACAATAAAGCGGCCCATTGGAGAAGCGGGATAGTTGCCGGTCTCAACAATCTTGAAACCCGAATTCTCAATCTGCCGACCCAACTCGACCTGCTTGAAGTAGGTCACATAAGGCGCATACCCGACAACCCGCATCACATTGATCAGCCAACGCCAATAAAACGCAGAATCCCCGACACATGGCGTTTTGGAAATAAACAGCCCGCCCGGCTTCAATACTCTGTGCACCTGATTAAGCGCTGTGGCAGAGCCTTTAATCAGATGGATCACGTTAAACGCCATCACCACATCATAGGTGTGCCCTTCAAATGCTAAGCTACCTGCTGGCGCATGCACAAAACTCACATTCTCGATCCCATCCGCCTGCGCTTTCTCACGGCCCAACTCAATCATCTTTCCAGAAATGTCACTGGCGGTGACGTGCTTGACGTGACTGGACAACAGCATCGCAGTCATCCCACTGCCGCAGCCCAGCTCCAGCACCTCTTGCTCCGGTGCAAGATAAGAGCGCACTCGGTCCATAGCCTTTTCATAGGAGGCAACGTCTTTCATTGGTCGGGCGACATAACCCGGCGCTTGCCTATCCCAAAAACCTGCTGAATCCTGCATCGAAATCCCTCCATTTCCTGCAGTGTATCCATGCATATTCTCAAAACAAATTGCCAAAATTCGCAGTTGCGATATACAAATATGCATGAACTGGCAAAGCGTCTCTTTTGACTGGAATCAGGCCCGCGCCTTCCTCGTCACCGCAGAGGAAGGCTCGCTGTCGGCTGCCGCCCGCGCTCTTGGCCTCACCCAGCCAACATTGGGCAGGCAGGTCTCCGCTCTGGAAGAAGCGTTAGGTGTCACCCTGTTCGAGCGCATTGGCCGCTCCCTCTCCCTCACACCGGCAGGCCTTGAGCTGCTGGACCACGTGAAGTCCATGGGAGAAGCCGCCAACCGTATCTCGCTGGCAGCCTCGGGCCAATCACAGGAGATCGACGGTACCGTCTGCATCAGCGCCAGCGACACCGCCTCCGCTTACCTGCTCCCCCCAATTCTGAAGCGCCTTCGAGAGAGCGCACCGGGAATCAACGTGGAGATCGTCGCAACCAATGCTGTCAGTGATTTGCAACTCCGCGAAGCAGACATCGCCATCCGTCATGTGCGCCCCGAGCAACCTGACCTCACTGCAAGACTTGTCAGAGAAACGGCAGCCCACTTCTACGCCAGCAAGGCGTATCTGGACCGCAAAGGCCGCCCGCAATCTGCCGAAGGCCTGTCCAGCCACGAATTTATCGCCTTCGACAGACCAGACCGATTCCTTCAGCACTTCACTGAGACCGGCCTCCCCTTGCAAGAACGCAACTTCAAGCTGGCAACTGCAAGCGGATTGGTCGGATGGGAGATGGCAAGAAACGACTTCGGCATCATCGTGATGATCAAAGAGATCGCAGAACAGTTTCCGGAAATGGAGCAAGTCCTGCCAAGCTTCGAGCCGTTCGTCGTCCCCTTCTGGCTCGCAACCCACCGCGAACTGCACACCTCAAGACGCATCCGCATCGTCTTCGACCTTCTGGCCGACGCACTCTCAGGCAAGCAGCTGATAAGCTAGAACCGTCAAACGCGTCAAAACCAACCAAATCCATCCAACCCGATTGCTCAGGGAATCTCACTCCTGTTGACGTAACTCGCGAGCATGGTCGCCGGTTTCCCATAGCGTGACTATCCACAGTGTCTCTTCTGCCAACGGAAGGTCATTTACACGCCAAACACCGTTAAAACCCATAAGTTCTCAGTAAAATTGAACAAGCCCTGAGCTCTGCTTTGATCAGGATCACAGCAACTCTACATCACATAAGGGAGCTTGCGTATTTACACTCTCTACAACCTCTTGACCCGCCATCAACAATGGTAATAAGTCCTGATGGTCTAAACTCGGCAACCGAAGATAGCTCTGATGAACGTACACGCAACCGCCACAGCCAAAACCGTCAAACTCGACATAACCGGAATGACATGTGCAGGTTGCGCATCTCGCTTGGAAAAGGCCCTGCAAGCAACCGAAGGTGTGGTCGGCGCGACTGTCAACTTCGCACTGGAAACGGCAGAGGTGGAACACTCGCCTCAGCTCGCAACGCATGACCTCGTTGCTGTGGTCACCACAGCTGGCTTTGAGGCGAAAGAACGCCGGGAGGAAGCAGAGGCCGCGCAGAAGGCTTTTGAAGAGCGCGAGGCACATAGCGACGCAGAAGAACGCAAAACCTTTCAACTTTTCGCATTTTCAACGCTACTGGCAATTCCTTTAGTAATTCCAATGGTTTTGATGGCTTTTGGCGTGCAATTTGAGCTTTCCGGACTGTTGCAGTTTGCGTTAGCAACGCCAATTCAACTTTTCGTCGGTGCCCGATTCTACAAAGGTGCATTTGCAGCACTGCGCCACGGCGCCGCCAACATGGATGTCCTCGTTTCATTGGGCACCTCCGCAGCGTATCTATACAGCGTTTACAACGTCTTCTTCGCTGCCAACGCCCACACAGCAGACCTTTATTTCGAAGCCTCTGCCGTCATTCTTACGCTCATCCTGATGGGTAAGTATCTGGAGATTAAAGCCAAACGCTCCACCTCGGCAGCTGTCCGCTCTTTGATTGCCCTGCGCCCGACCACAGCCAACAAGATTTCCGGCGACAAAATTGTGCCCGTCAGCATCTCGGACCTGCGTCTTGGCGACTACATTGTTGTCAAACCCGGTGAACGCATTCCAACCGATGGCTTGATTGAAGACGGCGAAAGCGAGCTGGATGAATCAATGCTCACCGGCGAGAGCCTTCCCGTGCACAAATACACAGGCGATCAGGTAACCGGTGGAACAATCAACGGATCCGGCGCGATCTTTGTCCGCACCACAGCGCTAGGCGAATCAACACGCCTGGCCCAGATTATCCGCCTTGTCGAAGGCGCACAGGCCTCCAAGGCTCCACTGCAGAAATTAGTCGACAAAGTCGCCGGTATTTTTGTTCCCATTATCGTACTGATCGCGCTGGCAACCTTCGCTGGCTGGATGATGTATTCCGGCGATATCACTACAGCCGTCGGCGCCTCCGTCGCTGTCCTCGTCATCGCCTGCCCATGCGCATTGGGACTTGCTACCCCCACAGCACTTGTCGCAGGCACTGGCGCCGCAGCCAAGGCTGGCATACTTATCCGCGATATCGAAGCGCTGGAACGCGCCCACAAGGTCGATACCATCCTCTTTGACAAGACCGGCACGCTGACCGTCGGCAAGCCGGTTCTGACGGATGCGCAAGCATTTGACCGCAACGACGACCGCCTGCTCACAATCGCCGCCAGCATTCAGCTCGGCAGCGAGCATCCCCTCGCCAGCCCACTTATCCGCGCAGCCGAAGAGCGCAACCTCAAGCTCACACGCCCCCGCGCTATCAAAGCTATCCCCGGAAAGGGCATCATCGCAGAGCTCACCGGCCAGCAAGTCGCCATCGGCAACGCCGCACTAATGAACGACCTCAACATCACCCCATCCATGACAGGTGATGGCCTTTTAAAGACTTACGAATCTGCTGGCAAAACCGCTGTAACCGTCACTCTGGGAGATCGCGCCATCGGGGTTCTCGCCTTTGTCGATCAAGCAAGAGAATCCGCGCGGGAAGCCATAGAAACCCTTAAGAAACAAGGGATTCGCACGGTGATGATCACCGGCGACACCGAGCTGGCGGCCAAGAATATCGCCGATCAGGTTGGCGTCGACGAGTTCCTCGCCCGCGTTCAGCCAGAAGGCAAGAACGAAGTTGTAAATAAGCTGAAAGAACAAGGCTATAGAGTAGCTATGGTCGGCGACGGCATCAACGATGGCCCCGCTCTCGCAACCGCAGATCTCGGCATCGCAATGGGCTCCGGCACCGATGTAGCGCTGGAAACCGCAGGTGTTACTCTCATGCGTTCCGAGCCAAAGATGATCCCGGCCGCGCTCGACATCTCCAAGGCAACCCTCAGAAAAATCAGGCAAAACCTGTTCTGGGCCTTCATCTACAACATCATCGGCATCCCACTGGCAGCCATGGGCTTACTCTCCCCTGTCATCGCTGGAGCCGCCATGGCCATGAGCTCCGTCTCCGTCGTCACCAACGCCATGCTGCTCCGGCGCTGGAAGCCGAAAACATGAATTGATATCAGTACTCTAGCCCCTTAAGGACAAATTCAGGGGCTGTTTTGCAACCACGCCCTGATAGATCCCGCTCACTGCTATCAACCAGACATATATTATAAAGCTATTACCCGCTGGGGATTAGTTCCCTGCCAAAATCCTATAGACGTTTTACGCCCTTTACAACAGGTTGTGTTCGCGAGATGTTTGCTACGTAAAATCAACAAGAGTGGGATGGAACAAGCTTCCACTTCGCGCGCTGTGCACAGGGTGGTCCTGCGATTATGCACGAGATTGAGCTTAAGCTTTCTGTAGATGAAGCAACGCTGGAGCAACTGGCAAAGGCAAAGCCGCCTAAGGGTTTTGCGGTCAGCGAGCAGTCCATCAAGCAACTCCGTTCTGTGTATTATGACACACCGGAGCATACCCTCAAGAACGAACGCATCGCACTCAGAACACGCTACAACGGCACCAACTGGCTGCAAACCATCAAGCAAGGTGGCGGCATGCAGTCCGGCCTTTCCAAAAGGATCGAGCTGGAATTCCCAATCGACGGTATTGAGCCGGACTTCGATGCAGTCCCCGATGAAGACATTCGGAACAAGCTCGTCGCGCTGCTGGAAGACAAGAACTGGGGAATCCTGTTCGAAACAGCCATTTCCCGTAGGCTGGCCTACTACACGGACAAAGCCGGAGCGAAGATTGAAGTCGCCTTTGATTCCGGCGCGGCCAAAACCAAGTCAGACGAACACCCGATCCATGAAGTAGAACTGGAGCTTATGGAGGGCCCGGTCGAAAGCCTGTACAAATTAGCAGCAGCGCTCATGAAAGACCGGCCAATTCTGTTTTCCAACACCAACAAGGCAGGGATCGGCTACCGCCTAGCAAGCGGCAAACCGCCAGAATTGCGCGCAGAGGCACTTCATTCCAGCCCTATAGAACTGGCACCGGAAGACAGCGCCAGCTCAGCACTGCAAAAGATACTCGGCGAATGCCTCAACCAAATTGTCGCCAACCGTTCCTGCGTGCTCCAGCAAAACATCTCCGAAGGCCCGCACCAACTCCGTGTTGGACTGCGCCGCTTACGAAGCGCCATCAACATTTACAAAAGTGCCCTGTCCAGAAATAAGGTGTTCGCAGAACTGGATACCTCTGCCCAACAACTGGCAACCACTGCTGGAAATCAACGGGATATCGATGTGCTGGTGGAAGACATCATCACGCCAGTCATTCCGCTCCTTCCGGAAACCCACTCTGTAACGCCGCTCTTAGAGGCCATAGAACTGGCCCATGCTGAAGCACAAGCTGAACTCAGACGAGAGTTGATCAATCCGAACCTCAACGACTTCCTGCTCCAGCTGGGAGAACTGGCACAAAGTCCGTCTTGGAAAGAAAACCTCGGGCTATCGAAAAGCAAAAAAAAATTCGCACAGCCCGTCAAAACCTTCGCTCAAAACGCACTCACCAAGCGCTGGACGATCTGCGAAAAGCAGGCGGAAAACCTTCAGGACCTGACAATCGAGCAGCGCCATGAGCTCCGCAAAGCGCTCAAAAAGATGCGTTATACGGTTGAGTTCTTTCGTTCGTTATATGAGCCAGAGGACCTACGCGTCTTCCTCAAATGCTTGAAACGCCTGCAAAACACCTTCGGTTATCTGAACGACGTGGCAATGGCAGACCGGCTGGTCGCCATGAAGCTTCCCCAATCCCTGCAAAACAACGAGGTATCAGCCGTCATCGGCTTCGTTGCAGGCTGGCATCAGGCCCGTGCAGATCATGCATGGCTGACCGCTCAGGAACGTTGGAACGCAGCAGTAGAAGCGCCCAGGTACTGGCTTTAACCCTGGCTCAATCATTCCTGACAGTCAGATGCATCCGGTCGGCAGCCACATAGGACCGACCAGCTTGAATCGGGATGCCACCGCCAATCACGTTGATGGACTCCATTATGAGGACAGGCGCGCCCTCGGAGATCTTGAGCAACTCCGCATTGCGCGCACTACAAAGCGCTGCGGTAATCCGCGTTTCCTGGCGCTTATAATCACCAAAACCATACTTCTCCATGATCTTAGTGACAGAGCTAGTTTCCTTCAGATCTGAGAGCAGATTCGGAAAACGTGAGACCTCGAACCAGCGCGTTCCGACAGTAATCGGTACGCCATCTGCGTAGCTCACAGTCTCACATTCAAACAGCGCAGTGCCCTGCTCAACCTCCAACAAATCGGAGGTGTAAGCATCTGCCGCGACTTCGCTTGTGCGGAAGATATCCCCATAGACCTCTTGCGCCTGACCCGACAAATTCTCGGAAAAGCGCGTCCGCGGACCGATGGGATAAACCAACGGAGCCTTGGCAACAAAGGTTCCCCGTCCCTGATCGGAGCGCAAAAAACCCTCTTCAATCAGCGTGGAAATTGCCCGTCGCACCGTATGCCGGTTAACCTCAAAACAACTCGCAAGCTCTTGTTCTGTAGGTATTTTCTCACCTTCAGAAACCTCGGTCCGCGAAAGCTCGAAGCGCAGCACCTCAGCAATCTGCTTCCACATGGAAACGCCCGCACGTCGCTCCAAAGGGGAGAAATCGAATTTCATCAGCTTCGTCATGTCACCGTCATGAAACAACACCAATCACTTGGCGAACAATTTATTTGTATAGACAACTAGACAATATTAAGTCTAACTTGGCAACCATATTCAGACGCGTAGACAGATTCTCTCACCACTCCGCAGCGCGTCACCACATAATGGCAAAGTTTCAGAGTGGCGTGTCAGAGGACTGACACGCCACGCTCGAACATGGGAGGCCAAGGGATACTCTGAATATGCGTTACTCAATCTATTTCACCCACCCGCAATCAGCAAAACTAACAAAACTGGGCAGCCAATGGCTTGGCCGTTCTGCCTTCTCCAACAACAGTATGGAACACCCATCACTTACAGGAATTGAGCCCACACGTCTGCAATCACTTACAATAAACGCGCGCCGCTACGGCTTTCACGCCACCATGAAGCCGCCGTTTAAATTGGCAGAAGGCCGATCACCCGACGATGTAAAAGCAGCCTTCACCGCTTTTGCAAAGCAAACACCCGCCTTTACTATCAAGGGTTTGGCCCCCAACTTCCTCGGCAAGTTTCTCGCCCTCACCCCAAACCAGCCTTCGGACCAGCTCAACCAACTGGCAGCACAATGCATCAAAGAGTTTGATCACCTTCGTGCGCCCCTGAGTGAGAAAGACATCAAACGCCGCCGGAAAGCAAAGCTGACACCTCAGCAAGACGCTTACATGCTGCAGTGGGGCTATCCCTATATTTTTGAGCACTTCCATTTTCATATGACACTGTCACAACCACTGGAAGACGAAAGCGAACGACAAGCTCTCAAAGCCGCCGCCGAAGAACACTTCGAGCCTGTCATTCATCAGAAAATTTCCATTTCCCACCTCGCGCTCTGCGTTGAACCAGAAGCAGACGCGCCATTCCAAGTTATTGAAATTAAACCATTGGAAGGACCAGCATCATGAGCGACGTATTAGTCGGTGAAGCGCCACACCAGCCGTCAACACAGGACAAACCCCACACCCCAATGGCCTTCACTAACGCAAAGCTGATCCTACCTGACCAAATTATGGCAGGCTCTCTGGTAGTCGAGAACGGCAACATCCACGACGTGAGCAGGGGCAGTGTCTCCAACGCATTAGACTGCGAAGGCGACTACCTCATTCCCGGCCTTGTCGAGCTGCACACTGATCATCTTGAAAACCATTACAAACCGCGTCCAGGCGTAATCTGGAACCCTGTATCCGCTGTTCAGGCGCATGACGCGCAAATCGCGTGTTCCGGCATCACCACCGTATTTGACGCCCTTCGCGTCGGCACAGAGGCCAACGCTGAACTGACTGCGAAAGACATGCGTGCCATGGCGGACGCAATCGAGATCGGCCAGCAGGAAGGCCGCCTGCGAGCGGACCACTACATCCACTTGCGCTGCGAGGTTTCTGCCGACAACTGCATTGAAGGCTTTGAGTTGTTCAATGACGACCCACGCGTTCGCCTTGCTTCCTTGATGGACCACACACCGGGGCAACGCCAGTTCACCTCAATGACTGAGTACAAACTCTTTTACAAAACCAAGAGGGGCTTTTCTGACGAGGAACTGCAGAAATTCACGACGCGAATGCAGGCGCGCGCAGACCGCAACTCCGAGAAGAACCGCTACGCCATCTCCCAAGCTGCCAGAGCAGCGGGCATGATACTGGCAACCCACGATGATGCTACGCTTGCCCACGTTGAAGAGGCAATCCAATTCGGCATCCACGTGGCAGAATTCCCAACCACGCTGGAAGCTGCAAGAGCATCCCATGAAGCGGGCATGGCCGTTCTGATGGGAGCGCCCAACGTGGTGCGCGGTAAATCCCACTCCGGCAACATCTCCGCGCTTGAACTGGCGGAAGCCGGTTATCTGGACGTCCTGTCCTCCGATTATGTTCCGGTTTCCCTGCTCCAGGCGGCTTTTGTGCTGGCCCAACAAGTCGACAGCCTAAACCTGCCCAAAGCCCTTCAAAAGGTAACCAAAATCCCGGCGGAAGCAGTCGGCCTCTCCGATCGAGGCGCACTCGAGGTTGGCCGCCGTGCGGATTTGGTTCAGGTGCGCATGGTTGGTGACGTGCCAATCGTCCGTGGTGTCTGGCGACAAGGCAACCGCATCGCCTGACGCCAACGCAAGAGAAAGGGATCTGGAATGACGGTTCTGGACAAGGCCGGGAAACAGGCTGGAAAGCTTGGCCCCGGCGCTCTGATCATGGTTGTCGGGCCAAGTGGCGCTGGCAAGGACACGCTGATCTACGGCTATCAGGACCGCTGTAAAGGCGACAAAAACATCCTGTTCGCCCGCCGCCTGATTACCCGGCCAGCCGATGCCGGCTCGGAGCCACACCAAACCATCTGCCACCAGCAAATGGAGCAGCTCATCAATCAGGGCCGCGTGGCATTATTCTGGCCCGCACACGGACTAACCTACGCCCTGCCGGAAGCCATCGATGACCACATCGCCAAAGGCGGAATAGCAATCGCCAACGGCTCCCGTAAAACCTTGGCACAGGCTGCTTCAAAATATCAAAGGCTGCTGGTCATCCACATAACGGCACCGGCTCACATCCTCGCAAAGCGTCTTGCGACCAGAGGCCGCGAGACAGCAAGGGATATCGAGCAACGTCTCAGGCGGGCGGATTTATCCCTGCCCGATCTTCCGAACTTGGTGGAGATACAAAACATCGGCGACCCAGAGGCTGGCATTGATCAGCTGGAACAAGCAATCAGAGCTTTTCAGCATTAAGCTTCTTTGTCGCTTCCAAACCAACCAGGTGAGCGGTGATCATACCAAACAATGTCGGCGCGAAGTCATGTTTTAGGACTTCAAATTCTGGCTCTTTGTAGAGTGTCACGAGAACTGGTGGTGGATTGGTAACCGGCCAGAGGCCCGCAACGAATACGTGAATGCTGAAAAAGACAGACATTGCCTCTTCAGCATCAAGCCACGGCAACCCCCGTTGCAAAACGGCAGTTGCCCGCTTAGCTTCAGCAATCAAGGCACGCTTGAAGTCCCGTACACTGTCTATGGAAATGTTCTTTTCCATAGTCGGCGCAATCAGGCTCATGAGTTCACACAACCGGCGGCGCGAAGCAAACATCTCCGACAGAAGCTTTGCCATATCTGCGGGTGTCATCTCACCGGCAATCTGCTTCTCCAGCTCCGTGGTCATTTCCACAAAGTCGTGCAGCAGCAATTCCATAAGAATCGCTTCCCGCGTCTCGAAATATCGATAGATATTGGACTTCACGATCCCCGCACGGCTGGCAATCGCCTGCAATGTCAGCCCGTCAACGCCTTCCTGCTCAAGCACACTGGTCGCGGCACGGATGAGATCATTATGGCGCTGCGCTTTTGCTTCGGCGGATCTTGCGCGCTGAAAACTCTGGTTGGTCATAAATTGGAAATATGCCCCCTTCTCCGTCATGTCAATAAATCCTGGCATTATGCATTGACAAAATGCCGCAAGAACATAAGTTAAGAGAACATAAGTCTCCTAATTAAGATGTGCGGGATCGCCAAACCAATGTACCCGAAAATACCTCTGACCGTGAATGGTCAAAACCGAGAGATAGAAGCTGATCCGGAAATGCCACTTCTGTGGGCGCTTCGGGACATTATGGACATCAAAGGCCCGAAGTTCGGATGCGGTGTTGCCGCCTGCGGTGCCTGCACTGTTCTGATCGACGGTGAGCCTGTGCGCTCCTGCTCCCAGCCAGTTGGCGATGTAGAAGGTGAAATCACCACCATCGAAGGCATCTCTCAAGGCAATGAGCTGCACGCTGTCCAGCAAGCTTGGATGAAGCATTCCGTGCCCCAGTGTGGTTACTGCCAGGCCGGTCAAATCATGGCCGCCGTTGCTCTTCTGGAAGAAATCCCGAACCCAACCGATGAAGACATCAGCGATGCCATGACCAACCTGTGCCGCTGTGGAACCTACCCGAAAATCAAAGCCGCGATCAAAGACGCAGCACAAACGCTGGGAGCCTGAAGATGAGCCGTTTGGGAAAATGCACCCGCCGCGCCTTTCTCGGCCTCGGCGTTGGAGCAGCAGGCGGCCTTGCCGTTGGCTACTACTTTTACCAGAAGCCCTATGCCAACCCACTGGATGCAAACAAGGCTGAGGGCGATACGCCGTTCAACCCGTATGTGATGATCAGTGCGGACAACACCATCACCATTATCGCACCGCGTGCGGAGATGGGTCAGGGCACACACACCACGCTGGCCGCTCTGGTTGCCGAAGAGCTGGAAGTACCGCTGGAACAGGTGGTTGTCGAGCACGGCCCATCCAGCCCCGCCTACTTCAACGCCGCAATGTTCGAAGAATCCGCCCCCTTCCCGTTCTACGATGAAGGCGTTATGGCAGAAATCGCGCGCGGCTCAATGAAGATTGTCGCCAAGTTCCTCGGTATGAATGTCACCGGTGGATCATCCTCCATGACCGATGCCTTCGTGAAAATGCGCGAAGCCGGATACACAGCAAGATTTGTCCTGCTGAAAGCCGCAGCTGAGCACTTCGGCACCTCTGAGGACAACCTCACGCTGGCAGATGGTACAATCACGGACACCACCTCTGGCAAAACTGTCACGTACGGTGAACTTGCAAGCAAAGCTGTAAACATCTCCCCACCAACCGAAATGAAGCTGAAGAAAGCCAGCGACTGGAAGATCCTCGGCAAATCGCAAAAGCGCGTCGAGATCAAAGACAAAGTCACCGGTGGCCGCATTTTCGGTATCGACGTCCAGCTTCCGGACATGCGCTACGGCACTGTCAGAATGGCCCCGCGCAAAGGTGTTAGCCTCAAGAGCTATGACAAGACCGCAGCCCTCGCCATTCCCGGCGTAACAGACGTAGTCGAAATCAGGACAATCGCCGGTGAAGGCCTTGGCGTTGTTGCAGATAACACATGGGCCGCGTTTAAAGGTGCTGAAGTTCTGGAAATCGAATGGGATGATCCGCTCTCACTGCAAAACACCGACCAGATGTGGTCAGCTCTTGAGAACGCTCTGACACAGGAAGCGACCTTCGAGCTTGGCGGCACCGGATCAGACGCTGAAGTTTACACCTCCATTCCGGCAAGTGAAGAAGTATCGGCGCAGTACCGCGTTCCCTTCCTCGCGCACGCGACCATGGAGCCAATGAACGCAACTGCCCAGCACGACGGAAGCACCATCCGTATCTGGACCGGGACACAAGCTCCAGGTATCGTACAAACCGTTGTCGCAAGCCATTTCGACATGGACAGCGCCGACATCGACGTCACCACCACTCGTCTCGGTGGCGGTTTCGGTCGTCGTCTCGACGCCGACTTTGCGCTTTATGCCTCTGTCATCGCTGAGGCAACAGCACCACATCCTGTCAAAGTGACATGGACCCGCGAAGAAGACACCCAGCATGACACTTACCGCCCGATGGCGATTGGTGAATTTAAAGGTCAAGTCACACCAGACGGCACCTTGAAGACTATGGACATGCACGTGGCCTCTCCGTCCATCATCAAAAGCGTGATGCCAAGAACGTTCCCGGCCATCAGCCCAGTGGGGCCGGATAACACAGTCCTTGATGGCGCTTACAACCAGCCACTCGATGTCGAAAACCAACGCTGTCAGGCGCACGTAGCAGATCTTCAAGTTCCAGTTGGCTTCTGGCGCTCGGTCGGTAATTCCATCAACGGCTTCTTCCATGAAAGCTTCGTTGACGAAGCTGCCCACAAAGCAGGCAAGGATCCGCTTGAGTTCCGTCTGGCCCACATGACCAGCGAAGAGTTCCTGCCCGCCCGCGAGGCACTGAAGCGCGTTGCTGAAATGTCTGGTTGGGGAACACCACTGCCAGCAGGTAAAGGTCGCGGCATTGCCCACGTCCTCTCCTTCGGCACGTGGACGGCCCAGGTGGTTCAGGTGGATGTCACCGACGACACCGTCACCATTGAGGAAGTCTGGGCCGTGGCTGATCCGGGAATCGTTCTTGATCCGGGTATGTTCAAGGATCAGATCATGTCCGGCATCAACTTCGGCCTCAGTCAGGCACTGGGACAGGAGATTACATGGGCAGATGGCCAGGTCGAACAAGCTAACTTTGATAGCTTTGACGCCATGCGCATGTATCAGGCACCAAAGATCACTGTCGAGCTGCTGGAGAACTCTCCACGCATGGGCGGAGCTGGCGAACCGGGCACACCGCCTTCAACACCGGCACTGGCGAACGCGATCTTCGCAGCGACAGGCAAACGCATCAGACAAATGCCACTCAGCAACGAGATCGACTTCATCTAAGAAAGATCGACTTCACCACACAAAAAAGGCCCGGAGCAGACATCTCTCCGGGCCTTTGTTTTTCTCAGGTCCCTTGATCAATCAGTAAGAAAGCCAGCTGGCATTCCAAACGCCTCCTCCAGGGAGGTCAGTGTCGCATCCGGGTCTGCCGTTCCATCAGCAACAGCTTTCACATTCACATTGCCCGGCCCACGAGGCACAACATCACGGCGTTTGAGATCACGCTTAGGTGCACCGCTCTTGGCTGGTCTCTTCGGCGTTGAGGCCACAACAGCAGGTGCTGGCACATCCTCCGGCTTTGCAACAGGCACCAAAACCTTCGCACTATTCGTATTCGGCGCAGCATCCTCGCTGAGCGGAGGCAGATCATCCGCAGCAACTGAAGCCGTCGTTACACTCGCCTCTTCTTCAGATGGCTCCACAGCGACAGGCAGTGCCTCGGCAACCGTCTCGGAAGGCTCCGGCGCATTGACTTGTCCGTCTTTCGCCGCCGCAGTACGCAGGCGCTGCACCTCTTCAACGGTTTTTGCAGTTTCCAGATCTTCTGCAAGCTTGTCAGAGAGCTTCTGAGTCTGCTTCACATCCCCAAAAGACGCACTCGCGTATTCTTGCTTATCGACAGGCTCGAAACTTGGAACATTGATCGAACCACGGATCTTCAGTGGCGCCACATCACCGGACTGTGCGGTTTCCGTGCCTTCACCGCCAATCTTGCTCTGATCCAGCAAGCTTGGCTGCAGATACCACAGAACCTCGCCATCCTTGATGTTGATCGCACCACGCCCTTCAACAAGAGCCGTTTTGCTCTGCAACGTCAGCGCCTGGAACTCCGCAGTGCCCCGATCAAAGACAACATCCGCACCCCAGCTGGAAAATTCTGTCCGGTCCGCCTCGGTAAACGGCCAGCCTGTAATGCCTTCACTGCTGACAGAGGCGACCAGCCGATCAACATCCAGCTCGTGCAGCATCCCGTTGCCAAGCTGGAAGCTGAGTGCACCGCCCATATTGACCCAGAAATCACTTGGGGTGCTGCCAGAAGTGTTCACATCCATCTCGGCGTAAAGATTGCCATCAACACGCGGCATATCGCCAAGCGAGGCAAGGAAAGGAGCCGCATCAATACCCTTAAGCGAAAACTCCGCAGAAATACCCGGCTTGATCGTGGCACCATTCAACAGAAGCTTACCGGCGCCCTCACCCTGATAAAGGCCAACCCGCGCCACGTCCAAAGCGAGTCGCCCCTCGGAAAGCACTGCTTTCAACTCCGCATTCTGCCCGCGAAGCGCACCAAGGCTGAGGTCCTCAATAGACAGCGCCAGATCCAGATCGAAGCTGCGCAGAACCGAGAAGTCGTAGGCCCCTTCACCCTTTGCATTCTTGTCGTCATTGCGAGAGAACATCTTGTCAAAGGAGGCCTGCTTAATTTGCAACTCACCACTGAGTTTCGGAATTTCTCCGGTGTCGAGCCGGCCACTGCCCGTCAAGCTGGTATCATCCAGTCTAAACTGCGCATTCTCAAAGGAAACGCCATCTGCATCAGCTTCAAAGCGCCCAGCTAGCTCAAGCTTGTTGCCACGCAGGTATCGCGGCAGCGGACGCCCGTACCAGCGCGCCAGATTATTGAAGTCAATAGTTTGAAAGGCGAAAATTCCGTCAAAGCCATCACTTAAGGAATAAGGGCCGGTCAAACTGCCCGAAAACATCTCACTGGAGAACGCCAGATCAATATTAGCATCTGAGCGTAATCCGCCCTGCAGAACAATCGGCTCACCCTGCCAACGCGCAGTGCCTTTCAGCTCCAGAGGATTGGAAAGCCCGGAAAAGACCATAGTGAGGTCCATATCGTCGAGCGCTTCCTCGCGCCCCTCTACCGCAAGCATCTCTGGCAGCTGGATGTTGGCGATACGCCCCTTTCTCAGCAGAGCGCCACCCTCAACTTCCAGACCTGCGACCAGTTCCTCATAAGACTGCCCAACGCCGTAGAACGAGGCATCCACATTAGCAAAACCTGATGCCGCTGTATCCAGCCCGGCAAGACGAAGAAGTTGCTCGAAATCCAGAGACTGGCCAGTAACCTGGCCTTTCAGCTCATAACCGTCTTCAAGATAATTGAGTGCAATATCGCCGCCAAAAGCGACGGAACCCGAGGTGATGGAAAGACCCTTGGTGCGAATACCGCGTTTACGGAAATGCACTTCACTGGTCAGCGCACCGCTTCCGATACCTTCCGGAAACTTCACAGCATGCTGCGCGGCAAATGCAGCAAGGTCCGGCAGTTCCGCAGTAACTTGCAATCGCCCAACAGGACGGACACCAAACGCCAGCTGACCTTCAAAGCCAAACTTCTCCTGCGCCGGTCCGACAACATGAGCCTCAACAGCAGTAGCCTGTGCATTCTGCAAAGCGGTTACAGACCCGACACGGCCACCAACCGCATAGCGCTCATCCCCAAGAACAAACGCTCCCTCAGCCGTCAGGGCATCACTGCCGCTTTCGAAGTTCAACGCAAGATCAATATTGGAAAACACCAGAGGGGCTTTGGGCTCAGGTTCACTGTAGGAGATCTGACCCCGTTCAATACTCAGGGTATCCAGATCCAGCTGATCCATAAAGGAAGCAACCCGGCCTGCAATATTCGCAGCAACCATGGGAGCCTCCCCGTCTTCATCACTGGCCAACAGCGGTTGCCAGGAGGACGCTCCTTCCTGATCAACTTCAAGGGTCCAGTTGGGTTCGATGAGTTCAATATTCCGAATGATGTTGCCGCCAGTCAGCAAACGCAGAGAGTTCAGCTCAAATCGGGCTTTTTCCACCCTGGCGAACTCGATCCCATCAGCCCTCGCGGCACCGGCAACACCAACATTTTCAACCTCGATAGCCAGTGTTGGAAACAAATCCACACTCGTGCGTCCGTCAAGACGCAGCTTCCATCCAGTTGCCGTCTCAAATGTTTCCGCAATTTGGGCTTTCAGCTGTTGCTGCGGAACGAGAAGCGGTGCAAGCACCAGACCGCAAACCAAAAGAGCAGCCAGAGCTCCAAAGATAAGAAGAGAGCGTTTCATTTAGTCTTAGTATCCTAGTGGACGATTTCTTGAAGCCGAAAATTGGACTCACATGTAAGCAGCTTGTACTCAACAAATACAGGGCACAAAGCCCGTAGAAAACGTCTAAATTATGATTAGTTAAAGTCTTACAAGCCCCGGAACAAAGCCAGCTGTCGTTCTGAACCAGGGACTTCTAACACATTTGCTCCCAAGTGTCGCAGTATCAAGTGGTGTCAAACTGGCGATTTTAATTCCTTTTCTTTCTCATTTGAAATTATTTTTGCATATCAATAGTATTCCAATTGGAGCCGAAACACCTTTACGCATCTCAGAAAAGCACTAAATAAAGCTACAAGAAAACAAATAACTGCATGGAGCATATGAATGCTGGACGCCCTGAAAAAATTCTTCAAAGGCCTGTCAGGCGAACAGGAGCAAGAAGGCCGCTTTTCTGAAGATGATGAACGGTTGGCAGTGGCGGCGCTTATGTTCCACATCATCACAGTAGATGGCGAGATCGGGCAACAGGAGCTGGACCAGCTCAAACGAATCCTACAACAGCAATACGATTTGAGCGACGATGACACTCAGGAGCTCATGGACCTTGCACGCGAACGCGACGAGGATTCTGTCGATCTTTATCGCTTCACATCTGTCCTCAAGCGCAAGCTGGAGCCAGAACAACGACTTAGAGTTATTGAGATCCTCTGGGAGATGGGCTTCGCAGATGGGTCAGTTCACGAATTTGAAGACAATACAATTTGGCGCGTTGCCGAGCTGTTAGGCGTCTCGTCCAGAGACCGCATGGAGCTCAAACAAAAAGTTGCTCATCGACAGGGGGGCAATAATTCTTAGTCTACTTAATGGTTAGGAGATAAATGAAAGAAGGTATTTCTCGACACCAGCCTAAAGTGCTGGTGGTGCTGCATCAGGAAACCTCAAACCCCGGTCGCGTTGGACAACAATTGATCAAACGCGGCTTTGAACTGGACATCCGGCGTCCACGCTTTGGAGATCCATTGCCGGAAACACTAGCAGACCACGCGGGCGCAGTCATCTTTGGTGGTCCAATGAGTGCCAATGACAGTGATGACTTTGTGAAACGGGAAATCGACTGGATCAACGTTCCACTCAAGGAAAACAAGCCATATCTGGGGATCTGCCTCGGCGCACAGATGCTCTCCAAACACCTCGGCGGTACGGTAACAGGGCGTGACGACGGATTGGTCGAAATCGGCTATTACCCACTGAAAGCAACACCATCGGGCACCAAACTGATGGCGTGGCCCGAACAGGTTTATCAATGGCATCGCGAAGGCTTCTCACTGCCATCAGGTGCCGAGCTTCTGGCATCGAGTCCAACTTACGAAAATCAGGCGATCCGCGTTGGCGAAAATGCATTCGGCATTCAATTTCATCCCGAACTGACGTACGCCATGATGCACCGCTGGACGACACGTGCCGCACATCGTCTGGTGCTGCCAGGTGCCAAGAAACGCGGCGAGCATTTCCGAGAAAGCTTCGTATACGACCCTGCGGTGCTGCATTGGCTGGAAGCATTCATGGACAACTGGATCGGTTATGCATCCGAACCTGCCAGGGAATGGTCATCTCAGACAGGTAAATAGACAAGCCCGGTCACAGGACCGGGCTTTTCACATCGCTTTATAGCTGGATTATTCAGCTGCAACAGCATCAGCACCAGCACCAGTCGCCTTCCCACCCGGTTGCAGAACCGGTGAACCAACCGGCAGAACATCCCGGCCACAGATATCCTTGTAAATGATATGTGCCATCACATACCAGGCGCAGAAGGAACACAGGATCAGCACGTAACCCGCGATCACGTTAAAGAACGCCGGACCAAAGTGCCCCAGAACCAACAAGATAAAACCGAGAAACAAACTGCCGAAAATGGAAGCTTCCGCAGTATGCACGTGCAGTGCCGCGTAGAACATGATGCCGGTGTAGATGGCGAACGGCAGCAGGAAGAAACCGATGTCAGTGTGCGAGGCTGCGTAAAAGCCCAGCTCATTGCCAGCAAGAATGCCTGCAAAAGCCAGCCAGAATGCCCCATAGATCGTGAAAGCGCTGTAGCCGAAATTGTTGCCGGTCTTGCCCGTCTGGAAACCAGCAACCATCTGCGCAAGTCCACCAACAAAGACGCCAAGCCAGAGAACCGGCCCCATATTCTCAAGCAGACCAATGTTCGCCATCTGCAGAACAAAGGTCGTGATACCAAATCCAGCCAGACCAATGACTGCCGGGTTTCCTGTTTTAGTTTGCACCGTTGCACCCTCAATAAAAAACCCAACTCTGGCCCTGTAGGAAAGCAGTTCCTAAAGATCAGAAATTGGGAGACACACTCATGAATTAGTTGGGGCGCTCAATACAGAAGCACTCAGACAGGAACAATCGCACTACTACGAAACGTAGCAATACCTAACGAAAAACGTTACGGTCAGAACCATACAACATGTTGATTAATATGAATTTTTATTCCCCAAAAATAGAAAAACCAGCAATGCATAGTGCTTATGCACCAAACGCATTGCTGGTTAATCTCAACAAATCAAACAGGCTTCAGATCTATCCCTTAAACGTACAGATCAGATCCTTGGCATCAAGCTGGTCGCCTGGAGCAACACAAACCTCGTTGATCTCCCCATCCCGCTCGGCATGAACCGATGTTTCCATCTTCATTGCTTCAATGGAAACCAGCAGGTCCCCTGCTCTGACGGTCTGACCCGCCTTCACACCCAGCGTTGAAACCACACCCGGCACAGGTGCGCCAACCTGAAGCTCGTTGTCTTCATCCACCTTGCGGCGCGCAGGTGCGTTAGCTGCACTGTGGGTCCGGTCAATGATACGGATGTTGCGTGGCTGACCATTCAGCTCAAAGAACACACGCTTCTCACCCCGTTCATCAGTCTCACCGATCGCAAGGCAAGAGATAACAATCGTCTTCCCCGGCTCCAGCTCAGCCATGATCTCGTCACCAACATTGAGACCGTAAAAGTAGGTTGGCGTTGGTAGCACGCTAGTCGGACCATACTTGTCCTGCGCCTTGGCAAACTCCGTATACACCTTCGGGTACATCAGCATGGAAGAAAGCTCCTGCTCGGACCCTTTGCGGCCCAAGATGCCTGCAAGCTCCTTGCGCTTCCCATCCATATCTTCAGCTTCAAGCAAGGACCCCGGACGAACCGTGATCGGCTTTTGCCCTTTCAGAACTTTCTTCTGCAGATCAACAGGCCAGCCCCCCGGAGGGATACCAAGGTCACCATGCAGCATGTTCACGACAGATTCCGGGAAGGAGACTTCCTTCGTCGGATCAAGAACATCCTCAGTTGTGATGCCCTGTGACACCATCATCACCGCCATGTCACCAACAACCTTGGAACTCGGCGTCACCTTCACAATGTCACCGAACATCATGTTCGCATCAGCATACGCCTTGGCAACTTCGTGCCAACGCATCTCCAGACCAAGCGAGCGCGCCTGTTCTTTAAGGTTGGTGAACTGCCCACCGGGCATCTCGTGCAGGTAAACCTCGGAAGCCCCGAAGCGTAGGTCACTTTCGAACGCACGGTACTGGGTACGCACCGCTTCCCAGTAGAAGGAAAGCTGCTGGATGCGATCTGTGTTCAAACCGCTGTCACGGGAAGTCCCCTTCAGCGCTTCAACAACAGATCCCATACATGGCTGAGACGTCAGGCCAGACAGTGAGTCCATCGCCAGATCAACAATATCAGCACCGCTTTCGACCGCAGCTAGAACGGAAGAGGCTGCAATGCCAGAAGTATCGTGGGTATGGAAGTGGATCGGCAGATCGGTCTCTTCCTTCAGCGCCTTCACCAGTACCTTCGCCGCCTGAGGCTTCAGCACCCCGCCCATATCCTTAATGCCAAGAATATGCGCGCCCGCCGCTTCAAGCTCTTTTGCTAGTTTAACGTAGTACTTCAGATCATACTTAGGACGCCCGCTGTTCAGAATGTCGCCAGTGTAGCAAATCGCTGCCTCACACAACTTGCCTTGTTCTTGTACGGCATCAAGCGAAACGCGCATGTTCTCAACCCAGTTGAGACAGTCAAACACGCGGAATACATCCACACCAGCTTCAGCAGCCTGCTGCACAAAGTGCTGAACCACGTTATCCGGATAGTTGGCATACCCCACGCCGTTGGACCCACGCAGCAACATCTGCATCAGCAGGTTCGGCGCTTTCTCGCGCACAAGACGCAGACGCTCCCACGGGTCTTCTGTCAGGAAGCGCATGGACACATCAAAGGTCGCGCCGCCCCAGCATTCCAGAGAAAACAGCTCAGGCAGACCCTGCGCATAACTGTCCGCCACCTGCACCAGATCATAGGTGCGCATGCGTGTAGCAAGCAATGATTGATGTGCATCACGCATAGTAGTGTCAGTAACCAGCACTTGCGGCTGCGCTTTTACCCACTTGGCAAATTTCTTCGGACCAAGTTCCTCAAGCTTCTGACGGGTCCCATCCATCACAGGCAGTTTGAACTTTGGCGCGACCGGTACCGGCGCAGCAGCCGGCGGCTTGGGGCGGCCCTTGGTCTCCGGATGCCCGTTCACGGTCACATCAGCAATATACGTCAGCAGCTTGGTTGCGCGGTCAGCCGTCTTAATGTTCTCAAACAGCTCCGGCGTGTTATCAATAAACCGCGTTGTATAAGAGTTATTCTGGAAGGACGGATGTCCGATAATTCGCTCAAGGAAAATCAGGTTGGTCGCAACGCCGCGAATACGAAACTCACGCAGCGCACGGTCCATACGCGCACAAACTTCTTCAGGCGTCGGCGCCCAGGCGGTCACTTTTTCAAGCAGCGGATCATAGAACCGGGTGATCACCGCACCGGCGTAAGCCGTACCACCATCAAGACGGATACCAAAACCGGTCGCCCCACGATAGGCAGTCAAACGACCATAATCAGGAATGAAATTGTGCTCAGGATCTTCAGTGGTAATACGGCACTGAAGCGCATGACCGTTCAGCACAATCGCGCCCTGTTCAGGCACACCAGTCACGGCCTCGTCACCAATGCGGCCACCTTCCGCAATGCGGATCTGCGCACGAACGATGTCGATACCGGTAACTTCTTCAGTAACAGTATGTTCCACCTGAATACGCGGATTCACCTCAATGAAGTAGACCTTGTCGGTATCCGCATCCATCAGGAACTCAACGGTACCCGCACCACAATAACCAACTTCGCGGCCAATCTTCAGACCATACTCACAAAGCTCTCGGCGCTTATCCTCATCGAGGTAAGGCGCGGGTGCACGTTCAACCACTTTCTGGTGGCGGCGCTGAATGGAACAGTCGCGCTCAAACAGATGCACAAGGTTGCCATGCTGATCACCAAGAATCTGCACTTCAACGTGACGCGCACGTTCGACAAGCTTTTCGAGATAAACCTCGTCCTTGCCGAATGCTGCTTTGGCTTCACGCTTGGCCTCAACTACCTCGCGCAGAAGCGTTTCTTCGTCATGGATGACGCGCATACCGCGGCCACCTCCACCCCATGAGGCTTTCAGCATCACCGGATAGCCGATCTCGAGCGCAAGACGCTTCACTTCTTCCATATCATCCGGAAGTGGGTCCGTCGCAGGCATTACAGGAACGCCAGCTTTAATTGCCAGCTCACGAGCAGCTACTTTGTTGCCAAGACGGCGCATGGTCTCTGGTGAAGGGCCAATAAAGACGATGCCATTCGCGGCGCACGCCTCAGCAAACTCCGGGCTTTCAGAAAGGAAGCCGTATCCAGGGTGGATCGCATCAACGCGCTGCTCTTTTGCAACGCGGATAATCTCATCAATAGACAGGTATGCTTCAATCGGCCCCATCCCTTTGCCGACCTGATAGGCTTCGTCCGCCTTAAAGCGATGCAAAGCCAGTTTGTCTTCTTCTGCAAAGACGGCAACCGTCTGGAGACCAAGTTCATTTGCAGCCCGGAAAACGCGGATTGCAATCTCTGAGCGGTTAGCAACCAATATACGTTGAATAGCCAAAGTAGGTCCCCCAGTTTCTATGTATTTTGGGGTTTTATAGTCGAGCTACTCCACCGATGGAAAGATTAATTTATAGTCACAAGAATCATTACTATATTTACCGGACCAGAAAACATTAGGAAAACGGGGAAAATCTAGGGAATTTTTCACTTAATTGAGAAAAACTAAACACGTAAAAATATTTACACAAATCTGTTAAACTTTGTCTTTGCTAATATATCTCAACAAAAAGTTCTACTTAAGATATAGAAACTGAAAATTCAGAGACTGCTGCACATGTGCAAACAGCAGGATTCGCGGTGCGAACCCTGCCGAGAGCATAGGTAGGTGTCATTTAAGCTTATCGAATAAGGCCGAGCCGGAAACCCTCAGCCACCGCGTGTGTTCTGTTCGCAGCATGCAACTTTCTGGCAGCAGAAGCCAGATACCAGTCCGCAGTATGCTGAGAGATATTTAGGATCTGACTGATCTCCCAACTTGTTTTACCTGCAGCAGACCACTTCAGGCATTCAAGTTCGCGAGGCGTAAGGCGATGACGCGGACGAGTGGTGTTGGCACCAACCAGCTCGCGCACCTTATTACTCGCATAGATACCAACCAGATGAAGAACACTAATTTCGCGTTCATTCAGTCGCACTTCTGGTCCGCCAAAAATCAGCATGCCTTGATAGCCCTGAAGGCCATGTACAGGCACACAAACGCCGTCATACATTCCGTAATCGCGCGCTTCTGACAGAACTTGCTGTGCAGCTGCAGTAAGATTGCGATCACGGGCAACGCTGGACCAAAGGAAAGGACGACTAGCAGTGCGCGCTTTCGCGACAATCGGATCATTCTGTATGTAATCACGGTCAAGATAACGTTGTTGCCACTCAGGCCGCCATCCACTCAACATGATAGACCCATCAAAGGATGCGCCAGCTTCGGGGATCGCAGCGAGACAGAAACTTGTGAAGCCAAAAGACTGACCAAGCTCAGCAATACGCTTAGAAACACCGTCAGGTGTCTCTTCATTATTAACAGATTCAACAAATTCAAGTGCAGCAGTCAACGGATTCATTTTATACACCCCTACATATTATGCCTCCAACAACCTTACTCTACGCAATCTCCACCGATTATAGAAGGTGTATCTATCACCCATCTTCTATTCGATGATGATTATTTTCGTAATGGGAAAGAAATCTATTCAATTTAACTTTCTATCCAATAGAAATACGGCCATATATATTGACATTGTTAAATTGCACTATGTCTTTTTAGAAAAACTCGTATAGAAGAACTTTACACCTAAAATGAGCACTAGTTTTTCTTTGGAAAAAGCTATTGAAAGGAGCAAGTTAACGTTTCGTTAACTTCGTATTCTTCGGGCTTCAGCGCCATTGTGCATGTAATCTGGCAAAAGCATTCCACTATTTCACAGGCAATCGAGTTTAGATTCCTCGTTTCTTTTTATCCTGCATAGATGCAAAAAACTTAACGATAAGCCTGAGGGGAAAGCGGGGATAACTCCGCCCAAGTGCTACTTGGGGGGCAAAAAAAGCCCCTCAGCATACCCCATTTCACTCTAATCACCGGTAGACCTTTGGGGATTTAGAAGTGGCGATTTCGCGCAAATTAAAGATAATCATTAATGAAATCAGCTGGTAAGAATAACCAATATGTTACCGAATATATACAGATATACACGTATCCCGTAACCTTTAGACCTAACGCACCCTCACCCAAGCGGCATGTGCTATACGTTATAGTCATTCATCATATTCATGGAAAACAACAGAGCGATAATCACGTATACGCTGGTAAGCGCTTACATATCGCCGTGAAACTAGACTCCCATTCCAGCCCTCATCATCAGCATTTTTTGTCTTTCTTCATTCCAGAGCTTTACAGCGCTTTCCTCTGCCATATAAATGCCACTTCATTGGGTGAGGCACCGCTAGGGCATTTTCGGTATCCCAGCCAAAGAATTGAGTGCCGAGATACGTTTGGCCATAAGACTACGGAATTGCACTTCTAGATGAACAAGAACACGCTGTACCGAACAACAAGATCACGGTCTGTCACCGCGATCTTGGGGCCAACGAACACTGGTAAGACACATCTGGCCATTGAACGCATGAGTGCGTACTCATCTGGCCTCATAGGTCTGCCCCTCCGCCTGCTGGCCAGAGAAGTCTATGGCCGTCTCGTAGAGAAGAAGGGACCGGACCTCGTCGCACTGATCACCGGCGAAGAAAAGATCATCCCGAAGAACCCGCGCTTCTGGGTCTCCACCGTCGAGGCCATGCCAAAAGATCTGGACGTGGACTTTGTCGCCATCGATGAAGTCCAGCTTGCAGGTGACTTGGAACGGGGCCACGTCTTCACCGACCGCATTTTGAATTTGCGCGGCAGAGAAGAAACTCTGCTGCTCGGCTCCTCGACCATTCGCCCACTTCTCGAAAAGCTGATGCCGGGCCTGAATGTGATCACCCGACCGCGCATGTCCATTTTGACATACGCAGGCTCCAAGAAGATCACACGCCTCCCTCGCCGCTCCGCCATCGTCGCATTTTCATCCGATGAAGTTTACGCCATCGCAGAACTGATCCGGCGCCAGCGCGGCGGCGCTGCTGTCGTCCTCGGTTCCCTTTCTCCAAGAACGCGCAACGCGCAGGTTGACCTGTTCCAGAACGGCGACGTTGACTGGCTCATCGCCACCGACGCTGTAGGCATGGGCCTCAACCTAGATGTGGACCACATCGCGTTCGCCGGGCACCGCAAATTCGATGGCTATCAGTACCGTCAATTAACCCCGGCAGAGAACGGCCAGATCGCCGGACGCGCTGGCAGACACCTTAGAGATGGTACTTTCGGCGTAACTGGCCGAGTCCCCGGTTTTGATGAGGAACTGGTCCACCAACTCGAATCTCATGAGTTTGAACCACTAAAAGTGCTGCAATGGCGCAACCCAAACCTAGATTTTTCCTCGATTCGTGCACTTTTGCGCAGTTTGGAGCATTCTCCGCGCGAAGAGGGCTTGACCAAAGCCCCTCCGGCAGAGGATATCGGTGTTCTCGAACTTGCTAATCGTGACAGGGACATTATTTCCCTTGCGACAACGCAGGAGCGAGTTTCATTGCTGTGGGATACCTGTCAGGTTCCAGACTATCGCAAGATTGCTCCGGCAAACCATGCAGATCTCGTTACAGGGATATATTCACATCTGGTCCAGGACGGAGCCATTCCTGATGACTGGTTCAATAGTCAGATCAAACTGGCGGACAGGACCGATGGGGATATCGACACATTGGCGAACCGGATTGCTCATATCCGAACGTGGACCTTTGTTGCAAACCGTGCCGACTGGCTGAATGATCCTGCTCATTGGCAGGGCGTGACGCGCGGCATAGAAGATCGATTATCAGATGCCCTTCACGAACGGCTTACCCAGCGGTTTGTGGACCGGCGAACCAGCGTATTGATGCGACGTCTGAGAGAGAACAAAATGCTCGAAGCGGAGATCACCGCAACCGGAGATGTCCTTGTAGAAGGACAGCACATTGGCCAGCTTCATGGCTTCCGGTTTGCTCCGGATGCAACGGCAGAAGGACAGGAAGAAAAAGCTGTCCGTGCTGCGGCCCAAAAAGCACTAGCTAGTGAGATTGAAAACCGTGCAGAACGGTTGTCTCGCGCGCCTAACGAAGAGTTCATCCTCTCCGATGATGGCACACTAAGATGGCAGGGCGAAGCGATCGCCCGCCTGGCGGCTAGTGAACAGACCCTGCGCCCATCCCTGATCATTCTTGCTGATGAGCAATTGACGGGACCTGCACGCGATATGGTGCAGGAGCGCCTTGATCTATGGATCAAGACACACATCGAAACTCTCCTGAAGCCGCTTTTCGACCTGGAACAGGCCGAAGAGGTTGAAGGCATCGCTCGTGGCGTGGCATTCCGCCTGACCGAGAACCTCGGTATCCTTGAGCGTCAGGAGATTGCCGATGATATTCGCCAGCTCGACCAGCAAATGCGCGGTTCCCTCCGCAAGCTCGGTGTTCGCTTTGGTGCTTATCATGTCTATGTCCCGGCTCTTCTGAAACCAGCCCCAAGCCAGCTGCTCGCACAGCTCTGGGCGCTGAAAGAAGGCAAGAGCGGCATCAAAGGCCTGACTGAGCTTCCTCAGCTGTCCGCTTCTGGTCGTACCTCTGTTCCTGTCGATCCGGAAATCGAACACGCGCTTTACCGCGTCGTCGGCTTCCGCGTTTGCGGCCCACGCGCCGTACGTGTCGATATTCTGGAGCGCCTTGCTGACATCATTCGTCCGCTGGTTGCCTGGAAACCTCTGGAAGAAGGCGTCGAGCCGCCAGAAGGTGCCATGGCTGAGGGCGGCGCGTTCACCGTCACTGTTTCCATGACCTCCCTGCTCGGTTGCGCAGGCGAAGACTTCACCAACATCCTGAAGTCTCTCGGCTACCGTCTGGAAACACGCGAAGAACAGCGCCCAGTTGCCAAGAAGCCTGAAGCAGCTCCTGCTGAGACAACCGAAACTGCGCAAGCAGAACCGGTTGAAGGCGAAGCAGCAGCTCCTGCTGAAGCTGAAAGCGTAGCAGCTGCACCCGCAGCAGAAGAAGCTGTCTCTGAAGAAGTTGTCGCTGAAGTCCTCGACGAGGCCCCAGCAGAAGCTTCTGAAGAACCAGCTGCCGAACAAGAGATGGAAACGGTTACCGTTGAAATCTGGCGTCCGGGTCGTTTCGGCGGAAACCGCAACAACAACGAACGTCAGCGCAACGCACGCGGTGGCAACGAACGTCGTGGCGGTCAGCGCAGCAACAACAATCAGCAGCGTCGTAACCCGGGTAAACCTGGCGGCAAAGGTCGTGGCTTTAACAAAGGCCAGCAGAACCGCGGCCATCAGGCAAAGCCTGCTCCGCGCAAAGACAAGCCGTTGGATCCGGATTCTCCATTCGCAGCGCTGATGTCTTTAAAACAGAACTTGGAAAAGGGCGACAAATAGTCGCCCCTTCAGGATAACGCAGATGGCAGCACCAGAACCACAAGGCTCAATTCGTATTGACAAGTGGCTCTGGTATGCGCGCATCACGAAATCCCGGACACTGGCACAAAAACTGGCAGTGTCCGGCCACGTCCGACTCAATAAAGAAAAGATTGCGGCCGCCAAAACCGCTGTAAAGCCCGGTGATGTACTGACCATCACAATGCCGCGGCGCCTTTTGATCCTTAAGGTTTTAAAACTTGGAACCCGGCGCGGTCCAGCCCCTGAAGCACAAGAGCTTTATGAGGACATGTCCCCCCCGCCTCCACCCAAGGAAACACAGGTTCCGGTGGCCAAGCGAGAGGCTGGTGCAGGCCGCCCGACAAAGCGGGATCGACGCCAGATTGCCCGGATTCGGGGCTTCAACGAAATTGATCCTTTTTAGCGGCGACTTTAGGCAAATTTTGCCCCAAAATAGCCAACTCTTCGCCTATGACACCGCTTGCGCTACCCACTGAAAACCGGTAGCAAAGAGTTCAAAGTTTAATGGACGAAAAATCGTCAGGGCCGCAAGAGCCCATGCCGTTTGTCTCCAGACAAAACTGCAAAGCCAGAGACTAAGAGGATTGCGATGACATACGTCGTCACGGACAATTGCATCAAATGCAAATACACCGACTGTGTTGAAGTTTGCCCGGTCGATTGTTTCTACGAGGGCGAGAACATGCTCGTCATTAACCCGGACGAATGTATCGACTGTGGTGTGTGTGAGCCGGAATGTCCAGCAGACGCAATTCTCCCTGACACTGAGCCCGGCCTGGAAAAGTGGGTTGAGCTCAACGCCGAGTACTCAGAGAAGTGGCCGAATCTCACCGTCAAGAAAGATCAGTTACCAGAAGCTGCAGAATTTGATGGTGTTGCAGGAAAGCTTGATAAGTATTTCTCTGAAAAGCCGGGCGCCGGAGACTAAGATCCCGAAAGCCTAGAATTACCAATCATTTATTATTTGCCAAACAGTATCCACGGATGTCTTAAATCCTCTCTTGCTTGAGAGAGGTTGGAAATCCGTGGATAATGTGCTATACACTTTGTTACAGTTATTTGGCAGTCTGGTGCATCCTCCCCAATCGGAGGTTTTTTTATGATCGCAGTTCTATAGAGCGGCGAAGATTAATCTATTCCAGCATTCGCCGAAGTCGCCAAAACAGTGAATTCGACTGATCACATTTGAACGCGAAACCAATTGGTGCGAGAAAGTACTTTTCGCATAAGTTGGACTTTTCACGTTTTTCTACAGAGAAAGATGCAGCGAACTCGCTGCATCTAGGTTGCTTGTGTCTGCCAGACAAAAGTAACCACTGCGCAGGAGAAGTATAGCGTATGGCCACACCCGCAAAAAAGACCGCGCAGCGTCAGGGGTTTAAAACAGGCGAGCACATCATTTATCCATCTCACGGCGTTGGTTTGATTACTGCGATTGAAGAGCAGACCGTAGCTGGATACTCTCTTGAACTTCTCGTAATTGAATTCGAACAGGATAAAATGACGCTCCGCGTTCCAGTCGCAAAAATTGCTTCTGTTGGAATGCGTAAGCTTTCTGATGCATCCACCGTTAAAAAATCTCTTGAAACCATTGCAGGCAAGCCTCGTGTAAAGCGCACCATGTGGAGCCGCCGCGCACAGGAATATGAAGCAAAGATCAACTCGGGCGATCTTGTTTCTACTGCAGAAGTTGTCCGCGATCTTTATCGTTCTGATTCTCAGCCAGAACAGTCCTACTCCGAGCGCCAGCTTTATGAAGCTGCTCTGGACCGTATGGCACGCGAGATTGCAGCCGTTCAGAAACAGACTGACACGGAAGCAATTCGTCAGATCGAAGGCGTTCTGTCCACGGCTCCAGGGCGTGCAGCAAAAGTTGCTGCGACAACGGACGGTGAAGACGGAAGTCAGGAAGAAGCTGCTTAATCAGCCTCTTCTAACTAACTCTTTCTAAGAGGCCCCGCCCTGAGCGGGGCTTTCTTTTTGGGTTAACAGATCCAATGGAGCGCCAGCGCCGTATCCCATTCAACAACGGGAGGCGATTATGGCTCACCAAGAAAGAGACCAAAGTCTCGGGCCTCTTGCTCGCTTGGCAAGAAAAGCCCCATATCTGTCAAAAGAAGAAGAATACGCTCTGTTGGATCGTTGGATCACCCGGCGAGACAACCGCGCGCTTGATAAGCTATCCCTTTCCCACACACGTCTGGTGATCGCACTCGCCCTAAAGTTCAAGTCCTATGGCGTTCCGCTCTCTGATCTCATTCAGGAAGGACACATCGGCTTGATGGAGGCGGCTAATCGGTTCCAACTGTCAAAAGATGTGCGCTTTGCCACCTATGCATCTTGGTGGATCAAGTCGTCCATTCAGGATTATGTCCTGCGCAACCAGTCCATCGTGCGCGGCGGCACATCCTCCCGCCAGAAAATGCTGTTCTTCGGCTTTAAGCGCATGCGGACGGAACTCGCTAACAAACACCCGAACCTGAGCGAAGCTGAGCTTCACGAGCAGATGTCTAACCAAACCGGCGCAAAGCTGCAGGACATCACCATGATGGCAGGTAGACTAAGCGGCAAAGATGCCTCGTTGAACGCAACACTGCGCGGCAGCGAAACAGCCCTGGAGCTTCAGGATACACTTCCCGCAGACGAGCCGCGCCCTGATGAACTTGTGGAACTGCGAGTGGACGGTGCACGCGATCAAAAACGTCTTTACAGCGCACTCAGAAGTCTCAAACCACGTGAGCAACGCATCATTAGAGAGCGCAAACTCAATGAGCAGACCATTACATTGAAAGCGCTTAGCGAAAAACTAGGCGTCTCGAAGGAGCGTGTTCGTCAGATTGAATCCCGCGCAATGCAAAAGCTCAAAGACGCACTTACCCAATCAGAGAACAACACGGCCGACTGATCTTAGTCAGTAATCACCTTCAGCAGCTCGCCCTGCTTGAAACGCTGGTTCGCCTTCACCTGGTTGAGGATCGTAAACAACTCCAGACGACGGGACGGCTCAACGCCGCTCATACCAACAGCCAGCTTACGCGCTGTCTCCCCACCCTTAGCCTGAATGATCTTAACTCGAAGTGGGTTAAGCCTCGCCTGTTCAGTAGGGCTAAGCTGCCTGAAACTTCCAAGCGACTTTTCAAAATCACTAGTAAATACAGCGGTTGGCGAGCGATTTGCGAAGATAAACCTATATCCGGTTAATCCAATCCGGACCACACCAATGCGGAACGACCAACCATCTGTAATTGCTGATCCAATAACCGCTGGCAGGCCGTTAATTGTGGTCGGGCGGACACTGTTGTCGATCAGGCCATTGATCCAGCCTGATAACATATAATCGGTTAAGCTGGCGTATCCGGTCAGATCAGCGCCATCAAATCGCATGGCTGTGCCGGATTTATTGCTGGCGAGAACGGCTTCAGCGGCATTTTCAAGCACAAACCCCTTTGGCACACTAAAGGAGATGCCAAGGCCCTTGTGCAGGAACTGACGCCCACGCACATACCCTTCCAGCGGATCATCCCCAAACAGCATTCCATCCAGACTGCGCAGGTATTCAGCACGACCGTTAAGCCCAATCCCCGGCGCCCCAATCTGCCGCGCACTCAACACTGCCCGGCGAATACGCTCAGGTGTGTTGGGATGTGAAGAAAGGAAGTCCGGCGCAGAACTGGTCTCTCCACCAAGCTGCTGGTAACGCGCAAATTGCCCCATCGTGTTCAAGAACCGGGCAGCGGCATAAGGATCATATCCCGCCCCTGCGAGCGTTCTCACGCCCACATCATCCGCCTCAAGCTCCTGCTCTTGCGAGAACCGCGCAAACTGATGCTGCTTCTCTTTCACAGCCGCATCAATCGTCTCCTGATCCTTGCCGATATTGGTCATCACCTTGGTGACAAACTCGGCTTCCTCAGCCTGACGCTGACGTTTAATGGCGTGACGAGCCGTCACATGCGCCATTTCATGGGAAAGCACGGCAGCCAGTTCAGAAGTATCGTTTGCAAGCGCAAGCAAGCCGCGGGTGACATAAAGATAACCACCAGGAAGCGCGAAAGCATTTACCGCAGGGCTGTTGAGCAGAGTTACACGGTACTGCGCCTCAGGATCTTCAGAGGCCGCAACAAGGCCGCCAACAACCCGCGCAATCGCCGTTTCAGCTTTGGTATCATTGTAGACGCCGCCGTAAGTGGCAACGACACGCGGATGCTCCTTCGCCCCCACGTCGCTTCCAAGCCCGCTACGCAAACTACCGGGTTTTGGAGTGCTTTGATTGGCAGAGCCCGTCAGCTGACACGCAACAAGGGCTGCGGCCACTGCAGATACCGATAAAATTCTTAGGCTCGTCCGTAATCCAGACAATGCACTACTCAAAGTCATTCGCGTTTCCGGCTCTTTGCCTTAGTCCAGAAGCTCCAACTGCGCTGGATGTTTGAGCTCTATTTGGGGTCCATCGTCCAGTTGCACAACGCCCCTGAGACGAACTCTGCGACCCTCAATCATTGAAAGATCATGCCCGAACTCCGAAAAATCCGCTAGCTTTCTCCTTTGAATAATCCCGGTTAAATCTTCTGTCCAGCGCTCACCAAAGTTCAAGTATGTTCTGGATCGTGTTTGCCCCACAGAAACCAGCTTGGCTTCCACAATCCCGTAAAGTCCAATTTGCGCGTAGCCTATTGACTTATAATCGATAATTACATTTTTAACGACCCATAATCCACTGGTTGTCTTACGAGCGTCTCTTTCAAGTTTAATAAGTAATTTCAGACAATTGAAAGCTCTCAATTGTGGCTTAACAATGGCCACTCCGGCCTCTACCAGTCTGGCAGACAAATCCCGCCGGTCACGGTCGAGCAGAATCGCGGGCTTCCGCCCCCATCGGTCGCTCTTTGTAGCCAATGCCTGAACATAAACCTCACCGCCCCCAAGAAGCTCCGCTCCCATTTCCCCAAACGGCTCCGGAACCATCAAGTCAGCAAGATAATAAGCGTGCCCGTCACTGGCGGTAAAACTCACCGGATTACTGAGCGCTTCCTCCAGCAGGATCACGGACAAGCCTTGCTCAGCTGACACAGCTTCATCACACGGCCCGGCAAACGCTCTCCCCGTGCAAAACAGCAATACTAAAAATAGGCCCATGGATCGCGCGGACACTGCAACTCGCCCTTCAAGATACAATTGAAAATTATATCAGGTCACCTGCCCATGAACGCCCCTCAGAACTCTCGGGCAAAAAAAGCAGAGAAACACGGACCACAAAAATTCCCATGTTTAAACCGACGCCTAGCCTGTTCACAGCTGCTCAATCTGTCTCGCATACCTCCGATTTTCATGATATTTGAAAACACGCAGCATCTTCAGCTGCCAAGATCTGATGCGAGTAGCCTAAAGAAATCTCGGCTAACAAAGCACAGCCAAAGGCCCCGTAGCTCAGCTGGATAGAGCGGCCGCCTCCTAAGCGGCAGGTCACAGGTTCGAATCCTGTCGGGGTCACCAGCTTTCCAGCAAACGCATATCAATCATCTTACGCATGAAAAGCGTGAGCTACATATGTGTCTCCCGATCTCATAAGAAAACCACCCCCAGCTATACCTGTAGACGCAAGTCTAAAGCCTCGCTTATTGACATATCACCGATACGTGCAATCCCTTTATAGATAGATCGAATGTTTCGGGGGGAGGCCCGTACATGGCACCAATTTTAGAAATCAATGATCTCAAAGAACGCGCTCGCAGACGCGTTCCGAAAATGTTTTTCGATTATGCAGATTCCGGCTCATGGACCGAGAGCACCTACAAAGCCAACGAGAGTGACTTCGCCAAGATCAAACTGCGACAGCGCATCGCGGTTGATATGACCAACCGGACCCTAGCCACCAAGATGATCGGACAGGATGTCTCAATGCCTGTCGCGCTGGCCCCAACCGGCCTGACTGGAATGCAGCATGCCGATGGCGAGATCCTCGCGGCACAGGCAGCAGAAGAATTCGGCGTTCCCTTCACCCTTTCAACCATGAGTATCTGCTCTATTGAGGCGGTCAGAGCCAAAACAACAAAGCCGTTTTGGTTTCAGCTCTACGTGATGAAGGATCGGGACTTCATCAACGCGCTCATTGACCGCGCCAAGAATGCTGGCTGTTCTGCACTGGTGCTCACCTTTGACCTACAGATCCTCGGCCAGCGTCACAAAGACCTACGCAACGGCCTGTCTGCCCCGCCAAAGTTCACCCCAAAGCACATATGGCAAATGGCAACACGCCCAATGTGGTGCATGAATATGCTCACCACACAGAACCGCTCCTTCGGTAACATTGTCGGTCATGCCAAGGGCGTTGCAGACCTCTCTTCTCTCTCCTCATGGGCAGCAGAGCAATTTGACCCGCGGCTGAGCTGGGATGACATTGAGTGGATCAAAGAACGGTGGGGCGGCCCGCTGATCCTGAAAGGTATACTGGACAGAGAAGATGCCCGCCACGCAGTCGATCATGGCTGTGATGCGATCATCGTCTCGAACCACGGCGGACGTCAGCTGGACGGCGCACCATCCTCCATAGAAGTCCTGCCGGAAATCGTTGACGAGGTCGGAGACAAGGTGGAAATCCACTTCGACGGCGGCATTCGCTCGGGACAGGACGTATTGAAAGCCATCTGCCTCGGTGCAAAAGGCACCTACATCGGCAGACCATTCCTCTACGGTCTGGGCGCTGGCGGAAAGCAAGGCGTAACGCAGTCACTGGAGGTAATCCAGAAAGAACTGGACATCACCATGGCGCTGTGTGGCCGCCGCGATCTCAATACACTCAATCGCGACAACCTGTATTCCATCAATGGCGTTAAGGTGTAACGCTCACTGACACTCAGTCGGGAGACCCAATGGTCTCCCAGCTGCCACTGCGTTCAGAACGGAACATCGCATCAATGATGTCCATCATCTGAATCGCATCATCAACGCCATAAGGCAGCTTCTCCTCGCCCCGAACCACGCGGGAGAACAACTCCCCCTGCAACGTGTACTGATCACAGGCAGGAATGCGCTCCACTTCAAGCCCGCCATCACCCAGCGCAGTGCCGGAATCCAGACGCAAAATGGTCTCTGCACCCGCAGGCGCGTTGAATGGAATAAGGATTTCCAGCCGCTTGGCGGTCCCAACCAGATTGATCCGCTGATACGGAGCCGACTGCGTGGAAACCGTAAACTGCGCCTGACGTCCCTCACCAAAGTCCATCATTGCAGATGTCAGACGGTCCGTGCCAAAATTCTTGTCACGGTCAATCAGACTCACAACCCGCTCAGGCTCCGCATTGTAAAAGTAGCGCCCCGCCACAATCGGGTAGCAGCCCACATCCATCAGCGCCCCACCACCAAACGCGGGTTTATTGCGAATGTTATCTGGGTCCTGATTATTATAGGAAAAGAACGCCTGAATGCTCTGCAACTTGCCCAGCTCGCCGGACTCAACAATCTCCAGAGCCCGCTGCCATTGCGGATGTGCCCGCACCATAAAAGCTTCCATAACAAAGCGATCACTCGGCATATCCCGCAGCAGACGAGCTTCCTTCGCATCCAGCGCAATCGGCTTTTCACAAAGTACATGCTTTCCGGCCTTCACCGCCTCTACCGTCATCGGCACATGCATGTGGTTTGGCAAAGGATTGTAAATCACATCGATATCAGGATCTGCCAGCAACGCCTCGTAGGACCCGTAAGCTTTCCCGATTCCCAGCTCAGCAGCAACCTTCTGCGCATTTTCCTCATCGCGTGAGGCAATCGCAGCAACCTCAAGGTTCTTGGCTTTCTGCAGAGCCGGAATGACCTTCTCGCGGCCAATCCGTGCAGTGGATAGAACACCCCACCTAACCATTATGATACTCCCTATCTATCCTGCCCGGAACGCTACTTGGTATTCTCAAGCGCAATCACCTTCTGCCCAACCACGGTTTGCGAAAACCGGTCAAGCTCGGAGATTGCTGAAATGATGTGGTAAAGCGAGCTTGCCGGAGCCGCTTCCTGCACAAAATCGCCATCCGGCAACAGCTTATCTTTCCAAAGGCCTGCTGGCACATCCTCAAAGAAGAGTTCCAGCGCCGCCAGAGCATCCAGCATGGACTGGCGATAACGCGGCCATTCACTCTCCGGCGTACTCTCCAGCATCGCCAGAGAGCCCTTAAGCCACTCCGCCTGCGACCACAGACGCGCCAGAGGGTCACGCATGGAGAAATCATCGTTGATCCCCATCACCGCAACGCCGCGTTCACGGTCAACACCATATGTCTCCGCAATCTCAAAGAGACGGACAGCAGCAGCCTTGGCCCGCCGATCCCCGCGCAACTTGCTCCAGCGGGTCAAAAGCCAGGCCCATTCAAAATGGTGCCCCGGCTCCAGCACCCTGCCCTCATCACCCGGCATCGGCGACCAGTCCAGCGCAAAGAACTCACGCAAACCACCCGTCTTCTCGCAGATGAAGTGCTTGAGGCAAAGCTCACCCAATTCATCGGCCAAAGCGGACCAAACAGCCTTCTGCTCAGCGCTTAGATTGTCAGAACGTTCCCATTCCAGACACATCTCGAACAAATGCATATGCGGGTTAGCACCCAGCGGCGCGCGCGCAGGCTCAGCCTCCTGAAAACCAGCGGTAGGATGTTTGAAGCGACTGTTCAGCACATCAAGCAGCGCCTTGGCCTTCGCACAGGCCTCTTCGCGCTTCTCACTATTCACATCAGCAATGCTGGAAAGTGCCAGTAACGCAAACGCCTGATTGTAAAGATCAAAGGACGGATCAACCAGCTCACCCTCAGGCGTCGACAATGCGCCAATATACCCGTCGGAAGTCCCGTAAACCCGCTCCACATAAGCCTGCGTGCGCAGCACAACGTCCATCCATGGGCCATCCCAGCCCAAACGACCAGCTTCGCAATACACAAACACCATACGCGGATTTACCCGACCACGCCTATTATCGGTGCTGCCCTGGCACTCCAGCGTAATGGTCTCTGCAAAACCACCGTTCGCAGCATCCTCACCCGCCTTCAGCCAAAGCGGCAATGCATCATCAAACAACCATGTGCGCAACTTATTCAGATGATCGACAATCACGTCCGCTACTCCACACCATCAGCGGCCCGCTCCCACGAAACCACAATGGCCTCCATCTACGCAAAAAACAAAAGGACTTAGAGAACGATGCGTGACTAATAACAACCGCAACGCACCCTAAGAGATCGGCATGTTCAAAAGTTCGACCAATGGCCCAAAAAACACAACTCAGAACCTACGACGAGTAAGCCATAAGACAAAGCCAAACCGACAAATTTCTGGGGGATTATGAAGTATCAGAGAGTGTGTGTGGTGCCGCTGAAAGGACTCGAACCTTCGACCCCATCATTACGAATGACGTGCTCTACCATCTGAGCTACAGCGGCTTACCAACAAGCACAAGGGATGTGCTGGAAAGTGGAAGCTTGATACCCAAGCTCCCGAAAAGATGCAAGTATGATTTGCAAGGATAGAAGGTGCATCCACCACCTATCAACATGAGCAGAAGAGGTCGAAAACCCGAAAGCCCTTCTGCCCATGCAATTCAACTAGCGGAAGAACCTAAAACCTTGTTCCTTCGGCGCTTTCGGATCATCCTCTTCAGACTCCAGCCCCGGATCATCAGGAAGATGAGGAAGCGGGAATTCTACGAGCGTCTCCTTCTCCGCCTTCGACTTCTTACCGGTCTTGGCTGCAGCATCCGGCGTCGCTTTGGACGGCTCCGCTACCTTCTTCATGCCCTTTTCATCAGCCTTGGCCGGCGCAGAGCCTGAAAACCCGACAGGCATAACAGTTGCCCGTGGCTTGTCAGCCTTGGTGGTTTCCTTCGACTTCTTCTCAGGAGCAGGCGCGTCCTTTGGTTCCTTTGCAGCTTCCGTCGCAACAACAGGTTCCGCAGGCTCAGGTTTGTCCGCAGCTGCAGACTTTTCCGCCTCTTGCGATGGTGACACCACAATATCAGCTGCAACCGGCTCGTTCAGCACCTGCACAGGAGCAGCCAGCTCTGGTGGCTCAAACAACTTGTCATCAATGACTTCGATAGTCTGGTCCTGATCAATTGCGCTTTCCGGTGTTGCCCATTCATAGGCATCCACTCGGCCAGTCTTTGGAGAAACCGGCGCCCAGTTCGCAGAAACAACACCATCCGCAATCCAGACCTTATCGTGAGGCGCACGCACCGCACGAGACAGCCACTCACGAATACGGCCCTGATCCCCATGCTCACGCTCTTCAAGATCAGCCATCAGCAGGAAGGCCCGCTGTGTTGGCTCGGAGCGCAGAACGCGCTTGAGCTGCTCGCGCGCTTCATCAAACTTCTGTGCCTCAATGGCAGCAACCGCAACCGCAATCGCCCCTTCAGCAGAGTAAGCACGCATGCCAGCCAGCGTTTTCACGCGGCTCATACGGTCCGTAACAGAATCACCCGGGCGAACGTGCGCGTAAGCTTCTGCAAGGTCTGGATGTGGGCTGAGCTTCCAGGTTGCTTCAAGGATCTTGCTCGCCTTGCGAATTTCGCCAGCGCGGATGCGCAAACGCGCTGCAACGAGCGCAGCAGGCACAAGCGAAGGTGCAAGACCATGCGCCTCAACAGCCAACGTACGTGCACGATCCGGATTCTCGTTCTCCAACTCAAGCGCACGCGCTGTTAGCAGAACCGCTTTCTGGCGACGAAGGGTTTTCTTGTCGATCATGCGAGCAGCATAGTTGCGCTCAAGCGTTGCAATGGCTTCTTCCCAGTCACCGGAGACCGCCTGATACCCAAGCACCGCATTGCCTGCCCAATGCAGACCCGGCACCAGATTGAACGCTTCCTCTGCAAAGTGGCGCGCAGCTGCAGGTTCGTTTTCACGCTCTGCTTCAATGTAAAGTCCATGCAGACCAACTGCTTTGGAACGATCATCTTCAATCATCGCCTCAAACCGGCGACGACTTTCGGCGTGGTCACCATCCAGCTGCGAGGCCTGTGCCAACAGCAGACGCGCTGCAGGCTCATTGCCGTCCAAAAACTTATCAGCCTTTAGCCCGAACTTGCGAGCATGCAAGGTGTCACCGGAGCCGAGCGCCATCAGGCCCTGTGACAGAGCATCATAGCCCTTGTCCTTACGGCGACGCTGCATGAAATGCGAAACCAGCGTTGGCGACTTCCAAACCAGTCGCAAGAAGCCCCAGATCACAATGGACGCCACAATGGAAATACCAAAGGCGACAACGGTCGTCAGCAGGCTTACCTGAACGACATACCCCTGCCAATCAAGCGTAACCAAACCGGGGCGGTCTGCCATCCAGGCGCCGCCAAGCGCCAAAAGAAACACAAACGCGAAAAAGATGAGAACGCGGACCATGTCCTTCGCTCCTTTCCGATACTACTTGTTTTCAGAAACAAGCGACTTCAAAACTTGCGCGGTGATCTTCTTCACCAATTCATCTGCAGCCAAACGGGCTTTCACCTGCTCTGCCCATGTCGCCCCAACCTGCTGCATAGGTTCTGGCAAAGCATCATAAGCAGTCATTGCTCCGGTAAGATCGCCCGCAGAAACCCGCGCTTCCATGGTGCCAAGCACAGCACCCGAACTCGTGCCTTCACTGTCGTTTGGCGTGCGGATAGAAACAAGCGATTTGGCGCTGGAGAACAGGCGGTCGACCACACCATCATCCGCGCTGGTGAGCGACACAGCACTCATGTCACGCGCAACCTGCCCAAAACCAGCGATCAATGCAGCAGAAGTAGGAATACCAGTCGCCGCAGTCGCCTTCAGTGGTGCCAGCTCAGCAGCATCATCCGGCAACACAGCTTCAACGGCAGCAAGTTCGGCCTCATAGCTTTCACCAGAGTCCACCGCATTGCTCAACGAAGCAATCGCAATGGCGCGAGCAGCACGTTCTTGAGCGCTTGCAGTGCCAAGAGCCTGTTCCATCCGGTCAACCCGCGCGGTCATCTGTTGTGTCGTCTGGGCATCTGTCTCGGAGAGAGCTGTGATCTTACCATCCAGAACCTGCTGTTCCGCGGTCACCTTGCCAATCTGTGCAAGGGCTTCATCCACCTTGGAACTTGTCACAGCAAGTTGAGAACCCAGATCTTTCAGCTGCGTCGGTGCATCCTGTAATGCCTGAAACTGCCCTTGCAGATCTGTCAGACTACCCTGCACACTTTCCAGAGCCTGCTGGGTGTTCTGCTGCGTGGTCGTCGCCAGATCATGAACCTGCTTAGCAAGCTCATCCTGAGTATTCTTCAGGCTCGCAACAGCCGCACCATCACCTGCTGCACCGTTTGCGATGAGGTCATTGAGCTCTTTGATCTCCGCATCCAGCGTAGAAATCTGCTCCTGCACCTGGTTGGTCACACTAGCAGTCGCATCACTCAGCTTACTGCTGGTTTCCTGCTGGATCGTCGCAAGCTGCGCACTCAGGTTATCAAGCGTCTCTTTCGCCGCAAAAGTGCCTGTTGCATGTTCACGTAGATCAGAGACCTGTTGCGCTAGCTGGGAATTTTGCTGCTCCAGCTGCGAATATCGGGTCTGAGAAGTCTGCAAGAGCGTCTGAATTTCCTCAGCATTCTGCTGGGAACCTGCCCCGATCATCTGCAGCGCACCAACCTGATGCAAACCAACCCCAGCGCCAACAACGATCAACGCGCCGATCACACCAGCACCAAGCATGGCACCAAAGCCAGCACCTTGTTTAGGCGGGCGCGGAGGCTTGTCAGAAGGACCTCCTGGTCCCTTACCAGATGGAGGCGGCGGTGGAGGCGTATCCTTGCCACCCCCTGATCCAGCACCATCTTTGCCCTTCACAGGTTCCTTGCCAGCCGATGTGGCCGTAGTTTTACCGGCAGCAGCTGTCTTGTCAGAAGCACTGGACGTGCCGGTCTTTGCACCTGCAGCAGGCTTTGCAGCGCTGGTCGCAGTTGTTCCGGTTGTCGCCTTCTCACCCGCTGCTGGTTTCTTCTCCTCAGCAGCAGTCTTTTTCTCATCACCCGCAGCCTTCGCGCTAGTAGCAGCGGCAGTTGGCTTGGTTGAGGTTGAGGTTGAGGTTGAGGAAGACTTAGCGCCCATAGCTGGCTTTGCACCTGTTGCAGGCTTCGCATCGCCAGCTTTAGTCGCTTCAGTTTTTTCACTCTTCGCGGATGTTTGTGATTGTTGTTTACCAGTCGGCGGAACAGAACCCGGCTTGGATGAAGCCGTCTTGCTCGCGGTTGGCTTGGCTCCGGCGCCACCAGCATTTGCGGCCGGCTTGTCACTCTTGGAAACGTCTTTTGCAGGCAGATCAATCACCACTGGCTTACGAGACCCGCCAGAGAGTGGAGATTTCCGTGATGAGTTGCCACCACCCGAGCCTGCCCCGGTGGAGTTCCCACCCTTTTTATCATCAGCAGCCATCAAAACCTCCTAGAATGGCGCGTTTCAAGCAGTTTCCAGCCGCGCCAAGTTTTATACGCACGCAAACTTGATAAGGCATCCGAAGAGGCCTTTTCACTAACATAAGCATCCCATCAGCAAACTACTATCAGGGAGAATTAGCACCTTGCCAAAAAACGATAACTCCTCCAGTGGGGCCGGAAAAGTCCAAATCACTTCCTCTCAACTTATGGCAGCTCAAAGAAGTTCAAACAAACCATCCTCACTAGGCGCTTTTGCAGTCAAAACTTCCCCGAACACCGCAGCTTGTTCCGCAACCCGCTTAGAAACACATAATGCTTTCATAGAGTTAAGAAACACTGTGGTTTTTTCAAGTTTTGCAATCATGAGAAAAATTTGAATTGTTCGCAGAGAATAAAACAATGCACAATCCACTGTTCCAGCATGAATCTGTTCACGGGTCGTCTCAGAAAAACCCGTCACAGCCGCCATTTGATAAACTTCCGTCAAATGGCAGGCAATCCCCTGTTGCTTAAGTTGCCCGGCAAGGTCTCCACTACGATCAACCGCAGCAGGATAGAAGACAGGCCCCTGCTGACCACTGCTCGCGATCAGTCGGCCAAGGGAACCAACATCCCCTTCTGCCTTGAACACATTTTGGAAACCGGAAGTCTCTGCAGCATTGGCTGTCGCCTCACCCACAGAATAGACAGGAAGGTGCTGCAACTGATCAACCAGACCATTGACGGCCAGAGCCTCAATCGCATTGGCGCTCGTCACAGCAATCGCTTTGGCATCCCCAGCCACATCCCTGTTAACGGTCAGCGGCTGGAAACGTAGCATCGGCTCAACAATTACATCGTGTCCCATAGCAATCAGCTTCTGAGCAGTTTTACCTGCCTGTGGCTGAGGACGGGTCACGAGTATATTCATCAGAGCTCCAGAAAGTTTGGACCGGATTTGGCTTTCAGCTCTTTGCCCAGTTCGCGGCCAATCTCTTCCGCATCACTCAACAGGCCTTCACCTTCCACCGTGTGTGTTTGGCTGCCATCCGGCTTGATCACCTCCCCACGGAAGCGGATGCGATCCCCTTCAACGTGCGAAAGACCGGCAATCGGCGTCCGGCACGACCCATCCATCTCGGCCAGATAAGCCCGCTCCAGCAGAAGTCGGCTTTCAGTCTCGGCGTGATGGATCGGCGCAAGAATGCGTGCCGTCTCTTCATCCCCAAGACGCGCCTCAATGCCAATGGCACCCTGACCAACCGCTGGCAGGAAGTGCTCCAGATCCATTAGCGATGTCACCAGATCCCCCTGCCCCAGACGGCGCAGGCCAGCATAAGCCAGGAAAGTTGCATCAACCACCCCTTCATCCAGCTTACGCAAACGGGTTTGCAGATTACCACGGTACATCACGACGTCCAGATCAGGACGCAGACGTTTAATCTGTGCCTGACGACGCAGGCTGGAAGACCCAACCACGGCTCCCTGTGGAAGATCAGTCAGCTTCTCCACCTTCGGCGAAATGAAAGCATCACGCACATCTTCACGTGGAAGGTAAGCAGTCATGCCCAGACCATCAGGAAGAACTGTCGGCATATCTTTGGAAGAGTGCACCGCCAAATCAATGGACTTATCCAGCAAAGCTTCCTCAATTTCCTTGGTAAACAGGCCTTTGCCGCCAGCTTCGGAAAGAGGCCTATCTTGAATTTGGTCTCCCGTTGTCTTTATAACAACAATCTCGAAGTCATCATCGGTTAACCCGTGTGCCTTCGCGAGACGAGCGCGTGTTTCATGCGCCTGAGCCAGTGCCAGGGCGCTTCCACGTGTACCAATTCTTATAGGTTTTGTTTGCAAGGATCACATTCCCAATGCTAGGGGCTCATGTTAGATGAGCGACATAAAATCATCGGCCCGCGAAATCAACCATGCTTTTCGCATGAGAGAACGACAAAAACCATGCGGCCAAAGGAGACCAAAACGTGCTGACCATCCTCGGCATCGAAACGAGTTGTGACGAAACTGCCGCCGCTGTCCTTGAGATTGATCAAGATGGCAAATGCGAAATTTTGTCCAACGTGGTGCATTCTCAAATCGATAAGCACACACCGTTCGGCGGTGTTGTACCAGAGATTGCCGCGCGCGCCCATATTCAGTTGCTGGATGGTATCGTAGAACAGGCGATGAAAACGGCAAATGTGAATTACTCCAATCTCTCCGCAGTCACCGCAACCGCAGGCCCCGGCCTCATTGGCGGCGTCATTGTGGGCCTGATGACAGCAAAATCCATTGCGATGGCGATCAACAAACCATTGATTGCAGTAAATCATTTGGAAGGTCACGCCCTGACAGCCCGCATGACGGATCAGGTTGAGTTCCCATTCCTGCTACTCCTCGTCTCCGGCGGACACACGCAGTATCTCCTCGTAAAAGCTCTTGGGGAATACGAGCGACTCGGCACCACGATCGATGATGCAATCGGCGAAGCTTTCGATAAAACAGCCAAACTCCTCGGCCTGCCTTATCCCGGCGGCCCGGCTGTAGAAAAAGCTGCAAAACTTGGTGACCCAACCGTCTACAAACTGCCGCGCCCACTGCTTGACCGCCCCGGCCTCGACATGTCCTTTGCTGGTCTCAAAACCGCCGTGCGCACCGCAGCGCTGAAGGAAGAACCAGTCAGCGAGCAAACCGTCAACAATCTGTGCGCATCCTTTCAGGAAGCCGTGGCGGATGTCGTCGGCCAACGCAGCGCACGTGCCTTCCAGCTGTTCAAGGACCGCTATCCGGATACACCACCAAAGATGGTCATCGCAGGCGGTGTGGCAGCAAACGAAGCAATTCGCACGCGTCTCAATCAGGTTGCAGCAGAGCAACATGCAGAACTGATCGCCCCACCACACAAACTATGCACAGATAACGCCGCCATGATCGCATGGGCCGGTGCCGAGCGCCTGAGACAGCTGGCAGCCGAAGACCCGTCCATTCTGGAGCAAAACGGGATTGGCGACGACATGAACGAAGCCCCCCGTCCTCGCTGGCCACTCGACAAAAAATCCGAAAGCGTCGTCGGCTTTGGCCGCAAAGGCGCGAAGGTCTAACCACCGCCATAGAGCCAATCAGCACGAACGCACTTTCGAAATCCCGCAGCACCTGCGGGATTTTTTATGTCGTTCGGTCAAAAACTTATCCCCCTCCCCCAAGACACGTGCAAACTGTGTATCAAGCTCATGCAACGGGCAGTTTGGGGGAACGTCCCTCAAGCTGGTGCGAGCTGGATGGGGCTACTGTGGAGGGTAACGTATTTCGCAGCAGGTCCGTGGAGGTTGCCCAAACGCCAACAGTGTTGGGGCGGGCGGATGCGCGGCCAAACCAAAGGGCGTCAACACTGGGAGGTACCTGCATCAGTCGGGATCACCTTCTCAAAGCGCCTATTGGAGCTTGGCCATAGCCTCCTACAAAAACGTCCGGGCAAGGCGACAGCCAATGCCGAAGAAACTAAACTAAAAAGTAGCGCAGGCACTGCCTGCTCGCCTTGCCCATCCCGTTCCTCGGGAAATCTTGGTCAAACACTGCATGGAATGCCATGCGGTGCTAAACGGCGTTTCAATAGTACCAACGTCTTGCTGCTTATCATGTACAAAACCGCTTCACGCCTTGCCTGAGACAAAGTCCTCCGCATAACATCCGCCAAATATTCAAAGCATTGCGTTGATTGACTCATGGAAAAAACAGCACTACAGCCTCGGCACAAAGCTTACGTCTACATGACCTGCGGCACACACCTCCTCGTATTCAAGGAACCGGAAACAGACCTTTCAGGAGAGTTCCAGGTACCTGGTGGAACGGTGGACCCCGGCGAAAGTTATCTCATTGCCGCAAAGCGCGAGTTTGAAGAAGAAACCGGCCTGGCAGTGACCGGTGCGCTGGAACAGTTTGACAAGCGTGAGTACCTTTATGAAGATGACCGAACAGAGGGTCAGGAACTACATCGTAGCGCTTTCTTTCACGTCAAGGTCACCCATAAGGCGAAGCAAACATGGGATCATTACGAAATGAGCCCAAATGACGGTGGAGATCCCATACTCTTTCGCTTCCTCTGGGTTGATTTGGCAGACAACACAACTAAGTCCAGCTTAACAATGCTAGGCGGGTTCGGTCTCCCTCTCGAACAGCTCTGTGAACGATTGAACATTATCCGATAAGGAAAACAACATGACCACTGCTCTGAACAAGATCGCTGTAATTGGCGGAGGATCTTGGGGAACTGCGCTCGCTCTGGCAGCTGCAAGAGCAGGTCGTGACGCCATCATATGGGCGCGTGATGCGGAGACTGTCACCGCAATCAACACCAGCAAGCAAAATCCGAAATACCTGCCCGGCATCCAGTGGACAGAGCAGATCACGGCAACCGATAGCCTGGAAGAAGCTGTCAGAGACGCCGACGCTCTGCTGCTCGTCACACCAGCACAGACAACCCGCGCAATGACCGAGGCAATCAGACCGTTTCTCAAACCGGAAACGCCCATTGTGCTCTGCGCGAAGGGCATCGAGCAAAAGACTGGCCGATTGCTTTCCGAAATCATCAAGTCCGTCGCACCAGACGCAATTCCAGCAGCCCTGTCCGGCCCAAGCTTCGCGAGCGATGTGACCAAAGGCCTGCCCACTGCCGTGACAATCGCAGCGGAAGATGGCGCAGTCGCAGATCAGCTTTCCGCAGCATTGGCGTCTAACAGTTTCCGCCCCTACGCAACCGATGACCTCATCGGCGTCCAGATCGGCGGTGCTCTCAAGAACGTTCTGGCCATCGCATGTGGCGCTGCCATCGGCTACGGCCTCGGCGCCAGCGCACAGGCAGCCCTCACCGCACGTGGTTTTGCAGAACTAACACGTCTCGGCATGGCATTGAACGCAAGAAGTGAAACCCTCACCGGTCTGTCCGGTCTGGGCGATCTCGTACTGAGCTGTTCCTCTACACAGTCACGCAACTTCGCGTTCGGCCTCAAGATCGGTCAGGGCAGAAAACCGGAAGAGCTCGTCGCACCGGGCCAAAAGCTTGCAGAGGGCGCACACTCAGCCAATATCGCGGTAGACTTGGCCGACAAACACGGCGTCGAAATGCCAATTGCCAGAGCGGTTTCTCAGATTGTGGCCGGTAAGATCGATGTCGCACAAGCACTAAGCGACTTAATGACGCGCCCCCTCAAACGAGAGACCCACCCCTAACAGAATCCACATAAAGTCAGATTTACCTGATTAGAAATCAGGGTTTTAAAGGTTGGGTTGAAATCCCGCTACTGGAGTATCCAATATGCTGTACGCTCTCATCTGCACAGACAAGCCCCATTCGGTAGAGCTTCGTCAGAAGACCCGCGAAGAGCACCTCAACTTCCTGAACGGTCTTGGTGATCGGCTGAAAGGTGCTGGTCCATTCATGTGTGATGATCTTGTGTCCCCAACCGGTTCGCTGGTCATTATTGAAGCTGCAAACCGCGACGAAGCACTGGCAGTGGCGAACGAAGACCCATACGCTCTCGCAGGCCTGTTTGAATCTGTTGAGATCCGCCCATGGAACTGGGTATTAAAGAACCCGGAAATGTAATTTTGCTGTAAGTTACGTTTTACAACATATCTAAACTGGAGCACACGCCATGTTTCGAAAAGCTGGTGCTCCATTTACTGTGTGTTCCCGAAACATCGACTCGATCACTTCGATCAAAACACACATACAGTTTACATGGAGGAAGCGTTGCAATACTGGCTGTTCAAATCCGAACCTAACAAATGGTCTTGGGAACAACAAAAAGCCAAGGGCGAAGAAGGCGAAGAGTGGGACGGCATACGCAACTATCAGGCCCGCAACTTCATGCGCGATATGAAAATCGGCGACCGCGGCTTCTTCTATCACTCCAATATCGGCAAGGAAGTCGTCGGCATTGTAGAAGTGTGTGCCTTGGTGCATCCGGATTCCACAACCGACGATCCGCGCTGGGAATGCGTTGATATCAAAGCCGTTAAAGACCTGCCGCAGACAGTCACGTTGGCGCAGGTCAAGGCCGAGGAACGCCTCTCCGACATGGCTCTAGTAACCTCCATGCGCCTGTCCGTTCAGCCGGTCAAGCCAGAAGAATGGGCTGTGGTTCTGGAGATGGCAGGCATGGACCCTTCCGAGGTCTGATCTGCTATGGCAATTACGGATCGGCGCAGCTTTATTCTGGAACAGACACGCATTCACCCTGTCCCACATGCGCCGTCCCTCTCCCTCCACCTGGCCGACGAAAGCGTCGATCTGTGGCGTATGGGAGAAGAGGAGCTGGAAAAGCTCGGTGTTCCCTCCCCCTTCTGGGCATTTGCATGGGCAGGCGGGCAAGCACTGGCACGCTACATTCTGGACAACCCGGAAACGGTCAGAGGCAAGCACATCCTTGACTTTGCCAGCGGCTCCGGCCTCGTCGCCATCGCAGCCATGAAAGCTGGCGCAGCCTCTGCCGTCGCTGCCGACATTGACCTGTTTGCTGCAGATTCTGCACTTATCAACGCAGACCTGAATCAGGTTACAATTGAAGTCACCACACAAGACCTTCTTAAAAGCTCTCTTGCCCAATATGACCTGATCTGTTGCGGTGACGTCTTTTATGATCCGGAGATGACAGCAAGTGTATTAGGTTGGCTTGATGCAAACCGCCAAATCAAACCGGTTCCCGTACTGGTTGGCGATCCACAGCGCTCTTACTTCCCCGCATCACGACTCACACACCTGCAAACCTACGAAATTCCGGTTCAGCGAGAGCTGGAAGACAACGAGACAAAAAAGACCGCCGTCTACGCCTTCGCGTAACCACCAGCAGCAAGGCTCAACCGCCCGGCCTGCTCATTTCCTCATAAAACCGAGTAAGAGAGGCCACATTCGCGTCAGCAGCATAAGGGGTGGTCAGAGCACATTCGACAACAACGGTGCGCTTTTCTACCTGCAGCGAAAAGTCACTGGTCAAAGGCCAAAGGCTCCAGCTGTCACGCAACGAGTTGTAACGCAGCGATGTACCGTACAAGCCACCGTTCACAAGCAGATTGATTGAGGCATTCCGGCGGAAGTCAAAAGGCCCGGTTTCAAACTCAGAGCGAGCAGGCAAAAGGCTGACATATCGATTGGCTTTGTTAAGAAACATCCAGTGTTGCTTCTCTTCAGTGACATTCCGAAAAACACTCAGATAAATCGCCATACTGCCTCGCTGTTGCTAAAGTTGAACCAAGTGCAATATGTGTTCTGACGACAGCTATACTCTGTCGTGATGAAGCAGTTTTGGGGTTGGTAAACAAACGCGACGAGCAGTCCATTTAAATTTACTCAACTGACCTTTTTGCGATTGATTTGCTCTTGCAATATTTCACTGCACTGGGCCAAAGTGAGACGCATTATTTCATAGCAATAAAAATCCGAAGTATTTGAGGGAGCAGTCTGATGCCAACCATTAATCGGCTTGCAGAAATGCATGATGAAATCACCGCTTGGCGCCGCGATTTTCACGAATATCCCGAAGTTCTCTATGAAACCCACCGCACATCAGCAAAAGTAGCCGAAATCCTTACTGAGATCGGCGTTGATGAAGTCACAACAGGCGTAGGCCGCACAGGCGTCGTCGGTGTCATCAAAGGCCGCAACGGCGGTACCGGAAAATCCATTGCCCTCCGTGCGGACATGGACGCCCTTCCCATGACCGAGGAAACCGGCAAGGAGTATGCGTCCAAAAACGAAGGCGCCATGCACGCATGTGGCCACGACGGGCACACCGCCATGCTGCTGGGAACCGCAAAATACCTGACTGAAACCCGTAATTTTGACGGTACCGTTATCCTCATTTTCCAACCGGCTGAAGAAGGTGGTGGGGGCGCCAAAACAATGATGGACGACGGCCTGTTCACACGCTGGCACGTTGACGAAATTTACGGCCTGCACAACCAGCCAGGCACACCGCTCAACCACTTTGGGACCCGGCCCGGTGCATTAATGGCCTCTTCCGATGAGTTTACCATCACCGTGAAAGGTAAGGGAGGTCACGCTGCTTACCCACACAAGACAATCGATCCGATTATTGTTGGCTCACAAATCGTATCCGCCTTGCAATCAATCGCATCCCGAAATGTCGATCCGCTGCAATCCATCGTAGTTTCCGTGACCTTCTTTCAGGCCGGTACCGCATACAACATCATTCCGGAGACCGTAAAACTTGGCGGAACAATCCGAACGCTCGCCAAAGGAACCCGCAAACAGGCTGCCGAACGCATAAAGCAAGTCGTTGAAGGCATATGTGCAGCAAACGGCGCGGACGTGGAGCTGGAGTTTTCAGAGGGTTACCCGACCACAGTTAATCACCCGGAGCAAACCAACTTCGCAACACGAATTGCTACAGAAATCTCGGGTAGCATAGATAAGGTAGACAAGAACCTAGCACCAATCATGGGAGCCGAAGACTTCTCCTATTATCTGGAAGAAAAGCCTGGGGCTTTTGTCTTCCTCGGAAACGGCGATAGCGCTGGCCTACATCACCCAGAATATGACTTCAACGACGAAGTAATACCCTACGGTTGCTCCTATTTCATCAAATTGGTTGAAACCGCAATGCCTGCGACCTGAGGTCATTGCCACAAGTTCCAGAGCCTCGAGGTTTCCCGAGGTTCTCAATATCAAAAAATAAATTAGGCCATTCGCGTGCAAATATCGAAGCAACAAATTGAATTCACTTACGAACGGATCCAGAAACACATTCGCAAGACCCCGTGTATTGTGAGCGGTAACGGAACCTTCGGCTTGAAATACTCCATTTCCTTGAAACTGGAGCATCTGCAACACTCTGGCTCTTTCAAAGCCCGTGGAGCTTTTAATTCACTACTGAACAGCCGTATTCCCGAGGCTGGAGTTACAGCCGCATCTGGCGGAAACCACGGTGCCGCAGTCGCGTGTGCAGCTCATGCACTCGGGCTCACTGCCAAGATCTTCGTGCCTGAGATCTCAAACCCGGCAAAGGTCGACAAGATCCGCAGCTTTGGGGCTGATCTTCACATAGAAGGCGCAACTTATGCAGACGCTGCAGCTCTTTGCTCTCAATACCAAGCGCAGACCGGCGCAATTGATATTCACCCCTACGACGCGATTGATACAATCAATGGTCAGGGCACAGTGGCGCTGGAGTGGGCAGAGCAAAACCCTGATCTGAATACTATCCTCGTCGCTGTTGGTGGCGGCGGCCTTGCCGCAGGCATTGCAAGTTACTACGCCGATACCCCAACCAAGATTATCGCCGTGGAGCCAACTGGTTCATGCTCCCTGCACGCAGCCCTCAAAGCCGGAGAGCCGGTAGACGTGGAGCTCAACAGCATTGCAGCCAATGCACTTGGTGCAAAGCGGTGCGGCACATACCCCTTTGAGGTGGCAAGCAAGCATATTGCACAATCCGTTCTGGTGGAAGACGACGCCATCCTGGCCGCACAACGCTGCCTCTGGAGAGAGATGCAGCTGGTTGTGGAACCCGGCGGAGCCACCGCATTGGCAGCGCTCATTTCCGGCGCCTACAAGCCAGCAGACGGCGAGCGCGTCGGTGTCCTACTCTGCGGCGGCAATGCAGAACTCATTCAGGTCAATGATGCCCTGAAAGGCCGATAAAAGAAAAGCGGTACTTCCATCAAGAGGTACCGCTTTCGAAATTCCTTATAGGACTTTGCGCAGGAAGCTACGGGTCCTCGGGTCATCCGGACTGGTAAAGATCTTTTCAGGCGGACCCTGCTCAACGATCCGGCCACCTTCCATGAACAGAACACGGTCGGCAATCTCTTTTGCAAACGCCATCTCATGGGTCACGATCAGCATGGTCTGATGAGCCTGCGCTACCCGCGTCAGCAACTGCAGCACTTCATCCACCCACTCTGGATCAAGCGCTGAGGTCGGCTCATCTACCAGCATCAGCTCTGCGTCGCTGGCCATAGCCCGGCCAATACCCACACGCTGCTGCTGACCGCCCGACAGGGAAGCCGGATAGGCATCAGCTTTTTCTGCCATGCCGATATCCCGGAGGATCGCATCCGAACGCTCAAACGCAGCCTCTTTGGGCTCACCACGAACAGTAATCAGCCCTTCAGCAATGTTCTCGCGAGCAGTTTTGTTGGCAAATAGCGCATAGTTCTGAAAGATAAACGCCGTTCTCAGACGCATCTCTTTGATCTGAGCCGCATTAGCCTTCTGAACATCGATGGTTTTGCCATCAAGAATGTATTCGCCCTTTTCAGGCGTCTCAAGAAAGTTGAGACAGCGCAGCAAGGTCGACTTACCGGTTCCGGACGGTCCGATGATGGCGATACGTTCGCCTTTTTCGATATCCAGGTCGATCCCGTTCAACACAGGAACACCATTATAGATTTTTGTGAGCCCGCGGATCTGGATCATCTGGAAACAGCCTTTGAAAGTCGGTTTTCAATACGGGTCTGGATGAAAGCGAGGCTTTCGACCACAGCCCAATAGATCACTGCAACAACAATAAATGTCTCGAAGTACAGGAAGCTTCCCGCAGCTTCTTTCTGCGCAGCGCCCATCAACTCGGTCACACCTAGTGTAAAGGCCAGACTGGTGCTCTTGATCAGGTCAATGAAGTAGTTGATCAGAGTCGGCGCAGCAACACGCGCCGCTTGCGGCAGAATAATCCGACGCATCATCTGACCGGTCGACATTCCGATCGACTTTGCCGCTTCCCACTGGCTGCGGTCAACGCCGAGGATCGCAGCACGAATACTCTCTGCCATATAGGCGGAAAAGTGCAGCGTCAGACCAATAATCGCTGCCGTAACCCCGTCAATCGCGGTGAGAAACGAGAACAACTGCGGCAGGCCGTAGTAAAACAGAAACAGCTGCACCAGCAGCGGTGTGCCACGGAAGAAGCTGATAAAGAGCCGCGTGGCCGCATCCAGAACTGGGAAGCGAACCACACGGATAATCGCAAACAGCGATGCAAGTATGAGCGCCAAAATCATGGACAAACTTGCCATACCCAAAGTTAGGGGTAGGTACTTTAAGAGGACCGGCACAAGGCCGAGCATATAATCCAGATTTAAGGCGCGCATATTCAGGTCTTATTATAGTTATTTAAAAACAGACGGCTTAGTCAGCTTTAGTGATGTCCGCACCAAACCACTTGTCGGAGATCTCGGCAAGCTTGCCAGAAGCCTTCAGCTCAGTGATAGCAGCATCTACCTTAGCAGCCAAAGCTTTACCTTCTTCATCATTGCGGAACGGCATTGCGTTACGAATTTCAGAGAACGGTGCACCAGCCAGCTCCAGCGGCAGTGGCGTTTCTTTGATCAGCTGAGTAGCACTAACGCGGTCCATCACAAACGCATCAACACGGCCAAGAGCAGTATCCTGAGCCAGGTTGCTTTCATAGGTGCGGATGTCGATTTCATTCGCGTATGGCAGATCCTGCATCAGGTCTTCAAAGTTGGAACCGAGGTTAACCGCAACGCTTCTGCCTTTCAGGTCTTCAACGCCATTGACGTCGTCGTTGCCTTTTTTAGTAACAACCTGCGCACCATCGTAAACGTACGGTTGGGAGAAGACGTACTTCGCTTCACGCTCAGGTGTAATCGTGATCTGGTTCGCAATAGTGTCAATACGGTCAGCTTCCAGAGCACCAACCAAACCGGAGAAGCTCATGGTGACGAATTCGATGTCATCACCGGTCTGCTCACCAATTGCACGAGCAACGTCAACTTCAAAGCCCTGCAGAACATCCTGCTTGACGAAAGTGAATGGGAAATACCCACCAGACATGCCCACGCGGATTGTTTCAGCCTGAGCAGGAACAGCCACGAGAAGGGCAAGGGCAGCAACAGTAGAACGAGAGAACATATCTATTCCTTATTCGTGTTTCTTTGTTGACCGTGTTTTACCAGAATGAGGAAAATTTTCTACAATCAAGCGGGCAAAAAGCCCATTTAAGTCAGATAAACTACTAAAAGCAGCCAGCATTAGAAAACATCATCAAAAAACACCAATTGAATAAAAAATACTTCCCAGAAGGGATAGGTTAACAAAATCTAGTTTAGGAACAGTTTGCGCTCTCTTTCAATTATCGGGCAAAATCACAGAGCAGATACATGGAAACGTGTACTTGCCCCCTGATTTTAGGCGAAAGGTCTGGGTCAGGACTCACTAAACTGGAAAAAAATGCTCCCTGCAAAACAGAGAGCATTTCGCACCAAAAATATGGCCTGTTAATCAGCTCACCATATCAAAGAAATCCGCCTCCAACTTGCACATGTAAGTGAAGCTTTCTGATATCTCGCTCTGGCGTTGCGCCCGCTCTTCTTCGCCATGCACATTCACTTCCTGCTTGAGCCACTCTATGAACTCACCAAACTCATCACAAGCCAGAAACTCAACCCATTCAGCAAGGTAGGGGCGCTTGGGGGTCGGCTTCGCAGCTTCACGATGTCCCCATTCACGATAGATCCACTCTGTAGCCAGCAGCGCAGCCATACCATCAATGTAATGGCCCTTACCTGACGTGGACAGAAGCATTGACCCAATCGCACGAGTAACGGAGTTCGGTTCCGTGTTCTCGTAGACCTCGGGTTCAACACCCAACTCCTTGAAAGCCCGCTGGAAAAAACTGAGTTCATTCGAGGTCAATCCATCAACAAACTTTGCCAAATGCGCTTTTGCCGTCATTGTTGGTGCTTTGGCAATGAGAAAGCCAAGCGCAGACGCAAGATCCAGGATATAGTGATAGTCCTCCAGCAGATAGCGCTTAACCGCCTCGGAACTGACCGTGTCATCGCCAATCGCAACCGTGAATGGATGATTGACTGCCGCATCCCACTTGGGCCCTGCGGATTTCACAAGCCAATCCGTAAAAGTCTCATCCGTATGCGTGATCTTGTAATTGGCATAACTTGCAGTGTTCAGCATTCTCGTGCGCCTCCCAACACATGGTCCTAGAGTACATCTACGTTGAACAATGCCACTCAGAGTCATGCTGTGCTAGACGGAACTCACCGTATATGCCCCCTGATATTTTGGGGGTATTATCCCGCTTCCGCCTTTGACCAACACACGGAACCATCAACCTTGCTGGGCAGACTAGGCCTGCCACTCATACAAGATATCCGGTGCGCCTTCTTCATTCTCTGAACCGCTTGTCCGCTTCACTTCCTTAAAGCCATGCGCTTCGTAAAATACTCTGGCATCCGTATTCTCAACAAAGCACATAAGCTTCAGATTCCCGGAAGATTGAGCTTTTGCCAGGTCCAAGAGCTTGGAGCCAATGCCTTTCCGCAGGTGTCGCGGATCCAGATAAAGCTGTTCTATCCAGTCATCTTTGGTGGCCATCATACCGATGATTTGCTCATCTCCTATGACTATTGTCAGTTCATTGCTCTTAAAAACAATATTCTGAAAAAACCAAAGGTCTTCTGCCGGTGTATGCAGTTTTGGTAAAAACGAAAGGCACTGATCCCGTGAATGCCGATACATGCGCGCAACTTCCGGCAACTCATCATGCCGCGCCGCTCTGATTTCAAACCTCTGCATAGTCCCCCCATATTTTGGCAAAAACCTAGCATAGCCCCTGCAAAAAGTATCCAGCAAACACGAAGAGCACCGCATGGCATCCATGCAGTGTTGAACCAGAGTGTCCCGAGGAACGGGATGAGCAAGGCGAGCAGGCAGTGCCTGCGCTACTTGTTAAATTAGTTTCTTCGGCATTGGCTGTCGCCTTGCCCGGGCGTTTTTGTAGGAGGCTATGGCCAAGCTCCAAAAGACGCTTTGAGAAGGCACTCCTGTTACAGAATATCTCCCAGTGCTGACGCCCTCTGGTTTGGCCGCGCATCCTCCCGCCCCAACACTCATGGCGTTTGGGCAACCTCCACGGACCTGCTGCGAAATACGTTACCTCCCACAGTAGCCCCACCCAGCCTACGCCCAACTGGCGGACGGTCCACCAGCAGCCCGTAACGTAGGCATGGGAGAAAGTATGACCTGTGTTTTGATGTGGGGGGATAAGTTTTTGGCAAGAAGGATTAGTCTTCTTGCTAGAACGCAATGTGTTGTAGGGACAGGGCGAAGATTTCTAGAGCATGCTGCGTTCATATGAATTCACGCGCCAAGCTCTAAGCGTTTGTTTTCACACGTATTCTTCTCCGAAAACCGGACCCGCTTTTCGGGAATACGCTCTAATGCCTGTATTGCTGGCTCTGGATACCGCATCGCGCTGCGCTTGTGCGGCATGACGTAGTTGAGGTTCTTATTGTATCGCTTCCGTTACCGCCGTCATCCCTGACTTGATCAGGGATCCAGGGCAATCTCTACAGACCTACTGCGAAATACGTTACCTCTCAAAGTAGCTCCGCCCAACCTACGACCAACTGACGGACGGTCCGCCAGCAGCCCGTTACGTAGGTATGCATTCACTGTAACGAGGAAAAACGAGGGGGATAAGTTTAGGAGGCACCGCGCGCAACTGGCCCATAGATCGCAGCCAGTCGCTCACTGGCCCGGAGCGCGCGCCTCCGGATATCGTCAGGAGACGGCTCAGCAAGAACACCAGTCACCCGGCGTATCTGCATATCCCCAACCAGCAAGGCCACATAAAGCTCAGCAACTTCCACCACATGGTCAAAGCAAAGAAAACCATCTTCCTTCAGCTGCTCAAGCAATTGCACCAGCAGCGGAAAAACACGGTTCCGTCCGGCCTCAGCCAGTGCTTGCCCTAACTCGCCGGAAACTTCAGCATCAGCCGCTGCTGCCCGGTTCAGCATCACTGCACGTGGACTGAGCAACATGGCAAGCAACCTTTCGCCAACAACCTCAAGTACTTTGAGGGAGTGCCCTGTCTTGCCCAACTCCTCTTCCAACTGGGCGGCAACCAGTTCTGCATTCTGCGCTACCAGATCCCGAAACAGCCCCTGCTTATTGCCGTACCAGCGATACAGTGTTTCGTTGGAAGCCTTTGCCTTCTTAGCAATGCTGAGCATGGAGGCACCCACATACCCCTTCTCAGCCAACACGCTATAGGCCGCTTCAGTGATCTGTTTCTGCCGCTCAGTTTTCTTCTCATTCCGCACGTCAGGCCTCCTGGTTGACATAAAGCGTACACAAGAATACGGTTGCAATCAATCCGTACACATAATTACGCTTTTCTATTTTCACGGAGACCCTAATGCGCATACTCAAAATTTCATTTGCCCTATCCCTTTCAGCCATCGCTTTGACCTCAACCTATGTCGCCTACTCCACCTGGCAGACAGAAGCTGACATCAAGGCCCACCGACAAAACGTCATTGCACTGGCCCAACAGACCGAAGGTCCGAACTGGGATAACGCTGCACTGTCAACGCTACCCAAAGTCGTTCAACGGTATCTCCAGTTCTCCTTCCCCAATGGCCCGACAAACATCTCCCACGTCTCAATGGAAATGGAAGGCCAGTTCCGGCGACCTCAGACGGAAGGCTTTGCAGCAACAACAGCAGAGCAGGTCGTGGCAGCAAACACTCCTGCCTTGGCGTTCTCGGCAACAACCCCAATCATTCCGGGAGTTTGGGCAAGGGCCTATGATGCCTACGCCGATGTCAGAATGGAGATGAAAGCAAAAATCCTCTCCACGATCACTGTTGTCGACGAAAAGGAAACACCAGAACTCAACGCCACTTCGCTGCGCCGTTGGCTTTTGGAAAGCCCGCTTTACCCCGTCGCGTTGATGCCGGGCGGTCCGGTAACGTGGGAAGCCATCGATGACACCCGAGCCAGAGCAACCGTCACCATGAGCGGATATTCAGCCTCTCTTGTTGCAACCTTCAGAGAAGACGGAAGTCTGGAACGCTTTGATGCAGAAGAAGACGGCGATCTCACATCGCCCTATCACGGCTCAGGAGAGCACGTTTACCGCACAGACTATAAGGAAGTTTCCGGCATGATGATCCCCCACAAGTTCATCATCGCCCGCGCGGCAAAAGGCAAAATACTGCCGTTCTGGAATGGCCACCTCACCAGCATTACCTTCAGCAGCCTCTAACAAAAAGGGCACCTGAAAAGGTGCCCTTCATCATCATGTCAGTAACAGACTAGATTATGCAGCTGCTTTTGCTTTTGGTGTGATCAGGCCACGGTTCACCAGAACCTCAGCGATCTGAACAGCATTCAAAGCAGCACCCTTACGCAGGTTATCGGAAACAACCCACATGTTCAGGCCATTCTCAACGGTTGCATCTTCGCGGATACGGGAAACGTAAGTCGCGTCTTCACCAGCACATTCGTAAGGAGTGACGTAGCCACCGTCTTCACGCTTATCGACAACAAGAATACCAGGTGCTTCACGCAGAATGTCCTGTGCTTCTTCAGGAGAAAGCGGGTTCTCCAACTCCATGTTAACTGACTCAGAGTGACCAACGAACACAGGCACACGAACAGCAGTACAAGTAACTTTGATGGTCGGGTCGAGCATCTTCTTGGTCTCGGCCAGAACCTTCCACTCTTCCTTGGTGTAACCATCTTCCATGAAGTCGTCGATGTGCGGAATCACGTTAAACGCAATGCGCTTGGTGAACTTCTCAGGCACGATCGGATCATTCACATATACAGCGCGGGTCTGGTTGAACAGCTCGTCCATCGCTTCTTTACCGCCGCCGGATACGGACTGGTAAGTGGACACGACAAGGCGCTTGATGCCAGCCTGCTCGTGAATAGGCTTCAGAGCTACAACCAGCTGCGCGGTGGAACAGTTCGGGTTTGCTATGATGTTCTTCTTTTTGAAGTCAACAATGTCATCCGCGTTCACTTCAGGCACGATCAGCGGAACATCTGCATCATAGCGCCATGCGGATGAGTTATCGATGACAACACAGCCCTTAGCAGCAATCTTCGGCGCCCACTCTTTGGCGATGGAACCGCCAGCAGACATCAGGCAGATATCAACGGAAGAGAAGTCGAAATTCTCCATCGCCTGAACTTTGAGTGTTTTGTCACCGAAGGAAATCTCTTTGCCCTGAGAACGGCGAGATGCCAATGCAATCACTTCATCTGCCGGGAACCCACGCTCTGCCAGAATATCCAGCATCTCCGAACCTACATTGCCGGTAGCACCTGCAATCGCAATCTTATAACCCATTGGTTTTGTCCTCTTCGTCTCCCCCGCTGGCTCCGGAGGCTGACTGCACCCGGTGAGCCCTCTGGCGCCCTCCGTCCCGGGGGAGAGCGCGGGAAAGAGAGGCACCTTAGACGGTGGTCTTGGTCGTTTTCGTGGTGATTGTCTTGGTAGTCTTCGCGATCACTTTTGCAGCCGACATCATACCTGCGGTTTTCGCCGCAGTGCGCATGAATTTCGTTGTGTCGGTCTTGCGAAGGAACATTCCGCGTAACTCTTTCCCAATAAATAGATTGCGAGTTTCATGCCTTCACACGAAAGATTTGTCAATACTCTTTGCGCTGGGGGAACGATAGCATCCCAAAGACGTGGCGGCACCGCACCAGCAAAACCGAGGAATTACAGGAGGTCTGGCACAAGAAGCTTCATTCAGACAAAATAAACCCTGATGTAAGCTCAACTTTTGATTCCGCCTCACGCACCTGCTCAACATCCGCAAAAGCTACAAGTGTCTGCTCACCACGCTCCACCTGCACCAACTCGGGCACACAGCTCTCCGAATCCATCTCCGCCGCCCATTCTACATCAGCAGCGTAACCATAGTGCGTCAGCTCCTGCCCGCTTGCACAGCCCTGCAATGCCTCTGGCAAATCATCAGAACAGGCCAGATACCCAGCCTTGGCAAAGGCAGCTTCTGACGACATCGGACACCCAAGCAAATGTGCAATCGCTCCACACGCCAGCTGGTCTTCAAGCGCAGGACGCAAACTACCATCCGGCCACTTCTCCCCGGCAGCAACCAGCAGAACCTTTCCGGAAATCTCCTTCAGATAACCCGCAACCGCCGCCGCATTGCGAAGCGTCCCGGCAAACACCCGCCCCTCTCTTGGCAAAGCCGAAAGCGTCGAGCCATTGGGGCTGGGCAACACCAGCACATCACCAGCAGAAAGCCCCACAAGCGTTGGCGGCGACAGAGAATAACCACCCTCGCGACGCTTCCCCGCACAAACCCCGCCAATTTCCGTCGCCAGCGCCTTCCCCTCGTCCCAATCCGCAAACGGCACCACCAGCGCCCCTCTGCCACAAGCAACGGAGGTCGCTGTCGAAAAGCTCAGGCAGTCCACAATCACAGTGGCGGCAAAACCATCACTACTCGCGTTCCTACCCCATTCCATATGCACAAAATCAACCATACTCACCCCAACCGATAAAACCGTGGGCACCTGAAAAAGAGTGCCAATCTATTCTTGCATAGCATCGCGTCTGCACCCAGTCTGAGCGCAGCAATCAAACACAACGGAATAATGATGGATCTACTAGTTCAATTGCAAGCACTTGCTGCCGATCTCGAACGCTCACAGCTTCCCGAGATCTTCAAGTATGCATGGTGGGTCTATCCAGCTGTCAACACAACCCACATCATCGGTCTGGCCCTGCTGTTCGGCTCCATTGTTCCGCTGGATCTGCGCATGATGGGCCTATGGCGCTCCATCCCGCTTTACGATCTGGCACGCCCCCTCACCCGCATTGCTCTGCTGGGCGCCCTGATCGCGATTACAACCGGCGTATTCCTGCTCTCGGTCAAAGCCAGCGTTTACATCAACGCCCCGATCTTCTGGGCAAAGGCAGGCTTCTTCACGCTCGCTCTGCTCAACGCCCTGTTCCTGCGCTTCAACAAACCCTGGCGCTACCTGGCACAGGTGGACTCCCGCGGCACCATCCCGCGCTTCAAATCCGCCGGCTTTATCTCACTAGTTAGCTGGCTGGGCGTGCTCGCCTGCGGCAGAATGTTTGGCTATCTCTAAAGCCTCACCCACCGCCTGAAACAAAGAGAGCCAGTCCAGCACACCCATGCTGTCTGGCTCACTCAATCATCAAAACCCAGCAGGTTTACGCCACCTACTGCGCTCTCACATACACCGCTTCGTTGGTAAACGACCCTGCATCCAGCAGGTGGACAGTCTGATAGATCGTCAGCTGAGAACCGTCTACGCTCAGCTCACGCTTGGCGACCATGATGGTCAGCCCACCGCGCTTTGCCTCAGACACCAGATCACCGTCCGTGTTCAATGAAAGAGAAAGCGTGTCAGCAAATGGGTTTTGCGGCATCGGACGATCTTCCCCATCCGGAATACCGGAGAAGTTCGCCTCAACAGTCTCACCTTCGCTCTCGACGGTTTTCATGAAGAAGCCGATCTCGCCGTCCTTCTCGATAATCTTCATGCTGCCGCCCCACGGCACAGACCCCTGCTCATAATTTGAGACATCAGGATCCAGAATCCAGGTTCCGAGGAAGGGTCTTAAACGTTCATCCATGCTCTGTCTTCCAGCAACGCTTCTCAAAAGTAAACTCGATCCACGCTTATGCCGCAGTGCTGTTTTCAGTGCAACCACATCACGCTGCAAACTCCTGGAAATAACACCCACAGAACTGACCCAAACCCCGCACATCACCATCAGCACAGTCACCGTCCGTTGAACCCGACCTGCAAAGTTTGAAAAATTCGACAACCGCACTTATTAATATTCATTCTGCATTGATAATCCCGTGCAGAGATTTGTCATGGCGGTAAAACTTGAATTCGTTTTTCTAGCTTAAGTGGTTTTGCCAGAAAACTTTGTGACAGCGCACCTGCTATCTCATTTTATCTTCCTAAGAAAAGCCTATTATTAATCACATCAAAAATCATACCAGCAACTCGGTAAAGCATAGTCGGATTTTGCTGTGCTTGCCTCGTCAAGTGGATGCGGAAAAGTATTTGCAGGGCGGGAGTTCTCTATTCTGTCTCTCCGCAGAAATGTAAATTCCATTACCGGTGGTATAGCAAATCCATTTTTGGATCGAACAGGTAACGCACAATTATTCGGATGAATATGGACAACTTCAAAGTTCTCTAACAGCCGCCTGAAGATATGATAGAAAAGTTTGAAGGCAATAGGGTCCAGCAACGAAGGCAAATCATGAAATTCAATGACTATTATTCTAAATCGGGAGAGTATGGACTGATCGCTATCAAAAAGAACATCGTATTCCCCACATTCGATATCCATTTGTAAAAGCAGGTCACCCTTGTTAGGCGCACTCTGCTCTAGCCAACTGTCAAGCCGGATATAATCACCTGAATCTTCCACGCCAAGATATTTTTTCTGGAACGAGAACTTCGGGTTATCAACGGGAGGGCGATCCACCGAAGCATCAACTAAGAAAGACGGGATACCTCTTCCGGCCAACTCTTCCTCGAAACGGACAAACGGGCCTACACCGGGAGAAAAGCAGGCGGAAATCCCCTCTAAGTCATCTGGGATCAGATATCCCCCGTCTCCTGCGCCCCCAATGCGTATAAGTTCAAAATCTGTCATCTTGGGTTGCGCAAGTTTGGCAAACCGGCGCAAACTTTCAGCCGAAGTTTCCTGGCCCTTGTAAAAGGGTATCCCCGCCAAGCGAGCGACACGTTTTCTGATAGATTTTTTTAAATCCATTATCACTCTCCACCCGTACGCAGTAATAGAGCAACACTTAAACATCCAGTCGGACGACCAGTAACTAAAAGTTCTCGATTACGCTAGGATAAACTATGAGATAACCCAAGGTTCGGATACTAAACGATACAATCACTCGCATTAAAGTATGATAATAACTGTAATTGGTACCCATAAATTAAATATAACTGTTTCTTACTATTAAAATACAACTGAAGTATTCATAGAAAAGTATCCAATCCAGCTTGTTCTGATCATAGACAAATTGCCCTCATACTTCTGGTAAGGTTCTGTTCTTTTGTCGGCTGTGAGCCTTCAACATAATCGACATCAATATTAGAACGATGAGCGGTGCATGCGGGTCAATCAGTAAGTCACTACTGCCAAAAAACTCATCCAGAAAAAAGTGGAAACTGGCTCGGCATCACAAAGCCGACAACGCTGGCAGTTAGCGCACCAAGGACAATGCGGACTGCTACCAACAGCCCAATAAAAAACAGGGCTTCCGAACCAACGGAAGCCCTGCCTCAAATCTCAAAAATCATAGGTTAGTTTAAGCGGAGACACCTGCAAGAGCAGCCAGCTCTGCAACAATCGCATCACCCATCTGCGCGGTGGAGATAGTTGCTTCGCCATCTTTTGCGATGTCTTTGGTGCGCATGCCTTTGTCCAGAGTATTGGAGATTGCTTTTTCAAGCATGTCTGCCTCGGCAATCTTCTGGAAAGAGTAACGCAGCGCCATAGCAAAGCTTGCAATCATCGCAATCGGGTTCGCCGCACCTGTGCCAGCGATGTCTGGCGCAGAACCATGCACTGGCTCATAAAGTGCTTTGCGTTTACCGGTTGCTTCATCAGGAGCACCCAGAGATGCAGAAGGCAGCATGCCCAGTGAACCGGTCAGCATCGCCGCAACATCAGACAGCATGTCACCAAACAGGTTGTCCGTGACAATCACGTCAAACTGCTTCGGCCAGCGAACCAGCTGCATGCCACCGGCATCCGCCAGCATGTGGTCCAGCTCAACATCCGCATAGTTAGCTTTGTGTGTTGCAGTTACAACCTCGTTCCAAAGCACACCGGACTTCATCACATTGCGCTTTTCCATGGAGCAAACGCGGTTATCACGAGTGCGTGCAAGGTCAAAGGCAACGCCAGCAATACGCTCGATTTCGTAGCTGTCATAAACCTGCGTATCGATACCGCGCTTCTGGCCGTTGTCCAGCTCGATTATTTCCTTTGGCTCACCAAAGTAAACACCGCCAGTCAGTTCACGAACGATCAGGATATCCAGACCTTCAATAACTTCCGGTTTTAGAGACGACGCATCCGCCAGCGCTGGGTAGCAGATCGCAGGACGTAGGTTTGCAAACAGGCTCAGGTCCTTACGCAGACGCAGCAGACCAGCTTCCGGGCGAACCTCATAAGGCACGTCATCCCACTTAGGGCCTCCAACAGCACCAAAGATCACAGCATCCGCAGCCTGCGCTTTCGCCATATCTTCTTCAGAGATGGAAACACCGTGTGCGTCATACGCGCTACCACCAACAAGGCCTTCGTCATACTCGAAAGTGTCTCCGCCCTGCGCATTAAGCCAGGCGATAACCTTTTTGACCTCTTCCATGATCTCTGGACCGATTCCGTCACCAGGAAGAAGCAGGAGCTTGTTGGATGCCATGGGTCAATATCCCGTTATCTGCAAATTAAAGTTGACCAGTTGTGCCGTTTCACCCACGCCATTGCAAGGCTCAATATTTCAACGAAAATGGACAGGGCCTCAACTATTTTGCAGTAGACAGTTTTCTTTAATCCTCGCAGGATACACTCCCGCGCTCGAGAGAGGACCGTTATAAGGTACTGTACAATATGAATAAATTGTTAGTTATCGGTGGGTCAGGTTTTGTAGGGGCGTCCCTCATTCCGGCGCTGCTTTCGAAGGGCTATGATGTAACCCTGCTCAACAGAGGCTCCCGCCCCATAAAGGGAACGCAGCAGCTGGTCGCAGACAGAAACGACCCCTTTGCCATGCGACAGGCAAAGGACAGATTCGATGCTGTCATTGACACCAGCGCTTATACTAAAGAGCAGTCAGAGCTTGCCTTCAAAACCTTTGGCATTCATGCCAAGAAATGGATCCATCTCTCCACGGCAGCGGTTTACAAAGAAACCCACGACCACTTGCCAAGCGAGAAAGATCCAATTGGTGGCACACCCACCTGGGGTGCTTACGGTAAGAACAAATCAGAGGTGGACGATTTCCTGCTCAACCAGGAACACACACCAACTGTTGCCATCCGGCCCCCATATCTTTACGGCCCGAACAATGACATCGACCGTGAGCAATTTGTCTGGGCACGCGCACTAACAGACCGCCCGATCATCCTTCCATCAGACGGACAATCCAAACTGCAGTTCCTGCATGAGGAAGACCTTGCCAGTTTCATTGTGTATCTGCTGGCAATGCACGCCATGCCTACAGAAGCGATCAATCTGGCAGACCCACACATTCTAACAGCCGAAAAGTGGGTCCAGATGCTCTGCGAGATCGCTGAGGTCAAAGCGGAGATTCTCTACGGCAAGGACATTGCACCGGATGTCCCCGCGCGGGAGTACTTCCCGTTTCGGGATTGCGATAATGCACTCGATGTCACCAGATATCTGGAGAACTTCGACTGGCAGCCCCAGTACAAGCTGCGTGACGGCTTCACGCAGACCTTCAACAGCTACAGCAGAGAAGAGCTTAGGAGATACTCTCCTCCAACCCTTGCTGAAAAAGCAATCGAGTACTGAGGCTTAGCAAGACTCACCGAAAACGGAGAGCGGCTACTGGTATCGCCCGTGCCGCTGCAACACCTCAATCCGGTATCCGTCCGGGTCCGTCACAAAGAAGAACCGCGCCAGCAGCTTGTCTTCCACGACGAACTCTTTGATGTCTTCTGGCGCAAGCCCTTCTGTCTTAAAGCGCTCGTATTCACCATCCAGATCATCAACACAAAACGCTACATGGCCGTAACCATCACCCAATGAGTACGGCTCGCTTCGAGCTTTATTGACGGTCAGCTCAAGCTCGAAGTCATTCTCCGCATTGCGCAGATAAACCAGCGTAAAGCTGTCAAAATCCAGTCTCTCCGCCACGTCCAACCCAAACGCCTTGCGATAAAACGTAAGCGAACGTTTCTCGTCCAGAACACGGACCATCATGTGAATTGCTTTTGCCATGGAAAGACCTCTCGGCAGAATGGTTGAACAGGAGACGTAAATGATTGCAAAAGCAGTAGGTCGCAGGCACCGCCCCCGTCAACCGCAACATCACGCAATTTCAAACCGCAACCTGCCATTTCACAAATCTTGCTTAATTCAGGTGGACCACTTGCAGTGAAAATGCAGTCCATCTATGATCGCGCTGTGGTTAAGGCACCTGCCGCTCGCAAGCATACCGCTCTGGTGAAGCCTCATTTTTTATCCATCAAACCGCATGTTTTCAGCGGTTTACTGGCAACGCGAGCACCAGCATTTTTCCGCTTTTGAACCGAAAGCCGCTTTGATGTCTGAAGTTTCTTCTTCCAGACCGGACAATATTTTCCTGTCCGGCTCCATACCTTTGCTCTTTGCAAAAACTGCACTACCGATCAGTATCGTCATGATGGTGAACGGCCTGCACACCGTTGTTGATGCCTATTTTCTGGGAGCCTACGTGGGCACGCAGGCGCTAACCGGCGTCACACTCATGTTCCCGCTATTCATGATTTTGGTATCCCTATTCACCCTCGTGTCCAACGGGTTTGCCAGCATCTATGCCCGCGCCTTCGGCGCAAACAATCACCGCACCGCAAAGAAGGTCATCGACAGCTCTATCGCGCTCGCCCTGATCTTCTGCGCCCTACTCATTCTGGGCTTCCTCTCATCGGGTTTCCAGCTGGCCCTGTTCCTGACAAACGGCTCCAACGAACTTGCACAGATCGGTTATCAGTATATGGCGATCCTCATTCTGGGCTCGCCGCTGGGGTTCGTTCTGTCCATCAACATCGACCGGCTGCGCTGTGAGGGTCTGCTCCCCCTCATGACAGTCATCACGCTGAGTTCCGCAGTCCTGAACATCTTCTTCGACTGGCTTTATGTAGTTCAGTTCGGTTGGGGGGTCGCAGGATCAGCATATGGCACACTCACCGCCCAATTGCTGTCTCTGTTCGCAATGGTCGCCTACTATGCCTCAAAGCATGGTGAAGCGTCCTTCCTGAAGTGGCGCCCCGTCATCTTCCAATGGAAGTCCCTGATAGCCCTCGGCGTCCCGCAAAGTCTCGGCTACACCGGCGTTTCCCTCTCCGCCGCAATCACTCTCTTTGCGATCCAGCTTTGGGCGGGCAGCAGCTATGAAGCAACGGCTGGTGCATTTGGCATCGTGACCCGAATGCAGACCTTTACATTCCTGCCGCTGCTGGGCATCAGCATGGCCCTGCAATCCATCGCCGGAAACAACCACGGCGCCCAAAACCATGAAAGAACCGCACAAACGCTGAGAGTGGCACTCATCATCGCTCTCATCTATTGCGGCATCGTTCAGGCCATCTACTTCTTGCTGAAGTCCCAGCTGGGTGCGATCTTCGTCGACGACGCAACAATCATCGCTGAGGTAACCCGCATCACACCAATCGTTACCATGGTGTTCTTCCTCGGCGGACCATTGATGATGATAGCCATCTTCTTTCAGGCCATCGGCGATGCAGCGCGCTCCGGCATCCTTATGCTCTCCAGAACCTACCTGTTCGCAATCCCGCTAACCCTTTTGGTTCCCTATGCAATGGGAGAAACCGGCATCTGGTACAGCACCGTTCTGGCAGAGATCCTGACGCTTGGGCTAACGTTCATCATCGTGCTTGCCTACAAGAAAACACAGGCCCCGGCCATTGCAATAGCAAGCTCATAAGCATCCAGTGCCAGCAGCAAGCCAACTGCTGGCACAAAACAACGCCCCTAAAGCAGAATTACAGCCGTCCCCCCTAATGAAAGCGCTGCACCACCCCAAGCCAAGGGAGCGGGCATATTTCCAGTTCGCCACCAAAGCAACGGCAGAATGAAAACCGGAGACAACGAACCAAGAACACTGGCAACAGCTGCGTCATAGTACGTGTAAGCATAAAGCAGCAGCGAAACCGAAACGCCATATCCGATAAACCCCGGCAGCACCACGCGGAATAGCAACATCCAGCTCATCTGCGCGGACGCTCGAACCGTAGACAACGGCATCAAACCAACCAACGCCACAACAAATGCAGCGCCGGTAATCCGCACCGCAGAGGCAGCCAGAGGCTCAGTCCCGGCAAGCAACAGCGGCTTCAAAATAAGAAACCCGACCCCTTGCGAACCAGCCGCAACAAATCCCAGCAAAACTGCCAGCAGCAACCCACCGCTTTCCCACGCCGATTTTTCTTCCGATTCTGAACTTCCAAACAAAATCGCCAGACAGATACCAAAGAGAGCAATTGCAATACCCATAACCTCGGCAAAGCTCAGCGTCTCACCTAGAAACGCAAAGGCCAAAACCGCAACGATTGGCGTTTTTAGGGAAAGCAGCAATTCTGTTTGCCGAGGCCCAGCGCGGCGCAGGCATTCCATCATAGCGAGATTACCAACAATCACGCTCACAAAGATGCTCATCACGTACACCGGCCATTGGCTCCAGTCGACGCTCTGCCAGTATCCCAGCACTGTACAAATCACACACAGAATCGCACTGGATGTAAGCAACTGAATGCGGGTGAACTCAAAAACACCAACGCGTTGCAACGGTCGGTGGGCTAGCATTGAACCACACGCCCACCCCAAAGATGCAGCCATCGCGGACCACACTGCAAAAACAGCCATAGCGAAACTCTCCATACATGCTACAATATATGTAGCAATATCTCTGCTACAATAAACGTAGCAAAAAGGAAAGCCCTATGTCTGTGAAAATCCCAAAGGCAGGTGAGCCGGTTCGCGGCTCAACCTCTGGCAAGCCAATCATGGTCCTCTTTGATCTGCTGGGAAGAAGGTGGGCGCTCGGCATTGTCTGGAACCTTTCAACCGGCCCACAAACCTTTCGGGCGCTCCAGTCCAATTGTGCATCCGTTTCACCAACAGTACTCAACACCCGCCTGAAAGAACTGCGAGAATGCGGGATCGTCATGAAAGGCGAAAACGGTTACGAACTAACAGCAGAGGGCGATGAGCTGTTCACTTATCTGCAACCTCTCGGCCACTGGTCCCAAACGTGGTCACATGCTGCCAAACTGAAGGAAGACCAATGAAATTCAACCACATCGGAATTCCAACCAGAGGGTACTTTGAGGACGAAATCGCCCTTCCCCACCTACATATGACCGTCAGTGACCATAAGAACAATCCGTTCGGCATCCAGTGGCAACGGTTTGATGAGGATGCGCCCTACCCGGAGATCGTCAAGACGATGGCTCATGTGGCGTTTGAGGTGGATGATCTGCAAGAAGCCATCAGGGACCAGAAGGTGATCATCGAACCCAACTCCCCGATCGAAGGTCTGACAGTCGCGTTCATCGAGGTGAACGGCGCGCCTGTTGAGCTCATGGAAGTGGACCGCAACATTTGCAAAGAAGACATCTAGCCAAGTGCGCCCGACTCAACGACTAACAGCAACTTAACACCATCAAAGCGCTTCCAACGCGCGCTCTCAGTCTTTTTTCAGGCCCTCAATTTAAAGTTCAGGTCATCAAGGATTACACCGGTGGCCAATGCAACAGGACCAAACGCCCAGCACTGAACACAAAATTGCATTCATACCCTTGGTGCTGATCACCACAGCGCTGTTTTTAACCCTGCGCAATATGCCCATGATGGCAGAGACGGGCATGCAGATGGTCCTGCTCAACGCAATCACCGTCTTCGCCTTCCTTATTCCAACAGCGCTCATTTCCGCAGAGCTCGCAACCGGCTGGCCACAAAATGGTGTGTTCCATTGGGTTGAGGCTGCTTTCGGCACCCCCGTCGGTTTTGTTGCTGTGTTTTTGCAGTGGATCCAATCCATCTTCGGCGTCACATCCATCGTCGCCTACGCCACTGCAACACTCACGTACGCCTTTAACCCGGAACTGGGCTCAAACCGCTACTACATCACCTTCTCGGTCCTCACCCTGTACTGGGCTGCAACGCTGATCAACTTCCGCGGAACGGCAACCTCGGAGAAAATCTCCGGCTACGCAGTCTCCTTTGGCGTCTTCTTTCCATCCGCATTGCTCATCCTCTTTGGCATCTACTACTTGTTCTCCGGAGAAACCATCGCCCTCGATACCTCAGCAACCGTTGCAAACTGGATACCGTCCCTCTCCGACACCACCAGCCTTGTATTCTTCATGAGCTTTGTCTTCGGCTTTGTCGGTATCGAAGTCTCGGCCAGCCACGCAACCGAAGTCGAAAACCCGCAAAAGAACTACCCGCGTGCCATTTTCACCGCCGCAATAGCAGGCTTCATCATCACCCTTGCCGGTGGCCTTGCCGTGTCGCTCATTCTTGAGAAAGGCAATATCTCCAACATCAACGGAGCCCTTCAAGCGTTCTCCGCCTATCTGAACGCATACGGGCTTGCAACACTCACGCCCTTCATCGCCCTGCTCGTTGCCGTGGGCGCAGCAGGACAGGTCAGCACCTGGATTGTGGGCCCAGTCAAAGGCATGTGGGCTGCCAGCAGAAAGGGACTGTTGCCTGAGCACTTCGCCAAAGCCAACAAAAACAACGTCCCCACAGCGCTCCTAATCCTGCAAGCCTCGCTCATCTCTCTGATCGCTCTAAGCTTCATTGTATTTGAGGATGTCAATCTGGTGTTCCTCATCCTCACCTCAACCGCCGTCCTGCTTTACTCCTTAATGTACCTGCTGATGTTCGTGGCAGCTATCCGCCTCCGCTACACCCATCCGCACATCCCGCGCCCCTATAAAGTGCCCGGTGGTAATTGGGGGATCTGGCTACTTGGCGGTATCGGCATGCTAACCGCAATAAGCTGCTTTGCCATTGGGTTCATTCCACCCCCTGCTCTGCCATTCTCATTGGAGAACTTTGAACGACTGATGATCATAGCTGTCGTTCTCGCCCTGCTGGTTCCGTTGGGTATCTGGTTCCTGCATCGCAACAACATCAAACACGCCTCACCGGACAAGGGGCGTAAAGAATGAGCAAAGCTGCACAGACCCAACCAAGGCACCACATAACGCTTTGGAACTTGGTGTTTATGACCACAGCACTCTTCATGACCATGTTGAACATGCCGCTCATGGCACAAACCGGCATGAAGATCCTATTCTTCAACACGGCAGTGGTCTTCTGCTACATCCTGCCCATCGCGCTTATCTCCGCAGAATTGGCAACAGGCTGGCCAAAGCATGGCGTTTACACATGGGTGCAGGAAGCCTTCGGCACGCCGATTGGCTTCATGGCAATTTTCCTGCAATGGTTCCAGTCCATCTTTGCAATGGTGGCAACCGTTGCCTACACCACCGCAACCCTCGCATTTGTTTTTGACCGCCCCGACGATGAAAGCCCATGGCTCATGTTTGCAGGCACGATCATAATCTACTGGGGCGCTACGCTGGCAAATTTCCGCGGCACACGAGTAGCCAAACGCATCTCCAGCTACTGCCTGCTGGCAGGCACCATCTTTCCGTCATTGCTCATGATCACCCTGGGCCTGCTTTACGTCACCGGTCCCGCGCGCCCTGTCATTGACGTCAGCATCACAACAGCCAACGTTATTCCGTCACTGGCTGAAACCTCGACCCTGTTCCTCTTCCTAAGCTGCCTCTTCGGCTTTCTGGGAATGGAAGCCTCAGCTGGTCATGCCACCGAGGTTCAAAACGTACGGCGCACCTATCCGATCGCGATCCTCATCGCCACATCCATTGGCTTCTCAATCTCCCTCCTCGGAGGCCTAACCATCGCTATGATCCTCCCGGCAAACGAGATCTCAAACACACTGGGTGTTTTGCAAACTTATACAGTGCTGCTGGCCCACTACGGCGTACTTGATCTGTTGCCCATCGCAGCAATTCTCATCGCCATTGGTGCTGCAGGACAGGTCAGTACTTGGATCGCCGGTCCTGTCAAAAGCCTTGCCGTCGCCGGACGCGATGGCATGTTACCCAGATTTTTGCAGAGCTCAAATTCCCACGACATGCCTGTGCCTCTCATGCTGGTGCAAGCCACCATCGCCACACTCATTGCAACAGCTTTCGTACTGCACCCGAATACCAACGAGGTGTTCCTGTACGTCGCATCCACAGCCGTCCTGCTTTATTCCCTCATGTATTTGCTGCTCTACAGCACTGCCATCAGACTGCGCTACAAATACCCTAATGTACCGCGCGCCTATAAGGTCCCATTTGGCAACTGGGGCATCTGGGTTCTGGGCAGCATCGGCTTTTCCATCTCGCTCATCGCCTTCATCATCGGCCTGCGCCCGCCAAACCAACCGGATTTGCTGGCCAGCACCTATCTCTCAATCATCATTCCTGGTGTTTGCCTGACCCTCAGCGTACCGCTCATTCTCTGGAAGATCAGACGCACCAGCTGGAAATCTGGCAAACAAACAAAAAAGCCGCGCCCTACACCGTAGAACGCGGCCTTACAAAACATCTCAAATCAGCAGGTTTATTTGCTCTCTGCAGCTTCTTTGGAAGCCTGCGTCTCTGCGGATTGTTCCTTTAGGCGCGGCAACAGATCCTGCGCATCCTCAAAGACCTGAGTTTCTGAGTTCATGACCCGCAACGTGCCGGACCCGATATCAAACCACGCACCATGGATATGCAGCTCTCCCTTGGCGACCAGCTCCTCGACAAACGGGAAGGTCATCAGGTTCTTCAGGCTCTGGCGAATACCAGCATATTCCAGCGCAAGCTGAGGGTCTTCGTTCTTGTCAACCGGAGTACAGGCCAGCGTAATCGCAGCTGGTTCCAGCATCTTGATCCACGGACCAACAAACTGGCCGGTTTCACTGAGCTTGCCGTTGCTTTCACGGAACGCCTGAACACCACCACACTTGCAGTGGCCCAGAATGACAAGGTGCTTCACCTTCAGGCCAGACACAGCATACTCTAGTGCTGCACTGGTACCGTGCGTGCTTCCACCCTCAACAAACGGCGGCACAAGGTTCGCTATGTTACGAGCTACAAACAACTCACCCGGCTGCGCATGGAAAATACCTTCAGGCGTGACCCGGCTATCACAGCACGAAATCACCATCACCTGCGGTTCTTGCCCATAGATGGCGAGGTTTTGATATTCCTCCTCGAGCTGACTATAAATGCGCTCTCTATAAAGGTTATATCCAGTCAGCAGTTCTTTCGGAAAATCAGTCATGCGTCGCCATCTCGTTATTGCCACTACTGCTTGCCTATATAGCTAAGGCAAACCATCTTTCAACGGGTAATAAAGACAAGAAAACGGAAGTTTCTTGCATAGACTTATCAGCAGGGGCACTGCCAGTGGTGTAGACGGAAGAATAATCAGCCTTTGCGAGCGGTCACTTCTATCTCAACCTTCATCTCTTCTTTGATGAGATCGCAGATAACCATCGTCGCTGCAGGGCGAATTTCTCCAAAATACTCACCAACAACCGCGAAGACAGCCTCAACGTGGCTCCGGTCAGTCACGTAATAGCGCGCGCGCACCACATCTTCCAGCGAGCACCCGGCTTTCGCAAGCGCCCCCTTAATGGTCTCCAGCGCATTAACCGCCTGAGCTCCCACATCCTCTGGCATCTGCATGGTAGAGTAATCATAGCCGGTGGTGCCGGAAACATGGACGAAGTCACCATCAATAACTGCGCGAGAATACCCAGCTGTCTTTTCAAAGGGTGAACCTGAAGAAATTAGGGTTTTCTTCGACATAGCAACCTCCCTGAACTCAAAACCACATGCCGCAGCAAAACTGCCAGCAGCATTCGACGACGGTAGAATACTACCGGTGTAGTTCAGATCAATTGAGAAATTGGCCCTTTATTCCTGATTAGTTGACGAGAAAAAGCAGCTCAAGCCAAGAGCGCTCCATAAGGCCAGACCAATCCAGTACATCACCGGGTCTGCGGACTTGTAAATTACGTCGTAGAGAAACGTGTATCCCTCATAGAGCCCCCACACGACCCATGCCAGCAAAACAACCCCTATAACCCTCCAGAACAAGCTCACCATGGGCCCAAACCTCCATCCCCCATGATAACCCATTAAAGCGGAGGAAAAGACTACGGGTTCTTAGGGGTGCCGTGCCGGATTCTGCGTTCAAATCGCCTCAGGTGAATCACAGTCTCTTACGAATTTTGGCATCGACTCGCTTGCACAATCCTACAAACCCAATCTGATATTGAAGCCTAAGGCAGAACTGTGACCTAATTACCTAGTTACTATCTACATATAATTTGCCCATTTCTACTGCTTTTGAGATATAAAGGGCCTCAAACCGACAGAAAGCTTGCTCATTTCTTTCAAGTATTTTTGTCGGACATCTGGTGCACGGAATGCTGGAACCACCACATTATCCGTCAACCCTTTGAATTTGTTAAATTAAACAAGTCAATTGGATAACCAAGGAAAATACGAGGGCAAAACAAAAAAGATCAAAGGCGACATCTTCTATGCAATCTGTCAACTTTCTAAGGTGTTGCTTGCTAACTAAAAATACTTCTTATTGAATGCCTGCCGTGTTGTTGTTGGGGGACTACAAACATGACGTTAACTGCGGTTAAGACTAAAACGTCTTGCGGTAACTTTTTCGAAGATTTTCACGTGGGCCAAGTCATAAGACATGGCACACCAAAGACAATAAACGAGGGGGATACAGCTCTCTATACTGCGCTGTACGGAACTCGCTTTGCGGTACAATCAGGAACTGCTTTTGCAGAAGCTATTGGATACCCATATTATCCGTTGGATGACTTGCTGGTGTTTCATGTGGTCTTCGGCAAGACGGTCAACGACATTTCACTAAATGCTGTTGCCAATCTGGGCTATTCCGATTGCCGTTTCCTGATGCCTGTTTATGCCGGAGACACACTCTCCGCTCAATCAGAAGTCATCGGGCTCAAAGAAAACTCAAACGGAAAAACCGGTGTTGTTTACGTGCGCTCAACTGGCTATCGCCACAAAGAGCCCGGAAACCCGGAAAAGGTTCTGGAATACACCCGCTGGGTGATGGTGAAGAAGCGCGATGAAACTGCGCCAGCACCACAAACCACCCTGCCGGACTTGCCAGAGGGTACTTCCGAGGACTGTCTCGGACAAGCCGTACCAAAGCTTTCCATCGATGAATGGGACTTTGACCTGTCCGGTTCGCCATTCCGTTTCGACGACTACGAAGTCGGTGAGAAAATTGACCATGTCGACGGCATGACCGTGGAAGAAGCAGAACACCAGCTCGCCACACGTCTGTACCAGAACACGGCGAAGGTCCATTTCAATCATCACAGCGAGAAAAACAGCCGCTTCGGCAAACGCCTGATCTACGGCGGCCACGTCATCTCGCTGGCACGCGCTCTATCTTTCAACGGACTGGGCAACGCCTTCCACATCACAGGCATCAACGCCGGACGCCACGTTGCACCGCTGTTTGCAGGCGACACCGTCTACGCCTGGTCTGAAGTGCTGGACAAAAAGAAGATTGAAGGCCGGGACGACGTCGCTGCATTACGCTTGCGCCTCGTCGCCACCAAGGACCGCACTTGCGAAGATTTCCCGTTCAAGAATGAAGAAGGGAAATACGAGGACGGCGTGATCCTTGATCTGGATTACTGGACAATCATCCCAGTCTGATCCATCGAGATTGGCGAGAGGTTGCAGCATTTCTCGAGAAAAGACAAACAAAAAGCCCGGCGCACCACCTGCCCGGGCTTTTCCAACTTTTCAAGCTATCCCAGTTCCTGCGCCGGAAGTTTCAGCTCTTGCTCTAAAACATTAAAGTAATCATTGTAGGCAGCTTCTGAATCTACTGGTTGATTGTTATAGGACGCGTTCGCGCGCACCAACATCTCACCATCATTCCTTGGAACCACACTCACTGTCATTCGCAACTGATATCCATCCAGTTTCATCCCACTTACAGTTCCTAGTTCCTTATCAGCATTGCCGATAACGAATCCCATGTCCTGCATAGTTGTCATAACCGACTGGATCGTTTTATCTTTATCTTTGGTCTTAAAGGTCCTTGACTGAATCTGTCGTAGTCCGCTCTGTTCCTCTACAGCAATGTCAAACACATTGTCTTTCGAAGACATTTGGCAGCCAGCAGTACCAAAGGCGACAGCGAGAACAGAAGCACTCACAAGGGCTTTAGATTGATCAAACAGCATATTAACCTCCTGTGACTTCCCAAGGGATTGACGCCCCCAGCGTTTCGTAAAACTGGCTATAGAGCTTCTCGTCTTTAACTGTTTCTGCTTTGGATACGTCACCTCTTTGGTCCAACACAATCCGCTGGACGCTAATGCGCAGGTCGGTAGCATTTTCCTCACTACCAGCAGTGATTGAAGCACGCACAAATTGCTCATCATCATATTTAAAGTTGTGTACCCCAGCGACCGGCCCAGCAAGTATTGTCGTAATTGCAGCACCAACAACGGCTAATGCAACTTGCTCACCCTCTTTCGCATCACGTTGCTTCGAGCCCACAACGAGCCCTAATTCTGGATCTGTCTTGTCAATGGAGAAGCCCATATCCTGAAGAGCAGCTGCCCCAGCTAGAAGCACTTCTTTTTTCTTTGGTGAAGCGATAGTTCTGGACTGAGCCGCTTTCATAGCTTTGTGCTGCTCAGTCACTTGCAGAACATCTTTAGGCATCTGTGCACAAGCACTTGTTAGCAGCAACGTACAACCAGCTAATGCGTAAAATCCGGATTTCATGTGTGACCCCAAATCAGCACGAAACTCCGCTTAGTTGAGATACACCCCTCATAATTTTAGTATCTACTAAAAGGAGTTAGCTGAATGTGAAATGCTAATTTCACCTAACAAAAATGGTTTTCTGGACACACCTACTTAGTAGTTATCGCAGCTACAACGGAAAGCATGACTTTGCTGCTCGTTAATACACAGAGCGCTCTTAAATTGAAGTGCAACACATATTACCTACTTTTCAAATTCAGTAATAAATGCGCTTAAATATCAGCGTGTTAAACAATACCACTCCTATAAATGAGCTACTCTAAATATTTGCATTAGATTTATTATCTCAACATCAAGAAAAACAAACAAACATCAAAAACACTGTCGCATTTTTCTGACACTAAAGTGATTTTCACTTTGCCAGTTCGATCAAGTCAGCAAACCAGAGTGCTCGTATCGCACGACCGCTCTGGTTTCTGATTAGAACGATGCAATCACCGCTTCCTCAGCAACTCATCCAGATAACGCAGCACCTCAGTAGAGGCATTCTCCATACGTTTGTAAGCTGCGTCTGCCCCTTCATGGTCTCCGGTTTCCAGTAAGCGCGCGCAGGCCTTGCCCTGTTCGTGAACCTCTGCATGAACCGGAAGCAACTTCTGGAACGCCAGACTATCCCGAATGCGTGCATCCTCTACATTGTCATACCACTTCCCAAGGCGGCACTGATGATGATCAGCAAGCTCCGCCGCCTGGAGTTTTCCAATTCCAACGGCCATCTCTGCAAGGTGCTTCTTCCACATTATGTGGTCAGCCTTCGCCCGATGCAGAATGAAGTTCGGCACGCTGCTTTTCTCAAACTCAGCAAACTGCGCCTCAACAATACTTTCAGATTGCGCAACCGTATTGATCACATACTCAATGCGCTCGTTCACATCACGCGCATGTGCTGCAATCACATGAACACCGCGATTGATCTCGCCTGTCGCCTCTTCCTGCTGGGAAAGCTGATGGGCAATCTCTCGCATCTGAGTACTCGCAACGCTCACATCGCGCAGCACTTTAGAAATCAAACTCTCGGCATTCTGCGAGTTATCGACGCTCTTGCCGACCAAAGACTGTGCATCACTGACAGCAGAGTTCACACCATTCACATGCGCCTGCAGCGTCTCGATCCGTGAGCGAATATCGTCCGTCGCCTGTTGTGTCTGACCGGAAAGATCCTTCACCTCAGACGCCACCACTGCAAAGCCCTTCCCGGCCTCACCAGCGCGCGCAGCTTCAATCGTCGCGTTCAGTGCCAGCAAGTTGGTTTGCTTGGCGAGCCCTTCAATGGTGCCCACAAAGGTGCCAATCTGAACAGCAGCCTCCGTCAGCTCATTTGCAGCCGCAATCATACTCTCGAAGAATTGTCCGATATGCTCGCTGGCCTCTGCAGACTCACGGGTCGCAGCTTCTCCCTGCTGCATGGCCTCATTTGCAGAGTCCATCGCATCAGCAGCTCCTTGCGCACTGGATGCAATCTCGGAGAACGAGACGTTCAGCTCTTCCACACCGGTCGCAATCGTCTGTGACCCTTCATCGGTCTTGCGAATGTGCCATGTAATCTGCGAGATCGCCGCCATCGCCTCACTGGCTTGTACTGAGTACTCGACCGTCTGACCAAGAGTGCGCTCATCCTGAGCGTCCAGCTTCTGTTTCAGTGCCGCAAAGCGCTCAAAAAGCTCTGCTGGCACACCCTCCACCTCGGGAAGTGGCTGCTTTTCCTCCAAAGCCGACAGAAGCACTTCAATTCCCTTAGGATCAATGCCGCCCACACCTGCCTGATCAGATGCCTGTGCTTTAGGCGCGCTCTTCAACCTACCGGACCAATTCATCTCGAATTACCTTCCAAACTGCATCTCAGATGCAGATAACCCCTTGCACGCCACTTTCCGATCAGCACGCTACAGCCAGTTTGCCAGCATCCAAACAGGTAAGATCGGCGTATTTTGTTGCCCCATGCGGCCCCACGAGATGACCAGCCCAAACACCCCGGCATTGGACGTGGCAACGCGTAGAACCCATGTTTAATACATACATCAATTTTTGCTAATATTAGTTAATATTACTAATTATTCTAGCCTTATCAAAAAATCTTAGTGGAGGCTCGCAGCATCAAGATAAAAAAATGCCCCAGCGTTGCGGCCAGGGCATCAGATCAATCAATTCTTCTAAGCTATCAGCTTACTTCATGCTTCAACGCATTCCGGGCCAGCATCTCACCCTGTTTCTTGGTCTTCAGGATTTCTCGCGCCTTCTCAAACTTGGGATCTTCCCAGAAGATCATGCAGCCGTTACAGCCGCGACCACAACATCCTTCCAGTCCAAGGCGCGGAGACTTCGGCTTACGATCCTGACTGCCTTCAGCAATCGCATCAATCAGCCTGTCGCGCTGGCTCTCGTACTTGTTCTGCTGCGCATCGGTCGCCTCACCGCGCGCTTCAATGCGCTCGGCCGTCCGGTCCAGCTTCAAACGGCTCCACTGCTCAGGCGTCAGCGGCCGTTCCTTACGCACAACCGTATTGACCGGAAAGCGCTCTTTAAACGTCGCCGCATCTTCCTTATCAAACAGGGAGAACGGGATACGCACCACAGGCTGTTTGCCAGCATGCACTTCCTGCGTCATCTCCCCGGACTTAGCATCTTCAAATTCGTAGATACGCAACAACACACTGTCGTCAGACATCGGCTGCAGGAATTCCAGCACCTCACCAGCGATGATCTTGTTCTTCACCTTCATATAGAAGGCATCGTCCGCCACATCCTCAATGATACCGGCAAATTCCCACTCACCGATGGAATGCGTGTCCTCATAATTGTGAGCGAAGTTATTCAGGCGGCCCTCATGGAAGGCTGTTGTGTAGCCACGGTTGGCAACACTGTACATCTCATCCATGTACTTCTGCGGGTTCCAGTTCTCCGGATCACGATAGTAATCATCAATCGCCATCCGGTAAGCGCGCGCGACAACCGCCACGTAGTACATGGACTTGTTACGACCTTCGATCTTCAGAGAATCCACACCGATCCGCAGGAAGTCATCAAGCTTCGGCATCAGGCACAGGTCTTTGGAGTTCAGAATGTAAGACCCGCGACCATCCTCCAGAATTGGCATCAATTCGCCCGGACGACAGCCTTCTTCCAGCAGGAACTCGAACATGTCGATGTTGTCTTCGTTCAGCTCAAGCTCATTGATGGTTCCATCTTTCATGCGCATGCGCACTTTGTAGTTCCAGCGGCAGGAGTTCGCGCAGTTCCCCTGGTTCGCGCCACGCTCCGCCATAAAGTTGGACAGCAGGCAGCGACCGGAATAGGTCATGCACATTGCACCATGAACAAACGCCTCCAAACGGATGTCCGGGCACTTCTCACGAATTTCAGAAAGCTCAGGGAACGAAACTTCACGCGCCAGCACCACCAGGTCTGCACCCTGCTCTTTCCAGAAATCAACGGAAAGCCAGGAACACACGTTTGCCTGCGTGGAAATGTGCAGAGGCACATTTGGCAGCTCTTTGCGCATGAACTGGAACACACCCGGATCTGCAATGATCAAGCCGTCTGGATTAATATCGCGGATGGTCTCCGCATATTCCTTCAGCTTGGGAACGTCTTTGTTGTGCGAGAACAGGTTCAGCGTCAGATAAACACGTTTGCCATGTTTATGCGCAAATTCAATGCCTTCAACGACCTGCTCAAGCGTAAACTCTGCCTTCGTGCGCAACGACATGTCCGGCGTACCAAGATAGATTGCATCCGCGCCGTAAAGAACGGCAATCTTGAGTTTCTGCAAGTTGCCCGCAGGCATCAGGAGTTCTGAAGTTCTCATGGTGGCGACCAAATTCTCTGGTGTTTTCTATAGCTCTAACAGTGAGCTATTGTCCCGCGCCTCACGCTTTGCATTGGGGAAAATCAAAGGGCGCGTATTTAGGGGTGCTTCTAAGGGATTTAATCGAAGTTGAACAGAAGAAATTTGCCTCAGGGCCCCGCCTCCTGCGACGGATCCGCACCATCAACTAGCAAGCATTAAAACGAAATTGGGTGGATACCGAAGCACCCACCCAACTCAAAAAACATCACTGAATACTGGCCGTCGCTCGCCCCTGCGACCAGCCGCACATCACTACGCCCGATTAGTCAACCAGAGCGTCAGCTGGCTCATAAGCTTCATCATCCACGAAATCATAACGCAGCTGGTTTTCAAGCCAGTCACGGAAACTGCGGATCTTCGGCTCAGCGCCACGCTTCTCACGCCACATCAGCTTATGCTCACGGCCATCTCGCTGGTATTCAGGGAAGATCGGAACAAGACGCCCGGCAGTTTCAGCTTCAGCGCTCAAAAGGTTGGACTCTAGAACAATCCCGAACCCTTTATTGGCAGCATCAAGCGCCAGCGCTGCACTTTCAAACACCATCATCTCATTGACGATTGGGTTGGACACACCAGCTTCCGTCAGCCACGTTTCCCAGGAAACCGGAGCACCCTCACTGCGAATGACAGGAAGCTTAAGCAGCTCGTTGGGCTTCTTTGGGTAACCAAGCGAATCCAGCAGTTCTGGCGAGATCAGCGGACGGAACTTCTCCCGCCCCAACGACAACTCACGGAACTCGTCAGGAGCATCAGCTTCGCGTGTGAAGACAAGATCATACAGCCCGCCTTCAATACTCTGATCAGTGCTACTGCTGGAAACAGTAACTGTGATCTCAGAGTTATGCGCTGTAAAAGAGCGCAGTCGGCGCAGCAGCCAATTGCTCGCAAAGCTCGAGGAGCAATGGATACTCAAGGTATCTCTGTTTCCGATTGCTTCAATGGTGCGCGTAGCCGTAGAAATTCTGTCAAACGCCTCGGCGATCTCGGAGGCATAACGATACGCTGCAGCTGTTGGAAAGACAGCTCTGGAACGCCGCTCAAACAGCTCCAGCCCCAGATGATCTTCCAGCGCCTTGAGCCGGTGACTGACCGCACTAGCTGTAATTGCCAGCTTTTGGGCCGCCGAAACCAAACTCCCAGTTTCCATAACTGCACGAAACGCGACCAAAGCATTCAAAGGGGGCAAACGATTCATGAAATGCCTTATTCTTGATAGAGTGAGAAATACATCAAATATTTCGAATGACGATGTAGACGTAACATAGAGCCTCCCCAATTTGAACACCCCCAAAACGACTAGTAGACGTCAAAAACATGTAAAAACACAAATTTCCACAATAGATAACATCGATTACAAACTACTCGATTATTGATAATCTCGAAAATACTTCTAGGCATCGAGCTAAAATAATCGATACAAACTTTACTACACCATAATTACATAAACTACATAATCTTACGCTAGGAAAACATTGAACTATATTTAGATACACGCTCAGGTTAAAGATCAAAAAAACTAACTATTCACTTGAATGGTTTTTTAGCTCGGACGAATACCAACGTATGCAGCACGTGGGCGTATTTGTTCTTGCAATTGGTATTGTTCTAGCGCTTGCGCAATCCAACCGCTAATTCTTGATATACCAAACAAAATACCTGCAGATTTTTTTGGGAGATGCAAAACCTGCACCAAAAGAGCTAGTGGAAAATCCACATTCATGTGCTTTCCAAAAAGCTCACGTGATCTTTCCAGCAAGGGTGGAATCAGTTCGATGAGCGGGTGATCCAGCTCACTTTGCATGAGCATGTCTAATAGAAATTCGCCACGAGGATCTGGCCCGCCATAAACAGAATGGCCAAGTCCCGGTAGATATTCACCGTTCATGCATCTTTCCTGCAGCACGCTCTCTATATCGTCCCTCGCATGAATGTGCTTCAGCCAACTCAGAACACGCTCTGCGTTTGTGCCATGACGTGGGCCCATAAAGGCTCCCAGCCCGGAAATCAGAACCGCATGCAGCGGCGCGCGTGTCGAAGCAGCACACCGCACCGCGTAAGCGCTGGTATTAAGCTCATGGTCAGCGCACAAGACAAGCGTCGCCCGGATCAGATCAATCGCCTTCTCATCGTGGATGCCCCAGGCATGGGCAATCTGTCGGTGCATCGGGGCGGTGCTTGGTTCCTGAAACAGCAGCGCGCTGGCTGCAAGCCGAGTAAGGCTCGCCCCTTTCTGCTTGAGCAGCTCCTGAGACAGCGTATAGGCAGCCGTATCCTGCTCAGGCCAGCAGCAAAGAGCGATAATCGCCCGCTCCACAGGCTGCTGATGTTCGCTCAGCAGCCCGACAGCTTGCGGCGCAGGCTGAGCGAACGGGTCATTCTTGCAATCCCACAGCAACGTGGCCACACTTTCAAGCGTCCCAGCCCTTGCCAGCTCCAAAGCAGACTGCCCACGATAATAGTGTCCTTCATCAGTCAGCAGCGTGAGCTTTGTCTCAAGCACACCTTTCGCCGCTGCACTACGCGACTGCCCCTCCCGCTCTTCTGTCCCCTCCCCAGCACGGCGGCTGCGCAGGAAACGGACGTCGGAGGCATCATAAAGCCGCGTCCGACCCGCCCCCTGAACGGAACGGATCAATCCACGGCTCACATAGGCGTAGAGCGTTGCCGGGCGCACGCCCAGCTCATTGGCAGCTTCTTTGGCGGAAAGATAAATAACCTCGGACATGACGCACCTATTCAATGATCAACATTGATCATAGAACGTGGATACGTACACGCAATACTCTTAAATGGTCATGCAGAAAACGATCAGTCCGGCTTCGACTGATTGGCCGCTTCCGCAGCCTCAATCAGGTCTACCCCGATTTCCTCTTCAAACTTCCTCCACACAGGCCGCATCAGATCAACCCATTTCGCCCGTTGTTCAGGTGTCAACTCACGCACAGCGTAGCCCACATCAATAAGCCTCTGGCGGTTTTCCTCATTGGTCTTGGCCGCCTGCGCATTGGCCTCTTGCAGCGTCTCGTTGAAGATCGTCAGAAACTGCTCGCGCACGTCAGCGTCAAGGCTGTCCAGCCACACCTGGTGCGCAAACACCACGTAGGCCAGCAATTGATGATTGGTCTCCGTCACCCCATCCTGCACTTCAAAGAAACGTGAGGTCAGTATATTGGAGTAACTGTTCTCCTGTCCGTCCACCACACCTATCTGCAATGCACCGTACACTTCCCTGAATTCCAGCTTCTGGGCACTCGCCCCCATCGCCTCAATCATAGCAACCGACACATCAGAGTTTTGAACCGGGAACTTCAGCCTATTCGCATCAGATGGCACGACAAGTGGCCGACCTGCAGAAAGGTGCTTCAGCCCTTCGTAGAGATAGCCAAGACCAACGACCCCATACTCATCAGACATAGCCTGCAAAAGCTCCTGTCCCTTTTCACTCTGGGTGAAACGATCGACAGCATCAATGTCCTCAAAGAGAAACGGCAGGTCAAACACACGGTACCTATGGGTATAAGCCTCAAGCTTGGAAAGGGAGGGAGCCGCGATTTCCATATCGCCCATCAGCATGGCTTCCATCACTTGATCATCATCGAAAAGCTGGGAATACGGGAACACCTGCATGCAGGCCTTGCCATCCATCTCTGTGTTCACACGCTCAGCCAGCATCGTTGCAAAATCCCCTTTAGGGTCGACGGTAGACTGCACAACATGGCTAAAGTTAATGACCAGCTCTCCCGGCTTGCACGGCTCCTGAGCAAAGGCTGGTGCAGCGGAACCAAGCACCATCGCAAGGCTAATAGCAGCAAAAGTTCTCCACATAGGCACCTCACTCAAGAGCTAGAGCAACACCCCCCTCAGCACCTGACTGACCGGGTTAAACCAAACTTGAACTATCAGTTCAGCCCACAAAAATTACCCTAAAATATTGGGAGGCATTTTTCTCGAATAAGCGGGGAAACCAAAAAGGCCGGAGCTGATGCCCCGGCCTTTCAAAATAATTTTCAACGCAAGTTAGTGTCAGCTATCTAAGCACAACCTCTGGCCCCATCATGTAGGTGGGCAGCGCTGTGGAGAGCCACGGTAGGTACGTGACCATAACGAGGAACACCAGCAGAACCATCACGAACGGAGCAGCAGCACGCACGACCTGCACCAGACTCATGCCCGTGATCCCCGAGGTCACGAACAGGTTGAGCCCAATAGGCGGCGTAATCATGCCAATTTCCATGTTCACCACCATGATGATACCCAGGTGAATTGGATCAACGCCCAGCTCCAGCCCAATCGGGAACACCACAGGCGCCACGATCAGCAGCAGGCCAGACGGCTCCATGAACTGCCCGCCAATCAGCAGGATAATGTTGACCACAACGAGGAAGGTGAACCAGCCGAAACCAGCACCAACCATCCAATCGGTGATGACCTGCGGAATACGTTCAGCAGTCAGCGTATGCGCAAACAGCAAGGCGTTCACAATGATGAACATCAGCATGATCGTGGTTTTACCACTCTCAATCAGCACCTTGCGTGTATCCCGGTGGAACAGCGCTGGAACGAAGTAAAGAGTGATCAAACCGACGTTACGACCCACCGATTCAATCAGGCTTTCACCCGGCTTGCGCCATTTCTTTTCCTTAAGCGGACCCATGTCGCGGTAGATGAACAGAGCGATCAAACACGCGTAAACAGCAGCAACAGCCGCAGCTTCTGTTGGCGTAAAGATACCCGCATAGATACCGCCAAGGATGATCACAATCAGGAACATGCCAAAGGCTGCCTGGGCAAACGTGGACCACAACACCTTAAAGCTCGGGAACGGCTGCGAAGGCAGGTTCTTCTTGCGTGCGATGAAGTAGATCGCACCCATCAGCATCAGACCAGCAACGATGCCCGGAACAACACCTGCCAGGAACATACGGCCAACGGAAACGTTCGTCGCCGCCGCATAAACAACCATCACGATGGAAGGCGGGATCAGAATACCCAGCGTACCGGCGTTGGCGATGATACCGGCAGCGAACTCCTTGGAGTACCCAGCCTGACGCATCGCAGCAATCGCAATGGTACCAATCGCCACCACAGTCGCTGGCGAAGAGCCAGACAGCGCCGCAAAGATCATACAGGCCAGCACGCCAGCCATGGCCAGACCACCACGCACCCAACCAACAGTCGCCACCGCGAAGTTCACGATACGGCGCGCCACACCACCCGTGGACATGAAGCTGGACGCAAGAATGAAGAACGGAATCGCAAGCAAGGTGAAGTTCTGTGACGCATTGAACATCTGAATGGTCACGGAACTCATGGAGTCATGAGAAAACAGTGCGATAAAGAGAACGGAAGACAAGCCAAGCGCAATCGCGATTGGAGCCCCGATGAGAAGCAGCCCGAAGAGCAGCAAAAAGAGAACAGCGGTTTCCATTGAGCTTAGTCCTTCAGAACGTCTTTATTTTCTTCAACGAGCTCTTCAGCTTCGTGCGCGGCAATCATGGTGTCCCGTTGCCCCGTGATGATCAGCCAGCACATCTGCAATGACCGGAAACCAAGAAGGACAAGACCGACAGGCAGGATCACATAGCCCCACCAGCGCGGAACGCGCTCTTTCACGCCAAACATCTCCTGATACCACTCAGGAAACTTCAGATCTTCCATGCCGATTGGAAGCTTGTAGTACCGCGCCACGTAGTCGAACGCACCGCCGGAAGAACCGCGGTTATCAAGCCCGAGCAACCAGCCAAACCAGTCTGCATCAAACAGCAGCGCCGCATACAACAGTGTCAACAGCGCGCCAAGGAGTCCGAAAGCCCGGAAGACTGGCTTGGGAAACAGGCGGATAAACGCATCAACGCCAAGGTGCGCACCAATCTTCAAGCCGTAGCTCATGCCGAAAAGAATAAGCCATGCAAACAGCACGCGGGTGAACTGCAGGGCGCCCCCCCAGCCAGTGTTAAAGCCATACCGCATGACAACCTGCCAGAAGGTAACCAGCGTCATCAACGCAAGGATGGTGGCGATAACCCCTTCTTCGAAAGCATCAATTATTTTGTTTAGTCGAGACAAAGCACCCTCCCCCGCAACAGCATTCTCTTTTCCCGGTGTGTGTCGCCAGATCCCAGTGTGTGGCGGCACAAAGAAAGAAACCATTGTGGATTTTCTGGGTCCGCCCGATCTAATGACCGGACGGACCTCATTGTATTTTGGATTAGTTGTTTGCCGCGACAGCAGCGTCGATCACGTCCTGACCGATGTCATCAGCAAACTTGCCCCATACAGGCTTCATCACATCAACCCACTGCTGACGCTGTTCTGGCGTGAGAGTGCGCACGACTGCACCAGATTCAATGATCTTCTGCTTGTTCGCTTCATTAATAGCGGAAGAGCGAGCGTTGGACTCGTTGGTCACTTCGGTGAAGATGGTGAGGAACTGATCACGAACATCCGGCTCAAGGCTATCGAGCCATTCCTGAGACGTCACAGCAAGGTAAGACAGCAGCTGGTGGCTGGTTTCGGTAATACCGTCCTGAACTTCAAAGAACTTCTTGGTGTAGATGTTGGACCAGGTGTTTTCCTGACCGTCCACAACGCCGGTCTGCAGCGCGCCATACACTTCTTTAAACGCAAGCTTCTGTGCGTTTGCATCCAGTGCTTCGATCATCGCAACAGCAACGTCAGAGGTCTGAACGCGGAACTTCAGGCCCTTCGCATCAGCAGGCACCACCAATGGCTTGTTTCCGGAGAAGTGCTTGATGCCGTTGTAAACGTAACCCAGACCAACAAAGCCGATGTCAGACATCGCACCCAGCAGTTCCTGACCCTTTGGACCCTGAGTAAAGTTGTTCACTGCATTCATGTCGGAGAACAGGAATGGAAGGTCAAACACACGGTACTTGAGGGTGTAAGCTTCAAACTTTGAAAGAGAAGGCGCAGCAACCTGAACGTCGCCAAGCAGCAGAGCTTCCATCACTTTATCGTCGTCAAACAGCTGAGAGCTTGGGAACACCTGCATACAGGCTTTACCATCCATCTCGGTGTTGATGCGCTCAGCAAGTGCAGTCGCAAAATCGCCCTTCGGGTGGCCTGTCGCAGACACCACGTGACTGAACTTGATAACAACTTCACCCGGATCACACGCTTCAGCAGCAAAAACCTGAGACGCGGTCAACATTCCAGCTGCAACGGTGGCAGCAGTAATCATTTTCTTCATAGTATCCTCCCAGATGGAACGGAGCGATGCTCCTCGCGACACTAAAAGCAAACTGCGTGCCAGTTTTAATAGTTCCAATAGTTACAGACACTTACGGAATTTCACCTAATTATTCATTTTGCATTTGTTACGAATAAGTAACATTGATTACTCAAAAATGTGTCGAATTCGACACATATCTATTCACCAACCTCATCCTTGCTTAAGCCGTACTTTTTCATCTTCTCGTAAAGCGCCTTGCGAGATACGGAGAGCGCCTCATAAGTCGGCTTGATCTTACCTTCATTCTTCTCAAGCTCGGCAGCAATAATATCGCGTTCAAAGGCACTTACACGCTCAGAGAGTGTCCCGCTCTGTGCCCCGGAAACACCATCACCGGCGCTCACTGGCTTGACCTGTCCTTCCAGCCCCAACACAAACCGGTCCGCCACATTGCGCAGTTCACGTACATTACCCGGCCAATCCCGCTGCATTAACTCTGAAAGAAACTCTCTCGAAATCTCCGGAACTTCTTTACGATACCGCGCCCGAGCTCCTCGAGTCAGATAGTGGAACAACACCGGAATATCCTCCAGCCGCTCCCGCAGCGGCGGAATAGCCAGTGTGATTACATTGAGGCGGTAAAACAGATCCTTCCGGAACCGCCCTTCATTGGATGCCGCTTCAAGATCTTCCTTGGTTGCCGCCACAAAACGCAGATCCAGCGGAATCGATTTGTTCGACCCAAGCCGCTCAATCGCCCGCGTCTCAAAAACCCGCAGCAGCTTCACCTGCAAGTCCAAAGGCATGGACTCAATCTCATCCAGAAACACAGTCCCACCATGGGCGTGTTCCAGCTTACCAATGCGCTGACCACTGGCACCCGTAAAGGCACCCTTCTCATGGCCAAACAACTCACTCTCGATGATATCCGCCGGCAACGCCCCGCAGTTCAGCGCCACAAACGGTCCATCCTTGCGCACACCTTCCTCGTGCAAAGCGCGGGCAACCACCTCTTTGCCGGAGCCAGTCTCACCTAAAATCAGCACATCCGCATCCGTGCCAGACAGCGCCGTAATCATATTGCGCAAGGCTTCCATCGAAGGCGACTTGCCGACAATCCGCTCTTCCAGCCCAGAAAGCTTTCCCAGCTCTTCACGCAGAACACGGTTTTCCAGCGTCAGGCGACGCTTCTCCAACCCGCGCTGAAGAACGGTGACCAGCCCACTGACAGGAAACGGCTTCTCCTTGAAATCATAGGCCCCTGCCCGCATGGCCTCGACCGCCAGCGGCACATCGCCATGACCTGTGATCAGCACCACAGGCAGAGCACTGTCGATCTCGAAGGCAGCCTTCATCAGATCAAAGCCACCCATCTTCGGCATGCGGATATCGCTGACCAGAACCCCGTAGAACTCATGCGTAATGTGCTCCAGTGCTTGCTCAGCGCGGGAAAACGCCATCACGTTGTAGTCGGCCAGTTCCAGCCCTTCAACGAGCGCCTCACGCATGTCCTCGTCGTCATCGACCAGAAGAATGGTGGCTTTATCAATCGCCCATACGTCCATACTCAATTTCTTTTTCCTTAGGATCGCCGGAAAGGGCCGCTGCATCCTGCAGCACAATCACAAAACAGGCACCGCCAAGCTCGGATTGCTCATAGCGCAGCTCCCCTTCAAGGTCCTTGATTATTTTAAAGGCAATGGACAGACCAAGCCCCAATCCTTCCCCCACATCCTTTGTAGTGAAGAACGGATCAAATATGCTCGCGGCAACATTATCCGGCACACCCGGCCCATTGTCCTCAAACCGAATGACCGCCTGCTGCTCTTCGCGCAAAACAGAAATCCGGATCAACGGACCGTCCTGCGCCTTCATCGCATCCAGCGCATTGCCCATCAGGTTCATCAGCACCTGTGACAGCCGCACCTGACCCGCAAGAACCTCGATGGATTTATCATCCTGCACCACCTCAAGGTTCACGCCCATCTGCTTGCAGCGCGGACCCGTCAGCATCAGCACTTCGTCAATGACGGCAGAAACCTTCACCGGCATCAGATCACGCCCCGCTTTGCGGGTAAACCCTTTCAGGATCTGACTGATCGCCGCCATCCGCTCCACCATGGCAACGATCTTGCCAAGGCTCTTGAGTGCCCGATCAGACTTGCCACTCTCAATCAGCACCTGCGCATTTTCAGAGTGGGTGCGGATCGCGCCCAGCGGCTGGTTAAATTCGTGAGAGATCGCGGCAGACATTTCACCCAGCGTCGCAAGCTTGGCAGACTGCACCAGCCCTGCCTGCGCGTGCTGCAGTTCCTTCTCGGCCACCTCGCGCTCTCGCACTTCCTGCGCCAGCAAAGCATTCATGGTGGAAAGCTCACGCGTGCGCTCATGCACCCGCGCTTCCAGCCTCTCCGCATAATCCTTGTCCTGCCGCATGCGCTCCAGCAACCGCCGCCGCCGCTCCCCGGCCATCCAGAACAGACCGCTACTCACCACGCACAAAAGCACAGCAACCAGCGCCGCCCAGATCGCCTGCTGACGAACCTGTGCCGTGTCCGCAAACAGCACCACCTGCCAGTTCAATACGGGCAGATCCTGCTCAATCATCTGGAAGTTGGTCTTATTAAGCGGCGGGTTCAGACGCACCAGTTGGAAATCCTGATCCTCCCAGCGTCGATCAATAACACCGTTCTGCTCACCCGCTGCACGCCCATTCCGTGCGGTACGCTCAGCATCCAGACGCTCACCACGCCAGCTCGCCTGATTGGTCGCCACCACAATACCGTTCTGATCAACAGCAACCAGCCGGTCCTTGGAAAGCGCCCAGTTTTGCTCCACCTCTTCAAGGCTGACGCGCACAGCGATGAAACCATAATCCTGCTCACCCTGCCGCACAGGCGCGATAAAGACATAACTGGCGGCTCCACCATTTCGTGACAGCACCAGCTGCCGGCCCAGCCGCCCCTGCCGCGCAGCCTGCAACGCATCCCCATACGAGGACACGCCCAGTCCAGCCACACTGGCATGCTCAATCAGGTTGGAAGCAACTATCTCGCCTTCTGGCTTTTGAAACCACACCTCCTGTGCACCGGACATTCCCGCAATCACCTTGGCAACATTTTGCCCGCGCTCATGCTCATTATCGGCAAGGATACGCACAATGTCAGAGCGCTGCGCCAGCAAGGGCGGCAGCAAACGGTATTTGTCGAGATACTTTTCGAGCCCGGCAGCCTGTACGGACAAAGTCGCCTGACTGCGCAACTGCAAATCAGCCATATAAAACTGGCTGCTCAGCTTCATCGCGACCCAGGCAACAATGAGAGCAAACAGCACAAACATCATGAGCGCCACTCTGGACACCCGATGCCATCGCTCTGTTCTGCTCTTCCGTCTCACGTCACTTGTCCGATACGCAGGTTAGAGCGCATCCCCGAAAACTCGAGGGTTCTCCAAAAAGGATACGCGTGAAGATATGCTGTAACCGCGACGCCTCCCGTGACATCGCTGAAATACGCTCAATCATCTACGGTTTAACCCGTGTTTGTTCACTGGTCCAGCGCAACACTTTTAATCAAAGCAAATACCTTTTGTCCGGCGGTCAACTGCAGCTCGTGCACCGAGTGGCGTGTCAGCCGCGCCCGCAAGTGCTGCTCCCCAACCCGGCAATCCACCTCGGCATAGGGGCCAGAGGTCTCCGTAATGCCTTCAATCACAACAGAAAGCACATTGCGGATAGAAGCTTCATCAGGCGCCTTGCGCGCAAGAGCCACATCCTTCGCCTTAATGCGAATACGTGCATCCTGCCCCACCTCGCCCAGCATACCGGGCAATTGCAAGATCTGCCCTTCCAGACCAAACTCGGTGATCTGCCACTGCGCATCATAGTGGTCCAGCTTGGCAAACAACAGTGAGCCCGCATCCGGCCCACTCGCCAGTTGCGGCAATTCCAGATTACTCAGCATCTGCGCAATTGGCCCATGCGCCACCACAGTCCCCGCATCCAGCAGCACCAGCGTATCCGCCAGCTGCTCAATCTCGCCCAGACTATGGCTCACGTAAAGCATGGGAATGCCGAACTCGTTCTTCAGCTTCAGAAGATACGGCAGGATCTCCGCCTTGCGGGAGGCATCCAGCGAAGCCAGCGGCTCATCCAGCACAAGGATCTGCGGATTGGAAAGCAGCGCTCGCCCAATCGCCACTCGCTGCTTCTCGCCACCAGAAAGCCCATGGGGACGGCGCTTGAGCAAATGAGCAATCCCCAACAGCTCAGCAATCTCACCCAAACCAACAGCAGACTGACGCCCCGCAGCCCACTGGCTGTAAAGCAAGTTCCGCTCCACGCTCATGTGCGGAAACAGGCGGGCATCCTGAAACACCATACCCACCCCGCGCTGCTGAACAGGCACATTGATGGAAGCTGCCCGATCAAACACAACCCGCTCGCCCAGCGCAATGCGTCCGCGATCCGGAGCAGACAGCCCCGCAATCATACGGATCAGCGAGGACTTGCCAGCCCCCGACCGACCAAAGATCGCCGTAATCCCACTGTTCACCGTGAATTTCGCGGAGAGCGAGAAGTCGCCCAGCCTGCTGGAAATATCGACATCAATCATGTCGCCCTCCCAACTTGCGGGAAAGACGACGAGAGATAATCTCGGAGAACACCAGCGCACAGATGGAAACGACAATCGCAATCACAGTCAGCCTGATCGTGCCAGCCTCACCCGAAAGACTCTGCATCTCCGTATAAAGCGCAAGCGACAGCGTCCGCGTTTCACCGGGAATGTTGGAAACAAACGTGATCGTTGCCCCAAATTCACCCATCGCCTTGGCAAACCCAAGGATCGCGCCACTCAGAATGCCCGGCAACGCCAGCGGCAGCGTAATCAGCAAGAATGTCCGAAGGCGCGAGGTCCCCAGCGAATGGGAGGCTTCTTCCAGCTGCCCATCGGAAAGCTCAAAGGAAAGCTTTACAGGCCGAATGATCAACGGAAACGCCATGACCCCGGCAGCCAGCGCCGCCCCCGTCCAGCGGAAGGCAAACACAATGCCAAACACATCAGCAAAAAAGGCACCCAGCACGCCCTGCCGCCCAAACAGCACCAGCAGAACATACCCTGTCACCACAGGCGGCAGCACAATCGGCAAATGCACCAGCGCATTAACCAGCGTATGACCGGGAAACTTCCAGCGGGCGAGAACATAGCCAAGCAGAACCGCAGGCGGCAGCGCAATTGTTATTGCAAGGCCAGCAACCTGCAGCGACAGCTTGATCGCTTCCCATTCTGCATCCGTCAGATAAAAGCTCAATCGCCACTCACTTTAAAACCATGGACCCGAAAGATCTCCTGCCCTTCAGCACTCTTCAAAAACTCCAGGAACTCTACGCCACTTTTCGAATGCACAGAGGTCAACGCTCCGGGAATAACAATGGGATCATGACTGTCCTGCGGAATTTTCGCAAGCACGCGAACCCCTTGCTCCACTTGCGCATCAGATGCGTACACCAGTGCCAGCGGCACTTCCCCCCGTGCAGCTGCAGCCAGAGCAATACGCACATTCTCAACCGGCGCTACCCGCTGTGCCACACTCTCCCACAAACCAAGATTAATCAGCGCGTCTTTGCCATAGCGCCCAGCCGGCACCGTCTCCGGCTCGCCCATAGCAAGGCGCCCATTCGCCAGCGCTGCCTGCAACGCTTCAGGCTCCAGCTCAACCGGCATGGCGTCCAGCTCCTGCGAACCAACCAGCACAAGCCCGTTTGACGCCAGCTCAACCACACTGTCATCCACGAGAACACCATTGCGGACCGCATATTCCATCCACGCATCATCCGCCGTCACCAGCAGATCAGCGGGCGCACCAGCAACCACATGGCGGGTGATCGTTTGCGTGCCACCAAAGGAAAATTCAGTATCCGTGTTGTGGGTCTGGTCAAACACCGCACCAGCGTCTTCAAGCACATCTTTTAAGCTGGACGCCGCAAACACCAATATCTGCTCCCGCTCCTGCGCAAACGCAGCAACGCTGCCTCCACCAACCAGCGCAAGGCTCACAACAACCGCACCAAGAAAACGCCAGATACCAGCCACAACCAGCACACTCCATTTCGCAAGTCAGGCTTGAACTATAACCACCTGCCCCACCTAAACAACTGACCTATATCAGGATCTCTATAGCTTTCGCCAAACACATTCAAGAAAAGCGCAATCAAAGAACCTTGCGAGCACCTATACAAACTTGTAATGACGCATATGTTTCAAATTCGCCCTTCAAACGAGCAAGACACCGCCCAAATTTTGGAAATCTGGCGCAGAGCTGTCGACGCAACACACCACTTTCTTGAGCCGCATGACCTTAAAGCAATTGAGCAAGAGGTTGCCGCCTTCTTTCCTCAAGTGCGTTTTGTCCTAGCAGTGGACGATCAAGATAAGCCACTCGGCTTTATGTTTTTACATGAAGGACACCTGGAGGCGCTGTTTGTTGATCCCTCACATCATGGCAAAGGCATCGGCAAACAGCTCATCAAAGCCGCACTTGCTGAGCACCCGAACCTGACAACGGATGTAAACGAGCAAAACACTCAGGCTGTTGGTTTTTATCGTAGCATTGGGTTTCAGGAAACAGGGCGCTCAGAACTCGACGCTCAAGGCCGCCCCTATCCCCTCATCCACATGCGTTTTGCAAATAACAGATGCACCACTGCGTAAAAGCAACCCAACACCAGCCCGTCTAAACGGTCACTACAAGTGCTGGCGCTATGGCAGCACAACCACCGCATCCACCTCAAACAGCATCGGCTCAATTGCCAACTTGGGAACAGGCACCAACGTCTGTGCCGGAAGCGTTTTGCCAAACATCTCAGCGACGGTTTGCGTCAGTACGCCGAGCTTCGACGGATCATGGTCAACCACAAAGACGGTAAGCTTAGCAACCTGCGCTGGGGTGGCATCAAGCGCATCAAGCACCTTTCCTAAGTTTGCGTAAGCCTGTTTCACCTGCACCGCAAACTCTGGCGAATAAGCACCGTTGTCATCAACACCTCCTTGCCCGGACACATACGCAACCCGCCCACCAGTTGGCGCAACCACTGAAACGCTATAGCCGTGAGCGGATGGATCATAAAGGTTTGCTGGATTAACGATGGTTAGCTTGTCCATCTCGTCACAAGCTGAAGCAGTAGTTGGAAAGCTGGTAGACATTATGAGGAATCCTCCAAGTATATGAATAGGTTTTAAGCGCAACATGCCGGTCTCCCTGGCTCATCTCCCAGAGCGTGAAATGTCAGCTCTGTGCCGCTCCTTCATACGAATGGGCTCCTGACAATTCCTGTCAGCATGGCTATGCTCAGACTCATTCCCGTTGGCAGGTTGAAACTGGAGACTGTTTGTGAGCCGCTCAGATCGCCTCATTCGCCTGATGCAAGTCTTGCGGCGCTTACCATCGCCGGTAACGGCATCACGGCTGGCTTTGGAAATGGAAGTCTCGGAGCGTAGCATCTACCGCGACATTCAAAGCCTTCGCTCCTCTGGCGCAATAATCGATGGCGAAGCAGGCTTTGGCTACACGCTGACGGAAGACCCCTCACTGCCGCCAATGCATTTTGAAGCCGATGAGGTGGAGGCCTTGGCTCTTGGCCTGCATACCGTAGCTAAACTTGGCAACACTGAGTTCACCTACGCAGCACAAAACGCTCTGGTGAAACTGGAGGCAAGCCTTCCGCAAAGCATGCGCCAACGCTTGCGTCACGCCACAGTTGGCAGCCACATCTTGCGCAACACGCCCACATCTGAAGCCGATTTCCCTGGCCTTCGCGAGGCAATCTGGAATGAACAGGCGGTCCGTCTGGATTATCTGGATTTGAACGACCGCCAGTCCAAACGCAAAGTCTGGCCACTCACCATCTACTTCTTCAGCGAGGTGCAGGCCCTGATCGCATGGTGCTGCCTACGCGAAGATTTCCGCATGTTCCGGCTCGACCGTATCCAGTCCGTTGAGTTTCTGGAAGAATTCTTCCGCCCGAAACGCGTCGGACTGCTGCGCGATTACTTTGAGCGCGAAAGAGAGTGTGAGTAAGCCTCAACTGACGCAATCATCTCCTCCCCACCCGGACCTGCTCCCTATCGACCCTTGCCTATGCTGCAAGTGCCCGCGGCACCCGAACCTTATCAGCCAGACCCCTCAGGTTTCCGTCAATAACCTTGCCCATCATGATTTTCAGGAGCGTCTGACCCATCAACCACCCGAGGGGACCGTACTTCATGCGAAACTCAATGCTCCACACCACCAGCGTCCGTCCCTGCCCTTGCGGCTTGATGCAAATCTCAGCATACGCTTCCTTCAGCGGCATCGGTGAAGTTTCACTCAGCCGGACCCGGTAGCGGTGATTGGGGTCCCACTCTGTCACTTCTTCAACAACGGAGTTGCCATCCTCAAAGTGACAACGCCGCTTTGAGCCAACCCCATCGGGCCCTTCCGTCATAGCGTCAACAGACGTCACAAGCGGGGCATACTCATCAACATGCATAAACCGCCCGATAACATCCCAAACAACATCAGGACGGGCATCAATCATCATGGTTCGTTCACGGCGTATCATTTTGGTTTCCTCTGACGTGGCAAATATGTTGCTATTGCGCTTTGGTGCTGAACCATTGATACAGTTGCGCTGCTGACACCGTTATGGCAGCAGCATGACAGCAGGAGCCCGCAATGCGTCGTACGGAACGCCTTTTCCACATTATCCAGATTTTGCGGTCGAGCCGGTCTCCTGTGACAGGACGCGCCCTCGCAGACGAGCTCGAAATATCCCTGCGAACACTGTACCGCGACATGGCTGAACTCATGGCCCAGCGGGTTCCGATCACCGGAGAAGCGGGAACAGGCTATGTGCTTGATAATGCCTACGACATGCCACCATTGATGCTGACAGCTGACGAGCTGGAAGCCGCAGCGCTAGGCGCCGCATGGGTTGCAACACAGGCAGATCCATCACTTGCACGCTCCGCCAGAGACTTGGTGGCCAAGCTATCTGCTGCCATTCCGCAGGAGCTGCGCCCAATCATATTGGACGCTGGCCTCAAACCCATCTCAACAACGGCGACTATCCACGAACAGTTCGACGGCACCCTCTTGCGCCGCGCCATCAGAGACCGCTCCAAACTGCAACTCACCTATCAGGACAAGAACAATCAACTAACCAACCGCCTGATCTGGCCTCTGCTCATCGCCTACCTGGACAACGTCCGCTACATCGTTGCCTGGTGCGAAACACGACAGGACTATCGGCATTTCAAGACGGATCGGGTGCGCTCCTTAGAGGTCCAGAGCGACAAATACCCCGCACGCCGCGCTGCTCTGATCAAAAGCTGGGAAGAAGCAATGGCCGCAAAGCAAAAAGCGCCTGCCTGATACGCCTTACCGATCCCTAGACCCTACCGATGAAGAACCTGAACGCGCGCCAAATAAGCCTGGCTCTGCCGCTTTACATATGCGGATTAATCAATGAGTGGTGCACCTGCATTCCAGCCAAGGCACCATCACCCACGGCAAGCGAAACCGAGTGCGGAATACGGGCAACATCACCGCAGGCAAAAATCCCGGGAACCGTTGTCTCCTGAAACTCATTCGTCACCAGCTGCTGCCCCATAGGGTGCTCCTCAAGCCCACAGCCCGCAGCCTCGGCTAAAGAGTTGGATGGAAACGTATTTGAGACAACAAAGATGCCCGAGAATGACAGTTTACGGCCATCCTCAAGCACAATATCCGCTGCCCCCTCAATGCGACTGATCCCGATCTCCTCAAGCACGACCCCTTGCCGAAGCAATTTTTCACGCTGCTCTGCATCCAGCGGCATGGCATTGTTTGTAAAGAAGGTCGTGGCACCCCAATCCGGCATAACCTCAGCCTGCAGCATTGAGACAGAATTAAAGGCAATCACAGCAATCGGCCCCTTATCCAGCTCATAGCCGTGACAATAAGGGCAATGGAAAACCGACTTGCCCCAACGCTCTGCCAGCCCCGGAATATCCGGAAGCTCATCACGAACACCAGTGGCAAGCAATAGTCGGTGAGATGTAAAGTCCGTTCCCATATCCGTGCGAACACGAAACATGCCAATCTCGCCTGAGATCTCCTGAACCGTTCCCTCATACCAGGTCAGATCAGGATAGGCCGCAAGTTGCCGCCGTCCTTCCTGCCATATGTCATCAGGGTTTGCCCCATCACGCCCCAGAAAACCGTGAGCACGCTCGGTAAAGCGGTTCCGCCTCTCACCAGCATCAATCACCAGCACTGACCTGCGAGCCCGCAACAATTGCAAAGCAGCCGCCATCCCGGCGTAACTCCCCCCAACCACAATCACATCATGCATGCTCTCGTTTCCCGTCGCTGGCTTTAGACACTCCGCTCAAACACTCCCCAATCATGCCCTAATTTCTGCAAAGGCATCCTTAAGCACTGTGGTTAGGGATTGCTTATGGAGGAAACAGCTTCCGATTGGATGTGGCGAAGACTTAATGCAACACAATGAAGAAGAGGGTTCACTCCCCGCAGCATACCAATCGGTAATCTCGGAGTGCGAACAAAACCTTTTGTCGTAACGATGCTCAATCTGCCCACGATCATTGATCACAAAAAGACTATTGGTGGGCCTGAAAGCGTCTCCCCGATAGCGACTGCATCCCAGCACCACCCAAATTCCAAGGCGCTTTGCAGTCTCAACAATCAGCGACAAAGCATCTTCTAATTGCCGCCAATCCACATCCTCCCAACTCTTAATCTGTGCCTTAACGTAACCAGAAAGAACGCACTCAGGAAAATGAACGAGCCACGCTCCCCGTCGGCTCGCCTCTTACATAGCTTCACGAATATGTTGGCGGTTAACATCAATATCTGCCGTAATCAGAGTTTGCGCAATTGCCACAGAGATGCAGCTTGCCATAGCCTTCCTCCCCAACAGACACGAAAACGTCCCTAAGCCTCATCGAGCATAACACGACTGCCAATCCGCTCCTTCAGCACCTCGGGAGACACATGCCTCCAGATCTCGGCTGGTGTTTTCTCAGGCAAGCTGAGGTTGCTTTCGTGTTGAGCACCAAGCCGTTTGGCAAGCGATCTGGAACCTTCATTTCTGACATCAATCAGACTGATCGCGGTTTTCCAGCCCAACTCATCATAAGCGTATTGCAGAGCGGCCAGTACCGCCTCTGAGGCGTAGCCTTTACCATGAGCTTCTGCCCTGAACCCGTAACCCATCTCCGGCTCCGGCCAGTCCAGCGGATACCAAGGCCCAGCGTAACCGATAGTTTGACCATCCTCTTTCCGCTCAACCGCAAAAACGGTGTAACCGCGCAAATGCCAATGCCCCATAAGGGTTGCCATTTGCCTCCAGACCGTAGCTTCGGAGCGAGCGCCACCGACGTACTTGGCCGTCGCCTCATTGCAAAAAATGCTCGTAAGACACTCAAAATCCCGCTCAAGCCAGGTTCTTAAGATAAGACGTTCGGTTTCAATTCTAGGGATAGGAAGCTCGGTAAAAGACAAAGGAAAACCTCAATATTCTCAATGTAAAACTAGAATATACCAGCCTGAAAAGGCACGATTAGAGAGCCGACTTTAGGCACAAAGAAGCACTAAACCAAGCCCCTTATGCAGTCCCACCTCTCCTTCGATCCTCACGGATCATATCAGATGCCTTTTCGGCAATCATGATGGTGGGAGAGTTGGTGTTGCCGGAGGTGATGCGGGGCATGATGGAGGCGTCGACGACGCGCAGGCCCTCAAGGCCCTTCACCTTCAGCCGTTCATCAACCACGGTACCCATGGAACACGTACCAACAGGGTGGAAGATCGTAGTGCCAATATCACCAGCAGCAACAGCAAGCTCCTCATCGCTGACGAGATGCGCACCCGGCAGATACTCTTCCGGTGAGAACTCGGCCATCGCCTTGGTCTCCATAACCCGCCGCGTGAGACGCAAACTCTGAGCAGCCACCCGCCGGTCGCTCTCAGTCGAAAGATAGTTCGGCTGAATCTTCGGATGCGCCGTCGCATTGCCAGAGCCGATATGGACACTGCCCCGCGAGTCTGGCCGCAAATTGCAAACACTGGCCGTAATCGCCGGGAAATCATGCAGCGGTTCACCGAACTTGTCCAGAGAAAGCGGCTGCACATGATATTCGATATTCGGTGTCTCAAAGGAATTATCAGAGCGCGCAAACACCCCAAGTTGACTAGGTGCCATGGACATTGGCCCAGACTGGTTAAGCGCATACTCCGCCGCAATCTTCGCCTTACCAATCAACGAGTTCGCCCGTTGATTCAGCGTCACCGTATTTTGAACCTTATAGATACTGCGGATTTGCAAATGGTCCTGCAGGTTCTCCCCCACCTGAGGCTGGTCCAACACCATATCGATGCCAAGCTGATTCAACTGCTCACCGGATCCAATACCAGACAGCTCCAATATCTGCGGTGACCCGATTGCGCCTGCACTCAGGATGATCTCACCCGTGCACTTGGCAGAGGTCATCTCCCCCTTCACCATCATGCAAACACCAGTCGCACGGCGCCCGCCAAATTCCAGAGCCGTCACCTGCGCATTCGTCACAACCTTCAGATTACTGCGCCCTGCAGCGGGCTTCAAAAACCCCTTGGAGGCATTCCACCGCACCCCTTTGCGCTGGTTCACCTGAAAATAGGAGGAGCCGAAATTATCGCCGCCGTTGAAATCATCAATCTTCGGAATGCCCACTTCCTCGCACGCATCACGAAACCGGTCCAGAATAGGCCATGACAGACGCTGCTCCTCAACGCGCCATTCTCCACCCTCACCGTGCACGGCAGAAGAGCCGGCAAAATGATCCTCTGATTTCAAAAAGTACGGCAGCACATCATCCCAGCCCCAGCCAGCAAAACCCAGCTGGCGCCAGTTGTCATAATCCTGCGCCTGCCCGCGCAGATACAGCATGCCGTTGATCGACGAGCACCCGCCCAGCAACTTGCCACGTGGGTAATTCAGCTTGCGGCCATTCAGCCCCGGCTCAGCTTCCGTTTGGAACCCCCAGTCCATGCGTGGATTGCCCATACAGTAGAGATAGCCAACCGGAATATGCACCCACGGATGCCTATCGTTGCCGCCAGCTTCCAGCAACAGCACCTTCACATCAGGGTCCTGAGAAAGTCGGTTGGCAACGACACAGCCCGCCGAACCGGCTCCCACCACGATGTAATCCCAGGTTCCCAACGTGCGCATACTAGCCCTCCCAAGCCCCCATCCTCTTTGGGACCTAGGATAGAAACTGAACCTACCAATTGCACTAGTAAGATAGGTTTAGATCAATCCCGATGTGCCACTGCTGCAAAACAACCACGCCGCGCATAATGCATTTGAATATAAGAGACTTCCGGATTCTGAAAAAAACTCTCCAGCATCGACTTGATGTCATCCCCCTGCGCGATATCCGCTTCAACCATCATGTGGTTTGCATCAAAACCACGAAGTGAGAGCAAGCGGGAAGACAGCGACACCGGAACCTCATTCACATAAGGCGCAGCGTCAGAGGCATTCTCGCGCACGAAAACCGCATGGGAGGCTTTGTAAGGCGTATCATGAGGCTGGTAGGTATAGTTCAGCAGAAACACGCGCTCGCCGACCTCCGCATCATCCAGAGTGACACGGCAGGGAAAGCCCGGCTTCTCATTGGCCACATAAACAACCACATTACGCTCTGCCAGCTGCTCGTCACTCAGGCCGTTCAGCGTTTTAAACTCGTCAGATTTCAGTCCAGAAATAATAAAGGCCATAGGTCCCTCCTCAAGTTGGGAACAACCTATGGCCTACTGCAAACCGTAACCACCCGATTTGCGAGCAAACAAAACTTTAGCGCATTTAAGCCTGCGCTTGGGCCGCCGCGATCGCCTTGTCCAGCTCTGCAACCAAGCCGCTATCCAGCTCAAGCCGCGCCGCAAGCATCATCAGATAAGCCCGCTCTGCGGCAGTATTCGGATCAATTGCAAGACGGGAAGCCGTATAGATTTCAGCCGCCGTTTCCGGACAGGTCGCAAACGCAACCACACGGTCAATGTCCAACGGTGCACGCATCTCATCCAGAACGAACGCTTTTTCTTCAGCGCCCAGACCAAGCTCATCCAGCTTTTCAAAGATACGCTGCATTTCTACGCCGTCCACATTGCCATCCGCTTTGGCCGCCTGAATCATCGCAGTGATCAGCGCCATGGCAAACTCTTTGCCATCACCGTTCCCGGTATCCGGGTCAAAGGCAGTACCGGTCGGGTCCGGCAAGGCAAGCGGTTCTGGCACAGGCATAACTGTTGCGCGCGCAGACTGGGTCTGCGTTTCAGCAGAACCCTGAGGCGCAGCAGTACCACCGCTGCCGCCATTATTCTGGTTGCTCTGCCATGTCTGGAAAGCTTTGTAGGCAAGGCCGCCGACAAGCGCCATACCGCCGTATTTCACGGCCTTTTTGCCCAGCTTCTTGCCCTTCTTGCTGCCAAGAAGGTATCCGGCCAAGCCACCGGCAACGGCGCCACCAGCAAGACCGCCAGCATTGTTTTTGACGTACGACTGCCCTTTGTCCAAAGCACCACGGGCCTGATTGCCTCCGTTGGAACCTAAGAACTGATCAAGAAGTGCCTTGCTGTCGAACATCGATAATCCTATCTCGTTGATCCTGACGTTTCACGCCAAGCTCATATGGAGATGGGAAGCTGGGGATTCCACGTCAAGATGCCCCTGCCTGCAAAATTGCAACCTAACAAAACTGTAATGTTCACCCACCTAAAGGCAGATGATTATCATCACGCAGCGTCTCCATGGAGATGGAGCTGCGCACATTCTGCACCGCCTCGTGCGGCAGCAACTCGTTATTGATCACCTCACCCAGCGCTTTCAAATCCTTCACCCTGATCTTGAGCATGTAATCCATGTCCCCCGTCATGGCGTAGGCCTCCTGCACGCTGGGGATGGTGCGCACCAAATCCCGAAACAGCTTGGCGTTCTCCTTGTTGTGCGTGGCGAGCGCCACCCCCACAAACGCCATCACATCCAGCCCCAGATATTCCGGCGACAGATCAGCCTTGTACCGGCGGATCACCCGCTCCTGCTCCAACCGCGTTCGCCGTCGCGAAACCTGAGAGGCCGACAGGTGAATCACCTCCCCCAGCTCCTGATTGGTCTGGCTGGCATCCTCCTGAAGCGCTGCAAGCAACTTAAGGTCAAACTGATCAAGATCAATCATATCTCGCACCAAATCTATATATGACGCACAATTTGTGCGTATACTGCGTGATTTCACGTAAGAATGCAAACCTGTCGCATCACAGATATTTCAGAATAACTCTAAACTGAAATCGCCTTGTTTGAGGAGGAACAAATGGGCCCATTTCCGCACGATGCAGGACCAGCTGAAATCACAAAAGAAAACCCCGCTGGCACCGACGGTTTCGAGTTCGTTGAGTTCGCACATCCCGAGCCGGAAAAGCTGGATATCCTCTTCCGCCGCATGGGCTTTACTCCTGTCGCAAAACACAAGAGCAAGAACATCACGGTCTACCGTCAGGGCGACGTGAACTACATCCTCAACGCAGAGCCAAACAGCTTCGCCTCCCGCTTCATCGACGAGCACGGCCCGTGTGCACCATCCATGGCATGGCGCGTTGTTGATGCGCAGCACGCATTTGAACATGCCGTGAGCTGCGGCGCAGAACCGTACACCGGCACCGACAAAACCCTCAATGCCCCTGCCATCATGGGCATCGGCGGCTCCCTGCTCTACTTCATCGACAAGTACGGCGACAAAGGCTCCGCATATTCTCAGGAATTCGACTGGCTGGGAGAAGCAGACGCAAAGCCAGCTGGCAAGAGTTTCTATTACCTCGACCACCTGACCCATAACGTCTATCGCGGCAATATGGACAAGTGGTGGGCGTTCTACCGCGAGCTCTTCAACTTCAAGCAGATCCACTTCTTCGACATTGATGGCCGCATCACTGGCCTCGTCAGCCGCGCGATCACCTCACCCTGTGGCAAAATCCGCATCCCGCTGAACGAGTCCAAGGACGACACCAGCCAGATCGAAGAGTACCTGAAGAAGTACAGAGGCGAAGGCATCCAGCACATTGCCGTTGGCACTGATGATATCTACGACGCCACCGACAAGTTGGCAGACGATGGCCTCAAGTTCATGCCCGGCCCACCACAAACCTACTACGACCGCAGCGCCGAGCGCGTGCACGGCCACACCGAGCCGCTCGACCGCATGGCCAAACACGGCATCCTCATTGATGGCGAAGGCGTCATCGGCGGCGGCATGACCAAGATCCTGCTACAGATCTTCTCCAAAACCGTCATCGGCCCAATCTTCTTCGAGTTCATCCAACGCAAAGGCGACGAAGGCTTCGGCGAAGGCAACTTCCGCGCCCTCTTCGAAAGCATAGAAGAAGACCAAATCCAACGCGGCGTCATCAAACAAAACGCCGCCGAATAACCAGCAGTACCCGCACTGCTGAAAAAAGCCCGATAGCGTGGGGGGACGCTTTCGGGCTTTTTGTGTTTTGGGAGTGGGTCAAGCAACAATGGTCAGAAATCAGTCAAGGGTTGGAGGAGCCGATCTTCATACTTGCCAGCTCCCAAGTGTCGTAGAACGAGTGAAACGATAAACCGACATAAGCAGCTGCTTCACAAGGTATAAACGCTATTATATCCATGCTTACGTAGACATGAGGGCAAAAAGTACCAATGGGCGCATGGAAGTATGTAAATCAAATATTACAGTATCTGCGTCAATCTTCGTTTCAGATAGGGATCAATCTGACATCCAGATTTATCAGCCAACATTACTTTGAAAACATCATCTTTTACCGTTAAGCCAAATTGACTTTTAAACTGGTTTCTGAACGCTGGGAAAAGGTAATCCTTCCCTGAAACCACGGCCAACAATCCTAGACGATCAAAACGCTCTTCTACTTCAGCTTTTATCGTCTCTATCACCGACCGGTCAAACTGTGCTCTTAGAGTACGGTAAATGCTTAAGACCCTTACGAACGTCTTTTGCGGACATAAACTAACCCGGCAATCTCTAAACAGCGGATGAACACTTAATTTTATTGTTGCAATGCTCTCATCAAGCTTGTTCGCAACAGCATAACACACAAACAGCATTCGAAGCGGATTATTGTTTTCACGAACCCATTCAGAAAAGCCAAGCCGTTGCTTCGCTTCTTGAACTGTGGCTGCATCATCAAAAGTGGTCGCCGCAGAAAGAATGGAGTCCTCGTTCAGTAGATAATTCTCAACACAATACGACCGTAAACGATACAACTTCTTTAATTTCTTTTTCGGTTTACCATGCAGCAAGTCGAAATCGGCATCAATCAAATATAACGCTCTCCGTTCTGAAACATCCTGATCTAATTTGCAGGCTTCAATTACTTCTTTACGCCCTCCTAAAGGTGTCACAGATTCCAACTTAGTCCCTTCAGGCAAGAAATTATTGAGCATTTTAACCCAGAGATTGGGAGCAGCCTTGTCTTCTACAAAAATATCAATGTCGTTATTTCTTCTCTTGAAATATGCGACCGCACCAGCCGCACGCGGAGAGTATCTAAGTGTGGTATTCATTGAACGGAAATATCTCTGCAATAATTAGTCTTTTCGAGGATTATTGATGGGGAGTGGGTTGCCATTATCAATTGAACATTATTGTTGGCCTTGATAACACCATCTACGAATTTTTCCTGCCACTCGATATGAAGTGATAGTTCTGGCTCATCAATTATAAGTACATTTACTTTATTAGCTTCAGGATTAAAGTGTAAATGCGTTAATATAACAAATAACTGCATCTCACCGGAAGACAAAGTATGGAGCTCACGCTCGACGTTCTCACCAAAAACACGAAAAGTAGCTTCACCAAAGCTGCTTACTATTAGCTCTTTACCGCTATCTTCGAAAAACATATTAATTGAAGAAACAAAATCATCCGTATCACGGCTAATATCATTTAATGATTTATTATACTCCGTAATGACGTCAGAAATCGATATCAGTTTATTAAAATGGGCTTTGTTATAGGACCACTCTATTTGCGCTTCGAAATCAGGGGAATCAGGGCTTACTAACCCAGTATTCCTTGTTTTGCTGGGATTTAGCTTTTCCGCTCTATCATCTAAATAAGAGAAATACGCATCTAATTCGATTGTCAAAGAATCCGAGATCCCTAATAGACTAGGTAGCCGCAAAATGTTCTGTTTTGCGTCATCAAAAGATTGCAACTCTTTCTTGTTCGGCTTTTTCATGGAGTCGTGTAGCGAAATAGGTGCAAATTTCACCAACTCTGAAATTAAATCTTTTCTTAAGGAGTTTTCCAGATCGGCCACTTTTCGCTCACGGATGCGATAATTCTCTTGCAGAAAATATAAGGCCTCAGTCAGACCCTGCTCTGGGGCTTTCCCGAAAATATTTCGACGTTTTTTCATTAATCGAGATTCAAGATAGCGCTGTCTTCTAACATATTTCCTATCTGGATTTACTTGGTTGCCAGAGCTGATCATGCGCCGATCTAGCCCCAGAAACATTGGCGTTGGCAAACTATGAATAAAGCGCATTATATCTTTATTTTTATAACGAAATTCAAACGTTCTCTGTCTCTCGATCTCCTCATCCTCTAATCCATCCGCAAAGTATTCTTCATACTGCTTATCATGCAATTTTATAGAGCTATCGAAAGCAGAGCATGTCAGTTCAGTTACCCGATTTTCCTTAACCGCAGAAATCTGGAGCTCTTTACCTTCATGCTCGATCCAAACTGAGATCTGTTCAAATTGCTGACCAACAAGATAATTTAAACGCGGCATGAGTAGAGCAGTCATGCAATTTAGCGCAGTGGTCTTTCCGCTTCCGTTGATCCCGGTAATGAAAGTGAGGTCACTATTAAAGTTAATATCTAGATTTATGTAACCATTAATTTTACGACCGATAAAACGTAAGATACGCATATATTTATCCAATGGGCAAAAAGTCAGCAGCAAGTAAAACGAAACGAGCTGATTAAAGTAGTTCATTTCGAAGGTAATGCCTGCAACCAATAGGTGAAATGTAAAATTTCAGCCCCCCACAGAATTTATGTTTTAATACATCGCCGCATATATTATTTGCTCATTCTTTTTTGAATACGTTTTGGTTGCGGAGTAGGACTTAGACCTACGAGCTTCAGGTTAAAAGTCTGAAACCTCGTGTGTATTCAATATATTGTATTAAATGGTCATTTCCGAAATTTTCGTTGTTTGGCCTTAAACACAGCAGAGATCTGCATTCGGCACTTTGCATCTGATACTAGAATACATAGCATTAATTTCTCGCACGTGCAGTGAACAAAGACTTTGTTCGCTAAGCAATTAACAACACACTCCCTCACCCCAAACCCAGCATCGTCAGCCCCACGATCCAACCATAACTCACCACCACGCAGAACACCGTAATCGGCAGCATCCACCAGCAGAATTGCCAGAAGGTGAAAGGGGTGGCACCGAATTTTTCGGCCTGCTGCACCACGATGACGTTGCTGGCGGCGGAGATGATGAACAGGTTGCCGGCCACGGTGGAGATGGTGGAGAGCATCATGAAGGTGCCCGTTGTTCCCGCTCCATCCACCAGCTTCAGGTAAAGCTCCACCACAGGCACGTTGGAAAACAGCTGACTGGCCCAGAAACTCACCAGCGCAGTCACAGTCAAATCAGTCAGTTCACCTTGTAACGGGCCAAGCAGGTATTGCAGGGAGCCAGAAGCGTAAAGTGATCCGGTGACGATGAACATAGCCACAAAGAAGATCAGCGTCGGCCAGTCCACCTCACGAAAAACCCGCAGGCGCTCATCCCCCGCCAGATAAATCGGCAAACAGGAAACCAGCCCCACCCAGCCAAACGACAGCGGGCCAAGGTGGAAGTACGTCCGGCCCAAACTATCACCGGTGATAATGCCCACCAGCAGCACAACGGAGACAATCGCAGGCCACTGCCTCCGGCTCACCTCAACCGTTTCTGCCTGTTTCTCCACTTCCTTCGAAACCAGCGCACTCTCGTCCGATCCATTCTTCTTCACCAATGAGTGGAAACGGAAGAACACCGCCACAAGGCAAATCACACCGGGCACCAGTGCCCAAACGATGAAGGTCGCCAGCATATTGGGGAAGTCCGCAGCATTCACCACCAGAATGTTCTGCGGGTTGCCAACCGGCGACACCATGGAACCAACCGTCACCGCCGCGCACAGCGCCACCAGAACCACCGTCAGCTTCCACTTGAAAGCCCGGCTTAGAATAATCGCAATCGGCACACCAATCACTGCCGCGGCATCATTGGTCAGCACCGCTGCGCAAATCGCAGAAGCCACAATAAACCATAATAGCACCGCGCCCGCATTGACCCGCTTCAACAACAGATCCGCAATTTCCTGAGAAAGGCCGGTGTCATACAGCGAGGAAGCGATGCTGAACACAGCAAACAAATAGATAATCAGATGCCAGTCGACAGCCTGAAGCGCAGCAACTGGCGTAATTTCGCCCAACAGCAGCAACACAATCGCCCCCGCGAGCATTATGTGCCAAATCCGCACCATGGGTGGAAGCCACTGGCGAACAGCAATGCCCAAAAAGATAAGCGCGGAAACGCCAAGAGAGACCGACATGCCTCACCGTAGCCGCCGTGGTTTGACAGCAGCTTAATCAAGGGGCCCGCAATCGAGGGAAATCTTTGGGGGCTTGGAGAGAACTCTCACCTATTCTCGCCGCAGACAGCACAACAGTCAGGGTCTTCATGAAACTCAACAGGGCAATGCTATCGACCAACTTTTTCGCTGGCGATGTCGTTGGTGGAATCGGGCCCTATCTGGCAATCTACCTGCTCACCGGCCTGCACTGGTCTCCCGGCAGCATCGGTCTGGCACTGGCCATCGGCTCGCTGACAACGGTCGCACTGCAAACCCCTGCAGGCGCCTTTATCGACAGCACCCGCAAAAAACGCCTGCTCCTCGCCTCCTGCGCCTTGCTCATTGGCTGCGCAACCATATCAATCCTGCTCTTTCCGCAATTTCCGGTGGTCATCTACATTGCGCAGATCTTCATGGGCGTGGCCGTGGCCTTTGTCGGCCCCTGTATCGCCGCCATAACCCTTGGCATTGCAGGGCCGGAGCACTTTACGGTGCAAATGGGCGCCAATCAGGCTGCCAACCACACCGGCAATGTGTTCGCCGCCCTTCTGGGCATTGGTCTGGCACTGTGGATCTCGGCAGAAGGCGTGTTCTGGCTGGTGGCGATCATGGCCTTGGGCATGGCTGTCAGCATTGGAATGGTCAGCGGCTCGGCCATCAACCACGAGACTGCCCGTGGCGGTCTGCATCACAACCCCAATGACGGCGATGCACCCTCCACCATCGGCACCATTCTGGCAGACAAACGCTTGCTTACGCTCGTCATGTGCGTGTTCATGTTCCACTTTGCCAACGCCGCCATGCTGCCACTAGTCGGGCAAAAGCTGTCGGTCAACTCCAACGTCAACATCGGCATTGCGTTTGCATCAGCCTGTATCATTGTCGCGCAGTTCTGGATGACCCTCATGTCCATCCTCTGCGCTGCCAAAGCTGATAGCTGGGGCCGCAAACCACTCTTCTTGCTCGCCTTCTTCATTCTGCCCATCCGCGGTATACTCTTCATGTGGTTTGAGGACCCCGTCATCCTGATCTCTATCCAGTCTCTGGATGGCATCGCCAACGGCATCTTCGGCGTGATTATCCTGCTCATCGCCGCAGACCTGACCCGCGGCACAGGCCGCTTCAATCTGGTGCAAGGTGCTCTTGCAGCCGTGGTCGGCATTGGGTCTGCCGCCTCCAATCTGATGGCCGAGGAGATCGTCCAGTTCTTCGGCTATTCGCCCGCCTTTATCACCCTCGCCATTCTGGCTCTCATCGGCGGCAGCATGTACCTTTTCCTCATGCCAGAAACTTTGCCAGCTCAAAAAAATGAGGATGATGGCACCGCCACCCCACAAATCAGCTAATACTGACGGCTAGGGCACCGCAACTTTCAGGTGAAAACATTGATTTATACGGTTACTCCCTTTATTTGAGCACCCTCAGAAACTTATGTTTATCTGCACACATATATGAATGCGCATTAATGCGAATCGCAGGCCAGTACGCGAATGATCGAAAAAGCCAGTAGAGAGCAGGTTCGTCGCCAAAACCGGTTCGTGGTATTGTCCACGTTGCGGCGTCATATCAGTCTGGCGCGGGTTGAGCTTGGTCGTCTCACAGGTCTTTCCCTTGCCGCCGTCACCTCCATTACGGGAGATCTCAAGGATCGCGGCCTGATTGCAGAGGTGGAAGAACAGCCCAATTCGGATAACACCACACGCGGCCGTCCACGCACTTACCTGCGTTTGCGGGACGATGTCGCCCACGTCATCACCGTAAAGATATCGCTGGACCGCGTCTCTCTTGCTATGATGGACTACACCGGCCATCAGCACGCCGAAGCCAAATTCATGGTGGAATCCTCCGATATGGGAGGAGATGCCTTCATCGCCCTGCTCGCCCGAGAAATCAAAGAGCTGATGAAAGCCGAGCCCCGCCGCGCACGTAGCGTCATGGAAATCACCGTGGCAACCCAGGGCATTGTCGGCAAACACAACGGGTCCATCATCTGGTCGCCAACCATTGTAGAGCGGCAAGTGGAACTCACCGCCAAGCTTTCCAAAACCCTCGGCATCGCCTGCACGCTGTACAACGACACCAACATGATCGCAGAGGCCCTGCACCGGCAGGACTCTGAGAAGTACAGCGGCAACTTCGTCATAGTCTATATCGACCGTGGCGTCGGCATGGGTATCTTCATCAAGGATGCACTTTATCGCGGTGAAACCGGAGCTGCTGCCGAATACGGCCACTCCCCGTACACACCAGACGGCGCGGCCTGCAGATGCGGCAATAAAGGCTGTCTGGAGGCCTACATCGCCGACTACGCACTTTATCGCGAAGCACAAAGGCTGCCCAAAGAGACCGCCCCCTCCGCCATGTACTACGGGCCTGAATACATTCAGGATCTGCGAGCCCGCGCCCGCATGGGCGATGCTCAGGCGCAAAAGGTCTTTACCGACGCGGGCTTTGCACTGGGCGTCAGCCTCGCCCGTACAATCTCACTGCTAGACCCAAGCCGCATCATCCTCACCGGCAAGGCAATGCAGGCCTATGACCTGTTCAAACACGGCATGAACAAAGGCCTGGAAAGCGGCCTGCTCGCCCCGCTGCTGGACTCAGTTAATCTGGAAGTCCTCCCATGGGACGAAGACTTCATCCTCCAGGGCCTCCTCATCAAAGCCCTGAAACACCTGGACCAAGCACTGGTACATTAATATGACGGCAAAAGAGAAATCTGTGGTTTCCCTACTGCTATGGTGAGGCCGCTGCTTTCATTCCCCCGTGTCAGGTTTTGCGCTTAAAACAGCATCAATGAATGGCGATTTACCAGCTAGGTACTCACTCATCCCAGCAGTGTTTTCGGCCTCTAGCTTAAGCTTGAGGCGCTGATATTGCTCTCTTAAATCAACATCCTGTCGCAGAAGATCACGGAAGTACAGCATTCTTGAGAGCTCCAAATGCCCAATCGGGCAGACATGCACCTTATGTGTCCGAACACCAGCAACGTCCTTCCGGTAATAGTGATGTTCGGGCGATAAGTCATTACCACGAATGTGGCCACACGAACGCATGAACCTATCGGCTTCAGGTGTACGATGGAGATTTGATACTTCGACTAACATGTCAATTTCAGGCTTGGCTGCTAGTCCCGGAACCGCTGTGCTACCAACATGATAGATAGCAACAAGACGATCTCCAAAAGCATCAGAGATCAAATTTCGCTCCTTCTCGAACTTTTTTGACCAAGCTGGATCAAACGCCGTAATCTTGCTGGTAAGCACCAATGTCTCCTTCTCAGAACAGGCATTGCAATTTCCATTATTACCGTGCAACCAACCAAAGAAAAAGCCGGTCCCATAAGAACCGGCTTTCCCAAAACTCATTGTAGTTCGCTTAACTGCGCGACAACATCGCAGACGGTAAACCGCGCGCAATGGTATGCGCCACCAAGGTTGCCAGCGCGACCTTGATCAGGTCACCCGGAATAAACGGCAAGCTGCCAACCAAGAACGCGTTATACAAAGTCATGTCTGCTTTGTAAGCCAGCACCGGCACGCCAAATGCATGCACCACAACAATACCGCCCAGCACGCCGGAAACAATCGCACCAAACACCACGTTCATATTGCGCATAGCTCGCATGATCGCGCCAACAGCAACCGCTCCAAAAAAGTAACCAGCCAGATAGCCAGCCGTCATGCCGTAAAACACGCCGATACCACCACGGCCACCCGCCAGGAACGGCAAGCCAAGTGCCACGAGGAACAGCAGCAAAGCAACAGCAAGCCCACCACGCACCGGACCAAGCATCATACCCGCCAGCATCACACCAAGTGACTGCGCCGTAATTGGAATTCCGCCGGCAAGACCCAACTCAATCTTGGGCACCAGCCCCAGAGCAGCAATCAGCGCCGCATAAAATGCAATCTGAACAAGAGAACGATCACTGGACATTGTCATCCTAACTTCTTTTGGAGCGACATCCCGCAACATGGACACAGACTGACCAGCAGGAGTGCGCTCAAATTATCTTCTTAGTGCATTCAGCACGAATACTCTAGGATCTGTCAAAGCCATCAGCCCCACCACGGGCTGTCAGAGCTTCACTAACATGATCTGTCATTTTAATCGCGTGTAAGGCAAACGGAGCCAGCAAACGCCAACTGTTCGAGCGCGCGGTTCTGGCCTTATACGCTTCTTGCAGCGAGGCATAAACCGCCAACAATACCGGAACAAACCGGATAACCAAAGCAACTGCAAGCGACATCCGCATCGGGGAAATGCCAAACACACGCAGGGGCCGGAACAACGGCTCTACCGCGTCCATCAAGGCCTCCATATGCGTTGTTATACTAATAAAGTTGGCAAGCAGCACCATCGCCAATAGGCGCAACACAGCAATAATGCCCTGCTCAATATCACCCAAAAACGCATGCACAAGCAAGATGATCACCATCATCCAGAGCAGCGGGCGCACCACCTTCACCTTCTCCAGCCCCCGCCTACCAAGCGTCGCATACAGCGCCACCACAAATGCAAGCAGAGCAGCTGAGAACCAAAGCGTGTTGAACGGGATGATCAGCAGACTCAACACAAACAGAAACAGCAGCTTCACTCTGGCAGGAAGCCGATGCGCCCAACTATTACCCGCCATGTAAAGCGAAATCATGCGCGCGCCACTCCCTCAAAATGAAGGTGAGCCCCAGAAAGCTCGTGCTCCTCATAGGCCGCCAGCACATCCACCGGCGCCCCCAACTGCTTAACGCGGCCGTCCTCAATCCAGAGCACCTTGTCATAATCGCTCAGCGCATCCAGCTCATGGCTGACAAAGATGATCTGCTGATCCAGCTTCTCAAGCTTGCGCCGCAGTGCCGCCCGCGTCCGCAAATCCAGACTGGAAAACGGCTCGTCCAGCACCACCAGCTTCGGCTCCATAATGAGCACCGCCAGAATGCAGATCAGCTGCTTCTGCCCTTCAGAAAGCTCATGAACAGGCCGTTCCGCCAGCTCCGCAATGCCGTGCTCTTTCAGCAAAGCCAGCCCCTGCGCCTTCGCATCGGCCTTGCCAACGCCAAGCTGGCGCAAACCAAAACTCAGCTCTTCCAGCGCAGTCGGAAAGATCAGCTGATGATCCGGGTTCTGAAACACAAAGCCAGTTACCCGCGCCAGTTTCTTTGCACCCTCACCGGAAGAAACTCCATGCACCACCAATGATCCGGCACTGATTGGCAGCAACCCATTCAGGCTGCGCACAAGCGTGGATTTGCCGGAACCATTACGCCCAATAATCCCGACCCGTTGATCCGGCAGCGCAACACTCACATCGCTGATGATCGTGGCACCGCCCCGTTCAATGGAAACATGGTCAAAACTGATGGATTTTGAAGTGTCGTTCACGCCGTATCTTCATGTCTGCGCGCAGTCCCTAAACGGGTACACCGGTTTTCAAAAAGGGCTGCGCCTTAAAGCAAAAAGCTAAAGCCGTTCACCTGATCGTCTTCCGGCAAAGGGCTTTAACAAGACTCGCCTTTCTATACACAATGCGCAATCGCAACACCACGGAAAACTAGCAAAGCAGGTAACACCATCACATCGTGACATACAGGTCTGCCTGTGTAACCTTTGGAGCCTTTTCAGCCAGTCATTCAGTTTGAGGTATTGCCATGTCAGCAGAGCAGTTCACCGACACCCTTGTTGCCGACCATTGGGACCAAAATGCTGATCAGTGGAAGAAAGACGTCGAGGCAGGCTTGGATGTCTACCGCGACTTGTTCACATGGCCAGCCTTTGAGCGCTTTTTGGGCGATATCACCGGTAAGCATATGATTGATCTGGGATGTGGTGAAGGCACCAACACCCGCAAACTCGCTCGAGCCGGCGCACGCATGTCTGGCGTTGATCTCTCTGACAAGATGATCAAACATGCAATCACCGAAGAGCAGAAAACGCCGTTGGGCATCACCTACGCGACCAGCTCATTCAGCGCCAACACAGGCTTCCCCGCCGGTGCATTTGACATGGTCATTTCCACACTCGCACTCATGGATGGCCCTGATTTTGAAGGAGCGATGCGCGAAGCTTACAGACTTCTCAAACCGGGCGGTACGCTCGCATTTTCCATTCTGCACCCCTGCTTCATTACCCCTGGCCTAGCTTGGCAAAAAGATGAGAACGGACATACGACGGGCCTAATCGTCTCAAAGTACTACGACCAGAACCATTTTGCTGATCAATGGAAATTCGCGCGGCACGGTGACAATCGAGATGTCCAGCGCTTCAGCGTGCCCAGATTCCCGCGCACCTTGAGCGATTATCTGAACCCCATCATCAAGACAGGCCTCCAAATCAAAGAAGTTCAGGAACCAAAACCAACAGAAGACGCTATTCAGCAGGAACCACGCTTCCACCGCTGGAAAGATCTCTCCGCTTTCCTCCTGATGGTCAAAGCAACGAAACCTGACACAGCATAGTCACAAGACTACGCCAACACATCGCGCAAGGACGCAAGCCAGTCCTTCACCCGTGCTGACACCCTCGCATGGTCCAGCGCTTCAAACTTATCCCAGCTCCACCCATCCTCGGGGCAAAGCTCCTCCAAGAAGGCATGCAGCTCTTTCTGCTTGGATTCTGGCAACGGCAGATTGGCGGCATGTCTCAATAACAGCACCTGCTCCTGAAGCCGCAAGAACACCCAGAAGGCTTCCATCATAGGCCGCAGCAAGTGCGGCTGCGTTTGCCAACTGCTACCAGAAAACAGATCCCGCGTGACAATCGGCCCAGCCCCGTTACAGTGAAACTGAACGCAGCCCATGTAGCCTGTGGTCGCCAGATCAGCATGGATCCGGCACTTGCCGCAATCCTCAAGGTTGCGGCACGCCTCACCAGACGCTTTATCAAACGGAAAAACAGGCGACTTATCAAAGGCCAGCGCCACACAGCAAAGGGACGCACATGCCTCACAGTCCGCCTTCAGGCGCTCATCAAGTTGGTTCAGATCCATAGCGCCTTCTTGACACAAAACCAAAGTCAACGAAAGCGATCTAAAGCCACTAGTGTATGTAGAATACTAATTCAGAGGCCAAAGCACTCAACTGCAGTAAACAGGGGGATAACGCTCAAGCCGTGGTTTCAATCGAGCCTCAGCAAAAGCGGGCATAAAAGATCACTGGAATTCCCCGTGGGAAACGTATCCCCGCCCCGCAGCCTTATGGTAGCCCCTCGCCCGCATACAACCCATCCAGACACGCCCAGCAATAAACCTCAGGCCCGCCAGTCTCTCCCGGCACAGCAGCCAGCAACAAAACAACTCAGAAAATACGCTTTCAACGCAGTTCACACGCAAATAACGCAAACCGACGCAAACAAGCGCGCAGCTGATAATCAGGCGTCCACAAACCCAATTTCTCTCTGCAATTTCTTGCTTAGTTTCAACGCAATAATGCGATGTGCCTCAGAGATATACGCCTTGATATCTTCATCAGACATAGCCCCCGCAGTCTCAAGCTGAACCCACTTTGCCCGCGCCAGATAAGGCGCCGGAATAATCCCGGCCTGCTCCGTCAGGATCTGATAGGAAAGCTCAGAGCACTTGAAGCTAATCTTGATCCCATCCTTTTCCGGGGCATCCTCCCCCCAGTTGGAACAGATCGCAAAGATCTTCCCTCCAACCTTCCAGACAGACGCATTCCCCCACTGGATGACGTGGCTCACACCAACCAAAGACGCGCAATACTGATCAAACTCATCCCGGGTCAAAGCAACAACTCCCTAGAGCGTATTTCCGAAAAGTGGTTCCGGTTTTCGGATAAAAAATACGCGCAATAATAAGGTTTTAGAGCGTGATGCGTGAATGCACATGAACGCAACATGCTCCAAAAACAATCAACTCAAACAAAGAACCCCAGAAAACATAACACACCCCACCACGATTGCAGCAAGCCCTTATGCCCAATCCCACCGGCATCATTGCTATCCCGCTAGGCGAAAACCAACGACACACCAGAGCCCGCCAAGACAAGGTCAATAACCCTGTCATGCTGGCGCGTACTCATCCTGCTCAAAATACGTTTCGCCCCATAGGTCCCAACAGTTATAGAAGCGCCCACCATCACCCCACTGACGATGATGTCATAGGGCAGAACGCCCAGATGATTGAACGTAAAAACCTTCGCCCCAAACACAAAAAGAGAGCCAGCAGCTTCAGTGGCAATCAACACACCTTTGACCAGACCAAAGCCGGAAAACACAGCAAGACTAAGCGGCCCCGTTGAAGCAACCAGACCAGTTAGAAACCCAATGCAAACCCCACCTGCAATCAGATGAATTGGCTTACTTCCAAATTGCTTCGCCCTGAGAAAATAACGCCCCGGAATAAGGCAAAGCAAGAAGACACCGAGCAAAAGGCTACCCATTGAATCAGGAAGTTCAATAAGCGTTTTTGCGCCCAACGCCGCCATTGGAATACTCGGCACAGCATAGAACCAGACAGCCTTCCAATTCACAGAACGCCACCAAACGCAAACGCGCCCAATATTCGCCAGAAAAGCGGAAATTGCCATAATGGGAATAGCCGCTTTCGCTCCATAAATGCCCACAAGCACTGGCAATAAAACAATCGAAGAGCCTGTACCGACAATCCCGGACAACAGACCCGCCAGAATGCTTGATACAAAAATAATCAGGAAATCCAAATGAAAACCCGTCCTAAGAAGCAGCAAATTCCCGTCGCCACAACAAACAAATAAGTCCAATGCCAATAGCCCGATCAAGTTCGCATGGCAATCAGAACAATAACAGGTCCTAAAAGCACAATCCCGCCCATTTCCCCAAAACGCCGACACGTATCGCCCCGAACCAAGAGGGATAGCTCCCACGAGCCACTCAAAAATTGCAAGCAGCTTGAGAAAGGTTCTGAGCCCCGACCTGAGCTACACACCAACCTGCTTCACCAAGAGCGTCGAAGGTGCATCCTCACTCTTAGGCTTCCACCCCCGCGCCCTATAGAACTCCAGCGCGGTAGCCGTACTTTCCAAGCTCATTTGACCACTCCCGAGATGTCTCAAAACCTCTTCAAGATCACTGAGCAACAAGGAGCTAACACCAGCAAACCGATGTTCAGGCGCCACATACAGCAGGACCACACTGCGCGAAGAAATATGGCACGAACCCACTGCGGCAATCTCACCGTCGCGAACTGCCACCCGCATGACAAGATTAGGATCACCCAGCCACTTCAGAAACGTATCAACCGTCTTATTCGCCAGCCATCTGGAGGCCTCCCCCGGCTCATTCTCATGATCCGCCTCACACAACCGGGAAATACTCTCCCGCAAAACACGAACAGCCCCATCCGCATCACCAGGACCTGCATCCCGAACCAGAACATCCAAATCTTGCATATCTCAAACCCAAAAGGCCATGGTAACCCACCAACGCGCCTTCACAACATGCAAAACGACAAATTGAACAGGTCCTCCCAAGCGTGACCACCTTGTATTATCGCCAAATTTATAGAGAAAAGTTTGCTTAGCCCCTGCATACCGGTCTTTAGGCCACGCCCAGTTCCACACAACGAAAAAACCCGCCAACTCGAAGAGTTAGCGGGTTAATATTTGGTTGCGGGGGCAAGATTTGAACTTGCGACCTTCAGGTTATGAGCCTGACGAGCTACCGGGCTGCTCCACCCCGCGGTAAATTGTGTTGTTCTGGTTATTTTAGAGAGTTTATATCTGATTTGTTGTTCTGATTATTTTGTCGAGATTTTATATGTGTTTTATTCATGCCCGGCGGCGACCTACTCTCCCGCGTCTTGAGACGAAGTACCATTGGCGCAGGGGCGTTTCACTTCCGAGTTCGGGATGGGATCGGGTGGGGGCGCCCCGCCATAGCCACCGGGCAGGAATAAAGCACATATTTGTCAGGTCAACTTATCTGTCTCGCTATCGCTCGTCAGGTTGATCTGAGTATGTTTTATGAACTGGTCTGTTTGTTGAAGTCGTTTTGCTTGTTGTTTCTGACACTTCGTTGAAGTGTCATTTTATGATTATAGCTTAATGGGAGTGATCAAGCTCGATCGAGCTATTAGTAAGGCTCAGCTTCGGATGTTACCACCCTTCCACATGCCTCCTATCGAC
>NZ_BMXE01000004.1 GCF_014651595.1 Pseudovibrio japonicus | reverse complement strand
AAAATCCCGTCCCGGCCATATCGGATGGTGTTGTACTCCACCAGAAGGCGCGGCGCATTCCAGATGTAGATGCCGTTGCCGCGCTCATTGGGGCGCAGATCCTGACGTCCTTCAATCAGATTATCGGCAATATATGCGTCCTTGGGTCCATGAGCATCGACACCCACCAGATTGTTGAGGAACTTGTTGCCGGTAATTCGGGCACGGTCTGCGTCTTTGGTCAGCTTCACGCCTGAATCAATTGTCTCATTAGAAAGACCGGAACCGGTGATCACCAGTCCATCGACGACCACATCTGGTGCCTCGACAGTAATGACCGAGCCTTTGCCGTTGCCCTTAAGCTGCGCGCCTGGCTCTCCTTTAAGCACCAAAGACCGGTCGATGACGACCGGTCCCTGATGAGTTCCAGCAGAAAGGCGTAAGACGTCTCCGTCCTGCGCCTTTTCCAAGGCGCGGGCCAAGGCATCGGGCTGCGCAGGAACTTTAAGCTCAGCAGCATGAGCGGACATGCTCACACCCACCAAAGCCGCTGCTCCAAGCACTGTTTGCCAGACCAACCTTGTCATACCCGCTGCTCCTTATGCGTCGCGTGGCTCAACCAGCATACGGCCACGCATTTCCATGTGCAGGGCGTGACAGAACCACTGACAATAGAACCAGTGAACACCTGGACGCTCCGCAATGAAGGTGACGGAAGCTGTTGCCTGGGGTGCAACTTCCATAGCAATGCCGTAGTTGGAGAGACAGAAGCCGTGTGTCAGGTCGTCAATGTCATCAATGTTGGTGACATAAACGGTGACTTCATCGCCCTGCCTCACAGTGAACTTCTCAAGAGAGAACATTGGCGCGGCAGAGTACATGTATACACGAACCTTGTTACCATCACGGATAACGTCCTCTGCTGCTTCCAACTCAACACCATCTATTTCTGCCTGTGCAACTGCATCAGCAAACATGGGGTCGTCTCGAGTCCAGATAGATTCCGGATTCACAAGGTCACGACGAACGAGGGTGACATCATGCGGCTCAGCGAATGCCGGGCTGTCATGAACGAGCACCATTTCGTCGCCGGAAATGTCGATCAGCTGCTCGTTTTCTGGCTTCAGAGGACCAACATTTATGAAGCGGTCTTTAGAGAACTTATTCAGTGAAAGAAGCCACTTGCCATCCGCGTCCAAAGTTTCACCCATAGTGGTATGGTTGTGACCTGGCTGATAAGCCACATCGATTTTTGAGTGGATTGGATCAACATCTTCGCCAGCGTACTGGCGGATCGCTTTGTCGATGTCCCACTTTACCATCTGGCTGTCGAGGAACAGTGTAGTGTAGGCAAATCCGCGGTTGTCGAATGCAGTGTGGAGAGGGCCAAGGCCCAGCTCTGGTTCTGCAACAACTGCGGAGCGTGGCTCTGCACCGTCGAACACTGCTTCCAGCTTGTCCACGTCGATCACGGTTACCGTTGGAGACAGCTTACCAGCGATCATGACGTGCTTTCTGTCTGGGCAGGTGTTACAGCCGTGCGGGTTGTTTGGTATTGGGATGTATGCGGTGTAAGTGGAGCCTTTGCGGCCATCAAGCACAGGCACACCGTTCAGCATCTGATAGTCGCCGTTTTGAACGCCCTCTTCAATGCGTGCGATGTTGAAGACAACACAGTGATCCATCTCAGCCGCAGTCATCTCCGCCAAGTCTACACCCATTTCTGAGTTGTAACTGGTAGAGAATGCATATTTGCCCTGATAGTCAGCGTCACAGTTGTCCAGGTTCCCGGATACGATAATCTGCCATGCCACTTCCATGGTGTCGCCATCAATCGCGGAGAAGATGCAGCGGTACTCTTCTGGTTCATCGAGGATTGTTCCGTCATTGACCAGTGGAGCTTCGTGCTCACCGTTGGCAAAGATGTAGCCGGTACGAGGCCATTTTTGCGGACGCATACCATGGATAGCATTTGCGTTTGGTACTTCAACAATCTTGTCTGTTTTCATGACGTCACAGCGAATACGCGCCACGCGTGTATTTGCCTTGTCATTCACGAAAAGATAACGACCGTCGTACGTACCTTCATTGAAGGACATGTGTGGATGGTGAAGGTCACCGTTGTCATAGGTCTCCCTGCCATGAGCCGCAAGGAACGCCTTGGTTTCTGGTAGAAGGTTTTCAGTCAGGATCTTCTTGGATTCGTTGGTCTGGCCCCAACCAGTTGCAGAACAACGGTTGAATACAGGAATACGCATGAGTTCACGCATGGATGGGATACCCAGGATGCGCATTTCGCCAGACTGGCCGGAAGACCAGAAGCCGTAGTATTCGTCCAGATCACCTGGAGCGACGTCAAAGTCGTTACCTTCTGCTGCCTTTGCTGCAGAGATGCCGCCATTGGCGTTCGCCACTGCAACCGCAGCCAAGCCCGCAACTGCAGCTGTATTCGCTGTACCGCTTAGCAATGCGCGGCGTGACATACCTGTTTCTCTTTTATCGGTCATGACAGTCTCCTTTGCGGTTTTCTCGTACGGAACGGCCTAAGCGGATGAACTGACGGAAGTGTCCTATCCCGTCTTCGAAATACCCGTCTGCACTTCGAACTTCTTGCGTCTGGCAAGTTTATTGATGCAGACCGGACATTTGTCGTCGCTCTGATACAGAACCTGACAATGCAGGCAGTTCAGGCATTCGTTTGGATTGATGTTTCCTTCAGGATGAATGGCACCGACCATGCATTCCTTCGCGCAACGAGCGCATGGGTTTCCGCATTCCTTGTAGCGCTTCAGCCAATCGAACATGTGCAGGCGCGCTGGGATGGCGAGAGCAGCCCCTAAAGGACAGAGATAGCGGCAGTAGAACCGTTCGATAAACAGGCCAACAATCAGCAGCGCGACTGCAAAGAGCACAAATGGCCATCCGCGCTGGAACTTCATAATGATAGCGGTCTTGAATGGCTCGACTTCAGCGTAATGCTCAGCAATTGGCAGTGAGTAAAGTGACAGACCAAACAGACCAAGGAAGATCATGTACTTCACGGGCCAGAGGCGCTCATGCAAGCCCCATGGCAAAGCTATCTGCGGCACCTTGAAGAACTTGGCGATCCGGTTTGTCAGTTCCTGCAAAGCGCCGAACGGGCAGAGCCAGCCACAGTAGGCGCCACGTCCCCAGAAGATGAGGGCTGCTGCAACTGAAAACCACAGCAGGAACACCAGTGGATCCATCAGGAAGGCGCTCCAGCTGAATTCGGTTGTCAGCGCAGAGAAAAATGCCAGTACGTTCACAACGGATAGTTGCGCGTTTTGCATCCAGCCAAGCCAGAACAAGACAAAGGTTAGGAAGCCAATGCGGAACCAGAAGGTGAATTTCTCCGACTTGGTAACCTGCATCTGGAAGAAGAAAACACTTGTCAAAACTGCAAGCGCGACAGCGAGCACCACGATATCTGTCTGCCGGCCCTCCCAAATACGCTGCCACAGTTCAGCCTGACCCTGCTCATCGGAACCCGAAGCCGCATTTGGGCTACCTCCGGTGTCTGCAGAGGCTGCAAGCGTGGTGTCTACAGCCTTCAGGTATTGCGGTGGCAACTGATAGTCCAGATCGAAGGTCAGGAAGGCCTTTTCAATGGGACCAATTGCGCGTTGCACAAGCACCTGCAACTCGAAGGGTTCGCTTGGATCAAAGCCGGAGTCAGCTGGGATAGTGAAGATGTCCAACTCTTTGAAGGTTGGCGCATCATCTGCTGCGACAACACCCAGACGTTGGTGTTGGCTATCTCTAAAGCGAACAGAAATGTCATTCTGGATCAAATGAATGCGGTCAAAGATACCGCCACGTACGTAGCCTGTGCCTTTGAAGGAGTAACGGCCACGACCAAGCACGACGATAGCGTGGTCACCTTGTTCCAGGCGGTCTTTCAGGTTGTTGTACTCAGCGTCACCCATGATGGTACGGCCAATTGTGGGGACATCAACCAGTGCCATGTACATGTCGACATAAGCGTCTGTGTCTGGACCTTCTTCAGGACGATTAATTGCTTCCGGGTTGCCCTGTTCAATGAATGCAGCGTTGATCTGCCCAACATCAAGCGACAGGTGGCTAACAGAGCCATCACCGACCAGTGTCATCCAGTCAGAGACTTCAGTCTTGTCTGGATCGATCTCGAATCTTGGTCCCGCGTTTGCATTCGCGCTTTCCAGATTACCGATTCCGAGGGTGCGTGCCACCATCAGGCTCGCCCTGACAATAGAATCGTCGATCACCATGACGGTAACTGTGGCGCCTGAGATAATGTCGAGCTCATGGGCTGACCCAAACTGCTCAGCTTCTCTCTTGATATCAAGGCCAGCGTAGTTCTCGGTGACTTGTTCAATCTCGCTTTCAGGAATACCAACCAAAACGATTGGTTCAGCGTGCTGCTCCAGTTGAACACTTGTTAGTATGCCGTCCGTGTTCATGCCAACCAGAGTATCAATAGGTTTGCCGGAATATCCTGTTGTGGAAACCAAATCACTGGTCAGAAAAACCCAACCTAAGACCTCATCGCCGGCCAAGGCTGGTAGAACGGCAATATCCTCACGCAACTCACCATATCGATCGGCTGTTGGGAAGAATTCCGTCACCTCAACTTCCTCTGCATAGTCGAGAATACGGCTTGAAGATTCGGAGGCAGCTATCGCGTAGTTCGGCGCACCGAGCAGGAACGTAAAAATTAGAAGAAAGACAGTGCGTAGCCGGAGAGTTTGCATTCCGAAACACCTTAGTTCACTTAAGCTAAGGTGTCTTAGGATGGGGGCGAAGATGTGGCACCGAGTGCGGCGAAAAGTCAGGTATGGTGGTCCTGAGCAGCCCCACTTGAGTGGTGCGAATTAAATGCTAGTGCATGGTGGGTTTTGACGTAGAGACTGATCTCGGTCTCTTGTTCTGCAAAGTCATGGTTGGACCGAAAGTCAGCTGTATTAGGCCAAATCTTCGTACTGGTTTCCTAGTTCCGCTATCTCATTGAACCCAGCAGCTTTTGCGTAAGGCGCAGGCTTGCCAAGCGGTCATTGTATAATCGGTAAGCGGTATCCGGTGTTCTGCACTGGCTTACAGGCGCCGCGCCGGAATTGTTCAGAGACGCTTATCGCAATCAAACTCCTCTCAAACAGCGAGGCGCACTTCGTCAGACTGGAAGCAACAAGGGGAAAGGAGCTCAAGTGCTTTTGCTGTCAGCTCACGACGGTCCTGCAGTGAGACAAACCATGCTCGCGCGTCCATAACAGCAACGGCAGGGTAGTGTGTCACTTTCTAGATCTTTGCAGGCGACGGCAACAGTTCTTTGAGGTTGCCACCCCACCGTGCAGGATGGTCGCCTGTGCGCTGGCCGTTCGCTTGTGCCCATGACAAAACCATCGCGATACGGCCTCATAGTTTTGAAGCAGTTTCGATCTTGTTTTCGCATATGGGTTTGAGGACAAGTAAAACATCTTGCGTGGCGATGCCGTCAACAAGCATGTCACCCAACTCTGGGAAGGCATAATTACGCAAAGTTCTGAACCATTGTTCCTTGTGCTTGCCGTTTGACAGTTCCGGAGCCTTTCGCTTCATAATCCGCCCGAAAGCGAAAGCAAACGTTAGGCCTCGTTTCTGCTGCCCGTTTAAGGGGCGATTTGGGTGCAGCTGTACCGATGCGGCAATATACTTAATCCAGCTTGCAGCGGTTCATTTCAGATGGCCAGAGAGATTGCATTGATCACTCAGGTTCTGGATTGTGAACCGCTGCAATTTACAGCTGTTTTGCTATCTGGCTGCGATGCAATCTACTTCTACTTTGGCTCCGAGCGCCAAGCCGTTAGCGCCAAATGCGGCGCGGGCTGGAAAGCGGCCCTCCTCAAAATAGGTTTTGTAGACATTGTTAAACTCACCCCATTCCTTAATGTCTGCAAGCATGACGGTGCACTTAACCAGGTTGCTCAAATCCATCCCGTGCGCTTCCAGTGACGTCTTGATATTTTCCATCACCTGAACTGTTTCACCGGAGATGCCGCCCTCTGCAAGTTTCAGTTGGCCAGGAATATTTCCGATCTGACCGGATAGGTACACGGTCTCTCCAACAACAACCGCTTCAGAAAACGGCAGGTTGGTCGGAAGCACTTTTCCCGAGTTGAGGTATTCAACAGGCCCTGACGCCATTGCGGAAGATCCGGAGGCAACTGCCAGCATCGCGGCAGTCAGGAGTAGGTTTATCTTTTTCATGAAAGGCTCCTCGAGAAGGTTTGTCGTTTTGCTTCATTTTTTTAAAGTGCGAAATGCAATTTAAGACGAAGAAAATCGTTGGCGCTCAATATCTACTATTGATAGTAGATTCGACTAAAGTGAAGAATAAATGGGTAAATGTACGTATGTAAACCAGTTTGGGCCTTTAAAGCCAAGACCTTCTTAGGAGCTCATGTCGGAGTGTGTTATTGGAGGCTGGTCCAGGAAGGTGCTGGAGAGTTGGTTTAGGCGACGCAATTTCTGACTACTTATACATTATATATACGACCTGCGTGGCAGAGCGCTCCGGATGCTGGCGTGGTACCCAACAAACTCACTAGCGTCGTTCCAAGAATTGTCGTTTGCTTGCGAGCTGAATAGCATTGGTATCCATAAATGAGGAACGCCCCATGCTTGCATCAGAACAGAAAAACGGTTTGCTTCATCCTGAAGGTCTTCTTGGCAAACAATTTCTGAAACTCACCAAAATCTTCAAGCTATGGGTGCTGAGAGATCCGAAGGTCATTGCCATTCAACGCTGGCGCAAATACTACCGGCACACCAACATCCTTCATGACTTTCCGTTGGATGAACATAGCGTGGTTTTTGATGTTGGTGGTTATCGTGGCGACTACGCGCAAACAATCACCGCTTGTTATGGCAGTCAGGTCTACCTATTCGAGCCATCAAAGCCCTTCTTTGATCATTGCCAGAGGCGATTTGCTGCAGATGCAAGTGTCACCTGCCTGAACTACGGCTTGTCTGACAAGAATGTGCGAGTGGGGTTAAGTCGCGAAGGAGATGGGTCAAGCGTCTATAGCTCTTCTGAAGCAGGGCTGGAGCTCATTCAGCTCCATAAATTCTCTGAGGTCGTGGAAGGATTGGAGGTCCAGACCATTGACCTTATGAAACTCAATATTGAAGGTGGGGAGTTCCCAGTCCTCAACGACATGATTTCCAGCGGAAGCCTTTCTAAAGTGAAACGGCTCCTTATCCAATTTCATGACTTCTACCCCAACGCTGAAGCTGAACGGGAGGCGATACGGGATGAACTCCAGAAGACCCACCGTGAGCTCTGGTGCGAGTTTTTCCTCTGGGAATGCTGGGAGAGGCTGTAATCGTTTCGGGTGGATCTGACGTTGGTGTGATGATGCAGCTCGTGCAGTGCTTTTGCTATTGTCGAAGGGAGCATCTTCGATTTTAGTATTGGTGTTCTTGGTGGTGAGAGTGAGGTGGAGTTTAGTCGTGCAGCCGATGCCGAGTGGCTCTCGCTGAATTATTGATGGCGGTCCGGCTAAGTTGTTCTTTGAGGGGAGGCGATACGGACCGGCCGTCGGCTCCAAGTTTGTAGGCAACGATGGTGCTATTTCAGACGTGCCGGCTCGATTTGTTACACAGATTTAACAGCTCATTCTCTTCCCGATGCTTAGTTGGCTTTAGAGTGTTACGCCTCACGCAATGCTAATTGGTGTGTTGGCGTAGTGGGGGCGCATGTCCAATTGATGGCGGTCAGGCGCATCAGGCCTGAGAAGGGCGATATCCTTTCTTCGAGTTTCCTGCTTTTTGTCGTGATTTCGTGGTCGAGCAGCTTTCAAGAAGGCTGCTTAGCCAACTCATTAAAGTTGGAGTTTGGAGCTGCCTCCTGATTTTACGGGGAGAGGGGGGCCTAGGTGAGAGGTTGCCCGGCTACATCCTGTGATGGGTGAAGTGTTTTATGCTCGAAAAGCATCGGAAGAAGCTGGATTGTCCACATCGTTCGGAAATTGTCAGCACGGTCGGTTTTTCGCAGGTTGGTGATGCATATTCGAAGGTATTTTATCTAAGCCATTGAAATAATAAAGTTATTTGATGTTTCGTGAAGCTTATCGGTTAATACATAAGATATATTGATATGTATTTCATATGTAGATGTTGTGATGTCTTGTCGATGTAACTCACCAAGACTCGCTGGCGACAGGATGGCTGGGTAGGAGAAGTTTGCGCTGAAAGCACTACATTTCGCGCGAAATTATACTTCTTCAATCGCCGATGGCCATCGCAAATACTTAGTGTTGCCCGCATATCACGAAAATTGACGTTAAAGTTCTATGAGGTTGCTTTTGAAGGTGCCGAGCTGTGGTGCTTGTGGCCGATGTTGCGCTCATTCTATCCCTGAATTTTCATGTGTTATTTGTGCCACATCTAATTTTGATGATTCATAAGGCTTATCTGAGTTATTGATTAAAATCGAACGATCACAAATATTGATGATGTGAACAGCGCAGGGCGCACTTGGCGGTGTCCGCGGCAAAGTATGATGTTTCAAACATCGCTTTAGTCGGCATGTGCAAATGGGGAGCCAGAGCAGAATAAGCATCGGCGTGGGGTCGAACTGCTCTGGTTGTAATGAAAGTTAGTACTATGAATATTAAGGCAATCGCCATCGCAGCAGCTGCTGCGGCTACTGCAACTTCCGGTCAGGCTGCTGATCTTCCGGTTGATATCGCACCCGTAGACTACGTTCGCATCGACGATGCATACGGTGCAGGCTTCTTCGTTCTGCCAGGTACTGAAACTGCAATTAAAATCGGCGGTCAAGTACGTGTTGAAGCAAAATTCAACGACCTGACCAAAGACGAAGATTATAAGAAGAAAGACAACCACCAGAACTTCCGTGCACGTGCAAACATCCGCGTTGACACTCGCACTCAGTCTGAACTGGGGCTGATCCGCACGTTCGCTGATTTTCAGTTTACTTCTGACACTGATGCCCGCGACAACGAAGGTGTTACGCTGGACAAAGGTTATGTGCAGGTCGGTGGTCTGACTTTTGGTCGTGCAACTTCTGCATTTGATCTTTGGACCGGTGAGCTGGCAACCAACGTATTTGACCGTCACCTCTCTGACGACACCGTTTGGCAGGCGTCTTACACCTATGCTCTGGCAAATGGTCTGACGATTGCTGGTTCTATTGAAGACAACTCTGATCGCCAGCATGGCATCTACGAGGGCACTGAAGCAGGTAACACCGTACCTTCCTTTGTTGCGAAAGCACTTCTGAACCAAGGTTGGGGTTGGGCTGGCCTGTCCGGCGCTGTGACCAAGGTTGGCGCTGTAGGTGTGGACACGTCTGAAGTTGGCTACGGCGTTTCTGCTGGTTTCGGTATTAATCTCGACATGATCGCACCAGGCGACGTCATCAACTTCCAGGCTGCCTATGCAGATGGCGCGCTGGCTTATGTTGGTGCTGATGACACAACTGATGCTGTTGTATCTACTGGTGGCAAGCTGAAAACCAATAAGGCATGGTCTGTTGCTGGTGGCTACATGCATAATTGGACGTCCGAGATCGCTTCCGGCATCGAAGCTTCTTACCTCGACGTAGAATACGGCAACGGAGTAGCTCCGGCTGACTTTAACGAACTGGTTGTTGCAGGTTCTCTTGAATTCCGCCCGGTTGAAGGTTTGTTGTTCTCTGCAGGTGCTGGCTGGAAACAGGAAGACGTAGATGGTGGCGACAAAACCGATGCTGCTACAGTGAACCTCCGCGTTCAGCGTTCTTTCTAAGACCTACTTAGGCCTTAGAACCTCATTGGACTGTCAATAATCCTGATTTTCCAATGTCTCTTATTCCCGGTGGTGTCCAAAACCACCGGGTTCCCGTGTTCAATTTGGATGCGCAAGATATTGACTTGCCTATTTCTACTGCGAGTTTGCTCTTTAAATTTCAACGCCATTTTTAATCCCCAGAGAGCCAATTTCTCTAGGCGCTTCTGAAGGATGTATTTTAAATGAACTCCGATTTGCCCAAACGGTGAACCGGGAGTATTAAATTTCCTTTTATTACAATCAGTTGTGATGGTTTAGAATGACTTCCAACTAAGCTTGTTGGGGGTGTTCGAGCTGCTTCATGCAAAAGCTATTGTGTCAAAAAAAACACACCATTTTGACGTGGTGATGTCTCACCCCTTCCAAACCACTAGGTTGATATTGCGATCCTCCATCGCCTCAGGCATCTATATATCCATTGACGCGGTCGAGCCGATTGGATGTTTTGCCAGATTGTGGCGAGCCTTTCAGGTTCTCGTGTCGCTGGGAAAAGAAGAAATGTGAGCTGCTCCAAACAGGTCACGCCAATTTTTTCTTTCATTGAGAGACATTGGAAGGTCAGGATTATGAACGTTAAAACTATTGCACTCGCTGCTGCAGCTGCTGCAGCTGCAACTTCTGCACAGGCTGCAGATCTGCCTATGGCTGCTGAGCCAGTAAACTACGTACAGGCATGTGACGCATTCGGCGCTGGTTACTTCCAGCTTCCAGGCAAAGACACCTGCATCCAGCTCGGCGGTCGTATCCGTGCGCAGGTCGTATCCGGTAACATCTCCGACGATGAAGCTGACGAGTACGATGCTTACTCAAAAGGCTACCTGTATTTCACATCCATGACCAACTCTGAAATTGGTACAATCAAGACCTACACAGAGCTGACTGCAAAGTGGTCTGACGATGACACCGAGGAAGCCATCGAAGCTGGCGATGTTTACGTTCAGCTCGGTATGGACTACGGTTCTTTCCTGTTTGGTCGTGAAGGTTCTGCATTCGATGCCTTCACCGGTTACACTTGGATTGGCCCAGTCGGCAACGCCTATTCTGATCAGTCTACCCTGCAGGGTTCCTTCACAGCTGACCTTGGTTCAGGTCTGACAGCGACTGTTTCTGTTGAAGATTCTTCCTACCGTGGTGGTGAAGATAACGCAGCAGACATCGTTGGTGCATTGAAGATCTCCCAGGGTTGGGGCTCTTTCAAGGTAGCTGGTGCTGCTCATAACCAAGATGGCGATGACTACGGTTACGCAGTAGGCGCAACCGCTGCAATCAACCTTGACATGCTGGCCGAAGGCGCTGAGTTCACCTTCCAGGCACAATACGCCGATGAAGCTGGTAGCTACATCGCTGCAGATGCTGCAGAGACCGGTTACGCACTTTCCGGCGGTGTTGAAGTTCCTCTGACCGAAAAACTGACTGCTGCTCTCGACGTTTCTTATCAGGATCTGGATAACGACAACGACGAGAACACCACTGCAATCAATGGTTCTTTGGCATACAGCCCGGTTTCCGGCCTAACCTTCGCTGTTGCAGCAGGTTATGCAGACGCAAACTCTGACAATGCAGACAAAGACACAGAGACCTCCCAGATCGGTGCTCGTGTACAGTACACCTTCTAATCTGGTGTAAAAATTTAATGGCTTGATCGCCATTTAGTTTCAGAAAGCCTCGGCAACTGACGTTGTCGGGGTTTTTTGTTGTAAGCAAAATAATCCTCCACCTCCGGTGGAGGACTGCAAGAGTTCCACATTCTCAGTAAGAGACCTCCCTGCTTGGGCCATTGGCGTGGCCTTTGAACGAAGAAGCAGGGAGGGTTTTTTATGGATACCGATCACCTTAACTACAGCACGTGGGACTGCAAATATCACGTTGTCTTTCCGAGTAAGTACCGGACAAAGCGTCTTTACGGTGAGTTACGAAGAGAACTGAAAGATTGGTTTGTTAGTTTAACCTTGCAGAAAGGTTGTCGGACTGAGGAGGGTGAGCTCATGCCAGACCATGTACATATGCTGATCTCGATCCCACCCAAATACTCAGTCTCTCACATTGTTGGGTTCTTGAGGGGCAAGACCTCACTTTGAGTTGCCAATAAGTATGCGAGGAAACGGTGCTGCAAAGGGTATCATTTTTGGGCGCGGGGATACTTTGTCTCAACCACGGGCTATCAAGAACAGGTCGTTAGACGCTATACCCAAAATCCGGAGAAAAAGGATAAGGCGAGTGACTACAGCGACCTGTTTAAATTGAATTCTTGAGCGCTAGTTAAACCACTTTAAGTGGTTCAAGTGAGGCGTTTCAAACCTCCACCTCTGGTGGAGGTCTTTGACTTTTTGTCTTCTGCTTATCGCGAGTGCGGGTGAGGCGGGCTATGCCGCCCGCAGCAGGTTTGAGAGCTCCGTGCCACTCAAGCTTCGTTAGCGGTTCCCAGGCTACCCAGTGGAGCGGTGCTTCTTTGGTTGTGCCCTGCTATTGGTTCTGCAGTTTGGTGTTTTGAAGAACCGTACATCAATGACGTTCCTCAATGTGACGGTATGCCTGATCCTACTTAGAGATTTGGTCTGTTTGAATTGCTGTGCGCCTCCGTGATCCTGCTGCATCCTATCGTCAGGAAATGCGTTATCTTTCCATGATTGCCTAATTCTATTGATACCTTATTCACATTTACTAGACTCAAGGGAGTAGATACCAATGAACGTTTGGAACGTGATGTAAGTAGATCCAATTTCTTGGTTGGTGAAAGTGTTGTTGATGTTAATATACTGAAGATAATGAATAATTTTTCATTCTCTTTAGGTGGTTGCCCGAAACCTCCAAATAATTTTCTAACAGTCTGGGGATGCTGTTGTGTCCTGTATATCGTGGTTTGCCCGATCCTTCTGTTGCAAAAAATACACATGTCAAAAATCACAAGTAGAAATAGGCAATCAAGTAACCTATACGGGCTTGCCTAAAGCTACTGATATTGTAATTTCTCCTCACGAACCTTCAGGGGGCTTTCTCATCAGCTAGGGCTTGATTTGAGGCGGAGGGTTCGAGGGGACAGTTCAGACGCGTTTGATGACGGTGTTCGCACCAGAGTTGCGGTTTGATGATCTGTTTTAAATAAAGTTTAAAATCCTTATTATGGGAAGCTTGTGATGAACTTCAAGAAAATCGCACTCGCAGCAGCAGCTGCTGCAGCTGCAACTCCAGCAATGGCTGCTGACCTTCCAGTAGTTGCCGAGCCAGTAAACTACGTTCAGGCCTGTGACGCTTTTGGCGCTGGTTACTTCCAGCTGCCAGGTAAAGACACCTGCATCAAGCTCGGCGGTCGTATTCGTACAAACTTCGTGTCTCATAACCTGAAGCATGGTCTGGATGATGCTAACCCGTACAAAGCCTACGCTCGTGGCTACCTGTACTTCAATTCCATGACTACAACTGAGTTCGCTACGATCGAAACTTACACTGCGTTCCTTGCTAACCACGACCAGGATGGCAACGACACAGTAATTATCGATGATGTGTACGTGCAGCTCGGCTTCGAGTCTGGTTCACTTCTGATTGGTGATACGCTTTCCCAGTTTGATGCCTTTACAGGTTACACTTGGATTGCTCCGGTTTCTCAGAATTTCTCCGAAACCTATCCGTTGTTGATTGGTTACACTGCTGATCTGGGTAATGGTCTGTCTCTGACTGCTTCTATCGAAGACTCCACTGAACGTGGTGGCGCTAACAACCGTGCAGATTTCGTAGGGGCACTTTCTGTATCTCAGGGCTGGGGTAGCGCGAAGCTCTCTGCAGCGACGCATGCGTATGATGGCGATGACTACGGTTATGCTCTCAGCGCTAGCGTGACAGTCACTGCTATGGAAGGCATCGAAGCAAGCTTCCAGGCACAATACGCTGATCAGGCCGTTTCATATATCGGCGGAGCAGCTGAATCCGGCTTCACAGACGCAGCTGGTGTAACTGGCTTCAACGTTGGTGGTGGTGTTAAGGGTGATCTGAGCGATAAAGTATCTGCTATGCTCGACTTCTCCTATCTGTCACTTGACCAGGGAGCAGCCGACTACGACCGCACCGGAATTGATGCTTCCGTTGTTTATACTCCAGTTACTGGTCTTTCCTTCGCAGTTGCTGCAGGTTGGGGTGATGACTCCAACGACAATGAAGAGATCAAAGTTGGTACACGCGTACAGTACTCCTTCTAAGATATCTTAGAATGATGGCTTCGGCGGCGGTGTCGCCGGAGCCACCTTATAAAGCCTTGATGTGATACCTGCCACAGACTTGCATATGCAGGGTGTATAGATAGGTGCTACTTCAAGATTTTATGTGTTTTGGTTTTGCTCAAAACCTTTTAAACTATATCTGGTTGAAGTTCATATATCCTGATCTTTCAATCAGTCTCTCAAGCCCGGCGGTTCCAACCCGTCGGGCTTTCCCATTTGTGCCTCTTCCTCAAGTTTTTAATGATTAATAGGCTTTGGCTATCTCTTAAACTGTGAAATTTTTCTCAGTTAAACCCTTTGTGTATTTCAGTTGGGTGAGAAAATCCTGACCAATCTATAGTAATTGCGAAAATTGAACCTTGGCGTAATTGTCTAGTTGCACAGGGGTAGTCATTGCAGCTTATTTTGTTCGCTGCAGTTGTGGGCATTGGACTACTCCGAGTGACGGATGGAGGTTTAATACTATGACGAAAAAGCTGATATTCCTGCCGGTCTTGCTGTCATTCGGAGCTGCAGCACAGGCTACAGATTTGCCTAAACCTGTTTATCGAGCCAGTTCGGAGCCGGTCAATCTGGTGGAGCCACTGGATTACGTGCAGGTCTGCGATGCTTATGGTGAGGGCTTTTTCTATATCCCCGGAACGCAGACTTGTCTTCGTTTGAGTGGACGAGTGCGGACCGACGCGCTCTATCGGCGTTTTGCGGACAAACCGCAGAACTGGGGCGGTGTTGTTGATGATAGTCCGCAAGGCAGAGATCTGAATTCAATGCGATTTCGCGCGCGGTCTTACATCCGTATGGATGCGAGATCTGATACAGAGTTCGGGTTTGTTCGTGCGTTCTCAGAGCTGCGGGCCACCGTGGATTCAGACAGTGAACGCTATGGGGAGTCCCCGATCATGGATCTGAATAAGGCTTATATTCAGTTCGGTGGCTTTACCATTGGGCGCACTGGCTCTTTGTTTGACTTCTTTACGGGCGCCACGTTTGGCTCCGTGCATCGCGACTGGTCGGATGCGAACTCGTGGTCTGCGGCATACACGGAAGTGTTTGATGACGGTGTTTCTGTAACCGTTTCTGTCGAAGATCCTGTTTACCGTGCGCACGGTGTGTTTACCGGTGTTGAAGGCGAGAATGGTAGGGCCGGAAATAAAGCGCCGGATGCGGTGGCTGCGTTCCGGATGGATGGCGACTGGGGGAGTGCGAAGCTGTCGGCTGCTGCGACGCATATTCGGCCTGAGGCGGCGTATGTTCCGGGTGAAGTTGGATGGGCAGTTGGGGCAGGGGCGATTATCAATCTACCACAGCTCGGCAGTCAGGATGCAATGGCTTTGCAGTTCCAATACGGAAATGGTGCTGTCTCCTACGCGGGCATTGATGACGATGAGGTTTTTGATGCCTACTACATTGGTGGTGATACCCGTAAGACAGAGGCATTGTCTTTCTCCGGCGGATTTACTCACTATGTAACGCCTGATGTGAGGACGGACTTTGATGCCAGTTACGCGGTGGTTGATACGCCGACTGGGGCACCGCTTCCTGACTTTAACCGGGTATCGCTGGATTGGGATCTTGTCTGGTCGCCGGTAACAGGTCTGGAGATGGGTGTTGACTTTGGATATGTGAGGACTTCGCCAGAGGAGACGAAAGACTTTGATGAGGGCAGTGCGCTGTTTAGGGTTCAGAAGACCTTCTAAATTTTGAGTTTCTTGAAGGACTTGGGAGTTGGATCTAACGATCCAGCTCCTCTTTTTTGCGTGGTTCATGTGTTTGCGAGAACAAAACTCCGAATGTGGTTCTGAGAGAGTTGATCCCAGAGCAAGGGTGCGTGACCTTGATTGGGCACAGTCAAGACTTCCATCTTTTGATGTGTCTGCTGCATCTCCTTGACAGTGTTTGCCGAGAGGAGGGGGGAGTTTTGCCCGTGAAGCAGGAGGTGCGGGATTGGTTTTAGGGCGCCAAATGGTTTCCAGAGATTATCGTCCGGGGCGGCTTTGTTTTCTCTGCGGATCGTGTCCCCCAACCGTTTGTCGTAGTGAAGGATTACGCCATCAGAAACTGGGGTGTATAGTTGATTAGCAAAGGTTATCCAGTCTTCTTCCGACATGGCAGTGAATGTGGTTCCATGAATGGACGCCTGACGTTCGGCTGCTGCATGCATGTTTGGTTGCTTCATGAGTGTGCCCACTGAAGCGATGATGTCATCAAGGGCAGGTGGCTCAATTACTGGGCCGATATCGTTGATAATCACAGACAAGAGGCGTTCTGGATAGCGCTGCGCCATAAAGACGGCATGGAGGCCGCCGCGGGAGGTGCCGATCAACGCAAATTTATCGAGGCCGAGAGCTTCTATACCGCGATCGATGTCATCTGCCTCCTGACTGAGGCTGTAGGTTTTAAAGTCATCAGAATGGTCTGATAGGCCGCGACCACGGTAATCCATGGCGATGACGCGGAGTCCGTTCTTTCTCAGGTAATTTGCCAGGTAGTAGAAATCTCGTGTGTTTCTTGTGAGCCCAGGAAGACAGACCACTGTTGGCTCACAAGGGGCTTCCGGTTCCCAGATGTGCGCTGACAGGGTTAGGCCGTCACTTGCCTTCCAAGTGAAACGGGTTGCGCCAGCTACGTTTTGAAGGTCACTGTCGATATAATCAGAGGCTTGAAGCATGAAACCCTCCCGAAATGCTTCTGAGTTTTCAGCGTATTATACTGTAGCTCTCTATGAAATCCGCGTTATCAAACGGTGTTTGCGTACGGATTGAGTTGTGAGGCCCTTGTATGGTCTCAGTAAAGGAGCTTGATGAACGCTGACTTAGTTATACTCACCATAGGGCAGGTTTTTGCGCGTGTCTTGTCAAAGTTGTGGGAGGCATCAGGCGATGGGAGCGAAGGGATCTTCTGCCCAAAATGCAAAAGACCCGACAATATTGCCGGGCACTTTGCATCGGATAGTTTCTGTGCAAGGCTTGTTAATAGCCGCGTGTCAGGTCCTGTGTGATCGTGAGTGGCTTGTTTTCAAGCTTGTAGCGATAGACCTGAAGGTTTTCTGTGATGCGTTGCACGTAGTTCCGAGTTTCGGTGTAAGGAATTGATTCAACCCAATCAATTGGATCGACGCTTGGATTGCGCGGATCACCAAAGCGCTCGATCCATTCCTTCACCTTGTTCTTTCCTGCATTGTAGGCTGCGAAAGTAAGGATGTAGGACCCATCGAATTCTTCTGCCAAATCACCCAGGACCGCGGCGCCAAGCGTGGCGTTGTAGGCCGGATCTGAGGTGAGGCGCGATTTATTGTAGGAGACGCCGAGCTTACGAGCGGTCTCGCGTGCTGTTCCGGGCATCAGCTGAAGTAATCCCAGTGCGCCAGCAGAACTGCGTGCTTCGGGGTTAAATGAGCTCTCTTGTCGTGCGATTGCATAAACTACTGGTGTTTCGATGCCTTTCGTTATGCGCGTTTTGGTTGGAAGTGCGTTGGTTGGGTACGCGAGTGGGGCTGCCTCTGCGCGCTCAGCCTGTGCCAGGCGGCCGACCATTGTTGACCACTGATAGATACCACGCGATTCTGCCAGCTCGGAAAGAAGCCTGAGTTGCCCGTTTGTTGGCAGCGTTCGTGCAAGATGCGTATAGAACAACAGTGAATCACTGTGCAGACCAGCTTCGTCCATGCGTTTGATCGCATGAACGAGCTCGTTCTGATCGAACGCGGCTTGATCTGCCTCTGTCACCTGCGGGAGTGCTGCCAATGGTAGTTGATTGATGCCGAGTTTTGCCAGTGCCAGCTGACCGTAATAGGAGGTCTGAAACGCTCCCGCCTGCTGGTAATAAGAGATGGCGTCCTGCGTGTCTTTGAGGGCTTCCCGTGTTCGGCCTAGCCAATAGTAGGCGCGGGACAGGGTTTGTGAGGTGGTACCAAGCTTGGCGATGCGCTTGAAGTGCGGTTCGGCCAAATTTGGATCCCCAACATATCGCAGGGCAAACCATCCGGCATGAAATTCAGCCTCAACAATCATGCCCGGAGTTTCCGCAGCATGGTGCGCGGCAATATTGTAGGCGCGGCGCGACTGGCCTGCCTCTACCATTTCGCGGGAGATGTCGCGGCGCTGCTGCCACCAACTGTCGCCATGGAGTAAGATGGCGGGGTCGGTTGGGGCTGCCTCCATGAGTTTTGCCGCAGTCTCATAATCGCCCTGTTCGCGATAGTGCTCTATCAGGGCATACTGATAGTTGCTGTCCGATTGCATGGTGCGCGGGACGTTTCTTAGCTTACTAAGAGCGTTCCTGTTTTTGCGGATGCTGGCGATGCGAGCTTGAACGTAAGTCTGTTCGTCCTGAGACAGCTCGGAAAGCAGACGTTCGGCTCCACGGGTTCTGTCTCGGTAGAGCAGCATCTCGGCTCTGAGGCGATGGTCTTTCTGGCTTAGGAGACTGCCGAAGGTTTTGCGGATTGCAGCTTCTTCGTCGGGCTCAAGGATATTTTCTTGCCAAAGTGGGCGGATGAGTTTTGCTGCGTCGCCTTTATTGCCCTGAGCTAGATAAGCCTTTGCGAGAGCGAGTTTACCGTCATTGGTTTCAGGTACAGATGTGCCGAACGCGCCAATGACCTGCGTCGGTGTCAGGTTGGAGGCGGCAAGGGCGACTTCTCCGCGTGCCCGTACAACCTTTGCGGTGGGCCAATGCGGCGCGCTTGCGGCAAACTGAGCAATATGGGTGACAGGTGTTTTAGGTCCGCCGCGTAGCATAATGAACCAATCGGCCAGTCGGCGGTCAAGGTTATCCGGCAAGGCATTGCGGGCGCGCAGGGCTTCATTCAGACGTCCAGCTTTGACGTGCTGCAGCACAGTCTTCAGCGGCTCGACCGATCCGGTTGCTTGAGCTGTGCTCAATCCCTGTGGATAAGAATTTGTTAATGTTGAGGTCGCTTCTACCGCACTTTGCGGACTGGACGGGCGGTTTGAGACCTGATTTTTGCTGCTGCTTATGGGCGTTGCTGGAGCGTAACTGGACAACTGAGTGCTGTTGGTACTGACCGTTATTCCTTGCGCCGTTGCAGAGGGTTTGGAGCGTGGCTTTGCCATGAGCTGCATGCTTTGCAAGGTGCTCTGTTGGCCCGATAAGGTTGCTGTGCGCACGGCTTTAGCAGGGTTCGGAACGGGAATTACGCTGTGATTTAAAGAGGATACAGCAGAAAATGCCGATGCTGAAAAGGTCGTTGCAATCGCAACTGCACTAATTCGTGTCGATACAAGAAGAAGCTTACGGATACGCATACTACTCGTCGGCCAGTCTCACCTGAGTGTTATTTATCCGGCAGAATACGCACCGGACGGTTTAATTCGCAAAAAATCCAATACTCTGTTTGCCACAAACAGAGTAAATATCTGTTTAATGTTTCGCCCGTAGACCTATCATACTCACAGGTGAAACTGGCCTAAATATGAGCACAAAAAAATTCCTGAATCTAATAACAGAAGGTCTTGGTGATATTGTCGAGATGGGCTAGATCATTTTACGGTTTGCCACCCCTTTGAGGGCACATGCAAATTTTGCTCTGTTTATAAGTAATCCAACGAGGAACCTGAAATGTTTAGAGGATCAATTCCAGCGCTTGTCACCCCTTTTAAGGATGGCAAAGTGGATGAGAAGGCCTTCCGGGAATTCGTGGATTGGCAGATAAAACAGGGCTCCCACGGGCTTGTCCCCGTGGGAACAACCGGTGAAAGCCCGACACTATCTTTTGATGAGCACAAGCGCGTTGTACAGATGGCTGTTGAGGTTTCTGCTGGCCGCGTTCCGGTGATGGCCGGGGCGGGCTCAAATAATCCGGTTGAAGCGATTGAGTTTGCGCAGCATGCACAGGAAGTGGGGGCGGATGCAATTTTGTCTGTCACACCTTATTACAACAAGCCAAATCAGGCTGGGTTGAAAGCCCACTTTAAAGCGATTGCTGCTTCTGTAGATCTGCCGATCTACATCTATAACATTCCGGGCCGTTCCATCATTGACATGCTGCCTGAAACCATGGCCGAGCTGTTTGACGAAGTTGACAATATTGTGGGCGTGAAAGACGCCACTGCCAACCTTGCCCGCGCCTCCATGCAGCGTCATCAGTGTGGCAAAGAGTTCATCCAGCTTTCTGGAGAGGATATCACCGCGCTTGGCTTTATGGCTCATGGTGGAAATGGGTGTATCTCTGTGACAGCAAACGTTGCTCCGTCGCTGTGCTCACAGTTTCAGGAAGCGTGTCTTGCAGGTGATTTTGCAACCGCGCTGAGCATTCAGGACCGACTTGCTCCGCTGCATGATGCGATGTTCATCGAACCGAATCCAGCTGGGCCAAAGTATGCTTTGTCCTTGCTTGGCTTGATGGAAGAAGAACTACGTGTGCCTTTGGTTAAAGTCACTGAGGAAACTCAGGAGACCATTCGCAAGGCAATGGTTCATGCTGGCCTGATCAACTAGTCCGGTGTTCTGCGCACCTTTTTGGAGTGTGCGCAGAGCCCTTTATTGAATGATATAAGGAAATAAAATGGCTGCCAAAAAAGGTGGCGTTCCCGGGCGCAAGGTTGTTGCGGAAAACCGGAAGGCCCGTTTTAACTACGAAATTGAAGATGTGTTTGAGGCTGGGATTGAACTGAGGGGGACTGAAGTGAAGTCCCTTCGTCAGGGCAAAAGCAATATTGCTGAGAGCTATGCCGCCGAGTATCAGGGTGAGATGATGGTCTACAACATCTACATTCCTGAATATACGCAGGGTAACCGGTTCAATCATGAACCTCGCCGTCCTCGTAAACTACTGATGCACCGCCGGGAATTGAACAAGCTTTTTGCTTCTGTTCAGAAAGAAGGCAAGACCATAGTGCCGCTCAGAATTTACTTTAACGAAGATGGGCGTGCGAAGATGGAAGTGGCTCTTGCGCGGGGTAAAAAAGCCCACGACAAGCGCCAGACCGAAAAGACGCGTGACTGGAACCGCGAAAAGCAGCGTCTGCTGAAGAACCGCTAGAGCATTCCAAGATTCAACAGGCGATGCTCCAGCTTTTTGCCTCAGGCCTATTCTTATGTGTGTCTCTGCTTTCTCCATAAGTGTATGCGTGAGACACTCTGATTTGTCAGGAGCCTTTTCATGAAGATTGTTGTCGCCTCTCAAAACCCGGTCAAGGTGAACGCTACGCTTGAGGCTTTTAGAGCGCAGTTCCCTGCTGATGAAATTGAACTGGTTTCTGCAACTGTTCCTTCCGGGGTTCCTGACCAGCCCATGAGTGATGAGGAAACACATCAGGGTGCTGTGATGCGTGCGCAAAACGCATTGGAAGCGGAGGCTGATGCGGATTTTGGTGTTGGGCTGGAAGGCGGTATCTGCGTGATGCACGGAATGGCCTACACCTTCGCATGGATGGTGGTGGTCTCTCGTGAAGGGCAGGTTTCAGCTAGTCGCTCCATGCTGCTGCCTTTGCCGGAAAAGGTGATGCATTTGATCCGCTCTGGTATGGAGCTTGGGCATGCGATTGACGAGATCTATGGTACTGACAACATCAAACAAAAGGGCGGAGCCGTTGGCTTGCTGACAGGGGGACGCCTGACGCGTACCTCAACCTATGTTGATACGCTTTATCTCGCGCTGCTACCATTCAGATCTCCTGCCTTCTTAGATGCTTAGCAGGTTTATTTGAGAGAATGATTCAGTTAAAACGAAAAACAGAGCCGCTCAGGCTCTGTTTTTGTGAGTATGGGGCAAGGTGTGAAGAAGTTGATTCCGAACTTCGCCTCAACCTATTGAATTTCCACCAAACTTGTTGGTTCTTGGGAACCCGTTTGGTGGCAGACGACCAGCTTGACCACGGTCTCCGCGCCAGTCCTGCATTTCATCCAGAGTGCGTTTGAAGACGCGACCAGATGCATCTGTCCAAGTCAGGCCTTCTTCTGAATCGAAGGTCTTGATATCGGATATTCCGCCATCCCTGTAGCGCTGCAGGCGAACACCTCGGCCTCGCGTCATAACTGCGATTTGTGCAAGCGGGAAGGTGAGAAGTTTTCTGTTGTGGCCGATTACAGCTACATAGTCACCAATAGCTGGTACGCACAGGACAGCTTTCGCCGGAGCTGTCACATTGAGCACCTGTTTGCCCTTGCGGGTATTGGCAATCACATCTTTTTCCTGAACCACAAAGCCATAGGCTCCGTCCGTGGACATGAGGAGCTTGCGTTCAGGTTCATGTACAAAGGCGCTGACGATTTCCTGTGTCTCGTCCATATCCAGCATCAAGCGGATCGGTTCACCGTGGCCGCGACCACCCGGTAGTTTGTCTGCGCCCAGAGTGTAGAACTTACCGCCGCTGGTGAAGATCAGGATCTTGCTGGTGGTTTCTGCGTGGAAGGACAAGTGCAGCTGGTCACCCTGCTTGAAAGCAAGGTTGGAGACATCCTGAACGTGACCCTTCAGCGTTCTAATCCAGCCCTTCTCGGAGATAACAACCGTGATTGGTTCCTTTTCGATCATGGCCTGATGGATTTCTTCAAGGTCGCGGTCTGATGCGCTGCCGAAGTCTGTTCTGCGAGCGCCAATTTCGGTTTCCGGCCCGTAGGCCTTGCCGATTTCGCCGACTTGTTTGGAAACGCGATTCCACTGCTTTTTGTTGGAAGCGAGCAAGGACTCAAGGCCTGCTTTTTCCTTGGAAAGCTTGTCGTGTTCTTTTTTGATCTCGAACTCTTCGAGCTTGCGCAAAGAGCGCAGCCGCATGTTCAAGATTGCTTCGGCCTGAACATCCGTCAGCTCAAAGGCTTGAATAAGTGAGGCCTTGGCGTCATCTTCCTCACGGATGATGCGGATGACTTCGTCGATGTTCAGGTAGGCAATCAGATAGCCTTCCAGAACCTCTAGACGGTGGTTAATCTGGTCCAGCCTGTGGTTGGAGCGACGAACCAGAACTTCTTTCTGGTGCTCTAGCCATTCCTGCAGGACGTCCTTCAGGCTCATGACCTTTGGCACGACGCCTTTGGACAGGACATTCATGTTCAGCGAGAATCTGTTTTCCAGATCCGTCAGCTTGAACAGGGATGCCATGAGAAGTTCGGGGTCCACGTTCTTGTTGCGCGGGACCAGCACGACGCGTACGTCTTCGGCCGATTCATCGCGGATGTCGTCCAGCAGCGGCAGCTTGCGCGCCATGAGGAGTTCTGCGATTTTCTCGATCAAACGGGACTTTTGAACGAGATATGGAATTTCGGTGACGACAATATTGTAGGTGCCGCGTGCGCCTTCTTCCTTGTGCCATTTCGCACGGGTACGGAAGCTGCCGCGGCCTGTCTTGTAGGCTTCCAGAATGGAGCCTTTGTCGTTGACAATGGTACCGCCTGTCGGGAAGTCGGGGCCCTTGATGTGCTCAAGCAGCTCTTCAACTTCTGCATCTGGCTTTGAGATCAGCAGCTGACAGGCGTTGCATAGCTCATAGGCGTTATGCGGCGGGATGGATGTTGCCATACCCACAGCGATGCCGGTGGAGCCGTTGGCCAGCAGGTTCGGGAAGCTGCCCGGTAGGACGACGGGCTCGGAATCCAAGCCATCATAGGTTTCGCGGAAGTCGATCGCGTTTTCGTTGAGGCCATCCAGAATACGAGTGGCCACATCAGTCATGCGGGCTTCGGTGTAACGCATGGCGGCGGCGCTGTCGCCGTCGATGTTACCGAAGTTGCCCTGACCATCGACCATGGGGTAGCGAACGGAGAAATCTTGGGCAAGGCGTACAAGCGCGTCGTAGATGGCAGCGTCACCGTGTGGGTGATATTTACCCATGACGTCACCCACAACACGTGCGCACTTCTTAAAACCCTGATTTGGATCGAGCTTCAGCAGGCGCATGCCATACAGAATGCGACGGTGCACTGGCTTCAATCCATCGCGCACATCTGGCAATGCCCGATGCATGATGGTTGTCAGCGCGTAGCTGAGGTAACGCTCTTCCAGAGCGCCCTTAAGATCGATTGTTTCCGGGCCATCATGGCCGCTCACTTCTTGTCCCATGACACTTGATTATCGTTCTTGGCTTGTTCTGTCCACGCTCACGCTTCGACATGTCAATGAAATCCTCAGAAAACAGCGCTTTTCAAAGGTTTGGGTCTCTCGGAAAAACATGCATTTTGTAGCGTATTGCTGCGAATACTTAATTCCCCGCAAGCAACTGCAAACACTGGCGGCAAAAACAGGGGCCAGAGATTGCTCGAATTTTCCAAAATGACTTAAGAGGACCTGATTCTCGTTGAGGTAGTCTAAAGCGTGCAGAAGGCAACATGTTGCTGCAGGCCGGGAGAATAGGTGTTTGCAATGCAAAGTTTAGTGGTCAAGGGTTTTACGTTGATATGCGGATTGGTTGCGTTTTTGTCCTATAGCCATGCCGCTGACTATGACCGGAGCCAGTCTCAGGGCGTGCCCTATCAACAAACTGCTCCGCAGGCTAGTGCAGGGCAGGGTGAGGCGCAAGTCGCACCGGGCGTGCGGCCAAGCTGGTTTCAGCCGCCACCAGAGGATCAGCACCCTTATGTAGCGCCTCCTAAAAAGCGGTATGTGCCGCTTGCGGGGCGTAGCACTGGACCGGTTATTATCTTGCCGGGCGGGAATGGCCCGCAGAGAGACTAATGAGGTTTTTCGGCCTCAGTCTTTCAGATCAGAAAAGTCTTTTTTGAGTGCGGTGATGTAGCTGTCTCGTGCGGGCGGCCATTGGATGCCGCGCGGCTCGTAGATGTATTTAAACAGGAAGTAGCCGGTGAGTGAGAAGCCTGCCTCCATATCCTCTTTCGAAATCTGAACGTCTTGGGAAAGCCGTGATTGCGGTGCCTTCATAAATTCGGGCAGTGTTAGAAGCTTGCTTGCATAGGGCAGTCCAGCTGTTTTGCAGACTGCACGGCCAGACTTCGGGGAGACCCAGACCAGCTCATCTGTTGTGCCGGTGGCGGCGCATTCGGTCAGATCCAGGCCGAAGCCGAGATCGTTTAGTAGTTCCAGCTCAAAACGGAGCACAAGAGCAGCACCAATTCGCGGATCTTCGAGATGGTCGAGGATAACATCCAGCGCATGAAACAGATTGGGATGGGGATCACGCTCCGGCAAAAGGCGGACTTGTGCGCACAGGCTTTGCAGGCCGTGAATGGCACGGGCGGTTTGCATGAGGTGAGCCGCGCGTAATTGTACGGGCTCAACGGTGAAAAAGCCCAGATGCTCGTCCAGCCGGGCGCGCCATGTAAGGTTGAGGTGGTTGCCAAGTTGCAGGGCGGGTTGCTGTCGGCGGGATCTGCCGCCGCGAACCAGACCCAGGCAGCGGCCCTTGTCTGGTGTCAGAACCTCAAGCAGGATGTTGTTTTCACCCTGCTTGCGCGTTCCAATGACGATGCCTTCTGCCTGCCACTGCATGGTGTTGCCTAATGCGGGAAGTCCAGTCCCATGTTGCGATAGCGTTCTGGGTCATCAGACCAGTTTTCGCGCACTTTCACAAATACAAAGAGATGGATTGTTGTTTCAAAGGCTTCGGAGAGCTCCTCGCGTGCTGCTTTTGAAATGGCCTTAATGGTCTGACCGTTCTTGCCCAGGACGATTGACTTCTGGCTGTCGCGCTCAACAAAGATTGTTTGCTCAATGCGTACAGATCCGTCCTTCTTGTCTTCCCACTTGTCGGTTTCGACGGTGGAGATGTAAGGCAGTTCCTCATGAAGGCGCAGATAAAGCTTCTCACGGGTGATTTCGGCGGCCAGCATACGCAGTGGAATGTCGGAGGCTTGATCTTCCGGATAGAGCCATGGGCCTTTTGGCATCTGCTCAGCAAAGTACTTCAAGATGTCCTTGGTACCGGAACCGTTGATCGCAGAGACCATGAAGGTCTGGTCGAACTTGGTGTACTCGTTGGCTTTCGCGGCTAGGGCCAGAAGCTGTTCACGCTTGGTGATGTCGATCTTGTTGAGGATCAGAACTTTTGGGAGCTTGATATGCTCCAGTTCGTTCAGGATGCGCTCAACGGATTCATTGATGCCTTTCTTTGCATCAATGAGAACGGCAACTACATCAGCATCCTTTGCACCGCCCCACGCTGTGTCGACCATTGCGCGGTCCAGACGGCGTTTCGGGCGGAAGATGCCTGGGGTGTCAACGAAGATCACCTGGCTATCGTCTTCAATAGCAACGCCGCGTACGATTGCGCGGGTTGTCTGCACCTTGTGGGTGACGATTGAAACTTTTGTGCCAACCAACTGGTTCAGTAGCGTCGACTTGCCCGCATTTGGCGCACCAATCAACGCGACAAAGCCAGCGCGTGTGTTTTCGTTGAGTTTGCCGAGGTTGAAGTTCATGCCCTCTGGCAGGTCATTGTTGTTGTTTTCGTCGTTCATTTAAGACCTATTCGCTCCATACGCCTTCGCGGCGCAGGATGTTCTCGGCAGCGGACTGTTCTGCAATGCGCTTTGAGCTTCCGACAGCTTCACCGGGATCAACACCTTCCACATTCACGCGGATCTTGAAGATCGGGGCATGGTCGGGACCACTGCGAGCAATTGTTTCGTAATGCGGGGTAGGACGTCCTTTGGACTGTGCCCACTCCTGAAGAGTTGTTTTGGCATCTCGCAACGGGCCTGTGTAGGATACCATTCTGTCAGCAAAATAGCGCTTGATGAAGCTTTCGGCCTCGTCAAATCCGCTATCAAGGTAAATTGCTGCAATTAGGCTCTCACACATGTCTGCAAGAATTGCCGTTTTTGTTCGCCCGCCGGTGTGTGCTTCCGCTTCACCAACGCGCATGTATTGACCAATGCCGATTACTTTTGAAACCTCAGCGCAGGTCTCGCGCTTTACGAGTTGGTTGAGGCGGCGAGCAAGCTCCCCTTCGTCGGCTTTAGGGAAGTTTTCTTCCAGCATTGTCGCAATGGCAAGGCCAAGCACTCGGTCGCCCAGAAACTCGAGGCGCTGATAAGAGTGCAGGGAGGCTTTTGCCACTGGAAGTGCGCTGGCATGGGTAAGCGCCCGGACAAGGAGTTCCTTGTTGGTGAACGTGTAGCCAATGCGCTCTTCCAGCGCTGCGTCTGATACCGGTCTTTTTCTTTTGCCCATATTCCGGCTAATTCCTTTGAAGACTGCTTTGCAGACTTAAGAAAGCAGTTTGCGTGATTATATGGCTCACCCAAACTGCTTTACATGTGATTGTACGATTTTTCCGAAAACCGGAAACCCCTATGGGGCAAGCGGTTTAGAGCATGTCGCCAAGTCTATCCCAGCGAACGGTCCAAGGCCACTTCCAGAACATCCATGCTGGCTGATCGTCTTCAATGGAGAAGAAGATGATTTCGGCCCGGCCGATGAAGTTTTCGAACGGGACGTAGCCCACTTCAGAAGAAACACGGCTGTCCTGCGAGTTGTCCCGGTTGTCCCCCATCATGAAATAGCGGTCTGCTGGTACGTGATAAACGGGTGTGTTGTCCAGAGGCCCGTTGGTCGTGATATCGAGGGTCTGGTAGCTCACCCCATTGGGGAGCGTTTCAACGTAACGCGGAATTGCCTGGATATTACCGTAGGGATCTTTTTCAATGTAGTCGTCGATGCGAGTGCGCTCAACAGCTTCGCCGTTGATGTGCAGTACACCGTTGATCATCTGGATTTCATCGCCTGGCAAACCGATTACGCGCTTGATGTAATCGGTGGTGTTGTCTTTTGGCAGTTTGAAGACAGCGACGTCACCGCGTTCTGGTGCTGTGCTCCAGACGCGACCATCGAACGGCGCCAGACCAAACGGGAAGGAGTACTTTGAGTAGCCATAGCTGTATTTGGAAACAAACAGGTAGTCACCAATCAGCAAAGTATCTTTCATGGAGCCTGAAGGAATAAAAAATGGCTGAAAAAGAAATGTTCTAACAACCAGAGCGAGCAGAAGAGCTTGGGCGATGACCTTAATGGTCTCATAAACGCCGCCTTCCTGCTCCTTTTCTTTGGATTGGCTCATGTTCGTCCTTCGTGGTAAGAGAATACTCGCTCGGCCCAGTGCCCGTCACTTTTGTAAGGCGAGTCAGTCCCCGACAATTATATTCACATAGGTGGATCTATTAGCGGTTCAAGGCCACTTCTGCAATCCAGTTCATTTACGTTTTCACGTCTCGACGCCGGGCCAGTCCTCTGGCCACGCTGAAATTACAACAAATGCCTGCGCTATTGGGTAATCATCCGTAATTGTAAGGTCAATTCGTGGCACAAAACCATTTGGTACAAGTTTATCCAGTCTTTCTTTGGCGCCACCGGTCAAACGCATGGTTGGTTTACCACTTGGTAGGTTCACCACGCCCATTTCTTTCCAGGCAACACCCATGGAAAGACCTGTGCCCAAAGCTTTGGAGCAGGCTTCCTTGGCCGCAAAGCGTTTGGCGTAAGTTGCTGCCTTGTTGGCGCGGCTTTCGGCTTTCGCTCGCTCCACCTCGGTGAAGACACGTTGTGTGAAGCGATCCGGAAACCGCGAAAGCGTTTTTTCAATTCTACGGATGTCGCTTAGATCGCTGCCAATGCCAATAATCATCTGTGCCTCGTTGTTTCACGGAGATATTGGCCTGTGAGCGTGTATGTCACAAGCCGTCAGAGTTTGTTGTTCAGGTGCTTCGCTTTAAAAGGAGTTGGGAGGCACGTTCTGTTGGCCTGCTCATCGCCCAAAAGCTTGCCGGGCGTTTCCAACTACTTGCCCTGATTGTTTTTTCTGTTTTTTTCTACGAGCTTTCTTTTCAAGCGAAAGCGGTGCTGCCGGGCTTTTTGATAAGTCGATACAGACCCCAGCACGACAAAATAGAAGAAGATGCCGACGATCAAACCAAGCGGGATTGAGCCGATCAGCATAGGCTTCAGGATTGGCCAGATCGTATCCAGAGACTGTGACAGCATGGAGTGATCCAGATGGTCACTCAGATCAGGCAGGGGCTTGTCTTCCTGATCGAGGATATAAAGGCCAACCTTATAGGTGCTTGCCCAGATTAACGGGAAGGTCAGTGGGTTGCCGACTGCGGTGCCCAATGCTGCGGCGAGAAGGTTTCCGCGCAGAATATAGGCTAGAATAAAGCTGAGAATAAAATGAAAGCCAAGGAAGGGTGTGAAGGAAGCAGCGGCGCCTGCGGCAAAGCCTGCTGCGATCTTTCTTGGGCTGGCTGACAGGCGGAGAACCCGTTTCGAGAAGTACCTGAAGGAGCGGGACCAGCTATGGCGCGGCCACACAGCTATGCGGATACGTTCAATTCTCGTTGGTTTGTCCCGCCGTTTAAAAATCATTTTGGTTCAAGTGCTTTGCTTAGTTTTAATCTTGCCAGTTAAACGGCGCGACTGGGGTTGTTTCTATGGCCGGTATCTCAGCTAGTTCCCTTGGTACATTCTCGGCTGCATACACTGGTAGTTTTAATGGAGCAAGAGATATTAGAGGTACTCCCAAGTCCGGTTTGTCCTGACTCCTGTCGATAAAACAACCAATCCCTATGGTGTTAACACTCATGGAGCGTAGGGCTTCAATTGTGGATATGCATAGAGAGCCGGCTCCGACAACATCCTGAATTATAAAAGCATTTGAGTTTGGCGGAATGTTTGCCGGGCCGGTGGTGAATAGCCCGGCTTCGCGGCGGAGCCATAGGGCACTTTTCTGCATAATCCGCGCAGTTTGCAGTGCGACGATTAGGCCGCCTAAGCTGGGGGCAACAAAATGGGTGAAGTTGAGAAGCTCGTTCGCTGCAATTTTCTTCACTAGTTCGGAGGCCAGAATTTCGACCTTTTCAGGGTACTCCAGCAGCTTTTGTCGTTGCAGATAGGCTGAGCCGTGCCAGCCTGAGGGGAGGACGAAATGTCCTTCTCTCAGGGCGTGTGTTTCTCTGAAAACGTCCAGGACTGCATTGGGGTCCATGGGTTTTCCTTTTTTGTTTTCAGCGGCTAGCCGTTCACTCTTTGCGCTTCGGAAACATTAGGTTTGGCACGCAGCTGGTTCAGGATCAAGTTCAGGTGCTTTAAATCCCATACCTCAAGATCAATTAGCATCTCGTGAAAATCAGAGGCTTTTCGGATCATTTTGATATTATCAATGTTGCCGCGATGGTCGCCAATCACTTTCGTGATAGCTGCAAGTGAGCCGGGTTCGTTGACTGCGAAGACGCAAATCTGTGCCGGGAAGCGCTCTGGTGCGTTGGGGTCAATGTCCCAGCGCACGTCAAGCCAGCGCTCTGGCTGATCGTCGAACTCCTTCAGGTCCGGAGACTGGATTGGATAGATGGTGATACCGACGCCCGGAGTGAGAATACCCACGATCCTATCGCCTGGGACTGCGCCTCCGCTTGGGGCAAAGCGCACAGGCAGGGAGCCCGACACACTGGTGCGTATAGGCAGGGAGCCGTTTGAGGTGTTGCCGGGAGAGCCTTCCGGGATCTTGAACTTCACTGAGCTGCCTTTGTCCAGATCAAACCAACCTTCAGAGGCGGAGCCTGCTGCAGGCGGTGTGCTTGCATTGCGCTCAGCGCTCATCACAGGGGCGTAGTCCGGATAAGCGACTTCCAGAATGGCGTTTGCTTGAATATCTCCGCTTCCGACTGCGACGAGTAGGTCGAGCGTAGTGTCCATGTTGAACTTCTTGATGTGCGCTTCGAGCGCTAATTCATCAAAGTCCTTGCCAGCGTGAGAGAAGGTGCGCTCAAGGATGTGCTTGCCAAGGCCGCCATATTGCTGGCGCGCAGAGGCTTTAGTTGCTTTGCGGATGGCGGAGCGGGCTTTTCCGGTTACCGCGATGTTCTCCCAGGCAGGGGGAGGGGTCTGTGCCTGTGAGCGGACGATGTCTACTTCATCACCATTGGTCAGTTCGGTGACCAGTGAGGAAATGCGTCCGTTGATCTTACAGCCCACGCAGGTGTTGCCGATGTCGGTGTGTACGGCGTAGGCGAAATCAATTGGGGTCGCACCGCGGGGCAGTGCGATCAGGCGGCCTTTTGGTGTGAAGCAAAAGACCTGGTCGTGGAAGAGTTCCAGCTTGGTGTGCTCAAGGAATTCTTCCGGAGATTCCCCTTGTGCCAAAAGGTCAATGGTGCCGCGCAGCCAGCCGTAGGCGCGCGATTCAGCGGTCATGGACTGAATGTTTCGGCCACCGGTGACACCGTCCTTGTAAAGCGCGTGTGCTGCGATACCATTTTCTGCGATGCGGTGCATGGCTTCGGTGCGGATCTGCAGTTCAACGCGCTGACGTTTAGGGCCAACAACGGTGGTGTGAATGGAGCGGTAGTCATTCTGCTTCGGCGTAGAGATATAATCCTTGAAGCGGCCCGGTACGCATGGCCATGCTGTGTGGATGACGCCAAGGACGCGGTAGCAGTCTTCCGGAGTGGGTACGATCGCGCGGAAGCCGTAGATATCGGAGAGCTGCTCGAAGCCCAGAGATTTTTCCTCCATCTTGCGGAAGATGGAATAGGCGCGCTTTTCGCGGCCGCTGATCCGTGCGGTGATGCCTTGATCGGCGAGGCGCTGTGTCAGGTCCTCTTCAATGTCGGTGATCAGGCTTTCGTTCTTGTTGTGCAGGATTGCGAGGCGCTCGCGAATGGTGTCGCGGGCGTCTGGATACAGCGTTGAAAAGGAGATGTCTTCCAGTTCGTCGCGAATGTCTTGCATACCCATTCGGCCTGCAAGGGGAGCGTAGATCTCCATGGTCTCTTCTGCAATGCGCATACGCTTGTCTTCACGCATATGGTGCAGCGTGCGCATGTTGTGCAGACGGTCAGCCAGCTTAACCAGTAGAACGCGAACGTCATCTGCAATCGCGAGCAGGAGTTTGCGGAAGTTTTCGGCCTGTTTTGCTTTGCGGGAGACCAGATCCAGGCGTTGAATCTTTGTCAGACCATCAACCAGCTTACCGATTTCCTCGCCAAACATGCGGTCAATTTCGGCGCGCGTGGCGTCAGTGTCCTCAATGGTGTCATGAAGGAGGGCGACCGCAATTGTTGCGTCGTCAAGCTTCAGATCCGTGAGGATTGCTGCAACTTCGAGAGGGTGGGAAATATAGGGGTCCCCAGAAGCACGGGTCTGGGTGCCATGCTTTTGCATAGCATAAACATAGGCCTTGTTGAGCAGGGCTTCATCCGCGTTGGGATTGTAGCTGGTTACTTTCTCAACAAGTTCGTATTGACGCATCATTTTCGGGCGGCCGCTTCACTTTAAAATAAGCTAGGGCCGGACCAGAAAATGCGAGGCGCCGGCCCGGCCGACGCCGACATCTTGCAGAAGGCGATTTAGTAGTCGTCGGAACGTTCCGGCGGTACCAGGCTTTCAAGCCCCTTCAGCATTTCTTCTTCAGTGATGCTGTCGAATTCGACTTCTGAATCGTCAACCGCATTAATCTGAAGTTGTTTAGGGTCACTAGGAACCATTGGAGCTGTTTCTGCTTCCGGTTCGTCCACTTCCACGAATTTTTGAAGAGAGTGAATGAGGTCTTCTTTCAAGTCCTCTGGGCTCACTGTTTCTTCGGCAATTTCGCGAAGTGCGACAACCGGATTTTTATCGTTGTCGCGGTCGATTGTCAGCGGCGAGCCACTGGAAATCATCCGGGCGCGATGGCTGGCAAGCAGAACCAGCTCAAACCGGTTTTCGACCTTGTCGACGCAATCTTCGACGGTCACACGTGCCATTCGATCACTCCGTAATATCTGGGAATTCAGAGGCCACTCATAGAATGCTTCTTGTTTTAAGGCAAGAGCCGTTTGCTTATTTTTTGTGTAACTCCTTTACATCCTATGAGGAAAAACCAGAATTTGTGCTTTTTGTGCCCGAGATTAGGCCATAGAAAAATCGGGGCTTTAGGTCTGTGGCACATGATTTTATTTTAAATACTCTTGGGGAGAGTTGTTTTTGTGTGCGGGGCCAAGCGGAAATAATTGCTTATTATTGTATTTGGGAGACAGGCAGAACATTTGGCACTGCAACTCCTTAGCGAAGCTCACAAGCTAAAAATCATATTGAAATTGGAATAGATGAAAAAAAGTAACACAAGGAAATTGCCAAATTTAGGTGGCTAACTATTCATTTCGTGCGTTAGTTTTCAAAAAAAACAGGGAAACTTTGTTTCTATTAGAACCTTGAGTATCCCTATGTGAAGGTTTGTTTCTAAGCTAAATTGAATCTATTATCCAAACTAGGAATATTTGGTGGGTTCCTGTTAATTTATGCAAGATGGCATCTGTAAATTTCATTCATCTTGTTTTAGTTTCTGCCCGGTGAATCGAACCGCACTGATCCAGTATTAACAAGATCAATGCAATGTATATGCTTTGGGGCAAGGTTTTATGTTTGTCCGTAACGAATGCGTATTCGATTTAACGTAGAGTGCAACCGGGTCAATTAGAATGGCATACATTCCAGGCATGTCACGTCAGCAAATTTACATGCCCGGAAAGTGATTGCTTATAACAAGTTACTGACTTACGCGTCTGTGCAGCGGAAAGGCTAAAAATAATATGTTTGATCCCCGCGAAAAGATTGCTTTATTCATTGATGGAGCGAACCTTTATTCGACGGCGAAAGCTATTGGCTTCGATATCGATTACAAGCGTCTCTTGAAAGAATTCCAATCCAAGGGTTACCTGCTACGCGCTTACTATTACACTGCGTTGGTGGAAGAGCAGGAATATTCGTCCATTCGTCCTCTGATCGATTGGCTGGATTACAATGGCTATAAGGTTGTTACCAAACCTGTTAAGGAATTCGTGGATTCCGCAGGGCGTCGCAAAATTAAAGGCAACATGGATATCGAGCTGGCTGTAGATGCTATGCAGTTGATCGACCATGTGGACCATATTGTGCTGTTCTCTGGTGATGGTGACTTCCGTTCCTTGGTCGAGGCGCTGCAGCGTCGTGGCCGCAAGGTTTCTGTCGTCTCTACACTGCAGACACAACCTCCAATGATCGCTGATGACTTGCGTCGTCAGGCTGATCATTTCATCGAGTTGTCCACGCTGATGCAGCGTGTTGGCCGTGACCCAAGCGAGCGTCCGCCTCGTCTTGAGCCAGAGGATGAAGAGATCGGAGATGACGACTACTAAGGTCCGTCACGCTATCGAGATTTTGCACAAGCCGGGGACAGAGTGTCTGCTTTGTCCCCGGCTTGTTGCGTACAGGGAGGAGTTGCGTGGGCTTCATCCTGGCTGGCACAATGCGCCGGTGTTGGATTTTGGGCCAGTTGATGCTTCCCTTATCGTTGTAGGGCTTGCGCCTGGTCACAAGGGTGGCAATCGCACGGGCATTCCGTTCTTTGGTGATTTTTCAGGTGAGATGCTCAATGGGGCGCTGACGGCTAGTGGGTTTGCGCAATACACAGATGCTGCTGCGCCAGGGCAGGGGATTGACCCACTTGATGTGCGGATCACGAATGTTGTGAAGTGCATGCCACCGAAGAATGCACCAAAGCCTGCTGAGATTCTAAATTGCCGACCGTTTTTTCTGGAGAGCCTGCATGTAAGTGATGCGACGCGGGCTGTCGTTGCTGTTGGGCGTACGGCGCACGAAGAATTGCTTAAAGCCTTTGAGCTTCGGCGCAAAGACCATCCTTTTGCTCATGGTCTTGAAGTGCAGCTCAGGTCTTCACTGAGAATGTTCTCCAGTTTCCATTGTTCGCAATACAATGTGAATACGCGGCGGATCACCGCTGAGCAGTTTACTAATGTGTTCTTGCGCGTTCAGAGCTACCTGAAATCACTGTAGAAGCCGGGGTTAGCATACAGGTTAGTCCTGCCGTTCCCAGCCTTGTGCTGCAAGGTGTTCCTGTGGCTTGAAACGTTCTTTGTAGGCCATCTTGGGCGAGCCCTGAACCCAGTATCCCAGATAGACATAGGGTAGGCCGAGGTGTTGGGCGCGGGTTATGTGGTCGAGGATCATGAAGGTGCCTAGGCTTCGGTCAGTCTCGTTATGGTCGAAGAAGGAATAGACCATGGATAGGCCATCGCAAAGCCTGTCAGTAAGAGCCACGCCAATCAACGGTCCTTCGCCTTCGCCGGAAATGAAGGAGTATGGACCTCTACGGCGGTATTCGATGATGGCTGTGTCGACGTGGGTATCCTCGACCATCATGGAGTAGTCGGTGGGGGACATCTCCGTCATGCCGCCGTTGGTGTGGCGGGCATTCAGGTAGTCATGAAACAGGTCATATTGCTCAGTAGATGGACCAGGAGGCAGCTCCGTGCCGATCAGATCCTGATTGTCTTTCCATACACGCTTTAAAGACTTCGTCCATTGGAACTCTTGTGCGCAGACGCGGATTGATACGCAGGCGCGGCAGTCTTCGCAGGCAGGACGGTAGGCAATGTTTTGCGAGCGGCGGAAGCCGCCTTGTGTGAGGACATCATTGAGCGCAGGTGCGTTCGGTCCGACGAGATGCGTGAAGACTTTACGTTCTTTACGATCCGGCAGGTAGGGGCAATCCGTGGGTGCAGTTAGATAAAACTGCGGGTTATCATAGGCTTGCCGTGTCACCTAGCGCGTCCCTCTTCGTTGTTTATCCTCATTTCTCCCTACAGATTATAATAGTAAGGAGCTGCGAATGAGAAGGTCAACCATATGATTATGGCAAGAGGCGTGCCTGCCAGAAGAAAATCTGAGAAGCGGTAGTGCCCCGGACCCATAACTATGAGGTTTGTCTGATAACCGATTGGCGTTGCAAAAGAGCAGTTTGCCGCAAAAATCAGGCAGATGATGAAGGGCTCAACGGGGACGCCGGTCCTGTGGGCCATCTCAATTGCAATGGGTGTGAAGAGCACCGCTGTTGCGTTGTTGCTGAGTAAGTTGGTTAAAATCGCGACAACAGCAAAGAGGAGCGAGAGGACAAATGCCGGGGAGCGCCCGTCGGCAAGGTTGAGGAGTGCGAGCGCAATCGCGTCGTCACCGCCTGTGGCCTCCAGCGCGCGCGAGGCGGCTATGGAGGCGCCGATCAACATGAAGATGCGGCTGTCGATTGTGCGCAGGGTCTGGCGGATGTTGAGGCAGCCGAATACGATCATTGCCAGTGTCGCGCCCAGAGATGCGATCATGATCGGCACGATGCCAGAGATTGCCAGAGCGATCATTACGACAAAAATGGCAAGTGCGCGGCGGGCATATCTTCTTTGTGGCAGCTCGGTTGCAGACCAGTCCATGAGGAGGACATCCCGGTTTCCGCGCAGGCGATTGATTTCATCGCGATTTCCGGCAATCAGCAAAACATCCCCGGATTCCATACGGATATCGGTCATTGGCATGCGTGGCATACGGCTGCGGCGCTGCAGTCCGGTGACCACACAGCCGGTGTCGGCGTGGAAACTGGTCATGGAGAGCGTGCGGCCAATCAGGCGCGAACCGGGGGCAACTACTGCTTCGGCCAGAGTGAGCGCGCCGGATGGAGAGGCATGATCTGCGTCGCTGGTCGGGCTTTCGTTGGCGTCGGCTGGGAGGAGGGGGTGGCGTTGGCTGATGGCGCGGGTGAGGGTTTCGCGGGTGGCGGCTACGATTACGGTGTCGCCCGGCTGCAGCTGGATATCCTCAAAGGGAGGCAGGAGCGGGCGTTCGCCGCGCTGGATCAGGCGGACGGTCATTTCCTTCATGGCGGGGAACATGCCTGCGATGGCTCTTTCTCCCACCAGTGGGTGGCCGTAAACGATTGGAATCTGTGCGATAAATTGCCGTCCGTCCTTACCGGTGAACTCTTCGGCCATTGTTTGGCGGGGCCGCAAGATGCGTGGCAGGATGAACAGAACATAGATGGAGCCGACGGCTGCCAGAATGGCGCCAAAGCCGGTGAAGGTGAAGAAATTGATCTGAACTTCGCCGGTTGCGTTGGCGACGTTGGTTACGAGCAGGTTGGTGGAGGACCCGATCATCGTTGTCATGCCACCCAGAATCGTAATGAACGAGAGGGGCATAAGAAAACGGGAGGAAGAGGTGTTATGCGCGGCGGCGACGGTGGTCAGAATTGGAAGTGCGATCACCACAACCGGCGTGTTGTTCAAAAATGCACTGACGATGCCGACGGTGATAAGCAAAGGACCGGTTGCCAGCCAGCGGCGCTGTTTTGACATGCGCAGGATTGCCTGAGCAGGCTTGTCCAATGCGTCTGTCTGGAACAGACCCTGCCCGACAATCAACAGGCAGATCACTGTGATCAAGGCCTGATTGGAGAAGCCGGAGAGAAAGTCCTCCGGCCTGACGGGCAGTCCATTCAATGTTTGAGGGAAAACCATGAAAAGCAGCATCAGGGCGACGATTGAGCCCAATGCTACGATTTCAATGGCGACGCGTTCGACCGCATAAAGGACAATCGTGAATCCGATAATCGCAAAGGTCAGGATCATCGGTATGTTCAGGTGCTCCATGCGCGTCCCCGCTCGTGCTAATCTCCTACACGTTATTAGAGGGTCTCGGCAGGTTCGTCACTGCACGTTGCATCATTGGCTGCTTATCGATGCAGACTATCCACCGGGGAATTCATAATAACGGCACCAAGGACGATATCATGGAGGAGTCTCTTTTGGTCACTAAACAATGAGACTAGGAGGACAAAAGGACTGAGCACTGTTACTGAAAAATAAAAAAGCACGACGTGAATTGCTGCATATAGCGGGTAGGGGCGGTTGCCGTTGTTGAGGCGCATTTCCAGCCCAAAAGCCCGCATTCCCGGGGTTGCAGAGTTAAAGCCACCCAGCGAAAATGCTGTGTAAGCCAGGGCAACAAGTGGCCAGATTGCAGGGAATAACAGCCATGCAAGGCCAAGGGTCAGGATGCCCAGAAAGCCGACGACAAAGTAGGCGATGCCGGAAAGAATGGTGATCGCGATAATATCAATGACGCACGCAAAGATACGTTTCATCCGCACGCCATCAAATAGCTGCGGATTAAGGTAGGGGTCGTAATAAGTGTTCAGGTGCGTGCTCACTTCATGGCTCATTTTTGCCTCGGCTCGGTTGGTGTGTGCCGGGCCTTCCCCAGCGTCTCTTTGTAGAATTGGGTGTGCGTTTTTTAGGTTTCAAGCGGGAGTAGCAAACAAATTTTGTAGAATCCGACAATGAGAGGATAATTTTTCGTCTCTCATGACGCAAGTCCCTGCGCCGGGGCGGTATTGGGCGCAGGAGATGACCTTAATCGGAATTTGCTGGCGGGGATATTCCTAGAATCGCATCTCGCCGGATGACAGCAGTGTGACGTGGATATCGCCTGCTTCCAGCGCTGCGATAATTTCCTTGGCGTGCTGGTTGTCGCGGGTCTCAATGGCTACATCCAGCGTTGCACCTTTTACGGAGACGTCAAGGAAGAGGCGGTGGTGCGACACTTCTAAAATGTTGCCACCCAGTTGGCCGATTGTTGTTGAGATCTCGCCAAGGATGCCCGGACGGTCCGGGATGTTGCAGCGGATATGGATGATATTGCCAAGGCGTACCAACTGGCGCAGGGCGATTGAGGCGAGCAAGCGGGGATTAATGTTGCCGCCGCAGAGGACAACTCCAACTTTCTTGCCTTTAAAACGCTCAGGATGGGCGCACATGGCAGCAAGGCCAGCAGCACCGGCACCTTCAGCTACTGTTTTCAAGCGCGTGAGGAAGATGTTGATGGCCTCCTCAATCTGCGTTTCACTGACCAATAGGATGTCGTCGACGTACTGTTTCGCCAGTGCTTGCGTGTTGACGCCCGGCATTTTGACTGCAATGCCTTCTGCCAGAGAGTTGCCGCCGCACTTCATTGGTTGATTGTTGAGAGCGGCATACATGGATGGGTAGAGTTCGCTTTCAACGCCGATGATCTCGATGTTCGGCTTAATCGCTTTGGCTGCGACTGCGATGCCGGAGATCATACCGCCGCCACCGATTGGGACAACAAGCGTGTCCAGATCCGGTTGAGCTTCAAGCATTTCAAGGGCGATGGTGCCTTGACCTGCAATGACCTCCAAGTCGTCATAGGGATGCACCCAGATATAGCCGTGCTCTTCAGAGAGACGGTCGGCTTCCTTCTTCGCATCGTCAACGGTTTCACCCGCAAGAACAACCTTCGCGCCAAAGGCCTTGGTCGCTTCGATCTTTACATAGGGTGTTCCGTTGGGCATGACGATGAGGGCAGGGATGCCAAGGCGTTGTGCGTGAAGGGCCACGGCTTGTGCATGGTTGCCAGCGGACATGGCAATCACGCCGCGTTTTTTTTCTTCTGCCGACAGATGAAGCAGTTTGTTCAGGGCGCCGCGTTCTTTGAATGCGTTGGTGACCTGCATGTTTTCGTATTTTACGAAGACATGGGCTCCAGTGATGGCATCCAATTGAACGGCTGGCAGGAGCGGTGTTGCAAGCACCGCGCCCTTGATGTTTTTTGCTGCCTCTTCAATATCTGAAAGGGTGAGAAGAGGTGAGGCCGCCTTTGACATGTTTTTGCTCTCGCGGGTGTCTTGTTGTCTGGGCTTTATTTGCCGCTTAGCTTTTTCGCAAGTTCTGGTGCAAAGTAAGTTAAGACACCATCTGCGCCTGCGCGTTTAAAGGCCATAAGGCTTTCCAGCATGGCTTTGTCCTTATCGATCCAACCGTTTTGCGCTGCGGCGCAGATCATCGCGTACTCACCGGAGACCTGATAGGCGTAGGTTGGTGCAAGGAAGGTATCTTTGATGCGGCGGATAATATCGAGATACGGCATTCCCGGCTTGACCATGATCATGTCTGCACCCTCTGCGATATCGAGCTCTGCTTCTTTGAGGGCTTCGTCAGTGTTGGCCGGGTCCATTTGATAAGTGCGCTTGTCGCCCTTTAGATTGGAGTTGGAGCCAACAGCTTCGCGGAACGGACCATAGAACGCGGAAGCGTACTTTGCGGAGTAAGCCATGAGCTGAAGGTTTTCAAAGCCCTGATTGTCCAGTGCATAACGGATTGCGCCGATGCGACCATCCATCATGTCAGATGGGGCGATGATGTCGGCGCCAGCTTCTGCCTGAATGATTGCCTGACGGCAGAGCTGTTCAACTGTTTCGTCGTTGATGATCACGTCACCTGCCATCAGACCATCGTGGCCGTGAGAGGTATATGGATCGAGGGCGACGTCAGTCATCAGGCCAACGGGGAAACCTTCCGCTTTGATGGCTTGTAGTGCACGGCAGGTCAGGTTGTTGTCGTTGAGTGCTTCGGTGCCCATTTCATCGCGCAGATCCGGATCGGTGTTCGGAAATAGTGCAATGACTGGAATGCCCAGTTCTGCGGCTTGCTCTGCGGCGCGTACTGCCAAGTCGACAGAGTAGCGTTCGACACCTGGCATGGAAGAGACTGGCTCGGTTTTGTTTTCGCCATCAATCAGGAAGATTGGCCAGATCAGGTCATCAACGGTGACTGTGTTCTCGCGGATCAAACGCCGTGACCAGTCGCTGGAGCGATTGCGACGCATTCGGCGGCCGTTCAAGATCTGGTTCATGTCTATGGAAGAATGCGTGTCTTTGGCAAACGGCATGGTAACTCACCTGAATGACTGTTTGTTCGGCCTGTGTAATTTTGAGCGCGCGAGCTTACTCAGAACTACTAGGGTATTTTCTGTCAGATAGCACGGCGCGTTTGCTTGATAAAACTCAAATTCATTTCGTGTTCCAAAGCTTCCTTGGAAACGCCGAAAGGATTTCGCTTTCCGTGCAATATAGTCGTGGACGAGGATGTTATCCCCTCAACTGATTTGAAATGCAACGGGAATAAGCGGAGAATCACTCGCTGTACGGGAACCTTGGGCGGTTTTGCGCGTTTTAATGCGTTGGTTTGCGTTATAGGCGTTTTTTGAACGTTGTTGTGTACCAGAGCGGTTTTAAGTGCGTAATTGGTCTTATCTTGGCCTTTCCGAGAATTGACGCAGATTTGGTACAGGTCTACCGATTGACGCAAATACATCAAATACGGGGCTGGCGGTTATGGGAGGCTGCCTGTCAGGAGGACCGATTTCATGGAATTTGAGTTGAACGAAGATCAGCGTGCCTTTGTCGATATGGCTGCCGATTTTGCGCAGGAGGAGATGGCGCCATTTGCGGCGGAGTGGGATGCGAATTCTCATTTTCCTCTCGATGTGCTGCGCAAGGCGGCTGGGCTTGGTCTGGGCGGGCTTTATGTGCGCGAGGATGTGGGCGGGTCTCAGCTGGGGCGACTTGATGGGGCGCTGATCTTTGAAGAGCTTTCCAAGGGGTGTGTTTCTACGGCGGCGTTTCTGTCTATCCATAATATGGCGGCGGGGATGCTGGACCGGTTTGGCTCTGATGAGCTGCGGCAGAAATTCCTTCCTGATCTTTGCAGCATGGAGAAGGTGGCCAGTTATTGCCTGACAGAGCCGGGGGCTGGGTCTGATGCGGCGTCACTGCGGACGCGGGCTGTGCGCGATGGGGACTATTATGTGATCAATGGGTCCAAGTCCTTTATCTCCGGAGGCGGGGTTTCCGACGTTTATGTTTGTATGGTGCGTACAGGTGAGGACGGGCCGAAGGGGATCTCCTGCATTGTAGTGGAGAAGGATGCGCCCGGGCTTTCGTTTGGTGCCAACGAGCACAAGCTGGGGTGGTGCAGTCAGCCGACGGCGCAGGTGATCTTTGAGGATTGCAGGGTTCCCGTTGAAAATCTTGTCGGGCTAGAGGGGCAGGGGTTCTCGTTTGCCATGGTCGGGCTTGATGGTGGCCGGTTGAATATTGGGGCGTGTTCCCTTGGCGGAGCGCAGTTCTGCCTGGACCGGGCCTTACAGTATATGGACGAGCGCAAGCAGTTTGGTCGTTCTCTGGCCCAGTTCCAGGCGTTGCAGTTCAAGGTTGCGGATATGGCGACGGAGCTGGAGGCGGCGCGATTGCTGCTGCATAAGGCGGCTTTCCTGCTGGACAGGAAAGATCCTCAGGCGACCAAGATGGCGGCGATGGCCAAGCGACTGGCGACGGATACCGGCTTTAAGGTGGTCAATGATGCACTGCAGATCCATGGTGGTTACGGATATCTGAAGGATTATCCTCTGGAGCGGCATTTGCGCGACCTGCGGGTGCACCAGATTCTGGAAGGTACCAACGAAATTATGCGCGTTATCATCGCGCGTGAGATGATGAAAGCCTGAGTTGCAAGAGGATAGCGACAAAATGAATAGACACTCTGTGCAGCAGGAATATGCGGGGGAAGCTTTGTCCGAGATAACTGATGTTCTTTTTGAAGAGAAAGGCCATGCAGGTCTGATCATTCTCAACCGCCCCAAGGCGCTGAACGCTCTGACCCATGAGATTGTGGTTGCCATGCACCGGCAGCTGGAGCGCTGGCTGATTGAAGACAAGATTCATCATGTGATCATCAAGAGTAACAGCGAAAAAGCTTTCTGCGCGGGCGGGGATATTCGTCAGGTTGCCGAAAATGGTCCTGAGAAGATTGATGAGAGCCTGCCGTTCTTTGCAGATGAATATCGTCTCAACACCTATATGGAGAGCTATCCTAAACCGCTGATCGCGCTGATTGATGGCATCGTGATGGGCGGCGGCGTGGGTATCTCGGTACATGGTGCTTATCGCGTTGGCAGTGAAAAAATCATGTTCGCTATGCCTGAGACTGCCATTGGTTTCTTCCCTGATGTTGGCGGAAGCCACTTCCTGCCCAAGATGCCTAACCACACGGGTATGTATTGCGCCATGACCGGTGAGCGGTTGCGGCAGGCGGATTGTTACTGGTCCGGTATCCTGACCCATGCCGTGCGTTCAGAGGATATGGCCGCGTTGGAAGAGGCGCTTTGCGATGCGCAGGATGCGGAGCCTGTGCTGGCGCGCTATGCGATTGATCCGGGGCCTGCGCCACTTCACGCTAAGGCAGAGGTTGTGGAGGCGTGTTTTGGCGCCGACAGCACGCTGCAGGTGGTGGACCGTCTGCGTAAGCTGCTTGGCACGGAGCACAATGATTTTGCTGCTGCCGCGTTGGAGACGATTTCCAAACGTTCACCGCTGAGCATGGAGGTGGCTTTTCAGCAAGTACGGCGCGGTGAGGGGCTTTCCATGAAGGAGTGTATGGTCATGGAGCACCGGATCGTCTCGCAGATTTTGCTGGGAAAAGATTTTTATGAAGGGGTGCGGGCTGTGATTATCGATAAGGATCATGCCCCCAAATGGCAGCATTCGAGCCTTGAAGAAATAAAAACAGTTGATGTTGAGGCACATTTCATGCCACCGAAGGGCGGCGACCTTGTCTTTTAGAGGGGCAAGGGGCTAGCCTCCGATTTATTGTAGTCGATGTGTAAGGTGGAGCTCAAAGTATGCCTGGCGTTTTTGTAGAGCTGATGAAGAGGGTGCCCTCCTTTCAGTTTTTGCTGAATGCATATGTCAGGATGTTAGCCATCTTCATGTTAATTGCGGGCCTGAGCTACTGGGGAGCGATTCTCGGTGTGCGCTTTATTGACGGTGCCTCGTTTGAAGACATCGGAGTTCAGGTCCAGTCTTCCATCATTTTTTTTGCGATTCTCGATTTAGTGACAGCCATTGGCCTGTGGCTGCTTTCCAGTTGGGGAACGGTTATGTGGCTGTTTCGCTCGCTGGCACAAGTGGTGATGTATTCTGTGTTTCCTGTGGTCTTCGGTCGTAGTCCTGCCGAAGTTGTATTCTACATCAGTGCAATCGCTCTTTATCTTGTTCTGCTTTACCTTGCGGAGCGGGAGGAGCTGGCGTGATCGGCTAAGAATTGGTCTGGTCTACAGCTTCTAAAGATTTATCTGTTTGCAAACTGCCGTATACGTCAAATTGACCAGAGCGGACCTGAAGTGATCAGCTTCAGGCAAGTTCAAAATGCTCATGATCAGGACGGACGGCGATTCTTGGGAGGGTGCAATGGGAGAGGAAGTTCTTCGCGTTGCTTTTATTGGCCTTGGCAATATGGGCGGTCCGATGGCCGCAAATCTTGTCAAAGCCGGACATGAAGTCGTCGGTACTGATCTTTCTGAAGAGGCGTGTGCTGCGTTTCAGGCTGTTGGCGGGCAGGTTGCTGCCTCTGCTGCCGAGGCAGTTCGCGACGTTCAGGCTGTTGTGACCATGCTGCCGGCAGGAAAACATGTTCGCTCCGTTTATTTGGGAGAGGATGGGATTCTTGCCCATGCGGCAAAAGGAACGCTGTTTATTGATAGCTCGACTATTGATGTGGACAGCAGCCGCGATGTTGCCAAGGCAGCAAGCGAGGCTGGCATGGACATGGTCGATGCCCCGGTTTCAGGTGGTATTGTCGGTGCAGCAAACGGCACGCTGACGTTTATGATTGGTGGGCCCGAGGTTGCCTTTGAACGGGCAAAGCCGCTGCTGGAGATCATGGGTGCGTCGCTTGTACATGCCGGTGACGCCGGCGCTGGGCAGGCGGCGAAGATTTGTAATAATATGTTGCTTGGTATTTCGATGATCGGCACATGCGAGGCGTTTGTTCTGGCTGAAAAGCTGGGTCTGGACCCGCAGAAGCTTTTTGACGTCTCGTCGAAGTCCTCCGGTCAGTGTTGGTCGTTGACCTCCTACTGTCCAATTCCGGGACCTGTTCCGACATCGCCTGCCAATAATGGCTATAAACCTGGCTTTGCAGCGCCTATGATGCTGAAAGATTTGTTGCTGGCAGAAGAGGCGGCAGGTTCCAGCGGAGCGAAAACACCGATGGGTGAAAGAGCGGCGCGGCTCTATGAGGAGTACTGTGGGAATGGCGGGGAAAACAGCGACTTTTCCGGTATCATCCACTTGCTTCGCAACTTAGGGTAAATAGATCGTTAAAGAAAGGTCTACACGCTTGCTAGTAATTAAGAAATAATTCATCGTGTCTCTTAAGCGGTTCTTAGAAGCGGTCGCGTAAATTTGCTTCAAGTGCTGATAAAAATACGAACGCACGAAAAAATATGGACATGAGGCGCAACCAGATGATCAATCCAAACAGGGCTGTTGAGGTCTTGGCGCAAGAAGAAGAAACAGTAGGTTTGAAGCCTGCATATCTAGAAGCATTGACGCTCATCGAGCGTTTGCATCGTCGCCTTCTTGACGTCATTAAAGATGAGTTTGACCGCATGGGTCGTTCTGATGTGAACAGTGTTCAGGCACTGCTTCTCTTCAATATCGGCGATGCGGAGCTAACTGCGGGCGAACTTCGCACACGCGGTTACTATCTTGGTTCCAACGTTTCTTACAATCTGAAGAAGCTTGTTGAAACCGGGTACATCAACCATGAGCGTTCCCAGATGGACCGCCGTTCCGTACGCGTGAGCCTGACGGAAAAAGGGCGCGAAATCGCTCAGATTGTTGATGATCTGTACAGCCGTCATATCCTTTCTGTAGAGCAGGTTGGTGAGCTTTCAACCGAGAATTTTGAAGAGCTGAACCGGTCCCTGCGTCGTCTGGAACGTTTCTGGACAGACCAAATCCTCTATCGCCTTTAATTCCCAGGCGATCTAAATCCTTCAAAAACACCGCTTCGCTGTGCCGGAGCGGTGTTTTTATTTGTCCAGATTTTTCTGGTGATGGAGTGTCAGCCTATGCCGGTAGCTGCGTTTCTTGGTCTGGGGATTTGTCAGGTGGACTGTGCGTAAGTTGGGCAATTTGTTGCTTTCCTGCACTAGGTGCGGGCGAACATTTGCAGGCCTGTCAGCTTTTTCCCACTCAGGGCAAATAGCCATTAAACGGTCACATTGAGTGGGGAAGAAACCCTCGTAATTTTCGGGCTGAAAATCGCTGCTGACGTTTGAAATATAGAAATTGTCAACTCTGATTTGTTCAGGGAGCTGATCATTTTCTTACATTCACCAACAGATGTTACCCCCCGAGATTTCGCGGAAGTCTTGCGACTTTCGCTAGATAATGCCATTTAGATTTGCCGTGTTAAGTCTCTGTTTACCAAGATTGCATGGAATCTAACTTACTGACCGATTGCTAGGAGAATTTATTCGTGTTGGCACCTCTTTTAAACCGCAGCAAATTGGCTCTGGCTTTGGTATTAAGCACAGGTCTTTCTGCCGGTGTCATGTCTGCCGGCGTGATGGCTGCACAGGCGCAAGTGAAGGTTCCAGCACTGCTTCCTTATAGCGGAAATATTCAGCAAGCGATCAGTCAGCCAGCTCCGGTTGCCACGACACAGCCTGTGGTGGCGCAGGGCCTTGAGTGGGCAGATACTTTTGATGAGGGTGTGTCTTCGCTGGAGCAGATCGACTTTGTGGCTCCGATCATCTCGCGGCAAACGACACAGTACATGATTGATGCGACGCTTGACTACGAGCGGATTGCGCTCAACGGTGGGTGGCCAGAGGTCTCTACAAAGAAGATCTTGCGCATTGGCATGCGTGCTCCTGCAGTGATCTCCTTGCGCCAGCGCCTGATTGCTTCGGGTGATATGGCGCAGCAGGCTGGGGTATCCGAAGTTTTTGACAGTTACGTTGACTCTGCTGTGCGCCGTTTCCAGCTGCGTCATGGTCTGACGCCGGACGGTGTTGTGGGCCGATCTACTGTGATTGCCATGAACGTGCCGGTCGAAGTGCGGTTGGAGCAGCTGCGCACCAATCTGGAACGAGTTTCCGCTTTGGCCGAGAGCGTGGGTGATACTGACACTTACGTGAATGTGAATATTCCGGCGGCCCGAATTGAAGTTGTCGAGAATGGCCGGGTTCGCTCCCGTCACACCGCGGTGGTTGGCAAGGAAGACCGGCAAACGCCGATCCTGAGTTCTGCGATCTATGAGGTGAACTTCAACCCGTACTGGACGGTTCCTGTCAGCATTATCCGGAAGGATCTGATTCCGAAGATGCAGAAGAACCCGGAGTATCTGACAGACAATAACATCCATATCTTTGACTGGTACGGCAAGGAAAAGCAGTGGCAGGAGATTGACTGGAACACGGATGAGGCGACGAAGTATCGCTTTACCCAGGAGCCGGGTGAAGGCAACTCTATGGGAAGCATCCGCATCAACTTCAACAATACCCATCAGGTTTACCTGCATGACACACCGGAACAGTCGCTGTTTGGCGAAGGCTATCGTTTCCATTCTTCCGGCTGTGTGCGCGTGCAGAACGTGCGTGAGCTGGTGACGTGGCTGCTTGGTTCGACAACGCCTGACTGGACGCGCAGCCGTGTGGATTCGACGATCAATTCCGGTGAGCGTCTTGATGTGAAGATGAAGAGCCGGGTCCCGCTTTTCATGTCCTATGTGACTGCGTGGGCGCTGAGCGATGGCATGGTGCACTTCCGTGATGACATCTACAATAAGGATGGCCTTTATTCCGCCAGCGTTGATCCGATGGCGCAGGCGTCTGCTCAATAAGGCTTCCTCTGAGATTTGGTTTGAGGGTCGTTTACGGCAGAGGCTGGAGCGGCCCTTTTCTTTTGGGGATGTCGTGGCAGTGCTCCTGCATCGCTGTTTCGGGACCTGCTAAACAGACCTACGCAAATACCGAATCTGTGAGAGGCGAGGTGGGGGAACGGCATGTCGAAGCTGGGGCAGGTCTATTTTGAAGCGCGGGTGATCGGGAACTCCGTTCGCATGTCTGCGATATGTGCTCAAAGCGGGGTTGAAGTGTTTGTGGTGGGGCCGCGAAATGCAACCGAATCGCATCTGAGGCAATTGGCGCTGCGAAAGTTAGAGCGCAAATTGCAGCCTAAAGGTGCGTAAAACAGAAAAATCTGGGTGATCTCAATAATAGTGTTGCGCAAATCAAGTGAACAACGCTTGGTTCATTACCCCCTATATGTTAATGGGCTAGGCACCCGAAGCTACAACATATCGGGATGGAAACGCGGAACGATTTTGGGAACGTTTCGCCAGTGTGTTGCTCCAACCTTGTGATGAGGTCCACAGATGTCCGTATCGGATAGCCCAATTACGACGCCGCTTTACCCCGAGTTCTTTACAGGTAGCCTGGCTTCTGGTGACCCAGAGCTTCTTGAGGCAATCAATAAGGAGCTTTCTCGTCAGCAGAACGAGATTGAGCTTATCGCTTCAGAAAATATCGTGTCTCGCGCTGTGCTTGAGGCGCAGGGCTCTGTTCTGACCAACAAGTATGCTGAAGGCTATCCGGGCCGTCGTTACTATGGTGGTTGTGAATACGTTGATATCGTTGAGCGTCTTGCAATCGACCGTGCGAAAGAACTGTTCGGTTGTGAGTTTGCAAACGTGCAGCCAAACTCCGGTTCTCAGGCCAACCAGTCCGTTCTTCTCGCCCTCGCCAAACCAGGCGACACTCTGCTCGGCATGAGCCTTGATGCAGGTGGTCACCTGACTCATGGTGCGCGCCCGAACATGTCCGGTAAGTGGTTCAACGCTGTTCAGTACGGCCTGAACACCGACACTGGCCGCATCAACATGGACGAAGTACGCGAGCTTGCGAAAGAGCATCAGCCTAAGATCATCATCGCTGGCGGTTCTGCTTATTCCCGCGAGATCGATTTTGCAGCGTTCCGCGCAATTGCTGATGAAGTTGGCGCTTACCTGTGGGTCGACATGGCGCACTTTGCAGGTCTGGTTGCCGGTGGTCAGCACCCAAGCCCGTTCCCGCATGCTCATGTTGCTACTTCCACAACCCACAAGACCCTTCGCGGTCCTCGTGGTGGTCTGGTTGTGACCAACGATGCTGACATTGCCAAGAAGATCAATTCCGCGATCTTCCCTGGTCTGCAGGGTGGTCCTTTGATGCATGTGATTGCTGGTAAGGCTGTTGCCTTCGGTGAAGCGCTGCGTCCAGAATTCAAGACCTACGCGAAAGACGTTGTCGAGAACGCACAGGTTCTGGCACAGACCCTTGTTGACGGTGGTCTGGATATCGTTTCCAGCGGAACTGACACGCACCTGATGCTGGTTGATCTGCGTCCGAAGAACCTGACCGGTAAGGATGCGGAGATTTCTCTGGGCCGTGCGAACATCACCTGTAACAAGAATGGTGTGCCGCTTGATCCTCAGAAGCCAACCATCACCTCCGGTATTCGCCTTGGTACGCCTGCTGGTACGTCCCGCGGGTTTGGCAAGGAAGAGTTCCGTGAAATCGGCAAGTTGATCACCGAGGTTCTGGAAGGTCTGCGCAAGTCAAACTCCGTTGAGGGCAACGAAGCTGTGGAAGCACAGGTCAAAGAGAAGGTACTGGCGCTAACTGCCCGGTTCCCAATCTACAAAAACTGATTTAAATGAGAAGAACCGCCGGATATCCTTTCGGCGGTTCTTCAGTTCTTACTTAAGGAGGCAGGCGAGATGCGTTGTCCGTATTGCGGGGGTGATGACACCCAGGTGAAGGATTCACGCCCAACCGAGGATAATACAGCTATCCGTCGGCGCAGAGTCTGCCAGACTTGTGGTGGTCGTTTTACTACCTTTGAGCGCGTTCAGTTGCGCGAGCTGACGGTTATCAAGCGCAATGGGCGCCGGGTGCCGTTCGATCGTGAAAAGCTGATGCACTCTGTTTTGATCGCAACACGCAAGCGTCCGGTTGAGCCAGAACGTATAGAGCGTATGGTGAGCGGGCTTGTGCGCCAGCTCGAAAGTTCCGGCGAGAGCGATGTTGTGGCGCAGGATATAGGCCATTTGGTTATGGAGGGCCTGAAAACCCTTGACGATGTGGCTTATGTACGGTTCGCTTCCGTTTATAAGAATTTCCGCGAAGCCAAAGATTTTGAGGCTCTGCTGGACGAGCTTTCCGATGCGGATGTGGATCCGCTGATGATGCCGCCACGCTCCTAAGCTCTGGCTTATTCAGTGTTGTGTTGCGTATTGCCTCTAAACTCGGGTTGGTTGATTTGGGGTATGCGCTTTGGTGCTGGCAGGGAGACGGCTTTGTCTGGTCGTAAAGCAATAAATGCAAAAGAACGGCTTGAGCACGAGCGCTTCATGGCGGCTGCGCTCAGCTATGGGCTGCGCGCCAAGGGGCGGACGTGGCCTAATCCTCCGGTTGGCGCAATCCTGACAAGAGACTTTGGCGATGGGCCCGTGATTGTGGGGCAGGGGGCAACTCTGCCTCCAGGCGGCTCCCACGCAGAAGTGCTGGCCATCAACGAGGCGGGTACGCATGCCAAGGGTGCGACCGCTTATGTGACCCTAGAGCCATGCGCGCATTACGGGCGCACCGGCCCGTGTGCCCGTGCGCTGGTGGCGGCTGGCGTAAGCCGGGTTGTTTATGGCACGGCCGATCCGAACCCGTCGGTTGCGGGGCGGGGCAAGAAAATCCTTGAAGAAGGCGGTGTTGAGGTGATTATCGGTGTTCTTGAAAAGGAATGCCGGCAAGCTGTGCGCGGTCATATCAGCCGCATTCTCAACGAACGTCCTTTTGTTCAGCTCAAGATGGCTGTTTCCAATGATGGCTATATCGGCAAGCGTGGAGCGGGGCAGGTGGCGATTTCCAGCCCATTGTCGCGCAAGCTGGTCCATGCCATGCGGGCTCAGGTGGATGCGATTGCAGTTGGTATCGGCACAGTTATAGCAGACGACCCTGAGCTTTCCTGCCGCTTACCGGGGATGACGGATTATTCTCCGCAGCCGGTGGTGTTTGACAGCAAGGCGCGCATTCCGCTTACCTCCAAGCTTGTGAAAAATGCCGAAAGCAACTCCTTGTGGGTGGTGATTGGTGAGCGTGCGCCGGATGGCCGTGTCAGCGCGCTGGAGCGTGAAGGGGTGACTGTTATCGTCACGGACTGCCTTCGAAATGGAAAGGTATGCCTTGATAAGGCGCTGGATGCGCTTTACATGCATGGTCTCTCCCAGATTATGGTTGAGGGTGGTGCGGAGTTTGCGCACGCCCTGCTTGAGCAGCGTCTGGTGGATGAACTCATGATTTTCCAGGGCGTCACAACTGTTGGTTCTGACGGCATTTTGCCCTTTGGGCCAGATGGGCTGGAGAGTTTGCAAGACGGTTATAACAGGCAGATGCTGCGCCATGTGGGCGAAGATCTGTTGTGGCGGTATACGCCAAAAGAGAGGTTCTAGGTGTTTACGGGCATCGTTAGTGACGTTGGAACTATCCTTGAGCTGGAGCAGATTGCTGCAGGTCAGCGGGCAAAAATCGGAACTGTCTACGATCCTGACGGGATTGAAATTGGCGCATCCATCGCCTGTTCCGGCGTCTGCCATACAGTTGTTGCCAAGGGCCGCGATGGCGGGCAGAACTGGTTCAGTGTTGACTCAGCTGCTGAAACGCTGGCTTTGACCACTGTTGCAAACTGGAAAGTCGGGCAGCGTGTCAATCTGGAGCGTTCCCTCGCCATGGGCGCGGAGCTGGGCGGTCACCTTGTTCTGGGTCATGTGGATGGGAAGGCGACCATTGTTGAGCGCACCGATCACCCTGAAAGCGTTTACCTGAAGTTTGAGTGTGCGCCCGAGTTTGCACGGTTCATCCCGAAAAAGGGTTCTGTTGCGCTGGATGGTACCTCTTTGACGGTGAATGAAGCTGAAGGAAACACCTTCACTGTCTTCCTTATTCCGCACACTCTGGAGGTCACTACGTGGTCTGACAGGGCGCAGGGGGATGAGGTGAATCTGGAAGTGGATATGATGGCGCGGTACGTTGCACGTCTTGCCGAGTTTCCAAGCCTTGCAGAAATTGCAAAATAGCCTTATAGCCAGAAAATCCACCGGAAATAACTGGACATTTTGCTTGGGGCGTGGTTCCTGAGCGGCACATACGTGGGTGCTTTGTGCGCCCGTGGCCATGACCCTTCTTTGCTGATTGGTTTAGCGAAAAGAAGTGGTTGGCATTAGGAGAATTAAAATGAGCGCTGTTCCGCACATTCTTGTTATTGAAGCACGTTTTTACGAAGATCTGGCAGATGCCCTTTATGAAGGTGCTGCGGATGTGCTGGAACGTGAAGGAGCGAAAATCTCGCGGTTGGCTGTTCCTGGCGTCTTGGAGATTCCTGCTGCGCTTTCCATGGCATTAACAGCGATGGAAAATGGCGATGCAGATTATGATGGTTTTGTACTGCTCGGTGTTGTAATTCGCGGTGAAACATCCCATTACGACATCGTTTCAAACGAGTCGGCTCGTGCGATCATGGATCTTTCTGTGGATGCAAACGTTGCAGTTGGTAACGGCATTCAGACAGTTGAAAATGATGAACAGGCATGGGCACGCGCTAGCGTCTCTAAAAAGAACAAGGGCGGCGGTGCTGCTGAAGCTTGTCTTGCCATGATTGACGTGCGCGACCGGTTCGGTGTGTAAGGTTTATAATGACAACTGAAAATAACAAGAAGAATGCCGAAATGAGGCCCGCTAACAAACGCGGGGTTGCTCGATTGGCAGCGGTTCAGGCCGTGTACCAGATGGAAATAACTGGTGCGCGGCTCAATGATGTGCTGAATGAATACGAAGCTTACCGCCTTGGACAGGAAGTCGACGGTGAGCAGTACCGTGATGCGGATGCGGCGTGGTTCCGCGATCTGGTTCAGGCAGTATTTGAGGATCAGCTGCGTATTGATCCGCGTATTCATACCGCGCTTTCTGAAGACTGGCCGCTGAAGCGCATTGACACTACACTGCGGGCAATCCTTCGTGTTGGCTGCGCAGAATTCTTGCGCAAGAAAGACGTACCGGCCCGCGTGATCATTAATGAATACATTGATGTGGCGAAGTCCTTCTATGAGGGCGATGAGGCGCGTCTGGTCAACGGTATCATGAACCGACTGGCTCGTGAGCTGCGTCAGTCAGAATTTGAAGACTGATCATGGGCGAGAAACCTACCAGTTCCCGACCTGGAGAGTTCTCGCTTATTGAGCGCTATTTTGCGCCGCTCGCCACCAACGCGGGCGCTGTGCATCTGCAAGATGATGCTGCTGTTTTTGCCCCTGACGCTGGATGTGACCTGGTTGTGACCAAGGACATGCTGGTGGCAGGGGTTCATTTTTTTGAAAACGACCCTCCTTTCGACGTGGCGCAAAAGGCATTGGGTATGAACCTTTCGGATCTGGCGGCAAAAGGCGCGGAACCCAAGGGGTATCTGCTGGGCCTTGGCCTTTCCAAAGACATTAGCGAAGAGTGGGTGGCAGAGTTTTGTCGTGGTTTGAAGCTGGTTCAGGACCAGTTTCAGATTGATCTTCTTGGCGGTGATACGATTTCGTGCCCGCATGGACCGCTGCTTTCCATCACTGCCTTTGGTCAGGTGCGAAAAGGGCAGGTGGTTCGGCGAAATGAAGCTGTTGCTGGTGCGCAGTTGTATGTGACAGGCACAATCGGCGACGGGGCGTTGGGCCTAAAGCTTCGTCTTGATGAGGGGCTTGCTGACAAGTGCGGGCTTTCCGCTGACGAACGTGATTTTCTGCTGAAACGATATTTATTGCCAGAGCCGCGCGTTGCAGCTGCTCAGGCGCTGCGCGATTATGCTGTGGCGGCGATGGATATTTCCGACGGTTTGATTGCTGATCTGGGGCATATGTGCGGCACCTCCAAGGTGCGGGCGCAGGTGCAGTTGGATGATGTGCCGTTTTCCGGTGCGGCCTCTGCTATGATTGCTGAGGATACTGCGTTCTTTGAGACAGCGATTACGGGCGGGGATGACTACGAGATCCTTGCGGCGGTGCTGCCGGAGAATACGGCGGCTTTTGAAGCTGCACTTCAGGCAGCCGGTCTGTCCTGCGCGCGGATCGGCGAGCTGCTTGCGCCGGAAGCCTCAGAGCCTGCGATTGCGCTGAGCTTGAAGGGCGAAGCCTACACGCTTCATGGGGCTGGCGGGTTTACCCATTTTTGAAGTGTGCTGTGTGGCTAAACTTTGCTTTGATTAGGGTGCCTCGATGGTGTTGGCTATCTACTTAATAACATTTGCTATTTCACTATTTTACTTTGTTGCTAAGTTGCGGAAGATCCCTCGTGCAACCACTTTCAAACGCCAAAGACGGGCCAGGGGGCGTCTGATCTCCCATTACCTAGGAAGGTCGTTGATTTTGTGGTGGAGCCTAATGGTGGTGGTTGGAGTTGCAAGACGGATTGTGTTGGGTTTGCCGTCATAATCGACAATCACAGCCTTGCATGATGTATTCTCATCGAGTTGTGCGTATGTCTTTCACAGTTACAGGTGATCAGGGTAGCTCTGTGATTGCTCATTAGGTGGAATTGAGTGGGCTTTAGGTTCCTTCCTGCCGTCGTCCTGTTTTGAGGTTCCTTGAGAGCTGATGGAGTATTCAGCCAGTACGATCAAAAAGAGTTATCGCTGGCGGTCTTTTGATGAGCTTCAGAGGAGCGAAGAGATTATCTATCCTGAGCAGCTCGCAGATGTGGTTGCGCGGCTGCTTGGCAGACTTGGGTCTATGAGATAGCCAAGGGGTATTGCTATCTGTCGATGCAATTGAAACTGATAAAGTCGATTTCAGATGTCTGTAAAATTACAAAGCATAACATTAGGCGATAAGCCAATATTGGAGAATTTGTTCCAGCTATATCTTTATGAAATGTCGAAGAGCGTAGGGTTCGACATTTCAGAGGCTGGGACGTTCGATTACGATCCTGATATTGTTGAAGCTTACTTCAATAAGTCTCAGCACCACCCGTACTTCATCATATCTAACGGTAAGTTGGCTGGGTTTGCGCTTGTCAGAAACTACCCTGACACTACCGATTTGCTTGATATGGGGCAGTTCTTCGTATTGGGATCTTTCATGCGTCAGGGAGTTGGACGGGCGGCTTTTGACCTCTGCCTGAAAGCGCATACGGGCCGGTGGCAGGTGAGGGTACTCCCGGACAACGTGGCTGCGCAGAAGTTCTGGAAGAGGACAGTATCCGAGCTGACCGATGATACCTATACGATGGACAGCTTGGACTATCAGGGCAAAGAGATGATCTTCCTTAGTTTTGCGAGCTAGATGGCATGAGGTCTATGGCTCTCTTTGAGTTGAGTTGAGTTGTAAAGCACGCTTGACATAATATGTTCTGAATGTAAGCTAAGCTTTACATTTTGATGTTTGCTCACTCAGGGCAGGAGAGAAGAATGTCTGATCGATTTATCAAACAGGAAGTTGGTTTCACGATTGAGACATTTTTTGCGACGGCCTTTTACGTTGCCGCCTGTGCGTTACGGGCGGTCTATGCTGATTCATTGGGAGCGCAATTTCTTCAGGTGGGAGCTTCGCTTCTTCCATCAATTGCCGCGCTGCTGATTGGCTGGGTGTTCATTCGTTTCTTCCGGCGATCGGATGAGCGAGACCGCCAAGCGATGATGCTCGGCAGTACCTGGACACTCTTTGTTGCCATCGTGAGTTTAATGATCCTGGTTAACTGGCCTCAGGTCTGGCCGATCAATTACAGTCTATTTGCTGCGTTTCTTCTGGTTCGGTGGTCAGTGCTTGTTACAATTTTCCGGAAGCGCGTGTGATGGAAAACCACATAAAGACCTTGCGAGGTGAGAAGAAGTGGACGCAGGAGCAGTTTGCGCAGAAGCTTGATGTCTCCCGTCAAACCGTTATTGCACTTGAGCGCGGACGCTATGATCCGAGCCTACCCCTGGCATTCAAGATCGCCCACGTCTTTGATTTGAAGATCGAGGATATCTTTATCTACGATGCTACCAAGTGAAGGTTCTGTTCTGAGTTCTTCGCTTTCAGTGAGGTTGTTGCGGAGGAGGCAAATGGACCTCATTCGTTCTTATTGGTGGTGTCCGGCGCATCGTGTTTCTCAGTCCAGATTAAACTGTTGACCCCTTCGGCCAAGTCAGGATGTTCCGAAATGTCGAATTTGGGCTCCTGTCCTGCCTTTATATATTTGAAATAGTCTTTGGTGAGGGCCACCACTTTTGGCAAAAGCAGTGTCAGTGCAAAGAGATTGATTGTTGCCATGAAACCCATGGCAGCATCTGCGCTGTTAAAGACTGTCGTGACGGATTGTAAGGATCCCCAAAGGACCATGCTGAGCGCTCCAATGCGAAGCAGGGGTAACGCCCAACTTCGGCCATGGCTTAGAAAAAAGACGACATTTTCTGCATAAGAAAAGTTTGCAACGATCGTCGTGAACGCAAAAAACAAAATAGCTATGGCAATGAAATAGGAGCCAGCGGAGCCAAGATGTTCGCTGGCAGCGGCTTGTGTTAAAGCTATGCCAGTTAAGGCACCGCCCGGTTCATACGCACCAGAAAGCAGAATGAGCAAAGCCGTGGCTGTGCAGATAACGATTGTATCGATGAATACCCCGATTGCTTGTGTAAAGCCTTGAGTAGCGGGGTGATGTGGGCTCGGAGAGGTGGATGCAGCGATGTTTGGTACCGTCCCCATGCCTGCTTCGTTGGAATATAATCCGCGACGAATTCCATTCGACATTGCTGCCAGCATTCCACCTGTGACCCCTCCAGCGGCCTGATCGAGCCCGAAGGCGGAGCTGATAATTCTCAGTAAGAGCGATGGAACCTCTTCGATATAGAGAAGGACCACACCAAATGTGACAATCACGTATGCAGCAGCCATGAATGGTACAACAATCACTGCAAACTGAGCTATCTTGCGGATACCTCCAAAAATTATGAAGCCAGCGAAGACGGTTACGGCAATGCCCGTTACTAGCTCGGGGATTGCGAAGGCGTCCTCCATTGCGGATGCAATAGAGTTGGATTGCACAGCAGAGAAAACGAGCCCTGAACAAAATATAAGAGCAATTGCAAAGGCATGGGCTAATACAGGCATTTTGAGCCCAGCTATAATGTATTGGGCTGGTCCTCCGCGGAACTGCCCTTCTTTATCTTGTACTTTGTAAAGCTGCGCCAACGTGCTCTCGGCGTAGGCGGTCGCCATTCCTAGTATGGCAACCATCCACATCCAGAAAATAGCACCTGGTCCTCCCAGGGTGAGCGCAACGGCTACTCCGGCCAGATTTCCTGTGCCCACGCGAGATGCCAAACTGGTGCACAGCGATTGCACCGGAGAAATACCATTTCGATCTGATGAGCCGGATTTGAGAAGAACGTGAAAGAAGTGACTAAAGTGAAGAAACTGTATGAACTTAAGTCTAAGTGTAATTAGAAGACCTACACCAAGTAATCCTACAAGCAGAACGTAGTCATAGAAAATTGTATTAATAAAATCTACAATAGTCTCGATCGCGACCTCTTTTCCTTTTTCTTGTTTCAGGCAGCAGGGGGTTTTGTTTACCTCAGTTGAGGGTCGGTTTCAAACTATGATTGAGCCTATTATTCGCCTGTCAATGGGATGATCCCAAGGGCTGCGAATTGTCAGTTCTCTGGTGAGCAGAGTGTCGGTGACAGGCATTGGATTTAAGTGAATTATTACTCCGCGACCGAATAGCAAGCTAGAACCGTATGGCAGCCAATATCGAAAGTAGAAGTGAAAAATCCAAAGGTTATCGGGAAGTTCACCAGTATTGCATCCGGGGCAACGTTTGCGCTCATAGAGCCGATATCTCTCTGAAGGCAACGATGGGAGCTAGTTGGTAGACATGCTTTGATGACGGGACGGTATTCCTAAATCAAGGAGAGCCGACGAACTCGTTCGAATGCTATTTGGCTTCTAGCACTTTTCGCGCCGGAACCAGGATATCTTCAAGGTTGAGTTCCTCAAGAAGCAGAGACTCACTGCACATCCCAGTTGACTTCATCGCCATAGCAAGCCCTGCCGCAGCATTGTGATTTGGAACAGAACCAATAACCAAGGCATCAAATGCCCCCTGAGTGAGCATCATGCTTTCAAGCTTGCCTCCAACGCTTTCAAATACCTGCGCAACCATCTTTTCTCGGTCATCACCGTCGATAATGGCTTTGAATGTGGAAGGTGAGTAGCAGTTTAGGAAAGCGATCCGCATGGTATTCCCCTATATAGATTTTGGTTATCGGGCGCGGCGAATAAAGCCACAGACACCTTGTTTTACGTAGGTCGTTAGTATGATTATTTTTGGGCGCAAAGCACGGCTATGTTTATGTGAAAGCGTGATGGAAACCTCACATTGCCTCAGTCATTGATCGAAGCATGGTGAATTACGATCGTCCCAAAAGAGAGTGAACAGTGAAGCGAGGTGACTATTTGGTCCGTGCGCTACTATTGGAAATTGAAGAACAGGACGTCCAATGGTGCTTAGATAATCCTAGTTGTGTTGCAAGCAGAAAAACGGTGATGGTCGTTACGCTTATATGGGATTGTACACCAGCCGAGGTGGTTTCGGGGCAAGGATCTGAAGCCTCTTGTTACCTACCTCGGCAACGTACACCCTGCCGGTCTCGTCCTCAGCCTACATGCGCACAAGGGCCAGTGGCAGGCTCGAGTACTTCCAGCCAATGTGGCTGCCCTAAACTTCTGGGAGAGGGCGGTATCCGAGCTGAACGGTGATGCCTAGGAAATAGAGATATTGGATTATCAGGATCAGAAGATAATATTCCTAGATTTCGAAAGCAGATCAACGGAGTGCGGGCTCCCTGATTGAGGTGTTCTGTTTCATGTTTAGTTCGACCATTCGGTTGAATGCCTCTAAAGCACCTTCGAACCGGCCAAATGTGAGCACAGTGTTAGCATTGCAGGCGAGGTTTTTCTGGATTTCCTCACCAAGTTGGAAGTCTTCCAGAAGTGTGTTCACTGTAATGGAATGGTTTTTCTTCCAATGATGGGTCATGTCTTCCGCGTTTGATAATTCGTTTGGCGCCAGCGTTGCCAGCCGGGTTCGCGTCATACTTTCGGATAGAGGTTGCAATTGAATCCATACACAGTGATCTTGCTGCGCTAGAAGCAGGCTTGTTGGGAACACCGTGTAAACAATGTTTGCATATCTTCTGATGACCCACTGCTTGCGGGGCAGGTCTCGAAGCTCGCCAAAAGTATTGCGGGGGAGAACGGAACGTATGTGGGCTCCAAGCATCTGATAAGTAGATAGATTGTCGGGAAAGTACGGGCCGATTGTATCTTTATGTGCAACGCGAAAATGGTAGGCTTCAATGCTCCCTTCTATCAACATTTTCCAGTTACACGGTAAATCAAGCGAGGTGTCCTCAACAATGTGATGGTTGCTAAGGTCTAACCCAGTAAAGTCTGAAGTAAGGGGCGCTAAATGAGCATCAATGTCTTGTGCTTCGGAGGTCTTGCTATCAGCTAGGACCCAGATGAAACCAAAGCGCTCCTCTACGGGTAACTTTCTCAGACTGTGAGTTTTCATATCTAGGTCAGGAAAACCTTGTTTCTCGTGGGGCACCCGAACCAAGTCCCCTTTGTTGGACCATGTCCATGCATGATAAGGACAAGAAAAGAGGCGCTTGCATCCCTTCTCCCCTCGTTCGAGCGTAGCCCCACGGTGGCGGCATACATTCAGATACGCGTGAACTTTACCATCCTCGTCACGAGTCAGCAGAACGGGCAAATTGAGATAATCGCGCGTAAGAAAGCTGTTTTCTTCGGGCAGTTCGCTGGCGTGGGCGATTATGGTGGGCTGCTTGGTGAAGATATGGTCTCGCTCTTGAAGGAACCGGTCCGCAGAAGCGTACCTGCTGGTAGGTGAGTGAGCGATTGCTTCGTCCAGAAATGCCGATTTTTGGGAGTCTAGTTCCAGTATTTCTTCAATGAGTGCGTATTCCTCATCTCTCGTCATAGGTCCCTCCTAACCCTACCCATCACTAAGATCAGCGATACTTGGTAAGCAACTGGTTGTTTCATCAGACGATTCTGAATTAGGTTCTCGGTCCGGTGCTGCTTGGTGAAGTATAATATCTTCCTATGCCAAAACTGGGGCCTTGTGGTTGCGAGTTGAGGGAAGTTCCCGTTGGTATGATTAAAATTCGGTTCCAGAAAAGGACGCTTTCTTTGAGGCCTTGCATCATCGAGACTATCGATGAAGCTTGACCTATTTTCATCTTGTTATGTCGTTATCTCCCGAAGTTGCTGGTGTTCTGGTGAGCTATTGAGTTGCTCATTGCGTAGAATTGATTAGGTTGGTGGTTCCTTCCTGCATTCTTTGAAAGATCTAAATTATGGCAAATACTCTGGCGGCTCCGTTGATTGATGACGGATTGGCAAAGCGCAATGCGCTGCTTTTGGCGCTTGCGCAGGCGTTTGCTGGCGGTGTGCCTCCGATTATTTTTGCAACTACATCCATTCTTGCCTCCGTTCTTTTGGTTGAAGATAAATCCCTAGCGACCTTGCCTGTGACTGCTTTTGTGCTGGGCACGGCTATCGCGACGCTGCCCGCTGGTATGATCATGCGCAGTTTTGGGCGCCGTGCCGGGCTTGCGGGCGCGTTGTTGTTTGGGGTGCTTTGCGCCTTGCTGGCCTCGTATGCTGCTTACATTGGCAGCTTTGTGCTGTTGTGCGTTTCCACGCTTGGTAATGGCTTTGTCATGGCCTTTACCCAACAAGCACGTTTTGCAGCGGCGGATACGGCCAGTGCTGCGTTCAAACCCAAAGCGATTTCCTGGGTTCTGACCGGCGGGATTCTTGCCGGGGTGGTTGGCCCGCAGACCGTCATCCTGACACAGGGCATGTTTGAGCCCTTTCTTTTTGTAGGCACCTACCTTGCGCAAGCGGTCCTGATGCTTATCGGACTGTTTTTTGTGGCGTTTTTGGAAATACCTTTGCCGCCGAAGATGGAAAAACACCAGCGTGGGCGTCCGCTCTCTGAGATTCTGAAGCAACAAAAGTTCTTTGTGGCGGTTTCTTGTGGAATGATCAGTTACGCGATCATGAATTTGATCATGACATCTGCACCGCTTGCCATGGTCGGGTGCGGGTTGACCAACTCTGATGCGGCCCTTGGCATCCAGTGGCACGTGATTGCCATGTTCGCACCGAGCTTTATTACGGGCAGTTTGATCAGCCGATTCGGTCATGATGCCGTTATCGGAACAGGATTTTTGCTTTACGCCGTTTGCGCGCTGATCGCTTTGACCGGGCTAGAGCGTTGGATTTTCTGGAGTTCCCTGATTTTTCTTGGGCTTGCATGGAACCTGTCTTTCGTCGGCGCGTCCGCTCTGCTTACGCAAACTTACCGACCAGAAGAACAGAACAGAGTCCAGTCCATAAATGACTTCTTCGTCTTTGGTTTAGTGGCAACGGCCTCGTTTTCCTCAGGGAAATTGTTAAACGTGTTTGGGTGGCAAACAGTCAACCTAATGGTGTTCCCATTTGTTGTGTTATGTCTAATTCTCGTTGTCTCACTGATGTTTACTGAGAAACGGGAAGTTAAAGTTTGAGTAATTCCAAATAATTCAGCGTCTTTTAAGGTAGGTGTTTCCTTCCACTATCCGTCAAAAGCAACTTGACGGATAGTGACAGGTATATACCGTCACTGTGTGGGAGAAATTACACAAGTGCAGTGCGGTTTTTGCTACAAACAAACACATAAGTAGCAGGGTACCCTTAGGGGAGGAAATATGACTGAACTTATCGTTACCATTGCGTGCGGTTTGCTCTCTGTCGTTTACGGCATTTGGGCAATTCGCAGCGTGATGGCTGCTGACACTGGCTCTGCGAGGATGCAGGAAATTGCCGGTGCCATTCAAGAGGGCGCGCAGGCGTACCTTACTCGTCAGTACACCACTGTCGCGCTTGTTGGCGTTGTTATCTTCTTGATCGTTGCTTACCTGTTGTCCGTTACGGTGGCTATCGGGTTTGTAATCGGGGCTGTTCTTTCCGGTTCCGCAGGATTTATCGGAATGCTCGTTTCCGTACGAGCGAACGTTCGCACTGCACAAGCAGCAAGTCAGAGCCTGGGGGCAGGACTATCTATTGCATTCCGCTCGGGTGCGATCACCGGCATGTTTGTTGCCGGTCTGGCGCTGTTGGGTGTGGCCGTTTACTACCTCATTCTGACGGGGCCTATGGGGCTGGACCCAACGTCCAGAACCGTGATTGATGCGCTTGTGGCTCTGGGCTTTGGTGCATCCCTGATTTCCATCTTCGCCCGTCTTGGCGGCGGTATCTTTACAAAAGGCGCTGATGTGGGTGGTGATCTGGTTGGTAAGGTGGAAGCGGGAATTCCTGAGGATGATCCGCGCAACCCGGCAACCATCGCAGATAACGTGGGTGATAACGTTGGTGACTGTGCCGGGATGGCCGCTGACTTGTTTGAAACCTATGCTGTAACACTGGTTGCAACCATGGTGCTTGCAGCGATCTACTTTGCTGGCACTCCTAATCTTCAGGCGGCGATGCTTTATCCAATGCTGATCTGCGCGGTTTGTTCCGTGGCATCCATCATTGGCACGTTCTTCGTGCGCCTTGGTGCCTCCAACTCCATTATGGGTGCGCTTTACAGAGGCTTTATCGCAACAGCTGTGATCTCGCTGATCCTACTCTATCCGCTGACTTACTGGGTCTTCGGCGGTATGGACACGGTGCTGACACTGAGCAACGGGGTGAGCTTTACTCCAACGGCTCTCTACCTGTGCGGTGTTTCCGGTCTGGTCGTCACCGGCCTGATCATCTGGATCACAGAATACTACACGGGTACGTCTTTCCGTCCGGTACGTGCGATTGCGCGGGCTTCGGAGACGGGGCATGGAACCAACGTTATTCAGGGTCTGGCGATTTCAATGGAATCCACCGCTCTGCCCGCGCTGGTGATCATTGCCGGTATTATCGTCACGTTCCAGCTGGCTGGTCTGTTCGGTATTGCGATTGCTGTTACCACCATGCTGGCGCTGGCTGGTATGGTTGTGGCTCTGGATGCGTTTGGTCCGGTTACGGATAATGCGGGCGGTATTGCTGAAATGGCGAACCTGCCTGAAGAAGTTCGCGACACAACCGATGCACTGGATGCTGTTGGCAACACCACTAAGGCTGTGACCAAGGGCTATGCGATCGGATCTGCTGGTCTTGGTGCACTGGTGCTGTTTACCGCCTACACCGAGGATCTGCGGTTCTTTGTGGCGAACTCTGAGCAGTTTCCGTACTTCCAGGGTATGACAGAGGCGTCCATCGACTTCTCATTGTCCAATCCGTATGTGGTGGTTGGCCTGTTCTTCGGTGGTCTTCTGCCCTTCCTGTTTGGCGGTATTGCAATGACCGCTGTGGGTCGTGCTGCCAGTGCGGTGGTTGAGGAAGTTCGCCGTCAGTTCAAAGAAAAGCCGGGCATCATGAAGGGTGAGGAACGCCCTGATTATGGTCGTGCAGTTGACATGCTGACCAAAGCGGCGATCAAGGAAATGATTGTTCCTTCCTTGCTGCCGGTACTGTCTCCAATTGTGATCTACTTCCTGATTGAATCGATTGCAGGCAAGGCGAATGCGTTCGCCTCACTGGGAGCTATGCTGCTGGGTGTGATCGTGACCGGTCTGTTCGTTGCGCTTTCTATGACCGCTGGTGGCGGTGCGTGGGATAACGCGAAGAAGTACATCGAAGACGGCAATCATGGTGGCAAGGGTTCCGAGGCTCACAAAGCTGCGGTGACCGGTGATACTGTTGGTGATCCGTACAAGGACACTGCAGGTCCAGCTGTGAACCCAATGATCAAGATCACAAACATTGTGGCTCTTCTGCTGTTGGCAGTGCTGGCACACTAGCTTGGTTGATCTGACTCGAGAATAAGAAGCCCGGTTCCGGACAGGACCGGGCTTTTTGCTGTAGTGGCGCTGTTGGGCTTTGGGATGGTTCAGGGTATGGCTAAGATCTGGAAACCATAGGCAGGACGGAAAATGCCTGCTGAGGAGCAGTCGCGGCAGGGCCCTCTATCAATGCCCCCGATCTCTGTCTTCCTGATAGACCGTCTTGTGGGGATGGTGTAGGCACCTCAGTTCCTGCTCAGGGCTATGAAGCACCCACGTATCCCAACTTGCAGGCAGTATACTCTGCTGCTCATCTAACCGCTTCTTTTCGAGAACAGCTGTGTCGATCTCATCGGCCAGTATTCGTTGGCCGTGCACAAAAAAAACGGCGCTTGCAGCAAGCGCCGTTTTTTGAATTGAGGCTGAATTAGGCTTAGAGGCCGACTGTTGGGTTGGCTGCTCCGCGCAGGATTTGCGTCAGGAGACCATAGTCAGCACCGCCGGTGCGTGTTTTCCGGCCGAGGTAATCAAAGACCTTCCCATCTTCAATGCCATAGTCGGCGACGGACTTCACGTAGCCATCATTATCAAAATAAACTGCGACAACCCGTTGATCTACGATAGACGGGGTCCAGAACGCCACTGTTTCGCTCTTTTGAGAGATATAATAGTAACTTTCACCGTCCAGATTCGATGTCGTGGACGGGCTACCAAGGAGGAGTTCTACCTGCTCGCGGCTAGAACCGACTTGAACATCTTGAATTGCATCAGGTGAAACCACCTGGCCATGGGTTAGTGTCTGGGTGAAGCAGCCGGCAAGTGGCAGGCTCAAAAAAGCGAGGAACACAGTACGGCGTGCAAATGCAAACATTCCAAACATCCTGTTGGCTTGCAAATGCCAGCAAAATGCAGCAAGCAAGCGGTTTAGATTCAGATTTGTGCTTATGCCATCCTCGTGGCAGGGGCACAAGTAACTCGATAAGCGCAAGAGAGGTGCCATGATCTTCGGTTTACTCCGTCGACGAAAAGACACATCCGTCAAAACAACTTACGAGCGGATCGTCGCGCAGGCACGACTACCAGTGTTTTATGAGCACTATGGTATACCTGATACGAGCGAAGGTCGCTTTGAGATGATTGTTTTGCACGCTTTTTGTGTATTTCACCGCTTAAGAGGCGAAGATAAGGCGGCAAGGAAATTTGCACAGGCTGTATTTGATTATTTTTTTCAAGATATGGATCAGAGCATGCGGGAGCTGGGTATCGGCGACGAAGGTGTGCGTAAACGTGTCAGAATTATGGTCGAATCGTTTTATGGACGCACGTCCAGCTATATGGATGCTCTGGACAACAAAGATAATGACGCTCTATTTGAAGCCTTTGTGAGAAACATATATGGCGAGCGCGGCGAAGCTGTTGCGATAAGAGCGCTGGTTCATTACATGAATGATGCGGTGGAAGGACTTGCTGCCCTTTCAACCAAACAAATTCTTGCGGGCGACGTCAAATTTGTGGCTCCAAAAACAGAACTGATAAGGGAAACCGCCAGCGATGGCTGATACTGAACACCCGTGGGCCTATCTATTTGATGCGACGCGTCTGGGGAACAAACCTAAACATGTAAAGCTTACGCTCAACGAGAGCGAGCGGGCGCAGTTCGCGAAGGCCTATGATCTGATTGATCTGCCTGAGTTTGAAGCTGAATTTGACGTGCGTCCGTGGCGCCGTGACGGATTGGCTATGCGTGGTCACATTCATGCCAAAGCTATACAGCAATGTGTGGTGACACTTGAAGCTGTTGATTGCATGATTGACGAGGAGTTCGATCGCACATTTTTGCCAGAACAAGATTCCCGCGGGCGTCGTCGCAATGATGATGACACTCTGGAAGTTGATCTGGATATCAATGATGGTGATCCACCGGACTATTTCGATGGTCCGCAGGTGGACCTGGGCGCTGTTATTTGCGAACATTTTGCTTTGGGTCTAAACCCTTTCCCTCGGGCAGAGGGGGTTGTGATGGATGACCAATACGCGCCGGACCCAGAGGAAGAAAAGAAACAGGATGAGGAGGACAAGCCTTCTCCCTTCGCAGCTCTTGAAGCTCTGAAGGTCAAAAAATAACATTGAGGTCGCTGCAAAGGTTTTTTGGAGGTGGGTGTTGCGAGACATTTATAATCGGGTATCTTCGCCACGCGCATTTCCACTGAACATAGGAAAAGTGCTCTTAACTATTTCAAGGTCTGCCGATACAAGGGCAGACTTTGTTGGGACAAGGCAAGAAATTGGAAATGTCTGAAAAAATACGTATTTCTCTCGATGCTATGGGAGGGGATTACGGTGTTGAGGTGGTGGTTCCGGGTGCTGATCAGGTGCTGCAGCGATGCCCAAACATCGAATTCCTGCTTTACGGTGACTCGAAGGTCATCGAGCCGCTGCTCGAGGAATACCCTCGTCTGAAACAGGCATCTGTTGTTCATCACTGTGACGTCTCCATTTCAATGGATGAAAAGCCCAGTCAGGCCCTTCGTAAGGGGCGCGGGAAATCTTCCATGTGGAATTCGATTTCTGCGGTCAAGAATGGCGAAGCAGATGTGATTGTTTCCGCCGGTAATACCGGTGCACTCATGGCAATGTCCAAGTTTTGCCTGCGTACTATGTCTGGCATCGAACGACCTGCCATTGCAGCAATGTGGCCGACTACACGCGGTGAATCCATCGTTCTGGATGTGGGCGCCACCATTGGGGCAGACGCTCAGCAGCTAATTGATTTTGCTATTTTGGGCGGGGCGATGGCTCGTTCCGTGCATGGGTTGGATCAGCCGACCGTTGGGCTTTTGAATATCGGTGTTGAAGAAGTAAAGGGCGTTGAGGAAGTGCGGACTGCGGGCAAGATGCTGCGCGATCTGTCTCCGCCAAACCTTGTTTACTCCGGTTTTGTTGAAGGTAATGACATTGCCAAAGGCACCGTTGATGTTGTGGTGACCGAAGGCTTTGCAGGAAATATTGCGCTCAAGACTGCGGAAGGCACGGCAAAACAGTTTGCTGGCTATCTGCGAGCTGCTATGAGTCGTACCCTTATGGCGAAGGTTGGCTACCTTTTTGCACGCGGAGCGTTTGAGCGGCTGCGTGACAAAATGGACCCGCGCAAGGTGAATGGCGGTGTGTTCCTCGGACTTAATGGCATTGTCATTAAGAGTCATGGTGGAACTGATGCCGAGGGTTTCGCCTCTGCAGTAGAACTGGCTTACGATATGGCCAAGAATAAACTAATACAAAAGATCTCTGATGATCTGGTAAACTACCATCGCGGTCGTTTCTCAGAGGCTGATGAAAACTGAAGGGTTTAAAGTGAAGGCACTTCGCTCTGTGTTTTTGGGCTGCGGTAGTTACCTGCCCAAGAAAGCACTAACTAACCAGCAGCTTACCGAGATGGTTGACACCTCTGATGAGTGGATCGTTCAGCGTACCGGAATTAGGAACCGTCATATAGCCGCAGAAGGTGAGTTTACCTCACATCTTGCGATTAATGCGGCAAAGGCTGCACTGGAAAATGCCGGTGTTGATGCTCAGGATATCGATCTGATCGTTCTGGCGACCTCTACACCTGATAATACATTTCCGGCAACGGCGGTTGATGTGCAAGCTGCGCTTGGGATCAATCATGGCTTTGCCTTTGATATCCAGGCGGTTTGCTCCGGTTTTGTTTACGCGGTGACCACGGCTGATGCCTATTTGCGTGGCGGTCTGGCAAAGCGTGCGCTTGTGATCGGCGCTGAGACGTTCTCCCGCATTCTGGACTGGGAAGACCGTACAACCTGCGTTCTGTTTGGTGATGGTGCGGGCGCTGTCGTTATGGAAGCGCAGGAAGGCGCGCCTTCTCTTGAAGAGAGCGGCGTATTGACCTGTCAGCTGCGCTCTGACGGTCGCCATAAGGATAAGCTGTACGTGGATGGTGGTCCGTCTACCACGCAGACCGCTGGTTACCTGCGCATGCAGGGCCGTGAAGTGTTCAAGCATGCTGTTGGTATGGTCACTGATGTCATCGAAGCTTCCTTTGAAGCGACTGGCACAACTGCGGACGACCTGGACTGGTTTGTGCCGCACCAGGCCAACCAGCGCATCATTGATGCATCTGCAAAGAAACTTGGCATTGCGCCTGAAAAGGTAGTGAAAACAGTTTCCGAGCACGGTAACACATCCGCAGCATCGATTCCTCTTGCGCTGGATAGCATTGTCAAATCTGGCGATGTTAAAAAGGGTGATTTGATCATGCTTGAGGCTATGGGTGGCGGCTTTACCTGGGGTTCCGTGCTGCTTAAGTGGTAAAAAGGGGCATAAAAACCCAAAGGGTTGCATTTCTTGGCAAATGAGCTGTTGACGCTGAGGCCGGTTGGCCATACCGTAACTTGTTGAAAGCAAGCTTTATTCTTACGGATCATGGCTTTACCGGAGGAGGGTGGAATGGGTAGTCACACTGTAACCCGCGCTGATTTGTGTGAAGCGGTTTACCAGAAGGTCGGCCTATCTCGGACTGAATCTGCCGAACTCGTTGAACAGGTCCTTGCAGAAATTTCTGCCAGCCTGGAAAACGGCGAGTCTGTCAAACTGTCTAGCTTTGGCTCATTTGTTGTTCGCTCAAAAGGCGAGCGCATTGGTCGTAACCCGAAAACAGGTGAGGAAGTTCCGATTTCTCCACGCCGGGTTATGGTCTTCAAGCCAAGCAATGTTCTTAAACAGCGTATCAATGATGCACTGGTTGAGGGCGCCAGCTAATTTGCTGCCCCGAGAATAATAAGGTTTTAGAGGGTCTGCATCGTGGAGAAGAGCGCCGACGCGTTCCGAACAATTAGTGAAGTAGCAACTGAACTGGATCTGCCGCAGCACGTTCTGCGGTTCTGGGAAACAAGATTTGCCCAGATCAGGCCTCTGAAACGAGGCGGTGGGCGCCGCTACTACAGACCTGACGATCTTGAGCTTTTGCGCGGTATTCGCCATTTGCTCTATGGGGAAGGCTACACGATCAAGGGCGTGCAACGTATTTTGCGTGAGCAAGGCGTGCACGTTGTTATGGATGTCTGGAAAGAGGGGAGTGGCATTGTCATTCCAAGCTCCTCCGGCACCGCGACGCCTATAGGTGTTGCCCCTGATCCATCTCAAGTTTCTGCACAAACTGTGCAACGTGCGCCAGAACCAGAGATGGCGGTGCATGAGGCGAGTGAGCCGCAGGGTGATCTTGTGCTTGAAAGCGAGCCTGAGCCGCAAATGCCATTGCCATCTGGTCTGTTACCGGATGATGCGCCAGACCAGCATGGAAAAGGTGGTCATGGGGCGTTTGGCTTTATGGATCGCCTGATGGGCTCTGAGAGGGACGAGACTGCGCGCTCTGCGGGCCTTTCCAAGGATGACGTAGATCGGCTGCAATCCACGCTCTTTGAGCTTCTGGAGTGCAAACGCATGCTGGATCAGGCACGATAATCAGCAATTGATAGCAGGCACTGTGTTCGGCGAATTGCTGAGCGGAGCCTTTCTTTATTGGGCGCTTGGCTGTTTGCAGTCAGCGCCCTTTGCTGTTTCAGGTGCGCTGCAACTCATCGCGCAAGATGATGGTGGTTGTCAGATCTTGCACGCCTTCAATGGTTGCGATGGTGTTTCTGACGTTGTTGAGGTGTTCCATTGAGGCAGCGACAACTTCTACCACCAGATCCAGTTCTCCGCTGACCGAGCTTACCCGTTTGACCTCTGGAAATGCAGCCAGAGTGTCAAGGATTCCGAGCATAGGTGTGTGTGACAAGCGGATAAACAGGAAGGCCGAGATATTGGCTGGATCGAGGCCTCCGATATCCGCCCGGTAGCCTCGGATCGTACCGTTTTTCTCCAGCCGTGTGATACGTTCGCTTGTGGCGCTGCGCGACAGGTTGATACGTGCTGCCAGCGTTTTGACCGGGATACGTGCTTCTTTGGAGAGGATTGCGATGATCTTGCGGTCGATAGCGTCGTGCATTGAAGGTCCTTTGATCAAGCTGACAGGATGAGTGCCGTCATAAAACCTCTTAGTCGCGACAGAGTGACGGCGCAACTGGCATAAGGTCGGTATGTTGAAATATCAGAGTGGGATATGTTCTGGGTAACTGGAGAGACCCATGACTGATATTCATTTTCCCGTCCCGAATTTTGACCGTGAGCGCATCACCGCCCTTTTGCTGGAGCATTGGGGACTGACAGGAGATTTTTCTCCGCTGGAAAGTGAGCGTGATCAGAATCATCGCCTTGATGCGGAGGATGGAACGCGTTGGACGGTTAAGGTGGTCAACGCCAGTGAGCCTGAGGAAGAGACCGGTTTTCAGACGGCGCTTCTGCAGCATCTTGCGGCCTCTTCTCCTGAGCTTCCGATCCCGCGTTTGCGGCTGACCAAGGATGGTAATGCGATCCAGTGGGTTGCTGGACCTGATGGTACGCGTCATGCCATGCGCGTGGTTTCTTGGCTGGATGGTGTTCCGCTTGCTGAGACTGCGCGGGAAGAGGGCGTTGTTGCCAGTCTGGGCACGCTGCTTGGGAAGGTGGATCGTGTGCTGCGCGGCTTTATGCATCCGGGGGCACTGCGGAGTTTTGACTGGGATATGCGAGCTGCAGGCGCGGCGCGGGGGCGTCTTGGTGCGATTGGGGATCCTGATCAGCGGCGGGTACTGGAGTACTTCCTCGATCGGTTTGAGCGGCTGGTTGCACCGAAACTTGCCGGATTGCGGGCAGCGGTTATTCATAATGATGCCAATGACTGGAATGTTCTGGTTGATCCTGATGATCACTCGCGGGTTTGTGGTCTGATTGACTTTGGTGACAGTGCACATACGCCGGTGGTTGCGGAGGTTGCGATTGCAGCGGCCTATGCGATTATGGAAAGTGCAGATCCGATTGGGGCGGCGGCGGAGCTCGCGGCGGCCTATCATGAGGAGAATGCCCTGGAAGAGGAGGAAGTTGATCTTCTCTTTGATCTGATTGCCATGCGGCTTGTGACCAGCGTGACCCTTTCTGCGCTTCGTAAGGGCGAGCGGGAGGATAATCCCTATCTGGCTGTCAGTGAGGCGCCCGCGTGGACCCTGCTTTACAAGCTTTATGGGATGAAGCCTGCGTTCGCGACGGCGATGCTGCGCAAAGCGTGTGGGTTTGAGGCTGTGCGGGGCGCCTACAAGGTGGCAGAGTTCTGCGCCAAGAACCGAAACTCGTTTGCCTCTTTGTTTGCGCGTCACCCCAAGCTTATGTCAAAGGCAATGGTGCCTTATGGGGATGCTGACCATGAGATGACCGTGACCTCCCGTCGCCGTCAGCCGGAAGCAGCGCAGGAGTGGTGGGAGGATTTTTGTGAGGCACACAATGTCGAGCTTGGCATTGGTCCCTGGGGGGAAAGCCGCAGTGTATACTCCTCCGACTTTTTTGAGAGCCGCTTTATAGAGGGCGAACGGCGGACCAACCACCTCGGTTTTGATCTGTTCTTAGCGGCTGGAACCTGTGTTTATGCACCGATGGATGGCAAGGTTCGCTCTGCTGTAATTGAGACCGACCCGCTTGGGTATGGCTGTATGGTTGCGCTGGAGCATGAAACTGATTGCGGGCAACCGTTTGTGAGCCTGTGGGGACACATGGCACATGAAGCGGCAATGCGTCTAAGTCCCGGCGATGTGCTCAAAGCGGGCGAGATGATCGGATATCTGGGGGACGATGATGAGAATGGCGGTTGGGCGCCGCATCTGCACTTGCAGCTATCCGCAGATGTTTCGCTGAGTGCCGAAGAGATCCTTGGTGTTGGCGAAGAGAAGTATCTTGATGTTTGGGCGGAAATGTTCCCGTCTGCTATCGATTTTGCTGGCCTCCCGCATGAAGTGCTTGGGAGTGCGGGGCGCAGCGTGGATGAGATTGTTGCCTCCCGCCATCAGACCTTGTTGCCGAACCTTTCCATCTCCTACAGCGAGCCGATCAAGTTTGTGCGCGGTGAGGGGGCGTACCTGATTGACCATCGTGGGCGGGCGTATTTGGATTGCTTCAATAATGTGTGCCATCTGGGTCACGCTCATCCAGAAGTGGTTGAAGCGCTTTCCCATCAGGCAGGGCTGCTGAACACCAATACGCGCTATCTGCATGACAACATCGTTGAGTATTCGGAACGCCTTACGGCGACGCTTCCGGGTGATTTGGCGGTAGCTTCGTTTGTGTGTACGGGCAGTGAGGCGAACAGCTTGATGCTTCGCATGGCAGAAGCACATACGGGACGCCGCGAGGCGGTTGTGCTGGATTGGGCCTATCATGGCACCACACCGGAGCTGATTGGGCTGAGTCCTTACAAATACAAGCGTAATGGCGGCAAGGGCCGTCCGGATCATGTGTTTGAGGCAGCCATACCAGATGCCTACCGCGCGCCTGCTGACTGGGCGCATGAGGAGATCACGCAGCGCTACGTGGACAGTGTGGTCGAGCAATTAGCGCTGATGAAGCGCCAAGGCCGTGCGCCTGCGTTCTTCATTGCTGAATCTATTCCAAGCGTGACTGGTCAGGTTTTCCTGCCAGATGGCTATCTGGAGGAGGTTTACAAGCTGATCCGCGCGGAAGGTGGATTGTGTGTGGCCGATGAAGTGCAGGTTGGGTTTGGTCGTGTTGGGTCTCATTGGTGGGCCTTTGAAACGCAAGGGGTAACGCCGGACGTGGTGACCATGGGCAAGCCGATTGGAAACGGTCATCCCATGGCGGCGCTCGTGACAACGCGGGAGGTGGCAGATAGCTTCAATAATGGGATGGAGTACTTCAACACCTTTGGCGGTAATCCGGTTTCCTGTGCGGTCGGGCTTTCTGTTCTGAACGTGATTGAGCGGGAGGGACTGCGCGATAATGCCCGTGTGGTTGGCGGCTATATCCTTTCCGGCTTGCACCGATTGATGGAGAAGTATGAGGTTCTTGGCGATGTGCGCGGTATGGGGCTGTTTCTTGGGGTTGAGCTGGTGATCGACCGGCGCAGCAAGCAGCCAGCAACCGAGGTGGCCAGGCGTGTGGCAAACCGTGCCAAGGATCTGGGCATTTTGATGGGCACTGAGGGGCCCTTCGACAATGTCTTGAAGATGCGTCCACCAATGATTTTTTCCAAGGACAACGCTGATTACCTGCTGGACGTGCTGGATCAGGCCATAAATGAATCTGTCTCAGCTCTGGAAACCATGTAGACTGTCAAAAAAGGGCCCAAGTCTGGCCTTTTTTAGCTGAAGAATAGGCGGAAGGCAGGTACCTGCCTCCGCTTTTTTCTTGTTCTGAGGGCCGTTTGGATGAGGCGAAGCGTGAATTTTGTTTATGTTAACTACCGGAGGTGTCGCTCTCGACGATGATGTCAGGGATGTTCCGGTTTGTTGTATCGGGGTTGTTTTCACACGGGTTGGAGTTCCACCCGAACCGGACAGACCCCAGAGTTTGAGTGTGGGCAAATATGGTAACCATTGAAAGCAGCGAGAGTATTACCGCCTGGGGCGAACAGACCTTTGGTAAGGTGTCTGACCTGAATGCGTTGATTGAACGGGCCAGAGAAGAGCTGGAAGTTTTGCAACAGGCCATTGAGAACGGTGATAGCGTGCGCGATGTTGTTGCTGATGCCGCCGAGATTGCAATTTTATTGCACCGCCTAGTTGGTTTGCATGGGGCTGAGCTTTCTTTTGCAATTGACGAAAAAATGGCTCGCAATCGCACGCGCATCTGGTCTTTGGCCGGTGATGGCACCGGACGGCGGGTGGCCTAAGCTTTCCCCTGTTTGCGCAGGCTGGTTGGCCTGCGTTCTTTTCGCAACTTATCCCCCTTGCTGCGCTGAATGATACGCTTTTGCGTAGACTAGGTGATCTATGGGGATTTAGATGAGTGAGACGACGACGCATCTTCAACTGCCGTTTCTGGCAGCTGCTCAGGCACAAAAGCATGTAACGCACAACGAGGCGCTGGCTCTGATTGACCTGGTTGTGCAGCTTTGTGTTGTTTCTAACGATATGGGTGCGCCACCTGATGCACCGGAAGAGGGGGAGCGCTATATCGTGCCCGTCGGTGCCACTGGGGCTTTTGCTGGGCATGACGGTGAGGTTGCTGCGTTTGATGGCGGTGCATGGCGTTTCTTGGTACCGGTTGATGGCTGGGCGGCCTGGGTGCAGAGTTTCGGCGCGATGCTGGTTTTTTCTGGCGGCAGCTGGCGCGGGTTGTCTTCTGTTGCAGGGCTCGGCGTTGATGATGTGACTGGCGGTGCTGCGTTTCAGCAGGAAGTCTCCGTCCTTTGCGAGAGTGAGTACAAGGCGCAGAGTCAGTTTGTGACTGTTGATGAGTTGATCTCAGTTTCCGGCAGTTTCGCCGAAAGTTCCCTTGTTATCCCTTCCAGAGCGATTGTCTTTTGTGCTTCCACCTGTGTGGTTGAAGCGGTGACGGGTGCCAGTTCCTATGGCTGTGGGATTGCTGGTGAGACTAGCAAGTTCGGTGGTTTGCTGGGAGTTGCAAAGGGCTCGAACAATGCGGGCGTGATCGGCCCGAGCGCCTATTATTCAGATACACCGCTGCGTCTTACCGCAAACGGGGGAAGCTTTACTGGCGGCAAGATCCGGCTGTCGCTGCATTACTTCCTGCCTGTTGTGCCACAAGGCTGATCATAGTTTTTTGCAATTTCTTGAGGCCGCTTTTGCGGTCTTTTTTGTTTTGATGGAGGTCTTGAGCCTCCTTTTTTTGTTGGGAGAGGCTGATGAAGTCCACGTTTGATCTGATTATTGCTGATCTGCTGCACATTGAGGGTGGGTTTGCCCATCGGAGCCGTAAGGCAGATCCGGGAGGGCCGACGCACTATGGGATCACACAGGGTACACTAAGTGCGTGGCGGGAACGTCCGGTTGGTGTCGAGGAGGTTCAGGCGCTCCACCGGTCAGAGGCTATCGAGATTTATCGGGTGCAGTACTGGCATGCGGTGCAGGGAGACCGGCTTCCTCTTGGGCTTGACTTTGCATTGTTCGACTTTGCTGTGAACTCAGGGCCTGCGCGGGCGGTGAAGACGTTGCAGGCAATTCTTGGTGTGGACGTTGATGGTGTGCTCGGGATCAAGACGCGCACGGCAATCAAGCAGCGACCGTCTGCTTTTCTGGTCAATGAGCTTTCTGTGCGGCGACTGTCTTTCATGAAGCGGCTTCGCAACTGGCCTTACAACAAGAATGGCTGGTCGCGCCGAGTGCGTGAAGTGCAGGAAAAATCTCTAAGCCTGATGAAAGGGCAGCTTGCAGAAGAGCAGGAAGTCCCAGTTCTAAATGGATTTGATCGCGGGCAGGGGGCAAAAGCGCTGGGGCAGGAGATGCGTGCGGTTAGTGCGTGCTTAAGCATGGAGGGCCTGAGCAAGGCTGGCACAGTGCTCTCCGGTCTTGCAGGGATGGCTGCAGGATCCGGCCCCTTGCAATGGGCGTTTGCGATCTCGCTGCTGATTGGCGTGGGTGTGGGAGGCTACCTGATGGTGCAGAAGGCACGAGAAGGTTGAGGCTGGCGCAGCACTTTGAAGAGATCTGATCGGGTACGCCGGATTTGAACCGATGACCCGTTCTCCTGCATTGCCGCTGTTTTTGAAAGGTCTTGCCAATTCTCTATTTGTTCGATATATCGACGAATATGGATGTAATATCCCTAGCTTCACAAATAAGAAAAGCAAAAAACATGACAGCTAGAATTGCAATTAACGGCTTTGGCCGTATGGGAAAACTGTTTCTTCGCGCTGCGTGGAGCAACCCTAACTTCCAGTTGGTTGGCATCAATGACCCAAACTGTGATGTCGAGACTGCGGCACACTTACTGGAATTCGATAGTGTGCATGGTCGGTGGGAACATGGCGTAAAAGCTGAAGCAGACCACCTCATCATTGGCGATAAGCGGATACCGTTTACAGACGCAGCATCCCCGGAGCTCAACGAATGGAGTGGCGATGATGTTGATCTGGTTATCGAGTGTTCGGGTAAGTTCAAGTCGCGGGCGAGCTTGCAGCCTTACTATGACAAAGGCATAGCCAAGGTATTGGTGTCTGCTCCTGTCAAAGAAGAAACGGCGCTCAACCTTGTTATGGGCGTCAACCATTCTCTTTATGATAAGCTGCAGCATGATCTTATAACAGCAGCATCCTGCACGACGAACTGTCTGGCGCCCGTCGTTAAAGTGATCCATGAATCGCTTGGTATCAAACACGGTTCAATCACGACGATCCATGATGTAACAAACACACAAGTGATCGTAGATGCCCCGCATAAAGACCTTCGCCGTTCGCGTTCCTGTTTAAACTCCCTCATCCCCACAACGACCGGGTCGGCGACGGCAATTACCCTGATTTATCCGGAATTGAAAGGACGCCTTAATGGCCATGCGGTGAGAGTGCCGCTCCTGAATGCATCACTCACGGATTGCGTCTTCGAGCTGGAGCGAGCGACCACAGTTGAAGAGGTCAACGCGCTATTCAGCCAAGCTTCCCAGAGTTATATGAAAGATATTCTTGGCTTTGAAGAACGCCCGCTTGTCTCAGCCGACTACGTCAATGATCCGCGCTCGTCTATCATAGATGCCGCTTCCACAATGGTGGTGAACGGTACCCAGCTCAAAGTCTACGCCTGGTATGATAATGAGTGGGGCTATGTGAACCGAATGGCGGAGCTTGCTGATCTCATTTCCATTGGTCTTTAAGAGGCGATAGCTATGGCCGATCTTAAAAGTTACGCCACGGTGACGGCCTCCTATTGGGGTTTTACGATCACCGATGGCGCCTTGCGCATGTTGGTGCTGTTGCACTTCAACTCGCTTGGATATAAGCCGCTGGATCTCGCTTTCCTGTTTCTTCTTTACGAGGCAATGGGGATCGTTACCAATTTCCTCGGTGGCTGGGTTGGTGCCCGCTTTGGTTTGCGGTCAACCCTGTTTTCCGGATTGCTCATCCAGATTTTTGCGCTGATTATGCTTGCGATGATGCCATCAACACTGACGCTGGGCTTGTCCGTCATTTACGTAATGAGCTCACAGGCTTTATCCGGCATCGCAAAAGACCTGACGAAGATGAGCAGTAAGTCAGCGGTTAAACTCGTCGTGCCCCAGGACAATTCTGGCCTGCTGTTCAAATGGGTCTCGATCCTGACTGGCTCGAAGAACGCTCTTAAGGGCGTTGGCTTCTTTGTTGGGGGCTACCTGCTTTACCTTGTCGGGTTTAACGGTGCTCTTTACGGGATGGCGGGAGCCCTTTCGATCGTCCTGGCGCTTTCCGCTGTCAATCTTAAAACCGACCTTGGCAAGGCAAAGAAGAAAATTCAAAAGAAGGACCTTTTTTCCAAGACGCCGGAGGTCAACTATCTCTCCGCAGCCCGCATTTTCTTGTTTGCAAGTCGTGACGTCTGGTTTGTTGTTGGTGTGCCTGTCTTTCTAGCTAGTGTTGCCGGTTGGGACTTTGATCAGGTCGGCGGCTTCATGGCTATCTGGGTCATCGGATATGGTATCGTTCAGGCAGGCGTTCCCAAGCTTCTCCATCGTACGCGCAGTAGCAAAAAAGCTGCGAGTGGTGCAGTAATCTGGGGTGTTGTTTTGGCAGTAACGCCAGCTGTGATCGCATTCGGTTTGTATAGCTTCGAAGACCAAACTTCGGCTCAGGCGTTCTGGGGGCTGGGCGCAGTCGCCTTTCTGATACTTGGATTGGTGATCTTCGGTGTTGTTTTCGCTATCAACTCAGCGCTCCACTCCTATTTGATCGTGGCATTTTCCGATAGCGAAAAAGTATCCCTGACCATCGGATTTTATTATATGGCAAACGCAGTGGGCAGGTTGCTTGGAACTTTGTTATCTGGGCTTGTTTATCAATATTATGGACTGATAGCGTGCCTGATAACGTCCAGCCTGATGGTGCTTTTGGCGGTTCTATTGACGCTCCCGCTTGGGCATCTGGGAAAGCAGAGTGAAGAGAGAAGCGCTGGGTCGGGTAATTCGGGATAGGTGACTGATCACCTATGCATCCGTATCACCAAATGGGTTGGGTCTAAGGAACCGCGTAGTTGGGCCTCACGTTGATATTGAGTGAGGCACACTTAGAGTAGTTGAGCGATTGGAAAGATTGGTCGGGTAGGCCGGATTTGAACCGACGACCCCTTCACCCCCAGTGAAGTGCGCTACCAGGCTGCGCTACTACCCGAACCGTGAGGACCCTTGCGCCTGGATGCGCTTGCGCAAATGCAAGGATTCCTATTTTCAGAGTAAGCTTAGTGGCTTACCCTTACAGCTTTCCTACCCAATTCAGGTTGTCTGATCAAGGATCAAATGATGCTGGCGTTATTGTGCTGGTGGAAAACGCCTGTGGCGGGCAATGCCGGATTCCACTGCAATGATGGCCCAGAGGATTCCGAGTAGCAGAAAATAGTGCCGCCAATGGTCGCTGTCGATAATGAAGCTGACACAGGCGTGTAACAGGAACGCCACGTAAGTGCAGATGATGTACTTCTGCCATGGGCGTGGCTTGAAGACGAGTGGCAGAGCCTTGATCAGTGTCCAGAAAACAAGGGTTATGTAGGAAAGGCCACCAAGCCAGCCGTAGGTGGTAAAGGCCTTAAGGTATGCGTTGTGTTCGTCCTCCGGGAAGATGGCATTGAAGCCGCCGAAACCAAGGCCAAAGGGCCGTTCGGTGACAAGTGTGAAGCCTTCGCCCCAGCGGCCAAACCGGCCCATACGGGCTCCGTCATAGTCCTGTACAAGTTTGGCGCGTTCGGTGAACATCTCTGAGATTGATTCAATGGAAAGAACCGCAATGAGTGCAAGGACAAGGCCTATGGCTGCAAGGCTTAGGATGCCGAGCAGCTTCAGGCGAGGTACGGAGCGGCGCTCGTTGATGAATACCAGCAGGAAGACCATGAAAGCGCCGCCAAGTGTCATGCCCCAGGCAGCGCGGGAGAAGGACAGGAAGGCGCCAAGCAGCAGGACGAGCAGTATTCCTGCCTTAAAGATGCTCTGGCGCCAAGGCTTGGTGAGAATGTCGTAGGTGATCAGTAGTGTTGGCAGCAGCAGGAACGGGCCGTAAACGTTTGGGTCTTTGAAAGTGCCTTTTGCGCGTCCATAGAGGGTGAACTGGTCATAGGCGCTTGGGAACGCGTTGAAGTATCCTGCGATGGCCAGCAGTGTGGCGCATATGGCAGCCACTAGATATCCCTTTTCGATGGCATCCAGTCGCTCAATCTTTGATGACAACGTGACCGCGTAGAGAAAAGCGGAAAAAGCTAGAAAGACGGTCACCGCATAGAAGATGACAGCTTCTTTGGTATCCGTTGCTGCGGGCAGGGCCAGTATGCCGCCAGCGATGTAAAAGCACAGCAGGATGAGAAGGGGTAGGACGTCTTTGCGAAGCTCGAGCCCGAAAAAGGACCAGCCGACGAGGAGCAATGCGATCAACAGGTCATACGGTGCCGGTTCGATGACAACAAGTGCGCTCACGGATGCGGTCAGGAATAGAAGTGCTCTTGCAATTGTCTCCGTACTAACTTTCAGCGGCACGTGCCAGAAGGGGCGCGTGTTCTTTAAAGCAGTGGGTGGGCGTGACAGGTCGGTCAATAGGCGTTTTCCGTTTCCAGAAGGCAGAACGGCGTTTTGATCAGGATGTAGAGATCAAAGAAAACCGACCAGTTCTCAATATAGTAGATGTCGCATTCGACACGCTTTTGGATCTTGTCTTCCGTGTCGGTTTCACCGCGCCAACCTTTGATCTGGGCCCAGCCTGTGATGCCCGGTTTGACCTTGTGGCGCGCGAAGTAGCCGTCCACCACGTTCTCGTAAAGGCGGTCCTCTGCCTTTGCTGAAAGCGCGTGGGGACGGGGTCCAACGAGGGAGAGCTGTCCCATGAGCACGTTCAATAATTGAGGCAGTTCATCCAGAGAAGTTTTGCGGATGATACGGCCAATCCGAGTGACACGGGGATCGCCTTTGGTGACCAGCTTGGAAGCGTTGGTGTCTGCCATGTCGTGGTACATGGAGCGGAACTTGAAAACGTCGATCAGCTCGTTGTTAAAGCCGTAGCGCTTCTGACGGAAGATGACTGGTCCAGGGCTGTCCAGCTTGATCAGCAAGGCGGTGAAAAGCATGATTGGCGACAGGATGATTAGTGACAAGCTTGCAAAGAATAAGTCAAACGCGCGTTTAGTGATGGTGTCCCAGTCCGTGATCGGTTTTTCCATTACATCAACGAAGGGCACAGAACCGACGAAGGAGGAGGCTCTTTGGCGGAAACGGAGTTTGTCTGTATGGGCGGACAGGCGAATATCGACCGGCAAGATCCAGAGTTTCTCCAGCAGCTGAATAATGCGTTTTTCAGCGCGGATCGGGATCGTCACCAGCAGCATGTCAATTTGTGCGATGCGGGCGAACTCGACCAGGTCCGAGATGTTGCCCAGTTTCTGATAACCTGAGACGCTGGGCGGAGAGCGGTCGTTGTCACGGTCATCAAAGATGCCGCAGATTTCAATGGGATTGTAGGGTTGGCGCTCTAGTTCGGCAATCAGGTCTGCTGCTGCCTGACCGCCGCCCACAAGGACGGCTCGCCGGTTCAAACGGCCTGCCCGCGTCCAGCGCACAATGAGGCTGCGCATGATCATTCTGAAGAGTGAGAGCGCAACTGCGCCGCTGACAAACCAGCTTATCAGGAAAGCCTGTGGGATCTCTGCGGATGGCAGGATGAGCAACAGGGAAGTGATCAGTGCGGCGAAGACAAGTGCCCAGGCGCTGACAAGGCGCATGAGCTGGGAAAAGCCTTTTTGCAGAGTGCTTGCCTGATAGAGATCAGCCGTCTGAAACAACATGACACCAACCATAGCTGCTTCGAGCAGAGCAACGACCTGCCAGAGTGGAGGAACGTTGATTGAGGCGCCATATAGCGAGGTAATGATCCCGGTCAGGAGAATAATGCCGGCATCCGCGCTACGCAGGAAGCCATCAAGAACCGTCTTGGAGATTGTGTTCGTACGCAGGGTTGCTGCGATCTCCAAAGCATCTTTGGAGAGGTTACTATCCGTTCCTGTTTCGTTTTGTGGCGTGTCCGGCTTATGGCGATCTGATCCAGAAAGATCATCGGGTGCTAGGCTACTATCAATTAACTCGAAGCGGTGTTTGACCATGTGCCGGGTGCCTAGGTATGTCTGTTTTGAGCGCTTAGGTTTGACTGTCCAGATCGCCATGAGGCGTGGGCCAGTTCATCCTTTGCGCTTTGAATAGGGTGATAAAATTGGGTGATGCTTTGCGCCATTTGCGGCAGAACGAATTTTGTTCTGAGGTGGTTTTGCAACTGCTGGCTTAACTGGGTCTGCTCTGCAGGGTGGGAAAGAGCGTGAGCGATTGCTTTTGTCAGGGCTTGTTGATCATCAGGCTGGACAAGGGTCTTTTCGTAACCAGCATAAATCTCCGGGATGCCGCCTACATGTGTTGTGATCAACGGTTTTTGCGCAGCAAGAAGCTCGAGTACGATGTACGGTAACGCTTCTGCGCGTGAAGGAATGACTGCTGTTTTACCAAGTTGCAGGGCCTGATTGAGCGGTAGAAACCCATGGAACGTGACAGTGGCTTGTAGGTTCTTCTCACGCACCATCTGCTCGAACTTTGAACGGTCTGGTCCGTCTCCAACGATGGCGAGCGTTAGTTTTGAGGTTTTGTTCAGGTCGTGCAAAGCGTTGATGAGCAGGTCGACGCCTTTCAGATGACGCAGTTCGCCAATGAACAAAAGGTCGGCAGCGTCGTCGGGTGGCACGCTATATTTGAACTCGTCTGGCTTTAGGCCGTTGTGGACGATCTTGTAGCGGAGAGAAGTGGCATTTAGTCCGATTTTTTGCTGGTAGGCTGCTTTTTCGAAGGCGCTGGTAAAGACAAGGGCGTCTGTGAGCGGTCTTAAGAGCTTTTCCAGTCTGATGTAAACCTTGCCTGCACTGGTTGAAGAATCGTAGTGCAGGCTGCCGCCGTGTGGGCTGTAAACACGCTGGGCCTCGATGCCACGCAGCTTTAGTGCTGATCCGATGGTGCGGGCAAAGACACCGCCTTTTGCTCCGTGCCCGTGCAGGACATCTGGTTTTTGCAAGGAGAGGTGTTTAAAGAGCTTATGGAAGTTGGGAAGGTCTTTAGGGGAGAGGGAGCGGGCCATTGGGACCGAGGTTAACCCGAGGGCGAGTCTTGGCCTTATGGCTTCCAGCTGATCCCTTGAAGACGGCGGGATATGGTTGGAGGCGCAGATGATGCCGAGCTCGTGTCCTATCTTGATCTGTTCTTCGACAAGATCCATGAGATGGCGAAACGCACCGCCTAAAGGCGCGCGTATGAAATGCACTATTTTCAGCTTGTCCGTGGACATTTCCAGCTCACTCCCCACCGCGCCAGCTTTGTCTGATGCTCCCCAGCACAGAGGGCCGCGCTAATAAGTTGTAAGCTTAAAATACTGTTTGAGCTGTTAATTGACAGGGTTAATTTACCCTTAATTTTGGTACTTGACCTAAAAAATCGCGAAGGCGTGCATGGTGCATGCTATTAATTTAAAAGAGTCTTTCGTGCACGTAGAGTGTGTCGCCGGGGCGAACAGGAGCTGTGATTGTTGCGCGGCCACTTGCGACTTCGCTGCCGAGTTGGCGAGTCAGATCAATGTTCTGGTGGTGGGCTCTTGCTGAAAAACCACCGGCAGTTGCAATGGCGTTTTGGACGGTCATGCCCGGCAAGTAGGCGTACTGGCCTGCATTATTGACTTCACCCATCACGAAGATTGGGCGATAGGTTGCGACTTCAACGGAGACATCGGGGTCGCGGACAAAATCGCTCTTCAGGCGAGTGCGGATCAGGCTAGCTAGTTGCTTCGGTGTTTTGCCAGATGCGTTGATCTGGCCGATGAGTGGAAAGGCGAGAATGCCGCCCTGATCAATCTTATAAGTGTTGGACAGATTGGCCTGACCAAACACGATAATCCGAACTTCGTCGCTGGCTGCTAGCGTGTAGGGTTGGATCAGTTCCTCATGAAAGGCAGGGCCCGGCTTCTTATAGGAGGAACAACTTGCTAATAGAGTTAAACCAGCAATCACGGCTAGTAGACGCGGGCGCATTACAAAATCCTTTAAATTCACTGGGTGTATATTTCGGATCAGTAGGTTAATAGAGTCTAAATATTATAATTATTGTCTAATTAATTTTTGTTGTTGTCTTTGCTGCTTTGTTATTTCTTTCCAGCATTTGATTGAGGTGCTTAATAACTTGGTTACCCTGTCTATGCATTCTTGTGAGCAGAAAAGGTTTCGGGCTTTGTATTGAGTGGGGTAGAGGGCTGTGCCGCAAGAAGATGTTTTTCTTGATATGGGCGTGCTGTTCAAAAAGGTGCTGAAGGGGCTGTTGTGGGTGATCCCATTTGCTGCGCTGATCGCCTTTGGCACTTTCTATCTGGCCAGCAAACAATCTGCCCGATACACCAGCGAATCCAAGATCCTCATTGATACTGCCAAGATTGTGCTGCCCGGCCAGATCCGGAATAGCGAGCAAGAGCGCTCGTTGCTGGACAAGGAAGGTATTGCCAGTCAGGTGCAATTGTTTCAATCGCGCGATCTTGCGCGCCATGCGGTGCAGAAGTTGGACCTCGAAAACAATCGTGTTTTTGCAGCCAAGAGCGAGCCGGGCCTTGTTGACCAGCTTCTGACGCGTGCTGGTTTTGAGCCAACGTTCAATCAGGTAAGTGAAGCGGAGCGACTTCTGAACAAGTTTACCCGCAATCTGGATGTCTATCAGGTGGATGGGTCCCGCGTTATTGCGGTACGCTTTAAGAGCAAAGATCCGGAACTTGCTGCTCGCATTGCCAACACTGTTGTTAATGAATACCGCATGTTGCAAGACAATGCGAAGCGCGCAGTAACCAGCAATACGGCTGATGCACTTGCTCCGCAAGTCGCGCGCCTTGAGAACGAAGTGGAGGCAGCTCAGAGAAAGGCAGCTGAATTTCGTGCAGGTGCTGACCTGCTGCTTGGGTCTGAAAACCGAACGCTTAATCAGCAGCAACTTGCTGAGCTGAGCTCGCAGGTTTCCTCAGCCATTGTGGCAAAGTCGCAGGCCGAAGCGCAGGCCAGACAAATCCGGTCTTTGCTCGAAGATGGCGGAGCACTGGACACTGCAACGCAGGTTCTGAACTCCTCTTTGATCCAGCGCTTGCGTGAGCGTCAGTTGGCTTTGGAGAACCGCATTGCTGAACTGTCAACGACGTTGCTACCCAATCATCCGCAGATCAAATCCTTGCGTTCGCAGCGGACTGTCTTTGATCGCCAGATCCGTGCGGAAGCGGAGAAGATTGTTATTGGTCTTGAGAATGACGCTAAGATTGCTCAGGACCGTTATGTAACGCTGAATGCCCAAGTAAATGAGCTGAAGAAAGAAGCAGCTCGTTCCGGTGCAGATCAGGTTCGCCTGCAGGAGTTGGAGCGGGAAGCGCGTTCTAAAGAAGAGCAGCTGAGCCAATTGCTCGTCAGCCTGCGTGAAGCGGAAGTTTTGCAAGGTGTGGGCGTTTTAAACGCTGATTCTCGTGTGATCTCCCGTGCCTCTGTTCCAAGTGAACCTTCCGGGCGCAAACCGTCGGCGCTTGCGGCCATTACTGGCTTTGCAGCGTTTTTCCTTGGATGCTTATGGGTGATTGTGCGGGCTCTCGTTGCTGGTGAAGTTCTGCGCCGTGAAAGCTTTTCAACGCCTGCTGCGCCTGCCGCCAACCCGAAAGAAGCAACCGGTACCGCGACCTCCAATGCGCTCAATAGTGTTGTGGATGCTGCAGCTCGGAGCCATACAGTTGCAGCGCCACCAATTGAGCTGAAACCTTCTTTTGAAGAAGAGGAGGAAGAAGCGGTTGCTGAGGAAGATGAGCAGCATGATAGCCTGACTGATTACTCCGAGGAATGTGCTTCTGATGACGAGGCGCAAGACGAAGAATTTGACGAGGAGCTTGAAGACGAGCACGAGCTCGTCGAGGTTTCTCCGATCACCTTTAAGGAAGTCAAAGCCGAGAACACCAACCAGTTGGAGAAGGTTCGCCGCGTTGTTGTGCTCAGCGTTGAGGATGAGAGCCTTTCCTCCCGTGTTGCCCTGAGCTGCACCCGCAAGATTGCCGCGCGCGGTATAATGCCGGTGGTTGTTGAAGTGCGCTCAGAAGGCGGTGAGGGGGCTGTGTCGGTGTTGGATGAAACACCTCTTGAGGAGATCGGTGATGCTCCGCATGCTGAAGAATGTGATGATTTAGTCAAACCGGGCTTTTCTGAACTGTTGGAGGGTGAAGCTGCCTTTACCAATGTGATCCACCGCGACCCGGTTTCTCGTGCGCACGTGATACAATCTGGTGTCATGCCTATTCGCGATGAGGTGGTTTATGGTGGCCGCTATAACCTGATTATGGAAGCCCTGGACCTGACCTATGACGTGATTGTTGCCGATCTTGGTTTAATCGAGCCGAGCCTGATTTGTGCGCAGATGCTCTCAGAGGCTGATCGTGTGATCATTGCGACAGATGGGTCGCCTGCTGGCCCTGAGCTGGAAAAAGCTCTGGCTATTCTTGAAAAGCACACCAAGGCGCCTGTTGAGGTGGAGCGTGTGGTCAGCAATGAAGCTGCGGCTTGGCTTCAGCGTGATATGGCAGCGTAACCGCTGCTGAGTTAAGCTATGTTTATGGAAAGCTAGCGCTGCATGCGGGCGAAGAAGCCTCGAGTGCGCCGGTAAAGTTGCCAGAAGCTTTGGTTGTTTCTGAGCTTGCGCTTTGAACTGAGTTTGGCGTTTTCTAAAGTGGCGGCGAGCTTACCCCTCAGGGTGAGAGGCTCAATCCAGTCTTTCAGGTATTCCGGTTCAGACCATGCCAGTTTGAAGCGTTCTTCTCCCAATCCAAAGTCAAAGACTTCCATGCCTTGCTTGCACATGTCTTCAATAACATGTTGCATGAGTAACTCGCCTGGACTGTAGCGCATCAAATCCCCGCTGATAATGGAGGTGCAGTAGCAGTAGATGCGCTTTCCTGATCTTAGGCTGAGGCACGTGCTGATGATCCTGTCATCGAGCTTCAGGATGTAGATCTCCGGTTTTGTCGGACTGTCGTTCTTAGCGAGATTTGTGAAGGCTTCGCGTACAAAGCGTTGGTGGTTGGGCTCGGCAAAAGCGGTCGGGATGCCTGTTTCAGCCTGTCTGCATTCTCGTTGGCAGATCATGGCGTCGAGTGCCGCAGTGGCACCATCGATGGTATGTTCTGCGGTGAAGCTGAGCTTACCTAATGACTGTAGTTTACTGAGTTTGCTGCGGTGTTTCTTGCGGGCAGCTTTTGAACGTTTGGTTTTGATGAACTCTTCTGCAGGCGCCGCCAGCGGAAACGGATAGATTGCGTTGGTGCTTGTTGTATCACTGAGGCGGACAAGAGGATTGTCATGGGATCCGATCCGGCAGGCCATGTTGCCAAGGTGGATGAGGTCTGCGCCCCAGTCCTTGAGGGCCTGCATGATGCGCGGGCGGAGTACATGGGCCTGGGGCGCGGACAGCAGCTCCTTTGACCAGTAGCCGGTGTTCTGGTTAAAAAGCACTTCCCCAAGCCATCTCACAGTGTTCGTCAAATGGCTTTTGTGGAGCGCGAGAGGCAGGAGAACGTGCAGTTTGCCGCCGATGCGTCCGGTGATGATCAGCGCGGTTGCTTTTTCTTCCTCGGAGATATGGTCTGTCCAGCACTTACACCATTCATAGGCGTGGTATGCGCTGCCGTTGCCCTGGACTTCCAGATTGAGCCAGTCGCTGCGCAGGTGTAGTAGATCGTTGCTGACGTAAATCTGAAAGGAAAGTCTGTCCAAATCCAGAGTGTCCTGGCGTGTAGCATGGGACGTGCAATCGCTTGTTGCCATGGATTGAGAAAGCGCCATTGAAAATGCCCTAAGAAGATATAGGGGAATTATTAGCTCCAAGCTCTTAATGAAACTCAAATCAAACTACGGAGAATGATCCAATTAGAAATTAATCGTAAATAATTGCAGTTTACGGTGTGAGGTAACTACGGTCTGGAGTTAGGGGAACTCCTTGCGGAACTCTTTTAAGCATTCATTTATCAGATATGCCAGCTATCTCTTGAATAGTCGCGGCCCCGCACGGCTTTGCAGGGGGATCACGGCTGGTGATGGCATCATTTTCACACTTCACCGTGTTCTGCCTGGATCAGAACGGGCGTTCCAGCCCAACAAGATTTTGGAGGTTACACCGGAGTTTCTGCGTGAAACTGTGGTTCACGTTCGGCGAGCAGGATACGAGTTTGTATCTTTGGACGTTGCGTTGGAGCGGCTGAAAGATCCGGATAAGTCCGGGCCGAAGTTTGCGGTTCTGACTTTTGATGATGGCTACAAGGATAACCGGGACATTGCTTATCCGGTTCTAAAGGAGTTGGGGGTTCCGTTCACGATCTTCATCACCAGCGACTACAGCAATCACAAATCCGAGCTGTGGTGGATTATGCTGGAGATGCTCATTGCTGAAAATGACAGACTGTCTTTGCGGTACGGAGATGTGGGCTTTGACTATGAGTGTGCCTCACTGGAGCAAAAACATGCGGTGTTTCATAGCGCGCGCTGTATTTTGGTGAGCAAAGTTCCCGAGAGCGCGCAGCGTGAGGTGATTTGTGAGGCTGCGGATCGTTACGGGCTGGATTGGCGTAGGTTGTGCCCAGAACTCATATTGTCCTTTGAGGAGTTGCAGGAGCTTTCTCGTGACCCACTGGTCAGCTTTGGCGCACACACGGATACGCATCCCATGCTTGCCCGTCTTTTGACTGCTGAGGATATCCGCCAGCACATTCAGACGGGCGTGGAGGAGATGAGCGAGCGGTTGGGGCAAACGCCTAGCGTGCTGGCTTATCCTTATGGATTTGCCGAGGCGATTGACGCGCGGTGTGAGGCTGTTGCTGAGGAGCTGGGCTTTGCCGCCGCGGTTACCACGCAACCAGGCACGCTGTCGGCAGTCAACCTGCAGCGGCGCTATTATCTGCCGCGTGTCTCTTTGAACGGACTGCACCAGAACCAAAGAATGGTTGATATGTATCTGACCGGCGCCGCCTTTGCGGCTTACCACTGCGTTCGGCGCATCCGGTCATTCTTTAAAAGGGCGTGAGGGTTAAGAGCCCTAGCGCTTCTTATAGGTCCAGCTGATGATCAGCCCGGCCGGGATGACCCAGATCAGACCAGCGACCGCAAAAAAGATCAGCTTTATGGACCAGTGCTGGTCTGCCATTGTCAGGTCGCCGATCACCATTGCGACGAAAACATAGATCACAACAAACGTGACCAGAAAAATCATGCCAATGAAGCGGCGCAATGGCGAAACCATGTAGTTCTCCTTGAAAGCCCAGTATGTAGGCCTTGGTTTTGTGCGCAAGGCATAGTTCAAAATGCATATATTTTTCAAGAGGATCTTGCTGATAATCTTAGGTTTATGTGGGGCTGACTCCACTTGGAACTCTCTAAGCCTATGACAGAGAAGCGCAATTAGGGAGCACAGGTTCCTCCGAGAAATCTAGGTAATTTGTCTAGACTGCTGTTAGGATCAGCGTATTTTTCCTGATTTAGCTGCGGATCTGACCTATATAGGGGCAAACCAGTTCATCAGATAGGTGTCATGTCTACTCCGTTTTATAGTCCAGATCTTTCTGCTCAAGACCTTTCCAATCGCAGGCAAATTCGTGTGTGGTTGCTGTTTATCTGCCTCATGATTTTGGCCATGGTTGTTGTTGGCGGGGCGACCCGGCTGACGGATTCTGGGCTTTCCATTACAGAATGGAAGCCCATTCACGGCGCTATTCCGCCGCTGACTGCTGAGGAGTGGGCGGAGGAATTTGAGAAGTACCAGCAAATTCCCCAGTACAAGCTTCTTAACGAGGGCATGACGCTTGATGAGTTCAAAGGCATCTTCTGGTGGGAATGGGGACACCGGCTGCTTGGCCGCGTGATCGGGCTCTTCTTCTTTATTCCTCTAGTGTGGTTCTGGGCGCGGGGGCAAGTGAGCTCATGGCTTAAACCGCGACTGGTCGTGGCGTTTTTGCTTGGGGGGCTACAAGGCGCAATTGGTTGGTGGATGGTTGCGTCCGGCCTGGTGAACCGCGTGGATGTGAGCCAGTACCGGTTGGCCGTGCACCTGAGCGTTGCCTGTATTCTGTTTGCCTATCTTTACTATCTGGCCGGTGTTTTGAAGCGTCGCCCTGAGTTGAAGCGCGATGGTTGGGATGTGTTTGGCAATGGTTTGGCAGGGGCATATTTCCTTGTTGCTCTGGTTTTATTCCAGCTGTTCCTTGGGGCGCTCGTTGCGGGTCTTAATGCAGGGCTGACCTTCAACACGTGGCCTTTGATGGATGGGCAGATCATTCCAGCAGGATTGTTTGTCATGTCGCCGTGGTGGGAGAACTTCTTTGAAAATGTGATGATGGTGCAGTTCCAGCATCGCATGGTGGCGTATTTGCTGGTGGTCGCGGTGTTTCTGCAGGGCTTGTATCTGATGCGCGGGAACCGTGATGGCGCGCTGAAACGCAATGCAAGCTGGCTGATGATCGCGATTGTCATTCAGGTGTTCCTTGGCATTGTAACGCTGCTTGGTATGGTGCCGATGGACCGCGCCTTGGCGCATCAGGCGATGGCGCTTATTGTTTTGGCGCTTGCGGTGGAACAGGTGTGCCTGTTGCGGCGGGAGAAAGAAGCTGCGTTAAGGTAGAGATTCAGCCCTTTAAATTAAGTAGCTGAAAAAGAAGTAAAAAGGCGCCGCTTGGGCGCCTTTTCTATTTTCTGCCTGATGCTTGCAGAATGATTCACCTATCAGGCCTAGTGGCCTGAAGTGTAAGGGATTATACCTTCTCGAGTGCTTGTTTTAGGTCCGCAATGATATCGGCTGCATCTTCAATGCCAATGGAAACGCGCACCACATCGGGACCAGCGCCAGCAGCGGTTTTTTGAGCGTCGGACAGCTGGCGGTGTGTGGTGGAAGCCGGGTGTATCACGAGGGAGCGGGTGTCACCGATGTTGGCAAGGTGAGAGAAGAGTTCAAGGCCTTTCACCAGTTCAACGCCAGCCTCATACCCGCCTTTTAGGCCAAAGGTGAAGACAGCGCCAGCGCCTTTCGGGCAGTACTTCTGGTGGGCTTGATAGAACGGATCGTTGACAAGGCCTGCGTAGGAGACCCAGCTGACAGCTGGATGGTTTTCGAGGAACTCTGCGACCTGCTGTGCATTATCAGAGTGTTTTTGCATGCGCAGTGCCAGTGTCTCGATGCCAGTGATGAGCAGGAAGGCGTTGTGCGGCGAGATTGCAGGGCCGAGATCGCGCAGTCCGAGCACGCGGCAGCAGATTGCAAAGGCAATGTTGCCAAAAGTCTCGAACAAGCGGATGTCGTTGTATTCCGGGCGTGGCTCGGTGAGCATGGGATACTTGCCGGAAGCTGCCCAGTCGAAGGTGCCAGCGTCCACGATTGCACCACCCATAGAGTTGCCGTGACCACCCATGAACTTGGTTAGGGAGTGCAGGACGATGTCTGCGCCATGTTTGATCGGCTGGCACAGGTATGGGGTTGCCATGGTGTTGTCGACGACCAACGGAATGCCAGCGTCCTTGGCAACTGCGGAGATGCCGCCGATATCCATAACAACGCCACCCGGATTGGCCAGGCTTTCAATGAAGACGGCGCGAGTGTTCTCATCAATCTGGTCTGCGAAGCTTTGTGCGTCCAGATCTTCTGCCCACTTGACCTCCCAGCCGAAGCTTTTGAAGGAATGGTTGAGCTGGTTGATGGTGCCGCCGTACATGCGTTTGGACGCAACAATGTTGCACCCTGGGCTCATCATGGCGTGGAAGGTGAGGAGCTGGGCAGCGTGGCCGGATGCAACGGCCAGAGCGGCGGTGCCGCCTTCTAGCGTTGCGACGCGTTCTTCAAGGACTGCTGTGGTCGGGTTTGTAATGCGGGTGTAGATGTTGCCAAATGCCTGAAGTCCGAATAGTGAGGCGGCGTGGTCTACATCTTCAAACACGAAGGATGTGGTTTGATAGATTGGTGTTGCACGTGCGCCAGTTGTTGGGTCTGGTTGAGCGCCTGCGTGAATTGCAAGGGTGTCAAAGCCCGGGGTGTGATCGCTCATGAGGCAGTCCTTTCAATGCGCTTGCAGGATGGAGCCGCACTGCTCAAGGTGCACGGCGTGCAAACCTTTAAAAACAGGCGCGTCATTCTCTGCTAAAATTCATAAATCTTTCGTGAGAGACTATGAGGGGGCAACCAGAGGTTGGCAAGCGCAGATGAAACGATGGGCGCGGCGTATTCTTGCAGAAAGCTCAAGCAAGCCATCGGTGGCTGGTCCTTGAAATCTGTTTGCTTCTACTGTGTAAGGCTAGAAAATCATTCTAATTCGGCGGGCGCGCGCTCCCCCTGAGGCGAGCAAGAGCGCCCTATAACGCCCGATTAGCTGGCACCGAGAGCCGCTAGTCGCGGGATTTCTATCTTTGGACATCGGTCCATGACCACTTTGATTCCCTTTGCTTCGGCTCGTGCTGCTGCCTTGTCGTTTCGCACGCCGAGCTGAAGCCAGATAACGTCCGGCAGTGTTGTCAAAGTAAGCGTTTCATCAATGACGCCACCAGCAGCTTCCGAATTGCGGAAAACTTCGACCATGTCGACGGGGGCAGGAAGATCGTTGAGGGAGGCGTAGACTTTTCTACCTGCAATCTCGTTGCCCGCCTGTCCCGGATTGATGGGGTAAACATCGTACCCGTTTTCCAGCAGGAAGTTGAGCACGCGGAAGCTGGCGCGTTCCGGCTTGTTACTGGCCCCCACGAGTGCGATCGTCTTGGAGCTCTTCAGAATGTCGCGGATGTAGCCATCTGAATAGTGATTGTGGTTCATTTTCGTTTCCACCCCTGTTCAAACTCTCAGACTGTCAATTGCATGTGCCGTACATGGCTCATTGCGAGTGTCCGTTCCGAAGATATGGGCAGTGGGTGTGGTAGTTTCCAGAGCAGGTAGGAGGATCTGATCGATACTCCTGTTGCAATTTCAGCTGGAACCACTTGCTGCTGACAGCGCAGGCTAGGGGGCCGAGCTCTTAAGCTTCAAGCGACCCTCCGTTTCCTACCCTGCGCCTCACATTTCGATCAGCTGTCTTTCCAATCTGGTGTGCGCTTTTGAAGGAATGCGTTGATGCCTTCTTCTGCATCGTTGGCCAGCATGTTTTCTGCCATGACCTTCGAGGTGTAGGCGTAGGCTTCTGCCAGTGGCATGTCGGCTTGTTTGTAGAAGGCTTCCTTACCGGTTTTGACAGTGAGAGCGGATTTGGAGGCAATTACTTCAGCGTATTTTTGCACTACGACTTCAAGATAGTCAGCCTGCACCACACGGTTGATCAGTCCGTAGTCCTTGGCAGTTGAGGCATCGATGCTTTCACCAGTCAGCAGCATTTCCATGGCTTGTTTGCGGCCAACGTTGCGAGTGAGGGCGACCATCGGGGTGGAGCAGAACAGGCCGATGTTGACGCCCGGCGTGCAGAAGGTTGCGGTGTCGAGGGCCAATGCAAGATCACAGGAGGCTACCAGCTGGCAACCAGCAGCGGTTGCAACGCCGGTGATAACGGCGATGACGGGCTTTGGCAGGTTTACGATCTTCTGCATAAGTTCTGCGCACTGGTCGAAGGTTTGCTCATAGAAGGCCTTGCCGCCATCAGCCTCAGCCCGTGCAGCTGTGAGTTCTTTCAGGTCATGGCCCGCACAGAAGACTTTGCCTTCGGCACCGAGCAGGACGACGCGGACTTCCGGGTTCGTGGCAGCTTCGTCGAGGGCGGCGCAGAGTTCCTTCATCATGGCCATGGACAGGGCGTTCATGCGCTCCGGGCGCTGCATGACGATACGCTGAACACCATTGTGCAGCAGTTTGCCAAGCATTGGGCGGTCTGCTTCGCTTTGATCTTTGGTGGTGTCTGCGTCAGACATGATGGTTCTCCGTCGTACTTCAGTTCAAGTTGCGAAAAATAAAGTTGCGATGCGTTTAGCAGGCTCTGCTGCGTCAATTAAGCGTTAAATCACAGAGTGAACAAGACTTGTGTCCGGCGCAACGGTTTAGAACTTTTGTTCAGGTGGTAAATTTTGGCGTGATAGACCAGCATGCCTGTTTGCATGGGGAGGGGAAACTTTATGGCAAGTGAGGTGGCAGCGCCTGCTGCTCAAGTTAGTCCGGCAGAATTGACAGAGTATCTGGATAAGATCTTTCCGCAGATGCACGCGCAGGGGCGTGCGTTTTTCATCGACGAGATTTTGCCGGGAAAGGCGATTGTCAGACTTAAGGCAGGGGATTCTCATTTGCGTCCCGGTGGCACTGTTTCCGGCCCTTCTTTGATGGGGCTGGCTGACTACGCGGCCTATGTGGTGCTGATGGGCAATATTGGCCTTCATGCGCTTGCTGTGACCACCAACATGAATATCAACTTTCTGCGCAAGGCCGAAGCAGGCGATATGATCGCCACTTGCCGCATCCTGAAAGGCGGTAAGCGACTTGTGGTTATGGACTGCGAGATCGTGCGCGAAGGTAGTGATGACCTGATTGCCCACGCCACCGCAACCTATTCCATCCCGCCAGCTTCGTTTAAAGGGTAGGATGCGAGCTGTTTGTTCTCAAGACGGCTTGTTGAGCAGCCGTCCTGGATTTTACGCCATGTTGGGTTGTTGAGGGCCATTTGGCATTGAGCCAGATAGGTGGTGCCGTCAACATAGAGGCAGGAAAAGTCGCCCAGCTCGATCCTAATACCACGATTGGTGCAGTAGCAGTCGGGCGTCTTAAACAGATGGCGCGGGCGTTTCTTAAATCTGCTTTCTTGTGCCTGAGCGCTCCACGCGTACAGCAGCAACATTGCGAGAGTGAGTAAAAGATAGCGATGCATGCCCCATGATAAGACGCAGGGCTTGCTTCGCTACTGCTGTATTTTGGGGAGGCGTTGAGGCTTAGAGGTAAATCAGTGTGCCTTGCTCCCGCAAAGTTTCAAACCAGTCGGGCTCTCTGGCTATTCGTGTCCAGCGTAGGTCCAGTTTGCGCAGGTTTTTCAGGTTGCGTATGGTGACGGGAAGTTCTTCCAGCGGGTTTGCTCTTAGATCCAGCTGGTAGAGATTGGGCAGGTCTCCCATATCGTCTGGCAACTGTGTGATCTGATTGTTTCGAAGGTCCAGCACCTCAAGCTGACGCAGATTACTCAGGTTGTCGGGGAGTTTTGTGAGGGTGTTGTTGCGTAAATAGGCCTCTCGCAAGGAGGTGAGGTTGGAAAAGCTTTTTGGTAGTGCGCGCAAGCCGTTCCCATAGAGTCGAAGCTCTTTGAGGCTTTGCAGGTTCCCGAGACTTTCTGGCAGGTGCGGCATGGAGTTATCAGTGCAGCCGAGATACTCAAGTGAAGAGAGTTCGCCAATGCTCTCTGGGAGCTGCGTCATCACTGTGTTGCTTGCGTAAAGCACCCGCAAGTTTTTCAGGGCACCTATGTTTTTTGGAAGGCGCTCCAGAGCCTGATGACTGAGGTCCAGAATTCTCAGAGCAGTCATGTCACAGAGGCTGGCCGGAAGCTGTTTTAGTTTGCATGCATAGATATAGAGTTCTTGCATGGCCTGAAGACTGGACAGCTCTGCTGGCAGTTCGCTGATCTGGTTTTGTCCACAGTAGAGGCTTTTCAACGCGCGGTGCTGCAAAAGCTCCGACGGGAGGTTGCTCAACCCACAGTTCGTCAGTGCGATGTCTGTCACGACGCCACCAGCCTTTACCGCGCATGGGGTTCCGTCCTGCCTGTGGCGGATGCTGGTGAGATGCTGATATTCAATTGATTCTGTTTTGATCATATGGGACTGCGCTGTGCTTAGTGGAGGTATTGTTGGTGTAACGACGTTATGACTTGTTCTGAGAGTGACGCTTTAAGCAGGTCGAGTGTGACTGCAGAAAGGGTTGGTCCCTTTGGTTCTGCAGAGTTTAGATGGGGCAGGATCTTATCCAGTGAGGATCCTGATTTTTGAAGCTCCTCATCAACGGCCTGCCAGAAGGCGGCGCCTTTCACATAAAACAGCGGATAGTAGCTAGGATTGTTTTCGCGCGTTACCTTGTTGTGGGCTTCGTAAAGACCTGTTGCTGCATGAGGAAAGTGCTGCTGAAAACCTTGCCATTGTTCCGTCGGCGTTTGCGCTTTCAGACCTGCTTTTTGCAGTGATTTGTAGCCATAATATTGGGCGAGGCTTTCTGACATCCAGAGCGGGTAGGGTTGGGTAGCCAGCAAGTGGAACAGTTCGTGGGCAGAGACCCAGTGCAGTTTCGCCCTGCTGTACTCGGTTGTTGTTGTGTCCGTTACTGCGAAGTTGGCGAGGAAGGCCTGTTTGCCAGCGGCACCTGCGATTTGCCGCAGTTTCTCATCTATCGCGACCCAGACGAGATCGATTGTCTCCGGCGTCTTTCGCTCAGAGGTGAGCAGCTGTTGCAGATACTCAAGTTGCTGTTGCAGTGCAGGCAGGTTCTCTTCCGTCAAAGCTCCGGTCGGATCATCCTTAAAGAGCGTGAGTGTGGTCTGTCCGGCGGTGAGTGTCCTTGTGGAATTGCCCCATGTGAGAATGAGGGGTGGTTCGTTCGTTGTAGGCAGAGGATGGCATCTGGCTTGCGTATCCATGCCCGGAGCTTTTCCGCAGACTTCTATCTTCGACATGTCTTTGAAGCGGGGAATATCATCCCATTCCGTAAGGCTCCACCAACCTGTGGGAGAGTAAAGGTTCTGTTGGTTTGCAAGAGCGTAAGGGGCCGTCCGTGTGTTGTCGAACGTCACCGTCCATTGCAGCTGACGGCATGATAGAAAGGTTTCGTGGGTGTCTAACGGCTTCTCAATTCCATCGCATGAGACCAGAAGGGGAGCTGCCTCTGAGTTGTTTTGCTGCTCGCGTGGTTGGAGAATTGCGAGGTTCTGCTTTGCAGGGAGGATGAGGGAGGCCATACCCGCTGTCGGGTTGTAGGCATGGGGTTTGATGAGGATCCGGAGTGGCTGGGTTTCTGCCGCAGCGGCAGTGGCGCACAGGAGTGCTATTAGGGAGAGCTTAGGAACGCGCATTTTTTAATTCTGATATCTGAGAAAGCAAATTTGGACTGAATAATCGATTCGATGATTACCACACTGAAATTGATTCATCCCATGTTATCCAATGCATGAGGCATGTGCTCCATAAATCTGCACTGTGTTGAAATGCCTAAAACTTCCAGCTTATTGAATTTTTTGAATTAAATTTGCCTGAAAGTTGAAATGCCGGTTGATCGAAAAGCAGAAAGCCACTTAAAATTCAGGGACTAAAGCCAAAGGCCGTTTTCTCATGGGTGGGAGACCTGCGGAGATGGCATGTGGGGGAGCAGGCTTGTGTTCTATCGAGCATTTTTCGGTTTTATTTTTGATTTTCTGTTGGTGCCACTTCGGTTTGGCACCCTGCTTGCCACAATCGGCTATCTCGGGTTCCTCGTGCTGAATGTCGGGTTCATCCTAGCCGTGCCTGCATTCTTTGATTTATATGTTGCCAGTGAACCGCGTGTCTTTGCTGAATTCCGCGATACGATGCTTTATCAGGATACGGCGTTCATCGGCGATCCGATTGTTTTCGCAAGTCTGGTGTTCTTCAACCTTCTGCTGGCAAATGCTACCTTGACGACCCGACTGACACGCAGCCGCTGGCGTTTTTTCTATCCAACCCACTTTACACCAATTAATCTGCGCGAGTATCGTGTGGCGTTTGCTGGAGTGGGGTACTATGTGAGTTGCTACAGCGCCAATTGGGTGTTCTATGAGCTGCAGGTGGACGATCTTATTCTGACGGCTGCCCGTGCTGCTGGTGTTTCCTAGGCTTAAAGCTGGGGTTTACCACTTCGTATCCCTCTTAAATGAATTGCTGGAGTGCATTTTTATTCCAGAAAATCGGTTTCTGCATCATACAGATCAGCGGGAAGGGACTGGAATCTTCAGATTCATGCGGAAAAAGTGTGGTATTATAATACCTATTTTGTATCTAATTGATTTTGTTCATTAATTTGCTTGAGTGCTTGTTTTTTTGTGCTTGACGTTCTGCTCAAGCTCGCGTATCTACCCGTTCCTACACGGAGCTATGTTGTTTGGCTGCTCTTCGCGGCCTAGACGAATTTCTCCCAAGAATTTTAACCGTCAAAAACTACGGTAGATCTTATGAAGACTCATTCCACTAAAGTGGCTGAGGTCGAGAAAAAGTGGATCTTGATCGACGCAGAAGGCGTTGTTGTTGGCCGTCTGGCAGCATTCATCGCAAATCGTCTGCGCGGCAAGCACAAGCCGACCTACACTCCACACATCGACGATGGTGACAACATCATCGTGATCAATGCTGACAAGGTTCTCCTGACCGGCAAGAAGTACGAAAGCAAGAAGTACTACTGGCACACAGGTTACCCTGGCGGTATTAAAGAGCGTACCGCTCGCGCCCTGATCGAAGGCCGTTTCCCAGAACGCGTTCTGGAAAAAGCTGTTCAGCGCATGATGCCAGGTGGCCCTCTTTCCCGTGCACAGCTGCGTAACCTGCGTGTATATGCAGCTGCAGAACATCCGCATGACGCTCAGTCCCCAGAAGTTGTGGACGTTAAGAGCATGAATGCTAAGAACGCGAAGCGGGGTTAATTATGTCTGAGCTACAGTCCCTTGAGGAACTGGGCGGCGCAATCGCCCCTAACGAGAACGAAGCTCCTGTACATGTTCAGAAGCTTGACGCACAGGGTCGTGCATATGCAACTGGTAAGCGTAAAGACGCTGTTGCACGTGTATGGATCAAGCCAGGTACCGGCAAGATCATTGTGAACGGCAAAGAGTACGCTGAGTACTTTGCGCGTCCAGTTCTGCAGTTGATCCTTCGTCAGCCAATCATGCTGACCGACCGCGATGGCCAGTACGACATCAACGTAACTGTTGCTGGCGGTGGTCTTTCTGGTCAGGCTGGTGCAGTACGTCACGGTATCTCTAAAGCCCTTACTTACTACGAGCCAGCACTGCGTCCGGTTCTGAAGAAAGAAGGCTTCCTTACTCGTGATAGCCGTGTTGTTGAACGTAAGAAGTACGGTAAGCGTAAAGCTCGTCGTTCCTTCCAGTTCTCCAAGCGCTAATACGCGACTGGAAACAGTTTTACGGAAAGGGCTGCCATTTGGCGGCCCTTTTTGTGTTTGGAGATGCTGCTCTGACACTGGCTCGTGCCTTGCTGTGCGCGTGGTGGTCAGGTTTAAGAGGGCGCTATTTCTTGGTGCCGGATTGCATGAGGTGGCCTAAAGTTGTTCGCTTCCGAGTGCGCGAATGTATCTACGACCCGCAGTAAGGCTCTCCCTGTTATGCAACGGGAGGCGCGCGATGATCGGATGCTGACTTGCTCAGGTTTTAGCTGGCTTTGGCTTTCAGGCTGTTGTCATTGCCGGGCACGTGGCGCCAGCTCTTGTAGAGTGGATGGGCATTCTTCATGTGCTCGAAGATCTTCACCATCACAAACAATGACGCGAACTTGGCGAGGTAGGCGAGGCCGCCGCCTGTGAGCATGAGTGGGAGGTTGTTGGTGCCTGCAGCCCAGATAGCTACGCCAACAGCAATGAGCCCGACGACTAGAAGGGCGAGTGCCTTTTTGTGGTAAGGGGCAGGAACTGGAACGAACATGCGGTTGAGCCACATGCGTTCACCCAGCATTGCCTTTTGCAGCCACGTTTGTGCTCCAACAGTTTTCTTTCCGATTGGCGGAATGACCCAAACCCATGCCACAGCTGCAAGGGATAAGGCAATCGCCCAGAACCAGCCGAGCACTGGCTGGTACCACAAGGGCACCAGCAGGGCAGGTAGCAGAAACGCTCTTATGAGCAGGTTCTTGGGTTTGTTCAGGCGCGTTAAAGCTGCGCTTTGGGTGTTGAGGTGCCGTACGTGTCTGGGATCCCAGCCGCCAATCTTCTGCGGTTGCATCTGTGAGAGCTTAGGATCTCCTGCCACTTGGTCCTCCATTTATTCCATGAGAACAGCGTGGCTCTTGCCGGACACGCTGCTTTTTTCCTCTACACGCGCACCTTAACATAACTGCCGGGTGCATCCTCCAAAATTTTCGTGCGACGTGCACCCGGCTTACGGGCTTTCACATGATTATCATCCTGGGATGTAATCCATTTTTGCCAGTGAGGCCACCATGATCCTGGGGTTTCAGATGCGTCTTGCATCCAATCCTCAAGAGAACCTTCAGGTTTGCTTCCCGTCCAGTACTGGTATTTCTTTTTGGATGGCGGGTTTACTACACCGGCAATGTGACCGGAACCAGTGAGAACATACTCAACGGGTCCGCCAAAACACTCGCAGCCTTTAAATACAGAACTTGCAGGAGCAATGTGGTCTTCTTTTGTTGCCAGATTGTAGACCGGGATTTTGACGTCGTTCAAATCCAGTTTTTCCCCGGCCAGTTCCATCTCCCCCTGCGCCAGTGCGTTCGTCTGATAGCATTTGCGCAAGTAAAAGGAGTGGTTGGCTGCTGGCATGCGCGTGCTGTCGGCATTCCAGTAGAGCAGGTCAAACGGGAACGGATCTTTGCCGCGGAGGTAGTTGTTGACCACGTAGGGCCAGATCAGGTCGTTCGAGCGCAGCATGTTGAAGGCTGTCGCCATTTTGGAGCCGTCCAGATAACCTTTCTGGCCCATGCGGTGTTCAAGAATTTCGATCTGCTCTTCGTCAACGAAGACCTTCAGATCACCTGCATCGTTAAAGTCCACCTGCGTAGTGAGGAAGGTAGCTGAGGCAATGCGGTCTTGCTCGCCGATTTTTGCCATGTAGGCGAGGGTGGCAGCAAGCAGAGTCCCTCCGACGCAATAGCCGATGGCGTTGACTTGGGATTGCTGTGTGGTTTTGCGAATGCGTTCCAGTGCATTGATAATGCCGTCGCGCATGTAGTGCTCAAAGCTCATTTGAGCTTGTTTTGCATCCGGGTTGACCCAGGAGATCACAAACACGGTGTGTCCCTGGTCCACGGCCCATTTGATGAACGACTTTTCCTGATTGAGGTCGAGGATGTAGTACTTGTTGATCCACGGAGGAACAATGAGCAGGGGCCGCTTGAGGACATTCTCGGTTGTAGGTGTATATTGAATGAGCTGGCAAACCTCGTTCTGGTCAATGATCTTGCCCGGTGTCACCGCTACATTCACGCCCACCTCAAACTTGTCGGGATCCGTCTGACGGATGCGTAGGTCACCATTGCCGGCTTTGATATCTTCGGCCAGCAGCTTCATGCCCTTTACCAGATTGCCAGCGTTGGAGGACATGGTCTCGCGCAGCAGCTCCGGGTTGGTAAGGATGAAGTTGGAGGGCGACATGGCATTGGAGATCTGGCGTACATAGAACCCGGCTTTGTGGCGGGTGTGGTCATCCAGCTCGTCGGCGCCATCCACCAGCTCTTCTGCCCAATTGCTGGTTTGCAGGTACATCTGTTTGATGAAATCAAAGAAGTTATTGTCGTCCCACTGGCTGTCCTTGAAGCGCTTGTCGGTATTGGTTGGTACGACGATTGGTTCCTGCTGCTCGCCAGCCATGCGCTTGAGAGTGGAGTTCCAGATGTTCATATAGCCAGACCAGAGCTTCGTCTGGGCTTCAATGGCGCGAGAGGGGTCTTTCATCCAATAGTTGCCGACCTCGGCAAGGGTTTTGACCACCGTGTTGAGCTCTTCAGTGCCTCCAGGTGACACTTCGCCTTTTTCGCGGGGTTCCATATAGGCTGCGAGAGCTTTGCCGCCGTTCTCAGCTATTTCAGAGAGGTTTTTGGCGAACTCCTCGGGGTTATTAAGGATGTACTGCAACAATGGATTGGTGTTGTCTTCACCGGTCATCTAACTGCTCAGTCCTCGTCTCTGGTATCTGGTTGAGCTATGCCTGTCTCAACCCCATCTGGTGTGTATGCTCGTCGCTCAAAAATTTGCCACATACACGCATGCGCAATCGGCCAGTCTCCTAGCCTACAAAAACGGCATAATGAGTATATCCCTAAGAATTTTGACAGGCACGTGAAAATACACCTTACGCGTCTTAGTCATTAGGAGGATTCTCAGTAAGTATTTAACAAGGAAAGTGACCTTGAGGAACAGTGAGAAATTTTGGGTTATTCTTAAGTGTTGTGTATGTCTTCAACTTTTGAGGAAAACTGGGAATACTCTTAGTTTTCATAATGTTTCTTGTTAATATATATAAGGTATCTTTGGGAGGTATCGTGTTCCGCCCTTCATCAAATAGTTATTGCCCTAGAGTAATGATCTATATGTTGTTAACCGGGTAATATATATGGACTACGGGTGATGCAACTGCTAAGTGCATTTTGATTAAATTTATGTGTACTGCTTTTGTGTAGTCGACGGATCAAACGCGAGGTTCCAGATGTTGCTTAAGTTTCAACGAGTTTGCTGTGCTGTTGTACTGGCAGGTTTTGTTGGCGGCTGCGCGTTTGGCGAATCTTTGACGGTTTATGAGGCTATCGAGAAAGGCAACGGCACTCGGCAGACCGGTATTGCGGAGTTGCCGCCAGAGGTACCCAGTGAGTTGCTCTCACCTGAGCAGCGCGCAGCTTCTGAGTCGGACTTGCTTGCGATCTCTTCTGAAAGCAAACGCAGAGCTGGCATGGGCGACAGCTTTGAGGACAGTTCACAGCAGTTGAGATCAATTGCCGGCGAGGAGCCTGAGCAATCCGAGGGTGCACAGCCGCAATAACTTTCGCTGCGTCCTTCTGTATTGAATGCATCTTTAGTTGTGTATTTCGTGGGCTAACCCGTCCAAATTCTCAAGTTGAAACCGTTGGTAACGTTCTTAGTCGCAGAATTCTGCGGCTTTTTCTTTGAATTGAGAGCTGCATCCCTCCTTTGAAAACTTTAAAAAAATGTAGGTTTTATGCCTGAAGCATGATGCGAAAAATGTTCGCACCTGCTAAAAGGCCGTGGAAACTTGGCCTTGATGACTCGGGGACATGTTTGTTCTGAAATCAAATTGTAGCTTTAAACGCCAAATTGAAGAAAGTGAGGCTCGCGTCATGGACGACTTTCACAAGACACGCCGGCTCCCGCCATACGTCTTTGAACAGGTCAATCGTCTGAAAGCCAAAGCGCGAGCGGCAGGGGCCGATATTGTCGATATGGGTATGGGTAACCCTGATTTGCCAACGCCTCAACATATTGTCGACAAGCTGGTGGAGACAGTCCAGAACCCGCGCACGCATCGCTACTCGGCTTCCAAAGGGATTCCGGGACTGCGTAAAGCGCAGGCTGGCTATTATGAACGCCGCTTTGGGGTGAAGCTGAATCCGGATACGCAGGTTGTTGCGACGCTGGGGTCCAAGGAAGGCTTTGCCAACATGGCTCAGGCGATTACTGCGCCGGGCGATGTGGTGCTGGTGCCTAATCCATCTTATCCAATCCATGCCTTCGGCTTTTTGATGGCTGGCGGTTCGCTGCGGTCCATTCCTGCTAATCCGGGTCCGGAATTGTTTGATGCGCTAGAGCGGGCTGTTGTCCACTCTATCCCGAAGCCAATCGCGATTATTTTGTGTTTCCCTGCCAACCCGACCGCCAGTGTTGCTGATCTGGACTTTTACCGGGACGTGGTGGCGTTTGCGCGCAAGCACGAGATCTATGTGCTCTCCGATCTGGCGTACTCTGAAATCTACTTCGGCGATGTTCCCCCTCCGAGCATCCTGCAGGTGGAGGGGGCGATGGATATCGCCGTTGAGTTTACCTCGTTGTCCAAAACCTTCTCAATGCCAGGATGGCGTATGGGCTTTGCTGTTGGCAATGAACGTCTGATCGCGGCGCTTGCCCGTGTGAAGTCCTATCTGGATTATGGGGCTTTCACCCCAATTCAGGTGGCAGCGGCAGCGGCGCTGAACGGACCAGATGACTGTATCCGGGAGACGCGCGCGATTTACAAAAAACGCCGCGATGTGCTGATTGACTCGTTTGGGCGCGCTGGTTGGGATATACCGGCTCCGGAAGCTTCCATGTTTGCCTGGGCGCCAATTCCAGAGCAGTTCAGGCATCTTGGGTCTTTGGAGTTCTCCAAACTGCTGATTGAGAAGGCAGATGTGGCAGTGGCTCCGGGTATCGGCTTTGGTGAACACGGTGAAGGTTTTGTGCGTTTGGGCTTGGTTGAAAACGAACAGCGTATTCGACAGGCTGCACGTAGCATTCGAAAATTCTTTGAGGAAGCGGATAGCGATTCAAAGGAATTGAGTAAATCGGACGCTTAGGCGTCCGCCCACCTACAGATACTGGGTATTTATGACTGATAGTTTGAAAGTTGGCGTTGCTGGTCTTGGAACCGTCGGTGCTTCGTTGGTGCGTATCCTCGAAGCCAAGGCGAACGTTCTTGCCAATCGATGTGGCCGACCTATCAAAGTAGTGGCTGTGAGTGCTCGCAGCCGCTCTAAAGATCGTGGTGTTAATCTGGATGGATTGACCTGGTTTGAAGATCCCGTTGAACTTGCCAAGTTCGACGGGATTGATGTTTTTGTGGAGCTAATTGGCGGTGACGAGGGGCCGGCGGAGGTGAGTGTTCGCACTGCTTTGGAAACCGGAAAGCACGTTGTCACAGCCAACAAAGCTCTGCTTGCCAAGCATGCTGTTTCCTTCTCCCGCCTTGCGGAAGAGAAGGGCGTAAGCCTGAACTACGAGGCTGCTGCTGCTGGCGGTATTCCAATCATCAAGACCATGCGGGAGAGCCTTGCGGGCAATGATGTGTCCCGCGTTTATGGCATCATGAATGGTACATGCAATTACATCCTCACGCGCATGGAGCGTGAGGGTCTGTCGTTTGCTGAATGTCTTGCTGATGCGCAGCGTCTTGGGTATGCGGAGGCTGATCCGACCTTTGATATTGAAGGGTTTGATACGGCGCATAAGCTGGCGTTGCTGACTAGCCTAGCGTTTGGCTGTGAAGTCAATGCCGATGCGATCTACGTTGAAGGTATTTCCTCCATCACGACTGCTGATATTCGTGCTGCTGATGAACTTGGTTACCGTATCAAGCTGCTGGGTGTTGCTCAGCGTACGGATACGGGGATTGAGCAGCGCGTGCACCCGACGATGGTGCCCAAGTCCTCTGCTATTGCCCGCATCGACGGCGTCTTGAACGCTGTTGCGGTTGATGGTGATGCGGTTGGCGAGGTTGTGCTGGTTGGACCGGGTGCGGGCGGTGATGCGACAGCATCCTCCGTGATTTCCGACATTGTTGACATTGCACGCAATGTTTCCTTGCCGGTGTTTAGCCAATCTGCGACTACGCTTGAAGAATATGTTCCGGCACGGATGCGGGCGCATGCAGGTGGTTATTACATTCGGCTTGCTGTTCTGGATGTGGCAGGCACATTTGCCACGATTGCGCGCTGTATGGCGGACAAGGGAATCTCACTTGAGTCTATTGTCCAACGTGGGCCGCATTCCAGAAATGATAAGGATGGTGTAAGCGATCCTGCAGCGCCGCGAAACGTTATCCTGATCACACATGAGACCACTGAACTGGCTGTGCGTGAAGCTTTGGATGCGATCGCAGCTGAAAAAGTGACATCTGGTAAACCCCAGATGTTGCGTATAGAAGACCTAAAATAAAACTTCCTCACGTTTAACGTGAAAACAGGACACCCGAGAGGTTTAAATGGCGGATAGTCATCAGGACGCAACTGACGTTCTTGACCGTATTCTGACACTGGAACTTGCACGCGTTACGGAACGTGCCGCTGTATCTGCAGCACGTCTTCGTGGACGGGGCGATGAAAAGGCAGCTGACCAGGCTGCTGTGGACGCAATGCGCCGCGAACTGAACCAGCTGCCAATCGACGGTACTGTCGTGATTGGTGAAGGGGAACGTGATGAAGCGCCGATGCTCTACATTGGCGAAAAGGTTGGCACTAAAGGTGGACCAAAGGTTGATATCGCCCTTGATCCGCTGGAAGGCACCACGATCTGCGCGAAGAACATGCCAAACTCCATTGCTGTTATTGCACTGGCACCGGAAGGTGGTTTGCTGAACGCGCCAGACAGCTACATGGACAAGATTGCGATCGGGCCGGGCTACCCTGAGGGAACCATCGATCTGGATCGTCCTATCAAGGAAAACCTTGCAGCTGTTGCAAAAGCAAAGGGCTGCGAAGTCAAAGAACTCACCGTCTGTGTTCTGGACCGTCCGCGTCACGCGAAGCTGATTGACGACATTCGCAGCACCGGCGCATCCATTTACCTGATTGGTGATGGTGATGTGGCTGGCATCATCTATACGACAGACCCTGAAGAGACCGGTATCGACCTTTATGTTGGTATTGGTGGTGCGCCTGAGGGCGTTCTGGCTGCTGCAGCTCTGCGCTGTATCGGTGGTCAGATGCAGGGCCGTCTGGTGATCACCCGCGAAGAGCAGGTTGAGCGCGCAGGCCGTATGGGCATTGATGACATCAACCGCAAATACACCATGGAAGAAATGGCAGGCGGCGATGTGCTGTTTGCTGCGACCGGTGTGACCACTGGTAACTTCCTTAAGGGTGTGAAGCTGGGCCGTGACAGCATCACCACACACACTGTTGTGATGCGTTCTACGACCGGCACCGTACGCTTCATCGAGGCCAAACATACCCAGTTGGAAAAATTCCATCTGGATTGATTTAGGATCTCCTTCGAGCTAGATGCTTCAGGCGGGCGGGTGTAATTTACACGCGTCCGCCTTTGCTTTTCTACAAGAATCCGGGCAGTTTCTTTCTATGGTTATGACATTGGATGCAGCTGGTGCCGAGCGACGAGTGGTGCTTGGTGTCAAAAAGTCTTTGAGCGCACGTGTATGGCGCGAGCGGCTTGATGATCATGGGCTTTCACAGGCGCTGGCTATTGCGCAGAGAACGGAGCTGCCTGAAGTGGTGGGCCGGGTTCTGGCCGGACGCAATGTGTTGCTGGAAGAGGCATCCGGCTTCTTAAATCCTTCCATTAAAGACCTGATGCCGGATCCTTCCAAACTGGTGGATATGGATAAGGCCTGCGCCCGAGTTGCCGATGCGCTGCAGGCGGGCGTCAAGATTGCTGTGTTCGGTGATTATGATGTGGACGGGGCGACGTCCTCGGCTTTGCTGAAGCGCTATTTCATGGAGCTTGGTGTGGAGCCGGATGTTTATATCCCGGACCGGATCATCGACGGCTACGGGCCGAACCCGACTGCAATCAACCAGCTTCATGCAGGAGGCGCTCGGCTGCTGGTCACCGTGGACTGTGGCTCCACTTCGTTTGAGGCGTTTGAGGAAGCCAAACGCATCGGGCTTGAGGTGGTGGTTCTGGATCACCACCAGGTGGATGAGAGTTTCCCGGAGGTACATGCGCTGGTGAATGCCAACCGGCAGGACGATTTGTCCGGCCAAGGCCATCTGGCGGCTGTGGGGGTGACCTTTCTGTTCCTTGTCGGGCTGAACCGGGAGCTGCGTCGCCGTGGCGCCTTTGCCCAACGCACTGAACCGCGGCTGATGGACCTGCTGGACCTTGTTGCGCTTGGAACCATTTGTGATGTGGTGCCGCTGAAAGGACTGAACCGAGCTTATGTGGTGCAGGGCCTGAAGGTGATGGCGCAACGCAAGAATGTCGGGCTTTCCTGTCTTGCTGATATCTCGCGGCTCAGCGGCAAACCGACGCCGTACCATCTGGGTTATATGCTTGGGCCGCGCATTAATGCAGGTGGTCGCATTGGCGATTCTGCGCTTGGCATGAGGCTGCTTTCCTCTGATGATCGAGATGAGGGAGAACGCATCGCAGGGACGCTGGAGCGGCTCAATCAGGAACGTCAGGCGATGGAAGCGGTTATGCTGGAAGAAGGCGAGGGGCAGGCGTTCCAAAAGATGGAGGTCACTGCTCCACCTGCTGTGCTTCTAACCGGTGCAGATGGCTGGCATCCCGGTGTTGTGGGGTTGATCGCCTCGCGGCTTAAAGAGCGCTACCGTCGACCAGCGTTTGCTATGGCGTTTAACGAGCACGGGCTTGGTACAGGTTCTGGTCGTTCGATTATTGGCGTTGATCTTGGCTCGGCTGTACGGGCTGCTGTGGAGGCCGGTTTGCTCGTCAAAGGTGGCGGACATGCCATGGCGGCAGGCTTGACCATCGAAAAAGAGAAAGTGCCGGAGTTTGAGGCATTCTTGACCGTGCAACTTGGTCACGATGTGGAGCAGGCTTCTGCGGATCATGAACTGACTGTCGATGGTGTCCTGACGCCTGCGGGTGCAAACCTGAGCCTCTTGGATATGCTGGAGCAGGCTGGTCCTTATGGAGCTTCGCACGCGGAGCCGGTTTTTGCTTTGCCGTCGGTGCCGATCAAGTTTTCCAAGGTGGTTGGACAGGGCCACGTGAGCGTGACGCTGGGTGGTAATGACGGGACCAATTTGAAGGCCATTGCCTTTAAGGCGGAAGATCAGCCACATGGAAAGGCACTTCTTCAAGCACGCGGCAAACCCTTGCATATCGCCGGTAGTTTGAGTGTTGATACCTGGCAGGGGCAGGCGAAGCCCTCCTTACGCATAATTGATGTTGCTGATCCGGCCAAGGGGCAGTTTGGAGCCTAAGTTGAGATTAGAAAACTGGAAGTTACCTTTGCTCAAACATGGTGGGTGTTTACTTGCTTTTGCATTTGTAATTTCACTATGGGGCTACAAAGTCAATTATGGGTACTCGATTCCCGGCTTACTCATAGCTTTGGTCCCATTCCTCTTTTATTTCGGTATTCAATTGTGCCGGTTTTGGATCATTCCATGGATTGTGCTTGCTTTAGCGGTGCAACCAGTGCTCTCACCAATCGCGTTTGTCATTATGAGTAACGCAAGGCTCATTTTTGATCCACCCGATTTTTCTAAGAGCATTCATGTCGGTAATGTCAAAGTGATTGATTGGGGTTCCCTGGGGTTCTATTCCAGCAGTGTGGATCTCCAGCTTTATTTTTCTGAAGATGGAGATGAGAAGGAAATTTACTCTGTCTTTGGTAAAGGCAGACAGATGAGTAATGGAGGGTGCACGCAGCTGAAGTGGGTGAACACCAATTATTACCTAGAGACACATCAGAACTGCTAAGTTGTAGTGTAATCTACGAATAGAATGGGGATGAAATTGATTTTTGGAGGAGCGGTGATACTGGAGGCATCATCACACCAGATTCCGGAAATGAACGAGGTTATCCTCGCCGCGAAGCGTCATTGGGGTTACCCGGAAGAGATGATTACCGCCTGGCTGCCTGATTTGCTGGTTGATGAGGGTGTCTTGGCGAGCAGGCGCTTTTGGACACTGGAGGATGAAGGCCGAATTGCAGGTGTGTTTTCCATTTCAGTGAACAAAGAGCTGTGCTGCGAGTTGGAGGACTTTTGGGTTTTGCCGCAGTTTATGGGACAAGGCGCTGGCCGGATGATGTTTGGCTTTGTTCAAGACTGGCTTCAGACTCGGCAACTGTCGGAACTCATGATCGTTGCTGACCCCAACGCCAAAGGATTTTACGAGCGTATGGGGGCTGTTATGGTTGGATCGCAGCCTTCTGTTCCTGAAGGGCGGCAGCTACCAGTGATGCGGTACGCTCTTGAACCAACACCAACAAGGGAGTTTTGATGAGTATCCGTAAGTACCAAGCAGATGATTTGGATAGCTGCCTTGAGATTTTTGAGGGCAACGCACCCAAGTTCTTTGACCCGAGTGAGCGGGACGATTTTCGCCGCTATCTGGAAACACTGAACGATCCTTATTTCGTCTTTGAACAGGATGGGAAGGTTGTAGGTGCAGGCGGTTACTGTCAGGGCCCCAAGGAGATGGGGCTAGCGTGGGGAATGGTGCGGTGTGATCTGCATGGGCAGGGGATTGGATCGGCTCTTGTGCGTTACCGGCTTGAGCGTATCGCACAGGATCATCCGGATCAGGCCGTCGCGATCGACACCTCTCAGCACACCTGTGCCTTTTACGAAAAGATGGGATTTGAAACCCTGTCAATTAAAGAGGACGGGTATGGGCCGGGTCTACACATGGTGTTGATGAGGCGTCCGCCATCATTGGCCTAAGCGTTTGCGGAATATGTCAGTCTTAAACATCAGGTTGTTTTGCGTAGAGATTTGCAATTTTCGTCGGTTCTCCTAAATGCAGTTGATGCATACTTGTGTTTCGCGCAGTATGTGCTTTGGAACAGGGATTTAAGGAGTAGCTATGCTCGAGGATGCAAGTGACGCGGCGCCGGTAGACCAGTCACGGATTAAACTTGGTCAGGGGCTTGGTCTTGGGTTGGCGCTTGGCGGTTTTTGCGGTGTTGTTGCTATTCTGAGCTCAGCGGCAAGCTCACATGCGGTAGACAATCAGCTTCTGCCGATCATTTCGCAAATCACGATGATGCATGCAGCTGCGTTTGTGGGGCTTGGTGTAGCTCACGGGATTACCAATTCAAAGGGGATCGGGCTTGCGATGCTGCTGCTGTTTGCCGGGGTCGGGTTATTCTGCGGTGATCTTGCTCAGCGTTTGTTCGTGGGGGAAAAGCTTTTTGACTTTGCAGCACCCACGGGTGGGATGTTGATGATCTTTGGCTGGCTTGTTGTCTTCCTGACTGGCCTGAACCGGTTGATCAAGAGTTAGGGCCTCTCAACTCTGGTAGAAACGACAAAGGGCGAACCGTTTGGTCCGCCCTTTGTCGTTTTGTGATATCTGGTTTGCAATGTTTGGTGCTTAGCTGACCAGTCCGCGGCCTTTGAGTAGTGGTTTGATGGATGGCATTTTTCCCCGGAAATCCATGTAGGCTTTGGCCGGGTCCTGAGAACCACCTGCGGAGTAGATGAACTCTTCCAGTTTGGATGCGGTGTCCGTATGGAAAGCGTCACCGTTTTCCTCAAAAGCTTCGAACGCGTCTGCGTCCATGACTTCTGACCAGAGGTAGCTGTAGTAACCTGCGGCGTATCCGTCGCCTGCGAAAGCGTGCAGGAGATGGGGGATGCGGTGCCGCATGATGATCTCTTCTGGCATGCCGATGTCGCCAAGGACCTTTTCTTCAACCTGTGCCGGGTCAAGCTCGGCGAGGTTTTCGTCCTTATGGATTGCCATATCAACAATGGCGGTTGCCAGGTACTCAACGGTGGCAAAGCCCTGATTGAAGTTTGCGGCGGACAGCAGGCGCTCTAACAGCGCTTCCGGAATGACTTCGCCACTCTGGTAATGGCGAGCGAACTTCTTCAGGATTTCCGGCTGAGCCAACCAGTGTTCAAAGAGCTGGGAAGGCAGTTCCACAAAGTCCCGTGCCACGCTGGTTCCAGAGACAAGCGGGTGGGTGACGTTAGACATGAGGCCGTGCAGACCGTGGCCAAACTCATGGAACAAGGTGCGGGCATCGTCAAAGGTCAGCAGGGTTGGTTCGCCCTCTGGTGCTTTGGAGAAGTTCATCACATTGATGATGACGGGCCGGATATCGCCTTTCAGCTTCTGCTGGGAGCGGAACGCGCTCATCCACGCGCCAGACCGCTTGGAAGACCGTGCGAAGTAGTCGCCGATAAAGATGCCGAGGTGTTCGCCGTTCTTGTCAAAGACCTCAAAGACACGCAGGTCGGGATGATAGAGATCCTGATCCTTCAGCTCTTTGAAGGTGAGGCCGAACAGACGGGTTGCGGTGTGGAAGGAGGCCTCGATCATCTGGTCGAGCTGGAAGTACGGCTTGATTTCAGCTTCATCCAGATCGTGTTTTTCGCTGCGCACTTTTTCTGAATAGTAGCGCCAGTCCCATGGGGCAATCTTGATGTTTTCGCCTTCGTTCTGCGCCATCTCCTGTAGATCGGCAGCTTCTTCCAGTGCTCGCTCTTTGGCTGGGCCCCACACGTTGGTGAGCAGTTCCTCTACCGCGCCGGTGTTCTTTGCCATGACATCGTCCAGCTTGAAGGCGGCGAAGTTTTCAAAGCCGAGCAATCTGGCTTTCTCATTGCGCAACTGAACGGTTTCCCGAACGATGGCAGAGTTATGGGTTTCGCCGGGGTTGTTACCTCGGTTCGCCCAAGCGGTGAAGGCTTCCTCACGCAGATCGCGGCGCTTGGAGAATTGCAGGAATGGCTCAATGGAGGAGCGAGAGAGGGTTATGGCGTATTTACCTGGCTCTCCGCGTTCCTCCGCAGCTGCACTGGCAGCTTTGATGAGGAAGTCCGGCAGGCCCTCCAGATCACTTTCGTTTTGCAGAAGCAGTTTGTAGGAGGCTTCGTCAGCTAGAACGTTCTGCGCGAAGCTGGTCCCAAGCGTGGCGAGACGCTCGTTGATTTCTGCAATGCGGGTTTTGTCTGCGGCGTCAAGGCCAGCGCCGGCGCGCTGATAGGTGGAGTGGTAACGCTCCAGCACGCGGTTCTGCTCGGGTGTCAGGGCCAGCGTGTCTTTCTTGGCTATCAGGGTTTCGATGCGCTTGTAGAGCGCCGGGTTCAGATGCTTTTTGGTGCTGTAGGCAGCTAACTTCGGAGAAATGTTGCGCTCGATCTGCTGCAGAGTTTCGTTGGTATCTGCAGAGGAGAGGTTAAAAAATATGCTTGCGACCTGCTCCAGAGAATCTTCGGCCAGCTCTAAAGCGGCAATGGTGTTTTCAAAAGTCGGTGCTTCAGGATTTTGAGCGATGCGATTGATGTTTTCCTCGCCTGCCTCAAAGGCCTCTTCAAAAGCTTCTTCGAAGTCTTCCGGTTTGATTTGTGAGAAAGGTGGAAGTCCAAATGGGGTTTTCCAATCTTGCAAAAGAACCTTTGCGGTCTCGCTCATGTTTAATCTCCGGTGACATTAAAAATGCAGGTTTGTCTTTCCGATAGATGCGGGAAAGACAAACAGCTTTTAGACAATATGGCGCGCGCGCTCTCGCAGGAAGGTATTGCTTCTTAAAGGGAACGCGCGCTGGTGGTGTGAATATGGGTGCTAATGGGACCGGCGTAAAGGAAGCGGAGTGAAAATTCCCGCAATTGATCCCACTGGACGTACTTTATAAGAACGGGACGGGCATCATACCGGCAGGGACGTCTGTCTCAGTTGCCGGGGGTCTTGGCGATGCCAGTGTTATGACCCAGAAGTTATGGTAGGTGCCGTCTGCTCTGCGCGTGCGGGCAATGCCCATCTGGGTCACGTTCCTGTTGAGCAGATTTCGGTTGTGGCCACGTGAGTTTTTCCAGCCGTTTATAACATCGGTTACGTTTGATTGGCCGGCGCCCAGATTTTCTCCGGCAGCGGCGTATTGATATCCCTTCTCCCGGAGGCGACTGGCCAGAGAGGAGCCAGAGTGGCGGGGCGTTTGGAGGGAGTCTCGACTGGCAAGGTGATCGGCCATGTCTTGTGAGACGGCTTCCAGTTGCGAGTTCAGTTCCAGCGCTGGAAGGGAATGCTGGGCGCGCCAGGCGTTGACCTGTCGAAGCGCTTCGCTTCGGTCACTTCCTGCATGGGTGATTTGTGTATCTTGCGTTGTTCCTGTCGCGGAACCTACACAGCCAGCGAGAGAAGCAGCCAGTAGTGCGGCTGCTGTTGTCTTCAAGTTCAAATGCATGTTCGTAATCCCGTTCTTATGAGTGAAATTGGGCTGAACCTTTACGTCTCAAGAGAAACCGCCTCACCTTGAATGTTATCTATGTGGCGGTCAGCTCTGATGGTGCATTGCTGCTTTGGGAACCTTTGGATCGTTCCTTGAAGGTGGGGGAGGTGGAGTGTTTGGCTCCACATCTTGTTGGGCTGGGGATTCTCTTAGGAGTGCGCAGAGCTTTATCTGGCGGGGACCGGCAGTGCGGCTGTGGGGCCGCCTGAAGCTGCGGCGGGGGTACCGGGTGCGGCGAGTGTCATGACCCAGAAATTGCGGTAGGTGCCATCTGCTCTGTTAGTGCGAGCGATCCCCATATGCGTGACGTGCCGGCTGAGTAGATTGCTGTTGTGTCCGGGGGAGTTCTTCCACCCAGTGATGGCTTGGGTCAGAGTTGAGTAGCCCGCGCCCAGATTTTCTGCGCCTGCTGCGGTTCGGTATTCGCTGGTCTGGGTGCGGCGGGACAGTGAAGAGGAAGAGTGGCGGGGTGTCTGAAGGGTGTCTCGGCGGGCTACGTGGTCGGCCATGTCCTGTGAGACACTTGTGAGATGCGGGTCCAGCTGAAGGGGAGGCACTGAGTGCTGGGCGCGCCAAGCATTAACTTGTCGCAGTGCTTCATTCTGGTTGACTGCGACGTGGGTCAGTTCTGGTGAACCTGAACCGAAGCCAACACAGCCAGCAAGAGTTGCAGCCAGAAATAGGGCCGCTGTCGCCTTATATTTGAAATTCACGTTTGTAATCCCGAATAGACCAATGATTTGGATTTTCCCTAGGCGCGAAATCGGGCTAAATCTGTGCAATTCATGGTTAATCGAGCTGTTTTTTGAGCTTTTTTCCGTGCCCTTGCCAGTTTTGGTGGAAAACCAGGGGCATCAAGTGTCCTTCAGGTTGCCCCTTGAAGGTGCGGTCCACCTATTGAGAGGTGTTTTTTGGATGGTGTGCTGCCTGTTGTTACTAGGCAGCACTATGCTCGCGCCTGTTGTCATTTTCGTAATATGAGCCTTATCTGATCTGGACTGGTAGTGTGGCTGCGGCGCTGCCCTTTGCTACGACCGGCTCTTCGGGTGCGGCGAGTGTCATGACCCAGAAATTGCGGTAGGTGCCGTCTGCTCTGTTGGTGCGGGCGATCCCCATATGGGTGACGTACTTGTTGAGCAGGTTCTTGTTATGGTCGGGGGAGGTTTTCCAACCGGTCATGGCCGCAGAGATACTTGCGTAGCCCGCTCCCAAATTTTCCGCGCCCGCTTTCGATTTATATCCGTTGGTCTGGGTGCGTCTGATCAGAGATGTTGAAGAATGCCGACGCGTCTTGAGGGAATCGCGACGGGCAATATGGTTTGCCATGTCCTGCGAAACCTGACTGAGGTGCGGGTCCAGCTTGAGCGGAGGTAGGGAGTGCTGCGCGCGCCACGCATTGGTCTGGCGCAGGGCTTCCTGCTTGTTGATTGCAATCTGAGTTAGTTCTGCTTTTTTTGTTTCTGATTGGAAGCTGGCACAGCCAGCAAGAGTTGCAGCCAGCAATACAGCTGCCGTTGCCTGAAAATTCAAATTCACCTGTGTAATCCCGAAATGCCTTGGTCGTTCCACCTTAATTATGAAATTTGGCTAAAACTGTACAGATAAACGTGAATCTGCGTAATTTCAGAACTTTTTCTTGTGCCTTCAGTGCTTCAGGTGTCCTTCAGCTTGGCCTTTGATGGTGCTGCCTTGGCATTTGGGTAGTCCCTTAATTTGACTGTAGAATTTTGGGGAATGTGTTCTGGATAGTGAGGTGCGTATTGTTCTTGGGGAGCAACATGCTTTCACTCTTGTTTTGCTCGGGAGTGTGGAGGGCCTCACGGCAATTATGTCGGCGCAAATGAATCTTGCAATATCTTTGACGGACGACGAAGTTGAGAGGCCTGAACAGCAGGCTCTTTGGCTCCGCATTGTAGGACGCGATTGGGTGGCACCGATCGTGCTTATACTGGTGTGCGTGTTTCTTTATCAGCCGGGCCTTCCGGTGGTGCCACCGCTTGACCGCGATGAGGCGCGGTTCGCCCAAGCCTCGAAACAGATGATGGAGACGGGCAACTATGTTTCCATTTATTATCAGGATGTTGCACGCAATAAAAAACCAATCGGGATCTATTGGGCCCAGGCGGGTGCCGCCAAGCTGCTGGGGTATAACGAACAGGCGCCGATCTGGGTTTATCGTCTACCTTCTGCCATTGGAGCAATCGCTGCAGTCTTGCTGACTTATTGGGCCGGACGGGCCTTTTTTAGGGAGCAACAAGCATTTCTGGCGGCGTTGTTTGTTGCCTTAGCTCTTGTTTTAAATGCGGAGGCGCATCTGGCCACCGCAGATGCCGCCTTGCTGGCGTGTGTCATGTTGGCTCAAGGGGCGCTTGCTCGCGTCTGGCTAGCACAGCAGAACCGCGCATTATGGGGTTCGGCCTTGTTGTTCTGGCTTGGTCTGGCGCTGGGCACTTTAATCAAGGGGCCCATTATCCTCATGGTGTGTGGACTTACCGTGCTGTCTTTATGCCTCTGGGAGAAAAAGGTTTCGTGGCTGCGCGGGCTCGCACCCATCGTTGGACCTCTTTTGTTTCTTGCTTTGGTCTCTCCGTGGCTCATTGCGATTTACATTGAGACGGATGGTGTGTTTTTCAGCGACGCGTTGGGCGGCGACTTTTGGGCGAAGGTGGCAGTTGGACGTGAATCCCACGGTGCCCCTCCACTTACACATCTGCTCGTGAGTTTCATCGCATTTTGGCCGATACCACCTTTCCTTGTCGCTGCTTTTCCGGTGCTTAAGAGGGAGTGGAACACGCATTCCTATAGGTTTTTCTTGTGTTGGCTGGTTCCGTCATGGGTTATTTTTGAGATGGTCTTAACGAAACTGCCTCACTACACACTGCCCATGATGCCAGCCGTGGCTTTACTGACGGCAGGTGCGGTGATGAGCGGTGGCACAAAGCAGAGTAGTGCTTACTGGCGCTATGCCTCCGCCATATTGCTTTTGCTGGTGCCGCTGAGCATTTTCATCGCAGTGCTCGTTGGGCCCTTCTTGCTTGATCTGTGGCCGTCTCCTCCCGGATTTATGTTGTGCGGGTTCGCGATTGTTGCGGCGGTTTCAGGGGCGCGCCGGTTGATAGAGGGAAAGCTATTAAGTGCGCTGCCTGCAACAATTGTCTCGGCCTTGATGATGTTTGCCGGATTTTGGGTGTTTGCGAGTCCAGCGCTTACAACAATCTGGATCTCGGGCCGCCTTGTGGAGGCCATTGAACAGATCCCGGGGTGTGAGCAGAAAGAGGTTGCAATCACAGGTTTTTATGAGCCCAGTTTCGTGTTTTTGCAGGGTACGCAAACAAAACTATTGGGTGCGGTAGACGCAGCGCGTTTTCTAGCAGGAGAAGAGCGGCAAACGGTTACTTCCGAAGGGACTTGCAGGGTCGTGCTGGTGGAAAAACGACAGCTGGATCGATTTGATGCGGAAGTGCATCAACTGGGTATGACTGCTTCAGAAGTCTCAAGTGTTTCTGGCTTGAATATCAATGGTGGCAAGGCGCTGCTGATACATATTTTCTCTGCAGGTGGGGCGCAGTGATGATTGATGATGGCTCCATAGACACTCTAGAGCGTCCGGTGCGGGGCGTGGATAATCCAGAAAAGGTTTCGCAAGAAAGGCAGTCTTTCCGGGTGGAAGATGCGGTGCCTGAAGTTGATGCCTATGAAAGAGTTAAAAGCACGACGAGCGTTGTTGAAGAAGATCCTACCGTTTGGGATCGTCTGAGAGACCTGTTAGGCATTGCAGCGTCTAATGCGCGAAGCCAGCTAGCGGATGCCTTTGTTATTTTGAAAAATCGGGGAGAGCGGCGCACTGTTGCTGTTCCAGCGCTGCCACCTCTTCTGAAGCCTCAAAATATTGCGGCCCTGCTGATTGGGCTGTGTGGTTTGGCGATTGTGTTTCTGGACCATAGTAGCCCGATCTGGGCGCGCCAGCTTCCTGGTGCCTACTATGATCTTTTTTCGATGGTTACGAATTTAGGTGAGTCCGATTGGGTCCTGTTTCCAACCGGGCTATGGATTCTAGCCGTGATTTTTGGTGGCTGGCAGCGTCTCTCGTTTCGTAGAAAGATGGCAGTGTCGTATTTGACGATATACGGGAGTTATCTGTTTTTTGTTGTTGCTGCCAGTGGTCTGCTTGCCATTGTTTTGAAGTGGAATATCGGGCGTGCGCGGCCTGTTCTCTTTGATCAGACGGGGCCATTGTATTTCGACTTTTTCGCGTGGGAGGCAAAGCTCTCAAGTTTTCCAAGTGGGCATGCGACAACCGCAGGTGCTCTGATTGTTGCCTTAGCCTTGATTGCACCGAAGATCCGCTGGTTGCTTGTTGTTGTAGGGCTCTGGATAGCTGGTAGCCGGGTGATTGTGGGTGCCCATTATCCAAGTGATGTGGTTGCTGGTCTTGTTGTAGGTGGGGTGTTTTCTTACTGCTGCGCGCGGTGGATGGCTCGGCGGCGGATCGGGTTCAGGTTTGGTGAGAATGGCAGTGTGCAACCGATCATGGACAGTTTCTCTGCGGCCTTATGTTTAAGGTCCTGGCGAGCAGCGCGCACTGACAGTTTTTCGCCCGTGAAAAAACAATCGGAGACACTCCGGGCTGAATAAGGTCACTGCCCTTAGCCTCTGCGGAGTACCGTTAAAGGGTAGGGGTAGCTGGAATGACCATGAGTACCGGTAAGAGCGAAATCGATGTTAGCGTCATCATTCCGGCCAAGAACGAGAGAGATAACCTTCCCCCACTGCTGGACGAAATTGCCGAGGCGCTGGTTGGCTACAGGTTTGAGGTGATTGTGGTCGATGATGGGTCGACCGATGACAGTCTTGACGTTCTGCAGAGCTATGGGGCGGAGCACAAGTTCTTGCGCTTGCTGCATCATAAGCACTCCGGGGGGCAGAGCTGTTCTGTGCGTTCCGGAGTTCTGCACGCGCGCGGTACCTATGTCGCCACTATTGATGGGGATGGGCAGAATAATCCGATTTACTACCGTGAGATGCTTGCTGCCATGGAGGAGGGCGGGGAACGTGTTGGTCTAGTTGCAGGGCAACGGCTCGGGCGCAAAGCAGGGGTCTTTAAACGCTATGCGTCAAAAGCAGCGAACAAGCTACGCGGAGCGATTTTAAAAGATAATACGCGTGACAGCGGGTGTGGTTTGAAGCTGTTGCGGCGTGAGGTATTTTTGCAGCTGCCCTACTTTGACAGCTGGCATCGGTTTTTGCCTGCTCTAGTTATTCGTGAAGGCTACGAGGTCGTCCATGTTGATGTGGTTGACCGGGAACGGGCATTTGGTGTTTCAAAGTATGGAATTCTTGATCGCGCCCTGGTGGGAGCTCTCGACCTGTTTGGGGTGTGGTGGTTGCGGCGGCGGCGGAAAGTCATTCCTGATATCACGGTGGTGACAGACACTGAACAGTCTCCTGCGAAGGAGGATTCTTGATGTTCGCAGGTCTGCTTGACTGGCTCTACGATGTCTTTGTTGCTCAATGGGACTTCTGGGTGATGTGGGGGTTTGTGGCGCAATTCATGTTCATGATGCGCTTCATGATTCAATGGGTCGCCTCTGAGCGGGTCGGCAGGTCGATCGTTCCAATAGCGTTTTGGTTCTTCTCCATAGGGGGCGGTACGCTGCTTCTGACTTACGCAATCGTCAAGGAAGACCCTGTTTTTATTGCGGGACAGAGCCTTGGATTGATCATTTATTTCCGAAACCTATGGCTTATCTACAAGGAAAAACGCCGGGACCCGAATTTCTAGGCGATTTATCCGCAATTAATGCAGCTTGAATGCACCCAAAATGCTGAACGTGGTTTGCCTATGGGGAAGGTAGACTTCCTCGTAGCATTTTCGTAAAATTGCGTATTATTTGTGCAATCCGATTGTAAACGTTAGTGTGAAATACGTATTTTTGAAGAAAGTTGCTCTGATTTCGAGATCAGTCTTCAAGATTAGTTTTTTCATTTCGTCCGTTATCTAAGTAATATTTCCGCTATATTTCAGTATTGTTTGGATTAATTTGTTTGATGTTGTAAATGCCGCTATATTTGTCATTTTGATTAATGGTTAAAGCGTGTGCAGGCGAGATATAGATTGCACAGAAACTTTGCTGAAGCGCACGAATATAGCCTGCTAGACTAACTTATTAATAAAAACCTCTTGACGTTTTAATAGAAATATCATCGAATGCTTAGCGAGGAGTGGTTGAAGCCAATAGGGGGGCTTTAAGGGCATGCGCTGACATGTCTGTCCTGGATGTTGTCCTAGGAGAAGGGGAACAGCCTGCTACTTCCGGTGATGAATTTTAAAATTGGACAAAAAAAAGAGGCTCCAATTCTATGAAAAAAATGATCCTTCCAGTCGCGCTGGGTGCAGCGTTCGCGGCAACTTCACTGTCTGCTGCAACTGCTGGCACTCTTGAAGACGTGCAAGAGCGCGGCACATTGCGCTGCGCGGTTTCCACTGGTCTTGCTGGTTTTTCCTATACCGATGAGAACGGCAAGTGGCAGGGCTTTGACGTTGACTACTGCCGTGCGGTCGCAGCTGCTGTTCTGGGCGATGCGGATGCTGTTGAGTTCTCTCCAACCACTGGTAAGACCCGCTTTACTGCGCTGGCTTCCGGTGAGGTAGACATCCTGTCCCGTAACACTACCTGGACATACTCCCGTGATGCTGACCTGAAGTTCACCTTCCTGGGTGTGAGCTACTACGACGGTCAGGGCTTCATGGTGAAGAAGTCTCTCGGCGTTACCTCTGCGAAAGAGCTGGACGGTGCAACCGTTTGTATCCAGACCGGTACAACCACAGAGCTGAACCTGTCTGACTACTTCACTGCTGAAGGCATGTCTTACGAGCCACTGTCCATCGAGACAAACACTGAAGGTCGTGCAAACTACCTTGCAGACGCTTGTGACGTTTACACCACCGATGCTTCCGGTCTTGCTGCTTCTCGTGCAACATTCGAGAACGCTGCTGATCACATCATTCTTCCAGAAATCATCTCTAAAGAGCCACTTGGTCCGCTCGTCCGTCATGGCGACGATCAGTGGGCAGACATTGGTCGCTGGGTTCTGAACGCGATGAAGATTGCGGAAGAAAAAGGCATCACCGCTGCAAATGCTGACGAAATGGCTGCAACTTCCAAAGATCCAGAAGTCAAGCGTCTGCTTGGTGCTTCCGGCGAAATGGGTGCTGCTATTGGCCTGAACAACGACTTTGCTCTGGTCGCGATTAAGGCAGTTGGCAACTACGGTGAATCCTTCGAGCGTCACCTGGGTACACAGACCAAGGTTAACCTTGCTCGCGGTCTGAATGCGGTGTGGACCGAAGGTGGTCTGCAGTACGCACCTCCATTCCGTTGATCTGATTGAGATCTGACAAAAGGGGGCGCTGTTGCAGGCTGACAGCGCCCTTTTTCTAAGCATAATAAATAAGGCGGGCTACTTATGAGCACTTCAACCGTACCAGCCGATAATAGCTTCCAGTTGTCGCAACTGTGGCGAGATGCTCGATACAGATCCTATACGATCCAGATTATCGCGCTTGTCGTTGCTCTGTCAGTTGTGATGATGCTCATCGGCAATGCTGTCGAGAACCTCGAAGCACTTGGCAAAGATTTCAATTTCGGATTCCTATTTGAACCAGCAGGATATGACATTGGTCAGAGGCTGGTAGAGTACACTTCCGCTTCCGGGCACTGGAAGGCTGCACTTGTTGGCTTGCTCAACACGTTGCTGGTTGCTTTTCTGGCATGTCTGGCTGCGACTGTCATCGGCGTCTTCGTCGGTGTGCTGCGTCTGTCTAACAACTGGGTCATTTCCCGTTTGATGGCGGTTTACATTGAAGGTGTGCGTAACGTGCCGCTGCTGCTGCAGATTTTGGCATGGTATGCTGTCTTCATTCATGTGTTCCCGAAGCCAAAGCAGGCCGAGCCGCTTCTCGGTGGGGCGTTGGTTGCAACTAACCGTGGTTTCTATATTCCAGGGTTCACCTATGAAGGCGCTTATCTTGCCGTCGTAGCTGTATTTCTGGCCTCAATCGCGGGTATTTTCATCTTTCGCTCCTGGGCTAAGAAACGTCAGGAAGAAACTGGACAGATCTTGCCGGTTGGGCTTTACAGCCTTGGCCTGCTGATTGTTCCAACAGCGATTGTGTACTTCATTGCGGGCATGCCAATTGGCCTGGAGTTCCCAACTCTAAAGGGCTTCAACTACGTTGGTGGCACAAAGGCTGGTACACCGCTGATTGCGCTGTGGTTTGCACTTTCCATCTATTCTGCTGCGTTTGTCGCGGAAATTGTACGTGCGGGCATCATGGCGATCAGCAAAGGGCAGACTGAAGCTGCTTATGCTCTTGGCCTTCGTCCTCAGCGGACCATGAGCCTTGTGGTGTTGCCGCAGTCTTTGCGCATCATCATTCCGCCAATGATCTCCAACTACCTGAACATCACCAAGAACTCTTCTCTGGCGATTGCGGTTGGTTATATGGATCTGACGGGTACACTCGGCGGAATTACGCTGAACCAGACCGGTCGTGAGATGGAATGTATGTTGTTGCTCATGGCGACCTATCTTGTGATCTCGCTAACGATTTCAGCGGTGATGAACTACTACAACGAATCCGTAAAGCTGAAGGGGCGCTAAAATGAGTGAAACTAATTTCGCCTTTGTTGCGACCTCTGACAAGCCTCAGTTACCGGCGCCTAAGGGCACAACCGGTGCTATTGGCTGGGTTCGTGAGAACCTGTTCTCTTCGCCGATGAACACATTTCTGACGCTGCTTTCCCTGTTCGTGGTCTATTCGACTGTGCCGGGCTTGGTTAACTGGGCGTTTGTGAACTCTGTTTGGAATGCAAACTCACTGGATGAGTGCCGGGCACTGACTGAGAACGGCGCTTGCTGGGGCGTTGTACGCGAGCGTTATCATCAGTTCTTGTTCGGGTTCTATCCGAGCGAGCTTTACTGGCGTCCGATCCTTGCCTTCGCGCTTTTGTTTGTGGCTCTTGTTCCAGCTCTTTGGGATGGTATGCCGAAGCGTGGTCTGGCCTTGATGGGTTCTATGACTTTCCCATTTGTGGCGTTTTGGCTGATTTGGGGTGGTTTCGGTCTTGAGCCGGTCTCTTCCACTCAGCTGGGTGGTCTGCTGCTGACCATGATCATCGGTGTATCCGGTATCTCGTTCTCGCTGCCGATCGGGATTGTGCTTGCGCTTTCGCGTAGCTCCAACCTGCCGATCGTTAAGTCGCTGGCGGTGATTTTCATCGAGTTCATTCGCGGTGTGCCACTGATTACCTTGCTGTTTGTTGCGCACGTGCTGCTCAACTACTTCCTGCCGAAGGGCGTGAACTTTGACATCGTGCTGCGTGTTGTTATCATGGTGACCTTGTTTGCGAGTGCTTACATGGCGGAGGTTATCCGCGGTGGTCTGGCTGCCTTGCCGAAGGGGCAGTACGAAGCTGCGGACGCGCTTGGGCTTGGATACTGGCAGAGCATGCGTCTGATTATTCTGCCGCAAGCGCTGAAGATCTCCATCCCGGGAATCGTGAATACCTTTATCGGCCTGTTCAAAGATACTACACTGGTGCTGATTATTGGCCTTATGGATCCTCTCGGACTGGTTGCGCCAACATTGGCTGACCAACGCTGGAATGGTATTGTTGTGGAACTTTATGCGTTTATCGCGTTCATGTTCTTTATCTTCTGCTTTGCAATGTCCCGATATTCGATGTATCTGGAACGCAAACTGCATACCGGCCATCGCTAGTCGCCTGGTGCGTGCTTGATACGTACTTGATACGCGCCCAAAGAAACTCGGAGTTATAAAAATGAGTGACGTAAACCTTGCCGAAGATATCCAGGCGGATCGCTCGAAAATGCATGTGTCCGATACCGATGTGGCTATCGAGATTACAGGTATGAACAAATGGTACGGAGACTTTCACGTTCTGCGCGATATTAACCTGAAGGTTATGCGCGGCGAGCGGATTGTTATCTGTGGTCCATCCGGTTCCGGTAAATCTACCATGATCCGCTGCATCAACCGTCTTGAAGAGCACCAGAAGGGTAGGATCGTCGTTGACGGTATCGAGCTGACTTCTGACCTTAAGAAGATTGATGAGATCCGCCGCGAAGTGGGTATGTGCTTCCAGCACTTCAACCTGTTCCCGCATCTGACCATTTTGGAGAACTGTACACTGGCTCCAATCTGGGTTCGCAAGATGCCTAAAAAGCAGGCTGAAGAGATTGCGATGCACTATCTTGAGCGCGTGAAGATCCCTGAGCAGGCCAACAAGTATCCTGGTCAGCTTTCCGGTGGTCAGCAGCAGCGTGTGGCGATTGCCCGTTCGCTGTGCATGAACCCGAAGGTTATGCTGTTTGATGAGCCAACCTCTGCGCTTGATCCTGAAATGATCAAGGAAGTGCTGGACGTGATGATCGGTCTGGCGGAAGAGGGCATGACCATGCTCTGCGTGACCCACGAAATGGGCTTTGCCCGTAAAGTGGCAAACCGCGTGATCTTTATGGATCAGGGCCAGATTGTTGAGCAGAATGAGCCAGAGCCATTCTTCACCAATCCTCAGCATGAGCGTACAAAGCTGTTCCTCTCCCAGATCCTCAACCATTGATCTGGTCAGAGTTCGAAGTTCAAAGCCCCGCTGTTTCAGCGGGGCTTTTTTGTGCCTGTGACCTCACGATTTTCACAGTGCACCAAATGCCGCGTCTTTCCTTGCAGAGCATTGCTCTCAACAAGGAAAAACAAAAAATGGCAGATTTTGAAGTCTATAAAGGTATCGTACAGCATTCCCCGAAATCTTGCGGTGCGTACTGCATCAACGCTGCGTTGACCGATTTGGGTCTTACTGCAACAGCGGCAGACGCAAACAAGCTCAATACTGCAGATGTGAGTAACGGGTATGATGGTTCGTTTGGTGATGAGCGGGTCAATTTGTGGCGCGTGAAGCATTTTGAGTCTGAGCGGCTGCAAGTTGCGGCAGAAGTCGGCAAAAAGACATACGGTGTTACCGGCAATCTTGAGTTGCGTATGGGCAGTAAGCAAGCTCTATATCGTGAGAGTTCTGATTGTACTGACCTGGAGAACAGTCCCTCCGGTATGGTCGAAGTCGCAGCAAAAACCTGCCCGACACTAGCGAAAAACATCACCTATTATACTGCATTTGGGAAGGCGTTGTTCAATGGCTTAACGCTTATGAATGCTGGTGGGGGAGATCTGTTTGACAGAGAGGAAAAACTGATCACCACCAACATTAAAAAGCAGGTTAAGTCTTCTCCATTGAAGGAGATACCATTTCAGAAGACCCAGATGAATGTAATTTTGGTGCGATATAAAGATACCGAGACTATGCACTGGATTGCCGGAACCTTGGACGTGAATGACGCAAAGAATGCCGTGATCTATGACCCCGCAACCGGAGATGTTCTGAAAATTCCCATTGCCAGCAATTTTGAGTTACAAACCGGATTGACGGTGAAGCCAGCAACAACAATTGGGCCTAACTCCTACGAATTTCCAGGCATCTGGATACGGTTGGAAGTCTAGCCGCTTCCCAATGAAATTCGAATAGTGGTCAATGAGTGATCTTACAAGGCCTGTGTGCTTCTTATGGCGGCGCGCAGGCCTCTTCTGTGGGCGCCGGGGCTGGACCATGTTTTGAGGAGCCAGTTGCGGATGTCGGCGTGGTGGGCCTTGGTGAACTGGGCAGTCTCCAAAGCGTCGACGATGCATGAGGTACGGATGCCCTCGTTGGCGGCGTAGGCAATCATGTCCGGGCGTTTGCGTGCCATCGCGCGGGTTATGGGTTCGCCGTTCTTGCTCAGAATGTCACCGTCGGTGTTGGTTTGTGGGATGGCCATATGGTGTACGGCGACCACTTCCCAGCGGTTGTTGAAGACGGGAGAGCCGGAACTGCCTTTTTGGGTGTCCCCTGAATACCAGCAGAACATGTGTGCATCAGTTCCATTTTCAATATGAAGAAGGTGGTTGTTATGGACAACCACTGCCTTATTGCGTCCCAATGGATGCTGAACAATATTAATTGGATCGCCTTTCTTGATTTTGCCCTGTTGGCGAATGAGGGCGTGCCAGCCGTAATGGTCGAGCGGAATAAATCCGGGATCTTCGTCCACCACCGCAACAATGGCGACATCGAGCTCTTCACTGGCCCAGAAGAAACGGTCTGGCTCGATGGAGCATATCTTTGAGGGTGTCTGGTTGCCGATGCGGTTTGCTTCTGCGCCAAGCTCGAAGAAGTGCTGGCGTGCTTCGTGCTCATTTGGCAGCACATGGTGGTTGGTCATGATGAGGTTATGGCCGACAAGAAAGCCGGTGCCGAACCTAAGTCCCTCTACGTGCTCGATTCTTCCCACGGATCGTGCTGCGTAAAGGCCGTATTCGAAGAACTCGATTGGTAAAAGATCGTTACTTGTACCGATCAAGGCTTCCTGCCCCAACTTGGTCAAATCAGTCGGGGTCTCCTCGAAAATCGGGGGCTGCGGCGGAACGGGGCAGCCTTCTGACAAGGCAAGGGTGGCCTGTCGTTTCTGATAGAGTTTGAGGCGTTCGTCACTGTCGATCTCCGCTGTCATACCCGTTATAATTGCAGTTCTAGTCTTGCTCAACTCTCCCTTTCGGGCATTCAGTCGTTCTGCGGCTTTTTCCAGTAATACGCTGTTTAAACTCTGTAATTTAATGGTCATGAAATGTACCTTTAAATTGTTATCTGCATATGGCAAGCTTAACCGTAAACTCACCTCTTGTGTAAAGTTTATCCGTAAATCTAGGAGGGGGAATACTATGAGAATTACATATGATGAATTTCTGAGGTTGGCTCGGGACCCGAGTGTCCCTGCAGAAGAGCTTTTGAAATACTGTGATGTTGTCAAGCATACGGGTGCATTTGACATACAGTTCCGGGTTAAACCGGACATGGTGGAGATGACCGAGATTGATGAAGAGTTCGAGAACGCTCTTCAGATTGGCAACTGGGCCTCTCGCATCCGCCGGTACTGGAGCTTCAAAGATGCACTTCATGATCATCCTGAACGGCCTATGTTGATCTCAGAGGGGGACAGCTGGTTTCAGTTCCCCATTCTGGTTGATGACGTGATTGATCATCTGAGCTCGCACTACAACATCTACTCACTGGGCGCTGCGGGTGATACCGCGCAGAACATGGTGTATGGGGCTAACAGGGCGCGGCGGCGGGAGTATCTTTCTGCGCTGAAAGACTACAAGGACCAGGTCTCCGGCTTCCTGTTTTCCGCTGCCGGAAATGACATTATTGGCGAAGACCCAGACACGGGTGTGGCAACGCTTCTGGAAATCCTGAAGGACTTCAACGGCGATATCTCGGATGTGGAGGGCCATATCGACCGTGCAGTATTAGACGAGAAGCTGGCTTTTCTGAAGGGGGCTTATGAGCGGGTGATCAGCGACATTCGTGCGGTTCCGGAGCTGAAGAACCTGCCGGTGTTCGTGCACGGCTATGATTATGTGTTCCCGTATAAATGGGAGGGCGATACCCGTAATCCATTGCATGCAGCACAGGATGAGTGGTTGGGAGAGCCGCTGGCTGAGCGGAACATTCCCAGTGTGCTTGGACGCAAGATCATCAGTGTGCTGCTGGATGAACTCTATGACATGCTTGATGGTCTGGTCGCGATGGACGAGAACGTGATCGTGGTTGATTGCCGCGGGGCCATGCCGAACCTGAGTGACTGGGTGGATGAGATCCACGGCACGTCTGACGGCTTTGCCAAAGTCGCCAGCCGGTTCAAGGCGGCCATCGATCAGGCGCTGGTTACGCAAGGTGCGATGACCTGATCTGTGCTTTCTGAAAGGGGAAGGTGCTGGCCTTGTAAGTCAGTAGGTTACTTTTCCCCAGTCGGGCCGCGTCGGGTGCCTATGGTGTTTGATGCGGCTTAGAGCACCAGTGAGAGCAGTTTTTTAACTTCAGATTGCTGCTCTTCGGTGTCTTTGTATTCGCCGCAGACACGGCTGATGGCGGAGTGGATCATGAAAGCGCGGACGGATACTGCGCCGAGCTTTGGCTCCATTGATTTGATGGATTGATCCTGCTGGCCCTTTTCAATGAAACGCTGAAACAGCTTGTCGATGCTGCTTGCAACCGCGATGAAGTTTTGCGCGCGCACGCCTTTTTCCCAGCCTGCCGTATCGATAAAGATATGAAGGAATTCTGGTTGTTTTTCAAAGTATTGCAAGATTTTCATGAGAGACTGGGTTAGAAGTCCACGCCCACTTAAAGTGCTGCTTTCTGCGTCCCTGTGAAGCTCGTTCACACAGGTTTCCAGCTCTTTGAGCCCGATCTCAGCAAATAGGCCGAGCTTGTCGCCAAAATGGGCGAAGAGTGTGCCTTTGGAAACGTTGGCCTGCTCTGCGATACTTTCTGTGCTGACCGCGTTGAAGTTACCCTGATTGAACAGGTCCGTCGCTGCCACCAGAATGCGCTGGCGGGTTTCTTGCGCGCGTTTTTGTTTTCCCTGAAGCATGGTTCCCTCAAACTCAATAATATGACTATGGTCAAAAAATAAATTGACTCCAGTCATATTTTGAAAATAAATTGACCGTGGTCAAATAAATGGAGTCCCCATGACGAACAGGATTTTTGTGTTTAGCGGTCATTTTGGAAACGATCGTCTTGGACATGCTCTTGCTGAATCCTATGCGGCTGCTGCGCGTAAGGGTGGTGCAGAGGTGCGGGTGATGCACCTTGGTGCGATGGAGTTTGATAGTGCCCTGCGATCAGGTGATTATTATGGTGAGCAAGCGCTGGAGCCCGATGTGGTGGCATTTCAGGAAAACCTGACGTGGTGCACGCATTGGGTGCCCGTCTACCCGTTGTGGTGGGGTGGTATGCCGGGGCTGATGAAGGGCTTGCTGGACCGTGCTTTGCTGCCGGGGTTTGCCTTCCGCATGGTGGAAGGGGAAGAGCTGCCTGCCAAGCTTTTGAAGGGGCGCAGTGCTCGGGTTCTGATCACCAGTGATACAGCCGCGCATTATTATGAGGAGCTTTATGATCATGCGCATGACAAGGTGATGAGCCGACAGATCCTCGATTTTGTCGGGTTCGAGGAGCATCGTCTGCACATGTTCTCGCCGGTGTTTTCTGCGGGTGAAGAGGAGCGCGCTGCGTGGATTTCTGAGGTTGCCCAATTGGGCGCGCAGGATGCACTTGCCAAGCAGGAAGTGATTGCTGCTTAATATAAAAGCCCTGCAAATCAATTATTTGCAGGGCTTTGTTGAGATTATTGTTTTGGTTTAAGTCAGGCGGGATGGCTGACGACCTCGGTGGTTTTGTTGGTGCCCCATTCGGTCCATGCGCCATCGTATAGCGCGGTCTTGGTAAAGCCCGCATGCTCCAACGCCAATGAGAGCACGGCAGCTGTTACGCCGGAGCCGCAGGAGGTAATCACCGGGGTGGAGGCGTCAACGCCAGTCTGCCGGAAGATGTCCAGTAGCTCTTCTTTGCTGCGCAGTTTGCCGTCATCCAGCACAAGGTTATGTGGCACGTTCAAAGCGCCTGGCATATGGCCGCCGCGCACGCCTTCTCTTGGTTCTGGTGATTGCCCATTGAAACGCTGTGCTGAGCGGGCGTCCAACACGAGGTGGCTGCTCGTGTCCAACGCTTCCTGCACTTCATCCAGACTACGCACCATGTCGTGGTTCAGTATGGCGGTGAAATGGCGTGGCAGGCGGGCCGGAATCTCATCGGTGACAGGATTGCCCTCCGCTTTCCATGCGGGCAAGCCACCATCGAGCACGAAGACGCTTTCTACGCCGAAGGCGCGGAACATCCACCAGACGCGGGCTGCGGAGAAGAGGCCAGCACCGTCATAGACCACGATGGTCTGGCCATCGCCGATACCCATCTGGCGCATTTGGGAAGAGAACACGTGCGGTTCCGGCAGCATGTGCGGAAGGTCTGAGGTCTGGTCGGAGACTTCGTCAATGTCCATGAACAGGGCGCCGGGAATATGCTCCTGATTATATTCCTTTTTGGCGTCGCGCTGCATTGCTGGTAGGTACCAGGAGGCATCAATGATCACCACATCGGGCGCATTCAGGTGTTCCTTGAGCCAGCTTGTTGAGACAATCGGATCCTGCGTCATGTATTAATCCTCCAACTGAATGCGAACGCGTCTGTTCTGACGGCCCTTTTTCTCAATCTTCGTGATCGCAGCCTTGCCAATCTGTGCGGTTTGAGAGACGTGAGTTCCCCCACATGGCTGCAAATCAACGTCCTCACCAATTCTTATCAGCCTGACCCGACCGCTGCCCATAGGTGGTTTTACGCTCATGGTTTTAACAAGGCCGGGATTGCTCTCCAACTCTTCGTCGGTGATCCATTCCTGCGTGACAGCATAATCGCCTGCAATGAGATCCTGAAGCTTTACGGTCAGCTCTTCCTTGTCCAGCGTTGCTTCCGGGATGTCGAAGTCCAGACGGCCCGTACCGTCGCTGATTTGACCACCGGTCACCGGGAAGGGCAGAACCACAGAGAGCAGGTGCAAGGCTGTGTGCACGCGCATACGCTTGTAGCGGGTCTCCCAGTCAATATGGGCTGTGAGACTGGTGCCTGCGCCCAGATCCTGAGGCAGTTCTACGCCTTCTGCTGGTATGTGCACGATTTGTGAGCGGTCTTTGGAATAAACGGTCGTTGCAATTGGGATACGGGTTCCATCTTCCAGCTCAAGGGAGCCGCAGTCACCGGGCTGGCCGCCGCCATTGGGATAAAAACAAGTTCGGTCCAGAATGATGCCTCCTTCCGGAGTGATCTCGCTCACAGTGGCTTCACTGCTGCGTAGGTAGGCATCGTCTCGGTATAGGTGTTCGGTCATAGAATTATCTCATATGGCGGGGAGGTGCGTTTAAAATAAATTCATACACCTTCAATTGTTGGTTTTAAGCGGTTGAGCGGGCACTAAGCAGTTTGACGGCAAAGGCTGCCATGATGGCTGCAAAAGAGTAATCAAGCAGGCGCATGACACGCGGCGAACTGCGCAGGAAGTTGGAAACGGCAGACGCGCTGAACATGATGGCGAGGCAGCTCGGGATACTCAGAAAAACGAAGAAGAAACCGAGGAACAGCAGCTTTGCAGTGGCGTTTGGGTCAGTGGCGGACACGAACTGGGGAAGGAAGGTCACAAAAAATAGTACGACCTTGGGGTTCAGCAGGTTGATCATGATTGCTTTGGCCCAGATTACCCGTGATGTTTCGGAGGGCGCTTGGCCTTCTTCCAGTGAGAAAGAGGAGCCGTTGCGCAGGAGCTGATAGGCAATGTAAACCAGATAAAGAGCGCCAACCGTTTTGAGGATCAGGAACGCAAATTCAGAGGCAGCGAGCAGGGCAGAGATGCCAACGGCTGCAAGAAGTGCATGGATCATGCTGCCATTTGTGGTGCCGGCAATAGCAACCAGACCGGCTTTGCGACCTTGCGTGAGTGTTTTACTCATGAAGAACGTCATGTCCGGGCCTGGGGTGATCGTCAGGATGAAGGCAGCCAAGGTGAACCCCGCTAGCACGCTCAGCTCAGGTACAAATGACATACAAAGAATCCCTCCATGTTCTTCTTATCAATTGGGCCTAACGTATTTCAGTGGGCTCACGTAAGTCCAGTGAAGTGTACTCATCAATTCTGGTGGGCATGACTTTTAGAGCACCGGTGAGAACAGGCGCGCTGCTTGAGCGAGAACGCGGAAGGCATAACGGCGGTTGTTGAGCTCGAGCCGGTCGGTCTGGCGTGCTCCTTCAAAATCCAGCAAGAGCATCTCTTCGGTCCTTTTGATCATGTCTTTGCCGGTGAACCAAAGCGTGATTTCGAAGTTGATGTTGAAGGAGCGGTTGTCGAAATTGACTGTACCAATCCCTGCCAGTTCATCATCGATGAGAATGACTTTTTCGTGCAGGAAGCCTTCCAGATAGCGGTAGACCTTGATGCCGTGTCTGGCGAGGTTGTCTGCGTGGGCGTAGCTGGCCAGCCAGACGAGCCAGTGGTCGGCTTTCTCGGGCAGTAGGATGCGTACGTCTACGCCGCGCAAAGCCGCTGCATAGAGTGCTGTGAGGACCTCAATACCCGGCACGAAGTAGGGGCTGACGATCCAGAGGCGGTCCTTGGCGCGTGAAATGCTCTCCACAAAGGTGATGGCGCAGTCTTCCTGAGCGTCTGCTGGCCCCGTTGGCATGACCATGACGCTTTCCCCGCTGGTTTGGGGGTAGCTGGCGGGCAGTTCCAGTTGCAGGGCCTTGCCGGTGGCGAACTGCCAGTCTTCGCTGAAGGAGAGGGTTGCTGCCAATGCGGCTGGGCCGGTGACTTTGACGTGGGTATCGCGCCAGTGTCCAAACTCCTGCGAGAGGCCGAGGTACTCTTCACCGATGTTGTGTCCACCGATCCAGCAGTGCATGCCGTCGGTGACCACTACTTTGCGGTGATTGCGGTAGTTGAGGCGCATAGGGCCCAGCATGCGCATGAGGCGGTGGCGCCTGTTGAAGGCGCTGACACGCACGCCCGCATCGCGCAAGCGCGCACGGTATTGAGGCGTGAGGGAGCGTGAGCCGATGTCGTCATAGAGCAAGCAAACATGCAGGCCAGCCTTGGCGCGCTCAATAAGGGCGTCGGCCAGCTCCAGCCCGATGCTGTCTTCGCGTATGATGAAGAACTGCACAAGCACATGTTTTTTGGCGTTGCGGATACCTTCAATGATGGAGGCGAACATGGCCGGGCCATCAATGAGCAATTTGCACTCGTTGTTTTCCAGAAAAGGTACAGAGGCGACGCGGGTGTGCACCGGCCAATTGCTGCTGGCGGTGCCGTCCACATAGGGTGTGTGCCGATTGAGCACATCCGCTTCAATCTGGGAGATGTCGTCGCGGACCTCAATGTAATCGTCCAGCCTCTTCCATGCGAAGATGAAATAGAGCGGGACCGTAGGCATGGGCAAGAAAAACAAAGAGAGCAACCAGGCAATGCTGCCTTGTGCGGTGCGTGAGTACATGATCTCACGAACGGCGCAGATCACTGCCAATGCATAGAAAAGTACGCTGAAAAGAGCGATCAGGGAGAGGAGGCTGAATGAGGATTCCAAGCGTTACAACTCCTGTAAGGCGAGGGTCCATTTATAGCCGTGCCAAGAGGATTGGTCAAAACCTCTTGGCGAATTTTGCAAGGACTTCTCCCTAAAGTGGTTGGTACTTTTGTTCTAAAGCCCAACCGACTTTAGGGTTTGTTCCTAGTTCTGCGTAACCCCTAGTGGTGTCAGCGGATTGCGAAAAGTCCTGACAGGTCAGGCTGGCTCGAATGGAATGGTGATGTCAGACTTGCGTTCCATCCATTCCGGTACTGGCAGGCCTTTTTCGCGCAGGAAGGTCGGGTTGAACATCTTGCCCTGATAGCGGGTGCCGTAGTCACACAGCACAGTCACGATGGTGTGGCCCGGGCCGAGTTCCTTGGCGAGGCGGATTGCACCAGCCACGTTGATGCCGGAGGAGCCGCCGAGGCAGAGGCCTTCGTGTTCCAGCAGCTCGAAGTTGATCAGCAGGCCTTCCTCATCGGAAATGCGGTATGGGAAATCGACGGGGGCATCTTCCAGATTGGCGGTGATGCGGCCCTGGCCGATGCCTTCGGAGATGGAAGAGCCTTCCGCTTTGAGTTCGCCGTGGGCGTAGTAGTTGTAAAGCGCTGCGCCGTGTGGGTCTGCAAGGCCGATCTTGATGTTCGGGTTCTTTTGCTTCAGGCCGATGCCGACGCCAGCCAAAGTGCCACCGGTGCCGACTGCGCAGATGAAACCATCCACTTTGCCGTCGGTCTGCTGCCAGATTTCCTGAGCGGTGGTTTCAATATGGCCCTGACGGTTGGCGGTGTTGTCAAACTGGTTGGCCCAGATAGCGCCTTGCGGGTGGGTTTTGTTCAGCTCTTCTGCAATGCGCTGGGAGACTTTGATGTAGTTGTTCGGGTTCTTGTAGGGAACTGCCGGAACTTCGATCAGCTCTGCGCCAGCGATGCGCAGCATGTCTTTCTTTTCCTGGGACTGGGTCTCTGGAATAATGATCACAGAGCGGTAGCCCAGAGCGTTGCCGACCAGTGCAAGGCCGATGCCGGTGTTGCCAGCGGTACCTTCCACGATGATGCCACCGGGTTTGAGGGTGCCGCGTTTGACTGCATCTTGAATGATGAAGAGGGCTGCACGGTCCTTGACGGACTGACCCGGGTTCATGAATTCGGCTTTGCCGAGGATTTCACAGCCGGTTCGCTCGGATGGGCCCTTCAGGCGGATGAGGGGGGTGTTGCCAATAGCTTCGATGGCAGAGGCGCGCGTGTCCATAGTCTCTCTCAAATAAGTGGAATGAGCATAAATTTTAAATGTGCGTCTTCGACAGCTTTTAGACCACGCTACTGTGCCGGTCTGAGGAGGACAAGAAATGACCTGCCAAAGCGTGAGTGAGATTAGGATATTTTTCTAGCTATGAAATTTCGTGAGAATAAAGTTTCTGATGATGCGCACGCAGTTCGAATAGTCACGCTAAATGGGATTTATGAGAGTATCGATTTGCGTGCGTGTTGCCTGTGCCCGTTACTCACGTTCCAGCCATGTGACAGCGCCTTTGGTGGCGTTCCAAATGGTCTCACCATTTTCACCAGCTTTGAGCATGAAGGAGTTATCGGTTTCCTCAGGGGCGGGCTGAACCTCAAGCAAGGTGACTTGCGTATCCATTGCCGGGCTGAAGGCTGCTTTGCTGGTGACAACAAAACGCTCGTGCATGGGTGCGCGGGTCTGGTCTTTTAAAACCTGAGCGGACTGCATGGACTGGGGGTGGATGTCCGGCGTCATAATAGCCACGGCGATGGCGCGGCCATCGGGCAGCAGGTGGGTTTCGTTGGGCTGAACCTCGGAATCGTAGATCACTTCACCATGCTCGTCGATTAGTTCGACCCAAAGGGTCTCGCGGCCCTGAATTTCAACTGCCCCCACCCAGATGGACAGCTCACTCTCCAGAGGGTCTGCATTCGGTGTTTCAACGGGTGGTGCAACGGTGACGGCGATAAAGTCCTCGGGCATGGCGTAGGTGTGGCCAGCTTCAGACTTTCCGATCAGTTTTGGTTCAGATGCGCCTTGGTCCGTTGCTGGTGGTGTTTCGGCCAGTGAGGGCGAGGCAAATGCGAGCAGAGCTGCCATGCATGCGGCTGTAAGCCCGGTGCCGACATTGCGGGGATTCAAGACGCGCGGCAAAGCGCGGTGTGTGAACAGACTACTCATTGGTGGCTCCCTGACTTTCACGCAGCAACTTACCCAGAGGGGTGCCTTTTTATGTGTGGCAGTACAGTTGTCAGACAGTAAATATCGTAACAGTGTGTACCCGATACATTAGGGGTATAGTTATTTACTTAGAGTATCTATGTCATAATAATTGTATGTAAATCAGAGTTCTCGTATTAATACTTGAAGATTCTTTAGTTGTTATTATGTAAAATTTTCATTGTGCTGATTGGCAATATGAATTGGATAGGATTGTGATAAATACCACTACGGAAGCGGATTGAAAAAAAATCTCAAAAATTCTAAAAAACTCCTGTTTTTAAGAGGGTGACCGCTCATTTCAGCAGGTTTTTTGGCGTGTTGAGTGCGATTGGGCTGCATTGTGACGCGCGTTATTTGCTGCGCAGCTACCCCAATATGAACCTCCCATACAATTGAGGGAGGCGCTGTCAGGGTTAATGGGTGGCCATGTGCAGGATCAGGGTTATCTTTGCTGCAAAATAGAGAGCCTCCGCTTTTGTGCGGAAGAGACTTCTACCCAGATGGATGCCGTTTCTGCGGCCAGCGGCACTTGAGAGTGCTCCCACTTCGCTTCGTGTGAACATGGTTTTCTACCCATTCTTTTTCTTGTTTTTTGGATAGACGCGAACGCACGTGTTTTGTGAGGAGAAACTAAGCTTAAGAAGAGAGGGAGGGATGTTTAGAAAAGGATGGCTCCCCGGGCCGGATTCGAACCAGCGACCAAGCGGTTAACAGCCGCTTGCTCTACCACTGAGCTACCGGGGATCACGATGTCCTTGCCATATGGCTGCAATCAAAAAAGAGTGGCTCCCCGGGCCGGATTCGAACCAGCGACCAAGCGGTTAACAGCCGCTTGCTCTACCACTGAGCTACCGGGGATCACGATGATCTTGCCGTATGGCTGCAAACGAAAAAGGATGGCTCCCCGGGCCGGATTCGAACCAGCGACCAAGCGGTTAACAGCCGCTTGCTCTACCACTGAGCTACCGGGGATCATGACACCCTTGCGAGTTTGCCTCGCCGTTTGCGTGAGGAGGCTTTTACAGAGGCATGGTGTGTTTGCCAAGTCGTTTTTTAGGAATTTTTCGATTTGTGGACAGTTTCTCATTTTTTTTATTGAGATATCCAAGTGGGTTAGCCAGAGATCACTAAAACCCGCGATTTTTGCGGGTTTGATCTTCTGAGGATGTTGGAATTCACACAAAGTCAATTGACAGGCGCGCGAATTACGCCCAACACTGAAGGCAAGACCTCCAGTTTCTTTTTATGATCTGTGCATGCGGAATGTAAAAAGATGAAACGGGAATGCGGTTCCATTTTATGGAAGTATGCCGCAGCTGCCCCCGCAACTGTGAGCGGCGAGACCATTGCGAGAATCCCACTGGCCTTTGAGGGGCTGGGAAGGGGCTATGGTCGGTTAAGCCGCGAGCCAGGAGACCGGCTGGAGATAGAATTGACATTACACAGCTGTCGGGTGGACGGCGAGAGGTGCTCATGACACATGTTTTTCTGTCTCCATGTGAGACAGCTGCTCTACTTTCATACCCTTCCTTAGAAGCTGCGGCTTCCCTGCGCGCTTTGGCCAGCTGAACCTGATGGCTGAACAGAGAGGCGAGCGTGATCCTCGCCATTGTCTTGTAACGGGCGGTGCCCGTTCCGGGAAAAGCGCATATGCCGAGAAGCTGGTTTTGAGCAGTGGACGACGTCCGATCTATATCGCTACAGGCCAGGCCTTTGACGGTGAAATGGAGGCGCGTATTGCGCAGCACAAGGTGCAGCGCGGCGACCTTTGGGACACTGTTGAGGAGCCTTTGGAGCTTGTGCGGGTGCTGGAGGCACATGCCAACACAGAGTGCGCCATTCTGGTGGACTGCCTGACCCTTTGGCTTTCAAACCTTATGCATGCGGAACGAGACTGGAGAGTGGAGCTGGACAAACTTGCCTCAGTTCTTGCCAGTCTGCCGTGCCCTGTTGTGTTTGTTGGCAATGAGGTGGGCATGGGTATTGTGCCTGAAAATGCCATGGCCCGCGCCTTTAGAGATGAGGCGGGACGCCTTAATCAGCGTGTTGCTGAACTTTGCCATTATGTTCTGTTTATTGCAGCAGGTCAGCCCTTGCAGCTGAAGCCTTCTGTTTTCCCGGAGATTTCCCTATGACTTCCTTCTTTGCTGCTCCTTCCAAAAAGATCCCTGCGGTGATCATCACTGGTTTTCTCGGGGCGGGCAAAACAACGCTGGTGCGCAACCTTTTGACGAGAGCGAAGGACAAGCGGATCGCGCTCATTGTCAATGAATTTGGCGAGATGGGATTTGACGGATCGCTGGTCAATGGCTGTGCAGACCCGGATTGTTCTGCCGATGAAGTGGTTGAGCTGGCCAATGGCTGTATCTGCTGCACTGTTGCTGATGACTTTCTGCCAACCATGGAAATGCTTCTGGAGCGGGAGCAGACGCCGGATGTGATTGTGATCGAGACTTCTGGTCTTGCGCTGCCGCAGCCTTTGGTGCGGGCGTTCAACTGGCCTTCTGTCAAGCCGCGCGTGACCGTGGATAGTGTGGTGACCGTGGTGGATGCGCCTGCAGTTGCTGCCGGAAAGGTTGCTTCTGATGAAGAGGCCGTTGCGGCGCAGCGGGCGGCTGATGAGGCGCTGGACCACGAAAGCCCGGTGGAAGAATTGTTTGCCGATCAGCTGACCTGTGCGGATCTGGTGGTGCTTTCTAAAGCCGACCTTTTGAGCGAAGCCGAGCTGGCAGCTGTGAAAGAGACCATTCGTGGCCGTGTGCGTGACGGAGTTGAGATTGTTGCCGCTTCTCATGGCGAGTTGGCGCTGGATGTTCTGCTTGGACGTGATGCGGGCGCAGAAGATGATATGGACTTGCGGCTTTCGCACCATGAAGCGCAGCATGCTCACGACCACGACCACGACCACGACCACGACGACCACCATCATCATCACGATCATTCGCATGATGACTTTGAGAGCTTTGTGCTGCCAACCCGCCGGTTTGCCTCGTTGGACGAGGTTAGGAGCCAGGTTGAAGCTGCCATGAGGGTTTCTGGTGTCCTGCGCATTAAAGGCAGCGTGGTGGTTGAAGGCAAAACGGCTCCTGTTTTGGTGCAGGCGGTTGGGCCACGGGTTGAGGCTTGGTTTGCAGCTGGCAGCGAGAGCCACTCCAAGCTGGTTGTGATTGGACTTGCGGGGCTCGATAAGCACGGTGTGCAGTCAGCTTTGAGCACATTTGACGTGGTTTATGTCTGATGCACGTACTTGTCGGACAATCACGCCGATTGGATGATGGAGAAGAGGCCGTCGATCTTGGGCAGGCGCCAGCGGATGTTGTGTTTTTGAGCGCAGCGGACACGGAGCTTGCCGGCCTTGCGGCGGCTCATGCCCAGCATGAAGGATACTCTCTGCGCCTTGCCAGCTTTCTGGCGTTGTTGCACCCGTATTCCGTTGATCTTTATGTGGAACAGACCATTCAGGCCTCCAAGCTTGTGGTGGTGCGCCTTTTGGGCGGCGTTGAGTACTGGCGTTATGGCGTTGAGCGGTTGGAAGCGATTGCCCGTGCAGAGGGCGTGAAGCTGGTTCTGCTGCCCGGTGACGATAAGTGGGATGAGGAGCTGGTCAGCCGTTCGACTGTTCCGGTTGAAGCTGCGCAGATGATGTGGCGCTACCTGATTGAAGGTGGTGCAGAAAACCTTTCCGGTGCGTTGCTTTATGCGGCGCAGATTGCGGAGCTGCCTGTTGAGACACCACCTGAGCCGATGGCGTTGCCGCGTGCCGGGTTGGTATTGCAGGGTCATTCACTGCCGTCCCTAGATGATGTGCGGGCGAGCTGGAAAGACCCCAGCCGACCAGTTGCCGCCATTGTGTTCTACCGTGCGCTTTACCAGAGCGGAGCCATTGAGCCAGTGCAGGCATTATGCCACGAGTTGGAGGCACAGGGGATTAATCCGCTGGTGCTTTATGTGGCCAGCCTGAAGCAAGCGGAATGCGCGGCCGCTCTTTCCAGCGTGTTTGATGCTTGCCCGCCGGATGTGGTTTTGAACGCGACTGCGTTTGCATTGTCGAGCGCTGGTGCTGTTCATTCCGGCACGGTGCTGGACAAGCAAGGTGCATGTGTTTTGCAAATCGTGCTGTCGTCGTCCTCGGAAGAGGGCTGGGCAGACAGTGATCAGGGCTTATCCCCGCGTGACCTTGCCATGCATGTGGTGCTTCCGGAAATTGATGGCCGTCTTTTGACGCGGGCGATCTCGTTTAAGGAAGAGGGAGACCGTGATAGCAAGACACAATGTTCGCTTGTTCGGTTTGTACCAAAACCGGATCGGGTGCAGTTTGTGGCAGCACTGGCGGCCAATTGGGCTCGGCTGAAGCATACCGACGCAAACCAACGCAAAATCGGCATAATCCTCGCAAACTATCCCAATAAGGATGGGCGTATAGCAAACGGGGTTGGGCTGGATACGCCTGCTTCCTGCGCACTCCTGCTTTCGGCCTTGAAAACAGAAGGTTATGGGGTTGTTGACGGGGCGCCTGAGAATTCCGAGGCGTTGATAGAGGACCTTCTCGCTGGGCCTACCAACGCACTTAACGACGCAAAGCAACGCAAAGGCGGGGAAGAGTTCTCGTTGGAGCGTTATAAGCAGTTGTTTTCCCAGCTGCCTTTGGCAGTGCGTGAGGGGATTGAGGAGCGCTGGGGTGCGCCGGAGGCAGATCCGCATATCGTGGGTGGTTTTTTCCGGCTTGCATTGAAGACTTACGGCAATGTTACCGTCGGTATTCAGCCTGCACGTGGTTATAACATTGATCCTAAAGAGACTTATCACGATCCGGCGCTGGTGCCTCCGCATCATTACCTTGCCTGGTACATGTGGCTGCGTGACAGTTTTGGTGCGGACGCACTTATTCACCTTGGTAAACACGGAAATCTGGAATGGCTTCCGGGAAAAGCTCTTGCATTATCAGAGGCTTGCTACCCGGAGGCGGTGATTGGCCCAACGCCGAACATCTATCCTTTCATCGTGAACGACCCCGGTGAAGGATCGCAGGCGAAACGTCGGTTATCCTCGGTGATCATTGATCATCTTACCCCTCCACTGGCCCGCGCTGAGAGCCATGGTTCGGCTTTGGAGCTGGAGGCATTGCTGGATGAGTATTACATCGCCGCCGGAGTGGACCACCGCCGTCTGAAAGCGCTAGGAAAAGAGATACTTGGCGTTGCTGCGCGCGAAGGGATGGACAAGGATATTGGCCTGACCTCTGACATGGATGAGGACACCCGTCTGGCGCGGCTTGATGCGTACCTGTGTGACTTGAAAGAGCTGCAAATCCGCGACGGGCTGCACATTTTGGGGCAGTCGCCAACCGGGGAACAGCGGGCAGAGCTGCTGGTGGCTTTATTGCGTGTGCCGCGTGGTGAAAAGCCTCATGAGAACAGTCTCTTACGCGCACATGCTGAGGATTTGAATCTGCTTGGGTTCGACCCGCTGGACTGTGCCTTTGAGCAGGACTGGACCGGCGAACGGCCTGCTCTGCTGCAGGAGCTTGTTGACGCGCCATGGCGTAGCTGCGGTGACACGGTGGAGCGGCTGGAAGCGCTGGCACTGGCGTTTGTTTCTGGTGAAACGGCGGTTCCTGTCGAGTTTACAGCGACTTGTGCTGTGTTGGAGGCCTTGGAGCAAGAGATTGCACGGTCTGTGGATGCCTCTGGGGCTGCAGAGGTGGAGGGGGTGTTATCCTCTCTGGCAGGACGGTTTGTCCCCCCTGGGCCATCAGGTGCGCCGTCCCGTGGGCGGCCAGATGTGCTGCCGACCGGGCGTAACTTTTATTCTATTGACGTTCGAGCCGTTCCCACAAAAGTCGCGTGGAAGCTGGGAGAACGAAGCGCTAGTGCTCTGATTATGCGTCACTTTCAGGAGCACGGCGAGTGGTTGCAAAGCATCGCCATGAGCTGCTGGGGAACCGCAAATATGCGCACCGGCGGGGATGATATCGCACAGGCGCTGGCCCTGATTGGGGCTCGCCCTGTGTGGGAAGAGGCCTCTGGTCGTGTCACTGGTTTCGAGATTGTTTCACTTTCCGAACTCCAGCGCCCTCGAGTCGACGTAACCCTCAGAATTTCCGGCTTTTTTCGCGATGCGTTTCCGCAACTCATACATCTGTTCGATGCGGCAGTTGCAGCGATCTCGGAGTTGGATGAACCGGAAGAGGCCAATCCGCTGGCAGCCCGGTTCCGATCAGAACTTGGGGGACTACTGGCTAAAGGTGTTGAAGAAGGGCAGGCACGCAAGCGGGCATCCACGCGGATTTTCGGAAGTAAACCGGGGGCTTACGGTGCTGGCCTGCAGGCACTGATTGATGAGAAGCTGTGGGATAACCGTGCGGACTTTGCGGAGAGTTTTCTGGAATGGGGCGGCTATGCTTATGGTCGTTCACAAGAAGGAGAACAGGCCAAGGACGATCTGGTCACCCGGCTCACACATGCTGATGCAGTGGTTCATAATCAGGACAACAGAGAGCACGATCTCCTTGATTCTGATGACTATTATCAGTTTGAGGGCGGTTTGGCGGCGACTGTTGAAACGCTCAAAGGTGAAGCCCCACACATCTACCACAACGACCATTCTCGCCCGGAGCGCCCTGTCATTCGCACGCTTTCTGAGGAAATTGGACGGGTTGTCAGGGGGAGAGCTGCCAATCCAAAATGGATCGCCGGTGTGATGCGCCATGGGTATAAAGGTGCCTTTGAGATGGCGGCGACACTGGACTATCTTTTTGCATTTGGGGCGACAACCAATGCTGTCTCAAACCATCACTTCGATCAGTTATATGATGCATATCTTTATGATGATGAGGTGAGAGACTTTATTGCGGAGAAGAATTCCGCAGCGCTTTTGGAAATGACCGAGCGATTCTTAGAGGTCATTCAACGAGATATGTGGGTGCCGAAACGAAACAGCGCCTATGATGATTTGTTAGAGTTGCGACGCGCACTCATGGACCGAGGGGAATAAGATGGTAACTAAAGCTGACATGAGTGAACAGGAACTGGACGCCCGCCACGCAGAAAAGATGCGCAAGAAGAAGGCGGCCCGTGACAAGATCATGGCGACTAAAACCATTGAGAAAGGGTTGCTGATCGTCCACACCGGTAAGGGGAAAGGCAAGTCCACCGCTGGTTTTGGTATGATCTTCCGCAGCCTTGGCCATGGTCACAAAGTTGCTGTTGTGCAGTTCGTGAAAGGTCGTCTGGAAACCGGCGAACGCATGGCGCTGGACCGGTTCTCTGATCTGGTCACCATCAAGCGTATGGGCGAAGGCTTTACGTGGGAAACGCAGGACCGGCAGCGGGATATTAATGCTGCACGCGCTGCATGGGATGCGGCTAAAGAGCTGATAAGTTCGCGTGAGCACAAGATGATTCTGCTGGATGAGCTGAACATTGTGCTGCGTTATGAATACATTCCGCTTGAAGAGGTTGTTGCGTACCTGCGCGACGAAAAACCTGAGGATGTTCATGTGGTTATCACTGGCCGTAATGCGAAGGAAGAGCTGATCGAGATTGCGGATCTTGTGACCGAGATGGGCCAGATCAAGCACCCGTTCCGCTCCGGTGTGAAGCCTCAGGAAGGGGTTGAATTCTAGATCGTGCCTTCCTCACAAACGGGAATAAAAAAGCCGGCCCTGATGATACAGGGCACCGGCTCCAATGTTGGCAAGAGTGTTCTTGTCGCCGGACTGGCCCGCGCTTTCACACGGCGCGGCCTTTCCGTGCAGCCCTTCAAACCGCAGAACATGTCCAACAATGCTGCTGTCACTGCTGACGGCGGCGAGATCGGGCGCGCTCAAGCTTTGCAGGCGCGGGGTGCGAAGGTTGCAACAAGTGTGCATATGAATCCAGTCTTGCTGAAGCCGGAGAACGACAGCGGCTCGCAGGTTATTGTGCAGGGCAAGCGGTTTGGAACGATGCGCGGGGCTGAGTTTGGTAGGCAGAAAAGCACGCTTATCCAATATGTTATGGAGAGTTTTGCGCAGGTTGAATCAAAGGCTGATCTGGTGCTGGTGGAAGGGGCAGGTTCGCCTGCGGAGATAAATCTGCGTGCTGGTGATATTGCCAATATGGGCTTTGCGGATGCAGCGGATATTCCTGTGGTGCTGTGCGGGGATATCGATCGCGGTGGCGTCATTGCCTCGCTTGTTGGGACCCATGTAGTGCTGGAACCAGCTGAGGTGCAGCGCATAAAGTCGTTTTTTATCAATAAGTTCCGCGGTGATCCTTCGCTCTTTGATAAGGGTGTGACGGCGATTGAAGAAAAGACCGGCTGGCCGTGCAACGGGGTTGTGCCGTGGTTTCCTAAAGTAATGGACCTGCCAGCTGAAGATGCTTTGGATCTTTCTGAGAGCACTAGCTATGGCAAGTTGAAGGTGGTCGTTCCGGTCATCAGCCGCATTGCTAATTTTGATGATCTTGACCCATTGCGCATGGAGGCTGATGTCTCGCTTGAGTTTGTTCTGCCGGGCGAGGTACTTCCTGCTGATGCGGATGTGGTTCTACTGCCGGGAACAAAATCGACCATTGGAGACCTGGCGTTCTTTCGTGCGCAGGGTTGGGATATCGATCTTTACGCGCATGTGCGCCGTGGTGGTCAGGTTCTGGGGATTTGTGGTGGTTACCAGATGCTTGGCAAGAGGATTGCTGATCCTGATGGTATCGAGGGAGCGGCGGGCGCTGTCGAGGGGCTCGGATTGCTGGATGTTGAGACCATTCTGACACCTCACAAAGAAACCACTGAGAAGACCGGGCGACACATACCGAGTGGGGAGAATGTTACTGGTTATGAGATCCATGTGGGCCGGACGACAGGTGCGGATTGTGAGCGGCCTTTTGTTGATCTTGGCGATCATGTGGATGGAGCAATCTCGAAAGACGGCTTGATTTCAGGCTGTTACATGCATGGGATTTTTGGCTCCGATGCGTTTCGCGCTGCCTTCCTGAAAGGGTTTGGCGCAGTTTCTCAACTGAGCTACGAGCACAGGGTGGAGCAGGCTTTGGATGCGCTTGCTGATCATCTTGAGACGCACCTTGATCTGGACGCGCTTTGGGGTATTGCGCAGTCGCGTGTCTAAAGGATCAATGCTGCTGCAGCGATAAATAGTCCCAGCAGGGTGCAGGAAATTGCTATGAGTTTTAGCGCACTGTCGATGTCGTCTGCATTCGCTTCTTTACGCCCCTCTGCATTCATGAATGGGTCATCTACGCTGTATTCTGCGTATTGGCGTGGGCCTGCCAGTGCCACGCCCAGTGCGCCGGCCATTGCGGCTTCTGGCCAGCCTGCGTTAGGGGAGCGGTGGTTCTTTGCTTCTCTGAGGATGGTTTCAGTTGCGGCTTTGTAGGGGCGGCGTGAAACCAACGCTGCCAGCACAATGAGAAGGCCAGATAAGCGTGAGGCGGGCAGGTTGATGAGATCATCAAAGCGGGCGGAGGCCCAGCCAAAGTCTTGGTAAATCTCGTTTTTGTGACCGATCATGCTGTCGGCTGTGTTGACGGACTTGTACATGAAGAGGCCGGGCAGGCCGAGCACTGCAAACCAGAAGATGGGGGCGACGATCCCGTCGGAGAAATTCTCAGAGCATGATTCAATTGCTGCTCTGCTGACGCCAGCTTCATCCAGATAGTCCGGATTGCGGCCGACGATCATGGAGACTTGTTTACGCGCTTCGGTGAGCCCGGAGTATCGTAGGGCATCGCGGACTCTTGCCACGTGTTGGTAGAGGCTTTTTTGCGCGATCAGCGTCATTCCAACCAGTGCGATCAGGACATCTGCGAAGGGCAGGTAGCTTAGTCCAGCCTGTAGGATGAAGCCTGCAAGGGCGGCGCAGATGAGCAGAGCAACAAGCGCGAAGATACCGTTGGTCTTGCGTACGCTGCGCTGGAACTCAGGTTTGTTGTATGTGCGGTCCATAAAGGAGATGAGCTTGCCGATCAGCGTGACCGGATGGGGAAGCCTTGACCAGAGCCAGTCAGGATCACCGATGACGGCGTCGAGCAGGATGGCGAGCAGGACGATCCAGAGCGTATGTTCAAAAAGCAGCATGGTCTTCTACCGTCTGCAGCGCATCTTTAAAGGATTTGGCAAAGCGTTGCCGGTCTGAATCAGCGGCGGGCAGTCCCAGCCGCATCCAGTTTTCGCTGAAGTCGAACACCCGCGTCCAGATCCTCTCCTTTGCCAAGGCATTGTGGAGTGGGTGGGCTAATGGGTGCTCGATCAGGATGTAAAGATCCGTTTGGCCTACAATTGAAATGTTTTGATCTTTCAGCAGTGTGCTGAAGAGGCCCATTTCGCTCTTCAAGGAGCTGCGCATTTCAGTTTGCCAGTTCAGGTCCGCTAGGGCGGCGCGGCCAACGTCCAGTGCGGGGCCTGATACTGCCCAGCTGCCGAACTGGTTTTGCAGCTTTTCTGTTACCTCTTTTGGGCCGACCAGAAAGCCGAGGCGTAAGCCCGCAAGGCCGAAGAACTTGCCGAAACTGCGCAGCACCAGAATGGGCAGGTCCTTGATCTGCGGAATGATAGAAGCTTGCGGGTAAAGGTCCATGAAGGCTTCGTCGACGATCAGGTAGCCGCCGTTTTGTTGTTTGATAGCCGCAAGTTTCAGCAGTTCTTCCCTTGTGAAGATATGACCGTCCGGGTTGTTTGGGTTTACCAGCAGCAGGTGATCTGTGGTGGCTTCATGTGCTTGCTCTTTGGAAATGCACTGGACTGTTGCGCCAGCACCTTTCCAGCTCTCCTCGTGGGAGGAATAGGTTGGGCCAATGATGGATATGGAGCAATTAGCGCCCAGTAAATAGGGGAGGGCTGTGATGATTGCCTGTGTGCCCGGCGCGGCTGCGATAGCGGAATTGGGAGAGAGGTTATAGGCTTGTCGAGCTGCTTCGATCAACGCATTCTCGGCGCGTTCGCCCGGCAGATCTGTCAGACCGCGGGCGGTGATGTGTTCTGCTGCTGGATAGGCAACGGGGTTGATGCCGGTGGAGAGGTCCATCCAGTCGCTTTCGGTCCCGCCAAACGCGGCAATTGCCTTTGAAAGATCACCACCGTGCTGCATTGGTCTTACCCCGCTTGAAAACTTATTTCTGTTTTAGCGGGGTGACCTTTCGATTGCTATGAGTTGTACTGGTATTCTGTGTGTTTCAACAGGTGTTGAGCGTAGATTTGCCTGCAGGTTCATAGCCCTCAACGCGGTTGATCTTGTTGATGTCGCCGCCTGCCCATTCCATCACCTTGGGATCCATGGTTCTGAACCAGAGTGAGGGAACTGCAGCCAATGCGAAGCAGCCCGGATACCCGCTTGGAAGGCGTGGCAGATCAGGGAAGTTTCTTAGGGTCTGATAGGGGCGCAATGGATTGGCGTGATGATCTGAATGCCGCTGTAGGTGGAACGTACTCAGGTTTGAGAAGATGTGGTTGGTGTTCCATGAATGACGCGGCTGGCAGCGCTCATACCTGTCGTTTTCGTCCTTCTGGCGCAGCAACCCGTAGTGCTCAACATAGTTTGCCTGCGTGAGGCCGTACCAGGCCACAATGGCTTGAATGACGAGCAGAAGAAGAGCCGTCCAGCCGAAGAGAGCAGTGCATATTGCGAAAACAATCAGCGTGATGGCGTAGCCTTGAAGGATATCGTTTTGCAGGGAGAAAGTGCCTAAGCCTTTCTTTTGCAAACGCATCTTTTCGTTCTGCCAGCCCCTTACAAATGCACCGGGGATCTCGCGCCATGCGAAGGCGTAGACGCTTTCTCCCATGCGGGCGCTGGCCGGATCTTCAGGTGTTGCCACGTGGATGTGATGGCCGCGGTTGTGCTCGATGCAGAAGTGGCCGTAGCCGACAACTGCGAGCGCAAATTTGGCGAGCAGCTGGTCGGTTTTGTTGGTTTTGTGGCCTAGTTCGTGGGCCAGCATGATGGTGCCAGAGCCGAACAGGCCCATGCCAAAGGCAAACAAAGCAATGAGCCAGAGCGGGAGGTCGTAAGTGCCGGCGAGCCAGACACCTGCAAATAGGTTGATCCATGCGTAGGGGACGAGCCAGCGCACAAGGCGGCTGTAATACGGGTCCTCTGACATTTGGGCCAGTACATCATCCGGTGGATTGTATGGGTCTTCGCCAAGGAGGGCATCAAGTCCGGGGATGATGATGAAGAAGTAGAAAAGAGGAAGAAATAGTGTCGCCGTGACCTGTGTGTACGCATAGAGTGCCACGCTAAATACTGTGATACTGCTGCCAAAATATGCGATCAGCCAGTAATGCCGCTTTGCGTCTTTGTAGGTTGTGAAATTGCCTGAACTGTCCTGCGTTTTAAAAACCATCGCTCCCTCCCAGTTGCTAGGTTTACCTAACGGTAAGTTAGCAGCTTTTTGCGTCAAGTAAAACACTGTTGTTTTGAGGGCATGTTCAATCTGCAACCCTACAGGGAAATCCTGGCACTTATGTGACAGGTTCTTCCTCGCGTTCTGGTTTTACTATGTCTTCGAGAGGCAGAGTTTTCGCCCAGGTTTTGTAACGCTTCTCCAACTCGTCGTAGTTTTCTTCGCATCCTGCTCTGAAATTGGGGAAGTTTGCGCCGCGCTCCCACTCTCCGCGCGCAGTGCCTTTGCGCATCCAGTCGTTTCCGGAGTGGAGAAAGAGGGTGGTACTGAGATTGAGTGCCTTGAACAGTTTACGGGTGACGACGCCATGCTTTTTGAGGAGCACATCAAGCTTGATGGCTTTGATTTTCCAAGGTGTCAGTTTAATGGGAGAGGGTTTGCCAGCTTCCACAATGGGGATGATTTCGGGCAGTTCCAGGCGCTCGGTGGGGTAAAACTCTTTGAAATTTCCTGCCGGAGAGGCGCGGTCCGGGTTAGGTAATTTAGGGCGATACCAATTGACCGTACTTGGGCTCTTAGAGCTTTCACTTTCAATCTCAATGATTTGCAAGGACAGGATGTTACAGACCGGCTGGAAATCCAGATTGGAGCCTTTGGGGATGAGGATGGCGCGGCAGTCGGGCCCCGGCTTGTCGCATTGATAGGCATTTTCAGCGGCTTGTGAAATGACTTTGGCGTTGAGGCGGAGCTTTGCCTCAATGCCGATTTGAAAACCGTCGGAATGCCTTACCAGCAGAATATCCCAATTGCCCCATTCAGGATATGCGATCCACTCTACAGGCAGCTTGCTGATGAAGTGCGTGCACATTTCGCTTTCTGAGGCAAAGGTGGCTTTCCTGCGCTTCTTCTTGCGGCGAGGAGGGGACTTGGGCTTGGCTGGAAGCTCATCTATATCACCCATGCGGTGTATTTCCCTTCAAAGCGGCATCGCTGCGATCGTTTCTCCGTCTAGTCTAATGGGGAAGAAAGGGCTAGGACACATTGGTGACGTGGTACTGCACAGGTTCTGGCGGTTGGGGCCAGAACGGGATCATCCAGAAGTTAATCTAGAGGTGGACGCTCAGGCTTCTCGGGAGAGGAGTTCTGCTCTAGAACGCTGACGATGTTCTGGTATGACCTAGCTTCCAATTCTTGTTTGTAATTCAGTAGGTTCAATCGATAGTTTTTGATTGTTTCTCTACTCATCGAGCGTGCTTCTTCTACCGCGCGTGCTAAATCTGCTTTGCTCTCATAAAAGATCGCCATGGTTTCATCAAATCCATAGAGTGTACCTAACTCTCTTTCGATTATTGGAATGAGACCAAAGCCGATTGATAGATTTAAATTTCCGCTGATGGCATTGAAATAATAGTCATTGCCATCATGGATTAGGAACGGAATGAAAGTTGCCTTGCGGCAGCAGTCAAATAGCCTCGCAAAGCTTGCATTCTCGTAGTAAGCAACATTTTTTAGTGTGTTGAAGTGTTCTTTATATTTTGGATCGATCCAGCACGCGATGATGTAGGTGAAGATATCTTCGTTTTCATCAATGATATTGATTAGGGAATCGATGTCCCGACGTTTTGGCTGTCCTACAATACCCACAGATAGCAGATCTTTCTCTCTCTTATGGTCCTCTCCACCGGGGTACATGCAGGTATACACAAACGGCAGGTTGTGTTTCTCAGAGAGAAATTCCGCCAGCACGAACTTATGTACGTTAGGTGAAGAAGATTTAATCGCCGCAAATACCCCGGGCGCATGATCGATAACCAGAACCTTGGCATTTGATGCTATGTAGTTAGGTAGGAAGCTTTCTATAGTTGTCTGGCTATATGTAATGTAATAGGAGCCAGCAAAGATAAATCTGGTTCCGTTAAAAAAGCTGAGCCTATCAAGCAATTTAACAAAAACGGGCAGTATTGGGATAACTTTCACGTCTTCTGGGAACAGGTTTAAGCTGGCGTTCTGCGGTGTTGTCAAGATGACGGTGCTGTGATTCCCGTCTTTGATATAGCGGTGTATTGCGTATAAGCATTCCATATGGAAGGGGTTCAGTTCGATTATGTAACAATCGGGCTTTGTGAACCGCGTTCCGATGGTTTTCAGGAGCATTAAGGGGGATTGAAAGAGGTCAAGAAGTCCAAGTGTCATAAGAAAGGAGCGTTTCCATCGTCGCGCTTCCTTGTCTTTTGTTGATAAGCACAAAAATTTTACAATCAGTTTTTGAATTTTTTTGTCAATAGAAGCCATCTGAATCTGCCTCTAGTTCAGTAGTATGAAGTTTTTATTATTTGTTGTTTTTCTTCATGTGCACATAAACATGTCTACTACTCGGTATTTTAAGCGAGAGTCTATGGGTTTGCTTAAGTGCTACCTTTGCGTGCTAAATAATAGATCGGCTCGTATTGTGCAACCTTTGGGTCTGTGTGGGCTGCGTTCCATGCGCGGTAGGTGAGGTATTCTGGCTTTTCGGGGCCATCTGGGTATTTGCTAGGAATTATCACCATACACAATCGAAAGATTGTCCGTGACAATGAAAATCGGATGATTGCGGCATAGCTATCGTGTTGCAGTTTGGAAGATTTTCATGACGAGCACAAAGAACCAGCGCTTGGGCTATCGGCCTGATATTGAAGGTTTACGGGGGCTCGCCGTTGCTTTTGTCGTGCTCTTTCATTTCAACCTGCCGGGTGTCGCTGGTGGCTTTATCGGGGTTGATATCTTTTTTGTCCTCTCTGGTTTTCTCATGACACAGATTGTGCTTGGGCGGCAGTTTGATTGGTCTTTACATGGGGTTGGGAGGTTTTATCGGAAACGATTTTGGCGCATTGCACCGGCCTATTATGTGGTACTGGCGGCTCTTGCGCTGTTGTTTCTCAGCTACCCCTCAGAGTTTCTTCTCTATGACTTCCCGGTTTCCTTCCTCTATGCATCGCTGTTTTCCTACAACATCTATGCGCCGTCTTCGGGGGCGGGGTACTTTGATATTGCGGCAATTGAGAAGCCGGTTCTGCATTTGTGGTCACTTGGGGTTGAGGTGCAGTTCTATCTGCTTTGGCCGCTGCTTTTGTTTATAATCTCAAAGAGGTCGCTGCTTTTTAAGGTATCGGTGATTGGCTCCGTGGCGCTGGTATCATTCATCAGCGCTGTGATCCTTGCGGTGCATGATCCGGAAGTTGCCTATTTCTCAATCCTCACACGGCTCTGGCAGTTTTGCGTGGGTGGCCTTATCGCGATTGTGTCGCAAGAGAAGGACGTCAGGCAGTCTTCAATCAGCTCAAATCTGGTTTCGGCCTTTGGCATCCTCACGCTTGCTGTCTGCGCTTTTTATGCTCCGCAAGCAGGCTGGCCCGGTTTTGTGGCGCTCGTTCCGACATTGGCAACAGCCGTGTTGCTTTGGCAGGGTGTCGCTGGGAATAAGGTGACCGCATATTCACTAGAGTTGTCTCCCGTAAGGGCGTTGGGCCGGATTTCCTACAGTTTGTACTTGGTGCATTGGCCAATAGTTGTCCTCATGCACATTATGGACCCTATGCGGGAAAGCCTGTTTGTGCGAGCGCACATGGGGGTGGCGCTCTCGCTCCTGCTGGCTTGTCTACTTTACTGGCTTGTTGAGAAACCGTTCAGAGTTTGTGGGAGGCAACCGGTCCCGGTTCATAAGCGGTGGTTGACGGCCATGACGGCGTTGACGGTGCTATTTAGCCTTGTGGTGATCAACAATAGTCAGCTCCTTCGTGCGTTTATTCCCGACAATGTTTTAGAGATGACGTTACAGTTGCAGCAGGATCATTCTTTTGAGGAAGACCACTGTCGGCAACTGAGTGGACCGCAGCGCACATTTACCTGTGATGTTGGTTTTGAGGAGGCTAAACCATCGCTGTTTGTTTGGGGAGATTCTCATGCGCGCGTGCTTGGTCTTGGGATGAGTGAGGCGTTTGAGGCTGCAAAACTGCGAGCTGTTGTTTTTCAAACGCCTGCCTGTGGTCCGTATCTGTACAACTACAAAAACTCTGCTGCCAAGTGTGCTCATTTTAACCGGGAAACCGTAGGCCGACAGCTTGGCAGATTTCCAGAGGCAAAAACGGTGGTGATTGCCGCGCGCTGGCACTCCTTGCTGAACCTGACGCGTGCAGGGGAGGAGACGGATGTATCCGCCGCACAGTCCTCCATCCTTCCTGCTGAAGTTGTGCATTTAGAGGAGAGCCTTCAGTTTCTCGGGCGCCTGGGAAAGAGTGTTGTGATAGCTACTCAAGTACCGGAAGCGGTCAGCCCACAAAGGCTCAAGCCATGCCGGATCTTGTATCTGTATCGGGATAGGGAGGTTTATGAACCTGCTTGCAAGTTCAGGGAAATGGATGATCTGGACAGGCAGTTTCGGCTGGACCGGACGCTGCAAATGGTTGCTGACAAATATGATTTTGTCGAGCTTGCAGATTTGAAGTCGGTGCTCTGTGAGGGGCAAAACTGCCAAATGGCAGATGCGGGTGGGTTCTATTACGTCGATAACAACCACCTGAGCGTGACTGGGGCTTCAAAGGTCGTCCGTGAGCTCTTTCTCGGTAGTCCGTGAAACGGGGATGGTGCGTCGAATTTGGAGTGCTAGTGTTGAGCTTAGCAACGTGAAGTTTTAATCTGGAACATCAACTAAGCGGAAAGTCTTTGAGTTGGTGTCAAACTCCAACTTGACGTTTAAGAGATGAAAATCTTGCTCATAGGTATGGCCTGATTGTAATAGCTGCTCTAGTTCGTCCTTTGAAAACTTGTTTGTGAGACGTGTGATGAGCTGTGTGGATAGGTCAGTTCTGCTCCTCGCAAACCTCTCTGCCATCTCAGAGATGAGGCTGTCGGTAAGTTCCTTAGCTGTGTCTGAATTTTTCTTCTTGTAAATGTTGAAGACGATTGGGCTCAATTCCAGCAGGGTTCTCTCACTCATCAACTCCAGCATTTGGGATTGCTCTACGAATTGTCTCGCAAGTTCATCCTCATCATTGGAGGCGGATTGAGCCGATGCGAGCAATAATGACAGAACGAGTGTAAAAACCGAAAACCGCTTCATACGTTCAATGTTCCTGCAAGACTTCACCGACAACCACGTTGGAAGATAGGACTGTTTGCCAAGCGGCTCAAATGAATAATCTTAATCCTTAGTTTGTATCGATCAGACAAAGGCAGTGTGGTCTGGTCCAGCGGACATTTGCAGCCGCGCTCTGCATGGTTTGGAAGAGTATTCTTGATTTGCAAGGGGTACCAAAAGAGCACAGTTTCAATACTTGCGCATAACGCTGAGAAGTGGCCACCGATTTTGCGTCTGCAACGTTGCTTTGCACTAGACCGCCAAGCTCATGGCGCATAAAGCGTCCACAAATCCCTCACTTTTTCCAATAGCACTAAAAGTGCGGGAAGAACCCAAATAAATATAATGAAAACAATGGGGAGAAGAAAGTGGAGGCCTCTGCCGGAATCGAACCGGCGTACACGGATTTGCAATCCGCTGCGTCACCACTCCGCCAAGAGGCCCCGTGTGGTGTGAGAGGGCTTTTCTGATATTTGGCCCCGATAGTCAAGCGGGCAATTTCGATTCTGCTATCACTCTTGTGTAAAACACCGAAATCTATGGGGTTTACCTGACTAGGTAGATGTCAATCTGCCTTTCTTTTTGTCTTCTGCCTTCATGAGAAAGTTCATATTTGCGTTGCAAAATTCAAAAATAGAAAAACAACAGAGGGTACCGTTTATTTTTAGGGATGTGGCAGCTTGTGTTTGTGCTGCATGAACGATATTTCTCAGCCAAAGAATCTTGCGAGACAGTGAGGACAGGATGGTCAACTTCGCGGAACAAAGAACACTGATGGTCGATAATCAGCTGCGAACCAATGATATTACAGACCTGCGCATTATTGGTGCCATGGGCAAGGTGCCCCGCGAAAAGTTCGTTCCGGAAAATCTGAGGGAGCTGGCCTATATAGACGAAGATGTGGTGGTGGATGAAAAAGGTGAGCGCAAGATGCTCAAGCCACACATCTTTGGTCGTCTTGTGCAGCTGGCTGATATTACCGACAAGGATGTGGTTCTGGTTGTGGGGGCTGCTTCTGGTTATGGCGTTGCGGTGATCTCTTACCTTGCCGAATCTGTTGTTGGCTTGGAAGCCGATGTGGCGTTGTCAGAAGCTGCCTCTGCCAATCTGGAGCAGCTCGGTATTGAGAATGCTGCAGTGATTGATGGTGACCTGACCAAGGGCTATGCGGCTGACGCCCCCTATGATGTTATTCTGGTGAACGGTTCTGTTGAGGTGCTGCCAGAAGCGTTGACTGCACAGCTGAAAGACGGTGGCCGTCTTGTTGTTGTTGAAGGTGAAAGTAATGCGGGCGTTGCGCGGTGCTACACCCGATCTGGCGATAATGTGAGCGCTGTATTTGCGTTTAATGCGCATGCCTGTGCGCTTCCTGGTTTTGAGAAGCCGGAAGTCTTTGAGTTTTAAAACTTGTATTTGTTGTGTGGAGATATAAGGCGAGGGGAAACCTTCGCCTTTTTTGTTTTTTCTGTGCAGTTTTCTGCTTGAGTTTGGTTTTCGTGATGTGAATTACAGTTTGCCGGTCCTGCTGTTTGTAGGCAGGGCCAGTTCAGTTTGGATCAAGGGAAAGCTGCTAGTGGGTGCAGACTGATTTGCCGTCCATAAAGAGATATCCACGTATCAATTATTGGGTGAAAAAACAGTAGTAAAATCTTAATGGTTCAATTAGTGTGCCTTCGGGGAATGATATCTGCGCATGGGCTAGTTAATTGCATCAATTAGATGTTGCCTGTTCGTCGCAGTTTTTATTTTTTTTCGAAACCGGTTTGATCGCGGGGGTCGGAAAACGTCGAATATGATAAATTTTTCGGCAAACGTGTTGGGTTTGCGGTTCGTAAGATTGACCTTTGTTTGAGGCATATGAAGTGGTTTCTCGGAAAACGTTAGCGGGTGCAGTAGCCGCAGTTGGCTTGCTTGTGAGTGCTCAGGGTGCAAATGCCCTTACTATTCAGGAAGCATTGGCTGCTACCTATCAAAATAACCCGACATTGAACGCATCGCGTGCACAGCTTCGCGTGACGGATGAAGGTGTGCCACAGGCGTTGTCCGGGTGGCGCCCGACCCTTTCTGCTTCGGCGCTTTATGGTGGCCAGTGGGAGGAGGCCGATACTATTGATCAGACCCTTGGTGTAGCTTCTCGTTCGACACGAACATTTTCTGAATCCCGTTTTGTCGCGACGTTGAACCAACCGTTATTTCGGGGCTTCAGGACGATAAATTCTACACGTCAGGCTGAGGCGATTGTGCGTGCGCAGCGTGAAGATCTGCGCTTTCAGGAACAAACGGCCCTGTTTCAGGCTGCAACCGCTTACATGGATGTTATTCGTGATACCGCGCTGGTCTCCCTACGCCGGAGCGATTTGAACTTCCAGGAAGAACAGGTCCGGGCTTCCGTCGACCGCTTTAATGTGGGTGAAGGTACGCGGACGGATGTATCCCAATCTGAAGCTGGTCGGGCACGTGCGCAATCTGCGTTGAATACTGCGCTGGCAAACCTGAACACCAGCCGCGCGATCTTTCGTCAGGTCATTGGCATTGATCCAACAAACCTGAGTGCACGCACCAATATATCCAGTTTGTTGCCACAGACGGTATCTGCTGCAATCTCCATTGGTCAGGAAGAGCATCCTTCTATCCAGACCTCGCAGTTCATGGTTGATGCAGCCCAATTTGCGGTGAAGACTGCAGAGGGCGTGTTGCTGCCATCCGCAGATCTGGATGGTGAATTTTTCTATAATGATCGCTCCCTTCCAATTGGTGCTCAGGGCGGTGGTAAAAGCGTGACAGCTTCAATCTTTGGTCGCGTGACCATTCCGATCTATCAAGGCGGTGGTGAGTACTCTCAAATTCGTCAGGCGAAGGAAGATTTGGGTCGGACCGAGCTTATGGTTGATGTGTCCCGCGACAGTATTCGCGCGCAGGCCATCTCCTCATGGGGGCAGCTGAATGCGTCTATTGCCTCGATCACAGCGTCAGAAGCAGAAGTCGCGGCAGCGCGTCTTGCTCTGGAAGGTGTGATTGAAGAGCAGCGTGTTGGGCAGCGGACCACACTGGACGTACTGGACTCACAGAGTGATCTGGTTGATGCGCGTGTGACGCTTGTAACCTCTCAGCGCGACCGTGTGGTTGCTGCTTATGCAGTGCTTTCAGCCGTTGGTCGTCTTGACTTTGATAATCTTGGTCTGAGTGGTGCGCGTTACGATCCAACGGAGCACTATCGGCTGGTACGCGACAAGTGGATTGGTCTGCGGACTCCAGATGGACGTTAAGTTCCTCTGATATAATGAAGAATTTTGAGAAGGGAGCAGGTAATGCTCCCTTTTTTATTGGGGTGCCTGCTGGATTGCCAGTTTTCCTTGTGGGAATTGGCGTTTTGCGAGCTGTCTGGCTGTCGGGCGGCTCGGCTTTTCTCTTATATTTGAGTAAGTATTTATTAATTAACTGAGTCGGAAAGCCGGCGGATTAGACGCGAATAGAAGTGGAGTGCAATCATGGGAGCTGTTTCACAGGGTAACGAGCCTTCCATGGAGGATATCCTTAGCTCGATCCGCAAGATTATTTCGGATGACGAAGCGAGCGGCGCTAAGCAAATGACAGATGATGTATTGAGTGAAGCGGACGCAAATCGCGAATTGTCTCAGGACGATCTGGATAAACTCTTTGATGATGCGCCAGCGGCACTGGAGCCAGCTCCCGCACCTGAGCCTGAAGAGGCAAAGGAAGCAGAGCGTGAAGTTTTGGAGCTGACGCAAAAAGAGAAGATTGACGAGCAATCCTCCCCGGTAAAAATGGTTGAAGGTCTTGCGGAAAAGGCCGATGGGGGTGATGGAGATGTCGCCTTTATTGATCCGCTGGGACCTGAGGCGTTTGGATTGAGCAGCGCGGAACAGGACGACATCTTAGAGCCTGCTAATGCGCAAGATCCAATGGAAACACTTATTTCAAGCACCACGGATCAGGTTGTGTCCAGTGCTTTTAATGGTCTGGCCAACACGGTGCTGTCCAAGAACGCCCGTACGCTGGAAGACCTTGTGGCCGAGATGCTACGCCCAATGCTGAAAGGCTGGCTCGACCAGCATCTGCCGGGTGTGGTGGAGCGGCTTGTGCGCCAAGAGATCGACCGTATCTCGCGCAAATAATCTTTCGGGTCAGAGGGGAGGTCAGCTCCCCTCGGATTGCCCGGAGTTCATGACTCCCTTCGTGTGAAACCTTAGGAAAACTTAGCTGCGGTGTGGGCGGTTTGGGTATTTGTCGCTCAAATGTGTCTGCAGGCGGCATGAAAGGTTGACTTAGGCGAGTGCATCCGATTTACACCAGACAAACTCCATAAGTGGAAGAGCTTTAGGTATGCTGGATAAAACATATGAGGCGGCCTCCGTTGAGCCGCGGATTTACGAAGCCTGGGAACAGGCAGGAGCCTTTGAGGCAGGTGCGGGCGCAGAAGATGGAGCTGCGACCTACTCGATCGTGATTCCGCCGCCTAATGTGACAGGCTCTTTGCATATGGGCCACGCTTTGAACAACACCCTGCAGGACATTATGGTTCGCTACCAGCGTATGCGTGGCCGTGATGTTTTGTGGCAGCCGGGTATGGACCACGCGGGTATCGCCACGCAGATGGTTGTTGAGCGTCAGATGGCTGCTGAGGGCGGTAACATGACCCGCCGCGACCTTGGCCGCGAGGCGTTTGTAGAGCGCGTTTGGAAGTGGAAAGGTGAGTCCGGCGGGATGATCTTTAACCAGCTCAAGCGCCTTGGTGCGTCTTGTGACTGGTCCCGTGAGCGTTTCACCATGGATGAGGGTCTGTCCAAGGCCGTTCTGGAAGTCTTTGTTTCTCTTTACAAAGAGAACCTGATTTACAAGGATAAGCGCCTTGTGAACTGGGATCCTAAGCTGCTGACTGCGATTTCCGATCTGGAAGTTGAGCAGAAAGAAATGCAGGGCAACATGTGGCATTTCCGCTATCCGCTGGCGGATGGCGTGACCTACGAGCATCCAGTTGCATTTGACGACGAAGGCAAGGCGACCGAGTTTGAGACCCGCGATTACATCGTGATTGCGACCACTCGTCCGGAGACCATGCTTGGTGATACGGCTGTCATCGTTCACCCGGATGATGAGCGCTTTAAAGAGCTGCAGGGCAAGGATGTTATTCTGCCTATTGTTGGCCGCCGTATTCCAATCATTGCTGACGACTATGTTGACCTTGAAACTGGTACAGGCGCAATGAAAGTGACGCCTGCACATGATTTCAATGACTTTGACATTGGTAAGCGTCATTCTCTTCGTCAGATTTCAATCATGGACCGTGAAGCTAACATCGTGCTTCTGGAAAATGACGATTATCTGGAAGGTCTTGAACCTACCGATTTACAGCGCGGCGTCTGGGAGCAGCTTCATGGTATGGAGCGCTTTGAAGCTCGCAAGCTCATCGTAAAGATCTTCGAAGAGGGCGGTTTCCTTGATGAGGTTGTTGACCACCTGAACATGGTTCCACATGGTGACCGTGGTGGTGTGCCGATTGAGCCGATGCTGACTGACCAGTGGTATGTTGACGCCAAGACCATGGCTCAGCCTGCGATTGCGTCTGTTCGTGAGGGCCGGACCAAGTTTGTTCCTGCAAACTGGGATAAGACCTACTATGAGTGGATGGAAAACATCCAGCCATGGTGTATTTCCCGTCAGCTGTGGTGGGGACACCGTATCCCTGCATGGTATGGCCCTGAAGGCAAGTTCTTCGTTGAAAAGACTGAAGAAGAAGCACTGGCGGCAGCTTCTGAGTTCTACGGCAAGCCTGTCAAGCTGATGGAGCAGAACGAAGCTCTGGCTGCACACGATGCAGGCGAAGCTGACTTTGTTGCTATGTACCGTGATGAAGACGTTCTGGACACCTGGTTCTCTTCCGCACTGTGGCCGTTCTCTACACTCGGCTGGCCGGATAAGACACCTGAGCTTGCACGCTACTACCCAACATCCGTTCTTGTGACTGGCTTTGACATCATCTTCTTCTGGGTTGCCCGGATGATGATGATGGGCAACCATTACATGAAGACCGAGCCATTCGACACGGTGTACATCCACGCCCTCGTCCGTGACGAGAAGGGTGCGAAGATGTCCAAGTCCAAGGGCAACGTGATTGATCCGCTGGCACTGGTTGAAGAATACAGCGCTGATGCTTTGCGCTTTACTCTTGCTGCGATGGCTGCTCAGGGCCGTGATATTAAGCTGGCAACCTCTCGTGTCGCTGGATACCGTAACTTTACGACCAAGCTCTGGAACGTCTGCCGCTTTGCGGAAATGAACGAGTGTCATTCGGTTGAGGGTTTTGATCCTGCGCTGGTCAAGCAGACTGTGAACCGCTGGATTGTGACTGAAGCCAGCCGTGCTATTCGCGAGGTTTCTGAAGCGATTGATACCTACCGCTTTAATGATGCGGCTGGTGGTGCTTACCGCTTTGTTTGGAACACCTTCTGTGATTGGTACGTGGAGCTGACCAAGCCGATCTTCTACTCTGATGATGAAGACGCGAAGGCTGAAGTTCGTGCGACCACGGCTTGGGTTCGCGATGAAATCCTAAAGCTTCTGCATCCGTTTATGCCATTCATCACTGAAGAGCTGTGGGAGCGTACCGTTGAAGACACGGAAAACAAGCGTGACAACATGCTTGTTCTTTCTTCCTGGCCAACTCCAATTGGTGAAGACGAGGAAGCGGCTGCGGAGATCAACTGGCTGATCGATATGATTGTTCAGATCCGCTCTGTGCGTTCTGAAATGAACGTTCCGGCTGGTGCGAAAGTTCCTGTGGTGCTGTGCGGTGCTTCTGAGCAGACCAAGGCTCGTTTGGAAATCCACGAAGCAGCGATCATCAAGAACGCGCGTGCTGAAAGCGTGACCACCGCTAACGAGATTCCGCAGGGTTCCGCTCAGATCGTTGTTGGCGAAGCGACCGTTTGTCTGCCGCTGGCTGGTGTTATCGATCTGGATGCGGAAAAGGCCCGTCTTGGTAAGTCTTTGGACAAGATCGTTGGTGAACTCACCAAGATCTCCAAGAAGCTGGAAAACGAACGCTTCCTTGCAAAAGCGCCGGAAGATGTTGTTGCAGCTGAAAAAGAAAAAGTGGTGGAGCTTGCCGAGCGCAAAGAGAAGATGACTGAGGCTCTTGATCGCCTCGCTGCTCTTGGCTGAGGCACTTCGCTCATTGTGATTTCTTTAAAACGCGGCTCTTCGGGGCCGCGTTTTTATTTGGCCTTCTTTACTTTGGATTTCGCTTTTGGCTTAGGCTTGGTCTTTTCCGCAGTCTGCGGATTGGGCGTGTCATCATTTTGCGGCGGGCTGACGGCGCCCTCATAGTTGGACACGAAGGGGTGAGCGACTTCGATATTTTCCATTGAGATGAGTTTAAGCGTTCGCAGAAGGATGTCTTCCTGAGCGACTAAAAACTCATCGTGGGTTGAAACTTTCACGCCGTCTTCGATTTTCAGCAGGATGCCGGTTTCATCAATTTTCTCCAGGTGCACTTTTGTTGTGTCAGGGAGCGAAAGAGGGTGGCCTGCAAGCATCTGCTTTATTTTGCTGACGAGCTTTTCAAGCTGATTGGGGCTTGTGTCGTACTTTAAGGCGAGCCTGAGAACGACGCGGAAGTGGTCTTTCAAAGTGAAGTTTTTGAAATTCATTTTTGCGAGGTCGGCGTTGGGGATCGTGACGAGCGTTCTATCGGAGGTTCTGACGCGTGTTGAGCGCATGCCGATTGAAACAACGTGACCACGGATCTCGTTGAACTCGCAATAGTCACCCACACGGACAATTCCATCTGCATAAATGATGAGCCCGCCAAGCAGGTTCTCCAGCGTGGGCTGGGCCGCAAATGCGATGGCAAGGCCGCCCAGACTGAGACCGGCAATGATTCCATACAATGGGAGATTCAGGCGGGTTGCACCAAACGTAAGCAGGATCAGGGCGCACAGGATTGCAACAAGCTGTGTTGCTGTGCGGATGAGGCTGTGGTCGATGGAGGCGACGGCACGATCCCTGATGAGCACCAGCTCGCTTAAGAGGCGAATTGCCTTGTACGCGATGAAGGCAACACCAATCCAGACCAGCGTTTCGATGGTCAGGTCGTATACCTGAAGCAGCTGGCCACCGATATTGATCTGATTATCCGCCAGATATCGCAGGAACATGAGCGCACTTACGACGACACCGGTGTTGATGATGCTGATCAGCTGTCGCCTCAGAGGTTTGTTTTGGCTGGGTATGCGCTGCATGCCGCTGATAAACAGAAGCAGCACAATCAGCGTGAGCGAGGTGACGATAATCAGCGCGATCCACTGCCATCCAGCTTGTCCGTAGTAGAGATCCAGTATCCATGCAGGCTGCTGTTCGATGAATGAGAACCATGCGGGCGGCAGGAGCTGTCCGGGGCTGGATGCGTAGAAACTGTAGAGGTCTTTGTTGTGTTCGAACCGGGAAGGGAGCTCTTTCACGCTATGATAAAACTCGGGAATGCGGTCTACAGTTTGGGCAGAGAAGAGATATTTTCCCTGATTGGGCCCTTCATTCACTTTGGTTAGTGTGATTTCGGTAAAGGGGATCGTCCAGCTGTCTTCAAGATTACCTTGGTTATAGTCGTAGGTTCCAGCGGCGCTTCCGGGGATATCTTCCAGAGCAGGGAGTGGAATACGATCGAGTATCTCCTTTAACTGCAATGCCAGCTCAACGGAGGTTCGCTTTCGTGTTGCGCTAGGGAGCTCGGAAAGGTCGAAGGAGCCTCTTGCTCGTTCCAGAAGGATCTCGGCAATGGCTATTTTCTTTTCAACATTATTGCGGTTTCCTCCCATACCCATAACATCCATCGCGAACCCAACCATCCCGGCGTTCTCTTCGTGAGCTTCCATAATGAGATCGTTGGTCTCCTCCATGATGTCGATAAAGCTCTGTAGTGTTGCTCTGGGCGAGCTGGTGTCGGCGGGTGTCAGCGGGAACCGATCAATGATTTCTTCCGCGTGAAATTCCATAAAAGGCACTGCTGGCATGCGCAACGGTTCTTGCAAATTTGGATTTTGGCCCGCACCCTCGGGTTTCTTCTCGGGAGGTGCTGGTGCCTGCATGTGCTGCTGCGTGATGTACTCTTTAAATGGTTGTGCTGAAGCCATCGTGGGGAGCGTCACAAACATAACAACGCAAAAAAACGCAAAAAAACGTTTTGTCAGACACAAACAACGCAAAATCGCGCAAACTGCGTGCAGTATGGTTTGCGTTTTACTTTGGTCGGTTGTGACGGGTCGGGTTTGCTTTGCGTGCATTGCATTTCTTGTTGTTGCTGACATCACTGGTTATGAAACCAGCCGCAAACGAGGATTTGAACAATTGGTAGGTTGGGATTTGAGTAAAATTTGCGAGGTGCCTGTGCCAAGTTGCGTGACATCTGCGCAACGCCTGTGGGTTAGCGGAGATTCCTCAGGCTTTGCCGCTTGTTTGCCTCGTTCTTGCCTTTTCCCCGTAGCATTCCAGTGCTAAGCCCTTTAAAGCTCGGGCGATTGAATCATTAGCTGCTGGAAAGTTTTATGGGTTTTACAATGCGTAGATATCTTGGGCGTGCTGCATCTTGCGCACTTGCTGCGTTGATTGGTGGGGTTGCGTTTGTATCGCCTATACAAGCTCAGACACCAATCCAGAACCCGGTTGCAGTGTTTAAAGGGCTGGACAAAATCACCGGCCGTGTCACCACTTTTGATGTTTATATTGACGAGACTGTTCAGTTTGGAGCGCTGCAGGTTACCCCGCGTGTTTGTAACTCCCGTCCGCTGACCGAAGCTTCGCAAACTACTGCGTTTATTGAGGTTGACGAGCTCACGCTGGACAGCAAAGTTCGGCGGATCTTCAGTGGCTGGATGTTTGCAAGTAATCCGGGTGTACATGCGGTAGAGCACAGCGTTTATGACATCTGGCTGATTAACTGCAAGACTTCCACCTCGGTTCCTCCGCCAGAAGGATATGCAGGGCCAGCTGTTGAGCTCGTTTCCGAAGAAGATGAGTTGGCTGGCGATGACTTTGTTTCTTCAGGTGAAATTCCGGTCCCACGGCCGAAGGTGCTTGCGACCTTGAATTAATGCGATGCGGCCTCTTAGTAGAGGCCGTTTTTTTTACCGCGGGGCGGTCGCATATCCTCGATGATTTGCAATACCACTTTGCCCGAGGTCTCCTGGGGCAGGGCGTTGAAATCGCCCTCATGCCTCAGTGCGTTTTGCAGAAGTTTGCCATAATGCTCTTTTGTGACTTCCATAGCGCCAAACTGTTCCAGATGTTCTGTTTGGAATTGGGCATCGAGCAGCTGGAAGTTTCCGTAGAGCAAGCGGCCATAAAGATGCACAAGGGCAACCTTGGAGGCATCGCGCTGTGTTGAGAACATGCTCTCCCCGAAGAAGGCTCCGCCCAAAGAGACGCCGTAAAGCCCGCCTACGAGTTCCTCGTCCGCGTTATAGACCTCAACTGTGTGGCAGAAACCCATCGCGAACAGCTCGGTGTAGAGCTTCTTGAGTTCGGCGTTGATCCAGGTCTCCTTGCGCTCAGCTGTGATGTTTGCGCAATGGGAGAGGACGCCCTTGAAATCGCAGGAGGCTCGTACGATGAATTTGTCGGACCGTACGGTTCTTGCGAGGCGTTTGGGGATATGAAACGAATCGAGCGGCAAGATGCCTCGCCGCTCGGGGTCTATCCAGAAAAGTTCAGTGGAGCCAGCAGTCTCGGCCATTGGAAAGATACCACAAGCATATGCTTTAAGCAGAATCTCTGGGGTAATCTTAAATTCCATGCGCGACCGCTGCTGACCTCTCTGGTTCTCCTTAGTTTTCTTCGTTGTTCTGTGCTGCGATGTGTGCTTCCAGGAACTTCTCCAGCCAATGGATATCATAGGCGCCGTTGGCGATATCCTGATTGTCCAGAAGCTCTGAGAAGAGCGGCACAGTGGTGTTGATGCCATCAACCACGAACTCGCTCAGAGCACGACGCAGGCGCATCATGCATTCCACACGGGTGCGGCCATGAACGATCAACTTACCGATCAGGCTGTCATAGTGCGGAGGAATTTTGTAGCCCTGATAAACGCCGGAATCCACGCGCACGCCCAGTCCACCTGGTGGGTGGTAGTAGGTGATTGTGCCCGGAGAGGGCGCAAAGGTCAGCGGGTGCTCGGCGTTGATGCGACACTCAATGGCATGGCCGGTAAAGCGAACATCTTCCTGATTGATTGAAAGGGTAGAGCCACCAGCGATGCGGATCTGTTCGATCACAAGATCAATGCCGGTTACCATTTCAGTTACAGGGTGTTCCACCTGCAGGCGGGTGTTCATTTCGATGAAATAGAACTCGCCGTCTTCATAGAGGAATTCGATGGTGCCCGCACCGCGATACTTGAGCTTACGCATTGCGTCCGCACAGATCTCGCCGATTTGCTGACGCTGCTCTTCGTTCAGAGCAGGGGAAGGACATTCTTCGAATACCTTTTGGTGGCGGCGCTGCAAGGAACAATCGCGCTCACCAAGGTGAATTGCGTTGCCCTGACCGTCACCCAGAACCTGCACCTCGATGTGGCGTGGTTTGCCGAGGTACTTTTCCATGTACAGCGCATCGTCGCCGAAGGCTGCCTTGGATTCGGAGCGTGCGGTTGAAATCGCGGTGTCCAAATCTTCTGCAGTCTTTGCCACTTTCATGCCGCGACCGCCGCCGCCAGCAGCAGCTTTCACGAGAACCGGAAAGCCGATTTCCTTAGCGATTGCATGGACGTCGTCTTCAGAGGTGATGCCACCATCAGACCCAGGCACAACTGGAATGCCCAGTTCTTTTGCTGTGGTCTTTGCCTGGATCTTATCGCCCATCACACGGATGTGCTCTGAGGTTGGGCCGATAAAGGTGATTCCGTGCGCTTCGAGAATTTCCGCAAAGCGGGCATTTTCGGAGAGGAACCCATAACCAGGGTGTACAGCGTCGGCGCCAGTGATTTCACAGGCTGCCAGAATCTGCGGGATATTGAGGTAGCTGTCGCGCGCGACTGGCGGTCCAATACATACGCTTTCATCAGCTAGGCGCACATGCATTGCGTCTTCGTCGGCAGTAGAGTGGACCGCTACAGTGCGGATGCCAAGCTCTTTACAGGCTCGAAGGATGCGGAGTGCGATCTCGCCGCGGTTTGCGATGAGGATCTTAGAGAACATGGAGACTTCGCCTGTTATTCGATGATGATAAGTGGTTCGCCGAACTCTACTGGCTGACCATCTTCAACCAGAATCGCAGTCACGGTACCAGATTTAGGTGAAGGGATCTGGTTCATGGTTTTCATAGCTTCCACGATCAGAATTGTGTCACCCTTTTTGATAGACTTACCGACTTCAATAAAAGCTGAAGCGCCTGGCTCTGGAGCAAGGTATGCAGTGCCGACCATTGGGGAGGTGACTGCACCCGGGTGGTTTGCAGGATCAGCAGAAACTGCGATTTCTACAGGAGCAGGCGCCGGAGCTGCGGCTGGTGCAGGTGCTGCAACCGGGGCAGGAGCCACAGGGGCTGCTGCATTAATTGTCAGCTGACGAGCGACACGAACACGGAGATCTTTGTGTTCTACCTCGATTTCGGTCAGGTTGGTTTCGTCCAGCAGAGTTGCGAGCTGGCGGATCAGTTCCTGATCAAACTTAGTTTCTTTCGTCATCGTTTTCATCGTCCAGTTCGAAATGCTCTGGTAAATGCCAGAAGCCTTCGGTTTGGCCCCCAAAGCGATTGTGCAGCAAGGATGGCCTTTTAATAATCTGCGAAAATTCGATTGCTCAGAGCAGAATCAGAATTTTCTGACTGAATGAACTAGCAAGCAGTTAGTCATTAGCTGCTTAGATAGCCATTAATTCTCTAGTTGCGAGATGCCGCCTTCCAAAAAAGAATGCATCCGGTGCCTAGGCTGCGCATAAGGCAATATCATGTTGATCAGCGCAGAAAGGCACATTTTCTTTAATTTACCCAGAAGTACTGAGAGGAAGTTGGAGATACGCAACCAATCTTTTCTCAAGAACTCTGTGTAATGAGCTAAGTTTACTTGACGTATTGGTAAAGCATGGCCTGTCAAATAAACATAACAGGCCCTCTTATATGGTCAGAGCGGACCAAGGAAAAGACCTTTGTCCGCTCTGAGCTGAGTTCTTAAGGATAAAGCGGCGAAAATGCGTTGAAATGCGCGATTGCGGACAATCTACTCGCGTTCAGCGGCAATTTTCTCTTTCAGGGCATCATAACCCACAGCGCCAACAATCACTTCATCGCCTACAATGTAAGATGGAGTTCCGGTGATGCCGAGCTGTTCTGCGATGGTGAAGACCTCCTGGAAAGTTTCCGCTGCGCGGGAAGATTCCAAGGACTCTTCGAGATCCGCTTCAGAGATGCCCAGATCGGTTGCGACCTTCATGCTGCTTTCCATGTTTGCGCGGCCCGGCTGACCGAGAAGGGCAAGGTGGAAGTCTTCGTATTTCTCTGGCGCGATTTCGGCAACAGCAACTGCAACGCGTGCGGCGTCCTGAGAAGGTTTACCGAGAACAGGGAATTCTTTGAGAACAATACGCAGGTTGTCATCTTCGTCAACGAGGCGAACCATGTCACCAAGGGCGCGCTTACAATAGCCACAGTTATAGTCGAACAACTCTACCAGCGTGACATCACCATCCGGGTTGCCAAGGACAACCTGATACTCACTGTTGTAGATCTCATCTTCAAGTTCGGCGATGGCGTTCTGGCGAGCACTTTCCTCTTCGGCGACGCGGCGCATATCAAGTTCCTGCAGGGCCTCGAAGACGACTTCGGGGTTCTGGACAAGGTATTCCCTGATAATTGTTTCCACTTCGGCCCGGTCCACTGGATCTGCCTGCGCAGAGAAGGATGCTGGCAGCAGAGCGAGCGTTGCTGCACTTGTTATGGCAGCCCGGCGAATGAGTTTTAGCATGACGTCTCCTCTAACCCTGTTCGGGTGTTTGCTTTTATCTGCTTGTTCTGTTTGATGTGTTAACGGCGTCCGAGCTGGCGAACTTTAACTGACAGTATATCGTCTGCTTGCTGCCAGGCGGGTGAACCCACCTTCAATTTTGTTTGAGCGCGCTTGGCGTAGCGCTGTGCACTGCGGACATCGCCGCGGGCCATATGACCTTGTGCGGTTGCCAGATCTGCACCAGCCGTGTCGCCAAGACGGGCGTTGGCAATTGCGAGCTGAGCGTATCCATTCATGGAATACTGATCTTTTCGCAGCGCTCTGGTAAGGAGGGTTTTCGCCTCTTTCAGATAACGCTTGTCATTGGATGCAACCATCGCAAAGCCCAGCCAGATCTCGAGTTGAGGGTTGCCGGGATAAAGAGCCAGAGCCTTGCGGAACGGTGCGATAGCTGCTTGCGGTTTCCCGCCTTCTAGCAATGCCTGTCCCTTGACTTCATAAAAATATGGATATTGTGGGGCCTGTGCGATCAGGGCGTCGATTTTTTTGACGGCTTTTGACGCCTTATCCGATCTCATGCTGGCAATTGCGCGGGCATATTGCGCAGGCAGACTTTTGTCTTTTTCCGGGTACGCCCTGTAAACTGTGTTTCTGTGACTGGTGAAGGCCAGTAGTTTGGCTTTGACCATGTCATGCTTGAGTTGAAGGCGCTCAGAATCCTTGGTTGCGAAGTGCTTGCCCTTCTTTGCCTTGGTTTGGAGCGCGTTGAAACGCTCGCGTGGCATTGGGTGGCTGAGGGCGTATGGATCTACGTACTGCGCTGAGAACAGTGCCTGATCTGCCATGCGCTCAAATGTTGTGAGCATGCCCTGAGCAGAAACGCCAACGCGGTCAAGGTAACGCAGTGCTGCCTGGTCGGCTGCAGATTCTTCTGAGCGACGGTAGGACAGGAAATTTCGTTGTGCGAGGCCGCCGCTCCCGGTTACGGCTGCTGCACCGCCCTGGGCGATGGAGCTGTTACCGGTTGTTGCACCTGCAGCAATGGCGCCTGCACCTAAAATCATGCCAATGACTGACATGATCTGGGCACTGGACGCAGCCTGACGCATGCGGACCAGGTGGTTACCTGCGATGTGGCCAGTTTCGTGTGCGATCACGCCAATAACTTCGCCCGGCGTTTTGGCTTCCATGATCACGCCCAGGTTGATGAACATCCTGCGGCTGTCGGGCACGAACGCGTTAAAGCTCTTATCATTGACCAGAATGATCTCGACCTGATTGGCTGGAAGCCCCGCTGCGCGGAAGATCGGTTTGGCGTATTCGCGCAGCAAATCTTCTGTTTCTGCATCGCGAACGAGAGGGAGACCCGTCTTTTGTTGAGCTTGAGCTGTGGTAATTGCCACATTAGGTACAACCAGAGAAAGTGCGGTTGCTGTAATAAGAAAATTGCGCGCAAACTTTGTTGCTTGTGATTTGACTGGATCAATCACGCGTTTCAATGCACAGTTTCGAAATTGCACGTCAAGTCCCCTTGGTTGGCTTGGCAGGCGCAGAGCGTTTCGCACGTAAAGTACTACATAGACTTTCAAATAAGCCTTAACCACCCAAGATAGGCAGTTATTAGGCAAAATTGCCAAGTAGCCCCAAAAATTAAAGCACAGGGCCACAGACAAAGAAATAAGAGGGACTATATTTGTCAGTATTAATGGGATCAAAACGTAGTGAAGTCCTACCTTTTCAAGCTATGGAAGTGCTGAATGCTGCTAATCGGCTTGAGCAAGACGGTGCGCATGTGCTGCATATGGAAGTTGGACAACCGGGGGCTCCGATTCCAGATTCGGTTTTGAAGGTTGCGCATGACTATCTGTCTTCTGGCCGGTTGGGCTATACGGAAGCGCAAGGCATTCCATTGCTAAAGAAGAGCATTGCTCGCTACTACAAGCAAACCTTTGGATTAACCGTCCCTGAATCTCGCATATTTGCAACCACCGGTTCTTCTGCGGGCTTCAACCTTGCGTTTCTAGCAGGGTTTGACCGGGGGGACCGGATTGCTATTACCTCTCCGGGCTATCCGGCTTACCGGAACATCATTGAGGTTTTGGGTCTGGAGTGCGTGGAGATCGAAGTTGGCCCGGAGACGCGCTGGTCGCTTACGCCAGAGATTTTGGAGGAGGTGCATAACGAGAAGCCTCTGAAGGGGGTTCTTGTGGCGAGCCCTGCAAACCCGACCGGGACCATGATGTCTCCTGAAGCGCTGAAGGCGTTGTCTGAGGCCTGTGAAGCGATGGATCTGTGGTTCATCTCCGACGAGATCTATCATGGGCTTGCCTATGATATGGAGGAGGAGACGGCCCTTCGCTTTACGGATAAAGCGATTATCGTCAATAGCTTTTCCAAGTATTACTGCATGACCGGCTGGCGTATTGGCTGGATGGTGCTGCCGGAGGTTCTTGTGCGTCCGGTTGAGAGGATTGCGCAGAGCCTTTACATCTCACCGCCTGAGCTTGCGCAGGTGACAGCGGCTGCGGCATTCGAGGCAGTGGCGGATTACGAGAAGATCAAGGCTGGCTACGCTGCGAACAGGCAGGTGTTGCTCGATCATCTACCTCAACTTGGTTTTGATGTGCTGCCGGTTGATGGGGCGTTTTATGTCTATGCGGGTGTGTCGAACCTGACCAACGACTCCATGGCATTTTGCCGAAAAATGTTGGCAGAGACCCATATTGCAGTGACGCCCGGTGTGGATTTTGATCTGACCCGCGGGCACCAGTATATGCGTTTTTCTTTTGCGGGTAAGGAGAGTGATATTGCACTTGCGGTGGAGCGGTTGAAGGACTGGGTCAAATAATAGGCAATAAAAAAGCCCGCTCAGTTGAGCGGGCTTTTTTGTGACTTCAGGTCTTCTTAGAAGAAGGATCGGCGCTGCCACCAGCCAGTCCGGCGTGGTGATTCCTCGTCGCTATCAACTGCGACGGTCTCACCCTCAACGACCTTGTGAGAGGTCACGACTGGTTTGGTTGACGCCTTTGCCTTGGCAGGTACTTCAGCTTCTACAATCTGAGGAGCCTCGGTGGCTGCTTCAGCCTGTGGGGCCTCGGCTGCAGAGGCTGCTTCTTCCTTGGTTTCAGACTTAACGTCTTCAACCTTGATCGCTTCAGTCTTGATATCGTCAGCTGGAGCGTCTTCCTTGCGTGGTTCGGCAACGGTTTCAGTTGGCTCGTTGGCTGGCTCCGCAGTAGTTTTCGCTGGCTCTTCAGCCTTAGCTTCCGCTTCTTCTGCCGGTGTTTCCTTCACAGCCACATCAGCGGCTTCTTCAGGCTTAGCAGCAGGAGTATCGGTTGCTTCAGGTTTCGCAGCTGGTGCTTCAGCTGTCTCTGGTGAAGTTTCCTTCTCTGCTGCCTCCGCAGGTGCAGCTTTTGCTCTGCGGCGCCGACGTGGTTTGCGGGCTTCTTTCTTTGGTTCCTCGCTTGGAGCTTCTTCCTTTGCGGCGTCTTCAGGCTGAGAAGTTGCTGGTGCCTCTGCTGGCTCGGAAGTCTCCGTAGCTTTTGCGGTGTCTTCAGAAGCTGCTGCGTCCTCAGGCGTTTCGGACTTTGCCTCTGCGATTATCTCTTCAACGCTGTCTGCGGTACCTTCAGCGGAACGCTCAGCTTCTTCGGAAGCTTCATTGCTTTCAGCGCCTTCTTCAGATGCGTTTCTGCGACGAGAGCGACGGCCACCACGGCGACCACGCCGACGCTTACGGCGACGGTCTTCTTCATCCTCTGTTGCTTCAACGGTGTCTTCGGATTTGTCTTCAGAAGATGCTTCTTCCTCGGATGATTGCTGATTGGATGCTTCTGCGGTTTCCTGCTTCTGCTCGGTCTCAGCTTTGTCACCGTTTGTGCGGCGGCGACGACGACGACGGCGACGGCGACCATCGCTGTTTTCTTCTTCCGATGCGTCCTGTTTCTGCTCTTCCGGTGTCTCTTCAACGATAGCTTCTGCTTCGTCTTGCTCGTCTTCAATCGGAGCAATGGTGTCCGGTTGTACGGTCGCAGGCAATGGCTGAGTGCGCTCACTTGGGGTTGCCAGTTCGCCGCGTTCCATCGTGAAGTGCTGCTCAGTTACGCTGTCATCTCCGAAGATGGAGATTTCCAGGCCGAAGCGGCGTTCCAGATCCATCAGGTGATGGCGCTTCTGGTTCAGGATGTACATTGCCACTTCGTTTGGTGTGCGCAGGTTCAGGTTATGAGAGGAGCCACGCAGCAGCTGATCTTCCAGAGAGCGGAGGATATGAAGCGCAACGGATTCCACTGAACGGACAATGCCCGAGCCGTGACAATGCGGGCAAACAACAGATGAGCTTTCAAGCACGCCGGTGCGGATGCGCTGACGTGACATTTCCAGCAGGCCGAAGTGTGAGATGCGGCCAATCTGGATGCGAGCGCGGTCAGATTTGAGGCATTCCTTCAGGCGACGCTCAACAGCACGGTTGTTGCGGTTTTCCTCCATGTCGATGAAGTCGATAACCACAAGACCGGCGAGGTCGCGTAAACGAAGCTGGCGTGCGATTTCTTCAGCCGCTTCCAGATTGGTTGTCTGGGCGGTGTCTTCGATGTTCTGTTCGCGGGTTGCTTTACCGGAGTTCACATCGATCGCAACCAGAGCTTCGGTCTGGTTGATGACGATGTAACCGCCTGACTTGAGCGTGACCTGCGGTGAGAACATCGCGTCAAGCTGTGCTTCTACGCCGAACCGGGTGAAGATTGGTGTGGCGTCGCGATAGCTTTGAACATTCTTGGAATGGCTAGGCATCAGCATACGCATGAAGTCTTTTGCTTCACGGTAGCCGTGGTCGCCTGCAACCAAAATTTGGTCGATGTCTTTGTTGTAAAGATCGCGGATAGAGCGCTTGATCAGGCTGCCTTCCTCGTAAACGAGGGTAGGGGCGGCTGAATCAAGGGTCAGTTCGCGGACGTTTTCCCAAAGACGCAGGAGGTATTCAAAGTCACGCTTGATTTCTGCTCTGGTTCTGCTTGCACCTGCGGTCCGCAGGATGACACCCATGCCGTTTGGCACATCAAGGTCACCCGCGACTTGTTTCAGGCGCTTGCGGTCAACCGGCTTGGTGATCTTGCGGGAGATCCCGCCACCGCGGTCCGTGTTTGGCATCAAAACAGAGTAACGGCCAGCCAGTGACAGGTATGTTGTCAGAGCTGCGCCTTTGTTGCCGCGCTCTTCCTTGACGACCTGCACCAGCAATAGCTGACGACGTTTGATGACTTCCTGAATCTTGTAGTTGTCACGCAGACGGCGAGGGCGGACAGCAACTTCTTCCTGTGCTTCGTCTTCGGCTTCTTCCGTTTCGTCAGCCTCGGCTGTGTCTTCTTCTGTTGCTTCTACAGGCGCAGCTTCCTCAGAGGTTTCTACAGGCTGTTCTTCTACCTGAGCTTCTGTGGAGGCTTTCTCGTCTGCTGCCGGTTTGTCGTCCAGATCGTCTACAGCGTCGATATCTTCGACACTGTCGTCCTGGAAAGGAGCGTCCATGCTGGCAAGCGCTTCGGCTTCATGCTCTGCTTCCAGTGCGCTGGTTTCCGCTTCGACGAGCTCGGCGGCTACGTCTTCAGAAGCTTCTGCTGCCTTGGCTGATGCTGCTTTTTGGATTTCGGCTTCGCGCTGTGCTTCTTCGCGCTCTCTGCGCTCACGTTCGCGCTGATTTGCTGCTGCTTCGGCGGCGAGCTGAGCTTCTAGAGCTTCGCGATCTTCTTTCGGAAGCTGGTAGTAATCCGGATGGATTTCACTAAACGCGAGGAAACCGTGTCTGTTGCCGCCGTATTCAACGAAGGCGGCCTGAAGTGAAGGCTCGACGCGTGTAACCTTTGCTAGATAAATATTTCCGCGAAGCTGCTTTCTGTTTGCAGCCTCAAAGTCAAATTCCTCAACCCGATTCCCGCGTACGACCGTAACCCGGGTCTCCTCCGGGTGGGTCGCATCTATCAGCATCTTGTTTGCCATGAAGTGAGTTCCTTAGGACCAAACCCTGAAGACGGCGCGAGTGGCGCTGAGAATTGTACATCGTCAGGTCGGTCAACTTGTTATGTAAGTTGCTAGTAGAAAAGGCGGGACGGCGGCGCGCATGACCACGGCAAGAAGGGGCCGACTTAATCGTCGGCGCACTGCTTCTTGCAGTATGCTCATTTGTATTTGCGCGTAGCTTTGACAAACCGTTCGCCCTTAATGATCTCTTTTTTGACCGCCCGTAAGGCGGTATGCATCCAACGGAAGCGCTTCTTCAGGCTTCCAACCTGTAAACGTCTATCCCTGTTCCTGGCTGGCTTATCTCACCGAAAAATCGGAGAAAAAGCATTTATCCCAAGCAACAGAAAATCTGTTCACAACCCGCCATAGCCTAAAATGGTATGGCAAAAATCTGTCTTGGTTCTCGAGCAGACTGCTCTTCCAGTTGGTTTATACCGCATCCTCATCAACAAACCGGAAACGGCACAATTAGCTCATAAAGGGTCTTGAAGCATTCTGAGCAGCTTGAAAACTGCGAAAATCTCAGGATATCTGCTTCAAAGAATACGGCTCACAACTTTACAGAACAGTTCCAAATCGAAGTCCTAATATTCCTTTTACGATTCATAGAGACACTTGGCAAGCTTGGGAAAATCGTTCTGAGGGTGCACTGGTCCCAAAGCTGCAGTTGTTAATCAATGCTTAATGATGGGTTTGGCAGGGTGACTTTCGCTTAATCGTCATTTAATCGTTCAACTTGATTTAAACTAAATTGCCAGCGTTTGAATGGGGGAGTGAAAAGGTGGGCCGCATCAGTCACGCAATTAGGTTCGGTGCTCTCAGATTTTTTTGTCTAGCGTTTTCTCTCGTCGCGGTTCTTTACGTCAATCCGACAGCTTTTGCGCAAAACGCGGTTTCCGTGGTTTCCGATGCCCGTGTTGCCGGTGATATGGCGCGCACACGTTTTATTTTGGATATGGACGGCGAGGTTGGTTACGGCCTGTCGTTCTTGTCCCGTCCCTATCGGTTGGTGATTGACCTGCCATCTGTTGCCTTTAAATTTCCAGGTGACTTCGTGCCAAAAGGGCGCGGGCTCGTGAAATCATGGCGCTATGGTTCCATCTCCAAAGGCCGTTCGCGAGTTGTGCTTGATCTGAATGCGCCGGTTACGCTGGATAAGACATTCCTACTTCCGGGGGTGCAGGGGCAGCCGACGCGGTTGGTGATTGACCTGACCGAATCTTCTCCTGAAGAGTTTGAAGAGGCAGTTGGTAAGGCTATCGCGCAAACGCTGCCAGTGGGCGCGACTGGTTCTGTACCACAGGGGCAGGGGGTTGAGGCGCAGGCAGGGCCCGCCCAAAGTAATCTACCGGTGATTGTGATTGACCCAGGCCATGGCGGGGTTGATTCAGGTGCTGTTGGTAGCAACGGCACGCTGGAGAAGGCGATCGTTCTGAACTTTGGTCGCTTTTTGAAAGAAAAACTGGATAAGCTGGGATATTATGAGGTTTACCTAACCCGTGATGACGACAGGTTTCTCTCTCTTGGGAAGAGGACCAAACTGGCACGGGGGAAGGGCGCTGACCTTTTCATTTCGATCCATGCAGATTCGATCACAAATGGGGCAGAGACCACCCGAGGCGCCTCAATCTACACGCTTTCGGAGAAGGCATCGGACCGGATGGCAGCAGCATTAGCGCGGCGCGAAAACTACTCCGATGTGATCGGCGGAGTGGATTTTTCTGATGAACCAGAAGAGGTTACGGATATTCTGGTGGAGCTGACGCGCCGCGAAACGAAGAATTTTTCGATTCATTTTGCACGATTGGTGGTTGAGGAACTTAAAAGCGCCACAACGGTTATTAAAAATCCTCTCCGTGCTGCGGGATTTCAGGTGCTTAAAAGTCACGATGTTCCTTCCGTTTTGATCGAACTTGGATTTCTGTCCAATAATCTGGATGAAAAAATGTTAGGTTCGGATGAGTGGAGGGAGCGTGTGTCGGATGCAATTGTTCAGGCAACGAACAGTTTCTTTCGGGCCAAAATTGCGCAGCAGTAGCTGTTTGGTATGATTGTTTTTCAGGTGCTTATGTGTCGCTGCTGCGGTGGGATAAAGGCTAAGTTCTTGCCTCAGCTTTGCCATAATGAAGAGCGATTGAGTGCCAAACTGTAACAGTGAAGTCTGGATTCGGTTCTGCTGCTTTCATTCCGGGCAAGACCTCTTGACCCAACACGGGAAATGCATCAGGAACGGCGTTTGAAACTGGCTCTGGAATGCTGGCTTCACGAAACGAACCTTCTTAGCGGGAAAGCAAACGAGCCCGAATATGAGATTATTATTGAAGTTCATTGGATATCTCTTTGGGATTTCAGTTGTTCTGGGGCTAGTCGTAGCTGCCGGACTGTGGATTTATCTCAATGACATAACCAAGGATCTGCCGGATTATACCGCACTGAAGGACTACGAGCCTCCAGTGATGACCCGCGTGCATGCTGCTGATGGCCATCTTATGTATGAGTTCGCGCGTGAGCGGCGTTTGTTTATTCCGATCCAGGCTATTCCGGATCGCGTCAAGCAAGCCTTCCTGTCTGCTGAAGACAAGAACTTCTATGACCACATTGGCCTTGACCCGTGGGGCATTGGCCGTGCGCTGATTACGAACCTGCGCAACAGTGGTTCCGGGCGCCGTCTTGTTGGTGCGTCCACGATTACCCAGCAGGTTGCAAAGAACTTCCTTCTTACCAGCGAGCAGAAGTACGAACGCAAGATCAAGGAAGCGCTGCTAGCTTTGCGTATTGAGCAGGCTTACACCAAGGATGAAATTCTTGAGTTGTATCTGAACGAAATTTATCTGGGTGTGGGAGCGTATGGCGTTGGAGCTGCTTCCCTGATCCTCTTTGATAAATCCGTTCATGAGCTTGAGCTGGAAGAAATTGCTTATCTTGCTGCTGTTCCTAAGGGACCTTCGAACTATCACCCATACCGTTACCGGGACCGTGCTATTGAGCGTCGTAACTGGGTTATCGACCGGATGGTTGAAAATGGATACGCATCCGTTCAGGAAGGCATTGAAGCAAAAGCCAAGCCACTGACAGTGAAGCTGCGCCCAACCGGAAACCTTGTGAGAGGCTCTGAGTACTTCTCAGAAGCGGTACGTCGGCAACTTGCCTCTCAATACGGCGAAGAGAAGCTGTACGAAGATGGTCTGTCCGTTCGGACCTCGCTTGACCCGGACATGCAGTTGAAGGCGCGTAAGGCTCTGCGTGATGGTTTGGTCAACTTTGATCACCAGCGCGGCAAATGGCGCGGCCCGATCAGCACGATTGAAATCTCCTCCGATGACTGGGGTGCGGCGCTCGACAAGGTTAAAACGCTGAATGATGTACCCGAGTGGACGAGTGCAGTTGTTCTTTCCGTGAGCAATCAGAAAGCTGTTGTCGGCCTTCGTCCAGAAAAGTTGGCGAACCGGAAGCTGTCGACTGAGCGCGTGCGAGCTGATCTGGACCTGAGCGATATGAAGTGGGCCCGCGTTGATGGCCGTGCTCCGCGCAATGTGCAGGAAGTTCTGACACCGGGCGATGTGATTTACGTTCAGCGGATGCCGACCGGCAAGTATGTGCTGCGTCAGGTTCCGGAAGTTTCCGGTGCGCTTGTGGCAATGGATCCACATACGGGCCGTGTTCTGGCACTTGTTGGCGGATTTAGCTTTGCAGACAGCCAGTTCAACCGCGCAACGCAGGCATGGCGTCAGCCGGGTTCCGTTTTCAAACCGTTCGTTTATGCAGCAGCACTGGATAATGGTTATACGCCATCCTCTGTGGTGCTGGATGCGCCGGTTGAGATCGAGCAGGGGCCGGGGCTGGACACATGGAAACCGCAAAACTACGGCGGCAAGTTCTATGGGCCTTCCACCTTGCGCACAGGTATTGAGCTTTCCCGTAACGTGATGACGGTTCGTCTTGCTCAGGATATGGGCATGGATTTGGTCGCCGAGTATGCGCGTAGCTTTGGCATCGATGACAATATGATGCCAGTACTGTCCATGTCCCTCGGTGCTGGCGAAACCACCGTTATGCGCATGACTGCGGCTTACTCCATGATTGCCAATGGTGGGCGACGTGTGAAGCCGACCCTGATTGACCGCATTCAAAACCGGTATGGTGAGACCATCTATCAGAACGACCAGCTGGTTTGCACCGATTGTTCCGGAGAATACTGGGATCATCAGGCCGAGCCTCAGTTGATCGATACACGTGACCAGGTGCTGGATCCGATGACTGCCTATCAGGTCACCTCTATGATGGAGGGTGTGGTCCAGCGCGGTACCGCGACGAGCGTTAAAGCGGTTGGTCGTCCTGTTGCCGGTAAAACCGGTACCACGAATGATGAGCGCGATGCATGGTTCGTTGGCTTTACGCCGGAGCTGACTGTTGGAGTGTTTGTTGGGTTCGATACGCCCCGCAAAATGGGCCGTGGTGCGACGGGCGGCGTGGTTGCTGCGCCGATCTTCACCTCCTTCATGGAGGACGCATTAGAGGATACTCCTCCTCTGGAGTTCCGTGTTCCAAATGGCCTGAGCTTGGTGTCCATCAACCGTCGTACGGGCTTGCGGGCGAATGCCGGGGATCCAGGAACCATTCTGGAATCCTTCAAGCCTGGCACATCGCCACCTGACAGCTATTCTGTCATCGGGTTCCAGGACGAGATCGGGATCCGACAGAATCTTTCTCCTGAAGCTGGAGAAGCGGTTATGACCGGTACTGGCGGACTTTACTAAAACACATTGCGGGCTGGCCACGTTAACTGCGTGGCCAGCCCACAGTTTCTGTGGTCTGCCTGATTGCGGAAATGAATTGCTGCGACTATGTTCGCACCCAAGGCAGTAGTATTAACTGCATGATTGTTTTTCAAAAAAGTGAGGTATCCGATGCGCGCCGAAATGGAGGCCATCGTCGACGAAATCAAGCAGGCCATAAGCCTGCTGAGGAGGCATCTTTGACTGGGACACTGCACTTGTCCGTCTAGATGAACTCAACGCGCTTTCTGAAGACCCGGATCTTTGGAATGACCCGACGAATGCTCAGAAACTGATGCGTGAGCGCCAGCAGTTGGATGACAGCATTGGCGGTGTTCGCAAGCTTGAGCAGGATCTTGCCGACAATCAGGAACTGATTGAGATGGGCGAGATGGAAGAGGATCAGTCTGTCGTTGACGAGGCTGAGACTGCTTTGAAGGCCATGCTGGAGCAGGTCAACAAGCTGCAGCTGCAATCTTTGCTTTCTGGTGAAGCCGACGGAAATGATACGTACATCGAGATCAACTCCGGTGCCGGCGGTACTGAAAGTCAGGACTGGGCCAGTATGTTGCTGCGTATGTATCGTCGTTGGGGTGAGCAGCACGGCTATAAGGTCGAGCTGATGGAATACAATGACGGTGAAGAAGCGGGTATTAAATCTGCGACTTTGCTGGTTAAGGGTGAGAATGCCTACGGTTGGATGAAGACCGAAGCCGGTGTTCATCGTCTGGTTCGTATTTCGCCTTACGATTCCAATGCGCGCCGGCACACGTCCTTTGCGTCTGTCTGGGTTTATCCGGTTATTGATGACAGCATCAATATTGAGGTGAACGAAAGCGATTGCCGTATTGATACCTACCGCGCTTCTGGTGCCGGTGGTCAGCACGTGAACACCACTGACTCTGCTGTGCGCATCACGCATAATCCGACCGGTATTGTGGTTCAGTGTCAGAGCGAACGTTCACAGCACAAGAACCGCGCAACTGCGTGGGATATGCTGCGCGCGCGTCTCTATGAGGCTGAATTGCAGCGTCGTGAAGAGCAGGCGAGTAAGGATGCTGCGTCTAAAACCGACATCGGTTGGGGCCATCAGATCCGCTCTTACGTTCTGCAACCGTACCAGCTGGTAAAGGATCTGCGCACCGGTGTGGAAAGCACAGCACCTTCTGACGTTCTGGATGGCGATCTGGATAAGTTCATGGAAGCGACACTGGCGCACCGCGCCTTTGGCAATGCACCTGCTGCAGTCGAAGATCTGGACTAACTCAGAACTTGCGAAATGAAATTGAAAAAGCCCCGGAACTGAGTTTCGGGGCTTTTTGTTGTCTTAAGAGGCTCATGGAAGATTGAGAGCGATTTTGGTTTTCTGTTTGCGCTTGAAGATGGCAGCAAGCCTGTCACCGGTGCGAATGAAATGCATTGGATTGACTGGCTTGCCGTTGAGGCGCACTTCGTAGTGGAGGTGGGGGCCAGTTGAGCGTCCTGTGTTGCCAACTGTGCCGATGATGTCACCAATGTTTACACGCTGCCCTTGGCTGACGAGCAGCTTTTTCATGTGGGCGTAGCGGGTTACTAAGCCGTTGTCGTGGAGAATCTCCACGGAAAGGCCGTAGCCGCCGTTGTACCTTGAAAGGGCCACGATGCCGGACCCGGTTGCTTTTATCGGTGTTCCTCGACTGGCCCTGAAATCAAGGCCGGTGTGCATTGCGGTTTCGCCGAGGAATGGGTCCGTTCTTGGGCCAAATGAGCTTGATACGTTGAAGCTGGAGAGGGGGCGCCCGAAGGGGAGGGCGTTAACTTTCGCGTTCAGTTGGAGGCGCTGTTCAATCATCCGGCGCGCTGCAACTATGCTGGTGCCCAGATCTGCGGATCCAATATCCTGATAGATACCGCCGGCGGATGAGTTTTGAGTAAGCAAGGCTGGATGTGAGACACCTGCCTTTTTGAGCAGGGTCAGCGTGCGTTTGACGTCATCCAATGCGGCCTGCGTGTATGCGATGAGCAGGAGGCGGCCTTGCTCCTGCTTTGAAATCGCAGGATCCCGAGCTCTAGTTACTTCCGGTTGAACCGTGCTATTGGGCTTACCCGAGAGCGTCGTAAGAAAATCCAGCGGTGCTGCATTGATGAGTTGCGGCGCGTATGACAGGCTGTTTGCGGATACCGCTTCAGCTCCGCGCCTCAATGGCTTTCGCTTTGGTGAGGGGGGAATGGCTGACAGGAGCAGATTTGACTGCTCAGCCAGTGCTACCAAAGCCTCGATTTCCTGGAATTGCTGTTCCAGCAGTTCTTGCTGTCTGCTGCTGGTGGCATTCAGCTCCGAGGTATCCTGATCCAGCCGACCGCGTAATTCTCCGAGTTGGAGTTTCAGGTTCCGGATTTCACTCTCGTAGTTTTCCCGAAGCGCCCTTTCTCGGGATAATGTGGAGCTCAGTCGCATCTCGTTAAGTGATTGCTGAAAACTGCTAGCTAATACTGCCGATACGAGTGCGGTAACCACCAAACCAGATACCCAATAGGCAATGGGCGGAACTGCGCGCAGCTGTGATGTGATGCGCGCAAACCGGATAGGCTTGCCCAACTTCAATTGCTTGTAACTACTCAGAAACTCACTGCAGCTAGAAATGTTCATTGGATGACCACTTGCTCAGTTTGCCCGCTAGAAAGATTTCATTAAATTCAATTAAAGTTTGTTATAGTTAATAAATTCTAACTGCAGTGTATCCTTAGGTGAGCTTGATGAGCGGACGATAGAAGCCCGGAGTCAGGCCTGCCTCTGATCTTGCCCTGTCATTAAACGGGGGTTTTAGTGGCCCTTTGAAATGCTTTTTTACAAGCTGCTGGAAGCTTGGTTCAGGACGAGCACGGTGCCGGTCACACATGAAACGGAACCATTTTGCACCGTAGGCGACATGGCCTTTCTCATCATGGTAAATGACATGCAGGACGCTGGCTGTTTCCTCATCTCCTGTCGCGTTTGCTTTCTCAATCATGGACGGGGTGATGTCGAGGCCGCGAGCTTCAAGCACCAATGGGATGATGGCAAGACGAGCCATCAGGTCCTTGCCTGTTGACTGAGCTGCCTGCCAGAGGCCGTCATGGGCGGGCAGGTCACCGTAGGAATGATCGAGCCGGGCGAGCCTTTCCTGAATAAGGGTGAAGTGCTTTGCCTCTTCCAGACCGACACGCACAAAGTCATCGTAATAGGAGCGGGGCATGGGCACGTGGGTGAAGCGGCCAATCAGGTCCCATGTAAGATCAATGGCGTTGAGCTCGATATGCGCCAGCGAGTGGAGCAACGCGACCTTGCCATTCTTACCGCCAACAGCGCGCTTCGGCATATCTCGTGGTGGTAGTAACTCCGGTTTTGCCGGGCGACCCGGGCGGTCTGGCATGGGCTTTTCGCCTGTACCACGTGAGATAGAGAGTGCGCCTTTAAACCATTGATTTGCAACGTAGTATGCAAGCGCTACTTTTAACTCCAGATCAGGTGTTTCCAGGATCTGGCGGGCGCCATCCCTTAGAGACTTTACACTGGTTTTTTCAGGGAGAGACAGATGCGCTTGTCCTGCAAACGCATCTGCTTCGTTGTTGCCCGGTATTTTTAGCATTTCTTACTGGCTCAGACCTTTTAGTTCTTCCAAGACCTTTTCGACGTGGCCGGGAACGCGGACCTTGCGCCAGATCTTGGCAATCTTACCAGTCTTATCAATGAGAAATGTAGAGCGTTCAACGCCCATGTACTTCTTTCCGTACATGTTTTTTTCTACCCAGACACCATAGGCGTTGCACACTTCTTTTTCGGTATCTGAGCCGAGTGTGACAGTAAGACCGTGTTTTGCCTTAAACTTGTCATGCTTTGATGGTGTATCGGGAGAAATGCCGATGATAACAGCATCGTGCTTTTGGAACTCAGCTGCGTGTTCGGTAAAGGCAATCGCCTCTTTGGTGCAACCGGGCGTGTCATCTTTTGGATAAAAATAAACGACTACCAACCGACCAATTTGTCCTGATAGGGTGAATTGTTCTTGAGAATCTGTGGGTAGGGTGAAATCCGGTGCGGGCATGCCTTCCAGCTGTACGGACGGTGTTGCATCTTTCGTGTCAGGCATTCTTTTTTGCTCCTGGGGTGCCAGTTGGTCTCTCGGGACGGTACTTTTTTGTGTATGGTGCAATAAAGCAATTTATCTTGCGGAGCACCTTTGATCACGCAATGCTAGCGCAGGTTATGATTCGGGCAAACTCGAACGTACCACTAAGACAGGGATGAGGAATCTGGCCGTCGACGTTGGAAATTCTAGAGAGCTTAAAAGCTCTTCTGTTACGCGTCGTTTTAAGCGCCGCGTAATATGGGGTCTTGTAGGCGTTTTTCTGGCCCTGATCTTCATTTTTGGTGGTTATCGGCTGGCGAGTGGCCCGATTGCAATCCCTTATGTAGTGGATTGGGCAATCAGGCAATTTGAAAGTCAAGCGCTCAACGTAACAGTTGGCCGCGCGCAATTCGACCTGTTTGGTGAAAATGGAAGCAGCATAATCCTTGAGGATTCACTGGTCCGTGTCAACGGGCGCACTTCTGCGACCGTGTTGCTTCCGCATGCCGAAGTGGGGGTGAATCTCTTCGGCCTTTTGACCGGAAACCTGGAAGTGACCAGCGTTGCACTTGAACGCCCATCAGCGACGATTAAGCTTGCTGGTGGCTCCGAGCCTTTGCCACGGGTTCAAAACCGCGTTGTGGCAATCGACAAGTTCAGTGTGATTGCGGTTGAAGAGCTGAAACGCTGGCATCTTGAGACGGTCAATATTGAATATGGCCGGTTGGTGATCAATACACCGAGCGAAGAGTTTGTTGCCGACGGTATTGATGCCAATGCTGTGCTGCTTGATGACCTGTCCTTTGCCGTTAACGCGAAGATCGTGGGCAGTGAGGGGGATTGGTCCTGGGATCTGAAGCGCACTGTGACACCGGAAACCGGGACGCGAAACATTTCGGTCACGTTGAACGATGCCTCTTTGAGGGATTTGCTGCCAACACATAGCTTTGCGCAGGATAACAAGCTGGCGAATACGCGTTTGTCTTTTGAAGCAAATGCGGAGCTCTGGCCGACAGGTGAATTCGTCAAAGCGGACATGAACGTTCGTACCACGCCCATCTTCATCCGGACTGCGCCAGATAACTCGGTTACAATCGACGAAGCGTTTCTGGCACTCAGTTTGCAGCGTGACAACCCAGATATTGTTATCGGGCGCTCTCATTTGCGCCGCAAGGACACCCGTATCGTCTTTGGCGGTGTTTTGCAGCCACCGGTCACAGAAGGTGCGGAGTGGAACTATACGCTTGGTTCGCGAGAAATCGTGGTAGCGCCGGATGATGTTAAGTCACCGCCACTGGTGTTCCCGGATGCCTATGCATTGGGTACGTTTGATCCGACAAACTCGCTGATCTCTATTGAACGTGCGCGTGCCGTTGGTCTTGATGCTGACATCAATCTGGCTGGCTCGTTTTACTATGGCAAGCCAGGGCCGTCGCTTGCGCTTTCAGTTTTCAGCCCAAGCCTGAGTTTTGGAGAAGTGCTGCAAGTCTGGCCGACGATTACTGCTCCAAGGGTTCGTACCTGGCTGATTAATCAGATCGGAACCGGCCGCGCTGATAACATCTCGTTGGATATGGCGCTTGGCCCGGCAGCCTTTGACGGAGATCGCAGCACACCTGCGTGGCAGGGCAATGGCCTTACCGCATCGTTTGACGTTATTGACGGGTCGGTCAAGGCGCTGAACTCTTTACCGGTGGCACGGGATATTACCGGCACGGGCAAGATCGAGAATGAGAATTTCTCCATCACCGGACATGATGGCCACTTCCGTATGCAAGACGGTAATATCGTGAAAATCCCGGAAGTTCAGTTTGGGGTCCAACGGATTGCTGGCCCTGGTATCCAGACTGCCGAATTGTCGGTGCGGGTGCAGGGGAATGCTGATGATCTGGCTGTGCTTGCTGATTCTGAACCAATTAACGCGCTGGATGGCTTTAGTGTGGTGCCGGCTGATCTTACCGGCACGGGGGAAGTTCGGGCAGAAGCCGCGTTCCCACTTACCAGGCAAGTCTCGGTAAACGATGTTGAGTGGCGTGCCAGTCTGGACCTGAAGGATTTTACCAGTACGGCGAAGATCTCCGGGCAGATAATCGAAAATGCAGACCTGATTGTTCAGGCTGATAACGAACAAACGCTGGTCTCAGGTAAGGGCAAGCTGAATGGCTTTGTGTCCGAGATTGATTTTAGCGCCAGTCGCGATGGAAGCGGTGCCGATGACAGGCAGGACGTGACGTTTGTCGCTGATGCCAAGGATCTGAAAGAATACGGCGTTGATCTTCAAGACTATGTAACGGGCGCTGTGAAGGTCAATTATGAAGATCTCAGCGGTGCGAAGACATTTGAGCTGGACCTGTCGAAAGCGACAATTAATGTTCCAGAAGTGGGCTGGCGCAAAGCACCGGGTGTACAAGCGATTGCCCGGTTCCGCCTGACAGAATCCGGTAATTCCAAGACGCTTCATAACTTTTCCTTCCTTGCAGAAGGCGTTGAGGTGCGGGGCAATCTGAAGATTGATGGGGCCGGTAATCTGACACTGGCCGACTTCTCCTCGTTTAACCTGCGTCCTAATGATAAGGCCAAGATGACTGTCCGCCCGCGTTCTGGCGGTGGCTACAATGTTGTTATGGATGCTGAACGGTTTGACGGACGTGCCCTCTTTGATTCCTTTGGGGCGAACCATGGCAAGGCTTCGGATAAGAATAATCAGGCGTCGATTGGGCTTACTTTGAATATCGCACGGCTGATCGGCTTTAGAGGTGTTCAGGCTCAAAATGTGCGGGTTGATGGCCTACTGCGCGGCGGGAGCCCCGTTGATCTGACTGTTTCAGGTGCAACGTCGAGCCGCGGGCAGTTCAGCTTTACCATTGGTGGGTCTGGACAGCATCGCTTTGCGAAAGGCAAGATGAACAACACTGGCGAGTTTTTGCGGTTTGTGGACGTCTTCCCACGTATGCGGGGTGGTACCGGGCAGTTGGATATTCAAATGCCTACTGACACCAATTGGGAGGGGCAGCTGACGGTCACAGACTTCTCCATTACGGAAGATCCTGCGATTAAAGCGCTGAGAGGAATCAGGCCAGAGGATATTCGCGGAGCCCACAATAACGAGGTTTATTCGGCTGCGGTTAGTTCCGGTGAGGCTTCGTTCCACAAGATGCGGATGCAGTTCACACGCCGTGGCGATGAGATTAATGTTTCCAAGGGAACGTTGAGCGGGGCCATTATTGGTGGGACCTTTAGTGGTAGCGCCAATCTGAAGAGCCGCAATCTTAATGTGACAGGTACGTTTGTGCCGGCCTACGCAATCAATAACCTGTTTGCGAAACTTCCGGTGGTCGGCCTTATTCTTGGCGGCGGTTCGTCTGATGAAGGGCTGTTTGGGGTGACCTACAAACTGGATGGCAACTTTGACAATCCAAGGTTCCACGTCAATCCGGTCTCTGCGATCGCTCCGGGCGTGTTCCGCCGTATCTTTGAGTTCAGGTAAGGGGTGGCAGGTAGGCTGCAAAGCGCATGCAGACGTGGTCCACCTCCCAGCCTTTCTCGCTTGAATATAGCTGCGGTTCGAGCCGTTTGACGAGGTCCCTGTAAAACCGCTTCTTCTGCGGTTCGTTCAGCTGCTGGGTTAGGGTATCTGTAAAGAGCTCCAGCCAACCCTTCATATCGGCTTCCAGCGTTGTTCTGCGGTCAATTTCAGTGTGATAGATGATCGAGAAGCCTGCCTCTTTCAGCGCGCGGATATAGGTGCTCGGCGGTGGGAAAATCCAAGGGCTTTTGTAGGGGCCGAATTCCGGGTTTTCCGCGAACAGGTGCTCCATGGCAGATCGGATGATGCGGCAGTTCTTGTCAGAGCCCATTTCGCCGACGAACCTGCCTCCCGGTTTCAGGGCTTTCTTCACGCCGCGAATAACGCCTCTATAGTCCTGCATCCAGTTGAGGGCTGCGTTGGAGAATACGGCGTTGAACTCTCCGTCGAAATCAAGGTTTTCAGCGGAAGTGCGAAGGGTCTTGATGCCTTTTTCGTCTGCCAGCGCAAGCATATCCTGCGCGATGTCAATGCCGGTCACGATAGCGCCGCGGCTCTGGATCTCCTGCGCCAGTGTTCCATCACCGCATCCCAGATCCAGAATGCTCTCTCCCTGTTGTATGGCGAGCAGCTCCAAGGTGTCCCGTCCGAAGCTGGTGATATAGGCGGCGAACTCTAGATAGTTCTGTGCGTTCCACTTCTGCTTGGCCATGTGGATTCCCTTAAAACGAAAGGGGCAGATTAGGATAAATGGCCTAGTTCAAAGTGCAGGCCGCTGGATGTAATTGCATAAATTTGCATGGGTCTTGCGGACACAAAAAAAGCCGGGTGTGAGGCCCGGCTTTTTCAAACTCATTATGGCTCAGCTGGTTAGACCGGCTTTAGAAGAACGTGCTTTTTCTTGCCAAGAGAGAGCTTGACCACGCCGTCGTCGGTCAGGTCTGCCTGTGTCACGGTGCGGGTGTGATCTTGCTCTGCCTTGTCGTTGATGCGCACGGCGCCGCCTTTGATGTTGCGGCGCACTTCCCCGTTGGATGCGCACAGGCCTGCTGTCACAAACAGGTTGAGGATACCGAGGCCTTCGGTCAGCTCCGTTTTTGCAATCTCGATGGTTGGCAGGCCCGCAGCGTTTGCGCCTTCTTCAAAGGCCTTGCGAGCGGTTTCGGCGGCTTTTTCAGCTTCCTCGCGGCCATGGAGCAGGGCGGTTGCTTCTGTGGCCAGCACCTTCTTGGCTTCGTTGATCCCGGCACCTTCCATTACTGCGAGGCGCTTGATCTCGTCCATCGGCAGAATGGTGAAGAGTTTCAGGAACTTCTCAACGTCTGCATCTTCGGTATTGCGCCAGAACTGCCAGTAGTCGTAGGGGCTGAGCATGTCGGCGTTGAGCCAGACAGCGCCTGCTGCGGTTTTACCCATTTTGGCGCCGGAGGCTGTGGTCAGCAGCGGGGTGGTAAGGGCGAACAGTTCTTTGTCTGCGAGACGGCGACCAAGGTCCACGCCAGAGAGGATGTTGCTCCACTGATCGGAACCACCCATCTGCAGGCGGCAGCCGGTGCGGCGGTGGATTTCGAGGTAATCGTAGCCCTGAAGCAGCATGTAGTTGAACTCTAGGAACGACAGGTGCTGCTCGCGTTCCAGACGCAGGCGAACGCTGTCGCGCTGGATCATCTGGTTGACGGAAAAGTAGCGGCCTACATCGCGCAGGAAGTCCATGTAGTTGAGTTTGAGCAGCCAGTCGGCATTGTCCATCATCATAGCGTCAGATGGGCCGTCGCCAAAGGTCAGAAACTTTTCAAAGACTTGCTTGATGCCGTCCTTGTTGCGCTCGATGTCCTCATCGGTCAGAACCTTGCGGCTTTCGTCTTTGCCGGTCGGGTCGCCAACGCGGGTGGTGCCGCTTCCCATAAGGGTGATCGGGCGGTGGCCGGTCTTCTGGAACCAATGCAGCATCATGATCTGAACGAGGGAGCCAACGTGCAAGCTGGTCGCGGTACAGTCAAAGCCAATATATGCGGTTACGGTCTCGTTGGCGCACAATTCGTCCAGCCCTTCGGCGTTGGAGAGTTGGTGCAGAAAACCGCGTTCTTCCATTGTCCGCATAAATTCGGATTTATATGAGCTCATTGGTCAAGCCTGTTCAATTTACTGAGTATTTCCAAGTTGAAAGGTCTATACCTGAGTTTTTGCTGGGATTCACTCGTTTTTTCAGGAAAGCCCAAAAGCTATGCGGAAGGGGTGGAATTGTGCGGACAGTTTCGCTCGTAGGGGAGCTTTTTGTGGTTGTGAGGAAGGGGAGTTAGCTGCAGGCAAAAGAAAACCCCGCGTCCTTCTCGAAGGACTTGCGGGGTCTTGCTTTTGTAGTTGGATCGCCGCGATTTACCGTTTCAAGGCTATATGCTGGGGCGTTTTATTTGATTTCCGCCCGTGTACGTCCGGGTTCGATCCATGCTTACCGTCTGATGACGCGCGGTCGCTCAGGCCGTTTGGTAGTTCTGATAAATTTTGCACCTTGTAGAGGGTCTTCATAAACGCATTTTTGCCTTTATCAAAACCATGCAACATGCAGGTCTGGTGGAGTCATTCATTCTCCTTTTCTTGACCTGAAATTAAGATAGGAATAGCTGAGCCTGCTTTCAAGAGATGGGGCAAAAAATAATTAGCGGCTGCTTGCCGGAACTCGCCGGTTTCATAGAAAACCCTAGGAAGATGAGTGTGTTGGCGGAATTATTTTGTTGGTTTTTGGGAGTTTTTTTAGTGCGTTCAGGCGGGGAGAAACACCTTGAAATGAAAAAGAGTTCTGCTGCCTGATGTGGGTGAATTTCGTTTGCGCGCAAATGTGCGTTGGTTTGCGTTATTTAGGGTTTTGCTGCGTTGATATGTGAAGGTGGGAATGGCTGGCAAAAATCTTTTATTGGTCGCGGGATCGGTTGATTGGTGAAGAAAATTTATGCAAAGCTTTTGGGGGTGCCGTGAGTGATGTGGCGGTGTTCTGATGCAGGATTGTATCATCGGACTGGCTGGTGAATGTCAGGCAAAATAAAACCCCGACTGTGGTCAGTCGGGGTTTTATTTTTGCCTAAATGACGGGGCCGCTCTTTAACAGCGTCTCCTTATTTGAAAGCCAGCCTCTGGCCTTCATAAAGGGACGCCGTTTGCATTGGAGTTAGAGCAGGCCTGTCTTGTCTTAGACGGAGTAGTACATGTCGAACTCAACTGGGTGAGGGGTCATGTCTGTGCGCATGACTTCTTCCATCTTCAGTTCGATGTAAGCGTCGATCTGGTCGTCGTCGAATACGCCGCCTGCTTTGAGGTACTCACGGTCTGCATCGAGGCATTCCAGAGCTTCGCGCAGGGATGCTGCAACGGTTGGGATCTCGGAGAGTTCTTCCGCTGGCAGATCGTACAGGTTCTTATCCATTGCTTCACCAGGATGGATCTTGTTACGGATGCCATCAAGGCCAGCCATCAGCTGTGCAGCGAACGCCAGGTATGGGTTTGCAGAAGGATCCGGGAAGCGAACTTCAACGCGTTTGCCCTTCGGAGAAGATGTGAATGGAATACGGCAGGATGCAGAACGGTTCTGGGAAGAGTATGCCAGAAGAACTGGAGCCTCATAGCCCGGCACCAGACGCTTGTAGGAGTTGGTGGACGCATTGGTGAATGCGTTCAGAGATTTCGCGTGCTTCAGGATGCCACCGATGAAGTACAGAGCATTCTCGGAAAGGTCTGCGTACTGGTTGCCTGCGAAGGTTGGTTTGCCGTCGTCCCATAGGGAGAAGTGGCAGTGCATGCCTGTGCCGTTGTCGCCGAAGACTGGCTTAGGCATGAAGGTCGCGGACTTGCCATAAGCGTGAGCAACCTGATGAACCGCATACTTATAGATCTGCATGTGGTCAGCCATGGTGGTCAGGGTCTGGAACTGCATACCCAGTTCGTGCTGAGCAGCTGCCACTTCGTGGTGGTGCTTTTCAACCTTAACGCCCATGTCGGTCATCACGGAAAGCATTTCAGAACGGATGTCCTGAGCGCTGTCGATTGGAGGAACCGGGAAGTAACCGCCTTTTGTGCGAGGGCGGTGACCGAGGTTGCCGGACTCATACTCGCTGTCCATGTTTGATGGCAGTTCGGAACAGTCCAGCTTGAAGCCGGTGTTGTATGGATCGGATGCGAAGCGAACGTCATCGAAGATGAAGAATTCAGCTTCCGGGCCAACGTATACAGTGTCGCCTGCGCCACATGCTTTTACATAGGCTTCCGCGCGCTTAGCTGTCATACGCGGGTCACGATTGTAACCTTCGCCTGTGCGTGGGTCCAGAACGTCACAGAAGACGGACATGGTGGACTGCGCGAAGAATGGGTCGATATGAGCTGTTTCCGGATCTGGCATCAGCATCATGTCGGATTCGTTGATCGCCTTCCAGCCAGCGATAGAAGAACCGTCGAATGCAACGCCTTCAGCGAACATGTCTTCGTGCACCTGGGAAACATCCATGGTGACGTGCTGCAGCTTGCCGCGTGGATCAGAAAAACGAAGATCTACGAACTTTACGTCTTTTTCCTGGATTTCTTTCAAGACATCAGCGGAGGTCGTCATAACTTCCTATTCCTCTTATAAATTCGCCAGTGGCGTCGTGTTGTTCTGCTGAAGACCAAGCCTGGCGGGAGTGCTCCCCCCAACGCGTCACCGGTCCCCTATTAAGTCCTAGAGTTCGCCCGCGGTGAGTTGCGTTCATGCAGGAAACTCTAAATCTGTGTTCGGCCCGTTCCCTGATCCAAGTCTTCACGGTTTCGGGCAGGAAAATGTCTTAAACGGCGTCTTCACCGGTTTCGCCGGTGCGGATACGGATGGCTTCTTCGATGTTTGAAACAAAGATTTTGCCATCACCAATGCGGCCGGTCTGTGCGGCATCGCGCACGGCTTCTACTGCTTTTTCAACAAGATCGTCGTTGAGTACGATCTCAACCTTCACCTTTGGCAGAAAGTCGACCACGTATTCAGCACCGCGATAGAGCTCTGTATGACCCTTCTGGCGGCCAAATCCTTTTGCCTCGGTGACGGTGATCCCCTGAAGGCCAACTTCCTGAAGTGCTTCTTTCACTTCATCCAGTTTGAACGGCTTAATGATCGCCTCGATTTTCTTCATGGTCGTCACACTCTCAGTTCGTCTTGTTATCTGCCTGCGCTGCTGGTCTGGCATGCTCTAAAAAAATGACCAGCGCGTGTGCAGAAAGTTCGTGCATCAAAACTTTTGGTATTTTGAATGCAGAAACCGTGCCAGTTTTGAAATTTTCATAAAAAGCCGCGAAAACGGGCAGTTTGCTCCGTGAATAATAAGGGGGGAATGCACCTGAAATATATCTGGTGCACAAGCACTGTGCAGGTTGGTTAAAATTTGGGCAGTGCACGATTTATTCATCTCGGCAGAAACTAGGTGTTGGTTCCCTGTGCAAGGCAGGGTTATGTTGGTGTTGCAAACGCTGATGCAGTTTCTCGCGCGTGTTTATTCCAGTGCCGCAAGGCAATTTTGGGGCCGCGCGGTTAAAGGAGCGAGTGATGAGGTTGGTTTCTCTCGATCATGTCGTGCTTACCGTTCATGACGTTGAACGTACCAGTCGTTTTTATCAGGACGTACTGGGTATGACGGAGATCGTATTTGGAGGTGGGCGACGGGCGTTGCATTTTGGACAGCAGAAGATCAACCTACAGCCGGTTGATATTGCGCATGAGCCGCTGGCCCGTGAGCAGGTGCCGGGCACTGCTGACCTGTGCTTCCTCGTTGAAAGTCTGGATGCTGCTATCGCACGGCTGAATGCGGCCTCTGTGATAATAGAGGAGGGGCCGGCGTTTCGGACCGGTGCCAGCTCTCCAATCCTTTCCGTTTATATCCGTGACCCCGATGGCAATCTGATTGAGCTTTCCCAGCCTCAGGATGTGGTGATTGCCAGTGATGACCGGGTAAACGGGAAGGGTGCAAAGAAGACGGCGCCAAAGTCTAATCGCTAGCGTGCCAGCGCCTTTGCGTCGCTGCTGTGTTGACGAGGTATTGCGTGCAGTTGGGCGTCCTTGAGGATGTGTCTTGTGCTGGTCCTGTTGAGATGCTGCTTCGCGATTGTTGTTTTGCCTTTCGGTTTGCTTGCCCGGCTTTTGCGGCGAGCAGATAAGTGCTGTGCGGAGGCGGGTCTCTATTATTTATGAATTTCCCGCAGTCTGCGCGTTTGGGAGTTGGAGAGCGTTATGCATGAGTTGTTGACACCCCTACAGATGAAGAAGGCGGACCGGCTAACTATTGAGAGTGGTATTGCCGGTATTGAGCTGATGCATAACGCTGGTAGAGGCGTGTTTGATGCAATGCGTCAGCTCCTGCATGCCAACTCGCGGATTCTTGTTTTTTGTGGTCCGGGCAATAATGGCGGAGATGGCTTTGTCGTGGCGCAGCTTGCGGCCAATGAGGAGTTTTCTGTTCGTGTTGGGTTGCTGTGTGATCCGAAGGCACTGGAAGGTGATGCGGAGCTGGCTTACGACGAAATGGATCTTGATCTGACGTCTATGGAGGACATGCGAGCCGCCCTTGATGAGTTGAGCGAGGATGATGTGATCGTGGATGCCTTATTTGGCGCTGGTCTGTCCCGTCCGCTTGATGATGAAATTCTGGAGCTTGTGCAGCAAATCAATGAGAGTCCGGCACAGTGTGTTGCGGTTGATCTGCCGTCAGGTGTGAGTGGCCGGAGCGGGGCTGTGCTGGGTGAGGCTGTGCACGCGGATCTTACCGTTACATTCTTTCGGGCCAAGCCGGGGCATTATCTTTATCCGGGCAGGGCCCATTGTGGTGAGGTGGTTGTTGAGCAGATTGGTCTTGAGGATGCTGTGTTAAAGCAGGTTGGACCAACGGCCTCTTATAACTGCGATACACTTTGGGGTGATATTCCCGATGAGCCCGGGATTGCTGGCCACAAATATAATAGAGGGCACACGATTGTTGTGAGTGGGCCCAAATTTTCTACCGGTGCCAGCCGTCTTGCCGCGCTGGGTGCGCAGCGGGCGGGGAGTGGACTTGTTACGGTTGTGGCCCGTGAGCAGGCGGCGCTGGTGCATGCGGCGCATCTGACGAGCGTTATGATCCGTCCAGCGGAGCGCATTGCCGACTTTGAGCGCATTCTTGAAGATGAGCGTCTGAACTCTGTGGTGATTGGTCCCGCTGCGGGTATTGGACGGGAAACGCAGGAGCGTGTGGCCGAGTGCCTTACTGGTGAGCGCGGGGTGGTGCTGGATGCGGACGCGCTGATGTCCTTTGAGGATAATCCAGAGGACCTCTTCGGATATATTGCTGAGGCCGGGAGCGCTGGGCGTGTGGTGTTGACGCCGCATGAGGGGGAGTTTCGGCGGCTGTTCCCTGATCTGTTGGGCCGGGCTTCCACTGATTGCAAAGTGGAGCGGACCAGAAAGGCGGCTGAGCGGGCCGGGGCCGTTGTTGTGCTGAAGGGTGCGGATACGGTCATTGCGGATCCCAACGGGCAGGCGGCAATCAATACGAGTGGCACGCCGTGGCTTGCCACTGCCGGATCTGGTGATGTGCTTGCCGGTGTGATTGGCGGGTATCTGGCGCAGGGGCTGACTGGATTTGAAGCTGCGGCAAAAGGCGTGTGGGTGCATGGGCGGGCTGCGGAGCTTGCCGGAGCCGGGCTCATTGCAGAAGATCTGATTGCGTGCCTGCCGGATGTGGTGAGCGAGCTGGCCGAGTTCATGAGCGATTTTTAGGGCATCTTCGATCGATCCGGCTGTGATGGGCGTTCCGTTGGATGGCGCTTTGTCGTCGTCTGGGGAGGCGTTTGGGCCGCATAGATCTATTTGACCGTCATAAGAATGCCCGTCTTGAGGGTGATAAAGCAGGTGATGGCCGCCGGAGGTTGTCTTTTACGGACAGCGCGGCGGCTTTCGCATGGTGTGCTCTTTTGCTGCTTTGTGGTAAAATGGCAGGCACACGCTGATCGATAAGGCGGTTGCCAGAACAGAAAAAACAATGTGATGCGATCTTTCCTTGGAGAAATAAGTGCCTGAATGACGTAATGCACAGCTTCATTGGTAGAAATGGCGTGGAAAACCAAGAACTGGGCATAAACAACGCATTAGGTGGTTGACTTCTCTCGGGTTCCCATTTAGCTACCCCTCCAACGCGGCTGTGGCGAAATTGGTAGACGCACCAGATTTAGGTTCTGGCGGGAGACCGTGGGGGTTCGAGTCCCTCCAGCCGCACCATATCCCCGGTGATACGGTGCATAGATAAACGACCGTAGCTTATCGGAAACGGAAAAGTTGAGGGCGTTGTCGAAGTTCGGTTTATGCTCACCTTTTCGCCAGGCGGATAAGAGCTGAGGGTTCTACCTTAAGCACAAACTCTTCCTTCGAAATTGGTGACTGTTCTCCGTCCTGGGGCAAACCATTATTGGTTTGTCGGTACACGTCCTAAATCAAGGACGAAGCAAAGCAAATGCAGGTATCAGAAACCCTGGCCGAGGGCCTAAAGCGCGAACTCAAAGTCGTTATCCCGGCGACGGATCTGGCGACCCGCCTCGATGAATACCTTAATGACATGAAGTCAAAGGTAAACATTAACGGCTTCCGTCCGGGTAAAGTTCCCCTTTCACATCTGAAGAAAGTTCATGGCCGTCAGGCAATGGGTGAGCTGATCGGTAACCTGATCAACGAAACCACTGCTAAGACCATCGAAGAGCGCAAAGAAAAGCCAGCTCTTCAGCCTGAAATCGATCTTCCTGATGATGATGCAGAAAAGGTTTTGGCTGGCGAAGCAGATCTTGCTTACACCATTTCCTACGAAGTTCTGCCTGAGTTCGAAATCGTAGATTTCTCCGCAATTGAACTTGAGCGCCCAATCGTTGAGATTTCTGAAGAGGAAGTCGACGAGCAGGTTAAGCAGATCGCAGAAAGCAACCGTCCATTTGAAGCGCGTGAAGAAGGCGCTGCTGCTGAAGACGGTGACCGCGTCACTATGCACTACCTGGGTAAGCTTGACGGCGAGCCGTTTGAAGGTGGTGAAGACGAGAACGGTCAGCTGGTTCTGGGTTCTGGTCAGTTCATTCCTGGCTTCGAAGAGCAGGTTGTTGGCATGAAGGTTGGTGACAAGAAAGTCATCGACGTGACCTTCCCTGAAGAATATGGCGCAGCAAACCTCGCTGGCCGCGCAGTTACCTTCGACATCGACGTTAAGGGCATTGAAGCTCCGGGCGACGTTGCTATTGACGATGAAATGGCAACCAAGCTGGGTCTTGAGTCCCTGGACAAGCTGAAAGAAATCGTTCGTGGCCAGATTGAAAGCCAGTTCGGTGCAGCGACCCGTCAGAAAGTGAAGCGCGTTCTTCTGGACAAGCTGGACGAAGAGTACACTTTCGAACTGCCTGAAAAACTTCTGGAAGCAGAGTTTGATGGTGTTTGGAAGCAGGTTCAGGCTGACATGGAGCAGTCCGGCAAGACGTTCGAAGACGAAAACACAACCGAAGAAGAGTCCAAAGCGGAATACCGCAAGATCTCCGAGCGCCGCGTGCGTCTGGGTCTGGTTCTTTCTGAAGTTGGTGAGCAGAACAGCATTCAGGTTTCTGATGAAGAAGTTCAGAAAGCTCTGTTTGACCGCGTTCGTCAGTTCCCAGGTCAAGAGCAGCAGGTGTTCGAATTCTACAAGAACAACCAGCAGGCTCTCGCTTCCTTGCGTGCCCCAATCTACGAAGAGAAGGTTGTGGACTACATCCTGGAACTTGCTAAAGTTTCTGACAAAGTCGTCTCCAAGGACGAGCTTCTGGCTCAGGACGAAGACGAAGCATAATTTTCGGGATTGTCCGAGAAATTTGGAAAAGGGGGCCTTGCGTCCCCTTTTTCTTGTTTGGCATATTGAAATTTCAGGTGGAAAGCCAAGATATCTGAGAACGTCTTGCGTGCATCGCGAGCCTGTGGTCTTTAAGCTCCCTTATAATTGGGATAAGACTATCGGGTCTTATGGAAACACTCCATAAACCTTGTGGCTTTACCTTTTGGCAAGTGCCGTTAAGACAAGGGCGACATCCCATGGGTGGGCATGTCGCTTTTTTCGACATAAGTTTCTTGCAGGCTTGCCGGAATGCCGGATAAGTTACAGAGCTTACGTAAGCTTTCTGCATATTTAAAATGGATGACGCATGACCGATCCTGTTGAGTATTTCACGAACAGCCTGGTGCCAATGGTTGTAGAGCAAACCAACCGGGGTGAGCGGGCCTATGACATCTTCTCAAGGCTGCTGAAGGAACGCATTATCTTTCTGACTGGTCCTGTGGAAGATACAATGGCGACGCTGGTCTGTTCCCAGTTGCTTTATCTGGAAGCGGAAAACCCGAATAAAGAAATTGCGCTTTATATCAATTCTCCGGGTGGCGTTGTGACCAGTGGTCTTGCTATTTATGACACTATGCAGTTTATCCGGCCAAAGATTTCCACTCTTTGTATCGGTCAGGCCGCAAGTATGGGGTCCTTGCTGTTGGCTGCCGGTGAGAAGGGCATGCGCTTTTCTCTGCCTAACAGCCGCGTCATGGTTCACCAGCCTTCCGGTGGTTTCCGCGGGCAGGCAGCAGACATTATGCTGCATGCACAGGAGATCCTTAAGCTGAAGCGTCGCCTCAATGAGATCTATGTGTCTCACACAGGTCAGACACTTGAAGCTGTTGAAGAAGCGCTCGAGCGTGATAACTTTATGAGTGCAGATGCGGCGAAAGAGTTCGGTCTGGTTGATAACGTTATCGAAAATCGCGAGAGTTTGAACGTTATCGAACCTGCTTAACGCTGGTTGTAAAAAGTAACGCACGTGAAAGTTTTTTTAACAGGGAATGAACTTTACGTGCGTGGCTTAAAGGAATGTTGATTATTGCGGGCCAAATATCGGATAAGAGAATGGCTGTTCGTAAATTCCAAAGCTTCCCTCTGGAAGCGGAACGCGAAACGCGATAAGTCAATAGAATGTCGAAGCGAACGTTTCGCTGTCGAGTTAAGAATTCTAGCAGGGGCTGCGTCCCCTGAAACGATGCGGGGTTATATCTCATGAGCAAAGCCAGCGGCAGCGACAGCAAGAATACGCTTTACTGCTCGTTTTGCGGAAAAAGCCAGCATGAGGTCCGTAAGCTGATTGCGGGTCCGACCGTATTCATCTGCGATGAGTGCGTTGAACTCTGCATGGACATTATTCGCGAAGAAAACAAATCTTCGCTGGTGAAGTCTCGTGATGGGATCCCGACACCTCAGGAAATTCGTGGCGTCCTGGATGATTATGTGATTGGTCAGGGCCGAGCCAAAAAGGTTCTGTCCGTAGCGGTGCACAACCACTACAAACGCCTCAATCATGCGTCCAAGAACAACGATGTTGAACTTGCAAAGTCCAACATCCTGCTGGTTGGTCCTACCGGATGTGGTAAAACCCATCTGGCACAAACGCTCGCCCGAATTCTGGATGTTCCGTTTACGATGGCTGACGCAACCACGCTGACTGAAGCGGGTTATGTTGGTGAAGACGTAGAAAATATTATTTTGAAGCTGCTCCAGGCAGCTGACTACAATGTTGAGCGTGCACAGCGCGGTATTGTCTACATCGATGAGGTGGACAAAATTACCCGTAAGGCAGAAAACCCATCCATTACCCGCGATGTTTCCGGGGAAGGTGTTCAGCAGGCACTGCTGAAGATCATGGAAGGAACTGTTGCCTCTGTTCCACCGCAGGGTGGTCGCAAGCACCCGCAGCAGGAGTTCCTGCAGGTAGATACAACAAATATTCTGTTTATCTGCGGTGGTGCTTTTGCTGGTCTGGACAAAATCATTTCTGACCGTGGTCGTTCTACCTCGATCGGCTTCAGTGCCTCTGTTCTGGCACCTGAAGATCGTAAGACAGGTGAGCTGTTCTCGGAGCTGGAACCTGAAGATCTTCTCAAGTTCGGTCTGATTCCGGAATTTGTCGGTCGCTTGCCAGTGATCGCTACTCTGGAAGATCTGGATGAAGATGCTCTGGTTTCAATTCTGAGCCAGCCTAAGAATGCTTTGGTTGCCCAATATCAACGTCTCTTCGAGATGGAAAATGTTGAGCTGACCTTCCATGAAGAAGCCTTGAAGGCGGTTGCCCGCAAGGCGATCGACCGCAAGACCGGTGCTCGTGGTTTGAGGTCTATCCTTGAAGCAATTCTGCTGGAGACCATGTATGAGCTTCCTGGACTGAAAGGCGTCAAGGAAGTCGTGATTTCTGCTGAAGTTGTCGATGGTGAGGCACGTCCTTTGTACATTTATGAGGATCGTGCGGAGAATTCTGCAACCAGCGCCTGAGGCGTTGCGTGACTGATTAGCCAGCATGCGTCGCTCGCAGTATTGAGTTGAATTTGGGCGGTAACTTGAAATAAGAGTGCCGCCCATTTTTTGTCTTATGCATCTTGCATGATGTGCCTATGAGTTTTCTGCGTAATGGACGAACCAAGGCTGAAAAGGACTGAGTCCCAGCTCCCATATGAGGTGATCAATTGGTGTTATTTTTTCCGGTAAGCAGGAAAAAATGCTTATAATATCAACAGATCGCTGAAAGACATGAGTGGGGAGTTCTTGACAGGTGGGGGCGGTGTCTCCACCTAATAGGTCTAGTTCGCAGCTTGGCGAATTTGTTCGTGCCCGGTTTAGGGGCGGGGGAGTTCGGCCTTCGAAATTTAACGAGTGCCTGAGAGGCTTTAGTTGATTTTTACGTTGCGCTTTTTCGTGGCTTTCGGTGGAAAGCCGCTATTTGAAAGGAATAGAGATGGCTGACAATGAAATGCGCCCGGTAGAGGAAACGGAAAACGCTGTTTTTCCTGTTCTCCCTCTGCGCAACATCGTCGTATTCCCTCATATGATCGTGCCGCTGTTTGTAGGGCGCGAGAAATCAATCCGTGCTCTGGAAGAGGTGATGAACTCTGACAAGCAGATTTTGCTTGCGACCCAGATGAACGAGGCGGATGACGATCCAGATACCGATCAGATTTACAAGGTCGGTACTCTTGCAACAGTTTTGCAGCTGCTGAAGCTGCCTGATAATACCGTAAAGGTTCTGGTTGAAGGCGTTGCACGCGCTGAGATTGGCGGGTTCACCGATCGCGATGACCTTTATGAAGCAGAAGCTGTCATTCTTGAAGAGAGTGAGGGTGACGAGGTTGAAGTTGAGGCTCTTGGTCGTTCAGTAATTTCCGAGTTCGAGAACTACGTGAAGCTGAACAAAAAGGTGTCTCCGGAAGTTCTCGGCGCTGTTAACCAGATTGACGACTTCTCGAAGCTTGCTGATACCATTGCTTCCCACCTTGCTGTGAAGATCCACGACAAGCAGGCTCTGCTTGGTACTGTGGCGGTCACAGAGCGCCTTGAGAAGGTGCTGGGCATGATGGAGAGTGAGATCTCTGTCCTGCAGGTGGAAAAGCGCATCCGCTCGCGTGTGAAGCGCCAGATGGAGAAGACCCAGCGCGAGTACTATCTGAATGAGCAGATGAAAGCCATTCAGAAAGAGCTTGGCGATGGCGAAGACGGTCGTGATGAGCTTGCTGAGCTGGAAGAGCGCGTTGAAAAGACGAAGCTGTCCAAGGAAGCGCGCGAGAAGGCCAATGCTGAGCTGAAGAAGCTGAAGCAGATGAGCCCGATGTCCGCAGAAGCGACTGTGGTTCGCAATTATCTTGACTGGCTGATTGGTATTCCATGGTCTCGCAAGTCCAAGGTGAAGCACGATCTGGCGCTTGCTGAGCAGGTTCTGGATACGGACCACTTTGGCCTTGAGAAGGTCAAGGAACGCATTGTTGAGTACCTTGCGGTGCAGAAGCGTGCTAACAAGCTGCGTGGCCCGATCCTGTGTCTTGTTGGTCCTCCAGGTGTTGGTAAGACCTCTTTGGGTAAGTCCATTGCGAAGGCAACCGGGCGTGAGTTCGTGCGCATGTCCCTTGGCGGCGTGCGGGACGAGGCTGAAATTCGCGGTCACCGCCGCACTTACATCGGCTCCATGCCGGGTAAGGTCATTCAGTCCATGAAGAAAGCGAAGAAGTCCAATCCGCTGTTCTTGCTCGACGAGATCGACAAGATGGGCATGGATTTCCGCGGTGATCCGTCTTCTGCTCTGCTTGAGGTTCTTGACCCAGAACAGAACGGTAGCTTCATGGATCACTACCTTGAAGTGGAATACGATCTTTCCGACGTGATGTTCGTGACCACCGCTAATACGCTGAACATTCCTGGCCCGCTGATGGACCGTATGGAGATCATCCGTATTGCCGGTTACACCGAAGACGAGAAGATCGAGATCTGTCGTCGTCACCTGTTGCCAAAGGCTGTGAAGAACCACGGTCTGAAGGAAGGTGAATTCGAGGTGACTGATGCTGCTCTGCAGAAGGTGATCCGTCTTTACACCCGTGAAGCGGGTGTGCGTAACCTTGAGCGTGAAATGAGCACTTTGTCCCGTAAGGCTGTGAAAGACATCCTTACCTCTGACAAGGAGTCTGTTACTGTCGATGAGGACATGGTTGAGGAATACCTCGGTGTTCCACGTTTCCGCTTTGGACAGGTTGAGGAAGAAGATCAGATTGGCGTTGTGACCGGTCTGGCATGGACCGAGGTTGGCGGTGAGCTGCTGACCATTGAAGGTGTCATGATGCCAGGCAAGGGCAAGATGACTGTAACGGGCAATCTGCGTGATGTGATGAAAGAGTCTATCTCTGCAGCTGCGTCTTATGTACGATCTCGCTCCGAAGACTTCGGTATTGAGCCTCCACTGTTCGATAAGCGTGAGCTGCACGTTCACGTTCCGGAAGGCGCGACACCTAAGGATGGTCCATCTGCCGGTATCGCCATGGCGACCACCGTCATCTCTGTGATGACCGGTATTCCGGTTCGCCGTGACGTTGCGATGACAGGCGAGATCACATTGCGTGGTCGCGTGCTGCCGATCGGTGGTCTGAAAGAGAAGCTTCTGGCGGCGCTACGTGGCGGCATCAAGAAGGTTCTTATCCCTCAGGACAACGCGAAGGATCTGGCGGATATTCCTGACAATGTGAAAAATGCATTGGAAATTGTTCCAGTCGCGCGCATGGATGAAGTCCTTGAACATGCTTTGGTTCGGATGCCTGAGGCAATCGAATGGAGCGAAGAGGAAGATAAATCCAGCTCAGAAGCATTAGTCAAAGATAACAAGGGGTCAGGGGTGGTTGCCCACTGATCCTGACAGTCAGCTTGTGGATACAAAAGCCTCGGACCCGCTCCGAGGCTTTTTTTGGTTGATACTACACAGAAAATGGCAGTTTTCTGCGGTTTGTAACTTGATTTGATCGCATTTTCGCACGAATGTCCGAAATAGGAGTGCAGCGCGAATCTAACGCATTCCCCACGATATTTTTAGAAAGGGACTGTCATGAACAAGAATGATCTGATCGGGGCCGTTGCAGAAAAAACTGGCTTGACCAAAGCACAGGCAGGCGAAGCAGTAGAAGCATCTTTCGAAGCAATCACTGAAACGCTCAAGAGCGGCGATGAAGTTCGGATCATCGGATTTGGCAATTTCTCAGTTTCCGCTCGTGCAGCAACTGAAGGCCGTAATCCACGCACAGGCGAAACCATCCAGATTCCGGCTTCCAAAACGCCGAAATTCAAAGCTGGTAAAGGCCTGAAAGACGCAGTCAACGCCTAATTAGGCTTGTTTGTTTTGGGTTTAGAAGTCCCTGCTGCTTTTTTGGAGCGGTAGGGGCTTTTTTTTATGCGCAGGTTCGAGAGTGCTCCGGGATTTTCGCTATGTGGACAAGCCTTTGTTTAATCAGGTAATTCACAGGCTGGGTGGCTGGTTCAAGTTTTTTGCTGGTAAACTGTTTTTTTTCAATCTCAGGCCTTGCCAAGGGTGGGGAGGGCGGCTAAATAGCTCCCCACGCCACACGGCGTACCACCCTAGCGGGGGCGATTAGCTCAGTTGGTAGAGCGCTTCGTTTACACCGAAGATGTCGGGAGTTCGAGTCTCTCATCGCCCACCATCCTCTCTTGAGAGGGTGTCATAACCGCCGGATGGGCGATTAGCTCAGTTGGTAGAGCGCTTCGTTTACACCGAAGATGTCGGGAGTTCGAGTCTCTCATCGCCCACCATTCCTCTTTGAGGACCTCAAGTCTCCCGGAGTGCCGCGGAGGCTTTTTTGTTGTTTGTCCCATATAGTCTGCTCGCGACCCGATCTAAAGCATAACGGGTCCTTTCCGAACTTGGTTTCTTAAGGTTGTAGGGCTACGCCAGAATTCGAGCAAAAACAAAAGGGTGTTTTCAGGAACTCGCAGCTAAGCTTCTGGTAGAAATGCGTGGAGTTTGTTCTCAGAGCGTGTGCTCTTTTTCTGCGGTTTGCTGAGGGCAGCTGTTGAGCCAGGAACCTTTCCTCTCCGCGTGAAAAAGGATGACTTGCGTGGAGGCGCGTACCCTGATGAATGAATCACGTCCTGTGAGTGAGACAACTCATAAGCACCCAGTTTGTCCGCCGCTTGTGTGGCACACTTTGGGTACCATTATTCTGGCTGGCCTTGCTGCTGATGTGAGCTGGGAGATCTGGGCGCGCTTTATAACGCCGTTCTGGGTTGGTGGCCCGCTGCAACCGGCTGCGCTTGTGCAGTCTGTGTTTGGTTTTAGCAACTGGTTCTGGGCTGAGGTTATTCATGCCATTGTTGGTGTGGTGTTCTATCCCATTGGATATCTCTATATTGCCCGTCCGCTGGCACGGGTGATTATCCCACCGCTGCCATGGTGGATTGTTGGTCCTTGCTTTGGTGTGGGTCTTTGGGTCTTTGCGCTTTATGTCATGGCGCATCTGATTGCTGGTCTGCCACCGTTCCTCGGCTTTATCACGCTGACGTGGGCTTCGCTGGTCGGTCACATGATCTTTGGCTTTATGACTGCTTTGGTCGTGCGTATCCGCGAGGGCTGGTAGGCGCCGCGTCGTCATGGATGCAAAGAAGGCGGAGCATTGAGCTCCGCCTTTTTTATTGCTTGTGCTGCAGTTTTTTGGATGACTGCGCGCAAGCCTTTTCTTGCATGGTTCCTTAGAAGGTCAGGTCCTGTGCAGATTTTGAAGAGATCTGGAATGCGCCTTTGCGGTTTTCGATCGCGTCTTTGATTGGCTGGCTGCTGTAGAACACAAAGCGCAGGCCGCTGACTGTATCTTCGCCAAAGACTTCCAGGCTGTGGTAGTCGCTACAGTTGTCTGCCAGCTGGCGCAGTGCCTCTGCATAGGCTGGTGTCGCCAGTGCGTCTTTGAGGAGCTCACCGCTGTTGCCCAGATAGGTGATGCGGCAGGTTTGATCGTCGGACGCTGTCATGTTCTCAAAGCGGGAGAGGGTAGGGTATGCCTTCAACAGCTTGCCCATGATGGCTGCGCGTGGGGCCGGGTTCTTGAAGCTGACTTCGCGCTGCAGGCCGTAGATGTTTTCGTCCTGTGTCAGAACGCTGATGGTTTCAGAAAGCGACTCTTTTTCAAGGGTGCAGACAGTCTTTGTCGCATCAACTGCGCAGTTCTGATAGCCGACCTTCTTCAGCAGGCCCATGACATCATGTTCGAAGCGCTCAACAGTCAGACCGTGGATTGCGGGCAGGTCGGCCGGGTCAAGAGCGAGGCGTTCAGGCTCGGCCGGGGCTTCCGGTTCGCTTGCTGCTGGCGTTGCGGCGACTGCCGGTACGGTGATGTTGATCTGCTGTGTGGGCGCCACAGCTGCGGCAGGGGCGACAACAACAGGTGCGGCCACAACAGGTGCAGCCACTACGGGTGTTGTTACGGTAGTTACTGGCTGCTGTGGTGTTGTCAGCTCATAAAGCTTGGCGATTTGTCTGTTGTCGAGTTTTCCGCTTGCGTAGGCGCCAATGGAGATCTGGAAATGGCGGATCGCCTGACGGGTGCGGCGGCCGGAGACGCCATCAGGTCTTCCTGCGTCAAAACCCAGCATGTTCAGGCGCATCTGGATGTCCTGAGTTTCTGCTGAAAAGTTGCTTCTGCGCGTTGTGGTTCTGCGTTGTGGCTGGGAGCCGTTCTGTTTGGCTCCATTTACGATCGCGCTGCCAATAATACCGGCGCCAAGACCAAAGATGAAATCTTCAGAGCCAGCACGGGCGGATGTGGCACTGATTGCCAGAGAGAGGCAGAGAGCGGAAGTAAGCTTTGTCGTTTTGCGCATGTTGTTGCCTTGCACGTAAAAAAATACTCAAATAAGCGGAGAGAAATGAACTCGCTATCGTACATTTATCTCAAACTCTAATAAATTGTAAGTTGAAAATATCTAAAACACCCGTTTAGCGATTGTGTAGATCTACTGCTGCAAACGGTTGTATTTCCGCAAGTTCCCAAAGCGAACTCTCGCATTTGGGAACTGCTTTAAGGAGCGGGTTTTTCCAATGCTGGAAATATGACAGGGGGAAGGGTGCGGCTGCAAGTTCGCCGTTTGGGGGAGCTGACCTGCTTGCACATGGTGGCGGCTCTTAAAACTTTAACTCGTCGGCTGCTTCAGTTGCGATCTTGAAGATGCCGGTTTGTTGGTCTGCGGCGAGCTGGATCGGTTGGCTGTCGTAAAGCACGATGCTCATGGATGTGAGGTTACGGTTGCCTTCCAGTTCGATAGCATAGAGGTCGGGACAGTTCTCGGTGAGCGTCTGGAGCGTTTCCGCGTCTGAGGGATTGGCGTCTGCTGGTGCAAGCAGGCTACTTGCATCGCTGGTGTAGTGTTCGAGACAGGCGGAGGAAGTTGAGGTTGCCATCTTCTCAAAGCGCGTGAGATTGGGGTAGGCTTCTTCCAGTTTGCTTGTGACAATTGCTCGCGGCGCTCCTGTTTTAAAGCTCACGCTGCGGGTGATCCCAAATATGATGCTCCCCACCTTGTTTACGCTGACGGTTTCCTCAAGGTTTATGGAGGCTTTCTCGCAAGTGGTCAGTCCGACCGTTTCCACGCAGGTCTCATAGCCTTCGGTCTTCAGATGGTCTGCTGTTTGGTCGCTGTGCATTCCAGTAACCAGGCCGTAGATGTTGGGTGGGTTGTTCGGGTCCAGCGTAACTTTGATCGGTTCTGGTGGTTTCACAATTGGCTTTTCAGTAGCCACCTCCATAACTGTCGGCTTTTCCTTCACAACCTCTACCACTACGGCTGGTTTTTCCCTAGCCACCTCCATTACCGGGCCGGGGTTGGATTGGGGGAGGGGTGGTTGAGGTGGAGCGGGTTTTGCCTGATCGATCCGGGTTACGGAGTGGCGTTTTCTCTGTGTGCGCGCATAGAGCTCTTCCAGTTGGGATCGGGTGAGGTGTCCGGTTGCCACGTAACCCAATGAGTGCTGGAATTTTCCAATGGCGCGGCGGGTGCGTTTTCCGGCTACCCCGTCAGGAAAACCTGCGCTGTAGCCAAGCAAGTTCAGGCGGTACTGGACATCCTTCAGCTGGATGCGGCTGAGGTTTACGGTCTGCTGCGCTGGGACACGGGGTGTGTTGGGCACTGTTTGGGGTGGGGGGGCGATGACCTGAGGTGTTTGCTGCTGGCTTCCTGCGTGGTCAATGATGGTTTTTCCAATGGCGCCTACACCGAGCCCGATAATGAAGCCTCCTGCATCGGCCAGTGTGGTGGAGGGTATTGCGATAGTTGTTGTTGCTGCCAGAGCAAGCGCCTTGAAAGATGTGCCCATAAATCCGGTCCTTGAAATGATTTGGACTGCCAATCTTTGTCTTTTGCTTGTGATTTGTCGTGCTGAGTGTATCGCAGGAGCTGGCTCTAGCTAAGTAGTAATACTTGACTGGGTCTTTTTGAGGTGGTTTTGGAAAATTCCCGCAGGGCGATTTCGAATTTTTTCCCGAGGCAGCCCAATTATCCTTGAGTCCATAAGGGGATAAATGCGTCTTATACGACCCTGTTTTCCACATCTGAGCGCTTTTGAAGGGCAATTTTGACTGTGAAAACAAGTTATTCAGGAAAAACTCGCAAAGAGCATCCAACTGCGCTTGACTTGGACCCGCCCCCGCCGTAAATCAGCGCCACCAACAACGACGCAACGTTGCTGACCCAAGCGGGTGTAGCTCAGTTGGTTAGAGTGCCGGCCTGTCACGCCGGAGGTCGCGGGTTCGAGTCCCGTCACTCGCGCCACTTTTCTTCGGGAGGGCGGTGCGGATGTAACACGGTGTTGTTGTTGATAGTTTGGATTGTGCGGGTGTAGCTCAGTTGGTTAGAGTGCCGGCCTGTCACGCCGGAGGTCGCGGGTTCGAGTCCCGTCACTCGCGCCACTTCCCTTGGGAAGAGGTGTTCAGTCCAAGCAAACCGTTATAGCTGCGGGTGTAGCTCAGTTGGTTAGAGTGCCGGCCTGTCACGCCGGAGGTCGCGGGTTCGAGTCCCGTCACTCGCGCCACTTCCTTTTGGAAGTAGCTGCTATAACAAACATATAAATGAGAGTTGCGGGTGTAGCTCAGTTGGTTAGAGTGCCGGCCTGTCACGCCGGAGGTCGCGGGTTCGAGTCCCGTCACTCGCGCCACTTTCATTTACAACGAGAAGCACGGTGATCGCTTTGAATAGCGCGCCGTGCTTTCGTGTGTTTGGACTCGGGTTTGGGTGTGTATCCCATTGTATCATGGTGGTGTCTGCTCCCAGAGGTTTTGTGGGGCAGGGGTGCTGTGTCGTTTTTCTGATTTAGTTTAAAATTTTTCTAAGGAGGCCCTTTAAAACGTAGGGCTGCATTCCTATCTTGCCAATGTTGCGCTGCGACTCTTCTGTTGAGGTATTTTGACTACTTAAGCAGAACTACGCAGGATATTATGCCTGTTTTGGGGTTTGATTTTAAGTCTTGAGTAGTTTTCCCAAGCAATTGTTAGAAATCATCATTTTTCTGTTTTAATATGAGTGTGATACTCATAATATATATCCCTAGGTTTTTTGCGGCTTTTTGGTGCTTGCTTGCCGAGAATGTGATCTTCTCGTGGCGTAAGGCAGTCTTTCCTACCTGATTTACTCTGTTGTAAGGTCTTGCGCAGATTGTGGGGCTAAGCTAATCGTGCGTTGCGGTGCGACTAGATACACCGGATCCTAGGGTGTCCTTCCTATCCTAACGCCCTATCTTCTGCAGTGTGTGCAGTGCACCAAGAGTTTTATTGGTCGCATGACCTGTTACGTCCAGGGACGGATATTCAAATGGAAGACCTCCTCAGGGAGTACATCCCGATTGTCGTCTTTATCGGTGTTGCCCTCGTTATTGGCCTCGCGCTTCTGATTGCCCCATTTATTGTTGCTTTCAAGGATCCCGATTCTGAAAAGCTTTCTGCTTACGAGTGTGGCTTTAACGCCTTTGATGACGCGCGAATGAAATTCGACATCCGGTTTTATCTGGTATCGATCCTCTTTATCATCTTCGATCTCGAAATTGCTTTCCTCTTCCCATGGGCTGTTGCCTATGGCGGGCTTGGTTGGTTCGGTTTCACCTCCATGATGATCTTCCTGGGCGTGCTCACAATTGGGTTCATCTATGAATGGAAGAAGGGAGCGCTGGAATGGGATTGATCTCTGACGGCTCCAAGCCTCTTGTCTCTCAAGCTCCGAAAGGGATCATTGATCCCAACACAGGTCGCCCGGTGGGCGAGAATGATCCATTCTTCATGAATGTGAATGACGAGCTCTCTGACAAAGGTTTCCTGGTTACTTCCAGTGAAAGCCTGATCCAGTGGGCACGTACCGGTTCTCTCATGTGGATGACATTTGGTCTTGCCTGTTGTGCGGTAGAGATGATGCAAATGTCGATGCCGCGTTATGACGCAGAGCGCTTTGGCTTCGCGCCTCGTGGCTCTCCACGTCAGTCTGACGTGATGATTGTTGCTGGAACGCTGACAAACAAAATGGCGCCTGCGCTGCGTAAAGTTTATGACCAGATGCCAGAGCCTCGCTATGTGATCTCCATGGGATCCTGCGCGAATGGCGGCGGTTACTATCACTATTCCTATTCTGTTGTACGCGGGTGTGATCGGGTCGTTCCGGTTGACATCTATGTGCCGGGTTGTCCTCCAACTGCTGAAGCGCTGCTGTATGGCGTGCTGCTGCTGCAGAAGAAAATCCGCCGTACGGGTACGATCGAAAGATAGTTTGCAGGCCGTGCGCCCCCTTCGCGGTGCGCGGCCTTTTTGACATTGCTGGCATGGGGTCCCCCTGCCAATTGTGAGATGTCCAACCTATAGGAAACAAGGTAATGGACGAGACGCTTAGCGAACTCGGTGAATTTATCGGGCTAACGCTTGGAGACAAGGTTGAGGGTTGGTCGGTTGCTTATGGCGATCTGACCCTTAATGTGTCCCATGATCATATTATCAATGTTTTGCGTTTCCTGCGCGATGACGCGCGGTGCGGCTTTGTGGCATTGGTTGATATTTGCGGTGTGGACTGGCCGGCTCGGGAAAAACGTTTCGACGTTGTGTACCACCTGCTTTCCCCCGTGCAGAACCTGCGCATTCGCGTGAAGGTTCAGACAGATGAAACCACTCCGGTTCCATCTGTTATTCCTATTTTCAAGGGTGCTGAATGGTTTGAACGTGAAGCCTACGATATGTACGGCATTCTGTTCACCGGTAACCCGGATCTGCGGCGTTTGCTGACTGACTACGGTTTTGACGGTTTCCCGCTTCGCAAGGATTTCCCTCTGACAGGGTATGTAGAGGTTCGCTACGACGACACCAAGAAGCGTGTTGTTTATGAGCCTGTGCAGCTTACTCAGGAATTCCGTAGTTTTGACTTCCTCTCACCATGGGAAGGCACTGAATACGTGCTTCCTGGTGATGAAAAAGCATCGAACTGAGGCACGGGTAGAGAATGGCTGAGGCTCAGGTACGAAATTTTAATATCAACTTTGGTCCGCAGCACCCTGCGGCGCACGGTGTGCTGCGTCTGGTGCTGGAGCTGGACGGTGAGGTGGTCACACGTGTTGATCCGCACATCGGTCTGCTGCACCGCGGGACTGAAAAGCTGATCGAGCACAAGACCTATTTGCAGGCTGTGCCTTACTTCGACCGGTTGGACTATGTGGCACCGATGAACCAGGAGCATGCTTTTGCTCTTGCTGTTGAACGTCTTATGGGCATTGAAGTGCCGAAGCGCGGTCAGCTGATCCGTGTGCTTTATTCCGAAATCGGACGTTTGCTGTCACACCTTCTGAACGTGACCACGCAGGCGCTGGACGTTGGTGCGTTGACACCGCCGCTGTGGGGCTTTGAGCCTCGCGAAGAGCTGATGGGCTTTTACGAACGCGGCTGTGGTGCACGTATGCACGCGGCTTACGTGCGTCCGGGTGGTGTTCACCAGGATCTGCCGCAGGATCTGCTCGATGACATGTGGAACTGGTGCGACCCGTTCCTCAAGACTCTTGACGACATCGAAGGCCTTTTGACCGATAACCGTATCTTCAAGCAGCGTAACGTCGATATCGGTGTTGTTGATCTTGATGAAGCGTGGGGAGAGGGCTTTTCCGGTGTGATGGTTCGTGGTTCCGGCGCGAAATGGGATTTGCGTAAGTCGCAGCCTTACGAGTGCTACGATGAAATGGAATTCGACATTGCAGTAGGCAAGAACGGCGACTGTTATGACCGTTACCTGATCCGCATGTTCGAGATGCACCAGTCTGTGCGCATCATGAAGCAGTGTTTGGAGATGCTGGGTAAGGAAACAGGTCCTGTTTCTTCTACTGATGGTAAAGTGGTTCCACCAAAGCGCGGCGAGATGAAGCGCTCCATGGAAGCCATGATCCACCACTTCAAGCTTTACACCGAGGGCTACAAAGTTCCTGAGGGCGAGATTTATGCTGCCGTTGAGGCGCCAAAAGGCGAATTCGGCGTATACCTTGTTTCTGATGGAACCAATAAGCCTTACCGCTGCAAGATCAAGGCTCCCGGCTTTGCTCATTTGCAGGCGATGGATCACCTGTGCCGCGGCCATATGTTGGCTGACGTTGCCGCTGTTCTTGGTTCCATCGATATCGTATTTGGGGAGATTGACCGGTAATGTCAGTGCGTCGTCTTCATCACGAACAGCCAGAATCTTTTGAGTTCACGCCAGAAAATCTGGAGTGGGCGAAGAAGGTTATTGCGCGTTACCCTGAGGGGCGTCAGGCATCTGCTGTCGTGCCTATCTTGTGGCGCGCTCAGGAACAGGTCGGTTGGGTGACCGAGCCAGCAATCCGCGTTATTTCGGAAATGCTGGACATGCCCCGTATCCGCGTTCTGGAAGTGGCAACCTTCTACACCATGTTCCAGCTGCAGCCGGTGGGTAAAAAAGCACACATTCAGGTGTGTGGCACCACTCCTTGCCAGCTGCGCGGTTCTGAAGAGCTTATCAAAGTTTGTAAAAGCAAAATTGCCGAGACACCGCACACCATTTCTGAGGATGGAAATTTCTCTTGGGAAGAGGTTGAGTGCCTTGGGGCTTGTGTGAATGCGCCGATGGTGCAGATCTTCAAAGACTTCTATGAGGATCTGGATGTTGAGAAGTTTGAAAAGCTTCTTGATGACATCGCAGGCGGAAAACCGGTTCTGCCGGGTCCTCAGGGTGTGGATCGCATTTTTGCGGCACCTGAGGGTGGTCCGACCACGCTTCTGGAGATTAAGGACACCACAAAGGGTGCACCTCAGGAAGCAATGGTGGTTGACGGGTCTGATGCTGCGTCCCAGCACCATGCAGGTGCTGCTCTGAATACCGGCGGTGCTGGTTATACCGGTGTTCCTCGTCCAGCTGAAGCTGGCGTTGCGGAGTTCCTTGAGAACCACCGCAAGGCGCAGGAAGCCAAAGCGAAAGGTGAGGGGTAAGCGATGCTGAACGATTCCGATCGTATCTTCACCAATATCTATGGTCTGCATGACTGGGGGCTCGAAGGAGCACGTCAGCGCGGATCATGGTCTGGTACCAAAGACATTATCGAAAAAGGTCGTGACTGGATCATCGACGAAATGAAGAACTCGGGTCTTCGTGGTCGCGGTGGTGCGGGCTTCCCAACTGGTTTGAAGTGGTCCTTCATGCCGAAGGAAAGCGATGGCCGTCCAGCCTATCTGGTGGTCAACGCCGATGAGTCCGAGCCGGGCACCTGTAAAGACCGTGAAATCATGCGTCATGATCCTCACCATCTGGTTGAGGGCTGTTTGCTTGCTGGTTTCGCGATGGGTGCTATTGCGGCTTACATCTATGTGCGCGGTGAGTTCATTCGTGAACGTGAGCGCCTGCAGGCTGCGATTGATCAGGCTTATGATGCTGGCCTGATCGGTAAGAACAACAAGAACGGCTACGACTTTGATATCTACGTGCACCATGGTGCCGGGGCTTATATCTGCGGTGAAGAAACTGCACTGCTGGAAAGCCTTGAAGGTAAAAAAGGTCAGCCGCGCCTGAAGCCTCCGTTCCCTGCAAATATGGGTATCTACGGCTGCCCAACCACAGTGAACAACGTGGAATCCATTGCTGTTGCGCCGACTATTCTGCGCCGCGGCGGTGCATGGTTTGCTGGTATCGGACGTGAGAACAACGCTGGTACCAAGCTGTTTTGTGTTTCTGGACACGTGAACAAGCCTTGCACCGTTGAAGAAGCGATGGGTATTCCGTTCAAGGAGCTGATTGAAAAGCACTGCGGTGGTATCAACGGTGGCTGGGACAATCTGCTGGCGGTTATTCCGGGTGGGTCTTCTGTTCCTTGTGTGAAGGGTGAAGATATCCGCGACGCGAAGATGGACTTTGACGGTCTGCGCGACGTTGGCTCCTCCTTGGGTACGGCAGCTGTGATCGTGATGGACAAATCCACGGACATCATCAAAGCGATTGCGCGTCTGTCCTACTTCTACAAACACGAAAGCTGTGGCCAGTGTACGCCGTGCCGTGAAGGTACGGGCTGGATGTGGCGCGTGATGGAGCGGATGGTTAAGGGCGAGAGCTCTTATGAAGAGATCGACATGCTGTTCAAGGTGACCAAGCAGGTGGAAGGTCATACGATCTGCGCGCTTGGTGATGCGGCTGCATGGCCTATTCAGGGTTTGATCAAGAACTTCCGCCCTGTGATTGAAGACCGGATCGACCAGTTCGTTGCTACGCAGCGGACCCCGACCGATAAAATCGCTGCGGAGTAAGGGATGGAATTCGGGGCATTGGAAATAACTCAAATCGTCTCCATTGCTAGCGCATTGTTTGCAGGTGGCTCATTCATTGCAGCTGCTTGGCAATTAAAGCTTGCACGTTTGATACAGCGTGAGGCGGTTGCTAATCAGATTTATGCTGAATATCTGAAACTCGCCGTTCAAAACCCAGATTGGGCGTCTGGAAAGATGCCTAGCAACGATCGGGAGTTCGAACAGTATGAGTGGTTTGCTTCCTATATGCTCAATGCATGTGAGCAAATGCTCGAAGTGTTGCCGAAGTCACAAGCTTGGCGCAACTGCGTCCGGGATCAACTCCGCTACCATCGCGAGTATCTTTCTCAGAATGAATGGTTCTGTTCGGGCGGTCAAAGTCACTATGGTGGCAAAATGGCAGACGCCCTGAGAGCAGTTAGAAAAGAGGTCAACGCATGACCAAGCTTGTCGTCGACGGCAAAGAAATTGACGTTCCTGCGGAATATACCGTTATGCAGGCCTGTGAAGAGGCCGGTGCGGAAATCCCGCGGTTCTGTTTTCATGACCGGCTCTCCGTAGCCGGCAACTGTCGCATGTGCCTTGTAGAAGTGAAGGGCGGCCCGCCAAAGCCGGTTGCCTCTTGTGCAATGGGCGTGCGCGATCTGCGTCCGGGGCCAGAGGGACAGCCACCAGAGATCTTTACAAAGTCTCCAATGGTGAAAAAAGCGCGTGAAGGTGTGATGGAGTTTCTCCTGATCAACCACCCGCTGGACTGCCCTATCTGTGACCAAGGCGGTGAGTGTGATCTTCAGGATCAGGCCATGGCGTACGGTGTAGATGGTTCGCGTTTTTATGAAAACAAGCGCGCAGTTGAAAATAAATATATCGGTCCGCTTGTGAAGACGATCATGACACGCTGCATTCACTGCACGCGCTGTGTTCGCTTTACGACCGAAGTTGCCGGTGTTTCCGACCTTGGCCTGATTGGCCGTGGGGAAGATGCGGAAATTACCAGTTATCTGGAAGAAGCGCTTTCCTCCGAGATGCAGGGCAACGTGATTGACCTTTGCCCGGTTGGTGCTCTGACTTCTGCCCCTTACGAGTTCAACGCTCGTCCATGGGAGCTGGTGAAGACAGAAAGCATCGACGTGATGGACGCTCTTGGCTCCGCCATTCGTGTTGATACACGCGGCAAGGAAGTCATGCGCATCATGCCTCGCCTCAATGAAGAGGTGAACGAGGAATGGATCTCAGACAAATCTCGTTTCATCTGGGATGGTCTGAAGACACAGCGTCTGGATCGCCCATACGTGAAGCAGAACGGTAAGCTGGCTGCTGCGAGCTGGACCGATGCGCTGAACGCGGTGGCGGCCAAGGTGAAAGCGGCTGGCGGCGCAAAGACTGCTGCAATTGCCGGTGACCTTGCTTCTGTTGAAGACATGTTTGCGCTGAAGGCTCTCATGGAGAGCATCGGGTCCGTAAACATGGATTGTCGCCAGGATGGCGCGCAGCTTGATCCTTCTTTGGGCCGGACAACGTATCTGTTTAACTCTTCCGTGGAAGGCATTGAAGACGCTGATGCAATTTTGATCGTAGGTGCGAACCCGCGGATTGAAGCGCCAGTGCTGAATGCCCGTATCCGCAAGACATGGCGTCGCGGCGCGTTGAAGGTTGGTCTGATTGGTGAGCCGGTTGATCTGACTTACGACGTTGACCATCTGGGCGCAGGCCCTGACACTCTGGCAGAGCTTGTTGCTGGCAAGAATTCATTTGCTGATGTGCTGAAGGGCGCGAAGCGGCCAATGATCATTGTTGGTGAAGGCGCGATTGCCCGTGAAGACGGCGCTGCTGTTCTGGCTGCTGCCGCAAAGCTGGCGCAAGACATTGGTGCTGTGAGCGATGAGTGGAACGGCTTTAACGTTCTTCACACTGCTGCAAGCCGTGTTGGCGGTCTGGACCTGGGATTTGTTCCGGGTGAGGGCGGTCTGAGCACTGGTGGTATTCAGGATGCAGCTGCCAAGGGTGACGTTGATGTTGTGTTCTTGCTTGGCGCAGATGAACTGGACATGTCTTCCTTCGGTGACGCGTTCGTCGTTTATATCGGTACGCATGGCGACCGTGGTGCACACCGTGCTGACGTTATTCTGCCAGGTGCGGCCTATACCGAAAAATCAGGCACCTATGTGAACCTTGAAGGCCGTGTGCAGCTGGCAAGCCGCGCGTCGTTCCCTCCAGGGGATGCACGTGAGGACTGGGCGATCATTCGTGCGCTTTCCGGTGCGCTTGGTAAGCCTCTTGCCTTTAACACCTTCGCGCAGCTGCGCGCAGCGGTTGTTGAAGCTGTTCCTCATATGGCGAATGTAAACGGCATCGCGACCGGTATGGCTTCGGATATTTCCAAGCTGGCGGCTCGTGGTGGTGATATGAGTGGTGCCGGCTTTGCGCAGGCATTCAGTGATTTTTATCTAACCAACCCGATTGCCCGAGCTTCAGCGGTGATGGCCGAGTGTTCCGCACTTGCCATGCAGCGCCGAGCTGAGGCGGCGGAATAAGGGGACGGTGAGCATGGAAGATTTTTTCTGGAATTACGGCTGGCCGCTGATCATAATGCTTGCGCAGAGCTTGCTCTTGATGGTCGTGCTGCTGCTGATAGTTGCTTACATTCTTTATGCGGACCGTAAGATCTGGGCTGCTGTCCAGATCCGTCGTGGTCCTAACGTGGTTGGCCCCTGGGGCCTGCTGCAGAGTTTTGCGGATCTTTTGAAATTCGTTTTGAAAGAGCCGGTGATCCCATCGGGGTCTGACAAGTTCCTGTTTTTGTTTGCGCCGCTGGTTACAGTGGTCCTGGCTCTTGCCGGCTGGGTGGTTCTCCCGGTTGCGAGCGGTTGGGTGATTGCAGACATCAATGTTGGTATTTTGTATATTCTGGCAATCAGTTCACTTGGTGTTTACGGCGTAATCATTGGTGGCTGGGCTTCTAACTCAAAATACCCGTTCCTGTCAGCTCTGCGTTCTGCAGCTCAGATGGTTTCTTACGAAGTGTCTATCGGCTTCGTTATCGTGACCGTTCTGCTCTGCGTTGGATCGCTGAACCTTTCTGAGATCGTTTACGCACAACAGTCTCGCGGCCTTGCCTATACACTGGGCGTTCCGTGGCTGTCGTTCCTGAACTGGTACTGGTTGCCGCTGTTCCCGATGTTCGTGGTGTTCTTTGTTTCTGCACTGGCAGAAACAAACCGTCCTCCATTCGATCTGGCGGAAGCGGAATCTGAACTGGTTGCGGGCTTCATGGTTGAATATGGCTCCACCCCTTACATGATGTTCATGCTGGGTGAGTATGTTGCTATCTCCCTGATGTGCGGTCTGATGACGATCCTGTTCATGGGCGGCTGGTTGCCACCAATTGACGCTGCACCATTCACATGGGTGCCGGGGATCATCTGGTTCCTGCTCAAGTGTCTGCTGGTGTTCTTCTTCATCTCCATGGCGAAGGCGATGGTTCCACGTTACCGCTATGACCAGCTGATGCGTCTGGGTTGGAAAGTCTTCCTGCCGCTGTCGCTGGCAATGGTGTTCATCGTGGCCTTCGTGCTGATGTTCATGGGCTGGGCCCCACCAGTTGGCGGGTTCGGAGCCGGAGCATGATTTCCATCGCCGGTCTGATCGGTGGTGTGATGGGAATTTGCCTTGGATGGCTGAACTACCGTCTCCTTCTTGGATTTATGGAGGCAGCCATCAACAAGGATCGAGAGCGCAACCCAGCCGACAAAGGTTGGGTTGAGCTGGCGGAACCGATGATCCGCAAAGTCATTTTTACCCTGACGATAATCGGGATCCCGATTATCGGATATCTCGCCGGAGCTAGCATTGCTCCTTAATTCGAGAGGAAAGGGTAACGAGAACCTTGTATGACTTCACTGAAGTCATCGCTGGTTCTCTTGGATTGTAATCGATCATCCATGCCGGTGGCATGTTCGATCAAGAAAGGGCTGTAAAGGCTATGGGACTGGGACAGGCCGCAAAGTCGTTGCTTTTGAAGGAGTTCGTGTCGGCATTCTTTCTTGCCATGCGTTACTTCTTCAAGCCGAAGCCGACGATCAACTATCCCTTTGAAAAGGGTGCTGTAAGTCCGCGTTTTCGCGGTGAACACGCCTTGCGCCGGTATCCGAACGGAGAAGAGCGCTGCATTGCTTGTAAGCTGTGTGAAGCGATCTGCCCTGCGCAGGCCATTACGATTGAAGCTGGACCTCGTCGTAACGATGGTACACGCCGTACCACACGCTACGACATTGACATGACCAAGTGCATTTACTGCGGGTTCTGTCAGGAAGCGTGTCCGGTGGATGCGATCGTAGAAGGCCCGAACTTTGAATTTGCGACCGAGACGCGGGAAGAGCTGTTCTATGACAAGGACAAGCTGCTTGCGAATGGGGAGCGTTGGGAGCGTGAAATCGCTCGCAATATCGAATTGGATGCTCCTTACCGTTAAGGCGGGGAGTTAAGATGTGTCCGGTTGAAGCTTTGCACTAACCGGGCGAGACAATAGGACAAAGGCAACCTAAAAATGGTTTTGCAGGCCCTGTTTTTCTATCTGTTTGCCGCACTAGCGGTGGCCTCTGCCTTCATGGTGATTGCATCTCGCAATCCGGTTCACTCAGTGCTGTTCCTCATCCTGTGCTTCTTTAATGCAGCCGGGTTGTTTGTGCTGATTGGTGCCGAGTATCTGGCAATGCTTCTGGTTGTTGTCTACGTGGGAGCGGTGATGGTGCTGTTCCTGTTCGTGGTCATGATGCTGGATGTTGACTTTGCCGAGATGCGTCAGGGGTTCTTGCAGTATTTGCCGATCGGCGCGCTGATTGGTGCAATTCTGCTGGCTGAGCTTCTGATGGTCGTGAGTGGTTGGTACATCGCTCCTGGCCTCTTGGGTGAGGGGTCCGCCCCGATACCTCCTGTTGAGCAGACACAGAATATCGCCGCTATCGGTGAATTGCTTTACACCCGCTACATTTACTGGTTCCAGATTGCTGGACTGGTGCTGCTGGTTGCAATGATCGGTGCGATCGTATTGACCCTCCGCCACAAGCCGGGCGTTCGCCGTCAGAACATCTCTGAGCAGGTAGCCCGTCGTCCTGAAACTTCGATCGAAGTGGTCAAAGTTGAAAGTGGCAAGGGGTTGTAAGACGCGTTCGTAACGGGTCTTTGACATTAATTCGTACCGGAGAAATGGCCTTCATAAAGAAGGTTCCTTCTCCGGAGTTTGAATAGAACACGGGGAGCACTGAGAGGCGCCCATGGAAATTGGCATAGCGCACTATCTCGGGGTCGCAGCGATCCTATTCACGATCGGGATCTTTGGCATCTTTCTTAACCGAAAGAACGTCATCGTGATCCTGATGTCTATCGAGCTGTTATTGCTCGCAGTTAACATCAACCTGGTGGCATTTTCCTACTTTATGCAGGATTTGGTTGGTCAGATCTTTGCGCTCCTGGTTCTTACCGTTGCAGCAGCAGAGGCGGCCATTGGCCTGGCTATTGTGGTTGTTTACTTCCGTAACCGCGGCTCTATCGCCGTGGAAGACATCAATATGATGAAAGGCTGAGGGGCGGATGTTTTCAGCAATCGTTTTTCTGCCGTTGCTTGGCTTCCTGATTGTCGGAATGTTCGGCAATCGGCTTGGGGTCAAAGCCAGCGAGTACATCACCAGCGGCTTTATGATTGTCGCAGCCCTTCTTTCCTGGGTGGTGTTTTTTCAATACGGCCTCGGGTCGGAAACTACGGAAATTGTGACAATTTTCCGCTGGATCACTTCGGGCGATCTTGCGGTTAACTGGACCATCCGTGTGGATACACTCACCGCAGTGATGCTGGTGGTTGTGAACTCCGTTTCCTGTCTGGTGCACATCTACTCTATCGGGTACATGCACCACGACCCGCATCGGCCACGGTTCTTTGCCTACCTGTCTCTCTTCACCTTTGCCATGCTGACACTGGTCACAGCTGATGACCTGTTGCAGATGTTCTTTGGTTGGGAAGGTGTTGGTCTGGCCTCTTACCTGCTGATCGGATTCTGGTACCAGAAACCCTCTGCCAATGCCGCCGCGATGAAGGCGTTTATCGTCAACCGTGTTGGTGACTTTGGTTTTGCACTTGGTATCTTCGGTGTCTTCTACCTTTATGGTTCCATCGACTTCACCTCGATCTTCAGCAGTGGTCCGACCCTTCTTGAGGGGACAGAGCCGGTTCTGAACTTCCTTGGTTTTGAGTTGATGCCTGAAGGAGCGCTGACCGTTGTGTGTCTGCTGCTCTTCATGGGTGCCATGGGTAAATCAGCGCAGTTTCTGCTGCACACCTGGTTGCCGGACGCGATGGAAGGCCCGACGCCTGTTTCCGCGCTGATCCACGCAGCGACCATGGTGACAGCTGGTGTGTTCATGGTAGCGCGTCTTGCTCCAGTCTTTGAGCTTGCTCCAACTGCGATGGCCGTTGTGACCTTCTTTGGTGCGACCACCGCGTTCTTTGCAGCGACCATTGGCTGTGTGCAGAACGACATCAAGCGCGTGATTGCGTATTCCACCTGTTCGCAGTTGGGTTACATGTTCGTGGCTCTTGGTGTTGGTGCGTTCGGCGTTGGTATCTTCCACCTGTTCACACACGCTTTCTTCAAGGCGCTTTTGTTCCTTTGCGCCGGTTCCGTTATCCATGCGGTTTCCGACGAGCAGGACATGCGTAAGATGGGCGGCCTGCGCAAGCACATTCCATGGACCTACTGGACCATGATGATTGGTACGCTGGCGCTGACAGGTTTTGGTATTCCGTTTATTGGTATCGGAACAGCTGGCTTTGTTTCCAAAGATGCGATCATCGAAGCGGCTTATGTTGGCCATAACGCCTTTGCAAGCTACGCCTACTGGGCGACTGTGATTGCTGCGTTGCTGACGAGCTTCTACAGCTGGCGTTTGGTATTCATGACCTTCCATGGCAAGCCGCGTGCTTCCGTTGATGTGATGAAACACATTCACGAGAGCCCATGGGTCATGCTGATCCCATTGCTTCTTCTGTCCATTGGCGCCTTGTTTGCAGGTATGGTCTTTAAAGAAGCGTTCATGGGTCACGACTACGGACACTTCTGGAAAGGCGTCTTTGGCGGCACAAACAGCGAGCTGGCAGTCATTGAAGAAATGCACCATGTGCATTGGATGGTTGCTCTGTCTCCGACCCTCGCCATGATCGGCGGCTTCATTGTCGCTTACATGTTCTACATCGCAAAACCAGACATGCCGAAGGTTTTGGCAGAGCGCCATCAGCCACTTTACAAGTTCCTCCTGAACAAGTGGTACTTCGATGAGCTCTATGACTTCCTGTTTGTGAAGCCTGCCATGGCACTTGGCCGCTTCCTGTGGAAGCGCGGTGACGGCACGATCATTGACGGACTTGGTCCCGATGGTGTTGCCTCACGCGTTCAGCAGGTTACCGGTTGGGTTGTTCGCCTGCAGTCTGGTTACATCTATCACTACGCATTCGCCATGTTGATCGGGGTCGCCTTCTTCGTCACCCTGGCCATGTTCTCCGGTGGGGGAGTTCATTAATGAACGACTGGTCCATCCTTTCCATCACAACATTTCTCCCACTGGTAGGTGTCTTCTTCATCCTGCTGGTGCGGGGAGATGACCCAGATGCGAAGACGAATATTCGGCGCGTGGCGCTGATTACAACGACCTTCACATTTATCACCTCCCTGTTCATCTGGGGTGGGTTCACGAATGAGAACCCTGGCTTCCAGATGGTGGAGAAGTACAATTGGTTTGGTGATACCTTCACCTACCACATGGGTGTGGACGGCATTTCCATGCTGTTCGTTATCCTGACCACCTTCCTGATGCCACTTTGCATTCTGGCAAGCTGGGAGAGCATTCAGGACCGCGTAAAAGAATACATGATCGCCTTCCTGGTTCTGGAAACACTGATGATCGGTGTGTTCTGTGCCTTGGATCTGGTTCTGTTTTACGTGTTCTTCGAGGCTGGCCTCATTCCGATGTTCCTTATCATCGGTGTTTGGGGTGGTCCGCGCCGCGTTTATGCAAGCTACAAGTTCTTCCTGTACACCTTGCTCGGCTCCGTGCTGATGCTGGCGGCTATCATGGCCATGTACTGGCAGGCTGGCACGCTGGATATTCCAACTCTTCTGAATGAGAGTGAATTCCCAGCTCAGATGCAGACCTGGCTGTGGCTGGCGTTCTTTGCAAGCTTTGCGGTGAAGATGCCAATGTGGCCGGTTCACACCTGGTTGCCGGATGCGCACGTGGAAGCACCGACGGCTGGTTCTGTTGTGCTTGCTGCGATCCTGCTGAAAATGGGTGGTTACGGCTTCCTACGGTTCTCGTTGCCGATGTTCCCGATTGCCAGTGACATGTTCGCGCCGTTCATCTTTACGTTGTCGATCGTGGCGATCATCTACACCTCACTGGTGGCGTTGGCACAGGAAGATATCAAGAAGCTAATTGCATACTCATCCGTTGCTCACATGGGCTTCGTGACCATGGGTATCTTCTCTGCCAACGCGCAGGGTATTGAAGGCGCGATCTTCATGATGCTAGCGCATGGTCTGATCTCCGGTGCACTGTTCCTGTGCGTTGGTGTTATCTATGACCGTATGCACACTCGTCAGATTTCTGCCTATGGTGGTCTGGTCAACAACATGCCCCGGTATGCGGTTGCCTTCATGATCTTCACCATGGCTAACGTTGGCCTGCCAGGTACCGCCGGTTTCGTGGGTGAATTCCTGACGATGGTCGGTGTGTTCCAGGTGAACACCTGGGTGGCGTTCTTCGCTGCAACCGGTGTGATCCTGTCAGCTGCTTATGCTTTGTTCCTTTACCGCCGCGTTGTGTTTGGCGCGCTGGAGAAGGAAAGCCTCAAATCCATGCTGGACTTGAATGCGCGTGAGAAGCTGATCCTGGCTCCGCTGATTATTTTGACTATCTTCTTCGGGTTCTACCCAGCAGCAGTGCTGGATGTGACGTCCGCGTCCGTTGATGCCCTTATCTCCAATTACAATGCAGCGCTTGATGCGAGTGGGCTTGCCCATGCAGCCGCTGCAGTGTCCAGCCATTAACAGGGGAGCTGCGCACTCATGACTGCTGAGCTTCTAGCAATGCCTGATCTAATGCCAGTGTTGCCCGAGATCCTTTTGATCATCGGCGCAATGGTACTGCTGATGGTTGGGGCTTTTGGTGGAGAGAAATCTACTCCACTGGTAACGGGTATCTGTGTTGCGTTGCTAACTGTTGCAGGTTTGATCCTGCTGGTTAGCCCGCATTACGGTGAGACCTTCAATGGTGCGTTCGTACAGGATGCATTCTCCCAGTACCTGAAGGTGCTGGTGCTGATCGGGTCGGGCTTTGCCATTGCAATGTCTGTTGCCTATGCACGTTCGCAGAACTTTGACCGCTTTGAGTACCCGATCCTGATCGTGATCGCGACCGTTGGTATGATGCTGATGCTTTCTGCCAATGACTTGATCTCCATGTATCTGGGTATCGAGCTGCAATCTCTGGCGCTTTATGTGGTTGCGGCGATCAACCGTGACTCTGTTCGCTCCACCGAGGCGGGCCTGAAGTACTTCGTCCTTGGGGCGTTGTCTTCCGGTATGCTGCTTTACGGTATGTCCTTCATCTACGGCTTTACTGGTCACACCGACTTTGCGGGTATCGCGTCTGCTCTGACAGAAGAGCGTGCCTCCCTTGGTCTGGTGTTCGGTATCGTGTTCATGCTGGCGGGTATCGCCTTCAAGATCTCTGCGGTTCCATTCCATATGTGGACCCCGGACGTTTATGAAGGTGCGCCAACTCCGGTAACTGCTTTCTTTGCAGCAGCTCCGAAGGTTGCCGCGTTTGGTATGTTGATCCGTGTGCTCGTTGAGCCACTGGGTCAGGTGACCACCGACTGGCAGCAGATTGTTGTGTTCATTGCCATCGCGTCCATGGGTCTTGGAGCCTTTGCAGCGATTGGCCAGCGAAACATCAAGCGTCTGATGGCATACTCTTCCATCGGTAACATGGGCTATGCACTTGTTGGTCTTGCTGCTGGCACAGAAGCTGGTATCGAAGGCGTTATTGTGTTCATGACCGCTTACCTTGCGATGACACTGGGTGCGTTTGCCTGCATCCTTTCCATGCGCCGCAAGGAAGGTATGGTTGAGGAGATTTCTGATCTGGCCGGTCTTTCCAAGACCAATCTGCCAATGGCGGTGTTGCTGGCCGTGATCATGTTCTCCCTGACCGGTCTGCCACCACTCTTTGGCTTCTTCGGTAAGTTCTACGTGTTCATTGCTGCGGTTGAGGCTGGTCTTGTTCCACTGGTGGTCATTGGTCTGGTGGCCAGCGTTGTGGCAGCCTACTATTACCTGCGTGTGATCAAGGTCATGTTCTTTGATGATGCAACCGGCGAATTTCTACCAATGTCTGGTGAAATGAAGATTGTACTGGGACTGTCCAGTGCGGTTGTCGGTCTGTTCTTCATCATGCCGGAACCAATCATGAATGCGGCGGCCAATGCGGCCAGCGTTCTGTTCTAGTTGCCGATGATGACGATTGGACAATTAGTTGACGAAGGCCCGGTGCGCTCTGCGCCGGGCTTTTGTTTTAAGCATTACGATCAAATCGGCTCCACCAACTCTTACGGCCTGCAAAAGGCACGGGAAGGACATCCGGGCAATTTGTGGGTTCGCTCCGACATTCAGGTGAGTGGTCGTGGGCGACGGGGGCGGGCATGGACGTCTGAGTCTGGTAATCTGTTTGCCTCCGTTTTGCTGCGGATGGATGAGCATAGTGAGAAGATCGTACAGTTACCGTTCGTGGCTGCGCTTGCATTGGGTGAAGCTTTGGAGCGGGCCACAGGAGCGCATGATCTGGCGCAGCTGAAATGGCCCAACGATGTGCTGATTGACGGACAAAAGGTCTCCGGCATATTGCTTGAGAGCGAAAGTGGGCCTAATGGTGAGCTGTGCCTTGTGTGCGGTTTTGGTGTCAACGTGTCCCATCACCCGGATTTGAGTGATTATGCGGTTACAGATTTACGCAGCATGGGATACATGTGTGAGCCAGGCTTGGTGTTTGACGCACTTGCGCAAAGTTTTGCACGATGGCTGGAGACGTGGAAAGCTGCCAGCGGATTTGAGGTGATCAGATCTGCATGGCTGCGACGCGCCGTAGGGCGCGGGAAACCAATCCGCGTACGCCTGAGCAACGAAGAATTTTCCGGTGTCTTTATGGACATCGACCAAATGGGCCGCCTGATTGTGAAACTGGATCATGGCGGCGAGCGGCTGGTGACAGCCGGTGATGTTTTCTTTTCCTGAAGACGTGTAGAGCACGTTTTGCCGAGCCACTGAGAGAGTGGCCGCATGTCTGTCAGGACCTTGAGTTGATACGCGTATTCTTATTTTTAAGAACCGGAACCATTTTTCGGGAATACGCTTTAAAGGAGTCTTAGATGTCGAGCACTCAAGAGCTCGTGTTCCTGCCTTTGGGCGGTGTTGGCGAAATTGGAATGAACCTTGGTCTTTATGGATATGGACCTGAGGACGACCGACGCTGGCTGATTGTTGATTTCGGCGTTTCCTTTGCCGGACCGGATATGCCGGGCGTAGATCTTATTTTGCCGGATATCCGTTTTCTGGAAGAAGAGCGCTCCCGCATCGACGGTATCGTTATTACCCATGCCCACGAAGACCATTACGGTGCGCTGTCCTACCTATGGAAGCGGTTGGAGCTGCCAGTCTATGCGACGCCGTTTACTGCGCGTCTGCTGGAAGCCAAGCTGATTGGGGACGGTGCTGACTATGAAATTCCTGTCACCGTGGTCAATCAGGGAGACCGGTTTAAGGCTGGTGTCTTTGATGTTGAGCTGGTGACCATGACCCACTCGATTCCAGAGCCGTGTGCGCTGGCAATTCGTGTTGGCGGTCAGCTGGTGCTGCATTCCGGTGACTGGAAGATCGATCTGACGCCTGGTGTTGGCAAGGCGATTGACCTGCAGCGCTTGCGTGAGCTGGGTGATGAAGGCGTTGATGTGTTTGTCTGTGACAGCACCAATGCGGTCCGTGACGGGGTGAGCCCGAGTGAAGCGGACGTGAAGGAAGAACTGACTCGCATCATCAAAGAGGCGCCGCACCGGGTTGCCGTGACCACGTTTGCCTCCAACGTTGCGCGTATGCGTGCGGTTGCCGAAGCAGCGATGGCGGCAGAGCGCGAGATTGTTGTGATTGGTCGGAGCATGTTGCGCACCGTGGAGATTGCGCGTGATCTTGGTTATCTTGATGGTGTAGCCCCGTTCCGCGATGAAGAGACCTACGGTTCCTTACCGCGCGATAAGGTTGTTGCGCTGTGTACTGGGTCTCAAGGTGAAGCACGGGCTGCGATGGCGCGGATTGCCGGTGACCAGCACCGCCAGATTGCACTGTCATCTGGCGATATGGTCATCTTTTCCAGTCGTACCATTCCAGGCAACGAGAAGGCCGTTTACGGCATTATCAACCAGCTGACCCAGCAGGGCCTGCATGTGGTGACTGACCGTGATGCGCTGGTGCATGTGTCAGGTCACCCGCGGCGCGGGGAGCTGGATCAGGTTTACAATCTGGTTCGCCCGAAGAAGGTTTTGCCAGTTCATGGTGAAGCGTTGCATTTGCAATGCCACAAGGAATTTGCCGAGGGCAAAGGCGTAAAGGATGTGAAGATCATTCGCGATGGCGATATGGTCCGTTTGCATCCAGGGAAGCTTGATGTGATTGATGAAGCGCCTGCTGGTATTCTGGTTCGCGATGGTCGCCTGACTGCTGCGCCAGAGGAAACTGGTGTTCAGGAACGGCGCAAGCTTTCGTTTGCTGGCAGCGTGACGATCTCGCTGATTTTGGATGGTCGCGGCGAGCTGCTTGGCGATATTGATGTGGTGCTGTTTGGTATGCCCGACGAGACCGAGGATGGGACGCCGTTTGAAGATGCTGTGCGAGATGCGGTCTATGGGGCGGTGATTTCAATTCCAAAAAGCCGCCGCCGTGATGTGGAACTGGTGCGTGAGGCTGCCAGACGGGCAGGGCGCTATGCTGTTGTGGAGCATTGGGGTAAGAAGCCGCTTTGTAAGGCTTTGGTTCAGCGCGTTTGATCTATTGATCCGTGTCCTATGAGATTTTGAGGCCGCAGGTGAGGAGATCGCCTGCGGCCTTTGACTTTTGATCCAATAGACTTTGCAAGGGAAATCTGTTCCTTAGAACTCATCCGCGTTCATTTGCATTCATGCAGTGTGCTTTGACTTCTTTGTTTGAGCAAAATCCTGCCATTTGATTGTGTGCATTCAAATGGATGCGCTCCAGAGTGAAGAATTTTTGGGAGGACCGTCATGATTGGACGATTGAACCACGTTGCGATTGCCGTGTTGGATATGGATGAGGCGTTGAAAGTGTACCGTGATACGCTTGGCGGTATTGCCTCAGAAAAGGTGGCGCAGCCGGATCATGGTGTATCTACCGTGTTTATTGAGCTTCCAAACACGAAGATTGAGCTGCTGGAGCCGCTTGGCGAGAACTCTCCCATCTCCAAGTTTCTGGAGCGCAATACGCAGGGCGGCATTCATCACATCTGTTACGAGGTCGATGACATTCTTGCTGCCCGTGACCAGCTGGTTGCCAATGGTGCCCGCATTCTGGGCGACGGCGAGCCAAAGATTGGTGCACACGGCAAACCGGTTCTGTTCCTGCATCCCAAAGACTTCCTTGGCACGCTGACAGAACTGGAACAGGCTTAAGGCGATTTTTCAAAGACTTGTGGTTTGCAAAAACCGGAAGACTTTCGGTCTGCACCTATTTCTTGTAGGTAGAAATCAGTATGGTATACGTTCGTGTGATCGCCGGAAGGCGCTTTTCGGAAAATACCATGGTTGGCTGGTTGCTTTTGTGAGAGCGACCAGCTGCAGATAGAACAAGAAACTCCTGGAGCAGACCTATGGCTACACCGCTACTCGTTGCCCTTTATTTCATGATGTGGTGGATTTTGTTTTTGGCCATCTTGCCATTTGGGGTTCGTACCCAAGCGGAAGAGGGAGAGGTGGTTCCCGGGACTGCCGAGAGCGCACCCAAGCATCCGCAGATGCTCAAGAAGGTGATCATCAACACGATTGTGACGACGATTGTGTTTGCTGGGGTCTATTGGTTCCTGGAGTCCGGGCTTGGGGCACACCTATTCCCGCTGGTTGATCAGCTGATGGGCAATGCGCCGTCTTGATCTCTGGTTTTGCACAGCTTGCCTGTGGAGATGAATCCGAGAGTTAGTGAGTAAAAACATCAGCTTCGCAAAAGTGATTCTTTCCGGGATCACTTTTTTGCGTTTCTGGCGCTGGTCTGCGGGGAAGAGTTGGCTCTTTCTGAGTGAAGCAATCATGAAATTTCACTCAGCGATACCGGCGGAAATTTGCAAAAAAAAAGCAAGGCCGAAGCCTTGCTATAAGAACGAGTTCCGCGTCTAAATGTTCTCATTGCACTTGCGTAGAGTGCCGGCAGCAACCAAAACGGGCGCCCGAGAACCTTCCTCCCAAGACTAAAGATCGCGATACCTTGCAGCACCGCATAAGGGTGCTGTTTTTGTTGTTGAGGTGACACTAGCGTAATCACATGAGTTTGTCATCATTTTGTATCAATTCGCCTCAATTTTTTGCTTGCCTAAAATTTTAGCTATGATTTTTTGGGAAATCTGCAAACTGGTGCCAAAGGTGCAGGTCAAAAGCTGTGTGCATGGGGAAATATGCCTTAGAAAATTGGCATATAGCCATGTTGGCAGTTACAACGGGCGTTGTGCTTGCTAAGAAGGCATTGATAAAAGCTTGGTGATGAATCTGAGCTTGCGAGCCTTAAAACCTGAAGAGTTAAACTAATGCGTTTGTCCCGATATTTCCTGCCTATTTTGAAGGAAACTCCGAAAGAAGCCGAGATCGTGTCGCACCGCCTGATGTTGCGTGCGGGTATGATCCGTCAGCAGTCAGCCGGGATTTATGCATGGCTGCCGCTTGGCCACCGTGTGCTTAACAAAATTCAGCGTATCGTTGAAGAAGAGCAGAACCGCTCCGGTGCTGTCCAGCTGCTTATGCCAACCATTCAGCCTGCTGATCTGTGGCGCGAAAGTGGCCGCTATGATGCATACGGCAAGGAAATGCTGCGCATTGAGGATCGTCATGAGCGCGACATGCTGTTTGGTCCTACCAACGAAGAGATGGTCACAGACATTTTCCGCAGCTATGTGCGCTCCTATAAGGACCTGCCGCTGAACCTTTACCACGTGCAGTGGAAGTTCCGCGATGAAGTGCGTCCTCGGTTTGGCGTGATGCGTGGCCGCGAATTCCTGATGAAGGATGCTTATTCCTTTGATCTGGACAAGGAGCGGGCAACAGAAGCTTACCGCCGCATGTTTGTGGCTTACCTGCGCACCTTTGCGCGCATGGGGCTGACGGCTATTCCGATGAAAGCAGACACCGGCCCGATCGGCGGTGATCTGTCGCATGAGTTCATCGTGCTGGCGTCTACCGGTGAAAGCGAAGTGTTCCTTGATAAGGACATTCTTGGTCTGCCAATTCCGGGTGAAGATACTGACTTTGGCGGCGATCTTTCCGGTATCATCGAGCAGTGGACCACTCCTTATGCTGCAACAGATGAAATGCATGATGAAGCTGCATTTGAAGCTGTTGCGGAAGAGAAAAAGGTTTCTGCGCGCGGTATTGAGGTTGGTCATATCTTCTACTTTGGCACCAAATACTCCGAGCCTATGGGCGCGAAGGTGATGACAGCTGAGGGCAAGGAAGTGCCTGTTCACATGGGCTCTTACGGCATCGGTGTGTCCCGTCTGCTGGGCGCGATCATTGAAGCGTGTCATGATGATGATGGCATTGTCTGGCCTAAAGAGGTAGCACCGTTCCATGTTGGCCTGATCAACATGAAGGTTGGCTCCGAATGTGACGCGGTTTGTGAAAGCGTATATGCTGAGCTTGAAAAGGCTGGTGTTGAAGTGCTTTATGATGACCGCAAGACCAGTGCAGGCCAGAAATTTGCAAGTATGGACCTGATCGGTTTGCCGTATCAGCTGGTTGTTGGACCACGCGGTTTGAAGACCGGTGAAGTGGAAGTGAAGGACCGTTCAACAGGGGCTCGCGAAATGTTGACCCCGGAAGCTGCTGTGAACAAACTGATTTCTGCCTTAAAGGGCTGATAGAAGCGAAGCTTGGGGTAACTCAGTAGCTTTAATGGTATGCTAGGTACCGGCGGTTTTGTCGCTGCCGGGCCTTTTGGCCAGCGCTTATGGCACCTGCTCTTCATGCTCCCTATATTCTGGGAGTAGTTGATCAGGCGGAAACGGAGAATAGTCTAGTATGACGGCAGAGATTCAGGCGGCTCATCCCGGAAAGAACCGGTGGTTTGCACCCTTTGAGTGGATGCTGGCAGGGCGTTATCTGCGCTCCAGACGCAAAGAAACCTTTATTTCTATCATTGCAGGCTTGTCCTTTTTGGGGATCACGCTGGGTGTGGCCACACTGATCATCGTTATGGCGGTGATGAACGGGTTCCGCACAGAGCTGTTGACCAAAATTCTTGGCATCAACGGGCATGTGCTGGTGCAGCCCATCGACAGTCCACTCAATGATTATGATGATGTTGCTGCCCGGCTTGCTGGTATCAATGGCGTTAAGTTTGCCATGCCGTTCGTTGAAGGACAGGCGATGATCTCCGGTCCGAGTGCTGATTTGGGCGCTTTGTTCCGCGGGGTTCATAAGTCTGACCTTGATAAGCTGGATCTGGTTTCCGGAAACGTGCTGTTGGGCACTCTGGATGGCTTTGATGACAGCGAGGGCATTGCTATTGGCTCACGCCTTGCTAGTCAGCTTGGTGTGACGGTTGGCGATACGGTTCGTGTTATTACGCCGCGTGGAAGCATCACCCCCATGGGGATGACGCCACGCGTGAAGGGATATCCTGTCTCTGCTATTTTCCAGATTGGTATGAGCGAATATGACGGTACGATTGCTTTCATGCCGTTTGAAGAGGCGCAGCTATATTTTAACAAGGAAGGTCTGGCGACCGGCATTGAGGTTTATGCAGATGATCCGGATGCGGTTGGGCCACTGCGTCCGCTCATTGAGGAAGACGCCGGGCGGCCTGTTTATGTTTCTGACTGGCGCCAGCGCAATGTGACGTTCTTCTCGGCGCTTGAGGTTGAGCGCAATGTGATGTTCCTTATTCTGACGCTGATTGTTCTTGTGGCGGCTCTGAATATCATCTCCGGCATGACCATGCTGGTGAAGGACAAGGGCCGTGACATCGCTGTTTTGCGCACCATGGGAGCAACCCGGGGTGCTGTGATGCGGGTGTTCATTATCACCGGCGCAAGCATCGGGACCATCGGCACGTTCGCCGGTTTTGTTCTGGGTACTATTGTGTGCTGGAATGTTGAGAGTATTCGTCAGGGGATTTCCTGGCTGACGGCGACAGAGCTGTTCTCACCTGAGCTTTATTTCCTCTCCACGCTTCCAGCGGAGATGGATCCGAGCGAGACGGCCAGCGTTGTTATCATGGCTTTGGTTTTGAGTTTGCTTGCTACAATCTACCCTGCCTGGCGCGCAGCCCGGCTCGATCCTGTTGAGGCTTTGCGCTACGAATGATGAATCAACCAACAAAACCGATTTTTGACGCCCCGCTTAAGGGCGAGGATCGCGTTCCTGTCTTAAGTTTGAAAAATGTTGTGCGCAGCTATGATGAGGGCAACAGCAAGCTGGAGATTTTGAAGGGCGCGGACCTTGACCTTTATGAAGGGGAAATGGTTGCACTTGTGGCGCCTTCTGGTGCCGGCAAATCCACGCTGATGCATCTGGCAGGCCTTTTGGAGATGCCGCAGAGCGGTGAGATCGTAATTGGCGGGCGGGAGTGTTCCAAGCTCAATGATGAGGCGCGCACGGCTATTCGGCGCACCGAAGTGGGGTTTGTCTACCAGTTCCACCAGTTGCTTCCCGAGTTCACAGCGCTGGAGAACATTGCGCTACCGCAGATGATTTGCGGGCTGAAGCGTAAGGATGCTGAAGAGCGGGCTCGCCAGTTGCTTTCCTATATGCGTCTTGCCGAGCGTGAATCCCATCGTCCCTCAGAACTTTCCGGTGGCGAACAGCAGCGGGTGGCGATTGCCCGTGCGGTTGCTAACGCACCGCGTGTGCTACTCGCGGATGAGCCAACAGGCAACCTGGATCCCAAGACATCTCAGTATGTGTTTGAGGCGTTGACGGCCTTGGTTCGGGCCTCCGGCGTGGCGGCCTTGCTTGCGACCCACAATATGGAAATTGCCAAGCAGATGGACCGGCGCATTACTCTGCAGGATGGTAAAGTGGTGGAACTTCCCTAAGAGGGAGTTCAATTTCAGACTATTTGCGACTCAAATGCCAGCGACCTGTTCGCTGGCATTTTTCGTTTTGGCGGCCGTGTTCCTGTTTTGGTGCCTGTTGTTCACAGTGTGTGTTGGTACAGGTTAGGGGCTCTACGTCTCGTCTATTGCTTTCTGCATTAACTTAAAAACATCCTACAAGATATTGATATCGCGACGAAAGAATCTTGTAGTTGTTGGGTGTGAGCGTTAGTGCGCTCTGCGCGTATACGAGTCATTAACTATGAGTTTTGCCCGCTCAAAATAGGGGTTGTGTGCATGAGAACAATTGTGGAACATAACAAATACAAACAGGGTTCAAACATAGGGTGTTTGTTATGTCATTCGTACTTCGTGAAGCAGCAGCATTCGGTTCCATTGTGCTTTTCGCAAGCAGCTTTCTGATGTGGGGGGATGCTTTGACCCAGATGCTTCCCTAGATATTCCTGAGGACTAGGGGTTGGGAAACTCGGGATAACCGGTGGTGCGATTTGGCTGGGAATTGCATTTTGCTTTTGGCTCCTCCAAATGAGGTGCTATTGTCGCGCACACCTTGCGAACCAAAAGGCTCAAGATGTCATCTCCAGGATTCGTCCATCTCCGTGTTCACTCAGCTTACTCTTTGCTGGAAGGCGCTTTGCCGCTTGGGAAGCTGATTGATCTTGCCTCAAAGGATGAGCAGCCTGCCTTAGCTGTTACGGACAGTGGCAACCTATTTGGTGCGCTGGAGTTCTCGGAAAAAGCCTTTGGGGCAGGCATGCAGCCAATCATTGGCTGTCAGATTGCCGTTAATTTCGAAGACCAGCCCGATGCTAAAGGGGATGATGCGGTTAGTGATCTGGTTCTCCTGTCCACGAGTGAGGAGGGTTACGAGAACCTGATGGATCTTGTCTCAAGGTCGTTCCTTGATACGGAGCCGGGTCTGAAGGCGAATGTGCCGATCTCGCTGGTGCTGGATAAGTCGGGTGGTCTGATTGTGCTGACTGGGGCCAGTGAGGGTCCAATCAACTCGCAGCTGCGCGAGGGGCATCTTGATCTGGCCAAGTCCCGGCTTGAGCTGTTGCTTGGTACGTTTGGTGACCGGCTTTATGTGGAGCTGCAGCGCCACAACATGAAGGGCGAGGAAGATGTCGAGCCTGAGCTCCTGAACCTTGCCTATGATTTGAATATTCCAATCGTTGCGACCAACGAGTCGTTTTTCCCTAATCCGGATGATTATGAAGCACATGATGCGCTGATCGCAATCTCTGAAGGGCGGGTCATTGTTGAGACCGACCGCCGCCAGTTGACGCCTGACCATTGTTTTAAGACCCGTGCGCAAATGATGGAGCTGTTCTCCGATCTTCCAGAGGCGCTTGAGAACTCTGTCGCGATTGCGCGGCGGTGTCATTACCGCCCGTTGACGCGCGCACCTATCTTGCCGCGCTTTGCAGGTGCGGATGCTGATGCTGCAGAAGCGGAACGGGCCGAGGCGGAAGAGTTGACGCGGCAGGCGAAAGAAGGCCTGCAGGCGCGTCTTGATCTGCATGGTCTAGCGCCGGATCTTGAAGAGAAAGATTACTGGGACCGTCTGGATTATGAGCTTGGCATCATTATCCGCATGAAGTTCCCTGGGTACTTCCTGATCGTTGCGGACTTCATCAAATGGGCGAAGAACGAAGACATTCCCGTGGGGCCGGGCCGTGGTTCGGGTGCGGGTTCGCTTGTCGCATGGTCGCTGACCATTACTGACCTTGATCCGATGCGGTTCTCGTTGCTGTTCGAGCGCTTCCTGAACCCGGACCGAGTGTCCATGCCGGATTTTGATATCGACTTTTGCCAGAACCGGCGTGAAGAAGTGATCCGGTATGTGCAGCGCAAGTATGGTCGTGAGCAAGTGGCGCAGATCATTACCTACGGAACGTTGCAAGCGAAGGCTGTGCTGCGCGATGTAGGCCGTGTTCTGCAAATGCCATACGGTCAGGTGGACCGGTTAAGTAAACTGATTCCGGGTAACCCAGCCAATCCGGTGACACTTGCGGAGGCGCTGGAACAGGAGCCCCGACTGCGCGAAGCGACCAAGCAGGAGGAGGTTGTTGATCGCCTCCTGAAGATGGCGCAGAAGCTGGAAGGTCTTTACCGGCATGCATCGACCCACGCCGCTGGTGTGGTGATTGGGGACCGCCCGCTTGAGCAGCTGGTGCCGCTTTACCGAGACCCGCGTTCTGACATGCCTGTTGCCCAGTTCAACATGAAATGGGTGGAAGCGGCAGGTCTTGTGAAGTTTGACTTTCTGGGCCTTAAAACGCTGACGGTGATTGATACGGCGGTCGCGCACATTAAAAAGCGCGGCATTGACGTTAAAATCGAAGAAATCCCGATTGATGATCCGGCGACCTATAAGCTTTTGGCTGCGGGTGAGACGGTTGGCGTTTTTCAGCTGGAAAGTCAGGGCATGCGCCGGGCTATTGCTGGTATGCGGCCTGACCGGTTTGAGGACATTATTGCTCTGGTGGCGCTGTATCGTCCCGGGCCTATGGACAATATTCCGATCTACAACGCGGTGAAGCACGGCGAGCAGGAACCGGATTATCTGCATCCGCTGCTGGAGCCGATCCTGACCGAGACCAACGGCATTATTGTTTATCAGGAACAGGTGATGCAGATCGCTCAGGTGCTTTCTGGTTATTCTCTTGGTGAAGCGGATTTGCTGCGCCGTGCGATGGGTAAGAAGATCGCCTCTGAGATGGAGATCCAGCGCGCTCGCTTCGTTGAGGGGGCTGTGGCGCAGAACGTTGATAAAGATCAGGCCGGTATGATCTATGATCTGGTGGCCAAGTTCGCGAACTACGGATTTAACAAATCGCACGCGGCTGCTTATGCGCTGGTGGCCTATCAAACTGCATGGCTCAAAGCGAACTATCCGGTTGAGTTTCTTGCCGGTATTATGACGCTTGATCTGGGGAATACGGATAAGCTGAGCGATTTCCGTCAGGAAGCCCTGCGTATGGGTATTGAAGTGGTGCCGCCGTCGGTGAACAAGTCCGGTGTGCATTTTGATGTGCTAGACGGCAAGATCGTTTACGCCATGGGTGCGATCAAGGGCGTGGGGGAGCAGGCGGTCGAGCATATTGTTGAGGTGCGCGGCGATACGCCTTTCAAGGACTTGGGGGACTTTGCAAGCCGCATCAGCCCGAAGGTCCTCAATAAGCGTACAATCGAGAACCTTATTGCCGCTGGCGCCTTTGACGAACTGAACCCGAACCGCGCCCAATTGCTGGATGGTCTGGATCGCATCATCGGGATGGCGCAGCGTACAGAAGAGAACAAGACTTCCGGCCAGAACGATTTCTTTGGCGGAGACAATGCACCTGAACCCTTGCTCCTCAATCCAACGGACCCATGGCTTCCTTCAGAGCGTTTGCAAAGAGAATATGCTGCGGTCGGGTTCTATATCTCCGCACACCCGCTGGATGAATATCGAGAGCTCTTCAGCAAGCTGCGTGTGCAGCTTTGGAAGGACTTTGAACGCTCCGTGAAGGCAGGGTCATCAGCGGGGCGTCTTGCGGGCACAGTGACATCCAAACAAGAGCGCAAGACACGGACCGGCAATCAGATGGGCATCGTGCGCATCTCTGATCCGACCGGCCAATATGAGGCTGTGCTGTTCTCCGAGACGTTGAACCAGTGCCGTGATCTGCTTGAGCCGGGGCAGTCCGTTGTGCTGCTGGCGCAGGCCGATATGCGCGATGATGAAGTCAGCGTGCGGATCAATCAGGTAGAGCCGCTGGAAAAAGTGGCGGGCAGGGTGCACCGGACCCTTCGAATCTTCCTTGGCTCCGATGAACCGATCAAGAGCTTGCAGCGGCAGCTTCGCCGCGGTGGGGATGGCGAGGTGAGCTGTGTCGTGCTGCTAGATAACGGCCAGCGCGAAGTGGAGGTTAAGCTTCCGGGCAACTATCAGCTGTCACCGCAGCTCTCCGGGGCACTTAAAACGTTACCCGGTGTGATGGACGTTCAGATGTCTTAGGGACTTTTGTGCAGTGATCAAGAAGAACCCCGCTGAATTCCTTCAGCGGGGTCTGTTGTTTCTATAGGAATCAGAAGATCCTCTGGTTGACTTGTTCGGCGCATGCATTGCCGATTTCTCTGGCAACCAGATCGACGCCTTCCTGCCCTGAAGTTGCAAGTTCAGTCAGATCTGAGTTCTGGTTGACGGAACAAGTTGCAGCAGCGAGGATCTTTCCATCCTGAGCGGAAACGAGGAGTGCGCGGCCTCTATAATTATGAGCAATGCTCGCGAACCAACCGGCACCACTCATTGTTGATTGGTGGGAAACGGTTGCGATGTCCAGATAGTAGCCGGAGTAACCTGTTTCTTGTGCCAATTTCGTAAGGGCTGCGGCTCGCTTTTCTTCATTGATGGTTGGCTTGCTGTATGGGCCATTGATTGTGCCCTTAAAGCGGAAGTTGCGGCTGCTTTGCAGGTACGCCGTCAGGCGCTCGCGCATGGAGGTCTGCGGGTCAACTTTCGCAGCGGGTACTGAGGCCATTTCGTTATAAGCGCCAGATGCTACATTCATCGTGGTGGTAACGACAACGCCGAGCAGTCCGTGTTGCATGCCTTGGGTGTTTATATGCTTTTCCCTGATATGCCGGTTTTTGATTGGCTTGACGGAAGCGTTGGCGACATTTTGTGCATCAATATCTGACAGTTTGATTGTCTTTGCGCAGCCGCCGAGTGTCACGGCGATGAGTGTCGCCACGACCAGTTTCTTGAGTGCCATTTTAAATGTGTCCAGAATTGGGTTTTTTGTTGTCTGTTTGTTAACTATATTTTTTCGGAAAATCTAATGTGTAATATGCATACTCACAAATTGATTGGGCGGCAGGTTGAGCGTTTTCAGGTGAGTGAAATTTCAAGTTGTGGAGGCGGAGCTGGAGAGCCTCTTCTTGGCCATAGAAGGTCTATATGTTGATCTTAATCTCTGAGCGCTTGATCTTCTTGAAAAGGGGTTCTATAAGCGCCCCATCCCGCACGCAGGGCGGGGTTTGTCCATGTGGCGAGCTCCATCCGGTTAGAGAGTTGCACGGTTGTGCTGCCCTGCGGAGGATTAAACCGGAAAACTAAGGAGAATAAAGGCATGGCTTTGCCTGATTTTACTATGCGTCAGCTTCTTGAAGCAGGCGTCCACTTTGGTCACCAGAAGCACCGCTGGAACCCAAAGATGAACAACTACATCTTCGGTGTTCGTAACAACATTCACATTCTTGATCTTGGTCAGACAGTTCCGCTTCTGCACCAGGCTCTTAAGGCTGTGTCTGATACTGTTGCTGCTGGTGGTCGCGTGCTTTTGGTTGGTACCAAGCGCCAAGCTCAGGAAGCTGTTGCAGAAGCTGCACGCAACTCTGCTCAGTACTACGTAAACGCTCGTTGGCTCGGCGGCATGCTGACCAACTGGAAGACGATCTCTCAGTCCATCCAGCGTCTGCGCAAGGTTGAAGAGCTGCTCGAAGGTGGTGATGCGAACCGCATGACCAAGAAAGAGCGCCTGTTCCTTAACCGTGAACGTGAAAAGCTTGAGCGTAACCTTGGTGGTATCAAGGATATGGGCGGTACTCCTGACCTTATCTTCGTTATCGACACCAACCGTGAAGCTAACGCAATTCAGGAAGCTCGTCGCCTGGGCATTCCGGTTGCTGCGATCCTGGATTCCAACTGTGATCCAGATGGCATTACTTACCCGGTTCCGGGTAACGACGATGCTGGTCGTGCAATTACTCTTTACGCTGACCTGATCTCTCGCGCTGCTATTGACGGCATCGCGCGCGCATCCGGTTCCATGGGTATCGATCTTGGCGAATCTGAAGAACTCCTTGAAGAGCCAGCTCTGGCTGAAGAAGCAGCTTCTGAGGAAGTTGCTGAAGCAGGCAAGAGCGAAGGCTAAGGTTTTCTCTCGGGAAGCGCATTTGTGCGCTTCCCCACCAGTTTTCTTGTGATTTTTCGAGTGTTTCTCTCCGAAAGGTCACGGTCGCTATGCGATAAATCGGATGGATCCGTAGGGAAGTCGGCTTCCTCTGATTTTTTATGACACACTCCCGTCCATGAGGCGTACGATGAGCATTACCGCTGCTATGGTAAAAGAGCTCCGCGAAACAAGCGGTGCTGGCATGATGGATTGTAAAGCTGCCCTGAAAGAAACAGGCGGCGATATGGAAGCAGCTGTTGACTGGCTGCGCACCAAGGGCCTTGCAAAGGCTGCTAAAAAGGCTGGCCGCGTTGCGGCTGAAGGTCTTGTTGCAGTTGCAGCAGAAGGCAATAAGGCTGTTGTTGTTGAGGTTAACTCCGAAACAGACTTCGTTGCCCGTAACGATAACTTCCAGAAGCTGGTTCGCGATATCGCTGCAACCGCGCTGACTGTTGATGGTGACGTTGCAAAGCTTGCTGCTGCTCCTTACCCAGGTTCTGACAAGACCGTTGAAGGCGAGCTGAAGGAAGCTGTTGGCACCATCGGTGAAAACATGACCCTTCGTCGTTCTGCTGGTCTTTCCGTTTCTGAAGGTGTTGTTGCTTCTTACATGCACAACGCTGCTGGCGAAGGCCTCGGTAAAATTGGTGTTCTTGTTGGTCTTGAATCTGCAGGTGATGCAGACAAGCTGGCAGCTCTGGGTAAACAGATTGCAATGCACGTTGCAGCAACCAACCCAATGGCGCTGAACACTGACGAGCTGGACGCAGATGCTGTTGAGCGTGAGCGCACTGTTTACATGGAGCAGGCTCGTGAGTCCGGTAAGCCTGAAAGCATCATCGAAAAGATGGTTGAAGGTCGCCTGCGTAAGTTCTATGAAGAAGTTACACTGGTTAAGCAGTCTTTCGTTATCAACCCTGATCTGACAGTAGAGAAGGCCGTTGAAGAAGCAGCTAAAGAAATTGGTTCTCCAATCAAACTCACCGGCTTTGTTCGCATTGCCCTTGGTGAAGGTATTGAAAAAGAAGAAACAGATTTCGCAGCTGAAGTTGCTGCTGCAGCTGGTAGCTAATTTTTTGAGGGCGTCGACTCAGTCGACGCCCTTTTTGTATCTGGACGCATAATAAGAGGTTTACTATGTCTGAGGGTGTTCGCTGGAAACGAGTTCTCCTGAAGCTTTCAGGGGAAGCGCTAATGGGCGACCAGGACTTTGGTATTGATCCAAAGGTGGTTGAGCGGGTCGCTGCGGAAATTTCAGAGGCTGTAAACCTGGGTGCCCAGTTCGGCATCGTCGTTGGTGGTGGTAACATCTTCCGCGGTGTAGCTCTGGCCGCAAAGGGCGGAAACCGCGTGACCGGCGACCATATGGGTATGCTGGCAACCATCATGAATTCTCTCACGCTTGCCGATGCGTTGCGTCAGCGCGGCATTCAGGCGCGTGTGCTCTCCGCTGTTCCGGTTCCTTCCATTTGTGAGAGCTTTACGCAGCGCGGTGCAGAGCGTTACATGGAAGACGGGGACGTCATCTTATTTGCGGGTGGTACGGGTAATCCGTTCTTTACCACTGATTCTGGTGCAGCTTTGCGTGCGGCTGAGATGCAGTGCGATGTGTTCCTTAAGGGCACCAGTGTTGATGGCGTTTATGATGCTGATCCTAAACTAAAGCCCGATGCAAAGCGTTATGAGACGCTTTCACCGGGGGAAGTTCTTGAAAAGAACCTGAAAGTCATGGATGCGACCGCGATTGCACTTGCCCGGGACAACTCTATTCCTGTAGTTGTCTTTTCCATCAAGACCTCCGGCGCGCTCGTGAATGTGCTGCGCGGGCAGGGGCTATTTACGGTCATTGAAGACTGACAGGTGCCGACAGGTGCTTTAATGTTTTTAGTATGATCCGGGCCGGTTTTCAGTTTCGGGGAGCCGGTCCGTTAAATGATAGGTGAAAGAGGAAATTATGTCAGAGCTGGACTATGACGATCTTGACCGCCGCATGAATGGTGCGATCACAGCTTTGAAGCATGAGTTTGCTGGTCTGCGTACTGGTCGTGCTTCTGCAAGTATGCTGGACCCAATCACTGTGGAGGCTTATGGCGCACCAATGCCGATCAACCAGGTCGCGACAGTGAGTGTTCCGGAGCCTCGCATGATTTCTGTCCAAGTCTGGGACAAGAGTATGGTTGCTGCCACCGAGAAAGCAATCCGTGAATCCAATCTGGGCCTGAACCCGGTTGTGGATGGACAGTTCCTTCGCCTGCCGATTCCTGAGCTTAACGAAGAGCGTCGTCAAGAACTCGTCAAAGTTGCGCATAAATATGCGGAACAGGCAAAGATCGCTGCGCGTCATGTGCGTCGTGACGGTATGGACACCATTAAAAAGCTTGAAAAAGCTGGTGATATGGGCGAGGACGATGCGCGGTCCGCTTCTGACCTGGTTCAGAAGATGACTGACGACATCATCGGTGAGATCGATTCCGTTCTTGCCAAAAAAGAACAGGAGATCAAGCAGGTTTAATCCTGTTTGAGAGCGGGGACTATATGACGGCGACGGTTGAATTCGAGGCAGTTGATGTAAATTCGGAAATCGGACTTATGAGTGTGCCTCGTCACGTCGCGATCATTATGGATGGTAATGGCCGGTGGGCGCAAAGCCGTGGTCTTCCGCGTACTGAAGGGCATCGGCGCGGTGTGAAAACACTGCGCGAAGCCGTAAAACACGCACAAAAGCGCGGGATCTCCTACCTGACGCTGTTTAGTTTTTCCTCTGAAAATTGGTCGCGCCCACAACAGGAAGTTTCTTTCCTGATGGCGTTGCTGCGCCGATTTGTGCATGATGACCTTAAGGAGCTGATTAAGGCCAATGTGCGGGTCCGTGTCATCGGATCCAAGGAAAATCTCGATAAATCCTTGCTGACCCTCTTGAATGATGCGGAGCTGAAAACCGCACATTGTACCGGGTTGGTGCTGGTGATTGCTTTTAACTATGGCGCGCGTGATGAATATGTCCGTGCTGTGCGTAAACTGGCTGCACGTGTGGAAGCTGGTGAGTTGAAGGCTGCTGACATTGGGGAGGATGATGTCAGCGCATGTCTGGATACCAGTGATTTGCCGGATCCGGATCTCATTGTTCGCACGGGAGGGGAGCAGCGACTTTCCAATTTCCTGTTGTGGCAGGCTGCATATGCCGAATTCTATTTTGCTCCTACGCCCTGGCCTGAGTTTGATTCAGGTGCTTTTGATGATGCTTTGTTGGCGTTCTCTAACCGCGATAGGCGGTATGGGGGTTTGAGCTCTGACGCGACTGGGACGTAATGTCTGACAAAAACAATCAGAACAATTCTGAGGGCGCATCCGGGGGGATTGTCCGGCGCATACTGAACGCAAATCCTGATTTGCTGGTACGTGCACTTTCTGCTGTTATTCTGGCTCCTATCGCGCTTGCGCTGACATGGGCGGGTGGTTTCTGGTTCGCCGGCCTCGTGCTTGTGGGCATGCTGATTGTTTATTGGGAATGGTGCAGCATTATTTTGCGGGATGCGCAACGGCCCGCAGCGCTTGCAGGCTATGCGTTTCTTCTGTTTCTTGGATATGCTTATCTTCAGGCAGAACCGCTATGGATTGCCGGCGTGTTAATTGCGGGCGCTGTGGTGCTTTATGGTGCTGGTGGCTTTGACCGCATTTCGCGCTGGATAAGTGAAGGCTACGTTTATGCTGGACTTACGTTTGTTTCGCTTCTGGCGTTGCGGGAAGGGGATGAGGGACTTTTGTTCATTATCTATCTTTTCCTTGTGGTCTGGGGTACTGATGTGGCTGCCTATATCTGCGGACGTAGCTTTGGTGGACCCAAGCTGTGGCCAGCGGTTTCGCCCAATAAAACCTGGAGCGGCGCTATTGGCGGTGTGGTCTTGGCCTCGCTCCTTGGAATGGGCTTTGTAGCACTTGCTGGCGGGACAAGTCTGATCTGGGCGTTCGGCCTGGCTGTTGTGCTTTCGGCTGTCTCGCAGCTGGGTGACTTGTTTGAGAGCTCCATGAAGCGGCGCTTTAAAGTGAAAGATTCCAGCCGCCTTATTCCGGGACATGGCGGATTGCTCGACCGGGTTGACGGGCTTGTGGCAGCGGCTGTGTTCTCCTATGTGATTGGAGTTGTCCTGGGTCGTCAGCTTTTTAATCCAAACGCGGGGCTCATGCTGTTTGCATCGTGATGCTGCTTGTGTTGCCGCGTCCACTCGCGGTTTTGTTGATTTGCAAGGGTTGTTGATATGACAAAGTCTCTCTCAGTGTTGGGAGCAACCGGATCGGTTGGAACAAGCACGCTTAAAGTGATCGCCCACAGCCCTGAGCGCTATGAGGTCAATGCACTTGTGGCGGGCAGCAATGTTGATGGTCTTGCCAGCGCGTGTCGGCAAACTGGCGCTAAGCGTGCAGTTATTGGCGATGCCGGAAAGTATAGCGAGCTGAAAAGCGCGCTTGCCGGAACGGGCATTGAGGTTTCTGCTGGCCGTGAGGCTGTGCTTGAGGTGGCAAGCCAGAAAGTGGATTTGTTGGTTTCTGCGATGGTGGGAGCAGCCGGGCTGGAGCCGACTGTCGACGCCATTAAGGCGGGTAGCAGTATTGCACTCGCCAATAAGGAAACCATGGTTTGTGCGGGCACGATTGTGTGTGAACTTGCTGAGAAGCATGATGTCCGGTTATTGCCGATGGATTCTGAGCACAACGCGATTTTTCAGGTGTTTGAGTACGATAGTGCCAAGGCGGTTGATAAGGTAATTGTCACTGCGTCTGGCGGGCCATTCCGGACGTCTTCCCTAGAGCAGATGCGTGCTGCGACGCCCGAGATGGCGTTGAGGCACCCGAACTGGTCCATGGGGCGACGGATCACCATTGATAGCGCGTCCATGGTGAATAAGGGCCTTGAGCTGATTGAGGCCTTTCACCTATTCCCAATTACGGCTGACCAGCTAGATGTGGTTGTCCATCCACAGTCAATTGTCCATGGGATGGTTAGGTATTGTGACGGGTCATTATTGGCCCATATGTCTCTCCCAGATATGTGCGGACCAATTGCACACTGTCTGGCATACCCAACCCGCAAGACAGCCCCGGTGGCAGAACTCGACTTGGGAATGATTGGGCGTCTTGACTTCGAAAAGCCTGATTTAGAGCGTTTTCCTGCACTGAAACTTGCCCGTGACGTAATGGAGCTTGGTGACGCGGCAGGCACAATTTTTAATGCAGCGGATGAAGTGGCTGTGGAGGCGTTTCTTGGGCGGAAGATCGGCTTCCTGCAGATCCCCGAGCTCCTTGAGGATGTTCTGAATCGGCTTCATACGCAAAACATGCTAGATTGCCCGGACCAGCTGGATGAGATTCTTCAGTTGGATCAAGTAGCGCGCCGAGTTGCAAACGAAGTTATTGGGAAGATGGCCGCCTAATCCGGCGCTTCCATTAAAAACAAGGTAGGCTGTTCGCATGGACGTTCTGAGTTCAGTTCTTGGTGGTTCGCTTGGAGTCATCATTCCATTTCTGGTCGTGCTGACAGTGGTCGTGTTCTTCCATGAGTTGGGACACTTTCTTGTGGCACGCTGGTGCGGAGTGAGGGTACTGGCGTTCTCAGTTGGCTTCGGGCCGGAGCTGATAGGTCGCGAAGACAAGCACGGAACGCGCTGGAAGGTGTGTGCAATTCCGCTGGGGGGCTATGTGAAGTTCTCCGGGGACGAGAATGCAGCGAGTGTGCCTGATCGCGATGGGCAAGCCCAGATGGACGAGGAGACGCGCCGGACTGCGTTCTTTTCAAAGAACCCTTGGCAGCGCTCGGCAATTGTGGCTGCAGGGCCGATTGCGAACTTTATCCTCGCCATTGTGATTTTCGCGGGGATGTTTGGATTTTTAGGGAAGTACGAGACGCTACCGCGGGTGGATCAGGTGCAAGAGGGTAGTGCTGCCGACATGGCTGGTATCCTGCCGGGCGACCTTATCCTGTCCATTAATGGCAACCCTGTGGAAAGCTTTGGCGAGGTGCAGCGCGTTGTAACTGTCAATGCGGGTGTTCCGATCGAGATGGAGGTGGAGCGCGACGGCGTTGTTGAGCAGCTTACAGCGACACCGGAGCTTCAGGAGATCAGTGATGGATTCGGTAATACCCAGAAAGTTGGTATTCTGGGGATTCAGCGGAATACTTCCCAAGAAGATGTCATAGTAAAGCGTTTTGGCCCCGTGGAAGCTGTAGGTGAAGGGGTAAAAGAGACATGGTATATTCTTGATAGGACGTTGGGATATATTGGCGGTCTCTTCATAGGTAAAGAAGATCCGGATCAATTAGGGGGTCCGATTCGCGTAGCGCAAATCTCGGGGCAAGTTGCTACCCATGGGATTTTGCCGTTAATTAACCTTACCGCAGTTTTGTCAATTTCTATTGGTTTACTCAACCTTATGCCTGTCCCCATGCTAGATGGCGGGCACTTAATGTACTATATTATCGAGATCGTGAGGGGGAAGCCTTTGAGCGAAAAACTGCAGGATTTCGGTTTCCGTATAGGAATCACTCTGGTTCTCCTGCTGATGGTTTTTGCGACCTGGAATGATCTGCGGTCGATAATCGGCTCTTAGGTAAGTTACGTAAATAAAGTCGGGCAAAGGTCTGGGCAATTTGCATTAAATCCAGTTATGGCGCCTTGCTTTACACTGAAAACCTTGTACAAAGTTCCTAGGTGTTTCAGATTCTATCCATTACCCTGAGGCGTATTAGTGATCTGAGGATCAGGGGACTAATGCTTCTTTAGGCTGAAAATAAAAGGCATAGCAGTTCTATGCAGTCATTTAAGAACCTGTCGCGTGTATCGCTTTTGGCCATGGCCGTAGCAGCTACCAGTACTGTTGCTCCGGTTGGGGTTCCGTTCCTCGGAGCGGGTGTGGCCGAAGCTGCGGTGGTTAACAATATTGTCGTCAACGGGGCAACCCGCATCGAAGATGAGACAGTTCGTGACTACTTGACTATCCGTCCGGGACAAACCTTTTCCGCAATCGATATTGATGAGAGCCTGACCACGCTTTATGCGACTGGTCTGTTCGCTGACGTGTCCATTGAGCAGCAGGGCAATACTCTTGTCGTGAATGTTCAGGAAAACCCGGTCATCAACAGAATCTCTTTTGAAGGCAATAGTCGGTTGAACGATCAGGCTTTGGAGTCTGTGATCCGTTCATCCGAACGTTCCATGCTGACTCGGGCACGTGTTCAGTCTGACGCCCAGAATATTCTGGAAGCATATCGTCGCTCCGGCCGCTTTCGGGCGTCTGTAGAGCCGAAGATTATTGAGCGTCCGAACAATCGTGTGGATCTGGTGTTCGAGATCGAAGAAGGGGACAAAACCGGGGTCGCCCGTATTTCCTTCATCGGTAACCAGGCATTTTCCGACGGCTATCTGCGTGAGCAGATTCAAACTCGTGAGAGTGGGTTTCTTGGCTGGCTGCGTACCACAGATGTTTATGATCCTGACCGCCTTGAAGTGGACCAGGAAGCGCTGCGTCAGTTCTACTACCAGAAGGGATATGCGGACTTCCGCGTTGTCTCCGCTGTGGCTGATCTGGACCGCGAGCAGAACATCTTTTACGTGACCTTCACGGTGGACGAGGGTGATCGGTACAATTTCGGCGATATCGAAATCGATACGTCGCTATCCGCGATTGATCCGGAAGCGATGCGCCAATACGTGCAGACCAAGCCTGGTTCGACCTATAACTCTCTTGAAGTTGAGAAGACGCTTGAGAATCTGACCCTGGAAGTTTCCAAGGCAGGATATGCTTTTGCTCAGGTTCGCCCTCGCGGTGAGCGTGATTACGAGCATAAGACTGTTTCTATCACTTACCTGATTGAAGAAGGTCCTCGCGTTTACGTCGAACGCATCAATGTTCGTGGTAATGACCGTACACGTGAGTACGTGATCCGTCGTGAGTTCGATCTTGCTGAAGGTGATGCTTATAACCGTATCCTTCTGGATAAGGCCGAGCGCCGTCTGCGCAACACACGTTATTTCGAGGATGTACGTATCACCCGTCAGCAGGGCAGTGCTCCTGATCGTGTGATCATCAATGTGGATGTTGTAGAGCAGCCAACCGGTGAGGTTTCATTCGGTGTGGGTTACTCCACTTCTGACGGTGTTATCGGTGATATCTCCATCAGTGAGCGTAACTTCCTCGGCCGTGGTCAGTACGTAAAAGCTGCTGTTGGTGGTGGTACGGATAACCAGAAGTACGAGTTCCAGTTCATTGAGCCGTTCTTCATGGGTCGCCGCATCTCTGCAGGCCTGGACGTATACCGTCGGGTCTACGAGCAGAACAGCACGCGTGCTTATGACGAGCAGACAACTGGCGGTGGCTTCAACTTCGGTCTTCCGCTCCGTGAAGACGAATTGACGTTGAACTTGTTCTACAAGCTCTTCCAGCGCGATCTGACCCGTAGTGACTCCACTGATATCGGTAATTGTGCTGCCGGCGTTTCGCTTGGTATCTGTGACTCTTTGGGTCAATACACTACGTCGCTGGTTGGTACGTCGCTGGTCTACAATACTCTGGATAATAACCTAAATCCTCGTGATGGCGTTATTGCCACCGTGGAACAGGAATTTGCCGGTGTTGGCGGTCAGTCGCAGTATTTGCGCGGTCAGGTTAAGGCAAGTGCGTTTGAAGAACTTTATCCTGAGTGGGGTCTTGTAGGCTTTGTGCAGGGTTCCGGTGGGTACATTGAAGCCGTTGGTAACCGCCTGCGTGTGACGGATCAGTTCCAGGGGTCGCCTGATCGTATTCGTGGTTTTGCGACAAACGGTTACGGTCCTCGTGATGCCGTTGGTGGTGACGCTATTGGTGGTAAGTACTATGTTGCTGGTACAGTTGAGGGGCAATTCCCATTCCCGGTCGTCCCTGAAGAGCTTGGATTGTCTGGTGCAGTCTTTGCTGATGCGGGCTCCCTGTGGGGTGTTGATGGCGACTTGGCGCGTGCGATCACAACACCTACTGCAAATTCTCCAGCGGGTAGCATTCAGTCTGAAGACTTTGAGCTTCGTGCCTCTGTCGGTTTTGGTGTTCTGTGGCAGTCGCCATTTGGTCCGCTACGGGCTGATTTCGCCTGGCCGCTGCTCAAGAACGATGTTGATGAAACTCAGGTATTCAAACTCAGTGGCGGTACGAGCTTCTGATCTGATCAAAATATGATTATAATCGGTCGCCGAAGCCCTCGGCGGCCGTTTTTTTTGGTAGGATCCTATGACAGAACCAACAAATCAAACAAAAGTTAGTCCGGTTTTCTTCCCAGATGCTCAGAAAGTGACAGTCAGAGAAATTGCTGAGTGGGCTGGGGCGGAGATTGTTCGTGGTGATGGTGAGCTGACCATTTCTGGCGTAGCTCCTTTGGATGAAGGTGTTCCCGGAACGCTTGCATTTCTTGATAATCCCAAGTATCTGGACCACCTTGAAACAACCAAGGCAACGGCTTGTCTTGTCAGTAAGAAACATCTGAGCAAGGTGCCGGAAGGTGTCGTTCCGTTATTGACGAAAGACCCGTACCGCTCGTTGGCAGCGGTTTTGGGGGAGCTTTACCCGGCTGGTATGCGGCCGCTTTCAGCAACAAATGAGCGTTCAGTGAGCGCGCGCGCCTACGTTGAAGACAGTGCGCAGCTGGGTGAGGGTGTTGTTGTTGAAGCTGGCGCTGTTATTGGTGCAAACGTGGTTATTGGAGCAGGATCCCAAATTGGTCCTGGTGCTGTGATCGCTGCTAATTGCCAATTGGGCGACAAGTGCTTTGTTGGTGCCAATGCCAGTGTTCAGCACTCTGTGCTTGGGGACCGCGTTATTATCCATCCAGGTGTTTGCTTGGGTCAGGACGGCTTTGGTTTTGCAATGGGCGCTGGTGGACATGTGAAAGTTCCACAGTTGGGCCGGGTTGTGATAGGAAGTGATGTTGAAATCGGTTCTGGTACTTGTATAGACCGCGGTGCAAACCGTGATACGATTGTGGGTGAAGGGACCAAGATTGATAATCAGGTTCAGATTGGTCACAACGTAAACATTGGAAAGCATTGCGTAATTGTTTCTCAAGTGGGCATCTCCGGTAGCGCAATCCTTGAGGATTACGTGGCTATTGGCGGACAGGCCGGTGTGAATGGCCATGTTCGTATTGGACAAGGCACACATGTTGCGGGTGCGAGTATTGTGCATGGTGATCTTCCAGCCGGCGGGCGCTTCGGCGGGGTCCCTGCACGTCCGATCCGCGATTGGGTCAGGGAAGAACTTGCTCTTCGTCGCCTGGCTGCTCAGGAGAGCAAGAAGTAGTGGGCTCGTCCCGCGAGGTTATACGATAATTAACTTGATTGGCTGGTGAATGAGGAAGGTTTGCCCTCGCATTATTGGAGAGCGACTGGAGCCAGCCAACCTGAAATTACTGAGGCATTATGATGAGTGATGTAGAGACAAACACGCTGGAATCAGCTGATATTATGCGGGTTATGGAGCTTTTGCCCCACCGCTATCCGTTTGTGATGATTGACCGTATCATCGAGATGGATGGTGACAACTCCGGTATTGGCATCAAGAATGTAACCATTAATGAGCCACATTTTCAGGGTCATTTTCCTAGTCAGCCTGTGATGCCGGGCGTGTTGCTTATCGAAGGGATGGCTCAGACAGCGGGTGCTCTTTGCGTCAATGCCCTTGAAAACTATACGCCGACCTATGTCTACTTCATGACCATTGATAAGTGTAAGTTCCGCAAGCCTGTGGTTCCTGGGGATCAGGTTCGCTTTCATGTGAAGAAGATCAAAAAGCGTGCGAACATCTGGAAGTTTGAAGGTGTTGCTATGGTCGATGGCCAGAAGGTTGCTGAAGCTGAAGTCAGCGCGATGCTTGTCGATGCCGATGAGCCGATTTGAGGTCTTTAATGGCACAGATTCATCCCACCGCGATTATCGAGGATGGGGCCGTACTTGGCGAGAACGTCAAGATTGGTCCATACTGCATGGTGGGGCCCAGGGTTACACTTGGCGATGAAGTAGAGCTTGTTTCTCACGTTGTGATTGCCGGTCGGACGACTATTGGCGCACGAACCAAGGTTTTTCCGTTTGCCAGCCTGGGGCATCAGCCGCAGGATCTGAAGTATGCCGGTGAAGACACGCTGTTGGAAGTTGGTGAAGACAACCAGATCCGTGAGCATTCAACCATGAACCCGGGTACTGCCGGTGGCGGTGGTGTGACGCGCGTTGGTAACGGCGGCCTGTTTATGATGGGCTCTCATGTGGGGCATGATTGTCTGTTGGGTAATCATGTCATCATGGCAAACAATGCGACGCTTGGTGGGCATGTTGAGGTTGAAGATCATGTGATCTTTGGCGGCCTGTCTGCTGTGCGCCAGTGGTGCCGGATCGGTGCGCATTCCATTGTTGGCGGTTTGACTGGTGTTGAATTTGACGTGATCCCTTACGGTTCCGTTATTGGTGACCGGGCGCGTCTTGCTGGCTTGAACCTGATTGGTTTGAAGCGCAGAAACTTTTCCCGCGAAGAAATCCACGCCCTGCGCGGTGCGTATAAGGAAGTCTTCAACGGAGAAGAGGGTACACTGCGGTCTCGTGCAGAAGCTGTACGAGGTAAATACGCTGAGTTTGAAAGTGTGCAGACGATGACATCGTTCATGCTTGGAGATGAAAAGCGCCGGTTCTGTACCCCGCGCAATAACGGTGATTAAGGATCTGTGTTGAGTTAATGGAGAAACAAGCACCTATTGCGGTGATTGCTGGTGGTGGCGATCTGCCCGGCATAGTCGTAAGATCGGCTATGGAACAGGGGCGCGATGTTGTTACCATCGCAATCAAGGGGGAGGCGGATGCCTCCCTTTCTGTGTTTGAGCCTATCGAGCTAGGCTGGGGTCAGTTTGGCAAGTTGTATGCGACGCTGAGAGCCAGAGGCGTGCGCGATGTTGTTTTTATCGGCGCGGTGCAAAAGAGACCGGATTTTACGTCGATTTGGGTTGATTTTGGAACGCTGTGGCGGTTGCCGCGTATTATTTCCGCTCTTTTTAGTGGAGATGATCATCTGCTGGTTAAGCTTGCAGGGTTGTTTGAGCGAGAGGGACTGAACGTGGTTGGTGCACATGACGTTGCTCCGGGGCTGGTCGCAAGTCCGGGGCATGTGGCAGGGCCAAAGCCCGATGCCAAGGCCTTAATCGCGATGAAGCTGGCCATTGAGGCTGTAGACGCTGTTGGCCGTTTAGATATCGGGCAGGGCGCGGTTGCGGTCGGTAAGAGAGTTGTGGCGGTAGAAGGTGCTGAGGGCACCGATGCCATGCTCGAGCGTGTTGCTGGTTTGCGTGCCAATGGGCGCGTGCGGTCCAGAGGTGCGTCAGGTGTGCTTGTGAAGTGTTCTAAGCCCCAGCAGGACCTGCGCCTGGATATGCCGACCATCGGGCCGCAAACGATCCATAAAGCCGCTGAGGCCCAGTTAAAAGGCGTTTGTGTAGAGGCCGGGCGTGTGCTGGTTGCTCACCGTGATGAGGTTGAGCGTCTTTGCAATGAGCTGGGTGTCTTTCTTTATGGCTGTTCCCGTGGTGAAGACTTTGAGACAGGTGATCAGTAACACATGAGCGATACGGAAGCCGTAAAGCCCTTCAAGGTATTTTTTGTCGTTGGCGAGGAGTCTGGTGACCAGCTGGGCGCGGAAGTCATAAAGTCCTTACGCGCTCTGATTGGCGAGCGTCTTGAGGTCTGTGGTCTTGGGGGCGAGCGCATGGCGGCTCAAGGCGTTCAGTCCATCTTTCCGCTGCATGATATTGCGGTGATGGGCATTACGGCTGTTTTAGAGCGTTTGCCGACAATTATCCGCCGTGTCCATCTGACCGTTGATGCGGTGATTGCGGAGCAGCCGGACCTGCTACTTATTATCGACTCTCCTGATTTTACCCATAGTGTTGCAAAGCGGGTGCGCAAGAAAGCGCCGCATATCCCTATTGTGGACTACGTGAGCCCATCTGTGTGGGCGTGGCGTCCGGGGCGTGCCAAGAAGATGGCCGTTTATGTGGATCAATTGCTTGCACTGCTTCCATTTGAGCCAGCTGCACATGAGCGCCTTGGCGGCCCGCCTTGCGAGTATGTGGGGCATCCGCTGATTGAGCGCCTTTCCGAGCTGCGTCCTACAGAGGGGGAGCGCTCAGAGCTTGGAACAGGCACTAAACAGCTGGTGGTTCTGCCGGGGTCCAGAACCAGCGAAGTTTCTCGTTTGCTGGAGCCGTTCGGTCAGGCAGTTGAGCTTATCTACGCGCAAGATCCGAATGTGGAAGTGACTATCCCGGCGGTGCCACATCAGGAAGAGCGCATACGCGAGGGCGTACGGTCCTGGAAAGTGAAGCCGCATATTGTGACCGGTGAAGCGGAGAAGTTTGCTGCGTTGCGCCGGGCAAATGCGGCGCTTGCAGCCAGTGGTACGGTTTCTCTGGAACTGGCGATTGCCGGTGTGCCGATGGTGATTGCCTATAAGCTGGACTGGTTCTTCCGGCGGTTTAAGCAGGTCAACCGGTTCATAAGATTTATCACAGTGGACACCATTGTGCTGCCCAATCTGGTGCTGGAGGATCACAGCATCAAAGAATATATTGAGGAAGAAGCCAACCCGGAGACGCTCAGTCAGGCGGTGCTTGAGCTGCTTTCCGATACACCGAAACGCCGGGCCCAGCTGGATGCATTTGCGCGCATTGATGAAAAGATGCGTCTGCCTGAAGGGGAAAGTCAGGCAGGAAAAGCTGCGCAGATTATCCTCAGGACAGCTGGAATTTCAGTTTAAGTTGTTTGAGTGTTGGTTTATCAAGTTGGTGTAATATGCTGATTTATAACTAACAAAGTCCGTTATAATGATGTGATGCTTTCCGGCGTGTTTGTTCGAGGGCGCTATCGAGCGCTCTGCTACATCTCTTGAATAGCATGCGATTTTGAGCAGGGGCCTGACCTGAATGTTGGGCCTTTATCTCTTCCTGCTCAGTTGCTCTCTACCGCGATATGGAAGCTGCCCCGGCACACGCCGTCTGAAAAGACGCCGGAGGCTTCCTGTGATCCGACCATGCCAGTTGCCGCAAGTTTCACTTCAACGGGCGTGTTGGTGTCGTCGTCCGGGAAGATGATCTCGTATTCGTTCACAATGGAGAAGATGCCGCCGCTGACGCTGCCGCCGATTGAGGTCACCAGAATGTCGTGCCCTTTGTCTGTGCTGCGTTTTAGAGCGTTGTCGGTGGAGTCTGGATGATTGATGGTGGTAAAGCTTTCGCCGTAACGGGATGCGCAGGTGCCGTCATCGGGCGTGCCATCGGTTCTGGACACTTCCGAAAAGGTGATTGTTTTGTTTCCGGGACCCAACCTTTGTGAGACCGCCAGTGCAGACGTGCTCGCGATAGCAAGCGCGAGGATGCTGATGGTTGCAAACAGGGGGGCTTTCATTGCTTTCTCCATCCCGTAGTGGTTCGTATGATGCGGCGTTGTTTCATCAGATCCTTGTGTTCTTCACATTGCACTCGGCGTCATAGTTACGGCTTTAGCCTCGAGGCTGCGCAGGTGTTATTCGGCGCTGATGGTGACCTTGCCGCGGCATGTGCCGTCGGAGAAGACGCCGGAGGCTGATCCGCTGCCGAACAGGCCGGTGGCGAAGATTTTGACTTCAATCGGCTCTTTGTTTTCGTCATTGGGAAAGGTGATTTCGTACTCATTCTCAATGGACAGGATGCCATCTCCGATGGTGCCACCAGTGGAGGAGATGACGATGTCATGGCCGTCTACCGTGACGTTTTCGGTTTGCTCCAACGAAGTCTCCGAATTGCCGGTGGTCCGGTAGCCGGTTGACCCGTAGCGCTCGGCGCAAGTGCCGTCATCGGGCGTTCCATTGGCCAGTGTGAGCTCGGAGAAGACGACGGATTCGTTGTCATTGACGATGTCGTGTTCATCAGCCACTGCAGCGGTGCTGCCATAAGTCAGTGCCAACGCGCCGAGACAGGTCGCCGAAATGAGAAATCTCTTCATGGGGTGCCGCTACCTATTCCTTTTCAGGCCTGAAGCCGCCTTAACAATAGTCTGGCAGCGTTAACGTAGATGTTTCCGATTTGCTTTGACTTTCCTTAGGATGAAAAATGGGTTTTGGGGGTGCTGGCGGGTTTAGCCAGTTTCTAACGCACTACGTATAAACCTTGGTGAAAACTATAAATTTGACGGGTGAAATAAGCCTATAGGTTGAGGGCGGTGATATTCTTCCCCTTATTGAAATTGGTTATTGTTTTTTGTCCGCTTGCCGTGTTCTGGGGTTCTTTGCGGGCGTGCTACGGAATTTGGGGTCTTGATGAAAACCAGAGAAGCGGTTTTGGATGATGCGGCGGAAATCAGTGGTTTCCTGCAGGAGCTAGTTGCACTGGGAAAGCGCCGGTTGCCAAGCGATGAGGCGTTTGTGCGCTCTCAGTATATCTCCCACGCAGACAACATTCAGTGCACGGTGGTGGAAGACGAGGATGGGACGATCCTTGGGCTGCAGATCCTGAAACGGGCATCGGCTGGGAATGCTTATGACCTGCCGGTGGGCTGGGGCATTATTGGAACGCATGTGCGCCCGAGTGCAGCACGTCGGGGTGTGGGGCGCATGCTGTTTGCAGCAACGCTTGCGGCGGCAAAAGGGGCTGGTCTTGAGAAGATTGATGCTACGATCGGTGCTGCGAACCCTGAAGGGCTAAGCTACTACGAGTCGATTGGTTTTCGCACTTATAAGACCTCTGAAGGGGCCGTTAACAAGTGCCTTGAGCTCAGTGCACAAGTGGCTTAATGCGCAGCGTGGGATTATTTGACATCGACCACAGAGAAACTGCCGGCACAGTCGCCATCCGAGAAAACTCCGCCGAATATTTTGGAGTTCACGAAGCCGGTAATGAACTGGGTAATCTCCACCTCTTGGTCCGGTTCATTGGGGAAGATGGCTAGGATCTGGGAGTGTTCGGCGTAAATATCGTCCTCGCGTTGCTCACTGCGGGCGTAGAGGCGAAGTTTATGGCCTTTATCGCTGACAAACTGGCCGCGCCCGCCGTTGGGGTCGGGAGAAACGGTGTATCCTGTGCCATAGCGTTCCAGGCAGAAATCCATGTCTACAGAATCTGATATTGGTCTCAACGCATCAATAGAGATTTGGCGGGAGTTGGAGAGACGCTTCAGGTCGGTGAAGGGATTGCCGCGATTGTCGCGGTGTATAAACTGGGCATTGGCGGGACCGGGCACTCCCATGATCAGCGTGAGAATGATGATAGAGCACGTTTGAGTCGTAAGGCGCATAAATACTCCCATTTGAAACTTTATTGTCTCCCACCTTTCATCCGGTAATCTTGAGTGCTTTTTGTTTATGGCATAGGCCATTTGTGCAGTTTAACTGGTGTCGCTTAATGCATTTTTCCGTAAGCTTCGTGGGTTTGAGGAAAATCGGTGGCTATCGGTGGTTGTAGGCTCCGCGGCTGCACGAGCTGGCTCGTGCACGTTACGGCGTCATCCAGGGGCCTGCCATGATCTTACCGGTGCAGGTGCCGTCTGTGAAAACGCCGCTGTAGGCGTCGCCGCCGATCAGCCCAGTCACGAACTGGGTGACCTCAATTTCTTCAGTTGTGTCCGGCGGGAAAGTCATCATGAAGCGGTCGTGCTCGGCAAAGATGCCTTGTCCCATAATCTCGCTGCGGTCCACCAGAGTAATGGTGTGGCCTTGATCGCTGACAAAAATGCGTCTTGGGGCGTCCTGGGAAGGGGAAACCGTATACCCGTTGCCATAGCGCTGCGTGCAGACGGAGGCATCAGGTGAGCCGTCCTGCATGCTCAGCTCAGAAATACTGATATTTCGTGAGGCTTGCGCGGCGTCTGTGTTTGCTCCTAAAGGAGACGTCAGGCCTGCAGTAACGAGTGCAAAGACTGCAACAAACGGTAGGGGGGCAGCGCGCATAAAGCATCCTTTCCTCGAGCGGGATATTTGGTCCGGCATTGAGGATAGGGATGTGCTCAGGCATGAACAGAACTAACAGGGCTTATGGTTGGCAATTGCTTGCTTCGTGCCGGTATTTTTAAATAAAAAAGGAGGCAAAGTGCCTCCTTTTTCGTCGAGTAATTTTTCAGCTACGATCGCGTCGCAAAGCTTAGCGGCGCTGGTCGATTGGCTGATATTCACGCCCGGCGTGGCCAGTGTAAAGCTGGCGCGGACGACCGATGCGCTGGGTTGGGTCTTCAATCATTTCCTTCCACTGTGCGATCCAGCCGACTGTACGAGCCAGCGCGAAGAGCACGGTGAACATGGTGGTTGGGAAGCCCAGAGCACGCAGAGTGATACCGGAGTAGAAGTCAATGTTCGGGTAAAGCTTCTTCTCAACGAAGTATGGATCGTTAAGAGCGATCTTTTCCAGTTCCATTGCCACTTCGAGAAGCGGATCATCCTGGTGGCCCAGCTCAGCAAGTACTTCATGACAGGTTTTCTGCATGATGCGTGCGCGTGGGTCGTAATTTTTGTAGACGCGGTGACCGAAGCCCATGAGGCGGAACGGATCATTTTTGTCTTTTGCACGTGCAACATACTCAGGAATCCGGTCAACAGAACCGATTTCGGAGAGCATGTTCAATGCTGCTTCGTTCGCACCACCGTGGGATGGACCCCACAGACATGCAATACCAGCTGCAATACATGCAAACGGGTTTGCACCTGAAGAGCCAGCAAGACGTACGGTCGAGGTGGACGCATTCTGCTCGTGGTCAGCATGCAGGATGAATATACGGTCCATAGCACGGGCCAGAACCGGGTTCACCTTGTATTCCTCACATGGCACAGAGAAACACATGTGCAGGAAGTTGGATGCGTAGTCCAGATCGTTTCTTGGGTAAACGAATGGCTGGCCGGTGTGGTATTTGAAGGCCATGGCAGCGATGGTTGGCATCTTGGCGATCATGCGCAGGGACGCAACCATACGCTGGTGCGGATCTGCGATGTCGGTGCTGTCATGGTAGAATGCAGACATTGCTCCAACGGTACCGGTCATAACTGCCATCGGGTGGGCGTCACGACGGAAACCTTTGAAGAAGGAGCTCATCTGATCATGGATCATGGTGTGGTAGGTTACACGATGAACAAAGTCGTCCTTTTCTGCGCGTGTTGGCAGTTCGCCATACAGCAGCAGGTAGCAGCTTTCCAAGAAGTCGCCATGCTCGGCGAGTTGTTCAATCGGGTAACCACGGTAAAGCAGAGTACCTGCATCACCGTCGATGTATGTAATTTTGGATTCGCATGAGGCGGTTGAAGTGAAACCCGGGTCCAGAGTGAAGTGACCGGTTTCTTTGTAAAGCGATCCGATGTCCATGACATCAGGGCCAATGGAGCCAGATTGGATTTTAAAATCCCAGCTGTCATCTCCAATAGTCAGTTTCGCTGTTTTGTCGCTCATATCAGGCAACCCCCATTTTGTATCTCCTCATACGACCTGCTTCATTTGTGTACAACTGAATACATCGCATGATCTGACGTTTCCGCCCGGAAGAGAGTGTTGTCGAGGAACTGCCTATATCATTTGCCGCGACGGGGCAAGCGTCCGCAACCATCGCTTTTAGTTATAAGTGTAACTACCGCTACGATGCACTGGCATTTGTAGCGGTAGTTTTTATTAGAATTCAGTGAATTATGCCGCAAAATCGCGGATACGTGCGCAAGATTCGGCTTTTCCCAATACTGCAAGTACATCAAAGATGCCTGGGGATGTCCCGCGACCTGTAAGTGCAGCGCGCAGTGGCTGGGCAACTTTGCCGAGTTTCAGCTCTTCTGCCTCTGCGACAGCCTTTACGGCAGCTTCAGTGCTGTCCACTGTCCATTGGTCGAGGTTTTCCAATGCGGGCAGAACTTTTGCAAGAATAGCGCGAGCGTCTTCACTCAGGATCTTCTCTGCCTTTGCGTCCAGATCCAAAGGACGCTGGACCCAAAGATAGCGCGCAGATTCCTGCAACTCTACAAGGGTTTTTGCGCGTTCTTTGAGGCCTGGAAGAGCAGCCATGAACTTGTCCTGATTGCCGTCGCCAGCCAGCCACGCCATAACGTCTGCACCGCCTTCAACATCGGTCAGGTAGGTGAGGAAGTGGCCGAGCAGCTCTTCATCACTTTCAGAGCGCATGTAGTGAGCGTTCAGGTTCTCCAGCTTCTTGAAGTCGAAGCGGGACGGTGACTTGCCGATGGCGTCCAGACCAAACCACTCGATCATTTGCTCGGTGGAGAAGATTTCGTCATCGCCATGAGCCCAGCCGAGGCGGGCCAGATAGTTGCGCATGGCAGATGGCAGGTAACCCATAGCACGGTACGCTTCTGCACCGGTTGCGCCGTGGCGCTTGGAAAGCTTTGCGCCGTCCGGGCCGTAGATCAATGGTACGTGTGCCATGACAGGGACGTCCCAGTTCAGCGCCTTGTAGATCAGGGTCTGACGGGCAGCATTAGTCAGGTGGTCGTCACCGCGCACGATGTGGGTGATACCCATGTCGTGGTCATCCACCACAACGGCCAACATGTAGGTTGGGTTGCCGTCAGAGCGCACCAGAACCAGATCGTCCAGATCCTTGTTGGCAAACTTAACTGTGCCCTGAACCTGATCTTCCACAATGGTGTCACCTTCCAGTGGGGCTTTCAGGCGGATTACCGGGGAAACACCTTCCGGTGCTTCGGACGGGTCACGGTCACGCCAGGTACCGTCATAGCGCGGCGGACGACCTTCTGCGCGGGCCTTTTCGCGCATTGCGTTCACTTCTTCCGGTGTGCTGTAGCAGTAGTAGGCAGTGCCGCCTTTGACCATCTGCTCAGCTACTTCACGGTGGCGGTCTGCGCGCTCGTATTGGGAGATTGCATCGCCATCCCAGTCCATGCCGAGCCAGCTTAGGCCATCCATCAGGGCCTCAACAGCTTCTTCGGTGGAGCGGGCGCGGTCAGTGTCTTCAATGCGCAGCAGCATTTTGCCGCCGTGATGCTTGGCGTAAAGCCAGTTAAACAGCGCTGTGCGAGCAGTGCCAATGTGCAGGTAGCCCGTCGGAGACGGAGCAATGCGTGTGACGACAGGTTTAGTCATTGTTTGTCCGGAAAAGTTTCAAGTTACTTCGAATAGTTTGGGGTAATTACGGCGGGGCGCCGTAGCTCTGCGCGCTGTGTACCATAGCATTGAAAAGTTCCCAAGTGGCAGAAAGGGCTTAAGGGTGCGGGAGGAACACTCATCCTCAGGCAAGACGCAATCTGGTGGCCGTGCTCCCAGAATAGGCGAGCTTTGCGTGAAGGGGGATAAGTTTTCTGCTGGTGCCTTTGACAGCTATGTTGCGTTGCAAGAGCGGCCCACACAGCAACGCACCAAAACGCAAATTTACGCAAAAAACGCACATACCGACGCAAATGTGGCAGTTCCTGAAGAAAAACAGTCGGTTAGCTTCTGGAGGCTGTGGCAGGTCTTGCTTGAGGGGCTGCGTTTTGTACTGCGGCCCGATTGGCCCGCAGTGATGACTTATACCCGTGCTGCTCTCGTGCAGGACTGGAGCCGCGGGCAGGGTCTTGTCTGGTACGCGCTCAGTCATCTGGCGGGTGTTCTGGTTTACTTTTCACTGCCTGCCGAGCCTTACAGTGTTTTAAGCGGAACTCCTTGTATCTTATTGGCAATATTCGTGTTTCATAGATGGAGAGTGGGGCGCTTGTCGGTCGGTTTGCTTGCGCTTCTGTTTTTTGCCGTGGGCTTTTTTCTTGCTGACTTGCGGGTTGAATATGCCCGTGGCGACCCACTGGAGCGTCCTGTCACGCGCAAAGTGGAGGGTGTGATTGCCGGGGTGAAGCAATCAGGCAAGAGCGCGTATTCGGTTATTTTGACTGAGGTGGTCTCGTATTCGACAGGGAGGACAACTTCGTTTCCTTTTCGTATTCGGCTCAGCATCAAGGGAATGAAAACTGCGCCCGCGATGGGGGACAGGATGGAGCTGAAAGCGCGATTATTGCCTCCCGGCGGTGTGGTGCGACCGGGAGGTTATGATTTTGCCCGCACAGCGTTTTTTAGCGGGATTGGGGCAGTGGGCTATGCGCTTTCCAAGCCGGTTGTGACGCCGGGGCCTGAGGGGACGAGTTTCCGGCAGGTAGTGGAGTATGTGCGCAGTGGCATTGCGCAGCGTATTCGGCGGGTGTTGGATAACAGCCCGGAAAGCTCCTTCGCTGTTGCGTTGCTTGTGGGCAAGCGGGACTATCTTGCCGTCGATGACAAGGATGCTTTGCGCAAGGCCGGCCTAGCTCATGTGCTTGCGATATCCGGTATGCATATGGGGTTGGTGACTTCGCTGGTGTTTCTGGCGGTGCGCTTGGCCTTATCCCTCAGCCAGACACTTGCACTGAAAGGGCATATTCACGTTTACGCCAGTCTGTCGGCTCTGACAGCAGCAACGGTTTATCTCGGTTTATCAGGAGCTTCTGTGGCAACACAGCGGGCTTATCTGATGGCGGTGCTGATATTATGTGCGGGGCTGCTTGGGCGGCGAGCCTTCAGTGTGCGCGGTCTGGCACTTGCCTGCCTTGTGCTTTTGAGCCTGCGGCCGGAGGAAGTTCTGGCACCCGGTTTCCAGATGTCGTTCATCGCCGTGCTGGCTTTACTCTCGGCTTATTCCCTTGGAAAGGATTGGTTGTTAGGAAGTGGAACTCGGCTTGGTTATGAAAAAGCGTCATGGTTTCAAAAGGTTGGGCGAACTGCTTTAAAATGGGTGCTGGCTTGCGGCTTGACCTCGCTCATCGCCGGGGCTGCCACGGCTCCTATTGCAGCGATGCATTTTGAGCAGGTGGCGCCCTATGGCCTTTTGGGTAACATCCTTGCCATGCCGGTCGTGACCTTTGTGGTTATGCCCCTTGGACTCCTGAGCTTGTTGGCGATCCCGCTGGGCGCGGATGCCTTCTTCCTGCACGGGATGGAGGCGGGATTGGCGTTGGTGCTGCGCGCTGCCTATGCTGTGAGTTCTCTCAGTGAGGGGTTGACCAGCCTCGGGGTTGCTAGCCTTACAGGCTACCTGCTGGTAATCCTCGCGATTGTGCAGCTGAGTGTGATGCCCTTGCGACTGAAATGGTTTTCCGCCCCTGTGTTTGCGGCAGGTTTTCTGGCCTTTGTTGCAGACAGGCCGCCGGATGTGGTGGTGGCGGATGCAGGCAAGCACATTGCGTTTTACCGCGAGGACGGCGCATTTCGGCTGACCTCCTCGCGCATGTCATTTGCGGCAGACAGCCTGCTGCGGGCCGGGGGATACTCGGCACAAGCGTTCAAGGCACATAAGGCGCGCGCGCCAGATCGTGCTTGCGATGACGGAGGCTGTGTCATGAAGGTATCCCCGCAGCTGTCACCCCGGCAAGAGAGAATAAGTGGGGAACCGGTCTTACTGGCGCAGCCCAAGACGGTGGATGCTATTGAGGCCGACTGCCGACTTGCAACCATTGTGGTAACACAGGTTCAGGCTCCGCCTTCCTGTCGTGCGGAACTGGTGATCGATCAGCAAACCTTTGGAGCGCGAGGCTCAGCTTATATCTGGCTTTCAAGGGACGCAGAAAGTGGGAATAAGATAAAAAAAGTGCGCTGGGCATATCATGCTCAGCGCAGACCTTGGAATCCGATATTGCCTCAGGCAACCAATGATTTAATAGCGGCGGAAGAGCGCGATCATCTTGCCTTGAACGCGGACGCGGCCCGGGCCGAAGATGCGAGTTTCGTAGGCGGGGTTGGCCGCTTCAAGCGCGACTGACGCACCTTTTTTGCGCAGGCGCTTCAAGGTTGCTTCTTCATCATCAATCAAGGCGACAACGATTTCGCCGTTATCAGCAGCATCGCCGCGCTTGATCAGCACGGTATCCCCGTCGAAGATACCGGCATCAATCATGGAGTCGCCTTTGACTTCCAGCGCATAATGCTCGCCACGGCCCATCAAATCAGCAGGCATGGCAATGGAATGACTCTGTGTCTGGATTGCCTCAATCGGTACACCAGCTGCAATGCGGCCCATGACCGGAATTTCCAGAGTTGGAACTTCATCTGGCGACGGGGTGCGCGGCGGAGGAGGCGTTGCGACCTTCTTGTTCAGGGAGCCTTCAATGACTTCAGGCGCAAAGCCTTTTTCCTTGCCTGCGGGCTTGAGACCCGGAGAAATTGAATCAGGCAGTTTAAGGATTTCCAATGCGCGGGCTCTGTTTGGCAGGCGGCGAATGAAGCCGCGCTCTTCCAGAGCTGTGATGAGCCGGTGAATGCCGGATTTGGAACGGAGATCCAGCGCGTCCTTCATCTCGTCGAAGGATGGTGGAACGCCAGCTTCCTTCAAGCGTTGATGGATGAACATCAAAAGCTCGTGTTGCTTCTGTGTAAGCATCTTTTATCCCCGTTCGCTCGTAAAGCGCAGATTGAAATTGAGTGGCCACGGATGACCCATTAATGAATTGCACTTCCAAGAAGCTGAAAGACTTCAACTTCTGCGATTGGAAGGACAAAACACGAACGTACTCTACCTGTTCTCATTGTGTTCTGCAATGGGTTTGTTGAGGTTAAGCCCTGCAAGAACTGGGGGATTCGGATTTTAGTGGGTGAGTGGACAGGGGTTGCCCACTCGTTGCGCCCGGATTTAGCGTAGCTTGAGCAGGTCCACTTTTTCACCCGCCTTTGCAGCCGGTGCGTGTGGAGGGCGGATGATCAGGGCGTCTGCTTTTGCCAGCAAAGCGAGCATTGAAGAATCCTGTTTGCTGAATGGCTGCGTCGTAAGGTCACCATACTCGTCAGTGAGCAGGCTGGCACGCAGATAGTCCTGCCGCTGGTCGTTCGCAGGCAGATCGGAGGTCAACGTTGCTCGGATAACGCCTTGATTGGACTGGGGTACTGAGCGACCAAGGAGTTTGTCAAGCAATGGGCCGAGGAAGAGGAAGGCACAGACAAGACTGGATACTGGATTGCCGGGAAGGCCGAGCACCTTCATGGGGCCGAGGGAGCCTGCCATAAGCGGTTTGCCGGGCCGCATTGCGATGCGCCAAAAGCCGAGCTCCATGCCTTCTGCGCCAAGCACGTCCTGAATGAGGTCATGGTCTCCAACAGAGGCGCCGCCCAGGGTTACCAGTACATCAGCCTTGGCTTGGATTGCCTGCTTGACGCGGGTCGCGATTTCCTCAGGCTGGTCTGGTGCAATGCCCAGCATCATTGGGGTGCCGCCGCAGTTTTTGACGAATTCTGCGATGCCGACCTGATTGGAGGCGATGATCTGATTCGGGCCGGGTGTTTGACCGGGCTCTACGAGTTCATCACCATTTGCAAGGATCGCGACAATGGGCTTTTTGCGCACTGGTAGGGCGGCGTGGTTCATTGCGCCCGCAAGGGAAAGCTCGCGGAAGCCGAGTTCGTCGCCTGCTTTCAGGAGTACCTGACCTTCTTTGAAGTCCAGTCCTGCTGGGCGGAGGAATTTGCCGACTGGAACGCTTTCCTGGCAATAAAGGTTGTCGCCGTCGCGGCGGGCGTCTTCCTGGATTAGGATTGCATCGGCGCCATTTGGTACTGGGGCGCCGGTGAAGATGCGAAGGGTTTCGCCAGCCTGCATTGTGCCGTCGAAACTGTACCCGGCTGCGACTTCGCCGATGACTTTTAGTGGGGTCTCGGGATTGGTCGTGTCTGCGGCTTTTACGGCGTATCCGTCCATAGCGGAAGCGCTGAATGGAGGCTGGGTGCGTGTTGCGGCGACGTCCTTTGCAAGCACGCGTTCACCTGCTTCGAGCAATGGTCGTTGCTCGCTTGAGGTTGGTTTAACGTCCTTTAAAAGGCGGTCCAGGGCTTCTTCGATGCTGATCAGGCTCATTTGGAGTTATCCTCCTCAGCCAGATAGTGACCGGACTTGCCGCCCTTTTTCTCCAGAAGGCGGATCTCGCCGATTTCCATGGACCGGTCAACTGCTTTTGCCATGTCGTAAATTGTGAGGCAGGCAACGGAGGCGGCTGTGAGGGCTTCCATTTCGATGCCGGTCTGGCCGGAGACTTTGGCGAAGACCTCAACCTCAATGCCCGGTAGCTCCGGGTTTGGGGTAAAGTCAACCTGAACCTTGGAAAGTGCTAAGGGGTGGCACAGAGGGATCAGCTCATGAGTGCGCTTGGCTGCCATGATGCCTGCGATACGTGCGGTCCCGAGTACGTCACCCTTTTTGGCGTTTCCAGAGAGGATCATGTCGAGAGTTTCGGGCTGCATTTTCACCTGTCCGCCTGCGCGGGCGATGCGTGAGGTGACCTCTTTCTCCGAGATGTCGACCATATGAGCGGCACCACTGTCATCAAGGTGAGTGAGTTTTGGAGAAGGTTCTGACATTTTCTTGCCTCTCGACACAATCTATTCAGGTAACTGCCCGTGCTTAGCGGCTGTATTAGCGTTTGAGCAGCGCTTTTGTTGCGTTTTCTACATCGTCCTGCCGCATCAGGCTTTCGCCGATGAGGAAAGTCGAGATGCCGGACTTCTCCATCCTGGACAGGTCCTGCGGCGTGAACAGGCCGCTCTCTCCTACGATGATCCGGTCATCAGGGATAAGTGGCGCAAGACGTTCGCTGGTTTCCAGAGATGTCTCAAAAGTTTTGAGGTTGCGGTTGTTGATGCCGACGAGCGGGGAGGTCAGCTTCAGTGCGCGTTCCAGTTCAGCTTCATCATGCACCTCGATCAGGGCATCCATGCCAAGCTCAAAAGCGGTGTCTTCCAGCTCTTTTGCGAGTACGTCGTCGATTGCGGCCATGATGATCAGAATGCAGTCTGCGCCCCAGGCGCGCGCTTCATGGACCTGATAGGTGTCATAGAGGAAGTCCTTGCGCAGGACGGGCAGGGAGACTTCCTCGCGCGCTGCGACGAGGTACTCCGGCTTGCCCTGAAAGGATGGGGTATCCGTCAGGACGGAAAGACAGGCTGCGCCGCCGTTCTCATAAGCTTTAGCAAGTGCAGGCGGGTTAAAGTCTGCACGGATCAGGCCTTTGGACGGGCTGGCTTTTTTTACTTCCGCAATCAGCGCGTAGTCGCCGTTTGCGTGTTTGGCCTTCAGTGCATTGGCGAAACCGCGGGTCGGGGTTGCTGCCTTGATTGCCTCATTCAGATCGGCCAATGAAGTTTGCGCTTTCGCAGCGGCAATTTCTTCACGTTTGTAAGCTTCGATTTTTTTCAGGATATCTGACATGGGATCCGTGGTCTTAGAGTGTCATGTTGGCAGCCGTTGCAGCGTCGGAGGCTTCAACGAGTTTGTCCAGCCGTGAGAGGGCAGCGCCTGTGTCGATGGCTTGTGCGGCCATTGCAACGCCAGCTGGCAGGGTGGTCACTTTGTCTGCAACGATCAGGGAGGCTGCGGAATTGAAGAGGACGATATCCCGGTAGGCGTTTTTTGCACCTTGCAGGACTTCGCGCAGGGCATGCGCGTTCTCTTCCGGGTCGCCGCCTTTCAGGTCTTCTGGTTGAGCTATCGGCAGGCCTGCGTCTTCCGGCGAGACGGTGAAGGTGTTGATGGCGCCATCTTTCAGCTCGGCCACAAACGTGGAGCCGGTGGTGGTGATTTCATCCATACCGTCTGAGCCGTTGACGATCCAGGCTTTTTCGGTGCCCAGTTCCTTCAGGGTATTGGCGAGCGGTTCGACCCACTGCTGGGCAAATACGCCGGTCATCTGGCGTTTTGCACCTGCCGGATTGGTGAGCGGGCCAAGCAGGTTGAAGATTGTTCTGGTGCCCAGCTCTATGCGGGCAGGGCCAACATGGCGCATGGCCTTATGATGGTTTGGCGCGAACATGAAGCCAATGCCAGCTTCATAGATGCAATGGCTGATGCCGTCTGGGTTCAGGTCAAGATTGATGCCAAGGTTGGCCAGAGATTCTGCTGAACCGGATTTGGAGGAGAGGGACCGGTTGCCGTGTTTAGCAATGGTGACGCCGCAGCCTGCAACAACAATGGCTGTACAAGTTGAGATGTTGTAGGAGCCAGATGCGTCGCCGCCAGTTCCGACAATGTCGATTGCATGATCAGGAGCTTTTACCGGGATCATTTTGGCGCGCATGGTCTCTACAGCGGCGGAGATTTCGTCGATGGTCTCGCCGCGCAGGCGCAGAGCCATGAGAAAGCCGCCGATCTGAGCAGGAGTTGCGGCGCCTGTCATGATGATCTCGAAAGCCTCTCGGGCCTGGGATCGGTCCAGCGCGTTTCCGTCAGCGACGCTTCCAATGAGACTTTTTAAATTGCTCACGGAGAAAACCCCCTCAATCTCTTAGTATTCCTTAGTGTGCACAAAGGCTAACTATTAGATAGCTTTAACAGGGCTGTCTAGGAGATAAACAAAAGCCCGGCACACTAATAAGTGTGCCGGGCTTGTTTTCGACAAGGATTTGCCTACTGGCGATTAAGTCCAGTTATCTGATTGAAGACCGCCTGATTTACACGAACGCCTTCTGTCTGTTCCAGCTGGTTGATGAACTGGTTCAGCAAGGAGCTTTCCAGTGCGCCTGACAGCTGTGAGTTGATACGCTGCGCGTTCTCAGATTCGCTCATAAATGCCGGAGCGGTGGTGTTCGTGAGGACAAGAAGGATCCGGTCTTCATTGTTGCCAGGAACCTGAGCTGCTGTGCCCGTTGGTCCGGAGAAAGCAGCTGTTACTGCGGATCCGGACAGGCCTTCTACGCCGCCGTTACGGGTGAATGGCTCAGAGATGACAGTTGTCAGACCTTCCTCAGTTGCGATTTCTGAAAGAGGCTTTCCAGCTTCAGTGTCAGCAATCAGGGCTTGCGCTCTTTCTTCCAGAAGCTCAGCTCTGCGTGCTGCTGTCCAGTCGGCGATAACGGTCTCTCTTACTTCTGAGAGTTCTCTGTCGCGGGCAGGTGTGACTTCATTGACTTCGTACCAGACGTGCCCGCTGCGCCCGATTTCAAGTGGATCGTTTTCCACGCCGATATCGGTTGCGAAGATCGCAGGCGTCAGGACATCCGTGACCGGAAGATCAACAGGTTCGCCTGCTTCGTTGTGACCTGATGCATCAATGGATGGAGTGGTGATCAGGTTCAGGTCCAGACGCTGAGCGATTTCCTGAAGTGTGTTGCCGCCTGCGCGGGCATCCTCAACCTCGTTATACAGCTCTTCGGCTTCGTCAGTGGCTTTTGCCGCAGCAACATTGTTGCGGAGCTCGTCTCTGATTGCCTCAAGTGGTTGTTCACTGGCTGGGCGGACTTCTTTTACAAAGAGAACCACGGTAGAGAACTGGCCTTCAACTACTTCGCTGGCTTGACCTTCGTCGAGTGCAAATGCAGCATCTGCAATCTTCTCATCAAGGAAGCCGGCCTTGTTCATAAGTCCGAGATCGACGTCCTGTTCGCTCAGGTCGCGCTCATTCATCAGATCTTCAAAGGTTTTGCCGGAATCCATCTCCACAACAGCGGCTTCCGCTTCCTGCCTTGTAGCAAACGGGATCTGGTAGATGCGGCGCTGTTCGTCAGTCTGATAGCGGTCTTTGGTGCGCTCGTATTCGCGTGCGATTTCCGCCTCAGTCACGTTTTCCGGGTTTGCGATGTTGTCTGCGGTGATCTCGAGCAATGTGGCACTGCGGTACTCAGGCGCCTGGTAGTTGTCCTTGTTCTCCTCGAAGAAGGCGTTAAGTTCCTCTTCGGTTGGAGCTGGGACATCTGTCAGGGAATCCTGCGAGAGAACAAAATATTCTACAGTGCGCTCTTCCATAGCATATTTGTCGAATGCTTCGAGCATGGCCTGTGGAACAGTAATGCCACCAATGATGGCCTCAGCGAGCTGTTGACGTTCAGCTACAAGCTGCTGCTGCATCACGAACTCGTCTTCGCTCATGCCCAGGCTATAGAGGACCTGCCCCAGAAGATTGCGATCATATCCATTTACACCCTGAAATGCTGGTGTCTCCTGAATTGTTTGGATGATCGCTTCATCAGAAACGCCGATGCGCAGCTTTGTTGCTTCGTTATCAAGCGCAGCTTCGGCAATAAGGCGACCCAGTACCTGTGCAGGGAGGCCAAACGCAGCGGCTTGTTCCTGTGTGACAGGCTGGCCGACGCGGGCTGACAGCTGGTCGAGTTCGCGTGTGTAAGCTTGTTGGAATTCCTCAGCTGAGATTTCCTCGTCACCCACGTAGGCGACCGTTGCAGAGCTGTTTCCGGTAAAGACGTCAGCGATCCCCCAAACTGCAAAGCTGAGCACCAAAAGGCCGATCAGGAGTTTTGCAAACCAGGAACCTACGCTATTACGTAGCGCGTCGAGCATAATTGTATCCGTTCTCTTGTTGAAGGCGCGGAGCAATTTGCCCGCGCGCGCATGCAAGGCCGAACGATAATAGTGTTCCTTTTGCCGTGGGGCAAGTTTACACAACATAAAGCCTGTGAGATTCGGTCGCGGATACGAAGTTCATCCCACTAGCGGTAATCGGCTATGTGACTTAAGTGTTTTTTCTGCTAGTGAGCACCCATTCCATTTGGGAATCTAGAATTCATATTTGGGGAACCTATCAAATGACTAATCGGCCACTCGTTGCTGGTAACTGGAAAATGAATGGCACCAAAGCTTCTGCAGCAGAGCTGGAAGCAATGGGCGCTGGATACGACGCAGCACTTGCCGAAAAAGTAGAGCTTCTGATTTGCCCGCCAGCATTGTTGGTTGCTCAGCTGGCTTCCCAGGACAAGATTGCGATCGGTGCGCAAAATTGTCATGCAAAAGAAAGCGGTGCGCATACAGGCGATATCTCAGCAGAGATGATCCGCGATGCCGGTGGTAAGTTCGTGATTGTCGGTCACTCCGAGCGCCGTGAAGATCATGGCGAATCTGATGCAGACGTGCGCGAAAAGGCAGAAGCTGCTTACCGCGCTGGTCTGGTTGCGATCGTGTGTGTTGGTGAAGTTGAGAGCGAGCGCCGCGCCGGTACGACACTTGATGTTGTTACCAAGCAGGTTCTTGGCTCTGTCCCAGCTGATGCAACTGCGGAGAACACAGTGATTGCTTATGAGCCTGTATGGGCGATCGGTACTGGCCTGACGCCAACTCCAGCTGATGTTGCAGAAGTTCACGCGTCAATCCGCGCAACGCTTATCAAGCAGTTTGGTGATGAGATTGGCGGCAAGATGCGCATCCTTTACGGTGGCTCTGTGAAGCCAACCAATGCAAAAGAACTGCTTGCGGTTGAAAACGTGGATGGTGCACTGGTTGGCGGTGCTAGCCTGAAAGCTGCGGATTTCCTTGGGATTGCCGCCGCTTATCGCGACTAATATTCGCCTGATTGTAAGATTATTGTTCGCAGTCCACCAATTTGCTGCGCCTTTAGGGTAGAAAGGCGCAGCAAATTCGGTTAGAAGGCCGATTAACGAATTCATTAAACCTACGGATACCTATGGAAACCGTTCTGATTGTTATCCACCTGATGGTCGTCGTTGCACTGGTAGCAATGGTCTTGCTTCAGCGTTCTGAAGGCGGCGCATTGGGTATTGGCGGTGGCGGTGGCGGTGGCGTGATGAGCAGCCGTGGCACAGCGAATATGCTGACACGCGGTACTGCAATTCTTGCTATCTGCTTCTTTGCAACTTCACTCGCTCTTTCTCTGCTGGCGCGTTACGACGAGCGTCCAGGTTCCTTGCTTGATCTGGTTCCTTCCGGTTCTGCCACTCAAGGTACCGAGCAGGGCAGTGGCAACGGTCTTCTGGACCAGCTGCAGCAGCAAAGTGAGCCGTCCGGCCCGCAGGTTCCACCTGCTCAGTAATCTGCTGTAAAGCAGAAACAGTTCAAAATATGCGTTTGACGGCACCGCACGCCTGTGCAGTGTCCGTCATTCGTGCGTTCAGACATATCTTAAATATCCAGGGTATCGGATTATCAAATGCCACGCCAAGTGCGCATCCCTACTGATAAGTCCGCCCTTTCTAACGTGGTAGCGATCCATGGCACGGTATATATTCATCACCGGTGGTGTTGTTTCTTCTCTCGGGAAGGGACTTGCCTCCGCAGCTCTTGGTGCGGCTTTACAAGCGCGCGGATACAAGGTTCGGCTTCGTAAACTTGACCCTTATTTGAACGTTGATCCCGGCACCATGAGCCCTTACCAGCATGGTGAGTGTTACGTGACCGATGATGGCGCTGAGACCGATCTGGATCTGGGCCACTACGAGCGTTTCACTGGTCGTCCGGCAAACAAGCAGGACAACATTACCACTGGCCGCATCTATCAGGACATTATTGCCAAGGAACGCCGCGGTGATTACCTGGGTGGGACCGTGCAGGTGATTCCTCATGTGACCGATGCGATCAAGAACTTTGTTCTGGATGGTAACGAAGACTATGATTTCGTGCTTTGCGAGATCGGCGGTACGGTTGGTGACATTGAAGGCCTGCCATTCTTTGAAGCAATCCGCCAGTTGGGCAACGATTTGCCGCGCGGACAGGCTGTCTACATTCACCTGACACTGCTGCCTTATATTGCCAGCGCCGGTGAAATGAAAACCAAGCCGACCCAGCACTCTGTTAAAGAGCTTCGGTCCATTGGTATTCAGCCAGACATTCTCATGGTTCGTTGTGATCGCCAGATCCCTGAGAATGAGCGCCGCAAGCTTTCCCAGTTCTGTAACGTACGCGAAGAAGCTGTTATCCCGGCTTACGATGCTAAGAGCATCTACGAAGTGCCGCTGGCCTACCATAAGGAAGGTTTGGATGAGCAGGTTCTGGATGCGTTTGGCATTACGGGTGCGCCAGCTCCTGATCTTTCCCGTTGGGAAAGCATCGTGAAAACTCTGTTCAACCCAGAGGGTGAAGTCACCATCGCGATTGTTGGCAAGTACACTGTTCTTAAAGATGCTTATAAATCCCTGATTGAAGCGCTGGTGCATGGCGGCATTGCCAATGGCGTCAAGGTCAATCTTGAGTGGATCGAATCTGAAGTCTTTGAGAAGGAAGATCCAAGCGAGTTCCTTGCCAATGTCAACGGTATTCTCGTTCCTGGCGGCTTTGGTGAGCGTGGCTCTGAAGGCAAGATCGCGGCTGCACACCATGCGCGCGTGAATAACATTCCCTACTTCGGTATCTGTTTTGGTATGCAGATGGCTGTGGTGGAAGCTGCCCGTAATCTGGCTGGCATCAAAGATGCAAGTTCAACAGAATTCGGTGCAGCAAAAGAGCCTGTTGTCGGCCTGATGACCGAATGGACCCGCGGTAACGAAAAAGAACAGCGTCATGCTGAAGGTGATTTGGGCGGTACCATGCGTCTTGGTGCGTATGATGCGGTCTTGAAGGCTGATAGTAAGATTGCTGCGATTTACGGGTCTACTGAGATCTCCGAACGTCACCGTCACCGTTATGAGGTGAACATCAGCTACCGCGAAAAGCTGGAAGATGCCGGTCTGATCTTCGCTGGTACGTCACCTGATGGTGTTCTGCCTGAAACTGTTGAGATTGAGGGGCATCCTTGGTTCATTGGTGTTCAGTATCACCCGGAACTGAAATCGCGTCCGTTTGAGCCACATCCGCTGTTCTCTTCCTTTGTAGGTGCGGCGCTCGATAACAGCCGTCTGGTTTAACTTGCTGTTTTGGGGGAAACGCTTTGACCAAGGGAATTGACCACATCGTTCTTGCTGTAAACTCCTTGCAGGAGGGGGCAAGACACTGGGAACAGCTTGGATTCAGGGTAACGCCAACTGCGCGTCATCCATGGGGCACTGAAAACCGCCTTGTTCAACTGGATGGAAGTTTTCTTGAGGTTCTGGCCATCGGCGAAGGTGCCGAGTTGACTGAGCCAAGTGACGGCGTTTTCTCCTTTGGGGCGTTTAACCGTGACTTTCTGTTGAAGGGCGAGGGGGGCGCCATGTTCGTGCTGGATAGTGCGAATGCTGCGGATGACCGCAAGGCGTATAGTGCCGCGGGTCTTCAGGAGTATGCTCCCTTTTCCTTTGAGCGGATTGCCGTAACCCCTGAAGGCGAAGAGCGTCCGGTTGCGTTTGATTTGACGTTCACCACGGATCCGCTCAGCATCGAGATGGGCTTCTTTACCTGTCACAACAAATTTCCGGAAAACTTCTGGAAGGCGGAGTATCAGAGGCACCCGAACACTGTGAGTGCTCTGAGCGATGTTGTCTTTGTGGCTGATGATCCCGCGGACCACCATGAGTTCCTGAAGGCCTTTATTGGTGAGCGCACTGCGCGGCTTTCCAGTCTCGGTGTTGAGATTGTAACGGCGCGCGGGACTGTCAAAGTTCTGTCTCCGAGTGCTTATGAGAGTCTTTTCGGGGTTCGCGCTCCGAGTGACCGCAGAGGTCTCAAGCTGGCCGCTTTGGGCTTTCAAGCTGATGACCCTGAGAAGTTCGGGGCCTACGCGCAAGCTTTGGGCGGGCGTAAATACGGTGACTTCTGGGTGATTGAACCTGACAGGATGGCCGGTGTTGCGGTCTTTTGTAGCTAAATAATTTTTGGCCCCGGAAGCGAAACTTCCGGGGTTTATTCTTTGGGCTCGTGCACTAGCCGGGTACGATTGGCGATTTGCTCTACGCCCGCCCGGACTAATGCTCAGGATGCCTCCAGATAATCAGAAGTGCCCTTCAATATTCTGATGTGTTTCTTGTGCTTCATTTGATTGTGCCGGATATGCCTGCGGGTTTGCAGCGTTTGTGTTTCACCAGATCTGGTGCTGGCGAAGCCTTACTTCCTGCGCGAAGCGGCCTAAGCAGAGTTCTTACGCAGTTTTCTCAGGTTAAAACAGTGTGGTTCTGAGTTGGCGGGATAGCATTATAACTGCAGTTAGATTTGGTTCTTTTGTGCGCTATAAGTATAAATGACCATCTTTTGTGAAATGTCTATTGAATTTTAGTTGCCATTACTTTTCTGGTTATTGATATTTATTACACTTAATTGCGTGAGGAATGACAATTTATTAAAAACAGGTAATTTATAGCTCCTGTTGCCCAGTTGTGTTTAGTATTGCGTAGAGGGCGTTTGTATGAAGTTCTTGACGCCTCTCATTCTTGGCGTTGCCGCCGTGAATCTGTTTTGCGGAACAGGTTACGGAATGTCTCTTCGAGACGCAGTGAATCTTACCGTCTATAGCAATCCGGAAATTGGTGAAGCGGTGTTTGATCGCAACGCGATCGGCTTTGAGTTGAAACAGGCGAAAGGCGAGTGGTTGCCGCGTCTAGATCTTGAATTTCGTGGGGGAACGGAATGGGCGGACCGGAGTTTCACCCGCGAGCGGGGCCAGTTCTTCTTTGGTCCCTATGAGGTCAGAGCTTACGGGCGCCAGAAGATCTTTGATGGCTTTGCGACGACCTATGAGATTGAGCGGCAGCGGGCAAGGCTGGATTCCACCTCTTTCAGGGTATGGGAGCGTTCCGAGTTTGTTGGGCTCAGCGCTGTGCGTGCCTATGTGGAAGTTGCCCGGCTGTCGGAAGTCAAGCAATCGGCTGACCGGAACATTGCCTATCACAACAAAGTTGCCGCGGATATGCGGGCGGGGTTGTCTCGCGGTGTTATTTCTGTCGCGGACGTGCAGCAGGCCACTGAACGGGTTTTTGCAGCACTGCTTGCGTTGGAGGAGGTTCTTGAAGAGTTGGAACTGGCGGAAGCCAATTTTATTGAGGTTGTCGGTAAGCCGATCGGGCATCTGGGCGGGGTTCCCAGCGTTACGCCGCGCATACCCGGTACGCTTGCAGATGTTTTGAATGTTGCGCGGCGCAACAATCCGCTGATTGCCTCTCGCAAAGCTGACATTGATGCGGCCAATGCGGAGATCAAGATTGCGGAATCGGGCTATTATCCGAGATTTGATCTGGAGGTGTCTTCCCGTCTTGGTGAGAATCTCAATGGGTTTCCTGGAGTGAACAATCAGGCAGCGGCGCTGGTTGTGATGCGTTGGAATCTCTTTAACGGCAATATTACAAAAAACAGGCGGGCGGAACAGGTAGAGCGGGCGGGAGAGGCACGCATGCGGTCAGAGCGCGCCTACCGCGAGGTTGAGCGGGAAACACGGGCTTCCTGGATCAGGAGGGTGGAGCTGTCCAAGCAGCTGGCACTCATCAAAAAGCAACTTTCTGCCTCTCAGCAGCTTCTTATATCTTATGAAAGCCAGTTCACGATTGGACAGCGGACGCTCTTGGATGTTCTGAACACGCAAAACACTGTCTTTTTTACGGAAGTTAGCGAGATATCGGCACGTTATGCGCAGGCGTTCGCCAATTATCGCTTGCTTGCTGCAATGGGTGGTCTGCTGGAAACGTTTGATGTTCAGCCACCGTCTCAGGCAGAAGCTGGTTATCGCAAAGTGCGAGATGACAAAGAAACTGACGACTGGTTACCGGGCAAAGCGTTGCCTGGTGTGACTGCACGTTGGGTGCGCGGGACGCCTGTTGCCAAGCCTAAACCAAAACTATGAGGGGAGGCTCATGAGTAAAGTCAGGATTATGCGGCCGGCTGGTGATCTGGTCCTTCTCTTCCTGGTGGTCTTTATCCTGTTCCTTCTCTGTGGAACAGAAGCGAAGAGTGCCGATTATTCAATTGCTTCTCCAGATTATTTCCGTGGCGGGGTCTGTTACGATTTTAATCTTCAGCACCCTGGGGAGCTGCATAAAGAAATCTCCGTTCGCGTGCGCGACTATTTTGAGGAAGCGAACACAGTGGTGGTCTCAGCGCAGCAAAGCAGTATTGACCAGCTCCGGTTTGACTGGGCTCTCGAGGCCCGTGATTGGTGCGGGGTTGCTCTTGGGTATATGAAAGAGGGTGTGTGGGATAATGAAGCGGTCAACCGCTGCTTGTGTTTTCGCGAGTATATGCGCGAATATTAGCTTTTCAGATCATCCGGTTCTTTTTGCGAGGATATGGATGACTTTGTCCTTGGGGCCATCGGCGAGAATGCGGCCTTTGTCGAGGATGATCAGTCTGTCGACCAAGGCAAGCGGTGCCGTGCGGTGTGTTGCGATAATCAGGGTTTGCTTTGGCTTGATCGCAGAAGACAATGCGTTGATGAATTGCTGCTCGCTTTGGCTGTCCAACATCCCTGTTGGCTCGTCCAGAAAAAGGATTTTGGGTGAGTTCATAAATGCTCTAGCTAGGAGCAGCTTTTGTCTCTGCCCGCAGGAGAGGTCTCTGCCTCCTTCTTCAATTATTCGGGCAAAGCCGTGCGGATGGGCGTCAATGAATTCCAACGCTCCGGCGAGTTCGCTGGCCTTGATCAGCTCCGCATCTGATGCTTCAGGCCGTCCGAATTTTATGTTGTCGCTTATTGAGCCGGAAAAAAGGCTGGCATCCTGACCGATGTAGCTGATTGATCTTCTCAGTTCTGTCGGCGCGTATTGCTGATGGTGCAGACTGTCAATGGAGTAGCTTCCAGCCTCGGGCGCATAAAGGCCGGTTAGGACCCGCCCCAGAGTGGATTTGCCGGAGCCGACTGGACCTAAAATAGCGATGCGTTCTCCTGAGGAGATGGAGAGGTTCAGGTTTCGCAGTGCCGGTTTTGCTCCATGGGGGTAAGTGAAGCTCATATTTTTTAGGGTGATCTGCCCGTCATCTATGGTTTTGCTCAGGTGCCAGGAAGCCCAGGGTTGTTCTCTTGGCAGCTGGTTTATGGCCTCAAGCCGTCTGTAGGCGTCTTTGACATGTTGGAAGCGCGCGAGGAAACTTGTGAGCGTTGCGAGCGGGGTAACAGCTCGTGCGCCCAGAATGAGACAGGCGACGATCCCACCTATGGAGATCAGCTTTTCTGAGAACAGGTAGGCTCCGGTGACCAAGAGGGCAATGGTGGTCAGCTGCTGTAGGAAGCCAGTGAGATTGGTGGCCCAGCTGGAAAATGCTCTGACTTTGTTCTGCGCAGAGGCTGCGGAGGCGGTTGCTGTCTCCCATTTGTTCAGTTGTTGGCCTTCTGCGCGTTGGAGCTTGATCGTTTCCAGACCATAGAGGCTTTCGAACAAGAGCGTATTGCGCAGGGATGCGTCGGTAACGGTCGTTCTGACTGCCTTCTTCAAAGGGATCTGCATGAGCATGCCAATTGTGACGGTGCCTGCGATCGCAACGAGGAGGGGGTAGACCATGGGGCCGCCGATGTACCAGATCAGGCTCAGGAATATCCCTAGGAAGGCGAGGTCGGTGATGGCTGCGATCATTCCAGATGTCATGAACTCGCGAATCGTCTCGAACTCGCGCATATCATTGAGGAAGCCAGCGGTGCTTTGGGGGCGGTGTGACATGTTCAGGTTCATGGCCTGATCGAATAGCTTGGAAGAGATAGTCAAATCAGCGCGCTTGCCTGCAAAGTAAATGAGCGATGCGCGCAGGGATTTCAAAAGAAGGTCAAACACCAGTGCACCAATGGCACCGAGGGTGAGTACCCAGAGTGTGGGGAACGCAGAGTTGGGTATCACGCGGTCAAGGACATGCATGGTGAAAAGCGGTGTGGCCAATGCAAGTAGATTAATGAAGGCTGCTGCAAGTGCAACAAAGGCGTAGTCACGGGCAACGGCCTTGATACCACTGAAGAACCAATGGGCGTTCTCTGTTGCCGCATTTGGTTCTGGCGCCGCTTTGGGTTTGTAAAACGGCTTTGCGACAATCACCTTACCGCTGCAGAGTTCCTGCAACTCCTCAAGTTTTGCCAGAACAGCTCCACCATCTGCATGAGGCAGAGCGATGGCGTAGGATTGCTCGTCGTATCGTTCCAGAACAACCAGCGCACCTCCTGACTTCAGCAGGAGGATGGCGGGAAAGAGAAGGGAGGAGACGTCTGTCAGGTTTTGATGGAATGACTTGGTCGAAAAACCTGCCCGTTGCAGCGCTCTTTGCAGCAAGTCATCTGTGAGCCTGCCCTTCTCCAAGGGAAGACCTGCAATCAGGTTTTCTGAGTTGGCTGACATATTGTATTGAACCAGCAGGATTTCCAGACATCCGCGCAGGGAGTCTAACTCGGTGCCAGTTGTTTGCTGAGTATTCGGGGGCTCCTTGTCTACGCGTGGCTTGGCGTCAGAGAGTGGTTTGGTTTCCGTGTTGGCTGCTGGTTCTTTCTCGGGTGCCGGTGGCTTACTAGGCGGTTCTTCATTTTCGGGAGTGGTAGACGCATCAGCTGTGTCTGGCCCTTCCTTATTCTGGGAGGGAGGCGTTTCTTCTTTCTGTTCTTGTGCCTCTGCCGTCTTTGTCACTTCCAACCTGCAAATCTCCGCAATAACTCCCTGTAGTATTCAGAAAAAACAAGGAGGGTTACCTTTGGTAAGGATAGCTTGATTCCGGTCGGCGGCGTGCCTCTGGAACTTGTTGGGGAGTTTCTAGGGGGATCCTGTTTGCATCTGATAACGATTAAGCAGTTGAAGCAAAAAACGAAGGCGCTGGTGCGGAAATTGAAGGGACTGATCCGAAAGTGGCTCGGATCAGGATCTACCGTCCCGCGGCTTCCACGCGGGGCTGCGCTGGTATCTCTAGGGCTGGAGTCTGCAGCATTTACACGGGTGCGGGTTTTGGTCGTCCTGATCGGATTGCTTCTGATTGCCTTTCTTGTATGGGCGAGTGTGACACAGCTGGAAGAGGTAACACGCGGGGATGGACGGGTTATTCCCTCTGCAAAAATACAGGTTCTTCAGAGCCCTGAAGGGGGCGTCATTCAGGAGGTTCTGGTCAAGACAGGCGATTTGGTGAGCAAAGGGGATGTGCTCATCCGCCTTGATGATACCGGGTTCTCCGCCAATCTGGGGGAGTTGGTTGCAAAGCAGCTGGCACTGGAGATTGCTCGGGAGCGTCTTGAGTTCCAGTCCGTATGGCCAGAGCGTGGTGAGGAGCTGATCTATTCTGACCAGTATCAGGAACAAGCCTCAAAGGTTGTTGCTTCGGAGCTTTCGTTATTTCAGGCCAGTCTGGAAGGGTTGAAGGGACAAGTTGCGATCAAACAGTCCCGTGTTGCACAGCGCATTACGGAACTGGAGGCCTCCCAAAGCCAGACGCGTAAGCTTGTTGACCTGCTGCGCCTTGCCAACGAAGAGCGAGAACTGAAAGCGCCTCTTGCGGAGAAGCAGATTGTTCCGCGAACCGATATGCTGAAGCTACAGCGGGAGATTGGTGATCTTGAGGGGCAGATTAATGCGCTTCGGGTCGCGGAAGGGCGTTTGAAAACAGCTGTTGAAGAGGCGGAGCAGGAGATTGAAACGCTTTATACCGAATTTCGGCAGACCGCGCGTACGCAACTGAGAGAGGTTCAGGCGCAGCTTGATACTATTATTGCCGCAGCTTCCACGCTAGCAAGTGACACGGTTGATCACGCGGTGATCCGTGCTCCTATGGATGGGATTGTCTACAGGGCTGATGCTAGTCGAGTTGGAGGTTTGGCGTCACCTGTGCAGCCGTTGATGTCCATTGTGCCGGTTGAAGAGTCTTTGCGGGTGGAGGCCAAGGTCAAGCCGCAGGACATTGCCTTTATCCACCCGGGCCAGCCAGCTCTTGTGAAACTGAGAGCCTATGACTTTTCAATTTATGGTGGGCTGGAGGGTAAAGTTGAAGGAATTTCTACAGACACTGTTTACGATGAAATTACTCATGAGCAGTTTTACTCCGTAATCGTCACAACCAGCCGCGCGGAGTTAGAAAGTCGCAACAAGAAACTCCCTATTCTACCGGGGATGGTCGCCTCCGTCGATATTCTTACCGGAGAAAAGAGTGTGCTTTCCTACATTCTTAAGCCGGTTAATCGTGTGCGTGAGGAGGCGCTTAGAGAACGGTAATGCGATATGGCTCATCCAGAATACCGGGGCAAACATCGTAGGAAAAAGGGAGTGCTGCGGCGCGGCTTTATAGGCATGGTTGTCAAAACTGCCTTTTTGACCGGCATTGTCTCTAGCATGTCCAAAGGGCAAGCGCACAATCTGCAGCTGGATTATCCAGACAAGGTACGCCGCCGTCGTTTGTTCTCCTTTGCCAAATTTGCGCGTCCGGCTGCGCAGAAACACTCTGAGAATTTTGGGCTGTTTGGCTCAGTTGAGATCAGCGGTGGCGATAACCGGGCTTTTCGGAAATGGCAGTCGGTATTGCCGGAGTGTGAACAACAGCTGAAACAGCTAAAGCAATGCATGGCTGGAGATGTTCGAGGTGTAGGCCCCGTTCAGGCGTGGTCCCGTATTCTTCGCAGGGCAGGGCAGAGTAAGTCGCTTCGGCAGCTTTCTTTGCTCAATTCTTTTATCAATGAGAGTGTTGGGTCCGGTCCGCAATCCGGTTCCGCTGGGCCTTCGAATGCGTGGCGTGCACCGCTGCATCTTCTCGGTTCTAACGGGGAGTGTGAGGACTATGCAATTGCCAAGTATTTCAGTCTGCTTGCGCTGGGCTATCCGGAAGAAGCACTTCGGTTCGTCGTGGTGAAGGACAGTCGCAGCCAGACCATCCATGCTGTGACTTCTGTCAGATTTCAGGGGGAGCAGTACGTTTTAGATAGTTTGAGATCAACTCCAGCAAGGGAAATCGAGCTGTTGCACTATCAGCCGGTGGTTTCCATGCAGCGCGGGGCGCATTTTTCGCATTTTAGAACCGCAGAGATGCGGCAGCGTTTCTGGGCCCGGCACAGTCATGGATAGTTAGGTGTGCCCAGAGTCCCTTAGCCTCCCAAAGGTTCTTTTGAGTTTTCGTAGGCGAGGATTGCACCTGCCAGATCCTCAAGAGCTGCTCCCACTGATTTAAAGAAGGTGATCTCCGTTTCACTAGTCCGGCCAGAGTGAAGGCCGCGTGTCAGATCGTAAAGATCTGCCAGCACATCCTTCGGCTTGAGTGCGCCGTTTGCCAAGGGCACTGTCAGGTCACCGGCTTCTGACATTGCGCCACTGCGGGTGTCCACGAACACGTGCGAGCGCGATATTGCTGAGTCGTCTGCCTCACGCATGTTCGGGGTGAACCCGCCAACAAGATCAAGATGGCATCCTTCCGGTAGCCACTCTCCTTTGATGAGCGGTGCGTTGGACAAGGTTGCAACAGAAACGATATCGGCTTGCCCAACGGCATTCTCTAAAGATTGCTCAGCCTCTACCTTCAAGCCGAGTGTTGCGGTTAACTCGTTGGCTTTTTGCTCTGCCTTTTCAAAATTGCGGCCCCAGAGATAGACTTTTTCGATCTGCCTTGTGGCGAAATGGGCTTCGATTAAATTGGCGGAGAGGCGGCCAGTGCCAACCATGGTCAGGATGCTTGCGTCTTTGCGGGCGAGGTAATCGGCTGCAAGTGCGGAGGCGGCAGCTGTTCTGCGGGCTGTTAGTTCACCGCCGTCGATCAGAGCGAGTGGGGTTCCGTTGGTACCGTGGGAAAGCAGGTATGTGGCGGACACAGCAGGCTCTCCGACATCTGCGTTGCTTGGGAAGACGCTTGCTAATTTTACGCCAAAATAAGAGCCGGACTGCCAGGCGGGCATGAGCAACAGTGTGGCATCTGATTTGTTGGGTACCGCCATGGTGTGGTGGTGGCGGACCGGCATTTCGCAGCCTTCTTTGAACATGGCTCGCAAAGCTTCTACCAGCGGGCCGAAGGGCAGGGCAGTTTTTGTTTGAGTATCGGACAGCTGCAACATACCCGTTCTTCCTCATTGTTCGTAATAAGTGTGCTGGGAACCCACAACACGGATTATCTGATATCTCACAAGGGGTAGTGGGTGCGAGATATGTTTGTCACTTGAGATTTCGCCGGGGGCTCGCTGTATGCACAAAAAAAAAGCCCGCCGGTGTGCGGCGGGCTTCTTAGTCGTGCGGATTAACGCGCTGAAAGAACAATATCCTTAATTGTCTCTGGCGTGATCTCGCCGTGCTCACCAATGGCCTTCAGGAAGTCGCGGCTTTCAATGGTCTTTAGGAGAACATCAATGTCGGATTGATCGGTGATGTTGGCCTCAGACAGGCGGATCGGCATGGCCAGCTTCTGATAGAACTCTTCGATCGCATCAATGGTCTTTTCTGCCAGATCCTTGGAAGGAGGCAGAGCGAAGACGGTGCGTCCCATCTGCTCCAATTTTGCACGCTTTGGTTCGATCTGGTTGCGCAGCAGGCTTGGCTGGATGATCGATAGGGTGCGGGCGTGGTCGATCCCAAACGAGGCTGTTAGCTCGTGGCCAATCTGGTGGGTTGCCCAATCTTGCGGTACACCGCAAGCGATCAGCCCATTGAGTGCCTGATTGGCTGCATACATGAGGTTTGCACGCCACTCATCGGAATCTCGATCCTGATAGGTCTCTCCCAATTGTACGAGTGTGCGGAGCAGGGTTTCGGCATAGCCATCCTGCACTAAGTTGCCAGCTGGGTAGGTCAGATATTGCTCGCAGACGTGAATGAACGCGTCGACAAGGCCGTTTTTGAGCTGACGCTCTGGCAGCGTCTTCATGGTGTCGGGATCGAGAACCGAGAAGATTGGCAGTACATGCGGGGAGCCGAACGCACGTTTCTCGCCAGTAGCTTTCCGGGTGACGACCGAGTTTCCGTTTGACTCTGAGCCTGTGGCTGGCAACGTGAGCACTGACGCTAGCGGGATTGCTTTTTGAACGCGATGTTTGCCGGTGAGAATATCCCAGTGATCACCGTCATAATGAGCAGCAGCAGCGACGAACTTACAGCCATCAATAACGGACCCACCGCCGACAGCGAGAATGAAGTCAAGTTTCTGCTCAGTGACAAGCTTTACTGCTTTTTCGAGCGTCTCGAACTCCGGGTTGGCTTCAATGCCAGAGAACTCAACGATCGTGAAGCCGTCGAGTGCGCTGATTACCTGATCGTAAACACCGTTGGTTTTGATGGACCCGCCGCCATAGGCAAGCAGAATACGGCTTCCTGCTGGAATCTGATCGCGAATTTCAGAGATCTTTCCTTGTCCAAACAGCAGTTTGGTTGGGTTCTTATAATTAAATTTCATTTGATTACCCGAGAAATTGGATTGTGCAGACAGGACGTAATGCAATTTTTCCGGGTTTGAAGGGGCTAAGTGAAGCAAATTCACTTAACTGGAGGATTAGGCGAGCATGAATGAGGTGGTAAATGTACCGGTGGTCTCACTTAAATGCGTGAGATGCCGGAGAAACTGCGTTTCTTTGTGGTCGGGGGGCTGAAATACAAAAAGCTCCCTAATGGGAGCTTTTGTGAAACCTCGTTTTACAACATGAGGTTAAATGGTGAGCCCGCACGGGTTCGAACCGTGGACCTACTGATTAAAAGTCAGTTGCTCTACCAGCTGAGCTACGGGCTCTTGGGCGTGACCGCTAGGTCGCTGCCTGTGAGGGGTCTTCTAAGGATTGCAGGGGCTTAGCGCAAGCGGTTTTTTTTATTTTCCACACAGAGCGTTTTTCTTCGTCGGGAGGGACAGGTTTCTGTCAATTGCGGCCTGTCTTCAGGTCTTCACTGAGCTGCGCTTATTAATCGTGGAGGGAGCTAAATCGTGTTTGGCTTGATCCGCCCTCTCTTATGGCGATAGCGACGTCATAGAGAAGGGGAGTGCGGTCGGATCGAGAGATTGCAGCTTGCAAGGAACGGGTGTTTGAGTGCCTTTTGACCTGTGACGGCTTCCTATTTCTTTTGGTCTCAAAATTAATTAGCTACGTAAAATTCTGTAGAAATATCTGAGAAAATGTCACGTGAAACTTCATAGATAATGTAATACCTTAGTATACTATTTTGTGGAAGGCATGCTCAGTTTTTTGAAGTATTATCTAAATTTTGCCCTTTTTTGATGAAATATCTGTGGGGCTTTCAAATATGCACGATGCTTATATTTCTCAAAAAATATTTTTAAATCAGGTCGTTAACTTAATCGATGCTCAGCTTGGTCGTTTTCGGTGACTTTAAGAGTTTGCTGGCAATCCAAGGAATAGGTGTGTACGTATTTCCCCGCTTTTGGCATCTTTCATTCTGTGCCAGTGGGAAATAGACGTGTCCGGTGGTTAAGACACCAGGAATTCCTATTAGCGGTACCGTGAGCTACGGGATCGTGCAATTACAACATAAGTGGAGGTTCGTATGAAATTTAGCAATGTTGCAGTTGGGGCTGCGTTGATTGCGGTGAGTGCTGCATCTGGTGCTTCGGCAGAAACTCGTTTCGTATCCATCGGCACTGGTGGTGTGACTGGTGTTTACTACCCAACCGGTGGCGCGATCTGTCGTCTTGTAAACAAAACTCGTCGCGAACACGACATTCGTTGTTCCGTGGAATCTACAGGTGGTTCTGTTTACAACATCAACACCATCCAGAATGGTGAGCTGGAGTTCGGCGTTGCTCAGTCTGACGTTCAGGCGAACGCATACGACGGTCGCTCTCAGTGGGAAGGCAAGCCATATGGTGATCTGCGCTCAGTGTTTGCTGTGCATCCAGAGCCAGTAACAATGCTTGCAACCAAAGGTTCTGGTGTAAACAACTACACTGACCTTAAGGGTAAGAAAGTTAACATCGGTAACGCAGGTTCCGGTCAGTACGCTACATGGCAGCTTCTTGAAAGAGAAGGCATTGTCAGCACTGATGATCTGTCTCTGGCAACCGAGCTGAAGTCTTCTGAAGCTGGTGCCGCTCTTTGTGACGGCAAGATCGACGCTTATTACTGGCTAGTTGGTCACCCATCCGCATCTACACAGGAAACTGTCAGCACCTGTGATGCGCAGCTGGTGAACGTTGAAGGTCCTGCAATCGACGATCTGGTTGACAAATACTCCTTCTACCGTAAAGCTACGATCCCAGCAGGCATGTACAACAACGAAGAAGACATCAACACCTTTGGTGTCGGCGCAACGTTTGTTACCTCTGCAGCTGTTCCGGATGATGTGGTTTACACCATCACGAAGTCTGTTTTCGATAACTTTGACGACTTCAAAAAGCTGCACCCTGCATTTAAAGACCTGAAAGAAGAAGAGATGATCAAGGATTCCCTGACAGCTCCACTTCATGACGGCGCAGTCAAGTACTACAAAGAACGCGGCTGGATGTAATCTAACCGAGTTTTCCTTAGGATGCGGGGCCAATGTTGCCCCGCATTTTTGGCTTCTACGAGATTTAGTAGGTTCCTTGCTCTGCCTTTACAACTAAGGCAAAGAAGGAGCTTTATTTGGGGGTGCGAATGAGTCCAGAACGACACAAGGCGCAAGTTGATGCGCAGGAACTGGTCGCTCAGGCAGATACCGGTGCACGAAACCTAACTGGTAACCTAGGCGTGATGGTTGCGGCCATTGCCTTTATTTGGTCAGCCTTTCAGCTGTATGTGGCGTCAAACGTGCCATTCTGGCTGTATGACACATTCGGCATCAGGCTTATCTTCGACAACTCTGACGTGCGCAATATTCACCTGGCGTTTGGTCTGGTCCTTGCCGCTTTTGCATACCCTCTCTTTTCCCGCAGTCCCCGTCATACCATTCCCTGGTACGACTGGATCCTCGCGTTCTTAGGTGCTGCGTCTTGTCTGTACCTTGTGTTCATGCGTGACCAGCTCGCCGATCGCGCTGGCCTCCCAACTCAGATGGATCTGGTTGCAGCCACCACAGGTCTGGCTGTGCTTGCGATCGCGGTTTACAGAAGCCTTGGTTTGCCGCTGGTTATCGTTGCGGGTATCTTCGTCGCGTATGCCATGTTCGGTAATTCCGCGTGGCTGCCGGAAGTGATTCAGTGGCGTGGTGCTTCCTATGGTAAGGCCATGTGGCACTACTGGATCCAGGAGGAGGGCGTCTTTGGTGTGGCCGTTGGCGTTTCGGCTTCCATGATATTCCTGTTCGTTCTTTTCGGCTCATTGCTGGAAAAGGCCGGGGCAGGCAACTACTTCATTAAAGCTGCCTTTGCGCTTCTTGGTCACCTGCGTGGTGGTCCTGCGAAGGCGGCTGTTCTTGCGTCTGCAATGAGTGGCCTTTACTCAGGGTCCTCCATTGCAAACGTTGTGACCACCGGTACTTTCACCATTCCACTGATGAAGCGGACCGGCTTCCCGGCTGAAAAAGCGGGTGCCGTTGAAGTGGCTTCCTCTGTGAATGGCCAGCTGATGCCGCCTGTGATGGGTGCAGCTGCGTTCCTGATTGCCGAATTTACTGGTACCAGCTACCATCAGGTTGTGGTTCATGCCTTTGTTCCAGCGGTTATCTCCTATATCGCTCTGGTGTATATCGTGCACCTTGAAGCGCTGAAGATGAACCTGAAAGGTCTGCCTAAGCCACCTACGCATGTCACCGTCATGCAACGTCTGATCGGCGTTCTGACCGGCTTTATCGGCATCACCATTGTGGGGCTGGCCGTTTATTATGGTCTGGGCTGGACCAAGACTGCGTTCCCGTCTCTGACGTTCCCTATTGTTCTGTTGCTGTTTGCGGCTGGTTACATCATTCTGGCTTACATTGCTGCTCAGGTTCCTGACCTTGAGGTTGATGACCCGAACGCACCGATAAAAGAACTCCCGGCTGCTGGTGATGTTGGCCGTACCGGTTATTACTTCATCCTGCCGATCGTTGTTCTGATCTGGTGTATTCTGGTTGAGCGCTTCTCACCGTCACTTTCTGCATTCTACGCAACCATGGCGATGATCTTCATCGTCGTGACACAGCATCCGCTGAAGGCCTTCTTCCGCGGTGACTCCCAGGCTGGCCGTACATGGCAGGGTATCGTTGATTTTGTCGAAGGCATGATTGGCGGCGCGCGCAACATGATCGGTATTGCGGTTGCAACGGCTGCTGCTGGTATCATCGTGGGTACTGTGTCTTTGACCGGTATGCACCAGATGATTGCTGCGCTTGTTGAGTTCCTGTCCGGCGGTAACCTGCTGCTTATGCTGGTTTTGGTTGCTGTGATGAGCCTGATCCTTGGTATGGGTCTGCCAACTACTGCAAACTACCTCGTTGTGTCCTCGCTAATGGCGCTTGTGGTTGTGGATCTGGGGGAACAGACTGGTTTCCTTGTGCCACTGATTGCGGTTCACTTCTTCGTCTTCTACTTCGGTATTATGGCGGACGTGACGCCTCCTGTGGGGCTTGCGGCCTTTGCTGCGGCGGCGATCAGCCGTGGTGACCCGATCAAGACCGGTGTTCAGGGCTTCATTTACTCGCTGCGTACAGCGGCTCTGCCGTTCCTGTTCATCTTCAACACTGATCTGCTTCTGATTGACGTAACGGCTGTCCAGGCAGTCTTTGTCTTCATTGTCGCTGTGGTCGCCATGATGTTGTTTGCAGCGGCGACGCAAGGGTACTTCTTTGCTCGCTCCCGTCTATGGGAATCTGCAGCACTTCTGCTGATCGCCTTCACATTGTTCCGTCCGGACTTCTGGCTCAATCAGGTTCAGAGCCCGTATGTGACTGCGACCGGTCCCGGCATTGTTGAGATGATTGATGAGGCACAGCCGGGTGATATGGTGCGTCTAAACCTCGCAGGTCCCGATTTTGACGACATGGACAAGATGCTGACATTGACACTGCCGCTCACTATCGGAGATGAACAGGGCGCTGAAGCACGGCTTGAAGCGGCTGGTTTGATCACCATGGATGATAACGGTACAATGGCGGTTGATGAACCATTCCCAGGTACTGAGTTTGCCGAAAAACTGCAGGACTTTGATTTTTACGCGGATAATCCGGTTCAGATTGTAAGCACACAGGTTGATGCAGAACGGATGCCACAGGAGCTGTTCTATATTCCTGCTTTGCTCTTGCTATTGCTGGTCGTTATGCTTCAACGCCGACGCCAAACACAGCCCGCTTTTTAGCGGGCTGTGCCACAAACTATAAATTTTAAGGAGTTGGGAAATGTACTCCAATATCTTGCTGCCTTTGGATTTGAACGAAGAAAGTAGCTGGAAAACTGCGCTTCCCGTGGCTGTTGATCTGGCTCGTTATTATAAAGCCCAGCTTCATGTGGTGACGGTTCTGCCCGATTTTGGAAAATCGATTGTGGGTAGTTTCTTTGCCAAAGAGTTTGAAACTGAGGCTCTGGAGCGTACGCGTGAAGCTCTGGAACAGTTTCTGGATACCCAGCTTCCTGATGATGAGCTGGATGTGAAAGGGCATATTGCCCATGGAACAATCTATGAAGAGATCACCGGCGCAGCGAACAAGCTGGGCACTGATCTGATCGTTCTTTCTTCACATCGTCCTGAGCTTAAGGACTTCCTTCTTGGGCCAAACGCTGCCCGCGTTGTACGTCATGCCAACCAGTCTGTTCTGGTTGTTAGGGACAAGGCCTAAGGGTCACTCGCTGAATTTGTGAACGGCAATCAGGTATTTTTGATTGCCGTTCACCAAAAAGTGTCGCAGATTTTCTTGCCTGTTTGACAAAACACATCCAACTTCCGGCAAAATTGTATATATAAGCGTTATTCATCTGTGCAGGTCTATGATGTTAGCACGCAGTCTTTTTGCGAATACGCTGGATCGTGCAGATGCATTCCAAACGGAATTAGGAAAGCTATATGTTGCAAGACATCACCCTTTGGGGTGCATTTTTCGCCGGCATTTTGTCTTTTGTTTCACCTTGCGTCTTACCGCTGGTGCCGCCTTATCTGGGATATATCGCTGGTCTATCCATTGAAGAGGTGACGAGCCACAAGAAGAGCGCAGCGCAGAGCAACAGGATCATGATTGCTGCCATGTGCTTTGTAGCCGGGTTCTCTACTGTGTTCGTGCTGCTTGGCGCAAGTGCCTCGTTCCTTGGTCAGTATGTTTTGCAATACTCGCAGTACCTTGCCTATTTGGCCGGTGCCATGATCATCATCATGGGCTTGCATTTCCTCGGAGCTTTTAAGATTGGGTTCCTTTACCGTGAAGCGCGTGTGCAGATTGACCGTCAACCGGGTGGCTTTGGTGGTGCTTATCTGATGGGCCTTGCGTTCGGCTTTGGTTGGACGCCATGCATCGGCCCGGTTCTGGCGAGTATTCTTTTGATTGCTGGGACGCAGGCCTCTGTTAATCAGGGCGTCATACTGCTTTCGGCCTATGCGTTGGGTATTGGTGTGCCGTTCATGATTGCCGCGATGTTTGCCGGGCCGTTCATGGGCTTCATGTCACGTTTTCGCAAGCACATGGGCAAAGTTGAGAAGGTTATGGGTGCCTTCTTGGTGCTCACCGGCGTTGGTTTCCTAACTGGCTACATTCAGGCGTTCTCTTTCTGGCTGCTGGATACCTTCCCGATCTTCTCTCAGATCGGCTAGGTTACCCGTCAGATATCGAGATAAGAAAAGCAGGCCTTGGGCCTGCTTTTTTGTTGTCCGGTCATTGGAGAGGGCGTTACGCGCTCACCCTTCGTCTGAGCGTATTTGCGGGTAGGGTTGCCAGCATAAGACCCGCCATGATGGGTACGAAGCCAAGGTAGTGGAATGTCTGGAGTCGCTCGCCCAAAAACAAAACTGCCATTGCAACACCGTAGGGTGTCATCAGGTACATGAACATGCCAGCAACAAAGGGGCCAACGGCGCGAATGCTAAACTGGTAGGTCAGAAACGATGCAAGAGAAGCAATAAGAACAACGCCAGCAATGGACGTCCAGACTTCACCGGTGTTGGGTACTGACTTCGTGATTGCCATTTCTGCGATTGCGAACGGCGCCAACATGATGGTGCCAAAAATGGCAATGGTCGCAAAAAGAGGGACCGTTGACATGCCCTGAAGCTGGCTCTTCTTGATGAGCACTGAATAGATTGCCCAACTCAATGTGCATAGCGCAAACAGCAGGTCCCCGCTGTTGAACTGCAGGCCGAGCAGATTGCCCAGAGAGCCCTTAGTGACAATGACAGACACTCCGGCGATTGCGAGTAAGATGCCTACAAACTCTCGCAGGGCCACAGTGCGGCCTCTAAAGAGCCATTCAAGTGCGAGGATCAAGGCGGGGGCTGCAGAGTAGATCAGCGTGCCGTTGGTGGCGGAGGTCTCCTTTAGTGCCAGATACACAATTGCACCGCAGATCCACATACCCAGAAACGCCATGAAGCTGAGGAGCTTGAGGTTTTCGCGGATCAGGGGCAGGCAGGCTTTTAATTCGCGGTAGGTGAACGGCAGCAGGATAAGTGCGGCAAGGCCCCACCTGAAAAAGGCAAGGGTCCATGGCTCTGTATGCGTCAGGGCGGGCTTGGCAATAATGATATTGGAACTCATGAATATGGGCATGAGAAACAACAGGGCGTAGGTCGAAGGCCCATAGGAGTTCGTAGATGAATTTGGCACGCGTAATATTCCAATGTGATCTGGGCGGCGTAGAACAAGCTCAGCTGCTCGTCAAATACGTCATTCCTAGATCTAAGGTGTAAACGATGCTGGGAATCTATTAGAAAGTGGTGGGTGCGCAATTGACTTTTTCTCTCGCCAGCCTAGCACAGACCAGAGCGGTGTCAGCCGCGTTGTAAAAGGGTCCTGCTGTCAGGGTGTACTGCGTTGCGCCATTCGTGCTCGTTGCAGAGACGCGTTTTGTCAGGTCTCCCAGCAGCAGTGGTTTGGATTCCGTCAGCTCACGCCATTGGCTTTCAACCGACGTGGCGTTATCAAAATTACCCAGATCAACTGCGAAGGACGTGCGTGTGATTTTGCCAGCACCAGACTGGTGTAATTTTCCTGCTGCAGGGGTTTTGTGAAACTTGGGCAGTGCGGGTAATATCGTCTTTAAGGGCTCCGCGACAACAGGTTCAGGTGCAGCTTCTTTTGTTGGTGTGGCGTTCGGAACTGCTACGACTTTGGAGAGTATCATCTCGGGTATTGGGCCCGCTGTGTCAGAAGGTTGTTGTTTCTGTAAAAGCTCAGGTGCCGGGAGAGTTTCAACTGGTGCAACATGATCCTGCCCGGTGTTAGCGGCTTTCCTAGGCGGTAGTAGATTTGGCTTGGGCTCTGCTCTTGCATGTTTGGTAGCTTCTTCAAGCGTTTTGAGCTGGTGTGACAGTCTGCGATTTTGCTCAGTGATGCGTAGCAGGGAGCGGCGTAGTGAGATAATTTCCTCCCGTATCGCATGTAGCTCACGTGAGTTTTGCAGGTCACTTTCCGATTCGACTTTTCTGGTGCTGTCATACATCTGGACCGCGGTCAGTGGTTCCGTTCTGCCTGTTGAGGCTGTTGTGGTGACCGGGCCGGGCAATGGGAGGGGAAGTGCTGCGGGCTCATAAGTAGGAGCCTGATGCGCAAACTTACCCGGCATTTGTATTGCAGAGGCAGCAAGGGCCGCAAACGAGAGTGCAGCAATACCCCATGCAAGCACGGTCACACGTTCTTGCAGTACTTTGGGCTTTTCTCGTAACTCGTTGATTTTATGAGGGAGCAGCAACGCTTCCAGTCGCCTCCAAATCGAATCTTATTGTAATACTATGGATTACTTTGTTGTTTTATGGTTAACAAAATGCAAACGCAGCTCTGGAGGAACTTTTAAGCTCTGCCTGCTATTTCTCGGGGTGCGCTGATTTTCTTGGTGAAAGCGCCGGGTTATTCTTTGAAATAACAAAGGTCTCGTGCAATTTGCCTGTCAGTTTATAATTCTAGGTTACCCAAGGGGTTTGCATGTCCAATAGTTCTTGTTTGGCAATTGTTCTGGCTGCTGGATTAGGAACGCGTATGCGTTCGACCCTGCCAAAGGTGATGCATGAAATTGGTGGGCTTCCGCTTGTGGGCCATGTGCTGAACTCGGTTGTCGGTGCCGGCGCGGATAAGGTGGCCGTTGTCGTTGGGCCTGAGATGCCCAAGCTGGAAGAGCATATTTTGAGCCATGTGCCGCACGCGAGCTGCCACGTGCAGGTGGATCGGTTGGGTACTGCGCATGCAGTGAAGGCGGCTGAAACAGCTTATCGTGATACTTCTGATCATGTTCTGGTTCTTTGTGGAGATGCACCGCTCATAACTGCAGAAACGCTGCACCGTCTGCGCAAGCGGCTGTCTGGCGGTGCTGATGTGGTGGTGCTCGGTTTTGAGGCTGCAAACCCCTTCGGGTATGGACGGCTTTTGGAGAATGATGGAGAACTTGTAGCGATTCGAGAGGAAAAGGACGCAAGCGACGATGAACGCAGCGTCAATCTTTGCAATTCAGGTATCATGGCGTTTACCGGAAAAGTGTTGCCTGAGTTGATTGCTGAGATCAGAAACGACAACGCCAAAGGTGAGTATTACCTCACCGATGCTGTTGAAGTTGCGCGTAGCAAAGGGATGCGGGTTGTTTCTGAACTTGCTGATGAGAAGGAAGTTCAGGGTATCAACAACCGCGCTCAGCTTGCCTCGTGTGAAGCGGTTTTCCAGCAGGCACAGCGCGAAACCTTTATGGAGAACGGGGTCACTTTACAGGCGCCTGAGACTGTCTACTTCTCCTACGATACTGAGATTGGGCCTGATGTAGTTGTTGAGCCGAACGTTGTATTTGGTCCAGGTGTTAAGGTGGATGGCGCCGCGCGGATCCGTGCGTTTTCGCATCTGGAAAAGGCCCATGTGAGCTCAGATGCAATGGTTGGGCCCTACTCACGGCTGCGTCCGGGTGCTGAGATTGGCGAAGGGGCTCATGTGGGCAACTTTGTTGAGATAAAGAATGCTCAAGTGGAAGCAGGCGCCAAAGTTAATCACCTTTCCTACATTGGTGACGCGCGCATTGGTGAAAAGTCCAACATCGGCGCGGGGACGATCACCTGCAACTATGACGGCTATCTAAAGCATCACACAGATATTGGTGCGGGAAGCTTCGTCGGGTCAAACAGCGTTCTGGTTGCTCCTTTGAAGCTGGGTGACGGTGCGTTTGTTGCTGCCGGATCTGTGGTGACTGCCGATGTACCGGAAAATGCATTGGCTATCAGTAGAAGCCAGCAGGTGAACAAAGAAGGCCGCGCGACCCTCATGCGCAAGAAGCTATCTGCGGCTAAGGCTTTAAGAAAGGGCTGAGTAGTGGTGCTGCACACTGCCGATTAGAGCAGTGTTCATATCATTTATCCTCAAGTTGTAACGAAACGAAACACGGATTGATTTCCCTCGCAAAGAGGCTTCGGGCTAAAGACTAGCCAAACTAAAGGTGCTCGCATCAGTTGCGAGAGGGGATTTCAAGGAGAACATATATGTGCGGTATTATAGGTATTTTGGGGCAGACACCTGTTGCACCATTGCTGGTTGACGCGCTGAAACGGCTTGAATATCGCGGATATGACTCTGCAGGTATTGCAACTGTAGAGAATGGCGAGCTGGCTCGCCGGCGTGCGAAGGGAAAACTGCGTAATCTGGAAGCTTTGCTTGAGAGCGATCCGCTTTCCGGCAACAGCGGTATTGGACACACCCGTTGGGCGACCCATGGCGCGCCGACCGTTGAGAACGCACACCCGCACGCCTCTGACGGTATCATGGTGGTGCACAACGGTATTATCGAGAACTTCCTTGAACTGCAGGAATATGTTCGCGGCGCCGGTGTGTGCCTCTCCACCGAGACAGATAGTGAAGTCGTTGCGCACCTTGTTTCCCTTGAAGTAAAAAGCGGCAAATCTCCGCAGGACGCGGTTGCAGCTGCTCTTGGCCGGTTGAAAGGCGCCTTCTCCTTGGTTTTTTTGTTTGCAAAACATGATGACCTGATGATTGGTGCACGCCGCGGTTCCCCACTGGCTGTAGGGTACGGCGAAGGTGAGATGTTCCTTGGATCTGACGCGATTGCGCTGTCGCCGTTCACGGACCGTATCAGCTACCTTGAAGAAGGCGACTGGGTGGTTGTTGAGCGCGCTGGCGCCCAGATCTTTGATGAGAACAATACTGCTGTAGAGCGTGCGGTTCAGACTTCCAGCGTTAGTTCCTCCATGATGGATAAGGGAAACTACCGTCATTTCATGGACAAAGAGATTCATGAGCAGCCTGAGGTTTTGGGGCATGCACTTTCCCAGTATCTGAAGTTCAGTGAGGGGCAGGTTAGTCTGCCGGAGGGTAATGATTTTGACTTCTCCAAGATCAACCGTCTGGTGATCTCTGCTTGTGGTACTGCGTATTATGCTGGCCTGACTGCGAAGTACTGGTTTGAGAAGTACGCGCGGCTTCCGGTTGATATCGATATTGCCTCTGAGTTCCGCTACCGGGAGATGCCACTTGCGGAAGGTGATCTGGCTCTGTTTATCTCTCAGTCCGGTGAAACGGCAGATACGCTTGCCTCGCTTCGCTATTGTAAAGAGCAGGGCATGACCATCGGTGCTGTTGTGAATGTGGCTGAAAGCACAATTGCCCGTGAATCTGATCTGGTATTTCCACTTTTTGCCGGAGCTGAAGTTGGTGTTGCGTCCACGAAAGCCTTCACCTGCCAGCTGGCCGTTCTTGCCAGCTTAGCGGTACTCGCGGGCCGCCAGCGCGGACATATAAGTGCAGACCAGGAGAAGGAACTGGTAGGTGCCTTGTCAGAGCTGCCAGCGCACACAATGCAGGCTTTGAAGCTGGAGCCGCAGATTGAGAAGATGGCACCGTGGATGTCGAAGAAGCATCATGCGCTGTTCCTCGGTCGTGGGACCAACTTCCCACTGGCACTTGAAGGGGCGCTGAAGCTGAAAGAACTCTCTTATATTCACGCCGAAGGATATGCGGCTGGTGAGTTGAAGCATGGCCCGATTGCACTGATTGATGAGAATATGCCGGTTCTCGTTGTGGCGCCGTTTGATGGTGTTTACGAGAAAACCGTTTCCAACATGCAGGAAGTGGCAGCGCGTGGTGGTGAGATTGCCTTGTTCACGGACGAAAAAGGTGCGGCAGCGGTCGGTGTTGCGCCGGATCAGATGATTATTCTGCCGGAAGTTCCTGAAATTTTGGCACCTGTCATCTATGCGCTGCCATTGCAGATGCTTGCCTACCATACTGCGGTCTTCATGGGCACGGATGTTGACCAGCCACGCAATCTGGCCAAGTCTGTTACTGTCGAATAATTGGTCCGTAGAAAAGGTGTAGAAGTGTGGGAGAGTAATAAAGTATCATACTAAGTCATATACTAGCATACTGAAACCGCCACTCGTTGCATTGCAAGCAACGAGTGGCGGTTCTTTTATGTCAGCTAAGAGCCAAGTGTATTTGGATGACAAATTCTCAAAATGCAAAAAGCGCGCCGAGATGGTAGTGTGTATCCGGAATATAAAAAACTGGCTGACAGTTCGGGACTTGCTGGCCCTTGGAAAAGCACATCGTGTCTTCGATCAAAATTCGCAGAGAACCCATCATCTGCTATCTGATCTCCAACTATCCGTGCCTTTGTTGATGGAATGGCATAGCGAAGTACAAATGCTCCGGTTTATCCGTCGTCTCGCGAACGATCACGACGATTTTGTCGGAATGGCAAACAGGGTGGTTCATCAGGGGGTGGTGCACGGCTTCGCGGCGGGCAAGTTGTAGGACCTCGTCAGCAACTGTGGGTTCGCTGTAAACTATATCCGCGCTTTGCAGTGCGCGCAGGTCGCGGAGTCTTAAGTCGTCGATCCCCGAGGGAGGGACAAAAACCTCGGTGATCCGACTGTCCTTTTCTGGATGTTCGTCAGATATAGTGCTCTGTAGGTCCTGCGAAATCTTTTGCAGCTCATCATGTAAAGGTACAGAGCGCCACGCTTTTTGTGCAAATGTTTTCCAGAAACGTCTGCGGGTGGAAGGTTGGGGCAATGCGGTCATGACCTCTGCCCGTATTTTCTCAGCAAGCGTGCCCCAATCCGCAAGCCAAAGGGGGAGAAGGGCTTCGATGCGTTCGCGGATGCTTTGGCCCAGCACAGGCGCAGCGCCTGCCGTTGAAATGCCGATGATGCAGGGACTGCGGTTTACGATGGAACCAAACTGAAAGTCGCAGAACTTTGGCTGATCGATCACGTTGGAGGGACACCCCTCAGCGCCTGCAGCGGCCTTAAAGTATGCGATCTCTTCTGGCTCATCCAAATCAGCAACCGCAAGCGCCTTTCCGCTCAGGTCTTCCTCCGACCATTTCCGATCATGCCATCGCACGCTGTTGCCAGTTGGTGTGGTGAGGTACTTGCGAAACCCGCTCGATAAGGACGCAGCTTCTGCAATGACATGGACGCGGGCTCCCGTCGCCGCCAGCAACTCTGCCTTCCAGTGCGCTGCATCGCTGGAACCAATCACAAGCACATCTTTTCCGGTGAGCTTGAAGAAAACCGGAAGCACCGCCAAAGCTCCAATCCGTTGGCGGGGTTTGGATCTTGGAAAGCGAGTAATCTGCGCGCGGCTATTCGGCTGCAAGCTGTGACTGGTCATGCAAAATCCTTGAAAGTTCGGAGCAGCAAGAACCGCAATTGGTGCCAGCGCCCGTGGCTGCGCCGATGCTGTTCGTGCAGTGAGCGCCTTCTGCAATGCTCTTCTGGATCTCGTAGACCCCAACATTCATGCAGGAACAAACAATCGCGCCCTTTGCGGGCTGGTCTGCGGACGGCCAACCGGAAAGAACGGAGAGGCGATCTGCGGCTTCCCATCGCGGACGTTCGAAGACCGCAATCAGGTGGGAGCGGGATAAGACGACGGGCTGGGCAGTTTCCATGAAAACAGCCAGAAGCTGGTCGCCCTCAAACGCGGCTGCACGTCGTCCACCCGCGCTATCAGTATATTGAACCCACTGTACATCTTTGGCCCCGCTTAGACCCAGTGCAATCTGGAGTTCAGCATGCTGCATTTGGCGATCATGAGCATACTCAAGCCTCCATCCGCCAGCACATGGCACGGCAGCGGCATAGTCAAAGCCTTTTACCTCGGGCTTCTGGCGCGTCACCGCGAAACCGTAGGCTTTGCCCGCATACCGTTCAACGGAGACTTTACTTTGCTTGAAGGCAGGCTGTCCGGAAATGGGGTCCAGTTCAGCTGCCACCAGCTTATCGATACGGGCATTGGAGGAGAATTGGTCCGTCCAATGTACGGGCGCGAACACAGTGCCCGCCTTCTGCCGAGACGTGGCTACAACCCGCAGCAGGACTTCACCGTGCTCGCTGCGCCCACGAGCGATATCTCCTGAGGCTAGGCCTAGAGCCTCCGCATCGACTGGCGAGATGTCCAGCGACGGTTCCGGCATATGCCCGCACAGGCGAGACGAAAGGCCAGTCCGGGTCATGGTGTGCCATTGGTCGCGCAGGCGGCCAGTGTTCAAGGTCAAGTGATCGGATTGTGTGAGTGGCTCCTGGTCGTAAGACGTTGAGGTTGAAGTTGAAGCGCATTGCATAGCAATGAACCGTGCTTTTTGATCGGCATGGAAGAAGCCGCCGTTGCCAAAAAAGTGCGTTGCATCTGGTTTGGCCCCATCGGGTGCGGGCCATTGGAATGGAACCAGTCCGTCATAGGCTTCTTCGGAAAGTTCGGCGTACGCACCAATATCAAAGTCGCGTTTTCCGTTGTTCTCAAAGGCCGAGAGCTTTGCGTGCTCGCAAAAGACGTCGCTTGGTGAGCCATACTCAAACGCAGCAGTAAACCCCATGCGCTGCGCCACTTGTGTCAGCTGCCAGTAATCCGGTTTGGCCTCGCCAGGCAGGTCCAGAAACGCCCGTTGCCTTGAGATTCTGCGTTCTGAGTTGGTTACAGTGCCAGCTTTTTCGCCCCATGCCGCAGAAGGGAGCAGTACATTTGCATGGCGGCTCGTGTCCGTTTGCTGGGCAACTTCGGAAACAACCACGAAAGGACAGCTGGCAATCGCTGCTTCCACCTTGCTTGCATTGGGCAAACTGTCAGCCGGGTTGGTGCCCATGATCCAGAGCGCCTTGATGCGTCCATCGGCCACCGCATCAAACAGCTCGACGGCCTTCAAGCCGGGCTCGCGTGCCAGCTTTGGAGCAGTCCAGAAGCGTTCGACGATGGAGTGGTGCTCTGGATTACCCAGCTCCATATGCGCGGCCAGCATGTTGGCAAGGCCACCTACCTCACGCCCACCCATGGCGTTGGGTTGTCCGGTGATGGAAAAGGGACCCATGCCCGCGCGGCCGATCCGACCCGTTGCCAGATGGCAGTTGAGAATAGCATTGACCTTGTCGGTGCCTTGGCTGGATTGGTTGACGCCTTGGCTGTAGACCGTCACGGATTTCTCGGTGTTTGCGAAGAGCTGGTAAAACACCTCAAGCTCCGCGTGCGACAGGCGTGTTGCGCGTTTTAGTGCTTCGCCACCCCACGCTTGTGCCGCCTCTAATGCCTCGCTGAATCCTACCGTGTGCTGCTGGATGTAGTCTGTGTCCAACGCGCCGTTCTTTGCCAGGTACGCGAGTAGGCCACCAAACAGAGCCGTGTCCGCATCGGGCTTGATCGCAAGGTGCAGGTCAGCGCCTTCTGAGCTTGCTGTCTCGCGAGGGTCAATCACCACCAGCTTCATTTGGGGGCGTTTTGCGCGGGCCTCTTCAATCCGCCGATGAAGCACGGGATGACACCACGCCAAATTGCTGCCCACCAGAACGAGCAGATCTGCCTGTTCCAGATCTTCATAGGAGCAAGGCACTGTGTCTGAGCCGAAGGCCCGTTTATGTCCGGCAACGGAGGACGCCATGCAAAGGCGGGAGTTGGTGTCGATGTTGGCAGAGCCGATGAACCCCTTCATCAGCTTGTTTGCAACGTAATAGTCCTCGGTCAGGATCTGCCCTGAAAGATAAAACGCGACACTGTCAGGCCCATGCTCTTTGATGGCGGTGCTGAACTTGTCCGCGATCAGATCAAGCGCATCCTCCCAGCTCGACCGTTTGCCGTTTACCTGCGGGTGGAGCAGGCGGGTCTCCAATCCAAGCGTTTCTCCAAGGGCTGCGCCTTTGGAGCAAAGCTTGCCGAAGTTGGCGGGGTGCTCCGGATCGCCTGCAATGTGGACTGTGCCATCTGGTTGAGGCGTGGCAAGGACTCCGCAGCCGACACCGCAATAGGGGCAGGTGGTGCGTACTGTGCCCTCCATCATGCGCCCTCCGGTGTCACACCCAACAGCACCATGTTGCCTTTGATCTTCACGGGGTACCGCAGGACGCGGCCTTCATCCGCCCCTTGTGCCTCACCGGTTTCAAGCGAAATGACCCAGTTGTGCATCGGGCAGGTGACACATCCATCGTGGACGATCCCCTCCGATAGCGGTCCCTTCTTATGCGGGCATTCGTCTTTTAGCGCGAAGACTTCATCCGCTGCGCTGCGAAATATGGCAATGCGCTCGCCATTGAGCTCCACGCGGCGCGACCCGCGTATAGGGATGTCACCAAGGCTGCCGATCTCTACAAAGGTGGTTGTCTGTGCGTTCATTCTGCGGCCTCCAGCTTTACAACTTTCATTGGGTTGAATTCATGCTTATCCTTGCCGGAAACCCGCTCGGACCACGGGTCCACCTGGGCAACCTTCTGCGAGGCCACAAACCTGTCGAAGTAAGCTCTCCGCCTGTCCGTATCCTCCATGATCACGCGGCGCACCTCGTCATAGCCAATGCGCTTCGCCCATTTGTAAATCCGTTCCAGATAGCGGCCTTGCTCGCGGTACATCTGGGTCAGTGCCACAATGTGTTCCAGCGCCTCATCCTCTGTGGCCACGGTCCCAAGTACCTCGGTGCCTTGAATGTGCAAGCCAGCGGCACCGCCAAAGTGGATCTCGTAGCCGCTATCGACACACACAACGCCAATGTCTTTGCAGGTAGCCTCTGAACAGTTGCGCGGACAGCCAGAGACAGCCAGTTTCAGCTTTGCAGGCGTCCATGATCCCCACATGAACTTTTCCAGCCGAATGCCGAACCCGGTGGAATCCTGCGTACCAAATCGGCACCAGTCTGTGCCCACACAGGTTTTCACGGTGCGCAGGCCCTTAGCGTAGGCATGGCCGGAGACAAAGCCAGCCTTACCCAGATCGTCCCAAACGTCTGGGAGGTCTTCCTTCTTCACGCCCAGCATGTCGATGCGTTGACCGCCGGTGCACTTCACACTGGGGATCTCGTATTTATCGATCACATCGGCAATGGCACGCAGCTCGGCGGAGGAGGTCATGCCACCCCACATGCGCGGCACCACAGAGTATGTTCCATCCTTTTGGATGTTGGCGTGCACCCGCTCGTTGATGAAGCGGCTTTGATAGTCGTCCGCATACTCTTCCGGCCACTCACAGACCAAATAGTAGTTGAGGGCAGGGCGGCACTTGGCGCATCCGCAGGAGGTCTTCCACTCAAGCTCCTGCATCACTTCAGGGATGGTTTTCAGCTCCTTGGCAACGATCAATCGCCGTACATCATCGTGACCCAGATCCGTACAGCCGCACACTGGCGTTACGGCTGCCGGGTTATAAGCATCCCCAAGCGTTGCAGCCATGAGCTGCTCCACAAGGCCGGTGCAGCTTCCGCAGGACGCGCTTGCCTTGGTGTGGGCCTGCACCTCCTCCAGTGAGCTCAGGCCTTTGCTTGTAATGGCAGAGGTAATTGTGCTTTTACAAACGCCGTTGCAGCCGCAGATTTCTGAATCATCCGGCAAGGCTGCAACGGCTGCTGAGGGGTCCAGCGGCATACCTCCCTGATACGCCTGCCCAAAGATGAGCGTATCGCGCATTTCGGAGATATCTTCGCCCTTCTTAAGAAGATCGAAGAACCAGGGCCCGTCAGTGGTTTCACCGTAGAGAACTGCGCCGATGATGCGATTGTCTTGCAATACCAGGCGCTTATAGATTCCCGAAGTCGCATCCCGAAGTACGATTTCCTCGCGACCTTCTCCTTCGGCAAAGTCCCCGGCGGAGTAAAGATCAATGCCCGTCACCTTTAGCTTGGTGGCGGTCACGGAGCCCTTGTAAGCTGACGTCCCGCCAAGCAGGTTCTGCGCGATCACCTTCGCCATGTCGTAAAGCGGTGCCACCAGACCGTAACATTGGCCGCGATGCTCCACGCACTCACCAAGGGCGAAGATATCCTTGTTAGAGGTGCGCATGTCATCGGAAACGAGAATGCCGCGCCCGACGTCCAAACCGCTTTGCTGCGCCAGCTGGGTGGACGGGCGAATGCCAACGGCCATGACAACAATGGAGGCCTCGATCACTGTGCGGTCTTCCAACTCAACGCCAGCAACCTTGCCTTCGCTCTCCAAAATGCGCTTGGTATTGGCTTTTGTCAGAACCTCGATACTACGATCAGCAAAGGCTTTCTCAAGAAGGTAGCCGGATGCTTCATCAAGCTGGCGTTCCATCAGTGTGGGCATCAAGTGCAGGACGGTTACGTCCATGCCTTGCTCTTTCAGTCCCGCTGCTGCCTCAAGTCCCAGCAGACCGCCGCCAATCACCACAGCACGGCCACCGGCTTTTGCAGCTGCCAGCATGGCTTCCACATCATCCAGGTCCCGATAAACCAGTACCCCGTCCAGGTCTTTTCCTTCAATGGGAATGATAAACGGAGAGGATCCTGTGGCGATCACAAGCTTGTCGTAGCTTACTGTAATGCCGCCAGCGCTGGTCACCGTCTTTGCAGCGCGATCAATTGCGGTGATCATCTGGCCTTTGTGAAGGGTGATGCCGTGGTCAGCGTACCAGTCGTCATCGTGAGTAATGATGTCCTCATAGCTCTTCTCGCCGGAGAGTACCGGAGACAGCATGAGCCGGTTGTAGTTCACACGCGGCTCTGCGTTGAAAATGGTTATGTCATAGGCATTTGGATCAGCCTCCAGCAGATGCTCCAGCATCCGCCCCGGTGCCATGCCATTGCCGACAATTACAAGTTTTTCTGTCATGATCTCATGCCCTCATTCTGCTGCATCAATTGCCGCCTTCTGGCGATCAAGACGCATGGCACGTTTTTGCTGGATGGAACGCAGCTGCTCTTCGCTTGGGTTTGCCCCGCCTTCATACGCCTCAAGAAAATCGAGAAGTTCCTCACGATAGGCGTAGTAATCAGGGTGATTGAGCAGTGCTTTCCGGCTGCGCGGGCGCGGCAGGTCCACTTCCATAATGTTTCCGATGGTCGCATTGGGACCGTTGGACATCATCACCACGCGGTCCGCCAGCAAGATCGCTTCATCTACGTCGTGCGTTACGCAGATCGCAGTCACCTGCGTGCGTTTCCAAACATCCATCAGAAGGTCTTGAAGCTCCCACCGTGTGAGGCTGTCGAGCATGCCGAATGGCTCGTCCAGCAGCAGCACCTTGGGAGAAAGCGCAAAGGCGCGTGCGATGCCCACCCGCTGCTTCATACCGTTGGAAAGGTCTGCCGCCAGCGTATCACCTGCATCCCCAAGGCCCACGCGGGAGAGGTAATAACGCGCCACATCCTCACGCTCAGTGGCAGTTGCATTGGGGTAAACTTTGTCTACGCCAAGTGCCACGTTCTCGTAGGCTGTCAGCCACGGCAAAAGGGAAGGGGCCTGAAACACCACCGCTTTGTCTGGCCCGGCCTGCGTAATGTGCTTGCCGTCCAGAATGATTGCGCCCTCGGTGACCTCATTAAGCCCAGCCACCATGGAAAGAACCGTAGACTTGCCGCAGCCTGAATGACCAATCAGCGAAATGAACTCGCCCTTGTTCACTTTCAGGGAAAGCTCGTCCACGACTGTGAGTGGTCCCTTAGGTGTTGGGTAAACTTTGGTCAGCTGACTAAGTTCAAGGAACCGGTCACTGTGTGGGCTTTCCGCCTCCCGCTTATAAGCGGTTGGAAGCCCGCCATCTGCTCCGGTCTTCGGTGCAAACGGAACGATATTTGGCAGCTTGATGCCATCTTCCTCAGCAGAGCCGCTTGCAGACGCGCCAATTTCGAGCAGGTAATCGGTGATCTCACCGCGCAGGCGCATAAACTCCGCATCCGAGTTCATGGCTCCGCGATCGCGTGGGCGAGGGAGGTTCACCTTAAACTCTGGCCCAAAGGTCGCTTCTGGTCCGGGTTTCAGTGGGATGATGCGGTCAGCCAGCAGGATGGCCTCATCCACATCGTTGGTCACGAGGATGATGGTTTTCTTCTCTTTCTGCGAAATGCCCGCAAATTCATCCTGAAGCTTGGCGCGGGTCAGGGCATCGAGCGCCGAAAGCGGTTCGTCCATGAGCAAAACGTTCGGCTGCATAGCCAGCGCACGTGCCACGGCCACACGCTGACGCATGCCACCAGAAAGCTCGGCTGGTCGGCGGTCCGCAGCGTGAGAAAGGCCAACCATCTCGATATAGTCTGCGCCAAGCTCGGCCCGCTTAGCGCGGGGTTTTTGCGGAAACACGCTGTCCACCGCGAGGCCCACATTATCTTTCACCGTGAGCCACGGCATCAGCGAGTAAGACTGGAACACCACTCCGCGCTCGGGCCCTGGCCCTGTCACCTCTTTACCGCGAAAGATAACGCCGCCTTTGTCTGGCTTGATCAAGCCTGCGAGCGCAGAGATCAGCGTTGTTTTGCCCGCGCCTGAAAACCCAACGATGGCAACAAACTCGCCCTCCTGCACCTTCAGGTTCACATCGGTTAATACGTTGCGTCGGTCTGCACCATCTCCAAAGCCCACGGACAGGCTTGAAATCTCAAGGATCGTCATCAAAGCCTCCTATCGTCCGCTGTCATGGCTGCACAGGTTTTGCAGAGCGAACATGACCCGGTCCAACAAGAAGCCGATGATGCCGATTGTCAGAACTGCCACGATGATTTTCGCAAGGGACTGACTGGATCCATTCTGGAACTCGTCCCAAACGAACTTCCCGAGCCCCGGATTCTGCGCCAGCATTTCTGCTGCGATGAGCACCATCCAACCCACACCCAATGACAAGCGCAGGCCTGTAAAGATCAACGGCAGGGAGGAGGGCAGCACCAATTTGGTGACCGTCTTCAGCGTGGACAGCTGAAGCACGCGGCCCACATTCATCAGGTCTTTGTCAACGGACGCCACACCGAGCGCGGTGTTGATGAGCGTTGGCCAGAGTGAACACAACGTCACAGTCACCGCAGAAACCAAAAGGGACTTGGGCATAAAGCTCCATGGGTTTGCATAGGTGGCAGAGACAATCATGGTCACGATGGGAAGCCAGGCCAGCGGGGAGACCGGTTTGAAGATCTGAATAAGCGGCGACAATGCTCCGTTAAACGTGCGCGATAGTCCCGAGGTGATGCCGAGCGGCACGGCCACGAGCGTTGCAATGATAAACCCAAGGCTCACGGTGAAGAGCGAGGTAACGATCTGGTCCAGATAGGTGGGCTTGCCCGTGTAGGTGCGGTGTTTGATCTTGTCGGGCTTACCAGCAGCTTCAAGCTTGGCGTTGCGTTGGTCCTGACGTTCATAAAAAGCCGCTGCTTTCTCCCGCTCGCGCACATGATCGGCCCACAGATTACCCGCTTGCTCCCATACCTGAACAGGTCCGGGAATAGCGCCAAGCGAGGTTTGGATGCGAGGCGCTGTGACGCCCCAAACGAACAAGAAGAACAGCACCCCGATAAGCGGGATGACCAGCACACGATTGAGTGCCGAAAGCTGCTCTTTGGGGGGGGCACCCGCAGCAAGGCGGAGCACTGGAACGAACCAAGCCAGACCCAACACCTCCGTCAGGTTTGCTGCTTTGCGTAAGGATGAACGGAGGCGCTCGTTGCTAGTTTTGGCAGCAGTGGGCGCACTCTCCGAGATATTGGTCATGACGAAGTAATCCCGATTTCTTTGAAAAGGGGAGCGGGCCTCAGCACGCCCACTCCATGTTTGCAGGCAGTGCCGTTCATGAACTGATGTCCGAAGACTTCAAGCCAATGGTCAGGCTGTCGATGTAAGCGTTCGGCTTCTTGCCGTCGTAGGGAACACCGTCAATGATGTCCTCAACCGGCGTTGGTGGGCGGTAGCCATCTGTTTCCCAAGGGAAGTCTTGTTCGGACACATACCCTTCTTCGATCAGCATTCTTGCTGCCTTCAGGTATATGTCTGGGCGGTAAACGCTCTTTGCGGTCTCATCAAACCAAGCATCGCTTTTAGGCTCGGCAATCTGCCCCCAACGACGCATTTGCGTCAGATACCAAACAGCATCTGAGTAGTAGGGGTAGGTTGCGAAATAGCGGTAGAATACGTTGAAGTCCGGCACCGCACGCTTGTCGCCTCTCTCGTACTCAAAGGTGCCAGTCATGGAGTTGGCGATCACCTCATAATCCGCCCCCACATACTCAGAGCGTGACAGGATCTCCACCGCTTCAGGACGGTTCGCGTTGTCGTTCTCGTCCAGCCACTTTGCAGCGCGAATGAGCGCCTTAGTGAGGGCGAGGGTGGTGTTTGGGTATTGCTGGGTGAACTCTTTGGTCAGTCCAAACACTTTCTCCGGATTGTTCTTCCAGATTTCGTAGTCGGTCACCACCGGCACCCCAATGCCTTTGAGCACGGCCTGCTGGTTCCAAGGCTCGCCGACGGAGTAGCCATAGATAGTGCCTGCTTCCAGAGTGGAGGGCATTTGTGGAGGCGGCGTCACAGACAACAGAGCATCTGCCTGCAGCTGACCGGAAATGTCCGTTGGTGAATAGAAGCCAGGGTGAATATCCCCCGCTGCCAACCAATAGCGCAGCTCGTAGTTATGGGTGGAGACGGGAAAGACCATGCCCATGTTGAAGGGTTTGCCTTCATCCTTGAACTGCTCGACAACCGGCTTAAGCGCATCTGCTTTGATCGGGTGCACCGGCTTGCCATCCTCGTCCATTGGAATATGCGGCTTCATCATCTTCCAGATCTCATTGGAAACGGTGACACCATTGCCGTTCAGGTCCATTGAAAACGGCGTGACGATGTGTGCCTGAGTGCCGTAGCCAATAGTTGCTGCAAGTGGCTGGCCTGCCAGCATATGAGCGCCGTCCAGCTCGCCCGTTATCACACGGTCCAGAAGGACCTTCCAATTCGCCTGAGGTTCAAGGGTGACGAACAGGCCTTCCTCTTCAAAATACCCAAGCTCATAAGCTACGGCGAGAGGTGCCATATCGGTCAGTTTGATGAAGCCGAGCTTCAACTCGTCTTTCTCAACATCTAGCATCTCTGCCTGTGCTGGAGACATGAGACTGGAGCTCGCAAGCATCACGACGCCGGCTACCAGCTTCACAATGTTGGTGTTGTCAAAGGACATATAAACAATCTCCTCAAATTCGGGTGGTGCGCGGGAAAGCGCGCAAACAAAAAACCGCCAACAGAGGCTGCCTGCGGCTCATCGGGAGGGGAGAGCTGCAAGCAAGTCTGATTGGCGGCTTTGCCTGGGGTGCCCGTCATTGGACACAGAAATTCATCACGCCCCTATCTTTGCAGGATGCGTGCCAACTTGAGGGGATACGTAAAAGCTTCAATAATACAATGTGTTATGTATGTTTAAAATTTCAGATCGATTCATGTCGCGGTAAAATTCTGCTTGTTTTTGAGAATGTGTATGCACAAAAAATGAGCGTTATTGCTTGTTGGTTAAATTTTGATCAAGTGCATTCAGGCTGTGCTTACACTGCACGTAAGGGCGACTCCTATCAGCCAGGAAAGCCTCAGTCTTGAAACTGGACGCTGGGCGGGAGAAGGGTCTAATCCTGCAATGTAGATGTCAGGCTGGTATAAAGGGTCGGGTAAACCAACTGGGATGTGATTCAATGAACTGGCCAAAGAGTACGCATCCATCAAGGCTCAATGATAAGCAGTTTTACAAAGTGCACATTCCATTGAGTGGACGTTAGACACTCGCGGGAGGAAAATGTTGAATGAACTAATTCTTTTAAGACACGCAGAAAGTGAACACCATCTGGAGGGAGTTGTTGGAGGTTGGACCGATTCCGCACTAACACCTCACGGTATTCGCCAAGCAAAGCAAACTGCCTCATTTCTACCGCGGTACGTTGAGTTTCGCCCGATCCCGATCTTTTCAAGTGATCTGAAGCGGGCAATACAAACAACTGAATGGGTTGCGGAAGAGACTGGAAATGAATTTGTCCAGACACCGCAACTACGTGAACTGAACAACGGGGTGGCAAAGGGCCTTACAAAAGAGGAGGCTCAGAAAGTCTGGAACCCTCCAACTCAACCAATTCTCGACTGGATCCCGTATAATAAGGGAGAGAGTTGGAGAATGCTATATTCCCGAATAGAGCGTTTCATGGAGGATCTGACGAGAATTGAGGCTGAGAAAATCCTGATTGTTAGTCACGCTAACTCAATAATCTGCATGATCAATTGGTGGCTTGGTCTGTCAGACGATACTCACTTGCAAAATATCATGTACGATATCAGGCCATGCAGTATTACACATTTGAAACGCGATGAAGATGGGTCCGCAAGAGTAGTGAAATTGAATGATGTGAGCCACCTTGCCTGAATGGAGTGTTTTACGAACGCACCTTCTCCAGATTCAAGAGGCTGGAGGTTGTGATAATGCTCTTTGCTACCTCAGCAATTGTCTGGTTTTGGTTCATGGCTGTTTGCCGTAGCAAGGCGTAGGCCTTGGCTTCCGGAATACTCTGTGTCTCGATCAGGATTCCCTTAGCACGGTCAATGATCTTTCTGTCGGTCAACTCGTTTCGCGCGTCTTCCAACTCCCGTTCAAGCTTTGTGGTCGCGTTGAAGCGATGGATGGCTAGATCCAGCAGGGGCTTTACGCGATCTTGGCGCAGGCCATTCACCACGTAGGCGGAAACACCTGCATCAATGGCGGCCTCGATGTCACTTTGATCTGACTGATCTACAAACATGGCAATCGGCCGCTTAGCGGATCTAGTGAGCTGAAAAACGCTCTCAAGTGTGTCACGTTGTGGATTGCCAAGGTCGATCACAATCACATCCGGTCGCGCGCGCTCAATGACCCGGCCGATGCCATTAAGGTCACTCGCGACAGTCACGCGGTTTAAACCCGCCGCATGCAAGCCAGCTTCTATAACTGCGGTGCTTGCTTCGTTTGCGTCAACCAGCAAAATTTCTAGATCATCTGTAACCATGAGAACAAGGCTCTCATGAACTGCAGGGGCTCTCAATCAACCGCTTGACCGATTTCCTAGCAGATAAGCAAAATCTCCTGCCCATATTCCGAGCATCTGCATACGGATTGTCTCAAACCCGGCAATTGGTCACAATTATATGACGAGGCTGGATTCTGTTGCAAACTGCAACTCAGGCGCTGGTTGCCTAGAACGTTATTTCCCAATGCTGCAGCAAAAACCATGTGGGCCGAGATGAACTCTAAAGTGTCAGCAATCATGATGTGTAGCAGTCCAAAGGCCCGGTCAGCAAGATGTACTTCACTCTTCTCGTCGACATGCTATCTGAAGTAATTGTTCTATCTCTTGCAAAGCAGTCATAAGAACGTATTGTTGAACTCCTAAGATGAGCAACCGCAAGTAGAGCTGCTGAGGAAAGCTGGTTGTTTTGATAGGGGGGAATTATGAGGAAGTCACTGATTGGAGCGCTACTGGCGTCGGCAACAGTGTTGTCACCGTTGGCTGCGTACGCTGAAACTGAAGTGCAATTCTGGCATGCATTCACCGGACGCCTTGGTGAACTGGTGAAGGCTCAGGTTGAGGAATTCAACAATAGCCAAAGCGACTACGTTGTCGTTGAAAGCCACAAGGGCAACTATTCTGAAACTTTGAATGCTGGCATAGCGGGGTTCCGCGCGCGCGAACAACCGCACATCTTGATGGTGTTTGAAGTTGGCACGGCCACGATGATGTCTGCTAAAGGGGCGACTAAGCCAGTCTATGAAGTCATGGCTGAAAGTGGAGCCACCTTTGATCCCAATGCCTATATTGGATCGGTAAAAGGCTATTACACGTCGACGGATGGCGAAATGCTCTCGCTGCCATTTAACTCGTCCACGCCCGTTCTTTGGGTAAACCGCGATGCCTTCGAGGCAGCTGGCGTAGACCCGGACACAGACCTTTCTACCTGGCAAAAAGTGGGTGAAACCCTGACGGCCTTGAAGGCAGGTGGCGAGGAGTGCCCGCTCGTTACTGCATGGCAAAGCTGGATTCATCTTGAAAACTTCTCGGCCTATCACGACGTACCTTTTGCATCGAAACATAACGGATTTGCCGGACTTGATACCGAGCTAATGTTGAATGGTGAGGCACAAGTTAAGCATCTGAGTGCGATGGGCGAGTGGGCCAGAGATGGCAAGTTCATCTACACGGGGCGCCGCAACGAGGGCGGGGCAAACTTTCGCTCGGGTGAATGCGCTCTCTTCACTGAAAGCTCTGCGGGATATGCAGGAATCAAGGCTGAAGCGGAGTTCGATTTTGATGTGCGCCCGCTGCCCTACTGGGACGGCGTTGGCAACGCACCGCAAAACACCATCATCGGTGGAGCCTCGCTCTGGGTGCTCGAAGGCCATGATGCAGAGGAATACAAAGGCGTAGGTGAGTTCCTCGCTTATTTGTCCTCCTCGGACGTGCAGGCCAAGTGGCATCAGGACACTGGCTATCTTCCGATCACTGCGGAAGCGGGTGAGGCGACTCGTGCCGCAGGTTTTTATGATGAAAACCCCGGTACTGATATTGCGGTGATCCAGATGACCGCCAAAGAGCCTACGGCCAATTCCAAAGGTCTGCGTCTTGGGTCTTTTGACCAGATCCGCGGGATCATTGACGAAGAGCTGGAGGCGATTTGGGCGGGTGACAAGTCCGCGCAAGAGGCCATGGACAGCGCTAAAGAGCGAGGCGACACGTTGCTGCGACGCTTTGAAACTGCAAATAACTAAAAGACTGATCGGGTGGGCCTTTTCTTGGCCTGCCCGTTTTCTGACGGGGGACAGATATGGAAAAGCGCGTCACCTTTAGGGGCTGGATGCTGCCCTTATTGTTGATTTTGCCACAGGTTGTTATCTCGGCAGTCTTCTTTTTCTATCCGGCAGGTCAGGCAATCTGGCAGTCATTGTTCATTCAGGACCCCTTTGGCCTATCAGCCAGATTCGTGGGAATAGATAACTTCACGTTCCTGCTGAGTGATCCTTTCTACCGCGCGTCCTTTGTCACCACGGCGGTTTTCTCAGTCCTTGTTACCTTGTGTTCGATGGTCCCGGCGCTCTTTCTGGCCGTCCTTGCTGACCGTCTGATTAAAGGATCCGGCGTTTATCGTACTCTGCTGATCTGGCCCTACGCAGTGGCCCCGGCAGTCGCAGGGGTTCTTTGGCTCTTCATGTTCAACACGCGTGTTGGCATCATCTCATGGTATTTGGGCACTCTGGGGTATGACTGGAACTATGTTCTGAATGGAGGCGAAGCGATGGGGCTCGTTGTCGTGGCCTCCTCATGGGGGCGGATCAGCTATAACTTCCTGTTCTTCTTTGCTGCTTTGCAGGCAGTGCCACGCTCGGTCATTGAGGCAGCGGCGATTGATGGAGCACGCTTCTGGCGGCGGTTCTTCACCATCGTGCTACCGCTTTTATCACCCACGACGTTTTTTCTGCTGGTCGTCAACGTTGTCTACGCCTTCTTCGAGACCTTCGGTGTGATCCATACGATCACCGCTGGCGGGCCGCAGCAATCCACCACCATACTGGTCTACAAAGTCTACGCTGATGGGTTCGTCGGTCAGGACCTCGGTTCGTCATCGGCGCAATCGGTGATTTTGCTGCTTGTCGTCGGGCTGCTCACTGTGATCCAGTTCAAGTTCATCGAAAAACGGGTGCATTACTGATGGAACGCGCAATACAGGGCATGGTGGAAAAACGCGGTGCGGGCCTGTGGCTGACGCATGTATTTATGATCATTGGCGTGCTGGTGATCTTCTTCCCAATCTGGCTGGCCTTTGTTGCCTCGACGGTGGCGCAGCAAGACATTATCCAGCCGCCAATGCCGGTCTGGCCCGGGGATCAGTTTTGGGTCAATTACAAGAACGCCCTCTTTTCGGGGGTAAACGTGCCCGTCGCGACGATGTTGTTCAATTCACTCGTCATGGCCGTTGGCATCGCAGTGGGCAAGATCATAATCTCGCTTCTGTCGGCGTTTGCGATTGTCTATTTTCGCTTTCTCGGGCGCAATTTCTTCTTTTGGATGATCTTCCTGACGCTGATGCTGCCTGTCGAGGTTCGGATTGTACCAACGTTTGAGGTGGTTGCCGGGTTCGGGATGCTCAACAGCTACTCAGGTCTGATCTTTCCGCTGATTGCATCGGCCACTGCGACCTTCCTGTTCCGCCAGTTCTTCCTCACCATCCCCGATGAGCTGGCCGAAGCCGCCCGTGTAGATGGTGCGCGTCCCATGCGGTTCTTCTGGGATATTGTTGTACCCATGAGCCGGACAAACATAGCGGCCCTTTTTGTCATCCTCTTCATCTATGGCTGGAATCAGTATCTCTGGCCGCTTCTAATCACCACAGACCCAGAGATGAACACAATAGTCATGGGCATTAAACAGATGTTCCCCAGCGGTGATGACTTTGCCCATTGGCCTACAATCATGGCAACGTCTATCCTTGCGATGATCCCGCCAGTGATCGTCGTTGTTGGTATGCAGCGCCTCTTCATCCGTGGCCTTGTAGATAGCGAGAAATAGAAATGGCAACAGTCACACTTCAGGGCGTAAAGAAGAGCTTTGGGTCCACAGAGGTTATTCACGGCATCGACGTAGAAATTGCAGATGGCGAATTCATTGTCATCGTCGGCCCTTCTGGCTGCGGAAAATCCACCTTACTGCGTATGGTGGCGGGCTTGGAAACAGTGAGTGCAGGCGATGTGTTGATCGGTGGCATACGCGCCAACGACAAAGAGCCGATGGACCGCGATATCGCGATGGTGTTTCAAAACTATGCGCTTTACCCGCATATGTCAGTGCGTCAGAACATGGGCTACGGGCTGAAGATCGCCAAACTGCCAAAGGCGGAGATAAACGCAAAGGTGGAAGAGGCTGCGCGCCTGTTGCAGCTCGAACCCCTCCTTGACCGCAAGCCAAGGCAGTTGTCAGGTGGTCAACGACAGCGTGTCGCGATGGGCCGTGCCATCGTGCGCGAGCCCGCTGTTTTCCTGTTCGACGAACCGCTCAGCAATCTTGATGCCAAACTGCGTGTCCAAATGCGGTTAGAGATCAGGGAGTTGCAGGCCAAGCTGGGGATCACTTCGCTTTATGTCACGCACGATCAGGTAGAGGCGATGACCATGGCAGATCGAATGATCGTCATGAACGGCGGTGTGGCAGAACAGATCGGTTCGCCCCTTGAGGTCTACGAAACACCTCGCACGCTCTTTGCGGCGCAATTCATTGGCAGCCCCGCCATGAACATTATCGATGCCCAGATCGAAAACGGCAAAGTAATGATAGACGGCACCGCGATTGAAAATTCTGCGCACGCGAATGGCCCCGTTAAGTTCGGTGTTCGACCAGAGCACATGACACCTGATGAAAACGGCCCCCTGAGAGTGAATGTACTGATGACGGAACCCTTAGGCGCGAACACGCTGCTTCACGGCAAATTGCAAGGACACCCAGATACCTTCACCGTCAGCCTGCCGGGCGTGCATTCCCTACTTGAAACCAACAAAACAATGAGCTTTTCGGTGCAACCCGGCCAGTCTCACGTCTTCGATGCAAACACCGGCCTGCGCATACCGGCTGAAATGCCCGAGGATGCCGATTCAGAGTTTATTCTCTAAGGATAGCTGAACCATGCGGGTTCGTGCCGGGAAGTGGCATGACGTGAGACGATTGCTTCAGTAGGGCCGTCGCCTGATATCAAATATTTAAACATAAGCGTTGCGCAGATTTATCAAACATTCCTGCGATACTATTTGTTATTGTTAGCTTATAAACAAATCGGGTGAACTGAAGAAAGAGGTGTTTACTCGTAAGCTTGTGTTCATTCCAGTTGCGTTGGTTTTCAATGTCGTGTTCTAAGCCTTGTTCATCCGCAATGGTGAAACGCTTGTTTGCGGGTGTTTTGCTGGTCGCTTGATATAGCCAATAGGCCTCCGCCTTTAGGGCTTCACCAATCGGTTTATCAATGGGTTGGTAGACTATTTGCTTGCACGCATTTATTGTATCTGTGGGAAACTGGGCAATACGTTTGGCGAGGCTATCGACATATTCACTTATCTCGTCCGCTTCCAGTGTTTTGTAGATGGTGCCTAAGAATTCCGCTTCATCTGCATCAAATTCACGTGCGCAAAGGATAATCTCAAACGCACGACCCAGTCCGGTTTGTCTAGCCATGCGTGATGCACCACCGCCACAAGGTAGAATGCCCATGCCGACTTCTATTTGCATGAACTTGCCACGGGCGTCAAACTGCATATCTAGAGCAAAGGCGAGTTCATGACCGCTACAACGCGCAAAGCCTTCGAGCTTGGCGATGGTCGCCTGAGGTACCTTGCTGATACGTTCGCAGACAGATTGAAGATCGAGGAACTCCGCATCATCGCGAGAAACCGCTTCCTTCGACATATCTTTCTGCAACTCGGTGTCATATTGACAGACCCAGATGTCTGGATTTGCGGACTGGAAGATGACAACTTTGACTTCCCAATCGTGCTCCAGCCGCATGGCAAGGCTGTTCAGATGGCCAACATCTCGTGGTATCGTCTGCAATGAGCTACGTATTTGAACATCTTGCTTCCCAGCTTAGCCGAGTATTCTCTCAATCGCTTCGACCAGTTTCTTATTCTCATTGGCGTCCAGTGCGTCGGAATGAGGTGTAGCGAACCGCCCCTGATCGTTGTCATAGTGGCGACCTGATGCATGTGCGAACTCATCACTCAGAGCGGTGCGGATAAGGATGTTGAGCCCCCACACATAAATTACTGCCATCAACACCATAGGCGTCCATTACCATCTTGCTTGCCAGAACCGACGCCGGGTTTACTGCAATGATGGATGGCATGCCGCTTCCAAGCGTCGCGGCAAGCTGCATTGACCACATTGTTAGTGCTAGTTTGCTTTGGGCATAGGCTTCATTATCAGTTAATCGAACCCCACCAATGAAGATATTGAGGTTAACAGGCGTTTGCGCAGCAGGTGCCAGATTAACTATCCGGCCATCAGCTGGGATCGATGGAAAGAGTATTTATGTCAAAAAGTAAGGGGCAACCATATTGACTATAATGCGCAAACCGAAACCGTCATCGTTAACGGATTTGGGAGTTTGATGACACCGGCATTGTTGATGAGTCCATTGAGTCCTTGATGTCTTTGGTAATCGCAGTGGCCAACTTTGTCATATTTTCCAGATCGGATAGGTCAGCGCTGTAAGTCATTGTGTTTTCGCTGATTTCTTCTTCTGCGACCAGGAGATTCTGCTTGTTGCAGCCATGCAGTAGAATCGTCTGACCTTCTCCAGCCAATTCTTTGCCACCAAAAGGTCAATATCGTCAGTTGAGCCTGTGATAAGATTTGTCTTGGTCATAATAAAGGTTCCTGGAGTGGGGTTTTAGTCAGCGGAACAGTTACCCGCCATTTTGGCGCTGTTTGAATATCCGTTGGATTATGGCTTAATTTCTAGGCGAGATGGTTCACAACTAGATCTTGAAGTTTTGTCAGATAGCATCGCAGTTGTGCGAGGCTAGGCTGAAAGCCAAAATGGACTTGGCGTTAGTGATCCGTTACCTGATTAAAAAACACTTACAGTGATTTTCTGTCAGGACTATTTGTGGCGCCTGTCTCAATCATCCGATGGTGATTTCGAATGTTAAAGGTTCCTCCAGGAGCAGTTTCTGCTTTCGATCGCAGTGAGGTGACTAGACAGCTGATTGTTGATGATGATCTTAACCAAAAGCGTGCAACACTGCCGGGAGTATTCGTACAGACCTTCCGTAGTCCCGCTTAATGGGGTGTTGCCGAGCTACGAAGGTGCCGGCGACAACGCTCATTCGCTCAGATTCCCAAAAACGAACATTCTCTCACCAAAGGTGCGGATTTTGTAAATTTTCTGATTGAATGATTTCGCAAATATGTGACCGGGAGATGTGATGGTTTAGTCGGGCTGCTGTAGTGGAGTAATCGGATACTCTGGAAACCACTACAGCTGACGCTTACTATGATGCATTTTTGCTCTCCCACATATATTTGGCAGGATGGCCTAATGCTGAGCATTTTTTTGATGAGCTTGCAGAGGAATAGACCAGCCTTTTCAGGCTGCTGCTGGCTTGGAGGGGCGGGTGGCTATGTAGGTGGCTATGGCGCACATGATGAGGGCTACGGTGAGCGCGAGCGGTAGGGCTGGTTGTGACATTTTCAGGAACATCAAATAGCCGAAGGCCAAGCCTGTGAAGGCGAAGAGTTTTGCTTTTTTCGGGATGATCTTATGTTCTTGCCACTGGATTACGTTTGGGCCAATCTTGGGATGTGTTAGTATCCAGTTTTCCAGACGCGGGTTGGACTTTGCAAAGCAGCCCGCTGCAAGGATAAAGAAAATGGTCGTCGGCAGTAGTGGTAAAAAGATGCCAACGATCCCTGTGGCCACAAGGGCTAAACCAAGCGTTAGGTAGAGTAGCTTCTTCACAGGGTGCTCCATGTCCGGCAAGCATAATATGCCTTATACGCCGCGTTGGTAAGTGCTGACAATAGTAAGAGTTTGGCTACTGGCACGTTAATCGGCGGCCATGGATAACATATCCACCTGCTTACATGAGAAGCGTGAGTTCTTTTTCAAGGGGAACTTGCAATACCTACAAAATACACTAGTTCGTAAAGATGTACGGATATACCTACACCTTGCCGCAGACTGAATGCGGTTGGTTCCCGAGATAAGAAAGATTGGCCGATGGGATCTGACGGGGATAGAAAACCAAAGCGCGTTGGTTTTATGACGCGGTTGCGGAACTATTTTTTTACTGGCCTTGTGATTACGGGGCCGGTGGGTATCACCCTTTATCTGAGTTGGTCGCTTATTCAACTGATTGATGGATGGGTGAAGCCCTTCCTGCCGTCTATCTATAATCCTGACACTTACCTGCCGGTGGAAGTGCCAGGCTTTGGTTTGTTTGCTGCGTTGGTGGCGATTACAATTATCGGCTTCCTGACGGCGAACATTGCGGGCCGGTCGCTCGTTAGTGTGGGCGAGTCCATTCTTGGCCGCATGCCGTTGGTGCGTAACCTTTATGCAGCGCTCAAGCAGATTTTTGAGACTGTTTTGAATGACAGCGGGCGCAATTTTACCAAGGCCGGTTTGATTGAATATCCGCGAGAGGGTTTGTGGGCGCTTGTGTTTCTTGCGACAGACACAAAGGGTGAGGTCGCCGCGCATCTTGCAAATGAGGCGGATACGGTTTCTGTCTTTTTGCCTACCACGCCAAACCCGACCTCCGGCTTTTTGCTGTTTGTGCCGCGTGAGGACATCATAGAGCTTTCCATGAGTGTTGAGGACGCGGCCAAGCTGGTTATTTCAGCAGGCCTTGTCAGCCCTGAGTACCCAGCGCTTCTGGAAGGCGAGGACAAGCAGGCTGTTGAGGAGCATCAGCGGAAGAAGGCAGGTAATAAAGAAGGTAGTCACCAAACCGTGGCAGCTGACTAGATCAGCCAGCCCTTAGCAGTTTGATGGCTTCATCTCTGCCAAAGAGATACAAGAGGTGGCGCAAGGCGTCGCCTCTTTCTGATTTAAGGTCAGGGTCTGTCGCCAAAATGAGCTTGGCGTCGTCGCGCGCGATTTCCATCAAATCAGCATGATCCTCGATGGATGCTAGTCTGAAGCCCGGTGAGCCGGATTGACGGGTGCCCAGAAGTTCCCCCTCACCGCGCAGGCGCAAATCCTCTTCTGCAATGAGAAATCCGTCGTTGGTCTGGCGGAGGATATTCAGGCGCGCGGCCGCGGTTTCAGTGAGTGGTGCTTTAAAGAGCAGCAGGCAGGAGGAAGCGAGGCTTCCACGGCCAACGCGTCCCCGAAGCTGGTGTAGCTGGGCAAGACCGAAACGTTCTGCATGTTCGATGACGATGATTGTAGCATCGGGAACATCAACACCCACCTCAATGACAGTGGTTGCCACAAGAACGCGGGTATCACCATTCTTGAAGGCCTCCATGGCTGCCTGCTTTTCCTCCGGCTTCTGACGGCCATGCACGAGAGAAACGACGGGGCCAAGCGCGTTTCGAAGGTCGTTGAAACGCTCTTCAGCGGCAGCAAGGTCGATCTTTTCAGATTCCTCTACCAGCGGACACACCCAGTAGATCTTCTGGCCTTGGGCGATCATGGCCTTGAGACGGTCAACAACTTCTCCAATGCGGTCCAGGGATATGGAGACTGTTTTGATCTCCTGACGCCCCTTGGGTTTATCGGTTAGACGGGAGACGTCCATGTCGCCGAAGTAAGAAAGCACCAGCGTGCGCGGGATCGGGGTTGCTGTCATCACAAGCACATCCACGTTGGCGCCCTTGGAGGACAGCGCAAGACGTTGGTGGACGCCGAAGCGGTGCTGTTCATCCACGATGGTGATGCCGAGGTCTTTGAAGTTGACGGTGGACTGGAACAAAGCGTGCGTGCCGACGATCAGGTCGATGTCACCTGCTTCCAGCGCTTCGCCAATCTCGCGCTTGGTTTTGGCTGTGTCTTTGCCGGAAAGGACGGCCATGCGAATGCCCGCAGCCTCACACAGTGGTTTCATGGAGGCGCAGTGCTGGCGGGCGAGAATGTCGGTTGGCGCCATCATGGCGGCTTGTCCGCCCGTCTCAATGACTGCTGCCATCGCCATGAGCCCAACGACGGTCTTACCGGAGCCTACATCGCCTTGTAGAAGGCGCAGCATGCGGGAGGGCTCTTCGAGGTCTGCGAAAATCTCTTTTAGTGCTTCTTCCTGACCGCCTGTGAGTTCAAACGGTAGGGCTGCTAGGATCTTGCGGCGCAGGGAGCCATCGCCTTTACGGGATTTACCTCCCAAATGGCGCAGTGAGTTGCGTACCAGTGCCAGCGCGAGCTGGTTAGCCAGAAACTCGTCATAGGCTAGTCGCGCGCGGGCTTTGCCCTCTGGAGCCAGATCTCTGGCATCCTCTGGTTTGTGAATGGAGCGCAGCGCCACATCAAATGGCGGGAAGCCGCGTTGCTCGATAAAGGGCCGGTCCTGCCATTCTGGCATTTGCGGCAGGAACTCAAGCGCTGTTCCCATGGCCCGTTGAAGGGTTTTGGAGGCAAGGCCTGCTGTCATGGGGTAGACGGGCTCTACAAGCGGCAGTGCCTCGGCTTCTTCCTCTGAGACCATATGGTCGGGGTGGACCATCTGCGCGCGATCGTTGAACCATTCAACTTTGCCTGAGACGATGCGTTTTTCGCCGACTGGCAGCACGCGCTGAAGGTAGTCGCCACGGGCGTGGAAGAACACCAGCTCGATTGAGCCGGTCTCGTCATGTGCCAGAACCTTATAGGGCGCGCGGCTACCACGTGGGGGCGCACGGTGTTGATCGATATGGAGGTTGAGGGTTACGATTTCCCCTTCAGGAGAGCCAGCAACACCTGGGCGTAAGCGTCGATCGATGACGTTGACGGGAACGTGGAAGAGAAGATCGGCAATGCGGGCTTCGCGGTCCGGGCTGCCGACGAGCAGGCTCGTTATGGTCTTGGCAATCTTGGGTCCGATACCGGGAAGTTTGGTAACGGAGGCGAAAAGAGGATCAAGGCGAGTAGGGCGCATACCATATAGACCATAACGGGAACAGGTAGACTGATCTGTGCCATGTTCCTGTGATTTGTGCAACGCCCTTAAGAAAACACTGACAGATGAAAATAAGGGTTGTATACAGGCGAAACGATTTGGCCCTATCTAACTGCAGATAGTGACAGGCATAAGCGACCGTCTAGGGGAATGACGATGGATCATAGTGCGCAGAGCGAGGATCAAAACGAGAACATGGAGCTAGATAACCGGAGAAAGCGCATAGTTTTCCGCTGTCACCATCGCGGTATGAAAGAAATGGACATTATGCTCGGTGGATACGTTGAAAAGCATATTGCCCAGATGTCTGATGGTGAGTTGGATGAGCTGGAGGTGTTTTTGCAGCACCACGATCAGGACCTGTTTTCATGGTTTATTGGAACGAAACCGGTCCCTGATGAAGCCAACACAGAGCTCTTCCGTAAGATCCTGAACTACTACAAGGATAAGAGCGGAAGCTAATGTTTTAAGGCATCTGGTTGGGCGCAATCAGATGCCTTTGTTTTGTCTGCTGATGATTTTAAGAAATAAGGTTGCCCAGTCCGTGTTTGAAAGTTTGCTGAAGAAAAGTGAAAACATAACGCTGGCCTCTGTTCCAGATGGAGCGGAAGCTTACGTGCTTTCAAAGATACTTGCAGAAGTCCAGGAGGGCGGCCTTGCGCTGACTTATGTTGCCCGTGATGCAACGCGCATGGCGGCGCTGACCGAGGCTCTGGGGTTCTTTGCGCCTGATGTGGAAGTGCTTCAGCTTCCGGCATGGGATTGTTTGCCGTATGACCGTGTTTCGCCGCATGGAGCGATTGTTGCGCGCAGATTGCTGACTTTACTGCGACTGGCGAAGGGGCTGCCAAAGAAAAAGAAGTTCGTGTTGATCACTACGGTCAATGCGGCTTTGCAGCGGATGCCGGTTCGGGACTGGGCAGCCAACCATATTCTCTCGTTTAAGCCGGGCAATCGCATTAATCCGGACAAGATCATTAAGTGGTTGGAAGTGAACGGGTTTGCCCGAACGCCAACCGTGCGCGAAACCGGCGAATATGCGGTGCGCGGCGGGATCATTGATTTGTTTTCTCCGGCAACCAAAGAGCCGGTTCGTCTGGATTTCTTCGGGGATACGCTTGAGTCCATTCGCTCGTTTGATACGGATAGGCAAATGACGCTCGCTCAGAAGAAGGGGCTAACACTTGTCCCCATGAGCGAGATCATTCTTGAACCTGAGACAATCTCTCGCTTCCGCCGGAATTACGTGACCACCTTTGGGGCCGCTGGGCCGGATGATGTTCTTTATCAGTCCATCAGTGAAGGGCGCCGTTATGCGGGGATGGAGCACTGGCTACCGCTGTTCCACGATAATCTTGCTACCCTGTTTGATTACATTGGTGAAACGCCGGTTTTACTGGATGCCAATACAGAGGACATGATCAAGGAACGGCTGGAGCAGGTTGAGGAACACTACGGGGCGCGCCAGGACGGCTTAAACAACAAGGCGCTTTCATCAGGGGTGCCATATAAGCCAGTTCCGCCGGTCGCCTTGTATCTTCAGGAGCCGGAGTTCGGGAGCTTCATTGCTGACAGGGCCTCTGCGCAGTTATCCCCGTTTGCCATGCCTCCGGGTACAGGTAAGACCGCTATCGATATGGGTGGTCGCCAGGGGCGTAACTTTGCAGCTGAGCGTGCTGCTGGTGACGTAAACATCTTTGACGCTCTGTCTACCCACGTGGAGGCACTTTCCAAAGATGGGAAGAGGGCGGTGCTTTCCTGCTGGAGTGAGGGTTCCCGCGAGCGTTTGGCGCAGGTGCTTGCTGATCATGGACTGGACCGAACGGGGTATGCGGGTAACTCTGCTGAGTTGAAAAAAGTGCCCGCTGGGCTGACGACCTTGATCCTGCTTGGGCTTGAGCACGGCTTTGAGATTGATGATCTGGCCTTCATCGGTGAACAAGATATCCTCGGTGATCGTCTGGTGCGTCAGCGTCGGCGTAAGTCCAAGGGCGCGAACATTCTTACAGAAGCCTCGGCGCTTTCTCCGGGTGATCTGGTTGTTCATGTTGAACATGGTATTGGGCGCTTTATTGGGCTTAAGACCATTGAGGCGGTTGGGGCGCCCCATGATTGTCTTGAGCTGCAATATGCGGGTTCGGACAAGCTTTACCTTCCGGTAGAGAACATTGAGCTGCTGACACGCTATGGCTCGGAAGATCAGGAAGTTCAATTAGATAAGCTTGGCGGCGGGGCGTGGCAGGCCCGTAAAGCTAAGATGAAAAAGCGTATTCTTGAGATTGCCGATGGCTTGATCAAGATTGCTGCTGAACGTGCTTTACGAACCGCTCCGGCGATTACAGCGCCTGAAGGGGCTTATGACGAATTCTCTGCCCGGTTTGTTTATGACGAGACCGATGACCAGATGAGCGCCATCGAGTCTGTGTTTGACGATATGGCATCCGGTCGTCCGATGGATCGGCTCATTTGCGGTGATGTGGGCTTTGGTAAGACGGAAGTAGCTCTAAGAGCAGCGTATTTGGCGGCGATGTCAGGGAGGCAGGTGGCGGTTGTTGTGCCCACGACTTTGTTGGCGCGTCAGCACTACAGGACGTTTGCGGATCGCTTTAATGGATTGCCTATTGAAGTGCGTCAGGCGTCGCGGCTTGTCCCCGGTAAGGAGCTTTCAGAAACCAAGAAGGGCCTGAAAGAGGGGGCCGTTGATGTGGTGATCGGTACGCATGCGTTGCTTGGTAAAGCTATTGGTTTCAGGGACTTGGGTCTTCTCATTATCGATGAGGAACAGCATTTTGGGGTAAAGCATAAAGAACGGTTGAAAGAGCTGAAAAGTGATGTTCACGTTTTGACCCTTTCTGCGACACCGATTCCGCGCACTTTGCAATTGGCGCTAACAGGGGTTCGGGAGCTTTCCCTTATTGCGACGCCGCCGGTAGATCGGTTGGCTGTGCGTTCGTTCATATCCCCGTTTGATCCGATGGTTATCCGCGAAAGCCTTTTACGTGAGCATTATCGTGGGGGGCAGAGCTTTTATGTGTGTCCGCGTGTTTCTGATCTAGCGGAGGTGAGGGCCTTTCTGGAAGAGAATGTGCCTGAAGTTAAAGTGGTTTCTGCTCACGGGCAAATGCCTGCCGGTGAGCTGGATGACATCATGAATGCCTTTTATGAGGGGAAGTTTGATGTGCTTTTGGCGACCACTATTGTGGAATCTGGACTGGACATACCAAACGCCAACACTTTGATTGTGCACCGCTCGGACATGTTTGGTCTTGCGCAGCTTTATCAGATCCGTGGCCGTGTGGGTCGATCTAAGACTCGGGCCTACGCTTTGTTTACAGTGCCTGCCAACAAGACCCTTACGCCTACCGCCGAGCGTCGCCTTAAGGTATTGCAAAGCCTAGAGAATTTGGGTGCAGGTTTCCAGCTTGCCTCGCATGATCTGGACATTCGCGGGGCGGGTAACTTGCTTGGTGAAGAGCAGTCCGGGCATATTAAAGAGGTGGGTTTTGAGCTCTACCAGCAGATGCTGGAGGAGGCGGTGGCTCAGCTGAAGTCAGGCGGTGAGGACTTCCAGGAAGATCAGTGGTCGCCGCAGATTGCGATTGGAACGCCGGTACTTATCCCCGATACGTATGTGCCGGACCTGCAGTTGCGGCTTGAGCTTTATCGACGTCTGGCAGACCTGATGGAACTTTCAGATATTGACGGGTTTGGGGCGGAGATGATTGACCGCTTCGGGCCACTTCCTGAGGAAGTTCAACACCTTCTGAAGATCGTTTATATCAAGGGGCTGTGCCGCAAAGCGAATGTTGAAAAGATTGACGCTGGGCCGAAGGGCATAGTGATTGCCTTCCGCAATGGCGAATTCAGCAATCCGGCGGGGCTGGTCTCTTACATTGCCGAGCAAACTATCCTCGCCAAGATCAGGCCTGATCAGAAGGTGGTGCTGACCCGTGACTGGCCAACAGCGGATGATCGCTTGAAAGGAACAGCTGCGGTGCTGTCCAAGCTGACCAAACTGGCTGCAAACGCCTAAGTCTTTGTCATCGTACGCTTATTGCTGGGGATCCAATTGGGCCCCCGGTTTTGCGTTGTTATGTGCGTTGATTTGCGTTTTTTACGCCTCTGTTGCGTTGCTTTGCAGGTAAAGCGCCTTAGATATGCGGGAGACGGTCATCTGAGAATGTGTGGGGCGGGCGTGCTGAGTGAAAGGTGCGTAAGCGGCTAACCGGACACCTGAGCACGGTACTGTGCCGGAGTGGTCCCGACTTCTGCTTTGAAGGCGCGGGTCAAGTGGCTTTGACATGAGAAGCCGCAGGCGCTTGCAATGTGGGCGATGGTTTGTGATCCCTTTAGCTGATCTTTTGCGCACTCGATGCGCTTGTTTATTACCCACTTATGGGGGGATACGCCGCGCGACAGGGTGAACATGCGCTGGAAATGAAATTCTGACAGTCCTGCTGTGTTGGCAAGATCGGCTAGAAGAATTGACCCGCTTATGTTTGCAGAGATCCACTCATCTGTTCTGCGTAGTTGCTGAGGAGAAAGCCCGCCTTTCAGGATGAGTTTTTCTTCCGGCAAATGAGCAACGAGCGTTGAGAGGGCAACTTCTGCGGCGAGGCGGTCGCCTTGTTGTGCTGCGACGGCCATTTGAAACATGGGGGCGGCGATTTCGGGTTGATCGGCAAATGTGCTTTCCCGAACTTCCAGTAGACGCGCGTCGCGGTCATGAATATGCGCGTAGCTTGCGCGCAGCGTGGCGTCGGGCACGTGAAAATGGACAAATTGGAAACTTGAGGTGATTTCCCAGTCGGAGCTTTGGTTTGCTGGCATGACGCAGACTGCTCCGGGGTGGCCTATTGCTCCACCAATATCAAGACGGCGGGTTCCAGTGCCGCCCTTAAGATAAAAGCTGAACGTGTGCCCGTCTGGATGATCGTAGAAAATCCGGTCTCCACGGTTTTCCCAGAGAATTACCGTTTGCCCGGCACCTAGGTCCAGCCGCGCGGTGGCATGTGCTCCGGAGGAGGCTTCAAGGACATCTGTGACAGTCTGTTTCATGCAGACAGAATATATCGGATTGAAGGGCAGAAAAAGGTCGGACGCGATTAAACCGCAAGATTATGCAAGAAGGAACAGGAGGCCGGGCGTATCTCAAGGTCAAGGAGATACGACATTATGAATACCGCATTCCTATTTATTGCCACCGTTCTCCTCTGGGGTACGAGCTGGCTGGCGATCGCCTGGCAAATTGGGGAGGTGCCTATCCTAACCTCCATTTTCTATCGGTTTGCGATGGCTGCCGTCCTGATGCTTGCTGGATTGGTGGTGCTCAGGCGCTTAAGTCTGCCGAGCACATGGCGCTATGTGGTGTTGCAAGCGCTCTGCCTGTTTAGTTTGAATTTTGTGGCGTTTTATAATGCAACTGCGCTCATTCCTTCAGGACTGGTTTCGGTGATCTTCTCTCTTGCCTCCATCTTCAATGCTGTGAATGCCCGCTTTTTCTATGGCGAGACGATCACAAAGCGCGTTGTTGTTGCCGGGTTCTTCGGTGTGAGTGGCCTCATTTTCATTTTCTGGCAAAGTCTGGCGCTTTCCTTTGACGCCAGCACGCTTTGGGGTGTGGGGTGGGCTATGCTTGGCACCTACTTCTTTTCTTTGGGCACCATGGTTTCGCGGAAGAATACGAGTCTGGGTATCAGTACCGTTACGGCCAATGGCTGGGGCATGGGCATTGGCGCGCTCATCATACTGGTGCTTATTGCGGTTACCGGTAATGAGGTGGTTCTGCCAACGACAGTTTCTTATGTGGCTGCCCTTATTTATCTTGCAGCGTTTTCAAGTGTCATTGGCTTTACCACCTACCTGCTGCTTGTGGCCCGCATCGGATCGGCAAAAGCCGGGTATGCGACGGTGCTCTTTCCCGTTGTTGCCTTGCTTCTTTCAACAGTTGTCGAAGGGTATGGATGGACGCTCCCTGCCGTCACCGGTGTCTCTCTCATCCTGTTCGGGAACCTGATCATGTTCTCCAGAATAGGTGAGGGCAATGCTTCCAGCTTTTTGAAAGGTGTGGGGGGGCGATTGGGCGTCAAATAGCATCTGGAGAGCCAGCAGAGCTCCGGTCTGGGCTCTGCTGGTCGTCGTCGTTAGATGTTGCTGGTTTTGGATGGGCGGGAGATCATTTCTGGTCACTGATCAGTTACGGTAACGGGTCGGAAATACCACCCACGGCAACCTGCTGCTTGGAGCGCCTCTTTCATTACATCCGTACACAACACATGACCTGTACGGCTTTCCCGCCAGATAGGGTTATCGGTCAGGGAGGAGCTGCGAACAGCCCGCTTAGCTCCCTCTACCAGCTCAAATGAAGAGCCATCTTTTCTCGTCATTTTGCTGATTTCCATCGCGTCGGAATCCCACGAATCCTGCGAAACGAGAAGATTAGTTACATAGAACGGACCACCTGGAACCTGGCGATCCTGGTATTCCGCCCAAACCTTATCAGTCTCGATAAATTGGGCTGCGTTAGGTGCAACATGTTCAAAAGCTTTTTTCATTGCAGCATTGATTGCTGGCATGGAACGCTGATGTTGTGAGAAGACACCAATGGCATCAAAATCTACAAGGTCTTTTACAGTTATAACCAACCAGCTCTCCCTGAAACGGTTAATATCATCAGGGGCGACCTTCCCAGTCGCGTCAAAAACAAGATTAAAACCAGGATTCCAGGCGTCTAACTTGTGAGCTGACTCTTTGGTATGGTCTGGTGACCAAAGACCCTTTACCCTATGCTCAGATTCATAATCACGATCAATTTCAAAAACTTGCATAGAAAGAAATGCTTCCTTTTCTGAAACTATAATCTGAAGAGAAGAATATAGAGTCAAAACATCCTAAGATGCCCTTGCAGTGCCCCGAACATAGCTCCTTACTCGCCCAGATATTTGAAACCAATTTTAATGGGAGAAGGTCGCTTGGTTTTACTAAAAGCAGACTCTAAGGCGCGGATCGCTGATAGCTTTAATCTGTTTAATGTCAGCGACCGTTGCGGCTTGAAATCTGTCTTTTAGTTTCTCAGGCAATAAATTAAACGAATCGTTAGGGCTTCTGCTAAACTCTTTTTCAACAAACCTTCTGATTGCCATTCTTTGGCCGTTATCACTCACAATTGGCGCTAATCCTGAAATAATTTTAAGCCCAGTGCTGCTATAGCCTTGATTAGGTGTCGTACTTGGCATCTCTCTGTCTACATCAAGAAGTTCGAAGTGCATGGCCAGACGGTCGAAAATAGTGTTGTTCGTCTCTAGGCCTGAGTAATTAAATACCTCCAAAACGTCTCCAGAAGGAATGCTCGCAAGGATACCTTGCACAACTTTGAGCCAGCTAATATTGTGTATATCCAACCTTGAAAGATACTCTTCTACAGAAATGGGCCTCCAGACTTTAAATCTTTGAATATAGGTTGACGCGATAAAATCTGCTATGCTTCTGATGGTTAAAATCCATAATCTTTGTTCTGCAGAAATAAGCTCTGACAGGGACGATACATGTGCATTAGCACGGGGGTATAGCGTTTTAGTTGCTGCTAAATCGGGTGATCCCAATAACTCCTCATCGGAGAGGATAATGCCGCTCGAGCAGGTTGATTTGCTACCAATCACGTCGTGAAAGAACGGGAGGAAAGTTTTGCTATCGAAAGCGTTGAGCCGAACAGCCGTACGAAATCTAATCGTAAACTGAGCCGAGAACGTTGATCTGGTTGGGTAGGTGATGCCCTTACTTGTTAATAGTTCTCGGTTCTTCTCTAAAGCTAACTGTAAATGAGTCGTACCTGTCTTGTGAGCACCTAGATGAATTACAGCTTTATTATACAAGAATGCCCCCTAGAAACCTATTTATCCGGTAGTAGATTATGGATGTGATTGTAATTTAGTGATATTTACTAATGTGTCTCTCATTTCAAACGAAATTGGTGTGAGTTCTTATCCGTGATTTGCTAAGAATCTGGAGTATGAGTGAGTACTATTGAATATTATAATTTCAATATTTGCATGTGAAACTCGCGAAATTATACGTTATTGATAGTGAGGATAGGTAGCTTACCTAAGTTCAGTGTTTTGTTTTCTATTCTGAGGGATCGGCCTAAGCGCGCGCTAGTCTTTTCTGTGTCACTTGCTGTGCCAGTACTCCGACGTCAGCGGTAAACCTTCTTTATAATTTCCTTAAGCCCCTTATCCAGTGGACTCACCTTGGTACTCGTACCAATCAAAACACCACAACCAAATTCGCACTCGTCTGTACCTATAGACCTGGTTCTCGTAAATGGCATAGAAAAACAAATCTGATTTGCGTGGAAGCTCTTGGTTTAACGCGTTATGAAATAGTTTTGGCATGTGACTGAATTTTAACGAGTGGATCACCCGAGTTTCTTTTGATGACTACGATCTGTTGTTGGCTGCAAGCATGGACCCTAAAAGTATTCTGGCATTGGCTTGTCTATAGTGCATTGCGGATGCCGGCGTGGGCAGGGAGCGATCCGGTTTTCGGAGAGGCGGCACCGGATATTTTCCTGAAATGAAGCTGTCCCGATAGCTCTCAGCAATCCAATAGCGGCTGGAGTTTGGCGTAGCTATTTCGTTGGCAGAACAAGCTGCAGCCTTCATAGCTTCGATAGGCAACACGTGCGCGGTACGGTTTTTGTGCCAGCCAGACTGGCTTCATTTTAATAGGAGTCAGTGTCAATGCGTGAGTGATAGGGGGCCGGGGACATTTGGCTCTCAATGTTTGTGAGTAGATCATTGGTTTTCTGCATCTGTTCAGAAAGCTGTCGTACGGAGCCTGTAGGGTCTGGCTCTGTGTCCAAATGCTCAGTTCCGGCTAGGTCTGCTATGCCGCTGTTGATCTGATAGATTGCATTCCCCGGTCCATAGGTGATCGCATTGCCAACAACGCTATGAATTCCCCTCAGTTCTTTGAGGATTAGGAGTAGTAAGAGGGCAACCAGACCGACCAGAACTTCTAACATGATTTGCTCCTTAGTTGGATCTAAGTTTGACCGATGCATACTAAGATACAGCCTGGGATGCGGGGTAACGCTGTGAGGCCCTTCATATTTGCAAGTGAGCAGGTATTGATGACCTCACAAAATTAACGCATCACAAAAGGAAATCGATTTCACCTGTATAAGATAATAAAATTTCATCTAAATGGGCAAATTATTTCTTGTCCGAGCTTTCCAGCTAATCTCAATAGTTGACGGAAATCTTGAGGGATGCCAGCAGAGTAAGCGGCATTTAGCAAATATTATGATTGCACAACAAACAATCAGTGAAGGCTGCTGACATGATAAGTGCTTGCTTCCCTTGTATTTTATAGTGGTGAGTTATTCTTAAGAATGTATATTAGCTAGGCTAATGTATTAGGCATCCGTATTAGACGGTTCATCTATACAAGGCTGCGCTCTTAAGGCGGCTAAGTGGAATTGATGAGTAATTTTATGGCTTTGGGGTGATGCTTATACACTTTCTTTTCTTCAGCATAACGCCACAAAATGCGTTGGACTTAGACACTTGAAACGCGCGGTTAAGGGTGGTTTTCTCCCTTATTGGACTAAATGTTGTCGAGTATTCTCTCGCGGGAAAATGCTGCTCCCGGTTCCAGGTGAAAAGACCCCACGGGTTGAGCCCCTACTATTTCGTTAGAGGACTCCTCCGGCATAAGTGCATTGCCGGAGGATCGATGTTGGTGAGCTGAACATCCTGTTTTGCCAGATTGCATTTAGAGTTCCCGTCACCATTGGGGTATGAGTTTGGACCTTAAAAATACTCCGGCAATGCCTTGGCTAGGGCGTTGTGGATGCGGTCGTGGACGGAGATGGATTGGTCGGGTTTCTCAAAAGTCTGGCCCGTCACTTTTTCAAAGAGGGAGATGTATTTATTGCTGAATTCCAGCAGTGTCTCCTCAGGAATTTCTGGAATTGGGTCCTTGTAAGGGTCACATTGGCCGGCCACCCACAAGCGTAAGAATTCCTTATCGAGGCTTTCGGGCTCTTTTCCTGCATCGAGACGCTCCTGATAGCTCCCGGCAATCCAATAGCGGCTGGAATCTGGTGTGTGGATTTCGTCGGCTATTACAACTGTTCCGTTTTCATCCAGACCGAACTCATATTTTGTGTCGACCAGGATGAGGCCCTTTTGAGCGGCTAGCTCTTGTCCACGGGTAAAGAGTGCCAGACTTTTTTCCACGATCTCATGCCAGTGCTCTGGTTTTACGAGCTGGCTTTGAAGGATTTCCTCTTCTGTGATCGGGGCGTCGTGCCCTCCATCCACGGGCTTTGTGGTCGGGGTTATGAGGAGTTTGGGAAGTTTCTGATTTTTCTTCAGGCCATCTGGGAGTTTGTGGCCGTAAACTTCACGCTGACCTTGCTCATACATTGGCCAGATACTGGTGTTTGTGGAGCCTGTCAGATAGCCTCTGACCACGACCTCTACTGGAAGCATGTTGAGGTCTTTAACCAGCACAACGTTCGGGTCCGGGTAGCTGATGACGTGGTTAGGGCAGATGTCCTGCGTCTGGTCAAACCAGTAGCGCGCTACCTGAGTGAGTACCTGACCTTTGTACGGAACGGCGGCCAGAATCTGGTCGAATGCAGATTGGCGATCGGTGGAGATCAATAGACGTTTGCCGCCTGGCAATTGGTAGGTATCGCGAACCTTGTTACTGCGAAACCCTGGCAGCTCAGGATATTTTGCGTCGGTTAGAACCATGCTCAAGTCTTTGGCTTCATTGATACTGTGCTGCATAAAAAGTATCCCTCATATGTTGATGCAGCTGTACTATCACGGTTGCCTTAGGTTGCAAGAGTTTTTGCATGGCAGAAAGAGAGGGCGAGGTTCTAATATCGATATCTACCGCGTCCGGCCATAAGCGCGTTCCCACACGCATCAATTAGTGCCCAGAATTCAAAGTCTGTATGGGTGAACTGGACCTCAAATTTTGACAAATTGTACTCAGAGTTTGAGTTGTCATTGGGGTCATGATCTGCTGGTCGAATAGTCATGTCACCTGCATGCAAATTCGAACCTTCAGTTGGCAACAAATTCTCCACGTCAATGCTTCGAGCATTCATTTCAGCTAGCAAGACTTGCCTTATGTCCTCATCAGTCGGGTTTGGATTGCATTCCTTTGGTGCCTCCGGCAGGCGAATAACGATAGCTGCGTACAGGACGAGCGCAATTGCTACCAAGAAAGTTCCGCTCAGTTTCATCGGTATAGCAGCCCCTCAATCTCCTGAATCCTCTGATTCAGCATGCTCTCTTTGGCACTCGTTTAAGTCAACGGCACAATCGTTGGATCAACAGCGGTGTGGGCAAATTAATCTGATTTTCAAAAAATTAGCAGAGAAAACCGATTTTCGTTCTGCGTGGAAACTGTTGGTTAAGGGCGTTGTGAAATAGTTTTGGCATGTGACCATTTTTGTAATGAGTAGGTCAGTCCGTGCGAGCAACTACACGTCAGCGAAAACACTCCTATCTGAAAAATCTCGTGGTGCCAGGAATTGCCATTGGGGCGCTTTGCTACTTTGCATTTCACGCGCTCAACGGTAAGCTGGGACTTGTGGGGCGACCACAGATTGAGCATGAAATTCTTGCGCTTGAACTGGAGCTTCATGAACTGCGGGAAGAACGCTTGCAATTACAACGCCGTGTCATGTTACTTGACCCGGAAAGCCTTGACCCGGACATGGTGGATGAGCGCGCCCGCGCCTCCCTGAATCTGGCGCATGTGAATGAAGTTGCAATCATGCGTCGCTGAAACATCAGCGTGCATTAACCCGATGTAGGTTAATTTCTACAACTTAACCTAAATTAGGTTAAGTTTAAAAATACAATAAAATCAGCGTCTTATCTAAATCCCCAAGTGTTATTGCGAATGTTGGCAATCCGTCCCGCGCGGGATAGGGTGCACTCACCAATTCACGTCAAAAGAGACGAGGCTCATGGCTGGAACTCAATCCAAGTCTTCAGGCGGTCGCGCAAAAAGCGCAACCAAAGCCCGCGGTGCGATGAAAAACGTGCCCGCCATTTCAGAATTTTCCAAAGAAGAAGAGCTAAACGCTTATCGCGAAATGCTTTTTATCCGTCGTTTCGAAGAAAAGGCGGGTCAGCTTTATGGTATGGGTATGATCGGTGGCTTCTGTCACCTTTATATCGGTCAGGAAGCTGTTGTTGTTGGTATGGAGATGGCCAAGGAACAGGGTGATCAGATGATCACTTCTTATCGTGACCACGCTCATATGCTTGCTTGTGGTATGGACCCGAACGGCGTGATGGCCGAACTGACCGGTCGTCAGGGTGGTCTGTCCAAAGGTAAGGGCGGTTCCATGCACATGTTCTCCAAAGAAAAAGAGTTCTATGGCGGACACGGTATTGTTGGTGCGCAGGTAGCGCTCGGCACCGGTCTGGCATTTGCGAACCGCTACAAGGAGAACGGCAAAGTCTCCATGGCGTTCTTCGGCGATGGTGCTGCCAACCAGGGTCAGGTTTATGAAAGCTTCAACATGGCGAAGCTTTGGAACCTGCCAGTGATCTACGTGATCGAAAACAACAAGTACGGCATGGGTACGTCCGTTGAACGTGCTTCTTCCACAACCGACCTTTCCCAGCGCGGTGCGTCCTTCGGCATTCCGGGTGTTCAGGTTGATGGCATGGATGTGCGCGCGGTGAAAGCTGCGACCGACTATGCCATGGAGTGGTGCCGTGAAGGCAATGGTCCTTACATCCTTGAGATGATCACCTATCGTTATCGTGGTCACTCTATGTCTGACCCTGCAAAATACCGCAGTAAAGACGAAGTCCAGAAGATGCGCTCCGAGCATGACCCGATTGAACAGGTTCGTGCCCGCCTTCTTGAAAAAGAATGGGCTTCTGAGGACGAGCTGAAAGCGATCGATAAGGAAGTGCGCGCAGTTGTTGCTGCTTCTGCTGAGTTTGCACAGAACGATCCGGAGCCGGATGCATCTGAGCTTTACACAGATATCGTGCTCTAAGGTCGGGACAAATTAATTATGGCTATTGAAATTCTAATGCCTGCGCTTTCTCCGACCATGGAAGAAGGCAAGCTTGCCAAGTGGCTTAAGAAAGAAGGCGATACCGTTTCTGCAGGTGATGTGATCGCGGAAATCGAAACCGATAAAGCGACCATGGAAGTGGAAGCTGTCGACGAGGGCGTGCTTGGCAAGATCCTTGTTGCGGAAGGTACCGAGGAAGTTAAGGTCAACGCTCCGATTGCAGTTCTACTGGAAGAGGGCGAAGACGCATCTGCTGCTGACAATCTAGCTACTGCTGCCCCTGCTGCGGCAGAGGCTCCGGCTGCTCCTGCGGCTGCTGAAGCACCAGCACCTGCGGCTCCGGCAGCTCCGGTTGCAAGTGTTGCGCCTGCTGATCCGGAAATTCCTGCGGGCACCAACATGGTGAACATTACCGTTCGTGAAGCCCTGCGCGACGCGATGGCCGAGGAAATGCGCCGCAACGAGAACGTGTTCCTGATGGGCGAAGAAGTTGCTCAGTATCAGGGTGCCTACAAGATCTCCCAGGGCCTTCTGGATGAGTTCGGCGAAAAGCGCGTGATCGACACTCCAATCACCGAGCATGGCTTTACCGGTCTTGCTGTTGGTGCTGCGATGGCTGGTCTGAACCCAATCGTTGAGTTCATGACCTTCAACTTCGCAATGCAGGCGATTGACCACATCATCAACTCTGCTGCCAAGACGCTTTACATGTCTGGTGGTCAGATGGGTGCGCCTATGGTGTTCCGCGGTGCAAACGGTGCGGCAGCTCGTGTGGGTGCACAGCACTCTCAGGACTTTGCGGCATGGTATGCGTCCATTCCGGGCCTGAAGGTTGTTCAGCCTTACACCGCAGCTGATGCGAAGGGTCTTTTGAAAGCGGCGATCCGCGATCCTAACCCGGTTGTGTTCCTTGAGAACGAGATCCTTTACGGTCACCACTTCGATGTGCCGGATGTTGAAGATCTGGTTCTGCCAATCGGTAAGGCGAAGATTGTTCGCGAAGGTACTGATGCGACCATGGTTTCGTGGGGCATTGGCATGACCTACGCAATCCCGGCTGTTGATGAACTGGCAAAGCAGGGTGTTTCTGTTGAACTGATTGACCTGCGTACCATTCGTCCGCTGGACATGGATACGGTGCTGGCATCTGTTCGCAAGACAGGCCGTCTGGTTACTGTTGAAGAAGCCTTCCCGATCTGTTCTGTTTCCTCTGAAATTGCTTATCAGGTTCAGAGCGAAGCCTTCGATTGGCTGGATGCGCCAATTCTGCGCGTAACCGGTAAAGACGTTCCAATGCCTTATGCAGCGAACCTTGAGAAGCTGGCTCTGCCAAACTCCAAGGAAGTTATCGATGCTGTCAAGGCTGTGACCTACACTGCCTAATTTCAGGAGATAAGTGGTATGCCGATCAACATTTTGATGCCCGCGCTTTCTCCTACAATGGAAGAAGGCAATCTGGCCAAGTGGCTGGTTAAAGAAGGTGACACGGTTTCTGCAGGTGATGTGCTTGCAGAGATCGAGACCGACAAAGCGACCATGGAAGTGGAAGCTGTCGATGAAGGCACCATCGGTAAGATCGTTGTTGCTGAGGGAACTGAAGGCGTGAAGGTGAATGCACCGATCGCGATTCTTCTGGAAGAGGGCGAAGACGCTTCTGCAATGGACGCAGCACCAGCTGCTCCTGCGGCGGCGGCTCCTGCTCCTGCGGCACCAGCTGCTCCGGCAGCGCCTGCTGCTGCGGTTGCTCCGGCACCGGCTGCTCCTGTGGCGGCTTCCGGCGAGCGTGTGTTCTCCTCTCCTCTGGCGCGCCGTCTGGCGAAGCAGAATGGTCTGGACATTGCGCTGGTTGCTGGCACTGGCCCGCATGGCCGCGTTGTGAAGCGTGACATTGAGGCTGCGGTTGCTGCTGGCACCGGTAAGGCGGAAGCTGCTCCTAAGGCTGCGGAAGCACCTAAGGCGGCAGAGGCTCCAAAAGCCGCGCTGGCGTCTGGTCCATCTGATGAACAGACCCTCAAGCTGTTTGATGAAGACAGCTACGAGCTGGTTCCTCATGATGGCATGCGCAAGATCATTGCGAAGCGTCTGACCGAATCCAAGCAGACCGTTCCACACTTCTACCTAACTGTAGAGTGTGAACTGGACGACCTGCTGGCTCTGCGCTCGCAGCTGAACGCATCTGCGCCAAAGGACAGCGATGGCAAGCCAGCTTATAAGCTTTCCGTCAACGACATGATCATCAAGGCGCACGCGCTGGCACTGAAAGCAGTTCCAAACGCGAATGCATCTTACCTTGAGAGCGGCATGGTTATGCATAAACATGCTGACGTTGGTGTTGCAGTTTCCATCGATGGCGGCCTGATCACTCCGATCATTCGCCGTGCTGAAGAGAAAACGCTTTCTACCATCTCCATCGAGATGAAAGATCTGGCAAAGCGTGCTCGTGAGCGCAAGCTGGCTCCAACCGAATTCCAGGGCGGTACGACTTCCGTATCCAACCTTGGCATGTTCGGCGTCAAGGAGTTTGCTGCGGTGATTAATCCTCCGCATGCAACCATTCTTGCTGTTGGTGCTGGTCAGAAGCGTCCGGTTGTGAAGGGCGACGAGATCGTTCCTGCAACTGTGATGTCTGTGACTCTTTCCACTGACCACCGCGCGGTGGACGGTGCGCTGGGTGCAGAACTTCTGCAGGCCTTCAAAGGCTACATCGAAAACCCGATGTCCATGTTGGTTTAATCCGGACTTACCGGCAGAACGCGGGGAACCCTCAGTTTTCTGCCGGTAAATCCAAGTGGTAGGTGTGAGCAAAAGGAGTGGAGTAAGCTGAAGACCGTTTGAGCAAGGAGACCGTGAGATATGGTCAAAGTTGTCGATGGCTTCACGTTTTTCAACGAACTCGATACCCTTGAAATTCGCCTTGGCGAACTGTTTGATGTGGTGGATGAGTTTATTCTTGTAGAGGCAACCAAAACCTTTACCGGACAGGAAAAACCACTCTATTTTGCTGATAACAAGTCGCGGTTTGCACCGTTTTTGAGCAAGATCCGACATGTGATTGTCGAGGATATGCCAGAGGCAGCGCAAAGCGCCTGGTCAAGGGAGTACCACCAACGCGACTGCATAGAACGCGGCCTTAAAGACCTTGCGGTGAAAGATCTGATCGTTGTTTCCGACGTGGATGAAATTCCAAAGCCGGAGGCGTTGCTCAGAGCGAAGAATGATCCCAAGAGTTGGAAGAGCCTGACATTCTTTGGCGCGGATATTTTCCGATACAGACTGAACTTTAAAGACGACGTCTCGGATTTTACCTCGTGCCCGCGAATGATCAGTGCCTTGTTTTTCAAAGGAGCTCAGGCTTTGCGGCGTGAGCGGGCATATCAAAGCAAAAGTCTTCCGTCTTCTTTGGAAGTTGCTTTGTGGCACTGGAAAGCACTTTTACGGCACAGCCGACTTATGCGACGTGAACTGATCCCTTCCTCCAGCTGGCATTTCAGCTTTTTGGGGGACATGGACAAGGTGGTTACGAAGCTTGAGGCTTACTCGCACACCGAACACATGAATGATGCCTATCTGGGCCGTGCACAGCGAACGCTGGACCGTCTGGAAGCAGGTGATGGCAGAGGCAAGCTGGTCACTAAGGACAGCGGAGAACTGCCGGACTACGTTTTGGAGAATTTTCCCAAGTTCTCCCACCTTTATGTGGAGCCTCAAGCTCCTTGAGGCCGATTTGGCGAGGTTAAATTGATGAGTGGCAACGCCTACGACGTGATTATCATTGGTTCTGGTCCTGGTGGCTATGTAACCGCAATCCGCTCCGCGCAGCTTGGTTTTAAGACCGCGATTGTCGAGCGTGAACATATGGGCGGTATCTGCCTGAACTGGGGCTGTATCCCAACCAAGGCGCTGCTGCGTTCTGCTGAAATCTACCACTACATGCAGCACGGCAAGGACTACGGTCTTTCCGCTGAAAACGTGAGCTTTGATGCTTCTGCAGTCGTGAAGCGCTCCCGTGGTGTTTCCGGCCAGCTGAATGGCGGTGTCGGCTTCCTGATGAAGAAGAACAAAGTGGACGTTATCTGGGGTGAAGCAAAGCTCACCAAACCGGGTGAAGTTTCCGTTGGTCCTTCTTCCAAAGACGCCATGCTGCCACAGCACCCAACTCCTAAGGGTGTTAAGGGCCATGGCACGTACTCCGCCAAGCACATCATTGTTGCGACTGGTGCGAAGCCGCGCGTTATTCCAGGCATTGAGCCTGACAAAGAAAACATCTGGACCTACTTTGAAGCGATGGTTCCAGAAAAGATGCCTAAGTCCATCGTTGTGATGGGTTCAGGCGCGATCGGTATCGAGTTTGCCTCCTTCTACAAGACAATGGGCGCTGATGTGACCGTTGTTGAAATGATGCCGACCATCATGCCGGTTGAAGATCCTGAAATCTCCGCGATTGCAAAAAAGCAGATGGAGAAGCAGGGCATGAAGTTCATCATGGACGCGAAGGTGTCCAAGGTTGTTAAGGGCAAGGGTCAGGTAACGGCTACTGTTGAAACCAAAGACGGTAAGAAGCAGGACATCACTGCCGAGAAGCTGATTTCTGCTGTTGGTGTTGTTGGTAACATTGAAGGCCTTGGCCTTGAAGCGCTTGGCATCAAGACTGATCGTGGCTGCATTGTCACTGACGAGTTTAACCGCACTAACGTTCCTGGCGTTTACGCGATTGGCGACGTTGCTGGCCCTCCAATGCTGGCACACAAGGCCGAGCATGAAGGCGTGATCTGCATTGAGAAGATTTCAGGCCTTGATGTTCACCCAATGAAGCGCGACCAGATTCCGGGCTGTACCTACTGTAACCCACAGGTTGCCTCTGTTGGTCTGACCGAACAGAAGGCAAAAGAGGCTGGCTATGACGTGCGCGTTGGCCGCTTCCCGTTCATGGGCAACGGTAAGGCGATTGCGCTTGGTGAGCCTGAAGGTCTTGTGAAGACTGTGTTCGACAAGAAGACCGGTCAGCTGCTTGGTGCGCACATGGTGGGTGCTGAAGTGACTGAGCTCATTCAGGGCTTCGTCGTTGCCATGGGTCTTGAGACCACCGAAGAAGAGCTGATGCACACCTGCTTCCCGCATCCGACCCTTTCTGAAATGATGAAAGAAAGTGTTCTGGACGCCTACGGACGCTCTTTGAATATGTAAAACAATTCCCTCTCACTGGAATCTCGCCAGTGAGAGGGGTTTAATTCTTCCTAGGTACTCTTTTCGTTACAAAGGAGCGTACCTGTAGATTTTACGCACTCGATCCAGCATGGTTGGCGCACTTGCCTTTGCCATTATTGGTGGAAATGCGATTGGCTTTGAATAGGCGTGGTCCTTGGGCACGGAACTGACGTTACACCGGTGTCCGGCATTGAGAGATGCTTTAAATCCTGTTATGGACCACTAAATTTGTAAGAGACAGCATCACTGACCCGTAAGGCAATTGGGCAGTGTGCATCTGGGACCTGACGGAACTGATATGGTTACACTGGTAAATACACTCGATCCTAATCATAAGAGCCAAGCTGCGTCAGCAGAGCAGGAAAAAGTGCGTCCGCGCCATCCGGAAAAAGCGCATCGCCCGGATAACCCTGTTCAGCGCAAGCCAAAATGGATCCGTGTAAAGGCGCCCACATCTCCGGTTTACAAAGAAACCCATGAGCTGGTTCGCAAGAACAACCTTGTGACAGTTTGTGAGGAAGCTGGCTGCCCGAATATCGGTGAGTGCTGGTCCAAGAAACATGCAAGCTTCATGATCCTTGGGGATACCTGTACCCGTGCCTGTGCGTTCTGTAATGTACGGACCGGTATGCCGGGTGCTGTTGACGAGAGTGAACCTGCAAGCGTTGCCAAGGCAGTTGCCGCCATGGAACTGCAGCATGTGGTGATCACCTCTGTTGACCGTGATGATCTTGATGACGGCGGTGCAACGCACTTTGCCAACGTGATTGCGGCGATCCGTGAAGTGTCTCCAACGACTACAATTGAAGTGCTGACACCTGACTTCCTGCGTAAGGATGGTGCGCTTGAGATTGTTGTGGCGGCAAAGCCTGACGTGTTCAATCACAACCTTGAGACTGTGCCTTCCAACTACCTGAAGGTTCGTCCCGGTGCCCGTTACTTCCACTCCATCCGTCTGCTACAGCGGGTGAAAGAGATTGATCCGAATATGTTCACCAAGTCCGGCATCATGGTTGGTCTGGGTGAGGAGCGCAACGAAGTGCTTCAGTTGATGGACGATCTGCGTGTTGCTGATGTGGACTTCCTGACCGTTGGTCAGTACCTGCAGCCAACCAAGAAGCACCACCCGGTGATGAACTTCCCAACACCGGAAGACTTCAAGGCTTATGAGAAGATTGCATATGCAAAAGGCTTCCTGAAGGTTTCTGCAAGCCCGCTGACCCGCTCTTCCCACCACGCAGGTGAAGACTTTGCAGAGCTGAAAGCAGCGCGCAAGGCAAAGCAGGGCAACTAAGATTCGGTTCTATCCTCTGAGATTTTAAGAGCGTCCCCCTTGTAAGGCGGGGCGCTCTTTTTGTTCTGGGTAAGGCCTGCGTTAGCTGATGGTGAGATTTTGGGCTGCGTTGTTGTTTTGCAGCCATGTGGTGATGAGCGAGAGGCTTTCTTCCCAGTTGTCTTCCAGCATGAGGTCATGGCCAGCGTGGGGCACCACCTTGTGTGTTGCCTTATACAGCGCCGCAGAGTCGCGGGAGTGTTTGAACGGGATGATGGCGTCTTCGCTGGCAGTTAGCCAGAGTTTGGGTGTTTTATCGTCAAGGGGAGGGCGCCAGTGCGGCGGGCGGTGCTGCATGAGCACCACTTCCGATTCCGGTCCCAGCTGGCTTTGAATGTACTTGGCGACCGGATTGGTTTCGTCTGCAAGGAACCATCTGGCGGTGATTTCTGGTGATCTGAACTGGAAACGGTAGCCTAGAAAGGGAGAAAGGGCGGTTCCGAGCAGGTCGATGGACATGGCGTTCTTCAGACAGCCCTTCAAAATGTCAGTGGCCGTCCATGAGGCGACAAAGACGGCGGCCTTAACAGATCCAACGTATTTCAGGTACCACTGCACAAGCGCACCGCCCATGCTGTGTCCGATCAGGATGGGAGATTGGTCGTGGCGCTGGACTTCCTCATGCACAAAGCGCAGGTAATAGCCCAGTGTGGCTTCCGCTGTTGGCCGTTGTTCGGGCGATAAGCCGTGCCCGGGTAAGCTGATGGCGATGCTTTCCCAGCCGGTCTCAGCGAGCTTTTGCTGATAGTTCTTCCAACACCATGCACCGTGCCACATGCCATGCACAAAGATAATTGGAGGGGCGCCGTTGGGGTGGTGCGGCCTGAATCTGATGCGTTCAATGCCACCTTCAATGGTCGTCGTGTGCCGGTAGCTGTTGGTTTCTTCCTGACTGACGACCTGCACCGGGGCTTCGGTAAGGCTGTTTATTGTTTTAAGATAGTCTTGTTTTGCGCCCTCTTTGACGAGGCGGGAGATTTTAAAAGGGCTGAGCATTGGGTTTGCTTTCGAAAGGAGTTAAGTATTAGCGCATAGTCTAGAGTTGAGTTTTAAGTGCTGGCCAGAGTTTTTAGAGTGAAATGGTTGCGTTAGATCGTCGCTGAAAGCTTGCGAGATGAACAAAATTTGATGTTTTCGGCGCGCGCTGGCCTGTGGAATACAGAAAACACCGAGATTGATCTTGGCAAATCAAGCAAGGTCGCTTAGAGCATCCTGACTAATTTGAGAATCCAGAAGAAAAAGAACACGAGTATATGCCGTCTTTCGAAAGCACACACAGAGTTCAGCACAGTGCGGATGACATGTTTGATCTGGTCGCGGATGTGGAGCAGTACCCCCAGTTCGTGCCCTTGTGTCAGGGCTTGCACGTGCGTGGGCGCCGAAAGATTGATGACCACCGCGAGATGATGGTGGCAGATATGACCGTGGCTTACAAAGTTTTTAAAGAGACATTTGCCAGTCGCGTCATTCTTGATCGTCAAGCAAGCAAGATTACAGTTGAGTATCTGGACGGGCCGTTCCGCCATCTGGAAAATGTCTGGAGCTTTGACGCGCTCTCCGAGAGGGAGTGTGATGTGAGCTTCTACATCAATTACGAATTCAGGAGCAGGACACTGGGAACCGTAATGGGTGCCATGTTCGACCGCGCCTTCCGCAAATTCTCCACCGCCTTTGAAGATCGGGCCGACAAGATCTACGGAACTTAAAAAATCCGAGAGATCAAGGATGGCCTTATTGTACCTCTATAAATAATCTGAAAATATTCCATAATCAAATTAAGCTTGAGTTTTTGTCATTGGGGATAGGTTAGGCTGTTATATGAGGCATAGGTGTCCGCTCAGAAAGGCTGCTCAATGGAACATCCTGCTTGGCTGTTGGTTTGTTGATAGGAGGTTATTGGAGGGGCTACGGCGTGGCACAGTTGAGTTGGGGTCTTACAGACTCGACATGCCCTAGGATCTCTAGGGAGGGGCCTGTTGTAGGCAGTGCATCTCGCCGGATTGTAGCCAATGCAGCGAGATGCTTTTGGGTTCTTCCTAGAGTTGGTTGCAGTTCTCGTTGTTCGAGGAATAGTTTGCAGCATCCACGTTGTGCTTCGGGCCGCACGCTGCAGGTTTCGCTCCGGTCTTGAGCAGTTTGGTTATGTCAGACCATCCAGAGTTCTGGGTTTCAATCTCGTCAACGGTCTTCTCATAGAGGGCTTTGATGGTGTCGCCGAGCAAGTTGTCGGAGAAGAAGGATGCGTTTTCGCTGACCTTATCGCAGAAGTCTCTGAGGGGTAGGTCAATTACGCCAATTTTCAGCTTTGTGGTTTTCCAGAAGGTTTCGTTTGCGACTTTTGCCGCCTGAAGTTTGCCGAGATCCACAACATTGTCCGTATAAGAATTTCCGGAGAACTTAGAATCCAGAATGCCGTTGCCATCGCCCGCGATTGAGGCAACGCCTTTGAAGCCGGTGATCAGGTCGGCATCGACAAAGTACTTTTGCAACTCTGTGAGCAGGCTATTTGTCTCCGGCTTTGGACCGATCGTGTCTGCACCATGACAGGAGACGGTTGTCAGAGTTTTGATTTCCTTTGAAACGGGCAGGTTTGCCTTTAACAAGCGGGCAAACTGAGAGTTAGTCCAGGTGCTTATTTGCGAGCAGTTGCCGTGGGCGGTGATCATCAGATCGGTGATGTCGGCAAGGTCATCCGTTCCAATGACTTTCACGATGCTGCCGCCTTCGCGCATGTAGAAGACATTGGGGTACTGTTTTGCGCCGGTATTCTTTTGAGCCCAGTAGGCATCGCGGAAACCGTTGCTGTCTGAGCACATGGACAGGGTCAGCAGAACCCCGTTTTTGGCATGTGCTGTTGCGGCGATTGATAGCGCTGCGGCGAGAGAGGCAGCGCTTAGGAGTTTTTTGCAGGTTCCATTCGCGAACATGGATCTGTCTTTTTCTTGTTGTTGAACATGAAAAGGACGCGGACAGCGTTGAGACGTGAGAAAGTGGTTCGCGTGATGCGTTTGTTCCTGAACAAAGCGCTAATGTTGCCCAGTTGCGGTCTCGTGCGAAGGCGATCTCTCGCAAGAAAGTGCCGCTGCGTCTAGACCTGTATCGTTACCTTGACGGCTTACTCGCCGTCGCGTTGGTTGAGGAACTGGCTTAAGCGTGAGCTGGTTCGTTCGTAGTTCTTCGCGATCAGGGCTTCTGCTTCTTCGGGTGTCAGGCCGTTGCGCATGATGAAGGTGCGGCGGATGGCCTGAAAGCGGTTGGTGAACTCTCTGTCCGGATCACCTTGCTCCATAGTTTTTTCAAGAGTGGCGTAGATGCCAACGTCTGTCAGGCGCAGTTTGGTGGTGGGTTTGTTGCACAGCACGACCCAGCCATAGCCCTGGTTTGCCTCCAGGCGTACTTCGTGGCCCAGCTGCTCTTCCCATTTGGTCCATGCGACGGAGTAGGGGCGTACCCAGTAGGAGCGGTTGCATAAACGCAGCTCCTTGTAGCCGGTGCGCGGTAACTGCTGGACCTTGTGTGAGCCCAAAAACTCATCATCAAGCCCGCGCGAGATCAGGAATACGTCAGATGACGCGAACGCAGAGGTGCTCAAGCAAATGCCAAATAACAAGCTTGCAAAATATCTCATGCGCATACCGACATTCCGTTCTAAATTTGAAACAGATTTTAGCTATGTTTTCATAGAATGTCTCAGTAACTCTCGGTTTGACCATAGACCTTTCGAGTGAAAGTTAATTTCGCTTAACTGTTTTCAATAAAATTTTCTAATAATTCTAACGCTTGTACCAGTGCCTGAAAGCGGATGCCGTCGCGTCCTGTGTTCTCGAAGAGGCATTGGGTGTGCTGGGCTTCCTTGTTGTCGGCTGCAAGGCCAAAGTGGACAAGTCCGACTGGTTTGTCCTTAGTGCCGCCGTCAGGTCCGGCGATGCCGGTGATGGAGACAGCCACGTTCGCATTGGAGCAGAAGAGGGCGCCGCTGGCCATGGCCTTGGCGACTTCACAGCTGACGGCACCGTGGCTCATTAGCAAATCCACCGGTACGCCAATCATCTCGTGCTTGGCTTCGTTGGAGTAGGTGACAAAACCACGGTCAAGCACTGCTGAGGAGCCGGGAACTTCTGTCAGTAGGCCAGACAGCAAACCGCCGGTGCAGCTTTCTGCTGTCGTGATCTTGACCTCTTTTTCTGCGTAGCGTGAGACAAGAACGCGGGCTCTTTCCTTCAGGCTCAGGATATCGGTCATGGTTCTGTCTCCCTTAGTTTGCTGGCTCTTGTTCAGTCTTCGAACGGAAGCCGAATGGTGGCGCATGCCTGTGCTGCGATGCCTTCTTTACGGCCCGTGAACCCCAGCTTCTCAGAGGTGGTTGCTTTGACAGCTACGCGGCCAATGGGCAGATCACAGATCTGCGCGATCTGCTTGCGCATTTCCTCCCGATGGGGACCAATTTTGGGAGATTCGCAGATCAGCGTTAAATCCAAGTGTGCGACCATGCCACCGCGCTTGTGAACCCGTTCTATTGCGTATTTCAGAAACTGGTCAGACGCCGCACCTTTCCACTGCATATCGGAAGGGGGGAAGTGGGAGCCGATATCGCCATCGGCAAGCGCGCCAAAAATGGCGTCGGTCAGGGCATGCAGGCCTACATCAGCGTCGGAGTGGCCCTTGAGCTTTTGGGTGTGCGGGATGGTGATGCCGCCGAGGATGACGGCGTCGCCCTCTTCAAATGCGTGAACGTCGTAGCCGGTTCCAACGCGAATATCGCCAAGGTCTGCGAGGTGTTTCATGGCGAGCTGTTCCTGTGCGTTTGTCATATCTTTGAGTGTTGTGAGTTTGATGTTTTGAGGGTCGCCTGTGGTGATGGTGACGGCCTTGCCTTGCCATTCAATCAGGGCTGTATCATCGGTGAAGCTGTCGATGTTCTGCCGGATGGCGCATTGATGTGCCTGCCAGATGAGAGCGTACGGAAAGCCTTGCGGAGTTTGAGCGGTCCACAGGTTGCTGCGATCAACGGTTTCCACCACCTGCTGGTTGGCATTTGCACGCTTTAGGGTGTCGGCCACCGGTACAGCGGGTAGGGCCGCCTGTGCACCGTTTTGCAGGGCAGTGATGGCGTCTTTAATCACTTCGGGTGTGATGAACGGGCGGGCGGCGTCGTGGATCAGGACATAATCGGGTACATCGTCTTCCAGCGCTTTCAGGCCGCAAGCGACAGAGGCCTGACGAGTGGCGCCGCCCATGACGGGTGCCATCAGGCGCGGGTCGGACAGTGCGCTGGCTGCATCCTTGTAGGCGTCGCCATCTTCGGGATGGATGACGGGCAGGACCAGATTGACCTGCTCGGAGGCCAGAATTGCCTCCAGTGTTCTTTGCAGAACAGTCTTTCCGCCAAGGTCCCGGTATTGCTTGGGGCTGCTGTCATTTTGCGTGGACATGCGGGAGCCGCGCCCGGCAGCAACAATGATACATGCAATTTTTTCAGTGGACTGCAAAGCTGGGTCACCTGATTGGGTTCTGGCAACCCTGCGGCACACGATGGTGCGGGGTTGCTGAGTGGAAACTGTGTTGGTGACGGTTTTGCTCGATTTGGAGGCGAAGCTCAACAGTTCAATAGCTTCTCGTTAATATTCCCTTGCCTAAATTTTTAGATTGGTTAGAATATGTGCAACTTAATATGCTGCTCATAAGATGTGCAGTCCGTACTTTTCAAGAAATATGCGTAATGCTGACGATCGGTAATATCCCTCTCAAAAATAAAGTTATTCTTGCGCCAATGTCCGGTGTTTCGGATTTGCCGTTCCGCCGTATCGCTCTGCGTTACGGTGTTGGGCTGGTGGTGAGTGAAATGGTTGCCAGCGAGGCGCTGTGCACTGGCCATCCTGAATCGCTGATGCGTGCAGAAGGTGAGGGCATCGATCCTCACATCGTTCAGCTGGCGGGCAAAGACCCGCACTGGATGGGGGAAGGCGCACGCATGGCTGAAAAGGCCGGTGCGGATGTGATTGACATCAACATGGGTTGTCCTGCCAAAAAAGTGACCTCCGGCTATTCCGGCTCCGCTCTCATGAAAGACCTGGACCACGCCATGACGCTGGTCGAGGCAACGCTCGATGCGGTGGCTGTTCCGGTAACGCTCAAAATGCGTCTTGGTTGGGACGAGACTTCCATCAATGCGCCGGAACTTGCCAGGCGGGCGGTGGATGCGGGGGTGAAGATGATCACCGTGCATGGCCGTACCCGCTCTCAGTTTTATAAGGGGACGGCAGACTGGCGGGCGATCCGTCAGGTGCGTGATGTGATTCCGGATGTGCCTTTGGTGGCAAATGGTGATTGCTGTTCCTTTGAGGATGCGGATGAGATGCTGGCGCAGTCCGGAGCTGATCTGGTGATGGTTGGCCGCGGGGCCTACGGTCGCCCGTGGGTGCCGGGACATATTGCGCGGTATCTGGAGACCCGCGAGCGGCTTGCTGACCCGCATGGGGAAGAACTGGCCGAGCTGGTTGTGGGGCACTACGACGCCATGCTGGAGCATTACGGCTTTGAGATTGGGGTGCGGGCCTTCCGCAAACATATGGGTTGGTATCTGGAGGCTACAGGCCGGCTGGATGATGCTCCGCAAGGCTTTATGCGCGGGCTGATGACCAGCCTGGATGCGGATCAGGTGCGTGGCACCCTTTATGACTGGTTTGTTCAAGTGCCAATGAGGAGTGCTGCCTGATGAGGGAGACTGGGGGAGATACTCTGACGAAGGCTGCTGATGCCTTGACTAAGGGCATGACCGGGCAGGCGGTTCTGGATTCCCTGCCGCATCCTGTTGTGGTGGTTGGCGGCGACGACAAGATTGTTGGCGCAAACAGCGCGGCGGAAGACTTCTTCCATGCCAGCCTTTCTGTGATGAAGCGCCGGGAGGTGTCTTGGTTTGTGCCGTTTGGCAGTCCATTGCTGGGCTTGATTGCACAAGTGCGTGAACGCGGCGGGGCGGTCAACGAATACAAGGTGGATATTGGTACGCCGCGTATTGGACAGGAAAAGCTGGTTGATATTCATGCCTCACCGCTAAGCGAGGCTCCGGGAAATGTTGTGCTGCTTTTTCAGGAGCGCACCATGGCCGAAAAGCTGGATAAGCAGCTGACCAGCCGGGGGGCAGCGCGCACGGTGACGGGCCTTGCGGCGATGCTGGCCCATGAGATCAAGAATCCACTCTCGGGCATTCGCGGGGCCGCTCAGCTTCTGGAGCAATCTGCCAGTGAGGAAGATCGTTCACTGACACGCCTGATCATGGAGGAGACGGACCGGATCGTGAAGCTGGTTGACCGGATGGAAGTGTTTTCCGATGAACGTCCGATTGACCGTGAGCCGGTGAATATTCACGTGGTGCTGGACCATGTGAAACGTGTTGCGGAAAACGGTTTTGCTTCCAAAGTGCGGATTGTAGAGGATTATGATCCGTCCCTACCGCCGGTTTATGCCAACCGGGACCAGCTGGTGCAGGTGTTCATCAATCTGATCAAGAACGCGAGTGAAGCGCTGAATGGCGTGCATGAGCCTGAGATTGTAATCTCAACGGCCTTCCGCCCGGGCGTGCGATTGTCTGTGCCGGGCGTGCAGGAGCGTGTGAGCTTGCCGCTGGAGTTTTGCGTGCGCGACAACGGCAGCGGGGTGCCGGAAGATCTGCGGCCGCATCTGTTTGATCCGTTTATTACAACAAAGACGAATGGCTCCGGCCTTGGGCTGGCATTGGTTGCCAAGATCGTGGGGGATCATGGCGGCGTGGTGGAATGTGAGAGTGGTAGTCGGGGGACGACCTTCCGCATTTTGATGCCTGCCTTTACCGGGCCAGACGTGACTAATGGAATTGAGGACTAAGAGTATGCCGAGTGGAACCATTTTAGTTGCTGACGACGATTCTGCGATCCGTACCGTTCTCAATCAGGCTCTGTCTCGTGCGGGCTATACCGTCCGACTGACATCCAACGCGACGACGTTGTGGCGCTGGGTGAGTTCGGGTGAAGGGGATCTGGTGATTTCCGATGTGGTGATGCCGGATGAGAACGCGTTTGATGTGCTGCCGCGCATCCGCAAGCTGCGTCCTGAGCTGCCAGTGATCATCATGAGTGCGCAGAACACCTTCATGACTGCCATTAAGGCCTCCGAGCATGGTGCCTATGAGTATCTTCCCAAGCCCTTCGATTTGAAAGAGCTGACCGGAATTGTAGGACGCGCACTGGCGGAGCCTAAGGGGCGTCACTTTGATATGGGCGGTGAGGGGAATGACAACATTCCGCTGGTTGGCCGTTCGCCTGCCATGCAGGAAATCTACCGCGTGCTGGCGCGCTTAATGCAGACCGACCTGACCGTGATGATCAATGGTGAGAGCGGCACCGGTAAAGAGGTGGTCGCGCGGGCACTGCATGATTATGGGAAACGCCGGAATGGTCCGTTTGTTGCGGTTAATATGGCGGCGATCCCGAAAGATCTGATTGAATCTGAGTTGTTTGGTCATGAGAAGGGCTCATTTACAGGTGCACAGGCGCGTTCCTCGGGCCGGTTCGAGCAGGCTGATGGCGGAACGCTCTTGCTGGATGAGATTGGCGATATGCCGATGGAGGCACAGACCCGGTTGCTGCGCGTTCTGCAGCAGGGGGAATATACCTCCGTTGGCGGGCGCACGCCTATCCAGACGGATGTGCGGATTATTGCGGCGACCAACAAGGATTTGCGTCAGCTGATTAATCAGGGGCTGTTCCGTGAGGATTTGTATTTCCGGCTCAATGTTGTTCCGATCCGGCTTCCGCCTTTGCGGGAGCGGACCGAGGATATTCCTGATCTGGTGCGGCACTTCTTCTCCATGGCTGAGAGTGAAGGTTTGCCTGCCAAGCAGATTGAAGTGGCTGCGCTTGATAAGCTGCGCCGTTATCGCTGGCCGGGCAATGTGCGAGAGCTGGAAAACCTTGTGCGCCGTTTGGCTGCGCTTTATCCGCAGGATGATATCTCGGCGAGCCTGATTGATCTGGAGCTGTCGCAGCCGTCCAACGGGGCGAGTGAAGCGGAGGTGCCGTCTTCTCAGGATCTGGGTGGCTCTGTGGAGCGGTATCTGGGGGATTATTTCAGCGGCTTTGGTGAGGAGTTGCCGCCTCCTGGCCTTTACCACCGGGTTTTGCGGGAGGTGGAGTATCCGCTGATCAGTGCGGTGCTTGCTGCAACGCGCGGCAACCAGATCAAGGCGGCGGAGCTTCTGGGTGTGAACCGCAACACACTGCGCAAGAAGATACGGGATCTGGATGTGCAGGTGATCCGCAGTTCAAGATAATCGATTTTTGTCGGTTGATTTCTCAAAGTGGCGCTTTTCCGGGCGCCATTTTGGTTTTGGTGTGGCGTTTTGCCTTAATTGTTGCGCGCAGACGGCTTATTTGGGTGTGTTTGACCGAAGGTTTTCCCCATCCGGAGTGTGACTAATAAAACCCATTGTCGCATTTTGGCAACAATTCGTGCTAATAGTCTCTTTCAAAATTAATAAAGTTAGAGCAGCTGCGCAGGTTCTCGTTTCATGATTGTCAGATCAAAAGCAGAAGAACATACCCGAGAACTTGATGGGAAGGGTCGCAAGTCCCGCATGTTCGGCCTTTCTGTGGTTTTGCTGGCCCTGTGTTCTATCGGGGTTTCCTTTCTTGTGCTGATGGGCGTTACGCCCATCGTTCCATCTGAAAGGGTCGTTTATCTCGCGCTGGCTTTTAACGGCGCACTTGTGTTTTTGCTCATCGGGCTGATCATCTATGAGCTGGTGAAGTTGTTACAGGCGCGCCGCCGTGGGCGTGCGGCTGCCCGGCTTCATGTGCGTATTGTGACCATGTTCTCGCTGGTGGCGGCTTTGCCAGCGTTCATTGTTGCCGTGGTGGCGACAATTACGCTGGATCAGGGGCTGGACCGCTGGTTTGAGACGCGCACGCGCAGCATCATTACCAATGCGCAGTCGGTTGCGGCGGCCTATGTTCAGGAGCATGGGAACTCACTGCGCTCTACCTTGATTGGTATGATCAGTGATGTGGATCAGAACCGGAACTCCTACTATGACGATCCATCCCGGTTCGACCGCTTCTTTGAAACCCAGACATGGGTACGCGGATTGCTGGGGGCCTATGTTCTGAAAGAGGACGGGACTGTTGTAATGCGGGTGCTGCGGGATCCGCAGGTGGAGCCCTTGTTGCCGCCGCCTGTGGCGATGAACCAGGCGGCTGACGGGGCTCCGGTTCTGATTGCGCCAGGGGTTTCCAACCTAGTGGGCGGGGTCATGAAGCTTTCCGCCTTTGACGACCTTTACCTTTATGTGACGCGTGCTCTGGACCCACGAGTGGTTGAATACCAACGACTGGCGGAAGCTGGCGTGGATGAATATGCAGAGCTGGAAGAACGCCGGTTCGGGGTTCAGCTGGCATTCGCGCTGGTTTATGTGGGCGTTGCGCTTGTCTTGCTGCTCTCCTCCATCTGGGTTGGCTTCGGGTTTGCAAACCAGCTGGTGCTGCCGATCCGAAATCTGATTGGTGCGGCGGATCAGGTTTCCAAAGGCAACTACTATGTTGAGGTTGAGGCAGCGAAGGCGAGCGGCGACCTTGAGAATCTTGGGCGCACCTTTAACAATATGACCGGCCAGTTGCGCGGTCAGCGTGATGCGTTGCTGGCAGCGAATGACCAGATTGACCGGCGTCGCCGCTTTAGTGAAGCTGTGCTGGCGGGCGTTTCTTCCGGCGTCATCGGCATTGATGATGAGGGCCATGTGACCATGGTCAACCGGTCTGCCAAGCATCTGCTTAGTCAGGGTGAAGAGAAGCTGTTGGAAAAGCCGATCTACGAGGCTGTTCCAGAGGTGGAGGCTGTTGTTTCCAAAGCACTTGAAGAGCGTAGTGGCGGCTCACAGGTGGCGCAGGTTTCCCTTATGCGCAAAGGGCGTGAGCGCACGCTCAATGTGCGTGTGACGACGGAAGAGGCGACACGTTCTGAGCACGGTTTTGTGGTGACGCTGGACGATATTACGGATCTTGTAGCGGCACAGCGTAACTCTGCCTGGGCGGATGTGGCGCGGCGCATTGCGCATGAGATCAAGAATCCGCTGACACCGATCCAGCTTTCAGCAGAACGTATCCGGCGCCGGTATGGCAAGCGCATTGAAGATGACGACCGCAAGGTATTCGATCAGTGCGTTGATACGATTATTCGTCAGGTGGGAGACATCGGGCGCATGGTGGATGAGTTCTCCTCATTTGCGCGGATGCCAAAACCGAAGATGGAAGTTGCTGATCTGCGGTCTGTGATCCGGGAAGCTGCGTTCATGGTCTCGGTGGCTAATTCGCAGGTTCATTTTGAGACCGAACTGCCTGAAGATGCAGTGCGGGCGACGTTTGACAGTCGTCTGGTCGGCCAAGCTGTTGGCAATGTAATCAAGAACGCGTCGGAGGCTGTTGAGGCTTATCTGGCACGGGAAGAAGCGCCGGAACAGGGCCGTGTTCTGGTCAGGCTTACTGTGGATGGGTCGGTTTATACGATCGATGTGATCGACAACGGCATTGGCCTGCCGAGCGAGCAGCGCGCACGACTGCTTGAGCCGTATATGACGACCCGCGAGAAAGGCACAGGCCTTGGGCTCGCGATCGTGCGGAAGATAATGGAAGATCATGGGGGTGGAATTGAACTGTTGGATGCGCCATCTGTTGCCGAGGGAGGCCATGGTGCCATGGTTCGGCTGACGTTGCGCAGTTTTGATGTTCCTTCCCCCGCTGATGATGAAACTTAAGAATGGTGGTGATAAGCCGTGGCAAGTGACATTCTGATTGTTGATGATGAAGCAGATATTCGTGAGCTGATCGCCGGGATCTTAGAGGACGACGGCTACAACACCCGCACCGCTGGCAACAGTGATGCAGCGTTGGCAGCGATTGCAGATCGTCGTCCATCTCTGATTATTCTCGATATCTGGCTTATGGGCAGCAAGCTGGACGGGCTTGAGGTTCTTGAGGTGATCAAGAAAGAAAACCCGGATCTGCCTGTTGTGATCATTTCCGGTCACGGCAACGTGGAGACAGCAGTCTCTGCAATCAAAAAGGGTGCTTACGATTACATCGAAAAGCCGTTCAAGGCAGATAAGCTGGTTCTGATCACGGAGCGTGCACTGGAAGCCTCTTCCATGAAGCGCGAGATCAAAGAACTGAAGCAGCGGGCCGGGGATGTTTCCAATCTTGTGGGCAGCTCTTCCTCTATGAACAACCTGCGCCTGACCATTGAGCGTATCTGCCTGACCAACAGCCGTGTGATGATCACGGGGCCGTCCGGGTCTGGCAAAGAGACCGTGGCGCGGACGATCCATGAGGCGTCTCCGCGTGCCAAGTCTCCGTTTGTGGTGCTTTCGGCGGCCAATATTACACCCGAGCGCATGGAAGAGGAGCTCTTCGGGATTGAAGAGACCGAGAGTTCTCCGCGTAAGGTAGGGGCGTTTGAAGAGGCCCATGGCGGGACCATCTATCTGGATGAAATTGCGGATATGCCGCTGGAGACGCAGAACAAGATCCTGCGTGTACTGGTGGACCAGACATTTACCCGTCTGGGCGGGCATAACAAGGTGAAGGTGGATGTGCGCATCCTGTCTTCCAGTGGCTACAATCTGGAGAACCGGATCGCGGATGGCCTGTTCCGTGAGGACTTGTACCACCGTCTGGCTGTTGTGCCGCTTCGGGTGCCTGCGCTTGAAGAACGCCGCGAGGATATTCCGCAGCTGATCCACTTTTTCATGAAGCAGATTTCCAACTCCACAGGTCTGCCTATGCGCCGGATTGGTGAGGATGCCATGGCGGTGCTGCAGACACACGACTGGCCAGGCAATCTGCGCCAGCTGCGCAACAATGTTGAGCGGTTGATGATCCTGACGCGGGCAGATGCAGATGCGGTGATTACAGCGGATCTTCTGCCTGCCGAGGTGGCGTCTACCGTGCCCAGTATGCCGGGCGCTTCTGGTGGTGAGGAGCTGATGTCCTTGCCACTTCGTGAAGCACGTGAACAGTTTGAGCGTGAGTATCTGCAAGCACAGGTTAAGCGTTTTGGTGGTAATATCTCGCGTACCTCTGAATATATTGGTATGGAACGGTCAGCATTGCACCGAAAGCTCAAGTCTCTTGGACTCACCTGATCGGTGACGTTAGAGACAGAGCAAAGGACTGAATTATGAAGGTTGTGATTTGTGGTGCCGGACAGGTTGGCTACGGTATTGCCGAAAAACTTGCCGCGGAACAGAACGACGTTTCAGTGATTGATACCAGCCCGCAGCTGGTTCATGCCATCCGCGATACGCTGGATGTGCGCGGCTTCATCGGCCATGGGGCACATCCGGACATACTGGCGCAAGCCGGTGCAGACCAGGCTGACATGATTATTGCGGTGACCTTGTATGACGAGATCAACATGGTTGCCTGTCAGGTGGCGCACTCGCTGTTTAACGTGCCTATCAAGGTTTCGCGCGTTCGTGCGCAAAGCTATCTGCAATCCCATTATCGCAACTTGTTCTCGCGCGATAACATGCCGATTGACGTGATCATTTCTCCAGAAATCGAAGTGGGCGAGATGATCCTCCGGCGCTTGTCGCTGCCCGGTGCGATGGAAACAGTGCGGTTTGGCGATGACAAAGTGATCATCGTTGGGATCGATTGCGGTGCTGATTGTCCGGTGCTGGATACTCCGCTGCGCCAGCTGACGGAGCTGTTTCCGGATCTTTCTGCCGTGGTGGTTGGTATTGCCCGTGATGGCAAGGTCTTTGTTCCGCACAGCTCGGATATGATGCGGGAAGGAGATCTGGTTTATGTGTGCTGCGAGCGCGGTCAGGTGCGCCGGACCTTAAGCATTTTTGGTCATGAAGAGCCAGAGGCCAAGCGTGTTCTTATTGCAGGTGGTGGTAATATTGGTGCCTATGTTGCTCGCCGTCTTGAGGACAAGCAAAGCAGAACCAAAGTAAAAATTATCGAGCACTCCCGTGATCGTGCTATTCGTATTGCTGATGAACTGCGCAGAACTGTGGTTTTGCATGGCAGTGCGCTTGATCAGGTGATGCTGCAGGAAGCGGATGTGGAAGACTCGGACATGATGGTGGCGCTCACCAACGAGGACGAGGTGAACATCCTTTCTTGCGTGATGGCAAAGAAAATGGGCTGTAAGCGCAATCTTTCGCTGCTGAACAACACCAGTTATCCAGCGTTTGCCAATGCTTTGGGCATTGATGCGTTTGTGAACCCGCGTCAGGTGACGATCTCCAAGATCCTGCAGCATGTGCGTCGTGGCCGTATCCGTGCGGTTCATGCGCTGCAAAATGGGGCTGCGGAAGTTATTGAGGCGGAAGCACTGGATACTTCGCCGCTGGTTGGCCGTCCTTTACGTGAAGTTGAGCTGGCAGAGGGCATCCGCATCGGCGGTATTTTACGCGATGGCAATGTGATCACGCCATCAGGTGATGAGCGCATTCTGGCCCATGACCGGGTAGTGATCTTCGCTGTTGCCGACAAGGTTCGTCAGGTGGAGCAGATGTTCCGCGTTTCGCTGGAGTTCTTCTAGGGCCCGGCCTTTGCTGCGGTCCTCTCAAGGGCGGGGAGGCATCTCGAAGTTGGGGTTTTTCCGTTTTGGAGTGGACAAAACGGCGTTTTTGCGGCGCGAATGCAGGGTTTCTCAGTGTTTGGACGCGGAAATGTACGGTTTTGGGTAGTCATCACGACTTGATAATACGAAATAAACACCATTAGGTGTGACTTGCTGTTTGTTGCTTGAATTGGAGTGGTTGATGAGCCGTGTTGCCTACGTAAATGGACAATATGTGCCACATTCTCATGCCAGTGTGCATGTTGAGGACCGGGGGTACCAGTTCTCCGACGGTGTTTATGAGGTCTGTGAGATCTGGAAAGGCCAGATCGTAGACATGACCCCACATCTGGACCGTTTGGATCGGTCTCTCAAGGAATTGCAGATTCCTGCTCCTATGTCGCGGCGGGCTCTGGTGCGGGTGATGAAAGAGGTGATTTCTCTCAATAGGGTGAATAACGGCATCATCTACATGCAGATCACGCGCGGTGTGGCGCCGCGTGAGCACAATTTTCCGCCAGCAGGTACGCCGCCGTCTGTTGTGATGACAGCTAAATCGGTGTCTCCACATAAAATGGACCAAGTTGCGGCTAAAGGTGTTGGTGTTGTTACGGTAGAAGAGAATCGTTGGGATCGGGTCGATATCAAGACTGTTGGCCTTTTGCCTAATGTCCTTGCTAAACAAAAGGCTAAGGAAGCCGGTGCTCATGAAGCATGGTTTGTGGATAAAAATGGCCTGATAACTGAAGGTGGTTCAACGAATGCGTGGATAATTCTAAAGGACGGCACTTTGGTAACACGTCCGGCTACCCACGGAATCTTAAGGGGAATTACACGAGAGGGCGTTTTGAAATTGGCGGAAAAGAAAGGTTTTTCCGTAGAAGAACGCGGTTTCTCTATGGATGAAGCAAAAAATGCGAGAGAGGCATTTTTAACTAGTGCTTCGGGGCTTGTGATGCCAGTCGTGAAAATTAACGAAACAATATTGGGTGATGGCCAGCCCGGTCCAATCGTCCAAGACTTAAGAAAATCATTCCATGACGCGTCAGAGTTGATTAAACTGACGGTTGCCGGGGGTAATGCCCCCGGTGTTTGCTGAAGGGAACTTACGAAGGCGGCGCACCTTAAATGTGTTGGGGCATCTCTCTTTTGTTGGTGAGTGTCACATGGCCGTCTCGAGGATGGGAACAGTAAATGGTGGATGCCGCGGCCGCGTCCACTGAGAACAGGAAAAAAATAGATATGGCTGACCGCGCTCAAAATCTTCAAGATACATTTTTAAATCATGTCAGGAAGCAGAAAACGCCTCTGACAATCTTTTTGATCAATGGTGTAAAACTGCAAGGTGTAGTAACTTGGTTTGATAATTTCTGCGTCTTATTGCGGCGTGACGGGCACTCCCAGCTCGTTTACAAGCACGCAATTTCAACAATAATGCCAAATAGCCCTATACAGCTGTTCGAACCAGCTGAAGAAGAAGGCGAAAAAGCAGGAGGCTGATGAAGCCCCAATCTAAAAAAGAAGCCGGTCTGAACGCTAAGCAACGCGACGCGAATGTTGAGGCCGGCGAAGACGGAGTGACCCGGGGAACCCGGTCACTCGTCATCGTACCCATTATTCAAAGCAGAGCTCTGGCGAGAGGGAAAGGTGCTCCCGAGCGCCCCTTTGGTGCTGAGCGTAGCCCACAAGCCAGGCTGGAAGAAGCTGTTGGACTGGCAGCTGCAATCGAACTGGAGATTGTCTCCTCGGGTCTGGTGCGACTTTCAAATGTGAAACCGGGAAGTTTGTTCGGTTCTGGCAAGGTGGAGGAAATCCGCCAGCAGATTGAACTGGAACATATTGAACTGGTTGTCGTGGATCATCCGCTTACTCCAATCCAGCAGAGAAATCTGGAACGGGACTGGCAGGTCAAGGTCATTGACCGGACGGGCCTTATTCTGGAAATCTTTGGTGATCGGGCACAGACCAAGGAAGGTCGCCTGCAGGTTGAACTTGCTCACCTGACCTGGCAGAAATCCCGTCTGGTGCGGTCATGGACCCACCTGGAACGTCAGCGTGGTGGTCTTGGGTTTGTTGGTGGTCCGGGTGAAACGCAGATCGAGGCCGACCGGCGCATCATTCAGGATCGCATCACCTTGCTGAAGGGGCAGTTGGAGCAGGTTCAACGGACTCGTAAGCTTCACCGTAAACAGCGTAAGAAGGTGCCGCATCCGGTTATTGCCTTTGTGGGCTATACCAACGCGGGCAAGTCTACGCTGTTTAACCGCATGACCAATGCGGAGGTGTTTGCCAAGGACTTGCTGTTTGCAACGCTCGATCCGACACTTCGCCGTTTGAAGCTGCCTCATGGCCGCGAGGTCATTCTGTCTGATACGGTGGGTTTCATTTCCGAGTTGCCGCATAATCTAGTGGCTGCTTTCCGGGCAACGCTGGAAGAGGTTATTCAGGCCGATATTGTGCTTCATGTGCGCGATATTGCTCATGAAGACACCAAAGCGCAGTCTCAGGACGTGAATGAAACGCTGGAGATGCTTGGTCTTAAAGTCTCTGAGAGTGACCGCGTTCTTGAGGTCTACAACAAGATTGACATGCTGGATGAGGCACACCGGGCCAAGTTGCTGGAGGGCAACGCGGTTGATGAGGGGCCGATTGCGGTTTCCGCTCTTACTGGTGATGGCATTTCGGATCTGTTGGCGCGTATCGAAGCCCGTTTGGCTGAGCAGTTGGATACAGTGGTGATGGTGCTGCCGCACAGTGATGGGGAAGGTCATGCATGGCTTTACCAGCACTGCGAAATCCTCTCCCGCGAAGACGAGGAGGAGGGCATTCGCCTTTCTGTACGTGTTCCAGATGCTCACCGCTCCCGCGTACGTTCGCGCTTTGCTAAGTACTTCGTGGCGGGCCGGGAATTGGCAGAAGAGCCTGCCTCAGAAGAAGACAAGGATGATGGTGGTTACTCGCCAATCTGATTGCCTCTGATGAGCTGACAAAGACATGAAAGCCCCGCTTGAAAGAGTGGGGCTTTTTGTTGCGGGGTGGGGAGGCCTGTCCATGACGTATCATGACAAGAATAGCTAGGAGCGCTAGAATATCTTTTATGACGACCCGCCCAGCCAATCCGCCTTTGAAGCTTACCTCTGAGTTGATTGCCGAGATCGATCAGTACCTGCTTGTCAGGACACAGGTTCGAAGGGCTGATCTTTGTTTGGTGTTTGGATCGCACAGAAGTGCAGAAGCGCGGGTGCAGGTGGCGTTGAAGCTGTGGCGTGACGGGCTTGTGCGACGCATTCTGATTTCTGGTGGAGAGCGCACTGCGCTTGGTGTGCCTGAGGCGCGTGATATGTGTGCGGCTCTGGTTGCAGGTGGTGTACCTGAACGCTGCATAATGCTGGAGACACGAGCGACCAATACGGGCGAAAATGTGGAGTTCTCGATTGCGCGTTTGAAGGAGCTTGGGCTTTTTGAGTGCGTTGGGTCAGTGATTGCGGTGGGCAGCGTGAGTGCATCGCGCCGCTATCTGATGACGCTGGAGCGGTTTTGGCCGGAGGTTATCAAGATGATTGCGCCAGCGAATAAGTATCCGGTGGATGTGGGGGGCTGGCCAACGCACCCTGAGTTTGCACAAGAGGTTTTGGATGAGTGGGGCAAGATCCAGCCATATCTTGAAGCTGGCTATCTGCGTGAGCTCAATCGGGAAACTTGTCCGCTGATTGAGTGAATGGGGGCAGGCGAACCAGAGGTCTGTTCGCCTGATTTTCTTGCTATCCTGCCGGATCAAACTTCTTGGCTGCCTGCCAGTGGGCTTCCATCTCGTCAAGGGAGAGGTCTGTAAGCGGGCGGTCTTCGGCGTTAGCGGCGTGTTCGATATGGGCGAAGCGGCGGCGGAATTTGGCGTTGGTGCGTTTGAGGGCGGCTTCCGGCTGAATTTCCAAATGACGAGCGAGGTTCGCGATTGCGAACAGGACATCGCCCAGTTCATCTTCGATCTTGGCGCGGTCCGGTGTGCCTGCTTTGACCTCAACGGTGAGCTCTTCCACTTCCTCTTTGATCTTGTCGAGGACCGGCTCGGCTGCGCCCCAGTCAAAGCCGACTTTTGAGGCGCGGTGCTGGAGTTTTTCTGCTTCAGTGAGCGCCGGGAATGTGGAAGGAACCTCATCGAGAAAGCCCTGCGGCTTTTCGGTGAGGCCCATCTGGGAGCGCAGGGCTTTGCGTTCACGCTTTTCCTCTTCCTTGATGCGGTCCCATGTGCCTTTTGGGAAGCCAGCGGCCTTTTGCTCCTCATCTCCAAAGACGTGCGGGTGGCGGCGGATCATCTTTTTAGTGATGGCTTCGACTACATCGCCGAAGCTGAATGCGTCTTCTTCCTCGGCCATGCGGGAGTGGTAGACGACTTGCAAGAGCAGGTCTCCCAGTTCCTCTTTCAGGTCGTGTAGGTCTTCGCGCTCAATGGCATCTGCAACTTCATAGGCCTCTTCGATCGTGTAGGGCGAAATGGTTTTGAAGTTCTGCTCCAGATCCCATGGGCAGCCGGTCACTGGGGTTCTTAGAGCCTTCATGATTTCGATAAGGCGGGAAATGTCGCGGGAAGGTAGCATGGATATCCTGATGCGTAAGTTCGTTATTGCAAGTCGGGCGGACACTATCAGGCTCGCTGTTTTATGGCGAGAGGCTTTGTCCGACTGTTTTTGATATGTGGTGAGTTGCTATTCAGGATCTGGTTAAAGTTAATGAGGTTTAACTTTAGGAGATTTATTTAAGTCGCTGAATTTGCAGCAGAATGCAAAAGAGGCGCCGGAGCGCCTCTCTAAGGGTTCGTGATGAGACAGTGGCTTAATCCAGAGCCTGGAGGGTTTCGCGCAAGGTGCCAATCAGCACATCAATCTCGCCCTTTGAGATAATGAGCGGAGGTGACATGGCGATTGTGTCGCCGGTGGTGCGGATGAGGATGTTCTTCTCATAAGCCTTGAGGAAAGCATTGAACGCGCGCTTGGCAGGCTCACCGGCCATTGGCTCCAACTCAACGGCTCCAACCAGTCCGATGTTGCGAATGTCGATCACGTGCGGGCAGTCGCGCAGGGAGTGAAGGGCATCCTGCCAGTACTCGGCCATGGATGCGCCGCGGGTGAGTAGCTCTTCCTCCGCATAAACATCCAGCGTTGCCAGTGCAGCGGCACAGGCCAGCGGGTGGGCGGAATAGGTATAGCCGTGGAACAGCTCGATCAGGTGATCGGGTCCGTTCATGAAGGCATCGTAAATTTTGGAGCTTGCGAAGACAGCGCCCATAGGGACGACGCCGCTGGTGAGGCCCTTGGCAGTGGTGATCAGGTCCGGCGTAACACCGAAATAGTCAACACCAAACGGAGTGCCCAGACGGCCAAAGCCGGTGATGACTTCGTCGAAGATCAGCAAGATCCCGTGCTCGTCGCAGATCTCGCGCAGACGCTTCAGGTAGCCTTCTGGCGGCAGGATCACGCCTGCAGACCCAGCAACTGGCTCTACGATGACCGCTGCGATGGTGGAAGGATCGTGAAGCTGGACGAGGCGCATGAGGTCTTCAGCGTACTCAACGCCGTTCTTCGGCACGCCTTTGCTGAACTCATTGCCAGCAATGCCGTGGGTGTGGCGCAGGTGGTCAACGCCTGCGAGCAGCGTTCCGAACTGCTTGCGGTTGGCAACCATGCCGCCAACGGAGGTGCCGCCGAAGTTCACACCGTGGTAGCCACGCTCGCGGCCAATCAGGCGGGTGCGACCGCCTTCACCTCTTGCTTTGTGATAGGCCAGCGCCATCTTGAGCGCGGTCTCAACACTCTCGGAACCGGAGTTGGTGAAGAACACGTGATTGAGCGGGTCTGGCAGGAGCGCGGCCAGGCGGGCGGCGAGTTCAAATGACATTGGATGGGCCATTTGGAAGGGCGGCGCGTAGTCCAGCTCAGCGACCTGCTTTTGCACGGCCTCAACGATCTTCTGGCGGCCATGACCGGCGTTACAGCACCACAAGCCCGCAGTACCGTCCAGAATCTGGCGGCCATCGGCGGAGGTGTAGTGCATGTCTTTGGCTTTCACCAGAAGACGTGGGTCTTTCTTGAACTGCCGGTTTGCCGTGAAAGGCATCCAGTAGGCATCAAGATTATTTGTGGTCAGGCCGGCGATCTGTTCGGTCTCGTCCCGCGCCAATATGTTTGCCTCTGTCATTTCCCCTCCAAGAACGCTTGAGATGAATTCTGTTCGTTCGGTTGAGCGTCGTTTTTTATTACCCTCTGGTAGGATATGCGTTTGAGACTAGGTAGAAGACCTAGGTAAATCAAGGTATTTCAAACCTATGCGCGTATTATACGTAGGCCTATACCCTTGGTGACAATCAGTTTTGTCGGGTTAAGCTTTGCAAATCTTCCGGCGTGGCTTTATAGCGGACATGGGGCCCATAATTGCTGTTTTTGACCAAAGAGTAAAATTTCTTATTACAATCAATGCTATGCATTTGCGGTGCTAGGGCGAGCTAGATGAGTGAGCGCAAAAAAATTAGGGTGAACGAGCGCTTTTCGATTGAAGAGCGGGACATCAGGGAAGACTTTATCCGAGCGTCGGGGCCTGGTGGCCAGAACGTGAATAAAGTTTCCACTGCGGTGCAGCTGCGATTCAATCTGGATGGAAATACGACGTTGCCGGAGGATCTGAAGGCGCGTTTGCGCAAGATTGCCGGATCGCGTTTGACACTGAAGGGCGAGATTGTGCTGACGGCGGATCGGTTCCGCATGCAGGAGCGCAACAGAGAAGACGCGCTGGAGCGGCTGTTAGAGCTTATTCGCAAGGCTGCCTATGTGCCCAAGACCCGCAAGGCAACACGGCCAACGCTCGCCTCCAAGCGCCGACGGGTGGAAGGCAAAAAGCAGCGCGGCAACATCAAGAAGCTGCGCAGCTCCAAGAACTACGATTAGGTGAGGTAGGACCGCGCGTTGTTGCGGGTCTTAGTCGTCTTCTTCCAGAATGCGCAGGGCTGCGTCCATGGCCAGAATGTAGCCGTGGGCTCCTAAGCCGCAGATCATGCCTCTTGCCACCTTGGAGATGTAGGAGGTGTGCCGGAATTCTTCGCGCTGGTGAATGTTGGAGAGGTGGAGTTCAATCACCGGGCGCTCAACGCTGGCGATTGCGTCCATAATAGCGACGGAGGTGTGGGTGAAGGCGCCTGCGTTGAGCACGATTGCAGTGTGGGACTGGCGGGTATCGTGGATCCAGTCGATCAGCTCGCCTTCGTGATTGGACTGCTTGCACTCAATGTCTACGCCCAGCTGTTTTGCGTGGGCGCGGCACTGATCCTCGATCTCCGCCAATGTGGTGGCGCCGTAAACTTCCGGCTGGCGCATTCCAAGCAGGTTCAGGTTCGGTCCGTTGAGGATGAGGATCTTCTTCATGAAAGCTCTCTGAAGTTGCGTGTCGATCGGGTCTCACCTTAATGACTTGAAAGTAGCTGCGACGCAAGGTCTTTGCTTTCAAGGCCAAGGGTTGATTTCAGTTCGTCCTTAAGGATTTGCACTGCCATGTCAGGTGTCAGGGCGGTGTCGGGCAGGTTGGAAACATCATAAAGATTGAAGGCCAGCGACATAAGTTTCCACGCGGCAAACTCAACGGGCAGGGTAAGGGTATACTCGCCGGTTCTGGCGCCTTCCTTGAGGTTGCTGCACAGCCATTCGTGGCTTTTGTTGGTCTCTTCGCCGTAGACACGGGCAAACTCGGGGTCTCGGTTGGCTTCGTCTGCCGCGCTGACCCAGACGCTGGTTTCGGATCTTTCTTCTGGCGTGACGTTAAAGCTGAGGAGGCGCAGGAGAGCCTGTGTGGGAGGCAGGTCATTTGAGATTGTGATGCAGTTGGCGCCATTTTTTTGGGATAGGTAGCGCAAGGCCTCACACTTCAGCTCGGAGAGAGACTTGAAGTGATGATGGATAATGCCTGTTGCAGCATCCAGTTGTTTGGCAACCGCGCGGGTGGTGATGCCAGCGAACCCTTTTTCCTTTGCAACTTCCAGTGTTGCCAGAATGATTGCTTTGCGGCGTTCTTCCTTAGCCAGATAGGCCATTTATGTTTCCACACTCTTTCTTGGAATTGGTCATTCTTGACATAGCATGAAATTGAGCGTATGTCCAAGTTGATCAAATGTTCAATTTGCTTTCTGTTTTAGTGTTGATTGAATGCGAGGATGATGCCTCGTGAGCACGAAGGTGATTTCATGTCCGTGGCATTGGCAGAAGAAAAGATGACAACGGGGCATCCGGGGAAGGAGTTTTTCCGGTTTGCCGTTCCGGCTGTGGTTGGCATGTTCTCCATTGCCTCTGCCAGCATTGTTGACGGTATCTTCGTTGGAAATTTTGTTGGTTCCACTGCATTGGCGGCGATCAGTCTGGTTGCGCCAATGTTTGCGCTGTATTTTGGCGTAGTGGTGATGCTGACTGTTGGCGCTGCTGTGATGGCAGGCAAGTTCATTGGCGAGCAGCGGGAGAGGGATGCCTCCAACATCTTCATGAAGGCGCTGGTCAGCGTTGTGTTTTTTTCCCTGGTCTTTTCGTTCTTACTGCTGGTTTTTACGCCAACTGCCGCCCGCTTGCTTGGCGCCAATGCCGAAACTGCCGAGCTGGTGGAGACCTACATCTTCGTCGTTGCCTGGTTCTTTCCGGGGTTGAGCATTGCTGCGGCCTTGAATCATTTCGTGCGCGTTGATGGGCGGCCTAACTTTTCTCTTGTGGGCATGATGCTGATCACCGTGGTCAACATTGTGCTTGATGCCTTGATGATTGGCTATCTGGGTTGGGGCGTCTGGGGTGCTGCACTGGCGACCGGACTCGCCAGTCAGGCTGGCATGCTGTTTCTTCTTCTGCATTTTGCCAACAAGGATGCCAAGTTGCGGTTCCTGCGGCCCTTCGGGTCGTGGCGAGTGATGTTTACAGCGGCTTACAACGGGCTTTCAGAGTTCATCAACGAGAGTTCCGGCGGTATTGTGGTCTTCCTGTTCAACTGGATCCTGATTACCGAGATGGGTGCACAGGGCGTGGCGGCCTTCACTATTGTGAACTACCTATTCTTTACCGGGATCATGGTGTTTTACGGTGTGGGCGAAGCGCTTGGTCCGTTGGTGAGTGTGAACTTCGGTGCCCGCAAACCAACGCGGATCTACCAGTTCCTATTGCTCGGGGTTGGCACGAACTTTGTAGTGGGTTTGCTGCTGGCGTCTCTCTTGATCTTCCAGCCTCTGATGCTGGCCAGTGCCTTTGTTGGCGATGCTGATCAGACGACGATTGATCTGACCGTTGCGATTATCGGTGTGATCTGGCCTGTCTTCCTGTTTAATGGCGTGAACATAGCCTTTTCTGGATATTTTACCGGTATGCACTGCGCGGCCCAGTCTGCGTTGATTGCAGTGTCCCGCTCGCTGGTAATGCCGCTGGTGCTGATTGTGAGCTTGTGGTTTGTGATTGGCCCGATGAGCGTGTTTTATGCGCTGCCAGTGGCTGAGGCACTGACGCTGGTGATGACACTTTGGATGTTCATGCAGAAAAGGCCGCACTGGATAGTGCAGCAGAGCCAACGCTCCCCCTCCGAGGCGGCCTAGACTTCGATGTAGTTTGCCGGTGGTGTTTCTTGTTTGCTGTCTGACGATTGCGTCAGGTGGCGCGGATTTACGGGCGTCGGTAAGACCCTGCCTAATTTTATTACCGGATATTATCGGATCGTGTCGTAACTCAGTTTCGAGCCAGAGCATTCGCTTACAATCTGGAGATATTTCATAGATTTTTATGGACAACTTGGTTGGCTCAGGCAAAGTGGTGCTTGTGCAAATTGTCACAGGTAGTTTTCCGTGTGCGCACATGGTCAATCAATCAAAAAGCTACAGCCCGGAGGCTGTAAAATGAGCCACATCTTTCCTAGAAATACTCGTATCTCCCTTCCAAAAGCGGTCAAGGGCGATGGGTGTTACCTCATTGATGAAACAGGTAAGCGATACCTTGATGCCAGTGGAGGCGCAGCTGTCTCCTGTCTTGGGCATTCCAATGAGAAAGTGATCCAAGCCATTAAAGACCAGCTGGATAAAGTTGCCTTTGCCCACACTGGCTTCTTCACCAGTGATGCGGCTGAAGTGCTTGCAGACAAACTGATTGCACAGGCCCCTGAAGGTATTAATCGCGTTTATCTGGTTTCCGGTGGTTCTGAGGCTGTTGAGTCTGCCATCAAACTGGCGCGTCAGTACTATGTCGAAAAAGGTGAGAGTGAGCGTACGCACGTGATTGCGCGCTGGCAGAGTTATCACGGCAACACTCTGGGAGCGCTTTCTGCTGGCGGCAACAAATGGCGCCGCGAGATGTTTGGCCCGCTGCTGATCGAAATGTCTCACATTGATCCGTGTTATGCCTATCGTCATCAGCGTGATGATGAAACGCTGGAAGAGTATGGGCTTCGTGCTGCTAACCTACTGGAAGATGAAATCCTTCGCGTGGGTCCGGAGAAGGTGGCAGCATTCTTCGCCGAGCCTGTTGTGGGGGCGACCATGGGTGTGGTTCCGGCGGTGCCGGGGTATTTGAAACGGATCCGTGAGATCTGTGACAAGTACGGTGTGCTGCTGGTGTTTGATGAAGTGATGTGCGGTATGGGCCGGACCGGTCACGTTTTTGCGTGCCATGAGGATGGTGTGGCTCCTGACATCATTACCATCGCAAAAGGTCTTGGCGCTGGTTATCAGCCGCTCGGTGCGATGCTGTGTTCTGAGGCTATCTATAGCGTGATTGCACAGGGCTCAGGTTTCTTCCAGCACGGCCACACTTATATGGGGCACCCGGCGGCTGCAGCTGCTGGTAGTGCGGTTGTGGACCAGATTACCGAGCCGGGCCGTATGGAACATGTGCGTGCTATGGGCGAGAAGCTTCAGGCGGCTTTGGAGCAGGCGCTTGGTCAGCATCCGAATGTGGGTGATATTCGTGGGCGCGGTCTGTTTCGCGGTCTGGAGTTGGTGCAGGATCGGGAGACCAAGGAACCTTTGGATCCGGCTTTAAAGATTAATGCGAAGATCAAGTCTCTTGCTAAAGAGGCAGGTCTGATCTGCTATCCGATGGGCGGTACCATTGATGGCAAGCGCGGTGACCATGTTTTGCTTGCACCTCCCTTCATCATTGATGACAGCCATGTTGCGGAGATTGTTGAAAAGCTCAGCTATGCGATCAACGAAAGCCTTAGGCAGGCAGGGGTTTTGACGTCATGACCAAACGGCTCATCATGAGTGCGCCCAATGGTGCACGGCGTGGCAAAGCGGACCACTCTCAGTTGCCTGTGACGATTGAGGAGGTGGTGTCCTGTGCGGTGAGCGTGGAAGCGGAGGGCGCGGATGCTCTCCATGCACACGTTCGCGACGCTGAGGGGAAACATGTTCTGGACGCAGTGCTTTACAAGGAACTCATTCTTGAAGTGAGCGCCATGTGTCCTGATCTGGCGGTTCAAATCACCACAGAAGCTGTTGGCGTTTACAGCGCGCGGGAACAGTATGATGTTGTCGCTGCGGTTGAACCAGAGGCAGTTTCGGTTGCCCTGCGCGAGATGGCGCCTGATGGCGGTGATATAGATCTGGCACGCCGGTTCTATCATGAAGCTAAGGAAGCGGGCCGTGCGGTTCAGCATATCTTGTATGCGCCGGAAGATGTGGCCAGGCTTGATCTGCTGATGGATGAGGGCGTTGTGCCTGCCGGCTATGGTAGCCAGCTTTATGTGCTCGGCCGTTATGCCAAGGATCAGGAGAGTGATCCGCGTGATCTTCTCGGTTTCCTTGCCGCCCGCGATGAAGCTTCACATATTGCTCAGGACAATCCGTTCATGCTCTGCGCTTTCGGGCGTGCTGAGACGGCGTGTGGTGCACTGGCCTTCGGCCATGGCGGGCATGCCCGGATTGGGTTTGAGAACAGCCTGTGGCATGGCTCTGGCAAGCTTGCACGAGACAATGCGGAGCGCATTGAGGTGGTCGCTCATATTCGCAGCGAAATGGGATATGAGGGCGCTGTTTCCAGAGATGAGGTGCTGAAAGTACTTGGAAAGCCGCAATAGGCCGGTCATTCTTCAAGGAGAATGAGGAAAGGCTGCTATCGACGGGATAGCAGCCTTTTCGCTTCAGCAGTCTTTGCTGTATTCTGATATAAGTTCGTCACGGCGGTCCGGGTCTTCAGCCAGAGTTGCTGCGATCCTGCCGGAACCATAGGCGATTGCGTAGATTGCTTCCTGCTTGTTCATGCCTTTGGCGTAGGCTGAGGCTGTGATCAGTCCTCTGAGCACATCTTGTTTACCGCTCTGATTGGATAGACCGTAGAGATAATAGCAGGTGATACGGTCTTGTTGCTTATACGCGAATTTCTCCGCTCTGCTTTGATTATAGCCCGCATCCGCAGTTGATATGCTGGCTGCGAATAAGATCAAACCGCCAGCTACTGTTTGTAGTATCATGAAAAACCCCCGTGTTTTCGAGGATTAGTCTGGAAAAGTATTGTGGCAGCTTTTTATTAAAATTCAGGAGAACTCATGTAATCGACAGACTTATTTAAGGCATCTATATTTCGTGTGGATATATCAATGGGGCTTGTATGCTATCTTCTTGGAAGGCAAGTTTCGTATCAGGGGGAGCTTGGGGTGGATTACAGCTATGCAAGTGAGTGTCTGTATCAAGCAATCCGCGTGCTTTGTGGCGATGGCGCGCGTGATCAGCGTCTTCGTGATGCAATAGCTTTTCATATTCAAAACATCCGCCCTGAGTGTGATTTACCGGAGGATATCCGGGCAGACTTTTGGGAGTTCAGGAGCTTTGCATATGACGTTGGAGGGCTGCGGGAAGAGGACCTAACTCAAGCAATTGATATGGTTATCGCGCTTTTTGATCGCCTGTGTCGAGATCAGGAGCTTGCCTGAACACCATTCTTAGTGAACGTCGAGACCGTACTTGCGGAAGGTGTCTTTAGCAGCTTCGGTTTCTTCTGCTGTTGGTTCGCGGGTGTCTTTGAGCTGATAGGATTTGCCCATGGACTGCCATTTGTGTTCGCCCATTTTGTGGAAGGGCAGTACATCAACGCGTTTTACGTTGCCGAGCTGGGAAACGAACTTCGCAACGCCTTCGACGTTTTCCGGGGCGTCTGTGAGACCCGGGACGAGGACGAAGCGGATCCAGACGTCTTTTTCCATTTTCTCCAGACGCTTTGCAAACTCAAGGGTCGGGCCGATTTCGACGCCAGTGACCTTCTTGTAAGTTTCCGGCACCCAGGACTTGATGTCGAGCAGATATAGGTCTGCCATATCGATGGTTTCGTCATCCAGGTTGGCATGGAGATAGCCAGAGGTGTCTACGGTGGTGTGAACGCCCATCTGGTTGCAGCCCCATAGCAACGTCTTGAGGAACTCTTTTTGCGCCATTGGTTCACCGCCGCTGACGGTCAGGCCGCCGCCGCCGGTCTCGAAGTAGGTGCGGTAGGTGGAGATATCCTTCAGGAGCTCGTAGGCAGAAGACTGGTTACCAGCTTTCAGCTTTAGAGTGTCCGGGTTATGGCAATACAGGCAGCGCAGCGGACAGCCAGAGGTGAACACAATGTAGCGCAGACCCGGACCATCAACGGTTCCGCCTGTTTCTACTGAGTGAACATAGCCCATGGTGTCTTGCATGGCTGGGGTCCTTTGTTGTCGCTTTTGAGCGGCTCTTCCTTTGGGAAGTTTTCGCTTTTCTAAATTACTTTAAAACTAAGGTATTTGGTGTTGTTTTTAAAGAGAAAACATTGCAACTCAGCCATTCATTTTTGAGGGATGTGCGGTCCTGTCGCACGTCAATGACACATATGTCGCAACAGACAAGGCGCAGGAGAGAACCCTGCGCCTTGTCTGGAGGTCTGGTTGGTCACCGCATGTAGCGTTGACCGTTAGCCAAAGCGTGTTACCGCTGACCGTGGAATGTTCGGTTGATGACATCCATCTGCTGTTCACGGGTCAGCTTGACGAAGTTCACTGCGTAGCCGGAGACACGAACGGTGAGCTGTGGGTACAGTTCAGGGTGTTCCATTGCGTCTTCCAGGGTCTTGCGGTCGAACACGTTCACGTTGATGTGGTGACCCATGTCATGCATGTAACCATCGAGCAGGTTGGACAGGTTGTTAATCCGTTCCGCTTCGTCCTTACCCAGTGCGCCCGGGATGATGGAGAAGGTGTAGGAGATACCATCCTGGCTGTCTTCGTAAGGAAGTTTGCAAAGAGACTTCATGGAAGCCAATGCGCCCTTCTTGTCACGGCCATGCATTGGGTTTGCACCGGGTGCGAATGGTTCACCTGCTTTACGTCCGTCAGGAGTAGAGCCAGTCTTCTTGCCGTACACAACGTTGGATGTGATGGTCAGAACGGACTGTGTTGGTGTCGCATTGCGGTACATTGGCTGATTGCGGATCTTGTCCATGAATTTCTTCATGATGTCTTCTGCAATCACGTCAACGCTGTCGTCGTTGTTACCGAAGCATGGGAAGTCGCCTTCTACTTCGTAATCAACGGCAAGACCTTCGTCGTTGCGGACGATCTTGACCTTCGTGTTTTTGATCGCGGAGATACTGTCGGCAACAACGGACAGACCAGCAATACCACAAGCCATGGTGCGCAGGATGTCACGGTCATGCAACGCCATTTCGACGCGCTCGTAGTTGTACTTGTCGTGGCTGAAGTGGATGCAGTTCAGCGCCTGAACGTAGACCTTTGCAATCCAGTCGAGCATCTGGTCGTAAAGTGGTTCCAGCTCATCCCATTCCAGCACGTCGCCTGTGATTGGACGGGCTTGAGGGCCGACCTGTTTGCCGGTCTTTTCATCGATGCCGCCGTTGATTGCATAAAGCATAGCTTTTGCAAGGTTGGCACGGGCGCCGAAGAACTGCATTTGCTTACCAATGCGCATTGCGGATACGCAGCAGGCGATACCGTAGTCATCACCCCAGTAACGACGCATCAGGTCATCGTTTTCGTACTGCACGGAAGAGGTTTCGATGGAAACCTTAGAGCAGTAGTCCTTGAAGCCCTTAGGCATGTGCTCAGACCACAGAACGGTCAGGTTTGGCTCTGGTGCAGGGCCGAGGTTGATCAGGGTCTGGAGAACGCGGAAGGAGCTTTTGGTGACCAGTGTACGGCCATCAATGCCCATGCCGCCGATGGATTCTGTGACCCATACCGGATCGCCAGAGAACAGCGCATTGTAGTCTGGCGTGCGCATGAAGCGGACCATGCGGAGCTTCATGACGAAGTGGTCCATTAGTTCCTGAGCTTCAGCTTCCGTGATGATACCGTTGTCCAGATCACGCTGGATGTAGATGTCGAGGAAGGTGGTTGTGCGGCCCAGAGACATGGCTGCACCGTTTTGTTCCTTGATCGCTGCAAGGTAGCCAAGGTAGAGCCACTGGATTGCTTCCTGAGCGTTTTCTGCAGGGCGACCAATGTCGAAGCCGTGTGCAGCGCCCATTTCCTTCAGCTCAGCAAGGGAACGGTACTGTTCGGAGATCTCTTCACGAAGGCGCAGTGTTTCTTCACTCAGGACATTGCCGTCGAGAGAGGCGTGTTGTGCCTTCTTGTCTTCCATCAGCTTGTCGATGCCGTACAGCGCAACGCGGCGGTAGTCGCCGATGATGCGGCCACGGCCGTATGCATCAGGAAGGCCGGTTACGATGCCAGCAGAACGAGCGCGGCGGATTTCCGGGGTGTAAATGTCGAAGACGCCATCGTTGTGGGTCTTGCGGTGCTTCTGGAAGATCTCAGCGGTTTTTTCAGAGATCTTGTAACCGTTGCTTTCCAAAGCTGCGACTGCCATTTTCAGGCCGCCATAAGGCATCAATGCGCGCTTCAAAGGAGCATCGGTTTGCAGACCAACGATCTTTTCGAGGTCTTTGTTGATGTAGCCTGGAGCGTGAGAAACAATTGAAGAAACAACTTCAGTGTCTGCATCCAGAACACCTTTTTTGTTTTCTTCTTTCATCAACTCAAGAACGGCGTCCCAGAGTTTGGTGGTTGCAGCTGTTGGGCCTGCAAGGAAGTCGTCCGCACCTTCGTAAGGAGTGTAGTTAAGCTGGATGAAATTGCGCACGTCAATTTCTTTGTTCCAGTCACCCTTTTTGAAGCCTGCATAAGCCTTGGGTCCGTCTTCTGCCAGGAATGGGAGAGTAGCGGCAGCGGCCTTTTCGATATTTTGGTGAACGCCCATTTTTAGGTCCTTCATCATTTGAGCAAATCAGCGCGGTTGCTACAAGTTGTGCCAATCGGCTTGCAGAGAGTTACGCTTCCTTGCGTCCAGTGCTTGTTGACATTGACTGTACTCCCCGGCTGTGACTGCATCTTGACTTATGTCAAATGGTAACTGGCCAGCAGGCCTGCAAAAAACGCAGGGCAGAATTATACAAATGCATACACTTTGGATTGTGCTTGAACCATTGCGGATGGCCCCAAAACACGCAAGAGTTGTATGCAACGCGAATAAGGCTGGAATTGATCTAAAGATCTGAAACTAAAAACAAAAAGACGTCTGTACCAGTAATGTATCTCAGAATTCGTGAGCTTTCCAAAAGCTCATAGGTAAATATCCTTAGATATTGCATAGGGGTATTGTACTAAGTAGAAGGTAGATGCGTGGATTTTGCATAGCTGATATGCCGAGTTTGAAATATTAGTGCGGGAGGTGGAAAAATAGTTTTTCGGACTCTGGAAGGGGTCCAGAGTCGCTATGAGAGACTCAATTTTGCCACATACTCTGATCGCGTTTCGGTGATATCCACGGGAGATTCAGACGGAGTAAACCGAGAAAAACGGTTTTTAATCAACTCCCTAGTGCGACAATCTGTACACCCCACCCAGATATGATGAGTATTTTTCACGGATAGGGTTGACCTACCATCCGTTACATCTTGGCCACCACGCGCCTTCATGCTCTCCGTTGATCACGTGGTACCCGTCATAGGCTGCGCAGGTCATGCAGGTATGATTGGGCAGGATGCGGAGCTGTGTTCCGAGGGGATAAAGCTCGAAGGGAAGTGGGCTGCCGTCTCTGGTGGTGATGTAGCCATGTTCCTGACTGACGCCTCCTACGTATATCAGCGGGTCCATGTGGCCGTCTGCGTCGCTTACGAAGCCAAAACCACAGTCATTACTTTGCGTTGCGCAAGAGCGGTCCTTGGAGAGCGCCAGTCCGCCAGCGTCGACCACAATGCGGTTGAGGTGTGGGGCATGGCTGATGACGGTGGTGAGCACGGTTGCAGCCACATCTTCCATGGCGCACATGCCAAGGTTTGACTGAAAGACATCCTGAAAAACGTAGACGCCTGCTCGTACATCAGAGACGCCGTCGAAGGATGTGCCGAAGAGCGCTGTTGGTGTGGAGCCGATGCTGACATGTGGGCAGGGGAGGCCTGCTTCGAGGATAGCACCTTTGACAGCGAGGGTGTGGGTGCGTTCCTGTTCTGCGGCTGCTTCCAGTTCCTGCTTGCTGTCTGCGGAATAGCTTACGCCGCCGCCGTGGGCCATGACACCCGCAAATTCCAGATTGGATGCATTTGCAAGTATTCTGGCTACATCAATTGCGCGCTGCTGACCAGCCTTCACGCCGGTGCGGTGACCGTCCACATCGACTTCCAGATAAACGCGCGGGGGTGGGCCATCCAGTGTCATTGTAGAGAGATCGTTTGCCATCTCGGTACTGTCGAGGCAGATGGACATTTGAGCGCCGGACCGGTTGAGCTTCATGACGCGTTCCATCTTTTGCGGGGAGACGGAGACGGCATAGAGGATATCTTTCAGGCCGTGGGAGGAAAAGTACTCGGCTTCCTTCAGGGTGGAGACTGTCCAGCGGTCCGCGCCGTGCTCTTCGAGGATGCGTGCGACATCAATGGATTTAGCTGTCTTAAGGTGCGGGCGGAGCGGGACGCCGATCTGCTTGAACCTGTCTGCCATGCCCTTGATGTTCTGGCGCACGGCACTCTCATCCAGCAAGAGGCATGGGGTTTGAAGGTCTTCAAGCATGTAATGGCTCCGGGTTCGGGTGTTCCTCGGAAAATGCCTAGCAGATCTATGGTGGATTCAACAGTAGGTATTGTGGGGATAACGGGTGCGGCCTGTTTTGAAGCTATTTCAGCGTATTAGGTGTAATTACTGCAGATGCGATGAGTTGCCGGAGCCTATGCGTGCTGATGTTCTTCAAATGTAGTCTTATAGATAGTTTTCTCACCGCATTGCTTCTTTTGCTCTTGACCTAGAGCGCACTCCAGCTCCTACATTGCGAAAACTGCCAAGATTGATTGAGCTGGAATCCTTTTAAATGCGAATAGGTGAATTGTCGAGAAAGAGCGGATTTTCTGTAGACACATTAAGGTACTACGAGAAAATTGGGCTGATGCCGCGTGCGTATCGGGATAGTGGAGGTCGGCGTTTGTTTGAGAATGCTGACCTGAGCTGGTTGACGTTTCTTCGCCGACTGAAAGAGACCGGCATGGGTATCCAGGAGCGCTTGCGGTTTGCGGGGCTACGGGAGCGTGGCGATGGCACCATGGCAGAGCGTAAAGAAATGTTGGAGGAACACCGGGAGGTGGTTTCACAGCGGATCGAGAGCCTTCAGCAAACGCTTCAATTGCTTGATGATAAAATCATCTATTATCAGAAAGAGGTGGATAGGCAATCCTGATTGGCGGCATCTTATCGATATATGGAGACTGGCCTATGAATGCCGAGCAAGTCCTGAATGTTTTGAACCCTGAACTGAAGAATGCACTTGCTGATAGATATGATGCAGCACTGCCAGGTATGTCTGCTGGTTTGGTGGACTGGGCCTATGAGAAGCACTATGGCCGCGATGGAGTGGACCTTAAAACGCGGCAGCTGTGTACCATTGCAGCCCTGACGGCCATGGGTGGACACACGGCGCCACAACTGGCCGCCAATATTGAGCATACATTGAATGCTGGCGCGCGACCTTCTGAAATCCTGGAGATTATCTGGCAGATGGCAGTTTATGGCGGGATGCCAGCCTCTATCAATGGTCTGAATGTGGCGATTAAGTTGTTTGACGAAAAGGGGCTTGATCCCCGGTCGTGATTTGAGTTCTTTACTCATTTTACAAGGAGGTGCGGGCCCTCGGCCCGTACCTCCTTCGGCTTTTGTGCACATCCCATGCAAGCGCCATCTGCTCCAGCGTTTGAATACGGCTTTGGGTGATATGGTTCAGTGCGCGCATGTGGTTGAGATTTTCTTCGGTCGGGAAGCTTTCCTTGAAGGAACGAACCTGTCTGCCAAGAGGGCTGTCTTTCGGCAAGTCCTTCAGGTGCTTGGTGGTCAGCAGGCCTTGCACCAGCGGGGGCGGGGGGAGACAACGGAGCCGACGCGTCCTTCTTTCAGCGTGTTGAGCGGGCGAAATGTGGCCCATCTTCCCCTGCTGCGCATTTTGGGGCTTGGTCTGGAGTGCACTCCTGCTCCGACGCATTGAGAGCTGTCGATACCTTGAAGTACTATGAGAAAATCGTGCTGCTGTGTCGTGCGTATCGGGACAGTGGAGGCCAGCGTTTGTTTGAGGATGCGGACCTGAGGTGGTTGATGCGTCTCTGCCGACTGAAAGAGACCGGTATGGGTATTCACGAGGCTTTGCGGTTTGCAGAATTGTGCGCGCGCGGTGACGTCATTAGGGCGGAGCGCTAAGAAATGCTGGAGGAATACGGTGAGGTTGTCGCGCCACGTTTTAAGAGCCTGCAGCAAACGCTTCAATTTCTCGATGATAAAGTCACTTATTATCAAGTGCAGAGGGCTAGGCAGTCCTGGCCGGTGGGATGCTATTGATATAAGGAGATTGCCCTATGACAGCTGAAAAAGTCCTGAAAGTTTTGAACCCTAGGCTGAAGAAAGCTCTCGCAAATAAATACGATGAAATACTGCCGGGCTTGTCTGAAGGTGTGGTCGACTGGGTCTACGAAAAGCATTATGCACGTGATGGTGTAGACCTCAAAACGCGGCAGCTGTGCACCATTGCTGCATTGACTGCGATGGGTGGGGACACGGCGCCTCAGCTTGCGGTCAACGTCGAACATACATTGAATGCTGGGGCACGGCCTTCTGAAATTCTTGAAATTATCTGGCAAATGGGTGTTTATGCCGGCTTGCCAGCCGCCATCAATGGCCTGAATGTAGCGATTGCATATTTTGAGGAAGAGGGGCTTGATCCTCGCTCGTGATCTGAGATTTTTCGCTCAGTTCTTGCTGGAGTTTGGACGATATGTCCTCACTTTCCCAAGTCTAAAAGGGCTTGGCCTTCCAATCGATACCTTCATAACCTCTGCTGACTGCGATTTACGTCAGGGTTTTCATCAGTTGCTTGCCGACGCCTTTTGAGTGCACCCGATCGGTAACGTACAGCTCCTTTAGATAGAGGCCAGAGGACATAAGCCAACTGCTTTAAGCATTTGCTTCACGCAATTTTCTTTGAATGCCGCTAGGTAGTCATCGGGATATGTCATGAAGGAGACAGGCTTATGAATGAGGAGCAAGTCCTGAGTGTATTAAACCCTGAAATGCGGAAGATGCTGGCGGATAGGTATGATGCAGCGGTGCCTGGCATGGCTGATTGTGTAGTGGACTGGGCCTATGGCAAGCACTATGGCCGGGAAGAAGTGGACCTGAAGACGCGCCAGTTATGTTCCATCGCCGCCCTGACGGCCATGGGGGGGCATACGGCGCCTCAGCTACGGGTCAACATCGAGAATACATTGAATGCGGGTGCTCGGCCTGTAGAGATTGTCGAGATTATTTGGCAGATGGCGGTTTATGCCGGTGTGCCCGCCTGTCTCAATGGGCTAGAAACCGCGATTGAGCTGTTTGAGGAAAAGGGGATTGATCCCCGGTCCTGACCTGAGATTTTTGATTAGTTCAGGATAGAGTGCGGGCCACGAGCCCGCACGTCCTTCATTGTTCGTTGCGCCTTACTTGTCGCGCGCTGGATCTTCCAGTTCTGCGGATTGTGCCCAAATGTTGATGTCGGCCTCTGTGGCGTACTTATCGATGTTGGCTAGTTCTTCCTCTGTGAACTCCAGGTTGTTGATCGCTGCTACACAGTCGATTACCTGTTCCTTACGGCTCGCACCGATCAGGGCGGAGGTGACGCGGCCTTTGCGCAGAACCCATGCCAGAGCCATTTGTGCCAGTGTTTGGCCGCGGCTTTGAGCGATATCGTTCAGGGAGCGAATGTGGCTCAGGTTTGTCTCAGTCAGGAAGCCTTCCTGGAATGAACCAACGTGTCTGCCAGCGCGGCTGTCTTCCGGCACGCCCTTAAGGTACTTGTTGGTCAACATGCCCTGTGCCAGTGGGGAGAAGACGATGGAACCGATGCCTTCTTCTTCCAGCGTGTCGAGCAGGCCATCTTCCTCAACCCAGCGGTTGAGCATGGAATAGCTTGGCTGGTGGATCAGGCACGGGGTGCCCAGTTCCTTCAGGATTTTCGCCGCTTCCTTGGTGCGTTTGGAATTATAAGAGGAGATGCCAACATAAAGCGCTTTGCCCTGACGTACGATGTGGTCGAGCGCCATCATGGTTTCTTCAAGCGGTGTTTCCGGATCAAAGCGGTGGGAATAGAAAATGTCTACGTAGTCCAGACCCATGCGCTGCAGGGACTGGTCCAGACTTGAAATCAGGTATTTGCGGCTGCCCCATTCGCCGTAGGGACCGGGCCACATGTCGTAGCCAGCTTTGGTGGAGATGACGAGTTCGTCGCGGTAACCAGCAAAGTCGGTGCGCAGGATCTCGCCAAAGGCGGTTTCAGCACTGCCTGGAGGCGGGCCGTAGTTGTTTGCCAGATCGAAGTGAGTGACGCCCAGATCGAAGGCGGTGCGGCACATTTCGCGCTTGGTCTGGTGCGGGGTGTCTTCCCCGAAGTTATGCCAGAGGCCGAGCGAGATTGCCGGTAGCTTGAGACCGCTCTTCCCGCAGCGGTTGTACTTCATGGTGTCATAGCGATTTTCGGCTGGTTGCCAAGACATCAAACTTCCTCCAAAACTTTGTTTTTCTTGGTATATTGTGCTTTGCTCAGCACCTATCAATGGTATGCGATTTTTGGGCTGCGCAATGTAAGTAGAAAATAAGGAAAGCTGGTGGCGCGGCCGCCACCACAATTTTTGAGGGTGCTGCTCCGATCTGGAGCGGGCGTCAAGCGGACAGTTCTACCCAGACGGGTACGTGGTCGGACGGCTTTTCCCAGCCGCGCACGTGCTTGTCGATGCCGACGCCTTGCATGATGCGGGCTGCTTCTGGTGAGAGCAGCAGGTGGTCAATACGGATGCCGTTGTCGCGCTGCCATGCACCTGCCTGATAGTCCCAAAATGTGTAGGTACCAGCGGTGCTGTTGGTGGCGCGTACTGCTTCTGTGAAGCCCAGATTGAGCAGGGCGCGGAAGCGTTGGCAGCTTTCCGGACGGAAGAGGGCGTCCCCCACCCAAGCCTCTGGCTTCTTTGCGTCTTCCGGCTCGGGAATGACGTTGTAATCGCCGACGAGCAGGAAGGCTTCTTCCTTCTCCAGCTGGTTTTCAGCGTGCTTGTGGAGGCGGTCCATCCAGCGCAGTTTATATGGGAACTTCTCGGTCTCGACCGGGTTGCCGTTTGGCAGGTAGAGGCAGCCGACGCGGATTGGCTCGTTATCGCCTGCAATGACGGCTTCGATGTAACGGGCCTGCTCGTCTTCGTCATCGCCGGGAAGGCGGCGGTTGACTTCTTCAAACGGGCGCTTGGAGAGGATCGCGACGCCGTTGAAACCTTTCTGGCCGTGGGTTTCCAGATTGTAGCCGAGCTCTTCGAACGGAGCGCGCGGGAAATTCTCATCGACCGATTTGATTTCCTGAAAACAGGCGACATCCGGTTGCTCTTCCTGAAGCCATTTGAGAACCGTTTCTAATCGCGCTTTGACGCCATTAATGTTCCAGCTTGCGATTTTCATCGAAACTCCCTTTGAAAAAGCGACGGGATCAGAGCAATGCGCTTTGGCGCATCTGCAGCGCATGGTGTGGCTGCTTGTTCGCTGTGTGTTGTGATTTGTTCTAGCACGGTGCGGTCGGAGGGCAAGGTGAGTAGTGTAACTGTTTGTGGATGAGGCTTGTCGGGCTGGATGCAGGCATGCGGGAATAGATGGCTGGCAAGAGGGGACTAATGATTTGCGTCGAAATGTGCGTTGGTTTGAGCGCAAGGCGGGAATTTTGCGTTTTTTATGGAAAATGGGTCTGTGGTTCCTGCCAGAGCGTGTGTGCCGCCGCTTAATTATGCTCACACGCCCGTTTTCAGTTATCCCCCTATAGAGCCGGAGTGAGGTAGTTTAGATGGAGAAGCTTGTTCCACATCCGCAACCGGCAGCGGCTTGCGGGTTGGTGATCTGGAAGGACTGGCCCATGAGATCTGTCACGAAGTCAATTTCAGACCCTGCCATGTATTGCAGGGATATACTGTCGATCAAAACAGTTGCGCCGAGTTTCGCCAGAACCAGATCGTCGTCTTCCTGTTCTGTGACGATGTCGTATTTGTATTGAAAACCGGAGCAGCCGCCGCCTTCGACGGAAATGCGGAGCATGCTGCCTTCGGCTTCCGTTTCTAGAATCTGGGCGACGCGTTTTGCGGCCTTATCGGTTAAACCGACGGTGTTTTCTGGGGTCTGTGTCATAAGCTCGGTCTTGTTGCGGCGTGTTTATGGTGTTGCTGTTATATTTAAGTGTTCTAAATTGCAATTTCCATAGTGTTTTATTGCTAAATTGCATTTGGCTTGGGAAAGCAGTTGTTTACAGGGCCTTTACATCTGTTATGTCTTTGCTGTGATACGAAAAACGGGTCCAGCCGTGCGGACAGTTTCAGATGATTGCGGGTAGGGGATAAGGTATGGTCAAGACGTTAGGATACGGCGCTCAGCCAAGAGCGGAGTATGCGGTTGATCCGGAGTTGAGCCGGGGGCGGCTTTTTCCCGAAAGCGACAGTCCGACACGCACCCCGTTCCAGCGTGACCGCGACCGCATTATCCATTCAGCGGCGTTTCGGCGGCTGAGTCATAAGACGCAGGTCTTTGTGTATCATGAGGGTGATCACTTTCGCACACGTTTGACGCATACAATCGAGGTTTCGCAGATTGCGCGTTCACTGGCACGTGCACTGCGGCTGGATGAGGATCTGGCGGAGTGTCTGGCGCTGGCCCATGACCTTGGCCATACGCCGTTCGGGCATGAGGGCGAGGATGTGATGCATGAGTGCATGGCGCATTATGGTGGGTTTGACCATAACGCGCAGTCCTTGCGCATCGTGACGGACCTTGAGCGGCGGTATGCAGAGTTCGACGGGCTTAATCTGGCGTGGGAAACGCTGGAGGGGCTTGTGAAGCATAATGGGCCGCTGACAGATCAGTTTGGCGTGCCTTGCGGGAAGCTTGAGGGTAAGCCCTTACCGTTTGCGGTGAGTGAGTATGCCAAGCATCAGGATTTGATGCTGTGGTCGTGGCCGAGCGCTGAGGCGCAGGTGGCCGCGATTGCTGATGATATTGCATATGATGCCCATGATCTTGATGACGGGATGAGGGCCGGGCTGCTCAGTTTTGAAGCGATGAGGGATGTGCCTTATCTGAAGCGGATCTTGGATGAGATAGACGAGAAATATCCGGGCCTTGAGGATGCACGGCGGATTCACGAAATTGGCCGCAGATGTATTACTGGCATGGTTGAGGACGTGATTGGGGAGAGTATTTCGCGAATTAAACAGCTTTCGCCCAAGAAATGCGGGGATATTCGCGATGCAAATGGACCTGTTATTGCCTTTTCAACTGAAATGGCGCGAGAAGAGCGCGAGTTGAAGGTGTTTTTATTCGCTAATCTATACCGGCACGAAAGCGTTCTGGCGGTTCGCAGGAAGGTTGCCAAGGTGGTTCGGGACTTGTTCCATGGCTACATTAAAGCGCCGGAAAGAATGCCGGAACCGTGGTGTGACGGGCTGAAAGGCGAGTGTGATGAGGTGGTGGCCCGCAGGGTCTGCGACTTCATTGCAGGCATGACAGATCGTTATGCCATTGAGGAACACCGACGATTATTTGACGATACCCCTGAACTGGGGTAATGCGCCAATTCAAACACTATTAATGCATGGGGTTTTCGCGAAGCTTCAGCTTTTCGAGGCTCTGTGACCTGTCAAACTAGGCTATTAAAAATGAACATCTTTGCAGACTTCGCCGAAAGGGTAAACAGTGTAGTTCAGGGTCTCGACCTTGCTGCTGACGCGCCGGAGCTGGATCTCCGACGTGTGACTGTTGAGCCACCTCGGGATGCTGCTCATGGCGATCTGGCAACCAATGCTGCCATGGTGCTGGCTAAACAGCTGAAGATGAAGCCGCGTGATCTTGCGGAAAAGATTGCGGAAGGCCTGCGCGCCGACAGTGAAGTTGAAGCTGTTGATGTTGCCGGACCTGGCTTCATCAACATCCGCGTGAACAAGGGTCTTTGGGAGCGTGTGCTGGGCGATATTGTTGCCAAGGGCGACAAGTTTGGCGCCTCCACGCGTGGTGAGGGCCTGAAGGTGAATGTGGAATACGTTTCCGCTAACCCGACCGGCCCTATGCATGTGGGGCACACTCGCGGTGCTGTTGTGGGTGACGCGTTGGCGAGCCTGTTGCAGTTTGCCGGTTACGACGTGACCCGTGAATACGTGATCAACGATGCGGGTTCCCAGATTGATACGCTGGCGAACTCTGCCTTCCTGCGCTACCGCGAAGCGCTGGGTGAGGATATTGGCAAGATCCCAGAGGGGTACTATCCGGGTGAATACCTTATTCCAGTCGGTAAGGCACTGGCGGAAGAGTTTGGTGACAAGCTGAAGGAGATGAATCCGGGGGAGCGTCTTGCGCTGCTGAAGGGCTATGCCGTTGACAAGATGATGGACATGATCCGTGGTGATCTGGCTGCGCTGAACGTTAAACATGACGTGTTCTTTTCTGAGAAGACCATGCACGGTCAGGGTCGGGCGATTGACCTGACACTGGATGCACTGCGCAAGCGTGATCTGGTTTACAACGGCACTCTTCCGCCGCCAAAAGGTGAAGTACCTGAAGACTGGGAAGACCGTGAGCAGACCTTGTTCCGCTCCTCCAACTACGGTGATGACAGTGACCGCGCGCTGGTGAAATCTGATGGCAGCTACACCTACTTCGCGGCGGACGTTGCTTACATGCGCGACAAGATCGAGCGTGGCTTTAAAGAGATCATCTTTATTCTCGGTGCCGACCATGGCGGTTACGTTAAGCGCTTGGAAGCGATCGGTAATGCGATCTCCGGCGGTGATGTGGATGTGATCGTGCGTCTTTGCCAGATGGTGAAGCTGTTCAAGGGCGGCGCGGAATTCAAAATGTCCAAGCGCTCTGGTAATTTCATCACCCTTCGCGATGTGGTTGATGAAGTGGGTGTGGATGCGGTACGCTTTATGATGCTCTACCGTAAGAACGACGCACAGTTGGACTTCGATTTTGACAAGGTGAAAGAGCAGTCAAAAGACAATCCGGTGTTTTACGTTCAGTACGGCCATGCGCGGTGTCATTCTGTGCTGCGTCAGGCTGCTGAGGAACTGGATTGGTTCTCCAACAGCGCTGATGAGTTGCGCTCTGCAGATTTTACACAGCTTGAAGATGAGGGTGAACTTGCCCTGATCGCCAAGATGGCTCAATGGCCTCGAATCGTAGAGGGAGCCTCGGAAAATCACGAGCCGCACCGCGTTGCGTTCTATCTGTATGAGCTTGCGAGCGCCCTGCATGGACATTGGTCCCGAGGCAAGGAAAAGCCGCAATTACGCTTTATTAATGATAAAACGCCAGAATTAACCAAAGCTCGACTCGCGTTAGTCTATGGAGTTTCACAGGTTATTGCTTCTGGCCTCAATGTTTTGGGTGTCACTGCACCTAATGAAATGCGCTAGTGCCTGAGCACAGTTAAGTAGAGTACAGGAGGTTCGCGGTGGGGATTGCGAGCCTCTTATTTAAGGGAAAACACCGCTGCAATGACTAATCGCTCCAAGTATCCGGGACCGGGTGAGGTTTCTGCCAGGCAAGCGGCAGGCGATGAACCGCAACAGTGGGCAGGCGATCAAGATCCGCTCGTAGAACTTGCAAAGATTGTTGGCGAGAGCACAGCTCAATACCGTCCAGATTCTCGCGTTGAAAGCCAGGTATCGGACCGTCCACTGTTCCCAGTAAGTGAAGAGCGTGGGGCGTCTGCCGAGCAAGGTTCTCAGGATCAAAGTCCTGTGGCCAATGACTATTCAGTGGGTGCAGTTGAGGCACAAGAGCCTGCATCCACTCAAGATTCATTTGCGGCGCTAGATGCCGTTTTTGCTGCTCCAAAACCTTCAGCTTCTCCGGAATTTGTTGATCCGTTTGCGGACCTGAGTGCTGCTGCGCGGCCAGCTGATGCGCTGGGGGACTCCGTAGATTACGTGAGTGATCTGCCTCCTGTTCCAAAAGCAAAAGCTGTTCCAGAGGCAAAGCTTTTGCCAGACTCCACGTCGGTGGGGCAGGCGATTTCAGGTTCTGAGGTTTCTGAAGAGCCGGAAATGGATGATATTCTTTCCCGTGACCTTGAAGAGAGCCTTGTTGCGTCTCTCAACCAGTCTCAGGTGGAACGGGAGCCGAACTCCCGTCCGCGGGCTGTGAGCCGTGCAACGCCGACGCTTGATGCGGTTGGTGTGCGTGATGTTCGCCCGGAGCAGACGTTGCGGGAGCGTCTTGAGCGCCGTGGTGATGAAGCTCCACGTCCGGTTGAAACGTCGCGTGCTGCTGAGCCAGCACCTGCGCCTGCACCTGCTCAAAGTGCTGCGACCAACGAGCCGAAAGCATTGAACGAGCTTTCCCAAAGTGACTATGACAGCTGGCGCGCGGAGCGTGCTGCAGAGCGTGCAACAGCGGCGGCAGCAAGTGCCAAGCCTGTGCCGCCCGTGCCACCAGTGCATGCGCCAGAGCCAAAGATTGAAGAGCCTGCGATTGCCCCGCAATTGCGTGGCAGCCTTGATGATATTGCGCCTGTGAAACCGGCAACTCCGGTTAAGCCAGAGATTGCTGCGGCACCTGCTGTGGCTGCGGCGGCTGTGACATCTCCGGTAATCGAGCCTGTGGCTTTTGAGCCGGACATGGCTGCGTTTGCGTTGGATACGGGTGCTGAGCTGGCTGCAGAGCGCGCGACTGCTCCAGAAGTTTCGGCAGAGGAAACAGTGATTCCGGCGAAGCATCTTGAGGATGCGTTGCTGGCGGAGTTTAGTCTGGATGATGATCTGCACGCGCCTGTTGCTGCTGAGGCTGCTGCACCGCATGTGGAGCGGGATATTGCCAGTGAGCTTGAGGCAAGCGTTGATGATATCTTCGCAGATGAAATTGCGCAGGAGCCTGTGTCCGCGCCGGGACCAGAGCTGGAGGCGAACCTTGCAGCGGAGCTGAATGAAATTGAGCGCATGAGTGCCGATTTCGAGCAGGCTGCTGAAGAGAACGATCCGTTTGTCAATGACGGTGAGGATGCCTGGCAGCTGGATGAAAGCGTTGCCAATGATCCGTCTCTGGACGAGATGTCATGGCCTGCTGCGGCTGAAAAGCTGGCGCAGACAGAAGCTGCGCATCAGGAAGCATTGAACGCTGCCAAGAAGCAGGGAGCTGATGTTACGCCGCCTCCGGGTGGTTATGATCTTGATGCTGTGGCTCAGGCGATGCGCAAGGCAGATCCAAGCCTTGACGGCGGTGTTCTTCCACAAGCTGTGCCGCGAGTTTCTGCTGAGCCTCCGGTTGAGGAAGAGGTTACAGGCCGCAGTGGTCTGCGCAAGGGCCTGATGGCTGCGGCGTCTATTGTGGCAATTGCCGTGGTTGGCGGTGCGGGTTTCTTCATGTTCGACTTTGGCGGAACGGCCAGTGATGCAACTCCGCCACCGATTATTCGCGCTGATACCTCGCCAATGAAAGAGACGCCGTCTCCTTCTGAGCAGCCAACGACTGATACTGCGAAGGTTTTCTCGCCACAGGAAGCGGCTCAGCCGGTTAGCGGTGAGAAGATGGTTCAGCGAGAAGATGCGGCTGTAACACCGTTGCCACCTGCGGCTGATGAGACGGATACTGTGCGCTCCAACGCGTTCGATATCAATCCGACTAAGAAGGTGCGTACTGTTATCGTACGTCCAGATGGGACGATTGTGCAGAACAATAGCACTGGCTCCGGCACGGTCTCTTCTTCTCGGCCACGTGTGGTGACGAGCGCGACTGTTCGTAACAGTAACCCACAGACCACGGGCAGTACGACGCCGGCTGTGGTGACTACGCCGTCTAATCAGTGGTCACCGCTTCCAGATGAAACGCTAAATACAACACGTCAGGTTACGACCGCTTCTGTGACGCGCGAGACGCAAAACGCATTTGCTACTGCGCCGACGACCACTTCAAGCCAAAACACGCGTAACGCGCTTCTGGGTGTGAGTGTGGTGCCGCAGTCCAAGCCAAGTGTTCCGGCTTCCGTCTCCCCGGGTAGCAGTGTTCGTTCCAACACGCTGGCACCGCTGCAATCGCAGGCGCCGGCACGTACGAGCAGTGCACCGCTGAACCTTACCGGGAATCAGGGGGCTCGGACGGCTGCTGTGAGCTCACAGCCAGTTGCGTCAACGCCGACACCGGGCCAGGGTGTTCTTGGGGAAATTCCATCCGGAACTTACATTGTGCAGGTTGCTTCTGTGCGGACTGTTGAGGACGCACGTGGGCAGATCCGCTCGTATAACCGTCGTTATCCAAATCTGATGGCTTTGGTTACACCGGTGATTACCCGCGCAGACCTTGGCGATAAGGGTGTATTCTACCGCATTCAGGTGCCGTTTGACGGACCGACCAGCGCCAACACGTTCTGCGGTGAGTTTAAAACTGCTGGTGGCGACTGCTACGTTCGCCGCAACTAAATCAAGTTTCCCGATTTCGGGACGATGCTTTGGAGCTTGACGCGGTAACAGCGTCAAGCTACCAGCTTTATCCATGTCTTTAAAATCATTCATTTCTGGGTGCCTTGGGCCTGAGCTTGGTGCTGAGGACAAGGCCTTTTTTCGGGACCAGCAACCGGTTGGCCTGATCCTGTTTACGCGCAACATGGAAAACGCGGATCAGATCCGCCGTTTATGTGCTGATTTTCGTGAAGCAGTCGGGCGCCCAGATGCACCTGTTTTTATTGATCAGGAAGGTGGCCGGGTCCAGCGTTTTGGTGCGCCGCATGTTCCGGTCTATCCTGCTGCGGGCACCATCGGGCGCCTTTATGAGCGCGACCAGACGGCGGCGAAACGGGCCGCTTACCTTCATGCCTTGCTGATTGGTCTGGACCTGCGCAAGCTCGGGCTGAGTGCGAACTGTATTCCCTGTCTGGACATGCCTGTTGCGGGTGCAAGTGATATTATTGGTTTGCGGGCCTATGGTTCTGACCCGACGCTTGTGAGTGAGCTGGGGCAAGCGGCTATGGATGGCTGTCTGGCGGCGGGCGTGATGCCGGTGATGAAGCATATGCCGGGGCATGGGCGAGCATTGGTTGATAGCCATCTCTCCTTGCCTGAAGTCTCATGCAGTCTTGAGGAGCTTGCACAGCGCGACCTGTTGCCGTTTCAAGCCCTGCGGGACTGCCCGATGGGGATGACGGCGCACATTGTCTTCAAGCAGATTGATGAAGATCATCCTGTTACGCAATCTTCCTATGCTATTCAACGCGTTATCCGAGATACTATAGGTTTTGACGGTGTCCTCATCAGTGACGATATTTCCATGAAGGCGCTCGGTGGTGGTCTGAAGAGCCGCGTGGAGAAGATTGTCGCAGCTGGCTGTGATCTGGTTTTGCATTGCAATGGCGAGCTGGACGAGATGCAGGTAGTTGCCTCGGCTGTGCCGGAGGTTTCTGGCAAGCGGGCGGCGCGCCTTGAGGCAGCCATGCAGCGAAATACCCAAGTGTTTGATGGGGATGAAACTGGTTTGCGGGCGGAGTTTGATGAGCTATGCGCAGTTGTTTGAGACTGTGTATGCTGGCGCGAGGCTGCAACTTGCGATTCAGCCACACCAGAAGGATTGATGCTTGAGCGACATTGAGGCCACAGAGCAGGTAGCAGAGACGCTGGTAAGCGCGGTTGCTGTAGAGCAGCCCGCGGCTGGTGAGCCGAACCTGCTTGTAGATGTGGACGGGTTTGAAGGTCCGCTTGATGTACTCTTGGTGCTGGCGCGCAGCCAGAAGGTTGATATTACCAAGATCTCTATCTTAGCGCTCACCGAGCAATACCTTGAATTCGTCAAGGAAGCGCGCAGGCTGCGGTTGGAGCTGGCAGCGGACTATCTGGTGATGGCGGCGTGGCTGGCTTATCTGAAGTCGCGCTTGCTGATTCCGCAGCAAAAAGACAGTGACGAGCCGACCGGTGAAGAGCTGGCGGCGGCGCTGGCGTTTCGTTTGCAGCGGTTGGAAGCGATGCGGGATGCTTCTGCCAAGTTGATGAACCGCGCCCGTCTGGGCCGCGAGGTGTTTTCGCGTGGTGCTCCCGAGACTGTCTCGGTGGACCGGCGCAGCGTCTGGACTGCCACGCTTTATGATGTGCTGATGGCGTATGCCTCGCAGCGCCAGCGTCATTCAGTGACCTCGGTGCATGTGAAAAAGCGGCAGGTGTGGTCGCTTCAGGATGCGCGGGAGATCTTGATCCGCCTTGTGGGGCAGGTTGCGGTTTGGACACCTATTGAGCAATTTCTGACGGCTTATCTGGAAGATCCCAAGGAGCGGGCGAGCGCGATGGCCTCGGCGTTCTCAGCCAGTTTGGAGCTGGTGCGTGAGGGGATGCTCGACATTCAGCAGTCGGCGCCGTTTGAGACGATTTATGTGCGCGCTTCGCAGCGCACTCCGGGCGAGAATGATACGGATGAAGGAGCTGAGGCGCTTGAGGCAAAGGAGGCTGAGCCGTTATGAAGAAACCGCCTGATCTTCTTGAAGCTCCTGCGGCAGATGAGGTCAATGAGGCTTCTGAGGTCGGCGAGATTTTGGAGACTGAGCGCATGGTTGAGGCTCTGATCTTTGCCAGTGCTGAGCCTTTGAGCTTTGCGGAACTGAGCAAGCGCATTCCGGGTGATCGGGATATTCGCGGGGCGCTTAATCGGTTGCGGGCGCATTATCGCAAGCGCGGTGTGCAGCTGCGTTCCAGTGAGGATCGCTGGTCGTTTCGCACGGCTGCGGATCTTTCGTTCATCTTGCACCGGGAGGCGGTTGAGCAGCGGCGACTGTCCCGTGCTGCGCTGGAAACACTGGCAATTATCGCTTTTCACCAACCCGTGACCCGGGCAGAGATTGAAGATATTCGCGGGGTTTCTACATCTAAGGGGACGCTTGATGTCCTTCTGGAGACGGGGTGGGTGCGTATGCGTGGGCGCCGCAGAACGCCGGGCCGTCCTGTGACCTACGGAACCACCTTTGATTTCCTTGATCATTTTGGTCTTGAAACCATCAAAGATCTGCCAGGTCTGGAAGAACTGAAAGGGGCCGGGCTGCTGGACAGCGCCATACCTGCCAGCTTCCATGTGCCTGCGCCGGACGACGGTATCGATTTGACGGAGGATGAAGATCCTCTGGATGAAAGTGAAATGTTTGCAACTGGCGCACTTGAAGAAGACGCCGGAGAAAAATAAACCATCCAGAGCGGCCGGGAATCTTGTGCGGCCATCTGCGAGTTTTATGAGGGACTAATGGGACCAGAGAAGGTCGCAACATCAGAGCGTCTGGTGTTTGACAATATCTACCATCATTATGGGGAGTTACCTGCGGTTCGCGGTATTTCAATTTCGTTACAAAGCGGAGAAGTGCTGTGTTTGCTGGGGCATTCTGGTTGCGGAAAGACGACATTGCTGCGCATTGCTGCAGGGGTTGTGCGTCAGCAACGGGGTAGTGTGCGGATTAATGGTTCTGTGGTTGCCGATGAACACCACTTTCTGCCGCCGGAAAAGCGCGGTGTGGGACTGATGTTCCAGGATTATGCGCTGTTTCCGCATTTGACGATTCTAGACAATGTGAAGTTTGGTCTGTCTGACCTTGCTGCTGATGTTGCCGAGCGCCGGGCGCGTGAGGCGCTGGAGATGGTTGGTCTTGGGCAGTTTGTGCATGACTACCCGCACGGCCTGTCAGGTGGTGAGCAGCAGCGCGCGGCGCTGGCGCGGGCCTTGGCTCCGCGGCCTCATACTTTGCTGATGGATGAGCCGTTTTCAGGCTTAGACAGCCGTTTGCGCGATGATGTGCGCGCGCAGACGCTGGAGATGATCAAGATGCAGGGTGCCACAGCGGTGGTGGTGACGCACGATCCTGAAGAAGCCTTGCGGGTGGGTGACCGTATTGCGCTGATGCGCAACGGGGAAGTGGTTCAGCTGGCGACGCCGGAAGATATCTACTTCCGTCCGAACAGTTTGTTTGCCGCCAAGTTCTTTTCTGACCTGAACGAGATTTCCGGAAAAGTTGTTGGCGACCGTGTGGTTACACCAATCGGCAATTTTCCGGCCAATGGTCTTGGAGAAGGCTCAGGTGCGACCATATGTATAAGACCGCATCACCTAAAGGTATGTCATGGTGGCGGCCATCTCAAGGGCAGAGTACTTTCTCGCGCAATGGCAGGTGAAGCAGACCTTCTGGACGTAAAAGTTGAAGGAATAGTCCATCCACTACGTATTCGTACGAGGGATGTCTTACAATTTTACCCAGATGATGTGATAGACTTGTGTATAAACGCAGAGAACGTTTTGGTTTTTGAGCGAGAGGCCTCAGTAAATCACAGTGGGTAATTTCTCTAGATACTACCTATTAGTATCTAGGGGATGTAGTGTCTCTCACAACACAGTTTAGAGTTCTTAAGGAGTTTGTTTGATGGGCTCAATTGGTATTTGGCAGATCGTCATCATCGCGGTTGTCGTAGTTCTACTGTTTGGACGTGGAAAGATTTCCGAGCTGATGGGCGATGTTGCAAAGGGCATCAACAGCTTCAAGAAGGGGCTGAATGAGGAAGATGCGGACGCTAAGGAAAAGGCGGAAGATCCGAAAGTAATCGATCATGCGCCAGGCGAAACCGTAAACGCCAAGGAAAAAGCTGAAGACACCGCAAAAAAGGACTAAGCGTTCTTTAGGGTAGTCTATGCAAATTGTTTAGGGAAAGTCGGTGTATTCTGACTTATGGTTTGTGATCCACTCCTTTCCCTGGTGGATGTGCCGTTAGCGGCACGACACGTCATCGATGAGGCCTGGAAACGGGTCGCCATTGTGACAATAACGAAACGGCTTCTTTATGTTCGATATCGCATGGACAGAGCTGCTGCTTGTCGCTGTGGTCGCCATTTTAGTGGTTGGCCCAAAAGAACTGCCAGGCATGTTGCGCACAATCGGGCGCACAATTGGCAGCGTGCGGCGGATGGCGGGCGAGTTTCAGTCCACTTTGAATGACGCTGTGAAAGAAGCGGAGAAGCAGGCTGGCATTGATGAGATGCGTAAGCAGGCTGATGCAGCGCAAAACTTCAATCCACTTGGCGACTTGAAAAAGAGCCTTGAGGACGAAAAGAAGAAGCTTCAGGACAGCATGACACAGGCGGAAAGCGACGTGAAAAGCTCGCTTAAGGGAGAGAAAACTCCTGAGAAAAAGCCTGAAAGTGAACCGGAAGCTGCACCTGTGAAAGCAGAAATGCCTGAACAGAAAGTGGTTTCTTCAGCTGAGCTGGCTTCCAATAAAAAAGCAAAAGAAGATGCGGTAAGCACTCCTTCCAGCAAAGACGAAAGCCGGGGCAGCTAATTTATGAGTAGTGATAACGAGATTGAGGATTCACGTGCGCCGCTGATTGAGCACCTGATTGAGTTGCGCTCACGCCTCCTGAAGTCAGTGATCGCGATCGCTATTGCCTTTGTGGTTTGCTTTTACTTCTCCAACGACATCTTCAACTTCCTGATCCGGCCTTATTCTGAGGCTGCCGGCGAAAGCATGGAAGTGAAGTTGATCTATACAGCGCCGCAGGAATGGTTCTTCACGCAGATGAAGCTCGCCTTGTTCGGTGCACTGTTTATCGCGTTTCCTGTGCTTGCCAGCCAGATCTACATGTTTATGGCACCGGGCCTTTATAAACATGAGCGCAGCGCGTTTATTCCTTATCTGGTTGCAACTCCGATCCTGTTCGTCATTGGTGCAGCTCTGGTGTTCTTCCTGGTTATGCCGATGGCCATGAGCTTCTTCCTTGCCATGCAGCAGATGGGGATTGACGAGCAAGCCTCTATCGAGATGTTGCCACGCGTAAGTGAGTACCTGAGCTTTGTAATGGTTCTTATCTTTGCGTTCGGTCTGGTTTTTCAGCTTCCGGTTGTTTTGACGCTTATGGGGCGTGCAGGTCTTGTGACTTCTGAGTCCCTTAAGGGGAAACGCAAATACGCAGTTGTTGGGGCGTTTGCTGCTGCGGCAATTTTAACACCTCCGGATCCGATTTCACAGATCGGCCTTGCACTTCCTACTCTGCTTCTCTACGAAGTCTCCATCTATTGTGTAAGGCTCGTCGAGAAGAAACGCGAAGAGAAAGAAAAGGAAGAAGAGGAATAAACTCTCTTCCTGCTCTATCGCTTATTCCCGGCGGGTTGTTTAGAAGGCAAACCTGCCGGGGTTACTAAGTTATGCTTGATATCAAGTGGATTCGTGAAAATCAGGAGAGCCTTGATGCGGCTCTCGCTAAACGCGGCCAAGAGCCACGCGCTTTGCTGCTCGTTGAACTGGACGATGCGCGCCGTTCCCACACCACCAAGCTTCAGGAGGCGCAGCAGCGCCGTAACTCCGCATCCAAAGAAATCGGTATGGCCATGGGCCAGGGCGATACGGAAAAAGCCGAGGCCCTGAAGGCTGAAGTTGCCGAAATTAAAAGCTTTATTCAGAACGGCGAAGAAGAACAGCGCAAGTTGAACGCTGCTCTTGAGGATGCTCTGGCTGTTATCCCCAACATTCCGCTGGAGGAAGTGCCAGAGGGTGAGAGCGAGGATGACAACGTTCTGCTTCACGTCCACGGCGAGAAGCCAGAGCTGGATTTTGAGCCGAAAGAGCACTACGAGCTGGGCGAAAGACTGGGCGGTATGGACTTTGCTGCCGCTGCCAAGATGTCCGGGTCCCGCTTTGTCATTCTGAAGAGCCAGATTGCGCGCCTGGAGCGTGCTTTGGGTCAGTTCATGATTGATCTGCACACCCGCGAGCATGGCTATACGGAAGTCTCTCCTCCGCTGCTGGTGCGTGACAATGCGCTTTATGGCACTGGCCAGTTGCCAAAGTTTGCCGAGGATCAGTTCCGTGATCAGGCGACCGGTCACTGGATGATCCCGACTGCGGAAGTTCCGCTGACCAACATGGTTTCCGGTGAAACGCTTGCTGAAGCTGATTTGCCGATCCGCGTGACCGCGCTGACTTACTGCTTCCGTTCTGAAGCTGGTTCTGCTGGCCGTGATACGGCTGGTATGCTGCGTCAGCACCAGTTCCAGAAGTGTGAGCTTGTGTCTATTACGGATGAGAACAGCTCTCTTGATGAGCTGGAGCGCATGCGCGAGTCTGCTGAGAAGGTTCTGAAGCTGCTGGGTCTGCATTACCGTGTGGTGACCTTGTGTGGTGGTGATATGGGCTTTGGCGCTCGTAAAACCTACGATATCGAGGTGTGGCTGCCAGGTCAGGATGCTTACCGTGAGATCTCTTCCTGTTCTGTTTGCGGAGACTTCCAGGGTCGCCGCATGAACACGCGTTACCGTGTGGAAGGTGAGAAGGCTCTGAAGTTTGTTCATACACTGAACGGCTCCGGCCTTGCGGTCGGGCGCTGCCTGATTGCGGTGATGGAAAACTATCAGAACGCTGATGGCACCATCACTGTTCCTGAGGTGCTGCGCCCTTATATGAATGGCGTAGACGTCATTGGTGCCTAAACACTCGGGATAACCGATTATCTGACGGGAGGACGGGGTAGTCTTTCCGTCGGATCAGTTCGAATTACATGAGGAACTGCTGCAAGATGCGTATCTTACTGACCAACGATGATGGAATCCACGCTGAGGGGCTTGAGGTTCTGGAGCGCATTGCGCGGCAAATTTCAGATGATGTTTGGATTGTAGCGCCGGAAACAGACCAGAGCGGTGTGGCGCATTCTTTATCTTTGAATGATCCTTTGCGCGTTCGCAAAATCGATGACCGTCGCTTTGCTGTGCGTGGGACACCAACGGACTGTGTGATTATGGCGCTGCGCTCCATTATGGATACGCCGCCGGATCTGGTTCTGTCTGGTATCAACCGTGGTGCAAATATTGCAGATGATGTGACGTATTCGGGCACAGTTGCTGCGGCTATGGAAGGCGCGCTGCTTGGCGTTCGCTCCATCGCGCTGTCGCAGGCCTATGCGTTTGGCTCCGAGTTTGGCCCGAGCTATGACACGGCAGAGGCGCATGCTGTTGGTGTGATCCGCAACTTGCTGGAGTTTGAGCTGCCCGCTGATACGCTCCTGAACGTGAACTTCCCGAAAGATGCGCCTGACATGGTCAAGGGCATTAAGATTGTGCGTCAGGGCAAACGCGATGCGGGCTCGCTTTACATTGAAAGCCGCCGGGATGGTCGCGGAAATCCCTACCACTGGCTGGCCTTTAATAATCGGGCACCAAGTGCGCGTGAGGGTACGGATATTGGGGCTTTGAAAGAAGGCTATATCTCGGTTACGCCATTGCATCTGAACCTGACAGCCAATGAGCTGATGGGGAAGTTGGAAAAAGTTATCGAGAAATCCTGACCGGATTAAGCGGAGCTTGCTGGAGCGCCAGCAGGCACCATACTGCAGATAGACGGAGTGTTGAAAATGGATGACAGTCTATTTGCCGATGAAGCGGGCCGCGCTGACGAGAGCCTTGCCAGACAAGCGGCGTGGGTGATGAAGTTGCGGTCCGAGGGCGTGCGGAATCAGGTGGTTTTGGGCGCGCTGGAAGCTATTCCCCGGAAGATCTTCTTGTCAGCGAGCCAACAATTTCTGGCCTATGAAGACCGTGCGTTTCCCATTGATTGCGGGCAGATGAGCACGCAGCCCTCCCTGATCGGGAAGGTGGCGGACTTTCTGCAAATGAAACCTGACCATTCGCTTTTGGAAATTGGCAGCGGGTCGGGGTACCAGTGCGCCGTACTTTCCAAGATCTGCGATCGCATTGTGTCGCTGGAGCGATACCGCACGCTGGCTGATCTGGCACGGGACCGTTTGCGGTCCTGCAAAATCACGAATGTGGATGTGATACACGCAGATGGCCTTGTTGCACCTGTAAGTGAAGAGGAAGAGGGTGGACCGTTTGATCGCATTCTCCTGAATGGTGCGCTGGATCGCGTGCCCGGTTTCCTGTTTGACCGGCTAGCGCCAGGTGGTCGTCTTTTGGCGCCGATCAAGCATGAAAGCGGGCTTTGCCAATTGATGCAGTACGACAAAGGTGGGCGCGGTCTTGACGAAACGGAGCTTGGCAGGTTCCGCTACCTGTCATTGACGCCGGGGATTGCTGCGAAATTGTAGGGGATTGAGACTTTAGTTAAGTATTTATCAACTCTGTTGTCAGTAAGCTTACGCTGATTAGCCTTTTATTTGTATTGGGTAGGGCGGATATGCAGTTTCATTCCCGTGAGAAAGCCAGGTTGCGGCGCGGTGTTGCGTTGTTTTTGCTATCAGCAGGCCTTGCTGGCTGCAACAGTAATATAGAGCGGTTTGGGTATTCAGATTATGTCGATAGCCCGACATTTCCGGCGCAAACTGCCGTTGTTGTGACGCCTGGACTTCAATCCAACAGCTTGAGACCTGATATTAGCCGCAGTGGTGCGTTGCCTGCGTCAGTCTCGAGTCTTGCTCCGGTTGCAACTGGATCGGCGCAATCTGGAGGATATCCGTCGCAGACTTGGCAGCCGACATTTTCAAACAAGGGTGTTTCGGACAGCGCGGATGAGCGCCCCGGGGCCCGGGTTCCAGCTTCTCTTGCCAAAGCACCTAATGAAGGTCATTTCGGGTGGACGCCCGTTGGCGGGCAAGTTGTTACGCTACAGCCCAACGAAAGCGTTGAAAGCCTTGCCTGGCGGCACCGTGTGCCGAAGAATGAACTTCTTCGTGCCAACCGGGTGACTGCCAGCTCGGCGTTTAAGCCGGGTGACTCCCTTGTGATCCCAGTGAAGGTGGTTCGCGAGGCAAACTGGTCTCCGAAAGCCGGTGACCGGGTTATGCCGCATCAGTTGCCCTCTGGTAGTGATCAGGATCTGACCACCGCTTCCATTCCGGGCCGCTATGTTGCACCGCTGAATGCGAACGGGCAAAGCAGCGCTTCCAGACAGTCACGTGATGCCTTTACCACCCAAATTGCATCGGCGTTGATTCCACCGGGTAACGTGGGTGAGCGATCACGGCCGTACTATAGCGATGCTCCACCGCCTGCCTATCCGATTCAGCAGGGCGCGCCAGCAGCGGTTGTGCCGGGATCGTCGCTGGAGCCTATTCGCCAGCCTGTTGCTCCTCAGGTGTACCGTGAGCAGCAACAGCCGACGACTTATCGCAGCCAGTCTTTGGCGCCGATTGTCGCCCCGCAACCAGCTGCTCCGCAAGCTGCTTATGGGGCTCCTGTTGTAGGTCAGCCTGCGAACAGCCCAGTTCCAATGCGTGTTTCGGTCACACCAAAGAGCAAGCCGCAGGTTTATGCAGCACAGCGTCCGGTGGCGGTTACCAATATCACTTCCGCAAATGTTGTACCGAAGCCTAAGCGGGTTTCTGTAGCGAGCGCGAGGCCGCAGCCTGCTGTGCCTCCGGTGGCTACCCAACGTACGCTTGCCAACTCTCTTGCGCCTGCGCCTGTTCATACGGCCAGCGTTCAGAAGGCTGAGACTCCGATGTTGCCTGTAGGGCGCAAGGAGGAATCGGACATGGTTCGTCTGGAGCCAGCGCCCGTGCAGCCGGTTCAATCTGCCAAGGCTCCAGCCGCGGCACCTGCTGAAGAGGCAACCTTCCGTTGGCCGGTGCGTGGGCGGATTATCTCAGACTTTGGCGTAAAACCGGGTGGGTCCAAAAATGATGGCATCAATCTGGCCGTTCCGTCGGGCACAGACATTAAGGCTGCTGAAGACGGGACCATTGTTTACGCTGGTAACGAGTTGAAGGGCTTTGGAAATCTGGTTTTGATCCGCCATGATAATGGCTGGGTCTCAGCTTATGCCCACAACAAGGAGCTAAAGGTGCGCCGTGGGGATGTTGTACGCCGTGGACAGACCATTGCCATGGCCGGTGCAACCGGCTCAGTAACACAGCCTCAGCTGCACTTTGAGCTTCGTAAGGACAATAAGCCGGTCGATCCGATGAACCATTTGCCGCGGTCCTAACCGGATTTTGAAGAATAATAAGGGGGAGGATTCCTTACTGCTGATCTTTTCGGGGAAAAGCGCTGGGAGGCCTCTTCGTACCAGAGCACGCCGTGTTGTTGACACTGGCACGGCGTGCTCTTGCTTTTTGTGGGAGTATCTCAGCTCTTACGAGAGTTTCTGGCCGAGGCGGCCTGCAAGATCCTGAATGAACTGCCATGCCACACGACCAGAGCGGGCGCCACGGGTGGTTGACCATTCCAGAGCCTGTGCGCGCAATAGGTCCGGCTCTATCTTCAGGCCGAAGTGCTCCGTATATCCATTGATCATATCCAGATACTCGTCTTGCGAACACTTGTGGAAGCCGATCCAAAGGCCAAAGCGATCGGACAGAGAGACTTTCTCCTCAACCGCTTCACTGGCGTGAATGGCCGTGGAGCGTTCGTTCTCCATCATGTCGCGCGGCAGCAGGTGCCTGCGGTTGGATGTTGCATAAAACAAAACATTTTCCGGACGGCCCTCAATTCCGCCATCGAGTGCTGCTTTAAGGCTCTTATAGCTAGTGTCGTCACCGTCGAAGGACAGATCATCACAGAAGATGATGAAGTTGCAGGGCTGGCCGCGTAGCTCGTTCATGAGTGCGGGGAGAGCTTCGATGTCCTCGCGGTGGATCTCGATAAGAATGAGCTTTCTGAAGGTTTTTGAGTGGGCGTATGTTGCGTTGATGGCTGCATGAGCGGATTTCACTAATGAAGACTTGCCCATGCCTCGTGCACCCCACAGGAGCACGTTATTGGCGGGAAAGCCTTCGGCGAACCTGACAGTGTTGTCCATCAACATTTTCTTAGAGTGATCGACACCCTTTAGCAGACTAATATCAACCCGGTTGACTTTGGGGACGGGAGCGAGCTTAAACGGGGACGGGTGAAATACAAACGCATCGGCTTCGTCGAAATTGACGGGCGCCGGAGGTGTTGGAATCGAGCTTGCCAGCAGGGCGACAATTTCGTCCAGTTTGGAAGTAAGAAGGGCGACTTCAGAAGTGTTTTCATTAGTGGTCATGTGTATCCACGTGATTAACTCAGGTACGCTGGCGTGCGTAATACGCAAATAAACGAGGCAAAAAATTGTCTCGGGGGCGGTTCAGCTCTTTGATCCGGGGTCAAGTATCCCTATCTACAGCTGTATCATGACCAATACTCTTGGGGAAAGTCCCAGTTAGCATGTCAATGCCTTGAAAACACTGGAGTGGACTGTATAGTCCAGCGCAAAATCCTTGTTCTTTCGGGCCAAGGTCATTTTTGGTGAGGGCTGCTTCGCCAATTGTTTAATGAACGCCATCAGGTTCTTTTGGAATCTGTGGTAAGGAGAAACTAATGCTTATTACCCCTGCCTACGCACAGGTCGCAGGTGGTGCACCGGACGTTCTTATGTCCATCGTGCCATTCGTTCTGATCTTTGTGATTATGTGGTTCCTGATCATCCGGCCTCAGCGTCAGAAGATGAAGTCTCATCAGGAGATGGTGAACAATCTGCGCCGTGGCGATACAGTTGTGACCGCTGGTGGCCTGATTGGTAAAGTTGCCAAGGTTGTTGATGAAGCTGAACTGCAGGTGGACATTGCGGAAGGTACGCGTGTGCGTATTGCTCGCGCCATGATCCAGGAGGTTCGCTCCAAAGGTGAACCTGTCAAGGACGGCGAATAATCGCGCCTTGATGCTTGTAGCTTCAGACCGCTCTCCTGTTTCGGCATATGCCGCGGTAAGAGCGGTCTGCCCATACTAGGACGGGGCATATACTCATGCTTCATTTCGCGCGTTGGAAAATCGCCCTGATTATTGTTGTGGTGCTGGGCGGTATCTTAACCACATTGCCGAACTTCTTCCCGGCAAGCACCGTACAGTCATGGCCGGACTTTATGCCAAAACGCCAGATTGTACTTGGTCTCGACCTTCAGGGCGGCGCTTATCTGCTCTACGAGGTTGATAAGGAAGATTACAAGGAAAAGCAGTTCATTCAGCTGGTTGGCAGCATCCGCCAGGCCCTGCGCGAAAACCCGAGGATCGGTTATACCGGACTGGGTATTCAGGGTGACGGCGTGCAGGTGCGCATTCGTGACAACACACGCTTTGACGAAGCTGAACAACGTCTTTCCGAACTTGTAAATCCGCTTAACTCCGGCGTTTTTGGCGGAGCTACGGTGAATGAATTTGTGCTTGAGCCTCAGGGCGACGGCCTGTTCCGCATGGTCTTTTCCGAAGAAGGGCTGGACATGCGGCTTGCTTCGGTTGTGAGCCAGTCCATTGAGGTGATCCGTCGCCGTGTTGATGAACTGGGCACCACGGAGCCTTCCATTCAGCGTCAGGGTACTGATCGTATCCTTGTTGAGGCACCGGGCGAGTCCGATCCTCAGCGTCTGAAGGATATTATTGGCGCAACCGCACAGTTGACCTTCCATCTTGTCAGTCAGGAAATGAGCGCGTCTCAGGCACTTCAGGGACGTCCACCAGCTGGTACGATCGTTGTTGAAGGTGCTGATGGACAGCCTTACCTGCTGGATGAAGCACCGCTGCTGACTGGTGAAGAGCTGCAGGACGCCTCTGTCGCGTTTGACCAGCAGACCAATGAGCCTGTTGTGAACTTCCGCTTCAACACGACTGGTGCCCGCATCTTTGCAGATGTGACCCGTGCCAATGTTGGACAGCCGTTTGCAATCGTGCTGGATGACGAAGTGATTACAGCTCCAGTTATCCGTCAGGCAATTACTGGTGGTTCTGGACAGATCTCCGGTAACTTCACTGTTGATGGAGCAAATGACCTTGCTGTTCTGCTGCGTGCAGGTGCGCTTCCGGCGCGTTTGGATGTGGTTGAAGAGCGTTCCGTTGGGCCGGGCCTTGGTCAGGATTCCATTGATAGCGGTAAAATCGCGTCTCTTGTAGCGGCAGCTGCCGTGGTGCTCTTCATGCTGGCGGCCTATGGGCAGTTTGGTGTGATTGCGAACCTGGCTCTTGCGGCAAACATCTTCCTGATCTTCGGTGTTCTCACCACGCTTCAGGCGACGTTGACCTTGCCGGGTATTGCGGGTGTCGTTTTGACGATTGGTATGGCGGTTGATGCCAACGTGCTGATTTATGAACGTATTCGTGAAGAAGCACGGGCAGGGCGGTCTGCTATCGGCTCGATCGATGCTGGTTTCAGCCGTGCACTTGGCACAATTTTGGATGCAAACATCACAACGTTGATTGTGGCTGTGATCCTGTTCTCCATCGGCTCTGGCCCTGTCAAAGGCTTTGCTGTGACGTTGATGGTCGGGATTTTCACCACGGTGTTCTCAGCGTTCACTGTGTCGCGTTTCCTCATTGCAATGTGGGTGAAGCGCAAGCGTCCATCCAAACTGCCAATTTAATGCGGAGCATGCCTCATGAAACTTCTTAGACTTGTTCCGGAGCAAACCAATTTCCGCTTTATGCATTGGCGGGTTTTGAGTTTTCCGTTGTCTGCAATTGTTGCGGTTCTGGCCGTCGTGCTGTTCCTGACAGTTGGTCTGAACTACGGCATTGACTTCAAAGGCGGTACACTGATCGAATTGCGGTCCAAGAGCGGCCCTGCCGATCTTGCTCAAGTTCGCCAGTCTCTCGGTGCACTTAATCTGGGTGATGTACAGGTACAGGAATTTGGAGATCCCTCTGAAGTTCTGATCCGTATTGAATCCCAGGGCGATGAAGAGGGTGCGCAGCAGGATGTGGTAGAAAGCGTTCGTGCAACCTTTGCCGACGACTATGAATTCCGCAGAACTGAAGTGGTTGGGCCGCGCGTGTCCGGTGAGCTTGCTTATGCAGGTGTGCTGGCTGTGGGCTCTGCTTTGGTCATGATCATGTTTTACATCTGGTTCCGCTTTGAATGGCAGTTCGCAGTTGGCGCGATCATAACCACCTTCAATGATATCTTGCTGACGATTGGATTGTTCTCGCTTCTGCAACTGGACTTTACGTTGTCCAGTATTGCGGCAGTGCTGACGATCATCGGTTACTCGCTCAACGATACGGTGGTTGTTTATGACCGTATTCGCGAGAACCTGCGTCGTTATAAGCGTCTTTCTCTCGAAGAGCTGCTCGATAAGTCCATCAACGAGACCCTGTCCCGTACAACAATGACATCTGTGACCACGTTGCTGGCGCTGTTTGCGTTGTACTTCTTGGGCGGTGAAGTGATCCAGTCCTTCGTGCTGGCGATGATCTTCGGTATCGTGATCGGTACTTACTCTTCTATCTTCCTGGCGGCGCCGTTGCTCATGCTGATGAAGCTTCGCGCCAATGCTTTTGACAGGAAAGAGGACGTAACGTCCCCTTCAAAATCTGCGTAACTTGCAGAAACAGCTAGGGTTTTGGATGGGGCTGAGCACAGTTGTGGTCAGCCCCATTTTCTATTGGACATTCTTTTGAGTGTAATTAAACAGGGTCTATCAGTTTGCACGTATACTGGGCCGAACAGCCCACCGGAGGTCATTATGGGAAAACGTGGAGAGCCGTTGGAACTGCGGGATGCGCATTTTCCTGGACGGGCACAGATTGACGCCTACGGAAACGGCGGGTTTCGATTTGCCGACATGTCCCACCGCGGATCTTTGATGTGTGTGCCTTCCGGTGTGTATGGCTGGTCGCCGACGTGCTTTGAGGAGATTACCGATGAGGCGCTGGACCAGATCCTTCAGGAAGCTGACGGGATTGAAGTGCTTTTGATCGGTTGCGGGGATGAGCTGAAGCCGTTTCCAGAGGCCCGCAAGGGGCCGTTTCGCGAAAAGGGCATCATGGTGGACAGCATGTCCACGGGTGCTGCTGTGCGGACCTATAACGTGATGCTTGGAGAAGACCGCGCCGTGGCGGCTGTCTTTATTGCTGTCGATTACACCTGATCTAAACATGGGACCCAGCAATGAGCCAGGCCGATTCCTATTGCAATGATTTTGTAAAACGCTTTTCCTATGACCGGTATCTGAGCGCGCTATATGCGCCGGACGAGGCTCGTGCGAGTTTGCTTGCGCTTTATGCGTTTGCCTGCGAGATTGCGCGTATTCGCGAGCTGGTCAATGAACCGATGCCCGGAGAAATTCGCCTGCAATGGTGGCACGATGCGCTAAGCGGTACTAACCACGGCGATGTGATGCAAAATCCGGTTGCGCAAGCGATTTTGGAGACGATCGAGCGGCATAAACTGCCGCGTGAGCCGTTTCTCAATCTGATTTCGGCACGCCGGTTTGATCTTTATTCCGACCCGATGCCAACTTTGAATGATCTGGAAGGCTATTGCGGTGAAACCAGTTCGGTTGTGGTGCTGCTTGCCTGCATGATTTTGAGCGGAAAGCCAGCAGACCGGCAGGTTTCCGATGCTTGTGGGCATGGCGGGGTTGCGTATGCGCTTTCCGGACTTATGCAGACGCTGGCCCTGCAGGCTTCACGTCAGCAGCAGTTCATTCCTGATGAGATATTGAAGCGCCACGATGTGCACGCCAGTTCCTTGAGGGCAAAGGTTTCAGATAATGGCGTCAAGGCAATCTTCAAAGCAATGGTTGCGGTGAGCCAAAAACATCTCGGCGACTGTGAAACGGGACTGAAAGGGATTGACCCGACTGTCTTACCTGCATTCCTGCCTGTGTTTCAGGTAGAGCTGTTCTTTAAGGAGGCGGAGAAGGATGGTTATGAGCCGTTGCATATGACCGGTGGTGCCTCACATATGCAACGGATGTGGCATATGTGGCGTACGTCGCGGCGCCTTGCGAAACTCTCCCGCACATAGAAAAAGGCCGGACTTTCCGGCCTTTCCTGTTTCTTGTGGCTGGTTTTGAACGCTTTATACGTTGGCAACCCATGCCTTGAAATCATCCAGACCACGCTTGGCCATGACCTGCTTTTTCAGGCGGGTCTTTTCCTTGCCGCGCAGACGTTTGCCTTCCGGATGCTTTGGCATCTCGTCCAGTGGGGGCAGCAGACCGAAGTTGATGTTCATTGGTTGGAATGAGCGCGGACCTGAGCCATCTTCACGATCAATGTGGCCGCCGGTGATGTGGTTGACGATTGCGCCGCATGCAGTTGTTACTGGCGGAGGTGCAATGTCTGTCCCAAGTGCCTGATGGGCTGCGAACAGGCCAGTCAGACAACCAACGGCGGTGGATTCCACATAGCCTTCACAGCCAGTGATCTGGCCTGCAAAGCGTACGTGCGGCAGGACCTTGAGACGCATTTGCTCATCCAGAAGACGAGGGGAGTTGAGGAAGGTATTGCGGTGCAGGCCGCCAAGACGTGCGAACTGAGCGTCTTCCAGGCCTGGGATCATACGGAGGATCTCCGCCTGTGCGCCGTACTTCAGTTTGGTCTGGAATCCAACCATGTTGTACAGCGTGCCCAGAGCATTGTCCTGACGCAGCTGGACAACTGCGTAGGCTTTGATGTCTGGCTGGTGTGCGTTGGTCAGGCCCATTGGTTTCATTGGGCCATGGCGCAAGGTTTCGCGGCCACGTTCTGCCATCACTTCAATAGGAAGGCAGCCGTCGAAATAGGGTGTGTTTTCTTCCCATTCTTTGAAGGAGGTTTTCTCGCCGCCGATCAATGCGTCGATAAAGGCTTCATACTGCTCTTTGTCCATCGGGCAGTTGATGTAGTCTTTTCCGGTCCCGCCCGGGCCGACTTTGTCGTAGCGGGACTGATACCAGGCCTTGTCCATATTGATGGACTCGGTGTGAATAATCGGCGCGATTGCATCAAAGAAGGCGAGGGAGTCTTCGCCGGTTGCCTTGAGGATCTGCTCGGAGAGGGCCGGAGACGTGAGCGGGCCGGTTGCCAGAATGACCTGACCGTTTTCCGCGGACGGAATCTGGGTGATCTCCTCGCGGATGATCTCGACATTCTCATGGGCTTCCAGTGCTGCCTGCACAGCTTCGGAGAAGCCGTCGCGGTCAACAGCCAGAGCGCCACCCGCAGGTACCTTGTTGGCATCTGCAGATTTCATGATTAGAGAGCCAGCTGCGCGTAGCTCGGCGTGGAGCAGACCAACTGCGTTGTTTTCAGCATCGTCAGAGCGGAATGAGTTGGAGCATACCAATTCTGCAAGGCCGTCTGTTTTGTGTGCATCGGTCTCACGTGTCGGGCGCATTTCGTGCAGGACGACCTTCAGGCCTTTTTCTGCAATCTGCCAGGCTGCTTCGGAACCTGCCAGGCCGCCACCAACCACGTGTATGGGTTGCTTCGTCATTTCCTATCCAATCGACTGGGCTTCTGTTGCGCTAATACGTCCATAGAAGCCAAAGTTTTTCTTGCTTGCGGATTGCTTAGCCTCAGAACTTGCTCAGTTCAATCATTTAGGCCATCAATCTTCCATGGTTGTGCAAAGTGATTCACATAAACACGTGTGTTTTGCGAAAAAGAGTTTCTCGGTGTTTTGCCGGGGCTTTGCGATTACGCTTGGTGTGATCGGCCTAAGTGCCTGCATGAGCCAGATTAATGCGCAGCCAAGTACGTGGTACGCCAAAATGGGCGCGCAGGAGAATAAGGGCAACACGCTTTATATCTGCCACGGGTTCGGCTGCGAATATCGAACGCCAGTTACATTCAGCGAGCAAGATAAGCGCCATTTACACCAGATTCTGCAGCGGGGTAGTGAAAGCCCAGAGGCGGAGCGGGCTGCAATTTCCGGTGCGGTGCAGTGGCAAGAGCGGCGGCTTGGGCCCGTGGTCGGGTCCTCCAACGATATTGGCGGGCTCGATATGTCTCATAGCAAGGTCAGGGGGCAGATGGATTGCCTTGATGAGGCAACGAATACCACGAGCCTGCTAACCTACCTTAGCTCGCAGGGATGGCTCAAATACCACCGGGTGACGCATCCAGCCTCGCGCGGCTTCTTTCTGGACTTGAAATACCCGCATGCCTCTGCCGTTGTGGTGGACACGACCACCGGCACACCCTGGGTGGTGGATAGCTGGCGCCTGAGTAATGGGGAGCCCCCGGATATCCTGCCGCTGTCCAGATGGCTGCGAATGACCAGCGCGGATTTGGAGCAGCCGGTCACCAAGTGACTCGGAATGTTATGCACAAAATCATGAGAGACATCCGATAGTAGCGAGCGACGCGTGTTTTGCGAGCATTCTGGCATCGCGCTTTCATGCTGGAGGATTGGCTTGATCGGAAAAAAGGGCCCAGAAACAGCTAACGCCCGTCGTTGGGAGGAGCGACGGGCGAAGCTAGTAAACAGAGAACTGGGAGGAAATCTCTGTTTAGATCCATCAGGTAGCTTGGGAGGAGGTGCTACCGAGGATTATATGTTGGGCTGCCGAGGCTTGATTGGGAGGAGTTCCTCAGCGGCCTTGAGTTGATTTATACATAAGTCCGTCGCATTGTGCACCACATCATTTTGCATGTCCGTTATGCATAAAATGCATGGCATTGTGGCGAATGATGGCGCAAACACCACTTAAATCGGCATAAATGGCAATATACTCGATTGTGCGATGCAGCAATTGTGTGATATTGAGCACAAATATGCATAGCTTGAGCGCTCTGGGAGGTTATTTTGAGTGTTCAGTGGTGAAAACCTAAGCGAACTTCAATCAAATGACATAATTAGTCAGGTGCAGAATTAGGCCCTTCAGGGCTGAAAAGTGCCGCATTGCCCATGAAAAACTGGCTGGGTCGGCAGTGTGGTCTGTACAAAAAAGGCCGGGACTGGCCCGGCCTTTGATTCTTATTCAGCTGCATCCAGATTGCTGGCGCTGCGCCGGACGAACAGTTCCTTGAGGAACTGGCCGGTGTAACTTTCCGGCACCTCTGCGACATCATGGGGGCGTCCGGTTGCTACGATGGTGCCGCCACCGTCACCGCCTTCCGGTCCCAGATCGAGAATCCAGTCGGCCGTTCTGATCACTTCCAAATTGTGCTCGATCACGAGGACCGTGTTGCCCTGATCGACAAGCTGATGAAGCACATCAAGCAGTTTGGCGACATCGTGGAAGTGGAGACCTGTTGTCGGCTCATCCAGAATGTAAAGGGTGCGGCCCGTTGAGCGTTTGGAGAGCTCCTTGGCCAACTTGACGCGCTGTGCTTCACCGCCGGACAGAGTCGTCGCCTGCTGGCCGACCTTGATATAGCCGAGGCCGACGCGGGCGAGGGTTTCCATCTTATCGCGGATGGATGGTACAGCAGAGAAGAAACCGGCTGCTTCTTCAACAGTCATGTCCAGAACGTCTGCAATGGATTTGCCTTTGAACTGAACTTCCAGCGTCTCGCGATTGTAGCGTTTGCCCTTACACACATCACAGGTGACATAGACATCTGGAAGGAAGTGCATCTCGATCTTGATGACGCCGTCGCCCTGACAAGCTTCACAGCGTCCGCCCTTCACGTTGAAGGAGAAGCGCCCGGGTGCGTAGCCGCGCGCTTTTGCTTCGGGCATGCCTGCGAACCACTCGCGGATCGGAGTGAAGGCACCGGTGTAGGTGGCGGGGTTGGAGCGTGGGGTTCTGCCGATCGGGGACTGGTCGATGTCGATGACTTTGTCCAGCCTTTCCAGACCTTCGATGCGATCATGTGGGGCAGGGTTATCGCGCGCGCCATTGAGGCGGCGAGCGGTTGCCTTGTAGACGGTATCGATGAGGAATGTGGATTTGCCGCCACCGGATACGCCCGTTACACAGGTAAATGTTCCCAGCGGGATGGTCGCATCCACGTCTTTCAGGTTGTTGCCGCGGGCGCCGAAGACTTTGATCTGGCGGTTCTTGTCGATCTTGCGTGGCTCTTCCGGCTGCGGGATGCTCATTTTGCCAGAGAGGTACTTGCCAGTGAGGGAGGCCGGATTGGCCATCACTTCATCCGGTGTTCCCTGTGCGACCACCTGTCCGCCATGGATACCAGCGCCTGGTCCTACATCCACCACATGATCTGCGGTCAGAACGGCGTCTTCGTCGTGTTCCACCACGATGACGGTGTTGCCCAGATCACGCAGGTGTTTCAGAGTTTCCAGCAGGCGGGCGTTGTCGCGCTGGTGGAGGCCGATGGAGGGTTCATCAAGTACATACAACACACCGGTCAGGCCCGAGCCGATCTGGGAGGCCAGACGAATACGCTGGCTTTCACCGCCGGACAGTGTGCCGGAGGAGCGGGACATGGAAAGGTATTCCAGCCCCACATCGTTGAGGAACTTCAGGCGCTCGCGAATTTCTTTGAGGATGCGGTAGGCGATTTCGTTCTGCTTGTCGGTGAGCTTTTCATCGATGCTGGAGAACCAGTCATAGGCGGTCTTGATGGAAAGTGCTGTGATCTCGCCGATATGGCGGTCCGCAATCTTCACGCACAGCGCTTCCGGCTTCAGGCGGTAACCGTTACAGGCGTCACAGGCGTGATCCGACTGGTAACGGGAGAGCTCGTCGCGCACCATCTGGGAATCGGTTTCACGCCAACGACGCTCGATATTGCCGACAACGCCTTCAAATGGCTTTTCAGTTTTGTAAGAGCGGGTGCCATCGTCGTACACGAACTGCACCTTGGTTTTACCTGTACCAAACAGGACCGCATTGCGGAAATCTTCCGGCAGGTCCTTCCAGACCTTGGTCATCGGCTGCTTGTAGTGCTTGGCCAAGGCTTCCAGTGTCTGCGTGTAATAAGGGGACGTGGAGCCGGTCTTCGACCATGGCAAAATGGCACCGCCGCGCAGCGACAGGGTTTGATCCGGGACAACGAGCTCGGCCTCAAACGCAAGCTTTGTACCCAGACCATCACAGGTCGGGCAGGCGCCGAACGGGTTGTTGAACGAGAACAGGCGTGGTTCAATTTCCGGGATCGTGAAGCCGGAGACGGGGCAGGCGAACTTTTCTGAGAAGACCAGCTGCTTTGCCTTGCCTTTTTCGTCTTTCTCATCCGCAAACTCGACAGTTGCGAGGCCTTCGGCCAGTTCCAGTGCGGTTTCCAGAGAATCGGCCAACCGTCCCGCCATGTCTTCGCGCACGACGATGCGGTCAACGACCACATCAATGTCGTGTTTGAACTTTTTGTCCAGCGTGGGCGCATCTGCGATCTCATAGTATTCGCCGTCGACTTTCACACGTTGGAAGCCCTTTTTCATGAGCTCGGCGAGTTCCTTACGATATTCCCCTTTGCGGCCACGTACGATTGGGGCCAGCAGGTACAGACGCGTCCCTTCTTCGAGTGTCAGGATTCGGTCGACCATCTGGGAGACGGTCTGGCTTTCAATGGGAAGTCCCGTTGCAGGGGAGTAAGGAATGCCCACGCGCGCGAATAAAAGGCGCATGTAGTCATAGATTTCGGTGACCGTGCCAACTGTAGAGCGTGGGTTCTTTGACGTGGTTTTCTGTTCAATGGATATGGCAGGAGACAGGCCGTCGATCTGGTCCACGTCCGGTTTCTGCATCATTTCAAGGAACTGGCGGGCGTAAGCGCTCAGGCTCTCAACGTAGCGGCGCTGCCCTTCAGCGTAAATCGTATCAAATGCCAGTGAGGATTTGCCCGAGCCGGACAGGCCCGTCATGACGATTAGGCTGTCGCGTGGAAGATCCAGATCCACATTTTTTAAGTTATGTTCGCGCGCGCCGCGTACGGTAAGCTGCTTGGTATGATCAGCGCGTGCAGAAGAATTTTGTGTGTCATGTGTTGGCGACTTCGCCATGGAACTGTCCTTTATCACGGATGCCGAGTTCGCATATAAAAAGCAAAACAGGTCTGGGCGCGATCCTCGAAATGCAGGAGAATGAGCGCAGGAAATCAGGTGGAACATAAACGGAACAATTTTAAGGAGCAAGCCTTTTCGCGGTTGCTCGTGGAATTTTGTCCCTTGCGAAAATTGGGAGTTGAACTTGCCTGTGTTGCAAGGCATTGTATTGGAACAAATATAGAACGAGTGGAGAGCCATGCTTAGTGACGCCTGATATATAAACGGAATGCCTCGGAAATGTGGACAACCACGGCGCCTTTGAGAAAGGCTGTTTGAATTGCAGAGCGCGGAGCATAGGTTACTTGCCAACTTAACTTGCCAGGCTATGGTGAGTTCAGAATTAGGAGTTATTCAATGGCCGGTAGCGTCAATAAAGTCATCTTGGTGGGAAATTTGGGCGCAGATCCGGAAATTCGCCGTACGCAGGACGGTCGCCCGATCGTGAACCTGCGTATCGCAACTTCGGAAAGCTGGCGTGACCGCAACAGTGGTGAGCGTCGTGAGCGTACCGAATGGCACCGCGTTGTTGTGTTTAACGAAGGTCTTGCCAAAGTTGCTGAGCAGTTTTTGCGCAAAGGCTCCAAGGTCTACATTGAAGGCCAGCTGCAGACGCGCAAATGGCAGGACCAGAGCGGTCAGGACAAATACTCCACCGAGATCGTTCTGCAGGGCTTCAACTCCACGCTGACCATGCTTGATGGTCGCGGTGAAGGTGGTGGCCAGGGCGGCGGTCAGTCCGGCGGCTTCGGTGGTGGTTCTGGCGGATATGACCAGGGTGGCGGCTTTGGTGGCGGTTCTTCCAGTGGTCAGGGCGGTGGCTTTGGCGGTCAGACCGGAGGCAGTGGTGGATCCGCGCCATCCGGCGGCGGCTTCGGCGGCGGCATGGACGACGAAATCCCGTTTTGAGATTTACCTTAGATGTAAGACATCAATAACTTGCTTTAAAACCCTGCTTTCGCAGGGTTTTTCAGTTTTTGGTAGCTGAAGCCGTATGTAAATTATTCTTCTAAACCCGCCTTGTGTGCAAAAACTATTATACATTCACATTGAGTGCAGGGATTGAGCTTTCTGATAAGGCCTTAGTTGATAAGATATCAGCGATTAAATGACTACGGCGGAAAGGCATTGCCTTCGTTCGCCTTTCTACGTGCGTCGGTTCTTATCGTGAAACGGGTGCGAATAATGTGATCGCTCCTATCAGGGCCAGAAACTGCGCGTTGAAATCGCCACATATACCCGAATTCCAGGGTTGCTTCCTTATTGAACTGGAAACCTAGTCCGCCATAAAGTCGGCTTTGTTCGAACCCGAGTACAATCCCTTCGTTGGCCCTCAAGACATTGAAACGGGCTTGCTCCGACAACGAAAGGAACAGGCGGTCGTAAATCGGGTATTCTGCAGAAATTTGGTATTGAAATAGTGGGGTTACCCCTGATTGTCTATTGAAGAACCGGACTTCAAAACGGGCCTGCTGCTCTATCTCCAGTGAACCCCAAACGTGGTTGTAGAAAAATTGCTGGTAGACATCGTATTCATCAGGGCTCGTGAGTTTATTTAAATACTTGAAACCGGGGCCCAGGTGCCAGCCCTCGCCGACATAATAGTTGATCCACGACTCGAACACCGATTCATCATAACTTTTCAAGTTATCATCGAAACGAACTTCCCCGCGAAATCTCGCCTCCCATGAATCGTTTATACGGTGAGAATAATACAAAGCATTCCAACTGTTGAAGGATTGCTCGGCGCTCCTGGCGGGCAGCACACCGGAAAAAGCTCCCAGTAACAGCGCCAGGGCCCCCAGAACCTTTATTAGGAGTGTATCTTCTCCGAGCAACTAACCTCGTCCCGATGTCCACTGACCACAAAGCGCCTATTGTGAAAGAAGTTACAAAATGTCCGTTGTTGCCATTCTACATAGTATGGGGCGACATTTCCCCCCTGAGACTTAGAGGTATGACCGTCCCCGAAACAAGAGGCACTGTTGCAAAGATTTTCAGCGTAGAACACTTTTGTTTGCTTTAGTACCACAGCGCACATGCTTGGACGCTGAGAATCTGATTTTCGACCGAGTATGGAAAATCTTGAAGTCATGATCAGCGTAATGAGCGATGTACTGGAATGACTTTCTGAGTTTTTTTGGCCAAGCGAAACTTTACCACAGAACGCCTTATACTGCGAACTCAGAGTGCTCCGTTTCGAACCCAAAAAACAAGAGTTGGGAACAGAGTGAACTTTGCGACACAGCCTTAACTTGAACTATGATTGTAGCAAACTACTTTTGTCTGCGTCATTTCCTCTAAAGCAAACTTAACACCTTCCCGCCCCATGCTACCGCGTTTGGATCCACCAAATGGCATGCCGTCAAATCGATAATCGGAGGAATCGTTGACCATAATGCCACCAACGTCAAGGCCGTCGATTACCTTTTGAATATTGGAAATGTCATTTGAAAATACGGCGGCGTGTAATGCAAACTCGGGTTTGTCCGCGTCTAGAATGACCTCATCAAGATCGGAAAATCCCGAGATCAATACAACCGGTGCGAATACTTCCTCACAGTTTATCTTTGATCCCGGATCAACATTGACAAGTATTGTCGGAGCATAAAATGCACCAGTTCGATTATGACCGCACATGGCTGTTGCACCAGAGGCGATGGCTTCGTTGACCCATTGTTCGATTCTGATTGCTTCAGTCTCGGTAATCATCGGGCCGACATCCGTTGCTTGATCCATTGGATCACCACAGCGCAATTTTTTAGTCTCGGCTACAAACATTTTCAGAAATTTTTCGTAGATCTCTTGATGCACAAATATTCGCTGAACTCCGACACAATTTTGGCCCGCAGCCCAGAAAGCACCCGATACGCAAGAAGATACGGCCAGCTCGATTTCGCAATCGGATAAGATGATAACAGGGGCATTGCCGCCCAAATCCATTGCAGTCCGCTTCAATCCTGCTGCATGGGAGATTGTTTCTCCGGTGTTTGACCCACCTGTAAACGAAACCATCCTAATTTCATTGCGCCGAACCAAAGCATCGCCAATTTGACTGCCGCCGATAACCACTGTCAGCATTTCTCTGGGTAGCCCAGCTTCGTAAAAACATTCCGCTAATTTTATTGCGGAGAGCGGAGTAAGGGCAGATGGCTTCAGAATAACAGAGTTTCCGCCAGCCAGCGCCGGGCCTAGTTTGTGAGCGATCAGATTAAGCGGATCATTGAATGGTGTGATAGCAAGGATGATGCCCAAAGGCTCTCGTGTGAAATACCCGTGCCTGTTCTCCGATCCAGCGAAAGAGTCAAATGGTATGATTTCGCCAGTTAGTCTTTTTGCTTCCTCTGCGGATAGAGTTAGTGTGTTTACACATCTCATGACCTCTTTCGCCGCCTGACGGATCGTTTTGCCAGATTCTCGAACAATTGTTTGTGCGAAATCTTCAGCGTTCTCATTGACCAGTTTAGCTGTTTCTAGCAGGATCTCCGCTCGACGGGCGCGTGACATCCTGCGCCCCTTTTTTAAGCCAATCTGCGCAGCTGATATGGCGCTTTCAACGTCGCCGTTTGTGGCCGTCGGTAAATTCGCAATAACTGCACCAGTAGCAGGGTTTATAACTGCCAAAGAGGCGGTCAGGATCGACTTGTTTATTTCTAGGTTCATGTGTTGAGCCTACGCTGATCGCGGCCAAAAGGCTGCAGCTGTTTCGATACCGATATTCAACTAAATTCGGATGACTAGACTAAGATTTCTCTTGCTTCAGGCAATTTCACCAATTGGGAAATTTAGTTGATTGGATTGCCAGTTTTCAGTCTAGCGGCGCGTGAAGTTTGGTTTGTTCTGTGATAATCCCGCCGCGATCGCCGATCTCTATAGAGCCGTAGCGTTCCTTAAAGCACTCCGGAAGAGGACGGTCTCCGGGGATGGAAAGCCAAAGCCGGAATAGGTGGCGCCGCTTGTCCGGATCGGGCCAATCAGTATATCCCGTCCGATCATGTAACTGGGAATGATTATAGACAAACTGCATGTCACCGGGCTGTAGCTGCATACTGAAATTTAATTCAGGATCATCTGCCAGTGCATCGAACATATTCAATGCCTCAACGTGCTCTTCTGTAAGGCGCATTGCACCATCGAACCGCTGCGCACTATCAATATACTGACGTTGGTAAAATACGGTCAGATGCCCTTCGTGCCAGTTCAGAACCGGGATTTCCATATAAGGTTTGGCGCCTTCAGGGATCTCACCGCGGCGGTCGGTGGCGATGGGGTCGAATAGTTTTTCGGCTAGATCCGGCCTTTCTTGCAGCATATTATTGTAAATGGAAACGGCACTCACCAACAGAGACTTTCCACCTTCCATTGCTTCACGCAGACACAGCAAGCCAACAACATCTGCACTGTCGGTATGAAAGCTTTGCCGCTCGGAAGTTTGGTAGATACGCGCATTTACGTCTTGGGAGCTTGCGCCAATGTCACGTACATGCCCCAGAATATGCCCAGCTGCATTTTGTGATCGGGCACTGCCCAAGTGGGCGCCGATCCCGCAGAAAATCGTTGCGGCGAACTCTTGGCTATAGTCTTCGATGGGCAGTCCACGCAAAACTTCAAGACCATTTCCGTGTAATAGTTTCCGCTGCAGGGCTGTTAAATGATCTCGGAACGAAGTCAGGGGAAAGTCGGCGGCGGTAATTTCACCCACATCACGTCCTAATGAAAGGTAGTGGCGTGCGGCGTTTTCCAGATCTTCAATGTCTTGGGTGGACAGTTTTTTCAGCCAGGTCTGTTCGTTGTCTGCCATGTCTTTTCCAACCCAGGCAGACGGTCCGGTAATGATTGGTGGCAGCTTTTTTATTTCTGACATTGAGAACTCCCGATTTCTATGATTACTATGTATGCCACTCATTAGATGCATAATAAAATGACTGGTAATCATTTAATCATGAAGTTCGATCCCACTTTGACAGCATTGCGCGCCATAGAAAATCTTGCTGAGACAGGAAGCGTGTCGCAAACCGGTTTGACACTTAACCTTACTCAATCTGCCGTAAGCAGGTCTATCTCCAGTCTCGAAAAAATGGTTCGTCTCAAACTGGTGCAACGAGGAGAGAGGCCATTGCGCCTGACCGCAGAAGGCCAAATCGTGGCTTCCTATGCAGGCGAAATTAATCAAATACTAGATTCCCTTGATCAGCGGCTTTCGGACATTCGACGCAATAAGGAAGGAACAGTCCGCATGGGCTCGTTTGGACCGAGCGCATCAACAAGAATTCTGCCACAACTCCTAAGAAAATTCGCCAAATATTACCCGAATATTTCCGTAAATATCCAAGAAAGCGTAGACGCGGAAGCATTGTTGGATCTTCGAAATGGAATTGTCGACATGGCCGTTCTTGCAGATCCTAGAGATGATTTTGAAACGCTGCCGCTTGCAACTGACCAGCTCGTTGCATTGGTTCCCCAAAATAGTCCATTGTCATCGGCAAAATCCGTAGGACAGAGTGAACTATTAGCCGAGCCGTTTATTATGACGCTTGGTGGTAATGAGCCCAACATTATAAGGTGGTTTGGTGAGAAGCTTTCCGATCTCCATGTAACTCAACGTGTCCAGCAAACGCATTCTATATTGGCTCTTGTCGAAGCTGGACTGGGAAACGCTATCGTAGCCGCCTTATCCTTGCCAAGGTCTCATCATGGCGTTCGCCCAGTCCCACTAAAAAAAGCCCCAAGCATGAACATTGTTATGGCAAGAAAAACAATGCAGCCCAGATCGAATGCCGCTGCATTGTTTTGGAACTTTTGGGTCGAAGAGGTTGAAAGAGGCCTTGTCACGGAAACTTTGGCCCCAGCTTAATGCGTTAGCGGTTAGCACATGATGACATCACCGATCCGCTACAAACGCCACCGGGACCACTTCTGCTGTTCAAGTTAGTTAGGTCGGGTTCGGCGGACGCTGACTATCTTATCAACTAAATACTGCCTATAAATTTATAGCAACCTGTGCCATATGCATACTTGGGTTTCGTTGCAAAGTTTCGCTTGGGCTCAACAACTTAAAAGCCATTCCAGTACATCACTCATTAAGCTGATCATGACTTCAAGATTTTCCATATTCGGTTGAAATTAAGATTATCAGCGTCCAAGTTTGTGCCCTTTGGTGCTAAAGCAAAGAAAATTATTCTGCGCTAAAAATCTTTGCTTCAGGGCCATTAAGAGGGCCTTCTAGAACTAATGCCATCAGGCCAGGCTGAGAATTAAGCGCAAGACAAATGAGAAACGCAGCTATTTCTCCCACGGATAAGTGGCTTAGCATTTACACGCAACAAGGCCAGACACTCTTCGAGTCAAAAGACAAAACTCCCCAATTACATTTAATAATTGATAGCGTAAATTGGTGAGACTTGTTGTTTATTGGGACGTTGATGCTAGCTAAATTCAGAACATTTCAATTCGCAGCATTTGGATAGTTTCTATAGCCGCTGACTTGAGCCATCACTGTTGTTAGGCGCAAGGAAAGTTATTATTCATGCCTTCCTGAGCCCGTTTGCGGCGGCTTGATTTGACGTAGATGGTCTCTGCGCCCGCAGTAGGCTTTTTTGTAAGCTGTTATTCCCTCTTGTAGATCAGTGGCTTCCTGACTAAAAATATCAGAGTTCCGAGTATTTCCGGAAAAATTTTAATCAAATTATGCAAGATGCATGTTGTAATGAAACTGTCATAGAAAGGGATTATGTGGCCTCGTGAGAGAAGGGATAAGCATTTCGCTTTGTCTCGTTATACGTAGAAAAAGTGTCGCGGAGTTTGGCTCATAATGTCACTTGGTAACTATCTAAAAGGACTGTTCGCCGCTGGCCTTGTCGCAACGATGGCTAGCGCAGTGCAGGCAGAAACAAGACTGATTGGTTCTGGTGCAAGCTTTCCATTCCCGATCTACTCCACATGGTTTCAAGACTTCAGCTCGAAGCATCCTGATGAATCCGTCGATTACCAATCCAAAGGCAGCGGTGCAGGTATTCAGGATCTGATCAATGGTACCGTTGATTTTGCAGGCAGTGATGCTGCAATGACGGATGAGCAAATCGCGCAAGTTGAAAATGGCGTAGTTCTGCTGCCGATGACGGCTGGTGAAATCGTGCTTGCTTTCAATGTACCCGGCGTTGAGGACCTGCAACTGTCTCGCGATGCTTACAGTGACATCTTCGAGGGCAAGATTGAAAACTGGAATGATCCAGCGATCGCTGCAACAAATGAAGGCGTCGAATTACCAGACCTGCCAATAACTGTTGTCCGCCGTGCAGATAGCTCTGGCACGACCTATGTGTTCACGCGCCATCTGGCTGCTGTTGACCCTTCATTTTCTGAGGAAGTGGGTGTTGGTACAACGGTCCAGTGGCCACAAAACAACCGGTTCGTTGCAGCACCTCAAAACGAAGGCGTAACGGCAATGATTACGCAGACACCTGGTTCAATCGGTTACGTGGAGTACGGTTTTGCCAAACTGACCAACACCAAGTCTGCAGTTTTGGAGAACAAGTCCGGTAACTTCGTTGCAGCTGGTGATGAAGCTGGCATGGCCGCTCTTGCAGGCGCTGACATGTCTGGTGATGACCTGCGCGTTTGGATCGACGATGCAAATGGCGAAAATTCCTATCCGATCGCAACCTTCACCTGGCTCATGTTCTACAAACAATATGAGGACCCTGCGAAAGCGCAGTTGGCGAAAGAGGTCATTGAGTATGGCTTGACCGACGGGCAGGCAATGGCTTCCGATCTGGGATATATCCCGCTCCCGGAAACTGTCGTGTCGCGCGTTCGCGAAGCTGCGCAGGAAATCAACTAAGCCGCGCAGCAACAATTCTTGAGGTTGAGAGTCCGGGGAGCATACGGCCCCTCGGAGTCTCACGGTGACCGCTCTGGCTTACTTGCCAGTTAAGGGAATGAGAGATGATGAAGTCCGTTATGTCTGGCGCGAAAAACGACGATGAATTCTCACCGTCTGCACCCAGCTTCTACGATGTACTTTCCGACCGTGGGGTGCGCTGGATTGCTTTTGGCGCTGGCGGTATTGTTGTTTTTCTCGGCCTTTACATCATCTTTGAAATTGCCTCGGCGGCCTCGCCTGCAATCAAAGAATACGGACTTCGCTTTTTTGTCGATACCAGATGGGATGTCTCTCGGCAGGAGTTCGGAATCCTCGCTGAAATCTGGGGGACGCTTTACAGCTCGCTGCTTGCGCTTTTGATTGGCGGTAGCTTTGGCGTTGGCATCGCCCTGTTTCTATCTCAAGGGTACCTGCCGAACCGCCTGTCGCAAATATTCCGTTTGGTCGTCGAGATGCTGGCAGCCATTCCCAGTGTGGTTTATGGCCTCTGGGGTATCTACGTCGTTATTCCTGCCCTAAGGCCAGTTGCAGCCTGGCTGCACGAGTATTTCGGTTTCATTCCGCTGTTCAGTACGTCACTGAGCGGTCCGGGGCTTGCGCCTGCTGTTATCGTGCTGTCCATCATGATCCTGCCAACAGTTGCGGCTATTTCACAAGATGCCTTTGCACAAGTACCGCAAAAAGTGAAAGAGGCTGCTTATGGCATGGGCGCAACGCGCAAACAGGCCATTTTGAAGGTCATTCTTCCAACCGCATCGAGCGGAGTAATGGGAGCGATTGTGCTTGGTTTCGGTCGCGCCCTTGGTGAGACCATGGCGCTTGCCATGCTGATTGGTAATGTCAATCAGGTCAGTCTCTCTTTGTTTGCACCCGCCAAAACCCTCGCGTCTCTCCTTGCCTCAAACTTCCCGGAAGCAGGGCAGGTGGAGCTAGCGGCCCTGATGTACGCGGCCCTTGCATTGCTATTCATCACAGTAGTGGTCAACGCAATTGGCGCTTACATCATGAGCCTCTCCAAAAAGCAGGAGGCGATCTGATATGGCTGGAATGCAGAATTTGGAACAAACCCAAGTCTTTAATCTTGCTCGCAAGCCGTACAATCGGGATACGCTCGTCAATTATATCTTCACCGGAACGCTCTTCGGTGTTGCGGTTATCGGCGCAATCCCGCTCTTTTCTGTCCTTTACATGCTGATTACCAGAGGGAGCTCACGTCTCAACTGGGATCTGTTCACCCAACTACCTCCGGCAGGTTTCATGAGTGGTGGAGGTATTGGCAATGCGATCGTCGGTACGCTTGTTATGATCGCAATTGCTTGCCTGTTCAGCGTTCCGCTTGGGGTTATGGGCGGTGTGTTGACCGGGTCGCTGGCACCCAAAAGCCGTACTGCAAGGACGGTTCGGTTTATTGCCAAGGTGATGTCAGGTTTCCCGTCAATCCTTGCCGGTGTGTTTGTGTATGCCTTGCTTGTTGTCGGTCTGGGCACTTATTCAGCTCTGGCTGGCGGCATCGCACTGGCTATTCTGATGCTGCCGATTATTCTGCTTACATCAGAACAAGCTGTATCCATGGTGCCCCAGCGCATGAAAGATGCTGCCTTTGGCATGGGCTGCACGCATGGACAGGTGGTAACAAAGGTCGTGCTTCCTACAGCTATGCCTGCCATATTGACGGGCATCATGCTGTCCATCGCCCGTGCGGCAGGTGAATCCGCACCGCTGCTCTTCACGGCGCTGTTCAGCAACTTCTGGATACGCGGCCTCATTGAGCCAACCGCTTCCCTTTCTATTCTTATCTATAACTTTTCTGGGATGCCGTTTCCAAACCAGATTGAACTGGCGTGGGCCGGATCGCTTGTCCTTGTGCTGATTGTCTTCGCTTTTAACGTGCTCAGTCGCATTATTGGCAGACCGAGGTACTAGGTATGTGGAGAGCTACAATGAACATGAATGCTTCGGTCGCACGCCTTAACGACAGCGTGGGGGACGAGACCCAAAGGAATGAGGCAGAAGTGGCGATCGATGCCAAGATCAACAGCATCTATTACGGAAAGTTTCGCGCTGTTCGAGACAGTCATGTGCCTATTCGTAAAGGTGAGATAACTGGTTTTATTGGCCCGTCTGGTTGTGGCAAGAGTACAGTGCTGCGCAGCTTGAACCGTATGAACGACTTGATCCCGATCTTCAAAATGGACGGCGACGTGCATTTCATGGGGCAAGACATCTATGCACCTTCCATTGATCCAGTGCTTGTACGCCGTCATATTGGGATGGTTTTCCAGCAACCGAACCCGTTCGCCATGAGCATCTACGATAATGTTGCCTTCGGTCTTAGGATCAACCGTTTCAAAGGTGATATGGATGAGCGCGTGGAAGGCGCACTGCGTCAGGCTGCGCTTTGGGATGAGGTTAAAGACAAGCTAAAGCAAAGCGGTCTGGCTCTTTCCGGCGGGCAGCAACAACGTCTTTGTATCGCCCGTGCAGTGGCTCCTGGACCAACTGTGCTCCTGATGGATGAGCCGTGTTCCGCGCTGGACCCTATCGCTACACGTAAGATCGAGAACCTGATGCACGACTTGAAAGAGCATTACACGGTCGCAATCGTGACCCACAATATGCAACAGGCTCAGCGCGTGGCTGATACAACAGCCTTCTTCTCGGTGGACATCTCCGACGGCCAAAGATGCGGTCATTTGGTCGAAATGGGCAGGACCAACGAGCTGTTCGAGAATCCTCGCGAAGAACTAACCCGCAAATACATTCGCGGTGAGTTTAGTTAGGTTCTTAAAGCAGTGAGTGCCTTGGTCTTGTTGGTCAAAGTGTTTAGTCGGTAAGGACACTTGCTACGATGGTTGGGCGGTGTATCTGACGGCGACGTTTTCTCGTGGTGTTCTTCTGTTATTGGCATCTGGCTTTTGTCAGGAGCAAACTCCACTTAGAACACCCTCTCAAATTTCCCATAACACATCTGCACGTAGCGACCGTTCGGTTTTGCCTCTGCTTTGCCGCAGGCTCTGGTAACCTGAGTGGAGTATTCGCTCGGATGCAAATTGAGTTTCTTGCCTCTGATGGGAGGCGTAAGAGAGCAGCGAATTTGCTCGATAAGGCTATTATGCTTTGTGGGGATAAGGATATGGTACGCCCAAGGGGAATCGAACCCCTGTTTCCGCCGTGAAAGGGCGGCGTCCTAACCGCTAGACGATGGGCGCACTAAACAGCATTTGCGCAATGTGGCGCGCTGTGTGAGGAGGCTTATAGGTTTTCACTAGGATATTGTCCAGTGTTTAAAATTTTATAATTCAAACAATCCACAAATATGAAACTGTCCAGATCTATTCCCAATTTCCGTTTGTTTTCAGCGCCTCAAGTCAGGGCGAGGCGCTGAATCGTTGGTGCTGCGATTACCAGCTGCCGGTGTTGCCCATGGAGAGCCATGGCTCTGCAGGTTTCAGGCTGGTGCCCTTTTGTAGAAGTTCGATCGAGATACCATCCGGAGATACGATGAAAGCCATGCGACCATCACGAGGTGGACGATTGATTGTGATGCCTGCTGCCTGAAGCTTCTCGCAAGTCTCGTAGATATCATCGACCTCATAGGCGAGGTGGCCGAAGTTGCGACCGCCGGTGTATTCTTCCGGGTCCCAGTTGTAGGTCAGTTCAAGACCCGGGGTTGCCGTTGTCTTGAAGCTCTCCTTGTCTTCAGGGGCTGCGAGGAAGACAAGTGTATAGCGGCCTGCTTCGCTGTCATGGCGGCGGACTTCTTCCAGGCCAAAGATGGTGCAGTAGAAGTTCAGGGATGCGTCAAGATCCTTAACGCGAACCATGGTGTGTAGATAACGCATGTCGAACTCTTTCTTTTTGGGGATCAGCTCTTCGAGTAGAGAACCCGCAGAGGTTGAAACTGATAGAAGCTAACGTGAAAAATGCGGATATGGAAGGGTTCCTAGTATTCCTGCAATTGGAATATGCAAGCTGTACCTGCCAATAATGTGTATCTTGTGGCGGCGCGAGGTTTTGAAAGTAACTCATGGATCCATTGGGCAAAATCTTCAGTAGTGTTAGCTATACCCCCTCCAAACTTCAGGTAAATGGTGTTGATAGGACAACACTAACCAAATCAATGGGGGATCATTTAGCTCTTTGTTAATTTTTTACCTTTTTGCCGTCGGGCGTAATGATATTCTTTTTGTGGAATCAAGTGGTGTTCGGTTTTGATCGGACGGTACATTTCAGATGCGGCAAATTTCGGGGCATTCATCATGGTGGTAAAAACGGCGCCTCAGGTAGGCTCTGTCGAGGACCTGGTTGACGATACAGCCTTAGATGTTCTTCAGGTGGCAGGAACAATCAAGTGGTTTGATATTGGTAAGGGCTATGGTTTTGTAGAGCCGGAAGACGATCTGCCAGACGTCTTGTTGCATGTCACATGTTTACGCAGAGATGGGTACCAGACTGCCTATGAGGGCGCGCGCGTTGTTTGCGAAGTGCTCAACCGTCCTCGTGGCCTGCAGGCGATGCGTATTCTTTCCATGGACGAGAGTTATGCGGTTCACCCCTCTCAGTTACCACCATCGCGTACGCATGTTCAGGTGACACCGGAAGGCAACTTTATTGAAGCTGAAGTGAAGTGGTTTAATCGTGTCAAAGGGTTTGGGTTCCTGACGCGCGGTGAGGGCACGGAAGATATCTTTATTCATATGGAAACCCTGCGCCGCTTTGGTATTACAGAATTGCGACCGGGACAGAAGGTTCAGGTGCGGTTTGGTGATGGGCCAAAGGGTAAGATGGCTGCCGAGGTTCGGCCACTGGGGAGTGGGGCTCACATTCCGGCATCGCACTGACAATGGTCGGAGGATTTTCGGATCACATTCCTGAGATTGGCTGATTTTAAGCCCTTGGTGACTTGCCAAGGGTTTTTCTTTGGCTCAATACTGATGAAAAAGAAGTGCAGGGCGCTATATGACGGTTTTTCGAATTGCCATTATCTTTCTGATGTTAGGTGTGACATCAGCGTTTGCGGCGGGTATGAGAACAGAAACACTTGAAGTGCGCAGTGCCAGTGGCTCGCATGAGTTTCGGGTTGAGATTGCTGAAACGGCAGCTGAACGCGCTCAGGGACTCATGGGGCGCACAGATTTGACACCTGATGACGGCATGCTCTTCATCTTTCCGCAGTCTGGCCTGCAGTATTTCTGGATGAGGAACACACCGAGCTCGCTGGATATTATTTTTATCGGGGCTGATTACATAGTCAGAAGCATTGCCGCCAACACTGTTCCGTACTCAGAAGAGGTTATTTCCTCTGAAGTGCCAGCCAAGTATGTGCTGGAGGTACTGGCGGGCCGGGCAGCTGAGTTGGGTATCAAACCCGGCGACCGTGTTATCCGTATACCGTAATTGCGTTTTGCCGACTGGCTTATTCAGTCGGCATGAGTGTTTGCAAGGCTATTTTTGAACTGGAGTTTTTTCTCCCAATCCAGTGCGTGTTTTACGATGGTTGGAAGGTCATGAAACTGTGGTTTCCAGTCCAGATTACTCATGATCTTTGCGTTATCTGCCACGACTTTTGGAGAGTCGCCTGCGCGCCGTGGCTCATGTTTGACTTCAAAGTCAACTCCCGATACCGCTTTCACCGCGTCAATCACCTGCAATACTGAATAGCCGTCGCCGTAACCTGCATTCATTACAATGCTGTCGCCGCCATCCCGTAGGCGTTTGAGAGCAAGGTAGTGGGCGCTGGCAAGGTCTGAGACGTGGATGTAATCGCGCACTCCGGTGCCGTCGGGCGTATCGAAATCATCGCCAAAAACGCCAAGATGGGTGCGCTTGCCAAGTGCGGCTTCGCTGGCCACTTTGATCAGGTGTGTGGCAGTTTTCGTTGATTGCCCTGTCCGGCCTTCCGGGTCAGCCCCTGCGACATTGAAATAGCGCAGGGCTGTATATTTGAAGTCATGGGCTGCGGCGGTATCACGCAGCATAAGTTCCGTCATGAGCTTCGAGGTTCCGTAAGGACTTAAGGGGCTTAGGGGGGTGTCTTCAGAAACTGGAATAACTTCTGGATCGCCGTAGACGGCCGCGGTGGACGAAAAGATGAAGTGCTTGATGCCGTTCTTGACGCAGGCCTCAATCAATACGCGTGAGGCCGCAGTGTTATTCTCATAATATTTCAATGGGTTAGATACTGATTCTGGCACGATAATTGAGCCAGCAAAGTGGATGACCGCAGAAATGTCGTGGTTGCCGAAAATGGTCTGGAGGAGATCTAGATCAGTGATCTCGCCGTGATAAAGTTGTGCCGATTGCGGGATCGCCCAATCAAAGCCAGTGGACAGGTTGTCGATGACGACAAAATCCTCTCCGGCATCGTCAAGGCACCATGCCATGTGGCTTCCGATATATCCGCAGCCGCCTGTTACAAGTATGGTCATTGTCTGCTCCGAGACTCTCAATTTTGATATGCTTCATAGAGCGCTTGCAAACTGAACTCTATGAAAAAGAAGCATTCCGGATCAATTGCCCGCAATAATTTGGCGGTTTTTTGCTGCCTGAACTTCGAGGAATATGCGCCCGATCAGGGGCTGAGCGCGTTTGATGGTATCTTCCAGCGAGAAGATGACTTCTTCGACGGCACCTGCAGTGAGCGCATCTTCAAAGTCCAGCGAGGCGGCTAGGAGGACGTCATTTGGGCCAATATGAAGCGTTCGGATTTCGTTGACGCCAGTGACGGCTGCTGGTGCCAGCAGGATCTCCCGTACGGAGGCAACAAGCTCGTCTGAGGCGCTTTCGCCGATGAGTAGGCCTTTGGTCTCCAGTGCCAGCACGAACGCGGTACCTGCTAGAATGAGGCCGATGACAACGGAGGCTGCGCCGTCCAGCCATACAATGCCGAAGGTTTGTGCGCCGTAGATGCCAGCAAGGGCAACAAGTAGGCCAAGCATTGCGGCGGTGTCTTCAAACAGGACTGTGAAAACAGTTGGGTCTTTGCTGTCGCGTACAGCTGCTAAAAATGGTCGTGCGCCCTTTGTTTTTTTGAACTCTTTATAGGCGACGGTCCAGGCCCAGCCCTCAAAGACGATAGCGAGACCTAGGACGACGTAGGCGATCGCTGCGGATTGGATTGGGTGGGGGTGAATGATCTTCTGGATGCCTTCATAAAGTGAGATGCCTGCGCCAACGGCGAAGATCATGATGGCAACGACGAAAGCCCAAAAGTAAATTTCCGAGCCATAACCAAAAGGGTGTTTTTTGTCAGCAGGCTTTTCCGCGCGTTTCATTCCAAGGAGCAGGAGTCCCTGATTTCCGGTGTCGACAAGGGAATGGATACCTTCGGACATCATGGCGGCGGACCCGGTGTAGGCTGCGGCGGCAAATTTGGTGATTGCAATGAGTGTGTTGCCGGCAAGGGCGGCGAAAATTACTTTTTTGGAGCCGTGGGCAGCCATTCGAATCCTCCATAAAATACAATGGAGACTCTACGAAGGGGGCAGGAGACTGCAAGCTCTATCTCATATGGGAGGTGGCGCGCCCACAAATGCTGCGGGCACATGCCGGTTTCAGGAATGCATCTCGATCAGGGAGAAGATGCCGTCTGCAACGAACTGAACAGATAGTGCTGCGAGGATCACGCCGAAGAGGCGGGTGATGATCAGCTGCACCGTTGAGCCGAGCAGCTTGTCGATGCGTGTTGCCAGAAGAAACACGAAGAAGCTGATTACCAGAACAAACAGGAGCACTGCGATCAGGCCGACCTGACCGGTAACGCCAGGTGCCTGGCCTGCAAGAAGAATGATTGCAGAGATTGTCGCAGGACCTGCAATGAGCGGAATTGCAAGCGGGAAGACAGCTGTCTGTGAAAGGTCTTCCTGCTCAACTACTTTCTCGGCGCTTTCAGCTTTACGTTTCTGGCGGTGCTCGAAGACCATCTCCACCGCGATGATGAAGAGCAAAAGGCCGCCAGCAACCTGGAATGCCGCTTGAGAAATGCCGAGAACATTCAGAAGCTGACGTCCGGCGAAGAAGAATGCCATGAGCGTTATGCCGGAGATGATCACGGCTTTGGTCGCAATCTGGCGTCGCTCGGTGCTGGTGGCACCGGCGGTAACGGCCAAAAAGACGGGTGCCAGACCGATCGGATCAATCGTGACAAACAGCATGGCAAATGCATTGATAAGGAACTCAATGAGCATCGCGCTTTACCTTGTAAATGGGGTGGTTCTGCTTGCGGGTATATTGACTCGCAGTTTTGCAGGTGTTGAATGGGCGCTAACAGACAATGTTGTATTTGGCAAGAGTGTGATAGTTTTTTGCACCACCTGCAACTGATGTGGTATTTTTATGTAGTTGAGCGATGCTTTTGAGCAACGATACTGCGTATAAGGCTCTAATGAATAGCTGCGGATAAGAGCCTCAGGTAAGGTAGTTGTTATTAGCTGTCTTTTGAGGTCTTATGGCGTTTGGTTCTCCCGTTTGAATCGGCTATAACGAATAAGAATTCTGACTTAAAATTGATGAGAATAATCCTTGGCAGATCAGGACTTAAGTACACCACCAGGTGGCCTACCCAGCGACATTCGGCCCGTCTCTATCACAGATGAAATGAAGCGCAGCTATCTCGATTATGCGATGAGCGTGATCGTGAGCCGTGCGCTTCCCGATGTTCGTGATGGTTTGAAGCCGGTTCACCGCCGTATTCTGTATTCCATGCATGAAAACGGATACGAGTGGAACAAGCCCTACCGTAAATCCGCCCGCGTAGTTGGTGACGTGATGGGTAAATATCACCCTCATGGTGATAGTGCGATTTACGATGCTCTTGTTCGAATGGCGCAGGATTTTTCCATGCGCCTGCCGCTCATTAACGGACAAGGTAACTTTGGCTCCGTCGACGGCGATCGAGCAGCAGCGATGCGCTATACCGAGTGCCGCCTTGAAAAAGTTGCCCAGACGCAGCTGTCGGATATCGATAAAGATACCGTGAACTTTAACGAGAACTACGATGGCTCTGAAACAGAACCTGAAGTTCTCCCGGCACGTTATCCGAACCTTCTGGTAAACGGTGCCGGTGGTATCGCGGTTGGTATGGCGACCAACATTCCACCACATAACATGGGTGAGGTGATTGACGGCACGATCGCAATGATCGAGCGTCCTGAAATTACTTTGCCAGAGCTGATGGAAATCATCCCGGGTCCGGATTTCCCGACCGGTGGTATCATTCTTGGTCGCGCTGGTATTAAGTCAGCATATGAGACCGGACGTGGTTCCGTTCTTATGCGCAGCCGGGTTGAGACTGAAGAAATTCGCTCAGGCCGTATGGCTTTGATTGTTACTGAGATCCCTTATCAGGTGAATAAGTCCTCTATGATCGAGAAGATCGCAGAGCTTGTTCGTGAAAAGCGGATCGAGGGCATCTCTGACATCCGCGATGAATCTGATCGTCGTGGCATGCGCGTTGTTATCGAGTTGAAGCGTGATGCTGTTCCGGATGTTATCCTGAATCAGCTCTATCGCTACTCCCAGCTTCAGCAGAGCTTTGGCTGTAACGTAGTCGCCTTGAATGGTGGTCGCCCTGAGCAGCTTATCTTGAAGGACATGCTCAAAGCCTTTATCGCGTTCCGTGAAGAGGTTATTGGCCGCCGTACACGCTTCCTGCTGTCTAAAGCACGCGATCGTGCGCATGTTCTGGTTGGTCTGGCTGTTGCAACTGCAAACATTGATGATGTTATCCATCTGATCCGGACGGCTCCGGACCCGGCGACAGCGCGTCGCCAGCTGATGGAACGCAACTGGCCGGCAAAAGACATTGAGCCGCTTATTCAGTTGATCGATGATCCGCGTTACGCCATTCAGGAAGACGGGACCTTCAAGCTTTCTGAAGATCAGGCCCGCGCTATTCTTGATCTTCGTCTGCAGCGTCTGACGGCTCTGGGCCGCGATGAAATTGGCGATGAACTTGATAAGCTTGCTACTGAAATCAAAGACTACCTTGATATTCTGCGTAGCCGTGAGCGTATCTTGGAGATCGTTCGCACTGAGCTGGAAGAAGTTCGTGATGAATTTGCGACACCGCGCCGGACCGAAATCACCGATGGTGGCGGCGATCTGGATGATGAAGACTTGATCCAGCGTGAAGATATGGTCGTGACCGTGTCTCACACCGGCTACATCAAGCGTGTGCCTCTGGATACATACCGCGCGCAGCGTCGTGGTGGTAAGGGCCGTTCTGGCATGCGGACAAAGGACGAGGATTTCGTAACACGTCTGTTTGTTGCCAATACGCATACGCCGGTTCTGTTCTTCTCGTCCCGCGGTATTGCCTACAAGATGAAAGTCTGGCGTCTGCCGCTCGCGAGCCCGCAGGCACGCGGGAATGCGCTGGTTAACATGCTGCCATTGGAGCAGGGTGAACGTATCACTTCTATCCTCCCACTTCCTGAAAACGAAGAGACCTGGGCAGAGTTGGATGTGATGTTTGCTACCAAGCGTGGCACCATCCGCCGGAACAAGCTTTCAGACTTTGCGCAAATCAACAAGAACGGCAAGATCGCCATGAAGTTGGACGAGGGCGATGGTATCGTCAACGTGATGACTTCAACGGAAGATGATGATGTTCTGCTGACGACTGCGGCGGGTATGTGTATTCGCTTCCCGTCAACGGATGTTCGTGTGTTCTCTGGCCGTAACTCGGTTGGTGTGCGGGGGATCAATCTTGCCGAGGGTGATCACGTCATCTCCATGACGATCTTGGGTCACTTCGAATGTGATTCAGAAGAGCGAACCGCATATCTGAAACTTTCCCGTGCTATGCGCGGTGAAGACGTCAACGGGGATACCTCCTTCGAAGAGGCTGGCATCTCTGAAGAGCGCTTTAAAGAGATGGATGAGAGTGAGGAAGTCATTCTTACCGTTTCTGAAAAGGGTTATGGCAAGCGCACGAGCTCCTACGAATACCGTACCACCGGCCGTGGTGGTAAGGGTATCGCGGCGATGACTGTGAACAATCGTAATGGCCGTCTGGTTGCTTCCTTCCGCAGTGAAGCAAGCGATGAGATTATGCTGGTGACTGATGGTGGTCAGCTGATCCGCTGTCCGGTCAATGGCATCCGGATTGCTGGGCGTTCGACACAGGGTGTGATTGTGTTTAACACCTCTGCAGACGAGCAGGTTGTTGCAGTGGAGCGTATTAGCGAAGCTGACGATGACGAGAATGCGGAAGCAGAAGGTGTAGCCGAGGCCGGCGGAGATGCCACTGAAACTACCTCTGAGAGTGGCGAGGCTCCGGCACCGGAGGGTGACGGCGGCGAGCCATCAGGCACTGAGTAAATAAGAGAAAGGGAGCCTCGTGCTCCCTTTTTTGTGTTAAGGGGTGCGAAGTTCCCATCCAGAATTTATCGCGCCACTGCCTTATTCAAATGCCAAAGCCCGAACTATCGCGTCTCCGGGATCTCTGATGTCTTGTTCAACGAATTTTTCTGGAAGTAGAAATGACCTACCAAATCCTGCAGGAGGCTCCAAACCTCGAGGACTATCTTCGGTTGCGCCGTGTTGCCGGGTTAAGCCGGTTTTCTGAAGAGGGTGCACGCAAGGGTTTAGCGGCTACCATCTTTGGCGTTTGTGTTGTGAATGACGGACGTGTTGTGGGTATGGGCAGACTCATCGGAGATGGAGGCTGCTTCTATCAGTTGGTGGATATTGCGGTTGATCCAGACCATCAAGGCAAAGGTCTGGGGCAAAAAATCATGGCGGCACTCAATGATTATCTTGATCGGATTAAAGAGCGTCCGATCTATGTGAGCCTTATTGCTGATGTGCCTGCGAACAAGCTCTATAAAAAGTACGGGTTTGAGGAAACAGCTCCGGATTCCGTCGGAATGGCGCGATTTTTGCGCTAATTACCTTTTTGAAAGCACGGGTCGACACGCAACCTGCGGGCGGCTTCCTCTCGCATCTCGGGGATGCTTTCGATCTCTTCGACAGATTGCCGGGGTATGCTTGCCAGAATTAACTTGAAACTCAAAGCGATACTGGGTTCAATCGCGCAAACGCCCGAGAGGTAAGCGTCATGACTGATGCTTATGGGGAGAGGCATTTGGTGACGCGAGAGATTATATGAAGCGTATTGCACTTTATCCGGGGTCTTTTGATCCTATGACACATGGCCATCTGGACATTCTTGAGCAGTCATTGGTTTTGGCTGATGAAGTAGTTGTGGCTATTGGTGTTCAGGCATCCAAGGCGCCTTTGTTTTCCTTTGAAGAGCGCGTTGAACTGATCCGCCTTGCTTGTGAAGAGCAGTTTGGAGTGGAAAGTGCTGCGCGTATTCGCACTGTTTCCTTTACTGGGCTGGTGGTGGATGCGGCGCGGGAGCACGGGTCTAACATTCTGGTGCGCGGCCTTCGTGACTCGACGGATCTGAACTATGAAATGCAAATGGCGGGAATGAACGGGGCGATGGCGCCTGACATCAAAACCGTGTTTTTCCCAAGTTCACCAGTGATGCGCCCAATTACGGCTACACTGGTGCGCCAGATTGCGAAGATGGGGGGAGATTACAGCTCATTTGTCCCCAAGTGTGTTGAGGATGCGCTCAAGAAGCGCTTTGGGATTGTTTAAAAAACAACGCAACAGAAAAGACTGCCTACTTGATAGAGTTAGACTTTTTTAGCGCGGCACGTTTATTTGCAATCACGCTTCAACGCCAAATATTGATTTTTACGCGTATCTTTTTTGAGAGCCTATTGGAGGTTTGGGAGGTACGCCCTGCATAAGACAAGGACAGACAACTTGCTACGTATTCTGACTGCATGTGCGATGGTTCTGGGCGCATTTATGATGCCATTTACCGCCAGCGCTCAAGACCTTGAAAACACGATTTATCTAGACCTGAAAGACGGGCGCGTTGAAATCGCACTGCGTCCCGATCTTGCACCTGAGCATGTTAAGCGCATTAAGGAGCTGACACGCGAAGGTTTTTACGATGGTATCGTCTTCCACCGTGTGATTGACGGCTTCATGGCGCAGACTGGTGATCCAACCGGTACTGGCATGGGTGGGTCCGAACTGCCGGATCTTGAGGCTGAGTTCTCTCAGGAACCATTCAAGCGCGGTACACTTGGCATGGCGCGTTCGCGCAGCCCTAACAGTGCAAACTCCCAGTTCTTCATCATGTTTAATGATGGTGACTGGCTGAATGGTCAGTACACCGTATTTGGTGAAGTGGTTTCCGGAATGGATGCTGTAGACAAGATTAAGCGGGGCGAACCTGTTCGTAACCCTGACAAAATCATCAAAATGCAGGTTGCGGCAGACGCCAAGTAAAGGCTATGTCTGCATCCAGACTTATTTAAAGATAAAGGACAGTCCCGTGGCTGATATCAAAGATCCAGAAAACACACTGCTGCTGGAAACTACTCAGGGTGACGTTGTTATTGAACTGCGTCCTGATCTGGCACCGAACCACGTTGCTCGCATTAAAGAGCTGGTTCGCGAAGGCTTTTACAACGGTATTGTGTTCCACCGTGTGATCGACGGTTTCATGGCTCAGACCGGTTGCCCACAGGGCACAGGTACCGGCGGCTCCGGCAAGAAGCTGAAGGCTGAGTTCAATGATGCGAAACACGTTCGCGGCACTTGTTCCATGGCTCGCTCTATGGATCCAAACTCCGGCGACAGCCAGTTCTTTATCTGCTTCGGCGATGCGTCCTGGCTCGACGGCCAGTACACCGTTTGGGGTCAGGTTGTTGAAGGTATGGACAACGTTGACAAGATCAAACGTGGTGAGCCTGTTTCCAACCCGGACAAGATCGTATCTTTGAAGGTTGCAGCTGACGCTTAATTGCAGGTGCAATGAGATTTTTAAGAGGGCCCGGCGGTTTGCCGGGCCTTTTTGTTTGGACAATGCAATTGGACACTGCGCCAACGTAAACAGGTTGACCTAAAACGCTTCAGAGGGTATCCCCCACTTGCTTCAAGCGTTTGGCTGCAGGACAGGTGACAGCAAGGCCCTTTCAGCAAAGGCGTTTTTGGCAACAATTCCAATAAGACAGCTCGTTCATGGCGACCACATTGTGTGCGGTGCTAAGGCGCTGTTTTGTATAGCTGGATACCCTATGCTGGTTGATGATTTCGATTTTGATCTGCCGCCGGAAAACATTGCGCTCCGCCCGGCAGTCCCGCGTGACAGTTCACGCTTGTTGGTGGTGCAGCCAGACGGTGAGCAATTGCTGACAGATGATCAGGTGCTGTCTCTGCCTGATCTTTTGGAGCCAGGTGATGCGCTCGTCTTCAACGACACAAAAGTAATTCCTGCTCAATTGCTCGGCTTTCGCACACGTGATGGTGTGACGGCAAAAGTTGGTGTGACGCTGCACCAGAGGGCCAGCACCAAAGAATGGCGTGCTTTCGTTCGTCCGGCAAAAAAGCTGAAGGTTGGCGATACTGTTCGCTTTGCTTTTGATGAAGAAAGCAAGGAGGCAGCGGAGCTTTCTGCCGTTGTGACGGAAAAGTCCGAGGCGGGCGATATTCTGTTTGAGTTTGACCGTTCTGCCGGTGATCTGGATGCTGCTATCGCGCAAGTGGGGCACATTCCCTTGCCGCCATACATCGCAGCCAAGCGGGCGGAAGATGATCAGGACCGCAAGGATTACCAGACCATCTACGCCAAACATGATGGCGCGGTCGCAGCGCCAACAGCTGGGTTGCATTTCACCGATCGGCTGTTTGATACTCTCAAGGAGCGCGGTGTTGAGAAGCACTTCGTGACGCTTCATGTGGGGGCGGGCACGTTTTTGCCGGTGAAGGCCGATCGCACTGAAGACCACAAGATGCACTATGAGTATGGTGAAATCAGTGAGGAAACGGCCGCAGCGCTTAACGCGGTGCGCGCGCGCGGAAACAAGATTGTTTCTGTGGGGACGACATCACTGCGTATCTTGGAAAGTGCAGTTACTGCGGATGGTGTGATTGCTCCGATCTCCCAGAGCACGGATATCTTTATTACACCGGGCTACCAATTCAAAGCCATTGATGCGCTGATGACCAACTTCCATCTGCCGCGCTCCACGCTGTTCATGCTTGTGAGTGCTCTGAGCGGGATCGATGAAATGCGCTCTGCTTATGAACATGCCATCAGCTCTGGCTACCGTTTTTACAGTTATGGGGACAGTTCTTTGCTGTTCAAGAAGGCTTCTAAATGACCGAAACACCTATTGATACACAGCAGGCAACCAAGCCATTTTCCTTCAAGCTGCTGAAAACAGATGGTATGGCGCGCCGTGGTGAGATTACGACACCGCATGGCAAGGTCCGTACACCTGCGTTCATGCCGGTTGGTACGCAGGCAACTGTAAAAGCAATGTATCCGCAGCAGGTGCGTGATCTGGGCGCTGATGTTGTGCTTGGTAACACCTACCACCTGATGCTGCGTCCGACAGCTGAGCGCATTGCCAAGCTTGGTGGTCTACACAAGTTCATGGGTTGGGATCACACTATTTTGACGGATTCTGGCGGGTTTCAGGTGATGTCTTTGTCTGGTCTGCGCAAGATGACGGAGGAAGGGGTGACCTTTTCCTCCCATCATGATGGCTCAAAGCATTTTATGAGCCCGGAACGTTCTGTTGAGATTCAAGGCCTGCTTGGCTCCGATATTCAGATGCAGCTGGATGAGTGCATTGCTCTACCTGCCCAGCGCGATGAAGTTGAACGTGCCATGCAGCTGTCTCTTCGTTGGGCGGAACGCTCCCGTGCTCAGTTTGAGAGAATGGGTGGGCCGGAAAAAGGGCAGGGCCTTTATGGTATTGTTCAGGGTGGCGATGTGCCGGATCTGCGCATTGAGTCTGCCCAGCGTCTTGGTGAACTTCCGATGGAAGGCTACTCTGTGGGCGGATTGGCTGTGGGGGAACCGCAGGCTGTGATGCTGAAGATGCTGGAAGTCACTACGCCAGCAATGCCGAAGGACAAGCCACGCTACCTGATGGGTGTTGGCACCCCAGAAGATATCCTGGAAAGTGTTGCACGAGGTATCGACCAGTTTGATTGTGTGATGCCAACGCGTGCCGGTCGCCATGGTTTGGCTTATACGCGCTTTGGCAAGGTAAACTTGAAGAATGCGCGACATGCTGAAGATCCACGTCCGCTGGATGAGGAATCCAATTGCGAGGCGACCTCCCAGCATTCCCGCGCTTACCTGCATCATCTGGTGCGTGTGAATGAAGGGTTGGCAGCCATGTTGCTGACCTGGAACAATCTTGCCTACTATCAGTACCTTATGCAGGGCATTCGCGATGCTATTGATGAAGGGCGCTTCGAGGAATTCCGTCAGCAGACCAAGGAAGACTGGGCTCGCGGCGATATTGAGCCCTACGTCTGGTCATAAGCTTCTGACCTTTGAGAATTTTGGAGGCTTGGGTGCGTACGTGCCCAAGCCTTTTTTATAGGCGCCAGAGGAGCACGTGCTCGGGTGTTTTCTCCCTTTCCAGCAGGCCATGCAGGTCAGCGACAAAGACCTTCTCTGCGCTCAAGTATTGTTCCATCACACTCCATGGGTCTTCCTCTTCGAAGAATGAATGGTGCGGAACAGCAAGGATGACCGCGTCACAGTCTCCGGGTGGGGCCTTCTGGTAAAGCTCTACGCCTAACTGCTCTTTGGTGTGTTGCGGATCGGCCAATGGGTCGACTGCGAAAATGCGGGCGCCAAAACGCTCCAGTTCCTTAATTAAGTCAATCGCTTTTGAGTTTCTGGTATCGGGTACATCGGCCTTATAGGTGACGCCCAAAACAGCAATACGCGGAGGCATGGGGCGGGCCAGCTTTACACATCCCTGAATGACTTCAGATGCAATGAAACGGCTCATGCCTTCATTAGTGCCTCTGCCGGCAAGGATCACCTGAGGTGAAAAGCCAAGCTGATGGGCCTTGTCGGTCAGATAGTAGGGGTCAACCCCGATGCAGTGTCCGCCAACCAGACCAGGATAAAAGGGGAGGAAATTCCACTTGGTCGAGGCACCTTCCAGAACATCACGGGTGTCAATATCCATGGCGTGGAACAGCATGGAAAGCTCGTTCATGAGGGCGATGTTTAAATCCCGCTGTGTGTTTTCAATCACCTTTGCAGCTTCGGCAACTTTGATTGAAGGGGCCTTGTAGATACCCGCTTTGACAATCTTGCCGTAAAGCTCTGCCAGCGTTTCCAGAGCCTCCTCAGAACTTGCAGATACGATTTTGAGCAGGTTGGAGAGCGTGTGTTTTTTGTCTCCGGGATTGATGCGTTCAGGCGAATAGCCGATCTGGAAGTCTTTCGCGAACCTTAGCCCGGACTCCCTTTGCAATAGCGGCACTGCGATTTCTTCCGTCGCGCCTGGATAGACCGTGGATTCGAAGACGACGATATCGTTGGGTTTCATGAAGGCACCAACGATCTTTGAGGCTTTCTTCAGGGGGCCGAGATCGGGGCGCTTGGAGATGTTAATGGGGGTGGGAACGGCGACGATGTGGATCCGCGCCTGTCTGATGTCGGGCGCGGAGTAGGTCAATGTCAGATTTGGAGAGGAAAGGTCTTCTTTCGTGACGGAGGCTGTTCGGTCCTTACCCTCGAGCAGCTCCTGAACCCGGTGACGATCGATATCATAACCGATGGTTTTGATGCCGGCTTTGGCGAGTGTGCACGCTACGGGCAGGCCTACATAACCAAGCCCGACAACTGAGACGATTTCTTCCATAAAACGACACCTTGGGGGTTCCTAAACATTGTAGTAATCCCGATACCAATTGACGAAGTTTGCAACCCCCTCCTTTACGGAGGTTTGCGGCTTGAAGCCTGTGGTTTCAATCAAGTCCGTAACATCCGCAAAGGTGGCGGCCACATCTCCGGCCTGAAACGGCAGGTATTCTTTTTCCGCAGTCATGTCCAGAGCATCTTCAATGGCGGCAAGATAATCCATCAATTGGACTGGATTACTGTTGCCGATGTTGAAGAGCTGGTATGGTGCGCTGGATGTGGCCGGGTCAGAGATCTTGCCGTCCCAATCTTGTGAGCGTGACGGTGGCTTACTTGCGATACGGACAATGCCTTCCACAATATCATCCACATAAGTGAAGTCGCGGATCATATTGCCATGATTAAAGAGAGGAACCGGCTGGCCCTCTAAAATGGCTTTGGTGAACTTGAAGAGGGCCATGTCTGGACGTCCCCAAGGACCGTAGACTGTAAAGAACCGTAGGCCAGTGCAGGGAATGTCAAAGAGGTGCGCATAGGAATGCGCCATGGCCTCATTGGCTTTTTTCGTCGCTGCGTAGAAGGAAACTGGATGATTGCCACCGCGATGGGTTGAGAGCGGCATGGTCTCGTCCAGCCCATAGACCGAGCTCGTCGAGGCATAGACTAGGTGCTTTACGGCGTGAGCGCGCGCACCTTCAAGAATGGATAGAAATCCGCTGACATTTGCATCCACATAAGACTGTGGATTTTCCAGGGAATAGCGCACACCTGCCTGAGCAGCCAAGTGAATGACCTTGGATGGTGCGTGTTGCTTGAAGATGCGCATGACAGCTTCGGAATCTTCAAGTCTGATCCGTTCTTCGGTGAAATGATTGGAGGCTGTGAGGCGTTTTAGCCGTTCTTCCTTCAACGTCACATCATAATAGTCAGTGACGCAGTCTAAGCCGATGACGTGAGAGCCATCTTGTAACAGGCGAAGGGCGACAGCGTTGCCGATGAAGCCGGCGGTGCCTGTTACAAGTACTTTTTCCATTTCACTTTCCCAAAAGTCAGCTGTTTTTTACAAGAAGCTGGTCCAGCATTGGACGGAGCTGGGCTGCAAGCTCTGAATCATCCAATGCATAAGCCACATTTGCCGACAAAAAGCCTGAACGGGAACCACAATCGTAAGTTACTCCACGAAATTCCACACCGTGGAAGGCTTGCTGGTCCATCAGTGTGAGCATAGCATCGGTCAGCTGGATCTCACCACCAGCGCCAGTGCTTTGCTTTTCCAGTAGGTCGAAGATCTCAGGCTGCAGGATATAGCGCCCGTTGATGTACAGGTTGGTTGGCGCTTTTCCGGGTTCAGGTTTCTCAACCATACCAGTAATAGCGAAGGTTTCATCTTCACGCGGAGTGTCCCGTTCAATGATACCGTAGTTGTGTGTTTGATCCCACGGCACTTCTTCCACTGAGATAATGTTGCCGCCATGGTTTTCGTAGGCTTCAACCATCTGGGAAAGGCACCCCTTTTGGGCTTTCATTAGCATGTCGGGAAGCAAGATCGCGAAGGGTTCATCTCCGATGATATCGCGCGCGCACCAAATTGCATGGCCAAGGCCAAGCGGTTCTTGTTGGCGGGTGAAGCTCGTTGTTCCTGCGGATGGGCGGATTTTTTCAAGAAGCTCAAGCGCATGCTTTTTATTTCTGCGGCGCAAAGTTTCTTCCAGCTCATAAGCAATGTCGAAGTGATCTTCGATCACCTGCTTGTTTCTGCCGGTTACAAATACCAAATGCTCGATTCCGGCTGCTCGTGCTTCATCAACCACGTACTGGATGATAGGGCGGTCCAATATGGTCAACATCTCTTTTGGAACGGCCTTGGTTGCAGGGAGGAAGCGGGTGCCTAGCCCTGCAACCGGAAGAACGGCTTTGCGTATCGTACGTGTCATTAATTAAATTTCCTTTGGTCAAGGAGGTCGAAATAGTTATTTATCTAGGACTTAGCGGGAGTGGTGTCAGCTCGTCAATGGTACTAAATGGATTTGTCCTAGGACATAATGCTTCGATTGCCCGAGATTTGGATTACTTATTCTTCGGAGGTGTTCATTCGCAATCAATTACCGCGAAAGTGTGAAGCCCTCTTGTTTCTCCTGAACATGCTGCATTAAAAGTTTCTTTCATGTGAACAAAATGCGATCAGAGGTACAATTGTGATTGAAGGTTTTAAGTTTGCGGCACTGGAAGCCGGGCAGCGCATTCTAGCAATCTACGAGGAAGGCTTCCAGTCAGTGGCCAAGGGAGATGGGTCGCCGGTTACAATTGCGGATCAAGAGGCAGAAAAAATAGTCCTGAAATATCTGGCAGAGTTCTGTGCAGATGTGCCTGTGATTGCAGAAGAAGCAATGGCCGCAGGGACCATGCCCGAAATTGGTTCGCGCTTCATTCTTGTGGATCCTCTGGATGGAACACGAGAATTCATCAGCCGCAATGGAGAGTTTACCGTCAATATCGCCCTTATCGAAGACGGGGCACCGGTGAAAGGGGTAATCTATGCTCCTGTGACTGGTGAGTTATTCTGGGCTGAGGTTGGGCAGGGGGCCTACCGTGCTGTCGCTAACGGTCTCGAATATGGTAATGTCGCTCAGATCAATTGCTCGGTCTTATCTGAGGAACTGCGTGTTCTTGCGAGTCGGTCCCACCGCAGCGAGCGAACCGAGGCTCTCCTCGCGAAGTTAGAAAATTCTTCAACTGTCGCAGCAGGCTCTTCTTTGAAATTCTGCCGTCTGGCAGAGGGCAAAGCTGATTTTTATCCGCGTTTGGAACCGACCATGGAGTGGGATACAGCTGCCGGGCAGGCGATCCTTTGTGCGGCAGGTGGGGCTGTTGTCGTGGAAGGCGGGGCGCCGCTTATCTATGGCAAGCTCAAAACGCCTCTGGACAAGCCTTTCGCAAATCCGTGCTTTTTAGCAGTCGCGGACGAAAAAATTATTTCCCATTATGGCTTAAGGTCGGGTTGGTAAGCTTCGGCGCGTCGAAGTTCAAGCGCTAAACTCGGGCCCAAGACTTAACGATACGTCCTTTGGAGACCGTGATGGGCATTGATAGCCATTCGCACTTGCGACGACTAGAAAACGAGAGCATTCATATTATTCGCGAGGTGGCAGCTGAGTTTGATAACCCTGTAATGCTTTACTCCATTGGTAAAGACAGCGCAGTGATGCTGCACCTTGCTCTTAAGGCCTTCTATCCTTCCAGACCCCCTTTTCCACTTTTGCATGTGGACACCACGTGGAAGTTCAAGGAGATGATCTCCTTTCGTGACCACATGGTCGAGAAACATGGGTTGGATCTGATCGTTCACACGAACGAAGAAGGTGTCAAAAACGACATCAACCCGTTTGACCACGGCAGCTCCAATTACACGCACATCATGAAGACCGAAGCGCTGAAGGAGGCGCTGACAAAGTACAAATTTGATGCTGCTTTTGGCGGTGCGCGGCGCGATGAAGAAAAGTCACGGGCAAAAGAACGTGTGTTTTCTTTCCGTTCCAGCAGTCATGGCTGGGACCCGAAGAACCAGCGCCCGGAATTGTGGTCACTTTATAATGGCCGGATTGCACAGTCTGAGTCTATTCGTGCGTTCCCGCTCTCCAATTGGACCGAACTGGATATCTGGCAGTACATTCTTGCTGAAGGTATTGAAATTGTGCCGCTTTACTTTGCTGCCAAGCGCCCGGTGGTTGAGCGTGACGGAAGCCTTCTGGTGCTTGACGATGACCGTTTCCGCCTGGAACCAGGGGAAAAGGTTGAGCATCGTAATGTACGATTCAGAACTCTTGGCTGTTACCCCCTGACAGGTGCAGTGGAATCTGATGCAGATACTCTTGAAGACATTGTGAGTGAAATGCTGATCGCACGGACATCCGAGCGCAGTGGTCGCCTGATTGATCATGATAGTTCCGGTTCTATAGAAAAGAAGAAGCGTGAGGGGTATTTCTAATGAATAAGATCGCGCCAGTGGCACGCGCCTTTGATCTTTCGGACTATATTAGTTCGCAAGAGTCCAAGAGTTTCCTTCGTTTTTTGACCTGCGGAAGTGTTGATGACGGTAAATCCACGCTGATTGGCCGTTTGCTCTATGACACCAAGCTAGTTTTTGAAGATCAGCTTGCCGCGCTTGAAAACGACAGTCGCAAACATGGCACTGTTGCCGATGATATTGATCTGGCCCTTCTTGTGGATGGTCTGGAGGCAGAGCGTGAGCAGGGCATCACTATTGATGTGGCTTACCGTTTTTTCTCCACTGAAAAGCGGAAGTTCATTGTTGCCGATACGCCGGGTCACGAACAGTACACGCGAAACATGGCGACAGGTGCATCCACCGCAGATCTTGCTATTTTGCTGGTGGATGTGCGTAATGGACTGCTGACGCAGACCCGGCGCCACGCCTTTATCGCCTCCTTACTGGGTGTGCGTCATGTGGTTCTAGCCGTTAACAAGATTGATCTGGTTGACTATGACCAGAAACGATTTGAAGAGATCAAGGCTGATTTTGAGAGCTTTTCTTCCGGCTTTGATTTTGACAGTAGTGAAGTGATCCCGCTTTCTGCACGCTTTGGTGACAATGTGACTGCCCCTAGTGAGAACCTGAGCTGGTTCTCTGGTCCAACCTTGCTTGAGCACCTTGAAGAGGTGGAGGTTGGTCACGAGCACAGCGAGTCTGCGTTCCGCTTCCCGGTTCAGTGGGTCAACCGCCCAAATTTGGATTTCCGTGGCTATAGTGGCACTGTACGCGGCGGGACCGTGAAGGTTGGTGACGAAATTGTTGTCGCTCAATCTGGTAAGACCAGTCAGATCGAGAAAATCGTCACCATGGATGGTGACCTGTTGCGGGCTGATGACGGACAATCAGTTACGCTGACACTTGCTGACGAAATCGACATCTCTCGCGGCGATATCTTGGCTCCGGTCCATTCCCGCCCTGATGTGAGTGATCAATTTGCGGCTCATGTGATCTGGATGTCTGAGAATGCCATGCTGCCGGGGCGTCCGTATCTCTTGAAAGTCGGCACCAAGACAGTCGGAGCCAGCGTTACAGAGATCAAACACAAGATTGACGTGAATACGTTTGATCACCACGCGGCAAAACAGCTTTCTCTCAACGAGATTGCGTTTTGTAATCTGGCCCTCAATGAATCTATTGCGTTCGATCCTTATGAGGCGAACCGGGATACTGGCAGCTTCATTCTGATTGACAGGATGACCAATGAGACTGTTGCCGCTGGCATGATCTGGTTTGGCCTGCGCCGTGCCACAAACGTGCATCGTCAGGCGTTGGACGTGAACAAAAAGGCACGCGGTGGACAGAAGGGTCAGACACCTGCTGTGCTATGGTTTACGGGCCTGTCAGGTTCCGGCAAATCAACAATTGCCAATGCGGTAGAACAAAAACTGCTTGGCCTGGGACGTCACACCTATCTGCTTGATGGCGACAATATCCGTCACGGTCTTAACAAGGATCTTGGCTTTACGGATGCTGATCGTGTTGAAAATATCCGACGCGTTGCGGAGACGTCCAAGCTGTTTGTTGATGCGGGATTGATTACACTTGTATCATTCATCTCACCCTTTGAGGCTGAGAGGCAGCTTGCGCGTGATCTTCTTGAGCCGGGCGAGTTCTTCGAGATCTTCGTTGATACCTCACTTGAGGAGTGTGAGTCACGTGATCCTAAAGGCCTTTATGCCAAGGCTCGCAAAGGGGCGATCTCTAACTTTACCGGGATCGACAGTGCCTATGAGGCTCCAGCAGCTCCAGAGTTGCATTTGAAGACCAAGGGACGAAGCGTTGACTCTCTTGCAGACGAGATTGTGGATCGGCTGCTTGAAGACGGGTTTATCGGCTCAGATAGTACTTGGGTCATCTGAACCTGATTGAATGAACTAAGAAAGGCCGGGAACGTTCGTTTCCGGCTTTTCTCTTGGGCTTTTGGGGCAGGTTTTGAGAGAGCATTCTCTCTTTGAGCCTGAAAGGGGACTGATGGGTTTTGAGAAAATACGCAGTCTTAATATAAATCTGCTGCCAAGGATATCTTGAGATACCGCCGCATAATTGGGTAAGGCGAGCATAGAGAAGATGTATGAGGTCTATCCGGAATTTTAGAAGCGCATGCTGCAACTATGCTCTTTTGGACGCGCTTACGGCATTTTGCAAAATGCGGATAAATTCAACAGGATTTATGGCATGGGTGTTAGCGGCGGCAACGCTGTACTTGGTGGTGTTGGGGAAAAACAGCAATATCTCCATTTGTTTTGGCTGGATTGAGACTATCGCGCATGTGGACTGAGGATCGCGAGTTTTGAATTTCTGGCTCAGCTAGCTCTTGTAATTTCGGGGGGAAGGGCCTAATCAACTTTTGGATTATTTTCACGCCTTTAAGGAGATCTCTTCGTGTCTCAACCAAATGCAGAAGTTTCAGTCGGAAAAGCTGTTTTTTCAAATGATAAGCCCTTCTCTCTTATTGCTGGTCCGTGCCAGATGGAGAGCCGTGCGCATGCCATGGAGATGGCTCAGGCTGTCAAGGAAATTGCAGAGGAACTGAACATAGGTTTGGTGTTTAAAGCGAGCTACGACAAGGCGAACCGGACAAGCCTGTCTGCCAGCCGTGGCATGGGCATGGCCAAGGGGCTAGAGGTATTTGCGGAAATCAAAGAGACCTATGGTTTGCCGGTCATCACTGATGTGCATGAACCAAATCATTGTGGTCCGGTTGCCGAAGTCTGCGATATCCTGCAGATCCCTGCTTACCTGTGCCGTCAGACTGACCTTCTTGTGGCTGCTGCTAAAACCGGCAGGACGTTGAATGTGAAAAAAGGTCAGTTTCTCGCTCCGTGGGACATGAAGAACGTCATGACCAAGGTTGTCGAGAGTGGCAATTCGAACGTTTTGCTGTGCGAACGCGGTGCAACATTTGGTTACAACACGCTTGTATCCGACATGCGCGCGTTGCCGATCATGGCGGCGATGGGCGCACCTGTTGTGTTTGATGCAACACACTCAGTGCAACAGCCGGGTGGCCTTGGTGGTTCTTCAGGTGGTCAGCGTGAGTTTGTTGCGACGCTTGCCCGTGCAGCGGTTGCTGTTGGTATTGCAGGTCTGTTCGTGGAGACGCATGACGACCCGGACAACACGACATCTTCTGATGGTCCGAACATGATCCCACTTAACCGACTCAAAGATCTGCTGCTGTGGTTGCAGGAGTTTGACCGGATCGCAAAAAACGGACGCTTTACGCTTTAGATATTTCACAGACCCTAGGGGAAGTGTCAAAAGACTGCGTTTTTACTTAGAGGTGCGACAAAATACATGTCTTTATTCCCAAGGATTTACAGAAGAGGGCGGTCTCTTCTCTTCCTTGGGAACAGTACCTCGGGTAAAAGCTCTTTGAGCCAAAAATCCAAACTCTACAAGTACATTGGAGTACTCTTAGATGACTGCTATCATCGACATTATTGGTCGCGAAATCCTCGACAGCCGGGGTAACCCAACTGTTGAAGTTGATGTGCTTTTGGAAGACGGCTCCTTCGGTCGGGCTGCTGTTCCGTCCGGCGCCTCCACTGGCGCATTTGAAGCTGTTGAACGCCGCGATGGCGGCGAGCGTTACCTTGGCAAAGGTGTTGAGGACGCTGTAGAAGCTGTTAACGGTGAAATCTTTGATGCGATCGGCGGCATGGATGCTGAAGATCAGATCAAAGTTGACCGTGCTATGATCGACCTTGACGGCACCGAGAATAAAGGCCGTCTTGGTGCAAACGCTATTCTAGGCGTTTCCCTTGCTGTTGCCAAAGCTGCTGCTGAAGCTGCTGCGATGCCACTTTACCGTTATGTTGGCGGTTTTGGTGCACGTACGTTGCCAGTTCCGATGATGAACATCATCAACGGTGGTGAGCATGCTGACAACCCAATCGATTTCCAGGAATTCATGATCATGCCAGTGGGCGCAAGCTCTCTGCGTGAATCTGTGCGTATGGGCTGCGAAATCTTCCATACCCTTAAAAAGGGTCTTTCTGCTGCTGGCCACAACACCAACGTTGGTGATGAAGGCGGTTTTGCTCCTGGTATCGGTTCTACTGATGAAGCGATCGGTTTTGTTCTGAACGCGATTGAAAAAGCTGGCTACACACCAGGTGACGACGTGATGCTTGCATTTGATGCGGCTTCCACCGAGTTTTACAAGGATGGCAAGTACAACCTGAAGGGCGAAGGCAAAATCCTTGGTTCTGATGAGATGGTTCGCTACCTTGAAGATCTGGTTTCCAAATACCCAGTGTTCTCGATCGAAGACGGTATGGCTGAAGAAGATTGGGACGGCTGGAAGTCTCTGACCCAGGCAATCGGCAACAAGTGTCAGCTGGTTGGTGACGATTTGTTCGTGACCAACTCCGAGCGTCTTGCTCGCGGCATCAAGAACGACACTGCAAACTCCATCCTCGTGAAAGTGAACCAGATCGGTTCCCTGACCGAGACCATGGAAGCTGTCGACATGGCACACCGTGCAAACTACACCTCTGTTATGTCCCACCGTTCCGGTGAAACAGAAGACAACACCATTGCTGACCTGGCAGTTGCATTCAACTGTGGTCAGATCAAAACTGGTTCCCTGTCTCGTTCCGACCGTATGGCTAAGTACAACCAGCTTATTCGTATCGAAGAAGAACTGGGTGTTCAGGGCGTGTTTGCTGGTCGTTCTATCCTGCGCGGATAAAACCTTCAGCATCTGCTTGAAGTTAAGAAAGCCGGTCCAGTTGGGCCGGCTTTTTTGTGCGAAGTATGGGGGCTGAACTGTTCTAGCTGCTATTTTCTGAAGCGGCGACAGGCGTAGGCGGTAATCTCATAGGCGCCCCAACCGACAATCATATAGCCCCATAAAATTGGGACCAGCAGCAGACCCCAAGCTGCAAAAAGCCCAAGAGAATAAAGCACCTCTCCAAAATCATAGCCTGCCAGGGAGCAGGGGTTGGCGAAGCCCTCGTGTATCTGACAGCCTGCGAGCTCGCCGACTGCCAATACGGTCACGACAGAAAGCACCCAGAAGATGATTGGCGCGGAAAACAGGAGGAGAAGTACTCTGCGTTTGGTCATTACAAATGGCCCTATAATCAACAAAACGGAAATACCTAAAGTTTCATCGAGTATCGACCATTTTTGCTGCGAGGGCTATTCGCCAGTTTTTGTTTCTTCGGCGTGACGAATGGCGGCAGCCAGTGTTTCTGGCGTTTCGGCTCCTGCCACGGCAAAACGGCCATCAATTATGAAGAACGGAACGCCGGTTACGCCAATTTCATGGGCACGGAACACGTCGGCTTCTACTTCTTGGACGTCCTGATCCGTATCCAGAAGGTCTGAAACTAATTTGCTGTTGATGCCAGCGCGTTCGGCTGCATCTACAAGAACCTTTTTGTCGGTCAGGTCAGCGCCCTCGATGAAGTAAAGTTTGAAAAGTTCCTCAACCATCGCGTCCTGCATGTCTTCGGAGCGTGCCCAGCGGATTAACCGGTGACTGTTGATTGTGTTTGGAGCTTTCTTGATTGCTTCAAACTGAAAGTCGATGTTCTCTGCAGCTCCAGTGTTGCGTACATGAGTGTAGATCTCTTTTGCCCGCTCTGGCCCGCCAAATTTGTCTTCCAGATATTGCTTGCGGTCCTTACCGTCTTTGGGAAGGGTCGCATCAAGCTGGTAGGGATGCCACTGAACCTTGACGCTGCTATCGGGCAGCATCATGAGTGCTTTTTCCAGTCGGCGTTTGCCGATGAAGCACCAAGGGCACATCACATCGGAGATCACATCAATGACAATTGGGGAGGTAGTAGACATCTGGCTTCTCAGTTAAGGGTGTATGCAATAGCTCTATAACCTATCATTAGTATCCGATAGTTCTCTATGAAATCTCTCACAGTTTCGTGAGTAGCCAGAGGAGGTTATCCGTTGCCAAGTCCGGTGGTGCGCACCATGACGAGCACGCGGTTGGAGAGTTGTTCCATACCCTTTTTGCTGCGCAGGACCGCAACGGGGCCACGGCCCTCGATATTGGCGACAAAATCCTCGTCGCGGCAAACGGCCATGGCGATGGAAAGAACTGTACCGCTCCAATACACTTGGTGTTGTGCGAAGGCCTGTGGATTGCTGCCTGTGAAACGTTCTATGAGTTCAAGCAGATTAAGTTCGTAAATGGATTCACCGCGCCGTTGGGTGGATTCCTCTAAAAGCGATAGATAGTTGCGGTAGGTCTCTTCGGAGAGCGTGTCGTCGTTTGCTTGGCGTGCAAGCCATTGACTGGATACAGTAAGGATTGCGTCGGTCAGGCGTTGGCGACGGCCCGCACGCAATGCGCTGATAATGTGGCCGGTGAGGGCCTTGTCAGAAACGTCGCCCAGTAGCACGTCCGTTGCTCCTGCTGAATAAAGCAGGTGGGCAGACTCCTCATCAATGCTGTGAGCGAGTATGGGTAGGTTGAAATAGCGGGGATCGGCGCGCAGACGTTCAATTTCTTCACTGGCCTGCCATGCGGGCATGTCAATCAGGACAGCCTCAAACCGGCGTGCAGCCAGATAGTCCTCGGTCATCTCAGAGGAAAAGCCGCCTACGATCTCGACTGGCAGGTCCAGAAGTGCCTGTGTGCGTCCGAAGTGCTTGCCATATCCTGCAACAAGCAGCCCGGCGGACTTTAGAGGGCCAAACTCAGTTTTGTATTCGGGTAAAGGGCCAAACAGACCGCGCCGCAGGCGGGCTTCCTCGGCTCTGTTGGCAAGGCGCCGTAGACCTGCAATGCGTGGCAGCAGCACATCTGGCGGAATCGCGTCGCTCACCGTCCCGCTTGGTTTCAACTCCAGAGGGACAGGGGCACTGCCGTTTGTAATGACAAGCAGAGGAACTTCGACACCAGCGCCTTTTCGAAAGCGTTTAATGGTTTGTGTAAGTTCGTCCAGCTCGCGAGGATTGTCTTCCTGCCACGGCAAGAGAATACAAATGGGTAGAACACCTGTGCCTTCCAGCTCTTGCATGAGTTGGTCGCTTGTTCTGACTGCAACGAGACGATCGGACAGGACGGTCAAAGGCTCCAACATATCAAAGACATGATTATGCACCGGAGCGATCAGCAGGATTTTGCCCCAGCTGGCGTCGTGCGTTTCAAGCTCTAACGGTTGGCTATGATCGGCCATTTATCCTCTCAGGCGACCGCTTCCACCGGTCTGGGCTGGGAGCGTCTGGTCAATTTCTGTCGGTCTACGCTGCCATCTTCTGTCATTGGCAAGGCGCGTAGGGACAGAATTCTATGCGGCATCATCGTCAGGCTCACGCGTGAAGCGTCGAGGTAGGCGTAAAAGGCCTCTACATCAACGAGAAGACCTTCTGACGGTACCACTGCAACCATAAGGCGTGCACCCATTAATTCATCTTCTACCAGAAAAGCAGCCGCTTCTTTTACCCCCGAGAATTCACTGTATATTTCGTCGAGGCGTTCCAGATCCAACAATCCGGGCGCCCTTTGCCCAGGTGTTCCGAAGCTGTGAATCGCTCCGGTAACTTTATGTAGGCCAACAGGGATTTGCGTAATCAGTCCACGTTCACCTTGTTCCTCGCTGAAGAAACTCAGCACTTGTTCGCTGGACGGCCAATCGGCATCGGGCACCATAGCGCCCTTGAGTTTGAGGTGATAGCCGGTTGCGGAAGTTGGCTGCTTCTGCGAAATTCCCTCATTTATTTCAAGGGGATCAATGTTAATCAGACACGGACCATGGGTGGAGGTACTCGGTGCAAATTGGTTGCCGGGGATTAGCGGCACAGGCTCATCGGAGGTACCTCGTAGGTGAGCCACCACTGCATATTCATCGAGTACATGCAGGTCGGTCACAACACTCTTGGCTTCATATTTTGCAGGCTTTGGAGAGGTGATTGGCCATGTGGCGACGGTGTTTGTCTTCCAGCCGTGCAGGGCTCCATCAATGTGGGAGGCAAGCGGTCCAGGCGTTAAAATATAATTTGCCTCAATGGAGCGTGCGTGATCCGTCAATGTGGATAAAGAATGTGGATGATGGAGATGGAGTGTGCCTTCGCTCAGTAACCATGGGACTAGACCGGCCCCAATTCCGGTAATTCCACATAGGATGTAGGGCAACAGGATGCGTGCACCTGGCTCCAGTCTTGTCTCCAGAAAGGGCATAAGGCCCGTGGAGACCCAGTGGTTATGGCTGCGCGGGATTGGACTGATCTCATTACCGGAATGAACCCAGGTGAGCGTTGCAATGTGATTGGCTGGTGCACCTTCGCGTTCAACCACCGGCTCAGGGAACGAATCCCCGCTTTCGGCAATCATTGGGGCGATGTCGATGAGGCCATCGGGAATGTCGTTTCCCAGACCAAAGACAAAACGGAGCGAGAAGAAGTCAGCTGCGGCATCGCGCGCCTCTTCCCCAAGCATGCGTGTTTCGATGCGATCGGCTGTGATCAGCGCTTTGGCATCCACGGTGCGCAGCGCTCGGAGGATCTCTGAGTGGCGCCAGTGCAGCGGGAAGGGGGAAACGATCAGGCCTGCCCGCAATGCGCCGAGGATGCACAGGACATTGTCGACCGTATTGGGGGATTGAAGCCCCAGAATGTGGTCCGGCTCCATGCCGACTGCAGCAAAGAAGCCGGCAATCTTGCTGATTTCCTGTTCTGATTCTGCGTATGTCAGGTAACGGGGCTTGCCGCCTGTCCATGTTTCTCTGTCGGGTGCATCGACTAATGCGAGACGGTCTGGATGTTTTTGGGCCGCGCGGCGGAACAGCATATCAAGGGTGATGTTGCCCCAGACACCGGTTGTGCTGTGGTTGGCAATGGCATCAGAATTTGACAGTATCATTTAAGGAAAGTCCGCTAAGCGACTGAAAAAATGGAGATTCGACACGTTGGGTGAGAGACACTTTTGTTGGGTGGGCTGCCTTCATCAAGAACGCAGCCCAGTTTTAAGTGTATATCTACTCTTTAGGTGCGTCCCACCAGTTGTCGTACTGCATGCCGTAAAGCGGTGTCTTGGCAGGGTGTTCAACTTCCGTCCAGCGGGCGACCCATTCTGCCGGCGCGTGATAGAGTGGAATTGCATAGAAGCCGGAGATCAGAACGCGGTCGAAGGCGCGGACTGCGGCAACGAACTCCTCTTGGCTGCGTGCTGCAACCATGGCATTGATCAGAGCATCAATGGCTGGCTCTTTGGCGCCAACGATGTTTCTGGAGTTTCTGACATCTGCCGCCTCTGAGGACCAGCGGGCATATTGCTCGCCTCCGGGAGATAGTGACGCAAACCAGGTGTTGAAGAGTGCGTCGAACTCAAAGGAGGCGCGGCGCTCTTCAAACTGAGCGGCATCGACATAACGGACCTCGAGTTCGATGCCCAGCATCTTAGCGGTGCGCTGCAGGGCGAGAGCGACTTTTTCTTCGCCCTGTTCACGGACGAGGATCTCAAAAGCAAACGGTTCGCCAGTTTCAGCATGTACCAGCTTGCCCTGATCCAGATTGTAACCGGCCTGCTGGAACAGGTTCAGTGCATCGCGCATGACCTTGCGATCCCTTCCTGAACCATCGGCTTCCGATGGGCGCCAAGTACCAGTAAGGACATCGTCAGTCACCACATTGGGGAATGGTTCAAGAAGCTTTTTTTCCAGATCATTTGCGGGGCGGCCAATGGAGGAAAGTATGGACTTGTCCCAGTATCCATCAGTGCGCTGATACAACCCATTGAACAGGGTTCGGTTGATCCAATCAAAGTCCAGCAGCATGCCGAGCGCCTGACGCACGCGCTTGTCTGCAAACATGTCTCGACGGGTATTAAATGCAATTCCGGTCATGTTGGGCGGAGTGCCGCGCTCAAACACGTCTTTGACAACTTTGCCTTCTTCAAACGCCGGGAAGTTACCTGCGCTTTCCCAAAGGTTGGGATTGGAATAGATGAGAGCTTCGGTGTCGCCTTTGCGGAAGGCCTCCTGCAAAGCGTTATAATCGCGGAAGTAATCGACAGTAACTTCGTTGAAGTTATCAAAGCCGATCTTCTGCGGCATGTCTTTGGCCCAGTAATCATCCCGGCGTGTGTAGGTGGTGCGGCGACCGGGGTTGATATCGGTGAAGGTATAAGGACCGGTCCCGACGAGTGGGGTCAGTGTGGTATTGCCGAAGGTGTCAGCATTTGTTGTCTGGCTGTTGAAAATCGGTGCCAGCGCAATCAGCAGCGGCAGCTCGCGGTCGTTCCCATCCGCGAAGTGCAGCTTCACGGAGCGCTCACCTGTCTTTTCAAACTCGACGATTTTTCCATACCAGCCTGCATAGGGGGGTCGGCCATGATCGCGGACGGTTTGCAGAGAAAAGATAACGTCTTCGACGGTTAGCGGGTCTCCATTGGAGAATTTCGCAGCCGGATTGAGACGAAATTCGATCCAGTTTCGCTCATCTGGCATGCGCACAGCCTCTGCAAGGTGCGCATATAATGTGAATGGTTCGTCGTTGCTGCGCAGAAGTAGGCTCTCCAAAATGTAAGAGCCCATCTGACGTTCTTTCATGCCGCGGGCTGACGTCCACGCGCCTTGGAGGGCAAAGGAGTTCAGACTATCAAATGTTCCTTGAACGCCGAGAGAAAGACGACCGCCTTTAGGAGCTTCCGGATTTGCGTAGGGCAGGTACGGGTAATCTGCTGGCAGAGCAGGTTCCCCATGCATTGCGATGCCATGGCTCCATGGCACGGTGTCCTGAGCTAAAGCGGTTGAGTAAGCTAATGTTGTCAAACTGGAAACGACAACAAGTCCCATCGCAAAATTATGTATCCCATTCACATAGGATCGGAAGTTGTTCATTCGAATTTCTCCTAGAGCACTCGCAGAAACTAGCAATAATACGATTCTGAGGCAAATTCAGCACAAAGGGTGTTGGAAAAGCGCCGAAACCACTCCAATCTATAGGTGGAAAAATGGCTCGGAGCCGTTTAAAGAGTACATAAGTAGCATTTTATTAGTGTGTTGCCTTTTTTTCAGCTCTGTTCTGAGTATGCTTGGCCCCGAACAAGCAGTCAAAACACTGTTGAACCTAGAAATTGGTTGCTGCGTAACTGCCGGAGGCATCATTTGGCATCGGATCGAACTTTGAGGAAATTGGGGATGGGCGTTAATCTTAAGGGCGTTCTCACTGGTGGGATTGTTGCAGCACTGGCTGCTGTTGGCTTTGCTGGCTCCAGTGTTGCACAGAGTGCACAGGCAGAGGATGCTTGGGTAAAAGTGTGTAACACTGATCCAAAATCCAAAAAGGAATTCTGCCTAATTACACAAGAACTGCGCACGGATACTGGTCAGTTCCTTGCTCAGGCTGTTGTACGTGAAGTCACCGGCGAAAGCCGCAAGTTGCTGCATATTGCTGTTCCCCCGGGAATGCTGATTCAGCCTGGCCTTCGTGTACAGGTTGATGCTGGCACACAGTCAGAAGCAAAATACACAATCTGTTTTCCAAATGCTTGTATTGCCGAAATGGTCATTGACGACGCTTTCGTCGGCGGCCTAAAGCGAGGCGGCAAGCTGGTTATCACAACGTTGAACCAGCAGGGTAAGGCACGTCCATTCGACCTTACTTTGAAAGGGTTCACCCGCGTATATGATGGTGAAGCGATTAAACCTGAAGAACTTCAGGCAAAGCAGGAGCGCCTGCAGTCTGAGCTTCAGAAGCGCGCAGAAGCCGCTCGTCAGAAGCTGATTGAGCAGCAGCGTCAGGCGAACCAGTAATCTGGTTCCCGCTTTGAACACTAAAAAACCCGAAGGATCATTCCTTCGGGTTTTTTTGTTTTTTCGAATGCAAACAGCCGTTGGCCTCTTAATACGGCTTCAGTGATGGGTCTTAATGGATTTCTACATCCTTGACGATGTAGTCGCCGTCCATCGTCTCATCAAAAAATTCTTCGACCTGTGGGTGTCGCACAGGTTCGCCGCTGTCATCTTTTTCCAGATTTTGCTCCGAGACATAAGCAATATATTCACTTTCCGCATTTTCAGCGAGAAGGTGATAAAAAGGCTGGTCTTTGCTTGGGCGTGCTTCCTCGGGAATTGACTCCCACCACTCATCTGTATTGTCGAATGTGGGATCAACGTCGAACACTATGCCACGGAACGGGTACAGGCGGTGACGTACGACCTGTCCAATTCTAAATTTCGCGGTTCTAATTGTCTCCATAATCCACCAAGCTTTCGCAGAAACTGTATCTTGTCAGGGCGCCTTAAAGGTCATGTTGCGCACTTGTTGTCAAGTTATATAGCGCAGCAAAGAGGCAAGAGGCAGCACAAACCGATCAAAATGTGATGTTTGCAGATGAATAGCTCCTCACAATTCATTGATATGCACATTTGCAAGGTTGAGGAGTGTCCGTGGTCACTCCCCATAGTTGGTTATCTGTAAGTCTCTGCCAATTCGGGATCTTTGGAAATCACAAGATCTGCTAGGTCACAGATCACTTTTGCCTGTTTCCACGTTGCGTCATCTTGCATTTTGCCGTCCAGCATCACCGCGCCGGTGCCGTCGGGCATTGCTTCCAAAATTCGGCGAGCGAACTTCACTTCTTCCGGCTCTGGGGAGAAAACTGATTTTGCGATACCAATCTGGCTTGGGTGCAGGGTCCATGTTCCAAGGCAGCCCATGAGGAATGAGTTGCGGAACTGGGCTTCACAAGCAGCCGCATCGCTGAAGTCCCCAAACGGGCCGTAAAATGGTTTGATGCCTGCGGCGAGACAGGCGTCGACCATCTTGGCGACGGTGTAATGCCACAGATCCTGCTGGTAACGGGTCCGCGGTGCATCACCGTTTGCATCTGCAAGGACTTGATAGTCCGGATGGCCTCCGCCGACACGGGTTGTTTTCATGCCGCGCGAGGCTGCAAGATCAGCAGGGCCAAGGCTCATGCCATGCATGCGCGGGCTGGCTGTGGCGATGGCTTCCACATTGTTCACGCCTTCAGCGGTTTCTAAGATAGCGTGAATCTGGATTGGCTTTGTGACGCCTGCCTTGGCTTCGAGCTGAGCAAGCAGCTGATCCAGATAGTGAATGTCCCAGGGACCATTCACCTTCGGGAGCATGATCACGTCTAGCTTATTGCCGCAGCGGGTTACGATCTCCGTGATATCGTCCAGTACCCACGGACTTTCCAGTGAGTTGATGCGGGTCCAGAGTTTTGTCGAGCCAAAGTCGTTGTCATTGGCCATCTGGATGAAGCCTTCGCGGGCATTGAGCTTTTCATCTGCCGGAATAGCGTCTTCCAGATTGCCGAGAATAACGTCCACCTGAGAAATCATCTGCGGAACTTTGGCGCGCATCTTCTCGATGTGTGGTGGAACGAAGTGGATCATGCGTTCCAGCGCAACAGGTGGCTCCGTGAATGGTGTCGGAGCACCAATAGCCAGAGGTTTAAAGTAGGAACGATAGGTTTTCATCTGGCAAGCTCCCTCCCGAGCTGAAATAGGAATTCTGGGAGAGAGTATACAGATTATTGTGCGGTGCAAAATCACCTTTTTGGGCTAACTTATGAACCGGCTAAACCCACTTCTTCATAAACCACATCCACTGTGAAGGTTCTTCGCGGATCCATTCTTCAAACTGATCGTGTATGGCTTGGGTTGTGGTGATTGCGTCCTGTTCGCGGTCACCGGTGCGCGCCACAGGGATTTCTTTGCCGACTAACTCGAAGCGTGAGCCACTTGTGCGGCGGGATCTTATGGCGATGAGGCGCTTGTTCATGCTGCGGGCAAGCGCTGCCGGGATGTGTGTAGCTGCTGCTGTTTGATTGAAGAAATCAACCCTAACGCCGCGGTAATCACGCACATCAGCCACAAACGCAACAGAGCCCTTGTTCCGCAGGATCGAAACAAGTTTTGAGCCAGTGGAATGGCTTTTGCTGTAAAGGCCAAGTTTGTAAAGAGACTCGCGCTGCCTGAGCAGATAGTCTTCGGAATATGGGTTCTTAAGGCGCTGGTAGATTCCTGCCACTGGCATTCCACAATCATCAGCTTGGCTGGCAATCACCTCCCAGTTGCCATAGTGCATGGTGACGATAACCGCTCCTTCGCCAATGGACTCTTCGAGGACCTCCGGATTCACGCAGATGACTCGGCTTGGGTCTTTGTTAATCTTGGAGAGCAAAACGGTTTCTGCAGCGACACGGCCCAGGTTTTCCCACATATCCCGAATAATTTTATCGGCTTCATTGTGCGTCATCTCGGGATAGGCAGCCATGATGTGCGCTTTTGCGCGGGCATGCCTGTGGGTCATTGGTGCAATCACGCGCCATGTATTTCCCATAAAAGCGGAGGCCCAATCAAGTGGCATGGAGCCCAGAATTCCGCCAAAAAATTTTAAGGCCAGCCATTCAGCACGAAACTTAAGCTTCTGTTGGCGTGAAAGGGGGCGACGCTTCTTTTTAGATTTCATATTGGCCTTTGGAGAGATGGAGCTGTCCACTTCCGATTACTCGCATACTATAGTGTCGTAGTTGCCGGTATGCCAACCTCCATAGATTGGCTATATACGCATAACTCGGTGATGGTGATTAGCCAATCAGTATTTCAAAAGCAACTTATTCTCCAGTTGGATGCGGAGAACATCAAGAAAAATTGCATGGAGAAATGGTTTAGATGCTCAATGTCGTGAATTTGGCGATGCCATTTTTTCTTTTGATCTTCCTTGGGTTTGTTTCTGGTCGCCGTGCAAAGCTGTCACGGGATGGTTTGGCATGGATGAACTTCTTTGTGGTTTATCTGGCTCTTCCGGCCTTGTTTTTCCAGTTGCTTTCCGAAACCCCAGTGGAAGAGTTGGCCACGTTTGATTTTGTGGCTGTGACTACATTTTCCACCTTTGTGATGTTTGTGCTGGCTTATTCTATCGCTAGATTTATCCTGCGTGGGAGTATTGGCGAAGCGACCATTCAGGCGTTGGTGGGCTCGTATTCCAACATCGGTTATATGGGGCCGGGAGTGACGCTTGCTGTGCTCGGGGCAGGCGCGGCTGTGCCGACGGCTTTGATCCTGTGTTTTGATACGATCCTATTGTTTATTCTTGTGCCGATGATGATGTCCATTGGCGGCTCGCAGAATGTCAAAGTGGGCCCGCTGGCCTTGGAGATTGTCAAGAAGATCGTGACCCATCCCTTTATTCTGGCGGTGTTTGCCGGTGTTTTGGCAGCTGCGATCGAGTTCAAGCCTCCGGTAGCCATTGATCAGACAATCTCGTTTTTGCGGCAAGCAGCTGCGCCATGCGCGTTGTTTGCCATGGGGGTGACCATTGCGCTGCAACCAAGCCGTAGAACAGCGAAAGAGTTGCCCGTCCTGCTTTTGATCAAGCTGGTGCTGCATCCAATTCTTGTATTTGTTTTGCTGGAATGGATTGGCGGGGTTGATAGTCTTTGGATCTCAACTGCGCTCTTGATGGCGGCGCTGCCGCCAGCTGCGAATGTGTATGTGCTGGCGCAACACTATTCCAGTTATGTGGAACGCGCTTCCACGGCCGTGCTTTATGGAACGTTGGCATCGGTTATCACGCTGCCAACGCTTATTTACCTCATTCAGTCAGGAATTTTAGTACCTTAATTGTCTTGAGCGCGCATGAGTGTTGGCAGGCTCCAGGAAGGAGCAATGCCTTCGCGCATGAGCAGGCGGCGCACGAGCGGGATTCTGGAGGCTGTATAAAGCCCGAGAGAACGTAACATCTGCACCGGCAGAGCATCCGTCAGAAGGGAACGGTTGAGCAGGTCGACAGCCGTTGTGCGGCTGAGAACGTCCGCTTTGCGGCTGCGGTCGTATTTTTGCAACAGCTCAGCTGATCCCATGTCCGCATTGGTGTGTTTTGCCTTGGCCAGCAGCTCAGTGGCAACGGCAACGTCGCGCAAAGACAGGTTCAAGCCTTGTGCTCCGATTGGCGGGAAGGCGTGGGCAGCTTCACCCATGAGCAGGGAGCGGTTGCCGCTCATGTGAACGGCTGTCAGGCCGGAGAGCGGATAGACCTGACGCGGGCTTGCCAGCTTCAAAGAGCCCAGAACGAATTGGCTGAGCTTTTCCAGCTCTGCCTCAAGCGCAGTATCTTTGTAGTTGTTGAGCTCTTCTGCCCTCTCGGGCGTTTCCACATAGACCAGTGACGAGGACTTGCCCGGCAGCGGGACCATGGTGAATGGGCCGGTTTTGCGATGGAACTCGGTGGAAATGTTGAAGTGCGGCAGGTCGTGCTTGAGGTTGAGAACGAGAGCCGCCTGAGGGTACTTCCAGTTCTTGGTTTCAATACCGGCGGAGCGACGGACAACGGAGTTGCGGCCATCTGCGCCGATTACCACCTGACAAGCCAGGCTTGGTGTGTTGCTGAGTTCAATGGTGGCTTTGTGATCGTTGCTCTTGACAGTTTTTATCGTGTCTTCAACAAGCTCAATGAACTCGTTTTTCTTTACGAGGTCAAACAGGACCCGGTTCAGGTCTTTGTTGAGGATATTGTAGCCAAAAGCGGGTAGATCCAGTTCTGCTGCGGAGAATGTGGTTTCTGGCGCGCGTATCAGGCGGTCGGTGCCATCGATCAGGCGCATCTTTTCGAGTGGCGTGAATGCGGATCGCAGGTCATCCCAGATGCCTATATTGTCGAGAAACTGACGTGAGGCATCCATGAGAGCGGTGGTGCGGGCATCGTTGAAGTTGACGGGAGGTCCGACAAGGACGGTTTTCAGTCCACTGCCAGCAAGGGCAAGTGCTGCGATCATACCTGCCGGTCCGGTGCCGATTACAGCGCAATCGTAAGTCTTTTCCTGCGCAGGCGTGGGGGCTTTGTTTTTGCCTTTGGTGCTGTCAGATGCAAGATTGGCTGCCATTTTCTCATTCCGCATTCAGTTTGCGTTCTATTACCAGAGTATCTAGGGGATAAAACCTACCGGTTTCAAGGTACTACACGCGGATAGTCCCCCAATGAAAGGGGATAGCTTTCGCTGCGCCAGCTTCACCATGTCGCAGCCACCAACTTAAATTTGAACTAAATCAATGTCGCATTGGGATTACTACTGGTCTATTAGAGAAGCTGCATGAAGTGCACAGGTTCCAGAACCGCTGGAATTTCGCAGGTTCTGTTTGATTTAGAGGTTGTTTATGTCAACTACCAGTCCAAAACCGGATTTTCAGTTGTCCTACCGGCTTCCTTACATCCTTTTGGGTGGTGCGGTGGTTTTGGGTTGGGTTTATCTGGGAGCGATGGTCCTGGACATGATCGCCCGCATGGATATGGGCGAGATGGGTCCGGGCATGGAGCTGTTCAATCAGTTCAACATGTTCAAAGGCCTGCCGGAACATGTGCGCGTACAGCTGGCCTCCCTGTGCCTGCCGCTGGCGCAAGAAGCGTTTGGAATGCCTGCGCTGGCCAACATGGGGCTCTACGACTACTTTCTGCTGTTTGTGATGTGGTTCATGATGGTGCTGGCGATGATGCTGCCGAGTGCTATGCCAATGCTTCAAACATACCATGAAGCCCGTCGCGACAAGTCCATCTATGTAGTGGCTGGTGGGTATCTGTCAGTTTGGGCGGCATTTTCTGCTGTGGCAACGGTTGCGCAAGGTATTCTGCACCAACTGGGCGTGCTTAGTCCGATGATGTTGCCGGTTTTTTCTACGCTGACGATCACAACGGTGTTTGCGGCCGCGATCTATCAGTTTACGCCTGCCAAACAGGCCTGTCTTGACCGGTGCCGAACACCTAATGTTGCATTGGCGGTGCATTCAGGTGAGCAGAAGCAAAATGCCTTCCAATTTGGAATCGAACAAGGTTTGTACTGTCTGGGGTGTTGCTGGGCACTAATGGTGCTCATGTTTGCAGTGGGAATCATGAATATTATCTGGATCGCGCTGCTTGGTCTCATAATGACACTTGAAAAAAAGAGCAAAACACCGTTTACAAGCTATGGAATAGGTATCGCGCTTCTGCTATGGGGCGGTGCAAACATATATTTCGCTCAGGCAGACTTACCTCTTATTGAAGTTTTGGGCGATAGATTGTTCTAAGTGGTACCTTCACTTAAAGAATAACAAAGGACCCAAAGTTGACCGGTTCGACAAACCCCCGGCTGTTCCTCATTCATGTTCTCACCGCATTGGGAGCACCCATTGCGTTGCTTGCGCTTGTCGCTGGAGCCAATGGCAATCTGCCTATGATGTTTTTCTGGCTCTGGGTGGCACTTGTTGTCGACGGGCTGGATGGTCCTTTAGCGCGAAAATTTCTTATTCAGACGCGCCTGCCGCGCTGGAACGGGGTGATTCTGGATCTGGTGATCGATTACTCGACCTACGTTTTCCTGCCTGCTTTTGCACTTTATCAAAGCGGATTGCTCTCTGAGTTTTGGGGCCTGTTGGCCGGTGCAGTTATCGTCTTTACCGGCGCGATCTACTTTGCTGACGGTAATATGAAGACTGAATCTGGCGGTTTTCTAGGCTTTCCGGGTGTCTGGAACATGGTCATTGTGGTGCTGGTCGCGCTGCAGTCGCCGCCATGGATCATTCTTGGTGTGGTTGTGCTTTGCTCGGTCCTGACCTTTGCTCCCGTTGAATTTGTGCATCCGGTGCGCACCGTCAAGTGGCGCCTGTTGACCCTCAGCATTCTCACTGTCTGGAGCGTTGCGCTCGCTTTGGCGCTTTACCAGGGGTTTGTGATTGAAAGCTGGCTGTTTGTCCTGATCACTGTGACCAGCCTATATCTGTTTTGTGTTGGTGCCGTGCATCAGGTGTTTCGAAAGCTCTGACGCACTTCACACTCCTTGAGACAGCTTGCTTGTTTGTTTTCTCGCCCGGCCTTTTGGTCGGGCGTTTTGCATTTTGGGCTGCGTATTTCTGCTTAGCTGGTATGATTGGGGCAAGTTGCTTGCAAGTTGCGGGCAATCTGGTCAAACTCCGCAGCTGATGTATCTAAAGGAGCAAGAAAATGGTCTGGGCCGTACGCGTTGAGAAAGCTGGTGATCCCTCAGTTCTTTCCTATGAGGAGGTTGATCTGCCAGAGCCGAAGGCGGGCGAGGTTCGTATTCGCCACACTGCCATTGGTCTCAATTTCATTGATACTTATTTCCGCTCAGGCCTTTATCCTGCTCCAGGGGATGGACCATTTACTCCTGGAAATGAAGGTGCTGGCGTTGTTGTTGCCCTTGGTGAGGGGGTGAGTAATGTTTCTGTGGGGGACCGGGTGGCCTATGCAGGGCCGCTGGGTGCTTACAGTGAAGAACGGAACATTCCTGCCAGTGTACTTGTCAAAATCCCCGAGGGGGTGACTGATGAGCAAGCTGCCAGCTCAATGCTGAAGGGTATGACGGCGTGCTATCTGCTTAAAAAAACCTTTAAGGTGACTTCAGATACCACATTGCTGTTCCATGCTGCAGCGGGAGGGGTTGGTTTGATTGCAGGGCAGTGGGCTTCTTCACTTGGAGCAACTGTTATCGGCACGGTCAGTTCGGAAGAAAAAGCGCAGCTCGCGGCTGCAAACGGCTATGCGTACGTAATCAACTACAAGACTGAGGATTGGGTTGCTCGCGTGCGTACGATTACGGGTGGGCGCCTGTGCGATGTAGTTTATGACAGTGTGGGCAAAGATACATTCCCAGCCTCACTAGATTGCATTAGACCGCGTGGATTGTGGTGTACCTTTGGCCAGTCTTCAGGCCCGTTGCCCGACATCAACTTTGGAATGCTGGCGCAAAGAGGCTCCTTGTTTGCGACCCGGCCAAGCCTGTTCCACTATATTGCTGAGCGGTGGGAGCTTGAGGAGACGGCTGCCGATCTTTTCTCGGTCATTGCAGATGGAACGGTCAAGATCCAGATCAATCAACACTACAAACTGAAGGATATTGCGCAGGCGCACTGGGATCTTGAAGGTCGCAAAACTACCGGTGCCACCGTCATTTTGCCCTAATAGGCAATGGAATCTGAACACAGGGAGAGCAGATGGACCGGTCGCGGTATCTTTACGGCCCAGCGCTGCGCTATTTTGCTGCAGCAGCGGAGGAAAGCTCCATCCGGGCGGCTGCGCGTAAGCTAAATGTGGCCTCATCCGCAGTTAATAGGCAGATATTGGGGCTGGAAAAACAGCTAGGAATGGAGCTGTTTGAGCGTGTGGGGCGCGGGATCCGGCTTTCGCCTGCAGGAGAGATTCTGCTCGCGCATATCCGGCGCACCCTGTCCGACTTGGAGGCCACGGGCGACGAACTTGATGCACTTAAAGGGCTTCGGCGCGGTGTGGTTTCCATTGCAACGGTTGAAAGTGTGACCGAAGCTCTTTTGCCAGAAGTGATTGCCCGATTCCATGAACAGCATAGCGGCATTCATGTCGACGTTCAGGTGATGGGCGGCGAGCGGGTTGTTGAGGCTGTTGAGAAAGCTGAAGTGGATGTGGGGCTTACATTTGAACCACCGGACATAGATGCGTTGAATGTAACCTACAAGAAATCGCTGCAGATTGGGGCGATTGTTGCGCCAAGCCATCCTTTGGCTGGCCGAGACCAGCTCAGCCTTGCGCAGTGTTTCGATTATCCGGTTGCGCTGCCTGCACCGGGAATTTCGATCCGTTCGCAACTGGATGTGGCGCTTTCTCATGGTTCGATCAGTCGGCAGAGCAGTGTGGAGGCGAACTCTTTGCGGTTCATGAAGCATTTGGTGCGTTCAGGAAAAATGATTGCGTTTCAAACTGCAGTTGGGCTTGAAGAAGAGCTGGCAAGCAACCGGCTGTTGTTCAAACCTCTTCGCGATGAGCAACTGGCGCAGGCACATTTATGCGTCATTACCTCGTCTTTGCGCGGGCTTGCATTGGCACCCGACATATTTCTTCAGCAAACTGTAGCAATTTTAGAAAATATTCTTTCACCATCCGTTGCCTAAATGGCATCAGTGAGTGCTCTTTTTTGTTCTTTTGTTATCACCCAATTAGGTGCACCTTGTAGTTTCACTTATATATCAGCATCTGTTGTAGATGTCATTTGGCAGGCGAGGAAGCTATGGGGCGTTTGACCACCCACGTTTTAGACAGTGCTCAGGGAAAACCTGCAGCGGGGCTGCGGGTTGTACTGATGCATGTGGATGGGGACCGCTTCACAAAACTCAGCGAATTCATCACCAATGCTGATGGCCGTGTGGACGGGCCTTTGCTGGAAGGTGATCGCATGATTGCTGGCTCCTATGAGCTCCAGTTTCATGCTGGCGATTATCTACGTGGTGAGGGCCTCTCGCTTCCAGAGCCCGCATTCCTTGATGTTGTGCCGATTCGCTTTGGTGTTGCAGATACCAGCAGTCATTATCATGTGCCGCTTTTGCTCTCGCCGTTTGGCTACACCACGTACCGGGGGAGCTGAGCTGATGCGTACGACACTCCGTTTTTTGCGTAAAGGGATTGTGGTTGAGTTGGACCAGTTTGAGCCGACGACCACGCTTCTTGACTATCTGCGGCTTCAAGAGCGTTCCACTGGCACTAAGGAAGGGTGTAATGAGGGTGATTGCGGTGCGTGCACCGTTGCGCTTGGGCGTTTGCGCGATGGCAAGTTGGTGTACGAGCCAGTGAACAGTTGCATCTTGATGCTTGGGCAGATTGATGGCTGTGAGTTGGTCACGGTTGAGGATCTGGAAGGACCAGACGGACTGCACCCTGTGCAACAGGCGCTTGTTGATCTTCACGGCTCCCAGTGCGGGTTTTGTACACCCGGTTTCGTGATGAGCCTGTTTACGCTTTATCATGCCCGCACGCCTGGTCTGACCCGTCAGGATGTGAACACGTGGCTCGCAGGTAATTTGTGCCGGTGCACCGGATACAGACCAATTGTGGATGCGGCGTTGGACGCCTGCCGTGCTGGTCTGAACGATGCATTTGCTGCCCGTGCGGCGGAGACAGAAGGCAAACTGGCGGCGCTTCACGACTCGCAGGATATGCGTGTGGGCGATGAAGAGCGCTTCTTCTTTGCGCCGTGCAGCTTCCAGAGTCTTCTGGAGACCTATGGAAAACATCCCGATGCCACGTTGCTTTCCGGTGCCACGGATGTGGGGCTTTGGGTGACCAAAGACCTGCGGGATTTACCGAAGATTATCTTTCTGGGCCGCGTGGCTGGTCTGAGCACATGTTATGAGGATGAGCAAGGCATCCGGATTGGTGCAGGGGCCTCCTATACGGTTTCGGAAGAGTTCCTGAAGTCCATTGATCCTGATCTTGATGTGGTGATTAGCCGGATTGGTTCCAAGCAGGTGCGCGCATCGGGTACGGTTGGTGGGAACATTGCCAATGGGTCGCCCATCGGCGATATGCCGCCGATGTTGATTGCTCTTGGGGCGGAGATTGAACTGCAGAGCATTCGTGGGCGTCGCAATCTAGCGTTGGAGAGTTTCTTCATCGACTATGGCAAGCAGGATATCGGCGAGGGCGAGGTGCTGACGTCGATCAGTGTACCGCGACTGGCTGAAGATGAGCAGTTCAGAGCTTATAAGATTTCGAAACGGTTTGATCAGGACATCTCTGCAGTGATGGCTGCGTTTTGTCTGAGCGTCAAAGAAGGCGTGGTTGAAAGCGCACGTATTGCGTATGGTGGTATGGCGGGCATTCCCAAACGGGCGAGTGGAGCTGAGGCGGCTCTTGTGGGGGCTGAGCTTCATGATCCTGGTAGCTGGGAGCGCGCGCTACGCGCTATCGAAAATGATTTCAGCCCGCTTAGTGACATGCGCGCCTCTGCCTCTTACAGGTGTGATGTGGCGTGTGGGCTCTTGGAGAAAGCCCTTGTGGAGATAGCAGCAAAGTCGAGCCAGCACACGCGGGTCCACGGGCAACGTGAACTCGATGCGGGAGGCGCACATGTCAACTGATCTTCTCGAGAAAACAAAGGGACGCGTGTCGTCTTCCCACGTGGTTGGGAAAGCCCTTGAGCATGATAGTGCGCAAAAGCATGTGTCTGGCAAGGCAACCTATGTGGATGACATTATCGAGCCCCATGGCACACTCCATGTGGCGCCTGGGTATGAGGCAGATGCGGTGTGTGGCCGGATCACCAAGGTTGATCTGAGCGCAGTCAGAGGGGCACCCGGTGTTGTAGCTGTCCTGGATGCCTCTGACATTCCGGGTGTGAATGATTGTTCGCCTGTCGCCGGGGATGATCCAGTTCTGGCCACTGACAGGATTGTGTTTCATGGTCAGCTGATCTTTCTTGTGGTGGCCGAGACACGCCTTCAAGCCCGCAAAGCTGCGCGGCTTGCACACATTGAGGTTGAGGAAGAAACGCCGTTAGTGAGCGTTGCTGATGCTCTTAAGGCGGAGCAGACGGTTCTTCCGGACTATGAATTTCGCCGTGGTTCGCCCGAGCAAACTATTGCACAGTCAGAGCTAACGCTGAAAAGCCGTCTGGAGATGGGTGGGCAGGAGCATTTTTATTTAGAAGGACAGGTGGCTTTTGCATTTCCTGGTGAAGATGGCGACATGCTTGTGCAATCTTCCACCCAGCACCCAACTGAAGTACAGCACACTGTTGCAAAGGTGCTTGGTCTTGATGACGGTGCGGTGACGGTAGAAGTGCGGCGGATGGGCGGCGCGTTTGGTGGCAAGGAAGCTCAGGCCAACCAATGGGCTGCGCTGGCTGCGCTTGCTGCGCACGCAACGGGGCGGCCTTGCAAGTGCAGGCTGGACCGTGATGACGATATGATCCTGACAGGAAAACGCCATGACTTCATGGTTGATTTGGCTGCGGGTTATGATGGTTCCGGCAAGATTGAGGCAGTTCAAATCGATCTGCACTCCCGATGCGGTTGCTCGGCGGATCTGTCGCTCGGGATCAATGACCGTGCCATGTTCCACTCCGATAATAGTTACTATTATCCGCAGGTGCTTATCCGATCCAAGCGTTTGAAAACAAACACAGTTTCCAATACGGCGTTTCGCGGGTTCGGCGGTCCACAAGGGATGCTCTCCTGTGAGCGTTTGATGGATGGAATTGCGATCCAGTTGGGGCTGGACCCATTGGATGTGCGCAAGGCGAATTTTTATCGCGAAGATGCCAATACTACGCCCTATGGTCAGTCGGTGGATGAGTATGATGTTTTGGCGAAGCTGGTTGATCAGCTGGAACGCAGTTCTGATTACCGGGCGCGCCGTAAAGCGGTTGAGGCATTTAACGCTGATAATACGGTGCTGAAGAAAGGGATTGCACTCACTCCGGTGAAATTCGGCATTGCCTTTACCCTGACGCATTTGAATCAGGCCGGGGCGCTCCTGCATCTTTATCGTGATGGGTCAGTGCATTTGAACCATGGCGGCACGGAGATGGGGCAGGGTCTTTATCAGAAGGTTGCTCAGATTGCAGCAACCGAGATGGGTGTCAGCCTGAGTAAAGTGAAGATTACGGCGACCAACACATCCAAGGTGGCGAACACTTCGCCGACAGCGGCGTCATCCGGTGCGGATCTCAATGGTATGGCGACGGCCATTGCCTGTCGTGAAATTGTTGGCCGGCTTAAAACCTTTGCCGCGGGTCACTTTGAGGTGTCTGAAGAGGACATCACCTTACGCGATGACCAAATGCTGATTGGCGGAGAGCCGAAGCTTTCGATCAAAGCGCTGGCCCACCTAGCCTATGAACACCGCATTCAAATGTCTTCCTCCGGCTTCTACAAGACACCGGAAATCGTCTGGGATCGTGCGCAGGTAAAAGGGCATCCGTTCTTGTACTATGCTTATGGTGCCTCCTGTTCTGAGGTGGTGATTGATACGCTGACGGGTGAGATGAAAGTGGAACGGGTGGATGTGCTGCATGATGTTGGCACGTCGCTCAATCCGGCCCTGGATATGGGCCAGATTGAAGGTGGTTTTGTGCAGGGGATGGGCTGGTTGACCACGGAGGAGCTTTGGTTCGATAAGGCTGGGCATTTGAAGACCCATGCGCCCTCGACCTACAAAATCCCGACGGCCTCCGATGTGCCTGAGATCTTCAACGTGGCCCTCTATGAAAGTGAGGGCAATCCGGCGCCAACCATTTACCGTTCGAAGGCGGTTGGGGAGCCGCCGCTCATGCTACCGATCTCGGTGTTTTGTGCGATCAATGATGCGATTTCCAGTCTCAATAAGGGCGTTTTGCCGAAGCTGGATGCGCCTGCAACGCCTGAAGCGATCTTGAAAGCTGTAAAAGCGATCAAGGCGGGAGAGGGTGCGTAATGTTGGTTTGGGGTGAGGTTCTGTCTGCGCTTGATGCTACCGGGCGATGCGTGCTGGTGAGTATCGTGGATGTTGCCGGGTCTTCTCCCCGAGAGGTTGGAGCGCGGATGGTTGTACGCCCTGATATGTCCTTTAAGGGAACTATCGGCGGTGGCCGGCTCGAATTTGATGTTTTGCATGAAGCTGTTTCATTGATGAAGAGCGATTCTGCGAACTTCCAAACCCGGTCTTATGCACTCGGTCCAGACCTTGGACAATGCTGTGGCGGCCGTGTTGAGATTGCATTTGAGCAATTTTTCCTCAATTTCCGTGATATTGCACAAGACTTTTCCACAAAAGAATGTATGGGAATTTTTTCAACCACTGCAAATATTTGCAGTTCCGGGTCGGTTGAAAGGCATGTATTACCCCCCGCAATGAGCAGCTCTGAATCGGCAGAAATTGTTCTAAATCAAGGCAAATTGACGGAGAGGTTCGGGGAGGACCGGCCCCATCTTTATCTGTTTGGCGCAGGGCATGTTGGCAAGGCATTGGTGCTTGCGATGGCTCCTTTGGGCTTCCGGATTAGTTGGATTGATGAACGGAATGAAATTTTTCCTAAATATCTACCTTCCAATATCCGCTGCATTCATCTAAACGAGCCCCAAGTCATCGTAAAAAACCTTGAACCGGGAAACTATGTCATCGTAATGACCCATGATCATAAACGTGATCATGCTATAGTAGATGCTGCTGTTCGAAGAACTGATCTGGCATTTATTGGATTGATAGGCAGTGCAACCAAGCGCGCGCGAACACTTAAACGGTTCAAAGACTCCGGAATATCGGAGGCGCAGAGCAAACAGCTTGTTTGTCCGGTCGGAATTACTGAGATTAAAAGCAAAAAGCCGTCTGATATTGCAATTTCCATTGCCGCTCAACTTCTAGTGGTCAAGGAAAAACAGATAAGCAATGCTCAGGGAGGCTTTCGTTTTGCTTCTTAGGTTCAAGGAGAACGTCTTGATCTGATTTTTGTTGGGGAACGGGTAACACGATGGAAAATGGGCAGAGGTCCAGCTCGGTGGCAGAGGGCGCGGATCTCATAGAAGCCAAGGGTATTACCAAGAGATTTGGCGATATTCTAGCGAACGACACTGTCGATCTCGCCATTAAGCAAGGAGAAATCCATGCATTGCTTGGCGAAAATGGAGCGGGTAAATCCACGCTTGTAAAAATTCTCTACGGCGCTCTAGAACCGGGTGCGGGAGAGATCCTGTGGAAGGGAAAACGCGTTTCAATCTCAAATCCTGCTGCTGCCCGAAAGCTGGGCGTTGGTATGGTGTTCCAGCACTTCTCCTTGTTTGAAGCGCTGAGTGTGGTTGAAAATATCGCGCTGGCTCTTCCAAAGGGTGAAAAAATAGAGGCTCTTTCCAGACGTATTTCTGAGGTTTCCCAAAAGTATGGCCTTCCACTGGATCCAGCAGCGCTTGTTGCAGATCTCCCGGTTGGCATCCGTCAGCGTATTGAAATTGTGCGTTGCCTTTTGCAGAACCCCAGTCTCATCATCATGGACGAGCCCACGTCGGTCTTAACACCGCAGGAAGCAGATCAGCTGTTTATCACGTTGCAGCGTCTGGCGTCTGAAGGCTGTGCGATCCTTTACATCTCCCACCGTTTGGAGGAGGTGAAGCGGATCTGTCATCACGCCACGATCATGCGTCATGGCCGAGTGGTTGGCGAGTGTGATCCTGCCCAGGAAACGCCAGCCAGCCTTGCACGTATGATGGTGGGCGGAGATGTGCATGACATTTCGGCAAGCTCAACTGAAGCGCAGCCGGGTGATGTGATGCTGGAACTGCGCAACCTTTCGCTGCCATCGGATGGTGCGTTTGGTATTGCGCTTAAGAACATCAATCTGGAGCTGCGCGGCGGCGAGGTTGTTGCTGTTGCCGGGATTGCGGCAAACGGTCAAAGCGAGCTGTTTGATGCGATCTCCGGTGAAACACAGGTTAAGGACGCTTATGCCGTTGAGATTTGTGGTGTGCCTGTTGGCAAGCGCAAGATCAACGCCCGTCGTTTGCTTGGCTCGGCGTTTGTTCCTGAAGAGCGTTTGGGCCACGGGGCTGTTCCGGGCTTTGTACTTTCCGACAATATCCTGCTGACGCGCTACAAGTCCGATCCCAAACTGATCCGCAATGGCATGCTCAATCAGAAGCTTGCGACGGAAATGGAAAAGCGGATTACGGCTACCTACGATGTCCGCATGTCCCACGATAATCCAGAGGCACGTTCGCTTTCTGGCGGCAACCTACAAAAGTTTGTAGTTGGCCGCGAATTGGATAGAGCGCCGAAGGTTCTGGTGATCAACCAACCAACATGGGGCGTTGATGCAGGCGCTGCGGCGCTAATCCGTCAGGCGATAATTGATCTGGCGCGCAGCGGCTCTGCCATACTGGTGATCTCTCAGGATCTTGATGAGATCTATGAGGTTGCCGACCGCATTGCGGTGATTTCGCGCGGTGAGCTTTCTGAGGCTGAACCTTCTGCTGATATGACCCGCGAAAAGATCGGTCTTCTGATGGCGGGTATGGGTGAAGGGCAAGCTTCCTCCTCCAAAGTGAAAGAGGTTGAAGCTCATGCGTATTGAACTTGAAAAACGCGCTGAACACTCTCAGCTGATGACCGTTGTTTCTCCGCTGATCGCCATTGGCCTGACGCTTGTGTGCGGCTCCATCTTGTTTGTCAGCATGGGCTACAGCCCTGTTGAAGCACTTTATGCTTATTTCGTCGAGCCTCTGACCACCAGCTGGTCCATTGAAGAGCTGCTGGTGAAGGCCGGGCCGTTGGTTCTGATTGCCGTTGGTCTGTCGGTCTGTTTCCTGTCCAACTCATGGAACATTGGGGCTGAAGGGCAGTTCACCATGGGTGCGCTGGCTGGCTCCGTTATTCCGGTTCTTTTTTACGACTTCACCGGTCCAATGGCGCTGCCGCTAATGGTTCTGATGGGCATTCTGGGCGGTATGGCGTGGGCGTCCATTCCGGCGTTTTTGAAAGTTCGGTTTGGTACCAACGAGATCCTCACCAGCCTGATGCTCGTTTACATCGCACAGTACATTCTGGATTTTCTTGTTCGTGGACCATGGCGTGACCCAGATGGCTACAATTTCCCGGAAAGCCGGATTTTTGATGCTGCTCACGTGCTGCCGAAGATCGGTGAAGGGCGTTTGCACATCGGCATGATCTTTGCGGTTGTAGCCGTTCTTGTGGTCTGGTGGATGTTGTCGCGCACGCTTAAGGGCTTTGAGATTAAAGTGATGGGCGAGACACCACGTGCGGGTCGGTTTGCGGGCTTTTCCAGCAAGGGGGTTGTCTGGTTCGGGTTCCTCGTTTCCGGCGGTTTGGCGGGACTTGCAGGTATGGCGGAAGTGTCTGGCTCCATTGAGCAGCTGACGCCTGTTATCTCTCCGGGCTACGGCTTTACGGCAATTATCGTGGCGTTTCTTGGCCGCCTGAATCCTATCGGCATTTTGTTTGCTGGGTTGTTGTTGGGGCTGTCTTACATTGGCGGTGAAGCTGCTCAGGTGAGCCTTGGACTGACTGACAAGATCACCCGCGTATTCCAGGGGATGTTGCTGTTCTTCGTGCTCGCATGTGACACGCTCATTCTTTACAGGTTCAAGTTTGTTTCCAACGCCAACCGGGTGAAGGAGGCAGCCAATGTCTGATCTTTCCATGATTGAAGCTGTCCTTCTGACCATCATCACCGCTTCCACTCCGCTGTTGCTTGCTGCAATTGGTGAGTTGGTGGTGGAGCGTTCCGGCGTGCTCAACCTTGGGGTTGAGGGGATGATGATTGTGGGCGCTGTGATGGGCTTTGCGGCGACACAGGCGACCGGCTCGCCATACATCGGCATTGTCGCAGCTATGATCTCCGGCGTTGCCATGAGCGTGCTGTTTGGCTTTTTGACGCTGAACCTGATGACAAATCAGGTGGCAACAGGTCTTGCTCTGACTATTCTGGGGCTTGGGCTGTCGGGCATGGTTGGGGAAGCCTTTATTGGGCAGCCGGGCATTAGTCTGCAGCCGATTGCAATTCCGGGGCTTTCTGCCATTCCGTTTATCGGGCCGTTGCTGTTCAATCAGGACATTCTGGTTTACGCATCATATGGGCTGGTGATCGGGGTTTACTTTGTGCTGTTCCGGTCGCGTACGGGTCTGATCATCCGTGCGGTTGGTGACAATCACGGCTCGGCGCATTCTCTGGGATATTCCGTTATCAAGGTGCGCTATCTGGCGGTGATGTTTGGTGGGGCTTGTTCCGGTCTTGCCGGTGCCTACCTGTCGCTGATCTATACTCCGCAGTGGGTTGAGGGTATGACGGCAGGGCGTGGCTGGATTGCGCTGGCTCTGGTGGTGTTTGCCAGTTGGCGCCCGGCACGGGTGCTGGTTGGGGCATATCTGTTTGGCGCCGTTTCCATTTTGCAGTTCCATGCGCAGGCTGCCGGCATTGGGTTGCCAACCCAATTCATGTCTGCCTTGCCGTATCTGGCGACCATTATCGTATTGATCATCATTTCGCGCAGTAAGACGCTGGCCAAGGTGAATACACCGGCCTGTTTGGGCAAGCCGTTTGTGCCTGATCGCTAGAAAGAACTGTTTTGGCCAATGCTCTTTCAGTGGCATTGGCCAGATTGCAATACTCGACCTTCTTAAAATTGAGGGCGAGCGCATAATGACAACAGAGACTTTGGTATTTGCTGGCCAAATCAAGGGGCATTGTTGTGCAGATCGCGGAAACCTGCCCGCACTGGAATAAAAGATCGCATCTTTTTTGCGAGATACAAAAAATGCAGGAAACAACTTGATAGCGCACAAATGCGCAGAACGGGCTTCGGGTTTGTTCCTATCGTGTTTGCTTGGCGCCGTCGTTCATCTGGTTCTTTAAGGAGCATTCCGCTGCGCTTGTCAGGGCGTTGCGCAGCTGGAGTGCAGGTCAACCTATAAGGGGGAGCGCACAATGCGCACTATCTTTAAACTGGCAGCAACTGCTGCAGTTGCACTTGGTCTTTCCGCAGGGGCTTCCAGCGCGGCTGATCCACTGAAAGTGGGTTTTATCTATGTTGGTCCGGTTTCTGACCACGGCTGGTCTTATCAGCACGATCAGGGCCGTCAGGCGATTGAAAAGCACTTTGGCGACAAAGTTGAAACCACCTACATCGAGAGCGTGCCGGAAGGTGCGGATGCTGAGCGCGCAATTGAGCGTCTGGCCCGTTCCGGTCACGAGCTGATCTTCACCACTTCCTTCGGTTACATGAACCCAACCTTGAAGGTCGCGCGCAAGTTCCCGAAAGTGAAGTTTGAGCATGCGACCGGCTACAAGCAGGCGAAGAACGTTTCTTCTTACGGCGCACGCTTCTATGAAGGTCGTTATGTTCTGGGGCAGATCGCTGCCAAGATCTCCAAGACCGGCACTGCAGGTTACATCGGCTCTTTCCCGATTCCTGAAGTTGTACGTGGCATCAACTCCTTCATGCTGGGTGCGCAGACTGTGAACCCTGACTTCAAGATCAAGACAATTTGGGTGAACTCCTGGTACGATCCGGGCCGCGAAGCGGATGCTGCTAAAGCGTTGATTGATCAGGGCGTTGACATCATGGTTCAGCATACAGATTCTCCAGCGCCGCTGCAGGTTGCTGAAGAGCGTGGCATCATGGGCTTTGGTCAGGCTTCCGACATGATCAAGTTTGCGCCGAAGTCACAGGCAACTGCGATCGTTGACGATTGGTCCGCTTATTACATCTCCCGCGTACAAGCTGTGATGGACGGTAACTGGAAGGGCCAGGACACCTGGGGTGGAATGGATGCTGAAATGGTTCACATGGCACCGTTCACCAACATCCCACAGGATGTTGCGGATGAAGCAGCAAAAACCATGGCTGCAATCAAGTCCGGTGAGCTGAAGCCATTTACCGGCCCAATCACCAAGCAGGACGGTTCCATGTTCCTTGAAGCTGGCGCAACTGCTGAAGATGGTGCGCTGCTCTCCATGAACTTTTACGTTAAAGGCATCGACGACCAGCTGCCAAAGTAAGCCGGAAGCTTTGTCTTCCCAGAAGAGTGCCGCTGTTTTTATGGCACTTTTCCCAATTTTTGCAGTGGGGGGTAACTCCCACTGCCCACGTATTTCAATTGAACTTAAAAGAACAAGACAATGACAGCCACTTTCCTTAGTGAATGGCTCAATCTGCTTTTCCGCTGGTTTCACTTGATTGTGGGCGTGGGCTGGATTGGGACCTCGTTTTATTTTATGGCACTGGACCTTTCCTTACGTAAACGGGAGGGGCAGGCACCGGGCATTTTAGGTAGCGCATGGGAAGTTCATGGCGGCGGCTTTTATAATGTCGAGAAATACATGGTTGCCCCCAAGGAACTGCCGAAAGACCTGATCTGGTATAAGTGGGATGCCTATCTCACCTGGGTTTCCGGTTTTGCACTTCTAACGGTTCAGTACTACTTCAACGCCTCGGTTTATCTCATTGATCCTGAGGTGATGCGGCTTTTGCCAGCAGAGGCGATTGCGATTTCAGTGGTATCGCTCCTTGCCGGATGGCTGGTTTATGACCGGTTGTGCCGGTCTCCGATCGGGCAGAATACGCCATTGCTGGCGGCATGCCTGCTGGTGATCATTTTGGCGGCGACCTATGGGTATGCGCAGGTCTTTTCAGGCCGGGGCGTTTTGATCCATGTGGGCGCGCTGATCGGGACCATTATGGCCTTCAACGTGTTTATGGTGATTATTCCAAACCAGAAGAAGATTGTAGCGGCGCTCTTGGCGGGGCGTGAACCTGATGCGAGGCTTGGGGCAATTGGCAAGCAGCGCTCGGTTCACAACAACTATCTGACGCTGCCGGTTCTTTTGCTGATGGTTTCCAACCACTACCCATTACTTACGGGCCACGGGCAGCCGGTTTTGGTGGTGGCCCTGATCCTTGTGATGGGTGGTATGGTTCGTCACTTCATCAATCGCCACGATGCTCATGACAATTTTGCTAATTTTTGGTGGGCGCTGCCTGTGGCAGCAGTCAGTCTGATTACAGCGGTGATTGTGACAACACCAGAGAAACTGGTTGGAGGTGCAGTTGTTTCTGATGCGCAAGCCTTGGAGATTGTGCAGATGCACTGTGCGGACTGCCATAGCGCGACGCCGACCAATGATGCGTTTGTTGAGGCACCAATGAATATTGAGTTGGACAGTATTGCGAATTTGCGGCGCTACAACATTTTGATCATGGCGCAGGCGGTGCGGTCTACTGCGATGCCTTTGGGAAATGAGAAAGGTATGACCGAGCAAGAACGTGCGCTTTTGGGCGCATGGCTGCAAGGTCACTGAGGTATTTGGGATGGGGACATTTTCTCTGGATGAGGTGAACCAGTTTACGCAGGACACTTTCGTTGAGGTGTTTGGCAATGTGGCCGAACATTCTCCGTGGGTGGCAGTTGTTGCACAGCGGTCGGCGCCTTTTACTTCTCGCGAGGCTCTCATCGAGGCCTTTACTCAAGCTTTGCAAGCAGCGGATGAAGGCAGCAAGCTCGCGTTGATCCGGGCACACCCTGATCTTGCAGGGAAAGCAGCGCGCGCCGGAGAAATGGCGCAAGCTTCAGTTGATGAACAGGCAGGTGCCGGTCTTGACCTGCTCAATAATGCTGAATATGAGCAGTTCACCGAGCTAAATGAAGCCTATAAATCCCGCTATGGATTTCCGTTCATTTTTGCGGTGAAAGGTGCGGACAAACATCAGATCCTGGAGGCTTTTCGGGTGCGTCTTCAAAACTCTTTGGAGGAGGAGTTTGCTGAGGCGTTACGGCAGGTTTGCCGTATTTTCCGATTTCGTCTGGAAGATATGATTATCGAAGGTGCGGCTTCGGGCGACTAAACATTTCTGTCGCTTTGGGACTTGCATGTATGCTTGATGCGCAATAATCCACCGGAACAGGGCTGTGTAAGTGATAATAGGCTTGCAACCAGCACAGTGATCCATTGGATTAGCAAGGCTATAAAATTCAAAGGGAGTGTTCATGAAGGCCGCGATAGAAAGCCGGTTTGCGGAGCAGGTTGAGTTCCTGCGCGAATTGGTCCAGGTGCCTAGCGATAACCCGCCGGGGGATACGGAGCGCCACGCATTGCGGACTGCTGAGCTGCTTGAAGGCCTAGGCTTTGCCGTTGAAAAACATCCGGTGCCAGAACCGTTTGTGCGTCAGAACGGGATGGTGTCCGTCACCAATCTGATTGTGCGTGAGACATTTGGCAACGGATTGGGACCAGTGATTGCGCTCAACGCCCATGGGGATGTTGTGCCTCCGGGAGAAGGCTGGTCGAAGGAGCCTTATGGCGCCGAGATTGAAGATGGTGCGCTTTATGGCCGTGGTGCGGCTGTGTCCAAAGGTGATTTTGCGACTTATGCTTTTGCGCTTCTAGCTCTTCGCGAATATGCGGATGAGCTGGAAGGCTCTGTGGAGCTGCATCTGACCTATGATGAGGAAACAGGCGGCTTTGTAGGCCCAAAATGGCTTCTCGAGCAAGGGCTGACCAAGCCAGACTATGCGATTTCCGCCGGGTTTTCCTATGCCGCCACGACGGCTCACAATGGCTGTTTGCATATGGAAGTGATCTTCCGTGGCCGGCAGGCCCATGCGGCGATGCCGGAGAATGGTGCTGATGCCTTGCAGGCGGCAACGCCTGTTCTTGCGGCAATCTATTGCGAGCGGGAGCGTTTGAAGTCTGTCTCCAGCGTGCAGGAGGGCATTGGTTCACCGCAGATCACTGTCGGGCTGATTTCAGGCGGCATCAACACCAATGTGGTGCCGGACCGGGTTTCGCTGCGCATTGACCGGCGGCTGATCCCTGAAGAGAGCGGCGAGCAGGTGGAAGAGCAGCTTATTGAGCTGATTGAATCTGTGGTGCCGGCAGATCGCGGTGTGGAAGTGGAGTGCCGGCGTATCATGATCGCTGAGCCTTTGCGCGAGCTACCGGGCGCCAAAAAACTGGTGGAAGCGTTGAAATGGCCGGCCAAAGAGGTTTTGGGCATTGATCTGAAAGCCACCGGTGCACCGCTCTACACGGATGCGCGCCATTATGCGGAGGCAGGTATTCCAACGGTGCTTTATGGCGCAGGGCCGCGTTCTATTCCAGAGGCTAATGCGCATGGCGCTGATGAGCACCTTCAACTATCTGACCTGAAGGCGGCGACAATTATTGTGGCCGACGCCTTGAAGACCTTGCTGCGATAAATGAAAAGCCCGGGTTGTTCCGGGCTTTTTGATGTTAGGGGTGACAGTGCTGGTCGTCAGCTTGGCGAGACTGGTTTGAGCCAGACCCTCAGGTCTCCGGTGCTTTCAAAGCCTGCCTGTAAGGCGTGTTCTAGGGCTTGGCCGCGGGTGTAGCCGACAACTGGCTTTTGTGGGCGCCATGTTTGCAGGAGCTGCGCCATTTCATGGTAGGTATGCGGGCACAACGTATTGGCAAAGACATTGGAAAGCCCGGTTGCGTGTCCGCAATCGTTACCTATGAAGCCTTTCGTGTAACTGCCTGCCTGCTTATAGCCCCAAAAGGTGATCTCGGTATCGTCCAGCAGATTTGAGGGAAACATGGTCTGTGCGGTTTGATTGCCACCGTCCTTCCATGCTGCCTCCCAGTGTTTCAACTGGCTTGGCGTGGCGACTTTCTCCCAACCGGTGGTGTTTACGTCGCCTCTCTCGTCAAAACGAAACCAGTTTGCGTCAAAAAGCTGCAGAAAGCCTGAGTTGGCCAGCGGCAGATCTGCAAAGCTGTCCTTGACGTAAAGATCAAAGTGGGCGCTACCGGCAAGCTTGTTGATTGGATCTGGTGATGTGGCCGGATTCAGCGTGACGATGCTTGAGTAAAATGGCAGGGGCTGGACGGTGCACTGAAACAGGCCCTTTGAAACCTCAAAGGCAATGCCGTGGGCCTTGAACATGTGCTTGTAAAGGTCCGCATTGTTTTGTGCCGCCAGCTGCTGCCTTGTTGGCTTCCCGAAGATTGTCTGTTCCACGCTTCCCGACCTCCCTTATGGCCATGCATCATAGGAGAATACGGAGCCAGATCAATAACCTGCGGCAGAGTAAGGGCCTTTGTCCTCGCGGTAGACCAAAAGGGTGCGAATGAAGGAGACAGCTTCCTCCTCGTTTTGGTCGCGGGCGACGGTTTTGATAGTCAAAATGCCTTGATCGGGTCGGGAATGGCTGGCCCGCGCCGCGAGGACTTCGCTTTCCACCCTGAAACGGTCTTGGGTATAGAAGTGGCGAGACAGCTTTGTATCGGTCCAACCAAGATTGGCCACCACACGGCCAAAGGTGGTTGTCGTTGCAGCTGTTATCAATGACAGGACATGCAGCTCGCATGCGGGCAGGCGGTCTCTGCCGTAGGTTTGTCGGGCGAACTCCGGATTGTGATAGAGCGGATGCCACTGCATGTTCTGTGCGGCGTGCTGGAGCATGGAGGAGGGATGCAGGGTGATCTGCGGTCTATGCTCAAAAACCTGACCTTTGGCAAACCCTTCAAAGAAGATGCCCGTTGTTTCCTGCAGTGAGCCGTCCTCGCGCTTGTGATAGGCGAGAAACCATGGGTTGCTGCAACTCCCCGGCAGATTGCCCCAGACCGGATGCTTGCCCTTTTTAAAGATGGTGAGCGTGTAGGTGAGGGCAGCGACTTCAACGCCTTCCTGATTGGTGCAGGATGCTTTCACCGTGACAGTACCGGTGTTGCCTGCGGTGTGGCCTACTGAAATGATCTTGCTCGTGCAATAGAGCGTATCACCGCCAAAAACGGGGGCGGTCATGGTGATCTCTTCAATTGCCACAATGCGGTCTTTGCGTGCGAAGGTCTTCCAGCTCATGCCGAAGATCCTTTGCAGTGTCAGTGTGGAGACCACCAGCGGCTTTTTGAATTCCGTTTGCGCTGCGTAATGGCCATCATAGTGCAACATTGCGGCGTTGAAGGTATCTAGCGCTTCCTGAGCATTATCCTGCTGGGAAACCGTCAGGCCAGGGCGATGGTGGAAGACCTGACCTTCTGAGAACTCCTCGAAATTCAGGCCGTAGATCTCCAGAAAACGGGTCTCTGAAAGTTGCGCATAGGCTGAATACATGGGGCGGCTCCTCTCAGCCTGTTTTGTGGTCAACCGCTTCGCGCTTTGTGTGACGGGCAGGGGGCTGGTTGTATGCTCCGGCGCGATCTGGCTGACACTTTCAGCTTCCAGGTTTTGTCATCAAATGGACGTGCTTTAATCCTAAACATTCTTGGGAAATTAAATGTTACTGATCTAAAATCTAACCAAACGTCATCAACGGATTGAGTTGGAGTTTCGGTTTGAAAAGCTTGTTGTTGTTACCTGCAGAAAAAGCACATCTCTTCGACAAAGCGATTACATCAGAAGCTGAATGTGTGGTGCTTGATCTGGAAGACGGCGTTGCAGCCAAGGACAAACCGGCGGCTCGTGACTTGCTGCGGGGTCTTCAGGACAAGATCCGCGGGCAGGAGGGCTGCGAGATTGGTATTCGCATTTCCTCGCTGAGCACACCGGATGGTTTAAAGGATGTGTTGCTGTTACTGGAGTTGGCTCATATGCCCGATTGGGTTTTCCTGCCCAAGTGCGAGAGCCCGCGTGATGTGGAGCAGCTGCATCACTTGTTGAAGCATCACCAGTCCAGAGAGATGTTTCGGGTCTGTGCACTTCTGGAGACGCCAGCTGGGCTTTCCAATGCTGAAGCGATTGCCTCGACCCATGCGCCACTTCATTCGCTAGCCTTTGGCTACGAGGACTATACGGCGGAAACCGGTGGTACCATGGCGTGGAACAGTCTTGTGTGGCCGCGTGGTCAGCTCCTCAATGCAGCGGTTCAAAATGACCTTTGGGCGATCGACGGGGTGTTTCTTGATTTCAATGACCCTGAGGGCCTTGAGGATGAATCCCGAAACGCGAGAGACATGGGCTACAATGGCAAGTTTGCCATTCACCCTTCCCAGGTCAGCGTGATCAATATGTGCTTTGAGCCTGATGAGGACGAAGTGAAATGGGCTCGGAACGTGCTTGAAAAACAGAAGGAAGCAGCCGGAAAAGGCGCATTTGTGGTTGATGGCAAGATGGTGGATACCGCCGTTATCTTACGTGCACGCCGTCTGTTGGGATTGAGTGATCGTGATGAACACCTATGAAAGCAACGTTCTGAGTGAGCGGCGCAGCTTGTTTGCTTGAATACTTTAGAGGTTTATGTTAAACTGTAATAATTACAAGTTATTCCATAATCTACCTTATGCCGTATTTAGTATTTTTACTTACAAATTGGTCCTATTTAAGTTTATATGTAGGTACGTTTACTTCAATTACTTGAGGTTTATGGCAAGAGAGTAGGGGCTTGCGGTGGTTTCAGCAGGGCTTTCGATTGATGGAAAAAATTCATCCCATTGGGTGAAGTACGTTACGTATTTCACCTAAGTTACTGAATTAATTTCATTTATAGAGTTGTGTGTAAGTGAGGGCTTCGGCCTTGGGACTGCATTTTTTTGAGTGGGGCGTTGGGTTTTTCAAGGTTGAATGACTGTGATGTCACGTTATTAACTTCCTAAGTATACTTGAAATATCATCTCTTTTCTACTTGGTCTCCTGTTTGTTAGGCTCCTCTTAAATGCTGGCAAAACCTGCCTGTATTTTGGAGGATTTTGCTTTCCCTGTATGCTTTGGCGCCGCCCTGGCCCACACAGGGAAAGCTGGTTAAGGAGCCCGTCATGTCTATGATGAAAGCGGCCGTTGTGCGCGAGTTTGGTGCACCTCTGGACGTGTGTGAAGTTGAAAAGCCTACTGTTACCGATGATGGCATTCTGGTGAAAATTGAGGCCACTGGTGTGTGTCATACCGACTTGCACGCGGTGGAAGGTGATTGGCCGGTTAAGCCGACACCAGCCTTTATTCCGGGCCATGAAGGCGTTGGTATTGTGGTTGAAAAGGGTCGTAATGTGACTGGTGTGAAGGAAGGGGACCGGGTCGGGATCCCGTGGCTTCATACCGCTTGCCGCTGCTGCCGCCACTGCGTAGATGGCTGGGAAACCCTTTGTGAATCGCAGCAGAACTCCGGTTACAGCGTCAATGGCAGCTTTGCAGAATATTCGTTGGCGGATCCGAACTTTGTGGCTCATATTCCAAAAGAGCTTGAGTTTGCCCCTGCCGCACCAATCCTTTGCGCTGGTGTGACCGTTTATAAGGGCCTGAAGGAAACCGAGGCAAAGCCGGGACAAACCGTGGTGATTTCCGGTATTGGCGGGCTTGGCCACCTGGCAGTGCAGTATGCCAAGGCCATGGGCATGCATGTTATCGCGGTGGACATTGCAGAAGATAAGCTGAAGCTGGCGAAATCACTTGGCGCTGACATGACGCTCAATGCCTTCAAGTGTGACCCTGTGGCTGAAGTGCAAGCTGGTGGCGGCGCTGAAGGTGTGCTGGTGACTGCGGTGGCTGGCAAGAGCTTCCAGCAGGGTGTTGGCATGTTGGCACGTGGCGGGACCATGAGCCTTGTTGGTCTGCCTCCTGAGGATTTTCCGCTGAACATCTTTGATATGGTGCTCAACCGCAAAACATTGCGCGGCTCCATTGTGGGCACACGAAATGACCTGCGTGAATCATTGGAGTTTGCCGGCGAAGGCAAAGTAGCTGCGCACTACAGCACAGAGCCGCTGGAGAACGTCAACGATATCTTCGATCGCATGCGCAACGGAAAGATTGATGGCCGTATCGTAATGGACCTCTAGGCTAGAAAAGACTCACACAGACTAAGAGTGCCGCAGCCGCTTCTCGCGTGCTGTGGCATTTTCTTGCGGGTCTAATTTTAACCCACAAAGGTAACAAGGCCCCAACCCAGCAAAGCTGAGAGGAAGAGAACTGTCAGGATGCCCCAACGCAGCCATAGCAGGCCGACGGCGCATAGGGTTGAGAGGACTACGATGTGCCAGTCTATTGAGGAGAGCTCTGGGCGCCAGAGGGTGAAGATGGCGTAGTGTTCCTGATTGACGGTCTGGAACAGGACATGCAGGCCGAACCAGAGGGACAGGTTCAGGATTACGCCGACCACAGCAGCGGTGATTGCCGCAAGTGCTCCATTGAGGCGTGGCTGGGCGCTGATCCATTCGATATAGGGCGCGCCCGTAAAGATCATCATGAAGCAGGGAATGAAGGTCGCCCACAAGGTTACTGCGGCACCGGCAAGACCAAACCAGAAGCCGCCCTGATGGTAGGCAGCAAGGTATCCTACAAATTCCGTCACCAGAATGAGCGGTCCCGGAGTGGTTTCTGCCAGACCGAAGCCGTCCAGCATCTCATGGGCGGTTAGCCATCCGAATTGGGTGACCACATCCTGAGCCATATAGGCCAGCACAGTATAGGCGCCGCCGAATGTTACCAGTGCAAGTTTGGAGAAGAAGGTGCCAATATCCCCCAGGATTGACGGACTGGTCATGTAGTCCACCACTGCCAAAGGCACGAACCAAATGGCTAACCAAATGAGTAGTGTGGTTATTGTCTGGCGAATGGAGGTGCCATGGGTGATGTGCTCCGTCGCCTCCTGTTTTGCCGTTTTACTGAAGCACAGGCCGTAGAGAGCCGCAGCGATCACAATTAGCGGGTATGGCAGGGATAGAAAGAAGATGCCGATGAAGGCGAGCGCTGCGATCACCCAGTGGGCTGTACCGGCAAGAGCGCTCTTGGAAAGCCGCATAAGTGCTTGCACCACAATGATAAAGACTGCCGCTTTCACTCCAAGAAACAGGGATGAAACGACCGGTACATCACCAAACGCGCCATATATGATTGCAAGGGTCAGGACGACAATTGCGCCGGGTAGAACGAACAAGATCCCAGCCATGAGGCCCAGAAACAAGCCGTGCAGTTTCCAGCCGGAATAGACTGCCAGCTGCATAGCCTCGGGACCGGGAAGGAGCATGCAGAAGCTCAGCGCACTGAGATACTGCTTTTGTGTGAGCCACTTTTTTTCATCCACCAGAATGCGGTTCATCAGGGCAATCTGTGCGGCTGGCCCACCAAACGAGAGTATTCCAATTCGCGCAAAGGTGGCGATTGCCTTACCTAATGACGGTGGTGGCGGGCCACTAGGCAAGGCGGTTTCTACGATATCTCTCATTGCAACAGGATGCCTGACTTCTTGGCTGGGCGGGCTATGTCACCACGAATTTACGCATCATGTCATAGTCTTCGTGGGTGATAATATGACAGTGCCATACATATTCACCAGGAAGGTCAAAATGGGCAATGATACGCGTGACCTGCCCAGGTAGGGCGATGACCGTGTCTTTCCTGCCTTGCTCATTTGGCTGTGGCAGGACCCTATCTCCCTTGACACCCTGAAGCTCAATGGTAGCACCTTCGAAGGTCCTTCCGGTGTTCATCAGCGGTTGCTCGCGGGGCGTGAATTCCCAATCAAATTCCTGACGGTCGATCACCTCAAACTGCACCTGATGCACGTGTATGGGGTGTCCGGAAGCGGTGGCGTTGTAGACTTCCCAGACCTCTGTGGTGTTGAGGGCCACATTTTCTGTGACAGGGTCCATGAAGAACACGGAGCCGGATTCTGGTGTACCAAGCAGGTTCAGTTCGCGGCCCAGGTCGTCATCCTGAGGATAGACAATGAGCTGTCGTACAACGGCGACGTTATCTCTTGCTATTGGTTGGTATGGTGTGCGCAAAGGCACAGTTTCAGTGAACTGAGCGGCTTGTGCTGGGATGGCATCACTGGCCTCGGCCACGTCAAAACGCATGATAACGCCGGTGTTATCCGGGCTGGCGATGGGGGCAAGTCCGCCGTGTCCATCGGAGATCGAACGCTCTCCATCCTCGTTATAAACGAGTTTGGTTGCGTTTGCCGGATCTGCAGGGTCAACAAAGCCGCGGAATGGAATCTCAGGGCCATGGTTGCGTAAAATGATCTGAGATCCGGCAGCCTGCGTGAAGTCCACGAGAACATCCATACGTTCTGCCGGGCTGATGACCAGCTGGGTCAGCTGAACTGGTTTGTCCAGGAAACCGCCATCGGACCCAAGTTGATAGAACGGCATTTTGTTTTCAAACTCAAGCACATAGGTGCGTGAGCTGGAGGCGTTGAGCAGGCGGAACCGGTACTTGTTGGCCTCAACATCCATTTTGGGCCAGACCATACCGTTGACGAGAATGAAGTTTCCGAAGAACTCGTCCAGAATTGACGGGTTTGGCCACGAGTCCTGAATCGCTTTTTGTGTAATTGGATTAATGGGTTGGCCGTGCCAGCCAGGATAGTAGAGCTGGCCTTGATCATCAAACAGCGCATCGGTGATTGAGATGTCGATCATGTGGTGATCTGACGGTAGAATGTCATTGTCAATTAGACGCTGTTCATTGTCATCTTTGATCAGATACATCCCATGCAGACCGGCATGAACGTTGAGGCGAGTCATGCCGACTGTGTGATCGTGGTACCACGCGCCCATGGCTTCCTGCGTGTTGTCATACTGGTATTCTTGCTTAGCGAACTCCGGTCCAGTGGACTGATAACCCTGAGTGTACCAAGCGAGTGGATTTCCATCGCTTTCGGCTTCACTATGGCCGCCATGCAGGTGAATTACCACCGGCTTTTGAGCACTGAACTGACCATCAGGAGAGTTCACATCCGGAATATGCATGCCCGTATCAACGGGTAGAAGGTGTGGTCTGTCATCAGGTAGCTGGTTTTGCCAGTTGACATGCACGGTCTCGTTTTGTCTTGCAATGATTGTTGGTCCGGGGGTTGTGAACTGACCAGCAACGCCTAAACCGTAAACGGGGGTTCTTAGTTGAGTACCCTGAGCATCAACCAGTCCCATCCATTGCGCGGTGGCGCCGATTGGAATAGTGAGCGGAGAATCCGAAGTTGCATAAATTCTTGGCGGGATTGGCAGTGGATTGACGAACTTCTGCTGGCTACCCGGATCCATGAGCGTTACAGGGCCGCCTTGGGGGCCGCTGCTGGCAAAACTGGTTCCGAAGCCAGACAGGTTTGCGCCCAGCAATGCGCCAGCTGCAACAGTACCTTTAAGAAAGCGACGACGCCCTGGATGGGGTGGATTGACCGGCACAGGTACTCTTTTATTCATTTTTATTGCTTCCGGATGTAACGATCATGAATGATTATTGGGCAGCATCAAGTATATAAGAGCTACCTACTATTTTTACCTAGCGGAAATTATATATAAATAAGTTTAGTGTCAATCACGTAGGGCAAAAGGGTAGGATAACAACCCTGAGAATGGTGATGTGTACCTTACGATGATCCTACAGATTGTAAATTATACTGAAATTATAACAAAACAATTCGTAATTTACTCAGATTACATTGATCGATACTCAAGCACAGGATCTGCATGGTCCATGGTTTGGGGCTGCGCTGTGGCGTCTGTCGTGAAATTCTATGAGAGCTGATCTGGTTGAGATCTCAATCGTACGGATTAGTGATGCGGCAAGAGCTCATTACGTGGTTCTCAGCAGTACCAAAGGTACTGTGGGGCGCTTATATGATAATCACGCATAAGGTAGATTATGGAACTAAAACTATAATGGTGAGTTTGGCTCTAGTTACATGAGTTTATGTGGCTTTCGACGACGTCTGCAATGCGCTGTGCAGCCAGACCATCGCCAAACGGGTTTTTGCACTTTGGCTTCGTGTTTTGGTCTCCGAGGATGCGATTGGCTTCCTCGATGATGGTTTGCTCACATGTGCCGACGAGCTTTGCCAGTCCGCTGGTGATTGCCTCTGGTCGTTCGGTTGTCTGGCGCAAGATCAGCAATGGTGTTCCGAACTCCGGTGCTTCTTCCTGAATGCCGCCGCTGTCTGTGAGGATCAGATCGGCATCGCGTTGCAATGCGATGAGCGCTTCGTAAGACAACGGATTGACCAGATGGACACGTTCGACATTCTTGAGCTCAGATTCAATCACATCTTTGACCATCGGGTTTGGATGCACTGGTAGAATCACTTGCAGGTCCTCATGACTATGCACGATGGTCTTCACAGCCTTACAAATATTGCGCATGGGTTCGCCCCAATTTTCGCGCCGGTGTGTAGTGACGAGCACCAATTGCTTTTGAGGGCCAAGTACGTCTTTCAGTTCGTCGAGTTTGTGGGTCGGTTTCATTTTCCTGGCCAGATAACGCACAGCATCAACCACTGTATTGCCCGTGGTCAAAATCTTGTTATGGCTAATGCCTTCGCGCAGCAAATTATCTCTGGCGATCTCCGTGGGTGCAAACAATCTGTGGCAAAGCTGGTCGGCTAGTCGCCGATTGGCTTCTTCGGGAAATGGATCATGCAATTCGCCACTGCGTAATCCAGCCTCCACATGGCCTACTGGTACCGAACTGTAAAAACTGGCTAAGGCTCCGATGAATCCTGTAGTTGTATCGCCATGCACCAGCGTATATCGGGGCTTGTGGTGTGCAATATAGGCGCTGATGCCTTTCAGGAGTTCTCCTGCCTGATCTGCCAAGTGGTGGCCGATGTCGGACAGATCGAGCCAGTTGATCTTGTCAATATCAAAGGAAGATAGCGCGTTTGATGCGATTTCTCCGTGTTGGCCCGTCATCAGCACATGAGCATTGAGACTTGGGCGTTCTGCAATTGCGGAGATCACCGGAGCCATCTTGATGGCTTCCGGACGGGTGCCGACGATACAAAGAACGGATGCAGGCCCTGCTCCGATGATCTTTGTTTCTTGTAGCTTCATCTTATGCTGTTCGGCCCATAGGTGTCTTCGCAGGCTTTCGCGTTACCAGTTAAAAACTCCGCCATATCGCGGCTGTGTTTGTTATCAAACCTGAGGATGTGGCTGGATAGTGAGAACAAAGCCACAGGCTGCTCATCTGAAAAGCGTGCGTTTTTCAGTCTGCTTTTCATGGTGTTCATAGTGGTTGGGATTGTTTTGAAGTCTACGGTTCTGGGATCTATTTCAAAGATTTCGACCACAGGAATAACTGTGTGATCTTGCAGCTGGAAGGCTTGGCTGATGGCCCGTTGTAGACTGCGGCTGGAATAAGGTTCCATAAGCTTGGCCCCTAGCCCATCCTGCAGCAGTAAGAGGTCCATGGATGATGCGGCCATCAGGCTGTTCCAATAATCCGCTAGTTTTTGTGGTTCGCTTTTCAAATCGGTGTATCCGGAAATCGCCACTGGGCCTGGAAGAACCTCTTGCAAGACGTCGCGGGTCTGAGTGGTATACTGGGTGATCAGTTCTCTAAGATCACTATCCAACAACAGTCTGCCGTCGATTTCATCTGGTATATACCAGCCCGCAAAAATCTCGGATGGCTCGGCGACATATTGCATTTGTGCCTTTAAGGCGTTGGCTAGCTTTCTGGTTTCCTCAAGGCGTCTGTCAAGGTATGGCTGCCCTTCGGCCCTCAGTTTCGCAATAAAGGAAGGATCGTAACGCAGTCCGAACCACATCTTGGTCCCGGATTGATGGGCCCCCATAACCGCTGCCTCCAGCCAAATTGGAGGCTTAACTTCCATGATCAATTCGTTGCCCCACAGGGTCCATTGAAGGATGATTTCTTCTACGCCAAGTCTTTGATGTGAAAGGAGTTCACTGCGCCACAACCTGTGGTTAGGAAAATATTCATTACCCCACGGCTGGATGAAGCTCATGCGAATAGGAATACATTCCTTAATGCCGGAATCTGGCTGTGCCTGGGCTTTGTTGGCCGTTGAGAATAGGAAGGAAACAAGGCAAAAGAGCCCCAAAAACAATGATTTAGAAGTTCGCCTGAAGTCCGAGAAGTACTCGGCTGGTTTGACTGTCATCTGTGTTTAACACTTCATGTCCTACGCGCGCGAACACCTCAAGCCGGAGCAAGTCGCCGTAGGTTTCGGTGTACACCCCTCTCCATCGTAAGGATGCTCCCAGCCCTGCTTCGATTGCTACAGCGCTAAGGAGTGAGCTCCAGTTTCCACTACCTATAGAATAGACAAAGGGTGAGAAGATCAGGTTATGATCGAGTCTAAAAGTGTATCCAAGTCGTCCGTCTCCATATGCAAGTATTGCCTTCTCATTTTCGAAGAAACGAGCACCTTCAAGGTAGAGATTTACATAGGGTTCCTTCTCAATTGGGAGACCAGTACGCCAATCATATAGCGGTAAGAAGTCATGGCCTCTGGTATATGACCAGAGTATTCTTCCCAAGGTATTGTCCTCTGTAAGGGTACCACCTTTGAAGAAGCGCTCTACGCCGATCTTGAGGTTTTGCGTCATAAGGGGCTTGAAGCGCACGCCAACGATCGTCTGGTATGTGTCATCATTGGGAATGAAGCTGTAGCGCCGATTGAGCCACTGGGCGCGGGCTATGACCTCAAAAACGCGACCGTTTTGAAATCCGATTACAGGTGGGCGCCATGCGGCCTCGATGGACCCGAACGGGCTGCTGGACGGAATGCCCAAGATGGCACCAGTGATGACCTCCTCGTCCTGACGTGATGGGCTGATGCCGTCGAAAATCAACAAGCTAATCGGAATATCCAGAATGCGAAGTTGGCGCTGAAAGCGTTCCAGTTTGTCTTGCTCATATATGTCCAGCGTGCGCTCATGCAGTACTTCGATACGTTGGCGGAAGATTCTAGCTGCTTTCCTGTTCTCGAAAGCTGCAAGATAGGTGTAGGCCAGATCTTCCTGAAGGTCCTCCTGATTTGGATCTATTTCCAGCGACGCTTCAAAACGGATGATGGCCAGATCATAATCCCCTTCGGCAAGGGCTATATAGCCACCTAGCGCGAGCACGGCAGGGTTGATTTTGTCAGCTAGCGGCAGGTTCTCATATTCTGCTTCGGCCTCCTCCAGCTGCCCCATCTGGAACAGGATCTGAACCACTGAGAAACGAACATCAGGGGTTGAGTTGATGGACCTTGCTTTGATTAAATCAGCCAGCGCACTAGCCAGCGCCTCGGGTGACTGGTCGCCCTGCCGTAGTGTGATCTGCGCTCTGGCGGCGTAGTAGCGCGCCATTTGCTCGGATGTGAGGCGTGCAACCTGCAGCCTAGCAAGGATGCTGGCGGCGCCGTCGTAGTTCATCTGCTCCAGATCCATATAGAGCAGCGCCATGCCCGCGGTTTGGTCATTGTATTTTTCAAATGAGTTTGAGAACCAGCGGCGGGCACCCTGATTATCTCCTTGTCGCTGATAGATAAATCCCAGCTGGTTAGAAATCTCCAAGCTTGGACTCAGCTTATAGGATTCCATAAGTTCCTGTTTTGCGCGCTCATTATCTCCGCGCTGCAAATACAGGTTTCCGAGGATGAGGTGCTCTTCTGCTGCAGTGGGCTGCGATTGTATATCGGCCTCAGAACAGGATAAGCCATCCAGACTGCGGCGAAGCATAAGGTGGGCCTGACAGCGGATGGCCATGGTGGCGTCTGCGTACTGGGGCTGGTCCAATGTATCAACAAGGCTAAGTGCTCTTTCCGGATTGCTGAGCTGCAAAGACAGGTATGCGGTTTCCAAAATCGCATCAGGCTCTGGATCCAATTGCATGGACTGGGTGTAGGATTTGTCGGCGTCTTGTAGGTCGCCTGCGCTTTTTTGAACACGTGCCAGCGCAAGGAACGCAACGGCAAACATATCCTTGTCATCATCTGTCAGGTCTGTAGAGTCGACGTAGTCAAACACATTTTCCAGCCACTGGTGTGCTGCCTGATCATCTGGTGTGTCTTCTTCTTTCAGCATCAGGTAGGCAGGCAGGACCAACGTGGGATCCGGGTCCAACATCCAGTCATCGATCAGATACTTAAGTGCGGTGTTCCAGTCCTGATTTGCTGCAGAAACGGATGCAAGATCAAACAGCAGGCGTGCATAGGCTTCTGTTTCGTTGTCGTTGAATGGCTTGTTTGCGCGCGCCTCTTTTGCGTCGATAAGCGCCTGCTGAAACAGGGCTGAGGCGTCGCCGTTATCATTGGCGAGGAGCGCAATGCGCCCTCTTAAGGCTGTGGTGCGCCAGCTGGGCACGAGCTGCGCTGCTTCGCGAAGCGCTTCGTCTGCGAGGGTCAGATCCCCTGCCCGCCGAGCCAGTTCAGAGAGTGCCAGCAGCAAATCCGCCCAAGCGTCAGCCGCTGTTTCCCGGTCCTGCTGTTCTGTCATGTCGCGTAGTTCCAGCAGGGTGTTGATCGCCCCATTTTCCCAACCATGGCTCTGTGCCAATTGGCTGAGCTGCAAGGCATATTCCGGGCTGCGGGTGAGATTGTTCAACAACCGGGCTGCTGTGGCTGCTCTTGCCTCATCTCCTGCGCGAAGAGCAATATCAGTCAGTGCCAGATAGTAGTTGGCCGCCTCTTCCGGCGCAAAAGCCTTGGTGTCGAGAATTTTGCCGTCACTGGTCAGGAGTGCTTGTTCGGCTTCTGCGCTAGAGCCCTTTTTTGCCAGTGCGTAGGCAAGCTGCACACGGGAGGCCAAGCCCAGCTGGTCGATACGACTTGGGTTCAAGAAAGTGAGCAGCTCCTCCAGGTGACCGGAGTTGAGGGCGCTCGCTGCGAGTGCTCTTGCGAATGTGCGTTGCTCCAGGGCGGTGGACTGACGACCGGTGAACAGACCGTTGCGTTCCGCATCCAACAGCAGGTCGTAGGCTTGTGCATCCTCGCCCTGCTCTATCAGCAAAAACGCCTCGTTGAGGATTGCTGTGCGCTGGGTTTGCGGGGCGTTGTCCAGTTTGGAAAGCGCTTCCCACTCACTGCGGGCTTCGTCAAGCTGATTGAAGTTGCGCAAAAGGTCGGCCCTGATGAGCCGTTGGCGCGGGGTGGCAGCGCCTAATTCAAGCAGGCCATTCAGAGCGTTGAGAGCTTCCTGATTTTTGTCGAGTTTGATTGCCGCTTCCGCAGCGCCTGCAAGGGCCTCGGCGCGATCACTTGGCAGCAGTTTTCCGGTTTCAAGGGCTAGTCTGAAATCATCAAAGGCCAGTGTATAATCACCACTGAGCATATGCAGCTGGCCGAGGGTGAGATAGCCTCGGCTGAATGCAGGAGCTTGGGACTGCAGGATGGCGAGCTGCTCTATGGCGGCCAGGGGGCGATTGAGACCTATGAGAAGTTGGATTTTTTGCCAGCGGGCGACCAGATGTTCTGGGTGGTGCTCAAGTAGTTCGTCCAGTTCTTCGAGAGCTTCTTCCGTGCGCCCCTCGGCCAGCAAGCGATAGGCCAGATCCAACAAGGGATAGGTGCGATAGTCGCGCAATGTGCTTTGCAGAACGGACTGGCTGTCCTGCCGGTCTTTCAGCAAGCTGTTGTAATAGGCATTCTTTTGAGTTGTTGTGTAGGGGCCTGTTCCTTGGGGCGTTGGAACCGTTTCTGGTGCTAGTAACTGGGTTGGAAAAGTCAGTACCAACACAAGTGTGATGATGCAGGTTATATAGAAGGTTGACCTGCGCTTCGCCTTTCGTCGTTCCCTGTGTGGTTTGGGTGAACGGGTCATGAGCGCGGTTCTCGCCTTCTGGGAAGAGTTACCAGACTTTCATCATCCGGGTAGTCATGGGCGGTCTTGTCCCAGCCGATGACCTCTCCTGTACCTAAATGGCGGATCCAAGCCTTAATCGCACGGATCATGGCAAAGTAATTGATGATAACGGAAACGAAATAGCGCAGCGTGACGGGGGCCAGTGACCTGAAGCCGTAATGGTAGCCGGTCCAGATATGACGTTGGATCAGGCGGTGGGCAAGCAGCAGCACGTTGAACCAGATCACGTACCAGAAAGGACTGTCTTCCGGCAGTAATGGGGGTAAGTGGTAGGCATCGGGGACGAGACGTACATACAGGTACAGACACCAGTAGAACATCATTGAGGCGTAGCCCAAGACGATGGCGTGGCTGAAGAAAACCATCTTCCTGTCACGCCAAAAGAAGTATCTGGCTGCAAGCCCGCCTTTCCAACCCAGCTCTGCCCAGCCCTGGAAGGCGATGCCAAGGGTCCAGCGCGTTTTTTGGCGCACGCTTTGCCAGAACCGGTAGGGAAACATTTCCTGGGTGACTGTAAAGTCCGTAAACTCACTTTTTTCGTCGGGATGGATCCAGAGCAAATTGTGTTCAATTCCGGTCCCCATGAGCCGCATGGACAGATCATAATCTTCGGTCAGGGAGCTGGTATTGAAGATCTCCGGGATCCCGTCTTCGTCGGCGTCCGATAAAGACTCTGCCATCTCCATAGTTTTACGCGAGTAGCAGGTGCCCACGCCAGCGCCTGGCACTGTACCGGTCAGAACGCCTCTGACCAGCACTTCCTTGGAGTGGAACTCAGCGAACTCATCCATATAGTGACCCGCTGTGAACTGGCGGCGCTTTCTGGGCAGCGAAAGAACGGGGAGCTGCACCACGTCGGCAAGCTCAAGGCTGGCATTGAAGATGCGCAGGGCGCTGGGATTGAGGATGTCCTCAGCATCCTGCAAGATAAAGCCGGCAAAGGAGATGCCCTGCTCCTGCTCAAACTTCCTTACCGCCGCAATGATTGTGTTGACGCAATCCGCCTTACAGGTTGGCCCCTCATTTCTTGTTGTGACGATGCGCAGGTTGTCATGCTCGGCTGCCAACTGTTTAGCCGCCTCCTGCGTTTCCTTGTCGTTGGGGTAGACGCCGATAAATATCCAGTAGGAGGGGTAGTCCAGCCTTTGCATCATGGCCGTGACCGCAGGATGGAGGATCGTGGCTTCATCCCAGGCAGGCAGCATGATGGCGAGCGGCCTAGGCTCAACATGACCGGTTTCTTCGTAAAGGTGCTCCTCTGTAGTGCCAACCAGAGGCCCGCGAGACCAGGCAACGAACAGGTAGTAGAGCGTGTCGACAAACAGGTCGTCTGCACCGGAGACGGCAAAGACGTAGGAGGCAATGAGAAAGAGGCCCTGTGTAACCAGAAATAACAGTACAAACACGTCTGTTACCAGCATCCAATCGCCCACCTGTCCAGAGTAAACTTTTAAGAGTTAACCTAGTAGATTCGGGCGTTTGAGCTCATACAGGGAAGTGTCCAGAGGATTTACCCGAGACACTTGCACCATGGATAGACGTGCTTGATTCCGTTCTGTTATTTCGTGATTTACATTGGTATTTAATGCAGAATTAGGCCAAAATCCTGCTCTTCTTCATGTCATTGATGTCCGCTTCAGAAAAACCGAGCTCTTGTAAAATCTGTGAAGTATGGTCTCCAGTTTTTCCAGCGGGTTCAGGTGCTTGCGGAACCGTGCGGCTGAAACGTGGAGCTGGTGCTGCCTGTGTGACGCCACCCAGCCGAATGCGGTTGCCGCGTTCGGTGTTGAGTGAGGCTGCGTTTGCTTCCTCAATGGACAGCACCGGAGCGACACAGGCATCGGTGCCGGCAAAGACACCTGTCCAGTGCTCAAGAGATTTTGCCTTTATGGCATTGCCGATCTGCTCTTCGAGCCTCGGCCACTCTTTCATGCTCATCTGGATTTGGGCAAGTTCTGCAGGCAGGTTCAATCCTTTGAGCAGTAGTGCGAAGAACTGGGGTTCCAGCGAGCCTACTGACAGATAACGGCCATCAGAGGTCTCATAGCAGCGGTAAAATGGGGCGCCGCCATCCAGCAGGTTGGCCTGACGTTTGTCCTGCCACAGGCCGCGGCCAAGCAGAGAGTAGATGATCCCGAGCATGGCGGGGACGCCGTCGACCATGGCGGCATCGATCACCTGCCCCTTGCCGCTTTTGGTGCGCTCGAAGAGTGCCGAGAGGACGCCTAGCAGCAGGAACATGGAGCCACCACCATAGTCTGCGGCCATATTGAGCGGTGGGAATGGTGGGCGACCCTCCTCGCCGATAGCGTGAAGCATACCTGTCATGGCAAGGTAGTTGAGGTCGTGACCGGCGGTGTGTGACAGTGGTCCCTCCTGCCCCCATCCGGTCATACGGCCATAGATTAGGCCTGGATTTCTGGCTAGGCATTCATCAGGTCCAAGGCCGAGGCGCTCCATAACGCCGGGGCGGAAGCCTTCGATCAGGATGTCGGCTTTTTCGATCAGGGAGAAGAAGACTTTAAGCGCGCCGTCACTCTTCATGTTTAGTGCAATGGATTGCTTGCCCCTGCGGTTCACATCCTTATCGATACGCTCGCCGGCGCGGCGGTCGACGACGATGACATTGGCTCCCAGATCAGCAAGCAGCTGTCCAGCCATAGGCGCTGGACCGAGGCCCGCCATCTCCACCACCTGAAGTCCAGAAAGTGGTCCTGTTTTTGTTGTTGTCATTGATGCCTCCCCAGTCATGCCAGACGCCAGTATCCCAGACGACGCTCCAGAGTATTGGTCCCACAGACCATCTTACCTGAGTGTAGGACTGCGTGGATAACTACGGATTATGTCGCTCGCGCAAGCTTAGAGTGGCAACTGCCGATTACACAACTCTCTATTTGGTTATTAGCTTATCCATTAGGTTAAGAGAGGTGGTGCAGAACAGGAGGTTTTTTGGGCGGGGTGCTGTGGTGATATTATGATGAAGAGAATTCACGTATGCGGGTACAGCGCAACTTAAAGCAACGCATGAATCACGTGAATCGCTCAAAATTACGCATAGCAACGCAAAATTGAGCGATTCTGGAATATTGTTTGTTTTCAGCGGATTACGCTTATGTATTCAACAGGGTTCTGAGGAGAAGGCTGTCCGCCTGTTCCAGCGCTTCAATCACGGTGAAATGATTCTTCTCCGGAGCCTCATAGGCCGTGACCTGTGTTTCAAAGCCGCCCCATATTGCGCACTGGGCTGCGTTCTGTCGCCGGAACTCTGCCAGCTCCTCAGCGCCGACCCAGCCCGTGAAGCGAAGGTTCTCAAGCGGATCAAGCAGGACCGGACTCTCCGCGCGCGCTTCGTCCTCGTTGACCTGCAAGATGTCGTTCATGGCAGTGTTGCGGATCGGACGAAGGTCGTAGACACCACTAATGCCCATGATGTGCTTGATCCGGCTCTGGATTTCCGTTGGCAAGTTGCGGTCCTTACAGCCCAGACGCGCCACCAGCTGGCCGCCAGCTGAGTGTCCTGCTAGGAAAATCGGGCCATCAACAAGTTTAGATGCAACCTTAAGAGCTTCCTGCATCTGGTTGGCAATATTGGTTATTTTTGTGTCGGGGCAAAGTGTATAGGAGGGTAGAACAACAGCGTATCCCATCTCAACGGCCCCTTTTGCCGCGTGGCTGAAGGCGGACTTATCAAGGGCCTTCCAGTAGCCACCATGGATAAACATCACCAGCCCTTTTGGCTGCGTGCTTTCTGGAAGAAACAGGTCCAGTTTTCCCCGCTCGTCATTGCCATATTGAATGTCGAGCTGACCTTTTGTGGTGTCCCGAAATTCTTTTGCTTTTACAAGACGTTCCTCTGCCAATTCGTCGGCATTTTGCACCACGCCGCCGTTAAAATAGGCCTTGTCCCAATCCCGCATTTTCTTATCCTTTATTTGGCAGCACTGCTGTTGCTTCAATCTCGACCTTGGCCTGATCTTCTACCAAACCGGCCACCTGGATCATAGTCATGGATGGAAAATGGCGGCCAAACACCGAGCGGTAGGCCTCTCCGACTTCTCGCAGGCGGGCGGTGTAGTCCTTTTTGTCAAGCACATACCATGTCAGACGCACCACATGCTCTGGTTTGGCGTTGGCGGTTGCCAGTATTTCTCGTATGTTTTCAAGTGTTTGCTTGATCTGATCGACAAGGTCATCACTCTCGAAGACCTGCTGGCCATTCCAGCCGATTTGTCCTCCCAAAAAGATTGGGGTGCCTTCTGCCATGATGGCATTGGCGTAGCCAGAGGCTGGCTTCCAACCTTCTGGCTGGAGAAACTTGAACAGTGCGTGTTGTGTTGTCATGAAGGTCCCTCTTCCTTCAGGAAAATTTCCATTTGTTTTTTAATGGCTTGCGGCCAGCTGACCGGTTTTTTGGCTTCGCCTTTGACGTAGACAACCACCGAGCGGTTGATGAGCCGAAGCTCTCCCGCGCATGTTGCCCTGTGCTCCAGATGCACGCTTGAGCGTCCGAGCTTTGTGACCTGAAGTGTGAATAAAAGCATGTCGCCCAGTCTGCTGGGCTTTTTGAATTCGGTTTCTATTTTTGCGGTGGGAACTGCATCCCCTTGATCTATATGAATATCCCGGTAGGAGGCACCGAGTGATTGTTCAAACCATTCCTCGGTGACCTGATTGATCATCTCGAAGTAGCGGGGATAGAAGACAATTCCAGCAGGATCGCAGTGCTGGAAGGACACTTTAATGGTGCGTTCAAAGACCAAGATATCTGTCCTTCATTTCCTCGGTGAGCATCTCCGGGCGCCCAGCCCATACAGACGCTCCTTTTTCCAAAATGACGGCCTGATCGGCCAGCGGCAGAAGTTCCTTCAAGGTCTTATCGACGATGAGGATGGACAGTCCTTCCTTCTTGAGTGTAGCGATGGCTTGCCAGATTTCCCCGCGCACAACCGGTGCCAGGCCTTCTGTTGCTTCATCAAGGATCAGCAATTTCGGGTTTGTCATCAAAGCTCTAGAGATAGCGAGCATCTGTTGTTCCCCGCCAGAAAGCGTGTTGGCGCTCTGGTTTTTCCTCTCCTTGAGACGTGGGAACAGGTTGTAGACCCGCTCCAGCGTCCACGGACCTTTGCGGGCCGCGGCGGTAAGGTTTTCCAGCACTGACAAGTTCGGGAAGCAGCGGCGGCCTTCCGGGACCAGACCGAGCCCAAGGCGTGCGGCCTTGTGGCTCGACATGCGGTTCAGTGTTTGGCCTGCGAACCTGATCGTGCCCTTAGTTGGCGTAACCATCTGACAAATAGAGCTGATTGTGGTGGATTTGCCCATACCGTTGCGGCCAAGCATGGCGACCATCTCGCCTTCATTTACAGTCAGATCAACGCCGAACAAAGCTTGCGCTGCGCCGTAATGGGCCACCAAGCCTTTGACTTCTAATAGCATCAGGCTTCCTCCCCGAGATAAGCTTCTCTGACCAGTGCACTGGCGCGGATTGCCTCGACAGAACCGGACAGAATGGCTGCGCCGCCCACCAGAACGGTGATACGATCAGCTAGACGGAAGACGGCATCCATGTCATGCTCAATGAGCAGGATCGGGATTTCTAGCCGGATTTCCTCAAGGAACTCAGTAAGCTGGATCGATCCGGTGGGCCCCAGACCTGCCATTGGCTCGTCCAGCAGCAAAGCTTTGGGCTTGAGTGCGAGCGCACAGGCCACTTCCACCTGACGGCGTTCGCCGTGAGAGAGTTCTGAGACCGCGATATCTTCACGCCCGCCAAGACCGACCTTTTTCAGCCAGTTTCCGGCGGTTTCGCGTAGGTCCTGATCGGACTTGGTTTGCTTCCAGAAGCGGAAGCTGGAGCCCTCGCTGGCTTGAACGGACAGCATCACATTGCGCCGCGCGCTGACTTCCATAGCAAGAGACGAGATCTGAAAGCTGCGTCCCAGACCTTTGCGCGAGCGGCTGGCGACGGTTTCGTTCGTGACCTCTTCGCCGTCCAGATAGACGCTGCCACTGTCTGGTGTAATCCAGCCTGCGATCTGGCCGATGAGCGTTGATTTACCCGCACCGTTTGGTCCGATAAGGGCATGAATCTCATTGGGTTTCAGATCCAGAGAAACATTTTTGGTGGCCTGAAGCGCGCCAAAGGATTTGTGCAGGCCTTTGACTTCGAGAACGGGTTTAGTCATGGCGTGCCCTCCCTGCGATCATACCCATGACGCCACCGCGGGCGAAGAGAACGACACCCAGCAAAGCGAGACCGAGCAGCAGTTGCCAGTGCTGCGTCCACTCGCCGATATAGGTTTCCAGCAGCACAAACAGCGCCGCGCCGATGACAGGGCCATAGAGGCGCCCTACGCCGCCGAGGATGACGAACACCATGATCTCGCCGGAGCGGTGCCAGGAGAGCATTGACGGGCCTACAAAGCCGTTTAACTCGGCAAACAGAGCGCCAGCAAGTCCCGTGATCATCGCAGAGATGACAAAACCCGTGAGTTTTATCGGAAACGGGTCGATGCCGGAGGTTGCCAATCGGGTCTCGTTCATACGCGCCGTGCCCAGAGCTGCGCCGAAACGGGAGCCGGACAGGCGGGCAGAGACAAAGATGGCGCTGAGCAGCAAGATAAAGCAGATGAGGAAGAACGTCAGCGCGTTCTCAGCATCCACCACGGGCAACTCGTTGCGCAGGTAAATCGAGAGCCCGTCTTCGCCGCCGTAGGTGGGCCAGGAAATGGCGAAATAGTAGATCATCTGGGCAAATGCCAGTGTGATCATGATGAAATAGACGCCTTCGGTACGCAGAGAGATAGCGCCGATAGCAAGAGCGGCGATGCCACACAGGACCATGGCCACGATCCAGATAATAAGCATCTGGTTGGTGCCAGAAACGGCAAACGGCATGGCCATGAAGAGAGTTTCTTCAAAGCTGTGAAATGCTGCGATACCAGTGGTGTAGCCGCCAATACCAAAGAAGGCTGCGTGACCGAAGCTGACCATTCCGCCTTGCCCGATAGCGAAGTTGAGACCCACGCCTGCGATTGCGAAGATAGTGATCAGGCTTGCCAGATTGACGTAGTAGTCTTCTCCGATGGAGGAGGCCCACAATGGCAGAGCCAGCAAGATTGCCATGACCGTGAAGTTGACCATGGCTTCGCGGTTTAGCTTTGGCATGGTGACCGGTTTAGGAGCTGTATCAGTTTGCTGCATTGAAGAGCCCCTTTGGTTTTACGGCCAGAATGCCTGCCATCATCAGGTAGATAAGCATGGAAGACAGAGCTGCCCCGATGCTGTTTGCACTGGCGTTTTCCATGAAGACCTTCAGGATAATAGGCAGGAAAATGCGGCCTAGCGTGTCTACCAGCCCGATCAGAATGGAGCCGATCAGGGCGCCTTTGATGGAACCGATACCACCGATGACGATTACGACAAAGGCGAGAATGAGTACGGGCTCGCCCATGCCGACCTGTACGGACCGTAGTGCGCCCACCAGTGTTCCGGAAAGGCCAGCGATGGCGGCGCCCAGAGCAAAAACGATGGTGTAAAGGGTTTTGATATCAACGCCTAAGGCTGCAATCATCTCGCGGTCGCTCTCACCCGCGCGGATGCGCATGCCGAGGCGTGTTTTTGAAATGAGGAGGTAAAGCAGCACTGCAACTGCCAATGCAGCCAGAATGATAAACAGGCGATAGATGGGATAGGCTTCCACACCCGGCAGGGCCACGGTGCCGCTTAACGCCTCAGGAATGTTGAGGTAGAGCGGCATGGAGCCAAACACCATGCGGGTGCCTTCGGAGAAAATGAGAATGAGCGCAAAGGTAGCCAGCACTTGATCCAAGTGATCGCGATCATAAAGCCTGCGGATTACAAGCATTTCGATGAGTGCACCGGCTGCTGCTGCTCCCAGGACGCCTCCGCCCAGACCAAGCCAGAAAGAGCCGGTCTGTTGAGTGATCCAAGCGCAACAAAAGGCACCGACCATATAAAGAGAGCCATGAGCAAGGTTGATCAGGCCCATCACGCCGAACACCAGCGTAAGGCCAGCTGCCATTAGGAACAAAGTGAGACCGAATTGCAGCCCGTTCAATATCTGCTCAAAAATCAAAGCTGCCGTCATTTGTTTTATTCCCGAGGCTTCTTTTTGATTATCAAATCAGTATGAGGGTATCAGCGGGAAAAGATTGGGATCTCCCCGCTGATTAATATTTTCATTTCAATAAGTTGGCTTAGTTCATCCGGCAGTTGGATGCATAAACATCCTGATGGTCTTTAATGGCGACACCAATGATTTTGTTGGTGACCTGACCCTCTTCTTTCACCACCTCACGGACGTATATGTCCTGAATTGGGTGGTTGTTGTTGCCGAACTTGAAATCGCCGCGCACTGAAGCAAAGTCTGCCTTTTTCAGAGCAGCTCGGAAGGCATCCTTGTCGCTGACATCTGCCTTTTTCATGGCGGACAGGATCAGGTTTGCAGCATCATAGCCCTGAGAAGCGTAAAGGGAAGGCAAGCGGCCATAAGCTTCTTTGAAGCCCTCGACGAACCTCGCGTTCACTTCGCTTTCGATGTCTTTGCCCCACTGGGAGGAGTTTGCGACACCAAGTGCTGCTTCCCCGATTGCAGGCAGAATATCTTGCGAGAAGGAGAAGGCAGGGCCCATGACAGGGACCTCAACGCCGGACTGTGCGTACTGCTTCATGAACGAAATGCCCATGCCGCCCGGTAGGAAGAAAAACACGCTATCAGCGCCAGACGCGCGGATTTGTGCGATTTCTGCTGCGTAATCATCCTGACCAAGTTTGGTGAACAGTTCACCTGCCAGCTCGCCCTTGTACATGCGCTTGAAGCCTTTCAAAGCGTCGGTACCGGCTGGGTAGTTTGGTGCCAGAATGAAGGTCTTCTTGTAGCCAGCCTTGGTCGCGTGAGAGCCCATGGCTTCGTGCAGGTTGTCGTTCTGCCATGCTACGTTGAAGTAGTTCTCGTGACAGGCTTTGCCTGCCAGTGCAGATGGGCCTGCGTTGGGGCTGATGTAAAGGGTACCTTTGCGGGTTGCCGCAGGAACCACAGCCATAGCCAGATTGGACCAGATGATACCTGTCAGGATATCAACTTTGTCTTTTTGAATGAACTTGTCTGCCAGTTTCTTGGCAACGTCCGGTTTGCGGGCGTCGTCTTCAACCAGCAATTCCACATCGGAGGCGCCTGCTTGCTTCAAAGCGAGCTCAAAACCATCCCGAACGTCAATACCGAGCGTGGAACCGCCCCCTGACAGGGTGGTGATCATGCCAATTTTTACGCCTGCCTGTGCCACTCCGGCGGTGCAACACAAGAGGGCAGCTACTCCGGCTGAAACGAATTTCTTCATATTAGTTCCCCTGATTTATCCTCGACCGACAGTTCCTTCAGGCGGAATCTTTGAATTTTGCCAGTCGCGGTTTTTGGTAGCGAATCTACCAGTTTAAGTGAACGAGGGTACTTATAAGGCGCTATAGCGGATTTTACATAGTCCTGAAGACGTTTGATCACATCTGCGTCCTGTGGGTGGTCCTCCACCAGCACCACATGCGCTTCAACAACCTGTCCCCTGTCCTCATCAGGCACACCTATTACGGCACACTCGGCCACCTCCGGACTGCTTAGAAGGGCAGCCTCGACTTCCGGCCCGGCCACATTGTAGCCGGACGTGACAATCATATCGTCTGCGCGGGCTGCGAAGTGGAAATAGCCATTCTCATCTTCAGAGAAGGCATCTCCTGTCAAATTCCAGCCGTCCCGCACATATTTCTGCTGCCGGTCATCTTGCATGTACCGGCACCCGGTTGGTCCTCGCACGGCAAGTTTGCCAATGGTGCCGCTAGGGACCTCATTCATGTCCTCATCAACCACCTTTGCCGAATAGCCTTTGATCACGCGGCCAGTTGTGGCTGGCATGGCATCTTCCAGATGGTTGGAAATAAAGATGTGCAACATCTCCGTTGCGCCAATGCCGTCCAGCATGGGAATGCCAGTTTTTGATTGCCATTGCTCGAAGACGGGGGCAGGCAGTGTTTCGCCAGCTGATACCGCGATGCGAAGTGAGGACAGGTCTGCGCCCTCATCTATTGCGGCCATCATCGCGCGGTAGGCTGTGGGTGCGGTGAATGAGATCGTTGCCTTGTAGGTCTCAATGATCTCAATGAGTTGCTGTGGGCCGGCTGTCTCCAACAGGGTCGCAGTGGCACCAAAACGCAGCGGGAAAATTGCCAGACCACCAAGGCCGAATGTGAAGGCCAGTGGAGGGCTGCCGACGAAGACATCTGATGGTGTAACGTTCAGCACCTCTTTTGCGTAGGCATCTGCGATGATAAGCAGATCACGGTGGTAGTGCATGGTTGCCTTGGGCTTGCCGGTGGTGCCGGATGTAAAGCCCAGCAGGCAGACATCGTCCCTGCCCGTTTTAACCGCCTCAAACTGCACTGGCTTTGACAGCGCAATCTGATCGAGCTCTCCTGCAAAGTTGGCAGTACCATCAAAGCTGATGATCTTGCTCAGATGATCATTCTGCTCAAGGCAGAGTTCGAGCTCCTCCATGAGCCGGAGATCACACAGGGCCAGCTTGATCTGGGCCTTGTCGATGATCTGGCCCAGCTCGCCTGCACGCAGCATGGGCATGGTGTTGACCACCACGGCACCAGCTTTGGTGGCTGCCAGCCAGCATGCGACCATAGCCGGATTGTTGGAAGAACGGATGAGAACGCGGTTGCCCGGCTCCAGTCCATAATCTTGCTGCAGGGTCAGAGCGATGCGGTTCGTCCAGTCCGCAAGCTCTTTGTAGGTGCGTTTTCTGCCATTGCCGATGAGAGCAATGTTGTCACCAAAGCCACGCTCGACCATCTTGTCGGTGAGCTCTACAGCGGCGTTGATGTAGTCTGGGTACTCAAACCCCTCCAGTTGGAAAACTGGCTGCTGTTCAACCGGTGGCAGCCTGTCCCTTGTGAAGGTGTCCGTGTGCGCGCTTGGTCCCAGCATTTCTCCCCTCCTGAGAAAGCAATTGCCTTGCTACTATGATTTTCTGAACATCAGATGCGCCTTCATAGATGCGAAGGGCTCTGATTTCGCGATAAAGTTTTTCGACAGTGTTACCCGAACGGACGCCCTCGCCTCCGTGAATTTGTACCGCCTTATCAATTATTTGCTGAGCCTGATCGGTTGCGAACTGCTTTGCCATGGCGGCCTCGCGGGAAACCCGTGGTGCTCCCATGTCTTTCGTCCACGCAGCGCGGTAGATCAGGAGTGCAGAGGCATCAATATCGATGGCCATTTCTGCCAGATGGCCTTGCACCATCTGCATGTCTGCCAGCACACCGTCCCCCAGTTTACGGGTGGTTGCGCGGGCAAGGGCTTCTTCCAGTGCGCGGCGGGCAAAGCCAAGTGCGGCAGCGCCCACAGTGCAGCGAAAGACGTCCAGAACCGACATTGAGATCTTGAAGCCCTCTCCAGCTCCCCCAATGCGGTTTGCAGCAGGAATATGCAGCTGCCTGAAGCCCAACCGCGCAAGCGGATGGGGTGCCATCACATCCAACCGCTCTTCAACGGTTAACCCCGGCGTGTCTGCCGGCACAATGAAGGCACTAATTCCTTTGGCGCCCGGTGCTTCGCCCGTCCTTGCGAAGACCACATAAAGACCAGCAATTCCGCCGTTGGAAATCCAGGTCTTTTCGCCATTGAGGACATATTCATCGCCATTGCGGATGGCTGAGAGTTCAATGTTTGCCACATCAGAGCCGGAGTCCGGCTCGGTCAGAGCAAATGCAGAGAGGGTTTGGCCTGCTCTGGTTTTGTGGAGCCACTGTTGTTGTTCCGGCGTCCCAAACAAACTAATGGCACCTGTACCAAGGCCTTGCATGGCGAAGGAGAAATCAGCCAGGCCGTCGTGGCGGGCCAGCGTTTCGCGCATGATGCAAAGGCTGCGTACGTCCAGCGGTTTGGGATCGGTTGGATCAACTGCAGTGAGTTTCAGGAAACCGGCAGCGCCAAGGTCGTTGACGAGCTTGATGCAGGCGGCATCTATGTCCGAGTGGTCTGCGGGAAGGTTTGTGCAGCACCATTCTTCAATAGCTTCGGCCAGTTCTCGGTGTTTTTCTTCAAAAAACGGCCATGTGAGGAAGGTGGTGTCTGCCATTTATGCCCCCTCGAAGACCGGTTTTTCTTTTGCGATGAATGCCTTATAGGCGGTTTCGAAGTCCTTGGTTTGCATGCAGATGGCTTGCGCTTGCGCTTCGGCTTCGATTGCCTGTTCCAGACCCATGTTCCATTCCTGATTGAGCTGGGTCTTGGTGATGCCATGGGCGAAGTTTGGCCCTGCGGTGATGCGCTGTGCCATACGGATTGCATCTGCCTCCAGCGCCTCAGAGGTGGACATGGAGTTGAAGTAACCCCAGAGGTAGCCCTCTTCTGCATTCATGGAGCGGCCTGTATAGAGCAACTCGGCAGCCCGACCCTGCCCGATAATGCGTGGGAGGATCGCGCAGGCTCCCATGTCGCAGCCTGCGAGACCTACACGGGTGAAGAGGAACGCGGTTTTGGTTTCCGGTGTGCCGATGCGAAGGTCCGAGGCCATGGCCATGATTGCGCCTGCCCCTACACTGATGCCGTCCACTGCGGAGATAATTGGTTTGGAGCAATTGATCATCGCTTTGACCAGATCGCCGGTCATGCGGGTGAACTTCAGCAGGTCCTTCATATCCATGGAAACAAGCGGGCCGATGATATCGTGCACGTCGCCTCCGGAGCAGTAGTTGCCTTCGTTGGATGCGATCACCACTGCGTTGACGTCATCGGCATAGGCCAGATTGCGGAACGTATCCCGCAGCTCCGCGTAGCTTTCAAAAGTTAGCGGGTTTTTGCGGTCTGGCCGGTTGAGCTGAATGACAGCGACATCGCCTTCCATCCGCCAAAGGAAATGCTTCGGCTGCAAATCCGCCATTTTGTAAACTGTTAGCATTATCGGGCCTCCCCCTCCCAATCGCTGGCAAATACCTTCAGGGTTTCGGCAAGTGTCTCGGCCTCATCTGGTGAAAAGTGAGAGAGCAACTCGTTGACCCATTCGCGATGGCTGTCTGCCATCTGCTCGAAATTCTCGCGTCCTGCTTTGGTGAGCAGAACCACTGAGGTTCTCCGGTCTCCATCTCTTAAAGTGCGTTGAACCAATCCGTCCGAAGTCAGGCGATCAATAAGGCCTGTGACATTGCCGTTGGATACCATCAGGTATTTTGAGAGCTGGGACATGAGCATACCCTCCGGCTCCCGGTAAAGTGCTGCCATCACGTCAAAGCGCGGCAGAGTTACGTTGTAGGTGGTGCGCAGCCGCTCGCGCAGTTCGCCTTCTATGGCACGAGTGGCGCGGAGCAATCTCAGCCAGAGGCGGACGCGGGATTTATCAGCGGATGAGTTGTGCGGTTTGAGCATGTCGTGTGAGGCTGTCATTGGGTTTCGCCTCCAGAGATTGAAATGGCCTGCCCTGTCACCGATCGGGCACCATCGCTAATCAGCCACGCTACGGTTGTGGCAATTTCGTCCGGCTGGATGAAACGTTGCTGTGGATTGGTGCTGTAGAGTGCGGCGCGTGCCTTTTCCTCGTCCATTCCGGTTTTTTTCATGATGTTGTCGATGGAACGTTGCAGCATTGGGGTTTGTGTGTATCCCGGACACACTGCATTGACCGTAAACGGTTTACTGGCAAGCTCAAGTGCGAGTGATCTGACGAGACCAATTATGCCGTGCTTGGCGGCGCAATAGTGAGCTACATAAGGATAACCGCGCAAACCTGCGATAGATGCAATTGCAATCAAACGCCCGTATTCCTGCCCTTTCAAGTTCTGCAATCCCTTTTGGAATGTCAGAAATGTTCCAGTTAGATTGACATCCAGCATGCGTTGGAAGCTATCCAGCTCCATCTTTGCAAACGGCGCAGAATCTGCTGCTCCTGCATTGGCAACTACAATATTGACCGGCCCATTTGCTTGCGTTGCCTTTTCAAACATCTGCGCCACAGAGTTTTCATCGGTTACGTCTGCTGTGATTGCATGAATGCGGCTGTTTGCCTTTGCAATAAGATCAAGCGGTTCTGGCCTGCGTCCAGCGATTGTGACCTTTACGCCAGTCTGCGCCAGATGGCGGGCAATTTCAGCGCCGACGCCGGTTCCGCCACCTGTTATGAGTGCATGCTTTTCCAAACTATTTTTCCTTACACCCGAACTTTCATAGTCTCTGCCCGTTCTGCCAGACGATAGAGCTGATCACGGCCTGCATGGTAGGGTTCAGGCCAGTAAACGCCTTTGTCACCAAGTTCTGCAGCTGCGTGAAGTGTCCAGTATGGGTCAGACAGGTGCGGGCGTGCCAGACACACTAAATCAGCGCGGCCTGCCATGAGGATGGAGTTCACATGATCAGGCTCGTAGATGTTCCCGACAGCCATGGTTTTTATGCCGGCATCGTTGCGGATGCGGTCTGAAAACGGCACTTGGAACATGCGGCCATAAACGGGCTCGGCGCGGGTGCTGGTCTGGCCTGCGGAGACATCACAGATATCAACTTGTGCTGCATCGAGCATTTTTGCGATTTCGACTGCCTCATTGGCTGTGAGGCCCTCGTCTTCCACCCAGTCCGTTGCCGAGATCCTCACGGACATTGGCTTTTCCTCCGGCCAAGCCTCGCGAACTGCTTTGATGACTTCCAGCGGGAATCTCATGCGGTTCTCTAGTGAGCCCCCGTATTCATCCTCACGTTTGTTTGTGAGCGGAGAAATGAAGGAGGACAGCAAGTACCCATGGGCGCAGTGTATTTCGACCATGTCGAAGCCAGAGGCATTTGCCATTTTCGCGGCGTTTACGAACTCCTGTCTCACGCGGTCCATATCCGCGCAATCCATCTGCTTAGGTATCTGGTTGCGTTCAGACCAAGCGATTGGCGACGCTGCAAGAAGTGGCCAGTTTCCGTCTTTCAAAGGCGCATCCAGCTCTTCCCAACCACGTTGAGTGGAGCCTTTGGGGCCCGCATGGCCGAGCTGGCAGCAGACTTTCGCGTGGCTGTGCTCGTGGACGAAGTTGGTAATGCGTTGCCATGCGGATTGATGTTCTGGTGCGTAAAGGCCCGGGCATCCGGGGGAGATTCGGCCTTGCGCGCTGACGCAGGTCATCTCGACAACCACCATGCCCGCTCCGCCTTTGGCGCGTTCGCCGTAATGGGCCAGATGCCAGTCGTTGATGGTTCCGTTTTCGGCCTTGTACTGCGCCATTGGCGAGACAACTACGCGGTTGTGCAGCTCCATTTCCCGCAGTTTAAATGGGGCAAACATTGGTGGGCGTGGCGCGTTGTCGGTATCTGACACACCGGCCTGATTTTGGAACCAGCCTTCTGCTGTGCCCAGCCATTCAGCGTCGCGTTCACGAAGGTTCTCGTGGGAGATGCGCTGCGAGCGGGTCAGCAGCGAGTAGTTGAACTGGACAGGGTCCAGCTGAAGATAACGCTCGACATTTTCAAACCATTCGAGAGAGTTACGGGCCGCTGACTGGAGTTTCAGCACTTCCGTACGGCGTTCTTCCTCGTATTTCTGGAAGGCCTCTCCAATGGAGTTTTCGCTGTGCAGATAGTTCGCCAGTGCGATTGCGCTCTCCATGGCAAGCTTGGAGCCAGAGCCGATGGAGTAGTGTGCGGTAGCGGCGGCGTCGCCCATGAGCACGAGGTTTTCGTGGGACCACTTTTCGCAGAGCACGCGTGGGAAATTGATCCATGCGGAGCCACGAATGTGGTTGGCGTTGGTCATCAACTCATGGCCGCCGAGATACTTTTCGAAGATCTTTTCGCAGATCCGGCAGGAGTCTGACTGGCTCATTTCGCCAAAACCGAATGCCTCGTAGGTCTCTTCGGAGCATTCTACGATGAAAGTCGCGGTGTTATCGTCAAACTGATAGGCATGTGCCCATACCCAGCCGTGCTCGGTTTCTTCAAAGATGAAGGTGAAGGCATCATCGAACTTCTGCTGCGTGCCAAGCCAGACGAACTTACACTTTCGGGTGTCGATATCCGGCTTGAAGACCTCTGCAAACTCGGTACGGCTTGTGGAGTTGAGACCATCGGCTGCAACGACGAGGTCGTAGTCCTTCATGAACTCTCTGGCGCTGGTGTAATTGCGTTCAAACTCCATATGAACGCCAAGCTCACGGGCGCGGTCCTGAAGCAGCAGCAGGAGTTGTTTACGTCCAATACCGCAGAAGCCATGACCGCTGGAGATATGACAGGTGTCTCTGTAGTGAACTGCAATGTCATCCCAGTAGGCGAAGTGGGCACGGATGGCTTCTGCGCTCTTCTCGTCGTTTGCCTTGAAGTTATCAAGCGTCTCATCAGAAAGAACCACGCCCCAGCCAAAGGTGTCGTCAAACTTATTCCGCTCGATAACGGTGACCTCATGTTGAGGATCACGCAGCTTCATGCTGATTGCGAAATAAAGACCTGCCGGACCGCCTCCGAGACATGCGACTTTCATTGCTTCTTCCCCCCTTAGGCTGCGGATGCCTAATTCAATCTGGGACAAGCGTGACAGGTTTCCAAAAATATTTCAAATATAAAATATCTAAGTCTGAAATATATGCAGCATCACCCGAATGAGTGTCAACTTGTTGTATTTTATAGATTTATTATTGTTTGCAGATAAGCTGGACTATGTGGCTTGAAAAAGCCGGTATCATGCGCTTGTCATTGAATTATCTATATCAGAATAAAATGCGAAGGTATGACAAGCGCTGATTCTGTGAGGATCTGAGAAAAATGCGAGGGCCTCAGGCCGTCGCGTGTGCAGGAAATTCGATGGTGCGGCCATCGAAGGCTGGAGACACATTCTCGGGCAGCTCTGATCTTAACTGCTGGTAATCCAGATCGCAGTGCAAATTGGTGAGGATAGCCTTATTCGGCTTAAGCTTGCTAATCCACTCCAGCGCATCATCGACGCAGAAATGGCTTTGGTGCTGCTTGCGTCGCAGCGCATCCACAATCCACGTATCCAGCCCCTGCAATGCATACAGGCTGCTTTGTGGGATATCTTTGACATCCGGGGTGTAGGCCAGATCCTGAAAGCGGAAGCCCAGTGCATCAATATCGCCGTGATTGACCTGAAAGGGCAGTGCCGTGATTTTGCCCCCTGCTCCGTGGATGGTGACAGGTGTACCGTCAATAAGTCGATTTTCACTCAGGATTGGCGGATAGCCGGACCCTGGCGGCGTAACGAAGCAATAATCAAAGGCGGACCGCACGCGCTTGGAGGTAAACTCGTCCATATAGACCGGCACTTTCGCGCGCTGCATCAATGCAAAGAAGCGCAGGTCATCAATGCCGTGCAAATGGTCTGCATGTGCATGGGTGTACAGCACTGCATCGACCTTTGTGACACCTGCGGAGAGCATCTGCGCACGGAGATCCGGTCCGGTATCGATGACAATGGTGGTCGTCCCGTTTTCAGAGAACCGCTGAACCAGAAGTGCGCATCTTAGACGTCTGTTTTTGGGCTCGTTGGGGTCACACTCGCCCCAATCGCCGCCAATCCTTGGTACGCCTGTTGATGAGCCGCAGCCCAAGATTGTGACCTTTAAATTACTGGTCATCGGTCCTCTCAAATAAGTAGCGGCAATTGGGTCCGCGTCAGTCTAGCCAATCAAGCTGGCTGTGGCACCTTGGAAAACAGGCGCAGGAAATTGGCTGTGGTGGCGGTGGCCATCTCTTTTTCCGAGACACCCAGTGCTTCGGCCAGAACCTTATTGGTATGGGCTACATACGCCGGTTCATTGCGTTTGCCGCGCCAGGGTTGCGGTGCAAGATAAGGGGCATCTGTTTCAACAAGAAGGCGGTCCATTGGTAGCTCTGCTGCGATCTCGCGCAGTTCAGTGGAGCGTTTGAAGGTCAGGATACCTGAAAATGACACGTAAAGCCCCAGCTCAAGGCCCTTCATGGCAAGCTCTTTGCCAGAAGAAAAGCAGTGAAGCAGCGCCGGGAAGCGCCCGATCTTCATTTCTTCTTCCAAGATACGCATCATGTCTTCGTCTGCATCGCGGCTATGGATCACCAGTGGTAACTGGGTTTCACGCGCTGCGTTGATATGGGTGCGCAGGACTTTCTCCTGAGCTTCGCGCGGGGCGTGGTCGTAAAAGTAATCCAGACCTGCTTCACCGATTGCAACCACTTTCGGGTGCTTTGCGAGCTCGATCAGCTCTTCTGCGGTAACATCGGTTTCTTCACCAGCCTGATGCGGGTGGGTGCCAACGGAGCAATACACGCTGTCATAGGTTTCCGCGATCTCTTTGATCTGCTGGAAACGGCGGACACGGGTACAGATGGTGACCATCAGCTTGACGCCTGCTTCGTGGGCGCGTTCGATGATCTGGTCGCGTTCTTCGGCGAAATCTGGAAAATCCAGATGACAATGACTATCAACTAACATGGTCACAGCAAAAGCGCCTCCAGCGCGATTCTGTCAATAGGCCTTGTCGGCCTCTTGTTTCATTTCTTGCGGAAATGCCAGTGCACTTCCCATAAACAGGACGGATTGCTTTAAATGAAAGCAGGGCAAACTACTGATGATGTGGATTTAATGCAAATGAAATTGTTCGCCGATGGCACTACAGCGGATATTCCTGAGCATAAGATCTGACGGCGTAAATGAAGCGCAGAGTGTGTTGGGAAAGTGAAGCCAGCGAGCTCATAAAACAGCGTAGATGTCGCCTGAGTTCGCTGAATGGTCCAACTGAGTGACGAGTTGGCGGATTTGCTCCGCGGGCTGGTTTTGCTCGTAGAGCATGCTGCAGCTTTCACCAAGTGATGCATTGAACTTATAGTCGCCAATCGCCTGGAGATACCCGATGCAATCGAGTGCGATTTGTCGCTGGATGGTTGTGAACTCGAAAGATAGAGCGGGTATTTTCGTCTCAAGACAGGAGAGAATAAGCGCCTCGTATCCCTCCACATCGATTTTGACGAAGTTTGGCATGCCATACCTGCTGAGCAACCTTTCCAACGTCATGGACGGCACCTTCAGTGTGGTATCCCAGTTTTCCTGCTGCCAGTTTTGGGCGGTATTCGCAGCTGTCATGAACTCACTGGATGCGGAAGATACTGTGGGGTTGGCAGAGTTTACGTGCAATGTGACGGGCTCGTTATTCTCCCCGCACACCGCCTGAATGAGTGTGACGGCACTGTCTGCGCCGTGAATGAGCTGCAATGCGCGAAAGGCTAGAGGTTGCGGTTCCAAAGCGACCACTCTTGCATCCAGACGCCTGAATGACGAGATACGGTCTCCCACATGTGCGCCTATATCAAATGCCAGATCATTGGGACGAAGGAATTTCCCATAGAGCTGGTCTTTAGCCTGCGCCTGTGATTTGTCGCCATGATAGATGCGCAGGGAGCGGAATATCCCTTGAAGGGCGGTTGATGCCATATGCTCCCAGTCCTTGCCTTACACCTCAGAAACAATGGTTGATTGCGGGCAAGCTTATTAAGCGCACATGTCTTTTTTTAATTCAATAAAGATGCTGGGTACATTCGCCGGGATTTGGCTGCGTCCATAAGAAAAAAAGGGGAGGCACTGGCGCCTCCCCTTTTGCCAATGGTATAGTATTTTAAGCGGCTGTTTCCGGTTCAACGTAGCGTGGGAAAACGCCTTGCGGCTTAGGCAGCTCACGTCCGCCTTGCAGGCGGCCAGCTTCACCAAGCTGCGCAAAGGTGCGTTCATCTTCGCCCAGCACCAACAGATCAAGCAGTTTTGCCGCGGAGCCAGGCATGACTGGCTGAGCGAGAATACCGACCTGACGGATGATTTCTGCGGTGGTGTAAAGCACGGTGGCCATGCGCTCAGGATCTGTCTTCTTCAGCGCCCACGGCTCCTGTGAGGCAAAGTAGCGGTTCGCTTCGCCAACGGTTGACCAAACACACGCCAGTGCGTGGTGGATTTCCTGTTTGGCCATGAAACCACGGCATTTTTCCAACATCTCGTCTGCCTGCTGCAAGATTGCCTTGTCGTCAGCAGTAAACTCACCTGGAACCGGCAGCTTGCCTTCGCAGTTCTTGAAGATCATGGAAAGCGAACGCTGTGCAAGGTTGCCGATGTCGTTGGCAAGGTCAGCGTTGATGCGGTTTACCATTGCTTCGTGGTTGTAGTTACCATCCTGACCGAATGGAACTTCACGCAGGAAGAAGTAGCGGATTTGGTCCAGACCGTAAGTGTCCACGAGATCACGCGGTGCGATCACGTTGCCCAGAGACTTGGACATCTTTTCACCTGAGTTGAACAGGAAGCCGTGGGCAAACACGCGCTCTGGCAGAGGCACACCGGCAGACATAAGGAATGCAGGCCAGTAGACCGCGTGGAAGCGGATGATATCCTTACCGATGATATGAGCGTTGGCAGGCCAGAACTTGGCCATAGGGCCGTCCATATCCGGATAACCAAGCGCAGTGAGGTAGTTGGTCAGAGCGTCGACCCAAACGTACATAACGTGCTTTTCATCGCCCGGAACCGGGATGCCCCAGTCAAAAGTGGTGCGGGAGATGGATAAGTCTTTCAGGCCGCCCTTTACAAAGCTCATGACTTCGTTGCGGCGTGCGTTTGGACCGATGAAGCCTGGGTTCTTCGCGTAGAGCTCGATCAGCTTGTCTTCGTAAGCAGAGAGACGGAAGAAGTAGCTTTCTTCTTCGACCCATTCAACAGGTGTGCCCTGAGGGCCGTAGCGAACACCGTCTTCGCGAACTTCGGTCTCGCCTTCCTGATAGTAGGCTTCGTCGCGCACAGAATACCAACCGGCGTAGCTGTCTTTGTAGATGTCGCCAGCGTCCGCCATTTTCTGCCAGATTGCCTGACAGGACTTATAGTGACGCTCTTCGTTGGTCTGAATGAAATCGTTGTTGGAGCAGCCCAGCATCTCGACCATTTCGCGGAAGAGAGTGGAGTTCTTATCTGCAAGATCTGAAGGTGACATGCCTTCCTTGACGGCGGTCTGAAGCATTTTCTGACCGTGTACGTCGGTACCGGTCAGGAAGTATACCTCACGGCCATCCAGTCTTTGAAAACGGGCCAGCACGTCAGTTGCAATTGCCTCGTACGCGTGACCGATATGCGGCTCACCATTTGGGTAGGAAATTGCTGTTGTAATATAGAAAGGCGATTTTTCTGTCATATCCTAAGGCGATCTCTTGATCCGGGATCTAAATCTGGGAAGTTCATTGAGCGTGATGCCCAAAGACAACAGTCTACCGTCAGCCAGAGCTTGCTTTCCGCAGGTCAATGAGGAAAGACAAAACAACTTGCTTCCGATCGAGGTTTAAAGCATCTGCAATTGATGCAGCGCGGCCCACCTTTTCCCACAAGTCTGCCCACCTGACAAGCGCATCTGGTCTGGAGCTTGCATCTTTACGCAATTGATTGCTTAGGAAAGTACGTGCGAGCTCCAAAAACGTGTTCCACGCATCCTCTGCACCGCGCGCGGAAACCTTGTCTGCAAAGCTGTAGGCACGGATCATATCCAGATTGGCGACGGTCTCAACCAGCGCGGTGAATTCTTGTGCAATGTCCAACGCCCCCCCGTTTGCGGCCAAAGCTGCCTGCCGCAGGCTACCGTCTGCAAGTGTATGCAGGGCTGTTGTGTTGCTAGGGGGAATGCACCCCATTTCTGACAGGGCCTGCTCAATCATTGGCTCTTCCAGCTTGCGCATTGTGAGCTTGCGGCATCTGGAGCGGATCGTCGGCAAAAGACGTCCGGGATTGTGGGAGAGCAGGATAAACAGAGATTGTTTCGGCGGTTCTTCGAGAATCTTCAAAAGAGCATTGGCAGCAGACTGGTTCATATCATCTGCAGAATCAACAATACATATGCGCCAGTTGCCGCCAGCTGCAGTAGAGCCAAAGAAGCCCGTCGTCTTGCGCACTTCGTCCACTGGTAGGTCGCGCTTGAAACGCTTTGTCTTCAGATCCCATGGGCGGCGCAGATGCAGCAGGTCTGCATGGGAACCCGCGGCAACCATTCGGGCGCTGTGGCTCTCAGGAGGCACATAGAGGCTGTTTGCTGCCATGACGGGTGTTGAGAAACGGTCCGGGTGCTCGAGGATAAAACGGGCGAAACGAAACGCGAGCGTGGCTTTGCCGATGCCTTTCGGGCCACCCAAAATCCATGCATGGTGAAACCGCTGTGATCTGTAGGCGTCAAGCAACTCTGTTTCGGCAATCTCATGGCCGTAAAGCTGGGACTGTTCTCGTGGCAGTGGCAGGCCATCAACCTCGTCAAACTCAGGAGCTTCTTCGATTATGGGAGCCTTGGCCATCCTCACCCTTCCCTGTTGGCTTGCAGATCACCTGCTTCGCGCTCAATCTCGCCTGCAAAGCGGTTCTGCACGGCCTGCCAGATGTCTTCGGTCACCTTATCCTGAGACTGGTCGCCGTCAATCACCACGATACGGTCTGGTTCGTTCTGTGCCATTTCAAGAAATAACTGTTGCCTGCGGCGGTGTGTTTCCAGAGTATCGGTTTCAAAACGGTCGGGACCGTCGAACTCGACAGGAGCAGTTCGTTTTGAGACACGAGCCAAGCCAACTTCAGGCGTTACGTTGATCAGCAAGGTCATATCCGGATTGTGACCTGCAATCGCGACCTGTTGCAAGGCTTCAACGGTCTGCGGAGGAACGCCGGATTCGCCCTGATAGACGCGGGATGAATCTGCAAAGCGGTCACAAAGTACCCATTTTCCGACATCCAAAGCTGGTTTTATGAGCGTGTCGATGTGGTCGGCGCGGGCGGCAGCAAAAAGCACAGCCTCTGCGGTGACACCGTAGTCTTTCGCGGCACCTGACAGAAGGACTTCGCGTACGAGCTCTGCGCCTTTTGAGCCTCCGGGCTCGCGTGTGGTGACAGCCTCGATGCCTTTTGAGGCAAGCTTGTCACGCAAACGCAGAATTTGAGTAGACTTACCGGCGCCTTCGCCACCTTCGAAACTTATAAAGATACCCGACAACGTCGATCAGGCCTCCAAGACCTTCGGAATTCAATAGTACTGAAGACCGGCTATTTAGAACAATTGATAGAAGAACTCGCCAAGCGCGTCCCAGGCACGGCCCTGCAGGTCTCCGATCGTTACATCTTCTCCTGTAACCAGTGTCGCCCGATAAATCACGTCATTTTTAGAAAGAACTTGCAGTTCTCCAACTTCTGTTCCTTCCTTGACGGGTGCCGGGATCGGCCCATTGTAGACAACACGTAGCTTGTACTTGTCTTTCTCGTTGGGGTTGATGAGCGCCGCCACCGCATCACTTGTTTTCAACGAGACGGTGGTTTTCCTGCCGCCATAGACTTGTGCATCACTGACCAAATCCCCTTTGCGATACAACTGCTCGAGCTTTAGGCCGGAGAACGATGGTAGCAGCAGAGTTTTCAGGTCTTTGATGCGGTCCTCAGCGGTTGGCGAGGCTGCGATTGCAGCCAAATAGCGCCGCCCGTTGCTGTCGAGCGTGCCCAGTGCGGCAAAACCTTCTCTTTCAGAAAAGCCAGCACCAAATCCATCCAGCCCCTCAATCTCTCTGATGAGCGGGTTTTTGTTGCGCTGGGTGATTTTGTTCCATGTAAAGCGATCCATGGCAAACACAGAATGGAGTTCTGGTTCATGCTCAAGAACATAGATCGCCAGAGTAGTTAGGTCTTCGAGTGTTGTTTTATGGTTTTCATCTGGAAAGCCTGTCGGATTGGTAAAGTTGGAGTTCTTCATGCCAATCTTTTTGGCAAGCTTGTTCATTTCACGCGCGAAGTTTTCTTCACTACCTGCAAGACCTTCAGCTAGTATGATGGCAGCGTCATTTGCACTTTGCACAATAAGGCCATACATCAGGTCATTTACCGAGATGGAAGAACCCAGACGCGCAAACATGGTGGTGACACGCGCAGGTGCACCGCCTGTACGCCATGCATGTTCGCTCACCTCAAACATAGTTTGCGGTGTTATATCGCCTGCATGGATCGCCTGTTGTACTGTTACAGCGGTCATCAGCTTAGTCAGGTTTGCAGGGGCAAGAAGCGCTCTCGAGTTCTTTGAGAACACCATGTTTTGGCTGGAAAAATCGTAGAGCGTTGCAGCTTTGGCTTTTATCTCCACTGCCATGGCAGCAGGAGATATTGTCAGCATTGCGCACAGTGTCAGCGCTGCAATGGCTGAGGGCCTCCAGCTCTTGAAAGAAGGCCAGCGATCAGCGTTGTATTGAGGTTTATGCTGTTTGCACTTCTGCCATCCAACCTGCACGCCTGCGTCTCCTTAGTTGTTTTTTGTGAGGCTATGCTAAGCCTCATCCCTTAAAACAAACACTAACGCAGGTCAGCAGATTGGGTAAAGCCGCTTGAAACTAAATGACTTAGTGATTTTGGCCAGTACGAGATAGCAGTAGGTCTTTTAGTCCAGATCCACCCGAGATTGACTCGAACGCTTCATAAGCATTGTTCAGCCGTTGCTGCGAGACATAGGATGAAATCGCGTTGCCGGTCTGGAATGTTGGCGCACTGCTGCTGGACGGAGTTTTGTAAACACCTGTGCTTGGCGGTGGAAGCAATGAGCTGCCAAACGTTGATGACACCGGTTGTACCGCAAGTGCCGGCTCAGGCGTATTGGGATTTGCGCTGATCGCCAATGCATTGTTTATGCGGTTTCTGAAGTTGCCTATGGAAGCAACTTGTGTCGCACTCATGCTGCGTTCGTAAATCACAGCCGGATCGATCTGGTTTGCGTTGAATGCCAACACGTTCTGCGCGGCAAGAGTTGGCGCATCGTATGGCCTGCTTCTAGGTGTGGGCGCTGGTCCGGAAATCCGATTTACAGGATTTGCAAAGGCAAACATGGTGCGTGGCGCAAAGCCGCCGCCATTACCAGAGTAAGAGGCCAGCAGTTTCTTTTCATCCTTACCGTGCAACGGTGCCCGGCCAACATATTCGACACGTACTTTAGCAACACCGCTGGATTTTGTGCCAAGCATGCCTGCTACGCGTTCTGACAAGTCGATGACGCGGTTGTCGTGGAACGGTCCACGGTCATTTACGCGCACGACCATGGAACGGCCATTTTGCAGGTTCGTCACCTTCGCATAGCTCGGCAGTGGCATTGTCGGGTGTGCGGCAGTCAACGCGTTACGGTCGAATACTTCGCCGTTTGCGGTTTTACGTCCATGGAAGGTCGGGCCGTACCAGGAGGCCTTGCCGGTCTTCTTGTAGTTCTCATCCTTTTTAGGATAGTACCATTTACCGGCAACCTTATAAGGTTTGCCGACAACGTAGCGCCCGCCCCCTTTGGGTACAGGCTTGGCACCTTTCACCACACGCGGGCTTGCAGCGACGCCGTATTTCTTTTCACTGAACTTCACTTTATCTGTGCCGCCACCGCAAGCTGCAATACCTGCACACAGGGCAACCACAGATATGCTGGTTGCTACGCGTTTGATCGTTTGGGGAGCTGGTGCTTTCACCGAATAGCCCCAATTCAGTAAAGAAGTCATACCGTTGTTACTCACTACATGTTCGGCATTGACGGATTTCAGTTTGATCGAGCGAAAATACCCGAGCTCGTTACAAACTGAACCAATATTAAAAAGATAGCCGATAAACCTTAACTGAATCCAATCAAAATGTCTCCACAAGAAACCGAGTTTCTTAAGAGAGGCGATTTCCTTAGGGGAAAAGGCTGTTTTGGCGGGAGCATTTGATTTTGCAGCGAAAAAAATAAATTCAGGCTGTGGAACAAGTTTTTCGACCGCTTGACTTTGCAGGCCGCATGAACCAAATAGAGCCCACACCACACAGCCGGAGAGGTGGCAGAGTGGTTGAATGCACTGGTCTTGAAAACCAGCGGGCGTGGAAGCGTCTCGTGGGTTCGAATCCCACCCTCTCCGCCACTCTATCTTATTGATAGATAAGACAAAAAACACCCGCCACTGTGCGGGTTTTTTTGTTTTTTAAGTGAGAACAAAGCGGGCTCAAATGTTATCAAAAAATAACAAAAGTCCCAGAAAAGTCCCAATAGTCCCGGAAAAGTCCCGGAATGCCAGTTCTTTTTGTTCCCTCCTCGTTCCTGATTCCGACATGGATTAAATTCATGGGTTGCAAAACGAAAAAAAGACCCGCCGAGTTTCCTCAGGCGGGTGCGTCAACGTTTCGAAGGATGGGGCTTCCATCTCACATGGCTATCAGTTCTTCTTGATCCAGACCTGATAGATTTTTGCGAATATCTGAACAGTGATCCAGACGGTTCCCAAGATCGGAAGGATGGTTTGAGATTCTTGTGCAAGCCATTCAATCTTGTCGTGAAGACTTGGCCACGCTAAAGCACCAGCCGCAACAGGCACGGTCACTTTATCTTGAATGTTCATGGGCAACCCTCTTCCTCTTCCAGCTCGACAATGCGATCCAGAGACTTCAGCAAGGTAGGAGAGACGGCATCCGCGTCACTCTCCTCCCACTGGATCTCAGCAAGCAAGGGACAAGGGTCATAGGTTTTTGGTGGCTGCACGCTTTTTAGCGCGCTCGCGCACCCGATCACGGGAAGCAGCGAGACTACGGCTATCAACCGCACGACGGGCTTCAGCCAGCTTTGTGGCCTGTTCAACTTTAATGGTCTTAATAGCGTCACGGCGTATCAGCTCCTCATGGCGCTTGTCTTTGAGCCAACCACGGAGAAACTCCGCGATTAGCCCGATGAAAAATTCCAGAATCATGTGTTCTGCCTTTGATGCTCTCTCACCTACTTTTAGGATTTGAGAGCGCCGATATGCCCGTCACCGTTGAGGTCCTGCTGAAGCCGTGCCTCAATAAGTTCGGTTACGCGCTCATAGGAGAGATCGAAATAGTCAACAGCTTGGGGGACTGCCTTCAACGCATAGGTGACTGCGTGGCCTACGATCTCGTTCTTGACTTCGACTGTAGGTGCTCGGTTAAGAACTCTCTCAGAGACCTTGGATTTACCGAACATCACCCCGTTCATGAGCGCTTCGTTGAGACGTTCCTTAAGCTGATCATCGAGCTTGATATTCGTTCGCTCTTCAAAGGCGTTCATGGCGCGTTTAGCAAAGTAGAGAAGAACGACACCCAAGACAGGAAACAGCACGTCGAGTACGGGGGTGAGGATTGGTGAGAGGTCAATCTCTGCTGCTTGCGCAGAACTCGGCACAATCGCAAAGGCCAGACAAAGGGATACTGTTACCAACGCCAATAAGGCGTAGGTCATAATCTTCTTCAACATGATTGAAGCTCCATAGATTTACTGGGCGGAAAAATTTCAGAGCGCAGCCGCTTTTATGAGTTCTCGCAACTGGTCGCCCACTTCGACAGGCTTGCCGGGGCGAGGCATGCCAGGAAGCCAGGTGATGTCCCATTTGTTGCGCTGCTTCACATTGAGAGTTGGCTGTACCTCTGCATGGGTAAGCACGGTCTGCCGAGTAATCGGGATTCCGTAGGTCTTGCAAAGATCCGCCACGGCTTCCGCCAGTGCGCGTACCTGAACCTTTGTGATCGGGTAATCACCCTTTTCAAATGGGCTCTCCTTGGCCCCTGCCATGGCATCGACCGCCACCCCAATTGAACCGGTGTTGAGTGCTCTGGTGTGAGCCGCGTACTGTCCATCACGGCAATTGACGTTCGCCTCTGGTTTCAGTGCTCCTGTATGGACTTTGCCCATGCGATCGACGATCAGGTGGTAATGGCTACGCTCAAGGCTGTTCACACCATCAGCACCGGCAGTCCAATGCATGATGATGCGCTTCAAGCCGGTTTTTGGGGTGGGAATATTTAAGTTGGCTTCGCCTTTTCCAGCAGCAAAAAGGGCTGCCAAGGTCAACTCACCTGCAATATCGTGTTCCAGATCGTGAGCATTTTGGAAGCGTTTCAAGGCCTTTTCGGTCTTCGGACCAAAGAACCCATCTGGTCTGCCGGGGTTAAACCCATGCTCATGTAGTGCTCGTTGTATCTTCAACCAGTCCATGCGATTTCTCCAGATTTTAGGCATAAAAAAACCGCCGTGAACGGGCGGATTGAATTGGCAGGTTCAGGTTGCGTCAGGCGAAGATGTTGATACCTTCGTCCGGCGCGGGTGCGGGGCGCGGCGGCAAGATGAGCACATCGCCAGCTTTAAGGACGAGCCTCTTGGCAAGGCCGGGATTGGCAGACCAGATCAGTTTGCTTGTTCCGTCGTGGTCGCCATAGAAGTTGAAGGCAACAAGGTCCACAGTGTCACCGTCGGTCGGGTAACACTTCGTCGTGCCGTCGGTTTGGGGGACAAACTCCATTACTCCGGTCCATCTCCTTCATTGAGGCCGATATTGCTGAAATCTGGTGCAAACTCGCTTGTGTTGCCTTCAGGAGAAGTTGCGCTCACGGCCTGTTTTGCTTTCTGCGCATCACCTGACCCACTCTCACGCTTCTTGTCTCCACCGGAAGGTGGCTTACAGTGCAGTGTGGTGTTGAAAGCATCGCTTCCGGTGAAGGTGTTTGTGACACTCTCAATGGTCCAGAGACCGTCGATTTCAGGTCGTATCGCGACCAGCGCAAATCCTTCAGCAATCACATTCACATTTCCATGAATGACAAACTCAGCATCGCCCTCTTCGCGGGATACCTCGGAGATCTTTGACTTGACTGCGCGCTCTGCTTCAGCCTTGCTCTGAAACACTTCGCGGATATCAAGATCAATGCCGTCTTTGGATTCTGTTTTCTCTTCAACGACAACGTTTTTGCGTTTCGCTCTGTCGTAGTACTTTGCGCGCACCTTCTTGTAGCGAGGCTTGTCTTTCGAGAAGACCTGATAGCTGATCACGTTGAAGCCGTAGATCACATGAACCTGAGGGATGGGTTCTCCTGAGGTTTTCTCCCCCTTCCCCCGTTTGGCTACGATCAAACGGCCTTTCTTGCTTGAAACCAAGGCGTCTAGGGACGTTCCAAGACGGGATGCGAACTCAATATCGCTTTCTTCAGTTTGGGCCTCAAACTCGTTCTTCTCCTTTGAAATCTCATCGGATATCGCAGGCTTAAGCTCCATACGGCCAGCAAGTTCCTTTAAGATATCGCCGTAGGTCGGGTAGTCTTTCTGAGAGTAGGACTTGGTTCGGCGTTGGTGGGCTCCAGATCTCGGATTGAGCGACTGCGCGTTGATTGCAATGGTATCGCCGCTGTCATCTCCTGAGAACGTGGTTTGATCGATGGTGAACTCACCGAATACTCGGTTGGCTAAACCAAATCTCCCAACTGCTGTGAGTGTTTGACCCTCACGCGGCGCCCTGATCCTTCTGTCCGGATCGGTAAGCACCACATCCAGCGTGTCGGCGTTGTTGCCAGACACATCCACAACGGTTGCTGAAATCAGGTATTGCGAGAGATTGGCTGTGATGTCCGCTCCGTTTAAGAGCAACTGCAGAGACGGCTTCATCAGAAGATGTCCAGAATTGCACTGAGAAGGCCGCCTGCGCCGCCATTATAGCGCTTGAGCGTCAGTTCACAGTCCACCTTGTTCGGGATGCCATTCACGTCAATATAGGAGTGTTTTTCTTTCAGGCTCACACCGACATAGCGACCGAAGATCAAGCCGCTGATGTGCAACATCATAAAAGGCGTTTGATGTTTGATCGCTGCGCGTATCCCGGCAACCTGTGCCATCACCATAGGGGCCTGGGCTCTTGGATAAAGAGTGCTGACCAATGAGATTGTATCTTCTCCGGCGCCAAGAAGATGCGTCGGCATGGGAGCCTGCAGGACGGGAGCTGAAACCACACGGCCACTAGTGGTTCTTACCAGCTCATTGAAAGAATAGCCCGTGATCGTGAGGCGGAACGGCCCCCATCCAATTAGCATTCCATTAGCTCCTATTAAGCTACATCTCGTGCACGAAGGGAGAGCTGCGAAGACCTCGCCAAGAGCATGTCGAGCTCTCGTTTCAGCTCGCTTCGCAGGCGTTGCGATGCAGTGCTCATGAGCCCTTCCAGCTGCGATTGGATCTGGCTCATGGTCTGTTCCGGGTTGTCTGAGGTGATGGAGAAGTGGACACCGCCCATATTGACGGAGACCTTTACCTGCGAACCGGTCAGGCTTGTTATGTCAATACCAGGAGCACCACCCGCTCCTTGAAGAGCGTGCTTACCCATCTTGGAGCTCGGAATGATCTGACCATCAGTATCCGGAACAAAAATCTCGGGCTCTTCTTCTCCTACAAGGAAAGCGCCACCACGCCAGACAGGACCGCCTTTGCGACGTGCGCCATCCAGCTTCACATTTGCTGCAGGAGCACCATAAGCGACGCCGGGAGTGAAGACATTGGAGTTATGACCTTTCAGGATTGCCCCGAGAGATTTCAACTCATCACCGAGCGTTCTGGTCTTCTTCGTTGCCTCATCAATGCTACTTGCGTCCACTTTCGGAGTGGCAGTAACGTTGAGAGAAGACTGGAACTTTTGAGCGGCCTGCTCTGCCCGTTCTTTAAAGCGCTGAAGGTACTTGTCCTGATACAGCTCATCGATGGATTGCTCGCCATCAAGCGTCTTTCTGATCGCACCTTCCAGCTGTGCCGCAATACCCCTCGCCCGTTCGCCATCTCTACTCAGCATGGCCATGTAGGCTTCAAGAGCAGTCTTCAGATCGCCTGACCAGTTGCTTACTGCCGCTGCAAGGGTTTGGTCGGTATCCTTGATTGCACTGCGAGCGCTTTGAGCTGCACCAGTGTGCTTCTGGCGCGAGCGGTTCATCTGCTCGGCTCGCAGCTGTGCTACCTTAAAGACTTCATCGACAGAGTACTGTCTGGTGTTTTGTGGATTGGCCTTGGTGTTGTTCAGGAAGGTTGTGGCTGGCGCCGGTTCCTGATCTCCACCTTTGAAGTTCAGGTTTGCAGCCTTCCAATTTTTCCTGAGTTCCTCTGTTCCCGCTACCTCACTTGGTGTCAGGTTCTCTACCCAAAGCGTGCGCCAAATTTCCTTAAGGCGATAGATAAGCTGCTTCAGTTCTTCTTCAGCGTCACCCGATGCAAAGTACTCGCGCCAAGGCGGCGGGCCATCAAACACAAGACCCCATGCAAAAGTGCCCAGTTCTTCAGCCAGAAGTGCCCAGCCAATTGGGCCAATCAACCCACGCCAGATCAATTTACTCAGGAATGGAATAACCGACTTCCACTTGAACTTACCAAGGATGTTCGTCAGCCCTTTCCATGGGATCTTCTTTATTCTTGTTGCCCAGAATGAACGGCGAAGAAACGGGATAAGGACAGCCCACTTCAACGCTCCAGCAAGATTTTTCCAGTCTGTAATTGGTGTGACTACATCTCCCCACGGAACAGGTTTAATAAGGTCCGTCCAGATCGGAGGAAAGATAATGCCGCTCCAGTCCCTGAGCTTGGGAAGGACATCTGACCAGACAAACTTGGCTGTGGCAGAGATTACGTCAATCGGGCTTGGAATCTTCCATTCCAAACCAGCCAGCCAACCCTTAAAGTCCGCAAAGGCTTCCTTGGCTTGATTTATACTCGTGGTCGCAGAATTCACCCACCCAGCAAGGCCCTGCCCCATCTTGCTGCCCCAACGCCGCCAGCTGAATGTGTTCGTATTGCCGGTCAGTGTTGTGAAGAGAGAAGAGAACGCATCCCCAATGTCGTCTAGCAGGTTCAGCGTGTCGTCACTCAGGCCGGTCGTCAGACCTGCCCAGAAGCCATCGACAGCAACTGAAAACTGTTTCCACTTCAAATGAGTAAACTTGGCGAAGCCTTTGAAAAATTGGAGAGCTGGTCCTTTGATCTCGTTCCAGTTCATTGCAGCAATAGTTGCAAGGCCGGCACCAACCCATGTGATTGGATTAAGAGCAAATGCAGCTGTCGCAGCAATACCGCTGAGTATAAAACCAAGTGGAGCAAGCGCGCCAATAGCCAGCGCGGTGTATGCCCCAAACTTCAGTAACTCCGGGTTTTGCTTGGATAGATCGGTGATGCCGGTAGTGAGGGAGGAGATCGCTAAAGAGACATCTTCCAGCATGCCGGTTTTTGCCAGCCGGACGGTGATGTTCTCGAAGGCTGCGCTCAAGCGCATCCAGACCCCGACAATACCCTTCACACGAATGCGTGCCATGCGGTCAGCAGCACCAGCATAGTTGTCTGCCAAAGCGTCAATGGTGCCCTGAAGGTCAGAGCCCTGCATGGCAAGCATCTTTGCCTGGTGACGGACGCCGAAGAGCATCGGGAAGAGAGCAGCCGTATCAGGTCGTTTCTGAGAGTCCACCAGCAACTTGACCAAATCGACTTCTGTACCCAGAACGGAAACGGTATCAAAGATTGAGTCTGAAAGTGTCTTCTGATCAATGACGCCGTTCTTACCAATCGACTTGCTGATCAAGTCAGTCAGTGCGGCGGTGAGCTTCAAAGGTGAGCGGCCAAGTGCGGGGTTCTCCAACGCACCTGCTATCTGCTTTTCAAGCCCGGATACATCTATGCCGTCCAAAGACAGTTGTGCGATCAGGTCTTTTGCGTTGATCTGGCGGGCGCCGGTCACATAGTCAGACGCGGACTTACCCATTCTCGCCAGAGCCGTCTCCACCTCTTTCGTTGGTTTCAAAAGCCGCGTGATCGCAAAGCGCAAACCCGTACCGGCATTGCTTGCCTTGATGCCGTTATTGGCAAGCACCATGGTCATGCCAGCCATTTCTTTAAGGCTCATGCCCGTTGCAGCAGCAAGCGGCGCCACATATTTGAATGTGGTAGCCATCTGCGAAATATCGGTGTTTGACTTTGTTGCTGCGTAAGCAAGAACGTCCTCCACCTCTTTCATGCTCGCAGCAACCTGCTCACGGGTTGCCATTGGCAAGCGCATGGCCTGTGCAACGTTTGTCATGATATCGGCGGTTTCAGGGATCTCGATATCACCGGCCAGAGAGACGTTCAGCGTGGAGCGCAAAGAGCCCATCATCTGCTCAAAGTTCATTCCCGCTCGGTTCAGCTCAAACGCTGCTCCAAGAATGTCCTTGTTCAGCGCGGGAAAGTCTGAGTTGAGCACCATCGCGTACTCTTCAAGAGACTCTCGCTGCCGGTCTGTCAGCAGTCCAACGGCCTGCGCCGCATTGCCCATCTTCTCATAGTCATAAACAGCTCGTGCGCTTGCCGACGCCGCCATCATGATCCCAGCAGACATGGGAGCAGTATTGACGGCAGAGCGGCGAGCGGCATTACCCACAGCGCCGATTGCTGCAGGCGCAGCCATAGAGGCAGCACGCAAAGATTTTGTTGCAGCGGTAACGGAGGAGAGCGTCCCGGCAACAGCTTTGCCAGGGCGGCTCACCCCGTCCACCAGCCGCATTATCAGCTTGGCTTCATGAGAGGGCATCGAGTTGCTTTTGCTTTGAGAGTGTCTTCCTCTTGGAAACGCTGAGCTTCAGGAAACCACTTTGTGGCCAGCTCAATCCAATCCATTTCCAAGAGATCGGGGTAGGAAAACCCTAGGTATCGGGCGACGCTTGCTGCGTATCGGTGCCAGTGCTCTGGGCTGGCTCTGACAGTCTGCCCTTCACGACCTGCTCCGACATTTCCTGATACGCTTCGCGCAACTTCCGGGGCAAAAAATCATTGAGTGTCTCCATGACCTCGACGAAGTCATCTTGATCCAGATCTTCAATGACGACAGCAGGAACCCCTGTCACATATGCAGCAAGGACAATCAGAGATTCACCTACAGGCAATTCTGAGACTTCCTTACCCTTCATCCGTTTGAAGGTCACTTCCTTGTAGACCTTGCCATCCCATTCAAGGGGTTCCTCAAGAGGGATGGTTTTAGTCCGTGGGGTTTTCTTGACAAACTTCGGAGCTGGCTTAGCAACCTCCTCCGCTTTTGCCGTTTTCTTAGCTTCAAACTCTGCAATCTCTTCAGGGCTGGAAGCCTGGATAGTGTCGTTCTGACCCATGCTCATCACCCGTAAAGTGCGTTGTTAACACCGCGAAGGAAGTCCACTCCACCAATAATCCGCTTTGGTGGGTAGTGCTGGATTTCGTCAATCGTTTCGCCATTGATTGAGCGCTTGTAATAGCGAACGTCATTGAAACCGAACTCGGTCTCATTCGTCTCACCGCGCTTCCACTCCTCAGCACTTTCCTGCTTTGGTGCGCCCTCAATGATGATGACGTGGCGATCCGTGACACCATCGGTGTGGTTGATGACGGCACCGATAAACATGAACCGAACACGCTGTCCTGGTGGCAAGGCAAAGTACTTCGCCATGTCCTGCTCGATGCCATCAATCGTCACCATTGGCTCCAGTGGCTCAAGCGCCATCATGGAGTTATTTAGACCAAGATCGGTTGCACCGTTATGGGATTCCTGCGTCTTCGCCTTGATCTCAGGAAGCTTAACAGACGTGGTGTTTTCGCCGTAGTCCTTGCTATCGACTCTGGTCGTGAAACCGTGTACGTGGCGCATTGCTGCGTCCTTTCTATGCTAAGGAAAACAAAGAGATGATTAGGCAGCCGTTGCAACGCCGGATGCAGCCTGGTCGCGCAAACGCTCGTAGTAGCCAAGGTTGCGGTGGAACAGGAATGTCATGCGCTCAATTGGTGCAGGCGCTTCCGCATCCCAGCTGATGTAGATACGGCCTTGCTGCCACTCTTCCTTGGTGTTGAGCTTCGGATCGAGCCAGACCTTGCCACCAAGTGTGGCGCCCTTGGCTTCCCAGCGGCGCAGGTTGCCATTCACGGTTTCTGAGATGTCTTCAAGGATGTTGGCGCTGATTGGCTCATCAATGAATGGTTCGCAGACCAATTCAACGGTATCAATCATGACATCGTGTGCACGGCGTACGGACCAGAAGGCGTCCAGTGAGTTGCTGGTTGCGTTTCGAGAACCGTAGAACTTGTAACCGCCAGATGGTTTCTTGGTCACAACGGAGACGGCGTGCGAGTTCAGGTACTGAACCTCAGAAGATGGGTCATTGCTGAACTCCATCGGTCTTGCCACACCGACGACCTTCTCAAGGACCTTGTTGGAGACCGTGTGCCAGAAGCCTTTTTCGTAATCCAAGACTGACTGGCGGCCAGCAGCAAACGCAGAGGTTGGCTGCGCGACAAGAGTGCCGTTTTTCAGTACCTTGACGTAAGGATCGACAATCAGCATTGGCCGGTCAGTGTCAAAACCGTAGCGGTATGCAACCGCATCTTCTGGTGTTGTATTGGGTCCATCCACGATCACGCCAGCGCGCAAACGGCGAGCCACAATCAAGAGCTCCTGGGTAACAGGGTTGTTGACCTTGCCAAGCGTTACGGTTGCTTCCGCGCCAGTACCGCCGCCGCCAGTCAGGGTAATCGTTGCATTGGTGTACCCACGACCATGCTTGGTCATGTAAACATCAGTAACCTGGCCAGTTTCCGAGTTAATGACAGCAGCCGCTTCTGCTCCAGTACCGTCACCGGTAATGGTTACGGTAGGTGGTTCCGTGAAGTTTTCGCCACCAGCAGTCAGGGCAGCGCTTGCAATACCATCAGTTGGCATGTGACTGGTGAAACCGGGAGCAATCAGAATGCGTGGTTTCTCTCCAAGGTCGCTCTCGCAGCGAAGGGCAGCATAAATGCCGGTCTTGGCAAAGAGGCTTCCAATGACCTTGGTCATCTGCATGAGCACATCGTCATCTGACTCAACGCGAGTGACGATCACCATTGGCGAGGCTTTTTGCGTTGACTGTGCAAAGATGGCGGTCAGTGAATCCAGCAGCGTACCAGTTTCACCCAGTCCCGGCGCAATACCGTCAAGGCCAAGCATCATGCGTGGGCGATTGTAAGCCCAGTCTTCAGCATTCGCGTCCGGGGCCGTCCCCACAACGTGGATGATGCCAGTGTTGATAAAGACGCCCGACTTCGGCCCGTTGTTTTGCTCGATGGTTTCAATACCGTGCAAGTACACTTCTGACATTGTGTTGTCCCTCAATGTAGTGGAGTGCCAACGAACCCCGGTGGTGTCGGGCACAAAAAAACCCGCTCCCGGCTGGCGCCGTGCGGGTTGTGTTGGTTTGGTTTTTTAAGTGGGTGAGCGGTGCTTAGAACTGCTCTACGACAGCGACGACTTCATAAGAAAAATCAAGCGCTGCCAATTCAGTTTCGACTTATCTTAGATACGTGAGTGTGAGCGTTGTCGGCAGGTCCTATTCGCCTGGGAACCGGTAGTGGCTTCCAGCTGGCAATCCCTTGCCGCCTATCCCCGCAATGGCGGTGATCTCTTCCATTGGCAACCGTGAGCGCAGGGTGTGTTCTGGGATGCTTAAATGTGATTTGCCCCGGTCGTGAGCTGTGACTGCAAAGCCCCTGCTCCAGAACGCCTCATCGACACCGTCAGCGCTGTCAGAAGCAGGCATGCAGATAAATAACCAGAAGCCCTCGGAGTTGATTTCAGGCGTTACGAGCACGGGCTCGTCATCATCGGAACTCCACTCAGCATGTTGCTTGATGATTGTGATCTCCCAACCGTCAATGTCAGACGGGAACGCCCAACGCTCGTCTCCAGTATCCTCATCAAGCACACGCCACTCGCTAAGCGCTTCATACGCAACCTGCTGATCCTCAAACTTGCAGATATAGTCGATCATGAGGCCGTAATCCTTTCCAACTCGCCATCAGATATGGTCGGGAAGAAGACGAGTTTACGGATATGCGAGTCTAACTGCGCACCATTATTGTGTCCGATCCGCAATTGGCGAATGTCCATTTCAAAGTCGTCCGTAAATGTGTACTTGCTGCCGTTCACAAAAACAGTAATGTCACTCCCATCTTTCCGGTATGCGAGTTTCACCAGACTATTTGGCACGGGTGTTTGAGTTGCTATTCCGTGATTCTCGCCCCGCGACCACAACTTTCCGTTATTGGCATCGTAAGCAATTTGCGCATTGCCTCCGTTCGAGAGGATCGCCATGAGCACAGTCCGCCTAGAGCCATTGCCCCAGCCGGGCCCGCTATCAAACTCGATAAACCACGTGCCCTCTGACGGTAGCAGCTCAGGATTTTTGAGCGTGACCACATCAGCGGCACGGGTGACTGGGGAGCCATTCGTGGGAACATACGGCGTTGAGGCGATGCCTTCTTCAAGCTGAAAGCCCCAGAAATCCGAAGCAATATCTCGACTGGCATAGAAAATGACTGCAGCATTTGTGGTGTCTACATCATCAGTAGTAGCTGTGACCCACACGCGTAAATAACCGTTATGCGCTGGCTCCCATCCGTAAGCCCCAACGCCTTCCTGGATCTCAAGCCATTCTTTTGTTGTCGGATTGAACCTTACAAGGCCGCTATGACCCCCTCCGTATATTTCGTACTCAAACCCGAGCCTCCAGTAGCCATTTACATCTTCTACATCTGGTCTGATGTAAAAGCTCAAGGTGTATGTCTTGTTTGGCTCCTGTGTCGGGCGTGTAAAGACGCCAACACTACCGCTGCGTCCCACGCTGGAAATGTTGTACGCGGTCGCGCTCCCATCAGGCGCAACAACACCCGATGCTACAGCAGCATCCCCATTAATATTCCATCTGGAAACATCGACACTGTGAGCTACTAGATTTGTCGCCTGTCTATGCGCGCTCAGCCCAAGACCAGTAATTGCCGGTTCATTTGCAGCAAACTCCAGCCAGTTACCAGACCCATCAAACTCCATTTTGCTCGTAGAGCGCGAGCAACTAATATGCTGAGCGGCGGTGCCCAACTGGCCATTCCGCCAGCCCAGATTGCGCGTAAAATCGAGCCAAAGTGTTGCGTTAAGCCCATATGCGTCTGCAAGCTGAGGCGGCAGGTCGAAGTACCCAGGGGCATTAAACCCGCCGCGTGACAGACTAGACAACTCGCCCATCATGGCAACACCCGCACGGCTTTGATAACAACGGCATTCCCACTAGTGTCAACCAGCTCAGACCCGCCAATGGCATCCAGAGGTTGCCGCGCAGGCTGGAAGATGCCGTTTGTGGCAGGATCAGAGCCGTCGGTGGTGAACTTGAAATCACAAGTGGCCACCAAGCGCACGCCGCCATATGGGATCGTGAATGTCGGAGCCGTGTGGACTTCATCGTCACTCAGATCAAGCGTCGCATGGTGTTTCAAGTTGGCGAGATAGTAAGCATTACGCTCACTATCCAGAACACCGGCTGAGATGTGTAATGTACTCATAACAGCCCTCACTTAATGCTGTGCGGTGAAATCTTTGACTGATTGTGGGCACTCCGGCCAACTTGCATCAGCACGGTAATCGGCACCGGGATCAGCGGCCAGTTCTGCACATCTGGCACGCATACCATCGCGCCACTCAACCCAAGCCGTTTTCGCGTCAGAAGCTGGCTCAGTCGCAATGTTGATCTGCGTTTCTTGGGACGCCTGATCGTACAGGCGGTCGCTACATTCGGCACGAACGGCTTCGAGATGGATAGCAGCAGATGCATCAAGCTTGATTTGCGCCGCTTGCTCAGCAGATGGTACTGCGCCACGCCATTCGATTTCGTCTTCACTACGGATCACGGCAATCGGGAAACCAGCAGCTTTTGCCGCAGCAACCAGCGCGGCATCTTGTGTTGCTTTAGTCATTTACAACCTCGATGATAGTTAGGTCCATACGATCTACAAAGCAGGTGGCCGCGCTATCTGAGTTCGCGTTAGACATGTAGATTCGTTGCGTTATCTCTACGTCTGATTGGTCGCTTGACTTGCTCACCTTGCCGCTGGCGGTAACTGTCGACCAGTAGTAACTGGCTCCGGTCGCACTATCTTCAATGCCAACTTGCTCGACATTCGTGACAGCTTTGTTGGCATCATCAGCCAACCAGACGCTGATAACGGCCTTGTTGTCCTCTGGATCTGTCACTTTCAACAAGGTAGACCAGATCAGAAAGAGCGTGGTTTCTTGGTCAGGGAACGCACTTTCATAGGAAGTTGAGTGGGTTATCGCCCCGTCATCCAGACCAGTACCAGCCGGATACGCCAGTGTCGGATTACTATCGTCAAAGCGCCTCGATATTTTCATCCGTGGGATCTGGTTGGTCTGCAGATCCTGTAGCCACTGTGCGCGATCAGCACCGAAGATTTGCTCCAGCGCAGCATTAACTTCTTTCGCCTGATCAAGCCAGCTGTTGACGTTGCCAGCAAGTTCGGCGTTAACTTGTGCCGACCGACCAAAATCATCAATTACGCTCATTTGGAGTTCTCCATCAGGTCTTCGATTTGCTGAGACTGCTGGTGCAGCTCAAATGCGTTGTTAACGAGAGTGATTGCGTTGCGAGTGATCGCCTGGTGCATTTTGGCAAAGCCTGCCCCCGCCAAAATACTGAGATCCAGATCTCCGTAGACCTCAATGCTGTCAGCTGGTAGCGCGCTTAGGATCAACATAAACTGGATAATCTGCTGCGTGCCCGGCCCGTGAAACCAGCGCACCTCATCCGGTGACGACCAGACGGCCAGCAACGTGCCGTCCTCAAAATAGAGCCCGATCTCCGACACCCAGAATCCGTCATCAGCACTCGGATCGAACAGCGCCTCCAGAGAGAAAGCCTGTGCCCCCATACCAGATACGGAAAGCACAGGAGCCAGCGCACGCTCATCCACCAGGGCTGTGATTTCGTCCGTGGGGGTATATGCGCCCGCGCCAATACCGATGTGAGTGATCTTGCCCTTGATGCCAGTGCGCATCAGTGTGGCAAGGGCTTGAATACCCTGTTTCGTGAGCGTTGGGCTAAGCGAGTTGATATTTGTATCAGCCACTTAAACCTCCATGATTATTTGATGAAAAGAGATGCCGCGCAGCAATGCCCCAAGCCTGAGCGAGAGCTGCTGGGGGGCTAGTTTCGTTTCCGCCATTTGCTGCGTGTAGCCAATCGTTCGCACTGCTGCGCCAAGCCCAAGCGGTAGTTTCTGAGGCGCGATTTTCGCCTCTGCGACCTCCTGCCTGTAGCCAACACATCGAGCCTTGGCACCAACGCCAAGCTCACTCTTAAGGTCAACACCAAGCCTGTAAGTGAACTGGCGGGATTTTGGTTTTGTGGCGTAAATGCTCTCAATGACTTGCCTCTGCAAGCGTTCACTTAGTAGCGGCAAGCCTTCACTATGCTGCTCGTTTACATAGGTGGTCACTTCGAAGGTGCCACGTTTCTTAGGTGGTTCTTGCTCCCACCATTCCGATATGCGCGGTTTCCCAACCATGGCAGCGAGCGCATCTTCAGTGCTTTGCACTGAACCTTTTATTCGGTGCACCATTGGGCTAGATGCAATCACCCGCCGCTTGATGACCTCCGGCCAGTCTTCATCCCAAACATCAACGGACAACGCCCACGCCAACCACGGCAGCAGCTCTACGGGACATTTCCACGGATTCCAGAAGTCTCCGATACGCTCCGGGCTATGAACCATGAGCGTTGCAATTTCAGCGGTGAGCCATGCACGCATATAGGGCGTTGCTTGCTGACCGATCAGGCGTACATCAGCAACCTGTGCAGCTTGCTCAATAAGCTCGTCTATTTCCTCAGGGGTCATCGCCAGCTTCCCGGCAATTGCTTCACTTCAACAATTACGTCGGTGCAAACGGGAATTTGCTTCTGACCGCCTCCAACGTCAGCAGTAGGAGAAATGAGATCGACACTCTCAAGGTTGGAAACATACCCCTTCCCGCCCATACCGAGTATTTCAGCGGTCAGGCCAATACGTTCGCGGTCTTTCGCATACTTCCACAAACTCTCTTCTGCGAGCTTCTTGAGAGGTTCTGGTGCTGCCCCCGATGCGTAATAAATCACTTGATGGATTTGGTAGGTCTTCACTTCAGCTGGTTCAATGCGCAGGCAATCGCCATTCGTCCGGACACCTTTTTCTGAGCACACCCGATACACGTCATTAAGAAGCTCCTGCGTAGTCTCTCCTTCACGTGGATGGACTACAATAAGGACTTCAGGGGCAATCACCGGATCATTATCAGCTCGTGAAAAAGGCTCGGCCCTTCGTCCAACCGTGTAGGCGTCCGCATGAAGGTCAGCGCTGTACACCGCACCGTCTTCTTCTGACAATGCGCTTGCATCAGCAATGGACTCCCGACCATTCATTTCAAGAGCCTGATAGACATAAGCTCCTTCGGTCCCATGTTCAGATCTGGCTTCTAAAGAGAGCGGGAGCCTTGCGCGATAACGATCCTGACTTTCGCGAACAACGTTACCCTGCTCGTCGGTATACTCTTGGCGGGCAACCCCGTAGTACGTTGCACCAATATGATCGAGTGCGTCTTCATCCTTCGTCATGATGGACGTTTTCTCGATGGCTTCATTTTCACGCTGTAGGATGTGCTCCTCGCTGGCCGCACCACCATCAACATGAATGATCACAGCAGGGTCAAACGACGTCTTCTCTACATTGTGATCCAGACCAAATCTCTGAAGAGCAGCCTTCATGAAAGCCGCTCTTCTGTCTTCGATCTCTTTGACGTCAATTGGAGAATGCGGCAGATCCCCCAGGCCGGAAAGATCTGGTGCGACAAAACGGCTACCCATCGGTGCTTTCACCTTTTTAAGGAAAGTCAGTTTTCAGAAAGCGTGGGTGCGTCATGACCGGCAACGTATGCGGTCATGCCACGTTCTTCATACTGTGAGAAATCTCCCAAGTGTCCCTTGGGAAAGTAGTAGCCAGATAAAGGCATAACGGCTCTGCCAGGAACAAGACTCTCAACATTCAGTTTGTTGACGAAGTAGCGCGGCTCACCCAGCCAGCGGCCTTTGTAAAGTCGCGCTTCCAATGCTTCGGCAGAGGCCATCATTAAATCCATGATGGTTTCCGCATTCGCTGGCTCATCAATCACAGTGGGAATATTGGAACCGATATATCTGTGATTGACGCGAGATTTAAGCTCAGTATTCAGGATGAAACCAACGCTTTGAACTGTATGTTCCCACCCCGTTAAGAGCTTGCCATTGGTCATGTTGATCCCGACGGAGATCATTTAGCTGCTCTCGGTTTTAGCCGGCGCTTTGGATGCAGACTTCCGGCTTGTCTTCTTGGTGGGTGTTCCCAGCTGCTCTGAATGGATGTAGTACTTGGCCTCGTCCTGCGTCATCAGAACGGCCTCGCCCGCCTCTTTCCAATCGCCATTTACCCATCCATCCTTCAGTACTTCCCATTCCTTGCGGTCATCAGACATAATATTCTCCTTAAACTGGGGTGCCGGTCTTGTCTTTTCCCTTCACCACATCCAGGTGCTTGTGTTTGTCGCCAATTTCGGTCCCGTTATGGGTAACGGAATTCCCATTTATCTCGACATTGCCATTCATGGTGATTGTGGTGCCTTCAAGCTCCCAGCCATCCTCTGTCATGGTCATGGTGGTACTTCCAAAGACAAACTTGCGTTCGCTCAGGCTGTTGTGTGGCTGCTTGTGCGCATCGCTGTAGCCAGCTGGCAGGATGATGCTTCTTTTAGGATCGCCGGAGGGAGAAACAGCGATTACGCTCTGTCCCACAGATGGCGGTGTCCACTCTTTGATGGCTCCCGAAAAGTGCACAAAGGGAGATTTGTTTGTCACCAGATCCTGCGCATTAACGATCACTGTTCCGTCGTCAAAGACCTCTGTGATCTCCCCCTCACGTATGAGGTTTTTGATAAGTCTGGCCTGCTCGGCTACAGTCCTCTCGAGCGTCTCGATACGATCGATCAGGCGCTTGAAGATGTTCATCTCGCATCGATCCAATTGATCAGCGGAATAGTAAGCGTCCCGAACTGCTCGGCCCCAAGCGCTTTGGAGACGGCGTCCGTGTAACCAAGCCAACCATGCTTGTTTTCAAGTTCCGTGCCATTGCGCTCATATAGCGCTCTCAGCTTCGGGATCTGATGGGCATGCTGATCGAGCGTTGCAAGCTCATCCAGAAACTTGCTCAGCTGGATAGGCAGTTTCCTGTTCGGCGTAAGACGTCCTGTTGCAATCTCCAACGTCACCTGTCTGGCGGCAAGCTTCTGCCCGCCTTCGAACGTGGCCCCGCGTCTGCTTACAACGTTCTTAAGAGCGCGCACAGCAAACTTGACGTATTCGCTCGCGCTGTTTGTTCCGAGAAAAAGGCTTTCAAACACTTGATGCTCAAATACGTCCAATAGGATCTCAAGCTCGCTGTCTGTACCGGGATAGACGAGACTGACGGCGTCTTCACCGTCTACCTCATCCTGATCTAGTGTTGCGCAAAAGAGCTCCAACGTGACCGTCATGATGCGTTCATCAGAGGGCCTGACGGTGTGATGATTAAGCAGGTCCTTGTCATAGTCTGTATAGACAACACAGACGGGCTTGAACTCTTTGATCTCGTCTTTGAGCGATCCAAAAAGGTCGTCATTGGGGACCACCTTGGAGTCAAAAACTCGCCCCTCCGCAACGGTCGGGTATGGGTCTTGGTAAAAATTCGTCAAGGCCGCAACCGTGGCCAGTCGCAGAAAAATGCGCTCTAAACTCATGGTCTTAGCCTTACTTCTTGGAAAGCCGGAACAACGTTCTCGATTTGCCGTCCGGCTGCTGGTCAAGGATTTCCATCCTCCCGAGCCCAGGCTTATCAAGCAGTTCAACAAGATCGCCCTGCTTCACCTCGTAATCAGGCAGATGCGTTGCATCGACGCTCAGATAGAGTTCCCGGCCTACGGATACCGTTCTGAAGTCGTTCGACTCCCGATAGGTCTTTCTCACACCCAGCTCAATGCCAAATTCCTGGCTTTGAAAGCAAAGAATGCATTGCTCACCCCGATGCTCTTGTCGGGACTGGTCCGCTCTAAGCTGGGCATTTACGTTTGCTTTCGAACGTGGATAGATCATGAATGCACCATCGCTCATGATATCGTCGATGGTGTCCGAAGCCATCTGAACCAAGTCCTCAAACATCCATCTTAATCCTTGGCAGTGGTCTTGCGTTTAGTAGCTGATTTGGTGGCAACCGGCTTCCCGTTTTCATCCACCTCAACCAGTGTTCCAGCTTTGACATACCCCTTTGCATCTTCCTCCGACAGCGGCACTGACATGTCTCCTGCGAAAGGTTTGCCCTTGATGATCGTTTGGCCCGTCGTCTTGTAGTTCTTCATGTTGTTCTCCAAAAACTGGATGCGCTTATCTCAGCGCACCCGGTTGGTAACATCAGATTTTAGAAGCTGCGCAGCAGCATGATCCGTCCGATAGCGGCATCCACAGCAGCGGGTTGTTCAGCCACACCAGCATAGGTGTTGTCAGTATCAGTGGTGGTCATGGTGTCAGTGTCATCGTCGTAATAGAGCTTGGTGCCCTGCACCCAGGCCTGTGCAGTTGTCTTGCCGTACTCATAGACACTTCCAGTAGTGTCCAGTTCGTACTCCTCGCCTTCAGCTGCGCTTGTCTGGGCAATGCCTGACATTGCCCCAACTACATAGAATTTGCCCGATTGGGCGCCACCGGGACCAGCAACCACCGTCACTCGTTCACCGGACTTGACATAGTTCTGTGCCATTACTCTTCCTCAGAGTTAGAACATAAAAAAACCGGCAAGTGCCGGTCGTTCATGCTTGGTTTTCAGGAAAGGTTATGCGCCTGCGTTGCGCTGGATTGCCTTCCAGTCAACAGGTGCTGCACCAAAGTCCAAACGCACCTTGATCTGCATGCCATCTACCTTAAAGCCCATCTGGGTTTCTGTAGTTGGACCGTTTTCACCTTCCAGATAGGCGTACTCAACAGCCGGTGCCTGGTTTGGATCTGCGACCATATGCCAAGCCGTGCCACTGATATCAGACAAGCGGTCTTCAACAATACGTTCGTAGCCTGTCAGATACTCTGGTGTGGTGTCTTCAGACTTCGTTGGAGAGTATGGCGCAAACAGCCTTGCTGCTGGCAGTTCCAGTTCGGTCGGCAGAAGAATGAAACGGGGGCGCAGGCGTAACTTCACCTTTCCGGAAACATCCATCTGCTGGGACATCTTGATACGACCAGCGGCAATGGCTTCGAGAGAAAGTGCGGTGTCACCACCTGTTAGCAGGTTTTTATGGTCAGCGTGGAACAGCGCTTTACCATCTGACATCTTCTTGTTTTCAATCAGACAGTTGTAAACCACGTCGGATTCCAGAATTGAAACCTGGTTACCGAACTTGCGCGGCAGATCGTTAAATACATTCAGGTCGTCGTTCACAATGGCCTGACGAGTGATGCCGATGATACGACCGTATGTGGCAATGCGGTAGCTTTCCTTGCCTTCACCGAGAGTGGTGCTTTCATATTCACCGTTCTCGTTGACCTTGCGCAGCTCCCCGACTTCACCAACGCTGATGCGGTGCATGTCGCGGAAGTCCGTTGCGGTGGCCTGTTTGGCCCAGCTTCGGAAAGTCTGCGTCTCTCCTTGATAAGCTTGCATCACCTGGCGGTTCACAACCCCTTCAAGGATGATAGGGAAGTCGCTTGTGCCTTGGAAGGCACGTTCTGCCAGTTCCATGCCGCTCATGCCGCGTGTGCGCTCACCGGCCAGTTCCAGACACTCACGCGCCAACTCTTTAAGAGTAAGCCCGCGAAAGTCCCGGCCTGCATCAGAGAGCTTATGATTGCCGGGAGAGCAACGATGCAGTACAGCATTCGTCATTGCCTCCCGGCGCGTATCCACTTCATCCTGACGGCCTTTAGGCTCGGCAGCGTTAGAGTGAGGGAACGTTTCGCTGTCCTCTTCACTCTGCGCCTTTGCATCCAGAATAGCGTCTTTAAAGTCAGCAACAGATGTTCCTGCATCAATTGCCTTGCGAACCCTGTCATCTGGCATGTTGTGCTTTTGTCCAAGCACATGAATGGTACGTGCGCGTTCACGCTCCTGTTCACGAGCATCGTCTGCAGCTGCCGTGCGTTCTGCATCAACATCAACTGAAGGTGCTGGAGGGGTGGCTGTGGTGGTGCCTTGTGTCTGAACACTGCGTTCATCATTGGTCACAGTAGGCGTGGTTGCATCAGGTGCCGGGGTCGCAGTGCGATTTGGCATGTCTTCATCCTCTTGAATTGATGCCGTTTGATCCACGGCAGCTTCGGAGCGTACGAGTACGCAGTCGAATTCGGTTTTATCGTCGGAGCTGGAACGGGAATGTGCACCAGCGTCTGCGGGAACCGGAACTACAGAGATCTCTGAGGGCTCCCAGTCAATGGCCCGCCATTCAGGAACCGGCTCGTCGTCTTTCTCAATTTTCTCAAATTTGTAGATTCGATAGCCCACACTCACTTGGAATGGATGGCCATCGCGCAGATCGCTCAGGATCTGCTCTGCTGTTTCTGAAGAGTTGAGTTTGACTAAGCAGTACCCCTTGCCGTCAGCCAGTCGAACACTTCCAGGAACAATCGTGCCAAGGCGATCTTTCATGCTCCACTGCGAGTGCGAGTCGAGCAGCGACATGCCTTTCTCAAAACGCTCCATTCTCATGGCTTCAGAAGACATGACCAGTACTTCATTATAGGGGCCATGTTGCCAGGAGTTGCGCATATAGGGCGTGTCGGTTGCAAAAATGACTTCAACCGTGCGCTCTGCTTCGTTGAAGGTTGCCGAACGCACTTCTCCCGGAGCGCTTCCCTTAGGAACGCGGATATTCTCTTGCAGTTGCTTTGGCATGAGGTTTCCTAGCTTTGGTCGCTATCGTTGCCCTCGCCGGATGGATCACTTGCGAGGAAAGCTTGAACTTGCTGGTGGAGTTGACCTTGAGCTGTCAGGTGACGTGGGTCAGAGTCCAGAATGATGCCCATTTCGTCGAGCTGTACATTGAATTTTGCGACTTCTTCCAGCACTTTACGTGGGTTACCGCCACGTTCAGTAATCACTTGTGGCAGCGTCTTCATGCCGGAACGGATAGCGATCAGGTCTGCACGAACATCGTCAATCGGGTTGATATGCTCGAATGTCGGAAGTGTCCACATCACTGGAATTGGGTCTTCAGGGGCAATACCCACAAGGTTCGCCATCTCAAGGAACCAGCCCCACACGGGGCGACAAACCTGGTGTATCAGCAGGTTTCGTTGACAACGGCGAACGAACGTGCGGTAGGCAAGCAGAGCGGAGCGACCGGAAGAGTAGTTGACCTGACCAAAGTCCTTGGCCACGAGCTCATAAGGAACGCGCAAGCCTGCCGCAACACCGCGCAGAGACAATCGGGAGAATTGCTCGGTATTTCCGCCAACAGCCGGAGCGTTGAAGTTTAGCTGCCCAGCACCTCGGGTCAGGTAAATCAGACCTGGCTCTATACGCTCTACCGGATTACCATCTGTGTCAAAGACGCCCACACCAAGGTTTGAATCCCTGTCATTGATCTGGCCTTGCGGTCCAATATCCAACGAGCCAACGAGACAGGCTTCAGTGAGCTTGCGAACCAGCTCAGCTCCCTCATAGTCCTGAAACTCCTTTGCAGCGATGATGACAGGAGTGGTCCACGGGAGACCTCTTACCTGCGTCCGTTGCGGCTCATAAAGGTGGAAGACATCAGCTGACTTGATCAGTTTTGAGGTTGCTTGCCCGCCACCAAAACCATTAGCGTCATTTGGGTGGCTGGAATACATCCAGTAGCCGGTTCGTGCACCAATCTTGTCAAATTCGATGCCACTGACGATCCGCCTGTTCTTCGTACTGGCCTCACGCTTGCTCTCATCGATGAATTCAGACTCAAAGGTCTGTATCTGCATCGGGACTAAACGCTCATCCAGAAAACGGCGAACACGGCGACGACCAAACATTTCGCCTGAACCAACCAGACCTGCACACAGCTGGCTCTGCTGACCATAGAAGTCCATCTGCCCATCAGGTGCAGACTTTTCAACCCACAGATCCCACGCATCATTAATGCGTTGGTTGAGCTCGGGGTTATCGCTGGCAGCACGCGGGATAATCCCCGTGCCCACAAGGTTATCTACGTGCGTGTTGACTGAGCTTGCAACATACTTGTTGTTGACGATCAAATCACGCGAACGCGCTCGCAGCGTTGGGGCATTTGCCTGAATGTCGGCATCCGCAGAGTTTGAACTGGCCCTCCAGTTGCTCACACGCGGGCCTCGGCTGGCTCCGTCAAAGCCTCTGGTGACAACATCAAGCGCCGCTCGTGCCCGCGCTCTTTTCAATCCAGCAGTGGGTGAAAAGAAGCCGATAGCTTTATCAAGAACGTTGGCCATTATAGTCCATTTGAAAAGTTAGTGCGGATAACAGATCTTGGTCGCTTACCGTCGGCTGCCCCGATTGACTGTTTCAGGTCGCTGATTGCCTTAACCATCTCAGCGTCAGACTTGTATTCAACGTCGTAATCACGGAACTTCACACGAGCAGCACCTGAAAATCTGGCCTTCTCCAGCTTAGTTAAGAGCGATTTCTTTTCGTCGGTCGTCAGACCGGAGATATCGTTACTCACCAAATGCTCCTTCGTTCGCCAAACCAGTCGTTCTTTCTCTTCTTTTGGGGCGTTGCATGCGTGGAAACGCGATGGACTGGCGAGTTCGAGCGAAGCTCAAGAACATTCTCCAACCTGCCAGCAGCAGCCTGCATTGCCTCGCAGTCGAAATAGTGGTTGTCTTTCTGGCGCTGGACCCACTTGACCCGTCCACTCGCCTTTTTCAAACGAGCCTCGGATACCATCTGTTTGCAGAAGTCTTCTGACACGTCCGCAGGTAGCAGCCATGCACCCAGCTGATCCGGCTCCCAATGGAGCCGCTCATGCACCCAACGTTTGAAGAAGTCCGTATCGAGCCGGTAGTGTTCGATCTCATTCTTCAGCAACATGCCATTCACGTTCACATCTACTTTCGTAGCTGCAATGTTCCGCAATATGGTGGTTGAAGAGCCCTTGGTTGCCCGTGCTATGCGCTTGTTCCGCTGACAGAATTCATAGACACGGTGCACCGGAACTTCATCTTTTTTGCCGGGTCGAAAACCGGCGTCAATGAGAGCGAGACGAATAGGAATGCCGTCGAAGTCTTTCTGCAAAAGCCCTTCCAGATCTTCCCAGACAAAACGTTCTTTGGTTTCCCCATACAGCTGCCCATACTCCAGCAGCCAAGACGTTGCGCGCTCACCCCAACCGCGAATGGTGTAGTAGAGGCAGTTCTTCTGCACATCCACGGCTGCCGTGATCTTCTTGACACCGCTTGGAACCTGCCCCTTCACATAGCTTGGAGACGCCAGTTCCTTCACCTTTGTCCAGCTTGGCACCTCACCGCTACCAGGAGCGTACAGCTCACCGAAAGAGGCGTTAATGCAAACTTGGATGTCGTAGGGATCACCGGAGTTGTAAGCCTCAACAATCTCAGCTGCCCTCTGTCCCCAGGACACAAAAGGAGAAGCAAGCCCGCTCACCCAAAGGCTCTTGGTCCAGCTTTGCGGCTCTGCCCCAATTATTGTTCCGTCCGGTTGAACGCTTTGCCCCGGTGCGACCGTCACACCTCGTGCGTTCATGTCGTCCTTGTGTGTATGATCAATAGGCAGTCCGCAACAAGGGCATTCCAAACGAGCTGTCTGGAAGGCCAGCATTGGGTCGGACTTAAGCTCGCGTCCAGTATCATCAACCGGCTTATCCCACTTCAGACAGCTGAAGCGTGGAATGAAATACTCATCGCAGTTCGGGCAAGGCCATGCCCAATGGTGCCGTGTCCCGGACTGCCACATGCGCCAGATGGCAGACTCGATCTGGTCCGGGTCCTGCTCTGCCCAAAACTCCAAACCGCTATCAGGATCTCGATAGGCCTCGGACGGGCCGATGGAGGGTGTAGATACGGCTGCATGCACAAAGTCTGCAAAGGTCTCACCGCGCCTGTCGATCAAGCGCAGGATGTTGCCTTGGTTTTTCACATTGGCAGCAAACTCATCCACCTCATCAGACAGCACAAGCGCTATCGAGTCTGACTTAAGAGCAGTGGTAGATCCTGCGTGTGCCATGCGTACCGGAACGCCAGCAACAGTCTTTCTGGTTTTGGTTTGCCGTTTCGATGTGCTGACCTTTGCTGCCAGCGCACGCGTCTCCGTAAGAAAATCATCAAGCCTTGGCTCAAACTGGTCTTTGATGAACTGCTTTGTAGGTCCAACAAAGAGGATCGGTGCCGGTGAGGTATCAAGGCGCTCACCAACAATGTCGAAAAAGCTGTCTGTCTTGCCGCCTTGCGCAAACATTGCAAGTGCGTAGCGTCTATGCGTGCGCGCCTGCACCCAGCGTCCAAAGGGAATGGTATAGGGTGTCAGTTCTGGCTTGCGTTGGCCGGGGTGCCCGCTGTGTCTGGGGTACTCACGATTGTGCCTGCCCCATTCATCTGGCGTCATCCTCGGTCTGGGCGCTAGAAGCTCGACGACCCTGCTGTAGAGCTTGGGTAGTTTTGACGAAACTCTTAGCAAGTCGCTTTCGTTCACCATCACAGATTTTTTCAATGCGTGACCGTTCTTCCAGATCTCTTGTAATTTGCGCAGGTAGGGTGGACATGGTGGTCAAAAACTCACCGGTCACGTCTTCCAAGGCTTCCATCGCCTCTTCCATTGCGATGATTTCTCGGTCCTCACGAGCCATCTTGCGAAGCAGTGCCTGCTCTCGGGTTTGCGCCAGCTTGTCGGCACTGCTCGGAGCCAAGCCCGACACCTCGCTCTGCACCTTAAAGTCGATGAAGGCTTTCACATTGAAGGCCAGCGGGAACTTGCCGCGCCCCTCTTTGCGCAACACACCTTCAGAAACGAGCTGTCCTAGCCTGCGTGTGGTAACCCCAAGGCACTTGGCCATCTCAGCTGATCCAACCATGTCGGGCATCTTGGAGTTGCCCGCCGCTGTTCGTTTACTGCGTGGCGGTTTCTTGGAAGCAGGCTTTGATCTTGGTGCCATGTATCACTCTGTTTGAAAGAAGACAGGTTCGCGGGATTGGCACGGCGCCACTATCCGGGCATGGCCCGTACATCCCGCGTTTCGCTGAGAGGAAAGTATATAAACTCCCGGCTGCCGACGCCTGCCCGCCGACTCCTCCTGCCCCACAGGAGGAATAGAGACCTCCGCACGCACCTACAAATACTCCTGGTGGAACCAGAACCTTCGATGCGTGCAGAGATGTTTGTCCTGGCACTAACTGATGTTCAGGTCAGAACCACGCAGAGCCGCAATAACACCAACAACGAGCAGGACTGACCACTTGAGGCCTAGCCCAAGGATCATCCCAAGGCCTAACGTCAGTCCTACCCAAACCCAAAAACCGGAGACATAAAATTGTAGGAGTTCAATCATTGCTTCCCCTTTGGCATGGGCAAGCACCCAAATGCCCACATCATGTTCACCTGAAAACAGAAGAGGCCCCAATAGGCTTCAAGAACTGAGGGATGCATCAGATTTTCCTCGCATCATCTTTAGAAAGGTCAAACACCGTGATGCCGGCAACAGCTTCAATGGACAGTTTAAAGGCTGCTCTAAAGTGAGCTGCAGCCTCGTCCAGTTTTTCATAATCCACACGAACCAAATCGTTCTGAATGCTGATGTCCCGAATTGATAGGAGCATGCAGTTGACCTCGCGTGCGGCATCCTTCAAATCCGTGATCGACGCGGTTTCCCATTTTTCCAAAGACTTGAAGCCAGATTGCAAGTTAGGCCTAATCTGGGTTTCGGTATCCTTTGACTTGCTATGCTGCTTATCCATTGGGGCACTTTCCTTTGGTTGGGGGAGATGGTTGCAGGGGGTGGATTTGAACCACCGGCCTCTAGGATATGAGCCTAGCGAGCTACCGGACTGCTCTACCCTGCATTAGAACTTCATGATCTTTTTGATGCGCGTCTCGACCTGGACCCTTAGTTCCTTAGGCGCTTCCTTCTTGAAGGTGGCCAAGGCTTGGTCTTTTTGCATCTCCTTGCCAAGTGCCGGACCATATAGCCGACGAACGCGGTAGCCTTGGCGCTGCGAGGACTTGAACCGGCCACCGCTATCCCTCGGCTGACTTGCTTTTTTGCCAAAAGTCCAAAATTCCTTTGGAAGAGCATTGGATGTCTTCCCACCGGGGATCAATGCGAAGAAGCCGCCGTTAGATGAAAACGAGCGCTTGAATGTTCTTGGCGCGTTCCAGACACCAGACTTAACGAAGCCCTGATCATCGACGGAACGACCCGAGTTGTACCTCTTTGCTGCACGCCCTTTGGAGGATAGAGTCTTCAGATCCTTGTAGATCTCAATCTTACCACCCTTGTTGTTGGCAACGATCATCCCGGTCAGTTGAGCAGGCTTCGAATAGGCCCGCGTGTTCTTCACAACATAGCTTCGATAGTTCCCAGACTTCAGCGCCATCTGCTGGGTGACGGCCTTCTGAACCTTGGTTTTCACTTTTTTGGTCGCTTGCATCACCCCACGCTGGGCTTCCTGCTTCCATTTCCCTTTTGCGAGCAATTGAGAATGCTTCCGAAAGCTCACTAAGTGTTTGGTTTTTAGCGAAACTTCGACCCGCATCGCCCAATTCCTTTTCATATCGTTTTCGGAATCGGAAATCCGAAAAAAAATTGTCGAAAAACGTTCAAATACTGCGCTGCGGCTGCCCCGCGGTGCCCCCCCGTCCAGAAGGAACCTATGGGGGTGGGGTGAACAAAGGGGGATCAGGTATCGATCCGGTCACTCAGTGCACGAATGCCACGTGTCTCCGAGGACACGGTGTGACCAATCGGTACTTGGCACACGGTTTGCTACGCGTGTGACGCGGGATTCCTTTGCAGGTTACGTGTGGGTTTGTGGGAGCTGGGAAGCGTGGGGCTTGCTGGGAGTGGGTCACCTGGCATTGCGTGACCTGGCGCCCTTCCCTCCCTCTCTGATAGCAGGCAACAAAAAACCCGCCGGTTAGGGCGGGCTAGTTAGTTGGGGAGGAGGCGTAACTCTCGAATGTGGGGTTACTTATGACTCGCTTTTGGTCATTTGGCAATTGATTCGCGCCAATTATCCAAATTAATTCCAATTATTTTTCGTTTCAATTCAAGCATTTATCATTTTATGAGATCTTTTTGATCTTTTTATGATTGACCAAAGGCTCAATATGAGCTTTTATCTAGTCATCGAAACAAGAGCTCGATTGGCCTGAAAGCCAGATCATTGACAATTAGCCGATACGAAATTCCAACTTTTGGAATGTTTGTCAAAACCGAGTTTTACCGCTCCCCTTGGCAGATTGATCAAAACGCGGATCGCAATTTCAAATCGTCGTAATAGGGGAACCTTCGACAACGCACGACAAAGCGTTGCAGGGAACGGGGCTAGCGTGTGGCCTGACTTACGAGCAACACGACGGAATTTCGCAGAGGGACTGCGACGCATTCGATTAGAAACGAGTGTGCCAGCCGATTACCTTGGGGCTTTGCTTCTAGGGTTATCGTTTAAGGCACTGGATAGGGCGACGGTTCACGGGACCGTTCTTAGTGAACGAGTTGGAATTCCTAGACGCCATGCGGGAAACCGTGTGGCGTTCGGTGTTCTAACCGGAGACCTATCATGTTTACAAATACAGACATCAAAACGAGTATCGAACAATTTGCATTATCTAACGGTACAATCACTCTACGCAATGCACTACAGGCTCTTAAGCCCTTCGGATTGTCTATCCATGCTCGTGCCAATGATGGCGCAATGTGTATCGATTTTTCCTGCACTCTCGTCGCGCAACGTATCAGCTCAACGCATAACATTTATCGCGCAAGTGATGTGATTGCGTTCGCCACCAAGCACTGCACCTAAACCAATGCCTCTTGAATTGCCGCCATTCGTGGCGGTCTTTCTGGAAGTATTGCAACCCTCAACCGAAAGGAAACCTATCATGTCTTTCAAAGTTCTTTCCGGCAAAGCCCTTACTCGTGCAATCTCTGGCTATGGCAAAACCGCTACTACGTTCTCACAACGCACACACCAACTTGCATACTGTGCACTATTGCACGTAGAGGAGCACAACTGTGCCTCTCACATCGCAAAACTTTACCAGTCCTCACCTACCAACTATCGCGGGCAAATCCGTGAGTATGCTTGCGCACTTGGCAAAGTCACATTCGACACTGAAACGCAGGAGTTTGCGTATTCCAAGGGCAAGAAGTCTGACCTTGAGACCGCGCTAAAAGTGTCACCAGCTGAGTTCCTGCGTGAGAAGAAGAAAGGCACCCCTGCGTCTAAGTCATTCGCAGACCGTCTTTCTGCACTGGTTGAGAAGGAACTGAAGGCGGCTAGTGGTGACCATGCGCTTGCAAAGAAGCTCGCAAACTTCCTTCAGGCAAACCAACCTAAGGAAAGCCCAGCCCCTGCAAATGACCAGAACGAGGTACAACTTGAACTGGCTTCCTGATAGTCCCCCACGCTACCCCCGCTAGAGGGGGTGGTGTGGCTCCCTGAAAGCACGTGATAGCGCTTGTTTTCAAGGTGCCATACCTGCACCTGTATCCCACCCACCAGCCAATTTTCAAAAACACCAGAGATTTAGACGGGAGGAGTCTGTCTGCACTCTGGCGTAGGAGGACGGCCATGCCACGCAATCACCCGCATTTTGAGACCTATGCGCAAAAACAACGCCGTGAGTTTCGTGAGGAAATTACTGCGTATGTTGCCGACGCTACCCTCAAGCGCAAGCGCTACCAGTCCGCTCGTATCCTGACTGCATGCTGATATGTCGCTGCACTTCTATTTCTCAGCAGCCGTGCTGGTGCTCTGCATCATGGTGGCTTTTCACTCCCTTTTCATCCTACCAGCCTGACGAGGAACATATGGAACACTCCATGCCAACAATCTACTCGCGGCTAGAGCAACATGCCGCGCCCGTTTTGCAAAACTACAAAACTGATCTCACGAAAAACGACCGTCTTGAATGTCGCAACCTGAAGGCAGGACAAGGGGGGATCTGGGGTGTTCGCGAAAATGGCACTCACTTTGTCGTATTCCCCCTCCTCTATGGGCTGTCACCTGTGGAACTCGCCAAGCTACTCAAGAAAAGCCGCAATACCCTTGAGTACATCAAAGAGATCATGCGTCTTCACCCTAAGGCGCGTTGGTACAACTTCACCTGTGAGACGGACCAACGCGGAAAAGTGCGCCTAACGACAGCTGAGCACGCACTGTCACGGCTGAATGCGTCCATTACCTCCATCCAAACAAGACTTGCAGAGGTAACCAACGCTCAACCCCGTTCACAGTGAGACACTGACAATGGCCCTCGTATTTGATAGCCTGTCCTACGCAAAAGATTTGGAAGATAAAGGTGTGCCACGCAAGCAAGCAGAGGCACACGCCAACGCAGCGCGGGACTACATCATGAAAGATCTTGTCACGAAAGAAGACTTGCGACTGGCGCTGGAGAACCACGCCAATGTGATGACCATTCGCCTTACTGGCATTATGGCCGCAATTCTTGGTGCGTTTGCGCTGTTCGACAAGTTCTTTATCTAGCCCCCCCCACTCATTCAACAATTCATGCGAAGCGCTCCCATCTGGGGGTGCTTTTTTTTATGCCTGAAAGGATGCATCAATGTCTGTACTCCTCCAGATTAACGCCTACGCCCTAAACGAGCTCCCACAGAACGTTCAAAGTCGCGTGCTTGAGCGTTATCGCGCTCTGCCTGTGCAGGATGACTGGTATCAATCCGTCTATGACTGGGCAGACCAAGCCGCTCAGCTCTTGGGTATCTCCATTAATCGCAAGCGCATAAGCAAACACTTTTACGACACAGCACCTGCAATCTACTTCAGTGGGTTTGCCTCGCAAGGAGATGGCGCATGCTTTGAGGGGCACTTCTCAAGCCCCGGAAACAGTGCACAGATTGTCGAGAGGATCGCACAGTTTAGCCCGACCGATATTGATCTGCTGAGTATCGCCAAGCGGGTTCAACATCTACTCGTGCACACCGATTGCCAGTTGACCGCGAAGCTAACCCACAGTGGGGCTTACGGTTGCCATCCGGGCACAATCCAGATCGACGCTGAGTTGGTTCATGAGATCGACGAAACCATTCAAGCCATTACCCCACCCAATGGAATTGGATCAGAGCTCTCGGACGTTCTGCGCCATTTCATGCATTGGATCCACCGCCAACTTGAGCAAGAGCATGCGCACCTAACCAGTGATGCGCAGGTCTTTGAAGCGCTCAACACCAGCGGCTTTCTCTTCACTGAATTTGGCGAACCAGCTGCCTGATCCCCACCCTTTTCAGTTCATTTGACTCTAGGAGTATTTGCATGCCTGAGATTCTTCCTCTTGGTTCTCGTATTCGCCTTTACAATGGCGAAGGCACCATCACCGGCTACGACGAAAGAGCAGCAGAAGTTTACGCACTCACTGCGACTGGAATGCAGAAAGTTCCGAAAGGTGCCCTGCAATACGTGGTTTGCTGGGATACTGCCAGTATCTCAACACTGGATCCAGATCACTTAGCACTCAAATATTGGGGTGAGATTGTTGAAGAGCCGGTAGAAGAAATCGTTGCCCGGACAGAAAAGGCAATGGACGAGGACCGACGCCAACGCGAAGCAGCAAAAGAAGCTGCTGAAAAGCGTGCACAGGAATTCCTTGCTGTTGCAATTCAGAAGATGCCGAACTGGGCGAAGGCTGTGATCGTCGCAGAGCGCGTTGAAGACGACTGCGACTTCATGACGGATTATCACAATTCAACCACCGAAGAGACCGTGATCCTTGCGTTCTCTTCCCACACTCGCAATTTGTTCTCAGAGATGCGGAAAGCAGCAGCGACGTTTGAGCTCACTAAGAACCTGAGCGAAGCGCCAAAGTCAGCAGAACACCGTGAGAACTACAGCATGGGGGGTGGGTACTATCTGAAAGACGGCTACCGGCATTCATCCGGTTGGAAAGTTCGCAAGTACGAGATTGGCAACGGAGCGCACTCCATCCCTGTTGGGCAATGGGGTCCGTCCTTTGATGAGAAGCAGGCTACTCCTGCTCATTCAGAGGCTTCAGCGAACTTTACCATCGAGCAGCATACCCACACCAAGAAGGGCTTCGACATGTGGATCTGCATTATGCCTGAGCGCATCGAACGCTCCGAGTATGACGCACTCTTGCAAAAAGCCAAAGAGCTTGGTGGTTGGTACACACGTAAGTGGGGCAAAACACCAGCGGGATTTGCCTTCAAAGCGCTGCAAGCAGCGGAGGACTTCGCAAGAGGCGAAGCGCCTACCAATAGTCAGAGTCATCAGCCAACGGTAGATCCTCGTATCGCGCGGTTCCGCAATCTGGCGGACAAAATGCAGGCTGACATCGATCATAAACTTGCCGAGCGTACCACGAACACGCCTCGCCAAAGACGCATGGCTGCCGAAGCACGGAATGACGGCTATCACCTGAAGCGCACACAAGAAGCCATGCGTAAGATTGCAGACTTAGCTGAGCAAAACACCCTTCCAACAGAACTGCAAACGATCCGTTCTAAAAAGGCAGTGAGCGAGTTAGTCAAGACAAAGATCAAGCACGATGGCCGCTACTATTCAGCTGGGATCGATACGGGAGAGCCTCGCGAGGATACCGCCCAGACCCGTGCAATCTTCAGCTTGCTTTCAGGTCATGATGAGAAGGCCGAAGAGCAGCGACGGGAGATGGAGGGTTTGAAGGACATGAACATTCCAGGCTACTTCCCTACCCCTGAAACAGTCGTGACTACAATGCTCGACTACGCTGGGATCGAAGACGGAATGCGTGTGCTTGAACCCAGTGCGGGCCATGGCGCAATTCTCGATGTACTCATGGGTCTGGAAGAAGATCTGACCATTGAGAGCTGCGAGCTTAATCACCGGTTGTCTGCTATCCTCGAACGCAAAGGATACGATGTGGTTGCGGATGACTTCACGCAGTTTAATCCGGGTCCAGTCTACGATCGTATCTTCATGAACCCACCATTCGAGAAACGTCAGGATATTAAGCATCTCCAGCATGCTTATGGACTGTTGAGGGCATATGGGCGTGTCGCCTGTATCATGTCGTCTGGAAGTGTTCGGCAGCCTGTCTTAACTCAATGGGTTGATGCTTTAGGGGGCGAAGTGATCGACCTGCCTGACAACTCCTTCAAGGAAAGCGGAACGGGCGTCTCAACGTGCTTGGTGATCCTTGATCGCGCTCCCTCTTTCAATTGAGGATCTCACTATGACCACTATTGAAAACAAGGTATGGCGGTACAGCACCGCCAACTATCCCCACATCTATCAGTTAGAGGAAAATGGAAAGCGCGCTAATGGTGGGTATATCATTTGCCGCCTCCATGGGACCGAGAAAGTTGGCAACGGTCATCTCATTGCCGCTGCCCCCGAGATGCTACGCATGCTCAAACAAGTAGAGCAATCGTGTGATATCATTGAGCGGAGCCATCCTGAAATGACTTGGCTACGCAAGGTCCGGTCGGTGATACAGCAAGCTGATCGGACTACAATTGCCGAGTTCAAAGGCTCAGTTTAATTGGAAGTAAGACACTGGCCGCGCATAGACGGCCAGACTTTCTTGCAGACTAAATTAATTGAGCGCGTGCAGCTTTGTAATCGTTATCGCAATCAGCCAAGAACGCGACCAGCAATTCACCACGTGTGGTGATCGAAAGGTCATCACCAGCAACGTCGATCAGGTTCAGTTGTTCAAGGAGCCTTAGAGCTCTGTCACCATACGCGTCAAATCCCGCACCTCGCTTATCTCCGTTGGCAATAGCTGTGTTTACAAGGGCGAGAGCGGTGCTCTGATCATGCGACGAGCGCATCTCTTCCAGTAGATAAGGAGCTTCGTTGCTGATAATCCCAACAACCTGCACGCGATTTGGGTTGCCTCGATCCTCACAGACACCATCAAGAACGCATAGAAACCTTAAGTCTCGTTTGTTGATAGCAGTTCCCACATCTTCGATTCTCTTGAGTAGATCCATTGCTCTCTCAAAATTTTCAACTGCTGTTTCCTTGAAGTTGGCGCGTGTGACTAACTTTTCTGGAGACATCCCCGCATACACTTGCCTCATAACATCCTCTAACTTTGATAGATTTTCTTAAACGATGCTTCTAGATAACGGCTTGGGTGTATCTTTTCTAGATACACTTACTGGCATCCCCCCCCACTTCCCCAGTAATCCGCACCCAACAAGGAGTGCACCATGCAATTCTCAGATAGCCCGATAGCCGGGTCGATCAATGACCTCGTGCGTCTTCATTTCGATGTTCAGGATCAGAAGTGTTCTGACAACGGAGTCGCAAGTTGCACCATTTACGGCCTCCTGCCCTTCGTTCATGTCCTAAACTTTGGCGATGTGATGTCAATTGAAACTGCTTTGCACGAGGGACCTTGGCCCATTCATTACTCTAGGTCTCCGGGCGGCCTGAAGGAGCAAATTCTCACAATCTTGGATGCGCAGGCAATGGAGCTGTCACAACTCTTTCGGATAGAGATGGCGGCAGCTCTGCCCGTTGAAACACTCCGAGAAATCGACAGCCGCAACAACACACCAGAATACGATAGGTGTTGTGCCTCTCACGATTATCTGGATGCCAACATGATCATGGACGCCGCTATGCAAAAACGTGGTGAGCGCTTCCAAACCAACCACGACAATTACGAACTAACTGCCCTTTGGAACCGCGCCTGGTCAGTTACCAGAGAACAAGGATTTGCCCAATGAACCTTCCTGATGAATTTGATATCCGCCCCGTCATCGAAATGAAAGCTTCCTGCCAATCCTATGCCTTGGAAGAAGACTACAAGGCAGCGCTCAAGGAGTTGCTTGAAGACCCTCAGTCCCCCTCATTCAGCACTTTTTGGACGGTGTATCTGGTGGATGACCTTGGACACAGCAGCGCCATTGCTGACCGTACCTCCAAGGAGACTGCATTGGAGCTCGTCAACTCTCTTGCCAATCTCAGGACTGAACCAAGTCGCACACTAGCGGTCAATGCTGCATGCGTTTGGGAGGCGATCAACTCCGGCGACTGCGAGAACAACGCTCTTTGGGACAGTTGGCGCGAAGATCTTGGAACATGCGAGTTACGAGACGTGGTATACGACCTCGCGATCTGGGTTCAACAGGTCTACAACGAATGTATCAGGCAAGATGCAGAAACCACGCTAGATCATCCTTTCGACTGGGGGTTCGTCCCTGTAGCGCTCGGTTTTATCCAACGCAGAAGTGACAGCAAATACCCCGGTCCGGAACACTACCCAAAGCCGGATGAGATAGCCTCTCAAGTAATCGCTAAGCTCCTGTAACCGCCACGAGGCGGTTTTTTTACATCACGACTTCATTTCAACATCATTTCCAAAAGGACCAACCCATGTCTGCATTGCCACAAGCAACCATTTCTGCAACTGACTTCTCCGCTGCTATCAAGAACTGCTTCAACATAGCACCGCGTCGCTCCTCAATCGCAGTGCTAACCGGTGTTGCAATTTGCGGCAACGACAACGGCGAACTCACATTCACCAGCACCGATCTGGATCAGGTAAGCACATCCATTATCAAACCAACTGGTGACAACGTGGTTGCCAACTTCAGCGCCCTTGTGAGCGTTGAGAAGATTAAAAAGGTTCTCGACAAAGCCAAAACTGGCGCACAGGTTGAGATCTCATCGGGCAATGATAATCTTCACCTCTCATGTGGCCGCCTGAGCCTCACCTTCCCTATGTTGGCGGATGTCTCTGAGTTTCCAGATAGCTACCTCACTGACGATAAAGATGTTAAGCGCTTCGAGCTGAGCAGCGCTGAGCTGAAAGACATACTCTCCAAAACGCTCATGTCAGTCGGCAGCGAACCAACGCGCTACTACCTGCAGGGCGTTTACATGCACACCACCGAAACCAAAAAGTTGGTCTTTGTCTCAACCGACGGCCATCGCCTCACAAAATACCCGACCGACCACGAGATTGCAGATCTTCCGGGCGTCATCATCCCAACCTCTGCTGTTAAAGAGATGGTTCGGCGCCTCAAAGACAAGAACTGCCCGGACACAGTGACACTGGAAGTCAGTGAGCGACAGATCAATTTCGTACTGGGTCAGGACAAACTCAGAGCCAAAGTGGTTGATGGTACCTTCCCGGATTACGAGCGTGTGGTTCCAAGCTTCTCAATGGGTAGCCATCAGGCAATCGAGCTGGACGCAAAAAACACGATCGACGCTATTGCCAGCGTGACCTGCGTCGCCGACAAGAAAGGTCGGGCTATCAAGCTCTATCAAGAAGATGGTGCCTATTGGGTTTCATGCCAGGGTGAAGGAGGCACAGCAAAACACAAGCTGGAGGCGACGGGGGACGAACTGGAGTTCGCCATCGGGTTCAACAACTCCTATCTCACTGACATTCTGAAAGACGCTGGCCCGGAAGCGACGATCTACCTTTCTGGCTCTGGCGATCCAGCAGTGATACAGACTGCTGACACCTACGGCCTGACCTACATGTTGATGCCGATGAGACCCTGATAGTCTAGCAAGGGGGCTCCTTACAGGAGCTCTCTTTCAGAAGTCAAACTCGATATCTTTCAATTCAGGGCGTTGGCCGATGTCCTTGACGCTTGCTTCGATATCAAACTGGCAGCGTGGGTTTTCTTTGACGCAATTGTCTAGCAACAAACGAACGAGCGGCATTTGGTCATTTGTCAACTTGGCCCAGAGGGTCGTTAGGAACTGGCCGTTGTAAAACACCCGACATCTCATGCCGGATACGCCACTTGCAATCCAAGTACAACCGGTGACCTGAACCCGTTGACCGATCAGAGAACGTTCACCAAACACCAGATCCTGTGCCGTTACCGTAGGGGCCGCTTGAGCCAACTGCAGCGTACCTAAAAGCAAAGAGCAAACAACAAGGAAAACACGCATCAATCCATCTCCCACCAACTGGAGATAGTCAACATCGTCTGCCCCTCACCTGTCAACATCACCAAATGAGGAAATTTATGGTTGCAATCACGACGCCTAAAAGCTTTAAAGTCGCCACAGGTAAAGGTGGTGACATGGAAAAAGAAAAGACTGACTTTGAGATCTGGATGCAAGCCAACGGCTTTCACGGGAAACAGGTTTCAGTAGCCGGAGAATCTATCGGTTTTGCCAGCGCAACATCCAAGCGCGCAAAAGCCGGAACTAAAACCTTGTCCAAGACCGACCGTCTTGCAATGGCAGCTGTCAGAGCAGGTCTACCTGAGTGGACCCCAGAGACCGATGAAGAGATACACGCACTTGGTGTGCTGCGTCAGACGCTTGCATCCTCCTCCCAGTCTTCCGAGGACTGAAGCCACTTCTCAACAAACTCTCCCCATGGCAGCAGCTGGTAATGGACGGCGGCATAGTCCAACGCTTTCTGAACGGCTGTAATGGTCGCCTTCTTGCCCTTACCACCCTGCTGCTCCCAAACCCATTCATCACACCACACGACGCGCTCAAGCAGCTGATAGGCATCCTTGGGCATCCACTCGGTTAGCCCGTTGATGGATACCATTGCATCCAGCTTGGTGTTTGCAAGAGAACGCGGGCCATGGGTTCCGGTTGGCTCGCTCATCCAGTCCGGTGAATGCAGGCCGGAGATTTCGGCCTTACTCATCTCTTGGCGAAAGTAAAACCCAGCATCTGCTCTGTCGTTGGCGATGTTCTTGTTCATATCCGGATCGTGTAGCTTGTCATTAAAGACCAGCCATTCAAGTGGAGCTGAGCGCGCATCCTGAACCAAGATGTTGTTCCTGCTTATGCGCAGATCGCGCTTTTGACCGTTCCGGCCGGCATCCCTGTTTGTTTGATTACGCGCAGCTGGCTTGGTGTGCCAGTTCTCAAAGCCAAACTCCCGCGCCATTGCAGCGTAGGACCGGTAACGCTCCGCCTCCTCTTCGTCTGACCGGCGATAGTAGCCAGCAAGCGGAACCACAACAGGGGCGCCAGCAACACGCTTCAGAGGTTTGGCAGCACGGAGGGCCTTGAGGATGGCGTTCATGTGAGGCTCCTTAGTTTGATTACTTGCGTGCTGGGTCGTCCAGCTCAGTTAAGTCATCGCCATTGCGTTCGCTAGGTGGTTGATCGTGAGGGCCGTTGGCAAACACCACTAAGTCATTTTCGCCGATGTCACGCCGCGCCCTACGATCCCAAACCCGATGAATGAAAACAGGCCCACCGAATACGCGCAGGGCGCTTATGTAACGGTCATCTCTAAACCCGACATAATGCACGCAACGCATGATCTAGTTCCTTAGTTTGGCTCGTCGCTCCAAGCGACATCGGCGTACGCTGACCACTTATCTATCAACTCTTGCCACATTGGTTCTAACCCAGTTGCGGGAAAAGCGCCGCGAGGGCTGGTGCCATAGTCGCATAGACGATCAGCTAGAATATGGAGCATCAACTCAGCTGCCAATGCATTCTCGCCTTCGAGCAGATCGGAAATCTTTCTGTTGCGAATGGCTTTCAGGGAACTGATGACAAGGGACTCAATTTCTGCGTTATAGGGGCTGGCAACACCGGTTAGAATGTCTTCCCACGGATCGAATGTCCCCTCCGTCCCGCATTCATCCAGTGTTTCAGGGAGCGGCTTATCTAACGCGGTGCGCAGCCACTTTGCGTTTTCGGTCTTGGGTTTGTCTACGTATTCCATGCGTCACGGTCCTTGTTTAGACTGATCAATCAGGCACACTGTTCCTTCCAGGCCGCCAAGTTTGGTTCTGCAAAACGGCAGAACAAGTAGAGCGGATGGACATGGTAGTCCCATCGTTTCTTTCTGCGTCGCCACACGCGATAGCAAACGTGATCATCAATAAAGCCGCGAATATGGACCCTGTCCCCCATCCAGTAGAAGGTGGCGTCCACTTTAACTTTAGCGTTGTCTACGGGCATGGCGTTTCCTTAGCTCGCTGCGGGTGTGAAGCTGTTCTGGAGAGCGGTGCGAAATTGCTTGGGGTCACGATGAAACGAAATCTCGATATGACGTAACCGTGAGTGACTCCAACCTGCACAGTACCGACGTTTCCACTCTCTGAAATAGTCCTCCGGCGAATACTCAATGGAGCTTCTCGCTAAGCGCTCAATGAGCTGAACCAGGCGCTCAGCTCGTTCCTCAGTCCGCCCAGTCAGAGTCATCACGTCAGTAATGAACTTCTCTTTCATCTTCAGCCACTCGATACCGAAGGCATAGTTACTATTGAGTATGATCAAAGTGACGTCCTCCTTGTCGCTTGGTCGTTGACTGGCACTATTGCTGGATCAATTCCAAGCGCCAACGCCAGAGCCTCCCAGAACTCTCCTGAGCGTCGAGCACGGGCTTGCCGTTCAAAACTGGCGAGCAGCTGATTAGCCTCGGCAATCGTATGGTCATTTAAAGCTCTACCAATGAGCCCATTTAGTTCGCGAAACGGTGGATATGATAGGACGGTGTCAAATATTGTTTTCTGCACCTGAACAAAAAGCTCAACAGACATCTTATGAGTGAGGTGATCTGGCACCTCCACTAGGACACTCACTTTGCCTTGAAGTTTTTCATCTTCAGAAGCTGTAATGCGTAAAGGAGTATTTCGAAAGAACGCGCAGATATCAGCGAATGCCTCCGTGCCTGCTCTTTCTTCAGCCCTGCCATCACCCAGAATCCGTTTTAGTTTGTCGGGACAGGGTCTGTCTGAGACGTGCATAAGATAAGGGCTTCCAGCCATTTCATACTTCAATGCATTACTCCTCAATTAACCTCTTTGTCCACGTAATCACAGAAGCATTCTTCGGCACTCTGCTGCGCCTCAAGCTGGGTATCGGCGTACCCCTTACCAATGTTGATTGTGGTGTTCGCTACCCAATGCCAGCGCGTCTCGCCTTCCGGCCCATAATCTTTATGAATGCGCAGGAACGACTTTGGCGGGTGCGGTATGTTGGCTATGTAGTCATCGGGCTTGTCCGCCCAAGTTTGCGCCCAACTATACTTCAGCGCGTGCTCTGATTGCTCGTTCATCTGCTCTTCCTCTGATCTTTGCAAAGCGGCTCAATCGTCCACTCAAAATCCTTCAAACGCCCACCACACCGAAGCTCTCCGGCGTCCTCATCAAGGTGGATCTGCTTTAGTTCTTCGAGCTGTTCCTGTCGCGCAGCATCACCCATGCCCGCACGGTCTTTCCATGGAGAACGGGCTATGATCCCGGCAACCTGTTTCTTGGACTGCAGGCCAGCCGCAAGAGCTGTGGTGGCCTCTGTGTGCCCCTTCAACCACATGGCGTAAACGATAAAGAGCGTTGCATCTGAGTGTTTGCTTTTTCGTGGCATCTCTCAGATCTCCCTCAATCGCGCTGCGGCACCGTCAAAGATAAAATCCCTCATGATGCCACCAGCTCCACGCCGCCGCTTCAGGCCGTATAGCTCGATCTTGCCCTTGTGCTGTCTTTTCTCTTCAAGCCACTGTTTGAAGTCTGGGTGCGCTTGAGGATCAACACCAGCCGGTAGATGGGGCTTGTTCTTATCAAGCCAGACCTCAGGCCGCGCAGCCCCCAAAATCCAGTCAGCATCTTGTTCGATTGAGGGGCCACCCACCATATCATCAACGCGTGGGGCCCACCGGTCCCGTCGCTGGCCAAGCCGTGTCCGCTGCACCAATGCGATAATTGCAATGTTCAGCACATTTGCAACGTCTTTCAGTGTCCCTGTAATGTATTCAGTTCGGTCAAACTCGTTGCGGAAGGACTTTTTGGTTTTCATCTTCCTGAGGTGGTCGATTACGCACACCCTAATGTCCTTGGTTTTCTTCAGGTAGATGAGACGCTCAACGATTTCTTCAAGCGTCCAGTTCCGTCTCTTTGCCCAGTTTGCCTCGCGGCCATCCCCGTTGCTCTCAATGTAAAGCCGCGAACTTTGCAAGGACTTGACCGCCTCCTCCAGTTTCTGCGCGGCAAACAAGTCAAAGCAACCTCCTTCAATGTCATCGTAGGAGGTGTCCGTGTCGCCTGATAACTCACGATAAGCAATTGCTTTTCGTTTCATCTCCAACTGGAAGAAGACAGCCGGACCATAAACATCACTAATATGGCGTAGCAGTTGCACTGCTATCACTGTCTTTCCATCGCCCTGTGCAGCCATGATTGCACCAAAGTCACCGGGTGCAATTCTTCCAACCACTTCGGTAGCAGACGGCAAAAACCAATCCATCCCCGTGCTTTGTCCTGTCTCTTGTGCTTTTAACGCATCTGCATAAGCTTCTCTTGCCGCATCACCCAGTGTTACCAATGGGCGCGCCTGAGACTGCATGCCGATTTCCTGAAACCGCTCCACAATCTCACCGATGAGAATGTCAGGCAGCTTGTCTTCGTTGCGTTGTGCCTTGAGTGCCCATTGCAGCGTGTTTGCAATTTGTCGCTTGGACCAGCACTCAATGATGACATCCAGAAAGTCCAGTGGGTTCAATCCATCCTCTTTTGAGGCATCCCGGAGCAGCCCAGTGAGCAGGTTTCTTACACTCTTTCCATCATCATACTCCTCACCTATGCGGGTCATGATTTTGGAGATCGATGGGGAGCGCCCCGAATGCCCGATATCTACAATGGCACTGTATATCTGGCCGTGAATGTCGCGAAAGAAGTGGTAGGGCTTGAGGACATCTGCGATTTCAAAAAGTTGAGAGCCTTCCTTCAACAAGGAGCCAATTACAACACGCTCTGCAACTAAATTATGTGGTGGTGTTTGCTCATTGGAGTTCACGGTAAGTTTCCCAAAGATCGAGGTTATCACATTTGTGTAGGCAAGCTTCGTTGACCACGGTGCGGATGCCTACAGCTCTTTGGTTGGCCGCACATTGCTTCGCTGCAAGCTCTCCCGGTGGCTCTCCAACATCCTCGCGTTGCAACGTCGCGTCATCACTGTCGGGGAAAATATCGATGCGTTCAACGAAGCCAGGAGCCTCAAATCTCACCAAACCACTGGTGCTCATAGCTGCCCACATAGGGTATTGGAAGTCATGGAGCGCCCAGTTGCCAAGAGCTGTCTCACCGCCTTCCAGTAGACCGATGCGGGGACCGTCTCCGCCGATCCTGCAAGCCGCGCCGGAGGACGAAGCAAACATAACCTTGGCATCAGGAATATTGTGATTGATCTGCGTGATCTTCACACCGGCAGTACCATCCAGAAAGACGCGTTGAAGAGATACGACATCTCCAAACGGATCACGTAAGAAGAACACCAGAGCAGGAAAGGATGGGCCGCGCTTCACGAGTATGGGGCCATTCGGGCCATCCTCATAAACACGCAAATTGTCCATCTCTAAGTTGGCGTGAAACCCGATGTGTTCGCGTTGGTCAGAGGGCCACTTGGACAGTGCCGGTAGTTTCCTCTGCCCCTTAGCTGAGCCGCACAAATATGCTTCCGCAGCAGTGCCGCCTATCGGCCTGCACTGCTTTGCAATCTCGCCAGCTGTGTAGGCTTTGCGCTGCGCACGCTTCAGGTCTTCTTGTTCCTGTTCCCGACGTCGGCGCTCCCTGGCTTCACTTTCCTTGGCTTGCCGAGCTTCACGCTCTTTGCGTTCCTCGTCAGTTTCCTGTCTTCCGCCAAGCCCAAGCCAGCCTCGTGCCCATCTGAAGGCCTCACGGTATCCTTCATCCGATTTAGGATCATATCCCAAGGCGTAGGCCACCAGTTCAACGGAGCCACCACCAACGCTCTTAGAATGCCGATACCATTGTCCTTGCCGGTTTCCAGCCAAATGCACCTTGAACGACGAACTGATGCGCTTGCCTTTCTGGCTCGGCGTCATCAGGCCATTGTTCTTGTTGGACGGGTCAACCATCCAGCCGCCGTAGAAGTAGTCACAGACCTGAGTGATACGTGCGTTGAGCTTATCGCGAATCTCGTCTGCGTCGTTGTTTCTCGTCACCGTTGCCTCCTCCCCTTATCTTCGTCCACGCGGCGGATTTCGTAGTTCCTCAAGTGGTATTCAGCCGCGTAGAGCATTCGAAGGAATTGAACGACATCCTCCCCTTCAAAGTGCATCTGGAATTCCTTGACCGGCGCACCGTTCCGATCTTTCGCCCTGCGTTGCAACTCACCCAGGAAGACTTGGATCTCATGCAACGGTATCTGAGAGGCGCGCTGAGAGGGCTTGGTCAAACGAGCGCCTCCCAAGGGCTGATGGAGACGAGATCAACTTCATTGGGAAGACGGTCTTCCAGCGACGGTCGCCAAATTCGCGGTTGCTCACTGATGTGCAAGTAGGGAACCCATCTGTTCTCACTGAACCCGGAGACTGTGCTTATGCCCCCAGCAACACACCTCAAACGCATTGGTAAGGGTAATGGCAGTAGGAAAACTGGGAAGATCCCTGGAAATTCAATTATCCGCTCAATGGTTGTCAAAGGGTCTTCCCCGTCTTGCAACACCCAAAAGCGAACACGTTCGTTGGTCTGAAACACCTGAATCACATCATAGATTTCTTCAATGTCACTCATTTCATGCCTCCCCACGCACACACAAGTCAGGACAATTGGAAGCAACCAGAGCTTCTGCCGGATCTGGAGAAACGCTATTTCCGCACTGGGCTACCTGATATTTTTTAGGGAGAGGTCGCCCGTTGTATATTGGTCGAATTTCGTGGTTCTCATAGAACCCTTGAGCACGATAGAGCTCACGCGCAGAAAGCATCCGCATGCAAATATCGGTGATGATATAAGGCTCACCCGCGATGTTCACGGTTACCAACCCAAAGCGGTCCCGCGTCGTGACAGTTCCAATAGGATCATCAAGCGACTGCCCAATGTTTGATCCATAATACTTGATCAGAAACGCTCTCACTTCAGCTGCGTGCATGCCGCCTGCGGTGATGGTAGGGGCTGGTTCAAAGATCGACTGGGAGCGCCGGGAGGTTCCTTTCAGGCTCAGAAGGTGGCTGGTAACGAGCGCCTGATGAGAGCCTGATTTCATGACAGTGGATAGCGGTTCCGACACAGACCGGCCAATCACTCCGGAATTATGCTGTGCCAGGAAGGCGGAGACCAGACAAGCATGGCCGCCGCCACCGGCAGTAACAGTGGCGAGAGGGTCATCAATCGCATGCCCAACTGAGTTCTTGAAGTCCCTTTTGACAAACGGGACGACCAGTAGGCGCTCACCGCCTTTCGTGGTTGTTGTCGTCCTTAGCGGCTCTGTGAGAGGCTCGATACGCCCACCATGGCTCATATTGAAGATAAAGGGTTGCTGAGCATTCAGAACGTACTTCACCGTTCCCAGAGCTATCCGGCGCATGGTGTTGTCCGACAGCGGTCTCTTCACACCAACTTTCCGCCCTTCTTCCTTGCTCAAAAAGATGGAGTGGCAGGGTAACGACCAGTCAATGATCTCTGCTGCTGGCCGCCATGGCTTTAGATTGCTCTTGGCAAATCCTTTGGCCTTTGGATTCCCGTGGGTCGGTGCAGGCCAGACAATCGGCTTGCGGTCGCAGCGGGCTACCAAAAACAAGCGCTCTCTGATGGTTGGTGCGCCATAGTCACAGGCTTTGAGCAAGCGATGTTCCACCTTGTAGCCAAGCTTGCGCAGCGCATCGCACCACTTGTTGAAGGTTTCACCTTCACGGCTCTTGATTGGCTTTCCGTTGGGGCCCAACGGTCCCCACTTGGCGAATTCAGCTACGTTCTCAAGAATGATCACACGCGGCTTTTTGCGCTTGCCCAGCTTCTGGCAGAAGTTGACCACCGACCAGGCCAGCATACGCACCTTCTCGGAGACGATCCTTCCACCACCAGCTTTGGAGAAGTGACGGCAGTCCGGGGACGCCCAGAGCAGTCCGACTGGGAGACCGCTGGTATGGGCCTTCAAGTCCACGTCAAAGACATCTTCTCTCAGGTGGATCGTATCCGGGTGGTTGGCTGCGTGGGTTGTGAGAGCTTTGTCGCAATGGTTGATCGCAATGTCGGGAGAGCGGCCCAATGCGCGCTCAATCCCTGTGGAGGCGCCCCCTCCTCCGGCGAATGCGTCAATGATCAGCTCGGAATGCGGGAATAAAGGAACAGCATTAATGTCTTTGAGAAACAGATCTTGGATCATCGCTTCCCCCAATTGAGTATGTCGAAATGAAGAGCATCGTTCGCGAAATCCCAGCCAATCGAATAAATGGGCTGGCGGAACTGTTCGATGTAGGAAATCACTTGGCGGGAGGCCGTGGACAAAAGGTCTCGGTATCCCAAGTCCATCAACAGACTATTTTCTATGCTCGTGTAGGAAATCGTCACATTCAGATGACCGCGACGAAAACTTTCCGCCGAGTTGTTCGTCTCGTCGCAAACGATGGAATACATTCGCTCATACCAACCAACTCTTGCCTCACCCAAGTTGACCCTCTTCGGATGACCGAGGAACGCGGCGGCGGCGTTTTGCATGGCAGCCATCGCCGCAAAGGAGCGCGACCAACCCACGTGCTTTAAGAAATTTTGTTCCAGAGCCTCAATCAGGTCATCACGTAGCCAACGCCGGTCAATGAGATAGGGCGATTTAGACCAACCTCCGATGGGGCGTGCTTTGATCAAGCCCTGATCGTCGTTTACAAACAGTGCATTTGCCTCACCTGCTGGTTTGGATAGCTGGGAGTAATCTTCATTCATGAAGCCCCGCTTTCTTTTGACCAAACAAATCAATAGGTGAATTCAGGAGATAGAGGTGATAGGCGATTAACAGGCCTTCAGCAGCGTCGCCGCTCTTTTGCGGGTGCCCAAGATGGCTGCAAATCTCTTTGGCTTTCCTCTTGTACCAGGAAGTCGCAGACGAGCCCGATCCCTTCGGTGCACGGCCAACGCCCGTGCTGGAGCGCCATGTTTGGGACGGGACGTAAAGGGGTGGAATGCTCCGTCTGGAAGCAATACGAGCAGCGCCAATCGCAAGGCCATGCAGGAAGTGAGTGACATCGAAAGAGGTCCCCCCAACCTTTGCTTTCTTCATCTTCTGAAACTGCATGCGGTCGTCAGCAAGGGAGCCCTGCGTTTTATCTGCAACGAGAACTTCGCGGGTGGAGTTACCAGGCAATGGCTGCTCGATCCCCACCATGTCCGGGCGTAACTTGACAATCAGAGCATCCATCTCTTGCGCATACCAATCCGCAACCCGGCCCGCATACGAGGCGTCGATCTTGCCGCGCTGGAGCCCAAACGGCGGCTTGATGGGGCACTTCAACGTGCCCGCATCAACTTCATCGGGTGAGTACAGTCCCCACCCCGTACATGATTTGGAAACGTCCAACCCGAGGAAGCGCATCAGTCCTCCTCGTTCTCGTCAACGAGTGTTGAGTCAATTAGGTCTGAACCATCGTCGTCCTGCTCACCCTTGATGACCTCGGAGCCTTCTTCTTTCTTCGGTTCCATGGCCAGAACAGCGCGGCGCTCTTCGTGACCTTTGTTCCAGCCTTCCATCCATTTCTGGCCGGTTGGCGAACCAAGGTCATAAGGATTCTCTCTATCATTTTCACCAAGGCGGCCTGCAGAAAGCCCCTTCACATAAGCCCGCTCATCAACCGGTGCCAGCGACGTATCGGTAAAACTGAACAACTCGAGTTGTTCCTTGGTGAGCTCCAAACCACAGATACGAAGGTAGCGAACGGTTTGAGTGACTTCCTCAACCCAATCCTTCGTTTTATCGTCACCCTTCTTCAAAAGCGAAATCGCTTTCTTGGCGGCCTGCAGGTTCAGCCCAGCAGCTTCGGCTTTTGAATACTCTGCGCGCATCTCACCTTGCGAGCTGGCTGCAGCCTCTGAGACTTTGCGCAGCTTTGAGATTGTCGTTGCAACGACAGCATCTTGAGGGGGTTCATTTACAAGGGCATTGTCAGACATGCTTGTCCTCTTCGTTTGGTAGGGCACATTCTCAAATCGGGTATGCGTAAGTCAGGCAGCAGTTCAGGCGGTGAACTTGTGAATTTCGTTGCCCCAGGCAGTCCAGCCGGGACGCTCCTGTCTGGAGAACAGATCAAGCCGATTGAGGGCTTCTGGGCACAGTTGCTCGGCAGCTATGTAGGCTTCATCAGGCTTTCTGGAGTGATCGCGGCGTAAACCTTCAATGACGGATCGAACGGTTTTGGCAAACTTTGGCTTTCCGATCTTTCCAATTAGAAAGGGCTCTCCAGCAGAGCGCAGGCAGTACCCAGTTCCAAACCCCAAGGAGCGTTCCTCGGTTCGTTTGTTGTAGGTGTACTTGACCCAATGGCCGGCAGTTACAAATTTAAAGCCCCATGCGTTCAGCAATTCAAAGGCCTGCGGGAGCATCGGGTTTGTAGCCCAAAGCCAGAGTGTGCAGTTCTTTTGCGCAAAGTTGCTGAGCGGGAGCGTCATGATGTCGGCGGTCACCATGCAGTCATACTTCGCAGAAGCATTCTTGAGTTCACCCTTCTTGGACCAATTCTCATACTTCCAAGGCGGGTCAGCCATGATGAAGTCATAGGAAAGCGGAACCAGTCCGCTTAGGTCCCAGGTCAATGCGTCCCCCGGTCGAGTGTTTCTGTGATGCGGCTTTCTGGGTTGAACGCGTAGAAAACCTCCTCAAGCGAGTACTCCGACATTGCAGCGATGAGCGGGTAGTACTGATTGGGGGCGTTGTTTTTCTTGTTATTGCTGGAGCGCCAATTGGATACCGTTGAGCTACTCACTTCAACGCCAAAGCGCGTTTTGATTTCTTTAATAAGCTTACGGGGAGGCCCCACCCTCTCCCATACTCTCTCACTTGTCGGTGACTTAGAAGGAGTGTCATCCATGGCAAATACCTCTATCAATCAGGATTCATGCTCAACAAGGCGCCAAGATAAATTGGCGTTTGGTCAAACTTATTTGGATATTGCGCCAAAAACAAGCGCAAAAAGCCATGAATTTGGCGTCGAAAGCCAAAATAGTCAAAAAGATTTGATGTATACTGGCGATATGACTAGAGGTGAACGAATTGTCAAAAAGCGCGAAGAGCGTTCTTGGAATCGGCGAAAGCTCGCGGACTTGTCTGGCGTTGGCTATGACCGTCTGAACAAGCTTGAGCACGATAAGACAAAGGAACCCCGTGGGCAAACTCTCGCATTGATTGCGAAAACCCTCGGTGTTTCAGTGGAATACCTTGAGACTGGCGAAGAAACGCCACCAACAATGGATGCAGACGAACTCCATTTTGCCATGCAGGCCAACCCTGAAGGCGTAAATGGACTTCTCGCCAAACAGGCATGGGAAGCTGCAGAAGCAATTGAAGAGCGCGTTTATGGGAAACAAGGTGGGGGTATGGACTTCCTGCTGGAAACCTATGAGCGAATACTCAAGCGAATGATAAACGACAAAGATGAAGCAAAATAAATCAGCCGCCGAATAGGGCGGCTTTTTTTTTGCCTTCCGTAGAGGCTACCGAAGCATCCGGCATGAGTTCTGCCCGCATGCGTTAAGAAATTCTTCACAGTTAAGATCAAAAACCGAATGACACTTTGACTAAAGTGGCATTTGGAATTTCCTTGCGAGGAACGATGAATTCAAAAGTAATTACCGAGGATCAGGATCTTCAAAAGAAAGAGCCTTTGTCTATTGAAAAGCGCTTCAATCAACTTGTGGAATGGGCGCAAGACGAAGGTCTAGAGGTGTTAATTTCTTCGTACATTCTCTTACACTTCGACAAACGAAACCTGAAAACCCTATCAGATTTTGAAAAAGCAATAACTTACGGACACTTGAGAAAAGCCATTGTCATGACCCGACATAACCGGAAGGCCTCATATGACAAGTATCACTAATTATTCACCCACCCTTGCAGAAGAGGGGTTAGTAGGCGCCCAAGCCAAACAACTTATTGAAACATGGAGAGAAAACGACTTTCGACTTAATGAGAATTTTCTGGATTTGATGCCGTACCTCAATCAGTTTGCCAATCCATTGGATAATGGCGGATTAGCTGACATCCTGCTGGTGGGTGATAAGACCTACCTTGCCGGCGTCTACGGCCAAGCCTGGGCCAGAGACACCCCTTCAAACAGGGCGAGAGTGGATCCAGACCTCTTGAAGACTGTTTCGACAGACTATCAGATATCCGCCCAGAGCCTGTCTCCGAGGCTGGATCTTCTCTACACGCCAATTGCGCTTCCTCACGGTGGTTATGAGGATGTTCATTATTTTCGATTGATCTTGCCGTTCCTCTTAAGACGTGGAAATATCACGCTCTTTTCGTATGCAAGCTCAGTTCTTCAATAACAAGCCGAGCTAAATCGGCAACCTCTTCACCAGTGATCGCAACAAATCCAAGATCACCTGGAACCTCTGTCGGCTCCCTCTCCCATTTGAGCGCCCTCTGGTAGGCACGCGTCCAGCCGTATTGCAAGGGGCCGACTTTCATATGTCTGGCTGTAAGAAAAGCATAAACATACCCCACTCCCCACATCTGAACTGACAGCAGGATCGCTAGCTTCACCATAGCTCTGGCGATCTTCAGATTACGGTGATCCTGATGTACCCATAGTTCGCCAATGTAAGAGGTCTCGAACAAGGGTTCTCTTGCATATGCAGGGATCGCTTCAGCCAGTTGCGCAGCACCACTCTGGCTTGTATAGATGCGTGCAAAGTAGTTTTTCAGGAACTCCCCAAGGCACTGCCCGCCAAGGTTGTCTTTTCGTGCGGCAATGCTTGCAATGCATTCCCCTTCCGCACTACTTAGTGAAATCCCAAAAAATGTTGCTGGCGTAAGAGAGTTCAGGGTAAGACTCATGTTTTCACCCAACTTTAACTTGCAGCTTTTATCGATCACAACTGAAAACTCTTTGTGTGACGAATAATAGTTCAAATAAAATTTATTATCCTTTAGTTCAGTAGTTAATAGTGAAATTGCTTCACTAGTTTCTATAGGATTCTGATACATCATTACTACCATTCCAATACTCTTTTACCCCTCTGCCGGTAGGCTAGACCTGAGCTGAAGTCGGGCAGACGAGACCCAAACCCGTTTAAAAAAACAGGTTGGCCGTCGCCCGTGCAACAAGTCTGCCGTATAGGCCGAGCCATCGCTTTGCCGGGGGCGCCAGTTCAAATCCAACTGGCCACCGGGGTACTTTTTCGGCTGGATAGCCGGAGGTACGGGCACACCCCTCTCGACGAGACCCGTCAGCGCTACACCTCATTCCCATCCATCGCGCTGTGTTCTTGATGCAGGCCGGACCGGTCGCCGCTTGAGCCTGCTCCTTACTGATAATTTCAAAATTGGAATAAAGTCAAGCCAAAATCAAAAAAGTTGGAATTTAGACAAAATAATATTTGACAAAAGGCAAATTACCGATTTACCGTACAGCCAGAACGGGAGATCAAGATGGTTGCAAACGGCGCAGTTGTTCAGGAAGGCCTTAGCGATTTGGAGCGATCCAAGATCAAGATGCTGTTGGTTTTGCAGAATAATTCGCACAAGCTTTCCGCCGTTATGCGCAAGGAGCTGTTTCGATTGATAGGCAGCAAGCGCAAGGTAGAAACAGCAGCCATCAGGTCAAATCAGGAAGCTTGCCAGACAGCGTATAAGCTGGTGGTTCAGTATCGCGAGGAGTTGGAGCATGTCAGAGCTGTAAAGCGCACATTCGAGCAGTTCAGCAGAACTGCAGCGCAATCAGACACGTGTCGGGTTTCAGACCGAACACCTAAATGTTTATCCTATTATTTGCTTGATGGGCCAGCATCAGATCAAGGTCTGACGTTGAACCCGTAAGCCTGGAATTTCACTCAAAAGTTTGAATTTGCAGCCACCATGAGGAGCCCTCCCACTCCTCAGGGAACCGGAGAGCTATGCCCCTCCTCCACACTCTCCGGTTCCCCTCCCCTTTGGCTGACAACGAAAGGGTAATTTGATGCGCATTCTTAGTGCAAAAATCGTGAACTACATGGGCGTCAAGGTGTTTGACGCTGAGTTTGATCAAGACACGAACGTTGTTGAGATCACCGGGAAGAACGGTCAGGGGAAGACCGGCTCACTGGATGGGATCTGGGCTGCCATCGCTGGCAAAGGCGTCATTGCTGAAAATCCAATTCGGGAAGGTGAGGAAAGCGCGCTGCTGGAAGTCAATTTCGGCCACGTTATTGCGACCCGCAAATTCAAACGCAAAGAGGGCAAGGAATATACCACCACCCTTACACTCACAACGCCCGAAGGTGCACGCTTCCCCAAACCCCAGGAGATGCTCAACGAGTTCTTCAACACCATCGCGTTGGACCCAATCGAGTTCCTGCGCATGGATACCAAGCAACAAACGCTGGTGTTTCGCTCGCTGATCTCTGACTTTGACTTTGATGACAATGATGAACAGATCAAGACGTCCGCAGAGCAGCGCACAAACGTCAACCGTGATGTGAAGTCCCTGCAGGCCCGTGTGGATGCGTTCCAGCTGCCCACCCAACTCCCCGAAAATGCGATCGATGAAAGCGAGCTGATCGAGCAGCTGGCAAGTGCACAGGAAAAAAACCAGGAGCGCCGGGACGAACTCTCACGGCGGGAGGCCTCAGAGGACCAAATTAAAAAGCTTCGAGACACAGCCGCTGCTCAGACCGATGAGAGTGAAAACGCGGTCGCGCATGCAGTTGAGGCTGGGAAGCAATTAATCGCGGAAGCAAAAGCCCAGGCGGATAAGCTGCGATCAGAGGCAGAACTGCGTGCGAGCGAACTTGCCGTGGATGCAACGCTGAACCAGCAGTCAGCAGATGAAATTCAAGCAGACCTTGAAGCACTGGCGCCTGTACCTGACCTGATTAATCCTGCTGAAATCCAAGAGCAAATCGAAGCTGCAAAAGCGTCCAACGCGTTGTTTGAACGCAAGGAGGAATACCATGCTCTGAAAGACAAACTGCGGCTCAAGAAGCAGGATGCGCAAGGGTTAGACCATACTATCAGTGAGCTTCGCAAGAAGGCTCAGGTTGCCGTTACATCGGCGCAGCTGCCAGTCCCCGGTATCGGGTTTGATGAAGCCGGCCTCACCTTCAAAGGCCTTCCCTTGTCACAAGCAAGCAAGGCGGAACAAATCCGGGTGTGCTGCGCAATTGTCGCCGCACTTAATCCTGAGCTGCGTATCTGCCGGATCTCGGATGGATCGCTACTGGATCAGGAGAGCTTCGAGCTACTGGAAGGCTTTGCCAAGAAATACGACATGCAGGTGTTTATCGAGACAGTGGAATCCTCTCGTCAGGGTGCCATCGTGATCGAAGCCGGTGAAATCGTAGAACAGAACTGAGGCTTCACCTATGGCACGCATCCTAATCGCACCAACAACAAACAAATCGGTCAAAGACAAGCTCTCCAAGCTTCTTCGAGCCGAAAACCACGTGGTCTTCGACAGCAATGCGAACGCTCCGGAAGAGAGCCATGTAGACCCGACGTTTTCTAATTGGACCCCAAAAGAAGCCGTGAGCTCGTTGCTTGGAGATACCGCCGAAAAGTGCGCCTACGCCGATTTGGAACGCGACATGCGCTTAGCTGATGCGTGCCTCCTTTTCTTCCCTGCAAGCCAGGACGCCGCGATCATGGCCGGTTGGTTTGCAGCACACCAAAAAGACGTTGTCGGGGTGGTTTCCGGCAACGGCAAACTTCCCACTCTGGCTTTCATGACAACGCACCTTTGTCTGGACGTTGATGATGTCGCGGAAGCCTTTTCTGACCGCTGAAGACGGTCACAACTCCAAGAGGACAACATGAGCAACTTTAAATTCGAACTAGAAGAAAAAGTACAGATCAAAGCTAGTGGTGAATCCGGCAAAATCATTGGTCGCGCTGAACACTCCAATGCCATCAACAACTACCGAGTTCACTACAAAGCAGCTGACGGTCGTGCCGTCGATGCCTGGTGGGATGAGTGCGATCTGGAGGTTGATCCCGGTTTTTAAGAAATCGGGCACTGAGCCCCTTCCTTTTCACTCAACGGCGTAGCCAAGAGCTACGCCCCTCTCCCAGCCCTCTCGGAGTTCCAAATGCTCGACCTAAAAGTTGGCGATCCTGTCCCTCTTGGCATCCATTTCGGTCTCGACGAAGACATTTACCATGCTGACCCTGACGCCCTTGGCTCATCACCAATCAAAGCAATTCACGTCAATGCGGCTGACTACCAATTCGACAGGCTTAATGGTCAGAAGCACTCTAAAGCGCTGGATCTTGGCTCTGCCTTGCATGCCCGCATTCTGGAAGGCGTTGAGATCTTAAACGCCAAGTTTGCGCCTGATTTTGATCCTTCGCAGCACCCCGATGCTTTAAATACCAATGCAGAACTGATCGCCCACCTGGAAGAACATGACCAGAAAGGCATGAAGAGCAAAAAGAAAGCGGATCTCATCAAATGGGTACTTGAAGTTGATCCCTCTGCAAAGGTTCTGGAAGTCCTCAAGGATACATACTTGGAGGAACACGCCGGAAAAACCTTTATCCCGGTGGCGGGCTGGGAACTCGTCGAAACCGCCGCCCAGATGTTGCAGCGTGACCATGATCTGGGACCCGTGATGGAAGACGGGACTTTCATCAAAGGCGCACCAGAAGTCTCGTTCTTCTACATGGACGGCGATACCAAGCGCAAATTCCGCGTTGACCGGCTTTTACGACACGCCTTGGTCGATCTGAAGTCCTTCTCCCCCAAGTCCACCGGAAACATGCAGCGTCTGGTCCGTGCTGCCATTCGCAGCAATAATTATGAGATCCAGTCCGCAGACTATCTGCGTTCGTTCGGGTTCATCAAAGAGCTGTTTCGCAGTGGTGACATAGAGGTATTTGGTGATCCTCCTTATGAAACGTTCCTCGATGAGGTCTTCGCCTCTGATGAAGACCCCAGCTGGATCTGGGTCTTTGTGAAAACTAAAAGCTGTCCGCAGCCTCTTACCGTCAACTGGAACGGCCCAGATCGCATTGCAGACCACAAGCGGATGGCCAAAGAAGCGCTCGATGACTACCGGTTCTTTGTCGGAGAATACGGCAAAGACAACCTCTGGCACCCACAGAATCCCGCCATGGATCTTGACGATGAGACCTATCGTGGAGATGCCTCATGAGCAACGAACTTCAGATTATGGAGACAGGTAGCGCATCCTCCTTGCAGGGCGATTTTCTGGCACCATCCAACATTCTAAGCCCGGAGCGGTTCGAGCTCACCGATAGGTATGCAGTCGCTATTTCACGCGCCTCTCTCCTTCCCGAGCACCTGCGCGGCAAAAATCCGGAAGAAGCATACTCAAACTGTTTCTTGGTGGTCAATCAAGCCCTTAACTGGGGCATTGATCCCCTCGCAGTCGCTCAAGCTACAGCCGTTGTGCACGGTAAGCTTTGCTATGAAGGCAAGCTGGTTCAGGCCGTCCTGAATATGAACGGGGTCCGCCTTCACACCCGTTACACGGGTGTGCGCGGTACAGACGACTATACAATCTTTCTCTCTGATCAGCCATTCAATGAGGATGGCAGCTCTCAAGGGCGTGTGATGGAAGGCTCAGTCAAAGACTGGGCGACTTACGGTAGTTCGAAGGGGGCGAACGCCAACCTGATGAATGCCGCCTGGAAGAACGACCCCCACTCCATGTTGCATTACCGTGGCCATCGGCAATGGACACGCCTGCATGAACCAGGCCTCATTATGGGGGTCTATACACCTGATGAAATGGCTCTGGAAAATGATGCCCATCGGGCACGCCGAGCAAAAGACATTACAAAATCTCCAGACCAAAGCCCCTTCCTCTCTCCTGAGGAAAAGCAATCCGGAAACCAAAATTCCTCTAACCAAGCCCCTGCACAGGCGCGGTCCGGATCTGCTCTCCAGGAGGGCGGCACGTCGGAGGGTGACGCAAAAGGCCCGAAAGCGTCATCCTCCGGCACTTCCCTTTCCATCTCTCGTGGCACGTTTGAACTTTATGCTCAGAACCTGTCAAAGCTGCGCAGTGAAGACACGCTGGAAAAGGGTGACAAGAAGTTCTCCAGCGAGATAAAGGCAACACCCAACGACCGCGATGTGGCGCTCTTTAAGGCCATCTTCCAGGCCAACCATAATCGCATCAAAGGCAGCATCAGCCCCGACGATTGTAAGGCTCATGTTGCTGAGTGCATCGAGGAGGCCTGTCGCTAATGCTCTTGTTCCTCGACCTTGTGACAAGCGGTCTGCTCAGAGACGAATTGCCTCTTGGCCATTCCTCTCAACCATGGGCAATCAAGATTGCTGCAGAACTGGCAGACGCGGAAGGTAACCGCGTCACCGCCATCGACGTGCTGATCAAGGCCGAGCGCCGCCCCATCAAACCTCAGGCAAAGGAGCTACACGGCATTGAAGAGCGTCGCTGTGAGCAGCTGGGAGTACGGCAAAACCCCGTACTGGCGTTGCTCTCAGACATGGCTGGTAAGGCCTTGCGCGTGGTGACTTACGGCGACTTCGACCGGCGCATTATCACCTCGCAGCTCACCAGTCTGGAAGAGCAGACACGGGCAAAAAAAGGGGCATTCGTCGGTAGGTGGGAACGCCCCGGACTTGAGTTCCTGAACATTCAGGATCCGGTTTGCACCCGTGAATGCGGGCTGCTCCGCAATCCGGAAGACTCTGAGGACGACCAGTTGCGCTGGCCGAGCATGAACGAGGCCTGCAAGCAGCTGCTGGCGGAGCCTATCGAGATTGACAAGGCCGATGCCTGGTCAGGCTTGGGCGCTACCAAAGCCCTCTTCTTCGAGCTCCTGAACCGCGGTCATTTTGAAAACGCAGCCTATTGAAACCAAAGGATTTGTTATGACGAAACCAAAGAAGAAACAGCCGCACCCAGTTGATGTTCATATCGGCAAGGGCATCTGTACCCGCCGCATGCTTCTGGGTATCTCGCAGGAGAAGCTTGGTGCGACAGTCGGCGTCACGTTCCAGCAGATTCAGAAGTACGAGAAAGGCGAAAACCGCGTTGGCTCCAGTCGTCTTGCCGAGATTGCGAACACGCTCAAATGCTCCCCAGGTCTCTTCTTTGAAGGTGCTCCCGGCCTCAAGAACATAAAACAAACAGACGACATAGAAGGTCTCTCTCTTCTGGCAATCCCCGGTGCGGTGGACCTGCTGAAGGCCTTTGAGGGCTGCTCTCGAAACGGTCAGCAATCGCTCATCAACATCGCTCAGCAAGTGGCGGCATAGGTGCACCATGGATACCCAAGCCCACGTTGAACGCGCCAAGATCCTCAAAGAGGACCTGAAAACGTTTCTGGAACAGCGCAACCGTTTCAACCCGCACACAGCAACTGTGACCGTCACAGCTCTGGCTAGTCCGCTGCGTGAGGAATTGGCCGCAACCCCTTCTGTTGAAAAGAAAAAGATACTCGGTGTCATCTCCGATCTGGTCTGTTCTGAGAACAAGGTCGTCATGTTCCCCGTCACCGGACACATCACGTAACCGGCAAGTCTTTTACCTCCAACTCGCGTCACACCAAGGAAGAGAACGATGGATTATCAAAGCGAAGATCTTTCAATCATTACCACTCCCAGCGGTCAGTATGCAGTAGAGCGCATCGTAAAGGGCTCTCTGGAAAAAACGATCGACTGGACCAACGACCTTAGCGAGGCAAGTGTCTGGCCGTCGCAGTACATCACCGCGCTTACCGCAGACTGGGACCTTGAGTTTGCAATCCTGCCGGCACGAGAAGAGCGCACTGTTGCACTTGATACATCGCGCATGGTCCATCCCTCGTTGCCCAGAGGTGGCCGTATTCCGGCTGCGGCCCCATCCCTTGTAGGCGAGTCCTCAACTGGGTTTCTGATCAGCAATCCAGAACGTCTGGCTCAAAACACGCGGGGCAGCGCCACGCCGAGCCCCAGCAACCTCACAGATGATCTCGCACGGGCCATTGAAGACGATCTTCTCGAACCATTCTCCCGAAACCAGTCCCCTACTGAGAGAGGTTAGGGCGTACGCGCCCTTCCCACCCCTTTACCTGCCATCACCAGACGGAGACGAGCAACCATGAGTGAACAGTCGTTGATCAAAAATTCTAAGGGCGAGTACGCCGTCTTGGCGGATCAGGCTTGGGTTCCGGGTAAGAAGATTGAATGGACCACTGACATTCATCGGGCCACTGTTCTTGCCACCTACTACATGAACAGAATTGCAACGTCTTCCGCTGAAGAAACCTTCGTTTTGCCTGCCAAATGCGAGCGCAAGGTAACTCTTCTCGGAGAGTTCCAAACGCAGCCGCTGGCGTACTCCCCACCTGAAGACCCTGCACCGTTAAACGCCGATACACTCAAACATTTTGAAGAATGGGCACGCTCCGAGCGGGGACAAAGAACGCTTCTCGACGTCATCATGAGCGCCCTCAATTTCCCATGCTCTCCCTAAAATCATGCGCCACATTTTTAAAGCTAATTCTTGACCGGGACATTTGACATGAACGCGATTACTGCAAGCAAAGACTTTGAAAAATCAGCTCGCCCCCTTGGCCTGACAAAACGCGAGCTGGAGTGCATTGAACATCTTCTGGATGGTAGGACCGTCTCGCAAATGGCTGGTGATTTAGGCCTCTCTCAGCACACGGCCTACGAGCATATCAGTAAGGCCAAGGCAAAGACCGGCGACACTACCATTTATCACCTCTGTGCTCGCGTCGCTGCTCACAACGAGCGACAGAAGGTGGCTGAGTATCTTGATGCAGCTTCAGAAGCCACACGCGAAGCCTACAGAAGCAGTAATGAAGCCCCGGAAGAAAGCGCCTACCTCAGGCTTTGTGCTGTACTGGATAGCCTCTCCAGAAGCGTGAAAAGTGGTCTTTCAGCTGACAGTTTCTTCAATCCGATTGCCTCCCTCGTCCTCATCGACAAGCACATGCCATGTGAAAACCAGGCAAAAGAACGCGCTGCGTTGGGAGAGCTGCGCAATGGCGACCGTCCTGTGGGAGAAGCGTGATGGCTTTCAACTCACCAATAGAGTGGTGCGATCATACCTTCAATCCATGGATTGGTTGCACGAAAATCAGTCCTGCATGTGATCATTGCTATGCAGAGGCCTATGACAAGCGATTTGGCGGGAGTCGATGGGGTCCAAAGGCAGCACGCATACGCACGAGTGCGGATAACTGGAAGAAGCCGCTAAGCTGGAACAGGAAGGCCGAGAAGGAAGGCGTTCGTTATCGGGTGTTTTGTGCCTCTCTTGCTGATGTCTTCGACAATCACAACAGCATTGAGCAAGGCTGGCGAGATGACTTGTGGGAGTTGATTGACGCAACGCCGAACCTTGATTGGTTGCTTCTGACTAAGCGGCCTCAGAACATCAGGGGAATGGTGCCTTGGGAATGGTTCTTTCCAACGAACGTATGGATTGGCACCACTGTTGAAGATCAGAAAACAGCTGATCAACGCATCAAATATCTTACCCAGATCCCGCAGGCCGTGCGCTTCATTTCTTCTGAGCCACTGCTTGGTCCAGTAGACCTTAGCAATGTGGAGTGGTTTGACGGGCTTCGCTTCAATGCTCTGGAAGGCCAACTGCACGACAAAAAGGGCTTTGTGTTCAAATTGAACTGGGTAATCGCAGGTGGTGAGAGCGGTCCTAACTCCCGTGCGTCCTTCCCTGACTGGTTTACCTCCCTACGCGACCAATGCGCATTTGCAAGCGTCCCCTTCTTCTTCAAGCAATGGGGGGACTGGGTTCCAGGTGAGTTCACTGATCGCGGCGGGTGGGCAATGAACCGTGTCGGAAAACGCAAAGCATCCCCGCTTCTTGATGGCGCGTTGCATCAGGCTTTCCCGACTGTTGCAACCCAATGGGAGGCCGGATCATGAGCAAAACCACCCGGCAAATCCAAGCGCTCAATCTTCCTGACGTGGCTGCCGGTTACCCAGGCGCCCTGCCCGAGTTCACCATCGTTGATCCCACAAGCTTGTTTGTGGACGAGGAGTACCAGCGCAATCTTTCCAGAAGCTCGGTGCGCTTGATCCGCAAGATCGTCAAGCAGTGGAACTGGAATTCCTTCAAACCTCCCATTGCTGTGCAAGTGGATGGACAGCTGCATCTTCTTGATGGACAGCACACCGCAATAGCGGCTGCCACACACCCGGAGATTACCGAGGTTCCGGTGATGGTGGTCCCTGCCGAGACCACAGCGGAAAGAGCAAGTGCCTTCGTCCGCCACAATCAGAACCGGCTTAACGTGACGTCCATGCAGCTCTTTTACTCGCAGCTTGCCGCTGGTGAAAACGATGCAACAAGCGTCCATATGGCCATGGAGAGAGCGGGCGTTACCCTCCTCAAATCACAGCCACCCAAGGGCATGTACAAGGCGGGCGACACTCTTGCTGCAACCACTCTTTTGAAGGTGGTCAGGCGCAGGTACGTCATTGGACTGCGCCGAATCCTTGTCATCTGCAAGAAAGCAGGTCTCAAGCCCATCTCAGCTGACGCCATCAAGGCGGTCGAAATGCTTCTGTTCAGTGAAGATTACGCCGGACAGATCGATGAAGAGCGGCTGGTCCTGACCATCATGAAAGAGGGCGAAAGTGCAAATGGCGAAGTTGCAGCCCTCAAGGCCGCACACAGCATGCTGACCTGGCGGGCCATGGCCGCGATCTGGTTCAAGAAAACAAGGAAGAAGCGCAAATGAATGACAGTGACCTAATCAATCACTTGCGCGACCAGAACGAAGTCCTGCAAGCCAGAATAGAAGAGCTTGAAGAGGCTCTGGTAGGCACCTTCCTGCTTCCGGTGGAATGGTGCCTTACCAAACACGAAGAGCGCCTCATGGCCCTTTTGATCAACCGCGAATCCATTACCAAAATTGGCGCAATGGCAGTGCTTTACGATGACTTGGGCAAGGATCGCCCGGAAGAGAAAATCATAGACGTTCTGGTCTGCAAGATTCGCGCAAAGCTCAAGCCCTTTGACATCACCATCAAGACCCATTGGGGCTTGGGCTTCTACATCGAAAAAGAAAAACGCCTTGTACTGAAGCAGCAGCTTGAGGGAGGGAACGATGAAACCTGACGTCACGGTTTTCACTGATGCCTCATTAAGCCACCATAACAAGTCTTGCGGCTATGGCTTCTGGGCAAAGGGCGATGGCAGGCCCGCTGTACACGGCGGAGGTCCCTTTCAAGCCTTTCACGGCTGCATTGAAGTCAATGAACTCAAGGCACTGGCAAATGCCATGAGCGCTTTGAGTGCGGACCAGTACTTTAGTGCATCAGATAAAGTCATTTTGCTCCAATCAGACAGTGTGCCTGCACTGGCTTGTCTGTTGCAGTTTGATAGCTCTATCCAGATCAACTCGCACAAAGCAAGCGCTGAGATCAAACCGCAGCGCAAGCCTATGAAAAAGATCCATCGGCGCATATCCGCTCTCATCGTTGAAACCGCAGCACAGCACAATCTTGAACTCACTCTTCGCCATGTACGTGGTCACCAGAAAGGCGATGGGCGCAACTACGTCAATCGCCTGTGTGACAAGCTTGCAAAGGCAGGCCGGAAGCAATTCGAGTTAGACCGCGAAGCTCGAAAGTTGGAGGGGCAGTCGTTCTCATGACCTTCCACCAAACCGATTACTCCGCATGCATGGAAGCACCACGCAAGGACAAGAAGTACCTGAAGTGGCTCCATGAGCTTCCTTGCGTTGTCACAGGCCGTGAAGGTGAAGGCGTTCAGGCCGCTCACCTAAGATCCGGCAACCTTGATTACGGCAAGCCTCAAAGCGGAGGCCAGCAAAAGCCGGACGATTACTGGTGCCTTCCTCTCTGGCACGAGGAGCATAGCAAGCAGCACGACATGAACGAAGACGCCTACTGGGAGTCGCAAGGGATCGACCCGCACGCGCTCTGCTGTGCCCTGCGCATGGTCCACCCCAACACAGACAGAGCCCGCGTGGTCATCAGACGCGCAAGAGAAGGGAGACGGAAGTGACTGAATTTGACAAGCTTTTTACTGAGGAAGAGGTTCTGCGCGAAGACCATGAGCAGATGGAGCAGGAGCGCGCTGAGAAAGCCGCTGAAGCTGAAGAGCTCCTTCCCGGCATGGTTTGCTACATCCCAGACGGGACGCAGGGTGAGTACCTTGGAAAGGTGCCTGCAGGTCATTTGGTGAGGCTGGAATTTGAGACTTGGGATGAATTTGCCGATCCCACATCAAGTTTCGGGAAACTGGAAATCGTTCCACATGTGATGTCCACGAAGCCGAAGATCTACCGAGCCGACGAGTTTATGGAGCTTGATGATGCTATCGCAGCCAAGCGCAACGAGCTGGAAGAGCTCGAAGAGAAGCTCTATGAGGCGAAACTTGCGCAACAGAAAACTCTTCAAGAACTGGAGAAGGTGAACGGGCTAGAGACGCTTTCCGCCTTCGTCAACGGCGACTTTCATTACATGGTTCTTGATGGCTATTTGCCTAGCCTGGTTGATCTCAGCAGCAAAGAGTTAAAGTGTTCTGACGGCATTTGGCGCATGATAGCTTTGATGGCGGAGCGCCATAAAAGAGAGAACTTCCACGAACGCAAAGTCTCGTTCCAAGTGATGCAGTATTCCGATGGAAGTGGCGGACCCGGAACACCTTGCCATTTCTACCGCACAAAGGAAGAGGCAGAGGTCAAGCTACAGAAGCTATGGTCCAGGTACCTAAACGACGAACTGAATAGTCTGAGAGACCATAAGAAGTGCAACTCCCACACGATACTGCGCGCTATCGAAGCAGGTTTGAAGGTGCCCTCTGATCTTGTCGAGGCAGCTTGTGAGGGCGTGGAACGTGAGGCTGCCCTCTGCGAAAGCAATTTCAATCGTAGCAAGAAAGAGTACGCAAAGGCCTGTGAAGCATTAAAGCGTAACAAGGAGATCATTCGGGGGGGCTCAGCATGAGACATTCTGAACAAGATCTCCAAGCCCTCTGGGAAGCCGCCTGCACAGCAGATAGCGCGCTGCGAAACTTCATGAACGAGCACGGCATTGACGATTCCAAAATCAGTTTGCCTGTGGGCGTACCGTTGCGGACCGAGATCACCAACGGCAATCGCGAATTGCATGATCGTTTCAGTGCGCTTCAGTGTGCTGCGGGCGCAGCAAACCGCCGTTACTCATTCGCAAAGTCTGAGAACAACAAGCAGGTGAAGGCTGCAGAGCGCAAGGCAGCTGAGGCAAACCGCAAAGCTCCAAAGGAGGACAGCTGATGGCTGCATTTGCTGCAGGTCTTGTTGGCGTCTCCGCCGTTGCTGGAGCCGTTTTTCTGATCATTCGAGGTTACGAGGAAGGTTGGGGCTGTGTGCTCATTGTCGCAGCCATGAGCCTTTTCGTGATTGAAGAACTTGGGGGCGCGGGCTGATGGCTACCAAACCTATCCTTTTCTCCGGCCCTATGGTTCGTGCCATTTTGGAAGGGCGCAAAACACAAACACGGAGAATTATTAAAGGCATCGAAAACGACAATACATTACAGATCAAGAAACCAACAAAAACAAAAATGGGCGTGATCACCCATGTTATTGACGCCCCAAAACATGGACTGCTTCAGCATGCAATAGGCGACCTTTTATGGGTACGTGAAACATGGGCCCAGATTGAAGAAGTTGAATGTGGTTGTTCTGAGATATGCGGATGCCCGCAAGTTGGTGAAGTTCGGTATCGCGCAACTGTTGGTGATGACGAGCGTCGCTGGAGACCCTCAATATTCATGCCACGCCAGCATTCTCGCATCACTCTGGAGGTTACTGGGGTGCGGGTGGAGCTACTTCAAAAAATTTCAGCTGCAGATGCTGTTTCTGAAGGTATGCAGCTAAAACGCTGGATCACCGGCATCTACCCAGAACACGATATCGGCGTTGAACGCGAGAACGAAATTCTCCGAGATAAATTTCGAAGTCTCTGGAACAGCCTCAACGAAAAACGTGGCTATGGCTGGGATGCAAACCCATGGGTGAGCGTCACAGAGTTCAAGGTACACAAGAGCAACGTCGATGACTTTGTGAAGGAGGCCGGTTGATGCCCTACACCCATGCTGATTGGGAAGTTGCAAAGGCGACAATCGCCAATATTGAAGAAGAACGCAAAGCCCTCCTCGCCCCGACACAGGCCCGTTACGAAGCTGCTTTGGACAAGCTCTCAGATATTGAGGATGACCTGTCCGGATTAGACGGGGTATGCGAAGGATGCGACACCCCCATTTTCGAAGGCGACCCGCATTACATCTCCGCAGATAGCGTCATGACTTGTCGCGCCTGTGCGCCAATGCTGAGCGATATCGTAGAGGAATACCGCACCTATCAGAAAGACCCTGAATCCCACTTTGAAGACCTGGGCTTCAACGGCCCTGAGGAGCTTATCGAGGAAGCTGAGAAGCTGGAGCTTGATCTGTCACGGAATGGGGACCGTAAGGTGCTCAACGTAAGCTGTGAGGATCATCATGAGAGACATTAATGAACTCCTTGACCGTCTTCGGAAAGTCCGCGGCATAGGCTCGATACCAGACTATCGCGTTACCGTGTCCGACCTCAGAGCATTGCTTGCTCATATCGATGCTCAGGAAGAACTCATCAAAACGCTTCAGGGTGACATGGCACTCACCCCGGCAATGTTCTTGCCAAAAGTGAGCGTCGAGTTCGAATACTGGAGCGGGCATGACATTCAGCCGGTTGATTATGAAGAAGCCACAGCAAAGGTCTTCTACTCAGAACAGGCGGCGACAGAACTGCAACGCCGGATCAACGTGTTCCCTCTCCTTCTGGAGGCACTAGAGAACCTTGAAAACGACGACCGGAAGCGAATGCCTCCCGGCTCATGGCAAATGGTTCAAAAAGCCATCGAGTTAGCTGGCGGTGCCGCTAAGCCGGCCTCAACAGCAACGGGGGTGGCGTGATGGCTCGCGAAATTATCCGTGTATGTGGGGCTATACCAGTCAACGACCAGTACTGGTCGGAAGCCGCTTCAGTTGGTTATGACGGTGTAACGAAGATCAATCCTTCGTTTGATCAAGACTCCGGCGTTGTTTGGTTCGAAGTGTACAAAGGTGACCAACTTTGGAAACGCCTCAACGCACGTTTCATGGAAGTGGTCGAGTACAAGCTTGAGGAGGTCGGGAACGATGCTCAAGCTAACCCCTGAAGCCGAGGCCCGCGCTGCACAGTTCAAGATCTGGCACGAAGAGCAAATGGCTCGCTTTGCCAATCTGAACAACTCTGATCTGGCAGCAAGCACGCGTCTTTATATGGCGAACATGGACCCAATCAGGTTTGCCCCAGGTGCGCCCGTTTACGAGGCCACCATGTGGCACGTGATCATTCCAGAGCTGCTGCGGCGTTTGGAAGAGAAAGGGGGTGAGTGATGCCAATGCTCACGGAACACACAAAGATTTGGATCCGCAGAGACCGGTCGTGGACGGAACGGCTTTTCTCTTGGCCTTGGAAGCCATGGCAGAAAACCAAGTTGGTCGAACTGGGCGCAACAATGATCATGCCGCAACTGCCGGATCTGAGCCCTTTAATATCTCAGGATCTGAGAGTTCCAGTATCCCAAGTGTACCGCGTGAAAACACACGGATCTCAAGAGGGAGAACAGTAGATGGCCTTTAAGTCGTTCTTTCGCTTGTCGCTGATCATCGCAACGCCCTTCCTGTTGCTGCACGCATACTTTCAAGCACTCTTCATGGGTCTGAAAAAAGCCTTAATGGACGCTGCGTTGGAGTTCAACTGGGAGCTGGACGCCATCAAGAAAGTTTGGCGCGATCCTTCCGCTTATATGCCGGATCAAGATGGAGGGCCTGATGGAGAATAACGGTCAACTCATTGAACCGGGGAAGATCATAGCATTCTCCAGAGGTGCATACAGTGGCTACGATTTCATTGGCATCGTGGTAACGCTGCAAAAGCTGAACCTCACCGAACTTTCCGAGCAATACAAATCAGAATTCGAACCCGATGAATACTACGACGAGCCGCAGCCTGAAAGGTTCCCCACCTGGCTCATAAACAAGGGCATGGCCGCGCCTCTGGAATGGCAAAAGATCCATTGCGGGGAGTATGGCGAATTTGGTTTGACGCTCGAATGAGAACGCGCTGCATCGTCCCCCACTGCAACAGAACTGAGCGCACTCCCCTGCCCCTTAAGCAACCAGAGTGGATCTGCCCCAAGCACTACAAGCTCGTTGACAGAGACCTGAAAACCCTCCGCCAACGAGCCTCCAGAAACAAGCGCTGGAAACTCGTCGTCCTTTGTTGGGAGCGGATGAAACGCCAAGCGATAGAGAGAGGAATGGGAATATGAGTGAAGGTTTGAATACGCTGACACAGCGGTCCGCAGACAATCGCGTCCCCGCAGACAGCGATATCACGGAAGCTCTGGCAACCATTACTGAACAGATCGAGATGGCACACGCATTAGACGACCATGAACACAAAGGTGAACTTCGGAAAGTTGAAGTCGTTATGCGCCGACTTAGTCGTGAGGCTGGCTACATACTGCCTGATCAGCAAGCCTGAGAACTCCCCAAGGAATACAAGCCGCAAAGGCAAAGCATTATCACTGTGCAAGCCCCAGGGCACCACCCTCTGCCTGACTAAGTGAGGGACACAAACTTGGAGGCGACGATGTAACAGCAAGGGCAAAGCCACAGCCGGAATCTTGTGGCCGCCCCACCAAGCGCACAGCTGGTGCGTTTCGTTGGGTGAATTCGTCAAGACGATTAGCAATTCAATTGAAAGGAACAGAGATGACCGGAGAAGAAAGCATCGTTGTTCGAGTACGAGCAGCAAAAGGCGGCTTTATTGCAACGGTCGGCAATGAGGCAACCAGCCATATGGGCATCGTCGGAGACGAGCTCGTTGCAGTAAACAGAGACACACTGCAGCAAACGCTTGAGAAGGAAGTGCGTGTTCGTCTTGCCGACATCCTTAATCGCTTGTCTCCAATATCCCAGTCGTCAGAGTAGGTGAGCAATGCACAATTTCGACACCGATTTCATGGGACGGCCCTCTACGTACGACTGGGTTGAGCCCGGTCAAACAAGAACGCCGGAAGAGTACCCTTACAATTTTGACGCTCATTTCAAGTGGCGTGAGTTCGACAAGCTTGCTCACGATGAGCCACGCCAGGTGTTTTACTCTGATCGGATGCTTTCTTGGGATTATGAGAAGTACATGGAATCCTTCGGCTCTCATGGGTGGCTAACAAGCCTCACCAAGGAGCAATGCAAGAAAGCCGTTGAGACGTATTTCGGCGCATCACAAGAGTGCGTCGGTTTTGCTCTCTGCTGCAATCAGTCCACCGGCTATCCAATTGGCATCTTCTTCGTGAAACCCAAACAGTCCAACCAGGCCGGAGGTTCGAATGGCTGAATACCCGCAAAATATGACCGATGAACTGCGTGACGTGCTGGGCCTAATGATTATGCAAACTTGCCCAATAGCGCACGCTTTACGCAGAGGCGGAGAAGACATTCCGCACAAGACGGAAGCTGAACAAGCTTATGTCCTGCACTGGCTGATTGGTCTTGTCCTAGAACATGGTGAGGGCTGGCGCGAAAAAGTAAGCGAGCGCCTCCAGCATATCGCCGCTGATGCAAGAGCGGAACAGTCCTGAGAACTCCGATTTTTGAGAGGTGAAGCATGGTCGTAATCAGAAGCAATAACAGCCAGATGCTTTTTACAGCAGAGGATGCTCAAAAACTCAAAAATGAATGCGATCGCAGTCGTACATTCACCGAGTGCGGGTATTTCTGCGTAATGGGCTGGAAAGGGCGCGAACTGTTGGTCAATGCTTTCTCTAATAGCCGCGAGGAGTACGACCGCATAATGGGAGCCCGTACAAAAAGGGCTTATTCGCGCTACTCTAGAAAGGCCGGTAGGTGATGATGCAAGCAGGGCCTTTTATAATATTCTTGGATATGGACGGAGTTCTAAATACTCCGCGAGTTTGCTTAACTCAAAAATCGAGCAGGAACCCGTATAGCTGGATTGACCCAATATCCGTAAAGCTACTGAACCGGCTCATTCGAGACACTGAAGAAAAGCACAGTGCGGCTGTAAAGATTGTGCTGTCTTCATCGTGGCGGACGAGCATGGAGCGCGGCGATCTTTATCAGATGATGGGTTTGATCAATCTTGATGCTGACTGTCACGATCAGTTCAAAACCCCGTATCCAGAAGTCGGGGAGATACGTGGCGATCAAATCGACAGGTGGCTCGCTGCGAACTCCGATGTAACCAACTGGATTATTCTGGATGATGAGAGCGATTTCCACGATCACCAGAAACCAAGACTAATTCAGACCTCCATGGAAGACGGTATTTTGCTGAGCCACTTCACGCAGGCTGAGAATGTTATTGAGCGCATCTTCCAACCTTGCGACAACCCCAATCCGCAGGAGACGTAATGAGAAGTAACTTTAAAGACTGCACCTATGGGCCTGCTCTGAAAGCATTTCTTGACGGTATAGAAAACCAGCAATGCCGCTCAGGCCGCACCACGCGAATGCTGGATGCAGTCAAAGAGGGCGATGTGGTTGTTTGTTGGGATGCAGCCCATGCAAGACATATTCGCTTTGGCCTGGAAGAACGAGAACTACGTGATGTCCGCCTCGTAACACTTGGCACACAAACGGGTAGCCTACCCATGACAAGCGGCCACGTTCACTTCGACCACTACTCGCTACTCCACCACTTCCATACCGCGATTGTGCGGGCTCAGCAACAAGTTGAAGACATGGTGAAAGTCATGGCTCCCGAGCCTGATCCAATGCATCCACTCAACCAACTGGCGGAGGCGTTCCTTGGCAGAACAGATAAGCGTGTAAGGAAACACTCTAACAAGGAAAGTGATCATGAGTGAACTCGATATCACAATTAAGCTGACTGAGGCCAATGTAAAAGACGCGGTTGCCGAGTGGTTGAACCGTAATGTTTCGGTCAAAACAGATTGGACGCGGGACAACGTTCAGCTTGTGGCAGAGGCTCAGGTTCAAGGGTACGGCCCACAAGAGCGAACGGTTCATGTTCCGGTTGTTCGGGCGAGAACAGCGAATGACTGAGTACAACCCGCTAACATCAAAGTAATTCCCAGTCTTAGGAGCTCACAGAAATGAGTGGACCAATCCCGCCAGAAGTCTTCAAGATGGCATCTGAGGCTACGTTGGAAGACTTGCGCAACGCAATGGGTGGGGATTTGCAGGTGGGGCACCGAAAGGCCACTCAGATCCTTGGCACTCACCCCACGATACTTCTTGAGGCTGGCGACCTTGGCCAGATCAAGTTTACTGTTCGGGGTAAGCGGAGATATTACTCCCTGCCCTTTTTGTTCGAATATCTCATGACACCAGGAAAGGAGGAAGTAGCATGTCCGTCTATCGGCCAAAGGACAAGAAAGGGAAATACAAGAGCCAGGAGTTCCACTACGACTTCCAGTACAAGGGTCGTAGATATTACGGAAGCACGGAAAAGACCACCAAGAGGGAAGCGGAGAAAGTAGAAGCGCGTCTGCGGGAAGAACTCAAGACTCCCAAAGACACAACGACAATTGACGGCGCTTTTGATAATTTTTGGGAAGAGAAAGCGCAGCACTATTCGGAACCAAAAGCAGTCTCATGGCGTCTTGAGCAGCTTCAGGACAATCTTAGCGAAATACTCGACCAAGACCGAGTTGACTACAATCTTTCAGAAATCAAAACGCGCCACCTTGCGCGCTACGTCTCAGCCCGCCGAAGCCAACCCAACAAGCGCGGCCACCTACCGCAACCGGCAACGATCAATCGCGAACTCAGCTTGCTGCGCACAATCTTCAACTATGCAAACGATGTTTGGGAACTTGAGATCACAGTTCCGAACTTCAAGGCTGTTATGCTTGAAGAGCCGGATGCACGGATTGTGGAAGTGACAGCAGACGATCAGGCGAAAATTAAAGAGCACATGCGAGAAGATTTTCATGATGCTCTTGATTTCCTCATTCTCGCCGGTCCCAGAGCATCGAATGCGCTCGTCGGTAAAGGGATCGTGTTGACGGCTGATGCAGTTGACTTTGACCACATGCAAATCACTTTTCAGGTGAAGTCAAAGAAGCCAGGTGGCCGCCGCATTGTAATCCCAATCACCGGCCCTATGGCAACCATACTTGCAAACAACATCGGCAATCACGAGGATTCCGTCTTCACATACGTTGCGAGACGTACCATTGATGGTCGGCAACGTGGTGCTCGTTACCCTCTTCAAGTCCATACATTCCGGCGTGAATTTAAGGCAGCTGCAGAAGCAATCGGGAAGCCGAAATTGCGTGTTCATGACTTGCGTCACACTGCAGCAACCCGTACACTGAGAGTGACCGGAAACCTCCGCGTAGCGCAGAAACTTTTGGGTCATACACGGTCGACAACAACCGAAAAGTATGCCCACCTGATGACTGATGATTTCGCTACTCAAATGGAGATGGTGCACAGTGGGAAGTCGCAAACGGACAAAAAGTCCCGGAATATTACCGGAACTTCCCAAACAAAACCCCTTAAGGTATTGAAAAAACGACGCAAATAGATTTTGCGAAATATTCCTTGAAAACCAGCGGGCGTGGAAGCGTCTCGTGGGTTCGAATCCCACCCTCTCCGCCATCTATCTTATTGATAGATAATGCAAAAAGAACCCGCCTTTATGGTGGGTTTTTTGTTGTCTGAATGAGAGTGGAAATATTCGACACCGGGTAACAAGCACTTTCATTTTATGCAAGTTGGGGCCTTTTGCTTCTTCCCGTTTCATGTGCTTTCATAGGTTGAGTTCAAGAACCGAAATGCGCACGCTGCGGGCAACAGTTATAGCTAACTCCATGCATCCCCCAATTAAAGAGCGCAGCTTCGCTCCACCTTCGCCTCAAGATCTAAAGGCGTCGAAGATTAGTCCTCTTAGCCATCGGTGGCCGGGATCGGCGTCCATGCGTGGGTGCCAGATTTGGGAGACTGTGACTTCAGGTGTGCTGACTGGTAGTTCGAACATCTCCGTTTGGGCAGCCAGTCCCGCACGGCAGTAGGAGCGCGGAATAAGGCCGATCAGATCAGATTCTGCCGCGACTGCAATAACGGAGGGGAAACTTGGTACCACCACGTTCACAGCGCGTGTAAGCCCAAGCCTTGCAAGCGCGTCGTCGATAGGGCCGGTAAAACTTCCACGCCTGGAGGCGACAACATGCGGCCACGCAACATAATCTTCTACTGTGACTGGCGTTTTCTCCAGCAACGGGTGGTTTGAGTGAACGATGCCCACAAAGGAATCGCGAAACAGTGTGCGAGCGCGTAGTTCGGCGCCATCACCGGAGATAACCCCGATCTCCAAGTCCACCGTTGCGTTTCTTAGTGACTGAATTTCTTTTTCCGGCTTTGCAGCGAAGCGCAGCCTGACGCCGGGAGCTGCTTCCATGACCATGGTGCTCAAACGGGCGGCGTGCATAAAGACAAAAGCCGCATTCGCACGAATGGTGAAATCCCTTTGGAGTTCTCGGATGTCGAGCTCTGGTGGTGAGCTGAGCACCTTTTGCGCTGCACCTACGAGTGCGTGAACCTCACCGGCAATTTCCTGAGCATGGGGTGTCGGCACCATAGCCCTTCCGGCAGGCACCAGAAGTGCATCCCCTGTCGCTGAGCGCAAGCGTGACAATGTACGGCTCATGGCCGACGTGCTCAAACCAAGCTCGCGGGCGGCAGCCGTTACACTGCGCTCGTGAAGCAATACATCCAATGCAATGAGAAGGTTAAGGTCTAACTTAGGCATGGTGCAAATTATCAAGATAAGGCGTTTGGTGCAACTCTCCCTTTACTGCATTGCGTCTGGCGCACTGTATTTGTCACTGTTATTGTTTGGCCAAAGGAAATGAATAAGGTTTGCATTAATGTCGGCTATTGCTACTTCACAATCTCATCATGATGGCCTCCCGGCGCCTCAGCGCTATATGGCACTTGCAGTCCTATTCGTTTCACTCGTTCTTGTCGTTCTTGACGGTGCTATCGCAAATGTTGCGCTGCCCTCGATTGCAGCGTCTTTCAATGCCAGCCCAAGTGACACTGTCTGGGTGGTTTCAAGTTACCAACTTGCTGTACTGGTTGCGCTTTTACCCTGCGGTGCACTCGGCGAAATCATCGGCCCACGGCGGGTATTTCTGGCGGGCGTTGCTGCTTTTACCATCAGCTCGGCAGTCTGTGCTTTTGCAGGAAGTCTGTCGATCCTGATTTTGGCGCGCTTTGTTCAAGGACTCGGCGGAGGCGCGATTATGGCTCTTATTGCCATGAACCTGCGCTTTGCGGTACCGCATCGGATGCTGGGAACAGTAATCGGCTTCAATGCAATGGTTATTGCTATTTCTTCTGCAGCAGGTCCGGGCATTGCCGGAGCAATTTTGGCAGTGGCGCACTGGCCGTGGCTGTTTGCTGTCAACGTGCCGATCGGCATCATCATCTTGCTCAGTGGTGGGCTCTTGAGCAAGGTCGGAGGGCTTACGCGACGTTTGAGCAAATCCGTACTTCTGGCCAATGCCCTGATGTTCATATTATTCTTTACGGGTGCAGATCAAATGACCAGCGCTCCGATATTTGGTGCCTTTCTGATAGGGGCGTCAATTCTCTGCCTTCTGGCAGTTTTGTATATGGAACGCGGGGTTAGCACGCCAATTGTACCCACGGATCTTCTTGCCGCCCCTGCGTTTCGCTCTGCAGCGATCACTTCTGTTTTATGTTTCGCCAGCCAGACACTTAGTTTCGTTGCTCTGCCCTTCTACCTGCATCACAATCTAGATATGAGCCCGATTCAGATCGGGCTGTTTATGATGCCGTGGCCAATAACTGTGGCCGTGGTCGCTCCAATTGCTGCCCAACTGGCAAAACGTATTAAAGTTGCATGGCTTTGTGCCATTGGCGCCGCCTTTCTTGCTGTTGGCTTGTTTATTATTGATGTGTTTCCAACGGATTCTGCTGCGACGGCCTTTTTGGTCGGAACAGTTCTGGCTGGAATAGGCTTTGGTCTATTTCAGACCCCCAACAACCAAGTTTTATTGCTTTCAGTACCAAAGGTGCGCAGTGGTGCGGCAGGTGCAGCCCAAGGAACTGCCCGACTTATGGGACAAACCATCGGTTCAATTTCCATGTCGCTCATATTTGCAAGTGTTTCGCTTTCAAACGCCTCGACTGTCGCGCTTGGCGTTGCCAGCTTGTCTGCGCTGCTGGCTAGTTTTGTTTGCCTGAGCCGGGTACGCCATGAGGCGGTTGTGTAGACCTACAGATCTAGGTCGGTAGCTTCTTGTTTTGTGGACTGGGCGTTACTTCACTCCTATGCCAATCAGAACGGGCAGATGTTGGTTATCGACTTCAACTGAAAATGCCTGCTCCACTCGAACCTGCGCAAAGTTTGCGTCATTGAGAGCGCGCTCAACTCGAGCTGGAGTTAATCCGAAGTCATTCATTTCAGATGGCAACCAGTCCCATTGTATGAAGTATCCGTTCGGAGCTATTGCGTTGGACAGCGTGTGAAGCAAAACTTTGTAGTTCGGCAGGAAACTGCAAACTGATGAAGCAACAATCAGATCGAAATCTGCGAGCCAATCTGCGGTGAGCTGCTGTGTACCATTGCCGATCTCTACACAGTTTGGGATCACATTACTTAGTTGCTTTCTTTTGAGGACCTCAATCATTTTCTCTGTTAGGAGCCCAGTTCCACATCCAAAATCCAGCACACGCTTTGATTTCCATTGGGGGCTGCAAACATTCACATGGCTCAGAAGAGACGCAAATGCCTTATCCGCGTATGAACGGACCTGCTCATCTTGATCCCAATTCGCTGCGGCTTTGCTCCAGTTCTCAGGCATCAAGTTTCCTTTAGGATTTTTCTCATTGAGATCGTGTTCGCCTTTCGGGAGACCTCCTCCCACTCAAGACGGGTATAAAGCTGCAAATTCTTCGGCATGGCCGCATGGGTATTCAATGTCATTGCATGAAAACCCTGTTTGCGTGCCTCGTTCTGCGCAAAGGTAATGAGCTCACGGCCCAGTCCCTTGCCTTGATGATCTGGGTGGACAGCCAAATTGGCGAGTTTCATCTCAACTGCCTGCGGAACAAGAAAAAGACAGCCAAGGATTTCGTTGTTATCGACTGCGACCCAAACGCGGTCTTTTCCGATCTCATCTGCGCACCCCTCCGAGACCGGAGGTAAGTCAGATAAGATCTTGGCGTAGTGCGCATAGGCAGCTTCAATGCATACCGCGATGGCGTCCGCATCCGCCAATTGGGCTTTGCGAATTCGTGACTCATTCATCTTTGGTTTGAGGTCCCGTTATGCTTGGAGGTTGACGCGACTGATGGCCCTCTTAAATTCAAGGGCGTCTTTTGCCGGTAAATCCTGAAGGAACGCCTGAACGACGGTGCTGTAGATGTTATCACCCTGATTCAGCAGGTTCTGGCCGGCCCTTGTGAGTAGGATGTGCTGCGCGCGCGCATCGTATCGGCAGGGGACGCGTTCTACCAATCCCCGCTCTTCCAGTTTGACGACCATCGAACTTGCCGATGCTTTCTTGACCCCTATGGCATCAACCACGTCCTGCAAATGCTGGCCGTGCTCTTTCTTATCTACCTTCCGGGCTTCTTGATCTTTGATCGCGCGCAGATATTCGTACTCACTGTGCGTCAAACCGAGTTGCCCACTCTGCTTGGCCCACTCTCGATGAGCAAGCCGATGGAACACTTCAACAAGTTTTTCTAGTTTCATAGCTCACCCAATTAGTATGTCTTACTAACTAAATTAGACTAGACTGAGTGTCAATGGAGTTCGCGGCGAAATGGTTCAGGTACGTGCTCCGGTTTGCACGGAGAGTTTTGTATATGCCACTCCCCAGATCTGCCGTTTTACCGTATGAGGGACATCGCTGATGGGTGTTTCTGATAGAAAAAGAGCTGCAATCACGGGATCGCAGCTCTTTGCTTTGTCAGAAATGAGCGGTTATCGCTCTTGTGAGATCATTGCTGCGGCCATCAAGCGGTAGGTGATCTGAGCGGCGGTGAAATCCCATGCGGCATTGCCGTCTGGGGCGAGTTCGACCACATCGAGACCAACGCATTTGCGTCCTTTTAGTGCATGCTCAACCAAGTGCAGTGCTTGATAATAACCTAGGCCGCCGGGTACCGGTGTGCCGGTTGCTGGCATCTGCGACGGGTCCAGACCGTCCACATCAAAGGAAATGTAGATGTGTTCCGGAAAATCTTCCGGCAGATCAATGGCATGCAGGCCCTTGGTGACCAGTTCTTCTGCATCAACAAAGAAAACGTTGTTAACTGTGCGGCTGTCCATTTCCTGCTGGCAAAGCGCGCGAACACCGAATTGGGCTAGTGAGTTGCCCTCTTCCACCAGTAGGTTCATGACAGAGGCATGAGAGTGCTTCTCGCCCTGATATGCGACGCGCAAGTCAGCATGAGCGTCCACCTGAACAATGCCGACCGGTTTACCGAGTGCCCGTGCGACGCCAGATACAGCGCCATAGGACAAGGAATGCTCCCCCCCTAGCGTGACCGGGATTTTTCCGACTTTCACCGCAGCTTCTGTGCGCTGTGCTAGTCGTTCCATAACCTCTGGCAGTGGGCCTTCACAGTCCACTGGTGCTTGTGTTGCTACGCCAGAAGCGCAAGGCTCAACACCATTGCTGCCGCGTTCAAGTTCGTTGCTGGCCTCTATGATGGCTTCGGGGCCTTTAACCGTGCCTGAGCCATAAGAGACGGTGCGCTCCAGTGGCATGGGAATAATGGTAAAGAGTGCGTCTTTTACACTGCGTTCAGCTTCAGTAAGCTCGCTGTCGAGAAAAGCAGACATTTCGTACCCTTAAGAAAGACGATTCAGGAAGTCGTTGTAGGCGAACTCACGAATAATCTTAAGTTCATCGCTCTTGGAATTCCAAACTGCGATTGCTGGCAGAGGAACGCCGTTGAAGGTGTTTGTCTTCACCATCGAATAGTGTGCCTGATCCAAAAAGGCGAAACGGTCACCAACTTCCAGCCGTTCTGCTCGCGTGTAATCACCGATGACATCGCCAGCAAGGCATGATGGACCGCCCAGACGATAGGTATGACCCTGTTTCACTTCATCCAGCATAGCCGGGCGATATGGGGCTTCAATCACGTCCGGCATGTGGCAGGTTGCCGAGATATCCACGATTGCCAGGTCCATGGTATTTACTGGCAGATCCAGAACTTCACCAACGAGAATGCCTGCGTCCAATGCAACAGCTTCACCCGGTTCCAGGTAGACTTCCAGTCCAGTTGCTTCGCGCACGTCCTTGACGAAAGCGATCAATGCTTCGCGGTCGTAGTCTGCCCGTGTGATATGATGCCCGCCGCCGAAATTGATCCATTTCAGCTGGCCGAAATATGGAGCGATCTTGTCCTTCACAGCGTTCCACGTGCGCTCGAGTGGCTCGAACCCCTGTTCGCACAAGGTGTGCATATGGATGCCATTGACACCTTGCATCACCTCGGCATCCAGTCTAGAAACCGGAAAACCCAATCGTGAGCATGGTGCGCATGGATCGTACTTTTCGACCTCGCCTTCGGAATGCTCCGGATTGATGCGCAGACCAACATCCACCCGATTTTTCGCAGCGCGCACGTTTGGCAGAAAGCGTTCTTTTTGCGCCGGAGAATTGAAGATCATATGGTCGCTATAACCAATGATTTCGTCAATCTCGCTGGCTTTGTAGCCTGCACAGAAGGTGGCAACTTCACCACCGTATTTCTCGCGTCCCAGACGTGCTTCATAAAGCCCTGAGGCGCAGGTCCCTTCCAGATATTCACGCACCACTGGGGCGAGTGAAAACATGGAGAAGGCTTTCAGCGCGGAAAGGACGTGCGCGCCTGAGCGGTCAGCGACGTCCTTAAGGACAGAGAGGTTCCGACGAACCGCAACCTCATCAACGACAAAACAGGGACTTGGGACCCGGGAGAGATCAAAGGTCTTGAAAGCTCCCGCATCCCCTGCCTGTGTCTGCATCATCCCAGCCATCAGCTTAGAACTGAACCGGGCCGTCGAGCTCGTGTACCTGCCAAGGCAGGCCGTGCTCGTTCAGCATGTCCATGAATGCATCTGGGTCTAGCTGTTCCATGTTCCAAACACCCGGTTCTTTCCAGATGCCTTTCAGCACCATTGCCGCGCCGATCATGGCTGGAACGCCGGTGGTGTAAGAAACAGCCTGTGAGCCAACTTCTGCGTAGCACTCTTCGTGGTCGCAAATATTGTAGATGTAGTAGGTCTTCTCGCCGGAGCCGTCTTTTGCCTGACCGGTAGCGATATCACCAATGCAGGTTTTTCCTTTGGTCAATTCCCCCAGACCGCTTGGGTCAGGCAGAACGGATTTGAGGAACTGAAGCGGAATAATCTCGTGACCTTCGTGCATGACAGGCTCAATTGAGGTCATGCCGATGCCTTCAAGCACGCGCACGTGGTTGATGTAGGCATCACCGAATGTCATCCAGAAACGGGCACGCTCGATCTCCGTGAAGTGGGTTTTCAGGCTCTCTAGTTCCTCATGGTACATGAGGTACATGTTTTTTTCGCCAACGCCCGGGAAGTCGAATGCCACTTTATGTGTCATTGCAGGGCTGGTGACCCAATCACCTTTTTCCCAGTGACGTGCATCCGCGGTGACTTCGCGGATGTTGATTTCCGGATTGAAGTTGGTTGCAAACGCCTTGCCGTTGTCTCCGCCGTTACAGTCGAGAATGTCGATTTGGCGAATGGTGTCGAGCTTATGTTTCTTGAGCCATGTTGCGAACACGGACGTTACGCCCGGATCGAAACCAGAGCCTAGGATCGCTGTCAGACCTGCTTCCTTGAAACGCTCCTGATAGGCCCACTGCCAGTGGTATTCAAACTTTGCTTCGTCTTCCGGCTCGTAGTTTGCGGTGTCCAGATAGTTGATGCCAGCTTCTAGACAGGCGTCCATCAGTTTGAGATCCTGATAAGGCAGCGCCAGGTTCACCAGAAGCTCAGCGCCACTTTCTTTGATCAGCGCAACAACTGCAGCAACGTCCATCGCGTCTACTTCAGCTGTTTTGATCTCAATCCCGGCTCTCTCCTTTACGCTCTTGGCGATGTCGTCACATTTAAACTTGCGACGGGATGCCAGCGTAACTTCGGAGAAAATGTCCGAGTTCATTGCCATTTTGTGTACAGCAGCAGAGGAAACCCCGCCTGCGCCGATTACCAGAGTCTTACCCATGATTGTTCCCCGGTTACTGGATTATTCGTAATAGGTGTAGCCGTTGATGCTGTCACGATAGGCAGCAACCAACGTGCGGCGATCAGCGTTCTTAAGTGTGCCGGCGGACACGGCCTCATCGATGAGTTTGCGGAACGCGTCGACGCAGTCGCGTGGATCATACTCTACATAAGACAGAACCTGCGAAATTGTATCCCCCTCCACTTCCTGAAGGAGATCAAATCCGCCATCTGCTCTCAAATCGATGGTTGCCACATTGGTGTCGCCAAACAGATTGTGCAGGTCACCTAGTGTTTCCTGATAGGCCCCAACAAAGAAGACGCCGAGATAGTAAGGCTTCCCTTCTTCTAGAGTATGCACTGGCAATGAGGGCGAGATGCCGTCTGCCAGGATGAATTTGTCCACCTTGCCATCGCTGTCGCATGTGATGTCGGAAAGAACGGCACGGCGGTCTGGAGCTTCATTCAGGCGCTGTAGCGGGACGATTGGGTGGAGCTGGTCGATTGCCCAAACGTCCGGCAGAGACTGGAACAGTGAGAAATTACAATGGTAGATATCAGCCACCTTCTCCAGCTGTTCGTCGATCTCCGGCGCACTGCCTGTTGGCGGTGCCAGTTCCTTAATCTTGGACATGAGATGCAGGTATATGCGCTCGGAACGGCCCATCTGGCGCAGGTCAATGTATCCACGGCGGAAGAGTGCGCGTAGTTCATTGCGGTAGAACGAGGCGTCGTTCAGACATTCCTGAAGCCGGTCGGCATTCAGGTAGCCTTCAACGGCTGCAAGGTCCGAAACCATGTGGTGGTCATCTTTTTCGGGCTTTGGCGCGGTTGGGGCATCAAACAGGGTTGCCTCAAGCACGTTGAAGAGCAGCATTGAGGATGTAGCCACAACAGCGCGGCCACTTTCAGTGATTAGTGTTGGGTGCGTGAGTTCTGCCTCATCCATTGCGTAGGCAACAGTTTCAACCACATTGGAGCAGTATTCCTCAACCGAGTAGTTGGTGGAGTTCTCAATTGCCTTTTTCTCACCGGTGTAGTCGACACCAAGACCGCCGCCGAGATCCAGATGGGTCAGCTCCGCCCCTTCCCTGGTAAGCTCAACAAAGTAGCGGCACGCTTCACCCACCGCGCGGCGGACATCGTTGACGTCTGGCACCTGCGAACCAAGGTGGGAGTGCTGCAGCTTCAGGCAATGGAGCAATTTTGCATCGCGCAGCTTATCGATGACCGATACCAGTTGATCGGTGTTCATGCCAAAGGTGGAACGATCGCCAGAGCTTTCTTCCCACTTGCCACCTATCTGGTTGGTCAACTTTACGCGTACACCGAGCAAAGGCTCTTCGCCGAGTTCCTCAACAACAGCAATGACGGTGTCGAGTTCTTTCGGGCTTTCCAGCACGATGATGGTGTTGAAGCCCAGTTTGCGTGAAAGAATTGCGAGGCGGATAAACTCTTCATCTTTTACGCCATTACATACGATAAGCGCGTCTTTAGGTAGGCGGTGCGCGAGTGCGATAACAAGCTCTGGTTTGGAGCCAGCTTCCAAGCCGTATGAGTAAGGACGGCCAAACTCAACAATGCGGTCAACAACCTGTGCTTGCTGGTTTACTTTGATCGGGTAAACGCCACGATACTTGCCCTTATAACCAACGCGTTTGATCGCGTCTGTCATGGAGTTGTTGATGTGAGCGATTTCGTTTTGCAGGAACGAACTTACGCGCAGCAAAAGCGGGGAATGGATACCACGTTGTTCAAGGTCATGAACGATTTCCGGCAGACTCACTTTAGGAGCATCCGGCATCAAAGGATTACTAAGTGCGATATCGCCGTTTGGCAGCACAGAGAGAAGATCTTTACCCCAGCGCCCCATACCGTAAATCGCATGGGCATTACCTTGATTATTTGGCAACCATTTATCTCCTTCCAGAAATGATTTTGCCCCATTTACTCATGGTATACCCATCTGACAAGCACAATATTGTGGTTCTCAGCATCGAAGGGCTCAGAACAGGTGCACAAATCATTTTTGCACAACGGATAATTTTAACGGGAAGTTAAGTTTGCGAAAAACATTGCAGAGGGCCTCCGTAAATCCGATAGCTTTGATTTAATCCACTATTTTTTGTGGAGTGAATTCTTCGAGGTCTGATTGCACACAAAGGAAATATAGATTAAATTCTTTAATTGGATTATTCTTCTAAAATGAATTCTAGTGGCTGCAGGGCAATTATGACTTGGCAAGAGCGACTTCAACAACTACGCAAGCAAAATGAGATGACGATTCAGGACCTCGCGAGGCTTGCGAACATTGGGTATGACAATCTTTATAAGATCGAAAAAGGTCTGATCGAAAACCCGCGTGGGGATACGATTGCAAAACTTTCTCATGCGCTTGGGGTTGACGAACAGTTTCTCCGATTTGGATTTCATAAGGTTGATAATCACTCCTCATTTGATAGCTCCAAGTTTCTAGCGGGCCTTGAAGAGAGTACCAGAGAGGTTGATCTGGGGCTTATTGATAGAGCATGGCGTCAAGCACTTGAAGTGGAAGAGCAGGTTTATGGAGTTGGCAACAAGGGACCAATTGACTTTGTTTCAACCATGTTTGCACGCATATATCAGGAGATGCTTAAACGAAGCGAATAGGCAACGAACATGCACTGCATTATTTCGGTTCATCAAAAGAAGTGAATTTCTTAATTTGTCAGTCGTTTTCATTTCAAGGTAGCTTGTCGTAGACCAACGCATTTCTATCTAGTTACTATTTTTCTACGCATAATCACGGTAATATACCGACTACACTTTTTACATATATAGTCGGAGCATATTTTTATGGTTTCAACTCTACGTACTTTTAGAGATCTCGAAGAGATTCGCTCGATACCGGTCTCTACACAGCAACGATATGATGAATTTCTGACGCTAATGGAGTCGGAAGGCCTTCTTAGTTTCGTTAAAGCGGCTACTTTGGAAGAATCTGGAACGCATGACTATCAGTCAATAACGTTAGCTGAAAAAGAAGTTGTTATGGGACGTCTTCGCCAGATGCTAGTTGTTGTTAGGCATATGAGGAGCCCAAAGGAAGATGCATAATCGGTTCATTAAGAACTGCCCAATCCATGGAGCTTATCGCAACATACATGGCGATCTGATGTCTGATATTCTTTCTCTATGGGATAAGACTGGCGGCCAGGTGGTGGATGAATTTCTTCCCTACATTGAGTACCTTGTCCAGTTTAAGGGGGATTATGTTCGTGGAGACCTACCAGTAGCAATTTATTCAGGTAGCAAGACGTTGGCTGCAAAGATTTTGGGCGATAAGTGGAGTGGATGTTCGCAAGATTTGAATTCAGATTTAGACCTTGCATTTCGGAGCTATGTTGCTGAAGGATATCGAGCTGCGGTCATAAGTAACGAGCCAATACTTGATATTATTTCCTATGATTTTCGTGTGAGTGAATCAGAGGTTATTTGGGTTGCCTATTCTCGACTAATTTTCCCTTTGTATCTGAAAACGGGCAAGGCATTGCTCGGATCCCTTGCCCTGCCCACACAACCTATTGTGCGTGTCGATAGGCAAGATCTTCAACATCCTCTTGGTCGTTCGCAACGTACCAAAGGTCGTGGGGAAATTCTGTTGCACGACGCTCCCATCGGATCCCCATAGGCTTGATCATTCCCCACTCGAATTTGGAAGCAAGCCCTCTTGAGACATGATCGTCTGTCATAAAGGCATAGATTAAGTTTGGTTTCCATGTGAGCCAATTTATCATCATTGCCAAATGTGCGAGATCTTGTGCCAGTCCATGTCCTCTCCATTCTTTGTCTATCCACATTGCCCCCATGTATATAACACGGCCCGGGCGCTTGCGTGCAAATCCCGGTTGCTTATCTTTGAGTTCAGGACGGCCTCCGTCTTCATGCGTGAAGATACGCTGCATGTGAACTTTCCAATAATCTGATAGAGACCATTCACCAAGGTTATCAAGCCGAGCAACGCATGTGCCTACCGTTTTGTATTGCCCTGTTGCTATTTTTTCACGTAGGTACACGCAGCTCAAATTTTCCGGCGTGATTGTATTGAAGGACACCCCAAAATGCTCTCCTGGCGCTTCCTCGGTGTGTTGAATGTAAGAAGCATAATTATGTTGGTCTTGATCTACTACAATCTCCAAGCTGTACTCTGAGATTCGATCTCTCAGTTTAGTTATTGCTCTGGCAAAAGAGATAATATCCATTCCTAACAACCTATAGTCTGTTGAACTCCTACTTGTACCAGCTCAATGAAAGGCACTGGCGCGCGTCAACCAACTAAGTCGAAAGGCTTGTTGAGTATTTGAGATTCGTGACAAATAATACCTTGTCTTACCTAAGGACAAACATCCCGAAGCAGGTAACCAGTTTATACAAGTTGAAAATGCTTCATGACGCTGGTTACGCATACGACACAAGACCACCTATCTCCCTGAATATTAAAAGAAATTATGGACAACTTTTGATATTGTACCGAATACGTAGGTTAGGCCAAACTTACACTCGAATTCAAAATTGGATTTTGTTCTTTCTAATTATTAAAATCTAAGATATGGATTTATTATCCAATTTAGCCTTGCTTTGTGTTCTTTCCATTTTGCAAGGAGTCCTGTTGGCACTATTTGTCTTTTTATTGTTCTCTAGTTGAAAGAGCTCTTATGCCCATCGACATAAATCGCGATGATCATTCAGATAAAGTAAAGAGTAGGCATGCGGCTGCGCGGCAAGATGTTTTTGATAGTCTTCTTAAGGCGGCAACTGCGCATCTTGATGATAGAAACGCTGAAGTTGACTTTCTAAACATGTTTAATTCTGATCTTGTGTTGTGTGAACCCGAGCTGGGCTCCATTGTAAAGCACAGAGATACCGAAGAAGTTGGCTTTGTGTGCGGAGAAGTCACAATGCTCTCTGGGCTTCGAGCACTTAAATTCCGACCTTTCGATAGCTCTCCCACTGAGAGTGTAACTTGTGATCCAAGTGAGCTGATTGTGATTGGTGACCCTAAGCTTCGGGTTGGGTATCCAGTTCACTGCGAGAACTGATTTTGGCCGCGATTACATACCACGTTCATACCAAACAAAACGCTCCATATCTGGAGCGTTTTGTTTTTTTAAGATATTTGGCGAACGATCAGTACTCAGAGACATCACCTAGTTCAAACTCGACGGGTTTCAAGACGTATTCGTCTGGGATGTCTGCCAGTTGAACGACCTTGCCACCGTTCTTGGAGGAGAATTTCTCGGCGCCGGCTTTTGTGCCAAACGGTATGGCTTCTGGTGCGCCCATGCCGCCGATCTGAGTGCTTTCGATGACAAAGAAGGCGGTATCGGCGTCAACCCAGTTGTCGGTTCCAGGCTGCTCCCAGCTTTCTGCTTTATCCATGTCGTTCACGTAAATTGCGACATAGTCTTTGGATTCTTC
>NZ_BMXE01000003.1 GCF_014651595.1 Pseudovibrio japonicus | reverse complement strand
TCAGGAGCTGTCAGCTTGAGTTCTATGACGCCCCCAAATCCATCTGGCTGGCGAACCACAACAGAACCACCGGCATACACGTTGCCTTCGCTATCCCTAGGAGCCCCGACAACAACCGTGCCAGACCCATTCAGCGCAATGCTGGAGCCATACCCGTCACCATCACCTCCATAACCATCAACAACATGCGCGACAGAGGAAATAACCTCAGAAGAGGCGAAAACGGGAGAAGTGTTGGATGTGTTTGCTGATGGTTGGTCAGACATAGCGGCCTCAGTATGACAACAAATAATCGGGCCGGACTATGGGTGCATAATTCACGCAATACAATTAAAAGTTTATGCAATTAATCATCTGTAACGATAAGGAAGCTTGTTAGAGCTGTCGATGATGAAATTCTCTAACCTATACAAGCAGGGAAATATATGGGTGCATCTGACAAATGGCCTAAAGGCCTAACTTTGAGGCACATCAAAATTTAATTATTTTTATGATTTTGTATTATTATATTTTGGTTGATTATCAAAAGTAGCTAGGAAATCTGGATATTAAGTTAGGACGCTTTTCTTCGATACGTACGTTCCAACATGAAGAGCCTTCGACTTAGGCAACAATAACTCAAAACAACCGTTGCGCTGCTGCATAAGTCGTGTTGACCCTAATAGCTCCAGTCCTCATGTGCTTATAATCTGGAGGTACAGTTTAGATTTCTGCTACCGGCCCTACACTTCATATTGTTTTTCTAGCTTCAGTAATCACCCAGAGACAAGACGAACCATAGTAATATTCGGCGACAACAGCGTCTAGTTCACCCATTTGGCTGTGGGTACGTCTACGTTCCTAGAATTCCCCAGAACATAGAACCTTCCCCCTTACAATGTGACCGATTAAGCTGCAATCAATTGCCTTTCCTTCCTAATTGGAATTCTCTGATGTCGATCACAGTGAACACACAAGAGCATATGAACTCAGAAGCTTGGAGAGCTTGTGAAATGTTCAGAGGTCAAATGCCACTATCAAATTGCATTGATCTCATACTCTCCATGCTTTTTCTCAAGCACTCTTCTGATTTATGGCAAGAGCATATAGATGAAATGCAACAGCGACACGATCATGAATTAGATCCTGAAGATGCTCGTATGTTATACGGTCATATCATCGTACCTGATGAAGCAAATTTCGAGTCGCTCTTCGCGGAACGTTTCACTCCTGGCAATGGAGAACGTATTGATCGCGCACTTTTCTTCATAACCGATGCAAACAATCATACCTTGGCAGGCATATTCAAAGAGATATCGTTCTGCTCTAACAAACTTGGCCCACCTCAAGAACGAGAGAGGCTTCTTACGAATTTGTTGGGAATCTTTGGAGGTGGGGTTCTAGATTTTCGTCTATCAAGGGGAGCAAATAGGAATGCTGCAGGCCGTGTTTCTCAATACCTAATCTCTCGAATAGCAAAACTGTCTTACAGCAATCTTGGTGACCACTTCACATCTGAAAGCGTTTCCAGCCTAATTGCAAAACTAATTAAACCGCTTCCCCAAGACACTATTTGCGATCCAGCATGCGGTACAGGTTCTTTACTCCTTCGTTGTGGTCAGGAAATTAGGTCAAAAGCTGACAAAAGCAGCTATTCCTTATTTGGCCAGGAAATAGATCACTTAGCGTTCGTGATCGCCAACATTAACATGCTTCTCCACCGCGAAACAGATTTTCAGGTCGCATGGGGCGACACCATTCGCCTTCCGATGCTGCTTGAAGCACGTGACCAATTGCGGAAATTCGATGTTGTGATCTCCAACCCTCCGTGGAGCATGCCAAACTGGGGCTCAGATCAGGTTCAATTCGATCAATTCGATCGTTTCCACCGCGGCTTACCTCCAAAAAACTATTCTAATTTCGCCTTTATTTCCCACATGGTCGAAACGCTTAAGGAAGACACTGGCAGAATGGCAGTTGTCGTTCCACACGGAGTTTTATTTCGCAGCCGCGTTGAACAGAAAATCCGAAAAGCCCTTATCAAAGAAAACCTCCTGGAAGCAATAATTGGGCTACCTTCCAACTTGCATCAGAACACTGCGATCCCTACCGCCATTCTAATCTTCAAGAAGAACAAGTCTGATAGGAATCTGCTGTTTATCGACGCCGCAAACGAATTTGTTAGCGTATCTCGAAAGAAAACACTGGGCGCAAATAACATTCAAGAGATTGTCAATGCGTATGAAGCAAGGAAAGAGATAGAGCACTTTGCCCACCTCGCAACATTGGATGAGGTCGAAGAAAATGAATATGATCTGAGCATTAAGCGCTACATCAACTCCGTCGAGCGTGAAGAAGATCACGAACCCGGAAACGCAACACAAAGAACCAATCTTGCGAGTTCACTGAATCCCTCCGATAGAAAAGCTGAAGAGACAAATCCGCTCAGTACGCGCCAATTTATAAAATCCTCAGTTCCTATTTCTTATGTCAGCTCGACTAAGAGGACCGAGAAAATCACACTTGAGAGTATTGCTGTACCGCTCTGGGAGTACAGTAACAGAAATTCCCTTAGTGCAGATTTTGCAACAGCGGTACAAAACTTGGAGCTACCAGCAAATATTCGAAGATTGGTAGTCGGGGAGGATTGGCTTCAAGCCTTAACCGAAGACTGGCTGAACCCAGAAGATGCAGAGACAGTTTTGCCAACATTATCAAATGCGATAAATGAGCAATACGGTATCGCCTATTATGGTAGTTTAAAAAATGCATCTGTCGACGATATCAAAGCGATATCAGACTTGGTCATCGTCACCATTCAAACCGGAACTCGAAAAATGGTGCTAGGTGCATTCACTCTGGGTTGCAGTGTCATGATCGTCACGGCATCTCCAACAATTGGCAGTGCCATTGGCGAGAGTGGAGCTAAGATTATCGAAGCGCTAACTGATAAAATTGTTACCGCCATCGAAACCGAGAGCCAAAAACTGGAAGACAGCTAGCACCCTGATATTGCATTGCATAACCGCGCCTTTCTTCTTGGTGCAGTCGAATGCATGCAATACCCTCGCCTTCAGTTATTCAGTTCATACGGTTCCGGCAGAGCCCTGCTGCAAATTTGGAATGCTCCCATGTCTCAAAACTCAGATAACCTGGCCTCTTTCATCTGGTCTCTGGCAGACTTACTGAGAGGTGATTTCAAGCAGAGTCAGTATGGCCGTGTCATTCTGCCATTCACACTTCTACGGCGCTTAGAATGCGTTCTGGAGCCGACCAAGGCAGAGTTTCTGGCAAAGGCTGAAGGCACCTTGACACAGGACATGCCGGAAGAAGCGCGGGAGAGAATTCTTCTCAGCAAAGCAAACAACAGCTTTTACAACACATCCAAGATGGACCTGTCCAAACTGGGCGAAGCTGGCATTAAGGACAATCTGGAAAGCTACATCCAAGGCTTTTCCAGGGACGCCCGCGAAATCTTCGAGCACTTCAAGTTTGCTGAGTTCATTGCCCAGCTGGCAGAGGCCAACCTGCTCTACAAGATCGTGCAGCGGGTGCGTGAGGCGGATCTGAGCCCAGCGAAGATCTCCAACCATGAAATGGGGTTGGTTTTTGAAGAGCTGATCCGGCGCTTTGCGGAAGGTTCCAACGAGACTGCCGGTGAGCACTTCACCCCGCGCGACATCGTGCGCCTCACCACCTCTCTGGTGTTTATGGAGGATGATGACGCTCTGACCAAGCAAGGTATTATCCGCACCATCTACGATCCCACAGCAGGAACGGGTGGCTTTTTGTCCTCTGGTATGGAGTATGTGCACGAGCTAAATCCGGATGCTGTCATGCGGGCCTATGGGCAGGAGTTGAACCCGGAGAGCTATGCCATCTGTAAAGCTGATATGATGATCAAGGGGCAAGATGTTTCTCGCATCAAGCTTGGCAACACCCTGAGTCAGGATCAGCTTTACGCCGATAAGTTTGACTACATGCTTTCCAATCCACCTTTTGGTGTGGATTGGAAGAAGATTGAACAAGCGGTGAAGGACGAACACACTCTGAAAGGCCATGACGGGCGCTTTGGTCCCGGCCTGCCGCGTGTGTCAGATGGGTCTCTGCTCTTCCTCATGCACCTCATCTCCAAGATGCGGGACAAAGAAGCAGACGGCCAAGGCGGTGGACGCATCGGGATCATTCTCAATGGCTCGCCGCTGTTTACCGGTGGGGCTGGTTCGGGTGAGAGTGAGATCCGCCGCTACATCCTGGAAGCTGATCTGCTGGAAGCCATCATCGCGCTGCCGACGGATATGTTCTACAACACTGGCATTGCGACTTATGTGTGGGTGCTGAGCAACAAGAAGACCGCAGAACGAAGAGGCAAGGTGCAGCTCATCAACGGGGCAAACCTTTATTCCAAGATGCGCAAGTCTCTTGGCTCCAAGCGCAACCAGATGAGCGACAATGACATCCGCACCATCACCCGCTGCTTTGGTGGGTTCGAGGTGGTGGACGCTCGTGAGCTTGATAAGCCAGAGGAGCCAGCCAGCACGCGGGGGCGCAAATCCGAAAACGGTAAGAAGGCTAAACCAAAAACCTTTGCCTCCAAGATATTTGAGTCCCACGAGTTCGGCTATCGCCGTCTGACCATTGAGCGGCCTTTGCGGGAGTCCTTCCAGTTCTCTGATGAACGTATAGACACCCTGCGCTTTGCACCCAAGCCGCTGGGTGCTGTCATGCAATGGGTCTATGAGACCTATAGCAAGGACTGGTCAGATGATCCTGACTGCCCACTCTATGGTGACCTTAGAGACCATGAGGCGGAGATACGTGCTCATATCAAGGCCAGCTTTACGGAGCTAAAGGAAAAGCACATCAAGGACGTGCTGAAGCAAGAGACATGGACAGGGCAGAAAACGCTTCTACTGAGTGCCAAGGCGCTGCAAGCGGTGATTGGAACTGAGCAGCATGACGATATGAACGCCTTTGACGGCGTTCTAAAGGCCGCACAGAAGCAGAGTGGGGTTAAGCTGGAGACCGCTGGCAAGAAGCAGCTGACCGCCGCTGTGAGCTGGAAGAACCCGCAGGCGGCCCCTGTGGTCAAGAAGGTGCACAAGGGCACAGACGCCAACCCGACCTATGGGCTGTTTGCTGTGAACGGACAGACGGTGGAGTACAAACCGGATGGGGACCTGCGCGATAATGAGAATGTACCGCTGGACCCGGCCCGCGCTGTCAACGAGGTGAACGAGGACTACTTCGCCCGCGAGGTGCTGCCTCATGTGCCAGAAGCGTGGATTGATGCCAGCAAGAAGGACGAGCGAGACGGTGAGGTCGGAATCGTTGGTTACGAGATCCCCTTCAACCGGCACTTCTATGTGTACCAACCACCACGGGCGCTGAAGGAGATCGACGCTGAGCTGGATGCGGTGAGCGCAGAGATTATGCAGCTGCTTCAGGAGGTCCACTCCTGATGGCTGGTAGATACAAGGCATACCTGGAGTACAAGCATAGTGGTGTTGAGTGGCTTGGGGAGATTCCGAGTGGGTGGGAAGCGCTTCCCATTAAATACCTTGTTGAAACACCAGTTACTGATGGCCCTCACGAAACACCTAAGTTTGTGGATGACGGAGTTCCCTTTGTTTCAGCCGAAGCTGTATCCACCGGCATAATCGACTTTTTAAGAATACGGGCCCACATTTCACATGAAGACAACGAGAGATACTCTCGAAAGTACGCTCCGCAATATGGCGATATTTTTCTGGTGAAATCTGGAGCAACTACTGGTGTTTCCGCGATGGTAGAGACAGACCAAGTATTCAATATCTGGTCACCTCTCGCTGCGATACGCTCCAAGCAATCAGTTAGCCCGCGTTATGTTTTACACTACATCAGGTCAGCTCAGTTTCAGGAGGCAATCCGTCTGAATTGGAGTTTTGGTACTCAACAGAACATTGGCATGAAGGTGATTGAGAACTTACGAGTTTCACTTCCCCCACTCCCAGAACAAACCCAAATCGCCAAGTTTCTTGATTTTGAGACTGCGAAGATTGATCGGCTGATTGAGAGGCAGGAGCGGCTTATTGGGTTGCTGGAAGAAAAGCGGCAGGCGGTGATCTCTCACGCCGTCACCAAAGGCCTCAACCCAGACGCCCCCCTCCGCCCCTCCGGCGTCGACTGGCTCGGCGATGTACCGAAGCATTGGGAGGTGAAGCGGTTGAAGCAGGTCGCACAGGTTCGCTCTGGTATACCCAAAGGGCAAGATCTATCGGGAAAGCCTCACATTTCAGTACCAATGCTACGCGTCGCGAACGTCCAAGACGGCTTCCTAGATTTGCGCGACGTACACACCATTCAAATTGAACCGAGCCAACTCGAAAGGTTCTCATTGCGCACAGGGGACGTTTTGATGAATGAAGGGGGTGACAACGACAAGCTTGGGAGAGGTGCAGTTTGGAACGGGCAAATCGAGCGCTGCATTCATCAGAACCATGTTTTTGCTATTCGCACTGATTTTGAAGATTCAGAATGGCTAAACCTAATCACCCAAACCGCCTATGCGAAGTTCCACTTTTTCCGAGTGTCTAAGCAAAGCACTAACCTTGCTTCTATTTCTTCGAGCAACATCAAGGAAACACCAATCGTTTTTCCTCCAGCACAAGAACGCAAAGCGATCTTCGCTTTTGTTTCGCGAAAGAATACGACTTTTGAAGCACTCAAACAAAACGCTCAATCTGCCATTTACCTCCTCAAAGAACGCCGCACGGCCCTTATTTCAGCAGCAGTCACGGGAAAGATAGATGTACGTGAATGGGTACCGCCAAAGGATACCTTTCAACCTAAAGAGGAATCTGCAAGTTTAACGCAAGCATCTGCATGAGGCACTCGGGGAGGTAAGGGGCGCATGAAGGGCCGATCACTGGAACTGTTTTTTGTTGATGGCCGCCCAGACGGCCTTTTGGTGGCGGAGCTGTTCAACTGGACAGGGCATGTGCTGCTTGTTCCGCGCACACAAATCAAGCAGGCTCTGGAGCGTACAGAGGCAAGCTACACGGGCATTTACATTCTGCTAGGCGAGAAGGACGGCGAGCCCCTCTCCTACATTGGTGAGACAGAGGACATCGGCAAACGCATCCGCAACCACGACAGTCAGCGGGACTGGTGGACAAAAGCCGTGTTCGTCACCACCGCCGACAACAAGCTGAACAAAGCCCATGTGCGCTATCTGGAGGCACAAAGCTACGCCCGAGCTGTTTCTGTGGGACGGATCAGCTTAGAGAACGCACAGGTCCCACAAATGCCGCAGGTGAGTGAAGCCATTGCCGCCAACATGGAAGGCTTTCTGGACAACCTCTACATGATCCTGCCCGCATTGGGGATTGACCTGTTTGTCGAGAGTAAGCGGGGTACTGCGACGGCTGAGGCTGTTAGCCAGCCACCCAAACCAGTGTCTTCTAGCAATGGTATGAACGCTGAAACTCCTCGTTTTCTTTTGCAGATGCCGAAGCGCGGCATCAAAGCCACAGCACGACTGGAAAGTGGTGAGTTCATACTCGAGGCTGGCTCTGTAGTTCGCGGCGAGTGGAGAGGGCCGAACACCCATAGTTATACCGCACTTCGAGAACAGCTAGACAAAACCGATGTTATTCAGAAAAGGGGGGAGCACGGTCTCCTGACAACCGACTACGCCTTTTCTAGCCCAAGCGCCGCATCCGCAATTGTTACTGGACGCTCCAGCAATGGAACAATTGAGTGGAAACTTGAAGGCACCAACAAAACCTACAAGCAATGGGAAGCCGAGCAACTGGCTGAAACCGCCGATCCTGAACTCGCATAATTTATTGATTTATCGGAATACTTATTCATGAGCATTGCAGCAGAGACCACCAAAGAACGCATTTTTCAGGACGATATTATCACCCAGTTACAGGAGGGCGGCTGGCTGGTTGGCTCTGCTGCTGGGTATAATCGAGAACTGGCGCTTTATGAAGAAGACCTGCTCGGCTTTGTGAAAGAGACTCAAGACGCAGACTGGCAGAAGTTTGCCAAAAACTACCCCAATGACACGGACAAAAAATTCCTGGAGCGCATTGCCAGCCAGCTTGCCAAGGCGGACCCAAGGGCGGCGGATAAGCAGCTGCGCACCTTCGGCACGCTTGGTGTTCTGCGCCACGGCATCAAAGACCGCAACGCCCGCTTTTCTCTGTGCCAGTTCAAACCAGAGCATGACCTGAACCCGGCCACTTTGGAGCGCTATGGCAAGAACCGTTTGCGGGTGGTGCCAGAGGTGGTCTACAGCCCATACACCTCTGCTGAGCATCTGGAGGCCACTGGCACGCAATCCAAGCGCTGGCGTATAGATCTTGTCCTCTTCGTCAACGGCCTCCCTGTGGCAACTCTGGAGCTTAAATCAGAGTTCAAGCAGGCAGTCGAAAACGCCATCAAGCAATACAAGCAGGATCGTCTGCCCAAAGACCCTGCCACCAACAAGGCCGAACCGCTGCTCACCTTCAAGCGCGGCGCACTAGTCCATTTTGCCGTGAGTCAGTACGAGGTCTACATGACCACCAAGCTGGCAGGCAGCAACACTTTCTTCCTGCCCTTCAACAAGGGCACCAAGGAGGGCGGCGCTGGTAATGACGTGCCGGAGAACAAGCAGGAATACGCCACCGCCTATCTGTGGCGCGAGGTTTTGCAGCCGGACAACATACTGAACATCCTCGCCCGCTTCATGCACCTGCAAATCGAGGAGAAGGAAGACTGGCAGGGCAAGAAGACCAAGAAAGAAACCATGATCTTTCCCCGCTACCATCAATGGGATGTCGTGGGCAAACTCATTTCCGCAGCCAAAACAGAAGGCGCTGGAAACAAATACCTGATCCAGCACAGCGCAGGCTCTGGCAAATCCAACTCCATTGCATGGACAGCCCACCAGCTCTCCTCTCTCTATACAGATGACGGAGACAAGCAGTTCCACTCTGTCATTATCGTCACAGATAGGACCGTTCTGGATGCCCAGCTGCAAGACACCATCTATCAATTTGAGCATGTGGACGGTGTTGTGGGGCGGATCAACCGTTCTGAGGGGGATGGCTCAAAGTCCGAGAAGCTGGCGAAGGCACTGGAGGCCTCACAGCCGATTATCATCGTCACCATCCAAACCTTCCCTTATGTGCTGGATGCTATCGAGAACAGCACCAGCCTTAAAGAGCGGCGATACGCAATCATTGCAGATGAGGCCCACTCCTCGCAGACAGGCAGCACCGCACGCCAGATGCGTGAAGTGCTGATGAAAGAGGGGAACGAGGATGGTGAGGACCTTTCCGCTGATGACATGCTGGAAGCCACCATCGCAGCCCGCAGAGCCTCTGCAAACCTCAGCTACCTCGCCTTTACCGCCACGCCCAAGTCAAAGACTCTGGAGCTGTTTGGACGTCTGCCAAAACCTGATGAAGTGCCCTCCAAGAAAAACAAGCCGCTTGCCTACCACATCTACTCCATGCGTCAGGCCATCGAGGAAGGCTTCATTCTGGACGTACTGAAGAACTACACCAGCTATGAAGCTGCTTATCAACTGGCCCTTAAAGCGCAAGGCAGTGATGATGAGGTAGAAAGCAAGAAAGCCAAGGTGAAGCTAGGCCAGTGGGTGCGCCTGCACGATTACAACATCTCGCAGAAGGTGCAGGTGATTGTAGAGCACTTCAAAGCCAACGTAATGGGCCTGCTGGGTGGACAAGCCAAAGCAATGGTTGTGACCAGCTCTCGGAAAGAAGCTGTGCGCTACAAGATAGCCTTCGATAAGTACATCAAGGAAAAGCGCTACGACAAAATTCAGGCGATGGTTGCTTTCTCCGGCGAGGTGCAGTTCTCCGATAATGACCCAAACAGCGCTGGCCTGATTGGTGAAAAGTTTACAGAGGCCAACATGAACCCCGACCTGAAGGGCCGGGACATGCGCAAGGCGTTCGCGAGTGATGACTATCAGGTCATGATCGTGGCCAACAAGTTTCAGACTGGCTTTGATCAACCCAAACTCTGCGCCATGTACGTGGATAAAAAACTGGCAGGCGTGGAGTGCGTACAGACTCTCTCACGCCTCAACCGCACCTATCCAGGCAAAGCGGTGTCCGGCACCTTTGTTCTCGATTTCTTCAACGAACCGGAAGACGTGCGCATCGCCTTCCAAGAGTATTACCAGACAGCGACTCTGACGGGTGTTTCCGACCCCGATTTGGTCTTTGAAATTTTCGAGAAGCTGCGGAGCAGCGGCATCTTCCAGTGGAACGAGGTTGAGCAGTTTGCCCAGGCCTTCTACCAAAAGAACAAGAGCAACGCCGCCCTCTCCAACATCTGCAAGCCAGCCGTGGAACGCTGGACCAGTCGCTATCAGTCAGCCGTGAGTGCTTATGCAAGTGCTCATGATGTGTTTGAACGAGCTAAGAAGACCGGTGACGCGGTTTTGATTGCCAACGCGGAAAAGACCTTCAAAGAGTGCAAGACGGAGAAGGACGGCCTTGCGATCTTCAAGAAAGACCTCGGCTCGTTTGTTCGCTTCTATGAATTCATCTCTCAGATCATCGAGTATGACAGTGAAGAGCTTGAGAAACTGAGTCTCTTCGCACGTCACCTGAAACCGCTCCTGAAAGAGAACGCTGGTGAGGATGATCAGATTGACCTTAGCAATGTGGAGCTGAGTCACTACCGCCTATCCAAGCTGAGACAACAAGACCTGACCCTTGAGAAAAACGGAGCTGAGGGACTGAAGCCTGCCAGCGACCTCGGTACGGGCAAATCCAAGGACAAGCAAGAGGAGTTTCTCTCGCAGATCATTATCCGCCTGAATGAGGTGTTTGATAGGGAGGGCTTATCTGATCAGGATCGCTTAAATTATGCAAACACCGTGAAAGACAAAGTTCGTGAAAATGCAAGAGTAATGAAGCAAGTCGAAGCGAATTCTCGGGAACAAGCAATGCTTGGAGATTTTCTAAGTGCACTAACGGAAGCGATTATTGAGAGCGGCGATATTCACGAAAGCAATAAGTTGGAGCTCTTGAGTAACCCCAAAAAGGAAGAGTCATTCGCGAATGTCGTTTTTGATCTGTTGAAGGGAGTGGATGGAAGAGCGTGAAGTAGTAATCAAGAGACCTTTGCTGAAGCCTCAAGAACTCCATTCAATAAATAACATTTTCAAGAGCAAAACTAGTGCAACAAATTCAATTTGAGTATCGCTTTCATCCGGTGGGGCAAGGCTTATTCTCATCAGGTCAAATTTTTGACGAGAGAACGGAAACCCCAGTTTTCACTTGGGTGTATGATTGCGGTTCAAGCACAAGCATCGAAACTGTGAAGCGGGAGATCAAGAATTTTCGTTCATTCTTTAAAACGACTACAGCCACAGAAAAACCACCTATAGATTTGCTTGTCATATCGCATTTCGACGAAGATCACATAAACGGCATTGTTGAGCTGCTGCGAGCTTTCCAAGTAAAAACAATATTTCTCCCGTATATTCCTTTCATCGAAAGGATACAGCTCATGCTCACCAACTCTACATCAGTGAGCATAAGGACCGCTAGTTTCCTCCTCAACCCTGTTGGGTTTATTAAAGCCGTTGCTGGCGAGGAAGGAATACAAGTCGTTTTTGTTCCTCAAACGAGTAGTGACAGCCCTGACGATGGCACTCCCTTAAACCTGAGAAGACTTCCAGAGGAAACACGTTTTGAGACGGATTGGGGAGAGGAAAACCAAAAAGACATAAACAGACAACTCAGTCTTGGGGCACTCTTCTCCGAGCCCAACTCCGTATTTACCTATGAAACTTTCTGGGAGTTTATCCCTTATTTCCCGCCATACAATTTGAAGAAGCGTAAGAAGATAAGCTCGAAATTCGTAAAGCGTATTTCTCTGTTGGTTCGATATCTAATCAACCCCAAAACTCTCAATCAACACCGTGAACGGGCTTTGGACATAATTAAGAAACGCTATGACAAGGAGTTTGGTCGCTCTGCACCTCAACGAAATCGAATTTCCTTAATGCTGTATGCAGCTCCGCTCATTGGTAACCCGTTCTTGTATTCATATTCATCGCGCGCTCGCAGGGAGGTAAAGGCTTCACAACCAGAAGAACACCAAAAGCTCCTCCCTTTTGAGAACCGCACAGGAGTTTTCTATACTGGCGATGGCCACCTGAAAGAGAAAGGGCGCGTGGACCATTTCATGAAGTTCTTTAGAGCAAAACAGCGAATATCAAATGCTGGTGTTTTCCAAGTAATGCACCATGGCGCCAAAGGAAACTACCGCACAGGTTTTGCAAGCTCAGTCAGACCCGCCATAAGCGTCTTTTCAGCAGATAAAAATGGTAAGCAGCACGGTCACCCGAATGGGTGCGTTGTATTGGAGTTTTCAAGTTACACACCACTTCATGTACACCAAGACAAGGATTTATCAGTTCGCGGGATCTTGCTCCCCCCCTATAGGTTCCTTCTGAACGGGTGGCCACCGCGGGGCAGCCGCAGCGCAGTATTTAAACGTTTTTTGGAAAAGAAAAATTGGATTTCCGATTCCGAAGTTTGGACGGAACGAGATCAGCTGCAATAGCCTCAATGTTTTGAAAGAAATGATATTCTCGAGGTTGCGGCATTCTTTCGAAAACAGAGAAATGGGAAATGAACCTCAAAATGGGAAACGGCCTCACCTGCCGTTCAGCAGTCTTGTGCTATTAGAGTTCCAGTCCACTTGAGGGTTGATTTAATAAGACGAAGTCAAAGGTAAGCGAACACAGCAAATACGAGATCTCGTTCTTATTTTCTTCTCTTCCCTTTAGGAGGGCGGAGTTGCCCAGCAAAAGAGTTAGCAACCACCCCATTGGATGGCGTCAGGCGTTCTTTGCTCCGCAAACTGCTCTTTAGTGTTCTTGGTGTCCAAGATCCCTCAGCGCCCTCCAATGCTGGTGTTACGAGATATTCAAAGAGAAACAGCAGCGAGTAAAACCGGCGCTTGCCTTTGATCTTGAACTTGATCTGCCCAAGATCTCCTGCTGTAGCCAGGATTTCAGGATCTGTTCCCAAGATTTCTGCTGCTTTTTTGTGCCCAACTAGCAATTGCTCATCCATCGCATCTCTAAGGTCGGCAAGAGTAGCTTCAGCAACTAATTTCAAAACATCAGGTGGGAGTGGGCTTTATCAGCCTTCAGAAGGCATCAGCATGTGTTTCTATGAAAGCACGTCTTCTAAAACAGCCATTTCGCAAACAGGAAATAACAGCCAAGACAGAGAGTAAAACAGACTGTAAGTCGCAAGGTAAGCCGTTTCCCATATATCCACAGAGACTGTTCTAAATACTCTTTGGTCACAAGTTCCCGCATCGCAATTACACCTCGCACGTTAGGCACCAACTCTCTCAGAGTCTGTCACATACGAGAGACTCAACCAAAGAGATCCTTAAAGTATTTGTCTAGTGTATTTGATTTGTCTGTTGGTGAAGATCCGTTACGAGGAGAAAGAGCGCAAGCCCCACAAAAGAGGTGCGTCTCTTCTCCTCCGTGATCTTGTCTGTCGGAGCCAGACCGCCACTTCGGAGCCGCTGGACGAAACCTGCACCAGACGGTTACTCCCTACTTTAACACTGATCAGGTAATCAGCGACCGCACCCCTCGGAGCTTTCGAGCCAGGGTTGTTGTTCGCGGTGCCCCACAGTACAACCAAACATGCTATGCATGCCGAGAGCGCTGCCGTCATAAAACCGACCACTCTCTTTTAGTGCTGAGATTAAAATCTGTTCATCGACAATGACACCATGAGTAGCCGAAAGCAGAATACGCTAGCCGGCAACTACTGAACCGTGACACCAATTTTACAGCAGGTTGTGAATGAAGTTTTGCCTTGTGGCAAAATGAGTTATTACAGTCACTCTGATGTCGACGACCGCATTTTCTTTTCAACCCAAAGATCAAGGTCTTCAATACGGTATGCTACACGTCGCCCTAACTTGATAAATTTTGGCGAAGCACCGGTAAGTCGCATCTTCGCCAATGTCGATGGAGATAGGGTGAGATATTTTGCTGCATCCTGTGCGGTCAATAAAGACACTTTAGTCATTAAGAACACCTCAGAGAGTTACTATCTATTCAAGTGCTCATTAGTGTTGACTAGGAAACCAACAGCCATCAAGTAGAAAATCGATCAGGAAAAACCATCGCAGAAGGCGAAGTTCAATAAAATGGACTGATTTTGCCTTATGATAAAAATTTTGACAAGTTAATCAAAAAAATGACCAATTTAGACTAACTTTTTTTCTGTGCATTACTTATTTCCCTATCGTTCATTGCACCATTAATAGCCTTTGCGATGGCTTCACTGGCTTGCTGCATAGGATCTGAAGCAAGGTGCGCATAGCGCGCTGTTGTTGCTGGTTGAGAATGTCCCAAAAGTTTTCCTATCATCGGCAAAGACATTCCAGAACCAGCAGCCACAGAAGCAAAGCTATGTCGTAGGTCGTGAATACGCACATCCTCTAAACCAGCCTCAGCCCGTATCTTGCGCCACGCCTTTTGCAAGTTCACGATGTGCGTACCTGGCTTATCTCCACAAATCACATATGGATTACCTTCCAGTTCAGGGAGATCATTTAGCAATGCCAAGGCTGGAGCATTTAAGTAAAGCGTCTTTGCACCTGTCTTTGAATCTGGAAGGTGAGCCTGCGCTTTTTTGAAGTCGATATACTCCCACTTGAGCGTTAGGATCTCCGAGAGGCGCGCCCCCGTCATGATGAGTAGTCGAACCGCTGCAACTGCAAACACACTGGGCTTCCAGAGATTGCCTTTCTTGCTAACAAACCCCTCTGTTTCAGCTACACGTATCGCCTCACTGAGGGCTCCCAGCTCCTCGGCAGATAAAAAGCGCTCACGTCGATACTCCTTGAACTTCTCAACGTGCCTGCATGGGTTCGAACCGTCCGGGCGATATCCATATTTCTCGCACCAATTGAAGAATTTTGAGAGAAAAGCCAATGTCCGATTTGCCTGATAGGGCTTCGCCCTCATGGCATGGTGCATGCGCGTAACATCAGCACGGGTAATCTCCTCAACCGGAACATTGTAAAGTCTGGTTTTCACATGCAAATCAAATGAACGTCGGTATTCAAGCGCAGTAACAGGCTTAAGCTTGGCCTCTGCGTGTTCTTCCAGAAATGTCTCTATGAGCTCGTAGAGGCTCTTGGCACCGCGCTTTTCATCCTTTCTTGTCGATGGGTCATTCCCAGACAACGCCTCGCCCAGAAGCCTTTTAGCTTCCTTCCTTGCCGCATCGGGTGTAATCTTGCCATGACGTCCAATTGTGTAGCGGCGTGTCCTTCCAGCGCGTCCACCAATACGATACTGGATAAGATAAACCTTATGCCCGGTTGGAGTGATTTTAAGACCAAAACCCTTGAGTTCTTCATCCCACACATATGCGTCTTTGCTTTGCGGCTGAGCTTGATCGACGACTTGCTTCGAGATACGTGCCATTCAGTGCTCCGTGCTTACTAGAAGTCTCTCCAGTAATCACATAGTAAGCACGCCAAAAGGAAAAGAGAAGAATACTAAGGAATGAGGATATCTATTAGTGAGCTGATTTACCTCATAATTTGAACCTTAGGGAACTTCAGTGAATCTTAAAATATCCATAAAAATCAAACTTGTAATCAGGGGGTCGCGGGTTCGATCCCTGCTGCCGGCACCACTCTTCCTCTTGATTTCACAAGAGAATTTCAAAGCCTCCCTCGGGAGGCTTTTTGCTTTTCTGGTCTCAGGTAGATCAGGGCTTAAGGACGTCCTGTCCCATCAGCCCCTTGCTTTTTCGGGTCCAGACCAACCGCGTCACTGTCGAACGACAGGCCTGGGACAAGAACGAACGTTCCGTCCTTCTCCTTTTTCCCTGCCAGCGACATATACAAGGTTCCCATCGAGCCCACTTCTGCGATGGCATAGAGGTAGGGATCATCGGGCGTTCCCTTGCCTGTTGGGTAATGGACCTGACCACTGATCAGACCAACAAGCGCCGCGCCCCAGGCTTTTAGCAGTTTGCTGTTACCGGCGATTTTCTGGATCCAATGATCAATCGTCTCTGGAACGTCGCCGCCGTTTGAAATTAGCGAGAGCCAGTCAATTGCAGGTACTTCGCCCAGATCCGCCACATGGCCGCCAAACCCAAGGGCTGGGAAGAGCAACGGGTTCCACTTGCCAAGCTCATTCCCAGCATCTGAAGCGACGGCAGCATCAGCTGATTTCACAGCGTGCAAAGCATCCTTCAGGCAATTGTTCAGATCCTTGTTGATCTTCTTCAAATGCTTGCGCAATTGGGCAACCGGGTCTTTCAGCCAGTCTTTATTGAGTTTGTATTCTGCCGGGTCTTTGCCTGCAGGAAGAAGCAGGCCAACAAGAAGACCAAACTCCAGAGTTTCCGGATCAAGCTCATCTGCTTTTATTGTGTTTTTCACGCCAAAATCCTCACGATAACTGCTTAAAAGCGCCATATGAGGAATGACGAGAACGCTGCGTCAGCGTGAAAATGGACGCAAGGTCGGTTGGAGAGATGGTTAAGGAAACACCAACAAAAACAAGCCTTGCAACCACATTAGCGCAAGCAATCACCAGCCTTGAAAATTCTCATAGAACTATCATTTCGAGTTTAGGGGCCAGCTTACCTCTTTTCCATTAGGCAAGGTCAATCAACCCGTTTTATGACTAGATCATAATTAAACAATGCCAGAAACAGGTAGGTACGCTCCCCCAAGAACGAGGAGATCCGCAATGAGCCAAAAGAACCCCACTGCTAGTGAAGACGTCAATGCTCTTGAAGGGATTATGAGTACGCATCGCTCGGAAATAAAAGACAACGCCATTTTGCAGGCAGAACTGGTCAAGTTGAAAGACTATCTGGAGCACAGCAGCCAGCATACGCTCAAAGAGCGCCTTCAGGTCCTTGAGCATATTCTAGACGAACTACGGGAGAACTCTGCAGACCATCTCCGCATGACCGAAGAGAGCCCTCAGCTGGACCTCCATGAGGCGGAAACAAACCGGCATCTGGATGAGCAGGAAACCCTTATGGACGCGCTGAACACCTTCAGATCCCGCTATCTGAACTAACGTCCGATCAAGCAAAAGCGGGAAGCGCAAGCCGTTAGAACCGAAACCGCAATCATACAGCGGGGGAACCGATGACAGAAAAACAACAACTCACATCAGCCCATACACAAGAGAAAATGGCCCGCCGCTACGGCGACGGACGCGTGCACAAGCACAACAAGGACCATTTGGAATATGAGCGCGGCCGCAAAAGTCATCCGGCGACCCAGCATGGCGGCGATCCTGAAGGCCACAAGCACCCGCAAAAACACCGCGCAGGCAAGGGCCACTCAGACAACGGCCACCATCACAACAAGATGCACAACCACAAAGAACATACCCGCGCGCACCATAGAAACGGCATGCACTAGAACCTCTTCACCAACCCTTCAACAAAAAACACCCCGACCATTTCTGATCGGGGTGTTTTTGGTTTCAATGTCTAAGCTACCTGAGGTGTTAACCCAGCAGACCGCTCAGCATCACCCAGACAACTGCCAGCGGAGCTACGATCCGCATGATCCAGGTGAAAGCACCCATCCACTTGAAGCTAATGGAACCGTCATTGTTCAGCTCAGAGCCAAGCCTCTCAAGCACGACCCAACCAGCAAACAGCGCGGTCAGAATGCCGCCAATCGGCAAGGTGTAGTTGTCAACTGCATAGACCATCAGATCGAAGAAGTTCATGCCAAACAACTTGTATTCACCCCAGACACCCAGTGCCAGAGAACAAGGCACACCGATCATGAAGATCACGATACTCACCACAACGGCGGACCATTTGCGCTCAATGCCATACTCTTCTGCAAAGAAAGCAACTGGAATTGCCAGGAGGGAGATGGAAGAGGTCAGCGCCGCAATAAGCAGCATGGCGAAGAAGATGATCTGGAAGATGTAACCACCCATCATCTCACCAAACACAGCTGGCAGCGTGATGAAGGTCAGGCCCGGTCCCGCGCCTGGATCCATGCCAAAGGCAAACACGGCAGGCAGAACCAGAAGACCACCCAGCACACCAACCATTGCGGCCAGGAAGACCACCCAGAGGGATGCGTTCGGAATATTCGCGCCCTTATCCAGATAAGAGCCGTAGGTGATCATCGCGCCCATACCCAGCGACAGACTGAAGAACGCCTGACCCAGCGCAGCGCGCACCATTTCACCATCCAGCTGAGACCAGTCAGGCACAAGGAAGAACTCGATGCCTTCCCAGGCACCATCCAGAGTAACACTACGAACCACCAGAACCATCAGAAGAATGAACAGCAGGGGCATCAGCACCTTCACGGAACGCTCAATGCCCTCGGCCACACCAGCAATAACGATGCCCATGGTCAGCACCATGAACGCGCCATGATAAAGGATCGGCTCCCAGACAGCAGAGACCAACCCGCCAAACTGCGCCTCCAGCAGTTCAGGTCGCGCAGATTCCACCGTACCTGCAATACTCTTCACCAGATAGGCAATCGTCCAGCCGCCAACGACAGAGTAGAACGACAGGATCATGAACCCGGTGATCACGCCCAGCACCCCGGTACTGGACCAGATGTTGTTACCCAGCAGGCGGAAAGCCCCTACAGGGTTTCTCTTGGCAGCACGGCCAATCCCGATTTCCGCCATGATCAGGCCTGCACCAATCGTCGCCATGATGACAAGATAGACCACCAGAAAAGCGCCGCCGCCCTGTGTCCCCGCCAGATAAGGAAATTTCCAGATATTACCTAGGCCAACTGCAGATCCTGCAGCAGCCATAATGAAGCCGAAGCGGCTTCCCCATTGCTCACGTTTCATTCTTATTATTTGCCGATCAACATGTGATGGTTTGTTTCAATCAAACGCGAACGCTTGAAATGAAATCGTTGTTGAGGCTGTTTTGATGAAATTTTTAGCCTTGTTGACCTGACAGATTGTCACAGGTGTTTATACCTACCTCAAAAAATAGGTAATTTTCACGAGCACAATTGGCGCATGAATCTAAAAACTAGTCACATGAACTCACATTTCGCACCATTAGGGGTAATTATTTCAAACTATCAATACAATTTGGCTGATCACACCATTTTTTGAATTATTCAGGATATAGCAGCGCAATTTCCTGTCCTTATATGCAGCCCACAAGTTTTTTTGTCGCAGGCACCGCCCAAGCCCCCATCCAACACATTTCAGTCACAAAAAAGCACCGTCAAAACGGTGCTTCACAGTTCCATTTTGTTTCAGGACCAGCCTTACGCCTCAGGCCATCTCTCCCTTACATGCCGATATCTGACTTGCTTTTCTTCGCTTAGACAAGCCATCGCTCGCGGCAATCTGGTATTCATGGAGACCACCCAGTAGCGCTTCAGCTGTCGCAACATAACTCTATTCCTTATCAAGTCCGTCTCGGGTGACAAGACTTCACCCGCAGCTTCTATACTCTCCCCTCATCCGGACAAGAAAAAGTCAAACCAGATCAACTGCAAAACAGCGTAAAAAAAGGCCACCGGAACCGATGGCCTTTTCATTATTTTTGAGTGAAACCTTAGGCTCCAAAGACTGCGTCGTACATCACCCAGAGGATAGCAAGTGGTGCAATCACACGGCACATCCACTTCCATGCTGTCAGATAGGCAAATGGACGCTCACCTTCATTGGTCACTTCCGCAACAAACTGGTCATAGCTCACCCAACCAGCAACCAGACAGGTCGCAATAGCACCAATTGGCAGGAAGAAGGTATCGGAGATGTAGCCAAGCAGGTCGAAGATGTTCATGTCAAAGAAAGTAACGTCTCCCCAAACACCCAGCGCCAAAGAACTTGGTACGCCGAACAGGAAGATCGCAATACCAACCCAGACTGTCGTCCATTGACGGCAAACGTTGAACTCCTCGCCAACAAACGAAACCACAACCTGCAGCAAAGAGATTGCCGAGGTGATCGCCGCCACGAACAACAGCAAGAAGAAGCACAACTGAACAACGATACCAAATGGCAGCTCAGCAAAGATCGCTGGCAACGTAATAAAGGTCAGCCCAGGTCCCGCAGCCGGGTCCATGTTGAATGCAAACACTGCAGGAAGGATCAGGAAGCCAGCCAGAATAGCAACCAACAGGTCAAGGGAAACAACCCAACCTGCAGCATTTGGAATGCTCTCTTTTTCATCCAGATAAGAACCATAGGTGATCAGCGCGCCCATACCCAGAGACAGCGAGAAGAACGCCTGCCCCAGTGCAGCGGCAACCATATCTGCATCCAGATGCGACCAGTCAGGAACCAGGAAGTAGCGAACGCCAGCCATTGCCCCATCGAGCGTCAGGGAACGCACAACCAGCAGCGCCAGAAGGATGAACAACAAAGGCATCATGATCTTGGCGGCTCGTTCAATACCGCTCGTAATACCGTTGATCACGATCAGCACACCGATTGCCATAAACACAGCATGATACACAATTGGCTCAATCGGGCTTGTAACCAACTCACCAAAACGACCCTCGAACTCTGCCCCGGAGAAGCCAGAGAAGCCACCGGTGATGGTCTTCACCACATACGCGATCGTCCAGCCGCCAACAATTGAGTAGAAGGAGAGAATAGTGAACGCTGTTAGGACTGCCAGAAGCCCGAAGATCGACCAGCGCTTGCCGCCCACACGCTTGAATGCGCCGAACGGGTTGGCCTGAGCATGACGACCCAGTGCGATCTCCGCGATCATGACGCAAAAACCAATTGCAATCAAAAACGCAACATAGACCACGAGGAAAACCCCGCCGCCTTCTGCACCAACCAAATATGGAAATTTCCAGATATTACCTAACCCGACTGCTGAACCTGCAGCAGCCAGAATGAAGCCGACGCGACTTCCCCAATGCTCTCGTTGCATGTGACCTAAGCCATTCTCGTTGATTTTGTTTAATGGTCTTTTTGAAATCAACTTTCACAAGTTGCCCGAGTCTAGCAATATAACGCAAGACTTCTACCACTTTCATGCAACAGAGTTTCTCATATCTAACTATCGGAAGTCACGACGCCAATAAAAGTGTAATACTGAGTACTACGAGCAATACAGTGAGATTAACTCAAGATGATAAGTAGTATTGATTACTTTAAGCGCCCAGCAATCAATACTACAACTGATATATCTTACTATCAATCACAAGAAGAGCAAGAAGATGGCCACAGTGTAGAGTTGCAAAGAGACCTGATGCTGCTCACAATCGCATCCGCTCCTTCAGCTTTTGCACTACGACAGACAGCATTTGCATTACTGACCGAAAGTCTTCCGTTACGCACCACAGACAACGAAAAGCTGGTGTTGCTGCGCTGGTAAGTCATCGAGGTCTGACCACACTTGATCATCGGCAAAGGGCCATCTGTCGTGGACCCGTCCGCATAAACCGCTGAGCCGCGATTACAATACTGCGTCACCGGAGGAGAAACTTGATTAGAGCTTCCCTGAGCATAGCCTTCTGAAGCTGTCATAAAAGTACCGGCCAACATAAGGCCCAGACACCAAAACATACGCATTTTTCTTCCCTTTTTGTTGGCCCCACCAAAACCTATTCATGGCAGGACACTCATAAGGACGAAAAAGCCGACTCTCTGTGAAAGAAAAGACCGCCAGGCAAACACCCGGCGGTCTGGTAGGTCTCATTCAGACCGTCAGAAACCCTAGGAAGCGCACACCGCGCCCCAAAAGGCAGCTTATTCAGCAGCTTCCAATGATGGTACATTGCCAGCAACAGCTCTTTGAGCGGCGGCATATTCATCAGAAAGACGCGCAACAAGATCACCGGCAGTACCAATGGACTTCACAGCACCAATGCCCTGACCACAGCCCCAGATCTCTTTCCAGCTCTTTGGCTTATCGGCACCACTGTTAAAGTCCATGGTCTTCAGATTGCCTTCAGCCAGATTGTTCGGGTCCATACCTGCATTTTCAATGGATGGCTTCAGGTAGTTGCCATGCACACCGGTAAACAGGTTGGAGTAGACAATGTCTTCAGCGCCGCTGTCCACGATCATCTGCTTATAGGCTTGTTGCGCATTGGCTTCCTCGGTCGCAATAAACGCAGACCCGATATAGGCCAGATCTGCCCCCATAACCTGAGAGGCCAGAACCGCCTGACCAGAGGCAATGGAGCCGGAAAGCAGCAGCGGCCCGTCAAACCACTCACGGATCTCCTGAATCAGCGCGAACGGTGAAGTGGTGCCCGCATGGCCACCAGCACCGGCAGCGACAGCAATCAGGCCATCGGCGCCCTTTTCAATCGCTTTGCGGGCATGGGTGTTGTTGATGATGTCATGCAGCACGATACCGCCATAGGAGTGAACTGCATCAAACACCTCAGGACGCGCCCCAAGAGAGGTGATCACAATCGGCACCTTGTACTTGACGCAAAGCTCAACATCATGCTGCAAACGATCATTGGAGCGATGCACAATCTGGTTGACCGCAAACGGAGCAGACGGCTTATCAGGATTTGCCGCATCATAAGCAGCAAGCTCCTCGGTAATCTGGATCAGCCATTCTTCCAGCTTCTCCTTTGGCCGTGCATTCAGCGCCGGAAAGGAACCAACAACCCCAGCCTTACACTGTGCAATCACAAGCTCCGGGTTACTGATGATAAACAAAGGACTGCCAACGACAGGCAGACGTAGCTTATTTTTCAAAATATCTGGCAAAGCCATTTCAGATACACTCCCTAACAACTCAAAAGGCCACCTGACTGATCTGAAAATCAGGCAGCATCACCTCTGCGACGCTTCAATCTCTCCTGAATGTCCTGCATCATCTCGCCGCTCCGGTCGTCAACCAGAGCCAGAACATCCTTTGCACTTAACTCTCTATAATCCTGTGAAAGCACACGTACTGCTCGCACGGGCTCCCTGCTCTGCTTGTCCAGCAGCTCCAGCCGCGGTCCATCTTCGCGAGCCTCCCAGCGCTCACTCCATTGGTGCAGCGCAATCATGACCGGATAAAAGTCCATTCCCTTTTCGGTGAGCAGATAGACAGTGCCACGCTTGTCCTGCTGGTCCTGCTCCTTACGCAGCATCCCCGCCTTTACCAGTCGCCGCAGACGGTCCGTCAATACGCTGGTCGAAATCTGCAAATGACCCTGAAAATCATCAAAGCGCTTGATGCCCTGAAACTGGCATCTCAGGATAAGCAGGATCCATGGATCACCCATCTGCTCAATCGCTTGGGCAACCGCACAATCAATTCCAGCAAAGCTTCGTCGCGCTCCACTCATCCCGGGCACCGGCCTCCATCAATTTAACTTCGCTTAAAGAAGCTATTTCCACTTTACCTAATGGGCAACCTAGCCCTTCGGCTTAGTTGCAGCAACGCAAGAGCAAACCGCATCCACGAGGCACAGGAGCCACAGGGTTTCCGACAGATGTTTGTCACCATCAACGGAACCAGTTATGAAGTGGGCACTTCGCAAGCGTTGTTCTTCAAAGGACACCCATTCTTGCAAAACAGCAGCGCCAGCGAGATCATTTCACTTTTAAGTCTACCGGGTTTTGTCAGTGGGGGAATAAATGGCAGCACAATGGTGCATCGGTCTCATGACCGGAACAGTAATGGACGGCAACGTTGATATTGCCATGCTGAAAACCGATGGCGAAACCATCGAGGAGTTCGGACCCTACACACTTGCAAGTTATCCCCCCGAAACCAACCAGCTGATCGCCGAGGCGATGGCAGCAGCGCAGGACTGGAACTTCGCAGGAGAGGAGCCTGAGATTTTTGCACGCGCAGAAAAAGCACTGAGCGAAGGGCAAGCCCACGCCATTTCACAATTCATCGCAAAAAACTCCATTTCAACGCAAACCATCTCCTTAATCGGCTTTCACGGCCAAACCGTCCTGCATCGCGCTCCAAAAGACGGTAAAAAAGGCGCAACACGCCAGCTCGGAGATGGTCAGATCATCGCCGATATGCTTGGCATTCCAGTGATTTACGATTTCAGAACGCAGGATATTGAAGCAGGCGGCCAAGGCGCCCCCCTCGCTGCGATCTACCATCAGGCCCTTTTGCGCAGCGCCGGTCTCTCCGAAGATCCGACGGACACCGCAATTCTCAACCTCGGCGGCGTTGCCAACATCTCCTGGTGGGACGGGCATAACACCCTGATCGCGTTCGACACCGGACCAGCCAACGCCCCCATAAACGACTGGGTCAGTACACATAATCACGGCGACATGGACCGCGACGGCCTCATCGCCGCACGTGGACAAGTAGACGAACCCCGCCTGCAAAATCTCCTCAAACACCCCTACCTGACAGAACCCTTCCCCAAATCCCTCGACCGCAACAGCTTCACCAAAGACATGGCAACCGGCCTTTCTCTGGAAAACGGCGCAGCAACCCTAACCGCCTTTTCCGCTAGCGCAGTTGGTAAAGCTCTGGACATGCTACCAAAACACCCTGCTCGCTTGGTCGCTTGCGGGGGCGGGAGAAAAAACCCACAGCTTTTGAAAGAGATTGAAGCACGGGCAAACGTAAAAATCGTTCCCGCAGAAGAACTTGGCTGGCGCGGTGACGCCGTAGAGGCAGAGTGCTTTGCCTTCCTCGCCGCCAGATGCAACCGCAATCTGCCCATCAGTTTTCCGGGAACCACCGGCGTTCCAACCGCCATGTCAGGCGGTATCAAGGCAGTACCACACCAAAGCACCAACTAGCCGAATAGGAAAAAGGTGGGAGCCTTTGCCGCCGCGCAAACGCTCCCACCATCCCCTTGCTTAAGGTTCAAAAGGTCCTCGATCAAATATCGACAAGAAAAGGTAAGAAGTATACTCCGGTCGCAACATTGTAGCTAATTGATATCACGTAATAATTCCAACCACCTACAACACAACCAACATACTAGAAAGTTATTCGGGCCAAAACCCCCACAAACAACCAATTGAACAACTGTTGCAATTCAGTACCTCGATGTTTATTCGAACACAAACAAGTAGTATTGTGCAAACACACAACACAATACTTAGTGTAACTCGGCAATTTTCACAGCATGAACTGCGCCCATTGGGTCTATTGCCTTGGCAAACAGACGAGAAGCGACATAAAGGTAGTTTGAATTTTCAGAAAGTCATGCTACCTCCTTTTTTAGGGAGGAGCCGTCTTTGAAGAGAAGAACTATCAACCGCATCGCTTTTGTTTCCAGCGACACGCCAGAAGCACTTGCTGCACGCCAAACTCTTGAAAAGATGTACGGATCTGTCTCACAAGATGATGCGGACGTCATTGTCGTGCTCGGTGGTGATGGAGTTATGCTCTCTTGTCTACATAAGTTTATGAACACTGACATGCCCATCTACGGCATGAATCGCGGTTCCGTCGGCTTCCTCATGAATGAGTACAAGACCGAAAACCTGATCGAACGGCTTGAAGAAGCTGAGATAACGCCTCTGCATCCACTCAACATTGAAGCCGTCGACAAGAACGGAAACGAGTTCACTGCCCGCGCAATTAACGAAGTCTCTTTCCTGCGCAAATCCCATCAGGCTGCAAAACTACGCATCTCAGTTGATGGACGCGTCCGTATGGAGGAGCTGGCGTGTGATGGTATTATTATTTCTACGCCCCAGGGCAGCACAGCTTACAACCTGTCCGCTCACGGACCCATTCTGCCAATCGACTCGCCCCTGATGGCACTTACGCCCATCAGCGCTTTCCGCCCAAGACGCTGGCGCGGCGCCCTGCTGTCTACGCAAAACACTGTGAAGATTGAGGTACTTGAGGCAGACAAACGCCCTGTGAACGCAGCAGCTGATCACCGCGAGTTCCGCGATGTTATCAGCACTACCATCTATCAGGACGCCACAGCCCATAGCTGCATCATGTTTGATCATGAACACAGCTGGGACGAACGTATCCTCTCCGAGATGTTTAAGTATTGAGCAACAGCCTATTCATAAGGCAATCTTGACCCAATCTGCCATAAGACACAGGTTCGGCTGCGATTACCGATAAAATCGTTAGATATTATTGCGAATTCGAAATATAATCGCCGCCACAAGAATGCAGGCTCAGGAATTGCGCAGAACAATGGCTTTTTCATCCAGTTCAGACAAACCTTCTCAGGAACACATCCGCGTTCCGAATGACCTTTCCAAGAAGGTGCGGAAACTAACTGCCGTTGAAGCCGCCAAGTTCGATCCAGTCAAAGCTGCCGAAGAAGCCGTCCAAAAGCTCTCCGACAAATTTGAAAGCTGGATGGGCACTGAAGTCGACTCCCTGAAAAAAGCCAATCAGGCCGCGCAAACCTCTGACTTTGCAGAAGAAGGCTACGACGCCCTGTTCCGCTGCGCACATGACATCAAAGGTCAGGCCGAAACACTCGGCTTCCCGCTGGTGGGCCGCGTCGCAAACAATCTGACACTGCTGCTCGTCGCTGCCAAAGAACAAGAGACCTACCCAAAGGAACTCATCTCTCAGCACGTGGATGCGATCAACGCGATGATTTCTGAAGACGCCAGAGACGACACAAATCAGCTGGGCGTTACATTGGTCGAACGCCTGGAAGAAGCCAGCGAACCACTCACACAGCGCAGCGACAGTTAATTGGAAAATCCTGCTGGTAAGATTAAGCCACGTCGCTCATCATCAAAGCAACACGGGTTCGCGCACTTTCACGCGCGGCTTCGTTGGAAAGCCGATGTAGCAGATCCTGTAGATCGCCCAGATCCTCGATACCCAGATCATCTTCAAGCGCAATCAGATCAGCGACAACCAGCCGGGACTTAGACCAGTGGTCGATCTCCATCGTCTCAACCCGCTGCCAGCTGGCGATACACTCCTGAAACAGCGCATGCGTGCGAACCGGCAAACCCGCTGCTGACAAAATGCGAGGCAGCACCGCTCCGAACGGGCTTGCAAGCGCATCAAACACCTGCTCTTGATCATACTCCGACAGTCGTGCCAGAGAGCTGGTCAGCAAGTTAAAGCAACCGGTTACGGCAGCACGCAGCAACAAGACACTCGTCATCTGAGCGGACACCACCAGATGTTCCACAAGGCCGGGAAGCTCCCTATCAGATGCGCTCCATGCCAATGAGATGGTGGACCGGTCCTGCGCATCAGCCACCAACTGCTCAGGTGCCCGCATATTCCGAGCCCCAAGTACCTGCGGATGATCGCGAAGGCTTTCCGTGTATCGGCGCAGCATCATATGGCGGGTTTGCAGAGGAACATCATCACGAGACATCAGCGCATCTTTAACATCGCGGCTCCCACCAAACCGCCCGACAATACGCTCCATACTGCTGGATGTGATTTGCGCAGTATTATTGGCCAACAAAGCAACGCAAGCCTCTTCGCAAGCAACCTCGCAAATGGCTGCAGATAGGCTCACGGAGATTTCCGCGCGGCTGGCAACAGCCACGCAGCGGTCAGCGGACCCCGTCGCAACAAGGTCAACCAGCTCGCCCTCGGGAATAGTCGTAAAACCTGAAAGCAAGGGCAGCGCGACTTCGTCCTCATCAACCAGCAAAGCAGAAAGAATGTGGGCAGGCACAACCCATACAGCGCCAAAGACCTCGGCAAGAGCAACTCGGACCGCAACGTCATGATCATCCAGCAGGAACGTCAGCGCCGCCTCCGCCTCCTCACGCTCAGAACCATCAAGATCAGAATAAAGGAAGGCACGTGCCAAAGCACCAGCTGCCTGTGCGCGACTTCCACTTGGCGCATACTGCACCCAATGTAGGAAACTCTTGATGATCATGGTACCCAGAAACCTGTATCCACCAACTACTGGTAGAAATAATTAATTATAATTCTTAAGGCTTCGTTCACCGCATCAGCAGTTTCGGAAAATAGTTCAATTTTTAATTGCATGGGGAAGCGAGAACCAGCTGCAAACCTGAGGCTCTAAACCTTCTTGCTGAGCGATTTTCCGCTGGCCTGGCCTGGCGCTAAAAACTTCGTCAGATCTAACGGAGCCCCGGAAGGACGCGCAACAGGTTTGGGAGCAACAAACTGCTGACTAATGGATTCCTGCAGCTCAACGCCAGACCGCTTCGCATCACTCACAGCTCTGGAAGCAGCCACAGCCGCTGGTTCATCCGTCCGGAACAGAGACTGGAACGGCTGCTCCACTTTATCAGCGGTTGTAGAACGCCATGCCGTCAGGATACGGCTTTCAACGCGGTGACTGTCAATCGGCTTGGAAATCGGCCCCTTACGGTATCCAACAGCCGGACGCTCAGCTCCAGCGATTGTCTCGTTGAATTGACCAACCAACCGACCATGAACGTCGCCAACAGTCCGCGCCTGCCCGTCACCACTGAAGAACACAGCCTTATTGGCCCGGGCCTGCAGTGGAAACAAATCTGCCGCTGGATGTTCAGGCCTGTCCTGCACCGCATTCAAAAGCCGCAGACTGCCATTCACTCCAAGAAAATGCGCAAGATACAGCTCACCTGCAGACGGATCACGCCCCAGATTTGAGTAGAGGCCGGAAGCGTTGTCCTTAGCCAGAGCACCAGCCACAAGCGCGGAAACTTCAGGATCATGGCGCAGATCCAAAATCTGCTTCTTCAGGTGATTGTTATCTACCCGGTACTTGCCACCCGCATCTACGCGAATATGTTGGGCGTAATCTTCAAGCCCCAATTCCTCGCCATTCTTCTTGAGGGTCTCAAGCCAGGTGCTTTCAATGAACTGAAACAAACCTGAGGCAGAGGAGGTTTTAGCCTTAGCATTGGGATCAAAAGAAGATTCACGGGCAGCAGCTTGCAAGAGGAAATCAAAGGACGTACCAGTTTTGGAACTGGCCTTGTGAAAAGCCAACTCAATACGCCCAGCAATAGAAGGATCGCCCGCAACCTTCACCAAAATTTGCCCCTATAATATAGCTAATTAATATGACTTAATATAAATTAATAATTGGTTAATAGTTTATTTACCAGCACTGAAATCACTGAGTTATTTTAACTCATAGTTTTTGATTCATTGTAAAGCCTCGCATATCCCGCTCTAAACCGGTTATGCATTACACTGCTATCTCAGAATGGATCGGGAGAGAACCAATGAACTGCTTGTTGACCATGACGAGCTCAACATTTGACCAGCTCAAAGAGCTGCAAACACTGCAGCCCCTTTCCCTCGCGATCCAGCCTGAAAAACCCGTCAACAAGCTGGAGCCATACGGCGCTCAACTTAGTCTGTCACAACTGGCTAAGCACCACCACATCTATCTGGTGCTGCATGAGCCCTCCGAACACACGATCCTGTCAGTGCTCAGCCCCTACGCAAAAATTGGCGTAAGCGGTGTCATACCCACGTTCATCAAGTCCCGCGCGGACATTGAGCGTCTGCACGCAATCCTATCCGTGTCTGAAGCAGAGCACGCGCTGCAAGATGGAAGCATGAAGATCATTCCTGAACTCGGCAGATACCCTTCAGCATTTCACAAGCTCGTCAATCTCTCCGGTGTCAGTACACGGCTAACGGCTCTGACATGGAACGAAGAGGCGCTCACACTCGCACTTGGGGCAAAGCGCTCCAGAGACGACAAGGGCGCCCTGCTGCCACCGTTTCAGCATGCACAAACACAAATCCTGTTTATAGCAAAGTCCGCTCACCTATTCGCGATGGATGCAGCACCTGTCACGCCTGCCGGGCCCGGAAAATCGGCAGGCTTTGGATTTAACGGCATGGCCGCAAACACACTTGAAGAAGCGCGCCAGATCCAGCAGGTGTTTCCCGCATAAACACTAAGGAATGCCGAATAAGAAACGGGCGCCGAAGCGCCCACAATCATGACTTTTCCGGTGGGGCCGGTCGTTTCATCTGGAAAACTTCGTTGACCACCGAGTAATCCATGTACCCCAGCCGGGCAAGCGGCTTCATTTTCGCCACATTCAGCAATCCATTTTCGAGTACACTTTCGTCTATGTGCACACCAACCACCTGGCCTAAGATAAGCCAGGTTTCAGTCTCATTTCTGTCAAGATCGGTCAGACGCTGAACATTGAGAAGCTTGCATTCCAGCGCCGTTTTTGCTTCCAGAACACGCGGAGCTTTGACCAAATTGGAAGCAATGGGAGTCAGCCCGGAAAGCTGAAATTCGTCCACATCAGAACCAACCATTGCAGAGGATCGGTTCATAGCCTCCGCCAGATCTATTGTAGCCTGATTACACACGAACTCGCCGGTCTCTTCGATATTGCGAACAGAATCCTTGTACCCAGTAGACCCGAACGCCACCATGGGAGGCGCGTCGCAAACCGCATTAAAGAAGCTGTAGGGTGCCAGATTACGCTGGCCACTACTGGAGACGGTCGAAACCCAGCCAATCGGACGCGGCGCTACGATCGCTTTGAATGGATTGTGGGGCAACCCATGCGGCTTATTTGCTTCATAAAACATATACTTGCCTCAGATCCTATGCATCGGCGCCGGCAGGAGTGTTCTTAAAATATTCGGTCAGTTGGGCTACATCAGGCCGCGGCCGGTCCTTAGGTACCACGCTCGGGCTACCGATATGAATGAAACCTGCAAACCGCTCACCGTCACGCGCACCAAGATAGGCTGCTGCCTCAGCATCAAACGCATACCACTCGGTCAGCCACTGCCCTACAAATCCCATGGAAAAACAAGCGTTAAGCAGCGAGATACAAACCGCACCGACCGCCAGCTCCTGCTCCCAGACAGGGACTTTGTGTTCCCGGTTTGGGGAGGACAGAACCCCAATAACCAGAGGCGCACGCGAGAAGCGTTCCAGTTCCATCGCTTTGGTATTCTCGCCAAGCGGCCCCTGCCGTTTCTCTGCGATGTCAGCAAGCTCCACGCCGATCGCCTCAGCCTGTGAACTATCGTAGATAACAAACCGCCAAGGAGAAATTTTTCCGTGATCGGGAACACGGCACGCCATTTCAAGCAGCTCGGAAATCTGGGCTTGATCAGGACCGGGATGCATGAGTGTTGCCGCTAAGTGGGAGCGACGGGTTTTTAGAAAACTTTTCAGTTCAGGGAGGTCTTTAGTTTCCACGGTCTCAATTCTTTTCAGGATTTCAACGTTTAAAGCTAAGCAATAGTCCTATACAGAATATCAACTGTGTCAATTAAAGGATGGCACTGCCCTATTGTTGACACATTCATTACCAATCCCCAGCCCACTCTTTAAAAATTTATAAAACACTTCCAAAACACAGTTTGTCACTGTAATCTAATTTTATCGATCGGGTGTCGGTTTTGTATTTACTGTCGCACACGGGTAACACTTTCTGAACTAGCAGCGAGAGCAAACGTGAAGTTAGAGCGGATATCAACGTTCAACAAAGCACTACAACGCGCAGCAGCCGCAACAGCTCTTTTAGCTGGGCTGTCTTTGCTTGGAAACGCAGCTCAGGCCGCAGGTCCTATCCCTGTTGCCAAGCCAGCATTGCCGTTCTCCAAAGAAGTGTTGGATCTGTCTGCAAAGCCAAACGCCGCCTCTCCTATCAGTTATGATCCACTCAGTGGATATCAAGGGCAATCTCTCGCCCCAACGATGGGCACCAGCTTTCTGCCATACGCCCCACCGTCTGTGAGCGCAGAGCGGGCGCCAGTGGGCGCCAAGCCTGTCCTTTACCTTGTGGCAAAACTGGCTGAAGGCACGCCCAACCTTACACGCGGCCTGAAATGGCGCGTCTATTCTTCCAAGGAAAATGAGGACGGTTCTTTAAATCTGGTCGCCTCCTCTCAGGATCAGGACGCGGAGTTCCGCCTCGATCCGGGCACCTATCTGGTGCATACCTCATTCGGCAAAGTCACAGCAACCACCCGCTATGAGCTTAAGAGCGGCGTAAAGACCGGCACCATCATCCTGAACGCAGGTGGCATTCGTCTGGACGCGGCCCTCGGCAACGAGCAGAAGATGCCCCGCGAGGATGTACGGTTCAACGTCTACGACATGACATATGATGCAACGGGCAACCGTAGCGTCATCGCTTCCGGCGTCAAAGCGGGCGAACTTGTTCCTGTCAGCGCAGGCACCTACCACGTGGAGAGCCGCTACGGAGACGTCAATGCCGTCGTACGCGCAGACATCCACGTCCAGGCAGGCAAACTGACAGAGGCAACCCTCTACCATCAGGCAGGCAACATCACACTGAAGCTGGTAAGCGCGAAGAACAAGACCTCTCTGGCAAACACCTCATGGACTATCCTGTCTCCGGGCGGAGATACAGTGGCCAGCGGCAATGGCGCATTCCTTGACCTGACACTTGCTGCCGGCACCTACACAGTCATGGCACGTAACAAAGGTGAGATGTACCGCGACGAGTTCACCGTGAGCCCAAGCGTAAACAACGTGGAAGTCGAAGTGCTTGCACAAAACCCGCTGTAAGCCAACCGCTCACCGCACACGACAAAGGCGCCATGAAAGGCGCCTTTTTTATTTGCTGAGCTATTCATCATGGAACAACCCATAGGCAGCGAAAGGGCCTCAGGTCTTCCCACGCTCCTGCAGGTCCATCACAGCAGACTGAAGCTGATCCATCATCTCCCGTTTGCACTTCGCCCCTTCAATATCCTCAAAGCGGATGGGCTTACCTATCCTTGCAAGGATTGTCTGGCCAAGTATTGTCCTGAACTCACGCATCAGCAATGACACACGCAAGCTCAGCGAGAAGCGACTGACCAGATGAAACAACAGGGAGTTCTGTCCCTCAAAGTAAACCGGTAAAACCGTCGCCCGCGCACTCCGGATAAGTTTGGCACTGAAGGTCTTCCACGGCAACTCTTCCGCGCGGCCAAACACTTTGGAAGCTGTCGCAACACCACCACTCGGGAAGATCACAATCGTTACCCCTTCCCCCAGAAGTTTGAGCGCCTCTTGCCGTGTTTTCAGGTTGGTGTGCAGCGCCTCTTCCGTTTCATCAAAATCCACGGGCAGCGCAATAGGCCTGACCTCAGGAACCTTCAGCAGTTCCTTATTGATAAGTATGCGGTAAGGACGCTTCAATTGCTCTGCAAGCGAGAGGATCGCAATGCCGTCAGCAATCCCGTAAGGGTGGTTCGCAATCAAAACCAGCGGCTCATCATCCCGTACAGCTGGCGGCCAGCTATACCCGGAGCAGGAGACACGCAGATCAACGAGATCGAGCAAGTTACGCCATTGCGCGTGATCAGACTCAGCAACGCTTTCACGCCAGGCTTCATAATATCCCAGCAGCTTCTTCCTGCCAGAAAGTCCTTCAACACTGCGAATGAACCATCTCTTGAGGAGAGGATGATCGTCATTGGCATAACTCAATTCCGCGTAGTTCACTGCTAACCTCACTTCGCCCAGGTTATTTTGCTTAGGGGCTGACCTGTCTAAGATATCTCAAATTTGCATAAAGTTTTGGCGACAGTGAGATCGCAAAGAAAAAGGCTGGCAGCACAAACGCGCTGCCAGCCTTCAAAATTTCACGTAATCTGTAAAGATTAGGACGCCTGTTCCTTCAGGTCTGGTGCTGTTGCTTCCTCTGTAAGGCTTGCAACGGCCTCATCCAAAGTCATAGATGTCTGAGCACGTGAACCAAGGCGACGGATGCTAACTGTCTTCTCTTCCGCTTCGCGCTTACCAACTGCAATGATCACCGGGATCTTGGCATGGGAGTGCTCACGAACCTTGTAGTTGATCTTCTCATTGCGAAGATCCAGCTCACCACGCAGCCCAGCTTTCTTCAGTGCCGCATGCACCTCTTTTGCATAATCATCAGCATCAGAGGTGATCGCAGCAACAACGAAGTGCTGAGGCGTCAGCCATAGTGGGAAGTGACCTGCAAAGTTCTCAATAAGGATGCCCAGGAAGCGCTCCAGAGAACCACAGATCGCACGGTGGATCATGACCGGCTGCTTCTTTTCGCCGTCGCTATCGACATAGAACGCACCAAAACGCTCTGGCAAGGTGAAGTCTACCTGCGTGGTACCACACTGCCACTCACGACCAATCGCGTCGCGCAGGGTGTACTCAAACTTAGGACCGTAGAACGCCCCTTCGCCTTCCAGGATGCCAGTCTTGATCTTGCCTCCAGAGTTCGCTTCAATCTCTTTCAGCACTTCCGCCATAACAGCTTCAGCGTGATCCCAGACCTCATCAGAACCAACACGCTTTTCAGGACGGGTTGAGAGCTTCACAACGATCTCTTCAAAACCGAAGTCCTTGTAAACGGACAGGATCAGATCATTGATCTTGTGACATTCCGCAGCCATCTGCTCTTCAGTACAGAAGATGTGTGCATCATCTTGAGTGAACGCACGAACGCGCATCAAACCGTGCAACGCACCCGATGGCTCATAGCGGGAAACTGCACCAAACTCAGCCATACGCAGTGGCAAATCACGATAGGACTTCAAGCCATGCTTGAAGATCTGCACGTGCCCCGGACAGTTCATCGGCTTGATCGCAAAAACGCGGTGGTCTTCGGTCTCGGTCGCGAACATGTTCTCACGGTACCATTCCCAGTGACCGGAAGTCTCCCAGAGAGCTTTGTCCAGAATCTGCGGTGCGTTCACTTCCTGATAGTCATCTTCAAGACGGCGACGCATGTAATTCGTCAGGTTCTGGAACAGCTGCCAGCCCTTGTGGTGCCAGAAGACAACACCCGGACCTTCCTCTTGAAAATGATACAGATCCATCTCGCGGCCCAGCTTACGGTGGTCGCGCTTTTCAGCTTCCTCAAGCATATGGAGGTAAGCCTTCAGATCTTTCTCATTCGACCAGGCAGTGCCGTAGATACGGGTCAGCATTTCGTTATTTGCATCACCGCGCCAGTAGGCACCAGCAACTTTCATCAGTTTGAAAGCCTGACCGACCTGACCAGTAGACGCCATGTGCGGCCCACGGCAAAGATCAAGCCAGTCACCCTGCTTGTAGATCTTTACGCTCTCATCCTCAGGGATCGCGTCAACCAGTTCAACCTTGTAGTCTTCCCCTTTGGCAGCAAAGTATTCCTTTGCTTCGTTGCGGCTCCAGACCTCTTTGGTGAACTTGGCATTCCGCTGAATGATCTGCTGCATCTTCTTTTCGATTTTCGGCAGATCTTCAGTGGTAAAAGGCGTATCGCGCTTGAAGTCGTAGTAAAAGCCGTTCTCGATAACAGGGCCGATCGTCACCTGGGTATCAGGCCACAGCTCCTGCACAGCTTCCGCCATCACGTGCGCCGCGTCGTGGCGGATCAATTCCAGCGCACGTGGATCATCACGGGTTACGATTTCAATCGCAGCATTCGTTTCAATAGGATCAGAAAGATCCCGCAGCGCACCGTCAACAGCAACGGCAACAGCTTTCTTCAAGAGAGATTTGGAAATGCTCCCTGCAACATCGGCGCCGGTGGCACCAGCGTCATATTCGCGAACGGATTCGTCAGGGAAGGTAAATTGCAGCATATCAAGTCTCCAGCTCACTCCTGCAAACAAGGCAGGTAAGCGGTTTGGTGTTAATCATGAAGAGCCTGAATAACCAATTCTCTCTCAGGCGTCCAGACGAAATTCAGGGTGCCCACCTCGGTTTTCAGCAGCTGCATACGCCTCATCGACAGGTTACACACCTTGAATTGTGACGGGCTAACAAGGGGTAAGCGCCGGTTTGGCTAGATATTAGCTCAGAGGCTCCGCATACTGCCCGCCAGAGCAGGATTCGTAGTCACCACCACAAGGAATGCATGACACACACTATCCCAGCTGTCAGGAGCTAAGCATGAAGACGCCAAAGCCAAAGCTCTATTTTGATTTAACCACCTTGAGGCAGAACCGTTCCACCTCATTGCAGGCCAACGGCGTCACCAGAACGCTCTATGAAACCGCCAAGCGCTTTTATCAGGACGACATCCACGTCACATTCATCTGCCATCACGTGAGGAAGAATGAATACGTGAACGTCAAGGCAGAAGCCCTATTTGCCTCTGAGGAACTGGATCCGACCCTCCTACCGAACTTGCTCGGCGCTCCCGTAAAGAAATTCCACTCGGAAAAATACAGGAAGCGTAAGCTCAAAGGCCTGTTTCACAAAGTAAGGCACGCCCTGAAATTCAAAGCGAACCAGAGCGCAGGCGCTTATGATGGCGCAGCATTAGGCAAACCACTCAAAAACATCGACGCCCCCTTCCTCTCACTCGGCAATCTGGAAGAGGCAAGGCACCTGACGGAATATGTAAAGAGCCGCGCGCCCTATGTGCCCGTCTATGTGATGATCCATGACATCTCACCTCTCCGCCTCAATGATTTTGAAGAGGATCTTGGCGCAAAGCTCTGGCTGGAGCATCTGAGACGAACCGTCACCACAAGGCCGCACGTTCTTGCAAACTCGGAATACACAAGGAACGACCTTCTGGCGTTCCTTGCCGAGCAGAAGCTCCCCTCCCCGCAAAGCACAAGCATCGTTCATCTTGCACATGAGTTTCAGGAGAAGCAGCCAGTCTCCCCGTTGCGGCATCGCCCCACGAACGGCTTTTTTCTGCTACTGGGAGATATTCGGTATCGCAAAAACGCCAAATTGGCCTTTGAGGCCTACCTTCGCATCCTGAACCAGTATCCGGACGCTGAACTCCCACAGCTCGTGTGCGCAGGCGCAATTCCAAACGGCGCGTTCTCCAGCCTCAACAAAGATGAAAGATACACGTCCATCGGCAAATACGTGACGATCGTCCATTCTCCAACTCAAGCCGAGCTTACCGCTCTTTATATGGAAGCGATTGCACTTATTTATCCCAGCTTGTTTGAAGGATACGGCCTCCCCGTTGGCGAAGCTCTCTGGATGGGAACACCCGTATTGGCTTCCAATGCAACATCCATTCCGGAAGTCGGCGGCGCGCATTGCCATTACTTTGACCCACACAACGCGCAGGAGCTGGCAGGCTTAATCCTGTCTGCACTGAAATCAAAAGAAACTTTGCGCGCAGAACTGCCCACACGCGCAGAGCTTCGGCGATGGAAAGATGTCGAGCTGGATATCTGGCAGATTATTCAAAGCAACAGCACGCCAACGGACAAACGCCCGCCTGGATCGCAAAGTAGAGTGCGGAAACTGGAGGAGATTTAGTTCGGCTTAGGTTCCGCCTGATCGCGCTTGAAGATCTTCACCAGCTGGAAGTACTCACAAACCAGCTTCATGTCAGGAGAGAAAACACCATTACGCTCGAAATAGTCGCGGTGCGCGTCCCGCCAGAACTCAAGACTAAGGTCTCCCTCGCCTTCCAGCACGGCCCAAACCTCATCAATCTCATTGAACTGGCGCACATCAACCGTAACCAACTCGATGACACAGGCTGCCTGCCCCTTACCATCCACCACAACAAACTGATCACCCGGCTGAGGCAGCGGTTCACCTTCTTTTTCAAAGGAGAGCAGGTCACTGCAGGTTGCCGTTTTTGTTCCATTCAGAACAAGCTCAAGCAACTTGTCAGCCAGATCAGGGCTGTCGCCAAAGGCAAAACTAGGAAGATGTTCGAAGTCCTGTGAAGACATGCGCGTCCACCGTAACGAATTGATTTCATAAAAGGAAAGGTGGTGGAGGAGGTTGGATTCGAACCAACGTAGGCATAGCCAGCGGATTTACAGTCCGCCCCCTTTAGCCACTCGGGCACTCCTCCGTCGCATTGGCCAAGTTGGCCGCGCCGTGTGAGGACGGGTTATCTTCATTTGGGGCCCTCTTGTCAACGCCCCGTTTGAAAATTCGATTGAAAAACATAGGAAAAACCCTTTTTCATCGCCAATCTGTGAACAACACACCGTAGCATAGGTTTTTCCTACGCATTTTCACGTGACTGCTTCCCAAAAAGTTTCACGCATTCCGACACCGGAAAGTAGCATTTTATTAAGCCAAGGACCGGGAACCACCACTGGTTTCTGGCAGCACTTCTACATTAAGCCATTATCTTTAAATGAAATTATGAGTTTCTATTGTGGAATGGACACACGATAACCATCACAAGGCATCCAAATGAGCAGGCAAACGATTTTATCTTATCTTCTGGTCGCCGGACTAGTCTTCGCGTCCGTATCACCGCCTGCCTTTGCTCAAATTGCCGTAGAGCCGTCACTCGGATCAACCGATAGCGACGAACCAGATCCCCGTGAGGAACAGAGCGACCCCTCCATGATGGATGACACGTCGAATTTCGAAATGAGCCCGGCACCGCAGATCCCTTCCCCCTCTGCCATGAATGAAGAGCCGGAAATCAAAGAGGAAGAGCAACCTTCGGAAGACGAAAATAGCTTCTGGTCGCGTTTTCTTCCCTAAACCTCTTCTCCACTCACAAAACGGTTGGGTTGAAACAGGATACCACAATGAAAACCATAGCAATCCTGAGTGCTAGCGCAATGTTCCTGATCCAGTCAGCCGGTCTGACAGGAGCGCAGCTGCACGCCCAGAGCGCTGGCGATGGCCCGCCTGTTCCGGTAAGCAAAAACCTTGACAGCGACGTCAGCACACTCGCGCAAGCAGACAACGACACCACTTCTCCTGATCAGGCGTCAGAACCATGGCTCGGCAAATCACTGAGTTTCGCATGGTCGGCAATGAAGGAAGGCGCAGGCACCGTGGAGGAAAAATTTACAGCCTTCATTTGCGACACGGAAGCCCTCGCCTGGAACACAACCTCGGAACTTGGCAGAAGCAAAGGCTCGGCTAGATACACCGTGCAGCAGGTCACACCAGACGTCATTCAGATCTCATGGAAGGATGATCCGCAGGAATCCAATCTGGGCTGGATCTGGACACTGGACACCACCAGCGGTAAGGCATACGGCGTGGTGGTGAACTCACAGCCCTACGAGAACCTCTCCATCATGGGTGAGTTTGCAATTCTCCCGGTGCCAACCGAGGAACAACAAACTAACTTCGCCTGCCCCTAACAATTGCAGGCACAGCCACTAGTCTTTCAAGTCAAAACGGGTCTTGGGATCAATATGATCACCAGTCCAGTGCCCGTAGCGCCAGGGCAGATACCATCTTGAATTCTCGGGCAGACGCACCGGAACAGGGTCATATCCACTCGCCCCGTACGGATTGCAACGCACGATCCGTGATAGACCGACCCAACCACCACGCCAAAAACCAAACTGCGCCATAGCCTGAGCGGTATAATGAGAGCAGGACGGCTGATAGCGACAGGCTCGCCCCAATATCAAAGACAAACTGTGCTGGTAGATCCAGATAAGCCCGATCCCGAAGCGCGCCATCAAACTGGTAGACCTATGAGATGGGAGCGGTTCACGCTTACACATTGCAAAATGCCTTAAGCAACTTCAGCTTCAACATCATCAAGCGCCTTCACCAAAGCCTCAAACGCAAGCATGGTTGATGCATGACGCGCCTTGTAGTCACGCACTGGTTCTAAGAAAGACAGGTCTGCAAAGCGCCCAGTTGGCGGCGGGCCATTCTCCTTCAGCATCGCATAAAGCTGTGCGTAGGCGTCCCGCACTTCAGCGGGTGTGGCACCAATCACATGCTGCCCCAAAATAGACGCAGATGCCTGCCCTAGCGCACATGCTTTGACGTCCTGCGCAAAAGAAGAGATTAGACCATCGGCTAGACAGACCTCTACACTCACCGTCGAACCACACAGTCGCGAGTGCGCTTTCGCCTGAGCCTGCGGGGCATCAAGATGTCCCAAGAGAGGAATATTCCCTGCAAACTCAAGGATCTTACTATTGTAAATGTCGTCCAACATGCAAAACTCTGGCTACTATTTAGAAATCTGCTTCTTAACCTAAAGCGATCTTGGCTCACTCTAATAAGGGAAGACCCTTTCCTAACCAAGACAACTATCTTATATAGGGGCTGCTGCCGAGACCTTGCTAGAGGTCAAAAGCGGAATATCGCAATCTAGCACACATTACCTAGAAGAAACCATAGGCGCCAATTCATTGGCTATCTAAACGGGTTGTCGCAGTATATACCCTGCGCCATACTCCTATCTCCTAAGGTAAAGCCTAGATTTGCGTATCACAATGGGAAGAGCCTGAACGTAAAACAGGCCAACGAAATTAGTTGTTGCGCAGGAACCTATGGCGGGTTCAGTGTTTTTTTAAGAGAAGTATGTTCTGAATGACACTCATCGCCTGCGTATTGTTGGAGACATAATATGGACGCTGTTTTGAGACCGGTTACGCAAACCGATCCCACGGCTACAGAAGACAACAAGCTCCCCAACCGCCCTAGCCGGGCTGAAGCTGAGGCTGCTGCGCGCGTACTTCTCCAATGGATTGGCGACGATCCTGAGCGTGAAGGCTTGCTGGATACCCCAAAGCGCGTCATCAAAGCCTACGAAGATCTTTTCTCTGGTTACAAGGAAGATCCTCGCGAGCATCTGGAACGTACTTTTGAAGAAGTCGGTGGATACAACGATATCGTTCTGCTGAAAGATATCTCTTTCACCTCATTCTGTGAGCATCACGTGCTGCCGTTTACAGGCAAAGCACACATTGCCTACTATCCGGATCACGCTGTGGTGGGGCTTTCCAAGATCGCGCGGGTTGTAGAAATCTACGCACGCCGTCTTCAGACACAGGAACACCTGACCGTTCAGATCGCAACGGCATTGGAAAATTATCTGGCTCCTCGTGGCGTTGCCGTCATGATCGAAGCCGAGCACCAGTGCATGTCCATGCGCGGTATTCAAAAGCAGGGTGTATCAACACTCACCAACCGGTTCTCCGGCGTTTTTGAAGATAACGTGTCCGAGCAGGTTCGCTTTATGACAATGGTCCGTTCGTAGTTACGGGCCATTCACTGGAAAATTCGAGCATTTCATGTCAACGAATATAAAAGCCGACGGCTTCGCGCCGCGTGCTGACAAAAATACGGTTGAGCTGGGCGATGAACTCTGCCCGAAATTTGATGAACACGGCCTGATTGCAGCAGCTGTCACTGATTTCGAAACCGGCGAGCTACTCATGGTGGGGTACATGAACGCCGAGAGCCTGCGCCGCACAATCGAAACAGGCGAAGCTTGGTACTGGAGCCGCTCCCGTCAGGAATACTGGAAGAAGGGTGGCACGTCAGGTCAGGTGCAGGAAGTCCTCGAAATCCGTACGGATTGCGATCAGGACGCCATCTGGCTCCGCGTCAAAGTCCACGGCAACGGTGCAACCTGCCACGTCGGATACCGCTCGTGTTTCTTCCGCAAAGTGAACTCAAACAACAGCGGCGAAGTCTGGCTTGAAAAGGCTGAAGCTGCTCCGGTTTATGACCCCCAAGAAGTCTACGGGAATAAACCCTAGGTTTAACTTCGCCCTGATTCAGTCTTTTTATAGGTTTAAGCCCCATAGTTACCTTAGGGTAATATGGACTGATCTGACCTGAAGACAACCGGGGAGAAGCCAGTGCTGCAAAATCTCAGTCTGTGGCCAAACAGCAAACAACCCGTTGAAACAGAGCCTGAAACACCTGTCGCCATTCCAGAACCGGAGATAACACCCGGTATTGGTTTGGCACTTGGTGGCGGGGCAGCCCGCGGCTGGGCCCACATTGGCGTTCTGAAAGCGCTGTCGGAAGCCGGCATTCAGCTGGACTTCATCGCAGGCACGTCAATTGGCGCAGTCGTCGGCGGTTGTTATCTATGCGGCAAGCTCGATCAACTGGAAGAATGGGTTCTCTCCCTCTCCCGCCGCCGCGTCTTCAGCATGGTCGACCTCTCTTTTGGTGGCTCCGGCCTCATCTCCGGCAAAAAGCTACTGGCCTTGTTCGAAGACCACTTCGGCGGGATCATGATCGAAGACCTCGATCGCCCGTTTGCAGCGGTCGCAACCGAGCTTGGGACCGGTCACGAAATCTGGCTCAAGAAGGGCCTGCTCACACAAGCCCTGCGCTGCTCCACCTCGCTTCCCGGTGTTTTCGAACCGGTCGCATATGGAGGCCGCTGGCTGGTCGACGGCGCGTTGGTCAACCCGATCCCTGTCTCGGTCTGCCGGGCCATGGGTGCAAGAGCCGTCATCGCAATCAACCTGAACTCCGACACCTTTGGGCGCGGATCCACTGTGGTGCATGAGCTTCCGCCGATCCCCAAAGACATGATCCCGGAGATTGGCAACCAGCTCCAAAACGAGCCAGGCGGCCCCATTAAGCGCATGTTGCGTCGTCAGATCTTTGGCACAAAGCCAAGAGGGTTGCCCGGCATCTCTGGCGTCATGATGGACAGCTACAACATCATTCAGGACCGGATTGGCCGCTCACGGCTCGCCGGAGATCCTCCGGATTCAATCCTGACACTTCGCCTGTCCCATTTGGGGTTGTTCGATTTCCACCGCGGTGAAGAAGCAATTCGCGTAGGGTATGAAACCACCTGCCGCGCACTCCCCGACATTAAACAGCTGGCGGAAATACGGCCATAACAATAACCTGGAAATCACGCTGTGATCCCACTCATTTATTGTGATGTTTGGGAGGGGTGCCCTGATGCAATCAGGGCTGCTGTGCTTTGACAGCACAGCAGCAAACTATCAGCTCAAACAGCCTGAATATAGTTCCGCATATCATCCGCCTCGCGTTCAACCTGGGCAATTCGGAACTTCACGATATCACCGATTGAAACAAGACCGACAAGCTTGCCGTCTTCCACCACAGGCATGTGACGGAACCGTCCTTCGGTCATGCGCGCCATAACACCGTTCACGGAATCCGTCTCATTGCAAACGGCGACTTCTTTCGTCATGTATTCGCTAACAGGTTGCGCAAGCGAGTCCGGTCCTTCCATCGCAATCGCCCGTACCACGTCACGCTCCGACGCAATCCCAACAATTACACCCGGTTCATCACAAAGCACAATCGCACCGATACGCCGTCCTCCAAGGCTTGCGCATATCTCGCTCAAACTACGTGTGCTAGGCTCCGTATAAACATCCCGCCCTTTGCTGTTTAATATGGCAGCAACTGTCATGGCGACCTCCTCGTTTGCTATGCCAACCTTCTTCTCATGAAAAAAGAGGAAGAGAACAAATCTAACCCAACGGTATCATGACACAAAAAAACGATGCTTGCCTAGTCACCAACTCACGTGCTGTTAACATATGTAGTTAGCTGACTACTAAACTTCTAAGTTCTACGAGCTTTAATCGGATCCAGCAGCGGGAACAAAATCAGACCAGCGATGAACCCGCCCACGTGTGCTTGCCATGCAATATTTGCTCCCTCACCTGCAATTGGCGCCGACCAGATACCAAAGAGGGCGTTCAGTCCAAACCAAACCAGCATGAAGGTAAGGACGCGGCTGTCACTTAGCGCCTCCATCAACGGACGTGCAGGCACGGAGTACGCCACACTATCATGCCGCCGGAACGCACTCATCGGCCCCCCGGCCTCAAAGATAAAGCGCAGTGACGCCGCCATCTGTCCTGAAACAGCCGCAGAAGCACCAATCACCGGAATGCTCTGTCCCCAATTGGTGGCAAGGTGGGCTCCGGCTCCGGCAATAGCGCAAATCGCAGAAAGCAGCAGAAAACGCATCGCACCAAAACGGCGCGCCACAGCACTTCCGAACACAGCCATCCAGAGAATGTTGAAACCAATGTGCTGAGCGCTACCATGCAAAAAGCCATAGGTCAGGAAACTCCAGACCGCTGAAAAGCTCTCTCCCGGCCAGGAATACTGCGCTGAAAAATCACTCACATAGCGGACCGGCCAGAAGGCAAACAATAAAAGGGTTTGCAGTTCAGCATCTGACGACAAAACATAAACGCGAACTAGATGTATCCCAATAAAGATCAGAGAAAGTCCGACAACCACAGGCGGCAGATTGAACATCGGCTCCCGCACTGGTCTTTGAACGTAGGGATCGCGAGGCACCTGATGGTCTTCATTGGATTGGTTCATTTCACTACAGATCCGAAAGTTGTTGTCCCATTTTGAACTAGGTCAACTTGGCACAGTTCGCAAGGTTTACAACACTATGTAAGGATCAATTGAAAACAATAAACCGCCAGCACTCCCCCCAGTGCCAGCGGTTTTTTGGAGCATCTCCCTGTTTGGCTTGGTGTTTCCCAAATTTGCAGCAGCATAAAAGCGCTGAAGTCTCAGGTTTTCTGCCAAAAAACAGCTCAATTTTCAGGGCCTCAAACTCTGCGGCGAGGCATCTGCAAACAAGATGATATATGTCCGCACGAACGACAACCTAAACCTTTTGTTAAGGTTAATATTTTACTAAAATCTTATACATTTCCGTATTTGGCATGATCCCTGCTTATTCCCTACCATAGACCAGCGGATAGTTAAAGTTGTCCATAAAATGGACACTACCCCCTGGGAAGCCCAATAAGCGGAGTGGGGAAGGTAGGAACATGAAGCACGGCGCATCACGCATACTCTTTGAATATTGGGACGAAATTCGCGCCGCGCGTCCGGCACCAGAGCGCGGCGACATTCAACCCTCGGCAATCAAGAGTGTTCTGGGTGATACCTTTATTCTGGAACTGACACATCAAAACAGTTTCCGCTTCCGCCTTGCAGGCACAAGACTGTGTTCCCTGTTTTGCCGCGAGCTGAAGGGCCGCAGTTTCCTTGATGGCTGGGACGAAAAGGACCAGCAAGCAGTAACCGCCATGCTCTCCGCAATCACACAGGACGGCGCAGCAGCGGTAATCAGCTTCAACGGCACAACGGAGCTGGGCCAATCCGTGGATCTGGAGCTTCTGCTGCTCCCCATCCGTGTCCAGGGCGAAGGCTGCACACGCATCCTTGGCTGCATGGCCCCACTTAAACGCCCGTTCTGGCTTGGCGTACAGGCCATTTCCAAACAAAAAATCAACAGTCTGCGCCTGATTTGGCCGGACGAAGACGCCCCTCTTTTCAGTGATGATAAAGACTACGTCCCACACTTTGGCACACCAACCCATCGAACAGTTGGCCCAATGGAACCAAGGGTCAGCCGCGGAACACACCAAACTCCTAGGGCCGCAGCCAAGACCGTCAGCATTCCAAACAGCAGACAAGTCGGACACCTTAGAGTTGTTGATGGCGGCAAAATATAACCTGCCCAGCCCTCTCTGAGTTACCGTTCTGTTAACCTTGTATTCCTAGGGTGAGAGCCGAATTTCTTATTAGTCAATAATCGCGTATTCGGGATCCCTAGAAAAATGGCAGGGCGCACAGCGACCAACAGAATCGCTGCACTGGCAGCAAAAGAACCTGATAGACGCCGTTTTTCTCGCGTTGAAATCAACGTGCTGGGTCGGTTCATGCTAGAGAACCGACGCGAATATCCCTGTCAGGTGATCAATATGTCACCCGGCAGTGCGGCCTTGGTTTCTCCCGTTATCGGTGAAGTCGGCGAACGTGTTGTTGCCTATCTCGATCACATTGGCCGTGTCGAAGGTCAGATCACGCGCGAAATCGATGGCGGTTTTGCGATGACGATTAATGCAAGCTCCCGTAAGCGCGACAAGCTGGCTTCCATCCTGACCTGGCTGGCAAACAAAGACGAACTCAATTTGCCGGAAGACCGCAGATTTGACCGCTTCGTGCCAAAGAACCCACTAACCAGAATGATACTGGAGGACGGACGGGAGTACGCCTGCCGCATCGTCGATGTCTCACTTTCAGGCGCAGCCCTTAAGACAGATGTGCGTCCGGCCATGGGCACGCCAGTTACACTCGGCAAGATGCGCGCACGGGTCGTCCGTCACTTTGACGGCGGTATTGCACTTGAGTTCGCCGCCATCCAGAACCAGGAACTGCTGGAGCACCAGATCTCCACCACGGAAGAGCGCTAAATCATAAACGCACTGATTCTCGTTTTCTCAGTGGCAAAACATCAGAAGTTCGACAAGGTCGCGAAAAAATTTCTTCGACAAGAATTACATGCATCAAGCACAAACATGCGCGATTTCTGTTTAATTAATTGTATTTAAACCATAAACTTCGCACCGCGTATCATTTGAAAACTCCGGTTTTCTGCGGCCACTCATTTTAATTAGAATTTTAATTAAATTTAATCTGTATTTTATTTGATATTGATTTAACTACAATTCAAATTCTAATTTAATTTGATTAAATACTACCTCTAAAGCTTATAACCAAATAAAAGCACAGGTCTGAAAGTGGAGCCAGCCAAGATTGGAGGGCACGACTTGTGTTTGAGTATCAGCTGGTCACAAAAAGTCTTTTGGGTCTCGTATTGAGTGGATTGCTCAGCCTGTCTCACGCGAATGCGGAGCAGGTTCCAGGACGTTTTATGCCAGTGACCGGTCAAACCAGCGCCCCTGTTGGTCATGTCGAATTTTGCCAGAATTACCCAGAGCAGTGCCGCTATAGCGCCACCACGCCGCTTGTTGTCCGCTTGAACAAAGAGCGCTGGCAGGAACTGTTGGATGTCAACGCCTCTGTCAATACGCAGGTTCGCCCCTTCACAGATGCGCAACTCTTCGGCGTGCCAGAATATTGGACGTATCCTCAAGGCGCCGGTGATTGTGAGGAGTATGTTCTTGAAAAGCAGCGTCAGCTTATCTCTCTGGGATGGCCCCCGAGCGCGCTGCTCATCACGGTCGTCAAAGATCTGAACAATGGTGGTCATGCAGTCCTGAGCGTACGCACCGATCAGGGAGATCTTATTCTCGACAATCAGATCTCTTCAATCTTGCCGTGGTATTCAACCCCATATCGTTATGTAAAACGACAGTCCGCCCACCACGCATCAGCATGGTCGGCGATTTCCGACAAGCGCATCACCACAGTGGCAAGCATTCCGGATTAAGCCATCCAAAATCGGGATAAGAAAAAAGCCACGGAGTAACCCCGCAGCTTCTTTGTTCTTGAAGTAGGCCCACGGCCACTAGATCTCAACCAACTGGTCTTTGAAGCGCTTCGCATTCATCACATAGCCATCTGCTGAGCGGATAAGCATCGCTTGTGCGTTTTCATCCAGCTCGCGCACAACCTTGCCCGGCATGCCAACCACCAGCGAGCCGTCGGGAATGACCTTACCTTCTGGAACAAGCGCGTTAGCACCAATAATGCAGCCCTTGCCAATCCTCGCGCCGTTCAGGATCGTCGCCCCCATACCAATCAGCGAGCCTTCCCCAACCGTACATCCGTGCAAGATCGCCTTATGACCAACCGTACAGTTCGGCCCCACAACAAGCGGATACCCAAGGTCCGTGTGTAACACAGACCCGTCCTGTATGTTGGACCGTGCGCCAATATGAATGAGCTCATTATCACCGCGCAAAACGGCACCAAACCAAACACTGGCCTCTTCATCCAGCTGTATATGGCCTATCAAACTGGCACATGGCGCAACCCAATAGTTTCCGCTTTCCGGAACCTTGGGGCTTCTGTCTCCAAGCTTATAAAAAGGCACAGGACTCTCCTAGACTGACAAACCAAATCCCGGTCAATCTAGCATAGGGCTTGTTTAGAGTGCCAAGAGAAAACTTAGGACAAAAGTACCGGAAAGAATGCTCCACATAGCCGCCAGCCCTCCCGCAGCCGCCAGCATCTTGGGGCTAAACGTTTCCCGGTAATACCCCTGGATCGCATTGCGCATGAAAATGAACGGGCCCGCAACGAGCCACAGGCCAACCACGATAAGCAAGGAAGCAGGTCCCGTCATCTCCGCAAAAAATCGCGGAGGCTCCCCCGTCACCAAATGATAGAAACTACCCAAAACACCTGCAGCCACAAAACCAGAAGACGCTACAAATGCAGCAACAAACAACTCGCCCAGCATGCACTCCCCTTTCAGCTGGCTCCCCCCAGCTCAAACCCGTTACAGTGCAGTTGAAAGCAATTCCTGTGCCGCCCGCTATCCTCACTTAACCTATTGATAGAAATTACCTTTTGAAACGGAATGGCAAATTAGCGAGGGTACACGGCCCTCAGCCCCGTTTCAAATGAGGACACTCACACCCTCCAAGTCTCATTTTGATGCAAAAAGGGCCCCGAAACGGAGCCCTTCAAATCTCGCTGATTTTGCGTAGAGCCTCAGAGGCCTTCCACGTCGATATCAAGGATAGCCATCTGGAAGTTCCAGCTCAGTTCGCCATCTTCATCGTCGCGGAAAATAACGCCGAGAAACTCATCATTGATATAAACTTCTGCAGAGTCATCTTTACGAGGACGCGCGCGCACTTCAAGTTCTGGCGACTTGAAAGTGTTGCGCATGTAGGTTTGCACCTTACGAATTTCATCAGGCTTCACAGCCGTCTCCTTACCGGTTTTGCTTCAAACTTGGGGCACAAACTATACAAGTTTCTCCGCGTGCCAACCCTCGGAAATCAGCTTATCCTTGTTTGTTTTGCGAGGAAAGTCCTTGACCTTGACCCAACATCTGATCCATGGCCCGAGCGGGCTGGTCGCAACCAGCTTCTCCAACAACCTTAGCAGGAACACCCGCCACTGTGGTGCATGGCTCAACGTCTTTCAAGACGACAGATCCGGCAGCAATGCGCGAGCACCGCCCTATTTCCAGATTGCCGAGGATCTTGGCACCGGCACCGATAAGAACACCCTGACGGATCTTCGGATGACGATCACCGGAAGCCTTGCCGGTCCCGCCAAGCGTAACACCTTGCAAGATGGAGACATCATCTTCAATAACGGCAGTTCCACCAATCACGATACCAGTACCATGATCGAAGAAGACACCACGCCCCATCGGAACCTGCGGATGAATGTCCATCTGGAACACTTCAGAACTGCGGCTTTGAAGGTAAAGCGCAAAGTCCTCACGTCCCCGCTCCCACAGCCAGTTTGCCAACCGGTGCGTCTGCAGCGCGTGGAAGCCCTTGAAATACAGCAGAGGCTCCAGGAACCGCGCGCACACAGGGTCACGATCAAAAACAGCAGAGAGATCAACGCGGAACGCCTGAGTAATCTCAGGGGCCTGTTCCAGCGCATCCAGATAGGTCTGACGAATAAGAGAAGAGGAAACAACCACATGGCCCAACCGGTCAGCCACACGATGAACGATCGCTTCTTCCAAAGAAGAATGGTTTAGCACCGTCTCGTACACAAAAGACGCGAGCGCAGGCTCTGAGCTGGCCATAGCCTGAGCCTCGGCCTTAACACGATCCCAAACTGGATCATGCGACGCGAGCTCTTTAGGGCTACTTGAAGAAAATTGCACCATAAAAGAATGTTCCTTTATAGAGAGGATCTATTCAAACCTACATAGGTGCTGGTTGTATCAAACCCAACCCCACCTACTCACAATGACTGATCCGCCTATAGTACATCACGCAGTATTGCCATTAGAGAAAGTATGTACCAAACCCACCCACATAAATAGAAAGTGAAACTACTTTCATATCAGACCACCAAATCTCGTTCTAAAATTACGCGGCAGCTTGGTACTCTTTCAGAAACGGCATGATCGCGGCAGTAAATGCATCATTCACATCACCTGCAACCATATGACCAGCTTCTTTCACATCTGTGAACTTGGCGTGTGGCACCAATTCAAGAAATTCATCCACATGGCTCTGCTTCACAAGCTCTGAAGCCGCTCCGCGCACCAGCATGCTCGGCACTTTTAGATTGGCCGCAGCCTGTAACAGCTCACCTTGTATCTTGTCTTTCATATGAGCCCGCTCTGCATGCTGCGTGATGAAACGCGGGTCCCAATGCCAGCGATAGCGACCATCTTCCCGCAGCCGCAGATTCTTGGAAAGTCCGTCCAGCGTCTTCGGGCGTTTCCGATGAGGCAGGTAAGACGCAATCATATCAGCTGCTTCTTCAATGCTGCCAAACCCGTCTTCCACTTTTTCTGTCATGAATGAGAGGATCTTATTCACCCCGCTTTCGTCCAGACGAGGCGTCACATCAACTAAGACAACACCGGCCAGCACACCAGGACGCAAAGCGCCCTCTGCCAGAAGAGACGCAAGACCGCCCAGAGAAGCTCCGATAGCAACTGGTTTGACACCGGTTTCCTCAAGGATCTGCGTGGCAACCGCAGCAACATCGGCGCCGAAGTCAGAAAAGAAGTACTTATCTCCCTCAACCCACGCGCTATCGCCATGCCCCCGCATATCAAGACAGAAAGCCTGCATCCCTGCATCGGCAATCCGCTCAGCAGTCTTGCCCCACGAATGCCTCGTCTGCCCACCGCCATGCATCATCATGACCACCTGGCCTTCTGTGCCAAACCTGTCTGCAATAATGCGGTTTCCATCGGCTCCGATAAATTCGTGGGTGCCTTTCTTCATGAAAATTGCTCCAAAAACTCTAATGTACCTTTTTTGAAAACCTTATCGCCAACAGAGGTCATATGATCCTTGTTGGGGATTTCCAGATAACTGGCGTTTTGCATCACATCCACGAGGGCCTGCGGATCGCCTGCCACATCATCATCAGTGCCAACCGCAACCAGCGTTGGCGCCGTAATCGTCGACACCATCTCCTCAGAAATCGGCGTACGGGCAGATTGCATACACGCAGCCAGCGCCCGACGATCAGACTTGGTCTGTTCAGCAAACGCTCTGAACATACGAGCGCCCCGATCCGTCACATCTGAAAGTTTGTCAGCCAACAGGGCATCAATGATCGGCTGAGGATTCCCGACACCGGAGATCAGGCCATAACCCAAACCACCAAGCGTCAGCGAACGCACTCGGTCCGGCGCCTGCACAGCGCAAAACACGGAGATACGCGTGCCCATGGAGTAGCCAAACAGGTCCGCCCGATCGATATAAAGATGATCGAGCAGTTTCAGGGCGTCCTCAGCCATGACTGGCGCGCCATAGTCCTCGGCATTGTAATATTTATGACTTTCGCCATGACCGCGATTATCAATCGCGATCACACGACGGCCATCCTTCACCAGCAGATCAACCCAACCAGGATACACCCAGTTGATAAGTTTATTGGATGCGAATCCGTGGATCAGCAGGATTGGATCGCCCTCTCCTTCATCAAGATAAGCGATAGGATGATCGTTATTGTTGAATATTGGCATATTACCTAACGTTTACGTAAAGGAAAACTATGGGATCATGGGAGCGTAAATGTAACTATCAAGAAAGAAAAGACCAAAGGCCTATCAATTTGGATTAGTCCCTCACCTATTCACACAGAACAAACCAACGCTGAATCCACCCAAAAAACGCAATCCATCGCAATGAACTTCGGTACAGTTGTGGACCGCACACGCTCTAACGCAATCATTTTTCAGGAAAACCTGTTTTTTTGCACAGAACCAATTTATTGTCGGCGGCAAATTTCTGTTCCATGGAGCTTGGCGAAACAATGGCCGATAATGTCGTACCTCATTTCCACAACACCATTGGCGTTGATGCCATCAAAATTGGCGCCAAAGAGTTCATGTGCATCGGTGCAAAACCACCACTCGATCATCCGCACATTTTCCTTGATATGGGTGCAGATGACAATGTGATCTGCCCGTACTGCTCTACCCTTTATCACTACGATCCAAAACTGGGTGCCAAGGAATCCAACCCGGCTGATTGTGTATGGACACCTGACGCAGCCTAAGCGCCGTGTCACTTGAACGATAATTCCAACACTCATCAATCTCGCTGCTTTGCCTGAACCCCCAATAACTCGGGCAAAGCACGGCAGGCAAGCTGCGCAATGATACCCAAAAATATCGCTATCGCAGGAGCCGGGATCGCCGGACTTACAGCTGCGTTATACCTTGCCCGTAAGGGCCACAGTGTTTTCCTGTTCGACGCGGCTCCAGAGCTTTCCGAGGTCGGTGCGGGACTTCAGTTATCACCCAACGCAATGAGGTGCTTGCAGGCGCTCGGTTTAGGCCCTGCCCTCATGTCCAGATCAGTCTCCCCGGCCAGCGTCAACATTCGCTCCGGTCATGACGGCTCGCAACTTGCCACAGTCCCGCTTGGGCGCATTGCAGAAGACCGTTACGGCGCGCCTTATTACGTGATCCACCGCGCAGACCTGCAGCAACTGCTGCTGGATGCTGTCCTGAACACACCGGAGATCACGTTGCATCTGGGCACCCCTATCGAAAGTGCTGAGATCAGCGGTGAAAGAATCAAGCTCATGGGCCCGGCATTCTCACAGCCTCTGGCCGATACGCCGGAGCAGTTCGACCTGCTCGTTGGAGCTGACGGGGTGCGCTCCAAGATCCGCCAGAACACTGTGGGCGGAGCGCCAGCCAAACACACTGGCTTTGTGGCCTACAGAGCAACAGCAGAACCACCGTTTGATCTGGAGCACCTGCTCAGCACCTCTGGCCTCTGGTTGGCACGCGACGCTCACCTGGTCCAGTACCCGATTAAGAACGGTAAGCTGCTCAATATCGTCGCCATCGCCAAAGAAAAATGGGAGGAAGACACCTGGTCCCACCCGGTCGGGCGCGATCATGTGCGCAAACACTTCCGCAACTGGACACCGGACGCTCTGCGCCTTGTCTACCTGCCGGACACATGGACCCGCTGGTCCCTGTGTGAGGTGGATACCCGCCCTGCGTGGACAAAAGGCCCCGTCACTCTCATTGGTGATGCAGCCCACGCCATCCTGCCGTTTTCCGCGCAAGGAGCGGCCATGGCAATTGAGGATGCGGCAGTCCTATCCAAAATGGTCGACAAACACGGCGCAACACCACAGGCCCTACAAGCCTACGAGGCGGCACGCCGGCCACGCATTGATAAGATGGCCAAGCTCGTGAAGAAAAACGACTGGGTCTACCACATGGGCTTCCCGCTACGCATTGCGCGCGACCTTGTTATGAGATCCAACACACCAACCCAGCTTCTTGATCGTTTGAACTGGGTCTATGAATGGACACCGGAAGACACCACCAACTAAAACAAACTATCAGAGCCCGACATAGTCAGGCCCGATCTAGTCAGGAATACAAAAACGCCATGACCAATGAAATCATCACAGCTGGGTATGTCGTCATTGGCGACGAAATCCTGTCGGGCCGGACCAAAGACAAGAATATCGGCTTCCTGGCGTCCTACCTGACAGACATCGGTATAGACCTTTGTGAGGTCCGCGTGGTCCCCGATGTTCAGGAAAAGATCGTCGAGGCTGTCAACGCTCTGCGTGCCGAATACACCTATGTCTTCACCTCCGGCGGCATCGGCCCCACCCATGATGACATCACGGCAGAAGCAATCGCCAAAGCCTTTGACGTTCCTATTGATCTGGACCCACGCGCTTATAAGCTGCTGGAAGATTTTTATGGGCCGGGAGAGTTCACCCCTGCCCGTCAGCGTATGGCGCGCATTCCCGAGGGTGCCGACCTGATAGAAAACAAGGTCTCCATTGCACCGGGTTTCAGAATGGAAAACGTCCACGTCATGGCAGGCGTTCCAACCATCATGCAGGCAATGTTTGATGCGATCGTACCGACACTAAAAACCGGTCAAAAAATGCTTTCAGTAACAATTGAGGCCCCTCTTCCTGAGAGTCGCATTGCCCCCGACCTAGGGGAAATCCAGAAAAACTTCCCCCAAACGTCAATTGGCTCGTATCCGCAGTCAAAAGATGGAGTATTTTCCACACAGGTTGTTGTGCGATCTAGGTCAAATGATGTACTGGAACAGGCCAGTGAAGCCGTCCGAGCAGCCGTAGAAGCTGCAAAGACAAAATATCTTTGAAAGAAGACACATGGATAATCAGCAGCAATCCAAAGCATTCCCGGTCTCTTGGGACCAATTCCACCGCGATTGCCGTGCCCTCTCTTGGCGCCTCGCCGACAAGGGCGAATTTAAAGCGATTGTAGCCATCACACGTGGTGGTCTTGTTCCAGCTGGCATTATTGCACGCGAGTTGGGTGTTCGCACCATCGAAACAGTTTGCATCGCCTCCTACCACGACTACGACGATCAGGGTGACTTGAAGGTCATCAAGCCAATCGATCCAAAAGTGATCGGTGGCAACGACGGCGAAGGTATTCTCATTATCGACGATCTGGTCGATACCGGAAAAACTGCAAAAGTAGTTCGCGAAATGCTGCCAAAAGCACACTTTGCAACCGTCTACGCCAAGCCAATGGGCCGCGATCTGGCTGATACCATCGTAACTGAAGTCTCACAGGACACATGGGTCTACTTCCCATGGGATCTGGGCATGCAGTTCCAGCCACCAATCTCCAAGGATACCGCAGGCTAATCAGCCATAGGAATTCTGCATAAGAGTTTCAAAGCCTCGGCCTCACCGCCGAGGCTTTTTCATTCGCGCCTCAGCCCATCAAGGCCACAGCAGATTAGACAGCGCTCGAGCCAACTCAGCTATACCTGAGAATATTTATCCCCTCCCCCAAATATAAAGTCATACTAATCCTATGCCTGCGTAATGGGCTGCTGACGGACCGTCCGTCAGTTGGTCGCAGGCTGGATGGGGCTACTGTGAGAGGTAACGCATTTCGCAGCAGGTCCGTGGAGGTTGCCCAAGCGCCATGAGTGTTGGGGCGGGAGGATGCGCGGCCGAACCAAAGGGCACCAGCACTGCTGACACTTCTCTGCGAGATGTGCCATACACAGTGTCTTTTGGACCTTGGCCATAGCCTCCTACAAAAACATCCGGGCAAGGCGATAGCTGATGCCGAAGACTCATTTCTAACAATTAGCGCAGGCATCGCCTGCCGCCTTGCTCATCCCGATTTCCGGGAACTCTGGTTCAACACTGCATGGAAGGCCATGTGGTGCGTTCAGTGCAGGAGAACACCCACCAAAAGTTAGGTTCTCATCCGCTTTAACACCGCACCTTGATGGCGCGATCAGCGATGATCTCATCCGCCGTCAGGCGGCAACCAATTGCATAGACTTCAACGCCTGCTTTCACAGCCGCATCAAATGCCTCGCCGTACTTAGGATCAATATCACGGGCCAGAACAAGCGCATCGCAGTCATCACGCTGGATTAGAAACACCATGGCAGCGCGGTGACCTTCACGAACCATATCAGAGAGCTCATCCAGATGCTTCGCACCACGAGCAGTCACCGCATCAGGAAATTCTGCAACGCCATCTTCACGAGCCAGCGTAACGTTCTTCACCTCAACATAGGTGCGCTTGTCGTCTTCGCCTTCCAGCAGGATATCAATGCGCGAATTCTTACCGTACTTCACTTCCCGGCGCAGCTTGTCGTAGCCGGTCAGTTCTGGAATGCGACCAGCCTCAATCGCCTCTTCAACAAGGCCATTCGGGCGACTGGTGTTGATGCCCACCATTGCACCATCAATCTCGAGCATTTCCCATGAGTATTTCAGCTTGCGCTTTGGATCATCATTCGGCGTCAGCCACACTTTGATGCCTGGCTCTTTGAGACCCATCATGGAACCAGAATTCGCGCAATGTGCGGTCACCTCGGTCCCGCCGTCATCCAGCGTCACATCTGCCAAAAACCGTTTGTAACGCTTAATCAACTGGCCCGTAACCAGCGGCACATCAAATCGCATGACGACCTTCCAAAACTAGCTAGATTATTTGGACCAGAAATCAGGGTCCAGCAGGATCAGCACTGTAAACAGCTCCAGACGTCCCAGCAACATGGCTGCACACAAAATCCATTTCACAGGATCAGGCAGCGCCGCAAAGGTGCCGGACGGCCCGATCACGGAGCCAAGGCCCGGTCCAACATTGCCAACGGACGTGGCAGCAGCAGAAACAGCGGTCACCAGATCCAGATGGAACAGTGACAGGATCAGCGTGAGAATACCAACGGTACCAATATAGACCACAAGGAACGCGAGAACAGAAAATGTCAGTTCCGGCGTAAGGCGCGTATTACCGTAGCTCACCGTGATCACCCGGTTCGGGCGTACCATACGGCGCATATGCGCGATCACAGTGCCAAAGAAGACGAGAAAGCGGAAGATCTTGATGCCGCCCGTTGTCGACCCGGTACACCCGCCCACAAACTTCAAAAGGAACGCCAGACCAATCACCGGCGCACCCCAGGCTGTGTAATCCCCCATGGCATAGCCGGTACCGGTGATCACAGAAGTCACGTTGAACGCAGACTGCAAAAGCGCACTGCCAAAACTATCAGCATTCCCGGAGGTTCCAAGATAGATTGTCAGAGCAAGAGAAATCAGTCCAACCAGCCACAAAAACGCCCGCACCTGCGGATCCAGCCACAGCCTCATCGGTTGACCGCGCAAGGACTGAATGATCAACACAAACGGCAGCGCCCCGACAATCATGAAAACCACGGCAATCCACCCGGTCACCGGGTTTGTAAAATAACCAAAGGAGTTATCATGAGTGGAATAGCCACCTGTTGCGATCGTGGTCATTCCGTGGTTGACCGCGTCAAACATAGTCATCCCGGAGAACCAGAAGAGCACAATGCAAATACTGGTCAGCAGCAAATAAGTCAGGCCAATCAACCGGATCAACTCTACAGAACGGCTGACAATCTTTTCGCTTTGGTCAGAGCTCTCTGTCTGAAACAACTGCATTCCGCCAATGCGCAGGAACGGTAAAAGCACAATCGCCATAACGACAATACCAACACCGCCCATCCACTGCATCAAGGAGCGCCAGACCAGCAAGCCCGGCGGCAGCGAGTCAAGCCCTGTCAGTACAGTCGAACCAGTGGTGGTAAACCCGGACACAGCCTCGAACGCCGCATCCACATACGCAATACCAAGCCACAAAAACGGCAGCGCACCGAAGGCAGGCAGTGTTACCCAGCACAGTGTTGTCAGGATGAAAGTCTGGCGTGTATCCAACCCGTCACGTAGCGCACCACCCATGGCGACGATGAACAGCATGCCAACAAGACCGGTAATGAGCGCTGAAATGATAAAGGCTTGCCAGTCAGCGTTACGCGACACAACATCCACAAGGGCCGGGATGAGCATAGCAGCAGCAAGGCCGACATAAAGGTACCCAAGCACACTTAAAACCGGTCGTATTGAAACCAACATCTATACCGCCGACATGAAACCCAAATTAGCCCGCCCGCTAGCCACATAGTGTCCCGTCACGGACGAGATTGGAACGGCGTACTCTTAAATATCTGTTGGAGACTGGTTTTAGGGCACTTAGTGATATCTGGCAATTGAATTAATCGGGTAAAAACTTACTCACACAGTAAGATTGCGGGCAAACATTTGAATATGTTGACGCAGCGCGATCTCCCATGTTTGTGGGTAAAGAAGCGTTACCGCCAAAATCCTGGGTTAAACAACACCAGCACGGTGAACAGTTCCAACCGTCCGAGCAGCATTGCCCCAGCAAGCACAATCTTCGCGCTGCTTGGGATGTCGGAGAAGTTTCCGACAGGCCCAATCACATCCCCAAGACCCGGCCCCACATTCGAAACCGCTGTGGTCGCCGCACTCATCGCGGTGATCAGATCCAGCCCAAGCCCCCCCAAAAGAACAGTGATCAGACCCACTGTCGCCATATAAACCACGAGGAAAGCAAGAACCGAGAACGCAAGATCAGGCGTAATGTTCGTCTCACCGTATCGTACTGGAACCACCTGGTCCGGCCGGATCATCTTGTTCATATACGCCCGGACCGTGCCAAAGAAGACGATAAACCGAAAGATCTTGATGCCGCCGCTGGTTGACCCAGTACAGCCACCGATAAAGGTCAGCATCAAGAAAAAGCCCATCATCGGTGGACCCCACGCTGTATAATCGCCCAAGCCGTAACCGGTCGTCGTGATGATGGACACCACCACAAACATCGCCTCAACAACAGCGCGTGTGAACGTGAAGTTATTCTCGATACCAAGATAGAGCGCCGTCAGAGACGACAGGATGACGAGCAAATAAAGAAACGCGCGTGCTTGCGGATCCTGAAACAGCGCCATTGGATTCTTCGTCAAAGACTTGATCAGAACCACGAACGGCAACCCTGAGGCAATCATGAAGACAATCGCAATCCCTTCGGCGGCCGTGTTCTCAAAATGGGCAAAGGACGCATCGTGGGTGGAAAAACCGCCTGATGACAGAGTAGTCATCGCATGGTTCACCGCATCAAAAGGCGTCATGCCGGAAAAGACATAAAGCACCGCACAAGTCAGCGTCAGCATGATGTAAACGCCGCTGATCAGGCGTGTCAGATCAGTTGCCCGCGCAACAATCTTCTCACCCCGGTCCGAACTCTCGGTCCGGAACAGCTGCATACCGCCAATACGCAGCAGCGGCATGAGCAGCATGGCCATAACAATAATGCCCACTCCGCCAACCCACTGGGTCAATGAGCGCCAGAACAACAGTCCCGGCGGCATACCATCCAGACCAATCAGAACAGTAGAGCCTGTTGTGGTAAAGCCCGACACACTCTCAAAAAACGCATTCTCAAAACCGATACCAAGGCTGAGAAACGGCAGAGCACCACAAATCGGCATCACAAGCCATGACGCCGTAGTCAGCAAAAAGGCCTGACGGATGGTTAAGTGCGTGACTTCATAGTTGGCCGTTGAAACAGCAAGCAGCAGGCCGAACAGACCAACAAACAAGGAGGAAAGCGCAAACGCAATCCAGTCAGGATTGCTAAAGTAAATGTCCACAAATGCAGGCGCCAGCATCAAAATGGCCAGACCAACCATAAAGTATCCAAGCACCCGTAATACGGGACCCACCAGCGCCATAATATCTCTCATCTCAAGATGGGCTTCACCCCAAGGCGAATGCACCAACAAGTTTTAATCTCAAATCCTACAGAAACTCGGTTAAGCATCTCAGCAAGCCGGCCTAACAAATCGGTCTGATGATTTTCGAGGTTACTGGGAAGTGAAAATCTGAAACTATGAGCCGAACCCGTAAAAAGGTCTGGCCGAATGGTGCGCATATCTACGCCAAAAGTATCACACAGCCAAGTTTTTTCTTTAATTGAACCCAGTTCAGTCCAGCAAAGTGCAAAAGCAGAGTGCAGCGCTCAACGCAATAGCATGGCCTACTTGGCGACTGCACAGCCAATTTTAGCCCGCAAAACCACTTGGCTAGCACATTCCCACAGTGCTGCGACAATACTACCGATAAGTCATTCTACCGCGACAGGATGTGACCTATAGGTCATGATCTAAATCAAGCGTTGCACACGCCCAATATGAGCGAATTTTGTTATATCTTTGTTTTAAATACGTTATTGCAAACTGAAATTTCACAACACCAAAATCTCATCAATCTAGCAAAATCAAATAGATAGACCATAATGTCGCAGTTTTTCTCGTTATAGACAAAATCTATAACGCAATAGACTCATACGATTTTATTTAATCTAAAACCTTCTGCAAGTTCTCGCTGAACACCGAAAGTCTCCCAGCGTCATCCACACCGGGAGCCTTTCGGAACTGAAGAACAGGGGAAGGGTACTCATGATCTAGATTTGTGGTTTGCAAGGTCTCAAAAAGACCAGCACGCCCGGAAGGAAAGGGCCAGCGAGTTTAATTCTGCTGGCACAGTTGCACTTTTACACCTCCCAAAAAAGCTGTAGCTCAAACCCTGAAAATCCTGAGGGCTTTTCCGCAAACCACAATTCAAGATCATGGACCGGAATGTCTTCATCAGCTTCGCTCGGGCAGTAAGCACCATGGAGCCAAACTCTCCTTTCCCCCGTCAGTTTTGATGGAGAATGGCTGTTATGCTGCAGCAAACAGACAGATACGAAGAATCCTATAGTGAGGCACACAAGCCTGCCAGCGAGTTCGAAACACGTTCCGATTATCTCGACCACGAACTCCAGATCATGAAACCCCGCCGCTGGGGTCTGAATCTGCCAGGCCGCGACTTCCGCTTCGAAATGGAAGACTTCGTCCCGGCAATCGCAGGCACCATCGGCATCTCCGTGATGTACTCAGCAGTTATGACCGCTTGGGCAAGTGGCCTGACCGCAAAGTGGCCTCACGTTAATCTCGGCGCAGAATGGATCATCGAAGTCGTCCGTGTTGAAATGCTCATCCCCGCACTGATCTTTTGCATCATCGGGTCCGGCTTCCTGAACCCACGCGCCAACCTTGCAGGCAACCATGGCCCAATGATCCCTCTCATTGGCTCCATCGCCCTGGCAGGCGCTCACCCACTGGCTTTGGCAGCATTGGTCTGCATCTTCGGCCTACTGCTCAGCTACTTCAAAGGCGGATCACGTCTGGTGAACCTGACCAGTCAGGGCGTGGCTGGTGGCCTGCTGGTGTTCCTCGGCTTCATGGGGGCAAAGGGTCAAATCACCTCCCTCTTCTCGTGGGCAGGCGGCCTGCAGGGCAAGCATGACCTTGCCTATAGCCTCTCCTACGTTGCTCTGGCGATCTTTGCCGTCAACATTCTGCTTTACGCATTTCTCGCAAAGGTCGGCAAACGTTGGCTCGCAATTCCAGCGTGCTCCATCGTTGCAGTGGTTCTGGCGCTTGCGCTTGGCGCTGGCGTTGACCTCCAGTTCACCACAGCACCCGGTCTGCCAAACATGAACCCATGGTACTGGTGGGGCTCCACCGAGACCGGCTGGCAGCTCGGCATCCCGAATTTCAGCCACTTTGTAGCATCCCTGCCTTGGGCAATCCTGGCCGTCGCAATGTGGTCCCCGGACTTCCTCGGACACAGGATCTTCCAGGAACTCAACTATCCAAAGAACACCGATAAAGTTCTGATGGATGTTGACGACACCATGACCTGCTGCTCCCTGCGCCAGTTCACCGGTACGTTCTTCGGCGGCGGTAACATCACCTCCTCCTGGGGCACCTACATGATCCCGGCTGCAATCGCCAAGCGTCCAATCCCTGCAGGCGCCATCCTGCTCGGCGCACTTACCATCATCATCGCAACCATGGGCTACCCAATGGACGTGGCCGTATGGCAGCCGGTGATGTCTATTGCCCTGCTCGTAGGCGTGTTCCTCCCGCTTCTGGAAGCAGGCCTGCAGATGGTAAAGTCCAACAACGATACCAATTCAGCCGGTATCTGCATCTTCGCAGCACTCGTAACCAACCCTGTGCTCGCATGGGCAGTCACCATGTTCCTTGATAACAACGGCCTGATTGGCGACAAGGAACGCGCAAAACGCCTGAGCTTTGCGGATCGCATCATCATTCCATCAGGTGCAGTCATCATCTGTACTCTGGCAATGGCAGCAGTTGGCATGCTGCCGGGTATTCCGGCACTCCTGTAAGCCGAAACCACACCCGACCAAATCTGAAGAAAGCGCATCGCCCAGCGGTGCGCTTTTTTCGTTTCTGCTGCGACAATACGCACCTGAGTAAAATCCAGACCCGTAACCTCCAGTACGCATGGCAAAATGTTCTGGCCCGTCATAGTAATAGGCATGGGATAACGCTAGCACCTTGTTTTTTAGAAATAAATCAGACCACACAGTACGTTATCGCGCCTGACAGAACGTCATCAGCCCCTTACCTCTCCCAATCGGCCCTGTCTCTTATAGATTATATCTATAACGTCATAGAGTCTGACGATTTCAACCGTACGCGGAACAAGCGCAAACTCCCCTTACGGATACAGGCTTATTCCTCCCGCCTGCCTCCCAGACACATTCCCGAAACGGGGCTTAGTTTTCGGAAGAAACGGATGTGATCGCAATAAAAAGATCGGGACAGTTTGCCGGGCGAAGCAATGCCAACTGTTTTGATCGCTCTAGGGGTTTGCTGATGTTTAAAATACCAAGCTTTATGCTGAAAGACGCGATTGTTGCCAAGCCGGGCTTCAATCGTTGGCTCGTACCACCGGCTTCCATTGCAATTCACCTGTGCATCGGTTCTGCCTATGCATGGAGTATCTACAACCCGGCTCTCATCAGAGAAATTGGCGGCATCGCACCGGCGGCTGAAGACTGGTCTCTCAGTTCAGTTGTCTGGATCTTCTCAGTCGCCATTCTGTTCCTTGGGTTGTCTGCTGCGTTTGCAGGCAAATGGCTTGAAAAAGTCGGCCCGCGCTGTGTCGGCACAACCGCAGCCTTCTGCTGGGGCGGCGGTTACATCATCGGCTCCATCGGCATCATGACCCACCAGCTCTGGCTGCTGTACCTTGGCTACGGTGTCATCGGCGGCTGCGGTCTGGGTCTTGGATATGTCTCACCAGTGTCCACCCTGATCCGCTGGTATCCAGACCGCCGCGGTCTGGCAACCGGTATGGCCATCATGGGCTTTGGCGGTGGCGCAATCATCGCAGTGCCACTCAAAAGCTGGCTTTTGGGCCTTTATGCCAAAGCTCCCGACTATCTCGGCCCACTCGCTGACGTCCAGACAACCGTTGAGCACGGCATCCGCTACGTGCAGGTCGCAGGCGAGAAGCTGGAAGCCATCGTTGTGAGCGCCTCTCAGGCAGAGGCCACCTTCGAAGGCGCAAAGGCAGGCGTATACGTTGCAGGCACAGGCAACACCGGCGCAGCCTCCACCTTCCTCACGTTGGGCATTGTCTATTTCGTGGTGATGATCCTGGCATCCTTCGCCTACCGCATCCCGGCACCGGGCTGGAAACCGGAAGGCTGGGAACCACCACAGGAAGATCCTGCCAAACAGGGCCTGATCACCCGCCACCATGTGCACATTGATACTGCACTGCGCACACCACAGTTCTACCAGCTCTGGATCGTGCTCTGTTTCAATGTGACCGCAGGCATCGGCGTCATCTCTGTCTCCAAAACCATGATCTACGAGATCTTCGGCAATGGCATGCCAACCATCGTTGACGGTGCATTCACCGCAACCTACGTCCTGATGATCTCTGTCTTCAACGCCATGGGCCGCCTCGGCTGGTCTACCCTATCTGACTATATTGGCCGCAAGAACACCTACACAGTCTTCTTCGTACTAGGGTCCTTCCTGTACCTGTCCATTCCGCTCATCGCAGCAGAAGCAGGCGCAAGTCCCTCCGTGATGTGGCTGGTAATGTTCTACGCAGCAACCATGACCATCTTCACTATGTACGGCGGTGGCTTTGCAACAATCCCTGCGTATCTGGCAGATATCTTCGGCACCAAGTTTGTCGGAGGCATCCATGGCCGTCTGCTTACCGCGTGGTCAGCAGCTGGTGTGGCAGGTCCCTTCCTCATCACCTTCCTGCGCGAACGCTCTGTAAACGCCAAGATCCATGAGCTGGCAGAAAAGGTTGATCCGGCTTTGTTCCTGCAGACCTTTGGCGAAGGCAAAGACAAACTGGCAGAACTCATCGCAGCAAAATCCATCTCTGTTTCTAGACTGATGGAAGTGGCACCGGAAGGAACAGTTGATCCAACGCCGAGCCTCTACAACACAACAATGTATGTGATGGCTGGTTTGCTCGTCGCAGCACTTGTCTCCAACCTTCTCATGAAACCAGTCAATCCGAAGTACCACATGGCCGAGGATGCACTGGGTGAAGGAGAAGCACCAACAACAAAACCGGTAGCGGCTGGCAAACAAGCACCTGTGCCAGCGCCTGCCGAATAAGCAAGCAAACCCACACAACTAAGCCCGCGATTATCGCGGGCTTTTTTCATGTGTAAACCTGACCGTCAAAGTTGCTCTAATCTTTTTGCGTTGGCAGCAAAGGTCTCTTATACTGGGCAGCACATTCCACAAGAGAAGTAATAATCGCAGGCTCCAGCTCACGCTTTGTCATCACCATACCAACACTGTGCGAAACAGCTGGCTTGACCAGCGGAACCGACACGATCCCTGCCCCCAAGGACAATGCCGAAAGCTCCGGCAGGATTGCGCAATAACCAGCGCGGATAAAACCACCCAGCGCCGGAATGGTCTCCGCCTCAATATCCGGATCCAGCTCAACGCCCAGGAACCGTAGCGTGCTGTCCACCATCATCCGGTTCTGCATATTCGGAGACACCGCCACCATTTGCCCCGCATTTACAGCGGCCTCCCACTCCACAGCATCAGCGCCTTGAAGATGATGCCCGACAGGCACGAACAACCGGTAGTTCTCTTCATAAAGCGTGAAGCTGCTGTGCCTCTTTGCATCGCTGAACTGGGTGTAGGTGATGCCCGCATCAATCTGATAATCCTCCAGAGCCTTATGGATCTCACCATGGCTCATCAGATGGATTGTTGCATGCGCATGTGGGTGTTTTTTCTTCAGGTCCAGAATGAGGGACGCAATCGCAACATCGGCAGAAGGAATTACGCCGATATTGACCTTACCAAACATCTCAGTGCTTTTGCCCACAACCTCGTTACGCAAGCTATTGCAGTCCGCAAGCACCTTCTTCGCCCAGACGAGAATTCGCTCCCCTTCCGGCGTCAGCCCATGAAACTTCTTGCCCCGTTCGATGATAGGAACGCCCAGCTCAATCTCCAGCTGACGAATCCGACCTGACAGCGTTGGCTGTGTCACATTACAAGCCGCAGCCGCACGCGTGAAATGTCGCTCCTGAGCCAAAGTAACAAGGTATTGTAACTGCCGTATATCCAAGGAGCCTTCCCTTCACACAATGCCTAAAAGCAATGCTCTATAACACAAGAAAGCAATCAATTCAGAACGGGCACGGACACTATCTTGTATCACCTGATGTTGAAAGGCGATTTCCAGACAATGCGACATAAAAGCAAAACAACCGCACCATGCTCGCAACGCGAACGAACCTTAAAGTTGTCATTTCACAGCGTTTAAACTGGAAAACATCACTTAGCCACAATGCCTCTCATATTTGCGAGCAACACCAACGCAAAACAAACGAGGCCAAAGCAGCGTGACTGACACAAACAAGTGACTGACTGCTTTTGTGATTTTCAATCGGACGCTCCATGGCAAAAACCATTTCACGCCCGCTCCTTTGGGCCCTCGCTCCGGCTTTTCTCGTAACGCTGGCAGTCTCCGCCACCTATCTTCTCCTGCCCTATGACCTGCCCGGCACTGCTGATCTGGCAAAGGTGAAGGAAGAGCGCTTGCCAGCCCTGCGCGCAGACCTGACCTTCAAAGGAATGGAATTAGGAAGCCCGGTCTACCTGCGCATCTTTAAAGAAGAAAGCCGGCTAGAGGCATGGGTCAAGTCCGGCGACACCTATCAGCCCTACAAGTACTGGGAGATCTGCAAGTACTCTGGCGATCTCGGACCGAAGCTCAAAGAAGGGGACGGCCAGTCTCCTGAGGGCTTTTACAATGTCTCCGCAAAACAGCTGAACCCCAACAGCAACTACCATTTATCCTTCAACCTCGGCTTTCCGAACGCCTTCGATCAATCACTCGGACGCACCGGCTCTTACCTGATGGTCCACGGCAATTGCCTCTCCGTAGGCTGCTACGCCATGACGAACCACAATGTCGAGGAAATCTACCTGCTCGTCGAAGCGGCCCTACAGAACGGACAAGACAACGTCCCGGTTCACATCTTCCCCTTCGAAATGACACAGGAAAATCTTAGCAAGCACGCTGACTCAAACTGGCAGGACTTCTGGCTCAACCTCAAGCAAGGCTACGACCTCTTCGAACACCACCGCAAACCACCAACAGTCTCGGCAAGACAAGGTCAGTACCTGTTTTCGATCTGAGTTTCTGGAGAAGAAAGTTTGGTGTAGGTGACGTGTCTCGACTCCGCAAGATCGTGCACGCCGCCCCCATTTTGAATATCCGGCAAATTGGATCAACGATCTCAGGCAGTGGAGTTACGCTGCCAAAACAGCGTAACTAATACAAAATCAAAGCCTGCCTTCACCGTTGTCCTACCGGCAACGGATTTACGCCGGCATAACGAATACCGCTCAAATCTGAGATCTCTCTCTTCCACGTGGTTAGATCTTCAAGCCTCATTTGTGAGAGGCTGTCATGGCCACAGGCCCTTGCCAATATTTTCATCAGATCCACACTGGAGCCAAAGAAGCGTTCCAGTTGGTCAGCACTCTTTTGTACATTCAACCGTTGGCGCAACTCAGGCTTCTGTGTTGTTATTCCAGTCGGGCAGTTATCTGTATGACACATACGTGCAGCGACACAGCCGACTGCTTGTATTGCTGAGTTCGATATGGCAATAGCATCAGCCCCAAGAGCCATTGCCTTTACGAAGTCCTCAGCCACGCGCAGCCCGCCAGTGATAACCAGCGTTACGTCTTTGCCGCAGCGATTATCAAGATGTCGGCGCGCACGGGCAAGTGCTGGGATAGTGGGCACGCTAATATGATCTCTGAAGAGCAAAGGCGCTGCCCCAGTACCACCGCCGCGGCCATCAAGAATAATGTAATCCGCACCGGCTTCCAGCGCAAAATCTATATCGTCTTCAATGTGATTTGCTGATAGCTTAAACCCAATTGGAACACCGCCTGATAGCTCACGCACCATATCAGCAAACTTGGCAAAATCGGCTGGCGTAATGAGCTTATCGAAGGTTGCAGGCGAAATACTATCTGTTCCAGGCTTCTGGTGCCTTACAGCAGCAATCTCCTCAGTAACTTTGTATCCAGGTAAGTGTCCTCCGGTGCCTGTTTTGGCACCTTGCCCACCTTTAAAATGAAACGCCTGAACATATTTTACTTTCTCGGGTGCCCATCCAAACTGTGCAGATGCCAGCTCATAGAAATAACGACTGTTCTCGTCGTGCTCTTCAGGCAACATGCCGCCTTCGCCCGAGCAAATGCCAGTACCGGCCTGCTCCGCACCCCTTGCCAATGAAACCTTTGCCTCTCTGGAAAGCGCGCCAAAGCTCATGTCAGAGACAAAGAGCGGGATATTAAGTTTCAGGGGCCGCTCGGCTTTCGGTCCGATAACCACTTCAGTTGAGACCGGCACCTCATCCAGCAGTGGTTTACGTGCCATTTGCGCTGGCAGAACTTGAATGTCATCCCAATGCGGCAGCTGAGAGCGTGGCACTCCCATAGCGCCGATTTCACCATGATGGCCCACTTTAGACAATCCATCACGCGCCAGTGCGTGAATACGCGCGACCGTTGGTTCCTCAGGGGTTGGCACAGCTTCTATGGTATCTTGCTGCTCTTTTGCCGGAATGTCATCGCCCACCTTCAGGTCGCCAAGCCGTGTGTGTGTCCCGTCACAAAGCGGCGCGTTGCCTGTAGACTTACACTGACAGAAAAAGACTTCCCCACTCTCCTTCGCTTTATACTCAAGCGGGTTTAAGCCGGTCGTTTTATGGGATCCATCACAGAAAGGCTGGTTCTTTGACCTCCCACAGGCGCACCAAAAGTACGTTTTCCCTTCTTCTAGAGTGACTTTCTGAGGATGTTTAGCTGCAATAATTGGGGATTGGGCCATACTTCTTTCCAATTACATCTGATGGATTTGTCGGCATTAGAGACTATACAGTATATTTACGTAGTTCACGAAGATCCATGAACTTCTGACAAAAAGGCCAGATGTTCTATCTGGCCTTTTTGGGGTGCTCTATTTCAGGTCATTATAGGCAGCAGGGACATTAAGGCTTGGGTGCACCCAATCCCAAATTGCATAACCTTTAAACTCTGGAAGACTGACCTTTTCTACGGTTTCTTCCAGTGTCAAACCTTCTGCCAAAGCGTCTCGAACGCCGTTGCGTACAGCCGTCAGGTAATCAATGTTCCATTTCACTGCAGCCATGTCAGTTGTTGGACCGTGACCGGGAACGACCGTGGTATCCGCATCAAACTCCTCATAAACGGCTTCAAGCGTTGCAAGTGTTTCCAGCAGGTGGCCGTCCAGGAGCCATGGCACCGCAGGGGCACGAGCAATAATCGGGTTACCGGTCCAGAGCACTTTGTCGTCCGGGACAGAGACGAACAGATCGCCGCCGGTTTGCGCAAAACCAAAGTCTTCGACCTTTACGACCTTGTCGCCCAGATCAATCGAGATACTTCCGCCTTTGCCGACCAGAATTTCAGCAGACACAGGCTTGATTTCCTCAATGCCGCGACCTTCACCAAAGTTCTGGATCATGAATTCCGTGTCGGCGACAAAATGATTGTCGATGTAATCGGCTGTTGTTTCGTGCTGAATGATATCAATTTCATCGGGCACGTAGTAGTTGCCGTAGGAGTGGTCACCATGAAAGCTTGTATTGACCAGATACTTGACCGGCTTATCGGTTTCTGCGGCGATGAGATCAAACAACTGCGTATTCAGTCGCTCATTCAGCATGGAGTCGATAACAAGCACACCATTGTCACCAATAACGAAGCCTGATGTGGTTGCAATCGGGAGGCCCTCAACCGACATTTCATCAGCACCAGTCGGGATCACAGCATAAACGCCATCTGCGAGTTTTTGTGACTCAAGAACGACTTTGTTGCCATCCCAGATGGGTTCTTGTGCTTGCGCCACACCAGCGGCACTTAGGCCAAGAACGGCGGCCATAATCAAGTTTTTCATATCCTAGCCCTTATCAGCGTTTTTACTGGTGAGGTGATACGCGTATGCTATTGATAGAACAAACATAAAAAATTGGATTCAGAGTTCAAATTTGGAGAACACATGGGGCAACTAGAAGACTTCAGAATGTTCGCGCTTATTGTTGAGCAGGAGAGCATCAGCAAAGCAGCAGACCATATGGGAATAGCGAAATCTGCGGTAAGCCGCAGATTGAGCCTGCTGGAAGATCAGCTCGGGACAGCGTTGATCCAACGAACTACGAGGCAGTGGCAAATCACCGAGGCAGGTCGCCTTCTCTACGAGCGCACACAACAGGTGATGGTGGATGTAGATGACATTTTCGCAGACTTGTCGGCGCAAAAACACGACGAGCATGGCCAGATACGCATATCCATACCGATGCAGTTCGGCTTAAGCTATTTAAGCCCGGTTTTGCTGAAGTTTTCGGATGAGTACCCGAACATTAATCTAACCGTAGACTTCACGGATCGCCTCGTCGATCTGATTGAAGAGAATTACGATTTAGCGATCAGGATTTCTCAGCTAAAGGACAGCTCCCTGATCTCCCGAAAGCTCGCCGACGTAACCCACCTTTTCTATGCAAGCCCAGACTACCTGAAGTCAGCCCCCCCACTTAACACCGCAGAAGACCTTAAGAACCATAAGCTGATCCAATACGGCCCTCTCAAGCGTTTCAAATGGAATTTTATCGGACCCAAAAACAAGGAGTTCTCAGTTTCACTGTCATCCCACATGAACACGAATAACTCCGAGTTCATGCTAGCCGCCGCAGCTGCCGGAAAGGGGGTGGCCCGGCTCCCAAGTTTCTTCGCCAGTGACTACATATCCAGCGGGAAGCTGGTAACGGTCCTGAATGATCTTAAGCAGGAGCCCTTCGGTATGCATGCCCTTTATCCGGGCAGCAAACACCTGCCACGGCGCGTCCGCGTACTCCTGGATTTCCTGAGCGAGCACTGCCAGCTCAAACACAGGAAAGAGGTCGGAGACACAGCTTAAACAAACGCAGACCGAACCCATCGAACAGGCACAATTAATGCCTGACACCAACGCGCTACGGACGGACCAATTGATTTTAAAGAAAAGAAAATTTGGTGCGGACGGCGGGACTCGAACCCGCAAGCCCAAGGGCGGCAGATTTTAAGTCTGCTGTGTATACCAATTCCACCACGACCGCTTGCAGGCTCCTGAGTACACGAGCAAAGCAACATCGTGCAAGTGCCTGTTTTTCGTTATCCAAGAAGTTCCGATGACTTTCCCCGAACCCGGCAACCATCAAAACCACGTAAATCCGGCCCCAATCAAGAGAATGCAACAGCCTGAATAAAATGCGTGCGAAGTTCAGGATGTGATCTTGTTTTTTCTCTACCTCTTTCAAAAATAACCGATATAAGTGGGGAAACACGAGATATTTCCATAGAGCGCCCCTAAAAAAATAGGAGAAGCTTCTACGGAGAAGCAGGGCTTGCGAGCACGCATAACGACATTTTACAGTTCCTCATGATGTAATCTGCGTTCGTCCCTGCGCGGCACGGAACAAGGAAAAAACGGGAAAATGATTGAGTACGTAGACGCTGACAAAGCGCCCTTGAAAAACACTGGCCAGATCAAGATCTACAGCCAGGAAGATTTTGAAGGTATGCGCAAAGCAAGCCAGATGACTGCCGAGTGCCTCGACGCACTTGTGCCACTGGTGCAACCGGGCGTCACAACGCAGGAAATTGATGACTTTGTCTTCCAGTTTGGCAAGGAGCGCGGCGGTGTTCCGGCAACGCTGAACTATCGTGGCTACACCAAGTCCTGCTGTACCTCCATCAACCGCGTTATCTGTCACGGTATCCCAGATCCCAAGAAGAAGCTGAAAGAAGGCGACATCGTCAACATCGACGTCACCTACATCGTTGACGGCTGGCACGGCGATAGCTCCCGCATGTATCCGGTTGGCAAGCTCAAGCCTGCAGCCAAACGCCTGATCGAAGTCACCCATGAATCCCTGATGCGCGCTCTGGAAGTTGCCAAGCCGGGCAACACCACAGGCGACATCGGCCATGCCATTCAGGAGTACGTGGAATCAGAGCGCTGCTCGGTGGTCCGTGACTTCTGCGGCCACGGCGTTGGCAAACTGTTCCACGACATGCCGAATATTCTGCACTACGGCCAGAAAGGCGCCGGCACCAAATTGATGCCGGGAATGATTTTCACAATCGAGCCTATGGTCAATCTGGGGCGCCCAGATGTGAAAGTTCTCAAAGACGGTTGGACCGCTGAAACAAGAGACAAATCCTTGTCTGCACAGTTTGAGCATTCCATCGGCATCACGTCATCAGGCTGCGATATCTTCACAACATCACCAGCTGGCCTTTTCAACCCGTTAGATGCACAAACCGGAGCAGCGGCCTAAACGCACAAGATAAGGAGGGGGAATGAAGCAAACAAGTTTCGGGTTTCATGAGGCAACTCCCTCTCCTCAGGAGCAGGCTCCAACCGGGCCAGCCATCGAACCGCAGATCCCGCTGGAAAAGCCGGAATCTCTGCCCGTAGCATCCCCTGCCAAATCAGGAAAATCATCCAAGCCTGCAGCCAAACATTACCACGGCCACCGTGCCCGCCTGCGCGAGCGCTTTGAGGAAACAGGGGTCAACGGCCTCCAGTCCTACGAGCTGCTGGAAATGCTGTTGTTCTCCTCCATAAAACAGGGCGACACGAAACCTCTGGCCAAAGCATTGCTGGCCCAGTTCGGGTCCTTTGCGCAAGTGCTCGCAGCACCAAAGCAGCGACTGGAAGAAGTCCCCGGATGCGGGCCGCGCACCGCCAGCTTTATCAAGGAAATGCAAGCTGCAGCCATTCTTTACGCCAAAGCTCAGGTGGTTGAGCGCGATCCCCTCTCCTCATGGAGCAAGGTTTTAGAATACGTGCGTGCTGCCATGGCCCACAACGACAAGGAAGAATTCCGCATACTGTTTCTGGACAAGAAAAACCGCCTCATCGCCGATGAAGTCCAGCAAACCGGTACCGTCGACCACACCCCCGTTTATCCGCGCGAGGTCACCAAGCGGGCCTTGGAACTCTCTGCCTGCGCCATCATTCTGGTCCACAACCACCCCTCAGGCGATCCAACCCCATCTCGGCAAGATATTGAGATGACAACAAAAATCGCAAAAACGCTGGAGCCGCTTGGAATTATCTTGCACGATCACATCATCATCGCCGGTCAGGGCCATGTCAGTTTCAGAGGTCTTCAGCTGATCTGAGAGCCCCTCAGGATCTGGATTCCATTCACATATATTTCCCGGCCCACCGCCAAAACGCACCAACGATACAGGCTCACTCAAGAAAACTCCCCGAACATAGATGAGGGCAAGTGCGTTTGCGCACACAAGCAAGAGTTTTAAGGCAGCATGAGTAAAGTGCCGATGGCGGGACAACCGGGTCCGAAGAACCCAATTACTTCAGCGGTATTGGGAAGTACTTTCGGCAATACAATCACACGCGGCAAAAAGGTCGGAGCCCGGATGATGGCTCTGCTGATTCTGGGTGTTGTGGCCGCAGCGTTGGCGGTGGGGTATCTGGCGTTTTACTGGTCCACTCAGCGCGCCCTCACTTTCGAGGTGGAAAAAGAAATCCGGCTCGTACAGAGCAATCTCAAAGTCTTCCGCAACGGGCTCGCCAACGAAGCTGAGCGCATCGCGATCTCCAACAAGGCCTACGCCTCGGTGCTTTCTGAAGAAAGCAACATCCTGCTTGATGAAGACCTGACGCCCACCCCAAGCATCCGTGGCGACAGGGACATCTTTGTCCTCCTCAACCGGGAAATGAAGCCGCTCCTGACCTATCGCCGTGACCTGCCATGGCACAGCGAGGTCTTTGAGGAACAGCTTCATAACCAGCTTCATGACACAATGAAGGAACTGGCAACCCAGGCCAACACTACGCAAATGAAGTTTCGGGTGCCGGAGCCCCTGCGCAGCCATGCGCCGCTTGCGCTAAGCATGCGCGACATTGTGATGGTTGACGGCATGATCGGCCTTGTCACCGTTGCAGCAATCACCCCTTCCACCGAGCCGCCCGAAGGCATGCCAGCTGTTGCAGGCTATCTGTTGTGGGTCCGCTCGCTGGACATCCGCTCCATCCGCTCCTTTGAGGATTCCACCGGTCTGTCGGAGATGTTCATCACCCTCGACAAGCCGCAGACCGACTTCCAGCGTGTGTCCCTGCCCTTGCTCCGGCGCAACGGAGAGACAATCGCGAACCTGAGCTGGAAAACCACGGCAGCCTCCGGCGCGATCTTCACCAACTCCTGGCCCTACTTCCTGGGAACCATCGGCGCAATCCTGCTCATGACGGTGCTGATCTTGCTCCGCTATATCAAGATGACAGATCGGATCCTACAGAACGAAGCGGACGCCACACATGCCGCCCTCCATGACGCCTTGAGCGGCCTGCCCAACAGAACTTGGTTTGAGATTTTTGCGGCGAACGTGTTATGGCGCGACCGCCAGAAACAGTTCATTACCGGTATTGTGTTCCTGGATCTGGATCATTTCAAACAGGTCAACGACAGTCTGGGCCATACCATTGGCGATGAAGTCATCAAACTGGTCGCCGAGCGTCTGAAAGCTGCAATTAACCCGGAAGACCGCGTCGCCCGCGTTAGTGGCGATGAATTCCTTCTGGTCCTCTCGCAGCGCACCAACGTAGAAGAGATCATCGAGACCTGCATGTATATCGAAAAGATGCTCTCCGATGCCTTCAAAGTTGAAAAACACAAGATTCTGACCACCGCCAGCATGGGTGTGGCGCTCTCACCTGCGCATGGCCACGAACTGACAGCCCTTCTGCGCAGAGCGGATATTGCCCTTTACGAAGCCAAGAAACTGGGCCGTGGGCGCTACGTTATCTTTGAAAAAGAGATGGAGAACAGCCTTCAGATCTCTCGTGAGATTGAGGAAGACATCAAGCGCGCACTCAGCGCAAACGAGTTCCAGAACTACTATCAGCCGATTATGGACGCCACCGGCAAAAACATTCTCGCTGCTGAAGCCCTTATTCGCTGGAACCACCCGAAAAAAGGTCTGTTACCACCTGCGGCCTTCTTGCCGGTTGCAGAAGAATCCATGCTCATCAACCGCATCGGCGAATGGGTGCTGGAGAATGCAATCAAGGATGGCTCCTCCCTTGACGATGTCACCATGTGCGTGAACGTCTCACCAACCCAGCTACGCCATCCCGAGTTCCCTGAGCTGGTCAACGCCCTGCTGGATAAATACCAGCTGGAGCCCGCTCGTCTGGAGCTGGAAGTAACCGAAGATGTACTCATCAACTACTCTGAGAACGTGGTTGAGGTGATTGAGCGTCTACGCAGCTCCGGTGTGAAGATCGCACTTGATGATTTCGGGACCGGCTTCTCATCCCTCAGCTATCTGCGCCGGGATTTGTTCGACAAGATCAAGATCGACCGCTCATTCATCAACGGCGCCGTCGCAGATCCAAAAGCCCGCGAAATTCTGGCAAGTTCGATCTCGCTCGGCCTGCGCCTTGGCATGCTGGTCTGTGTGGAAGGCGTTGAGGAAGAAGAGCAAAAAGAACTGTTGTTCACCATGGACTGCCCAATGATGCAGGGCTACCTGTTCTCCCGCCCGATCCCGCTTGGCAAGTTCCGTTTATGGCGTGACGACATCCACGAAGAGCGCATCCCAAAACCACGCAAGATCAGAGTGGCTGCGGTAAAATAAGCCGCAGCTGCTCTAAGCGCCCTGACAAAAGCTAGCTTTTGGAAAAACCATTCCAGAACGCAGCGAAGGTCTCGCTGGTGTCCTGTTTGAAGGCAAATGGCTGCCGGATCGCTTCATCCCAGTTCACTCCAGTGCGTTGCAACACAGCAACCCCATGCTGTCCAAACTTAACCTGAAGCTGGTCTTTCAACCACGCTTTCACTTGATTGGAGCGTTGAGCGGAAAGTGCGCCAGCAGACAGCAATGCAGAATGATGACGGTCACTGGCCTCGATCAGATCAGCCAGCCCGTGATTGTCCAGCGCGCTTAACATCAGCACCGGAACCTTCCAGTCCCCGCGCCGCGCACTCAGGCTCATGGCCCCTTCCACATCCGCCCGTGCGCGTCTGGCAATGTCACCCATGTCAGCCTTGGTCACGCAGATAATATCCGGCAGCTCCATGATGCCCGCCTTCATGAACTGCAGGCTGTCACCGGACCCCGGCTGAATACACAAAACGCAAGTATCAGCAACCAGAGCCACATCCGCCTCGGATTGCCCGATACCAACACTTTCTACGATCACGCGGTCCATCACGGCCCGCATCAGGATCACAGCCGCGATAGCATGTTCAGAAAGCCCGCCCAGACGGTCCCGTGCCGCCATGGAGCGCACAAATACCTTCTGGTCTTCCGGGTCTGTTGAAAGCCGTGTCCGGTCCCCCAGCAGCGAGCCGCCGGTGACCTGAGAGGAAGGATCAACCGCAATCACCCCAACGCTTTGATCAGCGCTGCGGTATTGGGAGATCATTGCGTTTGTAAGCGTAGATTTCCCGACACCAGGAGGCCCCGTCAGCGCAACCACATGCGCAATCGGGTTTTGCAGCGCTTCATCCAAAAGAGCCGTCAACTGAGGGTGCCCCTCATAGCTCTCGATTGCGCTAAGCAAACGAGCAAGAGCTGGCTTACCGCCAGCTCTCAACTCTTTAAGACTGGTAGGAGCTGATCTGGGCCAGCTCCTCACCTTTTTGGCCAAGCCACTCACCCTTTGTTCCGCTGAGCAAGCACAGCCTGCGCCGCTGCAAGACGCGCAACAGGAACGCGGAACGGAGAGCAGGACACATAGTTCAGGCCAACTTCCTCACAAAAAGCGATAGACGCTGGGTCACCACCATGTTCACCACAGATACCAAGCTTGATGTCAGCCTTGGTCTTGCGGCCATTGCGGGCAGAAAGTTCCACTAGCTGACCAACCCCGTTCACATCCAGCGATACAAAGGGATCCTTCTCGATCACCTTGCGTTCCTGATACTTGCCCAGGAAGGAAGCCGCATCATCGCGGGAGATACCGAACGTGGTCTGCGTCAGATCGTTGGTGCCAAAGGAAAAGAACTCTGCAGAAGCAGCGATATCTTCAGAAAGCAACGCCGCCCGTGGCAGCTCGATCATGGTACCAACGGAAAACTCCGGCTTCTCGCCCAGCTCTCGTGCCACAATCTCAGCCGTACTCTCAATGGTCGCACGAACAATATCCAGCTCGCTCTTCAGACCAACCAGCGGCACCATGATCTCAGGTGCTACCTTGCGGCCATGACGCTTGGAAACGTCCAGAGCAGCCTCAAAGATCGCGCGGGCCTGCATCTCTGCAATCTCAGGATAGGAGATCAGCAAGCGGCAGCCACGGTTACCAAGCATCGGGTTGAACTCTTCCAACTCATCCGCACGCTCGCGCAGCTCTTCCGGATCAATATCCATCTGCTTGGCAACTTCAGCAATGTCCTCTTCCGTCTTGGGAAGGAACTCATGCAACGGCGGATCAAGCAGACGAATGGTGACCGGACGATCAACCATCAGTTCAAAGATATCGATGAAGTCCTGACGCTGGATTGGCAGCAGCTTCGCAAGCGCAGCTTTGCGCTCTTGAACCGTGTCAGATAGGATCATCTCACGCACCGCAAGAATGCGCTCACCTTCAAAGAACATATGCTCCGTACGGCAAAGACCGATACCTTCTGCGCCAAAGGAAAGCGCTACCTTCACATCAGCAGGAGTTTCAGCATTGGCTCGCACATTCATGCGGCGAATGCTATCAGCCCATTCCATCAGCTTCTTGAAGTCACCGGAAAGCTCTGGCTCCAGCATCTGCACCTTACCAGCAAGTACCTGGCCGTTGCCGCCATCAATGGTGATCACGTCGCCCTTGCCAAAGCTGCGGCCAGCAACCGTCATGATCTCATTACGCGCATCAACGCGGATCGTGCCTGCACCAGCTACACAAGGCTTACCCATGCCGCGCGCCACGACAGCCGCGTGACTGGTCATACCACCGCGCGTTGTCAAAATACCTTCTGCAGCATGCATACCGTGAATGTCTTCCGGACTGGTTTCAGTACGCACCAGAATCACAGAACGGCCATTGGCCTTTTCGGTCTCGGCATCATCAGAGTTGAACACAATCGCACCGCAAGCAGCCCCCGGAGAAGCCGGCAGACCAACGGTCAGCTCATCGCGCTCACTATTCGGGTCAATGGTTGGGTGCAACAGCTGGTCCAAAGACGCCGGAGCAATACGCTCAACAGCCTCTTCTTTGGTGATCAGGCCATTCTCTGCCATATCAACCGCAATCTTCAGCGCCGCTTTCAGTGTCCGCTTGCCGCTACGGGTCTGCAACATCCAAAGCTTGCCGTGTTCAACGGTGAACTCAAGATCCTGCATATCACGGTAGTGGTTCTCCAGCTTGTCACAGACAGCCTGGAACTCCGCAAACACCTCAGGCATAGTTGCTTCAAGGGACGGTTTTTCGGAATGCGCTTCGATACGGGCCTTTTCCGTGATGTCCTGCGGCGTACGAATACCCGCCACAACATCTTCACCCTGCGCGTTGATCAGAAACTCACCATAAAGCGCGTTCTCACCGGTAGAAGGGTTACGGGTAAAGGCAACACCAGTGGCAGAGTTCTCGCCCGTATTACCAAACACCATCGCCTGCACGTTCACCGCAGTGCCCCAATCCTCAGGGATCTCATGCAGCGCCCGGTAGGTCTTCGCCCGTGGGATCATCCAGCTCTTGAAGACCGCACCAATAGCCCCCCAAAGCTGCTCCTCCGGATCTTCGGGGAAAGGACGACCAAGCTCTTCTTCAACCTTGTCCTTATAGGCAACAACGATCCCCTTCCAGTCAGCGCCGGAAAGGTCCGTATCAAGGGAGTAGTCATGCTCATCTTTGAAGTCTTCCAGAATTTCTTCAAAGTGATCATGGTCAACACCCAAAACCACATCGGAATACATCTGGATAAAACGACGATAGCTGTCATAGGCAAACCGCTCGTCATCGGCATCTTTTGCAAGCGCCTCAACGGTGAGGTCATTCAGGCCAAGGTTCAAAACCGTATCCATCATGCCAGGCATGGAGACACGGGCGCCGGAGCGCACAGAAAGCAGCAATGGCTCTGTCGTAGAGTTGAATTTGCGACCTGTCAGGTCTTCAACCGCAGAAATCGCAGCATGCACCTGCTCTTTCAGCTCCGCAGGATACTGCTGGCCTTTGTCATAATAGTGCGTGCAAACTTGCGTTGTAATTGTAAAGCCGGGAGGAACAGGCAATCCTAGTCTGCTCATTTCGGCAAGGTTGGCACCCTTACCGCCAAGCAGCTCCTTCATAGAAGCATCGCCCTCGGTTTTGTTTTCTCCAAAGATGTAGACCCACTTGGTCATAACACCCCCCTTTTTTGAGTGAGACCTTAACCAATCTCACTTGGAATTGCACCACTGCCTACTATCTGCAATGAACAGGCTCATTATAGCAAGAGACTCAGACCTCGACCTTAGTTTTATTGCGTAAATACTTCTGATTTATCGAGAAATATCAATACACTTACTTATCCGCAGATACTTGAAAAAATGTAGGTTTAAATGAAGGAATGTTCGGATACACTCAACACCATGCGGTGAGTTATCCGGCTGCTATAAAAACGCCACTCTTCGCCACTAACAGATTTATGTAATATTGAGTCGCAATCGGCTCTCAATGAGAGACATATATGACCCTGACAAGCTATTTAGCGCAGCTCCGCTCCAATTCCGCTTCTGCTCAGAACAATGGCCGTATACCCTATCATTCTGTTAGTAAAAGCGGTTTCTCGAAAAAGGCATTCATGGCCTCAGCGCTGGCACTTGTCATGTTGGGTTCGCCACTTGTCGCCGCCAAAAGAGTCAAGGCAAGCCCGCAGCCCCTTCCTGTGGCAAGTTCCCTGTCAGGAAGTTACCTTTCAGGACGAAGCGCCCTGCTCGCGCAGGATCTGGCCGCTGCCTCCAACTACTTCACCGCGGCATTGCAACGCGATCCCGATAATTTTTACATTCTCGACCGCGCTTTTGTCACATCCCTGGCCAATGGCAATGTCACCGCGGCACAGCTACTGGCTGAACGCATTCTGGCAGAAGACAGGGACCACTTCCTCGCCCAGCTCGCCATCGACGTTCAGCGTATACACGAAGGTAACTTCAACGCCGACATGACCAGCACTGTCGCGCAGAACGTAAACCCATTATCTCACCTGACTTTTGCCCTTGTCTCCGCATGGGAAAAAGCCGGTCAGGGCAAGACCGAAGAAGCCATCGAAGACCTGACTGCGACAACCGGCGCAAATTGGTTTGAGCTCTTCATCAACTTTAATGCGGGCCTCTTAGCAGAATACAACAATAACCCGCGTCAGGCCGCTGAGTTCTACAAAGCAGCCTACGAGATTGACCGCGGCGCCCTGCGCAACGCTCTCTCCTACACCCGCATGCTGGCCGCCTCTGGCCGGCAGCAGGAAGCGCTTGATATCATCGCCGAATACGAGCAGCTCATTCCCGGCCACCCACTTCTGGTGACCTTGAGAGAGAAAATCGAGAGCGGGCAAGTTATTGAGCGGGTTGCAAAAACACCCGCAGAAGGTTTGGCTGAAGCACTCCACGGTCTGGGCATTGCTGTCAGCAAGGAAGGCGAAGAGCTCTCCGCAAATTACTTGCAGCTTGCCATCTACCTCAATCCAAACAATGACTCTGCCCTCATTGGTCTGGCCTCCCTGTTTGAGCAGCTTGGCGATAACGAGCGCGCCATTAAGTACCTGTCTGCCGTATCAGACAACTCACCAATGAAGCGCGAAACCGAGATCCAGATCGCCCTGCACTACAACATTCTGGACAATCTGGAAGAAGCACGCGCCCATCTGGAGAAGCTGGTGGAATCCGACCCGACGGATCTGGAAGCCATTACCTCACTGGGCAACGTGCTGCGTGGCCACTCCCTCTTCAAAGAGGCTGAAAGCTCTTACAATCAGGGCCTTGGCACCATCAACGAAATTCAGGCAAACCACTGGACCCTGCTCTATTTCCGCGGCATCACCCGCGAACGGCAGGATAAGTGGGAAGCCGCCGAAGCAGATTTCCGCGAAGCGCTGACGCTGAAACCAGAGCAGCCAATGATCCTGAACTACCTCGGCTACTCCCTGGTGGATCGCGGTCTGAAACTGGATGAAGCCCAGAAAATGATCGAACGCGCAGTGCGCCTGCGCCCGACTGATGGGTACATCGTCGACAGTCTGGGCTGGGTATACTACCGCCTTGGCCGCTATGAAGAAGCTGTCGAAAAGCTGGAACGTGCCGTCTCCCTGCGCCCCCATGATCCAATCATAAACGACCATCTGGGCGACGCTTACTGGCAGATCGGCCGCAAGCTGGAAGCACGCTACAAGTGGAACCATGCGCGCGACCTTGAGCCGGAAGCGGAAGATCTGGCACGTATTCTCGACAAGATCGAGAACGGAATGAAAGACGCTGTTCCTGTTGGACTGGCAAGCTCTGCAGACAACAAGTAATTCATAAAACGATCAGATAGCGATGACCTTTGATGATACAAAACTAGCACTGGTTGAGGAGTTGGCCCGTGCCAAGGTAAACCTTGCGCTCCATATTACCGGACAGCGGGAGGACGGCTACCACACACTGGACAGTCTGGTTGTCTTTCCGGAACTGGGGGATGTGGTAGCAGTCAAACCAGCCCCGCAGCTCTCGCTGGAAATCTTTGGTGAGTTCTCGGAGAAAATCCAGGGCGACCCGGCACATAATCTGGTCTACAAAGCTGCCCAATTACTGGCAGAGCACCTTCCAACCTCATCAGGCGCACTGATCGAATTGGAAAAGTCCTTGCCAGTTGCAGCAGGCATCGGCGGCGGCTCGGCCGATGCAGCCGCAACGCTGCGCGCCCTCACAAAACTCTGGGGCGCCTCGCCCGCGCCCAAAGACCTCTCCAATCTATCGCTAACCCTTGGCGCTGACGTGCCCATGTGTCTGGAAGAAAAGCCAGCCCGCATCCGTGGCATTGGCGAAGTGGTTGAACCGGTAATGAACTTCCCAACCGGTGCCATGGTGCTGGTCAATCCCATGATTGAGATCTCCACCCCAGCCATCTTCAAAGCGTTGGAAAAGAAAGACAATTCTCCGCTTCCAGATATGCCGGAAGAGTTTGAAAGCATTAAGGCGCTGGCCAACTGGCTCAAGACCTGCCGCAACGACCTGCAAAAACCGGCCATCTCACAGACTGCGGAAATCTCGGAGGTCCTCGACCTTCTCGCCTCCCAGCCAGAAACCCTTCTCGCCCGCATGTCCGGCTCCGGCGCCACCTGCTTCGCCCTCTGCGAAACACTGGAAGCCGCCGAAAAAATCGCCCGACACTTGCATGAAATCCGCAGCAACTGGTGGATCAAGGCCGCACGGGTTTAACCTGACGCTATCGTATCAGAAAGTGTAATTCCTCTCTCATCAGCTACGGGCAGGATCAAGCCCATAGCTGACGAGAGGTGCTACCCTCCGGTCGCCACAAACTTGGAACGCCTAGTAGGTCTCGAGCTTCTCCAGCTGGTCTTCAATTTCATAATAATCGCCCTTTGACGCACAGAAGTAATGCTTCTTCACGCGCAGGTTTGTGGGCTCATCAAGTGTCCCTACGGAAACCGCATAAAGATGAGAGAAGTCCTTATGCCGATCAGCGTGGTAGAACAGGTTTGAGCCGCAGTTGGAGCAAAACCCACGACGGGCAAAATCGGAAGATTCATACCATTTAATCAGGTCCTCTCCCTCTTCAATCTGAACCGTCTCACTCGGCACAAACACAGAGTCATAAACACCGCCCCAACGACGGCACATCTTGCAATGACAGCGATCCGCTGCCTCTCCATCAGACTGCGCTTCAAACTTGACAGACCCACAAAGGCATTTCCCGGTAAGATGCATTGCTTCCCACTCCCCAGCTCAAAATAGGTGCTTTTACGTACCGCGTGAGCTTAGGGTGATTCAGATCATTCGTCCATGCATTTGCTTGCTTCACCATCAATGATATCACCCAGAAAACGCAGATGCAGATTTGAGCCCTTAGTTGCTATTCATCATACGAAAACTCAGCACTCGAGCAGTATGTTACTGTGTAACCTTCGCGGACATTGGCTTGGACCCAATGCGGCACCCCATAGCTAGCTTTCAACTACATATGGATCCCATTCAGCACGTTTTAGAGGAGAGGAAGCGGGCGCTACTGAAGCTCTTTAGGCCAAGGAGCGCCTAGCAAGCAGCTGGAGTTAGCTCACTTGCTGCGATGTGTTGATTTGACTGAGGCCAAGTTCAACGATCTTCAAAGCAACCTCAGAATACGTCATTGCTGACGGCAGGTCTTTCTTCGACTTCGATCCATGTTGCAAAGAGCAAGCCCGCGGGAAGTAGCTTGAATCGGGCGCCATGCCCGGCACCAAGTTTGCTTCAAGAAAGTTAGGCTTTCCTTCGGTATCGAGTTTGATGTCGATACGGCCAAAACTTTTAACCTCTAATGCCGTAAAGACACTGCCTGCAAGCTCGGATACAGCGCTCAAAGTGGGTTCGGTAATAGTTCTGAGCAACTCATGATTTTGCTGCTTTGCAGCGCATCCTAGTACCCGATCTCCCTTTTCGTTCATAGGGGCGATGATTTCTACTGGCATAATTGATCTTAGGCCGCTTTCAGGATCGTCGAAAATTGCAACCGTAAACTCTCGCCCCGGTAATACCTCTTCGACCAGAACATCTGCGCCATAGCTTTCGAAAAGTTCTTTGACTTTGTTCTGATAACTTTCAAAGTCACGAACTATAGAATTTTCATCTATTCCATTTCCATTGGCGGCATCTATCGGCTTAACGAAAAGAGGAAGAAAAAGAGGAAGCTTGTCCTCTGTTTCGAACTGGCCGGGGCTGGTCTGGAAAAACTTTGCAGTCGCAATACCGTGGTTTTGTATAGCCGCCTTGGCCTTTCCTTTATTGGAATCGAACTCCAGGCTCTTGCGATCTGATCCAGTAAAGGCAATTGCGTGCTCGGAGAAGTAATCTGAAAACCAAGTTTTTGTATTGTCACTTACATCCAGAAAGTACTTGTTGCAAAGGACAACAAGGTCTGGCTTAGACGTAACAACATCGCTTAAACCAGACATCGATGAGATCTCGTGAAACCTGACCGTCTGGTATTTGTCTTTCAGAACATTGTAAAAATGGCGACATGTTTCGATCGAACCAAATCCGGTTTCTTTCAATTCATGTGTACTGGTTGCGACGATGGCAATGTGCTTTTTTAGTTTTGGGGTTTGTTCCTGAGAATTTTGCTGATGGTTGTTGTTCGCAACTGAATTGGAAAATTGGAGAGGGCCAATTACTTCTGCAGTTAAGCCAACTTGAGCAAGATCAGTTCGTTTTGTCATTAGATCGTTCTTTCGCTGCTCAGTCATCAGTTGATGAGCAGATTGCCGGCCCTTCGTTCAGAGCACAGGACGTGACGAGGATGATTGACTGATAAAGAATAAGTGGATGCCCACAGTGCTGGTTAAGGGAACTGATTTCACAGCACTAAGGGTTTGCACGAAATGCCGGATGCAGCCGTGGCATAATGAATATGCAAGTTACTAAGCTGATTGTTACACGTGCTAACGGTACTGAAGATACGCGACTGGGGAATACCGCTAGTTACACAATTTCGATATTATTGACTTCGACTTTCCCATTCACGGGATTTGTAAGCGTATCGAAACGTACTTTTTGCCGTTCAGCCAGTTTCTTTATACCAGCACAAGTTAAGGAAGCACGGAGGACGCGAAACTGGGAATTGGTGCCTTCTTCCTGAACGTAACCAAAACCTTGTTCAGAATTAAAGAATTTCACGGAACCATTGATCATTTTGGGGTGCAATCGGTAATGACCAAAAACGGTTCAGTACTTATGTACGGTCGCTTGGTCCGAAAATACTACCTCATGAAAAGCAATATTTCGTTGTATACATATTGCACACCCAGACATACTGTTTCAACGAAATTCAACTTTAATATGGCTTTAGTTGATCTGGTCAGGAGGTGCGTATAGGCACATGGATTGTGTAAACTAAAACTTGCTCTTATTGCCATTAGATCAAGCTAAGTGGGATAAGGCATAACAATTATTATAATTTGGAAGAGATCTATTTTCAATTACAGCAGGGCGTGATTTTTCGTCTTGAGCGATGCCCTACACTGTGGCCAAAGGAATGGCCCCGTTTGTCAGACTAGGTCTCTTGGGTAAATATAGTCGCACTGGAGTGCTGTGTGATCATATTTGCAGCATCTTCCAGCACCCCTAAAAAACTTAGGTCTCAACGCTGACTGCCGCTCACAGAGTGATCTGCTTCATCAACGGAGAAGTTCTTTACCAATAGCTTCTTTAGCAAGACGTAGTGCTTTAAGGCGAGACGTTTTTTCGCTTACCTTCATTGCCCGCTCTTCTTCATCGGTAAGTGCTTTTTTCTTGCTTTTTTCGATCGCAGCAAAACGATCTTTAGCGCTTGATATTGAAATACTAGGCATATTGAGGGCCTTTCTGTCAGAGTTAGGGCTACACAATAAGTGTAGCCCTGATCTTTTATCAGTCTTGCAGCTGTAGGTTCACAGCTGAAACTTTGCCATCGCGGCCATTTTCCAGCTCATAGGAGACCTTCTGGCCTTCTTCGAGACCCATAAGTCCAGCGCGTTCAACAGCTGAAATGTGAACAAACGCGTCTTTTGCACCATCATCAGGAGAGATGAAGCCGAAACCTTTTGTGGAGTTGAAGAATTTTACAGTGCCGATTGTCATTTTTGTACCTTGTAACTATACCCGAAATTAAGCGGGCGTGTAGCCCATGTTCGATATGTACATGGGGCGCAACATTCTCAAAATCAGGGGAAGCTTAGCAAACCGCAGAAAAGATAGCCTATGATGGCTGTAAACGTACGACGCACTGATAGTTGTTTTTTGATCTGATGTCAAATAAATAGGCGATTTATGTAGAATATTCTATAGTTAACGAAATAGTAATACGTCATGATCGCAAGAAATTCATATAATTTTACAAGATTTTATTTTGATAATAATAAATATTTTTACAGTGAGGAATACCAGACTTTTGAAAAGATACTTACGTCTATTTAGAGTGTTCGTCATCGACACTTTATGGCAGATCGATTGAATTGAATAAGAGAGTATTTTGGCCATGATCACAACGATAGGAGTGAGATATGAGGCCAAGCACAAAGACTCCCACTCGGGTACTCAAAAAATTCTCTTCGTAGATAGTATCAACTCTTGATAGAAACATCCGAATGTCCGTCGCAAGCACTTCGCGACTAACAGGATCTCTGGAATTTTTTATTTTAGCACCTACAGCAAACGATCGGCTTGTCCCACACCCTCACTATTCAAATGCATGAACGAGACAAACTGCTCCGGATTAGGGCACCTCGATCCAATGAGCATCCATATGCCTCTCCCGCAGTGAGCCCTTACACCACGAAAAACGCTCTTCACTTCAAAAACCATCCAATAAAAAAGCGCCGCAGCAGCAATGCTCGGCGCTTTAGGTAGTCTTGAAACTCTTGCCAGCTTAGCTGACGCGGGCGATGCAGAAGTCGACGGCATCTTTCAGAGCCACCTTGGCAGGGCCATCAGGCAGACTGGACAGGGCGTCAATGGCGGAGGCGCCGTAGTCGCGGGCACGCTGAACGGTATCAGCCAATGCGCCGGTCTCATTAAGCAGCTTGATTGCGTGATCCAGATCGCCGTCCTTGATGTCACCATCTTCCAGACAACGCTTCCAGAACGCCTTGTCCTCATCGCTGCCACGCTCCATGGCATAGATGACGGGCAGTGTGATCTTGCCTTCGTGGAAGTCGTCGCCGATGTCCTTACCAAGATCAACGGTCGCGCCGCCATAATCCAGCGCATCGTCAACCAGCTGGAAGGCATAGCCAAGCTCAAGGCCAAACTTGCGCGCAGCAGCACGCATCTCATCGCCTTTGTCGGCAATCTCAGGGCTCACTTCACAAGCAGCTGCAAACAAAGCAGCGGTCTTGGCCTCAATTACCTGCAGGTAGGTCTCAAAGGTCGTTGTGGTATCCTGAGCTGCACCCAACTGAAGCACTTCCCCTTCAGCAATAATCGCGGAAGCTTCAGACAGAATGCGCAGCGCTTCCAGCGAGTGCACATCAACCATCATCTTGAAGGCCTGCCCCAGCAGGTAATCACCCACAAGAACACTGGCCTGGTTGCCCCAAAGCTTGCGTGCTGCCAGCTTACCGCGGCGCATATCGCTTTCATCGACAACATCATCATGCAGCAGGGTTGCCGTATGCATGAACTCTACAGATGCAGCAAGGATGACATGTCCCTTGCCCTCGTAGCCAAACATCTGCGCAAACGCCAGTGTCAGCATCGGGCGCAACCGCTTTCCACCTGAATCAATCAGATGGCGCGCAATTTCCGGGATCAGCTCAACGTTAGAACCGGCTTTGGAGAGGATTAGCTCGTTCACCTTCTCCATGTCACCAGAAACAAGCTCAACGAGCCTTTGAATTCCAGCTGGTTTGGCTGTCTGTGATTGAAGACCAACTACGCCCACGGGATACCTCTATTTTGATTCCAACGGGACAATAGGTGTGTAGGTCAGTTCGGGCAAGCTTTAGTAAGAATTTGCTGCCAATAAAGTGGTGTCCAATGAATAATTTACCAATCACAATTGGTTTTTTTGCCAATATGAGCCTCAACCTGCATAATTTCTAGTCAAATAGCCAGCTCCCACCAAGAGGAAACCAACGTGGAAGAACTCATCAGAACAACAGATCCGGTCCTCATTTCACATCTCGAAGCGTTGCTGGGGGGAGCAGAGATCATGTATTTTGTCGCAGACACCAACATGAGCATCCTCGATGGCTCTCTTGGTTTCCTGCCACGCCGTATCATGGTGGACGCCGACCGGTTCGACGAAGCCTGCCAGATCATGCGCGATTCCGGACTTGAGCATTATCTAAAAGACGCGTGAATACTTCTCGCTAGATAAACAATAGGGATTGCATGAAACCCGGCAGCCTGTATCAGTGCGTCATTGCGATTTTTCTTGATCCGGCACCGCCATGACCAACCCTGAAACACCACAATCTCAGCAGCAAATCACCCGGGACAAGTTCCTTGGCGGTAAAGTCATGGTGGAACAACCAGCCAAAGGCCGTCACAGAGCTGGCCTGGACGCGGTCTATCTGGCCGCCTCGCTGCCCGATGGCACCACCGGAACGCTCTACGATCTGGGCACCGGCGTCGGCACCGCAGCCTTTTGCGCTGCCCACCGCCTGCCGCAGATCAAAGCCGTTGGTGTGGAACTTGACCCAGTCACCGCAGCACTGGCCCGCAAAGGACTATCCCTACGAGAAAATGTGGGCTTTGCTGATCGCGTTTCGATTCTGGAAGCCAACCTCACCGCAAAGGGCAGCATTCGCCATCAAAGCGGTCTGGGCTCATCCATCGCAGATCACGTGATCATGAACCCGCCATACTACGACAGCGCCCGCTTCCGCGTCACACCACATTCAGATCGCGCCCCGGCTCATGCGCTGGACGAACGCGGCATCGAACCGTGGATCAAGACCGCCAAGGACCTGCTCAAAGACGGCGGAACCCTCTCCATCATCTTCCGCGCAGATGGCCTGCAGGACCTCCTCGGCCCTATGCAGCGCCGCTTCGGGGCCATCGACATAATCCCGATCCGCCCCACAGCAAACGCCCCTGCAACCCGCATCATTGTGCGCGCCGTTGCAGCCAGCAAAGCACCGCTGCAGATCCTGCCCGGCTTCACCCTGCACGAAGAAGCAGGAGGCGCCTTCACACCGCAAGCCACAACAGTCATGCGCGACGGAATGGGACTAGGTCTCTCAAACCGCTAAGTCACCCGCCAACAATCTGCTTTCAATATACGTTTTTCTGCCTATTATGATCATAAGGCGCAACTGAAGCGCTCAAGACCCTAAAAAATACGCGGGAGCGGAATACGTATGAGCAGTAAGGTTGATCTACCAAACTCAATCGAAGAAACCCTCACGCTCTTAAGTTCTGGCGGGTATTTGGCAGATCGTTCGCTCGCAACAGTGCTCCATCTCTCCTTGCGCATGCAACGCCCGCTCTTTCTGGAAGGAGAAGCTGGCGTCGGCAAAACCGAGATCGCCAAGGTCCTTGCCGCAACCCTCAACCGCCCGCTGGTGCGCTTGCAGTGTTATGAGGGGCTGGACGTCACCTCCGCCGTTTACGAGTGGAACTACGCCGCGCAGATGGTGGAGATCCGCATGGCAGAGGCCTCCGGCAGCGTCGACCGCGAGAACCTCAGCACCGCCCTGTATAGCCCGCGCTTCCTGATCAAGCGCCCGGTCCTGCAAGCTCTCGAAACCACAAAACTGGGCGCTCCGATCTTCTTGATTGATGAGCTGGACCGCACCGATGAGGCCTTCGAAGCCTTCCTGCTGGAAGTGCTAGCCGACAGTCAGGTGACCATCCCCGAGCTAGGCACCATCAAAGCCGAAGAGCCGCCCATCACAGTCATCACCACCAACCGCACCCGTGAGATCCACGATGCCCTGAAGCGCCGCTGTCTGTATCACTGGGTCGATTACCCGACTGCCGAGCGCGAGCTGCAAATCGTCCAAACCAAGCTGCCCAATGCCGCCGCCGATCTCTCCGCACAAGTCGTCACCTTTGTGCAGAAGCTGCGCGAGGACGAGGCCCTCTTCAAAAAGCCGGGGGTCGCAGAGACATTAGACTGGGCAACGGCCCTGACTGAGTTGCAGGAGGTCGCCCTAGATCCGGAAATGGTCTCGGATACGCTTGGCGTCCTGCTCAAATATCAGGAAGACATCGACCGCATCAAAGGCTCCAGAACCCGCGCGATCCTTGATGAAATCCGTATGGACGCCAACTCACAGGCCTCCGTTGCCGGCAACATGCCCGCCCAGACCCTGTAGCTGTGCCCATGCCGGACACCCAAGGCCCCACTCCTTCCCCGCGCCCACCCCATGGGCGCATTACCGAAAACATCGTGCATTTTGCCAGGACCCTGCGCAAAGCAGGCCTGCCTGCGGGGCCGTCTGCTGTGGTGGATGCCGTCAGCGCAGTGACCATCAACGGCATTGAGAGCAAGCAGGACCTTTACTGGACCCTGCATGCTGTCTTCGTCCATAAACGCGACCAGCAACCAGTCTTTGATGAGGCCTTCCGCCTGTATTGGCAGAGCAAAGGCCTTGTCGAAAAGATGCTGGCTCTGCTCTCTCCCGTCGCCCCGGCAGGACAACGCGAGGCAGAAAAACCGCGCGCCGCCCAATCCCGTGTCGCCAATGCCTTTGAGGCCGCCAAACAGCGTGAGGCCAAAGAAACCAAACCGCTGATTGAGGTGGACGCCCGCTTCACCGTTTCAGAAAAGGAAGTCCTGCAGAAAAAGGACTTTGCCCAGATGACCGCTGAGGAGGTTGCACAGGCCCGCAGATCCCTCGCCCACTTCACCATGCCAGCAGATCAAATCCGCTCACGCCGCTTCAAACCAGTGCACTCACACACGCCCGGCAAACAGGTCGACGCCAGAAGAACCATGCGCGCCACACTGAAAGCAGGCGGGTCTATCATCGACCTCAAACACAAAGCCCCTGCGCGCGTGCACCCACCCATCGTCGCCCTCTGCGATATCTCCGGCAGCATGAGCCAGTATTCGCGCATCATGCTGCACTTCCTCCACGCGCTCTCGGAAAAACGCAAAACGCATACATTCCTGTTCGGCACCCGACTGACCAACATCACCCGCGCCCTACGCATGAAGGACCCGGACGAAGCCCTCGCCGCTTGCACCGATGAAGTTGAAGACTGGTCAGGCGGCACACGCATCGCCAGCTCCCTGCAGACCTTCAACCGCACATGGCTCAGACGCGTCAGCCATGGCGGACCCGTTGTCTTGCTCATCACCGATGGACTGGAGCGGGAAGCATTTGACGAGCTGTCCGTCGAGATGGACCGCCTGCACAGGTCGTGCCGACGACTGATCTGGCTCAACCCGCTGCTGCGATACGATGAATTTGAAGCCAAGGCCCGTGGCATTCAGGCAATCCTGCCTCACGTCGACGAGTTTCGTGCAATCCATTCACTGGATGCGGTCAGTGATCTTTGCCGCGCCCTGAATGACAAGCGTATAGACAGTGCATATGATGCCACCCCGAAGTTTCTCCAGAGCATCCCGCCTAAAAGCCCTGCGGATTACCCCTAGGAGTTCGCTCACCCAACACACCACCAGCATGACCATGAAAAGACCATGGCAGGCACAACCACTTAGTCCATTCCCATGACACTTAAAGTACTTTTGCACCTTGTAAGAACAGTTTCCGATATCTACGCCAAGCGATTTAACATCAACCGCGACGAGGTCTGGTATCTGGCCAAACTTCAGGAAGAGCTGGGTGAGCTGACCGCCGCCCATATGAAAGCCAGTCGTCGTGGCCGTGCAGGTGCGGCAACACCAACCGAGCTGCACACGCAAAAAGAAAATGAGGCCGCCGACCTGCTCGCCCATCTTCTGCTTTATGCTGACCGCAACAATCTGGATCTGGAAAAAGGCATCCGCCGTAAATGGATGGCCCACCTGCCAACCCAGAGCAAATCGGATCAGGCTATGGAAAAACACAGCTGACCGGCCTCAAAAGCCAGTTGTTTCAAACCGCTGGCTCTTACTCAGCGGCTCGCCTTGTTATGGTGATGGGCTTGCTGTGACTTGCCAGCTGCCCTTCCCAGCGATCTTGCCCGGTCATCCGCATGCTGCTTTTGATGCGGGAAAGGTCATCAAACAACAAGAGTTCCTCGTCTCTCACACCCCAATTAGAAACAAAGAACAAGTCACGGTCCATGCACTCGCTCGCCTTCGCGTTAAAGCCAGCGCGCTTTGGCTTGCTGCCCAGCTCCAACTGGCACACACGTCCCTCAGAGCTCAGGTCAACATGCCAGCTTCCCGCCAGGTTCGCCGCATAGGCGACCGGTTTTGGCTCAGGCTCCGCGTCCTTACCAAATGCAGCTGCAGCCGTAGAACCAGAGCTAAACGCTAATTCAGAACCCGGTTCCAGAACCACCTGCTCTGATCCATCCGTTGCCTGCGGAACAACCGCGCCATCTCCATTGTAATAGGGTATGCCTTGTGTGATTTGGTCAGGAGCTGCGCTCTCACTGTCGGTTGCCTTGGCTGACGTGTCCAGATCAGCCGCGCGGTTCAACTCCGCGCGCCCGCCAGCACTTTGGCAGCCAGCAAGCGCCAACATGCTTGCGGCAACAACAAACCTTTTCATTCCATTCCCCCCAGAACGGCATTCTTATGTCTCGCAAGATCTGACGGGGCTACGACCCCAGCCGGACGAGACGAAGCGCAGGGCCCCCACCCTCTTTCGCTTCATTCCAACCGCCCGTCTCACTCCTGCGAAAAGATCCGATCACCTCACTCTTGTGATCAAACAGGACCAATGCATCCTCTTCTATAGTCCATGCCCACACATTCGGTCTACCAAAACACACTGAACTTGCAGCATAATTTGCGCCAAACTGGGCAGTCTTCAATTGCAATGCACAAGGCCTTTGACCACCGGCGCGCACGACCGACCATTTGCCAGCAAGCGCAGCCGCTGCCGCACGCTCTGCCTCTGGTTTTGCAGGAACTGGCACACTGGGTTTGGCCCTGGCTTTCATCACCGCAGGTTCCACCAGATCAGCCATATCGCCACTTTGGTGTGGCATGCACCCAGCTGCAGCAAAACATATTGAAATCAAAAGGGTTCTATATTGCATGACTACCCCAGACCATGCACAGGTAAACCATTCAAACACCCACGTCTGCTACCTGCACGCGCCTCCCCAGTCTCCCACTGCAAACGATTTGAATCAAATTAATATATCAGACTAGTAAGTCCAGACGGGGTTTGAACAGAAAAAACTCTGAGCTATGCACGAATAAGTTGATTACATCAAAGACTTGAAAGCATTAGCCACCCTGAAGAGGGTGCCCGAGTTCCAAAAAAGACTGAGTTCCCACCCAGCGACTGCGACAGTCAAATTACCCTTCCTGTATAGGACGGCAAAACTCATCAGCTTCCTGAACGGCCTCCATGGGCACCAACGTCAGCGTGTACGCCTCAGCGTCAGCATCTACATCGTCTTGCGCAACAAATTGATAGACACCATCAAGCCAGCAGCCGCCCATCGTGAATTCTGGCAATTCGTTAAAATCCAGCGATCGTACATCATCTTGCGCGCCACCATCATCAAACAACCACTGGACCACAAGGGGCACATCCTGACCGGAGCTTTCCCGCGCCCTTACAAGGTCATCGCGTAAAGCAGTGCAAGAGGCTTCATCCAGATCCCCCAATTGGACACGCAAATGCGCCATCAAACTGTGATAGGCCGGAGGAGGATAGGCAACAGAGAAACTAAACGGCTTGGCCTCTTCACCCTCAGGGGCCTCCACAGATGCCCCGACAACCTCCCACCTTGGAACCGGCGTTTTGCCATCACCAGCCACACAAAGCGACAGATCAACCTGCTGCGCGGAAAACGCTGAGCCAGACCAGAAGGCAGACAAAACCATGACCAATGTGAAATTTCTCATATAGCTCTAGTTCCCCGCTGGCCGCACAAATTCTGCAAGCTGAAGCGCCCAAAGCGCTGTTGATCGGTTAAAGCACTCCATGCCCCGAACAGAGGCAGGCTCCCGTTGTAGGTTCAGAACATACGGAATGTTGCAGGCACTATTTCGAAATGCCTCCCAGGTCCGGCTAGCCTCACCCAGCTCGGTTCTGGCTGCACTTTCCTGCCGTCGCTCCAGGTTCGTATCAACATCAGCAATCAGTCGCTCCCAAAGCGCTGTTTCTCTTGAATAACATTCCCGCACGTTGGTGGTGCTGTCATCCTCCTGCTTCTCAAGGCAAGCTTCAAACACCCGTCCAATGCACTGGACTCTGGGGTTGAACGCAAGCCCCGCTTCTTGAAGGCACTGATCAAACACCATCACATCTTCAGACTGCGAAATACGGGAGCCTTGGGCAAGCGCAGCACCTGACAAACCCAGAGCGGCAAGTAACGCCAAACAACGAACAATCATCGCACACCTTCAGTTAGGAAAGCGCAGCTTAAGCACTGAAGCTTAAGCCAGATATAGTTCGGTGCATCCAATTGCGGACTGAGCAGATTTATTCTTAACAAGGCTCTGCCAGCCTTGCTCTATTTCAACAAAAAAGGGTCCCGGAGCGCTGCCCCGGAACCCTCTCAAAAACCTGAATAATCTCAGGCTTTAAATCTTAGCGGTAACCGTAGGAACCGTCTTTCCACTCGTACCAAACGTAACCTGGCAGAGACACGTCACCTTTTTCATCAAAGGACAGCTCACCCAGAACAGTGTCGAACTTGCCGTTGTTCAGTGCGTCGACAACTTCGTCATAGTCAGTGGAACCTGCAGCAGAAGCAGCTTTCGCCCATGTCTGGATCGCAGCATAGGTGTAAAGTGCGTAACCTTCAGTGGTCTTGCCAGCAGCTTCAAGAGCAGCCACAACAGCAGCAGCTTCAGCGTTGTTACGTGGGTCCGGCGGGAAGGTCATCAGGGTGCCTGCGCCAGCAGGACCGGTGATGGACCAGTACTCGTCAGTCACAAGAGCGTCACCTGAAACCAGAATGGTGTCCATGCCCTGATCAACCATCTGACGCTTCATCAGACCAGCTTCAGTGTGGTAACCACCAACGTAAAGAACGTCGACTTTTTCAGACTTCAGCTTGGAAACCAGCGCGGTGTAGTCTTTTTCACCAGCAGTGTAAGCTTCATAAAGAGCTTCCTGCTTGCCAGCAGCGTTCATCACAGCTTTGGTCGCATCAGCAAGACCTTTACCGTAAGCAGTCTTGTCGTGGATCACAGCAATGTTCTGATCGCCGAATTCGGTCGCAAGTGTGGTACCTGCAACTTTACCCTGCTGGTCATCACGGCCACAAACACGGTAGGTGCCAGGACCAGGACGCTCGTCAGTGTACTTCGGGTTGGTGGATGCTGGAGTGATCTGAACGATGCCCTCTTCAGCATAAACCTGAGAAGCTGGGATAGAAGAACCGGAGCAGAAGTGACCAGCCATGAACGCTACGTTCTTACCAACCATCTGGTTTGCAACAGCAACAGCCTGCTTAGGGTCACATGCATCATCACCAACTTCCAGAACAAGCATCTCGCCGTTCACACCGCCAGCTGCGTTGATGTCAGCAACAGCCTGTTCCGCACCAGCTTTCATCTGCGCACCAAACGATGCGTACTGACCAGTCATTGGGCCTGCAGTAGCAATAACGATTTCAGCCATAGCTGCGCCAGACATTGCCATAGCAGCAACACCGGCAACGCTTGCCAAAAGATACTTTTTCATAAAAAAACTCCCCAACTCAGGTGCATTTCTTAATTGAAATTGAACGGGAAACAGCAATGTCTCCCATTTGAGCAGGCAAACCCCTCGCCTGCTCGATGCTTCCAACAATGAGACCTCTCCGTGCTCATCATCCGGATGCATAGCCAGTCACTAGTGTGAACCAGAACTGACCAGATGCGCAACAATTATCTAAGTAATTTTGCGAATTAGTAATTATCTTTCTGACCAGGTTTCAACGTCCAGCCAAATGGACCCACCTTCTGATAGAGCCAGCTATACTGAGTCACCATCTGCGTGGTCCGTGTCATGCGATAACTCGCCAGCGCGATGCCTATGAGAATCGCGTAATCCACCACAAGATACTGAATAGAAAGCAGAGGCTCTTCAAACAGTGCAAATGACAGGAACCGGATCGCAAGGGTCAACAGGAAGATGAACCAGAACAGGATCGGCAACGGTCGCCACGTGGTCGCAACAGAGCGACCGGTAGCAGCAGCAGCCAAACCGCCAAGAATAACCACCAGGACAATAAAGGCAGACATAGAGCTGCCGTAAAGAATACCCATCTCTTCGCCTCCTTAGTGCGCGCCGCCTTCAAGATAAGCTGCCTTCACCTCTTCACGAGACAAAAGCTCCTTACCTGTGCCGGTCATGGTAATTGTGCCGTTGACCATCACGTAGCCCCGGTGAGCCAGCTTGAGTGCGTGATACGCATTCTGCTCAACAAGGAACACAGTCAGACCATCCGTACGGTTCAGCTCCCGGATCGCATCAAAAATCTGCGACACGATAATCGGAGCCAAACCCAGAGACGGCTCATCCAGCAACAACAGGCGCGGACGGCTCATCAGAGCGCGGGCAATCGCCAGCATCTGTTGCTCGCCGCCAGACAAAGTCCCGCCGCGCTGCTGTTGACGTTCTTTCAAACGCGGAAACAGCTCAAACGCACGGCGCAGGTCTTCCTCAAAATGCTCGTTCCCGGCAACCATACCGCCCATCATCAGGTTCTCTAGAACCGTCATGCGTGGGAAGATACGGCGTCCTTCCGGTGACTGGGCAATACCGGTCCGCATAATCTCGAAAGTCGGCTTGTAGGTGATGTCCTCACCACAATACGTCACCGAGCCTTTGCGAGCCTGCGGGGTACCGCAAACGGTCATCATCAGGGTGGATTTCCCCGCTCCGTTCGCCCCGATCAGCGTCACGATCTCACCATCATACACATCAAGATCAACGCCGTGCAGCGCTTGGATCTTGCCGTAGAAGGTTTCTACTCCGCGAATGCTCAGGAGTGGTTGTTGCGCGTTCATAGACCCACCTCCTCTTCAACCAACTCCACTTCATCATCCTCAACACCCAGATAAGCCGCAATCACGTGCGGATCGTTCTTGACGAACTCAGGGGTGCCGTCGGAAATCTTCACGCCGTAATCCAGCACCACCACGTGGTCGGAGATTTCCATCACAACAGACATGTCATGCTCGATCAGCAAAACAGAGGTGTCGTGCTCTTTACGGATGTATTGAAGCAGATTGTTCAGCTCCAAACTCTCTTTCGGGTTCAAACCAGCAGCTGGTTCGTCCAGACAAAGAAGCTCAGGGCCAGTACACATGGCACGGGCAATCTCCAGTCGGCGCTGATCGCCGTAGGAAAGATCAGCCGCAGGCGCATCCGCCCGGTCGATCAGATCAATCCGCTCCAGCCAGTACTTAGCAGTTTCAATCGCATCCACATTGGACTTCTTGTAACCACCCAGACCGAGCAGACCACCAATGGTCCAGTTGGAGGCAACCATCAGCGGATTATGCTGTGCCACCATCAGGTTTTCCAAAATGGTCATCCCGCCAAACAGCCGGATATTCTGGAACGTACGGGCAACCTTCGCGTCCGCCGTAATCTTAAAATCCGCCATCCGCTCCAAAAGGTGCTTTTCACCAATGGACCGGTTCATGACCAGACGGCCTTCAGTCGGCTTATAAAAGCCGGTGATGCAGTTAAACACTGTGGTTTTACCCGCACCGTTCGGCCCGATCAGCGCAGTAATATCACCGCGCCCCACGTTAAAGCTCAGGTCGTTGATCGCCGTCAATCCGCCAAAGCGCATTGTCAGGTGCTCAACCTTCAGAACAGGGTTTGTGTCCCAGGTGCTCATCCGTGGCCCTCCTGAACAAGATCGGCAGAGATGCCCTTTGCGTTTTTGGAAAGTGCCACACTCGGCGTTCTGCTTGAGATCAATCCACGTGGTTTCCAAACCATGATCACCACCATGATCATACCGAAGACAAGCATGCGGTATTCTTCAAACTCGCGGAAGAATTCGAAGCCACCGATCATCACAATCGCAGCGATCACCACGCCGATCTGTGAGCCAAGACCACCCAAAACCACAATCGCAAGAATGATCGCGGATTCAAGGAAGGTGAAACTCTCAGGAGAGATGAAGCCCTGACGCGTTGCAAAGAAAGACCCTGCAAAGCCAGCGAACATCGCACCAAGAGCAAAGGCTGTCAGTTTGGTTGTCGTTGTGTTGATGCCAAGAGCACGGCAGGCAATTTCATCCTCTCGCAAGGCTTCCCATGCACGACCAATCGGCATCCGGCGCAAGCGCATGGTTACAAAGTTTGTAAACAAGGCCATCGCGAAGATGAGATAGTACAGGAAGATAATGCGATGGATACTGCTAAACTTCAAACCGAAGAAGTCCGCAAACCCACCTTCACCGCGGGTAAACTCCAAGCCAAAGAAGCTAGGACGTGGAATGCCGGAAAGACCATCAGGACCACCGGTAAACTCGTACCAGTTCAGCAGCACAACGCGGATAATCTCACCAAACGCAAGCGTTACAATGGCTAGATAGTCACCTCGAAGCCTCAGTACCGGGAAGCCCAAAATGATACCCCAGAACGCAGCCAGAATACCGGCCAGCGGCAGGCAGAGCCAGAACGAGAACCCGAAGTAGTGCGCCAGCAACGCGTAGGAGTAAGCCCCCACCGCATAAAACGCCACATACCCAAGGTCGAGCAGGCCAGCAAGGCCAACCACGATGTTCAGGCCCCATCCCAGCATCACATAGGTGAGCACCAAAATGGCAAGGTCAATATACTGACGGGACCCACGAGCACCCAGCCAGAACATCAACGCAAATGGAAGCACTACCGCCAGCGCAACCATCGCGTACTTCAGAACACTCGTAGTGCCGTTCCCCAAACCGCCTTTTGGCAGAAAACCGGAAAGCCCGATGCTTGGCGCATCGTCACGCTTCCAGAAGAACATATTCATCAGAAAGCGACCGGCAAACACGGTGACCACCGCAACCGCAACCGCAAACCAGCGGTGCTCAAGGAAGAGTTCCGCACCACGCCCGGATGCCACGTCAACCTTAAGACCCACCATGACGCAGGCAAGTGCAAAGGTAATCACCGCACCGCCCAAACTGTCTTTCAAACTTGCAACAAGTAAGCTGTCTCTTTGTCTTGCTTGCATTATACCTTCTCCACCTCAGGTTGGCCGAGAAGACCTTCCGGCATAAAGATGAGCACGATCGCGAGGATCGAGAACGCAGCCACGTCCTTGTATTCAACTGAGAAATAACCGGACCAGAATGTCTCGATCAGGCCAATCAAAAGACCACCAAGCATCGCGCCCGGCAAAGACCCAATTCCGCCCAGCACCGCAGCGGTAAACGCCTTCACGCCGGCAAGGAAGCCAATGTAGAAGTCCACAACGCCGTAGTAGAGCAGGAACATCAGACCCGCGACGGCAGCCAGAGAAGCGCCCATCACAAAGGTCAGGGAAATGGTGCGGTCAACGTTCACACCAAGCAGAGCAGCCATCTTGCGGTCCTGCTCACAGGCACGCTGCGAACGACCAAGACTTGTATTGTTGATGAGGTAGGTGAAACCGAGCATGAGGATAACGGTCGTCACCACGATGAGGATCTGTACATAGGACAGGTTCACCACAAAACCGGACCCGTCAGCACCACCATCTGTCAGCTGAAATCCGCCAGAGATCAGCGGCTGAAGCGGCTTGTTCTTCGCACCCTGAGAAACCTGAACGAAGTTCTGAAGAGCAATTGATGCACCAATTGCAGTAATCAGCGGCGCAAGGCGGAATGAGCCACGCAAAGGCCGGTAAGCAATTCTCTCGACTGTCCACCCCCAAACAGCCGTCAATGCCATGGCCACAACCAATACGAGAGCCAAAGCTAAAATCAAAAGAAGCACTGGAGTAGCAGCTGTAATTCCAAGTGCGACAATTATAACAAGTGCAATGAAAGAACCGACCATGAAGATATCGCCGTGGGCGAAGTTAATCATGCCGATGATTCCATAGACCATAGTATAACCAATGGCGATGAGGCCATAAATGGACCCAAGCGTAACGCCATTGATAAGTTGCTGGAGAAAGTAATCCATGTTTTATTTTGTTCCCCGAATGAGATCAGCTATTAGTTGCTGTCCGATCTGAACGCCTCCGATTTCAGACCCCCGATATTTTAAGGTAAGCTCCCCTGTAAGTATATTACCCATATTTATAAGCCCGTATATTGGAACTTTTATACGATTTCTACGCATAAAACGCATTTTTATTTCGTAAGAGCCGAAACACCTACAGCTAACCGCTCAGGAAATTTTACAAAGACAGCAATTGAGAATGAATTTTCGCAACTAAAACGTGAATCTCCCTCACCCAATTGGGAGATTTTTATGTAAATTTGTAATATATCATGATTGATTTATACTGGGCCTCGCGACAACGCAACCGCAAGATGACACCTGAAGTTTTTTGATGGATCGCTAACCAGCTGCCATCAAGGGGTCTAGGCACCCAAGGAATTGGAGAGTTCGCTAGTCAGGTGAGCGTTATTTCGACACCACAACAATGCCACGGCTAAGATTTGAGTCTGAATCAACTCCAGACATCGCATCGTGCAGCTCAGACATGGTTATCCAGACAGGCGGGTATTTGTATTTCGCCACATCCAGAATCAGCACTTTATCGTTGTCTTCATCATAAGCAGCCACGGGTGAAATATGCCCTGCACCGTCTTGATCAATAGCCTGCCGCGTGTAGTTGATGACCAACCGCTTATCAGTATCCTGCAGGGTTTCTGTAACGATATCACGTAGTTCGTCGGTTGTCAGATCACTGGCATAATGGAAATCCGACTGCACGCCAAGATTAGCAAAGAAGGTAGCTAACTGTTCCAGATTCATGCCACTTGTGAAAACACCCAGATAACCCTTCACCTGCTGATTTTCAGGCGTAAAGACATTCTCTTGAGTAAAGTAACCGTAGGGACTGAGAAGCAGCACTGGTGGACGGGGCACATCCAGACTGTTTAGAACATTAGCAATTGTCGCCGGTCCGCAAAAAGTAACGACCTTCTGTGTCTCTAAATAACTTGCCAGCGGAAAGTAATCCGACTTGATTTCAGAGTCCTCAAAGAGGCTTTGACCCGCAGGTTCGGTCAGATAAATGAGATCGTCGTCACTTGAAAAGGCACTGCCTGCATAAGCCCCAGTCAGGAGCAGAGCAGCGCCGAATATAGCAAGTCGGTTGATTTTCATCATCACTTCTCATTTTCGGCTGGCTGCCAGAAACTCGAAACTCTGCGAATTGACCAAAGTTACATTGAGCGTCTCGCCAAGCACTAGCCTTATCCTATTGCTGATACCATTACTTTTGCTATGCGATCATGCGACGATACTCGTCAAAATGGACATAATATCGGCATCACATAAAGGTCACTCGCAGGCACTATATTTTAGGATGAGTTCTAATCTAAACCAGTCTCTGGTAAAATGGTCGGACACTCATTGTTGAACTAGCTTTTCTCTATAAATATCTATAATTACTCTAATTCGAATACCGTCATTTTTAGACGACGAAACCCTACTAATAGACGCTACATAGTGTGAACCAGAGAGCGTATCTCTGGGAATATCTTGGAACGAACTGAATGACGACAGCTATAACCATGGCGCCACTTGAGAATAACAACAAGACACTGGCATCTCACGAGTTTAGAGAGGCTATGAGTCGTTTGGGCGCATCGGTTCACCTGCTCGCCAGTGCTGGTCACGCAGGCCGTGTTGGCGCAACCGTTTCCTCTGTGTGTTCCGTTTCTGACAGTCCCGCGACCCTGCTTGTCTGCCTCAACCGCAGCGCCCGCGTAAACCAGATCGTCAAAGACAACGGCGTCTTCTCCATCAACACGCTCGTTCACGATCACACAGACCTGTCCAACGCCTTTGCAGGCGAAGGTGATCTGCCAATGGAAGAACGCTTTACAAAAGGAAACTGGGGCACTCTGGTAACCGGCAGTCCAATTCTGGAAAGCGCGCGAGTCAGCTTTGATTGTCACATTAAAGAAGTGACAGAAGTAGGCACCCACTCTGTTATCTTCGGTGAGGTCGTTGCAGCACGGCTGGGTGAGTTTGCCCCAGCCCTGATCTACCTCGACCGAAACTATCATTCTGTCTAAGATACCGGCTCCTATTCCATTTTCTAAAATAGGAGCCCTTTATCTCAAATTTGTTTGCGCGTATCACTGATAAGGGCATACCCTTTTTGGGTCTGCGATACTTTTTGTAATTATGGCTTGGAGCTTGATCAGCCCATAGCCATGCCCGCCACGTGCTCTTGAGCGCATTTGCGATAAGACTAACACGTGGGCGCTGCGTGAATTTTTCGAAAATGACTTAGGGAAGTGCCATGACCTCAGCCCAACGCAATCTGATTACCGACGTTCCGGGATTGAAGGTTGGAAACGCCCATTGCGAAAAAACCAAGTCAGGGGTCACCGTTCTCATTCCGGACGAACAAGCCGTAGCCTCCGCCGCCATCATGGGCGGCGCTCCCGGCACGCGCGACCTCGCCCTGCTGGAGCCGGAGCAAACCGTCAACGCCATTGACGCCCTTGTCCTGTCAGGTGGCTCTGCATACGGGCTGGATGCAGGCAGCGGCGTACAGGTCCGGCTGGCAGAACTCGGCAAAGGTTTTCGTATCGGCAGTGCTATCATTCCAATTACCCCCACAGCCATTCTATTCGATCTTCGCAATGGTGGGGATAAGTCATGGGGCAGAAATCCCATCTACCGCGAAATGGGGATCGAAGCCGTAGACAACGCCGCAGAGGAGTTTGAACTCGGCACCGCAGGCGCAGGCTTTGGCGCCACCACCGCCGACGTGAAAGGTGGGCTGGGCTCTGCCTCTTTCACGCTGCCAAACGGCGGAACGGTCGGCGCTCTGATCGCCGTCAACGCTCTGGGCCGCCCCACCATTGGCGACACCCCTTATTTCTGGGCAGCGCCACAAGAACAAAACGCCGAATTTGGCGGACTGGGCTGGCCAGCAGAAATGCCGGAGACCGCACACCACGTACAAACCAAATTCAGCCTCGGCACAATTGACGTATCCCCAAGCGCAAACACCACCATCGGCATCGTTGCCACCGACCTGATCCTGACCAAGTCCGAATGCAAGCGCATCGCCACCGCCGCCCACGACGGCTACGCCCGCGCGCTCTGGCCAGCCCACACGCCCATGGACGGCGATCTGCTCTTTGTGATCTCTACCGGCAAGCGGAAAATGCAAAACCCCATGATCGACCTGCTGGAGCTTGGCGCCTACGCCGCTCAGACAGTCTCCCGTGCCATCGCTCGCGGTGTGTACAATGCCAAAGAGTACCCCGGCGATACGGTACCAACCTGGCAAAGCCGATACGGATCACGAGAATGTTAACTCGCAGATACAACTGGTTCGGGTAAGCTACAAAACAACGCAAGAAAAACCTAAAAAACGCAGGATAACGCAAAACGGCGCAAATCAGCGCAAACCGTAAGCTACACTGACATTTCCGCTGTATTTTTTGGGATGAAGAGCCCGTTTTCTTGAAGGAAAACAGGTGACAATCAAGTTTTGCCCACTGGCAAAAAAGGTGCGCCGCCTCCGGTGTTGGGATCAGAGGCGACGCGGGGGAACAAAGGACGATGCGTTGCGGTAAATATACGCCGCCCTTTGTTATTCCAGAAGGCTCTCCCGGTTTTATGTAACCGGGAGAGCCTTTTTCTTAGGCTGGTTCCGGCTCAGCCTTGTGACCATCAGAAGCATTATCTTCCAATTCTTTCAAGGAGTTCTTCGCCTTGCCCTGTCCAGCACCCTCACCCGGACGGATCCGGTAGAAGATGATGAACAGCAGCGGAACAGCAATCAGTGTCAGCACCGTCGCAAACGCCAGACCACCCATAATGGTGACAGACATACTCGCGAACATCGGATCAACAATCAGCGGCGCCATACCAAGGATCGTCGTGATCGCCGCCATAGACACCGGACGCAAACGAGAAACACTCGCACGCACAACAGCATCAAAGCGATCTCCGCCTTCTTCCAGCTGCAGGTCGATCTCCTCCAGCAGAACGATCGCATTCTTGATCAGCATGCCCGACAAGGACAGCACACCAAGGATCGCCATGAAGTCCAGCGGAAGGCCCGTTCCAAGCAGCCCGATCACAACACCGTTGATAGACATCGGCACAATCAGCCAGATGATGAGTGGTTCCCGCACCTTAGAGAACAGCAGGATGGAGATAACAATCATCACAAGGAAGGTAACAGGAACCTTCGTACCCAGCGACTCGTTCGCATTCTTGGAGTTTTCGTACTCACCACCCCACTCCATGGAATACCCATCAGGAAGCGGAACAGCCTCAATAACTCCACGAATTCGAGCATGCGCAACCGACGCCAACTCATCCGGCGCACTCGCACCAAGCACACTAATGGTCTTCACACGGTCCCGGCGACGGATCAAAGTATCTTCAGCCACCGTAGCAACACCGGATGTGACCTGATCGATCGGCACGTACTTGCGCTGCTGAGAGCTCCAAACCAGTGTGTTTACAAGAGCTTCGGACGCAGTCTCGCCTTCTCCGCGCTGACGTTTCACGATAATCGGAATGTCTTCATCCAGATCACGGTAACTACCTGTACGGATACCATCAGAGGTAAACTGAACCGCAGTCGCCAGATCCTGACGCGTAATCCCGGCAATCCGCGCACGCTGCTCATCGAACTTCGGCTGCATCACCAGCTCACGCTCACGCCAGTCCGTTCGCACATCACTCAAGCGATACTGAGGATCCTTGAAGATCGCCATCATGTCCTCGGAGATCTGACGCAAAACATCAGCATCCGGACCAGAGACACGCGCCTGCACATCAGCACCGGACGGAGGACCAAACACCAGACGTTCCGTGTACACCTGTCCCTGAGGCAACTCGGCAAAACCGAATTCGCGGATCTTCACTGCCAGATCATCAATGATATCCGTATTTTCCGTACGAACGATCACCTGACCATAGTTGGCACTACCATCCTGCGAAGCGTAAGTCAGCATGAAGCGGGTCGCGCCTTGACCGATAAAGGTATTGGTTGAAACAACACCCGGCAAAGACAAGATCTCGTTTTCCAGCTTCTCCATGTCACGTGCAGTCGCGTGAATATCGGTACCGTGAGGCAGCCAGTAGTTCACATAAAACAGCGGGGTCGCGGAGTTCGGGAAGAAGGAGTTTCCAACAAACTGGAACGACCAGAAGCAAACAACGGTCACACCGATCAGAACCACCAGCGACAGCCAGCGCAGCTTCAAGGTCAGCACCAAGGTTTTGCGGAACATGGTGTACATGAAGCCACGGTACGGATCATGCTCATCACCGGAGATGGAAGCCATCTTGAAGAAGTACTTACCAAACAGCGGTGTAACCAGGATCGCGAACAACCAGGACATCAACAGGGAAATACCAACAACCGCAAACAGCGAGAACATGAACTCACCGGTACTGTCACTGGAAAGACCGATACCAGAGAACGCCATGATCCCGATAACGGTTGCGCCCAGCAGCGGCCACTTGGTCTGCTCAACAACGGTCGACGCTGCTTTGATCGGCCGCATACCACGTTGCATGTTGATCATCATTCCTTCGGCAACAACGATCGCGTTGTCCACCAACATGCCCATGGCGATAACCAGCGCACCAAGCGAGATACGCTCAAGCTCAATCCCGCCCAGTTTCATCAGGAGGATCGTGGAAAGCACGGTCAGCAGCAGGACAGATCCAACCACAACAGCAGCGCGCCAGCCCATGAAGATGCCAAGCACCACAATCACGATGGAAACCGACATCACAAGGTTCCACACGAAGGAACCAACAGCCTCGTCAACCACTTTGTGCTGCTCGTAGATAGGAACAATTTCCATACCAACAGGCAGGTTCGCACGCAGCATATTCAGATGAGCTTCAACGTCCTGACCAACAGCCACCACGTTTGTATCTTCAATCGCAGCAACGCCCAAAGTAACCGCTCGCTGACCGTTATGACGCACAAGAACCTTAGGGTTCTCAGGCTCCTGAACAGAAAGCGTTGCCACATCCGAAAGGCGAACCATCGCCGTGGACCCCGGATTACCGATCATTAGGTTCTGAATGCTGCGGTAACTGTCAAAGGCAGAAACAGTCGAGATGCGAATGCGCAGGTCGCCGGAAACCGTTGTGCCGTTTGCCTGAATTGCGTTTTCTGCATTCAGAACATTCTGCACATCAGCAATGGTAATACCAAGCTGTGCCAGTCGGTCCTGATCCATCGCAATGACGATCTCGTCCTCAGGCAAGCCAAGCACAGAAACCTTAGCAACATTATCGACAGTCAGCAGCTCGCGGCGCAGTTCCTTAACGGTCTTGCGGATATCCCGGTTGGAGTATCCATCAGACGTTAAGGCATAGTACATGCCAAACACATCGCCAAAGCTGTCGTACACAATTGGAGTACGCACACCCGCTGGCAACTGCGGAATTTCATCATGCACTTTGCGGCGCAGCTCATCCCACACCTGAGGCAACTCGCTGCCGTCATATGTGTCTTTCATTTCCACCTGAATACGGGAAAGACCCGGTTCAGATGTACTACGAACCTGTTTCAGCTGAGGCATCTGCTGAATGGCACTCTCGAGCCGCTCAGTGACTTCCTCTTCAACTTCTGCAGCGCTTGCACCCGGATAGGAGGTGATTACCTGCGCTTCTTTAATGGTAAATGCCGGATCTTCCAGTCGACCAATGCCGCCCAGAGCCCAAATGCCCCCTAAAAGAGCAATCAGAACAACCATCCAGACATTGACCGGCTTCTCAATTGAGTAGCGTGCAATATCCATTTCAATAACTCCTAGACGCTACTCTTACAGCTTAGGTACGATCTGCTGGTTTTCGCTCAGATGGCTCACACCGGCTGTAACAATCATTTCGCCGTCATTGAGGCCAGTGAGCACTGGAATGTAGGCTCCAAGCACAGTTCCCAGCTCGACTTTGCGACGACCCACACGCTTCTCGTCTTCATTAACAACCCAAACGTAAGGGGTCTTGTCTGGTGAAGATCCAACAGCGGAGGTTGGTACGAAGAACGCAGTATTGTGAGCTTCATCAAGAGCATTCAGCTTCACTTTGACACTTGCAGTCATGCCCGGAATGATGTTGTACCCAGCAGCATCCTTTACCGCCAAAGTTACGCGGTAGGTCTGAGCGACCTTGTCAGCTTCGGTACGGTGTTCACGATATTCCAGCGGAAACACTTTGCCCGGATGAGAAGGAAACTCTGCAGTCATCTTCAGAACAGATGTCTCAGTTGCCTGAGCAAATAACCGTTCAGGCACATCGATATTGATGCGCACTTCACTCATGTCCTGAACACGCGCAATGCTCGTCCCGCCATTGATAATGGTGTAGTTATCGAGCAGACGAGAGGTTACGATCGCATCGTAAGGCGCCTCAATCCGTGTGTAGCCCAAATTCTGCTGCGCTTTATCAAGGGTAACCGCAGCAAGGTCGAACGCAGTCTTTGCGTTATCATATGCACCTTCAGAAATGACCTGCTTGTTTTTCAGCGTCTCATAACGCTTCAGGTCTTTCTTCTTCTGCTCATAGTTCACTTCAGCTTCGCGAACCGCATTCTCAAAATCAGTTGGGTCGAGAGCTGCAATCAGGTCACCCTTTGCAATGCGCTGACCTTCAACCACCGGCAGTTCAACAAGCTGACCAGAGACACGGAATGCCAGATCCACGGTCTGAACCGCATCAACACGGCCGGTAAAGTCACGGGTAAAGAGGTCATCAACCTCGGAAACGACCATGACACGAGCTGGGCGAGGCGCAACTGTTTCAGCTGCCTCAACAACTTCTTTTTCCTGACAACTTGCAAGCAGCAGAGCAAGTGCCCCGACAAAAACAGGTACACCCAAGCGCCCTATTCTACTTTTTCCGCTTATTTTCTGCATTTTACCTTAGTTTCCAGCTTCAGCGTTCAATTTAGCGTACTGGGCATTCTGGGAGGTGATTTCCAACACGCGATCAATAAGTTCATCAATTTCGCCAGTGCCGTAGTTTTCAATATCCAGAGCCTGGCGGTAATAAAGCCCGTCGATGATGAGCAAACACATGTGCCCCAAAACCGGATCACTAATCTCGTTACTGACCGCTTTGCCAAACTCAGTGCTCATCTCCTGAAATTCAGCGACCAGTTCAGGCTCCTGAGCCGCAAGAGCAAACAACGCTTTGGGAGCGGTCTTCTCTCGATAGTCCTTGTAGATCTGGAAGCTCGCCGCCAAAATTGGGCAGGCCACTCCTTGCTCTTTCAACTTGTCACTCAGCGCGTAGGTTCTCTTGCGAACATCACAAACAACTCTGCGGATCACACCCAACAACAGTTCATGCTTACTTCGAAAATTATAAAGCACGCCGCCTTTGGACATGCCCGCCTCGGCAGCGACCGCATCAATGGTCAGCTTCCGGGTTCCTTCGAGGCAAACCAGACGCTCGACGGCATCCAGAATATGTTCTGCTGTTGTTTCCACGCTGGTATCCTTCTCCTCTGATCGGAGCCTGTACCGTCTGGTCGGTTTTTGTACCGTCCAGTCGGTTTTTGTACCGTCCAGTCGGTTTTAGTGAGGGACTTATAAAAAAGCAAGTTCAAATTTCGGGAAAATTGCGCGCACGGCCACCAGAAAGTCACAAATCAGGGATTAAGCCGCATAAGTGTGATGCCAAACACAAAATGCCGACCCCAAAGAGGCCGGCATTCTATGGTTTCTGCAAAGAATCAGGTCTTACTCAGCTGCCTCTTTGAAGGTTACTGTCGTAGGGTCTTCCTCAAGTCTCCCGAGCAATTCCTCACGTCTGAGCTGCGCCTGCTTCAGATTCTCATCCTTAATTGGACCGTACCCACGAATGGAGTCGGGCAAATTAAGGAACTCGCGTAGCAAGCCATAATTTGCAGTTCCCAGTTTTCCGCAGGCCAGACTGATATCATCATGGTACTGCTTGAGCAGTGCACGCTCGTCTTTACGCTCCTGCGCATATCCAAACGGATCAAGCACCGTGCCACGCAAGCCACGAAGAGAAACCAGCATATTGAAAGCCTTGAAGATCCAGGGACCAAACGCCCGCTTCTGAGGACGGCCTGTCTTTGGATCCGGCTTACCTGGCAAGAATGGAGGCGCCAGCAACAACTCCAACTCACCCGGATCATCGAACTGAGCTTCGAGGCTTTTACGGAACGCTGGCTCACTATAAAGACGGGCAACTTCATACTCGTCTTTGTAAGCCATCACCTTATAAAGCATCTCAACTGCAGTGTGCGTCAGCTCCAGCGAACCGGGACCAAACTCCTCATCCCGCGCTTTGATCTGGGAGATCTTCTCCAGATAGGTATTGGCGTAGGTTTTATTCTGATAAGCAGTCAGCTCCTTGGCGAAGAAGTCTATCTTCTCATCAAGGGTCATTGCCTTAACTGCATCACGGCGTGGCAGAGCACCGAAGATGGCATCAGGATTGCCATAAAGCACACGCCCAGCCTGAAACGCATGGATATTCTTCTCGACCGCAGCACCGTTCAATGTGATCGCGTGCTCAATAGCTTCAGCGGTAATCGGCAAAGTGCCCGCCTGATAGGCCAACCCGATGAGCATCATGTTGGTGTAGATAGAATCACCAAGCAGCTTCTCTGCGATATTGGCCAGATCATGCGCACGCAGATCCACAGTCCCCTGTTCCAGAGTCTGCTTCATATTGTGCTCATTAAAGGAAAGCTGCTGCTTCATCACAAACTCAGAGGTCGGCGTGACGTTTGTGTTCACAAACCCATGCGTTCTGCTCTTGTGATAAAGGGACAGCTGCTCTGCTTTACTGGCAACCAGCATATCACTCGCAATCAGTACATCCAGTTGTGCAGGTGGTACACGTGGCCCCTCAATCGTATCGCTTGCAGCCGCAAAACGCACATGAGACGTCACAGGTCCATACTTCTGGGCAAGTCCGGTCATATCCAGCGTTGAGGCTTTAATCCCATCAATATGCGCCGCCATTGCAATAATGGCAGAGATGGTCGTAACACCCATGCCACCAATACCCGCAACCAAAAGGTTATGCGTACTTTCAAGCGATGGTAGCTGAACCTCCGGCAACGCCTTCACAAACTCATCCAGCGCAAAATCAGCTGGTTTTGCCTGACGCAGCTTCGAGCCCTTCACATAAACAAAGGACGGGCAGAACCCCTTCACACAGGAGAAGTCCTTGTTACAGGATGATTGGTTGATCCGACGTTTTTCGCCAAACGGTGTTGCAAGTGGCTCAACTGAAAGACAGTTCGACTGAACCGAACAATCACCACAGCCCTCACAGACACGGTCATTGATCATCACGCGCAGGTCCGGGTCTGGATAAAGCCCTTTCTTGCGGCGGCGACGTTTTTCCGCAGCACAGGTCTGATCAAACACAATCGCTGAAACGCCGTTGAACTCCTTGAGTTCGTTCTGCACTTTCATCAGATCATCGCGGTGATGAACCGGCTCAGAAACGGCCAGATCCTGACGGCCAGCATATTCCTCAGGCTTCTCGCTCAGAAGAACAACCTTCTTCACGCCTTCCGCATGAAGCTGGTTCAGCAGCTGAGGCACTGTAAGCGAACCATCAATCTCCTGACCGCCAGTCATCGCAACCGCGTCATTATAAAGAATCTTGAAGGTGATCGGCACACGCGCCGCCACGGCCTGACGGATCGACAGGATACCGGAGTGGAAGTAGGTGCCATCCCCCATATTCGCAAACACGTGCTTGTCACGGGCAAAGTTCGCCTGACCAACCCAAAGCGTACCTTCACCGCCCATGGCAATCTGGCCATCGGTTGTGCGGCCACTGATCTCGGTCATGGCGTGACACCCAATACCCGGCATCGACCGCGACCCTTCCGGCACAACAGTCGAGGTGTTATGCGGGCAACCGGAACAGAAGTAAGGCGAGCGCGCCGCTGTTTCACCATTGCCCTGCGCCCACATCTGCTGACGCATCATGGAATCAGCAACGGCCCGCATTTCATCGGTGACGTATTCCTTAGGCAGGAAATTCATGATCACGCGGATCATCTCATCAATAGAAAGCTCAAGCACATCGGAGAACAATGGCTCACCCTGCGCATCTTTCTTGCCGAGAATCTGTGGTTGCTGATCACTTGGCCAGTTGTAGGCGATCTCTTTGATCTGTGGCTCCATGAACGCACGTTTGTGCTCAACCACCAGAATCTTTTCAACACCTCGTGCGAAACTTGAGAACGCCGTTGGTTCCAGCGGATAAGGCATTCCCACCTTATAAACCGCAAGCCCAATCTCTTTTGCACGCTGATCTGTGATCCCCATCAGGCGCAGTGCCTGACACAGGTCGCGGAAAGCCTTACCGGTCGCAACCATACCGATTCGCGGCTTCTGCGCGCCATAGGCCACATGGTCCAGACGATTCGCTTTCGCATACGCCAGAACAGCAGGCATACGGATATCGCGCAGCAAACGCTCGGTCTCCAGGCGATTGCCAAGCAGCAAGACCCGGTTCAACTCAGCATTCTTACGCGGATCGAATGCCGCTGGACGCACGAAAGAATGTCGTGCCAGATCCGCAGACACAACACCGGATGCATCCATAGTATCAGCAAGACAGATCAACGCACTCCACAGGCCTGTGTAGCGCGACATCTCAAACCCATGCTGACCGAAATCCAGAACTTCCTGAATGTCAGCGGGGTTCAGAACCGGAATTTCCGCATGCTGGAAAAAAAACTCGCTTTGCGCTGGCAAGATGGAAGATTTTGCCAGATGATCATCACCCGCAAGAGCAACAACACCGCCATTCGGGTCGGTTCCGGATGCATTTGCCTGACGCAACACATCCCCAGCTCTATCCACACCCGGCGCCTTCCCGTACCAGATGCCATAGACGCCATCAAAGGCAGAACCTTTGCCGTGCTGTCTGACTTTTTGTGATCCCCAAACCGCTGTGGCGCCCAGTTCCTCATTAACTCCCGGTTGAAACTGAATGTCCAGCGGATCAAGATATTGACGTGATCTTTGAAGCTCCGTGTCGTAGCCAGCGATCGGAGAACCACGGTATCCGGAGATAAAACCGCCTGTTTTCAAATCATTAGCACGATCCAATCGACCGCGATCCAAAGCAAGTCGCACCAGTGCTTGAATACCGGTCAGGTAAACATTGCCTTCTTCAGCTGTATATTTATCATGTAAGCTGATTGGTGGCACACTTACATTCATTCAATGAGCTCCTCTCCCATCTTGGCTGTGGACGGTTCCCCCTCCCAAAACCAATTCTTTCGTCCTAGCCCATAGTGATCCTTCTTTTGCGTGCTTTCTGTGCTATCCTACCGGAAAATACGTATTCAGTCGAAAAATTATTCCTGAGGGGGCACATGAGCGAAAATTCTTTATTAGACCCATCCGACATCCGCGTTCTGCGAATTCTGCAAAAAGATGCATCCCAATCCATCGCCGATGTCGCCAAAGAAGCTGGGATGAGCCAAACACCGTGCTGGAGACGAATTAAGAAACTCAAGGAGACTGGAGTGATCAAGCAGACAGCTGCACTGGTTGATCGCGAAGCAGTCGGCCTTGGCTTTCTCGCCTATGCCTTTGTTAAGCTCACTGTGCCGAGCCGCGATAACATGGAAGCATTCGACAGGCTCATCGGGATATGGCCTGAAGTTGTCACATGCGAACGCATCACCGGCGCAGTGGACTATCTCATCAAAGTCGTCGCCAGTGACATCAAGTGTTACGACGACTTCCTACGCTTGAAACTTCTGGACAACGCTTTGGTGTCAGATGTTCAATCCCGTATTGTAGTCTCGACAATTAAGGAAACAGTTGCATTACCTCTTAAAGAGTTTGTCAGTTAGGACTTCGGGCCCCCAGTCATAAGAGTTGATTGACGCGCAGTCTCTTAAACTCGGCAATGTTTGCTCAAACGCCGCTAATATGGTTTAGTCGCGCGATCTCTTGCACTTAAGTTGTCGCGTGGACTAAACATTGCCCTCCCCAACAATTCTCGCAGGTGGCCTGCAACTGATCAATGCGCTCCTGCGTTTTTTGGGGCGAAGCGGCGCCAATGCAGTTGCCATCTCCATTTTTCTCGGCCTGTTCCTGCCCGGAATTGCCGAAGCGCTGCGCGGGCTTCTGACGCCTGCAATTTTCGTCCTGCTCACGTTGAGTTTCATCCGCGTCGATAATGCAGCCATCGCCCACCAGCTCACGCGCCCATTGCCAGCCGTTGCCGCCATGCTCTGGCAGATGCTTGTGCTCCCCATGCTCGCAACACTGGCGTGCCTGGCCATCGGACTGGATCAGTTTGACCTGGGTGTGCTCACAGCACTGTTCATGGTCTCCGCAGCGCCTCCGGTCATGTCCTCGCCCATCTTCATCTGGATGTTCGGCCTCAACGGCGCGCTCGCCCTTACGATCTCCGCCTTGTCATTTATCATCGCGCCTTTCAGCACCGCCTTGTTTGCCTACCTTCTGTTGCCGGAAAACCTTCAGATCTCGCCGTTTTCACTGGCAGCCAATCTGACACTGTTCCTGCTGGGATCCGCTGCTCTGGGCCGCCTTATCTATTATTTGCTCGGCGCAAAACGCATTACAGAGATGACCGACCATATCAACGGCATCAATTGTATCGTGCTCTTTATCTTCGCTATTGCTGCCATGGATGGTGTGACCGACTTTGCATTGGCTGCACCTTTCAAAGCCGCTGCCTTGTTCATCGGCGTCTTTGCCATTGCTGGCCTGCAACTGCTTGTGACCTTCCTGATCTTCTATCCCGCAGGGCGACAGACGGCTTTCATCGCAGCTTATGGCGCCGGGAGCCGCAATCTGGGCCTGATGGTCGCGGCATTGGGAGGAACCATTCCAGAGTTGGCATGGCTCTTTTTCGCATTCGCCCAGTTCCCCATCTACCTGCTCCCATGGCTGCTCAAGCCCGCGGCCGTGCGGGTCCGCCAAACCACAGCCACCCGATGAAAGACACAGCGATCAAAGCTGCGATGAACGCACCACTTGCTTCTCATCAATGTCCATGCTAGCCGCACTGCAAATTGGGCACACCAAGGAGAATCCCTGCTATGGCACAACCGCTCGTTATCGCCCCTTCCGTCCTTGCATCAGACTTTTCCAAGTTGGGGCAAGAAGTTCGTGATGTTGTAGAAGCTGGAGCCGACTGGATCCACCTGGATGTTATGGACGGTCACTTCGTTCCAAACATCACCTTTGGTCCAGACGTGATCGCAAAACTCCGCCCGCATACAGATAAGGTCTTCGACACCCACCTGATGATCGAGCCGTGTGACCCGTATCTTGAAGCCTTCGCCAAAGCTGGCTCCGACTACATTACGGTCCATGCAGAAGCGACCGTGCATCTGGACCGCTCGCTGCAGGCAATCCGCGATCTGGGCAAGAAAGCTGGTGTATCTCTAAACCCCGCCACCCATGAAAGCTGTCTGGAATACGTTCTCGACCGCCTCGACATGATCCTTGTCATGACCGTGAACCCTGGCTTCGGTGGCCAGAAGTTCATCGAGTCCCAGGTCGAGAAAGTCGCACGCATCAAAAGCATGATCGGCGATCGCCCGATCCGCATTCAGATCGACGGCGGCATCACTCCGCAGACCGCTCCGCTGGTCACCAAGGCAGGCGCTGACACACTGGTTGCTGGCTCTGCCGTCTTCAAAGGCGGGACCATTGACAGCTACCGCGAAAACATAGCAGCAATCCGTGCTGCAGCTCAGGTCTAAGACCTCACCTTGAAACACCAAAGGCCGCCCACAAGGCGGCCTTTTCTATTCAGATCTGCATTCAGTCCAAGGCCTGTGCCGCCTCAGCAGCTGCAGAGATAAACAAAGTCGAATCAGTCCCAAAGGTCATGAACTGATAGCCAGCGGCCTTTGAATGCTGCAAATGATCTTTTGTAACGCAGTAGATCCCAGCAATCTTTCCAGCTGCGCTGGTTTTCTCGGCAATATCCTTCTGCATTGCCAAAGACGCCTCAGACACAGGCGCCACACTCTTGCCGCCTGAGACCGTCAGCGACAAGTCAGATGGTCCCACGAAGATCCCATCCAGACCATCAACACCAAGAATGTCCTCAAGAGCCGCATATGCTTCGGGCGTCTCGATCATAGCAATCGCCAGTGTCTTCTTATCAGCCGACGCAAAGTACTCATCCATGGTGATACCAGCGGTCATGGTCGCACCGACAGAGCCATAGCTGCGTGTCCCAAGCGGCGGATACTTACAGAACTCCACCAGCTTCCTTGCATCGTCAACCGAGTTGATCATGGGTGCAATGATCATCTCTGCCCCTGCATCGAGCAGCCAGCTCGCATTCCTGAAATCATCCATCCGGATCCGCGCGATCGCATGACCGCCCCCAATGATCATCTCCTTAATGGAATCACGTGCTTCTGCTCTGGTCTGCAAACCGTGCTGCAAATCCAGCGTCACAGCTTTATAGCCGCCCTTCAAAAAGAGGCTGGAGAAAATCGGGGAGGGCAGAGTGGCCCACGCGCTCAAAACGGTTTGTCCTGCCCGCAGTTTCTCTGCCAGACACATATTTTTACTCATGTCATGCCTCATCTAATTGAGCACAGGCACCATCAAGTCACGCAGCACCAGCTCGTCAACGCAAGTGTCATTCCAATAAAAAAGCCGTCTTCCCGACAATATCAAGGGAAGACGGCAAAATCTCTAGTCAGGAGCTCTCATTTAGAGCCTGCTTAACGCGAAGCACTTAGGCTTCCTCAGCAACTTCCTTTTTCGCAACAACCATCAGCTCGTCCATGGTGCGACGGATCTGATGTTCGGACTGTTCAACACCCGCATCTGCAAAATCTTTGGAGATACGAGCAAAAATGTCCTCGTCGCCCGGCTCTTTGAGATCGGTTTGCACAATCTTGTTGGCATAGTCTTCCGCAATGTCCCCGGCCAAACCGAGCTTCTCAGCAGCCCACTGCCCCAGCAGTTTGTCCCGCCGTGCAGTTGCCTTGAAAGCCTGCTCAGAACCAATTGCAAAACTGCCTTCAAAAGCCTCAGCTCGTTTGTCGAACGTGGTCATCTTTTCCCTCCTAGCTCAGACAATGTAAAAAGGTCCCTCCCCTCCTACAAGCCACGCTATAACCTACGGGTTTCATTCTACGCAACTTCTATTTGCAGGTCAAAAGCCATCAGTTGGTATCAGTGGAATATCAGTGACTAAGACCGCCAATCCAATTACCCATTTGTGCTTTATCAAAAAGTCGGTTAAGTTCCGCGCCGCATAGCGGGATCGTGATTTTCGCGATGATGAAAGATGCGAAAACCGGTGCTGGAGGAACATTCGCGCAAGTTTTGGCACGAATGGTTTGACAGTCAACCAGTTTACGCCCCAACGTCACCCGTACGACTTGTTCTACAAACGCAATGGTAAGTGCCAATGAACCGCCGTCGGCGAATTTACGAAGGCAAGGCCAAGATTCTCTATGAGGGTCCTGAGCCGGGAACGCTGATTCAGCACTTCAAAGATGATGCTACAGCCTTCAACAACGAAAAACATGAAGTCGTTGATGGAAAAGGCGTCCTGAACAACCGGATTTCTGAGTACATTTTCAACAATCTGAATAACATGGGTATTCCAACCCATTTTATTCGCCGGTTGAACATGCGTGAACAGCTGATTCATCAGGTGGAAGTCATTCCAATCGAGGTTGTTGTCCGCAACGTTGCTGCAGGCTCCTTGTGCAAGCGTCTTGGATTGGAAGAAGGCACTCAGCTTCCACGCTCCATTATCGAGTTCTATTACAAGAACGACGAGCTTGGAGATCCCCTGGTCTCTGAAGAACACATCACCGCTTTTGGCTGGGCCGCACCTCAGGAACTGGATGACATGATGGCACTTGCCATCCGCGTCAACGACTTCCTGTGCGGTCTGTTTATGAGCGTCGGCATCCGCCTCGTTGACTTCAAGATTGAACTTGGACGTCAGGTTGAAGGCGACATGATGCGCATTGTCCTTGCTGACGAGATCTCTCCGGACAGCTGTCGCCTGTGGGATACCAAAACAAACGACAAGATGGACAAGGACCGGTTCCGCCAGAATATGGGCGGCATGGTTGAAGCCTATCAGGAAGTAGCCCGCAGGCTCGGCATCCTGATCGACAACGACCGTCCGGGACATTCCGGACCAGTGCTAGTCAAGTAATCAATGAACGGGCCCGTGAGGCCCGTTTTGCATTTCAGGGCAGGCAAGGACCGCAGCGGTAGTAAACTATCTGACGACCACGCGTAGTTTTTGCTTCCCCGACATAGATTCCCGCGTTATGAACGCGCGCAAGAATTGGATTTTGGCGACCAGCGCAATTGCTGCCCGCTTAAATCCCTCATTTTGGTAAGGAAGGACCAGTTAGAACCATGAAGGCACGTGTGACCGTCACTCTCAAGAACGGTGTTCTCGATCCCCAGGGCAAAGCAATCGAAGGCTCCCTTGGTTCTCTTGGTTTTGAAGGCGTTGAAGGCATTCGCCAGGGTAAAGTATTTGACCTGGAGCTGGCAGACCGCAGCGAGGCTGAGGCCAGGGCTGACATTGAAGCCATGTGCGAAAAGCTGCTGGCAAACACCGTCATCGAAAACTACTCTATCGAACTGCTCTAGCCGATAGCGGAACCTGCGAGGGCAACACCGTGCAAGACGATACTGGCCGGATCATCCGGTTCATGATTATCAAAGCAATCATCTTTATCGGCTTGCCAGCTGCCCTCTCTGTTCTTGCGGTATTTTTACTTCTGTAAAACTCGTCTGTGACAAGCGGCCCTCCATCCAAGAGGAAACATTCATGAAATCCGCAGTGATCCTATTCCCTGGCTCCAACCGGGACCGTGATATGATCAAAGCGCTGGAGCAAATCTCCGGCCAGCCAGTCGCCACAGTATGGCACACCGAAACTGAACTGCCGGACGCAGACCTTTATGTCCTGCCGGGCGGTTTCTCTTACGGTGACTACTTGCGTTCAGGCGCAATTGCTGCCCGCTCCCACATCATGCCGGCACTGAAAACAGCCGCTGATCAGGGACGTCACGTTCTGGGCGTGTGCAACGGCTTCCAGATGCTGACAGAAACAGGCCTTCTGCCGGGCGCTTTGATGCGCAACGCCTCCCTCCACTTCGTGTGTAAGGAAGTGATGCTGGAAACCACCAGCACCAACAGCGCGTTCACCTCCAGAATGGAAAAAGGTAAAGTCTGGCGTTGTCCAGTGGCCCACCATGACGGCAACTACTTCGCTGATCCTGAGACCCTGAAGGAGTTGGAAGGAGAAGGCCGCGTCGCATTCCGCTATGCTGACGGTACCAATCCAAACGGCTCCCTCAACGACATTGCCGGCATCACCAGCGCAAAAGGCAACGTCCTTGGCATGATGCCTCACCCTGAAAACCTAGTTGAGGATCTTCATGGTGGCATCGAGGGCCGCGCACTGTTTGAAAGCGTCATGGAAAATCTGGCAGCGTAAGTAGCCAGAACAGTAGATCTAAAAAAAACCCGGAAGCTCAGCACTCCGGGTTTTTTGTTTGTCTTAAGCCTCTTAAATGAAGGCGAAGCCAACCCCGGTCACGGCAAGCAGAACCACCACGACCCAAGGCGGTGCCTTAAAGGACAGCAGCAGCACAAACCCGCACAAGGCAGCTGCGAAATCCTTGGCATCAAGCACCGCGCTCGTCCAGACCGGCGAATAAAGCGCCGCACCCAGAACACCAACCACAGCCGCATTCGCACCCGCCATAATCCCGCGCGCTGACGGCGTTTGCCGCAACCAAGCCCAATACGGCAAGCCCGCGATCAAAAGCAGGAAGCCCGGCAGAAAGATACCCAACAACGCAATGGTCGCACCAACCCAAGCCGCATAACCCGTCTGCATCTCTGCACCCAGATATCCCGCGAAGGTGAACAAGGGGCCGGGAACCGCTTGCGTCGCACCATAACCAGCAAGGAACGAGTTCTCACTCACCATCCCCGTGCCAACGACCTTGGCTTCCAGAAGCGGCAGAACAACGTGTCCACCGCCAAACACGAGTGAACCAGAGTGATAGAAACTGTCAAACACATAGACCAGTGAGCTCCCCGTAAGATCGCTCACCATAGGAAGTCCAAACAGCAGTGCCGCAAACAGAATAATTGCAATCAGCCCAACCCGCCGACGCGGTGCAAAGGAAACGTCGTGTACTTCAGCTTTAGGCTCAGAGCGGCAGAACAGGAAACCACCCAGACCACCAGCCACAATCGCCGCAATCTGTCCGCCCGCACCCCCAAGTGCCACAATCAGGACCACAGCCAACACAGCCAAACCAGCGCGCAGCTGGTCCACGCAGAAGTTCCGTGCCATCCCCCAGACGGCCTGCGCAACAACAGCCACAGCAACCAACTTCAATCCATGGATCATACCCAAGCCTACTGGACCCTGAAGGTAAGACGCCCAATAAGCAAAGGCAAAAAGTAGAAGCGCAGAGGGAGCAGTAAAGGCAACGAACGCTGCTAACGCACCCATCGGTCCGGCACGCATAAGACCAAGACCAAACCCGACCTGACTGCTCGCAGGACCGGGCAAGAACTGACACAGCGCAACCAGATCTGCATAAGCATCATCGGCCAGCCATTTCCTGCGTTTTACAATCTCTTCACGAAAGTAGCCAAGATGAGCGATCGGCCCTCCGAACGACGTCAGCCCCAATTTTAAGAAGGCGAGAAAGACCTCAAGCACATGCCCTTTGGACTGCTGTTCAGGAAGGTTGGTCGGGCGTTCAGAAAAACTCATAGGCAGCTCAATCATATCTTCGGAGGAAAGCGGAGCAGCATATAAACCAGATATGTGACACTATGACAAATACGTAAACCTACCAAGGTTACAGCGCCATAACGGTTTTCGATGCAACATGACGAGGTAGCTCATTGTAGCGTCGTTGGTAGGCACGCGACAATGCCGTGGGCGAAACGAACCCAACGCGCGAAGCGACACTTTTCAGGGAATGTCCTGCTTCCAAATCCAACTTGGCCAGCGCCAATCGCCAGTTACTCAGGTAAGACCCTGGCGTCTCTCCCATCACATTCTTAAAATGCACTGCAAATTGGGTACGGGACATGGCCGCCTCCTCTGCAAGACTTTCAAGACGCCATGGCTTTGCGGGATTTTCATGAATAGCAACCAGAGCCTGCGCCAGGTTTGGATGCGCCAGACCCGCAATCAAACCACTACCAGCAGCACCCGTAAGAATGGCATGACGCAGCAGCCGGATCATCACCACTTCGCAGAGGCGATTGATGACTGCCGCTCCACCACAGCGCGGTGACAGAACCTCTTCCACCACCAGCTCCGCGAGACTTTCCAGTTCAGGCGCATCCCGTAGTTCAATCTCGACACAATCTGGCAGCGCTGTACTCAACTGAGAACCCGGCCCACCAAACTCCACCCGTGCGCCCGCCAAAACGACAGTCTCATCGCAAATTTGCTTGATTGAGGTGGGATTGTCAGGACTGGACGGAAGAAACACCAGTTTCCTGAGGCCCTGCGCACACTGAAGAATGAAAAAGTTCCCCTGAAGCACGTCATCCTCGGTGTTTTGAAGAATGTACGCTTCCACCTTAAACCGCTCAATAAGCGACGAAAGGCGATCATATCTCAGCTCTCCAGGTTGAACCTCAGCAAGCACAGTGGCCATATCCGAACTCTCAGTCAGTTATTCCGTACAAAAAGCAATCAAACGTTCAGTATCATAATAAGCACAAATCGACCACTGCTATTTGCCGTTTCAAGAAAAACGAATTGAGCAATGCGATAAGAAGAAAAAGAAACCAGCTCAGGAGAACAAAATGCTTATCCCTCGCCAGAAAGTCCCAAGCCTGTCTGCGAACCTCGTTGGTGGTGGTACATTCGACCTGTCAACAGACGCATCCAACTTCGCCACGCTGGTTGTTTTTTACCGTGGCTTGCACTGTCCCATCTGCGCAAACTACCTAAAAGAACTAGAACGCCTGACACCAGAGTTTGCAGAACGCGGCGTGAAGACCGTGGCCCTGTCGACCGATACACAAGGTCGCGCCGAGAAATTTGCCGAGTCAATCAAAGCAGACAAACTGCGCGTTGGTTACGGTGTTTCTCTGACCAAGGCGCGCGAATGGGGCCTGTACATCTCAGCAGGCCACGGCAAGACATCAATCGGTGTTGAAGAACCAGACCTGTTTGCAGAACCGGGCCTGTTCTTTGTAAAGCCTGACGGCACCCTTTACTTCGGCAACGTGCAGACCATGCCATTTGCACGTCCTGACTTTAAGCCAATGCTCGGTGCCCTCGACTTCTGCATCAAGAATGATTATCCCGCTCGCGGTGAATACACCGGAGCACTGTAATCAAATATACCACAAACAAATTTCTTGATGCACAGAGAGGCCGTGATTTTACGGCCTCTCTTTCTTTACTTGTGCCTCAAGAGCTCTCTGACGGTTCATATGCTCAATATCCGGAAAATCCGCCCCCTGCCAGATACGAACCACAACCAGAACTGCAATGGATATGAGAACCCCCAAGACCACACCGACGAGACGATCAATCACCTGATTGAAATTGTCGACAGGTCCAGAAGACGCCAAGGCGGCAACAACGAAGGCATACCCGCCTTGCATACCTGCGTAAGACCAGTAGCTATCGCCTTGATGGACTGATGCAAGGAAAAACAGGCCGATCGCCAGCAGCAAGCCCCACCAAAAGAACGACTGCAGACCAAGCCCAATAAGCGCAAACCCCATCAGGCCGCCAATAAAACAGCCCAAAGTCCGGTTCAGAGCAAACTTCTTTACGGAGACAGCAGGCCCATAAAGCACCACGAGCGACGTAATAATGATCTGCACCATGGCCGCCAAATCATGACCAACGTAAACAATTGGAGCAATCACCGCGACAGCGGCGCCACTAACACATAATGCAAACACCCAGTTCTTATCCATCGTATCGATATTAGGGGGAAGATAAGGACCAATCCCGACAGCTAGAGAGCTGTCTTCATTCATGAAGTAAGAGACCACAGCCGCCGTCATAACACCAATCACAACAGCAATAGTCCGATCAACCATCAGGAGAAAGAGACCCTCGATTTGTGTGAAGGAAGCATAAATAGCCAGCATCGCCGTCACACTCCCCAGCAGCCAGGCATACGCAAAATTCGGGCTCGCCATCCGCTTATAAATAGCGAACGCTGCCAAAGAGCCGACAGCAATCCATTGGAAAAAATGGTAGTTTTTAACCATAAGGGCGATCCAGTAGCCAGAAAAACCACCGATGATTGTCCCAATAACGCGCTGCATGCCTTTACGCCACACATTGGTCCAGTCTGCATTAGCCACTGTCAGGGCGGACATAGCTGACCACCATGGGTCATCTACATCAACCAGCAACGCGATAATAGCTGCCAGTGTAACCATCAGACTTGTTCGTAAACCGAGAACGTAATTGAAGAACATGGCACCCACCTAATGAAAAATGAAGACGCGGGCGTCTCCACCATGCATGGGGGTGTGATGATCCAGAAGCGGCCCCATATCAATCTCGACTGGAAACCGCTGCGAAAGCCGTATCCAGTCCGTCGTCAGCGGAATGTATGGCATGACACGAGGGTTCTCATCCCTGCGCGAGACACCACGACCAATCGAGCGCACAGTACCTTTGTGAATACGGTAGGGATCACTGGAGACTTGGAAGTAAACCGTCTGCCCCGGTTTCAACCTAGCAGCGTGCCGTTCAATCAGGTTGGCAATAATCCGCCAGTTGCTGTTTGTGATGAGCGCCAGCTGCGGCACACCCTGTAAAGCATACCCCCCTGGAGTAATGGCGTATTCACTCACGACACCGTCTGCGGGGGCTGTGAGGGAGGATCTTTCAAGGTTATATTCCGCCAGCGACATTGCTGCCTGCGCCGCCTCGTATGTGGCACGCATAACCTCGACCTGATGCGCGACTGCACGTAAGCTTTCTCTAGCCGACTGCGTCTCTGCATTCGCCTCTTCGAGAGCAAGCGTAATATTATCCAGTCGCTGCTGGGTAACAAAGCCATTGTCGGTGAGTTCCTCAAAACGCTGTTGCTGGGCTGACAGATTAGCCACTTTAGCAACTGCTGCAGTGACAGCGGATTCCGCCACTTGAACCTCCACTTCAGTGCGGCGAAGGTTCGCCAATGCCTGCATCTCTTCTGCGCGCGCTTCCAGCACAGCCAAAGCGAATGGCTCACGGTCAATCTGCATAAGCAAATCCCCGGCTTTTACCGGCTCGTTTCGAGGAATCGGGACTTCAGTCACAAATCCAGAAATCTCAGGAGAAACAAACACAACATCTGCAGAGACATAAGCATCAGCGGTATAGGTAAGAAAATAATCGAGGACAAAATAAGCGCCGACCAAGGCGCATGCGCCTATGATCACCTTGATCGGACCACTTATATAATGAACACCTCCAGGCACCCTTATCTCCGCTCACCTGACACTACATAAGCATCGGCGAATTCTTGTTAGACAGCCAATTCTGAGTACTGGCATAAGGCGCCTAGTTGGAGGCACAGGAAAGCATCGCAAATGAGAGTTTTAAAATCATAAAAACGCTCCCTATAAATTTAAAGTAGGTAGTAAATACAGTAAGTTAATGAATATTTCCGAAGCGTAAATGTTGCAGTACGCTCTTTGTAACACTCGAAACGCAAACCTAACCAGTTCAACAGGTCTTCGTTGAAACAGGCTCAATAGCTGTGGTTGCATTGAGAAAATACACGGGCTTGGCCAAGACGCCGGGCAAACCTGCAAAGGACTGTCTGCGATGTTACCCCTTGCGAAAAGAATTGCCGTACTCGGAACCGTTTTCGCTACCACTCTGGGAGCCAGTGCGCTCATCACGCACGCAGCACAGATCAACGCCCGCGCAGCAGGATACTCTCAAACCGGCCAACTCGTCTCCTTTGGCCTGTACAACAACGCCATCATTACAGATGACTTGACCCTCCAGCGTCTCAACTCCGACTACGTCTTCCTGAGCGCAGATCCCTCAGATCCATTTGATTTGGTTTCAGGCAGCTGTTTTGGTGGGGCTGTTATCAAGAACATGAAAGTCCAGGGTGGCGGTGTCTGTAGTTTAAAGGACAAAGACGGCGACCCATTTGCACTCAGTTACGAGATCACCGAGATCAATGAAGGGAAGTATACCGGAACCTGGACAGTGCTCGGCGGTGATGGCGCTTGGGCAAACGCAAAGGGCCACGGAACATGGAACCGTACGATCCTGCCCAACATGACCTTGTCCGTAACAACAGTGCAAGGCGAAATCACCTTCTAGCAGCATTACCACCCTCAATTTTAGCTGAAAATTTTTTCAGCTAATTCAATTAATTACACACCACCTAAATTCTTACAGAACGACTTTGCATCACGCTGCGAAAAACCATGCCTTGGCAGCAAAAAATCTAAAAAATCCGCCTCGATAGTTTCCATTTTCAAATGAATCCTGTTAAGGAGCCCATGACATTTGGCCCCGGCGCAATGCGCCCAAATTTTCTGAGTGTGATGATCCAAAATAGCGTTAAGATCACCCCCGAGCTCATTGAGGCCCACGGTCTTAAGGAAGACGAATATGCTCGCATCCTGGAGCTGATTGGCAGAGAGCCAACCTTCACCGAGCTTGGTATTTTCTCCGCAATGTGGAACGAGCATTGCTCCTACAAATCCTCCAAGAAATGGTTGAAGACACTCCCGACTACCGGCCCCCGCGTTATTCAGGGACCGGGCGAGAACGCAGGTGTTGTCGACATCGATGATGGGCAGGCAGTCGTCTTTAAGATGGAAAGCCACAACCACCCATCTTACATCGAGCCATATCAGGGCGCCGCAACCGGCGTTGGCGGCATTCTGCGCGACGTGTTCACCATGGGTGCACGCCCGGTCGCAGCCATGAATGCTCTGCGCTTTGGTGAGCCAGATCATCCACGCACCCGCCACCTTGTATCCGGTGTTGTCTCCGGCGTAGGTGGATACGGCAACTCCTTCGGTGTCCCGACTGTGGGCGGCGAAGTGGAGTTCCACAAATCCTACAACGGCAACTGCCTGGTAAACGCCTTTGCTGCAGGCCTTGCCGATTCCGACAAGATCTTCCTGTCTGAAGCAAAAGGTGTCGGCCTTCCTGTGGTCTACCTTGGCGCCAAAACAGGCCGCGACGGTGTTGGCGGCGCAACAATGGCCTCCGCTGAATTCGACGATTCCATCGACGAGAAGCGCCCAACCGTCCAGGTTGGTGACCCCTTCACTGAAAAGTGCCTGATGGAAGCTTGCCTTGAGTTGATGAAGACCGGTGCGGTTATCGCAATTCAGGACATGGGCGCAGCTGGCCTCACCTGTTCTGCAGTCGAAATGGGCGCAAAAGGCAATCTCGGTATCGAGCTTGATCTGGACAAAGTTCCGGCCCGCGAAGAAAACATGACCGCCTACGAGATGATGCTCTCCGAAAGCCAAGAGCGCATGCTCATGGTTCTTGAGCCATCCAAGGAAAAAGAAGCCGAAGCCATCTTCACCAAGTGGGGACTGGACTTTGCTATCTGTGGCGTCACCACCGACACCCTGCGCTTTGTTGTGAAGCAGTACGGTCAGGTCATGGCCAACCTGCCGATCAAGGAACTCGGCGATGAAGCCCCTGAGTACGATCGCCCATGGACACAGTGGCCTGAGCCAGAGGAAATCGCTGCATCCAACATCGAAGAACCAGCAGACTACAAAGAAGCCCTGCTGAAACTCATCGGCGGTGCAAATGGTTCCTCCCGACGCTGGGTCTACGAGCAGTACGACACGCTCATTCAGGGCAACTCAGCAGCAACGCCGGGCGGCGATGCTGGTGTCATCCGTGTGGACGGAACGGACAAAGGCCTCGCCTTTACCGTAGACGTGAACCCACGCTATTGCTACGCAAACCCATATGAAGGCGGCAAACAGGCTGTTGCAGAAACCTACCGCAACCTGTCCGCAGTTGGCTCTCTGCCTCTGGCAATCACCGACAACCTGAACTTCGGCAACCCTGAAAAGCCAGAGATCATGGGCCAGTTCGTTGGCTGCCTGAAAGGTATCGGCGAAGCTTGTGAGGCACTGGAAACCCCGATCGTTTCCGGAAACGTGTCCCTTTACAACGAAACCTACGGCGAAGGCATTTTGCCAACACCCGCAATCGGCGGCGTAGGTCTTCTCAAAGACGTCACCAAGCGCGTGGGCAGTGCCTTTGTAAGCGCAGGCGAAACCATCGTTGTCTTAGGCGGCGAAGGCAAGCATCTGGGTTCCTCCCAATATCTTGAGGAAATTCTGGGCCGCGAAGAAGGCGCCCCTCCCCCTGTTGATCTGGAAGTTGAGAAACTCACAGGCACATTCGTGCGTGAAGCGATCACAGAAGGCCGTATCACAGCTGCACACGACATTTCATCCGGTGGTCTGGCTGTCGCGCTTGCCGAAATGGCAATCAAAGGCAAACTCGGCGCAACAGTAAAAGTTGCAGGCGATCATCCTCATGCCATTCTGTTTGGTGAAGATCAATGTCGCTATATTGTGACTGTGGCAGAGGAAAAGCTCGCTGCCTTCTTGGAAGATGCGATCGACGCTGGTATCAGCACTGAAGAAATCGGTAAGACTGGGGGTGATACTCTTGTTCTTGGCGATAAAATCAGTGTGTCAGTTGCAGAGCTGAACAATGCTTTCGAGGGATGGTTCCCGCATTTTATGCAGGCGAGCTGATACTCGTCCACCGAACTGCTAAACTGAGTTCTAAATAAGATTCGCTTCTCTCTTCATGTATGATGAGAGAAGCAACCAAACAGAAGCAACCCAGTCGGGCAAGGAGGCATACTCATGGCCATGGACGCAGGCGAACTACAGACCCTCATCAAAGAGGCTTTGCCAAACGCACACGTGGAAATCAGAGATCTGGCAGGTGATGGCGACCATTACGCTGCCGTCGTAATCTCGGAAAGTTTCCGCGGCAAATCCCGCGTGCAGCAGCACCAAATGGTGTATCAGGCTCTTAAGGGAAAAATGGGCGACGATTTGCACGCTTTGGCGTTGCAGACCTCTGCTCCGGAATAACGAACAAAAAGCGGTGCGACCTTTTTCTTGCATTTTGCATGCAAATTTACCATATGATGGGCCGCACCACGAAAAAAGTACAATCACGGTCACCGGGCTTTGACCCCGGTCGAGCGAAAGGAACTCGACGAAATGAGCGATATCCAAAACTGGATCAAGCACGAAGTAGAGAACAACGATGTAGTGCTCTTCATGAAAGGCACTCCAAGCTTCCCACAGTGTGGCTTCTCCGGCCAGTCTGTGCAGATTCTGGATTACATCGGCGTAAAATACGTCGGCCATAACGTTCTGGAAGACGATAGCCTGCGCCAGGGCATCAAAGATTACAGCCAGTGGCCAACAATCCCACAGCTCTACGTCAAAGGTGAGTTCATTGGTGGCTGTGATATTATCCGCGAGATGTTCCAGTCTCAGGAACTGCAGGCTCTGTTTGCAGAAAAAGGCATAGAGACCGCACCTGCTGCATAAGTCTCTGCCGAAAATCAGTTTCTTCAAAGCGGGCCTTCATTCGAGGGCCCGTTTTTTGTTTGCCATGCCGCCGCAAATCACTAGTCTTATCTGCACTTTTCACGGTAAGCAGACAGAATATGTTCAAGACCATTGTTTTCGATTTAGACGGCACCATCTGCCATCACAAAGCCTCCTATCCCAAAATGTTCTTTGAGGTCTTTGGCGAGCAATACAACAAACACAGCAATACCTGGCTGCGCCATATGCTACACAATGGCGAGCACAGCGGTCTGGAAGCTGTGCAATCATGTTTTCCGCAGATGAAGCAGGACGAACAGACCAAAGCCCTCGATACCTTCACCCGCAAATGGGCAGAGGCACAGGCTCCCTATACCGGTATCTTCGAAGCGATATCGCTCCTGAAAGCGAACTTCCACTGCCAGATTGGTGTGATGACAAACGGCCCCTCAAAATTCCAATGGGCGGTTATGAACAAGCTCGGCATTCTCGATCACGTCGATTTTGCGTATGCCAGCGGCGATGTATTCCCCGCAGAATGCAAACCCAGCGTGCCACTCTTGCGCAAACTTGAGGACAAACACAGCATTTCGCCGCAAACAGCACTCTTCGTCGGAGACAATCTGGAAAAGGATATCAAACCTGCCAAAGCCGCTGGCTGGCATACCCTCCACGTTGCCCCACATGAGCAACCATCTGCCGACCTGCCTCTTGAAAACTTCACACAAGCAACCGGCAAGACCGATTGCCTGGCCATCAACTGGAGCAGCCTGACTGCTTAACTTCGCTTAACTTTCCTGAACACCAAATAAACGCGGCTCTCAGAGCTCTCTCACATTGCCCTTGCTAGAAACGTCTTATCGAGAGTTCAACGGGGATGAGAGATGCAACTTTATCTGAGAGTTTTGCTCCTTGGCGTCATCACCGGCACCGCAATGGGAGCAGTTGCCGCCAGCATTACTCCAACCAATAAGGAAGGGTTGGCCCGGTATGAATGCCAAAACATGACCGTGTTTCGCAAGCCCTCCTGGCTGAACGGGTCCGACGCCTGCAAGTCCTTCGGCGGGCTAAAACAAGAAACTGATCAACACTGACTACCCCAATACACCTTTCCTCGCCAGAGGATGCGCAAGTATCAGAAAGCCATATCCAGCCTCAAAAAACAAAACCGCCACACACACCCATGCGGCGGCTTCAAATCTAACAAGTCACGCGTCAAGCCTAGAACTCGTTGCCAAACAGCTTCTCGGTCATCGCCTCTGCTGCAGCACACGGCTCCTGATCACTCTCCCCAGCCTCACCGGAGTTCGGACGCAGTCCCACAAAATCAAACGCCTCTGCATCATGCAAATGAGATGGACGCACATGCGCCAGAGCACGCGCCATGATACCCAGACGGCCCGGAGTTTCCTTCTCCCACTGCTGCAACATATTCTTCACCTGAACACGCTGCAAGCCATCCTGAGAGCCGCACAGGTTACAAGGTATGATCGGGAACTCCATCGCCTTGGAGAACTTCTCAATATCCGCCTCACAAGAGTTCATCAGCGGGCGCAGCACCATCAGGTCACCTTCATCATTCACCAGCTTGGGCGGCATGGATGCCATACGTCCACCATGGAACATATTCATCATGAAGGTTTCCAGCGCATCATCCCTGTGGTGCCCGAGCACAATCGCTTCGCAGCCCAGCTCACGCGCCGTGCGATATAGGATACCGCGGCGCAGACGGGAGCACAAAGAGCAGTAGGTTGAATTTTCCGGCAGCTTGTCGGTCACAATCCCATAAGTGTTCTCGCGCACAATCTTATTCGGGATCTCATAGCGCTCGAAGAACTCAGGCAGAATATGCTGAGGGAAGTCAGGCTGGGATTGGTCTAGATTGCAGGCGATCAGGTCAACAGGAAGAAGACCGCGCCACTTCAGGTCCATCAGAACCGCAAGCAGGGTGTAACTGTCTTTGCCGCCAGACAGACAGACGAGCCACTTGGTTTTCTCTGGGCTCGCTCCATCCGGCACCATCTTGTAATCAGAAATCGCCTGACGTGTCTCACGCAGCAAGCGTTTACGCAGCTTCTTGAACTCAACCGAACTTGGCACCGCACGGAAAAGTGGATGGCAATCAGGATCAAAGGTCTTGTCCTTAGGAGCGGTCTCAGGTGTCTGTTCTGCGCTTAACTGGCTCATGGCTATAACTTATCTTTACTCGTCTCTATCAAGCGATGGGAAATGCATTTTGCTGTGGGGAGAAATAGCACCGCCCAAAGAAAAGGGCCACCCAAAGGGCAGCCCAAATCAAATCGTTCAGGATCAAACCTATTAGCGGGAATAGAATTCCACAACCAGGTTTGGTTCCATCAGAACTGGGTAAGGCACGTCACCAAAAGCAGGAACGCGAGCATAAGTCGCGGTCAGTTTGTTGGTGTCAACGTCAATGTAGTCAGGAATGTCACGCTCAGCGGACTGTACTGCTTCCAGTACAATTGCCAGCTGCTTGGACTTTTCACGAACTTCAATCACGTCGCCTGGCTTACACATGTAAGAACCGATGTTCACACGACGACCGTTTACGTTCACGTGACCGTGGTTGATGAACTGACGAGCAGCAAACACGGTTGGAACGAATTTCGCGCGGTAAACAAGTGCGTCAAGACGGCACTCGAGCAGACCGATAAGGTTTTCAGAAGTATCGCCGCGCTGACGGGAAGCTTCATCATAAGTCTTACGGAACTGTTTCTCAGAGATGTTGCCGTAGTAGCCTTTCAGCTTCTGCTTAGCGCGCAGCTGCACACCAAAGTCAGAAAGCTTACCCTTACGACGCTGACCGTGCTGGCCTGGGCCATATTCACGACGGTTCGCAGGGCTTTTAGGACGACCCCAGATGTTTTCACCCATCCGACGGTCTAGTTTATACTTGGCGCTCTGGCGCTTAGACATCGCAGTTTCCTTAGCGTTGATCTATATTTTTAAAGGAAACGCGCCCTCCTTTTTCGCTGCAAACACACAGCCTGCAAACGACTGACAGCAGTTACGGCAAATAGCGCATGCCGAACCACACGGGTGCGTAAAATCAAAGCGGCCCCAAAAGAACCGCCTTGAACAGCGCATTCCTATTGAAAATGCGCTCAAGAGTCAATGAAATATAACGGGAAACAGCTGAGAAACGCGAGCCGCATCAATAACGCGTCTGCGCTTCCCTGCCGCGCTTTTCGCTCCAGATCTCCGCATCCACCCCATCAGCAAGCTCCGGATGCTCAGAAAGATCAAACAAGGGCTCTCTGCCCTCCTTCAGCTGCTTAACGTAATCCTTGGTAATAAGCACCACTTTCGGCGACAACAGTACAATCGCAACCAGGTTGATTGTCGCCATCACTGCCATAGAAGCATCAGCAGCATTGAACACCGTTATAACTGTCTGAAGAGCACCCCAGAACACCATTGACAGCGTCAAAATACGCAGGATCGAAAGGCCTGGCTTCCATCCGTGCTCCAGATAAATCATAGCGTTTTCAGCATAGGAGTAGTTCGCTACGATTGATGTAAATCCGAAGAACAGAATTGCAATTGCGATGAAGTAGACACCAAAATCACCTATGTGGGCCTCTGCTGCGGACTGTGTCAGCGAAATACCCGTCAAACCTGTTGTCGGATCGTAAATACCTGACAGCAGAATAATCAAGGCAGTTGCGGTACAGATCACAATAGTATCGATAAAGACACCAAGTGCCTGCACGAACCCCTGCGATGCAGGGTGGTGTGGATCAGGAACAGCAGACGCAGCAATGTTTGGCGCTGATCCCATCCCGGCTTCGTTGGAGAAAAGACCACGGCGGATACCATTCATGAGTGCGGCCATCACACCACCGGTAACCCCGCCGACCGCTTCTTCAATCCCAAAGGCGTGCGCCACGATACTCCACAGAACACCCGGCACCTCTTGAAAATTCATCGCCAAAATCACAAGCGCAATGCCCACATAGGCAACCGCCATAAAGGGAACAACGATCTCAGCAAAGTGGGCGATCCCCCGCAAACCGCCAAAGATCACAAGCCCGGCTGCCACAACAAGCACCGCACCAGTCGCGATCGGCGGCAAACCAAAAGCATTACTCATTGACGTCGCGATGGAGTTCGACTGTACAGCACAGAACACAAGGCCAAAGGTAAAAATCAACGTGATTGCAAAGAGATTACCAAATAAAGGGCTCTTCAGGCCAGCTTCTATATAAACCGCCGGACCGCCACGAAACTGCCCCTCCTCATCCGCAACTTTATACAGCTGCGCCAAGGCACTTTCTGCATATGCCGTCGCCATACCAACCAAGGCAACCACCCACATCCAGAAGATTGCGCCCGGTCCGCCCAGCGTCAACGCCACAGCAACCCCAACAATATTACCTGTGCCAACACGAGACGCCAGACTGGTACACAGAGCCTGAAATGGACTGATCCCGTGCTCGTCTTCATGTCGTGATTTGAGGAGAACGCTGAAGCATTGACCGAAATAGCGAAACTGGATGAAACCCAACCGGATTGTGAAAAAAGCGCCAACGGCGAGCAATCCGTAAAGCAGAACATAATCCCAAAGGATAGCGTTGATATAGTCGATGATCGTATTGATGATGTCCAAAATCTCGGCTCCAGCAAATCCGCAGGTTCCGAAGCTCTATCAAGCTAACGTCAAAATCCGCCTAGAAGAACCGCTTAATTTCTGCCAAGGCTTGCAACACTCCAGCAACCTATAGCGAAGAAAACCCAGATTTCAGCCGGTTAGGAAGAACAAATCATCACAGCCGGTTGCCACATCACCTCGTTCCACAACCTGCACCAATCGCTTGGCAATGGCAGGGGCCGGATCAATCCAAGTTACCTGCCACGGAGCCACCTGCTCCATCTCTTCCCTTAGGAACGGAAAGTGCGTGCAGCCAAGAACCACACAGTCGGTGCGCTTCCCGTCTTCTTCGGTAAAACAAGGCGCTATTTCCCGCCGCAAATGCTCAAGATCAACCCCGCGGCCCGCCAGCTTATCCTCTGCAAGGCCCGCTAAGCCAGATGCGCCAACCAGAGCAATGTGGTGCTGGGAGGCAAAGTCATCAATCAGGTCCTGCGTATAGTCGCGCTTCACCGTCCCCGGCGTCGCAAGCACAGCAAACACACCACTGCGTGTTTGTTCAGCCGCTGGCTTGATTGCCGGAACCGTCCCGATCACGGGCACGGGCAAAAACTCCCGCAAAGCCGTAAGAACAAGAGTGGATGCCGTATTGCAGGCCACCACCACCGCGCTTGGCTGCCAGACCGCACTCACCGACTTCACCAGATCACAGATATGATCCCGCAGCGCCGCCCCTTCCCAGTCGCCATAGGGAAAGGCAGCCCGGTCCGCCAGGTAAAGCAGGCCAGCCTCCGGCACGGCCCGTTTGATTTCCCGCTGCACCGACAGCCCCCCTACCCCACTATCCAGCACCAACACGCGGCCAGACAAATCCGCCTGCATGTGCAATGGTTGAAAGGGAACCGTAGAAGGGCCTGTCAGCATCAGTCTTTATCCTTTACGCCATACTTCTCGAAGCAGGAAATCACACCACGCATGATGCGCACTTCATTCTCCGTGAGATCTGCTTTCTGAAAGATGTTGCGCAACCTGCGAATTGTTACTGGCTTTTTTTCTATAGGACGGAAGAAACCGCGCGCATCCAAGCCTGCTTCCAGATGCTCAAACATCCGTTGAACGGACTCTTGCGTTGCCAGCTCCCCGTCATAGTCATCCAGAGAAAATGGCAGAGCCCCTGCAGTCGCCACGCGGCGCCACTCATAGGCACAGACCAAGACAGCTTGAGCAATATTCAGGGAGGCATAGGTTGGATCAACCGGCAATGTCACGATCTTGTTCGCAAGCGCCACTTCATCGTTATTCAAGCCCCAACGTTCGCGACCAAACATGTATCCGGACGGGATACCGCGCAGGCCTTGAGCAACGCTCTCGGACGCAGCCTCATCCGGCCCCACAACCGGCTTCGGCAAATCACGGCTGCGGGCCGTGGTAGCAAAGACAAGCTTCAGATCGGCAACAGCTTCTTCAACACTGTCGAAGACCCGAGCAGCGTCAATAACATGATGTGCCCGGCTGGACGCAGAGCGCGCTTTGTCGCTCGGCCAGCCATCACGAGGGTTGATCAGGCGCAAGTCGTGCAGGCCAAAGTTGGCCATAGCACGGGCAACCATACCGATATTTTCGCCAAGTTGGGGCTCACAAAGAACCACAACAGGAGGAATGGCATTGTTAGTTTCAGGAGTGCTTTCAGACATGCCGATCCTCTAGCCGATCACATCAAAAATTGCCAGAACAGTTTTACCAGCATCGCTTATCGGAAGGCGGCAGTTCCCATCAAATTTTGCCTGTCGTTTTCCCTCGGCAAGAACCCACCAACTGCAGATCAGCCCTACCATAAGGTGTAGCAGGTCTGACTAAGCACCTAAAGAGGGTAAAATTCGGCGAATTCAATCAAGAGTAAAGCTGTGATTTGCTGGTATCTAGAGAGTCGGCCGTTTCAACGCAGCCTCTGAATGGCGTGACCCTCTACGAAGGAGACCCTGACGACAATGTCTGAACAAGAACACAACACAGGTGGCACCCCGCCTCCACAACTCCCGGATCTCACGCAGTTAGTGCGTGACAACTGGGTAAAATTTCTGGTGCTCGGAGTACTGATGGTGATTGGTGGTATGATTGTGTTGGTCATACCATACGCGTCCTCCATCGCGGTAGCACTGGTCATTGGTCTGGTTCTGATCGTCGTCGGGGCTCTTCAACTCTGGCACGCTATGCAGGTGAAAGAATGGGGAGGCTTCCTAGGACAATCTCTCATTGGCATCATCGCACTCGTTGGTGGGGTGGCCATTTACTTCAACCCCGTAGCAGGAACAGTCGCACTGACCCTACTACTCTCCGCCGTCTTCATCGCCCAAGGCGTTGCACAGGCCCTTTTCTCCCTGCGCCTGAGACCGCACGCCAGCTGGGGATGGATTCTGGCTTCCGGCCTCATCGCAATCGCAGCTGGATTGATGATCCTGCTGGACTTCCCGGCCTCGGCAGCATGGGCGCTTGGCTTGGTGGCCGGTATCTCCATCATGTTCAATGGCTGGAGTTATATCGCGATCGCCATGGCAGCCCACAAGACGGAATAATACAGGTAGGCAGGCACCTCCTCAATGGCGCCTATCAACCACAAGAAGTCAGATAAAAACGTGCCGCGCAAGTCACCCCGATGCGCGGCATTTTTTTGTTTCAATGCATCAATCTCCGCTAATCGCGGATAACAGCCAAGGAGTAGACAAGCATGATCCCGTTTAGAGTGAGATTGCCTCTGACGATCAGGCCAGCGGTCAATTCCACCGGAACGAACCGCAGGACCGTCATCCAACAGGCGACCGCCGCGAGCCAAAATAAACCATCAGCCAAAGAGCTCCCAAAACACTGTCCAAAAGTAATTAAGCGCGAGCCACACCTTTAAATCTGGCGGATACGATAAGTCTCCCCTGAAAGATGCATAAGGCCTTCACTGGAACAGTTCCTGCAAAAGGACAGGGTCAACTTGTACGAATAACAATAGTTCGGGTTGGAAAGGCCGCCCGAGCACGCAAGAAAAAAGGCCTAGAGTTCCTCCAAGCCTTCCCCAAACGAACGTTGTCTTCAAATATCAAGTCGGTTTTCCAAATATAATGGAGGCATTTACTCCCCCAAAACCAAAGCCATTGGACATAACATACTTCAGGTCTTTTTCTTGGGCCGTCTTTGGTACCAGCTCAAACTGTGCTGCCTCTTCATCAGGATCATCAAGATTCAAAGTCGGCGGTAAAATCCCTTCTTTCAGTGCCATAATCGAGGCAATCGCCTCAAGCGCACCGGCAGCACCCAAAAGGTGGCCAGTTGCCGACTTGGTTGATGAAACCGCAAGATCTTTACCTCGATCACCAAACACTGCATGAATACCCGCAATCTCCGCAGCATCCCCGATCGGCGTTGAAGTACTGTGCGCATTGATGTAGCCGATCTCGTCGGGATTGATCCCGGCCTGCTTCAAAGCCCTGCGCATTGCACGCTGCCCACCAGCTCCATCCGGAAGAGACGCAGTGGCATGGTGCGCATCGGCACAGGTTCCGTAGCCCACAATCTCTGCCAGCGGTGTCGCACCGCGCGCAAGCGCATGCTCAAGCGGTTCAATCACCAGCATTGCTGCACCTTCAGACATAACAAACCCGTCACGTTTTTTGTCAAACGGACGCGAGGCACGCTGTGGATCATCGTTGAAATGGTGGGAAAGTGCACGCGCTGCACCAAAACCGGCGAATGCAACCGGATCAATGCTTGCCTCAGCACCACCGGCCAGCGCCACAGTCGCTTCACCATTCTTGATCAGGCGAACCGCATCACCAATGGCCTGGACACTGGCAGCACAGGCTGTCACCGGAGTACCCAGAGGGCCTCTGAAGTCATTCGCAATGGAAACCTGTCCTGCCGCAAGGTTCGCCAGAAAACTGGGCACAGCAAACGGAGACAAGCGCCGCGGGCCTTTATGGTCCACAGTGCGCGCTGCCCCGATCATCCCGGGGAACCCACCAACACCGGAAGCGATGATCGTCGCGCTGTTTTCCTTGTCCTCATCCGTCTCAGGATGCCAGTCGGCGTGATTAAGGGCCTCTTTGGCTGCCGCGAGTGCATAATGGATGAACAAACCCATCTTCTTCTGGTCTTTAACGGGAATGACCATACTGGAATCGAAACCGAACTCGTCCTCATCCACGGATGGAACTTGCCCTGCCACCTGGCAGACCTGGTTACTTGCATCAAATCTGGTAAGCGCACGAATACCGCTTTTGGACGCGATGAGACGCTCCCAAAACGGTTTAACACCAACACCGAGGGGTGACACCACGCCCATACCGGTTACGACAATCCGCATCTTCTCTAACTCCTAGGCTAAAGAACGCAACGAACGATTTCTGCGCGCCCTTCGAAATGCTCGCGTCCCAATTCTGGTGCCATTTTATGGTCAGAGTAATTGGATATGTTTTGAGAGTTAAGAGCCAACTACGCAAACATTTATCTTAGTGGATAACATCTTACAATTTCAAAATAATCGTCTTTGTACACTAAGGTAAACCATCAGTAAATCATCAGTAAATCACCAGTAAATCGTATGGAGAAGGAAAAGCGCTGGCGAGATTACAGAGAGCGTTCAAAACCGTCTCAGAGCGCAATTACAGTTGAAATTGCAGTTTGTTAGTGAACACCACTTCTACGCAGCATACGAATTTGGTATGACAAGCCGCACAACCGCAGATTTCCTCTGGCATTAAATTGCGCACATGTGTATACACATGGCAACTTGAGCCTGAAACGGCTCCATTGTCACGTACCTAAAAAAACATGAGGTCTACTAATATGGCAAAGATCAAGGTAGAAAATCCAGTCGTCGAGCTCGACGGCGATGAGATGACCCGCATCATTTGGCAGTTCATCAAGGACAAGCTGATCCATCCTTATCTGGACATTGATCTCAAGTACTACGACCTCGGCATCGAGTCTCGTGACGCAACTGATGACCAGATCACCGTTGACGCTGCAAACGCGATCAAGAAGTACGGTGTTGGCGTTAAATGTGCAACCATCACTCCAGATGAAGCACGCGTTGAAGAATTTGACCTGAAGCGTATGTACCGCTCTCCAAACGGCACCATCCGTAACATCCTGGGTGGCGTTATCTTCCGTGAGCCGATCATCATGTCCAACGTTCCACGTCTGGTTCCAGGCTGGACCCAGCCAATCATCGTTGGCCGTCACGCATTTGGTGACCAGTACCGCGCGACTGACTTCAAATTCCCGGGCAAAGGCAAGCTGACTGTTAAATTCGTTGGCGAAGATGGCACCGAGATCGAACACGAAGTGTTTGACGCACCATCCTCCGGCGTTGCAATGGCAATGTACAACCTGGATGATTCCATCCGCGACTTTGCGCGCGCTTCCATGAACTACGCGCTGGGCCGTAAGGTTCCTTGCTACCTGTCCACCAAAAACACCATCCTCAAAGTATACGATGGTCGCTTCAAGGACATCTTCCAGGAAGTTTACGACACCGAGTTCAAAGAGAAGTTCGAAGCTGAGAAAATCTGGTACGAGCACCGTCTCATCGACGACATGGTTGCTGCATCCATGAAGTGGTCCGGTGGTTACGTTTGGGCTTGTAAGAACTACGACGGCGACGTTCAGTCCGACACCGTAGCACAGGGCTTCGGCTCCCTCGGCCTGATGACCTCCGTTCTCATGTCACCAGACGGACGCACCGTTGAAGCAGAAGCTGCACACGGCACAGTGACCCGTCACTACCGTCAGCACCAGAAGGGTGAAGAGACCTCCACAAACTCCATCGCATCTATCTTTGCATGGACCCGTGGCCTCGCACACCGCGCGAAACTGGACGACAACGCTGATCTGAAGAAGTTTGCAGAAACTCTTGAGCAGGTCTGTATCGACACAGTTGAAAGCGGCTACATGACGAAGGATCTGGCACTACTCGTTGGTCCGGACCAGAAGTGGCTCACCACAACTGGCTTCCTCGACAAAGTCGACGAGAACCTGCAAAAAGCAATGGCAACCGCATAAGCTTTGCCAAAGCTCTGATTTCCGAAAAGGGTGCCTCCGGGCACCCTTTTTTATTGCCACAAGTCTCAGACAACGCGCAAATCCCTGTAAATCAAGGGATTACCACACAAGGCATCCTTCACAATTGCGGCCCTACCGTAATCAAAAAAGGATCAAAACCATGAGGCATCACCTATCTGCTCTTCTGATAAGCACATGTATGGCAGGCATCGTGCAGGCGCAAACCGAAGAGCCCATCACAGCAAAAAAGATCGGCCCATATTTCCAGTTGGAAATACACACCGACACGCCCAGTGGCGAAGCTAAGAAGTCAATCTTCGTGATGGACACAGGTTCAACCGGCATCGTCGGCTCCGCCGGTTTTTTCATCCCCACCGTAGCGGAACAGGCAAGCTCCACCTGTAAAACCCTGTCCTATTCCAGCTCCGGCAATACCTATGCCGGTTACATCATCAAACGCGACCTCACCTTTGGAACGCCCGGCGAGGCTCCTACAAAGCACCTCAAAGACTTTCCGGTGTTCGCAGCGGTACAACACTGCCCAAACAGCAAAAACACGCCCACATGCTCCACAACGCCTCCACCCAGCTGCAATCACAACCCGAAGGTCTTCATGATGGGCGTTGGCTTTGACAGTCCCGATGGTTTTTCGGAAGCGGCCTCCGATCAGCCCAATGCTGCCAATCCGTTCCTCAATCTGGTCGAAGAGAATGGCACCCCATTCGAAAATCAGAACTACGCCCTCACAAACGCGCAATCTGACAGCAGCAGCATTGATGTATACTTGGCCTCCAGCCAGAACCCACTCCCTAATCTGGGAAAGTCGCTCACGCTGCCCCTCTCAGCCTCCTCCACAAAGCCAACAGAGTTGGTAGCGCCTCTGCTTCCCTTCGCCATCACAAGTAAAGCGAACGGCGAAATCATCTACCCACCAGATGGCCCCAAAACAGCCCGCATTCTCCCGGACACCGGCATATCATTTGGCATCGTCTCGGTAGCTGAAGCAGCAGTGCCGTGTTGCACCTCCAGCGCCGACAGCGGGCAGATTGAGACGTCTGACTATCAGATGCAGCTCTATACGGATGAACAGAGCAAAGACCTCTTGGTAACGCTGAGCTACGGCAAAGATCAGCCCCTTGGCAACTCCGCAAGATGGTCCCTAGGCCACACGGGTGTAAGCCCGATGCTCTTTAACAGCGGCCAGCAGTTCTTCGAGCACTGCAATTATTTCTATTCACCAGCAGACAGACAAGTGACCTTAAGTTGCGCCTCTGATCAGTAGGCTAAACAGGACACCTTTACGCTATGGACAAGCCCACTGCTCCTTGATGCTCCGCTGCACCTTTACCAGCGCACCACTCACAGATCCCTTTGAGTGGTGCCTCTGTTGCCCCCTACATCTCGTAGCCAGAAGGTTTCTCCCTATCCATTCGCAAATCTCGCCGCTATCGTTTCATTCTTGCTATCTTTAGGGGGATACAAAAGACAATGACTTCATCGATAACGCGCGTTAACCCACCTTCTCTGCCCAACGAAGAGGGAATGGGTTACTCCCAGATCTCGGTCGTTGAGGCTGGAAGAATGGCCTACGTATCTGGTCAGTGCGCGTGGCGGACAGACGGCACGCCGATTCCCAAAGACCTTGCCGAGCAAACAAGACTAGCAGCACAAAGCGCCAAAGCCGCATTGGATGCTTTAGCAGCAGGCCCGGAGGACATCGCCATCCTGCGCTGCTACATAAAAGACCTCACACCAGACAGGCTAAACCAAGCCTTCCCTGTCCTATTAGAAATGCTCGACGGAGCGGAGCCGAGCCTGACTGGGATTGGAGTGGCAGCTCTGGCGCTGCCTGATCTGCAGATAGAACTGGAACTCACGGTCCGTCTGCCGGCTTAACCTAAATACACCGAACATAACCTCACAGGGTTTTCTACAGTTCTTCACGCCGACAGCCCCTATGTTCTTGTGCAAGCCAAGACAACGCCTAAGTGAGAACACATTACAATTTCAACCTAAACGCTTATTCACATTTTCCGTTCGGGCTCTGTTTATGTTTAAAAAAATTGCACTCTTCCTGCTTCTCTTAATTGCCGGAGTATACCTCTACAACGCCTCATGGTTTTCCTTTCACACACCATCGGGATCACCAAAGTACATTGCCCATCGCGGCGTCCACCAGACCTATCACCGCAACAACCTCACAAACGAGACCTGCACTGCAGAGCGCATCGACACCCCGTCGCATGCATTTCTGGAAAACACCATCGCCTCCATGCAAACCGCCTTTGAAGCTGGCGCAGACATCGTAGAGCTGGACGTTCACCCCACCATAGACAACAAACTTGCTGTCTTCCATGACTGGACGGTGGACTGCCGCACCAATGGCTCAGGCATCACGCGATCCCACTCACTTGCACAGCTTAAAGCGCTGGATATCGGTTACGGATACACCGCAGATGGCGGGAAGACGTTCCCCTTAAGGGGAACAGGCATTGGCGCACTGCCGGAACTGGAAGAGGTGTTTCGCGCCCTTCCCGGTAAGAAATTCCTGATCAACTTCAAGGAAAGAGAGCTCCGCTCCGCAGAACTCCTAGAGGAAAAACTGGAAAAGAACCCACAGTGGAAGGAGCAAGTCTGGGCAGTCTACGGTGCCTCTGCCCCCACATGGCATATTTCTGATAACGCAGAACATATCGCTGGTTTCGACAAGCAACGAACCAAAGCCTGTCTCAAGAACTATGTCGCTTTAGGGTGGACCGGATACGTTCCTAAAGACTGCAGAGGCACCGTCATCGGCGTCCCCTCAAACTACACCTGGGCAATCTGGGGCTGGCCCCACAAGTTCCAACAACGCCTTGAAGCATATGGCAGCGAAATCATCGCATCCGGTGCCTTCAAGTCACAGGGCGCAGGCGAAGGCATAGACACGCTGGAACAGCTGTCAGCACTGCCTGACAACTTCAACGGATACATCTGGACAAACAAGATTGAAGTCGTGGGACCGTCAAGCAAGGAGCCGAACTAAGGAGTAAACTCCGCATCCACATGATGAGCCTCGCGCTCATCAATGGCCTCATCAATGATCTTCTTGGCAACGGCAGGCTTGCGATCCATGAAACGACGCAGATCTTCCATCTTAAGCTCCATGACCTGAACGGACGTTCTGGCTATCGCACTGGCCGTCCGTTTCCGGTGCCCAAATAAGGATGCCTCACCAAAATGCTCCCCTTCGCCGTGCACAATGCTGTGGTCCTCAAACACCTCTTCCACCTCACCAGAAGCGATAAGAAAGAGACTGTCGCCGTCCTCACCTTTCTCGCAGACACTCCGTCCTTCAGGCACGCTGTGTGAGTGCAAAAGCTCAGTAACCGCAGCGATCTCAACTGCAGACAAGCGCTCAAACAAGGGAACTGTAGCCACCATCCCCCACGTAATCACAAAGTCGCGGCTATGGATCTCACGCGCAAACGCAGTGCCGATAATACCAACGGGCAGCGCAAACAGACAGTAACCCGTCAACATCACCAGACTGGCAATCATCTTGCCAGCAGCCGTCACAGGCACCACATCGCCATACCCAACTGTCGTGAGCGTGGAGAACGCCCACCATAACGCATTCGGAATACTGCCAAAATTTTCAGGCTGCGCCACATGCTCCACGCTGTAAAGCAATGTCGCAGCCACAAGAGCAACACCTAAGATCAGCACAAGACTGCCCACAATGGCTTTTCGCTCAGTAACCACCGCAGAAATCAAAGAGCGCACAGCCGGTGAATACCGCGCAATCTTCAAAAACCGCAGCAAGCGTAAGATAACGAGCGATTTCCAACTGATACTGGCGAAAAATAGAGAAAGCCAGAAAGGCAGCACAGCCACAAAATCAACCAGCGACAACGGTTGCAACGCATAAGCAACACGCGCTTTAAAAGGTCCATATTTCCTCAATGGAGGATGCAGATCAGAAACCCAAAGGCGCAGCAAGTACTCGGCCGCAAAGACAGAGCCAGCAATAATATCCAGCAGAAAGATCTGCCAGATATAGACCTCCCCAATACTCGGCTCGGTCTCCAAAACCGCAAGGCCCACATTCACCACAATGAAAAGGATGAGAATGGCATCAATCTGCCGTGCAAGCCGATTGCCCGCGCTGCTGCGCTCCAAAAGGTTGTAAACCTTCAATTTGATGGCATATGCCACAACCACCCCCAAACAGACCAGAGCAAAAACAAACCCGGCAGCAGACCTCCCCACGCCTTTAGATCATGTAGCCCAATGCAAGCAGCAGCGGGAGAGAACCAGTTGAAAGTAACCGGCAAAAAATAAAGGGGAGATTAAATCCCCCCTTCGTAACTCTTAGATCTTTGATCAGGTTTTACAGCGTCTCAAGATGAGCCTTGATCGCCGCAATCGCCTCATCAGCCTTGCTTGCATCAGGGCCACCGGCCTGCGCCATGTCCGGACGTCCACCGCCACCGCGACCACCAAGCGCACCAGAACCGATGCGAACAAGATCAACAGCGCTTGCAGTATCACTCACATCCTTGGTGGCGCCAACAACGATAGCAGCTTTACCGTCTTCCGCCTTGCTGATCAGCACAACCACACCAGACCCAATCGCAGTCTTGCCTTCATCAGCAACAGACTTCAGATCCTTCGGGCTGATGCCTTCAAGAACGCGCGCCATCAGCTTGAACTTACCAGCTTCAGTCACGCCAGCATCACCGCCGGAGCCACCGCCGCCCATGGCAAGCTTCTTCTTCGCTTCTGCAAGTTCACGCTCCAGCTTCTTGCGCTCGTCGAGAAGACCCGCAATACGAGAAGGAACGTCCGCTGCAGATACCTTAAGCAGGCCAGCAGTTTCACGCATCAAAGCGTCCTGCTCTGCCAGATACTTGCGGGCTTCATCACCGGTAAGCGCCTCAATACGGCGAACACCAGCAGCAACAGCACCTTCAGACACAACGGTTACAAGACCAATGTCGCCGGTACGCTTCACATGCGTACCGCCGCACAGCTCAACAGAGTAGGACTTGCCAGCTTTTTCTCCGGTCGTTGCCGTACCCATGGAAACCACGCGCACTTCATCGCCGTACTTTTCGCCAAACAGCGCCATCGCACCTGCTTCAATCGCCTCATCAACTTCCATCAGAGAAGTCTCGACCGGCGCGTTCTGCAAAACAATCTCGTTGGCCAGTGCCTCAACCTGTGCAGTCTCATTTGCACTAACAGGCTTTGGATGCGAGAAGTCAAAACGAAGACGCTCAGGCGTAACCAGAGACCCCTTCTGAGCAACGTGCGTACCAAGCACCTCACGCAGCGCCTCATGAACCAGGTGGGTTGCAGAGTGGTTGGAACGAATGGAACTGCGGCGAGAATGATCAACGATCAGCTCAAGCGCATCGTCCACGTTAACTTCGCCGCTCTCAACACGAATAGAATGAACAAACAGACCGTCCGCCTTCTTCTGCGTGTTGGTGACAGTAAGGGAAACACCCTCGGCAATCATGGTGCCACAGTCGCCAACCTGACCACCGGATTCGCCATAAAACGGGGTCTGGTTGAGGATCAGAGACCCCTCCTCACCCTGCTTCAAGGCAGTAACTTCTTCGCCATCTTTAACAAGGCTCAGAACAACGCCTTCTGCCTTCTCGGTTTCATACCCGAGGAACTCAGTTGCACCGGCTTTTTCCTTGATGGAGAACCAGATCGCATCGGTCGCAGCATCACCAGAGCCGGACCAAGCCGCACGCGCTTCAGCCCGCTGACGCTCCATGGCACTATTAAAGCCATCGGTATCAACTTCAATCTCACGGTTACGCAGGGCGTCCTGCGTCAGGTCGAGTGGGAAGCCATAGGTGTCGTAAAGCTTAAACGCAGTCTCACCGTCCAGCTGATCACCGGAGCCAAGAGAACTGGTTGCATCTTCCAGCAGGCCCAGTCCACGCTCAAGCGTCTTGATAAAGCGCTTTTCTTCCAGCTGAATGGTCTCTTCAATAAGCTTCTCAGCGCGTGGCAATTCAGGGAACGCCTGTCCCATTTCACGCACAAGCGTCGGCAGCATCTTGAAGATAACCGGATCTTTCGCGCCCAGAAGGTTCGCATGGCGCATGGCACGGCGCATAATACGGCGCAGCACATAACCACGGCCTTCATTGGATGGCAGAACACCATCAGCAATCATAAACGACATGGAACGCAGGTGATCAGCAATCACCCGATGGCTTGCCTGCGCTTTGCCTTCAGCCTCAACGCCCGTCAGATGCTCGGAACTTGCGATCAGGGCCTTGAACAGGTCGATCTCGTAGTTGTTATGCACGCCCTGCATAATTGCAGCAAAACGCTCAAGCCCCATACCGGTATCAATGGACGGACGTGGCAAATCAATACGCTTGTCTGCCAGCTGCTCATACTGCATGAACACAAGATTCCAGATCTCGATGAAGCGATCGCCATCTTCCTCAGGAGATCCTGGAGGGCCACCCCAGATCTGCTCACCGTGATCATAAAAGATCTCGGAGCATGGACCACATGGACCGGTATCACCCATTGCCCAGAAGTTGTCAGAAGTTGAGATGCGGATGATCTTATCATCAGCAAAGCCAGTCAGCTTCTTCCAGATATTGAAGGCTTCTTCATCCTCGGAATAAACGGTGACCAGCAGCTTGTCCGCTGGCAGGCCATATTCCTTGGTGATCAGGTTCCATGCCAGCTCAATCGCATGTTCCTTGAAGTAATCGCCAAAGGAAAAGTTGCCCAGCATTTCAAAGAAGGTGTGGTGACGCGCCGTATAACCAACATTATCCAGATCGTTGTGCTTACCACCAGCGCGAACGCACTTTTGCGAAGATGTTGCACGCACGTAATCCCGTTTTTCCAAACCGGTAAATACGTTTTTGAATGGCACCATACCCGCATTTGTAAACATCAATGTCGGATCATTACGTGGCACCAATGGACTGGAAGGAACAACTTCGTGTCCGTTTTTTGCAAAGTAGTCGAGAAAAGCCGACCGAATTTCGTTGACGCCACTCATAGGTATTGATGTCCGTCTTGTTTTCTAGTGGGCCGCTGTTTCTAAAATCACAGCTGCCAAATTGCAGGGTACGCGCATCAGAAACGATGCAACAAAAAATTGGTATCTGCCGCGTTTTAGCCATCTGCAGCAAATCTGTCCATAAAACCCTACAAAAAAAGAGGCCGGATAAATCCAGCCCCTCAAAACTCTATTGGTTTTCCGCAGCTTTTTCTGGATCGCTGATCGCTTCCGCGATCAAACCGGCATTCTGCCGAATAGCAAGCTCAATCTCATCCGCCAGCTCGGAATTCTCTCGCAGGAAGTTTTTCGAGTTCTCACGCCCCTGCCCCAGCCGCTGACTGTTGTAGGAGAACCAGGCACCTGACTTCTCAACAATACCGCCTTTAACACCAAGATCCAGCAATTCACCCATTTTGGAGATGCCTTCACCATAAATGATGTCAAACTCGACCTGTTTGAATGGAGGCGCCAGTTTGTTCTTCACCACTTTCACGCGGGTCTGGTTGCCAACGATTTCATCACGATCCTTGATCGCACCGATTCGGCGGATATCCAGACGCACAGAAGCGTAAAACTTGAGCGCGTTACCACCGGTTGTCGTCTCGGGAGAACCAAACATCACACCGATCTTCATACGAATCTGGTTGATGAAGATAACCATGGTATTGGACTTGGAAATGGATGCCGTCAGCTTTCTCAGCGCCTGGCTCATCAAACGCGCCTGCAGACCAGGAAGCGAGTCGCCCATTTCACCTTCAAGTTCGGCTTTTGGCGTCAGCGCAGCAACGGAGTCGATCACCAGCACGTCAACCGCACCAGAACGAACCAGCGTATCAGCAATCTCAAGCGCCTGCTCACCAGCATCTGGCTGGGAGATAAGCAGATCGTCAATATTCACGCCAAGCTTGCGCGCATAAATCGGGTCCAGCGCATGTTCGGCATCAATAAAGGCGCAAATCCCGCCTCCTTGCTGCGCACATGCAACTGTGTGCAAAGCCAATGTAGTCTTACCGGAGCTTTCAGGACCGTAGATCTCAATGATACGTCCCTTCGGCAAGCCGCCAATACCCAACCCAATGTCCAGACTGAGAGAACCAGTCGAAACGCTCTGGATTTCTACGGCCTGCCCCTGGCCCATGCGCATAATGGAGCCTTTACCAAAAGCTCGTTCAATTTGGGAAAGCGCTGCATCCAGTGCTTTAGTTTTGTCCATCTGATTGCCCTCAACAAGGCGGAGTGAAGTTTGTGCCATACGTTCTCATCCCTTATTTCACGATGGACGCGCAGTTTCAAAGTCAGTTATTTGTACTCATTTTGTTCCAGATTTACAATACCTGATAACTAACTAATAAAAATGAATTAATTTCAATGTGTTCTCATATTGTTCAGTATGTAGATAACTTTTCGCAGACCAGCAGAGGAGCACACACATCTGGAATCAGACCTGCAGATATGCAGTTTTGATACATCACCCACAGTCTGTATTTGCCCGTAGCTTGCGCTGACCAACCGCATTGCATATCAACTATGTTTCGATCCTGGGAGGAAGAATTGGTTATGTCAGCAAAGAAGGTCGGCGTTATCGGCGCAATTCATCTGGACAGAATTGCCCATGCAGATCGACCGTTTAAACCGGACACCTCCACACCAGGAAAGATTATGTCCCGGGCCGGAGGCGTCGGGGCTAACATCGCGCGAGCCATGGCGCGGCTAGGCATGAAACCAACAATGCACGGCTGTCTGGGAGATGACGCAGACGGAGCCTTCCTCACAAGTAGCCTGTCGGAATGCGGGATCGATACATCCAGCATCACCACAGTGGCCGGTGGACGAACCGGCTCCTATCTTGCGCTCCACAATCCCGATGGCACCTTGTTCTCCGCCATTTCTGATAGTGAGATCACTTCGAAGGTCAGTTTCTCAGAGAAAAATCCAATCCCGCAGGCACTGCTGGGCTGCGATATCTGGCTCTGCGAAACCAATCTGGAAGAAGCCACCCTTCTGTCGCTCGCCAACGCCAAGGGCCAGCGCCTGCTCGCAGCTGACACCGTTTCAATTGCAAAGGCCCCCAAACTGCGCCCGCTCCTGTCAAAGATCGATATACTTTTCACCAACACAGATGAAGCTGCTGCCCTGTTGTCGTCCAAGCCAGGTGAGTTCACAGCAGAAGAACTCGCACAGAAGCTGGCAGCAACGGGTATTGCAACCGTGCTGGTCAGTAATGCCAACAAACCGCTGGCCCTTCACTGTGCAGGCAGCACGAGCTCGCACACCCCCTTTTCTGTTGTACCCGTGGACGTTACTGGCGCCGGTGACGCCTTTATTGCAGGCTTCCTTTATGCAAGCTGCCTCAATGAAGACCCGGTTTCAGCAGTAAAAAGCGGCCTTGCTTCAGCATCAATTACAGTGGAAGCGACCGGCGCAGCACCGGCAACGCTTTCACCCCAATCGCTTAATGCTCGTTTATTAGAACACGCCTAAGCATCAACAACATACGAAAGACTGGGAAAACCATGGGAAGTTCAATCAAAATCCATCACTCTAAAGAAGTTGCAGATGCTTTGAGCAACCGCGCGCCCATTGTTGCGCTGGAATCCACCATCATCACCCATGGCATGCCCTATCCGCAAAACGTTGAGACCGCCCGCGAAGTAGAACAGCTCATCCGCGATACTGGCGCCGTCCCTGCGACAATCGCTGTGCTGAATGGCGAACTTCATGTTGGCTTGGAAGACAGCACGCTGGAAGAACTGGCAAACGCCAAAGACGTGATGAAGTGCTCCCGTGCGGACCTGTCCTTCGCAATGGCACTGGGCAAAAACGGCTCCACAACCGTGGCGGCCACCATGATGGCTGCCCATGCTGCAGGCATCCGTGTGTTTGCAACTGGCGGCATCGGTGGCGTACACAAAGGCGCAGAAACCACCTTTGACATCTCAGCGGATCTCGACGAACTCTCCCGCACCCCGGTTTGTGTTGTGTCCGCAGGCGCAAAAGCCCTGCTCGACATTCCAAAAACACTAGAAGTTCTTGAAACCCGCGGGGTTCCGGTTATTGGCTTTGGCTGCGACAACGTCCCTGCCTTCTGGTCCCGCGATTCCCAGATCAAAGCACCGTACCGTCTGGATGAGGCCACCGACATCGCAAAGCTGATCGCATTCCGCGAGAAGTTTGGTGACCACGGCGGCGTGCTTGTAACCAATCCGGTTCCGGCTGAATATGAGATCCCATCCGACGAAATGCAGGTATTCATTGATGCCTCCATTCAGGCCGCAAACGATCAGAACATCACTGGCAAAGCCGTAACTCCGTTTGTGCTGCAAGATATTTTTGAGCGCACCAACGGCCGCAGCCTTGTAACCAATATTGCGCTGGTAAAGAACAACGCAAAACTAGCTGCAAAAATCGCCTGCGGTTTGACTGCATAAGCAGCTATCACAGCACCCAAAAGACAAATCCGGGCTGGACACACCAACCCGGATTTTTTCATTCTGAGCTCCCACAAACTTGCGCAACTTTCCCCTTAAGGTCTGAGCAACTCATGACACTCGAGGGAATTCACGCGTGTTTGATGGAAAGATTCCATTGTTTTTCAGTCCCGATTATTTTAGGTGTTCTTGAGTACCAGAACTTTACATCGCTGTGTTTTGATCTGTGGATCTGCATCTTGCAGGCATACAGCGCTCATTAAAACGCCATCTGGCGGGCATATGCGAACAAGGCCAATCCCATCTGTTGGGTGGTTCCAGTGAAATCACGCCAAACCGGATTTTGTGGTTGGCGACATCTGTTTTTCGTTTTAGTCACCCGCAGGGTTTACGCTATGAAGAAACTTATTTTTATCGGATTAACTGCAGCTCTTGCGGCTTGCCAAAGCGGACCGTCCTTTCGCAGTGGTCAACCTGCTATTCGCGCAGACGCTGATTCCCAAACAATTCAGATCAATGCATCGCCTGAAGTTGTTCGCACAACACTGGTCAACAGCGCCAGCGCCAGAGGCACCATCGTTCAGCAAAATGAGCCGAACATGATCGTCATGGAAAGCTATGAACGCGGTGACAACCCTGTGCTGGATAACGAGTTTGGCCCCTCTGATGCAGGTGAGCGTGCCTACCGCATTCGCGTGCGCTTCTCCGGTTCCCAGTGCAGCACGAACGTTGTTCAGGATCTGGCACTGGTCAACAACATCTACACCCCACAGGAACGCTCTTTCCGTCTTCCCGGAAATCCCGGCTCCATGCAGAGCCTGCAGCGTCTGAAGACAAACGCAGAAGCAGCCGCACGCTGCTAAGGATTAGCCCAACAAAAAGGCCGGTGAAACATCAAGATCACCGGCCTTTTGGCTAAACTGCTCAAAGCTCTATGCGCGCTCTTGCGTCTTGGCTTCCAAAGTTTTCTTCACTGTTGTTGCAAGCTGCTTCAGCGTGAACGGCTTCGGCAGGAACGTAAAATTCTCATCAGCCGGCAGGTTCTTCTCAAACGCATCTTCGGCATAACCGGACACAAAGATAATCTTCAGATCAGGACGCGTCTTGCGCAGTTCAATGAGCAAGCTCGGCCCGTCCATTTCCGGCATCACCACGTCAGAGACCACAAGATCAACCGCTCCGCCGGTCTCTTCCATTACCTCAAGTGCTTCCGTGCCAGACCCGGCTTCAAAGACCTCATAGCCACGGCCACTCAACGCACGCGCTGCAAAGGCCCGCACGGCTTCCTCATCCTCAACAAGAAGAATAGTTGCAGAACCCGTCAGATCAGCCTCAGTCACTTCCTGTTCCGGTTTAACCTCAACAACCTCTTCCTTCTCAGAAGGAATGTAGCGCGGCAGGAAGATGCGGAACGTGGTACCCACATCAACCTCACTGGTACAGAACACATAGCCGCCGGTCTGCTTCACAATCCCGTAAACCGTTGAAAGCCCCAGACCCGTTCCCTTGCCTACATCCTTGGTGGAGAAGAAAGGCTCAAAGATCTTATCCATGACATCCTGCGTCATGCCGTGGCCATTATCAGCGACCTCGATGAGCACATACTCGCCCCGCGGCATGCCACGCGTGTTCTCGTAGGACTTGGAAGCCGCTTCTTCCACGTTAAGCGTGCGGATGGAGACCTCGCCTCCCCCTTCCATCGCATCCCGTGCGTTCACCGCAAGGTTGACGATCACCTGCTCAAGCTGGTTCACGTCCGCCATCACCGGCCACAATTCGCGACCGTGCACCAGTTTCAACTCGATCTTCTCGCCAAGCAGACGGTCCAGAAGAATAGAAACATCCGCCAGCACATCAGCCAGAGCCAGCTCCTGCGGACGCAAGGTCTGGCGGCGGGAGAAGGCAAGCAGCTGACGCACAAGACCCGCCGCCCTGTTCGCATTCTGCTTGATGTTCATGATGTCCTGGAACGCCGGATCGGTTGGGCGATGGCTCGCCAGCAGCAGGTCAGAGAACCCGATAATCGCCGTCAGAACATTGTTAAAGTCATGGGCCACACCGCCTGCAAGCTGGCCAATAGCCTGCATCTTCTGGCTTTGCGCAAACTGGGCTTCCAACGCCCGCTGCTGCGTAGTCTCCAACACGTAAACCACCGCCGCATCTTCACCCGCCTGCCCGTCTTGCACGGCAGAAACGTAGAAGGTCGCGGAACGTGGATCACCTTTGCCTTCCAGAAGAACATCCAGCGGAGCAATCTCACTCTTGCCCAGCGCCGCTTCGTCAAGCGCAGCCTGCAAGGCGGAACGATCATTCTCCACCACAAACTCGGTCAGCTTCACATCCTTGCCAAGCCCTTCACCAGCTTCAAACAAGCGCATGAACGGACCATTGGTGCGCTCAACGCGGCCACTCTTGTCAATGGATGCAATGGCAACCGGTGTATTGTTAAAGAACCGCGAGAACCGGACTTCCGCAGCACGCAACGCTTCTTCATCATCATTGCCTGCTGAGCGGTTAATCACAAGCGTGCGGCTGTCACCAGCAAGCCCATCGGCCCCGAACGGAACACGATGCACCAGCCGCACCGGCAACCCTGTGCCACTGCGGGTAACGAGGTCAATATCAAAGCTCTCAGTCTTCACTTCCCCTTCAGAGCCCTGCAACGCCTCCACAAGAGCCGCGCCTTCACCGCGCACAATGTCCTTCAGCGACAACTCACCGGAGATGAACTGGGTTAGATCATAGCCAAGCCAGTCGGCAAGCGTCGCATTGAGATAAACCAGCTTGCCAGTGCTGTCGGAAGAGAAAAACCCACAGGGCGCATGATCGAGGAAATTGATAACCCGCTGCAGCTCCTGAAAGGAATTCTCCTGTTCAGTGCGATCCCGCGTAATGTCGGCGACTTGCCAGATGGTAATACCGCTATCAGCACCAACCGCTGCATCCTGCCCCAGAGGGCGCACACTAATACGGTACCAGCGCGCACCGCTGGCAACTTCACCAACCGCATTTGGCAGGCGCACTTCTTCTGTTGCGTAGCGTCCGGCCCGCACCGCTTGCGAAAGCCGGAAGATGGCATCAGCCGCATCCGGGTCTGACGAAAATACCCGTTCCACCGTGCGCACATCAGCAGGCCCACGCGCACCGGTTAACCCCGCATAGGACTGATTGGCATAAATGATGCGGCCATTGTGATCGGCCAGCAAAACACCGTCATCCATCGAATTCATGAAGGATTCAGCCAGCGGATTACGATGGGTTTTGGAAACAAACCGCAACAGGCCAATGGCCAGGGCAAACAAAGAGAAAACGCCGACCACGGCCAGAACACCAAGAAGCCCGAGAATATAAGGCTCTGCCTGCTCTCTGCGCATCAGCGCAAAAGCGGCTGTCGCTGCGACAAGGCCTAATGCAAGCAGCATCAAGGCCCCGAGGCTGCCTCCTTTGTCTGTCCTGTCAATCACCGGCTCAGGTCGCCGCGCTTCGGTCTTCGTCATCTTACCCTCTCTACGGCTGTCCCGCAGACGATTTGGCTCCATTATGCCATGAGAATAGTCCGCTCCGGAACCGACACTCCAGCACTCCCGTGCCGTTAAGACCGCCAGCTCCTCTTGTTACGCAGCTGCATGACATAACCAATCACCTTTGCAACTGCGGCGTAGTGCTCCTCAGGCACATAATCATTCAGTTCTATCGATGCGTACAACGCCCGTGCCAGTGGTGGATTTTCCACGATCGGCACATCAGATTCTTTTGCAACCTCACGAATGCGGAGCGCCAGCTCATCCACCCCCAGCGCAACACATTGCGGTGCTCCCATGCCCTCTTCATAACTCAGAGCAACCGCATAGTGGGTCGGGTTTGTAATAACCACTGTCGCATCCGGCACACTTGCCATCATTCTGTTGCGTGAACGCTGCAGGCGCAACTCTCGAATTTTGGCCTTAATCTTCGGATCACCCTCGGATTGCTTGTATTCCTCTTTAACTTCCTGCTGTGTCATCTTTTGCTTTTCAAACCATTTTTTCCGCTGCCAGACCAAATCGGCCCCGGCAACAACAGTCATAAGCGCAAGAATTGCCCCAATTACCATAATGGCAAGTTCACGAACCTCCTCCAGCACAAGGTCCGTCTCCCGAAACACCACTGTATCCAGTCGGTCCCGTTCTGGCCACAACACCAGAAAAACAACAGCAGCAACCGCAATAATCTTCACCAGCCCTTTGAGGAAGTTGGCAAGGCTGTCTTTTGAAAACAACCTCTTCATCCCGGAAAGCGGCGAGATCTTGTTCAGCTTCGGCTTTAGGCGCTCCGCAGTCCAAAGCGGTTTATGTTGTATCACATTGCCCACCACAGCCAGCGCCAGCAGTGTCAGCAGCGGCAATGCCACAACTGCAAGTATGTCAGGCCCAGTTATTTCTAAAAGGAAAACAAGCGCAGCTGGATCAACAGCAATTGTGTCCGCATGGGCAAAAAAGCCCGTTAACACGGAAGAAATACCCCCAACCATCGTCGGCGCAAGAAAAGAGACCACCAGAGCAGTCCCCAGCAAAGAGAACCACGCACTCACTTCCTGCGACTTCGGTATGTCCCCTTTCTCGAACGCATCATCGAGCCGTTTTTGGGTGGGGTCCTCGGTTTTCTCCGAATCGTCGGAATCATCAGCCATCAGCTTCCTCGCTAATTCAACAGGAACGGTTGAAGCGCATTTCGGAACTCCGACAGGTAGTACCCCATCAAAGTTGAAAGCAGCAGCAGGAAGATACCAAAGCCAATCATAATATTGACCGGCATGGCGATAAAGAAAATCTGCATCTGTGGCATCAGCTTGTTCAGCAGGCCCAGACTGAAGTAAAACACGATCCCGACCACGATGAACGGCGCGCCAAGACGCACAGCCACAGAGAACATGTGCGTCACCGTCTCAACCGCCAGCGCTGACAAATCCCCAACAGGAAGCGGATTGCCGGGCGGAAACAGCGTAAAGCTGTCCTGCATGGCCGCAATCATCACGTAATGCAGGTTGGTCACAAAAACCATGCAGATGCCAAGCACGTTTAGGAAGTTTCCCATCAAGGCACCCTGCTGACCCGAGTTAGTCGCATCCCCGCCCATCGCAAATGCAAGGCCGGACTGGTTGGCCATGATCGTACCAGCCGTGGAAAGAGCGTAGGAGATGAGCTTCATGGACAGGCCAATAAAGAACCCGACCAGCAACTCTCCGCCAAGCAGGCTCAAAAGGCGCGGCAGGCTGCTCATGGCATCCGCCGGATAAAGATCAGCATTGAGGGGAGCAAGCACGTAAGTCAGCAGCAGCGCGATGGTCAAACGCACGCGAACGGGAATAAAGGTTTCGCCAAATGCGGGCACCAGCATGATCATCGTGCCAATGCGCGCAAACATCAGCATAAAGCCCATAACGATCACCGGTAGAAAATCCAGATTGATCGTCACAAAACTGCTCCCGGAATGTCAGAGGTCCCGCGCGCTATGTCGCTCAAAAGCCGGAAATAATCAACCCGGCAATACGGTTTGTAAATGAATTCATCAACTCGCCCATGAAAGGCAAAGCCACCAGCAGCGCAATAAAGATACTCAGGATCTTGGGAACAAACACCAGCGTCTGCTCCTGAATTTGTGTCAGTGCCTGAAACAGCGCCACAACCACACCAACAAGCAGCCCGACGAGCATCACGGGAGCCGACACCAGAATGAGCGTCCATATGCCTTCACTGGCAATATCCAGTACTTCTGCGCCGCTCATCCTGCTCTAACCACCGTTTCGCTCATCCTTTGGCACTGACACATAACGCCAGATGATTAGATTGGCATCCGCATAATTTCTTCATAGGCAGAAATAACGCGGTCGCGAACCGACACCACGGTTTCCAGAGCCAGCTCGGTCTCAGCAACCGCAGTCACCACATCCACCACATTGGCTTTGCCCTGCAGCAGATTGATCGACTGGGTATCAGCAACCTGACCACCCTCGTTGACCTCACTAATCGCCGATTGGACCATTGAGCTAAAAGCATCGCCCTTGTCAGCAATTTCGCTGCTGGCTTCAAGTGGATTGCTCAGCTTTGCTGTGTTTGCATATGCACTTGCAGCAATAGAAGCATTAGACATGAGTGTATCTCCCCCCGGTATCTAACGACCGGTTATCAACCTTTGAGAATATCTAGTGTTTTCTGCATCATGGAACGGGAGGACTTCACCACGTTCAGGTTCGCCTCATAAGAGCGCGTCGCTTCCTGCATATCTGCCATCTCGACCAGCGTGTTCACATTGGGCATCTTCACGTAGCCCTTGTCATTGGCTGCCGGATGGTCAGGCTCGTACCTGAGCTTGAACTCGCTTTGGTCCTCACGCACCTTGCCGAGCCTCACCAGCTCCGCTTCCACCTTGCTGTCAAAGCTATTGGTAAATGTAGGAACCTTGCGTCGGTACGGGTCCGCATCCGGTGTCTGGCCGGTGGAATCGGCGTTGGCAATGTTCTCCGCGATCACGCGCATACGGCCTGTCTGGGCTTTCAGCCCGGACGCCGCAATAAACATCGACTTCATAAAATCCATGGGTTCCTCCCGCATCTGCCCTGATGCATGTCACATCAAGACAACCACGCTCACTCATCGTCTCAGGGCGGTCTTGAACATGCCAAGGCTGCGCGTATAAAGGCTGGTCGCTGTCTGATAATCGATCTGGTTCTGAGCGATCTTCATCATCTGCTCTTCAAGAACCACGCTGTTGCCGTTTGGCGTTCTTTCAAAGCTGGACGCCTTATCCGTCTTCGTACCAACGCTAGAGCCGATCCCACCAGTCGAGATATGACCAGCGCTGGTCACAACCGGACGCAGGGCACCTGAACCGGCCTCTGCATCCACCATGTCCCCAAAGCTCAGTTCCTTCAGCTCTTTGCTGCGATAACCCGGCGTATCCGCATTGGCCACGTTTTCAGCGAGCACGCCCTGCCGCTCCTGGTGCCACTGCATCTTTTGGCGCAGGGCCTGGAACATCGGAAGATCAGTTAAGGCCATCTGGCAGCACAACCTATGAGAACAGATTTGTTAAAATAAACTAGGAATAAGCTGCCTAGATATTGGTTAACAAAGCGTTAATTTTAAGGTTACATTAATATTTGCACACCGAAGAAACGTTAGAAAGCAGAGCACTAGCAAATTTCAGATTCCGCCCGCCACTCACACAGAATCATAGGCGTTAACACTTGCGCGGAACTCCAGCTTAAAAACTGGCAGATTTTGCCCACCTAGCATAATTCTCGCAGCGCAATAGATCTTCTGGCGAATTTGGCACAAAAAACACGGGTAACGCCATCAACTTCGCCCCTCTGAAGTGTTCATTCTCCCCAAACTATAGGGTACAAATGCGCCCATGAGTTAATAAGGGGATTCGTACCCCGATTCCGGGCTGTTAGATCAAAATAGCAGCCCGTCGACAGTAGATGGGGAACATGCATGCCTGACTGGCTGGCCCAAACAACCGGTATGACACAAGGAAGCGCTCTCTTCCTCACAGTCATACTGGCTTTGCTATTTGTGATCGTTCTGGCGGTGGTCTTGATCCCGCAATTAAAGCGTTTTGCCAGAACCAGTTACAAGGGGTCTCGCAGTCGCCAACCCCGCCTCGCCATAATGGATGCAACAGACCTGGATGCACGGCGCAGATTATTGCTGGTCCGCCGGGACGATGTTGAACACCTCATCATGATTGGCGGTGCCAACGATGTGGTTGTCGAACAGGGCATCATCCGCGGTGTACCTGTCTCTGCCCCTCTTCGTGGACAGGTAGGAACAGGCAACGGCCAACCGGTCACTGCCCAGACCTTCGAACAAGCGGCAGCCGGGACAGAACCCTCTGCACGCCTGCACTGGGGCGATCACACCCCATCAGCACCAGAAGAGCTGAAACCTGCACAGACAAGCCGCCCGGAACCAGCTCAGCAGCCAGAAACCGAGGCACCTGCCAAACAACCGGCGATGACAGCACCTATCCCCGCAGCTGGCGTAGCGCCCAAAGAAAAGCCTGCTCCAATCGCGCCACCAGCGCCTTTGCGCAGTGCGAAGCCCGCGGCGCCTGCACCAGCAGCGCAGCCCGGCAAACCAGCACCTCTGCAAACGCCAACCATCGGTGGAACGCGCGGCGTGCAAAAACTGGCGGCGCGTCCGATCGCGGCACGCCCAGCACCGCCCCGCACAAACGGCTTCATCAAACCGACGCCAAAAGCACCAGCGCCTGAGCAGAGCACGTCAGCACCTGAAAAAACCGCCCAGAAGCCAGTGGCCAAACCGGAAGAGCCAAAGGCAGACTCGCATGCGGCCTCCAAACCAGTTCCAATGGCGGCAACAACACCGCCGCTCAACGGCCCAGCCGCAAGAGCTGCAAGCGCCTTCATGCGCCCGCGTGTAAACGCTGCACCAGCCAAGGAACAGCCCACTCAAAAGAAAGCGCCAGTCGCTCAGAAAGACGAGCAAAAGCCTCAGGCCGCCAAAAAGCCCGCAGCAAAAGCAGACAAGGCTACAGAAAAGCCGGCAGCAAAGACGCCAGCCCCCGCAGCAAACCCCGCCAAGACGACAGAGCCTGCATCTAAGCCCGCTGCCAAACAGAAGGTGGAACCGGCGCAGACAGATGCAAGCAAGGCCTCTCAGCCAAAACAGCCCGCTGAGGAACCAAAGGCTGCAAAGCCGGAAACCAAAGCTGAAAAGCCTGAGAAACCAAAAGCTGCGCCGAAAAAGTCTGCTCCCAAAAAAGCGGCAAAGACACCACTCAAACAAGATCCCAACGACGCCATGGATGGCATCGCAAAGGAAATGGCAGACCTGCTAGATGACATTGAGGCCAACACAAAATAGTTTAGCAGGAATGTTGAAAGCCAAGCTGAGCGGAACCAAAGGACGAATTGGACTTCTGGTTTTCGCTCTCTTGCTTTTCTGGTTCGGTCCTGCTGCCGCTCAAAGCATCTCCATTGATTTTGGAGGCGGAGAAGGCAACTCGGTCACAGAACGGGCCGTGCAGCTGGTTATGCTGCTCACGGTACTTTCTCTGGCACCAAGCATTCTGATTATGGTGACAAGCTTCACCCGCATCGTGGTGGTGCTGTCCTTGCTGCGCTCCGCAATCGGCCTTCAGACCGCACCGCCAAACGCTGTCATGCTGTCCCTCGCTCTTTTCCTGACGGCTTTTGTCATGGCCCCTGCTTTTGAAACCGCATGGGATCTGAGTGCAAGACCAATGATCGAAGGCACCATCGAACCTCAGGAAGCGTTTGAACGTGCCTCTGAACCATTTCATCAGTTCATGCGCGAGCAAGTGCGCGAGTCAGACCTTCTGCTCTTTCAGGAGCTGGCCAAGGCCCCTGCTCCGGAAACACCGGAAGAGCTAAGCCTGCGCGTTCTGGTCCCCGCTTTCATGATCAGCGAGCTGCGCCGCGCCTTTGAAATCGGCTTCCTGCTCTACCTGCCCTTCCTGATCATCGATCTGGTGATTGCATCGGTCCTCATGTCCATGGGTATGATGATGCTGCCACCAATTGTGATTTCCCTGCCTTTCAAGCTCATCTTCTTTGTGCTGGTCGATGGCTGGCAATTGATCGCAGGCAGTCTGGTCCGAAGTTTCGGCGCTTAAATCACGCTCAGAGCAGGATGCACTAACGCAACCTGCTCTGGCACCAACCAGCAAACGCTTATACCCTCAGCCCTCAATTAGGCTATAGCACCAGAAATGTCAGTTGGAGAAAGCTAGACGTCTTCTGTCGCAACAAACGGCTTTGCTGAAAGATACTGGCGCCTGTACTCCTCAAGGAAGGAGACCAGACTATCCCCGCCGCCAAGCGTCTTAGCCACATTCAGGAACTCGACACCGCGCCTCTCAACGGGTCGTGTCACGATCTCAAAGGTTTTTGCCTCAGGAGACTCGCTCATCTTCTGCGAATATTTCTGGCGCAGCCGCTCAAGTCCCAGCACATCTTCCGCAAGAGTGTAAGCGATGGCAGCGCGGATCACATCTGCCCGCTCATAATCAGCTAACGGCACATCATCAGACCACCGGCTACCGTTCATTCGCTCCAGCTGTTCACCGGCCTTGCGCCAGGAACGCGCCGACCACAGCGTATCAGCACGCAACCGGTCCACATCGGGACCGGACATGTTTCGTACCAGTTCTAGAGCAAGGTCAGGCCGCCCGCTCTCACTCAAAGCCCGCGCCTCGACAATGTTGCGCTGACGCTGCAAAGCTGCCGGCAGCTGCCCCTGACGGGTTTGCGAAAGCACCCGCAACGCTTCATCAGGCTTGCGGTTCAGCAGATAAACAACAGCAAGGTCAGCCGCGATCTGTGCCCGTGCGGACCCTTTCAGGCGCTTGTCGATCTGATGCCGCAAAACAGCAGCTGCCTGATCCAGCAAGTCCATATCAATCAGACGACTAGCAAGCATACGCGCCATCTCGTCTCCCTGACGCCCCGCAGGCACCAGCTCGCGAAAATCATAGAACAGCGCAAGTGCTTTGACAGGTTCAAGAACTTGCGCCTTACCTTCAAGAAACAGTGTCGCGAAGACAGATCCCATTTCATGCTGAATGTCGGAGGTAATCTCTGCGCCCGCATCAGACTGAACCGCCTGCGCCATCGCCTCAAAAGCCCGCCGGTAATGACCTTCCTGCGCATGCAACTGTGCCATAAGCCTCAACGTCTTGAGCTCGGTTTCATCACCACGCCACGATGCAGCAAGGCCTTCCAGATCTGCCAAGGCCTCATCAGCATCAATCAGTCCATCACGATACCGCAGCTTAACACTCAGAAACTTGGCTTCCGCCGCTTCCGGCCCTTCACTGGAGCGCACCACCAGATCGTACACATCCAACGCTTCCTGAGAGCGCCCAGAAGCATCCGCAATGCGTCCGCGCAGCAAATCATACTGAACTGCCTGCTCTTCACTGGCGTCAGACGGCTCAATCTGCGACAGAGCCCCAAGAGCCTTGCCGAAGTTTCCGAGCTCCAGATGCGTTTTGGCAGCAGCAAGATTAAAGCGCACCTGCAACATCACCGGATAATTGGCCATGACACTCTGGGCACGCCCCAGGTTGGCGTGCGCGCCCTGCCAGTCTCCCAACGCAGCATGGGCAAAAGTCCGCCAAACCGCTGCATCAGGACTGCTGGCAAGCTCAGGAGCCGCCAGATACTCAAGCGCTTCTCCCGGCCGCGCCGCCAGCATCTGCGCAGCGCCCATCATCACATTAAACGTGGCATCCTTCCCAATAAGCGGGTCGTCATCCTCCATGACACTCAACGTGCCAATGGCCTCCTGCGCAAATCCGCTAGAGAGAAAAAACCGCGCCATATCCAGACGTGGACCGCTCACCTGATCCGGTTCAGCCTGTACAATTGCCTCTTCATGCGCCCGAAGGTTCTGCATGTAATCTTCAGGCTTTTGCTGATTAAGCTGGGAAAATTCAATCAAACCCGGCTGGGTAGGATCTTTTACATGGTCACTAATCGTCGTGCCTCTGGAAAGCCCGCGGTTGGAAATCTTCAATCCGCCGGGTCTGGAAATCACCAGATCCTCGCCCAGCAGCTCGACATCAATACCGTCCGCACTCGGCACCACCGCAAGCCCCTGAGAGCTGCGCAGAATTTTCACCTGCGGAAACTGGTGCGACTTCAAAATACCACGCACCGGAGCAGAACCACTGACCACATAAATCCGGTCACCAACGCTCTTGTCGCTCAGCACATGCAACCGGCCACTTTCACCAAACGGCAAACGCAGAACATTGGAGCCATCCCCCTGCACATTGCGCTCAACATTGACCGGAGTGGTCTTTGTGGAGATCGACGGACCAAGCGTAATCGCCCAGGCCTCATCCTGATACTCGATGGAGAGCAAGGTGGTGCGCTTCAAGTCAAACCGAAGCACCTGCGCACCATCAACACTCTCAAGCTCCACGTTACGCGCAACATCACTCAAGACCGCAGGAACTCCGCGCCCATCCAGCTGTTCAGCACTGTCGAAGACAGCCCAGACCTTGTGATTACGGCGGAACACAGCAGCGCCCACATCGCCTTTGAACGGAAAGACTAGACGGACCGTATCGCCAATACGATAGGTCTCAACGCCAACAACCTCGTCAGCCGGATCACTTTCTTCCTGAATAATGGTTTCAGCAGAAACCCAGCGCGCCAAATCCACGTCATCCTCGGTGTCTGCATCAAATGGCGCAACGTCCAGCGGCACAGCGGCCTGCGCAGCAGGCTTCGCCACCTCAGCAGTCAGATCAGCTGGTGTAATCACCTCAGCAACAGGATCATCCTGCGCGTCCTCCACTGCAGCAACAGGGGCCCGATCCGCCTCAACATCATCAGCAGCAGCTTCTATCACCTGCTTCTGGTGCGCCTCCTCACGGAGTTCTTCCGCAGAAGGCTTCACCTTGGGAACGTCCGCAGGACCCATTCGCGGGGAAGGCTCGCCAATCCGTTCAAGCTCGGGCTTGGCCAGTGGCAACGGCATCCGCACCAACTCAAAGTCATCACCCGTATCCACGGCCGGCGTCTGCTTCACTTGCGGCGGCGGAACCAGACTTCCCGGAGCACTGGACACAGCTTGCGCATCTCCGGATGGAGCAGCAGCGGTTTTATCGCCCAGCGTGGTGATGACATTCGACACATCCTGCGGCACATCATCATCGCCGAACAGCTCTTCACGGATCTCCGCTACACGCGGATCAAGTTGCCCTATATCTTCAGGAGTGATGTCAACAATAAGCTGCTTACCCTCCTCGAACGAGCGAACATCTGCGCGCGGATCAACGATCATGTTGAAGATGAGATCGTCGTCCCGTGCCTGAGACCCCACATCAAGAACGCTCAGTGGCAAACTGGCTTTAAACCGAGAAAGATCCAAATCTGCGGTCTGATCAAACTTAACGCGAATGTTGTTTCCCGAACGCTCAAACGCACTGTTCACTTTCACGTTCCAGTCAAAGACCAAACGGGTAAATGTTGGATGCTCGCCAACCCGCAGCTTAACCTTGATCTCCTGATCCTCAATCGCGTTAGCTTCTTCAAGAATACGAACCCGCTCAAGCGCTTCGGCAGCCCGCCGCGCAAGCTCATCCACCACCTCCTGCGGCAAAGCCGGAGGCCGGCCCTCATAACTGGCAGGCAGAAGATCAATAAACAGCTTCTCGCCAGCTTCCATGCTGTGAATGTCCAGTGTTTGCCGCAACGCAAACCGCAAAGCAGCGCCATCTGGATCAGCACGGGCAATGGAAATGTAATCACTCAGCTGCTCAGGGACATCATCAATATCCGCATCAATACCGTCGGGAAACGAGATACGCAGCACACTGGTGGAGATGGAAGCCTCAAAGGGCGGCAGCAGAGTACGATCCTCAAACGTGATCACCATCCGCGCAAACTCGCCTGTGTCTTCCGCCTCAACAACGGCAAACGCTGGATCGGCCCATGCGTTCAAGACACTGCCGCCAAGAGCGGTCGTCGCAAGCATAAAGGAGACAAGCCAAGCCTTACCCTTTACCTTCACACTGCGTACCCCATGAAATGCATGGCGCGGCAATAACGGTAAAGTGGCGCGCAGAAAGGAAAGCTTCTGCTTAGCCCCAAAGTCGCCCCCAGATTCGACCATGCCCGATTCTTACTCCTAAAATTTACTAGGTATCTGTAACAATTTGCTATTAACGCAAGCTTACAGAATCCGGGGCCACGAACCAAAAGCCACCAACTTACGCAGTTAATTACCCTGAATCTTCGGGAGAATTGTCGAAGTGGTCTTCACATTGCGGCTCTTGCCTGCAGCAAGTGCAATGGTCAACTGCTCAGCAACTTCCGGATCCATCTCGGAAAGCACGTCGGCCATCTTTCTGGGCTGCATTTGCTTGACCACCTTGAGCATGATCTCCAGATCCAGGCGATTGAAGATCCGCGCCGCGTTCTTGGCTTTCATGCTCTCATAGATCTTCACCAGATCCATAATCTCTTCCGCAGCCTGCTCTTCCTGACGCTCGGCTTCTGAATTGATCTTGGCTTCAAGTGCTTTAAGCTCTTGAAAACGCTCGTTCAACCGCGCCTCAGCCGCTCCAAGCACCTGCTCCCGCAACTCCAGATCCTCCTCGCGTTGATTGAGCGCATCACGGCGATTGCCCAGACTGTTCAGCACGGCCAGTTCGGAAACAGAGTTTGTTGGGACCCCACTCTCAATAACACCATCCGTAGCCTGCGCCATCTGAACTGTCCGCAGGCTTTCTGGCAAAGCAGTTTTCTGCGTATCAGAGGAAGCGACTTCCCCGGCCCTTGCTGTCTGGGACTGCTGCGCATCTGCCACACGAACGGCACCCATTGGGAAAGTGCCCCCAAGATAGAAACCAAGCAGTTTCAGAACCAGAAGAGCACTGCCAGCAAAGACCACAATTGGAAGGAGCCTGAGTTTCATGCCACGCGTTCCTGCGCCTGCTTACGAAAGCGCTCAAGGCGCGCAGCAGACTCGTTGGCAGCTTCACGAATATCACGAGTAACAGAGCGGGTCGAAGGCTTAGTAACAGCCGCACTGCGTGGCTCTGCATGCGCCGCCGCATTGTGTGCTTCAACTGGGGCCGCAACCTCATGTTCCGCAAGTATCCCGGCAGCAAGCCCCTCAGCCGCAGTCTCATAAGTGCGGGACGTAGCGCCAACCGGTGCAGCAACACGAGTATCACGATCAGCAAGTGCGCTATCAGCAACGCTGCCAACACGATCCAGCACATCCTCACCAGCGCCCAGCTGATCAGTGAGTTTGCGAGATACTGCCTCAGCCTCACCCAAACGCGCACCAAGAGTGCGGTCCGCATTTCCTGCGATGGACTTGAGCCCCATGATGGCACGCTCTGCAATCTCGGTTGCCGTGATCAGCTCGGAGATGGTTGCACGCAAAGACTCTTCATCAGACCGCAACCGGCTAAGGCGAGCATTCAACTTCCAGCAATAGCCAATGGTGATGACAAGGAGAACGGCAACAATAGTTTCAATGATAAGACCTAGGGACATAGCTAGTTTGTCTCCAGTTCGTTTTGCAGGGACTTTTCGAAAGCGGCGAGTGTCATCTTAGGTGGTTTCAACTTCTTGGAGATTTCGACCGAAATCCGGTCACCAACATGACCCATGAGACCTTCGGTCAACGGCACTCCTCCGCATTTCACCTGAACAGGATCGCGGGGTCCGGTGTCAAACAACAGGGTCTGCCCGACTTCCAGATTTAAGACCCGCTGAAGCGGGATGGTATTTTCATAAAGGACAGCATCAACCTGCACTTCCGAGGAATAAACCTCGGTGGCAAGATGCTCTTCCCAGATTGAATCACGCCCGAACTTCTCACCCATGAACATCTGCAGGAGCAGGTCACGGATTGGCTCAAGGGTCGCATACGGCAGCACAATTTCCACCTTGCCGCCACGGTCTTCCATATCAATGCGCAGCTCTACCATAATAGCAGCATTTGCAGGCCGGGAGATTGCAGCAAAGCGTGGATTGGTCTCCAGACGCTCCAGCGGGAAACTGACCGGAGACAACGGCGCAAACGCCTGCTCCGCATCCAGCAGAATAATCTCGATCATCCGCCGCACCAGATTGGTTTCTATCGTGGTGTAAGGACGCCCTTCAACGCGCGTTGGCGAGGTACTGCGCCCACCGCCCAACAACACATCAATGATCGAGTAAATCAGAGAACTTTCAACGGTAACCAGTCCAAACCCATCCCATTCCCGCGCTTTAAAGACACCAAGAATGGCAGGCAAAGGAATGGAGTTCAGATAGTCCCCAAAACGCACGTTGGTCATGGAGTCTAAGGAGACTTCAACATTGTCCGACGTAAAGTTGCGCAGCGATGTTGTGGTCAGCCGCACGAGACGGTCAAAGATGATCTCCAGCATCGGCAGGCGTTCATAAGACACCATGGCCGAGTTGATCAGCGCGCGAACGCCACCTTCATCACCTGTCAGAGAGCCATCCAGCGTAAAGCCCAGAAGGTTGTCGATTTCTTCCTGATTGAGGATACGGTCGGCACCACGAGACGCGCTCTCAAGGTCAGGCTCGCTGTCGTCGATCATCGCAGCCCATTGAGCTGCAGCCTCTTCTCCGCCTTCTACACCCTGTTCCTGAAGCGCAGCGCCCCAGGCCGCTGCAAGGTCCTCATCACTGTCACCATCGCTTTCAGAAAGCGCTTGATCCCAGGCTTCATCCAGATTTTCAGGGAGACCATCGGTATCTGACATATGCCGCTCCCCTACTGAATAAGGATCTCTTTAAAGAGAACCCCTTCGACTTTGGCTGGATAGATTGCAGAGTTGATGCGACGCAGCAGCTGCTCTTTCAAACGGAACAACCCGGCAGACCCTTCAAGGTCAGCAGGGCGCAACTCGCGCAGATAAATCTGGAAGGCATCAAGAATGCGCGGAAGATACGGCTCTACCTGAGAAACCATATGCTCGCTCTCAACCTCAAGTGCGATCCGGACCTTCAGGTATGTAGTCCGCCCTTGGGTAGAAAGGTTCACCGTCATTTCCGGCAGGTCGTAAAAGACCACTGGCTTGGCATTGATACGCTCAACCGTACCGTCGGCGCGTTTAACGGTCGTGGTATTAGTCAGATCGAACCAGTCCATGACATAGGCACCACCCACACCAAGGGTCAGCAACAAGACGCCAGCAATCGTTCCGATAACGACCTTGCGTTTGCCGGATCTACCCTCATCCTCGGTATCTTGCAGTTCCGTATCTGCCATTTTTGCGTCCCGGTGAATCGCAATCAAAGGTTTAAGTATTGTTAATTCAATCTAATTGGTTAACAAAGATTACCACATAGTTAACACACTATTACTAAGCAATTTTTGCCCACTAGGAAATTAAAGTAGGCATATTTTATCAGTTACTTAACAGATATTTTGCGCTCCACCCCCTCAAAACAGGAGAATTCAGCCAAAGCTTCAAACTGGCACAACTCCTGCAAGAACCTTGGCGCAGCGGGTCTGGGGAGATCCACTGCAATGCTGGGGAGCATAAAATGGAAAACGCACAGCTGATCGGCTTGTCACGTCAAAGTGCCCTTCGTCGGAACTTGGATGTGGTGGCCAACAATCTGGCAAACATCAATACATCCGGCTACAAGGCTCAAAGGCTGATCTTTGAGGAATACCTGATGCCAACCGCGCAGGCCTCCGAGTTTCAGCGCCAGGACCGCCCCCTCTCCTTTACGCAGGATGTGGGCACGGCAACAGTATTGACGCAGGGCTCAATCCAACTGACTGGCAACACGCTGGACGTTGCCATTGACGGCGACGGCTATCTGGCTGTTCAAGGCGCAGGCGGCGAACAGCTTTACACCCGCGCTGGCAGCCTTGCCCTTGACCCGGAAGGCACACTTGTAACCGATGCAGGCCTGCCAGTTCTGGCTGACGGCGCTCCAATCCAGATCAATCCTGAAGATGGCGAGATCACCATCACCAAAGAAGGTTTCATCTCCACCCCGCAAGCACAGCTTGGGCGTCTGGATGTCTACACATTCGACAACCGCCAGCAACTTACAAACGTTGGCGCCAACCTGTTTTCCGGCATTGACCCTATCCCAGCAAACAACCCGACCGTCGTACAGGGCGCTCTTGAGAGCTCCAACGTAGAAGGCGTTCGCGAAATCTCCCGCATGATTGAAATCACCCGCCAATATCAAAGCGTGTCCAAGATGATGTCGCAGCGCAACGAACTCCGTCAGCGCTCCATCCGCGAACTTGGATCGGTTGAAGCTTAAGGATCAGGACAATGAAAGCTCTACACATCGCCGCTACCGGCATGAAAGCTCAGGAACTGAACGTCGAAGTCATTTCGAACAACGTGGCCAACATGCGCACCACCGGCTACAAGCGCCAGCGCGCAGACTTTCAGGACCTGCTCTACGAGAACCAGCGCCGCATGGGTACCGAAACCTCCGATGCCGGCACGATCGTTCCAAACGGCGTGCAAATCGGTTCCGGTGTACGTACAGCCGCAACCACGCGCATCATGTCCGCAGGTTCCGTAACCCAGACCGGCAACGAATACGACATCACAATCCGCGGCGAAGGCTTTTTCCAGATCCAGCGCCCGGACGGAACCACCGGCTACACCCGCGACGGTTCCTTTGCCCGCTCCCAGACCGGCCAGCTGGTCACCAAAGATGGCTACACAGTCGAACCTGGCATCACCATTCCAGACAACGCACGTGATCTGACAATCAACGTGCAGGGCCTCGTGCAGGCCATGGACGACAACGATCAACTGCTCAACCTCGGCCAGATCGAAGTTGCACGCTTCATCAATCAGGCAGGTCTGGAAGCCGTCGGCGACAACCTCTTCCTTGAGACCGCAGCCAGCGGCCCGCCGCAGATCGACACTCCGGGCAACGCAGGCTTCGGCAACATCCTTCAGCGTCATCTGGAATCCTCCAACGTGGACGCAGTCACAGAACTCTCCAGCCTGATCGCCGCACAGCGCGCCTATGAGATGAACTCCAAGATCATCAAAGCCGCAGACGAGATGTACTCCACGACGACCAACCTTCGCTAAGGAGCTGACCTCATGAGAAAGTTGGTAAGCGCACTCTTTGCAGGATTACTGGCACTGGCAGCAGGCAGCGCATTCGCAGCACCAACCCTGCGTCCGGTCGTCAACGTAACCGGACCAGTTGTGACAATCGGAGACTTTTACACCGAAGCTGGAGATCTGGCCCAAACCCCAATTTTCCGCAGCCCGGACCTTGGAACAACCGGCAATGTCTCTGCCCTGATCATCGCACAACAGGCGCAAGCAGCAGGTTTCATTCGCGCGGATACCAACGGCCTGACCACCGTCAGCGTGCACCGTCTGTCTATTCCGGTGGATGAAGCACTCATCTCAGACATCTTGCTTAACGCATTTGCCGAGCGCGCCGGCGTACCACCGGAAGAAATTGAGATCTCATACACCTCCCCGCTTCCGGTCAACCTGCAGGCAGACGCAAACTCCGTTTCACCGCTGACCATCGGCCACATCAACTGGTCCCCGCGCACCGCCCGCTTCAAGGCAATTCTCAACGTGGTACGGGAAGGTCAAAGCAAACCGATCTCTGTCATCGGCAGCGCCTCCCAGATGGTCTCCATCACAACACTGGCACGCAATCTGGAGCGCGGCACGGTTATCACTGCAAATGACATTCGCGAGGAGCGCAAAGCTGCCAACCGTTATGCCGGACGCGAGTTTCTTGCTGCAGCTGATCTGATCGGCATGGAAGTCCGCCGCAACATGCGCTCAGGCTCCACACTCACACCAAGAGACGTAAGCGCTCCCGTTCTCATCAAACGCGGCGCCAAGGTGACTGTACTTTACAAGATACCGGGCATGAACATCTCCACACAGGGCAAAGCCAAATCCGCAGGCGGCAAAAACGACTTGATCGAGATCGTGAACCCAATCTCCAAGAAGACAATCCTTGCAGCAGTGGTCGGCAAAAACATTGCTGTCGTTAGCACCACCAGCACGCAAGTTGCAGCCGTACTGGAGACCCGCTGATGCCTAAGACACCTTCAGCAGCCAAGCTAAAGCGGTACGCAGCTCTATCAATCGCTCTGTTCGCTCTTGTAGGCTGCGGCACCGCCGACAAGCTCTCCAAGATTGGTCAGGAACCAGCGCTGACCGCTATTCAGGACCCACGCACCCAGCCGGGGTACCGACCAGTCCAGATGCCAATGCCTGTCAAGGAAACCGAACGGTACAACGCCAACTCGCTCTGGCGCACGGGCAACAGAGCCTTCTTTCAGGACCAGCGCGCAAAGCGTATCGGCGATATCGTCACTGTCAACGTCACCATCTCCGACAAGGCAGCCTTTGAGAACACTTCGAGAAGCTCCCGTAGCGATACAAAAAACACCGGTGCTGGCGGCGCACTGGGATCAGCGATCGATAAATTCGCACTTCCATCCGGAACCTCGGCAGATGCACTGGCCTCCATCAACAGCTCCGACAATTTTCAGGGCAGCGGCTCCATTGACCGCGAAGAAAGCCTGAAGACCACCGTAGCCGCTGTCGTGACACAGGTCCTACCCAACTCCAACCTCGTCATCGAGGGCCGTCAGGAGGTGCGCGTCAACCACGAGGTGCGCGAGTTGATCGTAGCTGGTGTGGTTCGCCCGCAGGACATTGCCGCCGACAACACAGTTGAGAGCACCAAGATCGCTGAGGCACGTATTGGTTATGGTGGCCGCGGACAAATCTCCTCCACCCAGCAGCCGCGCTACGGCAGTCAGGTGCTGGACATCGTTCTTCCGTTCTAACGAGAATTCAGGAACCCGATGCCGCTCAATAAGCTCCCCAGCTTGAGCGGCACATAAAGCGGGCCCGGCAACATGCTCCCCAGCATGCCGGGCTCGTTTTCCTTCATGCGCCGGAACACGGCAAAGCCCGTAACGCCAGCCTAAAACAAAACAAGGGAAGCGCAGCCAGGCCACACTTCCCTCGTAAAGTTATAGTTCAAGTATTAGAGTCTACAAAATTATGACCACAGCTTGAAAGGCGATATCCTGTCTCCCTGAGGATCAGTCATCCCGATAGATTTTCTCACGACGCTCATGTGCCTCTTGAGCCTCGATTGAAAGCGTAGCGATAGGTCGCGCATCCAGACGCCGTACAGAGATTGGTTCACCAGTCTCTTCACAGTAGCCATAGGATCCGTCTTCAATGCGAGCAAGAGCAGCGTCAATTTTGGAAATCAACTTTCTCTGCCGATCGCGCGCACGTAATTCAATCGACCGATCTGTTTCAGAAGAAGCACGGTCAGCCAGATCTGGATGATTTGTGCTTTCTTCTTGAAGCGCAGCAAGGGTCTCCTTGCTCTCTTTCAGAATATCTTCCTTCCACGCGAGCAGCTTCCTACGAAAGTACTCGCGCTGTTGGTCGTTCATGAATGGTTCATCCGGAGATGGACGATAATCAATTGCGACATCAACTGCCATCTGAAACTCCGCCTATTTATATGGGCGGCTGGAATATAGCGAGAGGAACCTGAAACAACAATCTACTAAAAAGATGAAATTGTCTAAGAATGCATATTTGCATAATATTCAGCCACTTATGCGGTTGGAAAGCTCCACAGGCACCCCAGTTTTACAGGCATTTTTCCATTATGATACGTTATTCTACGTAATGACCAAGCTTCGCGAGCTCGATTCTGGCACGTAATTCAATATCTTCGACAACCTTGTCGAGGCCAGGATTACCGCTTTTCACCCTCATGGAAAGGTTGCCCACCAAACGCTCCAAACGCTCCTGCTGCACTTTCCCCTGCAGCAGATCCATCCGCAGCGCATCCAGCTGGTCTAAAAGTTTGTTTCCGTGCTGCACAGCCCGCCGCCTGTCATCCACCTGAACGTCCATCTGCTGGAGAGCCAGCAACGAGTCTACCCCTTGCAGCGCAGGCGCCGGGACACTCGTTTGCGACTGGGCAACGCTGACAGTTTCCTCCTCAACAGCAAATGCACCCGCCTGATCACCTTCAGAACCTTTGCGGCGCTTCTTCTCCACCTTACCCGTGGAGTTCAAACCAGAAACCGGAGTGGTGCGTACAAGCAAAACCTGACCCTCAGAGCTGTGAAATTGGACAAAAAGCAGAAACCCGAACGCATTTGCCGAGCTGAGACCACCAAACTTTACCAAGCAGGCAACAATTGCCGCATTAAAATTTGCAGTGCTTTAACCTTTATCCACCCCCTACTAAAAATATCAAGTAAATTCATGCAGTTAAAAAATGACAGGGGCAAAGCGGCAACTGGCACAAAAATCGCATAACTCCAGCAAGTGTGAATTGTAGAACCGGGTACCAATGCGCTCTCTCGCAAGCTTGACCAGAATCGCCGCAGCGGCCTTGATTGTCCTTTTGGGCGCAACCCTTCAGGGAAATGCAGCCTCACGGATCAAGGATATAGCTGACTTTGAAGGGATCCGAGACAACCAGCTCATCGGTTACGGTCTTGTTGTCGGCCTTCAGGGCACAGGCGACTCTCTCAATGCCTCACCGTTTACCCGGCAATCTTTGCAGGCAATGCTGGAGCGCCTCGGCGTCAACACCAATGAAGCTGACCTGAACACAAAGAACACCGCCGCCGTGATGGTGACAGCCAACCTGCCAGCCTTCTCAACGCAAGGCACACGCATCGACGTTACCGTCAGCGCACTGGGCGACGCCAGGAACCTGCAGGGCGGCACCTTGCTTGTGACACCGCTCATGGGCGCAGACGGAGAAGCCTACGCCATCGCACAAGGTCCCGTGGCAATCGCTGGCTTTGCGGCGCAAGGGGACGCAGCCTCTGTTGTACGCGGCGTACCAACCGCTGGCCGCATTCCAAACGGCGGCCTCGTGGAGCGTGAGGTAGAGTTCAAACTCTCCTCACTCAGCACCATTCGCATCGCCCTGCGCAATCCGGATCTAACCACGTCTCGCCGTATCGCAATTGCAGTCAACGAGCTGATCGGCCTGCCAACCGCAGAACCACTCGACCCGGCCACCGTGCGCCTCACACTGCCAAAGCAGTTTGACGGCAACATCGTTGATCTCATCACCGATATCGAGCAGCTGATCGTTGAACCGGACCTGCCCGCAAAAATCGTCATCGACGAAAGCTCAGGCATCATCGTCATGGGCCAGCAGGTAAAGGTGTCGACCGTCGCTGTTGCACAGGGCAACCTGACGGTGACCATCTCAGAATCGCCAGAAGTCGTTCAGCCGCTCCCGTTCTCACAAGGCGAGACAGCAACTGTGCCCCGATCCAATGTGCAGGTCACCGAGGACAACCGGCAGCTCGCTCTGGTCAACGAAACAATCACCCTTCAGCAGCTCGTGGATGGATTGAACGCACTGGGCATTGGCCCAAGAGATCTGATCTCCATCCTACAGGCCATCAAAGCCGCTGGCGCCCTTCAGGCAGAAATCGAGGTCCTCTAATGCTTCCGCAAGCCCAACTGCCCTCACCGGCCCTACAAAGCTCCGCAGACCTTGCCAAAAGCGCAGCCCAAGTAAACAATCCATCAGCAGCCAAAGACCCGCTGATGGAAAAGGCGAAGGAATTTGAATCCGTTTTCCTCAACGAGATGTTGCAAAACATGTTCACCGGTTTGGATGAAGGCGGAACCTACGGAAACAGCGAAGGCTCTGATGCCTGGCGATCCATGCTGGTCAACGAATACGCCAACACCCTGTCTCAGTCCGGTGGCATTGGCATTGCAGCTTCAGTCCACTCGCAACTCCTCCAACTTCAAGAGAACGCAGTATGACCAACCAGCACGACGCTGAAACTGTTCAAACGACCGTATCGTTTGAGGAAGAACCAATTCAGACACGGATGCAGGCCGAGGTCTTTTGCGAGAACTTTGAAGTGGCGATGGACAATCTGCTCAGCGCGATTGAGGCCGAAACCGAGCTCCTGCGCGACGGGCAAATCTCTGAGCTGCCGAACGTCGCCCCGCAAAAACATGCAGCAATAGAAACCTACCTGACCGGAATCCGCCTTGCCAGCGCAAACACCGTGGCACTTGGCAATCTGGTCCCGCAGTCGGTGCAACGCATGCGCGAACAGCATGACAACCTGCGGCCAATACTCCAAGCCAACCTGCAGGTGGTTGCAACCGCCCGTACTGTGACAGACAACATCATCGAGACTGTCGCCAAAGCTGTTGGTTCTCAAGTTAAAACAAAAGGTTATGGCGCAAACGGTCTGATGAGTTCGCCACAAAGATCAGCGCAGGGCATCGCTGTTAACCAAACCCTGTAATTTGCACGATATTAGGCGTGCATATTAACGAAATAAGCCGAAACTCACCCAATCACCCCTCAAAAATCAGGGTTTTTTGGCGGTTTTCAGTCGCATTTCTCTAAATATTTAGTAAAAACTGAGCATTAAGATTAACTTTATTTAAGAAGATTCCCTTTTAAGTTGTTCATAATTGAAAACGTGGGGGACATTATGGAAATAGTCACACAAAGACCAACACTCTTACATCAGTCATTAACGACGCAGGCGGCACCGGTAAAATCAGAGAGCGTACAGGTCAAAACCGAGCTCTCCGGCGCTCAGGCCGTCACAGCTTCCTCAGAGGCTGGGAACAACCCGACGGCCTCCGAAAAGTCCTACGTCTCCGACTCAAGACTGGGCATCATTCCGAGCAAGCCGAAGGAAGAGGAAAGCCGTGTTGAGCGCGGTTACAACTATGACGAGGAGTCCGAAGAGCTGATCTACGCTCTGACGCAGCAGCCGGAAGGCGAAGTCATTTATGAGCTGCCGTCCAAAACGGCCCGCCGCATCCGCGCCTTCGTGGATGAAGTAATCCAGATGCAGGAAAAACGCAGCCTGGGCGGAGAGGCAAAGGATATCGAGCCAGTTATCTATGAGGCTAAACAGACCGAGCCAGCGCAAGCAAAGCAGGAGAGCGCCGCTTAGGCTTTATCCTCCTAGCTAATCAGAATTATCCCCCTTGAGCCATGCCGCCCCCGCAGCACGGCTCTTTTTTTTGCCTGCAGCACGACGACCACATAACAACGCCCATACCACCACAAAAACGCAAAGCAACGCACAAACCAACGCAAACGGCGGGACATCGACTCAGCCAAAGAAAAACGCGCCCCGAAGAGCGCGTTCCCCAAATCTCAAATCTGAACTTAAGCTTATCGGATAAGGTTCAGAACAGACGCGTTAGCCTGAGTTGCCAGAGCCAGAGTAGAAGTTGCGATCTGGTTCTGAGTGTTCAGAGCCGCGAGGTTCGCACCTTCAAGGTTGGTATCAGCCAAAGTCAGCTTACCGGCACCAACTTCCAGTGTGTTGATCAGATCAGCAGTAAAGTCCTGACGATTCGTTACGATAGACAGGTTCGTACCGAAAGTGGACGCCTGCGCACGAAGATCGTTCTGAGCCTTATTAATCTGATCAAGGGACGCCTCAATCAACTCATCAGAACCCCAACCGCGACCTACGACAGCGTCCGCATCTGCACCAATCGTCTGCTTTGACGAAGCTCCAAAGTCGCCGCCAGCCTCACTCCCAGTATAAGCAACTTTGTACTCAATAGCATTGTCCCCTTTAGAAGTATTATCCAAAGTCAACTCTTGAGTTGTATTGTCAAATGACACAGTTAGATTGGAAAAGAGCGCAGTATTGAGATCATCTACAAGCTCTTGTACTGTAGAGTTCGCACCGATTGTAAACTCGTGAGTAATACCACCTTCTTCAGTGATAGTGATCGTATCATCCTCAGCAAAACCGGTAATATCTTTCAGCTTTGTAGCTGTGATATCGGTATTACCGCCAGCACCAGTAACAGCTACTGAACTGCCACCAACACCAACCGTCACGTTAGCAGCTGCACCACCTATTGTGATATCACCACCTGAAAGATCGACAGTCGCATCCTGGTTACCCGGCTTCTTTCTGATCTCTTCTTGAAGCTTATCCTGCAGATCTTGCAAAGTGGTACCTTCGCCAATAGTGAAAAGGTCCTCACCATCCACTGTGACCGTGTCTCCAACTGAGAGATTATTACCATCTTTGACTAGGTCAGTGAGGTCTTGGTCAGTTGCGGGCCCGGCACCTACCTGAAAGACATCTGCTGTAGTCTGAGTTCCAGTACCTGCGGCTGCACTAAGGATATCATCAGCAGAAATACCCAGCTTGAACAAACCTTTGCCGTCAGTCTCGTCAACTTCACCGATTGTTTCGCCAATTTCAGCAAGTTGAATACTAGAATCCGAGGAGTCGAGATCCGTATAGTCCACGGCACCAATGTTAAGTTTAGAAGAACCATCTTCGTTAAACTTAACCAGAAGGTCATTGCCGTCACCACCCAGCAGGTTTTTACCTTTGTAACCGGAATCTTTGGCAATATCTTCGATCTGCGTACGCAGCTCGTTGAATTCTTCAGCGTACTTTGCACGCGTCTCGGCATCTTCAGCCTGAAGAGCCTGATTAGCTTTACCTTTTGCAGCATCAAGGAGCTTATCAATACCCTGGATGCCCTTATCAGCAGCTTCCAAGGTAGAAACGGATTGCCCGATATCATCCTGAAGATTACTCAGGTCAGAGGCGCGAGCATTCAGAGAAGACGAAGTGAAGAAGGAGTTAGGGTTATCAAGTGCAGAGTTAACTTTCTTGCCTGTTGCAAGACGCTCTTGAGTAGAGCCAATCAGATCAGCTGTAGACTGGAGAGTACTCAGGTTGGAACGCACCGCAGCGGTGAGTGTAATATCAGCCATTTTATAGGTCCCTTCTAGGAAAATCTATGACCCGTTCTGGGTCACAACGCAGCAAAAATTACTGAGTTTTAAATGGGTACAATTACCCGTACTGCGAGTAAAGAGAGAAGCTGTTAACAAGCCTTTAATAAATCAGGGATTGCAGCCCACAGATGCCTCACCATAATGCCAAAAGAGATTTAGCGCATATAATTCAGGGAGATACGACGGAGGCAACTCAGCACTCCAACTTAATATTGTCTGTGCATATTTCTGCCCGTCGATCACCTCCCAAACCACGCTACAACCCGACTCACTTAGCCAGACAGAACCCCGCTCAGAAATCGATAAAAATTTTAAACAATTCGCTGCATAACTCGTCAAAATTAACTAGATTAACCATTTAGTTGCCATCATAGTTAAGACTGCTCTGAAGGAGGCTGCATGGCGCTAAAGGTCGAACTAAAACCCGGTGAAAAACTGATTGTCGGTGAAACGCTTATCACCAACGATAAGCAACGTGCACGTTTCTTCATTCAAGGGGATGCCCCTATCCTGCGGGAAAAGGATATCCTCCTACCGGAAGACGCCAGCACCATGGCACAGCAGGTCTACCTTGCAGTGCAGGTCATGTATTTAAAACAGGATATTACGGTCACTCAGAAAGAGTATTTCGACGTGATCGGCAAAATCCTGCAGGCCGCCCCAAGCACGCGCGACCTTATCAGCGAAATCAGCACAGCAATTTTGCGCGAAGAGCTCTACCGCGCTCTAAAGCTCGCCAAAAAACTGATTGAATATGAAAGGACTTTGATAAGTCATGTATCAACAAGCAACTCAGGCATATCAGCAGTCCGCGAACATCTCGGCCTCGACGGATCCAAGGGCGCTGGAAGCTGAAGCCCTGATGAAAGCAGCCGCACGCCTTTCTGTGCTGCAACGTGAGTGGGAAACAGTTTCACGCGAAGAACGCAACGAAACCCTCATATTCAATCGCACGCTCTGGACCATCTTTGTAACAGAAGCAACCGCAGACTACAGCGAACTGCCACTGGACCTGCAAAACAACATCGCCAATCTGGCACTGTTTACGTTCAACAGAACGTTGGAAATGATGGGCGGTGCGGAACCAGAAGCTTTGGAGACAATGATCAACATCAACAAGTCTCTTGCAGCCGGCCTAAGAGGCCAAAAAGCAAACCCGTAAAGTAAAAAAGCCTCCGTTAAGGAGGCTTTTTGCTATCTCAGGAAATTCGCAATACTTAGATTGAGCAGGATCGACGTCGCCTGAAACGATGCATCCAGATCAGTTCTCAAGACGGCTATCTCAGTGCCCACTTCGGTCTTGTCGACTCTTTCGAGCCCCGTCAACGTATTATGATAGCTCAAAGACGCTTGCTGCTGCCGCTCTACCGTACGTTTCACGGTTGTATTCACCACAGACATTTCAGCAGCGACACTCTGGATACCTGAGTTCCGGTCCCCAGCAAACGAAAGCGCATCCTCACTCATCTTTGCCAGCTCGGAATAATAGGACTTTGCGGTAGCGACTTGGCCTTCATTATCAGGATCATCTGCCTCAAAACCCGCCGCGACAAATACAGCCAGATTCCTCAACTGATCTGCAAACGCAGTCTCATTTGCTCGCGCACCATATTCAACACGCACATTGTCATCAATCTGCACGCTCTTGTCAGCACGTGGGTCGTCGTCGTTATCGGTACCCGTGTACCAGTCCACCAGCTGATCGCCCGCGGCTTCAAGAGCAGATCCATCCGCCGTTGGTATTTCTAGCGCAGAGCGATCACCAAAGAATGCCTCACCAGCCTTAACATCTGCCACCGCACGCAGCTTCGTCTTGGCAAGATCTTCAATCGCCTCTTTAAAAGCAGCCTGGGCATTCTGGGCGCTTTCATGGGTTGGATTACTGCCGGTTCCGATCAGAAATGTCCCTTCACCACCTTCCGGATCGTCTGTCGCTGTCAACCTGACAACAGATGTGCTTCCATCAGGAAGCTCCAGCACAATCTCAAGTGTATCGCCAACCTGAGGCGTCGCAGTAAACTCAAACGAACCTTTATTGCTCTTAGGGTTCGCTGGATCGGTAAGATCTTCCTCAACATCAGTCGCCTTAACATCAGTAGAAGAGGCAGAGACAGATTGAATAGTAAACCCGAACCCTTCCACGTTATCCTTCTCAATCGTGAGTATTGGATCACCGGCACCAAGCGGCGTCAAAGTCGAACCAATCCGCCCGTCTTCAGAAGAGCCTACATGAGCATACTCATAGCGCTCCATGATGTCTTTCAGACCAAGCTTAGGGTCCTGCCCCTCCATAATCACATCCAAAGACGCAACAGGAGGTTCGGCCGCATCCTTACCGCCAAACAGGTAGTACCCATTCACCTCAGAATTCAGCTGCGAGATGGTTTCATGCAGCATTATCTCGGTGGCTTGTTGGCTGGTGGTCTGTCCACCTGTCGTCAGAGTGTAGTTGTTGTCATCGATGGCGCTAACACTCTCGGCGCGCATTTCCTCCATGTGCTCAAGAGACTTTCCCATGAGCTCAAGCTGGATACTGGCAATATCGTTGGAGTCTTTGTAGACCTCAATATTCGAAATCTCACGGCGCAGTTCCAATGCCATACGAGCGTCAGAGCTGATACCACCATAAGTCTGCGACTTTAGGCCAGAGGTCAGCTGGATCGACTTGTTCTCCAACTGCGCCTTCTGCTGCATCAGGAGATCGAGCATATAACTATGTGATTTTGAATAACCAATTGTATTCATTTAAAGAAACAACCCCTAATGCAATATTCTTATATATTGAACAGCGTATCGTACATCTCGTCAATAACAGAGAGAACCCGCGCATTGGCGGCATAAGCATTCTGCAGTTCGGTGAGCTTCACAAGCTCCTCATCCACATCGACCTTATAACTGTTTTCATAGGCATTTTTTGCCATACTTGTCACAGCACCGGTGTTGGTTTCTGCCGAGTTAGCAGCACTCGCAATCTGGCTCTGCTTGACGATTGTCTCAATACCAAAGTCCGAGATCGTCCCCACATAAGGCGCGTTCTTTGCGCCAATTCCCGAGCTTGGCGCAAATGTAAACTCGGTTTGTGTCAGCCGATCCTTCAGTAGATTAGCCCGCTCAGAACTCTGCGCATCCGCCTCGCCCGCCAGCAGGCTGGGATCATCAACCACAGCCTTATTCACGACGATACGCTGCGCAAATCCAGTCTTCTGTCCACCCTCTTCAAGAGCACCAGTATAAGGAATCCCCCCGTCTTTTGAATCCACAAAAAGAGGAATTTCAGAACCATCCGCAGCGGTCACCGTGCGGGTATTTTTTGCCGTAAGCCGAGTGATTTCAATCGTACCAGGGCTAGTTGGCGCAAGCACCTTCAAATCTCCGGCCGCATCAACCGAGACCTCAAATCCGGTACCAAGAGCGTTGGAAATCTGGCTCTGCAAAGAAGCCGAATCCGCTGGGATGACAATCCCATGCACAATATCATTTGCATCAGCAGTGACATTGGAAGAGAGCGGCAACAGGCTCGGATCGGTCACAGCAACAAATGTAACCTTCCGACTTTCACCATTAACGTCAAATTCAAGCTCGATCGTATCGCCGGAGGAATTCAAATTTGATGTATCAACGCCTAGACCCGTTGCTGCCGGCAGATTTGCGCCATTGTCAGCTTCACTGCCCTCCGATGTCTGTTGGGACAGCGCAAGCGCCATCTGGCTCGCCAGCTCATCCAGCCGCGCCTGCGTTTCAGGAAGCGTATTGTCCCGCAATTCCATCAAGGCACCAAGACTGCCACTCTTCATATCAGAGGGCGTAAGTTCCATCACAGAACCGGACGCTGACCGCACCTCTATAGGATTCCCTTCAACGCCATACCCAATCGTCGGACTACGCGTAAATTGCAGCTCAGAGGCCTGATGATTGTAAAGCGTAGCTCCAGACTTAGTTGAGATCCGCAGCGTTCCTTCATCATCCTGCCTGATCTCCACATCCATCTTCTCTGTCAGCGCTTCCAGCTGGCGATCCATCTGGTCTTGCAGATGAGCCGTTTCACGGCCTGCAGAGCGCTCTGTTAAGATGCTGGCCTCCAGACCTTCGATCTCTTTCAGGATGGAGTTGACCTGCGTCACTTCATCGGCAATCGCAGCGTCTGTATCACGGCGCATGCTCTGCACTTGGTTCGCAGTACCATTGATACTCCGAGCCAGCTCCTCAGCTGCGGTAACCGCAACGTTCTGTGCGCTTTGAGAGCTTGGATCAGTCGCGAGAGATGTCAGGGCATTCGTAAAGTCATTCATCAGGCTAGGGATAGAACTTGCGTCCCCCACCTTCCCGAACATCTGGTCCAAGCGTTTGATGAAATCGTTATATTGCGTGGCATAGGCAGAGTCGCTCATGCTTTCCCAATAGGAAGCCTGGAGTTCGGTATCAATTTGCCGCATGACCTGATTGGTCAGTACCGAAGAGGAAGACGTCGAACTGTTGTGAACTTCGCTACCCACAATCGTTTTCAGCGTATATCCATCAACATTCGCGTTCGCAATGTTTCTGGATGAAACCGCAAGCTGCGCCTTCGTAAGCGACAATCCCGACATCGCCGCATTCAGAGCTGCTCCGAGACCCATACCCTAATCTCCCCAAAGCATTGGGGTAGACAGCTGCCTACCCCGACAACACATTATCGTACGATATTAAGAACCGAATCCAGCATCTGGTTCGCCGTCGTCAGCACTTTGGAGTTTGCCGAATAAGCCTGCTGCGTGATGATGAGTTTCGAAAACTCTTTTGCAATATCCGCATTGGAACTCTCCAGCGCTTTTGCGCGGATAGAACCACCATTCCGGAAATCAGGCCCTCCGGATGTGGAGGTCTCCAGGAACGCGGCACCGTCAGCACGCTGAAGCTCATGTTCAGCCGAAAACGTCGCTACAGGAATTTTGAAGAGCTGCTGGGTTTTGCCGTTTGTATACCTGGCAACTACATTACCGCCATCATCAATGGAAATCGACTGAAATGCACCGGATGCGTAACCATCCTGAGAGAAACCAACTTCTTTCGCACCACCAACAACTTCTTCATACTGAGTTAGATTGCCCTGACCGAATTTGAAGGTAATATCCCCCATATTCACGCCGTTCACTTCGAGGTCCGAAATCTCAGCAAAACCTGAAGCTGGCGAAGTCAGAGTACCTGAAGAATCGAAGGACATGTCACTGACCTTCTTCCAGGCAACCTCATCCCCAGTTGCCTCGTTATTCGTGTTGTAGAAAAGTGACCACTTATCCTCAGCATTGAGCGCCCAACGAAACTCAACAGTAACGGCTGTCCCATTTTCGTCATAGATGGTTTCCTGCCCACCCGCGATAGACGAGTCGATAAAGTCCTGTGCTTTATCTCCGGTGACAACCTCTGGGTTATAAGGAGCACCTGAAGGCAAAGCTTGCGGAGTAAAGTCCATGTCGAGAAGTGGATCACCTGAAGGCACTGTTCCTGTCTGATCAAGCTCCATTTTCTGAAAGGAGGAAATTACAAGCTTCCCAGCTCCATCAAGCCGCGCCGTAACGCCATGCAATCCGTTCAGCTCATCAAGCAAATCCTGAACAGTGGTGGTAGCATCAACGTCAAACACTACTGCATCATGCTGCCCTACTTTAAACGTCAAAGTATTGTCTTCGTGAAATTGCTCTGAAGCCACCAGCAGACTGTCGGAAGTTAGCGCGGTTGCACCAGCATCAACAAATGTATCTGTAGAAAGTTCGTGGGGGTTTGAAAACACACTCGGATCAATGTACTGAGAGTTAGGAACTCCGTCCTCATAGTTATTCGTGTTTGGTGTCGCCGGCACGTTCGCTTGATAACTTATCTCCGTAGTCGATTTGGCAGGCATAGGCGTATCAGGCACCTGAATCGGCTCAGGACGATCACTGACCGCCCCTGTAGCAGGATTGATCGGGTAACCTTGCAAGAAATAGCCAGCAGAGTTCACAAGGTTTCGCTCTATATCTAGGTTAAAATCACCTGCGCGAGTATAGAAATTCTGCGGCGACTGCTGACCAAGCCCATCCCTGTTCGTTACAAGGAAATACCCAGGCCCGTTGATCGCCATGTAGGTATCAGAGTCGGCAGAAGCAATATCACCAGAGAGATAGTTGGTAGCACGCGAAGTTGCCATGACGGTGCCTGAAACCTGCTCAGACTGTCGGCTACCACCGCTGGAAACAAGATCAGAAAAACTTGTGTCCAGACGCTTATAGCCAGTGGTCGAAGAGTTCGCCACGTTACCGGAAATGTTCTCCAACGCCTTGGACTGTGCATCCAGACCGGTCGTTGCAGCGTTAATTGCACCATAAATACTCATCGAGCCCACCTAAAATTCAAATTCGCTCAAACTTGCGCAGATTTTTGGACAAACGATGCAACTTGTATGCCAACTCAGAAAGCTTAATTTACTCAACCATTTCAGTAATTTAGAATTTTAAACTATTGTTAACCATAGCATTTACCTCCTCAACCCGGCAATAAACTCGCCTTACTCGGCAGAAAGTTCCCAGCACGAAAGACAAGACCGCCTCTTGCGGCAAAATCACTAGATAAGCCCAATGGCGCAACGCTACAGGGATTGCCCATTGCTTATCGAGAGACTAGTGTTTTCGCAAAATTACGGTATCAAGCAGGATTTAGCGATGAAATTTGAAGGGACCTCCCAATACGTTGCCACAGAAGATCTCCGGATCGCAGTCAACGCTGCAATTGCCCTCGAACGCCCCCTGCTGATCAAAGGCGAACCGGGAACCGGCAAAACTGTCCTGGCACAGGAAATTGCCCAGAGCCTCGGCGTCCCCTTTCTTGAATGGAACATCAAATCCACCACTAAGGCCCAGCAAGGCCTCTACGAATATGACGCGGTGTCCCGCCTACGCGACAGCCAGCTCGGCGATGAGCGCGTAAAAGACATCCGCAACTACATTCGCAAAGGCAAACTCTGGACAGCGTTTGAAATGGACGAGCGTCCGGTTCTGCTGATCGATGAGATCGACAAGGCGGACATCGAATTTCCGAACGACCTGCTTCAGGAGCTGGATCGTATGGAGTTTTTCGTCTACGAGACTGGCGAAACCGTAAAAGCCAAACAACGCCCAATCGTCATCATCACCTCAAATAATGAGAAGGATCTGCCGGACGCCTTCTTGCGCCGCTGCTTCTTCCACTTCATCAAATTCCCTGACGCCGAAACAATGAGTGAAATCGTCGATGTTCACTTCGGCGAGATTAAAGACCGCCTGCTCAAGGAAGCACTGAACGCCTTCTATAATCTCCGCGATCTTCCGGGCCTGAAGAAGAAGCCGTCAACCTCCGAGCTGCTGGACTGGATCAAACTGCTCCTGAATGAAGACATCGACCCAGAAACCCTGCGCGAAACCGAGAGCCGGAAGATCATCCCGCCGCTGCACGGGGCGCTGCTTAAGAATGAGCAGGATGTCCACCTGTTTGAACGCCTCGCATTCATCAACCGCCGATAATGCCTCACCGCTTGGCTTGAAAATGAAACAAAACAACAAGACCGGATTTTCAAGCCAGCGTACGCTTGCCAATGCGTGCAAGGCAGTCCTGACGGGCTGCCTGCTTTTCATCAACGGTCATCATCTCGTCCAACCAGCACAAGCACATCCTAAAGTTTCAGAAGACCTCCTTTACCAACCGCATACTCTGCACAACGGCTGGCGCAAGGACGTGGATGCCCTGACACACTTCACTGGCATGTTTTGCCCCGACTACATGGGGCAGCTCTCCAGATCAGCAGTGGTTCCGGATCTCAAAGAGCTGGGCATCGGATGCATATACGAGATGGAAGACGGCGAAATCAAAGTCGTCTTCCGACGTCACAAAAAAGGAACGGCAACCGCACTCATCAACGATTTCAAGAGCGGGTACCAACAAAGCAAATTCAAACTACTCGACCTGAAGACACCACAAAACGAAGTTGCCTTTAAAACAGAAACAATGGCGCGGTTTGGACGCATCGAGAGCTTCACCGCCTACACTGCCCCCAGTGCTGATTACACCGTCTGGACATCGCTTTCCGATGACCTGCCGGAGAGTGCACTGCAAAAAATCAACTCTCGTTTCAAGAAACTCACCATCCGCATCGAGCAGCATCAGCAAGACAAGTAAGGCCGCGACGAACGCAGCTCGACCGAACAGCTCAGCGCAATCAATGCAGCATTCATACCAAAGTAGATTTCATTAAGAGCAGCCGAAGCCGCGGCCTTAACCCTTTTGCATGCTCAGAGCTATGAAAATATGGGTGAATTGAGCTCATTGTTAATGCATGAAGCACAAATAAATATTTCAGTAATTACAAAACATAAACCCCATACTATTAGGGGAATACTATCGACTTCCAAATCAATAGAAAAGCATGTAGGTTTCAAACAGAAATAAAGCAAGTAACAACAAACCAAGACAGCAATAAATGCTGCAATGCAATATAGAAGTACAGTACAAATACAATTTATATGATTTCTTCCTATTGGGAAGCTTAAGTAATAACGTATAAATGGAGGATCACACATGCTTCACCTGATGCTGGTACGCCACGCAAAATCCGACTGGGGTGACGAAGGTGTCCATGACCACGATCGTGCACTCAATACCAGCGGCTGGAAAGCTGCAGCAAAGCTCGGCGCACACATCCACGAGCATCATCTTCATCCAAAACTGATCTTATGCTCCACTGCATTGCGCACACGTCAGACACTTATGGAAATTATGCCATACCTGCGTTGTGACACCCGCATCCAGCTTCTCAGAGACCTCTACAATTCCAGCGAAGGCGACTACATCGACGCGATCCGCGCATATGGCGGCGGCTTTGATACTGTCCTCGTGATCGGACACAACACGGCCATTCAGGACACTGCACTTGAGCTCGCCGGCAAAGGCAACCCTGAGTATATCGCCCAGATCCAATCCAAATATCCCACTGGAACCCTGACAGCCATCGACTTTGAAGAGCACCGCTGGTCAGAAATTGAACGCCAGAAGGGTACAATCGTCTCCTACTATCAACCACGGCATCTGCAGGCTGTCTCCGGTTCCTGACTAGGAAAATTTTGCACCACCTAACAATTTTCAAGTATTTTGCGATTGTATTCCTCTAAAGAACGCCCACATCGTTCTTTGGAGGATGATCTGTGAGCCCACTGAATTCATTATTTAAAAACGCAAGACTTGCGCTGACCGACGCGCAGACAGCGCTCGATAATTTCGCTGAGTCAGCGGTCGACCTGACGGTTCCGACCGTGCGTCTGGGCGTGACCGGTTTGGCCCGGTCCGGCAAAACGGTCTTTATTTCGGCCCTCGTTCACAACCTCATCGCTGGTGGCCGTCTGCCGCTGCTTGATGCAGCAGGCACAGGACGGCTCGCCCGCGCTTATCTTCAACCACAACCGGATGATGATGTACCACGTTTCAACTATGAGCAGCATGTTGAAACGCTGACAAAGGAACGCCTCTGGCCAGACTCCACCCATCAGATTTCTCAGCTGCGCCTGACCATTGAATATGAATCGGCCACCTTCCTGAGCCGCCAGCTGGGTGGTGGCAAGCTTCACCTTGACATCGTGGACTATCCCGGTGAATGGCTTCTTGATCTGGTTCTGCTGCGTCAGGACTTTCGCCAATTCTCGAAGGAAGCCCTTAAGCGCGCCAAAGCAAGGCCGGACCTGTCCGCCGAATTCCTGTCCACGCTGGCCCGCCATCAGGACAAGTTGCACGAAGAATTTTCAGAGGACGTTGCCCGCGATCTGGCGAACACCTTCACAACGTATCTGAGCCGCTGCCGGGATGATGAAAACGCTCTATCAATGCTGCCTCCTGGACGCTTCCTCATGCCCGGGGATATGAAGGGAACCCCCGCCCTAACGTTCGCGCCGCTAGATCTTGGCAGCACGCAGGTCAAACCGAAGGCAGGCACCCTCCTTGCCATTATGGAGCGCCGCTACGAGGCCTATCGCAAGCACGTTGTCAGACCGTTCTTCAAGAACCACTTCGCAAAGCTCGACAGGCAAATCGTGCTCGTGGACGCGCTCACCGCCATCAATGCCGGACCAGCAGCACTGGACGACCTCAGTCAGGCCCTGACAGAGATTATGGGAGCCTTCCGACCCGGCAAATCCAGCTGGCTGTCTTCAATCCTCTCCCGTAAGATCAACCGCATTCTGTTTGCCGCAACAAAGGCAGACCATCTGCGCCGAGAGGATCACGAGCATCTCGAAAAGCTTTTGCAGCAGCTGGTCCAACAGGCAATCAACCGCGCAGAGTTCTCCGGAGCGTCAGTCGAAACACTCGCCCTTGCCTCCGTTAGATCTACACGGCAAGCCACGGTTCACCATGACGGCGTGGAAACCCCTGCCCTGCTCGGCACTCCAATGCCCGCAGAGACCATCGGCGACATACAGTTTGATGGCGAAGAAGAAGCGGCCATCTTCCCCGGAGACTTACCCGAGGACCTCAGTGACCTGTTTGCCGAAGAGCAAGACCGCACGGAAGCAGAGGATCAAACCGCACTCAAATATGTCCGCTTCCGCCCGCCAAAATTGGAACGCACCGCAGAAGGGCTCACCTTGTCCCTCCCGCACATCCGGCTGGACAGAGCAATGGAATTCTTGCTGGGAGACAAACTCGCATGACCAACAAGAAAACGCAGCATAAGCCTCAGACACGCCGTGCGCCAAAGGCATTCAAACTGGATGACAGTTCCGTCCGGCTGGAAGGAGAGTTCGCTCAGGAACCTTTATCCTCCGAAGCTGTCGTCTCAGAAGAGGACGAAAGCGCACTCGCTCTGCCGCAAAACAACATCGCACCAGAACCAAAGCCAGCAGTAAGCCGCTGGAGCAAGATCATTGCCATTGGTGGTGGTGGTCTACTCTCGCTTGCGATTGGTCTGGCAGTCGACAGCCTCATCAGAGATCTCTTTGCCCGCTATGACTGGCTCGGCTGGACAGCCGTAGGCCTCACTGTCCTGGCCTTCCTTGGCCTGATCGGACTGTTCATCAAAGAATGGCGCTCCCTGTCACGGCTGGAGCAAATCGACCATATCCGTGATGACCTGCAGACCGCCGCCGACAATGATAGCGATAAGGAAGCCCGCGCCGCACTCCAAAAGCTGATGGCACTTTACGCAGACCGTCCAGAAACGGCCCATGGCCGCACCTTGCTCATAGGGCATACGCAAGAAATCATTGATGGCAGGGACTTGGTCAAGTTGGCGGAGCGTGACCTGTTGGCACCGCTTGATGCCCGCGCACGCCTTATTGTTATGGAAAGCGCCAAGCGGGTTTCCGTTATCACGGCGCTGTCCCCCCGCGCGCTCGTCGATATCCTGATCGTACTCTATGAGAACCTGCGCATCGTCCGCCGTGTCTCTCGCCTCTATGGCGCTCGTCCCGGCACACTTGGTTTCTGGCGTCTGGCGCGCGACGTTGCCGCCCATCTGGCTGTAACAGGTGGCATGGCAGCTGGTGATAGTTTGGTGGAACAGTTCATCGGTCAGGGCTTGGCAGCAAAACTTTCCGCCCGCCTTGGCGAAGGATTGGTCAACGGCTTCCTCACCGCTCGTATCGGCGTTGCCGCCATACAGACCTGCCGCCCCGCCCCGTTCATAGCCACCAAAGGCCCATCACTCTCAGAGTTGATGAGCGAGATCACAAAATCTGCACCGGATGAGGTTGCCGATCAGGATTGATGAAATTCTGATACCAGCCCTGCACATCCGCTCCGCACCTTGATAGGCTCAAGGTTCTGATGAGAGGCGGCAACAGGAAGAGCCATGATCATGCGAAAAGTCAAAGTGGTAGAAGCAAGAAACCATTGGCCGGAGAAATTCCGGCAGGAAGCTAAGACCTTGCACGATCTGCTCGGGAACATTGTCACAGACATTCACCACATCGGCAGCACGTCCGTGCCAAACCTTGCTGCAAAACCGATCATCGACATCCTGCTGGAAGTCTCAGACCTTCAGGCACTTGATGATCAATCCGAGAAACTCATCAATATCGGATACGTCGCCAAAGGCGAGTACGGCATTGAGGGGCGCCGCTACTTTAAAAAGGGAGGCGATGACCGCACACACCATCTCCATGCTTTCATAACTGGCGATCCACATGCCCATCGCCATCTTGCCTTCCGCAACTACCTGAAAGCCCACCCTGAAGTCCGCGAGCAATACGCGCAGCTGAAGAAACAGATCGCAAAAGACGTCAACGGGGATGTTGCAGACTATTGCGCAGGCAAGAATGACTTTGTCGAGCAACATGTGGCCAAGGCAGTTGACTGGGCAGGAGCCTCTTAAGAACCCCTATGCTTTTGCCTAAGGTGTCAAATGCACTCTCGACACCGCACAACCCTTTCGCATAGTGTGGCCCCATGTTTATTCAGTTTTTCGAAGAGCTAAAATCCGCTGGCTTACCTGTATCCGTACGCGAATACCTGACGCTTATGGAAGCCCTGGATGCTGACCTGGCCTACAAGCGTGTAGAAGACTTCTACTTCCTTGCCCGCACAACACTGGTCAAAGACGAAGCCAATCTGGACAAGTTCGACCGCGTCTTTGGACACACATTCAACGGCCTTGATCTTATGAGCGAAGTGCCAACTACGGACATTCCAGAGGAATGGCTGCGCAAGCTCACCGAAAAACACCTGTCGGAAGAAGAAAAGAAACTCATCGAATCCATGGGCGGTTTTGAAAAGCTCATGGAAACGCTGCAAAAGCGGCTGGAAGAACAAAAGGAACGTCATCAGGGCGGCAACAAGTGGATCGGCACCGGCGGTACCTCTCCGTTCGGAGCCTATGGCTATAACCCCGAAGGCATTCGCATCGGGCAGGAGGGCAGCCGACATCGCCGTGCGGTTAAAGTCTGGGACAAACGCGAGTTCAAGGACCTAGACGACACTGTCGAACTGGGCACCCGCAACATCAAGGTCGCGCTGAAGCGCCTGCGTAAGTTTGCCAGAACCGGTGCGGCCGACGAGCTTGATCTGGACAACACCATCAAATCCACTGCCCACAAAGGCCTGCTCGACATCCACATGCGCCCGGAACGGCGCAACGCAGTCAAAGTGCTGCTGTTCTTCGACATCGGCGGCTCCATGGATGACCATATCCGCGTCTGCGAGGAACTGTTCTCAGCAGCCAAGACCGAATTTAAGGTCATGGAGTACTTCTACTTCCACAATTGCCTTTATGAATTTGTCTGGAAGGACAACAGCCGCCGTCACAAAGAGCGCATCAACACAATGGATGTTCTCCATAAATACCCAAGCGATTACAAAGTGATCTTCATCGGAGATGCCTCCATGAGCCCCTATGAGATCACGTATCCGGGCGGCTCTGTTGAGCATTGGAACGAAGAAGCCGGAAACGTCTGGATCAAACGCGTCACCGATCTTTACCAACGCGCGGTCTGGCTCAATCCGGTGCGCGAGCAGCACTGGGATTACACTCATTCCATCCGCATGATGAAAGAGCTGTTTGACGAACGCATGTATCCGCTTACGCTGGAAGGTCTGGATTCAGCCATGAAGGAACTTGTCCGCTAGCAACACATCGGATTTATCTTCCCCTTTGGGGAATTTTCCAACTAGACTGCAAATAGCATTAAGTTTTAGAGAGCAAATGCGCCCGCTAGAGAGTGCTTGCGACCCACTTATAAGGAGCGGGGCAAGTAAGTTTCAGCTGGGCGCAAGCTGATTGCGTTAGGCAATAAGGCACCAGACGATCTAAGAGAGGCTATGCAGTGAGCAAAACTTTTTTGTGGCAACTGTTTACAAGGACATCTGCAGGCACCCTTGCCTTCATTGCACCGTTCCTTGCTGCCACTGCCAACGCAACGTCCATTCCACCAATCAACGCGCTTATTCCAGCTCTGGTGATTGAAAGCTGCCTCGACAAAACCAGCGCAGCTCTGGACAGTCCTGAGTTCATCGACTGCCTGACGAGCACCCTTACCAGCGAGCCCGAAGACGACTACGTTCAGCGCAGTGGTGCAACCCACCGGCCCTCAACCGCAAACCATGTGGCCAACACACCTGATCGCCTGGACGGCACCAACGTTCTTATCTGCGCTTCACAAAACGCAAGCTACACCAAGTGTAAGGTCTCAAACGCCAACCGCAACTATGTGCAGCTGCTGCGTCAAACCTCCAACGCACTGTGCAAGCTCAACGAGAGCTGGGGCGTTGTCCCATCGTATCTTTGGACAGACAAAGGCTGCGCAGGCATCTTTTACGTTGGCAACAAGCCCTATGCCCGCAAGACGGTAGACACAGTCAGCGCCAGCTCCTCCTCTGTCCAGCAGCAAGTCAAATCCGCAAGCGCCGCCGGTGTAATCACCCCGATCCCCCAACTGCCTGAATTCACGCAGGACGGCTGGCGTAAATGCGCGTTGGAGTTTCAGGTCTGCGAGCTACCCTATGCAACAACTGTACGCTTCGGCAAACCCGGCGCGTTTTACGAAAAGACCGCAGAGGACGAAGTTCACTGCCGTACAGATGTATTTGGCGACCCAGCCCCCTCCTCCAGAAAAGCTTGTTATTACAAGCTGAAGCAGGATAGCACTTCCCCGCCAGCAGCCCCTCCGGTGCACGTAGTCACTCAGGACCTGCCACCACTGGAAAACAGCCAGATAGCGCCGGAAGATGATCTGGCGTTCAATACTGCCGAGCCTCTTTGGAACGCCCGCCGCGCCTGCGCCAAACTTGGCAGCAAGGTCATCGCATCCAAGAACTCCCTTTCTGAACTACCACAAGTCTATCTGGGCCTTGGCACCTTCAACAGCCAACAGATGAATCAGAAGCCCGTGCTCGCCCGCACAGGCGACAAACTGGCTGGCCGCGGTGTCTACCAAAATCAGGGGCTCTACGTCCCCTTCAACTTCTCCTGCGCTCTCAATCGCCGAGGCAACACCGCACAGCACTTTGTGTTTCATGAGCAAAACAGCGACCTGATCACGCAAGACCTCCTGCCAAATCCCGACACCTTCTCACGGGAAAGAGCACCGCAAAATGGCTATGACGGACCTTATGTCTGGGCCGCTGGCCTCCCTGTTGGCGATGGCGAGGACCAAGGAGCGGTTTTGGTACATGGTGTGCCGGAGACCGACGACATTGACTTCTACGCCCGTTGCTTGGCTGGCAGCGGTGACATAGAGATCATGTTCCAGCGCCCCGTACCCAGTTTGCAGCAAGGCGACAGCCTGCTGATCTCTCTTGCCGCACGCCGCTTCACAGAAAGTTTCGTGGGTGTTGGCAGCGCGCTGGATCCTGAATCTGGCGTTCCACTACCGCTTCTCACCCTCAGCAACGGCTCATCCCTATGGGTCCGCATGGCCAGAGATCATGAACTCGAGGTCAATCTGGGTGGTTATGCCACCTACAACGTCAGCCTTAAGGGCAGCGCCAAGCCTGTACGCCAGTTCATCCGCGCCTGCAGCGGCACCAGGTAACTCTTACCTACTTCACCTTGAAGTACTTCCCCGGCGTTGTTCCAAACGCTTTGCGGAACTGCGAGATAAACGGGCTCGGCCCCTCGTAGCCAAGCTTAAAGGCCACATCCCCCACACTCCTGCCCGCCGAGAGCAGTTCGAGCGCACGAAACAGCTTGGCTTGCCCACACCACTTGCGATAGCTCCAACCGCCCGTTTCAGCAAAGAACCGACGCTCAAACGTGCGTTGCGACATAAGCGTGCGTTCCGCGGCATCCGCAAGGCTTGGCAAATGAGCAGGACACCGCAGGATCGACTGGCAAAGCTCTTTCAGCAGCGCGTGATTGATTGGCATGGGCAATTGCAGCGGTGCATCGGGCAAACTCTTCAGCTGATCCACAATCACCTGCGCGACTCGTGCCGTCGGCCCATCAAGCGCATAGTCCCGGGGCGCAGCCATAATCTCCTGTATCAGTTCTCTGAGCAAAGGCGTCACCTGCACAACAACCGGCTTATCGGAGAGCCGAGCCGACCAATCCTCACGCAGATACAAACTGCGAAACTGCGTTTTAGCTGGATACACCGGTCTGTGCACCATGCCCCCCGGAATCCACACGGCTCGCTCTGGCGGAACAATAAACGTCCCCATTTCGGTGAACACTGTCGTCGACCCCTGCAGGATGTGAACCAGCTGCCCCCGTGCATGTGAATGCGGTTCGCTATGCTGATCCTTGGGCTTATCTTCCGCGAAAGCAACAATGGGTTGTGGGCGATCAACCTCATGTGGATCCCTGAAAACGTCAGTGTGAATGGGCATCAGACACCTCTTGGCGACTCCAGAACATTTTTTGGCAAACTAGTGCTATCACGTAAATAAACTTTTCGCTTATTAAATTGCAAAGCTTATTTATAAGACGGAAGCCCCATGTTGAATATTATAAAAGACATCAGAGCCGATTGGCGCTCACCCTTTGTCTTCCTATTGGTTCTCACTGTCGCCTCACAGCTTTCGTTCTCTGTGTGGTGGAACCTCGTCAATAACTTTGCCGTTAACACACTCGACTTTACAGGGCAGGAAATCGGTATTCAGCAGTCCATCCGCGAGATTCCGGGTCTGCTGGCCTTCACCGTCATTTTTATGCTGCTGATCTTCAAAGAGCAGACCTTCACGCTCATCTCTTTGGGGCTCATGGGCTTCGGCATTGCAATTACCGGGTACTTCCCCTCCGCAATCGGCTTTTACGCCACCACGCTCATCATGTCCTTCGGCTTCCACTACTACGAGACCCTCAAGCAATCTTTGTCCCTTCAGTGGCTGCCGAAGAAAGACGCACCGGCGCTGCTTGGTAAGATCATCGCCGTCTCATCACTGGTCTCATTGCTCATCTACGGCGCGATCATGCTCAGCTGGAAGACGTTCGACCTCTCCTATGAGCAGGTCTTCCTTTGGGCGGGTGTCGCTGGCATGGCGCTAACCGTCTTCGCTGCCGTGGCCTTCCCGAAATACAAAGCACACGTCGAGCAGCATAAGAAGCTGATCCTGCGCAAACGCTATTGGTTGTACTACGCCCTCACCTTCATGAGCGGTGCTCGCCGTCAAATCTTCACCGTCTTCGCAGGCTTCCTGATGGTTGAGCGATTTGGCTACGAGGTGCACGAAGTTGCTGCGCTGTTCCTGCTCAACGGTGCAATCAACATGTTCCTCGCTCCCAAAATCGGCGCCTTTATTGGCCGCGTTGGCGAACGAACTGCCCTAACCTGCGAATACATCGGCCTGATCATCGTCTTCCTGTCCTACGCCTTCGTCACCAACGTGTATGTGGCTGGCGCCCTTTACGTGATCGACCATGCTTTCTTCGCCATGGCCATCGCCATGAAAACCTACTTCCAGAAAATCGCTGATCCAGCTGACATCGCCCCAACCTCCGCCCTTGACTTCACCATCAACCACATCGCAGCAGTGGTCATCCCGGTGGTCTTCGGCACCATCTGGCTCTTCTCACCCGCACTGGTGTTCATTGCAGGCGCATCAATGGCTGCCATCAGTCTGGTCCTCAGCCGCATGATCCCACGCAATCCGGAACCTGGCATGGAAACGGTTTGGGTCCCAACACGCCAACCTCAAGCGGTCGGAGCTGAGTAAGCACCTCACAAATCAACAAAAAAGGCTGGCCCAATCGGACCAGCCTTTTGTCGTTTCATGCAGCAGCTGCTTAGCTCTGATTTTCCGGAATATGCACCACCAGACCGTCAAGCTCGTCAGTCACGCGGATCTGACAGGACAGACGGGATGTGTCACGAACATCCTGCGCAAAGTCCAGCATGTCCTCTTCCATTGGCTCTGGCTCGCCGGTTTTGTCGTTCCACGCTGGGTCCACGTAAACGTGACAGGTCGCGCAGGCGCAGGCACCACCACATTCCGCTTCAATTCCAGGGATCATATTCTTGATCGCGTTCTCCATAACGGTAGAACCAGCGGCAGCATCCACCTCACGGCTTTCACCTGATGAGGTGATGAAAGTAATCTTTGGCATATTTAAAGTCGTCCCGACCCTGTTTGGCTTGTTCTGTTGTCCTCAGATACATGTAGCCGCCCAGCTATTCAAGAACTTCCCGACCAGATATTTGGGTCAAACCCGACCAGTCAATACCAAATCATGATTTTCGCAGCACCAGAAGATCTGATGAAACGGCCTCAAGGCAGGTTTCAACATCTGCGAGTACCGCCTTCTGTCCGCTCCCGATCTCATGTTCTGCGCGCTCAAGCGCATCACCGAGAGCAAACGCTCCAACACCGCGCGCAGAGCCTTTGAAGCGATGCAGCAATCTTGCGAAAGCTTCGGGAGAAGAATTTTCCTGCAAGCCGCGACGAAACTCTTCGATCTGCTGCGCGAACGCCTCTAGGATCTGACCTTGCAGATCCGGATCATCAAACGTCATTGCTGAAAAATGATCCCTGCATATAGCTACTGTAGTTTTATGTAGTTCCATAGCCAAGCTGACGCCACGCCTCCCAACACAGCAAGATGACTCAAAGTTATCGCGACAATCGGAAAGTTGATTCGTTTCGAAGTCTCAAAACACACCGCTGCCAAGACTCAGCAGAGACTCTCCCCTCATTTCCCGTGAACCACGGAATCTGTTCCCCAAAAGAAAACACAGGTTTTAATTTTATGGTTAACAATATCCTACCGTCCAGATTCAAATCCAGACTCGCGGCCCCGTCACAGGCAATCCCTGCCAGCACACGTTAAAATTGACAAGGCGCTCCGTTAAAGTTGGTTAACAAGTTTTTTTGAATCTCCGTCCTGCTCTGCCACCTCACGACCTCTGGCGGTCAGCTTGCAGATAAGCCAATCAGGCTTCAACGGGTTGGAAAACCAAGGCTCTGCCCACCCTGCATCAACACAAGCGCGCACAGTTGCAGGAGACACTTGGCGACCGCTCTCATCGAACAGCGGTAACTTTCCACCCGCTTCGTTAAGACCTCGCCTTAACCATTTGAGTTGTGTGGGGCTTGGCCTATGGAAGCCCTTAGAACCAATTGGAGAATTTTCGCGATCAGCCATAGTGAGTTCCCCCCAAAAATGCTGCCTGTAACTTCTCGTAGAGCACCTAAAAATCCGGGCCACTTCTGTTGTACAGTCCACCGGATTGTGCCATTAGGTTAAGGGTAGCTGCAAGGTGGGGAAATCTAAATCTTAATGTTCCGTTAATCTTAACGGCTCGCATTGATTCTGAAAACTCCCGGTTTTTTGGTCCCGGAAGTTCGACGGTGCTCTCAATTTAGAGCTGTCGGATTGCAGGGGATCAAACCCGCTGTTGTCTGGAAATCGGTCTCGTTTGGGCAGACCGTTCTCCCCGATATGACGCACGCCTTGTGGTAACGGCGCCGGCACAAAAGGCGAAACATTGTGCTGACGACCGACAAGTAGAGAGTACGGACGCGAGGCGAGATATGGCGAACACCCCGAAGGCGAAAGCTCCATCGGAAGTGGCTCTGTCAGCGGTAGAAGAAGCCCTTGAGGCGGATTTTGGCGCGACACTAGAGCCCAATTCATCCAGCGAACAGGAAAGCACGACTGCGGACACCCCGCAAATGTCTGCCAACCCTGCAAAGGAGGCTGGCACAACAGCACCCTCCTCTGACAAAAAACTGGCTCAGCTTGTAGAAGAAAATCAAGCTTCGAGACAGGTTCGCAGAAATGGCCGTGGTGGCCGCCCCCCCACAGCAAGCAACGATGACCGCCAGTCCATTGGCTCTCTAATGTTCGCATTGCAACGCAAGCCCTCCGCAGCTCCTTTCTGGTTTGCGTTTGCAGTCTCCGTTGTCTGGGCCAGCCTCGGCCTTGCAATGTCATGGGACACGTTTGCAACGCAGCTCGAACAATCTGCATCTTTCTCAGGCGTATTTGAAAACCCGACGCTGGTTCTCATCTCCGTCTTTATTGTCGTCCCAATTGCTTTTGTCTGGGTCATGGCCCTCATGTTCTGGCGCGCGCAAGAGATGCGCAATGTCGCCCGAGGCATGACAGAGGTTGCCCTTCGTCTGGCTGAGCCGGAAGACGTTGCAAAAGAAAGCATCCTCAACGTTGGCCAGGCCATCCGCCGCGAAGCCGCCGCCATGGGCGACGGTATTGAACGCGCGATTGCCCGCGCCAGCGAGCTGGAAGTTCTCATTCATAAGGAAGTGTCCTCGCTTGAGAACTCCTATAATGACAATGAACTGAAAATTCGCCGCCTGGTGGAAGAACTCGTCAGCCAGCGCGAGGCCATTCAGGCCAACGCAGAGCTGGTGCGCGAAACCATCTCCGGCTCCCACGAAAACCTTGCCTCACAGCTCGCCAACACATCAGAGGAATTCGCCTCCTCTGTTGATCGCGCCCGGGAACGCCTCACCGGTTCGATCGACTCTGTTCTTGAGCAGATGACAAGCAAGCTTGAAGGCCGCGTCTCCGAAGTCACCGACAGCTTCACCGAAGCTGGCAGCGACATGGTCTCCTCGCTAACCATCCGCTCCGACGATTATGTCGAGCGTCTCACATCCACTGGCTCTGAGCTGGTGGAAACACTCTCTGAAACCGGTTCCAAGCTCTCCGAAACACTGCATGATCGCGGGGCTTCCATCAATGAAGAGTTCTCCTCCACCGCGAACTCCTTCATTGATAACCTCACCGAGCGCGGCACCGACCTCAACGCACGCCTCTCTGAAACCTCAGAGGCGCTCGTTGATAACCTGGCAAGCCGCAGTGAAGAGATCACAACCACCCTGTCCACCACTGGCACCGAGATTGTTGACGGCCTATCTGCACGCGGCAACGAAATCAGTGACCTGCTGGCACAACGCGGCGACGCTCTGAACGCAACACTGGGCGCAGCTGGCGAAGAACTTTCCGCAACCATCACCGACCAGACAGAAGCCATGAAAGGCGTTCTGCAGGCACAGGGCACCGAACTGACAGCCTCCATCGAAGAGACCGTCTCTTCTGTGACTGCACAGTTTGTCGGAGTAAGTTCCGAGCTGACAGAAACGCTGGTAACCACCTCCGGCGACGTTGTTGGGCAGATTTCTGCTGCAAACACCGAGCTGAACTCCACACTGGTCAATGGCCTTTCCGAGTTCACCACCAGCGTTTCCGAAACCAGCTCCGAGCTGGCACAGACACTGGTCATCACCACCTCGACTGTTACAGAGCAGCTGACCGAAGCAAACGCGTCCCTCACCGACACGCTCAACGTTTCCGTTCAGTCCATCAGCTCTTCCGCAGAAGGTGCAAGCACTCAGATTGGCGACATCCTCTCTACTGGCGTCGCAGAACTGAGCACAAGCGTCACCACTGCAAGCGCTGAGCTGACCGAGGCTCTGACAACAACAACCTCTACGGTGACCGAGCAGATCACCAGCGCAAACGACACCCTGACAGAAACAATGAACCTTGGCGTTGTTTCCATCAATCAGAGCGTCGAAGCAGCCGGGTCTGAGCTGACAACAACACTTCTCACCACGTCCAACGACGTCACCGAGAAGATCACCACAGCAAACGACAACCTAACCGAGACCCTGAAGGGTGGCGTCGACACCATCACACGTACCGTGGATGGCGTCAGCGGCGAGCTTTCCCAGTCTCTGGACAGCGGCGTTGAACTCCTCTCGCAAACGGTCGCCAACTCCACCTCTGCCATTGCAGAGACCATGGAAAGCGGCGTCACCAACATCAACGAGAGCGTTTATGGCGCAACCGCACAGCTAACAGAAACGCTGGACACAAGCGCGGCCAACTTCACCACATCTGTATCCGGCGCAACCGCCAACATCACAGATGCGCTGGAATACGGCGTGACCAACCTCACCACCACTGTTTCTGGCGCAAAAGAACACATCTCCGAAGCTCTGGACGGCGGTGTTGTTACGCTCAGCGAAACAGTCAATGCTGCGGGCTCTCAGATCTCTACGATCATGAACAGCGGCGTCGGCAGCCTGACAGACTCTGTAACAACAGCAAACACAATCATCACCGAGACGCTGAACACCGGTATCGGTAGCCTCAACGAGAGCGTCAGCTCCGCAAGCCTCCAGATCTCCACGATCATGGACAGCAGCGTCGGTACCCTGACAGACTCTGTCACAACAGCAAACACAATCATCACCGAAACGCTGAACACCGGCGTTGGCAGCCTGAATGAGACTGTCAATTCCGTAAGCTCCCAGATCTCCACGATCATGGACAGCGGTGTGGGCAGCCTGACGGACTCCGTCAAAACCACGAACACAATCATCTCGGAGACATTGTACTCTGGCGTTGGCAGCCTGAACGAGACTGTCAATGCAGCAAGCTCCCAGATCTCCACGATCATGGACGGCGGCATCGGCAACCTGACAGACACCGTCAACACCGCCAATGCACAGCTGACAGATACACTGAACCTAACCGTAACAACCGTGGCCGATCAGTTCACCGGTGCGAACGCACAGCTGCATGAAACGCTCGAAACATCCATCTCCGGCATCACCGAGCACTTCTCTTCTGCAAGCTCGGCTCTTTCCACCGAGATCCTCACCCGCGGCGAAGAAATCAACGCCAACCTGTCTCTTACCAGTGGCCGCCTGATCGATACGATCACAGGCCGCACCGAAGAGATGATGGGTGTGGTCGACGAACGCGTCACCAACCTGGACACTGCCCTGCGCGCAACCGGCGAACAGGCCGCAGACGGCATTGCAAACCGTGGTCGCGAGATCAACCAGGCAATCGCCGTACAGTGCACCCACTTCATCGACACTCTGTCCACCCGCTCAACCGAGGTTTCCGAGGTGCTGCGCGGTGCCGGCGAAAGCATCATTGCCGACCTGTCCCTGCGTGGCGGCGACATCGCAACCCGTCTGGACGAAACTGCCAACACCCTCGGCACCACAATCACCGTCAGCGGCGGCGAGCTGGCTGACCGCCTTGGCAACGTCAGCACCCAGATCTACGAAAGCATCACCGTCAACGGTGCCGAGCTGGATCAGCGTCTGGCAGAACGCGGCGCTGAAGTGGCTGACACCATCGGCAAGCAGACCTCCGCCCTCAAGGCCACTCTTGAAAGCACAACAGCTGACATCACCGGCGCACTTGGCCTGCGCACTGAGGAATTGGCTGACAAACTGGCTGACACCGGTACACAGCTGGCATACCTCATCGGCTCCCGTGGTGAACGTGTAACCGCAGATCTGACCGAAATCGGCGATCGCATTACCGAGACCCTCGACATCCGTGGCCGTGCCCTGAACGACGGTCTGGCAAGCAAGCTGGCAGAACTGGAACAGGTTGTGACCGAAAACGGGTCCGATCTCGTTCAGTCTCTCGACCTGCGCAGCCAGAACATCGGTGAATCCTTCGACACCCGCATCCAGTCTCTGGACGCTAAACTCGAAGAACGCACCAACACCTTCGAGCAGAGCTTCGATACCCGCGCTGCAGCCCTTACCGAAACCATCGAGACCCGCACCACCAAGCTGGCCGATGCGGTGGAAACCGGTACTGGCATCATCGCAAGCACTCTGGAAGAGAAAACCCAGTCCATCTCCAAGATCCTCGAGGACCGTACCGACATCATCGCGGTCAACCTCTCCGATCGTGTGGAGCAGGTTGGCGTTTCTCTGTCCAACCGTGCAGAGAAGATCGGCGAAATCCTCGCACAGCGCAGCGAAGCTATCGAAGAGACAATCTCCACTAGCTTGTCCACCTTCGATCAGGCTGTGGGCGACAAGGTTGAAGCAGCTGCCACTGTCATCTCTGACCGTGCAGAACACCTTGCTGAATCCCTGTCCACCGGAACAGAACGCATTGATCAGGCTCTGGATGCGCGTGCCAAGCAGATCTCTGAAACTCTGGTCAACCGGACCCGTGAGATTGCCAAGACATTCCACGACGGTCAGACCGAGATCAACGAAGCGCTCGACAGCCGTCTGGAAGAAGCTGGCAGCATCATCGTCAAGCAGTCCAAGAACCTCACCGACGCTCTGTCCGAGCAAGTCGCAGAGATCAACGTGTCTCTCGGTTCCAAGGTCTTCGAAGTTGCGGAAACACTCGATACCCGCTCCAAGGCTCTCGAAACGATCCTCAACGATCGCCTCGAAGCCATCTCCACCACAATGGGCGACGAGAGCGAGAAGGCAGCGACCACGCTTACAAGCGCAATGGCAGAGGCAACCTCTTCCCTTGGTTCCGAAAGCACCCGTGTTCGCGACCTTATCCTCGAAGTTGTCGGTCAGGCATCCGATCGTCTGGCTCAGGAACGCGACCTCACAACCGAGAAGGTTGTCAGCAGCGTAGAGCAGCTCTCCGGCACCTTGAGCAAGGAAGGCGAACGTCTGCAGGAGATCGTTTCCAGCTCCATCGGCGAAGCCCGCAACTCTCTGGAAGGCGAAGGCGAGAAGGCAGCAGCAGCTGTCTCTGATGCCATGGCAACCGTCCGTGGAACGCTTACCAGAGAAGGTGACGAAGTCGCACAGCGTGTTCTGACTACCGTGGCACAGGCAGCAAACGCTCTGGCCGTCGAAAGCGAGAACGCCCGCGCCATGTACACCGCAACCCTTGCTGAAATGTCTGGTGCCCTCACCGGCGAAAGCGACAAGGTACGCGGCGATCTCTCCCAGACGATCGAGCTGGTTACTGGTCGCCTCTCTGCGGAAAGTCAGCGCTCCAAGGCGATCCTTGCAGAATCTGCAGAAGATGTTCGCCAGATGCTGGCAGGTGAAACCGACGAAGTTCGGGCCCGCGTCTTCTCCACCATCGAAGAAGCTGCAGGCACCTTGTCTACCCGCGTCAAGTCCGTGGCAGACGAACTGTTGGTCAAAGCCGAGAACCTCAATCATGCCTTCGGCAGCCGCTCCGCTGAGCTCTCCGAGATCATCGGCAAGGACGGCAGCGAACTGATCATGGCGATCGAAAACCGCGCCCATGACCTCACCACACGCGTCAACGAAGTCCAGAACGCAATTCTGGATGCAGTGACTGTGAAGGGCCGTGAAGTTTCCGACCGCTTTGCTCAAAACGGTCTGCAGGCAACACGTGATCTGGTGGAGGCTGGCGACAAGATCGTCACCGCCATCGATGAACGCAGCAACATTGCAACAATCCGTCTGGACGACAGCCGCGAGCGCATGCAGTCTGACATGAACATCCTGCTGAATGCAGTCTCCACAAAGGGACAGGAAGTTGCAGAAACCGTTACCCGTCAGGGCGCGGTTGCAGCCGACGCATTGACACAGACCATCGACGGCATCGGCAACACCATCGAAGATCGCACCCGGATGGCCGTGAACGTAATGACAGGCACCAAAGAGCGTCTTGAAACAGACGTCTCCGAGATCCTGACACGCCTGAACGCCTCCAATGGTAGTCTTCGTCAGATCCTTGCATCTGCAAGCGAGAACCTGTCTGAAGTTGAAACCAACCTGGCAAACCGCGCAGGCGAGTTCAGAACCACGATTGACCGCGCTGTAACCGAGACAGAGGCAGCAAACGCCACCATCGAGGCTCAGGTCGGCCAGCTCCGCAACACAACACATACCGTGCTTGCAGACGCTGCGAAGATCGCAACCCGCATGGAAGACCAGAACCAGCTTCTCGGTCAGGCAATTGCTGATCTGGAAGCAACCAACAACCACGTTGACAACCGCTTCACCGACCGCCGCATGGCAATCGAGATGGTTGCAGACACCCTGATCAAGAAGACGCAGGATGTCGAAGTGCTCATGGGTAACTACACCACCACCCTTGGTGATACCCTTGAAGTTGCAGACGATAAGGCCCGCGAAGTTTCCGGCATGCTCCGTGCAGCAGCAGAAGCGGCAACCAAGTCTGTGACCGAACAGTTCGAAAGCATGCGCATGACGGCTGGCATGGAAGGTCAGAAGGCACGTGACGCTGTTCGCGCTGCCCATGACGAAATCCTCCATGACATGAAGTCCACCGTCACAGAGGCATCTGAGCGCTTTACAGACGCAACAGCACGCATGCGCGATGTGGCACGCTCCGTTCATCAGGAACTGGAAGCAACCCGCACCGAGCTTAATAAGGGCATTCTGGCTCTGCCGGATGAGGCGGAAGCCTCAACCTCTGCACTGCGCCGTATCGTGAGTGAACAGGTAAAGGCACTGGAGGAACTCTCCACCATCGTGTCCCGCCAGTCCTCTCAATTTGATGTATCAACACCAGCGGAGCCTGCACGTGCACTCAACGCTGCGCCAGCAGCAGCACAAGCTGACGCACGCTATGCAGCTGAAGCACCAACCCTGCAGCAGGTTGCGGCAACTGGCGCAAAGCCAGCTCGCATGTCCCCTGCCCCACGCCGCATGGAAGCACCAGCTCCGCGCCCATCCCGCCAACAGGCATCTTCAGCCTCGGCTCCACAAGGGAACGGCACATCCAAGGGCTGGATCAGCGATCTGCTTCGCCGCGCATCAGATGATGAAGGCGGTGCCGCCCATGCGGCGCGTGACACAGCAAACGCACGCACCCCGCAGCACATGGTTGAATCACTCAACTCCCTGAGCATGGACATTGCTCGTGCAGTTGACCATGAGACCTTTGTGGATCTGTGGGAGCGCTACAAGCGCGGCGAACGTGATGTCTTCACCCGCCGCCTGTACACCCTGCAAGGTCAGCAGACCTTCGACGAGATCCGTCAGAAGTACGGCCGTGACCCCGAATTCCGCAGCGCTGTAGAGCGTTACATTCAGGACTTCGAGCAGCTTCTCTCACAGGTCTCCAGAAGCGACAGCGACAATCAGCTCGGTCAAACTTACCTGACCTCTGATACCGGCAAGGTCTATACCATGCTCGCACACGCAAGTGGCCGCTTCGACTAAGCTGACGGCAAACACTGAAAACAAAAAAGGCTCCCGAGATGTTCGGGAGCCTTTTTTGTTGGGCAAAGCACGATGATCGATGCAGTTTCGTTTGCACAAGATAAGCCTTTTCACGATGCGCCACTCCGAAGAACCTTGATCAGTTCAAAAAGACATGCTCATGTAATATTGGAAGGCTTTTAATACGGGCAAAATTGAAGCCTCCAAACTTGGGCGTACCTCTACTTAATTGATTGGCATTTAAAGGATTTTCATATGCAGATCCCCGCTGCTCTCTCCGTGTTCGTACGTGATGCACTGAACAAGGGCCTTTCCAAAGATGACATCCGCACATGCTTAACCCCTTCCAGCTGGACGGCTCTGGAGATAGACACAGCTCTGAACAGCTGGTCCTACGACAAGTTGGTTGGTGCCGTCCCTCAACCACTGCGGTCCACAGCCGCGTGGGATGCAGTCTTCTATGCACTGTTGTTCGCGGCTTTTGGCATGGTGATCGCCAACACCCTGACACTACTGCTGGGCTTGATCACTCTGTGGATGCCGGAGGCTGGAGATAGGTTCTCCAGCAGCGGACTGCGTGGCCTGCGCTGGTCAATGGCAGCCCTGATTATCTTTACGCCTGTTTTCGTCTGGCTCCATCACAAAGATGCGCACAACTGTGCAGCAAACCCGGCAAGCAAGTACGGTGGCGTAAGGCGCTGGCTGACTGCCATTGCCATTTTCGCAGCCGCAATGACACTGCTCTGCGATGCCATCTACCTGATCTATTGTTTTCTGGATGGCGATCTGACAACCCGCTTTATCACCAAGTCCGGCGCAGTCGCTCTTCTATCATTGGTCGTGATCCAGTATTTCCGTCAGGACCGACAGGACCACGAAAGTGTGAGTAAGCTGGACAAGCTGTTCGCACGATGGTTGGCAACCGGATTGGCGGTATTTGTGTTGGCCTTCTCATTCTGGACCGTCGGCGGCCCAGCCCAGGGGCAAATGGAACACCGGGATAGCTTGCGTGTCTCCGACATGCACAGGCTTTCAGAGGGCATCAGAAACTGCGAAGCCACCCGCGACAAAGACCTTCCAGATGAACTGGACCCAATGAGCTGCGCACGTAGCCCACAGCGCCTCACTGGTTTTGCCTCACAGGTCACCTACAAGAAACTCTCAGCCACGCAATTCCAGCTCTGCACCACGGTCGAAGCCCCTGAGCGGTTGCGCGGATACAACGCCGACATAAGAGGCAACCTGTATTGCATCACGGATAGCATCAAATAATCAGCGGAAAGCCACACCTGCTGGAACTCAGCAATACGAAGAAGCGAGTTCCAGCACAAAACAACGCAGCCGCTGAGGCGATAGCGCGATCCTCGCACTTAATCGCTACAGCACATCACTGAGCAGTGATCCGGTTCCATATGGCTTGCGCGACAATACCAGCGGGTTTGTCGCGCCGACGCATCACGTACTGCTGTACAGGCGTTGCCGCATAACCTTCCACATTCAAGGGTACCAGTGTCCCTTCCTCCAGCTCCTTGCGGATCAGATAATCCGGCATGCCACCCCAACCCATGTTCTCCATCAGGATCTCCTTCTTGGTGGCAAAATCAGAAACAGTCCATCGCAAACCACCTGGCAACAAACCACGACTTTGCTCATTAGACTGACTGCTGTCAGAAACCACCACCTGCACATACCCTTGCATCTCGGCGGTGGTTCTCAAGTGGTTCCCCTGCGCCGCTGGAAAGTCCCTATGAGCTACGGGTAACATCACAATAGGAGCAACCGGCGCGGCCTCCACACGCTCCATAGGCACGTCATGCAGCGTGCTGATAATGATCTGCGCCTCGCCAGAAAGCAGCCGTTCCAACGGCCCTCCCATGTTGTCTCGAGCAAGACGAATGTGGGTTGCTGGAAACTCAGGTGTCATCGTCCCAATCAACTTCAGCAAGGGCGGCAACGGATAAGTCGAAGACACCGAGAGCAGCACTTCCGCCTCGTGATGTGAATTAAGGTTCTGCGCAATCGACTTCAGTTCTCGCATACCCCTGAGAACACGCGTCGCATGCCGATAAAAAATCTCACCCGACGGTGTCAGCTTAGGTCGGTATTCTTCCCGCGAAAGCAGCTCAAATCCGAGCTCGTCCTCAAGCTTCTTCAGCATATGACTGACCGCAGATTGCGCCTTGTGAAGATGCTCCGCGGCCCCTCGAAACGTCCCCTGACTCACAATCGCCTCGAGCACAACCAGCTGTTCAAACGTCATAAAATCAGCTCCTTTTTCAATGATCTAAAAATCAGATCATCTAAGTGAGAACTCAATATTATCAATATATCATAATCACCGCTAGGTTCTTTTTAACGGAACAAGGAGCCAAGCAAATGCAGACGAACAACACACGCATCATTCACCGCGACGACCTTCCACTCGGCGGCTTTGCCGGAATTATCGAAACCCGCATGGTCCAGAACCCTAAGCTCTGGAAGGACGCGGCAAACCGCACTGACATTAGCCATGGCCTCGGCGACTTCCTGTACCTGGCAACCGGCCACTTCAAACCTAACGACGGCGCCCCTCTGCACCCACACCGCGACGTAGACATCGTTAGCTTCATCCCGAACGGCGCAGTCGGACATGAAGGATCCATGGGTCACGGCACCAAAATCGAAGGACCTGGCATTCAAGTTCAACGTGCTGGCACCGGCATCGAACATGCCGAGTTCAGCCTCAACGGCGAAAAAGCTGATCTGGTCCAGCTCTGGTTCGCACCACCCCAAAAAGGCCTTGAGCCAGGCTATCAGGACTACAAGCTGGAGCCGGGCAAGCTGACAACAGTATTGGGCGGCAACGACCAGCACACATTCCACAACACCATGACCGTGCAGATCGGTTTGCTAAACGAAGGCGATAAAGCAACCAGCGATCATCCCTTCATCGCATTCCTAAACGAAGGTGAGGCAACAGCAAACGGGATCCCCGTCAAATCAGGCGACCTGATTGAAGGCGACACACTGGAATTCGTCGCCCACACCCCAAGCAGCCTCGTGCTGATCCAACACACCGAAACATTTTAGGAAATCAGACAGTTCAATTCCGGAGAAACCCCATGAAACTGATCGCCCTTGCAGCAAGCAACAGCAAACGCTCAATCAACAAGAAGCTCGCGACCTATGCAGCTTCCCTCGTCGAAGATGCCGAGGTCGAAGTGCTCGACATCAACGACTTCGACCTGCCCCTCTTCAGTGAAGACAAGGAGCAAGAGCTCGGCCACCCACAAGCGGCAAAAGACTTCCTCGCAAAAATCGCAGAGGCAGATGCGCTGGTGATCTCCTTTGCCGAGCACAACGGCTCTTACACCGCCGCCTACAAGAACCTTTACGACTGGGCTAGCCGCATCGAACAGAAGGTCTACCAGAACACCCCAGCGGTGTTTCTCTCTACCTCACCAGGACCAGGCGGCGCCTCCAGCGTGCTGAACGCCGCAGTCACCTCCGCTCCATTCACCGGCGCGGACCTGAAGGCCTCCCTGTCGATTGCCAGCTTCTATGACAAATTCGATTTGGACGCCAACGCGCTGCGAGATACCGCAGCTATCAACGAGCTCCACAGCGCCGTGCAACACCTCACCCTCGTTACGGCCTGATCAACCATAAGAAACATTAAGGCTCCTGATCCAGTCAGGAGCCTTAATGTTGCCCCGATCATACCCGCACTGGCCTTTTCAAACTCATCTACCCCCAAAACATCCAACAACTCAGGGATGTTTGCGGAACAAGGGAACGGATAGGATGAATTTCACAAGAAGCAGTCGGGGAACAGTGATGCAAGAAGCGACATGGCGGCTAAAGTCTTTGAAACAAGCATTGGAGCATATTCATGCAAAGATGCAGCTGAAATTCGGGTTCCGCTTGTGGGATGGTTCCACCATTCCCGAGGTCTCTCCAAAACCCAAGCTCGTGATCAACGATCCCGGTGTGATATCCGCTCTTATACGACGGCCCAATGTAGAAACGCTCATCGACGCATGGGTACAAAAACGGATCGACATAGAAGATACAGACCTGTTTGAAATGGCCCAACTGCGGCCCACTGGAAAACTGAGCACGATAGCGAAGGAATTGAACCGGTGGATGCTCGCCAAAGCAGCGCTGCCGTTTCTCTTCGCTCCCTCGAAGCAGCGCTCAAGCGTCAAGATAGCAGGCGAGGGTGCTCGGGACGGCAGTGAGGCTTCCAACAAACGCAACATCTCCCACCACTATGATGTCTCCAATGAGTTCTATGCGTTATTCCTTGATAAACGGATGGTCTACACCTGCGGCTACTTCACCAACGCAGAAAATTCTTTGGATCAGGCCCAATACGACAAGCTGGATATGATCTGCCGCAAGCTCCAGCTCAAACCGGGCGACAAACTGCTGGACATTGGCTGTGGTTGGGGCGCTCTTATTTGCCACGCCGCAGAACATTACGGCGTGACAGCGATAGGTGTCACGCTCTCCGAACAGCAAGTGATCCTCGGGCGCCAGAACATCGCTGAACGAGGACTGGAGGACCGGGTCTCAATCGAGCTTCAGGACTTTTCCACGCTGACAGGAACGTTCAACAAGATCTCATCCATCGGCATGTTCGAGCACGTCGGCATTGCCAATCACCAGACCTACTTTAAAACCGTAAAACAGCTGCTGGAGCCACGCGGAATATACCTGCACCATGCAATAACAAGGCCGGGCAAGCGCACCGACAAATTATTCATGAAAAAGACTGCCGTATACAAGGCATTGATCCGCTATATCTTTCCCGGCGGAGAGGTCGACCATATCGGCATGAGCCTGCGCAATCTGGAATCCACGGGCTTCGAAGTGCACGACGTGGAAGCCTGGCGGGAACATTACTACCGGACCACCGGCCACTGGGCACGGCGTCTTATGGCACGCAAGGAGGAGGCAATCGCTCTTGTGGGGGAAGAAACCTACCGCACGTGGGTGTTGTATCTGGCTGGTGTAACCATAACCTTCGAGCGAGGCGGCGCGCTAATTTACCAGACAATCACAACCCGAAAAACCAGAACCCTCTCCGGCATGCCACTGACACGGGAATACTTGTACAAAGAAACAACAGGATAAGAAGTGCATTGCCTGCGCCATGCAACCGCAACACCGCAGGCAGCCTCCGCACTTTCTGGTTAAAGCTAGTTCGCCGTCCCGTTCAACTCAAGCACCACCGGCGTGGTGGCGACCGCCACCTGCCGCTTGGCTACGCCCTGTTGGCGGTTCAGCTGAGCCTGTTGAGCCGATCTCTGACTAGGCGTAATTCTGGACAACGTGGTGATTGACCAGCTGGCAATCTGGGACAGCACGCTATCCGAGGCAGCATTGAGCGCCGGGATCGCATCAGTCAAACTATCGCCGGTCGTAGGAACAGTCGCGGAAAACACCCGCATCCCGACAGAGCGACCATCATGATCATCAACAAGCCGCGCAGCCACTTCCACATAGGCCATATCACCACCGTCCACCTGCAGCTCAAAAGCCCGCAGTGTGGTCTGCAGCTGATAGTCAATCAAGAGCCCCTGCCCCGGTTGGGCAACGCCGCGCAAGCTGCCGGAATTCTCCAGCGTTTCAATCAGCTTGGCTTGGAAGACTCGAGGCAGCGTATCGGTCCACGCCACCCTCGGGTAATAGGAATAAATCGGGCCACCGCCCTGTGTCACGGCGATATTGTTCGTATCCAGCGCCTGAAGAGCAGCCGGATTGGCAACCAGCACCTGATACTCTGGAGCTCTCGCGGAAACAGGAACAGTGCTTGGCGCAGTCAACCCATACAGGGCCTCAGGGCCACTTGCCCCACACCCTGCCAAACCACTCAAAAGAACGGCAGTAAAACCCAGATTTTTTATTGTTGAACCGAACAACACGTGCTCCAGCTTACCGCCATTAGCCACCCGCATGATTTCGAGTCGCTTATCTACATCTTTGACAATCATTACAAAAAACTCAACGCCGCTGCCCACCATTAAAGACAGGTGTGTCCGATCCGCCAAAAATCACACGGTTCGGATTACGATCAAAATTGCTCACGGCACGGCGAATTTCTATAAGTGTTTGGTTTAACTGCTGCATTGCTGCGGTAAAGTCCTGTCCGCCTTGCTGGCTAAGTTTCAACAGGGCCGCCGAGATTGGCTCTGCACGTGCAGCAAACGCATCTGCAACCTTGCGGATTGAGGCTGCCGCTTCCGTTGCTTCCTGAATAAAGCCCTGCCCGTCAGCCGAAACCATGCTGTCCACGTTCCCCAAAATTGTGTTCACACGCTCTGAGGCAGCAGTCAGGTTGGTTGCAATGGTCTGCGCCTGATCAATCACGTTATTGATGTCAGGAACCTTTTGCTGCAGCTCCGTAGCAATGTTATTGACCGATTGCGCAGCATTCTGGATTTCGTCAACCGCAGTGGCAAGATCAGGCGCTTTTTCTGCAAGTGTCGATGCCACTGTATCAGCGGACGAAACAATATTGGACACGGCTGCAGGATCAATCGCCTCCACAATCTCGTTGGCGTTCGACATCAGATTATTTGCGTTGTCCATGGTCTCGCTCAATTGATCGGAGGCATCGCTCAGATTATTTCCAATCTCCTGAGCAGAAATAATCACATTATCGATCTCGTTATTGCGACCTGCAATCGTGTTGCTCACTTCGCGAATGTTGGCTGTGGCTGCACCCGCATCATCAATGGCTTTTGAAAGCACCTCATCCTTTTCAGCAAGCATCGACGTCACGGTCTCGACAGAGGTGACAATGTTGCCAATCTGCTCGGACCCGACTGAATCCAGTATCCTGTTGATATTCTGTGTCGTAAGAACAATTTCGTCAGAAGCAGTTTCCGCATTTGCCACAATGCGATCAATCGCATCTTTGTTCTCGGCAAGCTCAACGCTCAACTCACGCGCATTTTCCGCAATAACGGAAGCAGCAGCGAGCATTGAATTGATGTCGCCGCTACGCTCTGTCAGTATGCCACCAAGGTCAGAAGCACCTTTCAGGATGCGCTCCACATCCTCGGGCCTGACTGCTGAGATCACAGCTTCAATCTGCCCCAGCTGATCAGTAAGCTGAGTTGTAAAGTCGACCAGCTGCTCAGAAGCCAACCTGCCGTTATCAATGATATCACCAACGCCATCTGCAGAGTTCGCCAGCTTATTGGTCATCGTCTCAACGTTATTAACGATATCACCCAGCTTGTCCGGCGGCACATTGGCAAGCAGTTCCTCACCGCGATCAACCAGATTGCCGATCCTGCCGGAAAGCCCGGTCAGCGCCCTGCTTGTTTCGGTTATGCCAGCAAGAAAATCATTCACGCCATCCGCGTTGTCAGCCAGCGCGCGCGTAAAGACCTCAATGTTTTGAACGGTCTGCTCCACCTCAGGCCGGGCATTGACCACCAATTCATCAATATGCGTCAGGGTGGAGTCTGCCTTACGCATGATGTCCCCTGCCCCTTGCAGCAAATCCTCAAACTGGGACCTGCGGGCATACATCACCGGAACAGTGTCCGTTGATTGCGAGAACAGCGGCGGCGCTTCCGAAGACCCGCCCGAAAGGTCCACATAAGCCACACCCGTCAGACCGGTGAACCCGAGAGAAGCTACAGTGTCGCGGCGCAGCGGAGCATTAGCATCAACGCGCACAATCGCCACCACAAGGCGTGGGTTTTGAGGATCATAAGTCAGCGTGCTCACATCACCGATCCGAATGCCGTTAAACAGCACCTGACCGCCAACCGGCAAACCAGTAACGGCACCGGGGAAGATAATCCTGATATCGCGACGGCTGGACCGATCACCAGCGCTCAGCAACCAGAACGTAAACAGAAAGGCAATGGCGACCACTGCAAGAACGAATGCACCGATAGCGATGTTATTTGCGCGGGTTTCCATGCATCCTCCTTACACTCGTTTGAGGGCACGTGCCCCGCGAAAATAGGACTTAACCCAAGGGTGCTCGACCTGCATCATATCTTCAATGGTTCCTTCAACCAACACCCTGCGTTCACCCAGGACGGCAATGCGATCACAGATACTGTGAAGACTATCCAGATCATGTGTCACCATATAGACCGTAAGTCCAAGCGTTTCTTTAAGCTTCACGATAAGCTCATCAAAAGAAGCCGCCCCGATCGGATCCAGACCCGAGGTCGGCTCATCCAGGAACAACAGATCCGGGTCCAACGCCAAGGAACGAGCCAGCGCCGCTCGCTTGATCATACCACCAGAAAGCTCAGAGGGCAGCTTGTCCGCCGCATCCAGCGGCAACCCGACCATCTCGATCTTCAACAGCGCCAGCTCATCACGCAATCTGGACGACAGCGTAAGATGCTCGCGCATTGGAACCTGGATATTCTGCCGAACAGTCAGGGAGGAGAACAAAGCCCCCTGCTGAAACAGGACGCCCCAACGCTGCTCAATTTCGCGGCGCATGGTGTCCGTGGCTTCATCATAATCCTGACCAAACACTTCAATCGAGCCGGAGCGCCGCGGCGTGAGGCCAAGAACGGTACGCATGAGAACGGATTTCCCCATGCCCGACGCGCCCACAAAGCCAAGCACTTCACCGCGATAAACATCCATATCAAGGTGTTCTAGAATGATTTTCTGGCCAAAACCAACCGTAACATCCCGCACCCGTAGCAAAACTTCCCGGCCATTGGGCGTGTGAGGACCGGTGCCTGATCCGTTCATCTGTCCTGTTTGCTCGTGTCCCATGCCGGTTAAAACCCGATAGATGCGAAGAAGATAGCAAAAACTCCATCCACCACGATGACCATGAATATAGATTTCACAACAGAAACAGTCGTATGGCGTCCCAAAGACTCCGAAGAGCCCTCAACCTTCATGCCTTCCATGCATGCAATTAGCCCGATGATCAGAGCCATGAACGGCGCTTTCACAATGCCAACCAGCGCGGTGTCAACAGTAACAGCAGCCTGCAGTTGTGCAAGGAAGGAATAAGGCACAATGCCCAGATACCACCAGCAAGTCAGCCCGGCCCCGACCAAAGCGGCGAGATTTGCCAGAAAAACCAGGATCGGCAGAGCGATCATCAACGCCACAAGACGCGGCAGGATCAACACTTCCGTCACCCGCAATCCGGTTACCTGAAGCGCATCAATCTCTTCCTGCATCTTCATGGAGCCAAGTTCCGCCGTGTAAGCAGAACCTGAGCGACCAGCCACCATAATCGCGGTCAGGATGACACCGATCTCACGTAAAACCAAAATACCGGAAAGATCCACCACGAAGATCTCCGCACCAAACTGGCGCAGATAAAACCCGCCCTGCTGGGCGATGATCCCACCGATCAAGAAACTCATCAGACAGACAATCGGCACCGCACCCATGCACGAGCGCTGAAACTGCACACCAATCGAAATGGGTCGCATCCGGCTCGGATGGGCCACACCAGCAGTGACCGCCGCTGTCATCGCCCCAAGCATCGCCAGAACATCGCGCGTGTCGTTGCCCAGCTGGCGTGTCGCCTTGCCCACATATTCCAGATAAGTGACAAAAGAGTTATGCAAAGGTTCTTCGGGCGGATTGTCGATCTCACTCCGCTTCACCTCTTTCAGCAGGATGTCAAAACGTTCATCCTCATAGATGAATTTAACATCGCGACCTTGCTCGGCTTGCTCCATCTGGAATCGCTGCAAAAGCCACGCACCCGCCGTATCAAGAAAGCTAACGGACTTAAGATCCACACGAATTGTGGAATGCGCGGGCTGCGACGCAGCTTGTTCAATGAGTTTTTCGCAACTGTCACTCTGCCGGATCCCCCAGGCACCCGACGCTGTCAGCAAAAGTGACCCACCGTCTTCTGCAGTTACCAGGTCTGGCGCATCCATTTTGACACTCAGCATCATCTCGCGACCTTGCGCCTCAGAATCTAAAAATCTTATTGATCCTATACAGATTTCTGTAGTGTGTCCTCTAGTAATCCTCATCCAGCCACAAGTACAACGGAAAAAACAATGTCTATTTCTAAGCCGTATCTCTTATTTCTTGGGGATGTAAAGGACGAGCTCGCAGCGAAAACGGCCCATGGCGTACTTGATTGGCGACCGGAGTGGTGTCTTGGACAAATCTCGCTTCCCGGCTGTAAAGCCCACACCACTCTACCAGAAATGAACCTGGCAGAAGCCGCTCAAGAGGGCGTAAAAACCATGGTTATCGGCTGCGTCAATGCTGGCGGCGTCCTGCCAGATCACTGGATCGCAACCATTGTCAAAGCCCTCCACAACGGCCTCGATGTAGCCGCTGGCTTGCACATTCGCCTTGGCGACATTCCAGCCATTGCCAAGGCCGCTGAAGAATACGACCGCAAACTCCACGACCTACGCTTTACTGACCTCACCTTCCCCACAGGCAATGGCGCAAAACGCTCAGGCAAACGCCTGCTCACCGTGGGCACCGACTGTTCCGTTGGCAAAAAATACAGCGCACTGGCCCTGCAAAAGGGACTGTCAGAGCGCAACATCAGCGCCGACTTCTGCGCAACCGGTCAGACCGGCATCCTCATTGCCGAGCGCGGTGTACCCATCGACTCCGTCATCTCCGACTTTATCTCCGGCGCAGCCGAACACCTCAGCCCGGCGACCAAAGACGATCACTGGGATGTCATCGAAGGTCAGGGCTCCCTGCTCCACCCCTCATTTGCCGGTGTTTCCCTGGGCTTGCTCCACGGCTCCCAGCCAGACGCGTTTGTGGTGTGTCATGAGCCAACCCGCTCAACCATGCGCGGCGTCTCCACACCAATTCCATCCATACAGGAAATCATAGACCAGACCGTAATGCTTGGCCGCCTCACCAATCCGGATATCCGCTGTGCCGGCTTGGCCATCAACACCATGATGCTATCTGAAAATCATGCAAAAAGTCTGATTGAAGAACTCGGCGAAAAACATAAACTGCCAGCAACTGATCCTGTCCGCTTCGGGACCGATCCCATCATCGATCATATCTGCGCGGAGTTTAAGCTGGTTTGACCTGTCGTCTGTCTATTGAAGCCGAAACCTTTCCGATTGCGGGAAGTTTTACCATCGCCCGTGGCTCGCGAACCGAAGTCAACGTGCTCACCGCCAGCCTCACACAGGACGGCCATGTAGGCCGCGGTGAATGCGTGCCCTACCCACGGTACGGCGAAAGCGTCGAGAGCGTCACCGCTCAAATCGAAGCAGCCCGTACCGCCATTGAGGCGGGCATCACTCTGGAAGAGCTGCAAAGCCTCATCCCCGCAGGAGCCGCTAGAAACGCCGTTGACTGCGCCCTGTGGGACCTTACCGCCAAACGCCAGAACACCACCGTGGCTGAACTTGTCGGAATCAAATCCCAGCGCATTCTGCAGACCGCCTACACCATCTCGGTCGGCACACCAGAAAAGATGGCGCAAGACGCAGTCAAAGCCGCAAGCCGTCCACTCCTCAAGGTCAAACTGGCTGGGGATGGAGATGTGGAGCGCATCGCAGCCGTCCGGCAAGCCGCCCCAAACAGCAAGCTGATTGTGGATGCCAACGAAGGCTGGTCAGAAGCCAATCTGGAAGCCAACATCAAAGCCTGCCAGCAAGCAGACGTTGGACTGGTGGAACAGCCTCTGCCCGCAGGCAAGGACGCTATTTTGGCCGATGTGGAGCACCTCATCCCCATCTGTGCCGATGAAAGCCTGCACACCTCCGCCGATCTGGAAAGCCTGCGCGACCGCTACTCAGCCATCAACATCAAGATCGACAAGACCGGAGGTCTGACTGAAGGGTTGAAGCTGCTACGCAAAGCAGAAGAGATGAACTACGTCATTATGGTCGGCTGCATGCTCGCCACATCTCTGGCCATGGCCCCGGCCATGCTGCTGGCACAAAATGCGGACTACGTTGATCTGGACGGACCACTCCTGCTCGCCAAAGACCGCGAGCACCCCATCCGTTTTGACGGGAGCTTGATGCATCCGCCTTCCCCGCAGCTCTGGGGCTAAACCATATGAAAAAGGCGGCTCTCACATCGAGGCCGCCTTTCTCTAATCAAACACGCTTTGTTACAAACATCAGCGTGAGAACACCTGCACAGCAAGTCCCGGCCATAAGATAGAAGGCATAGGCCTGCTCAACCTCGTAGAGCCAGCCACTGGCAATACCACTCACGCCCATAACCACCCCAAAAGCAGTCTGTGTCAGCCCCTGAGCAGTACCAAGCCGCTCACTGGAAACCAACTTGGAGGTGTAGGCAACCATGCCCAGAAACACCATGCCAAAGCTCCCCGCATGCAGCAGCTGAAGAAGTACTGCGGACCATGTTTCTGTCGCAAACGGGAACAGCATCCAGCGAATGATACTCGCCACACCGCCTGTGACCATCATACCCCATGCCCCAAGATGGCGCATGAAGAAGTTGCCCCACACAAAGATGCCGATTTCAGCAATCGTACCAATCGCCCACAGGCCGCCCACCATTCCATCGCTGATACCCACAGACAACCAGTAGATGCTGGCGAACGCATAAAGCGCGGAAAAACTGCCAAGCAACAGGCCACCGGCCAGAACAACAAGCAGGAACTGAGGGTCACGCAACTCCTTAGCAGACCAGACACTTTCCCGCGTGGTGCGACGGCTCTCCGATGGCATACCCGGCAATAGCACAGCCAGCAGGGCCAGCAGCGCAAGGCTGCCCACGATCAGGAACAACAGATCAGCTGCAGCGCCAAATGACAGATACCACCCACCAATCAGGGTCGCCACCACAAATGAAATGGAACCCCATGACCGCATCCGCCCGTAATTCAGGCCAAGCGTGTGGTCAGTTTCATATGCATATGCATCTTGTAAAGGCTGAATGGGAACGTAGAAAACCGAGAGGAACACAACCAGACCGATTACGGTCCAATACTCGCTAGAGTAGACCAGCACCCAGAATGAGGCCAGTGCGATGATGCTGAACAGCGCCATGGAATGGCGTCTGCGTCCGGACCGGTCCGAGATACTCGTCATCACCGGCGTTGCAAAAATGCGCACAATATTCGGCAGTGCAATCACCATTGCAATCTGCACGGAAGTGAATTCAATATCCTTCAAAAACAGAGGAAAATACGCGATAAAGAACGCATTCGCGAAGTTGAACGTCGCAAACAAACCACTCACGCCAGTGGCAATCCAGAATAGGTTACTGGTCTTCCCCAATGGGGAAGTTTTTCCGGGCATAGACATTGGAAAACACTACAAATGGAGGTTGAGAGCACCCGCAGACACGGATGGAAAGGGATACTCCTATCACTTGTGCTAATAGGGACTATTCAAATCAATGTAAACCAATTATTAGCCGTAGGATCCATTATATAAACTTGTAGTATTATCTTAGTTAGTTATGAAGGAGCCACTTATGGCTGGCAACAACCGAAAGGTCCTTTTGAACCCCGAGGAATTTGATGCCATCAAAAGCGCACTCTCAGAAACCGAGAGAGGCCGCGCTTTCCTTCATGATCACCTCACACTGAACAGATCCGCCGAAGCAGATGACCTTTTGGAGGCTGTAAGGCGACTTGAAAAAACATTGGTTGAGCGCGAACTGCCATCGGAGATGGAAAGCTACCGCCTGCACACCTATGAAATGTATGAGGCAATCGAGAGAACCAAAGACGAAGTCTCGAAGATCAAACTGGAAAATGCCGACAACAATCGCTTTGCAGCCGCCTCAAACGAGCTGGACGCGATCGTCACATCTACAGAAAGCGCAACACAGGTTATTCTGGAATCCTCCGAAGCCATTCAGGACCTGGTGGACAAACTCCGTGCCTCTGGCGCTGAAGACGCTCCCTGCGATGCCATTGAAGAAATGGCCATGGAAATCCTTATGGCCTGTTCCTTCCAGGACCTGACAGGCCAGCGCATAAACAAGGTTGTCAAAGCGCTCCATTACCTTGAAGACCGCATCTCCAAGATGATCCGCATCTGGGGCGTCGACCTGTCTGATGAAGACCGGCCTAAAGTCAATCTGGACGACGTTCAGGAAGAAGACGGGCGCCACATCGACAAGCGCCCTGACGCACACCTGCTCAACGGCCCGCAATTGGATGGTGAAGGTGTGGATCAGGCGGATATCGATGCTTTGTTCGACGCTACCCCTGCCACGCCTGAAGATGGCTTGAGCGAAAACGTGATCCAGTTTTCAGCGGAAGCAAAAACGGAGGAAGGCCAGCAGGAAGCGCCAGCTGAACCCTCAGCAGAACCCAATGAGGAACCAGCACAATCCTCCCCGCCGCAGGTCGCTGAAAAGCCGCCCAGCGCTGGGGACGAACCACAACCAGCTGTCTCCGATAAAGAGGATCAGGTCACGACTGAGGGTGCTAATGAGGCTGAAGCACCTGTTCAGGAGGACTTGAACGAGAGCCCTATCGAAATCGAAGGGCAGTCTCCACCGCTCACCTCCCCGCGCAGCAGCAACACAGACCCATTGCACAACCTGTCAACGGGCGAGCGCCTTGCACTGTTCTCCTGAATAGGAGCCAAGACAACGCTAGTTCGAGCCGTTTGCACCCTGTCCCGTGCAAACGGCTTCGTTTGTTAGGCAGATGTTCTCACATCGCCGTACTGTTTCAACGCCCTCTCAAAAATAGCTGGGTCCACATTCCCGCCAGAGATCATGATCACCGCAGTCTTGCCTTCAATGTCAATCTTGTTGGAAAGAACAGCAGCCAACGCAACAGCAGCTCCCGGCTCCACAACCAGCTTCAGCTCAAAATAGGCGAAGGCAACCGCGTTCAGCGCCTCTTCATCAGTGACCACAAGGCCCTGTGCATGGCGCCTGCTCAGGATCGAAAAGCCCTTATCTCCCGGTGTCTCGGTCAGCACCGCATCACAGACCGACCCACCAAGCGCCGCATTGCGTACCCTCTTACCCGCAGCAAGCGAGCGTGCGTAATCATCAAATCCGGCAGGTTCTGAGGTATAGATCTTGCAGTCAGGCAGTTTTTCTTCCAGCGCCAGCGCAACCCCGCCGGTCAGACCACCGCCGCCAGCGCAGCTGATCAACAAATCAGGCGTGACACCCAGAACCTCACACTGCTCAGCAATCTCAAGACCAGCCGTGCCCTGCCCCACAATCACACCACTGTCATTATAAGGATGAATAAAGGTCGCACCCCGTTCCTTACAGATCCGTTTTGCAATTTCTTCGCGGTCTTCGTGCTCACGGTCATAAAGAACGACCTCCGCACCCAGTGCTTTGGTACGTTGGATCTTCAGCGCAGGCGCATCTTCCGGCATGACAATCACTGCCGGAAAACCAAGGATCTTCGCCGCAGCTGCGACCCCTTGCGCATGGTTACCGGAAGAACACGCAACCACACCAGCCGCACGTTGCTCCTGCGGGATCAGGGACAGACGGTTAAACGCCCCACGAAACTTGAAGGAGCCGGTTCGTTGCAAGTTTTCCGCCTTGATGAAAACCCGGCCATTCACACGCTCATCTAAAACTGGAAAGTTCAATAACGGTGTCTGACTGGCATACCCTTGCACTCTCGCCTTTGCTTTTTCGATTTCGGAGAACGTAAGTTCAACGGGAGTGGAAACATCTAAAATCATAACAACCTCGGACAACTGCAATACGCTGCCCTGTATAGCACGCAAATTGTTCGGAACCTCAGATATTCGCACGCTGCTAAAAGACTTCACTCAACCACTGACATATCTTAGAAGAAATCTGCATCCGCTCAAACTTTCCCAAAGATCCTGCAGAAATCACAGGATCATCGGCTGCTTCAGCTTCCGCATAACGCGATTGATCTTGGAATCTCACAGATCAGTATCTATCAGCATCGTGTCATGCCGCGACGCGGCTCTGGGAATTCGCTTTCTCAGGCTCAGCTTCTGTCCGCTTGCTGTTACCCCAACGAATAATCTCAAAGGTTCCATCAAAGTTCTCCGCAACCGCGGTACAGCTTTCAACCCAATCACCCGTATTGATGTAGTGGATACCATGGTCCTCATGATCAGCTGCATGGTGGATGTGACCACAAATCACCCCATCCACGCCCTGACGCTGTGCTTCAGATACCAGTGTATCCTCGAACTTGCCGATGAAGTTGACCGCGTTCTTGACCTTCAGCTTCGCCCATGCGGACATGCTCCAGTAGGTCAGTCCCAACTTACGGCGGCAATAGTTCACCACCGTATTCATGTTGAGCGCCGCTGCGTAAGCCCAGTCTCCAAGGAAGGCCAGCCACTTGGCGTGGCGCACAACCACGTCAAACTGGTCGCCATGAATAACCAGATACTTCTTGCCGTTGGCGCCTTCATGGATGATCTGATTAACCACCTCCACCCCACCGAAGTGAATGCCTAGGAAGTCCCGAAGGAATTCATCATGATTGCCGGGAATGTAGACCACTCGCGCGCCATTACGCGCCTTGCCCAACAGCTTTTGCACCACATCGTTATGGAGTTGCGGCCAATACCAGGACCGTTTCAACCGCCAGCCATCAATGATATCTCCGACGAGATAAATCGTGTCGGCATCACTTTGCCCCAGAAAGTCCAGCAACAGATCTGCCTGACACCCGCGTATGCCCAGATGCACGTCAGATATAAATAAGCTTCTGTACTTCTTTCCAGTAGAATCCCCGGTCACCACGTAGCCTCCGGAATAAGAAATTCTCTTTCCTTTAAATTGATTCAGAAGAAACAATTATGACAAGGTTACAGATACTCAACCCTTGCAGTTTCTTGCATGAACCACAAGCAACAATACTCCCCGTTTCTTAGGGGACTAAAAAACAACTGCCTGCAATTCAAGTGATTATCCTATCAAGTCGCTAAGCTTGATCACCACTGGCTCAAAGCCTTCACAAACGCTAAGCTGCAGCTTGAAAATCACACTGCACCTTGCCGAAACAGGGTCCCAACCCTCGGCAAAACGCATAAGAAACAATAGCCTAGAGCATCTTGCATGCTCAAATTCAGCAGGATATCAATATGCACTTGGGACTTGAGGGCCGTAAAGCCATTATATGCGCCTCCAGCCGTGGGCTGGGCCTGGGAACAGCAAAGGCACTGGCCGAGGCTGGCTGCGATCTGGTGATCAATGGCCGCAACGAGCAACTTCTCGATCAGGTTGCTCAGGAGCTGGCAGCAAAGCACAACATCAACGTCACACCAGTTGCAGCCGATATCTCCTCACCAGAAGGCCAGCAAGCTGTACTCAACGCCTGTCCCAATCCCGATGTCCTCGTCAACAACAACGGTGGTCCACCACGCAGGGACTTCAAGGAGCTCGACCGCCAGTCCATTCAGGAAGGCGTGGTCCAGAACATGATCACGCCCATCGAACTGATCAAAGCCGTAATCGACGGCATGGCAGAGCGCCGTTTCGGACGCATCGTCAACATCACCTCCTCCTCCGTTAAGATGCCCATCGAGGGACTGGACCTGTCCAGTGGCGCCCGCGCTGGCCTCACCGCTTTTCTGGCCGGTGTCTGCCGCCAGTACGCCCAGTACAACGTCACAATCAACAACGTCTTGCCCGGCAGGTTCGATACTGATCGCCTGAAAGGCGGTTTCGAACGTGAGGCAAAGCAATCCGGCATCTCCATTGAAGAAGCAAAGCGGTTATCCTCACAACAGATCCCAGCAAAACGCCTTGGCGATCCCAACGAGTTCGGCAAAGCCTGTGCCTTCCTGTGCTCCGCCCATTCCGGCTACATTACTGGTCAGAACCTCCTTGTCGACGGCGGCCTGTTCCCAAGCGCATTCTAAACCACACGCCCAACAAGCCCACGATTACAGAAGGCCTTCCCGCAGCCGCACTGCGCGAAGGCCAACAAACTCACATACCCTAGAACTTCAAGCGTCCACCCACGCTGACAATATCAACATGAGTGTTCTTCACCGGCCCCTGAATAGTGATCCCCTCATAGGCTGGGTGCGCTGGGTTGATATTGATATTGGAGCTTTCAGGGAACAGGTGCGAATAGCCCACATCCACCTCGATCCATTCATTATGGAAATAACTGAGACCCGCGCTGAGCCAGAACCGGTTTGAGTCCGGCAGACGCGGTGTCCGGTTGTGTTCATCAATGGGCGACCATTCATAGGCCAACCCGAACCGGCCAGTAACACGCTGGTGGAAGTCATATTCAGTCCCCAACGAGAGGAAGTAACCGTCATTGTACTGAAACGGCAGATCCGCCACCATCTGGCCCTGTAAATTGAAAACTGGGAAGGTCCCGAACCGCGACCAGTGAGTCCATTCAAACGTCCCCATCCCGCGCCATTCTTCTGTCAGCTCCTGCTGAAAAGAAACCGTCACGGTTTCCGGCATAACGATGGTTGCACGAATAGGCAGTGGCGGGTCGCCACCAACAACAAGACGCCCTTTCAGATTATGCTCGATGGGAGACCGGTATCCGATCCCAAACTGGGTGCCTTCCCACGGCCTGAACAGAGCACCAAGTGTTGCCCCAACACCCAGGTTGTTGTCTTCCCCCCGCAATTCCACAGTTGGTGCCTTGGGCACAATGGGCGGCACACCGGCGGCGGATTTCAAACGTACTTGAATGTATTCAACTTGAACCCCTGCCCCGACAGAAAACTTCTCAGTCAACTTTACCGAAGCCATCGGGGTAACGTTGACGGTGAGCACGCGGGACGAGCGCGCATAGGTTTGCCCGGCCCACTCGATCCGAGGCTTGGTTTCAAAACCAAACGGCGCATTGGTGCTGACACCAAGCGTCACGCGATCATTGGCCTGCCACGTGCTGTAGCTCGCAGGCACCCACGCATCCACACCAATGTCACCAGAGGAATAGGGGACGTCCACAATCGGAATGCCAATAAGATCAATCGTCGCCACATCCAGACTGACCGTTGCATTGGGAAACACAACCGTTTGCGATGTTTCCCCCTGCCACCCCTCATGACCTGTCATGGTTGCCGGATTCCAATACATGCTGGAAAGACTTTTGGAGTGCGTCGCATTGCCTGCAAAGGAAAGTCCCTGATACCACGACGACTGCTCCCGAACCGCAAAAGCCCCGCCATAGGCGCTTGAGGCGATCAGCAAAGAAGAAAGGCTGGCAATCGTGATCGTTAGATATCGGGACATGCACGATACTTTCTGTTCTCAAGAAACAAGCAAGCAGCGCCATGATCAAACTAAGTGGTACGTATTGATTCGGCTCCTAACACCAGAGTTGAAAATATTGAAGAGTAATTGCACTCGTACATTTGAAGGGATGGCTCGAAAACTTCAGAAAACAACCAGAGAAAACAAGTATACAGCCACCTGATTATTCGTATTTCAGGAGGGCCTACGACACATTATCTGTGACAAAAAATCCGCAAAGTAAAAGCCCCTCCAAAGAGAGGGGCCTTCAAACAAAGTTTGATCCGCTGATTAGCCGCGTGCAGCGATGTTTTCGCCCAATGAAAGCGTGCTCCACCCCGCAAGGGTTTCCTGTGCTGTCATGTAGTTCTCATAAATCTCACGGGCAGCTTTGTCGTCCTGCGTGTACTCGTCCAGCACTTCAGCACTGGTCACCCGCAAAGCGGCCAGAACCTCCTCCGGGAACTCGCGCACCACAACTCCATGCTCTTCCTGCAGCAGCTTCAGGCTTGCTGCGTTTTGAGCGTTGGCCTCAGCAAGCGCCACATCGGCTTCCACACGGCAAGCCTCTGCAACAACCGCCTGCAAATCCTTAGATAGCCCTTCCAGAGCCACAGCATTCACGAGCGCTTCGCCAGTCCCGTTTGGCTTATTGAAGCCTGGGCCATAATAGTGCTTCACCAGTTTCTGGAAGCCCAATGAACTGTCACTCCATGGGCCGAGGAACTCAACACCATCAACCACACCTGTCTGCAGGCTGGTGTACATTTCCGAACTTGGAATACTAACCGGCGTTACCCCATGCTTACGCATGATCTCACCGCCCAGACCTGCAATGCGCAGCTTGCGGCCATTCAGGTCATCCAGTGTCTCTACAGGATCACGGTACCAACCGGCCATAGTCGGACCGGAGTTACCACCCATGAACGGCTTGACGCCAAACGGAGCGTACAGCTCATCCCACAGTTCCTGACCGCCCATCTGATCCACCCAGGCAGTATGTTCTTGCGGCAGTAGCCCAAATGGGACGGTTGTAAAGAACACGGAACCGGGCATCTTTCCAGCCCAGTACATGGCAGCAGAATGGCCCATCTGTGCTGTACCGCTTGAAACCGTATCAAACACTTCAAAGGCTGGCACCAACTCACCCGCAGCAAACAGACGAACGCGCATCGCACCATCACTCATGGTGTTGATGCGATCACAAATCCGTTGCGCAGACATCCCCGGACCCGGCAGGTTTTTGGGCCAGCTGGTCACCATGCGCCACTCGATCACTGTCGCAGTCTTTTCAGCCAGAGCAGGTGCAGTAAGCGCAGCGCTTCCGGCAACCGCCCCAGCAGTAAGCCCAAGCGCCTGACGGCGGGTCAGCATCTGTTCTTTCTTCTTGGTCATTATCACCGCCTTTTAATCCGACCAGAACTCGTAAAAATGGTGCACAGGCCCATGTCCCTTGCCAATATCAAGCATATCCGCAGCTTTGATCGCCTGACTAATATACTCTTTTGCTTCAAATATTGCATCTTCCAGCTCCAGCCCTTTGGCCAGACCGGCTGCAATCGCAGAGGACAGGGAGCACCCCGTACCATGCGTGTTCTTCGTTTTATATCTAGGAGCTGTATACCACCTCTCCACACTCCGGGAGAGGTATAGATCGTCACAGGTCTCGCTTGAACCGTGCCCGCCCTTGAGCAGAACCCCACGTGCGCCCTCAGCCGCCATCATATCCAGCAGCATCAGCGCCTGTCTGTGCATGTCTTCCCGAGATCCAGCCACCGCCTCATCAAGCAGGAAAGCCGCTTCCTGCATGTTCGGCGTAATGAGTGTCGCCAGCGGAAACAACTTCTGCTTCAACACGGAAACCGCGGAGTTTTGCAGCAAAACATCGCCGGAAGTAGCCACCATCACCGGATCAAGAATAACGCGGCTAACACCATATTCAGTCAACTTTGTGGCAATTACATCTATAATTTTCGGCTGTGACAGCATACCGATTTTCACGGCATCCACCCTCAGATCGGAAAACACCGCATCCATCTGCGCCGCTATAAACTCTGGCGGCACGTCATGAATACCGCTCACACCCATCGTGTTTTGCGCCGTCAGGGCCGTGATCACACTTGCCCCGTAAACACCACAGGCCGAAAATGACTTGAGGTCTGCCTGAATTCCCGCACCGCCGCCGGAATCGGAACCTGCAATCGTGACTGCAATCGCACTCATACGGCAACAACCCCACCTTTATTATTCATTGTTTCAAGCTTAAGACGCTCATTGAACTGCTCGGCCTCCAAGCCATAAAGACTATCGATGAAAGCTGGCGTGAAGCTTCCCGGTCCCTTAGCCTGTTCTGCGGCAAGCTCACCACACACACCGTAAAACGCCAGCGCAGCAAGCATGGCCAACTCTTGATTAGGCTCCAGCGCCGCAAACCCGGCAAGTAAACCGCCCAGCGCACACCCGGTCCCGGTTACCTTGTCCATGTAAACATGCCCGTTGCTGACTATATGGGTCACCTCGCGGCCAAACACAGCATCCTCGTTACCCGTACGCACAACCAATGTATCTTCGCGAACCGCTCCGCTTAGTCCAGCGCTCTCCCTCATGTTCGCTTTGAGGATCGAAACGTTCTCTCTCAAGATATCCTTGGCAAACTCCATGCGAATACCCGAGCGATCAACCTTAACCGGATCCAGCACCACGGGGATAGATTTCTTGGCAGCCCCTTCCAACCCCAGCCGGATCCCATGCCGTCGCTTGCCATCCAGCGTTCCAAGATTGATGAGCAACCCGTCAACGCTCTCTATAAACGCTGGAATTTCATCATGTGAGGATGTCATAGATGGAACAATGTTACAGGCCAGCATCACATTCGCGGTGATGTTCTGCGCAACAGAGTTTGTCAGACAATGCACACGCACACCGCGCTCACGCACTCTCTCAACGACCTGCCAGAGATCTTCAGCTGTGTAGGACATGTGTTGTCGCTCCCCTATCGGTTTCGGCGGGAACGATTACGCGAGTACTCATCCCAATTCCCTCCGCCGGCACAATCCGGATCAGGTTCTAGGAGTTGGCATCCTGCCTCTCAGCCCGTCACTCATTTTCGGGCACCCCCATTGGTTCGATTTTTGCTATCAAACCACCGACAGAACTGCAAGCACAAACAAGAGAGAACGACGCAAGGCAACTGGGGGTAGATCTCGCTTAAAAAACGCAAACTCTTGCAAAAAAACGCAGCTTCAACGCAAAATGCTCACAAAATAACGCAAGTTCTAAATTGAGCTTACGGGACAGAAGGATAGCAGATTTATGATTCCGTTCTTTGTACAGATCAAATGCCAGCTCGGAAAAACCTATCAGGTGGCCAACGCCATCGCCGACGCGGAAATTGCCTCCGAAATCTATTCCACATCCGGGGAGTACGATCTGCTGGCCAAGTTCTACATCAACGACGAAGACGACATCGGCCATTTCGTTGCCGAGAAGGTTCAGGTCTTCGAAGGCATTCAGGACACCAAAACCATCATTACCTTCAAAGCCTTCTGATCACTAAAAAAAACAGGCGGGACACCAGCCCGCCTGCACAATCTCTAAAAGCCTGCACCCACAAGATGCCAGCTACTCATTTCAGCTTTGTGCCTGCTGGATAGCAGTCCACACCGCAAGCGGTGTCGCGGGCATATCTATATGCTCAACGCCAGCATTATTGCGCAATGCATGCTGCACAGCATTCATCACCGCTGGCGCCGCCCCAATCGACCCAGCTTCCCCAGCCCCCTTAATGCCCATCGCATTTGTCGTTGATGGAATATTGTGGGTCGAGAAGTCGAAGATTGGAATTTCATCAGCACGTGCAATGTGATAATCCATGAAAGATGCAGAAAGCAGCTGTCCGGTTTCATCATAAACCGTATGCTCGCACAGCGCCTGCGAGATCGCCTGCCCCGCACCACCATGCACCTGCCCAGCCAGAAGCAGCGGATTCACCGTCACGCCAAAGTCATCCACGATCACAAAGTTGACCACTGCGGTCTTCCCAGTTTCCGGATCAATCTCCACCTCACACACATGGGTGCCATTGGGATAAGTACATTCATCCTGGGTGACTTCTTCGGTTGCGCTCAAGGTCTCGGGCTGAGATCCAGCCACATCAGCAAGACTGATCTGCTGATCCGTCCCAACCACACGCACCTGCCCATCTTCCAGCGTCAGGTCACCGGCACCAACCTCCAGCTTCTCACTGGCGATCTGCTTAATCTTGGTCACAAGCGTCTCAGAAGCCGCTTTCACAGATGGCAGTCCAATCGGGATCGAGCGCGACCCACCGGTCCCGCCCCCTTTGGCCACACGGTCCGTATCACCCTGCACCATCTCGACTTGATCAAGCTGCAAACCTAGCTGTTCTGCGATAATCTGGCCATAAGCCGTCGCATGGCCCTGCCCGTTACTCTGCGTTCCAATCAGCAAAGACACGGTGCCATTCTTGTTCAGCTCAAGCTTAGCCTCTTCTCCACCAGCAAAGGCGCAGGCCTCTACATAGGTCGCAAACCCAATACCACGGTAAAGTCCTTTTTTGCGGCTCTCTGCCTCACGTTCCGCAAACGTGGAGTAGCGGATCTTCTCCAGCGCCTTGGTCAGGTGAGCCCCAAAGGAACCAGTATCATACATGCGTCCCGTCGCTGTTGTATAAGGTAAGGCATCATCGGGGATAAAGCTCTTGCGGCGGAACTCCGCTGGATCCATGCCCATCTCATGCGCCGCCTTATCAGCCAGCCGCTCCATCAGATAGAGCGCCTCAGGGCGTCCTGCCCCGCGGAACGCGTCCACCGGCACCGTATTGGTATAGACACCCGTCGCTTCCACCCAGGTTGCGGGGATATCGTAAAGACCGGAACTCATGGTGATGCCAATCTGAGGAATACCGGGGCCAAACTCATGCAGATAAGCACCCATGTTTGCAATCACATGCGCCTTGAGGCCGATCATCTTACCGCTCTCATCAAGAGCAAGCTCTGCAGTGGATACATTGTCACGGCCCTGCGCATCAGACATGAAGTGCTCGGTCCGATCCTGCACCCACCGCACCGGACGGCCAACCCGCTTCGCTGCAATCAGGCACAGCGGGTACTCAAGATAGGTGAACATCTTGGTGCCAAAACCGCCACCCACATCAGGCGTCACAACGCGTAAATCTTTTTCGTCAATGCCGAGTATGTTCTTGGCAACCTGCGCACGCATGTGATGACCACCCTGCGTTCCGGTGGTCAGCGTGTAACGGCCACTTTCACTGTCAAACTCACCAATACAGGCACGAGGCTCCATCGCATTGGACACAAGACGGTTATTGATGATCTTGATCTTGGTAACATGGTGAGCCTTTTGGAAAGCCTCCTCCATCGCCTTCTTATTGCCAACACCAACCTCAAAAGCCTTGTTCGTCCCATGCTCAGGCCACACCAGCGGAGCACCGTCTGCTAAAGCGGCCTCTGTTCCGGTCACAGCTTCAAGGTCCTCGTAGTCAACCTCAATCGCCTCAAGAGCAGCTCGCGCTTGTTCCACCGTATCAGCGACAACAAACGCAAGCGCATCACCGACAAAACGCGCAGTGTCCGAACACAGGACCTCATAGCGAGGCACCCAGTGCTGCGTACCATCAAGCTGCGTAAGAATCATCTGGCACGGAATATTGTTGGTCTCTTTAATATCCGCAGCAGTCAGGACCAGCTGCACACCGTCCATCGCCCGGGCCTCATCCAATCCACCCAGAGTAAACTTTGCAAAAGCCAGAGAAGACCGCAAAACCACAGCATGCGCCGCACCAGCCACCTTCAAGTCATCGGTGTAATGCCCCTTTCCGGAAACAAAGGCGACATCTTCTTTTCGGCGCACAGGAGCGCCAACTCCAAACTTCGGTGTAACAACCTGATTCATGGGAACCTCAAAAACCGGGAGGGCGACCCAACATCGCACCCCAATACAGAGTTTTGCGTATCAGCAGAGAAAACTACAGTGTTTCACTCAACCTGCAAGTGTTTTCTAATTCATCACAGAGATCTAGATCCAAGAATGACTTAACGTCACTATCGCATCATCTGGCATAAAATATGGAAGCCTACTTGTAGCTATAAGTTGTTGTAGGCTTGGTTCTTCTTGTCGAAACCCTCAAGCTAAAATTTATTTTAGAATTTGACCAAACCCTAATTATCAGGCTATTTAAGTAATACACCCATCTGATCCTTGTTACCTTGTCCGCCTCCCGGCGCACTATTTTGCATCAGACATCGGGTCTGATCCTTTTGCTCGTAACAAGGCAGCTTCGAAAGCAGTTATATGCCTGCCCATTCAGCAGAGCCTGAAGGCAGCCCATCACCTGCTGCGTTTAAAACTAGGCTTTCCGTCAAATGGGATAGCCTCTCAAACAACACACGCGGCATCTGCTGGGCTCTTCTGGCAACATTCCTCATGGCCGTCATGAGCACAATCATCAAGCTGCTCGGCGACCACCTACACGTTACTCAAATTCTTATGATCCGCCAGTTCTTCATGCTGGTGATCTCAGCTCCGATTATCCTCAAAGGGTTTCCCGGTTCACTCAGAACACAAGCACCAATGTTGCACGTGGGCCGCGTCCTGCTCGCCTCCGCAGCAATGTACTTCGGCTTCACCGCAGTCATTAACCTGCCACTTGCAGAAAGCACAGTGATTGGGTTTGCGCGGACATTTTTCATCACGATCTTCGCAGTCTTCTTCCTCAAAGAAGTGATCGGCATCCACCGCATCACCGCCACACTGGTTGGTTTGCTTGGGGTATTGATCATCGTCCAGCCTGGCAATGGCTCTGAAATGAGCATCTACAGCCTCATGGCCATCCTCGGGTCAGCCTGTGCTGCACTGGTTGGAATCATCTTGCGCAAGGTCTCCCAGATCGACCAACCCATCACGATCCTCAGCTTTCAGGCAACCTTTGTGGGCCTGATCATGGCTCCATTCGGCATCTACTATTGGGTCGCACTTGACCTGACAGACTCCATTTTGCTGCTATGTCTGGCTGGCGTCAGCTGGGGCGCGCAAATGAGTAACATTCAGGCGCTCAAGTTTGGTGAAGCCTCTGCAATCGCGCCGTTTGACTACATTCGCCTAGTATACGCCGCACTCATTTCTGTCGTCATATTCGGCGTCTGGCCGCTCTGGACAACCTATCTGGGCGGCGGGATCATCGTTGCCGCAGCGCTCTACACGCTGCACCGCGAAACCGTGCTGGGCAAGAAAGTGGCAACAGGAACAGCGCCATCAAAAACGCACTAAACCTGCAGCTCAGCTCAAACAAAAAAGCCCCCGCGATCTGCGAGGGCTTTTTCTTTTATAAATGACCAAATCAGCTGACTTTTTCAGCGCTGCGCGTCTTGGCAGCTTCTTCTTCAACCAGCTCTTTCTTGGAGAGCTTGCCCACCATCGTCTTTGGCAGCTCATCCCGGAACTCAATCGCCTTCGGCATCTCGATCTTGGAGATGTGATCCTTCAGGAAGTTCTTGATGCCATCTTCCGTTGCGCTGGCACCATCTTTCAGTTTCACAAACGCTTTTGGTGCCTGACCGCGATATCCATCCGGAATAGCAATCACGATAACCTCGGCAACAGCCGGATGCAGATACATCGCTTCCTCAATGACACGCGGATAGACGTTGTAACCTGAGCAGATTATGAGATCCTTGATCCGGTCAACGAGGAAGATATAGCCGTCCTCGTCCATGTAACCAACATCGCCAGTGTGCAGCACGCGCCCATCTTCCAGCGTCTTGGCTGTCTCATCCGGACGGTTCCAATAGCCCTTCATCACGTGTGGGCCAATAATGCAGACTTCGCCTTTTTCGCCGCGCTCAACAACCTTTTCCGGGTCATCCAGATCACGAAACTCAAGCCTTGCCCCCTTCAGGACACGCCCGATAGATCCGTCCTTGCCAGTTCCATCCATCGGATTAGCGGAGGTCACCGGAGAGCTCTCGGTCAAGCCATACCCTTCCACCAGAACGCAGCCGGTCAAAGCCTCAAACTTCTGCTTCACCTCAACAGGCAAAGGAGCACCGCCAGAAATACAAGAATTGATCGAACTCAGATCGTAGTTCTTGGTCAGCTCACTGTTGTTGATCGCGGTGTAAAGCGTTGGCACAGCAGCAAACAGGGTCGGTTTCTTTTTCCCTGCTAGCTCCAGTAGCTCTTTCAGATCAAACCGCGGCATGAGCAGCATCTCTGCCCCAGCAAGTACGGAAACGTTCTGCAACACAGTCATCGCAAACACATGGAAGAATGGCAGGACACAAAGTGTTTTTTCTTCGCCGCGCTTCAACCCACCGTAATGGGTATCCAGCATTTCCATGTTCGATGTGATATTGTGATGCGTCAGCATCGCACCCTTTGGTACACCCGTTGTGCCACCGGTGTACTGCAAGAGCGCGACGTCTTCTTTCGGGTCGATCGCGACCGGAGTGACAGGTTTGGATTTTGCAAGCAAATCTTTGAAACGGGTGTGAGCGCTGTCAGCAGGGATACTCGCAACTTCCTTGCGCTTAAACATCTTGAACAGCAGCTTCTTAGGCTGAGGCAGAATATCCGCCATCGGACATACAATAATGTTGTCCAGCGCACCTTCCTGACGAACCGCCTCCACACGATCATACATCAGGGAAAGATCCATGGTGACCATGATGCGAGCACCAGAATCCCGCGCCTGGAACGCGATTTCGCGCTCAACATAAAGCGGGTTGAAGTTGACGACGACACCACCAACTTTCATGATCGCAAAATAGAAGATGGTGTAGTAGGGCGTGTTCGGCAGACAAAGACCGATCTTATCGCCTTTCTTCACACCCATTGCCTGCAGAGCACCTGCAGTGCGTTCGACGAGATCTCCCAATTCGCCATAGCTTGTGGTTTTGCCCATGAAGTAGATAGCGGGACGATGCGCATAATTCTTTACGGTGTCATCCAGATAACTATCGATGGTACGAATTGGAAATTCCACTTGTCCCTCATGACCTGTCGCCATGCGCAGATCTCCTCCCCGAATTATTCTTGTTTTTCAGACGAAGTTCACAGGAAACCGCAGCCATGTGCCAGGGTTCATGTGCGCAACATACCAGAAAAACCTTATATCATCATGCTTTGCGTGGAATTTGGTGCAGGTTGACCAAAGCGTCAACCCAGACATACGGTTGAACTTTTGTGCACTGCATTCCCTGTCTTTACGCGGCATTTCCAGAGAAACTCAGAGATATCAAAGCCCTGCTCTACTGAATAAGTTGGAAGCTCGACACATCAAACAAGCCAAAATCAGTAATTTTAAGGTGGGGAATAACCGGTAGAGGCAGGAAAGCGACCTGCAAAAACGGCTCAGGCAGGACGCAATTGAGCGATTTTGCAGCACTGCGCAGCACTTCAAGGCGTTCTTTAACCACCTCAAAGCGCTCCAAACTCATGAGTCCTGCCAGCGGTAACTCCATCTCCGCGAGCACGTCGTTACCATCCGCAACAACAAACCCACCTCGCAGTGCAACACAGCGGTTCACTGCAGTCGCCATGGCTTCCTCATCGGCCCCAACCACGCAGATATTGTGACTGTCATGCCCGATGGACGAGGCAATCGCACCTGATGTCATTCCAAAGCCGTTGACAAAGCCCGTTGCAATGTTCCCGGTCTTGCCATGACGTTCCACAACCGCCACCTTGATTGCATCCTGAGCAAGGTCGATCTGGGAGTAATTGTCCGCAACAGGCAAATCCATTTTCAGATGCTCGGTAATGATCAGCCCCGGCTTCACGCCAATGACTGATGTCTCCCGCTGTGCAGGAACGCGAAAGCTTGTCACCTGAACAGGCTCCGCATGGCACGTATCCAGCAAGCCTTCCGGCTCAACTAGTTTGCGACTGGCGAACAGTTCATCTGAAACCACACGCCCAGCACTGATCACCTGGTCCACATCACAGCTTTCAAGATCATTTAGCAACACAATATCAGCGCGCCAGCCCGGCGCGAGCAACCCGCGATCGCTTAGCCCAAACGCATTGGCCGCAGACCAGCTTGCCGCGCGATAAACATCCCGAGGCGCACTTCCATGGGCAATCAGACGCTTGATTAGAAAATCAATGTGCCCTTCCTCGGCAATATCAAGCGGATTCCGGTCATCAGTACACAACGCAACGAAGCTCGCGCGCTCTGGCGTCAGAACAGGTGCCAAAGCATCCAGATCCTTAGAAACCGATCCCTCCCGGATCAGGATCGTCATCCCCTTCGAGATCTTCTCCAGCGCTTCTTCCTTAGTTGTCGCTTCGTGATCTGTACGAATTCCGGCAGCAAGATAGCCGTTCAGCGCTTTCCCGCTCAGCAACGGCGCATGCCCATCAATGTGCTCGCCTTCAAATTCCGCAATCTTGGCCAGCACATCAGGATCACCAGCCAACACCCCCGGAAAGTTCATGAACTCCGCTAAACCAATCACGCTGGGATGATCCTTGAACGGCAAAAGGTCATCAATCTCCAACCGTGCACCAGCCGTTTCAAACTGCGTCGCAGGCACACAGGAAGATAGGTTCACACGCAAGTCCATAATGGTTTCAAGGGAACTATCGAGGAAATACTTGATCCCTGCCGCACCAGTCACATTGGCAATCTCATGGGGATCACAAATCGCCGTGGTCACACCATGGGGCAGCACACACCGATCAAACTCAAACGGCGTCACCAGCGAAGACTCGACGTGCAAGTGGGTGTCGATAAACCCCGGCACTGCAATTTTGCCAGTACAGTCGATCTCGGTGACACCACTGTAGGTGTCGTAGGTCCCAACAATCTTGTCGCCGCAAATTGCAATATCGGTTTTGGTCAAGCTGCCATCGATTACGTTGAATAGTTCAACGTTTTTCAGCACCAGATCTGCTGGTTCTCTGCCTTGCCCCTGATCAATAAGAGCTTTTAAACCGGCAATCTTTTGCTGACGAATTTCCATTGGCAATTCTCCCCAGAGGAGGCATGCAAAATGCCCCTCAATTTATTTCCCGCTAGGGCAAGTCTAGCAAAAGATCCTGAACTGCCCAATGCCTAAGGCGAAATGCTTGTGGGACATCTACAAATCATGACAACAACAATACAAAACCCACAGAAACTGCATTTCTTTTCTATATCAACTGTAGCTTGGACAGGTCGAACTGCCCACATTCTAGGCACATTCGTATTTTTGCTTGCAATTTTGAAAAACCCGCAGCAAACAGAGCGGGCAATTTCATAGATGCAACCTTTGTATGAGTTTTGACGCAGATAAGAGCAGCCAAACTGCCAAGCTTGCGGCCCGGATCCGCGCCTCTCACAGCTCTACAATCAAATTACAGTCAGCTGGCCTGCAGGCATACTCTTGCAACCACTCCAGCTGAAAGCACAAGCCAAGCAAATGAAGCCGGACAGACACCGGCTCATAACTAAGGGAACTCCATGGCGAACCGTCCAGCTCAATCTGACCCATTTGATCTCGTCGTATTTGGAGGCACCGGCGACCTTGCACACCGCAAACTGCTCCCTGCCCTCTACCACCGCGAACCTGTCGGTCATCTGGGTGACGAGTCACGCATCATCGCCGTCTCCCGCCGCCAGCTGAGCGACGCCGAGTACCGCGACTGGGCACGCAACGCCATCTGCGAACACGTTGCACAGGTTGATCCAGATGCATTGGAACGTTTTCTGGCTCGCATCCAGTACGTATCCGTTGATGTTGCCCAAAACACAGGCTGGGAAGCGCTGGAGCAGAAGCTCGCAGGCCGCGAAGACGTTATCCGCGCCTTCTACCTCTCCGTTTCACCGGACTTCTTTGGCCCAATCTGCTCTGCCCTTGGCGAGCACGATCTGGTAACCGAAAAGTCCCGTGTGACAATCGAAAAGCCGATCGGCAAGAACGGCAAGTCCGCCCATGAAGTGAACGAGACCATCGGGTCCGTCTTCAAGGAACACCAAATCTTCCGTATCGACCACTACCTGGGCAAAGAGACAGTACAGAACCTAATGGCTCTGCGCTTTGCCAACGTGCTGTTCGAACCACTCTGGAACGCTGCTCACGTAGACCACGTCCAGATCACCGTGGCCGAGACACTCGGTGTTGAGAGCCGCGCAGGCTACTACGACACGGCAGGTGCCTTGCGCGACATGGTGCAAAACCACCTACTCCAGCTGCTCTGTCTTGTGGCAATGGAACCACCTGAGTCCATGGCAGCAGACAGCGTGCGCGATGAAAAGCTGAAGGTCCTCAAGGCGCTCCGTCCAATGAGCGCAGAAATGGTCGAGCGCAACACCGTCCGCGGCCAGTACCGCGCTGGGGCCTCCGCCGGTGGTGCCGTCAAAGGTTATCTGGAAGAGCTGGGCCGCGACGACTCCTGTACCGAAACCTTCGTAGCTGCAAAAGTTGACGTCGAGAACTGGCGGTGGGCCAACGTGCCATTCTACCTGCGCACCGGCAAACGCCTCGCCACCCGCGTCTCTGAAATCACCATCCAGTTTAAAGACCTGCCGCACTCCATCTTCCTACCGGATGCCGGTCGGATCTCTGCAAACAGACTGGTCATCCGCCTGCAGCCCGATGAAGGCGTGAAAATGCAGGTGATGATTAAAGATCCAGGTCCGGGCTCCATGCGCCTGCGTGAAGTGCCACTGGATATGACCTTTGCGGAAGCCTTCAGTTCCCGTCACCCTGATGCCTACGAGCGTCTCCTCATGGACATGATCCGTGGCAACCAGACCCTGTTCATGCGCCGCGATGAGGTTGAAGCAGCCTGGAACTGGATCGACCCGATCCTGGACCAATGGGCGCGCGCCAAAGACGCACCGAAGGGCTACACATCAGGCACCTGGGGTCCATCTGCCGCCATCGCCCTCATCGAGCGTGACGGTCGTACATGGCACGATGAAAGCTACTGATTAAACGGAAGGTGCCGGCCCGCCAGCACCTCCTTACCTAACGCAAGTATTTTCCCCACTTGCATCAATCCCCAAAACAAGAAAAGTTACCCCTAGGCAGAGTTGTCAAACTAAAATCAGGCTTAGAATTTAAATCGATTGAAACGGCTATAAACTGGGATTTCCTCCACATACCCCAATCTGGCCGTCAGGTTTGGCTGATGTAAAGCCAAAGAGCAAAAGGCAGAGCACAAAGCATGGTTCATCCTCGCCTCAAAGAGATTACAGATCGTATCATTGAACGCAGCGCCGCAAGCAGGCAAGATTATCTTCACCGCATGAAGGCGCAGCACACGAAGGCACCACAGCGCACCAATCTGGGCTGCACCAACCTCGCCCACGGATTTGCAGCCTGCCCGGCAGCCGACAAACAGCACCTCGCCACGGACCAGCAGCCAAACCTCGGCATCATCACCGCCTACAATGACATGCTCTCAGCCCACCAACCCTACGAGAGCTATCCCGAAATCATCCGCGAAACGGTTCGCAAAATTCAAGCAACCGCTCAGGTCGCAGGCGGCGTACCAGCCATGTGTGATGGCGTCACACAAGGCCTGCCAGCCATGGACCTCTCCTTGTTCTCCCGCGACCTGATTGCCATGTCCACAGCCGTCGGTCTGTCACATGGCATGTTTGATGCTGCTGTCTTCCTTGGTGTTTGCGATAAGATCGTGCCTGGACTGCTTATCGGCGCACTCTCCTTCGGCCACCTGCCAGCCATCTTCCTGCCTGCCGGACCCATGACCTCAGGCATCACCAACGACGAGAAGGCCCGCATCCGCCAGCTGTTTGCAGAAGGCAAGGCTACGCGCGAAGAGCTTCTGGCCTCCGAGAGCGCCTCCTACCACTCACCGGGCACCTGCACGTTTTACGGCACTGCAAACTCCAACCAGATGCTCATGGAGATCATGGGCCTGCACATGCCGGGCAGCTCCTTCATCAATCCGCTGACACCTCTTCGCAAAGCCCTGCTGGAAGAAGCTGTCACCCAAGTGGTTGAACTCACCGCACAACGCAGCACCCCAACACCGCTCTTTGAGATCATTGATGAGCGCGCCATCGTCAACGGCGTTGTCGGCTTGCACGCAACGGGTGGCTCCACCAACCACACCATGCACCTGGTTGCGATAGCTGCAGCCGCTGGCATCCAGCTCACATGGCAGGACATCTCCGACATTTCCGAGATGGTCCCACTACTCGCCCGCGTCTATCCAAACGGCAAGAGCGACGTAAACCACTTCGAAGCTGCTGGCGGAATGGGCTTCCTCATTCGTGAACTGCTCGGCGCGGGCCTGCTGCATGAAGACGTCAAAACCGTGAATGGCACAGGACTGGACGGCTACACTGTCAATGTCTTCCTTGATGACAACGGCGACGTGCTTCGCAAACCTGCACCAGCCAAGGCACTGGATGAAACCATCCTTGCGCCAATGTCCGCTCCCTTCAGCAAAGACGGCGGCCTTAAGGTCCTCAAAGGCAATCTCGGCTCGGCTATCATCAAGAGCTCCGCCGTTGCACCAGACCGGCACATCATCGAGGCCCCCGCTCAGGTCTTCCACACACAGGAAGATGTGGAAGCAGCCTTCAAAGCTGGAGAACTCAACAAAGACGTTATCGTCGTTCTGCGTTACGTCGGGCCGAAGGCCTGCGGCATGCCTGAAGCACACAAGCTGACACCACCTCTCAGCGTTGTGCAGAACCGAGGTTATAAAGTCGCACTTGTAACAGATGGCCGGATGTCCGGCGCCAGCGGCAAGATTCCAGCAGCAATTCATGTTACGCCCGAAGCTATGGATGATGGACCAATAGCAAGGGTTAATGATGGAGACCTGCTCCGCCTCGATGCAGTGAACGGCACTCTGGAAGTGCTGATCTCCGCAGAAGAGTTTGCACAAAGACAGTCTGCCGCGGCAGACCTGCAAGGCTATCAGAGCGGAACCGGAAGAGAATTATTCGCAAGCTTCAGAGCAAACGTGAGTTCAGCCGATACCGGCGCTCGCGTCTTCAATCTGGAACACACCGATCAATCCCAACGGAATGCTGAGGGACTCAGCGCAATGGAGACAGTGTAATGGCTCAAGATATCGAGCGCGTAGAAGCAATCATGACCGCCGCCCCGGTGATCGCGGTTCTCATTGTGAATGACCCTGCAAAAGCAGTTCCAATGGCACAGGCACTCGTACGTGGCGGCATTCCGGGCATCGAAATCACCCTGCGAACGCCAAAAGCGCTGGAGTGCATCAAAGCAGTTGCCGACAACGTGGAAGGCGCAATGGTTGGCGCAGGCACTGTCCTCAACCACCAGCAGTACGAAGCCGCCGTCAAAGCAGGCTCCACCTTTGTCGTCTCTCCGGGCGTCACCGACAACCTACTCTCTGCCGCTGAAGAGTTCCAGCATACCCCATTGCTTCCGGGCACCGGGACGCCTTCAGAGGTAATGAAACTGTTGGACGCTGGCTATGAGCGCCTCAAGTTCTTCCCGGCAGTTCCTGCGGGCGGCACACCAATGCTCAAGGGCCTGTCCTCCCCACTGGCTGCGGCTAAATTCTGCCCAACCGGTGGTATCAACCTCGGCAACGCACGGGACTTCCTTGCCCTGCCAAACGTTCTTTGCGTGGGCGGCTCCTGGATTGCCGATCCGGAGGCCATTGACTCCGAAGATTGGGCCGGCATTGAAAAACGTGCCCGCGAAGCAGCCGCATTGACTGTCTAGTCACAAGCCATCACGATTGATCGCATTGAATATTTTACCCGCGGTCCCACATCAAAGACCGCGGGTAAGCTGGCAAGGCGCGGTGTTCGCAGCCAGCCAGAAACGTATAAAAGAATAAACGGAGATCCAGATGTCGAAAGCTGATGTAAAAGAAATCTTCCAACGCCTTGATGAACACGCCAAGGCCATTCATTCCACCAAGATTACGGACCTTTTTGCTGCAGATCCCACACGCTTCGACAAGTTCTCCCGCTCTGCTGACGACCTGCTCTACGATTTCTCCAAGAACAAACTGACAGAAGAAACCCTTGATCTCCTGCTCGAACTTGCCCGCGCTGCCAACGTGGAAGCAAAACGCGATGCAATGTTTGCAGGTGAGTACATCAACACCACGGAAGATCGCGCTGTTCTGCATACCGCTCTGCGCAACCAGTCCGAAAATCCGGTGCTGGTGGACGGCAAAGACGTCATGCAGGACATCAACGAAGTCCTCGTCAACATGGGCGAGTTTGCCGAAGGCATCCGCTCCGGCGAAATCACAGGTCATTCCGGCGAGCAAATTACAGACGTGGTCAACATCGGCATTGGCGGATCTGACCTTGGCCCGGTCATGACCACTCTGGCGCTGGCACCCTATCATGACGGCCCAAAACTGCATTATGTTTCCAACGTGGATGGCGCCCACATTGCCGATACGCTGGCAGGGTTGAAGCCTGAAACAACGCTCTTCATCATTGCAAGTAAGACCTTCACCACAATCGAGACCATGACCAACGCAGCCACTGCCCGACGTTGGATTGCCAAGCATTGCGGTGAAGAAGCTGTCGGCGCTCATTTTGCTGCCGTTTCCACTGCGCTGGACAAAGTTGCCGCCTTCGGCATCTCTCAGGAGCGCGTCTTCGGCTTTTGGGACTGGGTTGGCGGTCGCTACTCCATCTGGTCCGCCATCGGCCTGCCTTTGATGATCGCCATCGGCCCGGATGCCTTCTCTGACTTCCTTGGCGGTGCGCACGCCATGGACAACCACTTCCGCACCGCCCCTATCGAGGACAACATTCCGTTCCTCATGGGGCTGATCGGCGTATGGCACCGCAACGTGCTTGGCTACGACACCCGCGCCGTTCTGCCATATGATCAGCGTCTTTCCCGCTTCCCTGCCTACCTGCAGCAGCTGGATATGGAATCCAACGGCAAAAGCGTCACCAAGGATGGCGTTGCCGTAGAAACCCAGACTGGCCCGATCGTCTGGGGCGAACCCGGCACCAACGGCCAACACGCTTTCTACCAGCTCATCCACCAAGGTACGAGCATCATTCCTTGCGAGTTCCTGGTTGCTGCCAACAGCCATGAGCAAGACCTGCAAACTCACCACAATCTCCTCTTGGCAAACTGTCTTGCCCAGAGTGAAGCCCTGCTCCGTGGCCGCTCGCTGGAAGAGGTTGAAGCCAAGTTCCGTGCAGAAGGAAAGTCTGAAGAAGAGATTTCTAAATTAGCTCCACAAAAGGTATTCCCGGGTAACAGGCCTTCAACCAGCCTCATCTATGATCAACTAAACCCATTCACGCTGGGTAGGTTGATAGCGTCTTATGAGCATCGCGTCTTCGTTGAAGGAGCGATCTGGAACATCAACTCCTACGATCAATGGGGAGTTGAACTCGGAAAAGAACTTGCAACGCAACTTCTGCCAATGGTTGAAGGTAGCCAGTCCGCAACGCACAAAGACAGTTCGACCCAAGGTTTGTTGAAATATATAAAGAAGGCAAGAAGCCTCTAAATTCTAACAAACTTTAACCATCTTCCTTTGCTAGCTCATCCTCAGCAAACACGAGCTGCCAAGAGGTCTTGGGGTCCGGTCAAATTGGGATTGGCAGCAAAAGGAGACTGGAAAATGAAGAAACTTGCTCTAATGGGCGTAACAGTAGGTCTACTGGCATTAGCTGGCTGTAATTCCTCCTCACAGACCGACCGTACTCTGGTTGGCGGCGGCCTTGGCGCTGCAACCGGCGCAGCGATCGGTGCAGCTTCAGGTGGTGGCGTAGGCGACGCGCTTGCAGGCGCAGCCATCGGCGGTGTTGCTGGCGGTGTTGTCGGTAACGTCACCACGCCGAAGAACTGTACTGCCTACGACCAATACGGCCGCCCGTACGCCGTGGCATGCCCATAAGCCACTCAGAAAGAGTTGGTTCCGCCATTCCAAAGGCCCTGCACCTGCAGGGCCTTTTTTGTTGGGATCTACCTACAAGTTTCAGGAGGTAAACAGCTCCGGTTTAACCACCTTGCCATCTCACATAGCAAATTCACTCATCTGCAACTGATCGACGCCTACCCTAGGTTTCAAACAAACAGACCATGGGTATGACCGTGAAAAAAGCAATCATAATTACTGTCGCCCTGCTCACACTTGGTGCCTGCAGCGAGTACAACCGAAGAGACCGTGCCCTTGTTGGGGGTGGTCTTGGTGCAGCAACAGGCGCTGCTATTGGTGCAGCTTCAGGCGATGTTGGCACTGCCTTTGCTGGTGCTGGGATCGGCGCACTGGCTGGCGGGTTACTTGGTGCAGCCACCACGCCGCGTCGCTGTGTGGGCTACGACAACTATGGGCGTGCATATTACTACCGTTGCTGACCGCAGCCCCGTATAATTGACCAGCGCAGGCAGACCTACAGGTCTGCCATAAAATCCGGAGCAGCTATATCCAGCTTGAAGCTGCGTATGCTCTTCGCTGTTGTATCCGAGCCCATGATCCTCTTGTAAAGCATCTTATGGGCTGCGGCCAAAGCCATCTTAGCGTATTTCCTTGCCCCGTAGCTGTGCCGGTTGCCTGAAATCCCTGCCGCACGCAGCAATCCATTGGCATAGATGATTGCATAAAAGTTCCGCACCTCAGGGGTAAAGTGCTCGGTCGTCACCGATATATTCACCTCGTCGTGGTTCTCGACCCGGTGCGGATTATTTAAAGGCCAGTGGGCCATCTCACCGGGGCTTAGCGTCACTTTCGTGGCGAACTCATCATACCAAGGCTCAAACCGTATTTCCTCCTCAGTCGTGCCAAGGAAGATTCCTTCCAGCTGCGCATCAGAGAGGAACGGTTCTGTGTTCTCATAGATGTAAACATCCTTGTGACCCTTCACCTGCCACAAGGACTGCCCCGGAACATCTGCATGATAGTACACCTGAGCACCAGGGGAAGAAATCAGCATCCCGGTCTTGTGCTTGAAACTGGTAAAGCCCGGAACCTTGCCCTCAAGCTCCTCGAAGATTTTCGCTGTAACCTGCGCAAAGCCCTCATCCCAATCCTGCAAGGCCCGCAAGGAAAGCCAGAACCGCCCCTCCTCCACTGCCTGAAGCACATCCTCGCCCCGCGCACCGGCAAGACTGCCCTGTTGCCACTGAGACTTCTTACTGCCAATGGCACCGGGCCGCACAAAGTCGTAATGCTCAGAAGGTGTCGCCTCGATCAGGCGGGCCAGATTATCAGGTTCGAAAACCGGTAGTTCAGGTAGGCGGTTTTTCAAAAGCAGCGTGTGCTTGCCAAACACCTCTTTGTAGTGCTCTTTCCAATCAACAATCAAATCATTCTGAAGAACCAATTCCAATTCACGAGACATGACGCCGCCCAATCCAACAGATACTAGTAAATTTTTACCAGTCTATCCTAAGCGTTCCTGCGAACTGATTAACGTGGCGGCAAACAGACAACTGGGCATGCACCCCCTCTTGCAACGAAAACGGGAGCCCAAAGGCTCCCGTTCCAAAATCCGTTACGTCCAGTTTGACTTTCAGGCAGCTTCAGTTTCCTGAGCCAAGGCCAGCTCTGGAGCAACATAAGCATAACCCAGATTCTCAGCCACTTCTGCCACAGTCACCTGACCTTTGTATACGTTCAGACCCGGCAGGAAGCCTGGGGTCTCACGCAGCGCAGCCGCATAACCTTTGTCCGCCAACGCCAGAACGTAAGGCAATGTAGCGTTGTTCAGCGCGTAGGTAGAGGTGCGCGCAACCGCGCCCGGCATGTTCGCCACGCAGTAGTGAACCACATCATCAACAATGTATGTTGGATCCTGGTGGGTCGTTGCGTGGGAAGTTTCAAAACAACCGCCCTGGTCGATAGCAACGTCAACAACAACAGAACCCGGCTTCATTGCCTTGATGTGTTCTTTGGTCACCAGCTTCGGCGCAGCAGCACCAGCCACCAGCACAGCACCAACAACCAGATCAGCAGCCAGCACTTCTTTCTCAAGCGCAGCACGGCTGGAGAAGACAGTCTTCAGGCGCGAACCGAAGCGTGCGGAAAGCGCATCGAGAACTTCAACGTTTCTGTCCAAAACAGTCACATCAGCACCCAGACCAATCGCCATCTCAATAGCGTGTGCACCAACAACGCCGCCGCCGATCACAACAGCTTTCGCAGGCGCTACACCCGGTACACCACCCAGAAGCACGCCAGCACCGCCATTTGCTTTCTGCAAGGCAGTAGCACCAGCCTGAATGGAAAGACGACCAGCAACCTGAGACATAGGCGCCAGCAATGGCAGACGGCCCTTACGATCAGTTACAGTTTCATAAGCAATGCAAACCGCGCCGGAAGCAACAAGATCAGCAGTCTGCTCTGGGTCCGGAGCCAGGTGCAGGTAGGTGAACAGCAGGTGGTCAGGACGGAGCATCTTACGCTCAACAGCCTGAGGCTCTTTCACCTTCACGATCATTTCTGCTTTTGCAAAAACATCAGCAGCAGTCGGTAGAATCGCAGCACCAGCAGCCACGTAGTCAGCATCGCTTGCACCAATACCAACGCCCGCATTGGTTTCAACAACCACTTCATGCCCATGAGCAACAACCTCATGCACGCTATCAGGCGTCAACCCAACGCGGTATTCGTGGTTCTTAATTTCCTTCGGAACACCTACAAGCATGTTTATTCTCCCAATCAGCTTCGGGTTTTTCTCTGAACATAACTTATTGAAATATCAATTGCAGATGCTTGCGATCTGCGCTCCTAACGCTATATTTTAGCAAGCTTCTGCGAAGAAACATCACTTTGGCACAATAATCTGCGAAAACGGCAAAGCCATGAAACTCGACAAGCTTGATAAAAAGATCCTCCGTGCCCTGCAGGACGATGGCCGGATCTCCAACGCTGACCTTGCAGAACTGGTCGGCCTGTCCGCCTCTGCCTGCCTGCGCCGCGTCCGCACATTGGAGTCCGAAGGCGTAATCCAGAAATATGTCGCCCTGCTCAATCCAAAGAAGCTGGGCAAGCGTATGAATGTCTTTGTCGAAATATCACTTGGCTCACAATCCGAAGAAGCGCTGGCCACTTTTGAGAAAGCCGTTGACCGTTCCACCGAGATTATTGAGTGCCACCTCATGGGTGGCGATGCAGATTATATACTGCGTGTCATGGCAAACGATCCGGTAGATTTTGAGCGCATCCACCGAGACCACCTCACCAGATTGCCCGGTGTTGTTCGCATGCGCTCTTCCTTCGCAATCCGCTCCACCAAACAAGGCAGCGCCCTGCCAATTTCGGAGAGCTGATCAATCGAGGCAAACCGTACGTGTATCTTACAACAATAATAGACGCTTTTGCCAATTCTCTCTATAACAACCCTTAACCAAGGCCTACTCCGACAAAGAGGGATCCGCCCCTCCAACAGGAACAGGCCCAGAGCAAAGTGCTTGCAGTTTCCCAAGCTGCATAAGTCTGGAGCATGACGTTGACACCCACTATCACTTGTTTACTGGACGGCCGGTATGAACTGGCCGAAGGCCTCCTCTGGGATGATCTGACAAAACACCTGTTCTTCTGCGATATTCTGAAAAAACAGATCCACGCAATGAACTGGGACACAAAAGAAGTCGCCACATGGGACTTCCCGAAGGTGGTCGGCTCCTTTGGCCTTTGTAAAGATGGCCGCCTGATCGTCGCCATGAAGGATGAGATCATCCTGTTCGACACAACGACCAAGATGTACGATACCCTCGCGCAGATCGAGCAGGACAACCCACGCACCCGGCTCAATGATGGCAAGGTCGGCCCTGACGGAGCCTTCTGGGTCGGCACCATGGACGACATCAGCCCAAGAACACCAATCGCCAGCCTCTATCGCGTCTCACCACAGGGCGGCGTAACACATATCGCGCAGGACCTCAGAACTTCCAACGGTCTGGCATGGTCCCCGGACACCAAGACCATGTACCACTCCGATACGGGTTCTGGCGAAGTCTTCACCTACGACTTCGACCGAGATGCTGGCACAGCCACCAACAAGCGCAAGTTCCTGCAGCTGGACAATACAGTGGGCAGACCAGACGGCGCGACAGTAGATGCTGCTGGCAACTACTGGTCCGCAGGCGTCTCCGCAGGCAACGTCAACTGCTTTGCACCAGACGGCGAGCTCCTGCACTCCATCGCCCTGCCCGTTCCGCGCCCGACCATCCCGTGCTTTGCAGGTCCGGACCTGAGCACGCTGGTTGTGGCCAGTCTGCGCCCTAATGGAGATGAGGAACTTCTCAAAGAGTTTCCAAAATCAGGCAGCCTCTTTGCAATGGACGTTGAACAAAAAGGCCTGCCAGCCTGCCGCTTTGGCTGATTTAGCTCTTAAGCTAAAACTACGCGATACAAGAAAGGGGCGGTCAAACCGCCCCTCAATCAATTCCGCCTCAGCCTTCACTGGCCTCAGAAGACTTATCGTCAATCTGATAGGGGGCGAGGACCTTCTTGGTCTTCTCTGGCAGGTTCTTACCCCAGCCAGCCTCAAGTTTGTGATCAACGGACACACGATCGTCAAACACAAAACACTCGCCTTTCCAGAGGCTCTTGTCCTCGGGCACCTTCTCAAGATAATTCAGAATACCGCCCTCTAGGTGGTACACCTCATCAAAGCCCTGCTCCAGCATCAACCCAGTTGCCCGCTCACAGCGGATACCGCCAGTGCAGAACATGGCAACCTTCTTCTTGGCGCGCAAAGAATTGTCGTTGCGTTTGACCCACTCAGGAAACTCATTGAAGGTCTCCGTATCAGGATCGACAGCCCCTTCAAACGTACCCAGCGCAAACTCGTAGTCATTGCGCGTATCAACCACAACCGTATCCGGGTCGGAGATCAGGGCGTTCCAGTCTTCAGGCTTCACATAGGTGCCAACAAGGTCATTAGGATCAATATGGTTCACGCCCATATTCACGATCGCTTGCTTCAATCGCACCTTCATGCGCTTGAACGGAACCTTCTTCGCCCAACTTTCCTTAACAGTGATGTCGCTAAAACGCGGATCTTTGCGCAGATACGCAATCACCTCCCGCATCTGTGGCTCTTCACCGGCAATCGTTCCGTTAATGCCCTCACGAGCAATAAGAAGACTGCCACGAATGCCACGGTCTTTACAGTAGGCAAGCAGCGGTTCGCGCATATCTTCAAAGTCCGCGAACTCAACAAATTTATAGAGCGCACAGACCAAAATGGGGGTCAGTGTAGATGTCATTTTCAGCCTTTGGGCATTATTAGTGGAGACACCTATACCCATTTAGACCGTCTCTGTCAGCAAAAGACGCCATGCCAAAACGACAAACCTCCCCTGCTGGTGCAGGGAAGGTTGAAATCTAATGCACACGAGAGGTATCAAAAAGTCATTTATCGGCCCGGACGGAATGCTTCCAAGATGGTAAGCAGGGTCTGGAGCTGATCTGTTGTACCAGTCTGAGCAATCTTCTCTGTAGCACCAGCTGCTGCCATTGTATCCATGGAGTAGATCTGCATGACCCCCTGGTTGGCAGCAGCCTGCGCAAGCGTATTCTGCTGTTGTGAGGCCGCCACGTTATTCTCAAACAGAATACCGGTGGAGTGCGCCATAGTCTGATACAGCGACCCCATCGCCATAGCGGGAGCTTCAGCAACCACCTTCACATTCGACTGGGTCACGGCATCTGTGATCATTGGACTTACCGTATCTGGCATAGTCATCATCCTTCAAGATGAAGCGTATCTCCGATTGGTGGAAACCGGCTTTCGGAGACTGATACGCTAGAAAACAAGGACTAAAGCAGCTCGGCAAACTCAACCCGAAGACGAACTGCTTTACATGAGAGAGCTGGCATCCGGTGGCTTCGCAGAGGACCACCAAGGGCACGCCCAACAGGCAACCATCCGGACACCATTGACTGCAGTTTGAGCCAACGCCGCCAACAGGCGGCGCCAAGTCCTATTAGGTTGGATTGAAAACACGCAGAATCGTCAACAGCGTGTTCAACTGGTCTGGAGTACCGCTCTGAGCAACTTTTTCGGTAGCGCCAGCACCAGCCATCGTATCCATGGAGTAGATTTGCATAACTCCCTGGTTTGCTGCTGCCTGAGAAAGAATGTTCTGCTGCTGCGCCGCAGAGACATAATTCTCGAAGAGAATTCCAGTGGAGTGAGCCATAGTCTGATAGACACTGCCCATTGCCATCGCAGGGGCTTCACCAACGACCTTTACGTTGGACTGGGTAACAGCGTCAGTGATCATTGGGCTAACAGTAGTTGGCATTCTAATAGTCCTCTTTCATACAGTTCTGGTCAAAATCCGGTTCTGCATTTCCTTGAACTGGCTCCAAAGGAGTACGCGCTACTACAAAATTAAGGATGCATCAGAACCATTCACATCGCTCTGGCGCTTGCACCAGAAAGCGAAGCTCGAAAGTTCCGGTTATTGATTGAGACTACGCAAAGTAGTCAGCAGCGTGTTCAGCTGATCAGGCGTCCCATCCTGAGCCAGCTTCTCTGTGGCCGAAGCTCCTGCCATGGTATTGGTGGAATAGATTTGCATAACGCCCTGATTGGTCGTTGCCTGGGCAAGAGTAGAAAACTGGGCAGCGGACGAAACTGAATTCTGAAACAAAATGCCCGTCGAATGAGCAAGGGACGCATAAAGGTTCCCCATTGCAATTGCCGATGCGTCCCCGAGCACCATCACATTGGTTTGCGTCACAGCATCTGTCACCGTGCTGTCCTCACGTATTACGGGGCCAATCCCTGGAATATCCGCCATATAGTCACTCCCACCTGAACAACCGAATTCAAAAAAGCAAGTCGGTAAAAACGCAGCCCTGCTCTACCCCTGATCAGGCGCAGGGTGCGCACTGACCAGAGGCAAACTCGCAAGTATTCTGAAAACTCATTGGCCGTTGCAGACCGGCCAAACCACGCAACTTAGCGCGAAAAATATCGACGCAATGTGTCGAGCAAACTCTCATCTACCGGCTCGACCTCTTTGGGATCCATATGCGCAATGCTGTTTGCAGCAGCCATGGAACCAACGGAATAAGTATGCAAGATTCCTTCGTTCAGCGCCGATTGAGCGATGATGTTCTGGCGCTGCGCATTCGCGACAGCGTTCTCGAACAGCACCCCCGTCGACTGCGCCGCGGTCAAATAAGTCAGCGCCAGCGCAAACCCGGGCGCCACACCAAGAAGCGCAATCACATCAGCCTCAACAGCCGCACCATTGGAAGGCGCAACTGCGCTGCATTGTTCCTCAATAGTCTTTGGCATTTTTTCTCCAATATGCTTGTTATTATTGCCACTTACAGACTATTGACGCCGTCCCTTTCGATTTGTGAACTTTTTCCTAAGAGCCCGCGCCCTTCGTAAGGATTGATTCAGAACTCACTTACCGGTCTCGTGATCTGTCCTTCAGATAGCCAATCAGGATCTCCGAGAGCTTCTCGTTGATCGGACCAAACTGCTTGGAAATCTCCGAGTTGATCTCCTTTCTCAGGTAATCCCGCAGCGCCTCCGCAACCTGCACCGCCATCACCTCCTGATTGGCCGCACCGCCCTGAACCGGCTGACCTGACAAAGGATACTGCGCCATGCCCGCAACCGGTTGGGGTCCCGCTTGCGGCGCTCCCTGTCCCGGTGCCAGATTCGGCGGCGGCTGGACCGGAGGAACCTGCGGCGAAGGCGCCTCGGCCTGATCCTCACCTGTTCCAATCACCCGTCTGATCGTATCGATCTCTTCATCAATCGAAGTGCAAAGCTTGGCCGCGGCCTGCTCAACCTCAGTAACGATGGTCTGCGCTGATGTTGTTGCATCCTCACACGCCCGGTTGATCTGCGCCTGCTGCTGCCGTATCCCCGCAACCACCTCATTGTAATTGGGAATGCCTTGCCTCAACTGCGCAAATTCACTGGCCGCTTGATCCACATTCTCCTTCACCTTGGTGAGCTGCAACACAGCATCATCCAGCGCAGAGTTGAGTTCCGGCCCCGGTGTCGTCGTGACCTTCTGCGGACCATCAGCTGCTGTACCCTGCGTTCCGTTCGCGGCTGTACTCATCGCTCACTCCTCACGTCCAGTCTCACCAATTGTAATCCGGGTTCCGTTCCGCACTGCGCTCTTCCCCGCGCTCCTCAAACTCGATCTCACCGGTTGAGGTAAACCGGGCAAGAAGCTCCTCTTCCACGCCATCCTGCAGGAGCTGCTCTTCCTCGCGGTCGTCATAGCGATCAACCTCTTCCTGTATCCGGTCATCGCGAAAGCCGAGCACCACGTCAGCTGCAGTAACGTTCTCCTCTTGGCCAAGCAGGCCTTCTGCCTTCACCAGTGCATCCCGCGCCAGGCTCAAGTGGCACAACATGCCCGGCAATCCCTCCACGCCGGACCGCGACAGCGTCAGGGTCTCCTCTTGTTCAATAACCCCTTCCCACCGGCGCAACTGATTGAGGATCACTTCCTCCAGTTCCTCACGAATGTATGTAACGTCCCGTTCCATTTCTCACCTTTTACAGCTGTCAGGGTTCTGCCTATCGCGTCAGAGCCCGAAGAAAAGTCGCAAGCATAATGTAATCCCGTTGGCACAACCGGGTTATTTCCTGAACCAATGTCGGCAGCTGATCCACCTCCTGCGGTTTGCAGGGTTCAGGTTGGGCCTCACAAGAATGCTCAAAGCCATAACGAGGTCGTTCAGCACGCAAGCTCGTCCCTCCTCCGTCTGGTGGATCACTCACTCACCTTCTGGAAGGCGGAGATCGCATTTGTCACCATGGTGTTCAGTTCTGTCAGCGCCGGTGTGGCCGCCAACGCCGGATCCTGCGCAATCTTGGCAGCCACAATCGCCTGCGCTGCCATAGAGATCTGCATGACTCCGTTCATGTAGGTCTCTCCGTCTTGCGAAGCGTGCCCGTTGGACTGCTTGGTCATCACATCGTCAGGAATGGAGATCATCGTCTCCAATCCCTGATAGTTCTGGAAATTCGTAAATTCCACAGCTTGAGTAATCTGATCGTTCAGAGCTGGTGTGGAGGGCGCAGATGTTGGTAGGGACGGATAAGTCGGACCTGAAGCCTGCTCCTGCGCACCCGCTGAAGGCGCTCCTCGAGCCCCGCCAGCAGATCCTTCAAAGTTCGGGGCATTCTCTCGGCCTGCACCGCCAGCAGATCCCTTTTCACTATCCATCACCATGGTTTGCTGCGCTCCGGATTGACTGTTGCTCTCACTTGCTGTGTTGACGGTTTCCCTATCCGCCTGTGAGGACATTTTGATCGCTGGAGATGATTGCTGTACCCCCTGGGGTCGGGATGCATCAGCAGCGGACTGAGTTGAGGAACGCAAACTCTTTTCACTCAAAGGTCCGTGGAGCAGAGAGATCAAGCGTCGCCGACGCGCAATCGCTTTCTCATACTCTTGAGAAGCTGAACTCTCACCTCTCTCCATCACCATCAAATTCCCTCAAACTAGCCACCTGAAGGTTTAGACTCCGCTCCAGAGGTCGGGCCAATTTCCATAATCAGCTGCACCCCCTTGGAGACCACAGCCGTCGAGATCTGGTTCATGGATTGCTGTGCATGGGTCGCGTTCTGGACCGACAACCCAGTTGCATTGCTAACCACTTGATAAAGATTGGCAATTGCCTGCGAAGGCGCCTCACCCACCACCTTCACATTTGTCTGGGTAACGGCATCCGTCACCTGAGCATTTACAGTATCTTCCGCCATTCTTTCGCCCTCACAGTCTGTAAATCATTAACTATTCGGAAAGACGCACCCCCGGCATTCCTGTGAACACACAATCTGTTCAATTGAGCCGCCCACGCTTCCTGGAGCGCGCTTTTCGCAATTTCTCACGCAAGAACTGCACGCGTTTCCGGGCCAGAGCCTGAGAGATGTTCAATTCCTCCGAGATCTCGCTGTAGCTGCGGTCCTCGGCAAATTTCTTGTAAAAGATCTGCTGGTAGATCACCGGAAGCCGCTCCAGCGTCTTGCTGATAAGCGCAAGCTCTTCTTTTTGTGCCAACAAGACTTCCTGCGGCGCAGATTCCGCTTCATTGTTGGCAAGGTGCTCGTCATAAACATCTTTCTCGCCATCACGAAACTGATACTCATATCGCTTCTTCCGGTACTGACTGATGAACTCGTTCTTGAGCGCGTACATAAAAAACGCGATTGGCTCCCGCATATTCAGGGGTCGCATCTCAAAGTGAGAGGCAACCTTGATGATCGTAGCCGACATCAACTCCTCAGCCGCATCCATGTCACCACCCGTCAGATGAAACGCTCGCCCAAATATCTTTTTTCTATGCTCGTTCCAGTATTCCCAAACAGGCGCCAAATCCTGACGCCCATCAAGATGCTCAATTCGTGTATTCTTGTAATACATCCGCCACACCTCAATGTATTACAGACAATTTCTCATGTATTTTCGAAGTGAACACAGAACCGGAATACAAAACTGGGAACAGTGAACTGATATTGACTTCGTTTTCGGAGAAATAGTCCGTTTCGACTGAGTTGACGCTACGGATATTCTTGCCTTCGGAAAACCAACGCAATTTTACGGGTTGTATAAATTATAACTTACAACTTTAAATTACAAAACTAGAACTGACTTAGAAAATTTGAAAGGCGACAGCAACTTAGGGCTCTTCGGGTAATCGACCTTGCAGATTTACAACACAACCAGAAACAAGAGGAACGCCTGTTAACAACCTATAAGATGTATACTTACTGCTGAAACAACCCGAAAAACACATAAGCCTAATCTCATAGGACAGGATCTACCCTGCCCTTAATAGACAGCCCGCCCGGCATTTTGTGACGAACCGATTCCACAAAATTAGCAACCGCCAGCTTTCTCGATCTGCTGGATTACGAACTGCACCCGATCCTCAACGCACATTTGCGGCACCTCGACCAGCGTGTATCCATAGGCGCGATAGACGGAAACATTGGCAGCATAGTCCCGGCAAGCAAAGTCGAAGTCATGATGTCGCTCTGCATCGCACTCAAAAATCTCTCTCCACGGCGCGCACACAAACACAAGGGGCGCAAACCGCCGCTGCATCGCAGCAACAACCATTCGTTTAGGAACAGGCACCCCAATAATCTCGCTGTACGCCAGAGCTTCAAGAAAACTCCGATCATAAAACACAGGCACACCCGCCCTAACGGGCTCTTGATCAAAAGCGTCTATGGAGCGATCAAAAAGCAGGTCACGAAAGGCAGCACAGTCTTTATCCGGAAGCGCCGCGCCACCAATCGCACGCTGCTCACGCACAAGCTGGCGGCCAACTTCCTCTCGGCACTCGAACCCAAGCCCCTTCAGGTGGCGCAGCAATGTAGATTTCCCGGCGCCCGATGCACCGGTAACGACATACCTCACATGGAACCTCGCGATGAGATGAGACAACAAGACAGATAATCTGGAAAATTTGGAGAGTTGGTGCCTAAAGGAGAGCAAGCACAGAGCGCCGCAAACGGCAGCGCATAAACGGCACGAGGACTGAAAAGTCCTTGTAAAACAGTCACCGATTTTCTGGGAGAAAATGGTGAGCCCGCACGGGTTCGAACCGTGGACCTACTGATTAAAAGTCAGTTGCTCTACCAGCTGAGCTACGGGCTCACTAATTGCGAGACGCTTGGTGGGTGCACAGGGATTCGAACCCGGGACCGTCTGATTAAGAGTCAGATGCTCTACCAACTGAGCTATACACCCAAACTTCCCGCCGAAGCGATGGCGGGTGTATATAAAGCCTTTTGCAAGAGCGCAAGGCCCTATCCGCAAGTTTTCAAAAATGTCTTGTGAAAAGTAAACTTATCCCAGACTAACCTATGTAAATCTACGAGCCTCGACGGCGCATTCACAATCAGAACGTGTTCATTCGCAAAAAACACCGGACTTTTTATCAGATTGCGCTCCTTTCAAATCACCCAAAACTACAACCGCGTTGAATGCAATGGCCAGCCAACAATTAGAGCCTCTCATCCAAAAATACGCGTGCACTGCAACCAAAATCATACCGGCGTCATTGCACTGCAAAATCGCATGTTCCTGCGGTTTCCCTCCGCTGCAACACATTCACGCTTCGAGTCCGATGCAACCAGAGCATGTGCAGCCTTGCGATGAGTATTTTTTGCAAAGAAGGACGACACTTGCAGATAACTCAAGTAAATAAGAGGTCATTGCGGCGCAACATTACGAATAAGCCCCTTGACGCTATGAGTTATCTAAGCCTAATCTCTCCCCGAATTTTGGAGGTTACCTCGGCGATTCAATGGTGAAGCGCGGTAATCTTTTACACGGTTGGAATTATGTTAAGGGAGAGCGGGGCCATAAGGCTCCCAATACCAAAATGCAAACTTCAATTCTCCTTATCGTGGTGGGAAGCGCGTCGCCGGAGTGAGTAGGCTCACTCGGAACGGTTAGACGCGCACAAGGAGCCAAACGGCTCCTTTTTTTATGGCTAATTCGCAAGGGTGTTTAAGTGAGCACCCAGCAGAACAAACAGTCGGATTGATTATACAACCTTCAATCAGGCGAAAAAAGCAGGCACAGGCAACAAGGACTTGATGATGCAACGGGAGATGACAGGCGCTGAAATGGTTCTCCAGGCGCTGAAGGACAACGGGGTTGAACATGTATTTGGATACCCTGGTGGTGCAGTCCTTCCCATTTACGATGAGCTGATCCAGCAGGACACGATCCAGCACATCCTCGTCCGTCACGAGCAAGGCGCAGGCCATGCTGCTGAAGGCTATGCGCGTTCCACCGGAAAAGCCGGTGTTGCTCTGGTGACCTCCGGACCTGGTGCCACCAACATGGTAACGGCACTTACAGACGCCATGCTCGACTCCATTCCCATGGTCTGCATCACCGGTCAGGTACCAACCAATCTGGTTGGCTCCGATGCATTTCAGGAATGTGATACCGTCGGCATCACTCGCCCCTGCACCAAGCACAACTGGCTGGTGAAAGACGTAAATGATCTGCCACGCATTCTCCATGAAGCGTTCTATGTTGCCCAGTCCGGTCGCCCCGGTCCGGTTGTTGTTGATATTCCAAAGGATGTCCAGTTTGCCACCGGCACCTACGAAATCGCACAGGCGAACCCAAGCAACCACAAAAGCTATCGTCCGCAGCTGAAAGGCGACATGACCGCCATCCGCGCAGCCGTTGAGCTCATGTCCAAAGCCAAGCGCCCAGTGTTTTATACCGGCGGAGGCGTCGTCAACTCCGGCCCTGCAGCAAGTCAGCTGCTGCGTGAACTGATCGACCTGACTGGCTTTCCGATCACCTCCACACTGATGGGTCTGGGTGCTTATCCAGCATCCGGCGATCAGTGGCTCGGCATGCTGGGCATGCACGGTACCTACGAAGCCAACATGGCCATGCACGATTGTGATCTCATGATCTGTATCGGCGCCCGCTTCGATGACCGTATCACTGGCCGTCTGGATGCATTCTCACCGCACTCCACCAAGATCCACGTGGACATCGACCCATCCTCCATCAACAAGATCGTGCATGTTGACCTGCCGATCGTTGGCGATGTGGCACACGTTCTGGAAGACATGGTTCGCATCTGGCGCGCCTCCAGCTTCCGCGCGCGCCCAGAGCTGAAGGAATGGCAGGGCCAGATCAGCCAGTGGCGCAGCCGCAATTGCCTGTCATACCGTCAAAGCGACGATGTCATCATGCCTCAGTACGCCCTGCAGCGCCTGAACGAAGCGATCAAGGGCCGCAAGGATGTGTACATCTCAACAGAGGTTGGACAGCACCAGATGTGGGCTGCCCAGTACCTTGGATTTGAATCGCCAAATCACTGGCTGACTTCAGGCGGCTTCGGCACCATGGGTTACGGCCTGCCTGCAGCCATCGGCGCTCAGGTTGCCCACCCCGGTGCCCTGTGCATCAACGTGGCAGGCGATGCCTCGATCCTGATGAACATTCAGGAAATGTCGACAGCCGTTCAGCATGGTCTGGCACCAAAAACATTCATCCTGAACAACTCCTACATGGGGATGGTCCGCCAATGGCAGCAGCTGCTGCACGGCAACCGCCTGTCCCACTCCTACACCGACAGCCTGCCTGACTTCGTGAAGCTGGCAGAAGCTTACGGTGGAAAGGGCATCCGTGTAACCAAGCCAGGAGAACTGGATGATGCAATTCAGGAGATGATTGACTCGCCCGAACCAGTGCTCTTCGATTGCCGTGTTGCTCAATTGGCAAACTGCTTCCCGATGATCCCGTCAGGCAAAGCCCACAACGAAATGTTGTTGCCGGATGAAGCGACTGACGAAGCCGTTGCAAACGCCATCGACACCGCCGGCAAGTCATTGGTATAGCTAAAGCTGGGAGATTCATTATGAACGCACATAAATCCGACGCTCTATCAGCTTATTTCCTAGCTGAAACCAGCGATGTTTTGGAAACACATACTCTATCAGCCATTGTCGACAACGAACCGGGTGTACTTGCCCGTGTGATTGGCTTGTTTTCTGGCCGTGGCTACAACATCGACAGTCTCAGCGTGTCTGAAACGGAACACGAAAAGCACGTGTCCCGGATCACCATCGTCACCACAGGGACCCCACAGATCATCGAACAGATCCGTCATCAGCTTGACCGTCTTGTTCCGGTTCACATCGTGCGAGACCTGACCGTTGCCGCCAAGGCCTCCAATCAGGAAAAGCCGCTGGAGCGGGAACTGGCGCTGATCAAAGTGCGCGGCGAAGGCAACAAGCGTCTGGAAGCCCTGCGCCTGTCAGAAGCGTTCAAGGCAACCGTCATTGATGCCACCATTGATCACTTCGTTTTTGAGATCACTGGTCGGACCAACAAGATCGATCAGTTCATCGAAATCCTGAAGCCACTCGGTCTTGTGGAGGTTTCCCGTACGGGTGTCGCTGCACTCGCACGCGGTGAACTTGGCCTCAAAGACGTGCATGACGAAATTTAACCGTTAGAAGTCATTTCTGGCCTATTGATATTAAGCGGCGTCTTTTGCAATTCTGTGAGGACGCCGTTTTATTTTCAAAATCTCGAGCGTACCCCCGAAATGTAGGACCCGGTTTTCGGATAAGGCTACGCGTAGACCAAAAGTCAGGGCATAACGCATCAAGACGACATGCTCTGATCCATTAAAGAGTATTCCCCCATGAAGACGCCGAGCCGCCTATCCGTCAACGTAAACGCTGTAGCCGTCTTGAGAAATCGACGCGATCTACCGTGGCCAAGCGTTACGCAACTGTCAGCGCTTGCCCTCAACGCCGGGGCCAAAGGCATCACCGTGCACCCACGCCCGGACGAACGCCACATCCGCCGCTCTGACGTTTACGACCTCGCCAAAATGATGCGTGAGGAGTTGCACGGCAAAGAGCTGTGTCTGGAAGGCTACCCCGATGAGCGCTTCCTGCAACTGGTGGAAGAAACCCGCCCGACGCAAGTCCTGTTCGTGCCCGATGACCCATCCCAGCAGACTTCAGACCACGGATGGGATTTTTCCAAAAACATGGACCTCCTCAAGGAGGTGATCGCCAAAGCCAAGTCATGGGGTGTGCGCACCTCCCTCTTCGTAGATCCGGACCCAAGCCAGCCTGCCCTTGCCGCCGAAGCAGGTGCAGAGCGCATCGAGATTTACACTGGCCCGTATGGTGCCTGCCATTCCGATAAGGAAGCAGAAAAGATCGAGCTCGACAAAGTGGTCGCAACTGCAGAAGCCGCAAGAGCTGCTGGCCTTTTGGTCAACGCAGGTCACGACCTCACCGTTGAAAACCTGCCAGCCCTGATCGAGCGCGCGCCTTACATCTCCGAGGTTTCCATCGGCCACGGCTTCACTGCGGACGCCCTCGTCCATGGTTTCACCGAAAGCGTCCGGCGCTTCCGCCACGCCTTAGGCGAGCCAGTAGAACTGTAAGCACCAGACAAATTCCCAAAGGAGCCTGCTGCCTCATCATGCGGCAGGCTTTTTTTCTGCGCAAAAACGCAAAAGGTCACACTTAACTGGCTTTCCTGCCCCACAAAGAGCCAGGAAAGCCAGTACTATTTACGCGAAGACAAAGTCTTCGGCGCTCAGGCTGTAAGTGAACAGCCAACCGGTATCCACGTCCAGCACATCATTGCCATAGGAAACGGAGATCCATCCCCCAAACAGGCTCTCGCTTATGTCCAGCTCATCAAACGAGCTAACCCCAGCGGCGGAAAGGTCAATAAGATCTTCGCCAACCACGAAGTCATTGATCACATCCAGCTCCCCATCGTCGTCAAAGCAGAAGGTATCAGAGCCACTACCGCCAACAAGAACGTCAGACCCAGCACCGTCTCGCAGGATATCGTTACCGCTTCCGCCTTCCAGAATGTCATCACCAGCGCCGCCCAGCAGGCGATCATGCCCACCTTCACCGCGCAGATGATCATCACCGGCAAACCCTTCCAGCCCATCATCGCCGGAATTCCCGCGTAGTAGATCGTTCTCTGCTGAGCCAAGAATGTAAGCATCCTGTCGGTAGTGCCCGGTGTGGTCAAAGGGAACCTGAATATCCTCAACCCAGGTATGATCCCGCCTCTGGTCAGAAAGCCCAGAGACAACCACCACGCTGTCCCTGTTCATTTCGCTGTAAAACTCAGAGGAACTGATGGCCTGAAACGCAGTAGCGTAGGCGAACGGCAGGTGGGCGGACCAGCTGGGCAGGTTCAGCAACCCGCCTCCATCCCAAAATATTGGCGTATCATACCAATCATTGAAGATGACGATATTGCTTGTGTCATAACCGTAATCGGTATCGTTCCCCGTTACGTCCACCCCATCAGAAGAGATCGCTGAAGGTACCGGATCATTTTCCAGATCAAAGCTGAAGAGTTCAGCCCCATTGTCCAGAACCGCCGCCCCATCCTCGGGTGCGTAATGGCTGGCAAACGCCATGTATTTGGCATCCACAAAGAACCCTTCCAACCACTCATCGCTGCGCTCTGCCATATTGGCAACAGCACCGCCACCAAGCGAATGCCCGGTCACAAGCAGATCGCTGCCATCCAGACCCTGCCCAACCATGAAGTCCTTAAGCGCAGCCAGCAGCTCGGAAAAAGCCCCTTCCACGTACTGCGGTTCATTCTTGAAAAACTCAAGATAATCGATCACATCGCCAATGGTGTCAGTCACGATGTTATCCAGCGTGCCAGTGGTGCCACGAAACGCCAACGCAACTTGTGTCACATTGCCATTCTCATCGTACTTGGCCAGCACATCCGCCTGCGCATCCTTGAACTTGAAGGTCTCACCCTGAAACGTTCCGTTGTGATCAACGATTGCCCCGTCATAGCCAAGATCTTCGGCAGACAGGACCGTCCAGCCCTGCTCCTCAACTCTGTCACGCGCAGCTTGCTCGCTCTCCCCGCTCAGCAACCCCGCCTCATCTTCAGTGCCCCACAGGGTTCCCACCAATGTTCCCAGCGTAAAACCATTGGCTTGATACGCACTCCCGAGCGCATCATCCAGACCATGATAGCTATAGAGCATCACCTGCAAAGCATCTGACATAAGTTGCCCTGCATCACTTCCTTTATACTCAAATAAAGACATTACACCTCCCAAATGTAAAACAACTACATCTTGAAGGAAAACACCGATTCTACAACAACGAATACATACACTATGATTTATATACTCCATATAACTAAGGGATATAGGACCGATAACTCACGATACATGAAGGCATCTAACCAATGCTCTCATTTTAAATGAGGCAAAGCGGAATAACCTCGCCAGGACAACAAATTCTTCCGCAAAGGAAAGAACATAATCTCTTCACGAATGCTCCGTAAATAAAGGCGCCTACGAACCGTCTGGATGAAAAAGAGATCATATGAAACTCAAATCGATCCCCTCAGACAAAGCGTTTCCCCAGCCCAAAACACAGACCTTCGGCGCATTTTTTGACACACGATGGAATGGATCAAACCAAGCGCACTGCAACCGCGCTAAATTTCTTTCGTCGACTCTGCATTTCCACTCACTTTCCTATTGCATCGATCTCGATTCTGCGGCATAAGCGAACCGTACCGTACGGTACATAAAGTTTTACAAACCAAACAGTCGGAATAAAAAGCATCATGCCAACCGAGCAAGAACAAACAGGCTTTACAGACCGCCAGCGCGCGGTTCTGGACAAGGCGTTGGAGCTGCTCGTGGAAGGTGGCGAAAAGGCGCTGACAACAGCCGCCATTGCCCGCGCTGCCGGATGCTCCAAGGAGAGCCTTTACAAGTGGTTCGGTGATCGCGATGGCTTACTGGCCGCAATCGTAAGCCGTCAGGCCTCCAAGGTTATTCCGGGTGCCGACCCGGCAAACGATATGAGTGCAGAACAGCTGCACGCCGCATTGGAAGAATTCGCCAAGAGCTTGTTGGAGACCATCTCCGGCGATGTTTCTCTGGCCTTGAACAGACTTGCCATCGGACAAGCCAGTAAATCTGAAACCGGTCTTGGCGCCATCCTCGAAAAGAGTGGCCGCGCCCGCATTGGCAGACAGACCACAACACTGCTCGAAAAGGGTTGCGCACTCGGTTACCTGCGCTGCGAAGACCCGCAGGAAGCCTACTCCACCCTTTACGGTCTGGTCGTACGCGACCAGCACATCCGCATGCTTCTGGGCGGCACAGCCCAGACATCACCCAAAGATTTGGATTTGGCCGCAAAAACAGCGGTCAAACAGTTCATAGAGCTCTACGGAGCGCGAGATTAGAGCCTGTCCCTGAGGCTGGGAAACCGGTTTTCAGGAGCAGGCAAGACATAAGCTAAACCAAACGTGCTTGAGCAAGGCACCAAGGAAATAAGAGGTAATACCATGCGCGTATATTATGATCGCGATACAGACCTGAACCTGATCAAAAACAAAAAGGTCACCATCATTGGTTACGGTTCTCAGGGTCGTGCACACGCAATGAACCTGAAAGACAGTGGTCTGACCGACATCACCATCGCACTGCGCGAAGGCTCCACCACCCGTCTGAAAGCAGAAGCAGACGGCTTCACCTGTAAGACTGTTGCAGAAGCTGCAAAAGACGCAGACCTGATGATGATGGCAACTCCTGATGAGCTGCAGGCAGACATCTGGAAAGACGAAATCGCAGCTAATATCCGTGACGGCGCTGCAATCGCATTCGCGCACGGCCTGAACGTACACTTTGGCCTGATCGAGCCAAAAACATCCATCGACGTTCTCATGGTTGCACCAAAAGGCCCAGGCCACACCGTACGCGGCGAATACCAGAAGGGCGGCGGCGTACCTTGCCTGATCGCTGTTCACCAGGACGCAACCGGTAACGCAAAAGACCTCGGTCTGGCCTACGCATCCGGCGTTGGCGGTGGTCGCTCCGGCATTATCGAAACCACTTTCCGCGAAGAGTGTGAAACCGATCTGTTCGGTGAGCAGGCAGTTCTCTGCGGTGGTCTGGTAGAACTGATCCGCGCAGGCTTCGAGACCCTGACCGAAGCTGGTTACGCACCAGAAATGGCATACTTCGAGTGTCTGCATGAAGTGAAGCTCATCGTAGACCTGATCTACGAAGGCGGCATCGCAAACATGAACTACTCCATCTCCAACACCGCGGAGTGGGGTGAGTACAAGACCGGTCCACGCATCGTGACCTCCGAAACCAAAGCAGAAATGAAGCGCGTACTGGAAGAAATCCAGAACGGCACCTTCACCTCTGAGTGGATTCAGGAATACAAGGCTGGTGGCGCGAAATTCAAAGCAACCCGCCGCCTGAACGACGAGCACCCAATTGAAGAAGTTGGCGCAAAGCTTCGTGGAATGATGCCTTGGATCTCCGCTGGCCAGCTGGTCGACAAATCCAAGAACTAAGGCGCGCACTCCAAAACTGCCTGGCAGTTCTTGGATAAAGGTACGCTAGAACAGAACAAAATGGAGCGCGGCACGGGAATGCAAACACCCCCGCCGCGCTCCATTTTTATTCTTCTCCAGGGATACCCCAACAAGCCAATCAGAGAGATGGCCTCCAAGAGCCCTGATCTTCCCCTGCCCCAATTCCTTTTCTCAGCCATCTGCGCACAGTGAAAGACGTTTTTAGCCCACTCTTCCCGCAAGTGTCATTGTTGAACTTTCTGCTCAATCTCGAACTGAATCTTTCCCGCATCAACCGCATCAGGCTGCAAACTGAGCATGTTTTGAAGAAAGCTCTTTTCTTTAATCTGAATAGTTTTCTCGTTTTGCCCGCTGTCTGGAGCACCGCCAGACACTGCGCCATCGGAGGGCGCGACAGCAAACTCTTTCGCAAGTGCCTCGGGCAACTCAACCGAGTATTCGCCGCTATCCAGATTGTACGCTCTGAAAAACCCCTGCTCATCTGTAAAAACAGTAATCGCCTTATCACTGTTTTGGTCCTTCAACAGCAGCGGCGCATTCGCAATGGGCTCATTATGATCATCAACGGCCTGACCACACACGGAGACCGCAGGCCCATCCGTCTTGCCATCACTCACCGAGCACTCCCCCATTGAGAACGCTGGAGCACCGCCACCAACCAATGCACAAAACACCACCAAACGGGCAAAATGCCGGATCATCGCTTACTTTCCTCTTCAGCGGTTTTTGCTCAAAACAACAGTGGGTTTGAATTGCTCGCCCGCATTAAAAAATCTCGGAGCAACATCAGGGTCCCCTAATGGAACCAGATAGCCATTATAAGAATTCCAGTTACTGGGAACTTTCAGCTTGATCTCAAGCTCCTCTTCATTGCCCCAGCTCTCCACCGAATCCCATTCATCACTGACTATCGCCAGTGCAACCATATTCACCGAGTGCGGCTGTTCAATTTTGACTGTGGCAACCAGCTCGGTCAGGTTGGGCTCATTGCCGAACTGCTGCAGGCAAAAGACAATCAATCCCCCGCCGATAAACGTCAGCGCAATCGGTGCGGCGTTCGTTTTCAGCTTGCCAAAGAACGGAAGCTCAAGTTCAACAACCCGCCCTTCATCATCGACAAACCGCTTTTCTTTAATCAGCGCATAGACAGACAAGATCGCGATAACGCCACCGAATAAGGTACCAGTCAGAGCAAGAATAAAGGCAAAGAGCATCCAGTCCTCCCACCAAGTGCTCCAAAGCTATCGCAGCCACTTCGAAAAAACCAACCGTCAATATTCGAGCAGCACACCACCAGCAGCAGCACCCAGAATAAATCGAGCTCACCTTTCTCGAATTACCAATTATCAATAATCTTTCAGAGACTTAGAGATACGCAGCATTCGGAAATGCGAGGTGCTGTACTGTACCTTTCAGGGCTTAGAATTGCTCACTTTACATGTCGTGCTCCTAAGGTACCCTACTTAGTATTTGAGCGATTGACCCGAGATCATTATTTTCAAGGTCGGGGTTTGGAGATTTTCTTGAATCCTGTTAGCAGCGAATTACAAAGACTTGATAGGTACCCAGTTTTATTTTTTGCAGTGATGTTTTCTGGCGCATTTTCTATCGCCTTCGTCATACCGCTACTGAGTACCTACATCATTGAGGAACTGCAGGAGCCTGCGTTTAACCTGGCGCTGGTCATCGGCGGCTTCTCCCTTGTGTCCCTTATCACCAACCGCATCTTTGGCGGCCTCATTGATAACGGCAACCGCGTCAAGCCATTGCTGATCATCAACATCAGCGCCTTTACCATCCACGCGCTCATCCAGCTGACAGCGCCTTCCTACATGTCTCTGGTGTGCCTCGGAATTCCATTGATCGGCATTGCTGCCGGAGCACTGTCCACTATGTATTCCACTGGCCGTTTACTTGCAGTACAGACTGGGCGCAATCCAGGCACTTTCAACCTTCACATGCGCATTTGCATGTCTCTTGGCTGGGTCTTCGGTCCGCCGGCTGCCTTTCTTCTTTACGGCTCATACGGCTTCACACAGATCCACCTTGCGGCGACTATATCTGCCTTTATCTGGTTGGCCCTGTGCCTGCTGTTCATTCCCGGATCTCTCAAGACCCACATCAGGAAGCAAATTCAGGAAAGCGGCGGAACAGACGCAGTTCCCATGCTGCTACTCATAGCCTGCGTACCCGTATTTGCGCTCTCAGCGGCAAACAGTATCTTCTTCTCGGCAAGCCCTGTGTACTTCATCAAAGAGATGGGACTGTCGACCTCTGTCCCCGGCTGGGCTGTGGCAACCAAAAGTCTGTTTGAGGTCCTCATCATCTACTTTGCAATCAAGCCGACAGAACGTATTGGCGAGCGCAACATGATGGTGTTTTCGGGCATCGGCGCCCTGCTCTTCTTTGCAACAATCACAAGCGCCACTTCTGTTCAGCAAGTGCTGATGCTCTGCATTATTGAAGGTATGTACTATGGCATCTGCGCCAGTGTCGGCATCACCTTCATACAGAATTATGCCCGCCACAAGCCCGGAGTCGCCACCTCTTACTTCGTCAACGCCATCTTCGTGGGCGGTCTGGCTGGCAACATCCTCACCGGAATTATTGCCTCCTACACCACCTTCCAGAACACGATCCTGAGCAGCGTTGTACTCGCCGCACTGGCAACGATCATCCTTCTGGCGATCAAGCCACCGCAAAGACACGAGCTGGCCCAACCATCTTAAGCATGCGCACGCACCATCTCAGCGCGCATAAACGAACGAAAACATCTCCTGCTTGCAAATCACATCAGGAGATGTATCAATGCGTTCATTCCCGCGCGGCTTCATAAATTTTTTCCCATCATCTTTGGATCTCCTATGCGCTCTGTTCCTGCGGCACTGACAATGCTGGATTGTTTCCCCATCCTGATTCACGCCTACATGCTCATTGGCTCACTGGCCATTGCCTGCCTCATTCCGCTCTACAGCTCTTACGTTGTCACAGAGCTTGGCGAACCGGCATGGAAGCTTGGATTCTTCATCGCCTGCTCAACCCTCATCACGTTGTTCTCAAACCGCTACTTCGGCGCTCGGATTGATGCAGGTGCACGGCTGAAGCCCATCTTGATGTTCTGTTCCGCGCTCTTTGGAATCAACATGGGTCTGCAATCCGCCGTGCCAACCTTTTGGATGTTGCTGCTAGGGATCCCGCTTATGGGCGTTTCCGGCGGAGTGCTCTCCACCATGTATTCTTTTGGCCGCCTGTTTGCAGAGCAAACCAACAGGGATACAGCCAAGTTCAACTCACACCTGCGCATCGCCCAGGCTCTGGGGTGGATGATCGGAACACCGGTGGCCTTCACGCTCTACGGCATCTTCGGGGTCAGCTCCATATTCCCAACATCAGGCATCATCAGCGTGCTCTGGCTGGCCATGGGCCTGGCAATCGTGCCCAAAAGCTTCACCACCCATCATCCGGTCAAAGGCAATGCAAATGATCCGATTGAGCCTGTGCCCTTTGCCCTCATCCTCGCCTGCTTGCCTATCTTTGCACTCACCTCAGCAAACTTCATTTTTGTGTCCGCAGGACCAGTCTTCTTGATCCAAGAGATGGGCTTTCCAACAGCAACACCGGGACTGGCATTTTCGGTAAAGTGCTTTGTGGAAGTCATTGCCATCTTTTTGGTCGTAAAGCCTGCGCAAAAGCTGGGGCACAAGAATGCAATGCTGTTCTCAGCCTTGCTTGGAACCCTCTTCTTCCTTTTAATTGTCAGAGTAACAGACCCAAGCCAGGTCTATCTGCTCTGCGCGCTGGAGGGCTTCTACTACGGCATCAACGTCGGAATTGGCCTCACCTTCGTCCAATCCTATGCCTTGCATAGACCAGGGATCGCCACGGCCTATTATACAAACGCCCTATTTGCTGGAAGTCTGGTTGGAAGCATGATGACCGGCACCGTGGCAAGCGTCACCACCTTTGGAAACACCCTCCAGATCTCAGCGCTGCTCACCCTGCTCTCCTTCACAATCCTGCTCATCGTACGCAAACCTAAACCAGAAGCCAGCCTTCAAACGCAGTAATAAAGAAAGCCGAAGCATTCCAAAATGACACAAACAACAGAACTCGAAATCTCAACAGACAAAGCCAAACTACAGCGCGACATGCTCTACCAGTTCCTCTCACAAGAAGCCTATTGGAGCAAAGGCCTGCCACGAGACATCTTCGACAGATCCATCGAAAACTCGGTGTGTTTTGGCGCCTATCTGGAAAGAGGAGAGCAAATCGCATTCGCCCGTGTCATCACGGACAAAGCAACCTTTGCGTATCTGGGCGATGTATTCGTAACCCCGGCTCACCGCGGCAAAGGGCTCTCAAAGCAGCTCATGAAAGCAATTAACGCCCATCCGGACTTGCAGGGCCTGCGCCGCTTCATGCTGGCAACAGCCGACGCACATGACCTGTACAAACAGTTCGGCTTCACCTCCCTCAGCACCCCTGACCGCATGATGGAGCGTCACAACAAGACAGCCTACCAAAGCACATAGGCGTAAGCGCTTTCACAGAAGGCACCACAAACGCAAAACGGTACAGCACGAGCAACACTCCTCTACGAGGAAACCATGCTCATCTGCTTCTGTCGGCGGAGCCATCGTTTATGCTCATACCCATTTGGCGCCTGCTCAGCCCAGTAGGTCACCAGAACATTTACTGCGAACGCATTCCGCATTTCAGCCGCTGCACTCAAAATGCCCAGCGCATCCTCGCCGTAGGTCGCAGTTACTTTTCCGTCCAGTATGAGCCCCGCCACATGCACCATCACAGAAGGTACTTTGGAGCCTGCAATGCGATACCACAGAGCTGCTTTGCGATAATCCTGCTCTACATGCTGCCCCTGTTCATAAAGCTCCGCCAGTTTCCTTTGCCCGCTTACATAGCCGCTGTTTGCCGTGATCGTCAGCTCCTGCAGCGCTTCTTCAATCTCATCTGCACTTGGGTTTTCCTTCGCAAAAATAAGTGTAGCGAGCGTATAACGCGCTTCCGGTGAAAACTCCCACCGGTCTGGCTCAGAACGAATAAGCTTCTCTGCAATCTCCGCGTTCTTGGGCACAGTAATGCCGTGCAACAAATTGATCGCCGTCAGAACCTTCCGGTCCCAATCCCGGTAATAACCATCTTCTTGCTTAAGCATCTTATGCAGTGGAACACCACCGGACAGCGATGTAGTAATCCGATACGCTTGCGTGCCTCCATGCAGGCGAACTGCCTCACGCAACAACGCCACACCGCGCTCATAGTCACCCGGATATTCTGAGCCGAAGATATACTTCTTTGCCAGCGTCAGCTGTGCGCCCAGCACACCCGCATTCGCCGCGATCGTATAAAGCTGCTCCTGCAACTTCATATCCTGATCGATACGGCTGTACTCCAGATCATATGCAGCATCGAAAGCCGCGCCTGGTTTCCCGTTGAGGCCTAGGATCTGGCGCCAGTAAACAAACTTTTCGTTGCTGGCCTCCACCTGATCCCCTTGCTCATATTTGAGAGCAAGCCTGCGTGCGGCGAAGATGTTGCCGTTATGTGCCGCCTTGCTCAGCCATTTAACGGCTTCATCTGGTGTACCGGCGCGGTCCACAATCATCTCGTCATATAAGATGCCGAGATAAACATAGGCATCCGCATACTCATCCGCAGCAAGCTCAAGCAGAAGCTTCTCCGCCCGCTCAAGATCCTGCACCCGCTCATCACCATACATGTAATGGTGAATGGCCCTCAGCTGCGCCGCCTTGCTCCCCTTTTGCGCGGCCTGCTCAAAAGCCCGCAGATGATCCCCGGCTGGATCTTCGTCCGCCTCAAGACGCGCAAGTTCAAACTGGGCATCAGGATCGCTCGCACTGCTCTCGCGGTAAAGCTGCTTTGCTCTGCTCAAGTTCCGTGGACCACCCAATCCGTCCTCTTCAAGAAAAGCAAGGTTCATTTTAACGCTCTCGATCCCGATAGTAAGCGCCTGTTCATACCAATACCGCGCTTCAAACGGATCTGCCGCAACACCCTGCCCATAGTGATAATGGTAGCCAAGATAAACGGCGGCGCTTTGATTGCCGCGCCGTGCTGCAGTGTGAAACTGCTTGAGTGATTGGGAGTAGTCTTGCTCCGCCCCATCGCCGTAATAGAAGATCAGGCCCAGCCGATAAGCCCCAAAGGCACTTCCCGCCTCGCTGCCCTTTTCATAAAGTTCCCGAGCCTTCACCTGATCTTTTTCAGTGCCATAGCCCTGCTCGTAGAGAAAACCCAGATCAGCGTTGGCCTGCCCGTCACCCGCATCAACGGCTTTTTGATAGAGCTGCAGCGCTTTAGGGTAATCAATCTCAACACCCAGCCCTTCATCATAGGCATTACCGAGCCTGACAAGCGCAAAGGAAGATCCTGCCTCAACCGCCATCTGGTAAAAGGCATTGGCTTTAAGATGATCCATCTCCACACCGTAGCCATCGCGGTAGCAGTCACCCAGCGCAACCATGCCGGCATGTGCCCCACGCGCGACACTCTCTTCAAACAGAGTAATCACTTCGCTGGGGTCCACGTCTTCCGAATACAGAAATCGCTTCAGATACCCAAGATAGGCCGCCCCATCGCCATCACCTCTTTCGCGGGCAAGCTGGTAATAGTCCTCGGCCCGCTTGTAGTTGACCTCACCAAGCGCGCCCTCCTCATAAAGCACACCAATTTCCAGCAGAGCGTAGGAGGAGCCCCAGTCTGCAGCAAGCTCATAATATTCAAGCGCCTTCTTCACATCTTTCGGGACATGAACACCATCCAGATAAATCTGCGCCAAACTCAATGCCGCATTAAACGAGCCACGGTTCAGCTCCTCGTCAAGCAGAGCAAACACCCGCTCCATGTCCAAATCACCCAGCCGCCCCGCATAAATCAGGTCAGCAAGGCGTGAGGATGCAATCTCGCTCCCCGCCGCACGCGCCCGTTCAAAATAATCAGCCGCCCGCTGGTAATCCGGTGCCTCTCCTTCCAGCCCTTCCTCGGCATAGTCACCCAGATAAACCAGAGCGGCATAGTGCTCCAGATCGGCCAGCTGGTGCAGGAGTTTCAGCCCGTAACTCACATCTTGCCTGATGCCTTTTCCGGCAATGTAGAGCCGCGCTAGTTGAGCCAACGCCCAGTCATCACCCTGTTGGGAAGCCTCAAAATAAAGTTCAGCTGCGCGCTTGGAGTCTGCAATGTCGTGGTGCCCGCGCTCATACATAACCGCCAGTGGCACCAGCGCATCCACATGCTGCTGCGCCGCAGCCTTGCTCAGCCAGTGATGGGCACGCTCGTAGTCAATCTCGACTCCAAACCCGCGCCAGAACGCTTCTCCAAGTTTGTACTGAGCCTCCGCATCGCCCTGCTCCGCCTGCGCTCTCAACGCATCAAAGTCGATGCTCTCCACATTGGTGCGATACTCATCAAGCGCCGATCGCTGAAACCCGCGCTCTTCCAGAGCCTCTCCAAACCCCGTTGAGCGTCCCTGACCTGAGATTGGAGCCGCCGTCACTCCCGTAGCTAAGCCCAAACACACACCGGTTAGCAAAAAGCCAGAGAGCACACGTGAAATCATCAAAACAGCACCTCAAGATAGGAGTAAGCAATCATTCACGCCCTCCTGAACCCAAGTCAATCAAAAATACACAAAACCTCAAAGCAATAACCCAAAGTTGCAGCGCCCGGTTAGCCCTTCAGCAACCAGAAACCTCATTTCAAACACTGGTAGAGCCTGCCCTTTAACCGCCCCTCCTATAAGGAAAGTGGCAACTCTACCTCGGAGGTCGGGAATGCCGCTCAACAAAACCAAGAAGTCCCTTAGCCGTCAGATCCTTTGCACAACCATGATGGCAAGCATCGCGTGGTCCATGTCCTTTACGACCACCACTGCAAACACAATCACCAAACCAGCCACACGCTTTACCGGCCAGCTTTACGAAGAGCTGCTGAAGCAACTGCCATTTGCTGATAATGAAGCCTTTGAGCAAGCACAGGCAGGGTTCATCGCGCCTTTGCCAGACGGCGGTGTGGTGAAGAACGCAAATGGTGATATCGTTTACGACCTCTCCAAGTTCAACTTCATCATGCAAGGCTCCATTGCACCGGAAACCGTCAACCCGAGCCTCTGGCGTCAATCCCAGCTCATCTTGCTGAGCGGGTTCTTTCAAGTGTCAGAGCGCATCTATCAGGTGCGTGCTGCAGACCTGTCTAACATCACCTTTATCGAAGGGGATGAAGGTATCATCGTTGTTGACCCTCTCATCTCCGAGGAAACCGCCCGCTACGCACTGGAGCTGTACTACGCCCAGCGCGGCGAGAAGCCCGTAACCGCAGTCATCTATACTCACAGCCACGTCGACCATTTCGGTGGTGTACGCGGTGTGGTGGATGAAGCAGACGTGACAAGCGGCAAGGTCAAAATCTACGCGCCAGAAGGCTTCATGGAACATGCCGTTTCGGAAAACGTCATGGCCGGCAACGCCATGAGCAGGCGTGCCTCCTACATGTACGGCAACCTGCTGCCCCATTCGCCGGAAGGACAGGTCGGCGCGGGGCTAGGCCCCACCACATCCACTGGCACAGTCACGCTGATCCCGCCAACCGACATCATCAAAGACAATGGCGAGACCCACACGATTGACGGCCTCACTTTCGATTTCTGGATGGCGCAGGATTCTGAGGCTCCTTCTGAATTCTTCTTCTATATCGAGGAGCTCAATGCACTGTGCACCGCCGAGGATGCCACCCACACCATGCACAACACCTACTCACTGCGTGGTGCAAGACTGCGGGATCCTCTGGGCTGGTCCAAGTACATAAACGAAGCCATTTACAAGTACGGCGAGGATGTTCAGGTCCTGTTCGCCCCGCACCACTGGCACTTGTCTGGCAACGGCAACATTCTGGGACACTTGCGCAACCAGCGCGATCTGTACCGCTACATCAACGACCAACCTTTGCGTCTGGCCAACCATGGCTTCCACATGACAGAGATCGCAGAGATGCTGGACGTGCCGGAAACATTGCAGCATGACTGGAGCACGCGCGGGTACTACGGCTCCTTCAACCACAACGCAAAATCCACCTATGTTCGCTATCTCGGCTGGTTCAACGGAAACCCCGCTACCCTGCATGAGTATCCTGAGCGCATCTCCGGTCCCAAATACGTGGAGTTCATGGGCGGCCCCGCCGTACTCCTGCAAAAAGCGCAGGAATCCTTTGACGAGGGCGACTATCGCTGGGTCGCGGAAGTGCTCAACCATCTGGTCTATGCGCAGCCGGACAATGAAGATGCCGCCCAGTTGCAGGCTGACGCATTGGAACAGCTAGGTTACCAGGCAGAATCTGGCCCATGGCGCAACTTCTATCTCTCCGGCGCGCAGGAACTGCGGACTGGCATTGCAGAACTGCCCGCACCAGACACGGCTAGCCCTGACATCATCCGCTCCATGGATGTGGATCTGTTGTTTGACTACGCAGCCATGCGCCTCAACAACACAAAAGCGGGAGACCAGCAGATCAAACTGAACTGGATCTTCTCCGATACAGATGAGAGATATGCGATGGAGCTGCAAAACGCGGCCCTCAGCCATATTGAAGGCTACCAGATCGAGAACGCGGATGCGACAGTGACGCTCGAAAGAAGCACGCTCGACAACATCATGCTCGGTGAACAAACCTTTGAGGACGCGATCAGCTCCGGCGCAATCACCGTCGATGGCGAGACCTCCAAGCTGACCGATCTGCTCGGAATGCTGGACACCTTCGAGTTCTGGTTCAACATCGTACGTCCTGTTCCACTCGATAAGGCCAATCCAGCCCCGCCAAACAGATAGAGTTGAACAGACAGCAGCAAAACAGACACGACAAAAGAGCCGGGCGCCAATCCGGCTCTTTTGCTGAAACCTAATTATTGGGCTGGGTTTTCAACTGCCATTCCAGTTTGCGAAGTGCCTGCTCTGCCCCCCGATAACCTTGCTCGACAGCCATCTTGTAAAAATCCCGCGCCTTGACCAGATTGCGGTCCATGCACCGCCCACTCTCATGGCAATACCCGAGCAAGTAAAACGCTTCTGGCACCCCTTTCGCCGCTGCTTGCAAAAACATGCGCGCCGCTTCACTGGGCTTCGGTTCTTCATTAAAGCCCTGCAGATAGACCTTGCCTAACAGCACATCTCCCACCGGCTCCCCTCTTTCAGAGGCCTGCCGAAACAGCTTCTTGGCCAGCTCAACATCTTGAGGTACACCGCGCCCACTCAGGTAAAGCAGCCCGGCATTGGTAAGCGCAAACGGGAACCGGGCGGACGATGCCGTATAAAACTCCATCGCCATCTCATAGGACTGCGGTACCCCGCGACCATTCTCGTAAAGCACGCCCAGATCATTCAGCGCCTGCGCATTGCCCTGCTTGGCTGCTGCTTTATACAGATCAACAGCTTTTCGCAGGTCGGTTCTGGTGCCCATGCCAAGCAGATAAAACCGGCCCAACGCAAATTGAGACCGTGCTAACCCCTGCCTCGCCGCTTTTTCGTAGTGATAGAAAGCCAGCTCCAGATCCCGCTCAACGCCAACGCCGTCCTCATAGATCGTGCCAAGGTAATGATTCCCCAGCAAATGCCCGGTATCCGCAGCAAGACGGTAGTGATGAATGGCCCCGTCAAGGTCCACCTTGCCGCCCTCTCCATCCTCCAAAAGCTCCCCGAGCGGCACATGCGCGTCAATGGAGCCAAGAGAGATCGCCTTCCTGTAAAGTGCACGAGCGCGCGTCGCATCCGGCTCAACCCCGATCCCGTCGCGGTAAAGTCCGGCAAGATTCTCGACGCCCTGCATTAGGCCCGCATTCGCTGCCCCCTTCACCCAGTAGTAAGCCAGCTTCGGGTCCCTCTCCACGCCAATGCCGTGCAGAAACAACAGGCCCATATTGTTCTGTGCCCACGCATCCCCCCACTCCGCAGCAAGCTGGTAATGCTCCATTGCTTTCTGAGCGTCGGCAGCGTCGCCGTGCTTGCCCTTCCTGTAGATCTCACCAAGATTGTTATAGGCCGCCGCAAGTCCCATCTTGCCCGCTTTCTCATAAAGCGACATAGCAACCGGCACGTTCTTGGGCACCCCATGACCCATCTCATGCGCCACCGCCAATCCAAAAACCGCCCCTGCATTCCCAGCCAACGCTTCCGCATCCAGTGAGAAGATCAGCGCGCTCTTGGACATCTCGGTACGTGTTGCAACATGGATCTTTCCGGCACGGTTGCGGAGCAGCACCAGTCCGCCAACGCCTTTGCTCAGCAGCAGTTCCTTCTCACTCCCGCTCGGCTGCCATCTCACCGCATGGGCAGGTATTGCAAGCGCAATTGCAAGCAAGCATAGAAGTGAAACCAGAATGCGCATGAGTACCTTCTCAACTGTGATAGTCACGGGTCACAAAGAGCGTCATTCCAGCGGGCGCAACAGGTTCAGTTGCCCGATAAGCTCTTGTCTGCCAACGAACCTCATGCAATTAGTTAATCGTTAATCTTTTCGGGTTGGGTATCCTTCAATTGGCGTTGGTCACTTGAAACCATTTCCTCTGTTGGGCAACTAATGGCTGGTTATTTCGGCTGGTCCCAACAGCTTTTGTCCTTGCCCCACACAGCGCGGTCTTCCCCCTATAAACGGAAAACACACCGGGAGTGCACAGCCAGATGTTGGCCCGCTACCAAATGCCAAGTCCTTGCCCTCACAAACATAATACGAGCCACCAATGCTCACTCAGGATACGACGGAAGCATCCCGTAAGAGTTGGACGATCACATCGGAGATGATCGAGGCAGCTCCCCGCATATTTATCTCTGATGAAACCCGGCCAATAGGTTTTGCCCGTGTCGTGAAAGAAAACCCAGACACCGCTCTGCTTGATTATCTGTTTGTGTTGCCAGAGACACACGGGAACGGCTACGGCGTCGGGTTGCTGGACGATACAGAAGACATCACCACCTCCCCGCAAACTACGAGAAGACTCAAGACAGATATCTGTCTTTCACCAGCACACAAGGACAAGCCTAAGAATTCTTATTTAGTAGGTTTTGGTTGTGAGGAGCGGAGCCGGAGGAAATCGATCGGGATAACGTCAACTTCCATTGCTATTGGCTCACCAATTTCTTCGGAGATAACCCGCCTGAAATCGTCGAGACGCGCCTGTGCGCCCTCCATATGCTCCCGGGTTAAGAACATAACGATATTTACATTCAGCATGCCATCCAGGTAATTGACGTTCACGCTTTCTATTTTTTGGGCCAGGTTTTCTGCACCGTTGTCTGTAAAAGAGTGTGAGCGCTTCACTGCTAAGCGAATAACGCGATTTTTCACGTAAATTTCGTGCAGAGTCTCCTGCAAAGTCGGTACAAAAAGAAACGATAGCATGGAGATAATCGCAACGGCCGTTAAAGCTTTACGCCAATCACCATAACGTTGGGCCACAAACACCAAGGTGCCAATGACTATGATGCCGATTAGGTTGGTAAGAAATAAAAGAAAAGCACCAGCCGCAATGTCATACCCCCCAGAATATAAACCAAACTCACCTAGGGAAAGTCCCGTTTCGCTGGTCGCTTTTGCTCCTAAGGACAATCCGATTCCACTAGCTGCGAGCGGCGGAACAAGCGCGACCGCTATCGCCACGCCGGCAATCGAGTTGGTTATGCTGGGCCTTGTCTGAGCGAACGCCGCGGCACATCCCGCCGCAAGAGCAACCCCCAGGTCCAGCATGGAAGGTGAAGCACGTGAGAGAACCTCCGTACCAACAATGCGTACGCCAATAACCTCAATGCCCATATAGGCGATAAAAATAACCAGTAATGTGCCCGTAAAAATCGAGAAAATAGAAATCAGGATCAAACGAAGATCCATGAAGGCAAGTCCGAAAGCAACACTAACAATAGGAGACATAAGCGGGGCAATAATCATTGCGCCTATTATTGTTGGAGCGCTGTTCGCAATCATTCCCAGCGTTGCAATTATTCCACTTAACCCAAGCATCAAGAAAAACCCCGGAGAAGGGACAGCATTTCTTTTCATAGAAATGTGTAGCTCCTCTGTGGAGACAGGCGTCTCTCGAAGTTTCCCCCAAAGCTCACTTAATCTTCTGGAGAAGGTCTTGAGATGGGAAGCTATTTTCTGTTTCAGAAGACTAAGTTTACTCAAGCTCCCTTCCCTCGTAATTTTATATACTTAAATATTGATATTTAGACTAATTATATGGCTCGAAGAGCCCAAACAAACCCCCAATTTATCTAACTGTGAGATCGCTTTAGGCACTCCATTTCATAGAGGCACTCTTGAATCAAAAAGGGCTCCGAGTTGGAGCCCTTTCCCACTAGCTTTCTCAGTTACAGGAATTATGGACATGCCGATGCAACACGACGCCCATAGCGGTCGTGTACATAGCAGTCTCTAGGCGTAGCTAAGTCGCCAAGAACGTTTCCTGCCAAACCGCCAGCCGCGCCAGCTGCCAAAATTGGGGTGATACCACCACCTGCGATTGCTGCGATTCCCGCACCGGTACCGGCACCAGCCACTGTACCAAGGAGGCGGTTCTCGCTTTGTGATGAACTGCAAGCTGCCAGTGCTAGAAATGTCGCACACACAAATGCAACTTTAATCATTTTTGTTCTCCTTGAGCTGCCCCTAACGATTGATATGTTGTTACGCAGCGATAGTGCTCTTCTTATGGAGCAGGTATACCTTCTAGAGAACAGGAACATGGTGAAAGTTTGGTCAGCATTGTTCCCTACGTAAACTACGGAAAAATGTGAACAATTGTTGAGTAGAACCGTCAATATTGTGAGTGAAATCACACCCTTCAACCATAAGCAAAAGCGGCGTTTAGTGCTCTTTGTGTAATTCTGCACACCACCAGTCACAGAAATTGACGCTCGACAAAACTCTCTCTACGAAAACACGATACTCATAAAGAGCAATTGGTCGGCCTGACGTGAACGAGCCAGAAGCAACTTCCGGGAAGCTCTTGTCTGCCAACTAACCTCGTAAAATCAGTCAATCTTTACTCTTTTCCGATTGGGTATGCTTCAAATCACTGTGGTCACTTGAAACCATTTCCTCGTTTGAGCCATTATTGGCTGTTTATTTCGGCTGCAACCAAATGCATATGGCCCGACTTGCAACGGCCTACACAACGTTTGCTTGGCCGTAACAATTTGGAGAAATACCAAGAATGCACTGCCAGATGCAGCCCGCTACAAAATGCCAAGCCCTTGCCCTCACAAACATAATGCATGCCGCCAAAGGTCACTGGGGTTATGACCCACAGGATATGGAAGTCTACCGTGAGCACTGGAAGATAACGCCAGAGATGATCGAAGCAGATCCCACCTTAGTTATCTTGGATAAAACCCGACCAATCGGTTTTGCCCGTATAGCGAAAGAGAACACCGATACCGCCCTGCTTGATCATCTGTTTGTGCTGCCAGAGGCGCACGGCAACGGCTACGGCGCCTGGTTGCTGGAAGGCGCAGAAGAAATTGCCAAACGCATGCAATGCTCAACGCTGCGTCTTGAGTCAGATGCAAATGCAGCCCCCTTTTATGCCCATCACGGCTACCACAGCACCAGTAACCGCCCCAGTGCCTTCAAGGGAGCTCGCCCAATCGAGCACATGCAAAAGGACCTCACGCCACAAATCCATGAGATTGCGCAGATCGACCTGAATCTCGACGACGCCAACTCATGGGAGTTCGCGGAACACAACAGCGAGGCGATCAAGGAAAACTGGAAGCATCTGATCTCCCAAAACCCGGATCTCTGGGATGGTAAGGTCCTTTCATTGTACCAATATGCCCTCAACCAAAAGAGGTTCTCCGGCAAGCTGGTGAAAATCGATTACTCCGCCTTCCTTGCTTGGCGCGACTGGGGCTTTCCTGACAGGAACGCCAGAAACCTATTTGGCTGCACTGTCCTCCGCTCCAGCCAGGGTCACCTGATTTTTGGCAAAATGGCCAGCCACACTGCAACCGCCGGTCAGGTTTACGCGCCAGGTGGAAATCTTGATCTCAATGATATCACCCCCTCAGGCAAGGTGGATATCTTCGGCTCTATCGCCCGCGAGCTGGAAGAAGAAACCGGCTTTACGCTGGAGCATGGAGAGCTGGGTGAGGTGCTCGCTGTGGAAGACGGGCCACGTCTCGCAATCGCACGTGTTTTAACATTGCAGCTCACCTCAGACGAAATCAGCTCAAAAATCTCACATTTCAACGCAAACCAGGAAAAACCTGAGCTGGAAGAAGCAGTTATCGTAACCTCATTAGCAGACCTGACCCCACATCAAGTGCCCCCTTATGCCAGAGCACTCACCGCACACCTGTTAAATTAGCGAGGGTTAGCCATATGCAGTCTTGTATTTGACAAAAAAACAATCTTGAGTAGCGCTCAAACAAACATTGTTCTTCAGTCGAGCGGATAATACATCAACTCGACACCAAACTGAGATAATTGGATTTCAACATGGCCAGACCTTATGCCCTGCTAGACGTTTTCACTGATAAAGCGCTGGCAGGTAATCCGCTTGCAGTCGTGCTGGATGCAAAGGGATTGTCAGACACGCAAATGCAGCAGATCGCAGGCGAGTTCAATCTTTCCGAAACCGTCTTCGTTCTACCTCCGGAAAACCCGGCCCATAACGCTTCAGTTCGTATCTTCACGCCGTCCATGGAGCTGCCATTTGCCGGCCATCCAACCGTCGGTACTGCCGTACTTCTGGCGGAAAATCGCTTCGGCGCGCCGGACAACGATATGGATGCATTGGTGCTGCTGGAAGAAAAAGTTGGTTTGGTGCGCTGCGCCGTCGCAATGCAAAAAGGCAAAGCCACCTCAGCAGAGTTTGATGTTCCACGACTGCCAAAGCCAGCTCAACAGCTCGGCGAGAAGGACGCCATCGCAGCCGCACTGTCTTTGGAACCAAATGAAATCACTTTCGAAAACCACAAGCCCAAGTCCTGGGAAGCAGGCCTGCCATTTGCATTTGTGCCAGTCGCAAACATGGAGGCCCTCAACCGCATTGAGCCGGTTCCAAAGTACTGGGAGGAAGCCTTCGGCGACATCGAGCACAACAACACATTTGCGTATTGTCGCCAGACCATCCACGTGAACAGCGCATTCCACGCTCGCATGGTCTATCTGGAAAACGGACTTCCCCGCGAAGATGCGGCAACAGGATCAGCAGTTGCTGCGTTTGCCGGATCCATCGCCGAGTTTGACGAGCCATTGGATGGCATCCACACCTATTGTGTCGAACAGGGCTTCAAGATGGGACGCCCCTCCTTCATCTCTTTGGAAATTGAAATCCAGTCCGGCAAGATCCACGCCCACCGCATCGGCGGACAAGCAGTTATCCTCGCCAACGGCGAGCTTCTGGTCTGATCTAAAAAGCTTGGCGGAGAGCCCCGCACGCTCTCCGCAAACTCAAGAGCCAGGTGAGATGAGCCGGGAGCCAACTGAGATTATCTCAACGTATCCTGCATATACTTTTGAGTACGCCGAGCTGCGCTTTGAGTAAAAATCTTGCGTTTGCAACTCAAATCCGCTAGGAAAATTACACATTTGGCAAATCGAGATCCACTCGACAACGCCCAAAGAAGAATTGGCTTATAATTTCGAACCGGTATCTGACCATAATCGGATGGTACCATTGGATAAAAGCCACAGCGACGAAAAGGCAGCTGACAGATAATGATCGCGAACCGCGACAATCTGAACAACACCAGCACCATGCGCCAGCATGGCGGCCTCTTCCTGCGCACCCTCCTTCTACTTAGATGCCCCTAGGCGTCGGCGGCCCCGTATCTGGGCGGACACTTAGGGGATCATTCTAAATATCTGAAAATGAAGGAAAATCCCCGGACGCTATTCAGGACAACACGCCGTCGGGGCAAAGTTGAAGGCACCACCAATGACCGCATCCGCTAAAGACCAAGTAGTTATTTTCGACACCACCCTGCGTGATGGAGAGCAATCTCCCGGCGCTTCCATGACACTGGAAGAAAAGCTGCAAGTTGCGGAATTGCTTGACACAATGGGCGTCAACATCATTGAAGCAGGCTTTCCAATTGCCTCTCAGGGTGACTTCGAAGCGGTCAGCGAAATCGCCAAACGCTCCAAAAATTCCATCATCGCAGGTCTGGCCCGCGCTATCCCGGCAGACATCGACCGCGCTGGTGAAGCAATTAAGCTGGCAAATCAAGGCCGTATTCATACATTCGTCTCCACCTCCCCGATCCATCTGCAGTTCCAGATGAACAAGACTCAGGAAGAGGTTCTGGAGATCATCTCCAAGACGGTGAAGCAGGCGCGCAACCTGATCGATGACATCGAGTGGTCCGCAATGGACGCCACCCGTACTTCCATCGATTACCTGAGCCGCTGTGTGGAAGCCGCAATCAACGCAGGCGCTACCACCATCAACCTGCCAGATACCGTTGGCTATGCGACACCAGCCGAATATCAGGAGATGTTCGAGAAGGTCATCGCAAACGTGCCGAACTCGGATAAGGCTGTGTTCTCAGTGCATTGTCACAATGACCTGGGGCTGGCAGCAGCGAACTCTCTGGCTGGTGTCGCTGGCGGTGCTCGTCAGATCGAATGCACCATCAACGGCTTAGGCGAGCGCGCAGGCAACGCGGCGCTGGAAGAAATCGTCATGGCCCTGCGCACTCGTGGTGACGTGCTGCCATATGAATGCAACATCGATCCAGCTTACCTGACCCGCGCATCCAAGCTGGTTTCCGCTGTTTCTTCGTTCCCCGTCCAGTACAACAAAGCAATCGTCGGCAAAAACGCCTTTGCCCACGAGAGCGGCATCCACCAGGACGGCATGCTGAAGCACGCAGAGACCTATGAAATCATGCGTCCTGAAGACGTTGGGGTCCGCGCAACCTCTCTGGTCATGGGCAAGCATTCTGGCCGCCACGCCTTTAAAGACAAGCTGGCTGAACTGGGATACGAGCTGGGCGACAATGCCTTGCAGGAAGCTTTCCGTCGCTTTAAGGACTTGGCCGACCGCAAGAAAAACGTTTACGACGAAGACATCGAAGCTTTGGTGGAAGATCAGATCTCCATCGAGAGCGAGAACGTCAAGGTGATTGCTCTGACAGTAATCGCTGGAACTGGCGGACCGCAAAAGGCAATCCTGACCATGGATGTGAACGGTCAGCACCAGACCCGTGAAGCCACCGGCGACGGCCCGGTTGACGCAACATTCAACGCCATTAAGGCAATCTGGCCACATGACGCAACCATGTCCCTGTATCAGGTACATGCGGTCACCGAAGGCACAGATGCTCAGGCAGAAGTGTCCGTACGCCTGGAAGACAATGGCAAGATCTCAACCGGTAAGGGCGCTGACACAGATACACTGGTAGCCTCTGCCCGCGCCTACGTTTCCGCACTGAACAAGCTGGTGATCCGCCGTCAGCGACAGGTCAACGTAGAAGACGCCATCACTGTCTAAGCCATTAATTCTTGAGATAAAGAAGAGCGCGGGTCAAAAGCCCGCGCTTTTTTTGTGCGATGCCTCAGGCAGGCACCGCAAGCTTCTGACAACTGGGGCTCAGAACCTGATAAAACTCGCAGGGCATCCCATCAACCTCAAGGGTTTCCCGGAATTCAAAGCCAGCCCGTTTCATCACCTTTTTGGAAGCATGGTTGTCTGGATGGGCGAAAGCCAGGAGATGAGAGTAATAGGTATTCTCGAAGAACCACTCCACCAGCGCCTGAGCAATCTCGCTGCCCAGCCCCTTGTTCCAGAAGTGTTCGTGCAGAGTGTACCCCATCTCGATTTCGGCAGTTTTTTCATACAGTGAGAAGCCTGCGCGCCCAACGAACTCGCCGTCATGTGTCGAAAGGTGCCACTTGCTGAAGCCCAACAGTTCCTGGGTTTCAATAAAGCGCGCCAGCCGCTGCTTCACGGTTGCCACATCCCAAGCCACATTGGTTGGTTGCAAATAGCGATTTACGGTTGGATTGCGGTGAAGGCTAACAAGTTCCGCCAAATCATCTGAGGTAAAAGGACGTGCCCGCAGCCGCTTCGTTTCCAGAATTGGGGGTGTCACGTTCGCTTCCTCCATTAGAATCGCACACCAGCCAGCCAGAAAAACCGACCATGTAAGACCATAAGCCTCAGGCTAGATCTGACGAGTGCCTCACCAGATTACAACTGCTTTAATGCATGCGCTATGCTTAAAAAAACTATCAAAACCTAAAAGCGAAGGTTTGATCGCACGAGATTATGTCTAAAAAGCGTCAGAACCCCCATGTCACGCAATCCTTTGAAATTCAGTAGGATTTTCTCGAGGGACTTATGCAATCAACATTTATTAAGGCAAAATTACGATTTCAAAATACCACAAATTGAGCGGATAACATCATTTATCCGAGGACACAATGACTTAGGGTAAAGTTACCCTTAAAACGCCTGCAAACATCACTTAAAAATGGTACTGGCCGGTGGAGTAATCTCACACCGACCAGAGCTCCAAGGAGCCTCAGCTCCGCCGCAAATTAAATTTCTAGGAAAATAGTAGGGCTTGTTTGGCGGCCTCTGCCAAACGTGCGCCTCTCTTTAAAGAAACCACAGAAAGTTGTCACTTAAAAATTCATCCGCAAAACTATCTATATGCTGATCTTAACAGAGAATTTCGTCAAACGAAAAACTGGGAATCACGATCCCTGAAATCCCGCAGATTTCACGGAGCTGACAAACGCGGCCACATCCTCCCCGTTCAGCGGGTCAAGAGTTCGCCAGTTGGAAAGTTGTCCCCTGAAGAACGTGGATTGTCGCTTTGCATATCGGCGCGTCTCGGTCTTCGCTTTCTCAATAGCCCACTCCATGCTGGTGACACCCTGAGCAGCCTCGGCAAGCTGCTTGACACCGATCGCCTTCATCACTTGCAAGTTAGGATCAAGCCCTTTGGCCCATAGCGCACACGCCTCCTCAACAGCCCCGTGCTCCATCATCAGATCGAACCGACGGTGGATCCGCTCGTGCAGAACCTTCCGGTTCGGCAAAAGCACGACTGGCACTGTTTCCTCAGGCATAGGCAAAGGTGTGCTGCGCTCGTTCTGCCAGACAGAGAGCGACTTGCCGGTTCCCTCAATCACCTCAAGAGCACGCACAATGCGCTGCGTATCTGACGGATGCAGACGCTCCGCCATCACCTCGTCCCGCTCTGCGAGCGCACCATGCAGCTCATCGGAGGACACATCCTGCGCAAAGCCGCGCCAGTGTTCACGCACATCCTCAGGAATATCGGGCAGCAGCGACAGGCCTTCTAGCAAAGACTTGAAGTAGAGCCCTGTCCCACCAACAACAACCAGCGGGCGCCGCTCCGCACGGGCCGCCGACAGCACCTCGCCGAACTCTGTCAGCCAATTCATCACGCTATAGGGCTGGTCGCTGGCGACATGACCAAACAGGTGGTGCGGCGCCTGCGATTCTTCTTCCGCACTCGGACGAGCGCTCAAAATGTGAAGATCAGAATAGATTTGCATGGAATCTGCATTTACAACCCACGCATCAAGCTCTTTTGCCAATTGAATGGAAAGAGCTGTCTTGCCGCTGGCCGTCGGTCCGGCTATCAACACCGCAACTGGCCTTTTTCCAGTGCCATTCACCTGCACACTCCGAGAGCTGCTTATGTCGTTTGTTGTCACGCTCATTTCCAATCCAGCCAAACCTGCTGTCACTGAGGATCTGATCGAGAAGATCAGTGCCCTTTTGCCCGCTGCACCTCAGGTTAAACACCTCAATCCGCAGATCGCCGTTGACCTGACAGTAGAAGGCCCTGCACCATCTGAAGAGCTCACAAGCTCTATTCGCACAAACCTTGCAGATGCACCAGTTGACGTTTTCATTCAACCCCAGAATGGCCGCAGAAAAAAGCTCCTGATCGCAGACATGGATTCCACCATGATCCAACAGGAGTGCATTGACGAGCTTGCAGCCGAACTCGGCTTGAAAGAAAAGATCTCCGAGATCACCGAACGCGCCATGCGCGGCGAGATCGAGTTTGAACCTGCCCTGCGCGAGCGCGTCGCTCTTCTCAAAGGTCTGGGCACCGAGATCATTGGCAAGACCATTGAAAACCGCATCACCCTGACACCCGGAGGCCGGGAGCTGGTTCAGACCATGAAAGCCAACGGCGCATATGCGGCTCTGGTTTCCGGCGGGTTCACCTCCTTCACCCAGAAGATTGCTGAGGTCATCGGGTTCGATGAGAACAAGGCCAACACCCTTCTGGAAGCAGCGGGCGAGCTCTCTGGAAAGGTTGCCGAGCCAATCTTGGGAAAGCAGGCCAAGCTGGACCGCCTGAACCAACTCTCAGAAGAAAAGAACATCCCACTGGACGACGTTATAGCGGTCGGTGATGGCGCAAATGACCTTGCCATGATCTGTGCTGCCGGTCTGGGTGTTGCCTTCCATGCAAAGCCGAAAGTGGCCGCAGAGGCCCGTGCTAGCATCAACCATGGCGACCTGACCGCCCTGCTCTATCTTCAGGGCTACAGCCACGACGAGTTCGTCAAAAGCTAGCCACCGACTTTTCAACAAAAAAGCCGCTCCCAATCCGGAAGCGGCTTTTTTTATGTCTTAAAGAGGCCCGTTAGTCTTCAATACGGACCGCAACAAAGCGCAGCTCGCCTGCACCGTTGGACAGCAACAGCAACGCAGAGCGCCGGTCATCGGCCTTCAGCCGGTTCACCATCTCAATCACGTCGCTGGTCGTCGCCACGGGCTCCTGAGCAACCTCAACAATTACATCACCCGGACGAACGCGCTTGTCCTCAGCAGAACTACCTTCAGCAACACGCGTGATCACCACACCTTCGATTTCGTCGGAAAGCGCAAAACGCTGACGCAGCGCTTCATCAACGCGGGCCAGAGACAATCCAAGCACAACGGTCTCGTCTTCCGTGTTGCTCGGGCTTTCCTGATCCTGCTCCGTCTGCTCAACTTCAGCAAGCTCATCAAGGCGACCAAGCGTGACTTCAATCTCCACCTCCTCGCCGCGGCGAAGCACGGTCAGCGGAACAGTGCTACCAATCGTCGTAGTGGCAACCATGCGCGGCAGATCCCGCATCTCTGGAATGTCACGGCCATCAAACTTCAGGACCACGTCACCCGGCAGAATACCCGCTTCTTTCGCAGGGCCAGAATCAGACACACCGGCAATCAAGGCACCCTGCGCACTGTCCATACCAAGGCTTTCTGCAATCTCATCCGTGACATGCTGAATCCGCACACCAAGCCAGCCACGCCGGGTTTCACCAAACTCACGCAGCTGCGCAATCACGCTGGTCGCAGTCTCTGCTGGAATAGCAAAGCCAATACCGATGGACCCGCCGGAGGGTGAAAAGATCACCGTGTTGATGCCAACTACTTCGCCATCCATGTTGAACAGCGGACCACCCGAGTTCCCTCGGTTGATCGCAGCATCCGTCTGGATAAAGTTGTCGTAGGGACCTGAATTGATATCGCGATTCCGTGCAGAGACAATCCCCGCAGTTACCGTGCCGCCAAGCCCGAATGGATTGCCAATCGCCATCACCCAGTCACCCACGCGCAGCACTTCAGAGCTACCAAATTTCACGTCAGTGAGAGGAGACTGAGGTTCAACCTTTAAAACCGCAAGATCCGTTTTATCGTCAGAACCAAGAAGCTCTGCGGAGAGTTTGCTACCATCATTAAAGTTGACGGTGATCTCATCCGCTCCCTCAATCACGTGGTTATTGGTCACGATGATGCCCTCTTCACCATCAATCACAAACCCGGAACCAAGCGATTGGACACGCTGGGGGCTTTCGCTCTCCGGCTCCTGCCCGTTGAAAAACTCTTCAAAAAACTCCTGAAACGGAGACCCTTCCGGGACATCGGGCAACTGCAAAGACCGCTGCGACTGCACTCTTTGTGCAGTTGAAATATTCACAACAGCATCGCCAAGCTCTTCCGCCAGGTCTGCCAGAGACTCAGGGCCTTGTGCTTGAGCGTTGTCAAAGCTGCCGGTCACCACCGCAACGCCAAGCGCGCTCGCAAAAACAAATGCCTTGATTGAACGTCCAAGCTCAAGGCGAGGGAAAACACCGGCCATAAGCCAACTCCTCAGATTATCAGGTGAGAACAAAACTTCACCAGAACGCAGTCTGAAAACAAATATGCCCGCGCTTGGTTAACAAAGCGCGGGCAAAACTAACATTTATTTTGTGACTGCGTCAGGCTGAATTCTCGCAGTTGTGTCATTGGCAATTTTGCAGTTATCCCATCAGGGACCGCACCAACCACACAATCAGTACACCCAGCCCCATCGCGGCAACACCACCGAGGCGAAGAGACTGATCAGGAATCTCCTGAGCTTTCCGCATGAATTCCTTCAAATGGCCTGGGGCAAGAGCATAAACAACTCCCTCAACAACGAGGACAAGCCCCAGAGCCACGACAAGATCATTCATTACTGTGCTGCACCAACCGTCGTCTGTGGTCCACCAACAGTCGTGATGTCACTCGCTCCGTTTGCATCATTGAAATAACGGAAGAACTCAGAGTCAGGAGACAGCACCAGAGAAGTATCGCCGTTTTCCATGGCAGTTCTGTAAGCCTGCATGGAACGATAGAACTCGAAGAAGCTTGGGTCCTGGCCATAAGCTGCAGCGAAGATCTGGTTAGCCGCAGCATCACCATCACCACGGATGATCTCGCCATCACGTTGTGCTTCCGCTACGAGAACGGTTGCATCACGGTCAGCACGGGACTTGATGCGGCGGGACTGCTCTTCACCCTGAGCACGAATTTCAGTCGCTTCACGCTGACGTTCTGTCTGCATACGACGGAAGATCGCCTGGGAGTTTGCTTCCGGCAGATCCGCACGGCGGATCTTCACATCAACCACATCCATACCGATTGCAGCTGCGCTCTTGTCCACGTCCTGACGGATCTGTTCCATCAGGTCAGAACGCTCGTCACGCACCACCTGAACGAAGGTCGCTTTTGCCAGTTCCGAACGCAGGGAAGACTGCAGGAACGTCGCGAGACGACGTGAGCCTTCTTCCACATTGTTCACAGACTGGTAGAAGCGCACCGGATTGGTGATGCGGTAGCGAGCGAACGCATCGACGGTCAAACGCTTCTTGTCTGCAACAATTGCTTCCAGCGGAGGCATGTTCAGATCAAGGATACGCTTGTCCAGAACGATTACGTTCTGCCACGGCAGTTTGAATTTCAGGCCCGGTTCGGTTTCCTGAGCTTTCACTTCACCAAACTGCAGAACAAGCGCCTGCTGGGTTGGTGAGATGATGAAGGTTGACCAGTAAAGAACAATGGCAACGATCGCGATGGCAATGCCTAGAAGACCACTTTTCATCAGTTGTTTCCTCCAGAAGTACGATTCAGCTGATCAAGTGGCAGGTAAGGCACGACGCCGCTCTGCTGCCCATTACCGTCAATGATAATTTTCGGGTTCTTGCTCAAAACCTCTTCCATTGTCTCAAGATAGAGGCGCTGGCGAATGACGTCCGGAGACTTCGCATATTCCTCATAGATCTTGGTAAAGCGCTGTGCCTGACCGGTTGCTTCCGCAATTGTCTGATCACGGTAGGCCTGTGCAGCTTCAGAAACGCGAGCCGCATTACCACGTGCTTCAGGAACAATCTTGTTGGCATAAGCCTGTGCTTCGTTCTGAATACGCTCTTGGTCCGCACGGGCGGCCTGAACATCACGGAACGCTTCGATGACCTGCGCAGGAGGATCAACCTTCTGCATCTGCACCTGAGTAACTTCGATGCCAGCCTTGTAGCTATCCAGTGTTTCCTGCATCAGCTGCTGAACGGCAAGCTGAATAGGAGCACGGTTTTCGGTCAGGATCGCATCAATACGGGAACCGCCAACAACTTCACGCATCGCACTTTCAGCAACCGCCTTCACGGTGCCGGACGGGTTCTGGATGTTGAACAGATACTCCTGAACACCTGTTGGGGTGTTCTGAATGCGCCACTGAACCTTGAAGTCCACATCAACAATGTTTTCATCACCGGTCAGCATCAGGCTTTCTTCAGGCACATCACGCTGATTGATGGAGGTGCCACGAACAAATTCTTCCATACCAACGGTCAATTCGCGGACGCGCAGCACTTCCGGTGTGTACACGCGGCCAACTGGATATGGCCAGTTGTAGTTCAGGCCCGGATCCGTTTGTCCGACCACCTTGCCAAACACCAGCTCGACACCAACTTCACTCGGCTCCACGCGGTAGATACCAGTCGCAAGCCAGATCACCACAGCAACAAGGATCGCAAACAGGATGCCTTTAAAGCCAAGTCCACCACCGTCACCTGGCAAAACAGACTTCAGCCGATCCTGACCGCGCTTTAAGATTTCCTCGAAATCAGGCGGATTGCCGCCGTTGTTACTGCCATTACGCTGAGGGCCACCGCCGCCGCCCCAAGGGCCGCCACCGCCCCTGTTACCGCCGGAGTTCCCCCAAGGGCCGCCGTTATTGCCGCCACCTCCGCTTTCATTGCTCCAAGGCATAGAGAGATCCCTTTACTAGGTACATTGCCGATTTACCGACAAATATATGAGAGTTAGACTAAGCCAACTATTACTTGATTAGGGTTATAGGCAAGTTACCAACGCCTTTCAACGAATGCACATAAGCCAGAGGGCCGCACTCCGCGAAAAACACCAGAACCCCACAGAAACCAGACACTATCCTTGAAGATAAGGCTTCTTGCGCGCGTTTCAACCGCCGCTTCAAAGGTCCGCCTACGATTTTCAGTCATAAGAAATACCAGCAAATTCCGGCGAATTCTTGCCGTTTGCTCCACTAAGCGTAAACCGCTGAAGACGCCGCTGGCTCTTTTGTCGCGATCAGGGATCGGCTTTCAGGAGGCAATTTCAAACGCATATCAACATGCGGAATGCCATCTTCAGGATAGATTTCGGAGATCGCAAAGAACCCCAGACGAAGATAAAAATCCTGCAAATAGGCTTGCGCCTGCAGCTCCACACGGAATTCACTATTCGTCGCCGCACAGTAGGACAGCGCAGCTTCCATCAGTTTTCCTGCAATGCCCTGTCCACGCGCCTCCTTAGACACAACAACGCGGCCAATCTTGAACACATCTCCATCAACGTCCGCATGGAGAACCCGCAGTGCGCCAATGATATCACCGGCATTGTTCTGCATCAGCAAGTGTTTAGCACCAAGGTCTAATCCATCAATGTCAGGGTAGGCACATTCCTGCTCAACAATGAACACATCACATCTAAGCTTCAACAGCGCATACAGCTGCTCTACGCCGAATTCGTTGAAGTCCTTAAGCTCAAGATAATGGGACATTCCACCTCAAAAGTTCCTCGGCCTACTCCCGAAAGCAAACCTAAATCCCTGTGTATTTTGGTCCACACCATTTAAATTGCAAGCTAATAACTGCTAAAAATTAATCTTTAAGCAAATTTCACACGCAGAAACAGAAGGCAAGACCGCTCGCAGACTTCCGCTTAACCTCTCGTTAATAAACAGGGGCGGGTATGCGTATGCGGGCACTAAAGCCAAGACACTTCATGAGCAGTTTACAGCGCAGGCTCCTGCCCTCCTCCTCCGTTCAAGCAAACTGGAATGAGGAGAAAATTCCTGGTTGGTTCCACAATGAACTGGCGGAGCTTCACAGCCAAAAGCGCGAAAAACAGCTTCGGTTAAGTGCAGGCTTGCCCGCATCATGCGCGCAGTCTTTGCAAACCCATGGCCTCTGGATCAGGCACAACGTTTTGCCCCAAGAGTTCTTTCGCAGGCTCAAATATGAAGCCTTCGACTATTTCGTCGGCCAGCGCGATCGGAATAAACGCCTTCTCTACAACTGGCATAACGCACAAAGCTTCACAATGCCGCTCAACTACACCAACCTGCTCCGGCAACCTTTCTTGCAGTCCGCCATCACCGATGAACTCATTCCACCTTCAATACAGTTCGCTGCGGGTCGAAAAGCCAAACCCGCGTATCATTTGGAGGCAATGGCCCAGTGTGCGGCATCCCTTAGCTTTGGGGCCGACGGTCTGAAATTGCCAGCCTTTGCAATTGAGCACGATGCCTTTGCACCAGGCGCAACCGCCTTGCTCTTCTTAGAAAAGATCACTCCCGAAGATGGGGTATTGTTTTACATCCCCGGCTCGCACCGAATGACGAAACAGCGCGTATCCTGGGAGTACCAGCGTTACCTCAGGTGTTCAGAGCTGGAAGAGGATGAGGAAGAACCCATCACAGGCCTGCGCGATCTGCAGGACCTTAATCTGTCCCCGCTCGTCCCATTGAAGATTGAGGCAAACACATTATTGATCTGGGATCGCACTGGCTTCCACGGACGCCTGCCAAGCACCAACAACACGCAAAACGCCCATACAGCACATCGCCTTGCCTTGCGTGCAGACTTGTCAACCAAATCATCGACACGCGGACACTAAGCAACGACTATCAGAGACGGCGGCGATAGATTTCCAGTGAGGAATCTGCCGTATCTTTCTCACCCCGATCAAATGGAGTTCGCTCCGCAAGTTCCCACTCATCCTCATGGATCTCGGGAAACTTGGTATCCCCATCAGGTTGGGCATGGATGCGGGTGATGTAAAGCGTCGATGCTTGCGGCATGGCCTTTTTATAAATCTGACCACCACCCACAATCATGATTTCATCCACCCCATCGCTCTCCGCGATATCGTTTGCCAGTGTCAGCGCATCCCCTAGGCTGCTCACCACCTCAACCCCATCATAGGCATAGTCTGGATCACGCGTAACGACGATATTCTTCCGGTTCGGCAAAGGCTTTCCAAGCGTCGTGCAAATGCTTTCGAATGTGCGCCGCCCCATAATCACCGGCTTGCCCGTTGTCGTCTTCCGGAAGAACTTCAAATCCGTAGAAACAGACCATGGCATATCATTGTTCGCACCAATCACGCCATTTTCAGCCACCGCTGAGATCATCGAAATTTGCTTCATCCTATCCTCAATTGGCAAGAAACAAGGGGCACTCAGGGGACGAGAGCAAAAACTTCCGTCCAATCCGGTACAGATAGCCGCTAAAGCCTACGGCCTCACATTCCAACTAAGCATTAACGGCGCCCCATCCTCTGCCGTATCGAACACACCATAAGCAGCAGTCTTCAGCTTAAGGTCTGCACCCGCACCACCATCAGCCAAAGCCTTCAAGGCAAAGCGTGCGATGCCGTTGCTGGTCACCACAAGAAGAGTTTGATCAGGATATTTCTTGGGAGCGGAAGCGAAGAACTCCTGCCAACGCCCAATCACTGCGTGCGGATCAATATGCCATCCCTGTGGCGGCACACCTTCCTCTTCCCAGGCACGCAGAGCTTCGTCACCAATCCGCGCACGAACCTCTTCCTCAGGCATGTTCTCATCCGGCCCGTAATCGATCTCCACCAAAAACGGCAGAACTTTCAGGTCAACCTCTTCAGCTTGCGTCCTTAAGGCAATCTGAGCGGTTTGCTTCGTCCGCTGCAACGGAGAGCAAAACGCCCTATCAAACACCACGCCTAGCTCTGAAAAATGCTCAGCAAGTTTCTCAGCCTGCGCCAGACCAGAAACACTCAATGGCAGATCTGTACGCCCGCCAACCCGCGTGACAACATCGCCCTTATCAAAGGTGTTGCCGTGTCTGAGAATATAAATGCGCGTCACAGGCCAGTCTCCAGATGATCATAGGGGTCGCCGAATTTCGCGATCAGTTGAGCCGCAAGCTCGGCATCACTTGGCGTATCCACACCAGACATGGAAAGCCTCGGAGGCTGAACTTCCTCAGCATGAACAACCATTCCGTTTTCAAGAAAACGAAGTTGCTCCAGCCCTTCCAACTGCTCGTAATACCCAAGCCCAAGCGCGTTGAAGCGCTCAAGCGCCTCAACACGGTAGCCATAAAGACCAATGTGACGGAAGACGGGAGACAGCTTGTCAGCCTCCCGCAGCTTCTCTTCCTTGCGAATGGCTGGCAGAATGTTCTTGGAAAACCACAGCGCCGTTCCATCATCCTTGCGCACACACGTGGTACCAGAATATGGATGGGCTTTCTTGTGCTCACGCAGCGTATCAAGCCCCTCCCAATCAAGCCGGATGACAGGCGTAAACACATCCGCATCAGGCCGTGCTTCAGCTGCTTTGATCAGCCCTGCAACATGCTCTGGCGGTGTAAACGGCGCATCACCTTGCAAGTTCAGCACAAACTCAGGATTGCTGCCATGCTCTATCGAGGCAGCCAGCGCCCTGTCTGTGCCAGACGGATGTTCAGGATCAGTCATCACAAACGGTGCACCAATCTGGCGGCAGTGGTCCGCCACTTCCTCATGATCAATCGCGACCACATAGTCAGAACCGGTCTGCTTCGCCGCAACGCGGGCAACCTGCACCACACGCTCAAGCAAACTGCGCCCACTGATCAGGTGCAAAGGCTTGCGTGGAAACCGTGTTGAGCCAATCCGCGCGGGAACACAAATAAGGGTTCGCATAGGAACTCCCTTGCAAAAACAAAAGAAACTAGACTGCAACAACAGCCTTGATGTGTGGGTGCGGATCGTAACCTTCCAGCGCGAAGTCCTCATAGCGGAACGCAAAGATGTCTTTCACATCTGGATTGATACGCATCACCGGCAAGGCTCTTGGCTCTCTAGAAAGCTGCAGCTCCGCCTGCTCCATGTGATTTGAATAAAGGTGCGCATCGCCAAGCGTATGTACAAAGTCGCCCGGCTCCAGATCACACACCTGCGCAATCATCATGGTCAGCAACGCATAAGAGGCGATATTGAACGGCACACCCAAAAACACGTCAGCCGAACGCTGATAAAGCTGGCAGGAAAGCTTGCCGTTCGCCACATAGAACTGGAACAACGAATGACACGGCGGCAGCGCCATATCGTCAACAAGTGCCGGGTTCCATGCAGACACGATCAGACGACGGCTGTCCGGATTGGTCTTGATCTGATGCACCAGATTGGCAATCTGATCAACAGAACCACCATCAGGCTTGGGCCAGGAGCGCCACTGGTAACCGTAGACGGGCCCCAGGTCGCCATTTTCATCAGCCCATTCATCCCAGATCCGAACACCGTTTTCCTTGAGGTACTTGATGTTGGTATCGCCAGCCAAAAACCACAGTAGCTCATGAATGATGGATTTCAGGTGCAGTTTCTTGGTCGTAACAACCGGAAAGCCTTCAGACAGATCAAACCGCATTTGATGACCGAACACAGACTTCGTGCCTGTCCCAGTGCGGTCTTCCTTGACCACACCTTCATCAATAATGCGGCGCATCAGATCCAGATATTGCTGCATGAAGGATCAACTCCTATTCTACGATTCGCCCGCGCACAGTATAGCTGGTTTAGCAAAATGCGCTTCTGTGCTGTCGTTGGGGATCGGTCTTACCTCAAGCTTCTGCCAAGAAAAAGACCTTCAAATTTGTTGGCAGTCACTATGCTCAGGCAAATCCCTGCAAATGCGTCATTTATAATTCTTTGATGCCGCCCGTTAGCCAATTTGCCCTGTGAATATGCCGCTTTGTCAACAGGTTCTCTTCACCCTGCAACACAAACGAAGAGCTTTTGCCCTTCCATTTACCGGTGCGTGCACCTATATTCCCTCTGCCAGTTCGCTGGCTATGGCAATAAATTGCGAGCGCAATAAACCATTCGGACCCGGGGGCGGTACCCGGCGCCTCCACCAAAGCCCGTTGTATTCCAGCGGTCTTCGGGGGGGCGAAATAGGATCGACGAGGGCGTAAAGGCTTTGTTTTTGCTCGGTATGGTACCACCGTTATCGGACCAAACATGATAGTTGCAAATGACAACTACGCTATGGACAACGCTGTAGCTGCGTAATGCGGTTCCAGTAGTCCACTAAGTCCCGTTGGTTAGCACCTTCAGGCGGGGTCCGGAGGCACCTGGCAACAGAAGCCTCCACTTTAGTGTTAAGAGGCCTTTTCCTTATTCTACGCCGATTCAGGGTATAGAATTATAAGACAGGCCTTTTTGTCGCCTTTACGCTATAGTTAGGCCGAATAAGAACGCAAAGGATGAGCGGTGCCGAGCATGGCTGAAGATTTAATCCGCTATGACATCATCATTCAGGACGCGCTGAGAAGCGCAGTCCGAAAGATATTGGTTGAGGTCAACCGGGCAGGACTTCCCGGTGAGCACCATTTTTATATTGCCTTTGAAACCACGGCCCCCGGCGTCAAGATTTCAAACCGCTTGAGGGAACGCTATCCGAAAGAAATGACGATTGTTCTGCAGCACCAGTTTTGGGACTTGAACATCACCGAGCATGCTTTCGAGGTTGGTTTGTCCTTCGGTGGCGTTCCGGAACATCTTTATGTCCCGTTCTCCGCGATCAAAGGCTTCTTTGACCCGTCCGTCCAGTTCGCTCTTGAGTTTGAGCCTGGCAAGACCGGTGAAGAACTGCCAGCAGAATTCCGCATTGCTGAACGTGACCTGGACTCTGTAGAAGAGTTCCATGCGCGTCTGGAATCGGCTGTTGAACAGGCTGAAGAGGAAGAAGCAACTGCAGCTTCCGAAGCGGAAAAACCTGCTTCAGCCCCTGAGGATGAAAAAGAGAAACCAGAAGCTGACGAGCCTTCCAAAGACGAAAACGGAAGTGCGCAGGTTGTTTCTCTGGATGCTTTCCGCAAGAAGAGCTGATCCCTCCGATCAAGAAAAGAGCGGTCGGCTCATCAACGTCATGTAATGGGTGATTGTATGAGCGCGACCGTTGTTAACCTGCGTCAGGCCCGCAAGCAAAAAGCCAGAGACGCAAAAGCTCAGTCCGCAGCGGAAAACCGCCGGAAGTTCGGGCGCACCAAAGCCGAAAAATCTCAGGAAACTGCCCAATCCGACCTGGAAGCCAGGCGCTTTGACGGCCACAAGCTGAACTCCATCTCCTCACGCTCGCAGACCGACGAAGATTGAAGCCCCATGAGCCTCAAGAAACGCTCCATCACGCTCCACGGTCACCGAACCAGCATTACACTGGAGCCTGAATTCTGGGCCGGACTAGAAGACTTTGCCTACAGTCAGGGCAAGACCATCACTGCAACCATCGCTGCCATTGATGATGAGAGAAACCCCGAAAACAATCTCTCAAGCTGCATTCGTGTAGCCGTACTCAAATATTATCAGGGCCAACTAATCAATTGACTTGCAACAGACGGCCACCAGGCAACTCGATGAACCTTGGTGCCCCACGATCCTCCGCTGGTAAATCCGGCAATGGACGGCGCTGAACCTGATTATCATTGCGCGCATCAAGCGCGCCCAGATTTCTGGGCGCCCCTGACTGAATGATCGGCCCAAGCAAATCAACCTCACCAGCGGAAACCGTCGCCTCATTCATCCCACCAATCGTCACCGGCTCGTCCAGCGCAGGCAAATTGCTCTTTGCCCGTGGTGTCGGCGGGTTCACGATCGAAACGGCAGGGTTGCTGGGCTTTTGCTCAGCCTCATCGCCGTCAAGCACCGAGCGAATTCGGGCACTAAAGTCCAGCACCGAGTTTGTCTTGGCGTCGCTCTCAGCCTGCACTCGCGCATCAGCCGCTGCTTTAGTATCCGCCGCAGCCCTCTGTTCTGCCACCCTCTGCGCCGCCTCGGCCTGCTTTAGAGCCTCAAGCGCTTTCGCTTTGCGCGCCTTTTCCTCAGCTGCCAAGCGTGCAGCACGCTCTCGTGCCACCTTGTCAGCTTGAGCCTGCTGCGCACGCTGCGCAGCTGCGGCAGCTTCTGCGGCCTGACGGGCTTTTTCTTCCTCTGCCACTTTTGCTTTGAGAGTAGCTTCCTCTTCCCGCTGTTTCTTCAGCTCATCAAGCATTCGCTCTTGCTCGGCAATCTTGTTCTGCTCTTCCTCAATGCGCTTCACGTTCATCTCGATTGCACGAAGGTTCAGATAGGAAAGCAGTGGCCCCGTATCCAGCTTGCGCTGCGGGTTTTCCATTGATCCGGAATACAAGATAGCAACCTGAGGCTCAGCCCCGGCAACCTTCTGCGCCTCATCACGGGTTTTCATGGAAACATCACCGGTCAACGCCCACTTCTCAAGATCAATCAGCGCAGACCCGAACAGCGTAGTGCCTTCCGTATCAACCGAGATATTGCGCGCACGGATGCGACCACTGGCAAGGCCCACCGAACCATCAACGCGTTTGAACTTGACCGACCCCGCATCTAGATGGTCAGCAAATGCGCTTTGGATAGCAGCCTCATCAATCTCAAGCCCCGCATCCGCTGCCTTGATCACCAGATCAAAAGCAGACGGATTGATACGGCGTATCTCTCCATCTGTCAGGCTGAACGTACCACCGCCGGAAAGACCGGCAACAAGACCGGAGATCGTGCGCCCACTGCCCTCAAATTCAGCAATCGCCTGCAGCTTACCGGTCGCCAGTGCGCGTCCGTCATCAGACCAGGACAGCTCCTCAAAGTCTGCATCATCGAGCCGGAACCGGCCAGAAAGCGTTGCCTGTCCCTGATCCCGCTGCAAGTCAAAAGCCCCGGAGAACTCTCCGCCGGCAAAGCGTCCCTTCCCTTCGCTGATGGAAAGCTGATTGGACCGCAAGCGTAGCTGACCACTGGCAGCTGCCAGACGGAACTCATCGCTGAACAATGCTCTGTCACTTGTCACATCCAGCGTTAGATCAACACCATCCGCAAGGCCCTGCCCCAGTGCCTGAGAAGACCAGACGCTATCGTCCTGAAGCACGCCAGCCCACACGTTGGAGCCCAGCAGCAATTCACTCATGCTGCGCATATCCAGCTCGGACAATTCAACCTTACCGGAGGCCTTCAGAGGACCGTTTTTCACCAGCGAGCCTTCCAGCTCGCCCGTCAGATCCATATTGGCCAACTGGCCTTTCAGATCCGCAAGCTTAAAGTCACGCCCGCGCCCTTCAACCTGTGTGCTCAGGTTCGCTTTGAGAGGGCCAGAGTAAATTGGATAAACCTTGCCAAACGCCAATCCGTAATCAGCAAGATCATCAGACTGCAGCTCAACCTTAGCGGACCACACCGCATCAGAGCGGCGCGGAAAACGGACGGTCCCATCGGAGAGCACTTTCATGCCCACCAAGTCACTGGAGAACCCAAATGCAAGCTGATCACGCGGGCTACCGGACAAGGACAAACGAACCTCACCCGGCTGCAATTGGGTAATCGGGATCGCCTCAAACCCAAGCTGGCGCAGCACCTTGACACCATCTTTACCACCAAGGGTCATTTCTGCATAAAGATTGCCCTCGGCAAAGTCATCGATACGACCTTCAAAGGTCCCGTTCAGATCAATCTCGCTAACACCAACCTCACCAAACAGGTTCAGCGACATATCTGTCCGCCCCTTCTCCGCATAGGCCGAAAGCTCAGCCTTCAGGCTTGCCGGAGCAAGGTCAGGAGCTGCCGTTTTCAGGCGCTTGATCAGTGGATGGTCAGGCGCATATTCTTCCAAAACAGCAACAGCGCCATTGAGAGACGAAGCAGTCAGAGTGCCTTTGATGTTGCCCTGAGGAGTTGTGCTCAGGTCATCAATACGGCCCTTCATATCAATATAGGCACCAGCAAAGTCACGGATTTTCAGCTGGCTAATCGACAGCGCATCCTGGCTCAGGCTGGCACTCACCGCCATGCTCTTCGCCTTCACCCCGCTGGCAACCAGCTCATCCGCGTAAAGCCGCAGCGACATATCAACCACACTCGGCTTGACCGCCTTGCCCGTAAACGCTTCCACATACCGTTGGATCTCATCCACATTGACCCGGTCACTGTCCATATCAACGGTAATCAGCGGACTGCTATCGAGTGGATGTTCAAAGGAGATCAGACCAACACTGCGCACATCGCCCGCATCAATACGCAGGTCCGAAAGCCGCAGAGCCCCCGAACCAGCCTCAACACGGCCCTTCAGCGCAAGCGGGGCAAGCCGCTTGGACCCATCCTTGCGCTCGCCCAACCACCAGTGCGCCAACTGATGTGGCTGACGGGATGAAATCTCCCAGTCCCCCTGATAACCAGCAGATCCACCCAGCTCCAGATACCCGCTGGTCATGAACTGGCTGCGGCCCGGCAACTCACCGGACAGAGCATCAATCTTCCAACCGGTCCCGGTGGACTCAAGCACGCCGCTCAAGTTGGAAACAACAGACCCACCTGCCACAACGACCGGAACACTCAGATCCATCTGACCTTTCACATCCAGAAGGGGCAGGCTCCGCAAACCGCCCGCCAATCGCGCCATAACAGCATCGGCTGGCACCAGCGGACGCTGCGGCCCGCCGCCAAGCATCCGGTCTAGATCAACCTGCTTGAATTGCGCAACCGCCTGAAATTCTGGCGCAGGCCCAAAGCTGTAAATCCCGCCACCTTCAGCGGTGACCGGACGGTCCTCTGAGCCGAGGCGCAGCGTCGTTTCAGTCAGCTCCAGTCGTTCGCCATCCAGATTGAACTTACTCTTACCGGCCCATTCCAGAGCCTCGGACCCTTCACTAAGAACAGACTGGACCTCCGCATCACCGGAATAGGAAGCCACACCATCCTGATGCCTCAGGAAACCATCCGTCGAAAATTCAGCAGCAACATTTGCAGGTGAAACCTGTGTTTTCACGCGTATCTGGCCGTTCCGCTCCAATCGGCCACTGCCGACCTTCAGCATGTAAGGAACGCCGTCATAGCGCAGCGCACCCTCGGCCTTGAACGGTCCCTGTAAACCTCCGGCAGAAAGCTCAAGATTAGCGTTGTCGGCGCGGCGCACTTGCCCGGTGCGCGCATCCGTTAACACGACAGAGCCGTTCGTAACGCTCACCCCTTCTAAGATGAGGGAGGCTGGGTCAATTTCGGAAATAACAGAGTGCCGCAGATTGCTCTGCAAAACATCAAGACGCCCAGCTTCATCCAGTGATAGGTTCAGCTCCGGTGCATTCAGCTTCATCTCCGTGACGTGGACTTCCCCACGCAACAAAGAAGGCAGCTCAATACGTCCCTCAAACCCTTTGATGGTTAAAAGCGGATCTTCCACTGCACCAACGCGTACATCTGAGAGCTTCACATAGGGGGCAGGTAACAGCTGGACATCAGTTTCTCCAAGGATCGTAACCTGATGCCCCAGAATCTTCTCACCATAGTTTTCAAAGAGAGACCGATAAGCTGACCAATCGATGACCAAAGGGCCAACAAGCGCGATAACCAGCGCCAAGATCAAAGTCCCACCGACGGTGATGTAAACCGAATTCAACGTTAAAGCTCCTTTACCCACTTCGAACCTCACGCCTTGCCGCGTTGTTCGCCTATGAGCTGCTTGCAAACACTCGTTTGTCTATGTGAATTACAGCAGGAACAAGACAACAGCAACGATTTAAGGCAATCTTTCCGAATGGAACGAAGCAAGTGCGTATTTATCGCACGTCTTTACTTGGCATCTAGCGAAACAATCTTGCCGGGATTCATGATATTCAGAGGGTCGAGGCTGCGTTTAACTGCCGCCATAACCGCCACTCCAGCTCCATGCTCCTTCGGCAGGTACTTCATTTTGCCCTGCCCCACGCCATGCTCACCCGTGCACGTCCCACCCATTTCGATGGCCCGGTAGTTCAGACGTTCCACAAAGGCCTCAGTCTTGGCAACATCCTCAGGATCAGTCAGGTCGGTCAGGACCAGCACATGGAAGTTCCCATCCCCCACATGGCCAACTATCGGGCCAATCAAGCCATTTTTTTCGATGTCTTCATGCGTAGCCGTCACACAATCAGCCAAACGAGAGATCGGCACACACACATCGGTCGCAAGCCCCGTCCGCTCTGGCGCCAAGCCAAGCCCAGCCCAGTACGCATCATGCCGCGCCGCCCATAGTCTGTTCCGCTCGTCCGGGTCTGTTGCCCACTCGAAGCTCTTCATGGAGTTCTCGGCTGCAATGTCGCCAAAGCGCTCTGCCTGCTCCTTTACTGAGGCCTCCGTGCCGTGGAATTCCACAAGCAGCAACGGCGATTCTGGTAAGGACAGCTTTGAATAGGCATTGACCGATTTGACTGAGAGCGTATCCAGCAGCTCAATTCGGGCAATCGGAATCCCATACTGCACCGCTTCAATAACCGTGTTGCAGCAATCTGCAATACTATCAAAGGAGGCAATACCACCCGAAATTGCTTCCGGTATCCCGTTCAGCTTCAGTGTGATTTCAGTGATCACACCCAATGTTCCCTCAGAGCCCACCATCAGGCGTGTCAGGTCATATCCGGCAGAAGACTTCTTGGCGCGGCTTCCTGTCCTCACAATGCTTCCATCAGGCATGACCACTGTCAGCGCCAGAACCGCATCCTTCATGGTGCCATACAGCACCGCATTGGTGCCCGACGCCCGCGTTGCTGTCATACCGCCGATCGTGGCATCCGCACCCGGATCAATCGGAAAGAACAAGCCCGTATCACGCAAGTAAGCATTCAGCTGCTTGCGAGTCACCCCCGGATGCACCACACAGTCCAGATCCTCGGGATGAACCGCAACAATCTCATTCATCTGGGAAAGATCCAGCGAAATACCGCCGCCCGGCGCATTCAGATGCCCCTCTAAAGAAGACCCGCTCCCGAACGGAATAATCGGAACGCGCAGGTCCGCGCAAAGCCTGACGATTTCTGAGACTTCCTCCGTCGAGTGGGCAAACACAACAGCATCCGGCGGCTGGTTAGGCAGCCACGACGTGGTATGGCCGTGCTGTTCGCGTAAGCTTTGGGAAGTCTGGCAGCGGTCGCCAAACCTTGCGGATAGGGATGTGATCGCTTTGTCGATCCCCTCATCATTACGCGTAACCCTCAGCTGCATCTCCGCTAAAGACATAGCAGACCTCCCTTATAATCCAGAGACTTCCCCCCGGAAGCTGTTTTCAGGCCTCTCAGAAAAACCCAAAACACGACTCGGCGTTTTTCGAAATTATAACCCTCAGCATGGTCCGCAATATTGAGCATTTGGCAAGGCCGAACCTGCTAGTGCCGGTGGATGATTGACCTTCCTTAAGTCTTTCTCAGTGCTTGTTGAAAATAATAGGGTCAAATCGGGATGTCAGAAGATATCCTGATTGGCGTTTCACTGGGAATCTCGCTAAAGACACTCCCATCATTCATTATTGCATCGCTTAACCCATTATGCCCAACCGAGCCAACGCGCTGAAAACTGTATTACATCTCGCACATAAGTGGATCGAACCAAACCTGCGTTTGTTCATGTCATCACGACTTCCGCTTGTCTGGTTTCTCGCACTGTTAATCGGAGCGGCTGTCGGCGTGTCTGCGATCCTGTTTCGCATCGGGATCGGAATGGTTCAGTGGGTATGGCTTGGCACCGCCTCGGAGCGTATGATCACCGCAGCTGCTTCACAGCCATGGTATGTGGTTGTTTTGGCGCCCGTTCTTGGCGGTGCAGTTGTTGGGCTCCTGCTACAAACCGTGCAAAAGAAGCAGCGGGCGGGCGGCGTGGCAGATGTTATAGAAGCGCGTGCTCATGGTGGCAGAGGCCTGCCCTTCTGGTCCGGCATCACATCTGCCTTCATCACCATCATCTCGCTTGGCAGTGGCGCCAGTGCTGGCCGCGAAGGGCCCATGGTCCATCTGGGCGCAACGCTCGGCACCTCGGTCTTCACCAGACTGAAACTACCCGATTCCGCAATGCGCATCTTGCTTGCAGCAGGTGTCGCAAGTGCCGTTTCCGCAAGCTTTAACGCACCCATTGCGGGCGTTCTCTTTGCCCATGAGGTCATCCTGGGTCACTATGCATTGTCAGCCTTTGTCCCCATTGTGCTCTCCTCGGCCATGGGAACACTGATCGCCCGTCTCTATTTTGGCGAAGCAGTGGCCTTCATCCTGCCTCACTATCAAATAAGCACCTACTGGGAATTCCCTGCGTTTGTGCTTCTGGGCATCATTTGTGCAGTTGTCGCCATCATGTTCCAGTTCGCACTGATTGGAGCTGATTGGGTTGCCAGAAACGTCAAAATGCCGATCTGGTTCCGCCCCATCGTCGGCGGCGCACTGGTTGGCTCTATTGCCGTTTTCTATCCGGAAGTGCTCGGCGTAGGCTATGAAGCAACCGATGGCGCGCTTAACTCCCAACTTCCGCTCACATTGATGCTCTCGCTGCTGGTTGCGAAGACAATCGCAACAGCAATCACCCTCGCCTCCCGCTTCGGAGGTGGTATCTTCTCGCCTTCCCTTTATCTGGGTGCAATGACAGGTGGTGCCTTTGGCCTGATCGCAGCAAACATTCTGCCGGAAATGGCCTCCAGCCACGGCCTTTACGCAATCTTAGGCATGGGAGCTGTCGCCTCTGCGGTGCTTGGCGCACCAATCTCAACCACTATGATCGTGTTTGAGCTGACCGGCGGCTACGAACTTTCCATCGCCTTGCTCATCGCCGTCTCCATTTCCACCGGCCTCAATCAGGCAATCCATGGCCGCTCCTACTTCCACTGGCAGTTGGAAATGCGCGGTGTCATGTTGCAGGATGGCGCCCACAAGTGGCTGGTCCGCATCGTGCATGTGGAAGACTTCGCCGACCCACCAAGACCGGACACTGACACCACGTTTGATCCAGACACAGAAGCGCCTGCTCTTGCGCCATTGGACACGCTGGAAAAAGCCCTCAAGGCCTTTGACGATGCGGGTAAGTCAACGCTCCCTGTTGTTGACCCTAAAGACCCCACTCAGATCATCGGCTACGCAAGCCATGTGAAGGCTCTACGTTACTTCAACTCCGCGCTGATTCAGGCCAATGTTGAGGAACACCGCTAGCTAAACCCCAGATAATCTCCATTGACCCATCTGAAAAAAACAGCAATCTCATTCAAGACATACCTGTCACTGATGGATAATCTGGGTCAATGAAGACGGTCACTCAAAAAGCTGCATTGGAAGCAACTCCGCTCAATTCAGGCGAGAACGCACAGTTCTGGTGCGCGCCCCGTTTTGACGGACTGGAGTGTCTTGCAGCAAGTTTCAGAACGCATGTGTACGAGCCCCACACCCACGACACCTTTGTCGTCGGCGGCATTCTGTCTGGCTGTCAGGTCTATTGGCAACGTGGACAGCAGATATTTGCAGGCCCCGGAGATCTGGTCTTTGTGAACCCCTTCGAGCTTCACGACGGCATACCGGAAGGCCACGGCTACACCTACCGCATGACCTATCCAAGCATATCCCTGCTCAAAAGCATTGCTGAAGATATGACAGATAAGCCGCAAAGCGGGACGCCGTTTTTCCCAGAGCCCCGTGTCTATGATCCGGAGCTGTGTCAGGAATTCATAGCAGCGCACAAGTCCATACAAAACCGCTCCATTGATCTGGAAGCGGACGAAACACTTTACATGATCTTTGCAAAGATGCTCGCCAGATACGGCAGTTTCACTGACAATCTGTTGGGCTCGAAAGATCCCGTCGCTGTCAGGAGGACCCGCGAATATCTGGAGGAAAGCTTCATGGATACCGTGCATCTGGATGATCTGGTGAACATCTCGGGCCGCTCCAAGTACCACCTCATTCGCTCCTTCAAAAAGGCGACAGGCCAAACCCCGCACGCCTATCTGACAGATGTGCGCGTGCGCAACGCAAGACGCCTGCTTGTACGTGGAGCCTCCCCGAGCGAAACAGCATCCCTCTGCGGCTTTGCGGATCAGGCTCACCTGACACGTCAGTTCAAATCACGTGTCGGCACAACACCTGCTGCCTTCCAAAGGTCCGTAATTACCACCTGATCGCTGTGTTTCTCCAGCAGGCGCGAAAAACAGCAATCTCATTCAAGACGCTCCCTATCACTCTGATTTAAAACCCTTCTAAAGCATATTCCCGAGAAGGGACGACCGGCTTTCCGGCAAGAATACCCGAGGCGGATTACAGCATGCCTGTAAACACCACCTCGGCTTTAGGAGGTTTTTGTGAAAACCAATCAGAACAAATCAGCGGTCAACGCTGGCCCCAATGAATTTTTGCTCGGCGTCACAACGTTCTTCCCGTTGATTTTCGCCGTAGCACCCATCGGCCTGCTCTTTGGCGCCCTTGCAGCCCAAAAAGGACTGTCCCCATTAGAAGTCCTGCTGATGGGCTCCTTCGTGTTTGCAGGCGGTTCGCAGTTCCTTGCTTTGGATTTGTGGGCAGACCCGCTTCCGTGGGTCACCGTTGCCTTCTCAACGTTCCTGATCAACCTACGCCATGTGCTCATGAGCGCTTCGCTGGCTCCCAAGCTGGGGCACTGGACAACGCTGCAAAGATACCTCGGCTTCTTCATATTGGCAGATGAGGTGTGGGCCCTTTCCGAGCAGCGCGCTATCAAGCACCACACAACCTTCAGCTTCTATCTGGGGGTCGGACTCACCCTGTTCGTCACATGGCAGGTCGCAACAGTTGCCGGAAGCTTGATCGGCGCGGTTATGGGAGATCCATCCCGCTTTGGTCTGGACTTTGCCTTCACCGCCCTCTTCATCTGTCTGGTCATGGGCTTCTGGCAGGGACGCAAGACCGGCGTGGTCCTCGCAGCCAGCGGCCTTGCAGCCGTACTCACCTACAAGTTCGTTCCCGGAGCCTGGTACATAATTGCTGGCGCAGTTGCAGGCGTCATCGCCGCCGCAATCCAGTATGATGACAGCCCGAAGACACAGCTAAAACCTGCGGAGGCACTCCAGTCATGAGCTCAGAAATCTTCGCAGTAGATCCGCTTGTCCTCTTCACCATTCTGGCAATGGCGGCAAGCACCTACCTGACCCGGATCGCAGGACTGGTTTTGACTAGGTTCGTCACCTTCTCAGGCCGCACAGAGGCAGCCTTGCAAGCTGTCCCACCCGCAATCCTTATGTCAGTTGTCGCCCCCATAGCCTTCGCCACTGGCGCTGCAGAAACCACTGCTACAGCCATCACGGCCATCGCCGCGCTGCGTTTGCCCATGCTGGCAGCCATGGCAATAGGAGTTGTCAGCGTGGTTGTCTTAAGAATGGCCCTCACCGCTTTCTAAACAAAAACCCCGCTTCCATGAGCGGGGTTTTCTTTATCATTAGCGGAAGCAGACCATCATCGCGAAACCGGACGGGTCGCCTCTACAAGCCACGCATTGGTCTCGTCATCCAGCAACGGACAAATCAGCTCGCGAACACGTGCATGATAGGTATTCAGCCAGTTCAGCTCGAACTCCGACAGAAGCTTGGTATCAACCATACGCAGATCAATCGGCGCAAGCGTCAGTGCTTCAAAGCCGAGCATTTTTTGATCACCACCTTCAATGCTCGAAGCAGGCGTCACCAACTCAAGGTTCTCAATGCGGATGCCGTATTCATCAGCACGATAGTAGCCCGGCTCGTTGGAAAGGATCATACCCGGCTTCAGCGCAATGCTGTTTGGCATCTTGGAGATCCGCTGAGGACCTTCATGCACGCCAAGGTAGGAGCCAACGCCGTGGCCGGTCCCATGGTCAAAATCAAGGCCCTGTTTCCAAAGGTCGATACGTGCAAGCGTGTCCAGCTGTGAGCCCGTTGTCCCGACAGGGAAGCGTGCAGTTGCAATCGCGATATGGCCTTTTAGAACCAGCGTAAAGTGCTCGCACTGCTCCGCCGTCACCGCACCCACAGCAAGCGTGCGGGTAATGTCCGTCGTGCCGTCTTCGTACTGAGCGCCGGAGTCGATCAGATAAACGCTGTTCAGCTCAATAGGCAGATTGCTGTCATAGCTCACGCGGTAATGACAAATCGCACCATGAGGACCAGCTGCGGAGATCGAGTCAAAGGAGATATCCTTCAACGCACCAGTCTCACGGCGGAACTCCTCAAGCTTTTCTGCAACAGAAACCTCTGTCAGACCACCAAGCGGGGCTGTCTTCTCAAACCATGCAAGGAAGCGTGCATAAGCAACACCATCACGAAGATGGGCCGATTTCGCGCCTTCAATCTCGGCTTGGTTTTTGACAGCCTTAGGCAACAAGGTCGGTTCCTGCCCTGCCACAACATGACCGCCATTGTCGGCGACTGCGTCATAAAGAGCCTGTCCGGCAAGACTGGTATCAATAAGAACCCGTTTGCCTTCAGAGCCTAGTGCCGTCAACGCTGGAAGAAGCTCGGCTGGAGCAGCAATATCAGTCAGCCCGCTCAGCTCATCACGCACTTCGTTGGATAGCTTGCGTCCATCAATGAACAAGGAAGGTTTACCCGCAGCTGGCACCAAAGCAAAAGACAGCGGCAACGGCGTATGAGTAACATCGCTCCCACGTATATTCAGCAGCCATGCGATTGAATCAGGCTGGGTCAAAAGCGCGGTATCAGCTTCGTTCTCCGCAATCTCTTCACCAATGCGCTTGATCTTGTCCGCAGCGCTTTCGCCTGCAAACTGCATTGGGTGAATCTTCACTGAACCGAGCGGGGCTTCCGGACGATCCGTCCAAACAGCATCAATCGGGTTGCTGTCCGTAGCGACCAGTTCAGCGCCAGCCTTTTCACAAGCGGTTTTCAGAGAGGTAACCTGACGAACCGGATGCAACATCGGATCGTAACCGATCTTCTGACCTTCCTTGGCGTTCTCACGAATCCACGCCGTCAGCGGCTCATCAGTCAGATGACGATAGGCAAACGCATCTTCGTCTACCTGATCACGCACCTGAATGGTGTAGCGCCCGTCAATGAAAACCGCTGCTTTCTCAGTAAGCACCCCAGCGATACCGGCAGAACCGGTAAAACCCGTCAGCCACTCAAGCCGGCAGTCACTTGCAGGCACATATTCGCCCTGGTGGGCATCAGCCCGTGGGACCAGAAAGCCATCAAGCCCGCGAGAGGCCAGCTCGTCTCGCAGAGCGGCCAACCGAACCGGCCCACGAGATTTATCATTTACTGTGTCAAAGCTCTGAAACATGCCGGAAGGCTAATGCTGATTGCCCCACAACTCAACCACGCAAACGTGGCTCCTCAGAGGAATTTTGCTTTTACATCAGGCAGAACAGAGGCGGCGGGACACATTTCAAACAAGAAATGTAAGCCTGCTTATATGTCCATGCAAATTCAGATTACAACCACTTAAAGCTATGCATAAATCGCATGATCGACATGCGAAACTATGTCTTTTTTTACAAAGCGAAATAATGGATAACTCCTCTTGTCGACGGGGCGCTTCCCTCCCAAAGCAAACCGGCGGGTCACACCTCCTCCCAATGTGAACCGCACGACACAAATGGCCGGCAGCCATCAGCAGCTACTAGCGCTAAAAATGCCACTCATACTGCTAGATATCTCCTCCCAATATCTAGCAAGCTAAGCAAATTCCTCCCAGTTGCTTAGCACACAAAAAAACCTTTGCTTCCCCGGCAAGTTCCTCCCAAATTGCCGGATCAGGAAGCAAAGGTTTTTTGTTTTTTGCTGGTCCCCTTCAGCACAATAAAAAACCCTCACTGCATCAGCACTGAGGGTTCAATTCGTTAGGCAATGTGCCAGAACTTATGGGGCCCACTTGCCCTTTGCAAAAGTCAGCGTCAACCAACCGTCAATTTCACGGCGGTGCACCAGCTTCAGGCCCTGCTGACCATAAGCAGAGATAATCCGCGGACCATGCTCAATGCGCAAGCCCGAAAGAACCAGAGCGGACTTTTCAGCAAGGTTGCGGCACAGCTTGGCAGACATCTGCATCAAAGGCTTTGCAAGGATATTGGCAACAACCAGATCAAACGGGCCGAACTCGCTAAAACGGCGATCATCCACGCCAGCACCGGTAAAGGCCTTGAAGTGCGGGCCAACATTATTCTTGCGTGCATTATCAACCGCTGCTTCGACCGCAATCGGATCAATATCGGTCGCCAGAACTTCCGCGCTCGAGAGCTTCGCCAAGGCGATACCCAGAACGCCGGTACCAGTGCCCAGATCAAGCATCCGCTGGTATTTATTCCGCTTCAACAACCGCTGAAGCTCCAGCAAACACCCTTCTGTGGTGCCATGGTGGCCTGTACCAAACGCCTGTGCAGCTTCAATCTCGATACCAATATCAGAGGTGTTGACCGCATCACGGTCATGCGCACCATGCACGATCACCCGGTCAGCACGAACCGGCTTCAAACCTTCAAGAGACTTGGCAACCCAGTTGATGTCCGGCAGCACTTCAACTTCGGAATCATCTGGCATGACACCGCCTTCAAAGTGCTCAGACATACGCATCTCAACGAGTTTGACCGCTTCATCAACGGTGGACTCCAGAACCAGCACTTCTGCTGTCCAAACGGTTCCATCCAAGGAGCTTTCAAAGACAGCAATTGGAAAACCGTCATCCTCAAAGCACTGTTCCATAATGATGGCCAGAGCCTTTGCTTCGGCCTCAGGTGCCGGAATGCGAACCCGGATCGTATCCATGCCTAATCCCTTAGTTGCGATGAGCTATCCAAGCTCATACAAAATCTTTGCATAGCCTATAGAATGCACAGCGTTGAAAAGCCAGCACTCACGAGGCTTTCTCGCGCTCTGCCGCATATTCACTGGGAACAAGGCTCAGTATAATGGAACCGGCAGCAGGCGCCTCTGACACAGCACTGTTCAGTAGGCGCAGCTTCTTGGACGGCCCAATCAACATCAACATAACCGCAGCCTCCGGCAATGCTTCCTGAAACTCGGCCCAGCCATATGTATCTGTCAGCTCACTGGCTTTGATAAACCAACCTTCACGGATCTTCCCCTCAAGATCATTGTAACCGTGTTCCGGCGAAAGAAATGGCCGACCACCCAGCGTCACCACACGCCGAAATTTTTCTTTCTCGCTTTGCTCTTCCGGCGGCGCAAACTGGTACACCTCCCCACGCCCCATAAGAGGCCCGAAGTTGGTTGTCACAAGCGCGTTGTAATCATCATTATCCGTCACGGCGAGCAGCACACTGTAGTTTTCCAGCGGCAGGGCATTTTCCACTTCTTCAGAAAGAACCTCTCCGTAATAGGTCTCCAGCCCCGCACTACGCGAAAGCCGCAGCTTGCCCCAGTTGCGGTCAACAGTCAGGGTGGGAACCTCCAGCGTCTTCAGCTTGGTCGCCAGCGCAACGCTGAACCGGCTCGCCCCCACAATCAAAAGCCCAGGGCCCATACGACTGGAAAGCCCCAACCACCGCGCAAATGGCCCAAGCGTGAACCCATGCGCAAACACAGTCACCACCACCACAGCAAATGATAAAACCGCCAGCCGCTCCCCATCAGGTGCTCCATGCTCCATAAGAGATCTGGCAAACAAACCGGAGACAGCCACCGCCACAATACCGCGCGGCGCAATCCAGCCCACCAACAACCGCTCCTTCCAGCTGAGATGAGCTCCAATCGTCCCAACCCAAACTGAGATTGGCCGGATTACAAACAACAACACCAACACAAAGGCCAGATCAGCCATTCCAAACTCCGCAAGACTGCGCAGCGAAACCGAAGCTGTGAGAACAATGAAAACCGAAGAAACCAGAATAATCGTGACCGCTTCCTTGAACCGCTTCAGCTCCTCAAGGCTGGCAAGGCGGGAATTGCCAAGCACCAACCCGAGAACCGTCACTGTCAGCAGACCGGACTCTTCTAAAACCAGATCGGAAAGCGCATAGGCACCCATCACGCTCACGAGATCAGTGGCACCTTGAGAAACTCCGGCACCCGACCGCCAACAAACAGCCAAATCAACCCACGCCCCAGTGCCCAGCCACCAACGCCACCAATCAGCAGTCCAGCCACGGCCCGGATTGCAAGCACCCAAAACCCATGGTCACCGTGATAAACCATATAGCCTTCAAACATGAACACGGCGAGCAGCGCCCCGAGCGGATCAGCAAGGATCGCTTCCCAACGCAGCAGCGAACTCACCCGCCGTTCCAACCGCGCCTGACGGAGCAGCGGAATGATCACAGTCGGGCCGGTAACAATCAGGATTGCGGCAAACACAAGAGCTGAAGGCCAGCTCAGTTCAGCAATATAGTGTGCATTCAGCGCGCCCAACAAAAACGCGATAAACGCGCCCAAAAGGACGAGCCGTCGGACTGCCTTCTCGACACCGCCAATACGTTGAAAATTAAGGGAAAGACCACCTTCGAAGAGGATCACCGCCACGCCGAGCGCAACAGTTGGACGCAACAAATCACCAAACAACGCAGCCGGGTTGAGAACGCCGCTTGCCGGACCAAGCAGAAAGCCAGCAACAAGCAGAAGAACAATCGCGGGTAAGGACCAACGCCAGGCAAGCCACTGCGCACCAACGCCCGCAACACCAATCATTGCCAGCGCGCTAACCACGTCATGCATTGCCACCTCCCAACGCAACTTAGAAGAGAGATAACACAATCTACCCTAAAGGCAACTTACGCAAAATTGAGGCTTATGCCCGTTCAACAAAGCTATCGAGCACTTTCTTGGTACCAGCTTTTTCAAAATCGACGGTAAGCTTATTCCCCTCGATATCGCTGATAGCACCGTACCCGAACTTCATATGGAAGACCCGCTCACCAATCGCAAAATCACTACCAACCTCGGTAACGCTCTTGGCAACCAGCTCCCCTTCAATGGTCATCGGCCCAGCCTTCTTGGCTCGGCGGCTCTGGTTCCCACCATGCATTTTGCCGTACTTCTGACCAGACGACTGCGCCTTGCGCGCCCGCTGCCAGCCCGGTGTTGAATACTTGCTCTGGAAGGGATCACTGTTCTCAAACCGGCTGGCACCATAACCACCACCTGCACTGTTCAGACCATATCCGCCATAAGAGCCGGAGGCCTCAACAACCTCCACACTGTCTGCAGGAAGCTCATCAAGAAAGCGCGATGGAATACAGGATTGCCAGGAGCCATGAATACGCCGGTTTGACGTGAACCACACTTTCACCCGCTTGCGCCCGCGGGTAAGGCCCACATAGGCAAGACGGCGCTCTTCTTCCAAGCCAGCCTGACCGGTCTCATCCAATGCCCGCTGGTTCGGGAACACCCCTTCTTCCCAGCCCGGCAAGAAGACATTATCGAATTCAAGACCTTTTGCGGAGTGAAGCGTCATGATCGACACTGCATCTTCTTCCGCATCACTATCCTTGTCCATCACCAGCGAGATATGCTCAAGGAAGCCAGCCATGCTCTCGAACTCTTCCATGGAGCGGATAAGTTCCTTCAGGTTGTCCAGACGCCCCGGCGCTTCCGCAGACCGATCCTGCCGCCACATCTGGGTGTAGCCACTCTCGTCAAGGATAACCTCGGCAAGCTCCGTATGGCTCATGCTCTCAACCTGATTGCGCCAGTTATCAAACATGCCAAGCACATCTGCGAGCGCTGCCCGAGCTTTCGGGCGCAGCTCGTTGGTCTGGACCAACTCTTCAGTCGCAATCATCAGCGGAATAGCCCGCTCCCGCGCATATTCATGCACGATTTTCAGCGTTGCTTCCCCGAGCCCACGCTTCGGCGTGTTCACAATACGCTCAAACGCCAGGTCATCAGAGGGCTGCATCACACAGCGGAAATAGGCCAGCGCATCGCGAATTTCCATGCGCTCATAAAAGCGCGGACCGCCAATCACGCGGTAGTTCAGTCCAAGCGTAACGAACCGATCCTCAAACTCACGCATCTGGAACGACGCACGCACCAGAATGGCCATCTCGTTCAAAGAATGACCGTGGTTCTGCAGCGCTTCAATCTCATCACCAACAGAACGCGCTTCCTCCTGAGAATCCCAGGCAGAGGCAACCTGCACCTTCTCTTCATCCTCAGATCCCATCTGATCTGTAAAGAGGGTCTTCCCTAACCGGCCCTGATTGTGCGCGATCAAGTGAGAAGCAGCAGACAGAATATGGCTCGTCGAGCGGTAGTTCCGTTCAAGCCGAACCACGGTAGCGCCCGGAAAATCCTGCTCAAACCTGAGGATGTTATCAACTTCAGCACCGCGCCAGCCATAGATAGACTGGTCGTCATCACCAACGCAGGCCACGTTGGAATTACCCTGCGCCAGCAAGCGCAACCACATGTACTGCGCGATGTTGGTATCCTGATACTCATCCACTAGCATATAGCGGAAGCGGTGCTGGAAGCTCTTCAACACATCATCATGCTCTTTGAAAATGGTGATGCAGTGCAGCAGCAAGTCACCAAAATCACAGGCATTCAAAATCGCAAGACGCTCCTGATAGGTCTGGTAAAGCTTGCGCCCCATCCCATTCGCAAAAGCCTGCGCTTCACCAACGGAGACCTGCTCAGGTGTCAGACCACGGTTCTTCCAACTGTCCAGCAATCCGGCAAATGTCTTTGCAGTCCAACGCTTTTCATCCAGACCTTCCGCCTTAATGATCTGCTTGATCAGACGGATCTGATCATCTGTATCCAGAATGGAAAACGAGGACTTCAACCCGACAAGTTCAGAATGGCGGCGCAAGATCTTCACACAAATCGCGTGGAACGTGCCCAGCCACGCCATGCCTTCAACACCGTCGCCAATGTAAGCGCCAATACGCTCTTTCATCTCGCGCGCAGCTTTGTTGGTAAAGGTCACCGCAAGGATCTGCCCCGGTGTGGCGTGACCAGTTGCAAGAATGTGCGCAATACGTGTTGTCAGAACCCGTGTCTTACCCGTGCCGGCTCCTGCAAGAACAAGCACAGGGCCGTTGATCGTCTCAACAGCAAGCCGCTGCTCCGCATTCAAGCCTTCCATGTAGGCTGGCGCACCGGTTTGCCGTGCAGCCATGGCCCTCGCCGCAATACCACCTGCCTTGGGCTGCGGCGCAGCCAGAGGATCAGCAGGGTTAGAAAGCATTCCGCGATGATGGGGGCCAGAAGAATTTGCCATTGAGCTCGTTGGATCCTTTGAACGCATACCTTCTCAACTCAGAGAAGGAATCTCCAATACTTAACGAAGAACAATATAGCAACAACTTTGAAGAAGCGAGGGATCTGCAAAGAGATACACATCGTTTTGTAGTCTCCGTCATCTTCACCCAGTAACTCTTCCCTCACGCCAGAATTGTTCTGTGAGGTTTTACCAAATCAGTTTTCGGATACTTGAAACCTACAGAAAGTCCTTAGCATTTTGAATAGAAAATTGTTTTATACGTGAGAACAGAAAACACACTACCGAAAGACAACAATACCTACACTTTATAAAAAGAAAAAACTCTGTAACAACCTGAAAGAAAAACAATGAATACTGGTAAGTTACACCTGACACGCAGAAACGCACTCATTGGTATATCCGGCTCTTTGCTGGCAACACCTGCGTTGGTCTCCTCAGCCTTGGCTGACAACCACGATACAAGCGACTACACCACCAAAACGCTGACCATCAGCCCTTTCTCGCTCGCGATCAGCGACATGGCCATGCACAAGGCAAGCAATGAAATGGTACGCGACTTCGCTCATCTGGAATATAGCGAACAAGCCGCTGTTTCAAAGGTAATTGAGTCCACTGGAGCAACCCCTCCACCACGTCCAGCGGACCTGGATGATATCTATAACCAACTGGACGCCGCAACTGGCTCTGAGTTTGATCAACTTTATATATCGACCGAGATCACTGGCCATGAAGACCTTCTTGCAGTCCAAACCCCGGAAGCAGGCAGAGATCCCATCGGCGTTGAAGTGGCAACCGCAGCCATTCTGGTCCCCTTCATCCATACCCACCTGACAATGCTGGCGGAAATCCGCAAGCAAATCAGCTAGTAAATTCATAATGATAGAAGAAAATCTGGGCAGATATCACAAAGATATCCAGCTCACATGGAACGGCGGGAGGAGCCAGCAAGCTCTTCCCGCTTGTTTTATCTTAGTCGCCAACAAGCTCAAACCAGTCATCCTCTGAGATGACCTGAATGCCAAGGCTCTGCGCTTTGGTGAGCTTGGAACCTGCCTTTGGACCAGCGATCACAAGATCAGTTTTCTTGGAAACCGAACCGGACACCTTCGCTCCAAGGCTCTCCGCCCGCGCCTTGGCCTCATCCCGGCTCATACGCTCTAAACTCCCTGTAAACACAAGGGTTTTGCCAGCAACAGGACTGCCAGAGGTATCCGCCACGACAACATCAAGCGGCGTGATCTGCTCCATTAGTGCGGCAAGCGCTGTAAGGTTGTGTTCCTCCGCAAAGAACTCCACCAAAGCATTGGCAACCGTTCCGCCAATGCCATCAATATCATTGAGCTCACGGTACGCCTCTGATGTCGTATCGGTTGCTGCGATCATCGCATCATAAAACGCACTCCAAGAGGAGTATGCACGCGCCAGCAGCTTAGCATTGCCTTCGCCCACGTGGCGAATACCCAGCCCGAAGATCAGCCGATTCAGCTCAATTTGCCGTTTACTATCAATCGCTTCAAACAGCTTACGAGCCGAAACCGCCCCAAAGCCTTCACGCGAGCGCAGCTTATTGAGAGAAACCTTGTCCCGTTCTGCCAGAGTAAAGATGTCCGCTGGCGTGCGGATACCACCCTTATCCATGTCATATTCGTAGAACGCTTCCACCTGCTTCTCGCCCAGACCTTCAATATCAAAGGCATTACGAGAAACGAAATGCTTGAGCTTCTCCATCGCCTGCGCCGGACAGATCAACCCGCCAGTACACCGACGAACCGCATCAACCTTGCCGGAAGTTGGATTAATTTCCCTAATCGCATGCGAATTACATACAGGGCACTCCGTCGGAAACACGAATGGCGCCACATCATCAGCACGTTTGCTCAGATCCACATCCACGATCTGTGGGATAACATCACCAGCCCGCTGGATGACGACCGTATCACCAACGCGTAAGTCCTTGCCATCACGAATGGATTCGCCGTCCTGACCAATGCCTTTGATGTAGTCTTCGTTATGAAGTGTTGCATTGGAAACCACTACGCCGCCAACAGTGACAGGTTCCAGTTTTGCAACTGGCGTCAAAGCGCCGGTTCGGCCCACCTGAATTTCGATGGCATTGAGGGTAGTAAATGCACGCTCCGCAGGGAATTTGTGCGCAATCGCCCACCGTGGAGAGCGCGAGACAAATCCGAGGCGGCCCTGCAAATCCAGCCGGTCCACCTTGTAAACCACGCCGTCAATATCATAGCCAAGACCGGAACGATCCTCCTCGATCCCATGATAAACGCTCACCAATTCCTCGGCGCTCTCACAGCGCTTCATCAGCGGGTTGATCTGGAATCCCCACTGCCCGAACAGCTCCACCATGCCCATCTGCGTGTCCGCCGGGATCTCACTCATATCACCCCATGCATACGCGAAGAACTTGAGCGGGCGGGTCTTGGTGATCTCGGAATTCAGCTGGCGCAACGACCCTGCCGCCGCGTTGCGCGGGTTGGCAAACACCTTGCCGCCATTGGCTTCCATACGCGCATTGAGCGCCGCAAAGTCCGCATGGCTCATGTAAACTTCGCCGCGCACCTCAACCACATCCGGCACACCGGTAGGTAGTTCCTTTGGAATATCCTGAATAGTCAAGGCGTTGGCAGTCACATTCTCGCCAGTGCTACCATCGCCGCGCGTTGCCGCATAAACCAGCTTCCCGCTCTCATAGCGCAGGGAAAGCGAAAGACCATCGATCTTCGGCTCAGCTGTGACAGCCAGCGCGCCCATCAGCGGATCATACTTTAAGAACCGGCGCACTTTGCCGATGAAGTCTCTCACATCTTCGTCAGAAAACGCGTTGTCCAGCGAGAGCATCGGCACCGCATGTGTAATCTTGCCAAAGCCTTCGGCAACAGCCCCACCAACCCGGTTGCTCGGACTGTCCGCACGCACCAGCTCCGGAAACGCAGCCTCCAATGCCTCGTTCCGGCGGCGCAGCGCATCGTAGGTCGCATCATCAACAACCGGCGCGTCTTCGGTGTGATAGGCTTTATCATATTCAGCAATCAGCCCCGCCAGCCGCTCCAGCTCCAGCGCAGCTTCGTCCGCGTTCAGGGCTTCAATTTCTTTTTGCGAGGTATCAGCAAGGCTCACCGGTCAACCCACCTGTTTCAGCTTCAATTAGGGGGATTATTCTTATCGCCACCGGGAATAACAAACCACCCGGAACAGGGGATTTAGACAGTATTTCACAGCCTCTACAAACCGCCATAAACGCAGTTCCCACCCAGCTCCCGCAAAATCAAAGGGTTAGGCACATAAAACACGTTTGCGTCGATTTGCGTTGATTTGCGTAATTCTGCGTTTTTTACGTAAAACACCCGTTCTTTTGTGAATACCACCCAAAGGTCAGGTAGTCCCAAGCTCCTCATCACCATCACGGTCATCGGGAACAGAGTTATCCCCCTCACCCTCATCATCCACTAGACTTGCTTGTGTCCGCTCCGCATCAATCATCCGTACCACCACCGCAAGCAGCGCCAGTGCAGTGAAGATCGGCCCAACAGGGAAGCCATGAGCTGCCAGCGCGATATTAACGATCGGGAGAAGATAAACCGCAAACAACAGAACTGGCTCCATCAAAGGAGTGTTCATGTCATCATCAAACAGGCCCGTCCGGGTCGCATAAAGATAGAGCGCTGGAGAGAGCACCGCATAATCCCACAGGAATAGGAAGGGCGTCGCCAAAAGAACGCACAGGGTCACCGCAAGGTTACGCGCAACCGGCTCACGTTCACGGGCGAAGAGCCAGAAGGTTACCGCAAACGCGATGATCGTGACAGGCAACTGCACCATATATCCCGCAGTCGCAGAAAACCCGAGAGAGCGCATAGCACCAAATGCAGATGGGATCAGATAAAGGAAACTGCCCTCACCCTGCGCCATAACAGTGGTCACCAGCGAAGGAACCGTCTCCAGATAAATCCACCAGAGCCCGGAGCCGAAGAACACAGCAGAGGCATCAACAAGGAAAGCCACCGTCGCCACACAGGCACACAGCGCGATGATGCTGCGGTGGGCGATCAGTATAATCGGAATCAGCATGAACAGCTCTGGCTTGATGGAAACACAGCCAAGCAGCACCCCCGCCCACGCCGGATGCCGGTCCATCAATCTCAGGCCACCATAAAGAAACCCACCGGCCAACATGCCGGACTGACCGTAAAACAGGTTCACCAGCGTAGCTGGCGCGAAGATGAAAAAGGTAACAGCCCGAATAGGTGCTCTTCGACTGAAGGCCACAGCAAAGGAGAGCAAACCGCCCATGCCCATCCAGACAGTATAGGCCTGCAGATACGTTAGACCGGAAATTGGGACCAGAAACACAAGCATACTGGGCGGATGCACCCAGGCATAAAAGCCGGACCCATCAGCCACATTGCGCTGCACTTCATTGTAAAACCAGCTGAAATCATAAAGCTGCGCAGCATTACCGCTCACAGCCAGACGCGAGGCCAGCAAAAACTGGTAGAAATCAGCACCCACCCTACGCAGATCAAATCCATCAAGGCCCATCACCGTTCCAAACAGATACAGCGGATAGACCACCGCAATCAGCAGCAGCGCAACAAGAAAATAGACCTGTAAGCGGGCGAACGAGATAAACATCTACCGGCCTCCATCTCAAGCCCATTCCAGCGGATCGACACCGTCAGACACTGTGAATAGGCTCAAACGAAAAGTGAGAGAGCTTGGTACGCAAACGCAAGTACACACGACACGCTCTCGTCTTGGTTGTCGGCAAGTTTACAAGACACCAAGTTAATTATTTGAATACGCTACGTAATTTAATAATGTCTTAGGGAAGTAAAACGGCGTTTGAGCCCCAATTCCACGCCCTCCTCCCTATCATTACCTGAAAATACTCAGGCATTGACCTGACTATTCGACTCATCAATACTCAGGTACATGACTGAGTATTCCGTATCACTTGATAATGTCTTTCATGCTCTGGCAGACCCGACCCGACGGGCAGTCATTGAGCAGTTGAGCCATGGCCGTGCCTCTGTCAGCGAGTTGGCCAAACATCACAACATGGCGCTGCAATCCTTTTCCCAGCATCTCAAAGTGCTGGAAGACTGTGGCCTTGTCCGCACCCAAAAGGTGGGGCGGGTCCGCACCTGCGAGATTTCAGAAAACGATTTAGCCAGAGCCGAACACTGGATCAGCCAGCAGAAGAAAGCATGGAACGACACCTTTAACCGCCTGGATGATTATCTATGCCGCATTCAAACCAAGGAGGGGAATGAATGAGCGACACTGCATTTGAAATACACTTAGTAAGAGAGTTTGACGCCCCGGTGGAGCTCCTGTTCCAAATGTGGGCTGATCCGCAGCACATGAAGCATTGGGGCTGCCCGGAAAACTTCACGATCACCGAAATTCAAATGGACTTCAGAGAAGGCGGTACGTGGGCAACCACCATGGTCGGCCCCGATGGCACCTCCTACCACATGCGCGGCGAGTACCTGCAGATCGACGAACCAAACCTGATCACCAACACCAACCAGTGGGTCAACGAAGACGGCACAGTTACTGATCCAACAACCATCAACATGAACTTTGAAGCTCTGGAAAACAATCGCTCCCGCCTTATCGTCCATGAAGCAAAATACACATCCATGGCCTTTAAGAAAGACAACCAAGACGGCTGGGAAGGCTCACTGGACAATCTGGCGGCCTACCTCAGGACCTGCAACGCATTGGTAAGATAGATCTGTAAGCGGCCGGCGGAGACAAATATCCACCGGCCTCCATTTATATATATCCCTGAAAAGTGGTTCCGTTTTGCAGCAGGACCTCTCAATCTCAAAGGCCAGCAGCTTGCTCGTTCGAAAAGCTTCCAAGCTCTGCGTATAGACAATCAATGAATGCACGTAGGTGAGGCTGTTTGAGTGCTTGCGGACGCGTAACAACAAAAACATCCATCTTTGGCAAGATCAGCTCTGGTGATAGGTCAACCAGTCCTTCAGCAACGGCTCTCGGCAAGATGGCAGCGCCCAGATTTTCTCTCACCGCACTGAGCTGGGCCGTCATAGAAGAGAGCCGCACGCGGGATTTGACAAACCCGGCGGAGCGAGCAGCCTTCATGTGGGGCTCTTCTGAAAGTGGCGGCAGCAGACCGATACACTCAACATCTTGCGGCCGCAACTGGTCAGGCAGCGTTGAGGCAAAGGCTGGAGTTGCAAACAGTCCAAATTCAATTTCGACAAGCTTCTTGTAAATCAGTGAAGGCTCGCCAAGGTTGGCGACACGCACAGCCACATCCACATCCCCGCGCGCTATTTTACGGTATGCATGATCCACAAAATACTCGACGGAAACACCTTTGTGCTCTGTAGTGAAAGCACTAATGGCCTTCATCAAGATAGGCGCAAAGCCATCTCCGGACGTTAGCTTGATTGTTCCAGATAGCTCACCATTTGGCGCGAGATTGGCAATATACTCACGGTCAAGATCGGCAGAAAGCTCTTGTGCCATGTCGGCGATCCGTCGGCCCAGGTCTGTAAGTGTGCAGCCATCAACATGGCGCTCAAGCAAAGGCGCACCAAAACTACCTTCGAACTTCGTAAGCCGCCGCGATACCGTAGATACGGCAAGCTCCAGCTCTTCGGCAGCTTGGAGAAAACTACCGCGCTTTGCGACGGTAAGTAACAGTCGTAGATCATCCCAGTTTATGGAGTTGTCCAATTTTCCGGCTTTCCATTCATGCAAATCCAGTTTGCTTTAGTACATCTTCTACGCAAAGCCAAATTGATTATCTTCAGCACAGAATTGATGCACGGCAGAAGGCGGTGCATTCAGAAAATCAGCTAGGAGATTAAAAATGACCACAGCCAAAACAGCAATCGTAACGGGTGCAACAAGCGGCATCGGGGAGGCTATATCCCGGTCTCTCATCGCTAAGGGCTACAACGTTATGATGGCGGCAAGGCGGGCCGATCGCTTGGAAAGCCTGGCACAGGAGCTCGGCCCAAATGCTGATTTCGCAGTCACTGATATTACGAAACGCAGTGACGTAATTTCACTGGCTGACCAAGCTAAGGAAAAATTCGGCCAGATAGACGCTTTCATCAACAATGCAGGCATTATGCCGCTTTCGTTTTTCAAATCCCGCAAAGTGGAAGAATGGGACCGAATGATTGACGTGAACCTGAAAGGAACACTCTACGGGATTGATGCGGTCCTACCCGATATGTTGGACCGTCAGGATGGGCACATCATCAACGTGGCATCCATAGCCGGGCTTCAAACAGCTCCAGGTTTTGGCGTTTATTCCGCCACAAAATTCGGCGTGCGAGCACTCAGCGAAAGTTTGCGTCAGGAAGTTGCCGCTCAAAACGTGCGGGTAACATTGATTTCACCTGGCACTGTTCAAACAGAACTCTTTGGCACCATCACTGACAACGAAATTCTTGAGCTTATCCAAGCTGGTCTTCCCTACGAGCCGATGAAACCCCAAACCATCGCAGATGCAGTCCTTTATGCGCTATCGCAGCCGGGATCTGCGTGTGTGGGAGAGATCGTTGTCCGGCCCACTGGTCAAGGCACAATGAGCTAGAGGGCCGAAAACAAGCGTTCCGTCTGAAAGCAATAGATTGAAGGACGGTATTCATGAGAACAACCAGAAAGAGGCAGGTTTCTGCGCCAGAACACTGCCTCTTTCTGCTACAAACCATACCCAAGCCTCCAGCAATCTGCGCTGCAACCACACATGCCTTGATTTTTAACGGCATCTGAGGAACTCTCATTCCTGCAATCAGGAGTTCCTATGGTCACCCCCCAGGACACAAAGCGCGTGCCCGTTATCGAGGCCCGTAACATCTCTGTCACCAAACAAGAGCACCAGCTCTTTCACGATTACTCTTTCAGTCTGTATGAAGGCGACGAGCTGTGCATTACGGCTCCGTCTGGTCGCGGTAAAACAGTTTTACTCCGTATTCTCGCCGGTCTGGATCGGCCAGACAGCGGCGAACTGTTCTTCAACGGCGTTCCCTATGAGAAAGGCGGACGCGCCCAACTCTACAAACAGCTCAACTGGTTACCGCAGCGGGTCAGCCCACTGGCAAACCACGTACGCGAAGCGCTGCTGGCCCCGTTTACACTGCATGCCAACTACAAGCTCAAGCCCAAAGATACACGCATGCTGGAGGCTCTTACAGCTGCAGGCCTGCCCAACACACCGCTGGATCATGACACCAGCAGCCTGTCCGGCGGCGAACGCCAGCGTCTCGCCCTTGCCCGCGCCCTGCTCCTGAACCGCCCGTTATGGATCGCGGACGAACCCAGCGCCGCCCTCGACAAGGAACACACACTCGCCTGCGCCCGGTTCTTGTTGGAAAACAGCAAGACCCTGCTGGTCGTCACCCACGACGCACAACTTCAAAGCCAGATTGATCAGGTGATTGAACTCCCCAAGCTGACGACCACGAACAATACGGAGACACAACAATGAACACATCCGTCCCGTGGAGTGATCTGGCGTTTTTCTATATTATTGTGGTGATCCCGCTGGTCATACTTTGGATGATGGACTTAAAAGACCTCTCCAAGGATCTGGCAGTATCTATCGTCCGCATGACCGTCCAGCTGCTGGTCATCGGGTTCTATCTGCAAACTGTGTTCAATATCGACAATCTGGCCATCAACCTTGTTTGGCTGGTGGCCATGACGGCAATTGCCGCAATCACATCTGCAGGCCGCGCAAAAATGCCCCGCCTGAGATCCGCGGTCCCGCTTACAGCCGCCGTCCTCATTGCCATGGTGCCTGTGCTGCTGATGTTCATCTTCATCCTCAGCCGCCCCACACCGTGGTACTCAGCACAGCTTATGATCCCCATTGCCGGCATGCTGCTCGGCAACGCACTGGGTTCGCTGGTCATCGCCCTGCGCCGATTTAACATCAGAACACCAGAAGATAAGGAGCATCTGGAGCTGCTGACCACCATGGGCGCCACTAAGGTGGAAGCCCGCCAAGCGCTCATCAAAACCGCCTTACGTGCCTCTGCCTCACCCATCATTGCCAGCATGGCAACACTGGGTCTGGTCGCGCTTCCGGGAATGATGACAGGTCAGATCCTCGGCGGCTCCGACCCGCTCGAGGCGGTTCAATACCAGATCGCCATCATGCTCGGCATCTCCGCCACCCAGGCCCTCGCCATCATCCTAGCCCTCCGCTTCAGCGTCCACTTAGACGAGGAATTCTAAGACGAATTAATTCTTAAACTTTGAGTTTGAGCTGACGGCCTCTATATAGCCATTTTGCGGATCAAGCTTAAATATTAATCTCGAAAGCCTTTACATGAACACTTCTGAATTAATGAAATTGTACTACCGATATGAGCGTGCAAATTCTTTTCCTTTCAAAGCTCAGAAAGTGAGAAATCACAATACAATAAAAATAGTCACACCTAGAAAATCCGGTTCCTTCATCGCTGGATATAAATTTTCGACTGATAACATTAGGCAAGCGATACAGGACGAAATTGATTACTTCACCGAGCAAAGGAAGTCATTCGAGTGGAAAGTATATGGGACTGATGAACCTTCATATTTGCCGACAGAGTTAGTATCTCTTGGCTTCACTCCCGATGATCCTGAAGCCTTCATGATTAAAGAATTGAAAGACTCAGAATTTGATACTTTGACACTAACAGGTACTATCAAGCAGATAGCTAATGAAGCTGGTGTGAATGATGCGATTCAAGTATCCGAGCAGGTCTGGGAAAATGATTTTTCTGATCTTAGGCAAGACCTTACTGACCGCCTTCATAACACCCCTGATCAAATCTCGCTCTATGTTGCCTACGAAAACGATCTCCCTGTCTCCTCTGCTTGGATAACCTATACACCTGGGAGCCCATTCGCAGGCTTGTGGGGCGGCTCTACAATCAACGAAGCCAGAGGCAAAGGATATTATCGAGAGTTGCTATATATCCGAGCAGCAGAAGCGAGAAAGCGAGGGGTTAAATATTTGACAGTTGATGCTTCGGATATGAGCCGTCCAATTCTGGAAAAATTTGACTTCAAATATATTACCGAAACCCGCCCTTACCAATACACTGTAGACTGATTGGATTAGACATCGCAGGAAGTGCCTGTCAGATTTAGTCGGGAGTTCTGCAATTAATACAGGGAGACTGGAAGCGGCTTACACCAACGTTTCTTGGCCCATCAGCCGCTTGGCAGCGGCGCGGGCTTCTTCGGTGATTGTGGAACCGGCCAGCATACGGGCGATCTCTTCGTGGCGATCTTCCTGCGCGATCTCGGTCACGCGGGTTGCCACACGGTCTTTCTCCACCTCATCCTTGCGGATCAGGAAGTGACCATTGGCCCGCGCGGCCACTTGCGGCGCGTGGGTCACTGTCAGCACCTGAACGCTGCCCGCAAGACGCGCCAGACGAACACCAATCGCTTCAGCCACAGCACCGCCCACACCAGTATCAATCTCATCGAACACCAGCGTCGGAGACGAGCCTTTGTCGGCCAAAGACACCTTCAGCGCTAATAGGAAACGCGAAAGCTCACCACCGGAAGCAACCTTGAACATCGGCCCCGGACGCGTACCCGGGTTGGTCTGTGCCCAGAACTCGACAGTATTGATACCCGAGGAACCGCGCTGCTCCGCATCACTCTCGATGTTGATGATAAACCGCGCCCGCTCAAGCTTCAGAGCAGGAAGCTCTGCGTGAACCGCATCCTCCAGCGCTTTTGCCGTCTTCTGACGTTTCTTTGAAAGCTCTGCCGCCAGTTTGTCATAGGTCTGCTTGGCAGCCTCGACAGCGCCCTCAAGCGCCTGCAACTTCTCTTCGCCCGCGTCCAGATCAGAAAGGTCACCTTCCATCTGCTCACGCAACTTGCCTAGCTCATCCGGCTGAACCGAGTACTTCCGGGCCGCCGCCCGCAAGGCAAACAAACGCTCTTCGGTCTGTTCCAGCTCCTGCGGGTCAAAATCCGTATCGCGTAGCGCCTGCTCCAGACCGGCACGTGCTTCTTCCAGCTGGTCCAAAGACCCACCAATCGCCTCAACAACACTGGTCAGGTAGTTCGGCGCCAGCTCAACCTTGCGCTCAAGACGGCGCAGCAAACTGGAAAGCTCAGGGATCGGAGAAGTCGGACCATCCAAGGCGTCATACCCGTCACGCAGATCCCCCGCGATCTTCTCCACCTGCATCATGTCCTGACGGCGCAAGGCAAGCTCGTTCTCTTCCCCCTCTTTTGGGTCAAGCGAGCTCAGTTCATCCGCACTGGAGCGCAAGTAATCCGCTTCGCCGCGCGCTTCTTCAATACGCGCAACATGATCCTTCAGGGTTTTCTCAGCTTTTCGAACAGCCTTAGCGCTTTCACTCACCTTGGCCGCATCGCCTTCCAGCCCGCCGAAGCTGTCGAGCAATTGACGATGGCTCTCAGGATCAATCAGCGCCCGGTCATCATGCTGTCCATGTACCTCAACCAGCATTTCCCCGATCTGGCGAAGCAAACCAGCGCTCACCGCCGTGTCATTCACAAACGCACGTGTCCGCCCATCCGACGCCTGAACCCGGCGTAAAATGATGTCGCTGTCATGCTCAAGATCATTTTCCAGAAGGAGAGCGCGCAAAGGATGAGCCATTGGAACGTCAAAAACCGCAGTCACCTGACCGCGGTCTTCACCATGCCGAACCAGTCCGGCATCACCCCGCCCACCAAGGGCGAGGCTCAAACTATCAAGAAGAATAGACTTACCTGCGCCGGTCTCACCCGTCAGAACGCTCATTCCACCGCTGAAATGCAGGTCCAGCTTATCAATGAGAACGATATCCCGAATAGAAAGCGATGCCAGCATGGTCGTCCATAAAACTCCGATTCCCTAAAAAGGTTTACAGGAGTTTCATATCCCCAAATGCTCTGCTAAGCCAGCTGCCTTTGCTTTCCTCTGGCTCCAGACCGCCCTTTTTCAAGAGAGAAAAGGCCTGTTGGTACCATTCGCTCTGCGGGAAGTTGTGTCCCAGCACCGCTGCAGCTGTTTGCGCTTCGTTCGTCACGCCCAAAGCATAGTAGCTTTCAGTCAGACGATAGAGCGCTTCTTCAACATGACGCGTGGTCTGGTAATTGGTCACAACAGTCTTGAAACGATTGATGGAGGCAAGGTAGTTGCGGCGCGCCAGATAGTAACGGCCAACTTCCATTTCCTTACCAGCTAGCTGGTCTTCCGTCGCGCGGATACGCTGACGAGCCTGCTTGGTGTATTCAGAATCCGGATAGCGCTGCACCACTTCACGCATCTTCTCCAGCGCCTTGGCAGTCACAGCCTGGTCACGGCCCACATCAGGCATCTGGCGGAAGTAGGATTCCCCGATAATGAAGAGCGCATACGCTGAATCCTTGTTACCAGGATAAAGCGTCGAGAACCGCTCCGCAGCTGAAATCGCTTCAGGATACTTGCCCATCTTGAAGTTCAGGTAGGCAAGGTTGATGAGTGATTTGCGCGCAAACTCGGAGTAAGGATAAACGCGATCAAGTTCGTTGAACTTCTTCACTGCTGCTTTTGAATCGCCCGAGGCACGCAGTGCCAAAGCTTCGTTGAACATAACCTCAGCTGGCGTATCATCCAGCGCAAGATCATCCATATCATCCTTGGTTGCACAACCCGCAACAGCGAGTGCCACAGCCAACGAGGCACACCTCATCACTCTTTTGAGGCGAAGGGCCCCCAAAGCATTCCCGGCAGCATTTGAACGCAGCAATGTCTCCGACTCCTATCGTGTTGGGATTCGGGTAAAATCCCTCCCAAGTTCACGCTTTTATCTCAATGTTTAGATAACGTCACGTAGCCCACCAGCATTTGCCTCGAATTTATGTCGGAATAGAGGCAAAAACCGTTGAATAACTCGTTTCAGCTTCAGGAAACGTTAGGACCAAATGCAGCAGCCTGCATCCCACCAATCAACTCGGCATGCCCTTTTTCCCGTGCCCGACGTTCTTCCAAAGCAGCATCAGCATCAACAATTTCAAAGGCATCCGGGTTCTTGAACAGCTCCACAAGAATGCAGTGATTCATGCGGTGGCCGCCTTTGAACGAACGGTATTCCCCCAAAATTGGTAGACCGGACAGAGCCAGATCCCCAATCGCATCCAGGCTTTTATGTCGCACGAATTCGTCTGCCCAACGCGTGCCTTCCGGGTTCAGAACCCGTTCGTCATCCAGCGCGACTGAGTTTTCGAGAGAAGAGCCCATGGCAAAGCCAAGCTTCCAGAGCTTCTCTACATCCTGCACACTACCGAAGGTACGTGCGCGGGAAATATGATCACGGAAATAGTCCGGTGAGAGATCAAAGACCAGATGCTGACGACCAATCTTTTCGTGGTCGAAATCGATGGTAATGTCAAAGCGCGTCCCGTCATACGGGTGCAGCTCACACCACTGATCGCCGGAAACGTAACGAACTTTTTCTTTGATACGGATGAAACGACGCTTCGCCCCAAGCGTTCTCAAGCCAACACGATCAATCGCATCAACGAATGCTTCCGAGCTGCCATCCATGATCGGCATCTCTGGTCCGTCAATGTAGACGGTTACGTTGTCAACGCCCATACCACGCAATGCAGCCATCAGGTGCTCTACGGTAGAGATACCGCTGTCCTGGGGGTCACCCAGTACTGTGCACAAGGATGTTGCAGTTACGTTGCTCCAGTTCGCTTCTGTCTCAACATAGCCATCATTGGTGTTGCGGTGAAAAACAATACCCGAATTAGCATCTGCAGGATGAAGAGTAATGGAAGCTGGGCCGCCCGAATGTACCCCAATGCCACTTAAGGTTACACTGTCCGCAAGCGTGGTCTGTTTTTCGACACGCATTCCCATAATGTTCCAGCCTTTATCAATCGGCTACCGGTACAACACTGAACCACTCGAGCCGCTACTTTCATTTACCCCCACCGGGTAGGCTGGAACATAGCCCGAGGGCGGTCCTAAATAAAATAAAGCTTTATTACGCTTTGTAACGCCCTGAAATTTTTAGGTACATTTACCTATAATTTCATTTAAAGACGCAAAGCAGCAACCCGGAAAAATCCGGATTGCTGCTCGAGAGGCGCGAGTTCTGTTGATAATCAGGTGGCTTGACGGCGCAAGAACGCCGGGATCTCCAACTGATCATCTTCCATCATCTGTGAGCGTGCCGGCGCAGGGCGTCCAGCAGCGTCCATATTACCGGTTGCACCGTGGTTCTGGCTTTCAGCCTGACGTGGTGCAGCAGGGTGGCGCTGAGCCTCCGCATAGGCGTCTGCCTGTGCAGTTTCATGGTGCTCCATGTGCTCATCTTCACGGCGACCAAGACCACCGGTCAGACGGCGTAGGAGGCCCATTGGGCGGCGCTCTTCGTCCATGTGGCGCTCTTCTTCAGCATGCTGGGCCATAGTGGCTGGCGCAGGCTGAGGAGTTGCAGGTGCTGGTTGAGGAGCAGGCGCTGCAGCTTCCGGCTGGGCCGTGCGGGCACGAATTTCGCGCTGCGCGATCGGCGGGAAGTCTTCCACACGTGGCATACGGGACTGTTGCTCAACCTTTTGAGCGACAGGTGGAATGAAAGGCTGAGGAACACTTGTTGGCTCTTCAACAACCTGAGTTGGCTCGTCCAGAGCATCATACTCCTGCACAGGCTCGTAACGACGGGACTGATAAGGGGCAATCTCAACTTCAGGGTCTGTTGCTGCTGCAACAGGCTCAACTTCCATATGAGTGTCAACTGCGTTTGAACCCATCGCGCGCATCGCACGAACTGGGGTCGGTGCAGGAGCTACTTCTACCGGCGCAGCTACCGCTGGACTGGGCGTAGACGTTGTAGCGCTCTGCAGACGCTCTGTGAGTTCAGCCATACGAACTTCAGCAGGAGAAATATCCTCACGCAGCTCTTTGTCGATGCCGGTGGCAACAACAGAAACGCGGATGATACCGTCCAGTGACTCGTCGAAAGTTGCACCAAGAATGATGTTGGCTTCTGGATCCACTTCCTCACGGATACGGGTCGCAGCTTCATCAACTTCAAACAGGGTCAGATCATTACCGCCAGTGATGGAGATAAGCAGACCGCGTGCGCCCTTCATGGAAGTCTCGTCCAGCAGCGGGTTCGCAATAGCAGCTTCCGCCGCCTGGATTGCCCGTTGCTCGCCGGAAGCTTCACCGGTACCCATCATCGCTTTACCCATGCCGCGCATTATGGAGCGCACATCAGCAAAGTCCAGGTTGATGAGACCTTCTTTGACCATCAGGTCAGTGACGTTTGCAACACCGGAGTACAGCACCTGGTCAGCCATCGCAAAAGCGTCAGCAAAGGTGGTCTGGGCGTTCGCAATACGGAACAGGTTCTGGTTTGGAATGACAATGAGAGTGTCAACATTACGCTGGAGCTCTTCAATGCCGGCTTCAGCAACGCGCATACGACGGGACCCTTCAAACTGGAAGGGTTTGGTAACCACACCGACGGTCAGTATACCCTGCTCTCGCGCAGCACGAGCAACAACTGGCGCAGCACCGGTACCGGTGCCACCGCCCATACCCGCGGTGATGAACACCATATGCGAGCCGGACAGATGATCGTTGATCTCGTCAATAACTTCTTCGGCTGCAGCTGCACCAACTTCAGGCTGGGAACCAGCGCCCAAGCCTTCGGTTACAGCAACACCCATCTGGATCACACGCTCTGCCTGGCAAAGGGCAAGAGCCTGCGCATCCGTGTTAGCCACCACAAAGTCGCAGCCCTGAAGGCCGCTGGTGACCATGTTGTTTACGGCGTTTCCGCCACCGCCGCCGACACCGAACACGGTGATCCTGGGCTTCAATTCCTGAATATCAGGCATTTTCAGGTTGATTGTCATATTAACCTCGCGACCCTAGTAACATGCCCGAACCGGGCATGTCGTTCTTCCTCTCGTGCGTCCGCCGCATCTGGCGAAACTCTTGATAACAGGGGTTATGCGCATCCCTGTTAGAAACTTTCTCTAATCCACTGCCCAACCCGAGCCAGATAGCTCCCGCGGCCCATCAGGCCACGGCGTTGGTACCGGGGTTCGAATTGCTCAATCTGTGCCACCTGCGGATAAATCAGCAGGCCCACAGCAGCCGAGAACGCCGGACCCTTGGCTTCCTCTGGCAAACCGGAGATACCCAGCGGCCGGCCCAGACGCACATTGCGTCCAAGAATGCGCCGTGCCGTCTCTGACAGACCAGTCAACTGACTGCCCCCACCCGTCAGCACAATGCGCTTGCCCACTCGGCCAGCAAAACCGGAAGCGACAATCCGGTCTCGCACCATCTCCAAAATCTCTTCAACGCGTGGTCGAATAACCCGCGTCAGCATCGCCCGGGGGATCTGCGTTGGCAGATCACCATCCATATCTACGGGCGGCACCTGAACAAAATCGCGGTCGTCCACCGCACTTGGCAGTGCCGAACCATGCAAAACCTTCAAACGCTCGGCAGCATGCATCCGCGTGGAAAGCGCGCGCGCCACGTCCATAGTCACGTGATTGCCGCCAATGGCCAGCGCATCCAGATGCACCATCTGCCCGTCAACAAAGATAGAGAGCGTGGTCGTCCCCCCGCCCATATCTATACAGGCAACACCAAGCTCGATCTCATCTTCAACCAGCGTGGAAAGGCCCGCCGCATAAGGCGTCGCAACCAGCGACTCCACCTGCAGGTGCCCGCGCTCCACGCACAGCTCCAGATTACGCACCGGCGGCACTTCCGCTGAAACCACCTGAATATCCACACCCAGCTTGCGGCCCATCATACCGCGCGGATCACGAATACCCCGGTTGCCATCCAGCCCGTAGGAGATCGGCAGGGCATGCATCACCGCCCGTCCCTCGGTTGCCGTATGGGTTGAGCCTGCAGCCAGCACCCGCTGAATATCGGACTCGGTCACACCTTCAGTTCCCAGCGGCACCGTGGCGGAGAAGATCTCGCTCTGAAGGCGGCCACAGCTCACCGTCACCAGCAGCGTTTCCACCATCACACCGGCCATACGCTCAGCCTGATCCACCGCCCGGCGGATAGCCTGCTCGGCCTGATCCATGTCCACCACAACGCCGGACTTAATGCCAGCAGAAGCCTGATACCCGTAGCCCAGCACCTCAATGCCATGACTCCGACCCGGCATCAGGTCTTCCTCGTCACCTGGCACCAGTTTCGCGATAATGCAGCACACTTTCGTGGACCCGACGTCCAGCACGGAAACCACAACAGATCTGCGATTTGGCAACGGCCGCATACGCGGCAGAAAGATCACATTCTTATTCGAGCTCACGTGTCCCTCCCCGTTCTGGAGGGTAAACCTCGTTGCTTGAGTGTCGTCTGACGGCGAATAGCAGCCTCATCAGAAAGGCGCACCACCACACGGTCGTGCAATCGCAGGTCAACTGAAACGATATCCCGGGAAAGCAAACCGCCCTGATCATCCAGCTCTTTCAGCTCGGCCAGCGCGTCCCCCACATCAAACTCCGGCAAGCGCACCGTAATCCCGTTTTCCATGGCAAGGTCCCAGCGACGCTCGGAGCGCAGCTTTGCAGCGCGCACCCGGGCACGGATGCCGGGAAATTTTTCCAACTCGCCCATGATCTCACCAACACGCAACTGAGCACCATGGTTGACCACACGAAGCAAATTCGCATAACGGCCATCCACCTCATCAGTGATGACCTCGCCCTTCTTGGTAATCACAGAGGTCAGAGCACCTCGCTGCCAAAGCGCGTAAGGCACCTGCTCCTTGATCTGCACACGAAGTGTACCGGGATAGAACTTCTGGATGGAGGCACTGCGGATCCACGCAATATCTTCCAGCCGTTCCTTTGCCTCAGCCGCATCAAACAGCATCAAAGACGGACGCTCATGAAGTTCAAGCGCCTCCAGAACCTGAAATTCCGTAACGCGCTGCAAACCTTCCATTTTGATCTCATTGACCGCAAAACCGGCGGCGGACGTAACTGATTCGCTCACAACACGGGCATGTCCACCCAGCGTGATCCCGTAGGCAGCGGACAAAGCAAGGAAGCCAAAAGCGCTCGCAGTCGGTGCCCACGAAGGGATAAGTGCAAAAAATCCAGTGACCCCCCAAGCGGGTCTCTGGTGCAAACGCGATACGCCACGACTTCTGAAGCGAAAGCCCCAGCCGCCTGTGCGTTCCCGCAATGCAACAAATTTTGCCTTTATCTTCCGCAACTTGCGTCCTCCACGATCCAACTCACCAACTCTTGGAAATCATGTCCGGCATGCGCCGCGATTTCCGGAAGCAATGATGTTGGCGTCATGCCGGGTTGAGTATTCACTTCAAGACAGATCAGTTCTCCGAGACCGCCGGGCCCTTCGTTAAAACGAAAGTCGGCGCGTGTAACGCCGCGACACCCCAGAGCCTGATGCGCCTTAATACTTGATTTTTGTATTTCTTGGTAAACAGATGGTAAAATTTCCGCAGGAAGTATGTGTTGTGAACCGCCTGGGACGTATTTTGCATCATAATCGTAGTAAGCGTGTCCCAACGGCACGATTTCCAGCACCCCTAGCGCAACATTCCCCATTACTGCACAGGTCAACTCGCGGCCGGGGATGTAACGCTCCACCATAAGCAAATCACCAAACTCCCAATCTTCACGTGTCAATTCCTGCGGTGGGTGCTCTTGCCCCTCCTTCACGATCAACACACCAAAGGAAGATCCCTCGTTGATTGGCTTAATCACATAAGGCGGTTCCATCACATGGCGTCGCGCAGCATCCGCGCGGCTGACCACCATGGAGTTGGCAACCGACACACCAGCCGCCTGCAACACCGCTTTGGCTTTCTCCTTGTTCATGGCAAGCGCCGAGGACATCACACCTGAATGGGTGTAAGGAATGTCCAGCACCTCCAGAATACCCTGAATAGCCCCGTCCTCACCAAACGGACCATGCAAGGCATTGAACGCCACATCAGGCTTCAGCTCCTGCAGCACAGCAGCAATGTTGCGGTCAACATCCACACGGGTAACCTGATAACCAGCCGCTTCCAGCGCATCCGCACAGTCTTTGCCTGAAGACAGCGAGACAGGCCGCTCGGCAACCCATCCACCCATCAAAACTGCAACATGCTTGGTCATCACGAAACCCAATCCTATTTAAAACGCCTAAAACAATACCTGAACGGAGTTAGTCCGATTGGCCCAAAAACGGTTCAATCGTCGCCCCGTCCACAAACGCCCCAAGGCGCTTAATTTCCCATTCCAGACGCGTACCTGTCTTCGCCAAAGCATCCCGGCGGATAGTCTCGCCAAGCAGTTCCAGATCGTGAGCAGTAGCGTTTGCAACGTTCAACATAAAGTTGCAATGCAATTCCGACATTTTTGCGCCGCCAATCTGCAAACCACGTCCTCCAGCCGCATCAACCACCTTCCATGCGCTGTTGTCCTCCGGATTTTTAAAAGTAGAGCCACCGGTTTTCTCACGAATAGGCTGTGCTTTTTCACGATGCGCAACAACCTCAGCCATTTCAGCGCGGATTTCGTCCTCACTCCGCGCAACACCCTCAAACACTGCACTGGTGAAAATCAGATCTTTTGATGCGGAAGAATGGCGGTAGGCATAGCCCATATCCGCATTGGAAAGGGTGATGAGTTCACCAGACCGTGTCACCGCATTCACGCTAACCACAAGGTCCTTCGTCTCCGCTCCATGAGCCCCAGCATTCATGCGCAGCGCACCGCCAACAGCCCCCGGAATACCGGTATAAAACGCAAAGCCGCCTGTGCCCGTCTTGGCCGCTTCTTCCGCAAGCTTTTTGTCAGGGACAGACGCCCCTGCCCGCAGCTTATGACCGCCCAGATACTCGACAGTCCCAAACCCGCGGATCGGCAGACGAATAACAACGCCTTCAATACCGCCATCGCGCACCAGAAGGTTGGAGCCGAGCCCAACCACAGTAACCGGCACATCTTCCGGCAGCGCTTTCATAAACACCGCCAGATCCACTTCATCAGCAGGCTGGAACATCAACTGCGCAGGACCACCCACACGGAACCAGGTCACCGCAGAAAGCAGCTGGTTCTGGATCAGTCGACCGCGAATGTCTTCAACAGCATCGCCCAGCAAAGGCAGAAGATCAGGATAGCTTAGGGTTTCGCTCATACAGTCTCTCCTTTTGGGGAGAGCGCTTCCAGCTCTTTTGGCAGTTTGTAAGCCCACTGGGTAATGTTACCCGCACCAAGGCAGATCACCAGATCACCCGGTTCAGCAAGCTCCGCCACCTTGCCAGCCAGCTCCTCAGGACCAGAGATGCCGTGAACCGACCGGTGACCACCAGCCCGCAGACCCGAAATCAAGTCGGCTTGGTCAGCCCCTTCAATCGGCTGCTCACCAGCAGCAAACACAGGCGCAATCACGACCTTGTCCGCATCGTTGAAGCAGGAACAGAAGTCATCAAACAGGCTCTGCAAACGGGTGTAACGGTGCGGCTGCATTACAGCAATCACCTTGCCCTCAGCCGCCTCACGGGCTGCATGCAGGACAGACTTGATCTCGACCGGATGGTGCGCGTAGTCGTCAAAGAACTCCGTACCATTCCACGAACCCGTATGCGTAAAGCGCCGCTTCACGCCGCCAAAGCCAGCCAGACCCTTGCGGATATTTTCATCGGAAATGCCCAAAGCATGCGCCAGCGCAATCGCAGCCGTCGCATTGGACACGTTGTGCAGACCCGGCATCGGCAACACCAGATCCTTCAGTTCAGTCACCTTGTTCCCGCGTCGATCATGAATGGTCACGCTAAAGATGGACTTGCCGCCCTTGGTGGAAACATCAGAAAAACGAACATCAGACTGCGGATTACGGCCATAGGTGATGATCCGGCGATCCTCAATCTGTCCCACAAGGCTCTGGACCTCCGGGTGATCAAGACACATGACGGCAAAGCCATAAAACGGAACATTCTCGACAAACTGCGTAAACGCAGCCCGCACGCCATCAAAATCACCGTAATGATCAAGGTGCTCAGGATCGATATTGGTCACAACCGCAATATCGGCAGGAAGCTTGACGAAGGTGCCATCGGACTCGTCTGCCTCAACCACCATCCAGTCACCCTCACCCATACGGGCGTTGGTGCCATAGGCATTGATGATACCGCCATTGATCACGGTTGGGTCCATATCCCCCGCATCCAGCAGCGCCGCGACCATGGAGGTCGTCGTCGTCTTGCCGTGCGTACCGCCAATGGCAATCGCTTGTTTAAAACGCATCAACTCCGCGAGCATTTCCGCACGGCGCACAACAGGCATGTTGTTCTCACGCGCAGCTTTCAGTTCAACATTGCTGGCTTTGATCGCTGACGAGACGACGCAAACATCCGACCCTTCAAGGTTCTCTGCCGCATGACCGACCATGACCTTGATGCCCTTTTCCCGCAAACGCAGCACGTTCGCATTCTCGGACATGTCAGAGCCCTGCACACGATACCCAAGGTTATGCAAAACCTCGGCAATACCGCTCATGCCAATGCCGCCGATACCGACGAAGTGAACTCCCCCAATGTTGACAGGCATTTTCATGAGGTGGTCTCTTTCTTGCTCGCTGCCGGCACCTGACCGACAAGTGTTTCAGTCAGATCCGCAAGGCGCTGCACAGCTTCAGGTGCGCCCTGAGCCAAAGCTGCTTGTGCTGCCTGCGCAAGACGGCCCGGATGATCCATGAGCTCTTTCAGCTCGCGGGCCAGTCTTTGCGGATCAAGTTCTTTCTGTGGGATCGGCCATGCGCCGCCTGCCTCCGCAAGCACATTCGCATTCAGACCCTGATCGTTATCAAGCGCGCCGGGCAACGGCACCAATATAGAAGGACGCCCGATTGCTGCCAGCTCGCAAACCGTACCAGCACCGGACCGGCTGATCACCAGATGGGCCGCCGCAATGCGCTCCGGCAAATCAGTAAAGAAGGACGCAACCTGCGCAGCCACACCCATCTTGCGATAGGACGCTTCCAGACCTTCCAGATCTTCCGGACGCGCCTGCTGCACAATTACCAGTCGCTCAAGATAGTCAGGCGCCATCAGGCTCAAGGCTTCCGGCAGCACCTGCGAAAAGATGCGCGCACCCTGCGACCCACCAAACACCAGCAGATGGAAAGCCCCACCTTCTTCCGGTGCGTTATAGGTCAGTCCGCACACGGCAATCACGTTGTCACGCAGTGGGTTGCCAGTCATCGTCGCCTTCGCCGCAAGGTCTTTAGGCAGTGTTTTAAGCGGAAAACTGGTCGCAACAGCTCTTGCCCCTTTGGCAAGCATGCGGTTTGCACGCCCCATCACCGCATTGGCTTCATGCAGGATCGTTGGAACCCCCAGCATACGACCGGCAAACATGGGCGGAAATGTCGGATACCCACCAAAGCCAACCATAGCTGCGGGTTTGGCCGCACGAATGATTTTCATCGCCTGCAAAGTCCCAAGACCAAGCTTGATTGCAGTCTTGGTGAGCGAAATCGGATTCCTGCCGCGGATCGTATCACTTTTGACCAGATGAACCTTGTCTGCCGGAAAAGCACTGCCGTATTTGTCGGCGCGGCTGTCGGTAATCAGCTCCACACCATACCCACGGCGCGTCAGCTCACTGGCCAGCGCTTGTGCAGGAAACAGGTGACCGCCTGTCCCTCCAGCAGTGAGCATAATCTTCGGCTTCATTTCAATCTCCGACAAAAGCAAAACTCTCTCAGGCCTGCTGCAACGGCGCAGCGCGGGCAACAGTAATAATCGGGTTCTTACGTGGCTGCGGACGTTTCCGCGTTAATGCCAGCACAAAACCCATGGTTAGGGAAATCGCCATCAGGGAAGACACGCCAGACGAAATCAGCGGCAGCGTCATGCCTTTAGACGGCATCAGGTTCAGGTTAACAGCCATATTGATGCAACTTTGCAGGCCAAACATCACAATAAGGCCAGATGCGGCCAGACGACCAAACGGATCCTGATCTTGCATTGCCATGTAAAGGCCGCGCAGCACAACAAAGGCAAAGATAGTCACCAGTACCACACAAACAATGATGCCGTACTCTTCTGCAGCAACAGCGAAAACAAAGTCTGTATGACTATCCGGCAGGATACGTTTTACAGTCCCTTCACCCACACCGCGGCCAAGCCAGCCACCGGCGATAAAGGAGTCAATCGCCTTATCGATCTGATATGTGTCCCCGGAAGATGGGTCCAGAAAGCGCATGATACGTCCGCGTACGTGCGGCAGATAGGCAAACCCGGCCACCACGCCCAGGATACCCGTAATACCGAGAGGGACAATCGCCAGCCACGACAAACCATTCAGGAAGAACAACGCAAACAGCACAATCGTCAGCAACATGGTCTGACCAAAGTCAGGTTGCGCAACAAGCATGGCCGCCACAATGCCGAACAAGAGAATGGAGATCACCTGCCCCGGAATATCCTGCGCCTTGCGCCCCTCAGACAGCAAGAACGCAACAATCACAACAAGAGCAGGCTTAATAAATTCTGATGGCTGAATGGAAACCCCGAAAAGGCTCACCCAGCGCCGCGCACCCTTTACGTCCGTGCCAAAGAACAGCGTCCCCAGCAGCAAAACAAGCATCACGCAGAAAACCAGCAAAGCCACCCGCCGCACATAACGCGGAGACAATGCCGAAACCCCAAGCATCAAAGCAGCACTTGGCAGCAGGAAGATGGCCTGTTTCTTAACAAAATAGAAGCTCTCGAGCCCGATACGTTCGGCAACAGGCGGGCTGGCCGCCAGAGACAGCACCAGACCGGACACCATCAGTGTAAAAATGCCGATCAGCATGTAACGATCAATCGTCCAAAGCCATTCCGCAAACGCACTGCGATCCGTACGTGATACCATCAGCGTGCCCCCTCTTCATTCAGCATTTTGGCAGCAGCCACAGCCGCGCTCTCAAATGCATCCCCCCGAACTTCAAAGCTCCTGAACTGATCAAACGAGGCACACGCCGGAGACAGCAGAACCACAGCCTCCTTGCTTTTATCCCGTGCAGCATCTTGCGCCGCAGCTTCAACAGCCATGTCTAGACTGCCAAACTTGTGCGCTTCCACGGCCCCCGCAAGTTCCTGCTTAAAGTCGTCCGCTGCTTCCCCGATCAAGTACGCCTTCACAATTTTCGGGAAATAAGCTTTGAGCGAAGAAATCCCGCCAGCTTTTGGACGCCCCCCAGCAATCCAGTAAATCCGGTCAAACGCCGCCAGCGCATGCGCTGCAGCTTCCGCATTGGTTGCCTTGCTGTCATTCACAAACAAAACCGTACCAGCTTCAGCCACCAGCTTCAGGCGATGCGCAAGACCCGGAAATGTCGCCAGCGCGCCAGAAATCTCGTCAAGCTCCAGCCCCAGCGCCGCGCACACGGCCACAGCCGCAGCAGCATTCTGCCCATTATGAGAGCCACGCAACGTGTTGGAAGAAGAGAGGTCAGCAACAAGCACCTGCTCTTCATCAAAAACTTCGATCACCTTGCCATCAGCCGCATAAACACCAAACTCGACCGGCTCCTGACAGGAGATCAGCTCAATCGGCTCTCCACTCTCCACCCGGCGCTGCGCAATCGCGGCACTGTGTTCATCATCAACACCAACAACCGCCAAACGCGCGCCCTTCACAAGACGCTCTTTGATGGACGCGTAATGCGCCATGCTGCCGTGCCGGTCCAGATGGTCCGGTGACAGGTTCATCATCACACCAATATCCGGCGCAAGGCTTGGAGCAAGGTCAATCTGGTAAGAGGACACCTCAACCACGTAAACGCGATCCTCGGAAAACTCCTCAAGATCCAGAACCGGACGACCAATATTGCCGCCCATTTGAACGTCCATGCCGCACTCTTTGAGAATGTGCGAGATCAGTGCCGTGGTCGTGGACTTCCCGTTGGTGCCTGTAATGGCAACAAACGGCGCCTCCGGGCAAACTTCTTCCCGCTCATTCACGAAAAGCTCGATATCCCCGATGACCGGAATGCCAGCGTCCTGCGCCCGCACCACGCTCCAGTGCGGCACTGGATGGGTCAGCGGAACGCCGGGCGCAACAACCAGCGCCGCATAACGGGTCATATCGACATCGTGCAGATCGATCGCCGCAAGCCCCTGCTCTTCAGCAGCAGCAACGCTGGCTTCGTTGTCATCCCACACATCCACACGAGCCCCACCAGCCTCAAGCGCGCGCGCTGTCAGCAACCCGGAACCACCGAGCCCAAACAACGCAACTTCTTTACCTGCAAGATGACGGATAGGGATCATGTCTTCGTCCCTCCTAGCGCAGCTTCAGCGTGGCAAGGCCAACCAGCGCAAGAACGACAGCAATGATCCAGAAACGAATAACCACCTGGCTTTCGGTCCAGCCCAGATGCTCAAAATGGTGGTGAATAGGCGCCATGCGGAACACGCGCTTACCGGTCACCTTGAACGACGCCACCTGCACAATCACAGACACCGCTTCCAGCACGAACAAACCGCCAATGATCGCCAGAACAATCTCGTGCTTAGTCGCAACCGCAATTGCACCCAGCATACCGCCTAGAGCAAGAGAGCCCGTATCACCCATAAAGATCGCAGCAGGCGGGGCGTTGAACCACAGGAACCCGAGACCAGCCCCAATCACCGCACCGCACAAGACGGCAAGCTCACCCGTGCCCGCCACATGGTGGATCTGCAGATAACTCGAAAACACCGCGTTACCCGTCAGGTACGCTACCAGACCAAAGGAAGCCGCCGCAATCATAACCGGCACAATGGCAAGACCATCAAGACCATCGGTCAGGTTCACCGCATTGCCCGCGCCAACAACAACAAAGGCTGCGAATGGGATGAAGAACAAACCAAGGTTCAGCGTCAACTCTTTAAAGAACGGAAAACCAATGCTGGTGGAAAACGGCTCGGAATCCAGAAGCGTCACCGCAAACGCTGCAACACCGGCGATCAGAAATTCCAGCCCAAGACGCGCCTTCCCGCCAAAGCCTTTATGCGAGGACTTGGAGACCTTCAGATAGTCATCATAAAAGCCGATAAGACCAAACCCAACGGTCACACCCAGCACGATCCAGGTGTAAGGGTTGCGAAGATCAGCCCACAGCAGCGTTGCCACGATCATCCCGGAAAGGATCATCAGGCCGCCCATGGTTGGCGTTCCCTTTTTTGTCAGCAGATGGCTCTGAGGTCCGTCTTCACGAATGGGCTGTCCATGTCCCTGACGCAAACGCAACGCATCAATGATGCGTGGGCCAAACAAAAACACAAATAACAACGCAGTCATGATCGCGCCGCCGGTACGGAACGTAATGTATTTGAAAACATTCAGCGCGGATAGGGAAGGATAAACCCCTGACAGCTCCGCCAGCAAATATAGCATTTATTCAACCTCAGGACTCACCGGTTGAAGCCGGTTCAGGAAAACGTTTCTTCAAAGCATCCACAAGCGGACCCATCCGGGTGCCCAGGGAGCCCTTCACCATTACAATGTCATTGGGACGCACTTCCGACAAAAGGTCTTTTTCCAACTCATCGGAGGTTTCTGAATAGGCACCTCTGGTCTGCGCAGGCAACTGGTCCCAGAGCATCTTCATATGAGTACCCACACAATAAACCACGTCGATCTTGGCGCGCTCCAGCTCCTTAGCAAGGTCTGCGTGCAACGCTCCAGACTCTGCACCTAATTCGAGCATATCCCCCAATACGGCGATGCGGCGGCCATTCTTCACGACCGGCAAGCCCGCCACCAGATTGATAGCTGCCCGCATACTGGCCGGGTTGGCGTTGTAGCTCTCGTCAACAAGCAAAGCTGTGCCGCCGTTCACATCAAGAACAGTCTGTGCGCCGCGCCCTTTAGGAGCAGACATTTCCGCCAGTGCAAGACCAGCAAAGGCAAGGTTTGCACCCAGCTCCATGACCCCGGTCAGCACACCCAGAGAGTTGATCACATGGTGCGCGCCAGGAGCGCCAATCTTGTATGAGATTTCCTGCCCCAGAATATTTGCGTTCAGGCAGGAACAATCAGGATTTGCCGCTACCTTCTTGGCAACGGACTGCGCGCCCGGCTGCATGCCAAAGCTGACGATGTTCTTCACACCAGCCACAGCGGCAAGATAACGAAGCAGATCATACTGGCGATTATCCCGATTAAGGATCGCGACACCGCCCGGCTCGATCCCAGTGAAGATCTCAGCCTTTGCACGGGCAATGTCTTCAACCGAGTTAAACGCTTCCAGATGCACCGCCTCTACCGTGGTCACAATAGCCACATGCGGACGTACCATCTTCACCAGCGGTGTAATCTCACCGCGATGGTTCATGCCGATCTCGAAGATAGCAAATTCAGTATCCGCAGGCATGCGTGCCAGTGTCAGCGGAACGCCCCAATGGTTGTTAAAGCTCGCCACAGGCGCATGGGTGAGGCCGGATTTGGAAAGACACAGCCGCAAAGCTTCCTTCGTGCCCGTCTTACCGACCGAACCAGTCACCGCAATGATCCGTGCCTTGGAACGTGCGCGAGCAGCAACACCAAGGCGCTCCAACGCTTTAAGCACGTCATCGACAGCCACATAGCGACCATCTTCAGGCAGCTCATCCAGCTTGTCGCGCGCAACAACAGCAACAGCAGCGCCATCCTCAAGGGCAGCGCCAGCAAACGCGTGACCGTCGAAATTCTCCCCCTTAATCGCAAAGAAGGCCTCTCCGGGCTGAATTTCCCGGCTATCAATGGAAATTCCGGTTATGTCATCACTTAGATCACCGTGAACATCCCCATCTACCGCCTCCAGAAAATCAGCAAGCTGCCATAGCGGCCCACGATCTATTTCAGGCAGTTCAATCATTTGCCGCTCATATTCCGACTTAATTTCCGGATCCAATAGGTTGATATGGGGGACGATAGTCCAGTCAGGCTTGTCGATTGCTGACCTGCGATGTGTTTTTTCTAGCTTTAATCCCTCAGAAGCAACAATCTTCGGCATGCGGGACAGTTCTTCAGAAGCAGTTGAACTGCCTTGATCTTTTGAACTCTCCTGCTCCTCCTCCCCAGTGGACTGCGATACATCCTCTGAGCCCTCGGGAGCAACCTCTTCCAGAGCGTCATCCGCAGGAAATGCATCTGCATCCGCCTCAGAGCCTACTTCCGACTCCTTGACGTTCTCCGCTTCTGCTACTGCTTCGACTTCCGGTTCCGCTTCTGCCTCAGCTTCAATAGCCGCAAGATCGCTCAGCAGCTCGTCTTCAAGCGCTTCAGGCGTATCTTCCGCAACAACCGGGAAGCCGTCCTTTCCAAAGTCTGGATCATGGCTCTCGACATCAGACAGCTCCGCATCAGCCAGCTCATCAGCGCCAAGAACACCTTCTTCTAGCGCCAGCCAGTCTTCTTCCTCGCTGTCCCGCTTATGATCAGGATTTATCGGCACCTCTGCCTCAAGCTCCTCAACACCGGATTGAACAGCCGCCAGCAAATCATCATCATCCAGCGCTTCTGCAGCAGCTACCTCATCAGCTTCATCGCCGAGAAGATCCATCTCATCCAGATCAAGACTGATCTCTGGCAAATCCCCCTCAGGAGCAGCTGTTGCTTCGGTTCCATCTGAAACCTCTGCAAGCGCCTTTAAAATTTCCTCGTGATCAGAGAACGGATGAACCTCAGTCCCGATAATCTGCCCTGTTTCGTGGCCCTTGCCAGCCACACACAGCACATCCCCTTCCTGAAGCATCTTCACCGCCTGGTGAATTGCCAGCGCCCGGTCTCCGATCTCCAACGCAGCAGGACACGCAGCAACAATCTCCTCGCGGATCTTGTCGGGGTCTTCTGTGCGCGGATTATCATTGGTCACGATGGACACATCAGCAAGACGCGCCGAGATCTCACCCATCAACGGACGCTTGCCCGCATCGCGATCACCACCGCAGCCAAACACATTGATCAGACGACCCGCCGCAAACGGACGCAAGGCAGCAAGCACATTTTCCAGCGCTTCTGGTTTGTGAGCGTAATCGACAAACACAAGAGCGCCGTTCTCACGGGTGCCCACATGCTCAATCCGGCCCGGCGCACCACGCAAAACTATCAGGGCTTCCAAAGCCGTTTGCAGGGGCACGCCAGCACAGATAGCAAGACCAGCTGCGATCAACGCATTGCTCACCTGAAAATCACCTGCCAGCGGCAAAGCAACAGAAAACACGCCCTCAGCCGTTTCCAGCTCCAGAACCTGGCTGAACCCGTCCGGTTGAACACTGAGAACCTTCAGGTCCTCACCAAGAACACCAACAGTAAAGGTCTTCAGACCGCGCTCTTTGGCAACCTCCAGAACCCGGTCCGCAAACTGCGCTTCCGGATCAATAACGACCACACCATCATCCGGCAGCAAATCACGGAACAACCGCAGTTTTGCCTGCAGGTACTCTTCCACCGTCGAATGGTAGTCCATGTGATCACGGCCAAGATTGGTAAAGCCTGCCGCACAAATGCGTACACCATCCAGACGATGCTGATCCAACCCATGGCTGGAGGCTTCCATCGCCGCATGGGTAATCCCATCCTCAGCCAGACGCTTCAGGTCTTCATGCAAGGAGACCGGATCAGGCGTAGTCAGGCCACCATAGCTTTGCCCTGTAGAGGTGACGGTACCAATCGTCCCCAAACTGGCAGAAACCAGCCCGGCATATTCAAAGATCTGCCGCACGAACACCGCAACAGAGGTCTTGCCCGCAGTTCCGGTCACAGCAACCATCTTCTCCGGCTGATTGCCGGAAAAAGCTGCAGCCATCAGGGCAAGTTCGTGTCGCGCATCCGGCGCAGCAATCAGCGGAACCTGCTTGGCCTGTTCGCGGATATCATCGGTAACGCGCTCCGCATCAATCAAGATGGCAGCAGCGCCCGCCGTGACGGCTTGTTCGATAAACTCGGCACCATCCACTTTCGCGCCCTGCAGGGCAGCAAAAACAAAACCAGGCTCAACTGCCCGACTATCAGCAGTAAGCCCCGAAATGGTGAGAGCGCCAGCACTGTCGGGCCCATCGCCTGCAGCAGCGTCTATCTCTTGTTTTGTAAGGTCTTTAAGCAACATGGCGTCGATATGTCCGGCCTATGAGACATGAATGTGGCAAACCGGTCGAAGGGAAAACTTCTCTTTAAATTTCCCCAAATTCTCCGTGTTTCGCCTCATTCAAAATCTCCTGTTTAGTTTCGGCTCTGATAGGAAACCGGAATTGTCTCTGCGTCATCTACAAAATCAGGCACCACGCCGAGCATTGGTGCAATTCTGCGGATAACAGATGCCGTAGTTGGTACAGCATTCCACCCGGCGGTGGCAAAATGTTGCCCTTCTACTTTCTGCGGCTCATCCAACAAAATCAAAACAAGGTACTGGGGATTGGATATGGGGAACGCCGACATGAAGGAGTTCAGGTAAAGGCCCTCAATATAACGACCATTCACCACCTTTTGCGCTGTTCCTGTTTTACCACCAACATCATAACCTGCCACAGCCGCCCGCCGACCCGAGCCACGCTTTACATTCTCTCGGTTCAGGTAGCGAAGGATCTCACTGGTTTCCGGCTTGATAACCTGCTTGGCAAGCTTGTCAGCCTCTTCCTGACTACGAGGAAGGAAGGTTGGCTCAAGATATTTGCCGCCATTCACCAGTGTTGCACCGGCCACTGCCATTTGCAGCGGTGTAATGCCAAGGCCGTGACCAAACGAAATAGTCATAGCTGCAAGCTCATTCCACTTAGGCGGAAGCAAAGGCTTGGCAACACCCGGCATCTCGGTATGCAACTTTTCAGTCAGGCCCAGCCTTTCCAGAAACTTCTTTTGTTCCTCAATGCCCGCCTTCTGCATAATTTTGATGGTGCCAATATTGGAGGAGTAAACGAAGACCTCGGGCACGGTAAGCACACGATGCTTGCCGTAGTAGTCGTTAATCGTACGACCTGAAACGCGGATAGGCTTGGTTGCGTCAAACCCATCTTCCAGCTTCACCTTGCCGCTATCCAGCGCCATTGCAATGGTGATACCCTTAAAGATCGACCCCATCTCGAACACACCGCCGGTCACACGGTTCATACGCTTCTTCTCAAGCGCTTGCTGGCGGTTGTTCGGGTCAAAGTCCGGCAGCGACGTCATGGCGATCACTTCGCCAGTATCAACCTTCAGCACCACGCCCATAGCAGCCTTGGCCTGATAGTATTCCATGGATCGACGCAATTCATCTCGAACGGCATGCTGCACACGCAGATCAACGGAAAGCGCGACTGGCTCCATCGTCCGGTCCTGCGTAAAGCCCAGCTCCTGCAGGTCCTTCAGCCATGCCTGATCGACATACTTCTCCATGCCGGACAGACCCTGATTGTCCACGTTCACCGTACCAAGAATATGGCTAACCGTTTGCCCGCCCGGATAAAACCGCTTATTGCTCTCGCGGAAACCAACACCCGGAAGCCCCAGCGCATGAATGGCCTGACGCTGCTCAACAGTGATCTCGCGCTTCAGCCATGTGAACATGGAGTTGCTCTCAAGACGCTTCTTGATTGCAGGCGTATCCAGCTCCGGCAAAACGGTGATCAAACCATCAAAGACCTCATCAGAATCCGGAATCTTTCGCGGCTCGGCGTAAAGCGCAGCACTCTTAATATCGGTCGCAAGGATTTCACCATTGCGATCAACAATATCAGGGCGCGATTGCGCCACAGTGTTCTGCGCTGCAAGGAAGCTCCCAGCCGGACTCCCATCCTGCAAACCAAGCAGGATCAGACGACCTGCAATGGCCCCGTAAACCATCACAAATATCGTCATTGCGAAGAAGATACGAGACCGCCCCGGACCACGAACCCGGATTGCACTGGTGCCATGATTGCGCTTCAAGTTAGCCTGCCTCAGAAAGGAGCTGTCAGCTTTTTTCGCCACGAACCCCTCCCTTATTGTATGGATGTAACGCGACTGGCGTAACCGCTCATCGCATCAGCAGAAACTGGCTCCATCAGAACTGGCTTAACCGGCAAGGCCTTCAGTGTCGTGATCTGCTCGGCACGCAACGGTTCCAACTTGAGAATATCGTTGTAACGATCAACAATACCCTGCAACCGGCCCGGCTGATTAAGCACACTCCACTGGGCTTTGTAGTAGCGGATCTCATCCTTTTCCTTGGCGATCTCGGCAGAAAGCGCACGCACCTGATCGGCAAGGTTTTCGTTTGACATTTTAATGTCGTAAACGAGCGCGGCACCAATAACCACCGCAACAACAAAGAACAGATTAACGAAGCGCAGCATAGCCTAGCCTCCTAGTCCATGGAATGAAGCAAGGCGCGGAACGCCGGCCTCATGAATATCTAATGGTCGTGCAGGCGCATCCAGCCGGCGCCCTGCTCTCAAACGAGCAGAACGAGCGCGCGGATTGTCAGCAATCTCATCAACGCTGGCATCCTGATTGCCCTTTACGATAAATTCAAAAGTTGGGGGCGGAACATCCACCTCCGGCATGTGGCGCGAACCGCCACCGCGTGTTTTGCAACGATCCGCAAGGAACCGCTTAACAATACGATCCTCCAGACTGTGGAACGTCACAACAACCAGCCGCCCGCCCGGACGCAAAATCCGCTCAGCAGCAGCCAATGCACCAGCCGCCTGATGCAATTCACCATTCACGTAGATCCGCAGCGCCTGAAAAGTGCGCGTCGCCGGATGAATACTGGCTTTTTTCGGGTTACGCTTCACCACCTTCTCGATAACGCGAGCAAGCTCCAGCGTCGTCTCAAAAGGCTTTTCCTCGCGTGCCTGACAAATGGCATGTGATACGCTTGAAGCACGCTTTTCCTCACCAAGCATTCCGATGATGCGTGTCAGGTCCTTGCGCTCCATGGTGTTCACCACATCCGCAGCACTTGGCCCATCCTGCTCCATGCGCATATCCAGCGGCCCGTCAAACCGGAACGAAAACCCACGTTCCGCCTGATCCAGCTGCATGGACGAAACACCAAGGTCCATAACAACGCCATCAACCGCGTCATGACCAAGCGCCCGTGCGTGCTCGTCAAGATCAACAAACTGCCCGTGAACCAGCTTCAAACGCCCATCGAACTCCTGCTCCAGAGCCCGACCATCACGGATCGCATCCGGATCCCGATCAACACCAATCACACTGGCACCAGCTTCAAGAAAGGTCCTGGAGTAACCACCGGCACCAAACGTGCCGTCAATAATCACATCACCCGGCGCGGGGGCCATTGCCTCCCGCACCCGTTCCAGAAGGACTGGAATGTGACGCGCTGGTCCGCCAGCGATACCGGATTTGTCTCCGTCGCCGCCCGTCATCATAGTGCCCCTCCGGCTGCTGTCTCCGGCGCTCCGCCGGAAGACAATACTGCAAGCGCCCGCTTCATGGCCTCGTCGCGGTGCTTGGCGAACCGTGTCGGTTCCCATATCTGAAACTTGAACCCTTGCCCAACAAACGTGACTTCGCTGTCAATACCAGTGTGGTTACGGATCATCTCAGACAGAACAATCCGGCCATCCCGATCAATCTTCAGGGTTTCACTGGCACCATAAAGCGCCGTGGACAGAGCATCGTACTCCATGGAAAGCGTCGAAAACGCATCTAGTCGTTTCTGGATTTCAGCAGTAAGTCCGAAGCCACCTGCATCAACCGCCTCCTGAAAAGGAGATGGAAAGCAGTAAAGACCTTCAAAGCCGTCCTTCGCCAACGCCGCACGGAAGGGCGCAGGGATCGATACACGACCCTTTGCATCCACCCGATTGGTGAAGTGCGAAACAAAACCAGCCATTGGTCCCCTCTTAATGAGCCAGATCTTCTTGATCTGTCACCGGCAGCTCAAACAACTCCCCACCCCTTGGAAAGTCAGCGCTCAAATCAGGCAAAAACAACAAGATTACAGAAGTACAAACCGGATTTCCCCGGAAGTCTATGGGATACCATGGGATTGCATGGGACGTCAATGAACCCACCGTCTCAAACGGAAAAGAATGCCCCTTAACATCTGATAGTTATCACCAATTATGGTAAACGAAGTATTGATAAGAGTTTACGCAGGGATTTCTGCGGGTTACACGCGTATAAAATACGGTCACAACCGGAAGTACACACAGTTTTGTGCGGAACCAGAAGAAAGAATTAGACGAAATTACGCTAGGTATTTTTCACCTATCGGACACACTCTGCGGCCCACATTCCCGCTCTGGGCCATGCGATCCCATGAGGTACCACCAAGTGGTGGGGCAATTTCCCATAAATACCCGAGACCGGCCCAGCTCAACGCATTCATGTCATGAGTGAACCAGACACCGCACGGTCCGCTCCACCAGCTCTTTCTGACTGCCAAGCGGCAACCCCAGCAATAGAGCCAACAGCAGCAACAACTTAAGATGTATGAGGAGAGAGTTCACGTATTCTTCAAAAACCCCTGCGCGCCTCAGCAAAGTCACATGACGATCAGTCAAAACTGAGAGGCGCAGGCACCTGCATTAGCTTTCCGCTCGCACAACCTCAGTTTCTGTCCGGCGGAGCGCACGCCACAGGAAGGTGGTCAGCCCAACAACGGTCATACAGGTCAGTACCGCAGCAACCACCTGAAACGTGCCCGCAAACCCAATGGCTGCAATCATCGGAATACTCACGAAGACGGAAAGGAACTGGCCAAGAAACACCGAGGAGGTCAGCACCCCGCCCACCATACCTCGCCTTGTGCTTGGAGCCACCTGCAGTGCAATAGCCGGAAAGTTCGGCATGGCAAGTGCGTACCCCGCCCCCATAGCAGCCACTCCAAAGAACACGCTCCATGTCTCTTGCAATGTCAGCAGCAACAACCCGACCGTCATAAACCCGTAGGCCAATGTAAGAGCACCACTAAACCCGATCCGCGCCTTGATACGACCGTAGAGCAGCGCTGCAGTACCGCCTGTCATCATCAATACACCCAGTGCCGCACCAGTCATGCGCGCACTATCGTAACCTTGGCTGTCCAGAAAGAATGGCAGCTGTGTCGGCATGAGAAAGAAGATCATGTTGGTCGCCATTTGCAGCAGCGCTAGTACCGCCAGCAACCAACCCCACAGGGCAGCCCCATCATGCTCAGCACCTGCGGCTTTCCGCACTGTTACTGCGGATTTCACCGGCTCACTGATATGCCGCCACAAGAACGGCACCATGAGCAGAGCCAATCCATAAATCGCAAACGGAAGTCGCGGAGAGCTCACCGCCAGCAACCCGGCCAGCGAGATAAACAAGAACCCACCAAAGTTACGCGCCGAGGTCTGCAGCCCCATCAATGAACTGCGCTGGTCGCCAACAAAATAGTCCCCAATCAGAGCCGTCTGCGCGGTCATCACCATCGCCACTGCAACCCCGAGCCCAAGACGAGACACCAACATACTGGCAAGATCCGGTAGAAACAGCCCCGCACTCCCCGTCACAGCAAACAACAAGACACCAGTAAGCAACAAAGCCCGCCGACCATATCGATCAGCAATCACCCCGGCCAACGGAGCACAGACTATAACGCTGAGCGATGGCATTGAGACCAATAACCGGGAGAACCACAACACATTCGGATCATCCTTGAACATCTCCTCCAATCCGGCCAACGCCGGGCTGATAGTCGCATTCGCCATAACCGTCAGTGTGGCCGCCATTAAAAGAGCAATCGCTCTAGGGTCTCGCCAGACCTCGTGCTCCTGCGTTTCCAACATCTGTTTCATCTTGGTATCCCCTTGCAAATTTTCGCTGTTGCAAGCAAGATACGACTTCAAGTCAACTTGAGGTCAAGTATGAAGCTGCTGGATATTGGCGAGATCACCGAACGCTCAGGCGTGAAGCCCTCCACACTCAGGTACTATGAGGAGGTTGGGCTTATTCATTCGGTCTGCAGACACGGCCTCAGACGCCAGTACGAATCCCAGATCCTGACCAGACTCGCGCTGATCACGCTGGCTAAAACCGGCGGGTTCTCCCTCACCGAGATAGCCGGAATGTTCTCTGAAGGAGGTCAACTTCAAATCCCGCGAGACCAAATCCGCGAGCGGGCCGACCTGATTGATCAGCAAATCAAGGAACTCGCCACCCTGCGCGACGCCCTGCGTCACGTTGCCGACTGCCCCGCCCCCAGCCATATGGAGTGCCCCTCCTTCCAACGACTGCTCAAGACAACAGGCAAACGCAAACCAGCAAAGAAAAAACCGCCGACCAGATAGCCGACGGTTTCAGATTTGTTCACAATAGTGCTTAGATGCGCTTACTTCGCAGCCCGCTCAACAAGCTTCAGGCAAACCTGCATCGCAAGCGCCATATCCTGAACGCTGATCCACTCCAGCGGGCCATGAATTTCCTGCATGCCGGTAAAGATGTTCGGGCAAGCCGTCCCCTTCCCGGTCAACAAAGCGCCATCGGTTCCGCCGCGGATTGGCTTGGAAGAGACTGTCAGCCCAACATCTTCATAGGCAGCCTTCACCAGATCAACCGGCTTCATATCATCGCGCAGCCAATGGTGCATATTTCGGTATTGCTCTCTCACCTCACAGGTGATGGAGGCACGCGGCTCGCCAGCCTGGACAGCAGCACACACCTGCTCAAGCAGATCGGCTTTCGCTTCAAGGCCTTCCAACTCAAAGTCACGCAGAGCAAAATGTATCTCAGCTTCAGCAGCCGTTCCGTGCATATCTACGATGAAGATAAATCCGTCACGATCATCAGTGACCTCAGGCGTCATCGTCGCCAATGGCAACGTGGTGATGATCTTGCCTGCCAAATGCAGCGCATTGACCAGCTTATCCTTCGCGTAGCCCGGATGTACGGAAACACCAGTGATTTTCACCGTCGCGCCATCGGCACAGAAGTTCTCGTAGTTCAGCTCACCAGCTTTGCCACCGTCCAGCGTATAGGCAAAATCAGCACCCAGATCAGCCGGCAGCCTGTCATGAACACCACGTCCAATCTCTTCATCCGGAGTAAATGCAAGGCGCAGTTTGCCGTGCGGGATCTGAGGGTTCGCCAGCAGATGGTGTGCAAGCGACATTACGATAGAAACACCAGCCTTATCATCTGCGCCCAGCAAAGTAAGACCGCTCGCCGTGATGATATCATCGCCAATCTTCTCACCCAGATAGCGGGAGTTTTCGGGAGACAGAGACAATTCGGCATTATCAGGGAAAGTAATCACAGAGCCATCATAGGCAGGGTGAACACGCGGCTTCACACCTTCAGCATGGTACGCTGGCGCCGTATCCACATGTGCCATCAATCCAACCACAGGCGCATCAGTTTCAACAGTTGCCGGAATAGTCGCAAGGACAACACCATAATCGGTCAGCTCAACATCACTGGCACCCATCTCCTGCAGCTCAGCTTGAAGCACCTTTTGCAGGTCAAGCTGGATCTGAGTGCTTGGGGAGTCCTGGCACGTCTCATCACTCTGCGTATCAATCGCTGTATATCGAACGAGGCGCTCTTCCAGTTCCTTGTCAAATTCTGTTCTCATAAAAGATCTCCTTGCAATACTTTCCTATCTGAGTGATGCCTCACCAACTTTCAAGCCGGAACACCCTCTGACAGCAAAATGAGACCGCTTTAGTGCACTTCATTCGCAATTTTCCCTGCAAAACCAAAAAGAACGAAGCCAGACAAGACCCGGAACCGGCGATATCGCGCTTGAGTGATAAAACGCGCCCGTAGAAGCGAGGCCAAGGCAGAGTAACCGCTTAAGGACAGCACCGAGATCCCACAAAACGTTGCAACCAGAATACTGGCCTGAGGAAGCAGTGCCATCTCGGAACTCATAACCTGCGGAAACAAAGCCACAAAGAAGAGGATCGCCTTGGGATTGGTCAGCGCCAGCAAAAAAGCTTCCCAAAACAACATCGTCCCGGAAACTGACTCGCGAACGTCACCTGACAGATCAATCTCCTCGCGCTTAAAGACAAACTTGAGCCCGAGCCAGATCAGATAGCCAATACCCAGCCACCGGAACACACTCCATAATATCTCCGAGGTAAGCACAAAACTCACCACCCCACCCGCACAAAACGCACCAGCAATCGCCAGCCCAAGTGTATTTCCCAAAATGGTCGGAAACACCCGCCCCATCCCCAACTGCGCCGCCCGGCGCACGGTGTTAAGAATAGCCGGCCCCGGCGTTACAATATTAGCTGCAGAAATCAGTACGAAAGAAAACCAAACCCAAAAATCCATTATTGTATCCTATTGTATACATCATAATAGGTTTTGGATACGTGATTAGCAAAGACCAGTCAACACCCTAAGATGCTTCCGGTTATTTCTCTGAAGACGAGTAGTCGGCCGATGACCGAAGAGCTTCACCAAGCGTATTTCCAAAAGCCTGAAGTGTTGAGTAATGCTCGGCACGATCAACAATGTGCAGCTGCGCATCCGTGGGCAGAGCTTCCTTGATGGCCCATGCCATTTCGCTGGGAGTCCAGGTATCAGCCGCCCCATGCCAGAGCTCAGTCGGGCAACGGATATCAGGCAAAATAGCGGACCAATCACTGACATAGGCCTTCAAATACGCAGCGTAGCTCTCGTGATGTCTGACAAGGCTGTTCGCAAGCCCAGCCTGCAGCACGCTTGCCACCTCAGGCCGCTCAATGAGTTCTTTCTCTTGTGCGCCACACTTTGCAAAGAGCCCTTTCAGCAAAACAGTAGGTCTCATGCGGAAAAGCAGCCCTTGAAGCACGATCAGAACCGTCAGCAATCGTGGAGAAGACCTTGCGATCTTGAACACAGGTGCCCCAGCCGTTTTGGGAAGAAAATCACCAAGGGTTAAAGGAGCCGCCGATGAAACCAATGTAAGCTTCGCAACTCTCTCAGGACGGGCTTGTGCAATATGCGCTGCCGCCATCGTCCCAATCGAAAAGCCAACTAGGTGAACCTTGGCCTCTTCATAACCAGCAGTCATCTCATCAAACTGCCTGACACAAGCCTCTTTAGGATCTCCTTGCGCAGCAAGAAGATTAGCCGCAACAAGTTCTACCCCAGCAGGCAGCGCATCTTGTAAGAAAACGCTGTCGTGTTCACTTCCAGGAACACCGTGGCAAAAGTATATGAGTTTCAAAGGCTTTTGATTTGGCATACGAACTGCCTCAATAATCAAATAAACATTGCGTTTGCGCTGTCTCGTAAATCAGCAAGCAGACCAATCAATAAAGAGACAATCTATTTCTTCGTAAAAGAAAATACCAGTCGGCCTGTAAGCCGGGTTTTGTAAGGCACAGGGTGTTACGCCTGTACGTGACGGCAATTCATCTGGGATGCCCATTACTGAACACCTCTAGCGACCAACCCGGGCGGTCAGGTCTGGAAACGTGACTGGAAGTAAACTTCCGTGCCGCCCCTATTCGGTCTTGCTCCCGGTGGGGTTTACCATGCCGTTTTTGTTGCCAAAAACGCGGTGGGCTCTTACTCCACCCTTTCACCCTTACCAATGCGTGCACTGGCGGTTTGCTTTCTGTGGCACTGTCCCTAAGGTCACCCTCGCCGGACGTTATCCGGCACCGTGTCTCCATGGAGCCCGGACTTTCCTCCACTGCGGCCTTTCGGCACTTGCAGCAGCAACCGTCCGGCCGACTGGTGCACCTGAACTACGGAGCCAAAGGATAAAGGTCAAGCAAAGATTTAAGTTTGCGCACCATCTCCGGCTATTTCCAACGCCTGATCAAGCGCTTGGACAAAGCCGTTCCTCAGTTTTTCGTTGGCCTCGGCAAACCCGACAACCAGCCCTCGCTGCGGGCGACCTAAATAAAACACCGAAAGCGGATTAGCCCCGAAGCCACGCCTGTTCAGATGATCTGCAACCGCGACATCATCGCATGTTTCCGGCAGATACAGGCAGGTTTGTAAGCCTCCCGTGGGCATGGACACACCTACCTGATTACCAAAACGCTCCCCGATCAACTGGCAGAGCGCCGCGCCATTTTCATGGTACGCACTGCGGATCTTGTTAAGATGCGCGCGAAAGTGCCCGCTCTCGATAAAGTCTGCAAACGCCATTTGCACATGCACATTTGCCAAGGCACCAGATGCGCGCTGTGCCTGTCGCAACCCGTCAACATGTTCTTCAGGAACAACCACATAGGCAAGTCGAATACCTGGCATGAGCGACTTTGCTGAGGTGCCGATGTAAATCACCGAGTGTCGGTCACTCAGCCCCTGAAGCGCCGCAATCGGACGCCCCTCAAACAAAAACTCACTGTCATAGTCATCCTCAAGGATCATTGCGCCCTTTGCATGCGCCTGCTTCAGCAACATCAGACGCTCCCCCATCTCCATACGCTTACCCGTCGGGTATTGGTGCGACGGTGTCACATAAATCAGCGAGGCTTGGTCAACCTCATCAATCTCCGTAAGCGCATTCACCCGTAACCCCGCAGAAACAAAGGCAGATCGCGCGCCCAGATATCCCGGCTCCTCCAGCAGAGCCACATCCCCTTCCTCCGAGAAACATTGCGTCATAAGCAAGAGTGCCGACTGCGTTGTCGGAAAGGCCAAAACCTGTTCCGGTGAGCATACAACCCCGCGCTCCTGCGCCAGATATTGCGCCAAAACGCGCTGCAATTCAGGCAAACCGGAGGTATGTTCATAGCCAAGCGCATCGCCATTGAGCAACCGCGCCGCACGCCGCAAACTACGCGCCCATTGCTCTTTGGGAAACAGCGCACGGGATGGCTCGCCCGGCTGCATGGCGACACCCCGCCCCGATGGGCTGCTATATCGGTGGTTCAGAGCAAAGCGCTTGCCTCGGGAAGAGAGCGGCGGCGCAGCAGCCCGCTCAGCTCCCTCACTGGCAGCCCCCTCCACTTCCGGCAAGCGAACCACCTCAGGCCGCGCACCGGACCGCACATCCACCAAACCTTCTGAGCGCAGCAAATCGTAGGCCGTGTTCACCGTGTTGCGGGAGACCGAAAGACTGACCGCAAGTTGCCTCGAACTAGGCAACCGCTCCCCTTCCGGAATACGTCGCTTCAAAATCGCATCCCGGTACTGCTGATAAATCTGGCTCGACAGCGGGGTGCTGACCTCCCGATTGATCGTCACAACATACTCGAACAACTGGAACCCCAAAATTAGAATAAGCGGATCTATTAAGAGAACCAGTTTTGCAGAAAATACAACTCAACACAACGTTTCTTCGCCCATAACAAGGGCAAGAGACACAATTGCAACGAAAAACCCGGCAGGCGATCAGAGCAAAAACTCCAACCGCTTACCGGGCCAACTGGTCTCTAAATTGCCGATAATGCTCAAAACCGGGGACCAGAAACGGTTAAGACAATGACAGCAGAAATTCTACGTGAAGCGACGCCAGACACAAGGACCCATGCAACCAATCCACCTAAATATGCACGCGTCAGAAATGGCCTGCGCGCTGACTATGACTGGAAAACAATCCTCCCGATTCTGGAAAGCTCCCTTGTTGTCCATGTTGGGTTCATGGACGACGACCGCCCGATCGTCATTCCTATGGCGTTTGCCGTAGTAGATCGTACAATCTACATTCACGGCGCCAAAGCCGCACGCATCGTGAAGAAAATGAGCAGGGACTCCCAAGTCTGCCTCACCTTCACACATATTGACGGCATCGTTGCAGCGCGATCTGCGTTCCATCATTCCGTCAACTACAGAACCGCAATCATTCACGGTACCGCCCGTCTCGTAACCGACCGTCAGGAAGCGTGGGACGCCCTGAAGGCAGTCACAGAACATCTGTTACCTGGTCGATGGGATGAAGTTCGTCCGATGACTGAGAAGGAACAGATCTCGACAGGCGTCATCGCTATCGAAATCGACCACGCAGCTGCAAAAATCCGTCAGGGTGCACCGGTGGATGATGAGGAGGACTATGCCCTTCCACACTGGGCTGGCGTTATTCCCGTAACAACGTCACTGGGCCAACCAATTGATGATGGAAAGATCCTGGAGGGCGTAAAGGTGCCTGTATCACCTGCTAACGCCGCTAGGAAGTTCGCATAATTTTCGCGGAATTTACCTAAAATTTTAAGAAAAAGGGTGGTTGATTTTGCCCGATCAACCACCCTGCTTTCGGTCCTTGCAGACAGACTGACCTGAGGTCAGACATTCATAAAACTCTAGGTAACTTTGAATAGGAACTTAGCAGCTCCACCTCATATATGCAAGCTGCATTTAGCTGCGTCCGAGAATATCCTTAACGCGCTTACAGTATCTCGCACTTGTCTTGTTCATACGCTTTGCATAGTGGCCAGCGTTGTATCGCAAGATCGTACCGCACAGATCTCCACCAGCGCGCTTGTATGCACCAGCTAGATATCGCATGCCGAATTCAATGTTGTTTTCTGGCTGGTAGAGAGCTTTGGTCGAACCCTTGTAGCCCATTCCGCGAGCGGTGGCTGGCTTGATTTGCATAAGCCCGACTTCACCTGCACGACCACGCGCACTTGCATTGTAGTTACTTTCGATCTGAACAACAGCTTTTGCAATAGCGTGCGGCACACCGTGCTTCTTCGCTTTCTGTTCGATCATCTTAACGTAGCTGCTCTTACTGGTAGCTGCCTCAGCTTCATTAGAGAATATGCTGGTATTGACAACACCGCCAAGCATAACACTTGCAGCAAGGGCGGGAATTACTACGATATTTTTTATTTTTGTAAGTTTCATCTTCATATCCTGGCAATCATGTTTTGAGCAAGGATGTTATCGTTGGAAGATGAGACGAAAATCAGACAGTTTTAATCACGAAAAGTTACATTTTTAATGTTTAAAATATGGCATAAACCTTAGTTTGTGACACAAAAATGGCCGATGCTGGACACATCGGCCTTACCTTGGGAAGCTTTTCAGCAAATCGAAGACCTTCCCCTACGTAATTAATTCATAATTCAATTACGTATTAAACCCTATTTCGCAGCGTTTTCTATGATATCCATCACGTTCCGATGGATTTTAGCTGCTTGAGTAGCCCATGCAGCGTCGCAATAGTCTGCGCATCGGCAATCCCATCGACCTTTGCAGGCCGGAAATGACGCTGGAATGCCTCAACAGCATGTCTGGTCTTCTCATCGAACACACCGCTGACCATGACATCATACCCATAAAGCCCCAGCAGCGACTGCAAGGCTTCAATCGGCTGCCCCTCATCACCTTCCTGGAAGAAGCTGGAAGCATCAATGTCCACCGGCTCTATATAATGGCCCACACCCGCATCAGCCAGCCGCGCCCATGGGAAGTGGCGACCCGGGTCCTTTTTACGCGATGGCGCAATATCCGAATGCCCAAGCACCAACTCAGGTGCAATGTTGTGGCGTTCACAAATATCCTTCGCCAAAGCGATCACCGCTTCGATCTGCGCATCTGGATACTCTTCTGTCCCCTCATCCAAATCGCCCGCATTGGCAATCTCGATCCCGATACTCCGGGAGTTGAGATCCTCCAGCCCTTTCCATCGAGAAGCACCGGCATGCCACGCGCGCCGCCCCTCCGGCACCATCTGCGTAACCATGCCCTGCTCATCAACCAGATAATGACAGGAGACTTCCGAACGCGGATCACACAGCCAGGAGATCGCCTTCTCGGCACTTTCCATCGCCGTGTAATGCAAGATCAGCATTTCAACAGCCGGGACGCGACGTTCATTATGATTTGGAGATGGACGAAGACGCGCAGGCACTGCGCATTCAGGTTTAACGCTCATATTCCTCGTTCTGCGCAGATCTGCTCATACGCTTTATTCAATGCGACCAGCTTATCGCTGGCGATCTTGACGAACTCCTCGGGAACCCCCCGGCCAATCAGGCTATCAGGGTGCGTTTCCCGAACTTGCTGGCGATAAGAGGAGCGGACCTCTTTATCACTTGCACCCATATCAATGCCGAGAACCAGATACGGATCTCCACCGCCTCTTATATGTCGGGCTTTGATCTGGGAAAAACAAACCGGATCGATGCCAAAGATCTCGGCAATCCGGCTCAGATAGGCGATCTCTCTTTCATGGATCACCCCGTCAGCCTTGGCGATGTAAAAGAGCCCGTCCAGCACATCCGTGCGCGCACTCTCGTCTTCTGCAAACCAGACGGACAGTTTGGAGGCATAGGTCTCAAAGCCCGCGACGTCCTGCTGAGCCAGCTGAAAGAGCCGCGCGACGTTGCGCTCTTCGCCCTCCGGCACCTCAAACAAATCATAGAACGCGATCACTTCATCAGCAGTTACAACACCATCGGCTTTAGCCATCTTTGCCGACAATGCAATCATGGCAACCGTGAAGGCAACATTCCGGCGTGCTTCACCAACCGATTGAACAAGCTGTTGCAGCCGGTCAACCAGCTGGGCACCACCACTCTGCAGTGCACCTACAATATTGCCAAAGCTGCTCCAAAAATTCATCGGTATCCTGCTCTCTCTTCAACCTACATGACAATTTCGCTGAACAGACAGCAAGCAAATTTATCACTACAAATCAGGTTTATACCTAACAAATTATTTATCAATCCGAATTGGTTGTTTCCCTTGGGTTTTATTTCCTCCCAGCGGACAAAACGCACCCTGCCCAAGTGTCCGGCTCAAGCTCGCCCCTTAATTATATACCCCTGAAACACATGGGTAATGAATTACAAATATATTCGTTATCTATTGAATACTTATATATGTAACAGCACCAACTCATTTTCGGTTGCCTGCTGCCAGCGCAACATTTTCAGCGCTTTGGAATGGGGATTTCAAGTGGAAACGATACCTCCACATCGAAAGTTACTTTACGCCTCCATAGTATTTGCTGTGATTGGCGTCATCGCCACAAGTTTTTACGCCATTGATCAGGCGACTTTATATTATCTATTCAAATCCGAAGCTCAGAAAGATTTCGAAACCGCAAAGACGATCATCGCGTCGCATCAGCCGTTTGAAGCCCCGGTCCCTGAGCAAATGGGACCACACAACTCCTCTGCTTCCTTAGATTTCGGCCTGCGCGGCTCCAATCCTGAAAAAGCGCCCGAGATCATCTCGCCAAGCTGGAAACTACCTTACGCCAAGGCTGTATCCGTTACGCAAGCTTTAGCAGAGCAGTTTCATGAGCTGGAGCTTCTGGTCGTCAACGTTCCCGGCCGTCCTTTGGCTGTGTATCCGCGGAATATGACACGCTCCCGTGTCAATCAAATCCTTTCCGACCCGAAGGCCTACGAGGCATGGCACGCCGCTCTCAAGTCGGGAGAGCAGGAGATCTACACCAACTTCGATTGGTTCGAGTGGAAAATTCCAGAGTTCGGCACCATCATTCCCTACGTGAATGAGGAAAACAGAGTCCGCGGCGGCTTTATCTTCTTCACCAAGCCAAAGCTCAGCACAATCGTCTTTCTCGACACCATCGCCTTTGGCTCCGCCTTCGCCTTCCTGCTTGTTGTCGTTGTTGCGTTAACCTCCATCATGTTTGCATGGAAAGGCCTGCATGATCGCTGGAAGACCTCCAAAACCATCCGCTTTCTGGCACACAACGACCCGCTCACCCATCTGCCAAACCGCGCCGTCTTTTCCGACGAGCTGAACAAGGCCTTACGCAAAGCCTCCATCACAGCTTCAAATGTCTACGTCATCGCCATTGACGTCGATAAATTCAAGGAAGTGAACGACAATCACGGCCACGCTGCGGGAGACACCTTCCTACAGATCATCTCAGACCGCTTGCGCCTTGTGTTCACAGAGCATCTCGTCTCACGCCTTTCCGGCGATGAATTTGCCGTCATGATCGAGGGTGATTACACCCGCCATGACATCACCGTCCTCGCCCAGCGCGCACTGGCGACAACTAATACCGACTGCGTCATCGACAACAAGGAAATCCGGATCTCCCTCTCCATGGGCATAGCACAGGCAACGGACGCTGCATGGCGCTCCTCCCGTCTGCTCCATTGCGCAGACCTTGCGCTCTACCGCTCCAAGAATGGCGGCCGTTCCATCTACACATGGTACGAAGCCAGCATGGACGAAGAACTGCAGCGCCGTCGCGAACTGGAAACCGAGATGATCCGGGCCCTGAAGCAGGATGGCTTCTCGGTCGTGTATCAGGCACAGGTTGGACTGGCAGATAACAAGCTCAAAGCCTTTGAAGCGCTGCTCCGCTGGGTCCACCCGGAAAAGGGCCGCATCTCTCCGGAAATCTTCATTCCGATCGCAGAGGACACAGGCCTCATCGAAGCCTTGGGCGAATACGTACTCAAAAAAGCCTGCGCCGATGCTGCGAGCTGGTCTGACCCAAGCCTCAAAGTCGCAGTCAACTTCTCACCGGCCCAGTTTAAATCCGGCCTGATCGAGCAGAAGATCACCGAAGCCCTTGAAGAATCCGGTCTCGCGCCGGAGCGTCTTGAAATCGAAATCACAGAAAGCCTCCTGATTGCGGACACCACAAGCGTGGTTAAGTCCCTCAGAAAGATCGGCGATATGGGTGTTTCCATTGCCATGGATGACTTTGGAACCGGCTATTCATCCCTGAGTTATCTCTCGCGCTTCCCCTTCAACAAGATCAAGATCGATCGCAGCTTCATCATGAACATCGGCAAGGATGCTCATACCGATGCCATTGTCGCCGCAATCATCGGTCTTGGCCGCTCACTTGACGTGTTGATCACAGCCGAAGGCGTCGAAGACGAGATGCAGGCACAGATCCTGCGGGCAGGTGGCTGCGACATCGTGCAGGGCTACTATTTCGGCAAACCCGCCAATGTGGACCCACAAAACCCGCATGCAAACATCCGCTGTCGGCTGGGAGAGGATGAAACAATGCAGGTCGAATCCGCTCAGTCCGTCTGATCTCTTAAAACCGTCTAACCTCTCAAATAAGCCTAGCGAGAATAGCAGGATATCTCTCGTTAGGCGCAGCGCGCTACCCTGTTACAAATGACCCGCTCTCGGGATTCCCTGTGAGGTAGCTATGACAAACAAGAGCAATGGAAACTCTGATGATGTGAGCGAAGAGGAGGATCTGGCAGAGATTGCACGACCCTTCCACTACTTGTCGTTCTTCCAACTGTTTCAATCCCTCATAACCGCCGTTTTACTTGGCGTTGCAGCACTCATCTCTTTGGATGTGCTCATGTCGCCCATACCGGAATCGGCCTTGCGACCACTGCTGATCTGGTTGGCACTGGCATTCTTCTTTGTTGTGATCGTCGTGCCCAAGAGCTTTACGCTTGGCTTCCTGTGCCAATTGCTCTGCCTGCTCGTGGCTTGGCGCATTGCTTCGCTGTATTACGCGTTCCTGCTCAGCTGGCCACTCGCCTTTGCGTTCGTTGTCAACCTCGTTTGGTTCCTCAGCACAATCCAGCGCAACTCTTTTGAGACAGCTGGCAGAGGCCTGACACTGTGGCAATGGCAGCTCACGTTCTTCCGTTTGCTTGTTGGCTTCGTCATGGTGCCGCACTTCACCGACAAACTGTTTGCCGGTTCCCTGCCCTACATGGAGCACGTGGAGTTCTTCTCACTTCTGGGCCTTGCAAACCCAGCCATGCTCATTGATCTGGCGGGCTTGGCAGAACTCGGCATTGCAATCGGAATTGGGCTCGGTCTGCTTACCCGCCTCTCCTGCTTCCTGGGAGCAGCCTATATCCTGTTTGCTGCAATGATCAGCGGTGCACTGGAACACGGTTTCGTCTCGTTCGCCACCGCCGTTTCATGGGAGCTTCCGCTGATCCTGTTTGCATCCTATCTGAGCTTCACCACCACAGGAGCCGGAGAATTCTCCATAGATGGTGTGTTGCGCAGAACCGGAAAGGTACCCGGGTGGATCAAGCTGCTGATGGGTGACACCGCGCTCACCGAAATCGAACGTGTCGATTAAAGGCGTGCGGCAGTAAACCTGCCGCATCCCTCTTACATTGCAGCAGCGGACCGTGCAGCCTGATCATAATGACCAGACACACTACGCAAAACGGATGCAAGCCGAGACAGCTCCCCTTCATCCTGCCCCAGCTCCTTTACAGGCTTCACAAGCAAGGCATCCCGCAACTGCTTATACGCTTCGCACAGCTCACGCCCCGCATCAGTAATCTCGGCAGTCTTCTCCTTACCGCGTTTACCAGCTTGAATAAGTCCCGCCTTCTCCAGCTTCTTCAGCGCGTAGGACACCGTGTGCGTATCTTCAATATTCAGGACAAGGCACAGATCAGCCAGCGTCTTTGAACGTTCACGGTGATTGACAGAGTGTAGCACCAGTGTTTCCAGCGGGGATAACCCCTCCTGCCCCGCCGCCGCCATGCAGCGCACCATCCAACGGTGATAGGCGTTGACCATCATCGTCACCGCAAACTCCACTTCGGACAGCGCAGGCAACTCACCCGATGCAAGCTGCGATGAGGACACGACCGGCCCAACGCCCAGTCCTCCTGCAGTCTTCGGCTTCACAGCATCACTCATTTTGACCTCACACCTTCCCAACTGAAACAGCCCAGATTCGCATTCTCTCGCGCTCCATAATGTCGTCAGTTACACACGCCATACAAGCTCTGCCCAACGACAGTTCCCCGAAAATATCGACACAGAACACCGCAAGTGTCCATAACACGACCACATCCATATTGACATTTTATCTACATTTTATAGATGTATCACAGATTACATTTTCAAATTTGAGGCGGGGACAAAAGCATGACAACGGCCAAGTGGGACTTCTGGATCGATCGCGGCGGCACCTTCACCGACATCGTTGCACGCACACCGCAAGGAGAAATCCGCGCCCATAAAGTCCTCTCCGAAAACCCCGAGGCCTACAAAGACGCCGCCATTCAGGGCATTCGCGACCTCATGGGCATTGCCCCGGACACCCGCATCCCCTCCGACCAGATCGCCACCGTGAAGATGGGCACCACAGTTGCAACCAACGCACTGCTGGAGCGCAAGGGTGACCGCACCCTGCTTCTCATCACCAAAGGCTTCCGCGACGCTCTGGAAATCGGCTATCAGGCCCGCCCGGACATCTTTGCAAAAGAAATCATCAAACCAGAACTGCTCTACGATCAGGTTCTTGAAGCAGACGAACGTGTCCGCGCAGACGGAACAATTGAAGCAACGCAGGACCTTGACCAGATCAAAACCCAGCTGGAAGCGGCCTACGCAGATGGCATCCGCTCCATCGCCATTGTCCTGATGCACGCCTACGCATATCCTGAGCACGAGAAGCAGCTGGCCGACATCGCACAGCAAGTCGGCTTCCCGCAAATCTCTGTCAGCCATGAAGTCTCCCCGCTCATGAAACTGGTTGGCCGTGGCGACACCACCGTTGTGGACGCCTACCTCTCCCCGATCCTGCGTCGTTACGTGGATCAAGTCGCCAGCGAGCTCGACATCGAGAACAGCGACTGCCGCCTCATGTTCATGCAGTCCTCCGGTGGCCTGACTGATGCTTCCCTCTTTCAGGGCAAAGACGCCATCCTCTCTGGCCCCGCTGGCGGCGTTGTTGGTGCAGTTGAAACCTCCAAGATGGCAGGCTTTGAGAAACTCATTGGCTTTGACATGGGCGGCACCTCCACCGACGTCTCCCACTTCGACGGCGAGTTCGAACGCGCCTTTGAAACCGAAGTGGCTGGCGTGCGCATGCGTGCACCCATGATGATGATCCATACTGTTGCCGCAGGCGGTGGCTCCATCCTTCATTATAAGGATGGTCGCTTTCAGGTTGGCCCGGATTCTGCTGGCGCAAACCCCGGCCCCAAATGCTACCGCAGAGGTGGTCCACTCACCGTCACCGACGCCAACGTGATGACCGCCAAACTCAACCCTGCCTACTTCCCGAAAATCTTCGGACCAAATCAGAACGAGCCTCTGGCAATCGAAGACGTCAAAACCGCCTTCAACACACTGGCCGCTGAAATCGGCGACGGCAGAACCGGAGAGGAAGTGGCAGAAGGCTTCCAGAAAATCGCCGTCGAGAACATGGCCAACGCCATCAAGAAGATCTCCGTACAACGCGGCTACGACGTCACCGAATACGCCCTCACCTGCTTTGGCGGCGCGGGCGGTCAAAGCGCCTGCATGGTCGCCGACAGCCTCGGCATGAAAACCGTCATCGTGCACCCGCTCTCCGGCATCTTGTCTGCCTATGGCATGGGCCTTGCCGATATCCGCGCAACCCGCCAGCAAGCCGTGGTGAAAGATCTGAACGCAGACCATCTGGCAGCGCTCGAAGACCTCGCCCAACGCCTTGCAAAAGACGCCAAGACAGAAGTCATAAACCAGGGCGTCACCGAAGACGGCCTCTCCATCTTGCCACGTGCTCACCTGCGCTACGACGGCACCGATACCCCGATCGCCGTGGATCTGAACACCGCTGACATGGACGCCATGATCACAGCCTTCACCGAAAACCACATCAAACAGTTCGGCTTCGCCTACGAGAACAAAACCATCGTGGTTGAAGCCCTCGAAGTGGAAGCCGTAGGCGGCGGCGCAGGCCTTCAGGAACCAGATCTGGAGCAGGCAACACACACCCCTGAAATTGCCGAGCAAACGCAATTCTACGCCAATGGCAAATGGCAGGACGCCTCCATCCTCAAACGCGACCATTTCCAGCCGGGCATGAAGTTGCAAGGCCCAGCTCTTATCATGGAACCACACGCCACGATCGTCGTCGAGCCAGGCTGGCAGGCTGAGGTCAATGCCAAGAACCACATCATTCTAACACGCACCATCCCGCTGGAGAGGAAGCTCGCTCTGGGCACCACCGCTGACCCTGTGATGCTGGAAGTGTTCAACAACCTCTTCATGTCCATTGCCGAACAGATGGGTGTTACCCTCCAGAACACCGCCTACTCCGTGAACATCAAGGAGCGTCTGGATTTCTCCTGCGCAGTCTTTGACCAAAACGGCGCTCTGGTTGCCAATGCACCGCACATGCCGGTGCACCTTGGCTCCATGGACCGCTCCGTTGAGGCCATCATTGCGCTCAACAAAGGCAAAATCAAACCGGGCGATGTGTTCGCTCTCAACGCCCCTTACAACGGCGGAACCCACCTGCCCGACATAACCGTTGTTTCTCCGGTGTTTGACGACAACGGCAAAGAGATCCTGTTCTGGTCCGCCTCCCGTGGTCACCATGCAGATGTCGGCGGCTCCGCTCCCGGCTCAATGACCCCGCTTGCCACCAATGTGAACGAAGAAGGCGTCTTGATCGACAACTTCAAGCTTGTAGATCAGGGCGAGTTCCGCGAAGAAGCGCTGGTCGAGCTGCTTACCAACCACAAGTACCCTGTCCGTAACGTGCACCAGAACGTGGCTGACCTGAAAGCCCAGATCGCAGCAAATGAAAAAGGCGTTCAGGAACTGCGCAAGATGACAGACCACTTCGGTCTGGAAACCGTGCAAGCATATATGGGCCACGTTCAGGACAACGCCGAAGAAAGCGTGCGCCGCGTTATCGAAGCACTCTCCGATAGCACCTACGAGTACCCGACCGATCAGGGCTCAACCATCAAGGTCAAAATCACCGTCGATAAGGAAAAGCGCGAAGCAACGGTGGACTTCACCGGCACCAGCGATATGAAGCCCAACAACTTCAACGCACCGGAACCAGTCACCCGTGCCGCTGTTCTCTACTGCTTCCGCGTCATGGTGGAAGGTCACATCCCGATGAATGCAGGCTGCCTGCGCCCAATCAACATTGTGGTGCCGGAAGGCTCCATGCTGCGGCCGCATTATCCGGCCGCAGTTGTGGCAGGCAACGTGGAAACCTCACAGCACATCACCAACGCCTTGTTCGCAGCACTTGGTGCTATGGCAAATAGTCAGGGTTCCATGAACAACCTGACCTTCGGCAACGACACCTATCAGTACTACGAGACCCTATGTTCCGGCTCTCCGGCTGGCCCGGGCTTCAACGGCACCGATGGCGTTCACGTCCACATGACCAACTCCCGCCTTACCGATCCTGAGGTTCTGGAGTTCCGCTACCCGGTCCTGCTGGAAGACTTCCACATCCGCAAAGGCTCAGGCGGCAAAGGCAAGTGGCACGCTGGCGACGGCACCAAACGCACCATCCGCTTCCTTGAAAAGATGGACTGCGCCATCCTCGCCTCCCACAGAACCATCGCCCCCAAAGGCATGGAAGGCGGCGAAAACGGCCAAATGGGCCGCACCTTCGTGCGCCGCAACTCTGGACAACTGGAAGAACTCAAAGGCTGCGACCAAACCATTCTGGAAGCAGGCGAAGCCATCACAGTCGTCCCCCCAACCAGCGGCGGCTGGGGCAAAGCAAACTAATTGGGAACACCCGGCTCATGTAGCCGGGTGTTTACCTCCACAGCAATAAGATACCGGGTAACTCTCCCAAGAACCAAAGCCCCTCATAGACATACGATTTCAGTCTCCCCCGAAAACTAGCTCGGTCGACCCAGAGATAAACTTCATCCCCCTCATTCAAATCAAGTTTGGTTAGCAGGTCCACATCCAATTTGATTACGTCTTCAGCTTCTTCATGGCCCCAAACAACTGCAGTGCATCGAGCTTTCTTGTTTTTCGTTATTATAACTCGCTCATTTTCTTGAGCACCGTCACGTCGATTGTACTTAATCATGACGCGTCCCGAACCTGAGTGTTTAAGAGGCATTACCTTTACATGAAACTTATGATGCGCCATCTTTATGTACTCCCCAACCTCACGCCATAAGCTTGAAACTTCTCGTCTGACATCACAACCTCTAGACCTTGTGCTTGGCAATTAGCATTCAGTCGAATGGATCTTTGTGATGCTCGGGAAGGCAACCAGCCTGCTCGCCATAGAAGAGTGATATTACCAAAGGTAAAAACCTTCCTCCTCAATAATACTTGCCAAGCCTTCTGGTTCAGTGAGTTTTCCAATATTCTGCTTTATCGCAATCTCCCATAAGCTTGCGGCGCTCAAGAAAAAGTCATTGTGCCGATCTGCAATAACGGATTGTACTTTAACACCTAATTTCGGATCACCAGCCAGCCACCAAAGGAGTACGTGCGTATCGAGAAGAAGGGGTCTCAATCTTCACTCGCAAACCCAGAAGTAACACCTTTGATCTCTTCATTGAAATCAGTGGCAAGTTTGACCTCCCCTTTGAAGCGACCTGGCTTACGCGGATTCAGCTGCGCCTTGTGTGGTACGAGATCAAGATAGGGCTTGCCTGCTTTAGCAATGACAACACGCTCTCCCCGCCAAACCTTCTCACCAAGTTTGGAAAGATTGGACTTCGCTTCATGCATGTTTATCTTCATCACACCATTCCTTAGCCAGACTTAGCTAAGTCTGGCACACAAGAACACAAACACCAACAGCACCACATGGCATCCCATGTAGTGTTGAAGTTAGGTTTCCCGGAAGTCGGGGTGAGCAAGGCGGCAGGCGATGCCTGCGCAGTGTGAGTAAGTTAGTTTCTTCGGCATCAGCTATCGCCTTGCCCGGATGTTTTTGTAGGAGGCTATGGCCAAGGTCCAAAAGACGCTGTGAAAAGGCATCTCTGCTAAGAGTGACTCCCAGTGCTGACGCCCTTTGGTTTGGCCGCGCATCCTCCCGCCCCAACACTCATGGCGTTTGGGCAACCTCCACGGACCTGCTGTAAAATGCGTTACCTTTCACAGTAGCCCCACCCAGCCCACGACAAATTGACGGACGGTCCGCCAGCAGCCCGTCACGTGGGCATGCGATGAGTATGCCGTGTGTTTTGCGTCAGGGGGATAAGTTTCTTGTGCTTGCATCGAAGCCCTCCCCCGCCGTCATCCCGGCCCCCGAGCCGAGATCCACGCAACGGTTCCTACAATGAAGAGGGCCGCACGCGTAGTGACGTGATGGATCCCGCATCAAGTGTGGGGTGACGGTGAGCAAGACCAGCCATTTACGCAATACCCGCTGCCGCCCGCAAACCGGGCATAAGCTGAAAGACCATGTAAGCTGCGTAACAGCATAATAAGAACACGCCTTCCCGACGGCTCACGCGCCAACCAGTGATGCAGGCAATCGCCATCAGCACGACGGTGCCCACCATCACCCAGATGTCCACCTGTGCGATTTCGGCGGGAACCGGGATCGGCACAACAAGGGCCGTCACCCCGCCAATACCAAAAATGTTGAAGATGTTGCTGCCGACGATATTGCCAAACGCCACTTCAACATGGCCGCGTGCAGCAGCGATAGCCGACGTTGCAAGCTCCGGCAGTGATGTGCCGATGGCAACCAGCGTCAAACCGATCACAGCATCAGAAACGCCAAGATGATGGGCAATCACGATGCTTGACGACACCAGCATACTCGCCCCAAAGACAATCCCAAGAACGCCCAGAGCAAAGATCAAAAGCCCCCACCAAATGGAAACGCTTGGCATGCTCGCCTCTTCCGCTTCCGCCTCGTGTATCTGAGCGGCTGCTTTCGCGGCATTGCGCTCTGACCAGTAGCTGTAACCGGTGTAGGCCAGCAGGAAACCAACCAGTAGCACGCCCGCCCAGCGGGACAGATAGCCTGTCAGGATGACAGCCAGCAAAATCAGGCTGGAAAGCACAAGCACAGCGCCATCCCGTTGAAACGCTTCACGTTTCACCGCAAATGGCAGGATCACCGCCGTAACGCCGAGGATCAGCAGCACATTAGCAATGTTACTGCCCACGATATTGCCAACCGCAACACCGGGGTAACCGGCAAGCGCACCTTGCAAACTGGCCACCAGCTCTGGCATGGACGTGCCAAAGCCCACAAGGGTCAAACCAATAAACAGCTTTGAAACACCCAATTGCGTCGCAACAGCCACACTGCCGCGCACCAATGCCTCACCACCAACAAGCAGTAGGATCAGCCCACCGAGCAGTTGAACGATCACCATGTTCCGATCACTTTTTTCTAGCTCCTGTCTCGCCGATAGTTCGGGCTGGTTTACAGTTGAGCATCTTCAATTGAGTTTACAAGTCGGCTGGTCATCACATCATTTGCAGGCCACTCTAGAAGGCTTGAAACAGCAAGCTCACCCCAAGCCCGAACAAAAGCAGCAAAATGGTCGTGCGGAAGACGGAGGGTGACATCAGCTGGCGCACCAGCGCACCCAGTTTGGTCCCCAGATACACAAAGGCAAGCCCAAGCGTGGAAACGCCAAGCGCACTCAGGTCCAGCAATCCCAGATAATAAAGGCCGCCCGCCATCACGAATGAGGACAGCGTAAACGAGCAATTGATCGCCTGAACAAATCGCTCGCTGTTCAGATTGAGCGACAACAAGAACGGCATAACAGGCATGATCTGCGAACCGGTAAGCCCATTGACCGCCCCGGTCACAAAACCGCTGAGAGGCCCAAGCAAACGCTCCATTTCATAGGAAAGCGTCAGGTTTGGCGTGAAGAATGCAAACAGGGCGTAGCTGATCAGCACAATCCCAAGCACAACCACCGCTTCCTGCGCAGCCGACGAATCCAGATACCAAAGGCCCAGCAAGACGCCCGGAACCGTTGCAAACAGCATCCAGCGGAAACGCATTACCATTTCCCTGAAATGCCCAGCATCCAGCATCACGAGAATATTGCTGATAATACTTGGCAGGAGAACGAGCGGAATGCCTCTCTTCAACCCCACCGCATAAACCAGAATAGGCAGGCAGGTGGTTGAAAACCCCAATCCCGTTGCGCCCTTCACAAATGCTGCGAACAGAAAGGCGCCAGCAATGGCGGCAAGTTCCGTTGAACTATACGCAATGTCCCCCACAAAGAGATAACTGGAAAAATCATTCAACATCTGGCACAACACACCTAACCTATTAGGCAACTTCATTACCTAAGAGATAACCTGTTAGACTTTGTGAAAGCCGCAGGGCAATCACGTGGAGAAAAAATGCAACTCTGGTTTAGACTTATACTTTACTTCCTTACGTTCCCTTTTCGGGAAAAACTAGCAGACATGTTCAGCAAGTCTGTTCTTCAGTTGCGCGTTCTCCCCTCTGATATTGATTTGAACATCCATCTGACCAACAGCCGATATCTGGCCATCATGGATTTGGGCCGTGTGGACCACATGAGCCGCACCAAGCTCGGAAAAGTCGTCTTGGAGAACAAATGGGCCCCACTGACCAACCATGCCACCGTCCGCTTTCGCAGAGAGCTGCCATTTTGGGAGCCTTTCAAACTGGAAAGTGAGTTTGTCTACTGGACCGAAGAAGTAGCCGTAATGGAACAGCGTTTCATCTTCACCAGAGGCCCAAAGAAAGGTATTGTAGCTGCAACTGGCTTGGTTCGCGTGAGCATGTACGACCGTGCACGTGGAGCGACTGTGCCAACATCGACGGTCTTCAAAGCCACTGGCACGCCTGTAAGACACCTCAAACTGCAGCCCCATATCGAGGCCTTTTTGAAGGAAGAGCAGGCAATTCAGGCCTATGAGCGCAAATCCGCTGGCATTGCTCCGGTAGATTCATTAGAAATACCAGCTGCTGGAAACGATCAATCAAAGGCAGACCACAGAAAGCATGGCTGAGCAGACTCACTTCCCGATCCTGTATTCATTTCGTCGGTGCCCCTACGCAATGCGCGCAAGATTGGGGTTGCTTGCAAGCCAGACACCTGTGGCCCTTCGGGAAATCATGCTGAGAGATAAACCAGCCCACATGCTGGAGATATCGCCCAAAGGAACAGTACCGGTTCTTCTACTGAGCGACGGCACGGTCATTGAAGAGAGCCTGGAGATCATGCTCTGGGCACTACAACAGAACGATCCGCAGGGTTGGCTCACGCCAGAGACTGGCTCCCATGATGACATGTTGCAGCTCATCGAAGACATGGACGGCGACTTCAAACGCAATCTGGACAGATACAAATACTCCACCCGCTACGAAGACGCCGACCCCGATGAACACTACGCTCTCGCCATCAATGAGCTCTCCAGACTTTCCGAGCGCCTGCAAAACTCTGTCTATCTGTTCGGCAGTCGCCCGGCTCTGGCCGATCAGGCCCTGTTCCCGTTCGTGCGCCAGTTCGCCAACGCAGATAAGGAACGCTTTGCCAGCCAAGCACCCGAGAGCGTGCAGAAATGGCTAGGCGAACGGATCGACCATCCAGACTTCACATCCGTCTTTGGTAAAAAATGGAAGCCATGGTCACCAGAAGATGACCTTGTGCTGTTTCCAGACTAGGCACCTATACGCGTGCCTTAAACAACGCAACCAGACCAACAACTTCAATCGAGACGTCCCTGAAGTACGCTTCCAGATTGGCGCGCAGGTCCTCAACATTATCATGGGCGTTGGAGAAGACGCCCTTGTTGTTGTAGACCCCCATCAACTTGCGCGCTGCCCAGTTCGGCTTCTGCCCTTCTCCCAAAATGGTGGAGCCAAACAGGGTTCCACCCTCATTGAGGAGTGGCTTAAGGTTCTCAAAAGGCAAATATTTCTGCTTCATAGTTCCCGGCAGACAGTGCAGCACATAACCCAGATTTATACTGTCGAACTTGTCCCCTGACCACTCAATCGGCTCCATCACATCCGCCTGAGTACAGCTCACATTCGCAACCGCAGACCGTGCCTTTGCATAAGCAAGACAGTCCTCATTAAGGTCCATCAGCACCAGACGTGAATCCTGCGGAAAGCGGCCATGCTCCAGAAAATAGCCACTACCGGGACCAACCTCCAGATGATTGCCACTCACATTGCAGTTGAAGAAACTCAAGGCCTTGGCAGTGGGGCATCGCCACAAAAATGTGCTGGAGAACTTCAGAACCAGCAGATCATACAATCGCAGAGTTTTCTCAGAATAGATCTCTGCACCTGCTGTAGTGTCCAAATTCTCTTTGTTCATATCTGCTCCAGCCTTCTTGCGCGCTTTTTTGTATCAATGCTCCAAGCAGAACAAAAACACAAGAAAATCCTAGGTCATCTACCTATCCGGGACAACCTATGGCTTGTAAGAGTCGCTCTTCCAGCTCCTCAGCAGCAACCACATTTGGCCACGCATGCCGGTACACAGTCTCGCCGGAGAAGAAGTCCGCTCCCTCACGATCAACGCTCACCAAACCCCACTTGGCGGCAGTCACCTTAAAGGTGCGCGAGGCAAAAAAGCCAATCTCATCGGAGCGCCTGTCATTCATGCGAAGAACCAGATCATGGGCAGTCGCAGCAAGCTTGTCCCGGCCCGCATCATGAGACAGAACATCCTCTGCGCTTAACAAGTACGCCTTGCCAAAACCACCGTTCATATTCACCCGCTCAACATTGAGCCGGTACCATTCAAAATCAGCAAAATCCACGTAGAGCTTGGCCTTGGGGTGCCGCATCAGATAGCGGCTACGCAGTTCCGTACACCGATGATCACCCTTGCTCAGCCGTTCAAACCGGCCAATAACCGTTAGCCGCGGATGCGCCAGCGGATCCCCTTTGCCCGGCTCGCCGATCAACAAAGACACCCTCTGGTCCTGCTCCAGACACTGCGAGTGGTTGGAAAGACTGGAGGCAAGCATAAACGGCGCGCCAATCACATCTGCAGCCACCCCAACACGGCTCACAATAGGATAACCCCTCCCCGGCTCCAGCACCGCAAGCGAAGCAAATCGGGCAGACCTGATCAGCATCTTGGCAAGAGAACGCGCTTCATCTGTGGTTTCGCGAATTGGGTCTATCTTCTTTTCCATACCAGCCTCACATGTCCCCGATCTGAACTTGCTCCGGCTCTAAAATATTGTCTTCCTGCACGAAAGCGTATTCCCGAAAACTGGCCTGTGGTTTTCAAAGAGTACAGCCTGATTCCTTTCGCTCTGCGCTGCTATGAGTCCACTCAGATTCAATTTTCTTGAGAATTTTACTCACACATAACACACTGATATAAATACGTTTTCCCCCTCATTCATCTAGATGAACACAAGATGAATGGCATTCTCAAAGAAGGTTCAGCCCACAAATGATTAATTAGCATCAACAAACACGCAATACTGTTTACGGAGACGAAAATGGCTAAAGCATCAGCAATAATTTCAGTAGCGCTTGCAGGGGCAATGATGTTGCCAGTCGTTTCTGCGGCTCAGGCAGGTCAAAAGCGCAACACCTACATTGAAAATAATACCTACGTTCAGAACCACTACTACAAGAAGAACAAACGTAAGGCGAGAAAGCACAAGAAGAGCGGCATCAATGGCGGTCAGGCAGCTGCAATCGGTGTAATGGGTCTGGCAACCGGCCTTATCATCGGCAATGCGGTCAAACCACGTCCGCAGTACATTGCTCCCCCACCTCCGGCATACCGTCCGCCAGTACCTGCATATCGCCCGCCAGTGGTCGTACACCAACCAGCGCCAGTTTACCGCGCTCCGGTGGCAGCTCCGGCTCCGTGGTCACCAGCATGGTACTCATACTGCACCAGCAAATACAGAAGTTTCAACCCAAGCACTGGCACCTATCGCACCTACTCTGGCAAAGATCGTTTCTGCCAATAATCCCTTGATCAAAGGTGTTGCCCGCCTGCAAGAGACATTGCCCAGTCTCTCTCAGGCGGGCTCTTCTATTACACCAACACCTTTGGGAACCCCAGCTCTCGCGAGAAGCATGGCAATAAGTTCTGCTAGGTTCGAAGAGAAACGTATCTACCTGCAGATGCGGCGCGTACAGCCTTTTCCATGACAAGCCAGATCTAAGTGAAAATGATCTTGGTGATACCGGTCCGCTGCTGGTCCCAGCACAGTTGTAAAGTGCTCACAAGCACCTTTGTGCAGCCCGCGTATAAATCGCCTGTTGGCCGATGAACCATTCCAGCCATTTGCAACGGTCACTTCCCGTCCATTAGATAAAGTGAAGCCCACAATATCAACGGCATTGCCCTTGCCATGCTCGGACAACTTCGCACCTTTCACGTTATTCCGCCCGCGGCAGACATATCCAGCAGCGGTTCGAATACTCGTAATGGAAGCGCCAAACTCCTTGCGTGCCGCCGGCATAGCGACTTGCTGCACCCAGCGATCCAGCTGTTGTGCCACTTTACACTCAACCTGAACCGCCGCGTTCAAAGCAACTTTCTGTCGCCTGCCACCAACCGAGTTCAAGGTCACGGGCTGTTTCATCCCACATGCCCCAGGGCCATTGACACTCTTGACAATATTGACGCGCATTCCGCGCAGCGCGCAGCCTCTTCCGAAAACCACTGGCTCAAAATCACCTTGTGATGCGCTGTCTGCTGCATCAAGAACAAGAGGCTTGGCCATGGGCTGTCTGGGGGGATTGAAACTCTCATCTATCTCAGGAAGGGGTAATAGAGGCTGCGACGTTGCACCACTATCAGGAGAAAGAACCTTCTGTATCGGTTCAGCGCTAACCTGTGCAGCGCCAATACACATGCCGGCAAACACAGCTGCAGGCAAAATTCTTCGGGCAGCTGCGCTGCCATTCTTCTGATCCAGCATGAAATCCCCGTTTTGAACAGCTTGAAGGAGGGCCTAGCCCAAGATGCGATGCTGAATATTTCTGGATTAAGGCAACAAACTGCGCAGCTGCTCGAACTATCCACGCCCAATTCACAAATGGGGAAAAAGATATCACAAACCCGTCATTTCTCACGGGACGACAAAAATTCTCCATATTGATTTGACTTGGAAAATACAACGCGCCCCTGGGTCAATTCCAAATTGAACAGAGTATACTTACTCGCTGTAGCCGTGTGTTTATGCAGCAGAATTTTTCAGCGGTCACAGGGTGTTTTCTAGCAGCGCGCCAAAAAATGGCATTTTTTTGCTTCCTTAGGTGGAACCTCTCACATAAGCTACAACCAGCTAGTGAGTAACGGGAGAAAGATCCATGACTGTCACACGAAGCTTTAGCGCCTTGGCAATCACATTTGCATTTGCATTTGTTGCAGCTATCGTGATCGGCCTGCTGTAATCCCCTCCCCCATGCTAACCAAGTCCTTCAAATAACAAAAAAGAAGGCACACCATCAGAAGACGCAAAAAGAAACCCACCTTGTTTCCAAGGTGGGCTCCAGATGAGACATTGGCTTATGCGGGCAATTAGGCAGCCACAGCGGTCAATCCAGCCATTGTGTTCTGCGCCTGTGCAATTGCACCATCGCGGTCAACAGCAACACCCTCTGCTGCAATAACTTCCACATCAGTTACGCCAACAAAACCGAGCACCTGCTTGAGGTAAGGCACTGCAAAGTCTGCCTGAGAGCCAACTGGCACACCGCCTGCTGCTGCAACGATATAAGCCTTCTTGCCCTTCAGCATGCCTTCCGGGCCGTATTCTGTGTAGTTGAAGGTCACACCCACACGCGCAATCTGGTCAACCCAAGCCTTCAAAACGGCAGGCACAGAGAAGTTGTAAATTGGTGCGCCAATAACCAGCACATCGGCTGCTTTTAGTTCAGCAATGAGCGTATCAGACAGAGAAAGTCCTTCTTTCTGCTCCTCACTGCGCTGCTCTGCTGGCGTATATGCAGCACCAATCCAAGCTTCATTGATAAACGAAATCGGTGTGTTCAGATCACGCTCAACAACGGTGTCGCCGTCATTGGAGATCTTGGCGGCAAGCTCATCGGCAAGCTGGCGGGTCACAGAGGTCGAGGTCGCAGCTGAGCTATGGATCTTCAAAATTGTCTTTTTCATCGGTCATCTCCTGAGCCCCTGTCCAGGAGCTGATTGTCTTCTCATGAACATACATAATCGAAGATCAGCGAATGATTAGGCCATAAATTGGAAACAGTCTTTGCACGCTTTAACGACAATCCCAGCAATAAAAAAGGGCTGCGAAATCCTCCGCAGCCCTGATTATTGTCAATGTGTCAGCCAGTTACTCGGCAGCTTGCCGAGGTTTAGGGTCATAGTTCAGGATTGGCGCTAGCCAACGTTCTGCAAGCTCAAGGTCCCAGCCCTTACGCTTGGCATAATCTTGCACCTGATCACGCTCAATCTTGCCCACACCAAAATAATAGCTCTCCGGGTGTGAGAAGTAGAGCCCGGACACGGCAGACCCCGGCCACATCGCATAACTGTCTGTCAGCTCAATACCGGCCTGCTTTTCCGCATCAAGCAGATCCCAAAGGGTGCCCTTCTCGGTGTGATCTGGCTGGGCCGGATACCCCGGAGCAGGACGAATGCCGTCATAGCGCTCTGCAATCAGCTCCTCTCTGGTCAATGCCTCATCCGGAGCGTAGCCCCAGAAATCAGTACGAACCAGATGGTGCATACACTCAGCAAAGGCCTCCGCCAAACGGTCTGCAAGGGCCTGACTGAGGATCTTGTTGTAGTCATCACCCGCATCCTCATAGCGTTTGACCAACGCCTCTTCACCGATACCAGCGGTAACCGCAAAGCCACCAATATAGTCAGGCACACCGCTCTCGATAGGAGCAATGAAATCCGCGAGCGCCACGTTGTGCCGCTTGGATGAAGTCCGGTCCATTTGCTGACGAAGCGTATAAAGGCGCGTCAGTTCTTCGCTACGGCTGTCATCCGTGTAAAGCACCAGATCATCACCATCGCGCCCGCAAGGCCAGAAGCCGATCACCGCACTCGCCTTCAGCAGCTCACCCTCAACGATTTCCTTGAGCATCTGCTGCGCATCGTTGTAAAGCGCCTGCGCCGCAGGGCCATACCGGTCATCTTCGAGCACCGCCGGGAATGTTCCTTTCAACTCCCACGTCGCAAAGAATGGAGTCCAGTCAATATAATCAACCAGCTTGGCCACAGGGAAATTCGTGAAGCACTTGGTTCCAAGGAACGTAGGCTTTGTTGGCTTATAATCGTCAAAGCTTGGATTAAACCCGTTCGCCCGCGCACTTGCTATGGTCGAACGCACCTTCTTCTTTTGAGCAGCAGCATGTTTGGCAGCCACGTCCAGATATTCAACGCGCGTATTCTCATAGATTTCTTCACGTCCACGCTCTGACATCAAACGAGACGCAACACCCACCGCACGACCTGCATCGGTGACATAAATCGCCTGTCCCTTGGCATAATTCGGGTGGATCTTAACCGCCGTATGAATACGAGACGTCGTCGCCCCGCCAATCAGCAGAGGAATATCAAGCCCCTCGCGTTCCATCTCGGCAGCCACATGGCACATTTCATCCAGCGACGGCGTGATCAGGCCGGACAAGCCGATCATGTCTACCTTCTGCGCTTTCGCTTCCTCGATGATCTTCGCGGTCGGCACCATCACCCCAAGGTCGATCACCTCGAAGTTGTTACACTGCAAAACAACGCCCACAATGTTCTTGCCGATATCGTGCACGTCGCCCTTCACGGTCGCCATCAGGATCTTACCGTTGGAGGAGTTTTGATCCAGCCCGCTGCGCCGTTTTTCCTCTTCAAGGTACGGCAACAGATATGCAACAGCCGCCTTCATCACACGGGCAGACTTCACCACCTGCGGAAGGAACATCTTACCAGCACCGAACAGGTCACCCACCACGTTCATGCCGTCCATCAGCGGACCTTCAATCACGTGTAGCGGACGCTCAAAATTCTGGCGTGCTTCTTCGGTGTCCTCAATGATGAAGTCACCGATGCCGTGAACCAGAGAATACTCCAGACGCTTTTCAAAGCTTTGCTCACGCCAGCTCAGATCAATCTCACGCTTCTTACCGCCAGGACCTTTGAACTTATCAGCAGCATCAAGCAGCCGATCAGTGGAGTCAGAGCGCCGGTTCAGCACCACATCTTCACAAAGCTCACGCAGTTCTTCCGGCAAATCATCATAAAGCGCCAGCTGACCGGCGTTCACGATACCCATGTCCAGGCCCGCCTGAATGGCGTGGTACAGGAACACAGAGTGCATCGCCTCACGCACGGGCTCGTTTCCGCGGAAGGAGAACGACAGGTTCGAAACACCGCCAGAGATGTGCGCATGAGGAAGGTTCTGAGAAATCCAGCGTGTCGCCTCGATGAAGTCCACGCCGTAATTGTCGTGCTCTTCAATACCCGTTGCCACTGCAAAGATGTTCGGATCGAAGATGATATCTTCAGGCGGGAAACCAACCTTATCGACCAGAATGTCGTAGGAGCGTTTACAAATCTCGGTCTTGCGCTGCTGTGTATCCGCCTGACCGGTTTCATCAAACGCCATCACAACAACCGCAGCTCCATACCGGCGAACCAGCTTGGCATGCTCGATAAAGCTCTCTTCGCCCTCTTTCAGGGAGATGGAGTTCACCACCGCCTTACCCTGAACGCACTTCAGACCAGCCTCGATGACAGTCCACTTGGAACTGTCGATCATCACAGGAACCTTCGCAATATCCGGCTCTGCCGCAATCAGGTTCAGGAAGGTGACCATGGCTTCTTCACTTTCCAGAAGCCCCTCGTCCATGTTGATATCAATGATCTGGGCACCGTTCTCTACCTGAGAGCGGGCCACCTCCAGCGCTGCATCGTAATCGTCATTTTTGATGAGCTTACGGAAGCGCGCAGAACCGGTCACGTTGGTCCGTTCACCCACATTCACAAAGTTCACGTCCTTGGTGAAGGTAAACGGCTCAAGACCAGACAGGCGCATCAGGCGCGGAACTTCCGGCAGAGAACGCGGTGGCAATCCTTCAACCGCATCTGCAATCGCTTTGATATGGTCTGGCGTCGTACCGCAACACCCGCCAACCACGTTCACAAGGCCGGATTCTGCAAACTCTTTCAACAACCCGGCCATGTATTCCGGGCTCTCGTCATACTCGCCAAACTCGTTTGGCAGACCAGCGTTTGGATAGGCACAGACAAGCGTTTCAGCAATACGGGAAATCTCGTCAATATGAGCGCGCATTTCCTTTGCGCCCAGTGCACAGTTCAAACCAATGGTAAACGGCTGAGCATGGCGAACAGAGTTCCAGAACGCTTCCGGCGTCTGACCGGTAAGCGTACGTCCGGACAAGTCGGTGATCGTACCGGAGATCATCACCGGCAGCTTGATCCCCTTCTCCTCAAACACCTCATCAATTGCGAACAAAGCCGCTTTTGCGTTCAGCGTATCGAAGATCGTCTCAACAAGGATCAGGTCACACCCACCATCAACCAGACCGCGCGTGGCTTCAGCATAGGCATCCTTCAGCTCATCAAAAGAGACGGCACGAAAGCCCGGATTGTTCACATCCGGAGAAATGGAGGCTGTCCGGTTGGTTGGTCCAAGCCCACCAGCCACAAAACGGCGGCGCGAAGGATCAATCGCCTTCATCTGTTCCACAGCCTCACAACAAAGACGCGCGCCGTCCCTGTTCAGCTCATAGACAATGCTCTCCATCCCGTAATCAGCCTGCGCGATGGAGGTGGAGGAAAACGTATTGGTCTCGATAATATCCGCACCCGCCTTCAGGTACTGAAGGTGAATATCGCGAATATCATCCGGCTGGGTCAGGATCAAAAGGTCATTGTTCCCTTTCAGGTCCTGTTTCCAGTCCTTGAATCGCTCGCCTCTGAACTGAGCTTCATCGAGCTTAAGATTCTGGATCATAGTTCCCATGGCGCCATCAAGAACAAGGATACGCTCCTTGGCCGCTGCTTCTAGGGCTGCAAAAATGTCCGAACCGGTCTTTTTCACCTGCAAACTCATGGGATCCGATCTTTTCTAATACTTTACTTTGTCCGGGTCACGACTTGGGTCGCAACCCGTTTAAGGTGTCTGTGTAGGTGTGGAGTGGTTTCAGGCAGCAACAGATGCTTTTGCATCCTGTTTTCCGCGAAGACCGAGCATGTGGCAGATTGCGTAAACAAGATCCGCTTTGTTCATGGTGTAAAAATGGAAGTCCTCAACACCATCATCCGCAAGGCTCATCACCTGCTCCGCTGCCACCGCCGCAGCAACCAGTTCGCGGGTGCGAGGGTCATCATCCAGACCATCGAACCGGTGCGCCAGCCAACCGGGAACAGAGGCACCCGTCTTGCAGGCAAATCCGGAAATGCCCTTGAAGCTGGTAACAGGCACAATGCCCGGAATGATCGGGATGTTGATACCAGCAGCCCGAACCCGGTCCACATAGCGGAAGTAGTGATCATTATCGAAGAAGAACTGCGTGATCGCACGGGTCGCCCCCGCATCCACTTTCGCCTTGAGCACATCCAGTTCAGTTGACCAGCTTGGGGATTCCGGATGCTTTTCTGGATAAGCCGCAACAGAAACTTCAAAGTCTCCGATGGAACGAATGGACGCCACCAAATCCGCCGTTGACTGGTATCCACCATCATGGGGTATGTAAGTCTCTCCAACCCCTCCCGCAGGATCACCACGCAGCGCTACAATATGCCGAACGCCAGCATCCCAGTAAGAGCGAATGACCTCATTCACCTCTTCCTTGGTGGCGTCCACACAAGTCAGGTGTGCAGCGGGCTTTAGAGTTGTCTCATTCACAATACGGGAAACCGTAGAGTGAGTACGTTCACGGGTCGATCCGCCAGCACCATAAGTGACGGAAACAAAGCTTGGAGCCAGTGGTTCGAGCCGTTTGACTGACGACCAAAGCTGTTGCTCCATCTTCTCGCTCTTCGGAGGAAAGAACTCGAAGGAAACGGAGATGTCAGAGGCTCCATTGAGCCTGAAACGGCGGTCGATACTATGTTCGCTCATAGCTAAGCAAGCTCCTTGGTCGGATCCGCTACAGGCAGGTCGGTGATAACCCGACGGTCCTGAGCGAGCCAAAGGGTAACAGTTAGTTTGTCTTTTTCCCCCGCGCCCGGGGTAAGATCTTTCGTGGAAACAAGCTCCAGATCAGCTTCTGCAAGCCAATTGCGAACCTGCTCCTGAGCAAAACCAAGGCGCCGATGCGCATGCTTTTCCCGCAGGAACTCCAGTTCGTGAGGAGCAAAATCAACGAGTAACAGGCGACCACCCGGCCGTAATGTACGGGCAGCTTCCAAAATCGCTCGTCCAGGTTCTTCCAGATAATGAAGAACCTGATGAACCACAGTCAGATCAGCTGTGTCTGGTGCAATCGGCAACGCATAGATATCGCCCTGACGCACCTGCGCCTTCTGCAAGCCTGCACGGTCCAGATTAGCCCGCGCTACAGAAAGCATGTTCTGGCTGGCATCAATACCGATGCCACGTTCATACTGCTCGCTGAACAATTCCAGCAAACGGCCGGTTCCGGTTCCAAGGTCCACCAAGGTATCAAAGGACTTGGGCCCAACAAGGGCGCGCATAGCACCCTCGACAGCGACCTCGGGGACATGAAGACTACGCTCTTTGTCCCAATTATTCGCACGCGCTGCAAAAAAGGCCGCCGCCTCCTCTGCCTTCGCACGCCGTAATGACACCAGACGTTCATGGTCTGCAGCAAGCACCGGATCATTCTGCTGGCTTTGCGAAACAATACGCCGCGCCAACTCTGCCGGGCCGCCTTCACCAAGACGGTAATAAACCCACGCTCCTTCCGGATAACGCTTGATCACCCCGGCTTCGCACAGAAGCTTGAGATGACGCGAAATCCGCGGTTGGCTCTGCCCGAGAATAACTGTGAGATCCTTCACCGTCAGCTCGCCAAGCACAAGCAAGGCCAGCAAACGAATACGCGTTGTCTCACCACAGGCACGCAAGCACCCTACCAAGTCCTCTACAGGGAGCTTCCCTTCCAGTTCATTGTTCACTCTGACTATCAAGCCTATTACCGCCATCAGCTAATCTAATAATGTGATATAAAGATATCTTTATACGTACAATAGCTGAATGACAAGGACGTACGTTCCCTTCTCGCACCAAATAGGGAATAGTTTTTCTGAGTTTTCCTTGGAAATTGAATGATTAAAATTCAACTCAGACGGTCCGCAGCAACACGAAATGCAAAAATGCTTAGAATTCCGTCACTTAGGCCTTCGTCGAACTTTCCGTTCCGAACTCATAATGAAACGTAAACAGCACTTGTCTTGATCTTTTTCTGTGTGTCAGAGCAACTCAGGGTTCTGGAAGCCTCTATAACACGCTTCACAGCCGCCTTTCGGCACGCAAATCTACACGCCCATCTCGCGTGTCCTCAGGCAACGACCATGGCTCTTGGGCAACGTGAGCCTCTGTCTCATGTACTTGCGCACTCAACAAACTGATATGCAGCAGCAGCCCCATGCCAACAAAAACAAACAGCATGAGAACTGAGATGAGGACGTTCAGAAAACGGTCCGCACTGGGGCTCTCGACGGAAACCTTTTTGACTTTTCTCGGTTGCATCATTCCAGCTTTGATTAAAAACCCAATCAAACCGGAGTAAACCCAACAAAACCTAAAATTGATTTCTTATAAAAGTTCAACTTAGGCAATAAAAGAAAACGCAAAAAAAAAGGGCCGCAGACACGACCCTCAAAAAGCTTATAAAATTTAGGATGGCTTACGTCATCCATTGCTCTTTCCAGGTAATAAACTGCTTGTAGGCCTCTTTCTGGTCCAGCTCCTGATAAGCCTTCAGAGCAGATTGCCGCTGTGAGTTGGAAAGACGATAGCGCCACGGCCCAATCTTCAACAGAGCCTGAATAGTCATCATGCCAAAGCCGGAGGCACGGCACACCACAAGGAAGGGTTCAGTGTCATTGCGCACGGACCAATGCTGCGCTTCTGAATGGCCGATCCCCGCCAGCATCGCAAACGCCGCGACCGCTTCCGGAAACCTGTCCTCCTCCGCATACGCGCGCAGAGCACTCTCGTTCAGCCCGCCTTGACGCACCAGCTCCATCACCCGCGCACGGCCAGTCTCAAAGTCGTACCGGCCCAGCCAGAACTCATTGGAGAGTTTGCTCGCTGCAATGCGGGCCGCTTTCGGCAGTTTAACAGCTGCCTCATTAGCCCCATCCTTGATGAGCTGCTTGCGAACCTGCTCACTTGCAAAATTGATAAGCGCCTCAATATGCGCATCCGCCAGATCAGCGCGCTGACCAAGAGCCAGCTGGAGTACTTCATCTCCCCTTGCCTCGCCCATCAGCGTGTTCACACTGCGCTGGCCAAGCACAGCACCAAAATTCGCTGCAACCGTCTGCTTCACCTCGGTATTTCCCAAGTCCACCAGCACATGACTGATGGTCTCCGAAATCACATCCCGCTTTGCAATCGCCAGCCGATGATCGTCACTCTTGCCCCGCGCAATGCTGACCAGATCACTTTCCCGCAAAACCGTCGAGTTGCGCAAAAGCGGCTCGGCAACATCAATCTCGTCGAAGGCCAACTTGCGAACGGTCTGCTCGGGCGCCCGCCGTACACCAGAAAGCTGCTCTGCCATATAGCTCAGCGCATGACGCTCAACCATTTCGGAGAGCCTGAGCATAACCCCATCATAGATATCAATCTGATCGTCAGAGCACCGCTCCCAGGTGCGGGCAAACAACAGTGCAACGTGACAGGCAAGTTCCGAACGCCGCTCAATATTTTTCTCGAGCGCAAGAGATTTGAAATCAACAATATGGGAAGCCAAGTCAGACGACATTTAAAACACCGTTGGGATACGCAAACTGATCGAAACCTAAGAAACAGGCCTAAACAAAACCTAACCCACTATTATATATTTTTAATTAATTTCTAAAAAATCGTAGACGATTTACAGATGCTCGAAAACGAAAAAACCAATAAATTCTTGCCAGTTAGCATATCATCGCGAAATTTAGTTAAAAAGCTAAGCAACAACAACCACTTACAAATCATCATCCATATGTGCCGATCCTATCTTATGCATCAGGCAGGCAAGTGACCCGGAAATACCGAAGCAAAACCCTCCTTCTTTTTGTCAACTCAACCCCGACATTTTGAGTGGGCACATCAGCATTTTTGGCCATTCACGGCAGCAATATCATCGCATAACTTTAACCTCTTAAATCCACCTCCGTTGAGTCGCATCCCATCGGCACCGGCTGGCACCCAAAACGCGCATTCATTTAAGTCAGAAAAAGGCGTCAGCGCCCCATCAGAAAACACCCATTCAATTTCTCATTCCAATAAGTTATCCTTATCAGATGCTTACGTTCAAACAACTCCGCTACTTCGTCGCCGTTCAGCAACATTTGCACTTTGGCAATGCAGCCGACGAGGTCTGCGTGTCACAGCCCGCCCTGTCCATGCAGATCCGCGATCTGGAGAAAGAGCTTGGCCTGAGCCTTGTCGAGAGAAACGCCCGTTCGATACGTTTAACGCCGTCGGGCGAGGAAATCGCCAAACGTGCCAGCCATATCCTCAGGCAGATGCAAGACCTGAAAGACTATGCAGAGCATGCTGCGCTACCACTAAGCGGCAAAATCCGTTTGGGCATCATCCCTTCACTCGCCCCATACATCCTGCCAAAGCTTCTGCCTGCCCTCACCAAGCAGTACCCCGATCTGCAACTTGAACTGCGCGAAACGCTCACAGCATCACTGGTCAGTGAGCTGAAACACGGCAGTCTGGACGTGATCCTTGCCGCGTTACCAATCGAAGAACCGGACTTGGAAGAAGAACCTATCTTTGAAGATCAATTCCTTTTAGCTGTATCCAGTTCACGAAAAATCGACGAGCGCAAACGCATGGGAGCCACCGACCTCCACGGCGAGAATTTGCTGCTGCTCGAAGAGGGGCACTGTCTCAGAGATCAAACACTGAGTTTTTGTGGTTCAATCGGTCAAAATCAATCAGCTAATTTGGGTGCCACCAGTATCGCAACCGTCCTTCACATGGTGGCCTCCGGATACGGCGTCACCGTCCTGCCGGAAATTTGCGCAGATACAGAGATTGCTGACGAGCGTATAACACTTTTGCGGTTTGCAGAGCCTCAACCTTCCCGTAGGATAGGCCTGATATGGCGCAAGACGTCACCAAGAAACGATGATTTCATTGCACTCGCAGAGTGTCTGCGCGATGTCACCAACTAATGAAGCGAGTTAATGCAATCTCTTACTGTGAATAACCCGACAATATGCCGTCGGCCTGCATACGCATTATCGATTTTTCACTAAGCTATCGAACATGGATGAGACGGTCTATCTTGGTTAGATGAACGTCCTTCCACTCAAAGGCAAACGATTACACCAGCACGCCGTTTAGCGGCGGGTGTAAAACAGGAATTCAGTACCGTGTACAGTGACACTGCCCCTATTGTAGACCAGGCCTTCTGCAAGCACCTTGCAGACAGCCTTGACCGACTGCAAAAGGGTATTGCCATAGTTCACGGCAACGGCACGATCCTACAGGCTAACAGATTTGCCAGACACCTGTTTGAGCAAACTCCTCAGATCAAGATCAACAGCACCGGCAAACTGGAATTCACCGACCCGGCCCATCAGCGCGAGTTTCAAAACGCACAAAGTCTGGTGGCTGCAACAAACACGCCTGATTTTCAGCAGGAACTGATCTTACGCCGTGATGAAGCCTTCCTGCGCCCGATCCATATGGAAATCCGCTTGGTGGCCTCAAGAGCTGAGGACCTGTTCTACCTTTTCATAACTGATCTGGAAGTCCAGCAGCAGATCAACATCCAGAAGGCAACCGCCCTCTTCCGCCTGACGGATAAGGAGGCAATCGTACTGGAGCAGCTGTCCGGTACGCAGACAGAGCCTCAAATTGCAGCAGATCTGGAAATTACAAAGAACACCCTGCGCACACACCGCAAGAATATCTACGCAAAGCTCAATGTAAGCAGTCGTGTAGAACTGGCGATGCTGCTGTCACTGCTGGTCTAGAAACTTGCAGCTGGGATTTCAAACCGACGAGGCTGGAGCAACCTTGTAAAGGCACCGGCGATCGCCTTTGAGAATGTGTTCCACGCGCTCGACGCACACGTCATCGCCCAGGACTTCCTGAAACAAATCCAGCTCAGACTTACAAAATTGCTGGCAGGACCGCGCTGCAGAGCAGATAGAGCAGTGGTTCTCGGCAAACAGGAAGCAATCCTCCCCATCCTTCAGAACCTCAGCCATATACCCTTCTTCGGTCCGCTGCTCTGCCAGACGATGCAGTTTTTCCGACAGCGTCTTTGCAGATTGCATGGCTGCCAGATAGGACTTGCGTGACTGATCGGCCCGCGCATCAATAAGACTCTGCAGGCCCTCTTCACCATAAAGCTCCTTGATGTTGCCAAGCAGATCCACAAGAACAGCACCGTGGTTATCCGGAAATCTCTTGTTGCCCAGCTCAGAAATCCGCCAGGTCCTGCGTGGACGTCCAACAGTGCCTTTCAGATCTTCAAACTCAACAAGCTCAGCTTCCAGCAGTGCATCAAGATGTTGACGTATGGCAACAGCCGTCACTCCCAGGTGTTTGGCTAGGGTTGCAGCTGTATTAGGCCCGCGCGATTTCAGCGCGTACATCAATCTATCTTTTGTACGATCACTCATAGGAAACTCATAGCACAATCCAAATTATATGAAAAGTTTTAGCTTTCCTAATAAAGAAGTTGCTCTAGTGCACCGGCAGCGCAGAAAGCTCCGCAAGAAATCACCGATAAAACAGTATTGTTTTTGATCCGAAAAATCTTATACGCCTCAATTACTAGGCTACATATGTAATATGAAGATATAAGAACTTGGGAACCTCACCTTCCCACATAAAGCCGGAACATCACGGGCATTTATCCCCATTTTCCTAAAATTTACCATGTATTTTTACAGTAATTGAACAAAATTCGCCCCTTAATTCTCAGAGACACCCTGCTTTCCTTTTGCGTAGAAGCCCATAATACCTATCAATAGTGGTTTGGTAGTGAGTTGGTTGGTTGATGGTGGTGGGAATGATGTCAGAAGCAGGCAACGCAAAATATAATATCGAATACCCTTCATATAGAACGAGCCCACAGTCAGCCGAGATTCCCCCGCAGCCTTTTGCAGAATCCGTGCTGCGCGTCTACGAAAAGCTGTTCGAGCGCCCAACCTTCATCATGATCAATCAATCTGACAGCTCGGAGGAGCCCGACCTATTCGTTTCGGACGCCATTCACGCCTACAAAGATCAACTCGGCAAACTACTCTCAAGAATTACCCAGCTGCCAACCTGTGGTGACGACGTTCAGATCTTCCCATACAAATTCAGAGGCGCCGAGCCATCATCAGCCGCACGACTGCACCGCCCGCCACAACAATTCATCGCCCTCATGCGACTGTCTTTGAAAGAACATGTGGTCGCAGTCGTCGGCATCCTGTTCAACTCCGAAACCAGCAGTTCCGATCACTTCGCTCAGGCGCCCTACCAGAATACACCCCTTTCAGAACAACTCAAAAACGCGGAGCTAACCAAACAGCTCAAGAATTTCCGAAACCTTGCACGAATTCTCGTCCCCGGCCTGCTGCGCATCCTCTCCACAACCGATCTGTCGGCACCTCGCCCCATAACTAGCAAACAGCAGGACAAGTACCTGCTCCCACCGGAACAATCCAATCCGCGAGAGATTTTCACCGTCTGCAACATCGACCCCCTCACAGGCCTTAGAAATCGTGAGAGTTTTGAGCAACTGATCTCAGCTGCAATTGAGCGCACATCAAATCCAGACCAGCGAGTGGCACTGTTTTATGTTGATCTCGACCACCTGAAGGTCATCAATGACGCCCATGGACACGCCGCAGGTGATGCGGCTTTGGTGGCGATTTCAGAACGCCTCAAACAGATGGAAAGCGAGAACGTTACAGCGCTCAGAGTGGGCGGTGACGAGTTCGCACTGCTGGTGGAAGACACCAAACGCCATCAGATCAGAGAGTTGCTTGAGGAACTGCCAGTCTCCCTCAGCCACCCGGTCTATCACGATCACAGCGAGATACGGCCTAAGGTCAGCATCGGCGCAGCCGTGTTCCCCTGCCACGCGCATACCGTTAAGGAACTACAGGAGAGCGCTGACACAGCCTTGTATCATGCAAAGAAACGCGGTCGGAATCAGGCCAGCTTGTTTAATCAGATCATGCGCACAAGACTGCAACGACAGGTCAACCTGCAACACAGCGCCAAACAGGCCTTCACACACAATGAAGTTGGCACCGTGTTCCAACCCATAAAGTCCCGCGAAACAAGACAGATCAGAATGCTGGAGGCCCGGCCCGAGTGGCCCTCGCAGATGTTAGAAATCGCACGGGGAAACGATCTGTCAAAGATCTTCGACAGCGCTAGTTTCAGCAATGTCCTCGGTGAGACAATTATGGCCGCCATCATCCACACAATGCGCGCCTGTCAGAACACCACCATGCAGCATTGGGAGTTCCTGTTCCGTGTACCGGTTCCTTCCTTGCTCAAGGAAGGGTTCTGTGAGGATCTCGGATATATCCTTCGTGAGAACAACGTGCCAGCGCACAAATTCACACTGGAAATCCCTTCGCGCGTGCTGTTAAGGGCCAACGCTCATATTCTGATACGGCAACTCAACGAGCTCACCAACACAGGCGTCAAACTGTGCATCAACCACTTCGATTCTGGTGGACTGAAAGTCGAGCACTTTCAGAAGCTGAACATCTCCTACATCAAGCTCCACGCTGGTTCCGTTGAAAAGCTCTTTGCGGAAGAAAAGACTGCACGCTTACTCTCAGCCGCAACTGAGTTCGCCCATGCGCTCAACATCGAGCTCATTCTCTCGGAAGTAAAAAACGCCGATACCGAAGAAAAGCTGAAGCAACTGGGCGCAGAGTATGTTCAGGGCAGGTTCTACGCACCAGAGCAACGCTTCTCCGAGATCTATAAGAAGCACGTTCTGGGAATTTCCCCGGACCCCATTCAAAGAGCGAAACAAGGTCTGGCCCACGAAAGAGTGTCACGGTTCGCTTCTTCCATGATAAATTAGCACGGACCTTCAGCGCAAACGAGATCATGTGTGAGCAAGACCAAGAGACAAAAAGCCGTTAGCGACGCTCTTGGAGCGCTAATCCCGCATGTTCCTTATCTGGATGCTGCTGAAATTCGAAGTAAGGCCAATCAACCACACCTGCGCCATTTACCTGCGCACATTGCCGTTCTTCTGGCAACAACAAGCTACGTACGCCATCAATACACAAACTATGATGAGTTACTGGAGGAAGGGCTGGACCGGGACGCGGCCCGCTATTGCGTGGCTGACGAGATGGAAACCACCATCACATCATGGGGCGGACGCATAACCGCCGCAGAGCTGCTGGCCGCTTCCAACGAAAGCGGCACGCAAGATCAGTAGCTGAAAATTATCGGCACACACCAATAATCCATGTAAACGCGAGTGCAACCAGGCACAGCGCTGGAATGATGATCGCAGCGTATCCAAAGAACGCGATAGCCAGACCCCAGCCAACAAAGAAGTTTGCGCAGAAATAGTACTTCGCATCGCTATTTCCATGAACCGCATCTTTGAAAAGCCAACCGATGATCGGAACCAGGTAAAGCAACTTGAAGAAGAAGGGATCGTTATCCTGCTGCAGCCCGGCAGAAGACAGAGTTGTATCGCTCATTACAGTGCCCGTTTATGATGAATGGGGGGGAGAAGAACACAGTCTTGATTTTAGTCAATTTACCATCTGCGCTTATGCGTCACATCAGTATATATACGCATGCAACATGAATATAGATGTTGTCGCGAGCCACATCCGCACACTTGGAGCACTAGCGTCCACTCTGCAGAATTAACCACAACACAGTCTCCGTATCACGCTCTTTCCTGCTCTTCGTCAACTCTACGCGACCTCTTTGATCGCCAACGAAAAAAGGAAAGAAAATGACCAATAAAGAAATTGTCGGGTACGCCCTAAGCACGAACACACAGCTCGTCGGCCAGATGGCACAGAGCGACTACACAACAGTCATCCTCTGCTTCGTGGTTGCAGATACATCTGGCACGCTGTCTCCCAGTACGGAGCTGCAGGCCAACTTCGACGATCCCAACCTGATCACGACCCTCAAGAGTGCTGGCAAACGAGTACTCATCTCTCTTGGTGGCGAAAACTTCTCCACCGATGCCTGGGCCGCACTTGCAGATAACGTCGACAACACTGCGGACCAGCTGAGCCAGATGGTGAGCCACCACAAACTCGATGGTGTTGATATCGATTGGGAAGACACCGGTTACACAGGATATGATGCTCCCACATTCCTCACTGATCTGTCTAAGGCCCTGAAATCGAAGCTTCCGGAAGGCCAGAACTTCGTAACCCACGCACCGCAGGCGCCCTATTTCTATGGCGGAGCCCCTGGCACATACACGCAAGTGTACGTTGACGTTGCAAAGGGCGCTGGCGATGCTGTCGATCTCTACAACATCCAGTACTACAATAACGACTGGTATGTTGGTACGACAGCAGAAGAAGAGACTGGAAAAGTTGCAGGTACTGTCCCAGTTGACGGGCAAACGTTCCCGTCCAGCATCATGGGTATCGCCTCAACAGGAGTACCCATCTCCAAGCTGATCCTTGGCAAGCCAACCACCTCAACGAATGTGACCGGAACGCCCGCGGACAATGGCTACCTTTGTGAAGACGACATTGTAAATAGCCTGATTAAGCCGCTCCTCGCCAAAGAGCCAGACTTTGCGGGCATGATGGGTTGGCAGTATCCAACACAATATGGTTCTGATACCGGAACCGATGCCTGGGCAGCCACCATGGCCGCAGCGCTTGGCAACCAATCCTAGCATCGGACACAGCGGAGCACATGTTGCTCCGCCCTTTAACAGGCAAACGCATTATCTGTGCGTCAGACAATAATAAAAGGCCGTAAAAAAGACCTCAACGGGCAAGTCTCCTGCGCAACGCCAAGGTATGGTGGAAGCTGGCACAATACCAAGCAGTGGACACCCGCACAGAACAAATGATCTTAAACCTCTGAATTTGATCCCCTGTCCATTGACATCAAGAGCGGCATTTTCCAGAGCAAATATGCGCGACACACAAAATAGACTGGTATTCAACAGTATTCCCACCTGAGGAAGTTCGCGGCAAATTTAGTTGGATTTCAATAGTCGCTTTACGAAGTTCTTACCTCGCGAAATCGTTTTGTTCTTTAACGTACCTTTTCGCCTATTTTTTTCTTTTAATGCAGCTTTGTGGCTCTCGCGCACTTCTGCCGCTCTTCGCTCCCAGAGCCCGCCCTTCATAGCTGCAATCTGGGTAACTATTCTCATATGTTGTGTTGAATCCGGAGTTTTCTGCAATGCTTTCAAACTCACGACGAAAGCATCTTCGAAATTTTCTTCCTCCATGAGTTTTCTTGCCTTGGCGAGAGGTGATTTTTTAGGCGCCTTCGAAGAAGTGGCGTTAATCTCAGGCTTTGCACCGCTTAATGCCAGAGTTTCAAAAGACAAAAGCTTAGGTACTTTGAACGCCGCCACACGACCATTCGCTTCTGAACTAACAAAGTCTTTAAGGATTTGAGACAATTGAAGAAGTCGCCCACGCTGGCGTTCCGTTTTAATTTGCATACTTGGCTGCATCGCCGCTGCAAGAAGGTCGACCTTTAACTGAAGCTCTTCGGTTGACGGTTTCACAAAGGTTTCTGGTGCTTCGATATCGGGATACGCATGGTAAACTATCGCCGCGGGGACGCGGTTACTATTTTCGTAAGGAGAGAGGCGTTTTAAAAAATCGTGTGTTTTGAAGCCAAAAACCGGGATCCCATAAATCGAGTTGGCTGTTCCCAAACCTGTTGAAAAGACGGCGCAAATGAAAGCAGGGCGCACATGGACTAGGTACTCTTCCATGACTAAATTACTGTCGAGGACACGAACGTCATAGTTTTTCAAAAGTGGTGAAGACATAAGCAAATTTAAGAGCCCATCAGAAAACCTCGGATGAGGTTTAAAGAACACAGTCTTATTACCAGCCATCGCTGCGCAATTAACCAGACCTCGTACATAGAGATCGATTTCTTCCTCTTGCGAGTATAGCCCTAGGCTGGATAGATACTGCCCCAAAAAAACCGGCGAGCCTTCGAGGTTTTTGGGTATTCCTTCGATGTGATCGGCAGAAAAATCTGCGATCACATTCTTAAGGCTTTTAGGACTAATGGGATACCGAGCGGTCGAGAATTCGCGCAGCAGCGCAGGGTCGACCCCGTTAAGCAGATCAAGAAAATAGAGTCGCTCAATCCGGCTGCCAATTTGATTAATGAGCTTAGAACGCGTGGGGCTAAACGTCATCAGGCCATCCACGTAAACATACACAGAAGCGGCTTCGAATAGCCCAGCTAATGTCTTTGAAGGAGGCGCTTGGATTGACCCAACCAATAGGTGAGTAATCTCCTGCCCTTCACTAACCAATGCGTTGCGCAAAAGTGATGCCGTCGACATCGCCTGCAAGCGATCAGATGGCGCTACCCATTTGCTTGGATGCAAAGGTTCAATCAGTTGGTTTAAGCTGAAAATCGCGCTGAATTGCGCTGCAATACTTGGAGTATTGCGCGCATAATCAAGAAGCTTTTCCTGTGCTTCAAAATCGGAGGTATGGTTGCATACAAGTAAGATACGGCGATCCGACCCCGGGATATCATCATTTCTCTTAAAGATTGTCAAAAGGATCAGGATGCCAAGTTTCGTGGATGCTTCGCAAAGTAACATTACATAATTCCCTTGATCAAGTCGCGTCGCTTTTTGTCTATCCTAGACAACGCTTCTTCAATCTCTGTCTGCGGCAAAAGATTTAACAGGCAAGAGGATTTCCGGATCAATTCCTCCTTAACCTCGGGCTGCAATCTGTCTTTTTTGCCAATGTGAAAACAAATTAGGGATAGAATTCTTCGAATGAGCTTTGGAAATAATTCTTGATGACCTTGATCTAAAAGAAAGTTGTAAATGTTCTTCATAGACTCAAGGAAATCTAGTTGCCGCATATCGCCTATCTGGGTCAGGCTATTGACATTACCTCTGCGGTAGAAGATACGGCATTCTGGAGAAACCGCCATTTTGCGACCTAAAACTTGTATTTTCCAACATAAAATTTTATCCTCGCAGGTTGCAAGATTGTCATACATAATACCATTTTTTTTTAGAAAATCAGTGGAATACAACCCAGACCAGCTTTGGTCCTGGTCGACCAGTGTTGATCTGTCTTCCGGCATAATACCGAGTTTTGGATCAAATGGCTTGTTCCAAACACCAAATGGAGCGGTTCTTATAGTGCGCTCCGGACCCTTAACTTCAATGAAGCCGGTCCTGACAAAGTCCAAATCGTCAATTCTATTAAAGAGCTTTATCTGAGTCTGATAGTAGTCACGATGCACCCAATCGTCCGCATCAAGTGTACCCCATAGTGCAGTGTCCGTCTTAGATATTCCCAGATTGCGTGCGTTGCCTGCACCTTTTCCTTCATCAAGGCTTATGACTTCTGCACCAGGCCACTCCTCAGCAAAAGCCTTTAGAATGCTAAGGGTCTTGTCAGTCGAGCCATCATCTATAAGAATGCATTTTCCGCCATCTTTCATGTGCGGGCGCATCGAGTTCAGCGTCGTGCCAACGGTTGCTTGTGCGTCTTTGCAAGGAACAGTGATTGTTAAATCGGACGGTGTAAAACTATGTGACATCAGTATCTCATTTTATATCTCCACAACGCAAACAACATATCGTTAGGCTTGTGCATTTGAAATTACGATTAATTTAGGGACTATGAGATTTCGTATGGGCAGTAGCCCAACCAGTTGACGGTAGGTCAGCCTTGAGAACCACGATCTCTTCCCGCCACATTTGCAAAAGTCAGACTGCAAATATCTCGCCGGCAGCTCTTGGCAGCGCGAGTTGTGTGCTCCTCACTCAGATACTGCTCCTGCCTCACACTTGATCGTCCGTGCTCACGATGCACTAGATGATTGGTTCATCTACTTCTGCTTGGCTAAGTCGCGCGTCATCTTCTACCGGAACCGATGGCTGGGCAGCCGCTATGGCAAAAGCACTAGGCAACAATTCCTAGCATCAGATAGAGCGGAGCACGTATTGCTCCGCCATTTTCAGGCAAACGCCTTATCCGTTCGCCCTAACAAAAAAGGCCCGCCAAAGCGGGCCTTAATTCTCTCAAGCAAGCAAACCTTAGCGGGTAAGTGGCTTGTACTTGATGCGGCTCGGGTCTGCAGCGTGTGCACCCAAACGGCGAACCTTGTCTTTTTCGTAGTCTTCAAAGTTACCTTCAAACCACTCAACGTGGCTATCACCTTCAAAGGCCAGCATGTGCGTTGCAAGACGGTCAAGGAACATACGATCGTGCGAGATAACAACCGCACAACCTGCGTAGCTCTCAAGAGCATCTTCAAGCGCTGCAAGGGTTTCAGTATCAAGATCGTTCGTCGGCTCATCGAGCAGCAGCACGTTTGCGCCGGACTTCAGAACCTTGGCAAGGTGCACGCGGTTACGCTGACCACCGGAAAGATCGCCAACTTTCGCCTGCTGCTGAGGGCCCTTGAAGTTGAAGGAAGAACAGTAAGCGCGTGAGTTGATCTCTTTCTTGTCCAGATAGATCACTTCAGCACCCTCGGAAATCTCTTCCCAAACGGTTTTGCTGTCATCCAGTTTATCGCGGGACTGATCCACGTAGCCAAGGTGGACGCGCTCACCAAGCTCTACTTTACCGCTGTCAGGTGTTTCCTGACCGGTCAGCAGCTTGAAGAGAGTTGATTTACCAGCACCGTTTGGACCGATCACGCCAACAATACCACCGCGTGGCAGTTTAAAGGAAAGATCGTCAATCAGCAGACGGTCACCAAAGCCCTTGGAAACATTTTCCAGATCGATAACGTTGTTACCCAGGCGCTCACCAACAGGAATAAGGATCTGCTCGATGGACGGCATACGCTCTTCCTGAGCAGCCAACAGATCGTCATAAGCCCGGATACGCGCTTTTGACTTGGTCTGACGGCCTTTCGGAGACATACCCATCCATTCGCGTTCGCGCTTGATCGCACGGGAGCGAGCCATGTTTTCACGACCTTCCTGCTCCATACGCTTGGTCTTCTTCTCAAGGTATGTGGTGTAGTTACCTTCATACGGGATGCCCTGACCGCGGTCGAGCTCCAGAATCCAGCCAGTCACGTTATCAAGGAAGTAGCGATCGTGGGTGATGATCAGCACAGAGCCCTTGAATTCACGCAGATGGCGTTCCAGCCAGTGAACGGTCTCAGCGTCAAGGTGGTTGGTCGGTTCGTCAAGCAGCAGCAAGTCAGGCTCGGAAAGCAGAAGCTTACAAAGCGCAACACGGCGGCGCTCACCACCGGAAAGGTTCACAACAGAACTGTCAGATGGAGGGCAGCGCAGCGCTTCCATTGCCATCTCAACCTGGCTCTCCAGGTTCCACAGGTCCTGCGCATCAATGACGTCCTGCAGCTGAGCGCCTTCTTCAGCGGTCTCATCTGAGTAGTTCATCATCAGTTCGTTGTAACGATCCAGAAGCGCCTGCTTATGCGCAACGCCTTCCATCACGTTTTCCAGAACGTTCTTTTCCGGGTCCAGATGCGGCTCCTGCGGCAGGTAGCCAACCTTGGCACCTTCTGCAGCCCAAGCTTCACCGGTGTACTCTTTATCCAGACCAGCCATGATCTTCAAAAGAGTAGACTTACCTGCACCGTTTGGACCCAGGATACCGATCTTCGCATCCGGGTAGAAAGACAGGTGAATGTTATCGAGTACTTTTTTTGCACCGTAGGCCTTGGAGACCCCGTGCATGTGATAGATGAACTGGCGCGCCATGGACTGCCTGCATCTCCTGATATGTGTCAACAATGAATTCTCTGGAGAGCACTCATAGTGGAAGCCGCGCCATGGGGCAATGCATATCGTTTCAGCGATGATCAAATCCGCCGATTTTTCTAGTAAGGCCGCGTGTTTTTCGGCAGTGACGACCGGCCCATAACAAAGAAAAAGGGCGGCAGGTTTGCACCGCCGCCCCTAATCTGAATAATCCGGTAAACTCTTAGGCGAGCTTCAGCTGCGGAACCACTGTCAGATTCCGTACGATAACGTTGCCCTCAACAGCCTTCAGGCCCTTCACAACAACGAAGGTAACAACCGGCTCAAGCGCCACAATCGCCAGATAAGACAGCGCGAACTGCCCCCATGCGGTGAACGGCGTCGCAACGTCGCCAATCATCAGCCAGAAACCAACCATGCCGGTCACGCCAGTGTAGTACATAGCGTCCAGCTTCACGATCTGCGCAAAGCTCACACGCTTGGTAAGCTTCTTTTTGAACAGCGCGCTACCGCTCAGGTAATGAACAGAGATCAACGGCAGCATCAAAGACAGGCTGTTGATGCCCAGGTGGTAAAGGTCCTGCGGATCAAAAACGAGCCCCTGAAACAGCAAGCCAATAGCAAAGCCGAGAAGGACAGGCGTAAAGCCAAGTGTCAGGTACATTGCCATCGCGCCAACAAAGTGAAGCTCAGATGGCCCAACCGACATATGGAAACTCTGCATGAAAATGGAGAAGAACCCTGCGGCAAGCAGTGTTTTCAGCGGTGTGAGCGGCTCTTTCAGAAAGTCGGAGAGCTGCTGTTTGCAGCCCCAGACAAAAACAGCAACTGCGCCTGCATTGGCAGCCACTACCTTGGCCGCCGATACGTAACCCGGTTCAATGTGCATTTCTAATGCTCCTCTTCGCACCCACCGTGCGATGGCACCCAATAAGGGCTGAGTTTATGTCATGTCGGGCAGGTTTCCTGGCTTGTGGCTTTTGCATCTTTCGCCTTCCCAGAGATCATCTCCAGTGGCTTGCATGAAAGACGCACCACGTAACAGTTGCGGGGGCAGCTGCGGCTCGGGCCCATCTTTGGTCGTCCCTACCGCATTCCCTTTTCATCTAAGAGGCTTGGCCTCTTGTTGAACCCAACAGCGGAAATATCCTAGATTAGGGAAGCATATACAACTGGAAAAATGGATAGTTTAGGAAATGCAGTCTGGGGGCAACGTCAATCCAGCCAGATGAACCGCCAGCGATGCGAGCAAAAAAGAGGCGTGCACCCGCTGGTACACGCCTTTAAGATAGTTGACACTCCCCCATCCGAGTGCCAGCCGAAGCTGTATTCAGAGATATCAGAGTACTCCAACCAATCATTGATCTTGGTCAAACCAGATAAAATTACTTCTCGAAAAGCAGAAATTATTTGCAACGAGGGACGCACCCAGCACTTCAATCGATTAAAACTACAACCATTCAAATATAACTCAGAAAAACCTCTACGAAGGTCTTAGTATATTCTACTGATTATTGCGAAATCCACTCACGGCAGGAGCCTGCCAGGAGAATCTCCTTAGCCAATGCTCCTCGGGAGAAATTACAAAATTCCAGGAGCTTCCCGGTGCGGCACCTTCATAAGAGCTTGCGTCAGACGACCTGGCTGACGCATGATGCCCAGCAGCAATCTGGATTTTCAGTACACCATCGGCCTTACCCGCAAGCTTCAGCAGACCCAAATCATCCTGTGTATGCCCCAAGAAAACCTTGGGCTCCGTCCCGATCCGCTCCCAGATGGAGCGCGCAAGATCCGTTGAGGGTGCTGCATTGTCACGGTGAATCACTTCAATCACACGAAATCGCTCCAGACCGTAATTCAATTCGACCATAGTGCGATCCACCTCATGGTCTCCAAAGCTCAGAACCCAGATCTGAAACTGATGCGCTTTGAGAAAAGCCACCAACTCCTTCAGCGGCTCATAGGCAAATTCCCGGTATGTCGCGCCAGAAGCCGACGGTCCACTTAAAGAAAGAAGGGCACGTACCTGCTCGCTGTAATCCGCAAAATTGCTCAGCCCCCCGTCTGTATCTGGAGAGAGGACTTTGTTGTCTGCCCCCGAAAGGGCCTCGCTCCACAGAGCCCCATCACCAACGACAACCGCAACACGTTCATCAACCTTCACAAATTCCGGGCTGCCAGCATTTGCCATGCGTTCAATACTTTCCACGAGACCATGACGCACGTTGGTAGAACTCCAGCTTGGAAGGATGTTATCCCGCTCACCGCCGGTTGGCTGTAATACTGAAACTGCTGAGTATAGAAATAAGCTGGACCACTGCATCGCTCAAGATCACCTAGAAGCTGTTCAAGCAAGATGGAGAAATACAATGCACATCAATTGCCCATAAAAAGTGAACTATATGCTTCTGTGAAAAGAGAAGAGATTCATTATTTATAGACGTGATACTTGTTCTTTCAAATTGAAGTCGAATACGAGTATTCACCAGCACAAACACTAAAACAAAGCAAAGGATTTACTTACCATTTTCGAGATTGTGCTCCCAATCAAAACACGCTCACCGTCTTTAGTTCCGATAATCAATCAGTGATAATCGTTAAAATTATTAATAAATACGCAACAAATTCAATTGATTATGCTTAGTAGTTTCTTGGGGGTACCCAAATGCATTTTAAAGCCCTTTTCCAGCCAGTATTACGCCTTCTCTTTATCCCTCTAAGATTTTCGGGCCTGTTCCGCAAACCTAATCATGGTGACCTCACAGAGCCTACAATTGCCTCCAGCGTCCGCCAGATGGAGAACCTCATTGGCAAACTACTCTGGCACGATGCAAAACTGGATGAACGCCTACCGATCCGGGAAAAAGATCCCCACAAACGCCTTGCGTCCCTCTTCAACTCATATCTCGACAAGCTGCAAAGCGAAGAGATACGGCGAAAAATCACTGAAACATCAAATAGTAAGCATCAGGAAGAGCTTACCAAGCTCGCCACCTTTGCAGAAGGGGCTTTCGAAGGCCTTACACTCTCAAGAGATGGCGTAGTCGTGGAGTGTAATCACGTCATTTACGAGCTTCTCGGCTACTCTGCAGAAGAATTAACTGGTAGCCTTCTGCTGTCTCATGTAGCACCCGATTACAAAGAGCAGGCCCGCGCCAACCTCCTCGCCAATGAAGCCACCCCGCAGGAGAGCGTGCTGCTCAGCAAAACCGGAGAACGCATTCCGGTGGAAGTACGAGGCCGTCTGATTGAAGTGGTAGGCGAGACTCTTCGCATTTCAGCTATCCGCGACATGCGTAAGCAAAAGGAAGACGAAGCCCGTATCAGGCACCTCGCCCAACACGACATGCTGACCGGACTGCCCAACCGAACGTACTTCCGCGAACGCTTCCAACAAGCCATTCAAACCCAGATGAGTGCCGATGGCACCACATCTGCAGTCCTGCTGATAGACTTGGATCGTTTCAAGGATATCAACGACTTATATGGCCACCCGGTGGGCGATAAACTCATCCAGACTGTCGCGCATCGTCTCAACGCCTGTATAAGCCACCATGACATGGCTGCACGGCTTGGCGGAGATGAGTTCGCCATAATCCAGGTCAACAACAAATCGGACGCTGAAGTTGGCCTGCTGACAAATAAGATCATCGATGTGCTGTCAAAGCCAATCCATGTGGGCAACAGCATCACCGTCAGGACGAGTGCCAGCATCGGCATCGCCCTTATTCCTGACCATGGGACCGACCCCGACGAGCTGATGTCCAAGGCAGACATTGCCCTTTACGAGGCGAAAGAAGCGGGCCGGAACACGTTCGCGTTCTTTGAAGCAAAAATGGAAGAGAGCATCCTGCTGAGAAGAACCATGGAAGGCGATCTGCGTAACGCTCTGAAAAACCGAGAGTTTCAACTCCACTTCCAACCACAGGCACGCTCTGACACGCGCCTGATTGTTGGCTTTGAAGCACTCCTGCGCTGGAACCATCCGGAGAAGGGCCAGATCAGCCCGAACAAGTTCATACCGGTTGCCGAAGAAAGCGGCCTGATTGTTCCAATTGGTCGCTGGGTCTTGAACGAAGCATGTAGGCAAGCCGCGCAGTGGCCGGAACAGTACCGTGTGGGGGTGAACCTCAGTCCAGTCCAGTTCTGTGATGAATATCTTATTGAGGAAGTGGAAAACGCACTGGCCAACAGCGGCCTGTCTCCGGAACGTCTGGAGCTGGAGATCACCGAGAGCGTGCTCATTCACGACAATCGCCGCGCCCTCAGTATCCTCAACCAACTCAAGGCGTTAGGCATCACCATCGCGCTTGACGACTTTGGCATCGGCTACTCCTCCCTCAGCTATCTCCGCCGCTTTCCGTTTGACCGCCTGAAGATCGATCGCAGCTTCGTAAAGGGGGTAACCCACACACCGGAACTTGCGGCCATTATCCGCGCAGTCATCCATTTGGGGCAGGCTCTGGGAATGGAAGTCATCGCAGAAGGTGTTGAAACTGAACCGGAATTAGCGCTTCTGTGCGCAGAATCCTGCGACGAAGTGCAAGGCTACCTGATTGGCCGCCCGCAAACGCTGGATGGCGAAATGGCAAAGCATGTCAGTAATGCCAATTTGGAAATTCAGGCTCTGGACGAGTACATCTCAGCGCTTCAGCAAACCTCCCAGAAGCTGAAAGAAGCGGAAAAACAAGCAGTTAACGGTGCAGGAGAGCTGTCCCATGCGGGAGACTAAGCCCGCGCACCAGCAATCAAGCCAAAGGGAACCCAAAAGGACTTATCACCATCCTGCCGGGGCATTGACGGCAACGCGGCTCCGCCCTGCTCCCTGTCTAAGTACCTGAACCTGAACTGGAATCCGATCCTTCAGCGCTTCCACGTGGCTGATGACGCCAACTTTTCTCCCCTGCCCTTGCAACATTTCCAGTGCATCAATGGCAAGGTCAAGGCTTTCAGCGTCCAATGAACCGAAGCCTTCGTCAATAAAGAGCGTGTCAACAAACGACTGGCGGCCTTCCAAACCGGACAGAGCCAGAGCCAAGCTAAGCGAAATAAGGAAGCGTTCTCCGCCACTTAGCGAGCGTGTGGAACGTGGTGTGTCGCCCATATCGCGGTCGATAACAAAAAGGCCGAGACCGAAATCAGCGCGTTTGAGCTGGTAACGTGGTTTGAGCTGGTGCAGCTGTTTGTTGGCCAATTCCACCAGCAAATCGAGAGTAACTCCCTGCGCCACCTTCTGGAACTTGGAGCCATCAGCAGACCCAATCGCCTCAGAAATCGCTCCCCAGGTCTTGGCAGTCTCTTTTGCCTCCATAAGCAAGCCCATGATTTGTTTGGCTTTTTCCCGCGCCTCAGCATCGACCCGCAGCTTCTCAGAAAGAACGCCGCGTTTGACCTGCAAGCTAGAAAGCACCTGCTTGGTTGTCTCCAGCTGAGAGGATAACTCCTCCTGCGGCTGGTCTGGCATAGGCAATGCCTGAACCGCAGCAAGCTCCTTTTCCCAAGTGGAAACAGCAGTTTGCGCTGCTATGTAAGCATCATCCAGCGCCTTCAGCTCAAGCGTCAGCGCGTCCAGCTCGTGAGATGCCCTCTCCCGCAGGCCATCATAGGCATCCCTCATAAGCCCCAGAACAGCAAGCTCCGAGTTTAACTTGTCAGAACAATCCGTTAGCGCCAAAATCGCTTTTGCCTCAGCAGCCTTTGCCGCCGCTAAGCCAGCCTCAAGGCGCCCAAATTCATCTCTTGCGTTGTTTTGTGCGTTACTTGCGTTTTTTACGCGTTCTTTTGCGTTGCTATGTTTTTCGTCAACCGCTGCCCGATGGGCTGCTGTTGCCATACCGCCCAGCAGCAATTTACGCTCAGCAGACCGCTCCTGATGCCGCGTCCGAAGGTGCTCCAGTTGGCGCTGCAACTCACCGGATGTTTTGGCAAGCCCGTCACGCCGCTCAACAAGACCACTCGTCTTCTGCTCAAGAAATTGCAGGGCCGCAGCAGTTGTCCCCTCCTGCAGCTCAAGCGCATTCCAATTGGAAATGCGCTCCTGCAAATCATCCCTCAGCGCTGGCAGCTCGGCAGCAAGAGACACGACGGCCATGCCACCGGCCTCCAGCATCTTAGTCAACCGCTGCTCCATACGCACTTGCGCCGCTGAGTTCTCGTTATGCCGCCCTTCAGTGCGCGAAAGCTCCGCACGGATTACTGAAATCGCTTCAGCGTTCTGCCGTTGCTCGGTCGCCGTTTTGTGATGTGCCCCGCGCAACTCCCGCAGCTTGCTGTCCAGCTGTTCCAGATCCTTGCGGAGCGTTTCATCCTGATCCAGAACGCGGCGCAAGTCCTCTACCTTGAGGACTACCTCATCCAGCACCCCATCCAGCAGCTCTGGCGTCTCAAGAACATCATCAACGCTCAGCTCCAGAGCAAAGGGAGGTTCCAGCACAGCCCATTGCTGATCGGCAGAGGTGCGCAAAGCATCTGCTTCCGCTGCATAGCGGTTTTGCAGCTCAAAGGCGTTTTGCTTCGAGGCTTTACAGGCAGCAAGTTTCTGATTGATCTCGTCTAGATTTCGCCGCGCAGCTGCACAAGCTTCTTCCGCTTCCTTGCGCTGTAGAAACACGTCGCCGAACAGCGTGTCCAACGCAGCCCGGCCCTCCTGTGTATCTACGGGGTGCTGGTCAGAACCACAAACCGGGCAAGGGGCATCCTCCACCAGCCCGGCGCGCAGAACTTTTACGTCATCCCCTTGCGCCGCTTCAGCAAGGGTGGAAAGGCCTCTGGCTTTCTCAAGGGTTTGTTCCCGAAAGGATAACTCGCTGACGGCCTTTTCTTTTGCCTGCTGCAAACCGGCCATCTGCTCCTCCAGCTTCTGCCAGGTCGCCTGCTCGGCCTTTTTGCTGCGCTTGGCTTTCTTGAACTGACGAGAAGTCTCTTTCAGCTTCTCAGCCCGCTCCCGGAAAGCAGAGAGCTTTTCCATACTCTTGCGTGCGTTAGTTGCGCCAAGTGCAGAAATATCGGTCTTCTTGGCAGCAACATCAGTTTCACAAGCCTCCAGATCAGTGGCAAACTGAACCAACTGGGCAGAAAGCGTGCTCTGGATCGTATCCAGCTCACTCTCACGCTGGCGCATCTCAAGCAGATGCTCGCCATCCTTGGCAAGCGCAACCTGAACCCGCTCAAACTCATCCAGATCAGCGTATAAACTGTCCTGACGCTCTTTCAGCACCTTAGTCGCGCTCAGCCGCTCCATCTGCTCTTTTACAGTGGCTTGTAGCGCTTTTTTCTCTTCCAAAGCTTTGCCGTGCGCCACCAGCGCGTCGTCTGCCTGTTTGGCCTCCGCGGCAGCAACATCACAGCGCTCGCGCAGCTGTTTGCCCTCAACCTCAAGCTCGCTCAGTTTGGTGTCCAGCTGCTCTGCTTCACGCCACTGCGGTGTCAGCTTGGTAAGTTCTGCCTCCAGCTCACCCAAAACCGCATCCGCTTGCTTGGTTTGCTCGTCTTTGCCAGCAAGGTCCGTGCGCGCAGCTTCCAGCAGAACCTGACTTTTTTCTGCGGCAGCACGTGTGCCCGCAACGTCTTTTTCAGCATCAACCACGCGCTGGGTCACAGGCTCTAGAGACTTGATGCGCTCAAACTGTGCCTTCAAATCCCGCTTGGTCTTGGCAGCCTCATGCCGCGCCTTCAAGGCAACAAACTCATCCTGCGCGGTGGCAAGCTTGCTCTTTGCATCACTCAGCCGCTGCAAGTTCCCAAGCGACTTGGCAATGGCATCCATATCACTTTGAACAGACATGGACTGCCGCTCCAGCTCAGCCTGCTGCCCAACCAGATCATTGCGCTCGTCCTCTTCCAGAAGGCCAGCCACATCGGACTTATCTTCCAGCTTGGCAACAGCATCCTTAGCATCGGAAAAGCGCTGGAAGACCTGCTTGGAAATATCCCGGTAGCGCTGGGTGCCCGTTACCTTTTCAAGCAAAGCGGCACGTTCGCTGTCATTGGCTTTCAGGAAGGCATCAAAGTCGCCCTGCGCCAGCAGCACCGTGCGCTTAAACTGGTCGTAGGTCAGCCCCAACCGCTCTTCAACAGCTGCATCCACCTGCTTGATGCCGCTTTCAATCGCAGCATTATCTTCCATACGAACCAGCGAGCGCTCCACATTCTGCAAGCGGCCCGATGCTTTGTTGCGGGCACGGCGCACAGTCCAGCGCGCCCGGTATCCCGCGCCATCCGCGCCTACAAAGTCTGCCTCGGCATAACCAGAGGCAGCACCGCGTGTAAGCACTGTGCGCGCATTGGTTTCTTTCAGCTCCGCACCTGCAACATCCGGCACACTGTCACTGCTGCCAGCAGCGCTTAAACGCGGGCATTGCCCAAACAGGGCAAGGCACAACGCATCCAGCAATGTGGACTTGCCCGCACCCGTTTCCCCGGTAATCGCAAATAAACCAGCCCCATTCAAAGGCTCCTGTTCAAGGTCAATCTCGAACGGTGCCGCCAGACTGGCAAGGTTCTCGCCACGAACCGCTAGAATACGCATTACTCAACCTCCGCATCAGCGATTGCGCGATAAAAATAGTCCAGATGCTTGGCGTCCGGCGCAACGCCGTGCACCCGCTCAAAAGCAGATTTGAAAAGCTCATCCGGTTGAATTTCAGCAAGACGGATCAGGCTCTCCGCTTCCGCACTGACACTCTCTTGCCGTTGTGGCCGCAAAACAGAAACCCCGGCACTGCGTACAGGATACTGGGCAAGGATCTGGTCCACCTCCGCCTTCAGCCCGCCAGCTGAAACCTGCGGCTTCAGATCCACATGCACAAACGGCTGCTGCTCCACCGGTAGCTCCCCATCCAGCCCAAGACCGACAAGCGCAGGCTCCAACTCTTCAAGCAACAAACCACCGTCACCTTTCAGGCGATGGAACGGCACAGGACGGGTCAGCTCAAGGCGCTCAATGGAAAGCACCCCCTCATCAGAAAAGCTCAGCAGGTTTACCCCGTGCTTGTAGTTTTGCTCGGTCACGGAAAGAGGAAACGGCGAGCCGGAATAGCGAATGGTTTCCTTGCCCACCTTTTGTGGCTTGTGCAAATGCCCAAGCGCCACATAAGTCAGATCATCAGGAAACTGCTCCCACGGCATGGCATGTTCACCGCCAATCAGGATGCGGCGCTCCGCCCCTTCAGATTCCAGCCCACCAGCAACATGCAAATGCCCTGTTGCAACAAGGGGTATTTTGCCAATCTGCTCACGAGCCTGAGACACAGCCGCCTCATAAAGAGCGGCCACCGCCCGCACCACTGGCGAGCCCTCTTCTGAAGAGGAAAAGCTAAGGCCCGGCAAATCCGTTGCGCGCGGAAACGGCAGCGCCAGCACGTAGGCTTTCACCGCACCGTCACTATCCATCAACGGCACAAGATGGTGGGAAAGATCAAGCAAGCCATCCTGCCTGCGCACCATACCCACGGCCTGCACACCAATTTTCTGAAACAGCACACCCGGTGCTTCCACCCGTCCGGCAGGGTCGTGATTGCCAGCAGTCAGCACAGTGATCAGATGCGGGCGTTTTTCGCGAAACCGGGCCAGTGCCTCATACAGCATCTGCGTGGCGTCTGCGGATGGGTTCTGGTTGTCAAACACATCCCCTGCAACAACCAGCGCGTCCACCTCATGGCGCTCAATCAACTCTTCAAGCTCGCTGAAAAACTGTTGGTGCTCATAAGTGCGTGACCAGCCATTCAGACTCTGGCCAATATGCCAGTCTGCTGTGTGCAGGATTTTCAACGCCATACTACCTGTTCCACGCTCCAAGTCGAAAATGCAGCTGTTTGGGATGCCAGCGGCATGATGACTCAGAAGTCTCTTATTCACCAATCCGCAGATTACGCATACGGTTTATAGAGAAGTCTTTAAGGCGGGCCACTAACCCACAGATTTAGAGGCTTTGGCACAGGTAGCGCACAGGAATCTGTGCCAGCACCACTCCCCACGAAATTTTTATGAAACTGGCAGCCGGATTTTGCAGCTTTCGGAAAACCGGCAAAGGCTCCTTCGTTCAAAAATAGCGAACAATCAGATCACCAAACGTTACCTTGTTCATTTTGAGAACTAGAATATCTTTAGGGTCAAGACAACGGAATAAAAGAAATTAACAAATTCGGAGAGTCCCATGACCAACACCGCAACTGATTTACGCCTAAGAGTACGCCCCTCCCATCAGCGGGGCCATGTGGATGCAGGCTGGCTGAAAACCGCCCACTCTTTCAGCTTCGCCAGTTATTTTGACCGTAACAACATGAACTTCCACAATCTGCGTGTCATGAATGACGACTGGATTGATCCAGCTGCTGGCTTCCCGATGCACCCCCATGAGAATTTCGAGATCTTCTCGTACATGCTCGAAGGTGCACTGGCGCACGAAGACACCATGGGCAACGGCAGCACCGTCCACAAAGGTGGCATCCAGTTCATGAGCACTGGCAGCGGCGTGCAGCACTCCGAGTTCAACCCATCCAGCACGGAGAAAACCCATATTCTCCAGATCTGGCTGATCCCAGACCGCAAAAACACCACGCCCCGCTATGAAATGATGGATTTGGGCGATGCAGAACGCGATGGAAAACTGCAACTGTTCCTCTCCCACGATGGTCGCAATGGCTCCATCCGTACCGAGGCCGCCGCAGACGTCTATTCCGGCAAGCTAAACGGAGCTGACACCATCAGCTTTGAGCTGAATGACGAACGTGCGGTCTATGTGCACGTGGCCCGCGGAGAGGTACAGATCAACGGCGAAACACTCTCAGAAGGTGACGCCATCGACGCAGAAGGTCAGGGCCAACTGCTGCTGAACAACGGCAAAGACGCGGAGGTCATTGTCTTCCATCTCTCGCCGCGCCACTAAACGTATCCCCGATATGCCAGCACTGGGCTTATCGGGGATACATGCCCAAACAAGAAAAGCAGCAATAATAAGCACACCCCCATCCTGACCACCCAATGCCACCCCAAGTGGCATTGACACGACTGGAGGGAGGCATCCCCAACAATAACAAAGCCTCCCTCCTCTCTCTCCCACCAAACACCTTTCCACTCCCACTCACAGCTTTTCGCTCTCGCACTGAAGACACTCATTGCAACACTACAAGGATATTTGTAGTATTTGCTCATGACTAAGATTTCCCAGAGCGACACCGCTGCCCCGCTGCCGGAAGATGACGCCGTCGCGGCCTTTGCCGCCTTGGCAAACAAGGACAGACTGGCTGCCTTCCGCCTGATCCTGACAGCCATGCCGGAGGGCCTGCCATCTGGCCAGATCGCCAGCGAGCTGTCCATCGCCCCCACCCGCATGTCGTTCCACCTAGCAACGCTCGAACGCGCCCACCTCCTCACCGCCCAGCGAGAAGGCCGCGTGGTGCGCTACGCCATTGCCCCGCAGACCATGCGCGGCCTGCTTCGTTTCCTGACAGAAGATTGCTGCAGCGGCGATCCGACCCTGTGTCAGGGTCTCAACCCGTTTTCTTCCTGTTGACCAACACCACCGGAGATCTAAAACGTGAACCCAATCATCTATCACAACCCAAAATGCGGCACCTCCCGCAACACCCTCGCCATGCTCAAACAGGCTGGCACCGAACCGGTCGTGATTGAATACCTCAAAACCCCGCCTTCCCGCGAAACGCTGGAAAAGCTCATCAAGGACAGCGGTCTCTCCGTTCGCGAAGTACTGCGTAAAAAAGGCACTCCTTTTGAGGAGCTTGGCCTTGATGATGAAAAGTGGACCGACGATCAGCTGATCGACTTCATGCAGGAACACCCAATCCTCATGAACCGCCCGATCGTCGTCACCGACAAAGGCACCCGCCTCTGCCGCCCCTCTGACGTGCTGCTGGGAATCCTCAGCGCAGACCAGATTGGCGCATTCACCAAAGAAGACGGCGAAGTCGTCATCCCTGCAAAAACATAAGCTGCCTCCAAAATGTCCTTTGATTTGACCGACCTACCACATTTGGAAGCAGACAGCTTCCACCCGATCAACACTGATGCTTTGCGCAAAGAGAATGCACCGGACCACGCTCCACGTATCCTGCTGCTCTACGGCTCCTTGCGCAAACGCTCCTTCTCCCGCCTTGCCATTCTGGAAGCCCAGCGCATTCTGGAACAGCTTGGCGCCGAGACCCGCATCTTCAACCCGAGCGGCCTGCCACTGGCCGATGACGCTGAGCCAGACCACCCCAAGGTGCAGGAATTACGCGACCTGATGATGTGGTCCGAAGGTCAGGTCTGGTGCTCGCCAGAACGCCATGGCTCCATGACCGGCATCATGAAAACCATGATCGACTGGGTGCCCCTCTCTGTTGGTGCAGTTCGCCCAACCCAGGGCAAAACACTGGCGCTGATGCAGGTCAGCGGCGGCTCCCAAAGCTTCAACGCCGTCAACCAGATGCGCGTGCTTGGCCGCTGGATGCGCATGATCACCATCCCCAATCAGTCCTCCATGCCCAAGGCATTTCTGGAGTTTGACGGCGACGACCGCATGAAGCCGTCCTCCCTCTACGACCGCGTAGTGGATGTCATGGAAGAACTCATGAAGTTCACCCACCTCACCCGCGGGCGCACGGAGCATCTGACGGATAGATACTCCGAACGCAAAGAATCCGCCGAAGCACTCTCTGCGAGAGTGAATACGAAGTAAAACCAAAGCTCCCAGAATGTTGATCGACCGCCCGATCAACATTCTGGGTGAAGCTTGCCGACACGCTCAGTACGCTCCCAAATCTCTTCAAGCCTCTTTCTCACGGCCCAGCTCCGGTATTTCAAGCCTGTGCCCGGAGGCAAGCACTCCATGGACCAGCAGCAACACAAACCCGGCAAAACTGATCGCGAAAACAAACCAATAATAATTGGAGGCAGGCCACCACGCGATAATCAGCGCCAGCAACAACCCAAAGACTGTCCGCTGAATGTAGGTAACCGTGCTGATCACTGACAGGTAGCTACCAAAAATCGCCTCATCCACCACGCTCATGATGTAGGTGTTATAGGCAACCCGTATCGCCGACCCTGTAGCCCCAAGCCCTGCAAACAAAACAAGAATAACCAGAAAATCCGGAAACAGCGCCATCAGGAAGGTCATTGCGGTGTACAAGACTATGCAGGTTTTCATGATGGGCAATGCAATTTCTTTTCGTACACACCTGCCAGCAATAAATCCCGAAAACGCCGCCCCTATCCCGAATGCAATCGACAGTTTCGCAAGGGCTGAAACATCCAGCTGAAGAACGCTCACCATATAAACCGGATGCACAATGTTCAGCATCATGATGCAAACAAAACTCACGCTTCCGCAGATCCCAAGCATCACCAAATCGTAACGCCGCAAGATGGTCGCAAACACAACACTTGAACGCCTCGCCTGCTGCGGTCTCGATTGTTTAGAATAGGGAATAACGCCAAGCAAAAGCGCCGATAAAAACAGCAAGAAGCCGTTTAAGACAAGAACGCTTCTGAAGTCCTCGCTCTCGATGGAATAGATCATCAAAAGGCCGACGAGAACGGTTGAGGCCTGCATTTCAACTTGCATCCAGCCATTCACCTTGCCGCGTTCTTCCTCCTCAAAAACCTCTTGGATGAATGCCGTTAGAGCGTTGTAGAAGAACAAGAAAAATATCTGGGAGAGAAAATAGAACACGCTCAGACCAGCCACTTTCAGGACCGCAGAGCCATAGGCCAAAGCGCTGATCTGCAAAACTATTCCCATAGTCACAACGCAAACCATCAGGGCGAACCGCCGCGATAAGCGGTCTACCAAACGACCAGCAACCGGAGACACAAAGATCAGCACGGCTGTTGACCAACTCGCAGTAAAAGCAAGAAACTTCCCCCCGCCAACGCTATTGGCAAGCTCCCAGGGAACAATCGTAAGCGCAATTCCCATCGCAACTGAAGCAACGAGATTTGCGGCAAATAAACTAAACAATTTCATGAAGCCCCACCTGTAAAAAGCCCAGCAAAATCTATTGGGCTACCCGGCACCAAAACGCTTAAAACCAATACGGCTCCGCACGCCAAAGCCACGAGCGAACGCTCTTCTTAAAAATCACACCGAGACCTCCCATCCCCATTCAGATGCTGACGAATTTGATAAGGCCCCTATCTGCTTTACTGACTAGTCTTCCCAGGAGAAACGACGGCAATGTCATCGTCACACACCAGAGCATGAACTTTGCTCACCCGCGAACGCACAACACCTCGCCGATGCTCACAAAAAAGGCTCACCATCACGACAGGATCAGGCAGGGCAGATTCCAGCTGGCTCAGGGCGCTCTTTATCATCACAACAACCTTTCTATTGGTTTCCGATGACATCCTGTCTAGGGCTTCAAGTTAAGTTTAAGTCAAGAGCAGTTTCCGGAATTCTCTGAAGCACTTGATTTACTGAAGTCCAGCAGTATTTCGATCCGAAACGGCGAGAAAAGATGCCCCTGCTTACCGACGTTCCCTTCCGGCGCATCGAGTTCACCAAAACGTTTGCCAGTCAGCTGCCTTCGCACTAGTAATGGGCCGATTGAATTTAAAGGGGAAACCAGATGTCAGATCAGTCCATATTGTCATTGCCCGATCTCGCGCGGAGCATTACCGAGGTCGCTGCGCTTGAGGGCGAATTTGTGCTGCGCTCAGGACAGGTGTCAAACCGCTATTTCGACAAATATCGCTTTGAAGGTCTGCCTCACCTGTTGCGGCCACTCGCAAAGGCAATGAGTGATTTACTGCCACCCGAAACCGAGATTATCGCTGGCCTCGAACTGGGAGGCGTCCCCCTCGTGACCGCCCTTTCCTTGCACACCGGACTACCGGCAGCATTCGTTCGAAAAGAAGCCAAATCCTATGGCACCTGCCGGGCGATTGAGGGCCAGGACGTCGCCGGGAAAAAAATAGCCTTCATCGAGGATGTGATTTCCACCGGCGGTGCGGTCGCGGACGCCCATCAGCTTGCAATACAGGAAGGCGCCGATGTTCGCGCAGTCATCTGCGCGATCTGGCGAGGAGAAGGCAACCCCGCAATTCAAGGCGTTCCTAACCTGCCCGTTTATCCGGTTTTCACACGGGCTGATCTGGAACCTAAATAGACCCCTTATCGTTCTGCAGCAACGCCTATCCCAGATGGGCGTTGCCTGGCTGCCCGCACGCAACAAACCTGCTTCTGGTTTACAGTTCGTAGCTCACCGAGCACTTCACGTTTAGAGTAGCTTCCGCAACTCAACAAAGCACTTGGCATCCTACACCCCGCAAGCGTGCAATCCGACGCGCCCCTATGGCCAAAAAAGATAGCCCAGCATATCAAGGCCACCTCGGGCTCCCCCTGCATCCCTTACGCCAACCACTTTGGAAGTGCAGCAGCCCCGACAAAACCACCACGTCTCAACCATGCATTAAACACCTGCTGCCATACACAGGATTGGAAGCGGAAGAGAAGAGGCAAACCTCATGGATTACATTCTGGGTGTTGATGGCGGAGGCACCACATGCCGTGCAGCAATCGCAACAGCAGATGGACGTTTACTGGGCCGTGGGACAGCCGGACCAGCCAACATTTACAGCGACCCTGCCCAGAGCGTGAAATCCATTAGTTTCGCAGCAAATGAAGCGTGTAAAGACGCGGGCCTGACCGAAGAAGCCTTACAGCAAACCGTCGCCGTTCTGGGCCTTGCAGGCGCCAACGCCCACCACGATCCGGAGGGACTTGCACAAACCCTGCCCTTCGCCTCAGCGCAGATTGTCACCGACACCGTGATCGCACTGGAAGGCGCACACGGCGCTGGAGACGGTGTGATCGGCATCGTCGGAACTGGCTCCAATTTCATGGCCCGCAAAGGCGGCCAGCATTACTATCTGGGTGGCTGGGGCTTCCATTGCGGAGATCAGGGCAGCGGTGCTAAAATGGGCGAACGTGCACTGGAAGAAGCCCTGCTCGCACACGACGGCCTACGCAGACTTTGCCCGCTCACCGAGCATATCCTACGCCAGTTTGACGATGACCCGCGCAAACTCTCGGAGTTCGCTCGCAGCGCAAAGCCCAAGGACTTCGCCGAGTTCATGCCGATCATCCTCATCTACGCCCAGCAACAAAGCAGCCTTGCCCTCGACATCGTTGAGGAAGGCACCACCTACGTGGCCTCGGCCCTGCGACTCCTGAGCGATGACGGCAAACTGCCCATCGCCCTGCTTGGTGGTCTAAGTCAGGCTTACGACGCCTTTTTACCTCCAGACCTGAAGCAGTTCATTGTACCCGCCAAAAGCGATGCCCTACACGGAGCACTCGCAATGGCCGAACGCCAAAACGCCAGTAATCCGTAACTCCTGAAACCCGGAACATCCCGGCACCGCACACCATACCGTACGGCAGCACAGTCCACTGTGATCACCAACGCTGTGTCTGACTCACGAGCATGCCCTATTGCTGATCCACTCTGAGGGAGTTACCCGGAGCATAAACCGTGAGCGTATTGCCATCAGAGGTCTTCAGCCCGTTACCACGCTGGGTGTAAAGCACATAGGTGCTATCACTGATGACAGACAGCCCAGCCTCATTGTCGTTGCCGTGCTGCCACAAGGTTCCTTTGGAATCACTACCGGAAACCTCCACCGACCCTAGATTGTTATTTCCGGTCTGAAACAGGTTAGCTGTTGAATTATCGCCGGAAATCACAACTGTCGCATCATTGCCAACACCAGTGGCAGAGGGAGCAAGAAAGCTCTCACGCACCACAAGCGCGGCCACGTTGTCAGCCGCATCAAAAGCATTTTTTGACGCGCCCCAAAAATCACCAAGAGCCCATGCCCCGCGCAAGACGGTCTGCCCTACACCAGCAGCGAGAGTTTCTCCGCCTTGCAGAACAGTTGCATCGCTGTTGCTTGCAGTTTGTGAAACCTGAACCGTGTGATTGTCACCCACCTGCCGGATAAGTGCGGTATTCCCATCACCGGCAAACGCGGCCGTCTGCATCAACAAACCTGCCAGAATAAACCCGCTTGATTTTCCTATCATGTCCGTCACCCGAAAATTCGGAGCAATGAGCCCACGTACGGCTATTGCCCCTGCATAATACTTAGAGAATTCCCAGTTCCAAATTGATTGAGCAGCACCCGATTATTGTTCTCGAACGGCCCAAGCAACGCCGTGTTGCCGTGCCCATAAGTTCTGCCTATCAATGAATTGCTATATCCATACTGGATGAAACCAAAGCCATCCCCGGTTCCCTGTGCCTCGTAAAGCACCGTATCCCCGGTCCCGATAATCAGCCCCTGCCCGCCAACCGGCGAGTTTGGCACATCACTGACTGTTTTCGGTTCCACAGGAACAATCAAAGTGGCGAAACTCTCTTCTAAACCCCGAATGCTGATGGCATTCCCACCGTAACCTGTCACCTGCGGAATATCGCCGGAAACCAGCTTCGCACTCTGCCCTTCCGATAGCTGCAAACCTGCGCCCCCTTGCTGAGACTCGGAAACAGCCACTTGAGGGATGACGAGAGCATCCTGCGCATTTGCCCCACATAGAACTCCAAGCAGAGCAAAACCGCCAACGAGAAGACCAACCAACATTGCAATGCTCCGGAAGTGGAAAGATCCACTCCCATCACATCACAGTGTCTTCTATTTTCTATAGATTGAGTCAGTAAAATTGAAAAAGCCCCGGCCCGTAGGCCGGGGGAAGAAATCTTACCAGTTCGAGCCATTCAGCGTATTGAATGGAATGGAACTGTCAGTCATGATCGTTGGAAGACCAACATTGGCAGCACCCTGCGTGATGGTTGCAGTGTTGTTGTCTCCGGCTTGGATGACGTCAGCAACGTTGCTGTTACCCTTTTGACCAACGTCTGCCGTGTTGCTACTTCCGGTGATAGAAACACCCGCTATGTTAAAATCACCGATCTGCGCCACCCGAATGCGGTTATTGTTGCTTGTAGAGGAATCGTTCCTACTGCCAACGTTACCGGTGATGAGGTTACCCTCGCCGTTTTGGGTGAGGAAGATCTTGTTCTGGTCACCATAAACGTCTTCAAAGTCAATGACGTTGCCATTACCGCCTTTTTGAATGAACTGAAGGCGATTATAGCTGCCATCAACCACTCCAACATGTACGCGATTGCTATCAGTCGTCTGCAACACGTAGAACTTGTTGACGTTAGGTCCATTCAAACCATCAATACCAGCATAGTTATTGTCACCGGATTGCTTCACAGCAATATATTGGTCGTTGCCCGCTGAGTAACCGGAAAAGGCATTGCTAACACCAATCTGCTGAATGGAAACCTTTCCGTCGGCACCGGCCCCTACGTAGTCAACTGTGTTGGAAGATCCAGACTGTCGGGCACGGATCATGAAGTTGCTGCCGTCAAGTACAACATCAATATCCTGCATATCACCAGACTGGTGATACCCGGCATCATTCGCATCGCCTTCAATAACAGATTTGGTGTAGGACTGAATGGAGCTGGCATCCTGAACCAAATCAACTATGTTTCCGTCACCTCTGGATTCAAGCCAGAAGTTGTTACGCTCACCATTCTGTTTTGCCGATGTATCGTTGCCAGATCCAACCTGCGTCAGTCTTGCACCATGGGATGGTCCATCCGGCGGAACGCCATCAATATTAGCACCGTTGTAAGAGCCACGCTGAGTGATCGTAGCAGTATTCTCATCACCAGTTGCAGAAGTATTCCGCTGAATAACCCGATGAACCACGTTGGTATCACCACGCTGCGTGATATCCAGACTGTTCTGCGTCGAAGTAGCACCTGCCTGACCAGTCTGTCTCACACGCCAGACACGGTGATCAGGGGTACGATCAGAAGGAGCATCGTCCGCACGCTGGTCGATATTTGCAGTGTTGTAATCACCAGACTGCCTTACACGGCTCACCATCTGATTGTCGTCCTGCCAGATGTCAAGAACGTTACTGGCGCCATTCTGCACCATTTGACCATTCATACTGTTTGAACTGCTATTGGTACCAGCAATGTTATTGCTGCCACGCTGCATAACAGTCGCCGTATTAAGGCCACCTCCAGTGTTGGTTTGCTGAACAATCGAATTATTGTAGTCGCCGGTCTGGGTGATCGTGCCCTTATTGCCTGCACCCGCCAGGTTCACCTGGCTCAGGGAAGATGCATTACCATCTCCCGCATGTGCAGCAACAACTGAAAATGCCAATGCTGAACATGACAAAATAAGAATTTGCTTCATAATTACGAACCTTCACATATAATAGTTCGGGTGAGCAAAGGAGATTGCAACCAATCAAATTTGCTCCGTTGCGACATGAGGGTGTGTGAGTTTTAGCGAGGTCGCACACCCTCTATTACCGTTTTACGGTAACCCATATCTCTTGCCACCATTTGTCATAGTCACCTAATTTCAATGGCTTAGAAAAATTATGGCCCAAGAGAAAAACGATGGATGCTGTTCTAGAACTGCTGAACATTTTGCAACATCCTAAGATTTCTTATTCGCCCACAGGTTTGACCACGCCAGTGGAACACTCCCTTTGTAAGCACCATTATTCGATGGGGGGCGAGCCTTTTTCACCTTTACAGGCTGCGTAACCTGTGCCTTCTCAGATGTGTATTCCTGATACAAAACATTGGCTTGGGCCGGATTTTCAAAACTCCAAGCCCCAACGCGCGCACCTTCCATAACAATGGAGTAAACCGCTTTCTCAACGGCCTGCTGCACAGCAAGGGTGACCGGTTCATTTCTGGTGATGCCCGCTTCAGCTTCCAAAATTTCATCCAAAGCGATGTAGCGGAACGCACCGCCCTTCAGACCGACGGAAACAACAGACTTCTGCACCATAACGTTGGCCATGACTTCGCCCGTACGGGTGCTCACAGCACGAAGTGCAACGGTAACGTCGTCCTGCCGGTAATCTGCATTCCCGCCAATGCCCAGGTAACGAGCGCCTGCGCCGCCAGTGCGGGTGTTGCTGTCATATCCAACGATGCCGCCTTCAAACAGCACGCCCGCATAAAGCAGTGGTGGCAGCACGTTCGGGTCAACTTTCTCTTCGCCCAGATAGATCTTGCGGATCTGCGTAACGATCTGACGTTCCTTCAGGAGCGCATCCAGATTGCCCCTCTCAACCACGCGGAACCAACGCCGATCCCCCGCATCCTGCAAAGCCCGCACCAGCATGGTGTCAGCACCTTGCGTAACTGAACGGGACAGAGTCTGCACATTTTCAGAGGGTTTATACTGGCCAGTCAGGTCCTGATAACTATAGACAGCAGCATAAACCGGCTCCTTCGGAGGGGGCAGCCTCTTCAACTTACTTGCTTGGGCAGAAACCGTTGCAAGTTGAGGTCCGGGACTAAAAGCCATGCGTGTTACCGGCCCGCAAGCAGACAACGACAACGCCATGGCGATAACAATGGATTTCTTCATCATATCAATAACCTGGCATCAATTTATTGGAGTATCGGCCTGCAGAACGGGAACCGTAATATCGGTAATCGCACCTGTGCTCTCATCAATAATCTGCAGCTGAATGGAATCTGTGCCCCGCACAAAGGAAACTTTCTGGTCCCCAAAGCTGACGGTGCCGCTGTCCTTGGGATCTTCACCAAAGATCGCCTGCGAAACCTGATCAGCCAGCGCATAGATCAATCGGTTTTGCAACTGGCGCACAAACAAATCAGCAAGGCTCGTCCCGTCTCCGTCAGCCCCGCTGCCGGAGCCATAACCACCGCCACTGTTTATATCCCGCGCCGTGGCAGTTTTCTGCGCATTGGCTGTTGCAAACAGGTGCGTCGTGTTGGACGAATAACCACCAAAGCTCGGATTAATTGGCTGATAAACAAGTTGTTGTGCGTGAGAGGAGCCCACACTGAGGACACACCCCAGCATGAGCCCGAGAGCAGAATTTAGTCTCATAGAGCAACCCCTAATCTAATGAGGACTTCACGAAAAATTTCTGAGAAAGAAAGTGTCAGTTGTATCGATGTAGCTTTGGTATATTAGCTGAGCTGAATTATGTCATCTCACGACATATCAAGGTATTAGTTTCTTTTAGCAATGTAAGAACAAAGTAATTACTTTAAACTAATTTCACCTAGCGTTTATCCGATACAATATATCACCTATAAATTCATGGTGAGATAAATATCTACTCTAAACACACCCCAGAATTACGGCATGTAGAAAGAATAAGTTCACGACGTGAATGCAGATCACATCGTGAAAGCCGATATAAAAAGAAAATGAAGAAGATAGGGAAGGTGGTAGGCCCGGAGGGACTTGAACCCCCAACCAGTCCGTTATGAGCGGACGGCTCTAACCAGTTGAGCTACAGGCCCTTACCGTGGACAGGTTCTACACCATCAACTGTGGTCGAGTAAATTGTTTAAAGCAACTGGTCAGCCAGATCCTGTTGAAACTTGGGGATGTGCCTTATCCCCGCCAGATAAACAGAGGATTCATCACAAAGCTTTATAAATACCTGATTTTAAGAGACTATGTGAAGACTAACAGCCACCGGCAGCTTGACCCCTTGGAGTGCATGATGCGCCAGCCTCTCATAAATTTTACCGCCTCTTTGTTCCTTCTTGTTGTTATTGGGTGGCTACTCTTCATAGGGCGCTCCCTTCTCATCCCCCTGATTATCGCATTGGTGCTTTGGTACATTATCAACTCCATGGCCACCGCCCTGCGACATTTGCCGGTCGTCGGGGCCTATCTGCCGCGCCCACTCACGATTCTGCTGGCCTTGCTCGTGATCTTCTATGTGTTGGGCATCCTGTTCAACATTGTCTCCGTCAACCTGCAACAACTGGCGTTTGATGCGCCCACCTATCAAGGCAGGCTCGACGAGCTGCTGGTCAGACTTGCCTCATTGTTAAATATGGAAAGGCCGCTTCAGCTCGAGGATATCCTGCCCAACTTCTCGCTCAGCGCCGCTCTGAGTACTGGCGCGTCGGTTCTCACCAGTCTGGCTGGATCAAGCTCTCTGGTCTTTATCTACGTCCTCTTCATGATTTTTGAGGCCGCCACGTTTGACAAAAAACTTGCCGCCCTCTTTGAGAACTCCGACCGCGCCCAGCTCGCCTTTGCCATTCGTGGAGAGATTGGCCGCCGCATGCGTCATTATATGGGCATCAAGACGGGCGTCAGCACCCTCACCGGCTTGTTGACCTACGGCATCACCCTGTGGGCTGGCCTGCCCTACCCGGCACTGTTCGGCTTCATTGCCTTCCTGCTCAACTACATCCCGACAATCGGTTCCCTGATTGCCGTTATCTTCCCAAGCTTGCTCTCGCTGGTTTACTTCGACACCCTCACGCCCTTCGTCGCTATTACCCTTGGGCTAGGCGCCGTTCAGTTCGTTCTGGGCAATCTGGTGGAACCACGTCTGATGGGGACACAACTTAACATTTCGCCACTCGTCATAATGATCTCTTTGAGTTTTTGGGGCACATTATGGGGCGTGATTGGAATGGTGCTGTGCGTACCGTTAGTCGTGCTGGCCATTATTATCTGCGCGCAATTCCCCGCTTCGCGCCCCATTGCAATCCTGTTGTCGGGAGATGGCAACGTGGGCGATCCAATTAATTTGGATCACCCAAATCAAACCCGTGAATTGACATGAACACGCCTGAGAGCCGCCGCAATTGTAACTTCTAATTGCATTTCTTGAGATTCAACTGATCAAAAAAGACAATCAGCAACACAGATCAAGCATTGGTCAAAACACTTTTTAAACTGGAGAATTGAATGCAGAACGAACAGAAGAAATTACGTCTTCCAAGTATAAGCGCCCTCGCAGTTGCTGGCCTTGTTGCCGCCGCCCTTGTTGTTTCCAGCGGTGTCCATGCCAAAGCTGCAGAACTGTCCGGTAGGATCACAGTCTCTGGACAGGGATCTGTCAGTGTGGCGCCAGATATGGCGACGCTGGTTTCTCGCGTCATCACGCAAGGCGATGATGCTGCCTCTGCTCTTCAGCAAAACTCTGTCACCATGAACGCCATCCTGCAAGACATCGAGGAAGCGGGCATTGACAGCGATGACGTCCAGACATCCGGTTTCGATATCTCCCCGGTCTACGACAACCGCCGCCTTAACAACAACGAGCCCAGAGCCCCTGAGATCATCGGTTACCGCGTTCAAAACGGCGTCCGCATCAATCTGCAGGACATCACAAAGCTCGGCACCACATTGGACATGCTGGTCCAGAACGGCTCCAACGATGTTGGACAGATTCAGTTCGGCGTATCCAACCCTGAAGAGTTCATTGATGAGGCCCGCGAAAGCGCAGTAAAAGACGCACGCACCAAAGCAGAAGCGTATGCAACTGCAGCTGGCGTCAGCCTCGGCAAGGTTCTCAGTATTTCCGAAGCAGGGTCGACCCCGCGGCCCTACCCGGAAATGATGACGATGAGAGCTGCAAAAATGGACAGCGCCCCTCCAATTGCAGCCGGACAAGAAACCCTCTCGTCATCAGTCACAATAACCTACGAGCTTGTGCAGTAAACACGAGCCTCCAACACAAACTCTCAAACCCCGCCCCAAGCGGGGTTTTCTTTTATTGGCCCAAACCCCACAAAAATTCTGATACCAGACAGTGCGTCACTCTCCCCATTCTGATAGTCTCGCCCAACACACCCGCCTATTCTCAAACGTCATCAAGCATCCAGCCTTTCTCCTTTCTCCCGCAGCCGGCCTTCAGTTGAGTTGCGTGCGAAAAGGACCGCCCCACGAATTTTGGGACTACACAAAGCAAGCCCAACTTAATAAAAAAATACTTTACTTATCAAATATCTCGAATTAAACAAGAGATATATTTCTAATTAGGTGATACTCGTGACCATTTCCAACCCAGCTCAAACAGCCCCTTTATCACCCTTCCAAAAGCTCACCATGGATGGCCGCTGGTTGCCATCTCTCATTATGATTTTGGGTGTCGGATCGGCGAGCATGAACGGTTTCCTGTCCTCCGCGATCATGCCAGACATCATCAGAGACCTTGGCGGCCAGCAAAGGGCTTTCTGGGTGCTCAGCCTGTTTCAGATTGGGTCCATCTTGGCTGGGACGGTCACAGGCTCCCTTAAAGCGCGCATTGGAGCGCGTCCTCTCTTCATTGCCGCAGCCCTGTCTTTTCTTGCAGGCTCCTTCATCGCAGGGGTTGCCGGCTCTTTGGAGCACCTCCTGCTCGGTCGCATGTTGCAAGGTCTGGGCGAAGGTATGATCGTCTCCCTCTGCTACACGCTGATTTCAGACCTATATCCGGAAAATGCCGTTTCCTCTGTCTTTGCCCTATTATCAGGGGTCTGGGCGGTTTCCGCAGGTATTGGTCCCCTTGCTGCGGGCGCTCTGACAGAAAGTTGGTCATGGCGCGCCGTATTTTACGCCAACCTGCCCCTCTCCCTGATACTGCTCATTTTGGCGATCACAGTCATTCCTGCCACCGCCAGGCAAAAAGGCACAGGCGCCCAAAACACCGATAGAATGAGCATGTTCCCGCGCCTCGGACTGCTCGCCGTGGCCGTCCTGCTCGTCGCCTATGTGGGTGAACTGCGCAGCACGCTGCACATCTTTGCTGCCTTGGTCGTTGGGCTGACGCTGCTAATCCTCGCCGTCAAGTGGGATAAGAAAAGCGCAAGCCCCTTCATACCGCGCAGCGCATTTAAGCTCACCGGCATCCTCGGCCTCGGCATGTGGGTGACCTTGCTTCTGTCAATCTCCAGCGCGGCACGCGTTGTTTATGGCGCTGCCATGGGACAAGTGCTCTGGGGTCTTACCGTCACGCAGGCGGCTTATACAATGGCAATCGTAGCCTTTACATGGACAGCCACCGCATGGATCGTCGCCCGTGTGCAGACACCACACACCCAGACCAACCTGATCCGTCTGGGGACCTTGAGCATCACCGCTGGAATACTGCTCACTGTCCTATCCCTCTCCACGCTGTCTCTCTGGATCTTCATGCTTTCATCGGTCTTGAGCGGTGCAGGCTTTGGTATGAGCAGCCAGTTCCTGAAGAAGGCGATCATCTATGCAGAAACCGACGATGAGCGCGACAGAGCCTCCGGCTTCATCGGCCCGCTTCAATCCGCCGGCACCGCCATTGGAGCGGCGCTGGCTGGTCTTCTGGCTGGCCTCTCCGGCTTCTCCGTTCCCGGAGCCAAAGATCTGATCACACTGGAAAATGCAGCTCAAACCGGGCCTGTTGTCTTCCTCATCATGGCAGGGGTTTCGTCTCTGGCAGCTATCATGGCCTTCAAGATGCCCAAAATGCGCTGATCTCATACAGGGAGGAAGATCGATCTGCCGTAAATGTGGAGATAACCCCGGACGGGACCCGCCAAAGGCTCAGGCACACGCCGGTGCCTTAGGCGTACCACCGAAAGTGGCGGGCACCATCTTCACAAGCAAGATACGCCAAAACAATCTTGTTTCACCGCGGCAGCGGCTGTGCCGGTGGTGGTGGTGAAGGTGTCTGTGGGAAAGGCCGCTCAACTTGCCGGTCAGGCATGACATCAGTCCAGCTCATAACGCCCTGCATGCGGCTCATCATCCCAAACATCATGAGTGCTACAAGTATCACCAGCACAAGCAAGGTCGTGATAATCGAACAGGCAATCACCCATCCCTTGCCCGGTTTCCGGCGTACCTCAGTCCTCAAGCCATCCAGCTCTCGGCGAAAATCTTCCGGTTCCATCGTAAGCTCCATCAAAACACTTTGATAATTCTCGCAGAAATAGCGGAACACCAGCTTACGCCATTAGCTCGGAATTGAACCACCTCAACAACCACAAGCGGCACACACGTTATACGCACGTTGCACACACATTCGCTTGAACCAAACGGCTCAATGGCGGCAACACACCTCGAAACAACGACATTGACGGGTAAACGTTCCAACAAAAAAGCCGGCCTCCCTACAGAGACCGGCTTCTTAATGCTTAACCAAAGCAGCAGCTTAGCTGTCCAGGAAGCTCCGCAGTTTGCGGGAGCGGCTTGGGTGCTTCAACTTACGCAGCGCCTTCGCTTCAATCTGACGAATACGCTCACGGGTAACGGAGAACTGCTGACCAACCTCTTCCAGAGTGTGGTCGGTGTTCATGCCGATACCAAAGCGCATGCGCAGAACACGCTCTTCACGAGGTGTCAGCGAGGCCAGAACGCGGGTCGTGGTCTCACGAAGGTTCGCCTGAATTGCCGCATCAATCGGCAGGATGGCGTTTTTATCCTCGATGAAATCACCCAGATGGCTGTCTTCCTCATCACCAATCGGTGTTTCAAGGGAGATAGGCTCCTTGGCGATCTTCAGCACCTTACGCACTTTCTCAAGCGGCATCTGCAGCTTTTCAGAAAGCTCTTCCGGGGTTGGCTCACGGCCAATTTCGTGAAGCATCTGACGAGAAGTACGAACGATCTTGTTGATCGTCTCGATCATGTGCACCGGAATACGGATGGTGCGCGCCTGATCCGCAATGGATCGGGTGATCGCCTGACGAATCCACCAGGTCGCATAGGTGGAGAACTTGTAACCGCGGCGGTATTCGAACTTGTCTACCGCCTTCATGAGGCCAATGTTACCTTCCTGAATCAGATCCAGGAACTGCAGGCCACGGTTGGTGTATTTCTTGGCAATGGAGATAACGAGACGTAGGTTCGCTTCCACCATTTCCTTCTTCGCGATACGCGCTTCGCGCTCACCCTTCTGCACCATGGAAACCAGAGTGCGGAATTCGGTGATCTCAAGGCCAGTTTCAGTCGCAAGCGCCTGAATCTCACCGCGCAGTTCGCGGATCATGTCGCCGTCATTGGTCACAAACTTTTTCCAGCCACGGCCAGAAAGGTTTGCCACCTTGCGAATCCAGTTCGGATCCAGCTCAGAACCCTGATAGTGCTTGATGAAGTCAGAACGGTTCACACCGTTACTGTCAGCAAGACGCAACAGGCGGCCTTCGTAACCCATCAGCATCTTGTTGATGCTGTAAAGCTGCTGAACCAGTGTCTCAATACGGTTTGCATTGAGGTGCAAGCTCTTCACTTCAACAATGATGTCTTCCTTGAGCTTCTTGTAACGACGCTCTTGGGACGGGGACAGGGTTTTGTTGGCCAGCTTGTTTTCAACCAGCTGATCCTGAAGCTTACGCAGCTTCTTGTAGTCCTCGGTGATCTTGTCAAAGATCTCAACGACCATCGGCTTCAGTTCTGCTTCCATCACGGAAAGAGAAACGTTTGCCTCATACTCGTCGTCATCATCGTCAGCGCTCTCGCCGTCAGCAGGAGCTTCACCCGGTGCGCCAGGAGTGGCGTCAGCTGGTGCGGCCGCAGCAGCAGCTGGTGCAGCACCATTGGACTTGCGCGCTTCTTCTTCTTTACGCTTGCGGGCTTCTTCTTTTTCCTTCGCGCGAACAGCCTCGGGAACTTCACCCTCGCCGGCTTCTTCCTGCTCGGTGAGATCATCGTCGGAAGGACCACCAGCGCCACCAGGGCCGGAGTAGGTCGCATCCAGATCAATAATGTCACGCAGCAGAACCTTGCCTTCAGCCAGCTCCTCACCCCAGATGATAATCGCCTGGAAGGTCAGCGGGCTCTCGCAAAGGCCAGAGATCATGGCCTCACGGCCAGCCTCAATACGCTTTGCAATGGCAATTTCGCCTTCGCGGGACAGCAGTTCAACCGTACCCATCTCGCGCAAGTACATACGCACCGGATCATCCGTACGATCGGTTGGCTCGCGCGTACTGGTCGTCTTGGCAACAGCGGTTGAAGAGGCAACAACCAGCTCACTGCTTTCTGCAGCAGCTGTTTCTTGCGCGCCTTCTTCCTCTTTGCCTTCTTCCGCATCTTCCGCCTCAACAACGTTGATGCCCATTTCAGAGAGAAGCGACATGGTGTCTTCAATCTGTTCAGAGCTCACCTGATCAGGAGGAAGAACTTCGTTCAGCTCGTCATAAGTGATGTAACCGCGTTTCTTAGCGGTCTTAATCATTTTCTTGACGGCGGCGACCGACAAATCCAAGAGAGGACCATCTTGTCCTTCTGCGCCTGCCGGTTCCTGCGTATCTTCAGCTTGTGTCGCCTTCGTCGCCATATTTTGCTCCAAAGTCGCTGGTCGTGCACCAGCGAACTATTGCGTTACGCAACCCATTGCCCCCGTGCATCAACTCACACAGGCGACATTTGAATCACATTTGACTTTGGGGTTTAACGCAAAGTCCCTTAAACCTGACTTAACCCTGGTATCAAAATGTTCTCACGGAATTAACAACCCAAAACACATTCAGGCAGGAGTGCTCACAGGCATTCCTACCGTTTTAGGCCGTCTCCGGCACATTCCAGGCATCGACAGCGCTGATTATCCGACTTTGATTTCGCCGCTCTAGTGACATCTAGGGTCTACGGGCGCTCGTATCGGCTGTCTGACTTAGTGTATGTAGCTCGCCTTTTGTGATTCGCAAGGGTGTTTCCGCCCGGTCAATCTGATTCTGGGGGATTTTGGACAGTTCATTAGCGGTTTTTTTGGATAACTTTGAAAAACAACAGATCTTTTTTCACAAATCCATCCTGATGTGACCGAGCATAACCCCGTGCAGGAAGCATGCAGATCAACCAAAATCCCTCAAATACGATCAGGCAGAAACCGAAGTCTTCGCAGAGGCACGCATTTTCACCGCTCGCTCTGCCAACTCCTGCTCATCACGCAAACACTCCTCGCGACGGCGCGACAAATCCTGCTTCAGAGCCTGAAAACGATGCCAGCTCTCTTCCGTCAGGTTTTCTTCCATTGCCCGTGTTTCATGTTCCAGTTCCCGCTCCAACATGCGTAGTTCAAGCATATCGGCATAGTTCAGGAACAGCATCTCCACAAAGTCCTCGGGCGGATCCTCTCTCAAAATCTGCAGGCGGTTGGTCAACGCATCCCAGCGGCGCAACGTGCTGGCCTTACCGTCATCACCTTCGCCCGTCGCACTTGCAATCGCTTCCTTAAGGATCTGATAGAACCGTTCATCCAGCTTGTTGTAGATCTGAGTTACAGCCCCCTCAGCAAGATCCGTCGCAATGCGCACCAGCGATGCCATGAACATGGAATGCAGCTCGTTGGAATAGGTCAGTTGCGAAATCCGCTCAAAGTGACGTTCAAACAGCTCTGGAAACATCAGGCACATGGTGCAGAAACTACGCTCCACCCCATACGCCGGTGTATCAGGTGCCTCCATAAGCGCCAGCGAAGCCCGGTCCGTGCTGTCGCCCTTCCCGTCACGCCAGCCGCCGCCATCTCGGCCACCGCCTGTTCCACGACGCCGCCGGCTCTCCTCATAAAACAGATTGGAGAGCTTTAGGCGCAGGTCCATCCGGTAGCGTTTTTGAACGCGCTCATCCTTGATGGTGCCAACCAGATCCTCAACCGCCTTTTCCAGTGCAGCCTTGCGCTCCGGCGTATCAATGCGCGCATGCTCGCTCTCACGGCGCCAAACCACCTCTGAAAGTGGCAGAGCTTTTTCGATCTCACCATGCATAGCAGCCGTGCCACCAGCATTGATTACATCATCCGGGTCCTGCCCATCCGGCAAAAACGCAAACTGGAATGACTTGCCACTTGTAAGAACCGGCAGAATTCGATCCACGGCCCGGTGCGCAGCGGAAATACCAGCCACATCACCGTCAAAACACACCACCGGCTCATCAGCGAACTTCCAAAGCCGCATGATCTGGTCTTCGGTGAAAGCCGTTCCCAGACTTGCAACAGTGCCTTTAATGCCCGCCTGCCACAAAGCAATGGCATCCATATAACCTTCGACCACAATCGCCTGCCCCGCTTCATAGGCAGGCTGACGCGCCCGGTGCGCGTTAAACAGCATGGTTCCTTTGTGGAAGATTGGTGTTTCCGGCGAATTCAGATACTTCGGCTGTCCATCAGGATCCATCGTGCGGCCACCAAACGCAACGGCCCTACCCCGATCATCATGGATCGGGATCATTAAACGATTGCGGAACCGGTCATAAGACGGGCGTCCATCCTCCGGCTTGATCAGAAGGCCAACCTCAATCAGCTCGGCTTCGGTGACATCCTTCGCCATCAAAGCCTTTTTCAGATTATCCCGCCCTGCAGGTGCAAACCCGAACTGAAACTCGTTGAGCGTCTCCGCGCTCAGGCCGCGACGCTGAACGTATTCCTGCGCCGAACGCCCCTCGGAAGATTGGAACATATGACGGAAATAACGCACCGCCATCTCGCAGACATCTGTCAGCGAATTACGCTTGGCTGCTCGTTTTGCCGCCTGCGGATCAGGCGCAGGCAGGGCGATTCCCGCCACACCGGCCAATTCTTCCACAGCTTCGGGAAAACTCAGGCCCTCTGTTTCCATCAAAAACTTGAAATGATCTCCACTTTCACCACAACCAAAACACTTGTAGCGGTTGCGCCGCTCATCAACATGGAAGCTTGGAGACTTCTCTGAATGGAAGGGACAACAGGCCCAATAATCACCCTTGCCGGGCTGAGATTTGCGTCGATCCCACGTTACACGTCGCCCCACCACGTCAGAAAGAGAGACGCGATTGCGAATGTCATCAAGGAAGAGCTGATCAAAACGCATGATATTCCAATTTGTAATTCTGCCGATAAGCAGCTGAGCCTAGCATTTTATACGCTTGAAGGGGCGGAGAAGCCAGCAAAACCCCCAATTTGCACTGGCTGACCTCAAAAATGCTTTAGGAAAAAAGAAAAGCCGCATCATGACGACACGGCGGACAAAAAATGCTTTAGAAGCAGGGATTTATTGCGGAGCACGCAACATCTGTTTCACCATGCAGCTGGCTTTTGCAAAGTCCATCTGGCCTGGGTAACGCTCTTTCAGCTCGGCCATACAACGGCCCATATCACGCAGTCCGCGCGCTTCCACACACTCGACAACTGTTTGACAAACAAGCTTCATTTCGTAATCGCTAAGCTGAGAAGGCAGGAATTCACGGATCATCTCCGCTTCCTCACGCTCCTGCACCGCAAGCTCCATTTTGCCATTGGCTTCGCAGTGCGTTGCTTCCTGCTCACGCTGCACCAGCATTGTGTGCAAAAGGTCCATCAGCTCTTCATCGCTGAGACCATCACGGCCTTGCTCACGAGCGGCCATATCACGGTCCATAATGGCTGCACTAATGAGGCGCAACGTAGCGGCACGTCTCTTATTATTGTCTTCTTGCGCAGCTTTCAGCGCATTCGCTATTTTGTCTCGCAACATACTAAAGGAACCCTGACGCGGAAACTTTAAGAGAGGCTTTTTAAATCTCGGATAATACGCCTCATCCGTGTGATTTAGGCTTATCTCCTATCTTTCTCGCTGCACTATTTCTACGCGAGTGATATTGACCAGAGGGACCCCTTCTCCTATGGTCCCGGCCTTGATGCGACTGTGACGCACCAAAGTCAAGTCCCTTCGGAGCGTTTCAGATGGACGCATATTGTCACCAACCGTATCAAGAAAGCAAGTGATGAAAGCTCAAGACGCGTGGTCTGCACCCAAACCTACCGCCCTCCTCGTACTCGCAGATGGCACTGTCATTGAAGGCCGAGGCGTTGGAGCTCTTGGAAAAGCGTCCGGCGAAGTCTGCTTCAATACGGCTATGACCGGGTATGAAGAGATTCTCACAGACCCTTCCTATGCAGGACAGATCATCACCTTCACATTCCCTCACATCGGCAATGTGGGCACCAATGAAGATGATATCGAAACTGTGCGTATGGAAGAGACCTCTGGTGTGCGTGGTGCGGTTTTGCGCACCGACATTACCTCCCCTTCCAACTACCGATCAGGCAACCATTTCGACGCTTGGCTCAAGGCACGCGGCATTGTCGGCCTGACTGGTGTGGACACCAGGGCCCTGACCGCTCTCATTCGCGAAAAAGGCATGCAGAACGCCGTCATCGCGCATAACCCTGAGGGTGAGTTCGATGTGGAAGCACTCAAGGCAGAAGCAGCTGGCCTCCCGGCTCTGGAAGGTCTGGATCTGGCAAAGACCGTCAGCACCCCAACCACTTATGAGTGGACCGAAACCACCTGGGAATGGCAAGAAGGCTTCGGCGCACAGGACAAACCTGCCCATCATGTGGTTGCGCTGGACTTTGGCGTAAAACGCAACATCCTTCGCCTTCTGGCAGAAGCCGGATGCCGCGTAACTGTTGTTCCTGCAACCACATCTGCTGAGGACATCCTCGCTCTCAAGCCAGACGGCGTGTTCCTGTCCAACGGTCCGGGTGACCCTGCAGCAACCGGTGAGTACGCGGTGCCGACCATCCGTACGTTGGTTGACGCTGGCATGCCGCTCTTCGGGATCTGCCTCGGTCACCAGATGCTTGCGCTAGCTCTGGGCGGAACCACCCAGAAAATGCATCAGGGCCACCACGGTGCGAACCATCCGGTGCACGACTACACCACAAACAAGGTTGAAATCACCAGCATGAACCACGGCTTCGCCGTAAGCGCTGGCAGCCTGCCGGACAACGTGGAAGAAACACACGTTTCCCTGTTCGACGGCACCAACTGTGGCCTGCGTGTAAAAGATGCCCCGGTCTTCTCCGTGCAGCATCACCCTGAAGCCTCTCCGGGCCCACAGGATAGCCACTACCTGTTCTCTCGCTTCATCGAGCAGATTGAGAACCACAAGGCAAAAGTAGCTGCCTGATCAAATCCGGTAGATAAAATCAAAGAAAGCGGGGTCAGCGACCCCGCTTTTTTACTGTGGGCTTCGCGAGCAGCCTTGGGTGGCAGACCGTGCAAAACCCTATTGTCCCAAGAGCTGGGCAACAAAAAACCCGGCACCAAGGGAGCCGGGTTCCATATCGTTATGCCAGAAGCACTTAAGCTGCTTCCGCCTGCAGCATGCCGCTGAGTGCCTGAGAGACACCGCGAACCTCTGCAATCTGCTCCTGAAGCGCTTGCTCCTGCTCCTGCAGCAGCTGCTCCTGAGCACCACAAATTTCCTGTAGTTCCTGGAGTTGCTCGGCACGAGGGGTGGAACCCTCAACGAGCTTGATGATGCGGCGAACTTCAGCCAGTGTCAGACCGATCTTCTTGGCCTGGAGAATGACACGCATGCGACTCACGTCACGGCTTCTGTAGAAGCGGCGCGCACCACGACGTACTGGATTAAGAAGTCCCTTCTCCTCATAGAAGCGAAGCGTCCGCAGGGTGACACTAAACAACTCTGACATTTCAGAGATTGCGAGCAGCTGACCGTCTCCATCGTCTTCACGAATAGGTCCGGCGATATCTGCAGCAACTTCTAGCTTGCTAGGAATACTGTTCATTTCCATTTGCCCGGTGGTTTGTATGTTAAACCCTTGAAGAGTTACAAAAGCTCATCATTTCAGCGCCCCACCCGGTGCCTCCATGAATTCCCCTAATAACTTTTGCGCCTCTCCACATGTGTATTAGCTCATGCAGTAGCATTTGATACCCATCCGCACTGCGGAACCTCCTTTGATGCCTATTAAAGCATCAACGAAGCTACCTCTCAGTGACGAACAAGTACCCCCACTTTCAAAGTCCTCAATGAATTCCATGATAATTCATATTGGACAATTGATAATCTACACAAGGAAAGTGATAAAATATAGCCCGACATCACAATTTTTACTTCGTAAAAACAACGTATACACTGAAGCTGCTTTCAACCTGACCCCTAAGTATTTATACTAGACAAGTATTGCAAAAAAATTCCGCAACCTATTTTTGGGTCATCATTGTTTTATTCTACTTCACCCGCCACATTTTCAAAGATGTTCCTGCGTTATCCGTCATATTTTACTTAAATTCCATCAAATACATATTATCTATAATATGTGAACTTGACCAAGAGAGAGTGGGAGAAACTATTATGACTTCTAACTACTCTGCTTCTCAAAATCTGCGCTAACTTTATTCTTTCTCATCAAAACAAAAATTAGCTGACAAAATGATCAGATCGCACATTTTTTAAACAGGATGTTCATTTTTTCGCGCTGCAAAAATAATAACTGCCGTCGCGGTCCATGGGAAAAATACGGCTTCTTGCCTGAATTACGGCAAAACAATGGCACAAAAAGCCAGCTCAAAATCCCTCGATTGAACGCATTGCACAATTACCCCACCCGACTCAGTCAGTGAAACCGCTTCAGCTTGTGCAAAGCAAAGCTATCCCGTTGCACCAATCCCCGCACCACGTTCGGGAGAGTCACCACTAACAGGCGTCTCTAAAAGATATCCACCTCGGCAGCACCACACTGGAACGCAAATACAGCCTTGCACAACCACATCACATTGCTCTTAGCGCTTGACCCTGTGACACCACCATCCTAAACGCACCGATCGCATCACATCCCGGCAAACAACCCGTTGAGCCGGCATATTGCATTCAGGTATATGCAATTGTACCAATGCAGATTATTATGCCCCAGTCTGTAGAATGAATTTTCAGTCTGGGAATCATTAGGTTAGTATCATGGAACCATCTCAGTTTCGGGCCTGGCGCAAGTCGATGGGCTACAAACAAAAAGAGGCCGCAGAACGTCTCGGCTTGAAAAAGCGAATGATTCAATATTACGAAAAAGGGGACCGGGACGGCAAACCGGTAGATATTCCCAAGTCTGTACGACTGGCTTGTTACGCCTTAAGTATCGGCATTGCAGACTTTGATGGCGCGAAAATCACAGAGACTTTGTCTTTAGCTGAACAAACTATCCATAAGTCTTGAGAAAAAAAACCGGATTATTTCGAAAAGAGCCGCTGTCTGGGGTTTATAATCGCTCCAATAGTTCATATAACGCACGCTCAGCCGACATACTTTCTACAGAAGGCACCACCAGAGCACCAATCGGGTGCACTGGTGCTTCAACGCGAGCATATGTGAGTCACCATGCCTAAACGCACTGACATCCAATCTATCATGATCATCGGGGCTGGACCCATCGTGATTGGCCAAGCCTGTGAGTTCGATTACTCCGGAACCCAGGCTTGTAAGGCACTGCGAGATGAGGGCTACCGAATTATCTTGGTGAACTCAAATCCGGCAACCATCATGACTGATCCGGATCTGGCTGACGCAACCTACATCGAGCCAATCACCGCAGACGCCGTTGAAAAGATCATCGCCAAGGAAAAGCCGGACGCACTCCTGCCAACCATGGGCGGACAGACCGCACTGAACTGCGCGCTGGAACTGGATCGCAGAGGTGTTCTGAAAAAACACGGTGTCGAGATGATCGGCGCGAAAGCCGATGTGATCGACAAGGCGGAAGACCGTGAGAAGTTCCGCGCGGCCATGGACAAAATTGGCCTGGAAAATCCACGCGCTGCCATCGCCTCCTCCCCTCCGATCCTTGACGAGGAAGGCAACATCACCGGATACGACCGTGGCGCAGGCTATGCTGAAGCCATGCGCCAGCTGGACACCATCGGTCTCCCGGCCATCATTCGCCCTGCCTTTACGCTCGGCGGCACCGGTGGCGGCGTGGCGTATAACCGTGAAGAGTTCGAACAGATTGTTCGCTCCGGTATTGATGCCTCTCCAAATGGTCAGGTGCTCATCGACGAAAGCTTGCTCGGCTGGAAAGAATACGAGATGGAAGTGGTTCGCGACACAGCGGACAACTGCATCATCATCTGTTCCATTGAGAACATCGACCCGATGGGTGTGCATACTGGTGATTCCATCACCGTCGCTCCTGCCCTCACCCTGACGGACAAAGAATACCAGATCATGCGGAACGCCTCCATTGCGGTTCTGCGTGAGATTGGCGTGGAAACCGGTGGCTCCAACGTTCAGTTCGCCGTCAACCCGGCTGACGGTCGTCTGGTTGTCATCGAGATGAACCCGCGTGTGTCCCGCTCTTCTGCCCTCGCCTCTAAGGCAACCGGCTTCCCGATTGCAAAGATCGCGGCAAAGCTGGCAGTAGGCTACACTCTCGACGAGTTGGAAAACGACATCACTGGCGGCGCAACACCAGCCTCCTTCGAACCAACCATCGACTACGTGGTCACTAAGATCCCACGCTTCGCATTCGAGAAGTTCCCGGGCTCTGAACAAACGCTGACCACAGCTATGAAGTCCGTTGGTGAAGTGATGGCCATTGGCCGGACCTTCAAGGAAAGTATGCAAAAAGCGCTGCGCGGTCTGGAAACCGGCCTTTCCGGCCTCGATCCAATCGAAGTGGACGGCCTTGGGCAAGGAGACGATTCCAACGCTATCCGCAAAGCATTGGCTATTCCGACCCCAACCCGCCTTCTGAACGTGGCTCAGGCGATGCGCTTCGGCACATCCGCCAAAGAAATCCACGACATCTGCAAAATCGATCCATGGTTCCTTGAGCAGATTCAGGAAATCGTGGAGATGGAACAAAAGATCGTCGAGCACGGCCTCCCAACCAACGCAGAAGCCATGCGCATGGTCAAAGCCATGGGCTTCTCCGACAGTCGCCTGTCAGTTTTGGCAGACACAACGGAAGACAAGGTTGCCGCCCTGCGCGCTGAGCTGGACGTCAAGCCAGTCTACAAGCGCATCGACACCTGCGCTGCTGAGTTCGCCTCACCAACTGCGTACATGTACTCCACCTACGAAACACCAACCGCTGGCCTGCCATCCTGTGAAGCACAGCCAAGCGAGCGTCAGAAGGTTGTTATTCTGGGTGGCGGTCCAAACCGTATCGGACAGGGCATCGAGTTTGACTACTGCTGCTGTCACGCCGCCTTCGCCTTGAAGGACGCTGGTTATGAAGCGATCATGGTCAACTGTAACCCGGAAACGGTTTCAACTGACTACGACACCTCTGATCGCCTGTACTTCGAGCCGCTCACCTCCGAGGACGTGCTGGAAATCCTGCGCCTTGAGCAGGCCAAGGGCACCCTCAAGGGCGTCATCGTCCAGTTCGGTGGCCAGACCCCACTGAAGCTGGCTCAGGCACTGGTTGAGGCCGGCATTCCGATCCTCGGCACGTCTCCTGACATGATTGACCTGGCAGAAGACCGTGACCGCTTCCTGCGCCTGCTGCACAAGATCGACCTGAAGCAGCCGGAAAATGGCATTGCCTACTCTGTGGAACAGGGTCGCCTGATTGCCAACCAGCTTGGCTTGCCACTGGTCGTTCGCCCGTCCTATGTGCTGGGTGGTCGTGCAATGCAGATCATTCGCGATGAAGAAGCACTCAACAACTACCTGCTCGGCACCCTGCCAGAGCTGGTTCCACATGACGTGCGCGCCAAGTATCCAAACGATAAGACCGGCCAGATCAACACCCTGCTCGGCACCAATCCGCTTCTGTTCGACCGTTATCTCGACGGCGCGATCGAAGTGGACGTGGATGCTCTGTGCGATGGTGAGGATGTCTTCATCTGTGGCATCATGGAGCACATCGAAGAAGCTGGTATCCACTCCGGCGACAGCGCATGTTCCCTACCAGCCTACACACTGAGTGACGAAACTCTGGCAGAACTGGAAGAGCAGGCACGCAAACTTGCCCTCGCTCTAAACGTTGTTGGCCTGATGAACGTTCAGTTCGCGATCAAGGACGGAGAGATCTACGTTCTGGAAGTGAACCCACGTGCATCAAGAACAGTCCCGTTCGTGGCAAAAACCATCGGTGAGCCAATCGCCAAGATTGCCGCCCGCGTGATGGCAGGTGAGAAGCTGGCAAGCTTTGACCTGAAGCCAAAGAAACTGGATCACGTGGCGGTCAAGGAAGCTGTCTTCCCGTTTGCCCGTTTCCCAGGCGTTGATACGGTCCTCGGCCCTGAAATGCGGTCAACTGGTGAAGTTATGGGTCTCGACACCGATTTCTCCGTCGCATTTGCAAAGTCACAGCTCGGCGGCGGAACAGTAATTCCGGAAGGTGGAACCGTCTTTATCTCCCTGAAGGACGCGGATAAACCGAAAATCCTTGAAACTGCTAGAAAAATCGTAGCATCCGGGTTTTCCATTATATCCACTGAGGGCACTCAAAGATACTTGGAAAACCAAGGCATACCATGCGCAAAGGTCAACAAGGTGCTTGAAGGGCGCCCTCATATCGTCGATGCTATCAAGAATGGTGAGGTTCAGCTGGTCTTCAATACAACCGAAGGCGCGCAGGCACTCTCCGACAGTCGGTCGCTTCGACAAGCTGCGCTGATGAACAAGGTTCCCTACTACACAACTGTGGCAGGTGCCGGAGCAGCAGCCCAAGGTATTGAAGCATTCCGGGCGAAATCGCTTGAAGTAAGATCTCTTCAATCTTACTTTGGCTAATATAGTTTATCAGGTCCGGGTTGGGGTTACTCAGCCCGGTCAGTTTTTTAGTGTGATGGGCCACACCACCACAAAGTTAGAAAGGTGTACGAGCCATGGAAAAGGTGCCAATGACTCCTGAAGGTTATGTGATGCTCACAGAAGAGCTGAAGCATCGCACGACCGAAGAACGTCCGCGCATTATTGCAGCCATTTCCGAAGCCCGTGCTCACGGTGATCTTTCAGAGAATGCGGAATATCACGCAGCGAAGGAACAACAGAGCCTCAATGAGGGCCGGATCAACGAACTGGAAGGCCTTCTGGGACTTGCAGAAGTCATCGATCTGACCAAACTCAATGGCGACACTGTCAAATTCGGCGCAACCGTATCTCTCATCGATGAGGATACAGAGGAAGAAAAGCAATACATGATCGTTGGCGATGTTGAAGCCGACGTGAAACGTGGCCGTATTTCTATCTCCTCCCCAATTGCGCGCGCACTCATCGGCAAGTCCGTTGGTGATAGCGTTGAAGTGACAGCACCAGGTGGCGCACGCGGCTACGAGATTACCGAAGTCCAATTCGGGTAATTTGATTGTAGAGCTGAATGCGCATCAGCAAGGCCCCTCCTTATCTGGGATAGCCTGCGATGCAAACTCGACAAAACATGATTTGAAGAAATAAGAGTGCCGCGCCAAGCGGCATTTTTTATACAACCTTAACGAGTTATCCACTCATTCAGGAACGCACACCGCATTTTTTTGATTGGTGAGTAGATCTGCACGAAACTTTGAATAATCGGCAGAAAACAGCGACATTATCGCATATCCCTCTGCGACACACACATCATTACCCAGCTGTTTCGCGCGTAAAAATACAATTGCAGGTAAACATTCTAATTTCAGTGTGAGCAAATCTACTTACTATTAATCCTTGTAAATGCAAATACTCTGACAAATTGACGGGAAATTTGCTGCCATGACAACCAATTCAAGCTCAGGCCTGAAAAACCAGCTCGGCTTTTTCAAGATCGACAGTCAGATCATAAAGACACTGTCAGAAATCTGGCCCATCGTTGAGGGCCATCTGCCACGGATACTAAGTGATTTTTACGACCACGTTCAGCGTGATCCCGAGCTGAAAAAGAAGGTTTCGAATAAGGTCGACTGGCTCAAGAAGGCGCAGGCCAGCCACTGGCAGATCCTGTTCACCGCCGGTTTCGACAGCTCCTACATCGAGCGCGTTGACCAGATTGGCAGCGCCCACGTCCATGCAGACCTGGCGCCGGATTGGTACATTGGTGGGTATACCTTCATACTTGAAGAGCTCACAAAAGTTCTCTCAAGCAAGATGCGTTTCTCTGCAAAGCGCCTGGCGCGAAGCCTGATCGCTCTGCAAAAAGCTGTCATGTTCGATATGGGACAGGCAGTCTCCGCCTACCATCGCCACTACATAGAAGAGCGCGACGAACGCACCAGCCAGCTAGAAACTGCCATCAACACATTCGAGCAAGCCATCAGCGAACGTATGCAGCAGACGCAGGAAGTCGGTACCCGCGTCGAGAACTCAGCGCTGACCTTACGCGAAACATCTGAGCAGAGCCAGATGGCAGCTGAGGCGGCAAACCAGTCAGCAGACCACACCGCGTCGGACGTTCAGTCCGGTGCTGCAGCCGTTGAAGAAATGTCCGCAAGCGTTGCCGAAATCGGGTCACAGGTCACCCGCTCCGCAGAAACAGCCCAGACTGTTTCCAAGGATGCAGAACGCACCAACAACACCGTCCTCGGCCTTCAGACAGCCACCAACGAGATTGGCGCTGTAACTGAACTCATCAGCGCTATTGCAGAACAGACCAACCTGCTCGCCCTCAACGCCACCATCGAGGCCGCCCGTGCCGGAGATGCAGGCCGCGGCTTTGCTGTTGTGGCAAGCGAGGTGAAAGACCTTGCCAGCCAGACCAGTCAGGCAACCGACGAGATCGCCTCCAAGATCAATGCAATCCAGAGCGAAACCCAGCGCTGCGTGGAAGAGATCTCAGCGATCTCGCAGAAGATTGAAGAAGTCAGCACCACAGCAACCGCAATCGCCGATTCAGTGGACCAGCAGTCCATCGCAACCAACGAGATCTCGCAAAGCATTCAGTCCGCCTCTCAAAACGCCAAGGGCGTAACCAACGAACTGACCAACATCCTCGCAACAGCAGACGAGTCCAAACGCGCAGTTGCCACAGCAACCTCGGCCGCAACAGAGCTCAGCAAGCAAAGTGAGGCCATGTCCGACGAAATCTCCCAGTTTTTCGTAAACATCCGCGGCATCTGACTTCCGCAACTAAACGCAAAGACACAAAAAAAACGGCCTTCCTACGCGAAGGCCGTTTGTAAATTCATTGAAGGTTCCTGTGCCGGGAACCTCTTTCCGAAACCTGGGAACCGGTCCTCGGATAAACTGCAGACAGTTTTTAAAAGTACTCAGGCTTATCAATCGGCACGTTTGGCTCATCCTTGATACGGCGGATGGTCAGTGCAGTGCGAACGTGATCCACATTCTTGGTGGAAGTCACATCCCGAATGATGAAGTTCTGGAAGGTTTCCAGGTCTTTAGCCGTACAGCGCATGATGAAGTCAACTTCACCGGACACCATGTAGCTTTCCCGAACCAGCGGCCATTCCTTGACTTGTGCCTCAAATGCGACAAGATCAGTCTCTGTTTGGTTATGCAGTCCAACCATCACGAAGGCGGTGACTTCATACCCCAGTTGTTTCTCATCAAGTAGAGTGCGGTAGCCGCGAATGAGACCTGCTTCTTCCAAGGCCCGAACCCTGCGCAAACATGGGGGCGCAGAAATTCCTACACGACGAGCCAGCTCCACATTGGTAATGCGGCCGTCTCCCTGCAGCTCCTTCAAAATTTGCCAGTCGATCGAATCCAGACGCGCTTTCAAGCTCGTCTCCTTTGCTTGTCCTATTGGATTAACAGTTAACCTGTTTTACAACACTGCCTAAAACACGAAGTCAGGCAAGATGCTAGTTTATTGCTTATTTGCGACAGACTATATCAACAAATAGCATTTTGCGGACACTTCCCGAAAGCTAGGGGAACAATATGTCGCAAAACCTGTGGGTTTTAACAGATGGCAAAATCGGAGACGTCGCTCAGTGCATCGGTGTCGCCGATGCATTAGGACTGCCCTACGAAATTCGAATAGTTACCCCCCGCAAGCTCTTCACTTATGCCATGCCCTGGGGACCCATTGATCCCAAAGATGCACCACATAAGCCAGAAAGCCCGCTTGCGCCACCCTATCCCGCTGTCGCGATAGCATCGGGGCGCAGAGCGGTGCCCTACTTACGCGCACTGAAGCGGCTTTCCAAGGGCAAGACCTTTACTGTTTTCCTGAAGGACCCAAAGATCAACAGCAAATTTGCTGATTTTATCTGGGCACCCGAACATGACAGCATTTCCGGCAAAAATATCTTGACAACGCTGACCGCGCCACATCGCTTTTCCGCACAAAAGCTGAGTGAAGCACGCGAGACGCCGCTGGACGAGATTGCATCCCTGCCAAAACCAAAGGCAGCCGTGCTGGTTGGCGGTAATTCCCGGCACCATACCTTCACGCCGGACAATATCAACACACTTGTCACTGCACTTAAAAGCCTGTCACACTCACATTCTTTGATGATTACCTGCTCGCGCCGCACCCCCAGAGAACTCTCAAGAGAGCTTTATGATCTGGGCGGAGCACATGGCAACCTGTTTTGGAATGGCAAAGGCGAAAACCCAATCATTCAGTACCTTGCAAACGCAGAAATCATCGTTGTTACAACGGACTCCACCAACATGGTGGGCGAAGCGGCAGCCACCGGAAAGCCTATTTATGGCTTCCGACCGACCGGTGCTCACAAAAAATTTGATAGGTTTTTATCAAAAATGGAGGATTTGGGAGTACTTCATCCCTTCCCCGGCGACATATTAGCACCTACTTATGAACCAATAGACGCTACACCGGATATTGCGGATGCCATATCCAAAGCGATTGAACAAAAGCAAGCAAGCGGATAGAACCCCTCCCTAACACAGCACTGGTACTATCCGATTGCGCACGAAATTTGAGGTTCTGAGGAAATGACTGTTAAGCACACCAAACTCTTGATCGTAGGATCCGGTCCTGCAGGCTACACCGCAGCGATCTACGGCGCGCGTGCAATGCTGGAACCGCTTCTGGTCACAGGTGTGCAGACCGGCGGTCAGCTGACCATCACCACCGACGTTGAAAACTACCCAGGCTTTGCCGATCCAATTCAGGGTCCTTGGCTTGTGGAAGAAATGCGCAAGCAGGCAGAAAACGTCGGCACCAAGATCGAATACGACACCATTTTGGAAGCTGACCTGTCCAAACGCCCGTTTGAGCTGAAAGGCGACAGCGGCACCATCTACACCGCAGATGCCCTCGTCATTGCAACCGGCGCACAGGCAAAATGGCTCGGCCTGCCATCCGAAGAGAAGTATCAGGCTGGCGGTGTGTCCGCATGTGCAACCTGTGACGGTTTCTTCTACCGTGGCAAGGAAGTTGTTGTGGTTGGCGGCGGCAACACCGCTGTTGAAGAAGCACTCTACCTGGCAAACATCGCAAGCAAGGTCACTCTGGTTCACCGCCGTGATGCGCTGCGCTCAGAGAAAATCCTTCAGGACCGCCTCTTCAAGAACGAGAAAATCAACGTGGTTTGGGACACTCAGGTTGAAGAAATTCTCGGCACCGAAGATCCAGCTGTTGTCACCGGTGTACGCCTGAAAAACCGCAAGACCGGTGAAGTCAGCGAGATGTCTACCCACGGTGTCTTCATCGCAATCGGACACGCACCATCGGTTGATCTTGTTAAAGATCAGGTCAAGATGAAAGAATCCGGTTACATTTGGACCGAAGCTGATTCAACTCAGACATCCATTCCCGGTGTATATGCCGCTGGCGACGTGACTGATGAACAGTACCGTCAGGCTGTAACAGCCGCAGGAATGGGCTGTATGGCTGCGCTGGAAGCAGAACGCTACCTGGCAGCTTTGGAAACTGAAGCCGAAGCAGCCGAATAAGAAACTGGGAAGATTGGGGGAAAGCAAATGCCAGGCCGTTCTTTAGATTGGGACAAGCTGCGAATTTTCCATGCAGCTGCACAGGCAGGAAGCTTTACCCACGCAGGCGAAGCTCTCAACATGAGCCAGTCAGCCGTTAGCCGTCAGGTCAGCGCGCTGGAAGCCGAGCTGGGTGTCCCCCTCTTCCATCGTCATGCCCGCGGGCTGATTCCGACAGAACAGGGCGAGCTTCTGTATAGAACCGCCCGCGAAGTTCTGCAAAAGCTGGAAACCGTCCAGTCCCGGCTCACAGACACCAAAGAAAAGCCAACCGGCACGCTCCGTGTCACCACCACTGTAGGCCTCGGCTCCACATGGCTAACCGCCCGCGTCAACGAGTTCGTGGACCTTTACCCGGAGATGCGTCTGGACATCATCTGCATGGATGACGAGTTGGATCTGGGCATGCGCGAAGCCGATGTGGCCATCCGACTGCGCCAGCCAACACAGCCGGACCTTATCCAGCGTAAGCTCTTTACGGTGCACTTCCACGTTTACGCCTCCCCCGCCTACATTGAGCGCTACGGCAGCCCAAGCACCATTGACGATCTGGATCACCACCGCCTGATCACCATTGGCGACAACATGGCCTCCTACCTGCGTGCTATGAACTGGCTGGCAACCGCTGGCCTACCCAATGGCGAGCGCCGCGACGTCTCCCTGCGCGTAAACAACCTCTCCGGCATAAAAAAGGCCGTTCAGACCGGCGTCGGGATCGCTATTTTGCCGGACTACATGGTGGAACCCGGTGCGGGCATCAAACGCGTAATGTCAGTCACACAGGAAGAGCTACCAAGCTTTGATACCTATTTTGTGTATCCATCCGAGCTGAAGAACACCGCCCGCGTCACCGCCTTCAGAGACTTCCTCGTCTCCTACGCCGAGCGCTGGACCCACTAGGGCAACCGAAGAAGCTGACCTTTTCGGACGCACTGGCATGGCATTTTTAGCCACCTAAAGAGAATCATTTCCGGGATTTGCACCACCAAACAAAAGAAATCCCGCTCTTTTTGATAGCCTCGTGGACAACCCGGGAGGCTCTTTTTTGCCTTAATCTCCCGAAATGACAACACCTAACGCAGAGTTATCTGTAAGTTACTGATCAAATCTGACAAGGAATTTCGAGCCTGCCAGACATATGAAAAATGCATAGCTGCAATGCAAAAATATAGGATTGTGATTTCATCACTGCACCGCATATATACACCAGCTGTTGATCAGTTGTTGTCACACCTCTCCTCCCAGTGACCTCAACACTCGATCAGCTGTTCCCCTCTGGAAGGTGATTGCACCCATTAGGTGCTTTATCATTCATCACTTCTAAACCGGACCGCATGGTCCGGTTTTTTTTTGCCTAATGCCCGGGGTGACCAAGCGTTTCCTTGACCTAATGGTCAAGAAAGACCCGCTTACGCCCACTACACCACAACAAATCGAGCAAGAACTACAGGCCCGCATCAGGCAGAACGCAGAAGGTTGGAAAGGTCGATTGGAGCGCAAAAGATATCGCCAAAAGGCAGCCAAAACGCTCTGCCCAATAACGAACCGGAGGTCGCTTATTTTTTAGGCAACCTGAGAAAGCAACACGCATTGCTACACGCAGAGGCATTAGGATTCATCAGGCTATTGCCGATCACCACCAAGGGAAAACCCATAAGAATCTAGGTATTCCCGAATCCCAAAAACGAGTAGTTTCTGCAAAACTCACCAGAATTAACTATAAATTCACTAGGTAAATACTCGAACAGTGGTTTCTAACCACCATCATTCAACGAAATTACAAATCGGCTTGCATCCTTTACTTATCGGAACATACCTATTGGCAATTATCCGAGGTAATGGATGTGAATGACCTGAGAAAAGCATTTTACACTCTGATTGCCTGCGCACTTTTCGCAATCTATGGCGAAATTTCTTACGCCATCAGTGAATCTGACAGGATGGAAAGGCTCAGCGGCCAGATCACTCTGCACATTCCGGGAGAATAGCAGCGGTCCAGTCCGCTTCCCTTTTTGACGAGGACAGGCCGTCTTTGCGTTATCCACAGTAGCCGGAGGGTTATCCTTCCAATTCAACACTGCCAAATTCTGCAACTATCGAAATTCATTGAGCATCTAAGGCGGTTCGCCAACAACAGCTGCAGCGACGCGCATCAACGGATACACAAAAGGCCCGGCGACCGCTGCTCGCAAGCAAGCAACCCGCTCAGGCCCTTTAAGAACGCGTTGGACTGCGCTTACCTGTAAAGGTTCTCTCCTTGCAGATCCGTATAAAGCGACGCCACCTGTTCTGCGTAGCCATTAAAGAGCTGCGTTGGAACCCGCTCATCCGTCCCCAGCAGGCGCTCGGTCGCCTGTGACCAGCGGGGATGTGGCACGTCAGGGTTCACATTGGCCCAAAAGCCATACTCACCCGGCCCAACAGACTCCCAGAACCCGACAGGACGCTGATCAGTTAAGGTCATCTTCACAATGGACTTGATGGACTTGAAGCCATACTTCCACGGCAGCACCAGTCGGATTGGAGCACCATACTGCTTCAAAAGCGGCTTGCCGTAGATGCCAGTCGCAATGAAAGCCATTTCGTTCATAGCTTCATCCATGGTCACACCTTCAACGTAAGGCCATGGATACCAGAACTGACGCTGCCCGCTGGCCACATCAGAATCCTCGAAGGTCTCGAAGCGAACATACTTGGCACCACTTTGCGGGCCGGCATACTTAACCAGATCGGCAAGCGGAAAACCGGTCCACGGCACAGCCATCGCCCACGCCTCAACACAGCGGTGACGATAAAGGCGCTCCTGCAACGGAATCTTGCGCACCAGATCATCAAAGTCGATTGTCTGAGGGTTATCGACCATCCCGTCAATGGTGATCGCCCACGGGCGGATTTTCAAAGCCTGCGCTGCACCTGAGATCGTCTTTTGCGAGCCGAACTCATAGAAGTTGTTATAAACCGAAGTCACACTCTCAGGCGTAATCGCGCGATTCAGGGTAAAGTCAGGGTCTCGCGTGGCTGGATAAAGATTAAGGGTTGGATCCGGACCATCCTGCGCAAACGCTCTGGTGACTAGGCCGGGTCCACCCGCAACCAATCCAAGACCAACAGCGCCGACACCCTTCATAAACCTGCGGCGGTTGAAGAACACATCCTCAGGTGTCGCTTCTCTTTCCGGAATAATCCATTCAGGCCTATGAATAATGTTCATCTTGCCATCTCCAACCAAGTAAGGGTTACGGTCATATCGACCGGTATTGACCTCTGATTTAGCGACTAAAAATCTTAAACTTCAAGTAAAGCCCCCGTGATGCTTTTCGTGATCAGAAGTTGCACACCCTCAAAATGTCCATTTTGCACCTTCGCTAACTGCCAAACGGCACCTTCAGGAAAAGTCTCCTCAAATCCAACCGGTTCCCTTCACCCATTAAAACACCTCTCCGCCTAGGTTGAGTCATGCAACGTATGCCTGACAAGGCGAAGGAGTGAACTAGTGAAAGTTGGATTTATCGGCCTTGGCGCCATGGGTTTGGGAATGGCCCAGTGTCTCAACAAAAACCACGACCTGACGGTGTACAATCGTTCACCGGAAAAAGCTGCCTCTCTCGTCTCGGAGGGCGCACATCTGGCCGATACTCTCGATAAATTCTATCAGTGCGACATCGTCTGCTCCATGCTTTCAGACGATGCAGCGGTCGAGGCCATCTATCTATCTGGAGACTCGCTGGCACTCCCCTTAAAAGAGAACAGCATCTCCATCTCCCACAGTACCATCAGCCCGCCAATGGTAGACAGACTGGCCGCCGCCCATGAGCGCGCCAACGTCAGGTTCCTGTGTGTGCCTGTTCTGGGCCGGCCCGACAAAGCCGCCGCAGGCGAACTCTTTGCCATCGCGGCAGGTGAAACCAGAGCTTTGGAAGACGCCCACTCCGTCATGAACGCCATTTCCATCCGGCAGTTTTGGATGGGCCCGACACCCCGTCAGGCCGCAGTGACCAAGCTGGGTATGAATCTGATGATAGCAGCTGCCTTGCAAGCAATGGCCGAAAGCTTCACGCTTATCAGAAAAGCCGAGATAGATCCGGAAGTCTTCCTCACAATGGTCACAGAAACATCCTTCAGCGCTCCCGTGTATCAGGGGTACGGACCATTGATCGCCCGCGAGGAAAACCCCGCCGTAGGCATGAAGACCACATTGGGCCTGAAGGATGTTGATCTGGCACAGCAAGCAGCGGAAGAGTTGCACATGCACCTGCCCATGACGGAATTCCTATCAGATCGGCTACGCAACGCAATCAAAGCTGGATTTGCCGACGAGGACTGGTCCTGCCTGGGCCGCCTCATGGCCCGCTCAGCCACACTCCCTCCTCTCAACAAGGAAACTTGAGTCGAGACGCAGCGCCCCGCCCATTGCCACGATGAACAGCTGTGTTAACCTCGCGGTTTTAACCCAGCTGTATTTTCCGGGTGCACCATGAATGATTGCTTTGTCTGTAAGAAACACAAAACCCTCACACCTGATCTGGCCTTGAATTTTAAAGCCTATGACGAGTTTGTTGTCGCTCATGCGCCAGACCGCACTGAGGATGCCTCCAACCTGATTGGCGCTCTGATCATTGAACCCCGAATCCACGTTCAGAATTGGTCAGAGCTCAGCCCCCGGCAGGCAGCACAACTGGGTACGTTGATAGGAGACGTTACAGGTCTCCTCTACGCACATCCGCATATCGAACATGTCTACACATGGGTCTTTGGCGACGCTGTAGAACACCTGCATATATGGCTCATGCCTCGCTACAAAGGCACCCCAAGAGAGTACTGGGGCATAAAGGTGACCCAATGGCCAGATGCTCCCAAAGGCGGGCACACCGAAATGACGCAGTTCGTCTCCCGGCTCAAAGCACTCACCAACGAGCCTGAAACTGCCTGATCATAACCCCGCCTGCAAAGAAAAACCCGGAGCACTGCCCCGGGTTCTTTGTTTTGTCTCAGTCTGGAGTATCAAGCAGCTGCTGTTCCGCTCTCAATCACCTTGTCGGCTGCCTTACCGGAAAGCTCGGCCAGATGGTCAAAGTTACGAGAGAATGTCGCAACGCCGGCTGTTGCAGAACGAAGCTCCACAATAAGGTCGCTAAGTTCGCTCTCTGGGATCATGGCTTCCACCTCATCCCAACCATCCCAGTCCTCACGGGCATCAAATCCAAGGATCTGCCCGCGACGGCCAGAGACAATCGCGTTGACGCGCGCCGTCGCATCAGACGGGCATGCCACAACAACCTTGTCGATCGGCTCAAGCAACACGGGCTTGCATTCCTTCAGCCCATCCCTCATGGCCAGTATTCCAGCCATACGGAACGCCTGATCCGAGCTGTCAACGGAGTGGTAGGACCCATCCTTCAGCGTGACGGCCACATCCACCACAGGGAAGCCAAGCGGCCCCTTCTGAAGCGCTTCTTTCACGCCGTCACCGACAGATGGAATGTACTGCTTGGGAACCACACCGCCGGTGATCGTGTCATCAAAGCTGTGGCCTTCACCACGTGGCATCGGCTGAATAGCCAGTACCACATCCCCAAACTGACCATGACCACCACTCTGCTTCTTGTGGCGTCCGCGCAGCTCGGTCTTGCTGCGAATGGTCTCCTTGTAAGGAATACTAGGCTCAAAGCTCTTCACAGACAAGCCAAACCGCCCTGTCAGCTTCTCAAGAGCAACACGCAGATGCATCTCGCCCTGCCCTTCAAGCACGGTCTCACCCGTACTCTGCACCTGAGCGACACTCAGGGACGGATCTTCATCCACCAGCTTGGAAAGGGCGGTAGAAAGTCGAACCTCATCCTTGCGCTCAGTCGCCTTGATGCCTTTTGACAGCACAGGGTCCGGACGGGTGGCTACAAACAGGTCTTGCGAAGGTTTGGCACCAACTCCAAGGGTCATGCCGGTTTCAATGCCCTCCAGCTTACCAAAGGCCACCAGATCACCAGCAACCGCTTCAGTGATCTTCTTCGGCTGTAACCCTTGCATCTGGAACAAGCCAGAAGGACGATACTCTTCGACGCGGCGATCATAAAGCAGCGTTCCATCCTTCACAGAGCCCCCAAACAGGCGGGCAACAGAGAGCTTGCCGCCATGAGAGGTGTGATAGGTCTTCAGCACCTGAAGAACAGCATCGCTTTCCTTAAGTCCAAGGCGCTTGCGTGTATCAACAATGGTTGGTGCATCATGACGCAGAGCCTTCAGCAAACGGCGAATGCCATTGCCCTGGATCGCGCTGCCAATAAACACAGGGCAGATCTCACCGCGCTGCATTTCCTGAACAAGGTCGTCAAAGATAATCTCGTTCTCAGGCGTCACATCCTCAAGGAGCTGCTCCATCAGAACGTCGTCGTGGTCCGCCAGCATTTCCATCATGGCGTAGCGCGCTTCTACCTCACGGGCGCGCTCATCATCCGGAATTTCGATTGTCTTGCTCGGCTTGCCTTCCTGATAGACAAAGGCTCGTTCCAGCGCCAGATCAATAAAGCCTGTCGCGGCGCCATTCTCCCAGATCGGGATCTGACGCAGAACCATTGGAACACTCGAAGCTGGCTGCAATGCCTGAAGCATCGCCCGCACGCTACCGGTCGCCTTGTCAATTTTGTTCAGGAAGAGAACATGCGGGATATTCCGCTGTTCAAGTGATTTAAGAATGAGTTGAAGGGCTGCAATCTTCTTTTCATCTGGCTCAGCAACCACAACGGCAATATCAACACCGTTTAAGACACTGTTGCCTTCATGCAGAAACTCTACGGACCCAGGGCAGTCGATAAATGTGAACTGATCGCCCTTATAGGTGCAGGTGGCAATGTTTGCCTCAATGCTCATAGCGTGGTCGCGCGCTTCATCACTGCTGTCACCCAGCGAGCTCTTCGCATCCACACTTCCCTGACGCCCAATAGCCCCCGTTCGTGCTAACAGAGCCTCCAGCAACGTGGTCTTGCCACTTGCAAAAGGCCCAATAATGGCAACCGAACGAGGGCTGCGAACCCTGCCTCCGGCAACTCCGACATGCTTCTCTCCCATGATCCATACTCCCTGTTTGGGTTTGGGAAGCAGGCACGGGCGTCTACGCCATTACTGGCGCAAAATCACACGCGCCTTCCAGACTATTATAAGACTCTGGATAAGTATCGTCACTCGGAAATACAGTGATATGCAAGTACCAAAACAACGGCGGACTGAAACGTGACAGTCCGCCGCACAATATAAACCGGGGTGATCTCGGAGGATCACCGGGCGATAAATATCAATCCCTATAAGATTTTAGGGATCACTGATTGCTGATCAGTCGCATGCCTGTGAGGGCAGCTGTGATATTCGCACCAGTTGTTCCTTCAAAGCTAATTGGCTGAAGAGCAATGGAGCGCTCAAAGCCACCGAGCAGAACATTGGCCTGCCCGCCCCAACCCAGTGCGGCACCGGCAGACAAACCGCCGTAATTACCTTCAAGGGCGCCAGGTCTCTGACTCCATTTAGGAGCAATAACCCCCCAAATCAGTGTACCGGACGTCACAGGACCAAGATCAACCCCGATGTGATTGATTGAGCCCGTATATCCTTCTACACGCTGACCGGTTGGCGACTTGAAAACACAGGCAAGATGGTGCCTTGAGCCAACGAAGAAGTAGTCATAGTCAACCAGATCACAAGTCAAGAGGCCGATTTCCACGCCTGGCCTGAAAGGATAGTATGGTTCAGGCTCAGGCTGTACAAAGTCTGCCGAAAAGGCGGGTGCGCTGAAGGCAACAGAGGCAACAGCAGCAATTGCAAGGCTTTTTTTCATTATTGTTCTCCAGTAATCAGCCATTACGACCTTCGCGCAAAAGAGACTAAAGCCCTTGGAGTGTCAAAGCCTTGCTCAAATCAAAGTGAACACTCCGCTTAGTTTTCGTGTGATTTTTACTTAGTGATCTCTGTTAGAATTTGTGATCATAATTGACAAAATAAACAGGGGCCGACTTTGACGAACCACCCTGCCCGGATCGGTTAACCTTTGATGCTCTGGAGGCAACTTTGCACCAATTACAAAAAATAGCGCCTTAAGAACGAGTTATCAGAAAATCAATCGATTAAATCTGCGTTAGATGCAGACCTAATTAAAAACTAAACCAATTATTAACCATGACTATTAAGCCTAATAAATTGACCCAGTTTGGGACATATTGAAACGTGGTTTTAAATAAAAAGAGAAATGCTCCGCTCAGAAACTGAGTATGGAGAAACAGCAATGCGCTCCGAATTTAAGAGACTACTATTTAGCGTAACCAGTGCAATAGCCATTGCAACTCTTCCAACAATCACGCAGGCAAATCCTGTCAATGCCCGCATTACAACAGCTTTTGGGGCACTCCAAGGCAAGATGCTGGGTGTTATGTCTGGGACAGCTACTTTGGGACAGGGTCCGGGCTTTGCATCCCAGTTTGATGTGTCTGCTGGCGGAACCAAAGACTATGGCTTTTATGCTGGCACAGGTCGCATGGGCTTCCGCACGCAGGACTACAACTATTTCGGAGTTGTTGGCTCTGCCGCACAGATCAACGGCGGCGCCGGATCCCTCGGCTACGTTGGTGCAGAGGCACAGGCACACTTCGAAAACCTGACAGTTGACGGCCTGATCGGCGTTCAGATGATCGACGACGTCGGCTCTGTCATGGGCGGTGCCACCGCATCCTACTTTGCCAGCGAAAACGCACGCTTTTATGCAGGCTACCGCTATCTGCGTGACAACCATATCTACGCAATGGGTATGGAGTTCAAGCCAGACACCGAGACAGCTAATGGCATGACAATGTTCGCAGACCTGCGCTCAGAGAAGCTCGAAAACGCATCTGTCATGGCAGGCGTGCGCTTCTCCTTCGCCGGCATGCAAACGCTGGTGGAAGAAAGCCGCGGTACATTCGTCAACAACAGCTACCTTCTGGACGCCCTCCTCCCGGATTAAGCTTCCAGAGTCGCAAGACACCACAAACAAAAAAGGCGCTGCCAATTGCAGCGCCTTTTTTACATTTCACCAGAGTGCCAGAAAAAACTGGCACTCAGCAAACCTAAGCTTACTTCAGGTTTCCGCAGAAACGCTGAATGCGAATGCATGCTTCATTCAAAGCTTCTGTGGAAGTCGCATAAGAAATCCGGAAGTTCGGGCCAAGGCCAAACGCAGAACCCGGCACAACCGCAACACCTTCAGCTTCCAAAAGCTCGCTGGAGAAATCCAGATCTGTCTCGATCACTTTGCCAGATGGCGCAGTCTTGCCAATGGTGCCTGCACAAGATGGGAACACGTAGAACGCCCCCTCAGGAACCGGACACTCAATGCCAGCCGCCTGATTCAGCATGGACACAACCAGATCCCGACGATCCTGGAAGATCTTGTTGTTGACTGGAATAAAGTCCTGCGTTCCGTTCAGCGCTTCAACCGCGGCCGCCTGAGACACAGAGCATGGGTTGGAGGTGGACTGGGACTGAACCTTGGCCATCGCCTTGATCAGATCAACAGGTCCACCAGCATAACCAATACGCCAGCCGGTCATGGCATAGGCTTTGGAAACACCATTCACAGTCAGCGTGCGGTCATAAAGCTCAGGCTCGACCTGCGCAGGTGTGGTGAACTCAAAGTCGTCATAGACCAGATGCTCATACATATCATCAGCCATCACCCACACATGCGGATGCTTCAGCAGAACCTCGGTCAGAGCTTTCAGCTCATCGCGGGTATAACCAGCACCAGACGGGTTGGATGGTGAGTTGAAGATCAGCCACTTGGTTTTAGGCGTAATCGCAGCATCCAGAGCGTCAGGCGTAATCTTGAAGGTCTTCTGATCCGCTTCAATTACAACAGGCTCACCACCTGCCAGCAGCACCATATCCGGGTAAGACACCCAGTACGGGGTTGGGATGAGAACCTCATCACCCGGATTGATCGTAGCAACCAGCGCATTGTACAGCACCTGCTTACCACCGGTGCTCACTGTAACCTGGTTCGGCTCGTACTTCAGGCCATTGTCACGCAGGAACTTGGCGCAAATTGCCTGTTTCAGCTCAGGAGTGCCATCAACCGCTGTGTATTTTGTTTTGCCACCATTAATGGCTGCAATTGCAGCTTCTTTAATGTTATCTGGCGTGTCAAAATCCGGCTCGCCAGCACCAAGACCAATAACGTCGCGGCCTGCGGCTTTCAGTTCGCGTGCCTTCGTGGTCACTGCAATCGTTGCAGACGGTTTCACACGAGACAGCGAGTCAGCGATAAAGCCCATATTGCCCTCCAATAGAAGCGGGTACGTTCTTCGCAAAATAAGTGCGCGCAGACCCTAAGGCGCAGCCAGTGGCTTGGCAAGCGCTAACACGCCACTTTCTCAGCTCAAATTTCGTGAAAACCTGCAGATCTTTTCAAATATTACTCCCCAACTGAATTCAAGGGTTGCTTAACGCAGCGTCTCTTGTATTTCCGGCAGAACAGAGATAATCAGCTCCCACATTGCCATCCTTAAAAATTTAGCTGGTGAAACCAGAGATAAGAGCCCTATTCCCGTGAACATCCTTCTGCGCAAGTTCCTTGAAAATCAGTTCATACGCTTTGGAATGGTCGGCGGCTCCGGGCTGGTTGTTGATCTGGTCGCCCTCGCCTTCTTCTGGCAAGTGGTCGGGCTTGATCCGCTAATCGCGCGAATCCTCTCCATCTGGCTTGCAATGACCAACAATTGGTTTTGGAACCGCGTGTTCACATTCCAATCCCAGGGAAGCCCACTGGGCGAGTATGTCAGGTTCGTTCTGGTCAACAGCGTGGGCGCGGTGATCAACTACACCACCTATGGCGCGCTGATTATCCTGCTGGAAGACTTCTCTAACTATCTTGCCGTCATCCTTGCCACGCTTGTGTCCATGGTGTTCAACTTCGTGCTCTCAAAGCTCTACGCCTTCAAAAGCTGAGTCCAAATTTCATTCGGAAACCATGCAATATTTGGGATGAAGGAGCAGCCATCAGGCGTGCCGGCAGGGCAAAAAAACACCCTGCCAGCACAACGCACTCAGGTCCGCCAGCACCTAGAAATTCTGGGAAATTTGATTGTTTTTTTCGCCCTTGAATCAAATGGTACCCGCAGGTGCCTCCCACAAACAACCCCTGCCGCTACGGTATGTACTGTTTTTTTTAACCATAACGAAATCAGGTGTCCCACTGCGCAGAAACGCGGTGGAAAAGTTTGCGCAATTCCATAACCTTCGTTTAACCAATTCCCTTATCTTTTCTGCCGTTTAAAGCACCTATTACTATGGTCAACACCATACTGCCGCCTAGCGCGGTTGGACGACTGGCAGGTGTTCGATAAGTTCCACTTGCAGACTAATTCCGAACGGGAGTAACGTTCTGTTACAGTAATAAGCGGGGACGAACGATGGCCGTAGAACTAGCACTATCTGCAGATACTGTTCGCACGATTGTACAAAAAGCGCGCAATGTTTCCGAAAGCTTGCCAGACAGCTATGAAGACGGGCACGAAGGCGACCTTTCCTTTGACACCGAGAAACTGGAAAGCGCCCACCACCATGAAGGGCTGGCAGAAGAAGAGCACGATGACTTTTCTGAGTCTGAACTGAGAGAAATCATAGACGACCTGAACGTGGACGAGAAGATCGAACTGGTCGCAATCGCATGGATTGGGCGCGGTGATTATGATCAGAGCGACTACGAGCTCGCCTTCACGGAAGCGCGGGAACGAGCCAGTTCCCCGGTCTCCAATTACCTGCTGGGATTGCCGCTGCTGCCTGACTATCTTGAGGCCGGATTGGAAGCTCTGAACCTGTAATAAAATATGGGCTACAGCACTTTTACAATTGAGTGATGTGCTTAAGCCCAACCTGTGGTATATCGAACACACCAAAATCCATTAATATACCCTTGTAGTAATCGATGTAATCCGCGTCTATCGGCCCCTACTCAGGAGAACAACTGACCAGGGCCAGGGGGGACAGAATGAGAACGTCACCAGTCGACTACCATCGCAAAGAACATGTAAATCGTATCCAGTCACCATGGCCTGTTGCAGCCATGGTCATTGCAGCCTTTACCGGCATCATGTTCCTGGCCCTTTTTGTGTTCTGACACCATTCAGAAACGCAAAAATCGCCACGAGAGGTTGTAAGAGAAAGTCAGCAGAAGCGCCAATAGAGCGCTTGCAGTGCTCATATGCTTGAAGTACAGCTTCGGCATGACCAGAGCATCTGCAAATATTCTTCTTCTTCTGGCCGGCCTTATCTGGGGCACGGCTTTCGTCGCGCAATCAACCGCAATGGACAATCTCGGTCCACTGCAGTTCGTCGGCCTGCGCTTTCTGTTGGCCGCACTGGTAATCTTGCCATTTGCGCTGCGCGAACGCCGCATCCACAACACCAAGAAACTCACCAAGGCCCATATTCCCTCGCTTTTGGTCGTTTCCGTTGCCTTCACACTGGGGACTGTTCTCCAGCAATATGGCCTGCTCGTCACCAGCGTGACCAACGCTGGCTTTCTGACAGCAACCTATGTTGTCCTGACGCCTATTTTAGTCACCCTGCTGTTCAAAGGGCGGCCACACTTTCTCATCTGGCCTGCCAGCCTGCTCACGCTGTTTGGCATCTACTTACTCGGCGGCGGCCTGACAAGCCTGAACTCCGGCGACCTGCTTATGCTGGTCTGTGCAATTTTCTGGGCGCTACAGGTGATCTTTGTTGGCCGACTCGCCCATGGTTCGGGGCGCCCAATCACCGTTGCGGTAATCCAGTTCGCCTTCGTCGGCACCGTCTCCGTGGTCCTTTCATTGTTCTTTGAAACCTATTCAGTGCAGGCCCTGCAAAACGCATGGTTTGAGCTGTTCTTTACAGGCGTGCTTTCCGGCGGCATCGCCTTCACGTTTCAGGCCTTTGGCCAGCAGTGGACCACACCTTCCGACGCCGCAATCATGCTCTCCTCCGAGGCACTCTTTGCCGCTTTGGCTGCAGCACTCATTCTGGGCGAGAGAATTGTCGGCATCGGAATCGTTGGCTGCGCACTCATCTTCAGCGCCATTCTACTGGTTGAAGTTGGGCCCCACTACATCAAATCGAAACGCATGGCACAGGCCGAATAGAACCTACAGTACAAAGCGGATCCAAATCAGGGACCAAACACAAAAGGCAGCCAACCGGCTGCCTTTTCTCATTCAGAACAACAAAAAGTCTTGTGCACTTACTTAGCTTCTAGCTGATCCAACAGCTTTGAGATCTTCGCCCCCATGCGGCCACCGGGCACCACCGCACGAGCCCCCTGCAAATCCTCAGCGTTGTCTTCACCAACCTTGATCACCATCGCCATGCCAAACCGGCCATGGATACCGCAGGTCACACCATAGATACCCGGTGTATCGAAGGTCACAGACCGGTCAGCAGACATCTTGCTAAACTTGAACATCGGCCCACCCTCAGGCGTCATCTTCCTGATCGAGATCACCGTGTGGTTGCCGTGGAAATTATCAAACTTAACAGTCGAGCCCAGCGGCACATCCAGAAGATCCGGCTCAAATCGGAACATATGAGCAGGTGTCTCCGCACTGGCGTCCGTCACCTGATTAACGGAATACGTCTTGCCCTCCTCAGCAAGCACACCACCCACCATCAAAACACTCACCAAAAGGCCTGAGAGAATTCTTTTCATCAAAACACGTCCAATTGCAATTCGGAACCATTCTCAGCGTGCACCACACCAAGGCAAAGCACATTGATCTAACGCAGCTTCCTCTGCAAAACGATCTAAAGCCTCCGCTCTTTGCATAAACAGCCTTCAGCAATCTCACCCCAAAACGCCTAAAACACCCTCTGAATAAGCGATGTGTAGTGCTCAAAAGTTGGACAAGGAACCGAGCGCCTGTAATACTTCCGCGCAGTTGTTTCCTACTCATTATCGAGCCGCCTGTTCCAGGGCCTAACCCATTTTCTTTGCAATAAATTTAGGGCTTTTATCCATGCAAGTTAAGGAACGAGTTCGCCTCATCCCCCGCAAGACATTCTTTGATCCCGTCGAACGGGCACTGGTCGCAATCAGTCCCTGCGGAAACTGGATCGCCTTTCTTGCGCCCATCAACGGCGTTTACAATCTCTGGCTCGCCAGTACTGAAGACCCGCAATCTGCCCGCCCCCTCACAAATTTTCAGGACCGCCATATCGGTTTCATGGTCCATTGGACCTACGACAGCCGGCACATCCTGATTTCGCGAGACAAAGTAGGTGACGAGACTTACTGTATTCTGAGCGTCTCCCTTGATGGCACTGAGCCGATCCCTCTAACCCCTGAAGGCGGTGTAACGGCCTACCTGCATGAGGTTTCTAGAAGGTACCCCGGTGAAGTTCTGGTCGCACACAACGAAAGGTCAAAAAAACACTTCGACCTATACAAAGTTTCTCTCGAAACCGGACACAGCCAGCTCATTGAACAGAACGATCAGTTTTCAGGTTTCTTGACCGATAGCGATTTCAACGTCCGCCTCGCCAGGCGCGACACCGACGACGGCGAGGTTGAATACCTCCATAGACCTGATGGCAAAGAATGGCAGCGATACACCCTCATCCCCTTTGAAGACAGTCTAACAACCAAACCCATTGAGTTCAGTGAAGATGGGCAAACTCTATTCTGGATCGACAGTCGCGGACGAGACAAAGCTGCAGCTGTAGCGGAAGACTTCCAGACACGAACCTCCAAGGTGCTTGCAGAGGACCCGCAGGCAGACATCAGCGACCTGGTACTCCACCCGTGCACCAATCACCCGCTGGCAGCAAAAGCCATCTACGCCCGTAACATTTGGGCCTCCATTGACCCACAGTTCGAGCCAGTTCTTGCATCTCTGGTTAAACAGTTTCCGGGCGATATCGAAATCACCAGCTTGTCAGAGGATACTGAGAAGCTCATCCTTCTGCATGAGCAGGGCTGCAAACCCGTTGAATATTTTTGCTTTGACAGATCAACCGGAAACGCCACTCGCTTGTTCTCTGCTCAACCCAATCTGAATGATTTACCTCTGGCAAGCATGTCTCCCATCGAGATTAAGGCAAGGGACGGCCTCAATCTGGTCTGCTACCTGTCGCGGCCTGTTAATGCAGACAAGCCCTGTCCCATGGTGCTGCTCGTGCATGGTGGGCCATGGTGGAGAGATATTTGGGGCCTGCACCCCACACACCAATGGCTTGCCAATCGAGGCTATGCAGTGTTGTCTGTCAACTTCAGAGGCTCCACCGGCTTTGGCAAGGCATTCGTAAATGCCTCAAACAAGGAATGGGGCGGCAAGATGCAAACCGATTTGCTGGATGCTGTGGACTGGGCCATTGAGGAAGGCATCGCCGACCCGGATCGTGTTGCTATCATGGGCGGCAGCTATGGTGGCTTCGCAGCACTCACCGGCGTGACCCAAACCCCAAAGAAATTCGCGTGTGGGGTTGATCTGGTCGGGATCTCCAACCTGATTAGCTTTATCGACACAATGCCTGAATATTGGAAGCCTTGGAGGTCCGCCCTCAAAGCAAGGATTGGAGATTTCACGACCGAAGAAGGCCGTGCCTTCTTGAAGGAACGCTCGCCTCTCACCCATGTCGAGAAGATTGAAAAACCGTTACTAATCGTTCAGGGCGGCAAAGACGTACGCGTCAAACCTTCAGAGTCAGAGCAAGTCGTCTCCGCCATGCAAGAGCACGGCATTCCAGTCACATACGGTCTGTTCCCGGACGAAGGCCACGGCATTCAGAAAATGCACAACCGCCGTGCCTATCATGCCGTGGTCGAACTGTTTCTAGCCAAACATCTGGGCGGCCAGCAGGAGCCCGTCGGAACCGACCTGGAAGGGTCATCCCTTGAACTCCTTGCAGGCCGAGATCTGATTGACGGTATCTGAGAAAACTACTTCAACGCCTCCGCGACAGCGCCCGTCAGGTTCGTTGCCACGGGGGCACCGGAGGCAACCAGCCGATGGTGGGCGTACATGCCGGTGGAGACCAAAACTGCAGAAGCCCCAAGGCCCTTTGCAGCATCAAAGTCATCAAGGCTGTCACCAATCACGCAGATGCTGGCAGGCTCCACGCCCAGCTCATCAAAATGCGCTCTGAGCGCGTCGATCTTGAAGTGCTTCTTCAGATCCCGCGCCCCGTCAACACGCGCAAAGTGCTCATAAATGCCATTATGGCGTACCAGTGACACCAGCTCCTCATGCGGAGCCATCGACAAAATCGACTGGCTTTTGCCAGCTCCGTTGATGGTCTCAAGAGCATGCAACGCATCCGGCGCCAGCGGCAAGTCATACATCGCCGGCTCGTAGACTTCACCAAAACTGCTATGGAAATCGGAGAGCTCACTCTCGGTCGCATCACGCCCCAGCAACGCCTTCAGATAGTCAGCAAAGGGACGTGTATGATGTTGCCGGACATCATCAAAAGTCACACCACTCAGCCCGGCTTTTGCAAAAAAGTCGATGCCGTATTGCGCCGTGATTTCAAAATCATCCAGAAGCGTACCGTTCCAGTCCCAAACAATGTGTTTTATCATTGATTCCAATCACCTAATGCAGCTTAATGCGGCAGTGTTAGCGCAGCATCAGCCCCGCAACAACCCCGCATTCATCTAGAACTGGCAAGCCAACCCTAGTTCTTCTTTCGATAAGTCCGCGTACCCGGACGTCCACCCGTACTACGCCCCGATGTGGTCCTGCGCTTCGTCTTCTCGACTGTCGCACCAGCAGGTGTCGGCAAGTCTGTCCCCGGCCCCATTTCACCAAGCCTTGGTTTGTGCACCTTACTGCCAGCATCAGCCTTATCCGCCTCTGCCTTGGGCAAGTTACCCGAAGCGCCATACTTCTTCTTACCACCAAATCCGCCGGTCTGCTGCTCAACCGAAGTCTGCCGCGCCATCGGATCATCGGCAACCGCAAGCTCGGTCTCCTGCAGGCGCTTGATTTCGTCACGCAGCCGCGCCGCTGTCTCAAACTCAAGATCAGCTGCTGCTTCACGCATCTGCTTCTCAAGGTCTTCAATATGGCCCTTGAGGTTATGACCAATAGTGGCCCCTTCCTCGGCAAAGCCAGCATCGACAGAAACATGATCCTGTTCGTAAACGCTCTCCAGAATATCGCCGATAGAACGTTTCACGCTCTCAGGCGTAATACCATGCTCTTCGTTATACGCTTCCTGCTTGGCCCGTCGACGGTTGGTCTCCGCAATCGCCCGCTCCATAGAGCCGGTCATATTGTCTGCGTAAAGGATAACCTTGCCATCCACGTTACGCGCCGCACGACCAATAGTCTGCACCAGCGAGGTTTCAGAGCGAAGGAACCCTTCCTTATCCGCATCCAGAATAGCCACCAGCGCACACTCAGGAATATCGAGGCCCTCACGCAACAGGTTAATCCCGATCAGCACGTCAAACGCGCCAAGGCGCAAATCCCGTATGATCTCGATCCGCTCCAGCGTATCAATGTCAGAGTGCATATACCGCACCCGCACACCGTTCTCGTGCAGATACTCGGTCAGATCCTCCGCCATGCGCTTGGTCAGCGTCGTCACCAAGGTACGGAAGCCGTTGGCCGCCTTCTCGCGAACTTCACCCAGCAGATCATCCACCTGCGTCTTGGCAGGCCGGATCTCAATATCAGGATCAGTCAGACCGGTTGGGCGAATAACCTGTTCGGCAAACACACCCCCGCTCTCATCCATCTCCCAGTTGCCCGGCGTCGCCGACACCGCAATGGTCTGAGGCCGCATGGCATCCCACTCCTCAAACCGGAGCGGACGGTTGTCCATACACGAAGGCAGACGGAAACCATATTCCGCCAGCGTCGCTTTACGGCGGAAGTCACCTCGGTACATTGCGCCAATCTGCGGCACGGTCACATGGCTCTCATCAAGGAAGACCAGCGCGTTATCCGGCAAATATTCAAACAGCGTTGGTGGCGGCTCACCCGGCGCACGCCCGGTCAGGTAGCGGGAGTAGTTCTCAATACCCGCACAGGCGCCGGTTGCCTCCATCATCTCCAGATCAAACGTACAGCGCTGATCCAGCCGCTGCGCTTCCAGCAACCGTCCATGACTGTTCAGCTCATCAAGACGCTGCCGCAGCTCTGCCTTGATCGACTTCATCGCCTGATTGAGCGTTGGTTTCGGTGTCACATAGTGCGAGTTCGCGTAGATCTTCACCAGCTGCAGCTCACCGGATTTCTTGCCCGTCAGCGGATCAAACTCGGTAATACCCTCAATCTCGTCGCCCCAAAGGGAAATCCGCCACGCCCTATCCTCATAGTGCGCCGGAAACACTTCAATCGTATCCCCACGCACGCGGAAGGTCCCGCGCTGGAAGGCTGCATCATTGCGCTTGTATTGCAGCGCTACCAAATCCGCCAGCAACTGCCGCTGCTCAATCTTCTCACCAACCTCCAGCTGGAAGGTCATGGCCGTATAGGTCTCTACCGACCCGATACCGTAGATACACGAGACCGACGCCACAATAATAACGTCATCCCGCTCCAGCAGAGAACGGGTCGCCGAGTGGCGCATCCGGTCGATCTGCTCGTTGATCGAGCTTTCCTTCTCGATGAACGTATCCGTCCGCGGCACATATGCTTCCGGCTGGTAGTAGTCATAGTAGGAGACGAAATACTCAACTGCGTTGTTGGGAAAGAACGACTTGAACTCCCCATAAAGCTGCGCTGCCAAGGTCTTGTTCGGTGCAAGGATCAAAGCAGGACGCTGCGTCTGCGCAATAATCTGCGCCATGGTGAAGGTCTTACCGGAACCAGTCACCCCCAGCAGAACCTGCGTATTATCACCGTCCTCAAGGCCGGCTTTCAAATCCGCAATCGCCGTGGGCTGGTCCCCCTTCGGCTCAAACTCGGATTCCAGAACAATCGGAACCCCGCCCTCGGACTTTGACGGCCGCTCCGGACGATGCGGCACCCACGCATCTTCACCAGCCTCGTCAGAACGCCCCTGCTCAATCAACCGGGCCAGCGCCTGCACAGTCGCTGTTGCTCCGGTGATCGTCTCTTCTTTGGCTTTCTTCCGCTTCTTCTTCGTCTCCTTGACATGACTATCAAGCAGCTTCTCAGCATCTTCCAGCGAGATATCCAGTCCCGCAACCGGGTTCAGACCACCCTTGGCCCGCTCCCGAGGATCACTGGTCGCCCCCATGGAGGTGCCTCGCGCGGACTTGGCAGGCGCTTTCTTGGCTTTGCTCGCTGGCTTCTTAGCGGTTGTTTTTGCAGCAGCTTTCTTCTTAGGCGCTGATTTCTCTTCTACCGGCTGTTCAGCTGCTTTCTTGGCTTTCAAACCAGAAAGATCCTCCTCCGCGATCTGATCCGCCCAATCGGAAACCGACCCCGACAACGGAGTACCGGAAAGAGCTGGCTGCGGAGCTTCACCAAAGCCGGAGGAAGACCCCTCAGCTTCAGGCAAGGACGAAGAACTGGAAGAATTTGTAGGGCGCTTTGTCATGGGCACACTATGCCGTGAGTCATTCGGAAAAGAAAGTATGTTCTTAGTTCGTTCCATCACTCTGCCGTAAACATCCTATTAATTTCTCTGCTCGGTTTAGAAAGGACCCGTTGCCCGCTCTTAACCAGCCTGAACGCATTGATTTGAGTGGAGCCAAAGGTTGCCGCAAACTGCGAAGTTGCGGTCATGTGACCACTCAGGATAACGATACTCGTCACAACACCCCCCGGCTCACCAGATCACCGCTCATCTGGCATGCATCGAGCAGGAAAAACAAGAATGAACAAACGACATTTCGGAGCAGGTGCGCTCACTGCTATCTCCACCTCGCTCCTCCTTGCAGCAACCAGTTACGCTGCCCCGCCCAATAACGTGAGCGGCCAGGTACTTGTGCCGATCAATCATATCGCAGGCCTTAAGGAAGACGGTTCGGCAGACCTGTCTGTGACAACGGCCTGCCAGGAAAAATACGCGTCTATCTTAGGCGAAGAAGTGCTTGTTGAGTACCAAATCAGCGCAACACAAAACCGGGCCGTTGCAATGCTGGAGAACACCCAGGTCAACCTAACACCACTCGGCATTCCGGACACCTACTCCTTCACCTCTGATAGAATACCGCCGCCCCTCAGCAATCAGGGCTTCCAGCGGATCATTTTCTCAATGGAAGACGATTTTGAAGACGAAGTAATCCACATCATCGCTGCTGGAGACCAATCCACAGACAAATGCTTCCTAAGCACCGAGCCCTTTAGGCTGAGACAGTAAGGCAGATACAAAAGGGACAGACTTACTTGAACAGAGGACGTAATAAACTCATAGCTTCAAAGCAGTTTGCACCACCAGAGCATGGGGCAGACCACATCAGGCTGCGCCGATACACGTCCGCCCGATCCTGCGTGATCGCTGCACTCCTAAGCACCACGTTTGTTCTGGGACCAATCGCACAGGCCAAAGCGCAGCTGATCATGGAGGAACTCATGCTACCCATCGCCCATGTGGGAACCGGTGTCAGCACGGGATTAGCTTCCTCAAATATGATCGATCATTGCCAGAAAATCTTTGATGAGTTTCGTGGAACAACGGTGTTCGTTGATTACGAGATCGACACCAGATCCACCTACTCATTCGCCGAGATTGCAGTTGACGGCGAGATCATCAAGATGACCCCCCACCCAATCAAAGCCCACTACAAATTTTTCAGCAACGAGCTGCCAGACCACCTCAGAGAGCTCGGCGCACAGGCGGTAATCTTCCGTATCAACAACGAGTTCAAACACCCCTCGGTCGAAATCAGATTCAGCAACGACAACCGCTTCGAATGCAACCTGATCGCCTCCCCCAAAAAATAAAAAAGGGCCGAAGATAATCATCTCCGGCCCCACAATTCTCATAGATACGATCGTTTAAAACGCAACGCGGATTTTTGAAGAAAGCGCGAAGTTCCAAGAAGCGTCGTACTCGTAGTCGGCGTTGACCTCAGTTGGCACGCCGCTAAGGCTATTCACGACAGTATAGGCACCTTCACCTGCGGTTTTATAAATCGCACGTCCGCCCAGAGAAAACTTCACATTCTCGGTCAGATCATAGGAACCACCTAGACCGAGTGCATAGTAATCAGAGTATGGACCACCAATACCTTTATCCCAGGTAAGTGTACTTCCAACGCTCAGCTTATCTGTCAGCTGATGACCCAAACCTGCTTCAACAATCCAACCGTCTGAGTAACCAAGATCACGCACAACGCCATCCTCAACAGTACCTAAAACAGGTACCTGAGCATCAAGAGACAGCTTATTAAGGACGCTCCAGTCGGTCCACTTCACACCCAGAGACGCCAGCCAGCCCGGCGCGATGCCTGATTGGATTTTTGCTTCAAGAGACTGTGGCAGATCAGCTTTTGCAGAAACCGGCAGTACGCCATTCAGCGTACCCTCGAGATCAAGCCCAATTGCGGACTCGTAAGCAACCATTGCGCGTAGCGCAATTTCAGGAACTTCGAATGCCGCGCCAAGACGGAAACCATACTCACGCTCAGATTCTACACTGAGGTCAACGTCAGCTTCGGTCCATTGACTTGGGTCCAGAGGATCTGCAGATACGTCCAGTGATCGAGAAAGCTGTTCAAAGTCAACCGTGACAGAACGAACACCACCGAAGACACGAACGAACTTCCCGTCGGAGACTTCGTGTTTATAGCTCAACATCGCATCAATGCCGAGAGCATCCGCATTTGTCTCAGCAATCGCAAAGCGACCATTCCAATCAAACCCAGGTTGCTCGCGAACCACGTAGGGCTGATTTACTCTTGCGAAAAAATCGAAATTTTCACTCAATCCGAATTTTACTGAGCCAGAGTTCAACCAAAGATTTGGTGCGATATCGTCGGCTTTATCTGAACCGTAAAAGCTAATATCGTTACCGGCCGCGGTCGTTTTAGCGTTCTTAAAATCTACATCACGAGCGCCGTAAGTAGACTGGGCTTCAAACGCAAATCTCTCTTTTGCGAACAGAAGGTCGTATTCTGCGATACCTTCAGTAGCCCAGCCGCCTGCAAATGCAGCGGCAGGAATCATGGATACTGCACAACCCAGAATTGTTGTCTGAGCCAATGTCTTGAGAACACGCATGCCCTCTCCCCCTTTATCTTCCCCGTACGCGGCAGTCAAAACGCCGACTTAGGTTCATCCAAATGGGAGCACTTGCGTAAGTAACGGAAATTACAGCATATTTCGTAGCAATACAACGAGCATGCAATCCGCACTTAACGAGCCTCAACGTGCCTCGCGCCAGTGCCATCCCACCAATTTGCAGGTGCAAACTGATATATTCTTGACTGCATGCATAACGCATTGAGAGGAAAATTCACCCCTCCCAAAGTATAAATACTACGTCATTCCGCCTAGGCGGACATTCATAGCCTTAGATATAACCCAAAGTTATTATGGCATTATATTTACCAATATTAAATACAGGGGAGACGATTACGAGAGTCAACCAAGTACTAGACCATAATCAACCTTACCTATACGTAATTTACTTAGGAGCTTTAGGATGGCAGTTACGACAGTGCAATAAGTGCATTTCATCACCCAACTGTTGCACAATCAACACAAATTACGGTGCAACTCACACAGATATCCCACAACACAGAATCGCCATCAGATAACAAACCCGCCACAAAACAATAAAAGCCGGAGACAACGCTCCGGCTTTCATCAAACAATCTATGCGTTCTTAGAAAGCAACCCGTAGTTTTGTATCTACAGCGAAGTTCCAGGAACTGTCGTAGTCGTATTCGTATCCGGCAAGTGACGCATCATCGTAAACACCACCTGAGCTAGCAGTCTTGTAAATTGCCGCCCCACCGAGGGATAGTTTGACTTTGTCATTCAAGTCATAGGCACCACCAGCTGCAAAGGTATAGTTGTCAGAGTAACTACCACCAACACCGCGGTCCCACTGAACCGAGCTACCAAGGGCAAGCTTTTCAGTAAGTTGATGCCCGATGCCAGCCTGAACTGTCCAACCATCTTTAAAGCCAAGGTCACGGTCGGTTGATACGCCGCCTAAAGCATCATCATAAACCAGAGTCAGACGATCAATAACTGACCAGTCCATCCACTTCACACCAAATGTGGCCAACCAACCCGGAGCAATCCCAGACTGAACATTCAGTTCGACAGATTGAGGTGCAGTGATTGAAGCAGAGACTGGCCGTGTAATGTCATAACTACCTCCTAAACCATCAGGCAAGTCATTCATATACCACTCACCTTCAAGGTCTGCGGAGACCTCAGAGTCATAAACAAGGCTTGCTCTCAGGGCGTACTCTGGAATCTCATAGGCAACGCCTGCACGCCACCCCCACGCCATACCATCTGACTTAACCTCAGCGCCACCAGGGTAGTCGGTCCTACCAAGCCCGAAATTCACAGTCGCCATGCTATGAGACTCATAAGTCAGGTCAATAGCCTTAACACCTGCGATCACCCGGAAATTGCTACTTCCATCAATGTCAAATGTATAAGCGCATGTCGCATCTAGTCCTAACGTAGTTGCTTTGGTCTCATACCCACCGTTACGCCCATTCCAGGAAGGGTCCATCTCTTCATTGATATTGAACGGTTCATTGAAACGCCCAAGACAATTAAGATTATCCAGCAACTGAGCCTTAACGCCCACTCGGTAGTCCCAGACATTTGGCGTTACGCGTTCGGTTGTAGAACCGTCAGTAATATCTTCACCAAGTTGGCCCGTCGAACTCGTTATCTTGTAATCGACATTTCGATCCACATAGGTCGCACCCGCCTCAACCACAAATTTTTCAGGTGCAAACAGCAGGTTAAGGGAGCCAATACCTAAATTATCCCACGCACCCGCAAAAGCGGCACCTGATCCAGCCAGCACAAAGCTGCCTGCTGCAAGGCCTAGCCCTGCATTCTTTAAAACCCGCATTATCTTCCCCCATGCTTGTGAGCTTCGGGTAATTCCCCAAAACCGAACTCACTTCTGAAGGGATGCGAGAATATGTCGTAATAGATGAGCCCACCTCACAGAGCGAGGTGATGCTATGTTTAAAACACTATATTAGCATAGACTGAATCTATACTTCCCCCACCAACACGAATATCCCAACATCACTTCAATAGAACTGCGTATATTTACCGAGTAATATATTATCCGTACATTTGACGTGGTCAATACCATCTATATGTAGTTTTAGGCATTTTTCTTCTGAGGTTTCCCTTTCACCACCCCAACAGATGCACAAAATATGACTTCCGCGTGCATCTAGAAACTCCGCATTGACAGCAAAAAACCCATTCAATTCCGAAGCTTACGTTTACGGAAGAGTGAAATTTTTGCGATCATAGAAAGCGCGCGTAGCAACGCTGCAGCCCCTGAAATTTCAGCGGGCAAAAAGTCATTTTTTTCAATGGAATGAAGGCCTAACGGCTTTTTTGGGTACCCAGAATCGCAATATCAGGCAGACGCCAGCGAATTGATTCACTCGTATTTGAATCAAACTGAACTATTTTTCTGCCTACACAAAAGCTGGCCGCTCACAAAAGAAAGCGGGCGCCATACTCCATCCGTAAACACTGGCCTAACGCTGCAAACACATCTGAAATACCCGCTGCGCAAGCTCCCGCATGTCAGGATCATTCGGCCTACTCAACAGCTCCTCCCAGAGCCCACGGTCAATCATCTCAGAGGAGGTACAAGCACAAGCCCGCTCACACTGCTCAACGTCCACACTCTGACTACAAGCAGCCACACAGGATTGCTGAAAGCTCCTGACCTGCGCTTCACCACTCGTATTACCGATCACGCCAACAGTAACTGCGGTCCAAACAAGTCCGAACAGGATCGGCTGATGCAAAAGGTAGGTTGCAAGTGAATGGCGACCAAACCACGCAAAAAAACGCGAAAAAACGTTAGGTGACGCAGATCCACGCAACAGGCGCAGCAGGTCATAACGCGCAAAGAAACTCCCGCACCCAACCCCGAGCAGCACAGGCCCGAACCAAGGGATAAGCGGCACATAATCAACGGAAGACTGCGGAGAAGATGTGAGCCCAAGCCAGAACAGCTGGTTATAAGGCAGCACGAAATCCCCCATCCAATGATAGAGCAGGATCACCCCGGCACCACATAGCAACGCAATAAGATAGTGAACACGCAAAAATGGCAAAGCAAGAAGGCTGGAGACAACAATGGAGTGCAAGATTCCAAAGCGAACCCATTGATCCTGAAAGACAAAATAGGTGACCACAGAAACCGCAAGCGCCGCAATTGCAACTTTCACTTCCCGTCGCCAGAAACTCTTCCAGCGAATACCATCCTTATGCGCCAATACCAGGCTGAAGCCGACCAGAAACAAAAAGCTCCCTGCAATCAACTGTGCGAACAAGCGCCAGTCTGGGCCAGCGGCCACGTTCCAGCCCACAATACCAAACCATGTGAGATCCCAGGAGAAGTGGTAGATCGCCATCGCCAAAAGCGCGAGACCACGCGCCACGTCCGCGAGGATAAGTCTTCCAGTCAATGCGTGTTGCTGCATCGTTGTCCCCTTCTACCAGAGATAGCTCAAGCGGTTCACACCACTACAAACACGTTGAGTATCTTCAATCTTCATAAACCAACTCACAAACACAGAAAATCTCTCTGGTCCCAATAGTGAGAGGAACCCTGTATAATTGGTGTAAATAAACTGCCAAAAGGCCTCGGAATGTCATGGAATACAAAAGGGCTGACCCATAGCGGCAGCCGCATCTACGCCCTCCTCCTCCTAATTGCCACTATGCTGATCGTCCTGTTCGCCTTTGTTTTAACCCCCCAACAGATACAAGTTTCCAGAACCGCACAATGCGGAGAAGCATCCTGGTATGCCCTGCATTCCAAGACTGCCAGCGGGGAAATGATGGACCCCAGGAAATTCACCGCCGCACACCTGACCCTGCCAATGGGAACCAACGTTCACGTCACAAACCTGCGCAATGGCAAAACATTGACAGTACGCGTAAATGACCGCGGCCCCTATGCAAAAAGTCGTTTGATTGACCTGTCCCGAGCTGCTGCGGCTGAATTGGATTTCCTGAACAGTGGGGTAACTCAGGTCCGCATTTCCGTCTCAAGTGAATTCAGCCACTACATGAACGGGCATTCCTGCTAAAAATTACACTATACTTATTCCATCAAGATCAAACGCACCTATGAGTAAATTTTTAGGATAATTCAGGTAAATATCAGGCAACCAAGACTGATAACAATTATAATTCAGAGTCTGATTGCTATGAAGTTATCGCGTAAAACGAGCCTCTTTCTTTTAGCCATAGCCCTGACCTTACCTTCTACTGACTTACTCTTAAGCCCGGCCAAGGCCAATGTTCCCCTTGTTGTGCCCGCTGGCAACCGTTTAAAAAGCCAACCGACCATTCCGATTGCGTCTGCAACACGCACCAATGCCTTCAATCGGACATATGAGAAGAAGTTCCAACGCATTCTCGCAGTGCTCAAAAGAGAACATCGCTTGATCCGAAACATCAAGCAGGTTGCCGCTCTATACAACATTGATCCCGTTCACATTCTGGGCGCAATCGTCGGCGAACACACCTATAATTACGATAGCCTCGACAGCGCGCAAGGCTATTACATGAAGGCCTTGCAATATGCGCGCATTCGGATTTCCTTTCAGTATGAGGGAGAAGAAGTCTGGAGCTTCGTCAAGCGCCCCCAGTTTAACAAATGCCGCCAAGAGGAAACCAGCAACAGTCGCTGGAGGTGTTACGAACTTGTCTGGAACACAAGGTTCATGGGTAAGACAGTCGGCGGTACCCGCTATCCGCACGAACCATTTCACAGAGCCTTCTTCAGACCAATGTATGCAGGGCAAAGCTTCGGTTTGGGGCAGATAACTCCGCTCACTGCGCTAAAGATGAATGATATGGTCAGCAGCATCAGCGGCCTGCCAAAGCTCAGCTCAAAGGATGCGTCAGGGCTCTATAAGACAGTGATGGACCCAAACAAATCAATCCATTACACCGCAGCAGTCCTAAGGGATGCCATCAACGCCTATAAACAGGTGGCCAACGTCGACATCTCAAGGAACCCCGGCATCACCTCAACGCTCTACAATCTTGGCAACCCTTGGGAACGAGCCATTTCCTACCGAAACAAGCGCAGAACAAGGCCTTCACATTTGCCGCGCGAGAATTACTACGGTTGGCTCATCAACGAACGGATCGATGAACTCCGCGCAGTCCTCCAATAGCGCCAGGCGTTTCTACAACAAAAAGGGGAGCCCAAGCTCCCCATCATTTCGGCATATCGCCCGAACTATTTCAGAAACGGGTTGTTTAACTTCTCGTGCCCAATCGAAGACGCAGGTCCGTGTCCCGGCAGGAAGGTAATGTCATCACCCAGCGGCAATAGCTTGTTCTTGATTGAGGCAATAAGTGTATCGTGATCGCCACCCGGCAAATCCGTACGTCCGATAGAGCCAGCAAAGAGCACATCACCTGAGATCGCCAGCTTCAGATCCGCATTGAAAAACACCACATGCCCCGGCGCATGACCCGGACAATGCAGTACCTGAAACTCAACACCAGCCGCGTTGACCACATCCCCTTCAACAAGCCACTGGTCTGGCTCCACTTTTCGCACAGCGTCCAAACCAAACTGCTTTGCTTGCTCTTCAACGCGGTCAATCAGCGGACGATCAGCTTCATGTGGCCCGATCACTTTAACGCCCAGCGCTTCTGCCAGTTCAGCCGCACCACCGATGTGATCGATGTGTCCATGAGTGATGAGGATATGCTCAACAGTAACACCGAGCTCATTCAGCGCAGCACGGATGTTTTCCACGTCTCCACCCGGATCGACAACAACCGCTTTATGCGTGGTCTTGTTCCAAACGATGCTACAGTTCTGCTGGAAGGCCGTAACCGGGACAACAGTTATCTGAATGTCTGACAGGTCTGCTTTATTGCTGACGTCACTCATGAGCGCTTCATCTCCAAATTCCGAATTTTTGCACCATACAGTAATCAGATATGCCGGGCTACTCTCCCTTCAGCCGGAACCAAGCTGATACGACTGATTTCTTTCACACTTCCAAAAAACTCATCCATTTTTATGCCACCTATAATTGCAGCCGCAGTAATGCATGCAGCTTTCATTTCATCAAACAAAAATATTCAGTCATTCTGAGGTAAATCATAGATTCTTTTTCCTCATTCCATGACATAACCCCCTATTTCACAGGGTTTTACCTCTAACTTCCCTAGGAAAAGCTTGCTCTATTACCCGAGTAAACCCTATTATATGCCGCACACTCGTGAAGATTGCCTACGTTGAACTGGCCAATATTGTTATCCAGCCAAGCAACCTAGGAGTGTTTGCGGTGTAAGGCAGGTAGGAGCTCTTAACCAAAGCCCCACTAAGACATTTGATATTATTATTTGTTTGTTTTCGGACGGGCATTTGGCTTTGAGAAAGCGAGTACATGCGGATACTGGCAGGTTAAATCCGCAGGAAAGGCGATATTGTAATGCATAATGGGAATTCGGGTCGTCGGCCACGCAGCAAACGCGGTGGCAAGCGCGAATTTGGGGATTCGCAGAATTTCGGCCCGGAGTTTGGGGCACCAGCATATTTTCCGGCAGATTCCGAGCGTGTTGCCTACGCGCCTCCTCGGATGGAAAATGAACGCAGAGGTCCCTACGGTAACCGCAGACCGGGAGGGTACGGCGGAGACCAGAATAACGGGTACCACGCAAGCGGGCAGGACGACGGTGGCCGTGGTGGATATGGCAACCAGGGCGGTGGCGGTGGTTTCCGCGACGGACCTAACGGTGGTGGAGGCGGACGACGCAGCTACCCACCAGTGGAACGCGGACCGCGCCAATCAGGCACTGTCAAGTTCTTCAAGCTGGATAAGGGCTTCGGCTTTATCACACCAGACGAAGGCGAAAACGACGTGTTCGTCCACATCTCGGCGGTTGAACGCTCCGGCCTGACAACGCTGGACAGCGGGCAGCGGATTTCTTTTGAGACTGAGCCAGATCGCAGGGGCAAAGGTCCAAAGGCAGTTGAACTGCGACTGGAAGACAGCCCGGCAGAGCCATCTGAGAGCGCTGAACCTCAGCCTGAGATGAACAACGATCTTGACAGCGTGAGCCAGGACTAACCCTTCTGGAACAGCACTGTTGATTTGCTAAAGGCAGCACTACGCTGCCTTTAGTTTTGGGCGCGCAACCACGCTTTGCGCCTTGTGTCCCTGCCTGCCATCAGACTATAAGGCCGACAACGAACCCATTAACAATAGCGCCTCTAAAGAACTCCACCCTTGCAGCAGCGCGCGATAAAGGCCAACAGGCGCTCACAATGAATTACCGGCACATTTACCACGCAGGCAATATTGGCGATGTACTCAAACACGTCGTCCTCGCCAACATCCTGAAATATCTTCAAAAGAAAGAAGGTGCCTACCGGGTACTGGACACCCATGCCGGGGTTGGCCTGTATGACCTGACCTCCGAAAAAGCGCAGAAAACCGGAGAGTGGCAGCAAGGCGTTGGCAAAGTGCTGGAAGAAGTTGCCTCTGCTCCCGAGCCTGTAAAGCAAGTCCTCGCCCCCTGGCTGGAAACCGTTGAAACTCTCAACCCCGGCGGCGGCGTGCAGTTTTACCCCGGCTCCCCGGAAATTTCCTGCATGCTGGCCAGAAAGCAGGACCGTCTGACACTCACAGAACTTCATCCAGAGGATTTTGAAGAGCTGAAGAACAATTACGGCGGGGACAAAAAGATCAAGGTGATTGCACTGGATGCGTGGCTAGCATTGGGTAGCTTCCTCCCCCCTAAAGAAAGACGCGGCGTCGTACTGATTGATCCGGCCTTCGAAGTAGAGGATGAGTTCGCCCGCGTTGCAGAAGGCGTCATTCGTGGCTGGAAGAGATGGCCAACCGGCACATTCGCCATCTGGTATCCGGTCAAAGACTTCAGAGCAGTCCGGCAACTTGTTGCAAAACTTGACGAAGCTGGCATCCGCAATACCGTGAAAATGGAGTTGTCTGCAGGCAAGGTCAGCGCAGATGCGCCTATGAAAGCCAGTGGCATGATGGTCATCAACCCACCGTGGACGCTAGCAAAAGACATGAACACCGCCTTGCCATGGCTCTGCAAAACTCTGACACAGGGCACCAATGCCTCGTGGAATGTGGAGCAGGTTATACCTGAGTAACCCCTCAGAACCTTATATTGACCAAATCCCGCAAATCACTGCTTTCTAGAAGCGCAGGGCAAAAGCTCATGCGCTTTTAGTATCTCGTCGCGCCTCTTTGAGGCTGGTGCATATAGCTTCCTGCAGACAGCCTACGCTGTTCTGGACCAGCCAGCCTTTCCGTGGAGAGTGTGAATGCGCGCGAGATCGATCCTTACCCTATTGACTGCAACTCTAATGAGCGTCATCGCCACCGAGACCACATTTTCTGCTGATGCGGTCGCACCCGGTTCCTACGACGCCACCATTCCTCAAGTAGAAGATCAGGATCTAATTGGTCGAGAAGACAGGGTCTACTTTGGATGGGCTGGTGATTATCTGCCCACCTGTGATTCTCGCAGGGCTCAGCGCGCAGTCATGCGTCGGGTGGCACGCGCCTATCGCAGCTACTACGATGGGCGAAGGATCAAGCTGCTCGAAGATATTCGCGAGTCCGGTTTCACAATCCGAAGCCCAAGCCCTGTGGGCCGTCGTTACTGCAATGGCATGGCAACGCTGACCGACGACACTCGCTACCGTGTCTATTACGCACTGGTGCAATACGATGGATTTCTCGGCATCTCATGGAGTGCCAAAGTCTGCCTGGATGGCCTCGACAAGTTCCGGGTCTACGACGGTGACTGCCGGGTTGTGCGCCCTGAGCAGGAAATCATCCCCCGCTAACCCGTTGCCTCATGGGCGCTATTACATCGTGCGTTGCTACATGATGTCTCCTAGGAGGGCCTAACTCTGAGATCTATAGTGGGTCTCAGCACAGTCCTCCGGGGTTCAGTTGATGAAGCACTATCTCGCCTACGCCAGCCACGATGGCCAAACCAAAAAGATAATCCGCAAGATCTCCGAGGTTCTTGAGCGAAGTGGCGAAGAAGTCGTGCCCCTCCCCCTCACAACGGGACTGGAAGTGCTGCCCTCTGATTTGCAGAGCGCTCGAATTCTGATCGGCGCTCCGATCCGCTACGGCTTCCACTTGCGGCCGGTGCGCCAATTCGTAAAGCGCAACCTTGTGGACCTGAACACCGCCCAATCTGCCTTCTTCTCGGTCAACCTAACAGCCAGAAAGCCTGAGAAGCGCACTCCCCAGACCAATGGCTATCTCAGGAAATTCCTCGAAAAATCAAAATTCAAGCCCAAGACGACAGCCGTCTTCGCCGGTGCCCTTTGCTACCCAAACTATAAGCCCTGGGACCGGTTGATGATCCAGCTCATCATGAAGATAACCAACGGCCCAACAGACCCGACGCTCTCAATCGAATTTACGGATTGGGACGCTGTCGAACGTTTCGCAGAGGAACTCACCCACTAGCACATAGCTCTACTACAATCAGAGCGAAGTCACTTGCATTATTGGAAGAAACGCGGATATCGTTCAGCCCACTTATTTCATCCAGAGCGCGTCGCTGAAAGAACTCCCTCTTTCGGATATAAATGCGCAACAACATGATCCCGTGTTTTACAGGTGGCTGATATGCAAACTCTTCGTTCCTCCAGCGCTTCTCCGTTTGGCAGAAAAATCAAACTTGCGCTGTATGTCCTGGGCTTCTCAGATAAAGTAAGCGTTGATCCCGCCAAGACACTTGACCCCAATGATACACTTCGCCAGCAAAACCCTCTGGGCAAGATCCCCTGCCTGATCCTTGAGGACGGCAATGTGCTTTACGACAGCCGCGTCATCACCGAGTATCTCGACTATATGGCTGGTGGCGAAAAGCTGATCCCCGCCGGCGCGGAACGCTTTGAGGTCCTGACCAAACAAGCACTCGCCGATGGCCTCACCGATGCCGCAATCCAGATCGTCTATGAAAAACGTATGCGCCCTGAAGAAAAGGTCCATCAGGACTGGATGGATTATCAGCAGGCCAAGATTGACCGCGCACTGAACGCGTTTGAAAACAACCCACTGCCCCCGGTTCAACACAACTCACCCGACGCCGCACAAATCGCCCTCGCTTGCGCTCTGGGCTACCTTGATCTCCGCTTTGCTGGCGAATGGCGCAAATCATATCCGACAACCGTTGCATGGCTTGATGACTTCGCATCCAGCGTCCCCGCCTACGACAAAACCAAACCTGAGCCAGGGGCATAACCATGATTGTTCTACGCACATCAACCACATCTCCTTACGGGCGTAAGGTTCGCTTGGCAGCCGCCGTGCTCGGCCTTCAGGATCTCCTAAAGATTGACTGGGCAGATACAAGAGCCAGCGAAGGCTCTTTGTACAAGCAAAACCCGCTCGCGAAAGTACCCACACTCCTGCTGGAGAACGGCGATGTCGTTTACGACAGCCGTGTTACACTAGAGTTCCTGGATACACGCGCAGGCGGTGGCAAGATCATTCCGACTGGTGAAGCACGCATCCCGGCTCTGACCAAACAGGCGATGGCAGACGGCATCACCGATGCGGCAATTCAAGCTCAGATCGAGATGAGAAATCACAGCAAAGAGCACTGGAACATAGTCTGGATTGAACGTCAGCAAGGCAAAGTGGACCGCACACTCAAAGCCTTTAATGACACACCGCTGCCAACCCCGGACCAGAGCAACGGCATTCCCGATTGCGCACAAATCGCACTCGCCTGCTCACTGGGCTATCTGGATCTGCGGGCAAATGGCGACTGGCGTAAGCAAAACCCGGAGCTGGTGCGCTGGCACAAAGCTTTTATTGCGCAAATTCCAGCCTACAACGAAACGCTGGCACCTGAGATGCTCGAAAAAAGCTAAAAACAAAAAAAGGCGCATGCGGAAAGCATGCGCCTTTTAAGCAGAACATCAGTTCGCTTAGAACTTCATGGAAACACCTGCGCGAACGAGATTTTCGTTCAGGCGGGTTTTCTCAGTGCTGTCACCAAAGTCAAATTTCTGAGTACCGAAGTCCTCGTAAAGGTATTCAACACGAGCAGTCAGAGTGTCAGTTACCGCGTGTTCAACACCGGCACCAACAACGTAACCAATTGCGTTGATGTTATCTTTGCCATCAGCAGTCTTAGCAGTCAGGTTCTTAACAGCACCACCACCGGTACCGTAAACAAGGGTACGGTCAAGAGCGTAACCAGCACGACCGCGAACAGTTCCGTTCCAGTCAGACTCAAGCTTAACGCCCGCTTTTGTCTCGTCAAAGTCATTGTACTGAATGTCAGCTTCAGCACCCAGCACCACGCTTGGAGCAATCATGAAGTTGTAACCAGCGTGCACGCCTGCGGTGACACCATCCTGATTGTCATCCAGAGCACCAGACGCTCCGTTTTTGCCATTCGCATCGAGGAAGCCCCAACCAGCGTTGGCACCAATGTATGCGCCTGACCAATCATAGGAAGAGAAGGTCGCTGGTGTATCGTAGGAAATTTCTGGCTGTACTGGCTGCACTGGCTGAGGGAGGTCAGCAGCAAGGGAGGTGCCAGCCATCAGGCCGAGGGCAATCGTGGTAAAAGACGCAATACGCAACATCTATCATTCTCCAACAAATATTTGCGGCACGTATGAAACGCAACCGCTAGGGGAAAGCGATCAAATAAGACCGCCTTGGGATGGAGAGAATGTATGATTTGACTTTGTGGCTGGATCTGACAGGAATTCTGTCTAATTCAAGGCAAACTACAGAAAGAATATGACATAATTAGCAACCCTTTGTTTACGCTAGGTAATACAGGGTATTTGAGTGACTTTTTTGCTATACTCGAACTACAATCAGTTCTACCTACTGAAATATTCGGAGTTATCTGATGTCAAAAGTGATCTGAGACACTTCAAGAACGCTGCAAACCTGTCTATATACCCGGTCAAGCTCCGGTATGCCCCCTTTGGTGTAATCAAATAACCTTATATAATTGGAATTTAAGCCAATGCTTTTCTCATATGCTGCCCTCCTCGGAGGTCTCGCACTCTTGATCTTTGCCGGTGATCTTCTTGTTCGCGGCGCTGTGTCAATTGCTAAGGCTTTGGGAATTCCAACACTCATCATCGGCTTGACCATTGTCGCCTTTGGCACCTCCGCACCAGAACTCTTTATCTCATTAAGTGCAGCATTCGACGGCGTCAGCGGCGTTGCCATCGGTAACGTTGTCGGGTCCAACATCGCGAATGTCCTGTTGGTTATGGGTGTCCCGGCACTCATTGCCGCAACACCATGCGATGAAAAAGGCGCCCACAGAAACGCACTGTTCATGCTTGTCGTCTCCGTGATCTTCGCCGCACTCTGCTTCTTGGGCACGCTCAATTTTTATGCCGGCATCGGTCTTCTTATACTGCTTGTAATCTTCCTTGCTGATTCAGTACGCGCAACAAGAAAGCACAAGAAAGAGAACGGCGTCAGCACCACAGCCGAAGCAGACGATGACGACGACGAAGATGAGCTCGACGTTGAATCCGTGCCGGAAAACAAGTTGGTTGCAACAGCCTACATTCTCTTTGGTCTGGTGGGCCTACCACTTGGCGCCCAGCTCACCATCAACGGCGCAACAGAACTCGCCTCATCCTGGGGTGTCTCCGACGCAGTGATCGGCCTGACCGTCGTTGCTCTTGGAACATCCCTGCCAGAGCTCGCCACAACGGTAATGGCAGCCATCCGTCAGCATTCGGCTGTAGCGATCGGCAACGTCATTGGCTCCAACGTCTTTAACCTGCTGGCGATTATGGGGATCACCGTCACCGTTATTCCGATCCCGGTTCCTGAGCAGATCCTCGTCTATGACATTTGGGTCATGCTGGCCTGTGCTGTGCTGCTCTACATATTTGCCGCCAAACGCCTGTGCCTCGGAAAAGTATGGGGCATCTTCCTGAGTGTTGCCTACATCGCTTACATCTACGGCGTATTTGCTCTGGACTTCATCTAACCCACCCAACTAAAACATGTATGAGAAGCCGCACCAAACGTTGAATCGGATAGGATGCGGCTCAATATTTTGCTTCAGCACACCGAGAGCACGTAAATCATGGCAAAAGACACATCAGACATGCCTGCACAAGCAGAAGACAATGTTGATGTGCCTGAAAACAACCCGCAGATCCAGTTTGAGAGCAACGCCTCCCCACGCAAACCCGGTGTCAAAGGCGTTGAAGTCATTGCAGACTTCGTCAAACGCTTACCACTCGGCCCCGGTGTCTACCGCATGTTCGATGAGGATGGCGAAGTCCTTTACGTCGGCAAAGCCCGTTCTCTGAAAAAGCGTGTCACCAGCTACACACGGCTGCAAGGTCAATCCAACCGCATCATGCGCATGATCATGGCAACCGCTGCCATGGAGTTTGTTGAAACCCGCACCGAACCCGAAGCCCTGCTGCTGGAAGCAAACCTGATCAAGCGCTTGCGCCCGCGCTTTAACGTGCTGCTGCGCGACGACAAGTCCTTTCCGTACATCCTGATCAGCGCGGACCACGAAGCCCCTGCCCTGATCAAACACCGCGGTGCCCGCGCCAGAAAAGGCGACTACTTCGGACCGTTCGCCTCCGCCGGAGCAGTAAACGACACCATCAACGCCATGCAAAAGGCGTTCCTGATCCGCAACTGCACAGACAGTTACTACGCCAACCGCTCGCGCCCGTGCCTGCTCTATCAAATCAAACGTTGCTCAGCGCCGTGCACCGGCGAGATCTCCATCGATGACTACAAAGGCCTCGTAGCAGAAGCCAAGGCTTTCCTCTCCGGCAAAAGCCAACTCATCAAGCAGGATCTGGCCAAAGCCATGGAACAGGCCTCCGACAACCTCGACTTTGAACAGGCCGCAGTCTACCGCGACCGGATCGCAGCTCTTTCCCACGTCCAAAGCCATCAGGGCATCAATCCTCAAGGCATTGAGGAAGCCGACGTTTTCGCCACTTATCAGGAAGGCGGACAAACATGCGTGCAGGTCTTCTTCTTCCGGACCGGTCAAAACTGGGGCAACCGCGCGTACTTTCCAAAGGCGGACAAGAGTTACGAACCCTCTGAAGTTCTGGAGAGCTTTCTCTCCCAGTTCTACGAGGACAAGCCACCACCACGCATGGTCTTGCTCTCCCATGAGGTTGAAGAACACGACCTGCTAACAGAAGCCTTGTCTGCAAGAGCCAACCGCAAGGTTGAGATCGCGACACCAAAGCGCGGCGAAAAACGCGAACTGGTGGAACACGCGCTCACCAACGCCAAAGGCGCATTGGGCCGCAGGCTCGCCGAAACATCAAGCCAGCTCAAGCTGCTCAAAGGTGTGGCCGAAGCCTTCGATCTTGATCGTGTACCGCGCAGGATTGATGTCTTCGACAACTCCCATATCTCGGGAACAAACGCCGTTGGCGGCATGATCGTTGCTGGACCCGATGGTTTTGCCAAAGGCCAGTACCGAAAGTTCAACATCAAGTCGGAAGACCTGATCCCGGGCGATGACTACGGCATGATGAGAGAAGTACTTTCCCGCCGTTTCGCCCGCTTGATGAAAGAAAACCCGGAAGGCTACGAGCAAGCCGCCCGCTTCACAGCCCAATCACAGGTAGACCCAAAGCCCCGTGAGGATGAGCCGGAAACGGCACCCTCCAACGCAGACATCCCTGCATGGCCCGATCTCGTGTTGATCGATGGCGGTAAAGGTCAGCTTAGCGCCGTGCGTGAAACTCTCGAAGAAATGGGCATCACCGACATACCGCTGGTTGGCATTGCAAAGGGCCCCGACCGCGACGCTGGCCGCGAAAAGTTCTTCAAAACCGGCGCGCAAAGCTTCATGCTGCCAGAACGCGACCCCGTGCTTTACTTCGTGCAACGCATGCGCGACGAGGCGCACCGCTTTGCGATTGGCTCCCACCGAGCACGCCGCAAAAAAGCGATTGTGACAAATCCACTGGACGAGATTGCAGGTATTGGGCCGGCAAGAAAGCGTGTTTTACTCAGGCACTTCGGTACAGCTAAAGCAGTCTCAAAAGCAGGCATCAACGACTTGAGAGCCGTCTCCGGCATATCCGAGAGTATTGCAAAGTTGATTTATAACCACTTTCACGAATAATCACGAGATAGCGCGCCGTGTTCTCAGATCGACCATGATGCGCTACTCTCATGAAAATTTTGAAGTCAAAGGTGCAACACGTGGGATCAGTCAGGATCTTCTTAGAAAGAGAGCGAAAGGCCCCAATACTGCTCCGTTTGGCGCGTGCTGGCACGCTTGCAGTCACAGCCCTGCTCCTGTTTACGTTTATGGTGCCGGGAAATCTGGTGAGCGAAGCCGCCGCCTTCTTCATACCTCAACTAACCGCAGCTGGCTTCATCGGGCTCCTGATTTGGATCGCTACGGCCAAGACGCTTCACTGGATTCATTTAATTGCCCTGATCGGCTTAATCATCTCAAGCTATTGGATGGTCACAAGCGTCAGACAAGTCGTTCAACCAGCGACTATTTCAAGCACACAGGAAGGCGGAACCACGTTTAGCGTCATGAGCCTCAACCTCCTACACATGGGGTTCGACGCAGAGGCGCTTAAGCAGCTGATCGAAAAGCGCCAGCCAGATCTGATCACCTTCCAGGAAACAGCAAGCGCAACGCCGCGCCTCAAGGCATTCCTGACCGAGCACTACCAGCACACAATTCTGCCACCAGATAAGCATGACACAGACATCACGCTGTTTAGCAAATTCCCGATAAAGGATGCTGAACGCATTGTCGTACCCGGCCTCAAAGAAGGCCCCCACATTCCACGCGAATTCCTCAGCGCGCAAATCGACATCAACGGCACGCCTGTTCAGATCTACGCGATCCATCCAGCAAGCCCACGCGGACCAAACCGCTTGGAAGGACGCACCAGATATCTCGACCACGTGCGCGACCTAATAAAATCGCAAGATAAAACAGTACCAATAATCATTCAGGGCGACTGGAACACGCCGGTCTGGTCACAGACTTTCCAGAGCTTTCTCACAGAACTAAACCTGAAGACTGCTTTCACCAGTTTCCTACCCCGGACAACTCGATACTTTATCCACCCATCCTTTGAAGTTATGCTGGGCTCGAAAGTCGATCACATCGCTTCCTCTGAAGAAATACTAATTAAAGAGCACTTCATTGCTGAAAACGTGGGGTCTGATCACTTTCCAATCTTTGCAACACTGCACATACTACCTTAAAGTAAGCCTATAATAATATTCTAGGAACAAATCCGGAGGGAAGTTTGGAATGCCACGTGAGTTACTCGTATCGTTCGACGCAGACCAAACCCTCTTTGACTTTCAACGCATTCTCGATGAAGCCCTGATAACCACGGCAAGTTTTTTAAGTCACTATTCCAAGAAACCAATCACCCCCCGGCGCCTCAAGAAGATACGTAACTCGCTCGTCGAAGACGCCGGTCCCAACAGCATTCGCCTGCTGGAAATACGAAGAGCGTCTTTTGAACAAGCACTTAATCCACTGAGCAATGCTAAGGAATTGTCACAGCAGGCTCTGGAAGTATTCGAAAAGGTCCGCTTCGGAGATCCATACTTCTATCCCCATGTGAAAGAAACTCTGGCCACACTAAAGCGCAACTACAAGACCGCGCTCATCACCAACGGCAACTCCTGCCCCAAAAGCGCAGGCATCGCCCACCTCTTCGACTATGTGGTGATGGCAGAAGAATACCCTTACAAAAAACCGGACCCGCGTCTCTTCAATGCCATGTTGTCAATGGCAGGCATGGGCCCGGACAAACTGATTCATGTCGGGGACTCTCTTGAAGATGATATCGCAGGCGCAAACAACATCGGTGCCACCTCCGTCTGGTTTAATCCGCTTCACGACGACAACAGCTCCCCTGTCCTGCCCGATTATTCCATTGCCTGCATGAGAGAACTGCCCAGCTTGGTCGCCGGGTACGCCACACGATAGATTGTTTTTTCAAAGGCATCCGCCGTTTTTCCGGGTACATCACGCCTTCTGTCCAAAGTTTACCACTGAACCTTGTGAGTAACCGCCAAGGGTTCTAGCCTCCTTCACGAATCCATGTATGAAGACCTAATCAAATTGAATGCGATGAGGCGCTCTACGCCGCGAAGGGCAAATGGCAAAACTATATTTTAATTTCTCCGCAATGAATGCTGGTAAGTCTACTCTGCTGTTGCAAGCTTCCTATAACTATCAGGAACGTGGCATGCGCAGCCTGCTGTTCACAGCAGCACTCGACGACCGCACAAAGGTTGGAGAAATTTCCTCGCGTATCGGCCTGAAATCAGAGGCCCTGATCTACGACCCAAAGCTCGATCTATACGCTTGCATTGAAGAGCAGCTGAAAGAGCAGAAAATCAACGCTGTCTTCGTTGATGAAGCCCAGTTCCTGACCGAAGAACAAGTCTGGCAACTAGCCCGCGTCGCCGACCACCTACACATTCCGGTGATGACGTATGGCCTGCGAACCGACTTTCAGGGCAAGATGTTCCCGGGCAGCGCCGCGCTCCTAGCACTTGCAGATATCCTTCGCGAAGTTAGAACGATCTGTTGGTGCGGCTCCAAGGCGACCATGGTCGCACGCGTAGATGAAACCGGGAAGATTGTCGAAGAAGGTGACCAGGTTGTTATCGGCGGCGAGGAATCTTACATTTCGCTCTGCAGAAAGCACTGGTCAATGCGCAAGCTTGGTGAACCAAACAGTGAAAACAAGGATGCGCTCGCAGACATACTGTGCGAACCTGTAGATCACTAAAACGAAGTTTAGTCTCGGAGACAACCATGGGCTTTTTCTCACGTCTGTTCGGCGGCAATAAAGAAGAAACATCAAAACCTGCTGTACAAGCAGAAGAATTTGAAGGTTATCTGATTTACTCTGAACCAACTCGTCGTGACGGCCAGTGGCAAACAGCAGGCCGCATCACCAAGCAATTTGGTGAAGAAATCAAAGAACACGCATTTATTCGCGCCGATACCCATGGCTCTGAAGAGGAAGCAATCGAGTTCTCCTCGCGCAAGGCAAAGCAGATCATTAAAGAAATGGGCGACGGGATGTTTACATAATCCCGTATCTCTCCCCAAAGTCCCACATAAATAAGCGGGCCACAATTGACAGGAACCGCTTTGACGTGCACACCCTGCGTATGAACGCTCGTTAGACGCGTAAACTTGAAGGTCCAGATGTCCCGTAAGCTTATATTTTCACTTCCAAATATTCTTACTTACGGCCGTATTGCTGCGGTTCCGGCATTGGCTGTTTGTTTTTACTTTCCAGAAGACTCAGCACGTTGGGTGGCCCTTGGCATCTTTCTGGCAGCAGCCGTCACTGACTTTTTTGACGGGTACCTTGCACGAGCATGGCAGCAACAATCAGCTCTCGGTCGCATGTTGGACCCGATTGCAGACAAGCTCCTTGTATCAGTCAGCCTCTTGATGCTGGCATGGGATGGCACGATCGGAGAATGGTCCATCATCGCTGCAATCATCATCCTGTGCAGAGAAATACTGGTCTCCGGTTTGCGTGAATTCCTCGCAGAACTGCGCGTATCCGTACCCGTCACACAGCTTGCAAAGTGGAAAACAACCGTACAGCTCGTGGCTCTGGGCTTCCTGCTGGCAGGTCAGGCAGGAGATCTCATTTTCCCGTACACCACTTCCACTGGTATAGTGCTTCTTTGGGTCGCAGCGATTTTGACCCTATATACGGGTTATGACTATTTCCGCGCCGGAATTGGTCATCTGATTGAAGACTAACTCCAGCAAAAGACGAGGCTTTCAATAGCAGGAAGCCGCATGATACCGGGGCCTGATCCTATGAAAATTCGTTATTTTGCCTGGCTGCGTGAGCGCACTGGAACCTCCGAGGAAACCATTGAGCTTCCCGAAGGCGTCAAAACAACTGGCGATTTGATGAGCTGGCTCGCAGCCCGCGATGAAGGCTACGCCTTTGCCTTCGAGCAACCGGAAACCATCCGCATAGCGGTCAATCAGGAACACGTGGAAGAAGATCACGTTTTGTCCGGAACCGAAGAAGTCGCATTCTTCCCGCCCATGACAGGCGGTTGAGGAAGATCTAAGCTCCCAGCATTAATAAAAACCTGCGAGTACCATGTCAAAGACCAGCACCACAGACTTCACAGTTCGCGTACAGGCCGAAGATTTCGATGTTCTGGCAGAAACCGAAATTCTCACCAAGGGCCGTAAGGATGTAGGCGCCATTGTCACCTTCACCGGCTTGTGCCGCGACGAAGGCGGCGCACTGGAAGCTCTGGAGCTGGAACACTATCCGGGCATGGCCGAGGCGCAGATCTCAAAGTTTGCGCAGCAGGCTGTCGAGCGCTGGCCCCTCACCGGTCTCACTATCATTCACCGCTTCGGCAAAATCCCTCCAGGCGACAATATCGTGCTCGTCATCGCCACCAGCCCACACCGCCGTGCTGCATTTGAAGCTGCTGACTTCCTGATGGACTTCCTGAAAACCAAGGCACCGTTCTGGAAGAAAGAACACCTCAGGGAGGCATCCGAGGGCACCTGGGTCGAAGCCAAAGCAGCAGATGATGCTGACGCGGCGCGCTGGGACGCACCAAAAACCAAATAACCTCCACCTCTTGTTAATATGCATTGCGCAAGGATGAAGTCACACTTTGCTTGACATCCCTGTGCTTGCTGGTTCAAATAGAAACTCATTTATTTAATTTGGTCGTAAATTCGACCTCTTACCCTTTTGCACCCAACAAACAGGTCTCTGATGTCTGCAGTCTCTAATCTGCGGCATGAGCGAGCACCTCATCCTGGGCTTTCCTTATGGGAAATTGTCAGCCTTATTGCAGCGCTTATGGCGCTGAATGCGGTTGCGACATCAATGATGCTCCCGGCTCTTCCAGCCATGAGCGCAGCATTGTCTGTCCCCGACAATGATCGCCAATTGGTGATCACTGCCTACATGATTGGTCTTGCTTGTGCTTCTCTCTTTTTCGGCCCGCTCTCCGATACGATCGGGCGCAGAACCACACTGTTGATCGGCCTCAGCCTCTACATCATTGGCGGAGTGTACTCGACCTTTGCGATGAGCTACGAGCACATGCTTGCAGCACGGGCGCTTCAGGGCGTGGGCGCTGCTGCGCCCCGTGTCGCCTCCATTTCCATGGTCCGCGACTGGTATAGCGGTCGCCAGATGGGCAAGGTCATGTCGCTCGTCATGGTCGCCTTCCAGATTGCACCGGTGATTGCACCATTCCTCGGGCAGATGGTCCTGTGGGTCGCGCCATGGCAGGGTGTGTTTGCGGCTCTGACCCTGTTCGGCGTTCTTCTGCTCTTCTGGTGCTTCACCCGTCTTCCGGAAAGTCTGGACCCAGTGAACCAGCGTCCATTGGAAGTTCGGTCCATACTCAGTGCCTACCGGCTCGCTCTGACCACCCGCGTCACCGTCGGCTACATGATGGCGATGACGTTCATTTTCGCCTGCCTGTTCGCCTTCATCAATTCCGCGCAGCAGGTCTTCATGGAGCGGTTTGAACTCACAGACCTGTTCCCAATCGTGTTCGCGGCGATCTCCGTTGCCATGGCCCTGTCTTCATACCTCAACTCACAGATGGTGGAGAAGCACGGCTTGCGGCGAATGTCACACATGGCGTTGCTTGGCTTCACCGCCACGACCATACTCATGGCTGCAATTGCCTATAGCGGCGAGCTAACTCTAGTCGTGTTCATCGCAATTCAATCACTGGCGATGTTCTTCTTCGGCTTTATTGGACCAAACTTCAACACCATGGCAATGGAACCGTTAGGACGTGTTGCCGGTGCAGGTTCTGCAATGATTGGCTTCATCACCACGCTGATCGGCGCTCTGCTCGGCGCTGGGATCGGGAAGTTGTATGACGGGACCGAACTACCACTGGTCTACGGCATTGCGCTCTTTGCAATCCTTGGCTTGATCTGCGTGCTGATAACCGAAAACGGAAAACTCTTCAAACCGCAGCACGAGCACGAGCTCGCGACAAAATAACCAGACAAGAAAGCCCGCTACTCAGCCAGAGCAGCGGGCTTTAAATTCTTTATGTGACTAGAAGATTAGCTCGCAATAAGCATCTTTTCAGCAGAAGGCTGTACAGCCGCCATGTAATCCTCAATCATCAGCTTGCAGATATTTCCCGGAGCAAAGCTGTATGGTCCGATTTCTGAAACCGGTGTGACCTCAGCAGCTGAACCGGTCAGGAAGCACTCTTCAAAGACTTCCATCTCCTCAGGCATGATCCGTCGTTCAATAACTTCGATACCGCGAGCCCGCGCCAGATCAATCACTGTGCGCCGCGTGATGCCATCAAGGAAGCAATCGGCAAGTGGTGTATGGATCGCGCCATCTTGTACGAAGAACACATTCGCACTCGTTGCCTCGGCAATACGGCCCTGCCAGTCAAGCATCAGTGCATCGGAGTACCCTTTCGCCTCTGCTGCGTGCTTGGAAATTGTGCAGATCATGTAAAGGCCCGCTGCCTTGGACTTGAACGGCGCAGTGCTCGGATCAGGACGACGGTATTCCGCCATGTCCATACGAATGCCTTTCAGACGCTCTTCAGGAGAGTAGTAACTTGGCCAGTCCCAGGCTGCAATCGCCAGGTGGATCGTATTAGCCTGGGCAGAAACACCCATCATCTCACTACCACGCCATGCGACCGGACGCAGGTAAGCATCTTTCAGATTGTTCTCAACGAGCATTTGCCTACAGGCATCGTTGATCTGCTCGTCACTCCAGGGAATGGTGAAACCCAGAACTTCCGCAGATTCATGCAGACGCTTGGTGTGCTCTTCCAGCTTGAAGATCTCACCGCCATATGCACGTTGCCCTTCGAACACACTGCTTCCGTAGTGTAGACCGTGGGTTAGCACGTGCATCTTGGCCTCTGACCACGGAACGATTTTTCCATCCAACCAGATTGAGCCTTCCAGTTGATCAAAGGATATACCCGCCATCACTCTTCTCCATATGGCGAACAATTCACGGTGCAGGCAAGGTAAGACCTTGCCAGTCAAGGTGTGTTCTAGCTAAATCAAAGGGTTCCTGGAGGGCAGTGAATCCGAGCAGTCTGACTGCAAGTGATTACAACCTACCCACCACTACAAACCGATGTAGAAATGACTTTTTCAACTATTGCGCGTACGCGACGTGTTGAGTTATTTCCTTTCTTCACCGATGGGCAATTAGTAACTATCAATCCGAAATAAGTCAACATAACTGACGTATTTTTTGTAAGATTAAAAAATAGGCAGTTACCCAGGATAGGAAATGAGCAAAAAAGACATCAATTCACCACGGTTTGACCTCATTGAGCTGTTTTTCTTCGCCTATCGCGATTTTACGGGTGATCCGGATGTGCTTCTCGATGAGCTTGGCTTTGGCCGCGCCCATCACCGTGTGCTTCATTTTGTGCACAGAAACCCCGGAATCAGAGTCTCCGACCTGCTCGATATTTTAAAGATCACGAAACAAAGCTTGGGCCGTGTATTAAAGCAGTTGGTCGACGAAGACTTCATCTGTCAGGAACCAGGAGCATTGGACCGCCGCCAGCGTCTGCTTTATACCACCGAAAAGGGGACGAAATTTTGTGCCCAGCTTTCCAAGCTTCAGACCCAACGTATTAACAAGGCAATTTCACTCATGCCAGATGGCAGTGATGATATTGTTCGCCAGTTTTTATATCTTATGATTGATGAGAATGACCGCAGCGAAGTTGCCCGTCTCATTGGCAAAGAAACAGATTGAGGAGTTACCTTGGCCCGCTCAGCTCTTCCGGATGATGATGCACCTCACATTCTCCTGATTGACGATGACAGCCGTATTCGCGACCTACTACAAAGGTTCCTCGGCGAAAGCGGATTTCGCGTCACCGTCGCAAAAGACGCCGAAGAAGCCCGCCGCAGACTAACCGGTCTCGAGTTCGACCTGCTTATTCTCGACGTCATGATGCCGGGAGAAAGCGGTCTAGAGCTTGCAAAGGACCTGCGCCGTACCAAAGCGGTCCCAATCCTCATGCTCACCGCGCGCTCCGACACCGAAGACCGCATTGAAGGACTGGAAGCCGGCGTAGATGACTACGTATCCAAGCCGTTTGAGCCCCGCGAACTCCTCCTCAGGATTTCGGCTATCCTCCGACGCGGTGGACCGAAACCAAAAATGAAACTTGAGGTCCTCGCATTTGGCCCGTTCCAATACAATTCCGAACGCGGCGAGCTCAAACGCAATGACGAATACGTCCGCCTGACCGATCGCGAAAAGCAAATCCTCAACACTTTCGCGGAAAAGCCCGGCCAGACCGTTGCCCGCACTGATCTGGTCGGCTCCGACGTCTCATTGGGCGAACGCACAATCGACGTACAGGTGAACCGCCTGAGAAGAAAGATTGAGGAAGACCCCGGCAATCCCTTGTACCTGCAGACCGTGCGTGGGATAGGTTATCGGCTTATTACCAATTAACCGCCTCAAAGGCAGCCAGCACGCATCAGCAGCGAGAGGACAATGGGCTTATCAGACCGTTTCAAACTCCCTCAATGGGTCAGAACGCTTTTAACGCCCTACTTCGCGGTGACGAGCTGGCTGCATTATCAGCTCCCCAAGGGCCTGTATGTGCGGGCGCTGCTGATCATCATCATCCCGTTTCTGATCCTGCAATCAGTCCTCGCGTTTGTCTTCATGGAGCGCCACTACGATCTGGTGACGCGCCGCCTGTCAGAAGCTGTTGTCCGTGACATCGCCGCTGTCATCGATATGACCGAGACTTACGCTCACGACGACAACTACGCCATTCTGAAACAGATCAGCGCAAGTGCACTGGGCCTGTCTGTCACCGTCCTTCCCAAGGAACCGCTTCCTCCTTCAAAGCCAAAACCGCTCTTTGATCTGGTGGACCGCTACCTGACCCGCGAGATCGCCGCACGCATCGGCAGGCCATTTTGGATTGATACCATCGGCGCTGCCAAGTATGTCGAGATCCGCATCCAGCTGGAAGACCAGACACTGCGTGTCATTGCCCGCAGAAGCCAGACCTACGCCTCCAACTCCCACATTTTCATCGTCTGGATGATCGCCACATCTCTGGTTCTGATTGTCATAGCAGTCTTGTTCCTCCGCAACCAGATCAGGCCAATTGAACAACTGGCCGACGCCGCTGAGGAGTTCGGCAAAGGTCGGCAAGTCGTCAACTTCCGTCCCCATGGCGCCCGCGAGGTCCGCCGCGCAGCGCTCGCCTTCATCGACATGCGCCGCCGCATCGAGCGCCACGTTGACCAGCGCACCACCATGCTCGCAGGCGTCAGTCATGATCTTCGTACAATCCTGACCCGCTTCCGCCTGCAGCTGGCGCTGCTCTATGACTCCCCTGAAGCCGACGCCCTGCGCAATGATGTCGACGAAATGAACCGGATGTTGGAGGACTACCTCTCCTTTTCCAAGGGGTATGGCGATGAACAGCCCGCCCCCGTTGATATTGCATTGATGCTGGAAGATCTGGAAGTTGAGGCCGAAGTTGTCGGCGCTGACGTTGCCTCCTCCTTTGATGGCGATCCTCTGGTCATCGTCAAAGGCCGCGCGTTCCGCCGTTGCCTGCTCAATGTCATTTCCAACGCTGCCCGCTACAGCAAAACCCTGCGCATCAAGGGCAATCGCACACCAGACTGGCTGATCATCACCGTTGATGATGACGGTCCGGGCATCCCGCGCGAAGAGCGCGAAAACGTCTTCCGCCCCTTCCACAGGCTCGACACCGCCCGCAATCAGGACAGTGGTGGCTCAGGTCTGGGCCTTGCCATTGCAAGAGATATCGTCAGAAGCCACGGCGGTGAGATCTTCCTACGCCAATCCCCACTGGGCGGCCTGCGCGTACGCATTCGTATCCCGATCTAGAGCATTATCTGCACGACGCACGAAGAGCACCACATGGCAAGCCATGCAGTGTTGCACCTGAGTTTCCCGTAAAACGGGACGAGCAAGGCGAGCAGGCAACGCCTGCGCTACTTATTAGATATGTTTCTTCGGCATTGGCTGTCGCCTTGCCCGGGCGTTTTTGCAGGAGGCTATGGCCAAGCTCCAAAAGACGCTTGAAGAAAGAGAACCCGCCTGTTGCAGGTACCTTCCCAGTGTTGACGCCCTTTGGTTTGGCCGCGCATCCGCCCGCCTCAACACTCATGGCGTTTGGGCAACCTCCACGGACCTGCTACAAAATACGTTACCTTTCGCAGTAGCCCCGCCCAGCCTACGACAAACTGACGGACGGTCCGCCAGCAACCCGATACATAGGCATGGGTCTCAGAGTAATCCGTGAAAACGTTAGGGGGATAAGTTTTTCTCCCCCTTTTCTCGAATGAAGCTCTTCAAGCTTAGTGCATGCGTCCGCCGTTGGGCACCTTGCTATCCGGATGCAGCAAGACGATGTCGCCATTTTCATCAGATAGCCCCAGTGTCAGAACCTCCGACATGAACGGTCCGATCTGGCGCGGCGGAAAGTTCACCACCGCGACCACCTGACGGCCAATAAGCGCGTCTGGCGTATAATGCGCAGTGATCTGGGCAGAAGTTTTCTTCACACCGATCTCTGCCCCAAAATCAATCTTAAGCTTATAAGCGGGCTTGCGGGCCTCTGGAAAATCAACGGCCTCAATAATGGTCCCGACCCGCACATCCACATTCAAAAAATCATCAATACTGATTGTTTTCGTATCTTCTGTTTGGTCCATAATCTTCTCTAATCTAAATCAGGGGCTGGCTTCAGCCCCGCCATTTGTAGGTTCAGGCCCCTGAGCCTTCCTATCAGCCGGGCGTGTCGGTTTCTGGCACAAGCGCCCCAGTCCCTCAAGAATTGGTGCGGCGACTTTCTCCACTTTGCAAGCACGCCCCATCCATTTCTCACCTTTTGCCAGCATTTCATCAACCGCAACCATAACCTTTGGATGCCCGGGCGCGTCATCTTCAAGCCATACCCGCACCACACGCTCGTATCCCAAAGCCAGAGCATTGGACATTCCAACACTGCGCAAGCCAAACTCTTCAATCCCTGCGGCCACAAGCATCCACTTCATCGAGCGTGTCACAAGCTTGTGTATGTGCATGGCAAAAGCCGGGTCTTTCGCCGCAGTCCTGCGCAAATTCATGACTGCCTCTCTATGCGGCTCCATAAGATCAAGTCGGCACATAAGAACATCGAAAAGGCGGTCACGTGCCGTCTCATCCATCAGGTCAGGGTCACGTTCCTGAAGAACCTTCTGGTCAATTTCCCGAAAAAACGCTGCGAGCAGATCAAGCTTGCCATTGCAACACGCGCGCACCACCTCAATTTTCACACCAGCGTTATCCGCAATCGCCGCATAGGTGATTTCTTCAATGCGCTGCGTTTTCAGCAGCTCGATGAAACTTTCCACGACTTTCTGATGGGTCTTCTCGGTGGGCATGGCACGCTCCTGTATGACCAACACTGTGTCTACGCATCAACACCTAATCATACACACAGGACCAGCACAGATACAAAGAAAAAGCCTCAGTCTAGTAACCGAGGCTTTACGTCAATATCGAGCAATTTTGGTACCTGCTTACTCAGCACGTTCTGCTGTGCGAAGGGCAGCCGTTGCGGTTGCCTGCTCAGGTGCTACACCCTGTTTCATGCATCCAGCCAGCATGGCACCACTCGTTTAGCCAGCTCCTGCCAGAACCGACGCGCAATCATTCATTAATTTCACGCATCACCGGCAGTTTCAAACATCACTGTTTCCATCGCTTCCTGCGCTGTTTTGCCAGCCCACACGACAAATTGGAATGCCTGATAGTACCGCTCACAGGAATCAAGAGAATTGGAGAAAAGAACCTCGATCTGGGATGGATTGGCTTCCGCGCCACCAGCAAGCAAAAGCGACTGGCGGAAGATGACAACACCTTCCCTCCCCCAGATATCGAAATGCCCCATCCATTGCTGCTCGTTAATCAGAGCAAGCAGGCGCACAATCTCGTCTTTTCTGGGGGCTGGGACTTTCAGGTCAAACGCGCTTGCCATATGCAGCGCCTCCAACTCTTCCATCCATGAAAAGGTAACGTGATAGTCGCACCAAGACCCTGTAACCGAAATGGAAATTTCGTCATCACCGAGACGCTCGAAGGACCAGTCATTTCCGGTCGCGAGGTTTTCGATGGTATCAACCGGATTCAGGGGGCGTTCCGTGCCAAACTCAATTAGGCTCATTTCCGGTCCTCTTTCCGTTTGAGGAATGGTTTTCTACCCACTCCAGACGGAGACGGGTTGAGTGTTCATGGACCAGACACTTACGTGCTCTTTACTAGAAACATGCATTACAAAGGAAGTTCCTAAGAGGAACTATTGATGCGAAACATAGAATCTCTTTTTTGCCAATATACCGATAGACCTGCTCTTTCCCCTATAGGGGGAACCGACAGAACATTGCGAAAATTGTGGACGACTCTCCGCCGCCCACAGCATATTCACATGTAATTTTCGGCCAGAACTACGCTTTGTCTTCAGGCTTAGTGTTTTTATCAAGTGCAGCGAGGCGTTCTTCAGCTGCTTTAAGACGCTCTTCCAGCTTCTCAACTTCATCAAGCGCTTTGATCGCCATGTCTTTGACTGTGTCAAACTCATCGCGGGAAACCAGATCCATATCTGACATGAAACGCTCGATCTGCGCACGGAAGGCGGTTTCCATTTCCCGCTTTGCACCCTGCGCAACACCAGCGGCATCGGTCATCAGCTTTGCAAACTCGTCGAACATGCGATTAGGTGACTGGCTCATGGCGTCCTCTTTAAATTTATATCTCATAAACAAGTATTGGTCTGGCCCGACAGATTCAAGCGCTCAGGTCTGTTTTGCAACCAGAAGCCTAAAGAACCTGTCAGTAAAATGACGAAAGCTTGTGTTGAACACCTGCGATAAACCACTTGACCAATTCCGTCACTTGTCGGAATGCTCGCTCAGTTAATAACAGATAGGTCTCAAATGCCGCTCTTAGCTATACCTTTCCCGATGATTGATCCGGTTCTTATTGAATTCGGCCCACTCGCCATCCGTTGGTATGCTCTGGCATATATAGCCGGAATTCTGCTTGCATGGCGTTACATGGTCGTAACCGTCCGCAACACAGCGCTCTGGAACAAGACCCCTCACCCCACAGCAACAAACATCGACGATTTCGTCATGTGGGCGACACTCGGCATCGTCCTTGGCGGGCGTTTAGGCTACGTCCTGTTTTATAACCTGCCGTATTACCTCGCCAACCCGCTTGAGATTTTCGCGGTTTGGGAAGGTGGCATGGCCTTCCATGGCGGCCTGCTTGGTATGATCGTTGTTTTGATCATCTATTCCAGAGCACGCAACCTGTCCGGCTGGACCATGTTCGATCTGGCAGCTATCGCCGCCCCAATCGGCCTCTTCTTCGGGCGCATCGCCAACTTCATCAACTCCGAGCTCTGGGGGCGCCCAACCGACGTGGCCTGGGCAGTCGTCTTCCCCAATGGTGGACCAGAACCAAGACACCCAAGCCAGCTCTATGAAGCCGCATTGGAAGGAGCCGTTCTGTTCCTCGTGCTACGCTTGCTGTCACACCGCTTCAAACTGCTGCAAAAACCCGGCGTTCTGGCTGGCAGCTTCGCCATCGGCTACGGTCTGGCCCGTTCGTTCGTAGAGCTCTACCGCGTGCCGGATGCCCATATCGGATACCTCTCCGGCTTCCTCACTATGGGCATGCTCCTGAGCCTGCCAATGGTCCTTATCGGAGCAGCAATCATAGTCTGGGCCCTGAAAAGAAATCCGGAAGAGAATAAAGCAGCCAAATGACCAGTTCCGCGTCCACGCCCCTTCAGGAGAAAATCAAAAAGCGGATTGTGGATCATGGTCCCATGTCCGTAGCCGAATATATGAGCATGTGCCTGTCTGATCCCGAGCACGGCTACTACATGCGCCAACAACCCTTCGGCACCAAGGGCGACTTCACCACCGCACCCGAAATCTCGCAGCTGTTTGGCGAGCTGATCGGTGCATGGTTCGTGCATCAATATCTCTCGCAAGATCTCAAAGGTCCGGTTCACCTGGTCGAAATGGGTCCAGGCCGCGGCACTTTAATGAAAGACATTTTGCGTGTGGTCTCACTGCGCCCGCAAATGCTCGCCAACCTGCAGATCCATCTGGCAGAAACCAGCCCGTCCCTGCGCAAGGCACAACGCAAGCTGCTCAAGGCCTACACAATCAAGTGGCACGACACACTGGAGACCATCCCGGAAGGTCCAACCCTGCTCGTCGCCAACGAACTGTTTGACACCCTCCCGATCCACCAGTACCAGCTGACGGAACAAGGATGGCGTGAAAGATGTGTCGGACTGGATAACGAAGACAACCTCACCTTCGGCATCGGCGCCGGCACGCTATCTCCGGCAGATGTAGCCAAAGCAAACCTGCAGGCCAAAATGGGCGATACACTGGAACTGTCTCCCGCCTCCAACGCAATTGCCAAACAGATCGGCCAGCGCATCCGCAAAAACGGCGGCGCAGCGCTGCTGATTGATTACGGCTACGCCAAAACCGCCACTGGCGATACCTTTCAGGCCCTCAAAAAGCACGAATACGTCTCAACGCTGGACCATTGCGGCGAAGCGGATCTCACCGCCCACGTCAACTTTCAGGCCCTCGCCAACGCAGCACTAACAGAAGGCGCTAAGCCGCACGGCCCGATCGGTCAGGGCCAGTTCCTGCTCGGCCTCGGCCTGCTGGAGCGCGCCGGCCAGCTCGGTGCAGGTAAATCCACCCTTGATCAGGACCAGATCCGCAAAGACGTGGAACGCCTTGCCGCCGATGACCAGATGGGCGCACTCTTCAAGGTCCTTTGCATCACCAACACCTCTGAAAAACCAATTCCATTTCAACAGTGAACCCACCAATTGCGGGAGAAGCCAATGATTAAAGTGCCTGAGCTTGAAGCAATGCAACACATTGCCCATGGCTTCTTCACCCGCGAAGGTGGCGTTTCCTCAGGCATTTACAAAGGCCTGAACGTGGGAATCGGCTCCAACGACACCCGAGAAGACGTGCTCGAAAACCGCCGCCGCGTTGCCAGCAGCATGGGCACCACACCTGAGCAACTGGTAACCCTCTACCAGATCCACTCCGCCAAAGTCCTGAGCGTGTCCCGCCCCTTCACCCAGGAAGATGACAAACGCGCCGATGCGGTTGTGACCAACACCCCCGGCCTTGCCATCGGCATTCTGACAGCCGACTGCGGTCCGATCCTGTTTGCCGATCCTGACAACGGCGTCATTGGTGCAGCCCACTCCGGTTGGAAAGGCGCCATGGACGGCATCTTGCCCAACACAGTCGAAGCCATGCAGAAACTGGGGGCAGATCCTGCAAATATTACCGCTGTCATGGGCCCAATGATCTCACAAAACGCCTACGAGGTCGGCCCGGAGTTCACCCACCGTTTTCTGGAGCGTTCGCAAGACAATCAGCGCTTCTTCGTTCCCTCCCCAAAACCCGAGCACAGCATGTTCGACCTGCCTGCCTTCATTAAAGCGCAGCTGGACAAACTCGGCCTGAAAAACATCATTGACCTTGAACTGTGCACCTATGCAGATGAGGATAGGTTCTTCTCCTACCGCAGAACCACCCATAACAATGAACCAGATTACGGACGCCAAATATCAACTATCATGTTGACCGGCTGATTGTGCTTGCCAACAAGCAAGAGTAAGTTCTGTTTGAGATTGCACTGCAAACTATGGATTGGGAGAACACCATGGCCCTGCACTTTTCACCGGAAGAATTTGCTGAGCGCCGTGCTGCTCTGGATGCCAAACTCAAAGAGCGCCATCTGGATTGCTTGCTGATTTTTGCGCAAGAAAGCATGTATTGGCTGACCGGTTTCGACACCTTTGGCTATTGCTTCTTCCAGTGCCTGATCTATCGCCCCGGCGAAGAACCCATTCTCCTCACCCGCTCTGCCGATCTCAGACAAGCCCGCAACACCTCCAATCTAAAAGACATCCGCCTCTGGATGGACGTGGCAGGCAGGTCGCCTGTTGGGCAGGTCAAAGAGCTGCTATTTGATCTGGACCTTTTAGGAACCCGCATCGGCGTTGAGTACGACACCCACGGCCTCACTGCTGCCAATGGCCGCCTGCTGGACGAATCGCTCCACTCCTTCGCCAACGTCAGCGATGCTTCTGACATCGTGAAAGCACTGCGTCAGGTCAAGTCTCCCCAGGAGCTGGAGTATGTCAGAACAGCTGGCAAGCTGGCCGACGAGGCCTTCCTCGCTGCAATGGAAGAAATCAAACCCGGAGCCAACGAGGGCCACATTCTGGCAAAGATGCAAAGTACCATCTTTGAAGGTGGGGGAGATTATCCGGCCAATGAATTTGTAATCGGGTCTGGCCCTGATGCGCTGCTCTGCCGCTACAAATCCGGTCGCAGAACGCTCTCCGAGAATGATCAGCTCACACTGGAATGGGCAGGCGTTTACCGCCATTACCATGCCGCCTCCATCCGCACCATCATTTTGGGCGAGCCAACACCACGGCATCTTGAGTTGCACCGGGCTGCAAAAGACGCGCTGCTGGCCGTGGAGCAAGCCATGCTGCCGGGCAATACTTTTGGGGATTTATTTGCTGCCCATGCCAACGTTTTGGATGACCGGGGCCTGATGCCACACCGCCTGAACGCCTGCGGATATTCCCTTGGTGCACGCTTCACACCAAGCTGGATGGAGGCTCCATACATGGCATTTAAAGAAAATGCACATGAAATTCAGGAAAACATGGTACTGTTCATGCACATGATGATCATGGATTCTGACAGCGAAACCGCGATGACTTTGGGCCAAACGTACATCACACATGCAGATGGCCCTGAAACATTATCACAGCTTTCTCTCGACCTCCCTGTGAAGGCGGGCTAAAGACTGGCATAATTGAACTTTACGAATCTATTGGGGCACCCCACGCTGATTCTCTACGTGGACGTTAAGGACTGACATGCTGAAGCTCGTACTTCTACCTCGGGTATTAATCATTGCCGTTGCGGCAATTCTTGCAGGCTGTTCGGCAAACCCCATTCCCCCTTCCAGCATCGGGGACATGATCGAAAATAAGTCAGCCCCTCCAGCCGTCGCTCCGGACAGAGCAACTTTTGCGTTTGAGCAGCTAACCGGACTACCCGGCAACATTGCCGACGATCTGTTTATGGAGCTTGGAGATCGCACAGTTGCCGCAGATCTTACCCTCGTCAGGCGCGTTGGTGCACCAGCAACTTACCGAGTCAAGGGATTCTTGACCGCTGCAGGCGACCAGTACACCACCACCGTTTTCTACGTATTTGATATAATAGATGAAAGTGGCAACCGGGTTCATCGAATCGATGGCCAGGAGCAAACAGGTGGCAACGCGGGCGATCCTTGGAATTCTGTGACACGTGACGCGCTTCGCAGAATTGCAGGTAGAACTGTTGCATCAATAAAAGCATGGCTCTACAGCTCATGACCTAGCAAATTCAATGGGATACACGATGATGCGGCTCAGCTTTTGTAAAAAAGCTGAGCCGCAGTGCGTTCTGGCTATTGTCGGCTTACAGCGAGGTTGTTAAAAGGCGCCCCAAGGCGACCTGTCAGGGCGCCTTCTCAGAAGAAGTCGGGTTCCACCAAGGGACGCAAATATCCACCTCACTACCGACCATTGTCGATTGGTGAGACCAAAGCCCAAGAAGGACTTGCGGGTTATGAAAATCGTCGCGGGTAACTCCAATCGCGCGCTGGCCGAGCAAATTTCAAAGTATCTTGATGTGCCATTGGCGAAGTGCCAGGTTCGCCGCTTTGCAGACCAGGAAATTTACGTTGAAATCCAGGAGAACGTGCGCGGTGAAGACGTCTTCGTCATTCAGCCGACAAGCTATCCGGCAAACGACCACCTGATGGAACTGCTCATCATTATTGATGCACTTCGTCGTTCGTCAGCACGTCGTATTACCGCAGTGGTTCCATACTTTGGCTACGCCCGTCAGGATCGTAAGTCGGCGCCACGCACACCAATCTCTGCAAAACTCGTGTCTAACCTGATCACCAACGCTGGCGCGGACCGGGTTCTCACACTTGACCTGCATGCTGCGCAGATTCAGGGCTTCTTCGACATCCCAACCGACAACCTCTACGGCGCGCCTGTGATGACCCGTGACATCAAAGAGTGCTACGACACAACCAACGTCATGGTTGTTTCTCCCGATGTTGGCGGTGTGGTTCGTGCACGCGCACTTGCAAAGCGGATCGAAGCACCTCTGTCCATCGTTGATAAGCGTCGCGACAAGCCTGGTGAATCCGAAGTCATGAACATCATTGGTGATGTGAGCGGATATGACTGTATCCTCGTAGATGACATCGTCGATTCCGGCGGCACTCTATGTAATGCGGCGGAAGCTCTGCTCAATGCTGGCGCAAAATCTGTAACCGCCTACATTACGCACGGCGTCTTATCCGGCGGCGCAGTTGCACGCGTGTCTGCATCCAAGCTGAAGGAACTGGTGATCACCGATTCCATCGAGCCAACGGCTGCTGTGCAGGCGGCACCAAACATCCGCACCATTTCAATCGCCCCTCTGATGGGCGAAGCGATCAATCGCACATCGCAGGAACGCTCTGTTTCCAGCCTGTTCGATTAATCCACCTTAAATACACGAGTTTTGAAAAACCGGGGTCCCCTCCGGTTTTTCTCGTTTTGTGCCTGTTTTGCATCCGCAAAACCGATTTTCAGGCAGGAATACAACACAAGCAGAATCAAACTGCAGAGTCTCTTAAAGTTTTCAGACAAACTGCCTTAAGGCTCCACCGTTGGCCTTGCTCTTTAAGACAAGTTCAGCTATACGAGCCGCGTACGTCGACACCCTTGGAGGAGGCGTGCAAAGTTGGCCGTAGTCGAGCACAGAAAACTGTCGCTCCCGCGGCCTTACTTTTATAATCTAACTAGGAGATTCCACCATGGCAAACAGCTATGAGCTGAAAGCACAGGTGCGTGAACTGGGTGGCAAGGGGGCCGCTCGTGCAGCTCGTCGTGAAGGTCTTGTACCTGCAGTCATCTACGGCGGCAAAAAAGCAGCAGTTTCTATCAGCCTGCCAATCAAAGAAGCAACCATGACCCTTCATAAGGGCGGCTTCCTGTCTCACGTCGGTACAATCGACCTGGACGGCAAAAAAACTTCTGTAATCGCGAAGGACTTCCAGCTGCATCCAGTAAAAGACACGCTGATGCACGTTGATTTCCTGCGCGTTTCTGCAAACGCAACGCTGACAGTTGAAATTCCAGTGAAGTTCCTGAACGAAGAAACTTCCCCAGGTCTGAAGCGCGGCGGTGTTCTCAACGTTGTACGTCACACTGTTGAAATGACTGTTCCAGCAAACGCAATTCCAGAAGCTCTGGAAATCGATCTCGCTGAAGCTGACCTCGGTTCTTCCCAGCACATCTCTGCTGTTGAACTGCCAGCTGGTTGTGCACCAACCATCACAGACCGTGACTTCACCATCTCCACCATCGCAGCTCCTGCAGGCCTGAAAGAAGCCGACGAAGAAGCTGAAGCTTCTGAAGAAGGTGAAGGCGAAGGCGAAGGCGAAGCCTAATTCTTAAGTAATTTGGACGTGGAGCTATTCCCATGAAGCTGTTCGTTGGCCTCGGAAACCCAGGTCCAAAATACGAGAATAATCGTCACAACATCGGGTTCATGGCGGCAGATGAAATTCATCGCCGCCATCGCTCATTCGGCCCGTGGCGGGCCCGCTTTCAGGCTCACGTTTCTGAAGGCAATCTGGAGGGCGAAAAAGTCCTGCTGATGAAGCCAATGACCTTCATGAACGAATCCGGTCGTTCAGTGGGCGAAGCACTCCGTTTCTACAAACTCACCCCGCAAGATGTTGTCGTGCTCTATGATGAGCTGGACTTGCCCCCCGCCAAATTCCGCATGAAAAATGGTGGCGGTCACGGTGGCCACAATGGCCTGCGCTCAATCACAGCACACATCACAGACGCCTACCGCCGCGTACGCCTTGGTATCGGCCATCCGGGCCACAAGGACCGCGTGCATCAGTGGGTTCTGGGTGACTTTGCAAAAGCGGATCAGGAGTGGCTCGAGCCTCTGCTGGAGGCCATCGCAGACAACGCTCTTTTGCTTGCACAACACAACGACAATCAGTTCGCAAACAAAGTTACACTGGCAACACGCCCGGAAGGCTCTGGCAAGCCTTACAAAAAAGAAAGCTCACGCGACGCTGCTGAAAAAAAGAAGCAGGAAACAGCCAAGCCCGAGCCACAGAAAAAGCCAGCCCCAAAAGCAACTGGCTATCTGGACAAAGAAGCAAACAAAAAAGGGCCGCTCGCCTCAGCGCTTGAGCAGCTATTTGGATCGAAAGGACAAAAATAAATGGGTTTTCAGTGCGGCATTGTCGGCTTGCCTAACGTTGGTAAGTCTACCCTCTTTAACGCTCTGACCAAGACAGCAGCGGCGCAGGCAGCAAACTATCCGTTCTGCACCATTGAGCCGAACACAGGTGATGTTGCTGTTCCTGATCCACGACAGTCCAAAATCGCAGCAATCGCCCAGTCCAAGGAAATCATCCCGACACGGCTGACCTTCGTGGACATTGCTGGCCTCGTGCGCGGCGCCTCCAAGGGCGAAGGTCTGGGCAACCAGTTCCTGGCAAACATCCGTGAAGTCGACGCCATTGCACACGTTCTGCGTTGCTTTGAAGACGACGACGTCACCCACGTGGATGGCAAGATCGACCCGATCGCCGATGCCGAAACCGTAGAAACCGAACTTATGGTTTCTGACATGGAAAGCCTCGAAAAGCGCATCGCACCACTCGCCAAGAAAGCCAAGTCCGGCGACAAGGACGCGAAAGCCGCTCTACCGATCATGGAACAGGCTCTGGCAATCCTTCAGGACGGCAAGCCTGTGCGCGCACTCGGCCTGACTGATCCGGAAGAGATCAAGCAGCTCGACATGCTCAACCTGCTCACCTCCAAGCCGGTTCTTTATGTTTGTAACGTAGAAGAAGAATCTGCCGACAAAGGCAACAGCCTCTCCGCCAAGGTTCAGGCCATGGCAGAAGAGCAAGGCGCAGCAACCGTGATCATCTCAGCGGCGATTGAAGCAGAGATCGCACAGCTGGAAGACGAAGAGCAGCGTGAATACATGGCCGACATGGGCCTGGAAGAGCCAGGTCTGGATCGTCTGATCCGCACAGGCTACAACCTGCTGCACCTCATCACCTACTTCACAGCAGGGCCAAAAGAAACCCGCGCTTGGACCGTACCAGTGGGCACCAAAGCACCTCAGGCTGCTGGTGTCATCCACACCGACTTTGAACGCGGCTTCATTCGCGCACAAACCATCGGCTACAACGACTATGTTGAACTAGGCGGTGAAGGTCCGGCAAAAGAAGCCGGTAAAGCACGTGACGAAGGTAAAGAATACGTTGTTCAGGATGGCGACGTGTTGCTCTTCAAGTTCAACGTCTGATCGATCAAGATCACTATAAAACATCAAAGGCGCTCCAAGGGGCGCCTTTTTTATTGAAAAACAGCCGATTAAACCTCAAAGATCCAGCAGCACAATTTCGCTGGAGGCCTCGGCATCCACATCCGCCACGTGGACCTCTTTCAGCCCCTTAGTAATCAGGTTGGCAAGGATGCTCTGCTCAACGCCGCTGTCCACAATCAGCATATCCGCTTGCGCGCAGGTGCCCGCAAAATAACGGCTGGGCACACCAAATTTGCTGGAGTCACAAAGAAACATCGTACGCTTGCAGGAAGCCATGATCGCCTGCGCAAACTTGGCCTCTTCCTCAACGTAGTACATGAGTTCACCGTCCACGGATAAGCCCACAGGGCTGATCACGCCCCAGTCCGCCTCAAGCCCCTCTACAGCCGCCAGAGCAATCGGACCAAGAGAGCCTTGCCCATCAGCGTAAAGATTCCCGCCAACGACGTGAACGTCAGCGGCGGTTTCCGCACCAATGATCATGGAGGCCACAGCATAGGAATTGGTCGAAACCTTAATCTGCTCAACCTGCGCAAGGTGCTGTGCAAGAATGGTCATGGTGCTGCCGGACTCAACAATCGCATGGTCCCCTTTCTTGAAGAAAGAAGCTGCCAGCCGTCCAATTGCATATTTCTCAATGTAATGGGTACGCAGCCTGACCCGATAGGAATCCTGGCTTTGTGGCAACAGATAACAAATGGAATTCTCGAAAAGCTCATAATCCTCGCGCACTGACAATGCCTGCGCCAGCACAGTAAGCTCGTCAAAGCCCATTCCCAGAATATCTGCAGCGGCAGTCAAGGATATGCGCCGGTGGTGCTTCACCAGATTGGCAAGAACATCCACCCTCAAATCATTCATCATCTAAATTGGCCTAGACTCAGGGTTTTGACCCCTATGTAAACAATGTTCCATTTTAGCGAAAATGACTAAGAAATATCAAACGATGCAGCGAGCCCACTTATTTCGGCGCAATTACTCAAAAAAAGTGAATTCGTCCCCATCAGTGTCCTCCAGAACGCCCCGGAAAACACGCGCACTTTTAAGATGATGCTCAATCTCAGAAAACCCGGCTTCCCCGTGGTTCTCGGTAACAAAGACGTCCACACCACGCTCGGTTTGCGCTGAAAACCGGCTGGGAACACCAAACTTGGAACTATCGCACAGCATCATGGTCTTCCGCGCACTTTGCTGCATCATTAAGCTGGTCTGCGCATCAACCTCGTGAAAGTAGCTGGCTCCCTTTTCAATGCATAGGCTGGTCGGGCTCATGATGGTCCAGTCCACTGCCAGATCACGAATACGCGCCAGCGTCTCCTCGCCAAAGAGCGCAGTGGTATGTGTTCCGAGCTTGCCGCCAATCAGTTCAATGCTGAACAGCCCACTGTGATGCCGCACAAGGCTCTCCGCAATCCGCGGACTTGGCGTTGCAATAAAGAGATCTCGTTTTTCTTTGAGGTGATTGATAAAAATCGCAGGCGTACTGCCCGACTCAATCAGCAAACGATCGCCATCCTGAATCAGGCTGGCCGCCAGCTTGCCGATCGCATTCTTCTCTGCAAAACGGGAATGCATGCGCACGCTGATATCGCTCTCGGCCGTTGCTTCCTGAGAGACCAGCACGTTCCCGCGCACACGCAGTATACTGCTGTCTTCCAGATGAGCGACCGAACACAATATGTCGTCGATGGAGCAATCCAGCACATTGGCCAGCAGGGGAAGCGATATGGTTCTATAACGCCGCACCATTTCGATTATGCGGACAATCACAACACACCCCTCAACCGCAATTAGATCAAATATATCCTAGGATTAGCCAACCCAAACTTGCAAGTAAGGCTAGGACCGATTTGCAGTGATATCCCGGCCAAAGATCACTTCGTCGCGCAGTGGAATACCGTTCAGACCTGTAACCGGAATCTCAGGGTTTAACTTACGCTCCTCGTCAATGACGCCCTGCACCACTTTTTCTAAGTGAAAACCACGCCTTTGATAGAACCGGAAGGCATCCAGATTATCATTGGACGTGCGCACCATAATGCGGCCAATCTCCGCATGGCGTGCAGCATCTACAGCTGCATCCAGCAACAGGGTGCCAATACCACCCCATCTTTGCAATGAATCGAGCGTAAGGATCTCCCATTCGCTCTCACGCTTGATCAGTGTAATCATCCCGACCAGACGACCTTCATTCAAAGCCAGATAGCCCGGCAACTTGGAGGCATCCACCACTTCCCCGTCCAGCAATTGTTCGGGGCTGGTCCAGCGGTTCACAAGCAGCTCAACAACCTGCTCTCGATCTTCAGGCTCAATTGCCCTTATTTGGATTGACACGAAGCGACTCCTGTTCGGCATCTGGCCTAACTAGATCAGTATCTTTTAACATTCGCAATTCAGTAGCAGTACGCGCCTGCCAGCCTGTGCGCTCTAACTCGGGCATTTCATTATTCTCAAGCGGGTATCCGACGCAAAGATAGGCAACAAACCGCCAGCCGTCAGGCACCCCAAACACCTGCCCCATACTGTCGGGGTCCAGAATGGAAACCCAGCCAACACCAATGCCTTTCGCTCTGGCAGCAAGCCAGAGGCAGTTGATCGCACTCACACAGGAATAAGCAAGCGTTTCCGGCATGGTCTGACGTCCCAGCCCCGCACCCTGTTCAGGATCAGCCTCGCAAAACACGGCAAATTGCAGTGGCGCGTCCATCAGCCCTTGAAGCTTGAGCTTGGCATAGCTCTCGGCGCGCTCACCCTTGTAGCCCTTCAGGGCCTCTGCATTGGCATGTTGGAAGTTGCGATAGACGGCCTCTCTGTTTTCAGATCGGCACACCTCAATAAAGCGCCATGGCTGACTATTACCGACGCTTGGGGCAAGGTCAGTCAATCGCAAAAGTTCATCAATAATTTCGCGATCAATCAGGTCTTGCTTGAAATGGCGTACATCTCGGCGCCATTTCAAAAGCAATTCGAAATCTTGATTGAAGGCCTCAGAAAACTGTGGCCCGTTCTCTACAACAGAGTCATTCAATGACCAGGAAACTCCACCAGGGTTCTTACCGGAATATCCAGAGCTTCCAGTTTTGCACGTCCCTGCAGTTCTGGCAAATCCACAATAAAGCACGCAGCAACAATATCTGCACCGACACTTCTCAGCAATTTGACAGCAGCTTCCGCAGTGCCACCAGTCGCAATTAGATCATCAACCAGAATAACCTTCTCACCCGGCTTGATGGCATCTTTGTGGATCTCGATAGTATCGGTACCGTACTCAAGATCGTAGTCCTGCTCGATGGTCTCAAACGGCAACTTGCCCTTTTTACGAACCGGCAAAAATCCGGCAGACAGCTGGTGTGCTACAGCACCACCCAGAATAAAGCCACGCGCCTCAATACCGGCCACCTGCGCTATCTTGGACCCGGCCCACGGCTGCACCAACGCATCAACAGCACGGCGGAACGCGCGCGGATCACTCAGGAGAGTAGTGATATCCCGAAACAGAATGCCTTCCTTCGGATGGTCCGGGATGGTCCGAATGGACGCAATCAGCTCCTCTGAGATTGTGTTGAGTGTGTCAGTCATGGTTGTTTCCGCGTTTCTTTATTAAATTTTGATCTACTTGAGGCGCTGCAGCCAGAGCCTCGATTAGGTATTCTGATAGTCGGTTATTTGTTCAGCACACGCCCGGCAACAGCATCCAGCTTGGCAAGCAGCGCCGGATCTCGTTTGTCTTCTGCGGTGACAATCGCAAAATCAAGGGCCGTGTTGGACCCGGTCGGACATTGCTGGTGTTCTCTCGGCAGCTTTCTGGCAATTGCACGCACCAACCTGTGAGCGCTTTCAACATTTTCGTGTAGCACCTTCAGGATCGCATTGATATCGACGTTTCCATGATCAGGATGCCAGCTATCGTAATCTGTGACCGTTGCCACTGTTGCGTAACTCAGCTCCGCCTCACGCGCCAGCTTGGCTTCAGGCATGTTGGTCATTCCGATGACATCACAGCCCCAGGAACGGTAGAGGTTACTCTCTGCCAGTGAGGAGAACTGTGGCCCTTCCATAGCCAGATAAGTACCACCGCGGCTATACGTAAGGCCCTCTTCTTGACAAGCGCCTTCAACTACATCCACCAGCAACGGCGATACCGGATCAGCTACGGAAACGTGTGCCACACAGCCCGTCCCAAAGAAACTCTTTTCACGTGCAAACGTCCGGTCGATGAACTGATCAACCAGCACAAACGTGCCCGGTGCATACTCTTCCTTCAGGGAGCCACAGGCGCTGATCGAAATCAGATCCGTGACACCGGCCCGCTTCAGCACATCGATATTTGCCCGATAATTAATCTCGCTTGGAGAGTGCACATGGCCCCGGCCATGACGCGGCAGAAAGACAACCTTAAGGCCATCAATCTCGCCAATGCAGACATCATCGCTCGGTTCGCCCCAGGGACTCTTGATTGCCTCCCAGCGGGCCTTTTCAAACCCGGGGATATTATAGAGCCCGGAACCACCAATAATACCTAGAACCGCCTGCATCCTGCTCTCCTTAAGAAATCGGTCTCGGCGCAACCCTATCAGATTCAGTCGGGGAAAGTTGGCGGTATATCAAATCCAGCCAGCACCCCCAAAAAAAAGGGCTACCCAAATAGGATAGCCCCTTTTGAACTTATAAATGTGACCTTAGTGGTCCACATTTCTCCAGATCTTACGCTTTGTGAAGTACAGCAGCGAAGCAAACAGGATCAGGAACGCCATCACACCGAAGCCAATGCGCTTGCGGGCTTCAAGGTGAGGTTCAGCAGTCCACATCAGGAATGCAGAAACGTCACGAGCGTACTGATCAACAGTCATAGGAGAACCATCGGTGTACTCAACGGCTTCATCAAACAGCGGTGGCGCCATAGCAAGCGTCTGACCCGCGATGAAGTTAGGGTTGTAGTACTGGCCTTCAGGAACCTCTACGCCCTCAGGAGCGTCGTGATAACCGGTCAGCAGGCCGTACAGATAGTCCGGGCCATTTTCCTGATACTGCGTCGCAATATCCAAAACAAACCATGGGAAACCACGAGTAACCGCGCGTGCCTTTGCGATCAGAGACAGATCTGGTGGGTAAGCACCATTGTTGGAAGCACGGGCTGCCTGCTCATTCGGGAATGGAGATGGGAATCTGTCGAACGGCTTACCTTCGCGTTCGAACATCTCACCTTCCTCATCCGGACCATCCTGAATGAAGTACTCAGCAGAAAGCGCGCTGACTTCATCCGTGGAGAAACCCGGACCGCCTTCTTCAGCAAGGTTACGGAATGCAACGAGGCTCAGACCGTGACAGGCAGCACAAACTTCCCTGTACACCTGAAAGCCGCGCTGCAGCTGCGCTTTGTCAAACTGGCCGAACGGGCCAGCAAAAGACCAAGGCTGCTTTTCTACATGCGGGCCTTCACCAGCTGCGAGAGCTGGTCCGGCAATTGCCAGACCTGCAACAACAGCAAGGGCACGTACGCTTTTGAACATCAGATTTTTCATCTTACCAAAATCCCCTGCCCTTAGGACGCACTGCCGGTTTTACCCAGCACAGCATCATTGATTGAGTCAGGTACCTTCTTCGGCTTTTCGATCAGGCCAAGGACTGGCAGGATCACCAAGAAGTGGATGAAGTACAGTGCGGTAAAGATACGTGACAGGATCACGTAGATACCTTCCGCAGGCATCGCGCCCAGCCAGCCAAGCATGACAGAGTAGAACACAAACAGCCAGAAGAACACTTTGAACACTGGACGGAATGCGCCGGAACGCACCTTGGAAGTGTCGAGCCAAGGCAGAACAAACAGAACTGCAATCGCACCAAACATCGCGATAACGCCACCGAGCTTGTCCGGGATAGCGCGCAGAATCGCGTAGAACGGCAGGAAGTACCACTCAGGAACGATGTGTGCAGGCGTAACCATTGGGTTCGCTTCGATGTAGTTGTCCGGGTGACCCATGTAGTTCGGCAGGTAGAATGCGAACCAGGAGAAGAAGATCATGAAGATCACGATCGCGAACAGATCCTTCACCGTGTAATACGGGTGGAAAGAGATCGTGTCCTTCTCGGACTTAGGATCAACACCAACTGGGTTGTTGTTACCAGCAATGTGGAACGCCCAGATGTGCAGCAGCACAACACCAACAATCACGAATGGCAGCAGGTAGTGCAGTGAGAAGAAGCGGTTCAGTGTTGGGTTACCAACGGAGAAACCACCCCAGAGCCATGTTGTAATGCTCTCACCAACAACCGGGATAGCAGAGAACAGGTTGGTGATAACCGTTGCGCCCCACAAAGACATCTGACCCCATGGCAGCACGTAGCCCATGAATGCAGTTGCCATCATCAGCAGGAACAGCAGAACACCGAGGATCCAGGCGATTTCGCGCGGTTCTTTATAAGAGCCGTAATACATGCCACGGAACATGTGGATGTACACCGCAATAAAGAACATGGATGCGCCGTTCATGTGCAGATAACGCAACAACCAACCGTAGTTCACATCACGCATGATGTGTTCAACGGATGCAAATGCCAACGCATCGTTAGGTGTGTAGTGCATAACCAGCACGATGCCGGTAACGAGCTGCACAACCAGCACGAAGAAAGCAATACCGCCGAAGGTCCACCAGTAGTTCAGGTTCTTCGGGGTAGGAAAAGCAACAAAACTCCCATGTACAAGGGAGATTACCGGCAAACGACGCTCCAGCCACTTGGCAGGTGCGCTTTGCGGTTCATAAGTAGAATGACCAGACATAGCAGCCTCCTGAAGGGGTCACGTCAGCCGATTACGATAGTATCGTCGTCGGAGAACTGGAAAGGCGGCACAAGCATGTTTTCTGGCGCCGGGCCTCTGCGAATACGACCAGCAGTGTCGTAGTGAGAACCGTGACATGGGCAGAACCAACCGCCGAAATCACCTGCTTCACCAAGAGGCACACAGCCAAGGTGCGTACAGACGCCGACCATAACAAGCCAGGCTTCATGACCAACAGTCGCTCGGTTGGCGTCAGTCGCCTCTGCATTGTCTTCCAGGTTTGCATTTCGGGCAAACGGGTCTGGCAGATCAGCAATTGGCACTGCAGTCGCCTCAGCGATCTCATTTTCCGTACGTTGACGGATAAAGACTGGCTTACCACGCCAGGTCACAGTGATTGATTGCCCAACTTCAACCGCAGAAACGTCAACTTCAATAGAAGCCAAAGCCAGTGCAGATGCATCCGGGTTCATCTGATGGATAAAGGGCCAAGCCAGAGCTCCCGCACCGACCGCGCCCACGGCGCCGGTCGCGATGTAAAGAAAATCGCGGCGTGTCGGTTCAGCCGTGTCCGTGTGTTCCAAGGTCGCGTCCTCTCGAAACAAAATTGAAAGGGAACACCCAGAAACTCTCGTGAGAGGACAGTACCCACGGCTGGCGGAGCCAACCACTATCTACTCTTCAAAGAGCTACAGGTGAAAATGCGCAAACTACGCACTTACATTAACGGATGCTATCTGCCACCAATGGTCGCACTTGTCTAGGCTCGTTGAAAAATTGAGGACTTATTGTCGCAGACAATTTGGGCATAAAAGCCGAAAAGAGGGGAGAAACGCGTTTTGAAAAAACAAAACTCCGCCGAAAGTAGGGTGGTTTGGGGACCAAAAGACGCAATATTTCCCCAAACCACCTTTGGTTTAAACCACTTGATTCCCGCTCAGGAACCCTTATTCAGCGGCAACCTGCGCAAGGAATCCGCCGGATTGATGGTTCCAGAGATTCTCGTAGATACCGTCAGATTTCAAAAGCTCTTCGTGAGTACCCATTTCTACGATTTTGCCTTGATCCATGACAATTAGGCGGTCCATTGCCGCAATTGTGGAAAGTCTGTGAGCAATCGCAATCACCGTCTTACCCTCCATCAATTCGAACAGGCTCTCCTGAATAGCCGCCTCCACTTCGGAGTCCAAAGCAGACGTTGCTTCGTCCAGAACAAGGATAGGAGCGTCCTTCAACAACACCCGTGCAATGGCAACACGCTGACGCTGACCACCGGAAAGCTTCACACCGCGCTCACCCACCAGAGTATCAAAGCCAGTGCGCCCTTCAGGGTCTTTCAAGCCTTCAATAAACTCCAGAGCATGGGCACGCCGTGCCGCTTCCCTCGCCTCTTCCAGACTCGCACCATCTTTGCCGTAAGTGATGTTCTCCAGAATTGTCCGGTGCAGCAGCGAGGTATCCTGAGAGACAACACCCACATGCTTGCGCAGACTTTCCTGCGTCACACTGCGGATGTCCTGACCATCAATGGCAATACGCCCGCCTTCCAGATCATGGAAGCGCAGCAGCAGGTTCATCAGCGTCGACTTACCAGCACCGGAGCGCCCAACAATGCCGATCTTCTCACCCGGCTTGATGTTAAGCGACAGGTTCTCCAGAACGCCACTGCCTTTGCCATAGTGGAACTTCACATCTTCGAAGCGAATTTCCGCATCAGAAACGACAAGTTCCTTGGCATTCTCCTGATCGCGCACTTCAGTATGCCGGGACAACATGCCCAAGCCATCCTGCACTGTACCGATGTTTTCAAACAGACCTGCCACTTCCCAAAGGATCCATTGGGACATGCCTTGCAAACGCAGGGCCAGGGCAATCGCAATCGCAATGTCACCCGTGGTCACTAACGCACCCTTCCACAGCCAGATGGAAATACCACCTAGCGCCAGAAGCAACAGGTTGTTGATCATTGTCAGGCAGATATTCAGCTTCGTCACATTCCGCATCTGCAAATGCACAGTATCCATGAACTTGCTCATGGAATTCTTGGCATAATCTTCTTCGCGCGCGGCATGCGAGAACAGCTTCACCGTCGAGATATTCGTATACGCATCAACCACATGACCGGTCATCACAGATCGGGCATCTGCCTGTTTCTTAGATATTCTCTTCAGTTTTGGCACGAAGACGTACATGACAACGAAATAGGCTACCAACCACCCCACCATTGGCAGAGCAAGTCGCCAGTCAGCGTTTGCAAGCACAGCAATCGCGGCAAGGAAGTAAACAATCACATAGACAAAAATATCGACAATGCGCGTAATCACCTCTCTGACAGCGAGAGAAGTCTGCATCAGCTTGTTGGCGATGCGACCCGCGAAATCATTATGGAAGAAGCTCAAGCTTTGCCGAAGTAATTGCCGATGCCCCTTCCAGCGGAGCACCATAGGATAGTTGCCAACCAGCCCCTGATGAAAGAGCAGCTCCCATAAACCTGACACAAGCGGCGATATGATTAAGAGCACCACGCCCATCCAAATCAGATGGCTCCAGTTGTCCGCAAAGAAGGTCTCAGGACTTTCGCTGCCCAGCCAATTGACCAGATCACCCATAAACGTGAATACAATGACTTCCAGAATAGCAATTCCAGCAGCAAAGAATGCAATAATAGCAAGCAACACTGACACTGGCTTAGTATAGAACCAGATAAAACCCCAAAACGTACTTGGAGGAGTCTTTATATCCTCCACTTTGAATGGGTCAATAAGCTTCTCAAAATAAGAGAACATGATAAATCCCAATTAATATACTTGGACTATAAAGCGCATTACCACGTCAACATGGTGAGAGGATGACGGCTGCTTACTGCAGCCGCTCATCTCGTTCATATGGATCGCGGCTATCTTTAGGCGCGCCGGCAAAAGACCAGATCAAACTGGCAATGCCGACACCAACCGCAAAGGCGCCAACTATGGTATCGATGACACGCCCTTTGAACAGCGTGCCAGCCTCATAGGCTCCGTTGGACCGTACAAATTCAACCAGACCCAGCTCTGCGTAAAGCGTTGGAATAATTGCAAAAAATGCAACTCCAGCACTAATCATCAAGAACCAGAAGGCATGCACAAGGCCCTGTGAAAGTGTGGTTTTTCCCAATCCCGCAGAGCGCACATAGCGACCGCCATCGACTGGAATTTGAGACATAGAACCATCACGGGACGCAATCTGCGCCCAGATAAACGACGTAATCATTGGAGATACTCCGACAACATATGCATGCAACCGCAGACGTGAAGCGTCCGTAAGGGAGGGCTGCATTAAGAAAATACGAGTTAGGAAGTGTTGGAAATCCGCTTTCTAAGCGGAAAATGGGCGGCCTGTGTACCAAGCAGAATGCATAGCGCATTTGCCAGTCGCCGGGAGAACATTTGCGTTCACGAGCACAAATTCAGTATTCATGTATGTCTCCCTGGTTCCAACGTTTTAAAAATAGCTGATCGGGCGATCAGCAACTCGGAGAGTCTCGTCAAATGAGATGAGGGCTCTCGGCCGGTGCGAGATGCTTATACTCATAAAGACCGAAACATGCCTAGCCCCTAAAACTAGGGAAAAACACTTTAGATTGCACTGTATCTTTTTCGCAACATATATCACCAATTACAATGAAAGCACTTGATTCCTATCAGCAAAATCACAATGGGCGCCCGCACCTATCAACAAACACTATGTTTTTTCTGGAGATTTTCACTGGGTTCCGCTAGATGCCCGAGTAATGCTTCCATAAGCCATTCTGATAGGACCGAAAGCGAGCACCACGCACCATGCCAGATATTGCCCTGTACCAACCCGACATTCCGCAAAACACCGGGACACTGTTGCGGTTGGCCGCCTGCATGGATGTGACCCTGCACCTGATCGAACCCGCCGGGTTTCCCTTGTCTGACCGAGCACTGAAGCGCGCCGGCATGGATTACATCGAGCGGGCAAAGCTCCAACGCCATATGGATTGGGAGAGTTTTCGTGAATGGCAGTTGGCGGAAAAACGTCGCTTGATCCTGATGACCACCAAGGGATCGCGCCCGTACACCCAGTTTGCCTTCAAGAAGGACGACCTGATCCTGATGGGCCGCGAAAGCTCAGGCGTTCCTGAAAATGTCCACCAGGTCGCTGACGCCAGACTACTGATTCCTATGAAGAATGGTATGCGCTCACTCAACATGGCCGTCTCCACCGGAATGGTGCTTGGTGAGGCCCTGCGCCAAACAGATTGTTTTTGAGCAAGACACAACCTAGACTGGCTACGTTACTAAATGCGTTGCTTTGCGCTGGTTAGGTTTTTTCTGCGATGTTTGAAAGTATCACAAGAAAAATTGCTCATCTGTTGCGCAGCGCATGCGTTCTCATGATCCCCCTGCCCGCTTTGGCAGGGGCTCCGCTTGAGCCGATACTTTATCCCCGCCGCTTCGATGAGGCGGAACTGGAGCGCCACCTACACCTGCTCAACCAGATATACCCCTGCAAATGGTATGATGCACACAAACGGAACGGGTATAACCTCTACGACCTTGGCAATGGCATTCAGGTCCTGGAGTTCTCCTGCACCGTCGGCCTGCACAATCTGGCAAACCTGTACGTTCGCAAATACATAGACCGCAGCCAACCGGCAAAACTCGTTGCTCTGCGCCGGCCAAAGGGACAGCCGATCACCAGCAAATACATCCTCTTCAACAGCTTCTGGGATCATAATCGCGCCGCTCTGACTAGCTTCACGGTAGATCGCGGATTGTCAGACTGCGGTTCGTTTGAGGTCCACCGCTTCACGCCACAAGGCAATCTGGAACTGGTGGAATATCGCGCCAAGCACACCTGTGACGGAAAATTCCGCGAACCCACCGAGTATCCGTTGGTCTACCCGATGATGTAACCGGGCAAGCCAACAGCTAAAGCCCTCCCTTTGCCGGTAAACACATTTAAACCAAGAGTTTTTAGGCAAGCGTAATGGCTAGGCGGCATTCTGTGACAGGACACGACCAGTCAACGAGGAAGGCCACCATGCCCAGATACGTGTATCCAAGCATTGCTTTTATCTTTGCGGCCCTTCTGACCAGCCCGACACAAGCCGAGCCCGTTCAACCCGTAAAAGAAAATGATCCGACAATCCTGAACCACTACATAGACATGCTAAATGCAGCTCACCCCTGCAGTTGGAGAGAAGACTACGAGACGAGAGGCCATCACCGCCTGACGTTCAATGAGTTCGTACAGGTGCTGGAATTTTCCTGTTCCATGACCCCATATAACGATGCCCATCTCTACGTCCACCTGGATTCCAGAGACCCGGACGAAGCAGCATTGCTGGCCTTTGAGCGTCCCCCAAGTGTACCCAACGATGATCCCGAGGTCGTCTTCAACGGTGTCTGGGACATCAAGACCGGAGATTTGACCAGCTTTATGAAGGGTACTGGCCTTGGAGACTGCGGGACCTATGAGGTCCACAGGTTCACCCCACAAGGCTACCCCTACTTGCTTGAGTACCGCGCCAAACCTGAGTGCGATGGCAATTACGATCAGCCAGCGAATTATCCCGTCATCCTTGAGAGACAGGAATAGTCCAGCGCCCAGCGCTGCCTCACCTGTACTTCTCAGTGCCCCTCCATTACATAGAGCAGCAAAGAACGCTTTGCGCTCAAGGAGGGACGATGAGCGAGACACAAAACACCCTTCCAGCTGATCTGGAAGACAAAAAGCAAGAAGCATCCATTTGGTTTAGCCAGCTGCGCGACAACATCTGCAACGCCTTTGAAAAGCTGGAAGACGAAGTCGGAGAGACAAATGGGCCCCTCTCGGACCAGCCAGCCGGACGCTTTGAGCGCACCCCATGGGAACGCACCGATCACAGCGGTGGGCACGGCGGCGGCGGCGTCATGTCCTTGATGCATGGCCGCGTCTTTGAAAAAGTCGGCGTTCATGTCTCCACAGTCCATGGCGAGTTCTCCCCCGAATTCCGCGACCAGATCCCCGGCGCCAGCGAAGACCCACGCTTCTGGGCCTCCGGCATCTCCCTGATCGCTCACATGCACAACCCAAATGTACCGGCAGTGCATATGAACACCCGCATGGTGGTCACCACCAAGCAGTGGTTTGGCGGCGGCGCAGATCTGACGCCTGTTCTTGGCGCCCGCCGGACACAGGAAGATCCGGACACAGTCGAATTCCACGAGGCCATGAAAGCAGCCTGCGCCGACCATCCGGGCGCAGACTACGACCACTTCAAGAAATGGTGTGACGAGTACTTCCATCTGCCACACCGCAACGAAGCACGCGGCATCGGCGGCATCTTCTACGACCGCCACAACACCGGCGACTGGAACGCAGACCTTGCCTTCACCAAATCTGTCGGCAACGCCTTCCTCGACATCTATCCAAAGCTGGTCCGCAAGAACTTCCTGACCCCATGGACAGACGAACAGCGCGAAGAGCAGCTGGTCCGCCGTGGCCGTTACGTGGAGTTCAACCTGCTCTACGACCGCGGCACCATCTTTGGCCTCAAGACAGGCGGAAACGTCGCCTCCATCCTGTCCTCCATGCCACCCATCGTAAAGTGGCCATAAGCAGACCAACCACAACAAGCTCCCCGGCCGACAGGTCGGGAAGCCTTCTGACTGATTGCAAGGTACAGCCAGCTTAAGCGCTCGGCCTCACAATGAACGATAGCGCAGAGCTGCCCGCACTGCTTTCCAACCGCCTTGCCTTCAAACGCCCATTCAACTCACGCGCTTCGGCAGGGGGCTTCTGTTCCTGTCGTCTGTAATCAGAACCATCACGCTTGCGATGCAGCAGCCCGAGCGAAAACAACTCTCGCCTCAGAAGAGCTGGATCGGCAAAGCGATGGATAGCATTCAGTAGCGAACTGACTTCCTTCTCGCTCATGGATGTGCCTGAAGGTATCTGCGACCATAACTGCCACAGGCAAAGCACCTGCACTTGTCGGCGGGCCGGCCAACTCACCAACTGCCCACTTTCGTCAAACTGATTCAGAGCACGCCCCACCAGCCGATGATCAACCACTTCCGCAACTGGAGGCGTATCAACACGGCGCTCCGCAGTGTGTGCCACCTTCATATGCTGGAAGTTCTGGAAACCCGCTGCTTTGGCAAGCATATTCATCAGCTCCACATGCGAAGGCGCGTTGCCACGGGATTTTATTTGACGGGCAACACTGCGTGCAAACTGGGAAACATCGGGCGCGCTTAAAGGGACCGGGACTCTCGACATAGCAAAATCCTTTTGGGCCGCATCTGATTTTCGTGGTCGCTGACTTACAAAGCGGCATCGGACATAAATGTCGATTACTGTCGAAGTGACTGGCAGGTTTAGCTCCCCTCCCGGGGCAGCGACGCCTAGGGAACTGCCGACCTGCCACGACAATAGGTGCTAGAAATGCAGGATGTCAACACACGGTTGCGTCCGTTCCAATGACCTGCCTCAGCAGTTGCGACACGATTATTGTGATGAAAGTACTTTGCATGCGCCCACCCCAAGAGTTTACATTGATTGGCATACCAAATATCCAGTTGCGCTTATTGCTAACTTTCAAGTACCGTCATCAAAATTTGCTTGGGGGATTCTTGGGTAGCTGAAGGCATAACATTACGTGACATTGAAGATGCCAGTATGGCTAAACGTCTTACCCAATGCGATTGTTTTATACATTTGCCAGAAGATCGCTCACGCGATCATGTTCAAAGTTTTTCTTTGAGTGCAATAAATAGATTCTTGTTTTTGATCGACCGGACTACTTGCTTTCAGTCCAGCTATTTTTTGAGGAATACTCTTATTATGGTCCAGTCCTCCAAATCTGATAAGCCTTCGCCCTCTGCATTCAGAACATATCTATCTATAGCTCTTCTATCTCTTGCAATCTTGATCATCTGCTCCTTTGTATTATGGAAGGATTACGGAGCAAATGCTGTCCCAAAGCAAATTGCTTTCGGGTTTCATTTTGATGCCAACAAGACATATTTTGCATTTTTCCACGTCCTCGCCAAGGGGGAGGCTGGTATGGTCCTTTACAATTCAAAAACAGATGAAACAAAGCTATATACTGCGTCAGAAAAAGGAATTCAGTCTCCGCACTTTGGTAAAAACGCTGACCAGATATTCCTTGCTGCAAACCCACGCTTGAACAGTGACCCCACCAATAGTGATGCCAACACCGGAACTTTTGTGAGCCACCTTTACAAATGCAACATAACAAACGACAGCTGTGACCGACAGTTTGACTTTCCCGGAAATATCCGAGCTTCCGCAGAGCTCTCAGATGGCAATATTCTATTCTCCGGCGGAACACCCTCAAACATGGCCGATCCTTTTGCGCCCAAGGCTGTCTTTGTTGGATATCGCGATTTTGAATTTTATCTTTTTGATCAACGAACCAAAGCCACCGAAAAGCTAACTGGCATTAATGCAATTGTGCTGGCACCAATTAGTGTTGCCGGACGCCGTGTCGCATTTCAGATGGATAGCAGGTTTCGCCGCTTTAAAAGCGAGATCTATTTAGCCACTCTGAACAGTGATAACCAGTTTGAAGATCTAGTTGAAGCCATAACAGAACCCTTTATCTCCTACGGAACCAAACCCAACTTAAGGCCTTCACTGTCTCCCGACGGGAGGCACCTCGTTTTTGAAGCCGCCACAAGCCGATCTGAGACCCGTGGCTACGTTTATGTATTTGTTATTGCCGATGTGCAGACCAAAAGTGTTGTCGAGGTGTTTGCCCCGATGGAAACTGGCAACGCCAACAATCTTTCTATGCCCGTATTCATTGACGACACGACCATTAGATACATACAGCTCGAGCGCGGTGAGTATTCCTTGTGGCAATATTCTCTTCAGAGCGGAGAACCTGAACTCATCAAGCGCCTAAAAATAAGCGACATCGCACTTATTGAGCGAATAAATATCTCAAGATAGCAACGCTAGCATTCTGACACGAATGTTGGTTTCGGCGTGGGCAACCGCCCTACCCCGGCCTGACCATCTTCTCAGGCCGTACAACACTGTCAAACTCTTCTGCGGTCACATACCCAAGGCGAAGCGCTTCTTCTTTCAGGGTCGTCCCGTTTTTGTGCGCGGCCTTGGCAATTTCCGTTGCCTTGTCATAGCCAATGGTCGGCGCAAGTGCTGTCACCAGCATCAGCGAGCGCTCCATCAGCTCTTCAATGCGTTCAATATTCGGCTCAATGCCAACAACACAGCGATCCGCAAAGCTCCGCATACTGTCCGCGAGCAGCGAGATAGATTGTAACAGACTATTGGCAATCACAGGCTTGAACACGTTCAGCTCAAAGTGCCCGGTCGCCCCTGCCATACTCACTGTAGTTTGATTACCCATCACCTGCGCGCACACCATTGTCATGGCCTCACACTGGGTCGGGTTCACCTTCCCCGGCATAATAGAAGACCCCGGCTCATTGGCAGGTAAGTTGAGCTCCCCGAGACCAGATCGCGGACCGGAGCCCAGGAAGCGAATGTCATTGGCAATCTTCATAAGAGAAACAGCAAGCGTATTCAGTGCGCCGTGGGTAAACACCGCCGCATCATGAGTTGCCAGAGCTTCAAACTTATTGATTGCCGTCACAAATGGCACACCTGTAACCGAGCTAACACACGCCGCAAAAGCCTCGGCGAACTCAGGCGTTGAGTTGAGGCCGGTTCCCACCGCCGTGCCACCCTGTGCAAGGCGATAGAGCCCGACAAGGCTCTGCTCAATACGTTCCTTGGAGTACTCCAGCTGCGCCACATAACCGGAAAACTCCTGCCCCAATGTCAAAGGCGTGGCGTCCTGCGTATGCGTGCGGCCAATCTTCACAATATCCGCAAAGGCCGCCACCTTGGCTTCCAGCGCATCATGCAGATGAATCAGCGCAGGCAGCAGCACCTTGTTGATCTCACAGGCCGCCGCAATGTGCATCGCAGTGGGGAATGTGTCGTTGGAGGACTGCCCCATATTCACGTGATCATTGGGATGAACAGGAGACTTGCTTCCAATCTCCCCGCCCAGCAACTCAATCGCTCGGTTTGCGATCACTTCGTTGGCGTTCATGTTCGACTGCGTGCCGGAGCCCGTCTGCCAGATCACCAGCGGAAAATGGTCATCCATCCGGCCGGAAATCACTTCCGTCGCCGCCTGACAAATGGCCTTACCCAGATTCTCGGGCAACCGCCCTTCATCCATGTTCACCTTGGCAGCAGCCAGTTTCACCACACCCAGCGCATGAATAAGTGCGGAGGGAAGACGCTCACGGCCAATAGGAAAGTTGATCAAAGACCGTGCGGTTTGTGCGCCCCAATACTTGTTACTGGGAACGTCCAGCACTCCGAAACTATCGGACTCCTGTCGCATACCTTCAGAATTTCGAACAGACATTGAAACCTTCCTCTTAAACGCATTCCCGCAAACAGACAGTGCTCTTCAGGCGAAATACGCGAAACACACACCATACGACAATTTGAGTGCTCCGGTCCAAACACAAATTCGCGTTTGAACCTGCGCGAGAACAAAACGTGAATTTCCAGTGTACGAACCGCACGGTTCAATTTACAATCACAACCTAACCTGCTTATTCTCAACCATACCTACCTAAGATATATCAAAAAAGTTTCACCAGATGACCTTGCCTCCACTCTCGGCGATCGGAATTGAGAATTACCGGTCCGTACATAAGCTCTTCATGCGGGTTGGCGCCGTCAACGTGTTTGTCGGCAACAATGGCGTGGGCAAAACCAATCTTTACAAGTCGCTGGAGCTTCTGCAGCAGGCAGCACTGGGCCGCATCACCCGTGCAGTCTCCGAGGAAGGCGGCGTCGAAAGCGTCATGTGGGCTGGAGAGCTGAAGACCCATGAGAAAAAGCGCATCATCCTGCGGGCTGATCTGGGCGATCTCTCCTACCGCATCCAGCTGGGGCTCCCCAACCCGATCTCCGAGCCTGCTCTTCCTCTTGAAACCATGGTCCGGGAGGAAGAACTCACACTCATGACTGGCCCCAAATCCGTTGTGCTGATGAACCGCAAAGGCCCAAGCGCTTTCTTGCGAACCAGCGACGGCAGCCGCATCAACTATGAAAACGAGCTGCTCCCCTCGGAAACAGCGCTCGCAAGCATTCGCGATGGCAGTCGGTTTCCTGAGCTGGATCTGGTCCGCCGCGCCATTGCCGACTGGCGGTTTTACCACACCTTCCGAAGTGACCGCGACAGCCAGCTGCGTCGCCCCAGCCCCAACGTGACCACCCCGACGCTGTCATCTGACGGAAATGATCTGGCAGCCGTGTTCGCAACATTGAAGGAAATCCAGCAGGATACCTACTTTCTGCAGCAAGCCGTGGACGATGCCTTCCCACAAAGCCAGCTGATTATCGAGGCCAATGGACAGGACTGCCGCTTCGCATTGCAAACACCGGAGATCCGCCGCCCGTTCCCCTCTCAGGAGCTGTCGGACGGCACCTTGCAGTATCTCGCCCTGCTGGGCGCCATGTTGTCCTACCGCCTGCCATCGTTCATTGCACTCAACGAACCCGAAGCCAGCCTGCACCCGGACTTGCTGGAACCACTTGCCAAAGTCATTGCCAAAGCCTCGGAAAGAAGCCAGATCTGGCTCGTCACCCATTCAGAGCAACTTGCTGATCATATTGCCAATCATGCAGGGGCATTCCCGAGGCGAATTCATAAAGAAAACGGCGAAACCGGAATTGATGGTCTGAAGATCACCGGCGAATTCATCGGAGAGGACTACTAAACTTGACCCCCAAAGGTTTGATTGTCTGCCTTGCCACTATGGTAAGTTGGGCGCTTCTTATTGTTATCAGCAAGGGTTTGCTGCTGACCTACAATCTCGATCCATGGATCTTCACCATCATCCAGTTGATGTTTGGCGGCCTGTTCCTGATCACCATCAGCCGAAAGCTTGGTGCAACCATAGAGGCGCTCAAAAGCCCGTACACCTGGGCCTATGGCGTTGCCCGAGTGCTCTCCGCCGCCTGCTTCACCGCCTCCCTGCTTTACATCAGTGCCGCAAACGCGGGCTTTTTTGGCCTTATCTCCGTCCCTTTTTCCGCGCTCGCATTTCTCCTTTTGTTTCTCCGCAAGCCATCCCTTCTGGAACTGCCCGGCCACCTGATCATCATCCTCGGCGTTGCACTGCTCATTTCCTCACTGGAAGGCACCTACTCCAACCCTGCTGTTTATCTGATGATTTTCTCGGAGTTCGCAGTGGTCGCCTCAGTTATTATCGCTGAGTTCCACCCGCAAAATCAGGGTGACAACCTCAATGAGCGCGCCTCCCTCAGCGGCGTCATGCTTGTCGCCAGCGCTTTGATCATGCTCATCTGTTTGGCAGCTCTGTCCTTTGTCACGGACGGCCCTGCAACCACGGCACAGGATGTAGCAGACTGGACAAGCAACCTGCCGCTCATAGATCTGTCGCAGGTCTGGAGCCCGACCATGTGGCTCACCGCCATCGCCGTCGGCATCACCCTGCGCGGTGTCTCCATGTTCCTGTCCATGCAAGCCATCAGTCTGGTCGGAGGGCAAAACTATGTGGCCACAATCGCGGCCCTGCCCTTCACCTCACTGCTGTTTGAGGTGATTGCAGACAAGGTCAACTACCTGCCACAGGCTGTCCCAGACCCGATTACCATTCTGGCGGGTGTAATCATGACCGCTGGGTCAATGGGCATATTATGGGCACGTCAACGTAAGCTCAAAACCGCAACCGCGTTCTCCTAGCCCACTAAAACCCAAGTATTTCTGAAAGCAATTACTTACTCGCTGTCGCTAGAATTTCGGCAAACAGCGAGTAAGTAGGCATGACAAAAAAAAACAGCGAACTGCCGGAAGTCACCGAAAAACGCATTCTGGAAGCATGGAAGTTGTCTGCATGGGCGGACCGCCTGCTGGAAGAGGCAGGTGTCGGTATCTCCATCATCGATAAAGACGGCAAACTGCTCTACTACAACAAATGGGCCGCAGAACATCTGGACCGTGCCCCCGATTATATTGGGCGCAGCGTGAAGGAGCATCACCATCGCCCCATCACCAACCCTCGCTTTGATGCCATACTGCAGCTGTTTAAGGATGGCCGAAAAGATCCGCACCACTACGTGGCAAATCCCTACTTCAACACGCCCCTGTTCGTCACCGTCTCGCCCATCCATATTGACGGAGAGCTGGTCGGCTTTTCACAGTTCATTATGCTGAAGGACGAAGTGCAGCAACTATGCAAGCTGTTTGACGAGCAAGGCCGCGCACCATTCGAGAAGGCACTATTTCCCGACACCTGAACCACCGGAAACGATTAGGTGTGAATTCTGAAAACGTTGGGTCTCTTCAAAACTCAGGTCTTAGACAACGCTTGGGAAGTGAGTACGGACCTGTTCCGCAGCAAGGCAAATAAGCACTCGATACTACCCAGTAGCACAACAACTGAGATCAGTGCTGTTTTGCCAAACGCAACGATGATCCAGCCGCCCAGGAGCGGGAACCCGAAGACCCCAATAAAATATGAGAACACAAACCAAGTCAGTGCTGCATTCTGATCGGCTGGATCGGAAATGTCGTTAACTGCCTGAGCTTGGATGAGCGGGTAAACAAGGCCGTAACCCAATCCCAAAAGTGCAGCGGCCAGAACCTGAGCCGCAACACCGAACTCAAACCAAAAAATTAGAGTGGTGCCCAACACCATTGCCACCAGCAGCGCAGGAACTGTGCCTGATGAGGGCAGCCGACTGATAAGCTCAGCCAACGTCCAGCGGGCAAATACGACGGTCACCGCATAGGTCAGGAAGAATGTACTTGCGAAAAGTCCAGTCCCTTCCACCAAGGAGGATTGGTAGGTCATTACACCGCTGAACACACAGGCCCCCAAAGCAACCATGACAATGGGAAATCTCGCCGGACTTGCAAGAATCCGCGGAAGTGATTTGACCCAGGGCTCGATTGCGCGGGTGTCTCTTTGTAAAGGTTCGCGTTTCTCAAAAGCCAGCAGCAAAAAACTGGCACCCAAACAAGAAAGGGAAACGTAGTAGAAGAACTCCGTGGTGCTGAGACCCAAATTGTCCAGAAACAACTCTGCGACAAAGGGGCTGAAGCCTATGCCGGCCATCTGAAATGCTGCAAAACGCATAAACCAGTACGACCGCCCTTCGTTGGTCACACGCTGTGAGAGTGCCATTGGCGCCGCAAGATAGAAAGCCCCCCAGCCAATACCAATCGCGCAGCCACCGATTGCCCCAATAAGGGAAACTTCGCTGCTTGACGCAAGGATGAGAAAGCCAATGGCAAGGAAGACTGCTCCTATCGAAGCCAAGTTTGCAGCCCCGACCTTCCGCGAATACCAGCCGACAATGGAGACACTGGCAAAAGTGCCTACCATGGCTGCGAGCAATACGGTTCCTGTGTCAAGTTCATTGCCCCCGAAGCTCTTATAGTGGCGATTCAAAACAAAGGTCGCCCCATATCCCGTCGCTACCAGTAAAGAGCCAATAAACATGAGATAAGCATTTGAAGCGCCAATTTCCTTCTTTACTAGGCTTGGCCTCAAATTTTTATTCCAAATCATCTAATCGAATACCTTCAGCAACAGATTGACACGAAATAAATCCCAAATGGGGAAATATAAAAAGTGTTTAGATGTCAAATAGAAGTACTGTAAAATAATTATTCAACAATTGACTAATTCAATATCGTCGTCAAATAACGTTATGATTTTGTCGATGCCTAATCGTCAAAAGCCAGTGCAGCCTATCTGCCGCGATTGCTGAAATGGTACAACACGCAACGCCCAAAGATGGGCGACAAAAATCAAACCCAAGACAAGCTCTAGACCGAACAACCTGACCAAATTCAACGATTAAGCGGGCACCTTTGCTTTGGCAGCTGTCAGCTTCCGCTGAATATCATTGAGCTGGTCAACAAGCTCAGTCACGGTTTCCAGAGAAGCATCCAGACTGGTAAAGGCACAGTGCTGCACGTCGATCACCCCATCGCTCAGGCCTCGACCTTCATCCGTTAGACTGACAATCACCTGCCGCTCATCTTCTTTGGAGCGCGTTCTGGAAATAAAACCCATCTCTTCCAGACGCTTTAGCAGCGGTGTCAGCGTGTTCGACTCGAGGAATAACCGCTCCCCCAGCTCCGACACGCGCTGATCGTCCTTTTCGAACAAAGCGAGCAACGTAATATACTGCGGATAGGTGATTCCAAGCTTCTTCATCACCGGTTTGTAGAAACGATTGAAGGCATGATTGGCCTTGTAGATCGCAAAACACAAATGCTGATCTAGTTCAAAGCCTTGAAATTCTTCTGTTTTTTTCTCGGCCATAGCCGCATTCCAGTCCTGGGTTTTATCAATCGATCCGTTTTACCCACACAAACAATTGCCGTCAAATTAAATCGAACACGATTAAATCACTTTTCGATTGACACCCTCCAGAATTGTTCTTAACTATATATCGCAGACGATTTATTTGTGCACGACACATAAAAACAAAGAGGAATATACTATGTCAGTTAAGGTTCTTTACGAGACAAGCGCAGTTGCAACCGGTGGCCGTGATGGCACCGCAAAAACCAAAGATGGTGCGCTGGAAGTGACACTGACAACACCTAAAGAGCTAGGTGGCGCAGGTGGTAACGGTAACAACCCAGAGCAGCTTTTCGCAGCCGGTTATGCCGCTTGTTTCATCGGCGCGATGAAGGTCGTTGCCTCTCAGACCGAAGGTGTCATCTTGCCAGCAGACCTCACCGTCGAATCCACAGTGGGAATTGGCCCGCGCTCTGAAGGCGGCTTTGGTCTGGAAATTGCTCTGGCAGTCACCATCCCAGGTCTGGACCAGGCGAAGGCGGAAGAGGTTGTTGCTGCAGCCCACCAGGTTTGCCCATACTCCAACGCAACCCGCAACAACATCGACGTAAAACTCTCTGTTGCAGTTTAGAGAACACGCTCAGAGCATCCCCGCGATGCTCTGAGCGGCACTTGACCCATCGATCAAAAAAAAGGGGCCTTTCAAGGCCCCTTTTCTTATTCTTATATGATTTCTCAGCGCAGCGCCGACCTGTTTTAGTCGGCCTGCTGAATGGCGGAGAGCTTCCAGCTTTCGCCAGTACCGCGAACAAACGTCCAGATCTCGGTCCGCTCTTCCGGTACATCCGGATTGCCTTCAACAACCTTATTGTTGGAACGGTCGCGCATCACATCAATGGATTCATAACGCATGGCAACAGACGCATAGTCCTTGTCTCCATCACGCCACGCTTCACTCAGGTCACCCTGAAGCAGCTTGATACCGCGCACTTCGTTGACCAGACCGTTGGATGCAGCCTTGCCCAGCTCCTCAGCGAAGTAGCCCATGATCTCCGGCGTGGCGATCTCGCGGATCTTACCGTAATCTTCAGAGCCGTAAGCCGTCCAGACGGTGGTCAGCATTTCCTCAAACTTATCAAAGTCATCGGCGTTCACACCAATCTCGTTGTCTGCTTCGGTAGAAGCGACTGGCTTTTCCTCAAACTGAGGTGCCTGACTGCCACCAAACCCGGTGTTTGGAATGCCAGAGGAACCCGAACGCCGTGGCGCATCCTGCGCACCGGCATCATTAAAACTGAAGCTCTGTTTTTCCTGTGGCTCTGGCTGGTGGCCATAAGCACCTGCAGCTCCTGCTGCCTGTGGCTGTTGCTGCTTCCGGTTACGCAGGAAGCGCATCAGCAGCATGATACCGCCACCGATCAACAGGGCCTGAACGATCATACCGAACATTCCGGCCATCCCGCCAAAGCCGGAACCGAACAGCATACCGAGCAATCCGCCCAGAGCCAGACCACCCAGCATGGAACCTAGGAACCCGCCGCCAAATAAACCACCACGCTTACTTGCAGCCGCCTGAGAAGCGCCGGCAGCATTTTGCTGCGTACCCGGCTTGGTGCTGGTGTTTGGTGTCATGGTCCGCTCAACCGGAGCAGTCTTGGGTGCAGTATTAGTTGTCTTCGGCGCTGTGGCACTGCGTGTGCCACGGCTACCGAAACTAAAGCCACGCTTTGCCTCTGCAAAGTCTGCTGTCACAAAGATCAGACCAATCGAAAACACCAACAAGGTTAAGAACCTTGGAAACTTATTCATTGCAAGCATGTAACCCCTAAACCTGCCTGTAAACTCATGTTCGTCTCATATGGGGGCATTCTATTTAAATTTGAAGCCCTAATTGTGTTCCCGAAAAGTAGAAAACAGATTTCACTCAGAAATATGCGGAAAAACAACGATTTGAGCCTGTACGAAACCTTCTTGGCAAAGCCAAAGGTCTTTGCCCAGCATCCACTTAACCGAGCAAACCTTTTTTAAAACCGCTCTTAGCAATGTCATCACAAAACGGTTGCCACTCGCAGCCATTACATGCCGCTTCCATTTTCCCGTTGCCATAGGCATCGCGCAGCAGGGCAATCATGTCAGCCGATAACACCAGTTCCTCGCCGATCCCAAGCGGACGCTCCAGCACCGCACCCACAATCTCAAGCGCAGCAGCATCGCGCTTGGTAACACTGCACTTGAAGCAATGCGGCTCGGCTTCTTCCTTGATCAGAGCAGCGCAGATATCATCCGGCCCGTCCACGAGCACCACCGGCTCCCCGGCGTTCAAACGCCGAACCACTGCCTTGTAGTTATCCGAAAATGCACGCGAATAGCCATGGCCCACAAACGTCAAAATGCAGAGCAGGTGATGCCCACGTAGTTTAACGCTCACGTTTTCTTGCCCTTATCGCCAAGCAGAGTCTTCAACTCAGCCATCAACTGGTCGGCAGGACACTGATAATCCGCATCCGCCCAAATCTGCTGCGCAAGCCGCATGGCCTTGCCCATTCCCGGTCCCGCCGGAATGCCAGCGGCAATCATCAGCTTGCCAGTCAGCGGAAATGTCGGGATCTCCCAACCTTGCGCAAAATCCAGCATTTCCCGAAGCTGCGCTTCGCTTTGAACAAAACCATACATCCACGCAGTCAAAAGACCATCAATAACACCGGCAGTTCCGTGAGCCACCAGAAGCGCCTTCAAGTCCTGTGTGCTCTGACCAGAGGAACGCAAGGCCTCTGCAACAGCAGCAGCGACTTCAATCTGCTTCTTCTGTCCATTGGAAAGGCGCAGATGCTCACAAACCTGCGGCCCCGCAAGCCCACCAAGCCGCAACACAGGGTCAGCTGCAGCTTCCGGCAAGTCCTCCAGCTGCAGTAAGCGCTTCAGGCGCAAACAGTCGGCGTCCTCGCCCAAAATAAGCTTCAGAATACCGCCCTGCTCCATTAACTCCAGCGCATCCAATGTACGCGGCGCGGTTAGCGTTCTCAATACTTCCTTGGTAATGCGCTCCTTGGAAAGATGCGCAAGCCCATCCTTCAGCTCAAGACAGGCCGCATAACCCTCTGGGTTGATGTCCCCACGCCCGTAGGTCGCAAAGAAACGAAAAAACCGCAGGATACGCAGATAGTCTTCGCGAATACGCGCCCGAGCATCGCCGATAAAACGCAGGTGTCGGTTCAGACAATCCTCAACCCCGCCCAACGGATCAAACAGATCACCATGACGGTCCACGTAAACCGCGTTCATCGTGAAATCCCGGCGCTCAGCGTCTTTTGTCCAGTCCCGCCCAAACTTTACAGTCGCATGGCGGCCATGAGTCTCCACATCTTCACGCAGACACGTCACCTCAATCGGCCGATGGTCAATCACCAACGTCACCGTTCCATGGTCAACACCCGTCGGAACTGCTTTGACGCCAGCAGCCTTTGCTCTGGCCAGCACCACATCCGGCAAAGCAGTGCACGCGATGTCCACATCGTCAACCACTTCACCCAGCAGGGAATTGCGCACGGTTCCGCCAACCGCCCGCGCAACATCGCCATCCTGCTCCAGCACGTCAAAGGCACGCTGAACAGCGGCACTGTCCAGCCAGCCTCTCTCTTGTAACTTGGTCATTGTTCGGGGGTCTCGTGTCCGCCTGGTACAAATTCGCCATCAATCACTTGCGCCGGTCGATACTGCGACCCAAGCGGCGCATGGCTTGTCTCGGCAAGCAACACCAGGCTGGCGATGACAAGAGCGATCCCGCTGATGCTCAACCACAACAACGGGCCATCACGAAAGCGCTTATCACTCTTTGCCTTGCGCACAACCATTACCCACACTGCGTAGGCAATGAATGGAACAAAGAACAACAACCCATGTGTTAGGAGCATTCGTATCATCAGGCATAGACCCTATTATAAAGCACGCGCAGGATGCCTGCGGTGACACCCCATATATAACGCTGCTCAAACGGCATAGCGTAATAATAGCGCGTTTTCCCTCTGAATTCTCCGCTTTTTTTCTGATGGTTTTCAGGATTCATCAGAAAAGAAAGAGGCACTTCAAATACTTCATCCACCTCTGCCGGATTGGGAGAAAGGATCAATGGTGGTTTGACAGTTGCCAGCACCGGCACCACCCGATAGCCTGAACCCGTGTAGTAGTGTCCAAGATCTCCAAGGATCTCTACCAGATTGGCATCCAGCCCCACCTCTTCATGCGCCTCGCGCAAGGCAGCGCCCACAGGCCCTTCATCATCATCATCAATCTTGCCACCAGGAAACGCAATCTGCCCTGCATGGGAGCGAAGGTGTGCCGTCCGCTGTGTGAGAAGAATGGAGGCTTCGGAACCGCGATCAACAATGCCAATCAGAACAGCAGCATCCCTCAGCCTGTCCAGATCCTCGCCATAATCAACAAGATCCGGATTGAGGATATGGTCTCCAGCAGGTTCATGGGGCCGGCTACCCAACCGATCCATCACCCGCGACCTGAAATTTTCTGCCGTAAACTCAGACAAGATTATGCGCCGTCCTAATGTATCTTTCTAAAATCCAAGGTTCTGAACCGTATCCACCACGAAAAATTCGCCATGGCTTTCAAGGCCGACAACCCGTCCCTGCGGGCCATCCCGCTCTTGCAGGTAAGGCGCAAGTTCATGCACCAGCGCCCGCCCAAACAACGCTTCCAGCCGGCCACGAACAAGAATATAGGGTTTCAGCCCCCCATCCTCATCCTGCTGCACAAAGCGGATAGGGTGTTCCGGTCCAGCCTCGACGACATCGCCGCAATTGGTCCGAATAGTAACCACCTGCTCCCCGTCTTGCTGGTGAATATCCATCTCCACAGCCACAAAGGGTGCATCCTCGACAGTCAGACCGATCTTCTCAACTGGCGTGACCAGATAAAACTTTCCGTCGTCTTCCTGCCTGAGAACAGTTGAAAACAGGTGAACCAAAGCCTCGCGCTGAATAGGAGTTCCCATGTAAAACCACGAGCCATCCCGTTTGATCTGCATGTCCAGATCACCGCAAAAATCCGGGTTCCAAAGATGGATGGGAGGTAAGCTCTTGGATTTCCCCGCACGCGAGATCAAGGCCTGAAGACCCTTCGGCATTTCAGTAATCTCTGGAGCGCTCTTTTCTTTCAGTTCAGTTACCACGGTCATTCCACCAGTACATCTAAAGCGTGTCCCCTTGATGAAATTCAATCGAATATCAGGAAGTCACGCTGAACACACCACTATTTGGGTAATATGGTGTCGCAGAAGCCCTAACGCTACCCTCACCACACGCCTGCGCCAAGTTATACCTTTGCGATATCCATGCAACTGCCTCTGCCACAAAGCGAAAACGGATCCTTCGGCCACGATCCGCATACCGCAAAACTGATTAGCAAAACCAGCACCCGAGGCAACGCCCCAAATGCACTTAATTCTCAGGGGCAAAGCAGTTCTTCGTAGCCACAGTCACCATCTGTTCACAAAAATGCCGCTAGGGTAGATCCAACAAAAACCAGTCACCATCCAAACCGGGGAAGTCCAAGGGGAAATTCCAATCAAAACTGGCAATCCCACCCACAGTTACACCTGTGCCTCCCCACCTCATCAGTCAATGAAAAGCACAGGCCTATAAATTTGCTGGGGATCACCTTTTTTAAAACCGGGTATGATGTGAGTGTGAACCAGGCAGGGTTGTAACGCGCGACAAAAAGAGAGCAGCGATGAACACCAGTATGACAGGCATGCCCCCCGAACCAGAGGATATCGTCGCACGCACAGAAGCGGCTTGCGAGAAGATCCAACAGGCAAAAGCGGAGATCGCCCGGTCCATATTCGGTCAGGAAAGCGTTGTTGAGCGTACACTGGTCACCATACTAGCTGGCGGACATGGCCTGCTCGTCGGTGTTCCCGGTCTGGCAAAAACCAAGCTGGTGGAAAGTTTGGGCACAGTCTTGGGCCTCAACTCCAGCCGCATTCAGTTTACCCCGGACCTGATGCCCTCCGATATCCTTGGCTCAGAAGTCATGGAGGAAGCACCAGACGGCAAACGTTCCTTCCGCTTCATCCCCGGCCCGGTCTTCGCCCAGCTTCTCATGGCCGACGAGATCAACCGCGCCAGCCCGCGCACCCAGTCCGCCCTCCTGCAATCCATGCAGGAATACCAGGTCACAATCGCAGGACATCACCACGACCTGCCCAGCCCCTTCCACGTTCTGGCAACCCAAAACCCGCTTGAACAGGAAGGCACTTACCCACTGCCAGAAGCCCAGCTTGATCGCTTCCTGATGCAGATCGACGTGCACTATCCTGATATTGATGCAGAACGCCGTATTCTCATTGAAACAACCGGTGCCTCGGAAGCCCAATCCAAACAGGTTTTGCAGTTGGACGAGCTTAAGCAGATGCAGCAACTCGTGCGGCACATCCCGGTTGGTGAAAGCGTCATGGATGCCATACTCAAACTGGTCCGCGCTGCCCGCCCCGGAGAAGCTGACGGCTTTGAGGACCTCGCCCAGTATATCGCCTGGGGCCCCGGTCCCCGCGCCAGTCAGGCCCTTATGCTGACCGTACGCGCCCGCGCATTGGCCGATGGCCGCTTAACCCCAAGCATTGATGATGTCATGGCACTGGCAGAGCCTGTTCTGCAGCACCGCATGGCGCTCACCTTTGCCGCCAGAGCGGACGGAAAAACCATCCCTCAACTGCTTCGGGACATCAAAGCACGCATCGCCTAACACCAGCCGACAGGATCGCATATGTTATCTTCGAGGACCGATCCTCAAGACATGCAGGAAAATATCTTCGGCTTGAGCGGCGAAGCGCAGTCCCTTGCCGACACCCTGCCAGAGCTGCTGATCGAGGCCCGGCGCATCGCTGCCAATGTCACCTCCGGCTGGCATGGCCGCCGCCGCGCAGGCCCTGGCGAAACTTTCTGGCAATTCCGTCCTTTCCTTTCTGGAGAAGCCGCCCAACAGGTCGACTGGCGCCGCTCTGCACGCGACGATAATCTGTATGTGCGCGAGCGTGAGTGGGAAGCCGCCCAAACCATCTGGGTCTGGGCCGACCTATCCGCCTCGATGCGTTTCCAAAGCAAACAGGCTACCGCCTCCAAACGCGACCGCGCTCTCTTGCTCATGCTCGCCCTCACTTATGCACTGAATGAAGCAGGTGAACGTGTCGGTCTTGCCGGTCTCACAAGAGCACTGGGCAGCCGCAATGCCATGCAGCAAATCGCGCAAACACTGGTGCACGAGGTCCCTGACACAACATTGCCGAACCCGGAAGGAATACGCCGGTTCTCCGAGGTCGTGCTGTTCTCCGATCTGCTCGACCCACCGGATAAACTGCAAACATGGATGGCAACCATCGCCAGCACCGGTGCAAAAGGGCACCTCATTCAGCTGCTTGATCCCATTGAAGAAACGTTCCCCTTCACCGGCCCTACCCGGTTTGAAGACCCGGAAAACGGAGATGAACTCAAGGCAGGCCGCGCCCAGACATGGCAGCAGGAATACTTGCACAGACTGGCAGCACATAAGGATCAGATCACTTCACTGGCGCGCAAATTCGGCTGGAGCTACACCCTGCACCACACTGATCGCCCAGCGGTTGAGCCGCTCATGCTGTTGCACTCCCGCTTGGCAGATGCACCGCAGCACAAGATGAGAGGGGCCCTGTGATGATCAGTTCTTTGCTCCCCATTGGCTTTGCCGCCCCATGGGTTCTGGCGACCCTTGCAGCCCTCCCGGTTTTATGGTGGCTGCTCCGCACAACACCGCCCCAGCCTGCCCACGTCAAATTCCCGCCCCTGCGGCTGCTGCTGTCCCTCCGCAATAAAGAGGAAACCCCGCAACACACCCCATGGTGGCTGATCCTGCTTCGTCTCCTGCTCGCAACAATCCTGATCATTGCAATGGCAGGTCCGGTCTGGAAACCGCTGGATATCGCCGAGCCGAAAGCAGGGCCGCTCTGGATCATCGTCGACAACGGCTGGGATGCCTCCGCAGACTGGGAACGCCAGATCCGCATGGCTGAGATGATGGTAGACGGCGCGGCGCAAAACAACCGCACCGTCATGCTGGTCACCACCGCCGATGGCCCAGCACAGGCCATGCGTCTGTCCAACGCGCAAGAGGTCGCGGACCAGCTGCGCGCACTCACCCCGCAAGGGTGGCAAGCTGCCCGCTCTGAGCTGATCCCCGCACTACAAAAGCAGGCGGAGCGGAACCCACCCGGCGCGATCCTGTGGTTTTCTTCCCCACTAGAAGAACCATCCACCACAAGCTTTGCGAGAGGACTGGCCAGCATTGCCCGAGCATCTGATGTGCGTGAGAGTTCATTTCTGATCTACCGGTCCGACACACCGGTCTACGCACTCAAACAACTACAGAACACAGCTGGCGCAATGACGACCACCGTTCTGCGCCACCCCGCACCTTTGGCAGAAACGCTGACGGTACGTGCCTATGATCGCAAGCAGCGCGCAATTGCAGAACAAACAATTGAGCTGGAAGCCGGTCAAAATTCCGGCGAAATCTCGCTCGAACTACCGTCAGAGCTGCGTAACGACATCACAAAACTTGCCATTCTCGGCAACGCCAGCGCGGGCAGCACGGTCCTCGTGGATGAAAAATGGCGCCGCCGCAAGGTCGGTCTCTTCGCCGGTGGGTTTGCAGATCGCTCCCAGCCCCTGCTCTCACCACTTTACTATCTGCAACGCGCGCTCTCCCCCTTCGCAGATCTGCCCCCCGCCAACAGCACAGACATCACCACCGCTATCTCCGACTTTTTTGACAAGGGAATCTCCGTGCTCGTTCTTGCAGAAGTCGGAACTCTGCCAAAGAACACAGAGGCCGATATTGCAAGCTGGGTCTCCAAAGGCGGCACACTCATTCGTTTCGCTGGCCCACAGCTCCCAGAAACGCAAGATTCCCTTATTCCGGTTGCCCTTCGTATGGGCGATCGCAAGCTGGGTGGCTCCCTTTCCTGGAAAGAGCCACAACCACTTGCCTCCTTCTCCGATAACAGCCCGTTCCGTGCCATCACGCTACCCACAGACGTCACAGTAAACCGTCAGATCCTTGCCGAACCAACCGCAGACCTCCCGGATCGCACCTGGGCCTCACTGAAGGACGGCACCCCGCTGGTCACTGCAAAAAAACACGGCAAAGGCTCCATCATTCTGTTTCATGTTACGCCGGACACCAAATGGTCCAACCTGCCCCTTTCCGGCGGGTTTGTGGACATGCTGCGGGCAATCACTAACATGTCGGCAACAGCAGTCTACAATCCGGATGACGACACCGACATCGCCCTGTCCGCCTCTGCCCTTCCGCTACTCAAGATGCTTGATGGCTACGGCAAGCTCGTCCCCCCCTCCGCCAATCATCAGCCCATTCTGGAGCGCGACTTTGCAACCACCCATGCCTCTCGCGAAACACCTCCCGGCCTTTATGGCACCGAAGATGCAATGCGCGCGCTCAACCTGATGGAAGACGAAGACAATCTGGTCCCGCTCAACCTGACGCCCCTTTCCATGGCAACCCTTTTAGACTACCCCTCGGAAAAGCCGTTGGATTTACGCGGCTGGTTCTTTTCCATTGCAATCCTTCTGGCTCTGCTGGACACCCTCGCCCTGCTCTGGCTCTCCGGCAAGCTACGCCGCAGCCAGTTCACACACGCCGCAATTCTCCTCTTCCTCGTCGCCTCTCTGAGCTTCACAAGCGCGGACAAAACGCAGGCACAAAGCAGTGAGGAGCAATTCGCACTTGATGCATCCCTGGACACCCGCCTTGCCTATGTAATGACTGGTGTGCCGGAAGTTGACGAGATCAGCCGTGCTGGATTGTTTGGGCTCACCCGGTTGCTGTCAGACAGAACCGCTTTGGAACCGGAAGTACCCATTGGCCTAGACCTGCAGACCAATGAACTCTCCTTCTTTCCAATCATCTATTGGCCCATTGATACGGCGATGCAGATGCCCAGCCCCGAGGCCATGTCGCGGATCAGCGCGTATATGCGCAATGGCGGCACCATTTTGTTTGATACACGAGATGCTTACGGCACCGGCTCAAACTCACCAAACAAACAAAAGCTTCAGCAGCTGCTCAGAGGGCTGGATATTCCAAATCTGGAACCGGTCCCGCCCGATCATGTCCTGACGAAAACCTTTTATATTCTTGATGACTTTCCCGGCCGCTACAATCTGAGCCCCATGTGGGTGCAGGCAAGTGCCAACACCGCTGATGGCAGCCGTCCGGTACGTGCAGGCGACGGCGTTTCCCCCATTATGATCAGCGGCAATGACCTTGCCGCCGCCTGGGCCATCGATACGGAGGGCAACTACCTCTACCCAACCATTCCGGCAGACGGCAACCAGCGCGAAATGGCAGCGCGCGTTGGCATCAACATCCTCATGTACACCATGACAGGCAACTACAAGGCAGATCAGGTCCACATCCCTGCCCTGCTGGAACGCATTGGACAGTAACGAGAAGACCTCGAAACTCGGAGCACAGCAACACACATGACATGGTCTCTTTCCATCGACCCGCTTTTGCCCCTTCCGGCAATAATCGCGCTTGGTGTGATCATCGCTCTGGTCTGTGCCTACCTCATGATCATGGGAATGCGCGGAGCCCTCATCCGCTCACTGGCACTGGCGCTACTCGTTCTGGCCCTGCTCAACCCGGCGGTCCTGCGCGAAGACCGCGAGTATCTGCCAAGCACGGTCGTGGTCCTTTCCGATAACAGCCAAAGCCAGCAAATGGAGAACCGCGCAAAGCTCACAAGAGCGGCGCGCGAGGAGATCGTCGACCAACTACAAGCGCTTGACGACGTTGATGTCCGTCAGGTCACTCTCAACGACACCTCAATGGAAAACGGCGACGGCACCCGCGCCTTCACCGCAATCTCCAATGAGCTGGCAGATGTGCCGCCAGAAAGAATAGCTGGAGCCATCCTCATAACCGATGGCCAGATACACGATGTACCTGCAACCGCAGAAAAACTCGGCTTCTCCGCTCCAGTTCACGCACTCATCACAGGCCGCCCCGGCGAGTTTGACCGCCGCCTGAAAGTCGCCAAAGCCCCCCGTTTTGGACTGGTCGGCTCAACACAGGTTGTCCAGCTGGAACTCATTGAGGAAGGCACCCCGCAGCCCTTCGGAAATCGTGCGGAAATCACCGTACGCCGCAACGGCGCAATTCTCTCCAAGCAGTTCATTTCCTCTGGCTATCCGGCAGAGATCGCCGTCGAAATCGAACATGGCGGCCAGAACATCTATGAGTTCGAGGTTGAAGCGCTTGAGGGCGAGCTGACGCCACTGAACAACCGCGCCCTCGTGACAGTTGATGGCGTGCGCGAAAATCTCCGCGTTCTACTGGTCTCCGGCTCCCCTCATGCCGGAGAGCGCACATGGCGCAACCTGCTCAAATCAGACGCCTCCGTGGATCTGGTCCACTTCACCATCCTGCGCCCGCCGGAAAAGCAGGACGGCACACCGATCAACCAATTGTCCTTGATTGCCTTTCCAACCCGCGAGCTGTTCTCCGTCAAGATCGATGAGTTCGACCTCATCATCTTCGATCGCTACGAGCGCCGCGGCGTTCTGCCTCTTCTCTACTTCGATAATATCGCCAGATACGTAAGCAATGGCGGCGCCGTGCTCATCGCGGGCGGGCCAGACTATGCAGAGGCCAACAGCATCTTCAGAACCCCACTTGGTCGCATCCTTCCTGCAGTCCCAACCGGCGAGATCTTCGAAGAGCCCTTCTATGCAAACGTATCGGAGCTTGGCCTGCGCCACCCGGTAACCCGCGACCTGCCCGGAGCAGAAGAAAGCCCGCCGCAATGGAGCAAATGGTTCCGCCTCGTAGGCGCCGATGTACAGGAAGGCCAGCCCATCATGACCGCACTGGGCGATAAGCCCTTGCTCGTGCTCAGCCGCGTTGGCAAAGGCCGTGTTGCCGCCCTGCTCTCTGACCACGTCTGGCTCTGGGCAAGAGGCTATGAAGGCGGCGGCCCTCATGTCCCGCTACTGCGCAGACTGGCGCACTGGTTGATGAAAGAACCGGACCTGGAGGAAGAAGCCCTGCGCCTGTCTCTGCGTGGCTCAACGCTCCTCACTGAACGCCAAACCCTCGCAAACCTCGTTGATCCGGTAACCCTGACAACACCCTCCGGCAAGACAGAACAACTGGAGCTGACAAAAGACGCCTCAGGCCATTGGACCGCCTCCGTAAAAGCAGAGGAACTAGGCCTGTATTCTGCAACTGATGGCGCGCACACCGCCCTGATCAATGTAGGTCCACCGAACCCACGGGAGTTTCTGGAAGTGGTCTCCACGACCGACAAACTCTCCGGTACAGCAGATCAGACGGGCGGAGCAGTCCTGCGCATTGGCGGCGATGATGGCGCATCCCTGTCCGTACCCAATATCATCGCACAACGCTCCTCCGCTCAATATCACGGCAACGGCTGGATCGGCATCAAGCGAACAGACGCCAGCATCTTAAACGGCATAGACCGCTACCCGCTTCTGATCGGCTTCTTCGGCCTTGCGGTATTGCTGGGGCTTCTGTCTTTCACTTGGTATCGTGAGGGCCAATAAAGCGCGGCAGCTCCTATGTGGTAATGCAAACTCCAACCAGCCTGTCAGGTCGCCAAAGCAGCAGTGCCCTGCAGCATATCCACCAGCTGCGGCTCAACCTGCGTGCTGGCCACCAGAGCAGGCTTCCCATACCCGCCCGTTACAGCGCCAGCTGGCATCCCTTCACCATACAGCGTCAAGATCAGCAACCGATCCGGATCAACAGGCCCCGGCAAGGTAATCTGGCCATGCGGCACCTGCTCGTACCCATGCGGGCCATAATAGGGATGGTCCCCAACCAACAGAATCGACGGAACGCCCAGTGCCTTGGCCTCAGCTGCAACCGTCTTCAGCAAAAGCCTGCCCAGCCCCTGCCCTTTGTAAGAGGCTTTCACGGTCAACGGACCCAGCAACATGCTCTGACAGGCACCAATCATAATGGGAGTAAGTTTGACAGACCCGGCAATCTCGCCGTTATGCTCGCCAACAAAACACAGGTTCGCGGCCTGCGGAACACCATCACGGATTTTGAACGCCGTCCGCTCAAACCGCGTAGGGCCGAAGGCCTCAGCTTGCATCTGTTCTATCTGGAAGAAGTCTGCTGGGGTTTCGTTCCGCACCAGCCATTTTGAAACTGTCATATTACACACCACAAATCGAAGGAGTAAGACCGTCGATCCGTGTGGCTCAGGCAGTTATACCGAAGTTGGGAGCACACTGAGAGGAGGACGGCACGAAGCACCACGCGAGAGCATATCCCGCGCGTTCATTCGTCGTCGCTGTTCCCAGCAAATTGCCATAAGGCCCGTACCCCAATATTCCGGTAGCTCGCATGCAAGAGCACACAAAATTTAATTTCAATCGCTTAAATACCACGCAAATTTTCAGTCGTAAAGCACAAAACTAAGTGGACCTGCGTATTCGTTCGCCGCAAGCGCCCACCACGTAGTCCCTTGAAAAACAACTACCAATAGGGATCAGGCTGCACTTCACCGGCAAGCTCCCGCAAACGCCGCGCCGTTGCCGGGGTGACATCATCAGGCAAGGCATCCAGCGCAAAAAGCTGCAAATCCGCTATCTCCATTGCCGGTCGTTTCCAGTTTGGGTCCTGCTCTGTCAGGCGAACCTTGAAGAACCCAACATGGTCCCGACCAGTTCCAACCCGATTCAAATGCATGGAAAGCAGCGTCACTTCTGGCCCGCACCCATACCCCGTTTCCTCTGAAAGCTCCCTGCGCGCAGCCTCCGCCATGGTCTCGCCCGCATCAACCCCGCCACCGGGAAAATACCAGCCCGGCAGGTACTGATGACGCACCAAAAGGACTCGATTCTCATCATCAAATGCCGCCACGCGCGCACCCAGCGTCATGCCGCGCGTAACAAGAGCAGCAGATTGCACCAGCCTATTGATAATTCGCGTCTTCAAGCCTGCCACATTCAACCTCAAGTACAGATTAAACCATTGATAAAAAACAATGATAATCTGAAATATCTTTTATGCAAAAAGTGCATACCACCCTTGCAAAACTAACACTACACAACCACCAGGATAGGCGTAAAAAGAGTTCAAAGAATAAGCACATGCCCAAAAGTTAATTAGGGCTGCCCCATCGTTCACTTTTATTAGACACCTAACCGGCGTTTCTCAAATCGCAGGAGTACCACGTCATGCTCACTAAAGTTCTCGCTCGCTTCCGTCGCACAAAACGCTTCCATTGGGCTCCAGCAGTAACCACTGCCAACACTCATGACACCGCTGTTCTGCGCCCATCTTCTTGCCTTTAAGGCGAGTTAAAGGTCAGCGTTCCATATCTGTCAAAAGCGCTTGAGGGTAATTCTCCCAAATCAAGGAAAATCCCTTGACCTCAGGCGCAATGCAGGGATGATGCGCAGGCTATGTTTAAGCTCGTACACATATCTGATCCACATTTAGGACCGCTGCCGGACGTACGTCCTGTCCAGCTCGCCTCAAAGCGCATTCTCGGCTACATCAATTGGCAACGTAACCGCGCTCACGCGATGACCAACTCCTACCTCGATGCGCTGATACGCGATATACACGCGCGTCAGCCGGATCATATTGCCCTATGTGGAGATCTGGTCAATATCGCACTTCCCAAGGAGGTTGCTGGAGCAAAAGACTGGCTCGCAACCGTGGGATCTCCAGATTCCCTCTCCCTGACCCCCGGCAACCACGATGCATACGTCCCCGGCGCGCTCAAGCAGGCCTACACCGCCTGGCGTCCCTATATGCAAAGTGATCCGGAGTTGGGGCTGACACCACCACTGGGCAATGACCCACACTTTCCGTTTGTACGCAGACGAAACAGCGTCACAATCATTGGCTTGTCCACGGCCAAGGCAACCGGCCCGTTCATGGCCACAGGCCACATTAGCAGCAATCAGCTGCGAGAACTGGCAGACCAGCTGCGCCATGCAAAAGAACGCGGTGACTTCCGGGTTGTCATGCTGCACCACCCACCAGTGCGCAACGCAACTGCGTGGTACAAGCGCCTCGTGGGTTCCAGCCGGTTCCGCAACATCATCGCAGAACACGGCGCCGAGCTAATCCTGCACGGCCACACCCATCGTGCAACCCGTATGGAAATCAACGGACCAGAGGGGCCGGTCCCCGTAATCTGCGTGCCTTCGGCCTCAAATGGCCTTGACGGTCACAAGCCACCAGCACGCTACAACCTGTTCACCATTGAGAAAGACGGCGATGGTTGGTCTTGTATGATGGAAGAGCGTGGCTTTACGACTGCCAGTGAAGGCGTGCACCACATCGCACAGCACGACCTGTCTATTCCAGGCCTTAGAAAAGTAGCCTGACGCCCACCAGCTCCACAAAAGCCTTGCTGGCAAGGCAAGTAAGAGAGGCAATCAGATGCCTCTCGGAGCAGAGCGCTTAGCTCGCAAATGGGTTGGCATAAAGCGCCAGCGTAATGAGACCCGCTGCACCGATGGCCATGCCAAGCAGCAGCCCGCAAATCAGGATCAGCATATCCCGCAAGCGTGTCGGCTTGGCCGCAGCAGCTTTGGCAGCATTTTCCTGTTTCAGCTGATCCAGCTTCTTACCGGTAGGAACATCCTGCTGGCGAATGCGATTGAGCATCCAGTCCGCTTCCAGCGCCCGCTCCTTCTCGATAATCCGCTCCGCAATGTACTCTGTGATGCAGTCTGCCATATCGTCGAGTTCAGTAGTCTCCAGCAGAACCATACGCCCAAGACGGGTTTCCTTCACAAACCGGTAGGAATGGCGGTCTCGTCCCATCAGCACATGGCTGGTCATATCAATCCAGAGGCGCGGCTGCGTTCCCGGCACAATTTGAAAAGAAAACTGGTCATCGTCTTCCGGAACTTCCTTGAACACATCAATCAGCTCTTCGCTGAGCATTTCAAGGCGAGCTTTCTCGCTCTCCTGCAGGCCTACGACAACGTCAGTCCGCTCCATCTCCGAAACACGAACTTTGCGAATGCTATCCCTCAGCGATCGTACCTTCTCATGAGGCACGACGTTGTCATGTACTTCCGACATGGCAGCTCCCGAATATCCGGCTGAATACCCCTTCAGCCGCACTCTAACCTACGTACAACCCTGCAAATTCAGAGCATCCCTCACGCATCCTCCACAATTAATCAAAGGTACATGGTAAAAGGAAACTAACACATCCTAGATAAAACTCTAATAAAACCTAACCACTCGTCCCGATGTGGGTCACTTTTCCAACATCAACCCTAAGAGTAGCTGGAGAAAGGCTTGGACGCACTCGATCGAAAACCAAGCCGTGCCAATACAAGTACGTCACGCCTGTCAGAAAACGATAGAGATAACCTGCTATACCTTAAGGCAAAAATGGAACATGCGGCGCACAGGAGGGATCCAGAACACCGCTCAGGCGCGGATCATCCGCAACTTCGATGGAGCGCTTGAAAGGCTGGAAGCCGCTACGAATATAAAACTGCAGCGCCTGAGGACTATCTCCAGTACAGGTGTGCAACCAGAAGCGTTTCACTTCGGGGCGTGAGAAGGCTTTGGTGATGGCATGGTTCATTAGCCAGCGCCCCGCACCGCTACCAATAGCTTCTGACACAAGACCGAAGTAGGCTAAGGTGACTTCATCAGGCTTCGAAACATCCAGCTCCAATATCCCAACAGGCTCGCTATCCTTCAAAGCCCAATAGAGTTCATTAGTTGGTTTGCTCAGTGTCGCTTCCAGCTCCTCATCACTCATCACCAGACGGCCAAACCACAACCATGGCCCGCCGATGCGTTTGAAGAGGTCTTTATATTCACTAGTCTCTGTTCTTTCCACTCGCTGAAGCTTCAGGTCGGGACGATCAATCATCTTGAGAGCGGGTTTTTCCAACATTTCCAGATGCGTTGCTACAAATGCCACCTTGCCGTCTGGCAGTTCTGTGTATCCATCAAGATTAAGCTGAATCTGAGACATTTTTTCCTTAAATCCTAAAAAACCTAATGCCCTCTGGGTAACAGCAAGACAGAAACGCAGCAAGTGCTGCGATCTCACAAAACACTCGAGTTCCTATATGGTTGCCACCGTTTTCAAGCGCGCACGCGGGTGAACCTCATTCTGGCTCATCACAAACGTATGTGCGCGGAAGCGTTCGACAATGGACCGCACGAACGGACGCGATTGTGCAGAACACAGCAGCACCGGCACTTCACCCTGATTGGCTGCCGCGTCATAGGCATCACGCACCAATCCTACAAACTCCTGCAGCTTGGACGGCGCCATCGCCAGTTGCCGGTCATCTCCGTCCCCGATGATGCTCTCAAGGAAGGCCGACTCCCACTGTGGGCTCAGGCTGATCAAAGGCAGATAGCCCCCCGGAGCCTGATTTGCAGCGCAGATCTGGCGTGCCAGACGCGTGCGTACATGTTCTGCAATGCTGTTCGGGTTGCGTGTTGTGCCAATCGCTTCCGCAATCCCTTCCAAAATGGTGCCAAGATCGCGAATGGAAATCCGCTCCTCCAGCAACGCCTGAAGCACCCGCTGAATACCGGAGATCGAAATCTGCGCCGGAACAATATCTTCCACCAGTTTGGACTGCTCTTCATCCAGTTTCTTCAGAAGAACCTGCACATCAGCATAGGTAAGCAGCTCGGAAATATGAGACTTGATGGTTTCGGTCAGGTGCGTCGAGATCACCGTTGCAGGATCAACCACCGTATAGCCCAGCAGGTTCGCTTCCTCACGGTACTGTGCCTCAACCCATGTTGCTGGCAAACCAAAGGTCGGCTCGGTAGTATGCGTGCCCGGCAAACGCACCTGCCCGCCGCTCGGATCCATCACCATGAACTGGTTCGGGAACAGCGAACCACTACCAGCGTCCAGCTCCTTCACCTTGATCATGTAGTCGTTCGCACCAAGCTGAATATTATCAAGGATGCGCACGGACGGCATGATCACGCCCATATCCGTCGCAATCTGACGGCGCAGTGCTTTGATCTGCTCGGTAACCTGATCCGTTTCCTGCTTGTTGCGTCCATTGATGATCGGCAGCAGCGCATACCCTAGCTCAATGCGCAGAACATCCATCTTCAGGCTGTCAGAAATGGGTGCTTCTTGTGGCTCTTCAGGCGCTTCTGCCTGCACCTGCGCGGCCACTTCTTCGGCCTTTTCAACGGCGTGCCTCTTACTCGCCTTGCGCGCCAGAAAGCCAGCCGCACCCGCCAGCGCCAGAAACGGCAACATCGGCATACCCGGCAGGAAGGACAGAACCACCATCACAAAGGCAGACATGCCAAGCGCTTTTGGATAACCGGTAAACTGCGTGACAAGCGCTTTGTCAGCAGCCCCTTCAACACCAGCTTTTGAAACCAGAATACCGGCAGCCGTTGAAACGATCAGCGCAGGGATCTGCGAAACCAGACCATCACCAATCGTCAGAAGTGTGTAGTTCTCGGCAGCTTGAGCAAACGTCAGGTCCTGCTGCATTACACCAATAACGATACCGCCAATCACATTGATGAACGTAATCATCAAACCAGCAATGGCGTCACCGCGGACAAACTTGGAGGCACCGTCCATGGACCCGAAGAAGGTGGATTCCGATTCCAGCTCCTTACGGCGGGCCCTTGCCGTCTCCTCATCAATCAGACCGGCACCCAGATCCGCATCAATGGCCATCTGCTTACCGGGCATCGCATCAAGCGTAAAGCGGGCGGAGACTTCCGCAATACGACCAGAACCCTTTGTAATAACGATAAAATTCACGATCACAAGAATCGCAAAGACGATAATCCCGATCACGAAATTACCGCCCATCACAAAGCTGCCGAAGGCCGCAATCACGTTACCGGCAGCATCAGCTCCTTCGTGGCCATCTGCCAAAATCAGACGTGTCGACGCCATATTCAGCGATAACCGCAGCATCGTCGCGATCAGCAAGACAGTGGGAAAGGCCGAGAATTCCAGGGGTTTCTGGATGAACAGCCCCACCATCAGGATCATCACGGAAAAGATGATCGAGATAGCAAGGAACATGTCCAAAAGCATCGCAGGCATCGGAACGATGAGCATCACAAGGATGACCATGACACCAGCAGCAAGACCAAGGTCGCCGTGCCTTATCGCGCTCCAAAGGTCCTGAAAGAAAGCTGCTCCACCGCTTCCGCTTAATCCGGGCAGGCGCGTAGCCGAAGGAGCGCGGTCGCCTCCCCTGTCTGCCACTTTTGCATTTGTCTCTTCAGACATCGCCGCGCCCTATCCGTTTTTATGCGTCAACAGTTCCGGCGCGTGCTTCGCCCGGCCCCGGCACCTCAACACCCTCTTTGGTGTAAAGGTTCAACTTGTTACGAAGCGTACGGATCGAAATACCAAGGATCTTTGCCGCATGGGTACGGTTCCCAAGACAATGGTCAAGCGTATCCAGAATAAGATCACGCTCTACATCTGCAACCGTACGCCCAACCATATCGCGCGAAGCCGCCTCAGCCGCATGAGCAGCACGCGCAGCAGTCTGCTGACCAGCGCCCATTGCAATCGGAGAACCATCAGGCATACGAATGGCATCAGCATCTATTTCAGCACCGGTGGAAAGCAAAACAGCGCGGTGCATGGTGTTTTCCAGCTCGCGCACGTTACCCTTCCACGGATTAGCCAGCAGCAACTGACGCCCTTCCTGCGAAATCGGAAGCGGTTTGGTGCCGTTGGCCTTGGCATAAATCTCGATAAAGTGACTCGCCAGCTCCAGAATATCCGCAGGACGTTCCCGCAGCGCAGGCAGTTTCAGGTTCACCACATTCAAACGGTACAGCAAATCCTCGCGGAACGTGCCGTTCCGCACTTCCTCAGCCAGATCACGGTTGGACGTTGCAATAATTCGAATATCGACAGGAACCGGACGGCTGCCGCCCACACGGTCAATCACCCGTTCCTGAATAGCGCGCAACAGCTTGGCTTGCAGACGCACATCCATCTCGGAGATCTCGTCCAGCATCAAGGTGCCACCATCGGCTTCCTCAAACTTACCAACACGGCGCGCAACAGCACCGGTAAAGGCACCCTTTTCATGGCCGAACAGCTCGGATTCAAGAAGGTGCTCAGGAATTGCGGCACAGTTGATGGAAATGAACGGCTTGCTGGAACGACTGGATTTGCTGTGCAGGAAACGCGAGATCACTTCCTTACCGGAACCAGACTCGCCCGTGATCAGCACGGAGGCATCAGAGGGCGCGACCTGCTCAGCCAGCTTGATCACGCTCGCCATTGCCGCGTCGCGATAGATCAGATCTTCGCGCTCTTCGGTGACAGCGGACAAAACCGCTGCAATCAGGTCCGGATCAGGTGGCAGCGGAATGTATTCCTTGGCGCCCGCCCGAATAGCAGAAACAGCCGCCCGCGCATCCGTCCCCAAACCACAAGCAACGATTGGCACATGGATACGTTCACGCTCTGTCAGCTCCACCAGCTGACCAATATCTTCGTTCACATCAACCATCAGAAGGTCCGCGCCCTGCCCCGAGCGCAAGACTTTCATAGCTTCAGAAGCACCGGGCGCATGGGTAACAGACGCACCACGTTCCATCGCGATCTTGGTTGCGGTCGTCAGCTGACCGCCAAGGGTCCCAACGATCAAGAGTCGCATGTCAGTTCCTTTCCATTACGCCCCATGTCAGTCACTTATCCGCCTTGATGATTTCGGTCATGGTGACACCAAGCTTATCTTCCACCAGCACAACTTCGCCACGCGCGATAAGCCTGTCATTGACATAAACGTCGATTGCCTCACCAACCTTGCGATCAAGCTCCATGACGATCCCGGTATCCAGATGCAAAAGGTCGGAAACCTTCATCTTTGTATGCCCGAGTACAGCAGCTAGTTGGACAGGTACATCAAAGACAGCTTCCAGATCCTCGGCAGCTTTTACCCCGCCTGCACCATCACCACTGAGACTACCAGCGCGCTGGGGGCTTCGATGTTGGTCCAGCAGCATGCCCTTTTCATCATCGCTCATCATCAACCTTCCTGATCCGGTACCGACCACTGGCCAGCACGATCACGGACAAAACTAAAACTGTTCAACTCGCCCGCTCGCGGGCATCGAAATGAGATTTTATGACTTGTTCAATATGCTCAACCGTCTTGCGACGATCACGAATAATGCCACCATCGGGCCATTCGATTCGGCAATCACCGCGCGACATACTCTCTGATTTCACAACATGCACTTTGCCTTCAAAGCTGCTGTTCAGGACGAGATTCTCAACCATTTCTTCCAGCGCATGCGTATCCTCGCTCGGAACCTCGATCAGGATCTGCGGGATCTTTCGCAGCGGCGCCAGACACTCAGAAAGCAGTGCTACAACTTCCGCCAGCGGCTCGCGGGCAATGAGATGGCTGCACAGGCGGCGCGCAATCAAGAAGCACATGCTCACCATATTCTGCTCCTGAGCACGAAGCTGGGTTTCAAGCCCCCCAAGCGCCGCATCCAGCCGCTCACGCAACACCGCCAGTTCTTCTTGCGCACTGAGATTTTGTTGTTCTGCAATAGCCTGCCGCGCCTGCATCTCACCACGCGCAAAAGCAGCCTCTTCTACTGCCTTTAGAATTTGTTGGTGTTCCGCCACCGTAATGGTCGGCTCCGGCGGCGGCGCCACCTCGGCAAGTTCAGCTGCCTCAACCTCGTCAACCGACTTGGTGTTGAACAAAAACCGCTGTCGTGCAGCACCTTGCGGCATAACCGTAACCATCAGCAAGCCTCCGGCAAAAGCAGAAGAAAGAAGACATTAGTAGACAAACTCTTCCTCCCCCTTCTTCTTGTTGATGGTGATTTCACCGGATGTCGCCAGGTCTTTTGCCTTGAGCACAAGAGCCGTTTGCGCATCATCCACCTCACGCAAACGCACAGGTCCCATGCTATCCATATCATCCTGCAACATTTTTGCAGCACGGACAGACATGTTGGCCTTAAAGAACGCCACAGCCGTCTCAGAGGCACCCTTAAGCGCCATTGCGAGTTGATCTTTTTCGATGTTGCGCAGCAAGGTCTGACAGGCACCTGCGTCCAGTTTCAGCAGATCCTCGAAGGTAAACATCAAGTTGCGGATACGCTCGGCTGACTCGCGGCTGTCCTCTTCCAGCGCTGCAAGGAAACGCACCTCGGTCTGTCTGTCAAAGTTGTTGAAGATATCCGCCATCATCTCGTGGCTGTCACGGCGACTTGTCTGGGACAAGTTCGACATAAACTCAATGCGCAGCGTATGCTCGACCTTCTCCAGAATATCCTTCTGGATGGACTCCATGCGCAGCATCCGATTCACCACATCCAGCGCCAGCTCTTCATTAAGCAGTGCAAGAACCCGCGCCGCATGGTCACTCTGGATCTTGGAAAGCACCACCGCAATGGTCTGCGGGTACTCGTTCTTCAGGTAGTTTGCCAGAACGTTTTCAGGCACGTTGGAGAGCTTTTCCCACATGTTCCGGCCTGCAGGACCACGGATTTCTTCCATGATAATCGAGACCCGGTCCGACGGAAGGAAGGAGCTTAGCAAACGCTCAGTCACATCCACATTGCCGTTCAGAGCACCACGAGTGGAAAGGCGCTTCAGGAAATCAACAAACAGCTCTTCAAGCATTGAGGGCGTCACAGGGCCAAGGTTTGCCATCGCACTGGAAACCTGACGCACTTCAATCTCGTCAAGCCCGTCCCAAATGGCCTTTCCGTATTCCTGCCCAAGCGCCAAAAGCAGAACGGCTGCGCGCTCTGCTCCCCCAAGCTCTCGCTCAGCCACATCAGAGGTGACCGATAAGCCTTTCTCCTTCACCTCCTGCTTTGCAATCTCCTCACTCATCCTAGGCCGCCTCGTTCAACCAGCCGCGAACGATATTGACGGCTTCACTTGGAGATTCTTCAATCATTTCACTAATCTGTTGGATCGAACTTTGGTGGAGAGCAGCCAACATTTTGGCATCCTCAATCCACTCGGCTGTTGGAATTTCGGTAGGAACAGCCTCCACCTCGGCAACTGTCCCCTCAAGTCGGGCGGGCTCTTCCGCAACCAGCGTACCGTCCGGCAGCAGCTGCACGCCACCGTCTGCCAGCGCCGCCTTCTCTTCTTCAGTTGCCAGAATACGCTTCATCAGCGGAGATACTGCAAAGACCAAAAGCAGAACAGTGATCACGAACAGAACACCAAGCTCCGCAAACTTCATGATGTCAGCACGCGTGAAGTCGAACAGACCGCCCTCGCCATCAGCAAAGTCCTGCATCGGCGCTTCCACAAAGCGCATGTTCACCACTTCAACCGTATCGCCACGATGCTTTGTGAAGCCGACAGCAGTCCGAACCAGAGTAGCAATTTGCTCCAGCTCGTCATTGCTGCGTGGTTGATAGATCTGGCGTCCATCCTCATCGGCTGTGTAGGTCCCGTCCACCAGAACAGCAACAGACAAGCGCTCTAGACCGCCAGCCTCATAAATCTCGGTAACTGTGCTCTTCGAGATTTCGTAGTTCAGGATCTCCTCGGAAATATTGGAGGAATCCTTGGAGCCAGTGGTATCGCCCGTGGTATCCGCATTTGGCAGCTGGTTACCGACAGAAACAGTCTCCTCACCATTAGAGGAGGATGAATTCTCCTCTTTACTCTGCGAGGAACGCAAAACCTGTCCGTCTGGATCGAACAGCTCCTGTGTTTCAGTCTTGCGGTTATAATTGAGGTCCGCAGCAACCCGCACCCGGGCGCGACCAGCTCCAACAACGTTATTCAGGATCTCCTCAACCTGTTGCCGCAGGCGGGTTTCCAGTGTCAAACGTCGTTCATCCAGCGAGGAACTCCCAACGAGCCCGTCCTTATCGCCGGTTCCGCTGGCAAGCAAAGTGCCGCGCTCATCAACGATAGAAACGTAAGAAGGCTCCAATCCCTCAACAGCGGTTGCAACCAGATGCTGGATGGCGCGGATCTGTCCATTGCTCAAAGAGCCCTGCACCTTGATCGCAATAGATGCGGTTGGCGGCTCCCGGTCCCGCTGGAACAGCTGCTTTTCAGGGATCACCAAATGAACCCGCGCAGAAGAGATGCGACCAATACTGCGAATTGTGCGGGAGAGTTCACCCTCAAGTGCGCGCAGCCGGTTTATATTCTGCACAAAACTGGTGGCCCCAAGCGTATCGGTCTGGTCGAAAATCTCGTAGCCAACACCACCTCCTGATGGCAAACCAGCCTCAGCAAGAGTCATACGCAGGCGGTGAACGTTCTCCTGAGGCACAAGAATGCTACGCCCATTCACACCAAGTTCGTAAGAAATACCTTGTGTTTCTACCTGACTGACAACCGCTGCAGCATCTTCAAGGGTAAGGTCAGTGAACAATGGCACCATCTGCGGTGAGGTCGCACGGATAATGATGAAGCTAAACAGGCCGACCAACAGCGCAGCCATTGCCCCCATCGCTGCCAGTCGCGCGGGCCCAAGTCCTTTCAGAAAGTCAAGGATTCCACTCACAGTTGCCGCCCCGTGCTTTTAAAGTGCTCATTCAAAAAGTGCCAGCAGTACTTTCAACACCTTGGAATACGGCGTGATTTGCCCCTGATTTGCTGGTAGGTAAAAATTGCCCGCCCCAGAGTTAACAAAAGGTTAATAAAGCCCTAATAATCGGTAAACGGGAACTCTACCCACAAAGAAGCATTGTGGAATATCGCTGGAAAGGCCTTGGACTAGGCATTTGAAGAGTCAAATGAATCTCAAGCAGCGGGTTCGGCAGATTTTGCCGAAGCAGTTAAGACATCATGGTTAATCCATAAAAATGTAGGAAATGTGGCTCGCGCATACAAAAAGGCCGGCTGCGACAGCCGGCCTTTTCGAAACCTCAAACCTGTTTGGGTATCACACCCGAATGTGCCTGAAGCCTATTAGTTGCGATAGTCCTGAACGCGTGTCGCGCGCAAGCCAGCTAGTCCATGCCGGTCAATCGAGTTCTGCCAAGACAGAAACTCCTCAACCGTCAAGGTATACCGGTTGCAGGCTTCATCCAGAGACAACAAGCCTCCACGCACAGCCGCAACTACTTCAGCCTTTCTCCTGATAACCCACCGCTTTGTAGAGGTGGGCGGAAGATCCGCTATTGTCAAAGGGCTCCCATCGGGGCCGATGACGTATTTCACTCGTGAACGAATATGTTCGGTCATTCTACTCTCACACAAACCATGACCAAGCTGAGCATGAGACTAGAACAAGGCGCTTAAAATTTGGCTAAGCCCCCATCAATGTTTTGGTAAGATTCATAACCGCAAATATTAGTGGATATTAACTACTACAGAATTCCTTGGACTCCCGTGACTTCTCCGACTGGAATTCTCAGTTCACCCATGTGCAAAATAATGTCACCGGTACTGAAGTCCACAGAATCCACTGTCCCCTTCACCTTTGTCTGAACAACGAACGGATTGTCGTTGGCATCTTTGGTGATAATATCAATGGTATAAGCGCCATCCTCACTTTGTGAGCCCGCAGCAGTGGTACCATCCCACACAAAAGTATTTTCACCTTCGTCCAGATCAATCTCCTCCTGGTAGACCTCTGCACCCTCGCTGTTTCGAATGGTGATCGTCGCAGTTCCAACGGCAAATGCCTCCAGCTCCCACGATGCAGCGCCTTCCTTAAGCTCTGCTGTAGCGCTATGAGCGGTCACATCCTTACCGATGTAGTTTACGAACTGACTCGCACTTTGCGTTTTGAGCTGAGTGAGCTGTTCATCTAATTTCTCTGTAGTTGCAACCTGTTGCTCCACCATCGTGTATTGAACCAGCTGATTCGTGTACTCAGCCGAATCGAGAGGCTGCAATGGATCCTGATTCTGCACCTGTGTGGTCAGCAGCGCGATGAACAGATCAAAATTGGCATTCAGGTTTTTCTGTTGGTCTGAACCTGAGGAACCCGCATTCGGCGTTAAAGCATCAATTGTAGTCATTGTTTATTTCCTCAAAACGGTATCAAACCGAGATATCCAACCCACCTGCGCGGGACGAACCATTCAAATTCTTATGTATCGGGTAGCTCGCCTCATGCAGCTCAGTATCATTTGCATTCCCAGCGACATGCCCGACGCCCGACTGTTGGTGACCTTCTGCTTCAGAGCCTTGAGACCCACCACCCCCACGACCAAGGGAGAACTCAAGAGAACTCTTGCCACTCTCGACACCAGCATCTTGCAGTGCCTTTTCCAACCCGCGCTGATCTCTTTGCAAAAGTTCAAGCGTTTCGGGCCTTTCAACCATCAGATGAGCTCGGACACGGCCATCCTTAGTAAATTCAATGGAAACATCGACGACACCGAGCTCTTTAGGATCCAGCCGAATCTCAAATCGGTTGACTCCACCACTGGCCTGACGGGCAATCTCGGGCCATACCGAGTTGGCCACGTTCCTTAAAGTAGAAGTCGGCAAAGAACCAACAGAACGTAACCCAGCCTCAGAACGAGCTGTAGTGCCAGCAACGGCCTCAGAGCTTTCCCAATCAAGCTCTCCCTCCGCACCGTCCTGCATTCCAGCCGAAAGCCCCCAACCAAACGAACTGGTAGTTACTGTCTGCTCATTACCCTGTTGAACTGAGACTTGAATGCTGACAGGAGCCGCTGCACTCTTCTTAGTCCCAGACGAGCTCTGGTCTGCAGCCTTGTTTTGGATGCTGGTCTGGTCTCCTACTTCCTGAGCACCATCGCTCTGAGCAGAACCATCAGAAGTCAACGTTGCCGGAACTGATCCGCTAGCACTCCTGTCTTTGCCAGCCATTGGCGTTGCAACTGTTGCGATTGAGGCCGTCCGGCTCACATGTTCAGCAACGTGAACATGGCCGTCACCCTTCTGAGCAGCAGTCACCACGGCAAGCTTCTGCCCCTCAACGGCTTGACCACTCTTTTCAACAGAACCGTCAGATTTCACCGTTACATTCGGGAAAATGAGATCACCCTCACCCGCAACTGGCACAGAGTGAGAAGTACGCTGTTGCTGGCCAACGAAACCTGAACCTGCCCGATCAGATTGACGAACAAGGATAGGCTTTGCCAACGCAATATCGGCTTCACCGTCGCTCGCTCCTGCCAGTTCGTCCCCACTAACTGCAAGACCAGCCCCCTTTATCTCGGGAAGAACAGCCTGTGCAGGTTCTGCCTGAACGTTAAGAGCTTTTACGTCCGGTCTTGCGGCCAGTTCACTGATCTGCCGACTACCTAGAGACGGTTCCGCATTACCCTTGATAATTATGTCAGCGCCGCTCGGCCCCGCAGCCTTTTCTCGGGCAAAAGCCTTTTCGATAAATGCAGCGCTGTCTTGCGTTACAACATCAGGACCAGCACTTTTTCCGATAACACCTGCACTATCGACAACACCACCTGAAGATAGTTCACCCCTCACAGGCGTAATTGTTGTCTGTGAGGGTTGGGTGGCATCAGCCTTGCGAAAGGTTTCAAGAACTCCAGTAGAAGGTATCCCCAACTCACGCACGACCTTGGCAACCTCCTCAGTCTTAGGAGGTACTGGTGCACTTAGCTGCATCTCGGCCTGAGCCATTTGTTTAACTGCGACATCCGTAACAGCAGGACCAACATTCTGCTTCAGCAAACCTTCAGCGTTCTGAACAGCTTCAACAACTGGCTGAATTCCACCACCAGCGACAGCGCCCGCTTCGTTAGCAACCTGTCCAGCTGATACGCCGACAAGCTCATCCCCCTTCTGCGGCAAGATCTGCCCAGCAGGCATAGTCTGCTGGTTAGTGCGAGAAACCACCGCCCCACTCTCCGCAGTCGTTGGCGCATTTACCTGCTCCTCACCCGCAACGGCTTTAACACCAAAGCCCTGCTGCCCAGCAACAGACAGAGCAACCTCGCTGCGCACAGATCTGTCTACTCGGTTTGGTTGGCTAACCTCATTCTGAACGCTTTGCGGCGCAGGGATAAAAGCAGGTTTTGCATTTAGCTGAGCTGCTTTCCCCTCACCATCTGTCGGAAGAGTAACGTCATCTTGAGACGGCGCAGTTGCAATTAAACCGGGGGCAACATGCGACAACACCTGAGAAACGCTGGTGGCAGGCAGTTCACCCGCCAATCCTGCAACCGCACTCTCACCTTTTTCGTCCCTGATGAGGTCCGGCTCCAATACGGGAAGGTCGCCGCCGGCAACCATAGCGGTCGAAAAGCCATCGCCTGCAGCAGCTGCCGCCCCATCCCGCTCAGAGGCTCTGGCAAGCAATCCAGAGAAAAGCTCCAAATCCTGACCGGGCGTACTTTCACCAAGCAGCGCAGAACCACCTTGTCCAAGAACAGACTTCAGAGGGATTTGCGGCTGAACAGGACGGCTTATACCCGGTAAAGCAGATTGCGACATGTATTCCTCAAACTACGCAGCACAGACCACCAGCTCAGGTGGAGAAGACATCTTACGCGCAGAGAAGCAAATAGCAGGCCAGTTGCAAAATCAAAATTTAATAATAAATTTCAGACAGATACCTTCTTGAGACCTTTTCTTATCATGTGCAGAAAGGTCACTTATTGCCCGTGACCCGGCAACAAATGCCGACCGACCAGAAATACATCAATCAAAAAGATTGGCCTTCCGTCGAGTTTTAGGTATATTCCCGCCAACTAACACGCTCAAAGCGTACGCATACAAAGCGTTTAAAAAAGAGCTAGCGTTTAGCCACCGCCAAAACGCAGCGAGCACCAAGCAAGCAAATGAAACTAATCTGCACTTCGGACTAGTGTCTCCCATATTGAATTCTGCTCGCACTATCATAGATAATGCTCTCTTATTAAACGCGCCATAGGATGAGGTACTTGGAATGCTTAACAGTCTTGGCCTGCCCGGCCGCCCGGAAGACACACGGGTGGTTGTTGCCATGTCAGGCGGTGTTGATTCATCAGTCGTTGCCGGCCTGATGAAGCGCGAAGGCTATGATGTCGTTGGCGTCACACTGCAGCTCTACGATCATGGCGAAGCAATCCAACGCAAAGGCGCGTGTTGTGCTGGACAAGATATCCATGACGCACGCCGTGTGGCCGAAAGGCTTGGCATTCCTCACTACGTGCTGGATTATGAATCTCGCTTCAAAGAGCAGGTAATTGAACGCTTTGCAGACAGCTACATCAACGGCGAAACCCCAATTCCATGCGTAACCTGTAACCAGACAGTCAAGTTCAAAGACCTGCTGGAAACCGCCAAGGATCTGGGCGCTGACGTTCTGGTAACTGGCCACTATGTGCGCACAGGCATGGAAGGCAACCAGCTTGCCATGTTCCGCCCTGTCGATCTGGATCGGGATCAGAGCTATTTCCTGTTCGCAACCACACAAGAGCAGCTTGATTTCCTTCGCTTCCCATTGGGTGGCATGACCAAACCGGAAGTACGAGAACTTGCCCGTGAGTTTGGTCTGGAAATCGCCGATAAACACGACAGTCAGGATATCTGCTTCGTGCCGCAGGGCCGCTACACTGACGTGATTGCCAAGCTGCGTCCGCACGCCGCTGAACCAGGCGATATCGTCCATGTGGACGGTCGCGTATTGGGCAGACATGAAGGCATTATTCACTACACAATCGGTCAGCGCCGCGGTATTGGCGTTGCGACTGGTGACCCACTTTATGTTGTGCATTTGGATGCAGACGGCCGGCGGGTAATCGTTGGCCCTAAAGAAGCTTTGGCCACACACAACCTGTTGCTGCGTGAAGTCAACTGGATCGGCTCAGGCACTCTGGACGACCTGCCGGAAGAAGGCATCACGGTTTACGCCAAGGTGCGCTCAACACGCCCACCAACCGAAGCTGTCCTACGCAAGAGTGGTGACAACATTCTGGTAGAACTGCCATCTGGCGAAATGGGCGTCGCTCCGGGACAGGCCTGCGTTTTCTTCGATAAAGAAGGACAGGAAGCCCGCGTTCTCGGCGGAGGCTGGATCCAGCGCGCCGAAAAGCAGGAAGGCGCCGAAGCAGCTCTCAAAGCACTCCTCGGCAAAAGCTGGGAAGCAGCTGGTTTCCCAGCCAGCTGACGAACCAACAAAACGCCCTTCTCATGACGGAGGGCGACACCAACAGTTAGATCTCTTGAACGCCCTGCCTTGCATCAACGCAAGCGGGGCGTTTTGTTGCGATCTTTCCACCCTACGTCAGCCAAAACGGCACCGGATCGCTCCACGCAATGCCAAGAAAGACCACTGCAAAATTCGTAGGGGCTAAAATCGGAAGTTCTTCCCCGTTGGGCTGCCAAGACCTGTAGCTAATACTCAATGAATCTGGCAATAACCCTAGGTTTTCATGGAGTTTTTCACAAGAGTGCAAATTTCCACAAAACTTGCAGAAGAACGCTTGACGCCACACGCTGAGAGCCTTATACACCCCCTCACAGCGCGGCGGTCACCACCGCAACATAGCGCACCGGATGGCGGGGTAGCTCAGTTGGTTAGAGCAGCGGAATCATAATCCGCGTGTCGGGGGTTCAAGTCCCTCCCTCGCTACCATCTCTCTTCAAACGAAGATTGCGATAACAAGGCACCGCTAGGTGTCTTTTTTGTTATCTGCATCAGTATGTGCAATTTCACTGGCACCTCAGTGACTTATTCCGCCAGCGAAGAACGCTACCGCCTTTCTGAATAAATCTCTCTCTTGCCGAACAAGCTCATTATCTTTCTGCGAGCGAGCTAGTTCTATACGCGTATCCTCATGCAGCCCTGCCAGTGAATCCTGATCTTGATCCAGCGCTTTAACGTCGCACACCCCACGCCCTGATCGGCGGCAATACAGGAATGGGTCAGCCACCTACTTCTACCAACAGCACCACATCCCGCTTAAGCTCTTCTGCGGAATGTTTTAGCCTCATGAATTCCTCCTGATCTTAACGTATCAGGAGGCTCTCCACTTTGTCCTGAGCCAGTCCAACATTTCTGAACTGCCAGATGATGACAGTATAGTTTGGCTTCATACAGAGCATCAAGCAAGAAGTACGTAAGAATTGATATCACTATACTTTTTAGAACAGAAATTATGGCAGTAAATTGTTTGTCAATATATGCATGCAAGATATATAAATATTGTCCTTTCTTTAAATCTATGTAAAAACGTCTCCTAAACATGGTGTTCTCTAATTGAGCCCGGCTCCCCATCCAAGGTCCAAAGATGACGTTTACTCCCTACATTAAAGCCAGTCTTGTGCTTGGCATTTTAGTCTTTCCGTCAATCGCGGCACAGGCGCAGGTACCAGCCAAAAAGGTTGGCGTTGTTGAAATGGAAAAACAGGCTGTTCCCCGTACATTCACAGAGCCCGGGCGCGCTGTTGCTGTAGCGGAAGCAGCTATCAGACCGCAGGTAAGCGGGATTATTACTGAGATATTATACAAGGCGGGGACTAAACTTGAGCCAGGTACGCCTATGTTTCGGATTGATCCCACAACTTACGAAACTAAGGTATTGAGCGCAGAGGCAAATGTAGAATCTGCCCGCTCTGCCACCTCAAATGCCAAATCAACATATGAACGAGCGACCCGGCTGAAAGGCTCGGCACTGAGTGAAGCCGATGTTGAAAGCGCCAGATCCGAACTGGAACAGGCGCAAGCCTCATTGAAGGCCGCAGAAGCAGCTTTATTGGAAGCGCAGGCCGAACTGAAGTGGACCACAGTTATCAGCCCTATTGAAGGGATGGCGAGTGTCGCACGAGTTTCACTTGGTGACCTTGTTACGGCAAATCAGAGCGAAGAGCTGGCAACAGTTACCAAGCTTGACCCGATCGCTATTGATGTCTATGCGCCCTCTTCCCGAGTCTTGTCGATATACGATGAAGTTGCTGAGGGTCGTCTCCAAGTTAACGAAGCTATCAAAGCAAAATTAACGTTGGAGACCGGCCGTATCTTCAAAGCTGACGGTGAACTCGTTGCCCCAGGCTACAATGTTTCGACCAGTACTGGATCAATCAGTACCAGATTTCGGTTTGAAAACCCGAAAAATGTCTTACTACCGGGCATGTTTGTGCGCGCTCAGGTGGATTTGGGCGTAACCGAAGCATTTCTGGTTTCCCAGTCAGCAGCGACTCGTGACCTGACAGGTCAATTAAGCACCTGGGTCATTAGTAGGGGCAAAGCTGAAAAGCGATTGCTCACCGATATCGGCAGCTACCAAAACAATTGGATAGTAACATCCGGCCTCTTTGATGGTGATCTAATCGCTGTAGATGGGCTCAAGGGCCTTAAGGAAGGGGCAGAAGTTGAGACCATTCCCGTCGAATACGACGAGAATGGTGTAATCCGCAACGTTTCGTCGGCAACTACCGGCAAGGATGTGGCGGAGTAATAGCATGGCCAGATTTTTCATATCCCGCCCTGTTTTTGCATGGGTTATCGCCATTATCACGATGTTGGTCGGTGTTTTGGGGTTAGGCAGTTTAGCCATTGAGCAATACCCTCAAATCGTACCGACAACTGTTCAGATAAGAGCAAGTTATGCCGGGGCATCTGCTGAAACTGTAGAAAGTTCAGTCACAACAATAATTGAAGACAGCATGACCGGTCTGGACGGTTTGGTCTATATGACTTCAAATTCCACACCCGGTTCGGCAAGTATAGCTCTGACATTCGACGACACAGTTGACCCTGACATCGCTCAGGTACAAGTGCAGAATAAACTTCAGCTTGTTACCTCGCAATTGCCATCCGTTGTGCAGCAATACGGGGTATCTGTCGACAACTCGACGGACTCTATCCTGATGGTTGGAGCCCTCACTTCTACTGATGGCAGATATTCATCTTTGGAACTTGGTAACCTGGTGGAACAGCTGTTTCAAGACCCAGTTCAAAGAGTGGAAGGTGTTGGTTCAATCAATGTGTTTGGGTCGGGCTACGCCATGCGCATCTGGCTTGACCCCATGAAACTGGCCCGATACAGCGTGACCCCCGTCGATGTAACCGCTGCGGTATCCGAACAAAACACCAATGTTTCCGTCGGAAATCTTGGAGCCCAGCCCGCGCCCCAGGGCCAACGGTTAATCGTACCCTTGAAGGCACAATCACAGCTGACCAGTGTCGAGGAGTTCGAACGTATCCTGCTGCGGGTCGATGAAGACGGTTCTGCGGTTTTTCTCGGAGATGTGGCTAACATTGAAATAGGAAAGGAAAGCTACGGAACCGAGACCCGCGTCAACGGAAATCCATCGGCGGGTTTTGCTGTTAACCTAGCCACCGGCGCAAATGCAGTTAAAACAGCCGAAGCTGTACAGGCAAAACTTCAAGAGCTATCATCGGCACTGCCTGATGGGGTTGAAGTTGTCTACCCCTACGACACCTCTCCATTTGTCAAGAAATCTATTGACCAGGTTTACGAGACCCTGGCTGAAGCGATCGTACTGGTTTTTCTTGTAATCCTGTGTTTTTTGCAAAGTTGGCGCGCAACAATCATTCCCACAATTGCGGTTCCAATCGTGTTGCTAGGCACTTTTGCTGTGTTGGCAGCCCTTGGCTTTACTATTAACACCCTGACGATGTTCGCGATGGTTTTGGCCATTGGTCTGCTTGTTGATGATGCCATTGTGGTCGTTGAAAACGTCGAACGCATCATGGAGGAAGAAGGGCTTGATCCAGTCGAAGCAACCAAGAAAAGCATGGACGAAATTTCCTCTGCGCTGGTTGGCATTGTACTGGTCCTTTCTGCCGTGTTCCTCCCAATGGCGTTTATGTCAGGCTCGACCGGGGTCATCTATCGCCAGTTTTCTGTTACGATTATCACGGCCATGGTGCTGTCTTTGGGTGTTGCTATCATCCTAACGCCTGCCATGTGTGCAAGCCTGCTTAAACCACGCAAGCATGGAGGCGGCATTGCCCCTGCAAGGTGGTTCAATCGCAATATGGACAAGATAACGAAGGGCTATGCCAGCTCTGTCGCACGTTTAGTACGCCGGCCCTTTCGCATGTTGGTACTATTGGTTGCAATCGGCGGCACAGCTTTCATGCTTTATGAACGCCTGCCCAGTTCATTCCTGCCAAATGAAGACCAAGGTGTTCTAATGGTCCTGGTTGAAACGCCCAATGGCACCACGGTTACACAAACTGAGGCACTCGTGAAAAGTGTCGAAGACTACCTGCAGGACCAAGAAAAGGACACCGTTGATACATTCTTATCGGTGATGGGCTTCAGTTTCGGCAATTCCGGCGACAACTACGGCATGCTTTTCGTGCGCTTGAAGGACTATGAAGAACGCAAGGGTGTGGACGCCGCAGCTATTGCGCAAAAAGCCAATATATTCTTTAGCCAGAACAATCGTGCTGGTCAGGTTTTTGTTGTCCAGCCACCGCCAATCCCTGGAATGGGGACGTCTTCTGGCTTTACCATGTATATGGTCGATCAGGCTGGTGATGGTCAGGAAGCGTTGGCATCTGCTGCAAATACCCTTGTTGCCAATGCACAGGAAGATGGCCGTGTTGCTGGTTTGCGTGGCAACGATTCCGCTTTCGAAACTTCTTTGAAGTTCAATATCCATCAACAAAAGGCGGTGGCCCTAGGCCTGTCTATCTCTGACATCAACGAGATACTCTCGATAATATACGCGGGACGTGACGTAAACGACTTCGTTTTGGACAACGACCTTCGACCTGTCTATGTGCAGGGAGAGGGAGAGGCACGCGCGCAACCTGAGGACATCCAACGCTGGTATGTGCGCAACGAGTCCGGCGAGATGGTTTCCTTTAGCGCTTTCAGTTCTATGGAGTGGGGTCAGGAACTCCAGAAAGTCTCCCACTATAACGGTATGCGTGCTCTGGAACTTGAAGGTGGTGCGACAGAAGGCCTGTCTTCCGGAGTGGCAATGAACGCTATGGAAGAGATGGTAAGCAATCTCGATGGCGGTTACGGCTCTGCGTGGACCGGTCTGTCTTATCAGGAACGGCTCGCCGGTAATCAGGCTACAATGCTCTTTGCCCTGTCGGCGTTGGTAGTGTTCCTCTCTCTGGCTGCACTTTACGAAAGCTGGACTGTTCCCTTCGCAGTGATGTTATCCGTCCCGGTCGGAATTCTAGGAGCGCTCGCCGCATCGCTGATCTTCGACCAATCGAATGATGTTTATTTCAAAGTCGGACTACTGACAACGATCGGCCTTGCGGCACGTAATGCCATTCTGATCGTTGAATTTGCCCAAGAACAATACAAAGGAGGCAAACCCCTGATAGAAGCAGCAATTGAAGCGTCAAGAATGCGACTGCGTCCAATCCTGATGACCACATTTGCATTCATGCTCGGTGTTTTACCGCTTGCGCTCGCAAGCGGAGCCGGTTCTGGTGCTCAGCAATCAATTGGAATTGGTGTTCTGGGCGGTGTGGCAACCTCGGCAGTCATCGGCATCTTTCTAATACCTGTGTTCTATGTTGCCGTTATTGGTGCAGTCCAATGGTGCAGCCGAAAGGAGGCCAGCAAATGATAAGCATGGCCTTGAAATTGCGCCAGGGTGCTTCACACTTGTGCCTACTATCTGTAGGTCTTGCATTATCGGCCTGTGTAGCTGTCGGACCAGACCCTTATGGCGAGCCACAAATTCAGCTTGCCAACACCTTTGTTGATAGCAAGGGGACCTCAGCTGGTAATGTGGCGGTGAACAGCTTCTGGACAGAATACCACGACAACACTTTGGACAATCTGGTCTCACGCGGACTTGCCCAGAACCTTGATATTATCGCTGCCAAGGAGCGTATTAACGCCGCCGAAGCTGACCTACGTGGCCTAAGCCCATTGTCATCACAACTGTTCGGGAACACTAACGTAGCACGGCAGCGGGGGGGCTCTGACGGTGGCCCCACCTATACAAATACGACCTCTGCTCTAGGGGCGAGTTTTGTATTTGATCTATTTGGCGGCGCACAACGTGCCCGTCAAGGCGGGCGAGCCCGTTATCTTTCTGCCGAAACGCAAGTGGAAACGACACGGCTTGCATGGCTTGCCGAGCTAATCGCAGCCTACAGTGATGCCCGTTACAATCAACAAGCGCTCACTTTAACCCGCAGCACGATAAAAGGGCGTGAGGGAACGCTGCAAATCGCCCAAGACAAATTGGAGGTTGGTACAGGTAATGCTTATGATGTGGCTCAGGCCGAAGCGTTGCTGCAAACTGCAAAAGCGGACCTACCCGTATTCGAAGCGCAATTTAACGCGCAAGTATTTCGGATTGCAACTTTGCTGAATGAGCCTAGTGGTCCGCTTCTTGGCAAGTTGCAACTGGGAGCGCCACCCTTGCGCATACCTGCTGGTCCCGGTACTGGTGTTCCTGCAGATCTTCTGCGAAATCGACCGGATGTGCTCTCTGCGCAGCTTAACCTTTCGGCAGCTGTTGCTGAGGTAGGTGTGGCAACGGCAGATCTTCTGCCTTCGATCAGCCTTACAGGACAAGTTACCGACATATCCAGTGCAACCAGCTGGAGTTTCGGTCCGCAGTTGAGTTTGCCAATCTTTAATCAGGGATTGCTGCGGGCAACGCGCGACCGCCGAGCATCGGAGGCAAAACAGGCCGAAATTGCGTGGCGGCAATCAGTTTCGTCGGCGGTGGAAGATGTACAGACGGCGCAATCCAACTTACGTCGTTACAAGCAACGGGTGGCAACACTCGACCAGGCAGCCAATTCATATACAAAGGCATATGAGCTTGCATTGGAAAACTATCAAGCGGGTTCCTTGGACCTGTTAAATCTTCTGGATGCAGACCGCTCACGCATTGCTGCGCAACTGTCAGCGGCTGCCGCTCGCAACGATGCGGCAAAAGCATGGTCCGTACTACAAATCTCGATTGGCACAGGTGCCAATGCACCAAGTGTATAAGAGGCAATAGCTTTAATAAGGTTCATGTTTGCCTTTGATGGCACCAACAACAGCTGTAGATGCTGTCGCAAAAATTGGTTTTGATTTCCAAACCTTATGTTTGTTTTTCATAACAATCTTTGCGACGGCAGTAGTAAAGCAGTGGTTCCGAACCCTTGCTGCCCTCCAACCGAGAAATGCATCAACGGTCATTTTCTAAAAAGTCGACAGAAGCACCTCTTCGGCTAGCTTCTCGCGGAAAACCAGACGCAATAACAAATCCGATCATGAGCAATGCAACTAGTGAGTAAATATTCTCTTCTAGTTACGCCGTCACACTACCCAGCGCACCGGTCAAAGGCTTCAAGGCAGTGTCCGAACCGCGGAAAAAGCACTTTCCTTAGAAATCATAACCCGCGTGTCAGGGGTTCAAGTCCCTCCCTCGCTACCATTTCTCTTCAAACGAAGATCGAAACGACAAGGCACCGTTAGGTGTCTTTTTTATTCTTTGCTCCACCCAAGCCATAGCTTAACTGGAACGCCTCCCACTGAATATAATCGTTTACCCAGCCACCCCCAAATGCCAAGTTTAGTTTGGTTCTCCGGCATATACGTATTTTTACATCCAACCTACGTCATTTCAACAAATCCGCTCCTCGCGAATGCTGCTACTTTCTCAGAAAGTCGACGTGTTCAACGGCCTAAATGGCTGTCCACGCAGGCCAAATAGCGCTTCTGCAATAACGGGAAGAAATACTGAAATGATCAAATCAACTCTTTTGGCAACGTTTGCTGTGTCCATTGGTCTGGCATTCTCCGCACCAGTTCTTGCTGATACAACTTCATCAAAAGAAGTCACAGGCAAAACCTTCGACGCCAAAGAACTTGCAGACGCTAACAAGATCTGCGCCACCCACACCGACAGTCTCAAAGCAAAAGAAACATGCATCGGTCTGTACGAGCAATTAGCAATCTGCAAAGGTGATGCGCAACCAATGTACGCAGTATGCTCGCAAGCCTATGAGCAATTATTGGCACATTTTGGTGGGTACGAAGAGTACCGCGCCGCAATTCGTGTTGCACTTGACTAGCACTAGGCAGAGGCCCCCAGCTATACTTGCTCCGCCTGCCTGTAACGGATACCAAGTATCAGCAACACAAAGAGATTTTGGATTTCTGTTATGCAAATAAAAGTGTAGCGGAAATCTGCTCTGGATTTCTCGGCAATATGACCGCTCGATGAGTTCATACTAGCATTCTGCATAAGGCTGCAGTCTCAATAACTGCTTCGATATTTATTCGTGAATGTGACACGGTTACTTGTTTTAGTTTTTTGATATAGCCTTCTGACGTGAACTTGAATTGTCCTCACTTCACATCCCAACTCTTGCGCAATTTGCTTATCGCTTAAACCTTCAATCAGATGCTCTGTCACGTCCAACTCAGTTGGCGTAAATACCCTCGCATTTTCTTGTCTGGAGAGCATCTCACCCACGAGCTTATAGGGCAAAAATGCTTCTCCCGAAGCCATCAAACGCAGAGCATCTAGAAGCGGTTTCTCTGACAAATGTTTCGGGATCCAACCCAGAGCACCAGCTTCCATTGCTTGACGGGTTAACCGAATATCTTCGGTACCCGAAATCATTCCAACACGTTGATCGGGTCTGATACGCAAAATCTGTCTGAGAACCTCGATTCCATCTAGGTCTGGCAAGGCATAATCAAGCAAAATCAGATCAATGGGTTTCTCCGATCTTACATACTCCAGCGCTTCTTTACCTGATCCCACAGCTTCGCTACAAAGCTGAGGGTCATATTGTTTGAGGAGGTATTGCATTGCTCCACCGAACATAAGGTGGTCATCAACAATGAGAAGATTATGCAACATCAAGCGATTCCTGCGAAAAACGATTTAGAAATTAATACGTCATCCTCAAACATCCTGAGAAGCAATATTTTTGCTGGATACCTATTTCTAATCTCTATTTGGCTTCTGACTTATAAGAGCGCCGACTTATTTAATTACTTTGCATCATACACAAGCCTTTGGTTTTTGCCTGCTGGCGCAAACTTAGCCATCGTTTTGGCTGTTCCCATGCGCTTTATTCTGGCCCCCCTTATTGCAAATCTGCTGATATCGACACCAATTGTTTGCGCGCTTTTGGGTATTGAATGGACAAACTACTCAGATCCAGTTCTTCACGGCTTACGCCTATACTTAGTGTACGGCGGAGCTGGACTAGTACTGCGGCTCGCACTCAAAATTCATTTCCCAATCTCAAGACTTCGAGACAGTCACTGGTCTTTGGGCATTACTTTACTTGCAGCTGGAGCAGCTACAATTTCCGGCTTGTGCTTACACCTCGTTGCAGGAAACTTCAGTTCGGATGTTGCCTATCAGATCGCTGGAGGATGGCTGGTTGGCGATGCAATTGGCGCCATAATACTCCCACCACTGTTGGTCCCTCTGCTTAAGTTTGCATTTTCTGAGGAGATCGCACCACCAGAAGATCTACTTGCACCAAACTTTCAGGTGTTCATCACAATTCTGATTTGCGTCAGCCTCGTTCTATCTGCTTCATTCATCGGTTATCGCCAGTTTCCGGGTTTGAGCTTTGTCTGGTACGCGATCATTCTCCCACCCATTTTCTTCGCATTATACAATGGCGTATTTGCCGCTGCAGTTGCAGTTGTCTGCACAGCAATTTTCGCACCGATATATGCACATTTCCTAGGCTTCGAAGGAGAGCGGTTCGAGCTGCAGCTGCTCTTATTGGTCACCTCCTTAGTCGCTCTAACAATTGGCGCAGCAATCACTGACCGAACCAAAGCGATGCAGACTGCTTTAAAGCATGAGCAATTATTGGAAGAACAGGTCGATGCGCGAACACAAGAGTTGCAGCAGGCCTACGAATTTCAGCGCCATCTTATCCGGTCAATTGGGCATGACGTTCGCCAGCCACTGCAAACACTAAACTTCCTACTCGACGGAATGGCCGCCGACAAAGAGCAGACTGAAGGCCACATGATAATAAAGAACGCGCAAACCGTAAGTCGAAGTGCAACTATGTTGATCGACAAGGTTATGGAGTTTGCGCGACGGGAGATGGGGCACACACAACCAGCTATCACCGCAACCAACACAAGCGATATTTGGCTGGCACTGTCCTCGATTTTTGAACCCATAGCAGCGCAAAAAGATGTCACGCTGGAATTTGACGCAACTGACATCGTCTTTAGTACAGACAAAGCCTTAATCGTGGAAGCGCTATCCAATCTGCTAGAAAATTCCATTCGTTTCAGCCGAACAGGCCAAAGAGTACGCGTTGAGGCGCGCCAATCTGCTGAACAGGTCGAGTTTGTCGTAAGTGATGAAGTCGAAATGCCAGTGACGAAACAAGAACAACAGACTGGATTTGGCTTGGGAATTGTGACCCAGATTTGCGGCCTACTTAATGGCGAATTCTCTCGTCAGAGCAATGAAGCGCGAATAGCCTTGATACGCTGATTTGCAGATTTGCAGATTTGCAGATTTGTCTCTGTTACACTTCACTTACCGGCACCAAGCTCAAATCACGAAGACTAAGTCATCGCAGAACCGAAGCCAAAATCTGCGCTGCCTGTTCCAAGAAAGTAACAGCCCCTGAGATGCCTCGTGCTCATGTGAGTTTGGTGAGCCCGGTTGTAGGACTAGGAAATCTGGCTGCACAATTTAACTATTACAACGATGAGGATCTACGAGCTAAGCCGACACAATTGTAATAAAACACAACGAAAAATAATTAATTTTGAAACATATTTCCCTCAAGAAGGAATATATGAAATATACTACCGTTTCTTGGAAAAAACTGGTCTCCGGCGATTTATTTTTTCGGCTTGCTACTATAATAAAATTTACATAAATAATAATTTGCATGCCGGATGCATGATATAAAGGTCACTGTTTGACTCTCCAAAAGTATCTAAAACTTAACTCGAAGCACGCGTGCATTTTGCGTTGGTAGGGGTCGTAGGGACACCGACGCAGATGATGCCTACTGTTTACCAATAACGAAAAAGGGAGGACCATATGACGTCTCAAACCAGCAGAAAGGGAATCTTCAGGTTCTGGTTCGACATGCTCTTATGGAAGCAAATTGCAATTGCCCTGGTACTGGGCGTCGCTTTCGGCATTGCTCTCAATGCAAGCGGAAATCCAGAAATTGCTGCTTCTATCAAACATGTCGGTACGTTGTTTGTATCAGCAATTAAAATGCTGATCGTCCCGCTTATCTTTGTCTCTCTTGTATGCGGAATGACTTCCGTGAGTGACATTGGTCGTATGGGACGTATTGGTCTTAAAGCGATCTTCTTCTATCTGTGCACCACCGCGTTCGCCATTGTTATTGGCTTGGCGATGGGCATCATTTTTGCACCTGGTGTCGGTGTTGACCTCTCCACAGCCGTTGCGGTTGAACCAACACAAGCACCACCATTCATCCAGACAGTGTTGAATATCATCCCAACCAACCCGTTTGCTGCTGCGGCGGACGGTAATGTTCTGCAAATCATCTTCTTTGCGATCATGTTTGGTCTGGCGATCAACCTTGTTGGTGACGCTGGCAAGCCAATCCGCGACTTCTTCGAGTCCCTGAACGCAGTCATCATGAAGCTTACCGAGATCATCATCTCCTTCGCTCCATACGGTGTGTTTGCACTGATGACCTGGGTTGCAGGCACTTATGGTTTGCAGCTGTTGCTGCCACTGGCAAGCGTTATCGTTGCGGTTTACCTCGGTTGTTTCATTCACGGTCTGGTGGTCTACGGAGGTTTGCTGACAATCGTTTCACGTCTCAGCCCGGTACGCTTCTTCCAGGGTGCCATTGAGCCAATGATTGTGGCATACACCAGCGCATCTAGCGCCGGCACACTTCCTGTCTCCATCGCAGCAGTGCAACAGAACCTCGGTGTTAAGCGCTCAGTATCCAGCTTCACGCTGCCACTCGGCGCAACCATCAACATGGATGGTACCGCGATGTACCAGGGTGTTTGTGCCCTGTTCGTTGCACAGGCCTTCGGCGTAGACCTTGGCATGTCCGAGTACATCACCATCATCCTGACAGCAACGCTCGCTTCCATTGGTACCGCTGGCGTACCAGGTGCAGGCCTCATCATGCTGTCTCTGGTTCTGACTTCTGTTGGCTTGCCGCTTGAAGGTGTAGCAATCATCGCAGGTATCGACCGTATCCTGGACATGGCACGTACGTCTCTGAACGTGACTGGTGACTGTGCTGCAACAGTTATCATTGCCAAGTCCGAAGGTGAGATCGACATGGAGGCATATGACACGCCTCACGTGATGAAAACACCAGAACTGCGCGACGCATAATTAAAAACAAATAACGCTGCTCAAGGGGGTAATTGGCAGAAATGTATCGCACCGAAACTGATGGTCTGGGTTCTGTAGAGATCCCTCTTGAAGCAGCGTATGGGTCCCAGACCCATCGCGCCATCGAAAATTTTCCAATCTCGGGGGTGGCTATCAACCACTACCCTGAGATTGTGAAGTCCCTTGCAATGGTAAAAAAAGCCTGTGCCCTCTCCAACGCTGCACTCGGCGCACTTACTGAAGCAAAATGCAAAACAATCGTTGAAGTCTGCGATGAAATAATCGACGGCAAACACCATGAGTACTTCGTCTTGGACATGCTCCAGGGCGGAGCCGGCACATCAACCAACATGAACGCCAATGAGGTCATCGCTAACCTCGGGCTTCAGAAGATGGGCCGTCCATTCGGCGATTACTCTGGGCTTCATCCAAATGACGACGTAAACTGTTCACAGTCTACAAATGACGTATACCCAACGGCAATTCGACTTGCAGTCCTGCAAAAGTCTGCCGGTCTGGTGTACGCCATGGAAAACCTCGTCACAGCTTTCAAAGAGAAAGCCGAAGAGTTCAAGCACATTAAGAAGGTTGGGCGGACACAGCTTCAGGACGCTGTGCCAATGAAACTCGGCGACGAGTTTATGGCCTTTGCCGTAACCCTTGAAGAAGACATCCAGCGCGTTCAGGACCTGGCGAAACTGCTGACCGAGGTTAATCTGGGCGGTACCGCCATCGGAACCCGCATTAATACACCTGAAGGCTACCAAACACTAGCAGTCAAGCAGCTCTGTGAAGTTTCCGGCTTCGATCTGAAGCCAGCTGCCAACCTGATCGAGGCTTCGTCTGACTTAGGTGCGTTTATCATGTTCTCCGGGACCTTGAAGCGCGTCGCAAGCAAGCTTTCCAAGACTTGTAATGACCTTCGCCTGCTCAGCAGTGGGCCACGTGCTGGTCTGGGTGAGATCATCCTCCCGGCTGTTCAGGCCGGTTCGTCTATCATGCCTGGCAAGATCAATCCGGTTATTCCAGAGGTCGTCAATCAGGTTTGTTATCAAACCATCGGCAACGATCTGGTTGTCACCCTCGCTGCGGAAGCCGGACAATTGCAGCTCAACGCCATGGAACCGGTCATCATCTACAAGATGATGGAATCCATCGCCACAATGACGAACGCAATGTACGTTCTGGCTGATCGCTGCGTATCCGGTATCCAGGCTGATGAAAAACGCTGCGCTGAACTGCTGGATAACAGCCTTGTTCTGGCAACGACGCTTGCACCTATTCTCGGATACGAACAGGCTTCTCGTATTGCCAAGATCGCCCTGAAAGACGGGCTCACAATTCGGGAAGCAGCAGCCGAGCATACAAATCTAGCGCCAGAGAAAGTCGAACAATCGCTAGAAAATGCCGCTGTTTGACGACAAGCCCGTCTGGATCTGATCCAGTCTGCGAAAGAAATCCTGCGGCGACCTCATCTACAAATGAGGTCGCCGTTTTCATACAAACACATCACGACCGAGAAGCCTCCCAAGAGGCCAGTATGAAGTAACGGCAAACAATCAATCTCAACTAAATATTTTGTAAAAGTTGCAGAACACTCAGTTCTTCCGGAACATTTATCAAGTTTAGTGGAGCTAACGGCACAGCCGATTATATGCTTTATACATTGCAGTGTTTTAACAAGTAGCGATCACTGAGTTACGATGAATTACAACAAAAACGATGCCATCTCCTCCCCAGCGCCACATAAGCCACGGTTTGCGGTTATCGGCGGCCTTGGCGCTGTTGCCGGAACAGATATTCTCCATAGGATCGTCAAATCGACTCCTGCCCGTTCAGATGAAGAGCATTTGGACATCGCTTTTGTGCAAAGACCTTTCCACGAACACACAACACCTGCAGATCGCGATTACGACCCGATCAGACGCAAGCTATATGTTTATGATGCCCTGAAGGATATGGAGGCTGACAAACGCGAAGTGGCATTGCTGCCTTGCTTCATCTCGCAAACCTTTATGCCGGAAATCCTGCCGGAAGTTAAAATACAAGTCCTTGGCATTGCAGATGCGATCAAAGACCATATCCAACGCAACTATCAAGACGGGCCGATCGGCGTTCTCACGTCCAACTATGTGCGCGAGTTAGGGCTTTTCGACAAGGTGTTGGGCGACAAACACCAGATCATCTATCCATCCGAACCATTCCAGAACCAGCTAATGGAAGCGGTGTACGGGGCTGACGGTCTAAAAGCCGGTGGAACAGGTGATAAAGTAGAAAGCACAGTGCGCGAGGCTTGCGAAGATCTAATCAAACAAGGCGCTTCGATCATTCTTCCCGGTTTTACCGAAATACCGGCAATGTTGGATCGTATCGCTGAACTTGTTGACGTGCCGGTCTTAAACAGCAACCAGATCTATGCTGACTACGCCCTGGCTTGTAGCAAGAAAACCGCTGCACCACCATTCAAGATCGGCGTTGTTGGCGGTGTCGGCCCTGCTGCAACAACAGACTTTATGAGCAAGGTCGTGGCAAACACCCACGCGTCAAAAGATCAGGACCACATTAAAATGCTCGTGGAGCAAAATCCGCAAATCCCTGATCGAACCGAAAACATCATTGGCAACGGGATCGACCCATCCATCGCGCTGTACTCTGTGTGCAAGAAACTGGAGCAAGGCGGTGCCAACATTGTTGCCATCCCCTGTAATACAGCCCACGCGTATGTGGAACGCATCCAACGCAACCTCTCCATCCCTATTGTGAACATGCTCAGAGAAACGGTTGAACACATCACCACAAACTACCCAGATGTAAAAACCGTCGGATTGCTGGCCACCACAGGCACTGTAAAGAGTAAGCTCTATCAGCAAGAAGCGGCATCTGCTGGTCTGAATGTTATTGCTCCAAGCGATGCAGGCCAAGAACAAGTGATGGATGCCATCTACGGTAAAGAAGGCGTGAAAGCCGGTTACACTTCCGGCCACTGCGTAGACCAACTCACACTGGCCTACCATGAACTTGAAAAATCAGGCGCCGAAGTAGTGATCCTAGGCTGCACGGAACTCCCGCTCATCCCACCTGACACAGATGGTGGCAGACGCCCTGCCCTGTTGGACCCAACCAAAATCCTCGCCCAGAAATGCATCGAGGTCGCAACAAAGTTCAGCAACCACGGCTAACCAGCTGCAGAACCGCATTAAAACTTATGAAGCAAGGGGGCTCGGAGCCCCCTTGCTTATTCCCAATACTGCATCCTTCTTTAAGAAGAATACTGTATGAAATTTTGCGTAAGAGTGTTGGCGGCTTCACGGAGCACAGAGTCTCGGTCTACGTCTGGTAAGTCCATAACGTACTCGATGACCGAGTAGCCGAACTCGATGTTGAGACGCATAGTTTGTATAACTTTTTGCCGGTCATTGTCAGGGTGCTGCGCAAGTATCGCATCAGCCAGCTGCTCGGCAACAAGGTCGTGAGAGCGCGTTCTAATATCGCAAAGAGCAGGTGTTGCGTGAAGCGCGCGCAAGATCCAGCGACCACCCGGCATGCGCTCAGCAATCTCCAACTGCTCACTAATCGACTCAAACACCGCCTCCGTAGGTTCATCATCTTGCAAGACGCGTTCAATGTAAGGGGCTAGGGCTGCATTTTGCTCATCCATCAACCGTTGCCCCAACTCACTAAGAAGAGCGTATTTATTGGGAAAATAGCGGTAAATCGCCGGTGGTGTCAGCCCAGCACGCTGACAAACAAGATTGGTCGATAGCCGCTCGAACCCGACCTCATTAAGCAATTCCGAGGTTGTCTTGAGAATAAGATCAATCGTTTTCTGGCTTCTGGACTGCTTCGGATCAGCCCTGCGCTGAAAGTCGGTATTCACTTGGGTTAGGTTCCTATACCGAAGGGGAGAATGGGCTCCACGTATCTACGATAGCACCGTCTTTGTAAACGGCTATATCACCAAATTGAAGAAGTACGGCTTCACTCTGAGACGGCCGAAGGAACACAAACTCATCCGGCAAAATCGCAGTTTTTGGCCCGCCATTCAGCATCTCCTGGTTAGATGACCGACCGTATATCGGATTGTACGCAAGGCCCGGAGGGTCCACTGGATACGCTTTCCAGTTCCCCCCATGCAGAAAGATGCTGCGGTCCAAGTTTGGATTTAACAACCGCTTGAGCGGATCGAAAGCTTCAAGAACCGGTGTCTTCATGCGTCCGCCCACCTTGATGGCGGGTGCTGCAATAAACAGCGCCGGAGCATAGTTCTCTAACAGGTCAGTTTCAAAGTCAGAAGGCTTTACCAGCACTGAGCCAACCGAAACCTCATTGGCAATCTCAGTTGAGTCATAGAGCCGAAATGTTGGACTTCCCGCCGCGTTTCGAATTGGTAGGTCGGAAGCCTTCACTCCCAGCACCTGCTCCGCCATTTCCAACGCTCTTGCGTAGATCGACACCGCTTTGTTCAAGGCTTTCTGCCGCATACCCAAAAGGGTTGGAGCTTTCGCAATGTGTGCTTCATACCCCATGAAGCCGCAGAATTTCAGGGAAATATCCGTCTTGATTGTTTCCAATGCCTGAGCCAGCTGGCCATCAACCTCAAAGCCACCCCGATGCAGACCAACATCAAGTTCTAAAACGATGTTCAAGGTCAGGTTTTTTGATAGTGCAAACTCGGCATACTCCTGCAGGCGGCTCTCAGTATCGATCAACCAATAGATTTCACCTGTAGTCTCATTGGTGGGCGTTCTGGAGTAGTAGTCCGCAGCTCTTGTTACAGGTAAGGGCTTCCCCAAAAGCTGGTCCGCCGTTGGGTCTAATTCCGTAACCTCTTTCAACATGGTGAGGTTGAATGTCATGTATCGATGAGTGCCAAGCTCCGTGCTCACCAACTTCAACAACTCGGGGACAGGCAATGATTTGGCGACCAGCCGAAGTTTCATGCCATCAGGCAGATCCCCTTTAAGCTGCCGAATATTTTGCCTCAACCGCCCCTCGTCCAGAACAAGTGCCGGTTGCGAAATACCTGCTTCACGCAAGGCTTGCTGGACATCAAGAAAATACGGTTCTCTGGGCCCGCTTTTATCTCGGCGTAGCATTCAGTTTCTTTCCGGTTCGACACATCATTACTATCGCTTCCCCAAACCCAATTGGTTTCTCACCACCCAGACAGAAGTCATTGAGCCCACGCTGGCCTAACCCCTCACCCACCAACGTATGTTTGCGTGAGGGTTGCAACTAAAATGCCGAGATAATTCCCCACGGCGTATCCAATAATCGCAATTGCTATGCCGGGGATCAAAATCTCACGGTTCTTTAGTGCACCGGCAATCACGGGAATAAAAGGAACCGACATGATTGATGCACCCGATGCAATCAGGTAGGTGTCGCGATCAACGTCAAACAGACGGCACAGAGCGGCCAACAGCATCATGGAGCCCGCCAGGATCGAAATGAAATATGCGCCGAGCCACCAATCCATATTCGTAAAGATAGCCGTGTCCAACATGGTGGCGGAGGTCAGACAAAAGATCAGGATAAGATACATTCCAAGATGAAAGCTGCTCCGGGTATTATGGAGGAACGGCAAAAACGAACCAAGGATACCGAAGGTCGTGATCAGGATGATCGTCACGACCGATGACATACTCTCCGGTGCCAAGGATGCCAAAGCAACAGACGCTCCAACGCAGACTGCAGCTGACAGGAAGACGATTAAGGAGCCAACGATGCTTTCCCGTTCAGTCAAGACGCTGTATCCATGCGCACTTTCATTTGCCAGATGGTCCATCTCGCTCTTGGCTTCGACCTCACCAGCCTCCTTGAACACATAAGTGCGGAGCACGAGTCCAGCCGCCTTCTGCCCAAAGGCAAGTACGACCATCATGAAGAGAGCGGAAAACACAATGTCATAGGTGATCATGGTGAGAAAGATACTTTCATCTCCTCCAATAGCTGTCTTGACGGCCCCAAGGTTTACGCCGCCGCCGGTATACGCACCAACAGCCATTCCGGAAACCTGCCAGATTTGGGCAACCTGATCCGCAAAGACGAAAGACGCCAGAAAACTAATGAGTGCCACTGAGCCCATTGCCAAGAACATGGCGAACAGTGCCCCCTTCGCATCTTTCAGGGCTTTCCGCAGACTGGTGGAAAATACGATCATAGGCAGTGCCAGGGCCACACTAACCTCAGAAATGGAGGTCTGCATCGGTCGTAACGCTTCAAAATCGATGACTTCGAAGTACCCCCCAAAGATTGCAATTAGGAACCCCAGTCCGAATGCCAGCACCACAACGCCGACCCGGTCCAAGAAGCTATTCTTCTGACAAAGCAGGATCACGAATGCGGGAAGAAGTATCATCAATATCGCAAAGATCATGGTGGCTCACATTCTTTAAATTACGGGGCGCTGGATCGCTCCAGCATTGAAAATCTACTTGCAACAAACTCGGTAAAACGGAGCAAACCCTATACACTAGGCTGGAAAAGAGTGCTCAGGTGCGTGTTCAACATCCGGCCAGTGGGGTCCATCTGCTCCCGTAACTCCACAAAATCGGAGAACCGGGGGTAAAGCTCGGAGAGTTCAGCATAGGTAAGCGAATGCAATTTACCCCAGTGTGGACGCCCGCCATATCTGCGAAAGATTGGCTCGACCTCTGCAAAGAAATGATCGTAGCGTTCATTATGAGCTGCATGCACCGCAATCGAAATACGTGGCCCATCATTGAACGGGCTCAGCCACGCATCGTCACCTGCAGTCCGTCGAACTTCCATTGGAAAGTAGTTGTTGGGATTGCTGTTCATCAGATCGACAATTTCACGAAGAGCCTTGAACCCCTCCTCCAACGGAATGTGGTATTCGATTTCATGGAACTTTGATGGACGCGAGGAGGTCAGCATGCGCCAGTATTCATCACCGCTATTCTCGATTTCACCAGTCGGGAAAAAGGTCTGAACCGCCACCTTCCGCAGCCAGGGCGCCCAGCCCAGATGGTTCCGCAGGCCCTCAAGCGCCACCAACAGTTCGTCGTCATCCTCGCTTACTGCGGGACTAAACGCTTCCCCTTCATATTCATTCAGCATGATCTCCGCCGAAAGAGGCGAGTTGGGCACAAAATAAAACTCAAAATGCCTATGACTTTCAAACTGATCCTGAGCACTGTCCAAAATGTCTTCCGTGCCACGAATCTCGACTCGGCGGTTTAGGCTGTACGTATCACGAAGCTGAAGGTCATAGCTGGTAATCACCCCCAATGAACCCAAGGACACTTTTGCTGCCTGAAACAGCTCGGGGTTCGTTTCCCTATCGATATCAACGATATCTCCTGATGGCGTAATCATCCGCATACCAATCACGTGGTCATGCAGCGCAGTCAAACTCGCACCGGTGCCATGCGTCGCCGTTGCAAAAGACCCAGCGAAGGTCTGAACGTCAATATCGGGGAGGTTCATCATCCCCAGCCCCTCATCCGCCATCTGACGAGCCCCTTGGCGCAGACGCGTGCCAGCCCAGATGCGGGCCGTCTTAGCCTCTTTATCCGTCTCAATCAGACCCGAAAACCTACTCAAATCAACAATAGTGCCGTCACTCGGCACCAAGCCGGTGAAGGAATGACCACTACCAACAGGTCGGATTTGACCGGTGCTGCTTCCGATAAACTCCGCCAGTCTTGCCTCGCTCTCGGGTACGGAAATGGCCTTTGGATTTGCGCGCTCGGTGCCAGACCAATTGGACCAATGCAGCCCACTATCAGAAGAGGAATTAGACGGTATTGGATCAGGCCGGATACGGTCAGTCGCAACCCACTTTGCATACGGCACTGCGGGAATAGCTGCTACAACACCGGCACCAACAGCGGTTTTCAAAACGGTTCTGCGAGAGATTGGCATCAATTCTGCCCCTTCATCATAAAACTAATGAGTTCTTCAAAATTGGTATCACTACAATCATTGCAAAGGCCCATCGCGGGCATTTCCTCAAACCCATTTCGCGCGGACGCAACCAAAGCACCCAGCCCACCACGCGCATTGAGGCGGGCGGTCCAGTCAGGTGCAAATCCAGTTAATGGGGCCCCTGTGCCATCAAGTGCATGGCAGGAGCGGCAGGAACGATCATAAACCGCCGTCAGTTCTGGATTGGCCGGTGTTGCAGTATCGGCAAAGGCAATGTCTGCCGCTGTCGGTTCAGGCACCTTTTCCGTCCCAATGTTGCCGTCGAGAGCAAACCACGCCCCTCCTAAAATGACTGCTGCAAAAACAACAAAAAGCACGATCTTGCTCATGCTCGCCCACCTCCCCCATGGCCGACTCTTAAAACAATAGCGATAACTATTGTTCATTAAAGGTACAATTGTCAATATCTCAGGATGTTCGCTGGACAGTAGTTCTTGTAATTACTCTGCGGAGGGGATTTGAGAGTACTCGGTCCAATCGCCTGCTTTAAGACTATTTGGGAAACTAAATCTCTTTTTATTTAAGACCATAGCCTGCGTTAGATTGATTGGCTGGAATTACATCTTCCAAAGCTTCAAACAAAAAGAGAATCTCTTCTCGCGCCCCGCTTTTACTAAGCGAGCATGTTTCGAAACAGAGCGTTCTGGAGCGCTCGCTATGATAGAAAAGTACCAAATCGATCACTCTCCATCCCTCGCGCGCCAATTGGCCAAACGCGTGGGATCTAACAGCACCCGAAGCTGATAATAGCCGCCGACCGAGGGCCCGCCTCACAGAACCGGGTACTCTTTTGATTTGAAACTCAGATGGTTCACACTACGCGGTTTGGCGGAGAATTTTCTGATATTCCCCCACGTTTGCTTGTAGTTGGGAATGATGAGTTCGTTTGTACCCTCGTTCACCACATTACCCTGCACGCCCGTTGGAAAGGCAAAGAGCATAAATGTTTCACCGCGCTTGGCAGAGGGCGTAGGGTACACCATAGCCTGTGTTGAACCCGCGTCATTCCACACTTCAACAAGGTCCCCTTCTGCTACATCCAGCTCATCCATATCCTGAAGGTTCATTTCAATGAACGGATAAGGCCAGCGATCTGTCACAAACTCATTGTCCTGATCAAGATAGGCACTCTGCCAGACAAGGTTTGCACGTCCATTGTTAATCAGGAAGGGGTAATTGTCTTTCTGCTCTTGCTTTCCGGGCGCTTGCAGACCCCGCCATTGCGCTTCCATGAAGAGCGCTTTTCCACCCTCACGGCTGAACACGCCATCGGTGTAAAGCCGCTTGGAGCCAACTATCCTACCCTCTTCCAAGCCAGTGGCCGGTTCCTGAAAGCCGTTATTACCCATGGCCCTAAGGGCTTCATAATCAACGAATTCACCACCCGCAGCGTTCTGATGATAGCCATCCATAAAGGCCCCTTCTTCATTCTGCCAGTCAAAACCCTGAAACTGATCCGCATATGCCTCATCACCTTGCTCACGAAGGGTAGCTTCCATCGCATTTGCAATGCGTGCTGCAATCAAGCAGTCCGGCATAGCTTGGCCCGGCGGGTCCATATAGCGCTCGGTCAGCCGCATTCTCCGCTCACCATTCATGGAGGTCAGGTTCATTTCACCGGATGTCGCAGCAGGCAGCAACACATGTGCAGCCTCGCCAATTTTGGTGGGAACGATGTCCATATCGACGACAAACAACCCGCCGTCGCGAATAGCGCCTAGGATAGCCTCTACCTGTGCGTCACGATCACCGGAAGGCACTGAATCCATCACCGCCTTCACCTTGTTGGTACGCTCGTTGTAATGCCGTTTGAACTCCGAAGCATTGAGCGTTGTCTTATAGTGATCACAGCCCCAGATGTGATGAACACCGCCCCGCCCTTCTATGAGCAGCTTATCCACGTAGGGCGCTGGTCTGCCAATAAAGTCGTCTGACGGACGGACATACCCTTCCTGATGGCCACCAAGACGCACACAGCCACCGCCCTCACGGCCAATATTGCCGGTCGCCAGTGCAAGGTTCACGTAAGCAGCGTTACTGCGGTAATTGTCATTGCCCCAGATGAGGCCCTTCTCGTAGGCAAACATCGTCCGGCGCCGATGACCATCACTCTTGGGTTCTGCAATCCATGATGTAGCCTTGATAATATCGCTGGCAGCCACACCACAAATCTCAGCGGCCTGCTCCACACTCATACTGTTTGCAAGTCTCGCTGCCGCAAAGCCCTCCGTGTGAGCCGCAATAAAATCCTCATCAATCCAACCCTGCTCGGCGGCATAGGTCAGCATTGCATTCAGCAGTGCAAGATCACTACCGGACTGGATGGCAAGATGGAGTACATTTTTCTTACTTGCCGCAACTTCACAGGCATTCACGGTAAGCGAACGTCGCGGATCCACAATCACAATACGCGCAGGCGCGTGCTCCTCATCAGACAGAAGCTCCTGCTTTTTTGCCATGGATTGGCCCTTGAGGTTGGGAATCCAGTGATTCAAAAAGTAATTGGTCTGTGTTTCATGCGGATTGGCGCCAACCACCATGAGTGTGTCGGCAAGCTCCGCATCCTCATAGCAGTTGTTCAACTCACCCACGCCCATATCCCGGCTTGCATGAACCTCAGAGTTATAGGCGGGTCTGTTATGAATGCGGATGTTTTTGATCTTCATAGCTTCGAAGTAAAGCTTGCCGGTACCCCATGTATTCTCATAGCCACCACCAGCCCCGCCGTGATCAAAAGCAGAGACAAAAAGGCCGTCTTCGCCCTGTTCCTTGATGACAGCCACGGTGACTTTTGCAACCAGATCCAGCGCATCTTCCCAGCTGGTCGGCACCTTCATGCCCTGACGCCAAACCATTGGATCAGTCAATCGCTGCTGTTGAGTTGAGCGAGCCTCTGAGTAACTCATCTCGGCCATGCGGCCACCGCGAGCCGAAGCCAGTCCCGAGTTCACAACACACTCATAGTCAGGCTTTATGACCATATGTACGTCATGACCATTTTGCTTGACCACATTGTACATGGACGGCGCATACCAGGCATCCGTGTCAGCCGGTTGCTGCTCGGTCAGGTCAAGCTGGAAGATGTTTTCATCGCGGGACGTCCCGCCCTGCTCATTTATCGGCCACGTGTAGGCGTTATAGCCACAGCCCACGATACAAAACTGACACGTAACATTATGGCGTTTTGCGCCAGCAGGAATAATAGGCAGTCGATCGACATGTCTCTTAAAGGCCATTTTTTCATTCCCTTAAAACATGTTGGATAGGCGGCCATAGAGCAGCTCATCGACACCTTCCGCAAAGATATCGCCGTTGCTTTCGACCCTCAGGATGTATTGGGGTAAGTTTTGAGTGGCCTGCCCCCAGATCTGCATTCCGCCTGCTTCAGGGTCAAAACGCGAATAGTGTCCGGGACAACTAAAGGTCCTGTCATCTTCATCATAGATCAGCGGAAAACCCTTATGCGGGCATATGGTTGAGAAACCAACGATATCCGCATCCGGCCCCACCCCACCTTCAACAGCCCGACCAAATTTCACCAAAACACCCGGCGCAAAGTCATCGGGATAAGCAACATCAAGAGGCACATTTTCCGTAAGCTCAGCGATGTTTGCCAGCATTTCAGAAGGGTAATCCAGTCGTGCCCGTATAGGCATTTGCTGAGCCTGTGTAGTCGTGGGCAGGAGAGCGGTGGCGCTGGCTGCCGCAGCAACAGCACCACCGGTTAGAAACTGCCGACGGCCTATGTCTACAAGTTTTCTGCAACGCATGGTTTTTCCTTTTCATTCGTCGTTACAGGACAAAATTAAAACGGAGTCTGACGTTGTTTTTGTTGCATAAATAGAAATGAAAAGCGGATATTTGCTTGGCTTGATAATACGGGCTCTGTGCCCCAAAGGTACCAACTTAAATGTGGCGGTTCCTATCTTTCGCTGGATCAAGCATGGGGACTATTCCATCCCCAAAGTAGGACAAGTTTTTGCTCACTCCCTACAGATAGGTAATATATCGATATATGTGGATGTATCGAAGTATGCTATATTTGGCAATAGAAAAGTTGATAGTGACCCGCTATCCATTCTCGTTGAGAGCTAATGAATCTACGAAAGCAGCCAATAAAATAGCCTGAGTACAGCACAGCGAGCTAAGAGATAGCCTTGTTTGATAATTAGCTTCATCCTTCACACACAGTACCGGAGTGCTTTGAAATTACCTCGATGACAAGTCAAAATATCCCGTCGCTTGACGACGAACGCGCCGTGAAAATGCTTGGCGCATTGGCCCAGTCCACACGCCTGAAGATCTTCCGCACCCTCATGTCAACGGGCGAAGCTGGTATGCCTGCGGGAAAGATTGCTGAAGAGCTCGGGCAAAAACAAAATACCTTGTCCTCCCACCTCAACATTCTTCTGAACGCAGAACTACTCCAGTACAGGCGTGATGGCCGTCACCTGATCTACTCGGTCAAGATCACGGAGATGGGCGAGCTTATTTCTTACCTGGTGAACAATTGTTGCAATGGCGACCCGGAGATCTGCGGAATCTCACTCAAGCGCATAGAACCGTAGGTTCACCATTAATCCCCCTGAGGCCATCAGCTACACAAAAAAAAGCTGCACGCACAAGGAGCATTCCCTGCGCGCGCAGCTGTGAGAAACGGAAGGCCAGCGCTTTAAGGACTGACTTCAGCACTTGGTGTTGGAGGCTAAATCAGTTTCCGACCTTTGCCAGTACATCCGCTTTCAGGAAACGCTCAATAAACAACATGAAGCCAACTGACGGCACCAGCAGGATGAGCGAAGAGATCGATGCAATCTGGTAGTTGCCTTCCATGCTTGAAGTGAACAGCAACATCGGCAATGTCACTACGTCCGGCGCCCCAACAAAATAGGTTCCGGTAAACTCATCCATGGAAATCAGAAAGACGAAGATCGCACTCGCCATGATACCCGGCAGAGCAAGCGGCAATGTCACATCAACAAATGTTCGCCAGCGCCCTGCCCCCATGTTCCGTGCAGCAGCTTCCAGCTCCGCGTCAACTGCAGCAAACGCAGCGGTCGCAATCCAGACTGAAAAAACAAGCCCCTGACTGGCATGAACTAACACAACACCCACGACTGATCCCGTGAGATCCAGACCGTAAAAAATCCGTGCCACATTCATGTGCACCGCCACTGCAGGGAAGGCTTGTGGTAACAGAAATAGCAGCATGATCAGGTATCGAAACGGCATTTTGCCACGCGCTAAGGCGTAACCGGCAGGAATAGCAATCGCGAGGCTGACGACCACAGTCAACAGCGCAATCCAGATACTTGAGAACAGTGCTTCGGTTGCATTCCCTTCAGGCCGGAAAACACGTTCCCAGAATGAAAAACCGTATTCCAGCGGCAGCTTGTAAGGGAAGTACCAAACTTCAGCCACCGCCCACAAAAGCATGTTGGTGATCGGGCCGAAAATCGCAAAAGCCAGCAGGCTCATGGTTAGAACGCGAGTGACCGTACGCACCCAGTTGTTAGAAAGAGCAGCCGCAACCATCTTAAGCCCCCTTATCTTTCAGGCTCTGACGCAGATAGAACCACGCAACCACCCCGGTAAACAGATAGGACATAATGCCCAGTGCATTGGCGACACCATAATCGCCGTAGGAATTGATCCGCCACGCCATATCAACAGTCAGCATGGTCGGAGACTGCGCGTTGATCATAAGCGGTACGGAAAGAACAGAAAGCATCACCACATAAGACAGGATCAGCCCAACCATTAGCGTAGTCGCAATCTGTGGAACCACCAGTTCAATCAGAATGCGCAGACGGGATGCACCAAAAATACGGCCAGCATCAATAGTAGTCCGGTCGATAGATGCCATCGCACCTGCAACGAGTAGCGCCACAAACGGGGTCTGCTTCCACACAAAGGTGATCACAATCCCGCGCCAGTCCAGATAGCTTTGAGCAGCCAACGGCTCGATGATACCAGAGCTGGTGAGGATATTATTCATCATCCCGTTCTTTGCCAAAAAGGTCCGCATCAACTGTGCGCTTACAATAAACGGAATGAACAGCGGCCAACGGTACAGCCACTTTAAGATCGCAACCGCAGTCGGGTTCTCGCCAAGTGTCAGATAACCAGCAATAGCAACGGCCAAAATGCCGATGATTGCGGTAGACAGGCTGACGATCACAATCGTGAAGAGGATGTCTTTGGAATAAAACTCAATGGCCTTAGTGAAATTGGCGATATGCCAGCTGCCTTCGCCATTGTCTGTGAAGGCTGAAACCACAGAATACCCGAAGGGATAAACAAACAAAAAGCCGATCATTAAAAGAGCGGGAGCAACAAGCAAAAGCGCCCCCGTCCGACCCGGCCCAACTGACATACTTTGTCCACTCATGGACACCACCTCTCACCAAAACCAAACATGCCGGGAGAGACCTCTGCCCCTCCCAGTTTTTTTTTATTTGCTTAGTTAGAAACCTGCTTCTCATAGCCTTCTTTGATGTCATCAAAGTAAGGGCCAATCGGGAATGGCTTACCTTTTTGAGCCAGTTCCAGCGGGGTCACGTCAGTGAACAGCTTGTTCCAGACTTTCTCGTCGAGAGACGCTTTGACATGATCAGCATCGATGCCAGGATACCAGTTAAAGCGGTTCACAATGCCTTCTGCCTGCACTTCAGGGCTGGTTGCCAGCTCAATGAACTTCTCTGCCAACTCCTTGTTCGTCGCCTTTGCAGGTGTTGCGTAGTAGTAAGGCTGACCAGGCATACCCGGAGCAATCAGCTTCAGTTTCAGGTTTGGTGGAATACGGCCATCAGCCTGCCAGGAATAGAACATGTCAACCCAAACCGGACCCATGACGATCTCGCCGCGGTTGAGCATATCCAGAGTGCCCGCATTGCCCGGAGTGAAGGTTACATTCTCATTGAACGCCTTCAGACCCGCATAAGCGTCAGCCCAACTGTCTTTTTTGGCAGTGTCATATGGGCCGTTTTGCAGAGTTTTCGCGTCACCTGAGTAGGTGTACATCCAGCCCGTCACAAATGCGACGCCTGACATACCGTTCTTGATGCCGTTGTAGCCAAACTGTTTTGGATACTTCTTCACCCACTCGCGCAGCTCATCATATGATTCTGGCGGGTTTGGCACCAAAGCTGGGTTGTAGGCAATCGCAGTCTGACTATGGAACATAGGCATCACGTAGCCACCCACATAAACGCCCAGTGCATTTTCAGCCGTTTCGCGCGTGACCATCTTTCCGGTTTCAATGTTGCCACGGAAATCAGCCAGAAGACCCTTTTCCTTCATCTCTCCGGTTTTCTTCTGGGCAGCAACAATCACGTCGATGTCCCACTGCTCTTTGCCTGCAGCAGACTGCGCTTCGAGCTTCTCCAAGATTTTCTGGGAACCGGCATCTCCCGGACCGGTTCCAGTGACGCGAACTTTCACGCTAGGATGTAATTCTTCAAAAAGTGGGCCCAGATAATCGGTCACATATTCAACCATGTTCTGGGAACCGCCGGTAACCACGTTCAACTGGGTTTCAGCAGACGCAGGCATCGAAACTGCAATCACAGCACCTGAGATTGCACCTGTAAGAACTGACTTAAGTGTCATCACTCAAATTCCTGAGTTAATTTCGTTGAGAAAAAGTTCTATTCACGTTTAAAGGTGTCAGGCCGCCTCGGAATAAAGGTGAAGCCCACCAGCTGGCACGCAGATTGTCACCACATCGCCAACTGCATATCGACAAGGATCGTCGATCATGTAGAGCTGCCCGGCGCTTTCTATTTCGTAGCGAAATACCCCCCCCGGATAGCTGAGTTGTGTCACCCTACCGGCCAGAGCCAAATGCCCCTCTGGTACGGTTTCATCGGCACGCAGATGAGCTGCACTGGAGCGGAAACGCCCCAAGGCAGATCCGGCAGTCGTCGCCTGCCAGTTCACACCTCCATCACCAATCTCGTTTGAAACGCTCAAGCTGGCAGCCTTAACGGCCTCCTGCTCTGCAATGCTCAAAGTCCCATTCGCTCGCTCTACAGTGAGCGAAATCTCGTTTTCCGCGCCCATAAAGGTCGCCACAAAATTGGACTTTGGTTGCTCGTAAACCTCCAGCGGTGTTCCCACCTGCGCAATGTGGCCCCCATTAAGAATAACAATGCGGTCCGCCATCACCATGGCCTCCTCCCGGTCATGGGTCACATGCACCGCCGTCAACCCCATGCGCTGCTGTAGCGAACGGATTTCATGGCGCATGGACAAGCGAATCCGCGCATCCAGGTTGGAAAGTGGTTCGTCCAGCAGCAGAATTGGAGAATCAACAGCAAGCGCCCGCCCCAACGCCACACGCTGACGCTGCCCACCAGACAGGTTTGGCACCTTGCGGTCCCCAAAGTCAGCAAGGCCCAGCAGCACAAGCAGTTCATCAACCTTACGATTGATCTGCTCCTTCGCCATGCCGCGCAGCTTTAGACCATAGCCTATATTCTGACGAACCGTCATATGCGGCCAGAGTGCATAACTCTGAAACACCATCGCCATATTGCGCTGATCTGGGGGCAGTTGCGCGACATTACTCCCGTTGACGCGAATCTCCCCTGACATGGGTTTGATGAAACCGGATAGACTTTTCAGGAGAGTTGTCTTGCCGCAGCCGGATGATCCCAGCAACGCAACAAACTCGGAAGAGTTGATTTCAAGATCAATGTCATGAAGAACACGAGTCTTATCATACCCAACGCAAAGCTTTTCGATTTCAATTCCTACGCCAACCATTCCTGAAACTTGCCCCCCTTTTCAGCAACCAAAGCGTTATGCTATGAGTTTTGGCAATCGATTGCAATAGAGGTCTTTTAGGAGGCTTCCGTGAAGTTAAAATGACAATTATTCGAGATAGTAAGAACCGATGAAAAGACTGACAGGTAAAGATGTTGCACGTGCCGCTGGCGTCTCTGCCTCAGCTGTCTCCCGCGCGTTTACCGCAGAGAATCGCCTGAACAAAGCAACACGCGATCACATTCTCAAGGTCGCTGCTGAAATGGGTTACCGGCCCAACGCGCTTGCACGCTCCCTCATCAAACAAGAATCAGATCTCGTCGCTGTTGTCGTTGGCAACACGGATGGAATTTACGACAAGGACTTCTTCAACCACCTCTCCACCGCCCTGCAAAAACGCGGGAAATGGGCCCTTCAAATTCGCTCCGAAGACCAGGAGAACCTTGCCGAAACACTCGGAAAAGCGCTGATGTATCCAGTCGCCGCCGCCATTGTGCGCGCAGGCACCGTTGACCCGCAGGCCATTGAAAACAGCAAGCAAATGAATGTACCACTCATCTACACCGGACTTGGCCCAGTCATAAAAGGTGCGGACTGTGTATGGCTGAATTACAAAAGCGGTGGCCTGCTTGGCACACGGCACCTGGTCCGGCGTGGATGCAAAAAGATCGCTTACATCGGTGGCATAAAGGGGTTCACAGCAGACACCGGTCGCCGCGACGGTTATCTCGAAGCCCTGCAGGAAGCCGGCCTCCAACCTCACAGTATCTCTCAAACCAAGTTCGACTTCGAAAGCGGCATGCAAATCGCCCTAAACCTGCTGCAAAGCGACAACCCGCCTGATGCGTTCTATTGCGTTTCCGACGCTGCAGCATTGGGCGCCTTAAATGCTGCAAAGTCCCTACTCAACCTGCGTGTTCCGGAGGATGTGGCCATTGTCGGATCAGACAACATGCCAATGGCTTCCTGGCCATGCTTTGACCTAACCGCAGCAACCAATCCGATTGACGAAATCGTTCAGAACCTCATGGAGACGCTTGAGGCACGCCTTGCCAATCTGGATCAGCAGGAAATGTCTGTAGTGGTAGAGCCCCAGTTGGTCATCCGCGGCAGCGCCTAAGCGTGCCTGCATTATCCAACCATATCGCATAGTTGGACACACGAGCACTCACTCCGGTCAAATCCGGAAAAGCGGCTGAAGCAGTTTGGGCAGGAAGCCTTTGAAATCAAGAGGTGCGTCTGTCACAGCAAGGCAGATGCAATCTTCTTCCGTATCCGCCACCGGCTGGTGATGTACATGCTCATCGGCTTCCTGTACATCGCCAATCTTGTAACGCCCAGTCTCATCACTGAACGAGCCTTGCAACACCAGCGTCATTTCTGACCCGTGGTGCGAGTGCTCGGGCGTCACAAATCCGGGAGACAGTTTCAGCAACCGTGCGCATTCACCTTCGCTTGGCTTAATCGGCAAAATGAACTGGCGGATCCCCGGCCCCACCATCTTCCACTTGATAGCATCGTAGCCGTGACCCAACACATCCCAAAGCGCCGTTGGCACCCCCTTCTCAGGTTTCGGTTCATTCAAAAAGGCAGCTGCGGGCACTGGCGCTTCCTGTTCCACCCGCGCCATGAGAAGATCAAACATGTCGTCAGAGGGTTTCTGCTGCTCGGTTGACTGTAGCATTGCGCCTGCAAGCGCTTCGGCCTCACCTAAGCGGGATTTGCAGTCACTACAAAGCTCCAGATGGCAGGAGACAAGCAAGGCATGCCCAGCGGGCAGAGATCCGGTGGCGTAAGCCCAAAGAATTTCATCGCTGAGGTGATGGTTGATCATAAGTCCACCCCTTCCAAAAGTTTACGTAATCGCGCCAGTGCCAGTCTCATCCGGGATTTAACCGTTCCAAGCGGAAGCTCCAGTTGCTGGGCGATCTTCGAGTGACTGGCATCCTCATAAAACGCCAGTTTGATGATGGTGGATTGCTCCGCTGGCAAAAGGGGAAGGACTTTCTTCACCCGTTCACTCAACTGAGTTTGATGGTGGTCATCAAGCTGCGTTTCTTCCTCGACCATCTCATTGGCAAAAAACTGATCGTCTTTGTAAAGATACCGCCGTTCTTTACGAAAACGGTCTATCCGCAGATTACGGGCAATCGTATAGATCCATGTCGACGCTGACGCCTTGCGGCTATCAAACATCTCCGCCTTCCGCCAGACAATGACAAAAGTTTCCTGAATCAATTCCTCCGAAAGCTCAGAGGTCGCTCCACCTTTCAGAAAGTAAGTCTTAAGCCGAGGAGCAAAAAACTCGAAGAGCTCGCGGAAAATCTCCCGGGAACGATCCTTTCCAAGAGTCTGGAGCAAAGCGCTCAACTCCGCGGAAGTCGGGCAATTTTCACTGTCACCATCATTATTCTGAAGCTGCATTGTAACCATCGCTCTACAAACCGCTGGGTTGTGTCACATGTCCTTTTTACCAAACAGCTTGTCAATTGGATCACTTTTTCCCGTCTAAGGTGATCCGTTTCCAATCAACGCTCCTAAAAAGAGAAACATTAGATTGGATGAAAGCTATGAAAATCGCAGTTATTGGGAGTGGAATCTCAGGTTTATCCGCAGCTTGGCTTCTCTCTAAAAACCATCATGTGGACCTTTACGAGAAGGATGATCGCCTTGGCGGTCATGCGAATACGCAACACGTAAAAGTCGGTGCGGATCAAGTCTCCGTAGATACAGGTTTCATCGTCTACAACGAAAAAACCTATCCCAATCTCACTGCACTCTACAATCACCTGGGTGTCCGAACAAATGAAACTCAGATGTCCTTTGCAGTTTCACTGGATCGAGGAACACGCGAATATTCCGGCACCGGCCTAAAAGGTCTGTTCGCTCAAAAGTCTAATGCACTGCGCCCAGAATTCCTTCAAATGATTTCGCAGACGCTTCGCTTTTACACTGAAGCTCCCAGGCATGCACAGGATGACAGCTTCCAGTCAACGACACTGGGCAGCTATCTCAACCAGAACGGCTACTCAGCAACCTTCATCGACGAGCACCTGCTGCCCATGGGAGCAGCCATTTGGTCTATGCCTCCAAAGCAACTGCTTCAATTCCCATTCAGCACCTTCATAGGCTTTTGCAACAACCACGGCCTCTTGCAACTGCGCAACCGACCACAATGGCGCACTGTCTCCGGCGGCTCCTGCAACTACGTTGAAAAACTGGCTTCACAAATCTCCGGCAATGTCATCCTGAACGCCTGTATTTCAGATATTCGGCGCAAGCCTGGATCAGTCACCATCCATTCCAGAAACAATCAAAGAACCACATACGACCACGTTGTATTGGCCTGTCACGCCGATCAGGCCCTCGCAATTTTGAATGAGGAAGGAGATGCCACCCCCGCAGAACGGAAAATTCTTGGCTCCATCCGGTATCAGCGTAACATCGCGATCCTGCACCGCGACAAGTCCCTCATGCCTAAACGCAAGGCAACATGGTCCGCATGGAACTTTATTGGCAACAAGATGGGCAACAATGCACTCTGCGTTACCTACTGGATGAATGCACTCCAGAACCTGAATACCAATGAGGATCTGTTTGTTACGCTCAATCCCTGCCACCACCCAGCTGAAGGCTCCATACTACGCACCTTCCAGTATTCGCACCCTGTCTTCGATCAGACATCCCTGACCGCTCAAAGGCAGCTCTGGCAAATTCAGGGCGAAAGGCGCACCTGGTTCTGCGGCGCTTATCTCGGCTATGGCTTCCACGAAGATGGGTTGCAGGCCGGATTGGCTGTGGCCGAAGCACTTGGCGACGTCGAGCGCCCGTGGAACTGCGACAGCCCGAATGGCCGCATAGGATTGCCGGACAACTGGCATCTGCAAAACCAGCGGGAGGCCGCCGAATGATCCTGACAGGACGTCAGCAGCACTCCATCAGCGCACCACTCACGATCTATCAAGGCAAGGTCGTGCACTGTCGTCATGACCGGATCAAACACAACCTCAACTACAAAGCGGTCTGCTTCCTAATCGATATCGACCGCCTTCAGAACGTGGACCACATGTCTCCCCTGCTCTCCGTTGATCGCTTCAACCTGTTCAGCTTCTACCCTACGGACCACATGAAATCAGGCCACACTTCGTTGCGCGGCTATGTGGAAGACATGTTGCAACAGGCGCAGATAACCGACGTTCCCGAACAGATACGACTGCTCGCTTACCCTAGATTTATGGGAAGCGCCTTCAATCCAATCAGTGTGTTCTACTGCTATTCAAAGAACAGATTGGAAGCCATTCTTTATCAGGTTCGAAACACCTTTGGAGATATGCACCACTACGCGATCAAAATAACACCATCGCAATCCATGGGCACCCAACAGGTCTTCCGCCACGCTTGTCCCAAAAACCTCCATGTATCTCCATTTATTGATCTTTCCGGACAATACAACTTCGTTGTTCGCCCCCCCACGGATCATGTCTCGCTCATTATCCGTCTGACACAAGGCAATGCTCCTGTCCTAACCGCGAGTTTTCAGGGAAAGCAGAAACAGGCCACAACCGGACGTCTCCTGAAGCTTGCCTTGCAATACTTTCAGGTCTCGGCAAAGGTCCTTGGATTGATCCATTTTGAAGCGCTCAAGCTCTGGATCAAAGGCGCCCGCTTTTACAAACGGCCACCACCGCCTGCTGACATCGTCACCAGCATGCACACAATTTGCCCTGGCAAAACAGCAAGAAAAACTCAGGGAGAGACCCATGACACTTAGAGACCCCCCCTCCCTCAGCCCATTGCCCAGCGCGGAGATGACAGAGCTGGATCTCTCTTCCAAGCTTTGGAAAACCTTGCTGGACCGTCTGCTCCTTAACCTCACACAGGGCCATCTGGGCATAATCCTCCCAAATGGACGAATGCTCTCCTATGGCAACCAGTCAGGTACTGGTCCGGTTGTGACCGTAACGATCTTACGCACCCGCCTTTTGTGGAGGCTTCTCTCTGGCAGTTCACTCGCGCTGGCAGAAGGATATCTGGAAGAAGATTGGCAATGCAACGACCTGCGTTCTTTGTTCGACTTATTGGTTGCCAACAAACACGTCATTCAGTCGACCTCACAGCGCGGTACTCTATCAAGAGCAATTGCACGCCTGCGTCATCTGGCAAACTCAAACACACTGAGCGGAAGTAAACGCAACATCGCGTACCACTACGATCTTGGGAATAACTTTTATAGTCAGTGGCTGGATAAGACCATGACCTACTCGTCCGCCTACAAGCTTCAAAAGCATGAAACACTGGAACAAGCACAGCGCAGAAAATATGCGCACGTCTTGCAACTGACACAGACTCGGCCCGATCAGAAAATCCTCGAAATAGGATGCGGTTGGGGCGGCTTTGCCGAACACGCCTGTCAAGCAGGACGCCATGTGCACGGCATCACGCTCTCACAGGAACAGCTCAAATTCGCTCAAGCCCGACTTCAGGCGCAGCAAACAAAAGGCAGTGCCTCATTGGAACTACGGGACTACCGCGAAACCGAGGGTCAATACGATGCAATCGTCTCCATTGAGATGATCGAAGCGGTCGGGGAAGAAAATTGGTCCGGCTATTTCGAAAAACTGAAAGCACGCCTGAAACCCGGTGGAACAGCGGTGATCCAGTCAATCCTCATTGCTGATGACAAGTTTCGCACCTACCGCAAGAACGTTGACTTCATCCAGCACTATATCTTCCCGGGAGGGCTGCTTCCCTCACCGCGTGAGCTTGCACGGCAGATCGAGCAACAAGATTTGGAATTGGTGACGCAGGAATTCTTCGGCGCTGACTATGAGCAAACTCTGGCAATCTGGAGGAAATCCTTCTTCCAGAACTGGCCGGAGATAGCCAAGCTCGGTTACGATAACCGCTTCAAGCGCATGTGGCACTATTATCTGGCTTATTGCGAGGCAGGGTTTGCACAAGGCACAATCGATGTCGGCCTTTTTCAAATTAAAAAGCCGCATTAATCAGCGACAGTTGAGCCAGTCCGGCCCAACAAAGACACTTAGATCGCAGCGCGCGCGGCAACCCACCTGATAATCGCACCGATAACAGGGAGTTTGCGGTAAAAATGCCGCGAAGCATCCCAATAATCGTAGTGCGCACAAGCCTTTGCATCCTTATCAAAATGCACTTCAGAGATACCTCGGAAACTCCAGTTGCCGAGCGTCTTTTGCTTGCAGGCAAAATCCCAGCGCATGAAGCAAAGATCACCCGACCATGCCAGATCAAGGATTTTGAACCGCGGCTCCTGCACATCCTCATACATCTTGTCAAAGACCTTCTCGAAATTGGCCCGGCCTTTGACATCATTAAACGGATCAATGAAGTGCACATCATCGCTGATGAGCTCATGAACGTCTTTCACACGTTCCAGCGTAACCTGTTCAAAGAAAGCGGCATACTTCCGCGCTGCTGTGTTCAGGTCCGCTTTGTCGGTCATTGCTTCGTTATCCTTTTGGCAATTGGGAAATAAAGAGCGTATGGCAGGACGCGCAGGAACTTCAGGACAAACCCAAGGAAAGACGGAAAGAATACTTCGAATTTACGTGTTTGAAGTCCTTTAAAGATTTTCTGTGCAGCATGCTCTGCGGTCACAATAAACGGCATGGGGAATTTGTTCTGATCCGTCATCGGCGTTTTAACAAAGCCGGGATTAATGGTCGTCAGGTGAAGTCCCGCTTTATCAAACTCGGGCTTCAAGCTCTCGCACAGGTTGTTCAGCGCCGCTTTCGTTGGTCCGTAACAGACTGCATTAGGAAGACCGCTATAAGCACTCAACGAACTGATGATTGCGATATGCCCTGAGCCTTTCTTTTTGAGCAACGGGAACAACCCGGCAATCACCCGCACAGCGCCCTGATAATTTGTATCCATGGAAGCAACACTGAATTCTTCTGTCAGCATCTTGATACCACCCGGATAGTAAATACCTGAGCAAAACACTGTCAGATCCGGCACCTCATCCCTTTGCTGAAAACGATCAAGAGCCGCAGCAACCTGTGCTCCATCTGTCACATCAAGTGGCACACTCTCGGTATTCTCATTATCCTGAGCAAGCGCCTGCAGCTTTTGCTCATTACGCGCACTAACCACTACCCGCCATCCGGCACCCGCATACAACGGAACAAGACTTTCCCCGATCCCGGAACTCGCCCCAATAATCCATACAAGCTTTTTATTTTCTGACATAACGCCCCCCAACTGATTCCTATACGTCACTAGCTTGATATCAGATTATGCATGCTTCGTATCAAGTTGCGCAAGGAACCGGCGACTGTCGCGTCTGACCTCCTCCTTCCGGGCGGCATCCATTTTGTCCCAGCTGCGGTACACCATTGAGACTCTTGGATTGCCTCTCAGTTTCCCCTCGTTTTGCGCCAAGAAATCCCAGTAAAGATAATTGAAGGGACACGCACTCTCCCCGCTCTTAGCGGTAGGAGAATAGCAGCAGTCATCGCAGTAATTCGACATTCTGTTGATGTAGGCCCCACTGGCTGCATAAGGTTTTGAGGCAAACAATCCACCATCTGCAAAAAGGATCATGCCCATCACATTGGGCAGCTCCACCCACTCATAGGCGTCGGCATAAACCGATAGGTACCACTCACTCACCTGTTTCGGCATCAACCCCACAAGCAGCGAGAAGTTCCCAATAACCATCAGACGCTGAATGTGGTGGGCATATGCGTTCCTCTTGGTCTCCTGAATGCACTGGCGCAAACAGTTCATTTCCGTCTCACCACTCCAGTAAAACTCAGGCAGATCCCGTGAAGCCTCCAGATAGTTTGCCTCAGCATAGTCTGGCATAGAAAGCCAGTAGATCCCGCGAATAAACTCCCTCCACCCCACAATTTGCCGAATAAAACCCTCAACCGAGTTCAGCGGTGCAATCCCTTTAAAATACGCCCTCTCGGCAGCACGCACACACTCAAGCGGCAGCAACAAACCGCAATTCAGGTAGAAGCTGAGGTGACTGTGAAACATCCAGGCTTCGTCCTGCACCATAGCATCCTGATAGTCCCCGAATTTGCCAAGACGCTCCACCACAAACCTGTCCAGAGCCTGAAGCGCCTCCTTACGGGTAACCGCCAGAGCAAACGGCTGCAGATCTCCGAAATGCTCAGAGAAGTGCTCAGAAACAAGCGCCAGCACCTCCTCCGTGATTGCATCAGGCTTTGCAAAGTACGGAGCCGGCACCTCCAAGTCCTCCGGCGCACGCTTGCGGTTGTCATGATCGAAATTCCACTGCCCACCCAATGGTTGCTCATGATCCATCAGGATCATATGGCGCCGCCGCATCTCGCGGTAAAAATGCTCCAGCCGTAAACTCTTCCGGCCAGACGCCCACGCCTGAAAGTCGTCGCAGCTACATATGAACCGGTCATCCTCACGCAGCTCCACCGGTATGCCCAGCCGCCTCCCCCAGTCTTCCATGTCATGCAAAAGCCGGTACTCTCCGGGCTTCGTCACAACAACTTCAGTCACCGCGCGAGCCGCCACCATCCTGCGCACTTCACCAAACAGACTCCCCGTATTCTCCGCGCAATCGTAGCGCACGTAATCAACGCAGTGCCCTTGAGCGGTCAGCTCTTCCGCAAAGTGCCGCATAGCTGAGAACAGGAACGCAATCTTCTTCTTGTGATGACGAACATAAGTTGCCTCTTCCCGCACCTCAGCCATCAGGATGATGTCATCCCCCGGCTGCACGTCTTCCAGACTAGAGAGAGCGAAACTCAACTGATCCCCAAGAACCAAACGAAGTCGCATTCAAAGTTCCCCTTCACCCCATCAGCAAGCAGGCCGAATGGTAGGGGGGTGCCTGCAGGGAGACCATACCCGAGTATTAGGGAAACCAGCCCAGAAGAAACAAAAAGAGCTGCCCACCTTCAAGAATACTCATAGGTGGGCAGCTCTGTAGTCTCAGATTTGAACCTAAAACCTAGTCGTAAACAGCAGAAACGTTTTCTTTGTAAGCTTCTAGTGCATTGGCTGGCAGGCTGTGCGCGATACCCTGATGGCAATCAATACAGGTCTTACCCTCTTTGAATGCATCAGAGTGAGCGGCAGACGCACGGCCTTCTTGAAGAACGAAGTCCATGGAGTTGAACTCATGACAGTTGCGGCACTCGCGGCTGTCTGTCTTCTTCATTGCAGTCCAGACATTAGTAGCCAGTGCGAGACGTTTCTCCTCAAACTTCTCGGGGCTATCAATTGAACCCAGAGCCTTGTGGTAAAGCTCTCTGGATGCCTGCACCTTACGAACCACCTTATGCACCCACTCCTTGGGCACATGGCAGTCAGGGCATGTCGCCCGCACGCCAGATGCGTTCGCGTAGTGTGCTGTCTCGGTATACTCCGAGTAAACATTGGCTTCCATCTCATGACAGCCAATACAGAATTCCTCGGTATTCGTCATTTCCATGGACCAGTTGAAACTACCCCAGAAAGCCACGCCCACAACAACACCAATCAGCAACAGAGCCCCTGCAGAAATTGTCGCTGCCGGGTGCCTCAGAAAACGCCAGAACCGCTTGATCAGACCCGGCTGCTGGTCCTTACTGGGAATTGCGCCTTGATTGCTCATATCTATTTCCTCCAGTCAGACTGCCATCTAGCGTTTGCTTGACGGAGCAAATTCATTCTGCACGAGCGGCTCGGCATCAACCTGCGGAACGTGGCACTGCGTGCAGAACCAGCGTGTTCCGGCAACCCGGTCCAGCTGGCGTCCTTCCCGGTCCGCATAGTGTGTCATGGACAGTGTTGGTGCTTTTTTCTCACCTGCATTGGTCCAGTCATGGCATGTCAGGCACTGGTTCACTTTCAGGTCCACCTGATAGGCAGCAGTCTTATGCGGCACCAACGGTGGCTGCTGGCGGAACTGACGGTTCACCCGCGTGTTTTGCGGGCGGGCAATTGGCTCTACGAAGACAGGTTCATCCACCTGTACACCCCGCAAAGACTTTACCCCCTCTGCATGCGCACCCAAGGCAGCAAAGCCGGTAAGGTTCAAAACCGCCATAATGGTGATAGCCTTCCAAGGCACTCCCGTTTTCATTTGTGACCTCCCATAGCTTTGGTCGTGACCGGAACGCGGGGGCCCGGTTCGATTGAAGTAGGTTGAATAAGTTGAGTATCGAAACGATGGGTGAAACCAAAAACGTCCAGATCACAGACATCAATGCAGCGACCACAAGACGTACAGTCTCTGTTTAAAATCAGTGGGGTATCGTCCCCTCTGCCTCGCAGTGCCGGAGAGATCACATGGTTCTCAGGGCAAACGTCGAAGCAGTCCATGCAATCATCGCAGTCCTCCCGGTTTCGCGCAGAAACCCGAAGCAAGCTCTTGGTGTTCAGCAGGCCGTAAACCGCACCCATTGGGCAAAGATGCCCGCACCAGCCATGCCGGGAGACAAAGGTGTCGAACAAGAACACCATCACCACAGCAGCCCAGGCGAACCCCATGCCAAACACCAGTCCCCGGTGAAGCAGGGTCACAGGATTGACCAGCTCATAAGCAAGAGACCCCGATCCGGCAGCAACCAGCAAAGCCATGGCCAGAACCCAGTAACGGGTCTGCCGTTTCGGCTGCCAGCCCTTTTTCAGATCGAGCCTGCGATGCAGCCAGTTGGCACTGTCCGTCACCACATTCATGGGGCAAACCCATGAGCAGTACAGCCGGCCACCAAAGACGGCATAACTGCCAACTACGATGGCAACGCCAATTAGCCCGCTCAGTTCAGGCCAGTGCCCAGTAACCATTGTCTGTAACAACAAAAACGGATCTGTCAGAGGAAGGATGCCTAACGTCATACTGGAGGTTAGAGTTCCTTTGACAATCCAGAGGCCAGCCCATGGACCTGCAAGAAACAGAGCCAGAATGAGCAACTGGGTACTGCGTCTGAGCAACAAGAATCTGTTGCGCAGCACCCAGCCTTTCCTCCTGTGAGATGATACAGCCGTGTTTAAGGATTGTGTGGTCATGGCTGCCCCTTCTCCGGCTGGAATACGGGCTCAAAGGCACCTGCATCCGGCATACGATCAGGCAGATCAATCATGCCCGGCACCAATGCATTTCCGGCCTTGGCTTTCTCCTCCCAACCCAGCCGGTAGTGCTCGGCACTTTCCGCTCTGGCGATGCGGCGAGGAAGAACCTTGATGGCAGCTTCCGGCAACACACAGGACTGCTCACATTTTCCGCAGCCCGTGCAGGCATCTGCATGGACGGTTGGTGTGAAGACCGCGTGGCTCCCGGTCCGCGTGTTTGGCGTGATTTCGAGTGTGATCGCTTCATCAATCAGCGGGCAAACCCGATAACAAACGTCACAACGCAAACCGAGGAAATTGAGGCAGTTTTCTTGGTCAATCAAAACCGCCACACCCATATCGGCATCATCGATATTGGTGAGAGAATGATCCAGCGCCCCTGTAGGACAGGCAACAACGCAAGGAATATCCTCACACATTTCGCAAGGCACATCGCGGGCAGTAAAATATGGTGTTCCCGTTGCCGGACCTGTTTCACCAAGCTCGGCAAGCTTCAGGGTGTCATAGGGACAATCACGAACACACAGCCCGCACCGCACACAGGCACCCAAGAACGCCTCTTCAGGAAGAGCCCCCGGCGGTCTGATGGCATCAGCAGGCAAAGCCTTCGCCTGCGCCTGATAAACCGTCAGAAACGTCGCAGCAACAGCACAGCCACACGCCGTGCGGGCTGCGTCGCCAAGAAACTGACGACGCTTTGCACTGCTTAGGCCTGTCTTTTTGAGATCAGACATGGTTCTTATCCATTGCTGCCCTAAGGGTTGCCCTATGCGCTTTCCACTTTACAAGCGCACTTCTTGAAGTCCGTTTCCTTGGAAATCGGGCAAGTCGCATCAAGGGTAAGCTTGTTGACCAACTGACTTGCATCGAAGAACGGCATGTACACCAGGCCCCGTGGCACCTTGTTACGCCCTCGTGTTTCCAGACGTGTCAGCACTTCGCCGCGGCGGGTGGAAATGGAGACCTCCTGCCCTCTGCGCAGACCACGTTCACGAGCATCTTGCGGATGCATGAACAGAACAGCAGATGGGAACGCTCTGTGAAGCTCCGGAACGCGCCGCGTCATGGAACCTGTATGCCAGTGCTCCAGCACGCGACCGGTACACAGCCACAGGTCATACTCGTTGTCCGGCATTTCTGCTGGCGGCTCGTATGGCGCAAAGATGATGTTCGCCCGGCCATCTGGCTTGCCGTAGAACCGGACACCCTCTCCCTTTGGAACATAAGGGTCATAACCTTCGCGGAAGCGATAAAGCGTTTCCTTGCCATCCACCACAGGCCAACGCAAACCACGCGCTTTGTGGTAGGTATCAAAGTCCGCAAGATCGTGCGCATGGCCCCGACCGAACCCAGCGTATTCTTCGAACAAACCTTTCTGGACGTAGAAGCCGAAGTCCTCCGATTCATCGTTATTGAAGCCTTCAGCAACTTGTGATACCGGGAACTTGTCGACCACACCATTTGCATAAAGCACTTCAAACAGGGTCTTGCCACGCAGCTCGGGTTTCTTGGCAAGCAGTTCTTCAGGCCAGACCTCTTCGGTCTTGAAGTACTTGGAAAACTCCATAACCTGCCACACATCAGACTTGGCTTCACCCGGGGCTTTCACCTGCTGACGCCAGAACTGGGTTCGACGCTCGGCGTTACCATAGGCCCCTTCTTTTTCCACCCACATGGCAGTTGGCAGAATAAGATCAGCACCAAGAGCTGTAACCGTTGGGTATGGATCGGAAACAACAATGAAGTTTTCAGGATTACGATATCCCGGCCAGCCTTCCTCATTCATGTTAGGCGCGGCTTGCAGGTTGTTGGTGCACTGAACCCAATAGGCGTTCAGATCACCATCTTTCAGCTTCCGGTGATGCAAAACCGCATGGAACCCTGGCTTCTCAGGAATGGTTCCTTCGGGAACATTCCAGGCCGTCTCACAGATCTCACGGTGTTTTGGGTTCTTGACCACCATGTCTGCCGGCAGACGGTGCGCAAACGTTCCAACCTCACGTGCTGTACCACAGGCAGACGGCTGTCCTGTCAAAGAGAACGGACCATTGCCGGGCTCGGAAATCTTGCCAGTCAGCAGGTGCACGTTGTAGCAAAGGCTGTTGACCCAGCTACCACGTGAGTGCTGGTTGAAGCCCATGGTCCAAAGCGACATCACTTTCTTGTTTGGATCAGCATAAATCTGCGCCAGTTTCAGAAGCTTGTCTGCAGGAACTCCGGACATTTCCTCCGTATACTCAAGCGTATATTTGGAAACGAGCTTCTTGTACTCTTCAAACTCAATCTTGGAGATCTTGCCAGACCCGGCATTTTCAGCTTCCTGCTCACGCGGATCATTCGGACGCAGACCATACCCGATATCAGTAGCAGTCTTGGTGATGTTGACGTGCTTATTGACGAAGTCCCAGTTCACCGCATCATTTTCAATAATGTAGTTGGCGATGAAGTTCAGGATCACCAGATCGGTCTGCGGCGTAAACACCATGCCGTTGTCAGCAAGTTCAAAACTACGGTGCTCGAAGGTGGAAAGAACGTGAACTTCGCAGCCCGGCTTGGTCAAGCGGGTGTCGGTAAGACGTGACCACAGGATCGGGTGCATCTCGGACATATTCGCGCCCCACAGCACAAACGCATCCGCATGCTCCAGATCATCATAGCACCCCATTGGCTCGTCAATACCAAAGGTACGAATGAAAGCAGCCACGGCAGAAGCCATACAATGGCGGGCATTCGGGTCAATGTTGTTAGAGCGCAGACCAGCCTTCATGAACTTGGCAGCGGCATAGCCTTCCCAGATGGTCCACTGACCAGATCCGAACATACCAACTGCCGTTGGACCTTTTTCCTTCAGCGCATCCTTGAACTTATCAGCCATCACTGTGAAAGCTTCATCCCAGGAAACTGGCTCAAATTCGCCATTCTTGTCATAAACCCCACCGGTCTTGCGCAGCATCGGGGTCTTCAAGCGGTCCTGGCCATACATGATCTTGGAAAGAAAATAGCCCTTGATGCAGTTCAGACCGCGGTTGACCGGCGCATCTGGATCACCTTGCGTTGCAACAACGCGGTCGTCCTTCACACCTACAAGAACCGAGCAGCCCGTACCACAGAAGCGGCAAGCAGCTTTGTCCCAGCGAATGTCGGAGGCTTTTCCCTGAGCCTCGGCGGACTTTGGTAACGCGATACCAGCTGCAGAGGCAGTTGCTGCAACCGCTGCTGACTTTATAATATCTCTGCGAGATGCCGTGATTGACATGGTTTGCCTCCCGTTAGGCCGCCTTCAGGTCAGGGTCGGTGTTTGGTTCGAATTGATGGTAAGTAATTGCAGCGGATACGACGCCGGGCGTCCGGTGAATCTCCAGCACCTGCTGATCCGCAAAGGTCTCTTCCGTATCCTCTGCCGTCACGACGAGCTGGTTTGTATCCTTATTGGTGATATGAACTTCCACGCCCGGCAGGGCGGACAAAATCTCGGAAACCTCTTGGGTTTTTCCCGCTAAGCAACTAACGAGAATGCCGCAAATGTTCATAGAACCTCCTCTTGGAGTTTGACTTCACGCATTTCGATGGATCCGTTGGGACAGGCAACAAGGCAGGCACCGCATCCGGTACACACTTCACTGTCCAAATCAGGAGTTTGCTGGCCACCAAGGCCAGGATGAAACCGGATCGCCCTCATCTCACAAAAGTCGGCACAGGCCCGACACGCGATCTTTTGATAAGACAGGCAGTTGGAGCTGATGACGGCTTTCATCGCCCAGGGAGCCTTACCGGTCTTCACCAACGCCCCCTCCTTGCAAGCATCGACGCACGCCCCACAGAAACTGCAGGACCCCTTGCCGAAATCGACAACAGCCAATCTGCTCCGCTCAGAAATTCGAAGGATCTTTTCAGGGCACACCGAAATACAATCACCGCATCCGGTACATGCCTCCGAGAACTCATACTTGCCAATACTGTAAGGCGGACACAGACCATCATCCGTGTACTTGGACAAACCAAGAAAACGTCGCCTTTCCATCTGCTCTTGCATGATAGAATCAACTTCTCAACTGAACTTATTAAAATATATCAGCGAGATTACTTTTCGGTTTTGATTGCAATCAAATGTAGCTCGAGAGAAATACTAGTATTGAAAACTCAAGAATTACATTTAACTCGACTTTACTTCTCACATTTCCGTGATGATTTAGCTTTTGTCCATATCTCGAACTACTTCAAACTAAACTAATTTAGCTATTTCTTTTGTGAGCTCAGTGTGTTCCCGCGAACACGAGAAAATCCATGCACAACACCGCCAATTTTAAAGCTGAAATAATCTAGTGTTTTCCTGATCGGCACCGCACACCTCGACACCAACTCTCACCCTCAGAAAAATCAAGATCACATGGTATTTGCACCAAGTTTTTTGTTGGTATCTTCAGTTCAATTTTGCAAGTGATTTGCACTATGAAAAACAAGCCGGTTTTGTACGAAAACAAAGCTGTTTCGCTCAAAAATCAACGGACATTTCAAAGCCAACAACCCACGCATCCGGGATATCCGTCTGACCATTCGGATTGAGCACATACTGCCCATCCACCGTCGTGAAGAACCACTCCGAAAACTGAAAGCGATGGTTCAATTCAAACACCAGCTCATAGCTTTGCCCCGGCAGGTCATCGCTGAAAACACCAAGGTAAAAAGCCCCCGCCGTGATGTCGCCATCCCGACCATTAAACAAGCCTTGATAGTAGGCACCGCCGTTTGCGCTGTAGGGGAATAAGTTGATGCTTTGTCGAGGCGCAACCGAGAAAAAACCCCAAAGACTAAGCCCCTGATCCATTTGTTCCCGATAAACCATCTGATTTCCGAGAAGATATAAACCCCAGTTACCGGCAACTATCCGCTCTGGATCAGAAAACCTCATGTAATCACTCGTATCAAAGTAACCACCAAACCTGTATTGCCCGGGCAGATAGGAACTATCCTCGCCCTGTCCGACCTGGAGCTCACCTTCGGCAACGGTCAGCACACCATCTTCAGGGTTAAATTTGAAAACGAGCCCGTGCATGTCGTTGTTTTGCGCATTGATATCGGCATTGTAAGCCCCAACCGACAAACTCAGAAAATCCAGAGCCCTGACAGTCCCGCGTGCGCCCCACTGACTAAATGGCGGTGTGGTGAATGAGGGAAGATTTTCTAGAAGTTGAAGCGGATTGGGATTAACCCCGGCACTTACATAATACACAAAGGCATCACTGGTCGCGAAATCGGCACCGGCAGAGAGACGACCAAGAGCGATCTCGATCCGATCATTCGCAAGTGTCTGCAATAAGTTAATCTGCGAAATTCCAAAGACATCGCCAATAAAGATCTGTGACACATCAATAACGTTATTGATGTCCTCGCCCGAAAGGTCCCGTCCCAGCCCCTGATAATAGCCAAAACTAAAGCTGGTTCCGGTCAAGCCGAACAGCGTATCCAGATCAAAATCAACACCACCAATAAAGGAGCCCGAATAAGCAGCACTCTGACGTTCACCGCCAACCGGGTTCGCCAGAAGATCGTGGGCGTAGTTCAGCTCCGGATCAATACCCATCTCATTCAGCTTGGTTCGAAATCCCCCCCAATCGCCCGTCGCTCTATCCCAACTCTGGTGATCCTGCGGCCATCGATTGGTCTGTGCAAGCGACGCCCCACTAAAAAGCGCGCACACGCAAAGGCAAGCGAGCAAAATGCCCTGCCAGTTCCTCACAGTATTGGAGAATGTACAGGCAGCAAGCGCACGCAACTGTTGTTTCTCCCAATAGAAACATCCCAACCAGAAGCAACACAACACAGCTCCAGTGTCCTAAAGCTATGCTCGCACAAGACCTTTCCCATCTGAATTGTGAGAAGTGCCAATCAAAACACCTGCACACAAAAAAAGCGCGATCTGAACAGATCGCGCTTTGGCGTCCAGTACCTAAAGATCCAACAGTCAGTCCAGTAATCCGTCCGATTTATCCATGAGGTATCGGATATGTTTTGCGAAGGGATAAGCAAACGGGTAACCGAATACAACGCCACCAGCCATCGCAAGGTAAGGTGACATCACCGGCAGCCCGACCCACGAGAAAATCAGCGACAGGAAGAACAGGTTGATGCCAACGGCCCCGATCCCTAGCGGATACAGGTAGAGCGCCAACCGTCTGACACTGATGCGATTGCTGAGCTCGTCTTCGTTCATCTGCGTTTCACAACCAAATGCACAACAACGAGAGAAGCAACAAGCATAATAGTTGCCAGCAAGAACCAAAGCTCAGCCGTCGCGCTTTGCGGCTGGGGCACCGGGCGCTGATATCCGGAAATTGCAGCCATTGCGGACAAAGGCAGTAGACCTGCCACAAAGCCCAGGACCATGTAAAACAGCTTCATAATCTAATACTCCCTTGTCAGGCTTCTATAGATATCGGGGAGCGCTCGTGTCAGGCGCTCCGGATTTGGAAACAGCGTATAACCACCCTTGCCGAAGATCCGGGCAAACCAGTCCTGCCCATCCTCATCAACAATCACACCATGAACGGCCATGCCTTGTCGGCGCGCTTCACGAACCGCCATATGGCTATCTTCAATGCCGTGAATGCCTTCATAGTGGTCAAGATCGTTTGGCTTTCCATCTGTAAGTACAAGCAAAAGCTTCCGCTGTGTTTGCTGCAAGGCAAGCTGCGCGGTGGTATGCCGGATCGCAGCACCCAAACGGGTGTAGTAACAAGGCTTGAGGCCACCAATCTTCGCGATCACCTCATCGGTCATTGGCTCATCAAAGCCTTTGGCCTTGTTCATGAAAACCCGATCCCGCTTCAGGGATGAGAAGCCCCAGACACCTAGATGATCCCCACTGGCATCAATACCGCCGGATAGTGCTGCCAAGGCCGCACCGGCAATCTCAATAACACTGGAATCGCCAACCGCGCTCTCGGTGGAACGAGATGTATCAAGCAACATCGCGACGGAAAGATCACGCTCAACAGCACGCGCATCCTGGAAGATCCGATCGGATGCATAACCCGATGCCTTGAGATCCACCTGCGCTGTAACCAAGGCATCCAGATCGAGTTCCGATCCCTCAGCCTGACGCATCTGCATAATCCGCTTCGGACGCAGCGCCTCAAACTGGCGCTTCACCTGCCGGATGCGGCGTTTATGATACGGGTCCGTCAGCAGCACACTCTCATAATCTGGCTCAGCATCCTTCTCAAGAACGCGGCAATGGTCATCCAAAAACTTGCGCTGACGATGATCCCACTCAGGGTAGGTGTATTTGTCGGAAAGGCGTTCGTGGTCGGCGTCTTCTGGAGATAAGTCCAGATGCAGGCGCAACCGTGTCGCTGCTTTCCGCTGATTTTTCGAAAGGCTGATATAATCCTGATCATCAGCCGCTTTCTGCGCATTTTCCTCTTCGTCGTCATCCGTACTACGATTGAGGTTCATGCTTTCTACCCAGGAGAGGATCGCCTCAAACCGGTGTAGAATAAAACTGTCTTTACGATCCGCCTGCTCACGTTTCTCACGCTTTGCTTTGCGTTTTGTCGTCGCGCTGGCACCTTGCGGCGTTGGCGGAGCCTGCTCATCAGAGCGCTCTTCACCACGTTCGCCGTTCACCAACTCACTGGAAACCCAGATAGGCACCGGCGCAAAGGGGCAATATCCACGCGGAGCAGTCAGCTTCCAGCGCTCATCAACACACTCCATCGCCTTGCGAATGGTAGCACTGGTGCTGGTCACAGCCCGCGGCCCACCAAGCAACTCAAGCACGATAGCTTCAACCGCAGCTTCCCACTCAGGAAGACTTGGGCGCTTGCGGGTTTGTAAGAGAAATTCGCAGGACTGACGGAAAAAGTCTTGCAGACCAACACACTTTTCCCAAACACGCTCAATCGCCTGCTTGGCCAAAGCTAGGGCCTGAACATCCGCCTGCAACGGATCAACAGGCTTTTCCTGCACATCGCAGTTCGCCGCAAAGGCAGCAAGCCAGATGTAATGGGCTCTGTTCATTTCCGCTTCCGGGAAGACACCCAGAATCGGAGGAAGTCTCAAACGCTCACCATCAAACTCCGACAGAAAGATCGTCTCTGCCGCGTTGCCGAGCTTGCGTTTAACAGGCATGCGGTAGGTTGAAGCGGTTGCCGGAGCTTGGCTGATCTCCACCTTCGCTTCACCACCTAACCCGCGAAACACCACTTGCACGGAGGTGCGAACCTGAGCCAGCTCGACCTCCATATCCTCGTAGTGCACTGGAGCACCCAGACTTGAAGCATAATCATGCCACAGGTTACCTACGGCTTCTTCAGGCTCTAAAAACTCCAGTAATTGCTCTTTCATCAGGCTCACCCGTAAACAACTGCGATCAAATCACGAAGCGCGACCTGAACGTCAGGCTCATCACTCAGTGGTTCAACAACAGAGTATTGCAGTGCTTTCTCAACTGGCATACCACCAGCAATCAGGGAGGCAGCGTAGATCAGCAAGCGGGTAGAGACCCCCTCTTCCAGATCAAGGCTGGAAAGACCACGAATATGGCCAGCAAGACGCACCAGAGATTTGGAACGCTCAACATCCAGTCCGCTTTCTTTAGCAACAACCTGAACTTCGGTTTCCGCATCAGGGAAATCAAAGGTGGTTGAGAGGAAGCGCTGCCGTGTGGAAGGCTTCATCTGCTTCAGAACATTCTGATAACCGGGGTTATAGCTGGCAACGAGCATGAAGTTCGGTGGAGCTTGCAGCTCTTCGCCAGTACGCTCGATGATGAGACGGCGACGGTTATCAGTCAGCGGGTGCAAAACAACCGCAACGTCTTTCCGTGCTTCAATCACTTCATCAAGGTAGCAGATCGCGCCTTCGCGAACCGCCCTTGTCAGCGGACCATCAACCCACTCGGTCACACCACCTTTAAGCAGGTAACGACCAATCAGGTCAGCTGCAGAAAGATCATCATGGCATGCCACGGTGTAGATGGGGCGACCCAGCTTAGCGGCCATATGCTCCACAAAGCGGGTTTTGCCGCAGCCCGTCGGCCCCTTCAAAAGAAGGGGCAGACCTTTGTTAAAAGCCGTTTCGAATAGTGCACATTCATCGGCGATAGGCTGATAATAGGGCACATCAAAAACGTGGTTCTGTACAGTCATTAACGACCACCTTCCAGAACTGCTTTGGCTTCAGGAGTAGAACCAGTGCTTTCAGTGAACAGCTCCTTGCGCGGTACAAGCACAGAGTAGATGAACAGCAGAGCACCGAGCACAACAGCCGCACCAGCACCGAAGCGCATGATGTAGAACACTGTCAGCTGATCCTGTACGGACATGAAGTCTTCACCAACAACACGCTGCATGTGAGTCTGAATGGTTCCGGCAAATGTCAGCACGAAGGTCATGAAGGACATACCACCGGTCATCAGCCAGAAGCTGGCCATGTTGAGAACCTGGTTGTATGGGCTGCGAGCCTTAAGCATTGGCATTGCGTAGGTGAACACGGCAAGGTTCAGAGCGACGTAGGCACCGAAGAAGGCAAGGTGACCATGCGCTGCAGTGATCTGTGTACCGTGTGAGTAGAAGTTCACACCGTGCAGAGTATGCAGGAAGCCCCAGACGCCAGCACCAAAGAACGCAACTGTTGCAGAACCCAAAGACCACAGCAGAGCTGCTTTGTTTGGATGGTTCTTACGACCTTTCCAGACCATGACGAAGGAGAAGGTCATCATCAGGAAGAATGGTATGACTTCCAAAGTAGAGAAGATGGAACCAATCCACTGCCAGTACCCCGGCGTCCCGATCCAGTAGTAGTGGTGTCCTGTACCAAGAATACCGGAGAACAGAGCGGTCGCTACGATGATGTAGAGCCACTTCTCGATAACTTCGCGGTCAACACCGGTAAGCTTCAGCATCAGGAAGCCAAGGATGGAAGCCATCACCAGTTCCCAGGTACCTTCCACCCAAAGGTGAATCACGTACCACCAGTACATCTTATCCAGACTCAGGTTGTCCGGGTTGTAGAACGCAAACAGCCACAGCAGAGAAAGAGCCCAAAGACCGATCACCAGAATGTTGGTAATGGCAGTCTTACGGCCTTTCAGCACGGTCATGGAGATGTTGAACAGGAAGATCAGCGCAGCAACAAGAATGCCCACTTTAACCCAGAGCGGCTGCTCAAGGAATTCGCGGCCTTCGTGAATGCCGAACAGGTAGCTGACAACAGCACCCAGTGTACCAACCACAAGAATGATCAGCTGAATGTAAGCAAGCTTAACGGAGTGGATCTCGCGCTCGCTCTCTTCCGGAATGATGAAGTAAGCTGCACCAAAGAAGCCAAGCAGAAGCCAGACAACTAGTGCGTTTGTGTGCAACATGCGAACGATGTTGAACGGCAGCAATTCCGAAAGGAAATTAGGTGAAACGTAGATCCAGCCTGCGAGCAAGCCGCCCAGCACCTGAATTGCGAATAAACCAAGCGCAGCTACGAAGTAAGCATACGCGACTTTTTGAGAACTGTATTTCATAATACCACCCCTTAACCAGCGTCGTTCGGTGGCCAGTCTTGCGTGTTGGTCTTATCGGCCCAACGCAAGAATTCAGAGAGGCCGCGGACTTCTTCATCAGTCAACTCGAAGTGTGGCATCTGGCGACGCCCTTCGATCCCGCTGGGTTGTGATTCCATCCATGCGCCAAGTGTCTCAGCTGCATCATCCGGATCATCCAGAACACCCCAACGTGTCATCACGTTACCCACTTCCGGTGCAAAGTAAGCACCTTCCCCGTGCAGCGTGTGGCAGTTAATGCAGGAGTTCTTTTCCCAAATGTGTTTGCCGAGCACAACCTCGTCGGTCAGCGGCATCTTCGAAGTAGCCTCATTGACGATGTAAAGATGGCTGTCGATTGTGAGCACGCCAAATATGCCTATGAAGAACAACGATCCCCCATAAAAAATATTTCGTGCCCGCGATTTTGTAAGGAATTCTGACATCTACGGAATCCTATCGTGGTTACGGTCCCGAAGATGATAAAATTGACGTCAAAGGCGAAGTTTGTGCTAGAACAACCTATTCGTCAAATAACTGATATTAGATAAAAAAGCCTTTAAAAACAAAGCGATAGAGACTCAAGAATACTGGTAGTTCTGCCTAGTCGAAGCCGGCTGCTTACCCTGCAACAATCAGGAGTTAGCCATTGGGTCTAAATCCGCCAGGGACTTCAGCTTACCCATGTCGGTCACAACCACCTTTTTGCGCCCGCTGGTCACGATTCCCTGCTTCTCCCAAGCGCTTAGCAAACGGCTAACGGTGTAAAGGGTTGTGCCGGTCATCTCGGAGATATTCTGCCGGGTGAGAGGAAAATCGATTTCCATCCCCTCGTCAGTGGTGCGGCTGCTCTGGATGGCAAGTCTCATCAAAGCTCGCGCAACACGCTGCTCAACCTGCTGCGTCGCTAGCTCCAGAATATGATTGTTTGCCTCAGAGATGCGCTCACCCACGGTCTTGTAGGTTTCTGTCGCAAATCCCTCATACTTTTCGACAAACGTGCTCCACAGATTGGTCGGCCAGAACAGCACAAGGCAGTCATCAATGGCCACCGCACTTGCAGGATATGTCGTACGGCCAATCGCAGGTGCAATCCCCATCAGCTCACCGCTGACGATGTGCCGCGCAATCACCTGATCTCCACCAGCCGTCGTTCGAATAACGCGCACATGACCGTCCAGCAGAAGAAAGAACCTCTCTGCCGTTTCATGCTCTTCAAAAATAGTCTGACCCGCGCTGAAACGCTTAGGCGTTGCTGCGTCTAAAATCTCTCTGACATCAACACGTTCCAGCTTTCGAAACGGGGGAATGTGGGAAATAAGATTTTCATCAAGACTTCTCAAAGAAGACACCGTAGATCAATTAGAAAACACCAAGCCAATCTACGAGTATTTCAGTTCAAAGAACCCGTAGGATGAAGCCGGATGGTTATAGCAGAAAACATTAAGAAATTCACAGTGAACTCATTGGCCTAGTCCATTTTCTGCACATGACTTCTAAGTATGATCTGGACGCTACGTCTTTCTCCCCCAAAAGCGCTATTTTAGGGTGTTCTTCTGCGACAAAATCACCCTCGAAAAGCAACCAAAGGCACCCTGTGCTGGAGCAAAAAAAGTTCCAAAGAGAATCAGAGACCTATCAGAACTTCCACAAATATCGTTGCTGTTCGGCAAACAGGCCCTGACCATAGACAATCAAACCAGTCAGCGAACCCCACCCAGACACTCAAAAGCCCCGCCAAAGGACGGGGCTCCTGACACTCTAAGACGCGTAGACCGGATCAGGCGGCCCCGAAGAACTCCGCATCATATCCCAACGAGGCTTTCAGCAGTTCCTGCGTGTAGGCTGTCTCTGGCTTTGACTGACGCATCGCCTCAACATCCATTACCTCAACCACTTCACCATGCTGCATCACTGCGATCTCATCACACATATGCGCAACCACCGCCAAATCATGCGTCACCATCACATAAGTAAGGTTATGTTCCTTTCGCAGATCAGAGAACAGGTTCAGGATTTCCGCCTGCACTGACACATCCAACGCTGAAGTTGGCTCATCCAGCAGCAGGATCTCAGGCTCCAGCATTAACGCCCGTGCAACCGCCACACGCTGCCGCTGCCCACCGGACAGCTGATGCGGATACCGAAACCGGAAATCTGCCCCCAGCCCAACATCATCCAGTACCCGGAGAACACGCGCATCAACATTATCAAACCCGTGCAGCTTAAGCGGTTCTGACAGCACACGGTCAACCGTATGACGCGGATGCAGCGACGCATAAGGGTCCTGAAAAACCATCTGGATCTTACGCGCAAACGCTTTGTCACGCCTATGCGAGACAGGGGCTCCATCAATATCGATCTCACCGTCCCAGCTCTCAACCAGACCACACACCGCACGTAGCACAGTGGACTTGCCTGAGCCAGATTCACCCACAATCCCGAAGCTGCCACCCTGCTGAACCTTCAGGCTCACATTCCTGACAGCCTGAAGGCGATCCGCCCCCTCACCAAAATAGACGTTGAGGTCTTTGATCTCCAAACGGGCCTCTTTTGTTGCCTCCGCAACCATTGGCTTACGTTCCATCACAGCACTATCAGACCCGGGCATCAACACTGACCTCTTGCTTCCAACTATCCTGACGCTGTAACGCCTCAAGCCGTTCCTTGGGCTCCTCAATACGCGGCAACGCGTTCAGCAGCCCTCGCGTATAGGGATGCACCGCATTGTGCAGCTCACTGGCCTTACAAGTCTCCACAATGCGACCCGCATACATAATGATGATGCGGTCACAGAAAGACGAGACAAGGTTCAGGTCGTGGCTGATGAAGATCAGCCCCATCCCCCGCTCCTGCACCAGCTTGTCCATAATCGCCAGCACCTTCATCTGAACCGTCACATCCAGCGCAGAGGTCGGCTCATCTGCAATCAGCAGCTTGGGGTCGGTAATCAGCATCATCGCGATCATCACACGCTGCCCCATCCCGCCCGAAAGCTCATGCGGGTACGAGTTAAACACGCGCTCAGGATTGCGGATCTGCACCGCCTCTAGCATCTCCAGTGCCCCCAGACGTGCCGCACGGCGAGAGACCTTCGTATGCAGCCGCAACGCCTCGCAAATCTGCTTCCCAACCGTATGCACCGGATTTAGCGAGAACTTCGGGTCCTGCATGACCATGGAAATCTCATGCCCACGAATCTTCCGCATCTGCCGTTCAGAATAGTCCAGCAGGTTCTTGCCGTTAAAGGCAATGGACTTTGCCTCCATCTGCCCCGGAGGGCGGATCAGACGCAAAATACTGCGCCCTGTCATGGACTTGCCAGACCCACTCTCCCCCACAATACCAACCCGCTCACGCCCGACGGAAAACGAAATCCCGCGCACCGCATCAACAGTACCGGCTCGCGTCGGGAAGCGAACCCAAAGGTCCTCAACGCTCAAAAGCGTATCACTCATGGTCCTCTCCCCTAGCTCTGGCTCTTTTTCGGATCAAGAATATCGCGCAGTCCATCACCCAGCAGGTTGAATCCCAACGAGACGATGAAGATCGCCATACCCGGCATGGCCGCAACCCACCACTGGTCAAGAACAAACTTCCGGCCCGCAGAGATCATAGCCCCCCACTCCGGCTCCGGCGGCTGTGCCCCAAGACCAAGGAATCCCAGACCAGCTGCAGTCAGAATAATTCCCGCCATATCCAGCGTCACCCGCACGATGATGGAGGACAAACACAACGGCCACACATGTCCGACAATAATGTGCATGACGCCTGCACCCTGTAACCGCACGGCGCTAATGTAATCCGCATTGCGAATGGTCAGGGTTTCCGCGCGTGCAATACGCGCATAAGGCGGCCACGCCGTCAGGCTGATGGCAATGATCGCACTTTCAATTCCTGCCCCAAGCGCAGCAACAAACGCCAGCGCCAGCACAAGCCGTGGAAACGCCAGGAATATATCCACCAGACGCATCAGCACCTGATCAACCCAGCCCCCCAGATAACCCGCCACAGTGCCAATTAGCAGGCCAAACACCGGCGCCGTAAAGGCCACGATACCAACAATCAGAAGCGTGATGCGGGAACCATAAACAAGACGGCTCCAGATATCACGACCCAGCTCATCCGTGCCCAACAGGTGGCCCTCGGACAGCGGTGAGAGCAAACGCTTGCTCAAGTCCTGTGCGTTCGGCTCAGCAGTCGCCAGCAAAGGCGCAAAGATCGCCATCAGCACCAAGCTGACAATGATCAAAAAGCCTAGGAACGCCAGCTTGTTTTCATAAAGTTTCAGCCAGCCCAGATACAGCTGCACCGCCTTCGCATGACTGCGAGACACTGGGGCATCTGAGGTAAGCCATGCCTTCAGGCCAGACCGTGCAGGCACATTTGATTTTACAGGTGCTGTCGTCATCGTGCCCTCGGATCCACCACTTTGTACATAAAGTCAGAGAAGAGATTGAGACCAACAAAGATCGCACCAACCACCACCGTTCCGCCCAGTACCGCGTTCATATCAGCAGAAAGCAGAGCGTTGGTGATGTAGTTGCCCAGCCCCGGCCACGAGAAGATAATCTCCGTCAGCACCGACCCCTCCAGCAAATTTGCATAGGAAAGAGCAATCACCGTAATCAGCGGGATCATCACATTCGGTAGCGCATGACGCCAGATCACAGCCGTCTCGGAAACCCCCTTCACCCGCGCAGTGGTGATGTACTCCTGAGAGAACTGCTCCAACATGAAGGAACGGGTCATGCGGGAAATATAAGCAATGGAGTAATAGCCCAGAATACTGGCGGGCAGGATGATGTGGCTCACTGCATTCCAGAAGATCTCCGTATCCCGTGCCAGTAGGCTATCAATCAGAATCATGCCGGTCACAGGCGGAATGATATCTTCGTAATAAATATCCAGACGGCCCGGACCGCCAACCCAGCCAAGAATTCCGTAGAAAATCAAAAGGCCCATCAAACCAAACCAGAAGATCGGCATGGAATATCCAAACAGGCCAACAACGCGAATAATCTGGTCTGGCCAACGGCCTTCATAAACCGCAGCAAGAACGCCCATCGGCACACCAAGGCCCACACCGGCAATCGTCGCCAGCGTTGCAAGCTCAAGGGTTGCCGGAAACACACGGCCAATATCCTCAACAACGGGCCGCGCTGTCAGCGTCGACATCCCGAAGTCACCCGCCGCCACCTGTTTCAGGAACAGCCAGAACTGAACAACAAGCGGCTGATCAAGCCCCATGGCCTTGTAGGCAGCCTCATAGATTTCCTGGGAGGCACGCTCCCCCACGACCGCCAGAACAGGGTCTACGGGCATCACGCGCGCAATAATAAAGGTGACAAAGAGAAGCCCCACCATGGTGAGGGTTATGGAGAAAAGGCCAGCGATCAAACCTTTTAAAAACTTGTAGAGCGGCGAGGTCTGCCCTCGCCGCACCACAGTCGCTGTAGACTCAGCGATACTCATATTCTGCCAGCCAATCCTATTTCTTTACAGGCCAGTAGAATACGCCAGTGACAGCGCCACCCGGATTGAAGCCGCTCACGTTTTCACGCATTGAGTTCTGTTCAATCTGCTGGAACATAACGGCAAACGGAGCTTCCTTCTGGAAGACCTTTTGCGCTTCAACGTACATGCGTGCACGCTTCTCACGGTCACTTTCCTGCACAGCCAGATCAGTCAGAACCGTCAGGTCAGTGGCTGGGTAACCAACACGCCATGCCAGTTTACCGGTCAGTTTTGCCTCATCACGGTTGTCAGGGTTGTTTGCGAACGTATCAGCGTTTGTATGTGGATCTGGATAGTCCGGACCCCACGCACCTACGTAGATCTGGAAATCACGCGCGCGGTAACGACCAAGAATCTGCTTTCCGGTACCAGTAGTTATTGACGCATTAATACCAGCCTGGGCAAAGGTGTTCTGCAAGCTTTGAGCAATCTCAAGACGCTCGGTCGCATTGCGAACGATAAACTCCACGTCGAACCCATCAGCGTATCCAGCTTCCGCAAGAAGTTCCTTCGCCTTTTCAACATTCAGGGAATACGGTGTGTCTTTGAGCTCACCCATATAGGTCTGCGGCAAGAACGCCTGCTGAATGGTGTACTGCCCCTTCAGGAAGGAACCCGTCATACCCTTATAATCCACCAGATACTTCAGCGCTTCCGCAACCTTTGGATGGGCCAGAGCCTGATCCTTCTGGTTGAAGGAGATATACATCAAGCGGCCGCGAAGAGTGTCCTCAACCTTGAGGTCTTCGTTAGTAGAGATCGCAGCAACATCTTCAGGAGATAGGTGACGCGCAACATCAACATCACCTTTTTCCAGCATCAGACGCTGAGAAGCAGATTCCATCACGTGACGCACGATGACGCGCTTCATTGCAACATCACCACGCCAGTAACCCGGAACCGCTGTCAGAGAATAAGACTCATTTGGTTTCCAGTTTTGCAACTTAAAGGCACCGGAGCCGGCAGAGTTGGTCCTTAGCCAGCCATTCCCCCAGTCACCATCAACCTCATTGGCCTTGACCAGTTCGGAGTCAACGATGGAAGCAATCACAGCCGTAAAGCAGTTCAGCACGAAAGAAGGTGCATACTTCTTGTCGGTAGTGATCTGGAACGTATTTTCATCAACCGCTTTAATGGTGTCATTCATATTCTCGGCAGTAAACCCAAACTGAGTGACAATGAAAGACGGCGTCTTCTTAAGAGCAACAGCGCGACGAAGGCTGAATTCAGCATCCTTTGCCGTCACCGGATTTCCAGAATGGAACTTGATGCCTTCACGCATTTTAAAGGTAAAGGTCTTTCCGTCCTCAGAGATCTCCCAGCTCTCAGCTAGACCAGGACCATACCCTTTAGACAGGTCAGACGGGTCCAACACGACCAGCTTGTCGTAAATATTGTTGGCAATGTCCGTACCCGAGAACTCGAACATTTCCTGCGGATCAAGTGAAATGAGATCATCAATACGGCCAGCAACGACGAGCATGTTAGGCGGCGTTGCTGCACCTGCTTCAGTAATAATCGCACCGGAAATCGGCATCGCTACGCTTGCAGCAAGAGCGAGAGAAAGAATACTACGCTTAAATCGCATTTAAAAAAGTCTCCCAGTTATAAAAATCCTTCGCATCGTTAAGTGGGCGAAGGCGAAAAATGTGTAATCGCACCTACGTACAACCACTGACCAAAGTCTTTCATCTTTCATCTGGGGGAACAAGTACCCATGGTTGAAAATTTACCAAACGATACCAAGTGGTTGCTTAAACTTTGCTTGACATGGAAGAGCTAACGCTACGGAGTTTCCAAGTTGCAAAACCTATCCCAAGGGATAGGTAGGATGCGAGAGATCCGCCTTTTTCTGAAATAGATTCAGCTATTTATGAGTTATTAAAAAGTATCCGGGGCATCCTTGATTTACCAGGTACCGCATACACAGTGCTGCACAGCAGCAAAATGTGTAACCGGCGTGGGCTCAGCAGAAAATTATTTGTCCTCTCTTGTAATAACCGCACCTTATTCCGGCTGACTTGCCTCTCACATATCTCAAAAACGCGAATCCATTCCCACAAACATATACCCATGACCAGAATCTTGCGCCCCATTGCGACATCCCGAACGGATTTTCCGCAGGCCCGTCGGTACCCTACCAAACTGCGACACTTGACCTAGGGAAATTACGCAGTTCATTGAGCAGGATCATTGCCTGTAGAGTGGCCGCAACTGCTATAGTGTAACGCAGCTGCACATTCAGGTTGGGGGCCCTATGCCAACGCCAGTATTCATTGCTGAAGATGTCACCAAAACCTACACAACCAACGAGGTCGAGGTGCACGCACTTCGGGGTGTCTCCATGACACTCTTTGAAGGCGAAATGGTTGTATTGCTTGGGCCGTCCGGCTCCGGCAAATCCACCTTTTTGAACATTCTTGGCGGACTGGATAATGCCACATCCGGCACTGTTTCCTTCATGGGCCAAAACTTGACCAATTTCAGCGAAAGCAACCTGACCCGCTACCGCCGTGATTACGTCGGCTTCGTCTTCCAGTTTTACAACCTCATTCCCAGCCTCAACGCATGGGAAAATGTCGCGCTGACAACCGAGATCGCTAAAGACCCTCTGGACCCGAAAGAAGCGCTGGAACTGGTTGGCCTCGGCCCACGCGCCTCTCACTTCCCAGCGGAAATGTCCGGCGGTGAACAGCAGCGCGTTGCCATCGCCCGCGCCATCGCCAAACGACCGGAAGTTCTGCTCTGCGACGAACCCACCGGCGCACTCGACACCAAAACCGGCACGCTGGTTCTGGAAGCCTTACAGCGCATCAACAAAGAGCTGGGCACCACCACCGCAATCATCACCCACAACACCGCCATCCAGCAAATGGCAAACCGTGTCTATGTCTTCAAAGACGGCGCCATCGAAAGCACCCACGAGAACGAGGCCCCCAAGCAACCCTCGGAGGTTGCATGGTAGCCCTGCCCGTCCTCGACCGAAAAGTTATTCGCGACTTGAAACGCCTGTGGGCGCAAGTGCTCGCCATTGCTTTGGTCATGGCCTGCGGTGTGATGACGCTCATCCTTGCACAAGGCGCCTACCGGTCCCTCAGTCACACACAGGAAACCTATTACGACCAATACCGCTTCGGCCACATCTTCGCGCAGGCCGTCCGTGCACCGGACCACCTGAAAGAACGCATCGCTGCCATTGATGGTGTCGCCGCTGTCGAAATGCGCATCGTCCGCTCTGCCATTCTGGATATTCCTCAGATGGCGGAACCTGCCGCTGGTATTGCTCTGTCCCTGCCATCCGGCAGAAAGCCAGCAGTCAACCGCCTCTACCTGAGAGCAGGCCGCCTGCCCGAAGGCTCGCGCACCAACGAAGTCGCGCTAGATTCCCGCTTCGCCAATGCGCACAACCTCAAACCCGGCGACACCTTCAGCGCCACCCTCAACGGCAAGAAACTCAACCTCGAAGTCACCGGCATCATCCTCTCCCCAGAGTTCATCTACGCGCTGGGGCCTGGGGATCTCGTCCCCGACGACCGCCGCTTTGCTGTCTTCTTCATGGCTCAATCCGCCATGGAGGGCCTGTTCGACATGAAGAACGCCGCCAACGACATCTCCCTAAGACTGCTCAGAGGTGCTTGCACACCGTGCGTTATTGAAAAGCTCGACCGCCTGCTCAAGCCTTACGGCGGCACCGGAGCATACGAGCGCAAAGACCAGCAATCCCACGCGTTTCTGGATGCAGAGCTGACCCAGCTTTCCGCAATGGCAAAGGTGCTGCCACCAACGTTCCTGCTGGTCTCTGCCTTCCTCGTCAACATGATCCTGTCTCGCCTGATCGCACTGGAGCGAGAGCAGATCGGCCTCTTAAAAGCCTGCGGATACTCCTCATGGTCTGTCGCAGGCCACTACGCCAAGCTGGTCTCCGTCGTTGCGCTCCTCGGCGTCGGCATAGGAGCAGTGGCAGGCAACTATCTGGGCAAGCTGATGACCCAGATGTATGCTCAGTACTTCTCGTTCCCATTCCTCGTGTTTGATGAAAGCCCGGACCTCTATCTCATTGCCGCTGCCATCTCGCTGCTTGCCGCACTTGGAGGCGCGTTCTCATCCATTATGAAAGCCGCCCGCCTGCCACCCGCAGTCGCCATGCGGCCACCGGCCCCGCCACGGTTCCGCAGCTTCCTCTCACTCAAGTCCAGACGCCTGCGCATCCTGTCCCAGCTCAGCACCATGGGATTACGCCACCTCATGCACAATCCGGTGCGCAGCCTGCTCACCAGCGTCGGCGTGTCCTTCGCACTCGCCCTGCTCGTCTCTGCGCTGTTCCTGACCAACTCCATGGATCACATGATCAACGTGGCCTTCAACAAAGCAGAAACCGCAGACGCCCGCCTCACTTTGGCAGATGACAAAGCACCCGAAGTTCTGGGGGACATCCTGCGCCTGCCCGGTGTACTCACCGCAGAAGCCTACAGACGAGAACCCGTCATCCTGCGCTTTGGCTCCCGAGAAAAACGCGTGGCAATCACAGGTCGCCCAACCAACGCTAACCTCTCCCGCATTCTTGACCTGAACGAACGCGCAATCGAAATGCCGCACACCGGCCTCATGTTGCCAACCCACCTTGCCAATCAGCTTGGCGTAACGCCGGGCGAGATGGTCACTGTGGAGCTGACCAAGCACAACTCCATTATCCGGCAGGTGCGCGTCGCTGGCACCATCACCAGCTACATGGGCCTTTCCGCCTCCATGCACATTGACGCGTTGAACGCCCTTGTGCCCACCGGCCCGCGCATCTCTGATCTGGCAATCAAAGTAGATCGCACCCGCCTCGATGACTTGTACGATGCAGTAAAAGAAACGCCCGGCCTCGGCGGCATCGCCATGCAGATGCTCTCCCGCGAGAAGTTCCGTGAGCTGATGGACGAAAGCGTCACATCCATGCTGGTGGCTTACATTACCATCGCTGTCATTGTTGCCTTCGGCGTGGTCTACAACGCCGCCCGCATTCAGCTGTCAGAGCGGGGACGCGAACTGGCGAGCCTGCGCGTCATCGGGTTCTCAAAGCAGGAAGTCTTCCACGTCATTTTGGTGGAGATGGCCCTGATCGTCCTTCTGGCACAACCCATGGGCTGGCTCATCGGCTACGGCATGGCAGCAGGCATGATACAGGGCTTTGCCAGCGACCTGTTCCGCATCCCGCTCGTTGTGCTACCAAGCACCTACGCCATCGCCAGCTTTGTCATTCTCACAGCTGCACTGGCCTGTGCGCTCATCGTGCGCCGCCGTGTCAGCAATCTTGATCTCATCAAAACCTTAAAAACGAGGGAATAGGAATGAACGGTAAATTCGTTAAACGAGGCGCATATGGCGCTATCGCCCTGCTCGTTCTCCTCCTCTTTGTCTGGGCCTTGCAGGAAAAGCCTGTCTCCGTTGAAACAGCGCTCATCACCAAAGGCGACCTGACCGTCACCATTGAGGAAGGCGGCAAAACCCGCGTAAAGGAGATCTACAAAATCTCCGCCCCAATCGCCGGGCGGGTTGACCGGTCCCTACTGGATGTAGGTGACAAGGTGATCCGCGGGGAGACAACGGTTGCCACCATCAACCCGCTCACGACCCCGTTCATGAACGCCCGCACCAAGGCAGAGGCACTGGCTGGCGTCGAAACCGCCAAAGCCGCCATTTCATTGGCAGAAGCCCAACTCGCCTCCGCCAAGGCAGAGCACAAGCTGGCAAAGTCAGAACTGGTTCGCGCCCAACGCCTCAACCGCTCCAAAACCATCTCTGACGCCCAGCTGGAGCGCGTGGAGATCGACGTCACCCTGAAAGCCGCGAAGGTGCAAAGCGCAGAGGCCCAGATCGCCCAGCGCAACAGCGACCTGGAAAGTGCCAAGGCTCGCCTGATCGAACCACACATCGCACAGGACCCAGAACGCTCAAAGGAACTGGCCGTACGCATGATCTCGCCCATCAATGGCGTGGTCCTCAATCTGGCGGTCGAGAGCGAACAAACCATCCAGTCCGGTGCACTCCTCATGGAGCTGGGCGACCCTTCTGATATCGAAGTTGTTGTGGATCTGCTCTCCACCGAAGCGGTCAAGATCAAAGAAGACGCCAAGGCAACACTTGTAGATTGGGGCGGCAACACCTTGCGGGCCACCGTCCGCCGCATCGATCCGGCTGGCTTCAGCAAAGTCTCGGCTCTGGGCATTGAGGAACAACGGGTCAACACCATTCTGGATCTGGACACCCCCGCCCCGGAACTCGGCCACGGTTTCCACTTGCGCGCCGCCATTGAAACATGGCACGGCAAAAACGTGCTGCGCGTGCCCATGACCGCCCTCTTCAGAGAAGGCAACGACTGGGCCACCTTCAAGATTGTTGACGGCAAAGCCCAACTCCAGAAAATCACCATCGGCGCCTTCAATCAGGACATGGCCGAAGTCACAGAGGGCCTGAACGAGAACGACATCGTTATACAGTTTCCGGGAGATACAGTCTCGGATGGCACAGCTGTTGTAGGGGAGTGATTATGACCGAACAGTCCGACTGCCCGTTTTGCAAAATAGCCCTGAAGCACTATAGCGTTTACGAAGTCTATCGGGATGACCAGATAGTGGCTTTTCTCGATAGGGGCCCTATTCGCCCCGGTCATCTTCAGATCGTGCCACTGGAGCATTACGCCTACTTTGATGACCTGCCCCCTGAACTTGCAGCCAAGGTTGTGCAACTCGGCCAACACCTCGCCAAAGTACAAAAGCAAATCACTGGCGTAGACAGAGTGGCATTCCTCTTCACCGGCGGAGACATCCCTCACGCGCACGCGCATCTGGTTCCAATGCACGACAAAGCGGATATCACCTCCCGCCGCTACATCGTGGAAGAGGACCTCACCTTTGAACCGAGACCGCGTGCCACCCACGATGAACAAACCGCAATGGCAGCAAAGCTCATGAGCGCTCTTGGGACTACCGGCTCCAAATGCCGGCAGTGATAGCGGCGCGGTATTCGGCGTACCGCACTTTATGCTAGCGTTTCAGGTAACAAACCAGTTCATAACACAAGTTACAAACCACATAGCCCAACATGGCTGCCGGAACACTTATCGCGTACCCAAGACGCTTGAAGGCACGCGTTTCTTCCGATGCAGCTGGCATGAAGTCCGAGAGTGCATAATACATCGCAGCAAACCCTGCTAGCATCGCAATCAGAAAATGGAAGATATGGGCCGTTCGCTTGTTTTCGAAGTAGTCATCAACTTTGAAACGAAGATAAACACCTTCGGAGATAGCGGCAGCAAACAGGGAGACGGCTACTAAAGTAAGAAAAAAACTAAACATACAGCATTGATAATGCTAATACTATTTCATTGCAACCTGCGACCCCGCCTTCTCCGCCGCCTCTTTCTCCCGCCGCGCCACTTCCATCTTCCACCAACGATCGCGCAGGGCCACGCGGTTCTCGCGGTAGCGTTCTTCCAGCACCTCCATGTGCTCCACACGATCAGTACGAAACGCACGGAAATCCTGACGCAGTTCACACCACGCCACAATCATCCGTGACTGCGCGAAGAACGTCAGGCTCAGCGGCCATATGAGGCGCTCACTCAATTCCCCCTGCGCATCTGCATAGGAAATCCGCAGCTTGTTTTGCCCGCGAATGGCGTGCCGAACGTCCTTCAGTTCAATATGCGCCGTGGGAATAGGCTCCATGCCAAAGTCCGGCGCATAAAGCGGTGCTTCAATAAACTCGTCCCGCGCTTCAGGAGAAAGCACCGCCGCAATCTTGGCAATCACATCGCTGGCCGTGCGAATAAGCTGCTCATCCCCGCGCACCTGCACATGGCGTAATCCCATCATCACCGCTTCCAGCTCATCACTGTTGAACATCAGCGGCGGCAGGTCATACCCCTCATCCAGCACATAGCCCACCCCTGCTTCCCCACGGATGGGCACACCAGTCGATTGCAGGCTGACAATATCGCGGTAGAGCGTGCGCACAGAAACCTCCAGCTCCTCCGCCATCGCATCCCCCGTCACCGGCCCGCGATGACGCCGCAACAACTGAACGATCTGCAGCAACCGATCTGCCCTGCGCATGAAATCCTCCGGTAAGTTTCGGCCAGAAATTTTGGGAGTGCCAAACACTCCTGACACAATGCTGTCAGGAGCACCTTGCTATCAATCTCTCAGCAAACACAAGCGGAGAATGCAAATGCTCACACATCACAAATTCAGCGCCAAACTGAACGGCGTCAGCGCAAGCCCATTTTGCCTGAAAGTAGACATCCTGCTCGCCATGGCAGGCCTCTCCCATGATGTTCTTGAAGGTCCGGCAGCATTGCAAACCGCACCCAAAGGCAAGCTACCAGTCATGAAAGACAAGGAAGAACTCATCGCCGATTCCGAATTCATCAAAAGACATCTGATCCTCAACTATAACGCCGATTTCTCAGGCGGTTACTCCGAGGATGAACTGGCTGTCGCCCACGCCTTTGTGCGCATGGCAGAACATTCCCTGTACTTCGTGACCGTGTGCACCCGCTGGCTGCCAGATGAAAACTTCGCCATAATCGAGCGCGACTTCTTCGGCGCCCTTCCAGAAGACATACGCAGCCCCATGGCAAGCGAATCCCGCAAGAGCGTCATCACCAAGGTCAATAATCACGGCTACGGTCAGCACACCTGGCAAGAACGCCTCGCACTGGGCCGCGCAGACCTGCAAGCCATCTCCACCCAGCTGGCCGACAAACCATACCTGCTCGGCGATCGCCCATGCTTTGCTGATGCTGCCATCGGCGCCCAGATCCTGTGCGCCCTCTCCGACCTGCCCTTCGCTCGCTGGAAGGAAACCGTCGAGCAATTCCCAAACCTCGTCGCCTACGCCAACCACATCAAAGAAGCCTACCCGGAAGAAACACTGCAAGCCGCCTGACCAACACCCCGCCGGACTAGTGCATCCGGCGGGGTCTCTCAATCCTTCACCCTGCCTGCCTCAGATACGCGAGAACCTCCTCCGCGTTCTGCGCAGGATCACAAACCGGGAACATGATGTATTCCACAGCACCATCCCTGATGATCATACTAAGCCTTTTAAGCAGAACTAAACCGCCCGCCGTAAATGTCGGTAGCTTCAGCGCACTCGTCAGCTTCAGCTGCTCATCGGATAAAAGAGAAAATGGCAAGTGCAGCCTCTCGGCAGCCTCACACTGGAACGCGGTGGATTGTGTCGAGAGCCCAAACACCGCCTGCGCTCCAACAGCCTTCAACTCACTAAAGTGATCCCGAAACGCACAGGATTGCGGGGTGCAGCCACGAGCACCGGGAATCACATCCCACCCCTCAATCGGCGCCTCATTGGGAGGACTTGTTCGCGGATAAGCATAGACGACCACAACGCCGGGCAAGGCTGATAAATCCACATCACTCCCGTCCGTTGCTCTAAGCTTTATTGATGGAAGCTTGGTCCCAACCAACTTCCTCACATGCATTTCTGACACCACAAACTCCAAATAAAAGCCCCGCCGAACAGGTGCTCCGGCGGGGTGTTTTCATCAATCAAACCGCCACACTAAGCGTCCTGCGTCACCAACTGCTCGTTCCGGCGTGCCACAACCTGCCGCACAACAACAGGCAGCATCAACACGCCGCCAATCGCCATGGTCTGCAAGCCTGGTGCCACGAAGAACATGGCCGCAAAGGCCGTCCAGTACCGCTCCAGCTTATTCAGAGCTGCCAGCATATAGCCGGAGAACGCCACACCAAGCAGACCAATGCCAACAATGGCGCCCGAAAGGGTAATCGCAAAGTCATACCAGTTGAACTCAGGCGTTACCAACAACAGGGCCGGAGAGTAAACAAACACAAACGGCACCAGTGCCTTCGCAATGCCAAGACGGAACGCTGTGTTCCCTGTCTTAAACGGGTTTGCCCCCGCAATACCAGCCCCGGCATAAGCCGCTAATGCTACCGGTGGTGTCACATCGGCCAGCACCCCGTAATAGAACACAAAGAAGTGCGCCACGAGCGGCTGCACACCCAGCAGACCCAAGGCAGGCGCAGCAATGGAAACCAGAATGATATAGGTCGCCGTCGTTGGAATACCGGCCCCCATGATGATGCAGGCAATCGCCGTAAACACCAGCGTGAAGAACAGCGTCAATCCATTCTGCGTCAGGTAATCCGCCAGCATACCAGAAGCAATGAACCCACCAAGATCAGAGGCTGCCTGCGTCACCACAAACGACAGCCTAAAGCCCGTGCCCGTCAGTGTGACGACACCAACAATAATGCCCACAGCCGCAGCCGCCGCGCCCACCGCGAGCGAGTACTTTGCACCCGTTGCCAATGACTCAACCAGATCTCGCAGACCCATCCGGTTAAACGGATTTAAGAACCCAACAACCACACAGGCCGTGATCCCCCAAACCGCAGCATAATCAGGTGTTTTGCCCGAGATGATCAGATAAACCAGAATGCCCAGCGGAATGATCGAGAGCCAATGCTGCCTCAACACCACCAGCGCTTTCGGCAGTTCAGCAGCAGAAAGACCACGCAACCCAAGGCGCTTAGCCTCCAGATGCACCATCACGAAGATACCGAAATAATGCAGCAGTGCCGGGAACAATGCCGCAAGCAACACCTCCCGATAGGGGATCTCCAAAAACTCCACCATGATGAAGGCAGCCGCCCCCATGATTGGCGGTGTAATCTGCCCACCGGTGGACGCCGTCGCCTCAACCGCGCCCGCAAAATGCGGCGGGTAGCCAACCTTCTTCATTGCCGGAATGGTGAGCGACCCTGTTGTCACCGTATTTGCGATGGAGCTGCCAGAGATCGTGCCTAGCATAGCAGAGGAGAAGATCGCGACCTTGGCAGGTCCGCCCGCATAACGCCCCGCGATCACCGAAGCAAGATCAATAAACAACTGCCCAAGGCCAATGCGTGTCGCCAAAACCCCAAACAAAACAAAAAGGAACACATACTTGGCAACCACCCCAATGGCGATGCCATAGATGCCCTGGTTCGTCATGTAAAGATGGTTGATCAACCCCGTCCAGCTCGCCCCCGGATGCCGCAGGGCCCCCGGCGCATACATGCCAAACACGGCATAGCCAACAAAGATCAACGCAATCAGCGGCAGCGTTGGCCCAACCGAGCGGCGCGAGGCTTCCAGCACCAGTACCAAGAGCACCGTGCCCATAAACACATCAATCGGCGCAGGCGCACCCACACGCGAGGCAACCGCCTCCGCAGGCAGCAGCGGCAAGTACATCGCCGCAACCACTGCCATCACCGCCAGCACAATATCCCAAAGATGCACGCCACTGGGCCGCCACCACGCTGCAGGTGCTGGCTGGTTACTCGTGCTCTTGATGAAACTGAAAAGAACAAACACCAGCCCCAGCACAAACGAGAGGTGAATGCCGCGATGGACCAGCTCTCGAATGAGCCCGAAGCCGGACGCGTAATAATGGTAGAGCGACATTGCAACGAGTGCCGCTGTCACAACAACAGCAAGCACGGGACCTGCTGCTCTGAAGGTAAGGTCCGGGTCGTATTTCCGCTCCAGATCCTCAAAGGATTGATCTGTCGTATGGTGAGACATCAGCCCTGCGTTTCTGTTGGATGAAAAATAGCAGCGCCCGGCAGAGGTCTACCGGGCACCGCAAAATCAGCAAAGACGAACAAGCCTTAATTGATCACGCCAGCTTCTTTGTAGAAACGCTCGGCACCCGGATGCAGCGGCACACCAAGACCAACGGTTGCTGTCTCCAGCGTGATGGTTTTGCCCTTTGCATGGCCAACATCCAACAGCTTGCGGGTCTTATCGTTCCACATCGCCTTGGTTATGTTGTAGATCAGCTCATCATCTTCCTTCGCGCTGGTAATCCACTGAGCGCCAACGGTCAGCGTCGTAGTTGCATCAACACCCTGATAGGCATCCGCCGGAATGTCGGAGCTTGCAAAGAAGCCATACTTCTCAACCAGGCTTTCAGCTTCAGGCCCCGTGATCGGAACGATCTTGATGTCTTCCGCAGACGCCAGTTCAACAACAGCACCGGTCGGGAAACCAGCCACCACGAAGAACGCATCAACTTTGCCGTTGCGTAGTGCTTCAGCAGCAGCAGAACCCTTCAGCGCCTCAGGCGTAACATCCGAAGTGGACAGACCATAAGCAGCAAGGATCAGGTTTGCATCCGTATAGGTTCCAGACCCCGGCTCATCTAGCGACACGCGCTTGCCCTTCAGATCAGCAACCGAGTTGATGCCGCTATCAGCTTTTGCGATCAGGTGGATATGCTCCGGAAACAGCGCCGCAATCGAGCGCAAATCCTTCATCGGCTCTTTGCCTTCCATGGTGCCCGTACCGGAATACGCCCAGTATGCCACATCAGACTGCGCAAAGCCGGAGTTACGCAGGCCCGAGTTAATCGCATTCACGTTATCAACGGACCCACGGGACGAAACAGCCGAAGCAATCAGCCCCGGCACACCACAAGAGCCGCCCGCATCACAGGCTCGCGAGCCCGGAGGATTGGAGATCGCATTGGCGATCATGCCGCCAACCGGATAGTAGGTGTAAGCGGTACCACCCGTACCGATGGTGAAGAACTTAAGGTCCTGCGCCAGAGCCTGACCAGAAAACAGCGCCGCGCCGCCAGCAATGGCTGCAACTGTCGCCAGTTTGGTAATGGAAGAAAGAAGTTTCATAGCCCCTCCGGGAAAAAGAAGAGAAGCAGGAAGCTCCACAACGCGCACACGCCACAAAAACCTCTGCCCCGAACACGATAAGAAAAGGCCGAGCCATCAACGCAATACAAAAAAGGACACTCGACTGCTGCAATGAAGTGAACGAAAATTATTCACGTGAATTAGAAAACACGCTTCAACCGCAGATCGCAAGCAAAATACGTAATTTTTCGTAACCCACCGAAGAAACGCATTATTGACGGCTAATCCAGACACCGCCGATGCACCAGCCCCGTCAATAAGCACAAAACCAGCAAAATGCATCCGGGCGCCAAATTCCGCAAGAAATGCGAAGCGCGTGGAAATTCAATTAAGTACAGTCCCAATACTACAAATATCGCTGTGCACGGTAACATCACTATAGACCGGATGGGTGCACATATGATTCATTGGGCTCCGCTGCAAAAAGGGAGTGTTTTTATGAGGGTAAGCGGCAAAACCATGCTTCTGTCACTCGTTGTTTTTGTTGGGTTGCTGTTCGTTGCTGGCGGCAGCGCCATTTGGTGGATGATGCAACAACCCATGTTCAAGCCGGGCACCGTCACCCAGCGCGAAGACCTCAAACCCGTTGGCATCAACGGCGACTATTGGCAGGTCACACCGGACGTGAAGCTGAAGACCTTCTCTACGGGAGACGGCCGCAACATCCTCTTCATCCATGGTGGCCCCGGCATCCCCACAATGGAAAGCGCCCCAGGCTTTGACCTGCTCTCTGACGAGTACCGCATCAACTACTACGACCAACGCGGCGTAGGCCGCTCCACACGCCCTTTCGACCGCTTTCCGGCAGACAACAGCACATGGACAAACATCCAGCTGCTGGAAAGCACCCTCGGTATCGGCCAGCAGCTGGCCGACATAGAGCGTATCCGCCAGCTCCTTGGTGACGACAAACTAATCCTGATCGGCCATTCCTTTGGCGGACTGCTGGCTTCACTCTATGCAGCTGAGTTCCCGGATCATGTCGAGAAACTGGTGCTCCTTAATCCGGCAGACCTGCTCGTCTTCCCCTCCGACGATTACGACATGTTCGCAAACATCCGCGAGCGCCTTCCAGAACGCGACCATAAAGCCTACGACAAATGGCTGCGCCGTTATCTGGATCTTGCCCAGATCTTCAAAGAGGACGAAGCCAGCCTGCAAAAGCTCGACACCGAATTCCTGCCCTATTTCGTCGAGGCAACCGGCGACACCATCATTGGCGCCCCCCCTGTCCCGCAAGAGCTCTTTGGTAGCTGGAGTACCCGCGCCCAGTTCTTCGGCCTTGGCAAGCGCCATGACTGGACCAGCAACATGAGCACCATCACCGCCGACACGCTCATCATCCACGGCGGCAAAGACTTCCAACCAATCGCAGTCTCTGAGACTTATCTGGAAGCCATCCCCAACGCCAAGCTAGAAGAAATACCAAACGCAGCCCACTTCCCCCACTTCAACAACCCCGAAGAGCTGGCAGAACAATTGCGTCCGTTCCTGAACAACTAAGCGCCTTGACATGCACGCTCCCGGTCTGACTGGGGGTGTGCACAAAATTCATTCAGTGGACGACGTGCGGAATGCAGAAGGAACACCGCCAAAAAGCAGCGCTCATACCAACATAAGCTACTGGTTAAAGAGGGGAATAACTTTTCGGCCAGCCAGCTTTGGCGAGCTGCCACCACCCACACGACCGAAGAACCCCGATCAACGCAAAAAGCGCAGCTTCAACGCAAAGCAATGCACAAAACAACGCAAACCGGATATCCCCGCCCTCAAGCGGCGTTTTTTAAAGGTACGGCACCAGAAATTCCGAAAGCACAGAGTCCTTCGGATACGCATAAACGCTGCCCGTATCATAAACGTAAGGCCCGGTCTCAAGCCCAGCCTCGGCGCAGATGAGTTGTCCCCCCAGCACATCCCAGCTGTTAACGCAGCCGTTATAGGCCCCGTCCACTTGGCCGGTCGCCGCCTCACACAAAGCCCAGGCAGCAGAACCGCAGATCCGGATCTGATGCTTCTTGCTCACCAGCCGGTTGACCTTATGCAAAAAGTCCAGGTTATTGCCCTGCTTGTAGTTAAAGCACAGGTTCACCACCAGCTCATGGTCACACGCCTGTCTGGGCTGCAATTTCACACCGTCCTCAAACGCACCTATCCCCCGTGCCGCATAGATCGTCCGGCGGTGAAAAGGCGCATGGACCACCGCAACCGCAGGCCCCTCCTCATCAAGAAAGGCCATGGAAACACAAAAGTCTGGCCGCCCGTAAAGGTAGTTGGTTGTCCCGTCGATCGGGTCAATAACCCAGCACGGCGGCGCCATCTCACCGCCGGTTTCTTCCCCCTTGAAACCGTGGGTAGGAAACGCCGTTGCCAGTGCCGTCTTGATGCGCCGCTCCACCTCACGGTCCGCCTCACTCACATAGTCAAGCAGGCCCTTGCTGTCGATCTGCAACTGGTCCCGTTTATGGAAGACCTCCAGCGCATAAGCACCTGCCTCCTCTGCGATCAAACAGGCTTTGGGGAGTATCTCTTGCAGCATGGTCGGGGCCTCTGGTCTTTATGCCCCTCAGGTATTGATCAGTTCATTCAAAAGAGCAACTTCGTATCAGGACTACTTTCAGCCTTAGCCGCTAGCCTTTATCAGAAGTAGAAATGAGCCGGATTGAAACCTGATGAACCGCGAACTCCCAGTGCTCTATGCTTGCCTCGCTCTAGCCGGAACCATCCCTTTCATCGCTGGAGCTATAGGTTTATCAGTAGGTTACTCCTTTCTCCCTGTCTTTGGCGCAACCATTGTAGCGGTAAGTCTGTACGCCCTAGTCATCCTGTCTTTCATGGCAGGAACCCAATGGGGCATGTTCTTTATCGCCCCTCACCCCAGACGTGCATGGCTGCTGTTATGGAGTAACTTTGTCGCACTCGCCGGTTGGTGCCTGTTCCTGTTCACCGCGCCCATCATCTTCCTGCTTGGACTTATCATCCTGTTCTCAGGCATGCTGTTTGTTGATTTCTTTCTGCAGAACATGGAAGTCACCTCCCGCAATTACCTCGGCGTGCGCATCGCAGCCACCATCATCACACTGATCGCACTTGGTGTCATCGCTCTCAATATCTAAGGCCTATCCCCGCCAGACAGCAAAAATGCCAGCAAAGTCTCCTTCACTGGCATCTTCATGTCGAACAATCTGATCACGCTCAAGTATTGATCGCATTCCACAACACGGTCGAGCGGTTCCCACTCCGGCAATACGCCAGAACAGGTCGCGGCGCCTGTGCAAGAAAGTCAGCCAACTCCTGCCCGGCTTCCTCAAAATCTGTCCCCGTTCCAATCGGAATGTAAACGTGCTCCAGTCCCTGCTCTTCAGCAGCGCCAGAAACCTCCAGATAGGTCGGCTGGTTCGCCTCTTCGTCATCCGGGCGGTTGCAAACAATCGACCGGAAGCCCTGCTCCCGCGCTGTCTTCATGTCCTCGGGAGAAAGCTGCCCTGCAACCCAGTAATCCTCGGCAATCTGACGCGCTTCCAGCTGCCCATTGCCACCATCACCGCCCGAAATTTTCTGAAGTAGACTAGAGATCATTAGCTGGCACCTTCACGTTAATCTGAGTGTTGTCTTCTGCCTTTGGCAAACCACCGGCGTTCATATGCACTGCAATATACTATTACAAATCCATGATTTGTATAAGAAATGCATGTTGCATCAGGATTCTTTGAGGGCCCGCCGCATTGCCATGTCAGCCACAAACCGCGCAAGCAGCATTCCGATCGTCATACACACGACGAACACGATCGCTTCAGGCGTCAGCAAAGAGAACGAGACCAGAGCCGGTCCGGGACACAACCCAATCAATCCCCATCCTGCCCCAAAGATTGCGGAGCCAAAAACCAACCGCTTGTCGATTTGCTGAAACGTCGGCATCCGGAAATCATCCGCCATAAACGGACGTGGCAAAGAGCGGGCCAGCCGGAAGAACGGCAGCGCCACCAGAATGGCTCCCCCCATGACAAAGGCGAGGCTTGGGTCCCAGTTACCAAACACGTCAAGGAAGTTTTGCACCTTCAAAGGGTTGCTCATTCCCGAGATAACCAGCCCAACACCGAAGAGAAGACCTGCCAGAAAACCTGCGATAGTACGTTGCATGGTTATCCTCCCACCACATGACGAAGAACAAACACCACGATCGCGCCGACCGACATGAAGGTGACCGTCGCAACCAGCGACCGAACGGACAAACGCGACAATCCGCAAACCCCATGCCCGCTGGTACACCCGCTACCAAACACAGAACCAAACCCCACAAGAGCACCCGCAATCGCCATCAGCGCCAGATTGCCTGTAAACACCTGCACAATCTCATACCCCCCTGCCATCAGCAGCAGTGGGGCCAGAAGCAGGCCAGCAACAAACGCCAGCTGCCAGCCCTTCTCGCCGTGCACCCAGGCCGACTTGCCATTGGCAAGCTTTCCAGTTTCAAACAAGCGGCTGTAAATCCCGCTAATCCCCGCAATACGCCCATTGGCGAGCAGCAGGATAACAGTAGACAAGCCGATCAAAATACCTCCGGCTAACGAGGCTAATGGGGTAAACTCAGTCATGGTTTATTCTCGTGCTTTCCTCGTCAGAGGAAACTTCGGTTATGGGGCATTTGAGCGGGGGCAGTGTCAGCCCCCAACCAAACTACAAATTATTCTAATTTAGCTTTCTCTAATATATAGACCTGCGTCAATGTGTCAAGACACCCGCAGCACCAATCATTCCTACCATCTACTACTCATCACCAGTTGCGCAGCATGTTCACGTCCCTTAGGCTTCCCCCAAACGTAAAGAAACGGCCCCTATCGCTGTTGGGAGATGATCAGGGGAAGACGCGTTTCACTCAAAAATACAAAGGGATGGACATGATTGACGAAGACCTGAAGAGTGAGTTGGAGCTGTTTCGCGACAATGTAAAGCGGTTCATTGAAGCAGAAATTCTCCCGCACTACGATGAATGGGAGAAGGCAGATATCTTTCCCCGCGACATCTGGAACAAGATGGGCGAACAGGGTCTGCTCTCCGTTGATACCCCGGAAGAATACGGCGGCTTCGGCACCAACTTCCTCTTCTCCATGATCATCATTGAGGAATTCACTCGCGCAAACTGCTCGGGTCTGGGCGTATCCCTGAGCGTTCACTCAGATATTGTTGCACCCTATATCCTCAATCACGGAACTGAAGAGCAGAAGAAAAACTACCTGCCCAAAATGGTCTCCGGCGAATGCGTCGGCGCCATCGCAATGACCGAACCAGCAGCAGGTTCTGACCTTCAGGGCATCCGCACAATCGCTCGCAAAGACGGCGATGACTACATCCTCAACGGCAGCAAAATCTTCATCACCAACGGTCAGCATGCAGACGTTGTGATCGTTGTGGCGCGCACCAATCTGGACGTCTCAGGCTCCAAGGGAACCAGTCTTTTCCTCGTTGACGCAGACAACCCCGGCTTCAAGCGCGGCCAGAACCTGGACAAGATCGGCTTGCATTCCTCAGACACGTCCGAGCTGTTCTTCGAAGACCTCCGCGTCCCTGCAAGCGCCTTGCTTGGCAAGGTGGATACCGGCTTCCACATCATGATGAACGAACTGCCACGCGAGCGACTTACCCTCGCTGTCGGCGCAGTTGCCGGAGCCGAAGGCGTGCTGGAAATGACCGCAGAGTACGTCAAAGAACGTCAGGCCTTTGGCCGCCCGGTCGCCATGTTGCAGAACACCCGCTTCAAGATGGCCGAGATGGCTACCGACGCCCGCGTGCACCGTGCTTTCGTTGATGAATGCTGCCGCCTCTTCCTGCAAGGAAAGCTCGACAACACCACCGTCAGCATGGCCAAACTCGGCTCTACCGAGATGCAGGGCCGCGTCGTTGACGGCTGCCTCCAGCTCCATGGCGGGTACGGTTATATGAGAGAATACGGCGTGTCCCGCGCCTTCGTAGACGCCCGCGTGCAGCGCATCTATGGCGGAACTTCAGAGATCATGAAGGAACTGATCAGCCGCGAAGTGCTGGCTTAATAAGCTATCAGGGGGGAGGCCGGCGTCTCCCCTTTTCAATCAGGGAAACATCTTGCTGCGGACTGGCCGCAACTCATCAAACTGCATCACACCATTCTCGGATAACCAAAGATGCTTGCCCTCTCCTTTGAGGATCGTGCCCAGCTCCGTGCTATAGGCATACTTGGTGACAATCGCTTCACCCTCAGGGCTCTCCGTCTCCATCGTCACATCAAGAACATCGTAGGCACAGTCACCAACCTGCAAACGCCCTGGTTCCCCCACCGAGAACTTGTAGGGCACAGCGCTACGAACAAGTTTCTCGTTATCAAACACATCCACGGAAGCTTTCCAGACCTTCCCTTTTTCAAGCGGAAAGAACTCGGAAAAAGGCAAATCGGGCACGTAAGTCCGGTTAATGTGGGCCTCACGCTCATAGGACAGGAATAATCCCCGCTCATGAACATGAATCTGGTCACGGATCACCACATATCTCTCGTCCAGCTGAAGCTCTGTAATCTGTCCAGCATCATCTTGCCGAACAAACAAACGGGCCGGGATACCGTTGTTTATGAGAACTATGCCGTGCTTCATCGTATCTGCGGTTGAGCAAACTTGTGCGACAGCCGCATCACTCAAAAGGATGCTTCCTAGAATTCCCAGAAGTGCTTTGCTTATTACGCTGGATCTTTTCATGGATCTGCCATGTAGATTTTTATTGTATTTATGGTCGCCTATCTAACAGCATTCGTGAGAAAGGCGATTGATATATGCAGTTTGCTTACTAGTCACTTCGCACTACGTACATCACCGTAGCCAACTCGTTAGGCAATTGATATTGAAATGAAATTACAGCCCAAGAAGCTTCAAAATCATCACTGCGTCCGTGTCACGCTTTGACGCATGCAGCTCAAGGTAGTCAAGAATAGCGCTGATCCGGATGCCCCGATTGGCAATCCAGCGGTTCCGCTGTGAAGGATGCGCAACACTGCGATGATGCAGCGCCACCGGCAGCCACTGATCATTCAGCACCGGCGCGCCCGAGGAACCCGGCAGGGTATCGCTGGAATAAGTAATGAAATGATCTTTGACGCTCATGATCTTGCTGTTGCGCAGCGAGAGGCTCTTCAGCCCGCCATTCGGGTGATGAATAACTGAAACCGGCTCACCATTCACCGCCTTGCCGGATTGCGGAAGCAACTTCAGAAACCCAAAATCAGACAAGGCAACCTGCTCCTTGGTATCCTCCTCAACGGACACAAAACTGAAATCCAGCTCATTGCTCGGGCTCGTAAAGAAGATCTCGTCCGTAAGCGAAAACGCAATACCTCGATCCAACTTGAATTCCTCATTCATCTCATAACGAAAAATGGCAGATGAACGAGCCGCTGACTTTCGAGACCGGATCACGTGGTTGTTGGTCAGAAGCAGGTTTGGTGCCACCAGAAATCCTGAGCCCGCCCCGGAAGGGATATGCCCCTCCCGATAAACCTGAACCTTACAGATCGACCTTGCAGCCGTCGCCCCCCGGCTCAGGTAGTTGATGGGGAAGATATCGGAGGCTCCCATGATCCGCTCAAATGCGGTGATATCCCCCACGGGGACCAAACTTCTCCTTACAGAAAGTCGTTCAGGATCATCCCAGTGATCATTGCTGAACGCACCTTCCCCACGATCACCTGCCCCCGCACAATCACAGCCACCCTTTCGCATATCTGCCATCTCAGAACCCCACATTGGAAAGACCACTTATCCTCTAAGAAGACTATCGCCGCCCGCACCTGTGAGTTCACCACACTCATTTACCAAACCAGCAAGTAAATCAGTGACACCATCATCAGTCCATTTCCCATCACTCCGAATAATTTTAGTCTACCCCCTTGACCAACTAAAAATTGCAATTACATTAGAAATACATTCGTAATGCAAAGGTGCAACATGCCATCCAGATCCATTTCGCTGAGCGTGCGACTAACGCAAGAGGAGTCAGAACGTCTGGCCCGCCTGAACTTTCCCGAGGCCAAGACCCCGAGTGACAAAATCAGAGCACTGATAGCTGCACCAGAAAGCAGCTTTGCGTCTCTGGGCGATGGCGCGCACACATTTGCCGCGCGCAAACTGGTGAAACCGGCAAGCGACATGCTGGACCAGAGTGATCGCCAGTCCGACGTCCTGCGCTTGCTGACTGACCGCCTGCCGCTGCTCTTGGGAGAACTGGCTGGCAAGGCTGGCGAGCAAGATCTGAAGGACGCCGAAGCCGCCATTACAGAAGATTTTTTCGAGCTCGTTGAGTTGGTGCTGCAGGCGGGATTGAGACGCAACCCGCGCCTCCAGAACCCTGAGCTATTCAAAGAGCTTGTCGATGACATGCGCAGCTCCACAGAACTTTTGCGCAACCGTTTAAAGTCAAAGTAACACTGGAGAAATTTATGTCTGAATCTCTTTTATCTCGTGTAGGCCGCCTCGTCTCCGGAACCGCCAACTCGATTGTTGATGCCGTCGAAAGCACCGCGCCCGACATCATCATGAAGCAAGCCATCCGCGAGCTGGACAGCGCCGTCGAAGATGTACGTGCCGCTCTAGGCAAAACAGCCGTAAAAAAGCACGTTGCCAGCCAAAGGCTTGCCGAAACCAACAAATCCCACGAGGAGCTCTCTGAGAAAATCGCCATCGCTCTGCGTGCTGGCGAAAAAGAACTCGCCCGTGCAGCCGTTGCCCGTCAGATGGATTTGGAGGCACAAATTCCGGTGCTGGAAAAGACCATCGCAGATGCCGGAGATGAGGAGCAGGAGCTGAACAACTCCATCCTCGCGCTTCAGGGCCGCAAACGCGAAATGTCAGACCAACTGGACACTTACATTGCGCAGAAAAATGCGGCAACATCACAAAGCACAACCACAGATGGTGGCGCAGATGGAAAACTGAACAAGACCGTCGACAATGCCAACTCCGCCTTTGATCGCGCGATGAAAGCAGCAACTGGTGTTCCGGGGGCACCGGGGTCGGGAAGCATGGCTGACGATGCAAAGCTTGCAAAGTTGGATCAGATGACCCGTGACCACCGCGTAGAAGAGCGTCTGGCAGCACTGGAAGCTGAGCTGGAATAACAGCAACCAGCAAACCTATTATTCATTGGGGGATGAATTGGCAGAACTAATTTTTTCAGACGAGACCTATCTCTTCACGCTCGCCATCTTCGTAATGCTCGCTCTGGCATTGCTCGAGATTGTCGGCATGGTGTTCGGACTATCATTATCCGGACTGATCGACGATGCATTGCCCGATCTGGGGATGGATGCCGACATCGACATTGATGCCGACATTGACGCCGATGTCCTCGTCGATGCAGCTGGCCTTGGCCCCGTCGAAGGGTTTCTGGCATGGCTGGCGGTGGGCAAAGTCCCTTTCATCGTTCTGCTGATCATCCTGCTCACCAGCTTTGGCATCACTGGTGTACTCATCCAATACACTACCAACTCTGTAGTGGGCTCACCAATGCCATTCTGGATGGCACTCATCCCGACGGTGATCGTCAGCTTCTGGTTCACAGCAAAAACCGGTCATGCCCTTGCTCGCATCATGCCCAAGGAAGAGACAGACGCGCGGTCCCGAGACGCCTTGGTTGGCGAAGTTGCAGTCCTGACACTGGGCAACGCGACCAGCGATTTGCAGGCAGAAGCGCGTGTCACAGACACCTTCGGCACACGCCACTATGTGCAGGTCATTCCAGACCAGCCGGACACAACATTAATGCAGGGAGCGGAAGTCTTGCTTGTCGGCTTAAAAGGTTCCCTTTTCACAGCAATTCCGAACCCACACGCAAATCTATCACCTCGCCAAGACACGCTTGCAAATTAATCTCTTTATTTGAGGTCACATATGTTTACAGAAACACAGGACGCGGTCATAACCTCGTCGTCCACTGGGCTGACTGAGCTGCTCATTCTGGCAGCCATCATCCTCGTCGCAATCTTCGCAATCGGCATTGTCTTCTCACGCCTTTACACCCGCTCCTCCAAAGAGGTTGCTTTCGTGAGAACCGGTTTTGGCGGACAGAAAGTCATCATGAATGGCGGCGCCATCGTGCTCCCTGTTCTCCATGACATCATCAAGGTGAACATGAACACCTTGCGTCTGGAAGTCCGCCGTGCTGACGAAGCCGCACTCATCACCCGCGACCGCATGCGCGTCGACGTGGTCGCCGAGTTCTACCTGCGCGTCCAGCCAACTATTGAATCCATCGCCAACGCCGCCCAAACACTTGGCGTGCGCACCATGCATCCGGAAGATCTGAAACACCTTATTGAAGGTAAGTTCGTTGATGCCCTGCGCGCCGTGGCTGCTGAAATGGCTATGGAAGAGCTACACGAACAGCGCGTTTCTTTCGTGCAAAAGGTACAAGCTGCAGTCTCCGAAGATCTTCTGAAAAACGGACTGGAACTGGAGTCCGTCTCCCTGACCGGTCTTGACCAGACCCGTATGGAATACTTCAATCCAAACAACGCATTCGATGCGGAAGGTTTGACCAAGCTCACACAGGAAATTGAAGAACGCCGTAGAAAGCGCAACGACATCGAGCAGGATACAGAAGTTCTGATCCGCCGTAAAAACCTCGATGCCGAACAGCAGAAACTCGAAATAGCCCGTGAAGAAGAATACGCCTCACTGGAGCAGCAACGCGATCTGGAGATCCGCAGAGCAAAGCAGCAGGCATTGATTGCCACGGAACAAGCCGAACGCCGCCGTGATGCAGAGCAGGCAGATATTACATCCCAACTGCAAATCCGTCAGGCCTCCATTGCTTCTGAGCGTCAGGTCAAAGAGCAGGAAATCCTGAAGGATCGTGCTCTGGAAGAAACCCGCATCGAGAAGGAAAAGGTCATTGAACTGACCCAGCAGGATCGCTCCATCGCGGTCTCTGAGAAGTCCAGAGAACTCTCCACTGCTGACGCTGCTGCAAACGAAGCTCGTGCGATTGCCATCAAGGCAGAAGAACAGGTCGTCACCGCTCGTGAAATCGAAGTAGCCGAACGTCAGAAACAAGTTGAGCTGGTTCAGGCCGCGCAGGATGCTGAACGCGCCGCAATCTCTGTGACAGTCGGTGCGGAAGCAGAGAAGCAGGCAGCAGAAGATCACGCAGAAGCAATACGTCTGAAAGCTGGCGGCGACGCAGACCAGATCCGTATCGCTGCAAGCGCGGAAGCGGACGCAGTCACCACCCGCGCAGAAGCAGACAAACTGCGTCTCGCTGTGGAAGCAGAAGGCCACCGGATCCTCAATGAAGCGTCCAACCTTCTGTCACCTGAGCAGATCAACATGCAGGTCAAATTGGCTCTGATCGAAGCTCTGCCACAGGTCATCAGTGCCAGCGTGAAGCCAATGGAGAACATCGACGAAATCAAAATCCTTCAGGTTGATGGTCTGGGTGGGGCAGCCCCTGCTGCCAATGGCACGCCGGCAGAAGGCGCCGCAGGTCTCTCCGATCAGCTGGTCAACTCAGCTCTGAGGTACCGCTCTCAGGCCCCACTGGTCGACAGCCTCCTCGGCGAGCTGGGTATCTCTGGCGCAACGCCAAACGAGATGGCGCAATCCGTCGCTAAAGAGAGCGCATAAGCAAAACAACAAAAGCCCCGCTCGATGGCGGGGCTTTTTTCATAGCAAACAAAACTCTTAAATACCCATCTGCCGACTGGCCAGATCCTTCATGATCTCAGAGGAACCACCGCCAATCGTCATCACCTTGGTCTCGCGGTAGATACGCTCCACCTTAGTGCCGCGCATGTAACCTGCACCGCCTAGGATCTGAAGGCACTCATTGGACACATATTCCAGTGTGCTCGTTGCAAGGTTCTTCGCCATGCAGATCTCGGTGATAGGGCTTTCTCCCAGCTGTAAGCGCTGCGTCAGCTCCTCCAGAACAGCACGCACAGCCTGCATCTTCATCGCCATATCAACAAACTTGTGCCGGATGACCTGCCGGTAAATAAGCGGTTTGCCAAACGTCTCACGTTGCTGCGCCCAACTCAGCGCTTCTTCAAAAACGCCCAGCATGTGCCCGTAGCAGGCGCAGCTGAGAAACAACCGCTCATTGTTAAAGTTCATCATGATGCCCATGAACCCGGCATTCTCGCCGCCAATCAGGTTCTCCACTGGCACCTTCACATTATCAAAATGCAGCGTCGCCGTATCAGAGGCCCACCACCCCATCTTCTTCAACGGCGTCTGGGAAAATCCCTCCATCCCCTTCTCGACCAGCATCAGCGAGATACCGCCCATACCCGTATCACCGGTCCGGACCGCGACGGTGTAATAGTCAGCCCGCATACCGGAGGTAATGAAGGTTTTCTCACCATTCAGGACGTAGTGACCGTTTTCACGCCGCGCCACGGTTTTCAGGTTCTGAACATCAGACCCGCCCCCCGGCTCGGTAATCGCCAGCGCCGAAATTTTCTCGCCCGCCAAGACAGACGGGATCACCCGCGCCTTCAACTCATCAGACCCAAGATGCGCGATCGGTGGCGTACCGATAGCATGACTCATCAAGCCCGCGCTGATGCCACCACTGCCCGCACGCCCCAGCTCAACGGAGGCTAGATAAGACAGCGGATAATCAACGCCAGTCCCACCATATTTCTCCGGAAACATGAGTCCAAGCAGACCAATATCTGCTGCTTTCTTGTAGAGTTCGCGAGGGAATTCATTGACCTCATCCCACTGAGAAACGTAAGGCGAAATCTCCTTGGCGATGAAGCGGGACAACACATCACGAAATGCCTCATGTTCCTCGTTGAACATGGTCGACTTACGCTTCAAGCCGAAGTCAGGAAGGTTCAAACTCATCAAATTCTCCTAGCAAAACCACCGGGCTTTCAAAAAAGGATCAGGCGATCTCTTCTTCCAGACGAACCAGCACATCACGGCTGTTCACCTGTGCCCCTTCCTGCGTTCCAAGCTCGGCGACAATGCCATCCCTCGGCGCGGTCAACTCATGCTGCATCTTCATGGCTTCCAGAACCAACAGCACATCCCCTTTAGAGACTTGCGCCCCCTGCTCTGTCTTAAGCGCCACAACAGCCCCCGGCATCGGCGCGATGATAGAGCTGCCAGCCGCCGCGCTATCATCCTTCTTGGTGCTGAAGCTCTGCTCCTCGAAGAACTGAGTCTGCCCTTCCAGAGAGATCCAGAGACCACCCTCGGGAGCCTCGCTTACAAAGGCAGACTGGCGTACCCCATCCGCTTCAAAAAAGATGCCTCCGCGGTCCGCGTCACTCAGAATTTTCAAGTCCTCGCGAACCGTAGTCTCTTCACCATCCAGCTTGATCTTCACCGGCAATGGCGTCGCCGTCGTCCAGCGGCTCTGACCGTTGCTGCGTGCAAACAAACACACGGCAAGGTCCCGCATAAGCTCCCTCGTTGCATCAGCAGCAACTGATCCCAACTCCCGTTCATTCAGGAACGCCGTTGTCGCCTCGCCAACAGCAAACACTTCATCCTGCAACACGCTTTTCAGGAAAGAACCGTTATGCACCAGCCCTTGCAGAACCAGCTCATCCAGCGCGCGCAACAACTTGCGGCACGCTTCGTCCCGATCACTTCCATGCGCAATCAACTTGGCAATCATAGGGTCGTAATAGGACGAGATCTCACTGCCCTGCTCAATGGCACTATCAACGCGCAAGGCAAGGTCATCACCGTTCCACGCCAGAACCGTACCCGTTTGCGGTAGAAAACCAGCATCCGCATCTTCTGCGTAGAGGCGCAGCTCCATAGCATGACCGCTGAAAGAGATCTCTTCCTGCTTCAAAGGCAACGGCTTGCCTGCCGCCACATCCAACTGCCACGCCACCAGATCCTGACCGGTGATCTCTTCCGTCACCGGGTGCTCCACCTGCAAACGAGTGTTCATCTCCATGAAGTAGAAACTGCCGTCTTCCGCCAGCAGAAACTCAACAGTGCCCGCTCCGCGATAGCCAATCGCCCGAGCAGCATCAACAGCAGCCTGTCCCATCGCAGCGCGAATTTCCGACGTTACAGATGGCCCCGGCGCTTCCTCAATCACCTTCTGGTGTCGCCGCTGAACAGAACAATCCCGCTCCCCCAGATGCACCACATTGCCGTGATTATCCGCAAACACCTGAATTTCAACATGGCGCGGATTGATGACAGCCTTTTCAAGGATAAGCTCACCATTCCCAAACGCGTTCTGAGCTTCAGAAGCCGCCCCCGCCAGCTTGTCTTCAAGACCATTCAGCTCCTCAACAAGCCGCAACCCACGCCCGCCGCCACCAGCAGAGGCCTTAATCATCAACGGCACACCAATACGCGCCGCCTCAGCTGCCAGTGTTTCAGTGGACTGGTCAGAACCGGAGTAGCCCGGTACGCACGGCACCCCTGCCTCAATCATCCTCAGTTTAGAAAGCCGCTTGGACCCCATCAGCTCAATGGCCTCAGCTGGCGGGCCAACAAACACCAGACCAGCATCCGCACAAGCCCGCGCGAACTCCGCGTTCTCCGCAAGAAACCCGTAGCCCGGATGCACGGCCTGTGCTCCGGTTTTGCGGGCTGCGTCCAAAATCGCGTCAATCTTCAGGTAAGAGTCAGCTGGTGTCGCCCCGCCAATACACGCTGCAATATCAGCGTCATCCACATGAGGAGCGGTTGCATCAGCCTCGGAATAAACAGCAATACTCCGATAGCCCTTTTGCCGCGCAGTGCGGAACACCCGGCGGGCAATCTCCCCCCGATTGGCGACCAAAACGCTATCAAACATCAAAAATTCCCTTCACACTGCCGGAACCAAGGCGCATCTCCGAACAGCAGGAAACACTCGTCGGAAAAGATGCGCTTCTAACTAGAGGCTGAGAAAGCAGCTTACTCAGCTGCTTCCTTTTGCATCGCACGGTTTTTCTTTGGATTTGGCAAAGTGCCATCCAGCTTGCAGATGATGGACAGCATCACTTCATCCGCACCACCGCCAATAGAGGTCAGACGGGTGTCCCGCATGAACTGGCTCACAGGGCTGTCCCACATGTACCCCATACCACCCCAGTACTGCAGACAAGCGTCCGAAAGCTCACGGGACAAACGACCAGCCTTCAGCTTGGCCATGGAAGCAAGCCGCGTCACGTTCTCCCCACGCACCATGGCTTCCACGCACTTTTCACTAAGCGCACGCAGCAGCTCTACTTCGGTCCGAAGCTCTGCAAGACGGAAGTGAACCACCTGGAAGTCCAGAATGCTCTGGTTAAACGCAGCACGATCACGGCAATAATCTTCCGTCAGCTTAATGATCCGGTCCATGCCATCAATCATCGACAGCGCGCACCAGAGCCGTTCCTCCTGAAACTGCATCATCTGGTACATGAAGCCAGCACCTTCAGCCCCAATCAGATTGCGCTGCGGAACACGAACGTCATCAAAGAAGATCTGCGCTGTATCAGAGGACCTCTGCCCCAGCTTGTTCAAACGCTCAGACTTGGTGACCCCCGGACTATCCATCGGCACGATAATCAGCGACTTATTCTGGTGCTTGTGCCCATCACTGGTGTTCGCCAGCATGCACATATAGTCTGCCTGCGTGGAGTTGGTGATCCACATCTTGGAACCTGAGATCACATAGTCATCCCCGTCCTTACGGGCTGTTGTCTTGATGTTCGCCACATCAGACCCAGCCGAGGCCTCAGATACCCCAACACACGCCACCATGTCACCGGCAATCGCAGGTGTCAGATAATCACGGCGCAGCTCATCAGACCCAAAGCGGGCAAGCGCCGGTGTTGCCATATCGGTCTGCACGCCAATCGCCATCGGGACACCGCCACAGGTGCACGCGCCAAGCGCTTCAATGGTCATGGCCTGATAGGAGTAATCAAGGCCCATCCCGCCATACTCTTCAGGCTTGTTGACACCAAGAAAACCCAGATCGCCCATCTTCTTGAAGAGTTCATGCGCGGGGAAGATACCTGCCTCCTCCCATTCAGCAACATGCGGGTTGATTTCGGCCTCGACGAACTTGACCACCGCGCTCTTCATCTTCCGATGTTCTTCAGTATATTCCATCGTGCAACCCTCATGTTGAACTGTGCTCGAGGTATCCCGGTGCGCTGCTTTGCCTAGCCGCGTGCGACCCCGAATGCTGTTGGATTAAGCTGGCGTTTCCTGGCATCCGCACAAACGGAAAGCGCAAGCGAAACAACACGGCGTGTATCTCGCGGATCAATGATCCCGTCATCCCAAAGCCGCGCCGTTGCAAAAAGCGCAGTGGTCTCTGGCGACATCTGGTCGATGATCTTCTGCGCCATCTGATCGGTCATGCCATCAGGGATCTGCTGTCCCATCTTCGCAAATTTCTCTTCGGTGATAATCTTCATCACCGTCGCCGCCTGCTCCGGCCCCATCACCCCAACCTTGGCGGAGGGCCAAGAGAAGATGAAATCAGGATCAAACCCACGACCACACATGCCGTAGTTACCAGCGCCCCACGCGCCGCCAACCACAATCGTCACCTTTGGAACAGTCGCATTGGCAACCGCCTGAATCATCTTAGAGCCGTGCTTGACGATCCCGCCTGTCTCCGCATCACGCCCCACCAGATAGCCGGTGGTATTCATCAAAAACAGCAGCGGCGTATTACTCTGGCAGCACAGCTGAATAAACTGCGCAGCCTTCACAGCCCCTTGCGGATCAATCGGGCCATTATTGCCCAAAATGCCAACCGCCTGCCCGTCAATGCGGGCATGACCACAGACCGTAGACCCACCAAACTCCCGCTTGAAATCAAGGAAGTCAGAGCCATCAGTCAAACGCGCGATAATCTCGCGCACATCATACGGCTTCTTGGCATCCTCAGGCACAATGCCCAGCAGCTCCTCAGCGTCGTAAAACGGTTCCTGACCACCATCCGCCTCTAGCGGCGCTTCCCATGGCAGATGGTCAACAATCTCACGGGCGGTCTCAACCCCGTGGGCATCATCCTCGGCCATATATTCCGCAGTGCCAGCCGTATTGTAATGCAGCTCAGCACCACCCAGCTCTTCGTCCGTCGCGATCTCACCCGTTGCTGCCTTCAGCAGCGGAGGTCCTGCCAGAAAGATCTTCGACTTACCGCGGACCACGACCGTGTAGTCAGAGAGACCCGGCATGTACGCGCCGCCAGCGGTCGAGGAGCCATGCACCACCGTCACCTGCGGAATGCCTGCGGCAGACATCCGAGCCTGATTGGCAAACGCCCTCCCGCCTTCAACAAACAGGTCGGACTGATACATGAGGTTTGCGCCAGCGCTCTCGGTCAACGCCACCATCGGCAGCTTCTGCTTTTTGGCTATCTCCTGAAGGCGCAGCGTCTTCTTCAATCCCATCGGAGAGATGGAGCCGCCCTTGATGGCAGAATCCGTCGCTACCACCAGACAACGCTTTCCAGCCACATAACCGATGCCCGCAATAGAACCGCCACCTGCAGCGTTCTTCTTACCATCGTCGTCATGCATCTTCAGGCCGGCAAGCGTGGAGATCTCCATAAACGGCGCGCCGCGGTCCAGCAGCAGGCTCACCCGATCACGCGGCAGCAATTGCCCGCGCTTTTCGAACTTCCCGCGCTTGCTCTCCGAGTTCTCGCGAACCTTCGCCTCATACCCTCGAAACTCCTCAATCAGAGCTTCCATGAAAGCCTTGTTCTGAGCAAACGCAGCGCTACCGCGATCAACCGTAGACGTTAGCTTGGGCATTTTTCTTTCTCCCAGGCTTGAAGCGCCCTCGGCTTCTCATAGCGATGGAACCCTTGGTATTCCTTCATGTTGGCATTGTCGCCAACCGGCATCAGATTGGTCCAGAGCGGTGCACCACCATCAACGCCAATACACTGGCCGGTCATAAACGCAGCACCCGGAGAAAGCAGGAAGTTCACCAGCGACGCCACCTCAGCCTCGGTCCCCATACGGCGCGCAAGGTTGTTGTCTGCCATCCGCGCAAACATGCTCTTGATGAAGTTTTCGTCGTAAGTGTCAAAGCCGGATGACGCGATCCAACCCGGAGCCACCGCATTCACCCGCACACCCGCTTCGGCCCATTCCACGGCCAGCGTCATGGTCAGGTTCTGCATACCTGCCCGAGCCACGCCAGAATGCGCCATACCCGGCATACCGCGCCACATATCCGCAACGATATTGACGATGGCACCGCCTTTGGCTTTACGCATACTCTGGTTGTAAACCTCACGTGCCATCAGGAAGCCACCTGTCACGTTGGTCTCAACAACCGCGTCAAAGCCTTTTTTCTTGATATGCGCCGCAGGGCTTGGATACTGCCCACCTGCATTGTTCACCAAGCCATGGATCACACCGCGATCAGCAACGATCTGGGCAACAGTCTCGGCAACAGCCTCTTCCTTGCGAATGTCCAGTGAATAGGTGGAGACCTCACCGCCATCCGCACGAATTTCATCGGCCACAGCGTCAAGCTTTGCCTGCTTGCGGCCGAGGAGAACGGTGTGGGCACCAAGTGTTGCCAGTTCATGAGCGATACAGCGACCAATCCCGCTGCCTCCCCCGGTCACAATAACGGTTTGCCCATCAAACAATCCATCACGCAATACACTTGCGTAACGGGACGGTTCACTGCTCATTCCAAATCACTCCCTGCCACTTACGCGGGCTTATTCAAAACGAGGCCTCCGCCCCGAATGTCCCGGTCGGGGTGAGCTAATCACCCCGAACCATCTTCATTCCTTCAGGCTGGCGCTGTGGACTTGGCCACACACTCATCTTCCCAGACCACGGGACGGCCAGGCATTGCCTTCACCACATCCGCATAGCGATCCTCAAGGCGGCCTCGCTTAATCTTCATGGTCGGAGTGAGATAGCCATTCTCGATGGTCCACATGTCGTCCGCGACCACAATCGAGCTCAGCTTCAAATGGCTTTCCACGGAGCTGTTGATGTTGTTGTAAGTCACTTCAAGGCTCTTACGCACATCTTCTCTGGAAAGACCTCTGGTCGTTTCGGTGGACAGGAACACCACCGCCGCAGGCTGCGCCAGATCAGATCCCATTACACAAGCCTGCTCCACATAGGTGTTATCGAACAGCATTGCCTCAATCGGCACAGGTGCAATGTACTTGCCTTTGGAGGACTTGAAGATTTCCTTCACACGGCCCGTAATACGCAGATAGCCGTCGGCATCTGCTTCCACCTTGTCACCTGTGTGGAACCAGCCACCTTCTTCAATGGTTTCCTTCGTCAGATCAGGGTCCTTGTAGTAACCCTTGGTGACTGAGTCTCCGCGAATGAGAAGTTCACCCTCATCGGTGATCTTGATTTCCAGCCCTTCAAGCGGCGTTCCGATTGTACCAATCTTGTCCGCACGGAACGGATGGTGAGAACACGCAAGACCAGCCGTCTCGGTCATGCCCCAGCCTTCGGTAATGTTGATGCCCAGCTTCTGGTACCATTCCAGCACAGCCTGAGAGATCGGCGCAGAACCACTGCCGATAATCTTCGCATTGCTCAGACCAAGCTGCTTGCGGATCTTGCGTTTCACATACCAGCTCAGACCCGGGATTTTCAAAAACCGGTCCAGCTTCTCCTGAGGAAGCTTGGCAAGAATGCCCGCCTGGAACTTCATCCAGAGACGCGGCACGGAAATGAACATGGTCACATCAGCAGCGCGCAAGTCATCCGGGAATGTATCCAGAGACTCCACAAAGCTCACCACCACACCCGAATAAACACTCACGTGCTCAACAAGCGCGCGTTCCGTAATGTGTGCCAGCGGCAGGTAGGAGATCATGCGCTCGTCGCCATGCAGCTCCATAGTTTGGCTTGGAGACCACGCACCAAATGCAATGTTGCGATAGCTGACTTCAACGCCCTTTGGGTTGCCCGTAGAACCGGAGGTGTAGACAACGGAAAACAGGTCTTCCAGTTCCGGCTTGGCAATCTTGTCTTCTGCGATCGGTTCATGCGCCTTGAGCAGCTCTTTCCAGCTGTAGTCGCAATCGATGGTCTTGTAAGGGAACGCAATCTTGATCACGCCATCACGGATACCGGCTTCACTTGGCGCAAGGTCATCCAGCTTGCCCATGAACACCGCTTTTACATCCGCATGATCAACGATGTAGCTGATCGTGTCTGCAGAGGCCGTGTAGTAGATAGGAGCGGAGACAAAGCCAGCAGCCTGAATGGCAAAGTCAGCAAGAAACCATTCAGCGCAGTTCTTGGCAAGAATGCCGATTCTGTCACCCGGTTGGAACCCCATAGACTGGAGCGCGGTCGCTATGCGGCGGACAGCGTCATAACTTTCCGCCCATGTGAACTTGACGTACTCCCGGTTTACAGGCTGGCTCAGGTAAACCGCATTCGGCTTCTCTTTGGCCCATTTTTGTAGCATCTCGATTGGCAGTGCGTACTGTGTGCCCATATTTCCTCCTCTATGTGTTGGTTCAGTCTCCCCACTGGTTTCCAACACTATCGTTTTTGCGCGATAAGCTTCGGCATTATAGTCAGCTCATATCAAAATGAGCATACCTCGTATTTCTTCTTCCTTCACCGCATTCGAACATCTGTTCTGGGGGAAAAGAATACCCCGAAATTTAAGGGGCCCAAGATGGTTTGCGTTTTTGCAAGAACGACTTCACACCTTCTTGTCCCTCTTCCCCAACGATTGCCTTTGCAAAATGGGCCGCCGCACTCTGGCGCAGCTCATTTTGCTCAAGAATAAGTGCTTCTTCAACAACCCGTTTGGTAGCAGCAACAGCACCGGGCGCACAAGCCATAACCTGCTGTTTTATTTCACCTTCTGCCACCTCAAGGTCAGCATGACCAGCAACGGCCTTATCCACCAGACCAATAAGATAGGCCTCGCCACCAGTCAGCCTGCTTCCCAAGACAAGCATTTTCTTGGCCTTTTGATAACCTAGACGCTTGGTTACGTATTGTGCAATCTGCGCTGGCGGCAATCCAATCCGCGTTTCGGTAAACGCAAATTTCGCCTCCTGCGTGGCCACCACAAAATCGCAGGCACACGCCAACCCAAGACCACCAGCCATCGCCGCACCATCCACCAAAGCCACCGTTACCTGCGGCTGATGGGCGATCAATCCAAAAAACGTGGCCGCTTCCAGACTGGTTTTCTGCGCAATGGATTCGGCCTCAGCCCCCCCAGCCATAATCTGCTGAAAGGCCTTCAGATCGCCACCAGCACAAAACACCCCACCAGCTCCGGTGAACGTAATGCCACGCACACTACGATCATCCCGCACCTCATTCAGAACCGCAGAGATTTCCGCAATCACTTCACCAGTCAGCGGGTTCCGTTTCTCTGGCTGGTTCAACGTAATCGTCATCCAGCCATCCTGACGGGCAACAAGAACAGCCGGGGAGATTGACGCATCACTCATCACAACACCTCCTGCGCAATGGAGTGTGGAACCGGAATAGCGCGCCTGAGCAGGATCTGACTGTAAGCCTTGGCCTGAGGATCCAACCTCAAGCTGGCAACACCGCCGCCGCCAAGCACATCATCAATCAAAAAGTTGAGCGCATGACAGCCCGGCAGATAAAACCGGGAAACATTACCAGGATCGAAATGCGTAAAGGTCTTCGCAACGGCCTCTTCCGTCAATGCCGCCGCAATCCACGGCAGCCACTCCGCCTGACGCGCAATCACACCAATGTTCGCCTTGTCACCCTTGTCCCCACTCCGGGCATACGCCAGCTTGATCAGCGGAACCTCACTCATGGCTTCATCACAAGCAGGCACCGCCGGAAGCTCATTGGCCTCCACAGCCCCCTGCGCACCCGTGGCAACCACCTGATCAAAGGAAACCGACTCACCTTCCAGATAAACCTTGGGCACCACCGCTGACTGCAAAACGAGAAAGGAGAACAACCGCACCACAGGAGAAGGCTTCGGCCGCCCGCCGTTGAAAGTCGCCATCCCCGGAGCGACAGACAAGCCCAGCCCAACCAACTCACGCAGCAACAAGCCAGCAGCCCGCTGATCCACATGCCGCGCGGCAATCTTCAATACGACCTCTTCATAGCCGCCATCACCGACAGGAGCCTCCCCACTCTGCGACCCTGCCCCCACAACCTCAATAGAGACCTCCTGATAGCCCGGCGCACCAAGTCTCTTCAGAACGCTTTCCGCACGCCCCACCGCAAGCTCGGCAAGGGCCTGCGCCTTCTCTCCAGCCTCAAAGCCCAGATACGGCACCATCAACCCAACACGGAACCCATCTGCCCAAGTGGCTGATACCTTCAGATGATCCGGCGCAGGCGCGCCCCTCGCCCCGCTAACATGCACGCGCTGCGCATCTTTAGCCTCAACGGTCACAGCAGAAAAATCGCAGGTCACATCGGGGAGAAGATATGCCTGCGGATCGCCGATCTCGTAAACCAGCTGCTCGGCAACTGTGCCAACACTCACCAGCCCACCACTGCCGTCCGGCTTACTTAGATCACAACTGCCATCTTCATAAACCGTAGCAATCGGATAACCGATCTTCTTCACCTCCGGCACATCCCGCCAGTCGGTAAAGTTGCCACCAGTAACCTGCGTTCCGCACTCCAACAGATGTCCCACAAGGCTGCCTGCCGCAAGGCGGTCATAGTCAGCCCAGCCCCAACCAAACGCATGCACACACGCAGCCAGCGTCAACGCACTGTCTGCACACCGGCCCGTAATCACAATATCCGCACCTGCCGCCAAAGCCGCCACAACCGGCTGAGCACCCAGGTAAGCATTGATGGACGCAACCTTCTCCGCCTTCGGGAAAGCCTCTCCCGAAAACATTTCGGCAACACCAGCGTCATGATAGGAAGCGGCATTCTCCAGCAGGTCATCCCCGGTCACAACCGCGACCTTCAGATCCAGCTTCTGCGCCGCAATCATCTCACGGATCTTCGCCACGCAGCTTTCAGGATTAACCCCACCCGCATTGCTCAGGATCTTTGTCCCGGAGGCAGCAATCCCCTTCAGGTTGAGCCCAAGCACCTGCTCGACAAAATCTGTTGCATATCCAAGATCAGGAGACTTCTGACGCGCCCTTGCCATAATGGAAAGCGTAATCTCGGCAAGGTAGTCGTAAACGATGTAATCCAGGTCTCCAGCTCGCAACAACTGTCCGGTTGACGCGCTGGAATCGCCCCAAAAGCCGCAGGCACCCCCAATGCGAATAGCCGACTTCTGGTCAGTAGAGCTTTGATTTTCCGCGCTTTTCATGCTCATCTAAACGGAAACCTCTTTTACATACCAGTCGTACGGTATATAACAGTTCCCAATACGTCAACTAATTCAGAGAAACTCCGTCTTAAGGCTAAGTTTGATCATGATAAGCAAGTTAGACAAGAAGAAGCAGCGCGGAGAAAACACACGCAAAGCCCTCATCAAGTCGACCATCGATTGCCTTGATCGGCTTGGCTACGCGGAAACCTCCATCAACCGCGTGCTGGAAGGCGTAGACGTCAGCCGCGGCGCGCTCATGCACCACTTCCCCACCAAGGAGGATCTGGTGATCGGCACTGTCGATTTCCTTCTCTCAAGAATTCTGCGCCATTTTCAGCAGGAAAGTGCAAGTTCCTTCCCCTTTCCGCAAGTCACGCAGTCCCGCGATGGCGACCTTGGTGACGCAATGGTGTCCTACTGGAAGACGGTTGTCGACACGCCGGAAGGCCGCGCTTTCTCCGAAATCATCATGGCCACACGCACCGACACAGCGCTGTCTGAGCGCATCTCACCCAAGCTGGAAGACTGGAATGACCAGCTCAACCAGTTTTTCCTGCCCCCCGGTCTGGATGAGGAAGCCTCACAGGACATGGTCCTCATTCTACTCATTTGGCGCTCTTTTGTACGCGGCATGATCTTACAGCAGGAGTTCCACGGCGACCCCGCCTACGTTGAAAAAATCATCCGCAAATTCGCAATGATTATAGAGCCTTACCTCAAGCCGATAGAAGTAGAAAGCGGCCCCTGAAAGCCGATCAGACCAACTGCAGTCAAATGCATATCAAATCGCGCAAAACACGTTAATCCTGTGTTTTCGACAATTTCAGACTGACATTGTTAGGCCCCCAAGCTGGCATTAAGTATCTCCCGCCTGGCATCAAGCCAGTGAACCACCTGTTTTTGAGCAGCCTGCCGAAAAGGCACGCGCTAAGCAGGACGGAGGACTTTATGAACCGCCCCAACTCCGCACGCCTCATCAACGCTTCCATTTTCCAGGCCATTCGCCAGGCAAAGCAGCAAAAGGCGCCGTTCAAGCATTGGACCGCAGACAACCTGCTGCCACAGCAAACCCTGACAGATTTCCAGCACCTGCCCACCAGCATGAGTGATATGGACTACAGCGAAGGCCAGCGGTCAACAAACAACAAGCTGCGTCAATACTTACACGGTGACAGCTACATGAAGCACCGCGAGGAGCAGGAGTTCGCTGCCGCCTTCCAGTCCCCACACATGATGAATCTGCTCTACGACAAATGTGGGATCGATCTCTCCAACACCTATCTGCGCATTGAATACACATGCGATCAGGAAGGCTTTTGGCTGGAACCGCATACAGATATCGGCGCCAAGAAGTTCACGCTCCTGCTCTATCTTTCAGAGTCCCACGGTGAAGAATGGGGCACCTCTCTTTATTCTGATAAAGAGACGTTCCACTCCAACACCCCATGGGTCCCAAACAGAGCTATGTTCTTCGTCCCCTCAGACGATTCCTGGCACGGCTTTGAGAGGCGCGATATCAATGGCGCCCGCAAGAGCCTGATCGTAAACTACGTAGTCCCGGAATGGCGCGCCCGCCACGAACTGGCCTACCCAGAGGCGCTCACAAAGAGATTCCCGGTCGCCGCTTGATAACGGCGCTATCGGCAACTTAATCCAAATACCCTAGTTTCCAATAAGCTCAGCCTAGTGATACCGCAAGGTACTACTGGGCATTAATGTTTTGGGGCAAAACAATGGCTTATGATCCATGCTCGTCATACGCGAGCCCGCTGGATCATGGAGCCTTATGAGCGATGGAAAAGGCATCGAACGCAGAAATATCCAATGACACTCCTGTCAAGGAGCAGGACCCGGTCTGCGGAATGCAGGTGGAGGTCACAAGCCAGACACTCTCTGCCGAATTTACCGGAAAGTCCTACCACTTCTGCTCTGAAAAATGCGCTCACACCTTTCAGGGCGATCCCTACTTCTACGCATCAGGCAACAGCAAAAAGCAGCAGGCCGCACAGGCTCAGGATGTAGACTACACCTGCCCCATGCACCCGGAAATCGTTCAAAAAGGCCCCGGCCAATGCCCCATTTGCGGCATGACACTGGAGCCAATGGCGGTCACCACAAGTGATGAACCCTCCCATGAGCTTGTCGATTTCACCCGCCGCTTCTGGCTCAGTGCAATCCTCTCGGTCCCCTTGCTCGCGCTCACCATGGGCCCGTTCTTTGGTCTGCCCTTCCGCAACTGGATCGGGGAGACGGCAGCCATCTACGTTGAGTTCATTCTCGCAACACCGGTTGTTCTATGGGCAGGCATCCCCTTGTTCAAACGCGGCATCAAGTCGATCATCACATTAAAACTCAACATGTGGACCCTGATCACGCTGGGTGTAGGCGCCGCCTATCTCTATTCCGTGGTGGCAACCTTCCTACCCTTCCTGTTCCCTCCAGCCATCAGAACGGCGACAGGCCACCCACCCGTCTACTATGAAGCCGCCGCCGTCATCCTCGCGCTGATCTTCATGGGGCAGGTGCTGGAAATGAGAGCCCGCGAGCGCACAGGAGACGCCATCCGCGCCCTGCTTGACCTTGCTCCAAAGACCGCCCGCCGCGTCCTCGACGACGGCACAGAATACGACGCACCGCTGGAGAATATCGTAACCGGCGACAAACTGCGCGTCCGCCCCGGCGAAGCCATCCCCGTGGACTCCCGCGTCATTGACGGGCAGTCCTACGTTGATGAAAGCATGATCACCGGAGAACCGGTCGCGCTTGAGAAAAAAACAGGAGATACGGTGACGGGGGGCACGCTCAACAAAAACGGAACCCTCATCATTGAGGCAACCAATGTTGGTGCAGACACCATGCTCTCCAGAATTGTTGCCATGGTTTCCTCCGCACAGCGGTCCCGCGCACCCATTCAGGGCTTGGCAGATAAGGTCTCCGCCTACTTCGTACCGGCCGTTGTCGGCATATCCATTCTGTCATTCTTCATCTGGCTGTTTGTCGGCCCGACACCGTCTCTTTCCTACGCCATCATCGTGGCCGTGTCGGTGCTCATCATCGCCTGCCCTTGCGCTCTGGGCCTCGCCACCCCCATGTCCATCATGACCGCCAGTGGCCGCGGTGCACAGGCCGGAGTACTCATCAAAGACGCGACCGCGCTGGAACTCATGTCCAAGGTCGACACGCTCATCGTCGACAAGACCGGAACCATCACCAAAGGCAAACCAACAGTCACGTCGATCCTGTCATTCTCGGTCAACCATACACAAGAGCAACTGCTCCACATCGCCGCCTCCATAGAAAAAGGCTCAGAACACCCATTGGCAGAAGCCATCGTCAACGCCGCAAAGGCCAGACATCTCTCGCTGTCTCACTCCGAGGACTTTAAAGCCCACACCGGCAAAGGCGTCAGCGCAAAGATTGATGATACCGTGTATGCCATTGGCAATCCGGAGATCTTTGGACTTAAAGACACACTCACTGAGGAGATGAAGCAGGCCTACCAATCCCTCAGCGCAAACGGCAACACCAGCATCTACATCTCCAATACAGAGAAAGTCATCGGCCTGATTGCCATCTCCGATCCCATCAAAGACAACGCAATCGCTGCCATCAGCCAACTGCATGACGCAGGTATCAAGGTCATCATGGCCACGGGAGACAATGCAATCACTGCCAAGGCCGTAGCCACATCCGTAGGCATTGACGAGTTCAAGGCAGGCGCACTGCCAGAAGACAAGAAAACACTGATTGATCAGCTTCACATATCCGGCGCCACCGTTGCCATGGCGGGCGATGGCGTCAACGACGCCCCGGCCCTCGCCGCTGCAGAAGTAGGTCTGGCAATGGGAACCGGCGCAGACGTCGCTGTTGAGAGTGCAGGCATCACCTTGCTGAATGGCGACCTCACCGGCATCGTCCGCGCCCGCAAACTAGCCAAGGGGTCAATACGCAACATCCGCCAGAACCTCTTCCTGGCCTTCGTCTACAACTCCGCTGGCGTCCCCATCGCCGCCGGCATCCTCTACCCCTTCACCGGAGCACTCCTTTCCCCGATGATCGCAGCCCTCGCCATGAGCCTCTCATCCTTCTGCGTGGTCATGAACTCACTCCGCCTGAAGAACCTGAAGCTCTGATCAATTCAGGTTTCCGATGGGGGTCCGGGAGCAGTCTTGCCTCACGGAAGCGTCCTCTCAGGAGACGATAAAGCCATACTCGCTCAGCCCAGCCTCATTGAGGGGGCAAAAAGCGCAATCATCCTCAAGTTATGAGTAGTAAGTATTCAAGTAAATTAATATTGTCTATTGATAATATATATTGCTTTCTTTTATTGCATTTTCTTTATTTTGAAATACCCAAGATTTGAATGTCCCCATAGACAAAAAAATGCCATAGATTACGTAGAGTAAAAATCCTGCGTGGCGCTATCAAATAACTTAGCGTCTTTCTCTTTTAGGGGTACAGGGGCAATAAATCATGAGCGTTGATTATGATGTTGACAGAAAACCAGAGGAGGTAGGGCAGAAAAACTATCGTAAATTTCATTTAATAATAATTAAACCTACTCACTATGATGATGAGGGGTATCCTATTCAGTGGCTGCGCTCTGCAATTCCTTCTAATACACTTGCTTGCCTCTATGGATTGGCAGAGGATTGTCAGAAGAGGAAGGTACTGGGCGAATCCATTGAGCTCAAACTTCACAGTTATGATGAAACGAATATACGGGTGGAGCCTAAGCGTCTCGCCAAGATGGTGCAGCAAGACGGCGGCGGCGCTTTGATCGCCTTGGTAGGGGTGCAATCCAACCAATTCCCTAGGGCGTTGGATTTGGCGCGCCAGTTCAAAGCACTAAATATGGAGGTGTGCATTGGCGGCTTCCATGTATCAGGTTGCATCTCAATGCTGCCAGAGGTTCCGCAAGAGATTGTCGAAGCACAAAACGAAGGAATTTCGTTTTTTGCTGGCGAAGCTGAAAACCAGCGGCTGGATGAAGTTTTAGAAGATTCTTTTCATGGAACTCTAAAACCACTCTATAACTATATGAATGATCTGCCAAATTTGGATAATCAACCCGATCCGATTTTACCGCGAAAGCATATCATCAGGACGCTCGGTTCCCATTCTTCATTCGATCTGGGGCGTGGGTGTCCCTATCAATGTTCATTTTGTACAATAATAAACGTACAGGGCCGTAAGAGCCGCAGTCGGTCAGCGGATGACGTTGAGCGCATTATTCGTCGCAATTACGCCCAGGGTATTGATCGATTTTTTATTACTGATGATAACTTTGCGCGTAACAAAGATTGGGAAGCGTTATTTGATCGCATCATTGATCTTCGTCACCGTCAGGGATTTAATATCAAGTTCCTTATTCAAGTTGATACCCTATGCCACCGTATCGACCGGTTCATTGAAAAAGCGTGTGCAGCCGGCGTAACACGGGTTTTTATTGGTTTGGAGAATATCAACCCAGACAACCTGCTTGCTGCCAAAAAGCGTCAAAACAAAATTACTGAATATCGCCAGATGTTGCAGGAATGGCGCGATCACGGAGCAACAACATACGCAGGTTATATAATAGGATTTCCTTCCGATACTCGTGAAAGCATCCTACGAGATATCGAGATTATCAAGAAAGAGCTGCCATTAGATCTGCTGGAATTTTTCTACCTGACGCCGCTTCCCGGTTCTGAAGACCATCTGAATCTGTACAGAAAAAATGCATGGATGGATGAAGACTTAAATAAATATGACACCAACCATCGGGTCTCGCATCACGGCAAAATGAGCGATGAGGAATGGGAAAGTGCATATAAAGAAGCGTGGAAGAGTTATTACTCACGAGAACACATTGAAACCGTATTACGAAGAGCTGCGGTTCACAAACGTGGCCGACCGAGTAACAAGCTCTTTTTAATGCTATTTTTTCATCTCATGGTGAAATTGGAAGGTGTCCATCCATTAGAAGGCGGCTTTTTCCGTCTCAAGTACCGCAAAGACAGACGTAGCACTTTACCACTAGAAAATCCTTTTGTTTTTTATTCCAGATATTTTGCAGAGATCATCGGCAAACATTGGGGCTATCTGAAGGACGTAACGCGTTTCTATTGGCTCTACTATAAGCTTAAGAATTCCCCTGATCGTATGAATTATTCTGACACAGCACTCGAAAAAGGCAGCGAAGAAGAAGAGGAAGGCCTACGTCTTTACAAAGATACCGCTGGAGGGGAGGCCGCTATCGAGAAAATGAAAAAGACGCAGGCAATTCGGGACCGGGTAGCAGCAAAAAATGTAAGCAGCCAATAGAATTTAATGAGCGAATTGCGGAAGCGAGACATGTACTGCGGTGCCGTCACCATTTGCGTTGACAAGGCACGTGCGGCTCAAGCAAAAGCTATTTGGCCTATTCATCGCTCTACTTCTGGCAAGTTCGTCCCGATGGCTATCAGGATCGCTCCAAGACTGATTGGGCTACATAGCCGAACCTCAACGGCTAAATACCAGTCCCTACTTTTGGCAAAACCTAACCCCCTGGTGATCCCCCATTTAGTGCCATCATAATGGTATTTTCATTCAAGAACGGGTCAAAAAACAATGCATATTATCGTTTATCATGCGCGAATATATATTTTTTAGCTGGAATTTATAGTTACAAGCCTCAGCCAGTTTACGCATACGGCCCACATCAAAATAATTCAGATGATCTGGAAAGCGAAAGCCGCACCAATTAACTCCCATAACTAAACGATTGAACGTGCCGAAATTCGGGACCTTGACATAAACTACGCCGCCTTTTTTGAGTTTCTTATAGCACTGCTCTAAGACCTCTCTCGGCTTAGCTTCATGCTCCAAAAAAGAACGCATAATGATGCCATCAAAATATTCATCGCTGAATTCTTTAAGGCCCTCTAGCGCAGGGGCGTGCACGACGCGTCCCCCCCTTTTGGCCATTGCCTCATGGGCAATTGCAGCGGCGTGTTTTTCAATTTCGATACCATACGGAGTAAATTGTTCAGGTCCTAATCTACCATGACCGCACCCTACATCCAGTACACGACCTGAGCGAACGCGCTCACCAATGTAATCCCACGAATCGTCAATTGCGATATGCAGTCGCCAGCGCGTTTTTTTATCGAGCCAGAGAAGCATCGGCATTTTTTTCTCTCTTCGCTTTTTTTCCTTTACTACCTGTTTTGTCCAACCCAAATTAACGGAAAGTTCTTCATAAACGGGAGCCTCATCCAGATAAACCATGCTGCAACTACGACAAGAAACGCAGTTCCACTCGGGATTGTGGTAGCGTGGAAGATCTCGTTTATCCCATGATCCACAGAGAGGACAGGCGCGTTTTTCGCGCACGATTGCATTTTCTATCGTCATAGTTTCCTGCACGTGCTTATCCTTCTAGGGATCATAACGTTAAAATGCCGAGCTATTTGAATTCATAGGAAAAACAAATCTTATGAGACAAACCCTGCTGAAAGTCGGTGTATTTCTACTTTATCTTAAATAGAATATGTTCTGATGTAGTTGTTTAAAATCGCCAATTTTGGTAACGTATAAGTATCCATTCAATATTGATAGTAAATATTGTTAACATTTAAGTTTCAGGAACTTATTTTCGAAAACTACTAGTTAAGTTGCATTGAATCGAAGTATCTACTCGATAAACTCGGAGGCAAATACACGGGCATTCAGTTCCTGCGACTTAGAACCCACCTACCTCCTGCTTATCGGCATCAATTTGACACAGCAGCACCGACAACAAGAACCAGCAACCAAGAGAACTCAAGATTACTAACGTTGCCGCAAAACTCAACAAAGTGGTGGTGACCAATGTTTCCAGACCCCTGGCTGCTGTAAAGGTAGGTCATCTGCTAAATGAAATTTCGATCCTGCGTTCTGCCTGGAAAGCGCCGGAAGCAAACAGCTTACTGCAATTTTGCAGAATGTGGCCTCCCCGATCCCACCAGACGCACCATTTCTCTGACCTCGCGCTGTCAGGAGCCGCGTAATGGGGCATAAGTCTGACTGGAGCTTCGGGTGGTGCTTTGTGTGAAGGCGGGCACAACTCTTTTTGCGATTTCCGCAGGAAAGAGGTATCCCCTTCCGCCAATCCTGTGAAGCACTGCGGCGCGGCCCAGCATCTCAACATAGCAACGCAAGCGGGCTCAACTTGCACGTAAAAAACGCAAGCGGCCTCAAAGCAGCTCAAACACGCGCGCGTGCGTCAGCTCTCTTGACAAACCAAGCCTTGCCACCGCCTTCTTAAAAGCCCGGGTGCCTGTTTCGTTCGTCTTTCCGCTTTTGTTTGAGGGGATGATGCTTAAACGACAAAAGCCCCCGTGCTTTGTAGCATCGGGGGCTTTTGTTTGTGTCTTATGTTCTGTCATTTTGTTGAGTTTTTGTATGTGTTTTATTCATGCCCGGCGGCGA
>NZ_BMXE01000002.1 GCF_014651595.1 Pseudovibrio japonicus | reverse complement strand
CAGTAACTTCCGAAGAAGCTACCCGCGAATAACCGCCGTCCACGTTTCTCTTTCTATACCATATTCAATTGTCAAAGAGCGGAGGTTTTACCCTCAATATCCAGACCCACAAAGCTCTCTAAAACCCCGTAAATCCTTCTGTTTGTGTGCCTCCAGACCGGCGCCTCAGTGGCCCGCCCCGGTGGCGTGAAGCGGGTTATAGGGATACCAGCTGACCCTGTCAACGAGCCTTGAGAGAAAACTTCAAATTTTTCACAGGACTGGGGAAACTTTTTCAATATTCGCAACTCCCGCATTTATATGGTGCGCGAAATCGCGGTTTGCCCGCGAAAACTGCTAGTTTTGTGCCGCTCGCGCTTTTTCTATAATTTTTCAGAGTAAGAGCGACAAAATCCAGCCGTATTTTTCTTTCATTAGTTGTTCCCGTCTTCAGCTTTGTTTATCAATCTATGTGTGTACCGAGGCCCTTCGCTGTAGGTGGCCGATTGTCTGACTAGGGGAAAGATAGAAATCTCGATGAATTCTGGTAGGTTCCATCCTAATGGAAGGCCCTCCGTTAATCTTGGCAATGAGCCAGGCTTGATGGTGGACAGCCTCACGAGCGCGTCTGACCAGCCGACGCGGCTGAATGGCCGTTGGCTGATCGGGACGATTCTGACCGGCATGACATCTATAGTCTTGATGGGTGGAGCACTCATGGCTGCACTGGACGGCCAGTACAGTTACACCACTGCATATGCGCCCCTGCGCAGTGAGACAGACCAGACCCCACAGCGACATATCAGCGGCAAAGGTGACCGCCTTTCCGCATCATCAGAAGACGATTTCGCCAATCAGCAGATCATCGAGGTCAATACGGTGACCCGCACTGATGGGCGCGACCACGTAAAAGCACGGCCATACGCGCTTGTCACCGCGAGCCTTGAACCCTTTAAAGAACAGGAAGCAGCAGCCGACATTCCACCATTTGACCCGATCACCATGTATCAGGGCGAACAGGTTGCTCCACTGCAGGTCGCCAGTGACGCGATTTACGGCGCTGACATTGAGGGCGAAGTTTCTATCTCACAGCGAGATTTTCCGCTTGAAGCCATGAGCATGGTTGCTCTTGCTGATTACAAGGAAGAATCCGTTCAGGAACAGGTCAAAAAGGCCGCAATGTTCATGCTGGACAACTCCACGGATATTGCCGCAGTTCCAAGCCTTGAAGATCTGAATGCCGGTTTCTCACCAGTTTCAGAACAGCCATTTGAAAACCTAAATGTCCGCATTACCGAAGAAAACGTTTCCTTCCAGCCCAAATCCCGCAAAATCGTGCAGGCCAGCCAGATTGAAGAACGCATTGTTCCAATCCTGACCCAGACCGACTTTATTGACGTTTTGCTGGATGGTGAGGCCTCTGAAGAAGAAGCGGAAAACTACATTAAAGCGTTTAGCGAGCACTTCGGCATCGACGACATCAAAGCTGGCCAGATTTTCCGCCTCTCCCTCAACACGGATCAGCTTGAAAAAGAAGACAATATTCTTGTCCGTGTCAGCATCTATGAAGACCAACGCCATATAGCAACGATCGCCCGAAACGATGAGGGTGAGTTTGTTGTCGCACAGGAGCCATCCACCGAGATGGCGGCAGACGCTTTTGCAGCACAGCAGCAAGGCTCCCGTGGTCCACGCGCAACCTATTATGACTCAATTTACCAGACTGGCCTCGACAACAGCGTTCCGCAGTCCCTTATTAAAGAGCTCGTGCGCATCTACTCTTACAGCGTTGACTTCAACGACTCCGTGAAGAGCGGCGATGAGATGAGTGTCTTCTATGGTCTGGATGCGGATGAAACCACAGGCACCTCCGAGATTCTGTACACCTCCATCACAGTGAACGGTCGTTCGCACCGCTTCTATCGTTTCCGCACACCGGAAGACGGCGTTGTTGACTACTATGATGAGAACGGACAAAGCGCGAAGCAGTTCCTGCTCCGCAAGCCAATTGCAACCGGCCGCTACTCCTCCGGCTTCGGCATGCGTCGCCACCCGGTATTGAAGACACGCCGTCTGCACACCGGCACCGACTGGGCCGCTCCACGCGGAACTGCCATCTTTGCAGCTGGCGACGGGGTTATTCAAAAAGCAGCCTGGTCCGGTGGTTACGGCAAGCGCGTTGAGATCAAGCACGCCAACGGTTACGTCACCACCTATAACCACATGAGCCGCTTTGCATCTGGCATCAAAAAAGGCCAGAAAATCAGACAAGGCAGCGTTGTTGGCTACGTCGGCACGACCGGCCTCTCAACCGGTAACCACCTCCACTATGAAGTGAAGGTGAACGGTCGCTTCGTGAACTCTCTGAAGATCAAGGTTCCGCAAGGCCGGGTTCTTGAAGCCAATAATCTGGAAAACTTCAAGCGCGAGCGCGACCGCATCAACGCATTGATGGAAACAGGCCGCTCCAGCCAGCGTGTAGCCTCACTGCGCAACTAAGTTCAGGCCAGCATGGGGAACGAACAGTCTTTCTATTACGCGACTTGTTCCCCATATTGGCGCTTACGCACCAAGATCCAAACAAACCAGAGATAAACGCCCGTCTCTAAGGCCCTTTGCAGAAAACCATTAACTGCGGTTTCGACAGACATGCTCATTAGTAGAGCCAGCAAGATCAGTCCAGGCACGACCCAGTACGGTCTTTCAGCTTGGGCATGGGACAACAGACACAATCCCACAACAGCGCAGAAGTAAGCCAGAAAGCCAGCAGCGGTATGTATGAGTTGGCTGCGTGTTGGATCATCCATGCTGCATTCAAAATCGCATGGAAAGAACGCTGCAACAGAGATAAGCAGCGGATAGCCTGCGAAAATCGACAAACCAATACGCTCTGCCCGGCTGCGCATCAGACGAGCAAAACAGATCACGAGGCATGGCAAGAGCAGCAGCTCCACAACTGCAAAACCCCAATAGTTCACCGTAGGTCCAAAAGGGGCGCCGGTTGCGCCGAGAGCACTCATGAACTGTGAGATATGGTTGTAATCTGGATAAAACTGCCCGCCAATGACAACAGTCGCGGCAAGCCAGATGTAACTGACGACCACAAGTGAAATCGCAATATCAACGTGTCTCATGCCCGATGCCCTGCCCCATAACGAACACCCAAACGCTCGTCTGTATGACTAAACACCAAAAGCGCCGCCTCGCAAAGCCGCTTTGAGCCTTAAGGTAGCCTGTACAGCAAAAAGGGCCGGAAGTTCCGACCCTTTTCGCATCTTAAAGTTCTGGCGGATCACACTGTATCAAACAGCAATCGATCTGTTCCGGCAGAAACCTTGATCGTCTGTCCGTCAGAAAGTGAACCAGCCAACAGCATTTCTGCCAATGGATCCTGCACTTGCTTCTGAATGACGCGCTTTAGAGGACGTGCACCATAAGCCGGGTCGTAGCCTTTGTCGGCAAGCCAGCCCATAGCGTCTTCCTCCAGATCAAGTTCCATTTTCCGGTCATCCAGCAGCTTCTGCAAACGGGCCAGCTGAATTTCAACGATACGAGACATCTGTGTCCGCTGCAGGCGGTGGAACAGAATGATCTCATCCAGACGGTTCAGGAACTCGGGACGGAAATGCGCTTTAACCGCATCCATCACCGGACCACGAACAGCCTCCGCATCCTCACCTTCGCTCTGCGCGGCAAGGAACTCAGAACCAAGGTTCGACGTCATGATGATCAGCGTGTTGCGGAAGTCCACAGTACGCCCCTGCCCATCCGTCAGACGGCCATCATCCAGCACCTGAAGCAGAACGTTGAACACATCGCTGTGTGCCTTCTCAACTTCATCAAACAGCACAACCTGATAAGGTCGGCGGCGAACCGCTTCTGTCAGAACTCCACCTTCTTCATAGCCAACATAGCCCGGAGGTGCACCAATCAGACGCGCAACACTGTGCTTTTCCATGAACTCGGACATGTCCACGCGCACCATTGCTGTCTCATCGTCAAACAGATAGCTGGCAAGCGCTTTGGTCAGTTCGGTTTTACCAACACCGGTTGGGCCGAGGAACATGAACGAGCCGATAGGCCGGTTTGGATCCTGTAGTCCGGCACGAGACCGGCGCACAGCAGTGGAAACCGCATGAACAGCTTCCTGCTGGCCAACAACCCGCTTGGCAAGCTCATCTTCCATACGAAGCAGTTTCTCACGTTCGCCTTCCAGCATCTTGTCGATCGGAATACCGGTCCAACGTGACACGACCTGAGCAATGCTTTCGCTGCTGACGGTTTCGTTGAGCATGGTGTTGTCCACATCCTCAGCCGTCTGGGCGTTCGCCAGTTTCTTTTCCAGATCAGGAATAACGCCGTAACTCAGCTCTCCAGCACGCGCCAGATTACCTGTACGCTGTGCCTGTTCCAGCTCAGTCCGTGCTTCGTCCAGCTGCTCTTTGATCTTCTGTTCACTGTTCAGCTTGTCTTTTTCAGACTGCCAGCGTTGCGTCAGAGCATTGGACTCCTCCTCCAGATCAACCAGCTCTTTTTCAAGACGCTGTAAGCGATCCTTCGTGGCGTCATCATCCTCTTTCTTCAGAGCTTCCCGCTCAATCTTCAGCTGAATGATCCGGCGATCCAGCTCGTCCAGTTCTTCCGGCTTGGAATCCACCTGCATGCGCAAGCGGCTGGCGGCCTCGTCAACAAGGTCAATCGCCTTATCCGGCAGGAACCGATCTGTAATGTAGCGGTTGGACAGCGTCGCAGCAGAAACAATCGCGCTATCCGAGATCCGCACACCATGATGAAGCTCGTACTTCTCCTTGATACCGCGCAGGATAGAGACCGTGTCCTCAACGGTTGGTTCGCTCACAAATACCGGCTGGAAACGACGGGCCAGTGCCGCATCTTTCTCAACGTGTTTGCGATATTCATCAAGCGTCGTCGCGCCAACACAGTGCAGTTCACCACGGGCCAATGCAGGCTTCAGAAGGTTGGAAGCATCCATCGCTCCATCTGTCTTGCCGGCGCCCACAAGCGTGTGCATTTCGTCGATGAACAGGATAATCCCGCCGTCAGCAGACTGCACTTCATTCAGAACACCCTTCAGGCGTTCCTCAAACTCACCACGATATTTCGCACCGGCGATCAGCGCGCCCATATCAAGCGCAAGCAGCTTCTTGTCTTTCAAGCTCTCCGGCACATCGCCATTGACGATACGCAGCGCCAAACCTTCCGCAATCGCAGTTTTACCAACACCTGGCTCACCAATCAGAACCGGATTGTTCTTGGTCCGGCGAGACAGAACCTGAATAGCACGGCGAATTTCCTCATCCCGGCCAATCACAGGATCAAGCTTACCGTCGCGAGCCGCCTCGGTCAGATCCTGAGCAAATTTCTTCAGAGCATCATACTGGTTTTCAGCGGAGGCCGAGTCAGCCGTACGCCCCTTTCGAAGCTCATTAATCACTTCATTCAGCGCGTTTGGCGTCACGCCACCCTGCGCAAGCGCCTTGCCAGCGTCGCTGTCTTTATCCATTGTCAGCGCCATCAGCAGGCGTTCAACAGTAACGAAACTGTCACCGGCCTTCTCGGCAATTTTCTGGGCCTGTTCAAAAAGACGCGCCGTTTCAGGCGCCAGATACAACTGTCCGCTGCCGCCGCTTACCTTTGGCAGCGCGGCCAGATCAGCCTCAATCTGCAGACGCACATCCTGAACACGTCCTCCGGCCCGTTCAATAAGACCAGCAGACATGCCTTCGCTGTCATCCAGCAAGACCTTTAAAATATGTGCGGGAGTAAACTGTTGGTGCCCTTGTCCCAGAGCATAAGTTTGCGCAGACTGAATGAACCCACGCGCACGGTCGGTGTATTTCTCAAAGTCCATATAAAACTCCTATGTGCCGTGTCACCCGAAGCATGACGAAGCATTTTGGGAGGATCCGAGCCTCTTGAAGAGCGCCCGAAGCAGGAGACTTCCCCCTGCACTCTTCATATAGTGGCACAGATTGCCGACAAAAGAGGGCACTCGCAAGATCTTGCCACATTCCTTAGTCTTTCATAGTTTCTACCAGTTTAAGCGACGGAAATTAATATGACTTTTTCGCCCGCCCAGATCGCCGCACTCGCAACCCATCCGGTCAAAGGGCTCACGCCGCACCCTCTGCAATCCGCCCCAGTGGAAGCAGGTTCCGTCTTCCCGCTCGACCGTGCCTACGCGATTGAAAATGGCCCATGTGGATTTGATCCGGCAGACCCAAAACACATCAAAAAGAGCAAGTTTCTGGTGCTGGTGCGTTACGAAGACGTGGCACAGGTCAAATGCACCTATGATCTGGAAAACAAGCGCATCACCCTCTCCAAGCCACAGGCCGAGGACGTCACACTCTCGCTGGAAACCGAAGAGGGTCAGCAAGCTCTCGCCGCCTACTTCACGGCACATATGGGAGACAAAGCAGCAGGCCCGCTCAAAGTACGCTCCGCAGACAACCATGCCTTCACCGATACCGCCGAAAAATTCGTCCACGTGGTGAATTTGGCCAGCGTAAAGGCTCTTTCCGAAACCATAGGGATAGAGATCAACCCAAAGCGCTTTCGTGCAAACATCTATCTTGAAGGTCTGCCCGCCTATGAGGAATTCAACTGGGCTGACAAGAAAATCCGCTCCAGCTCAGGCGTTGCGTTCAAATTCGGAAGACGCACCCGCCGCTGTGCCGCAGTGGACGTAAACCCGATCACAGCTGAGCGCGACACCAACATCAACAAGATCCTCCATACTTCTCTGGGTCACATGGATGTAGGTATTTATTTGGAAGTGCTGAACAGTGGTACGCTCTCCGTCGGCGACACGCTGACTGTCGAGTAAGCCAGCCACAAACAGTGCCGTGAACGTTCAGCTAAAAGAAAACCCCGCCTTGTGAGCGGGGTTCTTCCTTCATAAGCACACCGGCCAAACCAGTGAACCAGCAAGCACATCGTCAGATGTATTTAGCCTTCACCGTCTCCGGTCGTTTCCAGAGCCGTTGGGGCAGGTGCATCCTCAGAAGGAACACGAGCTGAACGTGAACGCTGGGTACGAGCCGCACGAGGGGTGCGTGCACGAGGCGTACGACGTGGTTTTGGAGCAGCTGCATCCTCTTCACCACCTTCTGACGCTTCAGAGGGTGCCTCAGAACTTGCAGAGCTTGGAGCCCGGCGAACGCCGCGACCACGAGTGCCACGAACGCGGCGGCGTGGTTTGTCATCATCCTCTTCTGAGGAGTCAACTGTACTGACCACAGCCTCTGTATTCTCATCAACTGTAGAAGCTGTTTCAATAAATGGCTGAGGTGTATCCAGACCGACAATCGGTTGAGTAGAAGAAGTTGCTGTGCCTGCAGCTTCCTTCTCTTCGTTCGCTACCGCAGCTTTTGGAGCTTCAGAAGCAGTTTCATCTTCTGAACGCGCATAAGGTGCAGCTGTCGTCTGAGAGTGTTGGGGTTGAGCAGCAGCGACGATACGCTGATAATGCTCTGCATGCTGGTAATAGTTTTCGGAGGTTATACGGTCTCCGGAGGCCTGAGCATCACGCGCAAGTTGCTGGTACTTTTCAGCAATATGCAATGCGGTACCTCGGATTTTCACATCCGGTCCATTTGACTCATAGGTACGTGTCAATGGATTTGGAGCCTTACGCCCCCGCCCACGCATGCGCTTGTTATTCTGATTTCCTGGTCTCATTCTGCCGTTAACTTTCCGGAATAGCAATCGAACCTGTTTTGAGGTTCCATGGGAGTAGGTTCTCCCGGATTCCAAATGCCGTTAAAAAGCTTGCATGTTGATCAAGCCAAAAGCCATCAACATCGAAATGCAATCGCATTCGATCATATAACTGCTTCAATGCGATATCCGACATCCGATAGCAGCAATACAAATGCATTGCTCTCTCAGTTCTACGATACGAGGGGTCGCTCAACTATCTGCTTTGAAACTATCAACCGACGTCTCTGCCAGGCGTGTCCCACAGTCTGTGAGTGCCCATCCCCATCGTTTTCAGCTATTAGCTGGTATCGCTTGTCGGCGAGATGAAACTATCTCGTTCCGACGCATTTTCCAAGGGCTTTTTTCCAGATTGTTGAATTCTTCGCCAATCATGGAAAAACTACAACAGTGACCCGAGGCTGACCGGCCAGATCATGCTTACAGCAAACGCCCAATCCCACAAGTTCCTTTGTAAGTTTGGAAAGTTCCTCTGCCTGATCAAACCCGATCTCCATTAGGAGTCCACTATTTCCCTTAAGAACCCGTTTAGCCCCACCTATCAATTCTTTATAGGCAGAAAGCCCATCAACACCGCCGTCCAACGCCAGCATCGGGTCATGCTGCTTCACCTCATGGCTCAGCCCTTCAATCACAGCACTACGAATGTAAGGAGGGTTGCTCACGATAAAATCAAAAGGCCCGCTCAACGCATCCAGATAAGACCCACGAACAGGGATAAAGCGTTCCAAAACCTTGTTTTTTGCTGCGTTCTCCCGTGCTGTTTCCAGCGCCTCTTCACTGATATCAACAGCAACGCAGGTCGCATTGGGTAACTCAGTCAGGAGCGCAATCGCAATCGCTCCTGTACCAGTCCCGATATCTGCAAACACCCAGGGCTTGTCAAACCCGCCATGCGCCTGACAAAACGCGAGTGTGGCTTCAACCAGAGTCTCAGTATCAGGACGCGGTTCCAGTGTTGCCGGAGATAACGAAAACTCCAAACCCCAGAATTCCCGCTTCCCCAGAACACGCCCAACCGGCTTACCTTCAAGGCGCTGTTCCACCCAACGGGAAACCACAGCGAGCGTCTCTGGAGAAACCTCCTGATCATACTGCAAGATCAGATTTCTGGGTTCAATTTCAAGCGCTTCGGCAACAAGCACTCGCGCATCCAGATCAGCCTCAGGCAGCTCTGCATCACGAAACAGGCTTCGAACCACACGGTACAAAGCCTGTACATTCTTGACTTCAAATTTTTCAAGGAGGCCGGACATTAAAGCCCTTCAGCCGCAAGCAGGTTCGCCTGATGATCCATAATCAGAGCATCAATAACCTCACCTGTAGCTTCACCAGTCATCATCTGGTCCAGCTTGTAAAGCGTCAGGCCAATACGGTGATCGGTCACACGGCCCTGTGGGAAGTTGTAAGTGCGAATGCGCTCGGAGCGATCGCCGGAACCAACCTGCACCCGGCGCGCTTCCGTCCGCTCATTTGCAGCGCGTTCACGCTCAACATCATAGATCTTCGCCCGTAACAACTTCATCGCACGGTCTTTGTTCTTATGCTGCGAGCGTTCGTCCTGCACGGCAACCACAATGCCAGTCGGGTTGTGCGTAATACGAACAGCAGAGTCAGTGGTGTTCACGTGCTGACCACCAGCACCAGAGGCGCGGTAGGTATCGATGCGCAGATCTGCCGGGTTGATGTCCACGTCCACTTCTTCCGCCTGTGGAAGAACCGCAACAGTTGCAGCAGAGGTGTGGATACGGCCACCGGATTCAGTTTCGGGCACACGCTGTACGCGGTGAACACCGGACTCAAACTTCAGTTTACCGAACACTTCCTGACCGGTAACTGCCGCTACAATCTCTTTAAAACCGCCCATATCCCCTTCCGATGAGGACATTACTTCGACTTTCCAGCCGTTGTTATCCGCAAAACGCTGATACATGCGGAACAGATCGCCCGCAAACAGCGCTGCCTCATCACCACCCGTACCGGCACGCACTTCAAGAATAACGTCGTGAGAGTCCGCTTTGTCCCTTGGCAGAAGACCAATGCGAACTTTCTGGGTCAGCTCTTCAACAACACTTGTCAGCTCATCCCGCTCAAGCTGGGCAAGCTCTTTCATCTCCGCGTCACTCTCAGGATCAGCAAGCAGTGCTTCTGCGCCTTCCAGATCACCTTCGGCTTTGCGCAATTCGCGGATGGAGTGCACAATCGGTTCCAGTTCCGCATAATCCCGCGAAAGCTTGACATAAACATCCGGAGCAGGACCGGAGGCCATCTCGGCCTCAATGCCTTCAAAGCGTGCTAGCAGTGTATCTAGTTTTTCTGGTGCCAGCATTTCGCGGCGACTCCTCAAGCGTTAGACAGCTGATCCAAAAGCGCGACAGCCTCCAGGGTCTGCGGCAATTGCAATGCAGACTGTTTATACCGGAATATTATTTTTAGATGCAAAGTTCGCCAGGAACTCGCGAATATCGTCCGCCCCTTTGCCCGCTTCCAATTGCTTCAGCAGCTCTTCTGAAAGCGCCGACAGATCCAAGCAGCGCAACATCGCCTTCACTGGACCAATAGAAGCCGGAGACATAGAAAGACTTCTATACCCGATCGCCAATAGCGCCATAGCACCAAGCGGTTGTCCGCCCAGCTCACCACAAAGGGTAACAGGCGTATCCATCTTGTCGCCAATAACGACGATCTTCCGCAAGGCCCGCAGGAAGCTTGGAGACAGAGCTTCAAAACGCTCCGCAACCAATGTGTTTCCACGGTCAACCGCATAGAAGAACTGGAACAGGTCGTTGGAACCAACAGAGACAAAATCCACTTCCGCGTAGATCTCTTCAAGCTGGTAAAGCAGTGCCGGCACTTCCAGCATCACCCCAAGCTTCAACTCTTCTGGCGTGTCATGGCCGTGCTGACGCAGATGCTTCAGCTCGCGCTCTACATAATCGCGTGTCTGCCGGAATTCAGAAACGTCCGCCACCATCGGGAACATGATGCGCAGCGAGCGCCCTGCCCCAGCGTGCAACATTGCCCTAATCTGGGTGCGCAGCAAGCCCGGACGATCCAGTCCAAAGCGAATAGCGCGCCAACCCATGGCCGGGTTTTCTTCCTGCGCAAGACGCAGATAAGGCAACACCTTGTCACCACCGATATCCAGAGAGCGGAACGTCACCGGCTTGCCACCGGCTGCATCCAGCACCTTGGAATACAGCAAATGCTGTTCCTGCATTCTCGGAAACGCAGCAGCGACCATGAACTGCAATTCTGTACGGAACAGCCCGACACCATCGGCACCGGCATCTTCCATGCTTGGCAGATCAACAAGCAGACCCGCATTCAGCTGCAGCTTAACTTCCGTACCATCCTTGGTGACGGTCGGCTCATCGCGCAGCTGACGGTAAACTTCCTGACGCTTGGAGCGCAAACGAACCTTGTCCGCATAGGCTTGCTCAACATCATTGGCAGGACGCAGGAAGATCTGACCGATCTCACCATCTACGATGATGGCATCGTTCGCTTCCACCAGCGAAACAATGTCTTCCACCTGACCAACAGTTGGAATACCAAGCGCGCGCGCAACAATGGTCACATGGCTTGTCGGACCGCTTTCTTCCAGCACGAGGCCGCGAATGCGTTCGCGGTCATAATCCAGCAGCTCGGCAGCACCCATGTTGCGTGCAATGATGATCGCATCTTTCGGCAGATCATCTTCCTTACTGTGGTTCTGACCCATCAACTCACGAATGAGGCGGTGCGCCAGATCATCCAGATCATGCAGGCGCTCACGCAGGTATGGATCAGTCTGCCGGAGCATCTGCGAGCGTGTGTCACTCTGCACCTTCTCAACGGCAGCTTCAGCGGTCAGACCATTGCGGATCGCTTCATCAATCTTCCGGATCCAGCCACGGTCATAGGCAAACATCCGGTAGGCTTCCAGAACCTCACGGTGTTCGCCATGCTGGGAAAACTCCCCGCTTGCCAGCATATGGTCAAGTGACTGACGCAAGCGCGTCACAGCGTCTTCCAGACGATCCTTCTCGAAATCCGCATCCTCGGCAATCAGATTGGTGATCACCACACGCGGTTCATGAAGCACAACGTGCCCAAGACCAATGCCATCAGAAAGGGCAACGCCCTTGATATGCATCGGACGGATCACATCAATCGTCGTACCTTGCTGTGCAATCGCTTCCAGCTCACCAGCCGCGACCATTTCCGCGATCACCATCGCAGTCGTCTGCAGGGCTTCCACTTCGTCTTCAAAGTAGGTCCGGTGCTCTTTGTTCTGCACAACAAGCACGCCAAGCGTACGGCCTGCACGCAGAATCGGAACGCCAAGGAAGGAATTGTAATTCTCTTCTCCCGTTTCCGGACGATAGGCAAACGCCGGGTGCGCCTGCGCATTTGGTAGGTTCAGCGGTCTGGCATCGGAGGAGACGAGGCCAACAAGCCCCTCACCAACCTTCAGCAAAGTCTGATGCACAGCGTCCTTATTCAGGCCCTCTGTCGCATACAGCTCAAGAACCCCATCAGCGCGCAAAATGTAAACGGAACACACTTCCGCTACCACATTTGCCGCGATCAGACGTACAATCTTGTCGAGCCGTTCCTGCGCGTCAATTGGCTCCGCCATAACTTCACGAAGCTTACGGAGGAGCACACGCGGTCCGGCCAAGCTGCTGCGCATACTTCGCCCTACCTATAATTCTGTCAGCCTGCCAACAGGCCGCGTTGTGTCTCAGAGGTTACCCAAGACACAACAATATATTCGACAACAGGAAACCTAGCCGTCAAGTCCGTATAGCGAATGGAGAGTACGCACCGCAAGTTCCGTATACGCGGAATCGATTAGAACAGAGATTTTAATCTCGGATGTCGTAATCGCGCGGATGTTGATCCCCTTCGCCGCCAGGCCCTCAAAACACTGGGCCGCAACACCAGCATGCGACCGCATACCCATGCCTATCACGGAAACTTTTACAACATCGGTAGCGCCTTCGATATTCTCGAAACCGATTTCCTCGACGTTCTCCTCAATTACCTTGCGTGCACGCTCGTAATCGCTCTCTGGAACGGTAAAGGTAATGTCGGTCGTCTTCCCATCTGGTGAGATGTTCTGAACGATCATGTCGACGTTGATGTTGCCTTCGGCCAGCGGGCCAAACACCCTGGACGCAATGCCAGGTTTGTCAGCAACGTTGCGGATAGAAATCTGTGCTTCGTCTTTTGAGTAAGCGATGCCAGTGACGACTTGTTGTTCCAAAATCTCGTCCTCGTCGCAAATAAGTGTACCTACAGGTGTTCCGTCAGCGGTAATCTGCGGAGCCTCCGGATCATCAAAGCTGGAACGTACAAACGTACGAACGCCATGAACCATCGCCATCTCAACAGAACGGACCTGCAAAACCTTTGCCCCAAGAGAAGCCATTTCCAGCATCTCTTCAAAAGCAACACGGTCCAGACGGGTTGCCTTGGCCACCACCCGCGGGTCAGTGGTATAAACACCGTCCACATCCGTGTAGATATCGCAGCGGTCAGCCTGAATTGCCGCAGCAATCGCCACCGCACTGGTGTCAGAACCACCACGCCCAAGCGTCGCCAGCCTGTTATCAGGCGCAACACCCTGGAAACCGGCACAAACGGCAACCTGCCCAATTTCCAGACGCTCTATGAGAGTTTGACCTTCAATACTCTCAATACGCGCTGCTCCATGGGCTTCATTCGTACGGATAGGAATCTGCCATCCCTGCCAGGACCGCGCATCCACACCCATATCTTGCAGCACAATTGCCAACAAACCGGAAGTCACCTGCTCACCAGACGCAACCACCGCATCATATTCACGCGCATCATGCAGCGCTGCGGCTTCTCTGGTGTAGCCAACCAGCGTGTTCGTCACACCAGCCATAGCGGAAACAACAACGGCAACCTGATTGCCTGCATCCACCTCGCGCTTCACATGGCGCGCGACATTTCTAATGCGTTCCAGGTCGGCAACGGAGGTGCCGCCAAACTTCATAACCAAACGGGCCATCGCTTCCCATATTCCTCCGAGGGCCTTTGTGATGAACCGATCATCACTACAAACGGCGCTATTCCATACAACTAGCGCCCTTCTATCGCAACCAGCAGCTTGACAAAAACAGCGATTAGACCCACCAGTACCGGGATGAAAGTGGAGAGTCGAGCAATGAGCACCGCGCAAAAACCAAGCAACCCCGCCGAAAATCCAAAGAAAACCACAATCGACCCAGCGGAAGTTGCGCATTTCTCATCAATCGCATCAGAATGGTGGGACCCTACCGGCAAATTCCGGCCTCTCCACAAATTCAGCCCGGTTCGCATCTCCTACATCAAAGAATACGCCTGCGACCACTTTGGACGAGACGATACTTCACCTAAAGCGTTGGAAGGACTACGCATTTTGGACATCGGTTGCGGCGGCGGCCTCCTGTCTGAACCTATGGCCCGCATGGGTGCAACCGTGGTCGGCGCAGATGCCTCGGAGACCAACATCAAAGTCGCCACGCTACATGCAAAGCAATCCGGTCTGGACATCGACTATCGCGCCCAAACCGCTGAATCTCTCGTAGCGGCAGGTGAGCAGTTCGACATCGTGCTCAACATGGAAGTGGTCGAACATGTCGCAGACGTTCCACTGTTCATGAAGTCCTGTGCAGATCTTGTGCGTCCCGGTGGAATAATGTTCACCGCAACTATCAACAGAACTCTTAAAGCTTACGCGCTCGCAATTGTCGCAGCTGAACGTGTGCTCCGCTGGTTGCCAAAAGGCACCCACCAGTACGAAAAGCTGGTTCGCCCGGAAGAGCTGGAAGCTCCGCTCAATGAAGCTGGTATGAGCATTTACGAGCGCTGCGGCGTAAGCTTCAACCCGATCACCGACAGCTGGTCCAGAACAACAGATCTGGACGTAAACTACATGGTAATTGCTCGGAAAGCAGAATAGCAGCTCAGATTCCACTGATACGGAGAATGAGAATGCCAGCTGCCGCTAGTGCCGAAACCGTCGTTTTTATTCCCGGTGTCACCTGTACGGGCGCTTTATTTGGGCCGCAGATCAACTCCCTAAAAGAGCGCCCGATTATCCTTGCTGAAACCTGCGATCTGGACACCATTGAGTCAATGGCACAACGATTGCTGGATCATGCGCCCGAACACTTCGCACTTCTAGGCTCGTCCATGGGCGGCTACATCGCTCTGGAGGTGATTCGACAAGCCCCCGAACGGGTCAGTCGCCTGGCACTCATGCACACAAATGCCAGAGAGGATACCCTCGCACAAACCCAGCTGCGTCAAACACAGATGGCAATTGTAAAGAAGGGCGGCTTTCACAAGATCGCCGCCATGCAGTACCCGCAACTGGTCCACCCTGCCCGCCATGACGACACCGCCCTGCGACAAATCACATACGATATGGCAGATGAAGTCGGTCCTCAGAGTTTCCTGAAACAGCAGAACGCCATCATTCACCGAAAAGACCAGCGACCATATCTGTCCGCAATCAAATGCCCGACCATGATCGTGGCAGGTGAAGAAGACAACTTACTCCCGCTGGACAGATGTCGCGAGATGCATGAAGCCATTCCACATAGCGAACTTCATATCATTCCTGACTGCGGTCACATGTCCACCCTGGAGCATCCGGCGCATACAAGCGAGCTGATTCAGGATTGGCTCGACGCCTAACAAAACGTTTAAATTTAACGAGTGTCTTCAGGAAAAAGCCGCTGAATTCCCTTAGAATCCAGAATATCCTTTTGCCAATATTAGCGCCTATAAACAGGAGGGTGTACGCGGCGTAAGTTACCGGCAAACGAGCTTCTTCCAACTTCCCTGATCGCTCGAAGAATATTGTCTCAAAACCTAAATCGCCGCCCGAGATCTTGATCAGAGTCCGGAGGAGACACAATGTTGAACATCGAAAAAGACATGAAAGAAGCAATGGACCGCTGGACCGTTGCATCAGAAGCGTTGCCTTGGCAAGGCTGGTTTTGGGCGCAGGGTGGAGACCAATTATCCAACACGGCTTTGGAGCAGGCAATCTCCAACAACAAGTCCATGCTTGAAAGCTGTCAGGCACTGATGAACGCAAACATGGCCTTCTTCAATAAACGGATGAAAGCCAACACCGAGTTCGTTCAGGACGCCATGGAATGTCCCACAGGCATCCAACTCTCAAAGCTCACCAGCGACTTCATGCAGCAAGCTTTTGAAGATTGCCGTGAGGAAGGCGCGCGTCAGATGAACCAGATGTCCTCAACTATGAAGGGCACGTTCTCCAAAACGCAAAAGGCAACCTCGGAAGCGCTGACAAGCATTGATGACCTGAAGGCGATGGCCTTGGCTGTTCCGCCTACAAACACCACGGCAAAGGCACCTGCAAAACCACGCCGCCGAGCAACACGCAAAGCAGCCAGCGCTGCGAGCAGTCGAGTGAAACCCGCTAATAAGCCTGCCCCACCACGCAAATCAGGCAGAAAAGGCGTTTCAGCCAGACCGCATTGAGGAAACAAACAAAAAAGGCGCCCTTCTGAAAGAGGCGCCTTTTTTAAGAGTACGATGGGTTTCGCCTGATCAGATCAATTCCGATCTTCAGGCAGCACCGGAAGCGGCATCAACTCAATGCCCTCCTCCATAAGCTCTTTCGCATCATCAGGAGTTGTCTCTCCATAAATCCCGCGTTCTTCGGTTTCGCCGTAATGGATCTTGCGCGCTTCCTCAGCAAACTTGTCGCCAACATACTCAGAGTTAGTGACAACCTGTTTGCGGAACTCGCGCAGAGCCTCCACCAGCTCTTTCGCTTTTTCGGGAACCTTCTGAAGCTCAGCGGCTGCCAACGGCGTTGAAACAGCCTGCTCGGCGCCAGCAGTTGGTACGGCGGTACCAGCACTCGGTGTGCTGGCAGTATTCTTGCTCGCCGTGGCTTGAGCCGCTGCCGCAGCAACCGCCTGCGCAGCCTGTTGCTCACCGCGCGCCTTTTTCTGGCTGCGCGACGTGGAAACATTCGGCGCCATCAAGCGCTTGTGCACGGAGGCACTGTCACAAACCGGGCAGACAAGCAGGCCCAGTGATTTCTGTTTGTCATAATCACCGGAGTTCCGGAACCATCCGTCAAATTCATGCCCGTTGTCGCAGGCAAGTGAATAGTTAATCAACTAACCATCTCCCCACCCAGGGAAACTCTGGCAACAGAAAATTCGCGTGCATTCGCGATTGCCGGGATGCGCCGACGCGCTTCGTCTACTCTCTTCATATCAATTTCGCCAAGCAGAACCCCCGGATCATCGTGATCCAATTCTGCAAACACTTTCCCCCACGGGTCAATCATCAAACTGTGGCCGTAGGTCTGGCGCCCATCTTCATGAGTACCCCCCTGCGCGGCTGTGATCACAAAAGCACCGTTCTCGATGGCGCGCGCTCTTTGCAACACATGCCAATGCGCCTGACCAGTCTGTTTGGTAAATGCAGCTGGAGCAGTCAAAACCTGCGCGCCCGCTTTCGATTGTGCACGGAACAAAGCTGGCTGGCGAATATCATAACAAATGGCCATACCGAGCTGTGCCACGCCCATATCAACAACAGGCGCCACAGCACCTGCAGTGTAGCTTTCAGACTCGCGCCAGCTTTCACCGTTTGGCAAATCCACGTCGAACATATGGATCTTATCATACCGAGCCGTGATCTCGCCCTGTGGAGAAATCAGGAAACTACGGTTGGCAAGCTTATCGCCCTCAAGGCGAATTGCCAGCGACCCGATGTGAATCCAGATGTTCAACTCATAAGCCAGCGCCACAAGGCGCTTCAAAAACGGATCGTTATCTTCAAAAGAAGAGGCAGCGAGTTGCGCCCTGCGGCTACGCTCCAACACATTGGTCATCTCGGGCGTTTGCACATAGCCAGCGCCTTCAGCAGCGGCTTCTTTTACCAACGCCTCACAGATATCAAGATTTTCGAGCGGGTTGCGCCCCGTTCTCATCTGGACACATGCAGCCACAAAACTAGTCATCAACTCTCTCTTTCAAAGCACGGGTCGCAGGGCGCGTCCCAGGCTTCTTTACAGACCAACGCTCAGCAGACCATCCAGATGTCCGCGACGTTCCAATGCAAACAGGTCGTCACAACCGCCAATATGCTCGGATCCAATGAAGATCTGCGGGAAGGTATTTGCACCGTTCGCCTTAGAAATCATTTCCTTACGGATGGTTGGATCTTCGCTGTAGTTCAATTCTTTATAATCAACACCCTTCTCATCAAGAAGTCTTTTTGCACGTGCACAGTAACCGCACATATCACGGGTGTAGATGGTAACTTGAGCCATATTTTTGTCCTTAGGATTCACAGCGAAAGCCGATAGAAATCAGCTGTCAAAACTGAAGTCTATATGGCTCACACCCAAATAAACCGCAAGTCCACCTCAACTCAAGTTGATCACTTGGTTATATCCGCAGGCCAAAATGGCATTTCGACGACGCTCAGCCGTTATCAGCAGAGAAATTTTCCGGATCGACCAGCGCAAAAACAAGCACATCAACCTGCCGCGCACCGGCTGCTTTCAAAACCCGCGCACATTCTTCAACGGTCGCCCCCGTTGTCAGAACATCATCGACCAGCACCACGTGAGCACCGGAAACCAACGGCAGAAAATGCTCTGCCACATGAAACGCGCCGCCCACATTTGCGGTTCTTGCCCCCCGCTTCAGCCCAACCTGCTGATGGGTTTTGCGTGTTCGCACCATACCATCCAGCAAAACCCGCCCGCCGAGATGGTGGCCAATCTCCTTCACCAGCAAGGCTGATTGATTGTAAGTGCGCTGGCGCAGCCGCGACCTATGAAGAGGCACAGGAACAAGGAAACTCTCGAGCGAAACCAGCTCTGCTCCTGCGTTGAGCATACACTTGGCGAGAAACCTCGAGAGCCTGACCTCTCCGTAAAACTTGAACCGCTTCACCAGCTCCCGTGCCGGTCCATTATAAAGGACGGCAGCACGTGCGCGGTCATAATCAGGCGGATTGACAAGAGCTGCCGCACTCCACGCATTCGGTCCCAGATCATAATGCAGCGGAACACCAAGCCGCTCACAATAGGGCGCTGAGATCAGTTCCAGCGTCTGCCAGCATGAAAGACACAAGCCCCCATCACATTGCACCAGTTCATTGCAGACAGGACAGCTGTGGGGAAACAGCGCATCCAGAACCACGGTCAGACCACGCCTCAGACTAGACAGCACCTCAAAGTTGCGCGAGCGATGTTGAACGGGCTGTTCTGTTCTATCCACTAGATCAGGCAGCCACTCCAGAGAAGAAAACTTGTCGCCCATCGGTGCTCACCGTATATATCTGCAGACGATTTAAGCTAACAAAGCCTCCGTTGGACATCACCCCATGTTCAATGGGGATATAATTTCCAATAGTGCAGCGACTGCACAGTCTGGCCAAAGGCGCCCCCATGAGCGAACACACTCTCTTTGATCGTAAACTCATTGCAAAACGGCGCATGACCGCATTGAAACAAGCCCAAGAGGGCTCTGATTTCCTGATGAAAGCAGCAGCTGCAGACCTTCAGGATCGCCTCGATTTCATCAGCAGAGAGTTCGACTGCGGAGTAGACCTTGGCGGCCACACTGGCCATGTTTTTGACGTTCTGAAAGCATCCGGCAAAGTCAAACACCTGCTGCGCGCCGATTTGTTCGAGGCAGACCCAAACCTGTCCGAGCCAGACCTGATCGTAGACGACGCCGTCCTGCCATTTGCACCAGAAAGCGTGGACCTCGTCGTATCCGCCCTCAACCTGCAAATGCTTGACGATCTGCCCGGAACACTCGTTCAGATTAAACGCGCCCTGAAACCAGACGGCCTCTTCCTAGGCCTCCTGCTGGGAACAGACACCCTCGCTGAGCTACGCGATTGTTTGATGCGCGCTGAGATGGAAGTCAGTGAAGGCGTATCCCCGCGTGTCATTCCCTTTGCAGATACAAGAGATCTGGGCGGCCTTCTGCAACGCGCCGGCTTCGCCCTGCCGGTCACCGATGTGGATCGGCTGACCGTCAGATACGACACCATGTTTGATCTGATCAGGGACCTACGCGCAATGGGAGCAACCAACCCGCTTCATGAGCGCTTGAAGACACCTACAAGCAAAAAACTCTTCATGAGAGCGGCAGAAATCTACGCTCAGGATTACTCCGACCCTGATGGCCGCATCCGCGCAACCTTCACGTTTGCATCCCTATCTGGCTGGGCACCTCATGAATCTCAGCAAAAACCACTAAAGCCCGGCTCTGCAAAGCAAAGCCTGGCCGAAGCGCTTGGTACAAAAGAGAGAAAGTCCTGAGGATCAGGAGAGAACGGCAGCAATCGTATCTGAAAGAAACTGGAAGTTATCCGAGATCGTAGTTCCGATTGCTGTCAGGCTTGCAACGATAGCAAGCACAATCAAACCAACAAGAATAGCGTACTCAACAGCGGCAACACCGCGCTCGTCTTCCGTCATATGAGCAATCGTAAAACCACTTTTCTGATTGTGATACGCTTTCTCATTCAACGCCATTATTGCCTCTTATTCTCCGTGATCTCCCGCTAATAAGACACAAGGTCAATCAAATGCGGGATCAGCGGCTCATCTGCTGGTGGCATGTCATAATCACGTAAGCGAACTGCTCGTACCCATTTCAGGTTTTGCCCCTCTGCCCCATGAGGTGTGCCCGACCAGCGCCTGCAAACGTAAAGTGGCATTAGCAGGTGAAAATCCTCGTAAGTGTGACTGGCAAAACTTAATGGAGCAAGGCACTCTTTTTTAACCGTAATTCCCAATTCCTCAGACAATTCACGGATTAAACAGTCCTCTGGCGTCTCGCTGGCCTCGAGCTTTCCACCCGGAAACTCCCAGAAACCCGCCATTGGTTTACCTTCGGGACGCTGAGCAAGCAAAATGCGGTTATCAGCATCAACCAGAGCACACGCCGCAACGATTACGATTTTCATGTATTTTCCTGTTTCACAACGGACCACTCTGGAAACCTTTTGGAAACCATACCAACGGTCCCGAGTGAAATTTTACCGATTTTCTTAAGGCTGTGGATCTCTGCAGTAGTGGTACGCATAGGCTTCGCGATACCCCATGGAACCGTAGAGCGCCACAGCAGCCTGATTATCTGCCACCACCTGAAGCCACGCCGTTTCTGCACCAAGCTCCGCACCCAGACGCTGTACTTCGCACATCAACGCATACGCCAGTCCCTGACGGCGATACTTCTCTGCGCTCACCACATCAAAGATGCCAAGCAGGTCGCCATCTACAACGCCCAGCAGTGCCGCAACTGGTGTACCGTCTTCCGTTTCTAGGACCAGACATAACAGCTCCACAGCCGCTCTGGAATGCGCGTCAAGCAGAGTTTGATGACCAGCACTGAGAGGATCACCCTGCCCGGCCCCAGAGACCTGCGCAAACTTATGGACCCACTCATCCAGCGAAACTTTCACGAGCCTGTAGCCGTCAGGCAAATCCGTATCCCCAAGCACCCAGATGGACCGCGTCAGCACCAGCGTTTCATCCACACGCACATAGTTCTGCGCGTTCAGCACCTGGTCCACATCCGTTGGCACAAGAGGCGTCCAGCGCACATGAAACTGCGTTGTAAGCCGCTTAAAGCGCGCACGAGCTGCATCCAGCCTCTGCTCGGCCTCTTCCCCGTCGCCTGCATCATAAAAATTCAGGGAATTATTCCGACGGGCACTGCTGCCCGGAGAAAGCCGGCAGATCCAGCTCCGGTCATGATGCGCCATCAGGCTGGGGAAGCAATTCAGATTTGCTTGCTCCAGCCTCAGAACCGTTTCCAGATCACAATTGGGTTGACGGGGTTGAACCCTCTTAGCTTCTGTAGTCACCATTGATCGCCACATATTCCTTGGTCAGATCACACGTCCAGACCGTCGCGCGGCCCTGTCCAATCCCAAGATCAACCTTCAGGATGATCTCGTCTTCTTTCATCACTGCAGACGCGTCTTCCTCGCTGTAATCAGGATCCCGCTCACCTTCTACAGCAACACGGATATCGCCAAACCAGATCGCCAGCTTGTCACGGTCAGCAGGCTCACCTGCCTTACCAACAGCCATTACAACGCGGCCCCAGTTGGCATCCTCACCAGCAAAGGCTGTCTTCATCAAAGGAGAGTTTGCAATCGCCAGAGCAATACGCTTCGCCGACGCATCACTCTCGGCGCCTTCCACCTGCACCTCAACAAACTTGGTCGCCCCCTCACCATCCCGAACGATCATCTGCGCCAGCTCAAGCATCATGCTGGAAAGGGCAGCTCGGAACTCCGCAAGGCGTGGGTCTGCACTGTCTTCAATCCACTCATCACCCACAGCCCCGGTCGCCGCTAGCAAAACGGTGTCAGAAGTGGACGTATCACTATCAACCGTGATGGAATTAAACGAACCACCCACACACTCTGAAAGCAGACTCTGCAAGGTAGACGCTTTGATCGGAGCATCGGTAAACAGGAAGCCAAGCATCGTCGCCATATCCGGCGCAATCATGCCCGCACCCTTGGCAATGCCATTAAGCGTAACGGTCGCCTCACCCAGCTTCACAGTCCGTGTGCTCAGCTTCGGATAGGTATCCGTTGTCATGATCGCCTTAGCCGCATCCATCCACTTGTCAGCAACAGCATCGGCCACCAGACCATCCGCCACACCCTCAAACTTCTCGGCTGGCAGAGGCTCGCCAATCACACCGGTAGACGCCAGATACAGCTCATCAGCAGCAAAACCCGTCGCTTTTGAGAGGATAGCGGCAGAAAGCTCCACAGAGGCGAGCCCCTTCTTGCCGGTAAACGCATTCGCATTGCCCGAGTTGACCATGATCGCGCGTACAACACCCTTGGCAAGGTTCTGCTTGCACCAGTCCACTGGCGCACTCGTGCATTTGGAGGTCGTGAACACGCCTGCAATCTGCGCGGGTTCATCAAACACAGCCAGAAGAACGTCAGTGCGTCCTTCGTACTTCAACCCAGCGGCTGCTGTAGCCAGACGAACGCCCGAAATCTCCGGAAGCTCAGGAAAGGACTTGGGTGCGAGTGGAGAAATGGTCGCAGACATGGAAACCTCCAGAAAATAACAATGCTGACTGCAGCACAAAAATAGCCCCGGAAGGCCTAAGCCATCCGGGGCTACAAAAACAAGATGTTTTATTTCAATAATCAGCTCAGCTAAGAGCCAAAGCCTGTTACTGGCTTTCCTCAGTTGTGGCCTCATCGGATTCTGGACCAATGATTTCCACAGTGTTGTTGGCTTTCAGCTGCTCAATCACCTCGCGGAATTTAGCAAGAACAAGGTCCTGACGGATCTGGCCTTCAGCCGCTTCAAGTGTTGGAGCTGGTTGCGTACGCTCTTCATTGTTCAAAATGACGTGGTAGCCAAACTGTGATTGCACAGGCTCTGTTGTGAACTCGCCTGGCTCAAGGTCAAAAGCAGCCGCTTCAAACTCAGGAACCATCTGGCCTCTACTAAAGAAGCCAAGCTCACCACCATTTGGACCAGATGGGCCAATGGACTTTTCTTGTGCAAGCTCAGCAAAGTCCGCACCACCCTCAAGTTCCTGGATGATTTCGCGGGCTTCCTCTTCATTTTCTACAAGAATATGTGATGCATTGATTTCCTGGCCACCCTGAAAGTTAGCATACTCAGCATCGTAAGCAGCCTGAACTTCATCATCTGTGACCGTATCCTGGATGAACTGCTGGAAGTAGGCGTTGCGCAGGGCTCGCTTTTGCTCAAACGCCATCAGACGCTTGAACTCATCGGTGTCTTCCAGGCTCTGTTCCGTAGCGGCTTCCGCTAGCAGGTTCATCTCAACAAGCACATCGGTTAAAACCGTGCGCCATTCTGCAGGCGGAACACTTTGTAATTGCTGAGCATAATCCTGAGCTGCATAGGCAAGATCTGCTTCAGTAATAACGCTGTTCCCAACCTTCGCTACTGGTGTGTCCGGATCTGGGACAGTTTCTGCGTCCTGTGCATGAGCAACATTTAAGCTCACAGCCAGTGCAGCAACAGCAACGGAGCTACTAAGAATCCCTGTAATTTTACGAAGCATAAGACCTCTTTCTTTCCTGTTTATGGAGAGTTTAAAAAGAGTTACAAACCAACAAAGCAATATGTTGCGATGCCAACTGCCGTTGACAACCTTTGAACCCACTCTTATCTCTCTGTCGCCTGCCTTTTTATACGCAGGTGCTTAATATGCTGTGACTCACGTCAGAACCACGCGGTTCTGACTGGATAGATCAGGAATGTGAAGTTTTTTAGGGCCCGGCCGCGACGTGAAACAACCGGCGCGCCCAACAGAGGAAGGACCGCCACATGGTGGGGCTCGGCGCACTCGCTCGAAAAATATTTGGTTCAGCTAACGACCGTCGGATCAAGACACTCAATCCTAAAGTAGATGCTATCAATGCTTTAGAGCCAGAAATGGAAGCTCTGACGGATGAGCAGCTAAGAGCCAAAACGGACGAGTTCCGTGAGCAGCTTGCAAACGGAGCAAAGCTGGACGACCTTCTCGTCCCTGCTTTTGCTGTCGTGCGCGAAGCGTCTCGCCGCGTTCTTGGCCTTCGTCAATACGATGTTCAGCTCATCGGCGGTATGGTTCTCCATGCTGGCCAGATCACCGAGATGCGCACCGGTGAAGGTAAAACCCTTGTTGCAACCGCGCCGGTATATCTAAATGCATTGACTGGTAAGGGTGTTCACGTCGTAACAGTGAACGATTACCTCGCCTCTCGTGACGTTGAATGGATGGGGCAGATCTATCGCTTCCTCGGCCTGACAACTGGTCTTATCGTCCATGGCGTCGACGATGGGGAACGTAAGGCTGCATATGCTGCTGACGTAACCTACGGTACCAACAACGAATTCGGCTTCGATTATCTTCGTGACAACATGAAGTATGATCGCGAGTCCATGGTGCAGCGTCCGCATCACTTTGCTATCGTGGATGAGGTCGACTCCATCCTCGTCGACGAAGCACGTACGCCTCTCATCATCTCCGGTCCTTTGGAAGATCGCACCGATTTCTACAACTCAATCGATACATTCATTCCTCACCTCACTGAGGAAGACTACGAGATCGACGAGAAAGCTCGCTCCGCAACCTTCACCGAAGCAGGAAACGAGAAGCTAGAGCAACTCTTGTCTGAAGCTGATCTCCTGAAAGGCGATTCGCTTTATGACGTGGAAAACGTCACTGCGGTGCATCACCTGCAGCAGGGTCTAAAAGCCCACAAGCTTTTCCAAGCTGACAAAGACTACATCGTGCGCAATGATGAAGTTATCATCATTGATGAATTCACGGGTCGTATGATGCAGGGTCGTCGTTTCTCTGAAGGCCTTCACCAGGCTCTGGAAGCCAAAGAAAAAGTTACCATCCAGCCAGAGAACCAGACACTCGCATCCATTACATTCCAGAACTACTTCCGCATGTACGAAAAGCTAGCCGGCATGACCGGTACAGCGTTGACCGAAGCGGAAGAATTCATGGACATCTACTCTCTGGATGTTCTCGACATTCCAACCAACGTTCCTGTGCAGCGTATTGACGACGACGATGAGGTCTACCGCACCGTCGCTGAGAAATACAACGCCATCATGGAGCTTGTAGATGACTGTCATCAGCGCGGTCAGCCGGTTCTCGTTGGTACAACCTCCATTGAAAAATCTGAACTTCTTGCAGAACTGCTGTTGAAGCACGGCTACAAGCAGATCGACGTTTCAGATCCAAAAGCTTTGGCAGAATACGCAAAGTCTGCTGGCAGCAAGAAAGTCTTTGCAGTTCTGAACGCACGCTACCATGAACAGGAAGCAAGCATTATTGCGCAGGCAGGTGTGCCGGGCGCGATCACAATTGCAACCAACATGGCAGGCCGTGGTACAGATATTCAGCTGGGCGGCAACGTTGAGATGCGTATTGCAGCCGAGCTGGGCGATATGCCTGAAAGCGCTGAGCGCACAGCCAAAGAAGACGCCATCAAAGCGGAAGTCGAAAAACTTAAGCAAAAAGCGCTTGAAGCAGGTGGCCTTTACGTTGTGGCAACCGAGCGCCACGAAAGCCGCCGCATCGATAACCAGCTGCGCGGTCGTTCTGGTCGTCAGGGTGACCCTGGACACTCCAAGTTCTTCCTGTCTCTGCAGGATGATCTGATGCGTATCTTCGGTTCCGACCGTATGGACTCCATGCTCCAGAAGCTGGGTCTGCAGGAAGGCGAGGCAATCGTCCACCCGTGGATCAACAAGGCGCTTGAAAAAGCCCAGCAGAAAGTGGAAGCGCGCAACTTCGACATTCGTAAGAACCTGCTGAAATTCGATGACGTGATGAACGACCAGCGTAAGGTGGTCTTCGATCAGCGTCTCGAAATGATGGACCCTGAAGTCACGCAGGAAGCTGTTGTGGAAATGCGCGAAGAGTTCGTCGAAGATCTCGTCTCAGCACATATTCCAGAACGCGCTTATCCTGAACAGTGGGACACTCAAGGCCTGCAGGAAGAAGTCCGCACCAAGCTGAACCTCGACTTGCCAATCGTTGAATGGGCAAACGAGGAAGGCATCGCGGATGAGGAAGTCACCGCACGCCTGAAGAAGGAAGCCAACGAGCTGATGGCAGGCAAGGCCGCAAACTACGGTCCAGACGTCATGCGTCAGATCGAACGCGCGGTCCTGCTGCAAACCATCGACAACCTGTGGCGTGAGCACTTGGCAAACCTTGACCACCTTCGCTCCGCTGTTGGTCTGCGTGGTTACGCACAGCGCGATCCACTTCAGGAATACAAGACTGAATCCTTCACGCTCTTCGAGAACATGCTGAGCAGCCTGCGCCAGACCACCACCTCGCAGCTGATGATGGTTGAGCTGGTGCAGCAACAGGCACCTGAAACACCGCAGATGCCAGCTCACATGGAAGCACATCACACCAACCCTCTGACCGGGGAAGATGAGATGGCCGAGGCAGATCGTCAGCTGGCAGAAGCACGCGCCGCATCTGCTCCAACGACCCGCAACGCCGATGACCCTGAAACATGGGGCCGCGTAGGTCGCAACGAGCCTTGCCCATGTGGCTCCGGCAAAAAGTACAAGCACTGCCACGGCGCGCTTGTCTGATCCGGCAAAACAAAATCTACAAAAAGGGCTGCTTCGGTGGCCCTTTTTTATTGCCTCTAAGCACCCAGCATCACTCCATGGAAATCTGCACCTGAAAGGCAGGAGTATTCCAAATGCCTGAGAGTGCTAATCTACAATCTTCCCGGCACCAACTGGTAAGACGCGGCAGAATATGACCACTTCAGGCACGCTCGATTTTCAAAAAGTCCTTCGGCAGATCACGCCAAAAACCAAACTCGAGAAAACACGAGCTTCTGTTAAACAGCACTTGGGCCAACACATCGAAGCGTTCTATGCGCCCGCCAAAAACAGCTATCTGGCCCAACTCTGTGACGTCTATGGTAGCGACAAAGGCACCAATTCGCCGGAAACCAGCCAATTCGATTGGGAGCCTCACACCTACACCGACTTCTACAGCATGATCTTCGACCACTGCCGCGATAAGATCACCAATGTGCTGGAATGCGGTATCGGCACCAACGACACCAGCTGCCTTTCCAACATGGGCAAGGAAGGCAAACCCGGCGCATCCCTGCGGGTCTGGCGTGACTACTTCCCCCACGCACAAATTACAGGCCTGGATATCGACGAAAAATGCCTGTTTTCTGACACCCGCATTCAGACCCATCAGATCGACCAGACGAGCCCAGAGAGCATCGCAAACTTCAAAAGCAATGCGAGGCCAGAGCCCTACGACCTGATCATTGATGACGGCCTGCATCACTTTGAGGCGGGAATTGTCTTCTTCGAGAACATTATCGACCTACTTGCAAACAACGGTGTCTACATGATCGAGGACGTGAACCGCCACGACATGCACCGCTATGCTGAATACTTCAAAAAGCGCAGCAGCGAATTCAATTGCCGTTGCCTTCTGCTCTACCGCCAACACATCAGCTTGCGCGATAACATGCTGGTGATGATCACCCGCAAGCAATAAGCACCTCCCTCACCTTGCGCTCGCCGATCTCCCGTACGGTAGCATTGCAACTTGAAGCAGGAGCGGAGGTCGCAGCTTCACTGAAAAAGACAGGCGCTCTCCAGCAGAAGTCCATAAGAAACAATCTATTACAGCTTAATAATTCCTAGGCGAAACTCCATTACAATCCGACAAAAAGCAAAAAGGCGTGGCAGCAGAACACGCAGCTTCCGTCTTTCAGGAGCAGAAAATGGCCCTAGTTTTCGTGAGGAGGATATTTTGCCAGCAACGACCGAGCGTATTGCTTGGCATCGTCTTGGTAGCCATAATCTCGCTACCAGAAGCAGCACTATCAGAAACAGCTCTCAGTCCAGACGAAGACCCAGCACAATCTTCTGAAACAAGCTCTGATCAACCCGCCTCCCTGCAACCCTTACAGGTCGACCCCGGCTACTACAGTCAGGTCAACCAAAACCTGGGCGCGGAACTCCCTATCTACGATTCCCCATCCACGAACGCCTCAGTCCTTGTGCAATTACCCGGCGACACAATCCTCGCGTCAGACGGCCAGCAAAAACAAGTTGGCGACACACTCTGGCAACACGTCAGCCTTCAGGAAATCGAAGGCTGGGTCCACGCTGACAAGTTAAAACTCGCAGAACCTATCTCATTCACGGGCACAGATCTGCCTGTGCTCGGCGTATGTGGCGGCACAGAACCATCATGGAGCATCGAATGGGATTCCAGCACAGTAACCTACTCCAACATCAGCGGCCTCATTCACCGAGTGCCGTTCCAGTCTGTCAAAGCAGACGGAGACAATGCAACCTCGCTTCAGGCAGGTGATGACAGCGTCGAGCTGAAGATGACAGTCACTAAAAAGCAATGCAGCTACACACCGTTGGATTCCTTCGTCTGGGGCGAAGCCGTAGCCACCATCACACAGCCGGGGCAAGAACCCATTGAACTCAAAGGCTGCTGCCGTCCTGTGTCCGACGGCTATCGTTAAGCAAACGGCATCAATCATGAAAAACCCGGGTCGCCCCGGGTTCATTTCGCTTTACATATCAACGTGTTTTAGTTCACGACCACTTTAGCGCCGATGTTCACCTGCTCATACAGGAAGGAGACGTCTTCATTGAACATACGGATGCAACCGGAAGAGACCGCACGACCGATACTCCAGTCCTCCGTCGTACCGTGGATACGGTAGATGGTAGACCCCAGATACAGCGCACGAGCGCCAAGTGGGTTGTCTGGACCACCCTTCATGTAAGTCGGAAGAATACGCCCCTTCTTCGCTTCTCGGCGGCGCATTTCTTCTGGCGGTGTCCAGCCCGGCCACTTAGCCTTTCGGGTGACACGTTCAGTACCTTTCCACTCAAAACCATCACGTCCAACGCCAATGCCATAACGCATAGCTTTGCCGTTTTCCTGCACGTGATAGAGATAACGCTCGTCCGTATCAATGATGATAGTCCCTGGCTTTTCGTCAGTCCGGTATGTGATCAGCTTGCGCTTGAATTTGCGACGAGCTGAACTGGATGCCACAGCAGGTGAATCCGGGAAGATATCCCATGTGCGTGTGTCAGGATTCCACAATTTGCCCGCGCTTGCAGGTGCTACAAACACGAAGCTAACTAGCGTACAAATGACAGCAAATATTCCCTTGCGAAGATGTCCCCACATCGTCACCCCCTGAAATTGGCGATAGCCCCTGCCCTTGCGGGACTTTTCGAATTTTCAAAAAAATCAGCACCGAGAAACAATAAACGCTACCAACAATTCTCTCGGGTCCGTGAATTCCATATGTTTGAAGTTGACAGTGATTATCAACATCAGAAAATCGATATCCAAGCAAAACCGCACGTTGTAGGTCATTTATTGTCGATTTGTCTCAATTCTGCGGTCCAAGCAGAATTTTCAGCCAAATTCAAAATGTCTCATGCTGCTAAAAAACTTTGCCTTAGCCAAAGTCACAGGTAAACCTCCCAATGAAAGGGGCATATAATACGCCCAACGGGAGGCCTTATATGAATATCGATAGTATCCAAGATGTAACGAGCCTGCCTTTCACCGCCTTTGGCCCTGAAAGCGCAGAACCAATTATTTTCATCCATGGCTTTGGCGGCGACGCCAGCACATGGCGCAATATTCAAATTCAATTAGAAAACAAACGCCGCACAATCGCGTTTGACCTGCCCGCTCACGGCCGCGCTCTGGCGGACTTCGAACCGTGCAATGCAGTTGGCTCAGCCAAGGCCGTCGTGAAGTCTCTCGATGCGTTAAAACTTGATCGCGTCCATCTGGTCGGCCACAGCATGGGCGGTGCCATCGCCTCCCTGATTGCCATGCGCTCTCCGGAACGGATCGCAAGCCTCACCCTGCTGGCTCCGGGAGGCTTTGGACCGGAGATCAACGCAAAGCTTCTGCGCCGTTATGCAGTTGGCCAGACAGAGGCAGAACAACGGGTGCTGCTGGAACAGTTTGTCGGCCTCGAATTTAAACTGCCAAAGAAGCTGGCAGAATATGTCGCCTCCCAACGCGCCACTCCGGGCGCAGCTGAAGCATTGCAAGCAGTTTCAGAGCTAATTTTGGAAGGGGAAAGTCAGGGCGTGCTCCCAACCGCCAAGCTCGGTGAGCTACCAATGCCGATCAAAGTGGTCTGGGGCACGCAGGATAAAGTCCTGCCAACACGTCAATGTCACAAACTGCCCGGACCAATCGCCTGTCACGTCTTCGACCGTGTCGGCCACATGGTGCACATGGAAATCCCGCAGGACGTAATCCGGCTCATTCTGGAAAACACGCGTTAGAGCGTGTTTCCGAAAAGCGTGCCGGAATATCATCTGGCACGCTTCAACATCCTTCAGTTTAAGCGGGCGGAAGCAGGCCCTCTTCCCATTTTTGTCCAATCACACGGCGCGCCATCATATGAGAGCGCGGATGGTTGATGCTGTCCACGGCGATCAGTTTGCCCTTCTCCAGATAAGCCACATAGAAGCTATCGGAACTCGTGTCCCCAACAAGCACAGCCTCATCATAACCATCAGACAAACCAGCAATTTGCAGTTTGATATGGTGCTGATCGGACCAGAACCACGGCAGCGGATCATAATCATGGCTGTGGTCCTGATCTGGGTCTGTCAAAGCACTGGCAACAGCCTTTGCCTGATCAATGGCATTTTGAACACTTTCCAGACGAATACTGCGGCCATACCGCTCTGAGAAGAAGCGAACACAATCACCACAAGCATAAACATCTTCATGTGATGTCTGCCCGGCTCCATCAACCAGAACACCGTCATCCACATCCAGACCAGCCGCACCAGCAAGTTCCGCATTGGGCACAGCACCAACAGCAGAAAGCACCAGATCACACGAGATCTCACTGCCATCAGCAAGCTTCACAGCAGCAACCCTGCCATTAGCGCCCTCAATACTGGTCACGCCAGTTCCGCAATACAGCTCCGCGCCTTTCCCGGCATGCAATTCATGGAAGAAGGAGGAAACATGCGGTGAAACCACGCGCTTTAGGAGCCGTTCCTGCGCTTCCAGCACAACAACATCAAGCCCCATGCCTTTGGCAACAGCAGTCACTTCCAGACCGATGTATCCGCCGCCAATAACAACCAGTTTCTTGCCGGGAACAAAGAGCTTTTTAATGAGCTGAACATCACCAATGGAACGCAGCGAAATAACGCCTTCCAGATCCGCTCCCGGCAACGGCAAGGCGCGTGCGCGAGTTCCGGTGGCAAGCACCAGCTTGTCCCAGTTCAACTCAGCGCCACTTGCAAGCGTCAGGTTTTTCTTGGTCAGGTCAATGCTGTCCACATGGGCATTCAGTTTCAGGTCGATGTTATTGGTCTCATAAAACGCCTCAGGACGAATAAACAGCGCATCCGGTTCCACATCTCCACTCAGAAACTTCTTGGAGAGCGGCGGGCGTTGATAAGGTGGCTGCAGCTCGTTTCCAAGCATCACAAGTTCACCTTCATATCCTTTTTGTCGAAGAGTTTGCGCGGCTTGCACACCTGCCTGTCCGGCACCCACCACAACAATCTTATTAATCATTCTCAAAACCCGTATTAGCCGCAGAAAGACAACGCAGCAGGTCTGTCCTGCCTGCTCAGTTCAGCAAACCCCAACTGCACAAGCAATGTGGCGCTTGGCTCCCATAAAAACCAGAGCCAGCGCCACATTTAAAATGATTATTTGTGAAGATGTTGAGGCGTAGCTCTCAACATCCCTCGTAGTCTTCAGATAAACCGTCCGAAAACCAATACCCCAACCAGCAAGTCGCCTTAAGCAGCTCGCACTTTCTCAAGGAATGTGGCCACCGTATTGTTGATGTGGTCAGCTTGACGGGACAGAGCATCAGCCAGATCAGACACCGTCCCACCGGTGCTGCGCGCTGTCTCAGAAGCATTTTCCACCATCTGCATGGCGTTGGCACCTTCCTGAGAGCTCTGCGTCGCATGTGCCACGTTCTCGGTAATCGCCTGCACAGCAGCATTCTGCTGCTCAACAGAGGCTGCAACAGCTGTCGCAATCTGGCTCATTTCGTTGATCACATCGCTCACATCACCAATTGCACCAACAGCCTCGGCAGAAGCTTCCTGAATAGAACCAACCTGCTGCGCAATCTCCTCAGTTGCCTGCGAAGTCTGGTTTGCCAGTATCTTCACCTCAGAGGCAACAACAGCAAAGCCTTTGCCGTGCTCACCGGCGCGAGCCGCCTCAATCGTGGCATTGAGCGCCAAAAGGTTGGTCTGGTTGGCAATATCGCGAATAAGACCAACAGCCTGCCCAATGCGATTGGCCGCCTCACTCAGCATGTTCATGGTCTCTGCAGTGGCTTTGGAGCCTTCCACCGCACGGTTGGCAACGCGAGTAGACTGATCCGCCTGTCCGGCAATTTCGTTAATAGACATGGCCAGCTCTTCTGTCGCAGCAGACGCGCTGGAAACATTCTGAGCCGCACTTTCTACCGCCTGCCCCGCAGACATCGCCTCGTTCGAAACGTTATCTGCAGCTGAACCCACATCGTTTGAGGCACGACCAAGACCATCCGCAGCACTGTGCAGGCTCTTGAGAGCTTCAGCAACGGTCTGCTCAAACCCGATAATCAGATTATCAACCTGCTCAACACGGGCCTGCTTCTCGGAGTTCTCACGGTCCTGCTGATCACGCAGTTTGTGCCGTTCTTCAATATTGTCACGGAACACCTGGAGTGCCCGCGCCATAGCGGAAATCTCTCGCCCCCCTTTGTTGAGGGGAATAACCGCAGAAAGATCGTCCTTCGCCAGCAGCGACATCGCATAACGCAGCGCAGTCAGGTTTCGCAAAAGGCCAACAATCAACAAGGTGCCAAGAAGGAACAGGGTCAACGCAATACCGCCAGTCGCAATGCCCAGATAAAGGTTGGTCTGCTCCGTTGTGGCTGTCAGCCGGGCCCGCGCATCATTGGCCCCCTGCACAGCAGAGCTCTTCAGCTCATCCAGCCGCGGCGGCAACAGATCAAACAGGTTCGCGAGCAGCTCAGAACTTCTTGCCCGCTTTTTATATGTCTCGGTGTAAGCCTCAAACGCCTTTTTATAGGCCACCATTTCGGCTTTGACCTGTTCAGCAATGGCCGCGTCAATCTTGGCCCGCGGAATCGTACGTTCAAAGCGGGAGTAGGCAACCTCAAACGCACCAAGCGAATCATCAACCCCCGTCAGCGCGTAGCCCAGCTGTGCCCGTGCCAGATCACTGAACGTCTGCATAAGCTTCAATGTGTTGGGGTCTTTGCTGCGAATGTACTTTTTCTGGAGGCCCGTTTCTGCCTGCGAAAGCCTGCTGGACATTTCCCTCTGCAAACCACGGTCTGCATCGTATCCAAGAGTGGACTGGTAGCCGTGCAGCATCTCAAAAGCACCACTAATCGCTTCGATGGTGTCCCGCGCATCGGAGATTTCAAGGAAGTAATCCAACGCAACCGGAAGCTGGCTCAGCTCCTGCAGCTCCGTCTGGGCTTCACCGATCAGCTGATCGAACCGACGTTTCAGGCTGTCGCTCGGCACATTCTCGTAATCTTTCTGAACCGATTGCAGCGTACCTGCGGTAATCGCTATGCTTTGACTCAACTCGGAAAGCTGAGTGTATTCTTTGGATTGCAGCAAGGCAGCTTCAGTTTGCTGCTGGCCCCAAAGATAAACAACCCCAACCCCACCGAAACCGATAAGTGTCAGAATACCAAGCATAATTGCCCGAAACCGAATACTGGTATTCCGGGTTAACGAAAAAATCTGCTTTCCCAAAGAAGAAATATCCAGCTTCCACCCTACTCGCATCGGAGACCCCTCAACCGATAAAATTACTAATAGTATTTTTTATTATTACTCACAGATATAGGTACAAATCGTTTAAAGATTACAAATACAGACTCGCAGGGTTAGCATTATTGCCCGTCCCACCCAGCGTCATCTGCTAAAGATGCATAAAAATAAGACAGACCATTGCGCATACTTCCCAAACTCATTCCCGTCGTTTTCGTTCTGCTCTGGTCAACAGGCTTCATCGGCGCACGCCTGGGAGCACCCTATTCAGAGCCTTTCACGCTCCTGAGCCTGCGGTTCCTGCTCGTTTTGCCCCTTATGGCCATCGTCGTCTGGTTGTCAGGCAAAAGCTTCGCGATGACACACCAGCAGATAGGCCACGCAGTCGTCACCGGTATCCTGCTCCACGGCGGCTATCTTGCCGGCGTGTTCTGGGCAATCGACAACGGCATGCCCGCAGGCGTCACCTCAGTGATCACCGGCCTGCAACCGCTTATCACAGGCACCCTCGCCTTCTTTCTTCTGAAGGAAGACGTGACTGCACGCCAATGGATCGGCCTTGCCGCTGGTTTCGTTGGTATTGTGCTGGTGATTCTTCCAAAAATGGGGACTGGTATTGCACAGATCCCCCTTTGGACCGTACCAGCTGCTCTTGGCGCAACCCTTGCCATCGCCTTTGGGACCATATGGCAGAAACGTCAACCGATGAATACGGATCTGGTCGTGGGGACATTCTACCAGTATTTCGGCGCAGCTCTGGTCATGCTGCCGCTGTCCTTCACGGAAGGCTGGGTACTCGTCTGGTCAGGCGAGTTGATCTTCGCCCTTGCATGGCTGGTCATTGTATTATCAGTGGGTGCCAACTTGCTACTCATGTACCTGCTGAAACACAAAGCAGCCTCCACGACAGCAACCTTGTTCTACCTGACGCCTGTCTCAACAGCCATTCTCAGCTACTTCCTCTTCGGAGAAACGCTTGATGTCATTCAGCTGCTCGGTATGGCGATCGTGGTGGTCGCAATCGCAGTGTGCAGACCCAAGTCGAAAGCCTAGCTCTGATCCTCACCATTATGACAAGGACCATCCTCCAGCCGCCGGTTTACACGGCGCACACGCATCAGCGCAGCATTAAACTCACCACCAAGGATAAAAATGACAGCTGTCAGATACATGAAGATGATCGCCGTCATGATACCGGCAAGGCCCGCATACAACGTCACATAGTTGGCCCACCGCGCCAGATACGCACCAAACGTCGTACCTGCGATAATCCATAGCACCATGGTCAGCACAATGCCGGGCAGCACTTCAAGCAAACGCCGCCGGCCAGCAGGCAGGTACATATGTGCCGCCAACAGCGCGAACAGCAACAAGAACGACGTAATCCCATAGCGAACAATATTCGCTTTGTAACTGAACTGCTCCATCACGGGCGCAAGATGCACCGCCCATTCCCACGCCAGCGGACCAAACACGATCAGAAACGTAGAGACCATCAGAACCACTGTTCCAATAAGAACTGCCAGTAAAGACTGCGTCCGACAGAAGAACCAACTGCGCGTGTCCTTCACCCGGTAGGCTCTGTTCAACCCAATGCGCATTGCCTCCACGCCATTGGACGAGAACCAAAGCGTAACAACCACACCGAAGGTCAACAAATCACCACGCGGCTGTGTCAGAACAGCGTTGATCTCACCAGAAACGGGACCCGCAACTTGCTCCGGCCACACGTCAAATATCAACGCTGAAGCACTTTGCGCAACAGAGTTCAGGCCAAGAAAACCAGAGAAAGCCGCAACGAAAATCAGGAAAGGAAACAAAGCCATAAGCGACGACAGAGCCACATGACTTGCCACAGCGTAGCCATCATCTGAGTTGAAGTGCCCCAGAGCATCTGCGAGCACCTGATATGATTTTCCCCAAAGGCTACGTTTCTTCATAAAACTGATCTGGTCTGTCACGCTATAAGTTTCAAGTTAGATAATAGATGGAGCTTCAAGAAATAATCATGAAGAAAGCTCCCACCTTTAGGGCATTGCACAAATATACATCCCATTTAAGTTTGCAGTGCACAATGACCGAGCGGATTGAGGGAGGCAAGCGGTGTCGGAAACGGTGAATACAATAGAACAAGCAGTCACACCATCGAAGGAAACACGTGCTCAGGCGCTACAATCCCTTGAAGCTTTGCTTGGTATCGCACGCAAAAACGTAAAACTACGCGTGCTGAAAGACGGACGCATCGCCTCCGCTCTCATGGAGCAGGAGCAACGCGCCACCCACGGTCTGGCTTGGCTTGCAACCTATGTCGAAGCCCTCAAGCAGCTTAACGCCTACGGCGAACGACTGGAAACCGAAGGCACCTTCGGCGAAGTGGAAAGCCTGATCCTGCGCATCGGTTTTGCCGAATACACCGCACAGGTCTTTGGCGGTCTGCCTATGAGCCAGGGCGAAATCCTGCGTCTCTCCGATCTCGGCATCAGCCGCAGCGAAGCAGAAAGCCATCACACCGAGGCGGTTGAAGCAGTCATTGCAGATGGCACCCAACCAGCCCTGCGCACCCGCCTTGCAGAACTCATGCAGCAAGCGGAAGGCCAATCCACCATCGGCGCGACCGGACTGGATGAGACCTACGAGCAAATTCGCGAAGAAATGCGCAAGTTTGCCGAAGCAAAGGTCACTCCGTTTGCTCACGAATGGCACCTGAAGAACGAATACATCCCTCTTGAGATCATCAACGAGATGGCAGAGATGGGCGTTTTTGGCCTGACCATCCCTGAAGAATTCGGCGGCATGGGCCTTGGCAAAGAATCCATGTGTGTGGTCTCAGAGGAACTTTCCCGCGCCTACATCGGTGTCGGCTCCCTCGGCACCCGCTCCGAAATCGCGGCAGAACTTATTCTCGGCGGCGGCACAGAAGAACAAAAAGCAAAGTGGCTGCCACGTATTGCATCCGGCGAAACTCTGCCAACAGCGGTGTTCACCGAGCCAAACACAGGCTCCGATCTCGCCTCCCTCAAAACCCGTGCGGTGAAGGATGGTGACACTTGGAAGGTCTACGGCAATAAAACCTGGATCACCCACCCGGTCCGCGCAGACATCATGACCCTGCTCACCCGCACCAAGCCGGAAGAGGCTGGTTACAAAGGCCTTTCCATGTTCATCGCGGAAAAGCCGCGCGGTACGGACGAAGAGCCATTCCCAGCAGAAGGCATGTCTGGCGGTGAAATCGAAGTGCTCGGCTATCGCGGCATGAAGGAATACGAAATCGCGTTTGATGGCTTTGAAGTCAAAGACGAAAACCTGCTCGGTCAGGTAGAAGGTCAGGGCTTCAAACAGCTTATGCAGACCTTCGAATCCGCCCGCATCCAAACCGCCGCCCGTGCAATCGGTGTAGCTCAATGTGCTCTGGACCTCGGCCTGCGTTATGCGCAAGAGCGCATCCAGTTTGGCAAATCGCTGATCAACTTCCCGCGCGTATCCGACAAGCTCGCAATTATCGCCTGCGAAACCATGATCGCCCGCCAGCTCACTTACTTCTCTGCTTGGGAAAAAGATAGTGGTCGACGCTGTGATCTGGAAGCAGGAATGGCGAAACTACTGGGCGCACGCGTGGCATGGGCAGCAGCCGACAACGCCCTGCAAATCCACGGCGGTAACGGCTTTGCGCAGGAATACCCGATCTCTCGTGTACTCTGCGATGCGCGTATTCTCTCAATCTTTGAGGGAGCAGCTGAAATTCAGGCACAAGTCATCGCACGCCGACTACTCGACGAGACCGAGCTGTAAGGCGTGCGCTGATATCTATTGTAACCGATCAGGAAGCGCGGCTATTTCCGTCGCGCTTCTTCATAAACTGAAAGCTCGTGGCGCTTGTCCATCAGCGCTTTTCTAAGCTCAACACGCTCGTGAGTTTTAGTCGTGGCGGAAAGCTTATTTTCCAACGAAGAGATCTCGCGGCGTAGGGCCAATTCACCCTGAATTCCACCGCCTGCTCCGTCCACAACGCTCATCCGTGCGCTCTGAGAAAAATTTGTCCCGGATCGTCTGGGGATAGGTTTGCCTTCGCCATGTAGTCGATCCATAGAACCATTCATCTGTGATCGGCGAATTTGTTGCTCGATTAAACGATCCATTCCCATAAACAGACCCCTATCTTTCTTTTGTTTTTCTTAGTTTATTTTCATAAAGGACTGTGGCTGCAACATGGTCATCTGCAATTTTTCTAAAATCTTTTACTGAACACCATTAACTTACCGCTACGAAAATTATCGATTTTAACTTTATGGCAATATTTAGGCCATCTTGAGTTGCAAATTGCAATCCATGCGGTACATTTAATTAAATTTTTAATTAAATTATATTTAATCGGAACAAGTAATGCTGCGACCTCTTTTTACTGCAGGTCTCCTGATGAGTTCTGCCCTAGCATTTGCACCCAACACCTGGGCCATGACTCAAACACGTGCGTTGGGTCCGGGCCTCACCCAGCTCAACGCCCCCGCTCAAAATACTTTGAAGCCAATCTCGGCAAGTGGTGAATTGAAGCCATATCCGGCAAAGTCATCGCTCAAACCGCTCAAAGCCAAATCAAAGCTCGTGCGGCTGGCACCCCAATCCAAGTTGATCCGTTACGCAGTGAAAACTGCAGCAAGTGAGACACCTGCCAAGCCTACAGCACTTAGCCAAACGCAAACGGCGATGACGCCCTACTCTGAAACTCAGCAGAAATCAGAGGAACTCCTCGCCCTGCTGAACAGCGGCATCTAAGAGCTCACAGAAACCCAGGCTGCCGCCGGTTCAATGCAGAAAACAACAGGGCGCGCAAAACCCCATAGCGATTTGTTGCATAAGGAGCCGTCCTTATGCCTGCCATAATAAAGCCATGTGCAGATTTGCAGAGGCGCACATTACCAGCGCGCCTCTTTGCTATGCCGCCAGCCCTTTATGCTGCCAGCGGGTAGCTCTCCTCCACCAGATACGGCCCACCCCCAACGGCTGCTTTTGCAGAAAACAGCACGAACCGCCCAGCGGTAAAGGCAGGGGCAGAAAAATCACCACGCGCCTCAAGCCAATGAGCCAGTTCTGCAGGTGATGTGCCCTTCAATCTGGCCAGTGTCACATGCGGCGTGTACTTACGCCGCTCCGGCTGCAAACCAAGCCGCTGCAGAATACGCTCCTGCTCGGCCTGAAGCTCGGTCAACTCCTGTGTCGGTTCGACACGCGCCCATAGCGCATGGGGTTTAGCGCCTCCAAATGCCCCAAGGCCGGTCAGTTTGATTGTTAGTGGAGCACGGTGTACCCGCGCTAGCTCGTAAGCAACTTCATCGGCAATGCGATCATCAATGTCGCCTATGAACCGCAATGTGATGTGATAGTTTTCGGGGTCGATCCAACGAGCACTGCGCAATCCCCCGCGCAATATGCTCAACATCGTACCGATGCTCGAAGGTAGCTCTAGGCCAGTAAAAAGACGAGGCATATCAGGACCCTCCGCGACTGCAGATGATAAATTAGCTCACGTTTATCGCCAGAGTACAAGCAGAAAATAACCACTCTACGAACATCTGGGGTTTTTCTGTCCCACATCTACAAAAACAAAAAATGCCGAAGCCATACATGGCTCCGGCACTTTTCAGTCACGACTAACCAGAGAAAATTATCGGCCAATCATGGGCAAGGATTGGTGTACTGCAGATGGATTTCGTTGATCCGCTTCGCGATCTCTTCTGTCATCTCAAAGTCTGCTGCACTGATATCTGTTTCCAGCTGCTCCATATTCGTTGCACCGATGATCACAGAGGTCACAAACGAACGGGAATGAACAAATGCCAACGCCATAACGGATGGATCAACACCCAGTTCTGCCGCAAGGTCGCAGTACGCATCAATCGCTTTTTGACCACCAGCGGTCTCATAACGTCCAAGACGCTTGAACAATGTCTTGCGAGCACCTTCAGGCAACGCACCATTGCGGTACTTACCGGTCAGGTAGCCCTGCGCGAGTGAAGAATAAGCCAGCAGGCCAACATCCTCACGATGGGCAATCTCTGCACCACCCACTTCAAACAAACGGTTCACCAAAGAGTACGCATTCTGCACAGACTGTACCCGCGGCAAGCCACGTGCTTCAGCTTCCTGCACAAACTTCATCGTGCCCCAAGGGCTTTCGTTGGAAAGACCGATATGGCGAACCTTACCGGCTTTCACCAGCTCCTGCAGCACCTCAAGGGTCTCATGGATCGCGTGCTCGTCTTCATCCCGCTCCACATCCTGCCAGATTGTGCCAACAGAACCAAAGCCCGCCACCTTACGGTCCGGCCAGTGCAGCTGGTAAAGATCGATGTAGTCTGTCTGCAACCGCTTCAGGCTGGCATCCACTGCCTCTATGATCTGCCCACGGGAAAGCTCGCTGGTAGACCCGTCTTCACGGTGCCAGTCCTGCACTGAACGGCCAACAACTTTAGTCGCCAGAATAACTTTGTCGCGATTGCCGGAGTTCTTGAACCATGTCCCGATGATCTCTTCGGTTCTGCCTTTGGTCTCCTTCTTTGGCGGAATGGAGTAAAGCTCTGCCGTATCGAAGAAGTTAATGCCCTTCTCCAAAGCGAAATCCATCTGAGCATGGCCTTCAGCTTCGGTATTTTGTTCACCCCATGTCATCGTACCAAGACAAATGCTGGAGGCGTTGAGGTCTGTGCGCCCCAATTTCCGAAATTCCATATATTCCCCGTTTGCAGCCCGATGCTGTCTTTTGTTTTTTACGCCCACGTTCGAGCACAAAGGACAAAGACCCAGGTTCGCCCAAAGACAAAGGATCTCGCCCGAATTTTCTTTTATTAAATCCGCCGATGGATGGAGGTCGGCAGGAGAAGTGGCCCAGCGAGCAAAACGACGGCGCACCTCCAAAAAGTAAGCCGTGTTTTTCCGACAATTAGATGCAGTTAGTCAATACTCGAAAGCAGGCTCTGCGTTCCAGCCTGCTATCAAAGTCCCGTTAGCTCTCGGAATTAGTCTGTTCAATCAGCATTTCAACAGAGGGCAGAATTTTCTCGACAATGATCGAAACACCTTCTCCCGTTGGGTGAATACCATCGCTAAGGGTTAGATTTGCATGCGTGGCAACACCATCCAGAAAGAATGGATAGAGCAGCGTATTATGTTTCTGCGCCAGGTCCCCATAGATGGAATTGAATGCCTCCCCATAGGAAGCGCCCATATTCGGCGGCGCCATCATTCCTGCCAACAGCACCGGGATATGACGAGAACCCAACTCCGTCATCATCGAATCGAGGTTTTCGCGGGTGATGGAAGGATCCACGCCGCGCAGCGCATCATTGGCGCCCAGCTCCAGAATGACCCCATCAACATCATTGCCCACAGACCAGTCCAGCCGTGAGAGACCGCCCGAGGTCGTATCACCGGACACACCAGCATTCACCACAGTGACGTTGTAGCCCTTCGCTTTCAGCGCTTTCTCCAGTTGTACGGGAAAAGCCTCGTCGGGTGGCAGCTGATACCCGGCCGTCAGACTATCTCCAAAAGCAACGAGCTTCACCGGTTCGGTTCCATCCTGCGCATATCCTGCGGAAGCAGCGGAAACAATAAGACCGAACGCTACAACAGCACCGCTAAAGAACCGCAGTACACCTGATTTCACTTCAACTTTTCGTGATCCTAACATTCAAATCCCTTAGATTCTTCACACTAAGCTGGACGATACGATACATCTTACCCATATGCTTCCCAAATGCGGCTGCTACAAGAGCGCCCAATTATTTTCTTATAGGATGTCGTTCAGGGATTTGCATCGACGACACATCAAGGTGGAAGCCTACACATCAAGGTGGAAGAATGACAGTTAATCCGGCACTAGACTTAAACGGCGTTCACCTCAGCCTGGGCCACGGCGCAGGCCGCACCCATATTCTCAAAGGCATAGATCTTTCCATCAGAACCGGCGAAAGCGTCGGCCTTGTCGGTCCATCCGGCTCAGGCAAATCCACACTGCTCATGGTGATGGCCGGCCTTGAGCGCGCCGACGAAGGCACCGTAAAGGCCGCCGGACAAGAGCTGGGTACGATGAACGAAGACGAACTCGCGCGCTTTCGGGGTCAGAACGTTGGCATTATCTTCCAGTCCTTTCACCTGGTCCCTAACATGACCGCGCTGGAAAATGTCGCTGTCCCCCTTGAGCTTTCCGGCAATCCAAAAGCCTTCGACCATGCCAGAGAAGAACTTGAAGCCGTTGGCCTTGGTCACCGCCTCAACCACTACCCTACCCAGCTTTCCGGTGGCGAACAGCAGCGCGTGGCCGTAGCCCGCGCGCTTGTCACCAACCCTGAAATCATCATTGCCGACGAGCCGACTGGCAATCTGGATGAAAGCACCGGTGAGCAAATCGTCGAGCTGATGTTCCTTGCCCAGCAGCGCAAGAACGCCACTCTGGTCCTTGTCACCCATAACCCGGCATTGGCAGACCGCTGTCAGCGTAAGATCCAGGTTCACTCCGGTACCATTGAGGAAGAAACACCCGCAGTGCGCGAGGTACGCGCCCGATGAGCCAAACCAAATCAAACGGTTATAAGCCCGGCTTCGGCCTTGCCGCCCGCTTCGCCCTGCGCGAGATGCGCGGTGGCCTTAAGGGCTTTTATGTCTTCATCGCCTGTATCGCGCTAGGTGTAGCAGCGATTGCCGGTGTCTCCTCCTTCTCCCGCGCACTAACCGAAGGCATCGCCTCGGAAGGTCAGGTCATTCTTGGCGGCGACCTCTCGTTCACGCTGGTCCACCAGGAAGCCTCACCAGACCAACTTGCCTACCTGCAAAGCACCGGCGAGGTCTCCGAGGTCGCCAACCTGCGAGCCATGGCCCGAACACAGACAGCGGGCAACCAGACACTGGTTGAACTGAAGGCAGTTGACGATCACTACCCACTCACCGGCGACTTTGAGCTCGACTCTGGCCAGAACCTGCAAACAGTCATCAACGGCAGAACCGACGGCCTGCGCAATGCAGTGGCAGAAATTGCTCTGCTAGCGCGCCTTGGACTGGAAGTTGGCGATGAAATCGCGGTCGGTCAAACCCAGTACCACATCGCAGACACCATCGAGCTGGAGCCCGACAAACTTTCCTCCGGCATGACCGTTGGGCCCCGCCTACTCGTCTCACGAGCCGCATTGCAGGAAACTGGGCTGATCCAGCCAGGCTCACTGGTCAACTACTCCTACCGCGTCCGTATAGGCGAAAACACTCCGGAAGATGAGCTCCAGCAGGTCATTGATCAGGCCAACAGCGAGTTTCCCAATGCCGGATGGCGCATCAGGTCCAAGCTGGAAGCAGCGCCAAGCCTGCAACGTAACATCCAACGCTTTGCCCAGTTCCTCACACTCATCGGCATCACCTCCCTCGTGGTCGGCGGTGTTGGTGTGGCGAACGCAGTGCGCAGCTACATGGATACCCGCCGCGAGGTCATCGCCAGCTTCAAATGCCTCGGCGCCTCGGGCAACTTTGTTTTCAAAGTCTACCTCATCCAGATGATGGTCCTCGCCACGATCGGCATTGTGATCGGTATGGTGCTGGGAGCGCTAATCCCGCTCATCGCCATGGCGGCCCTTCAAACGATCCTGCCTGTCAACGGTGTGCAGGCGATCTACCCGCTACAGCTACTCACCGGCATGGCCTATGGCTACCTCACGGCGCTGGCATTCGCCCTCTGGCCGCTTGGCAGAGCCCACGACATTGCCCCAACAGTACTGTTCCGCGATGAAGTGAGCACGCGCAGCCGCTACCCCAAACCACTGTATATCGCGGGAGCCGCACTCACGCTGGTGTTGCTCTCAGGCCTCGCGCTCGTCATGTCCTACGACAAGACCATCGCAATCATCTTCATTGGCGCCTGTGCAGCCACTTATCTGCTACTGCTGGGCGTCGCACGTCTCATCATGGCAGCCGCTCGCAGAGTACCAACGGTCCACTCCACCGAGCTGCGTCTCGCCGTCACCAACATCTACCGCCCCGGCGCACTAACGCCCTCTGTCGTCCTCTCTCTCGGCCTTGGCCTGTCCTTGCTCGTCACGCTGGCACTGATTGACGGAAACCTACGCCGCGACCTGAACCAGACCGCAGAGGAACAAGCACCAAGCTTCTTCTTCGTGGATATTCAGGACAGTGAACGGGACGCCTTCCAGTCCTTCATTGAGCAAAACGCGCCGGGCTCCGACTTCCAGTCCGTCCCCATGTTGCGTGGAACCATCGTCTCACTGAAAGGCATTCCGGCAGCTGATTACCCAGCACCTCCGGGCGCAGAATGGGTCCTGCGTGGTGACCGAGGCATCACTTATTCCGACACCCTCCCTGAGACCTCGGTGGTCACAGAAGGCGAATGGTGGCCAGCCGACTACAGCGGCGAACCGCTGGTATCCTTCGCCGACGAAAACGCCCGCGAACTGGGCTTGAATATCGGCGACATGGTCACCGTCAACGTGCTTGGACGCCAGATAAGCGCAAAGATCGCCAATTTCAGAACGGTCAACTGGGAGAGCATGTCCATCAACTTCGTGATGATATTCTCACCCAACACCTTTACAGGGGCACCACATGCCCATCTGGCAACCGTGGGCTGGCCGGGCGAAACAACCTTGCAACAAGAACTGGATCTGCTAGGCAAAGTCACTCAGGCCTTCCCAACGGTCACGTCAATCCGGGTCAAGGATGCCATTGAGCAGATAAATGAGATCGTCAATCAGCTGGCGTGGGCCATTCGCGGTGCATCCTCCATCACGCTTCTTGCAAGTGTTCTGGTACTGGCAGGCGCGCTGGCAGCAGGCCATCAAAGCCGCATCTATGATGCCGTTATTCTGAAAACGCTAGGCGCCACCCGCAGACGCCTCATCAAGGCGTATATTCTGGAATACCTGATCCTTGGTGGCTCCACCGCTATCTTCGCGCTATTTGCGGGCTCATTGGCGGCCTATTTCATCATTACCGCAGTGATGGATGGTACCTTTACACTCCTGCCGGTTACCGTGGTGACATCCATTATCGGCGCTCTCATTTTCACGGTTGGCTTCGGCCTGCTAGGCACATGGAGAGTATTAGGAGAGAAACCAGCGCCTGTTTTGCGCAATCTGTAAAACTCCGTGGGCTGCATCAAGTAAAAAGCCTCGATCAGCACTGATGCAGTCCACATCTCTCAGAATTATGAGTTAACAGATCAACCGTTCTATTCTCTAGCTAAGATCTTGCAACGCCAGCAACATTACAATTGGTTAATAATAAGATCCAGTTTTACCAAGTTTATACCAAAAGATCTTGCTTTACCGCGCTATTATACAAAAACGGCTCCGGACGCCCTTGTCTTATCCTGCATTTCCCACCATATTTGCTGATATGTAACTCGGGCCAATTGTCCGTGCTGTTTGGTATGCCCAACAGCGAACACGTGTTTAACGAGAGAGAGGATCCACATGGCGACCTTCGACCGCAATAATTCTACGCGGTATGGAATGGCTGGCACTCAAGCCAATGCAGCCGCATTTGACGCTGGTCTGCGCGCCTACATGCTTCGCGTTTACAACTACATGGCAATCGGTGTTGCAATCACCGGTGTGCTTGCTCTGCTCACCTCCATGATGGCAACAACAACTGATCCATCCATGGCGGCAACTGATCCAATGAGTAATGGTATCATGCTCACCAGCATTGGTGCTGCACTATACTTGAGCCCGCTCAAATGGGTTGTAATGCTTGCTCCACTTGGTTTCGTGTTCTTCCTGAGCGCACGGATCAATAAGATGAGCGTATCCGGTGCACAAATGGCCTTCTGGGGCTTTGCTGCACTCATGGGTATTTCTCTCTCCTCCATCTTCATCGTCTACACTGGCAACTCCATTGCGCGTGTATTCTTCATCTCCGCTGCTTCCTTTGGCGCACTGAGCCTGTACGGCTACACCACCAAGAAAGACCTCTCCGCTTGGGGCTCCTTCTTGTTCATGGGCCTGATCGGCATCATCATCGCGTCTCTGGTGAACCTCTTCATCGGTTCTACTGCACTGCAGTTCGCAATCTCCGTGATTGGCGTTCTCGTGTTTGCCGGCCTCACCGCCTACGACACCCAGCAGATCAAGGAAATGTATGCAGCTGTTGATGACAGCGACGTTGCAGGCAAGAAAGCCATTATGGGCGCGCTGCGTCTGTACCTGGACTTCATCAACCTGTTCATGATGCTTCTGTCCCTGTTCGGCAACCGCGAGTAATCGCAGTAGCCATCAGGCATACAAATCAAAGAAAGCCCGGAGCACCTGCTTCGGGCTTTTTTCTTGGCCATTTGCATCGTAATCGCGAAAGCCATCGACCTGTCTAAACTACTGATAGTCGCGGGAATTACCTATGTTTTGCATGTGGTATTGAGCCACATAATCAATCGGGCCAGAGAGAAACAAAACAGCGTTTACAGCACCGCATTCCCGAGAAAGAAAGCGCACGACAAAGCAAATCACTGGAAACCTCACCAGCTAAAATTGGCAGTCGTAAAACCTCTATGTCCTGATTATTAGCCATTAAAATGCACCCGGCACGCACAGATAACCCACAACGTAACCGCTTATTTTTCAGGGGTGCAACCAATTTTCACTAGCCAAGATCAATAAGAAGACCTATTTTCTTAACGTAGCGTATCATATGTTTTTCTAAGCAATTTTCTGCTTGTTCCAACAGCATTTGTAGGGGCAAAAAATGCCAAGACACTCGCCTTGTGCCATAGCCAACGAATTTCTGAGACGCCGAGGCAGCTCTGAATACCCATCGCAGATGTACATTCAAAAACTGGTCGCCATCGCGAACGGCTGGAACCTTGCGATCAACGGCGAACCATTGGTAAGTGCAGCCCCGCAAGCATGGAAAAACGGCCCTGTATTTCGGCAGATTTGGGATTTCATAAAAGAGGGCGGACACAAAGGTCCAAACTGCGAAATCGCCGATCCCGTAACCGGCCAGATTGTCACTGCCCAGATCAATGGCAGCGAGCAGGAAATCATCGATCACGTCTGGAAGAAGTACCGCAATTACACTCCACAGCAACTCTCAGATCTCACCCATCAAGCGAATTCTCCATGGGCGCATGCCTACTTTGAAAAAGGGAGAAACGCAGAAATCGATCCAGAGCGCACACGGCAATACTACATAAAACTCGCTCTGGCGGGCCGCTCACATGCAGAAGAAGAGCAGGCCTTACAAACAGCGGGCCGGATCAATGCCGCCTAACGAAACTTTCGATGAGACACTCGAAAGACCGCTCACCGTCGATGATATCGACGCAGCCGTCTCGAAGCTTCCGATTGAGGTCGACCCACCAGCGAAGATCGAAATGGAGCAGCTGCTGAAAGATCGGCAGGCTCTGTCTGACGATAACACACAGCTGCAGAATGAGCTGATGGAACTCAAGTCAAAACTCGCCACCAAACAGGAGCTGGACGCCCTCATCAAACCGTACGCCGGTAAAGCCTACTGGTTCATGTGCGTCTACTGCGGCACGGTCGCTATGATCCTTGTTCTGGCAGGCTTTAAGAATGTTTACGGCGTCTCATTCATTCTGGCAGACAGCGTTCTGGAATTTCTTGTTGGCAGCACCGCAACCACAGTCATCGGCCTTGTCGGCATGGTCCTTACCGGCATCTTTGTCGGCGCCAGAAAGTAGCCTCAGCTACTATCAGTGGCCGGAGAGCACCAGTGTCTTAACTGGGAAGGCCAGCGCCTGGAACCGCAGGATCAGCGCATGCATGATAGAGGTCGCATCCACCATGTGGTAGTAGAGGCCGCCCCAGAAGCCAAACTCACCCGCTTTAATCTGCTCACCATAATTGCTGTAGGCATTTGCAATGCACTTACTGCCCGGAGGAATACCTGCAGTATCCATTGCGTATAACGGTTCCATCGTCACCAGCAGTGTGCCCGGGGCCGAAACATCCTGCGCATCAATCAACTGGTCTGTTGGGCGAAACTGGCCTGAGGATACAAAGTCCTGCTTGTCGATCACCACCATCGGGATAACCTCAAATGGACGGGAGGCACACGTTATCTCAGCTGCCATACCTACACGGATGACTGAGGCTGTAATCTGCCCGAACCCGGCCTGAAAACGCCCACGCCCTGTCGAATCCGGCACGAGAATGCCTGCCGGACGCAAGATCGGGTTCACAATATCCCCTGGCTGAAGGACAAACTGCGTAACGATCCCATCCACACCCGCATAAACAAACTTCTTATTATACTCGGACTGAGCCTGATTAAGCCTTGCAATCGCACTGGCTCGCTGAGCAGGCAGGCTCACGCTAATTCTTTTTTGCACGATATCCCGGTTGGCCGTCGCCTCATCCAGCTGTCCTCTGCGCACAATCACCTGACTTTGACGCGTTTCGATTTCTCTTTCAGTCACAACGTCAGAGTTACGCCGTTGCAATTCCAACGTCCGCTCCAACTCCTGCACGGACTGATCATAGGCACCCTGCGCCTGAGTAATTGCCGCTTCAGCTGCCAGCAGCTCAGAGTCCGCCAACTCGATCTGTGCATCAATCTCCTCCACCTCGGCCTGCGCGGTATCGACCTCCGCCTGCTCAGTGGAAGCATCCATCGTGAAAATCAGATCCCCTGCCTGCACACGCTGATTGTTCTCCACCAGCACCCTTTCAACCCGACCGTTGGTCTCTGGCAGAATGGACACTGTACGGAACAATGACAGCGTATTGGATGTTGTCGGATGATAGAAAAACACCAATGTGATCAGCGCAATGGTTAGCATCAGCGCCGAGGTGATCCCCCAGCGCAGCTCATACCAGACCGTAAGAAACGTAATCTCATAGCCAAACCGCTTACCCTGCTTGTAACGGCGATAAAGGTAGTCGGGCAGGATCGTGACAAGCGAGCAGAGAAAGAACTCAATCATCCGGTTTCTTCCCCTTCACGGTCTTACGCAAGGAGGCTGCGATAGCTTTCAGCGGTGTCTCGTAATCCGGCAGGTTGATCGCAGCAAGCAACAGCGCCGCAATCCAGAAGTAGTTGTTGTGCGTGAAAAGTGCGAGAACCGCCAATATGGCCACGATCTGCATATGCGATCGCCCATACTTGTGGGCCATCTTTTCTGGCAAGGCATGCAAGGAAAAGTAAAACACGCCCGCCAGCAGCACCGCCCCAATGGCGATGATGATTGTTATGACCATCAAAACATCAGTACTGCCCGGCGGAGTGATAAAGATGGGAAGATGCCCAGCGAATTGCTCATGTTCGCCACCAGAAGCCATAGTCTGTACCGCTCATCTCTCAGGAGTTACATGATGCCAGCGCAAAACGCAGACGAAACTGAGCAGTATTTGTACCCCCCTCGTGGTTACCCTCAGTGAAATGAGCGAGGCGTAACGCGGCGAAAATGGAAGGTTTTGGGCCTTAGGGTAAAGGCATGCTAAGCAAAATTTGGCAAATTGGAATCAAACAGCGGCAAGTTCTTCCCGTGCTTTCAGAAAGAGCGGCGCCAGCGCCTGAGCCAGCACAAAGCTCTTTTCAGCATCCGCCGCTGTATAAGCATGATCGGCATCCAGCAGGTTCACGGTACCAATCACCTCACCCAAAACCAGCACCGGCAGATTCAAAACTGCCCCCAGCCCCATCTCCGCAATCCTCTCATGGTCGGGAAAGTAATCTCTCACGTCCGCGATAGTGCGCCCCAAGAACGGCTTTTGCTCAACAAACACCCGCTCATACCACTCGCCTTCTTTCTCGATAGGTTTGGTGCCAGACATGCCATAAGGCCCTTCCGCGCTGGAAAACAGCCGCACCACATGGCTCCCTTCAGGATGGGTCACCGTCAGAGTAAACAGCTTGTATCCGGGAAATCTGGAGAACAGCACGCCCGCTTTCCGCGCGGCATCCAGCAGGCTGGCACTGCCTGCCACCACCTGCACAAACTCATAATAATCAATCACCTTAAATACCTGCGATAATGAAATGCAGATACACTACCGCGAATCTTCAAGAAGTGGAGACTACACGGTGGTGTTTTGTATATGGGAAGTTCAGATTAGTCACCCCCCAGCGGTCGCATGCTCAAACAAATGCCAAATTTAGCCATAGAGATACTCCTACTTATAGTTCATTGAAATTAGCTAGCGTAAGGACACCTTCCTATGGTTGAGCCAACAGCAGCAGATATCATTCGTGAATTAGATATGGAGCCTCATGCTGAAGGAGGCAATTACTATCGGACATTCCGCGACACGGAAGGGCCGGAAGGACGTGGTAATTCTTCATCGATCTATTACCTTTTGCAAAAAGGAGAAATGTCTCGTTGGCATAAGCTTGATACACCCGAGCTCTGGCACTTTTACGCTGGTGCGCCTCTGACACTGTCAATAAGTGAGGGGGATGTTGCACCTACTGACATAATTTTAGGGGCAGATATCATGAATGGTCAGCGGCCCCAGGGTTTGGTTCCAAAGGGTCACTGGATGTCAGCACGGTCACAAGGCGCATGGACATTGGTCGGGTGTACTGTTGCTCCTGGCTTTACGTTCGACACCTGGACGCTGGCGGAAGAAGGGTGGGTGCCGGGAGGATAACCCAACGAGGCCACGAACAAACCTACGACAAGCCAGTTTACGTGGTAATCCAAGACCTAAGGATGACTTTAATGACCCAGCCAACTGCAGCAGATATCATTCGTGAACTAAATCTGGAACTCCATCACGAGGGTGGTCACTACTACCAGACATTTCGTGACCCAGAGGGTCCGGAAGGACGTGGCTTCTCCTCAGCGGTATACTACCTGTTGCAAAAGGGCGAAGTTTCTCGCTGGCATAAGATTGATGCGGTTGAGCTCTTCCACTTTTACGCTGGCGCACCTTTAATTCTGTCGATCAGTGATGGTGAAGTTCCTCCTGAAGACACAATCTTGGGCTCGAATATCATGAAAGGCGAGCGGCCTCAGGCAACAGTACCAAAAGGCTTCTGGATGTCAGCACGGTCCACAGGAGAGTGGACACTGGTGGGAGCAACAGTTGCACCCGGCTTTTCTCTTGAAGGATGGACGCAGGCGGAAGAAGGTTGGTCGCCCGGATGAGCATATTGATGAGCGCAAATAGTGGAGATGTCGCGGACAGAAGCGCAACAACCCCATCCGCACAAGTCAGCCCTGCTTCAGCTCTGTCGGATCACCGTCATCTGTCTGAAGCTTCTCGTCAATACAGCACTCATCGCGCAAAAAACACAGGACCGCGTCCAGCTGCTCATACTGCGCCACGCAATAAAGCACCCGCCCTTCGCGCCGTTGTTTGATCAACCCGGCAGACGCCAAACCTGACAAATGATGCGACAGCGTTGAGCCCGGAATCTCCAGTTCTTCCTGCAAGGTGCCCACAGCCAGCCCCTTATAGCCAGCTTTCACAAGCCGCATATAAATCGCCAACCGCGTCACATGTCCTAATTCTTTCAGAGCCTTAGCCGTTTTTTCGATATCCATCTCATTCACCATCATATCTAATATTTTGATATTACTAGAAATATCTTGACATGAAAAGCTTATATCCTATTATTTCCATAATTCTGGAAATGTAGAGACAAGGAATAAGTTCATGCCACTGTCCTCGGAAATGCTCATAAGCAGCCTACAGATGTTCGCCTTTCTTGCCGTAGAACTGACCATTCTCTTTTTGGCGATCAGCTACTTCGTTGGCATCTTGCAGGAATACATTCCGCCAAGCCGCGTCCAAAAAATCCTCAGCAGCCAGAACGGCAAAGGCTACTTCACTGCAGCAGCCCTCGGCGTCATCACCCCGTTCTGCTCCTGCGGTACAATCCCGTTCCTGAAAGGTTTATTCCGAGCACGCGCCGACTTTGGCACCATGATGGTCTTCTTGTTCGCCAGCCCACTGATAAGCCCGGTGATTATCGGCTTGTTTGCAGTGACCTTTGGCATCCAAATAGCGGTGTTCTACTTCGCCATCGCCCTAACCGTGTCCATCATTGCAGGCTATGTGCTACAAAAACTTGGCTTTGAAAAGTTCGTAAAGTCAGAGGCTTACGCTACTTTAAGCCCCTCTTCTTGTGGCAGCAGCAACGCAGGAGGTGCGCCGGTAGAAAGCAAATGGAAAAGAATCTGGGACGCGACATGGTCCGATTTCAAAAAAGTCCTGCCATACCTAATCGTCGGCATCTCCATCGGCTCCGTCATCTATGGCTTCATGCCAACAGATCTGGTGTCCTCATGGGCAGGTGAAGACAACCCACTGGCAATTCCGGTTGCCGCCGTCATTGGCATCCCGCTCTACATCAGAGCAGAAGCCGTCATCCCGCTGACGGCAGCGCTGGCCGGTAAAGGCATGGGACTGGGCGCAATCATGGCCCTCATCATCGGCAGCGCAGGTGCCAGCCTGACCGAGGTGATCCTGCTCAAATCCCTCTTCAAAGGCCAGATGATCGCCGCTTTCCTCGTGGTCGTCCTGGGAATGGCCGTCAGCGCCGGTGTGCTCTACACGCTGATTTTCTGACGTAGAAAACCGCGGAAACACGCCATCACATGCAAAACAGACCTTACTTACACCCAGGTAAGTAAGGTCTGTTTTGCTTAATCCCGAATGATCTCCAGAAACGCTGCACCAAACCGCTCCAGCTTGGCTTCCCCGACGCCGGAAATCTCCAGCATCTCTTCAAGTCGCTGCGGGCGATCCACGGCCATCTCGACCAGTGTCTTATCGTTGAAGATCACATAAGGCGGAACGTTACGCTCCCGTGCCAGCTCCATCCGCAGCGCCCGGAGCTTCTCAAACAGCTCCTGATCCGCCACATCCTCAATCTGAGTCCGCGTAGGCGCTTTGGCGCGGCGCTCGACCTTCGCAGAGTTGGCAAGCTGATCCACCTTCAGGTCGATGGTCCGGCGCTCCCGCAAAAACTCCATCCCCATCGCCGTCATCTTCAACGCCCCATGCGCATCATGGTCGGCGAAAATAAGGCCCGCCGCCAAAAGCTGCCGAGCAACAGCATTCCACTGTATCTTGTTAAACTCACCGCCAATATTGAACGTGGACAGATTGTCATGCCCGCGAGAGATAATCCGCTCATTGGCATTGCCAAGCAGAACATCAATCACATAGTTCGCCCCAAAGCTCTGCCCCGTACGAAGAATGCAGGACAGGAACTTCTGCGCCGCGATGGTTCCATCCATGGTCTTCGGCGGGTTCAGGCAGGTATCGCAGTTGCCACAGGGCTCGCACTCATCTCCGAAGTAGCGCAGCAATACAGAACGCCGACAGGTCGCCGTCTCACAGTAAGCCAGGAATGCACGCAGCTTATGCCGCTCAATCTGCTTCTGGTTCTCCGGCGCGTCACTCCGGTCAATCATCTGGTTCAGCAGTACAACGTCCTGCATCCCGTAGATCATCCAGGCCTCAGAAGGCAGCCCATCACGCCCAGCGCGGCCCGTCTCCTGATAGTAAGCCTCAATGTTCTTGGGCAAATCCAGATGCGCCACAAACCGCACATTGGGCTTATCAATGCCCATACCAAATGCGACCGTGGCAACCATGATCAGACCTTCCTCCTTAATGAAGCGGTCCTGATTGGCCTCACGCACGGAATTATCAAAACCCGCGTGGTAAGGCAGCGCATCAAAGCCCTCACTCACCAACCACGCCGCAGTCTCCTCCACCTTCTTTCGGGACAGGCAGTAGATGATGCCACTCTCCCCTTGAGGCCGGTCTTTCAAAAACCGGCGCAACTGCTGCTTGGGATTATGCTTGATACCAACCGTGTAGGTGATGTTGGGCCGATCAAACCCGGAAGAAATCAGACGCGGCAGGTTCAGGCGCTCCTGAATGTCCTTGCGCGTCGGTTCATCCGCTGTCGCCGTTACCGCAAGACACGGCACACCCTCAAGCCGCGCCCGCACATTGGTCAGCTCGCGGTATTCCGGACGGAAATCATGCCCCCACTGGCTGATACAGTGGGCCTCATCAATAGCCAGCAGCGCAATCAACCCGCGCTGGTTCAACTCTTCCAGAACATTGACGAACTCAGGCCGCACCAATCGCTCGGGCGCCACATAAAGCAGATCCAGATTCCCCGCCCGCAAATCCCGATAGGCCGCCTGCACCTCCTCACGCGAAAGCGCAGAGTTGATGGAGGTCGCCCTCACCCCAAGCTCGCGCAGGGTCGCAATCTGATCCTGCATCAGCGCAATCAGCGGAGAAACAACAATGCCAACCCCACGGCGGCATAACGCAGGCACCTGATAACAAAGAGACTTACCCGCCCCCGTCGGCATCAGCACGCAGCAGCTCTCACCAGAAAGCACGCTATCAATCACCACCTGCTGATTGCCGCGAAACGCGTCATAGCCGAATACTTTTTTCAGAACATCATTTGGTGAGGCAACAATATCTTGCGCGATAGTCATGAGCAGCAGCACTTACCTGAAGGAATTGGAGAGGCGTTTGTTAACGTCTACCCGTCTGGCCCAACTGCGCAAGACTTATCTGAGGCGAGAGCACAAAATCTTCACCGAGCCCTCTCAAGCTACCTGATCACCCCCCGCATCAGCGGTACTTCGCAGCCGAGATAAACTCACCAAAAGCCTCGCACCAGACGAGCACGGTGCTGTACTGGTCAATGTCAACGCCCTCAGGCACATTCACAACGAAGCCATCAAAGGTTTTGACATCACCAATCAGCTGCGCGTTCTCCTTGATCGGCAAGAACTCGTCTTCATGCTCAACAAACTCGGTGGTGAGATAGACTTTGTAGTCCGGCCCCGGCGCAAGACGGCCTTGATGAGCAATCGTGGTGGGAGAGACACTCACCTTGCCCTCGCCCCAATGCAGGAAATCACTTCCGCGCAGGCCGCGCTTAAACTCCGCTGTATACGTTGCGTTTTGCGCCTTCTCCTCCAGCACCGCGGTATCGGGAGATTCAGGTGCTGTCAAAATCGGCAGGAAATAAACCCCAAGCGCGAAACCGATCACAAGCACAACACCATGGGAAACAATCGATATAAGGAAACGGCGCATATGAGTTCTCTCGGTTTATGAGGTCAAAATCATGGTGAGCCCAAACGCAATCACGCCCAAAACTCCGATCAACCACGCCATCAGAAACTAATAAACCCGGACCGCCCAAACCAATCCCCAAATCTCATAGCACCGACAAAACCCCAACTGCGGCTATTTCCGCACGGACACAGCATCAAGCGGCCCAGCGGCACCTCCCAAACACCAGCAGTTTCAAGCGCTTAACAGCCACCAATCCGACCCTACCAGCAAGCAGATATAAACTTAACATTGATCAAGTAGTATTACCCAAAACCCGTTTAACATCAGTCTTTTACCTCCTAGGACAAAAGGCATAATCATGAGTGACAAAACATTATACGAGCGCCTCGGCGGCTATGACGCAATTGCAGCTGTCGTGAATGACCTGCTCCCCCGCCTGCAGAACGACGACCTGCTTGGCCGGTTCTGGCAACACCGCGGTGATGACGGGATAGCAAGAGAAAAGCAGCTCCTGATTGATTATCTGGCAAACAACGCTGGTGGCCCGATGTACTACACAGGCCGCGATATGGTGACCTCTCACACAGGCATGGGCATCACGGAAGCCGACTGGGAGGCCTTCCTCACTCACTTGAAAGCCACACTGAACGCCTTCAACCTGCCAGAAGCAGAGTTCAACGACACCGTTGGCTTTGTAACCAGCCTGAAAAACGAAATTCTGGTGTAACGGATAGCGCTTCCGGCCCTCTATCTGCCAGATCAAACACATGAGCATCTCCCGGAAAGTGAACCCGAATATCCTCCACCGGGCGATGCTTCCTCCCTCAAACCTTGTCATCCGCACTTTAGCACCAGTCAAAGCCCCGTTCTGCCAGCATGACATCTCGCAGAGCACCTTGCTCATTTGACTTGGCGCCGGCTTTACCTCAAAGTTTCAAAAAAGTTCGCCTGCTCCACCAGCTGCACAAGCCGCAAAGTTTCAGTATGACGTACTCATTAAGTGCATATCTCGTGCTTGGCCTTGCCATCATAAGCGTCCCGTTGACTGCGCATCGATGGGTGCCACTCATTTTATTCGGCGTAGCGCTCGTTCTGGCAATGCTCTCCGGCGTGCTGGACTGGACCGGTCTCCTGCTTGTTCTCAGCTGGACCGTGGTCAGCGCCTTCCTCTTTACGCAAAAGCATCCAGTCTGGCTCTTCTGCCTGATGGCAGGCCTGTTACTGCTCGCCGGTCACCTTGTGATGATCCACATGGTCCCTGGTTTTTACAATCTGCAAGTCTTATCAGACGTGAAAACCAACGCAGATGCAGTGCCTTACTCACTCTATCTGAATTTTGATAAGGCCGCTCTGGGCTTCCTGCTGTTCCTCTTCGCAGCCCCGCGCGTCAACTCCGCAAAGGAATGGCTCCGCTGCCTGCGCCTAACGCTGCTGTTCTTCATCCCGACAGCTGCCGTTCTCATCGGCATCACATACGTAGCAGGACTAGTAGTCTTCGATCCCAAACTGGTCTCCTTCCTACCCATCTGGATTTTCGCAAACCTGCTGTTCGTCAGCGTCGCTGAAGAAGCAATCTTCCGTCAGTTCATCATGGGGCAACTCATGGAAAAGCTCGGTGGCAGCCTCTGGGCCGGAGCAACAGCGCTCCTGCTCTCCTCTCTGGCATTTGCCTACTACCACCTGGATGGAGGCCTACCTTACGCCGCCTTCTCCTTCGTCGCAGGCTTATTCTACGGCGCAGCGTTCTGGAAATCAGGCCGCATAGAAGTCGCCATAGCCGTCCACTTCCTCGTAAACCTCACCCACATCCTCTTCTTCACCTACCCAATGCTAGCTAGGTAGGGTCAAAAGGAAATAGTCGTTCAAACAGGTAAGTCGTAAATGCGAGCCAGGCATAGCCTGCGGGCACAATGGTCTATTTGAGCTCTTAGCTAACATTAAGGTGTTGCTAGTATTCGCAAGCGCAGCATGTTGCAATGTGACCATTGCAAACATTCATCTGTCTTAGGGCGACGGAGTCAAAACATTCTTACTATTTCTGATTGTTGTCGTTTCAGATAGATTTTGGGATGGGAAGCAGCAGTCGGCCAAAGCCAACTGCTGCTAGTGGGAGACCAATCAACGATGTTCTTCTGGAACCCAATCTGCAGGCGATGAGTTCCAGAATCTATTTGGATTATCTTCATCCAAGCCTCGAATGTGCAGTGTTCGCAAACATGCTTCAACAAACACAACGGGCTCTTCATACGGGTGGGAAGAATAGATGGCTTCAACAACCCGAGTCACCAATGCATCATCGTCTAAAACAAAGAATGAGAGCTCAATACAAGGCACTTCTACGACAGTTTCGGTCGCAGTGTTTCGGCCCCTACCCAGTGATCTGAACTGCTGCACTCCCGTTGCCGTTTGAAATGTGACGCTGTCATAATCACCGTATTTGAGTGGCGTTTCATTAAGAATGCACTCCACAACTGTCTGTGCGCTTTGAGTAGGGATTTGCGTAGTAATTCGAAAGCCGTGCTCTGGGATAAACCGTTCTGTGGTGAGATTAGGAAGGGACATGTCATTCTCCGGTTGCTTCACACTCGGAGTATCTGACTTTCAAATATTTGTGTGACCAAACGGTTCGCTCGTGGGCGAACTGTTAAGGATAATCAGTGCCGTCGATGAGCTCCCGTGCAATGCCGAAATCGTGCTCAAACACCTCGTATCCGAGTTCAGTTATTAAAAGTGCTCTGCTTCCCGTGCGTCGTTCAAGCCAGTTCATTTTCAAGGTTTTTTCCATAAGCGCTGTCGCCAATGGCCCAGATATATGCTGCCTTCGCTCTGTCCAGTCTAGGCACAGCTTCAAAGGAGGTTTTAGAGATATACTTAGGTTTGGTACATCGATTTCCAATTTGCTAAAGAACGCCTCTCCCATTGCACCGATTTCAACGACTTCACCCTGTATGCGTAATACGCCCAAAGCAATCAGACGGTTGGTAATCAACACTCCCAGCCTGCCAGCAATGTGGTTATAGCAACTGCGGGCTCGCATTGTATTCGCTTCGGGCAAATATCGATTTTTGGCACGGTATAGATGATCGGTAGGGGATAGGCTTGCCAACGCCTCAAGCACACTTGCGACGTCTTCGCTTGCAATTCGGTGGTAGACGCAACGACCACTCCGAATAGAAGAGGTTAGTCCAGCTGCTTGAAGTTGTTTGAGATGTACACTCGCGGTTTGAGCGGAAATCTCGGCCGCGCTGGCCAACTCCTTGTTGGTATACGCACGCCCATCCATCATTTCGCAAAGGATGCGAGTGCGGCTCACGTCTGCAAGCGCTGCGCCTATGATGTCAAGTCTGGGTTCTACTGTCATGATAGAGCATTAGCACCACAATGCTGCTGAAGCGAGAGGAGACGGTCGGTTGGTGAACTACTGATTCAGGTCACAAAGGGCTCAAACTTCAGGTCGGCCTTATTCAGTTTTCTGCTGATACCGTTCGTTCAAAGAGTAGCCTCGTGTGCATCCTGTTTTTCGTACCATCTCGAATAACAGCAAAGTCCCGCACTCCAGTCTTTCACAGGCTTGCGCCCACTAAGGATGGCAGGGCTTTGGTGTTGTCGTGCGCAATCTCATACGGAGCTCTTTCCGAAAACCAGCCGATACCCTCAGGAGATATGCGGCAAACGGCCAGCCGGTCCCGCAGCCCTCACTCCACCACGCGCAGGTGCTTTTTCTTTTCTAGCACCTTGAGCACGTTTGCCAGATCGTGGCCGCGCTTGAGGATCACGCCGCCTGTGCCAACGACACAATAGGCGCCCTGCTTGCGCGCAAGCTTGGGGTCTTTCTCAATTTTGTAGAGAGGCATTTCGCTGGAGCGGCGGAAGATAGCGAAGATCGCTTTGTCCGTGCCGTGGCCGATGGCGTAATCACGCCACTCACCACTGGCAACCATTCGCCCGTAAAGCCTGAGGATCTGATCGAGTTCCGTTCGATGAAAAGCAATTATCGGTTTCGGGAGGTTCGGTTTTCGTTTAACGGCAGTGCTGTTTGAACCGCCATCAAGAGAGCGAACGCTCCCCGACCCTATTGCAATATCATCCCCTTCACTCATGAAGGCCTCCCTCGTTCTGATCCTGAGGTTGCGCATCTGCCAAAAAGCGAAGGATCGCATTCCGCATCCGCATTTGCATCGAGGCTATCAGCCGGGCACGCAGGGTGAACTAGAGAACCCGCAACGGACACGAAACCATCGATACAGGCATTTTACCACATAATCAGTCCATCCTGCGGCAAAGCCAAAAATAACGCAAGCCAGCCAACTTTTGTAACGTGGCGAATGCCTCCGTCAAAATTAGGAGTACACGCTAAAATTGTCACAGTAGTTTCTCTATTTCGCCGTAATTAGGTCATTGAGGAGCCACGAACCCAAGCGAAATTATCGTTGTTGCCCAAGCAGGTTCGGTTCTACGGAGCTTTGGTGAAGAGCTCACCCCTCCCCCATTTGCCACAGTAACCACGGCGCTGAAGTAGAACCGAACCGCTTCCCCTTACAACTTAACGCTGCGGCAAATTACTGGGTCTTAATCAGTGAGCCCAAGCGACAGCCCACCACCTCCAAGTAGTTTTGGCTGGCTGTTACAATCCCATATTCCGGCCAGAAGTCCGGCAGCATCCCGCGCCAGCTGATTGGCATTTTCGCTGGAACGCGCATCCACATAACCGATATGACAGGTCTTGCCCTGCCCAAGCTGGGTGATCACCAACACTTGCCCGCGATAAAACCCAGCCGCATCGGCTACAGCCTCGCCCGCGATGTCTGCTGGAATATCCGTATACCACCGCACAATGGTCGCCACGGGCGTCCCGTCCTCAAGCACCCACTCGATGGTGGAACCAAGACGATTCCATGGGCTCAGCCCTTGTGTCGCAGCAGTCTCTTCATGCGCAGCCTCGCCAAAGCTGACAAAGAAACGCAAATCATCTTCCGCCACATAAACCGGAATGCCGTTGTATCCCTCACACATCCACACAGCAGCACCCTCCACAAGATCAGGCGTTTCCTGAAGCGCGCAGGTCTCGCTTAGGTCCAGTGAGGAGTAAACACTCTCAGCCAATGCCATGGTGCAAACGAAAATTCCGCAGATGGCAACAATAAGCCGCTGAAAGTTCTTCAACATATAGCACCCTTTTATCCCAGAGTTATTCGCGCGGAATCGTTTGAACTAAATGCTCAACCCAATCAGGCGAAATATATCTTGCAAGACGCCGGTGCCCCTGTAATACAGGCAGCAAATGAAATTGGAGTATACTTAAATGCGTATCGATCGTATTCCCGTCGGTAAAAACCCACCTGAGGACATCAATGTAATTATTGAAGTTCCAGTTGGCGGTGAGCCGATTAAATACGAGATGGAAAAAGAATCCGGCGCAATGTACGTCGATCGCTTCCTCTACACACCTATGCGTTACCCAGGTAACTACGGCTTCGTTCCACACACCCTGTGCGGTGATGGCGACCCAATCGACGTTGTTGTTGTAAACCAGCGCCCAATCGTTCCAGGCGCTGTCATGAGCTGCCGTCCGATCGGCGTTCTGGTCATGGAAGACGAGTCCGGTCAGGATGAGAAAATCATCGCTGTTCCAAGCACCAAGCTGACCCGCCGTTACGAATCCGTACACAACATCGAAGACCTGCCTGAAATCACCATCAAGCAGATCGAGCACTTCTTCGAGCACTACAAAGACCTTGAGCCGAACAAGTGGGTGAAGATCACCGGCATTCACGGCGCAGACGAAGCTAAGCGTCTGATCGTAGAAAGCATCGAGCGCTACAACAAAGAAGAAGCCTAAGCCCTTCTCTCTTTGCTAAAAACAAAAAAGCCCGGAGCTGCGTAGAGCCCCGGGCTTTTTCATGTCTTCATTCTGAAGCTTCAGCTCTTACGCGGAAGCACCAGACCGCACAGCGTCACAAACACCATGCCAGCAGCATAAATCACGTTGAGGCCCGCAAACGACAGGCCAAAGATGCGCAGCTGTGCAACAGAGCAGCTCACAACCTTGGTGGTGGAAAGGCTCTGCAGCATGTTGGATGCTGATCCCAGCTCCATGCTGCCACCAGCCGCACAGTCATTCGGACCCATCCAAAATTCCCACTCAGCACCAGCCTGATAAATACCAACACCGCCGCCATACAGGAATCCGCCGGCCGCAACCAGCAACGCCACGATAGCAACCCAGCGCAGGTTCTCACTGCGCGCAAAAAACCAAGCCAGCAATCCAAGCACCACACCAGCGTAATACGGATTACGCTGAAGCAGACACAACGGACATGGCTGGAAACCGCCAAAGATCTGAAACCCCCAAGCCATCGCAATAGCAACAACGCTTCCAAGTGTCACAAGCACAGCACCAGAGGCGAGCGGGTCTTTCAGAAGCAGAGCGAAAAAGCGTCCTACCATTTCAAGTTAACCTCTCTTGCGCATCCCCCGGCCCCTTTGGCTCTCTCGAAATGCGCATCACCACAAAGATTAAAGCAGCTGCCTTGTTCTCAGAGAAACGCAGCCGCCTTAAAGAAACTTAATTACAGCAAAGCCACCGATCAGCAGCACCATAAACAAAGTGAACATCAACCCCAGCCGCTTTTCGATGAACTCCCGAATGGCTGGTCCGAATAGGTACAGCAATCCGGCAACAACAAAAAACCGGATCCCCCGTGAAATGATGCTCGCTACGATGAACACTGGAAGGTTCAGAGCAAAAACACCACTCGCAATAGTGATTACTTTGTACGGAAACGGCGTCAAACCGGCGATAAACACAAACCACCAGCCCCAGTCAGCAAAGATTTGCGCAAACTGGTCGAACTTGTCCATATAGCCGTAGAACGTGAGGATCGGCTTTGCAACTTCCTCAAACAGCACGGCTCCAATGAGATACCCTAGCAGCCCACCCAGAACGGAAGCCACGGTGCACAGCGCAGCATAAAACCACGCGCGCTGGCGGTTGCTCACACACATCGGGATAAGAAGCAAGTCTGGCGGAAGTGGGAAAACAGAACTCTCGACAAAGGCGACAGCGCCCAGCGCTTGGGGTGCCCGCGGTCCAGCCGCAAGGGAAAGTGTCCAATCATAAAGGCGACGCAGCATACGTTATCGGTGCTCCCAACACATAATCATTCAAACAAAAATTCGGTGCACTTCACAATACGGAAAATCTCAATACCAGCGTCACACCGGACTCCTATGCCAATCATTGTAATTAAACACAAGAACTAGTGAAAAATATGACTTAATGGCCTTTGTTACCCGCAAACGCCTGAAGACTTAACCACAATTGCTGTGGTTAGCTGAATCAAAATATTGACGTCCCACCCTATCTCGATATATTCCGCCCCATACCAACCGTTGCCCCTGTGGCGGAACTGGTAGACGCGTCGGATTCAAAATCCGATTTCTTCGGAAGTGCCAGTTCGAGTCTGGCCAGGGGCACCACTCTTCTTTACCAGAAAATTTCAAACGCCTTTGTCCAACGCCACACGTGCGTGTTTCGTCGAGCGATCACGAAGAGCGTCATCTCCCACAAGTCCAAAAGTCCTGACAGATCCGGACACCGCAGAGCACCCGCACCTTTCGCGCTCTACTTCACTAATTTGAGGCACCCAAGGTGCAGGCCACTCTCACGCCTCGAGTTGAGCTGCTTTCATGGATGGGCGGAACTCCGTCACTGTATAGCGTGCAACAGAATGCTGATGGAACGGATCTTTTGTAAGGAGCTCTTCAAGCATTTCGCGTGTTTCAGCTGTCGCGACAATCACGCCACCTGTTCTTGGGACTTTCGCCCCTGAAGCAATAAACCGCCCAGCATCATAGTTCTCCCGCAGGAATTCCACATGGGCATCCAGCAGTGGCTCAATCTCATCGAAGCTCGCGGTGTAATGAAGGTCAACAATAAAGAAATTCTGATTATTTGGAATGGCAGGCATAGGTCACTCAGCAAATTGATTCCGATTATTTATTGTAGGCCCTCTGATTTTGACACCGGCGAAAAAACACAGCCCCTAAACTAGGCTTTTCTGCCTATCTCACGCCAACGGATGATGCTCTTCCACCAGCTTCTGCAAGCGCTCTTCCAGCACGTGGGTATAGATCTGCGTGGTGGAGATGTCTGCGTGGCCAAGCAGTTGCTGTACCACACGAAGGTCGGCACCGTTCTGCAAAAGGTGGGAAGCAAAGGCGTGGCGCAGAACGTGCGGTGAAACCTTGTTGCGATCAATATCCGCTGCCAGCGCCAGTGCCTTTAGGTCGCGCCCAAACGCCTGCCGCGTAAAGTGTCCACTTTCTCCATGAGAGGGAAACAGCCACACACTATCCGCATACGACCCCATGGCGGCCCGCAACCGCACATACTCAATCATGGCCGTTTGAGACCGTTGAGAGAGCGGAACAGCGCGCTCCTTGCCACCCTTCCCTTTCACGGTAATCAGACGGCTATCCCGAATAGCGGCCGACACCGGCAGTGAAACAAGCTCAGAAACACGCAGACCCGTCGCATACAGCACTTCCAGCAGCGTGTAGATACGCGCAGCTCTGATCTGCTTGGCATCACTGTCATAGGTGGCCTGTGCCAGCTCTTCCGCCTTGCCGATAAGCCGATCCACCTCTTCCTCGCTCAAAACACCCGGCAAAAGAGTAGCCTTACGCGGAGAGGCAACAGTCCGTGTCGGGTCATCATCACGAATGTCTTCGGCATAACAGAACTGATAGAACTGACGCAGAGCAGACAGCCGCCGCGCCTGAGAGGACGCAGCAAAACCTCGGTCCGTCAGATCAGAAAGATAGGCGCGCACATCGCTCACCTGTACAGCAAGCAGGTCCACGCCTTGTGTTGTCAGGAAACTATCAAAATCTTCCAGATCGGTGCGGTAGCTTTCCAACGTATTGAACGCACTGACGCGCTCAACGCTTAGCATTTCAAAAAAGCGTTCTGTCTCAAGAGTTCGACGCATAAAAAGCCTATTCGAAGCCTTCCTTCTGGATTTCGACAATAATTTCGCGTGGCTCTGGCTCAACATAGCTGACAAGCAGATACATACTCAGCACAGCGCAAGTAACGATCAAACCGATAATAGACAGCAATCGCGTCAATGTTGGCATGGCAGAACCCGATGCTCCCCTGTAAAACTGGAACCCTCTTAAGAGGTAGGGTGTAGCAGTATACTTCACAATCAAAAATAGACCGTTTCACTGCGAAGGTTCAACCTAAACACGCCTCGTGGACCGCGTAATTCGCGATATCCTCCAAACCCATGCAAGATGACCCGCACGTTCTATAGAAAAATAGCAGTTAAAGGCGATCAAACACTCTTGGTGTAGAACCTTGACAGAACACCGTATGATGATGTCAAAGCGTTAGGAAGAGTAGATGAATCGGCGAGGGCGTGGCGTGACTGCAAACGACACAAAGTCAGACAAAAAACGTCAACGACAGCAAAACATTTTAATGCGCCTTGGCAATAAGCCGATTGTCCTTGTTGGCATTATGGGGTGTGGCAAATCCACGGTAGGTCGCCGTTTGGCACAATATCTCTCTCTCAACTTTGTTGATGCAGACGCAGAGATTGAAAAAGCGGCAGACCGTTCTATCTCGGAAATATTCGCTGAACATGGCGAAAGTTATTTCCGTCAGGGCGAAAAACGTGTCATCGCACGTCTTCTGGATGAAGGCCCGCAGATATTGGCAACCGGCGGCGGTGCGTTCATAAACAGTGAAACCCGTGCCCGCATCAAGGAGAAGGGCGTCTCCGTCTGGATGAAGGCAGAACTGCCTGTCATCATGACCCGCGTGCGCAAGCGCCCCACACGGCCATTGCTGCAAACGGCAGATCCTGAAGCAACTATGAAAAAGCTGATGGATGAGCGTTACCCGATCTATGAAGAAGCCGACATGACAATTTGGTCGCATGATGTAACCCATGAAGCGGTCATGGAAGAAATCCTGATCGCTCTGGAAAAAGGACTACCGCCTCTGACGGATGAGGCATCGGAAAATAACGAGGTTGGAAAGTGACAGAAGTAAATAACGCCACAGTCGTCAATGTCGATCTGGGCGACCGTAGCTATCCAATCCTCATTGGCCGTAACCTTTTAGAGCGCGCTGGCGAGGAAGTCTCCAGCCGCCTTCCCGGTTCCAAAACAGTCATCATCACCGATGAGACCGTCAAGAAACTCCACCTGAAAACGCTGGAAGACAGCTTCCAGTCCGCAGGTGTCGAGTACAGTACCCTTGTTGTCCCTGCTGGTGAAAAGACCAAACGCTTCGAAATCTTCGAGCGCCTCTGCGATGATATCCTCGCCCTGCGCCTTGAGCGCGGCGACGCTGTAGTGGCTTTGGGCGGCGGCGTTGTCGGCGACCTCTCCGGCTTTGTCTCCGGTGTTGTTCGTCGTGGCATGAAGTTCGTTCAGATCCCGACCACCTTGCTTGCGCAGGTCGACAGTTCCGTCGGCGGTAAAACCGGCATCAACTCCCGCCATGGCAAAAACCTTCTCGGCGTCTTCCATCAACCGGCTCTGGTTCTGGCAGACACATCCGTTCTGGACACCCTCAGCCCGCGCGACTTCCGCGCCGGCTATGCAGAAGTTGCCAAATACGGCCTGATCAACGACCCCGAGTTCTTCGAGTGGCTGGAAAGCAACTGGCAAGGCATCTTCGAAGGTGGACCAGAACGCGAACAGGCAGTCGCACACTCCTGCCGCGCCAAAGCAGCCGTTGTTGCAGCCGATGAGCTGGAATCCGGCAACCGCGCCCTGCTCAATCTCGGCCACACCTTCGGCCACTCGCTGGAAGGTGCCGTTGCTTATGAGACCGAGCGACTGGTCCACGGCGAAGGCGTATCCATCGGTATGGTGCTGGCCCACGAGTTCTCAGAGGAACTGGGTCTATGCCCGGCAGAAGACACCAAAAGGGTCATTGCCCATCTGGAAGCCGTCGGCCTGCCAACGCGTATTGACCAAATTCCGGGGCAGTTACCTCCAATTGATACTTTTATGGACTTAATTGCGCAGGACAAAAAAGTAAGTCGCGGTCAGCTCACTTTTATCCTTACAAAAGGCATCGGCACTTCCTATGTCGATAAAACCGTAAGCGCGGAACCTCTTCGCGCGTTTCTTAAGGAGAAACTCGACAAATGACGGACTACGCTTTTTGGGCTTCCGTTGTCGCTATTGCAATTTTGCTTGTCCTATCGGGCTTTTTTTCCGGGTCGGAAACGGCCCTGACAGCAGCATCACGCGCGCGCATGCATGCGCTGGTCAAGTCCGGGAATAATCGAGCGTCTATTGTCGCAAGACTGATCGAGTTCAGAGAGCGCCTCATCGGTGCCCTGCTGCTCGGCAACAACCTTGTCAATATTCTGGCCTCTGCACTGGCCACCTCTTTGTTCCTGAAGCTCTTCGGAGAAGCAGGCGTCGTCTACGCAACACTGGTCATGACCCTGTTGGTTCTGATCTTCTCTGAAGTGCTGCCAAAAACATGGGCAATCGCGAACGCGGAAAAGTTCGCACTCAGCGTTGCACCCGTTGTCCGCGTGCTGGTGGTTCTCTTCGGTCCGATCGTTGCTGCCATCGAGGTGATTGTGCGCCTCGTCCTGCGCATTTTCGGCATCCGCATTGACGAGTCCACCGCTGTTCTGTCAGCCCACGAAGAGCTGCGCGGCACACTGGACCTTCAGCACTTGGAAGGTGGCCTGATCAAAGCGGACAAAGACCGCATCGGCGGCCTGCTGGATTTGGCGGAGCTGGAAGTCTCCGACGTCATGGTCCACCGCACCAAGCTGTTCGCGCTGAATGCAGACCTGCCACCGGAAGAGCTGGTGGAAGAAGTGCTGGCAAGCCCGTTCACCCGTATCCCGCTGTGGCGTGATGATCCGGACAACATGGTCGGCCTGCTTCACGCCAAAGATGTTCTGCGCGCCATCGCGACCATCAAAGGCGATCTGGAGCAATTCGAGCTGGCAAAGGTCATGAGCCCACTCTGGTTCATTCCGGACACCACAAGCCTCCAGAACCAGTTGAATGCCTTCCTCAAGCGCAAGACCCACTTCGCACTCGTGGTAGACGAGTACGGCGAAGTAATGGGCCTTGTCACACTGGAAGACATTCTGGAAGAAATCGTTGGCGAGATCGCAGACGAACACGACATCGAACTGCCGGGCCTCAAGCCTCAGGCAGACGGCTCCGTGATTGTAGAGGGCTCCGTTCCGATTCGAGACCTCAACAGAGCGACCGACTGGAACCTGCCGGACGACGAAGCAACCACCATCGCAGGTCTCGTCATCCACGAAGCGAAGATGATCCCGGAAGAGCGTCAGATCTTCACCTTCCATGGATTCCGCTTCACGGTCCTGAGCAGGGAGAAAAACCGCATCACGCGTTTGCGCATGATGGCACTCCCATCACTCAAGGACCGAAAAAACTAAGCATATTAAAATGGGCCCTCCGGGGCCCATTTCCTGTTCCACATGCACCCAAAAGAACGCAAAAAACACGAAAAGCGCTCAAATCAACGCACAAAACAACGCAAACGGGTAAAACGCGAGTGTCTGCAACGTGATAGCCATTTGCCGCATTGATTTTTGCTGCCAATGCGCCGATTATTCTCCGAAGCGTATTTCCGAAAGGTGATCATCAGTTTCGGGTTAGGATACACGCAGAGTTAACAATCAACTGTGAGATTTGGCTTCAATTGCAAGCGCATGAACGCCGTTGGCGATCTCTTCGGCCACACACTCGTTCACTGCGCGATGCATAGCGACGCGAGACATACCCTCAAAGGCTGTGGATATGATCTTGATCCGGAAGTGGGTTTCTCCCCCTTCACGCCAGCCTCCATGGCCACGGTGACTCTCGGATTCGTCGGTGACTTCAAGAAGCTGCGGCTTAAACGCGGCTTCCAATTTGGTAATCATGATATCTCTTGTACTCATGTTTTCTGTATCTCTCACGAAGGAAACCGTCGTCAAGGCCTTGCCTAACAGGGTCACTTTTTTCTATTTATGTCGGCTACCTGCTTTAAAGCAGGTGCTGTTCCAATCGCAAGGCAACTGAAAACCGAAAAATGAAGCAAACTTCCTCCATTTTCGACAGTATTCGCGTTAAACCAAAAAAAGATCGCACTCAGAATGCCAAGGGCCCGAAGTGCGATTGGGACGGTTGCGACCAACCTGGTACCCACAAAGCACCAAAAGGTCGTGATCGTGAAGGCGAATACTTTCACTTTTGCGTAGACCACGTAAAGGCCTACAACAAATCATATAATTACTTTTCTGGAATGGATGACGACAGCGTCCGCGACTACCAGCGCGATAGCATGACCGGACACCGTCCAACCTGGAAGATGGGTGTCAACTCCAAAGCCGACGCAGCCAACGCCCGCGATGGCAGCCGCACCAACATCGGCGGAGAAAACATCAATGACCCGCATGACTTCCTCGGCGGAGCCGCCGGAGGCCGCCATCAGCCGGAAGAGCCACAGCGCAAAGTTCTCGCACTTGAGAAAAGGTCATTTGAAACATTGAACCTTCGCGTAACTGCCCGTGGCGCCGAGATAAAAACCCGTTATAAAGAGCTGGTAAAGATTCATCACCCTGACGCGAATGGTGGCGACCGCTCTTCGGAAGACCGCCTGCGCGAGATTATTCAGGCCTACAACGTACTCAAGAAGTCTGGTTACTGCTAAGGTCATCCGTTCGGCTAGTTTCCAGATCTCTCTCGAATTTCTAGATTTGCATTACCCCGATTTCGACGTGGGGCCGCGGAGGAAAAATGATAGACACCATGCAGACCGCTCAATCCCTGCCGACCGAAACAATTTCTGTACGTGAAGTATTTGGAATCGACAGCGACTTGGAAGTTCAGGCATTTGCTGAACCAAACGAACATGTCCCTGACATCGACCCGGATTATCTCTTTGATCGTGCCACCACGCTCGCAATCCTTGCAGGTTTTGCAAAGAACCGCCGCGTGATGGTCTCTGGCTACCACGGTACTGGTAAATCAACCCACATCGAGCAAGTCGCTGCCCGCCTCAACTGGCCTTGTGTGCGCGTAAACCTCGACAGCCACATTTCCCGTATCGATCTGGTTGGCAAGGACGCCATCGTGATCAAAGACGGTCACACCGTCACCGAATTCAAAGATGGCATCTTGCCTTGGGCCCTGCAAAACAACGTCGCACTTGTGTTCGACGAATACGACGCAGGCCGTCCGGACGTAATGTTCGTGATCCAGCGCGTGCTCGAGGTTTCCGGTCGTTTGACCCTCCTCGATCAGAACCGCGTGATCAACCCGCACCCGTCCTTCCGCCTGTTCGCAACAGCCAACACAGTTGGTCTTGGCGACACCTCCGGCCTCTACCACGGCACGCAGCAGATCAACCAGGGCCAGATGGACCGTTGGTCTATCGTAACCACGCTGAACTATCTGCCGCACGACAATGAAGTCGAGATCGTTCTCGCCAAGTCTCCGCACTACAACGGCGCTGAAGGCCGCTCCATCGTCTCCAAAATGGTTCGCGTTGCCGACATGACCCGTAGCGCGTTCATGAACGGCGAGCTCTCCACCGTGATGAGCCCCCGTACAGTGATCACATGGTCAGAGAACGCTGAAATCTTTGGCGATATCGGCTTCGCCTTCCGCCTGACTTTCCTGAACAAGTGTGACGATACCGAGCAAGCGCTGGTCTCCGAGTTCTATCAGCGCTGTTTCGGGGAAGACCTTCCTGAATCCGCGGCAAACATCGTCATGAGTTAAGGGGAGTTACATGGCAGGTACCAGCAACTCCTCAGCCAAGAACAAACCTGCCAGCCAGCCATTCAAGCAAGCGATGGGCTCTACAGTAAGAGCCATCGCGGGCGAGCCTGAGCTGGAGGTTGTTTTTTCGCCGGATAAACCGGGAATGACCAGCGGGCGCGTACGCCTGCCGGAACCCTCCCGCACGATGACAAAGGATGAAGTCGCCGTTACCCGCGGTTTGGGCGACTCCATGGCGCTACGCCTTGCCTGTCATGATCCCGCAGTTCACACCAAGCATATTCCTCAGGGCGAAAACGCACGCGCCATCTTCAACGCAGTTGAACAAGCCCGCGTCGAAGCCCTTGGGGCTGTCCGTATGCCCGGCGCTGGCGACAACATCGACGCCATGCTTGAAGATCGCTACTTCAAAGGCAACTTTGCTGAGGTCACCGCCAAAGACGAAGCACCGATGCAGGACGCCATCGCTCTGCTCGTCCGCGAACGCTTGACGGGCCGCAAAGTCCCTAAAAGTGCACAGCGTATGGTGGATCTGTGGCGGCCGTTCGTTGAAGAAAAAGCGGACCATGATCTGAACAAACTCATCACCCGCATGGATGACCAGACCGCATTTGCCAAGCAGATGCGGGATCTTCTCACGTCTCTCGACATGGCTGATGAGCTGGGTGAAGAGCCGGAAGACGACGAGAACAACGACGAAAACCAGCAGGACCAGGACGACCGCTCTGACACCTCCGGCGACATGCAGGAAGATCAGGGCGATCAGGAAGGCGCTCCTGAAGAGATGGAGCTCACCGGCGAAGAGCAGGAAAGCGGTGAAACCGAAGGCGCCGACAGCGAGATGCAGGACCTTTCCGAAGAGGATATGTCCGATCAGGCTGAAGAGCCGGGCGAACAGGAACGCCGGGAACACCCGTTCACCAACCAGCCCTCAGCCGATGCCTACCGCATCTTCACGCAAGCCTTCGACGAGATTATCGCAGCAGAAGACCTGTGCGATCAGGAAGAACTGGACCGCCTCCGTGGCTTCCTCGACAAACAGCTGGCTTCCCTGTCTGGCGCGGTTTCCCGCCTTGCCAACCGCTTGCAGCGTAAGCTGATGGCGCAGCAAAGCCGGTCCTGGGATTTTGATCTGGAAGAAGGCATCATCGACAGTGCCCGCCTTCACCGCGTGGTCATTGATCCATTGCAACCGCTTGCGTTCAAATGGGAAAACGACACCGAGTTCCGCGATACCGTTGTAACACTGGTGATCGACAACTCCGGCTCCATGCGTGGTCGCCCGATCACCGTTGCAGCCACCTGCGCAGATATTCTGGCCCGCACGCTGGAACGCTGCGGCGTGAAGGTAGAAATCCTCGGCTTCACCACCAAAGCGTGGAAAGGCGGCCAATCCCGCGAAGCGTGGCTTAAGGATGGTAAGCCGTCCAATCCGGGCCGTCTGAACGATCTGCGCCACATCATCTACAAGTCCGCAGATGCCCCTTGGCGCCGCGCCAAGCGCAATCTCGGCCTGATGATGCGCGAAGGTCTGCTAAAGGAAAACATCGACGGCGAAGCACTGGACTGGGCACACAAGCGCTTGCTCGGACGCCCGGAACGTCGCCGGATCCTGATGATGATTTCAGACGGCGCACCGGTAGATGACTGCACACTTTCAGTGAATCCGGGCAACTATCTGGAAAAGCACCTGCGCAGTGTGATCGCAGAGATCGAAAACAGATCTCCGGTCGAGTTGATCGCAATCGGTATCGGCCACGATGTGACCCGCTACTACAAACGTGCAGTGACAATCGTGGACGCCGAGGAACTGGCTGGTGCCATGACAGATCAGCTTGCTGATTTGTTTGACGAAAACAGCGGTCAGGATCCCGGCAAACATCGCGGACGCCGATGAAGTTAACACGACGCAATTTGCTAACAGGAGGAGCAGCGGTAGCAGCAACAACTGCAGTCGCTGCTTCTTTGCCTTTTAGCGAAAGCGAAGCGCAGCAGAGCGGCTTCCAGCCAATGAGCGTGCGTTCCAAACAGATTGACCACTTCAAATTCTCCAGCGCCCAATCAGAGCAATACGGCCCTCTCCTGTTTCTGGGTGGCCTTGAGCTGAGCAGCTCGAGCCGTCAGTTCGGCGGCTACTCAGGTCTGTTGACACTCAACAGCGGCACGAACATCATTGCGGTCTCCGATCGCGGCCGATGGCTGCGGGGCAAGCTCTCACAATCAAGCCGTGGAAAGCCTCTAAAGCTGCTGGAGACTGAAACAGCTCCACTACTGGGCAGCAATGGCAAAACACTCAAACGCACGTCCAAAGCCGACACAGAAGCTTTGAGCATAGGCGACACAACCAGCGGCCCGCGCATCTTCGTCAGTCACGAAGGAAAAGGCGGCATCATGACGTATCCGCTTCCTCTGGCAACAGGCGAAGAGCGTGCAAAACACCTCCTGATCCCCAAAGAGATCAGAGGTTTGGCAACGAACAAAAGTCTTGAATCCGTCGCAGTTGCACCGCCCGGCTCCCCTCTTTCTGGCGCAATCATAACAATTGCCGAACGCGGGCAGTCACTGGACCACAACAGACCAGCATGGATCATTGGCGGCCCCAAGGCAGGCAAGTTCTGGATTAAGAGGCAAGGCAACTTCGACATCACGGACGCTGCCTTCCTGCCCAATGGCGACCTTTTGATACTGGAGCGCTTGTTTAACCTCGCAGAAGGCCTTGGCATGCGCATCAGGCAGCTGGATGGCACAAACCTGAGACCAGACCACCTTCACACCGGAAAGACGCTCCTGACCGCTGACTTCAGCTATCAGATTGATAATATGGAAGCTCTGAGTGTGCACCAGAACGCATTTGGAGAAACCGTTCTCTCTCTCATGTCAGACAACAACCAGTCTTTCCTGCAACGCACCGTATTGTTGCGCTTTGTCCTGACAGATAACGATCCCTTCAGAGAGCCCTTTGTACGCGCTCCCAAAGAAGTAAAGCTCGTTCCCGCTCCCAAAGCAAAGCCCAAATAACCGAGCTTATTGCAGCAAACATTTCATTGGAAAGCAAAAAAGGCACCGAACCCAAGTCCGATGCCTTTCGAAAATTCTTATCAAGCAAACAGCTTATCCGCGCTGAGGAACAGGTACCGCGCCGATGACCCCCAAAGCGATGCGGTACGGCACAAGCATGCTCATCGCGACGATGATTTTAACACCGAAGTCACCCATTGCCCAGGAAACCCAACGAGGAACTTCCAAAGCAAACACGCCAAACAAAGGCGCAACCTCTACCGCAAACGCATCGTGATAACCCAAAAACGCGAACTGTGTTGCAAAAGCAAGGCTAAAGAACAGAGCGGTATCGAGCATGGTACCGAGCGTGGAAGAAACGACAGGCGCCTTCCACCAATGACCTTCACGAAGACGGTGGAACACAGTCACGTCAAGCAACTGGGCGATCAGGAATGCACTTCCTGAAGCAATTGCAATACGTGGTGTTGCCAGAACGATAGACAGAGCAACAGCAACAGCAAAACCAGCGTACACAACCTTGCGTGCAGCAGCAGGACCAAACTGTCGGTTAATCAAATCAGTTACAAGGAATGCCACCGGATAGGTGAATGCACCCCAAGTAAGCAGGTCTGCCAGATCAACAGCCCCGAGCATCCCCTGAACAGGAAATTGAACGAGGTAATTCGATGCCACGACCACTGCGGTCATTGCCATAATGGCAAAAGCCAATGGTCGGGCAGTATTCGACTTATTCACGCTCAATCCCTTTCAAGAAAGATGTGATTAAGCAGCTGCCTGGCGACGCTTGATTTCGGTGCGCAGCAGGCGTGCTTTTGGAGAAAGCTCAGCTTCTACTGCTTTCAACAAGAATGCATCCAGACCACCACGGTGCTCAACAGAGCGCAGTGCGTGTGCGGAGATACGCAGTTTGTAGGTTTCGCCGAGAGTATCGCTCAACAGGGAAACGTTGCAGAGGTTTGGCAAGAACCGACGACGGCTCCTGTTTTTTGCGTGAGACACGTTGTTGCCGGTCATCACGTCTTTACCGGTAAGTTCGCAGCGGCGTGCCATGAGGGTCACCCTTTATAATTTGTAGGCGCCCTCATTTCCGGGCGCATTCTGTTTAAACCGGCAGGTCGCGGACGCCATAGTCACGCGGAACCACCTCCGGCCTGTACGGAAAAGTTGGCTTGCTATAATTAGTACAGCAGAATTCGTCAAGGCTTTGCTGCCTATTTGCTTGTTCGAAGCCCATATTTCAATCAAAACTTCAACAAACTCACATCTCTTAACCACCGTGTTACCTTGTTTCAGTAGTTTCATATTTCAACGAGTTTGATTTTTTGTTCAGTTTCCTGAGTTCTCAGGCTGGCAGGCGCCAAGGTCTGCGGCTGCGGAGGTACAGTATCGTGCGAGTAACTTTTTCAAAGATTTGCAATTCCCTCGGCAAATCATGTGTAATGGCCATCGCAGCGCTCTCATTTGGCACACTATCCACAGCTGCACTGGGGAAAACAGAACGCCTCGGCGGCATCTACAATATTTCTTATGCGGGCTTCACCGTGGGAAAGGGATCGTTCTCTCTCATCCTGCGTGACAATGCTTATTCCGCAAAAGTCGGCATGGAACCTGCGGGCATTGGCACCCTCTTCTCCACAGGCAAGGGCGGCGCGCAGGCAACCGGGTGGATGAAGGGAACGAAAGTTCTGCCAAGCACCTACACCATGGCCTCTCGCGCCTCCAACCGCAACTTCTACGTCAGCCTCGGTCAGGGCTCCGGCCACGTCCGCACCACTCAGGTCACCCCGAAGTACAAGCCCTCCAAGACCCGCATCAAGGTGACAGGCGAACACAAACTCAACGCGATGGATCCGTTAAGTGCAGCAATTGTCAGCGCACCGTCCAGCGCCAAAGTTCTTGACCCGTCAGTCTGTGATCGCAAGCTGCCAATCTACGATGGCTGGGCACGCTTCAACATCAATATGAAGTTCAAGGAAGTACGCGAAGTGTCCAGCAACGGATACAATGGCCCGGTCATTGTTTGCTCGGCACGCTGGGAGCCAATTGCCGGGCACCGTCCTGAAAGAAGGGCTGTCCAGTATCTGGCCAAAAACGCGAAGATTGAAACCTGGCTGGCACCAATCGGTGACACGAACCTACTCATTCCATACAAGGTATCAATTCCCACAGCGACTGGCACACTTGTTCTGAAAGCCCAACAGCTCAACTTGCCGCAAACGTCAGCTTCACCCAAGAAAACGGCTTCTCGGTAGGATTTGCACTTCTAATCCCAAGTCTTCTTGTTTCAAGGGGGGCTGACGCCCACATTTGTGATGCAAAGCCTTGACAGATGCCCCAGCTGTCGCCAGTGTCGCGCCAAAATTATAGCGCGGTTCAACGCCTTTTTAATCGGCGGCTCAAGCCCGCTGATCGTTACGAGTGAATATCCAATATGCGCAGTTACCTCGAATTCGAAAAACCAGTTGCTGACCTTGAAGGAAAAGTACAGGAATTGAAGATCCTGGCTGAAGGTGGGGAAGCGGTTGATGTGGAAGACGAGATTGCCCGTCTTCAGGAAAAAGCCGATCAGGCACTCAGCGACGTCTATTCTCGCTTAACGCCGTGGCAAAAAACTCTGGTCGCCCGCCACCCTGACCGTCCACATGCACTAGACTACATCAATACTCTGGTTACAGATTTCACCCCACTTGCAGGTGATCGCAAATTCTCCGAGGATCACGCGATTATTGCAGGCTTTGGTCGTTTCCGTGGGCAGTCTGTTGCCATCCTGGGTCAGGAAAAAGGCAACGACACCGAAAGCCGCCTGAAGCACAACTTCGGCATGGCCCGTCCGGAAGGTTACCGCAAGGCCGTCCGCATCATGGAATTGGCAGACCGCTTCAACATTCCTGTTGTCTCCTTCGTAGACACTGCAGGTGCATATCCTGGCATCGGCGCTGAAGAGCGCGGTCAGGCAGAAGCAATCGCCCGTTCCACTGACATGTGCCTCGGCCTTGGCGTTCCAAACATCTCCATCATCATTGGTGAAGGCGGCTCCGGTGGTGCAATCGCCATTGCCACCACAAACCACGTGGCCATGCTGGAACACTCCATCTATTCTGTGATCTCTCCGGAAGCAGGCGCATCCATTCTGTGGCGCGACAGCACCCGCGCACAGGATGCGGCGACCAACATGAAGATTACGGCTGAAGATCTCTCCGGCTTCCGCGTCATTGATGAGATCATCAAAGAACCAATCGGCGGCGCACACCGTGCAAAAGAGATCGTGATTGACCGCGCTGGAACCAGCATTGAAAACGCTTTGGGCAAGTTTGCTGGCCAGTCTGCGGACGACCTCAAAAAGCAGCGCCGCGAGAAGTTCCTACGCATAGGTCGTGAACTTTCCTGATTCGACCTACGATTTGTTGTGGGTATCTACTAAACTTTTTATAAAAGGCATCAGATATACGTCTGGTGCCTTTTTTGTTTGAACCAATCAAACATGGGAGAAAGTGCACCTTGGGGAATATGCCTCAATCTCAAAATCTATGATCTGTGGTAAGATTCGGTCAACCTTAACCCAGATAGTCTAAGTGTAGAGTCGAGATTGGGGTTCGGGCAAACTAGCCCCAGCAGGGTAGGTCACACACATGATTAAAGTGTTTCAGGGAGAGACAGGCAAAAACGTAAAGCGCGCTGCCGCGCTCGCGCTGGCATTAACGCTAGCTGCTTGTCAGGGAACAGAGTTTGGCTCTGAGAAACACCAGAAACCCGTCAGCAAAAGCCTGACCAACCGGATGAAGGCCAAAGATATGGAGCTCAAGTCTCCAATCATGGTCCGCCTATTCAAGCAGGAGTCCGAATTGGAAGTCTGGAAGCAGACCCAATCCGGCGAATACGCACTGCTGGAAACCTATGATATCTGTAAATGGTCTGGCAAACTCGGTCCAAAGATCAAAGAGGGCGATCGACAGGCCCCTGAAGGCTTTTACGAAGTCACACCGGGCCTGATGAACCCGTTCTCCTCCTACTACCTGTCATTCAACCTCGGCTTCCCGAACAAGTTTGACCGTGCCCACGACCGTACTGGCTCAAACCTGATGGTTCACGGCGCGTGTTCTTCTGCCGGCTGCTACGCCATGACGGACAAACAGATTGCAGACATCTACGCCCTTGGCCGCGACAGCTTCCTCGGCGGCCAGAGAAAGTTCCAGGTCCAGGCCTTCCCGTTCCGCATGACTGCAAGAAACATGGCGATCAACGCAAACTCAGAACATTATGAATTCTGGCGCATGCTGAAGCGTGGCTACGACCACTTTGAAGTCACCAAACGTCCGCCATCCATTGAAGTTTGCGAAAAAGAATATGTCTTCAACGCAAAGGCAGACAAAAAAGGTGCCAAATTCAACGCACGCGGCGCTTGTCCGGCATATTCAGTGCCCAAGCACATCGCTGTCGCAGTGGCAAACAAACAAGCCAGAGATGAGCAGGAAACCGCTAAAATCCAGATCGCCATGGAAACCAGCAAACGCCGCAAGGAAAAGATCGCATCCTTCTTTGGCGGCACCTCCACAACTGAAGTTGCAAACGCAACGGCTGTAAACGTAGAGGCTGCGAAAACGCTTGCACTAGCAGCGGAAAAACCTGCTCCTGCCAAGAAAAAGGCATCAGAGACGGACCGCGCATTCGGCTACTTTACCTCTCTGTTCTCCAACAACCGCGTTGGCGATGAACCAAAGGTCGTCGCAGAGGTAACAGATCCGTATCCGGCAGCCCCTGCCCCACGCATCAAACCGCAATAAGCGCTTCAGAACTTCGCCTGACTTAGCAGATCGATTTACATGAGGATCGGCAAGTCAGGCTAGGCCCAGATTGCCATGCGCAGCCCGCGTTCATCGCGTCCATAATCTGAAGGGAATGGCTTCGCTTGCCCGTGGAACAACCGCTCCGCAATCACCGCATTCACAGCCGCGTCCATCAGATCATCCCGAGCAGCGCCCTTGGGCGGCTTCTGGTCCAGAAAGCTCTTCGCATAATCAAACTGCACAAGCAGGTCCCGCCGTGCATCTAGTCCTGGCGGATAGCTGGCCCCTTTAACTTTCTTCGGAACTGCAATGGGTTCCTGCCCGTTCAAACGCCAGAACGCGACCTCAGGGTGAACCTCAAACACCCGCTCTTCCAGCTCAGGTGTCATGAGCTGATCAATCTCACGAATTTTCGGGAAGATGTGAAACGCCTGCTTGGAGACTTTCTTCGCTGGCGTCGAATGGGCCAGCGCAGCAGAGCAAGCCTCGCGGTAATCCTCGCAATAAATCGCTGCACGAGCGGGAATGGAAAACACCGTAGATTGCCGCATACCCAGAAGTGGCCGCACTGCCTTCTCTGGCCCGCGACCTGCCTGACCAATGTGCTCAGGCAACCCAATAGGCATATCGACAGCAATCTTGCTGGGCACATGCTTAGAGTCCAACAGATCTGCAAAACGAGAGAAGATCTGTACTTCAGATGCCCGTTCTGAGCCGATCCAGCGGAAGACAGCAATCCAACCTGCCCGACAGCCATCAACACCAGCAACACAAACTGGTGTCGTTGTAGCTGTCTCATGCACGCTCGGGCGCCTCAACCACGCGGCGGGTATTCACAAGCGCCATAGGTTGGATCAGTGAATCCTGATGTTCCGCATAAAGCAGGTCGTCAGAGCCGACTTTGACAGAACGCGCCACCAGCTCAAACGTTGAAGCCGTTGCTTTTTTCAGCGCATCCTCATCACTCTGCCCGCTAAGGCAACGAGCCAGATACAACGCTGACAACAGATCACCAGTGCCATGTGGCGCGCCCTGAACCTCGGCGTGCTCAATAGCAAGACTGCCACGAGGACCAACTAGCAGATTGGAGATCGAATTACGCCGGATCGCAGGCGACGACGTCACAATCGTGCGCTCCACTCCAAGCGTACGAGCCGCCGCAACAGCTTCATTTTCCATATCCGTTCCAAAACCACTCAGCCACGCCAGCTCAAAACGGTTTGGCGTACTTACATCAGCAAGCGGCAGCAACTGGTCACGAATAGCTTCCGCAATCGGTTCGGCAACGTAAAGGCCGCCCTTGTCACCAATCACTGGGTCACAAAGATAAACAGCATCCTTATTGCGGGATTTTACGGCTTCAACGATCTTCACCACATCAGAGATCTGAGCCACATTCGCCATATAGCCAGACAGAACACCCTTCACATTGCTCAGGCCGTCACTGGCACAGATCTGCTCAACGATATGCTTGAAGGCTTCGTCATTGGCGGAGATGCGCTCACCACGGCCCTGCCCCGGATGCCATGGCAAAAGGATCGTGGGCAGCATCCAGACATTGAAGCCCATGCGTTCCAGCGCAAACACCATGCTGCGCATACCAACGCACCCACTGACGACTTGTGATGAAATCACCAGAACCGAAGGCTTTTCCTTCGGTGCATTATCTCTGATTTTGTGTTCAACTTTTTTGACAAAACGCTCCAGCGACATCTACGAAATCTCGTGTTCAGAAGAAACACCCGTACCATAGCGCTTCTCAATATAATCAAGAACCATTGCCTTAAATTCATCTGCAATGTTCGGCCCGCGCAGCGTAACAGTTTTCTCCCCATCAACAAACACAGGAGCAGCCGGCGTTTCGCCCGTACCCGGCAAAGAAATACCAATATCAGCGTGCTTGGACTCACCTGGCCCATTCACAATACAGCCCATAACCGCCACGTTGAGCTCTTCAACACCCGGATACTGTTCCCGCCACTTTGGCATACTCTCACGAATATGCTCTTGAATATCCTGTGCCAATTCCTGAAAGACCGTAGAGGTCGTACGTCCGCAACCCGGACATGCCGCCACAATCGGCACAAAACTACGGAAACCCATGGTCTGCAACAGCTCCTGAGAAACCTGAACCTCGCGGGTTCGATCTCCGCCCGGCTCTGGCGTCAGCGAGATACGAATTGTATCGCCGATGCCCTGCTGCAGCAAAATACCCATGGAAGCAGAAGAGGCCACAATACCCTTTGTGCCCATGCCAGCTTCAGTCAGACCGAGGTGAAGTGCATAATCACAACGCTGTGCAAGATCCGTGTAAACGGAAATCAGATCCTGAACCTGAGAGACTTTCGCAGACAGAATAATCTTGTCGCGGCCAAGGCCCAGCTCTTCAGCACGCTGCGCAGACAGCAAACCAGACTGGCAGATTGCTTCGCGCATCACTTCTTGAGCTGTCAGCGGCGAGCCTTCCTGCTGGTTTTTGTCCATTAAATGAGTCAGCAACTCCTGATCAAGTGAACCCCAGTTCACCCCAATGCGTACAGGCTTGTCGTACTTCATGGCCATTTCAATGATCTGGCCGAACTGCTTGTCTTTCTTGGTCTTGAAGCCAACATTGCCCGGATTGATCCGGTACTTATCAAGGGCTTCAGCGCAGGCAGGATGATCCGCCAGCAGCTTATGCCCGATGTAGTGAAAGTCACCCACCAACGGAACATTGACACCAATACGTGACAGACGCTCTTTGATGCGCGGAACAGCTGCAGCAGCCTCATCGCGATCAACAGTGATACGCACCAGCTCTGACCCGGCACGCGCCAGAGCAGAAACCTGCGCAACCGTAGAATCCACGTCAGCGGTATCAGTATTCGTCATGGACTGGACAACAACAGGCGCTTGACCGCCAACAACAACCCCACCAACATCTACAGCCACAGAACGACGGCGCGGAAACGGGGAAGAAATATAGGTTTGGTTCTTGTCTGTCATGATCATTCCACTGGGATAAATCTTTAGCCAAGCAAGTGCAGCATGCAGCCCGCCCTGTCAACTTTTTTGGAGCAAATTCAATTCAGTTTGATGTCATCCTTAGCACCATCATCCCCCCAAGATTTCACAGTAAACGTCTCTGCCGAATGATGCTAGGTCCACATCCTTGTCAGGAATCCAAGAAAGCCGGAGAGCTCCGCCGCGGCGCACCCATTTCTAACCTTCTATTAAGGACAAAAGACAGATTCGCAGTCACTTCTTACCTTTTTGCACTGCACGCTAAACAACTATGCTTTTTGCTAATGCAACCAGACTAAAAAGTGGCGCAAGCTCTTATCAGCTCATTTTCTATACACATGGTCAGGAGACTCGAAATGCTCGCAGGTAAAACCGCCGTAATCACTGGCTCCACATCAGGCATCGGCCTGGGCTACGCGCGCGCGTTGGCCGAGCAAGGTGCCAACATCATGATCAACGGGTTCGGCGATGCGGATGCCATTGAAAAAGAGCGCAAAGGAATCGAGACCGATTTTGGCGTAAAATGCATTTACTCTCCTGCCGACATGACCAAGCCCGACGAAATCCACGCCATGATCCATACTGCGGCAAACACCTTTGGCTCGGTCGATATTCTTGTCAACAACGCAGGTATTCAACACGTTGAAGCCATTGAGCACTTCCCGGTCGAAAAATGGGATGCCATCATCGCCATCAACCTGTCTTCCGCATTCCATACAATCCGCACCGCCGTGCCTTACATGCGCAAAGCAGGCTGGGGCCGCATTATCAACACCGCATCCGCGCACGCACTGGTCGCTTCTCCATTCAAGGCTGCCTACGTATCCGCAAAACACGGCATCGCAGGCCTGACCAAAACCGTGGCTCTGGAAACGGCTGAAAACAACATCACCGTGAACGCGATATGCCCAGGCTACGTCTGGACACCTCTCGTTGAAAAGCAAATCCCGGACACCATGAAAGCCCGTAATATGACCGAGGAGCAGGTGAAAAAGGACGTGCTTCTTGAAGCCCAGCCCACCAAAGAGTTTGTGACCATCGAGCAGGTTGCTGGCCTCGCCGTCTTCCTGTGCACCGATACTGCAGCCTCAATCACAGGCAGCTTGCTGCCAATGGATGGCGGCTGGACAGCTCAATAACCAATCCACGATTTCCCAGTAGTTCTAATCTGGCGACCCATGGAGGTCCATATGGCAACGCCCCGGAAGACTGCAAAGAAAGAACGAAAGAAAATCAATCTTGCCCTACAGGGAGGCGGAGCACATGGCGCCTTCACCTGGGGCGTTCTGGACTGGATGCTGGAGAACGAAGAATGGGAGATCGTCGGTATCTCAGGCACCAGCGCTGGCGCGATGAATGCCGTTGTTATGGCTGACGGCCTCGTTGAAGGCGGTCAGGAAGGCGCCCGCAAAGCGCTGGCCCGTTTCTGGAAATCAGTCAGCGCAGCTGGGGAGACCAGCCCCTTCCAACGTAATCCACTCGATGTATTCATGGGCAACTGGAGCCTTGATAACTCCCCCATGTACCTGGCATGGGATCTCGCCTCGCGCATTGTCTCGCCCTATCAGCTCAACCCAATGAACTATAACCCCTTGCGTGATCTGGTTGATCAGCAGATCGATTTCGAGCGCGTGCGCAGCTGTAAGCAAATGGATGTCTACGTTGCTGCTACCAATGTGCGCACAGGCAAAATCAAGGTCTTTTCAAACGAAGAACTCAGTCTGGATGCCATAATGGCTTCATCCTGCCTGCCACACATGTATCAAGCGGTCGAAATTGGCGACGAAGCGTATTGGGACGGCGGCTTTATGGGAAATCCACCCCTATTTCCGCTCTTCAGCAGCGGCGGTCACACCGATGTCCTGCTTATTCAGGTCAATCCAGTAGAAAGAAACGAGCTGCCTCATACTGCCCAGGAAATCTCGGAACGGCTGAACGAGATAACCTTCAACTCCACCCTACTTCGAGAACTCCGCGCGATCGACTTCGTCACCCGCCTCATTCAGGAAGGCCGGCTCGATTCTGACAGATACACACGCGTTTACATGCACCGGATCGAAGCAACAAAAGACCTTTCACCATTTGGAGCATCCTCAAAACTAAATCCACAATGGGAGTTTATTGAACTGCTCCACGACATCGGTAGGCAAGCGGCCAAGAAGTGGGCCACCGAAAACTACGAGAGTATCGGAAAACGCAGCACTCTCGACCTCGGCCACGAATTTAACTAAGCGTGAAGGCGAGGATTAACACTCTCAAACCGCATTGCAAATTGCGACGCAGCACAAGTAAGCAGCCTGTTAAGTTAACCCGCATTTCGCCAGGAGACGCTGCAGCCATACCAGATGTTGTGCTCTGATTTTTCGAGAAAACTGGCACACCTTTTGCTTTTAAATAAGCAGCTGATATCAAGGTAGTGCGTAATCAGCTTTCGAGGATATAGAGGGTTTTTGAGCGTTCTTTCAAAGCCCTCTTTTTCTTTGCGCTATGCATGCAGCTCGCAAGGCCCCCACTCAGAAAGAAATTCTGTTTTATCCCTAAAAATCTCTTCCGAAAAAATCAGCGTGCCAACCTTTTGGCAAGATTTTAGCGTTAGGAAAGACACGCTGATTGTTGAGTTATGCGTATTCAGCGCTACAGCGGAAGAGGCAGGCGTTTGCGACCCGACTTGCTTCTTCCGCTCACAAGCCTTCAAACACATCTCATAGCCCTTGATTTAGTTTGGCCCCCTGCACTCGCAAGGGTACCGGGCCTTATACGACCCGTATCACACCACGTTCAGATTTACACATAAGGCGTGTTCACTATTTAACAATTACAATCTTTGCGTTCGACGGTCCATTTGCCTGAATCAAACTGAACAATCTCTTGGCATTCTTCGGGTGCAGTCGCACACACCCATGGGAGGCAGGCGCTCCCAAACGCTTGATCGCATCCGTTCCATGAATGGCATAGCCCTTATAGAAAAATACGGAGTAAGGCATCGGTGCGCCGTTGTATTTCCTAGAGAAATACCGCTTATGCATCCGCGTCGGGCGAAAGCTCCCCACAGGCGTCCTGTAACCTTTTCGGGCAGTAGAAACGGACCACGAATGGCGTACCTTGCCGTTTACGAAAATGTGCATGGTCTGTTCTGAAAGATCAATCTTGGCCAACACCTTAGTGGAGTGCGCCTTGGCCGGAACCATGAGCAACAAGAAAATAAAAATAAGTCCTGATATAGTAATTACTGTACGCATACTGACCCCCTCACATAACGCAGTACGTCCTGTGAACTATCACGGGCCTTACCTTTAGTCTGTCACCTAGTTATTCTAAGGACATTATTAACAATCACATAGAGGTGATACTTAAAGAATCAGGTAACACATCTCTCAATACGAGCTCAGGAAACACAAATTATTTACAAAAACACGCACAGAACTTCACTTCAAACGTTGCTTTACATATCTCTTTCTTATTGAAAACGCGTAGCTCTCTCAGACATCAAAAAAAAGCCCGGAAACCAACCCGGGCTTTGTTCACCAAAATTGTCAGCAGATTTGGCTGCCCTAAAACATATCCCAAGAGAACCGATAGGTCGCACCAACACCGAAAGACCACATATTGTCGTTCTGTGTGACAGGGCTGTCTTCTGCATCACCAACCAATCGGTCATACCCACCTTGCAGATGCAAACCAATCGTGTCGGTGAGCCCATAACTCACCCGCGCGATCGCACCAACGCTCTTGAAGCCTGCTTGTGCCTTGAATGGCCCTGTTGGCGTACCGGCAGGAATACTGAAATACGTATTCATGTAAGAACTATCTGCTGCATCAACACGCGGCCCAAACACAAATACCAGACGATCGGTAACCTCGGTGATCACGTCAACCCCTGCTCGGCCGACGATTCCATGGTGTCCGTGAAAGCCATGACGAGCTTCAATAAATGCACGGAACCAATCCCGACGGAAACCGGCGCCGGCCCCAATCTCCCCCGCCCATGGCACGCGGCGCGTATCCGCAAGTGATCTCCCATCCGTGGGCTTACGCTCGCCTATAAAACCAAAAGACGGAAAGACGTAGAAACCTTGCGTCGCCCCCTCCTTTGTCTGCCCAATACCCGGAACATAGAAACGTGAGAAAGCGACCAACGGCAACGGGTAGATAATGTATCTAGACGCACCGTCGTATCTGGGATTTACGAATCCCGCCACGCCAAGATCAACAACGTACCTCTTACCCTGCTGATCTTCGGTCAGGTCAATAGGCGTAAAGGAGTCTTCTGCCAGTGCGTGACTGGAGACAGAGGCAAGCGCTAAGCCTGCAAGGATACGAAGAGAGGCGGTCATATAGGTGCAGCCCTAATCGGAATAAGCGAGTTGCTACCTATGATATACGTTTTCGCACCATTTGCAGACCTGTAGTTTCAAGAGTTTTCTACAAACTGTTGCCTATTGGCACCATAAAATTGAAGAAGCAATCGCCTTTGCATCCCAATTCACACGGCAAAACTCTTATTGATCCATCAGCGCCACGCGGAACCACAGCGTTTATGTCAATCTTTTCAGCAGACAGCGGCGAAAATCTTTAAGGCTCTACGGGCACGCTCTCAAGTCAGTTGAACACTGCCGCATCAAAACAATTGTATCTTTAATTAAGATTATTGGGAAAAATAATCCTCTTGGTTTAAGAGCCTATGACGATTATTCCTTGAAAATTCAGTGATAGTGGCTGTCTCTCTATCCAACACGAAACAAGAATACCGCCCCCAGCCCTCTGAAAGGTGCCTAACATATGTTCCTCAGCGTCTTTGAAATGTTCAAGATCGGAATAGGTCCATCATCTTCCCATACGATGGGACCGATGACCGCTGCCGCGCGTTTTCTGGATGAGTTGAGAGACGGCAGACGCATATGGCCCGGCGCAGGCGCCCCCAAGCGACTGCGCTGCACACTGCACGGCTCACTGGCGTGGACCGGCAAAGGGCACGCAACCGACAGAGCAGTGGTTCTTGGACTGGCAGGCTTCACCCCGGAAACACTGGATCCGGATGAAGCCGAGGCTCTGGAACAAAAGATCGCCAAAGAAAAGAAGCTCCACCTGCACGGCCTGCCAGAACTGGAATTTGATCCTGAGCGAGACATCATTTTCGACTTCGAGAAAAATCTACCCGGCCACGCCAATGGAATGGTGATCGAAGCCTACGATGCGCAAGACCGCCTTCACCTGCAGGAAACCTTCTACTCCATCGGTGGCGGCTTTGTTCTGACTGAAGAGGAACTCGAGCGCCAAAAGGCTGCGGAAGCTTCTGGCAAACAAGCTGCTGATGAAGCCAAAGCAATGCCCTACCCGTTTGCGACCGCAACTGAAATGCTGGAAATGGGTCAGAAGTCCGGCAAAACCATCGCCCAGATGAAGCGTGCCAACGAAATCACCTCCCTTGACCCACTAGAGCTGGACACAAGGATCTGGCAAATCTGGGAGGTCATGAACGCATGTATGGAGCGCGGCCTCAACACCGAGGGCGAACTGCCGGGTGGCCTCACTGTTAAGCGCCGCGCCGCTGCGATCAAGCGCCAGCTGGAAGACGAGCGCGGCAACAACATGAGTATGCCACACGTCGTCAACGACTGGCTTTCTGTATACGCCATGGCCGTGAATGAAGAAAACGCAGCTGGCGGCAAAGTTGTCACCGCGCCAACCAACGGCGCAGCTGGCGTTATTCCTGCTACCATCGAGTACTACCGCGAACATTGCCCCGGCAGCAACGACGAAGGCATCAAAACCTTCCTGCTCACCGCAGCAGCCGTTGGTGGCATCATCAAACACAACGCCTCTATTTCTGGCGCAGAAGTTGGCTGCCAGGGTGAAGTTGGCTCCGCCGCAGCCATGGCAGCAGCAGGCCTGTGTGCGGCCCTTGGCGGCACCAACGAGCAGATTGAAAACGCAGCCGAAATCGCACTAGAGCACCATCTTGGCATGACGTGTGATCCGGTTGGCGGACTTGTTCAGGTCCCATGCATTGAGCGCAATGGCCTCGGCGCCATCAAGGCCGTCTCAGCTGCCTCACTGGCACTGCGCGGCGATGGCTCCCACTATATGCCGCTGGACAACTGCGTCGAAGCAATGCGCCAGACTGGCGTTGAAATGAGCGACAAGTACAAAGAAACCAGCAAGGGTGGCTTGGCAGTCAACCTGCCAGAGTGCTGATTGATCAGGTTTCGGTGGCGGCAGTCTTCTGCCCCACCATCATCTGGCGTTTTCTGCCATACCCTTTGATGCGCTCAACCTCAAAGCCAGCTTCCTGCAAATTACGCCGCACCCACCCGGCAGCCGTATAAGTCGCGAAGGACCCGCTGGCCGCCGTTTTCTCTCCAACTGCCTGCATCAGTTCCTTGCCCCACAGCTCCGGGTTCCCCGCAGGGTTGAAGCCATCAAGGAACCAGGCATCCACAGGTTCTGAAAAAGTCGGCAACATCTCACGCGCATCGCCAATACCGACCAGCAGTCGCACACCATCAATGGTGATCGTGTTCCAACCCGGCTGAGGCTCCCAGGCGGCGACCAGCTTGTCAGTCAGCTCTTTCAGCTCTGGCCATTGGGAAAGAGCTTTCTCCATCTCCGATGCATCCATCGGATAAAGCTCAAACGAAACATAAGTCAGCTGGGTCCGCTGCGCCTCAGGTAAACTCAACAGCAACTCCAGCGTGGCAAGAAAATTGAGTCCGGTTCCAAACCCAAGCTCGGCAATCGTGAAAGACTGTATATTGACCCAGCGCTCAGGGAGACGATTTCCCAGCAGAAATACGTAACGCGTTTCGCCTAATCCACCCGCTTTGGAGTAATAAGTATCCCCAAACTGCGACGCATACGGCACATTCGCGTCATCCCATTCCAATTTTGGGCGCTCTGTCATATGTCTAAGCCAAATCTCTAACGTAAAAATCGGTTCGGGCTTATACCCCAACCTGGGAAATAAAAAAACATGACCTACGATATTGTTGTTGTTGGTGGGGGAATCTTCGGACTCAGCGTCGCCAAGGCCGCACTCGGAAAAGGCTTGAAAGTCGCTCTGCTGGAAAAAAATACGATTGCTTCAGGCGCAAGCGCTGGCCTCGTTGGCGCTTTGATGCCTCATGTTCCAAGCCAGTGGAACGAAAAAAAGCAATTCCAGCTGGACGCCCTGATGGAACTCTCCGATATCGTAGCTGAGCTGGAAGAAGCCACCGGCCTATCCGTTGGCTACAGCCGCGCAGGTCGTCTGATCCCGCTCTATACAGAACACAAACTTGAGCACTCCCTCGCCCGCGTTGAAGAAGCTAAACAACGCTGGCGAAGTGATGAAACAGGATTCACCTTCAATGTCGTAAAAGAAACACCATTTAGCGATTGGCTGACACCAGAAGCAGCGCCCCTCGGCATCATCTGGGATACCCTGGCCGCCCGCGCCAACCCACGCCTTGTCTCAGCTGGCCTCAAAGCCTTTCTGGAGCCGCACATCCCTATCATGGAACACACAGAGTTTCTCGGGTTCGATGAAACCACGGGCACAGTTTCCCTTGGCAACGGCGAAACGCTGAGTGCTGACCGCATTGTGTTGTCAGCAGGCTATGAAGGATTTGGGCCTCTCAGCGCAATCGCTGGCAAAACCATCGGCATGGGCGTTAAAGGACAATCCCTCCTGCTAGAGTACAAAACAGAAAAGCCGCTCCCGGTGATCTACGATGACGGTATTTATGTTGTCTCCCACGCCAACGGCACGGTCGCTATTGGCTCCACCTCAGAGCAGGAGTGGACCAGCAAAGAGCCCGTCGAAGACGATATCCAAAAGATGCTCGCCAAGGCAATCGCATTCTGCCCATCACTAAAAGGCGCGCCAATCACTGCCCGTTGGGCTGGAATACGCCCGAAATGCAAAAAGCGTGATCCATTGGTCGGCCTCGTACCGGGCAAGGATAAGACTTGGGTGGCAACCGGCGGCTTCAAAATCTCCTACGCCATCTCCCACCGCATCGCTGCTTGCCTGATGCAGGAAATGTTCCCGGAACAGGGAAAACCAATCCACCTCCCAGAAAGCTTCAAGCCCCCTCACCACTTTGGCTAAAGCCTGAAATTAGGACGCAAAAACAGCGCGATACTTCCGCTTGATAGCCCGCTGTTTCTATGAACTGGCCTTTTTTCAAGGCCTGACGGAGAAAATTAGCTCTAAATATAGAAAAATGAGGCATGCTGGATCTTGCAGCTGCCTCAGTTCAAAGTTACATGAGGAATAACTCGGTTTCCTCAGCTCTGTCCTAGAGGAAGCAATACAGTTAGTTCATCTCCGCAAACTTGGAGTTCAACCAGTCCATGCGCGCTATTCTTGATGTCGTTTTCATCATCTTAAATCTTTACACGTGGGTCATCATTGCAAACGTGATCTTCTCGTGGCTCTACGCGTTCAACGTGGTGAACTCGAGCAATCAGTTCATCGCCATGATCGGCCAGACGCTTTATAACCTGACCGAACCGCTGCTGCGCCCAATCCGCCGGTTCCTGCCACCAATGGGTGGACTGGATCTGTCACCGATTGTGTTGCTCCTCGGGATCTTCCTTCTTGAGCGTATCATTGGCCTCTACGTCTACCCCTACGTATTCTAGAGCATTCGCCAGAAAACGGGCTCTAAGTCGTGGCTAAACACGAATGCCCATGGAAGCTGCAGGCTGACGGAGTTCTCATTACCGTCCGCCTCACACTCAGATCCTCCAAAGATCAGGTTGAAAAGATTGGCGAGCAGTCGGATGGCCGGCCGCTCGTTTTGGCTCGCGTACGCGCAGCGCCAGAAAAAGGCGCAGCAGACAAAGCCATTGCAGCTCTCTTTGCAAAAGCACTCGCAGTCTTAAAATTATCAGTGGGAGTCATTCCAGGCTCTAGCGCCCGCATAAAAACACTGCGTGTTCTGTGTGAACCGCAGCAACTGGTAAAAAGGCTAGAAGATCCTCTCTCCTAGCCTCCATACTATTAATCTTCGAGCTTGCGTGCTTCTTCTTCCAGCATAATCGGAATTCCATTCCGAATTGGATAAGCCAGCTTCGCTGCGCGAGAAATCAACTCCTGGTTTTCGGCGTTGTACTCAAGCGTTGTCTTCGTCACCGGGCAAACCAACAGCTCAAGAAGACGTCGGTCCAGCTGTGGCGCTTCAAATTCGCTCATAGAGCCCTCATTCATCTTTTATCTTAACCTGCGTCACTGGAGAGTGCTGCCAGTACCACCATTGCCGCGTGCGAGCTCGACCTCAGCCAACGCAACAAGCGTATCCGCACGCACTTTCAGGTTCTCCGTTTCCAAGAGAGCCTGCTTCTCTTTTGGTCCATAAGGACTCATCATGCACAACGCATTGACCAATATCTCGGTAGATGCGGAATTGACGCTATCCCAATCCGCTTCCAGCTCATTCACGCTCAGATATGCCTTCAGCGTTGCAAGCAGCTGGTCCCGGTCAACCTCATCTTCGCCAAAGCCTGTCTTCAGATCACTGGCGAAACGGGTTGGGTCAACATGTCCACGACGGAACGGCGCGCGCTCTTCCAGCTCACCACGCAGTTCAAAGCGGGAAACACCAGAAAGCGTAATCAGATAGCGCCCGTCACCACTCTCCTGAAAACCGGTAATACGCCCCATACAGCCCACAGTGCAAAGCTTTGGCCGTCCGGCCAACTCTTCGTCAGTCGTATCAAACTGCGGCTGAATTACCCCAATCATGCGATCCGTGCGCAAGGCATTGTCAATCATCGCGGTATAGCGCGGCTCAAATACATTGAGAGGCATATGGGAGCGCGGGAGCAAGATAGCCCCCGGCAAAACAAACAACGGCACAACCTGCGGCAGGTCATCCAGACCTGCGTAGGTCGCATTTCCAACAGTCATCGAGGCCACTTAAGTGCTCTCCGCTCTTATTATCAGGCCAAGATTACGAGAATAGAATTGAGGAGAGTTTACGGCGACCGTAAACAGCACCTGAATCTTTGAAGCCCCAAGCTTCAAAAAACTGCAGCAATTGCTTGCGTGCACCATCTTCATTCCACTCGCGATCACGGCGAATAATCTCGATCAACTCATCAACAGCCCCGTTCTTGTCACCTTTGCCGCTAAGCGCCACTGCAAGATCAAAACGCGCCTGATGGTCGTCAGCGTTTGCGTCTACGCGCTGGCGCAATTCGGCAAGGTCATCAAGACCTTCTGCCTGCTCGGCAAGCTCTAGCGCCGCTTTCGCAGCAACAAAATGCTGAGAGTCGCGTTTGTCTTCAGGAACCATATCCAGCATTTGCTTTGCATGATCTTTCTCTGCAAGCGCCAGATAGCACATCGCAAGGCCACACAGCGCATGCACATTGCCAGCGTCGATAGAAAGCGCACCACCGTAAAGCTGCGCGGCTTCCGGATACCCTTCAGCATCCCGAAGCTCATCAGCTTTTTCCAGCATAACTTCCAGATCGCTTGGCCCAATCTGCACGCCGATACGGTCGAGAAACTTCTTAATCTCGCCTTCGGTCTGCGCACCCATGAACCCGTCAACAGGCTGGCCACCTTTAAACGCAAAAACAGCCGGGATCGACTGAACACCCATCTGACCCGCAACTTCCGGGTAGTCTTCGATGTTCATCTTCACCAGCTTAAGCGCGCCATTGGCTTCCTTAACGACTTTCTCAAGCGTCGGGGTAAGCTGCTTACACGGACCACACCACGGTGCCCAGAAGTCAACGAGAACAACCTGATTACGGGAGCCCTCAATAACATCCTGCACAAAAGTCTGAGTGGTTGTATCAACAATCAAGTCAGCAGCATTGGCTGCCGGTGCTGCGGATGGAGAAGCTGCGCCAGCCTGTGTGTTGGTCTGGTACCCGCCGCCATATCCACCGCCGCCTAGGGAGCCACCAAAGCTACCACCTACGGAATATCCGGATCCACTCATTATCTTGACCCTTTACCTGAATTGGGAGCTGCTTACGTCAGCGCTCCTCATATCAAAAATCTCTAACTGCTGCCTAAAATGGTCGTAGAAGAGACCAATTACAATTGGCGAACGCTCAGTTTTTATAGATCTTCAGTGACTTTCTGCGCTTCTTCAGAGACCGCAAGTACTCTTGCATCATGCCCGCACGCTTTGGCAAACGCCATCAGACCTTCCGCCGAAATCGCGGTGGAAGCGTTGTTCAGCAGCGGATGGAAGTTCAGAGTTTCCTGCTCCATCATATTTGCATCAAACACCACAGACACCCGCTGCACGTCCCGGTCATTAATCAGCGAGAACGGCGTAACCGATCCCGGAGTAACGCCCAGCACCTCTTCAAGCAGGTCTGCCTTACCAAAGGAAACACGACCGGACGCGCCAATAACCGCAGAAATCTTCTTCAAATCGATCGTCGCATCATGGAGCGCAACCACCAAAAAGAGGTTCCCCTTTTTATCCTTGAGAAACAGGTTCTTGGTGTGGCCTCCCGGAATACGATCATGCAGATCAGCAGACTCGGCAACCGTAAAAACCGGCTCGTGATCAACAGTAGAAACCGGAATGTTCAAGTCCTCGAAAAAGGACATCAGTTGCGGACGGCTTGCTGGCATGTAGAAGAACCTCCTCCAAGTCTCTGAAATAACCCAAGTGTTTGCCACATAAATGCTGCTCCGTTTTAAGCTACAAACAAAAAAAGGCAAGTAATCCCTGCAATCTGTCTGCCTCAGAGATATGCTAATCCGCAAATGGCGCCGACCTTCTCCAAGCTACAAAACATGATCTGCCCCCCAGAAAACTGAAAGTTTGCCGGCATCAGGATGTGACAGTCTCATGGACCTCAAAAATTTCCTGATCCCATTGAGATATATGACGGAACCGGTTTCTTAGCTCAAAGCCTCAACCAGCGTTTTCAGAGAAACGCACATACGTCATTTTACTCAAGTGCGATTATTTCCACAGCACTAAAACACCCCGTATTATCGTCATATCTATTTGATAGATATAAACTTTATCAACAACACCCTCAGTTTAAACGTCCACATACCGCTGGAAATCCCACAATGAATTTCAAATTCCTTGTTGCAATCACCCCGAGCTTTTGTCATATAGCTCCCACCTCACCGACGGGGCCGCCACAAACGGTCCTAGCGAAACAGAATGCGGGCGTAGCTCAGGGGTAGAGCATAACCTTGCCAAGGTTAGGGTCGTGAGTTCGAATCTCATCGCCCGCTCCAGTTTCTCTAAGAAGCTGAGTTTTCGCGAAGTTGGATTTTTTTGGATATGCGGGCGTAGCTCAGGGGTAGAGCATAACCTTGCCAAGGTTAGGGTCGGGCGTTCGAATCGCCTCGCCCGCTCCAAAAAAACAAAAGAACCGCCGCAAGGCGGTTTTTTGTTATCTGGACCTCGGTCTCAATCAAATCTCGCTTGAGTTATCCTCTTTCAGCCAAGGCGGAAACGGCGTGTTCTCGGCTGACATCATCCTCATAAACCGCGCCTTAAAGTAGTCAGTACGCCCGAACACTGGCAAAAACTTCTGCCTGAAGAGACGGATAGCTGTGCTATTTGAGGCGAAGAACCGCGTTCCGGAGTCGACAACTTTGATAACCTCTGCCGCAACAGGGCGACGATCCAGCATATATTGATGCGTATGCCCGGTAGAGACCTGCCAAGCCAACCAGGCCGCATCCTCAATTCCCAAATTCATGCCTCTCCCACCAAACGGTGAGTGCACATGAGCCGCATCTCCAACCAGAAAAACACGACCTTTTTGATAGAGGCTCGCCAGGCGGTGCGAGATCCGGAAGGTCGATTTCCAATGAACTTTGGTCACTTTCAGGATTGGCGGCAAAATTTCTAGCGGCTCAAGGTGGTCAGACACAATCCTCGCGCGCGTCGCTGAAATCGGTATGACACCGAAGATATACGGTGAGCGATCGAACATGGTCGGCCCATCCATAGAGATCGTCGGCTCCAACTCCACATCCGCAAGGCCCCAATCCTGAGGATAGGAACTGCCGGTAAAGCTCATCCCCATCTGGGTGCGGACAAGAGAATGCGCTCCATCTGCGCCGATCACCATAGACGGATGCAGGACCTCCTCGTCACCACTGCTCATCTGTATGGTAGCCGATACTGTATCATCTTGCTGATCGATCCGTATCAGTTCACATTCTCTCTCAACCTGCACGCCCTGCTCAGTCAGATGCCGCTCCAAAATAGTCTCGGTCTTATACTGCGGAAGGGACAGCATAAAATTGTAGGGGCCCCCAAGATCCGAGAGATCAACCTCCATCAACTCGTTATTTGGCCCACGAAAATGAACGTGGTTCAGCTTCCACGCTTTCTCCAGCAACTTCTCAGTCACGCCGGATGGTTTCAGGATCTGGAGAGTTCTCGGATTAATAGCAAGTGCCCGTGATTGAACGTGTGGGCGGTCGCTCTTATCAATGATGCGAGGGGCAAACCCACGTCGCTTCAGCTCTATTGCCGCAGTCAACCCGCTGGGGCCTGCACCAACAATCAGAATGGACCCTTTTTGCATTGCTATCCTACCGTGCAGAAAACTTATTCCTACAATCCTATAAAAAAGACACTGTCGGAGGATTGAACCAGTCACACGAACTTTAATGACTCTTGGAGCAGCTTGTTTGTCCTTCTTGACCTGACCCGGAAAGTGCCGTTTAGCTTCGCCTTAAAATTCTGACCGCACATGCTGCATGAAATTCTAAAGGATGGTGATCGATGACAACGCCCTGCCCATGTCAATCAGGAAAAGACTTCGAAGCCTGCTGTCAGCCTTTTCTGCAAGGTAAGGCCCTGCCTGAAACAGCAGAGCAGCTCATGCGCTCCCGCTACAGCGCCTACGCAACAAAGAACATCGAATACCTGAAAGACACCCTGTGGCCCCGCTACCAGAAAACCTTCAACCCAATTGAAGTCGCTGAATACGCAGCACAAACTCAGTGGGTCGGACTGGACATTCTCGCAACCGAAATGGGTCAGGCAGGAGACGCCAAAGGCAGCGTCCTCTTTTGTGCGAAATACCTTGCCCACGGCCAATTCGGAGAGCAGCGAGAACTCAGCCTCTTCAAAAAACGAAAGGGGCGTTGGTACTACGTCAAACCTCTTGAAGAAGGCGCCCGCCTCTAGAAAGGGGTCACCCTATTTCTGTCCAACGGAACTGTCTTAAGCGTATCAGAAAGAGCAGCCGGTCCCCGCTTAGTTTGGGCGGAAGCAGGGACCGGAAAAAGCTGCATGCATGAGAGGAGGCGTCCCTCTAGTACTGCCGGGCGGTAGCGCAGCTCTGCAATTTGCGATGTTTTCACCTTTAAGGCAGTCTTGGCAAAACTTCACTTTGTTCACTATATGTTCTAACATTGAATCCGTCAAATCGAACTCGAGTCAATCTACAAAAACCATTGGGATTTCGGTCCCAAATAATTCCGTCTTCACCACTCCATCTAAGCCTCTGTTTTAGCTCAGCAACTAGCTGCATCAGTAAACATGCCCCAGACATTCTGAAAATGTTAATTTTAATACTAGTAATAATATACCAGTAATAATTAGGGCATACCGCGTGCAAGAACTCCTCCTCAAATGGGCAGTCGTGCTTCTCCCCCGCCGCACTCAGGCGAAGCTGCTGCCGATTCTGGAAAAGATACTCAGCACCCTCTTCGGTCAAGGGGACGCAGGCGGAGCACAGCGCTCTGCGCTGATCGTCTTTGCACTACGTGTCGCAAGTGCCGCCCTCGCCTATATCATGCAGGTCTTTCTCGCACGCTGGATGGGAGCCACTGAATACGGTGTCTTCATCGTTGTCTGGACGGTCATCGTCATTCTGACCGTCTTCTCCGGCCTCGGCTTCTCTGTTTCACTGCTCCGTTTCATTCCGGAATATCTGGAGAAGAAGCAATACGAGCTCCTCAACGGCCTGCTCTTCAGCGCCCGCTTTCTTGTCTTACTCAGCTCCACCACCATCGCAGTGTTTGGCGTCTCCATCGCCTGGCTGTTCTCTGATTTTATCAGTAACGCTTACATCCTGCCGCTCTACCTAATCGCAGTCTGCCTGCCCATGCACACCTACACAGGCATGCTGGAGGGTGTCGCCCGCGCACAGGACTGGCAACTCAAGGCAATGATACCGGACTTCATTGGCCGACCGCTGCTGGTGCTCATATATATGCTGGTTGCTCTGGCGCTGGATTATCCCCCCACAGCAGTCACAGCCTGCATCGTAACCATCGCAGCCGTCTGGACCATCACGGTCCTCCAGACCATCATGATGGAAGTATCCCTGCGCAAAGTGCACCACCCTGCCCCGCGCAAGCTGCAAATAAAGTCATGGCTGCTGGTCTCTGTGCCTATGCTGGCGGTAGACGGCTTCTTTCAGCTCATCACCAGCTCGGACGTCATCCTGATCGGTCTCTGGCTTCCTCCGGATCAGGTCGGCATCTACTTCGCCGCCTCACGCACACTGGCACTAATGCATTTTGTTTATTACGCCGTACGCGCCGCCAGCGCACCGCGCATGGCCAGACTCTATCATTCCAACGATGAGGAAGGCCTCAAGGACTTCGTCCGCAACACCGCGCAAATGACTTTCTGGCCAACCTTACTCATGGCTGGATTCATCATGGCAGTCGGCCCATTCCTGCTCTCCTTGTTTGGTGAGAATTTCACGCAAGGCACACCAATCCTCTACATCCTCATCATAGGCGTGCTCGCCCGCGCATCTGTTGGGCCGGTTGATGCACTGCTAACGCTGTCAGGCCACCAGAACACCTGCGCAAAAATCTACGCCACCGTCTTTGTGGTGAACCTTATTCTCAACACCATCTTCATTCCAATACTCGGCCTTTATGGAGCTGCACTGGCAACCACACTGGTCATCATTTTCGAAGCATGCATTCTTTACCGCAGTGCCTCCAAACACCTTGGCCTGCACACATTCATTTTGCCATTGAAGAGACGGGAAACTGCAATCAATGAGGCAGGATAGCGCGACAATCAAACTGCTCACACCCGGCGAGGATGAGACCGTAGACCACCTATGGCAACAGCTGTCCCAGAACGCCATGGAGCCCAATCCGTTCTTCTCCAGCAGCTTCGTGAGCGCCTTCAACACACACAAAACAAACAGCTCAATCAAACTGATATTGGCACTGGACCCTTCCGGCACAAAAGCTCTCGCTGCCCTGCCCATCGTGAAGAAAAGGCGTGGCCTGCTCTTCAAGCTCCCCAGCGCAGTAGCTGGCGATTATGGACCCCTCGGAACGCTTTTACTCTCTGAAGAAGCGACACCCGAAGCACTGAACAAGCTGCTTGAGACCGCCTGTAATCTGAGCTGGGCCAAAATCCTGCTGCTCCCGTTCCATGGAACAGACGGCCCCGTTTACAAGCGCCTGCAAGACGCCCTGAAGACCAACGGTTGGCTGCAACGGGTGTCAGGTCAGGAGGATCGCGCTTTCCAGATGCCCGGCACAGAGGGACAGGCGAATTTCAAAGCTCTAAAGAAACGCTCCTCATGGAAAGGCGCCTTCAAAAATCAGCGGCGCCTAGAGAAACAAGGCACCCTCACATTCTCCATGCTGGAAAATCCAAGTGACATACAGACAGCGCTTGGAGACTTCCTGAGATTGGAGGCAGACGGGTGGAAAGGCGAACAAGGCACCGCACTTCTTTCCAGAGAACCTGACGCAGCCTTCACCAGAGAGATGGTCTCAAAACAAGCCCAAGCAGGAAATATCCGTATCGGACAATTACGACTAGACGGAAAGCTGATCGCAACCAACCTTCTGCTCCGCGAGAAAGGTCGCATATTTGGCTGGAAGACAACCTTCAACGAGAGCCTTGCCAAGTTCTCACCCGGCCAATTACTCATCTACTACACCACGCAAACACTCTTGGAAGACCCAGAATTTTCCGGTGCAGATTCCCTTTCATCCCCTGACAATCAGATGGCAAACAAAGCCTGGACAGCAAGGTTTGCATACACCACCCTGCTGATCGGAAAAGGTCCGATAGCACGTTTTGCAATGTGGGAGGCGGACGCCGGAGCACGCGCGAAGCAGACTCTAAAGGGAAACATCAAGAAGGTGCTAGGCCGCAAATAACACCTAACCTTCAACCAGATCAGCTTCTTCCTGCGCCCTGCTCCGTAAGATCCGGCGAATAACCTTTCCGCTGGTCGTCAGCGGCATCTCGGAGACAAACTCAATCTCCCGCGGATATTCATGAGCGGAAAGCCGCACGCGCACGTATTGGCGAATGTCCTCAACCAAAGCATCGCCCTGCTCAAACCCATCCTTCAGAACAATATACGCCTTCACAATCTCCGTGCGCACCGGATCAGGCTTGCCGACAACAGCAGCCAGCCCAACCGCGTCATGCTTGATCAGGCAATCTTCAATTTCGGTAGGTCCAATACGGTAACCAGCAGACGTGATCACATCATCATTGCGGCCCACAAAGTGGATGTAACCATCTGCATCAACCACCCCCTGATCCCCAGTCAGCATCCAATCACCAAGGAACTTGCCCTCATCTGCATCAGGTCGCTTCCAATACCCCAGGAACATAACCGGCGTACCGCGTCGAACCGCAATCTCCCCCTGCTCTTCCAGCTCACAAACCGAGCCATCCGGGCGAATAACAGCAACATCATGCCCCGGCACAGGTTTGCCAATTGCACCCGCACGCGAAACACCGACTCCCGCACCGGAGCCAAGCACCAAATTACATTCGGTCTGCCCGTACATCTCGTTGGGAGCAACGCCAAGTGCCTCTGAGCACCATGCAAACGCCTCACACCCCAACGCTTCCCCAGCAGAGCAAACAGAACGTAGCTGAAGCTTTTCCTTGTATGGGCGATGATCGACACTCCGCATCATCTTAAGCGCAGTCGGCGGAATAAACGCATTGCGAACGCCATGGCGCACCATCAAATCAAACGCACCTTCAGGATCAAACTTGTCGATCCGCGCAGTCAACACAGGCACACCAAACTTCAGTGATGGCAGCAACGCATTCAGGAGCCCGCCAGCCCACGCCCAATCAGCAGGGGTCCAAAACAAGTCTCCAGTCTGCGGCAGAAATTCATGCGCCATCTGAATACCCGGCAAATGCCCGAGCAACACCCGATGGGCAAGCAGCGCCCCTTTGGGCTGCCCTGTCGTGCCAGAAGTATAGATCATCAACGCCGGATCATCTGGGCCGGTGGCACAGCTATCAAAACTGTCAGAGCTGCGCTCAAGCAGGCTATGGAAGCCAATCGCTCCCTCTCTTGCCCCATCAACGCAGATGACATGCTCAAGAAACGGCAGATGCTCACGCAGCGCATGAAGCTTCTCAAGTCCGGCCTCGTTAGTGATCACCACCTTCGCGCCAGCATTCTCCAGCCGGTATTGCAAGGCTTCAGGCCCAAACAAAGCCGCCAGCGGCACAGCAATCGCCCCAAGCCGGTAAATCGCAAAATGAGAGATGGCAGTTTCGGGCGCTTGAGGCAGCAGCAACGCTACACGGTCGCGTGGAGCTACCCCTAAAGACTGCAACGCATTGGCAAGTTGGCAGGAGTGCGCTTTGAGCTGACCATAGCTCCACGCTTCAACATCACCACAATCCAGCACATGCAGCAAAGCCGTGCGCATTGGCTCAACGTCGGCCCAACGATCACACGCATCAGACGCGATATTGTAGCTCGCCGGAATCGTCCAGCGAAACTGAGCGCGCAAGTCCTCGTATGTCGTCACTGGTGGCAGCACACCAGACCTCCCCCTAACCCGGATTTGAAAATCAAGGAGAGTTTATCGCTGCACCACCCAATGAGATACTGGCCTTTGGTCGCCCCTTAATCCAAGGAGAGCTGAGATTTAGCGCGGCCCAGCAACCACAAGGCTCCAGAAAACCTTGTACTTCGATCCCGGCGCATAAGCCGTCGCAATCCCGATGCGGGTTCCCTCCGCATCCAACATCACCGCATTATGCTTTGGCGAGTCACGCCAGCCAGAAAAGGCCTCCGCCCATCTGCGATAACCCGCGCTTAGGTTATTGACCGCAGGCACATCACCCTGCCCTACCTCATTCATCAAAACAGAAAGCCGAAGGTTCCCTTTGCGCGCAGCATTCACATCCTCGGCACGGGCCATCCCGTCAGCCTGAGCCTGCGCAATCCGTGTCAGAGTAGGATCGATGGAAACCGGAGGGCGATCTTTTTGCGCGCGGTAGCTGGAAATCATTGAAGCCACAACGTTTCCGTCGATCTGCGCAGAGTGACTCTCCAGATTTTGGTAATAGCTTGGTGTTTCATCAGTGTTCACACACCCAACAAGCGCCAGTCCAACAGCAAGAACCAGGGCAATACCGCCACCGCGAAACTTCTTCATACAATACCACTTTTCAGCAAATCTAGAATCTCCGTGCCACCCTATCGGCAAATTCCGGCAAGCCAAGCCCAAACTCGCAGCAAACACACAAGTGAACGTGATACAATCAAAAAAGGCCGGTCTTACCCGGCCTTCCTAACGTCCTGACAAAGTATTCAGGATGCTTCTTTTAACACATCAGCTTTGGCTGGTTCACCGCTCGCATCTTTGTTAGCTGCGTCTTCAGTCTCACCATTCTCAAGCTCGTCAGGAGGCGTCAGCGCGCTGCCCATCTCTTCAGAGCTCAAGACGCCCATGAGCCTTCCGTCCTCACAAACGACGGGAACCGGATAATCCGCCTCCAATGTGGCTGGAAGAGCTTCTTCCAAAGTGTTTTCCAGCTCCACAACACTGCTATCATCAGCAAACGCGTAAAGCGAAGGCGTTTCACCCTGTTTCGCGACTTCCTCAGCCAGAGCTTCCTGAGTGACAACACCGCGGAACTCTTTATCCTCAACCACATAGCCGAAGTCTTCGTCATTACGACGCATGTCAGCCAGTGCTTTTTCCATATTGTCATGGGTAATACGCAATGCTGGTGGTTGCATCACAGTACCAACGGTGAGCACCCGAGCGCGGTTCACATCACGAACAAACGCCCGCACATAGTCGTCAGCTGGTTCAAGAAGGATCTCCGGTGGTGTACCCACCTGTGACAGAACACCATCTTTCAGGATGGCAATCTTGTCGCCAATACGCAAAGCTTCATCCAGATCGTGCGTGATGAACACAATGGTCTTGTGTAGCTTCTCATGCAGTTCAACCAACTGATCCTGCATTTGCGAGCGGATTAACGGATCAAGCGCAGAAAATGCTTCATCCATCAGAATGATGTCCGAATCCGTTGCCAGCGCACGCGCAAGTCCAACACGCTGCTGCATGCCACCGGAAAGCTGGCTTGGGTACTGGTCTTCAAAACCAGCAAGACCAACGGTCTCAATCCATTTGCGTGCTGTTGCTTCACGCTCAGCCCTTGCAATGCCCTGTACTTCAAGACCGTACGCAACATTCTTAAGAACGGTACGATGCGGCATCAGGCCGAAGCGTTGGAAAACCATGGACATACGATGGCGGCGGAAGTCTTCCAACTCCTTGTTGGAAAGCCCCATAACATCCATGCCATCAACTAAGATGTGTCCGTCGGTAGGATCAATCAAACGGTTGAAGTGGCGGATAAGTGTAGACTTACCAGAACCGGAAAGGCCCATGATCACGAAGATCTCGCCTTTCTCAATGCTAAGAGAAACATCGTTCAAACCAAGGGTATGGCCGGTTTCAGCGAGCAGCTGCTCCTTGCCCATACCATTCTTGACCTTTGCGAGCTCTTTTTTAGGCGCACTACCAAAAATCTTGGTTATGTTTTGTACTTCGATTAGTGCCATCTCAGCGCCTTACCCTGTTACCTTGCGATGCGCCTGCATCCGTTGTCCGGCTGATTGTGTGATACGGTCAAACACAACCGCGAGCGCAACAATCGCTAGGCCGCCAAGCAATCCTTGCCCAGCATCATTTCGCTGCAATCCCAGTAGAACGGTTTCCCCGACACCACGTGCACCAATCATGGACGCAATAACCACCATAGCCAAGGCCATCATCATGGTCTGGTTAATACCTTGCATGATGGATGGAAGCGCGAGCGGAATCTGAACACCCTTAAGGATTTGCCAGCGCGTCGCGCCAAAGGCACGGCTCGCCTCAACAACTTCCTCATCAACATACCGAATACCAAGGTCTGTCAGACGGATAAGCGGAGGAGCGGCATAGATAATTGTCGCCAGAATAGCCGGAACCTTACCCAGGCCAAACAGCATGGCTGCCGGAATAAGGTAAACAAAGCTCGGGATCGTTTGCATCAAGTCCAGTACTGGATTCAGCAAAGATCTGAACCGATTAGAACGCGCAGAGATAATACCGAGCGGAACACCGATCACCACAGAGATCAGCACTGCAACGAGCAAGATTGCCACGGTCTGCATCGCTTGTTCCCAAAGGCCAAGCGCACCAATGAACCACATTGCAGCGACCATCGCCACGCTAAGGCCCCAACGTCGACTCGCCGCAAAGGTGATCAACCCGACGCAGACCAAGATAACGACAGGGTCGGCACTGCGCAGAACTCGCTCTAGTCGTACAAGCAAAAACAGGATGGAGTTGGAAAAGGCTTCAAATCCATCGCCGTAATTCACGACGAGAAAGTCAACCAGCTCATTTGTGGAAGTTCGGATAGGTTTCCCAATATCGGGAAACACGTCGAAAGCCATGTGATCCTCTTATTCTTAGCAAGGATCACGGAAACAGGTCCCGTGATCGCTTCTTATTCGAAGATTTTCAAAAACAGTGAGATGCCTGTAAGATTACAGAGCAGATTTCACTCGTTCTGCCACATCAGCTGGAACCCAGTTTGTCCAGAGTTCCTCGTTGGTCTTCAGGAACTCAACCGCAGCATCATCGGTGGTTCCACCTGTGTCCTGCATGAAGGCAAGAGCCTTGGAAACATCGTTACTGGTGGTCTCATAAGCAGTCAGGAATTCAACCAGCTTAGGTGCTGTTTCGTGGAATTCTGTGTTGACGTAAACGTGTGTCGCAGAAAGCGGGTATGCCACGGCTCTGGTCACCTTAGACGGATCAGTCTCATCGGACAGCTCATCCCAGATTTCCTTGTTGTATGCAGGTTCTTCCAGCTGAACCAGATCGTCAATAACCTTACCCATTACCCAGGTTGGACCCCAGTAATAGAACAAGATTGGCTTCTTGCGGCGGAGGTTGGACTCAATCGCCGCAGCCAACGCAGCGCCGGTACCTGGACGGAAGTTTACGTAAGTTTCGTTCAGCTTGTAGGCGTTCAGCTTCTTGGAGTTGATAACCTCACAGCCCCAACCAGCGATACAATTATAGAAACGACCCTTGCCTGGCTCTTCTGGATCAGCAAACACGTCTTTGTATTTTGGCAGGTCAGCAACAGACTTCAGGCCTTTCGCTGGTGCGTCATCACCTTCTACCAGATACTTCGGCACAAACCAAGCCTGCGTCGCATCTGGGAAGTTTACGCCAAGGTCAACAAACTGCTTTCTCTCCTGACCTTCAGCAAGCGCTTCAGTCACGTTGTCAGGCCAGATTTCCATGGTCACATCGATATCACCGCGTGCCATACCGTTCAGGAGCGGAATAGTGGAGCCAGGAATAACATCTGTCTCACAGCCATACCCTTTTTCAGCAATGAACTGAGCAACCGAGTTGTGGAATGCGTTGGAATCCCAATCCAAACCAGCAAATACAATCGGGCGATCAATCTCACAAACAGGATCTGCTGCTTCTGCTGAGGACACAGCAAAAGGCAATGCAACCACGCACGCAGCGAGAGCAGACTTAAAATTCAACACATAGGCCTCCAAACAACCAAAACACAATTTGGGCCGGTCAGAGAGAAAAGCTGACAAGGACAGCTTGTCGTTCTGGCCGCGACACCAAGTCAAAAACTCATTAAACACAGGACACACTATGATCAGTGTATCAACTGCATAGCTAAAAATAGATATATTAAAGTGCCTGTCAACTTAGATATATCCTCAGGATGCCCTCAAAAAATAGATCCATCAGAATTTACTTTATAATTACATTAAATATGAAGTTATAACACTTGAAAATCGCCTTACTACGATCGGCAAAAACACAAATTAAGAGAAAAAAAATTTACCGAAGCAAAACAACTATTTTAGACTTTCTTCAGCACAAATTCACCCATCTAAATTCAAGTAATTTATAAGTAAAACTAAATATAAAAATAAACACCAATGGGACTGAACAATCGTACAGATGAAAACATTTAACGCAGAGAAAAGGATCTTACTATTCTTCTATATTGAATAGTCGTTCAATAAAAAATCAGAACGCAAAAACTATAAAAAAAAGGAAGTTGGCCGCAGAAACGTACCAACTTCCTTTACTAAACCTGATTAAGCCCGATTAGCTTTCAATGGCTTCCATAACATCCTCAAGGGAACGCAGACCGGTCTTCGGTGCACACACCAGAACCGACATATTTCCAGGTGCATGCTGGTTCTTCCACATCTTCATATGAGCCTGCGGAATCTGCTCCCATGAGAACACTTCACTCATGCAAGGGTCGATACGGCGATCGATCACAAACTTGTTCGCTTCACTGGCCTGCTTCAGGTGCGCAAAGTGAGACCCCTGAATGCGCTTCTGACGCATCCACACATAACGCGCATCAAAGGTGATGTTAAAGCCGGTCGTCCCCGCACAGAACACCACCATGCCACCACGCTTCACAACAAGGCTGGAAACCGGGAACGTTGACTCGCCAGGGTGTTCAAACACCATGTCCACGTCATTGCCCTTACCGGTAATGTTCCAGATCGCCTTACCGAACTTACGCGCTTCCTTGAGCCAATTGTCATACTCAGGTGAATTCACCGTCGGCAGCTGGCCCCAGCAATCAAAGTCTTTCCGGTTGATGACAGCCTTTGCGCCCAACGACATCACGTATTCGCGCTTGCTCTCATCGGAAATCACCCCGATTGCGTTCGCCCCTGCCGCGGCAATCAGCTGCACAGCGAACACGCCCAGTCCGCCGGAAGCACCCCAGACCAACACATTCTGGCCCGGCTTCAGCTCATGCGGCGCATGGCCAAACAACATGCGGAAAGCCGTTGCCAGCGTCAGCGTATAACAAGCGCTCTCTTCCCAAGTCAGATGCTTAGGACGGTGCATCAACTGCTGCGACTGCACACGTGCAAACTGCCCAAACGATCCATCCGGCGTCTCATAGCCCCAGATCCGCTGGGAGCTGGAGAACATTGGGTCACCGCCATTACATTCTTCGTCGTCACCATCGTCCTGATTACAGTGCACGACAACTTCATCGCCAACTTTCCAGCGGGTCACTTTGGAACCCACGGCCCAAACGATACCGGAAGCATCAGATCCAGCGATATGGTACGGCATTTTATGCACGTTCAACGGAGAAATCGGCTCACCAAGGGCCGCCCAGACGCCATTGTAGTTCACGCCTGCTGCCATCACCAGAACGAGCACTTCGTGGCTGTCCAACTCCCAAGTCGGCACCACTTCTTTGACCATCGCTGTGTCTGGGGAACCATGACGCTCTTGGCGAATGGTCCACGCCCACATGTTCTTCGGAACATGTCCCAGCGGTGGGATTTCACCAATCTCATAAAGGTCCTTGAACTCAGAGCCTCCCTCTGACCCAGCTTCGATAACCCGTGCAACGGAACTCATGATATTCTCCTCCAAGTTTGCGTTGCGCCCTTCCCTCATGAGAGTGAAAGCAAGATCACTGCTAACGCTTCCAATCCACTATTTGCTGCAACGCAAAACAATACAACCTGTCAATATCGGCCATCTCAGAATTATCATTACAAAAAACTCGCAAAATATATACAACTATTGCTTAACTTGTGAGGAATACTTCCCCTAATGTTGCATTGCACCAACTAGCAGAACCTATGCAAAGGTGTGGGCAGAATTGAGATCTTGCCCCATATAAAATGCAGGCAGGATCAGGGAGGCAAGAGAAGATGAGTACCGGTTCACCTAATGACGCAACAAAAGACCGTCCATGGATGTTCCGCACATACGCAGGACATTCAAACGCTGCAGACAGTAACCGGCTCTACCGCACGAACCTTGCAAAGGGTCAAACGGGCCTTTCTGTTGCATTCGACCTTCCAACACAGACAGGCTATGACCCCGACCATCCACTTTCGCGCGGTGAGGTCGGCAAGGTGGGTGTCCCCGTCTCCCATCTGGGTGATATGCGCACGCTCTTCAACGAGATTCCGCTGGAGCGCATGAACACCTCCATGACGATCAACGCCACAGCACCATGGCTGCTGGCGCTGTACGTGGCTGCCGCCGATGAACAGGGCGCCGCCCGCTCTCTTCTTTCAGGCACCACACAGAATGACCTGATCAAGGAGTACCTCTCCCGCGGAACCTATGTGTTCCCGCCAGCTCCATCCATGCGTCTCACAACTGATGTGATTTCATGGACTTACACGAATATGCCCAAATGGAACCCCATGAATGTGTGTTCCTACCATTTGCAGGAAGCCGGAGCGACGCCCGTACAGGAACTCTCCTTTGCGCTCGCAACGGCCATCGCAATTCTGGACAATGTACGTGCCTCTGGTGTCATCTCAGAAAGTGATTTTCCAAAACTCGTTGGCCGCATCTCATTCTTTGTGAATGCCGGCATGCGCTTCATCACCGAGATGTGCAAGATGCGCGCGTTCACAGAGCTCTGGGACGAAATCTGCCGTGAGCGCTACGGCGTTGAAGAAGAGCGTTACCGCCGCTTCCGTTATGGCGTACAGGTCAACTCATTGGGCCTGACAGAACAGCAGCCCGAAAACAACGTCTACCGTATTCTTGTCGAGATGCTAGCCGTCGTTCTGTCCAAAAACGCCCGCGCCCGCGCTGTACAGCTTCCTGCATGGAACGAAGCACTCGGCCTGCCGCGTCCGTTTGACCAGCAATGGTCCCTGCGCATGCAGCAGATCATGGCCTACGAGACCGACCTGCTGGAATACGCAGACATCTTCGACGGTTCAAAAGAAATTGAAGCGAAAGTTGAAGTCCTGAAAGAACAGGCAAGAGAAGAGCTGGCTCGCATCTCAGAAATGGGCGGCGCAGTTGCAGCCGTTGAATCCAGCTACATGAAGCAAAAGCTCGTTGAGTCCAATTCCAAACGTCTGGCAGGCATCGAATCTGGCGAACAGATCGTGGTTGGCGTCAACAAGTGGACCGAAACCGAGCCATCTCCGCTGGCTTCTGACGAAGACGGCGGCATTCTTACCGTGCCCGAGTATGTGGAAGAAGAAGCTATCCAACGCATTCAGGCATGGCGTGCCGAGCGTGATGACAACGCCGTTCAGGCCGCGCTTCAGGACCTGCGAGCAGCAGCTTCCTCCGACAACAACATCATGGAAGCATCCATCAAAGCAGCTCAAGCCGGCGCAACCACCGGAGAATGGGGCGCCGCCCTGCGAGAAGTCTTCGGCGAGTACCGCGCCCCAACTGGCGTGGGCAAAGCAGCGCCTGACGACAACGAAAACCTCGCCGACGTTCAGCAGAAAGTCGCAGACCTCTCAAAGAAGCTGGGCCGCCGCCTCAAATTCCTCGTCGGCAAACCGGGCCTGGACGGTCACTCCAACGGCGCTGAACAGATCGCCGTGCGCGCGCGTGATTGCGGCATGGAAGTTGTTTACGAAGGCATCCGCCTCACACCAGCACAGATCGTCAATGCGGCACTGGAAGAAGGCGTGCACGTCATCGGCCTGTCCATCTTGTCCGGCTCCCATCTGGCACTGGTTCAGGATGTAATTGAAAAGATGAAGGAAAACGGCCTGGAGGATATCCCGATCATCCTTGGCGGCATCATTCCGACAGAAGATGCGGATGAGCTGAAGAAGGCAGGTGTCGCAGCGGTTTACACGCCAAAGGACTTCCACCTAACAGACATCATGTCAGACATTGTCCGCATCGTGGACGAGCGGATCAATGAGACGGTTTGAGCCGAAAGGCACATATTTGAGCTGCAAGTGATCAAACAGGTTGGGCAAGCTGACCCGGTTTTTGCCCAACCAGGCGGATGCCATGCGCACCTCGGAATCGCTCCAGCATCGCCTCAATAAAAATCTCAGCCTTCCGCGTCATCGCTTCGCGGGAGGGGTAAACAAGATAGACCGGCTTCTCCTCACACTCATAGTCAGGAAGCAGGCGCTGCAGTTGACCAGTTTTCACGTAGTCGCGCATCATAAAGAGGGGCATCCGGGTAAAGCCGATGGAGTTCAGCAAGGCTTGCACCATCACCTGCGGATGCCCAGCGGCAAATTCAGAGTACACGCCGACCTCATGCTTTTTTCCATCGCGGAAAAGCTGAAGAGAATTCACCGGTTTCTCATTGCGGTATTGAATGTACTTGAGATCAGAAAGGTCTTCCGGAACCTGCGGAACGCCATGTTTTGAAACGTAGTCAGCGCTTGCCACCAAGCAGGTCTCAGAAATCGCCACTTTCCGCGTGATGCCTGAGGTATCACCTGTCACGCCAGTACGTATCGCCAGATCAATATCGTCTCGTACAACATCAATCAAATCGTCTTCCATCCTGATAGAGATCGACAGATCCGGATATTGCCTCCGAAGATCAAAGATAAGCGGAGTGATGATGTCACTGCCCATTGGCTGGGAAACTGAGACGACAAACGAACCGCTCTCCGCCGCCGCCTGCTCCTGAACTTCCTCAAACATCTGAGCACTCTGGCGAAGCATCTTCTGCGCATGGTCGTAAACAATCTTACCTGCGGCAGTCGGCTTAACGCCCTTGTTCGTGCGGAAGACAAGTTCACGCCCCACCTGCGCTTCCAACAGATGCAACTGCTGACTCATGGCTGGCTGGCTGATATGGCGTTGGCGCGCACCACCACTGAGCGACCCATGGTCGATGACGCGAACAAAACTCTCCAGCAAATTCAGAAGATCCATAACCACCCCATAAGCATTGCTTATAGCCAAGATAAGACTTGGGCCTCTGCACTTCCAGTAGGAAGCCAACAATATTGCTCCCATCGCTTGTAAACGAGGAGCCTACAATGACAATTTCACGCCGATCCTTTTTATCCGCAACTGCATCCATTGCAAGCGCTGGCGCACTTGCAGCGACCCTATCCTCTCTCGCCCTTGCAGCAGCGCCCAAATTTGGAACACAAGTTCCAGGCCTCTATCGCTTCTCGGTGGGGGACATAGAAGTAACGGCCATTCTGGACGGGCATTTAGGGCTAAACCCGTCATTGGTTGTAGGGTTTGACCAGCAAGTTGCACAAGAAACTCTAAGGCAGAACTTCCAAAGCCCCAACACAGAGGACATGTCTATCTCTGTAAACGGGTATCTCATCAACACCGGTAACAAACTAGTGGTCGTCGATACCGGCACCGCCGATCTAATGGGGCCAACGTTGGGCCGCTTCCATCAGAACCTGAAGGCGGCGGGCTATAACGCAGCAGATGTGGACGCCGTCGTTCTGACGCATCTGCATATCGACCATGTCGGAGGATTGGTCTCCAAAGCAGGAGAGAGGCTCTTTCCGAACGCAGAATTCATCGTCAACGAGGACGAATACAACTTCTGGCACAACGATGGCACACGCTCACGGTTCCCCAAAGAACTCCAGCATTTCGTTGATCTCGCCCAGACGGTCTCAAAGCCCTATGAAAACCGCAGGACACTCATCAGCAAAGACGGCGAATTCATCAAGGGGCTGGATGCAGTCGCGCTCCCCGGTCATACACCCGGACACATGGGTATCCGCATTCATTCCAACAATGAGGAGGTATTGATCTGGGGCGATACGATCAATTCCTCAGCCCTTCAGTTCGCTAACCCGGACTGGACGATTGTATACGACATCGATCAGGAAATGGCGCGCCAAACACGGCGTAATATTTTGGATCGCGTCTCAGCAGACAGAACACCAGTGATTGGCATCCACCATGACTTCCCCGGCCTCGGGCATGTGCGCAAGATTGGCGACGCCTACGCCTATCATGAAGCCAGTTGGCAACATACGCTTTAAAGAAATTGAGCTCACGAGGTACCTCGTGAGCTCTTTTGTTTCCTGCCGGAGCTCTGGGAGCTGTCGGCAAATTCGGCGTGCAATCAAATGCAGGCTGGTATCAGCGGCCTCGGTGACCACCGCCACCGCCGTGACCACCGCCACCGCCACGGGGACCACCGCCACCGCCGCCGCCACGAGGACCGCCACCACCGCGACCCATACTAGGCCTGCCGCCGCCGCCGCCGCCCACACTCGGCGGTCGACCGCCGCCGCCACGACCCACACTAGGCCGACCGCCGCCACCAAGACCGATGCTTGGGCGACCACCGCCGGGACGAGGGCCTGCACCAGGACCGCCGGGACCACCAGGGCGAGGTCCGATATTAGGGCGACCGCCACCGGGACGTCCAGGGCCAGCGCCAGGACCACCGGGACCACCAGGGCGAGGTCCGATATTAGGGCGACCGCCACCGGGACGTCCAGGGCCAGCGCCAGGACCGCCGGGACCACCAGGGCGAGGTCCGATATTAGGGCGACCGCCACCGGGACGTCCAGGGCCAGCGCCAGGACCGCCGGGACCACCAGGACCGGCACCTGGACCACCCGGACCAGGACCACCTGGACCACCAGGGCCTCCAGGACCAGGACCACCCGGACCACCTGGGCCATCGGGACCACCAGGACCGCCAGGACCGCCAGGGCCACCGGGACCGCCAGGGCCACCGGGACCGCCAGGACGACCGGGACGACCGCCACCAGGACGACCAGGACCAGGACGACCAGGATGGAAACCTGGACGACCGGGACGAGAACCGAAGCCAGGGCGACCGGGACGGTGACCATGGAAGAATTCAGGTCTTCGGAACCGGTGGAATCGCGGGAACGGATAGATCGGATAACTCCGGAAGATAAACGGAAGCCCAATCAGAGGCGCCACATAAGGGATTGGCTGGGAATAATATTGTCCTTCTCCAGCGTATGAAAGATAGCTGGCTGAGACCCACCCCGGAACACCGTCATACGTCAAATCACACCAAGACCCGCTTTGGGTACAGGATTCGATATAAACAGGAGCACCTGCAGGAACGACTGTGATGACTTGATAGCTTGTGCCAGGACCCGTCCTCATATTTACGTCGGTAGTCGCATAGGCCTCATAGTTATATTGTGCCAGAGCAGAAGTTGAATAAAGAAGCGCTGCTGGGATAAACAATCCTGCAACCATGCGACCGAATGTTTTTATGCCGGCTCTTTTCCGCCGCTTAGAAGTATTATCTGCCATAAGAAGGCCCTCCATGGGATGGTCTGCCAAATCTTGATGCAGCCGGTGGGCTGCCTACGGGCGGAAGACCGGTAATTGCAGGTGCTTGTTGTAATGGGCCTGTAGGGTCAGGGACTGGTGGAGGTAAAGATCCCGCGCGCGCGGATCCCGGAGGATAAGCCCCAGGCGGTGGATTGAATCGAGGCCTGTTTGCATCATGCGGCACCGGCAAATATGGCTGCGCTTGTCCCGGTCGCAAACTGTCTCCCGGCTCAACTGGACGATCCAAAGGCTTTATTGGAGGAATAATATTAGAGCGTTCATTAAACTGGACCTCTCGGAACCCCGGAAGATCACCAGATCCAGAACGCATTAAAAGACCATTTGCACTCGCGGTTTGGGCGACAACACCCGCCCCGAGACAACAGCCTATAAACACTGCGTATTTCATCTGACCCTAGTCCTAATTCATGTGCTGACCAAAACGTTTTAGGCAGCGCAAACAAGAAAAGGGTGACAGCAAGTACCTAACAACATTTCTCCGCAAAACGTCGGGTTTTACGAAGAATTTACCTCTTGCTCTGGGAATATAACGTGAACAAAGTCGTTGCTCATATCAGTTTTTATAGCCATCAACTCACCTGAGCTTTAGGTTTGAGGCGTGATTCTCCAAAGCAGGTAAAAACGCCCCAATGACGAACCGCCTCAAAATCGTAACGTGGAACATTAACTCCGTTCGCCTCCGTCTTCCGATCGTCGAGAAAATGTTACTTGACCATGCCCCAGACGTCTTGTGCCTGCAGGAAACCAAATGCCCCGATGGCAGCTTTCCGACTGCAGCAATCAACAAGCTGGGCTACCGCCACGTAGAGGTACACGGCCAAAAAGGCTACCACGGCGTTGCGCTTCTCTCCCGCGTGCCACTGGAGAATGTCGAGCGCAAAGAGTTCTGCCAGATGGGCGACACCCGCCATATCGCAGCCGATGTTGCCTTCAACGGTAGCAAGGTGCGCATCCATAATTTCTACGTCCCGGCAGGCGGCGATGTGCCGGACCCTAAAGTCAACGACAAGTTCGCCCACAAACTCCAGTTCCTCGACGAAATGGAAAGCTGGTTCAAAGGCTTCGACGATCAGTCAATCGTTGTTGGCGACCTGAACATCGCCCCTTACGAGAATGACGTTTGGTCTCATAAACAGCTTATCAAAGTCGTATCTCACACACCGCTGGAATGTCAGCGCCTTGAAGAAGTACGTGAGGCTGGCAACTACGTTGACACAATGCGCAAGCATATGCCTCTGGACCAGAAGATTTATACCTGGTGGAGCTACCGCGCCAAGGATTGGTCTGCCTCCGACAAAGGCCGCCGTCTCGACCATGTCTGGATGACACCGGAAACAGCACAGCATACCAAGGACGTTCACATTTTGCGTGATGCACGGGGCTGGGAAAAGCCATCTGACCACGCACCGGTCATGGCAATTCTGGAATCCTAACCTCTCAAAACAGGGCCTCAAACAGATCCAAAAAAGCGGGAGTCACCTCCCGCTTTTTTCGTCTCAGGGGATAAGCAGCACCTTACCCTTGGCTCTGCGACTGGAGATATCCTCCAGCCCCTTCGCAATCTCTTCCAGCGGATATTCCGCATGGATATACGGCTTCAACTTTTCGTTAGCGACCCATTTAAATAACTGCTCGCAGTCTTTGTGATGCTCTTCTGGCTCCCGCCTCACAGCCTCGCCCCAAAACACACCAAGAATGTCACAGCCTTTCAGCAAGGCAAGGTTCGCCGGAATCCGCTGAATAGTCCCCGAGGCAAAGCCAACAACCAGATACCGCCCGCGCCAACCAGTTGCCCGCAGCGCATCCTCTGAATAGTCGCCACCAATGACATCATAAACAACGTCGAGCCCTTTGCCGCCTGTCAGGTCTTTCAGCTTTTGCTTCAGCTCACCCTCTGAGTAATTCACCAGCTCATCCGCACCACACTCGCGCGCATGCACCAGCTTGTCTTCCGAAGACGCACAAGCAATCACACGGGCCCCCATCAGCTTTGCAACTTCAACGGCGGCCTGACCCGCTCCACCCGAAGCGCCCAATACAGCAACCGTCTCACCCGGCTGCAAATGCGCCCGGCTGCGCAAGCCATGCATCGCTGTACCGAAGGTAATGAACAAACCTGCTGCCTGCTTGAGCGAGACCGTCTCCGGAACGAGCACCAACTCATCTTCATGAGCTACATATAACTCCCTTGCGGCGCCCCACCTTGCATAGGCCGCTACCCGGTCCCCCACTTTAAAGCGCGAGACGCCCTCTCCAACGGCCTCGACAATACCGGCCATCTCGCCGGCAGGTGAAAAGGGTAGCTCTGGCTTGAACTGATACTTGCCCTGAATGATCAGGGTGTCGAAGTAATTAAGTGCTGCTGCCTTCACGCGGACCAACACTTCCCCGGTTCCCGCACTCGGATCTTCCAGCTCCCGAATAACCAGATCCTCCGGTCCCCCGAGTTTTTTGCAGATAACAGCTTTCATGAATTGCGGTCCTCTCTCTTCTCCCCCAAAATTACACAGGGCCTGCTGAAAGCTCAAAACCGCCATTGGTGTTAGTTTGCGATTAAAGCCCACATATGGCGCCGTCCCCTTGCGAGGACACTGCAGTTGGAGGTATGAAGCCCACAACTTCAACGATGAGAACAACTGGGCATGCGCGGTTATTTTTCTATTGGCTCTGAAGGCCTTTCCAAATCCATGAATGTTGGCACCCTGATGCGGACTGGCCATGCATTCGGAGCAAGTTACTTTTTTACAGTCGACGCGCACATTAAAGGTCTTGGTCATGCCATGAAGGCAGACACCTCCAAGAGCCCCGACCACCTGCCTTACTTTGCCTGGAATTCAGTTGACGACATGCAGTTTCCACGCGGTTGCAAACTAGTGGGTGTTGAGCTCACAGACGACGCAATCGAGTTACCAAGCTTCGGCCACCCACTTCAGGCCGCTTATATACTAGGCCCGGAACGCGGCTCCCTTTCCCAGCAGATGCAGGAGCGTTGCGACTACATCGTCAAAATCCCAACCAAATTTTGTTTGAATGTTGGTGTCGCTGCCGCCTTGGTTTTGTATGATCGCTACATGGCACACGGAAAGTACGCCGAACGCTCTTTGACTGCAGGCGCACCGAAGGACCCGCTCCTAGAGCATGTCCACGGCGCCCCAATTTTCCGCAGCGGTCGAGAAATTCCCGGATTTAAAGACAAGTCTTGAATGATTCGAAGCGGGAGTGCCAATTCAGGGCGAAAACCTCAAACGGCACCCCTCATTCCGGCTCATGGCAAATTCATTACCTAAATTTTTATGATAATTTACTCTTCCGCAAGTGAACCCACCACATGGCAAAATTGTAGTTCCCCCTGCCCACACACCGAGCATTTTAACTCAATCTGTGCACACTATGTGGAAAGATACCCATATTTTTTTATTAAAAATTTGCTGTATCCCTCTTGAAAAAAGCCTCAAAAAATCTGGCTCATTAAAGGCGATTACCTCTTATTTACTAGTGCGTTAAATACATTTCTCAATCATCTTGCACATCTACTGCCTCTTACCAATTAAAGCGAAAAACCACTTATGGCTTTGCGCTTGATATTATAGCTGTGCGTGCCACACTCCCGCCAGATTTTTAGTGCCAGCATTCATGGCGCGGTCCAAAGGCATAAAAAAAATTGCCTCCGTAAAAGCAGGGTATCAACCCTTTTGTAACCATCTTTAAAGTAACCCTAACATTAAGTTTTATGGGTTTTCGCACAGAATCTCAGATTTTGTCGTACGCAACGCGGTTTGGAGAAGATGCAAGCACGTATCCTGATAACTGCCTTAATGGCTCTTGGTATCTCGGGCGCGACTGCAAGTGCGCAGTCTCCTGCCCTCCTAAAAGAAAATGGTAAGTGGGCAACTTACACCTTTAACACCCAGAACGGTGGTAAGGTGTGTTACGCGATTTCCGCACCAGAACAGTCACTGCCGACTGATAGAAACCACGGCGAAGTTTTCTTCTTCGTGTCTACCCGTCCAAGTGAAGGCGTTACCGATGAGCCAAGCTTTATAGTGGGTTATCCATTTAAAGAAGGCTCCCTCGTAACGACCGATGTGGATGGTCAGCAGTTCACCATGTTCACCAAAGGTGACGGCGCATGGGTACAGAACGCTGCCGAAGAAAAGCGCTTGGTCGACGCCATGAAAGCAGGCAACAACATGTCTATTTCTGGCGAGTCCGCTCGTGGCACACAAACATCCTACAAGTTCTCTTTGAGCGGCATCACCGCTTCTGTAAGAGACGCAACCAGCGCCTGTCAGTAAGGCTTTGGCACATAAAATTGTTTGAATTTGCGAAGATCTCTTGCTGACGCCAGCTTGCCGTCATGCAATTTGAGATCTGGGATTTTCAAACTCGGCGATTTCGGCTATAAGCGTGCCGAATACGTAGGCGGTTGCTACTGGCGACCGCCTCTCGCATTTTGGGGCAGCGGGCAACAGGTCATCACGACCTGCCATTTTCACTGCTATATCGTATTGTCGGAGAGTGAGGCTCATTCTCCGAAGCTAAATACGCAATGAACATAAGCTTAAAGCCGAGCATCTAAAAACAACTGGTGAATGACCATGGCGGTATCGTTAGACATCGCGCACAAATCCGCTGATCCGGCGGCGACCAGCGCAGCAAAACCCTCTCCTGCAACTATTCCTGTGCAGGAAGAAAAACCGTCTCTGATCGGCTTGAACCGTGAAGAACTCGGCAATGCCCTTGCTGCAGTCGGTGTCCCTGAACGTCAGATCCGCATGCGCGTCAACCAGCTGTGGCACTGGCTCTACGTTCGCGGCATTTCTGACTTTGGCAAGATGAGCAACGTCTCCAAAGACCTGCGCGAAAAGCTGGGAGTCGTCTTCACAATTGCACGCCCGGAGATCGTAACAGAACAGGTTTCCGTAGATGGCACCCGCAAATGGCTGTTTCGCTTCCCGTCTCGCGGGGCTGGCAAGCCAGTTGAAGTGGAAACCGTCTACATTCCGGAAGAAGATCGCGGCACGCTCTGCATCTCCTCTCAGGTTGGCTGTACCCTCACCTGCACCTTCTGCCACACCGGCACGCAGAAAATGGTCCGCAACCTGACAGCCGAAGAGATCCTGGCGCAGCTCATGCTCGCAAAAGATCGTCTCAACGACTTCCCTGATGCAGACGCCCCCGAAGGCGGGCTGGACGCAACCACATCCAACCGTCGCCGCATCACCAACATCGTGATGATGGGCATGGGCGAGCCTCTTTACAACTTCGAAAACGTCAAAAAAGCACTGCTGATCGCCTCCGACGGTGATGGCCTGTCCCTTTCCAAGCGCCGCATCACCCTGTCAACGTCTGGTGTTACGCCAGAAATCGCACGCACAGGCGATGAAATCGGCTGTATGCTGGCCATCTCCCTGCACGCGGTCAACGACGAGTTGCGCAACGAGCTTGTGCCAATCAACAAGAAGTACAACCTGGAAACGCTGCTGCAGGCGTGCCGCGACTATCCGGGCCTGTCCAACGCAAAACGCATCACGTTCGAATACGTCATGCTCAAAGGCGTCAACGATAGTCTGGATGATGCAAAACAGCTCGTACAGCTGCTCAAAGGCATTCCGGCAAAGATCAACTTGCTGCCGTTCAACCCGTGGCCGGGCTCTCCCTATGAGTGCTCTGACTGGGAACAGATCGAAGAGTTCGCAGACGTTGTAAACCGCGCTGGCTACGCATCGCCGATCCGCACACCACGCGGCCGCGATATCTTCGCCGCCTGCGGTCAGCTGAAGTCAGCTTCCGAGCGCCTCCGCAAGTCAGAACGCGAAGCTCTGGAGAAAGCGCAAGCCCAGGGCAACGCCTAACCGATCTACAACAAGAATTAAGCAAGAAGGCCGGTGCTTTTGAGGAGTGCCGGCCTTTTTTATGCCGTTCATCTCCTGTGCAGAGAGTTAGGTTACCGTAACGTCAGCACAGACGTTGAACCGGACCTCGACACCATGATCAAAAAGACAACGCCCACCCAGAAAAAAGCAACCGTGATTGGAATGAAAGCCGGTGGATTTTATAATGAGAACTCCGCTCCACAAGGAGCTACGATTGCCTATGTTTATCCATGGCTGCATGAGGCAGTTGCGGGTCTGGATGTGCCGGTTTCAACCAGCGCCCTGCGCTTTGTCGATTTTGGATGTTCGGAAGGTGCAAATTCCATACAGATCATGAACCAGCTGGTCGGGGCGGCGCACAAGCACTCCAAAAGATCTGTCGAAGCCATCCATTGTGACCTGCCAAGCAACAATTACACCACTTTGCTGCATGTAATAGGTAACCGCGAGCAGTCTCCATATACAGATCCCTCTGTTTTTGGAGGCATTGTTGCTGGATCAATCTACAACCAACTTCTCCCAACCAACTCTGTGCATGTGGCGACATCTTTTAATACCGTCGGCTTCTTTTCAGAGCTTCCGATAGACCGTCTTCCCGGTTGCATTTTGCCAAACGGCCCCAGTGGCCAGGCAACACGCAGTACAATCGCGGCGCACGAAAAGAAGATCTTTGAGGAGCAAGCACAGCGAGATCTGAAAAACTTCCTTGAGGTTCGGGCAAATGAACTCGTGACAGGGGGCAAGCTCCTGCTTCAGCAATTTGCGCGGAATGACCAGGTCTCAACCGCAGACGGGACCATTGATGCTCTTGATAATGCCTTGAGAGACCATGTCGAGACACGCGAAGTTTCACAGGATGCCTACGAACGCTACATCCATCCAGTCTACCTACGTAATCTCGATGAACTTATGGAACCGGTAAAACCAGACAGTGGCGTCCTGTCCAATCTCTTTACCTTAGACAAAACAGAATGCTACGAAGTCCCCATTCCCTTCGTTGAGCAGTTCAAACAAGACTACGATGCTGCTGCCTACGCCAAGCAACTGGTCAACTTCTTCAGAGCCTTCTCCGAAACCGCTCTACAACATGCTCTGGTAGACACGCCGAACACCGCCTCTCTCCTTGACAGCATCTACACCCGCGCCGAAGACCTCATCCGCGAAGCACCTCACCTCTATCAGTTCCACTTCATCAGCGTCGCAATGCTGTTGACGAGAACGGAGAGAAACTAGGAAGGCTTTTCTTGTTCAGTTTCCAGAAATTACTGAGACAACGCAAACTCTCGCCTTAGTTGCGACTGAAGCTATGCGGCGTTTCCATATCGCATAGGTTTTAAGTATGTTTATTGCTCACCTGCCTGCTGGCTATCTGTTCGGAAAGGCCGCAACCAGATTATCTGGACTAAAAACCAAGCAACTCGTTGTATGGACATCAATCGGCGGTATCCTACCTGACGCGGACCTGCTCTACTTCTATCTTGTTGATAATCAAAGCACCCATCACAGGTACTACCCATCTCACTGGCCAATCACGTGGCTCATACTCCTTGTTATCTCGCTGCTTCTGTTCCGTCTCAGGCCCCGTATTGCTCTCGCGTTCGCTGGCCTCAGCATTGGTAGCTTGGTCCATATGGTCCTTGATAGCGTTGCTGCGCCTGTCCTCTGGCTTGCACCATTCTCAAACCTAAAAGTTGAACTGGTACAGATCCCAGCTATCTACGAGAATTACATCTGGAGCTTCGTGCTGCACTGGACATTTGCAATTGAGATTGCCATCTGCTCAATAGCTCTTGGTACATTCTTGGCAAACCATGCACGGACGCGCCAAAGGCAGACATAAAGGACTGAATAATGATCGACGGAACCAAGCTCTTCATCCAGTTGCTCAGAATTGCTCTTGGTTTCTCACTCGCGATCATTGCTGCGGGCCTGTTCTTGTCGTGGGGCTTTGTCAGAACTCTGAGCGTACAAAGCGGGCCGGAGACTGACATCATTCAGCTGATAGCAATCACGTGGAGCACCATCATCTCCGCAAGCATCATTGGCGCGCTCTCACTCATCCCAAGCGGTTTCGCAATCGGCTTTGCAGAGCTGATGAGATGGCGCGGCGTTGTCTACCATGTCTCCGCAGGTGGCATCATTGCGCTGGTTCTGTGGGGCGTCGGAGGAGCCCTTCCTGCCGACCTGTTCTACACATCAAACGAAGCAGGCAGCATCCTCACATATTCTGTTCCAGCAACGCCAACACCGCCCTCTGAAGGCCTGCGCCCCGGCTCAACAGTTGCAGCCTCAGCAGGGTTCATCGCCGGTTTCGTCTACTGGCTCATCGCCGGAAGTGCGTCGGGCGGCTGGTACATCGACAAACAACCACCCCGGACCCCAGCATCCTGAAGCCTATCACAAGCGCTCCACGTAAGATCAGAATCCAAAAGCCGAGGCGGAAACCTCGGCTTTTCCTTTTGTTATTCCCCGCGATCCTTCAGCAATCTCAGCGCGTTGGTCACTACAATCAGCGTCGCCCCAACATCTCCTAGGATCGCCGCCCAAAGGCTGGCAAAGCCAATCGCGGTCAGCACCACCAAAATACCCTTCACGATAAACGCAAATGCGATGTTCTGATGAATAATCTTGAGCGTCCGTTTTGAATGCTGAATAAGCCATGGCAACCGAGACAGATCATCCTTCATCAAGGCGATATCGGCAGTTTCAATGGCCGCATCTGACCCGATAGCACCCATAGCAACACCAAAGCTGGCCCGTGCCATTGCAGGTGCATCGTTCACCCCGTCACCAATCATCGCGACTGTCTCATACTCATGAGCCAGCTGCTCAACCGCCAGAACCTTGTCTTCCGGCAGCAGCTCAGCACGCACCTCATCAATGCCAACGGATGCCGCAACGCGCTCGGCAGTCGCCTTATTGTCACCGGTCAGCATAACCAGCCTCTCAACACCAGCGTTGTGCAACTGAGAGACCAACTCTTCAGCCGTATCACGAACCGTATCAGCCAGCGCAATCAGGCCGCAGACATGCGCATTCGTGCCAACCGCAACGACGGTCTTACCCTCTGCTTCCAGCTCACGCGCCTTGGCATCGGCTTCGCCAATATCGAAGTCTTTCTCGTTCAGGAACCGGCGAGAACCCAGCCAGTAACTCTTGCCATTGCGCAGACCAGAGAGACCACGCCCCGGCAGCAACTCAACGTTCTCAGCTGGTTGATACTCAACACTGTCTTCTTTTGCACGTGTCAGAATAGCTTCAGCCAGTGGGTGAGAACTACGCGCCTCCAAAGACGCTGCGCGCCTGAGAAGGTCTTCAACGCTGTGACCAGACAATGGATAGACGTCCGTTACAGTCGGCAAACCGTTCGTGATGGTCCCGGTCTTATCAAAGGCCAGCGCTTTCAAGCGAGCAGGCAGCTCAAGGAAAACACCACCCTTAATCAACACACCATTTCGCGCCGCAGAGGTCAAACCAGCTACGATGGAGACAGGCGTAGAAATCACCAGCGCACACGGGCACGCAATAACCAGCAGAACAAGCGCACGATAGAACCAGTCCATCCAAGCCGCACCAAACACCAGCGGAGGAACAACCGCCAACAAGATCGCCAGAACCATCACCGATGGCGTATAAACACGGGCAAACTTTTCAACCCACTGTTCAGCAGCCGCCCGCCGCGCCTGCGCTTCGCTCACCATGCGAATGATGCGGGCAAGCATGGTGTCGTCAGCCCCCTTGGTGGCCTCTACCTCAAAGCTGCCCTCGCCATTGATGGTGCCTGCATAAACACCATCGCCAGCCTCTTTCATCACAGGCATACTTTCACCTGTGATAGGCGCCTGATCGACACTGCCAACGCCTTTGAGCACGACGCCATCTAGTGGAATACGGTCACCGCCACGGACAATAAAGACCGCGCCCGGTTTTACACTGTTCACGGAAACTTCTTCATCACTGCCATCGGGTTTGAGCAAACGCACAACGGTTGGTGCAATGTCCATAAGCGCTGCAACAGCTTTGCGGGCGCGCCCAACACTCCAGCTTTCCAGGTAGAGCGAAAGAGAAAACAGGAAGGCAACCGTAGCACCCTCAAACCACTCACCAATTCCAATCGCACCAGCAACCGCAACCAGCATCAGCAGGTTCATGTCAGGCCGCAAGGTCTTCAGCGCATACCATCCCTTGGGCGCCACCAACCGCAGGCCAGCCACGATGGCAAGCATATACAAAACTTCAACCGGCCCTGATGGAACAGCCTGAAACACGCTGAACACATTTGTAGAATGCGTACTGGAAAAAAACAGAACCACCTGAAGCGTAAGCGCAGCTGCCCAGAACAAACCACTGGCAATCGTAAACGTGCCAAGACGACGATGCTGCTTGGCCCGTGCGTCTGCTGCTTCCTGCTCAATAAACAGGGCGGCTTTCATGCCTGTCGTGTTCACAGCCTTAACGATCAGATCATCAGCAACATCACGGGCAACAGGAGAAACAATCATCTTCCCGTTCAGCACGTCAAAGGCAAGATACTCAGGATCACCAACAACAGGGCCAACAACACGGCGCAGAATGCTCATCTCTTCAGCACAGCACAGGCCTTCAACACGGAACGAGCGGGCGCCCTTCCAGTTGGTCACATCCGGAATCGCCACTTCACTCTCGCTGGAACAGCCACACCCCGTGTGCGTATGAGAGTGTTCGTGTGCGTGTTCATGCGGTTTCGCAGAGCCACAGCAATCATCCCCAGATGTCTCAGGGCTTACTGAGCAGCAATCCCCTGTAGCCTTGCCAGTTTCCCCAGCCGTGTTGGAACAGCAGCTTTCGTTGGTAGACTCGTCTATCTCATCGCGAAAATCTTTTTGACCTCGCTCTTCCGCATTGGACATAATCCGCTCCATGCAATTTCTTCATTGCATGACAAGATAAGACCTCCAGTCGCTATAGCTTCAAGAGCTAAAATGCAATTCCTATGAATTTTCTTTGCGGAGGTACCGGCTGTTTTGACGAGAATGCGAGTATCTTATTTAGATATCAGCGTTTTTTGGATTTTCCCTCAACGCTGTCAAGCATCCGCTCCAGCATCGGAAACAGCTGTTCCTGCTCTGTTTCGGACAAATCTGCAAGCAAAACCCCATTCACGTGCTTGTACATGTCAGCCAGATGAGACAGTCCCTGCCCCTTCTCCGTAAGGTGGATCTTCACCGACCGCTTGTCATCCTCAACCGCTGCACGGCGAACCAGCTCCTTGTCCTCCAACCGGTCCAGTAAGCGTGAGAGCGCGGCAGTTTTCTTACCCGAATACTCCGAAAGCTCAGAAACGCTTAGCCCGTCGCGGCGCCACAACGCCGAAAGTACAACCCACTGCGCCAGAGAAATCTCATAGGGCCGCAAATAATCCTCTGCCAAACCGCAAGCAGCTTCAGACAGCATGGTGAGCAATCGGCCCATCGAGCGTGGGTATGGGAGTGTTGTCATCGCATTCCTGAATTATTAGAGTTCATTATATTATTGACATCTAATTTACATGTAAACTAAAATCATTTTATTCCGGTCATCAGAGGTCAATCCTATGTCATCGCCACACAAGTATAGCCGCCCGACAATTATCCTACATTGGCTCTTTGCCGTCACCATAATTGCCGTTTTCATTTTGGGAAAAGTCCTCGCAGGAACTGCAATCTCACCTGACAAACTCAATATCTTCATGGCTCATGCAGGTCTGGGAGGCCTCACAGGGCTCTTCCTGATTTATCGCATCGTCCTGCTATTCAAACATGCGCGGCCACAGCCGGACCCGGATTGGGGCGTTGTAATGATCAACCTCTCAAAACTGGTTCACCTGCTGCTTTACCTCGCACCATTGGCACTGGTGATCTCCGGCATGAGCATGTCTTTATTTGCAGGACTAATGGAACTTGCAATCGCAGGCAATTGGCAGGCGTGGCCAGAAAACATCACCATTGCGCCTGCAGCAATCCACGGGCTCGCCGCGCCTGTGCTGCTCGCCTCTGTTGCGCTGCATGTCATCGCAGCGCTCTATCATCAGTTTGTTCTGAAAGACAATCTGGTCGCCAGGATGAAAACCACCTGACAAGCAACAAGGCATCTACAGCTTGTAGATGCCTTCTTTTTCTGGGCAAGTCTCCAGCGCTTCTTCCGCTGTGCGCCCATCAAGCAACGGCGCATCCGGCCAAATCTCCGTGAGTGGGATCAGCACAAACGCTCGCTCCCCCATACGGGGATGCGGCACCTGAAGCCCCTCTTCAGCAACGCTCTCATGATCATAAATGAGAAGGTCGATATCAATCGTTCGGGGGCCCCAGCGCACATCGCGCACACGGCCAAGATGTTGCTCCACATCAAGACCCGCATTCAAAAGCGCACGCGGAGAAAGCACCGTCTCTACAGTAATGCAGCAGTTGCGATAATCATCCTGCGGCACAGGCCCCCATGGCGGAGTCCGGTAATCAGATGATTTCTGGAGAACGGTTATGCCCTCGACAGCATTCAAGGCCGCGACCGCATTGTCGATGTTTGCTTTGGTATCGCCAAGATTGGAGCCCAAACCAAGAGCTGCAACGATTTTTTCTTGTGTCATTATTGGCTGCTGCCTAGTTCTTTCATCGCCTGGAAGATCCGTACCGCATCCACGTGCGGCTTTACATCATGCACTCGCAGTATCTGCGCTCCACTTTGCAGAGCAAGCATGTGAATTGCAAGCGACCCAGCCATACGCTCTGATGCTTCATTATTCAATATATGTCCAACCATCCGCTTTCGAGAAGCGCCTGCAAGAATGGGGCGTCCATATTTATGAAGATCAGAAAACCTCTTCAGAATCTGATAGTTCTGCTCTAGCGTCTTGCCGAATCCGAACCCTGGATCAAGAATCTGAAGCTCCTCCGGAATGCCCGCATCTGATGCCAGCTTCAAAGACTTCTCGAAGTAACGGTCGATATCCTCAAGGATATCAAGCGTAGCATCAACCTCGGTACGGTTGTGCATCATGATCACTGGCACACCCGCATCTGCCACGACACCCGCCATCTCAGGGTCTTTCTGCAAGCCCCAGACATCATTCACGATGTGCGCACCGATCTTACAGGCCGCTTCAGCAACCTTTGCCTTATAGGTATCAATGGAGATCAGGGCTGGCAGGTCCTTGATCAGCTCGAGAACTGGCAGTACCCGATCCAACTCATCCTGCTCTTCAACAAAGGTAGCTCCGGGCCGCGTGCTTTCACCACCGACATCGATGATGTCCGCACCTTCCGCGATCATCTCTTTCGCATACGCCAAAGCCACCGCAGGCGCATCAAACTGGCCGCCATCGGAGAAGCTATCCGGAGTTACATTCAAGATGCCCATGACGAGCGGACGCTGAGAACTCTCCAGCAATCCACGATCAAACTCTGCCATAAGGGGTTCCCTCCCAATTTCAGGACCCTCATAGCCGCCCAACGCCGAGGATTCCAGCAAAATCAGGTGATCTTTTCGACGAGCTCCACCGTGTGCGCCCAATTTACTGCAAGACGCCTTTATCTGGGCGGCTTACCAGAGTGTGTGACGGCCTCGTCTTCCATCGCCCGCTTCTTGAACGGCAGCAGATGGAGGAACAACGCACCCAAAGCCATGCCCGGCATGACCACGCCAAGTGCAACCACCGGATCAGGCACAATAACCGCAGCAACCAGACTGCCAAGGAAACCGCAGGCCATCTGCATAAAGCCCATCAAGGCAGAAGCAGACCCGGCAATCCCGGGGAACGGATCCAGCCCCTGCATCGAAAGTGCAGGCATGGCCATCGCCGCGCCAAAGGCGAAGAGACCAACCGGAATCATGATGCCAACAAAACTCAGCTGCCCAAAGTGTGTAACACCAAACAAAGCCAGCCCACCAAGGCCGCATAGGAATAGCGCAGGGTTAAGCAGGACTTTGGTGGTGAACTTGATCAAAAGAAAGCGGGTCGCCAACGCACCGGCAAAGAACGAGCCCGACTGAAGCAGCATGCCCAGACCAAACTGCAAGGGCGAAAGGCCCAGCTGGTCAATGAGGACAAACGGCAAAATCGTAGACATCGTATAGATGACACCGATAGTGAGCCCGAGGATTAAAGAGGGTCGCAAAAACTCAAACGATTTCAGAAGCGTCCAGTAGGAGGAAAGAATGTACCGGGGCTGAATGAGCTTGGCATCCCGATAAAGATTTGTCTCCGGCAAAACAGTCAGCGTGAGCACCAGAATGCAAGCCGCGTAGACCACCATCAGAAGAAAAACCGCCTGCAACCCGAAGGCCCCAAGTACCAAAGCACCAATCGTCGGAGAAAAAGCAGGCGCAATCCCCAGCATCAAAGCAAGTAGATTCATGATCCGCGCCCCAGCCTCGCCAGAAAACTGGTCCCGCACGATCGCCCGCGCCACAGCAACACCGCTGGATGCACCAATTCCCTGTATCAGTCGGCTGAGCAGCAGCGTCTCGATATTTGGCGCAAACCAGGCCATCAGACTGCCGACCAGATAGAGACTGAAGAAACCGAGAATAATGGGCCGACGCCCGTAGGCATCGGAAAGCGGCCCGCAGATCAGCTGCGCCACCGTGAAACCGGCGAAATACACCGTCAGAGTAAGCTTGGCGACAGCACTTGTTGTCTGAAACACATCCGTCAGGGTCGGCAAAGCTGGCGTATAGAGCGCCATGGAGAGCGGACCAATCGTAACCAGCAATGCCCCGAAAGCCGCAGTGCGCCCAGCTGAAAGCCAGGGCCCTGGGTGCGTACCTTGTGCCTTTGTCATTCTAAAATCAAACCTCAAGGCAAGGCACTTAGTAAACCCGAATGCACATTACCAGTTATAATTATTATTAGGTTCTGAACGACTTACTTTAGGCTGCGTGCACCATACACACAATGGAAAACACAGACTGCGGCAATCAACTTATGCGTTACCTCACGCCATGACACGGAATTTCGCAGCTTCCTGCGTTGGCGAGCTGCCAAAGAACCTCTTGAACTCACGACTGAACTGGGACGGACTTGCATAGCCAACCCGATAGGCTGCCTGGCTGGCACTCATATTCTGACTCAGCATCATCGAGCGCGCCTTATGCAGACGGATCGACTTCACATACTGCAACGGAGAGAGCCCGGTCGCAGCCTTAAAGCCAGCATGAAACGCCGAAATGCTCATGCACGCCATCTTCGCCATCTGGTCAACGCTGAGGTTGGTTGAGAAATCTTCGTGTAACACTTGAAGAACTCGCGCAATACCTTGAGATTTTTCACTGTTTTGGAACAGGACTCTCAGACTCGCACCGTATTCAGACTTGAGGATGTGGTACAGGAACTCCCGATAATAGCCATCAGCGAGAATTTTCGTTTGTTCTTCGCTATTTAGCGTCTGCAACAGACGACAAACAGAGAACAACGCCTCCTCGGACAAATGCGCTGGTCGACCAAGCGTTTCGCCGTACTCAAACTCGAGAGGCTCCTGCTCAATCAAGAGCATCAGCTCTGCCAAAACATTGATATCAATAGCTAAATTAGCTACGAAAAGCGGCTTTTCAGGTGACGCTTCAACGATTTCGATCTCAAGCGGGATTGGCGAAACAAGCGCGACATAGCTCTGCTGGGAATAGAGGAAGCTTTGGCTACCCAAATGACCTCTGACCAGGCCCTGAAAAACGACTCGAATGCTTGGCGAGTACATAACCGCACGAGGTTTCATCGCGGTTGTCACTCGAATCACTTCTACACATTCATGCCGGGTTGCACTCGTTCCCTCGCTTGGGGCGAGAGGGGCAAACCATTCTTCTAACCACTGTTGGGTTGCAAATTGCATTGATTTTCCAACAACTTTTGGGATTACGCGCACAGAGGGTATTTTATTATTTTATAATCACCCACCACGAATAAATCGGTATTAGTATTGGGTATTGCAATACCCAATATTGCGATATTGAATAGTATTTAGATTGCCATATTCCTTTTTGTAGTCAAGTGACTGTCCCTCGGATGGTACTGAGCATTTTTTAACAGTTTGCCGAAGATCGAATTTACAGGAGCACTGCTTGCTTTCAGTTGAACTGTCTCAATTTGAACAACAGAAACAGGAGCTGCAAGCAAGCTTTCGCGAGCGGGGCTACGCATTTCACCATCAAATCGACGCGCCCGGTCGCATCTGGAGAAACTTGTATGCAGAGGCCGAAGAGATTTTCGTCGCACTGACCTCTGGAATGTCTATAGGGATCAATGGCAGGATTTTCAATCTTGAACCCTTCAAAGAATTTTACATCCCCGCAGGCCAGAGCTACGACATTGTTGGCCGCTGCCCGGATGAGTGCCAATGGATGCATGCCTATGACCTTGCCGAAATCAGCGTCCGTTCACGCCTGATGCGCAAGTCCGGCCTGCTTACGGTCGATGACTATAACTTCCTCAATGAAGAGTAAGCGCCCTACCCGCCAGAAACCGCGCCCAGCCGCATTTTTCTTTAGCCACGCGATCAGGTTTCAGCTAAACAAACGCTGAATTGCGTTCTTTTTCCGACAAATTCTATCCATCAAGACAGACTAATCTAGAAAAAAACGTGCCGCACTAAATACTTAGCAGTTTTTTAGCAAGATGGTTTGAAATGACTCAAAAATAGGATAGAAGAGCGCATCTTTCATTTGAGAAAAACTAGATTGAAGGAATGGCGTGGATCGGGCACCTCATGATCCTCCCACACGTCACGACTTCCCATGGCCAGACGGAGCCTCCATGAAACTTCGCAATATTGCGATCATCGCCCACGTTGACCACGGCAAAACGACCCTGATCGACGTCCTGTTGAAGCAGTCCGGCGTCTTCCGTGACAATCAGCGCACCGAAGAACGCATGATGGACTCCAACGACATCGAGCGTGAGCGCGGCATCACCATTCTCGCGAAAAACACTTCGCTTGTTTGGAAAGACACCCGCATCAACATCGTTGACACACCAGGTCACGCTGACTTCGGCGGCGAAGTAGAGCGCATCCTGCACATGGTTGATGGCGTTGTACTGCTCGTAGACGCTGCTGAAGGCCCAATGCCACAGACCAAGTTCGTACTTGGTAAAGCGCTGAAGCTTGGCCTGAAGCCTATCGTAGCGATCAACAAAATCGACAAACCTGAGCAGCGCGCTGACGAAGTTCTGGATGAAGTCTTCGACCTCTTCGCATCTTTGGATGCAAACGAAGAGCAGCTCGACTTCCCTGTCGTCTACGGTTCTGCAAAGCAGGAATGGATGGCTCTTGAGCCAGCAGGTCCTCAGGACTCCATGGCTCCTTTGTTCGACATGATCCTCGACAAAGTCGCTGAGCCTCAGGCTGAAGAAGGTGAATTCCGCCTTCTGGCAACCACCATTGAATCCGACCCGTTCCTCGGTCGCATTCTGACAGGCCGCATCGCATCTGGCGTTGCAGTGCCAAACATGCCAATCAAAGCACTGACACGTGACGGTGAAGTGGTCGAAACTGGCCGCATCTCCAAGGTTCTCGCGTTCCGTGGTCTTGAGCGTCAGGCAATTGAAGAAGGCGAAGCAGGCGACATCGTTTCCATCGCTGGTCTGACCAAGGCAACCGTGGCAGACACAATTGTTGCACCTCAGGTGAGCGAACCAATTCAGGCACAGCCAATCGATCCGCCAACCCTGTCCATGATGTTCCGTGTGAACGACGGTCCTTTGGCCGGTCAGGAAGGCTCCAAAGTTCAGTCCCGCGTTATCCGCGAGCGTCTGATGAAGGAAGCGGAAGGTAACGTTGCGCTCAAGATCGAAGAAACTGCAGAAGCAGATTCCTTCATCGTATCTGGTCGCGGCGAACTCCTGCTGGCGATCCTGATTGAAAACATGCGCCGCGAAGGCTTCGAGCTTTGCGTAGGTCGTCCGCGCGTTGTTTATCAGGAAGACGAAGCTGGCAAACGCCTTGAGCCGATCGAAGAAGTTATCATCGACGTTGATGATGAGTTCCAGGGTGCTGTTGTTAAGAAGATCACCGAGCGTAAAGGTGAACTTCTTGAAATGCGCCCATCAGGCGGCGGTCGTTCCCGTTTGGTATTCCATGCTCCAACGCGTGGCCTCATTGGTTACCAGGCAGAGCTGATGTCAGACACTCGCGGTTCTGCAATCTTCAACCGTGTGTTCCATGAATACGCACCTTACAAAGGCGCAATTCAGGGCCGTAACACCGGCGTTCTGCTGTCCAACGGTCAGGGCGATGCTGTTCCTTATGCATTGTTCAACCTGGAAGACCGTGGCCCAATGATGATTGAGCCGGGTACAAAAGTGTACCAGGGCATGATCATCGGTGAGCACACACGCGGCAACGACCTTGAAGTGAACGTTCTGAAGGGCAAGCAGCTGACCAACATCCGTTCTTCCGGTAAGGACGATGCTGTTAAGCTGACCACCCCAATCAAGCTGAGCCTTGAAGGCGCACTGTCTTACATCGCAGAAGATGAGCTGGTGGAAGTCACCCCAGAATCCATCCGCCTGCGTAAAGCTCTGTTGTGCCCACATGATCGCAAGCGCGCTGAGCGTGCATCAGCTAAGGCTTCCTAAGTCCTTACATATAAACGCAAAAGGGAGAGCATTTGCTCTCCCTTTTTTTGTGTCTGCTTTAGAACACTCACACAGCTGCTCCATCGCGCCTATGCAAAAATGAAGTCATCCGCAGAGAAGCTATCTAAGATCAGCCAGCCAGCATCGACAACGATCGTCTCATCTGCGTATTGGATTTCGACTGGATCCCAAAACCAGTCCTGCGTGATCTTAAGTTCAGAGAATGAGGTGACACCAGCAGCGCTCAAGTCAATGACATCACACCCGAGCTCGAAATCATCAATATAGTCTTTCCTACCATCATTGGAAAAACGGAATGTATCGTCTCCATCCCCGCCTACAAGATGATCTGATCCAGACCCGTCAATCAGGATGTCATTGCCATTCCCGCCCTTTAGAGTGTCGTTGCCGCTACCGCCATCAAGTATGTCGTCATTCGCGCCGCCCTTAAGCGTATCACTGCCACTTCCGCCTATGAGAGTATCCTCTCCGGAACCGCCAGAAAGAGTGTCTTTGCCGCTCCCGCCCTTAAGTGTATCGCCACCATTACCGCCTATGAGCGTGTCGGCACCGCTTCCTCCTTCAAGGACGTCACGACCATTGCCCCCCTCAAGAGTGTCATTTCCAGCACCGCCCCTAAGCGTATCATTGAGTTCACTGCCTATGAAAGTATTGGCCTCGTCCCCACCCTCTAGAGTGATGCCACTATCAGGGTCGTAAACAACGTCTTCTCCCATTATCTCTGCGAGCAGTTCATCGGCCGACATAGGCGTCCAGCACTCTGCTGGCGGAATATTATTCTGTTCTTCGTGGAGTTTGACGAGCCCAAGAAAGAGGCCGAAAGTGAAATCGCAATAAGCCTTCTCCGCTGTGTCGAGTTCTCCGTTATTCCAATCGGACTCTGGGTCGAATTTAAGAATGTCGATATCATCTAAGAACTGCCTGTTTGCGATGTAGGCTAGGTCCGCGTCCTCGTGACTATAGAGAATATCATGTTGTCTGTAGGCTTCATCCAAATCATCTTTGGCAGGGACAGAAGTGTCCGTTCCTCCGTACTCACCTCCCGTATAGAAGGGGCCTCCGTAATTTCCATAAGTTAAGATTGGCCAATTGATATTTCCCATTTTGTCCCCCCAAAACAGCATGAAATATGCTGGTAGAATTCAGAATTGAGCTGAGTGCCAGTGGTACGTAAGCACGCATAATGACTGCATATTGCGATAGGAAAACCCCTCATATGCACAGCCCCTATTTCCTCCGATTGCGCATATGCTGCTGCTCTGCAAACTAGGCAGATTCCATTTTCCTGATTTACAAAAGGACTTCGCAGGACAGCAGCAACGGCTATGCATTCCGTTACGCTTCAACAGCCTTGGTGCTCTGTTCCGCCTCGGATTGCTCCAAGGCTTCCTGCTGAGCTTTTAGGCGCTCCTGTTTCCGCCTCCAATTGGCCTTCGCCTTTTTGGTTGTCAGACGAGAGCCGTCCGGTGTCCATCCCGGGGTACGGAATATGTAACCGAAAACATCGCGCAATGAACGCGCAGTCCTCAGGTCCTTTACCATGGCAATCCATTCATGAAGCACCACAATCAGTATGTTGTTGGTGTCAAGGTTCTTGCCAATACCGTACCGCGGTGGATCCTCTGCCACTTCAGTACTAAAAGTTCCGAACATTCTATCCCAGATGATCAGGACGCCGGCGTAGTTGGAATCCAGATAACGTGGATTCGTTGCATGATGCACCCGGTGGTGGCTCGGTGTATTAAAGATCCACTCAATCGGTCCCAAGCGGTCTACCAGCTCAGTGTGAAGCCAGAACTGATAAAGCTGGTTCAACGCGGCAACGAAGAAAACCATCTCCGGCGGAAAACCGAGTAGCGAAAGCGGCATCCCGAAAATGAAAGCAAACGCGATTGTACCTGTCCATGTCTGGCGCAAAGCCGTCGACAGGTTGTAATGCTGCGAGGAATGGTGATTTACATGGCTCGCCCAGAATAAGCGATATTCGTGCCCGAACCTATGCTTCCAATAGAACGCAAAGTCGTAGAGAAACAAGCAGGCCGCGATAGTCCAGAAGTTGACCGGAATACTCTCCACAAGCCGATAGCCGTAGATCCAGCTCTGTGCTGTATAGGCGACGAAAGTACCAAAAAGAACTTCGACAACGAGGCTCCCAATCCCCAGTGAGAGACTGAAAAATGTGTCTTTGGCTCCATAACCACCAAAACCGCGCAGCTTCAAGGCCACGCCTTCGACAATCATGAAGATAACAAAAAACGGTATCGCGTACGCTACCGGATCAAAAAATTCCATTGAGACGGCCCTCCCAAACCAAACTCAAATGCCCGTGCAAATCCAGAGCCACGAAGCAGTGACGTTTACGGTAGCACACTAATGTATACGTCAGCAAATAACATTTTATCTATATATTACAATGAGTTATATACAATTGTCGTCCCTAAAGGAGTTGCAGAGCAAATCAAACTGCACCTCCCGAACTCCCACAGAAGAAGATCTCCCGGAAAACTTATTCCCCTCTCCCGAAACTGTCCTAGGCTTATTTTGTGCCCACGTATTGGGCTGTCGGCGGACCGTCCGCCGGTGGTCGTGGGTGGGGTTGGGCTACCGGCATGAGGTAACGTATCGTGTCGGGAGGTCCGGTGAAGCGTCCCCTTTTGAGACCGCAGTGGTATAGGGGAAATGAGATCGTTCCGAAGGGCGTCCGGCGGTGGCAGGAAACTGCCAATGGCATAGCAATGTGTCAGTCACGTCTGTTCGAGAAGGAACCCGCGCGTTCATGATAAAAGACCCGGGCGAGGCGAGCAGCCAATGCCGAAGAAACTAACTTAACAAGTAGCGCAGGCAGAGCCTGCCCGCCTTGCTCCACCCGTTCTAGCGGGAACCCTTAGTTTCAACACTGCATGGAACACCATGCAGTGCCAAACCTACTCGCCATAACTGGAAGGCTCTTCTGGGTAACTCTGAAACGCGTCTGCATTCTGATCAACCGGCACAATCACCCCGCATGCAATACGGCCACCGGCATTACCAGTCGGCTGACTGTGATAGTCATCCGGATCCGCGTGAACAATCAACGCCCTGCCCGGACCACCAATCAAACTATGCTCATCATCGGGGCTCAGATCCAAGACATCGGAAAAATATTCAACAATAAGCTTCCCGTTCTCAGGAATATGAAGGTTGGGCAGATCGCCAGCATGTGGTCCATCCGCAACCTCAATACCATGCTCATGTCCATCCGGCGCAAAGTGACCACCGGCAGCATCAAAGTTTGGCTCACAAAGACCGGTTTCATGAACATGGAACCCATGCACACCAGCAGGAAGTCCGTCAAAGGACGCGGAGATGTGCAAGGTCTGGCTCAAAGTCTCCACCATCACCACACGGCCAACCTGATTGCCATCAACATCGTGCATGACAGCCACCGCAATTGGACGAGCAGGAACCTGATCTTCCTCTGCAGTCACCGCCGCAAAACTCACAACAGCAAATCCAGCTGCAGCAACAGCAGCCAACCCACTTGGTTTCATCATAAGAAACTCCTGAAAGCATGCTTTGTCACCTCTCAGGATATGCAGCGTTCAGGAAGATACAATGCATCCCTTGCCAGCGCAGTAAACCAATGGCCCCTACCCGTTTTGCAAGTTGATTGGTCTTGGTTACAACTCCAAAAGAAAACCCGGATCAGAACAAATCTGACCCGGGTGAAATTCTCTCAAAATGCAACCAAGCTTACTCTGCCGGTTCGCCCTTTTCGTTTTCGCGACCAAAGTTCGGAGCTGCAGATTCCTGACCAGCTTCAACTAGTTGCTGGCGGATACCCTTGGTACGGGCAAAGAGCTTGAACAACGCATCGCCATCACTCCAGCGGATCGCCCGCTGCAAAGCAGACAGATCCTCAGAGAACCGCGAAAGCATCTCCAAAATGGCATCTTTGTTGTTGAGGCAAACATCACGCCACATCGTCGGATCAGAAGCCGCCAGACGTGTGAAGTCACGGAAACCGGAAGCGGAGTACTTGATCACTTCAGACTTGGTCACCGTCTCCAGATCATCGGCTGTGCCAACAATGTTGTAAGCAATGATATGCGGAAGGTGAGACACGACAGCAAGCACCAGATCATGATGCTCGGCGTCCATAACCTCAACTTCAGAGCCACAAGCCTCCCAGAAAGCCGAAAGGCGCTTCACCGCATCCTGATCCGCGTCCTGATCCGGCGTGAGAATGCACCAGCGATTCTCAAAGAGCGATGCAAAACCGGCATCCGGGCCGGAATATTCCGTACCCGCAATCGGGTGCCCCGCCACAAAATGCACGTTCTCTGGAATATGCGGCTTCATCGCAGAAACGACGGAGGCCTTAACAGACCCCACATCAGTCACGATTGCGCCCTCTGCCAGATGCGGGCCAATGGCTTCTGTCACTGCGCCACAGGCACCAACTGGCACACAAACGATGACCAGATCTGCCCCTTTAACGGCATCAGCTGCGTCCAGATAATATCGGTCCCCAAGCCTCAGCTCTTCCGCACGCTTCAGAGTAACTTCTGAGCGTGTAGAGACAACAATTTCACCCGCCAGCTTTTCGCGGCGCATGACATGCGAAAGAGAGGAGCCGATCAGACCGATACCAATCAGTGCGACCCGGCTAAACAAGGGTTCAGACATGGAGACCTTCTATTAGGACTACTTCAGAAATTCAGTGAGAGCTGCAACAACATCTTTGTTGGCTTCCTCACTACCGATTGACATGCGTAGGGCATTGTCAAATCCATAAGCTTTCACCTGCCGCAACACACACCCGCGTTCCAGCAGGAAGGCATCCGCATCAACAGCGCGTTTGCCCGCTTCCTCAGGAAAATGGATCAGAATGAAATTGCCGACACTTGGCGTTACGTCAAGACCTAGTTTGGTGAGTTCGTTAACTACCCACGGCAACCACTCGTTATTGTGACCAACCGCCTGCTCAATAAACGCCTGATCACGCACAGCGGCGGCACCCGCTGCAATTGCAGCAGCATTCATATTGAACGGCCCGCGAATACGGTTCAACGCATCAATGATGTGCTCAGGACCATAACCCCATCCAAGGCGCAGCGCTGGCAGGCCATAAGCCTTGGAGAACGTGCGTGTCATCACAACGTTCTCGGAGTTGTCCACCAGCTCGATACCCGCGTTATAATCGTCTCTGGTCACATATTCAGCATAGGCCGCATCCAGCACCAGAATACAGGACTTCGGCAATCCAGCATGCAAACGCTTGACTTCGTCAAATGGAATATACGTACCGGTCGGATTGTTCGGGTTCGCAACAAAAACCATTTTGGTTTTCTCGGTCACACGCTCCAGAATAGCATCGACGTCCGTGGTCAGATTTTTCTCGGGCGCAATAACCGGTTTTGCACCGGCAGCGTGGATCGCAATCTTGTAAACAAGGAAGCCGTGAGTGGTATAGATAGCTTCATCACCTTCGCCAAGGTAGGCATAGGCAAGCAAGCTCAGCACCTCGTCAGAACCACATCCGCAGATAATATGGTCTGGGTTCAGACCGTACACTTCTCCAATCGCGGTACGCAGTTCTGTGGCACTGCCATCAGGGTATTGTTGAAGCTCGGAAATGCTGCGATACGCTTCAAGTGCCTTCGGGCTCGCTCCCATAGGAGATTCATTGGAAGAGAGCTTATGCAGTTTATGGCCGCCCTTTGCCTTAGCCTTACCAGGCACATAAGGGTCAATCGCCAAGACACCGGCACGCGGGACAGGACGTACTACCTGCTCTTCCATCACGTCATTCCTTCATTCAAAAAACGCGTAGTTTCAAATACTGCGTCTGCTTCACTATCAAATTCATCATCTAGGTCAAGCGGTGCAAGCTATACACTGACGCAACTAAGCTAATCCGGCGCCACTTCCGCAAATTCAAAAAACTTTGCGAGCATCTGCCCGGATCTAAGCCTACACAACAGCTAATAGCGCATTTACGCCTTCAAAACTGCGATAAAAACTCAACACTTCTATACCTTTGTGCGTCAAAAATCATAGCGCACCCCATCAACTTCATTCAGTTTTTCTCGGACAAGAGGCAAACTCATCTGTGTATCTGCAACTGGGAACATCAGGAACATCGTGCTTACCCTCTCGAAATATTGAACAGAACCTGACCAAAATCTCAGGAAACAACGAGGATGAAACCAAAAGAAAACGTTGACACACTGCCAATAGGCACCTAGCAAAAACCCTCCTGAAAGCCTTCAGAGGAACACCCAATTCGCCTTCACAACCTCTCGGAAGAAAATATGACTGAGACTGCCAGCGCAAAACCGGAGGAAACTCCGAAAATCTCGCCCTCAACACAAGCCAGTGTTGCAGCGGAGCAGATGGACATGCCTGCCAGCAAGCTCATGCGATTTGGTCCCGATAACCCTCTTCGGCTTGACGAAGGCACCGAGATTGCGCCCTGGCAGATCGCCTACGAAACCTATGGGGAACTGAATGCAGACAAGACCAACGCCATATTGGTTTGTCATGCCCTCACAGGTGATCAATACGCGGCCTCCGAGAACCCTGTGACCGGAAAGCCGGGCTGGTGGTCAGTAATGGTTGGCCCCGGACGCCCCGTGGACACCGACAAGTACTTTGTCATTTGCGCAAACGTGCTGGGTGGCTGCCTTGGCACCACCGGGCCTGCCTCAACCAACCCGGAAACCAACGAGGTCTACGGGCTGGATCTTCCGGTCGTAACAATCGGCGACATGGTGCGCTCCCAGGCAAAACTGGTTGAAGCCCTTGGCATCGACACACTGTTTGCCGTGGTCGGCGGCTCCATGGGCGGCATGCAGGTGCTACAATGGGCCTCCGCGTACCCGGATAAGGTATTCGCAGCTGTCCCAATCGCTACGGGCCCACGCCACTCCAGTCAGAATATTGCCTTCCACGAGGTTGGCCGTCAGGCTGTGATGGCGGACCCGGACTGGTGTCACGGCCAATACGCAAAATACGGAAAGCGCCCGACCAAAGGCCTGTCCGTCGCACGCATGGCAGCCCACATCACTTATATGTCAGATGAGAGCCTTCATAGTAAGTTTGGCCGCAACCTTCAGGACCGCTCTGCCATCACATTTGGCTTTGACGCGGACTTTCAGATCGAAAGCTACCTGCGTCATCAGGGTATGACCTTTGTGGATCGTTTCGACGCCAATTCATACCTCTACGTGACCCGCGCGATGGATTATTTCGACCTCGCGGCAGCCCATGGTGGCAAACTGGCCAACGCGTTCCTGCACACCAAAACCCGCTTCTGCGTCATGTCCTTTACAACTGATTGGCTTTTCCCAACCTCGGAAAGCAAGGACGTTGTACGGGCTCTCAACGCAGCTGGAGCAAACGTCTCCTTTGTCGAGATCGAGAGCTCTCGCGGACACGATGCATTCCTTCTTGATGAAGCTGAACTACTCAAAACCATGCGCGGTTTCCTGACCGGAGCATCCAGAGCCAGAGGCATTCCGGCTCCCGGAGATGGAAACGAACCGCAACGTTGAACAGTTAGCTTTATCAGAAAGCAGAATTCATTATGACAAAAGATGATTTGAGGAATGTACGCGGCGATCACCGGATTCTCTGCGATTTTGTTACACCGGGCGCGCGGGTTCTGGACATTGGATGTGGCAAAGGTGAACTACTTGAGTTGCTGATCAAAACGCGGAACGTGGATGGCCGAGGTTTCGACACCTCACAAAAGGGCGTGAACGAAGCTGTGGCCCGCGGGCTGTCAGTTGTTCAGGGCGATGCGGACAATGATCTTTCCGCCTACCCCGATGATGCTTTTGACTATGCAATCCTGAGCCATACCCTGCAGGCAACCATGGACCCCAAACAGGTCCTTGAGCAGCTGCTGCGCATCGGCAAGAAAGTCGTTGTGTCCTTCCCCAACTTCGGCCACTGGCGCAACCGCATACAGCTACTCACGAAAGGCCGGATGCCGGTCACCGACTACCTGCCATACCAGTGGTATGACACACCAAACATTCACTTCTGTACCATCCGTGATTTTGTAGAACTTTCAGAGGAAGTGCATGCAAGGGTCATAAAGGCAGAAGCCTTAGACGCCAAAGGCCGTCGCATTGCTTTCAATGCACCTTGGTGGGTGTGGAATCTGATTGGCGACCAGGCGGTATTCCTGTTAGAACGCAAGAATTGATTACGTTATACGACTCGAATTTCAGATATCCCTTTTCGAGGTTTCATATGTTGCAGTTCATCACTGGCGCACCCGTCTGGGTGTGGCCACTATTCGCGCTTCTGGTTTATTTAGGCATTCATTCTTCAAAAGAGCGGAGTTCCTCCGTTAAGTCCGCCTATTTATTACCTCTTCTGGGCCTCACCACCATCAACGGCATCATTGCACTGCCTAACCAATCCCTCAGCTGGACCGCGTTCCTGTTATTCTACGCAATCTTTAGCTTAGCCACCTACCGCTTGCAGGAGCGTTGGATTGTATCAAGAGATGGTAGCCGCGTTACGCTCGCAGGCGAATGGTTCACCTTCGGCGTCTTGATGACCCAATTCGTAGCCAATTACGCAGCAGGCGTAACAAAGGCCGTTAACCCAGATCTCTACACTAACCCCGCCTTTTCGGTGGTATTCGCCTCAGTGATTGGTGCGGCCTCGGGCACATTTTTAGGCCGCGCGCTACGCATCATTCGTATCTAGTTCGCACCTGAGCACCCGCTGTTTTCCCTTCTGGCAAAAACACGGGACGCAACACCCGCGCCACTCTGCTGGCTTTCAATGGAATGCCTCGATACACCTGCTTTTCAGCCTCAGTCACCAACAACCCGGCAAAAGCAGGCCAAGCAACCGCTCCAAGGTTCTCGAAGCTGCGTGCATTCTTCAGCACCAGCTTGGAGTTCGTCGGCGGAACAAACAGCGCTTCTTCTCGTGACACCACCGATAAGTGATGATTACTGAGGAAATTATCCAACTGCGGACGAGAATAGGGCCTGCCATATCCAAACGGCGACACTTCAGACCGCGCCCATGCGCCGCGACGGTTCGGAACAATTACAATTACCCGTCCCCCCGGCGACAACACGCGATATACTTCATCCAGCAACTCACCTGGCTGCCCAGCCATCTCCAGCGAATGCACAAGCAGGATACGGTCAATACAGGAATCAGGAAACGGCAACTGGCCATTTTCCATCAGGAACGCCTTGTTAGGAATCTCCACCTCACGCGGCCACTTCACAACACCTTGTGCAGCGGGCATTCCGGCAAAAACACGATTAGTCTTCTTCAAATAAGGCCGCAGGTACGGCGCCGCATAGCCAACACCCAGCAAGCTTCGCCCCCGCATTTCGGGCCAAAGCATGTTCACGCGACTTCCAACCAACACCCGGAGCATCCGTCCAAGTGGCAGGTCGTAGAACTCTTTTAAGTGAGCAACATCAAGATACAACTGGTTCTCCGCGCGTCGTCTTCACATATCATGAAGTGTCCGGTGCGCAGAGGCAACGCTTCTTGCAGACGATTTGCAAGCATAAATCAACCACACGCGGAGTTTTCTGAGTTTGCAGTTGAATTTGGCTGCGCGTCCTCTCATGATCTCGCAAGGATTTATTATCAGCTTGGGAGCTGTTTGATGATTGAAGTTGAAGTTCGTCAATTTGTTTGTCTGAAAGATAATTTCGGCGTTCTCATTCACCACCCAGACAGCGGTCATACAATAGCGATCGATGTGCCGGAAGCAGCGCCCTACCTGCAGGTGCTGGAAGAAACCGGCTGGAACCTGACCGACATCCTGATCACCCACCACCACTGGGATCATGTGGGCGGCATGACAGAACTCGTCGAGCAAACTGGCGCCACTGTCACGGGACCAGAACGTTCTCGCCAACACCTCACAGGCATGAATCACTTTGTTGAAGATGGCGACGATATCCTTGTTGGTCCAATCGCAGTAAAGGCCATCGGCACACCGGGGCACACACTCGATCATATCTCCTGGTGGTTCCAGGACGCTGGCATCGCCCACACCGGAGACACCCTCTTCGCCCTAGGTTGCGGACGCGTTTTTGAAGGCGATGCAGAGATGATGTGGGCCTCCCTCAGCCATCTGGCCAACACGCTCCCACCAGAAACCACCATCTATTGCGGTCATGAGTACACGCTGTCGAACGCCAAATTCGCACTCACCATTGACCCAACCAATCAGGCGCTGCAAGAGCGCACAAAACGCATTGAGGCCCTTCGCGAGGTTGGCCGCCCTACCCTGCCAACGTCCATGGCCGCTGAGCTATCAACCAACCCATTCCTGCGCGTTCGAGATCCGGAGATCCAAAAAAACCTCAATATGGTCAACGCCGACCCAGCCGACATCTTCGCAGAAATCCGTCGTCGCAAGGATAATTTCTAATGTCAGTGGAGCAAACGGTAAAGTCCACAACCGCCGAAGAGATTATCGCCGAACTGCAAATGAAAGAGCATCCGGAAGGCGGCTATTACGTTGAAACCTTCCGCGATACAGAAGGACCAGATGGGCGTGGCTACTCAACGGCTATCTACTACCTCCTCAAAAAGGGCCAGAAATCCCACTGGCATCGGGTCGATGCGATCGAGACCTGGCACTACTACGGCGGCGCTCCACTTCGCCTGTTAATCAGCACTCAGGAAGGTGAGCACAGCGACATCACACTTGGTATGAACATGAAAGACGGCCAACGCCCACAGGGCATCGTACCACGCCATGCATGGCAGTCTGCACAAAGCCTTGGCGATTGGACTCTGGTAGGTTGCACCGTTGCGCCAGGCTTCTCGTTTGAAGGCTTTGAGTTGGCGCCACCCGGCTGGAATCCTTGAGCCAAAATCATCAAATTAAGCCCCCAAAACACTCACATGCTTGATCTGAACTCAAACAAGTTCTCGCTCAAAATTAGACGAAAGACGTATAAGCACCGCCTAAAAAATCGCGTAAATACAGGTACTTGTCGTTACTGGGCAGACTCCGATAAAATTTTCTGCGCATAAACTCTACTGTTTTTTCGACGCTATACTTGAGAGATAATACAGTTTAGCAATCCTTATTCCGCACCCAAAAAGTGCAATTTCTTAAAAAATCGGTATCAACCTCATATCAATTATCGTTGCGTTTTCAGCATCTTACTTACATAAAAATTGAAATTAATAATGTCTTTCACCTATCCGGTCGCAACGGATATCTGTGAGCACCTCAACTATCCCGATTAATAACTCAGCGCTCAATCCCCAATCTCTACTTGCGTTACTGGCTCTGCTCGGTAGATTGCCCCTCGTAGGCGCACAATGCGCCCGAAAACACATTTGGAAACTAATCTATGGCCCAAGGCGACATCAAAAAAGTTGTGCTTGCCTATTCTGGCGGGCTCGACACCTCGATTATTCTCAAGTGGTTGCAGGCGGAATACGGCTGCGAAGTTGTGACTTTCACTGCTGACTTAGGTCAGGGTGAAGAGTTGGAGCCAGCGCGACGAAAAGCTGAACTGCTTGGTATTCGGGAAATCTACATTGATGATCTCCGTGAGGAATTCATTCGGGACTTCGTATTCCCAATGTTCCGGGCCAACGCAGTTTACGAAGGCGTTTATCTTCTCGGCACCTCTATCGCACGTCCGCTCATTTCCAAGCGTCTCATCGAGATCGCAGAGGAAACCGGCGCTGACGCCGTTGCGCATGGCGCGACCGGTAAAGGCAACGACCAGGTACGCTTTGAGCTGGCTTGCTACGCACTGAACCCGGACATCAAGGTGATCGCACCTTGGCGTGACTGGACCCTCAAGTCCCGGACCGATCTGCTCGAGTTCGCAGAACAGCATCAGATCCCGGTACCAAAGGACAAGCGTGGCGAAGCTCCGTTCTCCGTTGACGCAAACATGCTGCATTCCTCTTCCGAAGGTAAAGTTCTGGAAGATCCGAATGAAGAAGCACCAGACTACGTCTTCCAGCGGACAGTTGACCCGCTCAACGCGCCGGACGAAGCAACCGAAATCGAAATCGGCTTTGAAAAAGGCGATGCATGCTCCATCAATGGCGTGCATATGTCTCCGGCAACCCTGTTTGCCAAACTGAACGATTACGGTCGCGAGAACGGCATTGGCCGTCTCGATCTGGTAGAAAACCGCTTCGTTGGCATGAAGTCCCGGGGCATCTACGAAACGCCAGGCGGAACCATCCTCCTGTCAGCTCACCGTGCGATGGAATCCATCACACTGGACCGTGACGCAGCTCACCTCAAAGACGAGTTGATGCCACGTTACGCAAAGCTGATCTACAACGGCTTCTGGTTCTCTCCTGAGCGTGAAATGCTGCAGGCGATGATCGACAAGTCGCAGGAGCATGTGACCGGTACGGTTAAGCTGAAGCTCTACAAAGGCAACGTCATCGTTGTTGGTCGTGCGTCCCCTTACTCTCTCTACTCAGAAGAGCTGGTGACCTTCGAAGACGACCACGGCGCTTACGACCAGAAAGACGCTGCAGGCTTCATCCGGCTCAACGCCCTGCGTCTGCGGACGCTGGCAAAGCGAAACCAGATGACCAAGACAAGAGAACTGGTAGACGCTTAAGCTCGTAAGAACCAACAAGTTCTGACAGAACGCATAGAACCTGCAGTGGAAACACTGTGGGTTTTATTTTTTTGGCGCGGCGTCACTTCCTTCTGAAGCCTCGTATCAGCCATAGCGTATTTTTCGCTGACAGGTTCGAATCATCAAAATCACCATCGAGTTTACGATGGGAGGGGGAGTAACTCCTTCGCGTTCCCCTCACAGCCCTGCCATCAATGTGATCAGAATAACCACCAGCATGAAGATGGTTGGATAGAACGTCAGTGCAAAGCCGGTTCCCCGAAAGGGCGCACCCTTGTCATAGCTGGCGAAAAACAGAACCCGCCCAAGCGCAAATAGAAGTGCGGCCAACAGCGGCACAGACATTGTGCTACCCGGCATAACAGCCACCCAGGCCAGATAAACGAAACCGGCAAGCACAGCCTGCTCAAGCGTGTTCTGCAAAATGCTCTGCAGCTTCTTCGCTTCCTCACTCCCGTGGGTCAGCCCGCCGCCATCAATGTCATCAGCATGGTAAAACCGACGCATTGCCAGACGACCGATCGAGACCATCAGCAGCACGGCAGGTGACGTCAGCGAGACCGCCCCAACCCAAAGCCGCTCAGAGGCATCCCAGTCACTAGCAAAACCAAACGGATTGAGGAGTGCCCCGAACAACAACACGATCGCGGTCACCAAAGCACCGACAATCATCCGCTGAAACACCCCCCGCTGTTTTTCTGCAAAGTCCAATGCAACCTCCATCCAGAGAACATAATAGGAACAAACCCACAGTTATCTGCTGCGAGCTGCTTGCGGCAAGGCGCTGCCTCTCCTAGCCTAACCACATCTGGCGAAGCAGGAGACTTTGATGACTATGGAAGCGCAGTTAGTTTTAAAAGTTGATAACGCCGCTGCGCGCCGCTTGTTTCTGCACAAACACGCCCTTCTGGAGACACCAACCGGCCCCTCAAAAGGGGAGGATCTGCTCAATCTCATCCATCGCATTGGCTTTGTTCAAGTTGATAGCATCAATACTGTCGAGCGCGCCCACCACATGATCTTATGGTCCCGCCGCCAGAGCTACCGCCCCAAACACCTCCAAAAGCTGCTGGAGAGCGACAGAACCCTCTTTGAGCATTGGACCCACGACGCCTCCATCATTCCAACCGAGTTCTTCCCCTACTGGCACTACCGCTTCCAGAAGAGCGCTGAGAGCTTGCAGTCTCGCTGGAAAGTCTGGCGCGGGGCCGAGTACCAGGAAAAGCTCAACCTCATCCTCCGGCACATTGAAGCGAACGGCCCAGCTGGCACTTCCGATGTGGGCAAGGATGAGAAACGCAGCAAAGGTGGTTGGTGGGAATGGAACCCATCAAAGACTGCCCTCGAGTATCTTTGGCGCACTGGACAGATCTCCGTCTCCCGCCGTGAGAACTTCCAGAAACTCTATGACCTGACCGAGCGGGTTATCCCTGCTGCGCACCTCACTGCAAAGCCAAGCCACGAAGAAACAATCGCGTGGGTCTGTAACTCCGCAATAGACCGCCTCGGCTTCGCAACGCCCAGCGAAATTGCAGCATATTGGGACAAGCTCGACCTTGCAGATGTTAAGGCCTGGTGCGAGCAGGCATTACGTCGACAGGAACTCATCACAGTCGAGATCCAGCCTGCACAAGACGCGAAACCCAAACTCTGCCTCGCACGCCCACACATTGAAGATGACCTACAATCCCTCGATGCCCCCTCACAACGCATCCGCATCCTCAGCCCGTTCGACCCGGCCCTGCGAGACCGCAAGCGCGCTGAGTTCCTCTTCAACTTCAATTATCGCATTGAAATCTTCGTGCCGGAAGCAAAGCGCCAATATGGCTATTATGTCTTCCCGGTTATGGAGGGGGACAAACTGATTGGCCGCATTGATATAAAGCGCGACAAAGCTTCCAACGCACTGGCCGTCAGACGTTTCTGGCCCGAACCCGGTATCCGCATGGGCAAAGGCCGCCAGCAACGCCTTGAAGCCGAACTGGAGCGCTGCACCCAGTTCGCAGGCTGCTCAGACCTGCAATTCCAGCCAGGTTGGCAAGGATAGCCCGCTGGATGGCAGGGCTATCAGCAGATACCTAAACGAGCTCACATCCACCAAACACCGTTTGACAGAACACGTGCGCCGCCTCCTCAGCATCCATAATGGCACGCGCGGTTTTCCGTAAAACACACTCCAAATCAGCCCGTTGGCGCCCCAAACACCCCGAAGCGTTACCCCTTCCGGTTTCAGGGCATCACAGACACCCCGGAAAATGTTAATATTTTCCGACAGGATACCGCTTCCAGCTCTGCCGGGGACAACCAAATGAGGACTTTTCCACTCACGCTCATTCCATTTGTGCTCTACAACGCCGTGGCATTTCGATGGTTCGAAGACTTGGAACCAGTACTCGATCAAGGCTACAACGTCACACCATGGGCGGCCATTGTCTTTCAGATCCCGCTGCCATCCGGGCTACTCGTCCCGCTTGACGTCGCCACCCTTCTGCTAGCTGGCTCACTGGTCCTGCTCTTTATCGAAATCATCAAAGCCACCAGAACCAGCACCGTCTCATTGGTCGACCACAGCCTTTCCTTGATTATTCTAGTTGCCTACCTGATCGAGTTCCTATCGGTCCACGAGGCCGCTACCCCACTCTTCCTGCTCCTCATGACCATCACCTTTCTGGATGTCATTGCAGGTTTCATCATCACCCTGTCCGGTTCTCGCCGGGATGTAGAGGTCACCTCGCCTAGCAGCTAACACTGCATCAGGCAGAGACAGAAGCAAAAAGGGCACCCAATAGGATGCCCTCTTCAAAATCACGATGCGCCCGCCGCTTAAATCTTTGCCAGCGCCTGTGCCACGTCTTCCAGCAAATCAGAGGGATCTTCCAGACCAATAGAAAGACGCAGTGTCTTGTCTGTGATTCCCAACTCCAGACGCGCCTCTTCCGCAACACTCTGGTGCGTTGTTGTCGCCGGATGGGTGATCAGGCTCTTAGCATCGCCCAGATTGTTGGAAAGGCTGACAATGTCCAGCGCGTTCGAGAATTTGAACGCCGCTTCCTTGCCACCTTCCAGATCAAACGCCAGCATAGTAGACCCGCCACGCATCTGCTTGGCCACAATGTCCGCCTGCGGGTGATCTGCACGGCCAGGATAGAGCAATCGAGACACAGCAGAATGATCCGCAAGGAAATCTGCGATCTGCGCTGCTGTCTGACTTTGACGCTCCACGCGCAAATTCAACGTCTCCAGCCCTTTGAGCAGAACCCACGCATTGAACGGGCTCATTGCAGGACCGGTATGTTTAAACGGGTCATGGAACTCTTCGACGATCCACTTTTCGTCAGAGAGCACGATACCGCCCAGACAGCGTCCCTGCCCGTCAATATGCTTGGTGGCAGAATAGATCACCACATCCGCACCCAATGCCAGTGGGCTCTGCCAGATCGGCGTTGCAAACACGTTGTCTACAATAAGCCGTCCGCCAGCCTCGTGAATAATATCCGCCACTGCAGGAATATCGATCACTTCAAGCGTCGGGTTGGTAGGGCTTTCAAGGAAGGCTGCTGTGGTGTTCGGGCGAACCGCCGCTTTCCACTGCTCAAGGTCAGTGCCATCAATCAACGTGGATTCCACACCAAAGCGCGGCAGAAGTTGTTCGATGATGTAGCGGCAGGAGCCAAACAGCGCCTTTGGTGCGACCACATGATCACCCGCCTTGACGCAAGCCATGATCGCAGAATTGACAGCCGCCATACCGGAAGCCGTGCCACGCGCGGCCTCGGCGCCTTCCAACTGGCACATTCGCTGCTCAAACATTCCTACGGTCGGGTTTGCATACCGGGAATAGATGTAACCCGGGTTCTCGCCTAGAAAACGTGCTTCTGCCGCTTCTGAGCTGTCGTATACATACCCTTGTGTGAGGAAGATAGCTTCGGATGTTTCACCAAAGCTGGAGCGCGTGGTGCCTCCATGAACAAGCCGAGTTGCTGGCTTCCAGTTCTTTGCTTCTGTCATCGCTCATTCCTGTTTGAAGGGAGATTGCTCGATCCCCTCATTTAAAAACCCCGGCGGCGGGCCGAGGTCTGAACAAGAACCCGACCCTTTAGCTATTTATTTTACGTGGTTGCAAGCCGGTCGACCAAATCCCCACGGAATAGGCAGCGGTTTTACCTCGAAAATACAGTAGGGTCAATCAATCAGCGTAGGTTGCAGACTTGGCGAGAGATCAAACTTACGTTAATCAGTGTCAGAACGAATTACCTACGAGTGGGGCGGGACCAACAATGACAGGCATTCTTCCGGCAAAAGCGATTGAAGCCATGTTTGCCAGCGGTGCAATTGTAGCAGACAGAGCGCCTGACGAGGACCAGATTCAACCAGCCAGCCTGGACCTGCGACTGGGCGCTAAAGCATGGCGTGTCCGCGCGTCCTTCCTGCCGGGCCCGGACGCTAAGCTCGAAGACAAGCTGGAAAAGCTGATCCTGCACGAGATCGACCTCTCCAAGGGCGCTGTGCTGGAGACCAACTGCGTTTACATCGTCCGCCTTCAGGAAGCGCTGAACCTGCCGGAAGAGCTCTCCGCAACAGCAAACCCGAAAAGCTCCACGGGCCGCATCGACGTTTTCACCCGCGTCATCACAGATCAGGGCCGCGCATTCGACCGTGTTGAAGCTGGCTACAATGGTCCGCTCTACGCTGAGATCTCGCCAAAAACCTTCCCGGTTCTGGTCCGCGAAGGCTCCCGCCTTTCCCAGATCCGGTTCCGCAATGGCGAAACCCTCATCAATGATGAAGACCTGACCGAAGTGCACAACCAGCACACGCTGGTCTCTGGCGGCAATGACGATGACGCCATCAACAACGGCGTACAGGTCTCCATTGACCTCAAGGGCGACGGCAAAGGTAGCCTCATCGGCTACCGCGCCAAGCGCCACACTGGCGTCATTGATGTGGACCGCAAAGGCGCGCAAGACGCAGAGGACTTCTGGGAACCGCTTTACAATCGCGGCGATGCAACCCTCATCCTCGACCCCAACGAGTTCTACATTCTGGTCTCTCAGGAAGCCGTCCACGTTCCACCGCAATATGCTGCCGAGATGGTTCCGTTCGATCCGCTCGTTGGCGAGTTCCGCGTCCACTACGCTGGCTTCTTCGATCCCGGCTTTGGCCACGGCACCGTTGGCGGCACAGGCTCCAGAGCCGTTCTTGAAGTCCGCTCCCACGATGTGCCATTCATCGTAGAACACGGCCAGACAGTTGGCCGTCTCGTCTACGAGCACATGCAGGAAGCGCCAGAGACCCTTTACGGCGAAGGCATTGGCTCCAACTATCAGGGGCAGGCTCTCAAGCTTTCCAAGCACTTCAGGAGCAAAGAACCAGTAGGAGCGTGATCTGATGCCTCTCTTCACCGTTGAGCAGGAATACTATGCAGAGCTGGAAGAAAAGAAGTCACGCTTTCTGGCCTTTCTGGTTCCCCATATAGACTTTGCTTCACGGCTCACAGAGCTTCGGGACGAGCATAAAAAAGCCAACCACCACGTCACCGCATTCCGCAGAATGCTCCCGGAAGGGCGCATTGAGGAAGGTGGCAAAGACGATGGCGAACCCGCTGGCACCTCCGGCATGCCCACGCTCAAAACGCTCATCGGGGCAGACCTAGTTGATGTGGGCGTCATCATCGTACGTTACTTTGGCGGCACAAAGCTGGGCACTGGCGGTCTGGCACGGGCTTATTCCGGCGCCGCCAACCTTGCCATTCGCGAAGCGGAACTTGTGCCGTGGCTGCGCATCAAGACCCGCACTGTCTCCGCCAGCTTCGCCAGCAGTGCCGAACTGGAACGCCAGATCATTCTGCTACAACTGGAAATCCTCGAACGCACCTTCACTGAAGACGGCGTCACCCTGCTTGTCAGCGGCCCTGAAGGTCAGATCGACAAGCTGTAACTCTCTGTATCAGTTTATCTTTCCTGTTCTGCCAAAGCAGTTCCCCCGCAGAACCAGTTCAAATCCTAACAAAACCCTAAGCATTGGCACGCGCCTTGCGATGTGAATCCCAGGAAACGGCATCAGTCTCATTTTGAGACAGTCGGGGGAGTGAAGTCATGCGTGTCACCCGCACTGGAAAAGCGATTAACACTGGAACGGACGCTGATCGCCGCTATCGCGACATCGGGTCCCGCCGTCGCGCCAAGATCACAGAACAACGCGCAGAGGCTGTTTCAAGACGAAACACCTATGGCCAGACAGGCAAAGACCTGCAAACCACCGAAGATACCGCCACTGCGCAGGTCCATCAGGACACTGATGCACGCCACTACGACCTGCCAAAGCGCATCCACATCTTCCGCTGCAACTCTGCCTTCCTCGCCCACCTTATCGGCATTAAGGAAAACCCGACCAACCCACACGACCGCCACCATGTAGCCCCCCAAGAAGGCGCCACCAGCTACCTCACCACCGAAAAAGCCCCCCGCCTCATCGGTGAAGGCCGTATCATCGAATACAACGCATAAGCTCATTTTACTTACAAACACCAACGGCACCACATGGCATCCCATGCAGTGTTGAAGACAGAGTTCCCTAAGAACGGGATGAGCAAGGCGAGCAGGCAATACCTGCGCTACTTGTTAATATAGTTTCTTCGGCATTGGCTGTTCGCCTTGCCCGGACGTTTTTGTAGGAGGCTATGGCCAAGCTCCAAAAGACGCTTTGAGAAGGTACTCCTGTTACAGAATATCTCCCAGTGCTGACGCCCTCTGGTTTAGCCGCGCATCCTCCCGCCTCAACACTCATGGCGTTTGGGCAACCTCCACGGACCTGCTGCGAAATACGTTACCTCTCACAGTAGCCCCGCCCAGCCCACGACCAACTGACGGACGGTCCACCAGCAGCCCGTTACGTAGGCATGGGAGTAAGTATGACGGCACCTTTGAGTGAGGGGGATAAGTTATTTTGACACCGCTCGCCACCCACACCGCCGTCATCCCGGCCCCCGAGCCGGGACCCATGAGGCAGCGACTGTACGCTGTGAGTGTCGTGTTTGCCGAAAGGCAGTCATGGATCCCGGGTCTTCGCTGCGCTGCGCCCGGGATGACAGTGGGAGGGCAACGCGCGCCCTGCCGTCATTCCGCACTTGAGCGGGATCTAGAGCCACACGCTCTAACTCCAGAGCGACAACGCACAGAATGAGCGGCGTTGCACTCTGAAGCCCCATCACAAGCCGCAGTTTTAATACCCCAGCGCGCACCCGTCTTTTCGTGGGTCGGAGCCACCGATTAGTCCGTTGTTGATGCGGTCGAACATGATTGCCTGACCGCCGCCGATTGGAGTGGGCACAATAGACACCTCATGGCCCAGTGCCTTGAGAGCCTCGACCGTTTCAAAGGGAACGCCGGTCTCTGCCTGAAGAGACAAGGACTTCTCATTGATAAACATACGTGGGCAGTCAATGGCCTCTTGCACGTTCATGCCGTAGTCCAAATGGTTGGAAAGCACATGGGCATGACCGCAGGGCTGATACCCACCGCCCATCACACCAAAGCTCATGTAAGGCAGCCCATCCTTCAATGCCATTGCCGGAATGATGGTGTGCATTGGCCGCTTGCCACCTGCGATCTGGTTTGGATGGCCCTCTTCCAACGTGAAACAGGCACCGCGGTTTTGCAGCAAGATGCCGGATTTTGGCGTTGCAATACCGGAGCCGAAACCATGATAGAGGGAGTTGATCAAAGAAACGGCCAGACCATCCTTGTCAACCACAGTCAGATAAACCGTATCCGACTTTGGCGAGAGAACCTCCTCCGGCTGACGCGGCAAGACTGCATCTGTGTTGATGAGCTTGGCAAGCCGGTCAATATAGCTGCTGCTGAGGAAGTCCTTCGGGTCAAACTCCATCATCTCTGGATCAGCAAGGAACCGGTCACGCCCAGCATAGGCGAGCTTTGCAATTTCCATTTCCAGATGGAACCGCTCTGGTCCTGTCGGGTCAAGATCAGCCCAGTCAAACCGCTTCATCAGCTCCAGCATCACAAGCGCAATGATGCCCTGCCCATTTGGCGGCAACTCCGCAACGGTGATACCGCGATAATCAGTGGTAACAGGGGTCACATCTACAGCTTCATGCGCTGCAAGATCTTCCACAGTCAGATACCCGCCTTTGGATTGCACAACCGCTGCAATCTCTTCAGCGACCGCACCCAGATAAAACGCGTCGGCCCCACCGTTTGCGACAGCCTCCAACGTGCGGGCCAGCTGAGGATTACGCATCACCTCGCCGTCCACTGGAGCACGCCCCTCTTTCAGGAACATCTCTGATGCTGCCTCATCACGCTTCAGGTGATCAACCGCATGCTTCCAGTCAAAAGCAACACGCGGCAAGACGGCATACCCGTCACGGGCATACCCAATCGCTCGCTTGAGCACCTTGTCAAACGAGAAGCGGCCATGATCTTTCAGCAACTTTTCCCAACCACGCAACGCACCGGGAACAGTCACCGCGTGAATGGAATCGGGAGTGATATCAAGTAGACCATCTGCGATGAGCTTGTCCGCGCTCACATTTTTGGCGGCGCGTCCGGAAGAGTTCATGCCCGCGAGGGTTCCATCCGGCTGTGCTACAAGGGCAAAACAATCGCCGCCAATGCCTGTCATGTGTGGCTCAACCACAGAGTGGACCGCCATGGCAGCCACAGCGGCATCAACAGCTGTGCCTCCCTCCCGCAAGATTTCAAGTGCTGCATTGGTAGCCAATGGGTGCGAAGTCGCTGCCATCACATGTGGTGCGTAAACAGCAGAACGACCTGGAGCATGAAAGTCTCTAAACACGAAAAATCCCTCTTTGTTGCTTGGCAGTGAAACCCACGTCCCCCAACGATGATTTCCCCGCATGCTCATCCTCTGATAAAACAGGATGAATCAACAAAATCTAACAGGAAATACTTATGGTGCAATTCAATCTTGAGCACGCCCAGACAATCATCTCCGCCGCGCAGAAAAAAGGGGCCGAGCTTGACCTCAAGCCACTCACCGTCGCTGTACTGGATGCGGGTGGCCACCTTGTTGCGCTCCAACGCCAAGATGGATCATCAATTTTGCGCCCGCAAATCGCAATGGGTAAAGCCTATGGCGCAGTCGCAGTTGGTGCAGGATCCCGCTGGCTCAACGAAAATGCGCAAACCCGCCCCCACTTCGTGCAGGCCTTGAACGGCGTCGCAGGCGGTTCAATCGTACCCGTACCTGGTGGCGTGCTGGTGCGCAGCGCTGACGGCGAAATCCTTGGCGCAGTCGGCATCACGGGCGACACTTCGGAGAACGACGAAGCCGCAGCGATTGCAGGTATTGAGGCAGCAGGCTTCACCGCCGACCCGGGCTGATAATGCCACACCGCAGTTGCTGGGACTGATTTCACCCAGCAACTCCGCAACACCACCCTCATTTCATCTCAGGTTCTTTCCCATGCCCATCCGCTTTGTAATTTTCGACATGGACAATGTTCTTTACGACTACGACCATCCCTACCGCCTGAACGTCCTCTCAAAGATGACAGGCAAGCCCACGCACGAGATTGACGCTATCGTCTTCGACGGACCAGAGGAGAACGCTGCGGAAGCAGGCACACCAGCAACTCCGGAAGAATATCTTACGCAATATCAGGAGCTTCTGGGCCATCCTATTTCACGTGAAACGTGGGTGAAAATCCGTAGAGACATGATGACCGAGTGGCCCGATATGCTCGCTCATGTGGAAGCCATCAAGCAAAACCACGAGGTCGCGCTGCTGACCAACAACGGTATGATGCTGAAAGATGCGCTCTACGAAGTCGCTCCCGCATTGGAACCAATCTTCGGAGATCGCGGCCACGCCTCTGCAGAATTCGGCACCCGCAAACCAGACCCGAACATCTACCTGACTGTCTGCGAGAAATACGGCTTCCAGCCAGAAGAAAGCCTGTTCGTGGATGACCGCCTCGACAACGTGGAAGGCGCCCGCGAAGCTGGCCTAACCGCATATCAGTTCACCACAGAACCAGCCTTCGCCTGCTACATTCGTACTCTAGGTTTGATCAATTAGAGATATCTCGATAACCGCGCATTCAGCAGCCCATCAATCTAATCGACTAAATAGCAATCTCTCTTCATAACGTCGTGCGACAACAACCACTACAAACCAAAGTGGAGAGAGAACTGTATCTGCGTCTGACCATAAACTCAGCAGTGCTGGCTATCTTCGTCGCGCTCGCCATTATGCCCCCAATCGCCATTGCCGGGTCTTCTTTGTCCTGGCCCCGTGGCTGGATCATTGTGGCACTGGTTTACTTTTCGCAACTCGGCATAGGTTTGTGGCTGGCCCGGATAAACCCTTGGCTGTTCAAGCAACAAACCACGTTCCCTCCCAGTAGCTTGGGCGAAAACAAGCGGGCAACAGGCATTATCTTCGGAGTGGTCTTTGTCTACTTCTTGCTGGCCGCACTGGATGCCCATGTCTGGCAGGTATTGCCAGAGTCCGAAGAGGTAACCGCCATCGTACGGGGCTTGTTCCTTTTTCTGTGCGGGATCGGACTCATCGTTTGGAGCTTCAGTCGAAGCCCGTTTGCCAACCCAACACCGCAGATCGAGATCGGCGAGACGCAAATCGTTGAAAACTGCGGCCCCTACGCACTGGTCCGCCACCCCATGTATCTCGGCCTCATGTTCTGCATCGCAGGCCTCTCCATGATACTGGGTTCCATCCTCTTCGCTATTCTCGCAGTCCCCCTCATAATCCTCGGGTTCCTGCCGCTGATGAAATCAGAAGAGCAAACTCTGACAGACCGTTGCGATGGCTACGCGACCTACGCAGACAAAGTCCGCTGTCGCCTGTTCCCATGGATCTACTAGAAAGCCAGAGGCTTCCCCCTGGCTCTTTAAGCTCAGCTACAATGTGAAGAGTATCAGGCGTCTTTCTTCGCGTCTGCAAGCGCTGCGATTTGCTTCTGCATTTCAGCTAGTTGCTCTTTCAGCTCAGAGATGTCACCACTACTCGCCTGCTTTTCCGCTGGCTTAGGTGCATCTTGCTGTTCAGGCGCCTTCTTTTCGTCCTGCGCTTCAGCAGGATTCGCACCATCAAACGGCAGGAACATCTTCATCGCGCGGTCAAACATATCCGCGTTGCGCTTCACCTGCTCTTCCAGCACCTCAAAGGCAGAGCTGCCAAAGGACTGGTTCATCTGGCTCCGCAGCTTCTCTTGCTCTCGTGTGAGAGAAGACATGGAAAATTCCAGATAACTTGGCACAAGGTTTTGCATGCTGTCGCCATAAAACCGGATCAGCTGCCGCAAGAACGTAATTGGAAGCAGGTTCTGGCCCTTGCTTTCCTGCTCGAAGATAATTTGCGTCAGAACAGACCGGGTGATGTCATCACCCGACTTTGCATCAATAACGACGAAGTCCTCTTCATCCTTCACCATCACCGCCAGATCCTCGAGAGTCACATAGGTGCTGGTTCCAGTATTGTAGAGCCGCCGGTTGGCGTACTTCTTAATGATAGTGGCTTCGCTTGTCTTAGCCATCAGATTTGAGTACCTCAGTGCGCATTACGGCTGATCAGGAACACTATCTCAAATTGCTCCGTCCAGCTCCCCCCTTATCCCATATTTTTCCAGATGGGATTAACCAGTAAATTGCAGACTAAGCCAAATCCCACCTTTCGCGCTAGCGGTTTCATTGGTCAACTATGGTCTTAATTGGATTTCTCGAATTCATCTGGCCTTCCCCCCTACAAATTGAATAGTCTGCCATTAGGTATTCTACGAATGCGTTTGACGTCTTATGCTGCAATGCACCAGCTCGGCTCTCCGTTCTGGTGATTTGCGGGAGAACAAGAAGTCCCGCATTGCACAAATATTGGAGAATGGCACATGACTTCGCCTAATGATGTTGTAATTGTAAGCGCTACACGTACCCCTATCGGGTCCTTCAACGGCTCCTTCGCCAACACTCCTGCGCAAGATCTTGGGACGGCAGTAATCAAGTCAGCACTGGAACAGGCAAAAGTAGAGACAGACGAGGTCAACGAAGTCATCTTCGGCCACGTGCTCTCCGCTGGTCTGGGTCAGAACCCTGCCCGCCAAGCCGCAATCAACGCAGGCCTCAAAGACGATTCAACCGCTATTGTCATCAACCAGGTTTGTGGGTCAGGCCTGCGCGCAGTCGCAATGGGCATGCAGCAAATCCAGTCCGGCGATGCTGACGTCATCGTCGCAGGCGGTCAGGAAAACATGACGCTGGCCCCGCACTGCCAGAACCTGCGTGCCGGCGTGAAGATGGGCGACTACACCATGACCGACACCATGCTCAAAGACGGTCTGATCGACTCATTCCACGGTTACCACATGGGCATCACTGCAGAAAACATTGCAGAAAAGTACCAGATCTCCCGCGAAGCACAGGACATGTTCGCGGTTTCCTCTCAGAACAAAGCAGAGGCAGCACAGAAGTCCGGCAAGTTCAAAGACGAGATCACACCAATCACCGTCAAAGAGCGCAAAAGTGAGCGCGTGGTGGAAGATGATGAGTTCATCCGCTTTGGCGCCAACATCGAATCCATGCAGAAACTGCGTCCAGCCTTCAAAAAAGACGGCACAGTAACCGCAGCAAACGCCTCTGGCATCAACGACGGTGCAGCAGCACTGGTGCTTATGAGCGCAGATGCAGCTGAAAAACGCGGCCTCGCCCCACTGGCAACCATCAAGTCTTGGGCAACCGCAGGCGTTGATCCTGCCTACATGGGTCTTGGCCCAATCCCGGCCTCCAAGAAGGCACTCGACAAAGCTGGCTGGTCCATCGACGACCTTGACCTCATCGAAGCAAACGAAGCCTTCGCAGCACAGGCCCTGGCAGTTGGTCAGGAGCTCGGCATCGACTCAGACAAGCTGAACGTCAATGGCGGCGCGATCGCACTTGGCCACCCAATCGGTGCCTCCGGCGCTCGTGTACTTGTAACACTCCTGCATGAAATGAAGCGCGAAGAGAAGAAAAAAGGACTCGCCACGCTTTGCATCGGCGGTGGCATGGGTATCGCGCTTTGTGTTGAGAGAAAATAACCTCAACATTGGTAGTATTGCTATCAAATTGTAATAATTGAGCTTTACGGTCCCTGCGTAAAGTTAAAGTCAAGCCTCTAACTAATGGCGGAGTTGTATTTGCTCCGCCATTATTATTACCTGTAACAGTGGGTTCAAATATTTTATTCCTAAGGTGCGGAGTATTTCGATGAGCAGGGTAGCAATTGTAACCGGAGGAACGCGCGGTATCGGCGCAGCAATCTCTAAGGGTCTAAACGATGCAGGATACACAGTTGCAGCAATCTATGCAGGCAACACGGAAGCCGCGGAGAAATTCAAAGCAGAAACCGGCATCAATGTTTACAAGTGGGATGTAGCAGATCCTAAAGCCTGTGAAGAGGGAATTGCTCAGGTACAAGAAGAACTCGGCCCGGTTGAAGTTCTTGTAAACAATGCAGGCATCACGCGTGATGGCTGGTTCCACAAAATGGACTATGACCAGTGGACCGCTGTAATCAAAACCAACCTCGATTCCATGTTCACGATGAGCCGTCCGGTTCTGGAGGGCATGCGTGAGCGCGGCGCAGGCCGCATCATCAATATCTCATCCATCAATGGACAGAAGGGCCAGATCGGCCAGACCAACTACTCCGCAGCAAAAGCAGGCGTGATCGGCTTCACCAAAGCACTGGCGCAGGAAACAGCGCGCAAGGGTATCACCGTGAACTGCATCTGTCCGGGCTACATCGATACTGACATGGTGGCCGCTGTTCCTGAAAAGGTTCTGGAAGGCATCATCGGTCAGATTCCTGTCGGGCGCCTTGGGAAAGCAGAAGAGATCGCAGGCATGGTCTGCTACCTCTCCTCAGCCGCCGCAGGCTTCGTCACCGGCTCTGTCATGACCATCAACGGCGCCCAATACGTCGCTAACGGCTAAGGCACAGTGGTGAGGCAACTCCCACACTGACCTGCAAACAACCAAACAATCAAAACCGCCTCTCTTCGGGGCGGTTTTTTATTGCCTTGCATTTGATGACCTCAATTGATAATGAATATTCATTATCAATTAGAGAAAAGCCATGCCCCGTCTGACCAAGCAAGCCACGCGAGCAAAAATTCGCGAAGCTGTCGTTGCCGAAGCAACCGAAAATGGCATCAGCGCCACCTCAGTGGGCGGCGTTGTTCAACGTGCAAACATCTCTGCTGGCACCATCTATGTCCACTTCGACAACAAAGAGGACATGCTTCAGAAGATCTATCTGGAGATCAAAACCGAGTTCCACGAATTGATGATGCATGCAGCAAAGCAAACTGACGATTCAGAGATGATCCGCGAGATGTGGTTCTCACTGTTTCAGTTTGTATCCGACCACCCAAAAGACTTTCTCTTTGTTGAGTACGCAGGTGCAGCAAAAATCCTCACCGAAGAGCAAGGCAAGCAAGTCTTGAAAATGCAACAGGAAATTAGTGGCCTTTTGGAACGTGCCAAAGCAAGTGGCAGCGTTGCCGACCTGCCGACCAATGTCATCTCGGTTCTGCTAATTGCACCTGCCATGCAACTGGCCCGCTCAGCTGTTCTTAAAGACACACCCGTCCCGCAAGAGACTGTCGAACTCACATTCGACCGAGTGTGGCTCTCCATTTCAGGCAATACAGCCCTCACCCCATAGCAAGAAGTTCTCCAAATGACATTTAAGCCCTTCCGCTCGCTCATCACAGCGGCGTCAATCTCTCTTATTCTCGGAAACGAAGCCATGTCGAAGCCACTGCCAAGTGAAACAGAAGTCCGTCAAAGTTATCAGGCACACGCGGCAGCCACCCAACTGCTCCGCTGGTATCAGTTCTACGAAAACACAGAGGCTTCTTTTGAGAACCAGCTCGACATTCTGCAGGACGATGTCACGATCACTTCAACAACCGGAACTGCAAACGGCCATGACGAGTACAAAGATCGTGTTGCCCAGATCCCCTCTTCCTGGAAAAACAGCCATAATCTGACCGACTTCAATCCAACGATCGATGAAGACGGCAACATCCAGATCAACGCCTCGATCATCTATCAAAACATTGGAATGGCAGAGGATGGAGCAACAGTCGCCTACAATATCGCTTACACAACAAAACTGACGCCATCAGACGAGCTTCTACCCAAATTCTCCGAAATCACCCTCACTCTCGGCGACCCTGCCGATGCTGGCACGTTCACCAATCTTTATCCAAAGAATCGCCTGCTCAGCCTCGCCCACTATTGGATGACTTTGGTGGAAGACCCACAGCGCAACGCTGAGCCGTTTCGTGAGATCCTCGCAGCGGACTTCAATATCGATTTTGGCCGCGGTGCGATCACCACGTTTGACGGGTTCGCAGAATGGATCGCAGGACCAGCTTCCTCCGTCTCCGCCAGCCGTCACGAGCTGCAAAACTTCAGCTACAAGGAGCTAGGCGACAACCGCTATGAACTCACGGTAGATCTGGACTGGACCGGCATTCTCCCAAATGATGCATGGATGACCGCCAAGACCCGCCACACGTGGACCGTCTCCGACAACCCACAGGAGCGCTTCGCCCGCATCGAAAAGATCAACGTAGAGGTGCTGGAACCTTTCTCTCCCGTTGAAAACTAGCAGCTCTGCTTCCAGGAACGCAAAAAAGCCCGGTCTCGTTGCAGGGCTTTTTTCTTGTCGCACACAAAAAAAGACCGTCCAAAAGGACGGTCTCTTTTAATCAACTCGCGCTGATCACTTCAGTCTTAGACGTCGTCTTTAGCCTGAAGGATCTGACGACCCCGGTACATACCAGTTTTCAGGTCAACATGGTGCGGGCGACGCAGTTCGCCAGAATCCTTGTCTTCCACGTATGTTGGTTGTGCCAGAGCGTCAGCAGAACGGCGGAAGCCGCGCTTCATACGCGTAACCTTTTTCTTAGGAACAGCCATCGTAGCTCTCTCTCTCGTCACATACGCACGCGCCACTCAAGCGCGGCGTTAACGTGCGAAATACACAATCTGTCAGAATGGCGGGGGTTATACAGGCAAACCGAAGGATTTGCCAGTCATTAAACGAAAATAATTTCGCACTACCTGTCCGTCGCCGAAATACAGCTAAGTACATCGCCGGCCACCTGAGCTCGGCTACGGTTTATACTGGCGAGCCTGCGATGTCCAGCGCTAGGTTTTGCTGGATTTCTGGCAATTGGATTAGGAAGCGCCGTCGCCAGCAAAGAAGCCTGAGTCGTGGAAAGATTCGCCGCACTTTTCCCAAAGAAAGTTTCTGAAGCAGCTTCCGCACCGTAAATCCCCGGCCCCCATTCTACAACGTTCAGGTAGATCTCCAGAACCCGGTCCTTCGACATCACCAAATCCATAAACATCGCCAGAGGAATCTCCACCACCTTGCGCACATAATCGCGGTCGTTCCAGAGAAACAGGTTCTTCGCCAGCTGCATGGTGATCGTGCTGGCCCCACGCGGTCGCTTACCTTCCAGCAGGTTACCCACCTGCCCGCGCACAGCTGGCCAGTCAACACCATCATGCACACAGAACCCGCCATCTTCCGAAACAACTACAGCGCGTTGTAAATTAACGGAAATTTCGTCCAATGGCACCCATTCACGCCACACAGGCTGGCCAGTCACAACCCGGGCCAGCATAAGACTGGAATAAGGAGGTACCACTGTATACAGCAGCGTCAGCACCACCGGCAAAGCCACAATCACGCCAAGTGCACGCAGCACCCACCGCTTGATTTTCGGCTTTATTGGCTCGGTTTTCTCCTTTGTACGCGCTTTCTTCAAGCACTCTTCTCCAATACATATCGAGGAAGCGGGACGCTTCTTTGAGTTTCAACCATAAAGCGTTCCAGCGCCTTACAAAGTAGCTTTGCATTTCCTTCAAAAGAGGATTTACGCCTCCAGACCATTCCGATGGTCCGGTACGCTCCCTTGTCGGCAATCCTGATCAGCTTCAAAGAGGTCCCGCGGTCGATATCTGCATCTACTGCAATACGTGGCACAAGCGTGACGCCGATACCGTTATCCACCATTTGCACAAGTGTTGATAAAGATGTGGCTTGTACATCTTCATTGGCCGCCACCATCCGTCCGTCCGCTGCAGCAAGCACATGGTTTCTCAAACAGTGCCCATCTTCCAACAACAGCAACACCTCGTTGGCAAGTTCTTCCATCATCACTTCACGCGCGCCGGCCAGCGGGTGCGAACGCGGCACAGCCAGATAAAAAGCATCGCTCCCAATCTCGGCAGATTCAAAGCCAGTTGTGTCATAGGGCAGCGCCATTAGAGCCGCATCAATACGCCCCTCCCGTAAAGCCAGCATCAAATTGCGCGACAGGTCCTCACGCAGAAACAATTGCAGCTCAGGATAAAGCTCTCTGAGCTGAGGCAAAAAACGGGGCAGCAGAAACGGCGCAACAGAGGGAATCACCCCCAGCCGGAACCGCCCACACAACGGCCTGTTCTGCGCCTGCACCCCATGAACCAGATCCTCCGCGTCACGCAAAAGCAGCGACGCCTTCTCCAGCACATTCTCCCCCGCCTCGGTCAACACCAGCGTCCGACCTGAACGGTCCAAAAGCTCGCATCCCAGAATACCTTCCAGCTGCTTGATCGAGGCAGAAAGCGTTGATTGCGTAATGAAACAAGCCTCCGCCGCCTTCGAAAAAGACAGCAGTTTTGCCAGCGTTTTGAAGTACTGAAGCTGTTTTAATGTGGGTAACATCGTGCGACCGGATGACACAGATCAAAGCCCCTAGATTAGAATTTCTCTAAATTTCAGCGGAATTCGGCCAATCCCGCGATAACTTAACATGCCATTCGAAAAAATCGATAGGCTTCTTCGTTATTATCGTTTTGACCGATTTAGTTAAGAGTTGCATAACGCTCTCAACGAAGGCCGAACCTTGCAGGCTTTCATCAGAATCATTCATCGACGCTGCTCACGCGTCAGTCCATATTTAGGAGAGTACCATGGTCGGAATCGGCGAAAAACTTCCAGAGTTTGAAGTAGTTGGCGTAAAGCCTGGTTTCAACAACCACGAAGAAAACGGCGAAAGCGCATTTGAAGCAATCACTGAAAAAAGCTTCGAAGGAAAGTGGAAGGTAATCTTCTTCTACCCAAAAGACTTCACTTTCGTTTGCCCAACCGAAATCGCTGAATTCGCTCGCCTCGCTGGTGAGTTCGAAGACCGCGACGCAGTTGTTCTCGGCGGTTCCTCCGACAACGAATTCGTAAAGCTGGCATGGCGCCGCGATCACCCAGATCTCGACAAGCTGCCAATCTGGGCATTTGCTGACACCAACGGTTCCCTGATCGACGGCCTCGGCGTTCGCTCTCCAGACGGCGTTGCATACCGCTACACCTTCATCGTCGACAACGAGAACACCATCCAGCACATTTACGCAACCAACCTGAACGTTGGCCGTAACCCGAAAGACACCCTGCGTGTTCTCGACGCTCTGCAGACCGACGAACTCTGCCCATGTAACCGTGAAGTAGGCGGCGACGTACTCGCAGCTTAAGTCCGGCACTTTTTAGGGCCGGAGCACAATAGCAGAAAACTGCAGGGCTCCGGTCTCTTAAGCGTATTCCCGAAAAGCGCACCCCGATTTTCGGGAATACGCCTCCAAAACAAAATATAAAAAATCACTTTTCCACGCAGCCCCACGCCGAAAATTACCAGGAGAAACAGAATGTCCATCGATACCTTGAAATCCCGACTTGGCGACTTCGCCAAAGACGTCCGTTTGAATCTTGGTTCCATGGCAACTGATGAATCCCTGACCGCTCAGCAGAAATACGGCCTGATCGTTGCTTGCGCCATCGCGACCCGCAACGACACAGTCAAAAACGCCCTGATCGCAGAAGCTGCTCCGCACCTGACCCCGGAAGCGATGAGCGCCGCGAAAGCTGCTGTTTCCATCATGAGCATGAACAACGTCTACTACCGCTTCGTACACCTCTCCTCCAACGAGCAGTACGGAACCATGCCTGCGAAACTGCGCATGAACGTGATTGGCAAGCCTGGCGTAGACAAAGTGGACTTTGAGCTGTGGTCGCTCGCTGTCTCCGCCATCAACGGCTGTGGCATGTGCATTGATAGCCACGAAGCGATCCTGCGCAAAGCCGGAGTAACCGCCGAGATGGTGCAAACCGCCGTTCGTTTTGCGTCAATCATCCAGTCCGCTGCTGTCGCCCTTGAAGCATCGGAGCTGGAACTGGAAGCAGCAGAATAAACAAGAATTACTCCTCAGCAGGCCTCGTCCGGTTTGATCCCATCCCTGGATTATTCGTGCCCCGAATTGCGGACGAGACCAACGCTTGCTGTCAAAGCAAAAAGCCGAAGCCCCCAGCTTCGGCTTTTTCTTTATCTGGCCCTTACTCTGGTGCGTTCACACTGTCGGAGGTAGCAAAGACGCCGATAAGGATGACCAGAAGATCCACAATAGCCCAGGCCGACACCACCATTCCAAACCCCAAAGCACCACTGACAACAGCCAGCATCCCGTTCGGGTCCATCGTTTCCATTTTGCTCAAGCCATTGAAAACCAACGCGAGCGTGACCAAAGAAAGCAAAAGCATCACAGCACCGCTCAGCGGCTTACCCAGATAGAACCGGTGAAAACCAAAGCCCCCCAGAAAGAACGAGAGGATCAACGTCACCACAGGAGATTTTCGCGGATGCTTGAGGTGGAAAAAACCTCTTTTCATTGGAGAAACTGCGGATTGATCGCTCATGGCTACGGTCTCCGGCGTGCTTTAATCACCCCAGAAGCATTCATCGCATTTACGATCAATACATCTCTCTATACTTCTTGGCTGCTTTTCAGGATTGGGAAATATCTCCAGCATAAAGCAAAAGAATCAGCCATTTCCGCAGCTAAAACCTACCCTTATCAAAGCCCTTTTCCTTAAAAAGAGCTCCCCGATAAGCGCCCCAATCCACGCAAACAGACCGAAAAGCCGCGATCAGGTTCTCTCAGACCGCAAGGCCACTTTCCTCCCGTATACCAATCAAGATGACGGTTTGAAGCTTCGAAACCTCTGTCCCCCAGAGGAAACGAAACTTGCTAAAAAAGCCCGCAAAATTAAGCCTCTGATGCACTTTTGCATTATTACGACGGCAAAGAAAAAACCAATACGCAGCAAAGCGACACGAGCAAAAGCACAGATATACCCCAGCGGCCCCTGGCCTCGCCCGGCTCCAGAAAACGGGTAATGCAGCACACAGCCTGTGCCGCGAAGCGCGCGTATACCCAAACATGGCACACACCGTCCATCCCTGCATTCTATCCATGCAGAAAGTCGCTAATGATATGCTCTGGGGTGAATTTTCCAACGCAAAGGCCCCGGAAAGAACTCCGGGGCCATCTTGTTACAGCAACGCGCTTTACGCCGTTTTTCTGCGATCATTGCGATGAGAAAGCATCGCCTGTTCGTTATGACCGATGAAGTCCCGAATAATTGGAACTGCATCCCGCTCCTTCGACAAGATCAGCTGGAACACCATCATCCGTCCATGCAGAAAGTTCATTTCACAGCCAGAAAGATAGAATTCCCACATCTTGCAGAAACGCTCGTCATACAGCTCTTTGATTTTGTCCCGATTTCGCTCGAAGTTCAGGCGCCAGTCTCGCAAAGTATAGTAGTAGTGCAACCGCAAAATCTCGTTGTCACACACCCACATCCCGGTCTTTTCAATGTCCGCAAACGTTTCGGAAAGCGCAGGGCAGTACCCGCCGGGGAAAATGTACTTCGTCAGGAAAGGCCCGGTCACACCCGGAGGTCCACAGCGACCGATGGAGTGAATGACTGCATAGCCATCCTGCTTCAGACAATCACGAACCTTAGTGAAGTAAGCACCCAGATTTCCAATGCCCACATGCTCCATCATGCCAACAGAAACAATACGGTCAAACTCGCCTTCAAACTCGTTGTAATCCAGACAAACGAATTCAACCTTGTCCTCAAGACCAGCAGCTTTCACCCGCTCCTCGGCAATCTTGATCTGCTCGGTGGAGACGTTCAGGGAGGTCACCTGAGCACCCGCTTGCGCCATACGAATGGCTAGAGAACCCCAACCACCGCCAATTTCCAGCACAGACATGCCGGGCTTCAGGTCCAGCTTGGCAACAATATGGTCCAGCTTGGCCTGCTGTGCTTCTTCCAGCGTATCCTCGGGCGACCGGTAATACGCACAGCTGTAATTAAGCCCGTCATCAAGAAATAGCCGATACAGCTCTGTCGACAGATCATAGTGATGGCGGACCTGAGCTTTGTTTTTCTTCAGGTTCAGGCCCAGGCGCCGGCGTGTATGCCCGTCTTTCATAAAGGTCAGAATGCGTTGAATGGGATGTTCTGTCAGCAGGCCTTCATTAGCCATGAACACTGCAATCAAATCATTCAGAGTGTACCCTGGCTCGACAGTGATCTGACCATCCATATAGGCTTCAGCAGCCTTCAACTCCGGGTCAATCAGAAGCGTATATGGAAGCTTCCAACTGTGAAAACGCAGGGCAGCGGAGGGTCCGCTGTCTTCACTGCCAAAGACATACTTCCGGTCTTTGGCGTCAAAAATTGTAAGTTGTCCTTTCTGGACAAAATCTGACAACATCTTCGAGAGTGCACGCATTCTATTCCCCTATCATCTCTTATAGCTGACTTATTAGGGCGCCTTGTTGCTTGGCTCTTATTACATGACCGTAGGTAACTTTAGATTTAACCTAATAAAGAAAGCCGACTCAAAGCAACTCCGCAGGAAATCTCACCCGAATATTTAAGGGGTCAAAATGCGCTGAATCAAAATGAAAAAACCCATTTTGCTTGACCTTGAGGGGTTTTCAGGACAAACGATCAATTTGCTGTCAATCGATTGGTAAGCACTTTTCATTCTGTTGTACTCAATTTGCTCTGTTGGGATGGGGTTCTGTGTCTGTTGCTTTGAAGTCGGTCATCACCGAAACCGCTCAGTCTCTTGAAGAAAAACTCACCTCTCTCTTGGGAGAGACCGTTCGTTCTGAAGAGCTGGCCCGTCCTGAACGCCTTCTGGAAGCAATGAATTATGCGGCCCTGTCCGGCGGCAAACGCTTGCGTCCGATTCTGATGGTCGAAGCAGCCCGCCTGTTTGGGCACGAGAACGAGGGCACACTGGTTGCCGCTTCCGCGCTGGAATGCATTCACTGCTATTCACTCGTTCATGACGATCTTCCGGCAATGGATGATGACCACGTACGTCGTGGTCGCCCAACAACGCACAAAGCGTTTGACGAAGCCACCGCAATCCTTGCAGGTGACGCGCTTCTCACAATCGCCTTCGATCTTATCGCTGATGAACAGGTCCACCCTGATCCGGCCATCCGCCTGCGCCTGTCTCAGGAACTAGCTCGCGCATCCGGCATTGGTGGCATGGCAGGCGGGCAGATGCTCGACCTCGCCTCCGAGCACCATGACAGAACAGAAACCGAGATCCGCCAGCTTCAGGCCATGAAAACCGGCGCACTCATCCGATATGCGTGTCGTGCTGGTGCAATTCTCGCAGATGCTTCTGAAGATGACATCGCGCGCCTCACCCGCTTTGGCGAGATCATCGGTCTTGCCTTCCAGCTGGCAGACGACCTGCTTGACCTGACCGGCGATGCAGAAGTGGTGGGCAAGGCAACCGGTAAAGACGCAGAAGCTGGCAAGGCAACGCTCGTCAGCCTACTCGGTGAAGAACAGACCCGTCAGGAACTCGCACAGCTTATCAGCGAAGCAGATGAACTGCTGGTTCCCTACGGCGCAAAGGCCAACACCCTGAAGACGTTGGCCCGCTACATCGCCGATCGTGAGAGCTAAACCGGCTCAACCTGCATAAACTCCACTTCAGCTTCCGGCAAAACTGCAATGCTGCCGTCATAGCCACCCAGATAAACCAGTGTGTTGTTGTGATGCTCTCTGATGAGCTGACTACTCGCGTGGTCCTTATCATGCGTGGTGTGTGCATCACTCACCAGACGCAGATTATAGCCAAGCGAAGCCGCCCGCCGGAACGTGGTATCCACGCAGAATTCAGAGGCAAACCCGCATACCGTCAAATCTGTAACACCGCGCTCATCCAGCAACTCCTTCAGGTTGGTTTTGAAGAACGAATCCGGTGCCGTCTTGCGCACCTTCACATCGCTCTCAGTCACAACCAAATCATCCGGCAGCTCCCATCCCTCAGCACCATAAGCCAGCGGATGGTTCTCCCGCTCATGCTGTATCACGATAACCGGAATGCCCGCACGGCGTGCCTTTGCACTTAAGCTGTTGATCCGAGCGATGGTCTCATCCCGCTCAAATGGCTGAGGTTCCACATCAAACAACAATTTCTGGACATCAATAATAACCAGCGCAGTACTCATCTTTCCCCCTATGGTCAGAAGATAGCCTCCCTCCGACTCCCTAAAAATACGCCCGCAAATTGATCATAAGCATTTGTAATCAATGATTATTTTCTTTGATTTTTCCTCTCTTCAATCGGATAGTCAACCCGGAAACAGAGAGAGAGGTACTCCTATGATGGATCAACAAATGATGATGGAAAGCTTTGCACTTTGGCAGCTTGCAGTCATGATCCTCTGGATAATCATTGTCGTGATTCCGGTCAGCAAGATCTTGCACCGGATCGGTTTCTCAAGGATCTGGGCTATTTTGGCGTTCATTCCACTCATCAATCTGGTCTTTTTGTGGATCCTCGCCTACATCGAATGGCCGGTTGACGATAAAGCGTAAACGCTACTTCACGCAGACAACCTGATGATCACCCACAATGTCCGGGAGGTTTCCGGGCATCATGAACACTGCGTTCGGTGTTCCGGCCGCAGCCCACACTTCGTCGTAGGTCAAAAGGTCTTCATCCACGTACACCGTCAGCTGCTGCTTATGGCCCAGCGGCGGAATACCGCCGATTGAGAACCCGGTGACATTTTTGACGAACTTCGCATCAGGCCGTCCGATTGGGCCGCCCACAACGGCCGAAATCGCCTCTTCGTTGACGCGGTTGGTTCCGCTCGCCAATACCAAAATTGCTTCCTCGGTGTCCAGCTTCTGGAAAACAAGAGATTTGACGATCTGCTCCTGAGCACAGCCCAGCGCCTGTGCAGCTTCGGCAGCCGAGCGGGAGGAATCCGGCAACTCGACCACCTTCAGGCCCAGCCCACGATCATCCAGAAAACTCTGAAACTGCTTTGCCCGCTTACTTTGCAACATCTCACCCCTCCTCCGAATGCAACCAACATAATACGCGTGAAAATAAAAACTTAGAGCTTGCTGCGTAAACAAACAGCACCGCAACACACCCTACATGGTGGTTGGCGTAGAAATTCCAAACCGCTCTTTCAGGAACTTCAACGCCAATGTCTGCGCCTCACCATTGATGGAATGATCGAGACCCACCAGACGGTGTGTTTCCACAGTAAAGCCGGCACGTGCCAACGTATCTTCTGCAGCCCCTAGATTAGCCACTGGCACCACATCATCCTCAGAGCCATGCAGCAACATCACCGGAGGCCGGACCATCATCTGATCGAGCAGATGCTCCGGTCCACCCAGAACACCCGAGAAACTCAGCAATCCAGCCGCTTCCGAAACCCGTCGCGGCCCCACGTGCAGCGCCACCATGGCCCCCTGAGAGAAGCCTCCCAGAACCATATCCCGCTCCAGCAGGCCATAATGCTCCAGCTCCGCATCCAGCACACGGTTTAGCAACGGTGCCGCAGCCTGCACGCCCAACCAGACGTCCCGCGCATCAAACTCAGACGCAGCAAACCACTGACGCCCTTCCACCCAGTGCGCGCAGGGCTCCGGCCCATTCACGCAAACAATCGCCGTCTCCGGCAGTGCATCCCGCAAAACACGCGCCGTCGGCTCCATATCACCGGCATCACCACCATACCCATGTAGCAACACCACCAGCTTGCGCACCGGCGCATGGCTCGGCTCCAGCCGGATGCACTCAAGTTCGTGCCCAATCATTCAGCTTTTTTCCGTCGTCATATGGCTGCCAAGGTCCGCAAGCAAATCACCCTCCAAAAGAGCCTTCATCGCCTCACCATCATAGTAGCGCTCCTCAATGATCTTATCGCCATCCCAGCGCTGCAGGCTTAGCCCGTCAATCTGATGCACTTTCCCTTCATCGTCCACAAAGCTACTCAGATTGCGAAACGCGCATAACCCGCGCACCTCGTCAATCACCACATCTTCAATCTTGCCCGTAATAGATTGAGCCGCAGCGATGAACGGTTCCTGCTTAGCCCGCCCTGCGATAGCCCCATTCGCAAACAGCACATCATTGGCAAACATCTTCACTGAAGGATCGAAAAAACGATCAAACGCTTCCAGCGGTTTTCCATCGCGAAGCAGTTCAATCTGCTCGTCTACAGCTTTCACAAAACCTTTGGATCCCATCAAGCAGCTCCCCCTATCTGGATTGGTTCAGAACCATTCACACCGGCAGTGTCTCACGCCCTTCTTTCATCACACGGTAGTAAGACCAGAACAACCGCGCCGCAGTTCCCCGATGAGGAGACCACGCCTCGGCAATTTCGGCAAGCTCCTTTCCTTTGGGACGTCCCTCCAGACCAAGCGCATGCTGCACCGCCGCCTGCAGCGCCACATCACCAACCGGAAACACATCCGGATGTCCGGCGCAAAACAGCAAAAAGATATCCGCTGACCACGGACCAATGCCTTTAATTTCACAAAGCCGCTTATGCGCCACCTCACCCGGCCACTCCACCGCTTCGCTCAGGCACAACCCCGCATTCAGCTCTTCGGCAATAGCCTTCAACGTGCGTAGTTTGGCATTGGAAAGACCAACACCCAACAGCTCCTCATCACTCTTGGAAAGCAGCACATCCGGCTCAAACGGCACCACAAGCGCCTCAAGCCGCGCCCAAATGCTTGCAGCAGCAGCCACAGAGAGGAGCTGCGCCACCACAATATTGCAAAGCCCGGCAAAATCCGCAGACCGCCTGCGCAAAGGCACCTGCCCTGCAACATCAGCCACACGAAGGAGCCGCTCATCCAGCAGCACAAGGGACGCTAACTCCCGCTCAATATCCTCAAGCGTATCTATGGGTTTCAACGCCCCCTCCTCAAGCAGGCAAAGATGCTCTAATAACAAAGCTGTCCATATTCCAAGTAGAACCATTTCGCAAATGAACGTGCCTGTCTATCGCTTTGCTCCGTCCCCCAATGGCCACCTCCACCTTGGCCACGCCTATTCAGCTATCCTCAACTATGAGGCTGCAAGACAAAGCGGCGGAAGGTTCTTGTTGCGCATTGAGGACATCGACACGGTCCGCTGTACTCCACAGCTTCAGCAAGACATGTTGGAGGATCTGAGCTGGCTCGGACTGCAATGGGAGTTACCAGTGCGCAAGCAGTCAGAGCATTTCGGAGACTACACCAAGGCACTGCAAAAACTGGAGGCGTTGGGGGTAGTCTACAAGGCCTACCTCACCCGCGCCCAGATCAAACGCTTCGTTGCCAAACAAGATGCCTCAGACACACCATGGCCTCGGGATCCAGACGGAGCCCCGCTCTACCCCGGCGACAACGGCGTCCTGACAAAGCAAGAGCAGCAAACTCTCCATAACTCCGAGGCTCCCTACGCCCTGCGCCTGAACATGACCAAAGCCATCAAGCTCGCGGGCGACCCTCTCAGCTGGACCGAAGCCCAGCACGGACTAATGCAGGCCAATCCGGCTGCCTGGGGCGATGTGGTCCTTGCCCGCAAAGACACCCCGACCAGCTATCACCTCTCGGTAGTGGTCGACGACGCCCTACAAGGCATCACATACATCCTGCGCGGCAAAGACCTCTATCACGCCACCAGCGTCCACCGCCTGCTGCAAACCCTTTTGGAGCTGCCAGAACCGCTCTACGAACACCACGACCTCATCCTCGACGAAACCGGCCGCAAACTCGCCAAATCCGCCAAGGACACCGCCCTCCGCGAACTCAGAGCAAGCGGCATAACCCCAGCCCAAATCAGAGCCAGACTGGGCCTGTAGGATTAAACCCTCTCGCCCACGGCAAAACTAGTCAGCAGACGCTCGGGAAGCTCACTGTAGGAATCGAAAGTCGCTGTGCCGATTTCAGGATCAGCCCCTTCGCAGAACTTTAAGACGTTCATCCCTGCACTTTTTGCAGCGCGAACCCCCACCTCACTATCCTCAATAACGGTGCACCGCTCAGGTGAGACCCGCATTTCACGTGCGGCGTGAAGAAACAATCCCGGATCAGGTTTCCAGATACCTACGTCATACGAGCTAAATATTCTGGGGCCAAAAAAGCGCTTCAGATCTGTTTTCTCCAGCGCCGATTCAATCTTTGCTCGAGGGCCACTTGAAGCAATACACATCGGTAATGAGATCTCGCAGAGCGCTTCTGAAACCTCGGGAAACGCTACTAACTCTGTATTGAATAGATGCTCTACCTGAGCGCGATAGTCAGCTTCAAAACCAACAGGCAAACGCCGCCCGATAATACCTTCAAGATCATCCAGAATACAGGAGAGTTTGCGTCCCCGAAAGCGCCTCATAAGATCAACGAGTGGTAGTTCAATCTCAGGCAACAAATCCAGAAAAGCCTGCGAACACAGTGGCTCGCTATCCACCAGCGTTCCATCCAGATCAAAAATCAAACAGCCATCCATTTCTCACTCGCCCCTATTTGATCTGGAAAATTCTGCCTATATTCCTGCTCTTGAGCTAATAGATGCAGCAAGTGCTCTTAGTAGCCCAGAAATTCCAAGACCCAGATCCAGAAGCTCATTGTGATGATTGAGAAAATGGTTGTCAGGCTGATGGAGTTTGCGCTCATGGCGTGGCCAGTTCCAAATTGGCTGGCGTAAAGGTAGGCCACAACACCGGTTGGGCACGCCGCTACCAATGTCGCCACCGCGACCCATAGTGGCGAAAGCGGAAACACATAAATTCCCAGAACCAGCACGATCGCAGGCATCAGCAGGATTTTCAGGAGACTGAGCACTCCGCCAATCGCGATATTTCCGCGAACACCATAGTTCAGCAGGGTCATCCCGACAGAAAACAACGCCACAGGGCTTGCAGCACTCGCCAGCGGAAGCAAAATCCCGTCCAGCAGCGCAGGCAGCTCAAATCCGGAAAGGTTCCACCCTACACCCAGCAGAACAGCAACCACCAGTGGGCTCGTGATCAGCGTCTTGAAAAGCGACTGCATCACATGTCTCAAAGGCCGCGCTTCCCAATAACCATCCACAACTACAGCCCGCTCCATGGCTAAAACAAACACCAGCGTCACAGAAGGGGCATGAATGGAGATGATTAATGACAGCGGAATCAGCGCTTCCGGCCCGAAAGCCGAGGTAATCAGTGGAATGCCGATTAAGGAGGTATTGGAGAACGATGCAGAGAAACCGCCAATGCAGGCCGCCCGTGCTTCACGCCCAAACACCTTGCGCACCATGTATCCGCCCAGAACAGCAGTGACCATCAGCGCAGTATAATAGGTGCCCCAGAGCGCCCATGGGCTCAGCCCGCCAAGATCAGAAGTCGCCAACGTTCGGAAAATAAGAACAGGAATGAGAACCGTGATACAGAAGGTACTGAGAGTATCGCCAACGTGTTTGTTGAGCAGTCCGATATAACCGAACCCGTAGCCCACGCCCACAGTCGCAAATATGGGAAAAACCACCTGTAGTGTACTAAACAGCATTGTGTGTTCGCTCTCTTTCCACCCTACAGCACTCTTCCAACGCACGCGCAAACGCACTTGTAAACGTCACAACAAAATCTCGGTGGATGCTTGCCAGAACAGGGCGAACTTTAACTGCAAGTCTTTTAGACTCTTTCAAGAAGAATGATCAAGGAGGAATCTCATGCCCTCTTCAAAACCGGCTTCCCGGCAGGATATCGCGAGACTGGTGCATGACTTGAAGACACCACTGTCCGCCATGAGAACCGCTTCTGAGCTGATCGCGCAAGAGCCCCTCAGCGATCAGCAGCAACACCATCTGAACACACTGCAATCCTCCATCAGTTCTCTGGAAGAGCTGACCGGCACCATCCTTCACAAGTACGCAAGGTCTCAATCACACAACGCCAGCGCGGAACCGGTTGACCCGAAATCTAAACCAATTCTGGAGCAGCTCAAATATATCGTTGACCTGTTCTCACCTCAGGCTGAAAGATCCGGCCACGCTCTGGACTATCGCTGGTCTCACGAGGCCATGTCAGCCTATCAGACACGTTCAGATGAACTGCAACGCATTCTGGCTGTACTGGTCGATAACGCCATTTTGTACAGCAATGCGGGCACAATCACTCTGAGCGCCCACATCAAGTTCTCCAACCACCAGCCTAACATTGTGGTGACACTCAAGGATGCAGGCCCCGGCCTGACACCTGAACAGGTCTCTTACCTTGATGCGCCACGCACACCCAAGCGTGGGTCGGACAACCATGGCCTTGGATTGTGGAGCGCGCGTCACCTCGCCCGCAACCACAACGGAGACCTGCACCTGATCACAAACGCAAAGCATGAAGCCTGCTTTGAGTTACTCCTGCCAATTCAGGAAATCCCGCAAACCGACAAATCGTCGCCGACCTCACGCATCAGCCCACGCTCCGCGCTCTCAGGCTCCGTGCTGATCGTTGACGACAATAAGCCCAGCCGCGAGCTGCTTGGAGCAATCTTCTCCTCGTTCGGCCTCAAAGTACGTTCCACAGACAGTGGCAAACAGGCCCTCTCCCTACAAGAAGAAACACCCTCTGACCTGGTCTTTCTCGATCTGCACATGCCGGAAATGAGTGGCCATGAGACGCTTCATCAGATGAAGACCAATGCACAGGACAACGCAAAGGCCTATTTTGCCATCACAGCAAGCATCGCACCGGATGAACGCCCAATATTACTCAACCAAGGCTTTACGCAAATTCTGGAAAAGCCAGTCACCCCATCCGCGCTCTACAGCCTCGTGGAAAGCACGCTGCAGAATTCGAGCTAGCCAATCCGCAGAAAAGCAGCATCCAGCGCTTCATCAAGCCGGTCATTGCCCCAGTAAAGCTCGCCCTTTTCTGTGATCATGCTCGGCGCACCAAACACACCAAGCGCCTCAGCCTCAGCAACAGCTGCGCGCAGGCCGATCTTCACTTCGGTGGTTTCGACCTGCTTCATAACCTTGTCCGCATCAAGCTCCAGCTCCTCAAGCAAAGCTACCATCAGCTCAGGCTTTGAGATGTCTTCATCCAGCGCAAACGCCATATGAAACACAGCACGGCTAAACGCGCCGATCCAAGGCTCGCTGCGTCCTGCAAAAGCAATGCGGGAGGCAAGCAGACTGTGCAGAGGGAAAATACTTGGCTTCTGCCACGGCAAACCAAGATTGGCAGCAGTACGCGCCACATCACGCCACATATAAGCGCCCTTCTTCGGGTTCTCGACAAACGGCGAGCTCTCCAGCCCCTGCCGCCGAAAGATCGGCCCCAGCAGAATAGGTCGCCATTCAACATCGACCCCCCTATCCTTCGCCAGCTGCTCAATTCGCGCTGCAGTCAGGTAGGAGTACGGGCTGGCAAATTCATAATAAAACGCGAGCCGAGGCATTCTTTCACTTTCTGGTCCGTTGGACCAATAATCCGCTGCCTATGTTTTCACACCTACGAAAACGGGAAATGGAAACAATTTGTATTTATCTCTCAGTCCCCTATATGGGGGATGACAATGTGTGACTTAATCTTGCTGAGCATCAATGGAATTTCAAGGCAGCACATTGGCGCAAAGCTTAAAAACCAGTATACCGCCTTGTAACCCCCAAAAGAGCGAACTCAGGAATTCCCGTGGTACAAGAAGGCCCAAAGACCTCAATCCTAAAGAAAACAATCAATTTCTGCAGCGAACGCCCGTTCACAGCAGTAATTAGCTATATTCTTGTCGTCTCCGTGATTTTTCTGATTTTCCCGGGACTGGACATCTGGGCCTCCAATATCTTCTACGATGGTAATGGCAACTTCCCGGTTTCAAGAGACCCGTTCTGGTACAATGTCCGGTACTTCGGTGTCTACATCTTCAAATGGGTTGCTGCGCTGGCATTGCTTGTAATGCTCTTCAAACTCGCCTTACCCAAACTAAAGGCGGTGATGGACCTTCGGCACCCGATCTTTGTCATCTCATCGCTCGCTCTGGGTTCGGGCCTCGTCGTTAACACGTTCTTCAAAAACATGTGGGGCCGTCCACGTCCACGCTCAACAGACATCTTCGGCGGCGACTCGCCCTTCATCGGCGTTTGGCACCCTACTAACTACTGTGATAGTAACTGCTCGTTTGTTTCCGGCGAAGCATCGGCAGCTATCTGGCTAATGACATTGGTCTTCATTGCCCCCAAAGCATGGCGCCTGCCGCTGGGAATACCAATCGGACTGCTCGTCTTCGTTCTTTCGGCCAACCGTGTGGCATATGGCGGACACTATCTTTCAGACACATTGCTCTCATGGGGCATCACCATGCTGGTGATCATTGCTATCTACCACTACCTATACCAGCGCACCCCTGCATGGGCACAGCCAGACAATCTGGACGCCTCCTTCACCAAGGCCGGCATCTGGCTGCATGTAAAAATCGGCACCGCTGCCTGCTGGTGCATAAGAAATATCAAAGGCTTCATTCACAGATTTAGATAATCTGAGCAAGAACCAAAAAAGCTCCGCAACATCTGCGGAGCTTCCATTTAATTCTCTGTGATAAGCCTAGATTTCGGTCGGCTCCATCTCCTCGCGGATTTCCTGCAGAAGATTGTAGGTACCGTTCCGCAACAGTTTATAGACCTCATCAAACCCTTCATTGGCACCGTAATACGGATCCGGGACGTCTTTCTGCTCATCCTGAAGCAGCAGCCGCACGTTGGCCGTATGCAGGTACGGCGCTTCAGCATGAATATTGACCAGATTGCTCGAATCCATCGCTACGATGTAATGGAACTTCTCAAAGTCCTCTTCTGCAAGCTGACGCGCTTCCTGATTGGAAATATCAATGCCATGCTTTTGCGCAGTCTGGATGCTGCGGATATCCGGCTGCTTGCCACGATGCCAATTGGCGGTGCCTGCGGAGTCCACGTAGATCTGCTCTTCCAGCCCGGCTTGCTTCACATGGTGGCGGAAGACCCCTTCTGCCAACGGGCTGCGACAGATGTTTCCAAGGCATACAAACAGTACACGACGCTGCAACAAGACCACTGCTTCCTCCCAATCTGACTGCCTGAGTATCTATCCCCTCTGAAACCTATGCTCCAAAATTTCATAAGGGTCTACTCGAATATCCATGGATTTTGCGAGTCAGAAAAACCTACTAAATCTGATATAACCCTTGCAACAAAACTAAAGGTGGTCTTGTGCCCGAGCTATTGTCCTCAACCGCAAAAGAATTCGCCCTCGCAGAACTACCACACTGGAGCTTGTCTGAAGATGGCAACGCGATAGAGCGCACATTCACCTTCCGCTCGTTTGCCCGCGCCTTTGGCTTCATGTCCAGCGCTGCAATTGTTGCGGAAAAAATGAACCATCATCCTACATGGACGAACACCTACAACAAAGTGGAGGTGTTACTTACCACTCATGATGCTGGTGGGCTGACAGAGATGGATTTCAAGTTTGCCCGCAGGCTGGACAAGCTGTTTGACGCCTAGGTCTAAAGAGACGAGTGCAATCAGCATTCAATCTTGAACTGGCGCACGTCATCAACCATCTTACTCTCGATCAGCACGTGACCGTCTTCCTGGCACATATGTGGAATATCGATAGCAGACATAGGGTCAGTGGCTTTCACCACAAGCTGCATTCCCTTCGCCATACGCTTGAGGTGCTTGCGCGTCTTCATAACCGGCAATGGGCAGTTAAGACCTCTCAGGTCCAAAATATCTGTATCTTCCACCAATGTTCCACCAGGTACTCGAATGTGTCACTGTGCCTAATATTGGGCTAACGAAACTTTGCACAAGAGTAAAGAAAATATTGGGGGAGCGAACCATGGCAACAATGGAACTTGATGGAAAAGCGGAGACCAGCAAAGCACTCGAAATTCTGGATTTCTGGTGGACCGCCGGGGGCGAAAAGTGGTTCAAGGGCGGCGAGAAATTCGATAAGGAAATTCGCGAGAAGTTCGAAGCAGACGTAGAAGCAGCCGGACGTGGCGACTACGACGACTGGACCGCCACCCCACACGGCACCCTCGCCCTGCTCCTCTTGTTGGACCAGTTTCCACGCAACATCTATCGCGGCACCCCAAAAGCATTTTCTTCTGATGCCAAAGCCGTAAAGATCGCTCTGGCTTCGCTCAACAAGAACTTCCACACGGCATACCCCAAAGGATATCGCATATTCTTCTTCATGCCATTCGAGCATTCAGAAGAGATCGAGATGCAGGACCTGAGTGTAGATCTGTTCAGAGGCCTTGATGATCAGGACACCTACCATTACGCGCTGATCCACATGGATGTTATCCGCCGGTTTGGACGCTTCCCCCATCGCAATGAGGTTTTGGGCCGCACCTCCACACCTGATGAGATCGAGTTCCTCGCCTCTGGTGGTTTCAAGGCATAAGTAAAGTGATTAAAAATTAATCACAGCATCACAATGATTATAAAATAGGCAGATCTAAATCCAGACTCTGCCTATTTTTTTGACAGGTGCTCTCTGCCCTCATTCGCGATACTCAACACCCAGCTAAAAAAAACGGTTCACGCAAACCTCTGAAACTTCGATATTTTCCCCTAAGCCGTCCTCTAAAATTCTACGTAAAATCATGTATTCCCCAAAACTGGCACGCTCCTTGAAAGAGAAGAGGCAAGCGTGCCGGCCGGGCATTCTTACAAAGACCAGATAACTGGCATGTCCCCCGGTCTCATCAAAGAGGTCCCAGAGCTCTTTGCGGCACAGTCCATGAATGAGGGGAACGGGAACCTGACATGAAAATCATTATGGCAATCATCAAGCCCTTTAAGTTGGATGAAGTGCGCGACGCACTCACCACATTGGGGATCCAGGGGCTTACAGTCACCGAAGTCAAAGGCTATGGCCGCCAAAAGGGTCACACCGAGATTTACCGCGGCACAGAATACGCCGTCACCTTCCTCCCAAAACTAAAGGTCGAAGTCGCCGTCGCATCGGACATGGCAGACAAAGTTGTCGAAGCCATCCATAGCGCAGCGCAGACGGGTCAAATCGGTGACGGCAAAATCTTCGTCTATTCCATTGATCAAGTTGTCCGCATTCGCACCGGCGAAGCTGACGCAGAAGCAATATAATCAGGTACAGGGGACACAGACTATGAAACGCGCCTCCACCCTCCTTACGGCAGGTTCACTCCTGGCCCTCTCCGCGGCCCCGGCACTGGCAGAAGAAAAGTATGCCCTTGCTGTCGACACCGCCTACATCTTTAACACCCTGCTCTTCCTGATCGGTGGCTTTCTGGTGATGTGGATGGCCGCAGGCTTCGCCATGCTGGAAGCTGGCCTCGTTCGCACCAAGAACGTTTCCATGCAGTGCCTCAAGAACATCGCGCTATACTCCATCGCTGGCCTGATGTTCTGGATCACCGGCTACAACCTCATGTACACCGGCGTTGATGGCGGCTTCATGGGATCCTTTGGCCCGTATTCCTTTGACCCTGTCGGCGGCAACGCACTCGACGCAGGCTACTCCACAGCCTCCGACTGGTTCTTCCAGATGGTCTTCTGCGCAACAACAGCGTCCATCGTCTCCGGCACGATGGCAGAGCGCATCAAGCTCTGGGCTTTCCTGATCTTCGTGGTCGTCCTCACAGGCGTTCTTTACCCAATCACCGGTTCCTGGCAGTGGGGCGCTGGCTGGCTTTCCGAAATGGGCTTTGCAGACTTCGCAGGCTCAAGCCTCGTCCACTCCGTTGGTGGCTGGGCCGCTCTTTCCGGCGCAATCATCCTCGGCGCGCGTAAAGGTAAGTACGGCAAGAACGGTCAAGTCTATGTAATGCCGGGCTCCTCTATGCCACTGGCAACTCTGGGCACCTTCATCCTGTGGCTCGGCTGGTTCGGCTTCAACGGCGCTTCCCAGCTCGCAATGGGCACCATCGGTGACGTGACAGACATCTCCCGCATCTTTGCAAACACCAACATGGCGGCAGCAGGCGGCGTGGTCGTTACAATCGGCCTGACACAGCTGCTCTACAAAAAAGTAGACGTCACCATGGCTCTGAACGGCGCACTGGCAGGCCTCGTATCCATCACCGCTGAACCACTGGCTCCAAGCGTGCTTCAGTCCGTCCTCATCGGCGGCGTAGGCGGTGCCATCGTGGTCTTTGCAGTCCCAATGCTCGACAAGTTGAAGATCGACGACGTGGTTGGCGCAATCCCGGTTCACCTGCTCGCTGGCATCTGGGGAACGCTCATCGTACCGCTGTCCAACTCTGACGCGTCTTACGTCACCCAGTTCATCGGCGTCGCAGCCATCGGTATCTTCACCTTCGTAGCCTCCACCATTGTCTGGTATGCAATCCAGTTGCTGGTTGGCCTGCGTGTCACCGAAGAGGACGAAGCCATGGGTCTCGACAAAGCCGAGATCGGTGTGGAAGCCTATCCGGAATTCGGCACCGGCTCCCAGCGCCTCTGATGGACTCGCCAAATCTGGGAGGACTAAAACCCCCTCCCAGAACCGCGCTATGAAAACACAAAGCCCGACAACACCCGTCGGGCTTTTTCTGTAGCAGCAATTGCCAGCCTATCAATTCCGCTTACCAGATAGCTTTGCGATCTAACCCTAAACACTACAAAAACAAAGCAACCCAAAAGCTTAGGAAAGTTGATACCCCAGCTTACTAGTCGGTTCAAATCCGCCCACCACATTTGAAAGACGGACTTCACCATTCATAGGTGGTACTTTCAGGAATGCGATACACGTCCATTTCTAATCAAGATTCGCTCTTCATCCTACGTCCAAACAAAGACGCGCAAGCGCCTAAGCTTTGGAGCCCATCGATGAACAGTGAACTGGAAGCAGCAGTCAGAGAAGCCAGCCAGCAGTGGCAGCGCGCGTTCAACGCGGGCGATGCTCAGGCCTGTGCTAACTGCTACGAGGCAAACGCCGTTATGGAGGCCAAGCCCTTTGGCACCTACCATGGCCGTGCCGAAATTCTCGAGTTCTGGCAAATGCTGATCCGGGAAGGCTTCTCAGATGTCCAATACATCAACCCTAAAATCGTCGCAGCTGGCGACCATGCTGCCATCCTGTCCTCTGACTGGAAGATGAATAAAGCACACGGCATCATCTCCAAGGAACTCTGGGTTCTACAATCAGATGGTACCGCACTTTTAAGAGAAGACTACTTCAGCGCCGCTGCATAGGAAACGCGTACCAGTCCCCGTCAATAACCACCGGCCACAGCCCCACGGAAAATCCCGTGAACCAAACCGGTGCAGCTCTCAAGCTCTGTAAATCCCTATAGGACCACAATACCAGAATGTTTGGCGTGATTTTCCGGTTCCACATGGATGGTCACCCGCGCACCCGGCATCTTTTCTCCAATGCCTTCCTCAATACGATCACAAATCGCATGGGCATCGAGCACGGTCATTTCCCCCGGCACAACCAGATGAAACTCCACAAACGTCACATGACCAGCATGGCGTGTTCTCAGGTCATGGGCTTCCAGCGCGCCCTCTCCAAACTTGGAAATAAGAACGCGTAGTTCCTCCTGCTCCTCTTCCGGAGCGGCCTCATCCATCAAGCCGCCAACGGACTCACGCATCAGCTTCCAGCCAGACCACATGATGTTGACCGCGACGATTGCTGCAAGCAGCGGATCAAATATCTGCCAACCGGTCACCCACACGGCAGCAATGCCAACAAGCACACCGCCGGATGTATAGACATCCGTCATGATATGCCGCGCATCGGCCTGCAAAGCCGGAGACCGGTGCTTTCTACCAACACGCATCAGGGCCATCGCCCAAATGCAATTGATGATAGAGGACAGTAGGTTCATCCCGATGCCCTGAAGATTGAACTCAAGCTCATAGGGCTCGGTCAAACCCATGTAAGCTTTTCTCAGAATCAGGACTGCCGCCAGAACAATCAAAACCCCTTCAAGAACAGCGGCGAAGTACTCCGCCTTGTAGTGTCCGAAAGGGTGGTTATGGTCAGCAGGTTTGCGCGCCAGATACAAAGCTCCGGCCGCAGCAATCGCACTCGCAATATTGATGGAGGTTTCCAGAGCGTCGGAATAGAACGCAATCGAGCCAGTCAACACAAAGGCAGCGTATTTGAGCGAAAATACCAATATGCCAATGATGATGCTGCCCAGCGCGAAGCGCATGCTCTGGTCCATATGCCACATCCACCCTAATTCAAACTCGATGACTACTTAGAAAGATACCGTCATCTATCAGGTTTCGGTGGCATATTAAATAATGGAACAGATTGAAATAGGCACTTTTTATGCTTAATTGCGCCTATACCCGCAATTGAGAACCAAGAGCAACTTTTCGCCCAACATTACTTATCGTAAAAAGCAGCCCCAATGATATCGCCCGGCATGTCACCCGAGTTCGTCTGGACCAGAACCGCCCAGTTTCGGGAGTCAAACATCTTCAGAGCGGTACGCGGCAAACGGAAAACTTCAGGCGAACCGGACCACATACCAATCGGCACAATACTGCGCACTACATTCTTATAGGTCTGCGTTGTGCCAGCATTTTCGCCGCGCTGGATATTCACAACGGTTTCTTTCTCAATACCAAGAAGATAAACGTCTGCCTTTTGGCCCTGCTCTGCTTGAGAACCGGAAAGTTCCACCGTCAGCACGTTATCATCCAGCATGGCATCCACCTGCACGCTCATGCCCGAGGATCTGCGGATTGCGTTCGTAATCGCAGGGCGATCACTGCCAACCATGTGCCCGCGGCCATTCACAACAACTTGCGGCGTATAAACCTGCGCATCACCACGGCTCTTGGCATAGTCTTTCTGGCGCTGTGTGAACACGGGAGAACCCAACGTGTCCTTCCAGCCAAAGTAGTCCCAGTAATCAACGTGATAGGAAAGGACGACCACATCGTCATCGCCAGAGGAAAGCTCATCCATAAGGCGGTCTGCGGGCGGGCAGGACGAACAGCCCTGGCTGGTAAACAGCTCAATCACGGCTTTGGGGGTTTCAGCCTGTGCGGAGAGAGTGGTCAGAAAACCAAACCCCACCGCGAGAAAAAACCCCTTCAATCTATTTGAAGATAACCACCGCATTTCGGCCCTTTGCAATTGTCTAAGTCACAGCTGTGCAGTGCTAACCTAAACAATAACCAGATAACAGTAGAATCACATCCCAGTGAGCCCCTGAAAATCTTAGGCAACAGAGGAATGAGACCTACTCGGAGTCGTTCAGAATCTTTTCAAGTTCCGGCAAGAACACATCGCGATAGCTGGCTTCGCTCAATGGACCGACAAACTTGTAACGGATCTGACCCTCTCCATCGACAATAAAGGTTTCCGGAACGCCATAAACGCCCCACTCAATGCCAGCACGACCAGTGTCAAAGCCAACACGGTCATAAGGATTGCCCAGCTCTTCAAGGAACCGGGTCGCCTGCACTTCAGTGTCTTTGTAGTTCAGGCCAGCAACCTCATACCGGTTATCTTCGGCAAGGTCCATCAGGAATCTGTGCTCCGCACGGCACGGCGCGCACCAGGATGCAAACACGTTCACAACAGTAACCTGACCAAGCAAATCATTGCGCGAGAAGCCCGGCACCTGCACGCCATCGCGCTCCAGCCCGGCAACAGGTTGAAGCTCGAATTCAGGCGCAGGCTTATTGATCAAGGCAGACGGCAGTTCCTTTGGATCGTGGCCGGAAAGCAGCCAGAACCCCATAAGAACAGCCAGTGCACCAAAAACCACCAGCGGAAGCAGAAAAAGCGGTGAAACGCCTGGCTTCTTTTCCTCATCCATTTCGCTTGCCATACCTGTTATTTCTCATTCTTTTTATTGGCTGGGACGGAGGTCGCCTGACTGACGGAAGGACCTGCCCGGCGTGTGGAGCGACGGCGAATACCGCTGGCTTCCAACGCCTGCAACTCTTTCTCCAGTCGGGTCTTGTCTGTACGCACCCAGATAATCAGGGCACCAATGACAACCGCGGCCATTGCATAAGCAGCAACAACATATTCTGCGTGACGACCAAACTCTGAAAAATCCATTGTCTTTACCTCGCACCAGCAGGAGCTGCTTTTGTGATCGTGCTGCTGGAGGCAGCCGGAGCAGCAGATGCTGCACGCATTCGCATTGCTCTGATCCGACGGCGCATAATCTCGTTACGCATGCTCATCAGATGCAATGTCACAAACAAAAGCACAAAAGCCAAAGCCATCAAACCAAGGGGAATAAGAATGGAGGAGTGGATAGCAGGCCCGCCGCTGCGAATGATGCTCGGCGGCTGGTGCAGTGTGTTCCACCACTCAACGGAAAACTTTATGATGACCACGTTGATCACACCAACCAGCGTGATGATCGCGTTCACTTTTGCAGCCTTGATAGGATCTTCAATCGCCTTCCACAGCGCGATAATGCCAAGATACATGATCAGCAGCACAAGGAAGGAAGTTAGTCTTGCGTCCCAAACCCAGAAAGTACCCCACATCGGCTTCCCCCAGACAGCGCCGGAAAACAGAGCCAGAAATGTGAAGGCAGCACCCAGCGGTGCAGCAGCTTTTGCGGAAACATCAGCCAGCGGGTGTTTCCAGACCAAAGAACCCACCGAAGACAGAGCCATCATCGCATAACACATCAATGCGAGCTGGGCAGAAGGCACGTGCACAAACATAATGCGCACTGTCTGGCCTTGCTGGTAATCTTCAGGCGCAACAAAAAACGCGAAGTATAAGCCAACTGCAAGTGCAGCGACCGTCGCAACGATAAGCCAGGGAAGCACAACTTTCACAAGCTTCAGGAACCGGGTTGGGTTTGCAAGATCGTATAAGGTCATAGAGCCGTTCTAAACTGAGAATGACGAAGCATCAATGTGTACAATGTGTCACGGGCACCCCATGATCATTGATTATACGCAATTTGACACTTCACAATTATGTAATTCACCCATTTTAGTCGATGTTACATAGACTTAACACTCAATGTATTTGCAGTTTCCTGCCACTTACACCAATCACTCGCCCGAAACACGAAGCGCAGCGGCGGCTGCAAGCGGCCCAACAACAAGACCAAAAAGTGTCAAAGCGCACAAAAACAGGAACGGAACGAGGAAGTTATTGGAGTCGATCGCTCCTGCCGTTGCTGCACTCACACCAAAGATAAGAATTGGAACAGCCAGCGGAATGACCAGAATGGAGAGCAACACCCCACCCCGGCGCATAGACACAGTAACACCAGCACCCACCGCACCAACAAGCGTTAGTGCAGGCGCGCCAACAAGCAAGGTCAGCGTCACCAGAACGATGCTCTGGAAGTCCAACCCCACGAACAAAGAAAGAACCGGCGTTGCCAACACCAGCGGAAGCCCGGTTGCCGCCCAGTGCGCCGCACATTTGATCAGCACAACAAGCTCCAGCGAGCGCCCGGACATCACCAAAAGCTCAAGACTGCCATCTTCACGGTCCGCCTGAAACAGCCGGTCCAGCCCGAGTAACGTCGCCAGCAGCGCGCCAATCCAGAGGATGGCTGCACCAATCCGCGACAGCAGGATCATATCCGGACCTACACCAAACGGGAAAATCGTCACCACTGCCAAGAAGAACAGCACGCCAATCAACGCACCACCACCAACGCGGTTCGCCAGTTGGTATTCACGAACAAAAAGACTCTTCATCCAACTCATGATCAGTCCTCGTCCTGCTCGGGTTCGTCGAAGTAATCGTCCAGATCATCCCCGGCAAACATATGTTCGCTTTCGGTCGTCACAGGGGACAGGTTCAAGAACTTGGTATTCGGCAGATTAAGCGGCAGGTGGGTCGCTGCAACCACAAGACCACCAGCGTGGATATGGTCAGCAATCAAGCCCAACAACACTTCTTCAGAGGCTTTATCGAGAGCAGACGTCGGCTCATCAAGCAGCCAGATCGGACGCGGCACCACTAGCAAGCGCGCCACCGAAAGGCGTCGGCGCTGTCCAGCACTCAAGTAGCCCGCTGGCAAGCTGGCTGTATGCGCGATACCCAAAGTATCCAGCGCTTCCAGCTCGCTCATGCTCTCACGCACTTTGCCATCGCCAAAATCAGCTGGCTCAAAGAAACTCCGCCAGAAACTCAGGTTCTCTAGGACAGTTTGCAGAGGTTTCAGCGCATCAAGGTGCCCGAAATAATGGGACTGCTCGGCAACAGAGCGCTCAGCCATCCCGCCTTCCAGCGTGATTGAGCCCTTCGCGGTTGCCACCAGCCCGGCGATCACACGCAGCAGACTGGACTTACCAACACCGTTGGGGCCCTGCACAATCAGAGCTTCGCCTGAGCCAACCTCAAGGTCGACGTGGTTCAAAACCCTGCGGCCACCGCGATCACATGCAACACCCTGACAGACTAACTTCAATTGGTTCATTGCGCCCGAAACCACCACAACAGCTCATGCTGCTTATCAAACTGATGGCGTATCCCGAAAAATGGACCCGGTTTCCGGATTAGATACGCTCCAACAAAGAATTAGAGCAGTTTGCATGATCCCGTCTTTGCGCAAACCACTCTATTCAGGAGGCTGTATCACATTAGGCAAACCCTTCGCTCCCATAAATACAGCCAGGATTCGCGTTGGCACTGTTCCGGTATTTTTGCCGTGGTGCCAGGTATGAACAGCCTCAATAAATGCCTCCCCCTTTGTAAAAGTCAGAGGAGTTTCTTTCTCATAGGTGATCGTCAGCTCACCATCAAGTATATATCCGTAAGCGGGAACGGGGTGCATATGCTCAGAAACGACTGCCCCCGGTGCCAGCGTAATAACAAAAGAGGTTATTTGAGCCTGCCGGTCTGCTGGGTAAAGAACAGGTTGCTTTGTAATGGTGGTCTCGCACTTATCGAGGACAAGCTCGACCTCGGTATACAGATTTTCAACTTCCCGGGTCGTTGCGCTTTCGGAATTTACACCCAAATCTAAAGGATCGCGACCAGCCACATCTGCAGGTTTCATGAGAAACACCTTCCTCTTATTATTGGTTATTTCCAGCTGTTCTCTGCGGAATTTTTCGGCATATCCCGCCTCTGTTCACATTTGGTTAAACCGTTACTTGGCAGGCTTCACCTTCCGGTCCTCTATCACAACTCAGGGTCAAAAAAATGGCTGGACACAATTGTATACTGTTGTATATAATTTAGTAATGCCAAATCACATCCCGCCTAAATCAGGAGCTCCACCCCTACTCAAACCTGCCCCTGACAAATTGTTAGCCTTCCGCAGCAGTTTGATTGGAACCTGCGTCAGAAAGACGCTATAGCAACAACAACTATAAGCTGATTGAATTCCATGAAGCACTTTTAATGCATTTATTAGTTGATCAACCCACGCCATGACGGCGAACCACAAAACTCCGGGAGATATCGGAGAGGTTCGTCAGCTCAAAGCTCCGTTCCCAGCTCAAGTCGGGTAACGAAATAAGGAGATCGCCGAATGACCCAATCTCTAAACAGTTTTAAGGCCAAGCAAACGCTGCAAGTCGGCGACAAGTCTTACACTTACTTTTCCATTCCAGAAGCTGAGAAGAACGGCCTTGAAGGCGTCTCCAAGCTTCCTTTCTCTCTAAAGGTCGTTCTGGAGAACCTGCTGCGCTTTGAAGATGGCCGCACCGTCACAGCTGACGATATCAAGGCCGTCGCAGAATGGCTCAAAACCCGCAAGTCCACACACGAAATCGCCTACCGCCCTGCCCGCGTGCTCATGCAGGACTTCACCGGCGTTCCGGCCGTTGTCGACCTCGCCGCAATGCGCGACGCTGCGGTCAACCTCGGCGGTGACCCAAAAAAGGTGAACCCGCAGGTTCCCGTTGATCTGGTCATCGACCACTCCGTCATGGTGGACTACTTCGGCACCACCTCCGCTTTCGCCCTCAACGTGGAACGCGAGTATGAGCGCAACAACGAGCGCTACGAGTTCCTTCGCTGGGGCCAATCCGCATTTGACAACTTCCGCGCCGTTCCTCCGGGCACCGGCATCTGTCACCAGGTCAACCTTGAGTACCTCGCCCAAACCGTCTGGACCAAGGAAGAAAACGGCGAAACCGTCGCCTACCCTGACACCCTTGTCGGCACCGACTCCCACACCACTATGGTCAACGGCCTCGCTGTTCTCGGCTGGGGCGTCGGCGGCATTGAGGCAGAAGCGGCCATGCTCGGCCAGCCGATCTCCATGCTGATCCCTGAGGTCGTCGGCTTCAAACTCACCGGCGAAATGGCAGAAGGCATTACCGCAACGGACCTAGTGCTGACCGTCGTTGAAATGCTGCGTAAGAAAGGCGTTGTCGGCAAGTTCGTCGAATTCTACGGCCCCGGCCTCGACAACCTGTCGCTGGAAGACACTGCCACCATCGCCAACATGGCACCAGAATACGGCGCCACCTGTGGCTTCTTCCCCGTTGACAACGACACCCTCAAATACCTGAAGTCCACGGGCCGCACCGCAGACCGGATTGCACTGGTAGAAGCCTACTCCAAGGCACAGGGCATGTTCCGCGACACCCACTCCGAGCCAGTCTTCACAGACACGCTGGAACTGGACATCTCCACCGTGGTCCCATCCATCGCCGGACCAAAGCGCCCGCAGGACCGTATCTCCCTGATCGACGCTTCTGAAGGCTTCGCCAAAACCATGGCGGAAGAATTCAAGAAAGCTGGCGAAGAATACAAACGCGCACCAATCGAAGGCCGCGATCATGACCTTGGCAACGGTGACGTCGTCATCGCCGCGATCACCTCGTGCACCAACACCTCCAACCCGTCCGTTCTCATCGGCGCTGGATTGGTGGCCCGCAAGGCGCGCGCGAAGGGTCTTAAGGTCAAGCCATGGGTGAAAACCTCACTGGCCCCCGGCTCGCAGGTCGTTACCGACTACCTTGAAAAAGCTGGCGTGCAGGATGATCTCGACGCCCTCGGCTTCAACCTCACCGGTTACGGCTGTACCACCTGTATTGGCAACTCCGGCCCACTGCCCCCTGAGATCTCTAAGAGCATCAGCGACAACGACCTCGTCGCCTGTTCCGTTCTCTCGGGCAACCGCAACTTCGAAGGCCGCGTCAATCCGGATGTCCGCGCCAACTATCTGGCCTCCCCGCCACTGGTTGTCGCCTACGCCATCGCAGGCTCGCTGAACATCAACGTAGCCAAAGACCCGCTCGGCAGAGATCAGGAAGGCAATCCGGTTTACCTGAAGGACCTGTGGCCAACCACTGAGGAAATCACAGACCTCGTCCGCTCCTGCATCACTGAAGAGATGTTCGAGCAGCGCTACGCTGATGTCTTCAAAGGTGACAAGCACTGGCAGAACATCAAGGTCGAAGGCGGCATGACCTACGGCTGGCCACCAGCCTCCACCTACGTGCAGAACCCGCCTTACTTCGAAGGCATGACCATGGAGCCAACACCCCTCACCGACATTGAGGGCGCGGCAGTTATGGGTCTTTTCCTCGATTCAATCACCACCGACCACATCTCCCCGGCTGGGGCGATCAAGGCCGACAGTCCGGCTGGTCAGTACCTTGAATCCCACCAGATCGCGCCGAAAGACTTCAACTCCTACGGCTCCCGCCGTGGTAACCACGAAGTCATGATGCGCGGCACCTTCGGCAACATCCGCATCAAAAACCAGATGGTACCGGGTGTTGAAGGTGGCTACACCATGAAGGACGGCAAGCAGCGTTGGATCTACGACGCCTGCATGGAATACAAGGAAGCAGGCACCCCGCTCGTTGTCTTCGCTGGTAAGGAATACGGCACTGGCTCCTCCCGTGACTGGGCGGCCAAAGGCACCAAACTGCTCGGCGTTCGCGCTGTCATCGCCCAGAGCTTCGAGCGCATCCACCGCTCCAACCTGGTCGGCATGGGCGTCCTGCCATTCACCTTCAAAGAAGGCGAAAGCTGGCAGTCCCACGGTATCGAAGGCACTGAAAAAGTCACTATCCTCGGCGTCGCAGACCTCAAGCCCCGCCAGATGGTCGACATTCAGGTCGAATACGCAGACGGCACAAAGAAAACCATCGAAGCCCTCTGCCGCATCGATACCGAAGACGAACTAGAATACATCAAAGCCGGCGGAATCCTCCACTACGTGCTGAGGAACCTGGTAAGCGGCTGAGGCTAGCTTGGTTTAACGTGGATACAGAGACGGGCCCTTCGGGGCCCGTTTTTGTTGGCTTTTCCGCCACCTCAAAGCAAACCTCCTCCGCCGTCATCCCGCACTCGATGCGGGACCCAGAGCCAAATTCACAAACCTATCCAACTGAATTCAGTACCGTCCCACACGCGACGACGACAACATAAAGTAGCTCTGGCGTTATTGCTGGTAGCTTCTCGCTAGATCCCGCATCGAGTGCGGGATGACGATATGAGGGGCCGACCCACACAGTCACTATCCCAGCCCCTAAGACCGGGTTCAAAAGCCAAGCCCACAAACCCATCCAACTCCGCGCTTTAAACTAGCTCCGCGTACAAATCCCGCCAAGTCGGATTAAACCCTTCAATCAGCTCAATCTTCCAAACCCGTCTCCAACGCTTCAGCTTTTTCTCCCGAGCAATAGCATCCCCAATCCGCTCAAACTCCTCATAGTAAACCAGCCGCGACACATCATAGCGCGCTGTGAACGACACCGCGACTTTCTCCCGGTGCTCATACACCCGACGCGCCAGATCATTGGTTACGCCTATATAAAGCGTGCCATTCCGTCTGCTTGCGGTGATATAAACAAAATACGCCATGCCCAAGTCTGCGGCGTTCCACGCAGAACAACAACAACATGAAATGGCTAAGGCGTTATAGGTGGCAGCTTCTCACTGGATCCCGCATCAAGTGCGGGATGACAACTGGGGCTTCTGCCGCATCAATATCGAAGACGAACTAGAATACATCAAAGCCGGCGACATCCTCCACTACGTGCTGAAGAACCTCGTAAGCAGCTGAGCCTAGCTTAGTGTAATGCAGATATGCAGACGAGCCCTTTGGGGCCCGTTTTTTGTCGGCAAGCCTCGCAGTAGAGCCCTCCACCGCCCTAGATATCATCCCGGCCCTCATATCCTGTTTCAGAGCCACTTGCGAGGACCTTAGCAACCGCCATCCTGGATCCCGCAGTGCGCTGCGCTTATGCGGGATGACGGCATTGGGGCGTTGCAGCTGTTCCTCTCCCCTGCGTCATCCCGGCCTCCGAGCCAGGATCCAGAGCAGCACTCTCAAACCTGTCCACCTCAACATATAAATGTCTTCTCTGGGGCATTACTCATTTCAATGCCATTTCCAGTTTTCCCAAAAACACTTTTGCCTTAGTTTACCAAGCGAAAAATAAGAGGGGGTGAGAGCTATGCCACACGCGATTATCGAATGCTCAAAAGACGTGCTGAAACTACATTCGAGCCAGACTCTTTGCGAGGAGGTTCACAAAGTCACCTTTGCTTCAAACTTATTTGGTGAGCGGGATATCAAAGTCAGGCTATTGCCTTTTGAAGATTATCTGGCAGGCGGTAAACGCGAGGATTTTATACACATCACTGCCTACATATTGGCGGGCCGTACCACAGATCAAAAAGCTAAATTATCAAGTTCAATTTTGGAGCGGATGTCGGATTTATTCCCTCAGGTCGAATTTATAACGGTTGATGTAAGAGATATAGATCGGGAGATTTACGCGAAACGGTGAAACCACCAGTGCCATCTTGGCTCCCGAGCCGAGATCCAGAACCACTTCGTCAGATATTCACCACCACTCTACTGGATCCCGCATCAAGTGCGGGATGACGGAAAGGGATGCTTTCTGAAGTGTTGCAAACACACACCGCCGTCATCCCGGCCTCCGAGCCGGGACCCATGCAGCGGTAGCGTTATACCGTGAAGGTTGTGTTGTTCGAGAGTTAGTCTTGTGCCCCTCAAAAAACTTATCCCCCACACCAAAACACACCCCATACTTACTCCCATGCCTACGTAACGGGCTGCTGGCGGGCCGTCCGTCAGTTGGTCGTAGGCTGGATGGGGCTACTGTGGAAGGTAACGTATTTCGCAGCAGGTCCGTGGAGGTTGCCCAAACGCCATGAGTGTTGAGGCGGGAGGATGCGCGGCTGAACCAGAGGGCGTCAGCACTGGGAGGCATTTTCGTAACAGGAGTGCCTTCTCAAAGCGTCTTTTGGAGCTTGGCCATAGCCTCCTACAAAAACGTCCGGGCAAGGCGAACAGCCAATGCCGAAGAATCTATACAAACAAGTAGCGCAGGCACTGCCTGCTCGCCTTGCTCATCCCGTTTAACCGGGTTTCACGTGAAAACACCGCCGGAAATTTCCAGCGGTGCTATCAGTGTTTGTGTCTGGGGGGATCGCAGCAGATCACGCTGTCACCCGTTCTTTGAACATGTGGAGCCGGTCTGTATCCTCCCACAACAGCTTATAACCAAGCTGCTCCATAAACACCTTGCCGGATTTGGTATTGATCGGATTAAACGTCCAGCGGCTGAAGCCCTTGCGCTGAACATCGTCTTCCACACGCTGTAACAAACACTTCGCCAGTCCGTAACGGCGAAAATCCGGATGTACATACATGTTGAAGATATGCGCACTGTCCTTGTGGAGCCCCCAATAACAATAGCCGATGACCTCCTCGGACATATCAGCCACAAAGGTGCGCAGCAAAACCTCTTCCACACGCTTGCGGTGCACGGCCTCACACGCCTTCCACCGCTCAAAGTTCTGCGGCTCCAGCTCCGCCATATAATGAGCCTCAAGCTCCAGAATTGCCGGAGTATCCTTCGCTTCTGCCACTCTGATTATGGGAACAACCATCTGCGGCCCCCTATGTCACCAGTTCAACCTGACCCGTATGAAGGTCATAAACACCACCGACCACCCTCAAGGTTCCATCCTGAACGTGGCTGTTCAAAATAGGCGCGGCCTGCTGCAGAGCAGCGACGCCCCATTGCACATTGGCTTTGATGGCATTGGAAAGAATATCTCCACTCTCCGACTGCGCCTGCTGCACAGGAGGCAGAAGAAGCTCAACAAGGCTCGGAATATGGCCCGGCAGCTGGTTCCCGCTCTGAACGGAAGAAATAGCCGCCTGCACAGCACCGCAGCCCTGGTGACCGAGCACCATAATGAGCTGCGTACCCAGCTCCTCAACACAGTACTCAAGGCTGGCAAACCCTTCCGGCGTCACCACATTGCCAGCAATGCGCACCACGAACAGGTCACCGCGTCCGGTATCAAACGCCAGCTCCGGCGCAACACGGGAGTCCGAACAACCCACAATCGCGGCAAACGGGTTCTGCGCTTGTGCCAAAGCTTCACGGGTGCTCGGAAAATCAGCAGGGGTGATATTCCCCTCCACATAGCGCTTGTTGCCATCCATCAAACGCGTGAGAGCTGCATCGCCGCTGATCTCATTCTTCGGAATAGGAGGTTGCTGTGCCTGGGCAGACGAAACAGCACCAACACCACCTGTCGCCAGAGCGGCGCCAAACACGCCGGCCGTCTTCAGGAACTTACGGCGCTCCGGTGATCCGACCAGTTCCGCTTTCTTATTGCACATCCAACACATAGGCTTCTCCTGGCCAAACAAACAAAAGTCACCACAAGCCTAGAAGTCCATTCTGGATAATCTGTTGTCGAACAGCGCGAAACAGCCTTAAACCGCAAGAACCCGCAATCGCACCTAAATTTCCCTTTCCAACCGGGGACCAATTTCTCGGAATTCGTTATTAAGATAAAAACTTAACGTCGTCTTCCAGGCCGGCTGATGCGGCGCTGCCACTTCCAGATAAGGCCAATCCAGCTCTTGCCCTTTTAAAACGGCCCGCGCCAGCAAGCTCTTCCCAATCCCGGCACAACGCCCGGACGGCACAACGTAAAACTCAACAATCTCACCGAATGGGCCTCCCGCATAAATGGCCTTCTTTTCTGCAAGAGTGATAAATCCCAGCAGTTCTCCCTGAGACCGTGCCAGATAAGCCCAATAACGAAAGTTACCATCAGACAAAATATCCCTCGCCGTTTCCTTAAACCGATCAAGGTCCAACTCATCCTCGGGCCAAAGCTCTCTTTCCATTGCAAAGACAAGCTCCCCTAAGCGAGAGGCATCTGCTTCAATGGCAGGTTCCACTATGATCTCTTCAAATGTTTCAAATGTCATGGGCCAATCTCCCTGATCTCTGATCGCCATGGAGCGCATCCCCACACCATCTATCGTGATCTGAGATAAGGATACGCAAGAAAACAAAAAACCTAGGGCAAGGCACCCATGCGCTGGAAGCCTAGCAATTTTCAGTGAGTCTCCCCATTGTCAAAACTGAGAGAACTCTATCGCCAAACACGACACCAGAAAGGGACCGAGTTATTCCCCTCATTCATGGCAAAGCTATACTCAAGATCGTGTTGCGACCAACACAACAGCAAAGCACTACCTCCATCTGCGCTTACCTGAGCTTGGCAAATTTTCTTGGCGTTTCTGATAAAAGCTACAAATAGCCAAAGTGAGGCAAGCCAAAATTGGAAAATTTGGATGGGCTGGAACCAGTGCGCCGCATGGGCTCTCCGCAGTTGCTAAAACCAACAGCCCAACAAAAAAGCCCTCGCAAGCAAAACCTGCGAGGGCTCGGAATTTATAAGGGTCGTTGTTGCTTAGTGGCGGAAGTGGCGCATGCCGGTCACGACCATTGCAAGGCCAGCTTTATCAGCGGCTTTGATCACTTCGTCATCACGCATGGAACCGCCCGGCTGAATAACAGCAGTCGCCCCAGCTTCAGCAGCGGAAAGGAGACCATCTGCGAACGGGAAGAACGCATCAGAGGCAACCACACAGCCCTTCGTCAACGGCTCAGCAAGGCCAGCTGCTTCAGCAGCATCCTCAGCTTTGCGCGCTGCAATGCGAGCACTGTCAACACGGCTCATCTGTCCTGCGCCGATACCAACAGTGGCGCCGTCTTTGACGTAGACAATCGCGTTGGACTTCACGTGCTTCCCAACACGGAACGCCATCTTCAGATCAGCCAGCTCCTGATCTGTCGGCGCGCGCTTTGTCACCACCTTCAGATCCAGATCATCGACAACACCGTTGTCACGATCCTGGACAAGCAAACCACCGGAAACAGTCTTCACATAAAGACCTTTCGCACGCGGATCAGAAAGGCCACCGGTCACAAGCAGGCGCAGATTCTTCTTCTTGGCAACCAGCGCAATTGCTTCTTCCGTTGCATCAGGAGCAATGATCACCTCGGTAAAGATCTTGGTGATCTCTAGAGCAGCATCCGCATCCAAAGTACCGTTGAGCGCAACAATACCGCCGAACGCAGAAACCGGATCACAAGCAAGAGCTTTCTCGTAGGCTTCCTTCAGCGTCGCCGCTTCAGCAACACCGCATGGGTTGGCATGCTTGATAATGGCAACAGCAGCCGTACGGGCCGGATCAAACTCGGAAACCAACTCGAACGCGGCATCCGTGTCATTGATGTTGTTGTAAGAAAGCTTCTTGCCCTGCACCTGACGCGCAGTCGCCACACCTGGACGTTTCTCGCCAGTCACGTAGAAGCCAGCGGCCTGATGCGGGTTTTCACCATAGCGCATCACTTCGTTCAGCTTGCCGCCGATCGCGCGATAGTCAGGAGCCGCTTCATCAAGCTGGTCTGCCATCCAGTTCGAAACAGCAGCATCATAAGCAGCTGTGCGGGCATAAGCCTTCTGTGCCAGCTTCTTACGCAAAGCGATTGGAGATTGGCCCCCATTCGCATCGAGCGCATCAATTACCGTCGCGTAGTCTGCAGGATCAACCACAGTGGTGACATAGGCATGGTTTTTGGCCGCTGCACGGGTCATCGCAGGACCACCAATGTCAATATTCTCAATACCGTTTGCATAGTCAGCGCCAGAAGCAACTGTCTCTTCAAAAGGATAGAGGTTCACACACAGGAGATCGATACCGGTAATGCCATGCTCGTTCATCGCAGCAACATGCTCAGCATCATCGCGGATGCTCAGGAGACCGCCATGAACCATCGGATGAAGCGTCTTCACACGGCCATCCATGATTTCCGGAAAACCGGTCACCTCGGAGATATCTTTAACAGGCAGGCCTGCGTCCGCAATTGCTTTGCGGGTTCCACCTGTTGAGATCAGCTCAACTCCACGTTCAGAGAGAGCTTTCGCAAATTCAACAAGACCAGTTTTATCGGAGACAGAAATAAGCGCGCGTTTAACCGATACGAGTTCAGGTATCGGAACGCCTTTGGAGACAACGGCCATGGGTAAAAGCCTTATTCTCTAACGGAGGACAAAGAAGGGTTTGACGCCCGCCAGATAACACTTATTCACAGCCGTGGGAACCCATTTATTGAGTGCTGGGGCAGGTTTGACTGATAACCTTTCGGAGCAGTTTACTTCACTTAATGAGTGTGAGAGTAAATGACGTTAGGTCTTCCGCCGTCCTTTGGCAGATGCTGTCTTTCTCAACATCCATGTCACGCTCTGTGCCTCTTTCACACTAAGCGTAATGACGATCTGCTGCGTTTGCTGGTGCCCGAAAACGTCCGACAGGTAGATTGATTCTTCAACAGTGAACTCGAGCCCGTCAGCGGTAAACTCCCAGGTCTCACCATCCGGGCAAGACAGAACAGCTGCTTCACCTAGTGGCAGCATAGAGCAGCTTACCTGAGGATGCAGATGGAAGCGGATCGTCGCCACCTCTGCCTCAGTCTTGTCAGATGTCGGCTTGAACCGGTCAATCCCATCCAGAACAGTACCATCGCGAGATAATGTCAGATCACGCTCATGAACAATGCCATAGCGATCAACATATCCGTCATGGCTCGCAATCACGCGGTCAGAAAGCTCAGTATCCTGACGCTCCGCCTTAACCTCCTTCGGTCCGGACAACACCGGATTGCCCAGCACTTTGTCAAAACGAGAGGACGTCAGAAAACGGCAAGACGATGTATCCCCAATACCAGCGGTAGAATGGGCCGCCGTAGAACGCGCTACCATCTTCCAAGCAACCTGCTCACGCGTGGAAACACCACAGTTGACCACGATGCGATTACGCTTAGAGGAAAACTCAAACGACAAACAACCCGCATGGGTGGTGTTGGAGAACCGTGTTGGCGGAGGCGCGCCCACATCAACCATTACAAGGCTATCTCCACCCATCAGACGCTGGTAGCCGGAGTGAGGTGCACTTACGGGCGGCGTGCCGCGCGCGTCGTCGTAGGCAAGAATAGTTGCAACCACGTCGCCCGGCGTTGAGCCCATACCGTTGAAATGCGCAAAGGAACCATCACCATGTCGGAAGAAACGGATCATCGGCATCATACGGTCAATGGATTCCATCATGGTCGGTGACACCGTTTGCCCTTGCATCACAAGTGCTTGCCGAATTGGAAGCAGGTCCACGAGGATCTCGATGATTGCACCGGGATGCCGCGAGATATGACCGCCATCCGCTAGAATCTGACGCTTAAGCTCCTGATCAAGGCGCTTCAAAGCCTGCTTGATGTGACGTCCCTGCCCGTCCATGGAAACCGTCGCACAAGCGTTCGCCATAGCAACGGTGAGACGCGGCAGGCCTTCCGGCGTTTTGCCCATGGTTCGACGCAGGAAACGCACCTGTCGATACAACGAACGCATAAAGGAGCGATAGAAATCTGCCTCACACCCGGTCAACAGCAGCGGAGATTGGGCCATCCAGCTCAGCACGCGGCGGGCAACAACCTCTTGTTTCCAGCCAATGTCATCCCAGCGCCCACAGGTCTTGATCCAGTCTTCCACCAACGCGCGCGCATTTTGCTGCGCCATGTTGGTTTCAGCAGCACGCAAATGACGGAGCCATGAAAACCCGTGGAGCGCCTTCGCCCATTCCTGATTCGGCGGCTCAACGTCAAACGGAGACTGCCCGCCAACCTCAACCAAATGCCCGGCAAACAGGAAACGGCCCGCATAGATATCAGCAGCATTGGTGGCATCTGCAGTTCGAAGATCCTGAGGGGCAATCAACAGACGCGATGGCGCACTTCCAAACGAGAACGCGCGGAGCATTGATCCCCCTCGCGCCCAGTTCAGACTGTTTTGAGCCATGTTTTGTGTCAAAAGGCTAACGATTCGAAGCCTCTCGGACACTGTTGCGCCCGTCATACCCTTTCAGCTCTCCGCTAGAGCGTATCCCCGAAAAGCATCTTCGGTTTTCGGATCAGGATACGCACAAAAACAACGAATTGGAGCGTGTTCGTGAGTGTAGTGAGCAACGACACGTTCCAGTGAAACTTGATAAATGGTTTGCGCCCAAGCGGTTTAAATCTCGTTAACCATGCCCGATTTGCGCAAATCATTGGTGACATTCCACCACCTATTTTTCTAAGAGGCGCAATCGGGCCGCGAAAAAGCCATCCAGTCCGCCGGATGTTTTGCCAGAAGATGGGTTCTGCCCCGGCATTGCACGGAAGTCACCCTGAGAGTTAACTGCCTCAGCAACACCGCCCAGTTCTTCTGCACTCACCGGCACTCGCTGCACCTCAGGATGCTCCAGCAAGAGGCGTTGTATTTGCAATTCACCCTCTTCCTGCTCAAGCGAACAAGTGCAATAAACCAGCGTTCCGCCCGGTTTCAGCCAGCCAAGGGCTTTCTCAAGCAACTCGTACTGCAGATCTGCCAGCTTGAGCACATCATCTTCGCGCTTCAGCCACGCCACATCTGGGTGCCGTCGAATGGTGCCGGTTGCAGAACACGGAGCATCCAACAAAATAGAATCAAACAGATCGATGGGCACAAACTCGCGCAGATCAGAAACTTCTGTATCCGCTTCCAATCCAACACGCTTCAGGTTCTGTGTGAGACGCTGCAAACGACGCGCTGAGATATCGACAGCGGTTACATTCGCGCCAGCTGCAGCGAGCTGCATGGTTTTACCACCCGGCGCGGCACAAAGGTCAGCAACCGCTTTGCCTTTTATATCACCCAGCAAGCGAGCCGGAACTGCCGCCGCTGCATCCTGAACCCACCACTTGCCGTCATCAAATCCTTCGAGCTTTTCAATCGGTCCGTCCGGCTGCAAACGCACGGAATAGCCAAGCTGAACCTCACCGCCAAGCTTCTCAGCCCAGGCATCCTGATCCGCAGGCACCGATAGATCCAGATACGGTTCTTTCATATGCGCAGCAGACATCGCACGCGCGGCTTCTTCACCGTAAACTTCACACCAGCGGGTGAACATCCACTCAGGGGCATTCAACTTCGCTGCATCCTGCTCTGCGATAATCGCAGCACCTTCACGGGTTGCCCGGCGCAGCACAGCGTTGACGAGGTTTTTGTAAGGCTTGGCACGTCCATCCCGGCCAGCAAGCGTCACCGCAAGGGAAACAGCTGCATGATCAGGAACGGACATAAAGAACAACTGCGCCATGGCAACGTGGAGAATATCCAGAACACGACCAGTTTTCTCAGGGATCGGGCGATCAAGGAAGCGGTCAATCACATCTTGGATCTGCCCACGACGACGCAGCGCAGTGCCAATAATCGCACGCACCAACGCGCGGTCATTTGGCTCAAGACGCTTGTATCCCGGATGGCCATTGTTCAGATCTAGCTCACCATCCAACGGCATACGCTTGCTGAGGACCTTACCAATCAGGTCCGTCGCTGCTTTACGCGCGGCATAACCGGGATCATTAAAGGTGCCCTCTGCGCCTTCGGTTTCGGAAGCACTGTCGTTTCCACGTGAATGTTTCGGTGCTCCAGAACGCCCTCTCCCCTTGAACTTGGAGTTTCTGTCCTGGGAGGATGTTTTCTTACGCTCTGCGCTCATCATTGATCCATGTAATCCAGAATGTGTCGCCAGTCCTAGGGCGCCATCTCTTCTTGTAACTGTGCATTCCTGCGTGAAAGGCTTCTGTCAGAAACCGGGCTATACCATCTGGTTGCACTGGAGGTTTTGGCGGATTACTGCCAGTTGCAACCACAGGAGAACTGTCAAATCCTGCTCGGCTAACCACAGAACCCGTAATATTGCAAAGATATTTTGGGAAGCCCGAATAGTTATTCAGGTAAACACGGCACAATCAACAAAGCAAACGCGAGAGGCACCTCGCATTCGCCCATTTCCCTTGATGCCGCCTAGCCCCACGGCCCCTTTGGCCTGCGCGGCTCATCATGATCAGATTGATCATGACCTTGATGCTGTTCGGTCTGACCAGCAGAGCCCCAAGGGCCACTTGGACGACGGGTTTCACGCTCGGGCTGAGAATAGGATGTCTCTTGAACATGAAAGTGCCCGCCACCAGAACCATGCATATTATCGGTAAAGCCAGCTTCATCAGCCATCTCGTGAAGTGCGGCAATGCGATTATCTGTGTTTGGGTGGGTGGAGAACAAATTATCCATGTTCTGACCCGAAAGCGGGTTGATGATGAACATATGTGCCGTTGCCGGGTTATGCTCTGCATCCTCGTTCACAATGTGCGCCGCACCACCTGCAATCTTATGCAAGGCGGAAGCAAGCCACAGTGGGTTGCCGCAAATCTGCGCCCCCATCCGGTCAGCTGCATACTCACGCGTTCGCGAGATCGCCATTTGCACCAGACCAGCAGCCATAGGAGCCAAAATCATCATCAGGATCGTGCCAATCAGCCCCAGTGGATTGTTCCGGTTTCCGCCGAAAAAGAGCGCAAAACTCGCGAGCATTGAAATCGCACCGGCAATCGTCGCTGTAATGGTCATGATCAACGTGTCGTGGTTCTTCACGTGCGCCAGCTCGTGCGCCATAACACCCGCAACTTCTTCTCTGGTCAACGTGTCCAGAAGGCCAGTCGTCGCTGCAACCGCAGCATTCTGCGGGTTTCGGCCTGTCGCAAACGCATTGGGCTGCGGGTTATGAATCACATAAACCTTGGGCATTGGTAGTTCTGCACGCGCTGCCATGGTCCGCACCATGCCATAAAGCTCGGGAGCCTGCTGCTCATCCACTTCCTGCGCGTGGTGCATGGACAAAACCATGCGGTCCGAATTCCAATAGGAAAAAATGTTCATGCCGGCGGCGATAACAAGCGCAATCAGCATGCCGCTTTGGCCACCAATCAAGAAGCCAATTCCCATAAACAAAGCGGTCATCGCCGCAAGCAGCATACCGGTCCGAACATAGTTCATGGTTTCAATGCTCCAATTTCTTCTCTCGCAATCGCTAATTCACGCAGTCGTTCACTAACAAACGCAACACCCATTGCAAAGCAAAGGCTCTCGCGCCTATATCTAAGCCAACGCGATCATTGTGAAACTACCGCTTCCTGCTTAAGTGGTAGCTCCAAATGGCAAACGCAAGCTTACAAAAGCGATAAGCAGCACCAGCCAACGGGGTTTGAGATGGAAAAAACCGAAAAATCAGCAGTCGAAAATTTCAAGGCGAAGGACATCGACACCGCTGAACAAACCAAAGAAGCTCCACAAAAGCGCCGGCTTGAAGATCTTCCACCCGCTGCACAGCGTGCGTTGAAGGAAGCCGAAGAACGCCGCGCCGAGATCGATGCAGCCCAAAAGGCAATGCAAAAGGAAGTCAATGGCCGCGGTGGTCTGGACCCTGCACGCTACAGTGACTGGGAAGTCAAAGGCATCACCAGCGACTTTTAGGCTTCAAAATATCTTAAACCGCCGCACAATCACGAACAGCACCACCCCAATAAAAATCAGGATCGCGCTGACGACCGTAAACGCAACGGGATCATGGCTACCCGGAATTCCAGCCACATTAATGCCTAGCAATCCGGTGATGAAGGTAAGCGGCAGAAAGACGACCGCGATTGCCGCCATCGTCAACATGTAGCGATTGATATTCTCTGATCTCTTGAACATGATCTGATCGTGAACAATCTCAGCGCGCTCACGAATGGCATCCATCTCCTCCGTAATCCTTAGTGTTCTGTCCCCCGCCTCACGGATTCGGCGTCGATTAACTCGATTAACCCACTCGAAATTCTCCACCTCGAAGTTCCGCAGAGTGTCCAGATGCACCAACATGCTTCGACGAATAATCGTCGCCAACCGCCGAACCTGCGCCAACTCACTCTCCCAAGGGTGATCTCCGGTCTCAAGAACCACATCCTCCAGATGATCAATCCGGTCCTGCAAGCCCTCCACCATCTCTTCAGCACTTCCGGCAACTGCAAGCGCAAGCCGCGCCCAGAATTCTGCCGTGCTTGCAGGCGGTACGTGAGTCTGAAATCCTTCTAAGAGCCTTTGGAAAATATCTAGCGGATTATGCCAGATACAGATTATTCGTGTGGCATCAACCCAGAGCTGAACACACTCCATGTCGCTGCTGTCCTGCTTTGGCAACGCGTTGAACACGTTCATGGCGATAAACGCCCCTCCACTACGCATATGGCAATGCGGACGCACGTCTCGCGCTAGCAACTCATCGATATCGCAGCTCTCCAGCCCAAGATCTTCAAGAAAATCCCGGTTTTGAGAGGATGAACGCTGCAGGTAGGCCCAATAAAACTCACCGGGCTTCAATTCATAGTCACGCAATTGCTGCAGGTTAAGCTGGCGCATACCTTTGGATTTTGAGAAAATAACAACAAACGAGGAGTCCAGATGGATGTGACTCGCCTCAATGTTTTCTGTGGTTTGCGCCATTTTGACAAATCCCGGCCTAAGTTCAATTCTAACTCAGCGCGACAATCAAAACCCACACTTCTAAAAAATCAGATGACAAACCCCAGAAGAACCCCCTATTCAGCTTCGCGCATAACAAATTGGTTAACAGCCAATTTACCAAAAAATACTAAAATTTGGTGCTCTGAGCATTTACTGTAAATTATTCCAGCGAGAATTCTTGTGTCTACGAAAGAAGTTGAAAAAAAATCTAGCGGAGGAAACCCGTTTCAGCGTCTGAACCAGCAACTCGCTGGCATCGAACCGGGGCTTGATCCAATTGTCATGACGATAGGTGAACCGCGTCATGAACCCCCAAGCTATGTCATTGAAGTTCTTGAAGAACACAAAGCAGACTTCCGCAGATACCCTGCTATTCGTGGCACAGACCAATTCCGCACCGCTGTTGGCAACTGGCTGAAGACCCGTTTTAATCTGTCTGACGCCTTTGATCCAAACAAGAGCATTATCCCGCTCAACGGGTCTCGCGAGGGTCTCGTCTTCGGTTGTGTCTCCGCACGCGACTATCTGAAAAAAGACGGTAAGCCAGCTGTTATTTTGCCAAACCCGTTCTACCAATCCTATGGAGCCGGTGCCCATATTGCGGGTGCCGACGAAATTCTTCTGCCAGAACCGGCGGACGGCGTACTGCCAGATCTGGATGCAATCGACCCTGACCTGCTCGACCGGACCGTCGCCTTCTACTTTGCAACCCCGGCCAACCCGCAGGGTACCGTGGCGCCCATGGCGTACTTGCAAAAACTCATCAAGCTGGCGCGGAAGCACAACTTTATGCTCTTCGCCGATGAGTGCTACTCGGAGATCTACCGCGACACACCCCCAACAGGTGTTCTGGAAGCTGCTGAAGCCCTTGATGGTACGCTGAAAAACGTTGTGACCTTCAACTCGCTGTCAAAGCGCTCCAACCTGCCGGGCGCACGCTGCGGCTTTGCTGCCGGAGATCCGGAGTTCATCCAGTTCTTCGCTGATTTCCGCAACACAGCCGCTCCTCAGGTCCCGATGCCCATTCAGGCACTCGCTGTACGTGCTTTTGGCGATGAAGAGCATGTGGTCGAAAACCGCCGCCTCTACAACGAAAAGTACGATGCAGCCGAGGAAATGCTTTCCCCGCTGTTCGGCCCCGTGCGCAAGGATGGTGGCTTCTTCCTTTGGCTGGATGTGTCCCGCTGGGGCTCCGGCGCTCAGGTTGCGGAGAAGCTGTGGCGCGAGGCAGGCATAAAAACCCTTCCTGGAGCTTACATCGCCTCAGACATGCCAGACGGCTCAAACCCCGGCGACAAATACATTCGCCTCGCCCTCGTTGAATCTTTGGAAGTAAGCAAGGAAGCTTTCCGAAGAATTTTGGACTCTCTGGAGTAATCGAATGCGTCAGGCTGCTGCAATGCAACGACCCAAAGCAAACTCTGTTTCGCTGGCTGATACCGAGAGCCCGGTAAAGCGCTTTATCAAAAGCAACATGATCGTCATTGGCGGCGCGGTGATCCTTGTCATCGGCCTCTGTGTGGCGGCGGCTCTCGCAACATGGTCAACCAACGACCCGAGCTTGAATCACGCAACCAATGCGGAGATCAACAACGCTCTGGGCCAAACCGGTGCCATTGTGGCAGACGTGTTGATGCAGACAATCGGTCTGGCAACAGCCGTTTTTCTAGTGCCCGTCTTCATTTGGGGCTGGCGCCTGTCGCTCAAATACACCTCCGGCGTCACGCGCAAGCGCTTCGCAACATGGTTCCTTGGAACTCTGTTATTTGCAGGTGGTCTGGCCGCGATCCCAGTTCCGGCAAGCTGGCCAATCCCAACCGGACTCGGCGGATTCCTTGGCGATTGGATCTTCTCCATCCCCACCACCATCTTGCCTGAACTCTCAACCGGCCTGAGAACGCTGACGGGCACCGTGGGCCTTGGCCTACCAGCTGTTGCGCTGCTCGCCTACGCCGCTGGCCTTATCGGCAAAGACCCTGTGCCACAAGATGGCGCGGAAGAAGAAGCCGTTGAAGATGAATACACCCCGCATGAGGCAATGCCTTTCTCTGCGGATTCTGAGGAAGAGTACGAAGGCGAAAACAACCGCTATTACGCCATTGTTGGGGCGTTAAGCCACTGGAAGCTCATGGCAACCAGCGCAATCCAGCGCACCATCTTCAGACGCAAGCTGGCCACAAACCAGAACTGGCAGGAAGAAGACTACGCGGCTGCCCCGCACGATCACAATCAGGCTCAGCAGCCAGAGTACTATGAAGACGAACAGTACGACCCGCAGGCTGAACAGCAGTGGGACGAGCAGGAAGCCTATCAGGAAGAACCAGCCCAGAGCGGCGGTCTCGTTGCCCGTGTCCGGCGCAAGCTCGCGTCAAAGCTCATGCCAAGTGAAGACGATGGCCTTGGCGAATACTATCATCAAGAAGCCCAGCCAACGCGTACTGATGTGCAGTTTGATCCGCACGACGACACCACACAGCACTACGCTCCGCACGATGCGCAGCCGCACGATGAGCAGTGGGAGCATTCCCCTGCAAATGAGCCAATCTTTGACGACCAAGGCTATGAGCAAGACTCTGCCGACGAGCATTACGAAGATGACGACCTCGTACGCGGACCACAGCCGGTAGAACCAACTGGTCCAATTGGCATTGCCAGCCCGGATGAGCCAGCCCCTGAAGCCCAACCTGCCCCGCAGCCCGCACGGCCGGGTCGCAGTGTTCCACGATCATTCGCGCAAGAAAAGAAAAGCGCCGCAATCGTCAAACAGGCACCGTTTGAATTGCCGAGTATCGAACTGCTGACCGAGCCTCAATCAGACGGCAAGCAGCGCCTGAGCAAAGACGCTCTGGAACAAAACGCTCGTATTCTGGAAGGTGTTCTGGGTGACTTCGGCATACGCGGTGAAATCATCGCGGTCCGTCCGGGCCCCGTTGTTACCCTTTACGAGCTGGAGCCAGCGCCGGGTATCAAGTCTTCCCGCGTCATCGGTCTTGCCGACGATATCGCCCGCTCCATGAGCGCAATTTCCGCCCGTGTTGCTGTTATTCCGGGCAAAAACGCAATCGGGATTGAGCTTCCAAACGCCAAGCGCGAAACCGTGTTCCTACGCGAACTGCTGGATTCTGTTGACTTTGACGAGTCCAAAGCAAAACTGGCCATGTCACTGGGCAAAACCATTAATGGCGAAGCTGTCATCGCCGACCTTGCCCGCATGCCTCACCTGCTCGTGGCCGGTACCACCGGTTCAGGTAAGTCGGTTTCCGTAAACACTATGATCCTCTCCCTGCTCTACAGGCTTACCCCAGAGCAGTGTAAGCTGATCATGATCGATCCAAAGATGCTGGAACTGTCCATCTACGACGGCATTCCGCACCTCCTCACTCCAGTTGTGACCGATCCGAACAAAGCCGTTGTTGCTTTGAAATGGACCGTCCGTGAGATGGAAGATCGCTACAAGAAGATGTCCAAGGTCGGCGTCCGTAATATCGACGGGTACAACACCCGTATCGGGCAGGCCATGAAGAAGGGCGAAAGCTTCACACGCACCGTCCAGACCGGCTTCGACAAGAATACCGGCGAGCCGATCTTCGAGGAAGAAGAGCTCCCAATGGAGAAAATGCCCTACATCGTCGTCATCGTCGATGAAATGGCAGACCTCATGATGGTGGCTGGTAAGGACATCGAAGGCGCCATTCAACGTCTGGCCCAGATGGCACGTGCTGCCGGCATCCACCTGATCATGGCAACGCAGCGTCCATCCGTGGACGTCATTACCGGTACCATTAAAGCAAACTTCCCGACACGTATCTCGTTCCAGGTAACCTCCAAGATCGACAGTCGCACGATCCTTGGCGAAATGGGTGCAGAACAGCTGCTCGGCATGGGTGACATGCTGTATATGGCAGCCGGCGGCAAAACCCAGCGCGTTCACGGTCCATTTGTCTCTGACGGTGAAGTGGAAGACATCGTAAAACACCTGAAAGAACAGGGCACACCAACCTATCTCTCCGACGTGACGGAAGAAACAGAAGAGACCGGTGGTTACAATGCCCTGACACAGGGTTCCGGCAACGCAACCAACGACCTGTTCGATCAGGCAGTCGCAATTGTCGCCAGAGACCGCAAGGCATCCACCTCCTATATTCAGCGCCGCCTCTCAATCGGCTACAACCGTGCCGCTTCGCTGATTGAACGTATGGAACAGGAAGGCATGATCAGCCCACCAAACCATGCTGGAAAACGCGAAATCCTGCTGCCTGAAGGCGACGAGCAGTTCTGATAGAGCGCTTACGGGTGGCCTGCTCGCCTATGATTATTGGCGGGGCACCCAAGTCGTTCACTAGGATTTGAAGGTTCCTTTGCGCCTATCTCTAAGTAATTTTTTAGAATTTGAGAGATATGCCCTATCTTTGCCTTATGATAACGATAGCTTCTTTAATCAAGGTTTCACCGACAACTGAACACCAGTTTAGAGAAGAGTTAATGAACTCGACTTAGGGTTGTTCTACGAGTTTTGACAGCGGAGTTTTATATATGGTTGCATCTCACGCGATCTCTTTTGGCAGGATTGGTAAAAGCCTCGCAGTTGCTGCAGCACTTTTCATCGGTTCTGTTCCATTAACTGCGGAACACTCCGCCGCTCAGCCAGTCCCTCAGCCACAACCGGTTGCGCTCAACAACACGCAGGCCGTTGAGGCGGTAAGCAAGTATTTCAACACCGTGCGGAATATGCACGGCAAGTTTGTCCAGTTTGGTCCAACCGGCGGGCGTGTAGAAGGCCAGTTCTTCATCAGCCGTCCTGGTAAAGTCCGCTTCTACTACAACAAACCATCCAACCTCGACATCATCGCGGATGGCAAAATGGTCTCCGTAAAAGACCGCAGGCTACAGACGCAGGATATCTGGCCACTTTCCCAGACACCATTGCGCTTCCTGCTCTCTGACCGGATCGATCTGCAACGAGACGCGAACGTTACCAACGTGCAGGTTGAGCCAGATCTCATCACAATCACGATTGACGACAAAACCCGCTTCACATCCGGTCGCCTGACGCTGATTTTCGATGCACGAACCTACAAGCTCAAGCAATGGACCGTACGCGACGCACAGGGCTACGACACCTCTGTTTCAATCTATGACGTCGTTGAGAACGGTGCGACCAATCCGGATCTGTTCAAGATCGATTACATCGCAAATTCCCGTCAAAGACGCGGTGGTGGTTAAGCATCAGCCCAGAATTTGCTATATGAAAGAGGAGTGCTTCGGCGCTCCTTTTTTATTGGCCAGAGAACCTAATGCAGTTTTTCCCTGTTTCACCCGACCTGCCGTCCCTTCCCCTTGCTCCGCGCTTGCTTGCTGAGCTCTGTCAGGAGAAAGGCATTAAACTCGCTCTCGACCGCGAGTTCTTCTATTTCGGATATATTGAAACGGGCGGCGGCAAACGCTTTCCCATCAAGGGCGGCGCCTTCGCACTCAACAGCTACTCTGCCGGAGAAGCCGCCCGCGACAAGGACTTCTCAGGCCGCCTTTTACAAGACGCTGGCCTGCCCACTCCAGACTTTAAACTCATCCACTCAGACAGGGCCATCAAGCAGCTCAGTACCGCAAACCCGCATGTTGCTCAAAGCCTGAACCCAATCACAAAAGCCCCCGCAATCGCAGAGTCGCTCGGCTACCCGCTGTTCATTAAACCCAACGAAGGCACACAAGGCGTCGGTGTCCAGAAGGTCTCTGACGAAACCGAGCTGAAAACCCGCCTGAAAACCGCTTTGCGGGACAATGACCGGATGCTGCTCCAAACAGCTGTCTCGGGTGCAGACTACCGCGTGATCGTGCTGGATGGAGAGGTTCTGGCGATCATCGAACGGCGCGCGCTTTCCATCATGGGCAATGGCACAAACACGATTGCAGAGCTCTTGGCGGAAAAGATCAGGACACTCACCACCCGCACCGGTGGCTACAAGGTGGACGCTGGTGACCCACGCCTGCTGAAGGCCATACAGGAAGCAGGCTATGATCTGACCGCCATCCTACAAAGCGGAAAACGCCTGCCGCTGCTCTCCAACGCCAACCTGTCAACAGGCGGTGAAGCAGTAGACGTAACCGACCTCGCCTCCCCGAGTTTCAAGGCACTGGCCGTAGAAGCAGCACGGGTATGCGGCTTGCGCTATGCAGGCGTAGACATCCTGTGCGATGACCTTAGCGAAGAGCAGTGCTCCGCCAACATTCTGGAACTGAATGCCGGTCCCGGCCTCACCAACTTCTGGCAGGCAGCCCCACACCACCAACAGCGCGTCCGCACCATTTATCGCGGCGTTCTGGAAGCCATGCTGGAAAGCGCCTGAAACAGGCCCCCAAAATGCAAAATGGCGGGAAAATCCCGCCACTTCCAACAACTCATAAAAAGCAAGCTTACCAAGCACCAAGTTTGGTCTCTGGCGTGTACTTTTCGCCGTCAACATGCTTGATCACAGCCTGACCACACATGGTAACGCCTTTGGTTGCATCATAAGTCATGGTCGGAGATCCATGCAGTTCCCATCCCTTGTTGAGCGCTTCCGTTACACGGTGGCAAAACTTAGAGGAATCCGGTTCGGTGATGAGGCGGTAAAGGCGCATGTTATTTCCCTTTAGTTCTTCAAGTGTTGGCGGAACCTATCAGCCAAATACGAGAGAAGCCAGAGGTTTAAACATGCGCTTCGTTCAAATCTAGGCGTCCACGTGCCGCGCGATGGCTTCGGCAATGGCAACGGTTTTGCGGCCCATATCGGCATGAAGACGCTCAACCATCTTGCCGTCCACCTGCAAAGCACCCTTATCGTGATTTTCCGGCAGTTCGAACGCGGTAATCATCTTCTTCGCCCACTCAACGTCCGCTTCACTAGGCGCGAAGGCGGAGTTACAGGCCTCAAGCTGCTTTGGATGGATCAGCGTTTTACCGTCCAACCCCATATCGGCACCTTGCTTACATTCATCAGCAAAGCCCTCCAGATCAGAGAAGTTGTTGTACACACCATCCAGAATATCCGCACCACCAACACGAGCGATCGCAAGGAAGGTCATCAGCCACGGCATCAACGCTGCACGACCCGGCAGGATCTTGGCGCCGCTTTCCTTACTCAAGTCATTAGTGCCAATAATGAACACATCCAAACGGTTGTGCGGATCCTTCGCAGCCTCGGCAATCTCCGAGGCATTAAGAATGGCACCCGGCGTTTCCAGCATCGCCCAGATGCGAACACCGTCAGCTCCCTGCTCTGCTAGATAGTCAGCAACTGGTTTGATGTCCGCAAGGCTCTCCACCTTCGGCAGCAAAACAGCATCCGGCTTAGCAGCAACGGCTGCTTTCAGGTCATCATTGCCCCAAGGGGTCTTCATGCCATTGATGCGAATAACAAGCTCGCGGTGGCCATATCCACCACCAGCAACGGCCTCACACACCTGAGTACGCGCCATCTCTTTGGCATCTGGCGCCACGGCGTCTTCCAGATCCAGCAGCAACACGTCCACATCCAGCCCCTTGGCCTTCTCCAACGCACGTGCATTCGAACCTGGCATATAAAGCGCACTACGGCGCGGTCTGATACTATGAACTTGCTGTGAGCTAGACATGATACTTCCTGTTGCATTGCAAAATCAGAGTGAGTTTAGAGCCCACCCCTCATCTTCACTACTCACCATTCGGGCTAATTGTGTGTTTAGAACGGGCAAACATTAGGTCTTTGGCCGCAATAACGGCCCGGCCCAAGTGCGAAGTCGAAACCAGCAACACGCACAGGGAGATAGTCGGTCATGTCACCTCCATCTAGCACCTGCCACCAGAACGGGTGATCCCACAACATTCACGAGCCTATAGGCTTTGGTACCTTGATTTTCGGGATATTTTGGGGTCACTCTATAGCGCAAAATTAAACGAAGGAACGGGAAGAGGTATAATGGCTGATCTTATTTGTAGAGCCTTAAAACCCGGTGATGCGCCAGACTTGGCCCCTCTCATTGCAGAGAATGCACAAGCCTTGAAGCGTGGCGCTCCACGTCGTCCAGACGAAGTCTTCGCCGAGCGCCTGCTCGAAGACAAGTCCATCGAAATCATCGGTGCGTATGAAGACGAAGATCTGGTCGGCTTCGCAGCTTTCTTCGATATTCCGGACCTGATCTCCGGTCTGCGCATTGGCCAGCTCGACGACATCTACGTGATGCCGGACCACCAACATAAAGGCATTGGCCGTTCACTGGTGGAAGAGCTCTCCAAGATCGGCACAGCACGTGACTGGCTTCATGTTCGTTGGCTGGTGCCAAACAAGAACAAAGTCGACAACAGCCTCTTTGAAGATCTGGCGGAACCTGGCGATGAAGACAGCTTCATTATCCCGATTAGCCGCCTAGCACTCGCATAATCCAAAAGCGGCTCATTAAGAGCCGCTTTCTCCTATGACCAGCTGAGGCACAGGCCCCAAATCAAAGAACGCGATCCGCGCACGACCATTTTCAAGCGTCACCGGAATCCGGATCGTCGGAACACCATCCTCCGCACTGCCCTGTCCAATACTCGTCGCCGTTCTCTGAAGCGCCTCAAGCGTTCTGTCGTCTTGTGGAAACAGAGGCCGTAACACGGCTTCCAGCTGGTGGATGCCGGTAATCACCAGCGGCAGCGTTCCATTCAAACGCCCCTGTCGGTCAATCACCAGATTCCCTTCAGTGGCGATGGAGAACTCACCGCTCTGCAGTTGCAGGCTGGAGACATTGACCCTTATCTCTTCATCAACCAATAAATCAGCTAGATCGTGAACTTCTCCATCCAGCACGCCAGAACCCTCCGGCAACTGCATTAGAAGGCTGATATCAAGCGGCACATCACCGGAAACATTCCCGGCGGTCAGACCAACGATCCGCAACGCCACATCAAGCGCATTCTCATTGCCTTCAACACGGCGCATATGCGCTTCTGTCTGATCCGCACCAAGCTCGAGAGACTGGTCTCCAACGATGTAGGTCAGCGTGGGATCATTGAAGACAGCATCAACCTGCGCAGGCCTGTTGTTTTCAGCAACCACGCTGGCCTGTGCTGTTGCCCAGTTTGCGGAGTATGCAGGCCCGTCTTCGCCAAGATTCATCTCGGCCGGACCACTTGCCTCTAAAATCACGTGGGTCGGGTTATAAGCCAGCGCGACACCGCGTAACTCATTGATAAAGTACCACTCTCCGTCTTTGTCCATACGAAACGGAGTACAGCTCAATTCAAATCGGAACGGGTATCCACCAAGCTTTTGGTCACCACATTCAAGGCTTCCACCTTCTGCTTCGGCGACGTTTATTCCATTGCGAATTACGTCCGAAACAATACCGCGTCCAACCGCCCAATAGGCGGACCATCCGCCAATGAGCAGGACGACAAGGATCGCTAGGACGAAATACGCCGACTTTCTTGGGGGCCGGGATACTTTTGGTTCAGTCATCTACTCTCCGTTACCCTCACACAGTGCTGTGAGTTGCATGCTGATTACGAGCCTGATAGGCGATGTGTATCTAAGAATTCTACGAGAAAATAGTTATGCGAGATTTATGGATATTTGGCTACGGATCACTAATTTGGCGTCCTGGCTTTCCTTATGAACAAGTTGTCCCTGCAATTGTACATGGCGTTCATAGATCTCTCTGTGTTTATTCATGGGTTCATCGCGGGACTCAGGACAACCCTGGACTGGTATTTGGGCTGGACAAAGGCGGTGCCTGCATCGGCATGGCGTTCAAAGTCGCACCGGAAAACTGGCAGAACACACTGCATTATCTCCGCGAACGCGAACAACAAACCATGGTCTATCTGGAAACCCACCGCAGCATTCGATTGCTGGATGATGAAGGCAGCAAGGTACGCGCAGTCACATTCGTCACAGACCGGAAGCACAAGCAATATGCAGGCGCTTTACCTCTGAAAGAACAATTGCAGATTGTGAAGGGCGCAAAAGGCTTATCCGGCGCAAATCCGGAGTATGTCATCAACACATACACGCACATGAAGGAAATGGGGGTGAAAGACCAGAATGTGGAATGGCTGGCACGGCAGCTTTCACTCTGAAAACAGACTTGGACTATTCGTCTTCTGGCTTGATGTAAGAAAAGATCCCGGTCCGCAGGTCATTTTGAGCGCGGTCCCTCTCTGTGGTGTCTTCTGCCAGAAGGTGGACATACGCATCCTGCGAGGGCTTAAGCACAGGCATAGGGTTCTTCTCATTCGGCATACCCTGATACCCGAGCCAGATCACACTCTCACTCTTCGTATCCGTAATCAGAACCAGCTTTTCAGCATAGTCGGGAACCTCCGCCTGCGAAATCCGGGTAAAGAGGTAACGATGCCCGGAAGCACCAGACCAGTACTTGAACTGACTGCCGGCTCCCAGCTCCTCTGACACGCGCGGAGACGTACCACTTGGCAGGTTCTCGTCAAACAACGAGTACTGCGCCGCACTCCCCTGATTTCTCCTACTATTTCCCATAGTACTTTTTTAGAACAAACTAAGAACAAATTACAAGTTGAACCAGAGATTTCCCAAAAAAAGAAGCCACCTTTAAGGCAAAGGCAGCCTTCTTTTCAGGATACATCTGATTTCCACGTAAAATCTTTATTTTTTCTTATATTCTGCCTGTCGTGCACGGGCTTCTTTGATGATGATGTTATCCGGCGTCGCTTTTTCTGCTTCATCAAGCAAACGATCAGAGGCCGTTTCAAGGCGCTCCTGCAATACCCGGAAGAATTCCTGCGGCTCCAATCCCGGCTGAATCGGCTCCAGAATCTCTGCTGTGATCGTACCCGGAAAACGGAAGAAGCGGCGGCGCGGCCAGTAAACACCCGAGTTGACCGCAATCGGAACAATCGGACAGTTCAGTGTCTTGTAAAGGTGCACGATACCATATTTGTAATGGGGCTCCGCACCAGCCGGACGACGCGTTCCTTCAGGGTAGATGATGATATTGCGGCCTTCCGCAATCGCCTCGGCAGCCTTTGTGCTCATAGCAGCAAGGCCCTTGCCCTTCTTGCTACGATCAACAGGAATCTGCCGGAACTTCATCAGATACCACCCAAAGAATGGAACCCAGCGCAGCTCCCGCTTCAGGATAAACGTTTGCTGACGATAGTGCTCGGCAAGCGCAAACGTTTCCCACGCAGATTGATGCTTGGAAGCAATAATACAGCCTGTTTTTGGTAGGTTTTCGACACCCCGAATTTCGGATTTTACACCTGCCACCCAGCGAAGCAAAAACTTCTCTACCCGGCCCCAGAATGGCAACAACCACCAGCCGTACCGGACGGGAATCAGAAACAGGAAACTACACATCAACATGATAATCAAAGTACTGACGTAAAACAGCACGTTGAAAAGAATAGAACGCAGAACGACCATTATACCTTCACAACCATATCCGTATGGCCCCCCGCCAAAACGAACTCAGAGTATACTTCACGATATTAAGCGGAGCGATTTACAGGAAAAACGAAATCCAACTTAACTCGCAGCCGCACGAGGATATACTTCACATACTCGCGCAGGAGAAGCTTTGTTATTGAAGAACTTTCATACCAATGTTCCAAATCCAGCTCTTTATGATAGACGGGACTGGGAAAAAGGGAAGCTTTTGGAAGGCGAACCTGCAGTTCTGCCAATGCTCTAGGCATATGATAGGCACTGGTGACGACCAACAGAGAACTAAACCTGTTTTCTCGTACCCAGTTCGCCGTTTCCTCCGCATTTCCGATGGTATCTTGTGCTTTCCGGTCCAGATCTACACAGCAATCAAACAGCCACATCCGTTTGGAATTCAGCCGTGCAATCTGCTTTGCACTGGTTGTCGGATGTACGCCAGAGATCAATAGACGCTTGGCGCTGCCAACCTCCAAAAGATCCAGACTTTGCGAAATCCGGTCTCGTCCGCCCGTCAAAACCACAATACCATCAGCGTGTCTGGGCACTACCGCCTGCACAGAAGGTTGCAGCACTTCCACAAACCACAAGAAACCGCCGACAAACGAGAACAGGCCAATCAGGAACAGCACCAGAAAGATACAAACACAGCGGCGCACGAACATTTTGCGGCCAGAGGGCTTTTCAGCGTCGGCTGGTGCCGGATCTTGTTCACCGGGGGCTTTATGGTCTGCCGCTGTATCGCGCGTATTCAAAGAGTGCTCCATGATGTGGCAAAAAAGTCAGAGCCACAAACCTGAAATGGTATTTTCCTGACTACATATCAGAACTGGCGAAAATGGGAAGAAAACAGCATTTAGTCCATATTTGCCAAATGTCTGTGGACAGCCAGACGGGACGTTAGTGCAGTCAGCACTGCAACAAGCACCACAATAGCAACAATCCCAATATATCCGATTGCACTCACCTGCGCAGAACCAAACAGCGCTTGCACCTGATTTCCACTAACGGAAGTGACATCTGAGTCACTAAGGAAGGCAACAATCAGGAAACTCAGGGCAGCCATTGTCCCCCCAAAGATCCCGCCCTTCAGCCCAAGCCATAGGAAGTGCCGCTGAAACTGGGAAGCAATGAAGCCAACTTCAGCTCCTACAAAGTGAAGTACTTCTACCACATCCTTATTGCCAGACATGGCCGCTTGCGTTGCGAAAATCACCGAGAGCACCATGGAAAACAGCACAAGCACCAGAATACCAAAACCAACCAGCACAGCTGTGTTCGCCATGGCAGAAAGCTGCCGATTCCAGACGCGGTGATCATCCACAGAGGCCGCCCGGATATCCTGTTCAATCTGCGCTTTCATCTCGGGCAGGTTAAGCATTTCAGGGTCACTGATCTCAACAAGAACCAGACGCGGAACAGGCAGTTCCTCCAGCTCAAGCCCCGCTCCAAGCCACGGCTGAAGTAGTCCCTTGGTCTCCTCATCAGACAGCGCGCGCGCATCCCCCACGCCGGGAAACTCACGGACCAGTGCCAATGTGCGATCAATCTCCTGCAACATGTTCACGCCATCTGCAGGCCGAATCTGCACGGTCACTTCGCGCACCAGATCATTGGTCCAGTCATTGGCCGCATCATTGACGATCGTCACAAACCCGACGGTCAGGCAGGCAAGAAAACTCATGATCGCCACTACAAGCATCAAAGCCTGCCCGGAGATCGCCTGCGGTGGCACAATCGGCGCCGGTCTTTCTTTGATCTTGAACTTCAGCCCAGGCGCTTTCTTAGCCACGACTTTTTTCGGCGGACGCCCACCTTTGCCTTTAGGAGGGCCTTTTCGTGGCCCACTGGGCCGCTTTGGACCCGCAGGCCCACGGCGCGCTCCGGGTTTTTGAGCGGACATGGGCGGTTCTCTTCTTCGCTGAGTATCAGTCATGAACAGCCAACCGCCCGTCGTTGAGTATTAGGTGCCGAGCCTCCACCTGCTCCAGCAAGTGAAAGTCGTGAGTTGCGATCACCACAGAGGTGCCAAGTCGGTTCAACTCTATAAACAGGCGCAGCAAACGGCGGGCAAGTGGCGGATCCACGTTTCCTGTCGGCTCATCTGCCAGCAGAACTTCAGGCCGGGTAATCAAAGCGCGCGCAATCGCGGCACGCTGCTTTTCACCACCCGAGAGAACCGGCGGCAGCACATGCATCCGGTCACCAAGCCCCACCCACTTCAGCAGGTCAATCACATCCGGACGATACTCTGACTCGGACTTGCCCGCCACACGGTGCGGCAAGGCCACGTTTTCATAGGTGGTGAGATGGTCCAGCAGCCGGAAATCCTGAAACACCACACCAATCCGGCGACGCATCGACGGCAGCTCACCCTTGGTGATCTTTGTGGTATCTTTTCCAAAAACAGAAATCAGCCCGCGTGTGGGCCGCATGGAGAGAAACAACAGGCGCAACAAACTGGTTTTGCCCGCTCCCGAAGGACCAGTGAGAAACTGAAAAGATTGCGGCTCAATGGAAAAGGTCAAATCCCGAAGTACTTCCGGACCCATTCCATACCGGAGTCCCACATTCTCAAAGCGTATCACCGAAAGTTCCCCTAGCAGCCGTGAGGTTTCGCCCTATCAGAAAAATGAGGCCAAACTCATGCAAATTACTCTAAAAAATAATCTTCTTGCATTCAATTTTTCACTTAACCTGCCACCACAAATTTATGCGAGCCTGTTCCTTTGGATATCCCCCTAATAAATTAACACTTCATTAAGCATATAGATGTCCTCCTATCCATATGGGATCATGTTTTGGCACTCAACCTGAGGGGGAAGCACCCGTAATCAGGCTAGTCAAAACCTACCTTTTTGAGTACTTGTAAGTAAATTGCATATCTAGTGGCTCTGAGACGTAATTCCGACAGGTTCCTTCGGGTGTAGGAACGGAATACGCTTGCAAAATAAAGGATTTAAGCGGCTTGACCATCCTTTTTTAAAGGCAACCCGCTTTTGGACCACGCTTAATGAAAATTACCTGCCCTCAATGTAACACTGCCTATAAGATCCCCACCGACAAAATTGGCGATACTGGCCGCAAGGTAAAGTGCGCCAGCTGCAATCATATCTGGCATGTTGAACCTGAGGTGAAAGAACAACGGGCCGCGACACCCGACGCAGGTCCAGAAGTACACAACAATTCAACAACCTCTGAAAACCGCAAACAAACGTCTTTTTCTCAAGGCTTTGACGATAGCGACCTGTCCAGTGCAACTGCCAGTACCGGGCGCCACTCAGCCTTTTCAGAGGACGACCTTGCTGCAATTCCCAAGAAAGCCCCTTCGAATTCAGACCCTTTCTGGGACATCGGCACGAGCACACAGTCTGCGGGCAAAGCGGGTTCCTCCTATGAGGGACCAACTGGTAACGCTGCTTCTAAGGACGAGAAACCCGAGGAAAAAAAACGATCTGAGGGCGTTTCACGCAAAGCAGACAGAAGATCTCGAAAAAAAACCAAGTCATCCCGCAAATCAGCTGTTATAAGCGCGAAAGGCCTGCTGGGAGCAAGCCTTCTTGCTGCTTCACTTGCGCTCTGCTTTTCAGTGGTGAAATACCGTGAGGCAATCGTAAGAGGTTTCCCTGACTTGGCTGGTCTGTACCAGTTGGCTGGTATGACCGTAAATCTACGTGGTCTTGTATTTAGGGATCTGAGAACGTTCCGCGAAGTGGACGACGGTTCCGTCGTGCTCGTTGTGGAGGGATCTGTAGAAAATATCGCAAGAAGCGAGACGTTTATTCCGGCGATTAAGCTGGCATTGCGCTCGCAGGACACGCAAGAGATACACTCCTGGATTGTTGAGCCGCGAGAAGACAGGCTTGCACCAGGTGATAAAACCCGGTTCAGAGCTCGGCTAAACAATCCGCCAGAGCGAGCCGCCGACATTCAATTGCGCTTTGTTGAGCGCCAGAAAAAAAGAGCGAGCATTAGATGACCGGTAACCCGGAAATCCGCGTGCTGTTTGATGAAGAAGCAATTGCGACACGCGTAAAAGCAATCGCAGAAGCTATCGCACAGGACAACCCTCACAAACTCCTCGTTGTAGCGGTCTTGAAAGGGAGCTTCATTTTTGCAGCTGACCTTGCCCGCTCTTTACACCGAGCAGGTTCCGTTCCGGAAATGGAATTTTTACACCTTTCAAGTTATGGAAGAGGAACGGTGTCGTCGGGAGATGTAAAAGTACTCCGCGATATCGAAAGCGACGTGACCGGAAGAGACGTCATTTTGGTAGATGATATTCTCGAGTCCGGCCGCACTCTGAAGTTTGCACGCGACCTGATCGCCGAACGTGGTGCAAAGTCTGTCCGGGTAGCTGCACTCCTGGACAAACCGAACCATAGAAAGGCCGACATCAAATCGGATTATACCGGCTTCGATTGCCCGGACAAATTCGTGGTTGGCTACGGCATGGACATGGGGCATGCATGGAGACAGTTACCATTCATCGGCTACGTGCCGCAGGAAGGTGACGACTAACTAAGGGGGGCTATTATGGCTCACATACTTCTAACGGAAGACGATGATGCGGTCCGCGCCTTTGTAAAACGTGCATTGGAGCTGGACGGGCACAAAGTGACCGCCGTGGAAGATGGCGCCGAAGCCGCTCTTGTACTGCTGCAACAGCAAGGCAAGTTTGATCTTCTGCTCTCCGACATCAGAATGCCGGAGATGGATGGGATCGAACTTGCTATGCAAAGCAGCGCTCGCTACCCGGGCCTGCCAATCCTTTTGATGACCGGTTACGCCGACCAGCGTGAACGCTCGGAAGAAGTCGGCAAATGCGTGAAGGACGTGCTGACCAAGCCATTTTCACTGGTAGAAGTCAGAAAAGCCGTCGCCACCGCCCTGAAAGACGAGCAAAGCCCGCAGCAAACTGCGTTTGCATAAAGCCAGCCCCCATAAAAGTTTCAACACGCGATCCCTCCCCCGAGAGATCGCGTTTTGTGTATCTGCAGCACAGCGCGTCAAAGCTGCATCTCGCATTTAACTGCCACAACGCCGCAAAACCAACATCATCCTCGATTTCCATAGGGCGCTTTCTGCACGAAAGCCCTGAAGCAACAAAGGGGATGAGGATGAAGCCCGCTACACTGCTTTGCTTGATTGTACTAGGCACGTTTTCCGTCTTCGAGGCGCAGGCTCAACAAACTCCCCGTGTCCAACCATTCAATATCGCCGAGGATGAAGGCGTATTCCTCATCATCACGGACATCCATTTTGACCCCTTCGCAAATCCAGACCTCGTTCCCATGCTGGATGAAGCACCCGTCGAAAACTGGCTGGAGATCCTATCAAAGGACCGAGGGACCACTTTTGCCGATTATGGCTCGGACACCAACTTCCCGCTCATGATGTCAGCCCTGCAAGCAGCCGCAACACGTGGGCCTTCCTACGACTATGTCATCTATGCCGGTGACTACCTCGCGCACAACTTCGCGGAAAGCTACGCCCAACACGCAGGCCCCAACGCCCAGGGCCATGATACATTTGCCGTTAAGACAATCAGTTTCGTCAACATGATGATGCGCCAGACACTTGGTAATGTCCCCATTTACGGCGCCTTTGGGAACAATGATTCACTCAGTGGCGACTACAGGATACACCCACTCAGCCCCTTACTCGATGACGTAGCTGACCAATGGAACTACCTGACCAACCAACCTGAACGCCTCAATGACTTCACTGTTGGCGGCTTTTACAAAGTTGCCCATCCCACAATTCAGGACCATGACATCATCATCCTGAACAACGTTTTCTGGTCTACAAGATATCCGCTGAACCCCGACGCTAATCAGGGTGATCCGGGAGCGGCCCAAATGGACTGGCTCGAATGGCAACTCTACGACACGCAAGTGCGTGGGAGAACAGCAGAAATCGTTATGCATATCCCGCCGGGAATTGACGCCTTCAGCGTCCTGCGAAGTGCGCAGGCCTGCGAAAACAGTGCTGTCAGCTTTTGGAAAGATGCCTACACACAACAGTTTCTGGAGATGGCGAAAACCTACAGCACCACAATCACCAGCAGTATCGCCGGACACGCACACCATAGTGACTTCAGAGTTATCTCCGATGACGACGGCTCGCCATATTTTGCAACCCGGATTGTCCCCTCGGTCAGCCCCATATTCGGCAACAATCCGGCGTTTTCCTACGTTCTCTACGATAAGGAATACGCAAAACCAAATGACTACGCCACGCTGTCCCTGACCAATCTGGAAGACGTGAGGGGTGGAGAAACGCCAAACTGGGAGCTGGAGTATGTTTTCAGCACATCCTACCAGCAGGCTGACCTGTCGCCTGCCAGCATAGCAGCCGTCGCTGAGGAGATAAGCACATCAGAGGCAGCCCGAGAGGATTTCATCAAGTACTATTCCGGCGGAACAGCGGCGGACAATCCAATCACCGACAGCAATTGGCAGACGTTCTCCTGCGCCCAAACCAACATCACCAGAGCTGATTACATCGCCTGCCTCTGTCAAAATTAGCTGGCGTGCGCATAGCTCCGTTTGAGAGACATTCCCATGAGCATACTAATGTCACCTCACGCGCCGCCTGGTGTGTGAACAATAGGAAACCATCATTCTCACACCGGTTTTGCTTGCATTATGCGCAGTATTGACAGGGCAGGAACATTTCAGTATGCAATTTATTGCAATATATTGCAGGTTTATGCATGATTCTAAATGTTCCAGATACCCGACAAAATACACTCGCTCAACGGCTGGTGAACGGCCAACAAATCGTGGCAGCTGAGGCCGCTCAAGAGTTTGGCGTTTCGCTTGATACGATTCGACGAGACATACTAGCGCTAGAGGCAGCAGGTAAAGCACACCGCGTACGCGGTGGAGCTGTACCAATTGTGGAGCCCGCTTTACCGTTTCATACGCGCATTGCAGATAGGGATGGCCCCAATCCAAAGCTAATCCAGGCAGCCGTTACAGAAATTGGCGCCTCATCAACCCTCATAGTAGATGGCGGTCTAACCAGCCTATATGTGATCGAGCACCTCCCCACTCTAGAGGGAAGAGTTGTGATGACACCCTCACCTTGGGTAGCGATTGCCTGTCAGGAGAGAGGCATTGAGGTCTTCTTGCTAGGTGGAATTTTGAGTCCACAAGGGGGCATCGCAACTGGAGCAGAGGCAGTCAACAATGTCGGCACGGTCGCAGCAGAAATTGCGATATTGGGAGCGTGCGGGATTGATGCAGAATTTGGCCTAAGCTCTGATGACTATAGCGAAGCCAGGATGAAAAAGGCCATGAGCCACGCGGCGCGGCGAACTCTTGTCGTATCCGATCACTCTAAGATCAACCGGAAGGCTCGCCACCAAACCCTTGCCCTATCCGAAATTGATGTGATCGTTACCGATGCACAGCAAGACATGATGGAGCCCTTTATTAACCTTGGAACGATGGTCAGCCGACCGGATGACTAATCTGGCGATCCAAAAAGACCTCACTTTTGCGATGGTGTACCGCAAGCAACCGTTTTCTCCCAACAGAAACGTCCAACCATTTTCTTATTTTGAAGCCTCTCCTCAAAAGGAAAAACATGTCCTACTCCCTTCTGGAAGACGCACATGCGGTAATCTTGCCAGCCTTCGCTTCAACCTCTTTGAGCGACGAATGCAAACGGTTCCTCGATCGGGGCGGCAGCTCAATCTTGATTGGTGAAAGTCGTAACGAATATGTTGCGCGACAGATGTCCTTTGAACGTCGCTGCACCGAAACGGCAGAATCTTTTACCAGCTTGGTGGGCGAAGCAAAGAAACTAAGCAACAATTTGCTTGTCGCCGTAGACCAGGAGTTGGGTGGGATCTGTCGCATGCATGATCTTGTGCCGCAGTTCCCCACAAACGAAGAACTGATTGGCATGAGTGCAAGCGAAGTGGAAGACATCACCTATCGTGTGGCTAAAGCCAGCCAAGCTTTGGGGGTGAACGTTTTTCTTGCTCCTATTGTTGACTTGGTGACCGGCGTGAATCCGTGGTTGGATGGCCGCACCTACTCAACAGATCCTGAAGTTGTTGGGCGTGTGTCCGCAGCTTTTGTGCGAGGTGTCCAAAAAGCTGGCGTAGCTGCGACCGCAAAGCACTTTCCAGGCTTTCACAACATCACCGGAGACCCAGCAATTGATGCCAATGCACATGTGGAAGACGACGCCGACAGCTATGCGCCCGGTTTTAACCCGTTCGCTGATGTGATTGCCGCCGAGGTGGAAATGATCATGGTTGGGCCAGCTATCAATAAAGCGTTTGATCCTGCACGCGCGGCGCTCCGGTCAAAGCCTGTTATTGAAATCCTGAAGCTGGACCTTCGGTATCAAGGTATTGTGATGGCAGACAACTTGGATTCCAAAGCCACCATGCACGGTGACAGCATTGAAAAAGTCGCAGTGGACGCAATCAGAGCTGGTTGTGACTTACTGCTAACGCCAGATGTCGGGACCCAGCTGGAAGAGGTTTCAAAAACGCTGATAAACGCAGTCGAGACTGGTAATATTTCACGAGATGCTCTTGCACAATCAGCTGACAAAATACGAAGGCTGGCACAAAAGTATACTGCCAAGCTTTAGGCAACATCTTGTTCCACAAGCTCACTCCAAAAAGACAACAAACCAAAGGAGACACTCATGCTGAAGGATGAAGACCTGATCAGCTTTGATCAATTTGAAGCCGCGATCTTTGACCTAGACGGAACACTTGTGCATTCCGAGCATGTTTGGGACCAAGCTAAACGAGAGATATTGGCTTCATACGGTATCACCCCAAGCCAGTCCCTGCTCGATAAACATGTCGGGCGTGGTCTGAACGGATTCTTGGACGATGTGTTTGAGCAATCATTAAGTGGCGAGGAATACGAAGAAGTCCGCAATAAGATTGGCGCCCGCGCAGACGTTCTTCTGCCGGAACTATCCTTACCGGTTGAAGGCGCACCGGAATATCTCAGCGCTCTGCACGTCAAGGGGGTACGCATAGCGATTTGCTCCTCATCTCCTGAACGCCATATTCAAAGTGCTATCGATCGACTGTCCCTGCAAAGCCAAGTGGAGTTATATGTTTCTGGATCAGATCTGCCACGCGGAAAGCCTGATCCATTACCTTATCAAACCACATTACAACGTCTTGGATTAAGTGCTTCAAAAGCTTGTGCCTTTGAAGATTCCTCTCCTGGCGCTGAGTCCGCTCTTGCTGCTGGGCTAACGGTTTTTGGTATCGGAGTGCCAATCGCAGGAACAGAGTTTCCCAAACGCACGATACAAGTAAAATGCTTCCGAGACTTACCATTACCATGACCCCTTCGGGGCACCCGAAATTGGGAAGCTTAATTTATTTGGAAAGCCAGCACGCTGTACAAACATCCAGTTTCCTGCTCTTCTACCTGCATATTTCAGTATAGAATTTGAGCGAGCCTTTCCATGGACCAAGAGACTGCTACACGTCCCCATATGTCGGAACTCCGCAATGTCCTGACAAGCGTAGAGGATCCATCAGCGCCCATTCCCTCAGCATTAAAGCACTACGCAGCGGGCCGGATCTACTCAGCAGTCGAAACCTGTTTTGCCCACTGGGAGAACGTGCCTGACCTGTGCAACGCAGATCTCTATTTCGACTACCTGAACGCACTGGAAGGCACTCAGGACCGGCTGGGCTTTCTGCTCGCAACGCAAAGCTACCTAGCCCGCCTGCAAAACGCTCACACCCAGTTCATTGACCGCACGCTACTAAAAAATTCTAGCTTTGGCTTCTGGGCGCGCCCGCTCCCGGCTTCAGCCTCAACACCAAATGACCTTGTCTGGACGGTCTGCAAATCAACCCTATCTGATCTGAAAACGGGTGACATCATCAAAGAGGTCAACAACAGGCCCGCCAAAGAATTCTTCGACCACTACACGCAGTTTGTCAGTGCCTCAAAACCTGAAGCGGTGAGCTATTCCCTAATGTTCAGAGGCTTTCTATTCCCTGAGAGGCTCAATCTCACCCTCTCCGATGGCAGGAAGCTACACATCTCTCGTACCGCAGCAAAACCTCCGCTTACTCGTCAAAAACGTGTTGAATTAGATCGCTCCGGAAAACATCCACGCCTGATCATCCGCAGCTTTGCGGAGCCTGAGTTTGAGCAACAGGCGCTCGCATTCTTGAACCAGATCGACAACGAGGCCCCGCTCATCCTCGACCTGCGCGGCAACGGCGGTGGCGACACACCTTCCAGTCTGAGGAAAAAATTCTGCAAGGAACCAACCCCGCTCAGCATGGAACGTACACCGCAATTCATGGGCCTTGAAAAAGCTGAACAAGCCCTACCTGCATTCCAGAACGGAGAACTCTCTGCACTTCACCTGCCCCCCAACGTTCAACGCACACCCATGACGCTCCTCACAAAAGGAGAAATCCAGCCGGCAAGCCTCACCCCATTCAAAGGAAAACTGGTTGTCCTGATCGACATCGGCAGCTGCTCAGCAACCGAGGACCTTTTGATACCCCTTAAACAGTCCGGGCGCGCAGTATTCGTGGGCGAAGCATCTGCTGGCTCGACCGGACAACCCTACTTCGAAGCCCCCCTGCCAGGAACACAGCTCATGGTCTCGACAAAACGAACTGACTTTCCAGATGGAAGCACGTTCGAAGGCGTGGGCATACAGCCGGACTATCCAGTCCCCCTTACGGCAGAAGACCTCCAGCAAGGCAACGACCCAGCCTTAATCCGGGCAGAGCAACTCTTGAGCTAACCCGCGCGCAGCAAGCACACACCCAAAGGAGACACCCCACATTGCCTAAGCGACGCAGTATTACGCAGCAAATCGGATTTACGCAGCTGTAGAAACCTGTTTTGCCCACTGGGAGAACTTTCCTAATGGATTTAGCACGGCTTAGGCGAAGAGAGCTCAAGGCAAGTAGGCCCTAAAATCAAGTTTGCAAATGAGCCGGTGAACGTGGACCCAACTTTCAGAGAGCTAGGACAAAAAGGAATGGTTACGCCTAAGAAACTAATTGCATTTTCTGTAGTCTTTGTAATCGTCAGTATGACACTCTATATCATAAGTAATTCTACTGAAGGACCATATGAAGATATTCTGAGGAATGCGGATACAGGCGACTTTATACCTTTGAGGAAGATATTTTCATCAAAGTTCCAACAAGCCTGTGTAGTTACGCCATACCAAGATCAAATATCTTTTGACCCCAAAATTGATTCCAAAGTCAATAATAAGATCGCCGAAAATCGTATAATTTATAGCGATGACATGTGGGTATTAGCTATTGTAAACAAAAGTGAAGTGTTGATTTTGGAGTTTAGTAGAAAGCCAACATTGGACATCCTAGATAGTACTCTGTTCCATAGAAATATGGGCGAATTTTACCCTAATTTCTCACCAAAAACATGCGTGGAATATTCCCGTGGAGGTTTTCTGAAGACAAGGCTGAAGGATCGCTACTACGTTACTCTAGGGGTAGAAGAATGATACTAAATGACCTCTTAGAGCGCTATACAAGCAAGGCGAATGCTTATGCTCAGTACTATACGGCCTGGATTCGAAGTAGGGCAGAGCAGTTCCTGAGCTAAACCGCGCGCAGCAAGCACACAGCCAAAAGAGACATCCCCACATCGCCTAAGCCACTCTGTTCATCGGCAAAATCACCGAGGCTCAGTAGCGCTTCATCAGGCGTTCCAGATACTCGAGTTCAAGCTGGGGACGGTCAGGATCGGACAGCCGACGGCGGAGTTCTTCAAGGATACGCCGTGCGCGCTGAACCTCGATCTCATCAGGTACCTTCACTTGGCTGCCAAACTCAGGCCCTTCGACCCGGCGCATCCGGCCCAGAGGGTCCTCGTTAAGCGGTGAAGTGGTCGCCTGCCCTCGCCCGCCACTTTGCCCTGCCAGCTGCTCTGCAAGCGCCTGGGCGCCTTTACGCAGCGATTCCAAGGCCTGACTCTGCTCAGACACCGCCTCATCAGCTTCCTGAGCACCCAGCGCATCGCCAGCTTCCTCCATGGAGTTGCCAGCACTATCCAGATCCTTGTTCGGCTTGGTACCATTGTTCGCCATGCCATCAAGCAGTTTTTGCAGCTCATCCGAGAGATTACGCTGTTGTTTTTGCAGCTGCCGGAAGGCTTCCTGCGCCTCCTCATCACTCATCTGGCCATTCTGACCACGCTTGTCTTGCTGATCACTACGCTGGTGGGGGCGGCGCTGCTGGCTGTCAGGATCAAACTTGTGCGTCTCATCCATCAGCTTGCGCTGCTTCTGAATCATATCGCCAAGGTTCTCCAGTGCCTGCAACATCTGGCGCTGCTGTTCGTTAGGCGTCTGCTGTCGTTGCTGGGCGTTTTGCATGTTCTCCAGCATCTGCTGCATCTGCGCCAACAACTCCCGCGCCGCTTCCAGCGATCCGGTTTTCGCCAGCTCTTCCATCCGGCGCAGCATGTCATCCAGATCGCGGGGCGTGATCTGCTGCCCGTTCTCATCCATCGGCATCTGGCCGAGCTGCTGCGGATTATCCCGCATCTGCTGCGCCATGGACTTCAGATAATCATCCAGCGCCTTCCGCAGATCATCCATCAGCTCGGCAATTTCCTGCTCAGACGCCCCCTGCTCCAGCGCCCGCCGCAAAGCCTCCTGCGCCTCCCGCAAAGCACGCTCGGCGGCAGACAGGCCACCGTCCTCAATGGTCAGCGCCACATTCCACAGCACATCCAGCATGGCCCTCAGATCATCATCGGTTTCGGCTGCCACCAGCTCGCTATAGGCAAAGCGCAGCGGCAGGTAGGAGCCTGCATCGTCAATAAACCGCTCCGGGGCAATCATCAGCACATCCAACACATCAACCACCTGAGAGTAGCTCTCAACATTCATAGCCAGATTGCGCCGCTGCTCAACCACCGCCCGCGCCAACGGCTTATTGAACCGGCGCTCCGGCAGCTTAATATAAACCGGCTGTGACCGCCCCTCCTGTTCGGCCTCATCACGGGCAACAAGCACAAGCGACACCTCGGACCCCGCCCACGGATGCGCCGTCAGATCCTGATAGGTCTGCCCAACCGCCATCTTGGCATCTTTCGGCGGCAAGCTCAGATTAAAGCGCGGTGCCTCCACCAGAGAGCGACCCGACGTTTTCTCATCATCCCGCTGAACCTTATCCATAATGGCTTCCGCAGAAACCACACGGTAATCATCCTGCACCAGATACGTCAGCTTAAGACTGCCTGACAGCTGCTCTTCGGGGTCATCAAACAAGCGAATCCGCGGTGGCAAATCCGGTCGGATAGCAATCTTCCAGGAGTACTTGGGCGAGTCATTTTGCAGGATCTGCAATCGCCCGCTGGAGTTTAGCGGAAACCGCCACTCGGTGGTTGTCATCGCCTCGGAAGTTTCCCCGGCACCCGTTTGAACACGCTCCGGCTCCAGAAACTCTTGTCCCTGACGAGAAAAGTAGACAACGGAAAACTCACCCGTTCCCTGCGCCCGCACCAGCACCGTACTGCCACTGGCAATGGAAAGCGCATTACGCTCATCGCGCAGCTGGTTGGCGTCTCCACTGAGAAAAACCGGGGCTTCGCCGGTATAGGCAGGCGGTGTCACCCAGGCATCAATCCGGGCTGGTACGACACTCCCGACCCCTTCAGCGCGGAACGGTATCAACAGGCTGGACCAACGGTTCGCATCCGAAACGGAATAGCCGACCACGAGCAGCATCACTGCAAAAACCCGCAGGGCGTAGGGATCTTTGGTGAACCCTCGTGGATTGACACCACCAACCCGCAGGTTCTTGAGCCGCGTCCGCAAGGCTTTCTGGTGGGCGGCCCAAAGAGCGAGAGCCTCATCATCATCCATTCCGGTCGCCTGCTCATCCCGATAGGAGAGCAAAGGCCGGTGCGGCAGCCCGCTTGCAAGCTCAACCTTGCGCAGCCCCTCCACCTCATTAGGAAGCTTCAGGCGCAACAGCGGATAGCTGCTCCATGCCAGAACCGCGAGAAACACAATGGAAACAAAGGCAGAGCCGTAAAACCCGAGCAGTTGCCATGCGCCCAGAAAGCTAACGGCTACATAAAGGCAAACCACGATGAGCGGAATCTGAACTGCAGGCCAGAACCGCTCCCAAAACAAATAGAGCTGCGCTTTAAAAGCCAGCCTTTTCAATCGATACTGTAATTTTTGAGAAAACAGAGCCTGCCAGAGGCTTAAAGCGAGAGAGCGTTCACCAAAATGCCGCTTATGCCCTCGCAATTCGCTTGCTGAAGCTATGGCATTCTTGAGATTTTTATTACCGCCATTCTCATTCTGATGGGTCACAAAGGCCTCGCTAACCGCCGCCTGCTCTTTTTCTTTTCAGCATACGGCGATTAGCAAAGGTCAGCAATCTGGCAAACCTAAGGGGCTTTGAAACAGAGTTAAGCCTTTTCAACCCAGTTCGGCACAACGTCTTGATTTAGTAACTCATCATAGCTTGGCCGTTGACGGATGATCGCAAACTTGTCGCCATCCACCAGCACTTCAGGCACCAGAAGGCGTGTGTTGTAGGTGCCCGATTGGGTCGCGCCATAAGCGCCGGCAGAATAAACAGCCAGCAGGTCGCCTTCCTCAAACTTCGGCATTTCACGGTCGCGTGCCAGATAGTCACCAGTCTCACAAACAGGGCCAACAATATCTGCCAGCATCTGCTCTCCGTTCTGGCGCTCTTCGCTCACCGCACCAATCTCATGATGCGCTTCGTAAAGAGTTGGGCGGATCAGGTCGTTCATCGCAGCATCCACGATCACGAAATTCTTGGCCTCACCCTCTTTGCGGTAAATCGTTTCGGTAACGAGAATACCTGCATTTCCTGCGATCAGACGACCAGGTTCGGTGATCAGCTTCACACCAAGACGCTCGATATGCTTGCGAACAATCTTTGCGTATTCTGTTGGCAATGGCGCTTCAATACCGCCGCCATAAGGAATACCAAGACCACCGCCCACATCAAGATGCTCAATTTCAATACCATCTTCGTGCAGCATGCCGATCAGCACACCAAGGCGCTCCAGAGCATCATCAAACGGACCCAACTCGGTAATCTGAGACCCGATATGCATATCCATCCCGGTTACCTTCAGTCCCGGCAGCTGCGCAGCTTCATTATAAACAGCTCGCGCGCGGTCCCAGGCAATACCAAACTTGTTGGCAGCCAAACCGGTTGAGATCTTGGCATGGGTTTTTGCATCCACGTCAGGGTTGATGCGCAGAGAAATCGGCGCGACCTTACCCATCTTGGTGGCAACTTCCGAAAGGCGCTTCAGCTCAGGCTCGGATTCTACGTTAAAGCAGAGGATTCCTGCATCCAGAGCAAACCGCATTTCCTGACGGGTCTTACCAACGCCTGAAAACACAATCTTGTTGGCTGGAATACCTGCCTTCAGTGCACGACGCAGCTCCCCTTCAGAAACAACGTCCGCACCAGCGCCAAGCTTAGCCAGCACCGTCAGAATGGCGATATTGGAGTTCGCCTTCATTGCGTAGCAGGTCAGATGATCTATTCCATCAAACGCACCATCAAAGACCTTGAAGTGGCGTTCAAAAGTTGCTCGGGAATAGCAGTAAAACGGAGTTCCAACTTCCGCAGCGATTTCGGTCAGCGCAACATCTTCAGCGTGAAGAACGCCGCCCTTGAATTCAAAGTAGTGCAAGTTAAGTCCTCTGCACTGGCTCTACCCCCGCGGGATCAGCAAACCAGTCTAAAAATCGAAGTCAGGGTCATCCTCACTCCCACCGAGCAGTGGATCCAGGAAGAAACGCGGGTTCTTCTCGTCTGGAATCTCTGGTCGGGGAGCAGCGTCTATTGGTGGCGGCCCGCCAGCCTCGGCAGCCTCACGCGCCTCGCTTGGCGTGTCCAAACCAATTTTACGCCCACAGGCAGAAACACTCAGACCGAGCGCTACAATTGTGAGGCCAATTAAAAGCTTGGAACTACGATCTTTTGTAATCTCTTTCATGCCTTGCGAGCTCATGTTCTCTCTGCTCCAATCTGGATGATCTTAACAAACCAGAAATTCGACCTAATTACCAGCTCGGGCTAGCCCAAGCCTACTCTTAGTTTCATTTCTGCACCTTAACACCGGTGACTGCAAGATCATCCGCGGAACAGTCTTACTTTTCCGTCTTCTGCTCACGCTCAAGCTGCTTGAGCCATCGTCTGGATTGCTTACGCACATTTACAGGGCTCGTGCCACCGTAAGACACGCGGCTGCGCACAGATTTATCAACGGAAAGAACGCTGTAGACATCATCTGTGATCTGCGGTTCAACGCTCTGCATCTCTTCCAATGTCAGGCGATGAAGATCCACACCCTTATCGACAGCCAGCTTAACAAGTGCACCAGTTACATGGTGTGCGTCACGGAATGGCATGCCAACAACACGCACACACCAGTCAGCCAAATCAGTCGCCGTGGAGTAGCCAGAACCCGCTGCTTTCTTCAAAACAGCTGCATTCGGCTCAAGATCACGCATCATTCCGGTCATGGCAGCCAGAGCCAGAGACAGGTTCGGCAGCGCGTCAAACGCTTGCTCTTTGTCTTCCTGCATGTCCTTGGAATAGGTCAGCGGCAAACCCTTCATCATCACGAGCAGAGAGTTCAGCGCACCATAGATACGGCCCGTTTTCGCGCGGATCAGCTCGGCAGCATCCGGGTTCTTCTTCTGCGGCATGATGGAAGAGCCGGTCGAGAACTTGTCGGAAAGCTTGATGAAGCCGAACTGCGCAGAACACCAGATCACGATCTCTTCTGCCAGACGCGACAGGTGCATCGCGCAGATGGAGGCATCCGCCAGCGCTTCAATGGCAAAGTCACGATCGGAAACGCCATCAAGTGAGTTCGCAGTTGGCCGGTCAAACCCAAGCGCGGACGCAGTCATCTCACGGTCAATCGGGAAAGAGGTACCAGCAAGCGCGGCACACCCCAGCGGGCTCTCATTCATACGCGCACGCGCATCTTGAAGACGAGAGCGGTCGCGAGCGAACATCTCTACATATGCCATCAGGTGATGACCGAAAGTCACAGGTTGCGCAGACTGCAAGTGCGTAAAGCCCGGCATTACAACCGCTGCATGTTCCTCGGCTTTCTCAGCAAGGGCCTGCATCAGGTCAGTCACCTGTGCCTCAAGATCGTCCAAAGAGTCGCGTACCCAAAGGCGGAAATCTGTGGCAACTTGATCGTTGCGTGACCGGGCTGTATGAAGACGACCAGCCGTTGGGCCGATCAGTTCTGCCAGGCGCGCTTCGATATTCATGTGAATGTCTTCAAGCGCACGAGAGAAGGTGAAGGTGCCTTCTTCGATCTCTGACAGAATTGTGTCTAGACCCTGAGCTATCTTTTCGGCATCTTCTGCGCTAACGATGCCCTGTGCAGCCAACATGCTAACATGAGCCTTGGACCCGGCTATATCTTGTCGGTAGAGCTTGCGATCAAAATCGATGGAAGCGTTGATCTCTTCCATGATTGCATCTGGCCCTTCCGCAAAACGGCCCCCCCACATGCGGTTGCTCATGTTTAGCCTCATTATGATTTGGGTTTGATATGAAGAAACTGACAGTTACCGGAAAGTTCAGCCTCGGAAAAGGGCTTATTGCAGCATTAGCAGGGTTTATTGTCGTAGCTGCCGCCGCATGGGCTCTAAATCCGGCAGGAAACGGGGATCCACAAGTCCACACCAGCTCTTCTTCAATGAATACCGCAAAAAATCTCAAGAATTTTACGACGGGCGAAGTCGCTGCTTTCCTACCTGCCGAGCGGCCTTTGAACCTCTCGGAGCTCGAATTTCATGATGCAGACGGCAATCTCGTCAAAATGGCAGACCTGAAAGGTACCAAGCTGCTCAACCTGTGGGCCACATGGTGCGCGCCCTGCCGCAAAGAAATGCCTCATCTGGACAACCTGCAGCGTCAGGCTGGTGGTGAAAACTTTAACGTCATCGCCGTCAACATGGACCGGGGCGAGGGCAATCAAAAGCCGCTGGAGTTTCTGGAAGAAATCGGCGTGAAGGATCTGGCGTACTTCTCTGACCACACCATGGCAACCTTCAACGACCTGCGTAGCAAAGGCAAGGCCCCCGGCCTGCCAAGCACAATCCTGATTGGTGAAGATGGCTACGAAATCGGCACAATGTTTGGCCCTGCCGACTGGGCCTCCCCGGAAGCGCTCGATTTGATTAACGCAGCACTGGCCGGGCAGAAAGAAAATCAGACTGCCCAGACCGATTAATTTTAGCCCTTACCGGCAACAGGGCGGTCTCTCATTCGCATGAGACCTTCCTGAACCGCAGAGGCGACAAGCACACCATCGCGCGTATACAAACTGCCACGGCTAAAGCCACGGCCACCGGCTGTGCGCGGGCTGTCCTGCGTGTAAAGCAGCCACTCATCCATGCGGAAGTCACTGTGGAACCACATAGCGTGGTCCAGACTTGCCACCTGCAGGTTTGGCACAAATACGTTGATGCCATGTGGGAACAGCGCAGTGTCCAACAACGTCATGTCAGAGGCATATGCCAACACGCACTGGTGAATCCGTGGATCATCCGGCAACTTGGAAGCCGCACGAACCCACACATGTTGCACCGGCTCTTGCTTCTTACGAGAGAAATACTGTCCCAAATCCAGCGGACGCAGTTCAATCGGGCGCTCACGTTTCCAGTATTTCTGAACCGGCTCCGGTGCCTTTGAGATCAGCTCATCCGAAATCTCGGAGATCGGCATCAGATCTTCCGGCATCGGCACGTCCGGCATCTCGATCTGATGCTCCATACCGGTTTCAACACGCTGGAATGAGGCAGACATCGAGAAGATCGCCTGACCGTGCTGAATTGCAACCACACGCCGTGTGGTAAAGCTGCCGCCATCACGAATCCGGTCCACCTCGTAAATGATCGGCACCTTGGGGTCGCCCGGACGCAGAAAATATCCATGCAGCGAATTGGCCTGACGCTCTGCGCCAACCGTACGGGAGGCTGCAACAAGGGCCTGACCAATCACCTGCCCACCAAAAACACGCTGCCATCCGCTTTGCGGACTTGTCCCGCGAAACAGATTCTCCTCCAATTTCTCCAGGTCCAAAAGGTCCAGTAGATTTTCAACAGCCTTCGTCATTGCAGACAAACCTATTTTAGTAGTGATTTCGATTGAATGTGAGTAGTGTGACGCTATATCGGTAGTGTCAACGGTTAATTGGGCTAACCGAACGATTACAGGGAAGAATTCCATGAGCAAAAAACAAGCCGCCAATGAAGATTTTTACGACGTTACCATAGGCGGTGGCGGCTATGTTGGATTGTCGCTTGCGCTTGCTTTGAAGCAGTCAGAACCTTCCATGAAAATCGCGCTGGTAGACCTGCGCCCACGCTCCGCAATCGAAAATGACCCACGCTCCTCCGCCGTCGCGGCAGGCGCTGTACGTATGCTCGATCAGCTCGGCATCTGGCACAAACTGGAGGCAGAGTCCCAGCCGATCACAGAAATGATCGTCACGGACAGCAAGCTGCACGACAGCGTGCGCCCCGTCTTCCTGACCTTTGCTGGTGATGTTGATGATGGCGAACCATTTGCCCGCATGGTTCAGAACAATCATATGGTTGGCGCATTGCATGATGCAGCCACAGATGCAGGTGTTCACATCTACGCTCCCGACAGCGTCAAAGACTTCGTTGTCGAGCCAGCCCACGTCCAGATTTCCCTTGGCAGCGGCAAAACCATCCAGTCCCGCCTGATCGTTGCAGCCGATGGCGTCCGCTCCAAACTCCGCGACCTTGCAGGCATCCAATGCAACCGCTGGAGCTACAACCAAAGCGGCATCGTCACCACCGTGGCGCATGAGCGCCCACACAATGGCCGCGCAGAAGAGCACTTCCTGCCCTCGGGCCCATTCGCCATCCTGCCCCTGAAGGGCAACCGCTCCTCCATCGTCTGGACGGAAAAGACAGCGGAAGCCAACCGTTTGGTAAATGGCGATGAATTCACCTTCGAGATCGAACTGGAGCGCCGCTTCGGCCATCATTTGGGTCAGCTCAAACTAGACGGCCCACGTCAAGCCTTCCCGCTCAACCTCGTTCTGGCGCGCTCTTTCGTCTCCAACCGCTTCGCACTGGCAGGCGATGCCGCTCACGGCATCCACCCAATTGCGGGTCAGGGCCTCAACTACGGCTTCAAGGATGTTGCAGCCCTCTCAGAGGTTCTGGTAGACGCCCACCGCCTCGGCCTTGATATTGGTGCCGCACACATTCTGGAGCGCTACCAAAGCTGGCGCCGCTTCGATACTTGGCAGATGGGCATGACCACCGACGTACTGAACCGCCTGTTCTCCAACAACATCGACCCCGTCCGCGCCGTCCGCGATCTCGGCCTCGGCCTTGTCGAGCGCATGCCGTTCCTGAAAAGGCACTTCATCGGCGAAGCAGCTGGTATGGCCGGCCCTTCCCCAAAGCTCCTACTCGGCAATCCATTGTAAGGCACCTACGTGAAAGACAAACGCTCCATCCTCATCACCGGATGTTCCACCGGCATTGGTTATTCCGCCGCGTACATTTTGAGAGAGAGAGGATGGCAAGTCTTTCCCACCTGTCGCAAGCCAGAGGATGCCGAACACCTGCGCTCGGAAGGCTTTGACGCCTTCCACCTGGATTATTGCGATACCGAATCTATTCAGTCCGCCGTTGAGTCAGTTCTGAAAATCACCGGTGGACGCCTTGATGCCCTTTTCAATAACGGCGCCTATGGCCTTCCCGGCGCTATCGAAGACCTTCCCACCGATGCCTTGCGCCGCCAGTTTGAAACCAACTTCTTCGGCTGGCACGAGCTGACCCGTCTTGTCATTCCGGCCATGCGCAAACAAGGCCATGGCCGCATCGTACAGTGCTCCTCAATCCTCGGCCTCGTCGCCATGGACTACCGCGGCGCCTACAACGCCACCAAGTTTGCACTGGAAGGCTACACCGACACCCTACGGCTAGAACTGCATGGCTCAGGCATACAGGTTAGCTTAATCGAACCGGGTCCGATTCAATCCAGGTTCTCCCAAAACGCCGTCAGAATGTTCTTCAAGGAGATCGGCGAGGACGCCAAGAACGCCTCCCACTTCCGCGAAAGCTACAACCGCCGCCTCACCATGCTTTCCAAAGGCGGCACCACAAAATTCAAACTCCCACCCGATGCCGTGGTCAAAAAACTGATCCACGCCATCGAAGCCCCCAAGGCAAAGGCGCGTTATTACGTTACCGTTCCAACCTACATCATGGGTACCCTCCGCCGCCTCCTGCCAACATCACTGGTCGACATAATCCTGAGAAGATTTGCAAAGTCGGAGGAGTGAAGCAACAAAACAACCCGGGCGAAGCTGGATCATATTTCCAATGCTCTGAACTCACACCGCCCGGCAAAAGAGATACCTCATGGCATTATTTCATCCCGATAACCACACCCTGAGCGAACAACACAAGCGGATCTACGCCTATTGCGAGCTCGCTTACACCACTGTTGATTTCAGCGCAGCAGCCTTGTTCGTTATTGGCAGCATTCTCTTCTTTAGAGAGGCAACCACTTATCTGGGCACCTGGTTGTTTTTGATTGGCTCGATTTTGTTCGGCTTGCGCCCGACAATTAAGCTCTTTCGCGAACTCGCCTATATCCGCCTCAGGAAATATCAGGAAGTCCGCGATGAATCCGAGAATAATACGGGTTGGCTAAATCCCGATATGAGGTGAAGCTAGTCAGAAGTTCTTCCAACGACCAACCACAGAGCTGCGTTTTAGCTCAGTCGAGTCCGAATGACCTTCATACTAGCACTGCATATTCTTCTCGTTCTGTCGTTCACAATTCGAATTCTGCTGCGAGATGACTTGTCACCGCCGGTCCGCCTGGCATGGTTCATCGTCCTGAACGTGCTTCCCTATGTTGGCATCGCCATTTACTTCCTCTTCGGGGAAACCGATCTTGGCCACCGCGCAGACAAACGGCACAAAGAGATTTTTGATGAGATCCATGAAAATGCATCACAGTTCATGGGTGCGCCAGCTGATGTCGATCATTTAATCGACCCAGAGTATCGCAACGGCTTCCATTATGCGGGCTCAATCAACGGCTTTTATCCAATTGCCGGAAACAACGCCACGCTGATGGAAGACGCCACCGCAACCCGTGAAAGCATGATAGCGGACATCGATGCGGCGCAGGAGTATGTGCATGTCCTCTACTACATCTGGCTCGATGACTACACAGGCACGGCCCTTGCAAATGCCCTGATCAGAGCAGCCCAAAGAGGGGTCCAATGCCGCGCAATGGCAGATGGCCTCGGCTCACACAAGTTTATCAAATCACAGCTCTGGAAGAGAATGAGCGAGGCTGGCGTTCAACTGGCTGTCGCATTGCCGATCAACAAACCCGTTCGCACCCTGCTGACCAGCAGACTGGACCTGCGCAACCACCGCAAGATCACCATCATCGATGGCAAGGTAACCTACTGCGGCAGCCGAAACTCAGCTGATCCGGAGTTTCTCGTAAAAGCCAAATACGCGCCCTGGGTCGACATCATGCTGCGCCTGACCGGACCCATTGTGACCCAAAACCAGCTTCTATTCATCAGCGATTGGATGCAAGCAACAGATGAGAGGATTGATGACTTTGAATTGAAGGCAGAACCCGCAGAAGAAGGGTTTCCCGCACAGGTGATGGGCGATGGCCCAACGGAGCGCAAAGGAGCAACACCCCAACTCTTCGCCTGCCTTATCGCGACCGCCCGCTTCGAACTCACCTTATCGACCCCCTACTTTGTCCCCGATGAAACCGTTCTGGAAGCCTTACGCGCGGCGGCATATCGAGGCGTAAAAGTCACGCTGATCTTCCCAAAGATCAACGACAGCTGGATCGTGGCAGCCGCAAGCCGCAGCCATTATTTCAAACTTCTGGAGGCGGGCTGTGATCTCTTTGAGTTCAAAGGCGGACTATTGCACGCCAAGACACTCACAATGGACAAGAAGATCACGCTAATCGGCTCTTCAAATCTGGACCTGCGGAGCTTTGACCTAAACTACGAAAACAACATTCTCCTGCAAGACAAAGCAATAACGCAGGCTGTTTTCGGGCGACAACAACAATACCTCCAAAGTTCCGAACAAGTTCGTTTCGAAACCGTTTCAAATTGGCCCTATCTCCAAAGAATTAAAAACAACATCATCGCCACAGTGAGCCCGATCCTGTAGCACTGCAACAACGTATCCACCCGTTGCTCTTCACCGTCTGAAAGTACCATTACCAGCAAAACTAGGGTTTCCGATTTCTGCTATTATTCCGAGTGTTGCAGATTCGGAGGGGAGATATGCAGTTGCGGAATTTGAGGTTAGCTCTGGCGGCTTTTGTCATTTTAATGTCAGGCCAAGCTCTTCTCCCTGCGCACGCTTCAAACCTTAAATACGCCACTCGCGCTGCAGAACGAGGCGACGCCCACTATCAATATAAACTTGGGACTTATTACGAAGACGGAAAAGGCGTTCAGCAAGACTATGCTCAAGCCGTAAAGTGGTACCGACGCGCTGCCGAACAGGGCCATGCCAGCGCGCGACATAGTCTCGGATACCAATACCAATATGGCCGTGGCGTGCCGCAAGACTACAAAGAAGCTATAAAATGGTACCGCCTTGCAACAGAAGGTCGCCATGGAGGCCATGCAGGAGCGCAACTTAGCCTAGGGTACATGTATGACAAAGGGCTGGGCGTATCACAAGACTACAGAGAAGCTAAAAAATGGTACCAGCATTCCGCTAAACGAGGCAATGCAACAGCACAACATAACCTCGGCCTCCTATATCAATATGGACAAGGCGTACCACTGGATCACAAAGAGGCTGCAAAATGGTACCGGCTTTCCGCAGATCAGGGTAATGCCCGAGCACAGCTTGACCTTGGATACCTGCATGATAAAGGGCTGGGAGTTTCGCAGGACTATGCTCAAGCTGCAAAGTGGTACCACCTCGCAGCTGAGCAGGGCTATACCAAAGCACGATACAACCTCGCGCTCCTATATGAAGACGGACAAGGCGTTCAGCAAGACTATCCTCAAGCCGCTAAGTGGTACCGCCTAGCAGCCGAGCAGGGCCATACAAGTGCGCGCTACAACCTCGCACTCCTATATCAAGATGGATGGGGCGTTCCGCAGAGCTATGCTCAAGCCGAAAAATGGTACCGCCTCGCAGCTGAGCAGGGCCATACCAAGGCACGATACAACCTCGCACTCCTATATCAAGATGGACGAGGCGTGCAGCAAGACTACCACGAAGCAGCAAGATTGTACCGCCTCGCAGCATCAAAAGGCCATCCTAAAGCACAGTTTGAACTTGGCTACATGTACGCTAACGGGCAAGGTGTTGAGCAGGACTACAGCACCGCAGCAAGATGGTACCAACATGCAGCAGAACAGGGCCATACCAAAGCACAAGACACCCTTAGCCTCCTATATCGCGAAGGCCGGGGCGTACCACAGGACTTCAAAGAGTCCGTAAAATGGTATCAGCTCGCCAAGGGTCAAAACCAAGCGGAAGCGCAGGCTGATCTTGGGTACATGCTTGAAAAAGGAAAAGGCGTATCGCAAGACTACAAAGAAGCCGCGAAATGGTACCGACTTGCCGCAGACCAAGGCAATGCAATAGCACAATCTAACCTTGGGCTCCTATATCGCAAAGGCCGAGGCGTACCGCAGGATCACAAAGAGACCGCAAAATGGTTCCGACTTGCCGCCGATCAAGGCAACGCAATAGCACAGGTTGAACTCGGGTACATGTACGCAAAAGGAAAAGGCGTTCCGCAAGACAACAATGAAGCCGCGAAATGGTACCGACTTGCCGCAAGTCAGGGCAATGCAATAGCACAAAGTAACCTAGCGTATTACTACAAAGATGGACGAGGCGTTCCGCAGGATTACGTGGAAGCAGCAAACTGGTTCAAGCTTTCCGCTTCTCAAGGCAATGATTGGGCACAATATGAACTCGCTCGCTTATATCAAAATGGGCAAGGAATTGAGCAGGACTACAGTATAGCAGCGAGATGGTACCAACATGCGGCTGAACAAGGCCATGCCAAAGCACAGCTTGAACTTGGGTATCTATACACAGTAGGGCTCGGCGTGCAGTTGGACCACAACCAAGCTGAAAAATGGTACCAGTCAGCGGCTAATAACGGCAATGCTCTGGCACAAAGTCGTCTTAGTGGCATGCGCAAAACTGAAGAAGAATTGCAGCACTATTACGCTAATCTTGCAAAAGAGTACCTTCTGGCCGCTGAAAAGCATCTTTCCCAGTTTCACTATAACATCGGTCGCGCCTTCACAAACGGACAAGGGCTGCCTCAAGACTATACCCAAGCCGCAGAGACGTTTCGCATTGCAGCTGAACAAGGTCACGCCAACGCACAGTTCAATCTCGGGCGCATCTACGAAATCGGTCTGGGTGTAGAGCAGGATTATGACAAGGCTCTAAAATGGTACATTCGCGCCGCTGAACAGGGTCTTGCCGACGCACAGTATAACCTCGCCGTTATGTACGCCAACGGGACAGGTCTGCCGCAAGATACCGCTGAAGCTTTGGCGTGGTACCGTTTCGCCGCGGAGCAAGACCACGTCGACGCGCAATTTAACCTCGGGTTTATGTATGCCACAGGACAAGGTGTATCAAAGGACGAAGCCGAAGCTGCAAAATGGGTTGGCCTTGCCGCTGAGCAAGGTCATGCAGAAGCGCAGTATCGCATCGGGCGTGCCTACGAAAATGGAGTAGGCGTAAAAGAAGACCATGTAAAATCTGCGAACTGGTACTACCTTGCCGCCCAGCAAAACCATGCCGAAGCTCAATATTACCTCGGACGTATGTATGCCACCGGCCAAGGCACTCCACAAGATGAAGCAGAAGCGGTCAAATGGGTTCTCCAAGCAGCCCAACATGGTCATGTAGATGCGCAATACCGTATCGGCCTAGCCTACTTTAAGGGGCATGGAGTCCACCAGAACCTCAAAAACGCATACATCTGGTTCTTTATTGCAGACGCAAATGGCAGCAAACCTGCGCTAAAATACCAAGAGGAAGCCGCAGAGCTCCTGACCGCAAATGAAAGAGAGCAGGCCGACAGAGAGGCGAAGGCACTCATCAAAATGATAAAGGACAAAAAAGGGATAGATCCTGCCAAAACTCCACCAGAGATCAAGCTTTCCCCCATCGTTCCTACTTGATTAATGAGCAGTCTGAATCGGGCCCGCTCCCCTCCAACTAGGTAAAGGCGAAAAACAATCCTGAAACTATTATCTTTTACTGGCGTGACGACACCCCCGTCCTTCAGGGCGAGGAGACGTTACTGATAAGTGCTGCAACACATTGCAAATCCCCCACACCGTAGGGATCATGCAGGCAAGGCCTCAAACTTGCAACAATGCCCGTTAACCTGAAGTAGCCTACCGCTTAAAACGAGTATCGCAATCCTAGGTTAAATGTGTTCTGTGTGCCGCTAATCTCGATAGGATCAGCCAACACAGCATTAGTAAAATAATTGAAGTTGTAGTCCGCAATGATCCCCACGTTTTTACTAACTTCGAGTGCAACGCCAGCAGCAAGTTTCAGTGCAGGATGAGTAGTTGTTTCGGACTGAGAGCCGACAAGCAAAGGATGAAAATGGCTAAGATCGCCATTTACGCATAATTCGAAGTCTACGACGCCAATACCCGCACCAGCGCCCACAAATGGGGTGAACCTAGTTTTGTTGTTGAAGTCATAATATGCAACTGCGATCACGGACCATACGTTGATGTCAAGTTGAGCAGAACCGACGCCAAAATCATAAGATTCTGAGTAGGCAGGAGAGTATGCCCCTTCAACGCCAACACGCACATTCTCGATTAAAGATTTACCGAAGTTGATACGGCCGATAAAACTTGTTGCATCGTCAGAAATGCTACCACCGAAAGCTTTAGCTTTAAGCTCACCCAAGCTGACACCCGCAGATGCTTCTGCATACCAACCTTCTGTTAGAGCCAGAATGTTAGCTGCATACCAACCTTCTGTTGGGGCCTGAACGTCAGCTGCTGAAGCAGAAATGACAGAACCCAAAGAAATTGCTGCAGCAGCAACTAATAGCTTGTTCATTTTACCTACCTATTTTTAAATCATAGAATGGAAGATTGTCGAGCTAAGTCAGCACGTTAGAAAGATAATTGCAGCGAATTACATTTCGTATGAGAAGATTTAAGAAAGAATTACTTCAGCATTCCGTAGGGTAATGCTGAAGTAATCTCTACTTCAACGTTGCAGTTGGGCAACATATCTACCCATCGGGCGCCAAAGAACGACCGCGGCCAAATGGCTCTGTTGCATCTGTTGAGTGAAGACACAAATAGCCTTGCCCAGGCGTAATTTAGGCGTGAATTCCAACAGGCGGTTGATAAAGGAAACCTCAGTCCCACCTCCGACAGATCTGATCCAGCCAACAAACTGCCCTGCATGGACAGCAGTCGAAGTCGCAGGTCTTCGCCGTGAAGGTGGTGTTGTAGAAATTCGTGTGGTTGCAACGATCAATCCCAAATAACCAAATTGGACGCCTTAGACCGGACCAGACAAAAAATTACGGTCCTGAAACGGTTAATTTGTAGGAGGTGGAATTGAGTTTATTGAAGTCCGAAGAGATCATCTCAGACGCGGAGATTGAACGAGTGCACGCGAATGCAAACTTTGGAGACATGGCAAAGCGTGATGTGGTGAATAGCGGAGTTATCAAGGCCGCGTTTGGGTACGGTACTGGAAGCACTGCTTACCGTATCCTCCGCGATCATCGTCTGGTCAAAAAGTTTGATCGCAGGGGCCTGCGCCTAACTCAGCTTGGTTATCGCTACCTGCGCTCAATTGTTTCACACGCAACGCTCTTGCAAGAGCACGGCGTGCGCGGCGGTTAAAGGGTCCAACAAACTCCTCTTTTATGGATTCACCTTATCCATCAAAGATGCCTGAAGGAGATCAGCAACCTTCACCCGCGCTTTCACATAGGAAACACCTTTTTTCTCAAAGGTGTCGCCTTCCAGCGTGAAGCCGAGGCGCTGGTAGAAAATGACTGCATCTTGTCGCGCATCGCACCAGAGCTGATCTGCCTTTTGCACCTCGGGCTGGCTGGCTGCAAAGCGGATGAGGTTGCTTCCAACCCCACAACCCTGTTTTCTGGCAGAACCGCCAGCTTACGTAGTCTCACAAACGGCAGGTCGAAGAAGAAGGATCCAACACCAATCAAATCGTCCTTTTCAAAGGCCCCAACATGCAGCGCCTCTTCATCGCCCGGCACCATCACCCGCTCTATCGGCGAGTCTGGCCAAAGCACTTTTTGACGAAGATCGTAAGTGAGATCAGCGGGAATGCTGCGAAATCTAATCATCTTTCCAACCAACTATAACGGCCCCTCACCCCCGCTTAATCAAGGACCAGCTCATAAGCAAGCTCAATGCAAGCGCCGGAAGCAGAAGCAGGAAGGCGCCCTGAATGCCCAGATGATCGGCGGCGTAGCCGATAACGAGCGGACCAACGAGGAAACCACCAAGTGCAATTTGGCTCATCAGGCCCACATTGGTCGCGGCAGACCGGCCCGGCTTTTCAGCCGCCGCCGTAACAGCCAGCGGGAAGCCACCAGAAACACCAAGCCCAACCAACCCGAAACCAAGCAGTGACACCGCATAATTTGGCGACATCACAAGGATACCAACTCCGACAAGCGCGAGGATAACAATTCCTGCAGCAACCACCTGAACTTCAACACGGGACCGCAACCAGTCTCCGGTCAGACGGCCAAAGGTCAGCATCATGGCAAAGGTGCTGTAGGCGATACCGGCATATCCGGCGGAAAGATCAAACAGATCAGCCACATAAATCGCTGACCAGTCCGCAATAGCACCCTCTGTCATGGTGATGCCAAACGCAAAGAAACACACCGCAACCAAAGCCCAACTCGGCATCTGAAAGCGCCCTTCGGACTTTTCAGCGACATCCGGCTCTCGCCCTTCAGTCAGGCTGAGGGAGGTAAACAACGCAGGTAGCAACGCCATCCCACTCGCCATCAGGATGCTCTCGGAGGGTCCGTAGCCAACCCAGGAAAAACCGGAGCTAATCAGGCTTCCCACCAACACGCCAAGGCTCCACACACCATGACAGCCCGACATAATGAGGCGACCACACTTCCGCTCGGTCTTATCCGCAATCACGTTCATGCATAGTTCCACAAACGCCAGCGAACCACCAACAACGGCCAGATAGACAAAGAGCTGCAGAATGGAACCGGCAAAAGTCGGCAACGGCATCAGACAAATGAACCCAAACAGACCCGCAATCAAAAGCTGGCGCGCACCAAACCTTTCCGTCAGTCGCCCGGCAAACATCAACATGATCAGCAAACCAACCGGCATACCAACAAGGGCCAATGCAAATTCCCCCTCACTCACCTGAAGCCGCTGCTGGATTTCTGCGATACGCGGAAACCAGGCACCAAGCGCAATAGGTTGAAGGAAGAAGACACCGCGAATAAGGTTCACATCGCGAGCACCGAGCACGGCTTGTTGTGTCACGGAAAAAGCTTTGAAGAGAGGAACGACGTTTTTTGTATCTATCGTGATATTTTAGAGAAACGCAAGCTTTGCAGTGCGATTGATGCAACGCTACTGTACACGCTAACATAGCAACGCAAATCAACGCGGATATATGCGAAAAAACGCATTTCGACGCAAACCATCGCAAAAAGGAATTTTCGTGCCTCTTAGCGACACCACAAAAGCGAAGTTAAAGAACAGAGTTGTCTGGAGTCGTCTCGTTGGATGGGGACTTTTGTGTTACGCAACAGCAGCTTACGGCGGCATTGTCACCACACCCGCTATCCCTGAGTGGTATGCCTCCCTCAACAAACCGCCCTTCAACCCACCCAATTGGCTCTTCGCACCCGTCTGGTCTGTACTCTATACGCTTCTGGCCTTCTGCATCTGGATGGCAACCGAATTCCAACAGAGCGCAACGAGCGAAGGCACCAAGCCACCTGCCAAAAAAACCATTCAGTTTACGTTTGTTATCCTGTTGTTTTTGAACGGAGTTTGGTCATGGGCATTCTTCGGCCAGCAAAATCCATCATTAGGCCTCATTGTCCTTATCATCTTGCTAGCGCTAAGTTATTTCACTTTCTGGCTATTTTATAGAGCGCAAATCTTTGCAGCCTGGCTCTATCTGCCCTATGTCCTTTGGGTTAGCTTTGCAGCCATACTGAATGCCTCTATTGTGGTTCTGAATTAATCTGAGCCTCACCCGAGGCAAATCGATATTGGAGATTTTGATGAGCGGTATTGTTGCCACTCTGGTTCCTATTGCCCTTCTCGCCGTCGCAGTAGTCCTCGCCCTTGGCCTCTGGAACATGATGCGCGGCGGAGATCCCAATCGCTCGCAAAAGCTGATGCGCTACCGCGTTCTGCTACAGTTCGCAGCTATCATACTGATTATGCTGGCTGTTTATCTAGCAAGCACATCCTGATACTGGATTGAAACTGGTACAAAATGGTCACTCTCAATAAGATCTACACAAAAACCGGCGATGACGGCACCACTGCACTCGGCAGCGGTGAACGCAGACCCAAACATGATCTGCGCATCGAAGCCTACGGAACCGTGGACGAAACCAACTCAGTCGTCGGAATTGTCCGCCTCCAAGCCTCAAAAGAAATGCCAGTCCTGGACGAACTGCTGGGCCGCATTCAAAACGATCTATTCGATCTCGGCGCCGACCTGGCCACACCAGACACCGGCGAAGACTTAGGATATGAGCCACTGCGGATCACAGAAAATCAGGTAAGCGCGCTGGAAGACGCCATCGACCAGCTGAACGTTGAGCTTACGCCTTTGAAATCATTTGTCTTACCGGGCGGAACGCCGCTGGCCACCTATCTGCATCAGGCCAGAACAGTTGCTCGACGAGCAGAACGCCTCGTTGCTGAACTCTCGCAAAAAGAGAAGATCAACAAACAATCCCTGCAATACCTTAACCGCCTCTCGGACCTCTTCTTCGTTGCCTCGCGCTACGCAAACCTGAAGGGCGAAGGTGATGTTTTATGGGTTGCGGGCAAAAACAGGTAGCGATCTTTAGGTAAAAATATCGACCAGCAATCGTTGACCAATAGGTAAACTATCAACACTTATGGACAACTATCTACACTATAAGGCCACCCCGCCTTATACAATGGTTGAAATCCAATACCTATTTACCCTAGGCGATCGTTGACAGCCCCCAAATTGCTCATTACGGTCGCCGCAATTGCAATGCAATATGCATTCCCTTTTGGCCCTGGTAGCCCGGCGGAAAGTGTGTCTGAACATCTTTGTTGCGACGCAAACTCCCCTGAATTTCTAGTGGAGGTTCTAGGAACATGAAAATTCTCGTGCCCGTAAAACGGGTCGTTGACTATAACGTAAAAGTTCGCGTGAAGGCGGATGGCTCCGGCGTTGAACTGGCAAACGTCAAAATGTCCATGAACCCTTTCGACGAAATCGCCGTTGAAGAGGCTCTTCGACTGAAAGAGGCTGGTAAAGCGACTGAAATCGTTGTCGTTTCCATCGGCCCTAAGCAAGCAACTGAAACCATCCGCACCGGCCTCGCAATGGGCGCTGATCGCGGTATTCTGGTTCAGACCGACGACATCGTCGAGCCACTCGCTGTTGCGAAGACCCTCAAAGGCATCGTTGAAGAAGAAGAGCCTGGCCTCGTAATCCTTGGCAAACAGGCGATTGATGACGACTGCAACCAGACTGGCCAGATGCTCGCTGCTCTCCTTGGCTGGGCGCAGGGCACCTTCGCTTCCAAGGTTGACCTTGGTGACAACACTGTAGACGTCACCCGCGAAATCGACGGCGGCCTGCAGACTGTTAAGCTGAACATGCCAGCAATTGTCACCACTGACCTACGTCTGAACGAGCCTCGCTACGCTTCCCTGCCTAACATCATGAAGGCAAAGAAGAAGCCGATCGCTGAGAAAACGCTCGCAGACTTCGGTGTAGACGCAACCCCTCGCCTGAAGGTTCTCAACACTGCTGAGCCTGAAGCACGCAAGGCAGGCGTTAAGGTCGCTTCCGTTGATGAGCTGGTAGACAAGCTCAAAAACGAAGCTGGCGTTCTTTAAGATAGGTCAAGAGGAGTTAGCATTATGACCACGCTTCTTGTGGCTGAACATTCCAATTCTGCTTTGAACGAAGCAACCGCTAAGGCGCTGACCGCAGCTGTAGAGATGGGCGGCGACGTTCATATTCTCGTTGCTGGTAAAGACTGTGGCGCAGCAGCTGAAGCTGCTTCCAAACTGTCTGGCGTTGCTAAAGTTCTCGTTGCTGACGATGCAGCATTTGAGCACCAGCTTGCTGAACCAGTTGGCGATCTGATCGTTGCTCTTGCAGGTAACTATGACGCAATCGTTGCTGCTGCGACAACCAACGGCAAGAACACTCTGCCACGCGTTGCTGCAAAGCTCGACGTGATGCAGATTTCTGACATCATCGCCGTTGAATCTGCAGACACCTTCAAGCGTCCAATCTACGCAGGTAACGCAATCCAGACCGTACAGTCTGCAGATGCCAAGAAGGTTCTGACTGTTCGTACAGCATCCTTCGCAGCAACTGCTGAAGGCGGTTCCGCACCAGTTGAAGCTGCTGCAGCTTCTGCTGATCCGGCAATCTCCTCCTTCGTTGGTGAAGAAATCGCTGCTTCTGATCGTCCGGAACTTGCAGGCGCTAAGATCATCATCTCCGGTGGTCGGGCTCTCGGTTCTGAAGAGAAGTTCAACGAAGTCATCACCCCTGTTGCTGACAAGCTCGGCGCAGCAATCGGCGCATCCCGTGCCGCTGTTGACGCTGGCTACGCACCAAACGATTGGCAGGTTGGTCAGACCGGTAAGGTTGTTGCACCAGATCTTTACATCGCTTGCGGCATCTCCGGTGCGATCCAGCACCTTGCAGGTATGAAAGATTCCAAGATCATCGTCGCAATTAACAAAGACGAAGAGGCACCAATCTTCCAGGTTGCAGATTACGGACTTGTCGCTGACTTGTTCGAGGCACTTCCTGAATTGGAAAAGTCCCTCTAATCATAATTGATTAGCTTTTCAGGAACCCCGGGATGTTAATATTTCATTCTGGGGTTCTTGCTGTTTGAGGCAAGACTTGCGATGTATGTTGCTACAACAAGGTCACAGCACACTAAAATGGTGCTTGTAAGAATTTGGATCTGACAATGGTGGTCGAAGTAAAGAAAGTCGGTGTAATTGGCGCCGGTCAAATGGGCAATGGCATCGCACACGTCAGCGCTTTGTCTGGATTTGATGTCGTGCTTCACGACATTGATCAGGAGCGTATCGACAGCGGCCTCGCCAGCATCAACGGCAATATGGCGCGCCAGATCTCCAAGGGAACGATCACAGAAGAAGATCGCGACCTTGCTCTGACCCGCATTAAGACATCCAATGATGTTGCAGCCCTCAGTGACGCAGACCTGGTTGTGGAGGCTGTAAGTGAAAACGAGCAGGTAAAACGCAAGGTTTTTCAGAGTGTTTGCCCAATTCTGAGACCTGATGCGATCCTCGGTACAAACACCTCCTCTATTTCCATCACGCGTCTGGCATCCGCCACTGACCGACCGGAAAAATTCATCGGCATCCACTTCATGAATCCGGTTCCTGTCATGGAACTCGTCGAACTTGTACGTGGCATTGCGACCAGCGATGAAACATTCGAGATTTCGAAGGCCTACACTCTCGGCCTGAACAAGACCATCGCGGTATCAGAAGACTTCCCTGCCTTCATGGTGAACCGCATTCTGCTGCCGATGATCAACGAAGCGATCTACACCCTTTACGAAGGTGTGGGTTCCGTTGAAGCGATCGACACAGCAATGCGTCTGGGTGCAAATCACCCAATGGGTCCTCTGCAACTGGCTGATTTCATTGGCCTGGACACCTGCCTCTCCATCATGCAGGTGCTGTACGAAGGCCTCGCAGACAGCAAATACCGCCCATGCCCACTGCTGGTTAAGTACGTCGAGGCTGGCTGGCTCGGACGCAAAACCCAGCGCGGTTTCTACGACTACCGCGGCGAAGTTCCGGTCCCGACCCGCTAAGGCGACATTCAGAAACACAAAAGCCCGCTAACTGAGCGGGCTTTTTTTTACTAGCTATTCAGCAGCTTACTTGAACGTACCACTGAACCCACCAATAGAAAGCGGATTGTCCATCATAGCTGTCCGGTCAGGCGTGTCAGCTGCGACACCGCCGGTAAACGCATCAAACATCTTCTTCACAAAGCCCTCGGGGAGACCTTTGGTAATGAAGACGAGCCGCGTTCTGTGATCCGCGTCGGGCCACTGAGCAAGCCGTGCAGGCGGATGGAAGACATGTTGCACCCCATGGATCACCAGAGGCTGGTCTGGCTGCTCTACGGTCTTGATAATTCCTTTAACGCGCAGCAGCTTAGGCCCATGTGAGGAACGCAGGAGATCCAGAAACATCTCAAGCGCAGCCTCTGGAATTGCCCTGTCAGTCTCAAGCGTAAAGGCGCGCACATCCTTGCCATGACGGTTCGGGTCATGGTGGTGATCATGACCATGCCCTTCCCCATGATGATGATCATGGGAGGCCTGCTCATCCTTGTACGCCTCTTCGCGCAGCCACTTCTGAACATCCGGAATCTTGCTATCAGGATCGTACAGGCCGCAGTTGATCAAAGCCGCAGCTGTTGCCGATCCATCTTGCGCATTTAGAACGCTCGCTCCCGGGTTCAGATGCTTCAGCTCAGCCATCAGATCATCAGAAGGCTCTTGCAGGTCTGTCTTCGTCAACACGATGCGGTCCGCAACAGCAATCTGCTTCACCGCTTCCTCGTGAGAATGGATCGTGTCCAGCCCGTTGACTGCATCAACAAGCGTGACCACGCCATCAAGCCGATAGCGCATCACCAGATAAGGATGCAGCATCACCGTGTGCAACACCGGAGCGGGATCTGCCAAACCCGTGGTCTCAATAATCACACGATCGATTTTCTTCATGCGGCCATTGTCGATACGGCGCAGAATATCTTCCAGTGTATTGATAAGATCACCGCGAATAGTGCAGCACAGGCAACCAGAGGAAAGCTCGATAATGCCATCATCAATAGTATCGACAAGCAGGTGATCCAGACCGATCTCACCAAACTCGTTGATGATAACCGCGGTATGCTCCAAAACTGGCTCTTTGAGAATTCGATTAAGAAGCGTTGTTTTACCTGCTCCCAGAAAGCCTGTAATCACGCTCATCGGGATCGGTGTTGGCGGACTCCGCCTCTCTTGGGTATTAGCCATTGTTCTGCACTGCCTATAGCTACGGTTACTGCGTTTTACCGAAGATAGGCGAATTAGCATAGAGCCCACCGGGACTGCCAAACAATTCTCGTGTAGACGACGGCTTCAATGGCTGTAGCAATGCACCTTTGCCTACGGGTGCACCAAGCATCCGCTGCTGGATCCCACCAGCCGGATTCGCACTCAAGTCACTCTCAGCCCCTGGCTTGGGCATCGGCAAAGGCACTGAATCTCCAAGCTTTTTCAGCACCACGATAGGATGCTCATTGCCAACGCGAACTCTCACAGGAGCATATGCCTTGGTCTGTGGACCCAGGATTTCTTCATACATCAGGCCCCAGTTTACTTTCGTCTTGGAAAGCTTGATAGATTTGCCTTCTGGACTTGGGCTGGACCCATTGGAATAAGCCAACATACTGACAGAGCCGCGCTTGGACCCAAAGCGATCAACAAGCTCTTGCGCACTTGGTTGGGTATTGCGCTTACAATATCTGTCTGCAGGAGGGCTCGATTTGCCGCTTCCCTGGAAGGAAGAGATATTGGTGCCAACCGTCGTCTCAAAACCGCCATCAATAAGCTTTTTGGCAAAAGCAGCTCGTTCCAGACCCGAAGCCGCGCCCAAAACAATCGCAATAATGGTCCGTCCGTTCCGCGTCGTAGACGTCGCAACATTGTAGCCTGAGTTACAGATATAGCCCGTCTTCATGCCATTCGCACCGTCAATACGCAGAAGAAAGTCTCGATTGCCAGACCGGAAGGTCCTCTTACCAAACCGGATGCCGGGATAGCTCATATAGGATCGGTATTGAGGAAACTGATTCCACAACGCCTCAGCAAGCACCGCCATATCACGCGCTGTTGTCACCTGACGATTATCAGGCAACCCATGCGGATTCACGAAATTGGTATCGTTCATACCTAACCGAGTTGCCGTCGAGTTCATCATCTTAATGAAGTCTTCCTCTGTGCCGCCAATCCGCTCTGCAATGGCAACCGCAATATCGTTGGCGGACTTCACAAGGATCATCTTCAAGGCATTGTCGAGCGTAATAGTCGTCCCGACCTTGAACCCCATCTTACTCGGTGGCTGATTAAGCGCATTCTGGGAGACCATGACCATATCATTCATCGCCATAGTGCCATTCGAAACATGCTGGAAGGCGATAAAAGCGGTCATCATCTTGGTAAGTGAAGCAGGGTACCAGCGGTCGAAGGCGGCGTTATGCTCCAACACGCGGCCACTGTCTGCATCCATCACTAACCAAGCGGCAACATCAGCACGAGCCCCTGTCAGCGCCATGACCAAAGTTATTGCAAAAACCGCAAAAAATCGAATTTTCTGCGCAATCCAATGAACCAAAAAATTCACGATCTCGTTGCTCCACACCTACCAGTTTTCGCAGCAAACATTTTTTGCCTCGCTGCCTTCGATAGCTCCGTTGCCAGTTTAGTTTTTTAAACATCCCAAGCTATCGCTGGGTGGTACCGTAGAGGCAAACAATAAAAACTATGTCACCAGGCACCGGAAATTTGGTTTGGCGCCTATCCCCAAATATTGGGGTAACATTATCAGCAAGGAGCCACTATTTCCAAACATTTCAGGGCACTTTCTTCTAATGGTTATTTGGTCGAAACAGGCTATCAAACAGACACTGCAGCAATCACCCCTTTAGTTGTTAGGGTCTACTCACTTTTATTGACGTGGTTAATGATTATAGGGACCGATTTAACGACACCTCCCCTCCGCTTTGACAGGTTATCCTCAAAGCCCACTTTTTCCCGCTTCCCTTTTTCGCCCTCTGCGCAGATGATCAGGGCCATAAGAGGAGGATCATATGTACAAAGTTATTGGACACCCGCAATCAAGGACCATGCGGGTACTCTGGTTGTTGGAGGAGTTGGGCTTGTCCTACGAGGTTGTACCAAGCAAACCTCATCAGGAAGACGTTTATGCCGTGAATCCATCCGGCAAGATCCCTGCTCTGATCGTTGATGGCGAAACGATCTATGATTCAACCGCAATATGCACCTATCTGGCAGACAAACATTCCGGCCTGACATTTCCGGCAGGAACTTTGGAACGCGCCCGGCAGGACAGTTTCACAAACTTTGCGCTAGATGAAATGGATTCCATTCTTTGGATGTCGGCAAAGCATTCATTTATCCATCCGGAAGACCGCCGGGTTCCAGACATCAAACCGGCCTGCCGCTATGAGTGGACTAAATCAATGAAGCAACTCGAGAAACGCCTCGGTGAAAACACTTGGGTGATGGGCGATACCTTCACAATCGCAGATCTCATCATCGGACACTGCGCAATTTGGGCCAAGCTTTCCAAGTTTGAATGGCCTGAGGGTCCAGTGAGCGAATATTTTTCTCGGGCCCTTGCACGACCAGCACTTGCAAGAGCAAATGAAAAAGCTTCCGCACTACAGTAACCCATAAAGGCACGAGGGTGGCTGGCTCCACCCTCCTCCAACTCTGCATACCACTTCAAATCAGAGGCTCACCTAATCATGAAGGGAGCAGAAAGTCCGGTTAAGTAAATCCACCTACCACACGCACTCATTGCAATAATTATCTAGGACTCATCGCGTCCAACGAGTCCCTATGCAATTTTTTATTTCTAGATAGAAGCTCCTGTTTTTAAGCCAATTTTGGCTAAATCCATCCAGTTTTACGTAGCGTTTTAATGAACTTATCGGAGACATGCAGACCTAGTGACAGTAGGACCTACGAAAGTTCGAAGCATATTCGGTAGACGCCCCAGCGGCAGCTGCCCATAATAAGTTGCAGAATTTGGGTACGGGAGTGCCCGTGGAGGAAATTGGGAGAGTGACTATGACTGGCGACGTGTATCCAGTACCGGCTGAAACTGCCAAAAATGCCTTGCTCAACAACGAGCAGTACCAGCAAATGTACAAGAAGTCTGTTGAGGATCCCGATGCTTTCTGGGGGGAACACGGCAAACGCCTCGACTGGATCAAGCCGTACACCACTGTCAAAAACACCTCTTACGACTACCACAATGTTTCCATCAAATGGTTTGAAGACGGCACGCTGAACGTAGCAGCCAACTGCATTGACCGCCATCTGGCAGAGCGCGGTGATCAACCGGCAATCATCTGGGAGGGTGATGAGCCGGATCAAAGCAAGACAATCACCTACAAGCAGCTCGCGGAAGCCGTAAACCGCTTTGCAAACATGATGCTTGCCAACGGTGTAATGAAGGGTGACCGTGTCACCGTTTACATGCCAATGATCCCGGAAGCTGCCTACGCCATGCTTGCCTGTGCCCGCATCGGCGCCGTGCATTCCGTGGTATTTGGTGGCTTCTCGCCGGACAGCTTGGCCGGACGCATCGAAGACTGTCAGTCACGCTTCGTCGTCACTGCTGACGAAGGCGTACGCGGCGGCCGAACCGTGCCTCTCAAAGAGAACACAGACCGTGCAATCGAGAAATGCGGAAATGTCGACAAAGTCTTCGTCGTGAAGCGCACGGGCGGCGACATCAACATGATGGAAGGCCGCGATCTTTGGTATCACGAAGAGGTAGAAAAGGTCTCCGCAGATTGCCCACCAGCGGAAATGAACGCAGAAGACCCACTCTTCATCCTCTACACTTCAGGCTCCACCGGCCAGCCCAAAGGCGTAATGCACACCTCCGGCGGCTACCTCGTCTATGCCTCCATGACACATCAATACGTCTTCGATTATCATCCGGGCGAGGTTTATTGGTGTACCGCTGACGTGGGTTGGGTAACCGGACACAGCTACATCCTTTATGGCCCGCTCGCCAACGGCGCAACAACGCTCATGTTCGAGGGCGTACCAACCTACCCTGATGCAGGCCGTTTCTGGGACGTCTGTGACAAGCACAACGTCAACATCTTCTACACCGCCCCAACCGCTATCCGCGCGCTCATGGGAGCCGGTGACGAATATGTGACCAAAACCTCTCGCAAATCGCTGCGCATACTTGGTTCTGTTGGCGAGCCGATCAATCCTGAAGCGTGGCTCTGGTATCACAACGTGGTTGGCGAACAGCGTTGCCCAATCGTTGATACGTGGTGGCAGACAGAAACCGGCGGCATCCTGATCACACCACTTCCCGGTGCAACAGATCTCAAGCCAGGTTCCGCGACACGCCCCTTCTTTGGCATTCAACCAGCAATTGTCGATGCAGAAGGCAATTTCCTGGAAGGCGCGACTGAAGGTAACCTTGTCATCGCAGACAGCTGGCCGGGTCAGATGCGTACGGTCTACGGAGACCATGAGCGCTTCATCCAGACCTACTTCGCCACCTACAAAGGCTTGTACTTCACTGGCGACGGCTGCCGTCGTGACGAAGACGGCTACTACTGGATTACAGGGCGCGTCGATGACGTGATCAACGTATCCGGCCACCGCATGGGAACCGCAGAAGTAGAAAGCGCCCTCGTCGCCCACCCAGACGTCTCAGAAGCCGCTGTTGTAGGCTATCCGCACGACGTAAAGGGGCAAGGCATCTACGCTTATGTCACGCTTATGGAAGGCCTGGAGCCATCTGAAGAGCTGAAGAAAAAACTGGTCAAGCACGTGCGAGCCGAAATCGGCCCAATCGCCTCACCAGATCTGATCCAGTTTGCTCCTGGCCTGCCCAAAACCCGAAGCGGCAAAATCATGCGCCGTATCCTGCGCAAAATCGCAGAAGACAGCTTCGAAAACCTCGGCGACACCTCAACCCTAGCCGACCCAGCCGTCGTCGGCGACCTGATCGAAAACCGCCAGAACAAATCTGAAACCGTGTAGGTCAGACCGCCCAATAAGCCCACAAACACAAAACCCCGCTTCATCGGCGGGGTTTTCATTGGGATGGAACTCTGTTAAGTTACTGAGATAGATATATATCCTTGATATCATTGGCAATTTTTTCGAAGGCCTGAATAAGTTTACTCTCATTATCGGCGTGATAGAATGTACTATCGCTTGTCGCGCAATCCTTCATAACGCTTTTCGCGCTAACGCCACTTCCATAATACACAGAATAGATCGTAATTTCTTTCGCCTTCATATTCGTACATATATCTTTTGCCCTGACAGAGGCCGTACCCAATTCGCCAGACGACGACCCTTCTTTCCAAATTACTTCTTTTGCAAATTTAATATTTTCGGGGCCTGTAAAATAATTACTACCGTTTGGATTTGAGCCAGCTTTCCTTGGTCCCCTGTTCTCTCCTTTTTCGATTTTCGAAGCTCTTGCCTGATCTACTTCTTCGTATTTTTCAGCGTAATAGTGCAGGTTGAATTCACCATCTGTCATAAAGATAGCATATTTACGAAGGTTTTCCGTATCATACGGCAAAGGCGCACTGTCTGTTGGCCAGAAACCTGCCCATTTTGGCGAGATTGTATACCATCCCCAAGCTATCCCAGTATGACCTGCTGTGGTCCCCTTAGCTTCCAATTGACCAATAGACGCTTCAATCTTGCTACGGTCTGCTGTAAGCGGGACAACTTCTGCCTTCTTGGGACATTCCTTAAAGATGGATCCAATATAATCGGTTTTCCCATCGTCATCTTCATAATCATGAGCTACGTCAGTGGCCGCTTGATCCCTTACTCGCTCATGGACGCATGAACCGTGGCTCACAGTAAAAGTTGCTTTCTGTGCATCCGAAGCATGAAGTCTGACGCCCTCGCTATACGGCACAAGAGCAACACGGATCCTACTCTTCTGTACATTTGTTCCCACTGGCAGCAAAGCATCCAGCATACTTCTGGATGCTCTTTTTAGTGCACCAATATGAGACCTCATGGAACCGGTCACATCAACGATCACCGTGACCTCAACATGATTGATAGGGAAGCGGGCGCTTGAGCTAGTTCCAACCTCGAGCTTGCGATTCTCTCCATCACCGCCGCCAGTCAGAAGATTGATTATCGGCAAAAAGTTATTCGTTAACTCGATAGAGGCGCTTGCGGAGACCACATCACTGCCCAGCTCATACTTAACCACGGGATCTTTGATGGTGATGCCTTCAGCAATTGAATTTTTCAGATTCGCTTTGTAGTAGTCCTTGATAAGCGTCTCGACGTCAGCTTCTGTCAAATCTTCCGTCGACAATTTATTAGCAGCAGCAAGCACTGCAGCGTCCAATGCCTGGTTAACAGCGCGGCGCGTGTTATAGCCCATACCGAAATCAATCGCCATTCCAGCAAACACAATCAGCAAAACCATGAGAACTGCGACAAGAACCGCAACCACCCCATCTTCAGAACGATTGAATCTTCTGAGTAACGCTGAAAACTGCCTAAAATAACCCATCGTGATGCCCACCAAAGACGCCCATGTAATTATGCCTAACACAATTTTCAGGAGTATCTCAGGGATTATTCAATTGGATTTAATAAAATTTCCAATAAATACCTAACAAATCATTAACTTCATTTACGGCTCGAGCTCACTGTCCCAATAAAGGAAATCCAGCCAGCTTTCGTGAAGGTAATTCGGTGGGAACAGGCGGCCATTGTTGTGCAGGTCCCACACCCGCGGAACAAACGGCATTTGCATCGGGCGCATATTCATTTCCTGCCAGGATTTATTCGCCTTGCGTAAGTTACAGGGCGAACATGCCGTTATGACATTATCCCAAGTAGTCAAACCGCCCTTACTGCGGGGAATGAGATGATCGAAGGTCAAATCCTCCTGCACACCGCAATACTGGCATTGAAATCGGTCTCTCAGGAAAACATTAAACCGCGTAAATGCCGGATTTCTCTCAGTTTCTATAAAGGATTTGAGAGCAACCACGCTTGGAAGCTGCAGTTCTAGGCTCGGACTTCTGACAACCTGATCATATTCAGAAACAATATTCACCCGCTCCAGAAACACAGCCTTGACTGCTTCCTGCCACCCCCACAGGGACAAGGGGTAGTAAGACAAAGGTCGGTAATCTGCATTCAATACAAGCGCCGGGAATGCGCCTTCTGACACGACTGCGTTCACAACATACTCCCGAGTCTCGTCCGGAACATGAGCGTTCCAACGGAAATCATCTTGAGATGTTATTGATATTGTAGGCATCAAATGACAGCGATGTGAAGTCTGTCAAGCGCACTTCTGCGAAGGATGATAAAGCAGGTGTAAAGCACACATACGCAAACCTAAAGTAGATCAGGCAATTAGATCTAGCGCACACAATTCAACAGATCGATTGTGTGAAAACAAAAAAAGCGGGAATAGTCACCTATTCCCGCTTCTCTATAAATTTTTACCTGAGATTACTTCCAGTCACGCACGTCAACAAAGTGTCCGGCAATTGCAGCCGCTGCTGCCATGCCCGGAGAAACAAGATGAGTACGGCCTTTGAAGCCCTGACGGCCCTCAAAATTTCGGTTAGAAGTAGAAGCACAGCGCTCACCCGGCTTCAACTTGTCAGCATTCATGGCCAGACACATGGAGCAACCAGGCTCACGCCATTCAAAGCCAGCGCTCTTGAAAATCTCATCCAGACCTTCAGCCTCAGCCTGCGCCTTTACCAGACCAGAACCCGGTACGATCATTGCACTGACCGTGTCAGCAATCTTCTTGCCTTTCACAACGGCAGCTGCTTCACGCAGATCTTCGATACGGCCATTGGTGCAAGAACCGACGAACACACGATCAATCTTGATATCAGTGATCTTCTGGCCTGCTTTAACATCCATGTATTCCAGAGCACGCTCTTTGGAAGCACGGCGGGTCTCGTCTTCAATCTCAGCTGGGTCTGGAACCACACCGGTCACAGACACAACATCTTCCGGAGAAGAACCCCAGGTCACGATTGGAGGCAGGTTCGCTGCATCCAGAACGATTTCCTTATCAAACTCGGCGTCTTCATCGGTGAACAGCGTTTCCCAGTATGCCTGTGCCAACTCCCATGCAGCACCCTTCGGAGATTTCGGACGGCCCTTCAGGTATTCAAAGGTCTTCTCATCCGGGGCAATCAGACCTGCACGCGCACCTGCTTCGATGGACATGTTACAAACGGTCATACGACCTTCCATGCTCAGATCACGGATTGCTTCACCAGCATATTCAATAACATAACCCGTACCGCCAGCAGTACCCAGCTCGCCGATGATAGCCAGAACGATGTCCTTCGCGGTCACGCCTGCTGGCAGCTTGCCATTCACAATCACACGCAGGTTCTTGGCCTTCTTCTGGATCAACGTCTGGGTTGCCAGAACGTGCTCAACTTCAGAAGTACCAATACCGTGTGCAAGTGAACCAAACGCACCATGTGTGGATGTATGACTGTCGCCACAAACAATGGTCATGCCTGGCAGCGTAAAACCCTGCTCCGGACCAATAATGTGCACAACACCCTGACGTTGATCCAGCTCTGAATAGTACTCAACACCAAACTCAGCAGCATTTTTCGCCAGCGTATCAACCTGCAGCGCGCTTTCAGGATCATCAATGCCTTTGGAACGGTCGGTTGTTGGGACATTATGGTCAACAACAGCCAGTGTACGCTTTGGGTGACGAACCGGACGGCCAGCCATACGCAGACCTTCAAACGCCTGCGGGCTTGTAACTTCGTGTACCAGGTGGCGGTCAATGTAAAGCAGGCAAGTGCCGTCTTCTTGCGTGCTGACCACATGGTGGTCCCAGATCTTATCGTAAAGAGTTTTGGCCTGCGACATTGCGCTTGTCTCCTGGAAACGACTGACCCTTGCCTACAACCCAGTTCTGATCGCACCTGCCAAGCGCTCAAGATCCGGGAGAACAGGATCATTCACTTATTACCTGCAGCTCTCTGCGGCCGCATAAATCTTCAAAACACGGAGAATCTGAAACAGCAAACTCCGCTATGCTGGCCCTATTAATCCTCCCGGATCGGAAAAATATCAAGCTTCTTTGCATTGAGATTCTCTCAAGACCAGGGTGTAATCATAGGAAATTCAATGGGAACACAGGGGCGACCGTGGCTGATCAATGCTCTGTGATCTAAGCGTATATTTCGACAAGTAAAAGTTCTGGCCTACAGAGAAAACGGATTGGAAGCCCCGAGCACCCCAGCCCGCTCCCAACAATAAGATTGCTTCCATTTTCCTCAAATGCGCCCTTCGCATACTTCCGGTCAAGTTGCGATGGAATGGTCAATGCACCAACGAAAGGCAGACGAACCTGCCCGCCATGCGTATGCCCACTCACCGTCAGATCTACGAATTCTTGCGCTTCTGGGAAAATATCGGGCTCATGAGCCAGCAAAATACGTGGCGCCTTGTCATCCTCAACCTGACTTAAGGCAGCCTCAAGGTCATCCCGCCGACCCATTCCATGTATCTGACAGGCATCTCCATACTGATCCCCAAGCCCTATGAGCCAGATGTGGGAGTTCCCACGTATTGAGACCCGCAGAGCCCTATTCTCCAGAATAGTCACGCCGTGAGCTTCCAGAGCGTCTCTGGCATCCTCACCACCCTCGAGCCAGTCATGGTTGCCAAGCACACCGAAGGCACCCAAAGGAGCGGTCAGTCGCTCCATCGGCTGCGCCCAATGCGAAGCAGTTGCCAGTGGTTTTGCAAAAGGAGGGTGCATGGCAGTGTGATAATCACCGAGAAGAGCAACTAGATCAGCTTCCAGCCCGTTCACACGGTCCACAATGCCGCTTATTCGCTTTGGCCGCATCCATGGCCAGCACGCGTGCAGGTCCGTCAGAACAGCAATGCGCACGGGTTGCTGCCCAAGCGCCTCAGGAGACACAACAACCTTGTGTCGGGTCACCTTCGGAGAGAGCAACGGCTCGACAAACACAGCGTAGACGCCCAGCCCCCCGACAAAAACGATGATAAATGCGATCACCATTCCTTCTCAAGTCTCCCTTTCCTAAGCATCTGCCTACCTCGTCTCGCAGCATCCTACAGCAAATAAGTTGACGGTATCCCTATCCAATCTGAAGGCTTATACCGGGACTGAAGATGTTCTCTGAACACAAAAAACCCCGCCGATTACTCAGCGGGGTTTTGGAAACCATAGAGGCTTGAGAGTAAATCTTACTCTGCAGAACCTTCAGCTTCAGCAGCCTTTTCAGCAGCTGCAGCAGCTTTTGCAGCAGCAACAGAAGCGCGAGCTTCGTCATTAAGGCGCTTTGCGCGTACGTTGGTAGCTTCAACGATACGTGCGGACTTACCGCGACGTTCACGCAGGTAGTAGAGTTTCGCACGGCGTACTTTACCGCGGCGTACAATCTCCAGACCTTCAACCATTGGGCTGTAAACTGGGAATACACGCTCTACACCTTCGCCGTAAGAGATCTTACGAACGGTGAAGCTTTCGTTGATGCCGCCGCCGGAGCGTGCGATGCATACGCCTTCATAGGCCTGCACACGGGTACGAGTACCTTCAGTAACGCGTACGAGAACACGTACGGTGTCACCTGGGGAGAACTCAGGAAGCTTACGCTTCTCTTCGATGCGCGCCATTTCTTCGGCGTTGAGCTGCTCAATGATATTCATGGCAGTTTCTTCCATTTTAATCTTGGTCAGAGCGTCCCCTAATGGTCCAGCCATCGGGACGAATTCACCAAACCTTGGCATCATGCCGGGAAGTGAAGTGGAACTAAGACCCTAACGGTAAACGCTAGACAGATTCCACTCCGGTCGGCGCGGGTTTAGCCGATTTTTCTAGATTTGTCATGAAAAAATTGTAGAAAACGCCCTACCCACGGTTATTTTTTAAGTATTTCTGCCAAAGATCTGGACGCCGTGCTTCAGTAATCTTCTCAGAGAGCTCCAAACGCCACTGATCAATCAATTTATGATTGCCGCTTTTAAGAACAGCGGGGATTTCCCGGCCCTCAAAGTCTACCGGACGGGTATAGTGCGGGTGCTCCAGCAATCCGTTCTCGAAACTTTCCGTTTCACCGCTCTCTTTGTTGCCCATAACGCCCGGTATCAAGCGTACAATACTATCCAGCACCACGTGCGCGGCAACTTCTCCACCAGACAAAATGTAATCGCCAATGGAGACTTCTTCGAGCTGACGGCCTTCAATGACGCGCTCGTCCACCCCTTCAAAGCGACCACAGACAATGATAACGCCGGGACCATCCGCCAGCTCACGCGCTCTAGCCTGCGTAAACGGCTTCCCACGCGGGCTCATCAGCAGACGTGGACGCGTATCGCCCTCTTCCGTCACATCGTCGATTGCTTTGCCGAGAATATCAGGACGCAGCACCATCCCAGCCCCGCCACCAGCTGGCGTATCATCGACAGAACGATGTTTGTCAGTTGCATAATCGCGAATATTCTTTGCGGTCAGAGACCAATCCCCACGCTCCAACGCACGCCCAGACATGCTCATACCAAGATTTCCCGGAAACATCTCAGGGTACAGCGTCAAAATGGAGGCGCGAAAGCTCATGGTAATCCTGCTTTATTGGTTATCTCGACGCGTTTGCATTAACGCAAGTCTGCTCTGAAAAAAAGCTCGTCAATAAATATGACTTCAAAAACAACCAATCCAACTCCGACCACAAATGAAACAACGGTCAATGTACGTAACCAATTAAGACGTAAGCGAAATACATCATCAGATGGCGCTTTGAGGAGGCGATAGATTGCAAACCCAAATAGTATAAACGCCGCCCAAACTGCAACGGATTTGAGAAACTCAAAGATAGCAATCAATTCGCACCTCAGCCCTCACGAAATAAACTCAGTTTCCCCAAATAGAAACACAGCACCTGTACCGACCGCAATAATCGCTAACCCATAGAGCCAGAAGCGAAACGCCGAGCGGAGAGAAAACATAAATTCTTCCCGACTCTTTGCTGCGAAAAGGCGCATACAAAACATGGCACCCATAAGCAGGAAAAAGGCAGCCCCAAAAAAACCGAGCATCACCAATAGACTAAGCATCATTTTACCTAAACTAATAAAATATTTGATCGATGATGCTAAAGTGCTGGCCCTAAGTCAACGTAGCTAGGAAAAGAGATTCAGTTTGTTGCTTTCGGCTTGTGCTCAGAACCGTCTTCCGGCTCTTTTTCGCCTTCCTCATAAAAGCCTTCAGGAGCGTGAACCTCCACAAAACCTTCTTCGAGATTAATGACAGGCACAACAGCCTTCGTAAACGGGAACATCAGAGATCTCCCGGACTTGGGAGCGATTTCGATAAGATCGCCAGCTCCAAAGTCTAACAGAGCCAGAACTGTACCAATCTGCTCTTTGTTCTCATCAATCGCCTTCAGGCCGATGAGATCAGAATGGTAAAACTCATCCTCATCTTCCGTTTCTGGAAGACGCTCACGAGGAATGTAAAGCTTCACGCCATTTAAGGCTTCAGCTTCATTGCGGTCATTCACGCCTTCAAACTTGGTCACCACCACGTTTTTCTGAACGCGCGCCCGCTTCACTTTAAATTTGCGACTACCGTCTTCGCTTTCCAGCTTACCATAATCGCCAAAAGAAAGCGGGTCATCACCGAATGGCTTGACCCGCACTTCTCCACGTATTCCGTGAGCAGCCCCGATCTGAGCCATTAGAATGCGGTCTTCAGGCCTATTTGCCATTACCGGCATCTCCTCTTCTCAGATCAGGTCGCTTATCTTATTCGGAAGCTTCTGCTGCTTCTGCAGCTGCTTCTTCAGCAGCAGCTTTTGCTTCAGCTTCTGCAGCCAGCTTCTCGTCAAGGCGCTCCTGAGCTTTCTTGCCCAGTTTCGCTTTGTTAGGGTTGTTGCGTGGCTCACGCTTCAGCAGGCCAGCAGCATCAAGGAAGCGGTGTACGCGGTCGGTTGGCTTTGCGCCGTGACCGAGCCAATGCTGGATGCGCTCTTCGTTAAGCTCAACGCGGTTTTCAGCGTCTTTAGGCAGCATTGGGTTGTAGCGACCTACAACTTCAATGAAACGGCCGTCACGTGGGGAACGAACGTCTGCGATAACGATGCGGTAGAAAGGACGCTTCTTAGCACCACCGCGTGCCAGGCGAATTTTTGTAGCCATTGTTTGTTACTCCTAGGTATTCAGTCTGTGCTGTGTTCAGCAGCAATAGCTTCATGATGCCGAATGACTTCCTTCACAATGAAGTTCAGGAATTTTTCAGCAAAGTCAGGATCAAGATTGGACTCTTGCGCTAGACGGCGCAGACGCTCAATCTGAAGTTTTTCACGGGCCGGGTCAGCCGGTGGAAGACCATGGGTCGCCTTCAGCTCCCCAACAGCCTGTGTGCAGCGAAATCGTTCAGCCAACATATGCACCAAAGCAGCGTCAATGTTGTCGATGCTGGAACGAAGTCCTCCAAGAACTTTCTTGGCTTCTTCTGTCTTGTCGATCTCGCTCAATTACTTTTTCCCCTTGCCGAGCCCTGGCAAACCAGGTGCGCCACCAAGTCCGGGCAATTTAGGGCCGCCAGCTCCTGGCAATCCCCCGGGAAGCCCACCGCCCGGTAATCCTTTTGGCAGTTCCATACCGCCTGGCAGCTGACCGGACTTGGCCATCTGCTCAAGAGCTTTAGGGTCAATGTTAGGCATTCCGCCGCCCATGCCTGGCATACCGCCACCCATAGCGCCCATCATCTTGCCAAGCATGCCCTTGCCTTTTCCCTTACCCATGGCCTTCATCATATCGGCCATCTGGCGGTGCATCTTCAAAAGCTTGTTAACTTCAGCAACCTGTACCCCAGAACCGGCAGCAATACGCTTCTTGCGGCTTGCTTTCAGCAGTTCAGGCTTGGCACGTTCCTGCTTGGTCATAGAGGAGATGATCGCCATCTGGCGCTTGAACATGTTCTCATCAAGGTTGGCTGCTGCGAGCTGCTTCTTCATTTTGCCAACACCCGGAAGCATGCCCATCATGCCGGACATTCCACCCATCTTTTCCATCTGCTTCAGCTGTTCAGAAAGATCGTTCAGGTCAAAGTGACCCTTCTGCATCTTCCGAGCCATCTCTGCGGCTTGTTCCGCATCAATCGCTTCAGCAGCCTTTTCAACGAGCGAGACAATGTCGCCCATGCCAAGGATGCGATCAGCAATACGCTTTGGATGGAAGTCTTCAAGATCCTCAGATTTTTCACCGGTACCAATCAGCTTGATCGGCTTGCCGGTAACAGCACGCATGGAAAGAGCAGCACCACCGCGACCATCACCATCCATACGGGTCAGCATAATACCTGTGATGGAGCAGCGCTCATCAAAGTTCTTCGCCAGATTTACAGCGTCCTGACCAGTCAGAGCATCGGCAACAAGCAGAACTTCATGCGGGTTGGAGGCAGCTTTGATCTGCTCCATCTCCACCATGAGAGGCTCATCAATGTGACCACGACCCGCTGTATCGAGCATGACAACGTCATAACCGCCAAGCTTCGCTGCATTCAGCGCGCGCTTTGCGATATCAACTGGCTGCTGCCCTTCGATGATAGGAAGTGTATCAATTTCGTTCTGTTCACCCAGAACTCTCAGCTGCTCCTGCGCTGCCGGGCGGCGCGTATCAAGAGAAGCCATCAAAACTTTACGTTTGTCACGCTGTGTTAGACGACGTGCAATCTTGCCAGTTGCGGTGGTTTTACCCGCCCCCTGCAGACCAACCATCATAATGCAAACCGGAGCCGGAGCGTTCAGGTCGATCGGATGGGATTCTTCACCGAGCATTTCCACCAGCTGGTCATGCACGATCTTGACGACCATCTGACCCGGCTTAATGGACTTAACAACCTCAGCACCAACAGCGCGATGCTTCACCTTGTCGGTGAAAGAACGCACGATCGGCAATGCCACATCAGCCTCAATGAGTGCGCGGCGAACTTCACGAAGCGCTTCACTAACATCGGATTCAGAAAGCGCACCACGTTTTGTGAGCTTATCTAGAATGCCGCCTAGGCGATCTGACAGATTATCGAACATGTCGTTCCTTTAAAATCTCGTTTCTGCACAAACGCCCGAAAATAAACTCTCTGGCGCTGTACACTCGTTCCTTAATGAATTTGGTGTCACCCAGTCAAAATTGCCACGGCAAATCAAAAGCACATAGCAAAAAATCACCCGAGGGCGCATCGCGCTGTCGGGTGTTGACCTCCGGGATCTCTTTATACCTTTTCGGGTCCCAGTCAGTGGCTCCAAAATTCATATAGAAGGAGTTAGGTGCGGTATCTACGAGAATACAGATGCTGAGTCAAGCAAAACTGCCATTTCCTAGAGATTGTATAAGCTGGGATAAAAGGGAAAACTGACAAGTGCACCCGGTTTCCTGCCAGGCTGACGCATGATCAGCGAAAAAAGAGGCGTTGTAACGATGCAGTTGAGATCTAAGCTTCTGATTTTACTATCTGTTATTGTTCTAGTTGCTGTATTTCTGATTTATTGGAACAACACCTACGTTTCTCCCTCAATCACATTCAACGCAAGTGAAATCGGTCAGGATCCCGCAGCATACCTCGCCCGGGAAGAAGGTAGTTTTTCAGATATTAAGCCCGGTCTAGAAAAGCAAATTATCTGGCACAACCCCGATACCAGAGACAAAACAGAGTATGCAGTCATCTACATGCATGGCTTTTCCGCCAGTAAAGACGAAATCCGCCCTGTTCCTGATCTGGTCGCCAGCTCCATTCAGGCCAATCTATATTACACCCGCCTTCCCGGTCATGCCCGCACTCCAGCCGCTATGGGCGAACCCACAGTTGATGACTATTTCAATGCATTGGCGGAAGCTCTGGCCGTCGGAAAGATGCTTGGTGACAAAGTCATCGTCATAGGCACTTCATTCGGCGGCACCCTCACAGCGTGGATGGACCTGACCGACCACGCACTAAAAGACCAGGTTGAAGCAATCGTGCTCATCTCTCCGGTCTTCCAGCTCGCAGCCTCAGGAACCTCCCTTCTGACCTACCCTTTTGCGGAGTTTTACACCCCGATCATCATCGGCCAGTACCGCGTTGCAGACCCCAACGCCACCTTCGAGGAGATCTATGCATGGACCAACGCTTACCCAGCAACAGCACTCCTTCCTCTCGCCGAAACAGTAAAGCTTGTTGGCAGTCTGGACGCAGCGGACGCAACCATCCCTGCCATGTTCATCTACGACATCCGAGACCAAACTGCAGATGAACAGACCACCGCAAAATATTTCGAGAACTGGGGCGCTCCCAAACATCGCCTGCTGATCACAGAGTCTGCAGGGCCAAGCCATCACGTCATTGCAGGCGACATTACCAACCCTGAGAACAACCTTCTCGTCGCAAACGCAATCACCGAATGGCTGGGTTCGGTAGGGGTACCGACGATCTATGACAATGACAACACCAATTCCGAGTGATCTCGTTTGATATTTCAGCTTAAGATAGAATAGAGTGGTGCCCTTAAGGAACAAGGGCTCCACTCTATGATTTTTCGTTTTATTGTTATTGCAGTGCTGATTTTGCTCGTCGGCGGCACAATTGCCTACTTGGTAGGCCCAAGAGAACCACGTGATACTGAGATCACTTTCAAACCCGATGTTATGGGTGAAGATCTCGACCAGTACCTGTCAAACAGCGAAGCGAAGTTTCAGGACATCCGTGATGGCACCGCCAAGGAAATTATCTGGTTCAATGACGAGAAGAACAGCAAAACGCCTCTTTCAGTGATCTATATCCATGGCTTCTCCTCCAGCAAGCAGTCGATCCGCCCTGTACCGGATCGCGTTGCAAACGAGATGGGCGCAAATCTGTTCTACACCCGTCTGGCAGGCCACGGCCGTTCCAACGATGCAATGGCAGAGGCGACACTGAACGATTGGATCAACGATCTCGCAGAAGCGGTAGAAATTGGCCGCCGTATCGGTGAAAAGACGATCATTATATCAACATCCACCGGAAGCACACTCGCGGCATGGCTTGCAATGCAAGATCATCCTCTCAAGGATGACATCGCTGCAATGGTGTTCGTCTCACCAAACTTCGCCATTAACTCTCCCGGTGCCTTCTTGCTCGATATGCCATTTGCCAGACAATACGTACCTCTAATACTTGGTAAAACCCGCACCACCTCGGAGGCACCAACTCCGGAAGAACTAATGGGCTGGACAATCAGCTACCCAACCACGGCACTTTTGCCACTGGCAACTGCAATCTCCGTCTTACAAGAGCAGGATCCGGCAAAAGCCACGATACCGACCCTGTTCATCTACAGCGAGAACGACAAGACCGTTGATGCGTCACAAACCAACATCGCCTACGAAAAATGGAGCGCACCAAAGCAGCGACTTCTTATCGAAAGCTCTGGGGATGATGATGACCACCTAATTGTCGGCGATATCGTCAGCCCGCAGAATAACGATCTCGTGATCTCTACAACAATAAAGTGGTTGCACGATCAGCTGCAATAACTGCCAAACAAACACGGGCGAGAACCCCTCGCCCGTTCAAAACTCAACACAATGAAAATGAAGCTTACAGAGAATAGTCTCGCGCACCAAAGACAGCAGACCCAACTCGAACGTGGGTCGCGCCATGCTGAACCGCAATCGGGTAATCAGAAGACATCCCCATTGAGAGTTTCTCCAGACCATTCCGCCGTGCAATTTTCTCAAGCAAAGCAAAATGCATCCCCGGCGCTTCTTCAACAGGCGGAATGCACATCAGGCCTTCGATCTCTAGCCCATACTCATCACGACATTTTGCAATAAACGCATCGGCTTCTTTTGGAGGAATGCCGGCCTTCTGCTCTTCTTCCCCGGTGTTAACCTGAATGAACAGCTTTGGCGCTTTGCCCTGCTTATCCATCTCAGCTTTCAAAGCCTTGGCTATTTTGTCCCGGTCGACAGTGTGGATCACGTCAAAGGTCTGCACAGCCTCTTTCGCTTTGTTGGACTGCAATGGTCCAATCAGATGCAACTCAACACCACCAAACTCTTCAAGAAGCTCAGGCCACTTGCCCATCGCTTCCTGAACACGGTTCTCACCAAACACACGCTGTCCCGCTTCTAATACCGGCTTAATAGCTGAAGCTTCAAAGGTTTTAGAGACTGCAATCAAAGCAACAGAACCGCTCGGACGCTCCGCATCCTTTTCTGCTTTCCTAATGTTTTCCTTGACCTCTTTAAGGCGAAGTGCAGCAGCGTCGCTCATTCCTAACTCCAGCGAAAAATCCATATTCGAGACATGAAATGCGCTCCCTATGGCCCAAAAGCAAGAGGACTCGCGCTTCATTGAGAATTTTCTGACAAATCTTCTCGGTTTTTCCTCTGTCTAGCGCTTGACCAAGCTGGCAATTTCTGGTGACAGTCCGAGCAAACGTAATTTGCCTGTGCAAGGCAAAAAATCAAACACACGGCGGAATAAATGGCTACGGATCGGTATAATGCACGTGCTACGGAAGCACGCTGGCAAAAAGTATGGGACGAACAGAAGGTCTTTGAGACGGACAACGATGATCCGCGCGATAAGTACTACGTACTAGAAATGTTCCCCTACCCATCCGGTCGCCTCCACATGGGGCACGTCCGTAACTACTCCATGGGTGACGTGGTTGCACGCTTCAAACGTGCACGCGGCTACAACGTTCTGCACCCAATGGGTTGGGATGCATTCGGCATGCCTGCAGAAAACGCTGCTGCTGAGAAGAAAGTACACCCAAAAGGCTGGACCTATGACAACATCGCTGCAATGCGCGGTCAGCTGAAAACAATCGGTCTGTCTTTTGACTGGAGCCGCGAGTTCGCAACCTGCGATGAAGACTACTACGCACAACAGCAGGCTCTGTTCCTGGACTTCCTGGAAGCTGGCTTGGTTTACCGTAAAAACGCAAAGGTAAACTGGGATCCTGTCGACATGACGGTTCTAGCAAACGAACAGGTGATCGACGGCAAAGGCTGGCGCTCCGGTGCAGTTGTTGAACAGAAAGACCTGACTCAGTGGTTCTTCAAGATCTCTGATCATTCTGAAGAGCTGTTGGAAGCAATCGATACACTGACCGAGTGGCCTGAAAAAGTTCGTCTCATGCAGAAGAACTGGATCGGAAAATCTGTTGGTCTGAAAGTCAATTTCGAGTTCACAGAAACCGCTCCAACCGGTGATGAAACTCTGGAGATCTTCACGACGCGCCCGGACACGCTGTACGGCGCCTCCTTCATGGGCCTGTCTCCCGATCACCCGATCACCCAGAAGCTGGCTGAAACCAACACAGAGCTGCAGGAGTTCATTGCTGAATGCCGCCGCATCGGAACGACAGCTGAAGCAATTGAAACAGCAGAGAAACTCGGCTTCGACACTGGCCTCCGCGTTAAGCACCCGCTGGACCCATCCTGGGAGCTGCCAGTTTACGTCGCAAACTTTATCCTGATGGACTACGGCACCGGCGCAATCTTCGCCTGCCCTGCACATGACCAACGCGATTTGGACTTCGCTCACAAGTACAAGCTGCCGGTCAGAACCGTTGTATTGCCAGAAGGCGAAAACCCGGCGACTTTCGAAGTTGGCACCGAAGCTTACACCGGCGAAGGCTCCATCTTTAATTCTGACTTCATGAACGGCCTGTCCATCGAAGATGCGAAGAATGCCGTTTCTGACAAGTTGGAAGCGCAAAAAGTGAAGGGCAAACAGCAGGCCCACCGCGAAACCAACTACCGTCTGCGCGACTGGGGGATTTCCCGTCAGCGCTATTGGGGCTGCCCAATCCCGGTTATCCACTGCGATGACTGTGGCGTTCAGCCAGCGCCAAAAGAAAGCCTGCCAATAGTTCTGCCGGAAGACGTCACCTTCGATCGTCCGGGTAATCCGCTAGACCGTCATCCAACATGGCGCGACGTAAAATGCCCATGCTGTGGAAAAGATGCGCAGCGTGAAACAGACACCATGGACACCTTCGTGGATTCCTCTTGGTACTTCGCACGCTTCACTGATCCAAAGAACAGCAACCCGACAGATCCAAAGGTTGCCTCCGAGTGGTTGCCAGTTGATCAGTACATCGGTGGCATCGAGCACGCGATCCTACACCTGCTCTACTCCCGCTTCTTTGCCCGTGCGATGCAGATCACCAAACATCTGGATGTGAAAGAGCCATTCAAGGGCCTCTTCACGCAGGGCATGGTGAACCACGAGACCTACAAGGATGCGGATGGCAAGTGGGTCACACCCGCTGAAATCAACATCATCAGCACCGAAGGTGACCGCAAAGCGGTTCACGCAGAAACCGGTGCGCCGATCTCCATAGGCTCCATCGAGAAGATGTCCAAGTCCAAAAAGAACGTTGTGGACCCAACCGACATCATTGAAACCTATGGCGCTGATACTGCACGCCTATTTGTGCTTTCGGACAGCCCGCCAGAGCGTGACATCATCTGGACTGAAGACGGTGTAATCGGTGCTTGGCGCCACGTACAACGTGTATGGCGTATCGTCAACGAAGTTGCAGAAAAGACCGAAGCCAACATAGCAAAGCCTGCTGAGTTCAGTGATGAGGCAACCGCACTGCGCCGCGTCTCTCACAAGACACTGGCTGCCATCACAAAGGACTTCGACGGCCTCGGCTTCAACCGTGCTGTAGCCCGTCTTTATGAGTTCACCAACGCGATCAGCAAAGCACTTCAGGCAGACCTGTCCAAGCCTGATATGGCCTTTGCACTGCGCGAAGCAGTTGGCTTTATTTTGCAGCTCATGGAGCCAATTACACCTCACCTTTCCGAAGAGTGTTGGGCCATGCTCGGCAACGAAGGCTTGGTATCCACATCGAACTGGCCAGCTCTGGATGAAAACCTACTGGTAGAAAATACCGTTACGCTTCCGATTCAGATCAACGGAAAGAAAAAAGGTGAGGTTTCTGTAGCAAGAGACTCTTCCAAAGAGCATGTAGAAGAAGTTACTCTGGCACATGAAGCTGTTCAAAGGGCTCTGGACGGCAAGGCCCCACGCAAAATCATCGTGGTACCTCAGAGGATCGTAAATGTCGTTGTTTGACCGCGCTGCTAAATCAGGTCTCCCCTCCCGCCGGGTTCTTCTCGGCGGGGCAACAATTGTTGCAGGGGCCCTTCTTCTTTCTGGTTGCCAGTTTCGACCTCTTTATGGAACGAGCACAACGCTAACAGATGATGGAATGGAACGGACACAGACCGTTCCGGATCAGATGGCGTCAATCTCCTTGGATTTCCCAAGCTATGGAGATTCGTTCGCTATCACCAACATCAATCAGGTCATGCGCAACCAGCTGATCTTCGCTTTCACGCGTGGTGGCGAACCACTGCCACCTAAGTACCGGCTGGAGATTTTGTCAGACAGGCGCCGTGCTGAAGTTGGTGTTGAACGCCTTGCTGATGTACCAACCGCTTACAACATTACAGTCAATTCCAGCTTTGTTTTGAGTAACATCGAAACTGATGCTACGCTTTTGACCGGTCGTTCTTTTGCATCCGCATCCTTTGACTTTTCGAGCCAGCGTTTTGCGAACCTGAGAGCGGAAAGAGATGCGGAGACACGCGCGGCCAAAGTTGTTGCCGCCGACATCAACACACGCATCGCAAGCTACTTCGCAACGCATCCTGAAGAATAGGACCATTATGGTAGCCCTCAAAGCTGCTGAGATTGACCGATACATCGCCAACCCGCCAGCCTCTGTAAACCTCATTCTTATTTATGGTCCAGACGTCGGGTTGGTGAAGGAAAGAGCGCAAGCGCTCATCTCCAAAGCAGCAGCAGAGAATGACGATCCCTTCTCTCAGGTGAAATTGGACGCTTCCGATATTGCAGCCGATCCAAGCCGGCTTATTGACGAAGCCCTCACCATCCCTCTCTTCGGCGGCCGCCGCACAATCTGGGTGCGCGACAATGGCACCAAAAGTGTCCTGCCAGCAGTAGAACCGCTCTTAAAGAACAACGATTTCTCAGCATTCGTCCTCATCGAAGCCGGGGACTTGAAGAACTCGTCGGCCCTGCGCAAGAAGATCGAAGCCAGCAAAACCGCTGTCGCTATTCCCTGCTTTGCCGATACCGGTCGGGATGTAGACCGGCTGATTGACGAAGAAACTGCCCTGGCAAGCCTGCAAATCAGCAAGGAAGCCCGCATGGCGCTTCACACCCTGCTCGGCGCAGACCGCATTGCCAGCCGCGGAGAACTCAAAAAGCTGTGCCTCTACGCAATGAATGACAACCGCATTGAAGTCCATCACGTTGAAGAGATCATCGGTGATGCCTCAGCGTTTGCCATGGATGAGCTGATTGATGCAGCCGCATTGGGTGATACGGTCACATTGGACCATGGCCTGGAGCGTCTCTCAGCCTCAGGGATGGACGTTGGTGTCATTGCCTCTCAAGCCCTCAGACATTTCCAGATGCTCCACCTGTGCCGCTTAAAAGCCAATCAACGCATTGCCGTCGAAGATGTTATCGGAGGAATGCGCCCACCAATCTTCTGGAAACGCCGCTCGAAGATTGTCAGACAGGTTGAAATCTGGAATGTGGACTTCCTGGAACGCGCACTCAGCCGCCTCAATGACGCAGTTAAAGAAGCCCGCCTCAACGCCAACCTCTCAGCAGCCATCGTCTCGCATACCCTGCTGGCCATAGCCCAGGTGGCTAAAGCATCCAACAGACGGCGGTAGGCACCATTCATTTCTACAATCAAAAACACCGCTGGAGAGCTCCAGCGGTGTTTTTTCGTATTGCAGGAAGCACCGGCAGGCGTAGCCGACGTTCAACCTAAGAGTTCTGCAAAGCTGGAACGTCTTGCTCAACAGCTCTCGGAGCATCAGCGGTACGTTCTGGAACCAATGCCGCTGTGAAGATAGCGAGATACCCCATCAGCTCAAAAGTTTCTTCCCAGACAAGGTTCGACTGAATCGGAAGGAACTCTTTTTCGAAAAGGTCCCCCAACAGAATGAACCCGAGGGAAGCAATCGCCCAAAGGAAGTTCGGGGTCGATATAAAGGCGCGAAATTCCTGCCAAGTCCGACCTAGATTCCGAGCCCACCGCACACCGAGCACACTCAGAACCACTAGTGCTAAAACGACGGTAAAAACCAACAGACCATTCTCAAGGTTCTTCCCTGCTCCATAGGTCTTAAGAAAGGAAGTTTCTCTGCCAACAACCACGAAGCTAAGCAGAGCAAAGAATGCAGCGATAGAGTAGTTAATTCCGTCATCCTGCGCATTCTGTTGCTTCTTACTGATCGCCAATTTGCCCCAAACGAAAAGGCTGGCAATCATGAAAAGCGTCTGCGCTAGTTCAAAAGGTCCCAATTCGGTAAACAAATGTGGAGCCGGATTGATTGAGAACATGCCACCCAACGCAAACAGAACAAGCAGCAGTATCATTCCAATTTTCGTATTCACTTGAACCCGATCTTTCACTAGGGGCCCAACTTCCAGAAACCTCTCAGCACACCCGCTCAGTTCAGTTCACCACCCAACGCAGCAACGCAAAGAGTGAATGCACCGAACAAGGCACTTCAGCATTTCCAGGCATCAATGATCGGACCCTTCAAATCACGCACCAATTTATCGAAATACTATGAAAACTTATTGGGCATTATTCTTATATGCTTTGACGCATTTGAAAAAGAGAAAATTTTGTGAGGTGTCTAACGAATACCAATCAGATCCTGCCGAGAAACGCAGGCCGCACCAGATCAACGCCCGAGGCGACTCTCTATGACAGACCTGACAGAGTCACTTATTCAAACACCGAGTGAGTTTGTTTCATTCCCGAATCTAACTCAGTTTTGGATACGAAACTAAATAGGCCGCGCCTCAGTTATGAGGCACGGCCTTTTGAATACAAAAGTTGGGCTATAATCAGTTCTGAATGCCCAACAGCCGGCAAACTTCGTCCAGCTGCTCAATGTTCTTGTACTTAATCTTTAGCTCACCAGTACCCTTCTCAGGCTTGTGAGCGATTGCGACCTTTAGTCCCAACCCATCAGCCAAACGTTTTTCGAGTGCGCGCGTATCCGCATCCTTCTCAGGCTTTGGAGCAGCTTCTTTCTTCTTAAAGAGGTCCGGGTTCTGAGCAAGGCGCTCTGCATCGCGAACAGTAAGCCCCTTCTCCACGATCAGCTCCGCCAAAGCGGCTGGATCTTCGGCTGTGATCAATGCACGCGCATGACCAGCAGTGAGAAGACCTTCAGCGAGATAATCCTTCACAGAGTTAGGGAGCTTCAAAAGACGCAGTGTGTTGGCAACATGACTGCGGCTCTTGCCGATAACTTTGGAGAGCTCAACCTGACTGTACTGGAACTCTTCGATCAGCTGGTCATACCCCAAAGCCTCTTCAATAGGGTTGAGGTCAGCACGCTGAACGTTCTCGATGATCGCAAGTTCCAGAGCTTCCTGATCCGTCACTTCGCGGATAACAACAGGAGCTTCATGCAGCCCGGCCTTCTGGGCAGCACGCCAGCGACGCTCACCAGCAATGATCTCAAAATGGCCTGGCATATTCGCACGAGGACGCACGAGAATTGGCTGCACGATCCCCTTCTGGCGAACAGATTCCGTCAGATTGTTCAGATCATCTTCTATGAACGATTTGCGCGGGTTACGTGGGTTTGGCTGAAGATACTCAATCGGAATCTTCCGCACATCACGGTTTCGGTCTGGTGTGGAAACAGCTGGCGCTGAGTTTACGTCACCCAACAGCGTTGCGAGGCCGCGCCCAAGTCGCTTATTGCTTCGCCCTACTTCCTCAGTTTTCGCCATTTCAATTCCACCTATTTACATCCCGGAGCCTAGAGTCGACAGCCCCTTCCCGCACGGTTTACGGGACAAATAATAAAACTCTTTCAAGTAGAAGCGGTAGCCGGATTAGGCAGCCGCCATCCGCATATCACGCTCGCGCTGAATAATTTCGGAAGCGAGTCGTAAATAAGCCTGCGAACCAGAACACTTCAAATCATAAAGCAAAGCAGGCTTACCATAAGATGGAGCCTCAGAAACTCGTACGTTACGCGGTATCACCGTGTCGTAAACCGCATCGCCCATGGTCTCGCGCACATCCTGCACAACCTGACTGGAAAGGTTATTCCGGCTATCGTACATCGTAAGCACAATACCATGGATGCTCAGCTCAGCATTAAGAGACTGTTTCACCTGCTCAACAGTACGTAGCAACTGACTCAAACCTTCAAGCGCAAAAAACTCGCACTGCAACGGCACCAAAATACTGTGAGATGCTGCTAAGGCATTGATAGTTAAGAGATTCAGGGATGGAGGGCAATCCACGAGAACATAAGAATACCCTTGAGCCTGACCAATTTCAGCAGCCTTCGCCATACCGGAAATGGCGTTCCGCAATCTGAATGTGCGGTCTGGTGCAGCAGAGATTTCCAGCTCCACTCCAAGCAAATCCATGGTTGATGGAGCGATCCATAAACGAGGAACAGCCGTTTCAAGAACAGCCTGTTCCAGTGTAGAGTCGCCGCTCAAAACATCATAGGTGGAGTACTCACGATCAGCGCGATCAATCCCAAGACCCGTGGAGGCGTTACCCTGCGGATCAAGGTCAATAATCAGAACACGCTCGCCAATAGCGGCAAGTGCGGTGCCAAGATTGATGGCTGTTGTCGTTTTACCTACGCCACCCTTCTGGTTGGCGATAGTCAATACACGAGGAGATTGCGGCAGTAAGCTCATCCGACAGCACCCTAGTTAGAGGTTTTCGGGTCAATTTTCGAAAGGACCAAAACGCGACTTAGCGGATCTACTAGACTTACTTTTTCTACCAGATCAATCGACCAGTCGGCAGATGCTTCTTCAATTTCACGGCGAAAATCTTGGCCTTTGTGGAAAACAGCTGTCGCGCCCCTTTGTACAAACTGCGAAGAAAACCTGCAAAGAACTTTTAAAGAAGCCAGTGCACGCGCTGAAACTCCGTCAATCGGAGCTTCCCAACCCTTTGTAACCGCTTCGATTCTACCCGCATGGACTTTGACGTTGCAGCCAGTTTCTCTGGCCACGGTGCGCAGGAAAGCCGCTTTGCGCTGATTGCTCTCAACCATATGCACGATACCGCCCTCCCCTTCCTGTCGCAGCAGAATCGCTGTCACAAGACCGGGAAAGCCTGCGCCGCTCCCAAAATCAATCCAGGAACGAGCATCTGGCAAGCTACGCTGAATCTGAATTGAGTCGGCCACATGCCGCATCCAGATATCGTTGATGGTGGAAGGCGCGATCAGGTTCTGTGCTGGCTGCCACTTGCGAACGAGGTCTATATAGATACCTAGACGCTCAAACGTTTCACGTGAAACATCCTCATACATACGCATGACAGATGGAATCTGGCTGTAATCAGCCCGGTTTTCGAATGACATACTAAACAGCACCAGCGATATTTTTGCCTGAGCGGCGAATATAAACAAGCAGCAAGGTCAGCGCTGCCGGGGTAATCCCGTCCATGCGCGAAGCTTGCCCAATGGTTGAAGGACGCACAGCTTCAAGCTTCTGGCGCACCTCGTTGGAAAGTCCAGTCAGGGCGCTATAGTTAATTCCGTCAGGAATAACCAAGTCCTCATCCCGTTTCAGAGCTTCAATATCTGCTGCCTGACGCTCCAGATAGACCGCGTACATCGCATCGATAGAAACCTGTTCGGCAATCTTGATATCAAGCCCCTTCAGTTCATCAAAGACCCGTGTCAGGTCGTCGAGACTGATATCCGGGTATGCAAGCAGATCAAAAGCAGAGCGCTTCACACCATCCTGATTGATCGGCAAACCATGCTTGCGACCCTCATTGGGTGTAATCTTGACGGATTGCATCAAGTCTTTTGTTCTTCGCAGTTTCTCCAACTTTGTTTCGAAAGCGACTCGACGCGTTTCACCAACGCAGCCCCACTCAACACCAAGTGGCGTCAAACGCTGATCCGCATTATCGGCACGCAGTGTAAGACGATACTCCGCGCGCGATGTAAACATGCGATACGGCTCAGAAACGCCCCGTGTGATGAGATCATCAACCATCACGCCGATATACCCGTCAGCACGACCTACGACCACCTGAGCGCCGCCCTGAGCCGTTCTGGCAGCATTCAAGCCAGCCAACAGACCTTGAGCTCCAGCCTCTTCATAACCGGTTGTTCCGTTAATCTGACCTGCGAGATAAAGGCCCTTCTGCTTCTTCACCTCGAGCGTGTTTGTCAGCTCGGTTGGGTCGATGTGATCATACTCAATGGCGTAGGCCGGTTTAAAGTACTCAACCTTCTCCAGACCCGGAATGGTCCGCAAGAACTCGATCTGCACATCTTCCGGCAGAGAGGTCGAAATCCCGTTTGGATAAACCGTCGGATCATCCAGTCCTTCCGGCTCAAGGAAGATCTGATGGCCATCACGATCCCCAAAGCGAACGATCTTATCTTCAATAGACGGACAGTACCGCGGGCCCCTGCCCTTGATCTCGCCAGAGTACATAGCCGAGCGCTTAATGTTATCGCGAATGATTTTGTGCGTCTCAGGCGTCGTCCGGGTGATGTAACACGGCACCTGACGGATCTGAATTTCCTCAGTCAGCGTGGAGAATGGAATAGGCTCGTCATCACCGGGCTGTACCTGAAGAATGTCCCAGTTAATGGTGCGACCATCCAAACGCGCCGGAGTACCAGTCTTCAAACGCCCAAGCCGGAGACCAATCTCCTCCAGAGATACAGAAAGGCCAAGCGCAGGCGCTTCCCCATCACGACCCGCCGGGATCTGTTTATCACCAATATGGATCAGACCACGCAAGAACGTCCCTGTCGTGATAACAACAGCTTTTGCGAAAACCCGGCGACCATCTCCAAGCACAACACCCTTGAGCGCATCACCCTCACGGATCAGCTTGTCAGCTTCACCTTCAACGACATCCAGATTTTCGATCGCTTTGATCTCGGCCTGCATTGCATCACGGTAAAGCTTGCGGTCAGCCTGAGAGCGTGGCCCCTGCACAGCAGGTCCCTTACGGCGATTGAGCATACGGAACTGGATACCAGAGGCATCAGCTACCCGGCCCATCAATCCATCCAGTGCGTCGATCTCTCGAACCAGATGCCCCTTCCCCAAACCACCTATGGCCGGGTTGCATGACATCACGCCAATGGTGTCAAAGCGATGAGTTATAAGCGCTGTATGTGCACCCATACGCGCAGCCGCGGCCGCAGCTTCACAGCCTGCATGGCCGCCGCCAATCACGACAACGTCAAACTCAAGATCAAAATTATCAGACATTTCGGTCCTGCATTTCGCCCGTCTAAGTACAGAGAAAGGCCAAGCACACTCTCTGTGAGCCTCTGGACCATATGAAGGCCGCAGATAAAACTTGGGGGAATTAGAAGGGCAACTACCTATTTTATTGAAGACTTGATACAACAGGTCACGCGCTGGGTCAAAGAAAACAGCGCACTGAGTCGCCAATGCCGCAGCATTAGTTACCCACGGGACTCACTAAGTTTTCCCCACCAAGTCCCATTTCTCAATAAATGTTTCACGTGAAACATCGCACTTCTACATCATTTATTTACCAACGCAGAAGTCGCGAAAGATCACATCCAGCAAATCTTCAACATCAATACGCCCGGTAATGCGCCCAAGCTGATCAGCTGCCCGTCTCAGATCTTCCCCCCTCAACTCAATCGGAAAGCCGTCCGCCTGAATGCCGCGGTTAAGATCTTCCACGCATTGAGTGAGGTGCGCTCGGTGACGTTCGCGAGTGATCAATGGGTTTTCGATCAGCCCTATGTTTTGTTCCGCAAACGACTCGAGGCTTGAAAGCAGTGCGTTCATACCACCCTCTTCCCGAACAGAGACATTGATCTCTGCGGTTGTTTCGAAGGAACCATGTTTCTCAATTGCGCCCAAGTCACTCTTGGTATTGAGCCGCCAGATCTCCGCACCACTCTGCTGCAGGCTATCAGGCAGCTCCTCTGCCACTACATTCGGTGCATGGGTCCAGAGAATGAGATCAGCCTTTTCAGCATGAACAAGCGCGCGGCGGATGCCCTCTTTCTCGATCACGCCAGCACTCTCGCGAATGCCTGCTGTATCGATCAGCGTAACCGGATAGCCGCCAAGGTCAAGATGTACCTCAAGCACATCGCGTGTCGTTCCAGCTTCCGGTGTCACGATCGCCACATCACGCTGTGCCAGCTTGTTCATCAAACTCGACTTCCCCGCATTCGGAGGGCCAAGCAGAACAACCTGCAAACCAGAGCGCAACCGTTCCCCTCTCCGCGCATCGGAAAGGTGGTCGACGATCTGGTCACGAAGTTTCGCCAGATCCACCCAGATTTCGTCAGCTACCGAATCCGGAATATCGTCTTCATCGGAAAAGTCGAGTTCAGCTTCAATCATCGCACGGCTGCGGATCAAGGTTTCGCGCCACTGCGAGTAAAGATCTCCAAGTGCCCCATCCATCTGACGCTGAGCCTGCCGACGCTGCGCATCGGTCTCTGCATCAATCAAATCAGCAAGCCCCTCAACCTCGGTGAGGTCCAGCTTGTTGTTATGAAAGGCCCGGCGCGTGAACTCACCTTGTTCAGCAGGACGCGTCCCTTCAAAGCTGGACAGAGCGCGTAGAACAGCCGCAACAACAGCACGGCCACCATGACAATGCAGCTCAACGGTGTCCTCGCCAGTAAAACTGCCCGGCCCTTCAAACCACAAAACCAACGCATGATCGAGCACGGAACCATCTACAGGATCCCATAATTTCTTAAGGCACGATTCACGTGAAACTGGGAATTTGCCCTTAATGAGCTTTCTCAGGATTGGCCCGGACTGAGGACCTGATAAACGGAGAACAGCAACGCCTGAAGGAAGTGCGCCGCTAGAAACTGCATAGATGGTTTCCTGTTGTGTATTCATTCCACGTCCGGTTCTTTAACTATATGATCTCGTATGAACTGCGTTAAACCTAGCCTTTACGCCAAGCAATACCTTGAACTCAGGATCACCTCTTTATGAGCAGAAATCGCTTAACGAACGCTTCAAGCCCCTACCTTCTTCAACACCAGAATAACCCCGTCCACTGGTGGGAGTGGAGCAAGGACGCACTGCAGGAAGCAAAGCAAACAAACAAGCCAATTCTGCTGTCTGTTGGCTACTCCGCTTGCCATTGGTGCCACGTCATGGCCCATGAAAGTTTTGAGGATGAGGCAACAGCCGCGCTCATGAATGAGCATTTCGTCAACATCAAGGTAGATCGCGAAGAGCGCCCGGACATCGACCAGATCTATATGCAAGCTCTTCATATGCTTGGTCAACAGGGTGGCTGGCCGCTGACCATGTTCCTCACGCCAGACGGCGATCCATTCTGGGGTGGCACCTACTTCCCGAAGGAAGCACGGCACGGCTCTCCAGCCTTCAAAGATATCCTGTACGCGATCGCGCAGAGCTTCACCACAGATCGCGACACTATTGAAGAAAACCGACAGGCTATCAGTCAGGCGCTCAACAAACCACCGTCAGAGGCCTCCCCTCTTTCAAGCTTCCTGATCACCGCTGCCGGCAAACAGCTCTTCACCATGCAGGATGAAGAGGAAGGTGGCATGAAGGGTGCACCGAAGTTCCCTCAGGCCTCCGTTCAGGAGCTCATTTTCAGAACCGCTAAGGCGCAGAAGAACACCTTCATGCGTGATCAGTTTTTGAAAACCACCCGCGCGATTTCACAGGGCGGAATATATGATCATGTAGGAGGCGGCCTGGCTCGTTACGCAGTCGACTCTATTTGGCTTGTCCCACATTTTGAAAAGATGCTGTACGACAATGCCCAGTTCATTGAGCATCTCTGCTGGGCCTATCAGGAAACCAAGGACGAACTGTTTCATGTCCGAATCCACGAAGTAATTGATTGGCTCGAACGCGACATGAAGCTTCCTGAAGGTGGCTTCGCTTCATCCATGGATGCAGACAGCGAAGGTATCGAAGGCAGATTTTATGTCTGGACTTACGACGAACTGAAGAGCCTCATTCCTGAAGAATACTTCGATCTGTTCTCCAACACCTATGAAGTCACTCCAGACGGCAACTGGGAAGGTAAGATCATTCTCAACCGGCGCCACTCCCCTGCCCTTCTGGAACCCTCTGAAGAGGCAGCGCTGGCATCTTGCAGAACAATCCTGCTCGACTACAGAAGCAAGCGTATTCCACCACACAAAGACGACAAGGTGTTGGCTGATTGGAACGCCATGCTCATCTGCGCTCTCGTGCAAGCAAGTGCCGTTGTTTCACATGAATCTCTGCGCTCCTCTGCCAAGGCCGCTTTTGCCTTCATCACAGAGTACATGTTCGTCGATGGAAAGCTCAGCCACTCATGGCGTCAGGGTCAAAGACTAGAAGTCGGTTTTGCCTCTGACTACGCCTGGGCCGCAAGAGCAGCACTCGCCTTGTACCAATCAGAACCAGATCCAGCTGAAAAGCAACGCTACCTGAAGCAGGCCGAAGAGTTCCTGAGCATCCTGAAAGAGCGCTTCACCCACTCCAATGGCGGCTTTTACATGACAGACAAGGATGCTGACGATCTCATCCTCCGCCCATATCACGCCTATGATGAAGCCACCCCAAACTACAACGCGGTGGCAGCCCTCGCCTTCTCAGAGCATTGGATCTTAACGGGGGACACATCATCTCGTGATCTGGCGGATGGAACGTTGAACGCCTTTGCTGCCGATGTCCCAAACAACGTCTTCGGAACGGCCTCTCTGCTCACCGCGCTAGATACCCGCACACGGTTCAAAAAAGCACTTGTTGTTTTGGGCTCTGGTTCGGAGGCAACTCCATTCCTTCAAACACTCCATACTCAGGCTGATCCAGCGCTTTATGTCGATGTGATCCCTGAGGGCGCTGCAAAGCCAGTGGAGTTGGAAAATTCAACATGGAACACAAATGAAACCACTGTCTTTATCTGTTCTGCAAAAGGTTGCTCATTGCCTGCAACGACACTAGAACAGGTGAAAGAACAAATCTGATTTGCAGATAAACTAAACGCTGACTCACAGTTTCACGTGAGTCAGCATCTCTACATACATTATTGAAGCTATTCATGATTCACGTGAAACATCACAGTATTCACAAATCACCCTTAGTGGTTATCCAATCAAGCCCAGGTCTTGGATACGCTTTCAAAACGATCCTTGTTCAAGCGATAAAGCACATGCCGCACCAGCGGGTGGTCAGGCTCCAGCATCGGATGGTCAAAATCGTCTTTCGCATTCCGCGCCATTCCAAGGCGCTGCATCAGCTTCTGAGAACGCAGATTGGTCTCGGTCGTGAAGCTAACAATCTCATCAAGCTTAAGAGTTTCGAACCCGAACTTCAGCCAGATCTTCGCAGCTTCCTGCGCAATCCCCTTCCCCCAAGCTTCGGGGATAAGCCGCCAACCAACTTCAACACAAGGGTCAAACGGAAGCGGCTTTGGGTAGGTCGGAATGTTCAAACCACAAAAGCCGAGAAACCGACCAGATACCCGATCCTCAACAACCGGACACGCATAACCACGGTCCTCCTGCTTCTCCATCAGGAACTCATGCATATGAGCGCTTTTCTCGCGAGGCATCACGTCTGGAAAGAACTCCATCACACGTGGATCAGCATTCATCTCAACAAGACCGTCCAGATCCCGCTGTTCCCACTTACGCAGAACAAGCCGTTCCGTCTCAATGCGCGGGCACTTTTCAATTAACGTCTCAACCATTTTTTAAATCCATAAATCGCTGTTTTGTAATTCGATAAAGAATGTTTCTCGCCAGCGGATCATTGGCATCCATACCAGGCTCAATAAAGTCATCACCTTCTGAATAGACCATCCCCAAACGCTTCATTGTATTCTCTGAACGAAAATTGCCAACAACCATATTAGCGACAATCTCATCCAACTTTAGAGTTTCAAAACCGAACTCAAGCCAAACACGCGCAACCTCTGTTGCAATCCCCTTGCCCCAAGCATCACGTTGGAGCCTCCAACCAATCTCAACGCATGGGCCAATGGGAATATCTGTCTCCTGAACCTTTAGTCCGCAAAAACCCAAAAGACGGCCTGATTTTCTATCCTCAACAGCTGGGAAGCAATAGCCATGCTTGGCTTGTTGGACCAGCACACGATCGAGCATTTTCTCCACTTCAGACGGCGACTTTACAGCACCAAAGAACTCCATGACCTCAGGATGCCCACAAAGTTCGATCAAACCATCCAGATCCCACTCTTCCCATTTCCGCAATACAAGCCGTTCCGTCTCAATGCGTGGGCACTTGTCAATCGCTGCCTCAACCATTTTCAAATTCCAAATACTTTTCTTTCGACAACCGATACAAGAAGTGCCGCCTTAATGGATGCCCCTCCTCAATCAAAGGATGATCAAAATCCTCAGACGCGTCTCTTACCATTCCCAGCCTCTGCATGACTTTTTCAGAGCGCCAGTTAGCAGCCGCAGCAAAACTCACAATCTCCTCTAAACGAAGGGTTTCAAACCCAAATCTAAGCCATACACGCGAGGCTTCTTGAACAATCCCCTTCCCCCACACATCAGGTATCAAGCCCCATCCAATCGCAACGCACGGGCCAAACGGAAGAGGCTTTGGATTTGTCGGGACATTCAAACCACAGAACCCCAGAAACCTTCCGGAGTCCCGCGCTTCAACCACACAAGTGCCGAAACCATGCTTTTCCTGCTTGAACATAAGACGTTCAAACATTCGCTCACTATCTTGTCGGGACATCACAGACGGAAAGAACTCCATCACTAATGGGTCAGCGTTCATCTCTACAAGACCATCCAAATCCCGCTCTTCCCACTTTCGCAGGATTAAGCGTTCAGTTTCAAAGCGTAGGCTCTTATCAGCAACATCATCAACCATGGCTCTGTCTTAAAAATTGTTCTTTTGAAAGCCGGTACAAGACATGTCGTTTCAGAGGATGCCCCTCCTCAATCAAAGGGTGATTAAAGTCCTCCGAAGCATGCCTCACCATTCCAAGGCGCTGCATCACCTTCTCGGAGCGCCAGTTGGTGGCCGCAGTGAAACTTACAATCTCGTCTAAGAGAAGAATTTCGAATCCGAATCCAAGCCAGATCCGCGAGGCTTCCTGCGCAATGCCCCTCCCCCAGGCATCAGGTATCAAACGCCAGCCAATCTCAACACAAGGGTCAAACGGAAGCGGTTCTGGATAGCTCGGAATACCTAATCCACAAAGCCCTAGAAACCTCCCTGTGGCCCGTTCTTCAACCACTGGCGTACCAAAGCCATACTTCTCCTGCTTGAACATCAGCCGCTCAAACATCCGCTCACTGTCTTGTCGGGACATCACAGACGGAAAGAACTCCATCACTAATGGGTCAGCGTTCATCTCTACAAGACCATCTAAATCCCGCTCTTCCCACTTCCGCAGAACTAAGCGTTCGGTTTCAATGTGCGGACACTTATCAATTACAGCTTCAATCATGGTTCTGCCCCGCAAACTTATCTCGTGAGAGCCGATATATAACGTGCCGCCTCAACGGATGGCCCTCCTCAATCTGAGGATGATCAAAGTCCTCAGAAACATCCCACACCATTCCCAGTCTTTGCATAACGGATCGCGATCGAGAGTTCCTGGCAGATGTACAACTCACGACTTCACCGAAACCCTGAGTGTCAAAACCAAACCCGAGCCAGAACCGCGCAGCTTCCGTTGCTATCCCCTTCCCCCAGGCATTTGAGATGAGGCGCCAACCAATCTCAACTTCTCCTTCAAAGGGCCAATCTACCGAGTGATCCAAAATCCCAAGGCCACAAAACCCAAGAAACATCCCCGACACTCTGTCTTCGACAACGGGAAAGCAAAACCCATCTGTTTCTTGTTTAGAAAGCATACGAGACAGCATTCGCTCACTAACAGCATATGAAATTTCTTGCGGGAAAAACTCTCTAACCAACGGATCTGCATTCATCTCTGCAAGACCATCCAAATCCCGCTGTTCCCACTTCCGCAGAGTTAAACGCTCTGTTTCAATACGTGGACTTTTATCAATGACGCCCTCAATCATAGTCCTGTCTCGAAAAATGCTGCCTCTTCATCCTGTAAAGCACTTGTCGTTTGAGCCGGTGCCCCTGTTCCAGCATGGGATGATCAAACTCTTGGATGCGCTCCATCCCCAGACGTTGCATTACCCTCTCAGAACGAAAATTCTGCACGGGTGTAAAACTCACAATCTCATCAAGCTGCAGAGTTTCGAGTCCATATCAAAGCCACTTTGTTGCAGCTTCAGAGGCAATCCCTTTTCCCCACTGACTGAATAAGAGCCGCCATCCAATCTCGACACATGGGCCAAATGAGAGACGGTCCTGATACCCTGGCGACTTTAATCCGCAATACCCCAGAAACCGGCCAGTTCCCTTTTCAGCAATGACAGAAAAGTAAAGCCTATCCCGCTGCTACGCCTCCACATAGCGCGCCAACATCTCCTCACTCTCAGCCCAAGTGAGTACCGAAGGATAAAACTCCATCACCCGCGGATCTGCATTCATCTCTGCAAGACCATCCAAATCCCGCGCTTCCCATTTACGCAGCACCAGACGGTCAGTTTCAAGGCGCGGGCAAAGATCTGCGCCCACCTCAGCCATTAGACTGTCCCATGAACTTATCTGCAGAAAGCCGATACAAAACATGCCGGCACAATGGATGGTCAACATCGACCCCGGGAAAGTCGAAATCATCAGCTGGATCATAAACCATGCCCAGCTTCTCCATCACTCGCCGTGACCTGTGGTTTTGAACAACAGTGTACGCCACCACTTCATCAAGCTTAAGAGTTTCAAACCCAAACCTTAGCCACCGTCGTGATGCTTCCCTTATAATCCCCTTCCCCCAGGCTTCTGGCAGAAGTCGATAGCCGATCTCAACACAAGGCTCGCATGGCAAGCGCCCGGCGGCGTAAGAAGGAATTTCAAGTCCACAAAAGCCAAGGAATGAACTAGTGTCCTTGTGCTCCACTACAGCAAAGCCGAAGCCATCCTCCGCCTGCTTTTGCATCCCTAACTGAAACCCTATTTCACAGTCTTCAATCGATGGATTGGAACGGAAGAACTCATAAACGCGTCGATCAGTGTTTAACCTGATAAATCCCTCCAGATCCCCGGGCTCGCACTTCCGCAGAACAAGCCGTTCCGTCTCAATACGCGGGCACTTATCAATCACTGTCTCAACCATTTAGCTGCTCCAAAAACCTTTTCTTTGAAAGGCGGTATAAAACATTCCGGCATAAAGGATGCTTTGGGTCTGTACCAGGAAAGTCGAAATCATCAGCTGGATCATGAACCATTCCCAGCTTCTCCATCACACGGCGAGACCTGTGGTTTTGAACAACTGTAAAGGCAACCACTTCATCAAGTTGAAGCGTGTCGAATCCGAAACTAAGCCAGAATCTGGCTGCTTCTCCTGCAATCCCCTTGCCCCATGCCTCAGGGAAAAGTTGCCATCCAATTTCAACGCAGGGCTCACAAGGCAGCAGGTCGCTGTAATCCGGAATACTAAGACCACAAAACCCGAGAAAAGCACCGCTTTGCTTATCTTCAACCACGGGAAAACAGAAACCGTTCTCCTCCTGGCTCTTAAGTGTTGATTGCAGAGCCGCCTCACAAACCTCAGAGGACGGCGTTGAACGATAATACTCAGTAACCCTCGGGTCGGAACTCAGCCGAATATACTCATCCAGATCTCGCTCTTCCCACTTCCGAAGAACAAGCCGCTCGGTCTCAACGCGCGGGCACTTCTCAACTAATGTTTCAATCATCCTCGTTCCAAATATCTTTTTCAAAAACGTTCTACCGTAGTGGAAGCTACTCGATGTAAAGAGCATTCTTCACCACGCCCAATCACTGCCTTCCCCTCTGAAATGCTAATTCTGCGCGGAAGGAAGGCTCGCTTCAGATTGTAATGTCTCTTCTTATGAGAGACATCAGATACTTCACGCTGGTACTGGAGAGGATATCAGCTTGAAGCTAGCCATTGAATTTGCGACGACCTCGCCATCTGCAAAAACGGTCGAACGCGCATAGCAAATTGACCGACCGCACTTTGTGTAATCTGTGTCGACCATCAGCCAGGCACCTTTAGCGGCTGCGCTTACAAAATTGGTTTGCAAGGAGATTGTTAAGAGCCCCTTCACCTGCGTGCCGCCAGAACGTAGAACCTGAACGCAAGATAGTCCCATCGCGTTATCCGAAAGCGCAGAAATCAACCCACCATGGACAAATCCGCGCGCATTACAGTGTGGTTCATCCAGATACAGGCCAATCTGAACCCGGTCTTCCAGGACAGACGAGTAAATCGGCTCCCAAGGATCGGTAAGGTTACTCTTTCTAAAGTGGGGTTTAAATCCATCAGGTAGTGTTAGGGTAGTCAAAACATGTCTCCTCATCATTGTCAGTAAGGCAATATCTTACCGCTCTCCCCCCTCGAAAAGTCGGTCAATAATCCAATGACATCGCCATGAAACCATCCTTGAAGCTAGGTAAGCTCTGGTCGAATCGCCAACTCGTGAAAACAAAGGTGATATAAATAAAACAATAAAAACATATACTTAAATATTTTTACCTACTCGTTGCAAGCGTTTCAGCATGGCACGAACAATCCATCTATGAGCTATCCCGACCGGAAACATATAAACCCGCCCAAACATATTATGCACGATTACTGATGACGTAACGGAAATAAAATTTCCTTCTGTCGATATACAGGTCATAACGTCAAGGTGCCGATCCCTCTCCGTTAGGACAAGCGTGGTCTCATCCACATACTCGACCAGAAAAAAGTCGAGAAAATCCCCTTCCCTAATCCTCCCGGTGACCGGAGCACTGAACCCGCCAATCTTCTTCACTCCAAACAGAGATGAAATCCGATCGCGTATCCAAAACGCCGACTGCATGAAAGGCAGCGGATGCCTCACCGAGAAATTCCAAAAATCAACTGGCCGAACTTCGCGTTCAACCTCAGCGACTTGACTGTCAAAATAGTATAGCTCCTCAACAGAGCGTAGAACATAAACATTCCTCCCAGGAAGCCTGATCATCGGATCATGCCCTCTCCTTATTTTACAAATCAATTCACCTCATAAAACCACTGATCCACGGCTTAGAAAACAAAAAAGCCCCACTCACCGAATGGCGAGCGGGGCCGATAAATTTGGACTCCAGAAAACCTAGGTGTTCATGGAATCGAAGAAGTCATCATTGGACTTGGTCTGACGCAGCTTGTCGAGCAAGAACTCAACGGCATCAACAGTACCCATCTGGCTGAGAATACGGCGCAGAACGAAGGTCTTCTTGAGTTTGTCAGCAGGAACAAGAAGTTCTTCCTTACGCGTACCGGAGCGCTGAATATCAACTGCTGGGAACACGCGCTTATCGGAGATCTTACGATCAAGGATAATTTCGGAGTTACCAGTACCCTTGAATTCTTCGAAGATAACCTCATCCATACGGCTGCCGGTATCGATCAGGGCCGTTGCGATGATGGTTAGAGAGCCACCCTCTTCAATGTTACGGGCAGCACCGAAGAAGCGCTTTGGACGCTGTAGGGCGTTTGCATCAACACCACCAGTCAGAACCTTACCAGAGGAAGGAACAACGGTGTTGTAGGCGCGGCCAAGACGGGTGATCGAATCCAGCAGGATCACAACATCACGACCATGCTCGGTCAAACGCTTTGCTTTCTCGATCACCATCTCAGCGACCTGAACGTGACGCGTTGCAGGCTCATCAAAAGTGGAAGACACAACTTCACCATTCACGGTGCGCTGCATGTCTGTCACCTCTTCCGGGCGTTCATCGATCAAAAGAACGATCAGATAACACTCTGGATGATTGGTGGTAATGGATCTGGCGATATTCTGCAGGAATACTGTTTTACCGGTTCGCGGCGGAGCAGTAATCAGTGCACGCTGACCTTTACCAAGTGGCGCAACCAGATCAATGATACGTGAAGAGATATCTTTTGATGTGCTGTTTTCAATCTCAAGATTGAAGCGCTCGTCAGGGTAAAGCGGGGTCAGGTTGTCAAAATGAACTTTGTGACGCGCCTTTTCAGGGTCTTCAAAGTTGATCTTATTCACCTTCAGAAGGGCGAAATAACGCTCACCTTCCTTAGGACTACGAATCTGGCCTTCTACTGTGTCACCGGTGCGCAAAGAGAAGCGCCGGATCTGTGAAGGTGAAACGTAAATATCATCCGGACCAGGCAAGTAATTTGCGTCTGGAGAACGAAGAAATCCAAATCCATCCTGAAGGACCTCTACGACACCTTCACCGATGATTTCAATATCTTGTTCAGCAAGTCTTTTGAGAATGGCAAACATAAGCTCTTGTTTGCGCATCGTACTTGCGTTTTCAACTTCATGCTCCTCAGCAAACGTGAGGAGTTCAGTTGCCGTTTTGGATTTGAGGTCTCTGAGTTTCATTTCCCGCATCAATAGGGATCGTCTTTACTAAGGGTTCTAATTTGCTTTAGCTGTTAAGGCTTAAGAACTTTCGAACACTAAACGTTAGGGGGGAATTGCAGCTCACGGAGGTTCGAACTTAATCGACCTACGATAATCACCAGGAGATCAGTGATCACTTAAGCTGCATCGTGAAGTTGCGGGGACAATAACTAATCGAACTGAATTCGGCAAGTCCTTATTGCCCACTAATTCTCCTTAATTCTGAATATATGTTTCCGAATGCTCGAAACACTTAGGGTTTAAATATCACTAGGAACACAATTGCAACCATTAATAGTGTCGGAATTTCATTAATAATTCTAAAGTATCGCTCGCTATTCTTATTTTGATCCTGCGCAAACTTGGTGACATGACGCGAAAGCATCACGTGATATATCGTCATCAAAACAACCAATGAAAACTTCAGCATAAACCAAAGATCAAAATAAGCGTCGAGCAAATAGACCAGCCACAACCCGAAAATCCATGTGGCCATCATGGAAGGTCCCATAATCGCTTTAAGTAAACGGCGCTCCATAATCTTGAAGGTTTCGCTCTTGTCAGAACCGATTTCAGCGGTTGCGTGATAAACGAAAAGGCGCGGCAAGTAGAAAATTCCCGCCATCCAGGCAATCACTGAAATGATGTGAAGGGACTTAGCCCAGGAAAATGCATCTGCCATGATCCGCGCCTTATCTAGTTCGCAGTACCTGCTTACAGGCCTTTAACCCGCTTCACCATCTCGGCAACATGTTCTGGCGGAGTTTGTGGAACCACGCCGTGACCAAGGTTGAAGATGTGCGGACCATTGCCCAAAACTTCGAGAGCGTGGTCTATTCCAGTTTCCAGTGCACGTCCACCGGCAACAAGACGCATTGGATCCATATTCCCCTGTACAGGAACAATTTTCTGAATTTCCTGTGCCACTTCCGCCGGAACAGTCCAGTCCAGACCTACGGCATCCACGCCAGTTCCCTCAACATAGCGCTTCAAACGAGCCGCTGATGCTTTCGGGAATCCGATGATCTTCGCATTCGGACGCTGAGCTTTCACCCCATCAACAATCCTGCGGGTCGGACCAACAGACCACTGCTCAAATCCGATGTCGTCCAAAACGCCTGCCCAGGTATCAAAGATCTGCAGCGCATCGGCGCCACCATCCAACTGAGCCACAAGATAGGTGATCGAAGCTTCAACCAGCTGATCGATGAACGCTGTCAGAAGCTCAGGATCCTTGTAGGAGCCGATACGAGCGGCAAACTGGTCCTGAGTGGTATGACCAGCCACGGAGTAGCAAGCGACCGTCCACGGGGCTCCGCAGAAGCCGAGAAGGGTGGTTTCAGTCGGTAGCTCCGCTCTCAGGCGTTCCACTGTGGCAATAACGGGAGCCAAATGCTCCATTGTCCTTGCTTGATCAAGTTTATCAACGAGTTCGGTAGAGAGTGGTTCAAGAACTGGTCCTCGACCCTCCTCAAAATTTACAGGGTAGCCAAGCGCATCTGGAACAACGAAGATGTCAGAAAATAGGATGGCAGCATCAAAGCCATACCGGCGAATGGGTTGGAGAGTAACTTCTGTTGCAAGATCGGTATTGTAGCAGAAGTCGAGAAAATTCGGTGCTTGAGCTCGTACAGCTCTGTACTCAGGCAAATACCGTCCTGCCTGGCGCATCATCCAGATTGGTGGGCGCTCTAGTTTCTCGCCTGCCAAAACGCGCATTACCGCTCTTTCATGAGATTCCATAAATCGCCTCTTTTTCCCAAGCCTGCTTAAAAAGAATCTTCTTATTTGGAAGTTTCTATTTCTATTAGTGAGTGAATAGCAGGGATCAATTTAATTCCACAATTCCTAACTGAGAAAAGCGTTCGAGGAAAAGTCAAAGATCAAAAATGGGCAAGACTCTTCACAGGAGTCGAAAACAATTTGTTTTCTCTAATGATTCAATGAGTTACAATCTGTAAAATAACCACAGATCACAGTTTTTCCCGTATGGTGTGCTGTGAATCTTTTGCGTGGGCAATGTGCAATCCCGTTTATCCAAGTCGTTTCCAAATCAGTATTCTCAAAATATGGAATTGTTGACGAAATAGGGTCAGCGGGCATTAATTCGAAAGCACAGCGAGATTTGGCCAGTTTTCCCAGATCTCCCAGGAATGTTGAGGATGATACCTTGGGTAACCACTCTAACTACTTCCATTTACACATGGTTTCGGACTCAACGGGCGAAACTTTGATGACAATTGTGCGTGCCGCGACCGCGCAATATGAGAATATTCAGCCCATTGAGCATGTTTATCCGTTGATCCGACATGATAAGCAGTTGAGTAGAGTCCTCGAAGAGATTGAATCTGCACCTGGAATCGTCTTGTACACGCTTGTGGAACAAGCCTACGCCCGCCGTCTGGAGCGCAAATGCCAGGATCTCGGGCTGCCCTGCGTGAATGTTCTCAAACCCGTCTATCAGGTCTTTCATAGCTATCTGAATGTCACTGAAACGTGGCGCGTTGGCGGTCAGCACGTGATGGATGAGGAATACTTCCAGCGAATGGAAGCGATGAACTACACCATGCTTCATGATGACGGCCAAATCGCTGGCGCTCTGGAAGAAGCGGACGTTATTCTCGTTGGTATTAGCCGCACTTCTAAGACGCCAACTTCTATCTATCTGGCCAACCGGGGCATTAAGGCGGCCAATATCCCGCTTATTCCCAATATGCGCCCTCCCCGGCAGCTTCTGAAAGCCAGACAGCCCCTTGTGGTTGGCCTTATGGCAACAGCTGAACGAATACGGGATATCCGCCAAAACCGCATCCTGTCTCTGGATGCTAAGTCAGACAACGACACCTACGTTGATCGCAAATCCATCGCCAAGGAGATTGCGATGTCGAAACGATTGTGTGCCGAACATGGCTGGCCGCTCATTGATGTCACCCGCCGCTCCATTGAAGAAACGGCAGCGGAGATCATGGATTTGCTCCGAAAGCATAAAAATGAGCTAAAAGAGACAGAAGAATATTGAGAAGCCTCGCGCTTTATCCCAATAAACAGCATAAGAAATCCTCAGATTGAGAAAGCAGAGTATGACTCGACTGGTATTAGCGAGCGGAAGTAAAATTCGCGCGACTCTCTTGGAAAACGCAGGCCTAATCTTCGACCGCATCCCGGCAAATGTTGATGAACGTCAGATCGAGGAACCTTTGCTGTCCACTGGTGTGGACCCAGAGTCAATTGCAGCCAAATTATCTGTTGCGAAAGCGAAAGAAGTTTCCGCCCGAAATCATGGTGCCTACGTTATTGGGGCCGATCAGATCCTCGCTTTTGAAGGAAAGCGTCTTGTTAAGCCGGAAGATCTGAAAGCAGCCCGCAAACAATTGGAGAGCTTCTCCGGCAAAAGCCATGCACTTCATTCAGCTGCCTGTGTGGTCAAAGACGGCGAAGTTGTTTGGGAAGGCATCTCAACAGCTACCCTTCAGGTGCGTGAACTCTCTCCGGATTTCCTTGATTGGTATATCGACCAGACCGGTAGCGAAATCCTCTCAAGCGTTGGCGCCTATCAACTGGAAGCTGAAGGTGTTCAGCTCTTTGAAAAGATTGAGGGTGACTACTTTACAGTACTCGGATTGCCGCTTCTGCCGCTGCTTTCCTTCCTACGCGAAATTGAGGTGCTGAAGAAATGAGGAAAGCTGCGGTTACAGGGCACCCGATAGGCCATTCAAAATCCCCTCTTATCCATGGTTACTGGCTCAAACAGCACGGCATAGAAGGTAGTTATGTTGCTCAAGACGTTCCTCCGGAAACTGCCAGAAGCTTTTACAGCTCTTTGCCAGAACATGGCTTCGTTGGTTGCAACGTGACAATTCCAAATAAGGAACACGCCTACAACGCCGCGGAAAAACTGGATGACGCCGCCAAGATGATTGGAGCGGTGAATACCCTCTGGTTGGATGAAAACGGTGTTCTCAACGGTTCAAACACTGACGGCCTTGGTTTTCTGGGAAATCTCGACCAATTACTGCCCAACTGGGATAAGAATGGGAACAAAGCCATTGTTCTGGGTGCCGGAGGGGCAGCTCGCGCGATTATTTGGGCATTGCTCTCAAGAGGATACACAGAAGTGTATATCGCCAACAGAACCATGGAAAAAGCGCAGAAATTAGCCGATCATTTTGGTCCGAATACTATTGCCATATCGTGGGATACTCTGGGGGAAAAGCTTGGAGAAGCCGATTTGCTGGTCAATACGACCTCTCTTGGCATGACAGGACAGCCAGAATTAAAGATTGATCTTGATAACCTGTCCAAATCAGCGGTCGTAACGGATATAGTTTACTCTCCGTTACAAACCGAACTGCTTCGGGATGCCACAGAGCGTGGAAATCGAACAGTGGATGGTCTGGGAATGCTGCTTCATCAGGCTGTACCGGGTTTTGAAAAATGGTTTGGAGTTCGTCCGGAAGTCACCGGTGAACTTCGTAAAATAATCCTGAGAGAAATGGGGCTTGCCTGAATGGTTATTCTCGGTCTGACCGGTTCAATTGGAATGGGGAAATCAACTACCTCACAACTCTTTGCAGAGGCCGGGGCAGCTGTGTACGACGCAGATGCAGCCGTACATGCGCTATATGCTGGCAAGGCCGTTGAGCCCGTCGGCAATGCCTTTCCTGGCACGATCAAAGATGGCCGGGTTGACCGGGAAGCCCTCGGCAAGGTCGTTCTTAACGACAAGACGAAGATGATGCTTCTGGAAAGTCTCATCCACCCCCTCGTTCATGAAGTCGAAGCAGAGTTTCTCGAGCAAGCCAAAAATGAGCGCCGCAAGGTGGCTGTACTCGATGTCCCGCTCCTCTTTGAGGTTGGCAAACAGCATGCCGTTGATGCCGTTGTTGTGGTTACCGCGCCCTATGATGTGCAGCGAAAGCGCGTTCTGGAAAGACCGGGCATGACAGAAGCAAAATTTGAGGCTATCTACGCAAAACAGTTAAACGACGCAGAAAAACGCAAAAGAGCGCATTTTATTATCGACACTGGCCGTGGTATTGAACCCGCTCGTCGCGCAGTAGAAGCTATCATGCGCGCTGTGTCCTCGATCGCTTCAAGAACGGTGTAATTATGCGCGAAATCTCCTTCGATACGGAAACCACAGGCCTGAACCCGCTTGATGGTGACAGACTGGTAGAAATCGGTGGAGTGGAGCTTATCAACTTTATCCCGACCGGCCGCGTTTGCCATCTCTACGTCAACCCACAGCGGGATATGCCAGAAGAAGCCTTCCGCATTCACGGTCTTTCTGCTGAATTCCTCTCGGACAAACCGGTCTTTACGGATGTTGCTGATGAATTCCTTGATTTTGTCGGTGATGCCCGTCTGGTCATTCACAACGCACCATTCGATATGGGCTTCATCAACATGGAGCTTGGTCGCTGCAATAAGCCAAAGATTCCAAACACTCAGGTGTTGGATACGCTCAAACTGGCCCGCAGAAAGTTCACCACCGGCTCTGTCTCGCTCGATGCACTCTGTTCGCGCTATGGCATAGATAACTCCAAACGTGTCTATCACGGCGCGCTCCTTGATGCGGAGTTGCTTGCTGAAGTTTATCTGGAGATGAACGGCGGGAAGCAGAAAAATCTGGGCTTGATGCCAGACGATGAAGCCAATGAGCTTGATACAACGGGTTCCGACGAACCAAAAAAACGCATCGCTGCCCAACAACGCCCGGTTCCCCTCTCCCCTACCCTGTCTGAGGAAGAGATTGAGGCACATGCCAAATTTATTGCAGGTATGAAAGCCGATCCGGCCTGGAACAAATACCTAAAATAGACTTCAAGTAAAAAAGCGCTCCAGAAATCTGAAGCGCTTCAATCTTTTATCACAGCATGGATGGCAACACACGATCCGGTGGGCGGTGGCCGTCCATAAACGCTTTGATATTGATGATGACCTTCTCACCCATATCAATACGCCCTTCAATTGTGGCTGAACCCATGTGAGGCAGCACAACAACCTTGTCGGACGCCACTAGCTTTGGATTGATTGCTGGCTCGTGTTCAAACACGTCGAGCGCGGCACCTGCAAGCTCTCCCGCTTCGATCTGACGGATCAGCGCATTTTCATCTACGATCTCACCACGCGCGGTGTTCACAATGTATGCATCAGGCTTCATCAGCTTCAAACGACGCGCCGATAGCAAGTGGTAAGTACCAGGTGTATGCGGGCAATGGATGGAGACGACATCCATACGCGCAAGCATCTGATCCAGGCTCTCCCAGAAAGTAGCCTCCAGCTGCTCCTCAAGCTCCAGAGGCTCGCGAATTCGATTGTGGTAATGGATAGACATCCCAAACGCCTTTGCGCGTCTGGCGACCGCCTGACCGATTCTGCCCATGCCGATGATACCGAGGCGCTTGCCCCAGATCCGGCGACCGAGCATCCAGGTCGGGGACCAGCCGTCCCATTCCTTGTTCTCGATTTTCCGCATGCCTTCGGAAAGGCGGCGTGGAACGGCAAGAATGAGCGCCATGGTCATGTCGGCGGTATCTTCAGTCATTACGCCAGCGGTATTGGTGACAGCAATACCGCGGTTGTTGGCTGAGGCAACGTCGATATTATCCACGCCGTTACCGAAGTTGGCGATCATCTTCAGATTCGGCCCAGCCTGAGCCAGAACCGAAGCATCAATACGATCAGTTACAGTGGGGACGAGAACATCCGCAATTTTGACGGCTTCTACGAGCTCTGCTTGGGTGAACGGCTTGTCTTGCTCATTCAGTCGGGTGTCGAAAAGTTCGCGCATCCGCGTTTCGACTACATCCGGCAGTTTTCGTGTCACAACCACAATAGGCTTCTTTTTTGGCATCGTCCCCGCCTTCTGTCAAAAATTCGAAGTTTTTTAACCGTGCCCTGATCCCCATATGAGTCAATGTCTCAAAGGTTTTAGGGGCTGTCAAAGTTTCATTACCAAATGTTCCGGTGAAAACAAGACTTGTAAAACACGTCTACATCTAATAGCAGCCACTATCGGAAATCGCGAGATCTAAGGTATGATACTTGTGTCTCGATTTTAGTGAAAATTACGGATTAGCCGACGGGAAAATTTGGTATCGCTATGAAAAATATACGTTTTCGTGCTCTGGGTGCCCTTGCAACCGCTTTTCTATTATTTCTCCTTGTTTTTCCATCCGCAATGACGGTTCAGGCGCAGTCTGGCGGTTCAGGTGTTTCTGGCCTTCCGGTTCCACGTTTTGTTAGCCTTAAATCAGATCGTGTGAACGTTCGGAAGGGCCCGAGCAGAAACCACGAGATCGGTTGGACCTTTATTCGCAGCAGGCTGCCGGTGGAAGTTATCCAGGAATATGATGACTGGCGCCGGATCCGTGATTGGGAAGGTAAGGATGGCTGGGTGTTCAAAACCCTACTGACAGGCTACCGCTCAGCCTTGGTCACACCTTGGTTAGAAGACACAATTGAAACCACACCGTTGCGTAAGCGTCCGGGCCCGAATGAAGAGATCGAGGCGTATCTTGAACCAATGGTCCTTGCGGGTGTGGTCGAGTGTGAAGATGGTTACTGCCGCGTTTCCGGTAAGGATTTTGAAGGTTGGGTCGACCAAAGCAGACTGTTTGGCGTTTACAAAAACGAGACAATCAATAATTGATCCAAGAGATCATGGAATCAAAAAAGCCTCTGAGTGTTCTCAGAGGCTTTTTTGTTTGATGGATTTCACGAAGGAAACTTAGATAGTTTCATTCTTGCGCATCAATTTTTCTGCAGTTTTCAATGCTTCCAGACGTGGCATGGAAACGATGTTGTAACCGGAATCGACAAAGTGAATTTCACCGGTAACACCACCAGACAAGTCTGAGAGAAGGTAAAGACCAGAACCGCCAAGCTGTTCGTTGGTAACAGTATGCTTTAGCGGGGAGTTGTTCTGTTGGAAGTTGAACATCAAACGAGCATCAGAGACACCAGCACCAGCAAGCGTACGAACCGGGCCTGCAGACATTGCATTCACGCGAATGCCCTGCTCACCAAAGTCCATTGCCAAATAACGTACAGAAGCTTCTAGAGCAGCCTTGGCAACGCCCATGACGTTGTAGTTAGGCATAACACTGGTCGCACCACCATAAGTCAGCGTCAGCATTGCACCACCATTTGGCATAAGCTCGGCTGCGCGCTTTGCGATCTCTGTAAATGAGAAACAGGAGATCTGCATCGTACGGGCAAAGTTTGCACGAGAGGTGTCAGCATATCGGCCACGCAGCTCATTTTTGTCGGAAAATGCAATAGCGTGCACGAGGAAATCAATCGTTCCCCATTTCTCCTTCAGCTGCGTGAACACATTATCTACGCTATCGATGTCTTCTACATCGCAGGGAAGCAGTGTATCGCTACCAACACTTTCTGCTAGCGGCTTTACACGGCGACCAAATGCTTCACCCTGATAGGTGAAGGCTATTTCTGCTCCCTGTTCTGCAAGAGCCTTGGCAATGCTCCAGGCAATGCTGTGATCATTGGCAACGCCCATAATCAGACCACGCTTGCCTTGCATAAGCTTGCTCATAGAAAACTCCCGTAATCAATGTTTGAAGGAGCTGCTTAACCTCAACTCCTTAAAACTTAGTCTTTAAATCTCTTAAACACGACGGTTGCGTTGGTACCGCCAAATCCAAAGCCGTTTGAAAGGACGCAGTTTAGCTCTACATTATCTACGCGCTCTCTTACGATTGGCATATCCTCAAAATCCGGATCCAATTCTTCAATATGGGCAGAAGCGGCAATGAATTTGCCTTCCATCATGAGCAAAGAATAGATTGCTTCATGAACACCAGCAGCACCCAGGGAGTGACCGGAAAGTGCCTTAGTCGCAGAAATTGGCGGAACCTTATCACCGAAGACAGTGCGGATTGCTTCGATCTCTTTGATGTCACCTACAGGCGTAGAGGTTGCGTGTGGGTTGATGTAGTCTACGTCGCAATCAACGTCTTTGAGCGCGATCTTCATGCAGCGCGCTGCGCCTTCACCGCTTGGTGCAACCATGTCATGACCATCAGAGGTCTGGCCGTATCCTACGATCTCTGCGTAGATTTTAGCGCCACGTGCTTTTGCATGCTCAAGTTCTTCAAGAACCAGAACACCACCGCCGCCAGCAATAACAAAGCCGTCACGGTTCTTGTCATATGGACGAGAAGCAGTAGACGGAGTGTCGTTGTACTTGGAAGACATTGCGCCCATGGCGTCAAACAGATTGGAGAGGCTCCAGTCCAGTTCTTCACCACCGCCCGCAAAAATCACGTCCTGCTTACCCCATTGGATCAACTCGAAAGCGTTACCAATACAGATATTGGTCGTCGCACAGGCTGCAGAGATGGAGTAGTTGACGCCGTGAATCTTGAATGGCGTTGCAAGGGTTGCGGAGTTCGTGGAGCTCATTGCTTTTGGAACTGCGGTAGGTCCAATACGACGTGGACCTTTTTCGCGAGTGGTATCAGCAGCTTCAACGATAGTTTTGGTGGATGGGCCACCAGAACCCATGATCAGGCCTGTGCGTTCATTGGTGACTTGGTCTTCGCTTAGACCAGCGTCCTCAATCGCCTGTTCCATGGCCATGTAGTTCCATGCAGATCCTGCACCCATAAAACGAGCAGTACGGCGGCCAAGAGCTTCCAGAGGATCAATCTTTGGGGCACCGTGAACCTGACAACGGAAGCCAAGCTTCTCATAGTCCTCGGCGGCAACAATGCCGGATTTACCTTCGTAAAGGCTCTGCTTAACCTCTTCAGCATTGTTGCCAAGTGGAGAAACAATACCCATACCAGTAACAACCACACGCCTCATTTAAGGTCTCCCGTGGGATAAATGGTTCAAATGAACCCAATTCCAAAAAAGGGTTCATCACTCCGCATGATAAACCCTCGCGCAATCTGAAAACTTATTTTTCTTCGTCTTGGAACAGACCAACACGCAGGTCTTTCGCAACGAAAATAGTCTCGCCGTCGGCCTTTACCCAGCCATCAGCAATCGCCAGTTTCAGGCGGGAGCGCATCACGCGCTTCATATCAACGCCGAATTCAAGCATTTTTACGTCAGGAGTAACCTGACCTGTAAATTTGACTTCACCAGTAGAAAGTGCACGACCACGGCCAGGCTCACCCAACCATCCAAGGTAGAAGCCAGTCATCTGCCACAGAGCGTCCAAGCCGAGACAACCAGGCATTACAGGATCGCCCTGGAAGTGACATTCAAAGAACCAGAGATCTGGATTGATGTCGAATTCTGAACGAATTACACCCTTGCCGAACTCGCCACCTTCCTCAGAAATCTCAGTGATGCGATCGAACATCAGCATCGGAGGAAGTGGCAATTGTGCATTGCCTTTGCCAAATAGCTCACCGCGACCACAGGCCAGCAGAGCTTCTTTATCGTAGCTTGAACGCTTGTCGTGCATTCTATTCCCGCATAATTTGTCGTTTGTTGAGGCCAGAAAACGTAGGGTTCACCTTACCTGAACGTAACGATGGTTCTAAGTATTAACTGTTCGGGCCTTCCTAGCACACGTACCCGAATATCGAAAGAGCGATGTATGTGAGTTTGCGTGTGCTCAATGTACGCAGTTGTGTTTAACTTATACTATTCTTATTATTGTTATAAGCAGTCCCTTTGTCCCTACTGGGTTTCAGCTTGATCTATCTAGGGTTATGCTCCCTAATATTGAGAGTGCTTGGGTACAGGTCAATAGGTTGCTTTTAATCTAATGCTGGTAGAAATGGTGTGTTGGTGATAGAACAGCAGCACCCTAAAGAACTATAGTAGGAAAAAATGAGCTCGCAGATTGCTTACGAACATCAGGATGTAACAGGGATGCTAAGAGACGCAGGTCTCCGCCCTACACGTCAGCGCGTAGCACTGGCTGAGCTTCTTTATTCTCAGGGTAATCGCCACATCTCGGCGGAAGTCCTTCACGAAGAAGCTATTCTTGCCAACGTGCCCGTCTCACTGGCAACAGTTTACAACACGCTCCATCAGTTCACAGAGGTTGGTCTGCTGCGCGAAGTTGCTGTTGAAGGAACAAAGACTTACTTCGACACCAATACTTCCGAGCATCACCATTTCTTCTTGGAAGATGAAAACCGAGTAATCGACATTCCAGACAGCGGCCTGACCTTGGACAACTTGCCAGTGCCACCTGAAGGAATGGAAATTTCCCGCGTGGAAGTTGTAGTTCGTCTCCGTAAGAAGCAGATGCAGTAAAGCTTCTGCTTTTACTTAATTAGTCCCCTTCAGAATTTTCTCTTTGCTCTTGCAAAGATCATAGATGATGCAGCGATCGCAAGCCGGTTTGCGGGCCTTACAGATGTAACGGCCATGCAGAATAAGCCAGTGGTGCGCGTGCTGCATGAACTCTGGCGGAATCACTTTTTCCAGTTTCTTCTCTACATCCAGCGGTGTCTTGCCGGGCGCGAGGCCAATTCTGTTCGCAATCCGGAAAAGGTGCGTATCAACCGCAATCGTTGGCTGACCGAAAGCGATATTCAGCACCACATTTGCCGTTTTCCGTCCGACGCCGGGCAGAGCCTCCAGCTCCTCACGGGTCTGCGGAACCTGCCCCCCGTGATGCTCAATCAGCATCTGTGAGAGCAAAAACGTATTCTTCGCCTTGTTTTTGTAAAGCCCGATTGTTCGGATCTCTTCGCGGATCTTATCCTCGCCAAGCGCCACCATTTTCTCAGGCGTATCAGCAATCTGGAACAGATGCTTTGTCGCCTTATTCACTCCGGCATCGGTGGCCTGAGCTGAGAGGACAACAGCCACCAGCAGTGTGAACTCGTTGCTGTGGTTGAGTTCCCCTTCGGGTTCAGGGTTGTCTTTTTCGAATGTCGCAAAGATCTCGTAAATCTCGGCTTTAGAATACCTTGATCTGGAAACTGTCTTTTTGCGTGTATTGGAAGAAGATACAACCTTCTTTGTTTTGGTGGCGTCAACCATAGGACTCTCAAGGGAAATAAGTGACTTTGCGTAGGCTGTGAAAGCTCTATACTCCTAAGGGAGCAAGAGTAGCAATGAAACAGAGTGCGAAATAGCACCAATGCCCCACGATCTCGAAAAGCAGGAGCTTTATCCCCCTTTCTTTCAGGCTGTTCTGACCCCGCACCGCTCGTTGTCTCGCGAAGGCGTGAACATGGTCCTGTGGTGCGCAGGTGCAGTTGCCGGAGCTTGCTCGGTCATGCTCGTTTTGATGGGTCTGTGGCCAGCGCCGATCCTCCTCGCCCTCCCAATCCTGTTCCTCTGGCTCGCTTTCAGACATAATTTTGCAACTGCTGAAACCTACGAGGAAATCAGCGTGTCCCCTCTTGAGGTGCGGTTGAAGCATGTCACCTACAAAGGTGAAGTGCAGGAGTACATTCTCAATCCGTTTCACATGAAGCTCCATATCGAACGGGATGAAGATATCGGAGTGACCCGCATTCTGGTGCGGTCTGACCAACAGTTCCTGATCGTTGGCTCTTTCCTGAACCCTGATGACAGAACCAGCTTCGCAGCTGAATTTTCAAAAGCGATACATTCGGCCCGCAACCGCGGTTTTGATCATGCCTAGGCATTGCGCCTCGTATTTCTGAGTGCTCGCGTTTCGGGTGGTGTTGACGCTGCGGATCAACTAGATTCCCCAAATCAGAAATAAAATCTAAGAGCCGTGACCGAAGATGTTTAATGCAGAAAAGCTCGCAAATGGTACGTTTATCGAAGACAGTGCCGCTCTTGAGGATTACCGCGTCGTCCAGAAAACCCTGCAAGGGATCTCGGAGAACTGGAGAGAGCAGCCTTCTCTGGAAGAGCTAGCCGCCAGCGTTGGTCTCCAGCCGATCCAGCTTCAGCGTGTGTTCTCAAGATGGGCAGGCATCACGCCCAAGCAGTTCCTGCAAGCGATCACCATCGACCACGCCCGTGCTCTTTTGCAAGATTCCGCAAGCATTCTTGAAGCCTCGCTTGAGGTTGGCTTGTCCGGCCCTGCCCGTCTGCATGATCTTTTTGTGAGCCACGAGGCCATGACCCCCGGCGACTATAAGCGCCGTGGAGCGGGCGTTAAGATCAGTTGGGGCTTCCACCCCTGCCCGTTCGGCATCGCGCTTCTGATGGTCACTGAGCGCGGTCTAGCGGGCCTTGCCTTTGCCGACGCCGGAGAGGAAGCCAAAGCACTCGCCGATATGTGCGAGCGTTGGCCTGCTGCTCAGTTTGAAGAAAGCCAGCAGCTGACAGCGCCTTACGTTTCCCGCATCTTTGAGCCAAACAAATGGAGCGAAGAACAGCCGCTTCGCGTCGTATTTATCGGAACCGATTTCGAGATCCGCGTCTGGCAGACCCTCTTGAAGATCCCGATGGGCAAAGCCACCACCTATTCCGAAATTGCGAACAACCTCGGCAACTCCAAGGCGTCCCGCGCTGTTGGAACAGCAGTCGGAAAGAATCCGCTGTCCTTCGTTGTCCCATGCCACCGTGTTCTTGGCGCAAAAGGCAACATGTGCGGCTACCACTGGGGCATCACCCGCAAACGCGCCATTCTCGGCTGGGAAGCCGGTGTGTCGGGCGTACTGGATGGCATGGCAGCAGCCAGCTGATCGTTTCACATCCGATTCAATGTGCGGAAACAAAAAAGGCGAGCCAGGTGCTCGCCTTTCTCGTAATATTCATAGGATCTTACAGGTCAAACCCAAGGATCTTACCAACGGTGAAAACGTCCTTATCACCACGACCACAGAGGTTCATGACGATGATCTGGTCTTTATCCATCTTCGGCGCCATCTTGATCACCTGAGCCAGTGCATGGCTTGGCTCCAGCGCCGGAATGATACCCTCAACGCGGGTCAGCATCTGGAAGGCATCCAGAGCTTCTTCATCGGTCGCAGGCACGTAGTTCACGCGGCCTGTATCCTTCAGCCAGGAATGCTCAGGGCCGATACCAGGGTAATCCAGTCCGGCAGAAACGGAATGTCCTTCAAGGATCTGCCCGTCATCATCCTGCAGCAGGTAGGTGCGGTTGCCATGCAACACACCCGGCTTACCTGCATTCAGGGATGCACAGTGCTCTTCACCTTCAAGGCCTTTACCACCAGCTTCAACACCGTAAATCTCGACAGATGGATCATCTAGGAACGGGTGGAACAGACCAATCGCGTTAGAGCCACCGCCAACAGCTGCAACAAGAGCGTCCGGCAATCTGCCTTCCACTTCCATCAACTGCTTCTTGGTTTCCTCACCAATCACGGATTGGAAATCACGAACCATCTCCGGATACGGATGCGGGCCAGCAGCTGTGCCGATCAGGTAATACGTGTCATCCACGTTGGTCACCCAGTCACGCAGCGCTTCGTTCATCGCATCTTTAAGAGTACCAGCACCGGCAGTAACGGGAACAATTTCAGCACCCAGAAGCTTCATGCGGAACACGTTCGGCTTCTGACGCTCAACGTCGGTCGCACCCATGTAAACAACGCATGGCAAACCAAAGCGTGCGCACACCGTCGCCGTTGCAACCCCGTGCTGACCTGCTCCGGTCTCTGCGATAATACGGGTTTTGCCCATGCGCTTGGCAAGCAGGATCTGACCAATACAGTTGTTGATCTTGTGGGAACCGGTATGGTTCAGCTCATCGCGCTTAAAGTAGACCTTCGCGCCGCCCAGCTCTTCAGTCAGGCGTTCAGCAAAATACAGCGCAGATGGGCGACCGGTATAGTGGGTGTTCAGGTTCTTCAGCTCTGCCGCATAAGCCGGATCAGCTTTTGCGTCATTGTAAGCCTTCTCCAGATCCAGGATCAAAGGCATGAGCGTTTCAGCAACGAAACGACCGCCAAAATCTCCAAAGTGTCCGCGATCATCCGGACCTGAACGCAATGTGTTGACTTGCTGGTTCATTAACTCTTCCCAAATTCACTCGGCAACGCTGCGCGCTTCACGCACAAAAGCCTCAATCAACTCGATGTCCTTGACGCCCTTCTCGCGTTCTACGCCGGATGAAACATCGACATCACTCACGCCGGAGATAGCCAGGGCTTCCCGGACGTTTGCAGGGCTTAGGCCGCCAGAAAGCATGATAGGCTTTCCAAGTTTTAGGCCTTGTAACAGTTTCCAGTCAAAGCTGACACCATTTCCTCCCGGAATATCGGAATTTTTTGGTGGCTTTGCATCAAGCAGAAATCTGTCTACATGCGGAATATAAGGTTGAAGTGCCTCAATATCTTCACTTGAGGAAATCCCAAAGGCCTTCATCACGGGAACGCCGAAGGTCTCGCGAATGTATGCACAGCGCTCAGGGCTTTCACTGCCATGCAGCTGTAAGATGTCCGGCGCGATATTGTCGACGATTTCCTTCAGTCCCGCATCATCCATATTCACGGTCAGCGCAACAATCTTGATCTTGCCACGCACATGGTCAACCAGCTCCTTCGCTTGCGCGACGGAAACGTGCCGTGGACTCTTTGGAAAAAAGACAAATCCGATCATATCGGCTTGTTCTTTCGTAACCGCGTCCGCAGTTTCTTTCGTTGAGATGCCGCAGATCTTAATCATAGCGGAAAAGTCCATATTTGCACCGTGTTCAAGCAATACCAGATTGACCGTTAGACCAAAATAATCAGGGTTTGTCACCCTGTTCTGGAATTTGCAGAACCTGAATTGGACAGGATCAATGAGAAAATCTGGAGTTAACCGCGGTCATCTGATGACACTTGGTATATGTGGAGCGCTCGTTGCTTTTTCAACCAGCGCCCTCGCACAGGCACCTAATCCATACTATCCTATCCGGCCAGATGTGCCTATGCAGTTCAATGGAAGATGTGCTGGCGAGTATGCAGCATTGGGCCTGAGTTCCGGTGTTCTTAACATTCGTTTGGGGCCTGGAACCAACTACAGCGTAATCGGCAACCTTGTTCCAAACCAGGTAATTCATGTAATGGATTGCCAAGGCGAATGGTTGGGAGTCCAAAACCGGCGCAACGGTGAGCAAATTGGCTGGGTTCACGCAAGATACATGCGTCGCGTTTAATCAACGTGCCGCAATCCCCGGCGAGCTTCTCAACCCTACTTCCTCTGTTGAGAAGCACCGTTCCCGTTGCCAGCATTCACATCCCCTTTAAAATGTAAAACAGCAAGCGCTTCGGTCTTAATCTCGGAGCGCTTTCTCACGAATGTACTGCTCAAGATCAATGCGTCTCACTGAAAGCGTAACCCCGCCAGAGGCTTGGGGAATAAAAAAGCGCCGCTGATACGGCGCTTTTTCAATCTCATAGGTCGGATAGACCTAGGTGATGTTGTAGGCGGCAATTGCAGCCATGTTGAAAATCTCGCTGTCTTTCGCACCCATCGGAACAATCTGAACCGGTTTATCCAAACCAACCAGCAACGGCCCGATCAGAGTGGATCCACCAAGCTCTTCCAGCAGTTTTGTCGCAATGGAAGCAGAGTGGAACGCTGGCATAACCAGCACGTTTGCAGGTCCATTCAGACGTGAGAATGGATAGGCGGCCATCTTTTCCATATTGAGCGCGATATCCGCATTCATCTCGCCCTCATACTCAAAGTCCACACGACGACGATCGAGGATTTTCACTGCTTCCTGGAGGCGCTCCGTACGTTCCCCGCGCGGATGACCGAATGTGGAATACGCCAGCATGGCGATACGCGGTTCAGACCCAAGGCGGCGCGCAACATGTGCTGCTTCCTCTGCAATATCCGCCAGTTCCTCAGAAGTAGGCATCTCGTGAACAGCAGTATCTGCCACCAGAACGGTTTTGCCCGGTGTAACCACGATAGAAACGCCAATAACGCGGTGTCCCGGCTTGATATCGATGCAGCGGCGGATGGTGTCCAGTACCACCGAATAGTTTCGCGTCGTTCCCGTCACAACGCCATCCGCATCCCCCCGTGCAACCATGATAGCTGCCCAGTAGTTACGGTCGTTGTTGACAAGACGCTGACAGTCTCGCTGCAGATAACCACTGCGCTGCAAGCGGGAATACAGGTACTCGGCGTAATCCGTATTGCGGTTGGAAGACCGTGCACTTTCCAGACGAATGCCCGGACGGTTCACATCAACACCTGCAGACGTCGCATTGGCGCGGATTTCGTCTTCACGGCCAACAAGGATCGCTTCACCCAGTCCCTGTGCAACAAAGGTAGAGGCCGCACGAATAACAGCAGGCTCCTCGCCTTCTGCAAACACGATACGCTTCGGGTTTTGGCGCACTTTGGAGATGATCCGCTGCAGCGTTCCTGCAATCGGATCACGGCGTCCCTGAAGCTGTGCGCCATACGCATCCATGTCCACAATCGGACGACGCGCCACACCACTGTCCATCGCCGCCTGTGCAACAGCCTGAGGAATACGCGAAATCAGGCGAGGATCGAACGGCACAGGAATAATGTATTCGGGACCGAAACGAGGGCGGCTACCGCGATAAGCTGCTGCAACTTCATCGGGAACGTCTTCACGAGCCAGTTCCGCAAGCGCCTGAGCACAAGCAACTTTCATCTCGTCGTTGATGGTAGTTGCATGAACATCCAGCGCACCGCGGAAGATGTAAGGGAAGCCAAGAACGTTGTTCACTTGGTTCGGATAGTCCGAACGCCCGGTCGCAACAATCGCATCAGAACGAACTGCGTGTGCTTCTTCCGGTGTGATTTCAGGATCCGGGTTCGCCATCGCAAAGATGATCGGGTTCGGCGCCATGCTCTTCACCATCTTAGGCGTCAAAGCACCCTTCACGGATACACCAAAGAACACATCCGCCCCGTCCAGCGCGTCCTCAAGCGTACGCTTGTCCGTTTTCACAGCATGGGCGCTCTTCCACTGGTTCATACCAGCTTCACGACCCTGATAAATTACGCCTTTCGTGTCGCAGAGAATAACGTTCTCATGCGGAACACCCATCGCTTTGACAAGCTCGATACACGCGATACCAGCTGCACCGGCGCCATTACAGACCACCTTCACGTCTTTCATATCGCGTTCCGTCATATGGACCGCGTTGATCAGACCGGCAGCTGCAATGATTGCGGTGCCGTGCTGATCGTCGTGGAACACCGGAATGTCCATGATCTCACGAAGACGCTGCTCGATGATAAAGCAATCAGGGGCCTTGATGTCCTCAAGGTTGATGCCGCCAAACGACGGGCCAAGGTGTTTCACACTATTGATGAATTCTTCTACGTCTGAGGTATCCACCTCAAGATCAATCGAATCTACATCTGCAAAGCGTTTGAAAAGAACGGACTTGCCTTCCATCACCGGTTTGGAAGCCAGCGCACCCAGGTTCCCAAGCCCCAGAATGGCAGTACCGTTGGAGATAACCGCCACCATGTTGCCTTTGGTGGTGTAATCGTAGGCTTTGCTTTCATCCTCTGCGATTGCCAGCACAGGTACAGCAACGCCCGGAGAATAGGCCAAACTCAGGTCACGCTGGGTGGCCATTGGTTTGGTTGGCGAAATCTCAAGCTTGCCCGGCTTTCCTTCTTGGTGGAAGGCCAGCGCATCCTGATCAGTGAACCTGACCTGAGAGCTTGCTGTTTTATCTGTGGTCGGCATGTGAAAAAATCCTCACCCTTATGCGCAGTATTCTTTTCGTGTATCTTTGTTGGACCTTATCCCCGTAAATCCACGTTCTCAAGCGGTGAACTCGGCGGTCATTGGTGAAACACATAGAACCATTTGCTAGTGTCTGCGCCATGACTACAGCAGATATTCAAAAGCCTTCCCCAGCAAAAGGCCGCGTCACGCCCATGATGGCGCAATATATTGAGATTAAGACGGCTAATCCGGACAGCCTCCTGTTCTACAGAATGGGCGATTTCTACGAGCTGTTCTTCGAAGATGCGGAGATCGCATCCCAGTCTCTCGGAATTACGCTGACCAAGCGCGGCAAGCATAATGGCGATGATATTCCCATGTGCGGGGTTCCTGTGCATGCTGCTGATGATTATCTGCAAAAGCTGATTGGTCTTGGCCACCGTGTGTCTGTGTGTGAGCAGACAGAAAGTCCCGCAGAAGCCAAGAAGCGTGGCGCGAAATCCGTTGTCCGTCGCGACGTCGTGCGCCTCGTAACACCAGGAACGATCACCGAAGATCGCCTTCTGGATGCAAAACGAAACAACTTCCTCGCCTCCTTGGCACGAGTGAAAAGCGGCAGTGCGGTAGACGGCAATCTTTACGGCCTTGCGTGGATCGACATGTCCACTGGCATGTTCCGCGTTGCCGAAAGCGATGACGTCCGTCTCGCTGCTGATCTGGCGCGTATCGATCCCTCCGAGCTGGTCCTCGCAGATGCTCTGCTACAGGGAACCGAGTTGCGCGCGACAGTCGAAGGACTTGGCGCCGCCCTTTCTCCTGTACCACGCACATTCTTTGATGGCGCGACTGCTCAGGATCGCCTCTCCACCTACTTCTCCGTGGGCACGCTGGATGGTTTTGCCAACTACACCCGCGCTGAACTGATCGCAGCCAGTGGCATTCTGGCCTACATCGACAAAACCCAGCTGGGCGAGCGCCCTCCTTTGGACCCGCCGGTCAAAGAGGCTGCAGCAGGCCAGTTGCTGATTGATCCGGCAACCCGCGCCAACCTTGAGCTGACGCGTACCCTTTCCGGCGAACGCCGTGGCAGCCTGCTGTCTGCTATCGACAAAACCGTGACCGGCGCTGGCTCCCGCCTGCTGGCAAGCCGTCTGGCCGGACCTCTGACAGACCCGGAGCAAATCCGCCACCGTCAGGATACCATTGCGTTTTTCGCCTCTGACACCATGCAGCGCGAGGATATCCGCGGACTGCTCAAGTCCGCTCCGGATATGTCCCGTGCGCTGTCCCGTCTGGCAGTTGACCGCGGCGGCCCGCGTGACCTGCAGTCCATCGCCACTGCAATGAAGTCTGCGCAGGAAATCGCGGGTCTTCTCGCTTCTGGTGGCGCTTTCCCGCAGGAAGTTGCCGCGGCCGTTCAAAAGCTGGAGCAAGCCCCGCACGCACTCGGTCAAAAGCTCGCGCAGGCAATTGCTGAAGAACCGCCACTCCTCAAGCGCGACGGCGGCTTCGTCGCGCCGGGGTATCACGCTGACCTTGATGAGCTCAAAGCCCTGCGCGACCAGAGCCGCAAAGTCATCGCACAGATGCAGGCTGATCTGGCCGAAGAGCTTGGCATCCGCTCCCTGAAGATCAAGCACAACAACGTGCTCGGCTGGTTCATGGAAGCGCCGACCGCGCAGTGTGATCCCATGAAGGATGACCCTGCCCGCTTCATCCACCGCCAGACCATGGCTGGCGCCATGCGCTTCACCACCACCGAACTTGCGGATCTGGAAAGCAAGATTGCCAGCGCCGGCGAACGCGCACTGGCGATCGAGCTGGAAATCTTCAACGAGCTCACCAAAGCCGTTGTTGAAGCCGGCGGCCTGATCAAGTCCGCCGCCGAAGCGCTCGCCATACTGGACGTTTCCACCTCACTCGCTGTTTTGGCAGAAGCGGAAAACTACACCCGTCCAACCGTCGACGGCTCACTCGCCTTCACCATTGAAGGCGGCCGCCATCCGGTTGTTGAGCAGGCCCTGCGCAAAACCGGTGAACCATTTGTGGCAAACAACGCCGATCTTGGACCGCAGGATTCCTACAAAAACGGCCAGATCTGGCTGATCACCGGTCCAAACATGGCCGGTAAATCCACCTTCCTGCGCCAGAACGCTCTCATCGCGGTACTGGCGCAAATGGGTAGTTTCGTTCCCGCAACAAACGCGCACATTGGTGTCGTGGATCGCCTGTTCTCACGTGTGGGTGCTGCCGATGATCTCGCAAGAGGCCGCTCAACCTTCATGGTCGAGATGGTGGAAACCGCTGCTATCCTCAATCAGGCCACTGACCGCTCGCTGGTTATTCTTGATGAAATTGGACGCGGTACGGCAACGTTTGACGGCCTTTCTATCGCTTGGGCAGCCATCGAGCATCTGCATGAAACCAACCGTTCCCGTTCGCTCTTCGCGACCCACTACCATGAAATCACAGCGCTTTCCCAGCGCTTGGAGCGTCTCAACAACGCAACCGTTCGTGTAAAGGAATGGAAAGGCGATGTGGTCTTCCTACACGAGATCGTCGAAGGCGCAGCAGATCGTTCCTACGGTATTCAGGTGGCAAAGCTTGCTGGCCTGCCCAAGTCGGTTGTCAACCGCGCGCAAAAGATCCTGATACAGCTTGAAGAGCAGGACACCAACAAACCTTCTGAAACACTGCTGGATGACCTGCCCCTCTTCGCCTCGTTCTCCCAGCCTCTGGAAACCATTCCGGAGCCGGAAGAAAACGAAGAAGCCTCTGTCTCCAATGAGCTGGTTGAGTTGCTGGACACCTTTGATCCTGACGACATGACACCCCGTCAGGCACAGGAAGCGCTTTACGCCCTCAAGCAAAAGCACAAAGAACTCAGCTCAAACTGAGCAAAGTTCTAAATCCGCAAACAGCTATAGCACCGCTGGATATCTCCGGCGGTGTTTCCATATGAAACCCGAGATGCGGGATGAGCAAGGCAAGCAGGCAGTGCCTGCGCTACTTATTGAATTAGTTTCTTCGGCAGTGGCTACTCGCCTCGCCCGGGCTTTCTTTTGATGAACTACGTCGCCTCTTTTGCCTATAAGGTACGATAGCCGGTTTCCCGGAAAGACAGTGGCTTATCCAATCAGGTTTTCCTGAGCGAACAGTTCCTCCGACTTTGGCAAAGTTGGCTGATACAAAAGGTTTCCCCATTGCGACACCCACATTTGCAACCGCGTGATACCCTATATTCCTGGGCCCTTCCCCTCAAACCATGCGGCCACGTTTGAAGTTCGGTTCACCGGACCACCAGAAGGTGCGTTACGTCTTCCAACAGCCCCGCCCAACCCACGCCACACTGACGGTCGCTCCGCCAGCAGCCCGTCACGTGGGCATGTCTTTTACTGTACGAGAGGAAAACCTAAGGGGAATAAGTTTTTTGCGGTACGGACGCTTCGCTCCGCACACCCACCTTTCCACAAAGGTTATACATTCAGCACCCAAGACGCTGCATGGGTCCCGGCGCGGGGGCCGGGATGACAGTTGGGGCACAACGCACAGGCCCCTTGTCGTCATCCCGCACTTTATGCGGGATCCAGAGCGATAGGCTCTAACTTCAGAGCCAAACACCCCACACCAGTCGAGCGAAGCCCTTCAAACCTCACTACTTGCTGTGGAAGCGAAAGGCACTCATGCTGATTGAGCGGTAGGTAAAGCTCTCATGTAGCTTCTCACTGAAAGCGTTTTCGCCGGCGGCGCCATAGGCCACAAGGAAGGGAAGAAAGTGCTCATCCGTCGGCAAGGCTTTCTGGTAGTACCGATGATTGCCAGAAGAAAGCAGCGCGCAAGTCTCACCCTGTTGAGCCAAGCCGCTGATCCAATGATCAAATTCCAGCGCCCAGTCAGGAACCTCACCGGTTTTGCTCACCTCGTCAAAGTTATGGGTCAATGCACCACTGCCGATCACAAGGATGCCCTGCTCCGCCAGTGGAGCGAGTGCACGGCCCAGATTGTAGCTTTCCTCACTGCCGTAAGAACGCGGCAAGGAGACCTGAACAACAGGGATATCGGCCTCGGGAAAGGCAAGGGCCAAGGGCACCCAGGCGCCATGGTCTAGCCCCCAGCTGTCATCCTCGGACACCGTGAGCCCATAGCGGGTAATAGCTTCATGCACCCGCGATACCAGCCAGCCCGGAGCTTCAGCAGCATATTGAATCTCGCGGAGCTCCTGCGAAAAGCCGCCGTAATCATGAATTGTCTTCAGTGGTCCAGCAGCAGTGATGCTCAGCCGGTCGGTTTGCCAGTGAGGCGAAACGATCACGATTGCGTCCGGCTTACTCACTGAAATGGCAAGAGCTTTGAGAAACTGATGAGCCTCTAGCTCAGGCCGTATTATGAGGTCCGGTGCTCCGTGCGGTAAAAAGAGAGGCGATTGTTTCATGTGAAACGCTTTTTGTTTCGGTTTGTTGATGAAAGTGTTGTCTCGAACAGTTTATTGTATCGCTAACTCCTAACCAATCTCCGTAAGGATGATAGGACTGTTCACTAAAACTGACCCTATCTGCCATTGCCGACACCGCCGATTTCGTGAGGCACTGGAAGAAATTGGAAACTGCTGCTAGATATGGGGCCTCTTATCAATAGGCGCCTTCATGATACCAAAACTAAAGATTACTCGTCTTCCCCATAGTGAGGGATTGGAGCTTCCTGCCTACCAGAGTGCTGAGGCCGCTGGTTTGGATTTACGGGCGGCAAATCATGACCAAATTGAATTGAAGCCCGGCCAGAGGGCCATGGTGCCAACGGGCCTTTCCATTGCGCTGCCATCCGGCCATGAGGGACAGGTACGTCCCCGCTCCGGTCTGGCTGCAAAACATGGCCTGACGGTGCTTAACACACCGGGAACCGTGGATGCTGACTATCGCGGTGAAGTGATGGTCATCCTCATTAACTTGGGTGATGAGCCTTTTGTGATAGAGCGCGGAATGCGCATCGCTCAGATGGTCGTTGCACCCGTAACGCAGGTGCAGATCGAAGAAGTCAAAGAGCTTGAAACCACAGAGCGTGGCACAGGCGGGCATGGCTCCACAGGCCTATAGGAATAAAAAGGAAGAGTGATGAAGCCGGAATTGGTGATTTTCGATTGTGACGGTGTTCTTGTCGACACCGAAACCATAGCGAATGAAGTCTTGTCTGAGTTCCTGCAGGACATCGGTCTGGATCTCTCACCTTTGGACTGTCACCACCGCTTCAACGGCACCGTCATGGACGACATCAAGGAAGAAGCTGAACGCATGAGTGGCAAAAAGCTGCCCGATGATTGGGTCGCACAGATCCAGCAGGCGGACTTGGTCGCTTTTGAAGCAGGCATTGAGCCAATTTCGGGTGTTCTCGATGTCGTTGCACACCTGAAAGCCGAAGGCATTCCATTCTGTGTCGGCTCCTCTGGCCGCTACGAGAAAATGCAGATGACGCTCGGCACGTCCGGCCTCTGGGATACGTTTAAAGATGTCCTTTATTCCTCGCAGGATTGCGAAAAGGGCAAGCCTGCGCCGGATGTCTTCCTCTATGCAGCCGAAGGCATGGGTTTTAAACCCGAGCAATGCGTTGTAATTGAAGACAGTATCGCTGGCATCAAAGCCGCAAGGGCTGCAGGAATGCGCGTGTTCAATTACGCCGGTGATTCCAATGCCGATGTCGCGCAAGCCCAGGCTCTGGGCGCCACTACGTTTGGCCACATGTCAGAGTTGCCAGCATTACTAGGTCTGGTGGCGTTGGATAAGGCATCCGCCTAGCTGCCTCTATTTTCAGCAGATGATATGCGGTGCAAAAGAGCATACTAAATACACGATCAGATAGAATTCAATTCCACATCGTGAATGGATTTTGGCATCTTGTTTCTAAGTGCTGCAATTTTCGGGGTTTTTGAAACCTCGAAAACGCCAGCGACACTTCCTACATTTCATTTAGGATTTTGATAGGCTCCTCCTCGGGATTCTTACGTCGAGGCAGGCCTTAGGCTCACTAAAGAATTGTATAAAGGGGATTTCAATGAGCACTTCCAAGCCGGGTCGTGGAAAAATTTACTCTTCAATCACGGAGACAATCGGAAACACACCAATCGTACGCCTGGACCGTTTGGCAAAGGCTCACGGTGTCAAGGCGAACCTGCTTGCCAAGCTTGAGTTCTTTAACCCGATCTCCAGCGTGAAAGACCGCATCGGCGTCGCAATGGTGGAAGCGATGGAAGCGGCTGGCAAAATTACACCGGGCAAAACCACCCTGATCGAGCCAACTTCAGGGAACACCGGCATCGCGCTCGCATTTGTAGCAGCAGCCAAGGGCTACCGCCTCATTCTCGTAATGCCAGAGACCATGTCCATTGAGCGCCGCAAGATGCTGAAGCTTCTGGGCGCAGAAATTGAGCTGACAGAAGGTCCAAAGGGCATGAAAGGCGCGATTGCACGGGCGGAAGAGCTTGCTCAGGACATCCCCGATGCCATCATCCCACAGCAGTTCGAAAACCCTGCCAACCCAGAGATTCACCGCAAAACCACCGCAGAAGAAATCTGGAATGATACCGATGGCAAGGTTGATGTGTTCGTCTCCGGTATTGGTACAGGCGGCACTATCACCGGCACCTCTCAGGTCCTGAAACAGCGTAACCCAGCGGTTCACGTGGTTGCTGTTGAGCCTACTGACAGCCCGATCCTGTCCGGCGGCCAGCCTGGCCCCCACAAAATTCAGGGCATCGGCGCAGGCTTCGTACCGGGCATTCTCGACACCTCCGTTTTTGATGAAGTGGCCACCGTTTCCAACGAAGATTCCTTCGCACTGTCTCGCGAAGTTGCAAAAACCGAAGGCGTGGCAGTCGGCATTTCTTCCGGAGCTGCTCTGAAGGCGGCAATCGAAGTTGGTAAGCGCGATGAGATGGAAGGCAAAAACATCGTCATCATCATCCCAAGCTTCGCAGAACGCTACCTCTCAACAGCCCTCTTCGAAGGCCTGGACGCGTAAGGTCAGCCAAAACTAAAACGAAGAAAGGGAGGTATGAGCCTCCCTTTTTTATTGCATTAGATCATTTCGAGTCTGAATCGAATGAGGTTTACTGCGGCGGTGTACCGTTTCTCTCTAAAATTTCGCCAGCTAAATAAAGTGATCCACCGAAGAGAACGCGTGGAGGCTCTTTCTCGTTCAGCGAGCGTCGGCCAACTTCTGCAATAGCTCTGTCCAGATTTCCATGCGCGGAAGAAGATAGACCTGCGCGATGTGCGATTTTCGCAAGTTCGTCAGGCGAGCGGCCAGCGTTCGTCGTGGTCAAAGGCACGCACATTACATGCTTTGCCAGACCTTCGAATTGTTGGAAGAAGCCCTCAGGATCTTTTGTGTTCATCATGCCCATCACAAGGAAGGTCGGACGTGAGGCTTTGTCGGTCAGATCCGCAAGGAACGATGCGATCACCTTAGCCGCGCCAGGGTTATGGCCCCCATCCACCCAGATCTCGCTGTTCGAGGGTAACTCATCACAAAGTTTCCCCTCATAAAGAGGCTGCATGCGTGCAGGCCAGTTGATAGATCGCAGCGCCTTATCACAGGCAGCGCGTGCTGCTTCACTCTCCAGCAGCCCCGCAACCCGCAACGCAGCCAGTGCCAGACCGGAGTTGGAAAGCTGATGGAACCCGGCAAGTTTTGGCGGTGCAAGATCCAGCAGGCCATGCTCATCCTGATAAACCAGCCGCCCGCCCTCTTCCCAGGCAGAAAACTCCTGCCCTTGGAACCAGATGGGAGCACGCTGGCGAGCAGCCTTCCTCTCAATCACAGCATGCACAGCATCAGCCTGCGGCCCAACCACAACAGGGCAGCCGAGTTTGATGATCCCTGCCTTCTCAAGTGCGATGCCTTCAAGGCTATTGCCAAGGAAGTTTTCGTGATCTTTGGAGATTGGTGAGATGACGCTCACCAACGGCTTTTCAATCACGTTGGTGGCATCAAGAACCCCGCCAAGCCCGACTTCCAGAACAAGGTAATCCGCAGGGTTGTCAGCAAACAAACACAGCGCCACAGCCGTCGTCGCTTCAAAGAAGGTCAGCTCGTGGCCATCATTGGCAGTCTCAACCCGCTTGATCGCCTCAAGCAGCGGCTCTTGCTCAACAAACCGTCCCGTTCCACCCAGCCGGATTCGCTCGTTAAAGTGCACCAGATGCGGAGACGAATACACATGAACTGTCTTCCCCTGCGCCTGCAGAAGAGCCCTGATCGTTGCTCCAGTGGACCCTTTTCCATTGGTGCCTGCGATATGGAAAGTCGGCGGAAGGCGCTTCTCCGGGTTCCCCAGCGCCTTCAAAACCCGATGCATACGCTCCAGCGAGAGATCTATCTCACTCGGATGAAGTTCCATCAGACGTTCAAGGGCAGCATTGATTTTGCTCATGGGTGTCCGCTTTCAAATCAGGTCAGCGCGTATACGCACTAAGTGCTCTCGGGTTTCCGCTAGGATGCCGTCACAAACAGCTATCAGAGCAAAAGGCGCGATGACTATTGAGATTGCCCTGCTCCGGTATCTGCATAAAGAAAAAGCCCGGCACTCGATGCCGGACTTTATGTTAGATGTCGCAAGTCCATCAGCCGTCAAGGCTTAGGACGTGGCCGCAATTTCGGTGCCACCTTCTGGTTCTGCTGGCTTTTCTTCAAGCACTGGCAGCTGAGCTTCACGCTTCATCAGCAGGTTACACAGGTTGGAAATGGTTTCTTTCAGGTCGTGACGGTGCACAACCATGTCCACCATGCCGTGATCACGCAGATATTCAGAACGCTGGAAGCCTTCAGGAAGCTTCTCGCGGATTGTCTGCTCGATCACACGCTGACCAGCAAAGCCGATCAGAGCGTTTGGCTCGGCAATATGAACATCACCCAGCATCGCGTAGGAAGCTGTCACACCACCGGTGGTTGGGTTGGTCAGCACCACAATGTAAGGCAGGCCCGCTTCGCGAAGCATCTGCACGGTCACAGTTGTGCGCGGCAGCTGCATCAGCGAGAGGATGCCTTCCTGCATGCGTGCGCCACCGGAAGCGGCGAACATGACGAATGGTGTTTTATGCTCAACAGCATATTCCATGCCGCGAATGATCGCTTCACCCGCTGCCATGCCAAGAGACCCACCCATAAAGGCAAAGTCCTGCACAGCAGTGGTCATGTCGTAGCCATTCACCTTACCGTTGGCGACCAGAACAGAGTCAGTCATCTCGGTTTTGGCTTTAGCGTCCTTCAAACGATCAACATACCTGCGCTGATCGCGGAACTTAAGCGGGTCGGCAACAACTTCCGGAGTTTCGATCTTGGTGTATTCACCCTTATCGAAGAAGTACTCCAGGCGCTTCTTGCTGGAGAGGCGCATATGAAAGTTGGAGTTCGGCACCACCCACTGGTTCGCTTCCAGATCGCGATGGAAGACCATCTCGCCTGTTTCAGGGCACTTGATCCAAAGGTTTTCCGGTACTTCGCGCTTTTCAAGAAAGCTGCGGATTTTCGGCCGTACGACGTTGTTAATCCAGTTCACGGGCAGCCGCCTGTCTTTAATTTCGTTTTCGATTTTTAAAGGCCATTAAACTGGCCATACGTAAAGCAATGCTTATTTCCGAGCTTTTTCTACACCCATACGTAGTGAGCGCACAACTTCGGTAACAGCAGCTTGTGTTTGATTTGTGGCTTTACCAGTCTCATCAAGGCTTTTGCGTATAGCCTCAACAAGCACGGAGCCAACCACAACACCGTCAGCATTCTTGCCAATTTCTTCTGCCTGCTCAGCAGTTTTAATGCCAAAGCCAACAGCAACAGGAAGTTCAGTGTGTGATTTAATTCGGGAAACAGCCTGAGCAACATTAGCCGCATCCGCTGCAGCCGCTCCGGTCACACCAGTCACGGAAACATAATAAACGAAGCCGGAGGTATTTTCCAGAACGGTCGGCAGACGCTTATTGTCGGTTGTTGGCGTTGTCAGGCGGATAAAGTTTACACCGCCCTCGATTGCCGGAATGCAGAGCTCGTTATCTTCCTCTGCAGGCACATCGACAACGATAAGTCCGTCAACGCCAGCCTCACGCGCTTCTTTCACAAACGCTTCACTGCCGCGCACATAGATCGGGTTGTAGTACCCCATCAGAACGATCGGAGTGTCATTGTCCTTTTTGCGGAAGTCACGCACCATCTGGAGCGTTTTGTCCATGGTGTGGCCATGCGCCAGCGAACGCTGCGTTGACAGCTGGATTGGAACGCCCTCAGCCATCGGATCGGAAAACGGCATGCCAAGCTCGATAACATCACTACCAGCTTCTGGAAGTGCATCCAAAATAGCTTGTGAGGTGGCAAGGTCCGGGTCACCTGCAGTAATAAAGGTTACCAGTGCAGGACGACCTTCAGCCTTGAGCTTTGCAAAGCGTCGATCAATACGAGTTTCAATCATTCATCCGACCATCTGATGTATTGGGGCGAGCCCCACCAATCAATCAGCAAGGATGTAGGGGTGCAACTAGCCCTCTGTCAATAAACACAGCGCAAATTGAATGCGTTTCGGGCGATTTTTATGAGAAATAGACACCAGCCCCAGAGAATATCCAGCGATATTGTCTCACAAGGTCTCTGATTGACCATTACGGCAACCAAGCCCTTGCCTTTTCAGATCTTTCGCATGGGCTGGTAAGCCCCGCAAAGCGAGCCCTAACAAAAAAAGCCGCAGGTGAACTGCGGCTTTCTTAATCTTGCAAAAACTAGTATCCGCGACGGCATTCAAGGAAGCCCAGAATGCGGCGAACATCATGCAGAATTGGCTCCGCAATCGCTGAAGCGCGCTCAGCACCATCACGCAGAACAGCGTCAACACTTGTCGGATCGTCCATGATCCGGCGCATTTCGTTGTTCATCGGTGCCAGCTTCTCAACTGCCAGTTCAGAAAGAGCAGGCTTGAATGCTGAGAACTGCTGACCGCCAAACTCACCCAGAACGTCCGCTTTGGAACGACCGGAAAGCGCAGCATAGATGCCAACTAGGTTTTCAGCTTCCGCACGACCTTCCAGACCATCAACTTCACTTGGCAGAGCTTCAGGGTCGGTCTTCGCTTTCTTGATCTTCTTCGCAATGGTGTCCTGATCGTCAGTCAGGTTGATGCGAGAAAGATCAGAAGGGTCAGACTTGGACATCTTCTTGTTGCCGTCACGCAGGCTCATGATACGGGTCGCTGGACCTGTGATCATCGGCTCGGTGACAGGGAAGTAGATCTCATCCGGTGCGTCATGAGTTGGCTCAGGGTTAGGAACACCCAGACCCAGCTCTTTAATGCGCTCGGCGTAGTCGTTGTTGAACTTCTGCGCAATGTCGCGTGTCAACTCAAGGTGCTGCTTCTGGTCATCGCCAACCGGAACGTGGGTTGCGCGATAAGCCAGAATATCCGCTGCCATCAGATTGGGATAAGCAAACAGACCGACAGATGCGTTTTCCGCGTGCTTACCAGCCTTGTCCTTGAACTGAGTCATCCGCTTCAGCCAGCCCATACGAGCGATACAGTTGAAAATCCATGCCAGCTCAGCATGTTCTCTCACCTGACTCTGGTTGAAGATGATCGACTTCTTCGGATCAATACCGGCTGCAAGATACGCTGCTGTTACTTCGCGCGTCTGCTGCATCAGTTCGGAAGGTTCCTGCCAGACCGTAATCGCGTGCATGTCAACGATGGAGAAGAGCGCTGGCATCTGATCCTGAAGCGGAACAAAGCGGGCAATTGCACCAAGGTAGTTACCAAGGTGGAGGTTTCCGGTCGGTTGAACACCGGAGAAAACGCGAGGCTGAAACGCCGTCATAATAGAATATCCCTAGGCTTGGGCCTGTTGGAAGGGCCAGTGGGTTGCGTGGGCATAGTTCGGATGGGTGACAAACAAACTAGGACAGCCCGCGCAGATTAAGCTCGGTGGTTATGGCGGCGCTTTTCCCTGTGTGCAAGTGCTTTGCAAGGACAGACTGCGTTTATCGCCGTAATTTCTGCAATTGTGAGCGAAAATCTACAGTACCAGTCAGTTGCACCAGAATTCCAAAGGAAACCAGCCCGACGGCGACCAGAATAACAAGCTCACTGGCGCGCACGACGAACAGATTGGACGCGGAAAGCGGTGCCAGAACCACAGTTCCTCCATACACCACAACGCCCATCAGAACGCTCGCCAGACCCAATAGCGGAATCCTCTTCAACAATGCTGCATCGACAACAAAATGCCCGCGGCGCCAGAGCACGAAAGCGAGCAAACTGGTGTTGACCCACCCCGCGGCGGTCGTCCCAATCGCAATGCCCACGTGTTTGAGGCTCGGGAACAACAGGATTGAAAGAGCAACGTTCACCACCATAGCAACAGCGGCAAAGTACATTGGGGTTTTTGTATCTTCCCGCGCAAAAAAGCCCGGTGACAGAACCTTATTCAGCACAAACGCTGGCAACCCAACAGCAAACGCCATCAAAGCCGTGGCAGTCTGCGCAACAGCAGCATCAGAAAACTGACCGCGCTGGAACAGCACGGAGATCACCGTGTCCGGGATAATCACGAGAGCAACTGCCGCTGGAAGCGTCAGCGCAAGTGCGAACTCCATCGACCGGTTCTGCGTATGATGAACCAGCTCTTCTTGGCCGGAACGCAGCTGCCGCGTCAGGCTCGGCAACAACACCACACCAATCGCAATACCCACCACACCAAGTGGCAGCTGGTAGATCCGATCTGCATAGTAAAGGTATGAATTTGCACTGCTTTCCAGAGAAGCAATGATAGTGCCGACGGTGATGTTGATCTGTGTGATACCCCCGGCAATCACGCCCGGCACGCCTAAAACGAGCAGTCGTTTAACGCCCGGCGTCCAGCGTGGCCGTTTAATCGGAATGCGAAAACCAAGCCGCTTCATGGCAACGGCAACAACCGCGAGCTGAACAATGCCTGCAACAGCAACACCAGTCACCAGCAGTACGCCGGTGGTCTGGTTCGGCTCCATGCCATAAAACCCGATGCCCGCAAGGACCCCAATCATCACCACATTAAGCATCACGGGTGCCATCGCGGCAGCCAGAAACTTTTGAAATGTATTAAGAATTCCGCTCACAAAGGCAAGCAGCGACATGAATAGCAGATACGGAAACGCTATCCGGGACATCAGAACTGTGAGGTCAAACTTGGCTGGATCAGAGTAGTATCCCGGCGCGAGCACATGCACGAGATACGGCATGAACACTTCGGCTAGTGCGAGGATAACAACCAGCGTCCAGAACAAGGCTGCCGCAATCTCACCAGCAAACTTCCGCGCTCCCTGCTGTCCCTCTTCCTCAACTGAACGGGCAAAAAGCGGCACAAAAGCTGAGTTGAACGCACCTTCTGCAAACAGTCTGCGGAACAGGTTGGGCAAGCGGAAAGCCACAACAAAAGCATCAGCAACTGGGCCGGTGCCAACAAAGGCAGCCAGCATTACATCTCGCCCGAACCCACAAAGGCGGCTCAGCATCGTTGCACCACCAACTGTGGCGAAGCTCTTGAAAAGGCTCATTTAAAATTACTTACCCGTATGTTTTTGCAGCTTACGGCGGGAGCTCGTAGATGCTTTTTGTGGCTTTTTACCGTCAAATGCATTTCTAAGTCTATCGCGAATGGATTCCTGACGCCCCACATTGTGCACTTTCTGGCCCGTCAGATCCGTCACGTAAAACACGTCAACCGCCTTCTCTCCAAAGGTGCCAACATGCGCACTGGCGATGTTCAGATTCAATGCGGAGATTTCGGTGGTCAAATCTGAAAGCAAGCCGGGTCGGTCCAGTCCAGTTACCTCAAGCACCGTATAGCTCTCGGACCATGAATTACTAACCAAAACAGTGGTTTGCAGAGAGAACGCCTTGTTACGTGCATTCGGCTTCTTCGCCCGACCCTTTACCTCCGGAATTGGTGCAGTCCCTCGGAGTGCTTCTTTAATGATGCAGCAAATCCGTTCCCCGCGACGGTATTCATCTCTGTCTTCCGGCAGCTCCCGACTGATATAGATCCTATCCAGCGCAAGCCCGTCTTTTGTGGTGTCGATATGCGCATCCACAATGTTGGCACCAGCCGCAAAACAAGCCCGCGTGATTGTTGAGAGCAATCGTGGATGGTCCGGCGCTAGGACTGTGATTTCCGTAATGCCTTCAAAAGCATAGGTTTCAACATAGGTGGCCAGATGCTCTTCTTCTGCATCTGTCATGCGAATGAGGTTGGCGTGTCTGATCTTGTCTTTCAGATCAACCCGCAGCCAGTAAGCCGGATAATGCCGATCCAGATAGGCTTTCACCTCTTCAGCGTTCCACCCTTCCAACTGCTCCGCCAGCTCATGCTTGGCATGATCAACCCGCTGCTGCTGGCTCATGCGGCCATGACCACCACTCAAAATGGTCTCGCTCTCATAGTAGAGCGTGCGCAGTAACTGCCCCTTCCAGCCGTTGAAAACACCGGGGCCAACCGCGCGAATATCCGCAACTGTCAAAATCAACAGGAGCTGCAAACGTTCCAGACTTTGCACCTTTCGGCAGAAATCCTTGATGGTTTTAGGGTCACTCAAGTCGCGGGACTGCGCGACCGTGCTCATCTCCAAGTGCTGTTCAATCAGCCAGGCAACTGTATCAGTCTCAGCCTGAGATAGGCCAAGACGTGGACAAACCTTACGCGCAATCTTTGCACCCGCAATCGAATGATCCTCCGGCCGCCCCTTCGCTATGTCATGTAAAAGCGTTGCAACGTAAAGGACCCTGCGACTGTGAACCGATTTGATGAGGTCTGTCGCCAGCGGGTGACTATCCCCGCCCATTCCGCGCTCAATCTCGGAAAGCACGCCAACGGAACGGATGAGATGTTCGTCAACGGTGTAGTGATGATACATGTTGAACTGCATCATCGCGACAACCTTCTGAAACTCTGGAAGAAACTGACCAAGGATCGTCGACTCGTTCATCGCCCGCAGTACAGTTTCCGGATCATTCCGGCTGGTCAGGATTTTCAGGAACAGCCGGTTCGCTTGCTCGTTCTTGCGGAACTCAGCGTTGATCAGACGGCGGGATCGACGAATTAATTTCAGCAATTCCGGATGCATATCCAGATCGGTCTTGTCGATCAGATAGAAAACGCGGATGAGATTAACCGGATCTCTCTCGAAGATATCAGGCTTGGCCGCAATAATACGCCCGTTCTCGACAAGGAAGTCCTTGGTTCCCTTGATAGATCGGCGCTTGTGCTTGCTGCCGGGAACAAAACTGCCCAGAAACCGAGAGATCCGTGGAGCCGACTTTACGTGTTGTTCTTCAAGGGCCGCAGAGAAAATGCGCGTCAGATCACCTGCATCCTTAGCAACAAGGAAGTAGTGCTTCATGAACCGCTCAACAGCACGCAAGCCGGGGTGGTCCAGATATCCAAGCCGATCGGCAATTTCCCGTTGAACATCAAAGCTCAACCGCTCTTCTGGCCGGTTCGTCAGAAAATGCAAATGGCACCGCACAGCCCAGAGAAAATCCTGGGATTTTCGGAATTGATTCAAGACTTTTCGGGAGAACACCCCTTTCGCGACCAGCCCTAAATCATTGGGAACACGATAAAAATACTTAGCGATCCAGAACAGCGTGTTCAGATCGCGCATCCCGCCTTTGCCTTCTTTGATGTTCGGCTCAACAAGATAGCGCGAAGCCCCATGCCGTTCATGCCTCTCATCCCGCTCTGCCAACTTGGCAGCAATAAACTCAGGTCCGGTTCCTACAACCACTTCCTTATCGTAACGGGCTGTAAGCTCCTGAAACAACTCAAGATCACCACAAACATAACGTGCTTCGAGCACCGCTGTGCGCACCGTCATATCCTCGCGGCACTGCTTGATGGTTTCATCAAGATTGCGCGTTGAGTGCCCGACCTTGAGTCCCATGTCCCAGAGCATGTAGAGGATGAATTCTACGACCTGATCGCCCCAGGGCGTTTGCCTGTAGGGCCAAAGAAACAGGAGGTCCACGTCTGAGTGCGGCGCCATGGTGCCACGACCATAACCACCAACGGCAATGACGCTGATTCTCTCGGATTTCGTAGGATTTTCAGCAGGATAGACATAGGTGGTCGCAAAATCGTAGATCACCTGAATGAGGATATCCTGCAAGTAAGAAAGCCGCTTTGCACAACGCAGGCCCTTGCCATCATCCAGCAGTAGCTTTTCTATCTTTTCCTGAGCGGTCTTGTGAGTCGCCTTCAGCTTTGACAGGACGTCATTGCGCAGCTTGAAGCTGCTGCCGTCCCCATCATACTTCGCAACCAGCTCCTTGAGTTCGTTGCGCAGCAATTGAGGATCAAGAAGTTGATCCACTTTAAGTTCTTTAGGCGTCATATCAGAAGTCCACTTCGAGAGTCAGCAGACTGACTTTACAGAGCTTTGTCTGCTTAGACTAGATATTGTCGCGAGAGCTAACCACTCTTAATTGGTGAATCAGGTGCTCAAGGGATTCTTCTGAAAGCCCATTGATTTTGGTGGCAAGCATATTGGTCAGCTCTGTCGCCCGAGGCGTCAAACCGCCTGTATCGATGGTGATCTTCGGGTTGGAGAGTTCCGCAAGCCGTTGAAGTTCTTCAGCTTCATCCCAAATGACGTTGAAATAGGTGATGATGCGCTGAACCATGTACCATGTCGGAGTACCACGCTTGCCGTGCTCAAGCGCGCTTAGGTAAGCGGAGGAAACTGAAAGGGCTTCCGCCATTTCCTTCAGGGTGATCTTCTGCTTTTCCCGCAGCTCTCTAACCTTGGCTCCAAAAGGCGTCATCTTGCTGAAATTCCTGCCCTATTTCTTACGTTTGCGAATACGAACGTAAAGTGCACCGCTGCCCCCATGCGAAACATGAGCTTGATCGAAGCCTACCACACAGCTGCGCATATCCGGAAGAGAAAGCCATTGCGGTACCATTCTACGCAGAACGCCGCGATCGTCACCGTAAGGACTATGGGAGCTATCCATACCCTTGCCGGTGATCACAAGCACCAGAGAATAGCCCATGGCTTGCGACTGATAGATGAAGGAGGTTAAGCGTTGATGGGCTTCATACTGGGTGAGACCATGAAGGTCGATCCGCGCATCAAAATAGCCCTTGCCGCCACGTACAACCTTCTTGCGTTCCTTCTTGTTCAGCGGCGAAAGCGGCGGAATACTTGGGATCACAGGCTTGGGCGGAATGTAGTCCGGCGCTGTCTTCCCATTGAGACCACGAGACTTTTTCGCCTGTGGCTTCGCTGGAGTTACCAGTTGCGGCTTAAGCTCAGGTTGGGGCTTCCCAGCTCCTTGAGTGGGCTGGAGCAGCTGATTTGGCTCGGAAAGCTGCGTTGTGTCTTCCAGCATGTCGGAAAGACGCTCTTGATGCAGGGGCGTTAAAGTGGCTTTCACTCTGTCCCACAAGCGCTTGTCTGCGTCCGTCAGCTGTTTTGTTTTGGCTCGCTTAGCGCGATCACCATTCGTCATCTATCCGATCCGTCCACGATCAATTATTATTTTGGAACAAGGAGATAGAATTCCGCACGGTGACGGATATTCCCGGCAACGGCACCTGCCTCTGCACCACTTCCAACATAGATATCACCCCGCGCAGGGCCTTTGATTGCAGATCCGGTATCTTGCGCAACCATCAGCTTGGCGAAGCGGTCTCCTGATTTGTCGTAGGTCCTTAACTCACTGGAGACAAAAATTAAACTGCCATATGTGTGCAGATCATCATCTATCGCCAGTGATCGCAGGTCTGTCAGTGCTGTTCCTGCACCTCCAATTGCGGCAACCTCGGTTTCTTCCGCAGATTGTAACTCAAAGAAGATGTAGGATTTATTGTGTCGAAACACGGCTTTCTGCTGGGATGGATTCTTAGCTAACCAGGTACGAAGTGCATCCATACCCATGTTATCTTTAGATATTTCGCCCCGCTCAATAAGCACCCGGCCAATTGCGGTGTACGGGTGGCCAGACTTGCCGGCAAAGGCAAGGCGTCTCAGCTCGCCATTGGGCAGGCGAATGCGGGCGGACCCCTGAACAGCTGTAAAAAATGCATCTATCGGGTCTTTTAGCCAAAGCACCTCAAGGCCCATGCCATCCAGCGCGCCGTCCATCACTTCGCCGCGAGTCGGTAGCACCTTCAGGTCCGTGGGATACCCATGGAGGGGAACAGTATAGTCTCCAGTGCGAACCAACGAGCCTTCCAGCTCCGGCATGTAATAGCCGGTCACAAACCCGTCGTCCTCCACGCGATGAAACGTAAAGTTCTGTTCTAAAAAGGCTTTCGCTTCATTTGCGTTGTTTACGTTGATTTTGAGCGCTTTTGAGCAAATCGTGCGTAAATCTGCGTCGCTAATGCCAAACGCCTTTGTCGGCTGGCTCCGCTCCCCACTGCCCTCGCAGTGAGCCACAAATGCGGAAAGGGCCGCAGAATGATCATCTGCAGCCCATCCATCGATTCCGTCGGGATCAAGTGGTCCGGAGAGCGTCGCGCTTCGCATGGTCCTGTGGTCGTTTGTTATGGTGCTTCCAGTTGCAGCGGCAGAACTTATCCCCGCCGCGACGCTGAGTGCCATAATGAAACTCATGGCGCCGCGAGAGAGTGAAAACATCATGCAGATTCAGTTGCAATCAGCTTCCAGTTTGGATCGTTCACACCGGTTTCCCGGGCGAAGGTCCAGATGTCCGTCAGATCGCTGACTGCGGTTGGGTCACCATCCACGATACGGTTTTCGGAATCCCGCGTCGCGGTGATCATCTGGCCTTTGAAGCGAACAGTTACTTCAGCCAGATTGTCTTTTTGGTTGAAGACCGCTTCCACAATGTCGGCTTTGTCGATGCCAACAAAAGTGGACTCAACGCGCTCGTTACGGCTTTCACGGTCATCAATCGCAGCGGAGAAACCGCTGAAGACTTCCGGAGAAAGAAGGTCTTTGAGTGTGCGGCGATCACCTTGTGCAAACGACATCAAAATGATCTCGTAGGCACCGCGAGCACCTCCGACAAACTCTTTAGGGTTGAAAGACGGCTCAGCTTTCCAGATTTCACGCAGACCGTGGTTCAGCTCAGTGCCTTTCTTGGCAACCTTGTCGATCTCGGCCTCAATCTGTTCGCGAGCTTCACGCTCAGCGACCTCAGGATCATGATGAACATGCTCGTTGCCCGGCAGAGGAATGATGTTGTCCTCGGTATCAACAGGCTGAGTTTTTTGAGAGTCTTGTTTTTGCTTGGCAGAATACGGGTCAAAAGGTTGACGTTCGTTACCGGTGCGATTGCCCAAAACGGAGCGTAACCGCAGGAAAATAACCACTGCCGCAATAAGGAAGATTATGTTGTAGACGTCGAATATTTCGTTCATTCCGAGTACCGACCGGTCCTTTACTCGTTGGCTGCAAAGAGCCGATGATCAAATGCATTAGATATCTAGATAATGTGCTCTAGCGCATTTTTACAGGCTCTGTCACTAATTTAAGGTTTCTAGCGCCAACATCCAGTTATTTCGTGTTCATCCCAACGCCTTTTTAAGGTCTTATCATCCAAGTATAAGCTTGCATCAGTCATTGCATTTCTGCGAAGACCACCCACTATATGTGTGATCGTCTCAAAATGTGATCATTAATAATCAAAATATACCTTAACCAACGCGGACGCTATGCCACTCGGATTTATCATTCTTGCCTGTTTCATTCTCCTGCCAACAATTGAGATCTACCTCTTTATTGAGGTTGGTAGTGTAATCGGGGCAATTCCTACCATCCTGTTGACTGTGGCGACCGCAGTTGCCGGTTCCTACATGCTGCGCCAGCAGGGCCTATCTTTGCTCATGCGCATGCGGGCCGAAATGGATGCAGGCCGAGTGCCAAGCCATGAGATGATGCATGGTGCCATGATCGTCTTTGCGGGTCTTATGCTGCTCATTCCGGGCTTCTTTACCGACGCCATCGGCCTTCTGCTCTTCATCCCTCCGCTGCGTGAGGTAATCGGCAACTACTTGGCACGCCATGTAAAAGTGCAGAACCTTAACGTCAATCCTGGTTACCGACGCCGTGATGGTACGGTGGACCTGAATGAGGACGAGTGGAGTTCCTCCCGTCATCATGATGACGATCAGGATCACCCAAACCGGTCGCGCTCCGGCGACCCGGATCAGATCAGCCCTTGGTCTTCTACTGACGATAACGAGCGTCGTTAACCCGCTTCACTTACTGGAGAGCCGCCTCAAGAGTTTGCGGGCTCTCCAACAAAGTGGCGACCAGCGCAATCAGGTAGGTGTTGTCCAGCTTCTCCTTGGCATTCCATGTGGTTGAGAAACACCACTCGTTTCCCTCTTGATCCTCCAGCGCGTAGGTCATGTTGAGCACACCGGTCTCGCTTCCCCCTTTGTAAGCAAGCGCAGTCCAGTTATCCGGATCCGCCACACCCGGATTTACGAAAATTCCCTTGATATCCTTCAGCTCTGTCATAACGTCGCACAGCTCTCGTGTGGAAACGTACCACTCAATTCCATCGGTCACAGGCCCGGAAACCAAGTCAATAGCCGGCAGGCGGGCGGGCAAATCCATAAGAATATGCGCACGTTCTTCAGGTCCGGCTTTGAGATAAGCCTCCGCAGCGTGTTTGTCAGCTTTCAGGTGGAACAACTGCCTCGTGGTCAGTGCCGGTGAGCTTGCACCCGGCAACATCACGTTCTCCTGCCCGATCACATCCATTAGCAGATCCGTCGCGGTGTTGTCTGAAACTGAGATCATATTGCGCGCAACATCCAGCAGGGCAAACATCTTGCCGACAGGTTCTTCCTGCATAGTGCCGCTGGGAAATGAGATATGGCGTTGTTCCAGAGTAACTTTTTCGTCCCAGTCAAAGTTACCGGCATCAATCTGCTGCGCCAGCTCATCAAGTACAAAAAGCTTGAATGCTGAACCGACCGCCATCCGCACATTGCTATCATGCTCTGCGTGGACTTCGCCGTTTTCCATCAGCACATAACTTTGCTTTTTGGTCTGCTCCCGGATGCGCTCCAGCAGGTCTCCATGGTCCACATCTTTGATATGACCGTAGCGGAACAACAGTCCGGTCAGTTGCCCTGCCTCGTTCAGCTTAACAAGTGCTGGGATGGAGTAGGTTTCTGTCTCGATAAGAAACCTGTGATTGTCGGCAGTCGGCTGTACACTAAGCGCAGGGCCGTATACTTCACGTTGTTCGGAGAGGATTTCTTCCAGATAGTCCTGTGAGACCTTTTTAAAAACTTCAGGCGCAAAGTCATCGGCGTTAAGGCCCGGCCCATTCCAGAGTTCCTGGAGTAACTCCGGGGTGTTGTGCGTCTCTTGCGCCGACACCGAAGTAGGCATGATGATCAAACCTGCTATGGCGCATAACACCTGACAATACCTAAGCACTTGCAACTCCAGAATATCTGGTTCTACTAAATATATTCTAGGCGGATATAACTAATATACTCTTAGATTATATGGTTGCACTCAACAGTTCAGAATCTGGTAAAACCTGCGCTAAATCAGGACCCGTTGCAAACGCTGATTGAGACGATAATACACCCTACACCGAGCAGACTTCAGGTGTAACCTCCGAAAAACCTGTCAAAGATTAAGCGCCCCACGCCGCCAGCCTTTATCCAGAAATCTTAGTGGCCTAATGTCTTGGGAAAAAATCGTTGTGCTAACGAATTCTTCGCCGCGTCACTGCAAAGAAGCAGCAGGTGCGCGAGTGGCGTGCGGCATTGATGAGAGATCTGAAACGTTTCAGCGAAGCCCCCAATAATTGGCGGTGTTGCCCCCTCCTAAAAGTCGCGGTTCACTGGAGACCCTCAGGTTTGAGATGGCTCTGAAGAGGTTCGGATCGCGGCGATCATAAAGAGTCTCTTAGTGAGCAGGTGGTTGGTACTTCATTTTATAAAGGGGTTTGTAAAATGGCTAAGTTTCGTGCAGCGCGCTTGATGAGCAGACAACCCAGGATCTTTTCTATTTTGGCACTGTCCGGACTTTTTGTGTCGGCTTTGGCTGAAGCCGCGCCGATTGAAATCCTGGCATGGAATGTGACGGGCCGGGATATCAACAACAACCCAACCAACGAGAATCTGGCGGAAACCATCTTCAACAACGAAGATGCAGACGTGCTACTGCTCTCAGAAACCTCAAGGGGCAGCGACGAGATCGCAGACATGCTAGAGGATGATTACGATCTGATTGTCGCCAGCGACGGTCAGGAAATCTGGCTGAGGGATGATCCCCGCTTCAGTGTTGGCAATGCCTATGGGGAATGGACCGTTCCCTTTGACAACCGTACTCAAAATGGCGTCTGGGCAATCGTGAACGATAGCCAATCCAGTGAGCCCCTGCACCTGTACAATGTCCACCTGCCGATCCCGGATACCTTCGGAGGCCGGGTCGATAATGATCCTACTGTGAGCAATGAAGATCAGCAGGAAGGCATCTGCAACATCATCCAGCAAATGGAAAGCGACACCAGTGCTGGTCCGGTTGTCATTGGTGGAGATTTCAATGACATCAACATTCCAGCAGGCGAGCGCATCATTGAGTTTCTTGACGGGACGGGCACTTTAAATGCCGGTTTTTGCTCCCAAACCAACATCGATATGACCGAGCATGCCGAGGTAGATGTAACCCACATATTAGGCACAGGTAATCCACAGGATTACTCTAACGTCGTTGAGGTGAGTGCATCCTCTGTGGGCTTCGGACAACATGGCTATGTGTCTGTCACCGTGGATTTGGATGACGCTCAGTAACCAATAATCGAACTCTGCCAGTTTCCCGCTGGTATTCGTGCTCCGTAAAACTTACAATTGTAAATATTAGTTTGTACATTTGTGGGGTGGGATGACATGGCGGCGCAGCAAACAGCCAATCGCGTGGATTGGGTCGATTACGCGAAAGGGTTCTGCATCTTTCTCGTAGTGATGATGCATTCAACCCTCGGGGTTGGCAAAGCTACCGGCGAAATGGGGTTCATGGGCGAGATCGTGGCCTTTGCTAAGCCCTTCCGTATGCCGGACTTTTTCATGATCTCCGGCTTGTTCCTTGCTCTGACAATCGACCGGGACTGGCGTTTGTATCTGGACCGCAAGGTCGTCCACTTCTTCTATTTCTACATCCTCTGGCTCACCATCCAGTTCGGCATGAAGGCCCCTTCGTTCGCGGCGGAAGTCGCCTGGGAGAGCGTAATGATGAACTACGCCTTCGCCTTCGTGCAACCTTTCGGGACACTCTGGTTCATCTACGCCCTGCCAGTCTTCTTCGTCATCACCAAGCTGCTGCACTCCATGAAGGTGCCATGGCAGCTGACCTTGCTGGTCGCGGCAGGTCTTCAGATCAGCCAAATACACACCGGCTCCGTTCTGATTGACGAAACCGCCTCCCGCTTCGTGTTCTTTTTCGCTGGCTATATCTTCGCCCAGAAGATCTTCGCGATCGCCGATTGGGTCCGTGAGAATGTCCTGACAGGACTAGCCTTTATCGTCCTCTGGGCGCTCGTCAACGGCTTTGCCGTGAGCTACGGCTATTCGGAGCTGCCATTTGCCTCTCTGGCATTGGGTGGCCTGGGCGCTCTGGCGGTCATCACAGTCTCTGCCCTGCTCTCCAAGGTTAAGCTGTTGGACTTGCTGCGCTACATGGGCAAGAACTCCATCGTGATCTACCTGTCCTTCTTCTTCCCCATGGCAGTCTCCCGCACGCTTCTGTTGAAGCTGGGCCTCATTGAGGATGCTGGTGCTATTTCGTTAATCGTCACCTGCACCGCCACCATAGCACCAATGATCTTGTTCTGGCTGATCAACAAACTGGGCTACCTCGAGTTTCTGTTCAAGCGACCCGCTTGGGCCTACATCGCCCAGATGCCCGGCACAAAACGTCCTGTCCCGTCACCAACCTGATGTAAGTACGATCAGCCTGACCTGACTTAGCCCCGAAACCGCAGTTTTCGGGGCTTCTTTGCGACATATACACCTACAACGGTCAATTTTAGCGGTTGGGTTCAGACGGTCTTTCAGGTCTTTGCTTAGGGTTTCAATAGGATTGACTGCCGTGTGACAAAATCAGGGTTTGTGTATCAATGAAACTCGGGGCTCTCAGAGTTCTGTCATTTCTTCTCATTGTCAGCTTTATCAGCTGGCTGGAGTTGCGCCCCTTGCCTGCCTCTGCCCAAAACGAGGAGGAGGCACGGCGTGTCCTGCGTGAAACCATAGAAAAGTTCAGCGAAATCGATCAGATGACCTTTACTGTTTATGCCAGTGAAGAGCGCATCTTCAAGGACGGGGTGCCGCTGAATTTTGTCTTTGAATACACCGTCAACATTCTGGGTGCAGGAGACATCAGGATCGATCTCCCACGCCCGGATGGGATCAGTGAAATCTTCTTCGATGACGGCATCATCACCTATTTCGACAAGACGCGAAATATCTACACGCAAGGAGACTTCACCGGCACTTCTACTGAGCTTATCGAGGTGCTGCGCGATGAGTTTCAACTCACCCTGCCCGGGATTGATCTGGTAAATCCGGAGCTGGACAAGATGTTGGATGAGCTGACAACGCAGGCCTTGTATGTGGGGCGTGAGGTGCTGCCAGAAGGCGTTGCCCATCACCTCGCTTTCTTTAACGATCTGGTCGATTGGCAGCTCTGGGTCTACGAAGACAGCGGCCTGCCCGGCTACCTCATAATCACATACAAAAACATAGAAGGTGCCCCCCAAACACACTTGTCTTACAGGGGATGGAACCTTGATCCTCAGCTCAAGCAGGAAGACTTCAACTTCAGTCCTCCAGCCGGTGCCGAGCATTTCAGCCTGCCTGCCCTGACGACAGCAGAAAGCGGAGGGAGCTCACAATGAGTTACTCCAGCACAACTACACGAACTAAAGGCAACATAGCCAGGTGCATGGCGCTTCTGACCTTTCTCACTGGCGTTAGCATCGCCTCCTCCTTTGCGCAGGAAACACCTCCTCCTCCAGAAAAGGCGACACCAGCTGAGGTCGCGGAGTGTGAAGAGGAATGGATGAAGCGCAGTGGCACTGTGGATCTGGGCGGCTCCCAATACCGTGATAGAATCCGCGACCTGTGCAACACCTCGGTCTACGATGCACCAGAGACGGTCTCTGGAGAAGAGCCTGCCACCAATGACTACTTCGTCAGCGGCAGGAACAATAGTGGCTTCGTGTACGAGCTGAGCGATGAGTGCCAGCAGGTACGCCTTGAAAACGAGCTGATCTACATTTGCCCGGAAGGAAGTTTCAAACCGACCATCCGCAACAATCAATCTGGCTTCATGCCCTACAAGGCACCAGAAACACCGTAAAACTGGCCTGGGAGACAGCAAGCTGAACAAGCGTGCTTGTGTGTTTCCTGAAGCGTTTCAGGTGATTTCCCGATGAGAATAGGCATGCAGAAAAGTGTAGCGCAGAGCGCACCGAACTATCTGAACGTGCAATGCAATAAAACATCATTGAAAAAGGGCTAATCCCTCTTTCTTTGTGGGCCCAAGGCGGGCATGATCCAGCCCATGTCGACACAATCCATTGCCCCAGCTCTCACAGAGAACGATCACCTCATCCTGATCGATGGCTCTACCTTCATTTTCCGCGCGTATCACGCGCTGCCGCCGCTCACTCGCAAGCCCGACGGACTGCCCGTTGGCGCGGTTTCCGGCTTCTGCAACATGCTCTGGAAGATGATGCAGGAAGGCCCCACCAAAGAAAAAGGTGACGAGCCGACCCACTTCGCCGTGATCTTCGATAAGTCCGGCAAAACATTCCGCAACGACTTCTACCCGGAATATAAGGCCCACCGCCCGCCGCCACCGGAAGACCTGCGCCCTCAGTTCGGCCTGATCCGTCAGGCAACCCGCGCATTCGGGGTGCCTGCCATTGAGCAACAAGGCTATGAGGCCGATGATCTGATCGCCACCTACGCCCGTCAGGCGGAAGAAGCCGGCGCCCGCGTCACAATCGTCTCCGGCGATAAAGACCTGATGCAGTTGGTCACCGATAAGATCGGCATGGTCGATACCATGAAGAACAAGATCATCGGCAAGCCAGAGGTCTTTGAGAAGTTTGGTGTCGGCCCGGAAAAGGTGGTCGAAGTGCAGTCGTTGGCCGGCGATAGCGTTGATAACGTGCCGGGCGTCCCAGGTATTGGCCTGAAAACTGCCGCCCTGCTCATCAACGAATTCGGTGATCTGGACACCTTGCTGGAGCAGGCCGAAACCATCAAGCAGAAGAAGCGCCGCGAGAACCTCATCGAGTTCGCCGAGCAGGCCCGCATTTCCAAGCGCCTCGTGCAGCTGGAAGAGGCTGTGCCGGTTGAAACCCCGGTCGAAGACTTCTCCGTTTGTGATGTGGACGGCGCACAGGCTGTTGGCTTCCTCAAGGCAATGGGCTTCACCAGCCTCACCAAAAAGGTGGCTGATGTCACCGGTTCCGTGCTGGAAAACATCGAGCCAGCGGATGTTGTGATCGAAGGTTGGGAAAGCACGGTAAAACCAGCAGAACAAGCTGAGGATGGCGCGGGAGAACTTGAGGGTAAAGCATGGACTGCTGGCCCTCTGGCAGAGAAAGTTGCAGCTGAAATATCAGCTCTTCCTGTAGATAATTCCGCCTACGAAACAGTTTCCACCACCGAGCGCCTCAAAGAGTGGATAGCTGAAGCCTACGAAGTGGGCTATGTAGCTGTGGATACCGAGACAGATGACCTCAACGCCATGGAAGCTGGCCTTGTGGGCGTCTCCCTCTCCTGTACACCGGGCAAGGCCTGCTATATCCCGCTGGCGCATGTGGACGGCGAAGGTGATCTGCTCGGCGGCGGTGCGCTTCTGGAAGGCCAGATCCCGCTAAAAGAAGCCATCGCCCTGCTCAAGCCAATGCTGGAAGACCCGGCTGTCCTCAAAATCGCGCAGAACATGAAGTACGACTGGCTCGTGCTCAAGCGCTACGGCGTGGAAATGGCGCCGTTTGACGACACCATGCTGCTTTCCTACGCGCTTGATGCTGGCAAAGGCGGCAACGGCATGGACGAACTGTCCCAGCGCTGGCTCAATCACACGCCAATCCCGTTTAAGGAAGTGTGCGGCTCCGGCAAATCCCAGATTTCCTTCGACAAGGTGCCGCTGGACAAAGCCACCGCCTATGCAGCGGAAGATGCAGACGTCACCCTGCGCCTCTGGAAAATCCTCAAACCACGCCTCGCGGCTGAGGAAATGACCGTGGTTTACGAGCGTCTGGAGCGCCCGATGGTGGCAACACTGGCCAAAATGGAGCGCCGTGGCATCTCCATCGACCGTCAGATGCTTTCCCTGCTCTCCGGCGAGTTCGCCCAGGGCGCTGCCGCGCTGGAAGCTGAAATCCACGATAAAGCAGGCGAAATCTTCAACGTTGGCTCACCAAAGCAACTGGGTGAAATCCTGTTTGGCAAAATGGGCCTGCCCGGCGGTAAAAAAACCAAAACCGGCGCTTGGTCTACCTCAGCCTCTGTTCTGGATGACCTCGCCGCGCAGGGCCATGAGCTGCCAAGCAAGATCGTAGAGTGGCGCCAGCTCAGCAAGCTGAAATCCACCTACACTGACGCCCTGCCAAGCTTCATCAATCAGGAAACTGGCCGCGTCCACACCTCGTTCTCGCTGGCCTCCACCTCTACGGGCCGTTTGTCCTCGTCCGAGCCAAACATCCAGAACATTCCGATCAGAACCTCTGAGGGCCGCAAGATCCGTCAGGCTTTCGTGGCTGAAAAGGGCAAAATGCTCATTTCTGCCGACTACAGCCAGATCGAACTGCGCGTGCTTGCTCACATGGCCGATATCCCGCAGCTCAAGCAGGCCTTTGCCGATGGGCTCGACATTCACGCTATGACGGCAAGCGAGATGTTTGGTGTACCGATTGAAGGCATGGATCCAATGGTCCGCCGCCGTGCAAAAGCAATCAACTTCGGCATCATCTACGGGATCTCCGCCTTCGGCCTTGCCAACCAGCTGGGTATCGCTCGCGGTGAAGCAGGTGACTACATCAAAACCTATTTTGAGCGCTTCCCCGGCATCAAAGAGTACATGGAAGAGACCAAAAAGTTCGTCCATGCAAATGGTTACGTCGAAACCATCTTTGGCCGCCGCGCCCACTACCCGGATGTAAACACCAAGAACCCGAACATGCGCCAGTTCTACGAACGCGCAGCCATCAACGCCCCAATTCAGGGCTCAGCGGCCGATATCATCCGCCGCGCCATGGTGCGTATGGACGAGGTTCTGGAAAAAGCAAATCTGGACGCCCAAATGCTCCTGCAGGTGCACGACGAGCTGATCTTCGAACTGCCTGAGGATCAGGTAGACGAGACCAAAAAACTCGTCATCACCACCATGGAAAAAGCCACCGAGCCGGCCCTCCAGCTCTCCATCCCCCTCAAGGTGGAAGCCGAAGCCGCCCCCAACTGGGAAGAGGCGCACTAGCGCCTCTTTTTCCTCCGAGGGGATCGCTGTATGTCCGAGCCCCCACCCACGGGCCAAGGCACTGTAGGTACAGCCCCAAACACGAGCAAAGCGCTCAAGGCACAGCAGCCTCACCCAAAGGTGTCATCCCGGCCCGCGAGCCGGGATCTATGGGGCAGTTGCCACACCCTCTGCCGCGCTCCTACTGCCACAGACATTCGCCGCCTATCAGCATCACCAGCAAAGCCCTCACTCATAGCACTGGATCCCGGATCTCCGCTCCGCTCGTCCGGGATGACGTCAGGTGGTCCGGGTGCGCGCGGCCAACCCTAGCCCGTCATCCCGCACTTGATGCGGGATCCAGACTGCATCAAGCCGCCGATCGACCTTTCCTGGGTGCCATTTCGAGAAGTGAGCTTCTTAGCGAGCGAGAGCCTCACCCTCCGATGTCATCCCGGCCGCCGAGCCGGGACCCATGGGGCATCAACCCCATATACAGGCAACCTTGCTGGATTCAATTCTTCGTTTCAAAATTGAGAAAAAGCTATGCATTAAGCCACTTAAAGTAGGCTAGGCGACAGCATTTAGGAAGATCGAAGTTACTTATCGACATGCCATCATTGATTAAGTGGCTGTATTTTTCAACCTTCTGCCCTCGTGCCCATATTAATAGTTTGCTTACGTGGGTACTAAGTTCAGCAAGTGAACGAAGAGCGCTGAAACCGCAGATTCGGTAATCGCTTGGAACCTTTAAAGAACGAATGTGAGATAGTTCTCTCTGCAACCTTTCAAGTAGAAATGAGATATCATTTTGAATTTCTTCTGGGGCACCTTGGATTGTTAACCTCAACATCTCAATAGCATTTTGAGGCGGTGTATACTCTACATGATGGATAAGCTGGGCCAAGGTCGCTGAAATCTCTATTTCGCCTGATAATATGATGTCAGAGAGGTCGTGTTCTTCTGCAAACTTTAAATTTTGATGGTGGCACCAAGCTTCTCCGTACTTTTGCGATAAGGCCTTAATCAAACTTGCTATCTCGGATAGCGCGAAAACAGAAACAGCACGATTTGCTCTCGCTTTGATCGCTTCCTGTTCTTTCCGCTCGTTTCGATTTCTACCATCAATGACTAATGCAATTATTGCCGCCGCTGCAGCGGCAATAGCTGCAGCAACTGTTCCAATCGCGGTTACGATTTCCACCCACGGGTAGTCCCTTAGCTCAACATGAAAGTCGCTCAAGTCGAAGAAAGTTACGCTATTTAAGAGTAGGCCGTTGAGCTGTAGCAAGCTCATTAAGAAAATGAACAGAAACCAGAAAATCAAGCCTGTTGCGATAATAAGGACTGCCTTCGATATTAAACGCATCGGTAAAGCCTAAGAGAGAAATAACTATCCAATTAATTAGTTGGGATTGTCATTTGTAGCAATGCAATAAATCACTCGTGGCGGTTAATCATAGCTGTAAATCGTCGCGCCCTCGCCATACCCGCGCCGCGTGAGCCTTGCCCATTGACACCGCATGCAGCGCCACAAATAGTCTTCAAAACGAAATTGACGAAGTCACCATAGCCGTCTCGGATTTGGAAAATCTGGCTTATATGCGGCAATTAGTGCTGGATGAGCGAATGTAGGAATGCCAAGGACGTGATGCTTTGCTCACTCTGCAAGAAGCCTTACGCGACTGACTGGAAGCACTAAGAAAGCCCTGCGGAATTCTGGAGCGTGTCGCCCATCCGCAGCCAATAAACTTCAAAATCACGCTTCTTGAATAAGTCACTGTGATCGGTGCCTGAAGTGCTCTGCACCACACCCCGCAGGATCACCGCTCATGGGCACACTGCTGACCACCACGCTCCGCAGGCCAGCGCACACCACAAAATGTGTCTAAACCACTGACCAACTACAGCTTCATCTTATTTGAGGTCGGTCTCGAATATGCAAGCCACTAGGCCCCCTTCATCTCTCACATACAATTCATGCGCTAACCCGTATTCGAGGAAGTCTTTGCGATATGTGAAGCCAGCGCGTTGGGAGCAGCGGATTGCAGAAGTATTTTCTGGCCTGTGGCCGACACAAAATGAGCGATCCTTAGAGCGGACAAGCGGCTTCACATGTTCAACCGCTGCGTTCAACATGGCGGAACCCAATCGCTGGCCCAGAAGAGCAGGGTCTCCAATGTAGTAATCAATGCTAACGCCATCTGACATGCCAATGGTATCGATACCGTACTCGGGAAAGCTCCGGTTCAGATACCATTGCAGATAGCCAAACGGCGCGCCATCAAACTCGGCAATCAGACATTTGGTCCTATGATCATCAGCAACGCGGCAAGCATAACGCTTCACCACCTGTTCAAGCGTGCTTGGTTCACGCTCATAAAAGGGACGCAGATGAGTTTGGTTGAGCCATTCATGCAATAAAGGCATGTCTTGGATCGAAAGTGGTCTCATCTGGACAGCCATGCATTTCACTCCCCCATTGCATGTCGATTGCTGCACCCTAACGTAGCCAAGTCTGCGTTGACAAAGCCACCACCCCAAAAAAAACAAACCCCGCCGTGAAAGACGGGGTTTGATAATATCCGGCGGGCTTGCAGGCCAATAAGGCCGGCAGGATTACCTTGTTGGTCTACCAGCCGCAGGATTTGCCAGCGTTCTGCTCATCCAGATAAGCCATGAGTGGCGCGAAGTATTCAAGAATAGCTGTCGCGTCGGCCTCACGGCTTCCGGTGAAGGCTTCCAGACTGTCTTGCCACGGCAAAGCAGCTCCGGTTTCCAACATGGCGTTGAATTTCTTGCCAACTTCCTTGTCACCATAGATGGAACACGCCGCCAGCGGGCCTTCCCAACCTGCAATGCGGCAGGCCTCACGGTAGAACTGGAACTGGAAGATATGCGCCAGGAAATAGCGGGTGTACGGCACGTTGTTTGGAATGTGGTACTTGGCACCTGGGTCAAACGCATCCGCAGCACGGTCAACCGGTGCTGCAACACCTTGATACTTCTCGCGCAGCTCCCACCAGCCTTCGTTATAGGTCTCTGGCGTCAGCTCGCCGTTAAACACCTTCCAGCGCCACTGGTCCACCAGCAGGCCAAACGGCAGGAACGCGATCTTGTCCAGCGCCTGTGCAAGCAGAATGTTGGTGTTCACTTCTTCAGAAGCATCCAGCGGCAGAAGGCCGATCTGCTTCAGATACTTAGGCGTAATGGACAGGCTCACCATATCGCCAATCGCTTCGTGGAACCCGTCGTTCGGGTCATCCTGATACATAGGCGACTGCTGATTATAAGCGCGCTGGTAGAAGTTGTGCCCCAGCTCGTGATGAACGGTGTTGAAGTCTTCGCCCGTCACCTCGGTACACATCTTGATGCGCAGATCATCCTTGCCATCCACATTCCACGCAGAAGCATGACACTGCACGTCACGGTCACGCGGCTCGGTGATCAGCGAGCGCTCGTAGAAGCTCTCTGGCAGCGGGTCAAAGCCGAGCGAGGTAAAGAACCCTTCCGCCGTCTTTACCATCTTGAGCGGTGTGTAGTTCTGCTCTTCCAGCAGCTTGGTCAGGTCGTAGCCCTGCTCGTCGCCCTCTGCTGCAACAAGCGGATAGATGTTACCCCAGGACTGCGCCCACATGTTACCCAGCAAATGTGCAGGGATCGGCCCATCCGCAGGAACCTTATCGGCTCCGTAATGATCCGCCAGCTTACCGCGAACATAGCAATGCAAGCCATCGTAAAGCGGCTTCACCTCACCCCAGAGCCGGTCAACATCCTGACGGAAGTCATCCGGGTCCATATCGTATTTGGAACGCCACATGGAGCCAGTGTCTTTAAAGCCAAGCTCGCGCGAGCCTTGGTTGGCGATGTCCACCATCTCCGCGTACATATCCTTCATCGGCGGAGAAACGGTGCGCCAGCCTTCCCAAACCTCAAGCAGCTTTTCGTAATCGCGGCTGGTTGCCATGATGCGGCTGAGTTTGGAGAGCGAGAGTGGCTTGCCGTCAATCTCAATCTTGCCTGTGCCGTAGATGGTTTCCATCTCGGTGTTGAGCTCGGCAAGCTTCTTGATCTTCTCTGGCTCGTTCTCAGGTGCGGGGATCGTCAAACCCAGCTTCAGAAGCTTCATCTTGCGCGCCAGATCTGCTGGGAGCTCAAGCCCGTCAAACTGCTTTGTTTGGTTGGCGAGGGAAACAGAGAGCTTCGTGGTCCGCTCAGACATCAACGAGTTAAGCCAGTTGGTGTCATAAGTGATGAAATTGGCATTCACCCATGCGATGCGCCCGGCTTCCTCCCAGATCTCCTGAAGGGTCTCTTCCGAGCTCTCAATAAACGCCCTCGCATCCTCAACCGTGACTTTCTTTTCCGCTTCAGCCAGCGCTGAACTCAACGGAATCAAAGTAAGCGAAAGTGCGGGCAACACAGATAACAACCGCTTCACGAAAACCTCCCCAACAATAGCGTATTAAACGAAATATCAGATGCATCTCTTATGCATAATCTGTCATTTATGCCGTAACGTTAAGGGTTTTATCTTGTAAGTCTAGTGCGGTTTTCCGCTATTTATCTCCTATTTTGGCGGTAAAGCAGCAAAAATATTGCACTCGTATTTGAGGTGAATTTTAAACGCTGAATCCATTTCAGTTGGCATGCCCGAACTCCTGAAACTCGCTAATTCTTGGGCCAAAACCCGCAGGACTCGCGCAGGAACAGCTCCTTAGTGAGTCGCAGGCATGCCCCAGCACCTCTGGCTTCCCTCCCCAACTCAAAAACGAGCGCGCTGCAAATGCGCTCACAGGCTTCCCAAAAGCACTCCTGAAACAGCGAGAAGAGCCATGTCTGACCCAAACCGGCGTTCTCTTAAAAGCGCCACCTGCATCCTTAAGGCAATTGTTAGATTGTAAAGGACCATCATTGCGTGTTGGAAATTTCATCGTGCTACCTCCGTCACATCAATATGAGGAGAAGTGCGATGTTGAGGAAACTTGGCGCAGAATTTGTGGGCACTTTCGCGTTGGTCTCTGCAGTGTGCGGTGGGGCAATGGTGTCCTACGCACCGGTTGAGTGGTATGGCGGGTCTGGCCTGCTGGGGGTGGCCCTCGCTGTTGGCCTGTCTGTTGTCTGTATGGCTTATGCTTTTGCCAATGTCTCGGGTGCTCATTTCAATCCAGCGGTAACCGTCGGCCTGTGGGCTGCAAAGCGGTTTCCGACGTTGGATGTGATTCCATATATCATTACGCAGGTCATTGGTGGTGCAGCAGCAGCTGGTGTCTTCTGGGTCATCCTCGCACATGGTCCGGGTGACCCTCCTGGTTTTGCATCCAACGGCTTCGGCGAACACTCCAATGGTGGCTTCTCTGAACTTGCAGTTGCCATCACAGAAATCACCGTCACCGCTATGTTCCTGATCGTGATCATCGGCGCTACGTCCAAGAAGGCCCACGCAGCCCTCGCGCCCCTCGCTATTGGTTTGATGCTGGCCTGCATGCACATCATCGCGATCCCGATTTCGGGCGCATCCTTGAACCCCGCCCGTTCCACTGCAACAGCGGTCTTCAACGGAGGCTGGGCGCTTGAGCAGTTGTGGATGTTCTGGTTTGCCCCAATTGTCGGGGCTCTGGTTGGGGCTGGTATCTGTTGGGTTATTGGCACATGTGGCACTGAAGAGACCGACTAACCACCGAAAGACCTGAAAATATTTCGCCTCCGTCACGACCTCGAACCCGTGGCGGAGGCTTCTTTTTGAAGAACGCTTACAACCACGCACAGGGAAAATTCAAAATTAAAACTTGACTATTATACTCATATTTATAAAACACCGCTAGAAACAATGTTTGCATCCCGCAAACGCAAGCTAGCTAAAGCACGCCTCAGCCAGCCATTCCCACGCAATTCAAGACTGAGGCGATTATGTCCTACTCGCGCTATTCCCGTGCGGCATTGTATGCCAGCACCGCCCTTTCGCTCGCCCTAATGTCCGCAGCTGTTTCAGCGCAGGAAGCCTCGCTACCGGTTGAGATCGGAAGCCCGACAACCCTGCTGGACGAGATCATCGTGTCAGCTGGCAAAGACAAGGTGGCAATTGAAACGCCACAAGCCGTCACCGCTGTTTCTCAGGAGCAAATTGAAGCTAGCCAAACCAGCACTCTGGGTGAAATCCTGAATACGGTCCCCGGTGTGACGACAATCAACGCTGACAATGCCCTCGGGCAGTCTCTGAACATTCGCGGCATCGGCGGGGCTTTGGCGTCCGATGAAAACCGCATGATCATGCAGATTGACGGCGTCACCTCCTTTTTTGAAATGTACCGTGCCGGTTCTTTCTTCTTCGACACCGATCTTTTGAAGGAGGTGGAAGTCCTGCGCGGCCCTGCGTCCTCCACTCTGTTTGGCTCTGGTGCACTGGGCGGCGTTGTCAGCGCACGCACAAAGGAAGCCAGTGACTTACTGGAAGGGGATGCCAGGCTTGCCGTGCGAACCAAAGCTATGTGGGATTCCAACGGCAGCGGTGCCCGAAGCAGCGTAACAGTTGCGGCACGACCACTGCAGGATCTGGAAATGCTGTTGAACCTGAATTACGGGCGCGACGGTGATTATGATGGCGCACATGGCAAAGAACTAGAGAACTCACGGATGACCGACCTCTCCGGTCTGGCAAAGCTGAAATACAACTTCGGAGCTGACAAGGATCAGGCTTTGACGGCCAGCTACTTCAATGTCGAAAAATCAGGAGACGGCCTCTACGACCAAGTCACCTACAATCCTCTCTTCGGCACAGCAGATCAGATCACAAGCGAGCAACAGGCTGTTTTGGCCTACGAAAACGCGTTCTCTGGCAATGACCTGCTGGACCTTCAGGCCCAAATCTCATGGAGCCAAACCCAGCGGGACCTTAAGGATATTACGTTCCGCGCCGGTCCGTCAGCGCCTTTGGGTACAGAGGCGGAGTACGTCTACAACACATGGCAGGCGAAGCTGGAAAACACCTCGGAAGTGCAGTTCTCTGAGAATCTGGAGGCTTACTTCACTTACGGTGTCGATGGAAAATACCATGAGCGCCTCAACCCCCGCCTGAACCCGGACGGAACCGCTCAGCCCGGCTCCTCGTCCCACCCAGAAGGCGAAATCTATGCCCTTGGTGTCTATGGACAGGCTGAGATAGTGATCAATGACCGCCTCACCCTCATCCCCGGAATGCGCGTTGATTACTCCCGTCTCAAGCCAGGCAACGGCGTCACCCTACGCGAAGATCTGGACGAGACCGCCTATTCTCCCAAAATTGCAGCAATCTATGAGCTGACAGACTGGATGAATGTGTTCGGCTCAATTTCCCATACAGAACGCATGCCAGTTATTGATGAAGTGTTCTCCGGGGATGGCTTCACGGATCTCGGGATAGAAAAATCCAACAATTTTGAAGCCGGGCTTGGCTTTAAATTCGATGATGTCCTGCTGGCAAACGATAGCCTCCGCTTCAAGGTGACCGGCTTTTACAACAGCATCGACAACTATCTGTATTCAGAGCAGGATCACGCAACTGGCCAGACCATCACAACTGCGATTGATGATGCACAGATCAAAGGCATTGAGGTGGAGGCCGGCTATTCCTCACAAAGCTGGTACGGCAGTATGGGCGCAGCGCTCACTCGCGGCGACAACCTCTCAGACAATGAATATCTGGAAAGCGTCGCAGCAGATAATCTTTTCCTCTCAGCAGGATACAAGTTCACCGAGTATGACCTTGATGTTTCGTGGCGCGCAGATCTATTCGCCGAACAAGACCGCGTAAATGACCCAGCTAATGCCTCTCCGGGTTATGCGCTTCACAGCCTAAGTCTGGCATGGATGCCCGAAGATGGCTCTCTTGCAGGCGCCGAGGTGCGCGCAAGTGTGACCAACATCTTTGACCAGAAACACACTGAGCACCTGAGTGAGACAGAAGGCAAAGGCCGCTCCTTCAAGCTTAGCTTGGCGAAAACGTTCTAGGCATCATCGGGGGAGTGCTGCGCAAGCAGTGCTCTTTGCAACGCTGGTGAGGCCAGACCCTGATATGAGGGCGGGGTCGGATGCGGCGGGGATGAAGTTCTCCGCCGAATTCTTTTGAAGCGCTTCTTTCAGAGACTGGATCAGCCGTGCTCGGCCTCCAGCATTTCACTCCATGTTTTAGGAGTGTCCCCGTTCAGCGGGTTCTTTGCTGAGCGCTTATATTTGATGGTCTCAAAATGCATGCTCAGCGTATCGGCCAGTAGCAAGCGCCCAACCAGACCTTCACCAAAGCCAACAATTTCCTTAATAACTTCAAGCGCTTGCAGCGTCCCTAACAATCCGGTTAGTGCGCCCAAAACACCGGCCTCCGTACAGGTCGGGATAGAGCCGGCCTCAGGACGCTTGGGGAATAGGCAGCGATAGGTCGGGTTGATGTAGTTCCCCTCGTCATCGCGCTCAAAGGGTTTTAGTAGCGTAACGGACCCATCAAACTGCCCTACAGCGGCAGTTACCAGCGGTCGTCCGGCATAAAAACAGGCATCTGAAACAAGATAGCGCGTTGCAAAATTGTCCGAGCCATCAACTACGATGTGGTAATCGTTGATCAGTGCCATGGCGTTCTGCCCGTTAATACGGGTCGGGTGCGAAACAACGCGCACATTCGGGTTCAGGCGCGCAATGGCCTCAGCAGCACTGGCAACCTTAGGCTCGCCAAGCTTTTCGGTATCATGAATGATTTGGCGCTGCAGATTGGACAGCGACACAACATCATCATCAACAATTCCGATTGTACCCACACCAGCCGCTGCCAGATATTGCAGCACCGGAGCACCAAGCCCCCCTGCTCCGACAACCAGAACACGCGCGGCTTTGAGTTTTTGTTGGCCCGGACCGCCCACATCCCGCAGGACGATGTGACGGGCGTAGCGTTCCAGTTCAGAAGCTGTAAGGGAAAGCAAGACGAACTCCAGTCATTCAGCACCTCTCACATTTCCTTTCAGTCATGCGCAGCGCTCTCATTCATTGTTTTCAGCGTATATTAGCCCAAAAAACGGTTTTCCCGTATGGGGCAGTTTCCGGCGATCTGTTAAAGAACACCCTAGGCATTTTCTCAAACAAAATCGGCCCCCCATTTGACAAAATTTGACGAAGGAATGGGATAAGGCACACTATTTTTCCCCTTGCGCCGCTTTGCTGGCGGTTCTCCCATGCCCTCAATCGCGAAGCGAACCAGCGAAGGCTGTCAGGCTGAACCGAGCGTTGCAAATTCAGATCAGCCAAGTATAAGAACTGCTACGTATGCTTGGGGGATTGCTTGTGGCTTGGTCAGAAATATTAAGTTTTGTTTTCGTTGCGTCTCTTCTTGTTATGTCGCCTGGACCAAACGGTGTGCTCATCGCAAAGACCGTACCGACTTCGGGACGCGCTGCAGGGTTCGCCAATGTGGCTGGGTTTGTAGCCGCGTTTTACCTCCATGGAATGCTCGCGATCCTCGGCATCTCCATCATCCTCGTACAGTCAGCTACCGCCTTTACCATCGTAAAGTACCTGGGCGCCGCGTATCTGTGCTGGATTGGTGTGAAAGCACTCTATGCGACCTTTAATGGCTTTGAGGAGGCGCCGAAAATTGCTCCCGCAAACCAAAAACGCACGCTGGTGAGCGCGTTTACGGAAGGCGTTTTAACAAACGCACTGAACCCAAAGGTGTCGATGTTCTACCTTGCTGCATTCCCGCAATTTATCTCACTTGGCGAAGCATCAGCAGCATCTTCATTTTTGCTTGTGTCGCTGCATTCGGCGATCAATGCGGTTTGGTTCGGTGCGATGGTTCTCCTACTCGGAAAACTCACCAGCCTCGCTCGCACTGGCAGCTTCCAAAGATGGCTCAAGGGCATAACCGGAGTCGTTTTCATCGGCTTTGGCGTCAAATTGGCCAGCTACAAGCCAAGTCTTTAGCCGGCACCTCGCAGCAGATATGCTCTAGCCGAGCAATCGGCTCACCAGTCGGGCTGTGTAATCCACCATGGGAATGACCCGCGCATAATTGAGGCGGGTTGGCCCGATAATTCCAAGCACACCCACAACGCGCTGCTCACTATCGCGGTACGGAGACACGATCAGGGATGAACCGGAGAGCGAGAACAGCTTGTTCTCCGACCCGATGAAGATCCGCACCCCCTCGCCATCCTTGGCAAGATCCAGCAGACGGATTAGCTCGCTTTTGTTCTCCAGATCATCAAACAGCAGGCGAATGCGCTCCAGATCTTCCTGTGCGTCCACATTTTCCAGCAGATTGGAGCGTCCACGCACGATCAGCGTACCCGGATCACTCCGGTCCCCGCCCCACACGGCAATACCCGCATCCACCACTTTCGAGGTCAACGTATCCAGCTCCGCCTGAAACTCATTGCGCTGCCGCACAAGCTCGGTCTGTGCCTCGGTCAGAGTCCGGTTTCTGATCACCGAATTGAGATAGTTGGAGGCTTCCGTCAGCGCAGAAGGTGGCATCCCCGGAGGAAGATCAACAACGCGGTTCTCGACAGACCCGTCTTCGCTCACCAGCACCACCAGCGCTTTAAGTGGCTCGATCTGCACAAACTCAATATGGCGCAGCGTCGTGTCTGTTTTGTTGGAAAGAACGACCCCTGCCCCACGGCTTAAACCGGAAAGCATCTGACTGGCTTCCGTAAGCACCTGTTCTGGCGTCTTGTCACCGCCGTTGGCCTTCACCTGCACAGCAATCTGCTCACGCTCTTCCTTGGTCAGATCACCAACCTCAAGAAACCCGTCCACGAACAGCCGCAGACCCGACTGTGTCGGCAAACGGCCTGCGCTGGTATGCGGAGAATAAAGCAGTCCGTGATGTTCCAGATCCGCCATCACATTACGAATGGATGCAGGTGAAAGAGGCTGCGAAAGACCCCGTGAAAGATTTCGGGACCCCAGCGGTTCGCCGGTATCAAGGTAATTTTCGACGATCCTTCGGAAAATCTCGCGGGAACGTTCGTCAAGATCCTCAAGAGGGACAGAAGGAGGAACGCTCGTCACGGTATTGGAACTCCAGATCACGGGAAGGTTTGGGCCAAAGCCTCTGTTCAATCCCTAGCACAGGACAATTGAACAACCAAAACTCAATTTTCGCAGAAAATCAGCTCTCAAATCAAAACCAGCCTTTGCGCTAAAGGCAAACCGCAGCTAAAAGACCCGCAATACCATTTGTGACTATATAGCTATTAAGCAACCCGAGGGAGCTTACCTTGAACCGTCCATCCAAACGTACACCTGATGAAATGCGCCCAGTCAGCCTGGAGCGCGGCGTTGCTAAACATGCCGAAGGCTCCTGCCTGATCAAATTCGGTGATACCCACGTTCTGTGTACAGCAAGTTTGGAAGAGCGCGTTCCGCCGTGGCTTCGTGGCCAGAACCGTGGCTGGGTGACTGCAGAATACGGCATGTTGCCACGCGCCACCCACGACCGCATGCGCCGTGAATCCTCTGCGGGAAAGCAGTCTGGCCGTACTCAGGAAATCCAGCGCCTCATTGGCCGCTCTTTGCGCGCTGTTGTGGATCTGGGCGCACTCGGTGAGCGTCAGATTACCGTTGACTGTGACGTCATTCAGGCAGATGGTGGCACCCGTACAGCCTCCATCACAGGCGCATGGGTTGCCCTGCACGACTGCCTGAAATGGATGGAAGCGCGCGACATGGTCAAGACAGACAAGGTTCTCAAAGACCACATCGCAGCGATTTCCTGTGGCATCTATGAAGGCACACCGGTTGCTGATCTGGACTACGTGGAAGACTCTTCCGCAGACACAGATGCAAACTTCGTCATGACCGGCAAAGGCGGTATTGTGGAAATTCAAGGTACCGCTGAAGGTGAGCCATTTTCTGAAGAAGAACTCGGTCAGCTCATGGGCCTCGCAAAACAGTCCATCTCCAAACTGGTTGAGCTGCAAAAACTAACGGTGCTTTGATGCAGACAGAAACAACAGAAAACCGTCGCCTGGAACCTGGCAAGCTCGTGCTTGCCAGCCATAACAAAGGCAAGCTGCGTGAGATTCAGGAAATGCTCGCGCCGCATGGCTTTGAGGTTCTGTCCGCCGGTGATCTGAACCTGCCGGAACCGGTGGAAGATGGTGATACGTTTGAGGCCAATGCCGCGATTAAGGCGCTCGCCTCAGCCAAAGCCACGGGACTGCCAGCTCTTTCAGATGACAGTGGCGTGTGTGTCAATGGTTTGGGCGGCGATCCGGGCATCTATTCAGCACGTTGGGCTGGTCCAGGCAAAGACTTCGGTGTCGCTATGCAGGCGGTGCACGACAAGCTGGTTGAGGCTGGCACAGCTGACCGCAGCGCCTACTTCGTTGCAGTGCTGTGTCTGGCATGGCCGGATGGTCATGTTCAGTTCTACCGCGGCGAAATCCACGGCGAACTGGCGTGGCCACCTCGCGGTCCGGAAGGCTTCGGCTACGATCCGATGTTCGTTCCTGAAGGTTTCGATAAGACCTTCGGCGAGATGGATAAGCAAGAAAAACATATCACGAAGGACGGCAAAGCACTGTCTCACCGTGCTCGTGCCTTTGTTAAGTTTCAGGAAGAGTGCTTGCCGAAGTAACCCTTCGGCGAGTGCAAAGGAATAAGAATGACTATGTCACCGGTTGGCGGCTTTGGGATCTATGTGCATTGGCCGTTTTGTCTGGCTAAATGCCCTTATTGCGACTTCAACTCCCATGTGCGTCACCAACCGGTCTCGCAGGAGACCTACGCCAAAGCGCTGGCAACAGAGCTGGCACGCTATGCGCAGATGGTGCCGGACCGCACGGTGGATTCCATCTTCTTCGGTGGCGGTACCCCGTCCCTCATGGAGCCGAAAACCGTTGAGACTGTCCTCAATGAGATCGCCCGCCTTTGGCACGTGCCAGACACTGCTGAAATCTCCATGGAAGCCAATCCTACCAGCGTGGAAGCAACCCGCTTTGCAGGCTATAGATCTGCAGGCGTGAACCGCCTTTCCGTTGGCATTCAGGCGCTGGATGACAAGGAACTGAAGATCCTCGGACGTCAGCATTCTGTTTCGGAAGCGATTCAAGCAGTCGAAATTGCGCGCAAAACATTCCCACGCATCTCGTTTGATCTGATCTACGCGCGTCCCAACCAGACCTTGAAGGCATGGGAGCAGGAGCTCAACCGCGCCATCGATCTGGCAGCGGATCACCTCTCCATGTACCAGCTCACCATCGAAAGCGGCACCATGTTCCAGCGCCTTTATGCGGCTGGAAAGCTAGAGATGCTGGACCCGGACCTTGCTGCAGACATGTTTGACCTCACACAGCAGGTCACCGCAGCAAGCGGCCTGCCGGCCTATGAGGTCTCCAACCATGCTGCGCCTGACGCCCAGTGCCAGCACAACCTCATTTACTGGCGCTACGGTGATTATGTTGGCGTCGGCCCCGGCGCCCATGGTCGCTTGACGCTGGAAGACGGCTCAAGACTGGCAACCTCCACGGAAAAGCATCCGGAAACATGGCTAGGCCTGGTTGAAAGTCAGGGCCACGGCTCTATTTCTGAGGATGGTCTTGGTCGCGAAGAGCAAAGCGATGAGATGTTGCTGATGGGCATGCGGTTGCATGAAGGCATCGAGGTTCCCCGTTATGAACAGCTCTCTGGTCGCCAGTTTAATCCGCAAAGACTGCTCCACCTGCAGGAAAACGGAATGGTGGAATGGGTCGGGAACAGCCGCGTGCGTGCAACACAAGCAGGCTTTCCTCTGCTGGATGCCGTAATAGCCGAGCTGGCCTCCGATTAGCATTGTCAAATAAATTTCATTAGTAATTTCAACTTAATGAAATAATCGCGGTCAATTTACTCTCAATGTTTCGAGCAATATTTTACACATTGTGCAACGCAGCATAATTGGTTACAATACAAGCTCCTTAACGGTGGTGAAGAACCTATTGATCTGCAATACAAGTTAAGGTTGGTATGTAATTCTCCATCAGTCTATGTTGCTGAAAAGGTGTGGAGCTGCCTATACTTTTGCAGTGCAGCACTTCGGGCTATACTGTATCCGTGCTGCGCAAAACAAAAATACATGAATGAGAGTTGGCTGAAGCAAGCGTCCAGGGAGGTAACATTCTGTGCTGTATTACCATTTGTATGAAATGAACCATGCAGCGATGTCCCCTGTCCGTGCTGCGGTGGATATGACCCGACTGTACTTCAAAAATCCGCTGAACCCGCTGACCCACACACAGATTGGCCGCACCGTTGCAGCCTCCTGCGAAATGTGGGAACGGGTGACCCGTCGCTACGGCAAGCCAGAGTTTGAGCTTTACACCACCATCGTGGACGGCGAAGAGGTTGATATTACCGAAGAAGTCGTTTGGTCCAGCCCCTTCTGCGACCTGCTGCACTTCGACCGCGATCTGCCTGAAGAGAGAAAAGCCGATCCCAAGATCCTAATTGTTGCGCCCATGTCCGGCCACTACGCCACCTTGCTGCGCGGCACCGTTGAAGCCCTACTGCCACATCTGGATGTCTATATAACCGACTGGGAAGACGCGCGTCAGGTCCCTGTTTCTGACGGTCGCTTTGATCTGGATGACTACATCGATTACATCACCGAGATGCTGCATCACCTCGGACCCGACACGCACGTACTGGCAGTGTGCCAGCCATCCGTTCCTGTTTATGCAGCTGTTGCCCTGATGGAAGAAAGCGGAGACCAATGCGCTCCGGCAACCATGACGCTGATGGGCGGTCCTATTGACACCCGCGAAGCGCCAACCGCCGTGAATGATTTGGCCGTCGAAAAAGGCATCGGCTGGTTTAAGCGCAACGTCATCATGGACGTTCCTTTCCCGCACAAAGGCTTCACCCGTCAGGTTTATCCGGGCTTCCTGCAGCTTTCCGGTTTCATGGGCATGAATCTGGACCGCCACATGGTTGCGCACCGGGACTTCTTCCAGCATTTGATTGAAGGCGATGGCGACAGCGCCGAAAAACATCGTGATTTCTACGATGAATACCTCGCCGTCATGGATCTGACCTCTGAGTTCTATCTCCAGACCGTTGAGACCGTATTCATCGAACATTCGCTGCCAAAAGGCGAAATGATGCACCGTGGGAAGATGGTCGACCCCAAGATGATCACGGGCACTGCCCTGTTCACCGTTGAGGGCGAGAACGACGATATCTCCGGCGTAGGCCAAACGAAGGCGGCGCAAAAACTGGCAGAAAACATCCCGGCAGACCGCAGATCGCACTATATCCAGCCGGGCGTTGGCCACTACGGCGTATTCAACGGGTCAAAGTACCGGTCCGAAATCGCACCGCGCATTGTCCAGTTCATCAAGGACAACCCAACCCATTTGGGCGCACAGCAAGGCACCAAACGCGCAGCAACCAAGAGCGCGCGCACAGGAGCTGCTGGGAAAGTGCCAAGTGATCCACTACGTGAAATCCTGCTTGCTGAGCCTGAAGGTGTTGCTGATGACCTTCAGCTGATCAGCGGTGTCGGTCCCAAACTGGAACGCGCTCTGAACGGCGCAGGCATCTTCCACTACTGGCAAATCGCCAACCTGACAGAAGATCAAGCCGCAGTTCTGGATGATCGTCTGGATATCCGCGGTCGCATGGTTCGTGATAACTGGGTTGAGCAAGCACGACGCCTCAACGGGGCAGTGCATTCTAGTTAGATCTAAGTGAATCCAGTCATTCACCTAATAAAATTTTATTCTAACTCTTGAAACAAAAATAAAATCATCCCATCTCAAGTCTGTTGATTTGAGAAAGGGGTGATTTTAATGAATGTAAATGCAATAAAACCTTCCTGGAATCCTCTAAGTATTGCACTTATGGTTCTGGGCTTCGTAATTTTCTGGCCTCTAGGCCTTGCTATGCTTGCCTACATCTTGTGGGGCGACAATCTTAACGGCTGGAAGCGTGAAGCTAAGTGCCAGTGGGACCGTAGCAATTTCAAAAATGCGATGGACAATATGCAAACTGCGACCCGCAGCGGTAATGCTGCTTTTGACGACTACCGCGAAAGAGAGCTGAAGCGCTTGGAAGAAGAGCGCAAAAAGCTTGATAGCATGCGTCAGGAATTCGATGACTACATGAATGACCTGCGCCGGGCGAAAGATCAGGAAGAATTCGACCGCTTCATGAGAAATCGTCATAACCGTCCCGGCGATACTTCCGCAGGTGAGGCAATCTAATGGCTCTCACTGATTCATAACAAGCATCTGGTGTTCTGTCTTTTTTGGCAGGGCACCCTTTTGCGTGTTTGGGCCTACGCAGAAGACTTCACATCCACACACACCCGCAATTCGCACTGGCTGGCTTTCAAATCGCCCCTTTCTCTGCAATAACGAAAGCAGCCAGTGCAATTTTTGAGGTGATATGGGGATCTTTGCGACAAAGGCTTTGCCGGAGTTTATCGAGGTGGATTTAGGCCGTGGGCCCTTACAAATCCGCCTGAAACGAAACTCCAGAGCCAAGCGTTATATCCTAAGAATTCCTCCTGGAGACCCAACGCCAGTTCTGACCATCCCGGCCCGTGGCAATCTGAAAACAGCACAGGAGTTCGCCAATCGTCAGATTGGATGGCTCAAGGAAAGATTGGGCTCACGCCCGGACACCATCAGGTTTGAAGAAGAAGCCCGCATACCCGTCAGAGGCGTGCTGCACACCTTGCGCTCATCAGGCAAACTACGCGGCGTGGCCCAGCTGGATCATGAAGAAGAAACCGAAGAGCCCTTATTGCTACTACCTGGCGAAACCCAGAGCTTCCATCGCAAAACCAAAGACTTCCTGCGTAAGTTGGCAAAAGAAGACCTCGAAGGCCATGTAAAGCACTTTGCCAAACAGCTCGGCCGTACTCACCACAGCATCACCTTGCGAGACACAAAAAGCCGTTGGGGTTCCTGTTCCCACGACGGCAAGCTCTCTTTTTCATGGCGCCTCGTGATGGCACCACCGGATATTCTGGAATACGTTGCCGCCCATGAAGTTGCTCATCTGGTCAAGCTCGACCACTCACCTGAGTTCTGGCGCATCTGCGAGCAACTCGCCCCGCACACCAAATACGCCCAACGCTGGCTAAAAGAGCACGGCTCTCAACTTCATCTTTACGGACAAGAATAAAGTAAACTGCTAACCACCACCGAACAGCCTTCCCAGCAGATCCAGCGGACTGCTGCCGCTGTTTTGCGGCGGCGGAGCCGTTGTTGCCTGAACAGCAGGACGCGGTGGCTCGAGCTGCTGCGGGACAGCCATGTAGGTTGGCTGACGCGGCACAGGCGCAGTGCCCGGCTTCACCAACGGCGAGGTTTCGGCAAGATTAATCGGCACTCCCGGCAATCTGGCAATCGGAATGCTCTGGTGCTCTTTCTCCATGGTCCAGGCCCAGATCTCCGCGGGCAAGGTGCCACCACTAACCTTCTTCATCGGCTTGTTGTTATCATTCCCAAGCCAGACAGCCGTGGTCAGAGAGTTTGTATAGCCAATGAACCACGCGTCCTTATAGCCCTGCGTCGTACCCGTTTTCCCGCCAGCCGGACGCCCCGCCAACAGCGCACGCTTACCAGTGCCACTATAAATGGTCTGCGCCATCATAGTATTGATTTCGCTTAACTTATCACCGCGAATAACTCGCCCAGTACCGTCACCAGAACGGCGGTACAGGACCTCACCTTCCTCATTGCGAATTTGCCGAACCACGTGCGGGATCACACCATACCCACCATTGGAGAACGGCACATACGCAGCAGCAATTTCCAGCGGCGTAACCTCAGAGGTTCCGAGCGCAATGGAAGGATTGGATTTCAGCGCGGACGTAATGCCCAGACGGCGTGCCGTCCGCGCCACATTTGCAGGCCCAACCTCATGCGCAAGCTTGGCTGCAACTGTATTGATGGAGAACGCCAGCGCCTGCGTTAGCGTCACATCCCCGTAATAGCGATTGGTGTAGTTCTTCGGCGTCCAGCCTTTGTAGGTGACACGTGTATCGCTTCGAACACTGTCAGGCTTCAAACCTCGCTCCAGTGCAGCCAGATAAACAAACGGCTTGAAGGCTGAACCTGGTTGTCTGCGCGCATACACAGCACGGTTGAACTGGCTTCTGCGATAATCAACACCGCCCACAAGCGCCCGAATGGCTCCACTGCGATTAAGCGTAACCACTGCACCCTGCGTGACGTTAAACTCCCGGCGTGATTCTGCAATCCGCGATGTCAGCGCCGTAGCCGCCGCTTGCTGCATATCCCAATCTATGGTGGTGTCGACGATAATATCTTCCCGGATAGATCCAACAAAGCCCGGCAGCAGTTCCATCACATAATCAGCAACATAGTTGCCACTGCTGCTGTTATGGCCTGCGACCACATGGGCCGGACTGATAAGCGCATTCTTGGCATCATCAGCAGAAATAAAACCGGCCTGATGCATGGCCGCAATCACCACCTGCGCCCGCTCTTCCGCAAGCGTCGCATTGCGTGTAGGCGCATATTTACTCGGCGCTTTCAGCAAACCTGCAATGGTTGCAGCTTCCGCAAGACTGATGAGGCGCGCTGACTTCCCAAAATAGACACGTGACGCAGCATCAACACCATAAGCACCCGCACCGAGATACACCCGGTTCAGGTACATCTCCATGATTTCGTCCTTGCTGTAGTTCCACTCCAGCCACAACGCCATCACCACTTCTTTCATCTTGCGCTGCATGGTGCGTTCTGGCTTCAAGAACAGGTTCTTCGCCAGCTGTTGTGTAAGCGTGGAACCACCCTGTACGGTGCGGCCACTGGTGTAGTTTGTCAGCGCAGCACGGGCAAGGCCGATTGGATCGATTCCGAAATGATATCTGAACCGCCTGTCCTCAATGGCCATCACAGCTTCAGGAAGATAGTGCGGCAACTGCTCGAGCCGCACAGCCTCACCACCCGTATCACCACGATTGGCAATCAGCGTTCCGTTGGCAGAGACAATACGCACATTAGGCGGCCGCTGCGGGACAGCCCATTCTGAGGCTGGCGGCAAATGAGCGGCATAGTAGGCAAGAATGCCACCTACGATGACAATGCCCCAGATACCAAGAACAACGCTCCAGTACATGGAAAAGCGCAGTGACTTCCATAAGAAATGGCGAAACTTGCCGGAGCTTTGTGGTTTGCCGGAGGAGATCGCAGCATCCAGTGCCGCCAACGTTTGCTTTTTCGCCCTGCGGGTTGGTTTCTTTGCTGGGCGCTGTACTGGCCTATTCGGAGTGCTCCGAGCAGACTGCGGCCGCTTAGGCGACGGCTTTTTGGGTTGTGCGGTTGAGCGTTGCGTAGAAGAACGCTGTGCTGAAGAACGTTGCCCTGACTGAGACTGCGTGTTGGATGCCGCTGCTTTGCTCGGGCGACGAATATAGTCTTCGTTATCATCAGGTCGCAGCGCAACACCTTGCAAGCGGGGACGTTTGGATTGGGGTGGGCGTTTAGGGCTATTTCCCCCGGGAGGCTGAGGCGGTCTACCGGAAGGGCGTTGTCCGGGGCGCACTGGCCGCCGATTACTGCCGTTTCCTTTTTGGCCTGTCGCCATATCCCTACACTACCCCGGTGCTACTTTCTCAAGCTGCCGAACAATATTGCCAACTAAGATTGCGCACGCCTGAACAAAATCAGGCCACAGAGCCGCCTGGGAGGAGGGCCGCAACCTGGATACAAAACACGAACGATTTTAGAGAAACATGCTTAATCGAGCGTTAAGCCAATCCGGTGCGGGCGTGCGCGTGAGTGTGGAGGCCGTTTGATCCTGTTGGAAACCCGTCAGTTTGCGTGCACCAAAAAGGGCATAAACCCGCCCTTTAAATTCCACGTTAACAGAGTGCTCAATGATTAGCTGGAATACCGGCTGGCATCCTCACCATAGTGGCTCACATAGCTGGGGTTCAGCTTGGATACTGGCATGATAATCAAAACGTCAGTGGTTCCAAACTGATGGTCGATGACCGCGCCATTGCCAAAAAATGCGCCCAAACGCAAATAGCCTTTAAGCAGCGGTGGCAGAGACCGCAAAGCTGCTCGATAGTCAACCTTATCCTTAGGAAGGCGGTTCATGTCCACATACTGATCAGCGAGAGCTGAAACCTGCCATTCTTCCGGAGCTGAGGCAAAGTGGTGTAGGAAGGAAAGTTGTTCTGCGAGCTCATCAGGGTCAGTCCCTTCGATCGAGGCGCAGCCGAACATCACATCAACATTATGCATCAGAACATAAGACCAGATCCCGTGCCAAAGCAGCTCGATGGTCTTTTTGGTACGGTATGGCTCCAGAACACAGGAGCGCCCCAGTTCCATGAAGTTCAGATCACTATGGCGATCCAGAAGACTTTGAATATCAAACTCGCCGCTCGTATAGAAACCGCCATGCTGATCAGCAATTTCCTGACGCAGTACGCGATACGTACCTACAATCTGAGGCTTGAGTTTGGAGAACGGCTTATTGCGAACCTGACTGTTGTGGTCAAGAACCAACAAATGGTCACAAAGTTCATCGTACCGGTCACGATCAAGACGGGTGAGCTGCGTTTGCGCATCGGCAACAGCAGACATCTCTTCGTAAAACACTTCGTAGCGCAAACGCTGAGCCAGCCTGAGTTCTTTGACACTGTTGGCCAAGCGAACCTCAAGGGGGCCGATCTTGCCAAGACTCTGCCCTGCCTCCGATGTTTTTCCAAGCATTGCTTGCGGAATCCATCGTGGGACAGATCGCTCTGCCAATTTATTCGGTGTCATTTTTCTTACGATTTTCATCGGAGAAAGAAGTCCAGACCCAGCCATATTGTTATTATCTCATTTTGCTTAGGTGTTTCAGATACATTGCAAGAATGAGCACGCTTTTCTAAATGTGCACCAATCGAGTCACTCATGTCAATTTTGGATAGTCACCCTAGAAAATATAGGTCTGCTTTAGGACAGTTGAATGACATAACGCCAAATTGATAGGTTTAATGGTGCTCACATCTGCGAAAATAATGCTGTCATCTAGCTTAACCTGAATATAACAACGGCTCTTTGGTATTGCACAGGGCAATTGTACCTAATTTCCCTTAACATAGCGCTTTAGGACAGTCTCGAGATCCCGTTTTTTCAAGGGTTTGCTTAAGAAGCCGTCGGCACCGGCCTTGAGTGCTTCTTCTTTTGCATCGGGCATAACATCCGCTGAAACAACATAAATTGGTACACGGGAGGTGTTTTCTTCTCCTGCGCCTCTAATTTTCGAGATGGCTTCAAGGCCATCCAGACCCGGCATATGTAAATCCATGAGAACCACATCAAATGCGCCACTTGAACTAAGCGAAACCGCCTGATGCCCATCCTCCGCCAGCTCTGATTTATGGCCAAGTTTATTCAGCAGCGCCCTCACCAGCATCCAGTTAATTGGGTTGTCTTCCGCCACAAGAATATTCAGCTCTGAGCCCTGCGCTCGCCGTTCAGTGGGTACACTCTGATCCGTTGCTTCTGTATCCAATTTCCCGGCTCCTTCAGTCTGTGCTGAAGCAGGCGAGATCACACGAAGTAGAGAGGCACGGCGGACCGGACGGGTCAGATATCCCGAAAACTCACCCGCTTTGATATCGGCGATCCGAGCGCGTTCCTGAGGTTTGATAAAGACAAAGATCTCGGGAACATCCTCAGAGTTCTGTCCATACAAACTGCGAATGCGTTCAACATATTCTTCGCCAACAAGTAGACGGTCAAATCGTGTTTCTTGAAGAGTTTTCTCCAGCTGCTCTGCTGCCAGTACGTTCGTATCTACAAATCCACTGCTGACAAGTGTCTTTTCGATAAGGCTTGCTTCAATATGATTGCTGGTCAGGATCGCAATGCGATCGGGCTTTTCTTCACAATGAGCCGATGAAACCCGATCAACAGACATCTCAAGGAGGAAGGTTGAGCCGCGGCCCAATTGGCTCTGGACCGTGAGCGCGCAACCCATAAGTTCAGCCAGCCGTTTTGAGATCGCCAGCCCCAAACCAGCTCCGTCAAACTTGCGGTCGCGGCCATATTCGCCCTGTTCAAACTCACGGAAAATGCGCGCTGTGGTGACCCCATCCATTCCAGGACCAGTATCTTTAACTGCAAACTCCAGTCGTGGGCGCCCTGTGGCATCCTGTGAAACCTCAAGGATTAGGGAAACGCCACCTTGCTCAGTAAACTTGATCGCGTTGCCAACTAGGTTGTACAGGATCTGCTGTAGCCGTGCTGGATCACTTTGAATGGTCTGCGGTACGGCTGGATCAATAAAGGAGCCGATCTGAAGCCCTTTCGCGTGCGCTTTGGGCGATAGCAATTCCACAACGCGCTCCACCAGAGGAACCAGCTCGACCACGCCTGTCTCCAACACCAGCTTGCCAGCCTCGATCTTGGAATAGTCAAGCACTTCATCAATGAGCATGAGAAGAGTGGTGCCGGAGGTTTTGATCGCGCTGATGTAGTTTTGCTGTTCTGCGGTTGTTACGGTGTCATCCAGTAAATCCGCCATGCCCAACATGCCGTTCAGCGGGGTCCGGATTTCATGGCTGACCATAGCGAGGAATCGGGACTTCGCTTCACTGGCATTCGCAGCAAGATCACGATCTTCGCGCAACTTTTGCTCTGCATGCCGCCGGTCGGTCACGTCGGTAAGGATCCACTGGATGATGGGAGCACCACCGCTGCCATCGCGAATGCTCAGCCGCAGCAGGGAATACCAACGTGTCCCGTGTTTCGTACTCAGAGCAACATCTTCCGTTGCTCCAACAGCACTTTCCTCCAGATCCGGCGTAAAGTCTTCCGCATAAGGCAGATGAATGTCTCGCCCAACCTCGATGCCAAATCCGGTAGGAAAATTGCGCTTTCCCGCATCATTGACGGAAAGCACCATCCCATCACTGTCACAACGGATTACAATCGCACCCAGTGCATCCAGAATGGTGCGGTGCCGGTCATCCGCTTCACGCAACTGCCAGTCCGTGTCGCTTGCTAACTCGGAAGGGTCTTCAAGCTGCTCAACCTCACTACCGATCTGGGCGGCTTTCCAATTTTGCGCGATGATATCGCTCGCCGGAAAACGGCGAAACAGAACAGCCCCTGCCCCAAACGCAAGCATGACACCATAAAGGCTTTGTATCGACCGCCAATCCGTGAGCATCGAAGCCAGAAGTAAGCATGCGAGGCCAACAAAGATAGATAGAACCTTGAACACACCAGACGACTTCTCGGTGATTTCGCCTTGCTTGATCAGAGACACACGTGCCTGAGTAACCACATGGGTGCTCTCCTCAGTTTTCAGTCTCCGCTTCAGCACTATTTTTGCTCCGCCCGAATGCTTCCGAAAAATCAATAAGATTCTAATTGTAATATATAACAGGTTAGGCGGCAGCCATATAGGTAGAAGAGCGCTTGAAACTGAGCGCCTCCGCCAAATGGATGCGCTGAACACTCTCAGATCCGTCCATATCTGCGATCGTTCGGGACAGCTTCAGAACACGGTGGTAGCCGCGTGCTGAAAGGCCAAACTGTATGGAGGCCTGCTCAATAAGCTCCAGGCTTCCACGGTCGAGCGCTACAATCTGCTCAATAACCCGCGCACTGGCGTGGGCGTTGACCATAATATCAAGCCCCATGGCTGCATATCGCTCCTGCTGAATGGCCCGCGCTCGTGCCACACGTCGCGCTACACTCTCAGAGTTTTCAGAGTTGTGGGGGCTGATTAAGTCTTTGGCTGAAACCGCCGGCACATGAAGTTGCAAATCCATACGGTCAAGAAACGGCCCTGAAACCCGAGATTGATAGGAACTGGCGCATCGCTCCCCTCTCCGGCAGGTATGCCCTGGCTCACCAGCATAGCCGCAGCGGCACGGGTTCATCGCAGCGACCACCTGCACCTTGGAAGGATAGCTGACGCGGTAATTTGCCCTCACAATCGTGGCAACACCGTTCTCAATGGGTTGGCGCAAGCTATCCAGCACGGAGCTATCAAACTCAGGCAGTTCATCCAGAAACAACACCCCGTTATGCGCGAGAGAAACCTCTCCCGGCTTGGCTTTGACCCCGCCGCCAACAAGGGAGGCCATAGAGGCAGAATGGTGCGGCGCCCGGAATGGTCGCTGGTCGCTCAATGCTCCGTCCTCCAGTTCGCCGGAGATCGACGCGACCATCGACACTTCCAGCAGTTCGCGCGCGGAAAGGGGGGGCAACAACGAAGGCAACCGGCTGGCAAGCAAGGTCTTTCCTGAACCAGGTGGCCCAATCATCAGTAAATTATGAGATCCGGCAGCCGCAATTTCCAGCGCCCTTTTCGCTGTCTCCTGCCCGCGAATATCTGCAAGGTCCAAAGAACTTGCCGCCAAGGGCGAGCTACGTGGCTTTGGATCGGAAAGTGTGATGTCGCCCTTCAAAGCACGATAGAGCTGAACGAGAGAGCTAGCCGCAATGATCTTCAGGTTCTCATCTGCCCACGCCGCCTCAGAACCGCAGCTTGCCGGACAAATTAGCCCCTTCTGGTTTGCAACAGCCGCAATCGCTGCTGGCAATGCTCCGTTTACATGAGAGATGCTGCCGTCCAGTGAGAGTTCGCCCAAAACCAGAAAGCCCTCCACAGCTTCTGCTGGCAGGGCTCCCATCGCCACCAGAAGCCCAAGCGCAATCGGAAGGTCATAATGCGATCCTTCCTTGGGCAGATCAGCCGGGGCCAGATTAACCGTGACACGCTTGGCGGGCAGTGCCAGCCCGGAGGCGATGAGTGCAGAGCGGACCCGTTCCTTGCTCTCGGCAATTGCTTTGTCCGGCAAACCCACAAGAGTGAAATAAACGGAACCGGGGCTGATCTGGACCTGCACATCAACATTTGCAGCGTCGACACCCTGAAAGGAAACGGTAGAGATGCGAGCGAACACAAGACACTCCTGCAGCCACAATTAATCATCATTGCAGCAATTAAGCAGGAACGAACAGGAAACACACAAGCCTTGAATACTCAGAAATACGAAAGCTCCCGTAAGAAGCCCTCTCCGGTTTATCTAGGCTGGCGCCAAACAGGCGATGCGAAAAAGAAAAGGCCCTGCCGAACAACAGAGCCTTGAATTTCTTTTAGCTTTCCAGCTTCTTCTCAAGCACATCCCACACCATGGCGGCCACATCTGGCCCGCCCAGCTTTTGGATCGCTCGAATACCGGTTGGCGCAGTCACGTTGATTTCAGTGAGACTACCGTCAATCACATCAATGCCAACGAGAATGAGCCCCTGCTCTTTCAGCGCTGGCTTAAGGCGCGCGCAAATCTCTCTTTCACGCTCTGTCAGATCACTGTCTTTCGGCGAACCGCCACGCACCATGTTGGAGCGCAAGTCGCCCTCAGCAGGCACGCGGTTCACTGCACCGGCAAACTCACCGTCCACCAGCAAGATACGCTTGTCGCCGTGCTTCACATTCGGCAGGAACTTCTGAATAACCCAGGGCTCGCGGAATGTGACAGAGAAGAAGTCGTAAAGGGAACCATAGTTCAGATCATCCTTAGTCACGCGGAACACAGCGGCACCGCCGTGCCCAAACAGTGGCTTCATGACGATATCGCCATGAACATCCCTGAACGCGTCGATCTCTTCACGATCATGGGTGATCAGTGTTGGTGGCATCAGGTCCGCAAACTGGGTCACGAACAGTTTCTCAGGCGCATTGCGCACGGAGACAGGATTGTTCACCACAAGTGTCGTCTCGGCGAGCTTTTCGAGAATGTGGGTCGCAGCAATGTAGGCCAGATCGAACGGCGGGTCCTGACGCATCAGAACAACGTCCATGTCGGACATATCAACGCGCTGTGGCTCGCCAAAGCTGAAGTGATTGCCAGCTTCGTCGCGCACGGTAACCGGTTCGACGCGGCACATCACCTTTTCACCCCACAGCGCAAGACGCTCAGGAGTATAGTGGTAAAGCTCATAACCACGAGCCTGCGCTTCCAGCATCAGGGCAAAAGCACTGTCGCCTGCAATGTTGATGGTGGAGATATGGTCCATCTGAACGGCGACTTTAAGCGGCTGCTTGGCACCAGAAGAAGCTGCTTGGGGCATGAGGCACTCCTAAAATAACGCAGGGGTAAAAACCCATGTAAATGAAATGGATGTTAGCCGCAGATATGTGGGCCAGAAACCAATTTGTCTACATTTTTGCGATAAAATATTTGTTCCTACAAAATTTCAGCTTCAAAAAGATTAGGAAAATGCTGGGCTTCCCCACTTTTGGGCAGAATAACCGCATCAAACCTAAGAGTTTTTCCGACCAGATCATTATGGAGAGAAACCCATTCCCGCGCTGCATTTGCAATCCGTCGCTGAGAGCGTTGGGTGATTGCATAGAGCCCATCATCCACACCGCGCCGCGCTTTCACCTCCACAAACACGATGGTCTGGTCCTGCTCGGCGATGAGATCGATCTCACCCTGTTTGGTTTTGTAGCGCCGTTCAAGAATCTGCCAACCGGCCTTGCGCAGCAGTATCTCAGCCTTCAACTCCGCCTGAAGCCCTTTACGATAGGCCGCCTGCTTTTTGAGAAGATTGCTCTCAGTCGCTTTCCGGGTCTTCTGCGGGTCTTGCATTTTTCAGCTCCATCGCACGGGTGTAAATCGTCTTTCGATCCACCCCGGTTGCTTTGGAGACTTTCTTGGCTGCTGCACTCACGGGCATGTCCTTCAATGCCTCCAGCAACAATGCGTCTGTATCAACCTCAGTCAGTTCCTGTTCTTCAGGTGGTGAGACAAGAATAACAATTTCTCCCTTCGGGCGATCCCCCGAGAAGAAATCACTCAGTTCTGCAAGGGTGCCCCGCTGAAAAGTCTCAAACCGCTTGGTCAACTCACGTGCTACTGCGGCCTGTCGCTTACCGAGAATTTCAGTCATGTCCGCCAGTGAGGCGCCCACCCTGTGCGGGCTCTCATAAAACACCAGAGTGGCCGGAATGTCCTTCAGCTCTTCAAGGCGCTTCTTTCTGCCGTGGGTCTTATTGGGCAGGAAACCAGCAAACAAAATGGTATCTGATGGTAAACCAGCGCCGACCAGACCACTCAACATGGCCGAGGCTCCTGGAATTGGCACCACCTTGTGGCCCTGCTCCACCACATCGCCCACCAACCGAAAGCCGGGATCAGAAATGAGCGGCGTCCCTGCATCGGAGACCAGAGCAACGGACCGTCCAGCCCCCAGCGCCTCCAAAATCTTGGGGAGCTGCCGTTGGGCGTTGTGCTCGTGGTAAGTCATCATCTGGGTGCGAATACCATACCGCTGCAACAAAACCCCTGTCACGCGGGTATCTTCACAGGCGATCAGATCGCAGGCTGCGAGGGTTTCCAGCGCTCTGATGGTGATGTCCTGCAAATTTCCGATTGGGGTCGAAACGATGTGCAACCCCGGCTCAATCCGTTTAGCCGTCAGCGAGTGCTCGCCTATGTAGTATTTGCGCTCAGATGCAGCTTCGGAATGATCCATGATGGCCTCGTGACAGCTCCAAAACGGAGCAAGTTTTGCACAGTAGAGAGTGCACATCTAACGAAGAAACCGCAAAATGACTAATTACCACGGGGAGTTTTTGACAGAATCCTTAAAAAAATCGATGCCCGCCTCGGGTTAAGGCTGTATTAACGGCGGCGGTTCTGTAGAAATAAAAGAAACTAAATGTAAATTGCCGGATTTCAGCCCTTGCAATGCGAGGGGTTGATGAAACGGCCTTCGGAATAGACGGGGCATCCATGAGCATAGGATCAGCCACACTTCGTGGAATGAGTTTCCGCAAACTTTTGACAGGGGCTACACTCGGCCTCTCGGTTTTGCTGGCTGGCTGTGTTAATTCGCCTAACTACTCATCAGTAAGGTCGCCTTTACAGCCAAATTTGAACCCTGACACCCAGCAGGGGCAGGTTGCCGGCCGGACCATTGGCAACGGCTCTGTACGTGTTGGTCTGTTGCTGCCCTATTCTGGCGAGGGTCAGTCCGCAGTTTCAGTTGCGAACCTTTTTGAAAATTCTGCCAGGCTCGCTCTGGAAGACTTTCAGGGTGCTGACATTCAGCTTCTGGTGAAGGACACCGGCGGCACAGCGGAAGGTGCAAGCTTGGCTGCCCAGCAGGCAGTCAATGAAGGCGCAGAGCTTTTGATTGGCCCGGTCTTCGCCCCAGCCGTAAAGGGAGCATCTGCTGTTGCTCGGCGCGCTGGCGTTCCAATTGTTGCGTTCTCCTCTGATACCAATGTGGCCAAGCCCGGCACCTACCTACTCAGCTATCTGCCAGTCTCTGATGTCAACCGCATCGTTTCTTACGCCGCTGAGCAGGAGCGCCGTTCCTACTCAGCTTTGCTGCCAAACAATGCCTACGGCACGATTGCTGAAGCTGCATTCCGTCAGGCCGTTGGGCAAAAAAATGGCCGGATCATTTCGATTGAGCGATACATTCCCGGCAATGCGGAAGACATCCGCGCTCGCGTCACCAGCTTGAGCCGCTCTATTTCTCAGGTCGACACCCTGTTTGTGCCGGAAGGCGGCGGTGTGCCTCCGTTTGTGATGCAGGTGATGACGGAAATGGGCGCAAGCCTCGGCGAAGTGAAAATGATCGGCAGCGGTCAGTGGAACACGCCGGATATCCTGCAGTCCCCTGTGATGGTCGGCAGCTGGTTCCCGGGACCGGACGACCAGAGCTTTGAGCGCCTCGCCGCTCGTTACCGCGAAACCTACGGCTCTCAGCCACCGCGTAATGCTTCACTGGCGTATGATGCAACCATTCTCGCCGCCGGGCTGGTACGTTCTGCCGGGCCGGACCGTTTTTCTGAACGTGTGATGACCAACCGCGATGGTTTCCTCGGCATTGACGGCATCTTCCGCTTCCGCCGCGATGGTCAGAATGACCGCGGGCTTGCTGTCTACGCCGTCACCGGAAAAGGTACCGCAGAACCAATCGCTCCAGCGCCAACCACCTTCTCCGGTCGGTTCTAAGATCTGGAACATCTGATGTTGCAAGCCTCGCTCAAAAGAGCGGGGCTTTTTTATTGCTCACGTCAACGATGGAATCTGGCCTCATCCCAACGATTTACCCAATGGGACGAAAGGCCTTTAGGAAACTAATGAAATTTGAAGGGAAAACGGCTAGTAATACCTCAGGAAATGAGTTGCTGGGCCTGATTAGAATGAAGCCCGCGCAAAAGGTGGTTTTAATATGCTTTCAGACAAGCGCATCCTTCTCATCATCACAGGCGGAATTGCCTCCTACAAATCGCTGGATCTGATCCGCCGCCTTCAGGAACGTGGTGCCAAAGTCCGTGCCGTGCTCACCAAGGGTGGCTCCCAGTTCATCACGCCTCTTGCTGTCGGTGCAATCACTGGCGATACGGTCTTCACCGAGTTGTTTGACAGAGAGGCCGAGCACGATGTTGGCCATATACGCCTCTCCCGCGAAGCTGACTTGGTTGTCGTTGCGCCGGCTACCGCAAACATCATGGCAAAGATGGCGCATGGGCTGGCGGATGATCTGGCCTCCTGCGTGCTGCTGGCAAACGACAAGCCTGTCCTCGTTGCCCCTGCCATGAACTCTAAAATGTGGAGTCATCCGGCCACCCAGCGCAATGTGGCGCAACTGAAAGCAGACGGTCTCAACTTTGTCGGTCCAAATGCAGGTGAAATGGCGGAAAAGGGTGAAGCTGGCTTTGGCCGCATGTCTGAGCCGCTCGAAATTGTGGCCGCGATCGAAGATCTCTTTGCCCCAAAGGCACAGCCCTTGAAGGGTAAACGCATTGTCATTACTGCGGGCCCAACCCATGAGCCCATAGATCCAGTGCGCTACATCGCCAATCGATCCTCCGGCAAACAGGGCTATGCCATCGCCGAGGCAGCAGCTGAAGCGGGTGCGCACGTTACCCTCGTTTCGGGCCCAACGACCCTCGAAAATCCAAAGGGTGTGCAGACGATCCGCGTTGAATCTGCAAATGCCATGCTGGCAGCCGTCCAATGTGCGCTCCCGGCGGACATCGCAATCATGGCCGCCGCCGTTGCAGATTGGCGTGTGGCGCAGGATAGCGACCAGAAAATCAAAAAGGACGGCAGCGGCCAACCACCGGCGCTGCACCTTGTCGAAAACCCGGATATCCTGAGAACCATTGGCCATCTGCAGGAGAAACGACCGAAATTGGTCGTTGGTTTTGCTGCCGAAACGAATGACCTGATCAACAATGCACGCGGCAAGCTAGAGCGTAAAGGCGCTGACCTGATTGTGGCAAATGACGTTAGCCCCGAGAACAACGTGATGGGCGGTGACAACAACACCGTGCGTCTTGTAACCCATGACGGCGTTGAAGACTGGCCAAAAATGGGTAAGGACGAAGTTGCCCGCCAACTCGTTGAGAAGATCGCAGCGCTTTCATAAAGGCCTGCAGCGCAGATCCATTTTAAAAAAGGCCGGTATCTGTGTACCGGCCTTTCTTGTGTCTTAAGAAGAAACCTGTTCACTCGCGCGCTCTGCGCTCAAAAGCGGTTTCTCAAGGATCATATCCGAAGCTTTTTCGGCAATCATGATGGTTGGCGCATTGGTGTTGCCTGAGATCAGTGAAGGCATCACAGAGGCATCAATGACGCGCAAGCCTTCCATCCCATGTACCTTGAGATCTGACCCAACCACCGACATGGCATCCTTGCCCATCTTGCAGGTCCCGATTGGGTGGTAGATCGTCTCTGCCCGTTCCCGCACCGCTTGTTTGATGCTTTCTTCGTCATGGCCGATCTCATAAAGCATGTCCTCGCGATACTCAGAAAGTTCAGGCCCCTCCATAATCTCTCGGGTCATGCGGATGCCCTTGACCATCACATCCATATCGTCAGGGTCTGAAAGATAGTTCGGATCAATGCGCGGCGCGTCCATTGGGTTGGCTGAGTTGAGCCCCACTTCGCCGGTTGATTTTGGCCTCAGGACGCAGATATGGCAACCATATCCATACCCTCTATAAAGCTTCTGTCCGTGTTGATCGACAATGGAGATAACAAGATGAAGCTGGATATCCGGGCGATCTAGATCCGGGCTGGTCTTTAGAAAAGCGCCGCCCTCTCCCGCTGGAGATGCGATCCTGCCAGACCCGTCTTTACGCCACTTCATGACCTCTTTGAGCAGCTGGATACCAGGCTTTAGCCCCAACCCCAGCATATCTGGTTTGTTGGAGCGGTAGCTTAGTGTGTAATCCAGATGGTCCTGTAGGTTCTTTCCAACGCCTGGCAGGTCATGCAGTACCGGAATATTGTGTTTCGCCAGTTCATCCGCAGGTCCAACTCCAGAGAGCATCAGCAGCTGAGGAGACTGGAAAGCGCCTGCAGACAGAATTACTTCGCGTTTGGCGTTCACGGTCTCAAGCTTGCGCTTGCGTTTATACTCCACACCAACCGCTTTTTTACCCTCAAACAGCACTCGTGTGGTATGCGCGTGGGTCAAAATGGTTAGGTTAGGCCGGTCCATGATCGGATGCAGGTAGGCTGCCGCAGCTGAACAGCGCTCGCCTTTCTTATCTTCCTGATGGAACTGGGTGACCTGATAAAGCCCGACCCCTTCCTGATCATCGCCGTTAAAATCATTGTTGCGCTTGATTTGACGCCCTTCAGCCGCTGCAATAAAGGCGTGGGTGATTGGAGCTGGTGAGCGTTGCTCCGAAACCTGCAAAGGACCGGATGCCCCGTGCAGTTCGCTTTCGCCGCGCTGATTGCTCTCTGACTTCTTGAAGTAGGGCAGCACCTCGTCAAACGACCAACCGTCTGCGCCTTTTTCGACCCAGCCGTCATAGTCCTCTTTCTGGCCGCGAACATAGAGCTGTGCGTTGATAGCACTGGAACCGCCCAGAGCCTTGCCGCGTGGGTGGTACGTTGTGCGGTTGTTTAGTTCGGTCTGTGGAACAGAATTAAACGCCCAGTTGTTGATGGGGAAGGGTTTTCCGGAGACCATAACTGAAATGCCCAACGGAGCGCGCACAAGTATCGACTTGCCTTCGCCCCCTGCTTCAAGCAGGCAAACGGAAATAGACGGGTCTTCCGAAAGTCGTGCCGCAAGCACAGAACCTGCTGAGCCACCCCCAACAATTACATAATCAAAGTCCATAATATCCCCTCCCAGGTTGGCAGATGTTACTCGGAACTTCCCTAAACGGAAATAGAAATGTGGGAGAGGTCCGCCAAAGGGCGAACTTCGGGATTGCTTAGCTCTGGTAAGCTGTGGTTGGATTGCCGAAGAACCCTGCGGGATGTATCCTTAAGATGTAAGTATCTACACTTATATCCGACTATTGTATCAACAAGAGAGCCAAGGTCGCTGCGGGGACATCATGTATGGCGAGAGTGAGCAAGCGGGCACAATTGACTGGCTGATGTCAGGAGACCCTTCCATTGCCTATCAGACGGCGCGGGACCTTTTGGAGGAAGACCGCCCTGACTTACAGCAGGAGATCCCCAAGTCGGGTTGGGGTAAGGCTTTGCTTAACGCCAGAAACGCCAATGGAGGCTGGGGAGATAGCTACTACACCCCCAAGTGGGCTTGCACACACTACGTGCTGCTGGACCTCGTCAACATGTCATTCCCCAGTGATCAAGCGGGTATTCAGCAGCTCGTGCAGAAGATAGCCAGACAGAACATTGCCCATGATGGTGGTCTGGGAGTTCTACCTGACGAGAAAAAGAGCGATACCTGCATAACAGCCGTATTTTTGAACGTTGCCTGCTATTTCGGACTTCCGGAGGATCATTTAAAAACCTTCATTGATTTCCTGATCGCACATCAAATTTCAGACGGAGGCTTCAATTGTCAGGTCAATCGATCAGGATGCAGGTCCTCATCCCTTCATTCAACGATCTCGGTTCTTGAGGCCTTGCAGCGATTGGAAGAAAATGCCTATCAGTATCGGAGGTCTGAGTTACAGGTGATCGCAGAAGCTGCTCGCGCCTTCATAAGGCGGCACAGGTTCTTTCGGTCCGAAAGAACAGGCCAAGTCATCCACCCCAGCTTCCTCAAGCTGCCCTACCCGACAAGATGGTACTACAACATCCTGCGTGGTCTGGATCATTTCCGCGCAGCAAATCAAGACCATGACGCTTCCATGGATGGCGCGTTGAAAGAGCTAAGCAGCCTTCAAAGAGCCGATGGGCGCTGGCCCCGTATGGCAAAGATTCCGGGTCAGGCCATTCTTGATTTTGAAACTGGCCATGGAGCAAGCCGCTGGAACACCCTGTTGATTTTGCGCGTGCTTAAGCACTTTTCGAATGCAGAGAAAGAGGTTACCCCCGCCGCAAGTTTCTCTGATTCGGATCCGTCAGATCATGCAGACGGTTCGCCGCAGCCTGCGCAAACCGCAAAATAACTGCCTTGCGGGTGGCCGCGGACAGCTTGTGCTCTGGCGCTTCACGAATGATTTCGGCCATGTAGTCATCTGCCAGAATAAATCCAGTCTCTTCCGGAAAAATGTCTTGCGGCACATCCGGGCTGGTTGCGAAGAACAGGCGGTCGCAATAATCGCGGTACTCATGCCACTTGTTGTCTGCTTTGAAGTCTTCAATAGAGGACTTGATCTCGATGATCCAAATCTCTGATTTTTTGCCAAGAACCACAAGATCAGCCCGCCGCCCCGAGGCCAGCGTCACTTCCGGCAGGCTCGTAAGACCCAGCACACGCAGATACCGCTGCACCCCCCGCTGTATCTTCAGCGCACGCTCAGACTGACGGCCATCAACAAGTGGATCATCAAGTTGAACGCGATTTGACCCTTTCACAAAATCCATGAAATCGTTCCCACTTTGTTCCTTGTGATCTTAACAAGCTACCAGACAAATTCAATCAGAGATTGGATCAGACTCTCATGGAGTTGCAGGCACATCCAACTCCAGCTGCGCCGCAAGCTGCATCATTCGCTCGTCAATCGGAAAATGCCTCGCGCATTCTATGAGTGCTTCACGCGCTTTCCTACGGTTCGAAGAGCTGAGATACAGTTCGCTCGCCCGAACAAGAAAGCTCTTACGCCAGCGCTTCGGCGTCGTCCGCATCACTGCATCGTTCTGCAAGATATGATGCCAGTCTTGAAGCAACTGAGCCCCCTCCAACGGCCTTCCCTGCAAAGCCAGATGCTCGGCCTTCAATAGCGCATATCCTGGATTGTCACTGACCAACCTCGGCTCATTGGTGAACTGTATGGTTTCGCCACCTGCCAGCGTCACGCCAAGCTGAACAAAGGCCTCGCAATCCTCAACGCTTGGCGCTGCCAAAAGGTGTCGATCAGCAAGCAGCTTTGACGCATCGCGCTGAAAGGTCTTGATCAGCTGGCGGACAATATTGAGGGAGTAAAGCTGATCATGCAGCGCATGGGGTCCTGCAACCCCATAGCACTTTCTATTATCGCAAGATGGCAGCGTGCGCACAGCGAGGTAGCCACTCGTATCGACCCAATCGAACAGCCCGAAGAAGAGATGAACGGGATGCCGCAAGCTTCCTGACAAAAGCGCTAGCAGCTCTGCCTGATCAGGAGCAGCAACCTCAAGATAAGCCGCACTCTGCGTGCCAGCCGTACCCAGCCCCAACTCTGGAGAAAACGCGAAAATCTCGCCGTCCTGACGCCGAAGACCGGTGATCAGGGCGCCATAAGCCCCCATGGAGGCCCCGTAATAGATAATCCGCTCTGGCTTCTCCCGCGCAACCGCCTCATCAATGGCCCGGTCAATGGTGCCTTCCCCATTCAGGTACCATTGTGAGCGGGTATCATTCACAAAGACACAGGCGTGCTGCGTTTTTGCAAATAGCCGCTCAAGCCCAAATTTGCCCGAGGGTATCCGCACCTGAGAGAAAACCACCACAAGCACGCCGCTGTGGCCACCGGATTGGAATTTCACCTCCAATCCGCGTGCGCTTACCTGCTGAAATGTCGCATAATCCGACATTGCGTAGAGCGCTTAAGGCTTCTTGCGCTTGAGATAACCAGCGTTGCCACCTTCAGGCGTAGAAGCCTCCTGCGATGGTTTGCTTGGTGACCGGCGTGGCGGTGCTTGCTTACCCGGCTTTGCAGCAGATTTGCCTTTTGGCTTTTGCGCAAACTTTCCGCCACCGGGGCCTTTGCGCTGTCCGCCAAACTTCTGCTTCTTGCCTGCCACTTGCGCATTGCTGCGCGCACTCTTGGGCTCACGATCAGACGGGAAGAAGGTGTACCCATCCATCTCCGCGATCTTCTTGCCAATCAGCTTTTGTACCGCTCGCAGCATACCGCGGTCTTCCGGCAAACAGAACGTAATCGCCGTTCCGCTTTTACCCGCGCGTGCTGTACGGCCAATGCGGTGCACGTAGTTCTCGGTCGCATTCGGCATATCGAAGTTGACCACGTGAGAGATGTCCGAAACATCAATTCCGCGGGCTGCCACATCCGTCGCCACAAGGGTTTTCAGTTGCCCCCGCTTAAACTTGTCCAGCGTCTTTTGGCGCTCTGCCTGAGACATGTCGCCGTGAATGGCTTCCGCCGGCACGTCCTCTGCGTTCAACCGCGCAGCAAGTCGCGCACTTCCCTTCTTTGTGAGCGTAAACACCAGCGCCCGTTCGCACTCATCGCTGGCCAGCAGCTCTTTGAGCAACGGGTACTTGGCGTCACTTTCAAGATGGGCAATCTTTTGAGTAACAGTCTCAACCGTCGTTGCCGGTGGTGCAGTGCTCACCTCAACAGGGTCGATCAAAAAGCGATCAGCAAGCTCACGAATTTCGGCAGGCATCGTTGCGGAGAAAAGCAAAGTCTGACGCTTTTTCGGCAGCAAATAAGCGATCTCTTCCAGCTCCGCGATAAAGCCCATGTCCAGCATCTGATCTGCTTCATCCAGAACGAAGATTTCCAGTTCATCAAAGCTGACACCGTTCTTGCGGTGCAGGTCAAGCAAACGCCCCGGCGTTGCTACCAGTACATCCAGACCACGCTGCAAAGCGCGGAACTGCGGAGGAAACGGAACGCCTCCAACAACACAGCTGGTGTACATCTTGGTACGGCCTGAATAGGCCTTGATGTTCTTGGTAATCTGATCCGCCAGCTCGCGGGTGGGCGTCAGAATAAGGCTACGCACGCTCTTTGGGGCAGCGCGAAACCGGCTCTCAAGCAAGCGCTGAAGCAGCGGCACTGCGAAAGCTGCGGTTTTACCCGTTCCTGTCTGGGCAAGGCCAAGCAGGTCCTTCCCTTCCAGAATAGACGGAATGGCATTTTCCTGAATGGGTGTTGGCTCGCTGTAGCCTTTAGCTTTCAGCGCGATCTGAAATGGTTTTGCAACACCAAGTTTGTCGAAGTCGGTCAAACAGTGATCTCTCAAATGAGCAGAGTATCCGAAACCGGTTCTGCTGATTTCATTGCGGGTACATAGCGTATCCCCAAAAAGAGGAGGCCGGTTTTCGGATAGGGCTACGCATAAACCAAAACCAGTTTGAGTGATCCAGTCCAGAGGCAAGCAGCCTTGGATTTTTCTGCCGGAAAAGTCTCTGCGGCTCGGTTTGATCGGGCTATTAACATAGACCCGCCACATTATGCTAGAATTATTGTAGGACAGCAAAATATTCCGGTTGTACCGGCAAGAAAAGGGCGACAATTCGGGTTAGCGTAGTGCAGCTACTTGCATGTTTCATGTACTTCTTTATGTATGGATATCAAGAATAAAGAAGCCGCTTCTACGGCCCTCATCCTATAAATGGCCTGCTGCTAATAACATTGAAGACTAGGGTTCGAGCTTTGATTGATGTAAATTTTGAAGACTTAGAAGAAAACGCTGAGGAAGCTGCCCGGCTTCTTGCTAACATGGCGCACCCCAAGCGCCTGATGGTGCTATGTCGACTGGTCCAGAGCGAATGTACTGTAGGTGAACTTGCCGAAGCCGTGAATCTAAGCCAGTCGGCACTGTCACAACACCTTGCTAAGATGCGCGCCAGCAATCTGGTTTCTACCCGCCGCAGCGCTCAGACAATCTACTACACTCTCGCAAGTGTTGAAGTCGAATCCGTTCTGCAAACGCTCTACGGTCTTTACTGCGCGCCTCAGGAAAATGAAGCATAACAGGGCCCGTTAAGGCCCCGCTATCACCACCGAGCTGCCATCCCACCTGATTTTTTCTGTTGCATTCGGTAGTCTCAGGAATGCCTGAAGGTCTAACGGAATTTCATCCTCAGACTTCAGGCCCGAAAACTCGCCAAACAGCCGCACAGTTTCTTCGTCTAGCACACCACCAACATACAAGTCTGAAATTGCTCCGCTTGCATCGGAGAGCTTGAAGCGGGTTTCCCAAAGCCAGAACACCTGCCTGTGGTCCTGATCACTCTCGTAAATCATCGTCAGGACAGGCAGAAAACCTTCGTTTGTGTGAGGGACCGGAGGCAGATCGGCCGCCGGGGTTTCGCCTTGCAGATAGCCCGTCGCAGTCGGCAGAGACCATTCGGGGGCTCTCTGCCAGCCAAGCGCGGTGAGTTCCTGCTCCAGTTGCTCTGGTGTGCCAGACCACTGCAGCGCAATCGGTTCTTCCAGATCACCGGTAATGGCGATGCGCTTTGCAGGTAGCAATCGCCAGTCCTGAAGACGCCAGCTGGACTTCTGCAGAACAACGTTCTCGCTGCGCGGCTGGTAGGTCTCCGCAGCACGCGAATAGTTGTTGCTGATATGCCAGAAAGACGCCAGCGCCATGACGCAGATTGCGATGAGCGCCAACGCGGTGCGGCCGACTTTCTCGTTATGGATATGTCCGAAGACAAACGAGAAGAAGAACACAGTTCCTGAGCCGAACAGCAAGCCCGCCAGCACATCTGAAAGCCAGTGTGCGCCGAGATAAACCCGTGAGAACCCAATCAAGATTGCGGCGGTTGCGGCAACGGAATAGATGATCGTCTTGCTCAGGCGTGATCTTTCATGAGCCACGAGAACCGCAACGACCCCGATCAGAACCGTGTTGATGGTTGCGTGACCTGAAGGGAACGAGAGCGTACCTGAGTCAACAACAAGCTCCATTGGCCGTTGCCGGCCAATCAAAGCCTTGGTGATCAGCACAAAGACGGAGGAGCTAACAATCGCGATGACGAAGCCTGTCCCGCGCCGCCAGGCTTTACGCCCAAAAAGATAGAGACCGACCGCAACGATAACTGTGCCGCTGACGGGACCATCCCCCATCATGGTGATCATGACCATGATCTTGTCGATAATCGGCGTCCGGGCAATCTGAAAGAAGTTGCTGATCGCAAGGTCAGCACGCGCCATCGGCATGCCGAGCGCCACTGCCCCGCTAAACCAGATAAAGCCGGGGATGGTGATAAGCAAAAAGAACGCTGATACCAGCATCCCCACACTGCGTGGGTTCTCCGGGTCATATGTCCGCGCAATCCATTGGCTCAATCGGCCAGGTCGCCGCGCAAACCAGTTGACGGTTGCCTGATGCGATCCACCAACGATTGGCAGAATAAACATGATCACCCAACGGATCAGTGCGATCGCAATCAAAAGAACCAGCAGCAAGCCGCCAATAATAATTGCCAAACGCGTATTAATTTCACCAATAGCAAACAAAGCAGAACCCGCCATAACGCCGGGGATCAAATGAAGGGCGGCCCAGGCAAACGCCGATGTCACGTTGAAGAAGGTAAAGCGGCCAAAACTCATGTCCGCCATACCGGCAATACCCGGTACCACAGACTTCACACCCGGTACAAATCTGCCAATAAAGATGCTCTTCCCACCGTGTTGGGCAAAATAATCTTCACCCCGTTTCAGCCAGTCGGGATACTTGCTTAGCGGCCAGATGGTCCGCACCTTGTCCTTGAAAAAGTAACCAAACCAATAGGAAAATGCGTCGCCTGTGACAGCGCCTGCAGTCGTCCATAAGAAGATACTCAGAAAGGGTAGCTCACCAAGGCCAATGAGCGTTCCCGCCCCCACAAGAACAACCGTGCTGGGAAACACCAGTCCGATCAGAAAAAGTGCTTCGCCCATTGCGACGATAAAGCAGATCAGACCAGCAAAAGCTGGATTTGCTGCAATGAAATCAACAATTTGGTTGAGGAATGTGGTGACGAAGTCAACGTTCACTGAAAAGTCTCTAGCTCTTTCTGAAGGCACTTAAGATCGTTGGGGTGATCACCTGAAAGGTATACATCGTGTTAAGGTGACCAAAATATGGTCTGCATTTATTTACATTTTATATGCACGCATCTGGCGCTTTAAAAGCGAAATGACAAGTCCAAAACCTCTTAAAAAGCATAATAGTCCCACTATTAAGAACCACAGATCCAATCTGGTGGCGAAAAACATCGTTTAGCTCTTTAAGCAACAATACGATATGGCTATTCTTGCCTCACAGTCGAATGAGAAAAAATAACGTTTTAGCGCCATGCCCCAGATTCGAAGGTCACATGCATGTTTCAATCCGCAAATATTCCTCAGACAGTCAGCAAAGAATTGCTCCAGAAAAGACTGCCCGAACTCCGTGAGGAATTGTTGGAAGTTCAGCACAAGCTGAGAGAGAACAAGGCCTTTGCAACGATCATTTTGCTTGCAGGCGTAGATGGTGCAGGCAAGGGAGCAGCGATCTCCCGGTTGTATGAATGGATGGATGCCCGTTATCTGTTCTGCAATGCTTACCACGAAGAACGCAGTGAATCTGAACGCGCCCGTCCAGCATCCTGGCGCTATTGGCGTGACCTCCCTGCGCGCGGAGAAACCTCCATCGTCTTCGGCTCATGGTATCAGTCTCCGCTGCGAGATTCAGTGATGGGCAGGATTGATGATGCAGAACTGGAGCGCCAGCTTTCAGCCATCAACCGCTTTGAAAAGATGCTGGCGAATGAGCACGTTCTCCTCCTCAAATTCTGGTTTACCCTTCCCAAGCAGGAGCAGGAAGAACGCCTGCATTCCATTGAAGAAAAGGGTAAGAAAGGTCGCCACTTTCTTGAGGAATGGTCAGGCGCAGAGCACTATCGCGCCGCACAGAACGCAGGTGAGAAGGCCTCCCTGCAAACCAGCACGGGCTATGCGCCTTGGTTTGTCATCCCCTCTCAGGACCCGGATGTTCGCGATCTCGCTCTGGCGGAGACTATTGCGCAATCCATGAGAAAAAAGCTGGAAAGCGGAAGCAGTGAACCGATCTCCGCACCTGCTGTTGTAACAACCCTATCTCAAGCCAATGCCGTCGACGCGATTGATCTGACTGCAACAATCTCCAAGGAAGACTACAAGCAAGAGCTTGAAGAGCTTCAGGACAAGATGGCGTACCTGACAGACCGCAAACGCTTTAGAAAGTTCGGTTTCATCTCCGTGTTTCAGGGCAACGATGCAGCTGGCAAAGGTGGTTCAATCCGCCGTCTAACCCGCTCCATGGATCCGCGAAATTACAAAGTCCACCCAATCGCGGCCCCTTCTGTCGAGGAAAAGCTACATCCATATCTCTGGCGTTTCTGGCGCCGTTTGCCGAAAAAGGGCCACAGTGCGATCTTCGACCGCTCATGGTACGAGCGTGTTCTTGTCGAACGCATCGAAGGCTTTTGCTCCGAAGGTGACTGGATGCGTGCCTACAATGAAATCAACGCCTTCGAAAAAGAGCTGACGGACGCTGGCTTCATCCTCTGCAAATTCTGGCTCGCGATCTCTGAAGAAGAGCAACTGCGCCGCTTCAAAGCACGAGAAGAAACCGCCTACAAGAACTATAAGATCACCGAGGAAGATTGGCGCAACCGCCTGAAATGGAACGAATACTCAGTCGCTGCAGGAGATATGGTGGACCGCACCTCCACCCGCTACGCCCCATGGACGCTGATCTCTTCTGAAGACAAACGCTACGCCCGTATTCAGGTTCTTCGAACCACCGTGAACGCCCTAGAAAAAGCAATGAAGAAGAAGGAGCAATAGCGCCCTCTTCATAGAAAAGCACTGCAAAATACCCTGTCACAGAACACCACGTGACAGGGCGTTTTGCTGAGGTTGAGTTACAAAGCCATCAGAGCGGCAAAGTAGGAGTATCCGCGCCTTACACCACATTCCGCTCAATCAGCGGCTTGTTTGCAGCCAGACGCTCGACGCCCAGTTCGGAAAGGTCCAGCGTTTCATAGCCTCCAGTGACGATATATTCCGCCAGACCCCGCCCAACCGCAGGGCTTTGCTGCAAACCATGGCCTGAGAACCCAAGTGCGATATAAAAGTCCTCAATACCGGGAACTGGGCCCATGAACGCGTTATGGTCGAACAGGTTCACGTCATAATGCCCTGCCCATGCCGCACCGGACTTGATAGCTTCAAACGCAGGAATGCGCGTTGCCAGCGTTGGCCAGAGATGCTCCTCGAAGAAGGAATGATCCACCTCATAGTCAAAGCAATCCGGGTCCTGCGCTTCATCAGGCGAGCTGCCACAGATAAAACCGGTCCCTTCAGGACGCACATAAGTACCATTCGGATCAATCAGCAACGGCAGACCCGGAACCTCCTCACGGCATTCAAAGGTGAAGATCATCCGCTTTTTGGAATGCACGGGCGCTTCAAAGCCAGCTTCCATGCAAATTTGGGTCCCCCCTGAGGCGCCAGCTGCATTCACCACCACGCCAGCTTCCACCTGCTCCCCATTGGAGAGTGTCAAAATCCAGCTTCCACCAATGATTTTTTCCAGATGAACCACCTGATACGGCTCGTAAGGCACATTCAAAGAGCGTGCTTTGCGCCGAAAAGCCTGCATCAGACCATAACCGTCAAACCAGCCTTCACCCGAAAGACCGTGGCAGCCGGCAGAAAGATCTGAGACATTCAGCCATGGAAACTTGGCCTTGAGTGCATCCGTTTCCAGAAACCCAATATCTGCACCCATCTTCTGCTGCAGAGCATGATTCTCCTCCAAAATGCTGCGCTTGTCTGGTGTTGCAAGGAACAGATAGCCGCCCTCAACCAGATCAATGCGCGGCTTGTCGCCGTCCACGGCCAGCAGGTTGCCGATATTGCGTAGGAAATCGATCCCATAGAGCGAGATATCGATGTTTACCGCAGAGGAGAATTGTTGGCGAATAGAGGCAGCAGAGAGTGCTGAGGCACAATGTTGATAGGACGGGTCTTTTTCGAAGACCACAATGTGACCTTTAAAATCGTCGCGCTGAGCAAGATGGTACGCCACGGACGAGCCGATGACAGCCCCCCCAATAATAGCAACATCAACTGAAGCCACCGCCATAGTCACACCTGAATACTGAGAAATGAAAGAGGAAAGAACCGACGCCCGAAATATTTGGCGGGCATTGCGGGCGCCGGTCTAAGAGGAAGGCGAAGCGCCTCCCAAAGAATATCAAGTGTCGTCTGGAAAAGGCCTCCCAGCGTTTTTTGCAAGACGACGCTTCTGATCAGGGCTTAAAAGAAAGCCTGAAGGCCAGTCTGTGCACGACCTAGAATAAGGGCGTGAACGTCATGCGTACCTTCATAAGTGTTGACGGTCTCAAGATTCTGAGCATGGCGCATCACCATGAACTCCTCGGAGATGCCGTTACCACCGTGCATGTCACGAGCCTGACGGGCGATGTCCAGCGCTTTACCGCAATTGTTGCGTTTCACGATGGAAATCATCTCAGGCGCTACACGGCCGTCGTCAAACAGGCGACCAACACGCAGGGAAGCCTGAAGGCCAAGGGTAATCTCGGTCTGCATGTCTGCCAGCTTCTTCTGGAACAGCTGTGTCTGCGCCAACGGACGGTTGAACTGTTTGCGGTCCAGACCGTATTGACGGGCACGCATCCAGCAATCTTCCGCAGCACCAAGAGAGCCCCAGGAGATGCCATAGCGTGCACGGTTCAGGCAGCCGAACGGACCTTTCAGGCCAGAAACGTTAGGCAGCAGCGCATCTTCGCCCACTTCCACGTTGTCCATCACGATTTCACCGGTGATGGAGGCACGCAGAGACAGCTTGCCCTCGATCTTGGGTGCGGAAAGACCTTCCATACCTTTTTCAAGAACGAAACCACGGATCTTGTTGTCATGCGCTTCAGACTTCGCCCAAACCACAAACACGTCTGCAATCGGTGAGTTGGAGATCCACATTTTGGAACCGGTGATGCGGTATCCGCTCTCGGTCTTAACAGCGCGGGTGCGCATTCCAGCGGGATCAGAACCAGCATCAGGCTCGGTCAGACCAAAACAGCCCACATATTCACCAGAAGCAAGCTTCGGCAAATACTTCATGCGCTGCTCTTCAGAGCCATATGCATAGATCGGGTACATCACCAGCGAGGACTGAACACTCATCATGGAGCGGTAGCCGCTGTCGACGCGCTCAACTTCGCGCGCAACAAGACCATAAGCCACGTAAGACGCGCCTGAGCCACCATATTGCTCAGGAAGAGTCACACCAAGCAAACCCTGCTCGCCCATCTCGTTGAAGATGGAGCGGTCGGTTTTTTCTTCGCGGTAAGCTTCTACCACGCGGGGAAGAAGCTTTTCCTGAGCGTAGGCACGTGCGCTTTCCATGATGAGGACTTCGTCTTCATTCAACTGGTCGCGCAGCAGGAATGGGTCTTCCCAATTGAAGACACCACCGCCGGTTGGATCACTACTCATGCCTGAAATTCCTTATTCAACGTCAAACTTAACACCCTGCGCCAATGGAAGAGCGCCAGAGTAGTTGATGGTGTTGGTTGCGCGGCGCATATAAGCCTTCCAGGCATCAGAACCAGCTTCACGGCCACCACCGGTTTCTTTCTCACCGCCAAATGCGCCACCAATTTCAGCACCGGACGGGCCGATATTGACGTTTGCAATGCCGCAGTCAGAGCCAAGAACAGAAACAAAGGTTTCTGCTTCTCCCATGTCCTTGGTGAAGACGGAAGAAGACAGACCAGCACCAACGCCGTTCTGAATTTCAATTGCTTCATCAAAGTCGCTGTAGCGAATGACATAAAGGATCGGAGCAAAAGTTTCTTCCAGCACAGGACCGACCTGACCCGGCATTTCAACGACCGCTGGCTGAACGTAATAGGCATTCGGATATTCATCCGCCATCACACGCTCACCACCATGAACAGTGCCGCCGGCTGCCTTCGCAGCTTCCAGAGCTTTCTGCATGTTGTCGAAAGCCTCTTTGTCGATAAGCGGACCGATCAAAGTACCTTCTTCAGTTGGGATACCAATCTTCACAGAAGCGTAAGCCTTGATCAGACGTGGGATCAGCGCATCATAAACGCTGTCATGTGTGATCAGGCGACGCAAGGATGTACAACGCTGACCACAAGTGCCCATAGCCGCAAACGCAACACCGCGTAGGGTCAGATCCAGATCAGCAGACGGGGTCACGATCGCTGCGTTGTTGCCGCCCAGCTCAAGGATGGACTTACCAAAGCGCTGTGCAACGCGTGGACCAACCTGACGGCCCATACGGGTGGAACCGGTTGCAGAGATAACAGGCACGCGCTTGTCGTCGACCAGTGCTTCACCAACTTCACGGCCACCGTGAATAACTTCCAGCAGGCCCTTCGGCGCATCATCACCAAATTTTGCAGCTGCGCGCTCATAAAGCGCCTGAACAGCCATTGCTGTCAGAGGAGACTTTTCAGACGGCTTCCAAACAACGGAGTCACCACAAACAAAGGCCAGTGCAGCGTTCCATGACCAAACTGCAACTGGGAAGTTGAATGCGGAGATCACGCCAACAACACCAGATGGGTGCCAGGTTTCCATCATTCGGTGACCCGGACGCTCGGTCGCAATGGTTAGACCGTAGAGCTGACGGGACAGTCCAACTGCAAAGTCGCAGATGTCGATCATTTCCTGAACTTCACCCAGACCTTCAGAGGTGATCTTACCTGCTTCCAGGCTCACCAGCTTGCCAAGGTCGTCTTTGTAAGTGCGAAGCTCTTCACCCAGCAGACGAACCAGCTCACCACGGCGAGGCGCAGGCAGTTTGCGCCACTCTTTGAAAGCATCATGCGCACGACCAACGGCAGCGGAGGTTTCCTCAACGCTGTTTTCCTTGATCATCGCCAGTGTTTCACCGGAGTTAGGAGAAGTCGCAGCAAGCGTACCACCCTCCAAAGCAGCGCGGGCAACACCCATGCGCTCCATGAGTTCGATTGTTTCGTGTGCGAATTGCGCGGTATCCAGACCTACGGTCATTGAAGTCCCCAAATTGTGAGAAACGGCCAGTTCAAAATCTAACCAGAGTTTCTCCTGTCCGGGGGCTTCATAAAAGCTACGTCTTTTCCATTATTCATTCACATATGGAATGACTGAAAATTCTGCCCAGAGCTTGCGTCATACAGAAAACTGCGTAAAATCAGCGGGATAATGATAGGTGTCGCCTTGTCTAAAGGTCTGTTTGATAAAGGAGATGATGCCGAATAGAACGAAATTTACTCGCATTGGCCATATCTCCCCTTGCGATTTCAGAAGTTTCGAGTTGTTCACGGCATCATGAAAGCTCAGGATGAAGCGTGGATTTATCCCTCCCATTGACTGTTTGATCGCATTTGAAAGCGCCGCCCGACATGGCAGCTTCACGCGCGCAGCAGAAGAATTGTTCCTGACTCAGGGCGCGGTCAGCAAACAGGTGCGCCTGCTGGAAGGACGTTTGGGCGTGGAACTCTTCAAGCGAATTCGCCAGCGCATCGTTCTGACGGATGCCGGACGCATCTACCTGCACGACATCCGTGGCACGCTGGAAAAGATGACCAGCGCGACCCGTCAGGTGATGTCGTTCGCAGGCAGTGAGGATGTGCTCAACGTCGCGGTTCTGCCAACGTTCGGCACACGCTGGCTGGCCCGCCGTCTGCCCCGCTTCCATGAGCGCTACCCGGAAGCCAGCTTCAACCTCTCAGTCAGACTGCGCCCCTTTGATTTCTCGGTAGAGCCCTTCGATGGCGCGATCCACTACGGCGAACCTGTCTGGGCTGGTGCTATCGCTGAGCCGCTGTTTCAAGAGGAAGTCATTCCGGTCGCCTCCAGAGTTTTCCGCGATCGGCACAGTCTGCATAAGCCGGAAGATCTGGTGGATGTCATGCGTCTGCATCAGTCAACACGCCCAGATGCATGGCAAAAGTGGTTCTCGCTGGCAGGCGTAGAAACAGATGGAGCTTTCCAAGGCCCTCGCTTCGACCAGTTCACCATGATCTCGCAGGCCGCAGCCTCAGGCCTCGGCGTCGCGTTGGTACCAAAATTCTTTATCGAAGAAGAACTCGCAGCAGGCACACTGGTTCGCCTTTTCGACACCAGCCTCAAACTCTCCTCAGCCTACCACTTCGTCTATCCGGAAAACCGCACCCTGCGCCCCGTCGTAAACTCCTTTAAATCCTGGCTTCAGGAAGAAGCCCACGAACAACAGGTAGACCGCGAGACATTACTGCCGCAGTAGTGTGAAGTCCTCTAGGCTAAGAGATGAGGTATCTAGCGCCGGGCCCGCTTACCCCAGCTCATAACTCGCAAAGCTGTAAATCTTGTGTAGGGGTAGGTTGGGGTCCTGGCCTTTGTACATTCTGGCAGTTGCGAACACGGGTGATAGCTCGTAGCGCTCTGCCAATTCCACCGCGAATTCATTGGGTAAAGGCAGGTCTATGCTGACCATTTGCCCTCTTGCGCTACCCGCCAGAGCACGGAACAGCAGATCAGCGGTTTCCGGCGTTTCAGCCGCCAGTGGACCAATACGATATCCATCCCGCGCTGCTCGAATAACGCCATACCCTCGAATGATCCCGTCTTCCACCACACAAACTCCGCGACGGATTGGGTTCATTGGCTCAAGCCAGCGCTCCAGAAAGGCCGTGCGATCCGCTGGGAAGTAGTTGCGGTCATACTCGATAATACTCGGCAAGATGCCCTTCCCGATGATGGAAATGCGCGGATCGATCGGCATTGTTGCGGTGGACGGGCCGGAATAGCGCATATTCTGATGAACGAGCTTGAAGCCAGACTTCGTATAAGCGGGCTGTTCCGCCACTACGCCGTCAAGGCCGATGGTGCGCCCTTCGAGCCGTCGCAATGCTGCATTCCATATTACGCCACCAAATCCTTGACCACGAAAGTGCGGGTGGCAAATAAAAAAGCCAAGGAAACCGTAGGCCTCGCCGTACTTGACTGCAGACACCATCGAAATCAGCTGATTGTTCAGGTAGCAACCAAGATAACCTCCGGGATCTGCCGCATAGTAGGAAGGAGCGTCGTCCTCACCCGGGTTCCACCCCTCTTGGGCAGCCCAATCCAGCATGGTCAGAATGCCATCCTCGTCTTCTACGCGAATTTCAGTGTCTAACGGAGCCATTGCGAGCCTCTTTCATCAACTCGGCACAGTTGAACGGTAACAGACATTGAGAAGGTAGCGTAGCGCATTATGGTTAAAGAGGAAATGAAGGGATCCGATTTAAATCAATTAAGCGAAACCCGCTGCCTAATGGAACTTTTTGAGGAAAAGAAACGGTGCGTGATAAAATGCAGATCGAGCCCCGGATTATTCCGATAATCTGCCGCACATATCGCAGAAATGGGTAGGAGACAGCGCGATGAAAGTTCATGGTAAAGCATATCGTTCCATTTGGCCGTTGGAGGCCGGGAAAACGGTCGGGATCATCGACCAGACACACCTCCCCCATCGTTTTGTTGAGGTCGAGCTGCGCAATCTGGAAGGCGCGGCAGTTTCCATCAAAGACATGTGGGTACGTGGAGCCCCACTGATCGGCGCAACCGCTGCCTTTGGCGTGGCACTGGAGATGGCGCGGGACCCAAGCGATGCGGCTCTGAGTAATGCATGGGAAGTGCTTCACGCCACTCGCCCCACCGCGATTAACCTGCGCTGGGCGTTGAATGATATGCAAAGCCTGCTCTCAAAGCTGCCACTTGAGCAAAGAGCAGAGGCAGCTTGGAAACGAGCGATCGAGATTTCTGATGAAGACGTAAAGTGCAACGAATCCATCGGCAAACACGGCCTCCAGATCATTGAGGAGATTGCCACACGCAAGAACCCAGGCGAGACCATCAACATCCTGACCCATTGTAACGCAGGCTGGCTGGCAACGGTCGACTGGGGAACAGCCACCGCACCCATCTATCAGGCGCATAACAAAGGCCTCAACGTCCACGTCTGGGTGGATGAAACCCGCCCGCGCAATCAGGGGGCTGGCCTGACCGCTTGGGAGCTGGGCGAGCACGGCGTGCCGCATACCCTTCTTGTCGATAATGCTGGCGGCCATCTTATGCAGCACGGCATGGTGGATCTGTGCATCGTTGGGACGGACAGAACCACAGCTCACGGAGATGTCTGCAACAAGATCGGCACCTACCTCAAAGCGCTCGCTGCACATGACAACGGCGTTCCGTTTTACGTGGCGCTGCCCTCCTCCACCATCGACTGGACCGTCGCCGATGGCTTGAAGGAAATTCCGATTGAGGAGCGAAGCGGCGAGGAAGTTGCGTGGATCTCCGGCGAAACCACCGAAGGTCAAGTTGAAAAAGTCCGCATTTGCCCACCGGACACACCACTTTCCAACTTTGCCTTTGATGTGACCCCCTCAAAATATGTTAGTGCTCTGATTACCGAACGTGGAGCCTGCCCGGCGAGCAAAGAAGGGCTTGCTGCACTGTTCCCGGAGAAGGCAGCAACCGCTGCCTGACGGGACTACGACAAACGGATACCTTGCCGCTGAGCGGGCGCTCTTCAATGTTAGGGCAGCAATTCAGACTGATTTTATTGGGAGGGACAGATGTCCTACGAGAATATTCTGGTTGAGACACGGGGCAAGGTTGGCCTGATTACGCTAAACCGGCCAAAAGTACTAAATGCGCTGAACAGCGACCTGATCGCTGAGCTTGATGAAGCGCTGAATGTCTTTGATCGCGACCCTGAAGTTGGCGCAACAGTTATCACCGGCTCAGAAAAGGCCTTTGCAGCGGGCGCTGACATCAAAGTGATGGCCGAGTATGACTATCCGCAGACCTATCTGATGGACTTCATCACCAGCTGGGACCAAATCGCACAAAAGCGTAAGCCGATCATCGCAGCCGTCGCAGGCTTTGCGCTGGGCGGTGGGTGTGAGCTGGCAATGATGTGCGATTTCATTCTAGCAGCCGAATCCGCGCAATTTGGTCAACCAGAGATCAAGCTGGGCGTCATGCCGGGTGCAGGCGGTACACAGAGATTAACAAGGTTTGTTGGCAAGTCGAAAGCAATGGAAATGTGCTTGACAGGCCGCATGATGGATGCCGCTGAAGCAGAACGCTCTGGATTGGTCTCCCGCGTTGTGGCTAACGACGATCTGGTTGCAGAAGCAATCAAAGCTGCTGAAAAGATTGCAAGTTTCTCTACCCCAATCGTTATGATGACTAAGGAGAGTGTAAACCGTTCTTACGAAGTAACCCTTGCAGAAGGCATTCGTTTTGAGCGTCGCTTGTTCCATTCAATGTTTGCAACCAGTGATCAAAAAGAAGGTATGAAGGCCTTCATAGAAAAGAGAAAACCAGAATTCGAAGACGGATAAGCCGTTTTTGGGCGCGTCTATACCTTTTTTCATTGACGAGGCTAAGACTCCCAACTATAAGCGCTCCACAACCGGTGGCGGATCTTGTTCGTCACTGAATTCGTTTGACCGGGGCGGCTCTGGGCGGCCTCGTTCGCGATTTGAAAACAGTTCTTACTGACAGATCAGGACAGAGCCCATGGCCAACACTCCTTCGGCCAAGAAGGCGGCACGTAAAATTGCTCGCCAGACGGCCACTAATAAGGCTCGCCGTAGCCGCGTACGTACCTACGTGCGTAAAGTGGAAGAAGCAATTGTCGCGGGTGACCAGACAGCTGCTAACGAAGCATTCAAAGTTGCACAGCCTGAAATCATGCGTGCATCTAACAAAGGCGTTATCCATGCGAACACTGCGTCTCGCAAGGTATCCCGTCTGAATGCTCGCATTAAGGCACTCGGCGCCTAATCCAAGTTTCTTGGACTAAAAGAGCCCGGTCGTATGGCCGGGCTTTTTTATTAGCTGGATAACGTTACCCAGAGATAAAACTGGGGCATTTTCGCAGCGAATAGCCTGTGGAATAGTCTCGTAGCCTGTCAGAGAAAAACCTTAAATAACAGCAGGTTAGATCTAGGTTAATTTTGTCGCGGCTTAAACGAGCAGATTCTTGGTGAGTCAAGAGATTGCCGGATAATTTTTTTTTATTCGCGTCCTGAGCCCACCATGAACCAAGTGCATGTTAAGAAAGTTGTTGAGTTCACTGCTTTTTGCCGAACTTAACCGTTGACGACATATGGGCTTGACCCGGCGTCACAGAAAGGGCATTTGCGGTTTGCAAACTTTCCGCTATTGCGGGACCAAAATCGGCTGTGTATGGTCAAGAAGAAGTCGGGTTACTTCCCGATCCCAGCATACAAGTTAGAAGAATCAATCCAGGGTTGGCCAAGAATGGTCGGATGGCGTCAAGTCTAAGAGTTGCAATCTATAGTAGTTGCAGCTTGGACTACTAGAAATGTTGCGTCATTTTGATGCTGTTTCTGCTTTCTCTCTTTGATTTTTCTTGAAATTCGAATTTGAGTCTATTTATAGTGACCCTCGCGCTTGGGTGATTTAACGGAATGTGTCTAGGTTGGTAATGGAAGTATCAATGCATGAGTCCTATGCGGGTGATCGAAACGTAACGGAAGTGTTCGAGAACCTGAAAGCTGACAGTTCTGCAACTCTTGTAGATGTGAGAACAAATGCCGAGTGGACCTTTGTTGGCATACCTGATCTTTCCATGTTGGGTAAGGAAGTCGTCCTTGCTGAATGGCAGGGCTTCCCGTCCAATGGTCCTCACGAGGGCTTTGCAACTCAACTTTCTGACGCTTTGACGCAAAAAGGACTTGACCAAAACGCTGTAATCTTCTTTTTGTGCCGCTCTGGAGCACGAAGCAAGGCAGCAGCAATTGCGATGACAGCCCTTGGCTATAAGAACTGCTACAACGTGGCAGATGGCTTTGAAGGCGGTCATGATGCTGACGGTCATCGGGGATCGGTTTCTGGATGGAAGGCGCAAGGTCTTCCGTGGAGCCAAGGATAGCTCCCAGGAAATATTAGAATTCAACAACGGTGTGTGGGCGCCACACCGATGTGATGTTTTTGTCTAATGACAACGAAATCAACAAACGCCTGGTTCAACAAAGCTCAAAATGAGCACAATAGATTTGAAGGTTGGGTATCTGTGGCGGAATACCCAACGGCTGCAAGGAGGCGAGCATGCACGTTCAGGAAGCTCCAGGGCCGGAGCAATGGGATCGCGTTAAGAAACGTTTACGTGCGGAACTGGGTGAAGATGTATTCACCAGCTGGTTTGCACGCGTAGACATGGAAGGGCATACTAACGGCACCGTTCGTTTGTCTGTTCCAACGCGGTTTTTGAAGCAATGGATCCAATCCCACTATTCAGAGCGTCTGATGGGACTTTGGAAAAATGAATGTGATGACATTCATAAAATCGAACTCACCGTACGCGGTGCTGTTCGTCCTCGTCCGGCTGCGGCTAAACCAGCTGCACGTCCCGCAATGGGCGGCAAGTCGGCTGATATGCGCCCAATTCAGGTAAATGATCCGGTTGGTTTGCGCGCCGCATCCCCAATGCCCGCAATGATGGGTGGCCGGGGCGGGCGGTCTGACCTTTCCTCAAAAGACGTACTCGAAGGGGCTTCCCTCGATCCAAAATACGTTTTTGACAGTTTCGTTGAAGGTGAATCCAACGTTTTGGCGCTTGCTGCCGCAAAGCAGGTTGCCGGTGGTGGCAGCGTAACCTTCAATCCGCTCTATCTCCACGCATCTGTGGGTCTTGGTAAAACCCACCTGATGCAGGCGATTGCAAACCAGGCCCGTATGGCTGGTCGCCGCGTTCTCTACCTCACTGCAGAACACTTCATGTACCGCTTTGTTGCTGCGCTTCAGGCACAGTCTGCAATGTCCTTCAAGGAAACTCTGCGTTCTATCGATCTTCTTTTGATCGACGACATGCAGTTCCTGCACGGCAAGCAGGTACAGCAAGAGTTCTGTCACACACTAAATGCATTGATTGATGGTGCTCGTCAGGTTGTTGTCGCAGCTGACCGCGCTCCGGCTGAATTGGAAAGTCTGGATGATCGCGTTCGCTCCCGCCTGGCAGGTGGCCTGGTCGTAAATATCTCCGAACCGGACTTCCAGCTGCGCCGTGCAATCATCGAAGACCGTATGCGCGCCCAGCAGCGCTCATACCCGAACTTCACCGTGCCGGACGCTGTTCTGGATTACGTTGCACGCAACGTAACCTCTTCAGGCCGTGACCTTGAAGGTGCTCTGAACCGTCTCGTCGCACACAACCAGCTGACAAATTCTCCGGTCACTCTGGAAATGGCTGAAATCACTCTTCGTGATCTCATCCGCGCAGCTGAGCCTCGCCGCGTTAAGATCGAAGACATCCAGCGCGTCGTTTCCAAGCATTACAACGTCACAAAAGCGGATCTGCTTTCTGCGCGCCGTACCCGTACAATCGTGCGTCCGCGTCAGATCGCAATGTACCTCGCCAAGATGATGACCCCGCGGTCTCTACCAGAGATCGGCCGTCGCTTCGGCAACCGCGACCACACAACAGTGCTGCATGCAGTTCGTAAAATCGAAGAGCTCTCCAAAGCCGATAATGGTCTTGCGCAGGAGCTGGAGCTGCTGAAACGCATGCTGGACGCCTAAGCGCATTCTGTCTGATTGCTTTCAATCAGATGACGAGAATTCGCTTAGAACAAGAATTAGAGTGTGACGCGTGAACGGAAATGAACGCAACGTGCTCAAATTAGTGTCCGCACATAGGAGCATATAGGCTCCTTACAGGATTTTGGTGATTATTGGGGCGCTGCTTGCAGCGCCCCTCTTGCATTTTGAGAGCGAAAAGTGCAGTTTGTACGACCCCGCCGGAGGTCAAACTCCGTGTGATGGGGCGGTGCGGACGGAGGTACCTCTGCACCAGCACTGGGCATTTTGATTAGTAATTCGCGGAGTGCGCTGCACCGGCACGTCACTCCGCCCAGAAGAATGGACGTTTCGCATGAAAGTGACACTTGAGCGGACCGAGCTTTTGAAGTCTCTGACCCACGTACACCGTGTGGTCGAACGGCGGAACACCATTCCGATCCTCTCCAACGTCATGCTGCAGGCTGAAGGTGGTAACCTCAACCTCAAGGCAACTGACCTGGATCTTGAAGTCGTGGAAAGCATCGCAGCCATGGTGGAAACACCAGGCGCAACCACCGTTCCAGCCCATATGATCTATGAGATCGTGCGTAAGCTGCCTGATGGCTCACAGGTTGTTCTGGAAACCTCCGGCGATGACAGCACCATGGAGATCCGCGCCGGACGCTCCCGTTTCGCGCTGCAGATCCTGCCAGTCACCGACTTCCCGGACCTGACAGCAGGTGAGTTCACCCACAGCTTCACCATGACTGCTGGGGGCATCCGCAAACTGATCGACAGCACACAGTTCGCGATCTCCACGGAAGAAACCCGCTACTACCTCAACGGGATCTACATGCATTCTCTGGATGCGGGGAACGGCCTGCGTTTCCGCGCGGTTGCAACCGATGGACACCGCCTCGCTCAGGCTGAGCTCGAGGCGCCGGAAGGCTCCGACGGAATGCCGGGTATCATCGTCCCGCGTAAAACCGTTGGCGAAATACAGAAGTTGTTGGATGATCCGGAAGCTGAGATCAAGGTTGAGATCTCCGAGACCAAAATCCGCTTCACGATTGGCGATATAATTCTCACATCCAAGCTGATCGATGGCACTTTCCCGGATTATGAGCGTGTCATTCCAAAAGGAAATGACAAGGAGCTGCGCGTTGACCGCGATGCCTTCAAAGAGGCCGTAGACCGCGTCTCCACCATCGCATCCGACCGTGGTCGTGCAGTTAAGATGGCCCTGAGCGAAGGTAAGATCGTTCTGACCGTCACCAACCCGGATTCCGGCAGTGCGACAGAAGAAGTGGCCGTTGAATACGATAACGAAGAATTCGAGATCGGCTTTAACTCCAAGTATCTGCTGGATATCGCGGCACAGCTGGAAGCCGACACCGCGCTCTTTACGCTCGCAGATTCCGGTTCTCCGACTCTGGTCCGCGATGAAGGAAGCGACGAAGCGATCTACGTTTTGATGCCAATGCGCGTTTAAAAGTTCTGCCCTCGGCCACCAAAGCCGGGGGCATTTTTCTTGGTACATATTCCCGAAAAACCGCTACTGGTTTTTGGGTGAGAATATGATCAAAACTCAAACAACCTGAGAGAGCCTGAATGTCGGATCCAGTGCCTGTGGCGCTTACTCGCCTCGCGCTAACGGATTTTCGAAACTACAGCGCAGCCAGCGTTGAGTTGAACAGCCGAATGATCGCTTTCGTCGGTGACAACGGTGCAGGCAAAACCAATATTCTGGAAGCAATCTCCTTTCTCTCCGCTGGTCGCGGCCTTCGCCGTGCAACCCTTGGTGATGTGGCGCGTACCGATAGTTCGGGTGGTTGGGCCGTTAGTGCAATGCTGGAGGGCGAGTTTGGCGAAACCCGCATCGGCACCGGCCTGACCGCAGGAGAACCGGGCCGCCGCGTCCGTATCGATGGCGAAGAGGCGCGCTCCTCTGAGGCTCTGCTGGAATACCTCCGTGTTTTGTGGCTTGTTCCCTCTATGGATGGCCTGTTCACGGGCTCAGCTTCGGATCGTCGTAAATTTCTTGACCGTCTGGTTCTCTCCCTCAACCCGTCTCACGGCAGAATGGTTGCCAGCTTTGAAAAAGCCTTGCGCCAGAGAAATCGCTTGCTTTCTGAAGGCGGAACGCCAGAATTTCTTGATGCGATTGAAGCGCAGGTTGCCGAGTTAGGTACCGCTGTTGCTCTGGCCCGCAGTGAAACAGTGAGCCTGCTGGCGAAAACTCTGGAAGCCCAGAAAGCACTCGGCCTCCCCTTCCCGACCGCGGAAATTCACCTGCAAGGCGCGTTCGAAACTGCAACCATCGGCCTCAGCGCATCTGATCGGGAAGATTGTTACCGCGACCTGTTGGTGGAAGGCCGTTTCCGAGACCGTGCAGCAGGCCGCACTCTGGACGGTCCGCACCGCTCAGATCTCTATGTGGTTCACAGCGAAAAACAAATGCCAGCCGCCCAAGCCTCAACCGGAGAGCAAAAGGCCCTGCTGATCGGCTTGGTTCTGGCCCATGCGGATCTGACCTCCTCCATTTCCGGCATGACGCCCATTCTGCTACTGGATGAAGTGGCTGCCCATCTCGACCCGGGCCGCCGCGAAGCGCTCTTTACCCGCCTGGAGGTACTAGGCGGTCAGGTCTTTATGACAGGTACCGACAAAAACCTCTTCAAAGACTTGCCAAGTGCCGCGCAGATTTTTGATGTTGCAGAGGGTGCAATTAAGTCCAGTTAAGCTGTTTCGTTGAGCTCGTCTGAAGGCAACACACTTTTATCTCGCTTGTCAGCGCATAAGCTATGTGATTACTCTGGGTTTCTGCTCTCAGAAGGCGCATATGGCCTTTCCGGGCGAGGGCAATCAATCTGCTTCACACCACCTATTTTTAAAAGCAATGTGATTTCATGGACTTGCAAATTCTTCTCATTTTCGGGGTAACTCTATTTGTTGTTGCCATTACACCGGGCCCGGCTATTACAGCGTTGGTTTCCCGTACACTCGGGTTTGGGCTGCAAGGTACATTTGCATTTGTCTCTGGCATGTTGATTGGCAGCATGTGCCTGTTTCTTTTGGCAATCCTCGGTCTGGCGAAGCTGGCAAGTACCTATGTACTGGCCTTTTCTATCGTTAAATATGCAGGTGCAGCCTATCTGCTCTATCTGGCATGGAAACTCTGGCACGCCAGCAATTTACAGACACCGCAAGTGGATGCGCAAATCGCGGCAACATCGCAGAAAACCACGAGAAACAGCGCAAAAACGCTGCTCTCCGGTATGCTGATTACGCTGTCAAATCCAAAGGGGCTGCTGTTTTATGCTGCATTGATGCCAAGCGTGGTGCCTATGGAAACCGTTACGGCCATTGGCTTGGTGGAGCTTATGTTTGTTACGCTCAGCGTATTGTCACTGGTCTTTGCAATCTATATTGGAGTGAGCTTACGGGCACGAAGCCTCCTGACTTCAGAAAAAGCTGTTACTCGATTGAACAAGAGCGCGAGCTTTGCAATGTTTGGCGCCGCTGCTGCAATCGTCGCGCGATAATAAGGGCATTTAGATGGAATTGACTGTTCTTTTAATTTTTGCGGGAACCCTGTTTGCTGCCGCGATCACTCCTGGGCCGGGTGTTGCTGCTTTGCTGGCTCGTATCTTCGGCCACGGCATGCGCGGCACACCTATGTTTGTCATCGGTATGGTTTTCGGAGATCTGTTCTGGTTTACGCTGGCCATTTTGGGGTTGGCGGCCATCGCAACCAGCTATGCAATGGTGTTTGTAGCACTCAAGTGGGTTGGCGCGGCCTATCTGCTTTACGTGGCATGGGGCATGTGGAACTCCAAAGGCTTCAACCCGGCACAATCCGATGATGTTGCTGTAAAGCCATCTTCGCGCACGGCTGCGCTGCTTGCTGGTCTGTCCATGAACCTGTCCAACCCGAAAGTCGTGATCTTCTACATGGCACTGATGCCAAACATCGTGCCCATGGAAAAGATCAACATGCTTGCGTATTGGGAGCTGGTCGCGACAATGGCTGGTGTGCTGTTTGTTGTCTTCGGCATCTATGCCTATCTGGCCGCTTCAGCAAAGAAACTGATTTCATCGCAAAAAGCGTTTCAGCGTCTGAATAAGGGCTCCAGCATGGTCATGGTTGGCGTAGCTGCAACCATGGTCACCCGCTAGCACGGCGCTTTTGTTTGATGTTTGCGAAAACAAGCGGCATGGTATCCTGAAGATCCTCTTCTCCAGCAAAGAACCGCTGTAACTTATGGATGTAACCAGCCTCGCCCTGTTTGCTGGCACGCTTTTCACGCTTGCTGTCATTCCCGGTCCTGCTGTTTTTGCAATCATTGCCCGCGCCATGAGCTTTGGCAGCAGCGGGGCCTTGCTGTTCTGCTTTGGCCTGCTTAGTGGTGATCTGCTCTGGTTTTCCGTGGCTGCTTTGGGGCTTGCAGCGTTCGCCAGCAGTTTTTCCGGAGCGCTTCTGGCGTTGCAGTGGCTTGGTGCGGCTTATCTCACCTATATCGCCTATGGGATCTGGAAGAGCGCGGAGGTAACGCCCTCTGGTTTTAGGGGCAACCAAATACCACCACAATCTTCTGCCAAAACATCCCTGTTTGCTGGGCTCTTGTTCAACCTGTCGAACCCCAAAGCGATCATGTTCTACCTCGCGCTGATGCCCAATCTCGTTAGCGTCGAGGAAATGAGCCTGATAGGCTTTGTCGAACTTGCCACGGTGCTGTCAGCGGTGTTGTTGACCATAAACAGCGCCTACTCATTTCTGGCGGTGAAATTTCGGAGTTTGTTGACTTCGCAGAAGACAACGCATCTGGTAAATCGATTGGCATGTCTTGGACTTCTTTGCGTCGCCCTGTTAATGATCGTGCGCTAACCAGACTGCCAAAAAAACAGGACCGGTTTTGGGAAAACTCCAGACGCAAAAATGGAAACTGGAGGAACCAGCAGTAAGCGCAATTCCGGGGGATGGACGCAAAGGAAATTTTCCCCCTGTAAAAAACGCGTTTATGCAATATTTCCCTTGGTTTACGAGCGGTTAAACTCTCAGATTGCTTGAACCATTTGCCCAACCAATTATAACATGAACCCTAATGAAACCCGTTGTGTGAAGTGATTCGAATGAGCGAAACGTCGACCCCTGAAAATGGCGGACCTGAGCAGGAAAATGGCACAGGTGAGTACGGTGCAGATTCCATTAAAGTCCTGAAGGGTCTGGATGCTGTACGTAAGCGTCCTGGCATGTATATCGGTGACACTGATGATGGATCCGGCCTGCATCATATGGTCTATGAGGTTGTCGACAACTCCATTGATGAAGCGCTGGCCGGTCATGCCGATTATGTAACCGTGACGCTGAATGCCGATGGCTCTGTCACGGTGACCGATAATGGACGCGGAATCCCGGTAGATATTCACTCAGAAGAGGGAATTTCTGCCGCCGAAGTTATTATGACCCAGCTGCACGCTGGTGGTAAGTTTGACAGCAACTCCTACAAGGTATCCGGCGGCCTGCACGGTGTGGGCGTTTCTGTGGTAAACGCGCTGTCGACTACTCTGGACCTGCGCATCTTCCGCCATGATAAAGAGCACTTTATCCGCTTCCATCATGGCGAGTCCGCTGCGCCGCTGGAAGTTGTTGGTGATGCGCCGGGTAAATCTGGTACGGAAGTGACCTTTACCCCGTCTCCTGAGACATTCACCAAGATTGAGTTTGACTACGACACCCTTGAGCATCGCCTGCGCGAGCTGGCATTCCTCAACTCGGGTGCCCGTATCATCCTGACCGACGACCGTGGTGTCGAGCCTCGTGTTGAAGAGCTTTACTACGAAGGTGGTTTGGAAGCATTCGTCCGCTATCTGGACCGTGCCAAGCACCCGCTCATCGAAGAGCCGGTGACAATGATGGCCGAAAAAGACGGTATCACCGTCGAAGTGGCCATGTGGTGGAACTCCAGCTACCACGAAAACGTACTGTGCTTCACAAACAACATCCCGCAACGCGATGGTGGTACGCACCTTGCCGGTTTCCGTGCCGCGCTGACACGCCAACTGACTGGCTATGCGGATACCTCAGGCCTGCTGAAGCGTGAGAAGGTCAACCCAACCGGCGAAGACTGCCGCGAAGGTTTGTCCTGCGTGCTCTCTGTGAAAGTGCCGGATCCAAAGTTCTCTTCCCAGACCAAAGACAAGCTGGTTTCTTCAGAAGTCCGTCCAGTAGTTGAAAACCTAGTTGGTGAAGCGCTCTCCACGTGGTTGGAAGAGAACCCTGCTCCTGCAAAGACCATCGTATCCAAAGTGGTTGAAGCGGCAAGCGCCCGTGAAGCTGCGCGTAAAGCACGTGAGCTCACCCGCCGCAAAGGCGCGCTGGATATCGCCTCCCTGCCTGGTAAGCTTGCCGATTGTCAGGAGCGCGACGCTTCTAAAGCCGAACTCTTCATAGTGGAGGGTGATTCCGCGGGTGGCTCTGCCAAACAGGGCCGTGACAGATCAAATCAGGCCGTGCTGCCGTTGAAGGGTAAGATCCTGAACGTAGAACGCGCACGTTTTGATAAGATGATCTCCTCGCAGGAAATCGGCACGCTGATTACTGCGCTGGGAACAGGCATCGGCAACGAAGAGTTCAACGTCGAAAAGCTGCGCTACCACAAAATCATCATCATGACCGATGCTGACGTCGATGGTGCGCACATTCGTACGCTGTTGTTGACCTTCCTGTTCCGCCAAATGCCGGATCTGATTGAGAATGGCTATGTCTATATCGCACAGCCTCCGCTGTACAAGGTAACGCGCGGCAAGTCCGAGCAGTACCTTAAAGATGAGGCCGCTTTTGAAGAGTATCTGATCGGCAGCGGTCTGGATGAAACGTCACTCCAACTCGCAAACGGCGAAGTGCGTATGGGCGAAGACCTGCGCGCCGTTGTTGAAGAAGCGCGTGAGGTCTCTGACATTCTCAATAGCCTGCATTCCCGCTACGACAAAGCAGCTGTAGAACAGGCCGCAATTGCTGGTGCATTGAACGCAGACAACCTGCATAATCACGAAAAAGCGCAGGAAGCTGCCGCTTACATTGCCCGTCGTCTGGATATTTTGGCCGATGAGTTTGAGCGCGGGTGGCAAGGCGAGGCAACGGAAGAAGGTGATCTCATCTTCAGCCGGATTGTGCGCGGTGTGAAGGAAGTCACCACAATTGATGCGGCCCTGCTGGGTTCTGCGGATGCCCGCCGTCTCGACAGCTATTTCAAGCATCTCGACGAGATCTATCACAAGGCTGCATCTCTAGTGCGCAAAGACAAATCTGTCGAAATTCGTGGCCCGCAAGCACTTCTGGAAGCCGTCTACGCACAAGGCCGCCGTGGCATTTCCATGCAGCGCTATAAGGGGCTGGGCGAGATGAACCCGGAGCAGCTTTGGGAAACCACTCTGGACCCGAATGTACGCTCTCTGCTGCAGGTGAAGATCAAGGAAGCGGATGCTGCTGACGATATCTTCACTAAGCTGATGGGGGATGAAGTTGAGCCACGCCGCGACTTCATTCAGACCAATGCACTGGCTGTTGCAAACCTCGACGTTTAAGCAACGTACGCTAGTTACAGGCAACAAAAAAATCAAAAGCCGGTTTGCTTCTGCACTCCGGCTTTTTTCATGCTCTGCATAGATTGATTTCTGAGTGTCTATACGTCGAGGTTTTCGAAGCTGTGCTTGGATACCCAGCGATCAAACAGAAAACTTACATGGGTACGTGCTGCCTCTGCAGCTTCGTCGGGTGCGCCATTGCAGTGGGTTTCTATAATCTTGATGTGCTTTTCGTAAATCTCAACACCATTGAGCGGGGGTTTCATGTGAGATAGCGTTACACGGTGCATATGAAGCGCGCATCTTTCCAGAATAGGCTCTAGTCCTCGCAAGTTCGCTTGTCTGAATAATGTGGCGTGAAAAAGCCGGTCATAAGCGCTACATAAGAATACTTCGTTGCTATCTGCCGCCTGACACATGGCATCCAGAATGTCAAAAAGCCGGTTACGTGTTTCCTCGGAAATGTTGGAGGCGATCATGCGTCCTGCTTGTTCTTCCAGCTGCATACGGATCTTGACGATCTCAATTGCTTCCGGTCGGCTAATACCCGCAACGCGGGTACCCTTATACTCATGTCTCACCACCAGGCCGGATTGTTGTAGTTTCAGCAGTGCCTCACGCACAGTTCCCTGAGCGCAATGGCAGGCATCAGCCACGGTCTGCTCGGCAATTGCTTCGCCAGGCATGAGCGCACCGACGATGATCTGTTCTTCCAGATAATGATAGACAGCATCACTCTTACGATTACTCGCAGATGACCAAGGAGAAATCCCAAAACGAGAGATGAGGGAACGGTCCGAGATCGTGTGCAGCATGACAAAAGCGCTTTTTTTTGGATGAGAACGAATCTAAGCGTTCATGAAAGCAGATCGCTCCGGATATCTCATCAAAGGAATACGTAAGCACGTATAGCGTGTAAACTGTGTGATGTGCAATTGGAAAATATTTTGCCTTCGGGGAAGGGCGAAATATTGCGCTATTTGTAAAATTCCTAATTCTTTCAAGCGTAAATATGGATATAGCGAGATGTTAATTTCAACTTATTGATGCTTACATCTTATTCCGCTCAGTGGAACTAACTGGTTTGATTGCCAGAAAAAAATATGTTGCCAGCTAACTTTTCCACAGTTGAAGGAGCACAGTGAGGCGACATATGCTCCTTCGTGACCTTGTCCAACAATCAGGATTCTGGTTTGAGCATAACAGTTCCTGAGGCGTAAGCATAAATCTTACCGTCCTCATCGACGATTTCGCCAGCTGCAATTCCGGTTTGGCGCGTCATGCTGATTACGCGAGCTTCCGCGTAGACAACTTGACCTCCCCTAATAGGACGTATGAACTTGACGTTGAGTTCCGATGTTCCGCGGAAATTGAATAGATCCTTGAGCTTGGTTTGCGCAGCGAGCGAGATCACAGAGTCCAGCGCCGTTGCCGCATACCCACCGTGAACACCGCCATCTGGATTGAGGTGGTCCTTGGTTGGTTCGCATCTAAAGCGAGCAAGACCGTCCTCGATGCAAATAAGGTCCACGTTCATGGTCTTGGCCATAGCTGGCCGAGTGCCCGATTTCTGCATAGCTTTCAGGATATCAAGGCCTGACATCGTTTTTACGTCCATTTCTTCAATCCGTCCTATTGAAAATCTTTGAGATAAAGCCGTAGTCCCGCAAATATCTCTCAAGTTTTGGCTGGGATTACGCGCTGAAACTAGAATTCAAATCAGTTTGCTGGCTTGGCTAAAGCCTGCTCAGTAGTATCTTGAGATCGTCCCTCTCCTGATCACTCAGCTCAGCCAGAAATTTGGCATTGGCGTCTTCCGTCAAACTGTCGAGAACATCCGCAATTTTTCGCCCTCGCTTTGTGAGGAAAATCCTTTGCGCGCGCCGGTCTTCCAGGCTCGTCCTGCGCTCCAGACATCCAGCAGGACACAACCGATCCAGTACGCCAGTGAGCGTCGCATTATCAAGTTCAGCAGCCTTGCCCAACCGGGAAGTTGTGCAGCCATCCTGAACAGCAAGCGCTTGCAAAACAATGGATTGCACCGGGGTCAGCCCCAGAGCATCCAATTGCTTCTTATAAAACCGTGCACCACGTCTGGAGCTTCTGGAAAGCAGATAAAAAATGCAATCCTTCAACTGCATGAAAGACACTCCAAATATTTCGCGTACAAATAGTTTGCACACAAAATAAAGGAGGGCAATTGATACTTTGGAGGGGGAGAAGGAAGCTACAGCAAGGTGTAGCTTCCAAACAGAGAGGCCCTACGCGACTTCGCGGGTCTCGGTCAAAATGACATTAAAGCCTTCAAACTGCGGGCCGCCCAGATAGAAGTTCTTACGGGTTCCTGCACCTTTGTGAGCGGAGGCAAAGGCCTCGGATTTGGTCCAGTCCTGAAATCTCTCGTAGGATTCCCAAAGGGTGTGAGAGGCATAGAGAGTGTGGTCTTCCGCGCTCTCGCCTTTGAGCATCCGGAACTCAATGTAGCCGGGAACAGAGCTCAGATGCCGCTCGCGATTCTTCCAGACGGTTTCAAATTCTTCTTCTTTGCCGCGAACTACGCGGAAACGGTTCATTGCGATATACACGCTGGAACTCCTTAGCCAATTGGTACTAAAGCCTCTCCTGTCAAAAGCTCGGCAGAGTTACGGGTCCTCAGAACGACCCTCAACCACATGCCATGACAGGAAGGATAGGATATGACGAGGCTGGCTGGCTTTTCAAAGCGCTTGGCTGGCAAGATGTCTCAACAACGAGTCTATTGAGGCCGTTGTTCAGCGTATCTAGAAAATATGAGTTTGATAGTCAAGAATTATTTCGTGTAGGTGCCTCCTCCGCGCTCATATCAAATTTTGCGGTTGACCGAATCTTTAAACATGAGTATTGGACTCATGTTATTTTAATAGATAGCGCTTTACTTGACGGGTCAATCTGGGAAGCCATCAGCCACTCATACCCGAAGGAACAAAAAAACCTTCTCTCATATGGGTGCAACAATGGGTCTCCTAACCAAAGTCTTCAATTCATTTTCCATACTACTGCCTTATGCTGGCGCCGCACTGCTGAGCGTCTTCCTCGGAATGCTCATTGGTCAGGCACAAGCTGAAACTATGCAGCAAGACCAACGCATTATCTCCATTGGCTCTTCGCTGACTGAAATTGTCTACGCCTTGAATGCACAGGACAAGCTCGTCGCGGTTGATACAACCAGCCTCTATCCGGAGGAAGCAACACAGCTTCCCAATGTGGGTTACATGAGAGCCCTCAGCGCAGAAGGTGTCCTGGCATCCAATCCCGACCACATCCTGATGATGGAAGGCGCTGGACCGACCACTGCGGTGGATGTGCTTAAGGCAGCCTCCATCAAACTGACGGAAGTTAGCGAGGCATATTCCCCGCAGGGCATTCTCAGAAAGATCGAGGTCGTCGGCAACGCGCTCCATCTGCCCGCACAAACACAAGCGCTGAAAGCTAAAGTCAAAGCTGATCTAGACGAGGCTATTGCCTATGCGCAGGAACAGTCCAATCCCCTCAAAGTTGTCTTTGTCATCTCGGAGGGAGGCGGAAAACCCCTTGTCGCTGGTCGTGAAACAGGGGCTCATGCCGTTATCGAACTGGCTGGCGCAACCAATGTGTTTGCTAACCTGCGCGGCTATAAACCAATCTCCAAAGAAGCACTGATCGCCGCTGCACCAGAAGTGGTGATGATGATGTCTCGCTCGGGCTCAAGCCGCCAATCTGATATATTGAAGCAACCCGGTTTCAGCCTCACACCCGCTGGTCTCAACGGAAACCTCATCGTTATGGCCGGTGCTTATCTACTCGGTTTTGGCCCGCGCACAGCACAAGCCATTCGCGACCTGAGCGACCATTTCGCGGAAATCGCCACAAAAACCCCGCCAAAGTCCTGAGGTGACTATGAGTGAAATGACACTGTCAGAGGCATTTAAAGCACCCCTCCCCAGCACACGAACAACCAGAGAAGCCTGCCAGCAGTACGCCATGTGCGCGCTGACGGTACTGCTCCTGGCTGTGTGTGTGCTATCGCTTGCTGTTGGTCCAACGGAGGTCTCCCTCGAACATATCTGGGGCGCTGTCGAATATTGGGTTTTAGGTGAAGAAGCGGCGCTCACGCTTCGAGATAAAGTCGTGCTAATGGATATCCGCCTGCCAAGAACACTGCTGGGATGTCTGGTCGGCGCCTCCCTCGCCACCTGCGGAGCCATGATGCAGGGGCTGTTCCGAAACCCGCTCGCAGATCCGGGGCTGGTCGGTGTCTCCTCGGGGGCCGCTCTGGCAGCTGTCTGCGTGATCACCCTGTCATCTGCCCTGCCCGCTTGGATTTTGGACGGATACTCCGTCTACCTTTTGCCATGGGGGGCTTTCATCGGCGGCGCTGCAACAACGGCTCTCCTCTATAAGGTCGCAACCCGCAGTGGCCAGACCTCCATCGCAACCATGTTGCTGGCAGGCATTGCGCTTGGCGCACTTGCAGGCGCTGTAACCGGGTTTCTCGTATTTGGCAGCACAGATGAAGAACTCCGAGACCTGACGTTCTGGGGTATGGGCGGTCTAGGAAGTTCCACCTGGCCACGCGTGTGGTCCACACTCCCGTTCACCCTGGCGGTCCTTGTTGCTCTGCCATTTATAGCAAAGGGCCTGAATGCACTCTTACTTGGTGAAGCGGAAGCTTTTCATCTGGGCTTCAACACACAGCACCTCAAGCGCCTGATCATTATTCTGGTTGCAGGCGGAACCGGAGCCTCCGTTGCTGCAGCTGGTGCAATCGGTTTTGTTGGGATCGTCGTACCCCATGTCCTGAGGCTGATCATCGGCCCGGATCACCGCTTCCTTCTCCCGTCCTGCGCGCTGCTGGGAGCATCTCTTCTCGTGGCAGCTGATGTTGTCGCCAGAACCGTTGTGGCACCTGCAGAGCTCCCCATTGGCATCATCACCGCAGTCATCGGTGCGCCGGTGTTCCTGTCCATCCTGCTTGCGCGCAACAATCAGGTCCAGGTGTGAGGAAATCAGATGCTTGAGGCAATCAATCTCTCAGTCCGCGTCGGTACTAAGACGCTTCTCCAAAATGTCTTCTTCCGCAGTTGTCCGGGAGAGGTGACGGTGATCATCGGCCCCAACGGAGCTGGCAAGTCCACGCTCCTCAAATGCCTGACAGGTGACCAGCAACCGTCAGCGGGTGTAGTGATGTTGGACGGTACCCCGTTGCCGTCCCTCCCACCTATTGAACTTGCAACCCGCAGAGCAGTCCTTCCCCAAAGCTCCCAGCTGTCTTTTCCGTTCTCGGTCGAGGAAGTCGTCATGCTGGGCCTGATCTCCGGCAGCCACGGCCTCAACGCGTATGAACTGCGCCCCCGTGTGCTTGAAGCGCTGGAACGTGTGGGCCTCGGCTCTTACATACACAGAGACTATCAGGAGCTCTCAGGCGGCGAAAAACAGCGCGTCCATCTGGCCAGAGTGCTCTGTCAGGTGTGGGAACCACGGCAGAAGGGCCGTGCCAACTACCTCTTTCTGGATGAGCCAACTGCAAGTCTGGACCTGAAGCATCAAATTGATGTGCTTGAGATGGGTCGACACTACGCAAATGCTGGTGGTGGAGTGGTCGCAGTGCTGCACGACATCGATCTGGCCTGTGTTTATGCCGATAAGATCTTTGTCTTAGACCACGGCAATCTGCTCGCTCACGGTACACCGCAGGATATCATCACAACAGAGCTGCTCTGCTCGGTGTATCACCTTGATGAACGTACGCTCAAAAACAAATGGGGCCATCTAGCAAAAGACCAGAACCTTGGTAGGTTCTGGTCAGACCGTCGCACGTCTCAAGATAGTTGAAACAAGCTGGAATTTAGAGGCAGACAAGCGATCACTTCGGTGCGTGTCGACCCAGCAAGAGGCCAGCGATGCTGTCGTTGGCCCGATAGCTCTCGACAATCAGATACGGAAAGCTAAAGAGCCCACCACCTACGACGCTTAGAACACCAAAGATCACGCCCTTTAGATTAACACCCTCACGCCAGCACACCCAAGTGGCGAGCAGTAAGAGGTGGAAGATAAAGTCAGTGTTGAACTGGGCGCGCCATGCGTGACCAAGAAGGTCCTGAACTGCAACAGCTGGCCAGTTCGGGCCAAGCACCATAACGGCATGTACGGTCAGATAAATGATCCAAATCCAAGCAGCCAGAAGAAGAAGACGAAAGACCTTCATATGCGCAATCCCATAACCTAGAACCTGATAAGATAAAGTACTTAGGGGTTCATTTAGAAGGTCTGATCTTACGCGTCCACCCGACTCTCTGATATATCATTATGCTGATTTGCGGAAACCGCTGCGCCGACCACAAGTCTGCTGGTGAACCTCCGAATTGCTGGGCTGCGACGAGCTTGAAACCCGTTGCACGACTTTTTCGCTCGCCAAAGAAGTCAACAAAGTCAGAGCCAGCTTCCTGCTCCTCTCATCTCGGGTAATCCCGACGATGTTCAAAGATCGTCCCGTTGCTTGAGGCGCGTTTTCTCGGCCTTCTCTTCTTCCTCTTCAAGCAGCTTCAGCGGGTGGAGTGCGAAATCTTCTTCCACAGGCACCTTACGTTTGATCGCCCTTGAGCGGGCTGCCCGCCTGTTTTTTATGCCAACGAACAGGAAGGCAATAGACAACAGACACAGGTTCAAAGCCACGCTGAGTGCGATTGTGGCCATAGCTTCCTCCCAAAATAAGCTAGTCACCTTTCTCATCTTGGGGGCAAACGCCAATTGCTAAAATCGTCAATGTATGCGGGTAGTATTTTAGGGATTGCGTAGGGAGCCTGATTCTCCGGTGAACAGGCGTTGCCGCACCTGTGATCTCCGACACAGAAGTCATCAATGTGCAAATTCCGAGACAAATGGATAGATGGCAATTAAGGCAGCTCCAGCGCGGATAAAAAACCAAGGATCTTACTAAACCGAAAGTTCGGGTAAGCTACGGAAATACCGAAAGAAAACACAGCCGCAAAATCTCACGAGCGGTATGTGAGTATTGTAACATATTGATACAAAACGTTTTTGCTAAATTTGTCTGTAAAATTCCCTCCCTTTTTCCTTCGAAATATGGCCTCAATTTCCAGAACAATCGTCCTCATCGAACGTGAAAATGATCATGTGAACTGCAAAAGAAGCGCTGTTGAGAGCTGAGCGATCACAGCCTGCAGTTCGATTAAATGAGCGTTCGTTATAACGGGAGGGGCCCACGGGGCCGTCTGGACTTTAGCAACTCTGGTTACGCCAACTGTCCGGATACCTCCAATGACACTGAGGGAATACAATGGACTATCGTGGCACCTATAACGAATTCCGTGACGCACTTCGGGCTTTTGAATCCGGTTGGGACCGCGCGAAATACAATGAGGGCGGAATTCAGGATGAGCAGCTCAATGAACTGGCAGGCGGCTCGGTGCAAGACTTCTATCCAAACCGCGATAGTTGGGGAGATCTGGATGACGACCAATGGAATGCAATGTCCTACCGTTCCATGAACGCATTTGGGTTTGTCGGATACCAGTTCGGTGAAGCCCTGCTGATCGATCTTGGCTACTACGATCATGATGTCTTTTACGGTAACGGCGCCGTTTCCAACAGTTGGGATGGTAGTTGGACCGGAAAGAACAATGTACAATCACTCGACGATTTTATGACCCCTGAGGCTCAGGAAGTCGCCATCCAGGAAGCATTCGGCTACCACCTCCAGATTATCGAAATCGGATTGTCCAATAGCGGCCGGATGTTGGATGACTTCATCGGGCGCGAGTTCACCTACCAACAGGATGACCAGCAAGTCAGCGTTACCCTCACGCTGACGGGCATCCTGGCGGCAGCCCACATGAGCGGTGCTTACAGTGCTCTTGCTGTCCTTCTTGGCGGCGATCAGGCTAAGGATGAGTCCCGCTCCCTAATCCTCCAGTCAATGAAGCAGTTTGGTGCATATGAGAGCCCGTCCCTTCACGAAATAATCAACTTCTTCCAGGACAATCTGACAGGCAGGAAGGACGAGAGCGACGCGCTGCCTCACACAGGTGTTCCAAAAGAAGAAGCCGACGTGGTCATCACATGGTCCTACGGCGAACAGAAGATCGTCCATGGCTTTGACACCAGGAACGGCGTGATCTTTGTTGACTGGATCAGCTCCGACCAGCTTGAGATCACCGAGACAGCCGATGGTGTCCTCTTCTCAATTCCTTCTAATGGAGGTCAGACCTTGTTGTTGTCCGGTGTGACCTTTGCGGATCTGACAATGGCCAACTTCTCCATTCAGGACGCCTCGGCAGCTGGATTGATCCGCGGCCATATCGAGAGCAGTGCCCGCTCTGCGGCGCTGGCAGCCACCGAAAAGGCAGATGACTTTCATGATGGCCACCATGGCCATGCCGGTGATGTTTATAAACTCGGCGTGGAGAGCGAAACTCAGGTCATCACAGAGTTCGATTCCTCCTCAGACATGATCCACATTCTGGAAGGCGTTTCAGGAGATCATTTCCAGATCCGTGAAGAAGACCATGATATGCCGCGCAAAAACGTCTGTATCGTCATCACGGATGAGTTCGGCAAAACCCTGTCCACCACCACCTTTCAGGACGTGAGACTCTCCGACCTGTCGCTGGCCAACTTCTCCGTTTCCGAGCAGTCAACCTTTAACGAGGTTGCCGCAGCGATTGGTGAGACAGCAGAAGTGCTCACGCTGGGTCGGGGCGGTGGGTGTGAGCTTGTCTATAATAATGATGGCTCGAACCCACCAGAGGTCACAGGAACAACAGAGCAAGGTGGCTCCAGATTCCGTGCGGATGTAAATGCAGACGATATTGTTGGCTTTAATCCGGAAACGGATGAGCTGGACTTCAGCGGTGCCTCAGAGCGCAGTCTGATCGTCACCAAAGCACCGTCAGGTGAGATCGTCATCGACAGCCCATGGAAATCTGATGCACAGATTATTCAGGGCATCACTTTTCACGATGTCCATATCGCAGATTTTGGTGTCGTTGAAGATGAACACCTTCGGCAGGATCTTGGAGGCATTGTCTCCTGGGAACATGGCATGGGGCCGCGTGAAGATGATACCGTCTATATTCGCTCCCATGAATACGGCCTGCGTGAAGTCATCTCCGACTTTGACCCTGCAACCATGAAAATCAGCTTTCTGTACTATGGCATGCGTGAACGCTTGAGCGTTGATGAGACCAATGATGGCTTGCTGGTATCCACCCAGCCGACAGGTCAAAGTTTCCTGTTTGAGGCTATATCGCTGGACGATCTGGTTCCGGGCCACATGGAATTCCATGCCAGTCAGGTAATGGACGACAACCTCGAAGCTCCCTTTGACCTCAGTCAGGATCAGGTGACCATTGTCAGCCGTGATAACCTGTTGACCGCCAGAGCGCCCGCTGATGAGGCGATGGACGGCCACCAGACTAGAGTAGAGGAACCCGCTCAGATAGCAGCTGTTACTCGAAGTCAGGTGCCTGACGATGGCGTGGTCGCGTTTACATGGGCGTGGGGTGAAAACCGCATTATCACCGACTTCAGTCCCTCTGCGCACAAGATCAATATTGGCTGGATCAGCGCAGACCAGATCAGCTTCACCGAAACTGAAGAGGGTTTGTTGATAGCCCTGCCCTCAAACGGCGGACAGAACCTCCTGCTGGAAGGTATCTATCTGGATGATCTCAGCGCCGAAAACTTCGAGGTTAAAGATCCGTCTGCCATGCAGGAAGTCCGGGATCTGTTCGAAGCTGCGGATGACTCGCCCTTGGCCGCTGCATCAGCTGACCAACGTGCCGCTGCGGACCCTGATCCGGCAGATATGGCCCCACGCGAGTTCATGTTGGATTGGCATTGGGGGAAGCAGGATGTAGTGCGGAATTTCAACCCTGAAGAAAGTACCGTCAACATCCGCTGGCTTAACGACAGTCAGTTCGAGGTCGAACAGACTGAAGATGGTGTCCTGTTCACGCTGCCAGGTAATGGCGGACGGTCCCTTCTGTTGGCTGGCATCACTGCAGCAGACCTGACAGTTAAAAACATCCGTGCCAATGATAAAAATGCTCAGGCCAAGATTGACGGCTTCCTTGCAAACCCTGAAAGAACGGCAGATGCGAGAACTCCGACTGAGACGAATAGGCTAGAGGTCGCTGCAGTTTCACCGGCTCCGCGAGCAGCTTCCGGTACCGCAGAAGCAGTGAAACATGCAGCCGCTGATACCAGTCATAGAGCAATCGGTGGTGAGACTGTGCACATCAATTGGGATTGGGCGGCAGAAGAAGTCATCATGAACTTCGACCCAGCAACTGACACCATTGATCTTGGCATTCTAAACCCGTCTCAAGTGCAGATCAAAGAAAGCAGGAACGGTGTAGTGATCGAAGTTTTGGATAACGGCGGCCACACCTACACCTTGAACGGAATCACTCTAAAAGATCTGAGTCCGGTAAACTTCGAGGCGAGGGACATCAGCGATCTGGGGCTTGGAAAAGACATGCGTGCGCACCAGCACCGCTCTTCCAATCGGGAACATCACATGACTTGATCGAACAATGCGGTAATCCAGATGAGCCCTTCCGATGCATGTCGGGAGGGCTTTTTGTTAGGTGCCGAAGGATAATTGGATCGGCTCAAATGTACGCAAAAACCATTAGCCCAAACAAAAATAGGAGCCGAAGCCCCTATTTCCGATGCTTCAAAAGAGAGTGTCGCTGCGCTTACCAGCCAGCCTCAACATCACCCATTTCCACATAGATGCTCTTGACCTGAGAGTACTGGTCTAGTGCCCACTGACCGTTCTCACGGCCAATACCGGAGTTCTTGAAGCCACCAAATGGCATCTCGACCGGCGTCAGGTTGTAGTTGTTGATCCAGCAAGTGCCAGCTTCCAACTGGTCAATCACGCGGTAGGCACGCTGGATGTCTTTGGTGAACACAGCAGCAGCCAGACCAAACTCGGTGTTGTTGGCGCGACGGATAACATCAGCTTCGTCATCAAAGTCCAGCACACACATCACCGGGCCAAAGATCTCTTCGCAAGCGATGCGCATATCGTCTTTAACTTCGGTGAAGATAGTCGGCTCAACAAACAGGCCACGGCCCAGACCATCCACATTCGGGCGACCACCACCAGCGTAAAGTACTGCACCTTCGCTCTGCCCAATCGCGATGTAATCCATCACTTTTTCAAGCTGAGCCTTGGAAACAAGCGGGCCAAGCTGCGTGTCTTCGTTCAGCGGATCACCAATAAGGATCTTCTCAGTACGCGCTTTCAGACGCTTCAGGAACTCATCTTTGATGGACGAATGCACGAATACGCGTGTGCCGTTGGAGCAAATCTGACCAGTGGAGTAGAAGTTCGCGTTCATCGCCGCAGCAACTGCATTGTCGATGTCACTGTCTTCAAAAATCACGATCGGAGACTTGCCGCCCAGCTCAAGGCTCATGTGCTTCAGCTGGGAAGCTGCTTTTTCAGCAACCTTCATACCGGTTGGCACAGAACCCGTCAGGGAAACCTTGGCAATTTCAGAATGCGACACCAGAGAAGCCGCAGCTTCACGGTTTGCCTGCACCACGTTGAACACACCATCTGGCAGACCCGCTTCACGGAAGATCTCGGCCAGCTTAAGCGCGGAGAGGCAAGTCACTTCAGATGGTTTGAATATCATCGCATTACCAGCTGCCAGAGCCGGAGCAGCCTTCCATGCTGCAATCTGGATCGGATAGTTCCATGCGCCAATGCCAAGGCAAATGCCCAGTGGCTCGCGCTTGGTCATGGCATAAGAGCCACCCAGATCAATGTGTTCGCCGTTGGACGTTGCAGCAACGCTTGCAAAGTATTCCAGCGCTTCAGCACCGGAAGCAGCGTCTGCCACGAGCGTTTCCTGCAGCGGCTTCCCTGTATCAAGCGTTTCCAGCTCGGAAAGCTCACGGTTACGCTCACGCATCAGATCAGCAGCCTTGCGCAGAACACGGGAGCGCTCAGCAGGGGCCATGGAGCGCCAGATCGCAAAGCCGGTGCGTGCAGACGCAACCGCCTTGCTGATGATCGCCGGTGTAGCGGAGTGAACCCGCGCAATCACCTCCTGCGTAGCAGGATAAAGGCTCAGGATTTCCTCACCCGTCGTATCATCAACGTAAGTGCCGCCGATGAAGTGAGACCCACTAGGCTGCGCACGCAGGGATGCATTTGTCAGAGTATCTGTTTTCGTCATTTCTTAATCCAACACTTACCGTTGTTCGTTCTGCCAGTTCGGGTGTACCCACGCCTGCTTATCACTGGCAGGAAGCATACCTTTTCCAAGAATGTGGTCAGCAGCCTTCTCACCAACCATGATGGAAGGCGCATTGAGGTTGCCGTTTGTAATCTGCGGGAAGATGGAGCTGTCCGCAACGCGCAAACCTTCAACGCCAATGACACGACATTCGCTGTCGACCACGGCGCTTTCATCGCTTGCATCACCCATCTTACAGGTGCCGCATGGATGGAACGCGCTCTCAACGTGTTCTTTGATGAAGCCGTTCAGTTGTTCGTCGGTCTCAACCTCACTGCCCGGCTGAATTTCCTTACCGCGATAAGGATCAAACGCTTTCTGGGCAAAGAGTTCACGGGTCAGGCGGATGCACTGACGGAAATCTTCCCAGTCTTCCTCATGGCTCATGTAGTTGAACAGCACGTTTGGTTGTTCCATCGGGTCGGCAGACTTCAACGTCACGGCACCGCGAGACTTGGAGCGCATCGGGCCAACGTGAACCTGATAACCATGCCCTTCTGCGGCGGCCTGTCCGTCATAACGAACCGCAAACGGCAGGAAATGGAACTGGATATCCGGATACTGTACGCCCGCTTTAGAGCGGATAAAGCCGCAAGTTTCAAAGTGGTTTGTAGAACCCAGACCGGATTTCGCCAACTGCCACTGTGCGCCAATCACCCCTTTGGAGATCAGGTTCCAGTGTTTGTAAAGCGTAATCGGCTGCGTACAGGCCTGCTGGATGTAAAGCTCCAGATGGTCCTGCAGGTTCGCACCAACGCCCTTGCGGTCTGCAATTACATCAATACCCAGCGCAGACAGCGCTGCCGCATCACCAATGCCGGAGTGCATCAGCAGCTTCGGTGAGTTGATGGAGGATGCAGAAATGACCACTTCGCGGGTACATTTCAACTCAGTCAGCTTTCCGCCGCGCATGTACTCAACGCCAACAGCACGCTTGCCTTCCATGAGGATGCGGTTCACGTGCGCACCAGAGATGATCTCCAGATTTTCACGGCCCTTGATTGGCCACAGATAGGCATTGGCGGCGGACCAACGGCGACCATTGTGCACCGTCATCTCCATTTCGCCGAAGCCTTCCTGACGGTAGCCGTTGTAATCCTCGGTGCGGGCGTAACCAGCTTCTTCACCAGCCTGTACAAAGGCTTCGTAAAGCGGGCTCCAGCGTGTACCGCGCGAAACATGCAGCGGGCCGGACTTGCCGCGCCAGCCGTCATCACCTGCCGTCGCATTCTCAAGGCGCTGGAAGTAAGGCAGAACGTCGTGATAGCCCCAGCCTTTTGCGCCCATTTTTTCCCAGGTGTCAAAGTCGCAGGCATTGCCGCGCACATACACCATGCCATTAATAGAGGACGAGCCACCAATCACCTTGCCACGTGGCAAAGCGAGCTTACGCCCGTCCAGATGTGGCTCGGGAGCGCTCTCATAACCCCAGTCATACCGAGACATGTTCATGGGGTAGGACAAGGCGGCTGGCATCTGAATGAACGGACCGATATCCGTGCCACCAAACTCCAGCAGGACCACCTTGTTTTTAGGGTTTTCTGAAAGGCGGTTCGCCAGTGCGCATCCAGCTGAACCAGCGCCTACAATAATGAAATCTGCGGTCATGTATTCTCTTGGCTTTCTGCCACTTCTCAGTTTTTATTGTGGGGTATCTGTCGTTTCAAAGCTGTCGAAACATTTCTTTACGTAGTCCTGAACCAGCATGGTGGCTGGTGATCCGTCAGGTCGGTTGGTTGTTAGCACGCATTGCAGCCAAAGCCCGTCAATCATGGCGGCTGTGCCTGCTGCTGCTGTGCTCGCCGTCTCGCGGTCTGTCACGCGCCTATATTCAGAAGTTAGATTCGAAATTAGGCGTCGATGGTAGATTTGCAGCAATCGGCGCGTTTCCGGTTCCGTACGCGCCAAAACATAAAATGCAAACCATGCCGAAATAACCGAAGGCTGAAACTGCTCGTCACTAAAACTGGTATGGATGATCGCGTCGATCCGCTCCACCGGAGTCTTCGCCCGCAACAGACGCTTCCGGGATTGTTTGCTCAGGTCTTTCAGCAAAAAGCTGATGGTCGCGTTGAACACACCCGCTTTCGAGCCAAAATAGTGATGCGGTAACCCTGTTGAAATACCGGCGTTCTTGGCGATATCCGCCATTGTGGTCGCAGCATACCCCTTCTCATGGATCGCTTTAATCGTTCCCATGATGATTGAGGTCTTGCGTTCCTCTACCATTCCAACTTTAGGCATCTGCGCTAGACGAGCTCCAAGATTATTTTTATTGAACGTTCAATCAATAAAAAGAGTTCATATAACATTTTGAGTGTTTTGAAAAGTATTGCACTCAGATTTCTCGTAATTATTATCATGAGCAAAGCTTGCCTTTAGTCCTTCTGGCCTTTATTAGCGTAGGACATCGAAGGAATTTGAAAATTCAATTATCGCCTGGAAGCTGGTTGGCGCGCAAATTCTCAGCGTTTCTATGGTTATATTGAAAATATACATAAATCAGGGAGATTTACATGAGCGTTACTAAAAGCCTCATAAAGAAACTTTCTACTTCTGCTTCAGTACTCTTACTCATTACTGGATCAGCTCTCGCCGCAGAAGCGGATGCCTGTAAAACCGTACGCTTCTCCGACGTGGGCTGGACTGACATCACAGCAACCACTGCAGCTGCAACATCAGTTCTGGATGCACTCGGCTACGAGACAGAAGTAAAAGTACTTTCTGTACCAGTCACTTATGCATCTCTTGCAAATAATGATCTTGATGTATTCCTCGGCAATTGGATGCCAACAATGGAAGCTGATATCGCGAAGTATCGCGAAGCCGGCACCGTTGATACTGTGCAAACCAATCTGACTGGCGCTAAGTATACTTTGGCTGTTCCTAAGTATACCTATGAAAAAGGCCTTAAGGACTTTGCCGACATCGCAAATTTCTCTGAGGAGCTTGACGGCGAGATCTATGGTATTGAAGCAGGTAACGACGGCAACCGTCTGATCCTCGACATGATCGAGCAGGATGCATTCGGCCTCGACGACTTCGATATTGTTGAATCATCCGAAGCTGGCATGCTGTCCCAGGTTGCGCGTAAAACACGCAGGAACGAAGACATCGTCTTCCTCGGTTGGGCTCCACATCCAATGAATTCCAACTTTGAGCTGGAGTACCTCTCCGGTGGTGATGACTTCTTCGGTCCAAACTTTGGTGGTGCTGATGTTCGCACGAACACCCGCGCTGGTTACGCTAACGAATGTGCCAACATGGGTCAGTTCCTTCAGAATCTCACCTTCTCTCTGGAGATGGAAAACGAGATCATGAATGCGATCCTGAACGAAGGTGAAGAGCCAACCGACGCTGCAACAGCTTGGATCAAGAAAAACCCTGAATCTCTTGATAAATGGCTGAATGGCGTAACCACTTTTGACGGAAAAGACGGCTTGTCCGCAGCAAAGACTGCATTCGGCCTCTAAGCGTCATTATCAAACGATATCCTGAGGGGCGGATGCGATTCACTCGCAGTCTGCCTCTCAGTGCGTAGTTCCGGAGCTTTCCGACAGCCGGAATGTCTGATGTTGCAGCTGGGGTTGCTGATTGTCGGTACGAAATATCCTGCGAACCGGCCTGATCGAGTTCAGGGCGTGAGCACGCCAATATACAATAACAAAATCTGAGGTTTCCCGTGGAGTGGCTAACAGAGCACAAACTACCCATCGGCAATTGGGCCAGGTGGGGAGTTGACTGGCTCACCGACAATGCAAGAGGTTTTTTCGATGCAATTTCCGTTGCAATCGAATGGCTTATCGACAGTGTACTTTGGCTTTTGCAAGCCCCTCACCCACTCGGTGTCGTTGTTATTGTCACAGTGCTGGCTTATGTAGTCAGACGTTCCATCCCTTTTACTATCTTTGTTGCACTGAGTCTTCTGCTCATCATCAACCAAGGCTATTGGGATGAAACCACAGAAACTCTGGCGTTGATCCTCAGCTCTACATTCGTTTGTATGCTGATCGGCGTTCCTGTTGGCGTTTACTCTGCGCATCACCCCAAGTTCTTCTCTTGGGTACGCCCTGTGCTGGATTTGATGCAGACCATTCCAACATTTGTGTATCTGATCCCTGCCCTGATCTTGTTTGGTCTGGGTGTCGTACCGGGTCTGATTTCAACGGTCGTATTTGCACTGCCAGCCTCAATCCGCCTGACCCAGATCGGTGTTGCTTCCACTCCGAAGCATCTGCTGGAAGCTGGTGAGGCGTTTGGTGCTACCTATTGGCAAAAGCTCTTTAAGATTGAACTGCCATATGCCATGCCAAACATCATGGCTGGCCTGACCCAAACCATCATGTTGTCACTGTCCATGGTTGTTATCGCCGCACTTGTTGGTGCAGATGGCCTCGGCGTACCAACTCTGCGCGCGCTGAACACAGTGAACATTGCACGAGGGTTTGAAGTCGGTGTTGCAATCGTTCTGGTCGCTATTGTGCTGGACCGCTTCTTCAAGACATCCGAAGATAAAGGCGGCAAATAATGACCAAACCTGTTGTTTCCTTCAAAAACCTTTCCATTGTTTTTGGTGATAAACCGAATGCAGCGCTGCCCCTGATTGATGCCGGCAAAACCCGCGCAGAAATTCAGGAGCAAACTGGCCAGCTGGTTGGCGTCGCGAACGCAACCTTTGACATCCAGCAGGGCGAGCTTCTCGTTCTTATGGGTCTGTCTGGTTCTGGTAAATCCACCCTGCTCCGCGCCATCAACGGCCTCAACAAGATCAGCCGCGGCGAAATTCTCGTTGCTGATAATGACGAACAGGTCAATCCAACCACTTGCTCCTCGTCCCGCCTGCGCAAACTACGCCGCGAGCGCGTTGCGATGGTATTCCAGCAGTTCGGTCTGCTGCCATGGCGCACAGTTCGTGACAATGTAGGCTTTGGTCTTGAGCTCTCCGGCGTTTCAAAGGCCAAGCGTCTGGAGCAAGTCGAAGAACAGTTGGAACTCGTCGGCCTGGGCGGCTGGGGTGATAAATACGTGCATGAGCTGTCTGGCGGTATGCAGCAGCGTGTCGGCCTGGCGCGCGCCTTTGCAACCGACGCACCAGTCCTGCTAATGGACGAGCCGTTTTCCGCGCTGGACCCCCTCATCCGCAGCCACTTGCAGGATGAGCTGCTGGACCTTCAGGAAAAGCTGCACAGAACCATCGTGTTCGTGAGCCATGACCTCGACGAAGCAGCCAAGATCGGCAACCGTATAGCCATCATGGAAGGCGGTCATGTGGTTCAGATTGGTACGCCGCAGGAGATCGTGAAGAACCCGGTGGATGAGTACGTCGAATCCTTCGTTGCTCACATGAACCCACTGAATGTTCTGCACGCAGAGGACATCATGTCAGATCTCAGCGCTGTCAGTCCTGATCTGATTGCCGGTATAGAGCAGATGCCAAGATGTACAGCAAAGCAGGTCATCCGCAGTGTGATCGAGATGAAACGCAGCAGCGCTGGCCCAATCGCCGTTTACCGCGGTGATCAGGCAGTCGGAATCATTCGCGAGCAAGAAATCATGGACTGCTTCGTCTAGCATCAACAAGAATTAACGATTCTATCAACAGGCGCACTGGGAAAAAGTGCGCCTGTTTTCGTTTGTAATTATGTTGGTTGTGGGCAAAGCTCTTACCTTCCACCCTTTGGTGGTCGTGGTACCCGTGGTCCTCTGGCTGTTTGCTTTTGCGGATATCTTCCGCCTTCATTTCTGAGGGGGAGTAGACGATTTACTCGTAATCTGTTTTTCATAGTATTTCGCCACACGTACAAATCGTGAGTACGCGTGATTGTAGGCGATAACGAGCCCCCACCAGCCGTATAAAAAACTTCGTCTGATGAAGTAACTCTTTAAAAAGGCAATCGGGAATTCTGTTATGAGCCGGAGACTAGAGAGTTTCCGTCCTCGGTGAACCAAGTCCTGAACCTGCATATCAGAGTAGCGGTTAAGCTTTTCGACAGTGAACTGAATAGATCGCTGCGAGCGGTGGCCAACCTTGCCCTTCAACTTAACGATCTTTGCGCCTTCATAGGGCCTTACAGTGTCATGGACCGGGGAGTCAGAGAAACGCCCTTTGTCTTTGTCATAAAGGCGATACTGCCAGTACCCATACGCCCATTTCGCCGGGTGTTTTTCATGCGGGAACACGTCCACAATATGGACTTTGTAGATGTCTTCAGGCGGCGTAGGAGCAAAGAGCCTGGTCATCTCCTCTGCGAGCGCAGGGGTAACTTCTTCATCTGCATCAATGTTGAGAAGCCAGGTATTCCGGCACAGGTCTTCTGCAAAACGCTTTTGTTTTCCGTAACCATCCCATTCATTAAAGTATACTTTTGCCCCAGCTTCTTCTGCAATGGGAACAGTGCGATCGCTCGATCCTGAGTCGACAACAATGACCTCATCCACCCATTCTTTTACGCTGTTGATGGCCGATAGAACCCTGTCTTCCTCATTTTTTGTGATAATGAATGCAGATACCGGTATCTTTTTCACGGGGATGCTCTTTAGGATAAACTCTGACTACTTGGCGAGGTTCTACAACCCAGCCTTCTAACTTATTACAAACGAGTTTGATACAGTGCTTAGGTTTCTATAAAGAGAACTTTTTGTATTACTTCACCGCTTAGAGGTTTTTCAGAGGTTCCCTCTGAAAGTGTGAGGTAAGAACTTGGTCTGTATCCGATCAGATCAACGACTTGGCTTGCATACTCTCATCCCCGTTGATGCCCCTTGGCGCCTAAGACAAGGAAGAACCACCTAGCTTTCGTGTAGCCCACGCCTTGGCCTGTTGATCAACCCTTATTTGCTTTAATACTCCACGCAAATCATGTCGCTTTCTCCGGAGTGGATGAACCTTTGAAAGCAAGGTGTAGAACCATAAATGGCGCTGTACCTCAGCTTTCCTGGCGGCCACCTGCTTCCAGCGAAAAGCAAAAGGTGAGCGCTTTACATAACGAAGGTAGTCCTCTGGCTGCTCTGTTCGGTCCCAGACTTTTATCAGATGACCCGCATAGTGGACGATTTTGGGGGCCTGAATGGCACACTCCAAAGCCTCTTCGCCGTGGGTTTGCACGAGCATTTGCCATTCTGCAGCGGATGTCGGTGTTTCGGATAGCAGCCATTCCAAGACACAATAGTCTATCGCGATTGGTTTGATCTTTGAAAAGGCCAGATTCATCAGTTCTAAGTCGAACATCTTGAGCTGGTCACCATATTGGTTTGCCAGTGCCCCCATCTTGTCACAGAGATCGTCTGCTAAAATAGCGGGTGTGTTGAAGATGATGAGGCCGGACATGAAAATACTTTTATTTTGGTATCCATCCAACCGTTGATGTAGGCGAAAGGCTTGCCCCATTGTCTCCGCCGGAACCGCCGCAATGTGATAACCCTCCAGATCTTCGTTGAATAAAGCAGTCAGGTCACATTTGAACAGGACGTCCACATCGGAGTAGATAACCTTGTCAAACTGGGGAAACATTTTAGGAATGAAGAGCCGCGCATAGACAATTGCGGGCCAATTCTTGGAGGTGGGCGCATCCCGAATGACGTCCTGATCCAGATGATGGAATGTGAGCTGATGAGCTGTCCCCTCCACAATTTGTGCAAGTTTATCCCGTGTATCTTTGGGCAAACCATCATGTAGAACATAGATGTCATAGCGAGTTATTGTCTTCGCAGCCTGCACCAGAGATGCAATGGCAATCGAGCCAGGCAAAGCAAAGCCGTCGTCAAAGGCAAAAACGATAGGTATGCTAGTTTCTTGTTGCATACGTTAGACTTTCCAAAGCGCGGACCTTCTTCTCTTCAGATAGCTTAGAGAGTTCGGTTTGCATTGCGCTGTATGCCTCCTCCGACATGTTGGCAGCCTGCATCAAGGCACCTTTCAGCCCTCCGACGGGATAAAGAACAGCGTTTTCTGCCGTGAAGCCATAACACTTGGCAAAGGCCTCCTCGATGATCATGGGACGGTTCAAGCCCAAAGCGAGCTGGGCGCTGCCGGAAGATTTCGAGCGATCTTTACGCAGGAAGGGCAAGTCTGCGTCTTCTTTGCTGTCCAGCAGGGCAAGAATAAAACGGCTGGACTGGACCTCTTCAAACAGGACGTCATAACCTTTGTCTGCTTGGCAGTGGATATTGGACACTAGATCCGGTGGGATATGTGGTTGTAATCGCGCAATGAGCACAAGCTCGGCGTCCGAGTGTACTCTCAGTACAGCTCTGAAGGCGTTAAATAGGTCTTTTTTATTCCGTATTCCTACGGATATAAATCGGAGCTTATCACCCTGCTGCCTTGCATGTTGTTTGTTTTGTCGATGAAAGTAACTGGTGTTGACTTCCTTCAATCCCTCGTCAGAGCTGTAGTTGTTCAGCAAAAAGGCTCTTTGACTTTTGAGAAGATTGTCTATTTCTGGCCTTGTAGCCTCTTTGAGTGTGTGAACGATCCCGCACACTCGTTCTGCAAAATGCGGATTACCTTTGCAGTACCTCTTCAGGGAAAAAGTTCTGAAAACGAGTGTCGTCAAGAAATAGCTGTCAACTTTTAGATTTCGAAGTCTGAAAACATGATTGAAAAAGATCTCATCCAGTGGAAACACGATCACGTTAGGGTGGTGAACGATCGCCCCTTCCAGACGCTCGTATTGTTTGGGTGTGACAAGCACTATGATTTGCTTGAAGTCCATGTCCACATAGTAGTTTGTCAGCCCAAGTAGAACTTCACCATGGAAGTCAGTAGGTTCAGCAATGATGGCGCTACGTTCTCCTTCCAGAAGAATCATCTTGCGCAGCTTTGAGAGAGAAGCAAAGCTTTGCCGAGAGATAAAAATCTTACAGTAGTGATAGGCGAATTCGCGTCGGCTCTGCCCATCAAAAATAAACAGATAGGAGATGGCCCTTAGTGGGAAGGAGACCAGTTTCTCCAGCAATGTAAGCCGATGGAACATGAATGGGTTTCCTAGTCTGGTTGTCAGGGCCTGTGGCAATTTTCAACAATGATCTGACGGATCGTATCCAACTGGTTCGCCCTCACCTCTACGTTGTGGTGCGTACGGGTGAATTCGAGGCCTGATTCAGCAAGGCTTTTCAGACGATCAGGTGCGCCAATGAGGTCGTTCAAAGCGCTGGCAATCTCCGCAGCAGTCACGTCTTTCAGGTAGATGGCATGGCCGCCGCTGGCCTCGCGTAGCCCACCCCTGCCGGAAGAAACGACCGCACAACCTGCAGCATGGGCTTCGATAGCAGCAAGGCCGAACGGTTCATGCCAAACCGACGGCACCACAGCGATTTTGCTGCGCTGGAGCACGCGCTTGACGTCTGACAACGGGAGGTCGCGGTGGAGAATGCATTGCTCATTGAGCGGTGTGAGGCAGCTGGTGACTTCTTCCGTCCACTCCTTGTGTTTATCCCAGCACCCAAGAGCCAATTCTGCCTTCCAGGAAGGGTTGTCTTTCAGGATCGGCACGAGGGCCTGAGCTAACTGGGCGATACCCTTCTCTGGTGCAGCCCGGCCTGCGAACGCAATGATATTTTCCTTAGGAATATCCGGGGCCGACCACTGCTCCAATGCGATGGGGTTTGGAACAGCAAAGCTGCTTTCCCTAAACTTGGGAAAGGCCCTTGTAAAGGTGCGCCGCGCGAAGTCACTGACGAACAGGTGTGCGTCAAATGCGGCGTAGCGGCGCTGGTGTCGCCACTTGGTGATGAAGTTTCTTGGCATTCTGACTACGTTGTGACGGTAAAAGACACTCGGAGTCGCGCCAAGTCGCGACACTAGCTGATAGCCGGTTGGTGCATGCTGATGGATTTCCAGAAAATCCGGCCTCAGCTCTTCCAGCACAGCACGAATGGCTTTAAACCGAGAGGACCTGTCGCGATAGGCGGGTACCTTGATCGTATGAAAATCAGTGCCCGTATCAGCTCCTTCATCACACACAATGCTCAAGGACTCAAGAAAGCGGCTCCCGCTGTTGATGGTCCTGACAACAGTCTCGATCGAGTTGGGCTTATTCTGGTCGAAGACAAACCTAGGCGGAAGAATAACGGCGATTTTCATTGCCTCTGCCATACCACGGGTGCTTTTTCGCACCTCTTGCTTTACTTGGGTAAACTTTTGTCAATTTATCAAAAGCAAGTATTGCATGTTTTCCACAGAAAAACAACCGAAGGCCAGCCGGTAGCAGCAGGACGTGTGTTTCCGAATTCGGGTGTACTCTGACAGCAGAGTAAGAGCCCACCCTTTGTTCCATGAACACGCCTACGTAAAGGCGCGCAAACGGTGACACGCTTTCCCGAACAATAACTCCGCTATTCAAAAGCCCAACCTGTCCATTAGGCGTCGATGTCAATGTAACAGCGCCGGTCAATGTACCAATTGTTAACGGCCGAAACTTCTCGGTGTTCTCCAAAGAACAGCGAATGACTGGCTCTTATGCATGAGCAAGCTGTCCTTGTCGCGTCTGTGGTTAACTCAAATGAAGCCGAGCTTTTGCAGGTTTTGTTCGTGTGTCGCTCTGTCTATTCGGTAAAACGAAAGGGCGACTAACGAGAGCATGGTTATGCAGATAAGACCGAAACTGTAATAAAGGCCCATGGTCATCAAGGTTTCTTGTGGAACCTCGCCGGGGCGCGCTGTTTTGGGGAACGAGACCAGCACCAAAATGAAGGAACCCGCCATGGTGCCAACCCCTTGCACACATTTCTTGATGAAGGTGATTGAGGAGGCAAATACCCCTTCTGAACGCCGACCGGTTTTCAACTCACAGTGTTCCACAAGATCTGCCATCATCGAGGCAATTAAGATCTGGAAGCAAACCTGCAATCCGATGTCGACAATAGCGCTAATCCAGACCACCCAGAAAATATAGGGACTGTTATTGTTGGGCAACGCACCAGCCACACGCAGTAAAATCGGCATCGGGTAACCGATAAATGCTACCAATCCAACTAGCATAGCACCGCGTTTCTTACCGATGAGCTTCGTGACCCTAGGGGCCAGCAAAAAGCCGATGCAGGCTGAAACAAAGCCACCAAGGACATAAGCCGCCAGTTGTTTGGAACTAAACTCCCAGAAATAAGTCATAAAATAGAAAGTAAGGGCAGCAGCAAGACCGGTGGCAATTGCGCCTAGTAAGGCGCACATGAACAAGCTGACGAATGACCGGTCTACGAGCGTCTCGCGAAGGTCCGAGAACACCTTGCGCATCGAAAGCGGATTTCGGTGAGACCGCGATCTGTCAAGGTCGGGAACCTTTCCTTGCGTGCCCAATGTTGCCAGCGACATACATACAAACATGACAATGGCAGCGACAAGCCCATAAATCTCATAGGCTTTCGGATTGAACCGCCCATCACTGATCTGAGGTGTTACGAAAGCAGGAAACAACAGCAAGAAACTGATTGCAGTCATCGAGTACGCGCCGAACCAACCGCACAAGTGTCGTAAGCCGATTATGCTGCTCCGCTCTTCATAGTTGGTACTTAGCTCCGGTGTAAGGGCTGTACTTGGAGTTTCATAGAGCGTGATAGCAGTGCGGACCAGTATTGCAAGAATGGTGGCATACCAGAACAACTGGATCTGCGACCAGTCCTGAGGGGGCGACCAAAGAAGATAGTAGGAAATTGGAAGAGGCAGCAGGGAGGCGTACATAAAAGGATGACGGCGTCCCCAGCGGGATTTGAGATTGTCAGACCAATAGCCAATCAGAGGATCGCTGATGGCATCAAACACCAGCGAAATGGTAATGGCTAGCCCGACCAGCGCCGGATCCAGTCCGATCACCTGCGAATAAAATAGAAGCAGGAAATAACTGAAACCACTGTTCTTTATGCCGAACGGGGCTGCACCGATGCCATGAATAAGCTTGAGTCCCAGCGAAACATGCTTGGAGGCAACCGAATTATCTTCACAGACATTGAATAAGGTGGCAGAGCCCCGCATCAGATTTTCCTCGCGGCAAAGTTAAGAGAATACGTAGAAAATTCTCAACCGTGATATGCCTACAAGTAGCAGTTGCCTATCCATAGAAATCGCGGATTACAATTAAGCGCTCTGTCGCGGGTTTGACGCCTTGCCGGGCCTGTTGCAAAGCTTGTCAGCGCAATGAGAGATGTGCTGGAGTGGTTTTCTAAGTTTTGAAGCCCAGGCGAAACGTTACAACAGGCTCTCCCATATTCAATTCAATCGCCCTATCCATAACGCGCCACTGACGGACAAAGTCTGCTGCCAAAAATCCAGCAGACTGTCACAAGGGTTTCAGCGACCTACTACACGAAGACAAGAGGCTTGCCTTCAGATCAAGGCATGGCCGTGGTACCGCAAACGTAAGAAATAGATAACAAATAGCAGAACAAAGACGACGTCGCCGCCAATAACTACTAAAGCAAACTCAGATGTCCAGCCGTTCAGGTACATTACACCAAGGTTGAGAGCAAAAAGCGCCTTGCCCAGCCCGCCCATCATCACCACGACGGTATGGCGCATCGGGTTATAGGCGACCGCGAGAAAACCAAACCCATAAAGCAGCGCGGTTCCCCATGCGCCGCGATAAACTGCGATCATCACCGGATCAACCAATTCGCGACCAAATTCGCGTTCAAACATCCCGGCGCTGTCCAAAAGTCCAGGAAAGGCACCAGCAAAATTCCACAGCGCTGAAATCAGAAAAAAGGCGCGAATAATGTTGAGTTCGTGTCTGGCTATCTCAGTTGAATCAATCGTAGTTGTCATAGTGAGTTACTCCTTTGTCTCGCTGGCAACTTCGCGCATCCATATCTGGCTGCGACACAGTGGACCAAGACACCCGCGCACGCGCAATTCTGCCTTTGAAAGCAGTTGCAAGTGGGCGTGGAAGGTCTTGCCGTCTTCAGGATTGTAAAGCCGGCCGTTTTGGCAGCCGGCTTCTATGCACTCAAAGCCCCAGAGGATTGGCAAGCCAATCAGCGGCCTGTTACGAAGCGCTTGGTTGCGGTTATTGATATCCGCAGTATTGCCCTCGGATATCGCCTCGCTGACCCAGCTAAGCGTGCCGCAGGGCGTGCCGTCGCCACAATCGGCGATTTCAACCAGCGCGCCATGCCGGGCAGTGCGCCAGCGTCCGGTCAAATCGTCGACCCCTTCGGCATTGGCGCCGCCAACCGTCAGCGGATAGAGTAGTAAAGGTATAAGTAGGAAGGAGCGCATGATTGACCTCCTCAATTAATATATAACGCGTTATATATTAATTATCGGGCCTGTCAATGAGGCTCGGCCGAGGCGCGCAAAAGGACTAGAAATGACAGCACCAGTACCGAAAGGCCGCTCCAGAGGGCGCCCATCGCGCAGTGAAGAGCAGATTGCGGAGATGCGTGACCATATCTCTGCTTGCGCATTGCGACTGTTTCAGGAGGAAGGCTACGAGGCCGTATCGATGCGCCGGCTCGCACGAGAGGCCGACCTCACCGTGATGACGCTCTACAAATACTTCGACAATAAGATCGACATTCTGAGCGCGCTTTGGGCGCAGGTGTTTGCTGAGTTATTCGACCATCTCGACCAGATCGCCGCGCAGGAGTCTGACCCTCTGGCGCGACTGCATAGTGTGGCACTCGGGTATGTCACATATTGGCTGGACCACCGGCAGCACTATTTCATGATCTTTATGTCGAAGGGGATCAGTCAGGCAGATGTGCGCGGTTTCATTGAAGACGCCGCTACACTGGAACGGTTTAACTTGCTCAGCGACAGTCTGGCAGCTGCTTTGGGTGACAACGTTGCCCCCGATGTGAAGCGCCTGAAATCGGAACTTCTGCTGTGTATCTTGAACGGAATAGCGCACAACCTAATCACGATCAGCAGCTATTCTTGGTCAGCTCCGGAGGAGATTGTGCACACAGCAATCGATGGGCTTGTTCCCACCTGACAGCTGAGGCGCTCCACATTGGCCGCGTGGCATGAAACTAATCCAGTTTGCGGCTTCCTCAAACCGGCTCTGCAGCAAGCTTGAGGCCATGCTTGTGCAATCCCTACGTTGGGGGCAGGAGGAGTGCTTTGTCAGATCACAGGAGCACTAAGGCTAATATGCTCAAAGCCAATACAATTTCTTTTTGTAGCCTCAAGGTGGCCCGTAAAGACAACAAAATCACCTAGAAAAATAACAAGCTAAATCTGCGAAGAAAAATGGTGCACCCGGCAGGATTCGAACCTGCGGCCTCTGCCTTCGGAGGGATGCAGTAGATGTCTTAATCATCCTTATTTTCCAATGTGTTAACTTGATTCTGTTGTTCTGCCTGTACGCGCCCTGTACGCATAGCCTCGACTGTTTTGGCCTCACTGTCTTCAGCATGGAGATAAACTTTTATAAAGTTAGCTTTATCTGCCCATCCACCGGACTCTGCTGCTGATACTGGGTCAACCCCCTGCCTAACAGCGGTTTCTGTGGCGAAGCCATGACGCCCCGCAGCATGTGGTTTGCGAATATCGATGCCTGCGCGTTCACAAACGCGATCCCAGGTTTTGTTGACGCTGTATCTGCTAGCGTAGCCGAAAACTAATAGGGGCCTATGCTGCCCCTTCTTTCCGGTAGCACGCGGCCTTCGTGGAGGCAGATCTCTCAGTTCTTTTGTCAGATCTTCGGATATTTCCTTAGTGCGCTCGTCGAAGCCTTTCGCTGCGGGGATCTTAACCAACCGATTCTCGAGGTCTAAATCACTAGGGATCATTGCTAGGGCTTGTCCCAGCCTTGATCCGGTCTCGAACATAAACTGGCATAGGATACCCATATGCGGACTGGCATGTTTCTTAAATGCGAGTATCCAATTCCAGTCCCCTGGAATTTTTTTCACTCTAGTATTTTTGCCCCGCGCTTTATCTTGTCTGACACGCTCAATACTGGAATAATTTTTGATTGAAATTGCTCCGCATTTTCCGAGCTGATGGGCATTATTTATTACTGCACGAACAGGGCCAATTATTTGCTTTGACCATGTATCAGTAGAGTTTTCTGGAGAAATTTGTGGCCCTAAATCTTTCACCAACTTCGGTGTGATTTTTGAAACCTCAAGGTGACCAATATAAGGGAACACCTTCTCAAGGTATTTTTTATAATCATCGGTTGGATCATAAAGAAGTATAGCATCTGCGAAGAGAAATACTTCATCCTCCCCTGTATAGTACTTACGTATTTCGTTCTGATGGAAGTGAGCTATGTATGTCAGCGCGTCTTTCTTCTTAGTTTTTCCAGTGCTTTGTCGATAGTATTCTCCTTCAGGTAGTTCTTCGATGCGGCCTTTGAACCACCAAGTATTACCCCGCTTGTAGAGTTCGATTGGCATGCATTCCCTTCCGTTAGAATAGTTTCAATATGATCTGGGTGCAAAAGCATTGGTCGGGTACATTGGTAAAATGCGCCGAGCTTCCGTGCTCTCGTGGAGAGCTGTCGCGGTGATATTTGGACCCCTTTTTCTGCAAAGATTGAAACCCACTCAGGAATAGTCTTTGCTTCAGTGATTGCCTTAGGCAATAGCGAACTCACTATCATGTTGTGCTAATCCTCTCGCCTGTGCCTGTACACAATGACGTGTTGTCTTCAGTACGGCTTAGCTCGTCCATGCGCTGGCGAATGCACCGGACAATTTCACTATTCAAACTTGATGCATTTCGTTCTGCCTGACCGATGAGAAAATTCTTAGTGTCAGGTGGAATTCTAATTAAGATGCGTGGCCAATCTCGCTTAGGCATTGTGTTCTCTCCTATTTTGCATCCAGAATGCTAGGTTGATGTCATCATAGTGTCAATGAAACTATAGTGACATCATTGAGAAATCTGTTGAACATCATTACTGTCCCTTTATGGCAAAGGACACTACAAACTCCCCCAAAGGCTTCATGTTACGCATGCCGCCAGACCTGCACGAGCGGATCGCGATTAGTGCAAAATCAAGTAATAAATCCATAAATGCTGAGATTATTAGTCGTCTAGAGACCTCTTTTTTCTCGGGGTCTTTGGGGCGCTTGCAATGGTTAATGAAGCAACTTCAGAGCGTGTTGGGTGCGGATAAATTCTCCGTCTCAATTTTGGCAGAAGGCATCGAAGAAGATGCGCCGTCTCGTGTTCAGCGAATACTATCTGGAGCTGAGGAGCCGCCTTTCAAGCTCTTAGACAAAATCGCAAACTACTGTAATGCTCGAGCGGATTGGCTGAAGCACGATATCGGAAACCCATTCCACGTACGCCTAGCACAAGAATACGGCGCTTCGTTATTTCAAGAGCTATCATCGGAGGATTGCTCTGAGCTGCATTTTGTTCGCGATACTTCGCGCGAAGGTTCAGTGGCAATCATCAAGAGATTAGACACACATCGATGTGAGACCTTCAACACAACGCTCCATTTGAGTGATGTGGTTGGTACAACGGGAGAATGGCACCAAGCAGAATTCTCAAACACTTGTCGGCGTGTATGGAGCAATAAAGGGAATATCGCCCCATATGGCTATCTAATGCCAGAGAAGGCATTCCGTTCTTTGATTTTCGGGGAAGTGCACCCTCTTATCGCTTTGAAGGAAGCTCGTCGTTCTTATTGGCTGGATGACTGGTGGGATCTAGAAATGATCCAAAAGCGCAAAGTCGAAGACGAGTATTGGGATGGATATCAAGCTCTTACCGAACGAGTATATAACTATTTAGAAAACAATGATGAGCTTCGACAAGAACGAGATCTTATAGGGTAAAGCCGAGACTGCGATTATAGTTTTCTGCAAGATTTCATTAGGCAAAGGGCTTCAAGAAACATAATTTCCGTGGTGAACATTAGGATTGGTAAAATCATTCGGGTGGCATATGGATTATATAGCAGATCTTGATAGCGAGATTCAGGAAGCTTCACTTTGCCAGCTTCAGAATGACTATCCTAACGCGCTAGTACGTCATGCGATATTAAGAGCGGATAAGAAGCAATTTCATTTGTTTGGTTGGGTTGAGTTGTTTCCCTTTGACATGATTGTACCTGAAGGTTGGACAGCCGGAGCAAAACCTTGGGCTGTGCCCGGTACAGATGGATGGACCTTAACGTTTTCGACTACGCGTGTCTCAAGTGAAGTTGCTACTGATTGGTACAGGCGCGCAGCCCGTGGAAGCGTCAATATCATTACCCCGAAGGGTGAGATACCTACAACTGCTGCTGCAATGGCCGCTGAACCCAACTTAGGTAAGTTTGCAGTAGGCATGGAAGCGCCATTTGCTTTTCCTTGGCATGACTCCCCAAGAATAAATCAACTAGTTCCAATGACCCGTCCTCAACGGCAGGTTCTCAAACTTACAGGAAATGATTCAGCTCGGCATTGGTTGCAAGAGAATCTTGGTTTTGATCCTTTTGAGGAGATTGAGTGGTTAGGTGGCCTAGCGATGCTAGCGCCTGATCCTATTCTCGCATCACTTCAAATCTCACCATGTGCAAGGCCAGAGAATGGTACCGAGTCACTATCCTGCCTAGCTGTACCACGACGAACTCGGCACAAAGTATCCGACCTAAGCACACTTACTCTGCATGTTATCGAAGAAAGAGGGAATGGTTGGGCAAGCATACAAAGTACTTCGCTTGCAAAGGAGGGCTTTACCGAGCTGCAATATCCTCAGCTTACCGATAAGATTGGTTGGGCTTTAGTCTGTTCTGAAAGAGGCTTGCTGCAAGCTTCCAAGCCAGCATCTTGGTTGAACCAAATCAGTTTTGGTTTGCAAAGTAGCGTTGGTTCATTGGAGATTGAGGTACCGTCCGGCGGAAAGCGTAAGCCTGCACAGAGTTACCAGCAGAGCCGTTATTCATCAGGAGACACTTCAACTATTGGTGTGTTACCGGAAGCTCCTGGGCGCTTGAGGCTTCAGTCGCTCGTTTCCCAACGTAAGAAGCGTGATCGAAGGAAGTCTGCGCCCCAAAAGATTTTTGGAACCGCCAAAGAGAGCTTAGGTGAAGTTGAACGCAATAGAAAGAAGAAAGAAGCGCAGGATTTCGTTGTAGGCTTAATTAAAGAAGCAAGACGACGCCTCATTTTTGTTGACCCCTTTTTTGGTGTTCGTGAGATGCGCTTGTTCGCACTTCAAAATCAGAGTGATGGCTTAGTTCCACGAATTTTGACCGGCTTACCAGCTCTTAAATCGTTGTCTGGAGAAGGACAGGGGTTTCAGCTGCAGCAGGGCATTATTTTCGCTTCAGATCTGGAAGATATCAGAAATAAACTTGAAGGAAGAGCACCAACCGTCCGAGTAATGCCAGGAGGAGAAAAAACTCTCATTCATGATCGATATCTTGTTGTTGATGAAGATGTTTGGCATTGCGGTCCAAGTTTTAACGAGCTTGGTGAGCGGCTTGGTGTGATGACGAAACTACCAGAACCGGTTTCTATTCGAAGTATGATTGGTAAGGTATGGTTGCAATCAACCGACCTTGCTGAACTTTCTCTCAACGCAAGGAAGACTTAGAAATGTTAGCTTGGGAGGAGAAGAAGGCGATTGAAGTTGCAAAATCAACCGAGTTGCTCGAACAACGAAATGACCTTGATGAGCTAATTGCTTCGTTCAAAGATTGGATCATAGCGCTCGATAAACTCGAAGTACAAAGCGATAGTGATATATCCCAACTACCTGAGACCATCCTTCTGAAGGGCAAGTGTGGGCAAATTGGTCTCAGTGATGTGGGCGAAGCCTTAGAAATCCTTGAGCTGCAAGAGGGACCAATACTTGCTGGCCGCTGGCCTTTAGCAAGGTTGGTCGGCTTGGCAAGAGCTGAGATATTCGCTGATGCGCTAAGTAATAGAGAGATCGGCACTCTACAGTTCTGGGATTTTCATAGCTTCGGAGCGTGGGAGGCCTTTTTCGAGCAACTAGGGAAGCGATTAAGGTCAGATCCTGCAGCTCAAAATGGTTTGTGGAAGCAACTCGATCATATTGTAACCCATCCCCTTAAATCAGCGGCCTCTTATCGAAAAGGTGCACTTGAGCAAGGAATAAATGACTTTCTGATCGAACCAGATATTGGTGAAGTTTGGGAAAGCAGATTAGAAAGTTGCGTTATACTCGATCGTGCTTACCTCTTTGTTCTAGCTTCACAAATTAACCCAGCGAAATACATTGAGTATCTAAGTCGACTGCCGCACCCGGTTTTGGTTCAACAGTGCATCGATAAAAAGTTGGGATTGGGTGCATTGCACTTACTCAGGGATGCGCCGACGGCTTTTGGCAAAAACGGTACGTTTCTGAAAGAAGGAACAGTTGTGCTTTCATTGCTCAATTCAGCCTCAGAGCAATGCCGCTACATGGCGTGGGGGAAGGAGAGCGTCACACAGCCAGTCACCGAAGAAGAAATCAGTAAGCTTGATGATGATCTTGAAAAACTGAGGCATTACATTCATTTGCTTTTAGAAGCGTTTTTTACCCGTGAAGATGCACAAGCTATTGGGTGGCTTTGGCTGGAGCGCCTTATTTTTGAAGGCAAGTCACGCGGAATGTGGAGCTTTCGCTCTCACGGGCAAGGAATGTTCATTGATCCGTTAGCACTCTTGATAAACGAGCTATCAAAAAAAATAGATCTGCGTGAACTAACGGTTCCTTGGATCAAAGAAGCGGGTGACCTTTGGAGGGTGAACCGTTTACTAGCAGTGCTATCGGTGGCCACGGAAAACAAGACCTTAAACACCGAAGAACGAGTGAAGCTTCTACAAGACTTACTCATTAAGGTACGTCCTTCTTTTAGCGCTTCAGTGGATCGCATTGAGCAAAAAGGGGATGTTGCGGGGAGCATTGGTGCCCAGTACCTCCTAAAAATAAAGGATGCGGAAGCCGTTATCGAAGATCTCTGGAGTAAAGTACGCCGATACAGAGAGCAGGCTTGGAACCGCGACTTGGATGAGACACCTAACGGAGTTGCAGAGTTAGTCGTCTTATGGGCACTTAATGCGTTGGAGTTTACAGAGGGAGAACGTAAGAAAGTTATATGGTGCATATCGCAAGAAATGTTGGAAGATGCGATGCAAACAGAGGCTTACTCTTTCCGTCGGGACTTCTGGTCTGCCGCCTTGGTTCGCCTCTGCAAATCAATGAAGGATGTCTTGACCGGATCATCTGAAGAAGATCTGGAGTTCCTTACCGAGTTTTTGCGACCGTACGCTTGGCCTCACAACACCTTCTTTCAAATGGTCTTTGCGATGCAAAATCACGGTATTGACCAGAAAATGATTGAAGACGCGGTTTCTCATTGGGGGAGCTCGTTACAGGAGCTGGCCCGTCATTATTTAATAATTCAAAACATACGTATTGATCGAGGTTCTTTGAATCCGCAATGGGTTAAAAAAATGCAATTACTTGCGGAATATTCTTATCAGTAAAATGCAACATAGTGGTTGTCGCGTGGGAGAGTAATAAAGTCTCATACTCAGTAATAAAGATGCATACTGAGGAATAGAGTTTCATACTGGATAGACGCCCCTTGACCCCAAAGCTAACTTTCAGGTTAGTGCGCTTGAACAGCTGATTTGCGGTCTTATCGGTCATTCGCTGCTGTGCAGAAATCTAGGTCAACATCAAGCCATTGCTGACGCGGAGGGCCATCAGCCGACCTTCGGGCAGTTCCCTCTCAGGTTGAGTACAGCTTAGGTAAAGTGTTGTGCATCGCTGAAACGAGATTTCTTCATAAAATCAGTCCTCAATATGACGCAACAATATCTCTACTTTTAAACTCGATCAATTATCGGGGGGATTACCAGGGCATCCAAACCTACGTCCATTTCTACCTATACTAACAAATCGATTTTGAGTTGCGTTCATTTTCCCGAGGTAACTATTTACGGGGCGGGGCATCCATTCCATCAGGGCCCTTAGGGGCAAGAATTACTTGCCGCTAAAAGATAAGGTGCGCTGGATGCTTTTTGGCCGACTATATGAAAAACCAATCTTTCGATTTGCAAACCAGCGAGTGATAAGAATGCATACGATAGAACCTAGTGCAAATCCAGCAATCACATCACTAGGATAATGCGCTCCCACAAATACTCTGCCAAAAGCAACCCATAGGCCGAATATAATTATAGGAAACTTCTGCCGGGGGAATAAAAAAGCAAGAGCCGTAGAAAAAGCTGCTGCAGAGGTTGCATGACCACTTGGAAAGCTGGTGTATTTCCCCGACCACGCAAATAAATCAAAGTAAAAAGCTCCCACATCTTCGAATAGTTTGGGTCTTGCTCGACCTATATTCCATTTCAAAATTACGACCAGTATTCCACTAATGGCAACAGTAGAGAAAATATAGGAAGAGTATATAACGAACGCTAATTGTTGAGTTTTTCTTCTTCTATCATGTTTTTTTACGTTGCAGGAAAGTAGCACGATAATCAAAACAAAAGATGGAATGAGCATCCACCAGGATTCGCCCATATTAGAAAGCATTCGAAATAATGGCCCAAGCTGCGGCGGGAGATCTTTCACCCAATGATAAGTTCCTTTGTCCAAGAACAATAGGCATAGACCGATTAGAACCACCGCAAAAGACGCAAGGTTCTGAGGTAACGTGAGTGTATTGATCGGGCGCTTGCGCTTTTCTACGTTTACAGTGCGTTTATCGAGAATATTCCGTGTATTCTGCAAATTTTGTTTGAATACTTGTAGGGAAAACGCTGAAGTATCTTCAACTACAGCATCTGTTTTGACGTTATTTTGCTTCAAATGTCTTAAATCTTGATCTGACATATATAACTCATACTCTGGCGCTGCTGCAAAATCTGATCGAACGCGCAACACACTTTTCTACCGGCACACGTCAGGCGCGAGCCCTGAATAGTTACTTTTTAAAGAGCCCGCCGTTCCGCCTCAGACAGTCTTGTCTCAAGAGCGAAACTGGAAGCGGTAATTTATGTTAAAAAAAATTTACCTAGGAACACGAAAAGTGGCTTTGTCGCAAAGTTTTTTGACGTAGAATTTAATTCTAAGCCTAAGTGCTCAGATCCTCTTATTTGGCATCTGGGTGCCATTTTTGAAGGAAATAGAGCGTTTCAAGATCTAAAATAGTCGACTGACCAATGTGATAGAATGATTTTCTAACTTTTAAGGTCGGATCTAAACTTTGCGACAGAACCCATTCATCCTAAGCCGATGAAAAAACTGCTTGCATTTCCAGGGGCGTCTACACATGCACGATCGGTCCTGTAGGGCCATACAGATGCGTCAATCCAAAAGGAGATCTAAGAGACTATGGAACACTGCCAGTTCGGGCCGTTTAGTTAACTGATTTTATAACCAAACAAGCGTTTACACCCCCGAACCCAAAAGCGTTACAAAGAGCCCTTTCTATGGATTTCTTTCTGCCCAGATCGGGTATGAAATCCAGATCCTTGGTGTCCAGATCTCCTTGGCGGAAGTTAAGTGTGGCAGGGAGAGATCCGGTAATGGTCGCAAGCGAGGTAAAAATGACTTCAACACTTCCTGCTGCACCTAATAAATGTCCGGTGGCAGATTTGGTTGAAGAAATCGGCACCTTAGGCAATGTTTCAGAAAATACGCTTCGTAACGCTGCAATTTCGCCAGCGTCCCCAACAGAGGTTGAGGTTGCGTGTCCATTGATGTAACCGATTTCCTCAGTGTCACACTCTGCCCCCGTAAGAGCTCGGCGGATTGCCAAAGCAGCCCCAGCACCATCCTCCGGACCTGCCGTTAAATGATATGCGTCTGCACTTGTTCCATAACCTTCAAGGATGACAAGGGGCGTGGCACCGCGGTTAATTGCGTGAGACATCTTCTCAATCACCAGCAATCCGGCACCCTCGGAAAGGACAAAACCCGACCGGGACTTATCATAGGGGCGTGAGGCAGTTTGTGGGTTGTCATTGTCTGTAGAAAGCGCTCTGGCAGCATTAAACCCAGCTAGTGCTAAACGGTCGATGCACGCCTCGGTACCTCCGACAACCGCGACATCAGCTTCACCGCTCGAAATGATCCGCATACCGTCCCCGATACCCTGTAGTCCAGCAGCGCAGGCTGTAACCGGAGCACCAATTGGTCCGCGAAATCCGTATTTTATTGAGACATTGCCTGCCGCCAGATTTCCAAGAAATTGCGGAACTACGAAAGGAGAAATTCGACGAGGGCCTTTTGTATCAAGGGTATGCAAAGCCGCCGTCACTACTGGAAAACCACCGATCCCGGTACCAATGATGGTGGCCGTGCGGTCCAGTTGCTCTTGGGTTTCAGGTCGCCAACCTGCTTGCGAGAGAGCTTCTTCCGCTGCAGCTAAAGCATAAAGGGTAAAGAGATCTATCTTTTTACGGTCTTTTTTACTGATAACGCGGTCAGGGTCCAGACCGCAGTCATCTTCAAGCGAGGACGGAACCAAGCCAGCAATGGTTGTTTGTAAGTCATCTACAGTGAACCGTTCGATCTGCCGGACGCCTGACTTCCCAGCAAGTAATCTCTCCCACACTTCCATTACACCGCAGCCAAGCGGTGTCACTAACCCCATTCCCGTTACGACTATTGGATCTTGTTTCATAAACTACCTATCGTGTGTATTCTCAAAAACGTCACATAATTACGATTCATACAATGTGATCAATACTTTACGCATTTAATTCCACCCTTGCTCTCTAAGCCTGTGCGAGGTGGAAGAATTGCTGCGGGAGCGCGGCATTGTGGTCTCGTATGAAGCCGCTCGCCTCTGGGGGATCGAATTCAGACCAGCCAACGTTCACTCTGCAAGCAGGGACAGCTCAAGTTGCACTTCCGTAGCCCCCTTAACAACATCGCAGCGAAAAGGATGCCGTAAAATTACATCGTCACTCAAACGATTTATCGCAAAAAGAATGCCACTTACTTTGTGACCTCCAGTTGCCCGTAAATTCCTTCAAGGCTGCAATACGCTTTTGAAGTGAAGCTGGCGATCTTGAGGGAGCACAATGAATTTCGTGAAAAGGCCATGTTGGTTTTATCTTTCCTTTAATTTCCTTTGCGCCGTCGTTCCGACTGCAATGCGTCTATGGGCTGCGCATACTACAAAAAAGTTGGCATAGAAACGAACGGTATTAATTTAGATTATGATTGCAATCTATCCATGTCAAGCTTAGATTAATATCATCATCTAAATTAGTCAGAGGTCCGTCATGCGAGTCAGTCGTAAAATCGCCGAACAAAATCGGAAGAACGTGGTCGAGACCGCAGGTCAGCTTTTCCGTGAGCAGGGGTATGACGGAATTGGGATCGCCGATTTGATGAAAGCGGCTGGGATGACCCATGGCGGCTTCTATAAGCAATTCACCGGTAAGTCCGACCTTGTTGCAGAAGCAACAGAGGCGGCCCTCAAGGAAAATAAAGATCGTTGGGAGCATTCCATATCAGGTGCGACTGGGGACCCGATCAAAGCTGTTCAGAAATGGTATCTGTCCGAGCAACACCTAAAAGCGCTCGGTGAAGGATGTAGTTTCGCCGCACTTGCGAGCGAAAGCCCAAGGCAAGATGAGCGGGTGCAGAGCGCATTTGCCGAAGCTATTCGAGAAATAATAGCTCTAATTGAAGGGGAGATGGGAGACGAAACCAAGGCGCTGCGCACGTTGTCGACGATGGTTGGGGCAATTGTCCTTGCCAGATCAGTTGGAGACGATCTTCTTGCCAGCAAGATTCTGCGCAGTGCACGAGACAGCTAACCCTTGAGTTTTCCATCCTCACTGTTATCACAGAACCAACTTCGCTAGCGCAGCACATGTGACCTTCGAGGGCTTTGTTGCAAGTTTGAGGCCTTGCCTGCATGATCCCTACGGTGTGGGGGATTTGCAATGTCAGAATTCAAGTATCGCCAGTTTCAGGGGAGATCATTCTTTGGGCTGTGAGGTGGTATTGTAAATATGGCATCAGCTAACGCGATCTTGAGGAAATGCTGAAGGAGCGCGGCGTTGATGTTGACCACACCACCCTCTACAGATGGGTTCAGCACTACGCCCCGGAACTAGAAAAGCGGACCTTGTGGTATCAAAATCGGCTGTCGTTCTCTTGGCGTGTCGACGAAACATATGTGAAGGTTAAGGGTCAATGGAAATATCTGTTTCGGGCCATCGATAAGCGTGGTGATACGATTGATTTTCTGCTTACAGCCAAACGCGACAGCAAGGCGGCAAAGCGCTTTCTTGCCAAAGCCTTGAGGCGATCAAAGCATTATGTTCCCTCAAGGATCAACACTGACAAGAATCCTGCCTATGGTCTGGCCTTGGCTGAACTTAAGTCCGAAGGAAAGGTGCCAGAATTCGTTCAGTTGCGGCAAGTTAAATATCTAAATAACCGGCTGGAGAGCGACCATGGCAAGCTCAAGCGGCTGATTAAACCAACGCTCGGCTTCCAGTCGATGCGAACAGCGACTGCAACCATTAAGGGCTTTGAGGTAATGCGAATGTTTAAGAAGGGGCAGTTTGACGGCTGGATCAGATCTGTCGGAGGTGGGACCGAGGTTTTCTTTATCAACCGCCTGTTTGGAATTCACGCTTAAATTGCGCCTGGGGAAGGTTATTTGTGTCTTCACTCAACAGATGCAACAGAGCCATCTGGAATTACCCAACTGTGACCATTTGCCGACATCCGCCTTAGTACAGGGCCTCGCCGGTTTTATGTTCTTGCTATTTCTGATTGCGTGCCCCCCGCGAACTAGCACACGGTGCAAAAGAAGGCCCATTAGCAGCAGATCGATAATCATGGGTATTGGTAGAACTGGCATCAGGCGAGGTCATTTTCCTTACTTAATAGGACCTAAATCCTGATCTGCGTGACCTTAAACCGGATTCAGGTCGAATAATATTCCGTCAGTGTCTGAATGAAGGTGTCAACATTCAAACCACTTCACCGATAGGCACTCCATGAAAACTATTGTCCTTGCCCTCGCTTCGATCCTCTCTGCTGGCACTGAAATCGCAGCACAAGATGTCGGCCTCAACGAGCTGACTATAGCGACTCCCCATCATGACCAAGATATGCAGATGGCTGTCATGTTCCCTGCCGTGGGTCAGCACCAGACCATGTTTGCTGAAAATGCAGCTTTCTATGGAACTCCCGTGTTCAGAGATGCCGTGCCGGTACCGGGACGACATCCGGTCGTTCTTCTCTCACATGGCTGGGGTGGCAATTACGCTCGGATGGCGTGGCTCAGCGCGGGGTTGGCTTCCAAAGGGGCAATCGTTGTGGCGGTAAACCATCCAAGCAGTACAACTTTTGATTTGGACTTCGACACCGCATTCAACCACTGGACCCGCGCCGAAGACATGTCCGCCGCGTTGGACTATGTTTTACAAGATCCGATTTTCGCACCCATCATCGACGAAACACGGATCTATGCCACAGGCTTATCCTATGGGGGATGGACTGCCCTTTCACTTGCAGGTGTCCAAGGCAATCGGGACGGTTTTTTCGACTATTGCAAAGCTGCGGGTCCAGGGTCACAGTTTTGCGCTGAACTGACAGCCGAAGGCGTCGACATCACGGCAATCGATCAAGACAGGTATGAGGCATCCTACAGGGATCCACGTATCAGTGGCGTCGCAGCTATTGATCCTGGCCTAACTTGGGATCTTGCGCCGCAGGATGTGCAGGATGTAACGGTTCCGCTTCTTCTTGTAGGGTTGGGCGAAGGAACCCATAGGCTCAATGCGACAGACACGAGCGCCATGGGCAGCAATTTTGAGGCTTTGGTGCCGCAGGCTTCTGTTAAGACTATCGCACCCGCTACGCATTTTACAGCACTTGGACTGTGTAAGCCCGCAGGTGAAGCTCTTCTGATCGAAGAACAAGACGATCCTGTCTGCACCGACCCGGTGGGGACGGATCGAACTCAGGTGCTTGACACCATTATCGACGCCTTGGCGGATCACTTCGAATTAAACTGAGGCACTCCATGGGGCATCTGGGCGTGGGGATACAGATGTCCTTACTAACATTCAATGCGGCACACTGATACCTACTGAATTGGCACGCCGTTGCCGACTTGATTCAACGTTCCATGCCCAACGCCAAGCTGAGACAGCCGATATTGGTGCAAACCGCAGCAACTGGTAAAGAGGGCTCAACGACCCGTGACACATCCAGCAAAAGTGAGCACATAGGTCCAACCGGAAGCATTCATGAAAACGCTAGCAGTAACTTCTAAAAGAATTGCCTCAACCCCAGAAAGAAACGCTCGAATGTCCGTTGTTGGTCCTCAGCCTCAAGCACGTTAAAGTCAATCATAAGTTGACTTCTGGCGCTGTATGGAGCTGCTCCGTAACTAGGTCAAACGTCCGCTTTGGTCACACTGCAACATGCTGCGCCTGCGAGCACTAGCAGTCTCTTTAATGACTGCAATGGGCTCTTCGGTATGAATCTTTAACACTCAAAAAGCTGATGTTGAGAGTGGATGTGCAGCGGCAAGTATGTAACTTTATTTATTCGTAGGCATCTCATATCGGCTGATTTGTACTGCTTGGGGCGCTTGTCGGTATGAAAGTTTATTACTCTCCCACAACAAACCAGTTGTTCGCTGCACAACGGCCAAGCTACCGCTGCACAACGGCCAAGCTACCGCTGCACATTATGATCTCAAGTCCCTACAAGTAACCTTTACGGGAGTGGCTTACTTGTATGGGTACCCATCAGAGTTGTAATCACTTATGGTCAAGTCGCTAGTGATGAACTGAAAATCGTCGAGTAGAAACTCGCCGTCGTCTCGGGTGAGTTCGATAAAAATTCTGACGGGTACAGTATCATCAACATCGTCATATTCAGTCTCTAACCCAAAAAAACGACCGCTTTCATTATCCCAACTTGCGTATGTTTCATCGGAAAAAGAGATCTCGGCGGTCACGTCCATTTTGATCCCGAGGAGGCAGGCAACCTTGTCTTTGTCGACACGCAGCACCGTGACTGAAGATATCTCGTTCAATGCGGCGAACTCGATATTCCCGACCTCGCCATCCATCCTGTCGCCATCGTATAGACCACCAAAATGGATCATGTTGGTTGAAAGTATCTCTTCAAGTTTATCTGATAAAGGCGCATTGCGCAGTGCATATCCGACTTTGTCGGCAATGTCATGATCTTGAGCAGAGGTTAGAACCGAAAGCAGCTTTTCAAGTGAATCAATGGGGATCAAATGTTCGGATTTATCCGCCGCACGTTGAACCGCTTGGTCTTTGCTTACCACATAGCATTTCTCTCTTGCCTGCTGACACCAAGCCTCCAAGGCAAGAAGCGCCATAGCGTCGGGAAACTCCTTACTCCCATCTTTGTCAAATGGTGCTTCGCGAAGAAAATACTGGTCGAGTACAGCCCCCATTGAAAGGTCCGCTGCTTTATGACACTTCACATTCCAGCGGTAGAGCAGTGTCCTTTCGAAGTCTCGATAGGCATTTGTGGGTGAGGCTGGCGGGTCCAGCTTTTCCGGGACGGTAAACCAATTGCGTTTGTCACGCAGCTTTCTATTCCAACGGTCGAGCAATCGGGCAGACCGGTTTGCCTTCGTTACAAGCTCTAATTGCATCGCATCCAGTTGAGCGCTGACTTCTCTCAGAGTGATGTCGGTCGTATGCAGAATAAGAATGTCTTCAGCGATGTAGCCTGCTAGAACTTCAAGAGATTTAACGCTAAGGTCGTGACCATATCCGCGATAGACTTGCGTATCGAAGAAAATATGGCGAGTTTCAAGTCCGATTGCTTGAGGTGGGTGTTTGTCGTTCATAAGTTGCAATAGATCATATTTACTGCTTTTCCTAGCAATTTCCTCAAAGAGGTGGCTGTGGCTAAAAGCATCCAATAGTTTTTGCGTTCGCTCGCCCCTGTCCTATAGGCAACATCAAGAAAATGTCTCAAAAGTTCGCATTCCTGCCATCGGAATCGACAATCTGAATGTCCACTATGGGCTCAAATCGGCCTGTCGCTCTGGCACGCGATAGCTAGTTATGAAGGTGGGATTACACTTCTTCGGTATGATACTTTAATACTTAGAAAACTGTTGTTGAATGGGCCTATACACCCGTCAGTATGCAACTTTAATCTCTACTGTGCGTGCTGTATCGCCAGACTTCCGCTATTTTGGGGGCTTGTCAGTATGATACTTTATTACTCTCCCACAGTGGGAGCTGATATTTACTTTATGAATTTCAGCATCAATTATCAGCCTTAGATTAAAGCGAATGATTTTCGCAGAAATATTGGATCTCTTATCAACGGAGGATGAGATTATGGCGCGTTGGCTGTTTAATTCAGGTGGGCGAGGAGTGGCGTTTGTCGTTGGAAATAACGTGTTCCACAAAAATAGCAAATTCTTGGGAAGATTGGATGGCAATGAAGTTTGGAACGGTTCTTATGTGGCCGAAATAATTAGCGATGATCGTATTGCGGTAAAAACTATGGCTCCTCTTGGGCTCAAGGGCTTGCCAGGGCTCCCAGGGTTGCCAGGACTACCGGGGCTACCTAGCTTGAGGGGACCTATATTGCTACCTATTGGCTATCGAGACCTTTGAAAGAGCACCCCATGCGTTTGAGCGCAAGGGGTGAAAATGTCATATCCTACTCAGAGTGTTACATTACCTCGTGCGCTTCCATTGCAGTCAGAAGCATTAGCTTGAGGCGAAGTTCTGAGAATGCAATCTGGTCCTCCTGTTTTCCGTTTGGATCTGCATCATTCTTCCGGTTTACGAAGATAAAGCCTCCAAACTTGCCATCTACCGGCTCTCGGCTGATAAGGCTTGCGTAGTGATAGCCTGCTGAGAATGGGTCTGAGGCAAAAGCTTGGGTGCAGAAGCTGTCAATGGCTTCATGCGCCGAATTTTCTCCAGCGTGAGCCGGAACCGCGACTTTAAGGATAGTCACCCAACCTTGCTGGGAGTAACAATGCCAACCATTGGCCCACTCTTGAAAGAAAACTGGAATCGCTTCCTCACAAGGTATGCTGAAGTCAATTTCTCCACTTTTGAAGCAGCAATAACTTCCGGTAGATGACACTTCGAAGAAAGCCGAAATGACTTCTTCGGAAGTGTTGAAGATGAGTTCATCGAGGAACTTAAGTGTGATTGCGTTGGTATCAATCAGCATGAGTTTTCTCCTTAAAGGCTTAGGTTGTTATTTGGGGATCGTTTGATCAGCGGCTTATTCTTTGCCGTGCGTTCATCAACGCGGTTTCGCTCTGCTTCAACTGCGTGGCGTTGGCCGTGTAGCTCTCGGCCTCGCTCAGAAAGCCGGTCAATGCTGTGTTGAATTGCTGCTGTGAGCTGACCAACTCGCTTAAGCAGGCTTCCAGATCGTTCAGGCGTTGGGTGAGTAAGCCTGTCGAGCGTTTCTCCAAGTCGCTGAGCACTGTGTTGGAATGCCCTGAGGCTTCGGTTAATTGCTTCACGTAGGTGAGGAGCTCGCGCTCTAGTGGGCTTAATGTTCCCATGGATTACCTTAGTATGTCTTTGCAGGTGATGTGGTCGGGGGTTAGCTCGCAACGGGCTAGAGTGCCGGTTTTCAGGTTGAGCAGCAGGTATCCACTGCTGTTCTCCTGAAACATGCTCTCCAGCTTGTTGGAGAGTTGCCATTGCTGGTACTGGGTGGCCCAAAGCCAGGTTAGGCTGAGTGTTAGAAACAGAGAAACCACGACCGCTAAAAGGAGTAGGAGTGGTGACCAGCGACGAAGGTGGTGATGCAACTTCAGCCGCGCTCTTAAGTCCTTCAGCTCTTGCTCTATCTCGTTGCTGATGGATCTGTGCTGTGCGGCCAAATCTCTCCTGATTGTATGTTGCGCGTCGTTCAATATGGCTCTGATATCGCTCTCGAAGCTCACTAAGGCTGAGGCCATCAAGACGGCTTGGTTCTGCCGAGCGTCTTGCAGGTTTTCAATCATCTCCGGGCGGTTTTTGATGCACCCGACGACAATCAGTTCTTCTAGCCAATGCTGAATTTCTTCGCGGCTGCTGGCGCGGTCTTTGCGTTCAGTTGTGAGCTTGGTTTCTCGAGCGCGAGATGGGTCTTGCGGGTCGGCCCAGCCATGTTCTTTGTTGAGCATGTCTCGAAGAACATCCATAGCCTTGATGTAGCCCGGAGGTGCGATGTTCAAGCTATTCCCGGTACTAAGCTCTAGGCGAGGTGTGCAGAAATGCAGTTCAACGCGATCCTCATGGGTGTGGCGAACCCATAAGACATCGAACTGGTCACGCTCCAAACCCGCAAAGGCCAACCGCTCGAAGGCCTCCATCACCTTCTGTTGCTGTTCTTCGCTTGGGCTATCGGTAGTATCGAAGCTCATTACGCCTGCCCGATAGCTCCACTTGTGGCGACTGCTGTCGATCAGAAGTTTGGTGTGCTCTGGATTGCCCGCAAGAACTTCAGGCAGTGGATCGCGCTCTTTCAGAAGCGGCGCGCCGGATGCATTGCGCAGCAGGTTTCTGTTCTCGTCATAGGCAAGCACCTTATCCGCAACGAGGTAGTCAACGGGCGCTGCTCCGCCGCCTTGGCCGTTCTTGAAGAGCTTAATAAGCATCTTTTAGCTCCCCGCGCTGGTGGAGCTTCAGCAACTCGCTAAGCTGACGGTCGATAGTGGTCAGTACTGTGATGATCTGCAGGCCATCAAGCTGGTATGCCTCTCCAGCAGCTCTGGCTGTGTTTAGCGCTCGGGCGATCTGGTTGAGGTTGGACCCCATGCGGCTCAACTCAACAACTAGTCGAGGATCAGCCTTGGGCGCTACACGGCGTCGGGTTGGCTTGATGAGGCCAAGCGTTGTTCTCAGTAAAGAAGAGGTGGTCTGTCCAGCTTCCAGAGCTTGCTGCTTCAGCTTTTCTTTTTCCTCTGCCGTACAGCGCAAAACGACCGTCTCTGTGAGTTGGCGTTTGGTAGCTTTGGTGGGGTTCGAAGGGGAGGCTTGCCACCCCTCGCAAGGTCCATTGCGGTATCGCAAGGGTCTCCTTGCTCTCGCTAACTCACTCATCACCAAGCCTCCATGTTTTCGAAGTTTTTGAAGAGGAAACGGGAAAGCGTTGCGGGTTCAGAGATGGCTTTGCGGACAAGTTCTTTGAAGCAAGCACCTCCGTTCCGAGCATGAGCTTTGTGCTCGCTGGGGAGCTGATGATTTCGGTAGATGATTGAAATCAGTGTTGCTGCTGTAAGGCGGTTCAATTTGTGACAGGCTTGCTTCCAAAGCTCATCACTTACGCAAAGCTCTTGCCTAAACAGGTTCGCTGTTTTGATGAGGTTCTCCTGCGAATAACCACCTAAGATACTCATGTTTTCAAGCACGTCAGGATGTGCGTGATCCAAGCATCGCCGAAGCGATATTCGCACAGCGCTCGGTCTACTATTTTGGATTTGTGGATTTTGAATAGTGTTAGATCGTGAGGACGTTTTGTCCGTCCCGGACGGCGCTTTTGCCTGTGCGCGACTGTGTTCTTCAACAGGCTTCTCAACAGCCTGTTTCCTGAAAAACGACAAAAGAGAAGAAAGCTTGGTTTTGATCTGACGGAGTTTTTCTAGAGCTCGCACACGGGATAGGCGACCACAGGGTAAAATGACAAGGGCACGTTCAAGTGCTTCAGAGCAGTTCAGGGAGCGGATTTCGGCGAAAAGATACTTCGTCTCCGACTGGAGTGCCTCAAGCTCAAGTTTTGCCTCTTCGCGCTGCTTGCTTAGCCGAACAAGTGCTGGGACTTTATGATCGATGAGAGGTTGGCAGTTTATTCCAGCCGCCCAGATGATGCGCTGGTCACCTGCTTTTTCGCGTGAACCGTCGCGACGGCTTCTCAATGCATTGGTCTTAAGGAGCCAACCAGCCTTAATGAGTCTGTTTTCAGCACGAGTGATTGCTCGCTCGTTGAGGTTGAGCTCCTCTGCGGTTAACGGAATTCTTTGCCAGACAGCGCAGATACGCCCCTTCAGAAAATCTTCGTCACGTACTTTCAATACGTAGTATTTCAAAACCTTGATGTCAGTGGCACTAAGGCCAGCTGCTGGGCCAAACTTGTCTATGAGAGTGAGGAGGAGTGCCCGCGTAAAACCTTCTGGCAAACCGTTGTGAGTGTGAGTGAGGCTCATAGAACACCTCCACTCGAAAGATGTGCAGAGCGCCGACGAGCCTCAGTCTTAAATTGATGCTGTACGGGATTTGTACGAGATATCGGTACAAATGCCTGCAAAGAGCATGCAAAAAGCTGCATTATCGATTTTTGTACAAATCGATATGCCCAATAACTATTTGAATTTGCAGAGAAATATGGTGCACCCGGCAGGATTCGAACCTGCGGCCTCTGCCTTCGGAGGGCAGCGCTCTATCCAACTGAGCTACGGGTGCCTGTTTCGGGCGTGGGTGCCCTTGAGGTGTTGTAGTCTTTACCCGATCCTACGCCGCGCTGCAATGCGCCAATTACAACAACCCTCGAAAATGTGGAAAGCCGCGGTAAGTGCCTACCCTTCCCGCAAGATACCCAGTGGTGTCAGATGGTTATCCCAACTGATACCAGCGCTCTGGCTGATAATCTGGGCCATATCCTCCCCGCTTCCACCAAAGCTAATCGCGCCGTTCCCGTCAGTAATCGCAAAGCTGTCCTCATCCAGAGGGGCAACTCCGCATCCATCTGCAACCTGATGGAACCCGATCAGCGAGCGCTTTGCCACGTCCCAGTACAGTATCTTGCCTCCACGTGGGCACGAAGCTGCGATCACGTCGCCGGATCGGTTCATCTCCACGCTACCCACATAGTTCTGCAGGCCCTGGGTGATCTCCAAAGGTAGTTCCAGCGCAGTTGCTTCCTTGTCGAGCCCCAGATGCACCATCAGCGGTGGTGTTGCATCCTTGGCGCCCTGAAACTGCCCGCCAACCCACACATCACCATTGCCGTCAAAGCTCATGTGGCGCAGGGAAAGCTGATGCAGGTCCGAACCAAGCGTCTGCATGCCAAGGAAATCACCGTTTGCTGTGTTGATGAAGGAAACGTTCGGCTTCATGCTGTCCAGGTTGAGCTTTTCGCGGCCCTTGTCCGGATGCGTCTCGATCCCGCCATTGGCAACAACAAGCTGCGTGCCATCGGGAGACAGAAGAAGATCGTGCGGCCCTACCCCGAAACTGTCGAACTCGCCAATCCGCGCAGGCTGAGCGCCGGAAAGGTCATAAACGCCAATTACACCGCGCACGTGCTCAAAGTCATTTTCTGGCGCAAAGGCCAGGTGGCCATCTTTCGAAAATACTCCGTGGCCATAAAAGTGTCGGCCCTCAGGACTTGTGAAAACAGCAGGCTCCTGCGCTCCGGTAAGATCCACGAGCACCGCAAAGTTCTCCGGGCGGCGCGCAAAGGAAAGCAAACGCATGCTATTACGATCAAAGGCGATCGAGTGGCCGCGGTCCGGCAACGGTGTCTGATACAGGATCTCACCGTCTTCGCTGAATACGGCAAGCGCATATCCGCCCGTTGGCATGCGCATGGCGCTGGCAAATAGTTGAAGGCCTTCCGCCTCGGCAAAAGGTAGGCCATTGGCAAACGCCAGAGAACTGCTGGCGCTTAAAGCGACGCCAGACGCCGCCAATCCAGTTAGAAACTGCCGCCGGCTCAGAGCAATGGGATTAGTCGCCGTCAAGCGCATTAAACCCTCCGGAAAGACTCAGATATCCAGCAAGGTTCTCGGCCATCACCACTTTGATACCGCTGATGACGGTGACCAGATACTTGAGCTGCTTACGGACTTCCGGCTGTGCGCCCGTCGCCTGAAGCGGCGTTGGCAAGTTAGAAAGCACCCGCTGCGCATTCGAAAACTCGAAGTTCAGGGAGTTGTCCACCCAGTCCTGCTCGCCTTCAAGCACCTTGGCATAGCCACCAGCATTCAAGGCGCCCTGTAACCCTGCAAGGCTGGCAGAAAGATAAGTCACCGCATTGCTACTGCGGGCAAATGGAGCTTTTTTCGGATTTGCCTTCTTCTCACTCTTGCCAAGCATAACAAGCAGATACTGGTCTTTGTCGACAACCAGACCGGTGGCGATGGCGTTAAACACCATCTCTACTGCTTCCTTGTGGGTGTGCACCACACGACCTTCTTTGCTTGGTTCCAGCAAGGTCTGGGAGAAACCGTCAGAATCATCCCATTCCGCTTCCAGCTCCAGCCCCGCCCCTTCCAGATTGATGGTAATGCTCTCGGCATAATCACAAAGGAAAACAGCATCCTCGCCAGAGCCCAGAGTCAGCGTGCCGTCGCTGTCATAGGCAATGCGCTCCAAAGCCGTCAGTCCCTGCAAGGCCACGCTCTTTACAGAAAGGCTGGCTGGGTCCTGAACGGTGCTGTCTTGATTCGCGACTGCCTTGGTCACTTGCCTGCGCACCACACCACGACTGTCAGGCAGGAAGGCGAGGCGCTGCGCAAGGTTATCTTCCGCCATCGGTCCAAACCGCAGAAAGTCGACACCGGCAAGCGCCGCCACAGAGGTGCTGAACGCCTCGTTGAAAGCAGCCGTGGTTTCTGCGTTGTGGTCGGTGCAAACCGCGCCGGTCCGTTTCTCAAGCTTACTCAGCGCGCCGACAAGCTCCTTGCTCGCCGGGCGAATGTACTGCTCGATGCTGGAGCGCGTGAACTGCGCGTAGTCTGGAGTTTCCGCCGCAAAACTTGGCGTAAAGGCCGCCGCCATTGTGGCAAGGGCCAGACTGAACGCAACGACACGCTTAAACTGCATCAAAGAGTCTCCAGAAACCGGATCAGATTGGCTCGATCCTTTGCAGGCATTTCAACCACACGGGTTTTGGCAGCTTCCGCTTCGCCGCCGTGCCAAAGCACAGCTTCCAGCAAGCCGCGTGCCCGTCCATCATGTAGGAAAAACCTGTGATTATTGATATTTTCAGTTAATCCAATACCCCAAAGCGGCGGTGTTTTCCATTCATTTCCGCTGGCAGAACCGGTTGGGCGATCATCAGACAAACCTTGACCCAGATCGTGCAACAATAGGTCGGTATATGGCCAGATTAACTGGAACTGGTGCACAGGGTTTTCCGCTGTGCGACTGGTGACATATTTCGGGGTGTGGCAGCTCGCGCAACCCGCCTCATGGAACACTTTTTTGCCAGCAAGCACACGCGGGTCATTCACATCGCGGCGCGCTGGCACGGCAAGGTTTTGCGAATAAAAGACCACAAGGTCCAGGACTGGGTCCGGCGCCTCAGAGATCCCAAGATCCGCCTGCTCGCCATGGGCCTGCTCAAAACACACGGTCTGCGCCTCGGTGCAGTCCCCGTAGTTACGCAAATCATAAGGCGTTGAAAGGCCAAGATCACCGGTAAACGCGCCTGCAGACTGAGATTGCACACTCGCTTTCAGCGCTTTCCAGCCAAAGCGACCAACCGTCCTTGTGTCAGAGTCGTTGGGATCGACCCAGCTGACCCGACCCGAAATACCATCTTGATCAGCATCCTCCGGATCAGCCTGGGAGGTGATGTCCGTTTCTGCAATTGCTTCCAGCAGGCCAAGGCCTATCATGGGCGGCGCGACACGAGCCGAAACCAGTGCATGGTCCGACATCGGACCGTAAGCGAGGTTCTCGATGGTGTAGGTCGGTTTGCGCAGGTAGGCGACTTCACCCTCAGAGAGATCCACCTTGATCTCTTCATAGGTGATTTTTATCTCCCCTTCCCCCGGCACCCCCGGCACCCCAAAATTCTGCAGTTGGCTGCCATAGGTTGGTTCTGGAAGGAAAGGAACTTTGCCGCTTTCAATCAGCGCCCGCTCTTCCGGCGTGGAAGGGGCAACAGAAAGGCGCAGGAAAATGGAAACTGGACGTTCATCTTCAACCGGCGGACGGCCACGCCCTGCTTTGGGGTGGCAGCTCTCACAAGATCGGGCGTTAAACAGCGGGCCTAGCCCGTCGGAGGCGCGCGTCGAACTTGGAGTGGAAACCCACAGCTTCTGAAAGAGGCTTTCACCCAATCGGAAGTCCTGATGCTGCTCGAAAGGAAGATTGGTGCTGGGGTGCGTAAAGGCGGCGCGATTAAGAGGCTTCCGGCTCGTTGTCTTCCCTGCCTGCATCAATTCAAATTTCTCAGCTTTGGAAAAATCTGTCGGTGCTTTCAGGATCTGGTTGACCCTAGCCTTATCTTCGGAGCTAAGGTCGGTTCGCCGCTCCAAATCGATAGCGGTAGCAGCAGGAATGAAGAGGCTGGAAAAAGCGGCGGCGGTAGTGGCTATCACTCCGGCACGGCTGCGAAGTGTGGCTGGAACCATTGCTGGCATAACGGGGGCCTGTATTACATAGGCCTTCACAAAAACGCTAATTAACGCAAACCAACGCACATTTCGGCGCAAAAGAAGGCTCAAAGGGAATAAGTCCCGCAGACAGTGTCTTCTGCGGGACTGGATTTCTTACTCAAATACAGCGGAAGGATTGTCGAGGCTGTCGGAGCTTTCGAACGCGACATTCTCCAGCTTCAGAGCCTTTACAGCACGCTGGATGGAGGCGGTCTGGTCGATAAGGCTATCAATGGCAGCCTGAATAACAGCATTGCCTTCAGCGTTGCCTTCACCAATCATCTGGTCGTAGGACTCAGTGGTTTCAGCGCGGGTTTTCAACGCGGTGAATGTACCCATAGAGGCGTTCAGCTTACCTTCCAACTCGGTTGAGACGGCAGAATCTGCCTTTGCAAGCAAGTTCTTAAGGGAAGCACCCTCAACAACACTACCGTCAACCCGGGTGTATTTTCCCTGGAAGACGTTGTTGATGCCAACCACGTCGTTGTAATGCGACATGTGGGTGTTGTCGGAGAAGCAATCCTGCTCTTCTTCAGGATCGTTCAGCATCAAACCCAGCTTCATGCGCTCACCGGCCAGTTCGCCATAAGACAGGGAACCCATGCCGGTCAGGATCGTTGCGATGCCTGCTGCATCACCCTTGTCAGCAAGGTCTTTGCGTGCTGCACCGTCAACCTGCCATGCGGCCACCATCTCTTCCAGATCGGTGATAAGTAGGTTGGTTGCAGCCTGAAGGTACTCCACCCGGCGATCACAGTTGCCGCCAGTGCAGTTTGCGGTATCGAAGTCAGAAGCAGGACGGTTGCCAGCACCTTTCCCCGTTCCGTTCAAATCTTGTCCCCACAGCAGAAACTCGATTGCGTGGTAACCGGTCGCAACGTTTGCTTCCACTTCACCCGCTTCCTGAAGCTGTTCAGAGAGCAGTTCAGGTGTGATCTTGGTCGCGTCGATTTCCTCGCCAGCAACGGTCACTTTGGTGTTTGCGATGATGTTTGCTGCGTAAAACGGGTTCTCCTCGGACTCATTGCCATATGCACCGTCCACATAGTCGATCAGACCTTCATCAAGCGGCCATGCGTTGACCTTGCCTTCCCAGTCATCAACGATCGAGTTGCCAAAGCGGAAAACTTCTGTCTGTTGGTACGGGTTACGAGCAGCAATCCATGCGCGGCGCGCTGCCTTCAGATTGTCTTCTGTTGGTGCTGCCACAAGCGTGTTGACTGCGTCCTGCAGGGTCTTTGCAGTCGTCAGAGAATCTTCAAACGCTGCCTGGGCGATATCGCCGTAGTTTTCAAGAACCTCGGAAGGCGTTGCTGCAACAGCAACAGTAGAAAGGCTCGCCATTGCCACGGTGCCGAGCAGAGCGCTGCGGATAAAGCTCATTGTAATCCCCTTAAATGTGCAGAGAAGGTGCCTCGCACTGCGAGCGGGCAAAACAGACTGCACGAATTCAGTTTGCAAATGTATTCACGCTCAGAGGCGTGAGAAAACTGCGGCTATTTCATATTCATGACTATTTTTGTCAAGTTTAAAAACCAGTGTTTTCAGTAGTTTAGACTGGTTCTAAATGCGATTTCACGTTGCAACCCACTGTCAGTAATGGCTTTTCAGCGTTTTTGCAGTTGCAAATCATTCGCAAAAATAAGTTGGATAAGATTGGGAAAATCCGCGAATCCCCTGCTCAACTGTTACCGTTTGTTTGGCATATCTTGACTTCCCGGAACCTATACGCTCTTACGGAACGTTCTTCAGGTACATTGAAATTGCCTGGCAACACTCAGTCGGTCTGTCTGCACCAACAAAGATAAGAACAGGGTATGGCAGCACGAATACACACGCTTGCTCAATTGATACTTCGTGGCTGGAAGGCAAACGCATTTCGTTTGTTGCTGGTTCACTATGCCTTTGTCTTCCTTGGTGCCGTTGCAATCACGCCCATCGTTGCGGGCCTCGGCAACTTCGTGATCGGCCTTTCAGGTAGTGCAGTGCTGGCAGACTATGAGATTGCCTCGTTCTTTCTCTCTCCCGTAGGGCTGCTCGGCGCCTTTGTCTTTGTTGTTGTCTTCATCGCAATGGCATTGCTGGAGCAGGTCGCCCTGCTTCTGGTGCTCGACAGGCAGGAAAGTGCGTTTATGGCAGCCCGGAACGCCCTGTTCTCAACGCTTGGCTTGTTCCCGCGCCTCGGCATATTCACTTGGCGGCTAACCCAGCGGCTGGTGGTGGCGATGATCCCTGGTATCGCCATTATCGTATTGAGTGTGCTTGTCTTTTTGCAAGAATACGACATCAACTATTACCTGCAATACCAGCCCATGGAATTCTGGATGGCGGCTTTCTTCATCGGGATCGGGATCGCGCTGGTTATTGTAATGCCGCTTTATGCGATCCTTGTCTGGGGTCTGTCTCTACCACTTGTGGTCCTGAGAGATCACCCCGTGGGCTCGGCGTTCTCCCGCGCAAGGTTCCTCTCCCGTGGCCTGCGCCCGGTGTTTGCAGGTGTTGTATCACTGTGGTTCTTGCTGGGTATTATCATTCAGGCACTCCTCCTGCTGCTCTTGGAGTATATCGGCTCCTACGCCATCTCTTTTGACGATAGCTCTCCAGAAACGCTGGCAGCAATCCTCGGTAGCCTTGTTGTACTTCTGCTGGTTGGAAATACGCTCATCACCGCGGCCATGTCCGGCAGTTTGGCGTTGATTTTTAAGGCAGGTTTGTTCATGGCAGACGGCAAAGGACATACCTTTACCGAGGTGCCGGACAGGCCCAAAATCCAGCCAAAATGGACTAATCCACTGACCCCGTTGCGCCTTGCTGTCCTGATCGGACTGGCGGGAACCATTGTGGTTCTGACCGGAACCTATTGGGTTTCGGCAGACCTGCCAGAGAAGGAAGTCCTGATTATCGCCCACAGGGGCGCCTCCTCTCACGCCCCTGAAAACACAATCGCCTCGATCGAACGTGCGATTGAAGACGACGCTGACTGGATCGAGGTGGACGTCCAGCAAACGGCAGATGGGTCCGTGATTGTCACCCACGACAACGACTTCATGCGTTTGATCGGGAATCCGGAAAACATCTGGGACCTGACATTGGAAGAAGTCCGTTCATTCGATGTGGGCGGATGGTTTGCCGTGGAGTTTCAGGGCGAGCGCGTTCCAACCCTGCAAGAGGCCCTTGAAGCCGTGAAGGGAAAGGCAACTCTCCTCATTGAGTTCAAATATTATCCCCACAGCCAACAGGAAACCCTAGAAGATGAGGTCGCCCGCATCGTAACCCAGGCCGAGATGGAAAATGAAATAGCCATCATGTCCCTAGACCGCCCTGCCCTCACAAAAATGCAAGAATTGGAGCCAAACTGGAACATCGGCCTCCTTACCGCCACATCTATCGGCAATTTCTCTGAACTCGAAGGAAATTTCGTAGCCGTCTCCTCCGCCTCCGCTTCTTTGAACTTCATAAGAAGAACACAAGAGACTGATAAGCAGGTGTTTGTCTGGACCGTAAACAATCCATCCAGCATGCTGCGTTACATCTCTATGGGCGTTGACGGAATTATCACGGATGATCCTGCACTGGCGCGCAGTACATTGGAAGAATATAAGGAAATGAACCAGTTTGAACGGTTATTACTTCATACCTCTGTCCTGTACAATCTCAGCTTGAACTAACAGTCGACCCTAAGAATCTCGTGTATGCCGTATTTTCTAGTAGTGCTTCTGGGCGCGTTTCTGACTGCCCTGTCCATGACCAATTCTGCTACGTCCAGACCACCAGTATTGCTGCTGGGGGACCGTGCTACGGTCAACGCGGTCGTTGCTGAGGTTAATCTTCCCGATGACCGCCGCGGCCTTGTGCACGCCATTTTGGAAGACGCACGCGTGAAAGCTGCGCGCATGGATGGCGAAATTCTGCCGATTTCAGCCAGCTCTGAACCACTCGTGAAACTGGCAGAAGATAGTTTCACGCTAGAACAACTGGATGCGGAAACACGGAACGAGCTTGTCGAGGCTCTTGATAAAGACCAGATGGCCGAGTTGCACCGAGCGGTAGAAGTGGTGTTGGCAGGCAAGAAGATGGCTGGCTTGGATTAATCTGGTAAAAGACGCTATCTATCTGAACCAATAGATCTATTAATCATCATCGTCGTCACCGTCCGGAATAGCAAGGTCTACGGCTCCTTCTACGACAGTTGCACCAACTTTCGCAGTTGTTGTTACTGCAGTTGAAGCAACAGAGACCGCCGCTCCTCCTACTGAAACAACAGCACAGCCGGAGATTCCTAGTAATACTGTAAGAATGCAGGCTGTAATCGCGATAACTCTCATTTATTCCCCTCAAAAAACTGTCGTGAATCTCTGTAAAGGTCACCTATCTAATTTAAATTTGAAGGGTAAGAATTACGATTTCCCTACCTGATCCCCGTGCGCTCGAAACGCTGCACAAGTTGTCTCTAAAACTGTAACGACTGCGCGTTCCCACGCAGGTTGTGGTGATCGGCGCTTAGAGAAAAGTGTTCCAGCGATGAAGATGGGGTACAAGCCCATAAGCAAGGGAGGTCGGAATTGCCAGCATTATGCCCCATACAAAAAACGCGCTCTTTTACCGGAACGCGCTCTGGATGATCCAGCTTTCGATGGACTTAAGTGAGCTGAGTGAAGAACTTCAGGCGCGCCTTGTGGGCCTCCGCAATATGGTGACGCGCAGCTCTGTCTGCACGGTCACAATCGCGCTTGGAAATGGCATCGACGATCTCAGCATGCTCCTCAATCGCCAGACGACGACGGTCATCATCTGTCAGGGTTGTGCCAGCGAGCAACAGCAGAGACAAGCGCATATGGTCAATTTGTTCAACCAGATAGCGGTTATGGGAGGCAAGATAAAAGCGACGGTGGAACTCACGGTTGGTCTTGATCAGACGGTCTGCATCCGCAAGGTTCTGCATGTCTGACTCAACCATCTCCTGAAGGATCTCGATCTCCGCAGCTGACGCATGCTGTGCAGCCAAACGGCCAGCGGTGCCTTCGAGCACCTCACGCAGAAAATAGAGTTCGCTGATCTGATTGTGGTCGAGACTAGGAATGACCATGCCGCGGTTCGGTTCATGAACCGCAAGCCCCTGCGCTTCAAGGCGCTTCAGGCCTTCCCGGATCGGTGTGCGGCTGACGCCGAATTTCTCTGCCAGTTCTGCTTCCCGTAAGCGACTGCCTGGTTTCAGCTCACGGGTCTCAATCGCTTTGATGAGACGGCGGTAAATTTCAGCTCCGTTGGGTGAATTGGCAGTCACGTCTTATTCCCAGGATTAGTAAAGGCTCGGTTTGTAGCTCATACATGCCAGCCTTTGTGTGGATAGGCAGGGCCACGCATGCGGTCCTGCCAGTTTCGGCGTTAAATTTCAATCAGGCATAGCACAACCTAGTTAATAACTAGCATGCCTGAGTTGTTTCTGCCTTACGCACCACCTGCTGGCCACGGGCCGTGGAAGCCGGAGCCCTCTTTGTCGGTACGCTCAAAGCCATGCTGACCAAAAAAGTCGCGCTGACCCTGAATCACGTAGGCTGCCGTCCGTTTCTGACGAATCATGTCGAAGGAGCCAAGTGCAGCAGATAGAGCTGGTGTAGGAATACCGTTGCTTATTCCCATGCAAAGCACTTCGCGCAGACCCGGAACAGCATCTTTCATACGTTCCGCGATTGCAGGCGCCATGTAAAGAGACTTGAGCTCTGGATTTTCGTCGTAAGCCTGAGCGATTTCGTCGAGGAAGCGCGAGCGGATAATACAGCCCTGACGCCAGATACGAGCGATATCGCCCATTGGCAGATCCCAGCCGTTTTCCTTTCCACCAGCGGCTAGTACAGCAAAACCTTCTGCATAGGCAGCAATCTTGCCGGCAATCAGCGCACGCTCACAAGCAGCAATGCCTTCCTGTTTTTCTTCCCAGGTCAGAGTTTCATCTGACTGCGGGTAGATCTCTGCAATTTCCTGACGCAAGGCGCGTGCAGAAGAAAGACAGCGCGCAGCCACTGCCGCATCAATGCCGGTTGCAGGAACGCCAAGCAGATGCGCTTCGACAGCAGACCAGCGACCAGTGCCCTTCTGACCAGCAGTATCCAGAATAACATCCAGAATTGGCTTGCCGCTTTCTTCGTCAACCACACCCATCACATTCGCAGTGATTTCAATGAGATACGATGCGAGCGGGCCTTCGTTCCATTTGGTGAAGATCTCGGCCTGCTCCTGAATGCTCAGGTCAAGGGTCTTGGTCATCACTTCATGAACTTCAGCGATCATCTGCATGTCGGCATATTCGATGCCGTTGTGCAGGGTCTTCACAAAGTGCCCAGCACCTTCTGGACCCATCAATGCTACACAAGGCTCACCATTGTGCTTGGCAGAGATGGCATTGAGGATTGGCTCAATGCGAGCGTAGGCCGTCTCGGAAGCGCCAACCATAATGGAAGGACCGAAGCGAGCGCCTTCTGCACCACCAGAAACGCCCATGCCGACAAAGGTAAACGGCGTATCAGCCAGTTCTTTGTAGCGGCGGTTACTGTCGTTGAAGTCGCTGTTACCTGCGTCAATCAGGATGTCACCATCTTTCAGATGGTCTTTCAAAACAGAGATCTGCTGATCAACTGGCGCACCAGCTGGTACCATCAGAATGATAGGACGAGGTGCTTTGATATTTGCTACCAGCTCTTCAGTACTGTAGCAGGGAATGAACATATCCTTGAGGTGACCTGCCTTCTCCATGAAAGCGTCGGTTCCCTCTGCAGTACGGTTGTATACCGCAACTTTATAGCCATTATCTGCGATGTTGAGAGCCAGATTGGCCCCCATGACGCCTAGTCCAACAAGACCGATGTCCGCCTGTGTCATCAATACTCTCCGTGCTGCAAGTGGTGCACAGACACGCGTAAAAACCTAACCCAATAGATAACTTGGCGATTGTATGCGCTTGTGCCTCAGAAACTAGGAGAGTGGCATAGGTGAAAAACGGGTTTTTGCCAAGGTCGGAATAGAAAAATTCCGCAAAAGCCTAATATTGCTGCAGCAAGAGCGCTTTTGCGGAATCGTCGTTATTTCAGGTGTTTGGAGAGCACTTCTTTTGCTGCAGTCTCCAGCGCCACAGCGGAAGCCTGCAACTGACTGCGCTCCAGCTCATCCATGCTTGGGAACAGTGTCGCTTCAATGCCGTCTGCGCCCAGCACGCGCGGTACAGAAAGTGCGGTATCCTTCACGCCGACGATTTCCTCGTTGACGATGGAAAGGCTGATTACTGCGTGTTCGTTGGTCAGGATTGCCTTTACGATACGGGAGAGCCCTGCCCCAATACCGAAGTTGGTTGCGCCCTTGCCTTCAATGATAGAATAGGCAGCGTAACGCACCCCATGATCAATGCGATCGCGCACTTCCTGAGTGATCGGTTTGTTGGTCTGCTCGGCAAATGTAAACAGCGGTGTGTTGCCAGCTTTTGCGCCGGACCAGATCAGCACTTCACTGTCACCATGCTCACCAAGAACATCTGCATGCACGGAATTTGGCGTAATGCCCAGGTGCTTACCCAGCAAGGTGCGGAAACGGGCTGTATCCAAGATGGTTCCGGAGCCGATAACGCGGGTGCGCGGCAGGCCAGAAATCTCGGTTGCCACCTGGGTCATGATATCAACCGGATTGGTCGCAATGATCAGGATGGCATGCGGTGCGTACTTCAGCACTTCAGGAATGACTTTTGCGAAGACGCCAGCATTGCGAGCCAGTAGCTCAATACGAGTCTCACCCGGTTGCTGGTTCACACCAGCAGCAATCACTACAACCGCTGCATCCTTCAGGTCGCTGTAATCGCCGCCAATGATGTTCATCGGGCGCGCAAACGGCGTTGCATGGAGAATGTCTTCCGCCTGAGCAATGGCGAGTTTCGGGTTGTAATCGACAAGAACAATTTCGTTGCCCACACCGTTCATGGCCATGGCATAGGCTGCAGTACTCCCAACAGCGCCAACACCAACTACACCAATTTTCATAGGGCTATCCTTTTCTTATTCTTGGGGTCTGCGGGTCATCCTGCCCGCATCCAAATTTCGTGCCTGTCTCCTAGACAGTTGCAAAAGAGAATGCAATTCCCTTAAGCGTGACATATCAGCCCGTAGGCTTACTTCTGGCATTTGGGGCAGAAGAACGTCGAGCGGCCATTTTGTACTTTACGTTCAATGATACCGGAGCAGCCAGGCGTCCGGCAAGGTTCCCCTTCCCGGTCATAGACAGAGAAGTTATGCTGGAAATACCCAAGAGAACCATCCGCTTGGCGATGATCCTTCAGCGAGGAGCCTCCAGATGCAATCGCTTCCAGCAGGACTTCGCGGATGTGATTGGCAAGTTCATTGGCCTTTTTGAGTGGCTTGCCGGATTTACCCGAGAGTGTGGATGCGCTCTTGAAAGGACTTAACCCCGTTCTCCAGAGTGCTTCACACACATAAATATTGCCCAACCCCGCAATGAACTTCTGATTAAGCAAGGCAGCCTTGAGTGAGGTTTTCCGGTTTTCAAACAGCTTGGCAAGGTGCGCGCCATCCAGTTCATTGCCGAGTGGCTCGATCCCCATCTCAGCAAACATCGGATGTGCTGCCAGCTCGCTTCGTGGAATAAGCACCATGAAGCCAAACCGGCGCGGGTCGTTGTAAATGATCTTTACAATCGTCTCCCGGTCCTCTGGACGAAGATGAAAAATCACATGGTCATGCTGCGGGTGCTTGCCTTTTGCATGATACATTTCAACAGTTTGAGTCGGTTCCTGATCGTCAGTCTCGATCCAGCGGAAGGACCCGGACATGCCAAGATGCATCACCAAAACATCACCACTGTCCAGATCAAGCAGCAGATATTTTGCGCGGCGCGTGAAGGAGACAACCCTGCGATTTTCCAGCCGCTCTACAAAATCATCACCAAATGGAAAGCGAAGATCGGGTCGGCGTTGTTCAACTCTGCAAATTGTTGCATTGTCAAAAAAAGGAGCAAGTCCGCGGCGGACTGTTTCAACCTCCGGTAATTCAGGCATAAGATATCCGTTGGTACAGTGGTTTGCTACTGGGCAAAGATTGCGTTCTACAATAGCGCTTTGTAACAAGCTGTACTATGTTCGCCCGCGAAATGGAGTGATTTGATTATGGCGCGTGAGTTCTCAACCCCTGAGCAGGCATCCGTAACAGACCCGTCTGAAATGGCAACAAGCTTCGGGTTTCGCACAGTTCGTGAAGGTGAAAAGCAGGATCTGGTGGATGATGTTTTCCACAAAGTGGCATCTCGCTATGACCTCATGAACGACCTTATGTCCGGCGGAATGCATCGTCTCTGGAAAGATGCAATGGTTTCCAGCATGAACCCACCAAAGAATGGCGCCCGTGAATGGCGACATCTTGACGTGGCAGGCGGCACTGGCGACATTGCAACTCGTGTAGTTGAGCGTTCCAATAGAACAGTAAAGTCAACCGTTTGCGACATCAACGGCTCAATGCTTGGTGTTGGCAAAGACCGCGCCAGCGCAGCAGGACTCTCAGAGAACATTGAGTTCATTCAGGGCAATGCAGAAGACTTGCCTTTCCCGGACAAATACTTCGATGCCTACACAATTGCATTTGGAATTAGAAACGTCCCGCAAATCGACAAAGCTCTGAAAGAAGCACACCGTGTGCTAAAGCGCGGTGGCCGCTTCATGTGCCTCGAATTCTCTCAGGTGGACGTTCCCGCGCTCGATAAGATCTATGATCTGTTCTCCTTCCACGCCATCCCAAAAATTGGACAGGCGGTGACTGGCGACGGCGATCCCTACAGCTATCTTGTAGAATCTATCCGGAAATTTCCAAATCAGGAACGTTTTGCGCAGATGATACGTGATGCAGGCTTTGAGCGTGTCACTTATCGAAACTACACCGGCGGTATCGCTGCACTTCACTCCGGCTGGAAAATCTAACCAGTTATGATCGCAAATATTGTGCCATTTATGCGTCTGGGTTTCGCGGGTTTTGTTATGGCCCGCGAAGGTGTGTTCGGACTTGTTTCTCTACCGGATCTCCCGCCCGGTCCGCGCCTGGCTATCCGCACAGCGCGGATGCTTGAGCGCCGTGGTATCGAGAAAAAAGATGCTGCCGCTCGCCTGACAGATGCTCTGAACCGCCTTGGCCCCTCCTACATCAAGCTCGGGCAGTTTCTTGCCACCCGGCCGGATGTGGTTGGCAAGGAAGCCGCGAAAGAACTCTCCGCCCTTCAGGACAACGTTCCGCCATTTCTGACGCAGTATGCGCGGAAAACTGTAGAAGAGCAGCTCGGCAATACAGTCGAGTACCATTTCGAAGAGTTTGGCGATCCGGTAGCTGCAGCCTCGATCGCACAGGTACACCCGGCATACCTGCGCAACCGCGATGGTGAGCTTGAGAAGGTCGCTGTAAAAGTCCTGCGCCCCGGTGTGGAGCGTGGATTCAAGCGTGATCTGAAAAGCTTCTACCTTGCCGCACGCCTTGCCGAACGTTTCAGCAAAGCAAGCCGCCGCCTGCGTCCAATTGCAACTGTGGAGACCTATGAGCGCTCTGTCATCTTGGAAATGGACCTGCGCATGGAAGCCGCAGCCCTTTCTGAAATGGGTGAAAACAGCAAAGAAGACACAGACTTCCGGGTACCAAGCGTAGATTGGCCGCGCACGTCTCGCTCCGTTCTTACAATGGAGTGGATTGATGGTGTGAAGCTCTCCAATCTGGAAGGCATCGAAGAAGCAGGTCATGATTTGCCTGAACTGGGCAACAAGGTCATCCAGTCCTTCCTACGCCATGCCGTACGCGATGGTTTCTTCCACGCAGACATGCACCAGGGTAACCTGTTCGTTGAGCCGGACGGAACGCTGGTTGCCGTTGATCTTGGAATTACAGGACGTCTGGGTTTGTCCGAGCGCAGATTCCTGGCAGAAATCCTCTACGGCTTCATCACCCGCAATTATCTCAGAGTTGCTGAGGTTCACTTTGAAGCCGGTTATGTGCCCGCCGATCAGGACGTCGACATCTTCGCACAGGCGATCAGAGCGATTGGTGAGCCAATCCACGGCCATGACGCCAGCGAAATCTCAATGGCGCGCCTGTTGACCCAGCTATTTGAAGTGACTGAGATGTTCAACATGCACACTCAGCCGCAGCTGATCCTATTGCAGAAGAACATGGTTCTGGCAGAGGGTGTCGCCCGCTCGCTGAACCCGCATCTGGATATGTGGAAAACCTCAGACCCTGTTGTCACAAGCTGGATTCAGCGGAATCTGGGCCCGATTGGACGCATCACAGACCTTGCAACAGGTGTGACGGTTCTTGGGCGTCTGGCAGGTGATCTGCCGATCATTGCCGACCGCGTGAGTGCGTTCTCTAATCACCTGGAGCAGATGGCCAACAACGGCCTGAGATTCGACGAGAAGACCGCAGATGCGATCGGCAAAGCGGAGGCAAAACACAGCCGTTCTGGCCGTGTTGCGCTATGGGTCATCGCAGTCGCCCTTTCAGCAATTGCCTACGGCATTTATTTCTAAGACTTTCTGAGTTGATACTATGAAAAACGGGAGTTGTGAGACTCCCGTTTTTCGTTGATTAGGCAGTTTTTCCGGAAAAAACCGGATATATTTAGATTGTATTAAGTTTCTGCATAATTTTGTCTAAGATTTATATAGTAACCGCAATTGATGATATGAATTGTAGGCGGGTTGTGACGCAGTAAAACGTGCTAAAAGCAAGATAGCTTGAAATAAGTATTTGGGATTTCTGAGGGACTACTCAAACCCTTGGGAAAACGCCCAATGTGTTCGTAAAACTATCTTCCTGGAGGTGCCGCCGTGCCAGACAGTTCTGAACTGGGGACCCGTGAACGGTTACTAGATGCCGCTGAACGCTTGCTCGCTGAACATGGTCTTGCGGAAACTTCTGTAAGAATGATCACTGAAAAAGCTGATGCCAACGTTGCTGCCGTCAACTACCACTTCGGCAGCAAGGAGGATCTCGTTCGAGCCGTGTTTATGCGGCGACTTCGCGAGATCGACGACATGCGCATGCAGCGACTGGATGCTCTGGAAGTTGGTGGGCGAGAGCCGGATGTAGAAGAGATCACCCGCGCCTTCATGGAGCCTCTGATTGTACAGGGAATATCCAGAGAAACCGGAAAGCTGGTCCCGTTTGTGGTTCTCATCCGTCAGGTCTTCTCTGATCCGGAAGCCGGCCAAAAGATTATGCATGCATGGGAGCCACCAAGAATTATCCTGCGCATCACCAAGGCGCTCGCCAAAGCGACCGACAGCGACATCCCCACAGGGCCACGTGCACAGCTCCTAATGATGCTCATGCACAGCGCAACGCTGGAAGCGCTTTATGTCGTCACAGGAGCCTCTAAAGGCCCCTACGATGAAGAAATGGATCAAGATGCCATCGTCGAAGGCACCATTTGCTTCGTATCCAGTGGAATCCGCGCTTTCTTTAAGACCAGCGCGCTCGAAGAAGCCTGACGCCGGACTAAAACGCAGAGACGCGGCGGAGGGTGAGGTTCAATCTACCTCCGTCTTTGAGCAAGCTTGAGCTCCCACCCAAAATGCGGTCGATCCCGTGGTAACAAAGCCGCGCCTCCCGACCCAGAACCACAACGTCTCCTGAATTCAGCTTGAGCGATTGCGTCGGCCCACCGCGCTTGACTCCGCCAAGCCGAAATACAGCTGTGTCTCCTAAACTGACAGAAACCACCGGTGCCTCAAACGTCTTTTCGTCCCGGTCCTGATGCAGACCCATTTTTGCAGTCGAGGCGTAATAGTTGACAAGGCAAGTCTCAGGAACCGCCTCACACTCTCCTACACGGCTCCACAAATCATTGAGCACTTCAGGAATGGTAGGCCAAGCCTGACCGGTCTCCGGATGCTCGGATTGGTATCGATATCCGTTGCGGTCAGACACCCACCCCAGTTCGCCCAGATTGGTCATCCGAACCGAGAAAGGCTTGCCCGTGCGTGGCATCACGGGGGTGAACAACGGTGACTCTTTCACCAGATACCTCAGCGTTTCGACGAGCTCTCTTTGTTCTTCATGAGAGAAGTATCCGGGCAGGTATTTGAAACCTTTGGGAAAATTACCAGTCAGCTGCATCTTGAACCTCTCATATTCCGGGCTTACCTCCTGAAGAGACCGCTTAAGAAACCGGAAAACTTGGAGAAATTTGTCGAAACTGAATTTAACTCATAATCCTCAAGATAGTCGTTGCACGATTAAGGAGAAAAATAAATGCACCTTCTTCCCCCTCTGCTTGCAGCTGTCCTTAACATCTTTGCCGCCGTTGTTTCTCTCCTGATAGTGCTCACTCTCATCGCCGTCGTCGTTCTGTACGTCGTTGATCGCCGCCAGCACAAAGATGCAATTCGCCATAACTTCCCTGTCGTAGGTCGCTTCCGGGCACTCTTCGCGTATCTGGGCGAATTTTTCCGCCAGTACTTCTTTGCTATGGACAGGGAGGAGATGCCGTTCAACAGAGCTGAGCGAACCTGGGTGGGTCATGCGTCCAGAGCAGAAGGCAACACAATGGCGTTCGGGTCCACAAAAAATCTGGCCGTACCGGGAACCGCCCTGTTCGTGAATGCGCCCTTTGCAAAGTTAGAAGCGGAGATCGACGAACCCGAGCCACTGCTCATTGGGCCATATGTCGAAAACCCTTACGTGCCGCCCAGCTACTTCAACATCTCGGGCATGAGTTACGGTGCAATCTCCCGACCGGCAGTGCTCGCCCTCTCCCGCGGCGCGAAGATGGCAAATTGCTGGATGAATACCGGCGAAGGCGGTCTGTCTCCCTACCATCTGGAAGGTGGAGCGGACATTGTTTTTCAGATCGGTACTGCAAAATACGGCTGCCGTAATGATGATAGCACGCTGAACGAAGACAAGCTGAAAAAGATCACTGACCACGCGCAGGTCAAGATGGTTGAGATCAAGTTGGCCCAAGGTGCAAAACCGGGTAAAGGCGGTCTTCTTCCCGGCGGTAAAGTCACGCCCGAAGTTGCGGAGATCCGTGGTATCAAGGTCGGGCAGCCATCCCACTCTCCAAACCGCCACCCGGAAATCAGTAATACAGGCGAGTTGCTGGACTTCATCTCCCGCGTGCGCCACATCGCCAAAAAGCCAGTGGGCTTCAAAACCGTCATCGGTTCCAGTGCTTGGGTGGAAGAGCTATGCCGTGAAATCAACCACCGCGGAATTGAGCACGCACCGGACTTCATCACGATCGACTCTGCCGATGGTGGTACTGGTGCTGCACCTATGCCGCTAATGGATAATGTGGGCCTGACTATCTCGGAGGCCCTTCCGATTGTGGATCAAATTCTGCGAAAGCATGACCTGCGTGATCGTATTCGCATTATCGTCTCAGGAAAGCGCATAACGCCGTCGGCAGTTGCAATGGCTCTGTGTGCAGGAGCTGACTTTACGGTGACAGCACGTGGTTTCATGTTTGCTCTGGGCTGCATTCAGGCCATGCGGTGCAATAAGAATACGTGTCCAACAGGCATCACCACCCATAATAAGGCACTGCAGGCCGGGCTTGATCCAACGGAAAAGAGCCACCGCGTTGCCGCTTATTGCCATAGTGTAAGAATGGAAGTGGATATGATCGCCCACGCCTGTGGTGTAGATGAAGCACGCCAGCTTTCACGAGAGCATGTCAGGATCGTCCAGGGAAATGGGCACTCGATCTCACTTGATGAGCTCTATCCACAAACCCCCTCTTAGAAATAGGGGTAACTTTGGGGAACGTTGGCAAACGGGCGCAACAGCGGGGCGTTTCCGCTGGTTTTCCAAAGAAAATTTCGGTTTCTTAACTCAGAAATTGGCTTCGGTTAGGTCTTGTGTCGATATATACAGTCCTGTCCCTTGCAGGGGCAGAGCACCCCTCTTATATAGCCAATTGAAGTTTTCTTGCGTGTTTGCGACAACACATGCAAGTGCAATGTACTGGGGACCGGTTGGAAACTGATCCGACATAATCCGAAGGCCTTCGGGGTTCGGGCGGTCTGCCGAAAGGAGAGTGAAAACATGGCAAAGGTCATTGGTATCGACCTCGGCACGACAAATTCGTGCGTATCTGTAATGGACGGCAAAGACGCTAAGGTAATCGAAAACGCAGAAGGTGCGCGTACTACCCCTTCTATGGTTGCTTTTAGTGATGATGGCGAGCGCCTTGTAGGCCAGCCAGCAAAGCGTCAGGCTGTAACCAACCCAACAGACACTCTGTTTGCTGTGAAGCGTCTGATCGGTCGTCGTTTTGATGATCCGACCGTTGCAAAAGACAAAAAGCTCGTCCCATACGAAATCGTAAAAGCCGACAATGGCGACGCATGGGTTGAAGCTGAGGGTGAGAAGTACTCCCCATCCCAGGTTTCTGCTTTCATCCTGCAGAAGATGAAAGAAACAGCTGAGAGCTTCCTCGGTGAGAATGTAACTCAGGCTGTTATTACCGTTCCTGCATACTTCAACGATGCACAGCGTCAGGCAACCAAAGATGCCGGTAAGATCGCTGGTCTTGAAGTTCTGCGTATCATCAACGAGCCAACTGCTGCTGCCCTTGCATACGGCATGGACAAAAACGATGGTAAGACCATCGCAGTTTACGACCTTGGTGGTGGTACCTTCGACGTTTCCATCCTGGAAATCGGCGACGGCGTATTTGAAGTGAAGTCCACCAACGGTGACACCTTCCTCGGTGGTGAAGACTTCGACATGCGCTTGGTTGACTACCTCGCAGCTGAGTTCAAGAAAGAACAGGGCATTGACCTGAAGAACGATAAGCTTGCTCTGCAGCGTCTGAAAGAAGCTGCTGAAAAAGCGAAGATCGAGCTGTCCTCTTCTTCCCAGACCGAAATCAACCTGCCGTTCATCACTGCAGACGCTTCCGGTCCTAAGCACCTTACCTTGAAACTGACCCGTGCGAAGTTCGAGCAGCTCGTTGACGATCTGGTACAGCGTACCGTTGCGCCAATGAAAGCAGCACTGAAAGACGCAGGTCTGGCAGCTGGTGAAGTCGACGAGGTTGTTCTCGTCGGTGGTATGACCCGTATGCCTAAGGTTCAGGAAGTTGTTAAACAGTTCTTCGGTAAAGACCCGCACAAAGGCGTGAACCCGGACGAAGTTGTTGCAATGGGTGCAGCAATTCAGGCTGGCGTTCTGCAGGGTGATGTTAAAGACGTTCTGCTTCTCGACGTTACTCCGCTGTCCCTCGGTATCGAAACCCTTGGTGGCGTGTTCACACGTCTGATCGACCGCAACACCACAATCCCAACCAAGAAGGGCCAAGTGTTCTCTACAGCTGAAGACAATCAGACTGCAGTGACCATCCGCGTCTTCCAGGGTGAACGTGAAATGGCTGCGGACAACAAGATCCTCGGTCAGTTTGATCTGGTTGGTATCCCACCAGCACCACGCGGTGTGCCTCAGGTTGAAGTTGCCTTCGACATCGATGCAAACGGTATCGTGAACGTATCCGCTAAGGATAAGGGCACCGGTAAAGAACAGCAGATCCGCATTCAGGCATCTGGTGGTCTGTCCGACACCGACATCGAGCAGATGGTGAAAGACGCTGAATCCCACGCTGAAGAAGACAAGAAGCGTAAGGAACTGGTTGAAGCGAAAAACCAGGGTGAAGCACTGCACCACTCCACCGAGAAGTCTTTGAAAGAGTACGGCGATAAGGTCTCTGAAGAAGACAAGTCAGCTATCGAAAGCGCTCTTGCAGCTCTGAAGCAGTCTCTCGAAGGTGAAGACCTCGAAGATATTACAGCGAAGACACAGGCACTTGCTGAAGCTTCCATGAAGCTTGGTGAAGCAATGTACAAGGACGCTCAGGCTGAAGCTGGCGAAGACGCCGCTGAAGGCGAAGGTGAGCCAAAGCCTGTTGACGATGTTGTTGATGCCGACTTCGAAGAAGTTCGTGACGACGACAACAAAAAGTCCAGCTAACTAATACTTTTACCTCGCGAGCTCTAACGGGCTTGCGAGGTAAACTTTATTGAAGTATTTCCCAACGGTATGGAAGATCTGAGTTAAAGGTTGCCTTTTGGGTGCAATTGCATTCGAGAGCGCTGCTTCCTACATATGGGGAGCTGGAAATGTGCGCGCTGTGCTGATAGCTGCACCTTGAATTTCAGCGGAACAGTAAACAGTTTTGTTTTGAAGATGAGAGCGGTCCGTAAGTTAGTTCGCTGCAAAGCATGAATGAACTACGACTGCCACAGAGTACCTCGGGCTGAGCTAATGTTCTCCTGAGACTTCAAAACACAGATAGACATCACGTCTTTGGAGCTTATTTCATAATGTCTAAACGCGACTACTATGAGGTGCTGGGGGTAGCACGGGAGGTCGACGAAAAGGCACTTAAGAGCGCTTATCGCAAACTTGCGATGAAATACCATCCGGACCGCAATCCAGGTGATGATGAAGCGGAAGCAAACTTTAAGGAAGTAAGCGAAGCTTACGAAACCCTGAAAGACCCGCAAAAGCGCGCTGCCTACGATCGATTTGGCCATGCAGCCTTTGAAAACGGCGGCTTTGGTGGTGGCGGTGGAGCTGGTCCGGGCGACTTTGCATCCTCCATGGCAGACATTTTCGACGAGTTCTTTGGCGGCGGCGGTGGCCGTCGTGGCTCTGGCCGCGAACGCGGTGCTGACTTGCGCTATAACCTCGAAGTCTCACTGGAAGAGGCTTACGAAGGCAAATCCGTCGAGATTGAAGTTCCAACTTCCGTAACCTGTGAACCTTGCGGTGGCTCCGGTGCCAAGTCTGGAACCCGTCCATCCACCTGCCCAACCTGTGGCGGTGCCGGACGCGTAAGAGCAGCTCAAGGCTTCTTCACAATGGAGCGCACCTGCCCAACCTGTCAGGGGCGCGGTGAAGTCATTACCGATCCGTGTGACAGCTGTGGCGGTACGGGCCGGACCACAAAAGAGCGCACGCTTTCCGTCAACATCCCAGCTGGCATCGAAGACGGAACACGCATCCGCTTGTCTGGCGAAGGCGAGGCAGGTGCACGCGGCGGACCAGCAGGTGATCTTTATATCTTCCTGTCCATCCGTCCGCACGAGTTCTTCCAGCGTGATGGAGCTGATATCTTCTGCCGGGTGCCAATTTCTATGACAACCGCTGCGCTGGGTGGTCAGTTTGAGGTTCCTGCCTTGGATGGCAACACAGCACGTGTGAAGGTTCCTGAAAGCACGCAGACCGGAAAACAGTTCAGACTGCGTGGCAAAGGCATGCCGATCATGCGGTCTAACCAGAAAGGCGACATGTATATTCAGGTTGCCGTAGAGACACCTACGAACCTTACCAAAAGGCAGCGCGAGCTTCTTTCAGAGTTTGAAGGTGAGTCTTCTGGAGAAAATCATCCTGAGTCTACGGGCTTTTTTGCCAAGGCCAAAGATTTTTTAGAGAACTTCAAGGCTTAGCTCTTTAAAACGCCATCAAACAGTAATATCTCAGTAGGAAGCTTTGTTGTTACTACGGAGAGTTGAATGTTCTACGAAACTCGGTCACTGGCAGAAAATGCCATTAGCAGATTTCGTGAACCTTCCAAGTTTCTCCGGGCGTGGGTGGAAGCACCGCTCACGACCGGAGCGGTGACCCCGTCAGGTCCCGTTCTCGCCCAGAGAATGGCAGAGTTCGTTCCAGCAAATTCAGAGAATCCCGTATTGGAGCTTGGTCCCGGCACTGGCCCGGTCACAAAAGCTATTCTGGACGCCGGCGTTACCAAAGAACGTCTGACTTGTCTGGAATACAGCCCGGACTTCTGTGAGCTTCTTACTGAAAAATTCGGGGATCTGAATGTGGTGCAAGGTGATGCCTATAACATGCGCCCAAGCCTGGAGCACATTGCACCAAACTCTCTCTGCGCTGTTGTATCCAGCCTGCCATTGGTTGCCAGACCTATGGAAAGCCGGCTCAAATGCCTTCATGACGCGTTTAAGCTCATGCGACCAGGGGCCCCGTTCATCCAGTTCTCGTATTCTCTGATCTCCCCGGTGACACTGAGATCAAAAATGTTCACCTGGTCGAAAACCGGATGGATCGTAAAGAATATCCCTCCTGCCCGTATCTGGATCTTCCGTAAGCCCTTCTGATTTTTCTGCGTAAAACCTTAAGTTGTTAACTTGTAAAACCACGCGTCTTTCATAAACCTTCCGCTTGGATACTATGTGATATTCTACGTGTCGACATTATTTCAGATCGTCACACTTCAGCGCGAAAGCGTGCTGAGCCACGTTGTAAGGATAGTTTTATGAAGCCCAAGATACTCGTGTTTTCAGGTTCAACGCGGAAAGGGTCCTATAACCAGATGCTGGCAGATCTGGTGGCAAAACACCTGACAGTCGCGAATGCCGATGTCACAAAGATCAGCCTCGCCGACTATCCGCTCCCTATTTACGATGGCGATCTGGAGGATGAGACCGGCATTCCGGAGAATGTCTACAAGCTTAGAAAGCTCATCGAGACCCACCATGGGATCTTTATCGCAAGCCCCGAATATAATTCATCGATCACGCCGCTGCTTAAAAATACATTGGATTGGATCAGCCGCATCCAGATGCCGGAGGAAGAGCCGCTCGAAGTCTTCCATACATCCATCTATGCCGTTGGCGGTGCCTCACCCGGCGCTCACGGTTCTTTGCGCGGGTTGATGCACCTGCGGACGATTATGGAAGTGTCTCTGGGTTGCCTTGTGCTGCCGGAAATGATTTCCATTAACTTTGCAGGTAAATCCTTCGATGAAAATGGCGACCTCACAAAAGACCACCAGATCAAACGATTGCACAAGATGGTTGACCGCTTCGTGAGCGAGGCAAGTCATGTAAAGCTGCAGGATAACTGAGTTTTTTTGGCCTACCGCATTTGCAATGAGCAAAGGACTACATACATAAGACCGCAGACACAAATTTGAAATTGGGTTGCGCGGAAGTTTGCTCTGCTGCCAATTTAACTCTGGAGAAGATTGAATGAGTGAACCTGAACAGTGGCACGGCACAACCATCTTGACCGTGCGCAAAGATGGCAGAGTCGTAATTGCTGGAGATGGTCAGGTATCTCTTGGATCGACTGTCATCAAAGGCACCGCTCGTAAAGTCCGTCCATTGGCGGGTGGCCAGGTCATTGCAGGCTTTGCAGGCGCTACAGCTGATGCATTCACGCTGTTTGAACGCCTTGAGGCCAAGCTGGAACAATACCCGGATCAGCTGATGCGGGCATGTGTTGAACTGGCAAAGGACTGGCGGACCGATCGCTATCTCCGGCGTCTGGAAGCGATGATGCTTGTTGCCGATAAGAAAGATTCACTGGTCCTGACTGGAACCGGCGATGTTCTGCAGCCAGAAAATGGCGTGATGGGCATTGGCTCCGGCGGCAACTATGCGCTGTCAGCAGCACGAGCGCTGGTTGACATGGACCTGACTGCAGAAGAGATCTGCCGCAAGTCTATGGCAATTGCAGCCGAAATCTGCGTCTACACAAACAGCAATGTCACTATTGAGTCCCTCGACACAGAGTGACACTTACTGCAAGAAACAACTGGAGGTCAGTGAATTTCGATCTCCAGTTCTGTATGCAAGACATGTTTAGATCAGCTTGACTTGCTAAGCCGAGGATACTTGACGCTTTTATTGCCCCATTCGGATTTAATGAGGATCTGATGATATCAAGAGCAGCCCTTACCGGAGCCGTCTCCGCTGGAATTATCAGCGCAGATCAAGCTGATAAGCTCGTCTCCTATTTGAAACTGCAAGCAGAAAATATCCAAGCACAGCAAGCCGCTGAGAACCTTCATGATCCAGAAGAAGTCCGGTTTACCCGAGGTTTTCACGATATCTTCATCAGCCTCGGCATTTTAATCCTGTTTTCAGGCTATATCATTGGCTTGAATGAACCGCTGTCACAAGGCGGCATGCCGGCAGCAGCTGTAGCCGGTGCTGCCGCGATTATCTCTTGGGCTATGGCCGAATGGTTCACCAAGATCAAGAAGCTCGCCCTGCCCTCTATCCTGCTGACAGGACTGTTCGGGGGAGCGATTGCGATGGTTGGCTTTAGCCTGTTCACATCCAACCCCTTGAATCAGAACTCTGAAACCATTCAGATCATGTTGGGGTCAATCTTTGCGCTGGCTGGTGCCTCCTTGTTTTACTGGCGCTTCAAGGTGCCAATCACACTGACAGTCATCGTCGCAGGAGTAATGGGCTTGATTGTCGGGGCATTGACCCTCGCGACTGATGCGCGAATTCTGGACTACTTTCCCTGGGTCACGCTGGTTTGCGGTTTATTTGCTTTTGCCTGCGCAATGTACTTTGATAGCAAAGACACGGCCCGCGAAACGCTCAATACAGACAAAGCCTTTTGGCTTCACCTGCTTGCAGCACCGCTCATCGTCCATTCCATCCTCAGCCGGATGTACACTGCGGAGCAAACAGAAGCCTATGCGCTGGTTTCCATCGCAGTCATTTTGGCGTTTGGTGTCGTCGCATTGATTGTTGATCGACGTGCAATGCTGGTTGCTGCCCTGAGCTACCTCGGTTTTGCCCTCGGCTATTTGCTGGAGCCCGCCGACTTTTCGGAATTACAACTAACTGCTATCTCCCTTGTATTACTTGGGAGTTTTGTCTTGCTACTCGGTTCAGGCTGGAACGCGGCGCGGCGGATCGTCATGCGCCCTCTTGCAGGAACCAAACTCACTACATATCTGCCACCTATCCGGAACTAGAAAGTAAGAAAATGACAAATTTCTCTCCACGGGAAATCGTTAGTGAACTTGATCGCTACATCATCGGCCAGCATGACGCAAAACGCGCAGTTGCAATTGCACTGCGCAACAGATGGCGCCGCCAGCAGTTGGATGAAGGCCTGCGCGAAGAAGTTCAGCCAAAGAACATTCTGATGATCGGACCAACCGGTGTTGGTAAGACAGAGATCTCTCGTCGTTTGGCTAAGCTTGCGAATGCTCCTTTCACGAAAGTTGAAGCTACCAAGTTTACCGAAGTCGGGTATGTGGGCCGCGATGTGGAGCAGATCATCCGTGATCTGGTGGAATCCAGTATCGCTCTGGTCCGCGAGCAAAGCCGCAAGGACGTGGAAGCGAAAGCGCATGTCTTAGCTGAAGAACGCGTTCTGGATGCGCTGGTCGGCAACAACGCAAGCCCGGCCACCCGCGATACCTTCCGCAAGAAGCTGCGTGAAGGGGAACTCGACGAAAAAGAAATCGAAATCGAGGTTCGCTCCTCCCCGCAGATGCCAAGCTTTGATATTCCGGGCATGCCAGGAAGCAGCGTCGGCGTCATGAACATCTCTGATATGCTGGGCAAGGCCTTTGGTGGCCAAACCAAGCCAAAGCGCACCAGCGTCAAAGAAAGTCATAAGGTTCTGCTGGCGGAAGAATCCGACAAGCTTCTTGACGAAGAAAAGATCACACAGGAAGCAATCGCACGGGTTGAAGATTCCGGCATTGTGTTCCTTGATGAGGTCGACAAGATCTGCGGAAAAGACGGCCGCGGTGGCGGTGATGTGTCCCGTGAGGGTGTGCAGCGTGACCTTTTGCCGTTGATTGAAGGCACTGTTGTTTCAACAAAGTACGGCCCGGTGAAAACCGACCATGTTCTGTTCATCGCGTCTGGTGCGTTCCACGTTTCAAAGCCATCTGATCTGCTGCCGGAACTTCAGGGCCGTCTGCCGATCCGTGTCGAGCTTAAAGCTCTGACCAAAGAGGACTTTGTGAAGATCCTGACGGACACGGAGGCAAGCCTGATCAAGCAGTATGTTGCATTGATGGGAACTGAAGAGGTCTCAATTGAGTTTACCAAGGATGCGATTGACGAAATCGCCAACATTGCGGTGGATCTGAACGCGACCGTTGAGAACATCGGTGCGCGGCGCTTGCAGACTGTAATGGAACGTGTGCTGGATGAAATCTCCTTCACCGCGCCAGACCAGTCTGGTGAGCAAGTCACGATTGATGCTGACTACGTGAAGTCGAACGTCAGCGAGTTGGCCAAGAACGTCGATTTGTCTCAGTTCATCCTCTAACTGACTCAATAATCAGCTCGAAAATGAAAACCTGGCGGTAAGTGGCAAGGAAAAATACTTGCCGCCTACCACCGCAAGTGGCAGCATACCTCCATGGTAGCTATTCGTAAAAGTAATGAAGAAGGTCACCACCGAAAGTTTCTGGTTGTCGTCGACGGCACACCGGAATGTGGTAGAGCCATCGTTTACGCCGCAAAACGGGCGGCCCGTACTGGCGGCGTCGTTCTCTTGCTCTATGTGATTGCCCCTGGAAACTTCCAGCATTGGCTGGGGGTTGAGGATATCATGCGCCAGGAAGCGCGTGATAATGCAGACACAATCCTGGCAAAAGCTGCTGAACAGGTAAGAGCAGCGGCCCGTACAGAACCGGAACTGGTTGTGCGCGAAGGGCACCAGTCAGATGAGATTATAGCTCTGATTGACGAAGACGCGGATATCGCGATTCTTGTTCTGGCGGCAGGAACCAGCAAAGAAGGACCGGGTCCTCTGGTTTCATCCATAGCGGGTAAATCGGCGGGAACCTTCCCGATTCCCACCACCATCGTACCAGGTAATTTGGACGATGATGCGCTGGATGCCCTTGCCTGATCAGGATTACCTATCATATAGAAAAGAAAACAGACATTGCTGATGCATTGAGTGCTGTAAGTTAAGTAGTGTAAACTGTGCTGCAACTGCTTAAGAACACTCTTTGGCAAGAAAAATCGGAAACAAAACCATGTTCATTCAGACCGAAGCGACACCAAACCCGGCAACACTGAAGTTTCTGCCCGGCCGCGTAGTATTGTCGGAAGGCACACGCGATTTCCGCTCGGCAGCGGAAGCTGCGGTTTCTCCGCTGGCAGAAAAGCTTTTCTCTATTCCAGGTGTTGTTGGCATCTTCTTCGGTCACGACTTTATCACCGTAACCAAGGATGAGACTGACTGGCAGCATATGCGCCCGGCCATTCTTGGTGCGATCATGGAAAACTTCATGTCCGACACCCCGATCCTGCAAGGTGAGGAAGCAGGTGATGGTGATACAGGTGAAGAGTTCTTCGAAGCGGAAGACGAAGAGACTGTAAACATGATCAAGGAACTGCTGGAAACCCGTGTGCGTCCAGCTGTTGCTCAGGATGGTGGCGACATAACATTCAGGGGATATCGTGAGGGTATCGTATATCTGACCATGCGTGGGGCATGCGCCGGTTGCCCGTCTTCAACAGCAACCCTGAGCCATGGCATTCAGAACCTGATGAGGCATTTCATCCCAGAAGTTCAAGAAGTTAAACAGATCTAGTTTCTGCTAATTTAATTCTTCTGTAGAAGGGCAGCACACGCTGCCCTTTTTGTTGCAAGGCAAAAAAATACTCCGGGTGTTAAACGAATTGGTTGCTCGACAATTCGCGACCCTAACGATAAGCCGAACTAATGAAGTTGCTTGCTATTGATACCGCACTAAGTACCTGTGCTGCCGCCGTTTTAATCGATGACGGTAGTAAGCAGGATATTGTCTCCCAATGCGAAGATCTCGGACGGGGCCACGCCGAGCGCATCATGGGCATGGTGGCGAGTGTCATGACGGACTCCTCAACCACCTTTAACTCGCTGGACCGGATTGTTGTGAACGTCGGTCCGGGAAGCTTCACCGGCCTTCGCGTTGGTCTCTCCATTGCGCGCGGGTTTGGTTTGGTGCTCGAAAAGCCGGTTGTTTCGGTCACAACGCTGGCTGCAATTGCGCATGAAGCTTTGGACGCTGCTCTTGTCAAGAAACCGATTCTGGTGGTTCTGGATGCGCGCCGCAATGAAGTCTACTGCCAGAATTTCGATGAAAACGGAGCTCCTATCGGGGAAGCCCGAATTTCTACCGTGAAAGACCTTGCGCACAGCATTGATGCTGACACTATACTGGCAGGCTCTGCAGCACAGGCGGTTGCCAACACGGCGGGCATAGATAATTCACGTGTTTGCAACGAAGCTGCTGCTGCTTCAATTGAATACATCGCGAAGCTTGGTAAGGGTGCAAAGCGTCAGGACAAGGCGCCGGTCCCACTCTATCTTCGTGCCCCTGACGCTGTTCCGGGTGAGAAAGGAAAGGTTCGTCGTCAATGAAGTCCTGGTGGACATCAGAAAAGCCTCTAATGATCGAGCGTGCTGAAAAAGACGACCTGCCTGACCTGGCGAAACTCCACGCTGAATGCTTCAAGCAGAACTGGGGTACAGCAGAACTGACCACAATGTTCGAGCAAAAAGGCGTTTTCATCCTGATTGCGCGTACATCTCGTGTGACTGGCCAAGCCAATCTGGGCTTTGTTGTCATCCGCTCAGTTGCAGGCGAAGCGGAAGTTTTGACCATCGCAGTCTCCCCAAAGCAGCAAAACAGGGGGATTGGGCGAAAACTCATGGAAGCAGCCATCTTCCAGCTTTACTCTGACCGTGCCGAAGCCTTGTTCCTCGAAGTGGATGACACCAACAGCGCGGCACTGAAGCTCTACAAGAAATTGGGGTTCAAGCAGGTCGGAGAGAGAAAAGCCTATTACGCCACGAGCGAAGGCAGTGGAACAGCGCTTGTTATGCGTTGCGATCTTCTTTAAGCGACAATACGCATGTGAGATGGAGCTATAAGCTCGTAATCAAACCGGGGTACAGTAAAACTGGTTCTTTTCTCTCGTTGCTTTGGGAGATAGGATACCCATGCGGATTGAAAACGGTAGTGCCTGTGTGATTTTGAGGAATTGGGGCAAATGACGGCAGAAGAAAAAATGACGCTGATTGAAATGTGTGCTCATAAGGGTATGCGAATGACAGAACAGCGCCGTGTGATTGCTGATGTAATACAATCTGCTGAAGACCATCCGGATGTAGAAGAGCTTTATCGGAGAGCTTCCGGCATCGATCCTAAAATTTCTATCTCCACTGTTTACCGGACTGTAAAGCTTTTCGAGGACTCAGGTATTATCGAACGCCACGACTTCCGCGACGGTCGTTCCAGGTACGAAACCGTTTCTGACGAGCACCATGATCACCTCATCGACCTGCGTACAGGTGATGTGATCGAATTCCGTAGTGAAGAAATTGAAAAGATGCAGGAAGAAGTGGCACGAAAGCTGGGCTTCAAACTGGTTGATCATCGCTTGGAGCTATACGGCATTCCCATAGATGAAAAATAGGAGCCGTTCATGGCGACTGTCAGAGCTGTTTGTGCAATTGCCGGGCTAATCCTCGTTTCTTTGTTCGTCATTCCTACGCAATGGGTGATAGTGAAGCTAGGCTTGTCGACAAAACCGCACGTTCCTCTGCTCTGGCACAAAGCTGTGTGCTGGCTCGTGGGGCTGCGTGTTCACCAACACGGGGAAATGGCCACCGAACGGCCTCTTCTCATTACCGCCAACCATTGCTCGTGGTTGGATATTTCTGCTCTTGGATCAACCAACCTAGTCTGCTTCATCGCGAAATCCGAAGTCAATAAATGGCCCGTCTTCGGCTTCCTCTCCAGGCTCCAACGAACGATATTTGTTGATCGCCAACGCAAAACAGATATTGGCCGGGTTGCTAAGGAAGTAGCTCACCGCATGGCTGGGGGAGAGGCCATGGTATTGTTTGCTGAAGGCACCTCCAGCAACGGCAACGAGGTTCTGCCCTTCCGTTCAGCACTCATTGGCGCAGCTCATCAGGCAATGCATGTGGGAGAAGGGGAGTCAGCTTACGTGCAGCCTCTGTCCATCGCCTACACCCGCCTGCACGGGATGCCCATGGGCCACTTTTGGCGCAAACATGTTGCGTGGTATGGGGATATGGAGCTCGCTGGACATCTCTGGGCCATTCTCAAAGAAGGTGGGCTGGATGTTGAACTGACCTGGGGCACCCCGATTCCGATCGAGAAAGCCACTGATCGCAAGGTTTTAGCGCGTGATCTACAGGAGCAGGTCAGGGTGATGACCCTTTCAGCATTGCATGGAGATCGATCCAAACAGAAAGAGCTGGTTGAAGCTGAGTAAGACAAAGCTTCTCTTTCTGCGCAAAACAGAGTAAAGCTCACCAAAATTCTGAACATGACGAGCTGGCGCTGCTGTTGAACAGAGCAGGTGTGCTCGAACTGTCGGGCATTGAAACAAAAAAGACATCGCGGCAGCAGATCCACTCGAGGATTTAATGGATAACCTAGTAGACCAAGACACCCAGAGCCAATCCGAAAATACAACGGAGGCGCGCGACCAGAACGAAGCGACCCGTAAGGTTTTCATCAAAACCTATGGCTGCCAGATGAATGTCTATGATTCTGACCGTATGAACGACGCTCTGAGCAACGATGGTTACGTAAAGACGGAAACCCCGGACGATGCAGATCTGGTTATCCTGAACACCTGTCACATCCGCGAAAAGGCTGCTGAAAAGGTCTACTCCGAACTGGGTCGCATTCGTAAGCTGAAAGAAGAGCGCGCCAAAGACGGCAAGCAGATGATGGTTTCCGTTGCAGGCTGTGTTGCGCAGGCGGAAGGCGCGGAAATCTCCCGCCGTGCGCCAATCGTTGACCTTGTTGTTGGTCCTCAGTCTTACCACCGCCTCCCAGAGCTACTGACCCGGGCCTCTAATGGCTCAAAGGTCGTTGAGACAGAGTTCGATATTCAGGACAAGTTCAAGCATCTGGCAACACCGTCCAAGGAAGCTGTTCGCAAGCGTGGTGTGACTGCATTTGTGACCGTTCAGGAAGGCTGCGATAAGTTCTGTACCTTCTGCGTAGTGCCATACACACGCGGTGCGGAAGTCTCCCGTAAAGTAGAACAGATCGTCATGGAAACCGAGCGCTTGGCAGCTGCTGGTGTCCGTGAAGTGACCTTGCTTGGCCAGAACGTCAACGCATGGCACGGTGAAGGCCCTGATGGCCGCGAGTGGGGCCTCGGTGAGCTCCTGTTCCGCCTCGCCAAGATCGATGGTATCGAGCGCCTGCGCTACACCACATCCCACCCACGGGACATGGAAGACAGCCTGATCGCCGCCCACCGCGACCTCGATATTCTGATGCCGTACCTGCACTTGCCGGTTCAGTCCGGTTCTGATGCAATCCTCAAGGCGATGAACCGCAAGCATACCCGCGACGATTACTTCCGCCTGATCGACCGCATTCGCGAAGCACGCGACGATATCGCGCTGTCCGGCGACTTTATTGTCGGCTTCCCCGGTGAAACCGATCAGGACCACAAAGACACTCTGGACCTGATCAAGCGTGTCACCTACGGCTCTGCATTCTCCTTCAAATACAGCCCACGTCCGGGTACTCCGGGTGCAACGCTGGAAGACCAGATCGACGAGCAAGTCAAGTCCGAACGCCTTGCAGAATTGCAGGTATTGCTCAGCACGCAGCAAAAAGACTTTAATGCGTCATTGATTGGAAAAACAATTGATGTACTGTTTGAAAAGGAAGGCCGCAGAGAAGGCCAGCTTGCAGGCCGATCACCTTGGCTCCAGCCAGTTCATGTAAATGCACCACTGGACCTGTATGGTGAAATCGGATCGGTAGAAATTGTTGCTGCCAGCGCAAATAGTCTGGAAGGGCGTCTCGTTTAAGTGCATGATGCTCCCAGAATATCGCGTAAAGGCGAACGGAGGCATTATTTGAAGGGCAGAGCCCAGACAACGTCCGCTTCAAGGACGGCCATGCGCCCCATTGCGGCATCGGATATGATGCATGTGGTGTTGGCATTCGAAGACAACAGACTTTTAGGCGATCTATTTGGTCAGTTTGACCAAAACCTCGCGCTCATCGAACAGCGTTTAGGTGTTGAGGCGGTCGCCCATGGCAATCAGGTCACAATCCGCGGCGATAAAAAATCCACAGAGCAGGCCAAGCTTGCTCTGGAATCGCTCTATACGCGTTTGCAGGGTGGTCACGACATCACTCCGGGCGATGTGGATGGCTCAATTCGTCTGGCAGAAGTTGCTGAAGCCCAGCTCTCTCTGCCAACGATGGAGCCTAAGTCGCGCATGGCATTTGCGCAGATCGCGACGCGCCGCAAGACGCTGGTTGCCAGAACGACCGCTCAGGATGCCTACATCCGGGCTATGGACCGTTCTGATCTCACATTTGGCATTGGCCCGGCAGGAACTGGTAAGACCTTCCTTGCTGTGGCCTACGCGGCTGCTTTGTTGGAACGCGGTGAGATTGACCGCATGATCCTGTCCCGTCCGGCAGTTGAAGCAGGCGAACGTCTAGGCTTCTTGCCCGGTGACATGAAGGAAAAGGTCGATCCATACCTGCGCCCGCTTTATGATGGCCTCAACGAGATGATGGCACCGGAAAAGCTCGAACGTGGCTTGGAAAGTGGGATGATTGAGGTTGCGCCACTGGCCTTTATGCGCGGACGTACGCTATCCAATGCGGTCGTGATTCTCGATGAAGCGCAGAACACCACATCCATGCAGATGAAGATGTTTCTGACGCGCCTCGGTGAGAACTCCAAGATGATCGTGACAGGCGACCCCAGTCAGGTTGACTTACCTCCGGGCCAGATGTCCGGTCTGCGTGATGCACTGAAGATCCTTGACGGCGTTGAAGGTATCTCTCGGGTGGACTTCACAGAGAGCGACGTGGTGCGTCACGAACTTGTGGCGCGTATCGTTGGTGCCTACGACAATGAAAGTCGCCGCCGGTTGAAAGCCAAAGAACTCAGGCAGGCAGAAGAAGCTGCCAAAGAAAATGCAGAGCAAGGCTCCAAGGAATGAACAAAGCTTGCCCGGTCCACATCGACCTGCTGATTGAAGCAGGCGATTGGCAGAGTGAAGATCTGTTGGAGGCGATTGCCGAAAAGGCAATCGCTGCCGCTTTTGCAATAAGCGACCTTGGTGTGGTAGAAAACACCGAAGTCTCCCTTGTCTTCACCGATGATGCCCATATTCAGGATCTGAATAAGATGTGGCGCGAGAAAGACAAACCGACAAATGTTCTTTCTTTTCCGGGGGATGACAGTGAAGAGCCGCCATTTGGTCCATTATTGGGCGATATTGTTATTGCAAAAGAGACAGTAAAGCGCGAAGCTCTGGAGCTTGAAATTCCATTCGAACACCACTTAATTCATCTTATTGTTCATGGAACCCTTCATCTTTTCGGATATGATCACCAAATAGATGAGGACGCGGAGGAAATGGAAGCGGAAGAGCGCCTGATTTTGGCGAGCCTGCAAATCCCCGACCCATACAAAGATGCGCCACTTTCGGCTGATAAATGACACCCCGGTATTCATTGGGAATACAGGGAACAACGAGAGAGAGATGAGCCCGGAACCTCGAAGTACAGAAGGTGCAAGCACCTCCACTCAGGCTGAGAATGCAGAGCCTGCAAGTAGTACCGGCACAGCTGTTGCCGACGATACCTCCGAACCACAAGCGATCAAGCCTGGTTTTCTGACCAGGCTTGGGTCCATACTGAACCCGTTTAAAGGTATCCGAAGAAGCGCGGCTGTTTCATTACGCGAAGATTTGGAAGACGAGCTCGCTCGCGACAGTGAAGGCGCCGATGCGGCCTTCACCAAGGAAGAGCGCGAACTACTCACCAACATCCTCCAACTGCGCGAGTCTCGTGTTGAAGATGTCATGATCCCCCGTGCCGATATTGAGGCCGTGGAAGATACAACAACAATCGGTGAAGTGATGGCTTTGTTTAAGGCCTCAGGTCACTCCCGTATGCCGGTTTATCATGACAACCTGGATGATCCTCGGGGCATGATCCACATTAAGGACCTGATGTCCTACTTCGTGGAGCTGGCTGTAAAAGCCAACCAAAACGGTGCCCCTCTGACTTTGGTGAAGCCGGAACAGAGCGCGCCTGAGAAGAGCGCAGAAGAGAAATCTCTGCTCGACTTGTCATGTGTTGACCTGTCCACGCCATTGAACAGAACAGGCCTGATCCGGCCACTGCACTTTGTTCCACCGTCCATGTCCTCTTCCGATCTGATGAAGAAGATGCAGGTCACCCGTGTCCAGATGGCGCTGGTGATCGATGAATACGGCGGAACTGACGGGCTTGTGTCTCTTGAGGACATAGTCGAGACCGTGGTGGGCGACATTGAAGACGAGCACGATAAGGACGAAGAAGAACTTATCATGACCGTCAGCCCCGGCGTTTGGGTGGTTGATCCTCGTATCGATTTGGATGATCTTCAGAAAGAACTTGGTGCAGACTTCCAGGTCGGTGAAGAGCAGACAGAAGAGGTGGATACCCTTGGCGGTCTGTTGTTCTCGATTTTGGACAGGGTTCCGGTTCGCGGTGAGTTGATCATCGATAAGAGCCTTCCGGCCTACGAATTCGAAGTGATTGATGCCGATTTGCGCCGTATCAAGCGTCTTCGCATTTCCAAGCGGCGGATTGAGCAGCGTGTCGTTGTTCAGCGCGTCCGCCCACGGAAGTCTGAAGCTGCAGAATAAGCAGCACATCGCTAACGTTTTACCTATGATATTCGGGAGTGGGGCATGTTCGCTGCCATTGATACCCCTCGAACTCTGATAAGCAGTATTCGAGAATTATCAGGGTGGAGACGCGCACTACTTGCTTTCGTAGGGGGATTGGCATCTGCCTTTGCCTTCCCCCCTTATGGTGCCTTTCCCATCCTCTGGCTGACCTTGCCGCAGTTAATCCTGCTGTTGGATGGGGCAAAGCAACAAGCCGCAGAAAGCCGTAAAGCCCGCTTTGCCGCGTTTTTCCGGGTGTCCTGGGCGTTTTTCTTCGGCTTTTTCCTGGTTAGCTTGTTCTGGATTGCCGAAGCGTTCCTTGTAGACGCCGAAAGCTATGCCTGGATGATCCCGTTTGCGTTGCTCATCCTACCTGGCGGGCTTGCCCTGATCCCCTCCATCATATTGGGCGGTGCCTCCTTCTTCTGGAGACCTGGCATCTCCCGCATTCTGCTCTTCGCTGTCGCGTTGGCCCTGTCCAACTGGCTGCGTGGGCACATGCTGACCGGCTTCCCGTGGAATGTTTGGGGCTATGCCTTTGCCGAAAACCTGACACTCATGCAGAGCTTCTCTGCCTTGGGGATTTACGGCGTCGGCTTGCTTGTCCTGTTGCTCTTCTCGATGCCTGTTGTCCTGATTGACCAAGGACGTAAAGCCGCCGCTGTCTATATCGTTGCGTGTGTGCTGGTGTGGGCAGGGGTGGTTGCATACGGAACGAATAGGTTGCAGGCCCCGCAACAGCCGGTTGCGGGCGCTCGCGTGTTGGTCATACAACCCAATGTGCCCCAGGCAGACAAGTGGAAGCCCGAGAACAGACAAAGGCTTCTACCGCTCTATTTGCAGCAAACAGAGCAGGCCCTTGCAGAGATGAATCTGGATAAGGAAACGCTCATCTTCTGGCCTGAATCGGCCTTTCCATTCTTACTGGATGAAGAGCCGGGCGCTCTGGAGGCGATTGCAGCCACGCTTCCTAAAAATACTATGTTGATTACCGGTGGTATTCGACGCGAAGTTTCAGCAAGCGGTACTCACTTTTTTAACAGTACATTTGTTGTATCCGACGAAGGTGCACTCATAGATATCTATGACAAAGTGCACCTTGTTCCGTTTGGGGAGTATTTGCCGATGCGTCCGCTCCTACAATCCATTGGTGTGGAGCGTCTTGTCCCGGCGCCGGAGGACTTTACTTCTGGGCCTCAATTTGAGAAAATAGATTTAAGAAATTCATTTAGTTTCCAGCCGCTGATTTGTTATGAAGCGATTTTTCCGCAAACCATGCTTCCAGTGGAGGAGCGGCCTAACTTGCTCGTAAATCTAACAAATGACGGTTGGTTTGGCGAAACGTCGGGTCCCTATCAGCATTTGGCGCAGGCAAGAATTAGAGCAGTCGAGCAAGGCGTGCCGTTGGTGCGAGCTGCAAATACTGGTATTTCTGGTCTAGTAGATTCCAATGGTAGAATACTCGCAGAAGTTGTTTTAAATAAAAAAGGTAGTTTCGATAGTGAATTGCCTGAAATACTAAGCCCCACGCTTTACGTGCGGGCGGGTGATTCAATTTTTTGGGGAATTATTCTAGTAGTTGTTAGTCTCCTATTGGTGATGGAGCAATTATTACCTACCCGTAGAGATTGACGAATGCACGCAAATATCGTCATCTAATACACGTAAAGGTTTTTATCCTAATCGTCAGATTGGACCATAAAAAAGCCTTACGGGCCTGCCAGCTGATGCCTCCGTCAGAGGTTGTTTTGGCACTTGTCGAAATGCAGGTTTGATGAATTGTGTTCTTGCAAGGGATGCAGAGATGCGCCCTTGTTTAAATAAAAACCCACGGTAAGGCACCGTAAAAAACCAAAGAAGAGGGCCTTTGATAATGCCCAGCAAAAAAGCACCAAACCCTATCGACGTTCATGTCGGCAGCAGAGTTCGCTTGCGCCGCATGATGCTTGGTATGAGTCAGGAAAAGCTCGGTGAGAGCCTTGGGATTACGTTCCAGCAGATTCAAAAGTATGAAAAAGGTACAAACCGGATTGGTGCGAGCCGCTTACAGCACATTGCAACCATTTTGAAAGTGCCTGTTGCCTTTTTCTTTGAAGATGCTCCCGGCACTCCGGATGAGACCCCGGGCGTCGGTGATAACCCGCAAACCACCTATGTTGTCGACTTTTTGTCATCTTCTGATGGTTTAGCCCTCAACAAGGCTTTCGTGCGCATTGAAAACCCGAAAGTCCGCAAGAAGGTCGTCGAGCTCGTGAAGAGTATTGCTGGGGATGAAGATTGAGTTTGTGATCCGTAAATTTTCGCAATTCTCCCGCAATTTTGATCTAAATCTCTTGACGTAATCGACATTCCTTGTTTGATGTAACACCGGAAGCGACGGATTTGCCGTCGCTTCAATCCTACTTTTCTTCCCAGAAGGACGTTTGCCAATGGCTCGTCAGAACTACGTGTTCACGTCGGAATCGGTCTCAGAAGGCCACCCCGACAAAGTTTGCGATCGGGTATCAGATACGATCGTAGATGCATTTCTAAAGGAAATGCCAGAAGCCCGCGTAGCGTGTGAAACGCTAGCAACAACAAATAAGCTTGTTATTGCAGGTGAAACACGCGGCCCAGCAACTCTTACACAAGAATATCTGGCGCACATCGCCCGCATGGCCGTGAAGGATATCGGCTATGAGCAGGCTGGCTTTAACTGGAAGAACCTGGATGTTCAGGTACTTCTGCACGGTCAGTCCGCAGATATTGCTCAGGGCGTAGATGCCGCTGACAATAAGGACGAAGGCGCCGGCGATCAGGGCATTATGTTCGGTTACGCATGCCGCGAAACTGAAGAGTTGATGCCAGCTCCGATCCTGTACGCCCATAAGATCCTGCGTTTGCTCGCAGAGGCGCGCAAATCCGGCAATGAACCAATGCTCGGCCCAGATGCCAAGAGCCAGGTGTCTATCCGCTATGAAGATGGCAAACCCGTTGAGGCAACATCCATCGTGTTATCCACCCAGCATCTGGATGAAACCATGACATCCGACGATGTGCGCGCTGTTGTAGAGCCTTACATTCGCGCAGCACTGCCGGGTGACTGGGTTACCAAAAATACCATCTGGCATATCAACCCGACTGGCAAGTTCGTGATTGGTGGTCCGGACAGCGACTGTGGTCTCACAGGCCGTAAGATCATCGTAGACACCTACGGCGGCGCAGCTCCACACGGTGGCGGCGCATTCTCCGGTAAAGACCCGACCAAGGTCGACCGCTCTGCGGCATACGCAGCGCGTTATCTGGCGAAAAACGTGGTGGCCGCTGATCTGGCAGACAGATGCACCATTCAGCTGTCCTACGCGATTGGTATTGCCGATCCGCAGTCCGTGTTTGTCAACCTGCACGGCACAGGCCGTGTTGAAGGTGAGCGCGTTGAAGCTGCGATCCGCGAAGTCATGAGTTTGACCCCGCGCGGCATTCGTGAGCACCTCGGTCTGAACAAGCCAATCTATGCACGTACAGCTGCCTACGGCCACTTCGGACGTGAGGCAGAACGTGACGGCGGTTTCTCATGGGAGAAAATCGACCTTGTCCATAACCTGCGTGATGCTGTAGAGAAAGCCTACGCTTAACCTCTAACGCTAGAGAATAAACAACTGGCCGGGGCAATCTCCGGCCAGTTTGTATTTATGAGAACTATGGTAGATTACTACAAAGGCTCCTTTTTCGGCCGCCGCGTCGGAAAGCCAGCAAGTCCGCGACAAACACATTTGCTTAAGGAGGTCCTGCCAACCGTGGCATTGGACCTAACGCAGTCCCCTCCGGAAAATCTGGCGGAATTGTTCCCCGTCCCAGTCAAAACTGTTTGTCTGGAGATCGGATTCGGGGGTAGCGAGCACCTAATTCATCGGGCGAGAGAAAATCCGGAGATCGGATTTATCGGCTGCGAACCGTTCAGTTCCGGTATCATCAAGGCTGTCACCAGCATTGAAGAGCATGGCCTGAAGAATATACGCCTCTACGACGATGATGCAGGCAAGTTGCTCGATTGGCTCCCGGCTGCATCATTGGACATGGCCTATCAGCTCTATCCTGATCCATGGCCAAAGAAGAAGCACTGGAAGCGCCGTTTTGTGAACCAGATCAACCTGACGCGCATCGCCCGAGCTTTGAAGCCCGGATGCGAATACCGGTTCGCCAGTGATATCGACACCTACGTGGATTGGACCCTATCCCATTGCCGTAAACATCCCGCCTTTGAGTGGGCTGACGAGAGCGCCACTGATTGGCGTACCCCATGGCATAATTGGCCGGGCACGAGGTATGAACGCAAGGCCCACCGCGAAGGTAGAGTTGGTCGTTACCTGACATTTTTGCGCGCCGCAGATATGAAAAGCTGACGAGGGCTCTCTTTTGTCTGCCCATATCTTGATTTTCTGTTGCATACAGTGGGCAAATGACTATATTGCAGAGCAAGAGTTCTCTATCGGCTCAGTTAAGAGCATTGAGGAGTGGGCCCCGAAAGGACCCGCTCTTTTTTATTAGCTAAGTCGGTATTGATGCCTGACTGTCGAAAATCAGGTATCCGAAAATAACTGCCAAAGACACCAAGTATGTCTTTGCATTAAGACGATAGGTACCAAGTGGACGAAACCGATCCCCGGATTATAAAGGAAAAGGGCCTAGAAGCCCGCGTTGCTGAAATTGTCGAGCCGGTCATTGTTGATCTGGGCTATCGGCTGGTGCGCATCCGTGTAAACGGAAATAACGGCTGCACCCTTCAAATCATGGCAGAGCGCCCGGACGGGACAATGGCTGTTGAAGATTGTGAAGAGATCAGCCACGCAGTTTCCCCGGCGTTGGATGTCGACGACCCGATTTCCGGTGCCTATCATCTCGAAATTTCATCTCCAGGTATTGACCGCCCGCTCGTACGCGCAGGCGATTTCGAGCGCTGGGCCGGACATGTTGTGAAAATCGAAATGTCTGTGCCGCAAGCTGGGCGCAAGAGATACCGTGGACAAATCATCGGTGTGGAAGAGGGAAGTGCCGTCATCAGACTGTCCGACGCACAGGACGGTCAGGACGAGACAAGTCGTCTTCCACTGGATGAGATCGGATCAGCCGTACTGGTTTTGACCGATGAACTGATTGACGCGGCTTTGAAAGCCGATAAAGCCGCAAAAGCAGCCCGTGGTGAGCCTACGGACGATGACAGTTACCTCAGTCACTGATTAGCTGTTCTTGTTGCGCAATGGGGTATGGGCGGTTCCGAAATTTAAGAGCCACCCTTTTGTTTTGATGTTCCTGCTGGTGTGAAGGAAAGCAGGGCGTGGAAGGAGTTGACGAGGAATGGCTATCAGCGCAAACCGTTTGGAGCTGCTGCAGATCGCTGACGCGGTTGCCCGCGAAAAGTCGATCGACCGTAGCATCGTGATTGCGGCTCTTGAGGATGCAATCCAAAAAGCCGCTCGCTCCCGTTATGGCACCGAGACTGAAGTTCGTGCTGAGATTAATCCGAAAACCGGTGAAATTCGCCTTCAGCGTTTGCTGCAGGTTGTTGAGGTTGTCGAGAACATCTCCACTGAGATTGCTCTGGTTGATGCGCAGGAGCGCAACCCGGATGCAACCATCGGCGACTTTATGGCAGATCCACTGCCGCCGTTGGACTTTGGCCGCATCGCAGCTCAGTCTGCCAAGCAGGTGATCGTTCAGAAAGTGCGCGAAGCAGAGCGTGATCAGCAGTACGATGAGTTCAAAGACCGCATCGGCGAAGTGCTTAACGCTGTTGTGAAGCGTGTTGAATACGGCAACGTCGTTGTTGATACCGGTAAGGGCGAAGCAATCGTTCGTCGTGATGAGCTGATCCCACGCGAAATTTTCCGCAATGGTGATCGCATCCGCGCACTGATCTTTGACGTGCGCCGCGAACAGCGCGGACCGCAGGTATTCCTGTCCCGTACACACCCACAGTTCATGGCCAAACTGTTCGCGCAGGAAGTGCCAGAAATCTACGACGGTGTTATCGAGATCAAGGCTGTTGCTCGCGATCCGGGCTCCCGTGCAAAAATTGCTGTTCTGTCCAGCGACAGTTCCATTGATCCGGTTGGCGCATGTGTTGGTATGCGTGGTTCCCGTGTTCAGGCCGTTGTTGGCGAGCTTCAGGGCGAGAAAATCGACATCATTCCATGGAATGACGACGCCGCAACCTTCATCGTGAACGCGCTTCAGCCTGCTGAAGTTGCCAAAGTAGTTCTTGACGAAGAGTCTGAGCGTATTGAAGTGGTTGTTCCGAATGACCAGCTGTCTCTGGCAATCGGTCGCCGCGGTCAGAACGTGCGTCTTGCCTCTCAGCTGACAGGCTGGGGCATCGACATCATGACGGAAGCTGAAGAGTCCGAGCGTCGCCAGAAAGAATTCCAGGTTCGCTCTGATCTCTTCCAGAATACACTGAATGTTGATGAGATGGTTTCTCAACTTCTCGCATCAGAAGGCTTTACTTCTGTAGAGGAAGTCGCGTACGTTGACCTTGACGAAATCTCGTCCATCGAAGGCTTCGACGAAGAAACCGCCGACGAAATTCAGGCTCGCGCGCGTGAATTCCTGGAAGAGCAGGAAGCGAAACTCGCGGAAGAGCGCCGTCAGCTTGGTGTTTCCGAAGAGCTGGTTCAGGTTCCTGGTCTCACTTCCGCAATGCTCGTTGCATTGGGTAAAGACGAAATCAAAACCATGGAAGACCTTGCAGGCTGTGCTGCTGACGACCTTGTTGGCTGGACCGAGCGTAAGGATAAAGAAACCATTCGCGTTGAAGGTACTCTGAGCAGTTTTGATCTGTCTCGCGCTGATGCTGAAGGCATCGTTATGTCAGCACGCGTCGCAGCAGGATGGATCTCAGCGGAAGATCTCGTGGAAGTTTCTGACGAAGAGCTGGAAGCCTCTGATGAAGAGCTTGAAGTTTCTTCCGACGAAGAGCTTGAAGCCTCCTCTGATGAAGAGCTTGAAGCTTCTGATGAAGAGCTGGAAGTCGAAGAAGAAGTCTCCGCAGACGAAACAATTGAAGAGACTGTGGTTGACGCCGACGAGGAATTGGCGCAAGAGAGCGTTGACGAAGACGCTAAAGGCGAGCAGTCCTCTGAATAATCTGTAGCCGCTTGACTGCAGAAAAAAGAATTATACGGGGGTGTGTTGAAATTGCAGCATGTGACTGCAGGTTTCTGCATCCCCGTAACTGAATGAAAAATAACAACAATAGTTGGATTGGGATAACGAAGTGCCGAGAAAAAATGAGCCGACGGAACGCACCTGCGCAGTAACGCGCGAAGTTCTACCGGTGACAGATCTTCTCAGATTCGTTATGGCTCCTGACAAAACTGTTGTAGTTGATGTGAAGGGCACCCTCCCGGGACGTGGGGTATGGGTGACCGCAAAGAAGTCTATTTTGCAGGAAGCGATCAAAAAGCGTGCTTTCTCGAGAGGCTTTAAGGAGCAGGTTAACGCTGAAGACGGTTTGGCCGACCACACCGACAAACTACTAGAGCAGGCAGCTTTGGGCGCACTGTCCATTAGCCGAAAAGCCGGCAATCTGATTGTTGGATTTTCGAAAGTCGAGGCAGCTCTCAAAAAAGAGAGTGTTCTTGCTCTGGTACACGCCACTGATGCCTCTGAAGATGGTGTGCGTAAGTTGGCGGCCGTAGCCGCTTCTAGATTTGGCAAGGTGGATCGTCTCAGCGTGATCCGCCTGTTTACCTCGGAACAGATGAGTACGCATCTGGGTCGGGAAAACGTTATACATGCTGTACTGCTGGCCGGCGAGGCGGGCAGAAACTTCGTGAAGCACGCGCAACGCCTTGCGCTATTCCGCGAAGTCTCTGTTAAGGCCGACGACGACGGTACAAAGGGTGCAGTGGCGCAGGACTGAAGGCAATATGAGCGATACCAAAAACAACCACGACAATCCCGCCGGCGGGGAAAAGAAAACGCTGGGCCTCAAACGCGGAGGCAGTGTTGAGAAGGGCACTGTTAAGCAGAGCTTCTCCCACGGCCGCTCCAAGGCAGTCGTCGTGGAAAAGAAGAAGCGCCGTGTAGTTGTGCCGGGCCAGGAAGGCTCCGCTGCACCTACATCTGCGCCTTCGGCTTCTCCTGCGGCCTCCTCAACTGGCACTGAAAAGCGTCCAGCCCAAAACCGTGGTCAGCAGCAGCCTCGTCGTGGCGGCGATGGCCAAAGACGCGGTGAACAAGGTGGTGGTCGCGGTGGAAACCGCAACAACCAGCGCCGTGGCGGCGGTGGCGGTCAGGGCAGTGGTGCGGTCCTCAAGACCTTGACCAAGGGCGAAGCAGACGCACGTCTCGCAGCGCTTAAAATGGCCAAGATCCGCGAAGTAGAGGACGCCAAGCGTCGCGTTGAAGAAGCAAAGCGTCAGGAAGAACTGGCACAACAGCGCGCGATTGAAGCTGAAAAGAAACGCATTGAAGACGAAGCTCGCGCCAAGCGTGAAGCTGAAGAAGCTGCAGTACGTGCAAAAGCTGAAGCAGAAGCGAAAGCCAAGGCTGAAGCTGAAGCAAAGGCAAAAGCTGCTGCTGCTCCAAAACCTGCACAGCGTGAGGAACGTCCGGCTCGCAACGGCGATCGTCCACAGCGTTCCGGCGACCGAGGCCCTCGCTCCGCAGGCGACCGTGGCCCTCGTCCGGCAGGCGAGCGTGGCGCACGCCCAGGTGGTGACCGTGGTCCTCGTCCAGGTGGTGACCGTGGTCCTCGTCCAGGTGGTGACCGTGGTCCTCGTCCAGGTGGCGAGCGTGGTCCACGCCCAGGTGGTGATCGTGGTCCTCGCCCAGGTGGCGACCGTGGCCGTCCGCCAATGCGTGATGGTAAGCCTCCTCGTTTGGATGGTCCGCGTCCGGGCGCTCGCTCTGGTGCTCCAGCCGCTCCGGTTGAAAGCATGGAAACTGCTAAGACCCCATCCAAGAAGATGGCTCTTAAGCCGGTTACACGTGACAGAAAGCCTGACGCGCCGAACAGACCAACCCGCGCTGTTGGTGACGACCGTCGTAAGTCAAAACTGACAATTACCCGCGCAACCGGTGGTGATGAAGGCCGCAGCCGTTCACTGGCATCCATGCGCCGTCGTCGTGAAAAAGAAAAACGTCAGGGTCAGAAGGTTGTTCGCGAGAAGGTTGCTCGTGAGGTAACACTTCCTGAGGCGATCACCATTCAGGAGCTCGCACAGCGTATGTCTGAGCGTGCTGTTGATGTGATCAAACTGCTCATGAAGCAGGGCCAGATGATGAAGATCAACGACATCATCGACGCTGATACTGCGGAATTGATCGCAGTGGAGATGGGCCACACTGTTAAGCGTGTTTCTGAAGCGGATGTTGAGGAAGGTCTCTTCACCATCGAAGACGATGACACCGCACTGGTATCCCGTCCTCCTGTAGTGACCATCATGGGTCACGTTGACCACGGTAAGACATCACTTCTTGATGCGCTGCGTAAGGCAAACGTTGCTTCTGGTGAAGCTGGCGGCATTACACAGCACATCGGTGCATACCAGGTTGAGCAGAACGGCCAGAAGGTTACCTTCATCGATACGCCTGGTCACGCCGCATTTACTCAGATGCGTGCACGTGGTGCCAAGTCCACTGACGTTGTGATCCTCGTGGTTGCTGCCGATGATGGTGTGATGCCACAGACCAAAGAAGCTATTGTTCATGCAAAAGCTGCTGGCGTTCCGCTGATCATCGCGATCAACAAAATGGACAAGCCTGGCGCTGATCCGTCCCGCGTTCGCAACGACCTTCTTCGCGAAGACCTCGTTGTAGAATCCATGGGTGGTGACGTCATCGACGTGGAAGTTTCTGCAAAAGCAGGCACCAACCTTGACAAGCTGATCGAAATGATCCTGTTGCAGGCTGAAGTTCTTGAACTGAAAGCCAACCCGAACCGCATGGCGGAAGGTACCGTGATCGAAGCCAAGCTCGACAAGGGCCGTGGTCCGGTAGCGACTGTTCTGGTTCAGAAGGGTACGCTGAACGTTGGTGACATCGTGATTGCTGGCTCTGAGTGGGGTCGTGTTCGTGCGATGCTCGACGAGAATGGCAAACAGGTTAAGGAAGCTGGTCCTTCCAAGCCGGTTGAAGTTCTTGGCTTCCAGTCCACGCCATCTGCTGGGGACATGGTTGCAGTCGTAGAGAACGAAGGCCGTGCCCGCGAGATCTCCGAATATCGTCAGCGCCAGAAACGCGATCAGATTGCAGCACGTATTGCTGGGTCCCGCGGTTCTCTGGAAGCGATGATGAAGGGCTTGCAGGAAGAAGGCAAAAAGGAATTCCCGCTCATCATCAAGTCCGATGTGCAGGGTTCTGCCGAAGCAATCCAGGGTGCTCTGGAAGAACTGGGCAACGACGAAGTCGGTGCACGTGTTGTAGCAGCATCTGTGGGTGGTATTACCGAGAGCGATATCACGCTGGCGATTGCCTCCAAGGCTCCGATCATGGCGTTCAACGTTCGCGCAAACAAACAGGCTCAGGAAGCTGCACGTCGCGAAGGCGTAGAAATCCGCTACTACAGCGTGATCTACGATCTCATCGACGATGTGAAGTCCACCATGTCTGGCATGCTTGCTCCAGAACGTCGCGAAACGTTCCTCGGTTACGCAGATATCAAAGAGATCTTCAACATCACCAAAATTGGTCGTGTTGCAGGTTGTCTGGTTACCGAAGGTGTCGTTAAGCGTGGTGCACAGGTTCGCTTGCTGCGTGATGACGTTGTCATCCACGAAGGTGAGCTGGGCACATTGAAGCGCTTCAAGGACGAAGTGAAAGAAGTAGAATCTGGCGTTGAATGCGGCATGAACTTCACCAACTACAAGGATATGCGCGTCGGCGATGTGATCGAGTGCTTCCAGGTTGAAGAGATTGCGCGCTCTCTCTGATAAGAGCTGAGTTCAACCAATCAGAACAATCAGCAGCGCCGGCGGAGAAATCTCCGTCGGCGCTCTGCTGTTACAAACTCAAAGAAATTGAGAGAAAACAATGGCAAAAGCACGCGATGAATTTGCAGGTCAGCCATCACAGCGTCAGTTGCGTGTAGGCGAGCTGGTCCGTAAGGAACTCTCAGACCTCCTGACACGTGGCCGCGTCTCCGATCCGGATCTGGATGGCGTGATCATTACCGTTCCTGAAGTCCGCATGTCGCCAGACCTGAGATGGGCTGATGTCCTCGTTATGCCAATGGGTGGCCGCGATGTTGAGGTGGTTCTGGCCGCTCTCAAGCGCAACGCAAAGTATTTGCGTGGTCAGGTCGCACGTCGTGTCACCATGAAGTACACCTGCGACCTCCGTTTTGTTGCAGATACCCGCTTCGATGACGATGATCTCATCACCCGCCTGCTGCACGAACCGAGCATCCGCAAGGATTTCGCTGACGGCGGTATTGATGACCATGATGATCAGGATGATGATCGCGGCTAGGCTATAATAGGGCGTATGCTTCCGAAAGGCACCCATCGGGTTTTTGGGCAAAAGCCACCTGAAGCAAAGCACCGGCAAAGATTTAAGAGCTGAGAAGTATGGCGCGCAGACAGCAGCGACGTAGACCCCGTTTCCCTGTAAACGGTTGGCTTGTTCTGGATAAACCTTTGAACCTGACCTCTAATGATGCATTGGGGCAGTTGAAGAGAATCTTCCACCCCGAGAAGGTTGGTCACGCAGGTACGCTTGACCCACTGGCAACAGGCTGCCTGCCGATTGCCTTCGGAGAAGCAACCAAGACCGTTCCCTACATCATGGATGGCCGCAAGGTTTATCGCTTTGAAGTGACCTGGGGCACCCAAACCACCTCTGACGACGCAGAAGGTGAGGCGATCAAAACGTCTGACGTGCGTCCGTTACAAGAGGAAATCCTCGCAGTCCTGCCGGAATTCCGCGGCGCGATTGAGCAGGTCCCACCGATTTTCTCGGCAATCAAGGTTGATGGAAACCGCGCATACGACCTCGCCCGCGACGGCGAAGACGTCAAGCTGGAAGCTCGCACAATCGTAGTGCACCGCCTCGACCTCGTTGAATGTTTGGATGAGAACCGCGCAGTTTTCGAAGCTGAGTGTGGGAAGGGCACCTACGTCCGCTCTCTGGCACGGGACCTTGGCGAACGCCTCGGCACATGCGGCTACGTCACCGACCTGCGCCGTTTGCTTGTTGGGCCATTCGGCGAAGAGCAGATGGTCACACTGGATGAGCTGCGCGCCGCCAAAGAAGCAATGGCTGTCGAAGTTGAGGAGGGCGAAGAGCCTCCGGTCCTCAACCCGCTCGAAAATCCAGAGCTGATCGGACACATCAACCCCGTTGAAGTCGCCCTCCAGCAGTTTGCCGAAATCAGGATTACATCTGACGCAGCTGCAAAGGTAAAACGAGGCAACCCGGTCCTTCTTCGTGGCGCTGATGCTCCTATTGGCCCGGAAGAAGCCTATGTGGTTTCCGGCGGCAAGTTGATCGCGCTTGGCGAAGTCGCAAAGGGGCAGTTCAAGCCCAAGCGGGTTTTCAATCTTTAAGTTCCTAGAGGAACGCTGCCCTAAGCGTTCCTCGTTGGTTTGCGGAGCCGCGCACAGGACAAGCGCGGTATCCGGCAATCAAAATCACAAATTGAATCGGACGAGTTTGTCTTGAAATGCGTGTGCTGGCCATCCAATAAGGACGTGCCGGAACAAGACCCGCAAGCTGTTTGTGTAATTTGCATAAAAGCTGAACGGTTTCACTAAGCTCTTTGGTTGCACCGATCTCAAGATTCTTCTGGTTTTTTGAAAGAATTTCGGTCATAGTCCCGCCGCTGGGAAGCAACTGCTTACCCGGCTTAAATGTGTTGACCTGACCCTGCTAGACGACATCTTGGCACGGCCCGAGTTCAGCACATAGCTCTGCAAAAGAGCGCATGCCTGTAAAGGCATTCAATAAGACGCAGTCTCGGCTGCTATCAGATAAGGAAAAATCGATGTCGATTACGCCAGAAAAAAAAGCAGAACTGATCAAAGAATTCGCTGTTAAAGAAGGCGATACTGGATCTCCGGAAGTACAGGTTGCGATCCTGACACACCGTATCACAGTTCTGACTGAGCACTTCAAGGGCCACAAGAAAGACAACCACTCACGTCGTGGTCTTCTGAAAATGGTTTCTCAGCGTCGTAAGCTTCTTGACTACGTTAAGGGCAAAGACGTTTCCCGTTACCAGTCCTTGATTGAGCGTCTGGGCATTCGTCGCTAAGACGAAGAATTCGAAGCGCGGCAGCGACAGCTTGCCGCGTTTTCCCTACCTCCTCGTGTTTCCATGGTGTTCCTGGAAAATGTTGGAGGGTATTCTGGAAAAGGGGAGGCCTCTTCCGGAATGAAATAGTCGAATGAAGACCTGGCAGGATTGCCGGAAGCTTAGCAAACGATGAGTTTCCCGCTGTCTTGCCTGCAATTGTTCGACCTGAAAAGGCATCGCGCCCTTGTTGCTCAAGGAGTTTGTGCGCGCATTGCCGGCAAATGACAGCCTCAAGCTTGGTGACGACCATCAGGCACTGAGGCGAACGTTAGGATAAAGATATGTTTGATATACATCGCGTGGAAGTAGATTGGGGCGGACGTCCGCTCATCCTTGAAACCGGCAAGGTTGCTCGTCAGGCAGACGGCGCAGTCATCGCAACATACGGCGAGACAAAAGTTCTCGCGACTGTTGTGTCTGCGAAGACCGCAAAGCCAGGTCAGGATTTCTTCCCACTTACCGTAAATTATCAGGAAAAGGCATACGCTGCTGGCCGCATTCCAGGTGGCTTCTTTAAGCGCGAAGGCCGTCCGTCCGAGCACGAGACCCTGACATCCCGTCTGATTGACCGTCCGATCCGTCCGTTGTTCGTAGATGGTTACAAGAACGAAACTCAGGTTGTTCTCACTGTTCTGTCTCATGATCTCGAGAACGCTCCAGACATTCTGGCAATGGTTGGTGCATCCGCAGCACTCACCATCTCCGGCGTTCCATTCATGGGCCCAATCGGTGGCGCTCGTGTTGGTTACATCAACGGCGAATATGTTCTGAACCCAACAGTTGACCAGATGGAAGAAACCGATCTGGACCTCATTGTTGCAGGTACCAACGACGCTGTTCTGATGGTTGAGTCCGAAGCTCAGGAACTCTCCGAAGAAGTCATGCTCGGCGCTGTGATGTTCGGTCACAAAGGCTTCCAGCCAGTAATCGACGCAATCATCCAGCTTGCTGAAAAAGCTGCTAAAGAACCACGTGAACTGAACCTGCCAGATCATTCTGAACTGTTCGCAAAAGTTCAGGAACTGGCTACTGAAGAGCTTGGCGCTGCTTACTCCATCACTGTTAAAACAGAGCGTAAAGACGCTGTTGATGCTGTGAAGGCGAAAGTTATTGAAGCTCTTGTAACCGGTGAAGAAGGCGCTCCTGACGCGACTGTTATTTCTGACCTGTTCAAGAAAGCTGAAGCTGCAATCGTTCGTGGCCGTATCCTTGATACTGGCTCCCGTATCGATGGTCGTGACCTTTCCACTGTTCGCTCAATCGTTTCTGAAGTTGGCATGCTGCCACGTGCACACGGTTCTGCCCTGTTCACACGCGGTGAAACTCAGGCAATGGTTGTTGCAACACTGGGTACAGGTGAAGACGAGCAGTTCGTTGACAAGCTCGAAGGCACCACCAAATCTGCATTCATGCTGCACTACAACTTCCCTCCATACTCTGTAGGTGAAGCTGGTCGCATGGGTTCCCCAGGACGTCGTGAAATCGGTCACGGTAAACTGGCATGGCGCGCTGTTAACCCAATGCTGCCTGCACACCATGATTTCCCATACACCCTGCGTGTTGTTTCTGAAATCACTGAGTCCAATGGTTCTTCCTCCATGGCTTCCGTTTGTGGTGCATCCCTGTCCCTGATGGACGCTGGTGTTCCTCTGAAGGCTCCTGTGGCTGGTATCGCGATGGGTCTCATCAAGGAAGGCGAGCGCTTTGCAGTTCTCTCCGATATCCTTGGTGATGAAGATCACCTCGGCGATATGGACTTTAAAGTTGCAGGTTCTGCAAACGGCATCACTGCGCTGCAGATGGACATTAAGATCGACGGTATCACCGAAGAGATCATGAAAGTCGCTCTGGAGCAGGCTAAAGGCGGTCGCGTTCACATCCTTGATGAGATGGCAAATGCAATCACCGAAGCTCGTTCCGAGCTTGGTGAGCATGCTCCACGTATTGAAGTGATCAAGATCCCAGTAGACAAGATCCGTGAAGTGATCGGTTCTGGCGGTAAAGTTATCCGCGAGATCGTTGAAAAGACCGGCGCAAAAGTGAACATCGAAGACGACGGCACCGTTAAGGTGGCTTCTTCTGACGGTAAAGCGATTAAAGCTGCTCTCAACTGGATCAACTCCATCGCTGCTGAGCCAGAAGTTGGCGTCATCTATGAAGGTACTGTTGTTAAGACTGTAGACTTCGGCGCATTCGTAAACTTCTTCGGCGCACGCGACGGTCTGGTTCACATCTCCCAGCTGGCTCCACGCAAAGTCGCGAAAGTGACCGACGTTGTGAAAGAAGGCGACAAAGTCTTCGTTAAGCTGATGGGCTTTGATGAGCGCGGTAAGGTACGTCTCTCCATGAAGGTTGTTGACCAGGAAACTGGTCAGGAAATCCCTCGCGAAGAGAAAAAAGAAGAGAAAGCTGCGGACTAATCCCAGCTCTTCAATTCAATTAAGAAAGGCCGGCTCAGAAATGAGCCGGCCTTTTTGTGTGTGGCATGGATTGGGAGGTGGTGGAACGATTGACCTCTCCAGGAGCGAGCTGGGTCTGAAAAATATCCATCCTTTTCATGGGGTTGGTTTCATCCGAATTCCTCACGATAATTGTTCTTGCTGGTCTCAAAAATGCATTTCGATAATAGGATATTTTGTAGTGTACATCAGAATAAAACTAGATGAAGCTATCAGGTATTTCCAAGAATATTATATTGTAATCGTAGCATGCATTCTTTTATCGATCGGTACATTTCATGTTATTAAAGAGTCATTCGACTTACATGATCTATTTGTACTTCCATCACTTCTTACTGCTTCAGTATTGACGCTTATATTGACAGGAGATCAAACTAAATCTCCAAGGAAACTAAACTTCCCGCACTTACTCCTGCCTTTTATAATTCTAACGCTGTTAGGCTATTACAAAGCCATGATGGGAGACATAGACCTGACAGCGGTTATGTTTCACCTGCAAGTGGGAATGGGGCATCTCAGCCCCGATTTAGTCGGACCCTTTGTAACTGGGGGCATAAAGTTTGCACTTGGAATTCTGGCTTTCCTGATTGGGAGCCTGATTTTACTGTACCAAAGCACAGCCTACAAAAAAGCAGAGTTCCTGCTTGCCATGGTATTTTACGCTTTTCTGTTGGGGGCTTTTGTTTCTCAAAGGGTAAACTTGTTCCAGCAACAAGTTGCCGATTTTGCCGCAGAGTATCAGGTTCCTTCCCCGATTCCACAAACTGGAAGCGGCAAAATGAACTTCATTCATATCTATCTGGAAAGCGCTGAGCGTACCTATATGCGCTCAGAACTTTTTGGTGATGTGATGGATCCGCTGAAGCCGTTGATTGATCGTGGATTTGAGGCAACCAATCTTGTTCAGGTAAGGGATACAGGCTGGACTATCGCTGGTATGACGGCTTCGCACTGTGGCGTCCCGTTGTCGCCAGCGGGATTTTCATACGCAAATAAATTTTGGAGACTGTCCGGCTTCCTGCCATCAGCGGTGTGTCTGGGTGATGTTCTACCAAACGAAGGGTATGATCTGACGTTTTTGGCTGGGGTAGATTTGGTTTTCTCAGGACTCTCCAACTTCTATAACATGCATGGCTTTCAACAGGTTATGGGGGCGGAGTACTTTCTGCAAAAGCTCGAAGGTACGGACAACCTCGAACGACACAAAAATGCATGGGGTGTAAGCGACGAACTTGTCTTTGATAAAGCCCTGGAAATCCTGCAGCAGAACGTACAGGCCGGACAAAGATTTGGCCTCACCATTGAGACAATTGGGGGGCACTCTCCCATTGGGCTTGTTTCGCCAAAATGCGAGAGTATGGAGCGGATCATGCAGGCTCGCGTGACGATGCTGAAGGCCGTGAAATGCACGAACTGGCTCCTTGCCGATTTTATTAGCAAGAGCCAGAAACTTGGCCTGCTAGAGGACACCGTGATTATTGTTCAGAGCGATCATTTTGCGATGAAAAATAGTGTCTATTCTGAGTTGCAAAGTAGCGAGCGAAGAAATCTCTTCTTCGTGTTTGGCCCCGGTATTGAACCCGGGAAAACCGACAAGCTCGGATCCCTCATGGATGTTTATCCCACGGTGCTTGAGGCTATCGGGTTGCCCCTTAAGAACTCCAGGGCTGGCCTTGGGGTTTCTCTGCTCTCGGAGGAGACCACTCTGGTCGAAACTCTCGGTGAAGATGCCATGAACGAGAGTATTGCCCTGAACTATGAACTAAGAGAGCGCCTTTGGTCCTATCCATCAAACTAAAAATTCGAAGATTGATGAGTGATTTAAAAGAAGAACTTTTAGTTCTCCTACCAAAAATGCACATGGTCGGCACCCAACATTGTTATAGGCACCCAGCTCAGCCTATCACTCACTTATATTTTAGTGTTTGCGGAGAGAGCCATTCAAAAAACTTATCCCCCTTGCTCCAATCCACCCTATGCTTGTTCTCGTGCCCACGCATTCGGGCAGGGACGGACCGTCCGTCCCTCGGCGTGGGTGGGGTTGGGCTACCGGCATGAGGTAACGTATCGTGTCGGGAGGTCCGGTGAAGCGTCCCCTTTTGAGACCGCAGTGGTATAGGGGAAATGAGATCGTTCCGAAGGGCGTCCGGCGGTGGCAGGAAACAGCCAATGGCACAGCAATGTGTCAGTCACGTCTGTTCGAGAAGGAACCCGCGCGTTCATGATAAAAGACCCGGGCAAGGCGAGCAGCCAATGCCGAAGAAACTAACTTAACAAGTAGCGCAGGCAGAGCCTGTTCGCCTTGCTCCACCCGTTTCAGCGGGAAACTTCAGCTTCAACACTGCATGGCCCCCATGCGGTGCTCTTCGCGCATCCAGCTTGCTCTGTAGAGCAAGCACATTCTCCCCCTACCAGATTATCGCGCATGACTGAGCTGCCACGTTGCGGCCTGCAGGCCTGCATTGTTTTCGCTGTACAGATTGAGAAATCCTCACAACCGAAGCGAGAGCCATCTCTTCGCTCTATTCGGTTTGAAACAAAGCAAACTGCCTGCTATACCCACTCTCACCTTAAGTCTGGAGGGGCTCCTCGTAGCCCGGGGGAATGAGATGAGCGACATGCGACTGGTTGTTGTCGGCGCAGCAGGCCGAATGGGCCGCACTTTGGTTCGCACCGTAACCGAGATGGACGGTGTGGTGGTATCCGCAGCGATTGAACGCGAAAACTCCGAGTTTCTCGGCAAGGATGCTGGCGAGCTGGCCGAATGTGGCAAACTCGGCGTTGAAATCATGTCCGATCTCAACGCAGCTTTCGCAGAAGCTGACGGAGTTCTGGATTTCACGAGGCCGGAAGCAACCGTCCTATTCGCAGAGGCAGCCGCACGCCATTCCATCGTGCACATCATCGGCACAACCGGTATGACCTCCGCGCAATCCACTGAGCTGGCTCACTCCGCGACATCCGCCCGCATTGTAAAATCCGGCAATATGAGCTTGGGTGTTAACCTGCTGGCTGGTCTCGTCAAAAAGGCTGCAGCTGCGCTTGATGAGGATTTCGACATTGAAGTTCTGGAAATGCACCACAAACACAAAGTTGATGCACCATCAGGCACAGCACTTTTGCTTGGCGAGGCAGCAGCTGAGGGTCGCGAAATTCCTTTGGAACCTCATAGTGTTCGCTCCCGTGACGGTATCACTGGAGAGCGCAAAAGAAGCGATATCGGGTTCGCAACACTGCGCGGCGGCTCAGTGGTAGGTGAACATACGGTGATGTTTGCAGGCGAAGGAGAGCGTATAGAACTCTCACACATAGCAACAGACCGACAGATTTTTGCTCGCGGTGCGGTGAAGGCCGCCATCTGGGCGCATAAGCAGCAGCCGGGCTTATACTCAATGGCCGATGTTCTCGGCCTAAATGACGAGTGATACGTAGCGCATACTCGATATTGCGAGATATGCGGAATGACTTTGAAAGCAGTCTTCCAAGACAACTGCTTTCAAGAACACATAGCCTCCCTAGGAGAGTTTGATGGAACGCCTTTTGGTTCTCGTCCGCCACGGACAAAGCGAATGGAATTTGAAAAACCTGTTCACCGGCTGGAAAAACCCGGATCTGACAGAGCAGGGTGTTGAAGAAGCAAAAACTGCAGGCAAAAAACTCAAAGAAATGAACCTGACGTTTGATCTGGCGTTCACTTCTGACCTGCTGCGTGCGCAGCACACACTCAAGCTGATCCTCGGTGAGCTTGGTCAGGAAGACCTGCCAACTTCTCAGGACCAGGCTCTGAACGAACGTGATTACGGCGACATCACGGGCATGAACAAAGACGAAGCACGTAAGAAGTTCGGTGACGAGCAGGTCCACATCTGGCGCCGTTCGTTCGACGTACCTCCCCCAGGCGGTGAAAGCCTGAAGATGACTGCAGAACGCACCTTGCCTTACTACCGTTCTGACATTCTTCCAAAAGTTCTCGAAGGTAATCGCGTTATCGTTGCTGCACACGGCAACTCTCTGCGTTCCCTCATCATGGAACTGGAAGGCCTCTCACGCGAAGAAATCCTCAAGCGTGAACTCGGCACAGGCAAGCCTGTTGTTTATCGCCTTGATGAAGAAGGTAAGGTTCTCTCTGTCGAGGATCTGGCAGACGCTTAAGCCAGGCTGACAATCCGGAATCAAAAAAGCGGCTCTTCGGGGTCGCTTTTTTATTTTCCGAAGATATGCCCCTAAATAGTACCTGAGTTGGAATTCAAGGCATAAATATTATTCACATAAATAGACCCTATTTAAATACTAAGTCCGTGAAATATAAAGCACTGCGAATTATCAATAATAGATAATGAATGCGTGATTATTATTTGCCTTGTGCTATGCCAGATTCGATGCAAGCCTCTCAAAGCTTACAAAAAATGTATGCACCTATTTAATTCTGATTGAGAGGACAACCTATGAAGTTTTCTGTAGCAAACGACGGTCGCCCAGCATCTGCACAAGCTAAGCCAGCAAAATTGAACGGCGGGTTGGCTCCAAAAGATGAGAAGAAAAAGCCAAAATAATCTAATGCGTGAGGCAGTCCAGACTGCCTCTCTTTTTTTGTAGCAGAGTATCTTTCTGCGAGGGAATTTCCGTGAAGTTTGTAAGAATGGTCAAGTCTGCCCCAGATGTCGTGAAGGCAGATGGAACAAATCTTGGCATGATGCCTGCTCGGGCAATGAAGTACTGTGAGCCCCTTGTTACGGCTTCTCGCCAAGGCTACTACGTTTACCCGCCAGTAGACTTTTACCTGATGTGGACCGGATCAGAGGTCCTTTACAAGCTAGGTGCTGATGGTGAGTGGACCTTGCTCGACCGGCTGTATCTTACCGATTTCGTGGAAGACTACCAAAAACTCTGTCCGGAAGGATTGGAAGACTACTACCCGCCGTTTCTGGATGTGTTTCCGGAAGGCGATATCGTCCAGATTGGCACCGGCTACAGTCTGATTGGTGATGAAGGCCAGTGCCATTGGGTTCGTGGTCCGATCAACCTTCCGTCCAATTCCGGCTTTGATTGCTTTGAAGCAATGATCGACTCCAGCTGGTTCTGTTCGCCGCTCTTCATCAATGTGAAGCTGCGCAAGCAGGATGTGCCCATCAGCTTCCCACGCCATCGGCCTTTGCTGCAAGTTGTGCAATTGCCCAACACGATCCTGCCGAAGACGCCGATTGTCCAGCCGGAAATCACAGATATGGACGCCACCTCGGAAGAGTTTTGGCAGGCTTGGGCAAGAAGCTACGACAAACGCAATGGCGGCCGTTCCGGCAGCTACGCAAGCGAGCAGCGCCGCATTAACGCCCAGTATGCTGATGCTGATTAAGCGTCCTTGAAACGGTCCTGAGAGCAGATGATAAAAGCGAAGAAACTGAACCGCAGATTTCGCCAGCATATCGAAGAACAATCAGTATTCTTCGTGGCGACCGCTGCTGCCACTGGACATATCAACCTGTCTCCCAAGGGTATGGATACGCTGAGGGTCCTGAGTGATGAGCGGGTCATTTGGTTGAACCTGACCGGCATTGGCAATGAAACGGCCACCCATGTGCAGGAAGATGGCCGAATGACTCTCATGTTTTGTTCGTTCGGCGAGCAGCGCCTCACGCTGCGGGTGTTTGGAACTGCAAAGGTGGTCCACCCAAGGGACCCGGAGTGGAACAATCTGGTTGCTCAGTTCCCGGAGTTACCGGGGTGCAGGCAAATCTTCGATCTGGACATCGAACTGATCCAGACCTCATGCGGCTCAACAGTCCCGCACATGGAGTTGGTCGATACCCGTGTTGAGAAGGAGTTCCTGCCTTACTACGAGACAATGGATCGCGAGGAACTGGAGAATTACTGGCGGAAATACAACGTCACCAGTCTGGACGGTCTGCCCACCAAGATTCTCGAGCCCAGCTGAAATCTCTGAGCATTTCAACAAAAGTCGGGTTTAGAGCTGTGCAGGAAGCTATATAAGGCACCCATATTGGAGAATCTGTGGGGCGTGTCTTATGGGAATGTTGGTGTTGGTGCGTCACGGACAAAGTGAATGGAATGCGCGCAGGATTTTCTCAGGGCAGGGCGATCCAGAGTTGACGCCCAAGGGCGTTGAGGAAGCCAGAAACGCGGGCCGTACCCTCGGCTCGCAGGCAATTCAGTTCGATATGGCCTACTCATCAACCCTCAAGCGCGCCCGTAAGACGCTGGACTTGATCCTTCAGGAAACCAATCAGCCTCACCTGCATGTGATTAAAGATGATCAGCTCAATGAACGAGCCTACGGCAAGCTCACTGGTACCTCGATCGAAGAGGCATGTCACAAACATGGTGAGGCGCAGGTGCATCAATGGCGCAACTCATTGCAGGCTGTTCCACCCGGCGGTGAAAGCTTGGAGATGACCGCAAACAGAGCACACAGTGTTTTCAAACACCGTGTCCTGCCTCAGTTGACGAGCGGAAAGAATATCCTCATCGCCTCGCACCGGAATACAATCCGAGGACTGATCGCGAGAATCTGCAACCTCGGGCAAGACGAGACAGAGAGCCTACATATTGCTACAGCACAGCCGCTCTTCTTTCAGGTGACTAGCGCAGGCAGTATCGAAGAGATCGGCACATAAAAAAGGCGGCCCGTGAGCCGCCTAATTCATCAGTGCCAGTTGTTAGGCTCTAAGCGTGAAGCCACTCTGTTCTGCGATCTGGCTGAGAGGTTTTTCGGGACGTGCACCCACGTGGCTGATCACTTCACCCGCACACAGACACCCCAGCTCGGCGCAGTCGCTCAGGCTGAAGTCGCGAGCCAGACCAAACAGGAAGCCGGAGGCGAACAGATCACCAGCCCCGGTCAGGTCACGCACACCGCCGACAATCGCTGTTGCAGGCACGTGCACGGTTTCCTCACGAGAGATCGCCATCGCGCCTTCAGAGCCCAATGTCAGGGCTGTGAGAGTGCAATCTTCGCGAACCAGCGCAATTGCTGTTTCAATATCGGAGGTCTGGTAGAGCGCCTTGAGCTCATGCTCATTCGCAAACAGGATGTCGACCTTGTCTTCTTGGATCAGTTGCAGGAATTCATCTCTGAAGCGATCAACGCAGAAGCTGTCTGAAAGAGAAAGGGAAACCAGCTTGCCGGCTTCATGGGCAATCTTGGAGGCTTTGAGGAAGGCATCTTTCGCAGCTTCCTCGTCCCATAGATAGCCTTCCATGTAGGTGATTTCAGAACTGGCAACCACATCGCGGTCGATATCAAACGCCGTCAACTTGGTTGCAGAACCAAGATAGGTGTTCATGGTCCGCTCGCCATCGGGCGTGATCAGGATCATAGACCGGCTGGAAGGCAGGTCATCGCGCAATGGGCCAGTATTAAAGTGAACGCCGATGCTATTCATGTCATGGCGATAAACGTCGCCAATCTCGTCGTCGGCCACTTTGCCAAAATAGGATGGTTTTCCGCCTAAGGACGCAATGCCGGCAGCCGTATTTCCAGCACTGCCGCCCGAAATACGGGTTGTTTGGCCCATTTTATCGTAAAGCCGCAGCGCTTCATCAGTATCAATGAGGCGCATGGATCCCTTAACCAGAGACTGCTCAACGAGAAAGCTATCTTCCACATGAGAGAAGACGTCAGTGACTGCATTGCCGATGCACAATGCATCAAACTTGAATTCAGACATGTAAAGTCCTTGTAACTAGCCCGGTTCACAAATGCCCGGAACGATACATAGGTGGCTTACCGTTAGAGCAAGGCCTACAACTGTTATTTTCCTGGTGTAGGACGCAACGCACGATTGGCCTCAGGTTCCCGAATTTTTTCGCGGAACGGGCTCGCATTGTACACCCCAAGAATATTTAGTTCAGTCGAATAAAACGCCAGCTCCTCAAGTGCAAGGGCTACGTTGGGATCTTCAGGGTGTCCTTCGATATCTGCATAAAACATTGAAGCAAAAAACTGACCTTCAAGCTGATAAGACTCCAGCTTTGTCATGTTGACGTTGTTCGTCGCAAATCCACCCAGCCCTTTGTATAGGGCAGCAGAAACGTTCCGAACGCGGAAAATGAAGGTCGTAATGATCGGCTGACCAGAGTTCGCTGCCTGTTTCTTCTCAGGGGAGAGGATCACAAACCGGGTTGTGTTGTGTGCTGCATCCTCACAATCGCGCGCAAGGATATCCAGACCATAAACCTCGGCAGCAAGTTCAGGAGCAAACGCACCAATTGTTTTATCACCACCTTCAACAACCTGACGTGCAGAACCTGCGGTGTCGGCACCAATGATTGGCTGAAGACTATGTTTACGGATGAATTTTCGGCATTGACCCAAACCCATTACATGGCTTTGAACGCTCTTCAGGTCTTCCAGCTTGGTGCCTTTGATGCCCATGAGTTGAAATCGGATCGGCATGAAGTACTCGCCGACAATATGAAGATTGCTACCAGGAAGCAGATTATGAATATCCGCAACACGTCCTGCGACCGAGTTTTCGATCGGGATCATGCCCAGTTCTGCTTCCCCGGTTTGGAGCGCGTGGAAGCAGTCTTCAAAAGTCGGGCAAGGGACAGCTTGATACTCTGGGTAGACGGCGTTGCACGCCATATGGGAGTTGGCTCCCACTTCTCCTTGAAACACGACTTTGCGCTGATCTGACATCACTACACTCACGGGATTATAGAAACCTTGTTCATTTGAGGCTTTGCCAACAGTTACGCAACAGCCACACTCACAAATTGCCTGAGATATAAGGGATTGCAAACTCTAATCATACTCAGAGATGAAACTTAAGGTGAAAAGACCTCAAGAATGGGCCGGCCTCTGTGATTATGTAGACCAGATTCTGGTCTTTAGAGGGTATCGCTTTGATCTAAATTTGATGCTCAGGAGTCAAATGTCGGGCCTTTAGATTATTCAGGTGTGATATTTTGTCGCATTTTCCTGGGTTCTGATGGCGTGATTGCATGCTCTTGTTCCTACAATCAAATTTGGCATGAGCGGAATAACGCGGAACAAATCAGTAGTTTATAGCTATTTTAAACTGCGATGCGACGAAACCCGTTGTGTTCCATGGTTTTTTGAATTCACACAGATCAACTTCTGGTCCACATCACTGCGAAAGACCTAGGAAAAACACTAATTAAATTATGGACAAGAGCCCAAAAATAACTGTAGTTTCCCAGCAAAATATACAGATCAAGTTAGGTGCAATGCCTGTTGCGTCAGGGCGAGCCTAACCAATATTCGGAGCGTATGAGCTATGAATTCGTTTGAACTGAACAAAATTGCCGGTGCAATTCTGTTCGCCTTGGTTGCATTCTTGGGCCTGAATGTTTTGACGGAAGTCATCTTTGCGCCTCACGGAGACGAGCAGCGCGGTTATGAAATCGAAGTTGCCAGTGCGGATAACGCATCAAGTGAAGCAGCTGCAGAAGTCGTCGCGGTCGTGCCAATTGAAGAACTGCTCGCCAACGCCTCTGTTGAAGATGGCGAAACACAAGCTAGAAAGTGTGCAGCTTGTCACACGTTTGACGACGGTGGCGCGAACAAGGTTGGCCCTAATCTCTGGGGCATCGTAGGCCGCGCACCAGCTTCTCACGAAGGCTTCTCGTACTCCACCGCGATGCAGGAGTTTGCGACAACCCACCCAGAGTGGACTTTCGAGCAGCTCAACGAGTTCATCGAGTCTCCTAGAGCTCACATTCCTGGTACCAGCATGGGCTACGCTGGCCTGAAGAGAGACGACCAGCGCGCTGATCTGATTGCTTATCTGAACTCACTCTCAGATAATCCAGTGCCAATTAATTGATCTTGATTTGATCTCCTTCCCTCAGATATGAGGGTAGAATTCTCAAAGAGCCGGGATTTACTCCCGGCTTTTTTATTGTCTAATTTTGGTTGAATGCTAACCTTTTCCTCGTTTCTTCCAGTTAAATTTTTGTCATCTTAGCGAAAGACGTTGTCGCAGAAGTGTTTTCAGCCGTAATCTTAGGTTAAGTCTGGATGAAAGCTGCAAGAGAAGTTCAATTTTCGAAGCGTGGTGCTTTTTCTACGATGGAACTACTGATTGTCTTTATGGAGGAACGTTGTGCGGACCAAATTATATAGCTCACTGGCAGCTCTGACGCTTGCCTTTGCAAGCCTGACTTCCTCAGCGGCAATTGCTGAAACCAGTGAACCTGAATGGCGGCACGCAACCTCTCTAATCGGTGAGCCAGCCTTGCCGGAAGACTTCGAGTACTTCCCCTATGTAAATCCGGATGCCCCAAAGGGTGGCAGGGTCCGTATGGCGTGGACAGGAACATTCGACAGTCTGAACTTGGTCCCCAACCGCGGCGTCACGCCAATTGGCCTTGGTCTCATCTACGACACACTGACAACGCCCTCCAGTGACGAGATCTCGACAGAATATGGCCTCATAGCAGATGCCTTGAAATATCCGGACGATTTCTCTTGGGTTATCTACCGTCTTCGCCCAGAAGCCCATTGGCACGATGGCACACAGATTACCACAGAAGATGTAGCATGGTCCTTCGATCAACTTCGGGAACTGAACCCGATGTACAAGAACTATTATGAGCATGTTACAGGCTACGAAGTTCTCAGCCCAACCGAAATCAAATTCAACTTTGTTGAAGCGGGCAACCGCGAAGCACCTCAAATCATGGGCCAACTTGTTGTCTTTCCAAAGCATTGGTGGACGGCAACAAACAGCGAGGGTGAACAGCGGGATATATCACGAGGTACGCTGGAGGTCCCGCTGGGGTCCGGTGCCTACAAAGTTAGCGAAGTCGTGCCTGGCCGGTCGATCACGTATGAACGCGTCGATGACTACTGGGCCAAAGATCTCAACGTAAATGTCGGTAAAGACAACTTCGACGAAATTGCCTACGAGTATTACCGCGACGAGACTGTTGAACTGGAAGCATTCAAGGCTGATCGTTTTGACTGGCGTACAGAAGCCATTGCGAAGAACTGGGCAACGGCCTATGACGTCCCACCGGTGCACCGTGGCGAGATCGTGAAAGAGGAATTCCCGCAAACATACCGCGGCATTGGGTTGATGCAGGGGTTTATCCTCAACACGCGCCTAGAGCAATTCCAGGATCGACGTGTTCGCCGTGCTTTGAATTACGCTCTAAACTTTGAGGAAATGAACCGCACGATTTTCTTCGATCAATACAGCCGATTCACCAGTTACTTTAATGGAAGCCAACTTGCCTCCTCTGGCCTGCCGGAAGGCCGCGAACTGGAGATTCTGAAGTCGCTCAAATCAGCGGTGCCTGAGGAGATCTTCACTGAGCCATACGTCAACCCGGTTTCGGAAGACGCTCGTCAGGAACGCACCAATCTGAGAATGGCCCTCGATCTTCTCAAAGAAGCTGGTTATGTGCAAAGACAAGGGCAGCTGGTAAACGAGGAAACTGGTGAGCCATTCACTATTGAATACCTGCTGAATGGCGATTCGTTTGAACGTGTTGCTCTTCGCTATCAGACATCTCTGCGCAAAATCGGTATCGATTTGCAGCTACGCGTAGTGGACAGCTCCCAGTATATAAACCGTATTCGAAATCGTGATTTTGGCATGATCTATACTGGTTGGGTACAGTCTCTGTCTCCGGGTAACGAACAACGCGGTTACTGGGGTTCGGAGTCGGCTGACGATGATATTTCGCGAAACTATGCGGGTATTAAAGATCCAGCAATCGATGAGCTGATTGATATCATTGTGAATGCAGATAATCGTGAAGAGCTGACAGCGGCAACCAAAGCTATGGACCGCATTCTGATGTGGGAGCAATACACCATCCCAGGATGGACTTCTCCGTTCAGCCGTGTGGCGCGTTGGGACCGGTTCTCACATCCTCAGCAACTTCCTGAATATGACGTTGGCTTCCCAACAATTTGGTGGTGGGATGAAGCCAAAGCGCAAAAGGTAGCGGAGGCGAAGTGATAGTGCGAAACCAACTCGATAGACGTAGCTTCCTACACTTCAGCGCGGCGACAGCGGCAGCGTTCCTCATCCCTGGGGGCGCCTTGCCGGTTCAGGCCGGAACTTGGAGCCATGGCCTCTCCGTGTTCGGTGATCTGAAGTATCCAAAGGGCTTCACGGCCTTTGACTATGTCAATCCGGAAGCGCCGGTAGGTGGTCAGATCAACATGACCGCACCGAGTTGGACCTATAATCAGAACCCTCAAACCTTCAATACATTCAACAGCTTCATCCTCAAAGGGGACGCTCCACCACGTATGGAGCGTTGCTTTGATAGCCTGATGGTCCGCGCCTTCGATGAGCCGGATGCGGTCTACGGGCTGGTTGCCGAAAGCGCGCTGGTCTCTGACGATGGCAACTTTGTAACCTTCAAAATCCGTCCTGAAGCCCGCTTCCACGACGGCTCAATCCTCAATGCAGAGGACGTTGCCTTCAGCCTGAACACCCTGAAGGAAAAAGGTCATCCGTATATTAGCCAGTCGATTCAGGAGATGGTTTCTGCAACGGCGCCGGATGAGCACACTGTGACAGTCGCCTTTTCCGGTAATCACAGCAGGCAACTTCCCTTATTGATAGCAACTCTCCCCATTTTCTCGAAGGACTACTACACCCGCTACAACTTCGAGGCGTCGACGCTGACACCACCACTGTCCTCCGGCCCGTACACAGTGGGGCGTTACGAGATCGGGCGGTATATCGAATACAGAAAAGTCGAGGATTACTGGGCAAACGACTTGCCGGTAAACAAAGGGCACTACAATTTCGAGATCATTCGTTTCGACTTCTTCCGCGAACGTCAGGCAACCTTTGAAGCCTTTAAGAAGGGGACGCTCACTTTCCATGAGGAGTTCTCCTCCAAGACATGGGCAACGGAATACAATTTCCCGGCCTTTACAGAAGGACGTGTTATCAAAAGAGAATTTGCAATCGGCCTGCCATCTGGAGCGCAGGGCTGGTTCCTGAACACACGCCGTGACAAGTTCTCCGACCCAAGGGTTCGCGAGGCGCTCGGCTATGCATTTGATTTTGAGTGGTCGAATGCTGCGCTCTTTTATGATCAATACATAAGAACGCAATCCTACTTCGAAAATTCAGAGATGAAAGCGGTCGGCCTACCCAGTGACGCTGAACTGGCTTTGCTGGCGCCTTATAGGGATGATTTACCAGAAGCGGTCTTTGGCGAGGCAATCACACAGCCAGTCTCCAACGGATCCGGGCAGGACCGCACGCTTCTTAGAGAAGCTTCACTTCTTCTTAGAGAGGCAGGCTACTTCCGGCGAGGCGAGCAATTGATCGGCCCCGATGGAAACCAATTGGTGATGGAATTTCTCTCCAGTTCGCCCACTTTTGAACGAATCGTGCTGCCATACGTCAAGAATCTCAGTCTGTTAGGTATTGAAGCGAGCTTCCGAGTGGTTGATCCAGCGCAGTTCCAAAAACGTGTAAATGACTTCGATTTCGACATTGTCGGGCATCGTTTCTCGTTGACACCGACACTCGGGTCAACCATCCAAAACCTCTGGACATCTGAGGCTGCAGAAACCTTCGGTTCTTACAATCTCTCAGGCATAAGACTGCCTGCTGTCGATGATCTGGTTGAAAAGGCGATTAATGCATCGTCGCGTCAGGAAATGGTAACCGCTGCCAGGGCATTGGATAGAGTTCTGCGTGCTGGTTACTATTGGGTACCACAATGGTTCAAAGCGTCCCATACAGTTGCTCTCTGGGACATGTTTGGCATTCCAACGGATATGCCAGCCTATGATTTCCCCGTAGAGACAACGTGGTGGGTCGATACGGAAAAAGCCGCTCGCATCGGCAAGTAAAGCCGTTTGCATCGGCGTATAAATTAGGGACAAAAGAAGCCCATGGGCGCCTATATTCTGCGTAGATTGCTTTTGATGATCCCGACACTGATCGGCATCATGGCGATTAACTTTGTCATTATCCAGTTTGCGCCCGGTGGACCGGTTGAGCAAGTGATTGCTCAGTTGCAAGGGGATAGTGTGTCAGCCACCAGCCGGATTTCCGGTGGTGGAGGTGATTTCGGTGGCTCAGCTGGCGCCAATCAGGGCAGCGGAGAGGGCGCAGGATCGAAATATCGAGGCGCGCAGGGTCTGGACCCGGAATTCATTCAGGAGCTGGAAGCGCAGTTTGGTTTTGATAAGCCACCACTGGAACGCTTTGGCCGGATGATTTTGAGTTACGCCACCTTTGATTTTGGTGAGAGCTATTTCCGGGACATTGCCGTTGTTGATCTAATCATCGAAAAATTGCCGGTTTCCATCTCGCTTGGGCTTTGGATGACGCTCATTTCCTATGGCATATCAATACCTCTTGGAATCCGAAAGGCAGTCAAAGACGGGACGTCTTTTGATGTCTGGACATCCAGCGTCATCATCGTGGGCTATGCCATCCCCGGGTTCTTGTTCGCGATCCTGCTAATCGTCCTGTTTGCTGGCGGCTCCTTCTGGGATTTCTTCCCACTGCGAGGGCTGACCTCGGAAAACTGGGTCGACATGTCATGGCCGCATCGTATTCTCGACTACTTCTGGCACCTGGTTCTGCCACTGACCGCAATGGCTCTTTCTGCATTTGCGACGACGACGCTTTTGACGAAGAACTCCTTCCTTGATGAAATCAGGAAGCAATATGTGCAGACCGCCCGCGCCAAGGGGCTGACAGAACGTCAGGTGCTCTACGGCCACGTGTTCCGCAATGCCATGCTCATCGTGGTCGCTGGCTTCCCTGGCGCCTTTATCTCGGCATTCTTCGCGGGCTCTCTCCTCATCGAGACAATCTTCTCGTTGGATGGCCTTGGTCTCTTGGGCTTTGAATCGGCCCTCAATCGCGACTATGCGGTCATGTTTGCCACGCTTTATATCTTTTCGCTGATAGGTCTTATTGTGAACCTGATCTCAGATCTCACCTACACTTGGATTGATCCGCGGATCGATTTCGAAAGCCGGGAGGTGTGACGAGCAATGGACACACAGCTTGAAAAACGCCTTAAGGATGAAGGCTACGAAACGATCAATCCGCTGCCAGAACAAACGCAGCCCCCGGAAAAGCGTAGGAGACTTTCCCCGCTTAATGAACGCCGCTGGAAGAACTTCAGAGCAAATAAGCGTGGATACTGGGCTCTCTGGATTTTTCTGGTCCTGTTCGTTCTAGCGATGTTTGCAGAGTTCCTTACCAATGATCGCCCACTGCTGGTCTCCTATAAGGGGGAACTGCTCGCTCCGATCTTTGTTGACTACCCGGAAGAAAAATTCGGTGGCTTTCTGGCAACAACGGACTATCGTGATCCGTTCATTCAGGACGAGATCAATGCCAATGGATGGATTATCTGGCCACCAGTTCGTTATTCCTACCAGACCGTGAACAACGAAATTCCCGTCCCGGCCCCAGCACCGCCAAGCTGGATGATGGACAAGGAGCAGCGCTGTGAGCGTTATGCAGATGGGGTAAATGACCCGAACTGCACAATCGGCAACTGGAACTGGCTTGGTACGGACGATCAGGGGCGTGATGTTCTCGCTCGTCTTGTTTACGGCTTCAGAATCTCTGTGCTCTTTGGTCTGGCCCTCACACTTGCCTCTTCTGTCATCGGCATCGGCGCCGGTGCAGTACAGGGCTTCTATGGCGGTTGGGTCGATCTTGGCTTCCAGCGTTTCATTGAAATCTGGACAGCGATGCCAACGCTCTACCTGATCTTGATCATCTCTTCGGTGCTCACGCCCGGATTCTGGATACTCTTCTCGATCCTGCTCGCCTTCTCATGGGTTGCCTTGGTGGGCGTGGTGCGCGCTGAATTCCTCAGGGGCAGAAACTTTGAGTACATCTCGGCAGCACGAGCGCTGGGCGTATCCAACGGCACAATTATGCGCCGTCACCTGCTTCCAAACGCAATGGTCGCAACGCTCACATTCATGCCGTTCATCCTGAATGGCTCGATCTCAACCCTGACCGCTTTGGACTTCCTTGGCTTCGGCCTGCCTCCAGGGTCTGCGTCATTGGGTGAGCTGCTCAAGCAGGGTAAAAACAACCTTCAGGCCCCTTGGCTCGGCATCACAGGTTTCCTCGTGCTGTCCATTATGCTCAGCCTGTTGATCTTCATTGGTGAAGCCGTGCGCGATGCCTTTGATCCACGCAAGACGATGAACTGAAGAAGGGAGGATCGCAAATGACCAATAATCAAACGCTCCTCTCTGTTGAGGACCTGTCCGTCGCCTTCCGTCAGGGAGAAAAGGACAATCATGCCGTTGACCGGATCTCCTTCAATATCAGGAAGGGCGAGACAGTCGCATTGGTCGGAGAGAGTGGCTCGGGCAAGTCAGTTACAGCCCTTTCCGTGCTCAAGCTCCTGCCATACCCTGCCGCAAGTCACCCCTCTGGCAAGGTTGTCTATCAGGGGGAAGACCTGATAGGCGCGACTGAGAGCGAAATGCGACAGGTGCGCGGCAACAAGATCTCAATGATCTTTCAGGAGCCAATGAGCTCCCTGAACCCGCTACACACGATTGAACGGCAGGTCGCGGAGGTTCTGAAGATCCACCGTGGTCTGGGTGAAACCAACGCCAGAAAGCGCGTGCTGGAGTTGCTTGATCAGGTTGGCATTCCCGATCCGGAAGAACGCCTGAATTCATACCCGCACCAGCTGTCGGGCGGCCAACGCCAACGTGTCATGATCGCCATGGCGCTGGCAAATGAACCAGACCTGCTGATCGCGGATGAACCCACAACTGCGCTGGATGTAACGGTTCAGGCGCAAATCCTGCAACTGCTGAAAGACCTGCAGAAGAGCACGGGCATGGCCATGCTCTTCATCACCCACGACCTCGGCATCGTGCGCCGCATTTCTGACCGTGTCTGTGTGATGACACAGGGCAAGATCGTTGAGCAGGGTGACACAGAAGACATCTTCGAACGCCCACAGCATGCATACACCCAGCACCTGTTGGCAGCTGAGCCTAAAGGAAATCCGCCGCAAAGCGATTCCCGACAGCCGATTATCGTCGAGGCAAAAGACCTCAAAGTCTGGTTCCCCGTCAAAAGGGGCTTCCTGCGCAGAACGGTGAGCCACATCAAGGCGGTCGATGGAATTGATGTCACTGTCCGTGCTGGCCAGACGCTGGGTATCGTCGGTGAAAGCGGCTCGGGAAAGACCACGCTGGGCCTTGCAATCCTGCGGATGATTTCCTCGACAGGCCGGATCAGCTTTGATGGCGCTGACATTCAGGCAAACTCCTGGAAGCAGATGCGCCCCCTTCGCCGGGACATGCAGATCGTGTTTCAGGACCCGTTCGGTTCCCTGTCACCCCGCATGTCGGTCGCCGACATTGTTGGGGAGGGCCTTAAGATCCATATGCCTGACCTTTCCACTAAGGAGCGGGAAGCCAAGGTCGCCGCCGCGCTTGAGGAGGTGGGTCTGGATGCCGCGACGCGGTTCCGTTACCCGCACGAGTTCTCAGGCGGACAGCGCCAGCGTATCTCCATTGCACGGGCCATGGTGCTGGAGCCAAAGTTTGTGATGCTGGATGAGCCAACCTCAGCGCTCGATATGAGCGTACAGGCACAGGTCGTCGACTTGCTCCGAGACCTGCAAACCGCACACGGTTTGGCCTATCTGTTCATCTCGCACGACCTCAAGGTCGTCCGTGCCCTCGCCAATGATGTTGTGGTCATGCAGCACGGCAAGGTGATGGAGGCGGGAACCTCAGATGAAGTCTTCGATAATCCAAGAACAGAATACACCAAAGCCCTGATGGCTGCCGCATTCCGTCTGGAAGCAATTGAAGGGGTCATCAGCACCTAATGGGCTGAGCTTGCAGTTGTTGCTGTGCAAGGCATCAAGGCGATTTAACACCATGGCCGGAGACACGGCCATGGTCTACTCTAGATCCAGCGGCGCACACGGGCCTTATAGGCAAGGAATTCCTTACCGAAGTTCTCTTCCAGAATCTCCTCTTCAGGCTTGATCTGGAACTCGGTAATATAAGCGGCGAAGCCCAAAGCAACCGGGATGGCGAACAGGTTGCCCAGAAAGATCGCCCAGCCAAGCAGGATGATTTGCAAACCCAGATACATGGGATTGCGTGTCTTGGAATAGATCCCGCCAGAAACGAGTGCTGTCGTTTCTTCAGGGTGAAATGGGTTTATTGTTGTGCGCGCTCTGCGAAATTCGAAGAACCCGGTAAAAGAAAAATATCCACCCGCTCCAAGGCCGATGACAAGAAAGGCAGTTTCTGTGCCGTGCAGATCGACGTTACCTGGTAAGACCAGAGCAACGAGCCACATGAGGACTGCAAAGCCAACGAACACCAAAGGCGGTGGAACCCTGAGTTTCAATTTCTCCATTGCGTCCCCATTGCAAGCTTTTTCCAGAATTGCGTTTGCGCTGATCAGCTATCGGAAAGCGCCAGTTTGACACCAAGAGCGCCAAACGTAGCTGCAAATCCTCGCTTAAGCCAAGCCATAACATTTGGGCGGTTGATCACATAATCGCGCGCCAAAGACGCCATGGCACCATACCCGACGAAGACGATGAAGGTGAGCACCATAAAGATGAACGCGTGTAAGAGCAGCGCGGAAGTCGCATTCCCGCTGTCTAGGGAGACAAACTGAGGCAGAAACGCGAGGAAGAACAAGGAAAGCTTCGGGTTCAGCACATTGAGCAAGATGCCATCCAGTGCGGTGCGAGACAGCGTTCTCTCACGCTTCTCACCGCTCACTTCCAGCGCTCCACCGCTGCGTAGAATGCTCCATGACATGTAAAGCAGGTAAGCAACACCAAGATATTTGAGGACCTGAAAGGCGAGGGCGCTGCTGTGAAAGATTGCGGCCACACCAATGATGCTCGCCAGTGCGGCGGGAACAATTCCCAGCGTACAGCCAAACGCAGCCGCCACACTCGGCTTTAATCCTTTCCCAAGCCCAATCGCAATTGTGTAAAGCACACCGGTGCCGGGCAGCAGAATAACAACGAAGGAAGTCAGCAAATACTCAAATGTCATGGAGGGGCTCGCTAAACGATGGGCTGGAAATTTAAAAATCCAGTCTACCTGATCGCCCGGGCCTGTCCAGTGAACCTATAGAAACTACCGAAGAGGAGGGGAGGAGCGGAAAGGCGACACGCGCCTTCCCTGATTCTTAGGGCTGTCTTAATCCAGCTCATGTTCCTTGCCAGCAATGGCAGAAGCAAATTCTTTGGCTGAAAACGGTTCAAGGTCCTCAACGCCTTCACCAACGCCGATAAAGTGCACGGGCAGACCGTATTTGCGGGCGATGGCCACCAGAATGCCGCCGCGAGCCGTGCCGTCCAGCTTGGTCATGACAAGACCGTTCACACCAGCAACTTTTCCGAAGATGTCCACCTGGGACAGCGCGTTCTGTCCGGTGGTCGCATCAAGGGTCAGCAAGGTGGTGTGCGGCGCATCAGGAACACGCTTGCGGATCACGCGGATGATCTTCTCAAGCTCATCCATCAGCTCAGCTCTGTTCTGCAGGCGCCCGGCGGTGTCGATCAAAAGCACATCCGTACCATTGCTGAGAGCGGTATCAACTGCATCATAAGCTAGGCCAGCAGCATCGGCACCGGTATCGCGCGCAACCACTTCAGCACCTGTGCGCTCACCCCAAACCTTCAGCTGCTCAACGGCTGCGGCGCGGAATGTGTCACCCGCTGCAAGCATAACCTTCTTGCCCTGTGCATGAAGCAAAGAAGACAGCTTGCCGATTGTGGTGGTTTTGCCTGTACCGTTTACACCCACCATCAGCACGATGTGCGGCTTGTGTTCGGTATTCAGATCCAGCGGCTTGGCAACAGGCTCAAGGACTTTCTCGATCTCCTCTGCAAGGATAGTACGCACTTCCTCGCCGGAGATTTCCTTGTCGTAACGCCCGTCAGAAACACGGTCGGTAATTGCAATGGCTGTATCGATGCCAAGATCGGCCTGAATGAGAATATCTTCCAGTTCTTCAAGCGTGTCCGCATCCAGCTTCCGCTTGGTGAAGATGGAGCTGATGCCCTCAGTCAGCGCGCTGGAAGAGCGCGACAAACCGGCCTTAAGACGCTGGAACCAGCTCTTCTTTACCGGAGTATCTTCTCCAGACTCCTCAACTCGCTGTGTTTCTCCAGCTTCTCCAACTTCCTCAACTTCTTGAGGTCCTCCGGCTTCTTCGGCCTGTTGAGCCTCTCCAGTTTCCTCAGTTTGCTGTATCTCTCGATCTTCTCGAGTTTCTTCAACTTCTTCAGCTTCTTGAGTTTCGCCAGTTGCTCCGGATGTTCCGTCGTCTCGAACACTTTCAGCGCTTCTGTCTTCTTCAGTTGCTTGCGGTGTGCCAGATGCTTCAGGGCTCTCAGGCGTGACAACGGGTCGTCCATCGGCAATATCCTCAGCCAGATCGTCGGTATCCAGATAAGCAGTTTCTTCGAGCGCTTTCGTCTCTGCCTCACTCAAATTGTGAGGCTTTTCAGAAGCTTCCTCTTCGGTCGCCGTGGGGACCTCTGGATTCTCCAGATCAAGAGTTTCATCTGCAATGGATTCAGCTGTTTCTTCAAGGCCTTCGACAGGGTCAAGCGGAACGGACTGGAGGTTCTCAAGTGACTCGCGCAGCTCCGCACTTTCAGGTGCTTTTTGCTCCTGCTCGTCCTTTGTTTCTTCTGAGGAGCCACCAAACAGGCGACTGAAAAAACCGCGCTTCTTTTCACTCATTCTGGAATGATACCTTTGAAATGTATAAGCTTAAGCTGCTTTACCAATTGGTTCGGCAATCAGATGTCTTTCGGTATGCCCTGTTATGCGTGCGGAGACAAGGCTTCCGGCGGTATTTGCATCCAGTTCAACCTGCGTAAATTGCTCGGTCCGGCCCAGCCCTTCACGCTCAATCAGGACCTCGCGCGTCTTGCCAACTTCGGCGCGCAGATGCGCAAGCAAAGCTTCCTGTCCCTTGACACGAAGCCGCGCAGCGCGCTCCTTGATGATCTTACGATCAAGCTGCGGCATACGGGCCGCCGGGGTGCCAGGACGCGGAGAGAACGGGAACACATGCAGATGTGTCAGACCGCATTCATCAACGATACGCAGGGTGTTTTCAAACATCTCGTCGGTCTCGGTCGGGAATCCGGCAATGATGTCGGCGCCAAACACCACATCAGGACGCATCTTACGAACGTCCTCGCAAAACTGGATCGTGTCTTCACGGGAGTGGCGGCGCTTCATACGCTTCAGGATCATGTTGTCACCTGCCTGCAAAGACAGGTGCAGATGCGACATCAGACGATGATCGTGTGCGATTACGTCCATCAGCTCTTCATCAGCTTCAATGCTGTCGATAGAAGAAAGGCGCAGGCGCTTGAGGTCGGGAACCATCTTCAAAATCTTGGAGCACAGGGTTCCAAGCTTCGGGGTTCCTGGCAGATCAGCGCCATAGGAGGTGATATCAACGCCGGTCAGAACAATCTCGCCATAACCATTGTCGACAAGGCGCTTGATCTGGTCAATCACCACGCCCATCGGCACAGAACGTGAATTCCCGCGGCCATAAGGGATAATGCAGAAGGTGCAGCGGTGGTCACAACCGTTCTGGACCTGAACAAACGCGCGGGAGCGCCCTTCCAGTCCATCAATCAGATGGCCCGCAGTCTCGCGCACGCTCATGATGTCGTTAACGCGGACCTTTTCAGTTTCTTCAATGCCAAACTGGGCGACACGGCTATAAGAGGCGCGCTCCAGCTTTTCAGAATTACCGAGAACAAGATCCACTTCGCCCATTTCAGCAAACGTTTCAGATTCCGTCTGCGCTGCACAGCCCGTTACGATAATACGCGCATCAGGGTTTTCGCGGCGGGTCTTGCGGATGGTCTGTCGTGCTTGGCGGACAGCTTCATTGGTTACGGCACATGTGTTGATCAGCACGGCATCCTTAAGGCCGGCAGCCTCTGCTTCGCGCTTCATCACTTCCGACTCGTATGCATTCAGTCGGCAGCCGAATGTCACAACATCAATGCTCACTTCGTAGGCTCCATTGCCGCGTCCCCCGAAGCGGTCTTTGTGTAGGTGAGGGTGTCGAGATCGAGCTCTCCCTCAAATTCAATCGTGGTTTCGCCGGTCATAATGATGTGGTCGTTGTCCTCACGCCACTCAATGTCCAGCGGTCCTCCCGGCAGATGGACGGTGCACTTGCGGGCGCTCCGGCCAGTTCGTGCTGCAGCAACACCTGTTGCACAGGCAGCTGTGCCACAGGCTCGCGTCAAGCCAACACCGCGTTCCCAGACCTTCAGGCGGATCTCGTTTTCGCCAATGACCTGAGCAAGAGAGATATTCGCCTTTTCAGGGAATATTGGGTGACACTCAAGCAATGGTCCAAATCGCTCAAGGTCGTAGGCTTCAATATCATCCACCCAGAAAATCGCATGCGGATTACCAACGTTCACAACACTTGGTGAGTGCAGCACCGGCGCATCAATCGGTCCGACCTGCAACTCAATCGCACGGGTGTCAGCAAACTCTTCTGCAAGTGGGATCTGATCCCACTCAAAACGGGGTATACCCATATCAACGCTCACAAGCGTCTCGGTATCAGATGCGTGCGCAATCAACAAACCGGCGTTGGTCTGAATAGGAACACTCTGCGTACCTGCTTCATGCATAAGCAGGCGACCAATGCAGCGCGTTGCGTTGCCGCAAGCATCCACTTCGCTGCCGTCTCGGTTATGAATGCGCATAAACGCATAAGCGCTGGAACTTGCAGGCTCGACCGTGATCATCTGGTCAAAGCCCACGCCCTTTTCACGGTCCCCGATAGAGGCAATCTGCTCTGGGGTTAAGGCAACCTTCTTCTCGCGGCTGTCAAACACCACGAAATCATTACCAAGACCATTCATTTTCAAAAAGGGAACCAGCGTATCCGCCATGAGCTTGCTTCCGTTCGTACGTAAACCGTCAAGAAGGCACTATATGGAGTAAATTATTATAGATTACTAGGGAAAATGCAGGCAATTTCCTTGGCTGAGCCGTTTGAGTGGCCCACGTTAAAGTGTCCCTGATCGAATTCTCCCGTTATGCACTAATGCGCACAGACTTCCATCACATCGCCGGGTGCCATTTCTTTCAAAATAGCACGCATCACTTCCGGGTAAACGGCGACACAGCCTTCCGTCGGCAAGAAGCCCTCACGCGCCACATGAAAGAAGATCGCACTGCCTTCCTCCGGAACCCGCGGGTACATATTATAATTCAGCACCACGAGAATGTCATAGAGGCGATCCTCTCGCCACAGCTCCTCATGGCTGCGTGCAAAGGGCAGATCCACGGGCCGGTTATAAAGCGGGTCCTCAGAAGAATCACACCACCCATCCCTCGGAGAGAGCGGGGAAACGGGCAAATACGTCACCGGACAGGACCCGCGATCCGCGCGGTAGTACACATTCAGCAGCTCAAAGCACCCAATTGGCGTCGCGCCGTCTCCTTCGCGCTTTGTATACGTCAAACCCGATCGTCCAAGCGCACACGCAAATGTTACTGCCCCCAATGTGAGCGTACCGGAGTGAGGCTCATCACCTGTATGTCGTACAAACAGGGTCTTTTGGGTCTTTTTCAGCAACTTGGCGGGCGGTGTGGGCACTGCGAGAGGAAGCATCTACAAACCTGTTGTCCTGCGAAAACTACGGGGAGAAACACTCCCAAATAAAGCGCGGGTCACTAACCCGTGAAGTAGATTTTACGAAAAAAATGGAGATTTGCCATGTTTTTACTCGCCTTTTTTTTGGCAACCCTTCATGTATTTATATAAGAAAAGTTTTAGGATTAGCGCCAAACTCCGGCGATAAGGTGAGAAGATGACCGCACGAAAGATTCTGCTTGTAGATGATGATAACGATTTGCGCGAAGCTCTCGTTGAGCAGCTGTCGCTTTATGACGAATTTCAAACCACTCAAGCGGACTCGGCTGCCACCGGCATCAAAAAGGCAAAAGAAGATCATTTCGATCTTGTGCTGATGGACGTTGGCCTGCCGGATATCGATGGCCGCGAAGCCGTAAAGCTGCTGCGCAAGGCTGGCTTTGGCGCTCCGGTCATCATGCTCACTGGTCATGACACCGACAGCGACACGATCCTCGGTCTGGAAGCTGGCGCCAACGACTACGTCACCAAGCCGTTTAAGTTCGCTGTGCTTCTCGCCCGCATCCGTGCACACCTGCGTCAGCATGAGCAGAGTGAAGATGCGGTCTTCTCAATTGGCCGCTACTCCTTCCAGCCTGCTGCAAAGTCCATGCAGGATGAAAGCGGTGGTAAGGTACGTCTCACTGAGAAAGAAACCTCGATCCTCAAGTTCCTCTACCGCGCTGGCGAAAAGCCGGTGACGCGTGATGTTCTGCTGCACGAGGTTTGGGGTTACAACTCCGGCGTCACCACCCACACGCTGGAGACCCACATTTACCGTTTGCGCCAGAAAATCGAACGCGATCCATCCAACGCGGAACTTCTGGTCACAGAAGCCGGTGGATATAAGCTTGTGCCTTGAGGCATAAGCGGCTAATTCAAGAACTATGAGTCTAGCCCGCGACATCGACGTCTTAAGACGTGTTCCACTCCTCTCTCAGTTCACTGAGGACCAGTTGCGCCTGCTCGCATTCAGTGCGGAAACTATGCAGGTGTCCAAAGGTGGAACAGTGTTTAATGAAGGTGAGCGGGCAGACGGTGGCATCGTACTGACAATCGGCAAGGTGCAGCTGGAAACCGGTATGGGGCGCGACGCACGCCCCCAAGGTACCTACGGTCCCGGCAGCCTATTTGGCGAAAACGCGCTGATGACTGAGGGCAAACGTCCAGCCCGCGCAGTTGCTCTCGAAGACTGCGAGTTGATCCGCATTCGCCGCGCACTCTTCTCCCGCATGCTGCAGGAATTTCCGGAGACCGCCCGCAAGCTTTACGTCGATAAAGCAAACCAGTTCACCTCTGCCGCCGCTGCTTTGGCGCGTGTAGGTCGCAAACTGGAAGAAGTGGAAGCCCTGAACGAGCGCCACCAACAAGAAGTTGCCAGCAAACGCAAATAAAGCCCCTTCCTACAGGGAGGAACTGGCTCTCGGTTCGGGAGACGCCGCTCAAAGCGGCTTCTGCACACGGTTCTCCTTGAAGTCGTAGACAATCGAGCTCTCGATCTTGGTTATATAGGGTCGTTTGGTGAATTTCTCGAAGGCAAGGCTCTTCAGGTGGTCAATGTCCCGCACCCGCAGATGGGCGACGATATCGTAAGCCCCACTGATAAGTGCAACAGACTTGACCTCACGCAGCGCGATGACCTCCTGCAAGAACTCCTCGACCAGAAGCGCCTCATGTCTGTCCAGCTGGATGAGGAACATCGCCTCAAAGCTCACACCGTAGGCTTTTGGGTCCACCACGGCATGGCTTCCCTGTAAAATTCCGCCTTCTTTCAGTCGCTTAACACGCTCGTGGCAAGCCGATGGGCTGAGGTTGACCTCAGCAGCAACCTGTTTATTGGATAGCAGTGCATTATCCTGCAGTTTTTCCAATATAGCGAAGTCTGTTCGGTCAAGGTGTATTGTTGAGGCCATTTTTCGGAAACAATTCGATATTCTGAGGATATGCGCCGGAGTATATTCGGGAAAAATACGGAATAAAACCTCTTGTAAGAAAAATACTCCAATGGCTGCGAATACCCTTCTGTTTTTGATCACTATTTTAAGTCTGATTATCGTACCCGGTCCGGATATGCTCTACGTCACCAGTAGGGCACTGGCCAGCGGAAAGCCCGCTGCACTCAAAGCATCAGTCGGCATCGCTGGTGGCTATGTTGTCTTCACCGTGCTGGTCGCCGCCGGCTTCCAATCCTTGTTTCTGGCCGAACCAAGGCTGTTTCAGGCGATCCGTTGGATCGGGCTGGCCTATCTTATGTATCTGGCCTACCGCCTATTCTTTGCAGGAGGAAACTGGACTGCTGAGGGGAACGAGCCAGCACCTGTTGACACAAATGATCTGAAATTCGGCTTCCTGACCAGCCTGCTCAATCCAAAGGGCATGTTCTTCTACTTCTCCCTGCTTCCGCAGTTCTACATGCCGGAAGTCATGCCGTTCTGGATCTATGCATTGGTCTTCGGCATGGTCGCCAGCCTGCTCTGCCTGATCGTCTATTACGGCGTGGGCAGTCTCGTCTCCGGCCCCGCACGTGCGTGGCTGGCAAACAGCAACAACGGCAAACGGGTCTCCATGCTCGCCAGCCTTTGCGTCTTCGCAGTCGGCGTCTCCATGGTAGTCGCCGACATGGCCTGATACTGTCTATAGGGTCTCTTGTGGGGTGCGTGGCTTACAAAGCCAAAAGCTTGTGATTGGACAGCATACTGTCCAGCCAATTGCCACGCCCCGCAAAGGAGCCAACTGGCAATCGTATAGTTCTTGCAAGAGGGCACTGTCCAAATGAAGGAGTTTGCGACAAAGGGAGTTGCTTTAACTCACTGTCGATTTAAGCAGCTGCTCCCAGTTTGACCAAGCTTGGGAGGTTGGCTCCTCCCTAATCAGTCTCAGGATGAGTTCTTCAAATCGTCTGCTGACAGAATGCCCTAGAGCGGATAAGCGTGACTGGGCGTGCAGTCTTCCTGTTCTACTTTGATAGAGCTCCAGAAGGTCTTCGTGAGCGTCGATACGCTCGGCCAGCTTGCTCAATGAATTGCCGGTAGCCTTCTCGATAGCCAGCCTGAAGTCTACAAGTGCTTCCTCAGAGCGATCAAGGCGACTTTGTGCAATACCGCGTTCCAGATACAGTATCGCAAGCTCCCTGTCTTCGGATGCGATGAGACTGGTCAAATAGCTGGTTGTGATCGAAATGCTGCAGGCGCGGATCTTTCTCTCTTCAGCAATTCCGGGCTTCCTGCAAGTGCTCGCAAAAATGCTGGAAGTAAAACCTATAATCCAGACTGGAACGACCAGAGCCACGAAGCACCAAGTAAAAGCCGATTTGAATGAGAAGTTTCTGCCTGCGTCTTTGTTCACTTGGGTCTCCATGGGCTGCGCTGCACGCAGTCCATATAGCAAGGGCGCCACGAGGGCGCCCAAAAAACTTTATCAACGACCGTGTTAATCAGTGCCAAGGATGGCTCAGTTCCAGTTCCTTTTCGTAGGTGTCGATGGAGTCGGTCTTCTCGAATGTCAGTCCGATGTCATCAAGGCCGTTCAGCAGGCAGTGCTTGCGGTGTGGGTCAACGTCGAATTTGATGCAACCACCATCTGGTCCTTTGATCTCCTGAGCGTCCAGATCAACAGTCAGCGTCGCGTTCGCGCCGCGTGCCGCATCGTCCATCAGCTTGTCGAGATCGTCATGGCTGACCACGATAGGCAAGATGCCGTTCTTGAAGCAGTTGTTGTAGAAGATGTCAGCGAAGCTGGTGGAGATCACACAGCGGATACCGAAGTCCAGCAGCGCCCACGGAGCGTGTTCACGGGAAGAACCACAGCCGAAGTTATCGCCGGCAACGAGGATTTGAGCATTCTCGTAACCCGGCTTGTTCAGCACGAACTCTTCGTTCTTCGAGCCATCATCATTGGTACGCATCTCATGGAACAGTGCTGTGCCAAGGCCCGAACGCTTGATGGTTTTAAGAAACTGCTTCGGGATGATCATATCAGTATCGATATTGACCAATGGCAAAGGCGCAGCAACACCCGTCAGTACTGTGAACTTTTCCATGGAATACTCTCCTCGGATCTCTGGAATTCTCTAATTTTTGTTAGGCGACAGCGAGGTCGATACTCTCGTTCAGGCCCATCATAATATTCAGGTTTTGGACGGCAGCACCGGAAGCGCCTTTACCAAGGTTGTCGTAGACCGCCACCAACAGGGCCTGTGCCCGGTCGTCATTGGCAAATACGTGCAACTGCATTTTGTTGGTGCCGTTAAACATCTCTGGGCTCAGGTCTTCAATCGCATTCACGCTCTCAAAGGGCGCCACCTCCACGTCACCAGTCACGCTGGCGAAATGGTCGGCAAGGGCAGCGTGTAGATCTTTGCCCTTTGGTGCGTCGCGAAGCTGTCCAAGCTGCAACGGTACAAACGTCATCATGCCCTGAGCGTAGTTGCCAACGGCAGGCTGGAACAGCGGGGCATGGGCCAGGTCAGCATACAGCTGCATCTCTGGCAGATGTTTATGTCCAAACTGCAATCCATACGGCCAATAGGAAGATGCCTTGTCGCCACTCTCGTACTTCTCGATCATCTGACGGCCACCGCCGCTGTAACCGGAAATTGCATTCACCGTAAGCGCGTGCGTGGACGGAATGAGGCCAGCTTCCAGCAGCGGGCGAACTGTTGCGATAACACCCTGCGGGTAACAACCCGGATTGGAAACAAACCGTGCCTTGGAGATGATCGTCGCCTGATCACGGGTCATCTCGGGAAAGCCATAGGCCCACTCTGGATTGACGCGGAATGCAGAAGAAGCATCAATCACGCGCGTGCTGTCGTTCTCGATGAGTGACACGCTTTCCTTTGCAGCTTCATCAGGAAGGCACAGGATTGCTACATCAGCAGAGTTCAAAAGCTCTGCACGTGCTGCCAGCTCCTTGCGGCGCTCTGGAGCGATGCTGAGGATCTCAATGTCATGGCGCCCAGCCAGACGCTCGCGGATCTGTAGACCCGTCGTTCCGGCTTCTCCATCAATGAACACGCGCACCGACATTTTTGACTCCTTGGAGCTTGTAGTTGGAAATAGGTTCAGGGGTTGTACAACGTCCTTCACCTATTGTCACAGAATTGGGGGTGTTTTTTTAGGCCCCTGTCCTCAATTGGCAGTTGAGGGGGGCTCAAGCAACATCAGGTTGCCGACTACGCCTTTTTGAGTATAACGAGGACTCTCAGAACCCGCTCACGCCGCCTCAAATTCTCCTGAAGTTGGTGTTTTCGCGGTGTTCTTCACGGGATTCGCATTGAAAAACTAAACAAATGCACCTTAATAGGTTTCAAAGGCATAGGCGGCGTCCATGTGGCATGTTCGCACAGCCTGTGCCGACTATAATGTTGGATGAGGAACGCCTGAATGTCTAGAACGACAGCCGAGGCTAAAGCTGGGCTAATTGCCGATACCTGTGCACTGCTGATTGACGAAAACGAAGACGAAGCAAGGTTTGCCGAAAACCTCTTCTCGTACGCCGATACAGAAGATCTCGTGAACTATACCCCATCAGAGCTTGCTGTTGTTTCGCAGGAAGCCTGGGCCGACTTTGCAACGCACCCGCTGGGAACCCACCGGATTCGCGTTTTCAATCCGCAACCAAACGCTGATGGCAAGCAGCTTGAAGACATCACCATCGTTGAAGTCGTCAACGATAATATGGCGTTTCTTGTATCCTCGGTAATGGGCGCAATTCAGGTCGCTGGCTACGAAGTCCGCCTTGTGCTGCACCCGCTTTTTGTCGTCGAACGTGACGAGGAAGGCAACCTTCAAAAATTCCATGGAACAGTTGGTACTGGCGGAACATCTGTTCGTCGTGAGAGTCTCATCCACATCCACCTCACACGTCTCAACTCCGATGAGGATATCCAGAAGCTGGAAGAGAGCCTTGAACTGGTTCTCAATGATGTTCGTCAGGCCGTTGATGACTGGCGCCCTATGCGCGACAGAATCGAACAAGCGGTTGAAGAATACCAGCAAGTTCGCGCAAAGCACGACAACAAGAAGTTTGACGAAGCCATCGCTTTCCTCGAGTGGATGGCAGCAGACAACTTCACCCTTCTGGGCATACGCGAGTTCATCTTTGATGGGACAAGCGAAGACGGCGAGTTCTCCCTGATTGAAGGGTCGGGTCTGGGCATTCTGACCGATCCGAAGGTCCGCGTTCTGCGTAAGGGCGCTGAATTTGTTCTGATGACGCCGGAAATCAGAGAGTTTCTGCTGAAACCAGACCCACTCATCATCGGTAAGGCCAACATCCGCAGCCGCGTGCACCGTCAGGTGCACATGGATTACATTGGCGTTAAACTCTATGATGAAGATGGCAAGTTGCGCGGAGAACTGCGCGTTGTGGGCCTCTTCACCGCAACAGCTTACACCCGCTCAACCAGCTCTATTCCCTATCTTCGTCATAAGACGGCAAAGGTCATGGAAAAATCCGGCTTTGATCCGGAAAGCCACAGCGGTCGTGCGCTCCGTAACATTCTGGAAGGCTATCCCCGTGATGACCTGTTCCAGATTGACGTGAAGACGCTCATCGACTTCTCCAATGCGATCCTTCAGCTGAATGAACGCCCGCGCGTCCGTGTTCTGTCCAGAACCGACAAGTTTGACCGTTTTGTATCGATCATCACCTACATTCCGCGTGATCACTTCACGACAGGCATTCGCGAGCGTGTCGGCACGTATCTGGCAAACGTCTATGAAGGGCGCTTGTCCGCATGGTACGCAACGTTCCCGGAAGGCCCGCTGGTCCGCGTCCACTTTATCGTTGGCCGCTATGAAGGCGACACCCCTCAGCCGTCTCAGGCAGAGCTGGAAGCTGCTATTCTGGAAATCGTGCGCACATGGAAAGACGGCCTGAGCGAAGCGTTACGCTCCGTTTATGGCAATGCCATTGCTGGCGCCCTTCTGAAGCGCTATGGCGCTGCGTTTGATGGTGAATATACCTCAGCGACCCCAGCGGTCCTCGCGACCAAGGATATCCGCCGGATTGAGCAGCTTAACGAGAAGCGCCCACTGGTCATCAGTTTCTACAAACGCGAGCGTGAGGGCAAAGGCCAGATCTCTCTGCGTGCGTACCACCTGAACAAACCAATCTCGCTCTCCGCGCGTGTACCCATGCTGGAACACCTCGGTTTCCGTGTGATCAACGAGCGCTCCTACCGCATCACACCAGCTGATCGCGACCTGAGCTACCTGCACGACACCACACTTCATCTTGACGAAGATCGCTTCCGCAACTTCACGGAAGCGGACATTGAGCGCCTTGGAGCGTTGTTCCTCGCAGTATGGAATATGCAGGCTGAAAACGACGGCTACAACGCTCTCGCATTGAGCGCAGGATTGGCATGGCGCGACATTGCGATGATCCGTGCACTCTCGCGTTACTTGCGTCAGGCCGGAATACTCTATTCTGAAGATTATATGTGGGGAACTCTTAACCGCTATCCACAGATCGCTCAGCAGCTCGTTCACCTGTTCCATACCCGCTTCGATCCGACACTTGGCACCTTCGAACGTTCGGGTAAGGAGAGCCGTCTGATTGATGAGATTTCCGCAAGCCTTGAGGACGTGACGAGCCTGGATGACGACCGGATTCTTCGCCGTTTCCAGAACCTGATCCTCGCCACTCTGCGTACCAACTTCTTCCAGTTGGATGATGCAGGTCAACCAAAAGCAACCTTCGCCTTCAAGCTTGACCCGCATAAAGTAGAAGGCCTTCCGAAGCCTGTACCGTACCGCGAAATCTTCGTGTACAGCCCGCGTGTGGAAGGCGTGCACATGCGCTTCGGTCCGGCGGCCCGTGGTGGCCTGCGCTGGTCTGACCGCGCACAGGACTACCGCACTGAGGTGCTGGGTCTGGTAAAAGCACAGCAGGTTAAGAACGCAGTGATCGTTCCTGTGGGCTCCAAAGGTGGCTTCCTGCCAAAGCAGCTTCCGACCAACGGCACCCGTGACGCGTGGCTGGCAGAAGGCACAGAAGCCTACAAGATCTTCATTGCATCCATGCTCGACCTGACCGACAATCTGGATGCGGACCTTGTTGAACCACCAGAGCTGGTTGTTCGTCACGATCAGGACGACCCATACCTCGTTGTGGCAGCAGACAAAGGCACAGCAACCTTCTCAGACACCGCAAACGCGATCTCTGAGGAAAAAGGCTTCTGGCTTGGTGATGCATTCGCATCCGGTGGGTCCGCTGGGTATGACCATAAGAAGATGGGCATCACCGCACGCGGCGCATGGGAAGCTGTAAAGCGTCACTTCCGTGAGATGGACCGGGATATCCAGAAAGAGCCATTCACCGCTTGTGGTGTGGGCGATATGTCTGGTGACGTGTTCGGCAACGGCATGCTGCTTTCCAAGGCAACAAAGCTGGTCGCCGCGTTCGATCACCGCGATATCTTCCTTGATCCGAACCCGGATCCAGCTGTGACCTGGGACGAGCGGAAGCGCATGTTCGATCTGGGCCGTTCATCCTGGCAGGACTACAACAAGGACTTGATTTCTGAAGGCGGTGGCATTTTCTCCCGCTCTTCCAAGTCCATTCCTCTGTCCGTCCAGGTGCAAAAGCTGCTCGGCTTCAACAAGGCCAAAGCATCTCCTCAGGAAGTTATGACAGCTATCCTGAAGATGAAGGCAGATCTGCTCTGGTTCGGTGGTATCGGCACCTACATCCGCGCATCAGATGAGAACAACAACGACGTGGGCGACCGCGCCAACGACGCGATCCGCATCACCGCAGAAGAAGTCGGCGCCAAGGTCATTGGTGAGGGCGCGAACCTGGGGATCACCCAGAAGGCACGTATCGAGTTCTCTCGTGCCGGTGGCCGTTGTAACTCCGACGCGATTGACAACTCAGCCGGTGTGAACTCCTCCGATATGGAAGTGAACATCAAGATCGCGCTGGGCGCTGCAGTGAAGAAGGGCAGCCTGACCATTCCGGACCGCAACATCTTCCTGGCGGATATGACCGATGAAGTTGCTGATCTGGTCCTGCGCAATAACTACCTGCAAACACTGGCAATCTCGCTCTGTGACCGTCGCGGACTGGAAGATCTTGGCTATCAGGTCCGCATGATGCGGCAGCTTGAATCTCAGGAACTGCTGGATCGTGCAGTCGAAAATCTGCCAGACGACACCACCATCGAAGAGCGCGAAAAAGCTGGCCAGCACCTGTGCCGTCCAGAGCTGGGCGTCCTGTTGGCCTACGCCAAGCTGACGCTTCATGATGAACTGCTCAAGAGTTCCGTTCCGGATGACGCCTACCTCGGGAAAGAGCTGTACCGTTACTTCCCTGAGCAAATGGCCGAAACCTATACGGAGGAAATCGAAGGACACCGTCTGCGCCGCGAAATCATCGCGACAATGTTGGCGAACTCCATCATCAACCGCGGCGGCCCTGCATTCCTGACCCGCATCGTTGATCAGACCGGCGCGTCTGTTGCGGATGTGGCGCGTGCCTTCGCAGTGGTTCGTGACGCATTTGGCCTGACGCAGCTGAACATTGATATCGATCGCCTCGACAACACGATCTCCGGCGAATTGCAGCTCGAACTTTATGAGCGAATTCAGGATCTTGTGCTTAATCAGGTCATGTGGTTCCTGCGCAATGTTTCCTTCGAAGATGGCTTGGAAGCAGCAATCGACCGCTTCCGTGGCACTGTGGAGCATCTGTCTCCGCGTCTGGAAACATTCCTGTCAGAGAAGCAGGTTGACGTCCTCAAGACCGAAACCAATCGCCTCGTAGACGCTGGTGTGCCGATCATGATTGCGGCCCGCATTGCACGCCTCATTGGTGAAATGGTGATCCCGGATATCGTTCTGGTCTCCGAGAAAGCTGGCCGCGATGTGGACGAAGTTGCTGCTTCCTACTTCCGTGTTGCTGAACACTTCAAGTTCGGTGCCATTGAAGAACTGGCTCGCGAGTATGAAATCCGTGACTACTATGACGGCCTCGCTCTTGACCGTTCCCGCTCAGTACTCGCAGAAGCCCTGCGTGATCTGACAGCGCACGCGCTGGACAGTGAAAACGGCTTTGACGGTTGGCTGGAACGCAACGGCGGTAAAGCTGAGAGAACACAGAAGGCAACCAACGAGATTCTGGAAAAGGATCTGTCGGTCTCCAAGTTCTCTGTCGCGGCTGGCATGCTGGCAGAACTGGCGCACTAAGCCCCGCTGCAAAGCAAATAAACAAAATAAAAACCCCGGCTGAAAGGCCGGGGTTTGTTATATTTGGCGTCAACTATGAGCGTCAGGAAGGATTCCTTTTGCGGCTAGAGCGTGTGTTTCCACGCTTGTTGCCATCCTTGTTGTTACCCGAGGAAAGAAACGCAAAAAAATTCGGTCTGGCGTTGCCTTTTGCGAAGCAATCGTAGAATTCACGACTGTCGTACATCGACTTCGCCTTGCAGCCATAGCCGTACCAGTAACAGTCTTTGCTCTTTTTGACCTCGATATGGCCGTGGCGATTGCGCGAGTCGCGGTCATAAACGCAGACGGAACCGTTTGGTGCGCGGTCTGGGTGCCTGACACGCAAGCGCCGGAAGCCGTTCTTGGGCAGTTCTTCAATCGCCATATAGGCTGACCCACCTGGCAGGTACGTATCCACGAGACCTTCTGAAAGCAGGTGGTTCTTCACATTGCGATAGCAATAGGTCATGCCACGAGAGCGACGGGAGGAGCTCGAACGGCCAGAGGCAGCTGCCAGAAGAATAGCGATATAGCCCAGATAGCTGTCGTCCTCAGCGCGGGTAATCTCATTGGCTTCGATAGGGGTGAGGGTCTCGACTTCATCCAGTGCGTAACTGGAGAAATCTGCGATGGAAACATAAATGTCAGGGGCGAGGTTACATTCACCTTCCGGATGCTCAACACCCAGACGAACAAGTTCGCCCTTGTCCGCGTCCTTAGTCCAGTCCAGCACGCTTAGCTGCGTACCAATTGGCAGGACTTGCTCCAGAGTCTCGCCCACAGAGCCATCTCCTGCAGCCTCCCAACCCTTTGCAGCAATGGGCAGCGACACGCTGTAATTGCCAGATGTCGTCATTTTGTTTTGTGGAAGAGTAATAGTGCCTGAACCCGGAGAAACCGGGAGTTTAGTCACGGAAGGCTCATTATGTGAGGTGCCTATTTCGGCAGTGACTGCTGTAGAGAGAACCAGAAGACTTAGTGTTGCATACGCGAATACTTTTCCAAGTTGTTGCATACTTCCTCCGAAAGCATTTTTGGGCACAGCGGCACCGGTTCCCGAAAGCGTCGCCTACGGGATCGTCAGATTTTGGCAATACGAAATCAGCGAGGCGCTCCCGCGCTTCGTGGTTCATGCCTGTTTGATGATGGTGCGTCGCTGTTGCATTACTGACGCAAGGTCCTGCTCGGGGGGCTCCAGCTCACCGGCAGGCAAGGTGGTTCAATAGGCCCTCCAGTGGAGAGCCGGCAGGTGCACAACACACTTACAATTGCTAAGCACGCTGGCTCCTACCTCCGGGGGCCAGTCTTGGAGTCAGCCATGTAAGAGCGCGTTTGCTCGGTTAGATCTTGCGTAGCGCGACCGTCTCAATGCTGTGGTCTGCACCCTTTGCCAGGATCAGGTCAGCGCGGGGACGCGTCGGCAAGATATTCTGTCGAAGGTTCTCCAGATTGATGTTCTGCCAGAGGTCCTTCGCGATTTCCTGCGCCTTATCATCCGAGATTGTGGAAAATTTATGGAAGTAAGATCCAGGGTCACGAAACGCAGTTTCGCGCAGGCGCATGAAGCGTTCCAGGTACCAGCGCTGCAGCACCTGCTCCTCCGCATCAATGTAGATCGAGAAGTCAAAAAAGTCGGAAACAAAGGGCACTGCCTTCGCTGCTTTAGGCTGATGCGAGGTCTGCAAAACGTTCAGCCCTTCAACGATCAGAATGTCCGGTTGTTCGACCGTGAGGAACTGTCCAGGCATCACATCATAAAAGAAGTGAGAGTAGATCGGAGCACGTACTTCGTGTTCCCCGCCCTTGATGTCAGTCAGGAACTTGAGCAGTGCAGAGCGGTCGTAGCTCTCCGGAAAACCCTTCCGGCGCATCAACCCTTCCGACTCCAGAATAGCGTTGGGATACAAAAAGCCGTCAGTGGTGATCAGGTCCACCTTCGGGCTGGCAGGCCAGCGCGAGAGCAGGGCCTGCAACAGACGCGCTGTGGTCGATTTGCCCACAGACACCGAGCCCGCAATACCAATGATGAACGGAGTGCGCGTCAGCCGCATGCCTAAAAAGCGCTTCGTCGCAAACTGAAGGCTCTGGGAGGCTTCCACGTAATAGGCAAGCAGACGCGAAAGAGGCAGATAGATGTTCTTTACCTGCTCTTGAGACACATAGTCGTTGAGTGATTGCAGCTCTTCAATTTCGTGCATGCTCAATGTCATTGGCGTGTCTGCGCGTAAAGACGCCCACTCAGTCTCTGTAAATACAGAGTAGGGAGACAGGTCCAGTTCTTGGACTGGAGCAAATTCTTTTTGCATAGCGTTAGCGCTCAAGGCCCCTCGTGCCTCCCACTTCGCGTTTCAGGAAGAAGCTAGTCGTCCGTACGGGACGCCTTCTCTTCAAGTCCGGTTTGTCCGGTACGTGCCGCAAGCTTCGCCAGGACTTCGTCCAGCGACACATCTGAAACCTTCATAACAACAAGTAGATGATAAAGCAGGTCAGCTGCTTCAGAAGCAACGCCGTCCCTATCACCTTCTACGGCCGCAATTGCAGTTTCAACGGCTTCCTCTCCAAGCTTTTGTGCGCACTTGGAGACACCTTTTGAAATGAGCTTGCGCGTGTAAGACATTTCGTCGGAACTGTTTGCACGTGCTGCAATGATAGCCTCTAGATCCGACAGGGTAAAATTGGTCATTTGACTAGCCTTGTTGAGGCCGCACCGGCATTGATCAAAATGCCCGAGCGAAATTTACTTATCCAGACGCATGGGAATCCCGGCATCTGCCATGTGTTGCTTGGCTTCTTCAATGCTGTAGGTCCCAAAATGGAAGATTGAAGCAGCAAGCACAGCAGTCGCGTGTCCATCACGGACACCCTCAACCAGATGATCCAGAGTTCCAACCCCACCGGATGCAATCACAGGTACATGTACCGCATCCGCAATGGCGCGGGTAAGCGGCAAATTGTAGCCCTCTTGTGTACCATCCCGGTCCATGGACGTCACCAGCAGCTCACCGGCACCCAGATCAACGGCCTTTTTGGCAAACTCTACCGCGTCAATGCCCGTCGGTGTCCTGCCACCATGGGTAAAGATCTCGAACCGCTCCGGCTCGCCCTCGGCAGAAACGCGCTTGGCGTCGATGCTGACAACAATACACTGGCTGCCGAACTTCTGCGCCGCCTCGCGAATGAACTCAGGGTTCTTCACAGCAGCGGTGTTGATGGAAACTTTGTCCGCGCCCGCCTGCAGCAGTTTGCGAATGTCTTCCACGGTTCGCACACCGCCGCCGACAGTCACCGGCATAAAGCAGGCTTCCGCAGTGCGTTTCACAACATCGTAGATCGTATCGCGATTATCGCTGGAAGCTGTGATGTCGAGGAACGTCAACTCATCAGCACCAGCCGCATCATAGGCCTTTGCTGCCTCAACAGGGTCACCGGCGTCGATCAGGTCAACAAAGTTGACGCCTTTCACAACGCGGCCATCCTTCACATCAAGGCATGGAATAATACGTGCCTTCAGGGTCATGCGAGGCCCTCCCGGCTTTTCTTGATCAACGCAAGCGCTTCAGCAGGGTCAAGGCGACCGTCATACAGCGCGCGGCCAGAGATCGCACCCTCAAGAATATCGCAGTCAGGTTCGATCAAGCGCTCGATGTCTTTGATGTCTGCCAGACCACCGGAAGCAATGATAGGAATGCTGACCGCATTCGCAAGCTCAAGAGTGCTTTCGATATTCAGACCTTTCAGCACGCCGTCCCGGTCAATGTCGGTGTAGATAATCGCAGCAACGCCAGCATCTTCAAACTGTTTGGCCAGCTCAATCACGGTCAGCTCGGAGGTCTCCGCCCAGCCTTCAACCGCAACCTTGCCGCCTTTTGCGTCGATACCAACCGCAATGCGGTCAGGATACTTCTTACAAGCTTCCTTCACCAGTTCAGGATCGCGCAGCGCAACGGTGCCAAGAATGACACGCGCAACGCCCTTCGCCAACCAGTTGTCGATGTGCTCCTTGGTGCGGATACCGCCTCCCAGCTCAACTGGGTTAGTGGTGTTGGCAAGGATCGCATCAACCGCTGCGCCGTTCTTGCTCTCGCCTGCAAACGCGCCATCAAGGTCAACAACGTGTAGCCATTCAAAGCCCTGATCCTGAAACGCTTTTGCCTGCGCACCCGGATCATCGTTAAACACGGTTGCCTGATCCATGTCGCCCAGTTTTAAACGAACGCACTGACCACCTTTAAGATCGATCGCTGGAAAAATAATCATAATTCTGTCCTTGGACTTGTCTGTGTCGCTGAAAGCGGGCAGCCGTTACGGCGCCCAGCTCAGGAAATTGGAGATCAGGGAAAGGCCCAGCTTCTGGCTCTTTTCAGGGTGAAACTGCGTGCCGACGATGTTGTCTCGTCCCACCATCGCAGTAAACTCACCTGCATAGTCAAAGCTCGCCAAACGGTGTGTCGGATTTGCGGTCGCAAAGTGGTAGGAGTGCACAAAGTAAGCGTGCAGGCCATCACCACCGGTTTTGATGCCTTTCAGCACCGGATGCTCATCACCAGTCACGTTGATGGTGTTCCAACCCATGTGCGGAATTTTCAGCTCGGGATCAGCTGGCTTCATTGCGGTCACATCACCGCTGATCCAGTCCAGCCCCTCGGCCTTCTCAAACTCAAGCCCGCGGGTCGCCAGCAGCTGCATGCCAACGCAAATGCCCATGAAAGGCTTGCCTTTGCCCAGCACAGCTTCAGCAAGCGCCTCTTCCATACCATCAACGGCGTGCAAACCACGGCGGCAATCCGCAAACGCGCCAACACCCGGCAGCACAATGCGGTCAGCCTTGGCAACCACCGAAGGATCAGACGTCACCGTCACCTCATGAGTATGATGATGGTTACGGGCTGCATGCTCAAACGCCTTTGCTGCGGAGCGCAAGTTGCCAGAACCATAATCAATAATTGCCACACTCATGAAGGAACTCCTATTATCGTTTGAGTGTCAGTCCAACGACGTCTGTGCCGCTGGTTTGTGGGGCCACAGGCCCCTGTGGAGGCCGCGCTTCACGTTTATTTCTGGAAACGCGGTCGAAGAAACGGATCTCTGCCTCATCCAGATTGGAGGCATTCACAAACCCGATAGTGCGCCACTTTTTGCGGTGCAGGCTCCAGCTTTTCAGGAACCCGGCTTCCATTGCAAAGAACAAAGTCGCCAGAACAGTGAGAAAAACACCCGTCGTCGAGCCAAAGACATTGGCAAGAAATACCAGTGCAATGACCGCAACCAGATACCCGAGGAAGGCCAGCCACATCCGGTTGTAGAGCGTCCACAGCAGAGGGAAAAGCAGTGCCCACCACGAAAAGCCGTCTCTTACAAACCTGATGTTGTGCGTGTCTTCATCCTTCAGGTGGTCAAGCGAGACCCCTGGTCCGGTCATGACATAGTAGACAGCCAATTGCATTCTCCCTGAATGAGCAGAGCTGCGGGCCGGTAAGGTTAGCCGCCAAGCTGACCTTTCGTCGTCGGCACACGTCCACTCTGGCGTGGATCTGGTTCGATAGCTGTGCGTACAGTACGCGCAACCGCTTTAAAGCATGTTTCCGCAATATGATGGCAATTGGTGCCATATAGGTTCGCAATATGCAGAGTGAAACCTGCATTCATCGCAAACGCACGGAAAAACTCTTCAAACAGTTCAACATCAAACGTGCCGACCTTGTCCCGTGGAAAGTCCACCTGCCAGACAAGGAAAGGACGACCGGAAACATCCAGCGCCGCGCGGGTCAGCGCTTCATCCATCGCCAGATGCGTATCCGCATAGCGGGTGATGCCGCTCATGTCGCCAAGCGCTTCTTTAAACGCCTGTCCCAGAGCAATGCCCACATCCTCAGTGGTGTGGTGGTCGTCAATATGGGTGTCACCGTCAGCGCGGACCGTGATGTCCACGAGCGAATGTCGGGAAAGCTGTTCCAACATATGATCAAAGAAACCGACACCGGTTTTAATGTCGTATTTGCCTGTACCATCAAGGTTGATGGAAACAGAGATTGTGGTTTCTTTTGTGCCGCGGGCAATGGTGGCCTGACGCATGGGGTGTCCCTTGATATGTTTATAGCCCTTATACTCATGCAAAACCCCTGCACAAGTAATTAAAGACGCGCCGTTTTAACAGGCTAAGGGATCGCTGAAAATACCCAAAGATGAAAAAGCTAGGATCTGCTACTCCCTCTGGAATTTCTCGACACAAACTGTTAGGAACTGAGCCGTTTATCTAACTGATATTTGGAGCCTCGCATGTCTTACCGCCCAGCCAATGCAGTCGATCGCCTGATCCTCCCTCTGGACGTTCCAACGGTTGACGAGGCGCGCCAGCTCGTCAGGCAAACACAAGGACTTGTTGGCACCTACAAAATCGGCATGCAGCTCCAGTTCGCAGGCGGCCTTCAGTTCGCTGAAGAGCTGGCCAAAGAAGGCCACTCCATCTTTCTGGACGTGAAGCTGCTCGACATCGACAACACCATCACCAGCGCAGTGAAAAACGTTGCCAAAATGGGCATGAAGTTCATGACCCTGCACGCTTACCCAAAAAACATGCGCGCAGCTGTTCGGGCATTGGATGAAGTCGGCGACAAAGACCTCTGCCTTCTGGGCGTCACCGTGCTCACCTCCATGGACGAGCAAGACCTCAAAGACGCAGGCTATGTTGGCCCAACCGCAGCCTTGGTTGAACAGCGCGCACTCGACGCTGTAGCGGCAGGCGTCGGCGGAATTGTCTGCTCCCCGCTGGAATCCGCAGCCATGCGCGCCAAAGTCGGCGACAAGCTCTGCATCGTAACGCCGGGTGTCCGTCCAAAAGGCGCTGACGCAGGCGACCAGCGCCGCGTCATGACCCCATACGACGCCATCAAAGCCGGTTCCGACTACCTCGTCATCGGCCGCCCGATCTACCGCGCCGAAAACCCACGTGCCGCCGCCGAAGCTGTCGTGGCCGAAATCGAAAGTGCTCTGTAAGCTCCAAAATCACTGAGCCTCTGTCCAGCAGAGGCTCATTTGCTCCATCTTAAACAGCTCCCGATACAATCTACGGAAATGGTATGACAGGGAGCTCATCCAATGGATACAATTCTCATCACAGGCTTCGGCGCCTATGCCAACACCCCCACCAATCCGGCAGAAAAGCTGGCAATGGCGTTGGATGGTGAAGAGATCGCGGGCGCACGCATCGTCTCCCGCATCGTCTCAGGCGCTTATTTCCGCTGCATTGAAGAAACAGTTGCTGCCATTGAAGAGCTTAAACCCAGCGCTGTCCTGATGCTTGGCGAATACGGTGGCCGCACCATGATCACACTGGAGCGCCTCGCCCAAAACCTCAACGATTGCGCTCGCTATGGTGTCACCGATACCGCAGGCGGCACGCTACAGGGCGAACTGACCGTACCGGATGGACCTGTCGGCTACTACGCAACCGTTCCTATAAGAGCCATGACCCAAGCCATGCGCGACGCAGGCGTGCCAACGGACATATCGGATTCCGCCGCCACGTTCTGCTGCAATCATCTGATGTACGGCGTTCTGCACCACATTGAGACAAACAAACTCCCAATCCGCGCTGGCTGGCTCCACCTGCCACACCTGCCAGAAGTCGCCGCCATGCTCCAAAACCTCGGCGCCCCCAGCATGTCCGTCGACACCCTCGTCAAAGGCATGCGAGCAGGGATCGAGGCACTCCAAGCAAATCAGGAAGACCAGAACATCAACATCATCTCAAAGATGCTGGTTTAAGCGCTGATGTTCTCGTAATGGCTTCCCGCAGCCAGCTTTAAGTTTCGATAGTCAGTGATCTGTGGTCGCCAATCAGTCAACTTCATAAGCTTGTCCGCAGACATCTGCTGATCAAGTGTCGGCCCTTTTGCCCATGAGCCATATTCCCGAACCAACTCGTCTGCTCCGCGGATGATCATGGGATTGGTATTATCGTATCTTCTCGCAAGCCAGTTCGCGATGTCACCCACACGCACACACTCCTGAGTGGCAGCGTTAAAGTGGCCAGTCAGAACGGGCTTATCCAAAAACTCGCAATAAGCACGCGCAAGGTCTGACCGCTCGATAATCGCCCACCGCGTCTCAGGTGTGCCCCAAACCTCAATAGGTTGATCCTCGCGCGCAGCTGTCATCATGCGCTCAAAAGCACCACCTTCCTCGTGATAAACCAAGGCAGGATGGACAATGGCCGTCGAAAAGCTGGCGCAATTGAGTAGCCTCTCGCCATTCTTCACCATCCATTCGAACGCCGGTAAAGGATCAAACGCTCGATCTTCCGTTGCTACCTCATCCCCCGTCTCCCCATAAAGCCAGCACCCACCAGTGTAGAGGATACGACGCTTCTCGGTGAGCTCAGATGAGGTATCTATGAGGGCTGAGGTAACACGGTTGTCGACTTCCGCCATATCGTCACTGAACGTTGCTGCGACCTGTATTACAGCATCATGCTTCAGTGTCTCGGAAACCCACCCCTCCGGTTCCCTCATATCCCCACGAAACGGGATAGCGCCTAGCTTCTTTAGCTTTTCATCAGACCGCGCAGACCTGCTAAGCGCAATTACCTCATGCGACCTGCTCCGTAACTGCTTCACAAGCTCCGTACCGATGGACCCAGTACCACCCAAAATAAAAACCCGCATGTCACTCCCCGAACTTCCCAATATTCTCCTTCTGCATCTTCAACTTAAGCTGAAGTCAAGAACAACTTTCAAGGGGGAGGGTACTTCCACAATAGCTACCTAGAACGCTCCTTATTGCGCTCCCACCAAGCAGCGGGAGCGCAGTAAAGGTGTTTTAGGTCTTGCCGTTGATTAGGCGGCTTTCGTTTTGTACGCGCCGGACCATTTTCGTGAAGTTTTTTGCGCGAGACCGCGACTGCGCCACGGTTTCGCTGTTGTATTGCTCTTCCCGTTCCAGCTTCTTCCAGCGTTTCAACCGCGCGGCGTCCAGATCACCGGCCTCGATCGCTGCCTGAATGGCGCAGCCCGGCTCTGTCTCGTGGCTGCAATCGGAAAACCGACAGTCTTCGGCAAGATCAACCAGATCCTGGAACACGGCGGAGACGCCATCGGCAACATCATAAAGACGCAAGGCACGCATGCCCGGCGTATCCATAAGCCAACGGCCTTCTCCAATGGGGTAAAGACACCGTGCCGTCGTGGTATGGCGCCCTTTGGCATCATCCTCGCGGATACCGGCTGTTCTGGCCTCAGACCCGCTCAAGCTATTGAGGATGGTGGACTTTCCAACACCGGAGGACCCGACAAGCGCTGCTGTTTGCCCAGCCTTCCACCAATCGAACAGTGGCATGATCTGAAACCGGTCGCGGGTATCAAGCGCAATCACTGGCAACAGCGGATCAACCTGCTGCACCTGCATCTCAAAATCGCGCGTATTCTCCACCAGATCAGCCTTTGTCAGCAAAACAACGGGCTGAATGCCCGCTTGCTGTGCAACGGCCAGATACCGCTCAAGGCGTGCAATGTTGAAGTCTTTGTTGCAGGAGGTGGTAATGAACAGCACATCCAGATTCGCGGCAATCAGCTGCGCACGCACGTCTTCGCCTGCAGCCCGTCGTTCCACGAGCGTCAGCCGGTCCAGAAGGCGCGTAACCTGAAAATGAGCGTCATAGACAACCCAGTCCCCAACCGCATAATTGCCGGTGGAGCCGTGGCCCGGTACGCTTAAGGAGATCTCTCCCTCGTCGCAGATGGCAATCATCTGGGTTCGGTGAACCTGCGTGATGCGCGCAACAGGAAGGGTTTGCAGCTCGTCATCAGAAAGCTGCATCATAAAGTGAGCTGACCAACCCAGCTCAATCAATTTATTGGACATTTATCTGCCTGAAATAGAACAGCACCAAAGGGTCGCCATAGCCAACGCATATGGACCCCAAAGTGGGTCAGGCAGGTAAGGCGTATTGCCTATTTAAACGAACCTGCCTGAGGCACCTTAATCACAATCATCAAACACCTCCTTTGGTTACGTTTCGGGAGTTACGCTCATGCGCAACATCAATGAGCTTATAGAGCCATCTGGTGTTTGGCAAGCCGGATTCCCCTGCGACATAGAGGTGTGGAGTATTACGAAGCCTCAAGCGCCAGATCGATCATTTTCGCGACATCCAGCTCGGTATTATCCAGCGCTTGCTCAACGAATCTGTTGTCGATCGTCATGTCATGAAGATCGGCCAGTTCATTGGCAAAGGCGCTGTTCTTGTAGTCTCGGCTGGTAACAAACGAACAGGGTGAACCAACCTTAAGGTCACAGGACTTCTTCTTCCGCTTCAGGATCACAAAATAGCCGTGCCCCCAGCTGTCGGTGAAGGGAAACACGATCTGCCCGCGCATCTTGGTGTTGCGGTAAAGTTCGGCAGGAATGGTGGTGGTGCCGTAACAAAGATAGGTCCGGTCCAGCGATGTGCCGGGATACTTTGCATGCACATTCGCGAGGCCCTGCAAGTTCTTGCGGCATTGATCCCGCAGCTTTTCGTGGGGCTCATCAAAATAAACAGTGCCCTGAGGCCCAACAATATGCGCGATGATTGCCGTGAAATAACCAAGGCCAGAGCCGGATTCATAGACCGTCATGCCCGGCTTAAGGTCTGACCAGTTGAAGATCTGCGCCCAAAGAGACGGTTGCCCGGTATTGATACGGTCCTCAGGCACCAGCTCAACCAGCATGTCCTGATAAAGCTCAGCGGGGTCCCGCAAAACAGCTCTGCGCCCATATCCGGGGGTCGTGATGGCAACATACCACGGGGGAGGGAACAGGAAGTCCTCCTTGCGCACATTGGCAAAGGCATCAAGCAGCAACGCCCGGTTTCCACCACGCAGATTATAGCAAACTTCCAGTGCGTAAGCGTTCTCAGACATCAGAAAATCCGCGGTCTCAACAGAAGAGAAAAGCCAATGTGCATTTCCCGAGAGCAATTAAGGACCAGTTGAAACGAGGGGCCAAAGTTGAACAAAGGCTCATGATGCAGAGCTTAGTCCGCTCCATTGGCAACGCCCCTACGCCATGTCGTTAGGGCAGCGCAGCCAGTGAACACCAGAATGAGCCAATCGTAAACACTGGAAAGGAGCGCGCAGCAAAATCAGGGCTGCGTCTATCAGGGTCTGTCGTAGATGTAAGAAGCGCAGAAGTTTGGCGCGCTATGCATGTTGTCCACGCTTCCCGGTGGCGGATCGCCGTCAAAAACGTCAATCTCGAGCATGTTGTCACCGGGAGAAACCAGAACAAGATAGCCGTCTGTCGTGTCTGGTCCACAAAGCGTGTTGTCACGGATCAGCCTGAGGTGCTCGGCCCCCGTAAAACGATAGAGATTGGGAACGTCACCGGGAAATGGTTCGATCTGCAAAACACTTCCACTGGCCATGGTGATAGATGTCGGAGTGACAATGATATCGCCTGTGATGCTTTGCGCTGTGGTGCTGAAAGCCTCCCACCGTTCACCAGTCTCATTTGCTGCATCTATTGATGAGGCAGAGACAGGTAGAGTGGAAAGGAGCAGGGCCCCCATAAACACAGAGGTCAGGCCAGAGTTCATCGTGAAACGCGCCATGCATCCGCCCCTATGACTTGTTGTAGGTAAACGACCCGCAGAACCCGGGTTGCTGATCAACGCTTCTGCCAGCAACTGGTGGCTCATCTCCGCCAAATACGTCAATCACAAGAAAGTCTTCCTGCGAGCGGTCAATAATCATGTAGCCGGAATCAACGCCATCCTCACAAAAGTGCTTGCCTTCGGGTAGGTCGAGAGAGGATGCGCCGGAGAAGGTAAAGAGGTTTGGGGTATACCCTTCAACACCTGCAATGGTGAGAACACCCGCATCACCCATCTCAATGGCGCCGGGAGCCAGAATGATGTTGCCGGTGATCTGCTCGGCAGAATAGCTGTAGGCGTGCCAGTCCTCAGGTCCGGCAATATCCGGCTCCTGTGCAAGGGCGCTGACAGGTATTATCAAAAGGGCGGCAACGCCCAGTTGACCAATGATCTTCTGAAATCTTGGATGCCGCGTCATAAGTCTCAAAAGGCCTCTATCCGTTAGCTGCGGCTATCCTAGGTGGCGAACATAAACATCTTCCTAGATCGAACTATCGAATTGCAGGCAAAATAAAAGCCACACTGGAACCCAGCGTGGCTTCAAAAAAGTCCCGGAAGAAAGCCTTAGTTGAGCTTTGCTTCGCCGTTGTCTGCAGGAGCAGCCTGCTGAGACTGAGCTGCCTGAGCAAGGTTCTGACGGTACAGAGCCGCAAAATCGATTGGGTCCAGCAGCAGTGGAGGGAAGCCGCCATTGCGTGTGGTATCTGCAAGAATGTTACGTGCAAACGGGAACAGCATGCGTGGGCATTCTATGAGAATGAACGGATGCATATGCTCCTGAGGAACACCAGTGATCTGGAAAACGCCACCGTAAACGAGTTCAACAGCAAACAGAACCTGCTCGGCAGTGTTCGCTTTTGCGTTCAGCGTGATAATGACTTCGAACTGGTTCTCGTCAATTGGAGTCGCACCAACGTTTACGTTGATGTCCAGCTTAGGCTGTTCACCCGGCTGCAGAGACTTCGGAGAATTAGGGTTTTCGAAAGACAGATCTTTAATGTACTGAGCCAGGATGTTCATGCCTGGAGCAGCTGCTTCACCCTGTTCACCCTGTGCACCGGCAGTATTAGCTTCACTCATATCGTTTTTCCCGTGTCGCAATAAAAATCACTGGTACAACACACTGTCACTCACGAGCGTATGTTTGCCGTACCTGCGCAACTAAATGGTGGCTAACATGCCGCAAAGGCGGATACAAGGCTATGCTAACATTTCAGCCTCAAAACAGGGCAGTTCTGCCTTATAACCCATTGGCAAGTGGATCACCTGTGATTTATGAAGGGCCTTTATGACCTATTGGAGCGAGAATAAATGATAAGTACACCGGACGGACAGTCGCGTCTGTTGGACCCGCAGATCAAGCTGGATACGCTTGTGCGCCTGCGCTGGTTGGCAGTCGTTGGGCAAACTGTCTCTCTACTTGTGGTGCACTATCTGCTCGACTTCCCGCTGCCCATTGGCTACGGCTATGTTCTCGTTGCTGCATCAGCCTGGCTCAATGTCATCCTGAAAATCCGCTGGCCATCAAGTACGCGCATTTCCAAAAATGCAGCTGCCACCCAATTGGCTTACGATATCATCCAGTTAGGTGGTCTGTTCTACCTCACTGGTGGGTTGGGCAACCCGTTCTGTTTTCTCATTCTCGCTCCTGTTGTTGTCTCCGCAACCGCGCTGTCTGCCCGCAATACCATCATCCTCGGTGCACTTGCCGGAGCAGTCGTCACACTGCTCACTGCCTTCCACATGCCGCTGCCGTGGTATGACGGCACGCAGATTGATCTGCCGCCTCTGTACCTCGTTGGTGTCTGGTTCTCGCTCATGTGCTCCATGTTCTTCATGGCAACATATTCCCTGCGCATCGCAGAGGAGGCTCGCCAGCTCTCCAATGCACTGGCAGCCAGTGACATGGTTCTGGCCCACCAGAAGCACCTGTCGGCGCTGGACGGCCTGGCAACAGCCGCTGCGCACGAACTAGGGACACCGCTGGGCACCATCTATCTGACCGCAAAAGAGCTCTCCACGGAGTTTGAGAAGGGTGACCCATTGCGTGAAGATGCTGAGCTGGTTTATTCTCAGGCGGCACGCTGCCGTGAGATCCTCAAGAAGTTGACCAGCCTCTCCAGTGATGCCGATCAGGTATTCCAGCGCATGCCGATCTCGCTCCTCCTGTCAGACGTCTCCGACCCTCACCGGGGCCTCGGCATCGACATCAAGGTCAAGGCAGAAGGCACCGGACCAGAGCCCGTTGGCGTCCGTGACGCGGCTATCAGCTACGGCCTTGGCAATCTCGTTGAAAACGCAGTTGATTTCGCGGAAACCACCGTTCTTTTCGAAGCAAAGTGGGACGACAAATCAGTCGAAATCTTTATTTTGGATGACGGTCCGGGCTTCGCGCCAGACGTGCTTGCAAGGATGGGTGAACCCTATGTTTCCAAGCGCTCTGCACCTGCAATCTCGGAGGATGGAGCGGAAGAATTTGAAGACGAAAAGGACCGCCAGTCAGGCGGCGGGCTGGGTCTAGGCTTCTTTATTGCCAAAACATTGTTGGAACGATCTGGCGGAAAGGTGAATTTTCATAATCGAAAAGATCCAGACCACGGAGCACTGGTTCATATTCGCTGGCCACGTGAAACTATGGATCAGGGAGCGCAAACTCCAGAAACCTGAGAGTAAATCTCTAGGTATCCTAGTAAAAATACTTTAGCGAAATCTGGCTATAAAGGCTGTTGGGAACTTCCCTTAAACGAAAAATATACTAAAGTGACCTGTGAATACCGTAGATTAATCGGACCTGCAAAATGACAGAACCAGAAGTTGCACCTCTTGGACGCCTTCTAATCGTTGATGACGATCGTGCATTCCAGCAGCGCTTGGAACGTGCGATGCAGAAACGGGGTTTCCAGACGGAAACCGCAGATGGCGTAAGAGAAGCGCTGAGTAAAGTTGCAGCACAGGCACCTGATTATGCTGTCGTAGACATGCGCCTTGAAGATGGCAGCGGTCTGGACGTGGTTGAAGCCATCCGTATGAAGAAGCCGGACGCGCGCGCAATCATCCTGACCGGCTATGGCAACATCGCAACCGCTGTGACCGCCGTAAAGCTTGGCGCGATTGACTACCTCGCAAAGCCTGCTGATGCAGATGATATTCTGGCAGCGCTGACCCGCCGTCCAAACGATAAGGCTCCACCACCAGAAAATCCAATGTCCGCTGACCGCGTCCGTTGGGAGCATATCCAGCGCGTCTACGAACTGTGTGATCGCAACGTTTCAGAGACCGCTCGTCGCCTGAACATGCACCGCAGAACGCTGCAGCGCATCCTGGCAAAGCGCGCACCGCGCTAATCCGGAAAACACTGCTATAAAACACAAAAAGCGCGGCCCAAACCGCGCTTTCGTTTTGTCTGCATTCTGTAGAAGTGAGAGAGCTTTAGCTCTTCTCTTCGCTCTCAAGGCTGTGCTTCTGGATCAGCGGAAGCTGCATCATGGTGAAGACCATGGTGATCGGCATAAACCCGAAGACCTTGAAGTCCACCCAGAAGTCGGTCGAGAAGTTACGCCAGACAATCTCATTGATCAGCGCCAACACAAAGAAGAACAGGCCCCAACGCATAGTCAGCTTGCGCCAGCCTTCTGCGTCCAGCTTGAAGGCACTGTCAAACACGTATCCCAGCAACGACTTACCGAAGAACAACCCGCCCAGCAGAATCGACCCGAACAGGGTGTTCACAATGGTTGGCTTGAGTTTGATGAACAGCTCATCCTGCAAGTACAGGGTCAGCGCGCCGAACACGAGCACCACCACGCCGGAAACCAGCGGCATCACAGGCAGATGACGGGTCATCACGTAGGAAACTGTGAGGGAGATGGAGATCGCCACCATAAAGGCAGCGGTCGCAATAAAGATCGGCTGACCAAGTGCTCCCAGTGTCGGAAACATCTCGGCAAGCTGTTCGCCTCTGGAATTGGCGATGAAGAAAACGCCCAATGGACCGAGCTCTAGAGCCAGCTTTAAAAGTGGCGTAGGTTCTTGGCGCTCAGTGGTTTGCGTAGAGCGTTCTGAATTCATCTGCAAAGGCTTCCTTTTGTTGCTTTTCTCCCGCTACGAGAGATTTAAGCAGCAATTTTGCTATTAAAAGGGCAATTAAGAGTGAAATTGCGAAATCGTCAAGTTTTATGGCACTGATCTACCCGATTTGAAGGCCTAAAGCCTTAAATTTGCGTGCATCTTTTCGCCTAAAGCCCATTCTATCCGCCGCAAACAACAAATGTCGCCTGCCCAGTATATGCCGAGACAGGATGACGCGTATGCTGTTCGCCTGCCGGTCAACTTGATTAAAACACTGCCAATTTTGATATGATAGCATCGATAATCTTCTGATTTGTTGGAGATGGAATGAGGGGCCCGCTCCGTATAATGGAGTGGTCTTGCTCTCTTGCATGGCGTTCCGGCACACCTTGCCAATGCGGGCTCTATTGAGGCGCACCACGACATACCCGCCACCTTACTCGGCATGGGTAGGCAGTCCAGTTGGCACGCAGCAAGCCGCAATGCCTTATACAAGCTTGGACTCGTCACCAAGCTTATCAGGAGTTACTTCATGTCTTTTATGGCCAAGGTAGCGTTGTTGTTTGTGGTCTTTGTTGACCTGATCAGCCAGGGACTGGTTTTCCCGATCGTCAATGTCTTGATCATGGACCCCACGACCAACTTCCTGGCCTTCGATACCCCCGATTCAATCCGCCATGTCAACTATGGCCTCGTCATAGGGCTATTCTTTCTCGCGTGGTTTGTAGGGGTTATCTACCTCTCAAAGGCGTCAGACAGCATTGGCCGAAAATTTGCACTTCAGATCTGTCTGGCAGGCGCATTGATCGGCTACACCATCACCATCATCTCGCTTTATGTTGGCAGTCTGTGGTTGTTGATCCTGGGCCGTATGATCACGGGCTTTTCTGCCGGAAATCAGGCTGTTGCACAGGCAGCGATGGTTGACGCCAGCGAAAACGAAATCGACCGTGACCGCAATATGGGCTACATCATCTTGGGCGTCAGCTTCGGCCTTGTCGGCGGACCAATTATCGGGGCGGCCCTGTCTGGCCAGCAGTTCATCGGCCACTACGCGAGCTTTACGCTACCATTTTATGCAACGGTCGTTCTGGTGCTCATCGCCATGGGGCTGGTTGCGTTCTTCTATCATGATGTACGCGAAGACCGGGAGCCATTCAGGTTTCATGCCAAGGATCTTTACAGCGGCTTGGTGCGCGTGAAAGACTTTCCGCTGGTCATGAGAATACTTCCCGTTTTCATCTGTTTCATGATCGCAAACCAAACCTTTTTCGTCTTTGTCGTCAACTACCTGACCAGTGCGTTTGGCTACGGTGAAGTGGGCGGCAGTTTCGCGATGCTTGTCGTTGGTGTAGCCCTCGCAATCTCCAGCGGCCTGCTGGTCAAACCTGCGCAAAGTCTTTTTGGCCGCAAGCGTCTTGTGTGCACAATGCTGACCATAATGGCACTTAGCGTCTTCACATTCGCGCTCGTCCCCACGGCCATCTTGAGCATGTTCCCCTTGTTCCTTTACTTCTTCTGCTTCGGCGTCACATACCCAACGATCTTGGGCTTCTTCTCCGGCAGCGTAGGGGAGGCAGATCAGGGTTGGGTAATGGGCATCAGCACATCCATACTCTGTTTGACCGCAGGAGTGATGGCTCTGATCGGCGGCGGATTAATGAGCATCGACATTCAGTTGCCATTCTTCATCGCGGCAGCCTCAGTGCTTTTCGCCTTCCTGCTGATCCTGACCACTTGGAACCAACCGGCACTTAAGAAAGTGATTGGCGTGACGACCAAATGAACCCGTTCCAGACGTTGCACCTAGCTGAATGACCGACATCTGGAGCACTTGCAAAGCAGCGGCCAGTGAAAAATACTGGCCACGCGGTGTCCGATAACCTTTCGGCCCCGCTTCTAGTCTTTACTGTGGTTCTGGTATTGGGACAAAGTCGCCAGCGCTCTCAGAATGAGTTATGCTTTATGCAAGTGGGATAACTGAAAACGATGATATTTAAAGGTCTTTCAAAGATGGCAATTATTGCAATTCTGCTGGTCGCACTTGTCGTTGGTGTCACAGCAAAGATGATCTGGCAAAACTCCAGAGTGCCTGACTATGTGGGCGTGCAGGATGGCCAGTTTGCCCCACTGCCCAAATCCCCGAATGCAGTCTCCTCGCAAACACAGGAAACAGCATCCCGCCACGTTGACCCACTGCCTATGCTTGCCACACTTGAAGCAACCCAGGCTGCACTGGCAGACACACTGCAGGAGATGGGTAGAAACAAAGTAAGAAAGGCAGAAGGCCCATACATGCATGCCGTCTTCACCACCGAACAGATGGGCTACAACGATGATGTAGAGCTCTGGATTGATGAGCAGGCAGGCGTCGTCCACTACCGCTCACAGTCCCGCGTCGGCTACAGCGATCGAGGCCTTAACAAGACCCGTTATGATCGTTTCAGCAGCATTTACAAAGGCTTTGCAAACACAGAAGGGTGACACAAACCAACGAACACGCCTGTGAGTGTCGCAGAGTCAATATCCCTATGAAATGAAACGTGGTTTTGCCACAGCTAGTGCAGTTAAACTGACTCTGCGGGAGAAATCCCGCAGAAATCCTAAGACTTACAGGCCTGTAAGTTACCAGTGACAGTGAAGTTCCTGCAAAGGACGACCTAGGCGCTACTGTGCCTCTGGCATTTGAGGAAGATAAAACTGGGGTTCTTCTGAAGTCTCTCATAATGGAGAGGAGATCGCTTCTTCATCTCGGCAGAAGGCGTTCCTTCGCGCAGGTCCAACACACACAACCCAGCCCCGGCAAGCCAGCCGAACAGCATGGAGAGCGGGCGGCGATAGAAGCTCAATTCAATGGGATCGCCAATAACCCCCCACTCCATCGTCACATACTCCTGACGTAGATAGGTGCCACTCGGGGAGAATTGCGCATCAAGAAGCGGATGGACCGTTGAAAACACGAAGAAACCACCCGGCTTCAGCACCCGCGCGATATCCTGAAGAAGCTTACTCGGATCTTCGATGTAATGGATCACCAGCGGACAGATCACCAGATCAAAATCACCGTCCAGCTGATCCGGCAGGCCCTCAGACAGATCAGCGCTGTAGCATTTCACGTGATCTCCGAGCTTCTCTTTTACCAGTTTCAGCATCTGCGCGGACTCGTCAATGCAAGTCACATCCGCACCATGCTCATGTAAAAACTGCGCATACACACCCGGTCCGCACCCCAAATCCAAAACCTTCAGCCCTTGCAGTGGAGGCAGCATGCCAAGCAACGTTGGCCGCTCCAGCAATGCATAGTAAACGTTTTCCTGAAGTGCCTCGTCATATTGTTCGGCAAACTCGCTATACAAACGAGATATCATCTGCACACTCCGCACCAAAAGCATACTCCGGAAACGGACCTCCGGTCATAATCTGGAAATATGCGATAAATCAATGATTTAAAGCAGCTTGAACCAACCAGAAAAAAGGGAAATATCCTTTAAACTCTCTGTGTCTGCCACGCAGCCAGAAAGCTCTTGTACAACTATAACGAGGGAAATCTGTGACCTGATAACGGCAGTCTCAAGCCCATATCACAGCAATTACATGATACCTGCCACCATGCCTACTGGATCCCACACCAAGTGTGGGATGCCGTCGATGGAGCACCGCGGCCAGAGTGTATCGCGCCCTATGCACCTGCCCTCCTACCCGTCATCCCGGACAAGCGCAGCACAGATCCGGGACCCAGAGCGTCAAACTCAAAAGTGAATGGTTTGCTCAGAGCCTAATATGGCCCCACATCGCAGCACTCAGCCCACTCAAACCAAATCATATCGCTTACAAATCCGGTCTACCAGTGTCCCGTCAGCAAGTGGAACGGCTTCCAGCACCTTATAGTCTTTGAAACCACGAGAGCTGTAGTCGGCGAGGCCGCCGGTGTTGTCGGCGCGGATGGTGGCGTTGATGGCGATAAGGCCCTTGCCTTGTAGCCCTGCCAAAGTTGCTTTGAAGAGTGCACCACCAATCCCGCTCTTATGCAAGCCGGGCTTCACGAAGGTACCGATATCGACCCAGTCAGCAGGAATATCTCCGTAGTGGCTCGCGGTTTGGAACCCAAGCGGCTCGCCGGTTTCTTGGTCAATCGCACAAACGCTGCTCTCCAGCAAATCAATTTCAAGAAACCACTCGATGAATTCTTCCGTGCTCAGTGGTTTCTCAAGTCCGGTTGTCCCCCCGATCTCGATGATCCGATTAAGTAGAGCAAGTAGCCCATTCACATGACTACGCTCTGTTTTGCCTACGATAAATCGAGTAGCCGTTGCTGAAGGTGTGTTCATACCAATATTCCTATTCAGAGCAATAAATGAGCGAGTGCGTGGCAGGTTCTGACTAGATCCTGCATCAAGTGCGGGATGACCTACAGAAGTTAGCTCCACCAAATGGAACCGCGCCCCAACGAGCCCCCGAGTGTCTCCCGGACAAGCGTAGCGCAGGTCCGGGACCCAGAGCATCACATGCAAAACTAAGAGCTTTCACCGAAGCAACTTCGGTAAGGATGTGTTGGAACACTCACTCCAAACTCACGCTAAGTCAAACTGCATATAAACTCGATCTACTGGCGTCCCATCATCGAGTGGTACTGCCTTCTCTCTCTTATATTCTTTAAACCCACGAGAATTGTAGTAGGCGAGACCGCCTGTGTTGTCGGCGCGGATCAGGGCGTTCAGGGCCTTGAACCCTTTGCCTTCCAGTCCTTCCAAAGTTGCCTTGAAAAGCGCACTACCGATTCCGCTTTTATGCAGCCCAGGCTTCACAAAGGTGCCAACCTCAACCCAGCCAGCGGGAACGTCTTTGTAATGCCCTGCGATCTGGAAGCCAAGCGGCTCTCCACTCTCGCGGTCAATCGCGCAGACGCTGGTCTCCATCAAATCACCATCAATGAACATGCTGATGAACTCACCTTTGTTCATCGGCTTTTGCATTGAAGTTGTTCCGCCGATCTCGATGAGTCGGTTGAGCAGAGCGAGCAATTCGTTTGCGTCATTAAGCTGGGTGCTGCGGATGAAAAATCGGGTAGGCGTTGCGACAGACGTGTCCATATCAATATTCCTGTTCAGCGCAAAAAATGCGCAATATTCTCAAACCAACGCACATAACAACGCAAACGCCCGCCGCCCCAATAATCCCCCCATAAGAGCCGATCAAGAAACCCGCTAAAACTTTGTTCTTGCTCGCAAAGCTTGTGCCAATGTGCCTTCGTCAAGGTAGTCCAGTTCCCCGCCAACCGGCACGCCATGCGCCAAACGGGTCACTTTCACACTTTCAAACCGCGCAAGTTGGTCTGTAATGAAATGCGCAGTTGTTTGTCCTTCAACGGTCGCGTTGACCGCGAGGATAACTTCTTTCACACTGCCGTTTTCAACACGCTCAATCAGCTTGGAGATGTTCAGGTCATCCGGGCCAATGCCGTCAAGCGGAGACAGGGTGCCGCCGAGGACATGATAATGCGCGCTCACAGCAGATGCCCGCTCCAGCGCCCAAAGGTCAGAGACGTCTTCAACCACCACGATGGTGGAGCCATCCCGGCGCGGATCTGAGCAGATAGTACAAGGATCGCAGGTGTCCACAGTGCCACATTCAGAGCAGATGCCAACCTGATCAACCGCCACACCCATAGCTTCCGCCAGCGGGATAAGGAGTTGATCTTTCTTCTGAACCAGATGTAAGGCAGCGCGTCTGGCAGAGCGCGGACCAAGGCCCGGCAGCTTGGAAAGCAACTGAATTAGGCGTTCAATTTCGGGACCAGCAACCCTGCGTGTACTCATCGAAAATCTATGCTCTCTGCGAGAAAGAAAAGGCTCCCGCAAAGTCGGTTTGCGAGATAGTGCCAGAGAAACTATGCCCGCCTTAAGAGGCGGGCAAGAGGGAATAAACCCGTTTCAGGTCAACTGCCAAATCGGCGCAGGGTCGCGGTGTTTTGGCAACAGGTAAAGCCTGAAGAACTTAGGAGCCGAACGGGAGTTTCATCCCAGCTGGCAGACCCATGCCGGACATCAGGTCCTGCGTGCGCTCCTGTACCAGCGCTTCGCCTTTTCCCTTCGCATCATTATGCGCAGCGAGGATAAGATCTTCCAAAATCGCAACTTCATCGGCCTTGATGAGAGACGGATCAATCTTCAAGCCAGTCATCTCACCTTTACCATTCAGAGTAACGGTGACCATGCCTGCACCTGAGGTTCCCTCAACAGAAAGCTCGTTCACAGTCTCCTGAAGCTCGCCCATTTTTTCCTGCATCTGCTTGGCTTGCTTCATCATTTTAAGAAAGTCCATCGACTCGCTCCTTAAACGTCTATTGAGCGCATGTCAGCGCTTCTTCTATTCTTCTCATCAGGTTTCATATCACAGAAACCTTAGAAATCTTGGGTGAAATCTATCGAGTCCATGTCTTCTATGTCGACAGTCTCGGACGCCTCTTCAAGGGGGAGATCTTCCTCCTGCTTCAAAATGCGGACATCAACAACCTTCGCACCGGGAAAGGCAGAGATAAGTTTCACCACTTCCGGATCAGAATGCGCATCAGAAACCAACTGCCTTTGGTTAGCTTCTTTTTCTTCATGTAAAGTCGGTCGGCCTTGCTCGCGGCTAACCGCAACAATCCAGCGACGACCTGTCCATTCTGTCAGCTTTCGGCCCAGTTCGCCAGCTGCATCAGGTGTCGCAATGTCGGTCGGCTGCACCTCAATGCGGCCCGGCTGGAAGTTGACAAGTCGCAGCGCACGCTCCACGGAAACCTTGACCGGAATGTCCTTCATACGGGCGGCAAGCTGGGCAACCTCAGCCCATGAGCGAATCGCAATCTTCTCGTTAACTTCCTCGGCCTGTCGCATCTGCGGCGCTGATTGCGGTGCAGACCCAACGGCTTGCGTCATCGGTTGGCCACCAGCAACAGCGCGTAGCTGAGGAGCGGACCCTCCACCGGAGGAACTCGCGCTGGCGCTTGAGCCGCCGCCACCTTGCGGGGCGATGCCGGTTGGTGCGCCGCCGCGGGCAGGGGAGAACTGGCCGGACTTCAGCAGCTTCAAGGCTTCTTCCGGATCAGGCAGATCAGAGGCGTAGCACAAGCGCACCAGAACCATGTCCGCCGCAGCCAATGGCTTGGGCGCGTTCTGCACTTCATTAATCCCCTTCAGCAATATCTGCCATGTTCGGGAAAGAATGCGCATGGAAAGCTTGTCTGCAAACTCCCGCCCACGCTGCCGCTCACTCTCGGTCACAGAGTTCTCTTCACCCGCCTTCGGTACCGCTTTCAGGCGAGTCACCAAATGGGTAAAGTCTGCAAGGTCAGAGAGGACAACTGCCGGATCGGCGCCAACATCATACTGGGCTTTGAGCTCACCAAGAGCGCTGGCAATGTCGCCGCGCATCACATGCTCAAACAAATCTATCACCCGGCTGCGGTCGGCTAGGCCAAGCATCTGGCGCACTTCATCCGCTTCAATCCGGCCCGCACCATGTGCAATCGCTTGATCTAAAAGGGATAAACTGTCACGGGCAGAACCTTCACCCGCCCGCGCAATCAGCGTCAAAGCCTCATCGGTGATTTCTATCCCCTCTTTGTCAGAGATGCTGCGCAGCAGGGAAACGAGCGTAGAACTCTCGATCCGGCGCAAGTCAAACCGCTGACAGCGGGAGAGGACAGTTACAGGAACCTTACGGATTTCTGTGGTCGCGAAGATGAATTTCACATGCTCCGGCGGCTCTTCCAGCGTCTTCAACAAACCATTGAAGGCCGACTTGGAAAGCATGTGCACTTCGTCAATGATGTATACTTTGTAACGTGCACTCGCAGGCCGATACCGCGCCGCTTCTGTGATCTCGCGAATATCGTCAATACCTGTGTGAGACGCTGCATCCATTTCGATAACGTCTACATGACGACCTTCCATGATCGCCTGACAATGCGTGCCGATTTTATCTAAGTGTATGGTAGGCTTATCGATTTCACCCGGTAGGTCGTAGTTCAACCCACGGGCCAGAATACGGGCAGTCGTTGTTTTGCCAACCCCGCGAACCCCGGTCAGCATCCAGGCTTGCGCAATACGTCCAGTCTCAAATGCATTCTGCAGAGTCTGAACCATCGGTTCCTGACCATATAGGTCGTCAAACGTGCTCGGTCGGTACTTACGGGCGAGAACGCGATAAGCACCATCGCTGCTGCTGGAAGAACCATCTTCCGCGCCTGTTGTCGTCTGGTGCTCTTGCTGAAGGTCTATTCCGTCCATATCGCCCAATTCCTCGGCCAATTCAAAGGCAAGGTAAAACTTACTCCCGGCCATTCAAGACGAAGACCGGCCGCTTGTCGAGTATGGGCGCGGGGAAAATTAGGTGGGAGGCTGGCACGATGACCCGTGCCATGGACTCGTTAGGGCTGCTTCCTTCCGGATCTGACCCGGTTGGCGAGTGGCTCGTCCACCACCAACCTCCCGCTCGTGTATATGGGCGTTTTGCAGTTATTTTGCAAGCGTTCATTGATGCTTACCGCCCGCTACTGTGGACGAGACTGTGAATCTACACAGAGTTCTGCCAAATCAGAAATCAGAAAATACTGTCACACGATTGCAATTCGGTGCTATCTCGGGTTCACTTCACGGAATTTTATAATTTAAGGAATTCATAATGCTGGCCGAGATTACTGAGGTTTACGATGCCTCTGCAGCGCTCTGTTATTCTGCTGATTCGCTCAATCGCTGTGGTGCAAAACGTAAGGATGTTGAGTGGGTTACGACGCTCAAGGCCAGTTCTGACGCACGTTTTCTTATTCAGGCAAACGACAGTTTCATCTGCAATCAGGAGCAGGTGAACGAGCCATTTATTCATTCAAATGAGATGCTCAAGCGGCTTAATATTGCTGATGCGCTGACCATCTTCCTAGGGATCGACGAGGGCGATGGGGACCGCCCATATTTTGGCGTCCGCTACGCGGCAGATCCAGAAACCCTTGATAAAGCACTGGAAAAACTCGGGCCATACGCAGCCTACGGACTTCGCGGAATAGCTATGAAGTCTGCTGCAAGCAAAAGAGTGCTCGGAATGATGGCACAAGCGGCCTCCGTCGGCAGGTGGCATGTAACCCATCAGATGTGCTCTAAATGCGGTGAGCCTACTGAAGTTGTCGAGGCTGGGTATCGCCGAGATTGCCCATCGTGCTCAGGCCAGCATTTCCCAAGAACGGACCCAGCGGTTATAATGATCATCACCCATGGGGATAAGTTCCTGTTGGGCCGCCCGTACCATTTGATGGAGAATGTCTATACTACGCTGGCAGGATTTGTGGAGCCAGGCGAGACCTTCGAAGATGCCGTCCGCCGTGAAGTTTTCGAAGAAGCAGGCATCAAAGTTGGTAAGGTGGAATATGTCGCCAGCCAGCCATGGCCGTTCCCGTCGAATATTATGATCGGATTCCATGGCGAGGCGCTGACGACGGACTTGAATATCGATTATGAAGAAATGGAGGATTGTCAGTGGTTTTCCAAAGAGGAGACACTGAAGATGCTCCGAGGCGAGGCGGAGTCAGGTCTATTTTGTCCCCCTGATATCTCCATCGCGCATTATTTGATCAAGAAATATACCGAGGAACAATGACCCATGGTCGAATAGAGCCAGTGGTTATTTAACAGGTGCCTGATGGCACCGGGGAGGTGCCATGACTTACTGTATATATCTGACTCACCCGAACGTTGATATCGATCCGGCAGCCCCGGTCTCGCAATGGGATTTGTCGGATAAAGGTCGGGAACGTCTGGAACAAGGCCTGCGCCAACCGTGGCTTTTGGAAATTGATCACGTCATTTCCAGTCGCGAAAAGAAGGCGATCGAAACAGGTCAGATCATCGCAAACCACTTAGGGATGGAGCTGATCACGGCCCCAGACCTTCATGAAAATGAACGCGGCGCCACTGGCTTCATTGAACCTGAGGAGTTTGAACGTGTTGCAGATGAGTTCTTCAGCCGGCCTGCAGTAAGTGTCCGCGACTGGGAGAGGGCATTGGATGCTCAAAGCCGTGTCGTAGCCGCTATCAAGCAAGCACTAACGACAATACCGAATGGAGAGCCCGTCCTTTTTGCTGGTCACGGAGCCGTGGGAGCACTCCTCAAATGCCATCTGGCCAATACTGCAATCGACCGTGCTCTCGATCAGCCGTCAAATGTGGGTGGCGGGTGCTGGTTTCGCTTTGACCCAGCGGACCTTGAAGCCTGTTCTGCTGATATTGATGGCCTGAAGTGGCAATTGTTCGACGAGCTGGAGCTTGCCCAGTAAGCTTGGAATCTAATGGTATCAGCTCTTGTTGCCGACTGGGAAATGCTTATCTAAGACGTAACTCCGAAAAGCGCTCTGTGAATTTCGGATCAAATTACGCATAAAGCAACGACTTGGAGCAAGAAGTGTGACCGAGAGGGAACGCATCCCGCTCTGAGTGCCTTCTGTTTTCATGAATTTGGCGCAAGAGATGTTATCGGCAGCAATAAAGTCATTTTCTCAGGTTTTTGAACCGCAGTTCAGAAGCATATTTTTCAAAGCCCTCGGGCTGACATTGCTTCTTCTCCTCGTAGTCTGGATCGCCATTCAGGGCGTTGTCGGCTATTTTATCGATCTGCCGCAGGATTGGCAGGACATCACGGTAGGTATCGTGACTGGCATCGGCGCGTTGATTGGGCTTGGGTATATCCTTGCACCAGTCTCGGCTATGGTCGTGGCCTTCTATCAGGACCAGATTTCAGAGCTTGTTGAAGAGAACTCCTATCCTGAAGACAGGAGAGGCAAAGCGCTGCCGCTTGGCGAGGCAATTGTTACGGCGCTTCGTTTCGTCGGCGTCGTAATCGTCGCCAATATCTTCGCTTTGATGCTGTTCTTCATTCCTGGCGTCGGTCAGATCGCATTCTTGCTGGTAAACGGATATCTGCTTGGCCGTGAATATTTCGAGTTTGTGGCAATGCGTTTCATGTCAGTGCAGGAGGCAAAAGCCTTTCGGAAATCGCAGGGCGGAACTGTGTTTGCTGCAGGTTTGATCGTCGCATTCGTTCTTGCAATTCCAATCGTGAACCTGATCACCCCGCTGTTCGCGACAATTTTCATGGTGCATGTCTTCAAGACACTCCGCACACGACGGAATTTGGCCGTCTAGAGCCTAATAAAACTACAATAAAACGAAATAACTGGAAATAGCTACCTTGTCTATTCGAAGCTTTATTGCTGATGATTTAAGCTGGACGCATGCTCTGAATGAAGAGCACGCAATTGAACTTTCCTCTCTGACACGGGGTGGATTCACCGGTCTGATTGATAAGGCTACCTATGTAAGGGTCGCCGAGAAAGAGGCGGGTCTGCTGATCGCCTATGATCAGGACGGAGAGAATTCCTCTATCAACTTCAAATGGTTCTGCGCCGACTACCAGAACTTCCTCTATGTGGACCGCATTGTAATCTCCAAAGCCGCACGCGGGCTGGGCATCGCGCGTAAGCTCTACAGCGATTTGTTCAACTTCGCCAAGGAAAATGGATATGAGCGCATCGTCTGTGAAGTGAACTCAGCTCCCCCAAATCCCGCATCAGACGCATTCCACGCTTCACTAGGCTTCCAAATCGTCGGAGAAGCAGAACTGGAAGGCAACGGAAAGTCGGTCAGGTACATGGAAAAGGTGCTCTAGAAACGGCTGTTTTGTGAGATTTCAGGGGGTGTATGGCTTAGTGTTGTGGCTGAAACAACGCAGCAGCGTCATTCAGCACTGCGCTGATCCGGTCGTGAGGCCAAATGGATTGACCCTGCCAAGTTTCTGTTTCAACATGCCTGCAAGCTCAGCCAGCTTCCAAACAATGAGGAGGACTCTGTCAGTGAACAACTAAGGCATCCAAGACCTACCCGGAAACACTCCTGCGTCCAGCGTGGGCGGTGTTTGATGCCTATTCGTTTTTGATGGAGTCTTTATGAGACGCATTATCTATGACGTCGCCGTAAGCCGCGACGGTTTTATCGCTGGCCCAAACGGCGACATTTCAATCTTCCCACACACCGGTGATCATGTAGACGCCTATAATGCACGCTTAGCAACCTATGATACTGTGATCATGGGCCGCCATACCTATGAGTTCGCGTACGCGTTTGGCCTCCCTGCGGGGGCAAGAGCGTACCCACATATGCGCCATCTGATTTTCTCTGAGGGAATAACCCTCCCTGCAAGCGCAGAGGTTGAGACTGTGCGAACAGATTTCGCAGCGCAAGTTGCTGCGCTCAAAGAAGAGCAGGGTGGGGACATCTATCTTTGCGGCGGCGGAATGTTCGCAGGCCTGCTCGCTGCAAATAAATTGATCGATGTGATGCGTTTAAAAGTAGCCCCCGTCCTCTGTGGGTCCGGAACGCCCCTGTTCGCCAATGTCGCCGAAACTATCAACCTCACATGTATCTCCTCAACGCTCTACGACAGCGGCGTGGAGTACTGCGAATTCACCTTACATTAGTTCGTGAGCCGAGGCGGAGCAGCCAATGCTTGCCCCGCTTCAGTTCGTCAGCCAATAGAAGATACAACTCAGGTAACTAAGCTCTAATCCCGAGCTTCGGTCAGTGTCCAACCTTTGTTCTTCCATCCCTCAGCAGAGAATTTGATCATGTCTGAGGTGCGGATAAGGTACCCTGGAAGCTTTACTCTGTTGCCTTTACTCGTGTTAAACTCGAGATCCAGATCGAATTTTCCTCCGAGCTTTTTGATCAGCGCTGAACCACCGCCTGCGACACTACCCGATGAGACATAAATGAAATTCACTCGGTCGCGTATGGCAACCGACGCCGCAGCAAAGCTGATCATATAACCAAGTCCTTGCCGTGTCGGATTGGTGGTCATGTAGCCTTCCTGAGCCCACACTCCATTTGGCATTAGAATATTTTCGCCGGGTTCGTAAGCGATATGGTCTGCGTAGCAAACGCTGGAGGTTAGGGTGTTGTCACCGTCATAGACCCCCTCCATACAGTTTAGCTGCTCGTCAACGCGGAAAGTATGTAGGCCTTTTGACCATGCATAGCTCATCTTATTCTCCTTCTTCTTTTCGCTCGATGATGAACATCGATTGAAACAGAGACGCGTGAGGCGTAGGCCTGTGAAATCTGAAGGAGATTTTCTGAGGTTGGATGTAGTGTTTGAGATCCTTAAACAGGAACTCAGAAGACGCTGCTCTGAATTGATAGGGGCGGACGGTGAATGAGCAATCAAATCGAGCAACGTTTACGTAAACGTAATGTTACTTTAAGTTATTTTCTGAAAAATATTGCATAATTTCAGTGAAATAAAATACGACCCTAAAACTCAAGATAGCAAACTGATAGAGTCCTGTTACTTAATCAGGTGAAAACCAACAAAGTTTGCACCGCAAATTCTAATCATTTCGGCCAATTTTTATGGCAAACCGAGTAGAAAAAGCATTTAGTCGCATAGGATGCTTTGACGCACCTCGAAACTGACGGTATTAGAACCTCATACAACGCCTTGTTTTGTTACGTTTACGTAAGCGTAACTATAACTAGGGACGGGAGAGAGATTTATGGCGAACGCTGACCTCAAGGCCAACAGGCCATTGTCGCCCCATCTTCAGATCTATAAGCCGATCGTGACGATGGTGATGTCTATTTTGCATCGCATCACCGGTGCTGCGCTTTACTTCGGAACGATTTTGATGGCGTTCTGGCTAGTCTCTGCTGCAGCAGGGCCTGATTCCTATCAATTCGCAATGGATGTATTCGGTTCCTTCTTGGGCCGTCTTATCCTCTTCGGATTTACTTGGGCTCTTGTGCACCACATGATCGGTGGCCTTCGCCACTTCATCTGGGACATGGGCCACGGCTTCGACTTGCCTACTGCGAACTGGATGGCTCGCGCAACAATCGTTGGCTCCGTAAGCCTCACAGTGATCCTCTGGATCATTGGCTACATCGTCGCTTAAAGGAGAAACCAATGTCCGATATGCGCACCCCCCTCGCGAAAGTACGCGGCTTGGGTTCTGCCAAAGATGGTACGACACATTTCTGGCGCCAGCGTGTAACCGCTGTAGCCAACGTATTTCTGATTTCCTTCTTTGTTATCCTCGTTATCGCACTGCAAGGTGCCGACTATGCGAGTTTCACAGAAGCGCTTCAAAATCCGTTCATTTCTATCTTGCTGCTACTGGTGATCCTTGTTGGTTGCCTGCACATGAAACTGGGCATGCAAGTCATCATCGAAGATTACATTCACTCTGAAGGCCTCAAACTCCTTCTGCTCATGGGTAACATTTTCTTCGCCTCTATTATCGCACTCAGCTCAGTCGTTGCAGTGCTTAAAATCAGCTTCGGAGGCTGATCTCAATGGTTGAACAAACCGGTGTATCAACAGCGCCAAGCCAGAGCGGTAAGGCCTATGAGTTTGTAGACCACAAGTTTGACGTTGTGGTTGTTGGTGCTGGCGGCGCGGGTCTCCGTGCAACGCTTGGCATGGCAGAGCAGGGTCTTAAAACAGCTTGTATTTCCAAGGTGTTCCCAACCCGCTCCCACACTGTGGCAGCACAGGGTGGTATCGCAGCCAGCTTGAAGAACATGACGCCAGATTGCTGGCAGTGGCATATGTATGACACTGTAAAGGGCTCTGACTGGCTTGGTGACACCGATGCGATGGAATACCTCGCACGCGAAGCACCAAAAGCTGTTTATGAGCTTGAGCACTACGGTGTGCCATTCTCCCGTACCGAGGAAGGCAAGATCTATCAGCGCCCATTCGGCGGCCACATGCAGAACTACGGCGAAGGTCCCCCGGTACAGCGCACTTGTGCTGCTGCTGACCGGACTGGTCACGCGATCCTGCACACGCTGTATGGCCAGTCTCTGCGCCACAACGCTGACTTCTTCATCGAGTACTTCGCACTTGATCTGATCATGTCAGAAGAGGGCGTATGTGAGGGCGTGATCGCCTGGAACCTCGATGACGGCACAATCCACCGTTTCTCTGCGAAGATGGTTGTTCTGGCTACTGGCGGTTACGGACGCTCTTACTTCTCAGCAACGTCCGCTCACACCTGTACAGGTGATGGCGGTGGTATGATCGCCCGTGCGGGTCTGCCTCTGCAGGATATGGAGTTCGTTCAGTTCCACCCAACCGGCATCTACGGCTCAGGCTGTCTGATCACAGAAGGTGCGCGCGGTGAAGGTGGTTACCTCGTAAACTCCGAAGGCGAGCGCTTCATGGAGCGTTACGCACCTTCCGCCAAAGACCTTGCGTCTCGCGATGTTGTTTCCCGTTGTATGACGATGGAAATCCGCGAAGGCCGTGGTGTTGGCAAAAACAAAGACCACATCTTCCTGCATCTGGATCACCTCGATCCTGATCTGCTGGCTGAACGTCTTCCGGGCATCTCCGAAAGTGCACGGATCTTCGCAGGCGTTGATGTGACCAAGGAGCCGATCCCGGTACTGCCAACCGTTCACTACAACATGGGTGGCATTCCAACCAACTACTGGGGTGAAGTGCTGAACCCGACCAAAGAAGATCCAAACGCAATTGCGCCAGGTCTGATGGCTGTTGGTGAGGCAGGGTGTGCGTCAGTTCACGGAGCAAACCGTCTCGGCTCCAACTCCCTGATCGACCTTGTTGTGTTTGGCCGTGCAGCTGCAATCCGTGCTGGTGAAGTTGTTGACCGTGAAGCTCCAATTCCAGAGCCGAACGAAGCGTCCTCCCAGAAAATCATGGCTCGCTTCGACAAGCTGCGCTTTGCTAAGGGTTCCACCCCAACAGCGGAGCTGCGCCTGAAGATGCAGAAAACCATGCAGGAAGACGCTGCCGTGTTCCGTACTCAGGAAAGCCTTGAGCAGGGATGTAAGCGCATCTCCGCGATCTGGGATGAAATGAGCGATCTGCACGTTTCCGACAGCTCCATGATCTGGAACTCCGATCTGGTCGAGACGCTTGAGCTTGAAAACCTCATGGCCAACGCAATCACCACTGTTTACGGCGCTGAAGCCCGTAAAGAGAGCCGTGGTGCGCACGCTCGTGAAGACTATAAAGATGGTCCTCTGGGTGGTCGTGATGACGAAAACTGGCGTAAGCACACCATCTCCCACCTCTCCGAGGATGGTAAGGTGACCTTGAGCTACCGCCCAGTGGTTCTTGAGCCGTTGACCACCTACGAAGAAGGTGGCATCGACATGAAGAAGATCGCACCGAAAGCCCGCGTCTACTAAGGCGCCGAAACCAGGAGTAAACGTTATGGCTGAATTCAAACTGCCAAAAAACTCCCGGATGGGAGAGGGCAAGGTCTGGCCGAAACCAGAAGGCGCCACCAACACCCGTGAGTACCGCATCTACCGCTGGTCTCCGGATGATGGCCGCAATCCACGCATCGACACCTACTATGTTGATGCTGACGAATGCGGCCCAATGGTTCTGGACGCGCTCATCTACATCAAGGACAAGGTCGACCCAACACTGACCTTCCGTCGTTCTTGTCGTGAGGGTATTTGTGGTTCCTGTGCGATGAATATCGACGGAACCAACACACTGGCATGTACAAAGGGTGCTGACGAATGCTCTCACGAGATCGTCAAAATCTACCCTCTGCCGCACATGCCTGTTGTGAAGGACCTTGTACCGGATCTGACACGCTTCTACGCGCAGCACCGTTCTATCGAACCATGGCTGAAGACCTCCACACCTGAGCCTGAAAAAGAATGGCTGCAGTCCTACGAAGACCGCCAGAAGCTGGATGGTCTTTACGAGTGCATTCTGTGTGCTTGCTGCTCCACCTCCTGCCCAAGCTACTGGTGGAATGGCGACCGTTACCTCGGCCCTGCTATCCTTCTGCAGGCCTATCGCTGGCTGATCGACAGCCGCGACGAGGCGACTGGTGAGCGTCTGGACAATTTGGAAGATCCGTTCCGCCTATACCGCTGCCACACCATTATGAACTGCTCTCAGGCATGTCCAAAGGGTCTGAACCCTGCAAAGGCAATTGCTGAGATCAAAAAGATGATGGTCGAGCGTCGCGTCTAATCAACGCGTGGCGCTAAAACAGCTGCCTGAATACAAGAAAGCCGCCTCGCTGAAACGAGGCGGCTTTTTTCAATCTGGGCCCAAGTGCTTAGAGCTTTCAGGTCCTAGAACTTATAAGTCAGTCCAATACGGAGCGTATCGCTGTCAATGTTCTCTTTGAAGCGCGTGGTGCCAATCGTGAAGCTGCGGCCCGGAAACACAATTTGCTCGTAGTCCAGACGCACAAGAAGGTTTTGGGTCACGAAAATCTCAACGCCTGCGCCACCAACATAGCCAAACATGGTGTTGCTGTCGGTGCCGGGACCAAAGTTAGGATTGGAGACCCGGAACGTGGAAACAGCTGCACCACCATTCACGTAAGCTAAGAAACGGCCATAGGTCAGACCCACGCGTGCCTTTGCAGAAACGAAGTAATCCGACCTCAAAGCAAGGTTTCCGCGTGAACGCTCGCCAAAGGCCCAGTAGGCGCCTTCGCCTTCGACCCCGATCAGGAAATTCTCATAGGTGTAGTTGTAACCGCCATACAGGCCGACAGTCCCGCCGTTATACTCTGAGCCACTGTTGTTGAAGCGATTGGTGTCGTGGAGGCGCGCCCAGCCGCCATGAATGCCCACGTAGGCACCATCCCAGATGTAGACAGGTACAATCTCCGTCGTTTCGATAAATTCCTCGCTGTAAGGATCAAAAGGTTCGTCCACCCCGACCCCAGGTGGGCTTTCAACAGCAAAGGAATGGCCGCTGAAGCTGAGCAATCCCAATACCGCAAACGCAAATACTCTTAAGCGACTCATTGGTGCCCCCAAAATACGCTAGAGGATGACACGGCCAAAAATTCAGACGTGATAGATAACTTGATACAACTAAGTCTAGAACTGTGGTCTTTATAAATACTTGATTTTAAAACAGAAAAATCACTCAGAAGCTCGTCGTAAATGACAGGGACGAGAAGGAGTATTTATGAATTTCAAGGGGGCTAAATCTGCAAGTCTTACAAAACAGTCAACGTGCCTCAGGCCCGGTTACTAAGAATCAACTCGTTCTCAGCGGTGCTCAACGCCCCTGAGAACGAGCTTGATCACACCAACGCATTCCTTGCGCTGAATGTCATAGGGTTCGTGGCTATAGAGTTGAGGAAAGCGAAATTTCATCGTCGCAGCATGAATGTGCCGCGCCACTTGGCTCACTTCACGCAAATCAAACTCTTCTGCCAGATTGCCAGAGTGCAGGATCGTGTGCATTGGTTGGCGTACCAGACGGAATAGCTCTTCAAAGTCCTCAGGGCGCTTCTGCTCCAGAACCCGTAGGCAATCCGCGAGACCTTGGTTGTGTTCCAGCAGCCGGTAGGTCTCTTCAAACTCCATCAGAAGAAATTTGCTGAGCCGAGCGGAGGCGCTTGCATTGGTATCAGTCGCGGTTTCAAGGCGTGCCACAAGTTTCGCAACTTCCGCCGCAACAACGGCGCAAACAAGCTCTAGCTTGCTCGGGTAAAAGTTATAGATGTGTGCCATGGATATACCGGAGGCATCAGCTATCTCGCTCACCGAAGTCTTCTTGTAGCCTTGGGAGAGGAACGCATCTCGGGCGGCGCTGAGTAGGTCGGCAGCACGGCCCTTTGCAGTCAGGATTTCTGCGATGAACATTTAGGTTTCCGGCACTGAAAAAACAAGAGTTTATTCAGTAATCATGGCTGAGTAAAGATTGCAATGGCTTGCCCGCCAGATTAACAGGTCATTTAGGTAGAAACACCAGTAATTTTAATGACCTAAGCGCATTGCTTTTGACTTTTGTCATTGTTGGATCCTGATGTACTGTTATTATTAGTAATAACTAATATAAAGGAGCTGAAGCATGGCTGTAGAAAACTGGCAAGAATTCCTGAAACAAACCGACGGTCGCCTCGCTGAACTTCGCCCGGGTATCCCAGGCGTCATGAAGGGCTTCGGCGAGATCGCGAAAAACGCGATTGGCGCCGGTGCGCTTGATGCAAAAACCAAAGAGTTGATCGCGCTCTCAATCGGCGTCGCTGCGCGCTGTGATGCTTGCCTGGGCTACCACGCTAAAGCCTGCATCAAGTATGGTGCGACTCGCGAAGAAGTGAGCGAAGCGCTTGGTGTTGCAGTCTATATGGGCGGCGGCCCGTCCCTGATGTATGCAGCAGAAGCGCTGAGCGCATTTGATGCGCTTTCCGAAGACGCGAAGTAAGACACCGCGCATCTTCACAGGACCTCCCTGTTTTCCTAAGACTTGGAGAGCAAACTGCTCGAGTGCACTTGCCCTGAATTGCGTTCAAGGGTAAGTGCAACGAGGAGAAGCCTCTTAGATTTCAGGTTAGACAATTTTGGTCGATGCACCATCACAAGCTGGTTCAGATAATTCCTCTGTTTTTCTAGAGCTCGAAAAAAGCTTTCGTGATTTGGAAAACAAGAGCAACCTGCGTGTTTTGCACGCGGGCGACCTCTCGCACCTATACCTGAACAAGAAGACTGAGGCCTACTACGCCAACTGCCGGTTCATTTACATCCGGTCAATCGAGCATTACCTCTCTCTTTTCCCTGCGGATGAAACCGTTGAGGTTGATGCCACTGTCCCGGCAAACGTCTCTGGCTGGGATTTGAAGAAGACCCTCATTGCACTGCTGAAAGGGAATCCTGAACCACTTGACTGGGTTCAGTTGAAAGACCCGTATGCAGGCCATGAAGAGTTTCCGAAATCATTGATTTCCTTCGCTCTTGAGCATTGCGACCCAGTCCGCTTCGCCCTCTATCATTACAACCGGCTTGAGCGTCAGAAGCATCGATTCGACGGTGTCGCGCTCAGCGAGATCGTGCCTGAGCGTCTCTATGATCTCATCCGCTCATCACTAGTGCTGCGCTGGTATAACCAGAACCGTTATCAGGGCATTCCGCCCTCTCGCCTGACCGAAATTGCGGAGGCGACGTTCATTCGCCCGGTTCTGCGTGGTGAGATTGAAGAGCTGGTTGAGCGAAGCGAAGCTGGAATGATCAAAGACGTTGTGCGCCCGGCTGGCGCTATCAACGACCTGATCCTGTCGGAACTGGAAGCAGGCCCTGCGCTGCTCGCCCGTCGCCGCAGGCCATTTACGAAAGAAACCGCCGCACAAGCGGACAGGTTCTTCCTTAAGTGGGCGGTCCACCCCAAAAACTAAGGGGCTGCCAAGGCCTTTTGTTTACTTCTCGCGCCAGCAGAGCCGCAGAAATCGCGGAACTGCGCCAGTTTGCGTGAGAAAGATGTTTACCTTTCTCACAATACCTTGAAATCGCGGGGATTATGGCCCTCAGCGCATACTGTTATGACCACGCCGGAGACGTGAACAGCGCAACCGAACAGATCAACCCAATGAACCAGACAACGGAACGCAGAGTGGCGCGGTCAAGCCAGTAACAGGCGATGAACAGAAGGCGCATTGCAATGAACAGGCCACACAGTCTTTCGATCCAGTCTGGGTCGCCGCCATAGGCAAGAGCGACGAGAACCGACACAGCGTAAAGAGGGAAAGCTTCGAGGCCATTGACCTCAGCGGAGCGTGCGCGCAAGCGAAATCCCTCTTTCCAATACTTTGGATCTCTTGGATTTGAATTGTCAAAGTCACGTGAAAACTTGGCAGGAAGGACAGATAGCCATGGCATCAGACCAGCAATCAGTATTGTCCAGAGAGGAAACGACATTGTGTATGCTCCAAATAAAATCAGAAAAATCGGGGTCTTTATACAGGCGATCAGCAGCAAAGTGAATTGAGTTCACTTAGGTTTGGCGTCGTCAGTGCGGATTAGTCCGTATTTCGGCGGCGCTCATTCCCAAAACACCGCAATTATTTGCAGCGCACCGTTGAGTGTCATCTATCCGAAGAAAAAGGCCACTATTAAGTGCCCGAACCAAGTGACACCGAATGATTGGACACTGTCCTGCGCTCCAATGGAGGCGTGCCTATGATTAAGGCGAATGTACTGTTTGTTTGCGTTGATAATTCATTCCTGAGTTTGGCGGCAGAAGCCTACTTCAATCAAACCGCAATGGGCGGGCTGCGTGCCTTTTCCGGCGGGCCTATGCCGCGTGAGGAGATGGTCTCTCTCACAAAAAAGGTTCTTTTTGCGCATGGAATGGAAGAGGCTGGGCTCCATCCCAAGTCCTGGTCGATTTTCTCGCTCCCGCAAGCACCTCAACCGGATTACGTAGTAAGCCTTCAGAAAAGCGTGCTTCTCGACAAGCAACCAGTCTGGCCTGGTCACCCAATGAAGTTAAATTGGGACATTTGCCTAGATGAAAACAGACCACAGAACATAAAAGAAGCGACGGATGCCTTCCGCAAGATCAGAGAATCTATAGATCTGGCGCTCTCTTCGAAGACTTTTTCAAGTGATTCTCTGAATTGGCGTGCTGCTTGCTAAAATTGTCCGCCGCTATGCTTTGTCGGGGATTGTTAAATTTTCTAATATTTCCCCAAGTGACCATGAGTTTTCGTGGGAAACTGAAATTTTTTTGGGTGTTAAACCTTCCACCTGCCTTGTTTTGGGGGCAATTTCTTAAGGTCTTTATGGTTAATACGCCTTATTAACAAGGCTGGGATGACACCACTATGAATCGTAGTACGACGATTGCATTTGTTTCTGTAGTTGCACTCTTCACAATAGCGTGCCAACGGACGACGTACACCCGCAGTTATGTCTCTCCGTTGCCTGCTTCCCCGATCTCACCAATCGAGGGCCAGACCCTCTCTCCAATTCCTGGGCAACCGGGTTCTGAAGGGCAGATTCTGGTAGATGGTCAGGATGCAAACGCTAACTCGCAGGTTGTAACCGCACCTCCTGCTCCAGACGTAAACGCAACAGGCGGCTCTCTTGGTCGCACTGACCTGCTCGGTGGCTGGAGCGTCTCTTCTGGCGGTGACAACTGTAAGCTCTTCATGACGCTGACCCAATGGAGTGGTGGCTACCGCGCGAACACCCGCGGCTGTAGCGACGCAACGCTCTCTCAGATCTCCGCTTGGAATCTGAATGGTAATCAGGTCGAGTTGAAAGATGCTGGCGGCGGAAACGTAGCAACCCTTTCTGGTAGCGGAACCAACTTCTCCGGCCAGACTGCAAACGGCGCTCCAATCAACGTGGCTCGCTAATCATCAATTGATGATCCTATAGGTATTACAGCGTTGCGCTCTGATTGAGTGCAGCGCTTTTTGCGTTAGATCAAGCGCTGCATAGATTTTGATCTGATATGACGCATAGGCTTTACGAATAACCCCTATTGTACTTGCGTCAGGGGAGGGCTCTCCTTTATGCCATGGGCACATATGCCCATCAGATCTGGCGGTTTGCCCTCAGAGATTCAGCTTAAGGAATGTGCGCCCCGTGCTTGAGAATACGTCTAACCTAACAACCGTCCTTGCCAACTACGAAGCAATGGTCGCGCGCGGCGATCTGGAAGCAGATCCGGCGCAGATTCAGGTGGCAAAATCTCTGGATGCTTTGACTGCACAAATGTCAAAGCGAAAGCCGGAAGAGAAGAAGGGGCTGCTGGGGCGCCTGTTTAACAAGAACAAAGAAGAGCCCGAGTTTATCAAAGGCTTGTACGTCTGGGGCTCTGTAGGGCGCGGTAAAACCATGCTCATGGATCTGTTCTATGATCTGAGCCCCGAACCAAAGAAGCATCGCTCGCATTTCCACGAGTTCATGGAGGGGATCCATGATCGGATCTTTATGGTCCGCAAGCAGATCAGTGCTGGAGCGATCAAGGACCGCGACCCGATCATCCCGATTGCAGAAGAGATCGCCAGTAACACGAAGCTTCTTTGCTTTGATGAATTCACCGTGACAGACATCGCCGACGCCATGCTGCTTGGTCGCCTGTTTGGCAAGTTGTTTGAGGCGGGAGTGATCGTCGTGTGCACCTCAAATGTGGTGCCGGATGAGCTATATAAGAACGGACTGAATAGAAATCATATTCTTCCATTCATCCGTTCTTTGAGTGAGCGCATGAATGTGCTGCATCTGGATGCGCCAACTGATTATCGCCTCGAAAAGCTCTCAGGAGCGGATACGTACCTTGTGCCTGCTGACGCTGAAACTCTTCAGCACATGGAAAAACTTTGGGCCAGTATGACTTATGGCCTGCAGTGCCACCTTGTTGAGTTGGAAAATAAAGGCCGGAAAATCCCTGTCAGCCGCACATGCAGCGCGATTGCTTGGTTCACATTCCAGGAACTGTGCAGCACCCCTCTGGGCCCCTCTGATTACCTGCGTATTGCACATGCTTTCAACACAGTTTTCCTCGAGGGTGTACCAACGTTGGACTACACACGCAGGAATGAAGCGAAGCGGTTCATCAATCTGATCGACACGCTCTACGACAATCAGGTCCGCCTCGTGATTCAGGCAGCAGCAGAGCCGCAGGACCTATATGTCGCTTCTACCGGAACGGAAGCATTTGAGTTCGATCGGACTGCTTCGCGGCTGATCGAAATGCGTTCGGAAGAGTACCTGATGGCCGAGTCGATTACGTAAAACTGAAAAAAATTAAATTTTTTCATAAATGACGTATTGAGAGCTTATCCAAACAGCTAAAAAAATGTCATTTTAGGGAAAATAACGCGCATGTGTGCTTCTATTGGCTTGCGCACATGCGTCAAAACCGCTACCCACTGCGACAAATAGGCACCATATATCATGGTTCTATGTTACGTAAAGGGGAGCTCCTCATGGCGCGCAACAAGATTGCTTTGATTGGATCTGGTCAGATTGGTGGCACACTTGCACACCTTGCTGGTCTGAAAGAACTGGGTGATATCGTTCTGTTCGATATCGCAGAAGGTATGCCTCAGGGTAAAGCTTTGGACTTGGCAGAATCTTCTCCGGTTGATGGCTTTGATGCAGGTCTGTCTGGCACAAACACCTATGAAGGCATCGCTGGTTCTGATGTCGTCATCGTGACTGCAGGTGTTCCTCGTAAACCTGGCATGAGCCGTGATGACCTGCTTGAAATCAACCTGAAGGTTATGGAGCAGGTTGGTGCTGGTATTAAGAAGTACGCGCCAGACGCATTCGTAATCTGCATCACCAACCCGCTCGACGCGATGGTTTGGGCTCTGCAGAAATTCTCTGGCCTGCCTGCAAACAAAGTTGTTGGCATGGCTGGCGTTCTGGATAGCGCTCGTTTCCGTTACTTCCTCGCTGAAGAATTCAACGTATCCGTAGAAGACGTAACCGCATTCGTTCTTGGCGGCCACGGCGACACTATGGTTCCGCTGACACGTTACTCCACCGTTGCAGGCGTGCCTCTGACCGATCTGGTTAAGATGGGCTGGCTCACTGCAGATCGTTTGGAAGAAATCGTACAGCGCACCCGTGATGGTGGTGCTGAGATTGTTGGTCTCCTGAAAACGGGTTCTGCGTTCTACGCACCAGCTGCTTCTGCAATTCAGATGGCTGAAAGCTACCTGAAAGATAAGAAGCGTGTTCTGCCATGTGCAGCGCATCTGGACGGTCAGTACGGCCAGAAAGACATGTACGTTGGAGTACCAACCGTTATCGGCGCCAACGGCATCGAGCGCATCATTGAGATCGATCTCAACAGCGATGAAAAAGCCATGTTCGACAAGTCCGTTTCCTCTGTAAACGGTCTCGTTGACGCTTGTAAGAAAATCCAGCCTGCTTTGGCATAAGCCGGCAAGCTTTGATCTAAAAAGGTTGGCAGCACACTGCGTTGCCAGCCTAGCTTCCTGCTCCGGCAGGGCCCTTAGATTGGGAAGTGCAGATGAACATTCATGAGTATCAGGCTAAAGCAGTCCTGAAAGAATACGGCGCACCGGTTGCTGAAGGTGTCGCAATTTTCTCCGCAGACGAAGCAAAGGCTGCGGCAGATAAACTTCCTGGCCCGCTTTGGGTTGTGAAGTCCCAGATCCACGCTGGTGGCCGTGGTAAAGGTAAGTTCAAGGAACTTGGCCCTGATGCAAAGGGCGGCGTTCGCTTGGCATTCAGCAAGGACGAAGTTGAGTCCCACGCGAATGAGATGCTCGGCAACACCCTCGTAACCGCTCAGACCGGTGACGCAGGTAAAGTTGTAAACCGCCTCTACATCGAAGACGGTGCCGACATCGATCGCGAACTGTACCTCTCCCTTCTGGTAGACCGCACCTGTGGTCAGGTTGCTTTCGTAGCATCCACTGAAGGCGGCATGGACATTGAAGAAGTTGCACACGCAACTCCTGAAAAGATCCTCACCCTGCCAATCAACCCATTGGAAGGCGTGACTGAGGAAAAAGCTTCTGCACTTTGCGACACCCTTAAGCTTGAAGGTGAAGCACGCGCGGACGGCATGAAGCTGTTCCCAATCCTCTACAAAGCATTTGTAGAGAAGGACATGGCTCTTCTCGAAATCAACCCGCTGATCGTCATGGAAAACGGTCGTCTGCGCGTTCTGGATGCAAAAGTATCCTTCGACGGCAACGCACTGTTCCGCCACGAAGATATCGTTGCTCTGCGCGATAAGACCGAAGAAGACGAAAAAGAGATCGAAGCTTCCAAGCACGACCTCGCTTACGTTGCTCTTGACGGTAACATCGGCTGCATGGTGAACGGTGCTGGTCTGGCAATGGCGACCATGGACATCATCAAGCTCTACGGTGCTGAGCCTGCAAACTTCCTCGACGTTGGCGGTGGCGCAACAAAAGAGAAAGTAACCTCTGCGTTCAAGATCATCACCTCTGATCCAAACGTACAGGGCATTCTCGTCAACATCTTCGGCGGCATCATGCGCTGTGACGTTATCGCAGAAGGCGTGTTGGCAGCTGTTAAAGAAGTTGGCCTGCAGGTTCCACTCGTTGTTCGCCTCGAAGGTACCAACGTTGAGCTTGGCAAACAGATCATCAACGAAAGCGGCATGAACGTGATCCCTGCTGACGATCTCGATGACGCAGCCCAGAAAATCGTAGCTGCTGTGAAGGAGGTCGCATAATGTCCATCCTCGTAGATAAAGACACCAAAGTCATCGTTCAGGGTCTGACCGGTAAAACCGGTACATTCCACACTGAACAGGCACTCGCATACTACGGCACCAAGATGGTTGCTGGTGTGCACCCTAAAAAGGGTGGCGAAACTTGGTCCAGCGGCATTGAAGGTGCAGCTGAATTGCCAATCTACGCTTCCGTTAAAGAAGCTAAAGAGGCAACTGGTGCAAACGCCTCTGTAGTTTACGTTCCACCAGCAGGTGCAGCGGCAGCGATCATCGAAGCGATCGACGCAGAAATCCCATTCATCGTTTGTATCACCGAGGGTATCCCGGTCGCAGACATGGTGAAGGTGAAAGCACGCCTCGAAAACTCCAACAGCCGTCTGCTTGGCCCTAACTGCCCAGGCGTTCTGACCCCTGAAGAATGCAAGATCGGCATCATGCCGGGCTCCATCTTCAAAAAGGGTAATGTTGGTATCGTGTCCCGTTCCGGTACCCTGACCTATGAAGCTGTATTCCAGACCACTCAGGAAGGCCTTGGCCAGACAACTGCTGTTGGTATCGGTGGTGACCCTGTAAAAGGTACCGAATTCATCGACATGCTGGACCTGTTCCTGGACGATCCGGAAACAGAATCCATCATCATGATCGGTGAGATCGGTGGTTCTGCAGAAGAAGAAGCTTCTGAGTGGCTTAAAGAGCAGGCTGCAAAAGGCCGCAAAAAGCCAATGGTTGGCTTCATTGCAGGCCGTACAGCGCCTCCAGGCCGCACCATGGGTCACGCAGGTGCTGTGATCTCCGGCGGTAAAGGCGGAGCTGAAGACAAGATTGCAGCAATGGAAGATGCAGGTATCCGTGTATCCCCATCCCCTGCTAAGCTTGGCAAGACACTTGTTGCGCTTCTCGAAGAATTGAAACAGGGCGCATAAAAATTACACCTCCTACACTATTTGGAGGCATATTAGATCGACTGTCGGTGAATCATTTTCACCGACAGTCTTGAGGAGGCAGTAAGTCCCCAGACTTGCTGTCAGTCGCGGGACCCAAGGGTATGTGGTGTATAGCACCCGCCCAAAGAAAGTAGGGCGGACCAAAAGTCCGCTTAAAAACGATGGCTCGGCAGGACGCGAACAATGTATTCGCGCTGACGTCGTTCCTATACGGCGCCAACGCTCCTTATATTGAGGAACTCTATGCTCAATATCAGGAAAATCCGAATTCACTCGATCCCGAGTGGAAAGAATTCTTTTCTTCGCTTCAGGACAACCCAGAGGATGTAATCAAGGAAGCTCGTGGAGCGACTTGGAAACGCCCTGACTGGCCGGTTCCGGCAAACGGTGAACTGGTTTCTGCCCTTGATGGCGACTGGCCTGCTGAAAAAGAGGTCAGCAAGAAGATTAAGTCTGCTGCCAAGAAGAATGGTGTCGAGCTAACCGAAGATCAGGTTTTGCAGGCAACCCGTGATAGTGTCCGCGCTATCATGATGATCCGCGCCTACCGTATGCGCGGTCACTTGCATGCCGATTTGGACCCGCTCCGCCTCGCAGTTCCTGGTGACCATGAAGAGTTGCATCCCGCGACCTATGGCTTCTCTGAAGGGGACTGGGACCGCAGAATTTTCCTGGACAACGTTCTGGGCATGGAATTTGCCACCATCCGTGAGATGCTGGACATTCTGAAACGGACCTATTGCTCCACCCTTGGTGTCGAGTTCATGCACATCTCTGATCCTGCTGCAAAAGCATGGCTTCAGGAGCGCATCGAAGGTCCGGACAAGCATGTTGCGTTCACTCCGGAAGGTAAGAAGGCAATCCTCAACAAGCTCGTTGAGGCAGAGGGTTTTGAAAAATTCCTTGATGTAAAGTACACTGGTACCAAGCGTTTTGGTCTGGACGGTGGTGAAGCACTGATCCCGGCGCTGGAGCAGATCATCAAACGTGGTGGTGCTCTTGGCGTGCAAGAGATTGTTCTGGGCATGGCACACCGTGGCCGTCTGAACGTTCTGTCTCAGGTGATGGGCAAGCCACACCGCGCAATCTTCCACGAGTTCAAGGGCGGCTCTTACGCACCGGACGACGTTGAAGGCTCAGGTGACGTAAAGTACCACCTTGGTGCATCTTCCGACCGCTCCTTTGACGACAACAACGTTCACCTGTCACTGACCGCGAACCCGTCTCACCTTGAGATCGTAAACCCGGTTGTACTGGGTAAGGTACGCGCGAAGCAGGACCAGTTGTCTGACTGGAAAGAAACTACGGAAGTTGAGCGCGCCAACGTTCTTCCTCTGCTGCTGCACGGCGATGCTGCATTCGCAGGGCAGGGTGTTGTCGCAGAATGTTTCGGCATGTCCGCACTGCGCGGTCACCGGACCGGTGGTTCGATCCACTTCATCATCAACAACCAGATTGGCTTCACAACCAATCCACGCTTCTCACGCTCCTCTCCATATCCGTCTGATGTGGCGAAAATGATTGAAGCGCCGATCTTCCACGTAAATGGCGATGATCCAGAAGCCGTGACTTATGCTGCGAAGATCGCGATTGAGTTCCGCCAGCAGTTCGGTCGCCCAGTAGTGATCGACATGATCTGTTACCGTCGCTTTGGTCACAACGAAGGCGACGAGCCTGCGTTCACGCAGCCAATCATGTACCGCAAGATCCGCAAACACGCGACAACACTTCAGATCTACGCAGACAAACTGGTCAAGGAAGGCCTGATGTCAGCAGAAGAAGTGGACAAGGCAAAAGCGGATTGGCGTGCGCATCTTGACCGCGAATTTGAAACTGGCGCTGTCTACAAGCCAAACAAGGCTGACTGGCTGGACGGTCGTTGGGCCAAGATGAAGGTGGCAAAGGACACCGATGAGCCACGCCGTGGTTCAACCGGCATTCCAAATGATGAGCTGAAGGATCTGGGCGAGAAGCTGTCCTCCGTTCCTGACGACTTCAACGCACACCGCACCATCCGCCGCTTCATGGGCAACCGCGCTAAAATGATCGAGACCGGCGAAGGTATCGATTGGGCAATGGGTGAAGCGCTGGCATTCGGCTCCCTTCTGCAGGAAGGTCATTCTGTTCGCTTGTCCGGTCAGGACTGTGAGCGCGGTACCTTCTCGCAACGTCACTCTGTTCTGTACGATCAGGAAGACGAGAACCGCTACATTCCGCTGAACCATGTCGGTGAAAAGCAGGGCCGCTACGAAGTCATCAACTCTATGCTTTCTGAAGAAGCAGTGTTGGGCTTCGAATACGGCTACTCTCTGACCGAGCCAAACGCGCTGACCATGTGGGAAGCACAGTTCGGTGACTTCGCAAACGGTGCGCAGGTGCTGTTTGATCAGTTCATCTCCTCCGGCGAACGCAAATGGTTGCGTATGTCCGGTCTGGTCTGCCTGTTGCCTCACGGCTATGAAGGTCAGGGCCCTGAGCACTCCTCAGCGCGCCTTGAGCGTTTCTTGCAGATGGCTGCGGAAGACAACATGCAGGTGGCGAACTGTACGACACCGGCAAACTACTTCCACATCCTGCGCCGTCAGTTGAAGCGTGACATTCGTAAGCCACTTGTTCTGATGACGCCTAAGTCTCTGCTGCGCCATAAGCGTGCAGTTTCCACACTGGAAGACTTCGGTGCAGATTCAAGCTTCCACCGTCTTCTTCATGATGATGCTCAAACGAACCCAGGTTCAACTGTTGAGCTGAAGAAGGATGACGAGATCCGTCGCGTGGTGCTGTGTACAGGTAAGGTCTACTACGATCTGCTCGAAGAGCGCGAGAAGCGTAACATCAATGATGTTTACATCCTTCGCGTTGAGCAGCTCTACCCATTCCCGACCAAGTCACTGTGTGTAGAGATGGCGCGCTTCCCGAATGCAGACGTAGTCTGGTGTCAGGAAGAGCCAAAGAACATGGGCTCCTGGTTCTTCATTCAACAGTACATTGAATGGGTTCTGGAGCATGTGAATGCAAAAGTGCATCGCCCACGTTACGTTGGTCGTCCGCCAGCTGCAGCAACAGCAACCGGCTTGATGTCAAAGCACTTGGCTCAGCTACAAGCTTTCCTCGACGATGCATTCGCCGAGTAAGTACATCGTAATCAGGTAAGTCCGACAGGCCTTTCAGGGGCCCTGAAACGAAAAGAGATAGAAACAATGGCGACGGAAATTCGAGTGCCCACACTGGGTGAATCCGTAACCGAGGCAACAATCGCTCAATGGTTCAAGAAACCGGGCGATGCGGTGAATGCAGATGAGCCACTGGTTGAGTTGGAAACAGATAAGGTAACTGTTGAAGTGCCTGCTCCTGTTGCCGGTAAGCTCGACAGCATTGATGTAAAAGAAGGCGATACCGTTGAGGTTGGCGCCCTTCTTGGTTCCATCTTGGAAGGCGCAGCTGGTGCTGCGTCCGCTCCGGCCGCCGAAGCTGCTCCTGCCGCAGCAAAAGCAGCACCTGCTGCCGCTGCTGAAACGGTTGAAGTTCTGGTACCACACGCTGGCGAAAGCGTGACCGAAGCTGAAGTTGGCGAATGGTCCGTGAAAGTTGGCGACGTTGTTAAGGCCGACGATATTCTCGTTGAGCTGGAAACCGACAAAGCAGCTCAGGAAGTACCAAGCCCGATTGCCGGCACAGTGGTTGAGATCGCTCAGGCAACTGGCGCAACCGTTGAGCCGGGCAACTTGCTCTGCAAAATCGCTAAAGGCGACGGCGCAGCTGTTGCTGCTGCTGCTCCGGCAGCTGCCGCTCCAGCACCAGCCGTTTCTGGCACAAGCATGCCAGCAGCACCTTCTGCGGCAAAGATGATGGCTGAAAAAGGCCTGTCTGCGGATCAGGTCGCTGGTTCCGGCAAGCGCGGTCAGGTTCTTAAAGGTGATGTTCTTGCAGCTGTTGCTGCCGGCGCAACTGCAGCTCCTGCAGCCGCTCCGGCCCCTGCTGCTGTTCGTGCTCCATCAGCTCCGACTGATGAAGTTCGTGAAGAACGTGTTCGCATGACCAAGCTGCGCCAGACCATTGCGCGCCGCCTTAAAGATGCACAGAACACCGCGGCTATGCTGACCACTTACAACGAAGTGGACATGAAGCCGATCATGGACCTGCGCAAGCAGTACAAGGATATCTTCGAGAAGAAGCACGGCGTAAAGCTCGGCTTCATGGGTTTCTTCACCAAAGCAGTGACCCACGCTCTGAAAGAAATCCCGGCTGTAAACGCTGAGATTGATGGAACTGACATCATCTACAAAAACTACGCACACATCGGCGTTGCTGTTGGCACACCGAAGGGCCTCGTAGTTCCTGTGGTTCGCGATGCAGACCAGATGTCCATTGCTGATATCGAAAAGGAAATCGGCAGCCTCGGTCGTAAGGGCCGCGACGGCAAGCTTTCTATGGCAGACATGCAGGGCGGCACTTTCACTATCTCCAACGGTGGTGTTTACGGTTCCCTGATGTCCTCTCCAATCCTGAACGCACCGCAGTCCGGTATTCTCGGCATGCATAAAATTCAGGAGCGTCCGGTTGCAATCAACGGTCAGGTGGAAATCCGTCCGATGATGTACCTGGCTCTGTCCTACGATCACCGTATCGTTGATGGCAAAGAAGCAGTGACCTTCCTGGTTCGCGTCAAAGAGAGCCTCGAAGATCCACAGCGTCTGGTTCTGGACCTCTAATAAAAAACGTGCCCGGCACTGGCCGGGCACATTTGTTTTTGCTGGAGATTGGCGCACCTGTTCTCTGTCGCTGCCTTCTCCCGACTACTTACAGGGATTAGCAAATGTCCTACGATCTCGTCGTCATCGGAACCGGCCCTGGTGGCTATGTTTGTGCAATCAAAGCAGCTCAGCTCGGCATGAAAGTCGCAGTAGTTGAGAAACGCAAAACCCATGGTGGGACCTGCCTGAACATCGGTTGTATTCCATCCAAAGCTCTGCTGCATGCTTCCGAAATGTTCGAGGAAGCCAACCACAACTTCGAAACCCTCGGCATTAAAACTTCCAAGCCTAAAGTGGATTGGAAGGCAATGCTGGCACACAAAGACAAAACAATCGACGGCAATGTGACCGGCATCGATTACTTGTTCAAAAAGAACAAGATCGACGTTCACACCGGTGTTGGCCGTGTGCTGGCTCAAGGTCAGGTAGAAGTGATGGCCGAAGACGGTTCCACCTCGATCGTCGAAACCAAAAACATCGTTATCGCCACCGGTTCTGACGTGATGCCTCTGCCGGGTATCGAGATTGACGAAAAGACCATCGTGTCCTCAACCGGCGCGCTATCTCTGGACAAAGTGCCGAACCGTCTGACCGTTGTTGGTGCTGGCGTGATCGGCCTTGAGCTTGGCTCCGTTTACGCGCGTCTCGGTTCTGAAGTGACCGTTGTTGAGTTCATGGACAAGATCCTCGGCCCAATGGATGCGGACGTTTCTAAGCAATTCATGCGCATGCTGAAAAAGCAGGGCCTGAAGTTCAAGCTGTCCTCCAAGGTCACCGCCGTACAGAAAAAAGGCCGTGCGCTGGAAGTCACCGTCGAGCCTGCTGCAGGCGAAGCAGCAGCTGAAACGCTTGATGCAGACGTGGTTCTCGTTGCAATCGGTCGCCGTCCTTACACCGAAGGTCTGGGCCTTGCAGAAGCAGGCGTTGAGCTGGACGACCGTGGCCGCGTGAAGACAGACAACCATTACAAAACCAATGTTGACGGCATCTTTGCCATCGGCGATGTGATCGCAGGCCCAATGCTTGCACACAAAGCCGAAGACGAAGGTGTTGCCCTTGCAGAAATGCTCGCCGGTCAGGCAGGTCACGTAAACTATGACGTCATCCCGGGTGTTGTTTACACATCCCCAGAGGTTGCCAGCGTTGGTAAGACTGAGGAAGAGCTGAAAGCTGCTGGTATCAAGTACAAGTCCGGCAAGTTCCCGTTCTCCGCAAACGGTCGCGCAAAAGCAATGCTGCACACCGAGGGTTTCGTGAAAGTTCTGGCTGATGCCGAAACAGACCGCGTTCTCGGCGTTCACATCGTTGGCTTCGGCGCTGGCGAGATGATCCACGAAGCGTGTGTTCTGATGGAATTTGGTGGTTCCTCTGAGGATCTGGGTCGCACCTGTCATGCGCACCCAACCATGTCCGAAGCGGTAAAAGAAGCTGCGATGGCGACGTTCGCCAAGCCAATTCATATGTAATCTGAAAATCTTCGGATTATGAAAAAGCCGCTTCAGGAAACTGAGGCGGCTTTTTTCTATTCGCGAACCAAAAGATAACTTCGGGTGATATCGGAGATCGTTGGGTCATGGTTCTCCGTGCGAACATAAGCCTGAATGCGCTCTCCCATTGGCCGTACTTCAACTCGCTTGGACTTGAAGAAGCCGCCGAACCGAAACGTTAAAGCACCAGAGAAGCTACGCTGCCCGTCTGCCCATCCCCATTTGCAATCCCGTGGAGAGCAGCTGGTGAAAGCACGCGCGCGTACGGCCAAGCGTCCTTCAAGGCACTCTCCCTCAATCTCGAGTCTGGACAGGTCCTTCAATTGCGCCTGCGGGTTCTCCCAAACGCCCAACTCCATCATTTCCGATTTTCGGACCTCGCAGTAAGATTGAGCCTGTGCTGCGGAAATGACCAAGGCAAACATGTAAACGAACATGCAGATGAATGTTGCTTGTCTAAGCTTCATGACTAAGAGCTCCCCCGCCTGGTTCTCTCATATATCAATGTAGATGGGCTCTGCGCGGAGTAAATGCGTGTTTATCCTATCGCCTTGGGTCTTTTGCGCTTTTTACGATTTCCCGAAGCCTGCGTGTCGCTGCCGATGGATTGGATGCCCCACAGATTGCAGAAATTACTGCAACCCCATCTGCTCCAGCTTTGATTACCTGATCCGCATTGGCAAGCGAAATCCCACCGATTCCAACCACTGGTAAACTGGACTGAGCTGTCAGACCCGTAAAACTCTGCATACCTACTTCAGCCGCATCGTCCTTGCTGTTTGTCGGGAAACACGCCCCGATACCAAGGTAATCACAGGCAGCTATATGCGCAGCATCAAGTTCGTTCTGAGTGCTCACCGAAAGCCCAAGTAGTTTGTCAGGGCCGATAAGCTGCCGTGTTTTCAAGGCATCCATATCGTCCTGCCCAACATGAACACCAGCTGCATCAACAGCGAGTGCCACATCCACGCGATTATTGACGATCAAAGGCACATCGAGTGGCGTGAGCGCTTGCATCAATTGGCCCGCCAACTCAATTTGAGCGCGTGTGCTGCCGGTTTTATCTCGCAGCTGAACAACAGTTGCGCCGTTCTGCGCTGCCGCCACAGCGATATCAACGGGGTTCTGGCCCGGGCAATCCTGTGGCCCCAGCACCAGATAAACGGAAAGATCAAACAACGGTTTCATGCATCTCAACCCGAGCCGTTTCTTTGATATGATCACCGCTCAGATAATAGAGCCCATTGATAATATCCTGCTGCAAACTGGCTGGTCCTTCGGTGGTCTTCGCAGTGATCTCACCAACGACACCCAGATAAACCATTGCGTGGATTGCTGCATAAAACGGGTCATCACAAACAGCCAATGTTGCGCCAATCAAAGCCGTTGCCGTACATCCAAGTCCGGTCACATAAGGCATCATGGCATCGCCATTGGCAACTTCAGCGGTACGTGTACCATCCGTGATAAAATCTACCGGACCAGAGACCACAACCACAGCACCAGTTCGCTTCGCCAGCTCTATGGCACCTGCCAGTGCAGCTTCGGAACTATCAGTGCTATCAACGCCTTTCCCACCGCTGCCTTGGCCCGCAAGTGCCATAATCTCGGAGGCATTGCCGCGAATAACGCTTGGCTTATTCTCCAACAATTCATTAGCAAGTTTCGTGCGGAAGGTCAGTGCACCAACTGCAACCGGATCGAGCGCCCAAGGACGCCCTGCCTTGTGAGCAGCAGCAGTTGCAAGCTTCATCGCTTCTGCCTGCAAAGGCGTAACGGTGCCAACGTTGACCACTAATGCACCTGCAACACGAGCAAGTTCAGGGGCTTCTTCTGGACTATCCACCATGGCAGGGGAGGCGCCAATAGCCAGCAGGGCGTTGGCTGTGGTGTTCGCCACCACGATATTCGTCATGTTATGGACGAGCGGACTGTTTTCTCGAATGGCAGCAAGAGTTGCGCAAGCGCTTTCGACACGACCCATATTTATCCTCGGTCTTGTTGTGCGAAAGAGAGCAGGTGTCGGGATGTTGGCAAACCGCCAGAAAATCTTTCCCCCCGACACGGTGTGAGTGCTCCCTTCGCTGGAATTATCCAGAGCAGGTTCATCGGGTATAATCTCAGCCACAACACACGTGTTGGGCACCCCGTTTCACAACTACAAGCCTAGGGGATCTGACAAGTGAGATCAAGCTGGTCTCCGGGAGGCGAGGGAGCTCAACGTCGCCGGTGCGCCTTGTCATAGGCATCCAGCAACTGAGCGCTGTTCACCTCAGTATAGATCTGGGTCGTGGAGAGGCTTGCATGACCCAAAAGTTCCTGAATACTGCGCAAATCTCCGCCTTCTGAGAGCAAATGCGTCGCAAAGGAATGTCGCAAAGCATGCGGTGTTGCTGTATCTGGCAGACCAAGTGCACTGCGGATCTTTTGCATCGCCAGCTGGATCATCCGCGGGTTCAGTGGTCCACCGCGAACACCTCGAAAAAGAGGGGAGTTCGCAGACAGATTGAACGGGCACTGGTCCTTGTAAGACTCAATCGCTTCAACAACCACGGGAAGCACCGGAACGATGCGCTCCTTGTTGCCTTTTCCCCGTATCTTGAGTGACTTATCCCCCTTCTTCGGTGCAATTGCTGGCGTCAGCGACAGCGCCTCGGAAATACGTAATCCGCAACCGTAGAGCAATGTGAAGACTGCAGCATTGCGGGCTTCGACCCAGGGGGTGTCTTCAAAAGCCAGATCAGTGCTGACAATGGCCTTGGCCTCTTCAATGGGGATAGGCTTGGGCAGGGTGCGGGGAAGTCTCGGCGTACGCACGGCCGCCGCGCCCGCTGCGTTGACCTCGCCGCGCTCCTCAAGAAACGACAGGAAAGAGCGGATGCCAGCAAGCCCTCGGGCAAGTGTCCGGGTCTGTGCACCGTCCCTCCGCCGGGTTGCCAGAAATGCGCGAAAGTCCTTTGGTTTCAATGACTCAAGGTGCCGTAGAGCAACTGCCTCACCTTCATAACTGGTCAGGAAACGAAGGAACTGAGTCGTGTCGCGCTCATAGGCTTCCAGCGTCCGTTCAGCAAGGCGCCGTTCGGACCCAAGATGATCAATCCAGTCTTCAATTGCTGCGGCAACATCTGGTTTACAGATGATGAGTAAGTCTTCGCCGCTATCAAGGGAATTTGCCATTTGCAAAGTGTAGGGGGCAAATCTAGCTGAATGGTTACCAAAAGCTAAACAATCGCCCCTTAGTAAAATGCATGAACAGATTTAGGTGATAACGATCGGCTCGCCATGATCACTGATGATCCGGTCAATCTCCTGCCGTGCCGCAAGTGCAAACCGCCTCTGGTTCACTGTCGGCACCAGCGAATCCCCCAGCACGACGATGTTCTCGTCATTAAACCGGTTCGCAGGCCCCGTATAGTTGAAGCTCCCAACAATCATGACGCTGTCATCGATCACCATAAGCTTATGGTGCAGCTTACCAATTCGGCTTGAGCCGCGCACGAAATGCAAGTCGGCCCCCGCTTCTGCAAGAGGCCGTGTCGCCGCCCAGTCCTGCCCGCCTTGCCGCGCATCCAGCGCTCCGCGAACACGACGTCCTGCGTCCATCAACAACAACATGGCATCATCAATGCCGGAGCTTTTGGAGAAGGTGAAGATCGCAAAATCGACCCGTTCCTTAGCTTTTGTCATCTGTTTAGTGACTTCCATCTCGGGCGCATGGTCCGGAGCAAAGCAGACTTTCACGCGGATATCGTCAACCACCACCTCTTTGGGCGTATTCTCAGCTTCGTTCTCATCCACGCTGTATCGGCCAAATCTCCCGCGCTTAATCTCCCTGAATTCCCGCTCGAAGATCTCCGCAACCTCCTCATTCTTGATAATCAGAAGGTGGTTCAAATTCCGATGAGTGCCGGTTTCAGTGAAGTTGGTGGAGCCGGTCAAAACCGCATTGCCATCGCGGATGATGAATTTCTGGTGGAATATCCGCGGGTTAAAATCAGTCCGCACCCACACCTTGGAGCGTAGCAAGGCCGCATGAAGTTGCCGGTTCACTTCATTCTCAACGTCAGGGTCGCTGGTGTGCGGATCGTCCGCAGGCTCATCAACGCTCAGGTAATCCGCCTCGGATACCACGCGCACTCGCACACCGCGTCGCTTTGCGTTGATAATTGCGTTGGCTATGCGTTTATTGTCTATTTCTTGAATTGCTATGTCGAGCGAACGCTCCGCAGCATCAATAAACCCGATGATCTCGCCCTCCAAATCATCCAGCGGATTATCCGGCAAATGATCGAGGACTGTCTTCGGACCAACGAGGAATTTCAGATTCTCAGTTTCAACTGCCATAGGACCCTCCCACCGTCATCGCAGTCTACCTGAGTGCAGCAGGTATGTCGGTCCGCAATTATGACGGTAGGAAGGGACAGTGGTACTAACTTAGAAGCCTACCGAAACATGCGGGTTGGTGTTTCCCTGAACTTGCAGGATGCGCGCATCTCGCAGCTGCTCTTCCTCAGAGACAGGATCATCCACCATCCATTGGGTGAACATTTCGACCTCTTCGTCAGTCAGTGGCATGCCGTAGGTGGACTGCATGTACAGGTAGGTCCGCGCAATATCCCCCCGCGTATCGGCCATGGGCTCAACAACCTTCCGGCTGCTGTCAATTTCAAAGTCACAGGCACCATAAGTCCGGTCCTCACCGGAAATCACCGCCATGCGATAGTTGGAGCGATCTCCGTTCAGCTCACCAACGGCTGGCACCAGATTATGAAGGTCAGCTTCCATTTGCTTGAACTCAGGATCAATCTTGGAGCAGCACCGGCGCCCCTTGTAGGATTTGCCTGACTTCGTGGTGCAGGCAGCGTCGCCTTCTGTCCAGCACGCCCGTGTTTTGCCAAAGCGTGAAGCGGGTACAACGTGTTCCCACTCAATCCGTTTCCCCCGCTTGGCGTTCTTGCGTGGTTCGTATCCGCAGCTGTCCGCATCAACCTGCTTCTCGGCGTCATAGGTACAGCCACAATAGAAGCTCTCCCGATACTCTTCCGTTGGATAAATGTGCTTTTCCAACAGGCGCTTGGCCTGAGAAAAGCTGGTTGGCGGTGCAGAAAAGGCCGTGGCGGCCCAAAAACAGGTCAAAAGGGCAGCGGAGACTACGATTAATTTGCGCATGAAGAGGTCTTTCAAGGTCACCATCAGAAGCTGATCAAGGAGAGTTAAAGTTCTCCTGCCAACACTGTTTGACGCGGTGGATACAGGTTTGTGCGCCGCCACTCTGCCCGAATGAATGGGTGCGAACCTTGCCAAGAGGGAAGAGGGGGAGGAAAACACCACTAAGCGAAAAATGCAGAATGGCAGGCTTTGCTTATGGATACTTTTGGGAAATACTAGGTCTCACTTATTTTGAACAGCGAGCAGTGGAACCTAAGTGGCGCAATACAAAGAATTTTTACAAAGGGTGATTTCAGAGAACAGCTTAACCACGCTTCCGCAGATTTATCACCGCGTGCGTAACATCCAATACGGGTCAACAGGCAACCGTGATCCGAGGATTGTCTACACAAGCAAGGTCGGGTCGTGCTCGGGCAAACATATCTTGCTGAGAGACCTGCTCCGCAGCGCTGGGTATGAGGCGGAGATTATCACCATGTTCACGTACTTCAATGAAAGTAGCCCAATCCACGCAAGCTTCCCAGAAGAACTCAAGGTTATCGCAACCCACGAACGGGTTCCGGACTTTCATCATTATGTGCGGGTGTTGCAACAGGGCGCATGGTTGAACCTGGATGCCACGTGGCACGATGCTCTTTCAACCTTCGGCTTTAAGGTAAACCATGGTTGGGACGGCACTACTCATACCAAACTTGCCTCGGTTGTTGAGCGGGAATATCCCAACACGGAAAACATCATTGACCTGAAAGCAGACCTTGTCGCCAGCCTCCCAAAAGATCAGCAGGAGTTACGGCAGAAGTACTTTCACCTGATGACGGAATGGATTGCAGCAAACGCAGCATAGAGATCATAATGGACTCGCTGACGAATGCGTACCTTTGGCTGGTCTTAGGGGAGAGCGGAAAGGTGTATGAGGAGGCTCAGAAACACCTAAACATGAAGTGCCCGGTTTTGTTTGCTGATTGGGTGTAAACGCGATGATTTGGTATCAGAATTTTGTCTAAGAAACAGATTTGATGAGATGTTCAACAATACTGGTGAGCAATTAGAATGACTGAATTAGCAAGTTACGAGCCTAGCATAATTGATCGATCCTTCCTTGTTGGTAGGAAAATAGCGCACTCTTACAGAATCGCTGACAATATTGTTGCTTTCGTTTGTGATACGACTTTTTTCGATAAAGAAGATAGGCATTTAATCGTCAAGTTTTCCTACTCAGGGAACGTTCAGTACCATAGGGTTAGCGTGAGTGACATGGATAAATTCGAGAAGATATTCAATGTCGTAAGAGATAAATGTGAATGAGCAGGGTTTCAGCAAGTAGAGAAAGTTCTAGCTGAGTGGACCCTTGCGTCATTCAATACTCTCACTAAGAGCCTAAACCTAGCCGCGCAAGCGCTCCGCAAGTTGCTGGATTTGGTGTTGTGCGAAGACTTCAATGCCATTCTTGCGAAGATCTGCAGCCACCACGCCCATGCCGGGACGGTTCTTACCGTCATGATTACCGCTGTAGATGAAGGTGCTACCGCAAGAAGGGCTGCCATCAGTCAGCAATGCGAAGCGGCACCCTGCTTCGGCAGCAGTCTTCACAGCTATGCTTGCCCCAAGACAAAACTGCTCGGTCACATCGCCGCCGGTGTTTTCAAAGATGCGGCCTTTGCCTTCAAGAACGTCCGTGCCTACGTGGGCTTCCTCAATCTCCGCTGGTGGGCGAGGGGTAGGGAACCCAGCTGCCACTTCAGGGCAAAGCGGAACCAGAATGCCCGCTCCCTGCCATTCAGCAAGAAGGCTGCTTTGCAGGTTCAGGCCACTGCCGTTGTATCGAACAGGTTCGCCCAGCAGGCAGGCGCTTATCAAAATCTTCTCAGGCATAATATCTGGCGCTCAACATCCATGCAGGATCTGGTGGGATTCATCCGCACGATAAAACAAAAAAAGCGCAGACCGAAAGGCCTGCGCTTGGTGCCTTCACATTATGTATGACAGAAAGAGCTTAAACGATGCTCTGGCCGGTTGCAGCCCAGTCCTTCATGAATGCTTCCAGACCCTTGTCGGTCAGTGGATGCTTCACGAGGCCCTTCAGCGTAGAAGGTGGAATGGTAGCAACATCAGCACCGATAAGCGCACAGTCTTTCACGTGGTTTGCACTACGGATGGAAGCTGCAAGAATTTCGGTGTTGAAGCCGTAGTTGTCATAGATCTGACGGATTTCAGCAATCAGGTCGAGACCTTCAATGTTGATGTCGTCCAGACGACCGATGAATGGAGAGATGAAGGTCGCGCCAGCTTTTGCAGCCAGAAGAGCCTGGTTTGCAGAGAAGCAAAGGGTCACGTTGGTCTGAACGCCTTTGTTTGCCAGAGTGCGGCAAGCCTTCAGGCCTTCCAGTGTCAAAGGCAGCTTGATGCAGATGTTGTCTGCAATTGCGATCAGCTCTTCAGCTTCTTTCAGCATGCCTTCAGCGTCAGTCGCGACAACTTCAGCAGAAACCGGACCATCCACAAGCTCGCAGATCTCTGCGATGACTTCTTTCATTGGACGACCGGATTTCATGATAAGAGATGGGTTGGTGGTAACACCATCGAGAAGACCGGTTGCAGCCAGCTCTTTAATGTCGTTGGTGTCAGCTGTATCAACGAAGAATTTCATGCCAGAAAGGCTCCTGATTTCAAAGCAGCCTCTCTTTATATACTGGAGGCCTTGGGGTGAATTTGGGTATGTGTTTAGCGCAGAGTGCATGGAAACAACAAGAGTAAAACCCGTTAAAGCGTATTCCCGAAAAGCCTCTTTGAGTTTTAGGATAAGAAGACGCGGCAAAACCAGCAAATGCCCAACAAGGAAACGAGTTTCGTGAGTCAGCAAGACGAGTTTTTTGGCAGCCAACAATTGTGCGAACCAGAGGTAATTGTGCCTGTGCTGGTCCCCGTCGCTGTCGCAGGTGCCTATTCTTATAAGGTGCCAGCTGACATGGATGTCCGCCCCGGTTCTATCGTGCGCGTGCCACTTGGCCCGCGTGAGGTGATCGGTGCTGTGTGGGACGGAGAACCGGACAACAAGGTTAACCCCAAGAAGCTGAAAAGCATCCTGCACGTGTATGACACGCCTCCAATTGCTGAAGATCTTAGGAAATACATCGACTGGGTTGCCGCGTGGACGCTGGGCGCGCCGGGCATGGTTTTGCGCATGGTGCTGCGCTCAGAAGAGGCGCTGGAGCCCGAAGCTCTTCTGTCAGGCGTTCGCTATATAAATGGCATGCAGCCAGACCGGATGACGCCCGCCCGCTCTAAGGTCATGGAGCTGGTCGAAAACGGCATGGCATGGACGCGCGCCGGCTTGGCAGGCGCAGCTGGTGTCAGTTCCTCGGTAATCAACGGTCTTAAGACGCAGGGCGTGCTCGAAGAAGCGATGCTTCCGGCCACCCCGCCATTGCCCGATCCGGACCCCACACTCCCCGGCAGAAAGCTGACCGACCTTCAGCAAGGTGCAGCGAATCAGTTGTCCGAGGCCATCGGAAAAGGCTTCAAGGCCTTCCTTATTGATGGGGTGACAGGCTCGGGTAAAACCGAAGTCTACTTCGAAGCCGTCGCTGAAGCGCTTAAGAACGATGAGCAGGCGCTTGTATTGATCCCTGAAATCGCACTCACCAATCAGTTTTTGGACCGCTTCGAACAGAGATTCGGCGTCCGACCAGCTGAATGGCACTCCCAGGTGCCCCCAAAACGACGCGCAAGAACATGGCGCGGTGTCGCAAACGGCGAGGTGAAGGTGGTTGTCGGTGCACGTTCCGCACTTTTCCTTCCTTTTCACAGGCTCGGTTTGCTGGTCGTGGATGAAGAGCACGATACAGCCTACAAGCAAGATGATCGCGTTCCTTATAATGCGAGGGATATGGCCGTTGTTCGGGGGCATATCTCCGGCTTCCCCGTGGTCCTCGCCAGCGCAACACCATCTGTGGAAAGTCAGGTAAACGCAAAGCTGGGCCGATACACCAAAATCGTCCTCCCGGTGCGTGCATCCGGTGCGGAAATGCCGACGATCCGAGGCATCGATATGCGCTGCGACGGTCCCGAAAGAGGCAAGTGGCTGGCCCCCGCATTGATCAATGAAATTCAGCAAACGCTGACCAATGGAAACCAGGTTCTGCTGTTCCTGAACCGTAGGGGCTATGCCCCTCTGACCCTGTGCAGAACCTGCGGCCATCGGTTCCATTGTGAAAACTGCTCAGCGTGGCTTGTCGAGCACCGGTTTAAGGGCAAACTGGTATGTCACCACTGCGGCTATTCACAGCCAATTCCCGATAAATGTCCTGAGTGTAGCAACGCCGATTCTCTTGTCGCCTGCGGCCCCGGCGTGGAGCGAATTGCCGAAGATGTCTCCGCGTTATTCCCCGAAGCCCGCGTACTTGTACTCTCCTCGGATATGCCTGGCGGAACAGAGCGTATAAACCGCGAAATGAAGCTGGTTGAAGAGGGGCAGGTCGACATTGTCATTGGCACGCAGTTGGTCGCAAAAGGGCACAACTTCCCCTTAATGACGCTTGTCGGGGTGGTTGATGCTGATTTGGGCCTTGCAAACGGCGATCCAAGGGCAGCAGAGCGCACTTTCCAGCTTCTGGCCCAGGTCACAGGCCGTGCTGGCCGCATCCACGGAAAAGGCAAAGGTCTGCTGCAAACCTACAACCCGGAGCAGCCTGTCATAAGAGCACTGCTCTCGGGAAATGCCGAGGAATTCTACGCTGCAGAAATCGAGTCTCGCGAAAACGCCGGATTACCGCCATTCGGGCGGCTCGCAGCACTCATTATTTCGGGCCCTGACAGATCTCTCACCGAAAAATTTTCGAAAGCTTTGGCAGTAAATAGTCCTAGTGCGGAAGGCGTTCGCATACTGGGTCCGGCAGAGGCTGCAATGGCCCTTGTGAGGGGTAGATATCGCTTCCGTTTGCTGGCAATTGCCCCCCGAACTGTTGATTTACAAGGCTTTCTGAGAAACTGGTTGGCAGCCATGCCAAAGGCCACTGGTGGCATCAGAGTACAAGTTGATGTTGACCCCCAAAGTTTCATGTAGCGCTAGGTAGAAAGTTTGGCGGCGGAATGTATGCGTTACAATACCTACGCCATGTTGCAAGGCGTTCACGCGTGTGCTATGCGAAGCGCGGCTTTATCGGCACAGTTATCTCAGATTGTGCCATTCAAATTGAATTAGACGCGACTTATCAAGGATTTGGATTTCCGGCGAGCCAGCCGCCAGAATCTTGTATGCGCGGGAGAGCACGGATCCAGTGACTGACAACGTATCTCTCATTTCGGGCGTGGCCTTGCGTTATGCTTCTGCGCTGTTGGACCTTGCTGAAGAGCAGGGTGCGACGGCAGAAGTGGAGAAGGGTCTCGACCAGTTTGAAACACTCTTAAACGAGAGTGCTGATCTTGATCGTCTTATCAAGAGCCCCGTTTTTAGTGCAGACGTCCAAGTAAAGGCGGTCTCTGCTATTTTGGAAAAGGCCGGAATTTCCGGCCTGACCGCAAATTTTGTGAAGTTGGTTGCCCAAAACAGGCGCCTCTTCGCCGTTCCAGGTATGATCCAGGCTTTCCGTGCGCAGCTCGCTGCAAAACGTGGAGAAGTTACTGCTCTAGTAACCTCTGCAACGGAACTGACTGCTGAGCATGTCGCTGCTCTTCAAGAAGCACTCAACGCTTCTACGGGCAAGAACGTCAAGATTGTAGTGAAGGTAGATTCATCCATTCTAGGTGGTCTGGTCGTGAAGATCGGCAGCCGGATGATTGATACATCACTGCGTACCAAGCTTAACTCTCTTAAGTTCGCGATGAAAGAGGTCGGCTGATGGATATTCGGGCCGCGGAAATTTCCGCTATCCTCAAGGACCAGATCAAGAACTTCGGCCAGGAAGCCGAAGTGACTGAGGTTGGTCAAGTTCTGTCTGTAGGCGACGGCATTGCCCGCGTTTACGGCCTGGACAACGTCCAGGCAGGTGAAATGGTTGAATTCCCAGGTGGTATCCAGGGAATGGCATTGAACCTAGAAACAGACAATGTCGGTGTTGTTATCTTCGGTAACGACCGTGACATTAAAGAAGGCGACACGGTAAAACGTACCGGCGCTATTGTGGAAGTTCCAGTAGGTAAGGGTCTGTTGGGTCGCGTTGTCGATCCACTCGGTAACCCAATCGACGGCAAAGGTCCGATCGAAGCTACTGAACGTCGCCGCGTTGACGTGAAGGCACCAGGCATTCTGCCTCGTAAGTCTGTTCACGAGCCAATGTCTACGGGTCTTAAAGCGATTGACGCTCTGATCCCGATCGGACGTGGTCAGCGCGAATTGGTGATTGGTGACCGTCAGACCGGTAAAACCGCCATCATCCTCGACACCTTCCTCAACCAGAAGCCGCTGCACGCTTCTGACAACGAGCACGAAAAGCTGTACTGCATCTATGTTGCAGTTGGCCAGAAGCGCTCAACAGTTGCTCAGTTCGTTAAAGCTCTGGAAGATGCTGGTGCACTGGAATACTCCATTGTTGTTGCTGCAACCGCTTCCGATCCTGCACCACTGCAGTATCTGGCGCCGTTCGCAGGTACCACAATGGGTGAGTACTTCCGTGACAACTCCATGCACGCTGTAATCGGTTACGATGACCTGTCCAAACAGGCTGTTGCTTACCGTCAGATGTCCCTGCTGCTGCGTCGTCCACCAGGACGTGAAGCGTACCCAGGTGACGTGTTCTACCTGCACTCCCGTCTGCTCGAGCGTTCTGCTAAGCTGAACGAAGACCACGGCCTCGGCTCTCTGACCGCGCTGCCAGTGATCGAAACTCAGGCAAACGACGTGTCCGCGTATATTCCGACCAACGTGATCTCCATCACCGACGGTCAGATCTTCCTTGAAACTGATCTGTTCTTCCAGGGCATCCGTCCTGCTGTGAACGTCGGTCTCTCGGTTTCCCGCGTGGGCTCTTCTGCTCAGGTTAAAGCGATGAAGCAGGTTGCTGGCCCGATTAAGGGTGAACTGGCTCAGTACCGTGAAATGGCTGCGTTCGCGCAGTTTGGTTCTGATCTGGACGCAACTACTCAGAAGCTACTGAACCGTGGTGCACGCCTGACTGAATTGCTGAAACAGCCACAGTTCTCCCCGCTTAAGACGGAAGAACAGGTTGCAGTGATCTTCGCTGGTGTGAACGGCTACCTGGACGACCGTCCAGTGAGCGAAGTTCGCGACTTCGAAGCAGGCCTGCTGCGCTTCATGCGTGCAGAACATGCTGATATTCTCTCCGCTATCTGGGAGAAGAAAGCACTCGACGCCGATTTGACTGACAAGCTGAAAGCTGCACTGGACGCTTACGTCAAGACCCTCGGTTAATTCGAAGCAACGGGATAAGGAACGAGAGCGCCCATGGCGAGCCTCAAGGACCTAAAAAACCGCATCGCTTCGGTCAAGGCGACGCAGAAAATCACCAAGGCCATGAAAATGGTGGCCGCGGCGAAACTGCGTCGTGCCCAGGATGCTGCAGAAGCTAGTCGTCCCTATGCTAACCGCATGGGGAACGTACTTAGCAATCTTGCAGCTGGGTTCGAAGGTCGAGATGATGCGCCGAAGCTGATGACGGGTAACGGACAGGATCAGACACATCTGCTCCTCGTCTGCACAGCAGAGCGTGGTCTCTGTGGTGGTTTCAACTCGTCAATCGCACGTCTGGCACGTGATCACGCTGATCAACTTCTCGCCGAAGGTAAGACGGTCAAGATCGTCACCGTTGGTAAGAAGGGCTATGATGCCCTCAAGCGTGGCTACAGCCAGCACATTGTAGAGAATATCGAACTGCGCGGTCTGAAATCGATCGGGTACGGTGACGTCAAGCACATCGCTGACCTCGTCATGGAAATGTTCTATGAGGAAAAATTCGATGTCTGCACGCTGTTCTACGCGCAATTCCAATCGGTAATCAGTCAGGTTCCGACCGCAAAACAGCTCATCCCAGCTCAATTTGACGCTGCGGACGATGCTGAAGACGGTTCCTCTGGGGATGCACTTTACGAATACGAACCGGGCGAACAGGAGATCCTTGAGACTCTCTTGCCGCGCAACATCGGTATTCAGATCTTTAGCGCAATCCTTGAAAACGGTGCCTCCGAGCAGGGCGCGCGTATGGCCGCAATGGACAACGCAACGCGCAACGCCGGCGAAATGATCGACAAACTGACAACGACGTACAACCGTCAGCGTCAGGCACAGATCACAACGGAACTGATTGAAATTATTGCGGGCGCGGAAGCGCTCTGACCGAGTTGAGACGAGGATTTAAGTGATGGCTGACACGAAAGTCGGACGAATCACGCAGGTAATCGGCGCTGTTGTCGACGTTCACTTTCCTGGTGAACTCCCTGCAATTCTGAACGCTCTGGAAACTGACAACGGCGGTAACCGTCTGGTTCTCGAAGTTGCTCAGCACCTGGGCGAAAACACAGTACGTACAATCTGCATGGACGCGTCCGAAGGTCTCGTTCGTGGTCAGGAAGTACGTGACACTGGTGAACCTATCGCAGTTCCTGTTGGTGACGGCACTCTGGGCCGCATCATGAACGTGATTGGTGAGCCTGTTGATGAAGCTGGCCCAATTGAACACGATGCCAAGCGCGGCATTCACCAGGACGCTCCTGAGTTTGTTGAGCAGTCCACCGAAGCAGAAATTCTGCCAACCGGTATTAAGGTTGTTGACCTGATCGCACCTTACGCAAAGGGTGGTAAGATTGGTCTGTTCGGCGGTGCGGGCGTTGGTAAAACAGTTCTCATCATGGAATTGATCAACAACGTTGCTAAGGCACACGGTGGTTACTCTGTATTCGCTGGTGTTGGTGAGCGTACTCGTGAAGGTAACGACCTTTACTGGGAAATGATCGAATCCGGCGTGAACAAGGAAAAAGGCGGCGAAGGTTCTAAAGCTGCTCTTGTTTACGGTCAGATGAACGAACCTCCAGGAGCACGTGCACGTGTTGCTCTGACCGGTCTGACCATCGCGGAAGACTTCCGTGATAAAGGCCAGGACGTTCTGTTCTTCGTGGACAACATCTTCCGCTTTACGCAGGCTGGTGCAGAAGTGTCCGCACTTCTCGGCCGTATTCCTTCTGCTGTGGGCTACCAGCCTACTCTGGCAACCGACATGGGTTCCATGCAGGAGCGTATTACGACCACTTCCAAGGGTTCTATCACTTCCGTACAGGCCGTTTACGTGCCTGCGGATGACTTGACTGACCCTGCACCTGCTTCCACATTTGCCCACTTGGACGCGACAACGGTTCTTAACCGTGCGATCGCTGAAAAGGGCATCTACCCTGCTGTGGATCCACTGGACTCTTCCTCTCGTATGCTTGACCCGCGCATTATCGGTGACGAGCACTACGACGTTGCGACAGCTGTTCAGGAAACACTTCAGCGCTACAAAGCACTTCAGGACATCATCGCCATCCTTGGCATGGATGAACTTTCTGAAGAAGATAAGCTGGTTGTTGCTCGCGCACGTAAGATCGAGCGCTTCATGTCCCAGCCGTTCTTTGTTGCTGAGGTCTTCACTGGTTCCCCAGGTAAACTGGTTGCGCTCGAAGACACCATCAAAGGCTTTAAAGGCCTTGTTAATGGTGAATACGACCACCTGCCAGAAGCTGCATTCTACATGGTTGGCTCTATGGATGAGGCAATCGAGAAAGCTGCGAAACTGGCTGAGGACGCTGCTTAATCTCGGTTCTTTTGAACCGGTGACTTCTATAGGTGACGCGTAACCCGCGTCACTCATAGAAACGGATAGAGGATGAGCTAAATGGCTGAAGCATTTCAGTTTGAGCTGGTATCTCCAGAGCGCCTTCTGCTCTCAGCTAAGGTTACCGATGTAACCGTACCTGGTTCAGAAGGTGAGTTTGGTGTTGGCGCTGGTCACTCGCCGTTCTTGTCAACCATGCGTCCGGGTGTTGTAAAAGCGCTCAGCGAAGATGGTTCCAAGCACGAATACTTCGTGCGGGGTGGTTTTGCTGACGTTTCCACGTCTGGCATGACTGTTCTGGCGGAACAGGCGATCCCTATGGCCGATATCGATGCAGATTACATCGCACAGCAGATTCAAGATGCGAGTGAAGATGTAGCCGATGCAAAGAGTGAAGATGCACGTCAGGCAGCACGACTGGTACTTTCCCAGCTCACAGAGCTGCAGGAAGCTATCAAAGCGTCCTGATTGCACTTCCATGCTATAGCGCATCTCCGAAAACTGGTTTCCGGTTTTCGGATCAAGATACGCGGGAAGCAAAAGAACAACAAAAGCCTCGGCCCCGCCGAGGCTTTTTTGCGTTTATGGTGAGGATTGCGAACCCGATGGGTGATCCTATCTTGGGAGCCTGCAATAGGTCGCTGGAACGGGCAACGCCTAGAAGAGGCATCAGCTTAGGTGAGGGCGGTCACTGCATTGGTTTGCCGGCGCAGAGCTTCTCAGTCTCTCCTGAGGCTGTAAAGCAGGCATGAGGTTTGGTGGCTGACCAAGCCTGGTGCCGAGTACTCAGAGGCTCGACACCGCAGCTTCTTCCAAAAAACAAAAGCCTCGGCATGACCGGGGCTTTTTTGTAACTGCACAGCAGAAGGTTCTGCCATTCACCCGTATGAGCAAACAGCAGGGAGCGGAAAACAGCCCACTTGGTTAGGCTGCAATCCGTTTCTTGTTAGCTGCGGCATTGGCTGCGCGCATTTCCTCAGCACGCGCTTTGCGCTGCTCAGGTGTCTCGTAAACAATCGTGCGATGATACTCGCAGTAAGAGCCATTTTCAGCACGGTTTTTGCATGGGAAAGTGTAACTTCCGCTGTCGCCTTCAGTCCACTTGCACTGCCCGGCTTTTGGCATCACTGGTGCTTTCATTTAACTACCCTTGTTCTTTGGAACCATAGATCAAAGCCACATGCACGCGGGAGGAGCGTGTGAGCCATGCTCGCCGTTGGATCGCTGGAACCATTTTTGATTATGGGATCACCGGAATTTTTTTCTGCTGCATTTAAAGCAGACAAATTCACCGGACGGGAAAAAGATTATCTCCCTCTTTTCCAAATAGCCAGATATTTTTAGCTGTGTAAAAATGCTTACACAAGAAAATCTGGGTGAAATATTATTCTGATTTTTATTTACGCAAGTAAAACAACCAGATAACAATTCTCATGTGTATGCACCAATATTAACCACCCGATGAATTCCGAGGAATCACCCTGATCAAGAGTCATATTGATTCATGAATCGTGACAAATTATGGCTTTTGGGAGTGTTGTCCGAGCACGCCTCCTGCGTTTCGGAGCGCTTCGGGATCATCCAAATCACGTCGTGCAGATTCGCCAACTTCCACTGTGTAAACCACTGAAGGATTTTGCTGAATAACCGGCTTGCCGCCAATATCGCCTCTCAACCCAAGCAGATCCTCGAAAAAGGCCCGATTCCAGAGAACCGGATTGCCCCGTTTACCCTGCGTGGTGGCAACACCAATCAGCTGATCCTGTTCGATGCTGTGATGCTGAATCAGCGCGTTGATGTCCTGCGCAGAAATAAATGGCATGTCCCCAAGAAGCACAAGCGCCGCACTCGACTGCTCACTGACCGCCTCAATCCCCTGTTTGACCGAGGATGAAATACCCTCCGCGTACTTCGGATTATGTTGGAACTGGACAGGCAGCCCAGCGAGAGCCTTTTCCACCTTGGAGGCCATGGCCCCCGTCACCACGATGAGTTCGCTCAGCTCACTGGCAAGCGCCTGTTCAGCAACGTGCCGAACCACCGGCTTTCCGTCGATAAGCGCCAGCAGCTTGTTATGGTCCCCCATTCGCGAGGAATTACCCGCTGCCAGCAGCACGCCGCTGCAAACGGTCTTGGTGGCCTGTTTCGGGTGAGGATGACTACGTGGCTGAGGACGGCTATGAATCTCCTGCAGCAGCCCTCCAACGCCCATGGACATGATATCTGTACCTGTAACCTTAATCCCTGCAAGCAAGCGCTGCAGAACCCAGTCAAAGCCGTTCACTTGCGGACTGCGCGCGCACCCCGGCGCTCCGATCACTGGCTTTCCATCCAGCTCTCCAAGCACCAGCAGGTTCCCCGGATCAACCGGCATACCCACATGAATAACATCACCGCCAGCCGCAGCTATGGCAGCTGGAATAACATCGCCCTGATCAACCACCGCAGAGGCGCCAAACACAACGATCAGGTCTGCTTTCCGAAGCTGATCCCCGCTGAGCGCTCCGGTGAGTGCCTCCTCCTCGTGAGGTACACGAACCTCCGCTGAGATCGTGCTGTCGGCAATCTCCAGCCGCTCCCGTAGCACACGCAGGGTCTTCGTAACCGTCGCTTCTTTCAAATGCGGCAGCGTTGTTGAAACAACAGCAACTGATTTGGAGGAATAAGGCGCCACAGAAATTGCCTCGGAAATCTTGTCAGCCGCGATCTGGGCCAGTTTCTGATCAACGGCCAGCGGAATAATCTTCGCAGTCGCAAGCATGCGTCCTTCGCGGACTTCCGTAAACGGTGGCAAACACGCAAACGTAATCGCCGGATCAATCAGATTGGCTTGTGTCACCTTCTCGGCATCCACCTGCAACACACCGCTCTTCGCGGCAAAAAGATTGGCCCGTCCTGTAAACGGCGGGGAGACAGATACCGCATCCCCACAGGCGCGCTCGGCAAGCAGTGCAGCAGCTTCATCCTCATGAAGATCAGTCTCTTCAACCTGTGCAACAACGACCTCGGTGAACCCAGCGGCAATCAGCTGGCTCACGTCGCCCTCGCTCAGTTGATGTCCCTTCCTGAGGGAAAGACCATTGTGCCTGATGGAATGGGCGAGGTAACACCCAACGCTCTCTTCAGTCGCTTTGCTTCCAAACTTCACCTTAGACCGCCTTCTTCTGTTCAGCCTTGGTACCACGCAGTGCAACGATAATCTGGGCCAGCACGGCAACCGCGATCTCAGCAGGGTTTGCCGCGCCAATATCAAGCCCGATAGGGGCCTCGATGCGCGCAAACTCCTCTTCTGTCACACCTGCGGACAACAAACGCTCACGCCGTTTTGCATGTGTCTTGCGGCTGCCAAGAGCACCAACGTAAAAACACCCTGCTCTCAACGCCTCCATCAGCGGCAGATCATCAATCTTAGGGTCATGCGTGACGACGGCCACTGCAGTAAACGGATCAAACTTGAGCTGACCCATCACATCCTCGGGCCATTCCGCAAGCAACGGCACATCAGGGAACCGCTCTGGGGAGGCAAACGCCGTGCGCGGGTCAACGATGGTGATGTCGAACCCAGCTGTCTGGGCAATGGGAACCAGCGCCTGCGAAATGTGAACGGCACCAACCACCACGATACGCGTCGCCGGCACCTGCATGCTCAGAAAATACTCTTCACCGTCTTTCGACTGAAACACCCCGGACTTGCCGCTGCGCACACCATTTTCAAAGGCCGCTTCAAGCATCGCATCCTGAGCATCTGCGGCGTACAGCATGACAGAGGAGGCTCCGGTGGCAATATTAGTCAGCAGTGCTGCAGGCTGCCGCGTGGCTTTTGAGGTGTTCAGAAGCTTGATGTGATTTCGATCCGTCTCGTCATTCAGAGGCTGCAGATAAACGCCAATCTTCCCGCCGCAGGAAAGACCAACCCGCCACGCAGTCTCATCGGCAACGCCAAACTCGATCTTCCGCGCCTTGCCATCTTCGAGCACGTCCATGGCTTCCGCAACTACAGCCCCTTCCACACAGCCACCGGAGACCGAGCCTTCAAAATCGCCGTTCTCGTCGATGATCAGATAACTGCCCACGGGCCGTGGCGCAGAGCCCCATGTCTCGATAACCGTCGCCAGTACCAGCTTACGACCTTCCGATTGCCAACGCTCGGCGACACCAAGCACGTCGAGGTTCTGGGAGAGTTCTTGGGGCACAGTGGAAACAGACATGGCAGACTCGCAAATAAACAGGGTCTTTATGCGTAGTCCTATGCAAATGAACGCGAAAGTCTTGCACCGGAATACGCCCTAATAGAATGAGGAGCCTAGCCTGCTTCTTCAAGGGCGCGCAACAATAGAACAGCGTTCAGTAAAACAAAAAAGCGCCGGAACTTGCGTTCCAGCGCTCTTTTCAGGGGACTGAGTGCTGCTATTCAGCAGCAAGATTGATGACCGGGCCTGCATTAAGGACCGGATCATCAACGTGATCCAGGAAGATCTGGAAGTTCGCAGCGAACATGTCCACGAGCTTTGCAGCCTGTGCGTCATATTCAGCCGGATTGCTCCAGGTGCTCCGTGGATCAAGAATGCTGGTGTCAACACCTGGCACAGCAATAGGAACCATGAACCCGAAGTTCTCATCCTTGCGGAACTCGGCGTTGTTCAAAGAACCGTCCAATGCAGCGCGAAGCAGAGCACGGGTTTCTTTGATCGGCATACGGTGACCAATACCATAGGCACCACCGGTCCAGCCTGTGTTCACCAGCCAGCAATCCACACCATGCTCACGGATCAGGTCTTTCAGCAGACCGCCGTATTCCGATGGATGGCGTGGCATGAATGGCGCGCCAAAGCAGGTGGAGAAGGTCGCCTGTGGTTCTGTTACGCCACGCTCTGTACCAGCAACCTTCGCGGTGTACCCGGACAGGAAGTGGTACATCGCCTGTGCATCGCTGAGCTTGGCGATCGGAGGCAGTACACCAAACGCATCAGCTGTCAGCATGATGATGTTTTTGGGATGCGGCGCGCGGCCACTCTCACTTGCATTTGGAATGAAGTGAATAGGATAGGAACAACGGGTGTTTTCCGTTTTGGAGCCGTCGTCAAAGTCAGGAATACGAGCTTCGTCCAACACAACATTCTCAAGAATGGTGCCAAAACGCTGTGTTGTCGCAAAAATCTCAGGCTCGGCTTCTTTGGAAAGACGAATTGTCTTCGCGTAGCAGCCACCTTCAAAGTTGAAGATGCCGTCCGGACCCCAACCATGCTCGTCATCACCAATCAGCGTACGGGCTGGATCAGCGGAAAGCGTGGTCTTGCCAGTGCCGGAAAGGCCAAAGAAAACAGCAGCATCGTCGTTGTCACCAACATTGGCAGAGCAGTGCATTGGCATCACACCGTCTTCTGGCAACATGTAGTTCAGCATGGAGAAGACGGACTTCTTCATTTCACCGGCATACGCAGTGCCAGCAATCAGAACGATCTTGTTGGTCAGATCACAAGCGATAACCGTTTCACTCCGGCAACCATGACGCTCTGGATCAGCATTGAAGCTTGGTAGGTCGATGATGGTCATCTCTGCTTCAAAGGTCTTCAAGTCTTCGCGGGAAGGGCGAAGAAGCATGTTGCGGATAAAGTGGTTATGCCATGCCAGCTCGTTATAAACGCGAACGTTTAGCTGACGCGCTGGGTCGGCGCCTCCATAAAGGTCCTGTACATACAGCTCCATGCCTTCAGCATGTGCCAGCATGTCCTGCAAAAGAACGTTGAAGTGCTCTGGGCTCATAGCGCCGCTGTTGTCCCACCAGATCGTATTCTCGGTCTTGGCGTCACGAACAACAAACTTGTCTTTTGGAGAGCGGCCTGTATGAGCACCGGTTTCTGCACAAAGCGCACCGCCAGCAGCGATCTGCGCTTCACCCTTCCTGATAGCATGCTCATAAAGTTCAGCTTCGGTCAGGTTCCAATACACACTGTTGAGTCCCTTCAATCCGAAGGTGTCACACCCAAACGCGGAATTCCGTAGTCCGAACTCTTTCATGTTCAGTAGTCCTTAATCGGCTCACAATTTACCTAGCGCTATTCAGTGGCACTATGCCAGTGAATTTTGCGATAACGCCCCTTGGATGGGCCAGTCAGGCTTAGAAAAGCAAGACCAGAAAGCCCACATTTTACTATTAAACCGATTGAAATAAGACCATTTACTGGCATACATTTATTTTGCTTATAAAAATAAACTCGAAAGAAACTAGGTTTTCACTTTTAACCGTTTAACGCTACACTTAATGAAGAAGACATGGCACTTGGCAGGCGGAACTTTGTCAAAAGTAGTGCCAAATAAGGAAATTTCCCAAATACCTTGCGACAACAGGGTTTTGCCTCATTTCAGAACTAGGGATCGCGCAAGTTAATCTCAAATCTGAACTAAGTAGCAAAACGAGCAAGAGAGGAATAAGGTCTCAGATATGCCAACTATTGCTCTGGTCGACGACGACCGTAACATTTTGACATCCGTCTCGATCGCTTTGGAAGCAGAGGGATACCGGGTGCAAACCTATACGGATGGAACCGTGGCCCTGGAAGGGTTGCAGGCAGATGCACCGGACCTTGCGATATTTGATATCAAGATGCCGCGCATGGATGGAATGGAGCTGTTGCGCCGTTTCCGCCAGATGTCGGATCTTCCTGTGATCTTCCTGACCTCGAAAGACGACGAGATCGATGAGCTGTTCGGCCTCAAGATGGGCGCCGATGACTTCATCCGTAAGCCATTCTCCCAGCGCTTGCTGGTCGAGCGGGTAAAAGCAGTGCTGCGCCGTGCCGCACCGCGTGATGCCGCAAGCTCCGCTGCCGAAGCCTCCAAGCTGCTCGAACGCGGCAATCTTGTTATGGATAAGGAACGCCACACCTGCACATGGTTAGGAAAGCCAGTCACCCTGACGGTCACTGAATTTCTGATCCTGTTTGCTCTGGCTCAGCGTCCGGGTGTTGTAAAAAGTCGTAATGCGCTCATGGATGCTGCCTACGACGATCAGGTTTATGTTGATGACCGCACCATCGACAGTCACATCAAGCGACTTCGTAAGAAATTCAAAGTGGTTGATGATGATTTTGACATGATCGAAACACTCTACGGTGTAGGTTATCGCTTCCGCGAGAACTAAGTCTTGCGCAGCCCGAGGGTCGGGTCTTTGAGGTTGGAAAAGCTCCGGAACAGTTGTTCCTGAGAGTTCGATAAGAGCGAATGTCGAAAAATAAAGAAGAACAAGAGCGGAAAGACGTCAAAGCTGACAAAGCTTCTGATGGCCTTGAATCGCAACACACAGGTGCGTTCCGATGGTTGGGACGCAGGCAGGTGCGCCAACGCGTCTTCACGCGGTGGATCTCGCTTGCAGGCATCTATGTCTTTTCTTCACTGACGCGCCGTATTCTGGTGCTCAACCTCGTCGGTCTTCTGGCGATGGTGATCTCAATTCTTTACTTGAACCAGTTTCAGGCGGGCCTGATTGATGCACGTGTGCAGTCCTTGCTGGTTCAGGGTGAGATTATTGCAGGTGCTATTGCGGCGTCCACCACGAGCGACGGTGACTCCCTCATGGTCGATCCGGAGCAGTTGCTGCGTTTGGAAGCCGGAGAGTCAACCAGTGCGCGCTCAACGCTCGGTGACCTCGATTTTCCAATCAATCCTGAGATTGTCGGCCCCATTCTGCGGCGGCTGATATCGCCCACCAAAACACGCGCCCGGATTTACGATCCTGAAGGCTTGCTGATGCTGGATTCCCGCCAGCTCCATGCCCAGAACCAGATTTTTCGCTTCGACCTGCCACCACCGGACGAGAGCAACGACCGCTTCTTCCAGAAAATGTGGGAGGAGCTGAAGCTCTGGATCCGCCGTGGTGAATACCCGCCCTACAAAGAAGTTGGCCGTACAGAAGGCCGCGAATACCCTGAGGTAGAGGCTGCGCTTGCGGGCTCGCCAGCATCTGTGGTGCGCGTTGGTGCGAAAGGCGAGATGGTTGTCGCCGTTGCCGTACCAATCCAGCGCTTCCGCGGTGTTCTGGGTGCGCTCCTGCTGTCAACGCAAGGCGGCGATATTGACGACATCGTTGCAGCTGAACGCAACGCGATCCTAAAAATCTTCATCGTCGCCGCTGTTGTGGTGATGATCCTCTCTGTCCTGCTCGCAGGAACCATCGCCGGCCCTGTTCGCCGCCTGTCCGAGGCTGCGCAAAAGGTTCAGTCTGCGATCAATACAAGAGAGGAAATCCCTGAGTTTGAAGACCGCTACGATGAAATCGGTCACCTGGCCCGCGCTCTGAGGAACATGACCAAGGCGTTGTACGGTCGCATGGACGCGATTGAAAGCTTCGCCGCCGATGTTGCCCACGAGCTGAAAAACCCTCTCACGTCGCTTCGAAGCGCAGTGGAAACGCTGCCGCTGGCCAGAACCGACCAGTCCCGTGAACGCCTACTGGAAGTCATCCAGCATGACGTAAGACGCCTTGACCGGCTCATCACCGATATCTCTGAGGCATCGCGCATTGATGCGGAGATGTCCCGTGCCGAATCTCATGAAGTTGATATGGCAACCCTGCTGGAAGCTGTTGTCTCCATCGCCAACGAACGTGCCCGAGATGACGTGGCGCACGTGGATCTGAAGTTTGTTCCTGCCAAACCGGGCGATAACTTCCACATGCAGGGCAATGATCAGCGTCTGGGGCAGGTTATCAATAACCTCATCGATAATGCCCGTTCATTTGCACCGGAAGGTACTCATGTTACAATCACGGGTAAACGCATAGGCGATCAGATTATCATCTGGGTTGAGGATTGTGGCCCCGGCATCAAAGAGGAACTCCGTGAGCGCGTCTTCGAGCGGTTCTACACGGACAGGCCAGAAGACGAAGGTTTCGGAAACAACTCTGGTCTGGGTCTGTCAATATGCCGCCAGATTGTTGAGGCACACCGAGGCGAAATCTCGGTAGTAAATCGAACCTCCACCGACGAAGAAGGGCAGGAGCCGAAAGTGCTTGGCGCCCGCTTCGTGATCAAACTGAGGGCGAAAACAACCTCATGACGACGCTGGATCAGAAACAAAGTGTACAGGCAGCAGAAGGGCAAGCGATACACGCGACCTGTCTGGTGGTTGGCACGAAAGGTATTCTGATCCGCGGACCTTCTGAAGCTGGAAAATCTGCGTTGGCGCTGGAGTTAATGGAACGCGCGCACCATAATGGCAATTTTGCAGCGCTCGTCGCAGATGATCGTGTCTACGTTTCTGAGAAAAATGGCCGCTTGGTGGGTTCATGCCCCAGTCCGATTAAGGGAAAGGCCGAGCTGAGAGGCTACGGCATCATCGACGTTCCATACCTCGATACGGCGGTTATCCATATGGTGCTGGATTTGGAGGCACGAGAGGAAATCGACCGGTTGCCGGACGAGCAGACGCTGACCTGTGAACTTTGCTCAGTCAAATTAATTCGGCAACAAGTGCCAAAAGAAGACCATTTGGCGGCGATCAGGCTCGCCAATGCACTTATTTTTACTAATCCAGTGCACAACTATTAGCCCTCTGTGCATGAACATGCCGATTTTTCTTGCACTGCAGCGTGTCCTTCAACAAAGTAGTATTGGAATAACCATAGAGTAGGCACTCTGTTAGTTCGCGGGAAATATATGATTGGTCTAGTTCTTGTCACCCATGGTCGGTTGGCAGAAGAGTTCAAATCGGCTCTTGAGCATGTTGTAGGTCCACAGGATCGGGTAGCAACCATCTGCATCGGCCCAGATGATGATATGGAACAACGTCGTCAGGACATCCTGCGATCTGTTGAAGCGGTCAATGACGGCTCGGGCGTTGTCCTTCTTACCGATATGTTCGGCGGCACGCCTTCAAATCTTGCTATTTCTGTGATGGATGGTGGTAGCGTCGAGGTCGTAGCTGGTGTAAACCTGCCGATGCTCATTAAACTTGCAAGCGTTCGGAATGAAAAGTCGCTTGCAGAAGCGGTTGAAGAAGCCCGCAGTGCAGGACAGAAGTACATCTCGGTCGCTTCGCAGGTCCTGTCTGGGCAAGGCTAACAAATAATGGATGAATGCACAGTGCTAGCTCGCGACCTGACCATCGTGAACACCCGTGGTTTGCATGCGCGCGCCTCGGCAAAGCTCGTCAAGCTTGTTGAGACTTTTGACGCCGATGTCCGAGTCTCCAAGGATGGGCAAACCGTAGGCGGAACCTCCATTATGGGCCTGATGATGCTTGCTGCCAGCCCCGGCTGCTCCATTCGTGTGGTCGTTACCGGCAACCAGAAAGAAGAAGCGATCTCAGCAATCGCCCATCTGGTTGAAGACGGGTTTGGCGAAAGAGACTAGATAAACAATTGTTTTGAGGGTCCGATGAAGAAACGTCCTGCAGCCCGCCTGTTGGTGATTGACCCTCAAAACAGAATCCTCCTCTTCAATTTCAAGTTCGATAATGGTGCGTTGAAGGGTCAGGACTACTGGGCCACCGTTGGCGGTGGCGTTGAACGGGGCGAGAGCATTGAAGAAACCGCCCGCCGTGAACTTCTGGAAGAAACCGGAATCACCGAACCCATCCGCGAAAAAATCCATTTCAGGCGCGCAACCTTCCAGGTGCCTTCCGGTGAGATGGTGGAGGCCGAGGAGCACTATTTCCTCGTTACGGTTTCACACTCGAGAATCGACTATTCCAACCACACAGAGATGGAAACTCAGGTAATGCGAGAGCATCACTGGTGGACCCGCGAAGAACTCGAAGCCACATCAGTGACGGTGTTCCCTGAAAATATCCTAGAAATTCTAGAGCCTTATCTTGCTCAGCCCGTCTAGTTTGCTCCGATAAAGTGTACTCTGCTTACGTTCTGCTGTGATATAAAGAAACCTTTATGTCTTTATTGCTTTCTACTTCTTCGGTGCTGTATAACAGCTCCCAGTGACCGTTCACGAACGAGCGCTCATCATTCACGCGGGAGGGGACCATGAGCCCAGGCATTCAGGATGATTTAATGACTGCGTCAAAAGATTACTATGTCAAAGATATCTCACTCGCACAGTGGGGTCGTACCGAGATTGAAATCGCCGAAACCGAAATGCCGGGTCTGATGGCGTGTCGTGAGGAGTATGGTGCTAGCAAGCCTTTGAAAGGCGCCCGCATCGCTGGCTCCCTGCACATGACAATCCAGACTGCTGTCCTGATCGAAACCCTCGTTGAGCTGGGTGCGGAAGTCCGTTGGGCCTCCTGTAACATCTTCTCCACGCAGGATCAGGCCGCCGCGGCAATCGCAGCAGCTGGTATCCCGGTCTTCGCCGAAAAAGGTGAAACGCTGGACGAGTACTGGAGCTACGCTGATAAAATCTTCGACTGGGGCGACGGTCGGACCGCAAACCTCATTCTTGATGATGGCGGTGACGCGACCCTGATGGTCCTCCTCGGCGCAAAGGCCGAGACAGACCCGTCTGTCCTCGATAAACCTTCCAACGAAGAAGAAACCGCACTCTTCGCAGCGATCAAGCGTCGCCTTGCGAAAGATCCGGGCTTCTACTCCAAAGTAAAGGCCAACATTAAGGGCGTCTCTGAAGAGACAACCACCGGTGTGATGCGCCTTTATGAGATGCAGAAGAAGGGCGACCTGCCATTCCCTGCTATCAACGTGAACGACTCAGTCACCAAGTCCAAGTTCGACAACCGCTATGGCTGCCGTGAATCACTGGTAGACGGCATCCGCCGCGGCACCGACGTGATGATGGCCGGTAAGGTCGCTGTCGTTGCTGGCTACGGTGACGTTGGCAAAGGCTCTGCACAGTCTCTGGCTGGCGCTGGTGCCCGTGTGGTTGTGACTGAGATCGACCCGATCTGCGCGCTCCAGGCAGCGATGGACGGCTATGAAGTCAAAACCATGGAACAGGCCATTGGTGAAGGCGACATCTTTGTAACCACCACAGGCAACAAAGACGTCATCACCGCCGACCACATGCGTGCCATGAAAGACATGGCCATCATCTGTAATATCGGCCACTTCGATAATGAGATTCAGGTTGCTGCACTGCGGAACTACAAATGGCGCAACGTGAAGCCTCAGGTCGATCTGATCGAGTATCCCGATGGCAAACGCTTGATCCTTCTCTCTGAAGGTCGTCTGGTCAACCTTGGTAACGCAACCGGCCACCCATCCTTCGTGATGTCCGCCAGCTTCACCAACCAGGTTCTGGCGCAGATGGAGCTGCATACCAAAGGCGACAACTACAAAAACGAAGTCTACGTGCTGCCGAAGCATTTGGATGAAAAAGTTGCCCGCCTACATCTTAAGAAGCTGGGTGCAACCCTGTCTGAGCTGACCGACGAACAGGCCGACTATCTTGGCCTCGAAAAGTCCGGCCCATTCAAGTCCGAGCACTACAAGTACTGAATCGGCGCTTTTGCAATTCATGTTAACGCTAAGGGACTTAGCGTTAACAACTCCATGAATTCTACTAGGCCCGACAAACACACTTTCAATATATTGGGGTTTGGCTTGTTGGGCTTACTATAAATTGTAGTGGATGATTATTTCGCCCACAGATTTTGTTTACTTTTTGTAAAGATCCTCTTCTTCCGAAATTTCAATCAGGTTATGTTGATACTCGAATCAGTCGTTAAGTTAGGCAGTTGAGCGACTTATTCGCGGTTCGTGACACCAATGCGGCGTGTGGAACGAAACCGAGGCGGCGAAGAAAGGGGCACAACATGCCAGCACTCTGGCATAAACACGCACGCGTAAGCGTGCAGTGGCGTAGAAGGTTTAGGCTGTTCCTGAACCTGCTGGGCGTTGCTGTGTTTGCTCTTCTGGGTGCCGCTGGTTTTTCTCAGGCTATGGATATCCTACCTGCTCTTTCAGGCAGTTCGGTCGACGCCTTCAAGGTTGTCTGGGTGGCAGCCACCGCTGGCATTGCCTTGTATGCGGTCGCGGCTTCCGTTGTCCTCGTGCGCATCCGCCGTAATGATGCCCTGTCCATTTTGCAATTGAGACAGGACCGCGCCGACGCGATGGCGCGGATTGACCGTCTCGAAAGCCTACTGGAAACCGAAGATAGTCTCCTCTTGGTCTGGGATGGCGAAGCCAAACATCCCGGTGTTGCCGGACACTTGCCAGAAAATCTGGAACTCCCGGGCGGCCTGTCGCAGCTGGTTGAGTTCGAGACATGGCTGGATATGAAATCCGCCGAGGCCCTGCGCGCCTTCCTTGAGCATTTGCGCGGCCACGGCGAGGTGTTCCGGTTAACCTTAACAACCACAGAGGGCATCTATCTGGAAGCATCCGGTCACACCGCAGGCGGCTTGGCAGTCCTGCGCCTGCGCGACCTGACCGGAGACCGCCAGCTCAGCGCACGCCTTGCTGAGCAAAACAAAGAGCTGCGCGAGCAGATCTCCTCGCTTCATAGCCTATTGGACGCTCTGCCGGGGCCTGCGTGGCAGCGCGACAATCACGGCCAGCTTGTCTGGGTTAACTCCGCTTATGTGGATGCTGTCGAGGCCGAAAGCACCCGCACTGTGGTTGATGAGCAGATCGAGCTGCTTGAAGCCAAAGGGCGCAACAAGCTCAACATGATGCGCCAGACCGATGGGGTCTACCATTCGCCAATGCCGGTTGTGGCAGCAGGCGAGCGGCGCGTCTTTGAGCTTACAGACGTGAATTCTGAGCACGGCAACGCAGGCCTTGCTCAGGACATTTCTGAGCTTGAACGTGTACAGGGACAGCTCCGCCGCACACTTGAGTCCCATACCCGTACACTCGATCAGCTTCAGACACCTGTGGCCGTGTTTGGTGCTGATCACCATCTCCAGTTCTACAATGCAGCCTATCGGTCCCTTTGGGATATCGATCAGAGCTTTCTGGAGACCAAGCCGGAAGAAGGCGAGCTGCTCGATGCCCTTCGCGCAGCTCGCAAACTGCCGGAACAGGCCGACTACCGTGGTTGGAAGGCCAAACATCTGGAATGCTATCAGGCCTTGGATGCACAGGCCTTCTGGTGGCATTTGCCAGATGGCCGGACCCTGCGCGTCATCGCAAGCCCGCACCCACAAGGCGGCGTGACGTATTTCTACGAGAACGTCACCGAGCAGCTGGATCTGGAAAGCCGCTTCAATGCTCTCACCCGTGTACAGCGCGAAACGCTGGATCACCTGACCGAAGCCGTTGCAGTGTTTGGCTCCAATGGACGTATGCGCCTGTCCAATCCGGCGTTTGCTGAGATCTGGGGCCTCTCTCAAGAGTTGCTTGAGAGCGATCCTCACATCAACGAGTTGCTCGACAGCTGCAAAGAGCTGTTGGGCAAATCGGAGCGCTGGCAGGAACTTGCACGCGGTGTGACTGGCCTTTCTGACAATCGCACCAGCATCACAGGGCGTATGGAGCGTGTTGATGGCTCCGTTATCGACTACGTCACCGTACCGCTTCCCGATGGCGGAACACTGCTGACCTTCGTGAACGTGACAGACACAGTCAACGTAGAGCGCGCTCTTCAGGCAACCAATGATGCACTTCAGGAAGCTGACCAGCTCAAGAACGCCTTCATCCAGCATGTCTCCTACGAGCTGCGCTCCCCGCTGACCACCATCATCGGCTTCGCACAGCTGCTGGGCGATGCCAAGTTCGGCGACCTGTCTCCGAAACAGGCTGAATACACCGACTACATCCTGTCCTCCTCCTCTGCGCTGCTGCACATCATCAACGATATCCTTGACTTGGCGACTGTGGACGCCGGTATCATGGAACTGGAGATTTCCGAAGTTGATGTTGCGCAGACAGTGTCTGAAGCCGTGGAAGGCCTGAAGGACCGGCTGGTCGAGTCCGACATCACCCTACGTACTCACATGCCGGATAATATAGGCTCGTTGAAAGCCGATGAGCGCCGTTTGCGTCAGGTTCTCTTCAACCTGCTGTCCAACGCCATTAGCTACTCTGACAAGGGCGGCTTGGTAGATATCAGCTGCCAGCGCGACGAAAACCAAATCCGCTTCCGCATCAAGGACCATGGAGCCGGCATTCCTCAGGAAATGCTGGATCAGGTCTTCTCCCGCTTTGTAGGCCGTGGAGCAGGGGGTAATCGAAAGGGCGTCGGCCTTGGCCTGTCGATTGTAAAGAGCTTTGTCGAGCTTCATGGCGGCAGGGTCGATATTTCCTCTCTTGAGGGGCAGGGCACCACGGTAGATTGTACATTCCCGCTTGAGCCACGTATTCATTCGTTGGAAGCGGCAGAATAACTCCCCCTTTAGTTTTCAGAAAGATAAAGGCCACTGGGGCTTGAGTTCCCCGGCTGGTTTTGGCAAGTGCTTAAGCTTGAAGAATTCCGGGCGCCTTGTGCGTCCTGTTGGGTTTAGTATGTATCTCCAAAAAGGAACTTCCCCTTTTGGCACTGAGGATACTGGCGGAAATAAAAGGTTAGAGCAGTCTGCGTGCAGGTGAATAAACGCAGCAGCTCTTTAGGCGAACTGTATGAAGGTATTTCTCGAAGATCAGAGAGCAACAGAGCTTTTTGCTGCAGACTTAGCTGAACTGCTGACAGAAGGAGACGTGCTGGCCCTTTCCGGAGATCTGGGCACAGGCAAGTCCACCTTGAGCAGGGCTCTGCTGCGCCATCTGGCAGCTAACCCGCATCTGGAAGTGCCCAGCCCAACCTTTACGTTGCTTCAAACCTACGACCTGCCCAGACTGCCCGTAGCCCATCTCGACCTCTACCGCATCGAGGAGCCCGAAGAGCTGGAGGAGCTGGGGCTCGACGAGTATCTGGAGAACGGCGTCGCGCTGATTGAATGGCCAGAGATGGGAGATCCATCCTACTGGCCCGAAGCACTGGACCTGAAGCTGACAGAAGGCACCGAGCCGGACACCCGCGAAATCATCCTCACCGCCAACTCCGAAAGCTGGACAAACCGTCTTCAACGTCTCGCCGTGCGCCGTGCACTGCTGCAAAAGACAGGCTGGATGGATGCAGAGCGTGAGCATGTGCAGGGCGATGCCTCCATGCGCACCTATTTTCGCCTTCACAAAAACGGTGAGACAGTCGTCTTTATGGATAGTCCGCCAGCTGGGCCAGCGCCGCTCCTGCCCTCCGGCAAGACCTATGGAGAAACTGTCCACCGTGCCAAAGATGTGACCGCCTTCTTCGCTATCGGCAACGCCTTGTCTGACCATGGGTTTCGTGTTCCCAAGCGTCTCGCCGCTGATCCGGACCACGGTCTGGCGCTTCTGGAGGATTTCGGTGACCAGATCATCACCGAAAACGGTGAGGCGGTGAAAGAACGCTATGAGCTGGCCATTGATGAAATCGCTCGGCTGCACAGTTGCAAATGGAAGACAGAGCTGCAGGCTGATGGCAAAACCCATCAGCTGAAGCCCTGCGATTTTGAGGTCCTGATCACGGAAGCCGAGCTCTACCTTCAGTGGTACCTGCCGCACGCCACTGGTAAACCGGTAACCGAGCAGCAGCATCAGGACTATGTCGAAGCGTGGAAGGAGCTTCTGGAGCCGGTCCTCCAGAGCGAACCAACACTGCTTCTTAGGGATTACCACAGCCCGAATATCATGTGGTTGCCAGAAGAGTCCGGGCTCAATAAGCTGGGTTTGATTGACTACCAAGATGCCATGATGGGACCAGCGGCCTATGACGTTGCCTCGCTCATCTATGACGCACGGGTTGATATGCCGGAGGACCTGCAAGAGCACTTGCTGCAGCGCTACTGCAACCTGGCAAGAAAGTATCAACCCATCTTTGATGAAATGGCATTTCGGAAGTTTGTTGCTGTACTGGCGTTGCAACGCAATGCCAAGATTCTTGGGGCGTTTGTTCGCCTTGATAAACAGCTCGGAAAACCTAAATACATGAAGATGCTTCCCCGCATCCGCAGTTACGTGCGGCAATGTTTTGCCCAGTTAGGGGAGGTAAAACTCAAACCCATGTTCAATGTAATACTCCTGTCAAATAAGACCGGGTAAAAGGACTCCTGATTACAAGAGAACAAAACGACAGAGATCATTCGATGCCTAAGCAAATCTCCTTCCATCCCAAAGCGGCAATGGTTTTGTCTGCAGGGATGGGCAAACGTATGCGGCCCCTAACAGCGACGACTCCAAAGCCCCTCATTGAGGTGGATGGCAAGTCGATGCTTGCGCGTGCAGCATCTCGTTTGAAGGAGGCAGGCCTCGAAACATGCGTGGTCAACGTGCACTACCTTGCCGACCTTGTAGAGAACCACGCCCTCAAGTTTGAAGGCCTGAATGTAAAAATCTCCGACGAACGTGCAGAGCTGCTGGACACCGGCGGCGGCATCAAAAAAGCCTTACCCATGCTCGGTTCTGACCCGTTCATCCTGAAAAACTCCGACAGCTTCTGGCTGGAAGGCGTAAAGCCAAACCTGGACCTGCTGGTCGAGAGCTGGGATGACGACAAAATGGACATGCTGATGCTGCTCGCACCAACCGTGAATGCAGTTGGCTACGACGGCAAAGGCGACTTCCTGATGGACAATGACGGAAGGCTGGAACGCCGCGACGAGCGGTCTGTGGCACCTTTCATCTACTCCGGCACAGCCATGATCCACCCACGCCTGTTCAAGGATACTCCGGACGGCCCATTCTCCCTCAATCTGCTTTTCGACAAAGCAATCGAGAATGGCCGCCTCTATGGTGTTGAAGGCGACGGCCTGTGGCTGCACGTTGGAACCCCCCAAGGCCTCCACGACGCCGAACGCGCCATCGCAAACAGCGCAAACTAAATTTGAATAGCAGTGGCCCGCGTTCATGGCGGGCCACCTCAACTCAGCTCCTCCCGAGCTTAAAGCGACCTAAGATGCCCAATACGGGCATCTTTTCTTTGGGGTCAGGCCTGCACCATCAGGTTTTGCGCCAACATCAAAGCATTGCCGTCAGGATCGTAGAGCGTTGCAAGGCTGACCATGCCTTCAATGGTTTCCGTTGGTCCGTCAAACTTAACGCCAGCCGTTTCCAGAGCTTCCCGTGCACTGTTGATATCGGAGACGCCAAAGACCGGTACGGAATTGCCCGGCTTGGGCTCTGCTTGCTCGCCCAAACCCAGCGTAACCCCAGCAGTCTTCGTCTGCATCTCGCTCCAGCCAGCCTCATCGATATGGCGGATCAGCTCAAAACCCAGCATCGAGCTGTACCACTCTGCACTGGCGTGCCGGTCACGGACTGAAAGGGCGATGGTAATTGTATTTTCCAAAGAAACTAGTGACATCAAACTTCCCCTAAATAAAAAAATGAAGTAACTATACTTTATGGACATTGCAGCACTTGTCAAGCTCACGTCTCGGGCTTGGTCTCTAAATATTCTGGCCCTATTACATTCTGGGGTCCCCGGCAGGCAGGCACCGTTGCTGGAAGCATCAGGCGCAAGCCGCACATCATTCGCGGCAAGCCTTGAGCATCTGGTTCAGCTCGCACTGTTGGAGAAAAACCCAGGCCATGGCCATCCCCTACGCCCCGAGTTCCGCTTAACCCCGACCGGTGTCCAAGCCGCTGAAATTGCCAGTAGGATCGTCACGGCTGTCCCCGATGAAAAAGAATTCTCCCTGCTGCGCAAAAGCTGGACCGTCCCAATCCTCGCCCTTACCGCAACCCCTCAACGTTTCTCGGTCATAAGATCAGATTTGGCGACCATCACAGACCGCGCCCTGTCAGCCTCTCTCTACAAGCTGGAAGAACGCGAGTGGATCAGGCGCGACATCAACACCTCCGAGCGCGTCCCATTCCCTACCTACTGTGCTGCAAACGCCGGTATCCAAATTAACCGAGCAGTTGTTCTACGAGCATGAGTAAACCGGCCCGCGTCGCTTAGCGGTTAAGGTCAATCGCCAATCACGCGGGGATATAAAATCGCTCTGTGTTTTTTGCCGTGTGATCCTTCGAAAACTGAACTAAAAAGGAGCATTCGGTTCTTTTCAGGAGGCTCCGTTGGCAGCCACCCCAAATATTTTCAGTGTTTCGCCCTCCACGCCATTTTTGCAGGCAACGGTGGAGGCTTTGCTCTCAGGCCAGCTGATCCCCGGCTTTCAGGCAGATGATGATCCCATGGTGCTGGCCGATGTCACCATCTACGTGCCCACCCGCCGTGCAGCCCGAACCCTACCGGACGTCCTACGCAAAGCGCTAGGCTCCAAAGCCGCACTGCTGCCCAAGATCCTGCCGTTAGGCGATGTGGACGAAGAAGAGCATATCCTGAAAGGCCATGGGGACGGGGAGGCGCTACCGCCTGCTATGTCGACCATGGAGCGCAAGCTGGCCATGACCCGTCTCGTCTGGGCATGGAAAGGCCAGCTTCGCCGCCAGATCCTCCAGCTCAAAGAAGACGACCCCGCCCGCGTGCCTGCGTCCTCCGCAGATGCCGCATGGCTTGCTGGTAACTTGCTCACGCTCATGGATGAGGTGCAGACAGAAGAGGCCAGTTGGGGCGAGTTGAGCAGCCTCGTGCCTGAAGACCATGCTGAATACTGGAAGATCACCCTCGAGTTCCTGAAGATTGCCACCGACCTGTGGCCGGAACATCTCAAAGCCCTCGAAATGATGGACCCCAAGGAACGCCGCTCCGCGCTCATAAGGGCCGAAGCAGCACGTCTGCGCACAACCCCGCCGCGCGGTCCGGTCATCGTCGCAGGGGCAACAGGTTCCTTCCCGGCCACCGCCGAGCTGATGAAAGCCGTGCTGAGTTTGGAAAACGGTGCTCTTGTCCTTCCGGCTCTCGATATGGGCATGGACGCGGAAAGCTGGGAGGCTCTCGGCAGCCCGTCAGAACCGCAACGCGTCCCTGGTCACCCACAATACAGCCTCCGCCAACTGCTCCTTGCACTGGATGTAAAGCGCGAACACGTCACGCAACTGGGCGCGCCAGAAAGTGAAGCCCTGCGCCTGCGCTGTGAGATCGTCAACGAAGCACTCCGCCCCGCAGAAACAACCGAAGAGTGGCAAAACTTCTTTACTTCCGAACTGGCAGAACACCGCGAAACCGCTTTTGCTGACACGCAGCTGATCACAGCGCGAAACGAAGCAGAAGAAGCCCTCTCCATTGCCTTGCTCCTGCGCGAAGCCGTGGAAGCAGGCAAAACAACGGCGCTCATCTCGCCGGATAGAACACTCGCCCGCCGCGTGGCCTCTGAGCTCACCCGTTGGGGCATCGTTGTCGATGACACCGCTGGCCGCCCGCTGGAGCAAACACCGCCCATGGTGCTTGCCATCCTTACCGCAAAGCTTGCGCTTCAGGGCCTTGATCCGGTGAACCTACTGGCGCTCCTCAAACACCCACTCGCATTCCTCGGCATGAAGGCAAAGGAAGTCCGCTCCGCAGCCCGCGCCCTGGAACGCGGCGTTCTACGCGGCCCGCATCCAAGACCGGGCTTGAGCGGCCTGCGAGAGGCAGTAGCGGCGGCCCATGATCAGGCCATGGAGAAGGCAGACAGACCCGTTGCCCGCTGGCGCAAACTGGTGGAAGAGGACTGGGACGCCATCAACACCCTGCTGGACCGTTTGGAACAAGCGCTTGGCCCACTGGAAGCCCTGCTGCAAAACCCAAATGAGATCCCGGTTGAAGACATTATCAAAACCCACGTGGACGCGGTCCTGCTCTTAGGAGCAGACGAAAACGGCTCAACAGAGGAACTCTTCCGAGGTGAGAACGGCAAGGCACTGGCTGAAACCCTGACAGCCCTGCTGGAAGCCGACGCTGCGGGCCTTTGCGTGCCAGCCAATGAGTGGCCGGGCGTGTTCGGCGCTCTCATCACCGGCGGCGCCGTCCGCTCCCGCACACCAGCTGACCCACGCATCCACCTGCTTGGCCCCATGGAAGCCCGCCTGCAACGCTATGACCTCGTCGTATTAGGCGGCTTGAACGAAGGCACATGGCCCCAGCGCACCCGCAACGACCCATGGCTCAACCGCCCCATGAAAGGCCAAATCGGTCTTGATCCGCCAGAGCGCAAAATCGGCACCTCGGCCCACGACTTCCTCTGGAACCTCGGCGCAACGGAAGTGGTGCTCTCCCGTTCAGAGCGTGTGGATGGCTCCCCAACAGTGGCCTCCCGCTGGCTTCAGCGCATCGTCACATTGGCGGGGCAGGATGTTGAGAAGCAAATGCGAGCCAAAGGCAAACGCTATACGGAAATGGCGCATGTATTGGACCGCTCCGAAACGCCGGTGCGCCCAGCCAAACGCCCGGAGCCCAAGCCTCCGGTAGAAGCGCGCCCTGTACAGCTCTCCGTCACGGCCATCGAAAACCTGATCCGCGATCCATACCTCATCTACGCCAAGAACGTGCTGAAACTGGATGAAGTCGACCCAATTGGCGGCGAACCGGGAGCAGCAGACAAAGGCAACATCATCCACGACGCTCTGGCGAACTTTCTGGATGACTGGGATGGCGCGTTTGACGAGAAAGCTGTGCGTGCCCTGCTCACAGAAGGTGGACGCCTGTTCCGCCCCCTGGATGCCTTTCCGGCCATCCGTGCATTGTGGTGGCCGCGCTTTGAACGCATCGCTGAAGAGTTTGTGGCCTACGAAGGTGAGGTGGCACCCAACATCTACGACCGCTTCCTTGAGGAGTACGGCAAAGTCGAAATGCAACGACCGGAACGCAACTTTACCCTCACTGGCCGTGCCGACCGCATCGACCAGATGAAAGATAACACACTGCGTGTCGTAGACTACAAAACCGGACAACCACCATCTTCCAAGCAGGTGGAAGCGCTGCTCTCACCTCAGCTCCCGCTGGAAGTTGCTATGATCCGCCGCAAGGGCTTCGACGACCTGCCCCATGACATGCCAATCTCCGACATGCTCTACATTCAGCTCAAAGGCGGCAGTGATGCTGTGAAGCTGGAAAGCCGCGTGCCAAAGGAAAGCACAGCAGACGAACTGGCAGAAGAAGCATGGCAACGTTTGGAGCAGTTGGTCGCTGCCTATGAGAACCCGAAGAAGGGCTACCTTTCCAGAGCTCGCGTGCTGAAGGAGAGGGAGTGGGCAGCCTCCTATGATCACCTCGCCCGCGTGCAGGAATGGTCCCTTGGAGAAGAAGGGGAGGATGCTTGATGGATATTCCAGTAAAAACCCTCGATAGCCAGCAACGCGCTGCCCACCCGGAAAACTCCGCTTGGGTGAGCGCAAACGCAGGCTCCGGCAAAACCTTCGTGCTTGCCCGCCGCGTGGTCCGCTTGCTCCTGTCCGGCACCGACCCATCCCGGATCCTCTGCCTCACCTTCACCAAGGCAGCCGCAGCAGAGATGGCAACCCGTGTATTCGACGCACTGGCAAAGTGGACCCAGTTAAGCGATGCGGAGCTTGCTGCCGAGATTGAGGACATCGAAGGCCGCCCAACCTCGCCAAAACAGCTGGCAAACGCCCGCCGTCTCTTCGCAAAAGCATTGGAAACACCCGGTGGCCTGAAGATCCAGACCATCCATGCATTCTGCGAGGCGTTGCTCCACCAGTTCCCGCTGGAAGCCAACGTTGCCGGACATTTCTCCGTTCTGGATGACCGTCTTGCCGAAGAGCTGCTTAACGAAGCCCGCGCCAGCATCTTGCACCGCGCAGAGGTTGAGCCAGACTCAGAAATTGGCAGCGCCCTCTCACAGCTCATCGAACTTTTACCAGATTCAGGCGTTGAAAAAGCCCTCTCGGAGCTTATCAGCCGCCGTGATGCGTTCTACCGCTGGGTTGCACCCTATGGCGATCTGGAAAACGCTATTTCCGCGCTATACGCTGATTTCTCCGTCATGCCGGGCGAAGATATATCTGGCTTTGCAAGCTCGTTGCGACGGAGTTGTTCTCTCACAGATGACGAAGTAAAAGCGTTCGCCGAAGCATTGCGCGTTGGTTCCAAGACCGATAACGACCGCGCAGCAGCTCTAGATCATGCAATTACTCTCAAAAATGACGAGGCCTGGCGCATCGCGTGGTTGAAGATATTCCTCACCGGTACACTCGGCCCGAGAAAATCGCTCGCCACCAAAAAAGTGCAGGGCGCCTTTCCAGAAGTCGTAGAGCGCCTGTATGCTGAACAGCAGCGTGTTCTTGACGCTCTGCAACACCAAAATGCCGTCATAACGGTTTCTGGCACCAAAGCGATCTTGACCCTGTCTGACGCTGTTTTACGCTACTACGAGACGGAAAAACTCCGTCGCGGGTACCTCGACTTCGAGGATCTGGTGGTAAAATCTGCGCAGCTGTTGTCTCGCGCCGAGGCCGCGCAATGGGTGCAGTACAAGTTGGATCAGGGCCTCGACCACATCCTCGTGGATGAAGCACAGGACACCAGCCCCCGCCAGTGGGAAGTTATCCGCGCACTGGCAGAAGAATTCTTCGCTGGCGATGGCGCACGAGAGAAAACGCGCACCATCTTCGCAGTAGGGGACGAAAAGCAGTCCATCTACTCCTTCCAGGGCGCTGTTCCCGCCTACTTTGCCGAAATGCGCAAATTCTTTGCCCGCCGAGCAGAGGAAGCGCAGAGAAACTTCGAAGGCATCGAACTCAACCTGTCGTTCCGCTCTACACCGGACGTCTTGGGCGCAGTTGATAAGGTGTTCGACACCCCAGAGGCCTTCAAAGGCCTGTCACAGGACAACGTTGCGCCAGTTCACGAGGCCATCCGCCACAATGATCCGGGGCGTGTTGAGATCTGGCCGCTGGAAGAAGCTGTTGAAACGCTGGAGCCGGACGACTGGACACAGCCAATTGACGCCATCGGCACCGGCAACCCAATGCTGCGCCTCGCCACTCGCATCGCAGAGCAGATCAAAGATTGGGACCAACGCAACATCGCCGGACCGGGTGATGTTTTGGTCCTCGTCCGCAAACGCGGCCCGTTTGTAGAAGCGCTCAACCGCGAACTAAAGCGCCTTGATGTACCTGCCGCCGGTTCTGACCGCCTCGTCCTCACAGACCACATCGCAGTCAAAGACCTTGTCGCGCTGGGCCGCTTTATCCTGCTGCCGGAAGATGACCTGTCTCTGGCCTGCGTCCTCAAAAGCCCGCTCTTTGGCCTCTTGGATGATGATCTCTTCGAGATCGCGCATGAAACACCGGGCGTCCCGAGGCCGGGCACCCTGTGGCATGAACTGTTGAGAAAGTCAGAGAACAGCGAAAAGTGGCAGACAGTGCGCAAGCAGCTGGAAGTCTGGCGTGACCGCGCTGACTTTGTTCCACCATTCGAGTTCTACGCCAAGATCATGGGCACTGACGGCTATCGCCAGAAGTTCCGTGAGCGCCTCGGGACCGAGGTGGACGACGTTTTGGATGAGTTCCTTTCACTCACGCTCACCTACGAAAAGAGCGGCACACCGGGCATGGAAGGCTTTCTCGCATGGCTGGCCGAAGCCCCAACCGAGATCAAACGCGAGCTCAACGCCGCTAAAGGCATGGTGCGCATCATGACGGTGCACGGCTCCAAAGGCCTGGAAGCGCCTTACGTTATCCTCGCTGATGGCTGCAACGCGCCTGTCTCCAGCTTGCACGCGCCGGTTATGGTCGAAAAACAGCGGGTAGAAGACACACAAGCTGCTCCTGCTCTGGTCTGGCTGCCCAACAAAGCACAGCGCACCGCATGGCACGAGGAAGCGCTGGATCTGCTGGCAGAGGAGCAGAAGGAAGAATACCGCCGCCTGCTCTACGTGGCACTCACCCGCGCCAAAGACCGCCTTGTCGTCTGCGGTTGGTCACCAAAGCGTGGTCCACACGATGAATGCTGGTACACACTCACGCGCAACGGCTTGATTGAAGAAGCCCGCGAGCGGCTCGATGCCAACGGGGAAGTCACCGCCTGGATCTGGACCAAGGGCGGCATCGAAAAGCCCGAACCGATTCTACCGCAATCCGAAAAGGCAGAAAGCCGCCAACAGGCTAGTATGCCGGACTGGGTATCCAAAAACGTCAGTGCCCCAGAACGCATACGCCGCTTGAAGCCATCCGCCGCTTTTGAGGAGATGGAAGCAAAGGAAAACATCGAGCAGCAGGACCCCAAAGACGCACTGGAAGCTGCCCGCCAGCCGGAAGACTGGCCACTGGTCCGTGGCCGCATTGTGCACCGCCTGCTGGAGTTCCTTCCCGATCTGCCAGAAGATCAACGCACAGTGTCTGCCGAAAGGTTCCTTGCCAGCTCCCTGCCAGACCGCTTCGACGACAGAAAAGAACGCCTGCTGGATGATGTCTTCAAGACGCTAGACAATCCCGATTTCGCGGAATTATTCAGCGCGCAAGGCAGAGCCGAAGTGCCAATTCAGGGAATGCTCACTGCAGAGGACGGTAAACCAGTCGAAATTTTGGGTCTGATTGACCGATTGCTCGTCAATGACAAAGAAGTGATTATCCTTGACTTCAAGACAAATGCATTCGTTCCACGGAGCGTTCAGGAGGTCTCGGAAACATATATTGCGCAGCTGGCCGTTTACAGAAAACTGCTTTCTGAGCTTTATCCGGAGCATAATATGCGCGCATTGCTGCTCTACACATCAGGCCCTCAACTGATAGAAATACCAGTGGAACTGATGAAATCTTTTAAATTCTAGCCGAATGTTGGGAATTCGTTCGCTTGACGCTCGGCATTTGCGTTCTTACTTTCAAGGCAACAGAGTTTGCTCAGTAGGGAGCAACTCAAACTGGATTATGAAAAGAGGCAAAAATGGCCACTGTGAATGTTGAAGACGGAAACTTCGAAGCAGAAGTACTTCAGAGCTCTACCCCTGTTCTCGTTGATTTCTGGGCAACTTGGTGTGGCCCATGTAAGATGATTGCACCTTCTCTGGAAGAAATCTCCGAGGAAATGGCTGGTCAGGTTAAGGTTGCCAAGCTCGACATCGACAGCAACCAGCAGAGCGCAATGAACTACGGTGTTCGTTCGATTCCAACCATGATCCTGTTCAAGGACGGTGAGCCAGCTGCAACACTCGTAGGTGCACAGCCTAAGGGTAAAATCGCTGATTGGATCAAGCAGTACTCTTAATTTTGAGTGTATCTGCAACGAAATGCTGAGTAAAATCAGTCATTCTGAGGATCTCCGGTCATGGAAGTGGCCGGAGGTCTTTTGTTTTTGGCAAACAGTGACTAAATAAGGACCGAATAGATTTTTGTACGGGTGCCTTTAGTCGCCCTGCATTGCTTTGCTCTTCAGGAATAAGAGCAGGTTTTAAGAGACGGGATAACGATGAGCGATCAAGACAAAACTCCGCAGGCAGAAGAGCAGGTAAATCCGGAAGCTGTGGTTGAGGAAACTGCAAATGAAGCAGAGCAGGCAGAAGCTGCTGCGGAAGTAGATCCGATCGAGGCGCTGAGAGAAGAAAACGCTGCCCTGAAAGACCGCGCACTGCGCACCATGGCGGAAATGGAAAACCTGCGCCGTCGGACGGAAAAAGAAGTCAAAGACGCAAAAGCTTACGCAGTTGCAGGTTTCGCACGCGACATGCTGGTTGTAAACGACAACCTGGGCCGTGCGATTGAAGCACTGCCGGAAGACGCACGTGAGAACGACGATAACCTGAAGGCGCTGGTTGAAGGCGTTGAGATGGTAGAGCGCGAAATGCTCAACCACTTGGAAAAGCACGGTGTGAAGCGCCTTTCTCCGGAAGGCGAAAAGTTCAACCCACACTTCCATCAGGCAATGTTTGAAGTGCCGAACACGGAAGTTCCAAACAACACCGTTGTTCAGGTTGTTCAGGCTGGCTACGTCATCGGCGAGCGCGTTCTGCGCCCAGCCATGGTTGGCGTCTCCAAAGGCGGCCCAAAAATCGCACCAGTCGCCGATAAAAACGCCGAGCCAGGCTCCACAGTCGACAAAGAAGCCTAAGCACCAAAGCCCTCATGGTAGTGAAGGCTTCACAAACAAATTCAAAACGGAGGCCGGTGATAGGCCTCCGTTTTTTGTTTAGTGTTGCAAAGCAGACGGCCTAAAGCCCACAATGCTGCGTTCTCCGCTGATGTTCTTTGATGGGAAACAGAACCTATCCCCAATGCCTCACAGGATTCACGGCTATTTGATTATCGCAATTACGGTACTGTAGTTCTCCTGTTGCTTTTTAAAATTAGCTGGCTAAAACCACCAAACTTGAATTCAACGAACTTGCGGATGTGACGTAGATGCCTTCTGAGATCTGGCAGTATCTGGACTTTTTGGGAGTGGCTGTTTTTGCCGCAACGGGTGGGCTTGTCGCCGCACGGTTGCGTCAGGATTTCATCGCGTTCCTGTTCTTTTGCCTGTTGACTGGCATCGGCGGCGGAACGCTACGAGACCTGCTTCTCAATGTGCCTGTGTTCTGGACCGTAAACGAGACGTATCTCTATGTGTGTTTCGTCGTGTCCATTGCCATGTGGTTCTTCGCGCATAAGGTAGAGGCATGGGGCAGACCTTTACGATGGCTGGACGCGATTGGAATTGCAGCCTACTCGGTCATGGGAGCTGCAAAGGCACTCTCACTGGGCGACAACGTAGCTGTTGCCGTGCTCATGGGCGTTGCGTCGGCCACGTTTGGCGGAATCCTGCGTGATGTGATCGCCGGTCAGCCATCCGCACTCCTGCAACGAGAGATCTATCTGGCAGCAGCTTTTGCAGGCGCTATCACGTACACTGCAACGCTTATGACAACGGGTGATAGCAACCTCGCTGCGGGGCTTGGCTTTGCAATGGCGCTGATCCTGCGTGGTGGAGCCATTGCGAGAGACTGGTACCTGCCCAGCTACGCACCGCCAGAAACGAAAAATGCAGATAAGCTCGACTAAGGCGTCCTAAACCCGCAGAAAGATATGTCCAGCAACAGCAAGGTCTCCTAAGGCGGTACCCGTTGATTTGAAAAGCGTAATCTGCTCGTAAAAGCGACGGCCCGCACGGTCGCCCTGACACAGCTCAGCCAGATCAGAAGCGATGTCCTGAACGCTTAGAACACCCTCAGTCAGTGGCTCTTTGAGGTCCCCTGCAGTGGCGGGCGTGTTGTCATAGCTGTCCAGAAACAGCCGCGCTTGCGAGATGACCGCATCATCGCACTCACGTTGATCAGCATGCATTGAGCCTACCAGATCCAGATGGGTACCTTCCTGAAGCCATTCCCCCTTGATGAGCGGCGTGTTTGCGCTGGTCGCACAGCACACAATATCCGCCCCTCTGACCGCGCCGCCCAGATCGGTCGTCATGGAGATGTCAAAGGGATGACCCTGCATACGCTCCACCAGCTCCTCCGCTGCAGCAGGGCTCCGGTTCCACACCAACACCTGTTTGATGGGCCGCACAGAGGCATGAGCCTCAATCAGGTAAGGAGCAAGGCTTCCCGCGCCGACCATCAGCAAGCGGGAGGAATCTTCGCGGGAAAGGTAGGAGGACGCCAGAGCTGATGTTGCCGCAGTGCGCCAGGTAACAAGCGCTTTGCCATCCAGCAGTGCAAGAGGCGAGCCGGTTTTGCCTGACTGTAAAAGATAGACGCCGCTGACGGTGGGAGGCTCGTACTCGTCCAGAGTAGGTAGGGAACTCTCAATACGCGTGCCAATGAATCCACGCTCGGTCGTACCTTGAGCGTCGAAGTCATTCCATGCAGAAGAAATGCTAAGAGCGCCGTCCTGATACCCGGTTGGACGTGCAATTTGGTGTGTGTGCGGAGAGGGGGACACCGCACCAACGCGAAAGGCACGTCGCAGCGTCTCGAGAAGATCGCGAAAGTTCATCACGCCCTCAATTTCCTGAGCTGTGATGACCCGCATTCGCAATCCCCCAAATAAACGTCAGGGCAGACTAGTAAAGCGGTTAGGCTGCCTTTTTGTGGTCAGGTGAGGGCAGGCTTGGCACCACATCCCCCTGAGCCACTTTCCGCAGCGTATCAGCTTCATGCTTGAGCTGGTTGGCTTCCCGTCGTTGAACACGAGCCTCTTTTCGGAACCGTCCTTGTCGCATCCAGGTTGCTATACCGCCGAGCAATACGCCCAGTCCAATAGCGCCGAACAGCAGCCAGAAAACCGGAATGCTGAAGGTCAACATCGGGTCCTCTGGGTTAAAGGGGTTAAGCGAAATCAGCGTGGAATGCCGGTTCGCAACCGCAAGTACAACAAGTAAAGCTGCTATAGGGATAAGCAGCAGGTTCCGAAGGAATCGAGCCAATGTATTACTCCAGGATCAGTCTTCGCCGTGATCCGTACCGTCGTTCAGCCGCTCGCGCATTTCTTTGCCGGTTTTGAAGAACGGAACGAACTTTTCGCCAACTTCAACTTTCTGGCCAGTTCTTGGATTGCGTCCAACGCGTGCCGGGCGGTTCTTCACTGAGAACGCACCAAAGCCACGCAATTCGACGCGGTCACCGCGCATAAGCGCTTCGGTAACTTCATCAAGAATGGCGTTTACGATATTCTCTACGTCACGTTGATAGAGATGCGGATTACGCTCCGCGATTGTTTGTACTAATTCCGACTTAATCATGCCTTGCCCCCCCTACTGCTGAGACTGTTGCCGCATCAGGAGCCTGCCAAACAGACACGAGACCGTCAAGCGGTAGGCTTGAATCTACGACACTTTTTGCTGTTTTGAGGAGCGAGCCTATGAAATTCTGGTTATCGCTACCCAAAAAGCCTAATAAATTTACAGGGAACGGAAGTGACCGTTCGTTTGATTCTGGCTCCCAGTCGATGATTTCAAGGTCATCGGAAAGCCCTTTCTCGGAAATAAGCCACTGATGTGCGACCTCCTCGCCCCCAATCTCGTCAACGAGGTCAAGGTCGAGCGCTTGATTTCCGGTGTAAACCTGACCATTTGCCAGCTCACGTGCACGCTCTGTCGACAGGCTTCTGCGTTCTGCAACAAGCCCAACGAACCACATGTAGGTATCGTCAATCACCTCTTGTAGGGTTTCTCTCACCTGCGGAGTGGCTGTCTCATAAAAGTTTGGTTCAGCTTTCAATGGACTACTTTTGATAGCGTCTATCTCAACGCCAATATTTTCTAGCAGCCCTTGTGCATTTCCATATTGGAAGAGCACGCCGATGGAGCCAGTTAGCGAGGTGTATTGCACAACCAAATGGTCACTGGCGATCGCAGCAAGGTAAGCAGCCGAGGCACCAAGCGTCGTGATGGAGGCTGTGACCGGCTTTTCCTCTGCGATCTTGCGCAATGCATTGTAGAGTGCTTCACCACCGGAGGTCGAACCACCAGGGGAGTTAATCGAGACGATGACTCCCTCAACGTTGTCATCCTCCGCAATCTTTTCCAGCATCTCTAGTTGCTGGCGATCATAGGTGATTACTCCACTGATCTCGATGCGGGCGATATGTCGTTCTGAGCGACCAAGGTCACCAAAGCCTGTAACTTTGCTACCGCCCCACAGCAACAAAGCTGCAAGTGCTAAAAAACTAATGACACGCCAAAACGAAACTTTGCGTCTCAGGCGTCTGCGATCAATAAGAACGTCACTGTCTAGACTCATGGGGTCTTCCCGGTCAAACTCATTTAAGCGACTATAGGGAAACAATACCTAAGCTTTTGAATAAGCCAAGTGTTCTTTCTCTGCAGGCGGTAAAAAGACGACCAAAAATCAAGCTTTGTCACTGCCAAATGGTTAATTTGGGCGCTGAGGCCTAATTTTCAGAATATTCTGGTTGCGATGCTAGTCCACTAAGATGCCAGAGAAAATGGCGATACCATGTTATTTCACATTTTCCTCTGCTTCCATAAGGACTTCTTCGTGCGCAATTGCACTTTCCATCAGATGTCGCCACATCATTTCGTAGGTCTGCGGATTCAGGCCGTGCTCATCAGCATGGGCTTTGACGTTGCTCGCCACTTCCTCAACCCGGCTTTCGATACGGGCAGCCAGTCCAATTGGCTTTTTGATCTCGGCGGCGCGTGTGATGTATGTCCAGCGCTCTGCAAATAGCGAGATCAGCTCAGCGTCCAGACGGTCAATTTCCGTACGGATCTGAGCCATGTTTTGACATTGACTAGCAGAGTTCTTCATTAGTTTTTGGGCTGCCTATCGGAATCTGTGATTGCTTGGTGAGTGCCACTCTTGGAAAGGTCATACCCGAAATAAACGCCAGCCCGCAACAAGCTTGTGATTTTGGCATAAAAAAACCGTTCCGTTCATCAGGAGGTGGGGGGGAGCTGAGAACGGAACGGGATCTATTCGGCCATGGGGCCAGGTGGACTTTTCGTCTTTATTGGGCCACTGTTTTGCCGATTGCTCTGAAAACCGACATACTCAGTGATCTTAATTCTTGACGCGAGAACTAGGGGCATAGTTCATCGCGCGCTGTTGGAAACCCAAAGCCGATTGCTGCAAGGACGGCGTAAAACGGGTTTCCAAGTAGCCCTGCGGTTTCGGGCGGACCGCTAGGGCATTCTTTAGTCTTGAAGCTGCCGGACCCTTATTTTTATTATTGGTCTCGACAGTGATCCAAGACAATCTACACAGCAGAGCTTGAGAGAATGGGAAACTCTCTCGCTCGCCATGTAATGTAATATACAGACGTTACTTGAAGATAAATAGAAATCAGAAATAGAAAATGCAAAAAAAGATTTCGATCCTAGGTAGTATTGGGATTATCAAAAGTTGATCTGAATAATTATCGTCAATTTACTATTGCTTATCTATTATGTTTATTTTGATTAAAATGAATTAGTATTTATATTAATTAAAATTGAAGATATGTAAACGTCAGAAATTGTGAATTTTACTTGAGATCTCGCGCGATCCAGGGATGCTGTCGTTAAAAAAGGGCATTTTTCCGCCGTGCTGATCTACCCGTTTTAAGATCTGCGGAATTAATCGCGCACGGTGTGCCCTGCGCAAATTGCGAAGGGCTCCCTCGTAAAGCTGCCTAGCCTAAATTGAGCGGGTAATCCCACCGTCAATGCGGATGTTTTGGCCCGTCATATAGCTGGAGGTATCTCCGGCAAGGAAGGCGATGAGATCGGCCACTTCCTCTGAGGTCCCGTAGCGCTCCATCGGAATGCGACCCCGACGCTCTTCTTTCTCTGGCAAACTGTCAATGAAACCGGGAAGTACGTTGTTCATGCGGATGTTGGAAGCGGCATATTTGTCCGCAAACAGCTTGGTAAAAGCGGCGAGGCCAGCACGGAACACACCGGAAGTGGGGAAAAGCTCCTCAGGTTCAAACACCGCATAGGTAGAGATGTTGACGAAGCTGCCTTTTCCTTGCGCTTCCATGATCGGCGTCACAATGCGAGTAATGCGCACTACGTTCAAAAGGTAATAGTCCATTCCCCGGACCCAATCTTCATCGGTCAGCTCCAGAATTGGCCCCTTTGGCCCATGTCCGGCACTGCTGATAACCGTATCAATGCGGTCCCATTTCTCCATCGCCACATCAACCAGCCGCTGAAGATCCGCAGTTTCAAGATTGGACCCGGTAACTCCCACTCCGCCAAGTTCATCAGCCAGCTTCTCGCCTTTGCCAGAGGAGGATAGAATAGCAACCTTGTACCCGTCTTTTGCCAGCTTTCGCGCGGCTGCTGCGCCCATGCCACTACCACCGGCAACAATCAGTGCAACTTTCAAATCACTCATGAAATCCTCCTGAAACTATTCAGGTGCATTCCATATTCGGGTCATCGAGAAAGCAAATGACGATTTGTCATCATCCAGATCCAGTCCATGCCAGCCCAAAACCTATGCTCCGCCCGCTCCGTGGGGAGATACGGAGAACTCAAAACCCTAAATCTTCAGAAAACACTTTTCTTTTAAGTGGTTAAAAGTAACAATGGACAAAGTCACCGCCAAGTGGTGAGCTGCGTTATTCTGCCAGTTGATTAAAGTTGTTTTATGCATTGATTACGGAGAAGTTTGTTGCAGACAGATGTGATGACGTCGAGCACTCATGCCTCTGTCCAGCAGCGTCTGGCAACGAAAGCCCTTGAAGATCTCTCTGTATGCGTGTTGCAAACACGCGAAGACCTTTCTGAACACAAAGACCAGTGGCAACAGCTAGAGCACTCCGCCCGCTGCAGTGCGGTCTTCCAAAGTTTTGCATGGACTATGGCTACGTTGGAAAATTCTAAAGTAGCCCAAAACCTCCGGATTTTCGCTGTGTTCGACGAGCGGAGAATGATTGCAGCCCTGCCTTTGCGCATTGAGAAGCAAAACGGACTCAGGATACTGACGGGTTTGGCAGAACCATTTCAGCAATACTCCGAGATGCTGCTCGATCCGGGCTATACCCCTTCCATCATTCTGGAGCTTCTAAAGCCACACCTCCAAAACGTAGGAGCGGATATTATTCACCTGCGTCAGATCCGGGAAGGTGGCGCGCTCTATGACTATGCCAGCGAGTATTTTACGGAAGTGGGTGAGGTTGATGGCGCCCCATGGCTTGATCTGACCCAGTGGGGCAGCTTTGAGGACTACCTGAAGTCCATCTCATCACGCACACGCAAAACCATTCGCAACCAACGCAACCGCCTGCACAAGTCAGCAGGCCTGTCCCATCGGATTATCCGTCAAACAGACACAGAGCTTGAGACTCTAATCCTGAGCAGCCTGAAAGGCCGTGAAAGCTGGGTTGAGGCCATGGGCTACTCTTCCCGCGCCTTACAGGGAGATGGCTTGCAGCAGTTCCTCCTAGCATTGAATAAAGAAACGGGGAGCGGGTGCGAACTCATCGCCTTCGAGCTGAAACACGGCGATGTACCAATCTCAACTGAGTGGGGCTTCCTCTACAAGCACTGCTATTTTGCTTATATGGCCGATTGGAACCCGGACTACGAACAATCCAGCCCCGGCAAGCTGCACCAGATGGATGTCATTGAGGCCTGTTTCGCTCTGGGGATCGATAGGATCGACTTCCTCAAACCAGCATCGCGCTACAAGATGACATGGACCTCAGAAGTCGCCAGCGTCTTTGATGTGGTAAGCCCGCTCTCTTTCAAAGGGCACCTCCACGCACAAATCTGGCTCCAGAACCTGCGCCCACTGGCAAAGCGCTTCGTGCTCGCCCTGCCAAAAGGCCCGAGAGCATTTCTGATGAGCTCCGTGAAGAAAATTATCGGCTAGGGGCGTTGCAGGCGCTTTCTGGAAGAGGCACCTGAGCGGGTACAGTCTGCTGCCATAGCGCAAGCGAAGCCCGCCAGCTCGTTAATTGCGTTTTCAAGCGGGAAGCCTGAGACCTCAAACAAAATAACGCAAATTAATGCGAAAGAACGCAAATGAACGCACTTATGAACGCAAGAAAAAAGCCCGGTCAATGACCGGGCTTTCTCATGGAATCTATTGCTAGATTCTATTAGTCGTCGGACTGCTTCTTCATAGCTGCAGCGAGGATGTCGCCGAGAGAAGAGGAAGCGTCGGAAGAACCGTACTGTGCAACCGCTTCTTTTTCTTCAGCGATTTCAAGTGCCTTGATGGATACACCAACGCGGCGGGTCTTCTTGTCGAACTGGGTAACACGAGCTTCGATCACGTCACCAACGTTGAAGCGGGATGGATCCTGCTCATTACGCTCACGGGACAGGTCAGCGCGACGGATGAATGCAGAGAGGTCGCCGTCTACGAGTTTAACGTCGAGACCACCGTCTTTGATTTCAGTCACTTCACACTTAACGATTGCGCCCTTGCGAACGTCGCCAGCTGCTTCGAATGGATCAGCGTCGAGCTGCTTGATGCCGAGAGAGATACGCTCTTTGTCGACGTCAACGTCAAGAACGACTGCTTTAACAACGTCGCCCTTCTTGTACTCTTCGATGACCTGCTCGCCCGGACGGTTCCAGTCCAGATCGGACAGGTGAACCATGCCGTCAACATCGCCTTCAAGACCGATGAACAGACCGAATTCAGTCTTGTTCTTAACTTCACCTTCTACGGTGGCGTTAATTGGGTACTGCTGTGCGAATGCATCCCATGGGTTCTGCAGAGTCTGCTTGAGGCCCAGGGAGATACGGCGTTTGGAAGCGTCCACTTCAAGGATAACCACTTCAACTTCCTGGGAAGTAGAAACGATTTTGCCTGGGTGTACGTTCTTCTTGGTCCAGGACATTTCGGAGACGTGGATCAGGCCTTCGATGCCTGGCTCCAGTTCTACGAATGCGCCGTAGTCGGTGATGTTGGTTACACGACCGGAGAACTTGGAATCCAGTGGGTACTTGGCTTCGATGCCATCCCATGGATCGGTTTCCAGCTGCTTCATGCCGAGGCTGATGCGGTGTGTTTCCTGGTTCACACGAACGATCTGCACCTTCACGGTCTGACCGATTGTCAGAACTTCGCTTGGGTGGTTGATACGACGCCATGCAATGTCGGTAACGTGCAGGAGGCCATCGATGCCGCCAAGGTCAACGAACGCACCATAATCGGTGATGTTCTTAACAACACCCTCAACGGTCTGACCTTCTTCAAGGCTCAGTACCAGTTCAGAACGCTGTTCTGCGCGTGTTTCTTCCAGAACGGTACGACGGGACACAACGATGTTACCACGGCGCTTGTCCATCTTCAGGATCTGGAAAGGCTGTGGAGTGTGCATCAGAGGAGTCACGTCACGTACTGGACGGATGTCAACCTGAGAGCGTGGCAGGAATGCTACTGCGCCATCCAGATCAACGGTGAAGCCACCTTTAACCTGGTTGAAGATCTGACCGGTAACTTTTTCACCAGCTTCGAAAGCAACTTCCAGGCGAACCCAGCTTTCTTCGCGGCGTGCTTTGTCGCGGGACAGAACAGCTTCACCCATCGCGTTTTCAACACGCTCAAGGTAAACTTCTACTTCGTCACCAACGGACATGTCACCGTCGCGGCCTTTAGCGCCGAATTCCTTCAAAGGAACGCGACCTTCAACCTTCAGACCTACGTCGATTACAGCAAGGTCTTTTTCGATAGCAACAACGGTGCCTTTTACAACGGTGCCTTCGTAAAGGTCGGAAGTCGCAAAAGATTCTTCCAACAGAGCTGCAAAATCTTCAGCAGCAAAGTTCTGATTTTCCATGAAATCTCCTGGTGCCATAAGAATGGCGCTCGCCGGCGGGTTTGTGTGAACACTAAAGGACAAGAGCTTCCGGTTCCCAACTCGCGTTGAAAAACAACCACTTACAAGTAAGTGGGCCGGCGAAAGCGGTCACACTTGTCCAAATTTGGTATCGTAACAGTCGCTGGAAACGACAAACGCGAGCTCCGAAAGGCTGTTAGGAAACAGCCGAACTCCGGGCGCGCTCGATGATATCCACAGCCGCACGAAATGCGGAGTGTATATCCATTTCTGTCGTATCAAGCAAGTGGGCATTTTTCGCGGGCTTGAGCGGAGAGTCTTTACGGGTGCTATCTCGTTCATCCCGACGCTCTAGATCGACTAAAATTTCATCGAAGTTGGCAGGAATACCCTTGCTGTTTAGCTCATCTGTCCGCCGTTTTGCACGAGCCGCCGGGGAGGCAGTCACGAACAGTTTTGCCGTCGCATTCGGGCACACAACAGTACCGATATCACGGCCATCCAGAACAGCGCCCGGCTCTTTCTCGGCAAACGCCCGCTGAAGGCGTACCAACTCTTCACGAAGGCCGGAAAGAACTGCGATGCGAGAGGCGACTTCCCCAATCTCGTGAGAGGAGAGCAGGTTGCGGTCCAGATTGCTCAGATCAAGGTTCTGCGCAACAGAAATGGCCACCTCTTCGTCGCCAAGCGGCAGGCCGCGCGCAAGCAGCGCAGCGGCGACAGCACGGTACGTCAAGCCGGTATCCAGATGGCGAAGTCCAAAATGTTCAGCGATCTGTCGTGCAAGTGTTCCCTTGCCAGATGCTGCTGGTCCATCCAGCGCAATAATCATGCAGCTTCCTCATTCTTATTTTCAAGCTTGCCGCCCAACTCTCCAAACATGGAAAGGAAGGTCGGGAAGCTTGTCGCGATTGGTGCTGCATCATCAACTTGAACCGGCTTGTGTGCAGCGAGACCCAGAATAAGGAAACTCATTGCAATTCGGTGATCCAGGTGTGTGGTAACAGTACCACCGCCAATATTGTTAGCCCCACCAGTTACAGTCAGACTGTCCTGCTTTTCGACGCAAGGAATGCCGTTTGCTTCCAGACCACGCGCAACCGCTGCCAGACGATCTGACTCTTTAACGCGCAGTTCTTCAAGACCAAGCATGACAGTGTCACCCTGGGCAAACGCCGCAGCAACAGACAGAATTGGGTATTCATCGATCATGGAAGGTGCACGATCCGCAGGAACCGTGATGCCTTTCAGCTTGGAATACCTGGCGCGAATGTCGCCAATCTTCTCTCCGCCGCTTTCCCGTTCATTAGAGATTGTAATATCAGCGCCCATTTCAAGCAAACTGGTAATAAGTCCAGTACGATGCTCGTTCAAGAGCACGCCTTCAACGGTGATATCAGAACCTGGAGTGATCAGGGCAGCAACAATCGGGAAGGCTGCTGAAGACGGGTCACCCGGGACAATGATGTCCTGAGCTTGCAGCTTTGGCTGACCCTGCAACGTGATCACACGTTCGTCGTTCTCGTTCACTTCAACTGTCAGGTCTGCACCAAAACCAATCAGCATCTTTTCTGTATGGTCACGTGTGGCAACAGGCTCGATCACGGTGGTGGTACCAGCAGTGTTCAATCCAGCAAGGAGCACAGCTGATTTGACCTGGGCTGACGCCATAGGCACGCGGTAGGTGATCGGAATTGGAGTATCACTGCCGCGGATGGAAGCTGGAAGGCGGTCGCCGTTGCGTGCAACGACCTGTACGCCCATTTCGCGCAAAGGATTAAGGACACGGCCCATTGGGCGGCCGGACAAAGAGGCGTCGCCGGTCATGGTGACGGCAATCGGATGGCTCGCAAAGATGCCCATTGCCAGACGCACGCCAGTGCCTGCGTTTCCGAAGTCGATTGGAGCTTCCGGCTCCAGCAGGCCGCCCAGTCCAACACCATCAACAGTCCAAGTGCCGTCTTCCTGCCGCACACACTTTGCACCAACAGCGTTCATTGCGTTTGCAGTGCCAATCACGTCTTCTGATTCGAGCAGACCAGTGATGGTTGTTTTGCCAAGCGCAAGCGCGCCAAACATCAAAGAGCGATGGGAGATAGACTTGTCACCTGGAACTTTAATATGGCCGTTAAGCGGTGAGCCGCTGTGAGCGGTCACAATTTGCGGTGACGAATTGTGGGACATGTTCATTTCCGGGGTTGCGAGACTTAAAAAACTAGTTCCTCCTAGCACGGAAGAAACACACAGTCACCCTAGGGCGCATTGCACTATTGCGAAATTTCAGCAGTGAATGTACGACTTCGGGTAGATTCAGAAGATTTATCTTTGACATGATGGCCAACCTGAGGCTAAGGGGGCCGTCAACGAGATGCAAATAAAGGTGAGAACCGTGGCAAGACCGGAACTCGGAACCAAGCGCCTGTGCGTGGCCTGTGGTGCTAAATACTATGATTTGAACCGTGACCCAATCATTTGCCCTAAGTGCGGCGACATGTTTGACCCGGGCAAACTGGCAAAAACTGCTAAGGCAGTAAAAGCTGTTCAGAAAGAAGAAGCTGAAGAAGCGCCAGCAAAAGAAGAGATCGAAACCGTATCTCTCGAAGAAGCTGATGCTGAAGTCATTACCGAAGATATTCCGGATATTGACGACGACGGTATCGAAAGTGATATCGACACTGATGACGGCGATGTCTTCCTTGATGAAGAAGAAGATGAAGACGCTGCTGTACCAGGTATCGTCGTAAGTCGCGACGACGAAGAAATCTAGAATTTCCACAGCCTGTGAAACAGCGGGCTGATATGAGAGTATTCTCTTGAAATGTGGAGGCGGCCCATCTATGTTCCGCCTCCATCAGCACAAAAAACTTCCTTGAAGTTTAAGTGCTTAAAGACCTGATAAGGGGCCTTAGCTCAGCTGGGAGAGCGCTTCGCTGGCAGCGAAGAGGTCAGGGGTTCGATCCCCCTAGGCTCCACCAAAGGCACTTCTTTAGAAGTGTCTCGCACTTCCGCAGAAGTGACGATCAAGTCTTCCGGAGAAATTGACACCTCTTAAAGGTGCCGTTTCCTCCAACATGACAGCAAGCGTTTTCCCAAAACGCATGAAACGCTGAAATGGTATGGGGCCTTAGCTCAGCTGGGAGAGCGCTTCGCTGGCAGCGAAGAGGTCAGGGGTTCGATCCCCCTAGGCTCCACCAAAATCAACTCCTTGTAAGTGTCTCCCCCTTTTCGTTATCTTCTCAAAGTTACTAGGCTACTTCTGCTGGCTACGGCTTTGTGCATCTGCGCGGAGCAATCTCAAGTCACATGACCAGTTACCCCCTGCTAACCACTGCAGGCTGTTCGATTGCAGAATTGAAACTTCATTACATTGATGGGAAAGGAAGTTGCTTTACATCTGACAGGACTGGTTCTTGTGAGGAAAGGTCGTTGATGACTCCACCCGTCGTGATCCATTGGTTCCGTCAGGATTTGCGCTTGAGCGATAATCCTGCGCTAACTGCGGCCTGTGAGGTGGGCAAAGTTATTCCACTCTACATCCTGAATGACGGCGAGCCCGGAGCCCGTCAGCTTGGAGGAGCCTCGAAGAACTGGCTGCACCATTCCTTGAAAGCTCTCAATGAAAGCCTGCAAGGCCAGTTGCAGATCAGGCGAGGCGATCCCACAGAGATCATCAAGGCACTCGTTCAGGAAAACGGAGCCGCAGGCGTTTTCTGGAACAGATGCTATGAGCCATGGCGTATCGAACATGACGCCTCTCTCAAATCCGATTTAGAGCGCAGCGGGGTAACAGCCAAAAGTTTCAACGGCTCGCTCTTGTGGGAGCCGTGGCAAGTCACTAAGCCGGATGGAACTCCTTACAAGGTCTTCACGCCCTTCTACCGTAAAGGCTGCCTGCAGGCGCCAGAACCGCGTAAACCATTGCCCGTACCCAAACCCATGCAGCTGCATCGGACGAGCAGAGACGGTAGGCTGAGTGTTGACGATCTTAACTTACTGGACCGTCGTCCTTGGTCCGTGCAGTTAAGCGATCATTGGCAGCATGGAGAGCAAGCCGCACAGGATCGGCTCTATGCGTATTTGGAAAACGGGCTCACCAATTACAAGGATGGTCGCAATTTTCCGGCGCTGGCGCACACCTCTCGACTTTCACCTCATCTGCACTTTGGCGAGATTTCGCCCAACCAAATCTGGTGGGCACTGGCCATGCGGGAGGCGACAGGCGATATCGATCATTTCTGCAGTGAATTGGGCTGGCGCGAATTCTCCTATTCGCTGCTCTTTCACAATCCAACCTTGCCCAAGGTCAACTTGAATTCCAAATTCGACAGCTTCCCATGGGCTGAGGAGGAACAACGCCTGGAGGCCTGGCAAAAAGGGAAAACCGGAATTCCGATCGTGGATGCAGGCATGCGAGAACTCTGGCAAACCGGCTACATGCACAACCGCCTGCGCATGATTGTCGGCTCGTTCCTCGTCAAAAACTTGCTGCTGGACTGGCGCTTGGGGGAGGCGTGGTTCTGGGATTGTCTCGTCGATGCGGATCTGGCCAACAACGCCGCCAGCTGGCAATGGATCGCCGGCTGTGGTGCAGATGCTGCTCCGTATTTTCGCATCTTCAACCCCGTCCTTCAGGGCGAAAAATTTGATGCTCACGGCGACTATACCCGCGACTACCTCCCGGAGCTAAAGGGGCTGCCTGACAAGTTTCTCTTCAAACCATGGGAAGCTCCCAAGCATATATTGCAAGACGTGGGCATCACATTGGGTCAAACCTATCCTCTACCACTCGTGGACCTGAAAGAATCTAGAGAACAAGCGCTGCGTGCGTTTGAGCAGACCAAATAAAATTCAGAACTAGGTGATCCACATTCAGCACTGATGAGTATAAGGCTTTGTGTGTGGCAAGTTGTCACGCATTGAATCTATGTAATTCCATCGCCTAGGCGGGTGGAAAGAGGAGGCTCTTATGCGTTTATCTATGATTTCACTTGTAAGTTCATTGGTTCTTGCTGGTTCTGTGAATGCAAATGCAGGAACTATTGTAGATGTGGCTCAAGAGGCAGGGCAGTTTAACACCCTGATTGCAGCTGCTCAGGCTGCCGGTCTGGATGGCGCCTTAGCACAGGGAGAGAGTCTCACTGTCTTCGCTCCAACAGATGAAGCCTTCGCTGCTCTTCCAGATGGCACAGTCGAAATGCTCCTGAAGCCCGAGAACAAGGAACAGCTAATTGCAGTTCTTAGTTATCATGTGCTGCCAAGGAAGCTTGAGTCCACAGACCTACCGGGTCGCGCGATTAAAGTGAGAACGATCAAAGGGTCTGGTGACAAAACACTGTCTATCGCCAAAACTTCCTCCGGCGTGACCGTGGACAATGCAAACGTGATCAGTGCCGACATTCCAGCCGATAATGGAGTGATTCACGTGGTCGACACGGTATTGCTACCCTCAAACTAACTGAGGCACGCAGTTGCACCTAAAGAACTTTGTGTGAGGGCGCGCGACATCGGTTTCGCGCCCTCTTAAGGTGTATTGGATATCTTCGAATGAGCTGCAGCTGATTTCGCCCGTTCTCAAACAAACATCGCCACCGCAAGATAGCTCGCCATCCCATAAAGGCTAAGCAGGGTCAGGCTCATGAACAAGCCTCGCAGCCCGGTCTGGGCAGACAGATAGCTGTAGGTGTAGCCAAGACGGGCAACAGCAAAGCCAACAATCCAAACCTGCGCCATAAGCGCCACGGGCGAGACAACAGCTATCACTGCGGCGAGCAGAACGAAATAAACCGTATTTTCAGTAGTGTTACGATGTGCATTGTGGCGCCGCTCCAACGCATCCTGAGCGTCCTGTTCTATGGACTGTGGCCGGCCACCCTTGGCTTCCCACTCTTCCGGCGTTGTCGCCAGACCATATCTCCCGCGTGTGAGCTCTGTGACCGTCATCAACCAGCTGTGGTTACCTATCAACAGCACTGCAGCAACGATCAAAGCGTCAATGATCTCCGGTGCAGGAAGCGCGATGACGAGTGGTTGGATACCAAAGACAAAAACGTTGATAAGCAAGCTGATTGCAATCAGCCCAAACGGATAGACTTTCACCAGTAAGGCTGCCCGTGAGTTATTCACCTCTGCATGGTCCATGCACGTCATCCCCCAATGAATTGCGCGAGGCCTCTTTCCCTATGGCAAACCCTAGGGTTTTTGGAAACGCACGTAAACCTGTCATTCTCGGCAGACGCCGCACGTCGGTTGAGGAGAGGGGAGAGGCGGGAAATCAACAACTCCAAAGAACCGCTATTGAATACCCTGCCGGTTCACCATCTTAGCTTGTATCAGGGCTGAGAAAACCGGCAGCACCCGGCAGAAATAATTGAGTATCATTAAGTTAACTTGAAACCTTCGTCGCTAACCGCCATATTCCAGAGGCAAGACCGAGGGCGAGATGCCCTCACACCGGATGCCTAATCAGGGTCTGGAGCTGGGTCGCTTTAAGAAGGACTTGGATTATGACGCGAGTATCTGCGTTTTCGAGCCCATTTATGTTGGGCTTCGATGATATCGAGCGCGTATTGGATAGGGTGAGCAAGGCAGCTAATGATGGCTACCCGCCCTACAATATTGAGCGCCTCGCTGCCACTGATGAGAAAGGTGAGGTCATCCGCATTACACTTGCGGTTGCTGGCTTCACACGTGACCAATTGGATGTTTCTGTCGAAGAAAGCCAACTGGTGATCCGTGGTCGCCAACAAGAAGACAAAACGCGCCAATATCTTCACCGAGGAATAGCTGCGCGCCAGTTCCAACGAGCATTTGTGCTGGCAGAGGGCATTGAGATTTTGGGGGCAGACCTACGAGATGGTCTGTTGTCTATTGATCTTGCTCGTCCCGAGCCAGAGCGTATCGTTCGCCGTATAGAGATTTCGGCGGGAGATTGAGGGAAAGAAGTAATCCTCCCTACGCGCTGATCTGAGTATTAAGGCGTGTCCCCAAAAGGTGGGAACCGGTTTTCGGATTAGAATACGCGGAAGATTACAGTGTATCGCCGGAAAGTAGAATTCGGTTTTCGGGAAAGGGTGCGCGTGATATTACAGCGTATCCCCGATAAATGGGAAACGGTTTTCGGATTAAGGATACGTAATAAAGAACAGAGACTTAGAGCCTGAAGCGTGCATGAACGTAACGTGACATGCTCTAGTAACTTCCAAGGAGAAGGCGATGACTCACGCCCCCTCTGTGCTGGCCGACGACCCGTACGAGAATTTTGAAGAACTTGGAGCTGGTGAAGTTGCCTATGTCAGGCGTATTTCTCCAAAAGATCTGAAGAAAATGTTCCCGGATGCAGAATTGCAGGATGCGGATTTACCGGCATGGGCGCTTTTGGCCGCTGATGGCACGCCGCTGGTTCTGACAGACACCCGCAATGCTGCGATTGCAAACGCAATAGAGAACGATTTGGAAGCTCTGAGCGTCCACTAAATCATGTGCTGACTTGCCGGAACGGGTAATTCAGAAACGGTTTCGCCCCTGCGCGCATAGCCGCTGGTTAAACCCGGCTAACGAAGCAACAAAAAAGCCTGGATTGGTGTATGTCCAATCCAGGCTTTTCTAGTTTGTATCTGAGCGTGCTTCAGGCTGCGTTTGGCGATGCCTGAGGGTGTGTCAGAATAGAATAAATTGCATCTGCATCTGTTGTTGCGCGCAACTTGCTTGCAACATCAGCATCCCTCAAAAGCCGTGCTACACGAGCCAGAGCTTTCAAGTGGTCAGCACCAGCGCCCTCAGGCGCAAGCAATACGAAGATCAGATCAACAGGCTGGTCATCCAAGCTGTCGAACTCGATAGGTTTGTCCAGTCGCGCAAACAGGCCGTGTAACCCATCCAGGTTCACGATCTTACCATGCGGAATTGCAATGCCGTTACCGACACCGGTAGAGCCGAGACGTTCGCGTTGCAGCAGCGTATCAAAGATATCGCGCTCAGTTTCCCCGCAAATCTCAGAGGCCCGTTCTGCAAGTTCCTGCAGGGCTTGTTTTTTACTGTTTGCCTTGAGATTGGCAATGACAGCTTCGGGACGAAGAAGTTCGTTCAGATCCATTCCTTGATCCGTGTTCATGCAAAATACAAAGCCGGTGAAAACCGGCTTTGTGCAGGGTCGTTATGACCGTGGTTATTAGTTAGGGGCAGCCCCGTTGGCAAGATTAGGATCGATCCAGCCAACGTTTCCGTCTTCACGACGGAATACGACATTTACCTCACCATTACCAGCGTTGCGGAACACTACAACGGGAGCTTCACTCAAATCTAGCTCCATAACTGCCATACCAACAGTCAGTGTCTTCACTTTTGCTTCCGTCTCTGCAACCACAAGTGGGTTGTAGTCGGCTGGTACCTCTTCTTCCTGCTCAGGGTCAGCAAGAACATACGATGTCGCACCGAATGTCTGCCATTCTGCAGGGGTACCATTTGTATGGTGGTCGTTTAACTTTCTGTTATAGCGCCTTAGCCTTTTCTCAATGCGTTCGGCAGCTTTGTCGAAACTCTGGCGCGGGTCCTGGCTATCACCCGAAACCTGAAGCACCACACCTGTACTGAGGTGGACTGTGCAGTCGGAACGGAAGCCGGAGCCTTCGCGCGCGATTGTCACATGACCCGTGTATGCGCCTGGGTAATATTTATCCAGTGCATCGGAAATCCGGTCTTCAACGTGAGTTCTGGTAGCATCACCAATGTCCACGTTCCTCCCCGAAATTCTAATTGTCATGGGAACCTCTTATGTTGTGTCGACTTGTTCGCTGTAAGGTTCTTTAGCTAAAGAGAAAAAGAACCCTTCAACACATGTAGTTTGGACCAGCTGAGTTTAAAGTGCTACTGTTTTCGAGTTCCTGAAAAAATCTTTGAGAAGAGAGAAACATCCTATAGAGGATATTAACCGATCAGACGCCTATTATCTCTCTTTAAAATTATCAGAAATATCAGGGGTTTAGGTGGGATTGTTCTTTTCTCTCCGGCGCTGAACCGAGCTGGAAATCTTTAATGCTTCCCGATACTTAGCTACAGTTCGTCGCGCTATATCCACACCATCATTCTTTAGAATTTTTACAAGAGCGTCATCCGAGAGAATCTTCTTTGGATCTTCCGCGTCAATCAACTGTTTGATCCGATATCGGACTGATTCCGCAGAGTGCGATTCACCACCTTCAGAAGATGCAATTGCGGCAGAAAAGAAGTATTTCAGCTCAAAAATTCCGCGTGGCGTGGCAATGTATTTGTTGGAGGTGACGCGGCTGACGGTTGATTCATGCATGCCAATAGCATCTGCAACCACACGCAGATTCATCGGCCGCAAATGCTGGACACCATAGGTGAGGAAACCGTCCTGCTGCCGCACAATCTCTGAGGACACCTTCAGAATCGTCCGCGCCCGCTGGTCAAGACTCCTGATGAGCCAGTTCGCAGTTTGCAAACTGTCGGTGAAGTAGGCCAGCTCCTTATCATTCTTGGAGCCCTGAGAGATCTCGGAGTAGTAGCTCTGGTTCACCAGAACCTTCGGCAGGCTCTCTGTGTTAAGCTCCACTGTCCAGCCCCCGTCAGAAGACGGATGTACAAACGCGTCAGGAACGACCGGCTGCGTAACCTCGGTGTTAAAGGCTGCACCGGGCTTTGGATTGAGCTCTTTGATCTCAAGGATCATGTCCTTCAAATCTTCGTCATCCACCTTACAAAGGCGTTTGAGCTTCGCTAGGTCACGCAGGGCCAGTAATTCGATATTCTCGACCAGAGTCTGCATGGCAGGATCAAAGCGATCCTTCTCTACCAGCTGCAGTTTAAGGCACTCGGACAAATCCCGCGCAAACACCCCGACCGGATCAAGGCCCTGCAACGCACGAATAATTCGTTCTAGCTCCTGCTCGGATACACCAAGTCGGTTCGCCATCTCGGTGCTGTCGATGCGCAAGTAGCCGTTCTCATCAAGGCAGTCGATGAGTTGGTGCGCAATCAGAGTGTCGGCAGAACTGGTAACAGCAAACCCAAGCTGCTCCTGCAAGTGCTCGCTCAGTGAAACCTCTGCGGCAACAAAGGCTTCCAGATTGTAGTCCGAACTGGCTGCAGAGGTCGTGTGACTGGGCGCTTGCCAGTTGTCAGCCTTCTGCTGAATGGGATCAACGGAAGGGCTCTCGCCATTATCATCGGGAAAGACGTTGGATAGCTCGGAATCCAGATTGCCTGAAATTGCTTCAGGAGTCGTCTCCAGCTCATTCTTGAGCCAGTCCCCTTCCTGAGCGTCTGCGGCGCTGTCGCTGGTTTCAGCAGTGTTCTCTGTGGTGGAGGTATCAGCGGCTGGTCCAGCCCCATCCGGGCTTTCATCGCGTTCCAGAAACGGATTGCTTTCCAGCTCGTTGTTGACGTGTGCAATCAGGTCCACATTCGACAGTTGCAGCAGTTTGATCGCCTGCATCAGCTGCGGCGTCATGACAAGCTGCTGGCTTTGCCGAAATTCTAGTTTGGGACCGATTGCCATAGAGTTATTTCATCCTCCAAGTGCTGCAAGCTAGCTTGCAACACCCTTCTACGCAATTCGGCATAGGTTGAAAATCAAAGAGTGAACTGTTCCCCGAGATACAAGCGCCGTACATCCGGATCAGCAACAATCTGATGCGGCTTGCCTTCCGTCAACACTTCACCAGCCGCAATAATATAAGCGCGGTCAATCAGCCCCAGTGTTTCGCGAACGTTGTGGTCGGTAATCAGAACGCCAATGCCCCGCTGGGTCAGATGGCGTACAAGCTGTTGAATATCGCCCACTGCAATCGGGTCAATACCTGCAAATGGTTCATCAAGCAGCATGAAAGATGGGCGCGTTGCCAGCGCACGTGCAATCTCAACACGGCGGCGTTCACCACCACTGAGCGCAATACTTGGTGATTTGCGAAGGTGGGTCACTCCGAACTCGGCCAGAAGAGAATTCAGATCCTCCTCACGGCGTTTTTTGTTCGGCTCCACCACTTCCAGCACGGCGCGGATGTTGTCTTCAACGGAAAGGCCGCGGAAGATAGAAGCTTCCTGAGGAAGATAACCAACGCCCAGACGCGCACGACGGTACATGGGCAACTGCGTCATATCGAAGTTGTCGAGACGAATTGCGCCATGATCCGGGCGGATAAGTCCGGTGATCATGTAAAAGCAGGTGGTCTTACCAGCTCCGTTTGGCCCTAAGAGACCAACGGCTTCACCACGCCTGACATTCAGGCTAACGTGCTTGACGACCTGACGTCGTCCATAACTCTTGCCGATACTATCAACTTCCAACACCGCTTCTGACGGAGCAGCGTGCTTGATGTTTTCTGGATGATGTGCCGGGATCTGAGGATCAATTGGGTGTGCACTCAATGGCGTCGCCTATTTTGTTTAGTTCTCATTTTCAAGGCTGTTTGGCTGCAAAAGCATCCGTACGCGACCCGTGTTACTGCCAGGTGCACTGGAATCCAAATTCGCTCTGCCAGTCTCCAGATTAATCACAAGACGATTGCCTACAATAACATTTGGGCCCTGACTCAACACAACACGCTCACCGGTCATCACAACAAGTTGCTCATTCATATCAAAGCTGGCATCGTCACCAGTTGCAACCTGATCTCTGGAGGAAATCAGAACGTTGCCTTTTGCTTCAAGGCGGGAAATGGACTGCTGAACCGGTTCGCCATCCGCAGTTCCATTGGCCATGGAGCCTTCGTAAAATACGATCAGGCGCTCGGTTTCTAGTTTCGCATCGCCTTGAATGACGACAACGTTTCCAGAGAAGATCGCGCTTTTGTCTTCATCTCGTACCTGGAGGTTTGTCGCTTCAATTTCGATAGGCTCATCGCTGTCAGAACCAAATCCGGCAAAAGAATCGGAGAACGTTTGCGCATGAGCAGTGCCTGCCAGCCCGAGCGCCAAAAGACAAGAAAGAGAGAGTATCCTTATCCGATTAATCATTGACCGTTCTCCAGTGCCCAGGGCAAGAGCTTCATCTTCACGCCCTGACGAAAATTCAAAACATTGTTTCTCTGATCAAATTCCATAGATCCAGCATCGATATAGCCACCATCGGAAGTGACATCAACCGCATCATTGGTCAGCATTGTACCTGTTTTCATATTGATATCGAGATACTCAAACTCTGCTCTATAACCTTTGCTGTGGGAAGCCGTAATCCCATTTGTCAGTTTCAGGGTTTCCATCTCCGTATCAAACGTGCCGTTTCGGGACGTGACATTCAGAGTTTCCCCCGGAGCTGTCGTGATTGCGGCCACAATATTCTCTAGGTCAATGACTTGTGGATTTGTAATGCGCTGAATGGCCCGGTCCGCCTGCACGCTGTAGGAGCGATCACCGTCATTGCCCGAAAGGTGCGGGTTAGACATGACCAGACCTTCAGTCGTCAGGCTGATATCCCCAATGCTCAGTCCTGAAAGAAGGTTCTGGAGAACGACCATACCAATCACACCGAGCGCAATCAGCACGCCCAAGACCGGGAGTGTGAAGCGAAGGAGACGCACGAGTATTGAGTGGCGGCGAGCAGACTTGCGCGCCTTATCAAGTCGCGTTTGCGGGTGCTCCGCAAACTCCCTGGGCATGTTCTCCATTGTAGTCATTCGTTATCCTGGAACATTCTGGAAGCGACGCTCATAGCGAATCGCTATCCGGTTGCCATTTCCGGTCTCTTCTCTCACAAGGAGTGACCAGTATTCTACAGGCACAAAGCGCTTCCGTGGATACGCAGATTTCAGGTAGCACCTGAAAGGAAGCGGTAAGTACACACTAGCTGCCTAAATGGGTGTGCTTCAACAAAATCCAATTGCTGAAGCACAATAAACCGCAAATACTGGTAGAAAACTCAAAGTTTCGCTTAAGAATGTGCGAAAATATCGTTCTCAGGCCATCCGGCAAGGTCCAATTGTGCACGTGTCGGCAGAAATTCGAAGCACCTTTGCGCAATTTCGGTGCGCTCTTCACGCTCTAACATGAATTCAAGGCGTGCTTTGAGCTTGTGCAGATGCAGAACATCTGATGCAGCGTAGGCCAGCTGAGCATCTGTCAGCTTTTCAGCGGCCCAATCGGAGCTCTGCTGCTGCTTGGAAAGGTCAACGCCAATTAACTCTCGGCAAAGATCTTTCAATCCGTGTCGATCCGTGTAGGTGCGCACGAGCTTTGAAGCAATCTTTGTGCACCACACCGGAGTAACGGAAATGTCCAAATACTCCTTCAATATGGCAACATCAAAGCGGGCAAAGTGAAAAATTTTCGGCTTGCTCGGGTCTTCAAATAGCGTTTGCAGATTGGGGGCGACCAGCTGCCCACGCTCAATCTGGACCACATCGGCAGAACCGTCGCCAGCAGAAAGCTGCACCACGCACAACCGATCCCGGTGTGGATTCAGACCCAAAGTTTCGGTGTCTACCGCAACAGCCTCAGCTGAAGCGTAGTTGGAAAGGTCTGGAAGATCGTTCTTGTGATATCTGATGGTCATTGTTGCTCTCGAAGAATAAGCGCCATTGGGTGATGAGACGTGTTTTGTCTCTTCTACACCAAACGGTCAAGTTACTCTTAATTTTTTGGGAGAGCTTTGTGAAGAAAAGATGGTGCCCAGAAGAGGACTCGAACCTCCACGCCCTTGCGGGCACTAGCACCTGAAGCTAGCGCGTCTACCAATTCCGCCATCTGGGCATATCATCTTTTTCTTTCAGAGGGTTGCTGCTTGGCAGCGCCGCTCTGTGAGGCTGGGTTCTAGTGATCTGGGCTGGGATTGTCAATCACACATTTGCAAAGACTTTTAATTTCTCCACAGAGAGCCTTCACAACCCTAAAACTTGGGCCTATTAACATCCCATGAATTATAGCTTTTTTGAGGGTTATGCGCACTAATACGGCTACCCGAAAAAACTTGGCAAAGGTGGATGAAAATGGCGCAAGCGCTTAACGGGAAACTTATCACCGTTTTCGGCGGATCAGGATTTATTGGTCGTCACGTCATCAGGATCTTAGCAGAGCGTGGATATAGCGTCCGTGCTGCTGTTCGCCATCCTGAACTTGCAGAACACTTGCAGCCACTTGGAGCTGTTGGGCAAATCATGCCTGTGGCTGCAAGCGTGCGAAACAAAAAATCTGTCGAACGCGCTATGGAAGGTGCGTGCGCAGTCATCAACCTTGTGGGTATTCTTTACGAGAGCGGTGCCCAGAAGTTTGACAGTGTTCAGGCCAAGGGCCCGGCGACAGTCGCTGAAGTCTGTAAAGAGCAGGGCATCGATACCCTGGTGCACATCTCTGCGATCGGTGCAGATGAAAACAGTCCGGCTGTTTATGCAAAAACAAAAGCTGCTGGTGAAAAGGCTGTTCTGGATGCCATGCCAAATGCCGTCATTTTCCGCCCATCCATTGTGTTCGGCCCAGAAGACGACTTCTTCAACCGCTTCGGTGGTATGGCGCAGATGTTCCCAACACTCCCTCTGATTGGCGGTGGGCATACGAAATTCCAGCCCGTTTACGTCGGCGATGTTGCGCTCGCAATCGCAAACGCTGCCGAGAATAAGGTGGAAGCTGGCAAAATCTATGAGCTTGGCGGACCTGAGGTTGCCACCTTCAAAGAGTGTTTGCAGCTGATGATGAAGATCACCCATCGCAAGCGCTTTCTCATCAACCTGCCGTTCCCAATTGCACGCATGCAGGCAAGGTTTATGCAGATGATGCCAAAACCAATGCTGACCGTCGATCAGGTCAACATGCTCAAGAACGACAATGTGGTGAGCAAGGACGCTCAGTCAGACAAACGGACCTTTGAGGGGCTTGGAATTGAGCCGCACTCCATGGAGGCAATCCTGCCAACATATCTCGACAAGTTCCGCCCCCATGGCCAATACGATGCAAAACGGCCAGCAAAATCTTAGAGCTTCAGCAGACAAGACCCTGCTTCTGGCGGGGTTTTTTATCTGATTACAATAAAAAAGCGCCGCAGTTTTGCGACGCTTGATTGATAATCCAGACAGTGCCGGATCAGCTCTGTGTGAGGATGAGACCCAGCAGCCCAATCCCACCGACGATGATGCGCCACCAGCCAAACAGGGCAAACCCATGCCTGGAGACATAATCCAGCAAAGTGCGCACTACAAAAACGCCAGCAATGAACGAAGAAATCAGCCCGATGATAATCAGGGTCCACTCATCCTGGCCCAGTGCATCCTTGTTCTTCATAAAATCAAACACAAATGCCCCAACCATTGTGGGCATGGCAAGGAAGAAGGAAAACTCCGCCGCTGAGCGTTTGTCTGTGCCCATCAGCAAAGCCGATACAATCGTAGCTCCACTGCGTGACACACCCGGGATCATTGCCATGCATTGTGCAAAGCCGATCTTGATGTACAGCGACATCGGGTATTCTTCCACACTCGTGTAGCGTGCCTCTAACGGCATTTTGTCAACCAGCAGCATGATGATGCCGCCAAAAATCAGCGTCACGCAGACGAGGACGGGGGTTTCGAACAACACTGCCTTGATGAATTCATAGGACAGCGCACCAATAGCTGCAGCAGGCAGGAAGGCAAGCAAAACCCCGATAGTGAAATGCCGTGCTTTAGCACTTGTAGGCAATGCACGCGCAATCCGTGTAAGGCGTGCGAAGTAAACACTCAGGATCGCGGCAATCGCCCCAAGTTGGATCATCACCTCAAAGGCGCGTCCTTCACTTTTAAACCCGATGAAATGCCCGATCAGCAGCAGATGCCCAGTTGAGGAAACTGGAATAAATTCCGTTAGTCCCTCAATAATGCCGAGCACAAGAGCGCCGACAATACTTTCAGTTGTCATTAAACGTTGGTCTCCACGAATTTCCCCAGTCGTTTATGGCGAGGTTGTCCCCGTGTTTTCGTATGGTTTACGGCCCCAAGACTCTTTTGAGACAAATTACATTTATATAGCAACCTTTTGGTTACAGGTTTGCTCATAAATCAGAACAATGCTCAAGCTCTATCATCACCCTTTCTCTCCTGAATCGCGCTTTGTACGTCTGGCGCTAGGAGAATATGGAACTCCGTTCGAATGTCAGACGGAGTACCCTTGGGCACGTCGTCATGATTTCTTAATGATGAACCCCGCAGGAACGCTTCCCGTTCTGAAGGAGAATGATGGCCCTGCTGTGTGCGGTGCCACCGTTATCATGGAATATTTGGATGAAACTCGTGGATATGCGATTCCAAATAACCGATTACTCCCGGATCATCCTGAAGCCCGTGCAGAAACACGTCGTCTCGTCGCTTGGTTTTTGCAAAAATTCCTCGCTGAGGTTATTGGCTACATTGTGCAAGAACGCATTTTCAAACAGGAGATGCCGGATAGCCAAGGTGGCGGACAGCCTGACTCCAGCAGCCTTCGGGTCGCTCGGATCAATATGGTAAGCCACATGCGCTACATCGGATACCTTGCAGCCACACGAAAGTGGTTGGCGGGAGATCGGCTTACCTTCGCTGATCTGGCCGCAGCAAGTCTTCTCTCCTGTGCAGACTATCTTGGTGAAGTTCCATGGTCCGAGGACGAAAACGTAAAGAGCTGGTACGCACGGATGAAATCTCGTCCGAGCTTCCGCCCAATTCTGGCGGACAAGATGCTCGGCATGCCAGCAGCGAAGACCTACGCGGATCTCGACTTCTAAAACCCCATTCAGACACACAGCTGACAGAAAAGCAGGCTGCACGTGTAAAAGCAGACCTCATAAAACGTGCGCGCGCAATCGGGTTCGATGACATCCGCATCACCACCGCAGATGCGATCCCGCTTGCGCCAGAACGCCTGCACCACTTCATCGAACAAGGCTACCACGCCACGATGGAGTGGATGCCGGAAACCGAAGTCAGACGCTCCAGCCCGCTGGAGCTCTGGCCAGAAGCCCGCTCAATCATAATGCTGGCGATGAACTACGGTCCGGACGTTGACCCTATGGAAATGCGGAACAAACCGGATAAGGCCCATATCTCCGTCTACGCCCGCAACCGCGATTACCATGACATCATGAAGGGCAAGCTGAAGGAACTGGCCAGTCTGTTGGTTTCCAAAGGTGGCGGTGACGTAAAGGTGTTTGTGGACACCGCCCCGGTTATGGAAAAGCCTCTGGCTCATTCGGCTGGGCTCGGTTGGCAGGGCAAGCACTCCAACATTGTGTCTAGGGAACTGGGTTCATGGTTCTTCCTAGGCTCAATCTTCTCAACGCTGGATTTACCGCTGGATGAGTCGGAAGTGGACCACTGCGGCAACTGCACCCGTTGCCTCACAATCTGCCCAACCTCGGCCTTCCCTGCGCCCTATCAGGTCGACGCCAACCGCTGCATCTCTTACCTGACCATCGAACACCATGGCCCAATCCCGCTGGAGTTCCGCAAGCCCATCGGTAATCGCATTTATGGCTGCGATGATTGCCTTTCCGTTTGCCCATGGAACAAGTTCGCCCAGTCTGCCAGCGAAGCGAAGCTGCAGGCCCGCGAAGACCTCATGGAACCTGCCCTTTCCGACCTGTTGCAGTTGGATGATCCAACCTTCCGCAAGTTCTTCTCAGGCTCGCCAGTCAAACGAATTGGTCGCAACCGCTTCATCCGCAACTGCCTCATCGCAGCCGGAAACAGTGGCGAAGAAAATCTCATTCCGATTGTTCTAGAGCACCTGCAAGACGAAGACGAAACCGTCCGCGCAACAGCCGTCTGGGCCACAGCCCAACTCGTCTCCGCTGCCGACTTCGAAACACATAAATCAGCCTCACTCACCAACGAACAAAGCGAACTGGTGAAAGCCGAATGGGAGCAGGAAACATCTTCCTATGGTGCATCGGTTTGAGAGTTTTTCGGAGGACGTGAAGTTTTAACAGAAGAGGTATCGCGACACCTGTTTGGCTGCCGCTAATTATCTCGCGATCATTACCTCCAGCGCTTTCACCAATGCCTCGCACTCCTGTGTGGTGCCGATGGAAATGCGCAGCCAGTTGTCGATCCGTTTGGCCGGAAAGTGGCGCACCAGAATGCCGCGTTTTCGCAGCTCTGAATGCAAATGTTCTGCCGGAATGCTCTCGTGAGAGACAAAAATAAAGTTTGCAGAAGAGGGCAGCACCGTAAAATCCAGTGCCCGCAGGCTGGCTGAGAGTTTCTCGCGATCGGCAATAATCATATCGCGCGTCTTTTCAAACCACTCTGTGTCTTCCCACGCTGCAAGCCCCGCAGCAAGGGAAAGCCGTCCAAGTGGGTAGGAGTTGAAGCTGTCCTTGACCCTCTGTAGGCCCTCAATCAAATGAGGTTGGGCGACAGCAAAGCCGACCCGCACACCCGCAAGGCTGCGAGACTTTGAGAAGGTCTGAACGACCAGCAGATTATCGTAGTCCGGCACCAGCTGCACGGCACTTGCGCCGCCAAAATCAATATAAGCCTCATCAACCAAAACGACCACATTGGGGTTTGCTTTGAGGATTGCTTCAATGTCGTCCAGCGGCATCGCCAGTCCGGTCGGTGCGTTTGGGTTTGCAAGCACAATACCACCACAAGCCCTGCGAAAATCATCGGGATTGAGGTGAAAGTTGTCATCCAGCGGAATGAGCTGGTGTTTGATAGAGTAAAGCTTACAATAGGTTGGGTAGAAGGCGTAGGTGATTTCTGGAAACAGGACAGCATCCTTGCCGCTGAAAAAGGCATGGAACGCATGGGCCAGCACTTCATCGCTGCCATTGCCTGCAAAGATATGGTCGCTCGTAAGATTCAGGGAAGAAGCAATTCCCTCCCTAAGATCTGTGGCAGTCGGATCCGGATAAAGGCGTAGCGCCTCGTCTGAGGCCGAGACGATTGCCTTTAATACACGCGGAGACGGCCCCCACGGGTTCTCGTTGGTGTTTAGCTTGATGACCGGTGGGCGTTTGGGCTGTTCGCCCGGCGTATAAGGTTCCAGTTTTTGGACAATCGGGCTCCAGAACCTGCTCATATTTCAATCCAATCCCAGCATACAACCATCAACAACGCACCTTCAAGCCAGCAAGTCTTAAGACCTCTTTGCCAAAGCGTCGTTCAACACGTACTGCATGCGATAATAGGTTTCCACCTCTTCATCAGAAAACTCCTTCACGAACTCTTCCAGACGGTTCATCTCAGCCTTGCGCACCTTTTCAATCAGCGCTTTGCCTGGAGGTGTCAGACGGTAAAACACGGACCGTTTGTGCCGTGGATTGCTCACTTGCTCCACTTGTTCTTTGTCGAGCAATTCTTTGAGAATCTTGGCCACGAACTGACGTTTCAGCTGCAGGAAGTTAGTAAGTTGAGGCGCTGTTGCCTGCTCTAGGTTGAGTGCGGCTTCCAGTACAGCACGTTGGCCGACAGTCAGGCCGGTCCCTTCAAGATCAGCCTCAACCCGATTGCTGATCGTACGAAGCAATGGGCGTGTCATCTGAATACCCGCATAGAGCAGTTCGGCTTTGGAATTAGGTTTTTTAGGCATTTGATTTATTTACTTTAATTGCACTTATTGTCAATTAAATTGACAAGTGCCGGATTTCCTCTTACTCCTACCCTACAGCTTTTCAGAGGATCTCAAAGGAAAATGAGCACAGGTCATGAGCTTTAAAAATCTTGCTGAGCGACAGATCATGAAAGCACAGGCGGAAGGGCAGTTGGAAAACCTTGAAGGCGAAGGCAAACCGCTACCAGAGCGCGCGCCCGGTCCACTGGATACAGCAGCAGGCATGAGAATCATGGCCGCCGCAGGAGCAGTGCCTCGCGAGATTGAGCTAAAGAAAGAAATAGAGGTGCAGCGGCTCGCCGTTAAGGCCGCTGAAGGAACCGCCGACTGGAAACAGGAAATGGCGAAGCTGGCAGACCTGCAACTCCGCTACGCCATTGAGCAGGAAGCCCGCAAAAGGTTCTTTACATAAAGCCTGAATTTCGGTCAGTGCCTATTCGAAATGCTGCTGTGGCAATGAGAGGAGAGCGCTAGACGGCAACTCCGCCTCCGCCAAATAGGCACGCAGAGCTAATACCGGATCAAGCCGTAAACTCGGAAAACGCCTCGACCACATCAAGATAAACCTGATGTTTGAACGGAATAACCAGACCGGCAAGGTTCTCTGCTTTCTCCCAGCGCCACTCAGAAAATTCCTGGGCGTGCCCATCTGGTGGGGTCAGAATATTGATCTCGCTGTCATCACCCTCAAAGCGGAAGGCAAACCAACGCTGGGTCTGCCCGCGGTACTTCGCCTTGCGAACCTGACGCTGAATCTCCTCGGGAAAATCGTAGGAGAACCAGTCAGGCGCTTCTGCCAGTAAACTGATGGACTTCACCGAGGTTTCTTCAAAAAGCTCCCGCTTGGCTGCTTCTAAAGGGTCTTCGCCCTTATCCAGACCTCCCTGCGGCATCTGCCAGGCAAATTCTTCAGGAATTGGCTGCTTGTCACCGTAACGCTTGCCAGCCCAGACAAGCCCATCCCGATTGATAAGCATAATGCCGACGCAAGGACGAAAGGGGAGGGCGCTGTAATCAGTCATGTTTAGTCCAATAGAGAAAGGTTTAGCGTGAGGACTTGATGGCCGAGCTGATTGGGACGAGGGAGAGGCCACGTTCTTCCAACCGCTGGGACCAGGTTTCCAGAGCATCCAGTGTAACAGGGAAAGCCGTCGCCGTCGCAACCGCAATGCCCCGTTGACGCGCGATTGTTTCCAGTTCCAGCAACTGTGTGCCAATGGCTTGGGCGTTCAGGTCCCGGTCCAGAACCAGATCAGCCTGCACAAAGGGCACCGCCTGCGTTCCGGCAATTTTTCCTGCTTTGGAGCGTGGGGAAGACCCGTCATCAACATACATCAGACCACGGTCCCGAACCTTGCTGAGAAGCTCGCGCATGTGGGTCTCGTTTGAGGTGAAGCGGTCGCCCATGAAATTCACCAGCCCAACATAATTGCTGGTCTGTCCCATGATCCATGAGAGGCGCTCGTCATTCTGCTTTTCGTCCAGATTGATCAGCAGGCTCTGCGGCCCCGCGTCATTATCAGGATAATCAAAGGGCTCCATCGGCGCCTGCAGCAGCACTTCATGCCCGGACAGACGTGCAGATTTCATCCAGCTGTTGATGTCATCCCCATAGGGTGACAGACCCAACGAGATATCGGAAGGAAGGTCTTCAATCGCCTTCATCGTCATGTCGGAGTTGAGTCCGATCCCGTTGATCAGGATGGCAATCCGCGCTTGTGTCAGTGTCGCAGGATTAGGACGGCGGGCGTAGGCATCAAGTGGCCGAACGCCTTCCGCTGAGATCATTGGGAGTGCCCCAAACTTGTTTGGCTCAAGAAGCTGCTCAACAGGCTCCGTCGAAAGCGACTCGCTGGAAAAGCCACCATCCAGCCCCGTTAGATCACCACTCCGCACAAGCTCGACCAGCGGGGTTGGCCCACTTGCCGGATTTTCCAAAGCTGTGCTACGTGGACGGGAAACCCCATCGCCGCTGTTTTGCCCAACATCGTTCTCTTGCCACGTGCCGCTGGCGTCGAGCTGCTCTGCTGCGATGACGCTGGGTTGAGACCCGTCTGGTAGATCAACAATCTCGATATCACTTGGCCCGACACCGTCAAGCGCACTGGACAGCTTGATGGTTGCCATAGGCTCGCCGCCATTGGGGTCGTCAACAATGCTGATCCAGATGAAACCGGTGGTGAAAATAACGGTCATGATGGCGACACCAATCAGGCCGAGCGGTAATCGCCCGATGCCCCGACGCTTGTTCATTCCAAGCGGAGCCGTCAAATCGCTCCTAACCATTGGTGCCCCCACCTTCGTCACAAAGAACCGCCGCGCCAAACGAAGGTTTAGCGCGGCGCTCATTACCACTTTATAGCATATCCCCGGTAGGAGGCTACCGATTTTCGCGGAAGAACATGCTTGCAAATAAATGGTTAGCGCCGAGCGGTCCGGAAAAACCGCGCGGCGCTGTCGTTTACTTAGATGCGTTTACAGCGCCCTCTGCACTTGGTGGGAAGGCTGTATCAGTCTTTTCGCCGCGCAGCAGGTCCATTGCCAGGTTCAGCTGCACATCTTCGGCTTTGTCCTGTGGCACATAAGCCTGACTGCCAGAGCCCTCATCGCCTTCTTCGGCCTCAAGGTGACCACGCAGACCAGCTTCGCCTTTGGTTTCAGCTCGGCCCTTCAGCTCTTCTGGAAGTTCCTGCAGGGAGACGATATCTGGATGGATACCCTTTGCCTGAATGGAGTTGCCGGAAGGCGTGTAGTAGCGTGCTGTTGTCAGGCGAATCGCACCATTTGCACCAAGCGGAATGATGGTCTGAACAGAACCCTTACCGAAGGACCGCGTGCCAAGAATAGTCGCACGACGGTGATCCTGCAGCGCACCGGCCACAATCTCGGAGGCAGACGCTGAACCACCATTCACCAGAACGATCACTGGAGCACCTTCAGTCAGGTCACCATTGCGAGCGTTGTAGCGCTGGGTTTCTTCAGCATTCCGGCCACGGGTGGATACGATTTCGCCACGGTTCAGGAACGCGTCAGAAACAGCAATTGCCTGATCCAGCAAACCACCCGGGTTGTTACGCAGATCCAGCACAAAGCCCTTCAGGTTGTCTTCGCCGATCTCGTCGGTCAGCTCTTCAACAGCCGTTTCCAGCCCGTCAAAGGTCTGTTCGTTAAACTGGGTGATGCGGATGTAACCGATATCGTCTTCCTGGTTCCAGCGAACAGAGCGAATGCGGATCACATCACGGGTAATGGTGATGTCGGTTGGCTCATTAAGCCCTTCGCGGCGCACAGTGATGGTGATGTCGGTATTCACCAGTCCGCGCATTTTCTCGACAGCCTCGTTCAGGGTAAGACCCATCACCTGTTCCCCATCAAGATGGGTAATCAGATCACCAGCCTGTACGCCTGCATTGAATGCCGGAGTGTCATCGATCGGAGCAACAACCTTCACAAGGCCGTCTTCCATAGTCACTTCAATGCCAAGGCCACCAAACTCACCGCGAGTCTGCACTTGCATATCGCGGAAGCTCTTGGGCGGCAGATAGCTGGAGTGCGGATCAAGACTTGTGAGCATGCCGTTGATAGCTGTCTCGATTAGCTCGGAGTCAGCTGGCTCCTCAACGTAATCCGAGCGTACACGCTCAAACACGTCACCAAACAGATTGAGCTGATTGTACGTATCAGCAGATGCTGCTGACGCGCGCTCGGTAAATCTGAACGGAGCTTGAGAGTATGTTACGACTGCCGTAGCCCCCATGACCACGCCAACCAGCAAAAGCGATGCTTTCCGTATCATCCGCGAACCTTCTCGTTTTCGGCGCGTGACCACCATGGGTTGGGGTCGATTGCAGTGCCGTCTTTCCTGAATTCTACATATAAAACCGGCTGGTCCAAACTAAAATTAAGGTTATTTGCGCTTGCGAGGCGCGTTTCACCCATTTTAGCAATTGGCTCTCCAGCAAGAATAAACTGCCCTAACTCCACCATCACATCATCCAGACCGGATAAGAGCACATGGTATCCGCCGCCTGCATTAACAATTACCATCTGCCCGTAAGAGCGGAAATCCCCTGCATACACCACCCATCCATCAGTGGGGGAGGTGACCTGGGCATTCGGGCGTGTCGCAATGGATTGGCCAGTTGTTACGTTACCAAATCCATCAGCAACTCCATAGTCTTGCAAAAGCGTTCCGGAGACAGGCTCAGGCAGAAGCCCGCGCGTATCCCGAAAAGCGACCGCCGGTTTTAGTCGGCTTGGATCAGCAAATGGATCACCCGAAGCGATCCGGTTTTGCCGTTCAATGTCCGCAAGTCGTGCCGCTTCCGCTGCACGCCGGCTGCTTTCCACTTCTCTCTCAAGGTTAGCAAGCAACTCTTTCAAAGAGGTTGCCTTTTCGGCAAGTTCCCTGGCGCGAGCCTTCTCGGCTTCCAGCGCTGCAAGGCTTTCCCTCCGTGCTGCCTTCTTCTTTTCTAAAAGCAATTCAACACGATGACGCTCTTCCGCCATCTGTATTGCACCACTTCGAACCCGGTTGCGTTCGGCCTCAATTTTTGATCGAAGCCTGGCCAATTCATCAAGATCACTTGCCAGTGCCTGCGCCTCAATCCGCACTTCAGGCATGATTGAGTTCAGCAAGATCGCACTGCGCACCGCGCCAAGAGCATCCTGCGGACGCACGACCATGGCAGGTGGCGGACGGTGACCAATCCGTTGTAACGCGCTGAGAACTTCAGCTAAAACATCTTTACGTTCATTCAATGACGCACGAACAGATTGCTCGTTTTTTCTGTGCCGCCCCAAACGCGCTTCAGTGGCTTCCAGCTGGTTCTCAAGCTTCTTCATACGCTCGCCAGTGCGGATCAATTCACCACTCAGGCTCTCTCCATCCCGCTCCAGTGCACGAATAGAACGCTGAATTTCTTCGCGTTTTTCCTTGGAGATGGAAATGTTCTCGTTCAGCTCGCGAAGTTCTTGCTCACGCTCCTGCTTCTGGCGCAAAGCAACTGCCGCCGGATCTTCGGGGTCAATCGCGCCATCTTCAACTTTAACTGAGATGTTCGTGAGCTTTTGTGCAGTACCTTGCAGCGGCAGTACAACAGTAGCCGCAAGAAACAAGGCAAGGCTTGTTATCACTCGGAGGATCAGGTTTCCCCTAAAACGCAACAACTGAACTCCTAAAGCGCAGCGCGGAACAAAACGCTGACTTTCTTACAAAAATGGTGACGCAGACCAAACTTGGCATAAAAAAGTAGACACACAGCCTCAAAATTAACGTTGAGGATAATGCTCCAGACGGCGTTAAGGAAGTGTCAACCACGCTGCAGGCTTACCGACTTCCGGCAAAAACATCAATATCCGGAATACTCATTTGAGCACGTCCATATGGATGATAGCCAGCGTCTGGGACTTGACCGATGGACGTGAAAGCGAAGGAAAACCAACACCCACGGCAATCACGCGCGGTGATACGGATGGCCTGTCAGAATTGTGATCGAGCGGTAGATTTGTTCGCTGCACATGATGCGGACCAGCTGGTGGGGCCATGTCATGGAGCCCAGAGCGAGCTTGAGGTCGGCGCGTTGCAGCAGGGCCTGTCCATGTCCGTCAGCCCCGCCGATGGCCAGAACTACGTCAGAAATACCCTGATCGGCCCAGTTGCCGACCTTTTTGGCAAACACTTCGCTGGAAAGCGCTTTGCCATGTTCATCCAGTGCGATCAGGACCGCACCCGAAGGAAGCGCATTGAGCAAAAGCTGCGCCTCTTCCTCTTTTCTATCTTGCGTGCGGGACGCCCGGCTCTCTGAAAATTCGACAACGGATACTGAGGTGATGCCAACGGAACGGCCAGCTTTGCGGGCCCGGTCCAAATAGCGTTCATACATGTCCTTTTCCGCGCCGGCTTTCATTTTGCCGACGCAGGCAATCGTAATTTTCATTGGGGTCCCCGAAGTTCAGGCGTCTTCCTGAAAAGTTCAGCCATTTTCAGGGAAATATACGCATGAAAGCATGGACTTAGAGTGTGAAGCGCAAACAAGAGAGAACGCAACATGCTCTAAACCGTATTTGCCCGCAAAAGGTCGCGTGCAGATGAAACAACACCTGCATCAGCGGCAATTGCCCAGACACTCTGTCTCCTGCAACGGACAGAGAGCTGGATACTGCAGTAATCAGTGCCTCAAAGAAGCACTGATATTATCCGATGAACTGCGTCGGTGCAGAGCTATCCGCAGACCACATCTTTTCTATGTTGTAGAAAGAGCGGACTTCTGGGCGGAAAATGTGAATGATTGCGTCACCGATATCAACGAGCACCCAGTCACAGTGCGGCATACCCTCAACGCGGGCGTTACCGTAGCCAGCATCCTTTAGGGTCCGGAGCAGTTGGTCAGCAACAGCCCCCACATGGCGATGAGAGCGGCCAGAAGCCACAACCATGTGATCAGCCAGAGCAGACTTTCCGGAAAGATCGAGTGATACGATATCCTCAGCCTTGGAATCTTCCAAGCTGTTGAGGATCAGTGCAAGCACGTCCGCCTCATTGGTGGGATCGTGCGATTGAAGAGGAGCGATGTTGTCCGTCCCTTCATGTTGTGTTGTCATGGTCAGCTTAAGAGCCCTCGCCATGGTTAGAGAAAGCAGTATTCTACCGAATGAAAAGCCTGAAATGCACAAACTCAAGCCTTCCGTCAAGAAGAATACTCAGGTCCCTATGGCATTTTCAAGACACTAGTTTCCGCAAAAAGCGTAAAGTTACCCTGGACCGTGTCCTCTTTTCCTCAGTGATGTGGAAGAGGTTTCATCCAGCGGACCGCGTAAAATGGTCCAGCACGGGGCTTTGCGCTCAGGCAGTTGGTCTGCACTTTTTTCTTTTAGTTGAGCAAATGCATACCGTTGGCAAACTTGAGCGGAAAGCGACGAAAGGGTCGCTTTGGGCCGGTCAACAATTGCCACCGGCACCCCTTCTATAATGCTCTGCCAGTTTTGCCAATGGTGAAAATTGGAGAGATTGTCTGCGCCCATGACCCAGACAAAATTAAGGTGCGGGCGGCGCAATCTTAACTGCTGCAATGTGCTTGCCGTGTAAGAGGTGCCAAGCACCTTTTCAAAGGCAGTCACCTTCATCTGAGGGTGGTGAGCCAACGCTTTTGTTGCGGCAACCCGCTCCTCAAGAGGCGCGAGGTTGCTAAGAGACTTAAGCGGGTTTCCGGGTGTCACCAGCCACCAGATTTGATGCAGGTTCAAACGCCGCAAAGCCGTCTTGGCCACCAAAAGATGGCCGGTATGCGGGGGATTAAAGGACCCGCCAAACAAACCGATGCGATTGCCCGGGGCAGCATAGGGCAGGCGCATCCAATCCAGATGCGTATCGCCAGACTTGCTGTGGCTATCCAAGGCTTGCAGATCAGTCTTGGTCATGGACGTGTTTGGCCATTCCCGCGCACCACATATTTAAAGCTGGTCAGCTGCTCCACACCAACCGGACCACGGGCATGCATACGGCCCGTTGCGATGCCGATTTCAGCGCCCATTCCAAACTCGCCGCCATCAGCAAACTGTGTGGATGCATTGTGAAGAACAATAGCTGAGTCCACTTCTGCAAGGAATTTGCGCGCCGCAATTGGATCTTCGGTGACAATACAATCGGTGTGATTGGAGCCGTGGGTGCCGATATGCTCGATTGCATCGTCCAGCCCGCCAACAATTCTTACCGAGATAATGGCATCCAGATATTCGGTGGACCAATCCTCGTCGGTGGCCGCAACAGCTGTAGGGCACAGCATCAGCACATCTTCATCACCGCGAATCTGGCACTGCTTTTCCTGAAGAGCAGCAATAATCGGAGGCAGAAGTGTAGCCGCCACAGCTTCATCAACCAGCAAGGTTTCAGCTGCACCGCAAATGCCGGTCCGGCGCATCTTGGAGTTGACGACAATATCAATTGCCTTATCCAGATCAGCCTTTTTGTCGATGAAGATATGAACCAGACCTTCCAGATGCGCGAAAACAGGGACGCGGGCTTCTTCCTGAACGCGGGCAACAAGGCTCTTACCGCCACGGGGAATGATCACATCAAGGTTGCCATCCAGCCCTTTAAGCATCTCGCCAACAGCAGCGCGATCCTTGGTTGGTACGATCTGGATTGCGTCAACAGGCAGTCCCGCTTCAGCAAGGCCGGCCTGCAGAGCTTTATAAATGGCTAGATTGGAGTTGATCGTGTCAGAACCGCCGCGCAGGATAACCGCATTACCAGCCTTTAGGCACAGAGCGCCTGCGTCTGCGGTTACGTTCGGACGGCTCTCATAAATCACACCGATCACACCGAGTGGGGTCCGAATGCGGGAGATCTGCAGTCCGTTCGGGCGTGTCCACTCAGCAACTGAGGAACCAACAGGATCATCCAGTTTGGCGATATCTTCAAGTGCGCCGGCAATGGCTTCAATGCGTTCTTCAGTCAGTGTTCCGCGATCAATGAAGGAAGCAAGCTGACCATTGGCTTGCATGTGCTCCAGATCAACCGCATTTGCCTTGAGGATGTCAGAGGTAGCAGCGCGAACAGCAGCTGCCATCGCTTCCAGACCCTTGTTCTTCTGGCTCGTGGGGGCAATGGCAAGACGACGTGCCGCAGTACGTGCTTTCCTGCCAATGGTTGCCATCAGGTCGCGAACATTGGAATTGTCCGCATTTGCCACTTCAGAAGTATTTAGCATCTGCAAAACCCTTGAGTCATCACTGGTTGAACGGGTCAACCTAAACAGTATCTATGAAATGTCCAAATCAGATGTAGAGAGGACAAGATCATCCGTATGGATCATCTCCGCGCGTCCCGGATAGCCCACAATAGCTTCAATTTCCTTGCTGTTGCGACCGATAATGAGAGAAGCCTCGCCATAATCATAGGCAACAATGCCACGGCCCACATCATGACCGTCCGTGTCCACAATCCGTACCGCATCCCCGCGTGAGAAGGTGCCTTCCACCTTGGTGACACCGGCAGGCAGCAGGCTCTTGCCCGCTTTCACAGCTCTCAGTGCGCCTGCATCTAGATGAATGGTGCCGTGCGGCTTCAGGTGACCGCTGATCCACGTCTTGCGAGCGCGGGACGGAGAGGAGGGAGCAGGGAACCACGTTGCCCGTGCCCCATTCTCAATCGCATCCAGAGGGTTCATGGTCTTGCCGCTGGAGATGATCATGGTGGTGCCGGCGCTCTGCGCAATTTTGGCTGCGTCAATCTTGGTCTTCATGCCACCGGATGAGAAGGCTGTACCCGGCGCACCGGCCATCGCCTCAATCTCCTGCGTCACCTGAGGAACCTCAGGCAGGAAGATCGCATTCGGGTCTTTCTGCGGCGCGGCGGTATAAAGCCCGTCCACATCAGAAAGCAGCACCAGAAGATCTGCACTCGCCATAGTCGCCACGCGCGCGCCCAAACGATCATTGTCGCCATAACGGATTTCGTTGGTCGCCACGCTGTCATTTTCGTTAATGATCGGCACAGCGCCCATCTTGAGCAGCGTACTGATCGTCTCACGCGCGTTAAGGTAACGGCGGCGCTCCTCCGTATCGCCAAGGGTCAACAGAATCTGACCCGCTGTCAAACCACGGGCACCGAGAATCTCAGAGTAAGCCTGAGCAAGCGCAACCTGACCCACAGAAGCGGCGGCTTGCGCCTGCTCCAGCTTCAGCGGGCCAGCAGGCAGACCAAGAACCGAGCGGCCCAGAGCAATAGAACCGGAGGAGACGACCAGCACTTCTTTCCCCACTTGAGAAAGAGCCTGCAAATCATCCGCCAAAGATTCCAGCCATTCACGCTTCAACCGGCCATTCTCTACCAAAAGGGCAGAGCCGATCTTCACAGTAATGCGCTGATAGTTGCTCAGACTTCGGTTCATTATGGACGCCACTCCTCGGTTACATCAGAAGTAACGGAGTTAGCCTCTTCCTGCTTATCCTTGTCAATGGCACGAATGATCATTCGTTGAACAGTATCAATGTTTTCACCACTGGTTGAAGAGATGATCAAAGGCTTCTGGCCACACGCTTCTTCAAGTGCCTTGTAGCGCTCTTCACGCAGCTCGTCCGTCAATGCATCCGCTTTGGAAAGGCAGACGATCTCGGTCTTGTCATCCAGTCCGTGACCATAAGCTTCCAGCTCACCGCGAATGGTGCGGTATGATTCTGCCGGATCTTCGACGGCGGAGCCATCCACCAGATGAAGCAGCACGCGGGTACGCTCCACGTGGCCGAGGAAACGGTCACCCAGACCATGCCCTTCGTGTGCACCACGAATGAGGCCCGGAATGTCAGCCAGCACGAAGCCGCGACCATCAAGCTCACAAACCCCAAGGTTCGGATGCAGCGTGGTGAACGGATAATCCGCAATCTTCGGACGCGCCGCAGAAACTGCAGACAGGAACGTGGACTTGCCAGCGTTTGGCAGTCCCACAAGACCCGCATCCGCAATCAGCTTCAAGCGCAGCCAGATCCACTTCTCTTCACCCTCAAGACCCGGGTTCGCACGACGTGGTGCCTGGTTCGTTGCGGACTTGAAGTGGGCGTTACCAAAACCGCCGTTACCACCTTTCAGCAGCAGCAAACGCTGACCAATCTCGGTCAGGTCCGCAAGCACGACTTCGTTGTCTTCATCCAGAATTTGGGTACCAACAGGCACGCGCAGCACAACATCGTCGCCCTTGGCGCCGGTTCTGTTGCGGCCCATGCCATGCATGCCGATTTTTGCCTTGTAGTGCTGCGCATAGCGATAGTCGATCAGCGTGTTGAGGCCATCAACACACTCAACCCACACGTCACCACCACGGCCACCATCACCGCCGTCAGGACCACCTTCGGCAACATATTTCTCACGGCGGAAGCTGACGCTGCCTGCGCCACCATCACCAGACTTTACAAAGATCTTTGCCTGATCGAGGAATTTCATATTATTCTCTTTCGTCCACCTGTGACGTTCTTTGGAGGACGTCTTAAAGCCCTATGGCGCTCTCGCCAAGGGCGGAACCGCATTTCTGGCTTATTTTATTGGTTTAGCGCGGCCACGAACGGCCAAAAGGCTCACGAACGCCAATCCGCAAGCCTTTTCAAAAGCAAAATACGCAATGTACGTCTCTAAAGCAAACTACAGGAAACCGCTTTAGAAACGTAAAAGATCAGGCCGCCAGCGCTTGCATCGAAGCCCAACGGTCACGGGTCAGTGTCACCGTTGTGTAATCCATCTCGATGTCACCGCGCGCACGGTTCTTCTCTTTGGTCTCGCCCGTTACCACAAAACCGTTCTTCTGAAGCACGTTTAAGGACGACGGGTTGATGGTGAACAGACCGGTGTTCATCGCAACTGCATTCAGCTGGTTGAACACAAAATCGCAAACCAGATTGGTCGCTTCACTGGCATAGCCTTTACCCCAATGAGTTTTCGCCAGCCAGTAGCCCAGATGCGGGGTTGTCGAAATATTGCGAATGCCGATCACGCCGACCAGCCCTTCACCATTGTCGATCACCCAGTTGATTTCTTCGCTGTGCGCTGTCGTACGGCAATGGTCAAACCACCACGCACCATCATCCTTGGTGTAAGGATGCGGCACCACGGTCAGCATCTTGCTCACATCGAAATCATTTAGCGACTCGTTATGAATATCGAAATCAGTTTCGCGGAAATCACGTAGGATCAAGCGCTCGGAATGCAGCTCCGGGAACATGACAAACTCTTCTTATCTTCTTGGAACGCTTGCCCGATGTTGCCAGCGCTCTTTTCTTAAACACGAAGATAGCGTCAAGCCCGCCAGTCCTAATGTCTGCAACGCGCTGGGTGCTATCTAAACCACGCTTTCTTGTTCCGGGATCTCTTGAAACTCACAATGCTCTGAGCCGCCGCACAAGCGGCGCCAGAATCACCGATGGTCGAGGGAGCAAAAAGGCTGTTGCCGCAACCTTGCTCAAAAACCCCATCCTGCCATCTGCTGAAAGTCGCGGGTGCGCACAAACGATCGCGCCAGCCAGAACAGAGGAGCAAGACCCATCATCAATCTCCCGAAAAACACAGAGCGACCGAGGATTGAAGGTGACAGAAACCTGCATCTCTCTTCAAAAAAGAAGATGGGACAGCAGGCCACAGCATCTTGGAGGTTTCAAAATCCGAAAGGAACTTTAAAAGCTTGGAGGCGGTCACTATCTCGGTCCGCACCTGATTGCAAGCGCTTCGAGCCTATTCTTGGAAATTTTTTCACGCAGTGAGGATTATTTAACTGCGGCTTTTGCCCGAATTCCCGCACAATTGAAAATCACTATAGGCAATAGCATCTTCCGTAAATTTGGCAGGTTTTGTGCAAAGATGACGGAATAAGTTAGTAATTGACTCAGGAAAACCACAGGGAAATAAAAAAAAAGCGTTCTACAGCACTCTAATAGGATGCTGCGCCTTTACTTATGCGCGATAATGTGGAATTCCGTCCTTACGTTAAGACTATCGACACCCTGTCTCCTTTTTAGGCGTCAGAGCATTCGATTTCGCTTTGACGCAACCCACAGCTATCTGCATGTTGCAGCGGCACACTAACTAGGAGATATCACGATGGCTAAAGGCACCGTGAAATGGTTTAACAGCACTAAAGGTTTCGGTTTTATTGCACCTGAAGATGGAAGCAAAGACGTATTTGTTCACATCTCTGCAGTAGAGCGCTCCGGTCTGTCTACTCTGGCTGATGGCCAGGAAGTAACTTACGAACTGGAAGCTGGTCGTGATGGCCGTCAGAGCGCTGTAAACCTCGAAACCGTTTAATTCGAGCTGTTTCAGTGAAAAAGAGCGCAGCGATGCGCTCTTTTTTTTGTCCAAAATTCTCAAACAGCCACTGCGCGCATGGCTTCCCACAGGTCGCGGGTCAGCTCCACTTCAATCAAAGTGACATCTTGCTCCTTGCGAGCGCGGCTTTTCTCTGGCCGGGAGCCCACTGTCTGGAACCCGTTTTTCGCCAGCACATTTAGCGAACCGTCATTTTCCTCAAATGCGCCAGACGTCACCTTGGTGGCCCCCAGTGTCTCGAAGCAGTAATTGACCACCGCTTCTGCCGCCTCACTCATATAACCTTTGCCCCAGAACGGCTCTCCCAGCCAATATCCAATGCGTGGGTGCCCATCTTCCGGGATACGGATGCCAATGGCGCCTGCGAAGACACCTTCAGATTCAATCGCCCAGTTGGTCGCTTCACTTAGCGGCGTTTCAAAAATGTGGTTTAGCCACCATTCGCCATCTGCTTTGGAGTAAGGGTAGGGAACCACGGTCAGCATTTTACTCACGTCATAGTTGTTGATGTGAGTGCAGATTGGTTCCAGATCATCCTGCTGAAACTCGCGCAGCACGAGACGATTTGTAGTGAGCTTAGGAAACATTGTTAGTCCAATTCCATTGGTTTTGGAGTGCCTTGCCTCAGATCACAAACACTCCGGAAAATAATAGATCCTCCGAAAGACCTGCGGTCAAGCCTCCGCAAGCCGGGTCGCCCATTGCTCCTGCGTCAAGCTTACAGAGATATCTGCAAGACTCTCACCGCCGCGGGACCGTGGCGTCGCAAAGCCTTTGACGGGCTTTCGAAAACCGAGCTTGCCAAGAATGCGCAAGCTGGCGGTATTCTCCTCAAGGGCTGATGAATAAATCACTGGAAGGCCAAGCGTTTTGAAGCCATAGCTGACCACAGCCTCCGCCGCCTCACTCACGTAGCCCTTGCCCCACAGATGCTCCGCAAGCCAGTACCCCAGTATTGGTTTGTCACTATTGAGCTTCATCAGTGTGATCGCGCCCGAGAAACCGGCGGGCGTTTCAATCACCCACGCAATCTTTTCGGAAAGAGGCGTCTTCTGGCAAAAGTCAATCCACCATGCCCCGTCCTCTTTGGTGTAGGGGTGGGGAACTTCGGCAAGCATTTTACTGACCGCGAAATTATTGATGTGCGAGCATAGCGGTTCCAGATCCGTGTGCTTGAACTGGCGCAGAGTTAGACTTTTGGTTTTCAATTCAGGAAACATCTTGAATACTCTTAATCAATTGTCTTGGCGGTTCAGCCGAAGAAAGTCAGCGCGGGTCAACTGAAGCTGAAACTCCTCCAGTTGAATATTGTCTCGCGCACGGCAAACGCGTGTGCCTTCGCCGGTGACCGTGAAGCCAAGCTTGGTCAATACATTCAAAGAGGCCGGATTCTCCTTAAACACTCCACCATGCACCACAGATATCTGCCGGTCTTCAAAGAGGTAAAAAAGAACCGCTCTCAAAGCTTCGCTCATTAGGCCACTGCCCCAGTGCTCTTGCCCAAGCCAGTACCCGATATAAACAGCCCCTTGCAGGTCTTTGACTTTGAAAGTACCGCAGAGCTGGCCATCAAGCTCGATTGTCCACGTCACATTCTCGGCTGTGTCATTCTCAAGGGCCTGCTTGATGTATGCCCGCCCGTCCGTTTCTGAAAACGGGAACGGTTGAGTGCTTAGTGATTTGGAGACCTCAAAGTCCCCCAAATAGGCACAGAGTTTTTCAAGGTCCCCGTCCCGCATCTCCCTCAGTACAAGCCGCTCACTGCGCAAAACGGGAAAGGTCATTTGGATCGTCATGGCGGGCAACCTTCTGCTTTGGCAAGGTCTACAAACTCGGCTTTGGGCAATGCAAGCCGAACATGAGGAACCATCGTACCACCCCGTCCGTTGGAGGGGATTGTTTCTTCACCAACTTCGCTAAAGCCCATTTTATCGAGCAATCGGGCGGAAGCAGGATTGTCCCTAAAGACACCAGCTTCAAAACTGACGATAGACCGCTTTTCAAACCCAAAACGCAGCACTGTCCGAAGGGCCTCAGTCATATAACCGCGTCCCCAGTAAGCCTCACCCAGCCAGTATCCGGTCCAGCCTTGGTCATCTTCAAAGCGCGCCCAGATACAGCCGATCAGACCGCTACCATCATCAACCGCCCACAACACCACCTTGTCTGGATCATTGTTCCGACCGCGATTGATATAGAACTGACCGTACTCTTCGGTGAATGGGTAGGGCATACCAGAAAGCATGCCCGCCACCTCATAAGAGTTTGCCAGCTGTACGAGCCGATCCAGATCACCATGTTCGATCATACGCAATCGCAGACGGTCTGTTTTTAACTCGGGAAAAGTCATCCTATCTTATCCCCGCGACTGCAAGTTGTGGTTGCTCTACGGGCTGAGCCAGTTTGAGTTCGAAGTTTTGCACGTCGAGATCATCGGCGCCTCTCGAAGCACAGGCGTGGGTGCCAACAGAAGTTGGAACGAAGCCATTCTTCGAAAGAACACGTAACGACGCAAAATTATCCAAAAAAACGCAAGCATCGACGTTTTCAACGCAACGCTCTGTATTCAGATAATTTACAACGGCTCCGATCGCCTCGGTCATGTAACCCCGGCGCCAATAGTACTTGCCGAGCGCGTAACCAAGTGAAGCAGATTCACCAATCCCGTGTGCTCCAATAGACCCGATAAACCCGGTTCCATTATCAATCGCCCAAACCACATCCGTTTTCAGGTCATTGGAATGACTGCGAGTAACGAACTCCCTAGCCCAGTCGTCGGTGATTGGATGCGGAAAACTGGCGGTCATCCGTGCCACATCAAAGTCGGAGAACAGGAACCTAAGCCGAGTATAGTCGTCTGGCTGAATTGCTCTTAAAATCAACCGGTTGGTTTGTAATTCCGGAAAGATCATTGGGCCAACTCCTGCTCTCTGGCCTGCTGGGCTTCGATAAAATCAAGAGGGGATATGAGGAACTCTTCTGTTGGGTAATTGCCGTCAGGGCGTGCCCGACTGCTGCCCTCATTCTTCCCAGTATGGACAAAGCCAAGTTTACGGACCAGCCTCAAAGAGCCAGTGTTATCACTAAAGGCATCTGCGAATACTTTTGGTAGCTCGCGCTCAAGCAGTAGGTAGCTCAGCGCTTCCCTAGCGGCTTCATACATAATGCCTTTTCGCCAATGGTCTTCGCTAAGCCACCATCCCATAATGGGTGTTTCATGGAGCGGACGAGCTCCAATGCCGCCAACCACCTCGCCCTGGAGTTCAATAGCCCAATGTATGGCCCGACCAAGATCATCGGGTACACGGTTTTGCAGAAAGACCTCAGCATGTGCGAGGGTGTAGGGATACGGAGAGCCGGACAACATGCGTGTAACATTTTGATTGTTCAAGATTTTCTGAACGCGAAGCGCATCCGTTTCTTTCCACTCCCGCAGTGTCAGGCTGGCTGTTCTCAAGCGAGGAAAAGTCGTCATAAGGCTGCTCCCATTTTAATGTCCGCATCACCATGTAGTGCCTCAAACCGATCCCGCGGCAGATGCATGATGATGTTCACTACGTCTTGTTGCAGAGGTTTCGAGTACCGAAGGCAAACGCCAGCAGCCTCAAAGCCTAGTTTTTTCAATAGGTTCAAAGAGGCGTGGTTGTCTTGCATGACCCGTGTGGCGAAGGCATAGCAAGTTTCTTTCGCAAAGCCCCAATGTAGGGCGGCGACACATGCCTCCAACATGAAACCGTGTCCCTGAGCATCCTCAATCATCCAGTATCCGATGGATGGCACATCAGGAAACTCATCGAGATCGCCTCGCTTTTGGATCTCAACGCACCCAATCAGTTGACCATCATATTCAATCGCAAACGGGTATGGCCCTTCTTCAGGGTTGATGGATAAAGCAGATACGAATGATGCATAAGTCGCTTCTTTGTTGGGTGGCCACGGCATGTCTGTAAGCCAACGAACAATTTCGAAATTCTGAGCAAAGTTGGGCCATGCACGGTCAAAATCGCTCTCTTGAGAGGGGCGAAGCTTTAAGCGTTTAGTTGATATGACAATAGGAAACATTAGACAGCACCTCCCATCATTATATCGGCATCACCGTGCAATGCTTCAAACCGATCCCGCGGCAGATGCATGATGATATTCTCAACGTCTTGTTGCAGAGGTTTCGAGTACCGAAGGCAAACGCCAGCAGCCTCAAAGCCTAGCTTCTTCAGAAGTTTTTGAGACGAATAGTTCGTCGCAAATACACGAGCGGCGAACGAGTCACATGCGGCGCGCGCAAAGCCCCAATGCAGCGCAGCAACACATGCTTCAATCATGTAGCCATGACCCTGAGCAGCTTCGCTCAGCCAGTAGCTGATGGTTGGTAGCTCCGGGAACTCATTGAGATCACCGGGTTTTTGAACTTCGACACCGCCAATCAATTGGCCGTTATGGTCGATTGCAAACGGAAAGGAGTCCGTTTTCGGATTTGCCGCGCTAGCTTGTTCAATAAAGGCTTTGGCTTCCGTCATTACTGGAGGCCACGTCAAGCCGGTGAGCCAGCGTGCAACTTCGTAGCTGGAATGCCCGATCTCCCAAAACCGGGCAAGATCGTTAGATTGGAATGGGCGCAGTCGCAGACTTTGGGTATCTATAGTTGTAGTCAACATTATAAAAGACCTTGTAAATCAAACGCATAGTTCTCTAGTTGCTAGTTGAAATGGATAAGTGAGGGAGAAACGCAGCACGCCCCGATGCCCAAATGCAGACAGGAAGAATGCATTAGGATCACATACGCGATCGCTGGTTTCTGTGGTTGATGACAGGCAGATACAGCCAAACAACAATCACGCTGCCAAATGCAGGTCGCAATAATTGCAACCTGCTCATCTGGCATCACTTAACCAGCGTAACCCCATCGCATATTTGCGATCCATTGGGCGCGGGTTAGTGTAAAGCGTGTCGCATCCACCACGGCCTTTGCGCCGAGAGAATGCAGCTTTGTCGTTCCGTCCTGCTTGAAGCCGCACTTCGTCAGAACACGGTGCGAGGCAGGGTTGCTCACACGGCAAGAAGCGGAGAGCTCCTTAACGCCGTTGGAGAACGCGAATTCAATAACAGACTGAACAGCTTCTGTCGCATATCCCTGGTTCCAGAATGGCTCGCCCACCCAGTAACCCAGATGCACTGCACCAAAGTCCTCAGTAAGCGGATTGAACCCGATAGCGCCAATAATGCGGCCAGTGTTCATCATGCGGATCGCGAACGTCGCCTGATTAGGGAACTGAACTTCACACCGTTTCACCAGCGCTTTAGCGTCTTCACGCGTAAAGGGATGCGGCATGTTCGTCAGCTTCTCAGCGATCCGACGGTTGTTGGCCAAAAACAGGATGTCGGCCACATCATCCTTGCGCGCTCGGTCGATGACGAGACGCGCGGTGTCCTGCGGCGACCCGGCCGCAAAGCAACTGCTTTCTTCTGGGATCTCTTCGTATTCAACTACCATGGTCTTTACTCCGGTCTTGCTGCCCGTCCCCACAGGGCAAAGAAAAAGGGGAGGATGGCGTCCCATCTTCCCCTTATCCTGATCTTAATGATCTTGACCGGATTTTCCTAAATCCGTCGGGGTCTGATGAGACGCCGACGATTTGGAATATCACGTCAGCGTTACTCGGCGGCTAGCGCCACCGGCATCACGTTGATAAATGTTCGGCCGTTGCGTTTCTCTTCGAATGCAACTTTGCCTTCAACGGTCGCAAAAATGGTGTGATCTTTACCCATGCCAACGCCTGCGCCAGGATGCCACTTAGTGCCACGCTGACGTGCAATAATGTTGCCAGGAATTACAGCTTCACCGCCGAACTTTTTGATACCAAGGCGACGACCAGCTGAGTCGCGACCGTTGCGGGATGAACCGCCAGCTTTTTTATGAGCCATAACGAAGTACTCCTCGTTTAATCTCTAGGACAGTAACTTGCGCGAATTACTTCGCTGCCAGTTCCTTAGCCTGTTCAACCCAGTTATCGCGTTCGAAGCGGCCTTTGATGCCTTGCTCTTCTTCAACGCGGGCGATGTCTTCAGCAGAAAGAGCTGCAATCTGTGCGTAGGTAGAGATACCTGCAGCATTCAGCTTTTTCTCAATTGCTGGGCCAAGACCCTGCAATTTTTTCAGATCGTCGGAACCTTCAGCAGCTGGTGCAGCAGCAGCTTTCTTAGGAGCCGCAGCTTTTTTAGCTGGCTTCGCACCACCGGTCAGGATGTCAGTGATTTTCACGGTTGTGAAAGCCTGACGGTGACCGTTGCGGCGACGTGAGTTCTGACGACGACGCTTTTTGAAGATGATGATCTTGCGATCACGACCCTGCTCAACAACTTCTGCAGTTACAGAAGCGCCTTCAACAGTTGGTGCACCGATAGTGGTATCCGCATCGGAACCAACCATCAGAACTTCGTCAAATACGACGGTCTCACCAGCTTCGGCAGAAACTTTTTCGATCTTCAGAAGATCGTCAGCAGCAACAGTGTACTGTTTGCCACCTGTTTTAATGACTGCGAACATGCGCATGTCCTTCTTATCTTAGCGCACCCTTTGGCGTCGCAGTAACCTGCGAACTTTGGCGACCGTTTCCTTTATGCTCTAGGAACGTCCCGTTTTTGGGAAGTCGACCGCAAACTCTGGAAAAACCAGAAGGCGGTTTCGATGTCTTGCCTCGGACAGCGCGGAAAAGCGGGTATCCCGCAATTTTTTGAGCTGCTGGAATATACGCAGACATTCTGGAATGTCAACGCAGAATCTCATCATATTATCAGAAATGCGCATGGCGAGATTGTGGGGCTGCGTAGATGAAGTCGAAGCCATTTTCAGTAGATTAGGTGGCCGTTGAGCTGAATGCGCCAAAGTCGAGGAAAAGCTCAGGTGGGTATCGCAAAAGCCAGGCAACCAAGCAATTATCCATGTAGCAGAAGAATAAGTAGATTGAACTCAGATGTTGGTATGCGTGGCCAAAAGAAACAGGAGAGTATTGCTCAGCTTTCTGAGCCGTCCAACTTCGCATCGAACGGCTCAGAAACTATCAGTCATTAGCGCAGGTAGTACGCCTCATGATACTCTACAGAATCATTGATAGGTATCATATCAGCATAAGTACCTGTGTTTACGTCGATTCCATTTCTATGAATGTATCGTGCACTCACGTATCCTTGGATACCATGGTACGACACGAGGCACCATCTCCAGTCGCTTTGACAGGATCTGACCATTATAATGGAATCAGGCTCTAAAACCCTAATCACATCGTAGTCAGTAGAGGGGCCCATACGCATGTTGAGCCAGTACTGATCAGAGGTATTTGCTTCCGTCATGATCTTGACAAGAGCCTGTGACGAGACGGGAGTTAAAATGAAGGCTCCTGCGGCAAACAGGGCGCACAGTAGATGTGTCAACTTAGGCATTTCATGTCCTTTCATGGCCGTTTCTTAGCTTTATTTGGCCGTAAAAAGTTAGTGATGCCGCATCGGTAAAGTAACCTAGCCTAAATTGTAGGTGCGAACAATATCGCGTCTTTGGTCACTGTGTGTAATCAGCGTAATATATCCATAGTATTCGAGGAGAATGATTGTAAAAGGTGTAGTAGTCTTGCGTCACATTGTTTACGAGAACTTGTCCCTTTCATGGACCTATAACTCAGCATCTCATCGATTACTCGTATATTCGCTGCAATGCTTTTGAACCTCGTTACTTATACAAAAGTATTGGTCTAATTGCTGCGTTAAGAGAGAGGGTGTGTAGCCAGATTCTATCATGATGATGAGGTTCACTTTTGAATGCCTGCTCATCTGCTGAAGTGATTCTTGCTGCCATCGCGACACAAGGCTTAGGAATACGATCCAATTGGTACGTTGAAATACTTATGTAGCGGGGTTTTAAGCCGTATTTTATGACAGGTTTAAGGATCGATAAACCTTCGCCAGCCAACATTATGCCAATGTGATTTGTGCATGTTCCATGCAGGTGCTTGGGGACGGCAGGCGCCAAAGTGGACTGCATGTGACAAACCGCGATTATTGTCATCAGTTGATTAAAACCGCACGCGTGCGGGGGGCATAAAATGCGCATTCCAAAGTTCGCCTGGATCTATTCCGTCGTAACGAGAGTTACAGCCCTTGGGTTGTTGCCGATACTCGTGTTGAGCGGAGCTCTGATTTTTCTCTTACAAATGAACAGCCACAACGCTGAGTTTCAGAAGAACACGCAGACCCATAATCAGTTGATGCAAAATGCGCTCGCAATCAGCTCGGCGACGGACCGTATGCGCGCAATTGGTGGCGAGTTCCTGCTGCATCCAGATGCGAAGGCCGCAGAAGTTGCAGCAACGGAGCGTGAGCGCGTCGTTGTCCTGGTTGAAGAAACACGGGCCTTACAGGTTCCAGGCATAGAAGATGAGCTCTACGATAACTTGGAAGGATACGCCTACGGTTTCTCAGAGACCTTTGGTGCGGTGGTCGAAGCGACCCTAGAGCGTGGAACCAGCTCGGACGGCGGCCTCATTTCGGTTCTTCAGCGCGCAAGCTCCTCCATGCAGATTGAAATCAACAAAGCGCGGCGGAAGGCGAACGTCAGCAAGGACACCCAGCGCGTCGCCGGTTTGCTCAAAGACCTTCAGGCCATGGAATGGACCATCGGTGTTGATGGCTATGAAACTGAAAAGAGCACATTCAAGAGCCGCATCGAGCAATTTGGTATGGTTATTCAATCTGCCAAGATGCCAAAAGAGACTTCTGAAGCCGTGAAAAAGCTTTGGGCAACCTACACTGATACGCTGCAACAAATTGAAGTCCTGAATGCCGATATTCAGGAGGAGATGGTTTTCGCTCTGGAGCAACTGGACGAAATGATCCCAGCCGCTCAGCAACTCAATGACATTGGCGCAGCAGGTCAGGCCAAGGCGAAAGCTCTTCACAGTGCAGCCTCTGCAGCGAGCATGCAGCGTTTCCTGTTGCAGGCAGCCGCCATGGGCTTTATCGGGCTGATGATTGCCGGCTATATCGCATGGCGTATCTCACGCCCGCTTGCAAATCTGCACAAAGCGATGAGCATTCTGGCAAATGGTGATGTTTCAATCAATATCGAGGGTACAAAAGGCCGGGACGAGTTCGCCAAAATGGCGAAGATTCTGGAAGTGTTCCGCGCCAATGCCATTGAACGAAACCAGTTGAACGAAGAGCGCGACAAAGACAACAAGCTCCGTGAGGAACGTGAGCAAAAAGTTGCTGTTCTGGTACGAGAGTTCGAAAAGGCTGCAACCGCAGCAGGTGATGGGTTTAATTCTGCGATCCAGTCACTGCATGACGCATCCTTCGCATTAAATGTCACAGTAGAAAGTGTTTCCGACAAGGCTGTAAAGGCAGGCGAAGCTGTCAGCCATGCCTCGACCTCTGTGGCAACGGTTGCATCCGCCAGTGAGGAAATGTCTCTCTCTATCAGGGAAGTGGCCTCTGAAGCGGTAAACTCCAAAGAGGTTGCCGATGAAGTTGGCAATCTTGTCGTCAACACATCCAAAACAATTCAGGAATTAGCATCCTCTGCTTCTCGCATTGGACAGGTCGTCAACCTCATCAAGGATATCGCAGACCAAACCAACCTTCTTGCGTTGAATGCCACAATCGAGGCTGCCCGTGCAGGCGAAATGGGTAAAGGGTTTGCCGTTGTGGCTTCTGAAGTGAAGCATCTGGCAAATCAGACAGCCACTGCAACAGAAGAGATCTCACAGCAGATCCACGCGATCCAACAGGTATCCACGGACGCTGTTGGTTCCATTGAAAATGTGGCCAGCATGATGGAAAAGCTGTCTACCAGTTCATCCGCAGTGGCCGCAGCAGTGGAACAGCAGTCTGTAACAGTCTCCGAGATTGCCCGGTCTGTAACCGATGCCTCTGATCAGTCTCGTATCGGTGAGACCGAAATGGTTGAGGTCGCCAACACGATTGAGAACTCCACTAAAACGGCGGAAGACATCAACAATCAGGCTGACAATATCTCTGGTGAGGCCGATCAGTTTAACCGCTCTATCAAAGCCTTCCTCGAAGACGTTCAGGCAGCTTAGACTTCTAAAATGAGTATTGAATTCAACGCAGTGGGCCAGCCACTGCGTTTTTTGTTGCCAACCGCCGTGTCAGCTGTGAGTTATCTGCGGCATAGAGACTGCAGGGCTTGCCCAAACGAAAGCTTCTTTATATGGTCCCGCAAGCCTCAACACGAGGCATAAGCGGGAGAGTTGCCGGAGTGGTCGAACGGGGCGGTCTCGAAAACCGTTGAGCGCGCAAGCGTTCCGAGGGTTCGAATCCCTCACTCTCCGCCATTTTTATTCATAACTTATTGAATTGATATTATAAAACTATTAGGTCTATTGCTAACCCATCATATCACCCATCATCTGAAAAGTTCTTGATTACTAATTCACCGACGCAGGTAAGTGGTCATACACACTTCGCGTAACGAAGTTCTTGTTTATCACAGCAACACTCGTAAATGCCCATGAACTTGACCTAACGATTGAGGGCATGGTTCATCTCCCTTGTGATCTGTTACCTCTGAATGGATTTAAATGATGAGGGGGTGGCTATGAACATATTGGGTTGAGGTGAGCAAGTCATCCTTTTGTTGGAAGGCGTTTGAAGGAAACTTGCCGATCGTGTAGAGAGCCAAACGCTCTAGAAACACATATTCGTTGCTTACTTACTCAGTGAAAGATCTCTGTCTCAGCCCGGTAGAGTCTGATACACAAGTCTTTCAAAGATCGCAAAATTTTGCAATTCTCCTCGTTGGTGTTCTGATGTGAGCAGTTATTGCCTGTGCTGTGGAGACGTTGGTCAGTTTCTCCCAGTCTTTGCCAAGCCTGTGGTAACTGCTAATCTAGGTTAATGTGGGCTTGATGACCCAGCTCTTAGGAAGACATGTGAAGCACTTTCTGGCATGTGAGTACTTAATTATTTCAAGTGTCCGCGTTCCATCAACAGCCAATGTAAGGCAGTTTTTGTCGCTGGAATGGCCCTCATTAATGGTGAGTAGCACACCACCGAGCGTTCAAAGGGGGCATGATCAACTCAACAAACCTCAAACCGCGAATTCAAAGCGAACCGTTTGTAACCTAAAAGGCGAGAGTTGAGAGCCGAATGAACTTTGCAACGTAACTTTCAAATGATGTTCAAACCGACCTAATGCGTACAAAGGGGCAGGAGAAAACAACCCAGATTTGCTAATCTTGGCAAAATCATCAATTTCAATGACCGGATTGAACAACCAACTCCCGATCAAAAAAACTGCTTAAGAAAATACTCATACACCAAATCTGGGAATAACTCGTAGTCAGTAGAATAAATCAAAAATAAGGTTCTATATACATAAGTCGAGAAGGGCCTTTTTGCCTAAGAGGCTGGTTCGAAATACGTTGCATTTTATCGGGGCGAGATGTACCTCTCTTTGCCAAATCCAATGTGGCTCTCAAAAGAAAACTCATGCTAAATATTTTTAAGAACTCTGCGCATGCGGCTGGCTGCGAGATTTTGCGAATCTACGAAACAGAATTTGCTACCATGGAAAAAGATGACGGCTCTCCGGTTACCCGTGCAGACGAGGCAGCAGAGAAAGTTATTCTACAGAACTTATCTGAAGCTTTCCCTGAAATACCCGTTATCGCTGAAGAGGAAGTTGCTGCGGGGCGCATTCCAGTGATTGGCGACAGATTTATCCTCGTTGATCCGCTTGATGGCACTCGGGAGTTCATTAATCGCAATGGTGAGTTCACCGTCAACATCGCCTTAATTGAAAATGGGGCACCTGTGTACGGTGTGGTTTATGCTCCAGCGCTCAGAAAAATCTACTGGGGCGCAAAAGGAGAAGGTGCTTTCATGGCAGAGGTAACAAATGATGCGATCGGACCTGCACATCCAATCTCGTGCCGACCAGCGCCCAAGGCTGTAATTGTCTTCGGTAGTCGGTCCCATATGAGCCAGGCCACACAAAAAATCGTCGACCGATGCGACGGAGCAAAAATGGTCTCAGCAGGCTCTTCCTTGAAGTTTTGCCGCGTAGCAGAAGGCAAAGCTGATCTCTACCCTCGCCTTGGCCGAACCATGGAGTGGGATACAGCTGCAGGCCATGCAGTTGTTTTGGCAGCAGGTGGCAAGGTTATAGTCGAAGGCGGTGCCCCGCTTGCATACGGCAAGCAGAACCAAGTTTCCGATAGTGACTACGCAAACCCCCACTTTATGGTTGTCGGCGATGAGAGTATGATTTCCCAGTATGGTCTAAGCTCAAACTGGTAGACTTAAGAATTTCAATTAGCAGCAGCTGAATTGATAGTTAAGATAGATATTGAGTTGGAGACCCGAATGGGGACTGATCAGCTATCGCACTTAAAGCGATTAGAAAACGAAAGTATTCAGATTATTCGCGAAGTTGCAGCCGAGTTCCGCAACCCGGTTATGCTGTATTCCATAGGTAAAGATTCAGCTGTGATGCTGCATTTGGCCCTTAAAGCCTTTTACCCCGCCAAACCGCCGTTTCCTCTTCTCCATGTGGATACCACATGGAAGTTCAAGGAAATGATCAGCTTCCGCAACGAAACTATCAAAAAACACGGGCTTGAACTAATCGTGCACACGAATCAGGTTGGCGTTGAGCGAAATATCAATCCGTTCGATCATGGTTCTTCCAATTACACTCATATTATGAAAACCGAGGCGCTGAAAGAAGCGCTCGATAAATATGGCTTCGATGCAGCATTTGGTGGTGCGCGGCGTGATGAGGAGAAATCCCGCGCCAAGGAGCGTGTGTTCTCGTTTCGCAACTCATCCCATGCGTGGGATCCGAAGAACCAGCGCCCCGAATTATGGTCCCTTTATAATGCCCGTGTGTCGCAAGGCGAATCCATTCGTGCCTTCCCGCTTTCCAATTGGACTGAGCTAGATATTTGGCAATACATCTTGGCCGAAGAAATCGACATTGTACCGCTCTATCTGGCGGCCAAACGACCTGTTGTGGAACGTGGTGGCACATTAATAATGGTTGATGATGAACGTTTGCCACTGCAGCCCGATGAACAGGTGCAAGAAAAATTGGTTCGTTTCCGTACATTGGGCTGCTATCCACTTACCGGTGCCATTGAATCCAGCGCTGACAGCCTGCCGGAAGTGGTGCGCGAGATGTTGATTGCCCGAACTTCGGAACGGCAAGGACGCCTGATTGACCACGATGATTCAGCCTCCATGGAGAAAAAGAAGCGCGAGGGGTATTTCTAAATGAACAAGCGTGAAGATTTCTCCAAAGAGACAGCGTTTGCCGAATACATTTCTGGTCAAGAGAACAAAGGGCTATTGCGCTTTTTGACTTGTGGCAGTGTTGATGATGGCAAGTCCACCCTCATTGGTCGCCTACTTTATGATACCAAGTTGATCTTCGAGGATCAGCTTTCGGCATTGGCAAAGGACAGCAAGAAGCACGGCACTGTCGGTGAGGACATTGATTTAGCCTTGCTAGTCGATGGACTTGAGGCTGAGCGCGAGCAAGGCATCACCATTGATGTGGCCTACCGCTTCTTTGCTACCGACAAACGCAAGTTTATTGTCGCCGACACCCCTGGCCATGAGCAATATACTCGCAACATGGCGACTGGCGCCTCTACTGCTGACCTCGCGGTGCTCTTGGTCGATGCCCGCAAAGGCATCATCACCCAGACCCGCCGTCATGCTTTTATTGCATCTCTCCTGGGGGTGCGTCATGTGGTTCTGGCGGTCAATAAGATCGATTTGGTGGATTATAGCCAAGATCGCTTTAACGAGATCAGAAAGGATTTCGAGCAGTTTGCAGCTTCGTTTGCCTTCGAGACTTCCATTGCGATCCCGCTCTCAGCCCGTTTTGGCGATAATGTCTGCGGCAAGAGTGATAACCTTAACTGGTTTGGTGGCCCAACACTATTAGGCCACTTAGAGGACGTGGAAACCGCTCATGTCAATGCCGAAACTCCTTTCCGCCTCCCTGTACAGTGGGTCAACCGTCCCGATCATACCTTCCGTGGATATTCGGGCACGGTGAGTGGTGGTACCGTACGTGTGGGAGATAAGGTAGTTGTTTCCAGTTCCGGCAAAACCTCCATTGTTGATCGGCTGGTGACGTATGATGGTGATTTGGAGGAAGCTATACCAGGGCAGGCGATTACACTAACGCTTAAGGACGAAGTAGATATTTCCCGAGGAGATGTCCTGGCGACCAGTTGCAACCGGCCTGAGGTCTCTGATCAGTTCGCCAGCCATCTCATCTGGATGTCGGAAAACTCACTTTATCCCGGGCGCCCGTATCTGTTGAAAATCGGCGGCAAGACGGTGAATGCAACTGTCACCGAAATTAAGCATAAGATCGACGTCAGTTCACTGGAGCATCTGGCAGGCAAGCAGCTCGACCTTAACGAGATTGCGTTCTGCAACATCTCCCTGTCGCAGCCCATCGCCTTCGATCCATACGAAGTTAATCGCGAAACCGGTAGCTTCATCCTCATCGACCGCATGACTAATGAAACAGCAGCGGCAGGTTTAGTGTGGTTTGGCCTCAGACGTGCCATCAATGTGCACCGGCAGGCACTGGATATTAACAAGGCTGCCCGCGGAGAGCTTCTTAACCAGAAGCCAGCGGTGCTTTGGTTTACCGGCCTATCTGGTTCAGGAAAATCGACAATTGCTAATGCCTTGGAAAAGAAGCTCTATGATCTCGGAAAGAAAACTTACGTCCTAGACGGCGACAACATACGACATGGTCTTAACCGCGACCTTGGCTTCACCGAAGCCGACCGTGTCGAGAATATCCGCCGAGTTGCTGAAACTACCAAGCTGTTTGTCGATGCTGGTCTCATTACGCTAGTTTCGTTCATTTCGCCGTTCCACTCCGAGCGCGATATGGCACGAGAGCTCGTTGAAGACGGTGAATTTTACGAGGTCCATGTAGACACTCCGTTTGAGACTTGTGCTGAACGCGACCCTAAAGGGCTTTATGCCAAAGCGAAGGCGGGCGAAATCAAAAACTTCACCGGTCTTGATAGCCCATATGAGGCTCCGGCAAATCCAGAAATGCGTGTCAGTACTCAGGACAAGACTCCAGAGCAGTTGGCTGACGAGATCCTTCACCGCCTACAAAGCGATGGTGTGATTTAAAGTAATTATCGGGTACCTACATATAGCAGGGGCAGCTTGGCTTCCCCTGTTTACTAAGGCCTTTTGCTTGAAGTTTGAATCTTACTGTTTCCCAAATGCGTTGATTTATTTTTCCTTTATTTGAGGAGACTCAAGCATGCCAGCACCGCTCTCTACTTACCTGAGAAGGTTGAGTCGTAAAGATTATTACAGCTCAGAATGCGGCTTCGATCTGGATAGATTTAGCCTGCGTGCGCAATGTACTGGCAGCAGGCCATTGGATTGAGTGAGCTCCTGATGTGCTATGTATTGGGAATGCGCAGGGGACGTTCCAAAAGACTTAGTTGGGACTATCTGCATGTGGCAATCGATGATGTTACCTGTCTTACTTATACGGACGTTGTGACCAGCGAAGCCCCTTATTTCACTGCAGCCTTTATCGCCCGCGCCTTGTGCCGGTTCCACTAGTAGGGCCTCTCAGTGCGGCGGTTGATGACGGACAATAGTTCCGACTGCATTGCAAAACTGTTTCGGAAAGTACCGCGATCGCTGCAGCTCAAGCACTTTCTCATCGGACCCTACACGCGCAAAACAAATGCAAAGGCCGAGCGCTTCATACGAGTAATGTTACGAAAATGAGTCTATGCCATTCCGTTTAAATCATCAAAAGATAGAAAGCTGGGGCTGCTTAGATGGGTGAACTGATACAATACACATCTCACGTAAACAAACATAAACAAAAAACGCTTTAGGCGAAAAACAGAACTATCCGATCAAAGTCCACAGCTAAAGAGGGCGCATTGCTGGTGCATCCCTGTTATCAATTTATTTTAAATGGTATTTCGAGAAGTTAATTTTAGCTAATCAGGTTAATGGAAATGCGGGAAGAACTCCCAAAAGTTTTTGTGTTCGTTGGACCGGAAAAAACCGGAACGACAACTATCTTTGATCTACTTCCGTTCACAAAAACGCCGAAGCAGAAAGAGATGTTTAACCTCTCACGGCGAAGGGATATGCGGGCGGAAGAAACGCGGATCAAATCTCAAATTTTGGCTAATGGAGAAGCATACATTGTTGAACCTACTTACTTTGTGAGTGATTTTGCACGTGAAGCCTTAGTCGAACTAGGGACGCGCTACGACCTGAAAGTGATCCACACACGTCGCGATCCGTTGGAAAGGACGGTATCCCATTACCTGCACCATAAAGCTAAGGGGCGGGTTTCAAATCCTATAGATGCAGTTTCAGCATATCCTGAGGTCGTCGAAGCGAGCCGATACGAAGATCATTCCGCTGGGTGGCGCGACGCTGTGGATCAATTCTATACGGTTCAGATTACAAGTGGGTCTGATTTCGCTGCTACTCTTAAAGGTTTAGGAATTTCAGCGAAAGATGCGGGGTTTCAGCAGTCCAACCAACGAATGGCACCTCGCAGCGTCGTGCTTGCCCGAATTGCCTCTTACTTGTGGCAGTGGCTTATAGCGCTAAGACTCAATCGTCTTGTGCCATTGACTCTGAAGTCGGTAATTAAAAACAGGATTTATTACGGCGGCAACAAAGTCGAAATTAGTTTAGAGGAACGCGAGTGTCTAAAACGAATGTTGTCGACTACCGCTTGATCTGTGTATCTGATAGTCGAGGTTTGCAGCGTTATACAGCGCGTTTGGCCAATGCGCTTGCAGCTACTGACAGAATGCGCTTGTCTGTGGCAGGGCAGGCCGCATTGATGCAACTTCTCGGCGACAATATTGAAATGATGGAGTTGCCAAAAGGACGCCGTTCACCGCGCACATTACTGTCGGTCGCGCGGGCGTTGTTCGGAAAAAAGAGCACTATTATCCACTATCAGGGTATAAATTTAATTACGTTAATACTGCTCTATATCGCGAGTCGCCTAGGATGGAGAACGGTACTCACTCCGCATAACGTTGCAACGCATTTCCCCAACCGCATTTATAATGCAATTAAATGGCGACTTTGGCGCGGTTTCGATATGGTTGTACTGCATACCGAGGCTGAACTTGAGTTGGTACCCGCCAACCTACGAGAACGCGTTGCGATAATTCCACATGGGGAATATGCCCCAACGAAGCAAGGCAATCCAGCGTCAGCTGATATCGTTGAAGCAGTAAAGACCCTAGGTGATTATGTGATCGCTCCCGGTTATGTGCGGGACGATAAGAATATTGATTACCTCATCGCGAACGCGTCTCTTTTCAAGAAAATTGGAATGACGCTGGTAGTGGCGGGGCGTAACCAAAGCAGCTTTTCCAGCGAGCAGATCGCGACCGCTGGGCGCTATTTCGACGGCTTCCTGACTGATGCGGATCTCGAACACTTGATTGCAAACGCCGCCGCTGTTGTGCTGCCCTACGATAAAGTCAGTGAAAGCGGTGTTCTGCATCAGGCGCTCTCAGTTGGCACGCCTGTTATCGCGAGCGATATCCCTGGGTTTAGAGAGCGTATCCGCGAGGGCGATAACGGGCTTTTTCTTGAAGAACTCTCGTCGGCATCTCTCGAAGCTGCGCTTGGCAAGCTAGCTATGATTGGCTTTGATTGCGCAAAAATCAGACAAGAACATTTGGTTGCGTTTTCATGGGATGCTATTGCTGAGCAACTAGTTGAGAAATTGGATGAACGTAGTCTATCTCACCAATAAACTCGTTAACGGTGGTGGAGAGCAGGTTTTATTGCACCTATTGCGGGGCGTTCGTGAGGCGGGCGGACAAGCATCGATATTGTTTCTTGGAACGCGAAATGCCATTGTGCCTGAGATCAGAGGTGAAATGGAGGCTGCAGGAGCATGTGTCGTTATGCCGAATGAAGTCGGCAAAGCTTGGTGCATGCTTCAAGCAGCGACTACCGTGCACCTTTACAACGTCAATGTTTATGTAAAGTTCCTACCAATATTCCCACTCATCTCCGGGCGTCAGGTGATTTGCCATGTCCACGGATCTGCTGAGAGCGCTAATCCCTGGGCGCGCCGGCTGTTTCGTGCACGATGGAATCCTTGTAAGGAGATCGTCTTCGTATCTGAAGCAGGTAGATCCTCTTGGGGTATAGCACGCGGCGAGGTCGTGACTAACCCGGTTATCTTACCTTTGAGACGTGACGGCGCCTTCGGAGAGACTGGCAACCGGTTAAGATTGCTTTCGGTCAACCGTTTAGTTTCGGTGAAACGTGTAGCTGCCCAGATCGACATTTTGGCTGCACTGCGGGAACGCGAGGGTTTCGATGCGACACTTGATATCGTGGGTGAGGGCCCAGAACGTGAGGCGTTGGAGGCTAAGGCAGAGACGGTCGGGCTTGGAACTGCATTGCGTTTCCTTGGACAGGTCGCCCATAATGACGTCTTGCAGCTTTACCAAAACTATGACGCTTTCCTTGCTACTTCATCGGCGGAGGGGCTGGGCATCGGTTTGATTGAGGCACTGGCAGCAGGATTGCCAGCCTTTGCCGCGCCAATCCCACCATTCCGTGAGGTCGCTGCAGTTGGTGGCGGAGTATCGTTTGTCGACCCTGATAACCCAGCAACTGCTGCTCAGACGATTGCGGCTGTGATGTCTACCTCTACGCCTTCCATTGCTGAAATCGCTGAACTGCGAGACACATTCGACGCCGACGCTTTTGTCACCCGGATTCTGGGGATGTATCTGTGATAGTCGCTCTAGTTGGTCGAGTAATGGGGCCAGCGTCAACGTTGGTCCTACTTGCCTATCTCGCCGGTTTCCCGCCCGCCTATACCGCTCAGTACGCGGTGCTCGCCGCCTATATGCAATTCGCTACAGCACCACTCAATCCTTATACCGAACATTTTCATTTACGAGAGAGGCTGAGCGGGCGTGCGGGCGGCTTCGGCGCCGGAATAGCAGGTGTCGTTGTGCTTTGGTTGACTTCTGTTGTTTTGGTGCTGGTGTTAGGCCAGAGCCTTTGGGTGTTGGTCGTCGTGCCGGTTCTCGGGATCGGTCACTTGCTTCTAAAGGTACAGGCAGCCCAGCTGCGCGCCAATCATCGTAACAGCTTGGCTGTTGCACTCGAATTTACTTTGCGCCCGCTCGTTCTACTTGTGCTCGTCGTTCTGCTATTTTTGGCAGCGGGACCCAGCGATGCCGGTTTGCTATGGTCATTCGGATTAACTGGGCTGATTATCATCTTCGCAGCAATTGGCTTGGCTGGATTCGCGCAAAACACCATACCCGCCGTTGTATCAGCAACCTCCGGCAACGCTCCTGCAAACAGGCCGTCGTCTCCCTGGGCCTTCGTCTTGCTCGGGATGTTAATGGTGCTGGCGACGCAGTTCGAAATTTTTGCGATGAGCCGGCTAGCAGATCCCGAAACGCTCGCCAGCTACAAGGTTGCCTTGCAACTGGCGTCGGTCTGCGGTATCGCGACGAACTTCATTTTAGTCAACAACCTGCGCGAACTTTATTCGCATTCCACCACTTCCGATAGATACCGTCAGATATTCCGGAAAGTCCAGATCCAAACCTTATTTTTGAGCGCGGTATTTGCAGTGGGCTTCGCGTCTGCCGGGTTGCTCTGGCCCGTGCTTTGGGCACGCGAAATCTGGTTACTGGCTGCCGCCGCCGCTGCGATTTTCGCCGCCTCGGCCGCCTTCGGACCGCTTGCCAACTGGTTCTATTCCGTAGGCCGGATCCGCCCTATCGTGGGGTCGCTCGCACTGATGGTACTGGTCAAGTTGATGGCGGTTTCAGGATTGACCTTGGCGGGAGCAATCGGGCCTGCAAACCTACTGGTGGTCTACGGCTTGGGTGTGCTAACTCAGAATGCTTTTCTTTTGGTGCTAAAAGCAAGGATGCGGTGATGATTCGAGCATTAATAGGCCGATGGCCACGGTTGGCAATCCGCCGTAAGGGAGGGAAGATCAGTACGACAAGCCGCATTGTATCGCTTAATGCATGGTCCTGGCTAAATCGGCTTGAGATTGGTGACCACGTCTATATCGGTCCCAGCGCGCGCCTCTTTGCGCTCGGCGGGATTACCATTGATGAAGGTAGTATCGCCGGACCAAACCTTACAATCTACACTTCAAACCACGATTTCTTCGGCACTGCAACCATACCTTATTCGAATGAAACGATCTCAAAAAAAAACGTCGCTGTGGGCAAAGGTTGTTGGCTCGGCGACAGCGTGATTTTGTTGCCTGGCACCGAGCTTGGTGATCATTGCCTTGTAGGTGCTGGCTCGGTGGTGCGTGGGACCTTTCCCGCTGGGTCGATCCTGCTCGGGAACCCTGCAAAGGTCGTCAAAACGCTTAGTAAGATACAACTCGCTGCAAAGCACGATGGCCTCGCGCGGGGCGCATTTCTATTAGCTGGGCGGCAAGATTGAACGGAGAGACGGCAGTGAAAAAGGTTTTCCTCGAAGCCACTTACGGTATTGGGAATTTTGGTGACGACCTGCTTTGGAGTCTGTTCCGCGAACAGCTCATCGCGCTCGGTTGCTCGGTGACAATCGGTGGAGACATTCGACGTGCAGGTGCGGAGGCTGGAGAGATCGACGTTCACCGCACCGACGTAGTCGGGAAGGCGCGTGTCATAGCAGGGGTTGATTTCGTGGTGATCGGCGGAGGCGGTCAGTTTAACGATAACAGTTCTCGCAGCGGCGGTGCGCATCTAGCTATTACTTTTGCTCTGTCGCGACTGTTTGGACGGCGCATTTTGGTCTGTGGCACAGGCTTCGGCCCGCTTTCGAAGCCCTTTGCCCGGCGTTTATGGCGGCTCCTTGCACGCAAGACCAACAGCGTTTACGCATTGCGAGAAGCTGAGGGGGTCATCGCCTTCGAAGAGCTCACTGGACGCGATGCCGTCCTCTGCTGTGATCCGATCTTTTCCGAGTTTGCACGCCGCGCACTCAAGCTCGATCAGTTAGCCGAGCAGCGGGCTGCGCATCCGCCATTACCCAGTGCGCCGGGTTTGATTAACTTCCGAAACTTCCGGCGCAACACGGAGGCTGAGTTGGTGATCGTGGGCGAATTACTGGCAGAAGGTCATGCGCTTGAAGGTTTGTCTGCAGATGACCGCGGTGATCTCGGCACTGATGAGCTCCGCGTTCTCAGGATCGAAACCTTGCATCCATACCGCGGTGTTGCGCCCTTCCTCGATACTCTCGTTGCAGCGCCTTTCGTGGTGACCCAGAGGTTTCATGTGTTGTGCGCATGCGCCATTCTTGGCGTGCCAGTGGTACCGTTGGTCTACGCCGAAAAGATGCGAGATTTTTGCCTTTGGATGGGCCTGCCTTTTGTTACTACCGAAGACACTGATCCAAAGCAGATTCGCAGCGCAGTGCGCGCCGCGCTCGACAATGGGCCTGTTGATCAAGCGCGACTGATGGAAAGGGTTGATCCACTCGAATGGCTTAGGAGGAATGCATGGAAAGCCTAAGTTTTTTTGCCATCGCGGTTGGTTCGCTTCTTGCTTTAGCCCGTCGCTGCTCGCACACAGGCGGACGGCTACAGCATTTCGAACTATTGGCGGTCTTGACTATTGCCGGAGTGGCTTTGGCTGCATCGTTTGGGGTGTTTATCGGTCCCGTTGGTGATGCGGCTCGCTACCACGAAACAATAAACGCATGTTTTGGTTCGACTCCGCCCTGCGGCGAAAAATTACACGAGATAATATGGAGTGTACCAGCCTCGATTTTCGGTCCCGGCTGGGGGTTAATCTACGGTTTCGCAATAGCGAATATTTTTTTACTTCTTTCGCGTGCTTCTGCCATTTCATGGCGTAGACCAGTGGTATCTCTTTTATTTCTTTACTGCGCCTATCAAGTTGGGAATGGTATGGCGGAGGGGACATATGTTCTGCTCCTTGCTGTTTCGATCATAGCGTTGGAAAATCGAAATTATAATGCGGGAGCTATAAGCATGTTTGGTGCTTTAATTGCTCATCTGGGTAATGCTCCGTTCGTTGTTTACTTACTATCAGCACCGCGTGGACTACCTATTATTTTTTTGGGGACAGGGATTTCCGCGACGGCTATCGCGATCTGGAAACAAATTGGTCTAGAAGATCTCTATGGCATTATTGGAAAGGCTGGCGCTCTAATTTCACAAGAAGCAACGATATCTGCCATTGAGGCTAAAGTCAGGGTGTCGATCCAAGATGCAGGCACCTCCTATGCGGAGACACTATTACATATGGGCTTCCCTTTTTCCCTAAAGGCGGTCGCTTATTCTGTTTGGCTTTACCTTTTCCCAATTGCTGCGAGCGTTGGGATATTTGCGCTTGTACTTTTTCTCTTAAGCGCAACCTTCACAGTTGCCCAATTATGGTTATCACGAAAGAATCCGCTGCTTCTGATAATTGTCATTCTGTCGTTTCTGATCTTCGCTCCAGCCACCTTTACCCCCGGAATTGGGATCAGGCACAAGGTTCCTGTCTTTATTTTCTTACTTTTGGCACTTAATTCTAAACACATAGTACAGATGACATGGCGAAAATAGCAATTGTTGCAACCGATTCCTGGTATGTCTGGAACTTTAGAGCTGACACGATCCGACGCCTGGTCTCCGATGGCTATGCTGTTACGGTCTATAGCGGTAACCGTGACTATCTTGATCACCTTTCCGCGCTCGGTACCCAAGTTGAGTATCTCCCACTAGATGGCCGACGGGTGCGGCCGCTACGAGAGCTGGGAGTACTCCTGCGCTTCATCTGGCGGCTAAAGCGCGACAGCCCTGACATAGTGCTGTCGTTCAACCCTAAAGCCAATCTGTATACTGGGCTGGCACGTCATTTGGTGCGGTTTGGTTGGATCGCCAATATCTCAGGTCTTGGTGTTCTTGGCGAAATTTCTGGCTTTTGGTCGCTTCTGGTACTAAGGATCTTTCGCATCGCGTTCATTCATGTCAACCATTGCATATTCCAAAACGAAGCAGACTTGGAAGCTTGGAAAGACGCAAAAATAGTTCCAGCGGATCTGTCCTCTCGGCAATTTGGTACCGGCGTCAATCTTTCCGAATTTGCTTGTGTACAACCTCCCGAAGGAGCGTTGAAGGTGATCTGCATCGCCAGGCTTCTAGAGAAAAAGGGTATCGGCGAATATATTGAGCTTGCCAAATCAGTACGATCCAAAGCACCTAGAATTGACTTCCTACTTGCTGGCAATCACGTTCCGGTCAGCCACGGAGGCTTTCCAGCGGAAAAGATCGCTGCTGCTGAAGCGGCTGGCCACATTCAATACCTTGGTATGCTTGAGGATGTGCAGCCACTGTTATCTGGGAGGACTGTTGGTTGCCTCTTGACACGCTATAAGGAGGGTATCCCGCGCAGTATGATTGAATTTCTCGCAACTGGACGGCCAATTTTAATCTCGTCGTTTGATGCGGCTACTGATTTAGTTCCAGATCAAAGTAATGGGCACATCGTCGCCGTGCAAGAATCCAATTGGTTAGAAACTGCATCAGATTACATTATGGATTTGGAAGAAAACCCAGAACAGTATCAAATCTTATGCTGCAACGCTCGCGCGATGGCGGAGACGCGTTTCGATGGGAATGTTGGTATCGAGGAATATCTCAAACAAATCAAAAACTTACTATAAGTATTGATGAAATGACTTCAGAACAGCGAAGAGGCATTGTCTCGATAGTTCAGTACGCTCTCTCGAACCCAACCTGCGATTGATAGCCTGGCGCACTATCAAGTAAGGTGAGTTCTATCTCAAGGTCTACGCCAGTGTGCCAGAGGCCTGAAAATCCAATAGGTAGTACGTCGCCGTTTATAACCAGAAGTGTCAATGTTCCTCAATAGATCTCTTCCTAGTGTGAGAGCTCGTTCTCCAGAAACGGAAACGCAGAGAAAATTTGCAAAAATCTGTCGACATAATACGCTGCGCCTCCCGCACGGAGGGAGGGTGTTGGAAAGAACCTATGCAGGCGAGGGGTGTTACCTGAGGGCTCGTCCCTGTTCACGCTTGAGCAAATCGAAAACGATATTCGCGAAAGACTCACCCTTTTGCGGATCACCAAGGAGTTGCAGCATCAGCTTCTGATGAATGTCTCCACTCTCGATGATCGCTTCCTCTAATGCCTCTGTGAAATCTCCGATCATGGCCTGTTCACGAGACTTGTTTTCAACCTACTTCATGACACGGGTGTTTTCTCTAACTTTGTCGGTCACAGTGTGTGCATAGTTCAGTCGATCATCTGTATCGAATAGCTCATTTAGTTTCGCAATGATCTGGGAGAGAAATTCTTCTTGCTTGTCCTTGGATTTGCCCGTGCCAAGGTCGCTGGCTGGTTTCAAACCCTCGGCAGCATCATCTTCACCGGTGTCCTTCTTGAAGATCTCAAGCCCATCCTTCTCTCTTTGAAAGTTTTCTCCGTGTTGGCAACTCGAACCGCGTCACCGGTCTTCTTAGCTCGTTCAAGTACATCGTGAGCGGCAGCATAGGCACTCACGGCTGACTGATAGCGACTGGTCCAGCGTTCCACGGCTGGCTTGCAGATGTTGGAGAGGGCGGCGTTGCTCTTGTTCTTTTGGTAGAAGGCCTGTGCGAACTGCTCCACCTCGTTCCACTGAAAGATGCCGCTGTTCCGCAACTTCTCAAAAATCTCAAAGACCAGATCCGGGTCGGAAACACCTGTCAGAGTAGCTGTCTGGTTATACTCTTGGAAGGCATGCAGCACATCATCCGGTTCGTTGAAGAAGTCGAGTACGAACGTACCGGACTCTGCTTTGCCCGGATAGGTGCGGTTGAGACGTGAGAGCGTCTGCACACACTCCACCCCTGCCAGCTTCTTGTCCACGTACATGGTGCAGAGTTTAGGTTGGTCGAAGCCTGTCTGAAATTTGTTTGCCACGATCATGACCTGATAATCATCGCTCGCAAATGCCTTGCGCATGTCCCGACCCTTCAGGCCGGGGTTCATGTTGGTCTCTGTAAACTTTTCACCAATCAGGCCTGCACTGTTGGGGTCATTGTCGGAGAACTGCGCCTCGCCGGAGAAAGCAACCATTGCCTGAATTTTGTCGTAACGCATCTCCTTGATGTACTTTTCGAAGGCCATCTTGTAGCGCACAGCTTCCTTACGAGAGCTGGTCACGACCATTGCCTTGGCTTACCCGCCCAGTAGGCCCATTACGTTGGCTTTGAAGTGCTCTACAATCACCTGCACCTTTTGCGAGATGTTGTAATCGTGCAGACGCACCCATTGGCCCAGCTTTACCTTAGCCTTTTTGCTCTCTACCTCATCATCACTACTTTGGGCTTTGAGGGCCAGCTGATAGGCGGCTTCATAGCTGGTGTAGTTCTTCGAACACCAGCCCCATTTCATGGTTGGAGATCTTCGCTGGACTCAGATTCGCCTCACGCACACGCTGGACAACTTTGTAAAGCAGGTTGGCCTCGGCCAGCTGAGCAATGAGCTCAGCTAACTTGAAGTGCTCGAAGATTTCGCGGGCGTCCCTGGAAAAGCCCTGGATATAGCTTTCCAGATTGTCCTTGATGCCAGCTTCGCCCAGTTTGGAAAGATCCATCTTGGATGTGTTGTAAAAGCTGATCCCCGCTGCGCGGGCAAGCAGCTTCTCCTTGGCCTCCTCCGGCATCTCCGTTGCCAGAACTGTCTCCGCCTCTTGCAAGAACCCAGCTTTCGTAGGTTCCAAAACGCATTCTAAGCGCCGCAGAAGCGTAAACGGCAAAATGATGTGGCCATATTGACTCTGTTTGAAATCACCTCTCAGCAGGTCCGCCAGAGACCAGATGAAAGAGGCGAGGTTATCTGAGTTTTGAGACATGCGAGAATTCCGGGCGCGCCGACGAGCGCAGCATTTGTAACAGATGAAATGAATTGTTGGAGACAATCTTCGAGATAGCTAACTACAAAGCAACCTTTGTACAAGGAACCGAAGGGGAGGGAACAATCATAGATTTTGCGCAGCAAAAACAAATGTTGAGCGCAAAAAAAAACGCCCGCAAACGGTGGTTTTGGAGAGTCTTTTCTCAAAATGCAGACTCAAAAAAATCGGAGAGCTTCTTTTTTTTATTTGTTGGGAAAAGAAAAAGGGAGAAAAATCGTAAGGCCCTGCAGACTCTCCAACTCTGAATGCCTGAAGCACACTCACACCGGATGGGAGACACCTGCCCCCAAAAGCTGACTCTTGCGGTGGAGGAGGGGCAGGGAGCTTGCAGAGAGTCCGTGCTGCAAACAACGAACTCAGTGCAGATGGAGACTCTGTTTCCCAATCATGTGGACGAAGAGGTTGCAGAAACGCCCTTGGTCTCTCTGACTCTAAGCGCGCTGCAGCTCTCTCACATGGGATGGGAGCCTCATGCCCCAAAGGCTGACTCTTGCTGCGGAGGGGGCCGGAAGCCCGTTGGCAGTCCCTGCTGCAAACAACAAGCTCAGTGCAGCCAGAAACTCTTATTTGCAAGCCATATGAATAAGAGATTGAAGGGGCGCCTACTGCCTATCTAATTCTGAATGCCCTGAACCTCTCTCGCTCTGACGGGGAAAGGTCGTGCATTCAAAGGCTGACTCATGAGAGGATGAAGGGCAGGGAGTTCGCGGAGAGGATGGAATGCCAAGGAGCTCGCTGATAGACTCTGCAAACGCAACGAAGTCCGCGTCATCAGAGAGTCTAATCCCACCGCAAAAAAAAGAACCGCCTACTGACTCTCTAACTCTGAGTTTGTGGCCCCGTTTTTTTTTCTTTGTTGGCCCTCAGTACCCTGCGCTTCGCTGCCCGATGGAGAGGGATGTTGTTTCCGGGTATAGAGCGACAAGCCCCGAGCTTTTTGCCCGAAGCTTGTCTCTATACCCTTGGAAGTCGTGTCCGCCGGAGCCGGGACGCCGCCTCGGGTCTCTTGGTCAAAACCAGTGCCAAGAGTTGCTCCCTACTTTAATTGAGAGCTGGTGCTCTCGTGACCGCACCCCTCGGAGCTTTCGAGCCGGGGTTGCTGTGCGCGGTACCCCACAGTACAGCAAAACGTGCTAAGCACGCGAACAGCGCTGCCGTCGTAACCGACCACTGTCCTGAATGTTTTGGTGAAATTGTGAGAAACCTCACCCGCTCTATTTGAGCGAGGCCTCCCAAGCTTCGATTTCTGAAAGACGCCAGCGAGAACAGCCCTCAGTCAGCTTGATGCATTTGGGGAAATTCGGCTTTTGCCGATGCCAACGCCATATGGTGGGACGAGCAACGCCCCAGCGTGCGGACAGCTCTTTGTCCGAGAGATAGTATTCGTTCATAGTGCCCCCAAGCTGTTTCAAACAGGAGTCACCATGAACGTGTGTTTTATGAAAATCCGCCCCAGTAACCATTGGATAGTTTCTGGGGCGTTCTTCTAGCTGGTTTTAGGGACGTTCAGAATGCGTGCCAAATACGAGCCTGAGTGCTTGGATATGGCACCTTTCATGCCATAGTCATCATAGACCATGAGAGCATCGGAAACGAATTCCACCATGCCTCCAGAACGTTCGGAGCTACCTGGCTTGTAGTGCGGGCTGAATTGCGGTCTTGCCACTGAGCGTCTCCCAGAGGTGAACGCATTCTCGCACGGCATAATCCTTGTAGGCATAGGAAGGTCGCCCACCTTTGGACGATTGCTTAAGAGCGGCTTTCAGGATGCTTCGCTCGATATGCCAGTCTTTTGAGTGCGCTTGGAGGTTTGATGGAGAAGGACCAAGTGCAAGGACGGCACGATCTCCGAGCCTACGGATATTTGGGCCAACACGCGCAGCAGTATCCATTATGAGCCGTCTGGTGCTGTATGGCATCAGTGCTTTCGCTTCCCGCCAAGATTTAAGGTCGCGGTCATCTATGGCTTGGATTGCTTGTTTGATTAACGCAGAGCCACTGTGCTTGTGGTCGTATAAGATGAGAGGCTGCCCATCTTCCCGAAAGGACCGTCCGTCCCACGAAGCGTCCCAGGCGCAGTAGTCGCGGATCGCATTATCAGTCGCCTCGACCGCGGCCTCAGCGGTGATCTGCTTGTAAACGAGAGTCTTTCTGGTGATTTCCGGAAAATGGCGTTCGACCACCTTCCAAAGCTGTTCATCCTGGTAGGGTGGGGCCAGCGGGTTCCCATCTCCCGTTTCCGCGTAGAGATCATAAGGGGTTAGCATTTTGGGTGGTGAATATTCATCGTCATCGGTCATGTCCTCCTCCTGAACTCCACGACACTTGAACTGGGGTGGGCGTGCAAAAACTCATTCCAGGAAACGAGTTGCTGACGTCGGCGCTCGAGCAGGTCAGAGCGCTGATAGGCGCGCTCCACATCACTCCCGGTTTTGTGAGCGAGCGCCATTTCGGATATCTCTCTTGGGTAGTTGTTCTCGGCCGCCCAGTCTCGAAACGTTGATCTGAGCCCATGTGGAACGGCGGGCAGGCCGGACCTCGGGTCTAGCCAACCGTCCGTGCCCCTCTTAAGCTCAGAGGCGTGCATACTCCTCATAAGGCCGGAGAGATCATCGTCATGCAGCGCGCGGCCTTGCGGCGCTGCAAACACATAGGGGCTATTCGCGTGGTGCGGTACTGCCTTAAGCAAAGAGACCGCATAATTGGTGAGCGGTATCCGGTGTTCAACTCTGGTCTTCATGCGCTGGGCCGGAACCGTCCATATGCGTCTATCGAAGTCAAACTCTTCCCACACAGAGAGACGCACCTCGATAGATCGGCAGCAACAAAGTATAAGGAGTTCAAGTGCTCTTGCTGTCAGGTCTCTCCGCTTTCGCAATGAGGCAAACCACGCTTGTACATCCGCTACAGCAACCGCAGGGCGGTGCGTTACCTTCTTGATCTTTGCTGGAGATGGCAGCAGTTCTTTTAGATTACCACCCCATTTCGCAGGGTTGTCGCCTGTGCGGTGACCATTGGCCTGTGCCCATGACAAAACCATCTCGATACGGCTGCGCAGCCTTGAAGCCGTCTCGGTCTTCTCTTCCCAGATAGGTTTGAGAACAAGCAAAACATCTTGTGTGGTGATGTCGTCAACAAGCATATCACCGAGCTCTGGGACCGCATAATTACGTAAAGTGCTGAACCATTGCTCCTTGTGCTTGTCGTTTGACAGTTCCGGAGCCTTTCGCTTCATGAAACGCTCAACCGCTACGGCAAACGTGAGGCCTCGTTTTTGCTCGGCAACTAATGCAGAGCGCTGGCGCTTGCGGTGCTGGATGGGGTCGATGCCTTGCTCAATAAGGGATCGGATCTCTCTGGCTTTATCACGCGCCTCCGCAAGCGAGACATCCGGGTATCCGCCAAGACCAATGTCTCTTCTCTTTTCGCCGATCTTGACGCGCAAGATCCAGCTGCGACCACCGGAAGGCAGGATTTGCAAGGCCAAACCCGTCACACCGCCAACAAAGCGCAGCATGTTGGATGGCCCTCCATGATGGGTGAGGCGCTTAATTTCGATCGCGGAAAGGGCGGAAACTTTTCTAGGCATTTATTCACCCATCATAAAACCCATCATAAAAAAAGTTATTGGATGATACAGTTAGTTGCGAGAAATGACAATGCAATTTGGTAATGCATTGAATTATAAAGTTATTATGATACTGGATGATAATTATAATTACACCGTTCTGGATCCCTCACTCTCCGCCATTTTTCTCTGGCATTAGCTGATAACGCAGCCGATGATTTCGGGCATCTGCAAAATACATATAGTTCCAAGGCCAACGACGTTAGCCAAAGCTCCATCATGTAATAGGCAATTGCTGGCCTAAACCATTGTTTCCCTAAATTGAACGGATGCCTTCTCCACCGCTATCCGAGAGGGGATCTGGATGACACTGCAAAGCCTTCCAATCTGACAGTTCGACAGCTTCTGCCTCGATCAAATTCCTGCTTCCAGTGCTATTCCAGCCGCTCTATGTCACCAGGTCTCCAGGTTTTTTCGAACCAACCCTCAGTGGGGCTGTAGAGGCGTAGGATTGCGAAAAATCCTTTGCCCGGAACTGTTTCCAGCCAATTACTTTCTTTGCCTTCCGGAGCTTCTGGGCCGAAGTAAAGGTCTACAGAACCATCGTCGTTGGCGACAAACACATCCTTGTGCTTTTCACTATTGTAACTCGGGAAAGGTTGACTGGTTTGCAGTTGCGAGCGTGTCTGGGGATCATAGAGCACAATCGAAACAAACTTTTCTGCAGGAGCATCCTTTGGAAGATTTAGCTTGTAGGTGTTGCTTCCGTCCAGATAGTTGCCTTCAGCGTCCAAAGCACCCCAGGCATACTGCGATCCTTTACCGATCAGCTCCTTTGTCATTGCAGGGGTGTTTACCGTTGCAAAGTAAAAAAACTCGGTTCGCGCGTCGAGATCACGCCCGCCTAGACCGTCGTCTCTAAGGAACTCATAGTTCCCACCAGGGAAACCGATCTTCCAGTAACTTCCGTCATAGAGGAAGTCGTCCGGGTTGCGTTCATACCAAAGCAGTGTTCGCGCAGTCGCATTGCCGACCTCAGCTGCTTTGATAAGGATATTTTTCATTCGTAAGTCTGGGTTGAATGGCTTGCCTTTTTGAATGCCAACGGACGCAAAGAGGCCGCGCAGTTCCGGGTCGAGCATCTCAACCGGCTCACGGTCAATGACAGCGTAGAGCTCTTTAAAGAATTCAAAGTCGGTCGCGTGGATGGTGTTATACGCCACAGTCGATCCGTCGTAGAACTCCATCTCAGGAGGGTTATCTTTTTGGGCAAGAGGATAGATCTTTACGCCATCTCGGAATAGCTTGCTGGAAAAGTCTGGCTTGCCATCCTTAAGAAAACCACGGGCGATAAACCAGTTTATCCAGCTGGGTGATTTGGCAACAAAATAGGTTTCACCGTCTACCTCGGCTTCCATGCCTCCCACAGGCGGATCAAGATCCCCTTCATAATCAGGCGGCAGTATCAGATATTTCCCGCCTTTGCCCGCATCTGGACCTGGAGCGCCCGTATCAATAACAAAGCGGAAGAATGCGTCATTCACTGTGCCGGGGCCAGTTCCCGGCGGAATTTCGATGACGGTAGGGCCATCTTCTTGCAGATTAAGAACTGCGCTCATATAGACAGTATCGGTGTTCCCGGTGAGGAAAAGTGGATTGCTGTCCATAAGTTCATCGAAGATGCGAACTTGATAGGAATTTGTCTTTCCATCAACTTCCTGACTACGGCGAATAGCTTCCATTGATGCTGCGGGAACGCCGCTTAGGAATGTTTGAACGCCGCGAATATAATCAAGGTGGTTGTATAAAGCTTCCGCAGTTGGCGCTGTGGGAATACCGTCGAAAAACTCGATATCGCCCGCTCGAGTGCTGTATTTATCCGGCGTCAAAAGGCCTTCTGGGATTTTCGTATTGTACCCTGGTGTTGCATCTTCAGCCGAGACGCTTTGGGCTAGGAGCGTACCAAGAAAAAGCACAGAAATAGTAGAGGTGCGAACGAGCTTGATCATTGTACTCTCCATTTCAAGCGGTGGCTAACTTATCTACTGTAATACTAAAGTATACTTATGCATAAGATAAGAAATTAAACAGCTAATGCGTCGAGTGATCTTCTTTATAAAATGCATCAGTACTCAAAAAATAAATTCACTGTCTTTGTTTTATTTATTATTTGCTACAACGATATTCAGGTTGTTAGCCTAACGATCTCAGGCTCTCGATAGTCTGCTTCGAGATCTTGTCTTGAACAGGCAAACGGGACTGTTGAGTACTTTCTGTATCAGCTACTGCCTAAGCGCTTTCTGGAGATCCCTGAGCTCACCAATAGAGGGCGCGGCAAACACGCTCGCACCCTCTTTGATTGTCCCGGCTAAAGCAGCGAAGCTACGGATAGAACGGAAAAAGGATCGGAAGTAAGGTCATGCTTACTATCGTGGAAACTAGGATCAGTGGCAGCCCCGCCTTCGCATAATCCTTAAACTTGTATCCCCCTGGGACGAGGACCATGAGATTCGCGGGCATGCCGATCGGCGTAGCGTAAGCGAGCGAGCCACCAATTACGATTGCCATTAACACAGCTCTTGGATCAGCTCCGATCGAAGTCGAAATTGACATCCCGATGGGCACCAGCAGCGCTGTCGTTGCTGTATTTGAGATGAAGTTAGTCATAACCACCGCCAGCAGAAATATGATCAGCATAATGAAGAAGATTGGCGTTTGCGGGCCTATGAGACCGAGCACTCCAGCAGCGATGACGCCTCCGGCGTCAGTTTTCTGCATTGCTGCCGCAAGCGATAGTATGCCTCCGAACAGGAAGATAGTGTTGGCGTCGATTGATTTGTAAGCGTCAGTTTCGCTGATGACCCCCATGAGAATCAGCATAATCGCTGCGATTGCGCCAGTGATATGGAGCGGAATCCCAATCTGTTGTTCAAACACCATGCCAAGAATGGTGACAATAAGGACAATAAGTGAGGCTTTCTTCTTCCATGCGGGCACATCTGAATGTGTATTGCCTGAAGTGCTCGATGCGATTTCAAAAGTCTTATGGTCCGGCAAAAACCTGAAGCCAATGGTCGCAACAAACAGGGTTCCTGCAAGCAGCACCGGCAAGCCAACAAGGCCATATTCAAAAAAACTAAAGCCCAACCCCTGTGTTTGTAGTTCCGCCTGAGCGATCAAGTTGCCCGGTGCACCAATCAAGCTCAGGTTCCCACCCATAGCAGCTGCAAAGACAATCGGCATGAGTAGCCTAGACCGTGCAAATCCGGACTGCGCCGCAATTCCGATGATCACCGGGATAAGCACCGCTGCCGTGCCTGTATTTGAAAGCAAACCTGACATAAAGCCGGTGAGCAGCATGATCGCTACGACCAGCTGTCGTTCAGTCTTGGCAAATCGCGTCACCAATCCGCCAATCTCGCTCGCCATTCCAGTTCTGAATAGCGCGCCACCAATGATGAACATGTCAACAAATAGGATGACGTTGTTATTTACGAAACCGGCAAAGCCCTCTGCGGGGTCAAGGACCCCTGTCAGGATCAAGCTGATGCAAACAATCATTGATGTCAGGGCAAGCGGAATTCGCTCCCATACGAACATGACAATAGCAAAGAGCAAAAGTAGTAGGGTAATCGTCGTCGGGCTCAAAGATGTCTCCCAGGTATGGGAAGCGATAGCAGGCGCTTCTCTCTTAAGGCGCCACTGGAGCGATGGCCTGAGCATCTCTTGTGTGTGATCGTTCGCGTAACAGTACAGGCAGTTGGCAGCAAACACAGTAGACTGTGGCCGTAATGCCCGAAAACGTCATAGAGATGACAATAACTTTACTGAAATGCTCCTCCCAAGCATCCCAGACCGTCCCAGATTTGGGACACCGTCTGACGATGGATCTTGGCAAGAAATAAGCAGCCTTCAATCGGCCTAGGATTATATACGTTTTGTGAATAATAGAGTGGTCGCCTGCGCTTAGAAAAGGCGCGGACTCAAAAGTTGTCCTCGAAGGCCTGAAGGTTCTCATTGAGTGCCGCTAGCAAGGCATCGCGCTGCTCATCGCGCGTTTCACGAGCCCATGCCACACCAAGAATAAGCTTGGATCTAGTCGACCCCTCGGGAACTTTCAAAGGTACGAAGGTGACACCCCTGATAGCGATGCGGGAGGTCCAGCTAGGCATAATAGCCACCCCGGCGCCTGCTGCGACAAGGCTTACAATGGTGTGCTTCTCCTCAGCGATCTGCACAATTCGCGCTGTGAGCCCGGCGTCGGTAAACAACTTGGTAGTTAAATCATAGGAATGTGGCCGCGACCTGCGCGCGGGCACGATCAAGGGTGCGTCTGCCAACTCTTGAACCGTCAGCTCGGACTTAGCCGCCAAAGGGTGATTGTTCGGCAGGGCAACAATTGCGGTCTCGAAGAGTAATGTCTGAAAATGGATCCTTGGATCAAGGAAATCAGGCGAACGACAAAAGGCGATGTCTATACTGCCCGCCACGATCTTCGGCAGAAGGTGGATGGTTTTCTGTTCGATCAGTTGCACTTCGATCTCAGGATGGGCAATCCGAAGTAGCTGCAAGAGCTGTGGTATCAGTCCGGCTGCGGCACTATCAATGGCGCCGACTTTCAATACAGCGGTCTCGGTGCGCCGGACGCTACGGATACGTTCTTCAAGAATATCGGCCTGCGCGACCAACAACCGTGCGTCCCCAAGAATTGCCCTACCGGCCTCGGTCAGCGCGACACTGCGTGTCGTGCGCAAGAAAAGCTTTGTCTCCAGCCGTTCTTCCAGGAGCCTGATTTGCCGGCTCAGCGATGCTGGCAGCATGTTCATGACCTGAGCCGCGCGTCCAAAATGCAATTCTTCTGCCGCGGCCAGAAAGCATCTGATCTGAATAATATTCATTCATCTCTCCTGCGGCGCGATTATCACGAAATACTATATAATTCTAGAGATCTTGAGCGTGATCACGTGATCGTTAAGTTTGTCTTGTGATAGCCGCCCGGCGTCGCAAGGGAGGAGTTCCAGGTTGCCTGATACCCAGCTCTGGCGCCCAATTCGGCTTCTCGGAGCGAATGAGGATCAGAACAGAATCATGAAAACTTATAAGATTGCCGCCATCCCCGCCGACGGTATCGGCCCTGAAGTCATCGCTGCCGGTATACAGGCACTGGAGGCGCTTGCGCGTCGCGATGGCGGATTTACTTTCGAGGTGACCGATTTCGATTGGAGTTCAGAACGCTACAAGAAACTCGGAGCCTTAATGCCTGAGGACGGGCCGGAACAGCTGAAAAGTTTCGATGCTATTTTCTTCGGCGCAGTGGGGGCTCCTGATGTACCCGACCATGTGACACTGTGGGGCTTGAGACTGCCGATTTGTCAGGGATTCGACCAGTATGCCAATGTGCGCCCAACCAAAATCCTGCCGGGTATCCAATCGCCCTTAGCGGATGTTGGTCCAGGCGATCTGGACTGGGTGATTGTACGCGAAAACTCCGAAGGTGAATATTCTGGTTGCGGTGGGCGTGCCCACAAGGGGTTACCTGAGGAAGTTGGTACCGAGGTCGCTATTTTCACGCGTGCAGGCGTCACTCGTATCATGCGCTACGCTTTCAAACTGGCACAGTCGCGGCCACGTAAGCTACTCACAGTCGTGACCAAATCCAATGCCCAACGCCACGGCATGGTGATGTGGGATGAGATTGCTGCCGAAGTCTCAAAAGAATACCCTGATGTGACATGGGATAAGATGTTGGTCGATGCGATGACAGTGCGGATGGTGAAGAGCCCGCAAAGCCTCGATACCATCGTGGCAACCAATCTGCATGCCGATATCCTGTCCGATCTGGCTGGTGCGCTGGCTGGTAGCCTTGGTGTCGCGCCCACCGGCAACATTGACCCGGAACGTCGCTTTCCTTCCATGTTCGAGCCAATCCACGGTTCCGCCTTCGATATTACAGGCAAGGGGATTGCTAATCCCGTCGCAACTTTCTGGACAGCATCGCAAATGTTGGAACACTTGGGCGAAGCTGATGCCGCCGCTCGGTTGATGCGTGCGGTCGAAAAGGTCTGCGCTGATGGCATTCTGACCCCGGACGTTGGTGGGAACGCCACAACGCAAGACGTCACCACCGCTGTCTGCGAAGCCATTCGCAAGGAAAATATCTGAGGCGGATGATGAGGGAGAAAGACGCAAAAGACCTGCTTCGGCAGATGATGAATGCTGCAATCGCGGCGGCAGACCCTGCCACCGCAATTGCCCCCAACCTGCCAGAAAAGCCTAAAGGCCGCTGTATCGTGTTGGGAGCTGGTAAAGCTGCGGCGGCCATGGCTCAAGCACTTGAGGAGGCTTGGCCGGATGTCGACCTATCAGGCATCGTTGTGACCCGCTACGGTCATGCAACCCAAACCGAGCGGATCACGGTGAGAGAAGCCTCCCATCCTGTCCCCGATGCGGCGGGAGAAAAGGCAGCAGCCGAGATTCTTCAGGCAGCAAAAGAAGCAGGACCAGATGATCTGGTGCTCGCGCTGATCTCCGGTGGCGGCTCAGCCCTTATGACACTCCCGGTTCCACCGGTGACATTGGCCGAGAAGGTCGAAGTCAACAGACTGCTGCTGAAATCTGGCCTGACCATCGAGGACATGAACCGTATACGCCGCCGCCTGTCGCTGATTAAAGGTGGGGGGTTGGCCCGAGCGGTGTTCCCTGCAAGATTGGTCACTCTGGCCATTTCGGATGTCCCGGGCGATGATCCTGCTGCAATTGCCTCAGGGCCCACAGTTCCCGATCCCTCATCTGATGAGGATTTGTCGCGCCTGGTAGCAAAGCTAGGGCCAGACCTACCCAAATCTGCTCGAGATATCCTGCTGTCTCCGGCGGCGCCACAAGACGACTTTAAGCCCGACTACCGATTGATTGCCACTCCGCAAATGTCGTTGGAGGCTGCTGCCCAAATCGCGCGCGGTGCCGGTGTCACTCCGCTTCTGTTGGGCGACGCACTTGAGGGAGAGGCCGCACAGCTTGGCATCGTCATGGCAGGGATTGCGCAGGCTACCGCTGCCCACGGAACACCAGCCAAAACGCCCGCAGTTCTGCTGTCGGGCGGAGAGACAACAGTTACCATCGGTACTGAGAAACCGGGCCGTGGTGGGCGCAATACCGAATTCTTATTGAGCCTTGCATTATCTCTCAGCGGTCACCCCAAGGTCTATGCGCTGGCTGCCGATACCGACGGCATTGACGGTACAGAGGACGCCGCAGGAGCTCTCATTACCCCGGAAACACTGGCACAAGCACACCAACTCAACCTCAACCCCCGCGACTATCTGCACAACCACGACAGTTACACCCTCTTCAACCACCTTAACGCACTGATTAAGACTGGTCCCACACTGACAAACGTGAACGACTTCAGAGCTATACTTGTACTCTAGGTGATTGAGGAACAGGAGCACATGATCCGCGATATACCTTCCAGTCTTCTCAGCTATCGGGCAAGTGGGTAGATATGCTCGGTTAAGCTTCTACAATACCAAATTAGCTTGCAGGAGTTCGCCAAGGCTCATTCAGCCAAGACCCGCTCCTGCCTGTCCTCCTGCTACTCCGAGGAGGGCGGCCGAGCGGGCTCTGATTGGAAGAGGCGGCCTTTTTCTGTGATGAGCACCGTTAAGATTGCCAGCAGTGAGTAGATAAAACACCCGACGGCGTAGGGGACCAGAGTGCCATTGTACAAGGCTCCGACAATCGCCCCGAGAACAGCTGCCATGAAGATCGTGAAGAAGTTAATCATCGCAGATCCCGCACCCGCAAGTTTGCCTAGGGGGTCCATGGCTAAGCTATTGAAGTTTGGGGCAATACTTCCGAAGAAGAAGTAGACAACGCCCTGAATTACCACAAATCTCACAAGCGATGTTGAACCTGTGAGCGATAAGATCGCACTAAGCATGTTGGCTGCGATGAACCCTATGAGGGCAATGTGAGACAGTCGCCGAAGGCCGTATTTCTCCACGAGTGTCGCATTTAGGAATGCAGCAATGGACATAAACACGGCCATCGAAGCAAAATAGAGGGGGAACGATTCGTGCCGGTCAAATATGTCCGCAAAAATCTGCTCGGCAGAATTAAGGAATGCAAAGAGTTGCGCAAAAACCAGCGTTAAAGCGATCATATAGCCCAACGTAACGCGGGTCTTTAACACTGATTTATATGCATTCAACAGTGATGGTAACGTGAACCCGCGGCGCTCCTCGATGGGCAAACTTTCTGGGAGCTTGATATAACTTAAGCAAACCATGATAACGGTGAAGACCGTCAGGAGATGGAAGATCCACTCCCAGTCAGCCACCAGCAGAACACCCTGACCCATTGATGGCGCGATAACCGGGCATATCATCAGGACGACCATGGTAAGCGACATGACACGCCCCATCTGACGGCCATTGTACCAATCCCTTATGATCGAGAAGGCCATAACTCGCGGAGCAGAAGCGCCGATGCCCTGAAGAAGGCGAGCCCCAATCATAACCTCAAATGAGGTAGCCAGTGCAGCGACAATGGTTCCTACCGCGTAAACGGCGAGGCCGCACATGAGTATGGGCTTGCGCCCTATCCAATCAGAAACCGGCCCGATAATCAAAGAGGTGCAACCCAATCCAACCAGATAAGCGGTGATGATGAGCTGTGCACGGTTTGGATTTTCCAAACCCAACGTTGAACCGATCTCCGGTAATGCGGGCAGCATAACATCCATGGACAGCGAGTTAATCGCCATGAATGCGCCGATCATAATTACGAAACCGGCGAACGTCATGCCTTTATGAGGAGTTAGAACGGCCTGATTTTTAGCTGTTTGGGACATCAAGTATTTCTTTCAGCGCTTCCCTAATCGGTCATCAAGAGGTTGCTTCGGTGCTTGGGTAATTGAACGTTTGTTCTCGGCTCGTAGTTTCATCGGAAGGCCAATGGCAAACGAACACATAACTAAAACTGTCTCAGGCGATGCTCTTCCCGGAACCGGTTCACCCAAGATCCTGATGCCGCTGGAAGCGCAAGAAGTTGGAAAGAGCCAAGTGAAAAAAAATCACCTAAAAGAGGCTGCAGCTTCGGCTGGGTTTCCTTAGTGATGGCCTTCGCTGAAGGCTGGGACAAAGGCAGTGACCATGAGGCAGCAGTTCAGCCAGCTCAGCCGTACTCATCCTTTAAGTGCCTAATTCTGCCTGCTGAAATAAGCAAAACCACACCCTCACCACATCAAAAAATCAGGGACAATTTCCAACTGCTTCGACTTAGTAAAACTGGAAATGCTGCGCCAGCAGTCAGGTTTCATACAACTTTAAAGCCGTTGGAGAATGAAAAGCTCTCAAGTTAACCGGTTATCTGCCAACCAATTACGGCGTTATTCTGGCGGAACTATTGCTTGCAAATTATTCATGTATTTTAATCAAATAATATTAAGGTATTTTAATTAATATATTCATGAAAAATCTTAAGTCACGCATAGTAACTTAAAAATTATCATCTTAAATCCAATTGACTTTAAACTGAGTTTCAAAAAGAATTCTGCGATCATGTGAGCGGTGCTTATAATTAAGCTTTGCAAAGTATGGGGTCGTCGGTTTTCTACTGTGGTTTCTCTGGATCCGCACACGCTAGACGTGAACTTGGGGCTATTGAAATGCTTTATATCTATGACAAGTCTATTGCTGGATGTGCCGACAGCCATTATCTCGCGCCCAGGCCCGGTGGGGCAAAATCGGTCTGGAACACATATCTCGCCAGCATTTCTGGCCTGATAATAAGAGTCTTCCGCAGGTCGCAGCGCGTAGCTGGGCCCGCAATTTCTCAGCAACTTCATTCTTCAAACAACGTCCTTCAACGCCTGTGAGGACGACGGCATGTGCACCGTCAGGTTTTACCTGACTGGCACCGATAATACGCAGCATTAAGCATCCAAGCTTTGTACAAAGGGAGAGACAAAGATGCCAAGTCAAAATGACTCCACCGATCAGTGGTGGGTGAATGATCAAACGCCAGATAATCCGTTTGGGAAGAGCGAGGATTATGAAGCGTACATCAACTACCTTATGGCCCTGCCGCGCAGCCTGACGCCTGAGATCGCAAACCAGCCAATGGTGATCAACGTTTCAGGACTCAACGATCATCCGGAGTATAAAGCTGCTGCGATCGGTGCCTTGAACATGTGGTCGTCAGTGACCCCATTTGAGTTCGTAATAGTCGATGATATTCCATTCGATCCTGATACGCAGTGGATGGAAATCGTTAGCCCAAATGTGGGTGAGCAAGACGACGGCAGTGCTTACTCAAGCAATCGCTATATCAGTATTGGCCAGCGCTTCCATGACACTGAGCCGAACCTGACCGACATCGGCGGTTATGTGTTTGACAGCTTTATCCATGAACTGGGTCACGAATTCGGCCTGAACCACCCTGGTATTTACAATTACGAGGGACCGGGTGGTGATCAGATCACCTATCTGAACAATGCCACCTGGACTTATGACCGCCAGCAATACAGCATGATGTCGTATTTCGATGGCATTGATGTTGGAGAAACAACTCGCTGGGCGTCATCCACGCCGATGATTGCTGATATTGAGGCAACCATTCGTCGGTTCTTCGCGGAAGTTGATGAAAACGGCGAATGGGTCTATCAAAAGATCGACCTGAACACCGGCGATAACACATACGGCTTCAATAGTACTGAATACGGCTACGAGCTGACTTCCTCTGGCATGCAGCATGATATTGGCTTTGTTATCCACGACACCGGTGGGGTCGATACTATTGACTTCTCGGGATCAACCGCTGGCACCATTCTTGATCTGCGCTCCGGTCAGTTCTCCAGCGTAAACGGACACAGCAACAACGTATCGATCTTTGCTGGACACAACGAAGATCAGACCGAGTATTACATCGAGAACGGCATCGGCAGTAATTACGATGACATTCTGATTGGTAACGACGGTGACAACACTCTGGACGGTCGCGGTGGTGCAGACCGCATGGCTGGCGGTAACGGTGATGATGTCTATTTCGTCGATTCCGCTGATGATATCGTTCGTGAAGAAGCTGACGGTGGCAATGATACGATCATTGTGTTGAACAGTGATTTGGATCTGGGTGATGTCGAAAACGTTGAAAACATAATCTATGTGGGTGGCACGCCTATAGATCCAGTTGTCGATGATGAGGATGACACACCTCCTGACGTTGGTACTCTACCGACCGACATGATCTTCGGTGATGATGATCATAACACACTCGACGGTGGTGCTGGCGACGACACAATCTTCGGCATGGATGGCGATGATCTCATCATCGGTGGTCGGGATTCCCTGGCTAGCCGCGACATTAACAACACCATTGCTATTGAGGATCTCGAAGACCAGACCGAGAGCGATGATGGCGATGACGTGCTTTATGGCGGTGCTGGTAACGATACCATCTTCGGAGGTGCCGGTGACGACATCCTGGACGGCGGTGACGGCGACGACATCCTGATGGGTCAGGACGGCGTTGATGTCTTTATCGGTGGCGACGGCGTCGACACTGTTGACTTTAGCCAAGAAAGCCCGTTCCAGCTGCTCGTCAACCTGGAAACCAATGTGGCGAGCGGTGGTACTGCTTCCGGCGACACCTTCTACAGCATTGAGAACCTCATCGGTTCTGATGACCGTATCGATCGCTTCATCGGTACCGATGATGCAAACCACTTCTGGGGTCAGGGCGGCGGCGACGTCTTCAACGGCGGTGGCGGTGACGACATTCTCGATGGTGGCCGTGATGGCGATTTGCTCTATGGTGACGAAGGTAACGACATCCTCATCGGTGGTTCTGGTCAGGACTATCTGGATGGTGGTGAAGGCATTGACACAGTTGTGTACTCCGGAAGCTCCGAAGGCGTAATGGTTGACCTTGCCAATGGAACCGCACGTGGTGGCGATGCTGACGGACCTAACGCGATTGTAGGCCGTGGTACCATCATAGCTCACGACATCATTGTTGATGTTGAAAATGTTGTTGGTTCCTTCCACGATGATCACCTAATCGGTAACGATCAGACCAACGAACTCTCTGGTGGGTCTGGCAACGATACACTGACCGGTGGTGAAGGTGCCGACGTTCTCAATGGCGGCGCAGGCAGTGACACTGCGGACTATGCGGATGCAACCAGTGGCGTCAACCTCAACCTGAATGGTAACGGCTCTGAAGGTGACACCTACATCTCCATCGAAAACCTTGCTGGCTCAGGCCACAATGACCGTATCAGAGGAGATAACGCTGCCAATACGCTGACAGGTCAGGGTGGTAACGATGTGCTCCGCGGTGGTCGTGGTGATGACATCTTGCTCGGTGACTTCGCTGATGTGGCTCCTCCGATCCCACGTCCAGGCATGGGCACTGGTTACGTCACACTCGGAGCGGATGCTACCAACAACTCCATTGATACCGCGTTCGACATCTCCGACAACTTCTCGTTGACTGAAGATCCAAACATCTTCGACTCGACGACAGTTCTTCACACCACTGTCGATGCAACCGGCAATGGTCTGGGTGGATACTACAAAATTGAGCTGCACGCTGGGTCAACCATCTCCATCGATATTGATGGTATTGCAGATCCAGACGTCCACGACAGTTGGGTCCTCCTGCTAGATAGCGAAGGCAATGTCGTCGCTCAGAACGATGATGGTGCCGGCGATCCTGGTTCCGTACACGGCCGAGATTCCAGCTTGGCCTTTACTGTCGAAGAAACCGGAACCTACTACATTCTGGAGGGCGCATGGTCTCCAGATGTAGAGGGTGGTTGGTTAGAGGCTGTGCCGGAAGGTTCAACCTACACCCTCAACGTGTCCATTGACTTCCCGCCTGAGCCAATCCTGCCGGGTGAAGCTGGCAACGATAAGCTCTATGGTGGTCAAGGCAGTGATATGCTGGATGGTGGTCTCGGTGCTGACCTTCTGGTTGGCGGTTCAGGAGAGGATTCCTTCCGCTTCTCTACCGAGCTTGGTGGAGACAATGTTGATGAGATCAAGGACTTCAATGTCAATGAAGATCTGATCCTTCTGGACAGCGACATCTTTGCGGAGCTTGGCGGCGAGGGTGCACTCGGCCTCAATGCATTCCACATGAGTGCTGCAGGTGTCAGTCAGGATGCAAACGACCGCATCATCTACGACACCGACAGTGGTGCTCTGCTTTATGATGCAGATGGGTCCGGAGACATGGCTGCAATCCAGTTCGCACAACTGGATGCGGGTCTTGGTCTCTCAGCAGACGATTTCGTGATAGTTTGATAAGAAACAGGAGGGGGGCTTGCAGGCTCCCCTCCTGCACTTGCACTGGTCATCTCGCATAACGAGATTTCCAGAACTAAGACAAGCCAAAGGGAATGTATCATGAAGCGTCAAACCAATCGCCATAAAGCGCTTTTAGCAGCCGGCTTGTTGGTTGCGGGCAGCACTGCGGTTACCCAGACAACAGCTGCTCAGCCGACTGATGTTACCGGCATGCTCAGGTTCGAGAGTGGTGCAGAGATTCCAAAAGGCCATATCAAAATTTTTCTCAGAGACCCAGAGAGTCAGCCCAAGATGCGAGAGCTTGTTGCCAAAACTCAGGTCAAGAGTATTGGCAAGTTCAAATCGCTGACATTTTCCGTCACGCTGCCTCCAAATATGTCGGCTTCGCCAACCCAGCAAATTGTGGCTCGTCTTGAAAGGGCCGATGGCTGGCTCCTTGCTCGCGGCAGCGCCAAACTCAAGAATGACGAAGCCGTAGACATCACGCTATACACCGCGATGCATCAATGAGGTCAAAGCTCAGCGCTTTTCTCCCTCAATTCCTTGGTTTTCCGCCTGTCTTGAGAGCGATCAGTATAAGCCATTTCTCCTCTGAGAGGGTCGGTTTGTTGCGCAGTGTTATGCGCGCCTCCTCGAGCCGTAGATCAGGGACATCCTGCAAGATTGACCTGAAGCGCTCTTCCGTCATCATGGAAAACAACCGCCCGTCCTCTCGCGTGACTTCCCCGTCTCCCAGTTTGAACGAGGCAAAGAGAATCCCTCCAGTCTTGAGTGCAGCGCTCAGATTTCTAAGTGCCAATGGCAGCTCTGCATAAGGAACATGCAAGAGCGAAGCGTAAGCCCAAATTGCATCGTAAACCGGCTCACTTTTGAAGGCCTGAAACGTGGTTTGCTGAACATCGATCCCTACCAGTTTACGAGCGGACTTGACCATCTCCGCAGAGGAATCGAACGCGTCAACCTGATAGCCCAACCTCTTGAATGCATAAGCATCCCGGCCAGACCCACAACCTGCATCAAGAACACGCCCAGCTTTCCGAAATTTGCTCAAAAAGCGCTGATAGTGCTCCCCCATATCCAGATAGAGCGTGCGCTCAATAAAACTCCAGGCATTATTCTCATAATAGGCTTGGGTGCCGTTTTCCTGATTTGACATGAGATTTTCGAGCCTCTCTACGCTCAGCAAGAGTTCGGGCCAGATCTTTAAAGGGGGTGATATGAAAAGACCAGCACTTTGGGGAAAGAGTATTTGCAATTGCCGATCACAGACCTAATGATCCTGTGGGTTTCGGTCGTGCTTTTGCGCGAGTTGATATCGGGATACCGCAGAAGTATGGAGAGCCTATGATGACCGTAAAAACTGCGGAAACGCGACACGTTTCACAAGCTCCGGAAGGACACAGACTCAGGCTACGTCTAGGCATGATCGGAGGTAGTCAGGGAGCGTTTATCGAAACCGCCATAACAAGCTCTCAGAACGCCGAAACCTGAGAAAAGCATTAGGAGCAACTCTCCTCACCATCCAAAAATGGCGAGGAGAGTTTCGTTAGGCTTGGGAGCCCGTAGGTTTAAGTGGTGCACCCTCCTGCGAGGCCATACCACCGGAAACTTCCTCAGTTGCCTCAGCAGAAAGCTCTTCCGGCAATACCAGATTTAGCACAATTGCAATCAGCGCTGCTGGCAGCAATCCGCTGGTCATCAAGATACGCAGTGTGTCAGGAAGATATTGAACTGCTTTGGGGTCCAACTGTAATCCAAGACCGATTGACAGAGAAATCGCAAAGATCACCATGTTGCGGCGGTTCCAGTTGACATCGGAGAGCATGGAAATACCCGCAGCCACCACCATGCCAAACATGACGATCACGCCACCCCCCAGCACCTCAATAGGAATTGTGCGGATGAGTGCACCAACTTTCGGTACCAGCCCGCACAGGATCAGGAATAGCGCTCCGATCGTCACCACATGACGGCTCATCACACCCGTCATGGCGATTAGGCCAACATTTTGGCTGAAGGATGTATTAGGCAACCCGCCGAAAACACCAGCGACCGCAGTACCAAAACCGTCGGCATAGGTTGCGCCCTGAATTTCCTTGTCCGTTGCCTCACGACCAGCACCACCCTTGGTGATCCCGGAAACATCGCCAACGGTTTCAACCGAACTCACAAACGCCATCAGACAAAAGCCGATCACTGCGGCCAGACTAAACTCAAAGCCGTAGACGAAAGGCATTGGCAGTGCGAAGGAAGCTGAACGGCTCACGCTTGCAGCAATGCTATCCACTGTCACCATTCCAACCATCATGGAATAAAAGTATCCGACCAGAATCCCAATCACCACTGCAGAAACAGCAAGAATTCCACGCGCATAAAACTTAAGAGCAAGCGTGACCAGAACAACAATGAGTGCAGCAGACCAATTGAGTAAGCTGCCATACTCCGGTGTGTTAATGGCAGGAACACCGCCCGCCGCGTACTGAATACCCACCTTGACCAGTGCTAGACCGATCATGGTTACCACGAGCCCGGTCACCAGCGGCGGCAACGCAAAGCGAATTCGGCCAATGAACATGCCAAGAAAGGCATGGAACAAACCGCCAATGAGCACGCCGCCAAACAACGCGGGCAGGGCCTCAACCCCCTTGCCTGCAACAAGGGGAATCATAATCGGAATAAAGGCAAAACTGGTGCCCTGAACAATGGGAAGTCGCGCCCCCACAACGCCCATGCCGATGGTTTGAAAGAGTGTGGCGATCCCGGCAAAGAGCATGGACATCTGGACCATGTAAGTCATATCCGGAAAACCCTGCGCTCCGGCATCAGACCCAAATCCGAACCCCGCAGCACCGGCAATAATGATCGCTGGCGTGACATTCGAGACAAACATGGCAAGTACATGCTGAATGCCAAGCGGAACCGCCTTGTGTAAGGCAGGCATATAGTCGGGATCACGCAGTTGCTCTGCGGTCCCGATGGAATTGCTGGTCATTTAGTCCCCTCCTACTAATGACGCACAGTGTTATTCCGTTATTAGGTAGGCCTCCTTCAGCCAGTGTTCTTCTAGGTTGTTTCCTTCCCCAATCCGATCCACAACGGCAAACAAGCCTGACCCGCTGATCGGGGTCAGAACGCCGTGCCACACATTGCGTTTGATATTGATAGACTGGGGGGCTCGCGCCATAAACGCACGAGGTGTTGAAGGTCGTCCGCCTTCATCCTCTGCGACAATGACGAGATACTCTGATTGATCCATGGGAATGAAGCATTGCGACCCCAAGGGGTGACGCTCAAGCATTGTCAGTATATGCGGAAGGCGGCGCAGCTCAGCCTGAAACAGACTTACGCCAGCACGTCCGCCGATAAATTCGATGCCTGCCAGATCGGAGAAACGCTCACATCTGCCCTCGTTGATCATAATGGGCGATTTGCTGCCAACCTCAAGCAATTCACCGAACGCACTGAAGGCCTCATTTGTGAGTTCTTCAATCCGTATCTGGCGCGTCTCTACAAGCTTCTCACTCATTGCTGGTCACCTCTGGAACGAGCCCAGTCGGGCATGACGGTTCACGTCTTTGTATAGCAAATATCGAAACCGCGTTGGACCACCAGCGTAGCAGGCTTGCGGGCAAAAGGCGCGCAACCACATAAAGTCGCCAGCCTCTACTTCCACCCAGTCAGAATTGAGCCGATAGACTGCTTTGCCTTCCAACACATAAAGCCCGTGTTCCATCACATGGGTTTCTGCAAAGGGAATACAGCCACCCGGCTCAAAGCTGACAATGTTCACATGCATGTCGTGCCGCATATCAGACGGGTCGACAAAGCGTGTGGTCGCCCAGGCCCCATTGGTATCGGGCATGGGTGCGACCACAGCATCTTTCTCGTGGGTGAAGAAGGCCTCTGGCTTGGGAATGCCCTCGACAGCCTCATAACGCTTACGCACCCAATGGAAGACTGCGGGTGCACCGCTCTTGTTACGCACTTCGTAAGCAGCTCCCGCAGGCAGGTAGGCATACCCGCCTTCTGTCAGGCTATGAGATTTCCCACCAAGGTCCACTGTGATTTCGCCTTGAACGACAAAAAACACACCTTCAGCCTCAGGGTCTGGTTCCGGTTTATGGGAACCACCCTCGGGTTGTACTTCCATTATGTATTGCGAGAATGTCTCCGCAAAGCCGGAGAGGGGGCGGGCGAGGATCCAGGCGCGTGTCCCATCCCAGAACGGAAGGTTTGAGGTAACAATATCGCGCATGACGCCTTTGGGAATAACGGCATACGCATCCGTAAACACAGCTCTGTCCGTCATAATCTGAGTTTGCGGCGGCAAGCCTCCACTGGGGGCATAATGGGTAGAAGCGGGCAGGTGTTGCGTACTCATGTGTATGGCCATTCCTGAAAGACATGCCAACTTCCAAAACGCGGCGTGCGCGGAAGCAGGGATGTGCTTAAGTTCCAAATCAGCGGGAGGTGCCTGCGCCGGATTGGGGAACGACGTGGCAGTGTTGAAGCGCTGGCACGGGTGCTGGCATCAACCGCGTTCTGAAAGCTTAGCAGCCGACAGATACACCAAACGCCTCCCATTGATAGCGTAACCTAATAAATGAACCAGATTATCAAAATAATCTTGAAAGTGCTTCTCGGATCTCTAAGGAAACTGAGGCTTCTCGCGGATGTAATGAGCGCTCTTGTCTTTTAAGCGTGCCTTCAACCGTTCACTAATGAACTCGAGAAATAATCGGATTTTAGGATCCTGATATCGCTTATGCGGGAACAGGCAGGCCAATTGCACATCCGTCGGAGGCGTTTCGGCACACACTGCAACGAGTTTCCCGCTCAGTAAATGATCCATCACATCAAACAAAGGCGCATTGATGATGCCGCGATGGTCCAAAGCCCAGTCAACCAGTACATCCCCGTCATCAGAGGTATAAGGTCCCGCAACCTCAAAGCTTTGCAGGCCATTTGGAGTTTGCAATGCCCACCTGTTTTCTGAGGAACCGGGAAACTGAAGCAACAGGCAATCATGCCTGCCGTGCTGCAGGTCAGCACCGTGGCTAGGCTCAGTGCGACGCTCAAGATAAGTCGGGGACGCACACAGCACCCGCGGGCAATCCGCCAGCTTCTTCAATCTCAGGTCCGAGTTTTGCAAATGGCCCAGAACAAAGGCCAGATCTAACCCTTCAATCGCAACATCGACGGGGCGGTCTGACAGTCTAAGCCGTACCAGCACCTCCGGATAAAGCTCGTGAAATACAGGAATCAAAGGTGCGATCAAACGTCGCCCTATCCCAAGCGGCGCAGAGACAAAGATCGAGCCGCGTGGCGTGTTCGTCACTTCGTGAACCGCGGCTTCTGCCTCTTCCATTGCTTCGAGCATTTTCCGGGCGCCGGGATAAAAAATACTACCTTGTTCAGTAGGTTGCATATTGCGGGTGGTGCGGTTGAACAGCCGGATTCCAAGGTGTTTCTCAAGCTCACCGATGCGGGAAGAAGCAACCGCAGGTGATACGTGCATATCTCTGGCCGCAGCAGACATGCTGCCAAGCTCAAACACGCGCACGAACATCCTAACGTTGTTGATGTAAGACATTGCTTTAACTTTGAAATCCCCGTCGCTCAAAGAAGCATACCAGCATCATCGGATTCTGGATAGGTGTATCTCTGCCCGCGGGCATACTCAGGTACACTATGATTTACGCCGAGTTATATCCTAAATTTACTAGTTTCATCATGTTCATCCTATGAGTTGCGCTACCTTTGGGTGCTAGTGCTCCTGAAATTCTAAGTGGATTTCTTTCCTGCTAGGATTCAGGACCAGACACTATGCATTCACTTGAGGGTGTTACACGCTCGGATCAATACAGGGCATTGGGTCTTAGTACCTTTGCTTTCACGATCTGCTTTGCAGTTTGGACCATTTTTTCAATTATCGGCGTGCGTATTAAGGGCGAACTGGGCCTGAACAACACCGAGTTCGGCCTCTTAGTTGCCACGCCAGTCCTAACAGGTTCAATCAGCCGCATCTTTCTGGGAGTATGGACCGAGCAGTTCGGCGGGCGAGTTATGTTCCCGCTGCAAATGCTCCTCACAGCAGTTTGTGTCTGGCTGCTCACGTCCGTGCACACCTACGAAGTATTCTTGTTGGCCGCACTAGGTCTCGGATTGGCTGGTGGCTCTTTTATCATTGGTGTCACCTACGTCTCCCGTTGGTTTGAGAAAGAAAAGCAGGGCACAGCACTGGGCATTTTCGGCGCTGGTAACGTTGGTGCAGCGGTTACGAACTTCGTGGCGCCCTTCCTCGTGGTTGCCGTCGGTTGGGAAGGCACGGCCCGCATCTACGCAGTTGTTTTAGCGCTCACGGCAGTGGTGTTCTTCGTGTTCAGTAAAACTGATCCAGCGCAACAAGAGCGCAAGAAAGAAGGCACCAAAGCGGTTTCTGCGAAAGAGCAACTTGCGCCGCTGAAGAACCTTCAGGTCTGGCGGTTTGCCACCTATTATTTCTTCGTCTTTGGTGCCTTCGTGGCCCTCGCATCCTTCCTCCCACGCTACTACACCGGAGCTTACGGCCTGGAGCTGACAACAGCCGGTGTGCTTGCAGGCCTTTATTCGTTGCCGGGATCTGTTTTCCGGGCTCTGGGCGGGTGGATGTCAGACAAATGGGGCGCACGCTCCGTTATGTACTTCACTTTCATCGTTTCGCTCATCTGCTTGTTCCTGCTCAGCTATCCAGAGGCCTCCTACGTGGTGGATGGCATTGAGGGACCAATAGAATTCAGATTGGGACTCAGCGTCGGTGAATTTGTCGCCATCACCGTTGTGCTTGGGTTCGTCATGAGCCTTGGCAAGGCAGCGGTCTATAAGCACATCCCGGTTTACTACCCCCGCCATGTTGGCGCCGTTGGCGGCCTTGTAGGCATGATTGGCGGCCTTGGTGGTTTCTTTCTTCCCATCGCCTTCGGAGCCCTGCTGGACTTAACTAATGTCTGGACTGCTCCTTTCATGCTTCTCTTCGGAATTGTCGCGATCTCCACCGTATGGATGCACGTTGCCATCCGCCGAATGGAACGTAAACGCTATCCAGAACTACAGGGAGAAAGGGATCTTTCTGACCTTCCTGATGAGCCGGTTGACGGCCCGGACGAACCAGCAATCGCAAACAAATACCCGTAACCGGTGAAGCCTTCTCCAGACCCAGTCTGGCGAGGGCGTACCGCTAAAAGGAAAATCTGTATGCTTGGTGACGATATTCAAAAAGGACACACGCTCATTGTGTGGCGGCCCGATGACCCGGAATTCTGGGAGAAGAAAGGGAAGGCGATTGCGACCCGAAATCTTTGGATCTCAATTCCTGCTCTCTTGCTGGCATTCTCTGTGTGGTTGGTCTGGAGTGTTGTCGTCGCGAGACTTCCGAGCATTGGTTTTGAATATACAACAAACGAGCTTTTCCTGCTGGCGGCATTGCCCGGGCTCTCCGGCGCAACCCTCAGGATTTTCTATTCCTTTATGGTGCCGATCTTCGGCGGTCGCCTTTGGACAACCCTGACCACCGCATCACTCCTCGTTCCGGCGCTCGGCATCGGCTACGCGGTTCAGGACACGGACACCCCGTATTTCATTTTTCTCATACTGGCTCTTCTGTGCGGTCTGGGCGGCGGTAACTTTGCTTCCTCAATGGCGAACATCGCCTACTTCTTTCCCAAGTCGGAGAAGGGCAACGCGCTGGCACTTAACGCCGGACTAGGCAATCTGGGCGTTTCCGTCATGCAGTTCGTGGTGCCGTTTGTTATTACGGTTGGTGTGTTTGGTGCCATTGGCGGAGACCCTCAAATACTTGAGGATGGTAGCCAACTCTGGATCCAGAATGCCGGGTTTGTATGGGTTCCGTTCCTAATCCTCTCTACACTGGCCGCATGGTTCGGAATGAATGACATCGCCCATGCAAAAGCGAGCTTCCAAGAGCAGTCCATCATCTTCAAGAGAAAGCACAACTGGATCATGTGCATTCTTTATACCGGAACGTTTGGCAGTTTCATTGGCTATTCCGCTGGCTTCCCGCTGCTTATAAACACTCAGTTCCCGGAAGTTAACGCATTCACCTATGCTTTCCTCGGCCCGCTTGTCGGAGCGCTGTCCCGCGCAGGTACGGGGTGGGTCTCAGATAAACTTGGCGGCGGTCGTGTGACCTTCTGGACCTTCCTGCTCATGATCCTCGCTGTAATTGGTGTCCTGTTTTTCTTGGATATCAAAACAGAGCCCGGTGCCTTTTGGGGGTTCTTTGCCTGCTTTATGGCGCTGTTCTTCCTGACAGGGGTCGGCAATGCGGCCACGTTCCAGATGATCCCAAGCATTATGCGTCAGCGGATACGCCTCCTCATGCCGCATCTGGATGAAAACGCTCACCAACGCCAGGCAGAACGGGAAGGCGCAGCAATCATCGCCTTTACCTCCGCAATCGCGGCTTACGGGGCCTTCTTTGTTCCCAAAGCCTATGGAACCGCCATCGCGTACACCGGTGATCCTGATTACGCCCTTTGGGCATTCGCGTTCTACTATGTGATCTGTCTGGTGATCACTTGGTACTTCTACACACGTAAGGGCGCCCCCGTCCCGTGCTGACTACAGAAAGTGAAGGGCATTTCAAATGTCTCTACTCCTCGACAAACTTAACTTCTTCGCAAAACAGGACACTGGTACCTTTGCAAACGGGCACGGTGTTACAACAAACGAGAACAGGAATTGGGAAGACAGCTATCGAAAACGATGGCAGTACGACAAAATCGTACGCTCGACCCACGGGGTAAACTGTACAGGGTCCTGTTCCTGGAAAATCTACGTGAAGGGCGGGATCATCACGTGGGAGACCCAACAGACTGATTACCCGCGCACCCGGCCGGACCTGCCCAACCATGAACCGCGTGGTTGCTCCCGTGGTGCCAGTTACAGCTGGTACATCTACTCCGCCAACCGTGTGAAGCACCCCTTGATCCGCTCCCGCCTGCTCAAAGCCTGGCGGAAAGAGCGGGCGACGAAATCACCTGTTGCAGCATGGACTGCCATTCAGGAAGATCCCGAGAAACGCCGCGACTACATCAAAGTTCGAGGACATGGCGGTTTTGTGCGTGCCACATGGGAAGAGGTCAACGAAATCATCGCGGCAGCCAACGCCTACACCACGAAAAAATGGGGCCCCGACCGCGTCACTGGATTTTCGCCAATTCCAGCCATGTCCATGATTTCCTATGCAGCAGGGACCCGCTACCTATCCCTGATCGGTGGCACCTGCATGTCGTTCTATGACTGGTACTGCGATCTTCCTCCCGCTTCCCCGCAAACATGGGGCGAACAAACCGACGTGCCGGAATCCGCTGACTGGTACAATGCTGGCTTCCTGATGTTGTGGGGCTCAAACGTGCCTCAAACCCGCACGCCGGATGCACACTTCTACACCGAGGCGCGCTATAAGGGCACCAAGTCCGTTGTCGTGTCACCGGATTACTCGGAAGCGGCCAAATTCTCCGACCTCTGGCTCCACCCCAAGCAGGGCACAGATGCAGCGCTGGCAATGGCATTGGGCCACGTGATCCTGCGTGAGTTCCACTTGGATAGGAAGGCAAAATACTTCGAAGATTATTGCCGCAAATATTCCGACATGCCTTTGCTCGTCCGCCTCGTCAAAAAAGACGGCAAGTACATACCCGAACGCCTCCTGCGTGCTTCTGAGTTTGATGACAAACTCGGTGAGACCAACAACCCGGAATGGAAGACTGTTGCAGTCGACCGCAAAGCGAAAAAGATTGTGGTCCCACACGGCTCCATCGGCTTCCGCTGGGGCGAAAAAGGCAAGTGGAACTTGGAGGAAAAAGAGGGCACAGGCAACGACACCGAGCTTGCCATGTCCCTCATTGACGAAGCTGATCATGACGAAATCGCTGATGTCGCCTTTCCATATTTCGGCAACCGCGCACATGACCACTTTAGCGGTACGAACCACGAAAGCGTGATGGTGCGTAAGGTCCCTGCCAAGAAGGTCAAACTGGCCGAGGGCGAGGCACTTGTTGCCTCTGTCTTTGATCTCTTCATCGCCAACTATGGTCTGGATCGCGGATTGGATGATCCAAACTCCGCCAAGTCCTACGATGAAGGGCTGCCCTACACCCCCGCATGGGCAGAAAAGATCACCGGTGTTCCAAAGGACCACATCATCACGGTGGCTCGTGAGTTCGCGACCAACGCCGAAAAGACCAACGGACGCTCCATGGTAATCCTCGGCGCTGGTCTGAACCACTGGTACCACATGGATATGAGCTATCGTGGCATCATCAACTTGCTGGTGATGTGCGGCTGTATCGGCCAATCTGGCGGTGGCTGGAGCCATTATGTGGGGCAGGAAAAACTCCGCCCGCAAACCGGCTGGACAGCACTCGCCTTCGCCTTGGATTGGGCACGGCCACCACGCCATATGAACTCAACCTCCTTCTTCTACGCGCACACCGACCAGTGGCGCTACGAAACGCTGAAGGTTGACGAAATCCTGTCGCCCACAGCTCCCGAGGGAGATTGGGACGCATCCCTGATTGACTACAATATCCGTGCAGAACGGATGGGGTGGCTGCCATCGGCTCCGCAATTGCAGACCAACTCTCTTGAGGTGGCCAAGGCGATTGAAGAAAGTGGCAAAGACGCCAAGGACTACGTGGCTCAGGAACTGAAGTCAGGCAATCTCAAGCTGTCCTGTGAAGACCCTGACCATGAAGCCAACTGGCCGCGCAATCTGTTCGTCTGGCGTTCCAACCTGCTGGGCTCCTCCGGCAAAGGCCATGAATACTTCCTCCGCCATTTACTCGGCACCGAACACGGTGTGCTGGGCAAGGATCTGGGCGAGGAAGGGCGCCAGCGGGCCAAGGAAGCTGTCTGGCACGACAAGGCTCCGGAAGGAAAACTGGACCTGCTCGTCACGCTGGACTTCCGCATGTCGACCACCTGCGTCTACTCGGACATCGTGCTGCCCACAGCGACGTGGTACGAGAAGAACGACCTTAATACCTCTGACATGCACCCGTTTATTCACCCGCTCTCCAGCGCAGCAGATCCTGCATGGGAAGCCCGCAGTGACTGGGAAATCTTCAAGGGTATCGCAAAAACATTCTCCGAGGTGTCTCAGGAGGTTCTGGGCAAGGAGAAGGATGCTGTCCTTGTTCCGATCCTGCATGACACCGCAGGTGAAATAGCTCAGCCGTTTGACGTTGAAGACTGGAAGAAGGATGACACCACACCACAACCCGGCAAAACCATGCCGAACGTTGTGGTGATCGAGCGAGACTATCCAAACATCTACAAGCGCTTCACCTCTCTTGGCCCATTGATGGACAAACTCGGCAACGGTGGCAAAGGCATCAGCTGGAACACCGAGCACGAAGTGGAACTCCTCAAAGGCCTCAACGGAAAGGTGCTCGAAGAAGGTCCAACCAAAGGCTTCGCAAAGATCGATACGGATATCGACGCAACCGAAGTTGTTCTGTCTCTTGCACCGGAAACCAATGGTGAAGTGGCCGTCAAAGCATGGGCAGCGCTCTCTGAATTCACAGGCAGAGACCACACCCACCTGGCCTTGCCAAAGGAAGAAGAGAAGATCCGCTTCCGCGATATTGTCGCCCAGCCACGCAAGATCATCTCGTCACCCACATGGTCCGGACTGGAGTCGGAGCACGTCTGTTACAACGCGGGCTACACCAACGTCCACGAGCTGATCCCGTGGCGGACGATCTCCGGTCGTCAGCAGCTTTATCAGGATCACCTCTGGATGCGTGCATTCGGTGAAGGCTTCTGTGTCTATAGGCCTCCTATCGACACCAAGGGTGTGAAACCGGTGATCGATGAGAAGTCAATGGGCAGAAAGCAACTGGTGCTCAACTTTATCACCCCGCACCAGAAGTGGGGCATCCACTCCACCTACACCGACAATCTGCTGATGCTGACGCTCAACCGAGGTGGACCGGTCGTCTGGATCTCCGAGGTGGATGCGAAGAAAGCCAAGATTGAGGACAACGACTGGGTCGAGGTCTTCAACATCAACGGCGCACTTGTCGCCCGTGTAGTGGTTTCTCAGCGCATGAAGGAAGGCACGATCTACATGTATCACGCTCAGGAAAAGATCGTGAATACACCGGGGTCAGAGCTCACCGGACAGCGCGGCGGTATCCATAACTCCGTTACCAGAGCGATCACCAAGCCAACCCACATGATTGGCGGTTATGCGCAGCAATCCTACGGCTTCAATTACTACGGAACAGTTGGCTCAAACCGGGATGAATTCGTTGTGGTTCACAAGCTGGAAGAAGTGAACTGGATGGAAGAACCACTGAAGGACAGTGGTCAGGAGGCAGCAGAATGAAAGTCCGCGCACAAATCGCAAAGGTGCTGAACCTGGATAAATGCATCGGCTGCCACACCTGTTCAGTGACCTGCAAAAACGTTTGGACCAACCGCGAAGGCGTGGAATACGCCTGGTTTAACAACGTGGAAACCAAACCCGGTATTGGCTACCCCAAAGACTGGGAAAACCAGGAGCGTTGGAATGGCGGCTGGGTGCGCAAGCGCAACGGCAAGATCATTCCCAAGATGGGCGCCAAATGGCGGATTCTGGCGAATATCTTTGCCAACCCGGACCTGCCTGAAATCGATGACTACTACGAGCCGTTTGATTTCGATTACGAGCACCTGCAGGGCGCGCCGGAAAGCGCTCAGTTTCCAACCGCCCGACCCAAATCAGCGATCACCGGAGAGCGTATCGAAAAGATTGAGTGGGGTCCGAACTGGGAAGAAATTCTTGGTGGTGAATTCGCCAAGCGGTCCAAGGATTACAACTTCGAAGGTGTCGAAAAGGAAATTTACGGCGAGTTCGAAAACACCTTCATGATGTACCTGCCACGCCTGTGTGAGCACTGCCTCAACCCAACCTGTGTCGCAGCGTGCCCATCGGGTGCAATCTACAAGCGTGAAGATGATGGTATCGTCCTGATCGATCAGGAAAAATGCCGTGGCTGGCGCATGTGTGTGTCTGGTTGCCCCTACAAGAAGATCTACTTCAACTGGTCCTCTGGAAAATCGGAAAAATGCATCTTCTGTTATCCGCGCATTGAAAGCGGGCAGCCAACTGTCTGTTCGGAAACCTGCGTCGGGCGTATCCGCTATCTGGGTGTAATCCTCTATGATGCGGATAAGATTGAAGAAGCAGCCTCCACGCAGGATGAGAAGGATCTTTACGAACAGCAGCTGAAGGTCTTTCTTGATCCCCATGATCCAAAGGTGATCGAGCAGGCCCGCAAAGATGGCGTGCCGGAGGACTGGTTACAGGCCGCGAAAATCTCTCCGGTCTACAAGATGGCTATCGACTGGAAAGTGGCATTCCCGCTCCATCCGGAATATCGCACCCTGCCAATGGTGTGGTACATCCCGCCGCTCTCTCCAATCCAGTCAGCTGCCGAAGCTGGCAAGATCGGGTGGGACGGTGAACTGCCTGATGTCCGTTCCATGCGCATCCCGGTGCGCTATCTCTCAAACCTGCTGACCGCCGGGAAGGACGAACCCATCGTGACCGCTCTGGAGCGGATGCTCGCCATGCGTTCATACATGCGCTCCAAGTCAGTGGATGGTGTCGTCAACGAAGCCATTGCCGAACGTGTTGGCCTGACGGCTGCACTGGTGGAAGACATGTACAAGATCATGGCAATCGCCAACTATGAGGATCGCTTCGTTATCCCAACCACACACCGCGAAGTCTCCGAGGATGCCTACGATGTGCGTGGCTCTTGCGGCTTCTCCTTCGGCAACGGTTGCTCCGGCGGCAGCGATGGTACTGACCTGTTTGGCGGCACCCGCAAGAAGGCCGTCACAACACCAACCGATGTGTTTAAGGAGATGCGCGGATGATCACCTCCTTAAAAATCCTCTCGCTCCTGCTCAACTACCCCACAAGGGAGTTGCTGGATGATCTTCCCGCGTTGAAAGAGGCGGTGAACGCAGACCGTTTGCTGTCCTCAAAAGGCCGGAAGATGATCTGCACTCTGTGTGATGATCTGGCTGGGCTGGACCTCTACGAAGTGCAGGAGCGCTACGTGTTCCTGTTTGATCGCACGCGCTCACATTCTCTGCACTTGTTTGAACATGTGCATGGTGAGAGCAGGGACCGCGGACAGGCCCTCGTTGATCTGCGTGAGATGTACCTGAACAACGGGTTTGCGGCAGAAACCACGGAGCTTCCGGACTACATTCCGCTTTTCCTTGAGTATCTGGCGCACCAGCCCTTCCCCGAGGCCAAGGAACTGCTTCACCAGACAGCTCACATCTTCGAGGCGCTGCGCTTGCGCCTCAAGAAGAAAGGCTCAATCTACGCCGATGCCTTTGCAGCTGTCGCAGAACTCAGCAAGGCCACTCCTTCCAAAGAGCTCCTCTCCAACATTCTTGCAGAGCCGGAAGACGATCCTAATGACCTGGAAGCCATGGACCGGGTTTGGCAGGAAGAGGTCGTCAAGTTTGGCGGCAATGCAGGGGAAGGCAGCTGCGGTCCTGACCGTTTGAGAATGCAAATGAGAGCGGCGGACAGACGCCCGCCCAATGAAACCCCACCGAATATCCAAGGGGATCAATAGCTATGTCTGGATTCTTCAATACGCTGTTCTTCGGAATATATCCGTATATCGCCCTCTCTGTTTTGATTGTAGGAACAATCGTGCGCTACGACAGGGAGCCCTACAGCTGGCGGGCAGGGTCCAGTCAGATGTTGCGCCGAAAGCAATTGGTCTGGGGCTCCATCCTGTTCCACGTGGGTGTACTTGTTGTTTTCCTTGGGCACTTCTTCGGTCTTCTCACTCCGATTGTGATCTTTGAGACAATTGGGATCGGACATGAAGCCAAGCAAATTCTGGCAATTGTTGTCGGAGGCATTGCGGGCCTCGTCGCAATCGTTGGTGCCGCAATGCTCATTCACCGTAGGCTCTACGATTCACGGGTGAGGGCAGCGTCCAGTCCGATGGATACCTTCATCATCTGCCTGCTTGGTTTCCAGCTCCTGTTGGGGCTGGCAACCATCCCGGTCTCCCTTCAGCACATTGAAGGGGAAGAGATGGTGAACTTCATGAACTGGGCACAAGGCATATTCACCTTCAGGCCTGATGTCGCAACGTATGTGGTGGGCTCTTCATGGATCTTCAAACTGCACCTCTTCGTTGGTCTGACGATCCTGCTCATCTTCCCGTTCACACGTCTGGTGCATATGCTCAGCGTCCCGGCAAGATACCTCTGGCGTCCCGGCTACCAGATCGTGCGCGAGCGCAACTCAACCAACTCTCGTAATCCGGCAGAGTGAGGGTAAATGGCCAATCTCTACACCAATCCAAACCTCGACGACGGTGCTTCGGCAGGCATAGACCTGCCAAGCACCAAGGTCCCGCCCAAGAGCCAGCCAGTCATCACAACTGTGTCGGTGAATGGGACGCAAATCAGTGAACAGGACATTCTCTCCGAGGCCCAAAACCACCCAGCCGCCAATCCGGGGCAGGCGGTAAGAGCCGCAGCAAGAGCGCTGGTCGTGCGGGAATTACTGCTACAACAAGCAAAGGCCCTGAACATCAAGGCCACGCCGGAGCAGCTGGAAGACGGCTGCGAGACCGCAGAAGATGCAGCGATCAGAGAGCTCATTGAGCAGGAGGTCGCAATCCCCTCGGCGTCCAGAGACGAGTGCCTGCGCTACTACGAAAACAACAAGGCCCGCTTCAGCTCAGAGCCAATCTATGAGGCCTGCCATATCCTGTTTGCCGCTGGCTCAGACCAACAAACTGCCCGCAGCATCGCCAAAGCCCGCGCCCATGATGTGCTCAAGGTACTTCAGACAAAACCTGAAGCCTTCTCCGATCTGGCATTGGAGTATTCCGCTTGTCCTTCAAAGGAAACCGGCGGCAATCTGGGACAGCTGACAAAGGGCAGCACCGTTCCGGAGTTTGAACAGGCACTCCAGTCCATGCAGGCAGGTGAGCTGTCAGAGCTGCCGGTCGAAACCAAGTTCGGCTATCACATCATCTTCCTGAACCGGAAAATCGAAGGCAACACACTTCCCTTCGAGCATGTTGAGGAAACCATCAAAGCGTGGTTGGAAGCGGCGAGCTGGTCCAAAGCAGTCTCCCAGTACATCACCATTCTGGCAGGTGCCGCAGACATTCAGGGCACAGATCTGTTTGGATCTGATGGCCCTCTCGTGCAGTAGGAGACAGGTTCGCACCCGGGCGAACCTTTCTCTATCGATTAGCTTGGATAAGCAATAAGCGCTTGATCTATGGTGTTTTCTCCTTGCCGGAATATGATTAGGGTTTAGTTTGGAATTCTTCCCGTGATGTTCTCGGGATCCTGTGTTCTGGAGAAAAACAATGTCGAAACTGAACTGGGGCTTTCTGGGAACGAGCTTCATCTCGTTGACTATGGCAGACGCGATTTGCAAGGAAGGATCCATGCGGATTCACTCCATTGCTGGCCGTTCTGAGGTGCCGTTGAAAGTCTTCGCAGAGAAGTACGATATTGAGCACACCTTTGATGACTTCAACGAGCTGATCGAAGATGAAGCCGTCGACATCATCTACATCGCCCTCCCAAATCATGTGCACCATGAATACGTGATCAAAGCAGCGAACGCCGGTAAGGCAATCCTCTGCGAAAAGTCGCTCTCCGTGGATATGGATAGGACGGATCAGGCGTTAAAAGCCGTTGCCGAAAACGGTGTCTTCTTCGCGGAAGGTCTGATGTACCTGAACCACCCTTTCACCGCCGCGATTCAGGAGGTGGTCACATCAGGGGAGCTAGGTGAAATCCAGTCCATCTCGGCCCAGTATTGCGCCTCCATTGCACACCTCGTGAACCCGGACAGCAAGGGTGTGCTCTACAATCTTGGCTGCTATCCGGTCTCACTGGTGCATCTGCTCATGCAAACTGCGTTCCCGAACCCCATCCTTGAAAACTATAAGATCTCGGCAATGGGACGTCGCGGTGCAGACGGGAATATTTGTGAAACCGCCGCTACGCTACGATTGAATAACGGCGTTCTCTGCCAGCTTCACACGGCAGAAGATTATGGCCTGCACGCTAGGTTCTCCGTCCTCGGCTCCAAGGCCAGTCTGGAATTGAACTCCAACCCATGGCTGCCAACAGCTGAGGGAAATACCTTCACAATCACCCCCTACGAGAAACAGGGAGACACGCGCACTGTGACCGCAGAGGGCGACGGGTTCCTTTATCAGGTCAGAGCAATCCGCGAAGCCATTGAAGCTGGAAAGACGGAACTGGAAAGCCCGGCCCCAAGCGCGGAAGACAGCCGTCACATCATGCAAATCCTGACAGACTGGGAAGCCGCAACGGTTATCGCCTGAGCAGAAAACCACGGGTGAGGCAGCAGGCACCCCGCTCTGGCGATCCTCATGTAAAACGCCCACACCAACGACTGCGTGCGCTGCAAGTTACTCCCCAGTGGCGATATGCCAAAGCGGGGACAGAACGGGCATAACCACGTTTGCGTTGAAATGTGCGTTGGTTTGCGTTCTTCACGTTTTTCCTGAGCTCATCCGTCCCGCAACCTACAGCGGGGCGCTTCGGCGCGGAGCAAACAAAGTTATCCCCCTCACCACCAAAGCTGGTTATGATGAACGCCTCTGATCAAGCAGGAGGAATGAGGGTGGAACGCATTCCGGCGCAGAAGTGGTACCGCACCACCAAACTGGCAGATGACATCACGCTGATTGATGAGCCCTACATCAAGCAGTTTTACCGCTGCAACATCTGGCATGTGCGCGGACGCCATAAGGACCTGTTGGTGGATAGTGGCATGGGCGTTGTCAGCCTGCGCAAGCATGTGGCGCTCACCGCCGAAAAGTCCATTATGGCTGTCGCCAGCCACACCCACTTCGATCATATCGGCTGCCAGCACGAGTTCCCGCATCGTTTGGTCCATAAGGCCGAAGCAGACTTGTTGGCTCACCCGACGCGCAAGAACACGCTGGCCGATCCGTACGTAACTGACGATATCTTCGATGCACTTCCGCCCGAGCCCTATCAATCCTCCGAGTATGCCGTCAAACCCGCCCCCGCCAGCCACCTGCTGGAAGATGGCGAAGTGCTCAGCACCGGAGATCGCCATTTTGAGGTGATCCATACACCCGGCCACTCACCGGGCGGTATCGCGCTTTGGGAGAAGGCAACCCAAACCCTGATTGCCGGAGATATCGTCTATGACGGACCACTGGTCACGGACTGCTACCACTCCAACATGGCGGACTATATCGCTAGCATGAAGCGCTTACTGGATATTCCCGTCCGCACAATCCATGGCGGCCATTTCCCAAGCTTCGACGGCAAACGTCTTCACGAGATCATCCATGCTTTCCTGAAGGAGCATGATACCTGAGCGAACCACAATTAGGCTCCGCCTTTGGTTTCTTTGTCAGGCGCGGCTTTAGGCACCCATGAGATGACATAGCGTGGCAGATCAGGAAACGGCCCGCTTCCGCGCTCATCAGGCGAGAGCTGTTCAAATCGTCCGGCTTTGCCAAGCGCGTCACACCCACACTCCCAGTTGGCCAGCCAGATGCCAAGGGCCACCATGGCGTAGTACCGCGAGTGTGTCGTCGCGCAAAAATCCACCCGCTCAATCCTCATATGCTCCGTAACAACAACACCGCGTGTTGGCTGAGCGTTGTAGGAGGAGGGCGACCACTGACACACCTCATAGCATCGCCCAAAAGTCCGATAAGGCCGCGCTTGTGTGTTCAGCGGCTTTTTGAAATCAGTATCCGCATAAAACAGCTCCTGCACATCCAGCCGATACCTCTGGGTTTTCACAATTGAGCGGATCGACAGCGGCATATAACGCGAGCGATACCCAAATGCGCAAACGCAGATGATGTGGTCGCGTTCAGGATCAAACCGCGCCCCCAGATGCTTAATGATGCTCTCATGGTCAGCACCCGGCCCAATCCAGCAGGTTGCCAGACCTTTCCGCGTGGCCTCAATCACCACCTTCTGCAAGCTGCGCCCCACATCCACCACGGCCATTTCATGATACTCGCGCGGTGCAATTGCTACCAGAAATTCTTTCGTCCCAACCGCAGGCCAAACCACCAGTGGTTTATCGATATACTCAAAGCGGATGGGGTGAGGGCTCAGGCAATTCTCCGGCTTGCTGTACTGCTCCGCCAGCGAAAGCACCAGTTCCCGATGCTCTTCGCTCATCAACCGGTCTTGAAAGGAGCGGCACGAAACCCGAGCCCTCATCAGTTCAAAAGCATCCAGATGCTCGTGGCTGGACGGCAGCGCTTCCGCTGGATGGAAGCCATACCGGACACTAAGAACATCGAAGATCAGATTGATAAGCAGCAGTACCGCAAGAAGAAGCGGCAGATCCTGCAAAAGAAAGGGCCACACATCAACCAGTGCGCCCAGACCGGAGAGCACCAGCAACAGCACCACCGCCACCGCATTGGGCAGATACTGCAACCAGCTTGTCCACTGCAGCCACATCTTCACACGCCACCACCATCGGGACTCAAACCAAGCTTCGTTGGGAGTGCGTTTTTCTTCTTGTTTTTTCTCGTTCATTCAGATGTTCCGCAGTCTGGCTGTTTCCAGCAAGGAAGAAACTGCGGAACATTTTAAGCGAGGGGTATTCCCGAAACGTAACCATGCCTCAGGAGTACCAAAGGACTGCGACTAGGTAGCGGCTTGTGCAGCTTTCGCTGGGCGGTAGAGGAACCGGTTAAAGGCATCCTCCGGCATCATCTGGACCAGACGCCCAATGAGCGCCATGGCCGCCACACAGAAGACGAACCGTCCTACCAGTGCACCGGACCAGTGCGCGCCAAAGGCCATCATCACCAGAGGGTCCTCAATCAATCCATGGCAGATGCCCATGAACGAGAGCGAGAGCACCACATCTCGGGACGACATCTTGCCTTCCTGTGCTTCCTTGATGATGAGACCACCACCGTAAGAAAGGCCGAGCAGAACCCCAACCATGGTGATTGGCGTGGCCGCCTTGCTGATGCCCATCAGGCGCAGCAGAGGCGATAGCAACCACCCAATCAGGTCAGTGATCTTTGCCAGCTCAAGCACCTTCAAAAAGATGATCAGCCCCAGAATGATCCAAAACAGGGTGAAGAGTAGGGAGGCGCTGGAGTATGTCCACTCCAGCCATGTTTCTTCAAGGGTCGGGGTAAAGGGCAACCACGAAAGCTCGAGCGGCTGCTGCAGCCAACCGCCAGCCGAATAAATCAGGTTCAGAACCAGCCCGTAACTGACACCCACCACAAACCGAAGGCCGGAGGAAAACACGAAACTAACGCCAGCGCGCCGTGAGATGCTCTGCTCTAGAGGCAGTGCGTGGGCAATAAGAACAACAGAAAGCAGCACGGTCACATCTGCGACGGTGAGCGACTCTACAGGCAACAGTGTAATCATCACGGCTACTGCAGCATACGTGTTGACCAACAAACCAACAGCCAGAACAAGGCCGGTTGCGGCAGGCAGACCCATCAGGCCCATCAGCGGTTCAAGCACCACGCCCAGATAATCAACCAGCCCAAGTTCCATCGCGATGCGCACGAGTATCATTACCGGAACCATGGTCTTTAACATGATCCAGAACAGGCCAACGGAGTCCTTCGCAATCTTCTGAGAAGCAGCGACAAAATTATTCATTCTTCTGACAAACCAATGCTGCGCGCGCTTTTGGGCACAAAAGCGCTGTGTGGAGGGAGGGTAGGAAACCGAAGGGGAGGGCCTTCGCTCTGTTACCAAGCAAAACTACTAGGATATTTCAGCGCTGGAGGAAATAGGGTTTTACTCAACCCCGATGCCTTTATTTCTCAAATGAAGCGTCCCATCTCCCCAAAATCCACTCAGAGCCAGAGGTGGGACCTGACGGACAACACCACAAATGCACTGGCTCATCCAGCACATAACTAGCTGGTAAGTTGCTTTACTAAAAAGTCTCTCGGAATGCTGCGGGCACAAGAAGTTTTAGATGAATAAATCTAATAATATTATTAAATTACAGGGCATCAAAAAGAACATCTGTGTCTACAGGAAATTACTACTAAATATATATGGGGCCTTATTTTCTTGACTATAAATAGTTTTTCTGCGCATATAAGTATCGCATGCATGAAGAGCTAAATTTGGTGCGTGCCAGACTTTCGGTTTGAATGATATAAATACCTGTTGTTGCCGTTTTATTTGCAACATAACTGACCTTATGATCTTCCCGACAATCTGCGAAACCAAAATTGCATGCACAACGTATGCTTGGTTTTGAAACCAAATCATCCTTGCAATAAGTACGGGAAGGACCCCATCTATGCATATTAGCGGTACAGTAAAATTCTTCGACCATTCACGCGGTTTTGGCTTCATCACGCCAGAAGACGGCAGCAAAGATGTGTTTGTTCACATCAGTGCACTTCAAAATGCTGGTATCCAGTCCATTGACGAAGGCGATAAGCTGCGTTTTGTGCCAGTCGATGACCCACGTGGTCGCGGAAAAACCGCTGCAGATCTTCAGACTGTATAAGCATACACCATAAATATTTAGCTCTCTCTGCGGAACTCTCAGAGAGAGCCCCATGTCTTCTTTTGGAAGACACCTAGTTAGAAAGGCTACGAATTTGAACTTAGTAAAATTTGGAACAGTAAAAAGTTTTGACCATTTGTCCGGCAAAGGCTGGATTACCCCTGAGGATGGTGGCCGTGACATTGCGGTAAACCGTGCCGCAGTAAAAAAAGCCCGCCTTGGGCAAATCTGTGAAGGCCAAACCTTGGGCTTCCAGGTGTCTGGTGGAACGCCATCAGCCACTAATCTTTGGGCAACCTGGTCCAACCGATAAATCTTGTACCTGCCGCGACCTTCACCAAAAGAGGGTCAGCACCGGAGAAGGTCGCTTGGATGCCTACCATAATGCATGCTGAATAGGCTCAGCCACCTTCTCTAATACCATCAAGAAAACCATATGTGCCCGCAAGAGCGTGTTCCGTTTGATTGAATTCAATCGAACGCGACATGCTCTAAGGCGAGCCGTGTTGCCAACAAGCGCTTTATTGAACAAAAAAAAAGCGCCTGCTGGGTGGGCAGGCGCTTACAAACCCCGAGCAAAGGGTAAGTTCAAACGAGGCTACTCTTATTCGGCAGCTTGTTTGACCTCTAAAAGACCAAAGAGATTGCGTGGATCAGCTGGTTCGGCAATCATCTCCAGGTCCTGAACAGTTTCGTCCTGCTTCACCAGATCATAGATGTAACGCAGGCCGGAAAAGTCCTCGATGGCAAAGCCAACGGAGTCGAACAGCGTGATGTCACGCTCGCTCGTACGGCCCTCAGTGCCGCCGGCAATCACTTCCCACAGCTCAACAACCGGATGCTCATCATCCAGCTGCTGGATCTCGCCTTCAATGCGGGTCTGCTCCGGATACTCAACGAAGATCTTGGAGCGCAGCAGAATGTCTTTGTGCAGCTCGGTCTTGCCAGGGCAGTCGCCGCCAATCGCGTTGATGTGCGCGCCAGCACCGACCATGTTGTCGGTCAGGATGGTGGCCTTTTGCTTGTCCGCCGTCACAGTGGTGATGATATCCGCACCGGCAACAGCTTCTTCCGAGCTCCGGCAAATGGTGATGTTAAAGCCCTTGCCATCAAGGTTCGCCGCGCACTTCCGGGTCGCTTCCGTATCCGTATCAAACAAACGCAGATTGGTAATGCCCATCACCGCCTTGAACGCCAGCGCCTGAAATTCGGACTGCGCCCCGTTGCCGATGATTGCCATGGTCGCCGAGTTAGGACGCGCCAGATATTTTGCCGCCATAGCCGATGTCGCAGCCGTGCGCAGCGCCGTCAGAACAGTCATCTCCGACAGGAAAAACGGATAGCCGGAATCCACATCAGACAACATACCGAATGCCGTAACCGTCTGCTTGCCTTCCTGCGTGTTCTTCGGATGACCATTGACGTACTTGAAGCTGTACAGCTGCCCGTCACTGGTCGGCATCAGCTCAATCACACCAACTTTGGAGTGGCTGGCAACCCGAGGTGTTTTGTCAAACAACGGCCAGCGGCGGTAATCCTCCTCCACATACTCGGTCATACCTTTCAAGATAGTCTCGACACCGTGTTTGTTGACCAAATCCAAAATTTTGGAAACGCTTACGAACTGGACCATTGGGGAATTCCTGTTTTACTTGTGTTGGGTGAGATCAAGCCCGGTTTGGGTGGTCCAGCACTTGTTTGCCGAACAAGCTGGAAACCAAATCTGTCATCAGGGTTGCTGTACGGCCTCGCACATCAAGGAATGGATTAAGCTCCACCAGATCAACGGAGGTGACCAGCTGGCTGTCACAAAGCATCTCCATGATCAGATGAGCTTCGCGGAAGGTTGCGCCACCCGGAACCGTTGTCCCCACCGCAGGGGCGATATCCGGGTCCAGAAAGTCCACATCAAAGCTCAGGTGCAAACGACCTTTGGCAGCCTTCACACGCTCAAGAAAGTCACTAAGCGGTCTGGCAACACCATTCTCGTCGATCCGGCGCATGTCGTGAGTTTCGATGCCGTTCTTCTGCAGCGCAGAGCGCTCTGCATTGTCCACGGATCGTAACCCCATCATGCAGATGTTCTCTGGCTTAATTGCGGTCTTCAGCTCCGGATAATACCCCTCAAAACCGGAGAGACCGCAAAAGTAAGCCGCTGGCGTACCATGCAAATTGCCGCTCATCGTCGTGCTTAGATTATGGAAGTCGGGATGCGCATCCAGCCACAGCACAAACTGCTCTTCGCCAGCTTCTGCCGCCGCATCGGCAATTCCGCTAACAGTGCCCGCAGCCATGGAGTGATCACCGCCCAAAAATACAGGCAGGTGACCCTGACGCAGTTCTTTCAAAGCAACGTCGTGTAGCGTCTCGGTCCAGCTGATTGTCTCACTCAAATGGTGGACAGCGCTGTTGGAGTGAACCCGGTCAGGGCTTGTCGCCGGCACAATGTTGCCTCGGTCAATAACGGAATAACCCAGTGCTTCTAGAGAATCTTGTAGTCCCGCAGTCCGCAGAGCATCCGGGCCCATAACACAGCCCTGAATATTGGTTCCTGTTTGTACAGGTGCCCCTACGAGCACAACGATATTTTTCATTCCCACGCCCCGAATTTTCCAATATGGGGTATTATCCGTGTACAAGTGGCGGTAAAAAGCCTTCATTGTGATCAAAATGGTGGCCGATACAGCCACTCTGATAAGTAGAGTTACTCACTTTGGATGAAATAGATCAAAAAATTATCGCGATTCTACGTAGAAATGCGCGGGCGAGCGTGTCTGATCTTGCTCTTGAGCTGAAGATCTCCCGCTCAACTGTGCGTGCTCGTATGGAGCGACTAAAATCGGCAGGCGATATTCTCGGCTACACGGTCGTACTGCGTGGGGATGTCTTTGAACAACCTGTTCGTGGCATTATGATGATCAAGATTGAGGGCAAAGGCACTCAGCGCATTGTCGACCACCTTTACAAGATGACCGAGGTCACGGCCCTTCACACCACCAACGGCAAATGGGACCTGATCGTGGAGATGGGAACCGATACGCTGGTCCACTTCGATGATGTCCTGCGCCGCATCCGCCTCATCGATGGCATTTCAGCCAGCGAAACCAACCTGCTGCTCTCCACCAAACGCGCCAGCGAAGCTCGCCGCAATGTCCTGCTGGACTAGGCTTGCACACAAAAAAGAGCCCTGAGCGTGTCTTGAAGACCGCTCAGGGCTCGGTAGTTCACCAGCCTTGGCTTAACGGGGTGAGTGCCTTACGCTTCTAATGGCGTAAGTGCTTGTTGTTGTTGTTTTCTCAGTTTCGCCAAGTGGTAAATATTGATGAACACGCACATGCCGTTGAGCAAGACAACCGGATAAGCATCAACTGCAACACCGTAGATGGTGAACAGGATACAGCCGATCATGTTGATCACACGAAGCCACAGGACGTTGCCCATCAGAAGAGATGTCATCACAGTGATTGAGGCCAGATAGCCCACGAGTTCCATATTCATTATGCTGCAGCCATTTCAGGTGTTGTTGCATATGCAGTTTCCAGAGCCAGTTCCATCATCTGGTTAAAGCTGTTCTGGCGTTCTTCGGAGGTGGTTTCCTCAGCGGTGATCAGGTGGTCGGAAACGGTCAGCACGCACAGCGCTTTCACGCGGAATTCCGCTGCGATTGCAAACAGTGCAGCAGCTTCCATTTCAACAGCCAGAACACCCATCTTCTGCATTGCAGGCAGCAGCGCCGGGTTGGAACCGTAAAACAGGTCGCCGGAAAGGATGTTGCCAAAGCGTGGGGACAGACCCAGCTCACCAGCAGCATCGGAACACGCCTTTAACAGTTCAAAGTCAGGAGCAGCAGCATAATCATAGCCGGCAAAGCGATCACGGATCATGGAGGAGTTGGTGCTGGCACCGGTTGCGACGATCAGGTCGCGCAGTTTCAGCTCTTCATCAACACCACCGCAGCTGCCGACGCGGATCAGTTTTTTTACACCATAAAAGTTGATCAGCTCATGTGCATAGATCGAAATGGACGGCATACCCATACCATGCGCCATAACGGAGACAGGCTTACCCTTGTATTCCCCAGTAAAACCAAGCACATTACGCACGTTTGTAACTTCGCGCACATTTTGCAGATAGGTTTCTGCAATATACTTTGCACGAAGCGGATCACCCGGCATGAGGACTGTTTCGGCAAAGTCTCCAGCCTGAGCGTTGATATGCGGTGTCATCGGTTTCTCCCTATGCATCTTCTTGGGAGGAACCTAGAAATATCGCTGGCCCAAAAACAGGACAAATGTCCGAATATCTGAATTAAATAATGCAAAAATGACAATTAAATCTCTCGCAGAAATTGGACACAGGCAAGTATTAGAATGGATCAAAACTGGTCCGTTTCTTCGGCGCCAAATGAAGCCGGGAGAATACTTACTCAGGCAAGGCCAGAACCTGGAGCACCTCTATTGGATCGAGGATGGTTTCTGCACGGTCAGCTTCACAGCGGCCAATGGCAGGCGCTTCAGTCACGGCAGATTTAGCGTTGAAGATCGCCTGTATGGTGAGATGGAGTTTTTCACCGGCAAACCCATCCAGTTCGATATTCGTTGTGACAGCCCGGTCAGTGTACGGGTGATCCCGAATGCAGATCTGGAAGCATTACTGGTGCAGTACCCGCATGTGGGAATCTGGCTCAGCCAGTCCTTGGCAGATACCTATCAGGAGGTGATGGATCGGATGACCTCTCACTTCATGTACCCGCTGGCCTACAACATCGCCAAGGACCTGCTGCTCCGCGAGCTGGGCAACAAGCCAGCCATCCAGTTTGAGCGTGTCTTTAAAGAAGCCGAGCGTTTCGGGTGTTCGGAGCGTGTCTACCGCCGTGCCGTCAGCCAGCTGATCGAGCAGGGGTTTGCCGAAAAACGGGGCCGCGAGCTCAAAGTCGCCAACAAAGACAAACTGGAACGCTATCTGGCCGAAGAGGAAGAGCGTTAAGCCCGCTCAGTGGCGCAGCGCTTCGCTGAACTTGACGTTGAAGGCGGCCGTGTCCCATGGGTCGAGCAGAATACGTACGATATTAACACCAGTGGGCTCGTCCAGCTTGTCCAGCACCTTGGCCATATCCTTTTCGGTGCGTGCAACAAAGCTCTTGCAGGTCTTACCCTCCACGCCTCCAAAGGCAGAACCCAGTTCCTCGTAGTTCCACAAAGGTGTGTTGTTGTAGGACCGCTCCTTACCGGGGTAAATCTGCCGCTCCGCACCATACCCCTTATTATCCAGAATAAAGACAACACAGTCGGTCTCATATTTGATCAACGTAGAAAGCTCCTGTGCGGTCATATGGAACGCACCGTCACCGGTGATCATGTAGCAACGTCGCCCCGCAGCTTCGTACGTAAAGATCCCGCCACAGAACAGCGCAAAGCCTGCGCCCAGTGATCCATAGTTACCGCAGCCATGGATATCGACACCAGCAGGGTACTCCGCCTGAGCAGCATTGATGTACCCGCCCGTATCTCCGTACATCACGTCTCCGGGCTTTGCATAATTGGCAAGTTGGATGAATAGACGATCGATTGTCAGTTTTGCATCAGTTGGCTTAAAGGCATCGCTTCGTTGAAAATGAAAGAGCCGGGCATCCTTGGGAATATCCAGTGTCCCGACTTGGTCAAGTTCGGCCTCTTTGGCCAGCTCTGGCAAAAAGTCCCGCAGATAGACCTGACCATAGACCTGATTGTTGATGATGACCTGATCAAAATCCATCCAGATGCAATCCTGATTTGCCCCGATCTTGCTGGTAAAGATGCCGGTGTCGAACTCGTTAAGCGTCATGCCAGCTACAATCGCCAGATCGGCTGTCTCAACGATGGTCCTTGTCGCATCACAGCTCATGGCCCCCATATAAAGGCCTGCTGCATTGGGGTGCCCTTCAAACGTAGGAATCTTTCCGACAAACGTTGTCGCAACACTGGCATTGAGGTCATCAATAAGGTTCTCGGTATCTTCAATCAGCTTCTCGCGTTGCAATAGATGGCCTGTTACAACACAGCGGGTTTTTGAGCTGTTGAGAAGACCAACCGCATGGCACAAGGCCTCTTTCAGGTTCACCCGAGAAGACTGCCTCAGCAAAAGATCAAACGGCTCGACTGGCAGGTCCACTTCTGCCAACTGAAGGTCGTAGGGAATCTCAAGATAGACCGGCTTCTTATCTTGCAGCGCAGTGCGAATGAGTTTGTCAATTTCAGCTGGAGCCGTCTCCAAACGTGTCAATCGATGAGAAGCTGCTGTAATTGGACGGAAAGAATCCAGACACGCATTGAAATTGGTATCAAGCACATGGTGCAGTTTGTGTGCGGTGGGCGTGTTCAAAACCTCCACGGTCGGTGTGCCAGCAATCACAATCATGGGCGTGCTGTCCGCGTAGGCGCCACCCACCGCATTTGCTGTGCTTAGCGAACCAACCCCATAGGTCACCGCAACCGCGCCAAATCCGGACATCTTGGAATACCCATCGGCGGCATAAGCGCCATTCAGCTCGTTGCAAACCAGTACATGGTCCACCCCATGGTCCTGATCAATCAGTTCATCAAAGAGCGGCAGAACATAGTCACCCGGAATCCCGAAGACGTGGTGGACACCAATTTCTTTGAGGCGAAGAAAGAGGTAAGTCGAAAGGGATACTTTCGTTGATGGGGATGACATAGAAACGCTCCTTTAAAGCAACCAGCTTCTCGCGTGCATTTAGCGATACGGAGCGTTTCCATCAGCTTTAAAAAAAGCCTGCATTTCTGCTGTCCAAGTAACCTATTCAGCAATCAACATGAGCATTTCATGGGGCGTATGCATAACGCCGTCGTGCTCCTCAAGGCGTTTGGTGATTTCCGCCCGCAGCTGCGCCTGCTGTGCGTCACTGGCCTCATTGCCAGGTGGGTAGGAGGTCAGCGTTGCAAACACAGTCTCCACATCATCAATGGCGTAGATGTCTTGATAGGTCAGCTTGCTCACGGACTGGAACCGCTGCGCAAGCCGTGCCTCAACTTCTTCCGGTGGCGCCATCACGACAGAAGGGGTTATCGGCGAGACATCAAACACGCGGCTGTTTAACTCATAAACCTGCTTCAGATCGGCTGCGCTGTTAAGCGTAATGACCAGCCGCCCACCCGGCTTCAATATACGCCGCATCTCATCCAATGCCTTGTCCGGATCACTGAGGTGGTAAACCATGTGCATTGCTATCACCACATCAAACGAAGCATCCTCAAAAGGCATGGCCTCTGCCTGATTCACATAACCCGCGACCTGCTTGATAGCAGAAAGCTTGCTCAGCGCCGCCTTGGCCTCGGCCACCATCTGTTCCGACTGATCAACGAGCGAAACCTCCAGTCCATCTGGCAACTGATGCTGATTGGAAGCCCAGAACCACCCCGCACCGCAACCGATATCAGCAACCGTACAGCCCTCGCTAAAGCCCATTCGCTCGCCAGCCCAACTAAACCAGCTGGTATTGGCATACCGTCGATGCAGGTTCGCCCGTGTTCTGAGGTTTGAACTGGTTTTATATTGCTTGGCGACATCTACAGACATGGGACCTCCAAATTTTATAAATAGAATTGAAGAAATACGAGCACCACACTATGAAGTGTAAAGGGCAACATCAAGCGCAAAGGGAGGGAAGGTTTGCAGCAAAATCAGACGAACAATCGACAGCCCGGTACCCTCGCGCAAATCTGGCAGCACGCCGGAGCACTCGGCACCTCCGGCCCAATCCTGCCCGATGGCTGCAGAGACCTGATTGTCGCGGAAATAGAGGGCAGGGCGCCTCTATGGCAGGTAACGGATCTGTACGACACGCCTCACCAAACCGGAGGCGCAGTCGTAAACCGCATGATCGGCTTTCGCCTGAAGCCGGGCGTCGAGGTCAACCAACCCGACCTGATCAAAGCACTGGGCACGATCGGCTCGTGGGATGAAACCACCATCTGTAATATTCTGTCTGATCACACAGCCCTCAACCCCAGAGTATCCGAGGCGCTGGGCTGCATCGCGGAGGAGCAACTATCCATCGCTGCCTCCGCTGGAGCGTTGGGGGTGACGCTCAAAACCCTGCAGCGCTTACTGGCGCAACACACCAACCGTGCACCGGTCTACTGGCGCCAGCTCGCCCGCATTCGCAAAACCTCCCGTCACATCGACACTGCCGAAAGCTGGGCCGACTTTGCTCTCGACAACGGCTTCTCGGATCAGGCCCACATGACCCGTGAGTTCCAGCGCTGGTTCGGCGTCTCGCCCATCCAATTCGCGGCAAATCCCGGCCTTAAGCAACAAGCCCAATCCATCGCGTTTGCATAGGCGCCAGCCTCAGGCCGGAGCTGTCACCGGCGAGCAGATCTCAATCAGAAAGCCATTCATGTCCTTCACATAGGACGTCGTCTGACCCCACGCCTCTTCCTTCACATCCTGCACAAGATCAGCCCCCGCAGCCAAAGCTTTTGCAAGTCCGCCAGCCACATCGTCAGTCTCAAACGCAATCTCAAAGCACGGTCGGCTTGCATCCGCACGTGAGGGAGACTTACCAAGGTTTTCCATTAGCTTGAGGGAGGAGAATGACAGTGTCGTCAATCCGGTCTTCACCTCACCATAATCCCCGTCTTCGGTGATAATCCCCGGCTTCAAATCAAACGCCTTGCAGTAAAAGCTGATCGTATCGCGCGGGCTTTCAACATACAGAATAACGTATTTCAAATTCATGGACTTACTCCTGTTTCAGTAAGTAAGACCTTACGGATGCGCTCAGGCCAAGTATTGAAAAAATGCGACAATGGACCATCAAGCAAGAACCCATCATGAGTGATCCTTGGTAGCGTTGGGGAAGGCCAGATTATTCGGGTTTACTGCCGAAAACTTGTGGCATGTTAATTGTCTGGTTGGAGATCGAAGTATCTATGCTCTTGAACATCTGCAGCATTTGTTCGACTACGTTCTCACTCGCAATTTCCTCCTGAATCAAACCGGCCTTGAGCTCGCGGGAAAGGGCCAGGGAAATCATCTTGAAATATTTCTCCTGATCAGGAGTAAAGACGAAATTTTCCGCACGAATATCCTGAAAGCCAATGGAAGCCATGAGGTCAGGTAAATGGCGCCGCGTAAAGAAAGGATGGCCGCCGCCTGAACGCACAATTTGCTCTAACCAAACCACAAATCTTTTCTGCCAAAGCTCATTGGCCGAACCTCGCACCGGCGTATATTCTTCTTCTACAAACAGCCAACCAGAAGGTTTAAGAGCCTTGTATATCTTGGAGACTATCGTGGCTGGATCGCGTAAGTGTATCAAGACGCAGCGGGTATGAATAAGATCATAGTGCTCCTCTGCATAATCGAAGTCAAAAGCATCTGCACAGACAAAACTGATATTCTGGATGCCCCGTTCTTCTGCATTCTTGCGCCCGACGGCCAAAAGTTCCTTGGAAATATCAAAAGCCGTGACATGGCCTTCAGGGCAAACTTCCTGCGCAAAGTAGCAGGCGGTATCACCAATACCGCAACCAACTTCTAATACCTTCATGTCCGCTCGCTGCGGCAAACTGGATATGCCCTGCTGCGTCGCTGGTAGCAAAACATCATTGAAAAGCTCGTAGCGTTCGAAAGAGTTTTCATCGCTACCATGTGTGTAATGGGGGCTACCGACCGATGTATGCATACGTAACTCCTATCCGAGGCTCTAGTTTTGTTATTTTTCTGATTTCGGTAGGTGGTCTTGCTGGAACTTAATATGGCACTATGACCAAAGTCAGCTCCGTTCGCTTTAAGTATCCATCGCTCAGGTAAGGACGCGGAAATCCCCTTGAGTAACTTATCTCCGGCTTAACACAATTAATACAGCGATACTGGATTGAAAGTTGCCAAGGCTACATGCGCGAAATTGATTTTTTACTTTTATATTTGTCAGCAAAGAAATGTACCTGTTGCAAAGTTCTAACGCGATATTTGTTTTGTCAGAACTTAGCTCAACCAGAGACGCAAACCACCGTGAATCTGCTAGGCTCCACCCAGCTCCCTGCAACCGCGAGGCCACATCATGCGTAATTTCCGCAAAGTCTTGTACGTGTTGATCACTTGCTTCCTCAGTGCTTACGGCGCCTACTTTGCTTATTCATCCTTTTATCAAGGCACGCTGTTCAACGTCGTTGCTGGCGTGTTCATTTGTGCAGTCGGCATCATAGGCCTCTACGGCACGTTTCGCGGCAATGGGAAGAAGCTAAAATGATGGGAGAGAATATTGAGCGATCTATCAACCTACAAGGCAAAGTCGGGGCGCTTTGAGCCTGTCTGGACCATCGAAATCCAAACCCTGCCAGAAGATACAGACCGTATATTGGATGCCGTGATGCAGGTGCATCCACTCAGCTTTGGCCGCTACCAGCGCAACGCAAGCATCTCCGCAGTCGGCAAAGAAACAGCTCAGCCCGAACCCAACTCCACCACCACAACCCATATCGAGGGGTTCAAGGCGGGCATGACCGAAACCTACCCCATGGTGGAACTCAAGATCTCCATTGAGCGTGACCTCAAGGTGCTCGAAAAAGTCATTGATGCAATCATCCAGGTCCACCACTACGAAGAACCCGTCATCTTCCTCCGCGAAGATTGGGCCAGCCGCGCCGCCTACAACCCCAACAGCACCAACCCCAACCGCTGGTGGAACAACGGCAAAGGCATGCCGGAGAGGGTAGAGTAACCGCACCCAGCCGAACGACCTTGCAACGCTCACAGCAGAAAGCCCCTGAACCGACTATCGGTCAGGGGCTTTGATCTGCGTAAACTAAGAAAAGTGTTCTCTAAAACTCCACGGGGAAGCTGCCACCGCTTGAGAGGCGGCATTGTCCGGTACCACCTGCTGAAAAGCCTGCGGGCGGACTAGCAAGCGTGACCACACAGCGCATGGTCCGGTCTCCGCTGAACAGAACGCCACGAGCGTAGGGGCTATAGGTGGTTGAGTAGGTCGCGACAAAGCCCGGATCGTCATCAAATCCGTCAAAGTCATCGAAGTCGTCGAAATCATCAAACCCGTATCCACCGAATGGATCTTCTTCAACACCGGTTGTCACCGACCGGGCTGTAATCATCTCTCCGGTGTACACGTCGCCATTAGGCAATGTAGCCGTTGTCTGAGCAGCTCCGTTACCAAAGAAACCCTCGGTTACCTGAAACTCCACAGTCCCGCCACCAAGACGGCCCTGACCGGGTGTTACCGTCTGACATCCAACCAGACCAGCAAGAGCAATCAGGCTCAGGCCTGTTGTAAACATGCGTCTCATTCTGTGTTCCAATCCCGAATTTAAAGGCATCGTATTGGCGCAGGATTACAGACAAATGTTGCAAAACCTATTCAAACACAGCTTGCAACACGCGCTGAAACATCAGCGTTTTCTTGTGTTTTGCTGCTTCAGCAATGCGATCATGAACTTCTGCTCTGCGCAAACGAATGTCTATGATGGTTACTTGCTGTTTGGCTTGCCTTCTCCGGGTATCTCACCTAGTAAAGCCTCGTTATTCGCGAACAAGGCTGCCAGATGTCTCAGAAACAACCCATTATCGTTATCGACCGTGAAACCGGCAAAGAGTTTGAAGAAACGGTTCTGGGGGAGAAGTGGATACGCTGGGCCTATCAGGATTCCAGCTCCGGCCTGATCGAAAAACTGATGTTCCGTTCTGCCGTTCTCAGTAAGGTCATGGGGTGGTTTTTCGATAACTCGCTCTCTAAAGGCCAAATCCAGAAGACCATTGACGAACTGAGCATCGACACTTCCGAGTTTGCAGACCCGCAGGAAAGCTTTGGCTCCTTCAACGAGTTCTTCTACCGACACCTGAAAGACGGCACCCGCCCGTATGATGAGGGCGCGGACACCATCGTCAGCCCGGCAGATGGCCGCGTGCTGGTGTTGCCGCAATTGGATGAAGACACCTTCATTCCGGTCAAGGGGCACCCGTTCTCCATCCGCAAGATGCTGCCCGGCATTGCGGATCGGTTTATCGGCGGAGCGCTTGCCATTGTGCGCCTGTGTCCGGCAGACTATCACCGCTACCACTTCCCATGCGCTGGCGAGATTGTTGATGCAAAAGATATTCCGGGCGCCTACCACTCCGTAAGCCCGATCGCGCTGGGCGCAGGGCCTGATGTGTTTGGCGAAAACAAACGCAGCTACACCCTCGTCAAAACAGAAAATGCAGGCACCATGTGCTACGTGGAAGTGGGCGCTTTTGGTGTAGGCAGCATCGTAAACACCAAAACTTCGGGCCATGTCGAAAAGATGGACGAAAAAGGCTACTTCAAGTTCGGAGGCTCTACCGTTGTCGTCGTGTTTGAGCCGGGTACGGTGAACTTCAGCGAAGACCTTGTTGCCAACAGTGCAGCAGGCAAGGAAACGCTGGTAAAGGTCGGCCAGCCCTTCGCAACGGTTGCCTGAATAAATCTCCCAGCCTCCCGGCATAAGTTGTATTTATCCCGAATAAAACTCGGTCCAGACTGTCAGCTTCGCTAACAGACTGGACGGGACTATGCGATCTTCATTTATCACTCAGGACCACATCGACACCTACCAGCGTGAGGGCGTCGTTCTGATCAAAGGCCTCTTCAAGGATCACGTAGATCAGATCAGGGCAGGGATTGAGCGAAACATGGCGGAGCCGGGTGAATACGCGGCAGAAAACCTGAAGGAAGGCGAGGGCGGTCGCTTCTTCGATGATTATTGCAACTGGCAGCGCATTCCAGAGTTTGTTGAGGTGGTGAACAACTCATCGGCAGCAGAGGCAGCAGCCGATCTGATGCAGTCTCAAACCGTTCAGATGTTCCACGACCATGTGCTGGTCAAGGAACCGGGAACCAACAAAGCCACACCATGGCATCAGGATGGCCCCTACTACTTTGTCGAGGGCAAGCAAACAGTCAGCTTCTGGTCTCCCATGGATCCTGTAACCGATGCCACGTTGCGCTGCGTTGCCGGGTCCCACCTCTGGGAAAAGCCCGTGCTACCAACCCGCTGGCTTTCGGAGCAAAACTTTTACCTTGACAGTGATGCATACATGCCGGTCCCAGATCCGGACGCGGAGGATATGCCGATCCGTGAGTGGGAGATGGAGCCGGGCGATGCGGTCGCATTCAACTACTACGTCCTGCACGGTGCACGCGGCAACACCACTGAAAAGCGCCGCCGCGCATTCTCCCTGCGTTTGCTGGGCGATGATGCCCGCTACATCGAACGACCGGGCCGTACCTCGCCCCCGTTCCCCGGCCACGACATGAAACCCGGACAGATCCTGCGCGAAGACTGGTTCCCGATCATCTACAAACGCTAGGGCCTATTCTCGAAAAATGTGTCCGGTTTTGGGAGAAGAAGACGCGCGAAAGAACCTTTAGAGCGTGGTGCGTGAAGTCACATAAACGCTGCATGCTCTAAATGCGAAAAGGCCCGAGTTCAGCTATTTATGAGGATGAGATCAATGTCTGCTCTGAACATCACGGTTCTTTGGAAGTCGCTTTAGATCTGCTCACCCAGCCGCTCGCCAAGCGTTTGGCTTCGGCCTCCATCATTGTCTCTTCCAATCCCGCCCACGCGAGCTTTCGGGAGAAGACGTCTTGGGTAGCAAAAAAATCAGCCAGATACAGATAGCGTTCTTTGGCGACATCCAGCAGCCTATCTAATTCGGCAAGCGGATCGTCGTGGTCATCCACCCGAATGTCGAGCCAAGGGTAGTCTTGCCCGCGATGGATAACGAGACCGGCCGACTGTCTGCCACGTTTGTCGCCACCAGCTGCCTCTCCTTCTTTCATCGCAGCCAGCATGCGCTCAGCAAAGGGGAGGGCATCAGATTCCTCATAGGTGGAAAAGACAGCCTCCACCACACTTTCTCCTTCCAGCATATTCCCGGCCACAGAATGGTACTTTCCCAAGCGATGCCCAGCCCAAACAACGCATTCGCCGCCCGTATGGCAGGCAAAGTCACCGTTCTTGTCCAGCATATGACACTGGCGCACTGCTTCTCCGGTATCTCTTTTAATGAGGTCTGCGAGGACATCTGCCGCATGCTCGCCGTTCGCAAGACGTGTCCGTCCTTCAACGCCCCAAACAGGATTTACAAAGGCTTGCGAGGCGACCGCAACAGACCGCCCGACATACGGAACAAGTGCGGCAGAGGCAAAGAATCGGCTCGCGACAGCGATACCAATCGCGCCGTCTTCAGGGTCCTTAGCTATGAGCGAAAAAGTCATGATCCATCTGGCTCCTGTACTTCCCGTGCGATGCACTCAAATAACCGGCAATTTATCTCGCGATCCCGAAAGCAGTGCGAACCTCCGAGAAATTTCTACTTCAGATTGGCAGCAAATTAAGACCCAAAAAAGAGCGCTTTCATATGAGTGCATCCGATAGACGGGATGTACTTAACTGCTGATACTAAATAACTCGCTGTTCAATTTTTCTGCCTGCGCGCGCAGCGAGCTCACCAAATGCAGCGCACACAGTCACGCCGCGCTCTTCATCATACACAAGACCTAGGGCTATTACGTATTTTGTCTATTGCTCCATTCAGAACGGTGTATGCTGCTCAAATTGATTTGCTCACGCGCTACTCTTTTTTGACTGTTTAAGCCTCAATGATTTCATTTAAGCATATGTACTTGCGGGCATTGCCGCTTTTCCTCACCGGCAGCGCCGCCTTGTTTACCAGTTGGATTGACACCTACGTCTCCAGCTTCTTCGGCGCACCCGCAGTTGCTGCAGTTGGCATTTGCAGCATGTTGTTCTTTGTTCTGTTTTCTTTCTCAAATGGCTTTTCAGTCGCAATCCAGTCGTTCACCGCCGGGTTCCTCACCAGCCGTAAGAACAATGAAATCCTCGACGCCTTCATTGTCTGTATGATCATGGGTGTGGGCTTAGCGGCCCTCCTGACTGCCGCCTCCATTTATTTCATGGAGGATATTCTTAGGTTCATGAACCCGGATGAGGAGGTCAGAGCTGCCGCGAGGCAGTATCTGGAGTTTCTTCTCTACACAACGCCATTCTACTATGTCTGCGGCAATACCAGAGGCCTGCTGATCTCCATCGGCAAATCCTGGATTGTCTTCTATATCGCCATTGCAATTCAGGTCATCAATGCTGTAGCCACAGTCCTGCTGGCCTTCGGTCTGGCTGGTGCGCCAAACCTTGGCATCGCGGGGATAGGTTTTGGCAGCTTCCTCAGTTTCGCAATCGGAGCAGCGCTCTATTCTGGCGCAGCTCTGCACGCGATCATCCAGCAAAATCTGAGGCTTGGTGCCCTGACACTTCCTCTGGTCCGTCAGATTTCGACCAAGGCCATCCTGTCAGCATCGCAGATCACACTCTACGCCCTCGGCCTATTCGCAAGCTACTGGATTGTCGGGCACCTGAGCGTGTTGGCTCTTGCGGTCTATCAGGTGATCACGCAGGCAACCCTCATTCCAATTTATGTAGCCAACGCACTGGGAAGTGTCGCGATCAATCAGGTCGGACAGGCTGTTGGTGGCAAAGATCAGGTGGGAGCTCAGCAGCTTGGCTTGAAGTTTATCTCGGGCGCAGTCTACCCAATGGTGATCTATGCTCTCTTCGTCATAGTCCTCTCGGAGGATATCTTGCTCCTGTTGCTCGGCGAAGCTATGGATGACTCGCAGCTCATCACAATCTTTGCGCTCTCCTGCCTCATCCTCCCGATCAATATCGCAGGCATCGTGACCAATTACGTCCTGCAAGGCGCCCAGCTCTTCGGGCGCGCCTGGGTCGTATCGGCAATCACACAATGGCTCGTCTTCCTGCCACTGGCGTACATATTCGGAATTTCTCTAAGCTACGGACTGGCAGGTGTAATTATTGCCGACTTCATCTACCGCGTTGTTATGTTCCTCACCCAATACCGGTTCTGGAAAACCTACTCAGAACCCGCATTGGCGTAGGCCTCACGAAGGACGATTAACCCGCTGCACGAAGCTTAGGACGTAGTGTCAAGCTTCGGTGCTTCATCAATCAGGATCGCGCGAAAGTCGTTGACGTTGGTCAGGGTAGGGCCGGTGATGATGCTGTCGCCAAGGGCCTCGAAGAAACCATGCCCGTCATTGTTGGCAAGAGAGAGCTGCGGATTGATTCCGTTGCGCCATGCTCTTTCAAGCGTAGTGGCATCACAGTAAGCCCCGGCAATCTCCTCCATTCCATCAACACCATCCGTATCGCCTGCCACCGCAAAGACGCCCTTTTGTCCGTCCAGAGCAAGCGCCAGAGAAAGCAGGAACTCCACATTCCTCCCACCGCGGCCTCTGCCGTTGATTGTCACCGTGGTTTCTCCACCAGACAGCAGCAGGCAAGGCGCGCTGAAAGGCTGACCGTGTGAGGCGACTTGCCGTGCAATCCCCGCCATCACAATACCTACATCAGAAGCTTCGCCCTCAATGCTGTCACCAAGAATGTAAGCCGGAATGCCTTGTTCCTTCGCAAGAGCAGCGGCAGTTTCCAAAGCCAGTTGTGGTGTCGCGATCATGTGTGTTTCCACATTCGCAAGACGCGGGTCGCTTGCATCAGGTGTCTCGCCTTCACCGGTTTCAAGGATCTCCAGGGCCCGTGTTGGAAGCTGGATCTTATAGCGCTGAACAATCGCCAGAGCATCCGCGCAGGTGGTTGGATCGGCAACGGTCGGACCGGAGGCAATGTTGATCGGGTCATCACCGGGAACGTCCGAGATCAGGAGGTTGATCACCTTGGCTGGATAACACGCCGCTGCCAGTCGCCCGCCTTTGATCAGAGAAAGGTGGCGGCGCACGCAGTTCATTTCGGTAATGGTCGCGCCGCAGCGAAGCAGCATCTTGTTAAGGGCCTGCTTGTCCTGCAAGGTAAGCCCTTCAAATGGCAAAGGCAAAAGCGAGGAGCCTCCACCGGAGATAAGGCAGAGAACCGTGTCGTTTTCGGAAAGACCAGAGACAAGCTCCAGCATACGCTGTGCGCCGGCCAAACCGGCTTCATCAGGAACTGGATGCGCCGCCTCAACAATCTCGATGGACTTGCACGCAACCTTGTAGCCGTAGCGGGTAACTACAAGACCGCTAAGCTCTCCCTCCCAATGCTCCTCCACTGCACGTGCCATAGCTGCGGAGGCTTTGCCTGCTCCAACCACAATGAGCCGCCCTTTGGGAGCTTTGGGCAGAAATTGCGGAATACACTTTTCTGGTTGTGCTCTCTCAATCGCCGCCTGAAACAGGTCACTCAGAAAACGCTTCGGGTCAACGACCATTGTGGACCTTTCCGGGTTGATGCTGAAACACTACAGCAGGTTATCTCAGCAAGAAACCGTCTTTGACCGGGTCGTCACCTTCCCGCCAGAACGAGGCCACACCGCTGTAATGTGCTTTGCCTTCCACCTTCGCGATGATTGCATCATGCTCGCCGCATTTTGTGTCCTCTAGATATGTGCACTCAAAGCTCGTGCCAATCAGGCTCTCAAAGCGGCGTTTCTGCCCTTTGCTGATCAGACCTCGCGCAGCTTGAGCTGCAATTCGTGCTGCTATCCCAGAACCCGTCGGGCTACGGTCCACCTGACTGTCGGCAAACACAAAGACATTGGCGGTTGGGTCAGCGCTGTAAGTGTCATTTCCGTCGGTCAGCATGGTGCCGTACAAAAATGCAAGGTCGGCGTCATCAGGATGCTGAAGGGTGACAACGGATCGGATGCCGGCGCTCACCGCATTGGCCGCATCAATAAGATACCGCGTCCGCGATTTCTGAACATTCAATCCGAACATATACGCTGGCACCACACCATAGAATGCACCGCCATAAGCCACATCAACGGACAGCTCACCGATCCCGTTTACCTCCACGGTCACATCACGTGAGTGCAGGAAGGCTGGTACGGAATTAAAAGAAACTGCACCAGTCACACCATCTTTGACCTGAACCGACGCAACCACCAAACCACAAGGACATTCAATGCGCACTTCCGTGACGGGCTCGGTCGCTTCCACTAAGCCATGATCAATCGCATACCGACCCAAGGCAAGTATCGCATGACCGCACATGGTGCTGTAGCCTTCGTTATGCATGAAGAGCACACCAAAATGTGCATCTGGATGGGATGCTTCAACCAGAACCGCGCCGTACATACCGACATGACCCCGTGGTTCAAACATTAGAAAGTGGCGGAGGTGATCCAGATTCTCACGAGCATAACGGCGCTTTTCCATAATGGTATCACCGGGGATCTCCGGATAGCCGCTTCGGACAATTCGAAGTGGTTCACCGCCCGCATGCATGTTGACGACAGTTATTTTCTGTTGCTTATCCATGATGTCCTCCGGAACTAATTGAAATGACTTATTTCCGAATTCATTATCTTCGAATAGAGCCCTTTCATAGTCCGCATGCGGGAAGTGCTCAAGACACTGTGAAATATTAGTAATAAAATAGTTTGGAGTTTTACTTAAGATGCTGGTGGCTCTTGGTGTTTATGGTGGCCTGTTTGCATTCTCATTTTTGACAGCCACCTTAGCTCCCGGGTCATCAGAAGCAGCACTCAGCGCACTGCTACTGGTTGGTGGTTGGAACCCGGCTATTTTGATTGTAGCTGCCTCGCTGGGCAATATCGCGGGCTCAGTGTTTAACTGGTACTGCGGACGCTTTCTCTCGCATTATAAAGACCGCGCTTGGTTTCCAGTAAAAGAGCGCCACTACAAAAAAGCTACGCGCTGGTTTAAGCGTTACGGGCAAATCTCTATGTTGTTTGCCTGGGTACCGATTATTGGGGACCCGCTTACAGTGATTGCAGGCGCACTGCGTATGAAGTTTATGAACTTTTTGGTGCTGGTCTCAATCGGCAAAGTCGCTCGGTATCTGTTCCTTTACTATGCAATCCTCTACTGGCAGAGCTAAACCGTGTTGCAGGCAGGCGGCTAAAACTAATCAATATTGCCTAATGGAAATGGCAAGAATCTAAGATTTCTCTGGGCAAAATCGATTTTATGTGTGCATGGCAGTTTATTATCGTCTTGCTGAAATATCGACAATGCGTAGGGCGGGTGTTAGAAAAAAACGATCATTGCTCCAACTGATATTTTGGAAATGCCGTCTTCCACGTCCAACGTCTCCATCGCCTATAGCAAACTGAAACAAGCGATCCTTGAGAACCGGCTTGGCCCGGGGACTCAGGTCCTTGAACAGGAAGCGGCGACCCAGCTGGAAATGAGCCGTACCCCGGTGCGCGAGGCCATGCTGATGCTGCAAAAGGACGGGCTTGTGGTCATGCGCTCCCGTCAGGGCATGCGCGTTCTTCCAATTACAGTGGGCGATATCACTGAGATCTACGAAGTCCTTGAAGTTATTGAAGGGCTTGCAATTCGAAAGCTTACTGAAAAGCCGATCGATGCACTGCAGGCCCATACTCTTGGAGATTCGATCGCCCTGATGGAAGAGGCTCTGGAACGTGGCGACCCATGCGTTTGGGCCTCCGCGGACACCAAGTTCCATGAGGATATCATAAAATTCAGCGGCAATGTGCACATGGGCACCGTCTTTCAGCCGCTGTGGGACCGGTCTCAGCGTGCCCGAAACCTTCTCTTGAAGAACCATGGCGTGCCAGCAAACTCAGCACAGGACCATTGGGAACTGTTGAAACTGATCAAAGCGGGCAGAGCAGCGGAAGCAGCCGAGTATCACAGGCACTCACGTGCGGTGGCGCTGCAGCAAATCTGCGATATGATCTTTGACAGCATGGATGGATTGATGCCGGCAAAATAAAAGCGGGACCAAAGTCCCGCTTTTTGCTTAATCTCACCGCCTAGTCAGCTTGCCAGAGATGCCCCGGCTTGCCGGTCACATACCCATTTGCCAGCGCGCCCGGCAAAGGTTGAGCCTGCAAGCGTGCTTCCGCTTCCGCGCTTTCAATATTGCCGGCAACAAGATCACGATAGATCTCCGCAATCGCAATCATATCAATATTGTGCGGTGATAGACGCAAGCGGCCAATACCCTTGGTGAGCAGCTCGTCGCGGCCAAGCGTAATCGCCTGAACGCTGTGCGACAGGGTCTGGATACCGTTCGCGGACAGGAACTTCTGGTCGTCCAATGTGGTTACATCCATACCGTCAAGATCACGGTCACAAATGAACTGGCAGTTGTCCTTGTGCAGTTTGTGAGCACGAGCATGGTAACAGCGACCGGACACTGCCAGTGGCAGGCGACCAAAGGCAAACAGCTCGATAGTCAGGTCTGGAAGCGCCTGCGCAATCGCCTCGACCGATGTCAACGGTAGCTCAACAGGCGGGCAGAATGTTTCCATGCCAAGGTTCATGAGAACCTTCGCCGTCTGTTCGTTGTAGATATTGAGGAACGGTCCACCAACAAACGGCTGGCCAGAGCGTTTGTGAACACTGGCAATGTCGTTGGCTTCAACCAGTTCGCTATCCGCAGAAAGGGCGTTGATTGATTTCCGGTCGCGAACCGTTACCGGCAGCGCAATGGTGGAGAACACAACGGTCTTGCCAGCGTTGGAAAGACGATCGTAAATCTCCGGCCATACCTTGTCATTAAACGGCATGCGTTTCCCGCAAATCACCTCACCGATATAGACACGCTCAACCGGCGCCTCATCCGCAATGCGGGCATAAAAGTCGACGAGTTTTTCGTTGGACCAGTTGAAGAAGTTTGGACCAATGGAAAGTTCGATCTTGCTCATGCTTGGTCCTTATCTCCAGATCTTTTTATAGGCTCCGGTGGTTTCACGCCCACCTTCGGTCATAGCGCTCAACATGGCGGATACTTCTTCTTCCGCATTTCCGCCCGCATCCAATGCATCCACAGCAGTGCGGAAGGCTTTCACCACCTGCGAAATATAGGCTTTACCGCGCTGGCGTCCTTCAATCTTACAAGCGGTCACGCCCGCTTTCTTAAGGCGTGGCAACAAGCTTGCTGCATTCAAGCTTACCGGATCTTCAAAGAGATAGGAGGTTTCGCCCTCAGCTTTGAAGCGGCCCTTACAAAGTGTTGGGTAGCCAGCAGTCTCGCCTTCACCAAACCCGTCAATGGTAAACCCGCCCAAACGGGCATATAGGTTGCTGCCTTCCTCATCATAGGAGACATCGCCCGGAGGCGAACAGACGCCGGTCAGGTTAGGAGACTTGCCTGTGGCATAGGAAGAGAGCGCGCAGCGTCCCTCTGTCATGACGCAAAGACCACCAAACACAAACACCTCGGTCTCGACCGTGATCTCTTTGTTTAGCTTAGCGATCTCTTCAACCGACATCACACGTGGCAGAACCACACGCTGAACGCCAAAGGTGTCCTGATAAAAACTGATGGATTCAGGTGTTGCCGCAGCAGCTTGCACGGAAAGATGCAGGCGCAGGTCCGGATGCTTCTCCTTCGCATAATCAAGCACCGCAATGTCAGCCGCGATAATCGCATCCGCGCCGGACGCAGCAACAGCATCCACCGCACGCTTCCAGATATGCGTGTCACCAGCCCGCGCAAATGTGTTCACAGCCACTAGCACATGCGAACCGTGTCTGTGCGCAAGGCGAACGCCTGCATTCAGCTCTTTCTCAGAGAAGTTCAGGCCAGGGAAGTTACGTGCGTTGGTTTCGTTTCGCAGTCCGCAATAGATGCTGTGGGCGCCAGCTTCGGCGGCAGCTTTCAGAGCAGCGGGTGTGCCGGCTGGGCAAACAAGTTCCAGCGACGGATTGTTATCGTTGCGCTGTCCAAGCATAAAACACCTTCCAGAAAATAACAGAGGGAACCACTTGGTTCGCGCAGGGCACAACGACCCTGCAGCGGCACTCAGGAAGTGGCAGTTGGTGCGTCGAGTAGTCGGCGCAAATGATCTAGTGTCTTGTTCGTTGCTCCATCGACGACTTCGCGTGAACGACCATTGAAACCCAGAAACTCGGCTGGCGAGAGATCGGCTTCTTCCATGGTGTTGCGAAGCGCAAGAACCGCATCCGTATCGCCTTCGATCACCAGATCGCGCGTAAAGAACACCGCATCACCATCATAGGTGCCGTCCACCAGCCCGAGCAGAACAATGAGCGGTCCGGAAATGCGTGCTGCACCTTCCGGCGCATCTTTGCGCTTGAACAGTTCAACACTCGCATGCTCCCCATTCGGGATCAGGCGGAAGACATGCGGAACGTCCACCGGGTCGATAATGAAATGCGAGCGTTTGTAGGTGTCCAGACGATCAAACAAATCCGGGCGCGTGCGGGCAAGTCGGCGTACAGCCTTGGTCAGAGCAAAGCCAAGCGGAGGAACCGGCAATATGCCGAGAGCTTTTTGCAGGGCAGGAGGAAACAGGCCTCGGTCCGGTTTAAAGAACATACTTTAATCTCCACTGATCAGTATCCTCTCCTATTAATCCTAGCGGGACTCATCATTGATGGAGGTCAAGGACCAGAGCGACAACACCCTTCAAATGTGTGATAACCCGGCGAACAGATCCCAAGTTTGCCCAGTAATCTGGATATGGAATGTATTGGCGTACGGAAAAGAAGTTTGAAACACTCTCCGGCTTTCTCAATGTTTTGGATGCTCAGCAGGAGCTCGTGAGAGTAAAGGCGCCAGTTTCTACGCAGTTTGAAGCAACAGAAATCCATCGTCAGGTGATAGAGCAGGGCGGTCCTGTTCTGCAGTTCGATAACGCCATCACCTGCGCAGGAACGAAGTCCAGCATGCCGCTCGTCACCAACGTGTTCGGAACCCGCGAACGCGTGGCCCTTGGCCTTGGCTGCGCACCTGATGAGCTTCCAGCTCTGGGTGAACTGCTGGCCTACCTGCGCTCTCCGCAGCCTCCAAAGGGTCTGAAGGGCTTCATCGACGCCTTGCCCGTCGCCAAAGCGGCGTGGGTGGCCCGCCCCAAACGCCTGCGGTCCTCCGCCTTGATCGACATGCCGGTTGATCTGGAACAGCTTCCTGTCCAGATGTGTTGGCCAAACGATGCAGGCCCCTTGATCACATGGGGTATCGTCATCACCCGCCCACCGGGTAAAGACGACCCCTCCCAGTACAATCTCGGCATCTACCGTGCGCAAGTCATCGGCAAAGACAAGGCGATCCTGCGCTGGCTCGCCATGCGTGGAGGGGCCGCCCATCACCGCCTGTGGCAAGCGCGCGGCGAGCGTATGCCAGTCGCTGTTGTCATTGGCGCTGACCCGGCAACGATCCTGTCTGCCGTTATTCCAACGCCCTCTGATGTCAGCGAACTGATGATCTCCGGAGTCCTGTCAGGAGGTCGGCCCGAGCTAATCCCCTGCAAGCACATCGACCTTCACGTGCCAGCCTCCTCAGAAATCGTGCTGGAAGGCTTCGCAGAGCCAACGGAAACTGCGGAAGAGGGCCCATTTGGCGATCATACCGGCTACTACAACGACCCTGACCAGTTCCCGGTCTTCAAAGTATCGGGTATCCGTGCCCGCAAGGACCCAGTTTACATGAGCACCTTCACCGGCAGAGCGCCAGACGAACCAGCAGTCCTTTCTGAAACCATGAACGATGTTTTCCTACCTCTGCTGAAGCAGCAAATCCCGGAGGTCGTCGATCTGTGGCTGCCGCCTGAGGCATGCTCCTACCGGATTGCTGTCCTCAAGATCAAGAAAAGCTATCCCGGTCAGGCCCGCCGCGTGATGATGGGCATGTGGTCGCTGTTGCCCCAGTTCACCATGACCAAGCTGATCATCACCGTTGATGAAGACATCGACTGTCGAAGCTGGAGCGATGTGATGTGGTCCGTTGCCACTCGCATGGACCCCTCCCGCGACTTGGTTGTGCTAGACCGCACACCTGTCGATACATTGGACTTTGCATCCGGCATGGAAGGTTTGGGCGGCAAACTCGGTATCGATGCAACCACCAAGATTGGCTCTGAAACGCGTACCGACTGGCCTGAAGTCATGCGCATGCCGGAGGAGTTGACCAAACAAGTGGAAGATCGTTGGGACGAGCTATTCCCCGGAGGTCTTCCAAAAAAACAAAGCTCCGAAAAGCCGGACAAAGAACACCCAAAGGATGCTATCACCCCTTCCGAACTGAAGAACTCTTCCGTAAGTAGTGAGAAAGCTGAATGAGCAAACGCATCATTGTTGGGGTATCTGGAGCATCGGGCGCACAGCTCGCGCTGAAAACGCTGGAGTTACTGAAGGCGCTGAGTGTGGAAACTTACCTCGTGTGCTCAAAAGGGGCAGTCGCTTCGGTTCAGCATGAGCTTGGAGAAGACGGCATTGAGCAACTGACAGCGCTGGCCTCTGTCACCTATGCACCCGATGAAATGACAGCAGCCATCGCTAGCGGCTCGTTTCACACAGATGGTATGATCATCACCCCATGCTCCATGCGCACCCTGTCAGGTGTAGCCTATTCTTTCTCTGACAATTTACTCACCCGTGCAGCTGACGTTATCCTCAAAGAGCGTCGCAAGCTCGTACTTGTCCCGCGCGAAACGCCGCTGCATGAAGGGCATTTGGAGGCCATGCTCAAAGTGACACGGATGGGCGGAATCATCACACCGCCAGTGCCTCCATTTTATGCAGAAATGCAAAACACCGAGGATATGCTTAAAGAAATAGCGGCCCGCGGAATTAATACACTGGGAATTGATCCGGGCTTGAGCATGACCAGGTGGGGGTAGATTAATCGTGATCTGCTTCAGCTTAATCTTATAAAAATACGCCGTTCCCTTTAGGGCCAAAGTTTACCCGCACCAGCTACGTTGACTTAGAAATTGGAAAGTGCACTTCGATTTAATTTTAGTCAAACAAAAGCTAAAGGTGAAGACAATGGCCCTGTGTTTGAAGCGTCCCCTCTGGTTTGCATTCTTCGCATTTTCGGCTCTTTTCCTCGTGTTGGCGCTAGGTGAGAAAGCCAATGCAACCTCAATCACTCTGGAAGGGAATGATATGAGGGTTTGCGAAGTTCAGGTCACAATCGGTCCTGATGCTCCCAATGGTCATATCTATCGTTTTACAGATATTGCCCGCGATGATCGCTATACCTTCCAGACAAATAGACTTTGCAATCGTCGCTCAATAGGGGGCGAGGCATGTCTGGATGACTACACCGAATGGACCTGCTGTGAAGCACAGGCTGGTGAAGATATCACCTGTAGAGTGCCTTGATTCTGGGCTTTTGGCCTCGGTGCACAAAAAACACCCTTCTCTAACCCTGCACAATTTGCCAACATAGTTTTAAAGATGAGTGTCCTATGTCGAGGAAACTATGAAAACTATTGGCTTATTAGGGGGAATGAGTTGGGAGAGCACAGCCACCTACTACAGACTGCTTAATCAGCAGTCACGTTTGCGGCTCGGCGGACTCCACTCCGCTGAGCTCATACTGTGGTCTTTCAATTTCTCTCGGATTGAGCTGCTTGTCGCACAAGGTGAATGGGACGAAGCGGGCAATGTCCTCAAGCAGGCCGCCCAGAAGTTAGAACATGCTGGCGCTGATTGCATCGTGGTCTGCTCCAACACAATGCACAAGGTCGCCTCGTTTGTTCAGGATGGCGTGCAGATCCCATTCATTCATATCGCTGACACAACGGCTAATGCCGTTCATCGGGCCAGGCGTAGCAGACCACTCCTGCTCGCAACGCGTTACATCATGGAGCAGGATTTTTACATCAAGCGCCTGCAGGAGAACCATGGGCTATCGCTGGTGATCCCGAACCGTGGCGCGCAGACCGTCATTCATGATATTGCTTATAACGAGTTGTGCCGCGGGCAGATCAACGAAGATTCCCGGCGCGCTCTGCTGCAAATTGTTAGAAAAGCGCAGGATCAGGGGGCTGATAGCGTCATTCTAGCTTCGACAGAGCTTGGACTGCTGGTGGGGCAGGAAGATATTTCGGCTCCTGTCATCGATAGCACCGCAGAACACGTGCGGGGAATTTTAGACTTTGCGGTCAAGAAAAAAGTCGAAATTGAGGAACTGGCATAATTGGCGGGAATTTGCCCGCCTGAGGAGGGAAAATAATGAAAAAACTATGGGTCTCTGCCGTGTTGGCAGCGGGGCTTGCTCTGCCTGTTCAGGCGCAGGAAGCTGCGGACAGTGTCGCGCCGGAAATGGCAAGCGGCGTCTCAGACAAACAAATGGTAACCGCACAAAAGTTTATGGTGGTTGCTGCAAACCCTCACGCATCGCAAGCGGGTTACGATGTATTGAAAGCCGGCGGCAACGCCATTGATGCAATGGTTGCTGTACAGCTTGTCTTGGGATTGGTCGAACCACAGTCCTCCGGTATCGGTGGTGGTGCCTTCCTCGTGTATTATGATGCTGAAGCGGGCGCACTGACCACATACGATGGCCGCGAAACGGCTCCTGAAGCCGCAACGCCGCTACTGTTCCAGGATGCAAACGGCGAACCGCTTAAGTTCTATGATGCGGTTGTCGGCGGTCGTTCTGTTGGTACGCCGGGTACAGTCAAGCTGCTCTATGATACACATGCAGAACTGGGTTCACTGCCATGGGAAGATCTGGTTGCACCGGCCATCAAGTTGGCAACAGATGGCTTTGAAGTATCTGAACGTCTGCACACTCTGATCACCAATGATCAGGAGCGCCTCTCACGGTTTGAAGCGACCAGAGACTACTTCCTGTCGGAAGGCACGCCTCTGCCAGTCGGGCATCTTCTCAAGAATCCTGAGTACGCTGCAACACTGACCGCAATCTCGCAAAATGGTGCTGACGCCTTCTATTCTGGCGATATTGCGCAGTCCATCGTCGAGACTGTTCAATCCGCTCCGGGCAATCCGGGAATCTTGGCCCTCGATGATCTTGCAGACTACGAGATCAAAGAGCGTCCGGCTGTCTGTGCAGAATACCGCGCTTACGACGTCTGTGGCATGGGGCCACCATCCTCCGGTGCCCTCACCGTGGGCCAGATCCTCGGCCAGTTGAACAACTTTGACCTGCCTTCAATGGATGCAAGCGACCCCAATGCCTGGCGCCTGATTGGTGATGCGTCCCGTCTCGCATTTGCGGATCGCGGTCGTTACATGGCGGATAGTGATTACGTTCCAGTGCCAACCAAAGGTCTTGTTGCACCAGCCTACCTGCAAGAGCGCGCAAAGCTTCTGGATACAGACAAAGCCTTGACTGTAGAACAGGTAGTACCGGGCAATCCAACATGGGATCACGCCATGTTGCTGGCCGATGATGAAAGCATCGAGCTTCCATCCACCAGCCACTTCTCGATTGTCGATGCAGATGGCAATGCTGTGTCTATGACAACCACCATTGAGAACGGCTTCGGCTCTCGCCTGATGACCAACGGCTTCCTGCTCAACAACGAGCTGACGGACTTCTCCTTCCGCACACATCGTGAGGGCGTGCCGATTGCCAACCGCGTTGAGCCGGGCAAGCGTCCACGCTCTTCAATGGCTCCGACAATCGTCATGAAGGACGACAAACCATTTGTTGTTGTCGGATCTCCGGGCGGTAGCCGCATCATCGGCTACGTGGTCTCAACTTTGGTTGCCAATCTGGACTGGGGTATGAACATTCAGGACGCCATCGACATGCCGCATCTGGTCAACCGCTTTGGCACCTATGACCTTGAGAAAGGGACTGCAGCGGAACTGCTGCAGCCTGCTCTGGAAGAGTTAGGTTACAAAACAAATATCCGCGATCTCAACTCCGGCATTCATGGAATTGTGATCACTGACGACGGTCTGCAAGGTGGAGTTGATCCACGCCGCGAAGGTGTTGCTCTCGGCCAATAAGCGCTGATTTGAATGAAGCCGGGGCCCGGGCGATCCGTAAAAGTATCGCTCGGGCCTTAGCACTCCGCTAAGCCAATACCAAGGCGCGCTCTTAAGCGCTTTTATGTCCCTGTGATAGCTAGAAACTCTTGAAATCGGCTAGCCTCATGGCTTTGGCCAAAGAGATGATAGTATCCAATGGCGCAGCCACCTCAAAATCCCACAAATGAGGAACATATTCCATCATCCATGCATCGATGGATGTTTTTGGCAGCTCTGAGTTTCATCCTCGGTCTGGCGCTGCTTGACGAAACCGTCGTCAGCCTGGCTCTGCCCACCATCACCGAAGAGTTTGGTATGACACTCACCCAATCCCATTGGGTGGTAAACTCCTATCTGCTGATGTTTGCAGCTTTGGTCGCGTTTGGCGGCAAGCTGGCAGATTGGGTAAACATCAACTACCTCATCATTTTAGGCATGAGCATCTTTGGTCTGGCATCGCTTGCCTGTGGCTTCGCCACTAATGGAAGCTTCCTTATCGCTGCCCGTGTGGTTCAGGGTGTCGGTGCTGCAATCATGTTCCCCCTCCCGGTCGTCGCCATTTCACGAATATTCCCACCGGAAGGCAGAGGATTTGCGCTCGGCATCTACGGCTCGGCCGCGACCGTTTTCATGTCCTTGGGACCATTAGTGAGCGGCTATCTCACGAGCTATTTTTCGTGGCACTGGATTTTCTGGATCAACCCGCCCTTTGTCGTGATTGTCTGCTTGGTGATTGCCTTTGCGCCATTAAGGGGACCTGTTGCTTACGGGCAGGATGAGAATATCTCCAAGGACTCGTTCGATTGGCTGGGTGTCACCTTTCTGCTCGTCGGGCTGTTCTTCTTCGTTCTGGCTATCATGCAAGCGCCAGATTGGGGGTGGACTTCACGAAAAGTCGTTCTCTCCTTTGTGATCGGGCTAGGCGGCCTTGCAATCTTCATCTGGAATGAACTGCGCAGAAGGGCGCCGCTGATCGAGGTAAGTTTGTTCGAAGCACCTTCCTTCACATCGGCAGCGTTCGTGGTCTTTCAGGCGCAATACGTCAAGATTGTCATGTTTATTTTTGGAGCATTATATTTTCAGCAGACCCTCGGCTTTGCCCCTTTCATTGCGGGGTTGGCACTGATGGCTGCTGTCACGATGAATGTAATGACAGCAGGCCTCGGCGGGCTCTGCACGGATAGATTTGGCGTTCGTGTCCCCAATATGTTGGGGCTCTTAACCATGTCCGGCTCATTGCTTTGGATTACAGCCCTCATTTCAGCGGATAATTACTGGTTGCTGTTTCCGGCACTTCTTGCATTTGGAGCATCTCTGCCTCTGCTGTTCCTGCCAGCAATGAAATCAGCTTTGGACTCGGTGGAGACATCAAAAAAGGGGCAGGCGAGTGGTGTGATGATCACCTCGCAAATGCTGGGTGGAACGGTCGGCATGTCCATCTCCAGCTCAATCTTCATCTTCACAATGAGCTACGAATTTGTGTTTGGCTCCGCCGCTGTGATCTCACTGATTTGCTGTTTGTGTTCCTATCTATATTTCGGAACTGGTGAGGTTGTAGAGGAAACTGAAGGTCAGGGCTGACCTCGCAATCAGCCCTTTTAACCGCTTAGCTTGCTTGCGAATAAACCCGCTTGCCATCCACATACGTTGCTGCAATCGCACGATCATCCCCCAGGATCATCTGAATAAACAACTGCTCAATCACCGTATTGGTATACGCCATGCGATGCCGGATAAGCGGCGTAGAGAGCGGATCAAGAATGGCAAAGTCAGCCTCCAGACCAACCTTGATATTACCGATCCGGTCCTCCTGATAGAGCGATTTTGCTGAGCCGACCGTTGCCAGATAAAACGCCTGAACCGGATGTAGCGAGTAGCCCTGTAATTGTGCCACCTCATAGGCGGTGCGCATGGTGGTCAACATAGAAAAACTCGAGCCGCCCCCCACATCTGTCGCCAACCCGACCCGGACCGGCTGATGCGTAAAATGCGCCCCCCTCACATCAAACAGTCCAGACCCGATAAAAGTGTTCGACGTCGGGCAGTGTGCAATGGACGTCCCTGTCTCGTGCAAAAGCTCTTTTTCGCGGTCATTCAGGTAGATGCCGTGTCCCAGTACGCAGCCTTCTCCCAGTAACCCGTAGTGCTCATAGACACCCACATAATCAGGATGCTCAGGATAAAGGTCTGCCACCCACTCCAGCTCCTGTCGGTTCTCAGAAGTATGCGTCTGCAGCAAGGCCTCAGGGTGCTCTTTCCAAAGCGCACCCGCTGCCTCTAATTGCTCCGGCGTAGAGGTGGGCGCAAAGCGCGGAGTGATAGAGTAAAGCGCACGGCCATTCCCATGCCACTTCTCCAGCAGCGCTTTGGACTGGTCGTATCCGGTTTGCGGCGTATCCAGCAGGTTGGCTGGCGCATTGCGATCCATCATCACTTTACCAGCGGCAATCCGCATATTGTAGCGGGACGCCTGCTCAAACAAAGCATCAACTGATTGCGGATGGATAGTGCAATAGACCGAGGCGCTGGTAATGCCATTGGCAAAGCTCTGCTGCAAATAAACATCCGCAGCACGGCGCGCATAGTCAATGTCGCCAAACTTGGCTTCTGCCGGGAAGGTGTAGGTATTCAGCCATTCAATAAGCTGGGCGCCGTAAGAGGCGATGACCTCTGTCTGAGGGTAGTGGACGTGGCAGTCAACAAAGCCCGGAAGAATAAACTTGCCGCGATGGTCATGGATAACCGCGTCCTCCGGCAACGTTGCCAGCAGCTCGCTCGCATCCCCTACTGCGGTGATTTTGCCATCTTCTGTGACGACCAGCCCGTCAGGCCAGTCTGTCAGAGCCTCTGCCGGATGATCACAGAACGGATCGCCGCTAAACTGGAATACATGGCCGCGAAGCGCTGTAATCTTCCGAACAGTTTCTTGCATCAGATCTCCCCCGAGAATTGTTCCCAACAGCCATAACTAGCGTAGATCCCTAAAGGGAGCGAGGGAAAATACCGAATTACCCGGGATAGATCTGAGAACAATATGATGCGTCTATGCGATCAGTCTTCGGCGATTGCTGCATCAGTGAGTTCAACATCAATCATCAGATCGGTAGCAATTGCTTCCAGAGCCTCAGAGACGTCTGCCGGTGACATATGTGGCGGAATAACTATACGGGCATTGGCACGGAACATCAGATCACCACTCATCGAACCCGGCTCAACCAGCGATTCCAGCGTCTCAATACTCACATGAAGATCAGCCAGCACGCTTGAAACGCGAGAGATCATACCCGGTTGGTCTTGTCCAAGTATATGGAGAAGGGCAAAAGCCCCGGCAGGAGCTTCACCTGTGTCGAGCTCATGAATACCAATCGTCAGCCCGATGGAATCAAGTTTGGTGAGAGCTGTCGAAAGGTCTTCGGCGCGTTCAGTTTCAACGTGCACACGAACAATCCCTGCGAACTGACCGCCCAGACGGGAGAGGGAACTGTCTATCCAGTTTGCTTTGTGATCAGCAACAACCTTGGAGATATCACCAACCAGACCCGGACGGTCATCGGCAACGACGGTGAGCACAAGCTCTTTCTTCATAACGCATTCTCCACAAAACGACCTCTGATACAGGCTGAGGCCCAACTACAATAGCAATGACAGATGGACGTCTAAGTCAAACAATTCGATCAAACTCTCCTTTTTTCCACCTAAGAAAACCTATGTTATCGACCAATTGCGCAAATTATCGTCTTGCTATCTCCCAAGGTGCCAACTAGCTTGCACAGCGTAGAACTATGGACGGCGTCCCGTGACGGACTGAAATGGATTTCGGGGGCGGTTGACCCACATCGGGGACCAGAATCGAAGCTGTCTGACGAAATAATGTGTGAAGCCGCGTGCCTCTGGCCCGTGGCCGATGTTCTATTTCGTTGGTCCATCTATTGTCTTTGCGACGTCTCCTTAAATGACAGCGAATGTCCCTCCTTTGTCCTTGGCAAGGGGTATAGCTGCATGTTGGAGATAGAATATGTCTTATTTTTTGAAGCCAGTACTTCTGGCTGGCGTGATGGGTCTTTCCTCATCCGCCGCCTTTGCACATGTCGGCCATCTGGGTGAGCTGGCAGGCCACAGCCACTGGGTTGGCGTGGCTGCTGTTGCCGGTGCTGCAGTTATCGCAGGCCTGGCCGCGAGAGCAAAAAAACGATCCCAAACTGCTGAAGAAAATACACCGGAAAGCGCCGAGAGTGATGGTACTCCGGCCCCAGGAAACGCAGAAGCAGAGCCAGCATAATGACAAAAAAAACAGAAGAAAAACTCGGCGTTATGATCTGTGGTCACGGCAGCCGAAACAAAGGTGCGGTTGGCGAATTTGCCCGCCTTGCAGAAGGCATGCGTAAGCGGTTCCCGGACCTGCCAGTCGACTACGGCTACCTTGAATTCGCAAACCCGGTCATCCACTCCGGTCTGGATAACCTGCGCGAACAAGGCTGCACACGTATTCTCGCCGTACCGGGAATGCTGTTTGCCGCAGGTCATGCGAAGAACGATATACCGTCCGTTCTGAACACCTATCAGGTCAAGCATCCTGAAGTGTCCATTGAATACGGCCGCGAACTTGCTGTTGACACCCGCATGGTGCAAGCCGCGGGCGCCCGCATTCAGGAAGCCATCGATGCCGCTGGCGGTGATGTCAAACCGGAAGAAACCCTGCTCATGGTCGTGGGCCGCGGTGCGTCAGACCCGGATGCAAATTCCAACGTCGCCAAGATCACCAGGATGCTATGGGAAGGCTTCGGCTTCGGCTGGGCCGAAACCTGCTACTCGGGCGTAACATTCCCGCTCGTGGAACCGGGTCTGGAGCATGCGGTAAAGCTTGGCTACAAGCGCATCATCGTGTTCCCGTACTTCCTGTTTACCGGCGTTCTGGTTCAGCGCATCTACAACTTCACCGATGAAGTTGCCGCCCGCCATCCGGATATCGAGTTTATCAAAGCAGGCTATCTCAACGACCATCCAAAGGTCATCGACACCATGAAAGAGCGTGTCACAGAGATCCTCGAAGGCTCGAACAACATGAACTGCCAGCTCTGCAAATACAGAGAGCAGGTTCTTGGGTTTGAGGCCGAGATTGGCCTGCCTCAGGAGAGCCACCACCACCACGTGGAAGGCTTGGGCGATGAAGCCGAGTGCAAGCTGTGTGACGTCACCTGTACTGGGGAATGCGACAACAAAGGCGCAGACGCCCACGATCATTCGCACGGTCACTCCCATGACCACAGTCACGGCCACGGCCATCACCACCACCATCATGATGGCGATGACCACGGCCATGACCATCATCATCACCCATATCCGCATGCAGGCCATCCGCTTGGGCCTAAGTCCATGCTGAAGGATAGCGCCTGAGAATGGGCCGGAACATGAACGAAAAGGTTCTGGCATCCTACGAGTATATTAAGGACCCTGCCGAAATTTATCGGCAGTCCTTTTCGATCGTACGGAACGAGGCTGATCTTGAAAGCCTGCCGGAGACCCTGCGGCCCGTAGCAATCCGCCTGATCCATTCCTGTGGGATGACCGACATTCCGCAGGATTTGGCATATTCGGAAGATGCTGTCGCAAAAGCAGGCGAAGCCCTACGTAGTGGCGCGCCGGTCCTCACCGACGTGGAAATGGTTGCCCATGGCATCATCCGTAAATACCTGCCAGCGGAAAATCAGGTCATCTGCACGTTGAACCAGCCGCAGGTGCCCGAGCTTGCGAAGCAGCTTGGCACAACCAGATCAGCTGCAGCCGTTGAACTCTGGAAGCCGCATCTGGAAGGTGCCGTGGTCGCTGTCGGCAATGCACCAACCGCGCTGTTCCACCTTCTGGAGATGGTCGCAAACGGTGCTCCTAAGCCCGCTGCCATCCTTGGTTTCCCCGTCGGCTTCGTCGGTGCAGCAGAATCCAAGCAGGCGCTGGCGGAAAACACGCTCGGAATACCATTTCTAACTCTTCTGGGACGCCGGGGCGGTTCTGCAATTGCAGCGGCGGCAGTCAACGCCATGGCAGCAGGCCTGCCAGAAGAAAAGGGTCAGGGGGAATCAAAATGAGCACCCAAACCCAACCTTGGCTAACAATTCTTGGCATTGGCGATGATGGTGTTGATGGCCTGTCCCAAGCCGCCCGATCAGCGTTGCAAGCTGCTTTGCGTATCTACGGCGGAGCCCGGCATCTGGAGCTTTTGCAAGGCGGCTCGGTTAGCGCAGACTGTGAAATGAAAGCGTGGCCCTCTCCCTTTTCAAAGGGCATTGAAGAGCTTGCCGCAAACCGAGGCCAGAACACGGTCGTTCTGGCAACAGGTGACCCGCAGTGGTTTGGTATCGGAGCAACACTCCACCGCCAGTTCAGCGCTCACGAGATCGAGGTCATACCCCATCTCTCCGCGTTCTCCTTAGCCGCAAGCCGTTTGGGCTGGCCGTTGCAGCATGTTGAAACAATCAGCCTGCACGGACGCCCGCTGGATACCCTGCGCGGTTTCCTTTATCCCGGTGCCCGCATCATCGCGCTCACCTCCAACGGAGCGGCACCCGGCGAAATCGCTGACCTTCTTGCAGATGAAGGTTACGGCGCAAGCCTATTGACTGTGCTGGAGCATCTTGGTGGCCCGCAGGAAAAAGTAACCGTCTGTGAAGCAGAAGAGTTTACCGGTGAAGCAGCTGAACTGAACACTGTCGCAATTGAAGCCAAACCGATCCCGAACACGCCGGTTCTGTCCCGCACACCCGGCCTGCCGGATTCTGCGTTCCGCCATGATGGCAAAATGACGAAGCAGGAAGTGCGGGCCGTCACGCTCGCCAAACTTGCCCCCATTCCGGGGCAGCTCCTCTGGGACATCGGCGCAGGCAGTGGTTCCATTGGTATCGAATGGCTGCGCGCGGCCATGAACACCAGAACAATCGCCATTGAACCGCTAGAAAAACGGCACGCGTTCATTCGAGGTAATGCAGCAGCTCTTGGCACGCCACAGCTTCAACTGGTTGAAGGCAAAGCGCCAGAAGCACTCGATGACTTGCCCCAGCCAGATGCGATCTTTGTTGGCGGCGGACTCACGTCTACAGACATAATCAAAACCTGCTTTGAGGCACTGCCATCCGGCGGTCGTCTGGTTGCCAACGCGGTTACGCTGGAAGGAGAACAGGTGCTGGCACAAGGCTGGAAGAAATACGGCGGCGAACTAAGCCGCCTCGCAATCTCCAGAGCAGACCCAATCGGAGGTCTTACAGGCTGGCGCCCAATGATGCCGGTAACACAATGGAGCTTGGTAAAATCATGACAGGTACGCTTTATGGCGTTGGTCTTGGACCAGGAGATCCTGAGCTTTTAACCATAAAAGCGCACCGGCTCATTTGTTCCGCCAAAACAATCGCATATCCCGCAGCCGTGGGTGTGCCCAGCTTCGCCCGGCAAATCGCATCGCAGTATATCCAAGAGGGAACAACAGAAATTCCCATTGAAATGCCAATGAAAGTCGAGCGCTTCCCGGCAAAGGAAATCTACGATCAGGCAGCAGAGACAATCTCGAGGAAGCTGCAAACCGGAGAGGATGTCGTCGTTCTGTGTGAAGGCGACCCATTTCTCTATGGCTCGTTCATGTACCTTTATGAGCGCCTGCGTTTTGACTTTAACTGTGAGATCGTTCCGGGAGTTTCCTCGATTAACGCCTGCGCCGCTGCTCTGGGCAGACCCTTGGCAGCGCGCAATGACGTGCTGACGATCATCCCCGGTCCGCTGGAGGATGAGCAGCTTCAACACCGGATCGAGCAGTCTGATGCCTTTGTCATCATGAAGGTGGGGCGCCATCTGCCCCGCGTGAAAACCCTGCTGGAAAAACTCGGATTACTCGGTGCTGCCGGATATGTCGAACGCGCGACCCTGCCGGAAATGGTGGTGACCCCGCTGGTTGACTATCCAAATGAAACGGCACCCTACTTTTCAATGATAATCGTATATAAGGGAGATGAGGCATGGACGTTGCACCCGCAATCGTTGTGATCAGCCCGGTCGCTTTGAAGACAGCCCAAAAGCTCTCAACTGTATTGGATGAAAGCCTGATCCATGGCTTCGCACGACCCGGCTCAAAGCCGAATGTCGACTATAACCTTTCCTTCTCTGAGCCAGTGGAGCACCTTCGCTCCCTGTTCCAATCCGGAACCCCGATCATCGGAATCTGTGCTGCCGGAATTCTCATTCGCGCGCTGGCACCCGTCTTGGGCGAAAAGCGGAATGAGCCGCCAGTTATCGCGGTTTCTGAAGACGGTTCAAGCGTTGTGCCTTTGCTGGGTGGCCATCGTGGCGCCAATGCTCTGGCGCAGATGATTGCAGGGACGCTAAACGGACATGCAGCTATCACAACCGCCGGCGACACTGCCTTTGGCGTCGCGCTTGATGACCCGCCAGAGGGCTGGACGCTCGCCAATCCGTCAGACGCTAAGTCTGTGATGGCCGATATGCTCGCAGGAGAGGCCGTAAAGCTTCATGGTGAGGCTGACTGGCTGGAAGCCGCAACCCTGCCGTTTGCTGATGAGGCGAACTTGCATATCGTCGCAACAGAACAGCCCCACGAGGGCCACGCAGGAAAGCTCGTCTTTCACCCGCAAACCCACGTGGTCGGCCTTGGGTGTTCACGCGGCTGCTCCCTTGAAGAGCTGGATGACCTTCTGAAACAAAGCCTTGAGCAGGCGAACATCTCAATCGGCGCCGTCGCAGCATTCGCCAGCATCGACCTGAAGGCGGACGAGGTGGCAATGAACAAACTTGCCGCCCGCCACAACAAACCTTTCCGCCTTTTCACCGCTGATGAGCTGAACGAACAAAAAGAACGGCTGCAAAACCCGTCTGATGTGGTCTTCGCAGAAGTCGGGTGCCATGGCGTGAGTGAGGGCTCTGCGTTGGCCGCGACTGGTTCGTCAGGTGAGTTGGTCCTGCCTAAACAGAAAACTGCAAATGCCACGGTCGCAATCGCCAAAGCCTCCGCACCGGTCGATCATGGAAAGATAGGCCGCAGCAGGGGCCGCTTGCACGTGATCGGCATCGGTCCAGGGCAAGACGCCTGGCGCACACCGGAAGCCTCCAGCTGGTTGGCAGAGGCAGATGAGGTTGTCGGCTACGGTCTCTATCTCGACCTTGTGTCTTCCCTCATAAGAGGCAAGCAACGCCACGCCTTCCCACTGGGAGCAGAAGAAGAGCGCGTCCGCTTTGCACTCGAAAGAGCAGGGCAGGGCCATAATGTAGCACTCGTCTGTTCAGGAGACTCCGGCGTCTACGCCATGGGCGCACTGGTCTTTGAATTGCTGGACCGCTCAGAGGACAACGGCGGCGTCAGCGACGCAGCCCGTCGTGTTGAAGTCGCGTCAGCACCGGGCATCTCCGCCATGATCGCCCTCAGCAACCGTATAGGCGCTCCTCTGGGCCACGACTTTTGCGCAATCTCGCTCTCTGACCTTCTCACACCGTGGGAAACGATCCAGCAACGTTTGGAAGGTGCAGCAATTGGTGACTTTGTGATTGGCTTCTACAACCCAGTTTCCAAACGCCGCCGCACCCAACTGGTATGGGCCCGCGAGAAACTGCTAGAGCACCGTCCGGAAGAGACCCCTGTTATCCTCGGCTCAAACATCGGGCGCGACAACGAGGTTATCACCACAACCACACTCAAGGATCTGAAAGTCGATGATGTCGACATGCTGACCACGGTGATTGTGGGCTGCAGTCAAAGCCGTCTGGGCGGCAATGGCCAGTCCTTGCACTTTGTGTATACACCGCGCGGCTACGCAAAAAGGATCGATGCACCAGAGAAAGAAACGGAGACAGCAGTATGACGGTTCATTTCATTGGAGCAGGCCCAGGTGATCCCGAGCTGATTACCGTCCGGGCACTCAGGCTCATCGAAACGTGCAAAGTCTGCCTCTACGCGGGCTCACTGGTTCCACCTGCCATCGTGGAAGCCGCACCTGATGATGCCTTGGTCATGGACACGGCGTCCATGACACTCGAGGAGATCATCGACGAGATCGCAAAGGCCCATGAGAAGGGGCTGGATGTCGCCCGTGTCCATTCCGGCGACCCATCCATCTACGGCGCCACCGCAGAACAAATGCGTCGTCTGGATGAACTGGGCATCGACTATGATGTCACCCCCGGCGTGCCGGCGTTTGCAGCAGCAGCTGCAGCACTGAAAACGGAACTCACCATCCCTGAGATCGCCCAGAGTATCATCATCACGCGCACTTCCATGCAATCCTCGGGTATGCCGGAAGGTGAGGATCTGGAAACACTTGGTCGTTCCGGTGCCACGCTGGCAATTCACCTGAGTGTCAGAAACCTTGGCGAAATCTACCGGAAACTGGCACCGCTCTACGGGGAAGACTGTCCTGTCATCGTTGCCTACCGCGTTGGTTGGCCGGATGAAGCGTTCATTCATGGAACACTGGCAGATATCCGCGAAAAAGCGAAAGCCTCCAAGATCACCAGAACAGCTCTTATCTTTGTAGGACCAGCCCTGAAAGCAGGGAAGGAGTTCCGTGACAGCGCTCTTTATGACGCCAATCACGTACACGTCCTTCGCCCAAAGAAGAAGACCAAAGCGCCAGCATAAATGATCAAATCAGGAAGAAGCGGACCACCATTCTTCGCTTCTTTCTGCCACCACATGCGCAAATGATCCCATCACACGACCATTGATGTGGCCAAGAGGATCTAGTTTGTGATGCTCGGCATCCTGCGCCTCAAACAGTGACGACGCCTCTGATTTCACAGTCAGGGTCGAATAATGGAACTCATGGGCTCCCAGAGGGTTAAGCCATGGGAAGCCTGACTGTTTTGCATCCTCGGTTGCCTTCAGTTTCCGGTAGCCAAGTTTCAACTTTCGCTTTGCAAAACTGGTTTCAATCGGCAGCAGACCAAGCATCTCGTGGGACTGTCCGCCCTTGTCAGTCAGCCCGTCTCCCAGCATCATATAGCCGCCGCACTCACCGTAAATCAGCTTACCTGCACCCGCTGCCTCTCGGATCCCGCGCTTGAAAGTGTCAGCCTGAGAGAGTTGCCCGGCATGTAGTTCCGGATACCCACCACTCAGGAAGATCGCATCAGCCTCGGGAGAAGGGGTCTCATCACCGAGCGGAGAGAAGAACGAAAGCGTCACGCCTTGCCGTCGCCAGTCACTCAAAAGGTGCTCATAGCAAAACGCAAAGGCGATATCCTTAGCAATTGCAATATGTTGTCCAAGAGGAGGCAAGTGCGCAACGCCCGTCAGCTCTTTGTTTTCTCGGGCAGGAATTGCAAGCACCTTAGCAAGCCGCATTAGCGCGGGAATATCGACACTATCGCGCGCGACGTCTCCGGCAGCATTCAAGAATTCTTCCAGATCGGCCCGTTCGCTGGCTTGAACAAGCCCAAGATGGCGCTCTGGCAACTCCAGTTGTTTTGAACGGTAAAATGCCCCCAGAACAATCACGCCAAGCGGCTCCAGCGCGAGCCGCAATATGCGCTCATGACGCGCAGACCCAACGCGATTGAGGATGACACCGGTGATATGGCAATGCGGATGAAAGGTCAGAAAGCCATGCACAAGCGCCGCGACCGATTGCGCCTGAGACTTGCAATCCACCACCAGAATAACAGGTAAGCCCAGATGAACCGCCAGCTCAGCAACAGAACCAGACCCATCTGCCGCGCCATCAAACAGGCCCATCGCGCCTTCAATGATCACAACGTCCGTGTGTTTTTCCTGCTCCGTTGCATTGAGTGAAAGCTGAGTCAGTGACATCGCCCAGGCATCATAATTGAGGCATGGATGCCCGGAGGCAGCACTATGGAAGGCAGGATCAATGTAATCAGGCCCCGACTTGCCAGAGGCAATCCGAAGTCCGCTATTGCGAAGAGCGCGCAGCAGCGCCAAGGTGATCGTGGTTTTTCCCGATCCTGAAGATGGTGCTGCAATTACGAACCCCTTCGCAACGGTCATTAGTCAGATCCCTCTTCCAGTTTAGTGCCTTGCGATGTGCGCGCAAGAGCTGGCTCAATCCAGTTCAACTGCTCCCGCAGGCTTACAACATGGCCAACTACAACAATGGCAGGCGGCTTGAGACCACTCGTGGCTATATCCTGAGCGCAGGAGCCAAGCGTTGTTTCTAAAACATGCTGGTTCTGCTGCGTTGCATTACAGATCACAGCGACAGGTTCTGATCCGCTGCGACCACCATTCATCAGCTTCTGTGTGATCAGCGAGATATGCTTCATAGCCATATACATCACGATCACAGGGGAGCCTTTAGCAAGAGCATCCCAGTCAAGCTGGTCCGGCGCAACCCCATTCTGGTCATGACCTGTCAGGAACGTAACCGCTTGATTAATCCCGCGGTGCGTTGAAGGAATGCCCGCATAAGCCAATCCACCAACGCCCGCTGTGATACCGGGAATAATGCGGAACGGTACACCAGCATCTACCAACGACAGAGCTTCCTCACCCCCACGCCCGAAAACAAACGGGTCTCCTCCTTTAAGGCGCAGCACGCGCTTGCCGGATTTGGCAAGCTCCACCAGCTTGATGGAGATACTTGACTGCTTGGGAGAAGGCTTGCCGCCACGTTTGCCAGCGTAGATGATTTCCGCATCATCTCTGGCAAACTTCAAAATGCGTTCATCCACCAGCGCGTCATAAACAATGACATCTGCTTGACGGAGGCCGTTCAAGGCATTCAGGCTCAGGAGGCCGGGATCACCGGGACCTGCGCCAGCCAGCCAGACCCAGCCAGCTTCTAGCGTCGGAAGATCGAAATCGGGGAGGGAGAGATCAAACAAATGGTTCTCGTGGGTTACGTGATTTTGCGAGGCAATTTAATGGGAATCCTATCGGAAGTCCAAAGTGTTCTACTTGGTATCTCCCGCTAAATCTGTATAGTCCCCGGATGGCTGAAACTGGGCAGAAAAAACTAAGAACAGGATGGACGACTGGAGCCTGTGCCACCGCCGCCGCAAAGGCAGCGTATGCCGCTTTGTTGTCCGGCGAATTCCTTGATCCGGTGAGCATCACCCTCCCGCGCGGTGAGGCGCCATCCTTCGCGCTTGTCTTCGAAAATCTGGAGGAAAGTGCAGCAACTGCAGTAATCATCAAAGATGCAGGCGACGATCCCGATGTAACGCACGGTGCGCGCATTCAGGCAAAGGTAACATCAAATCCTTCGGTCGAAGGGATTCGGTTTCTTGCCGGTTCCGGAGTCGGCACGGTCACCAAACCGGGCCTACCGATCCCCGTTGGTGAGCCAGCCATCAACCCAGTCCCCCGAAAGATGATGGTAGCTGAACTACAAAAGCTTGCCGATGCCCACGGCGTATCTCTGGCTTTGGATGTTGAAATTTCCATTGAAAACGGCGAAGAGCTTGCACAAAAAACAATGAACCCCCGCCTCGGTATCGTTGGCGGCCTCTCCGTCCTCGGAACAACCGGTATCGTACGCCCGTTCTCCTGCGCTGCATGGATTGCTTCGATCCATCGCGGCGTTGATGTGGCACGCGCTACAGGGCTGACCCACGTTGCAGCCGCGACTGGCGCAACCTCGGAAGATGTACTGCGCGCTTACTATCCCGATTTGACAGAGCAAGCCTACATCGACATGGGAGATTTTGCCGGAGGTTTGCTTAAATACCTGCGCGCCCATCCGGTTCCCAAACTGACGATCTCCGGCGGCATTGCCAAGCTGACAAAGCTTGCACAAGGAGCCATGGATCTTCATTCAGCTCGCTCATCTGTCGACTTTGCTGCCCTCGCAGACGTGCTGCAGCAAGCTGGCGCATCAGCTGAGCTGCAGCAGGAAACAAGAGAAGCCTCTCTGGTCTCCTACGTTGCGCAGCGGGCAGCCGCTGAAAATCTTCATATAGGAGAGCTCATCGCACAAGGTGCAAAACGCGCCGCCTTAAAAATCCTCCGCGGTGCTCCGGTGAGCGTGGAGATCATGGTGACAGACCGCCAGGGGCAGATACTCGCTCATGTTCCCGCTGACGAACCTGCCGAGCTGGAGCCGCGGTAATGCCTGTCCCCCATAAAATACTAGTGCTGGCTGGCACGCGGGAGGCAAGAAAGCTGATTGAGCGTCTCGCGCTTATGAGCGAATACGAGGTGATTGCCTCCCTTGCAGGAGTGACGAAGCACCCTGCCGATCTGGGGGAGAACACGAGGGTTGGTGGCTTCGGCGGGCCAAATGGCCTTGCAGACTATCTTCAAGCTCAAGGCATCGCCGCAGTTGTTGATGCCACCCACCCATACGCCGCCCAAATCTCCCGCAATGCGGTTGAAGCGACAGAGTGTTCCGAAACTCTATTGCTCGGTTTTGAGCGAGCACCATGGGAGAAGACTTCAGGAGACATCTGGCATCAGGTTAAATGCGTCGAAGCAGCTTTGGAACTGATCCCAACCAAAGCAAAGGTCTTCTTTGCAGCGGGCACGAAGGTTGCCGCGCCACTCAAGCAACGACCTGACATCACATTCATCATCCGCACCTTGAACGCTCCGACTGACGCGGTTGCCATGCCTAACGCACAATACATTGAGGGGCTGCCCAATGCAGATTGGCGTGCAGAATATGAGCTTCTCAAGAAACAGAATGTGGATTGGGTGATCAGCAAAAACAGCGGTGGAACAGCCTCCTACGGGAAGATCAGAGCTGCTCGAGAGCTGGGTCTTCCGGTTGCCATGATTAAGCGCCCGGAAAACCCTTGTTCCATTCAGTGTGCCTCGATCGACGCGGTCCTCGCAAAACTGCAGGCAATCCTAAACTAACCGCTATCAGCGCTCTGCTTAGTCTTCAGAGCGTTGATAAGGCGCAGTTGTCATGCGATCAAAAATCCCGTCTTTTCTTATGAGCCAGTGATAAAATGCCCCACAGATGTGGAGCAGAACCAGGAACGTAATGAAGAGGCCGATAGCGGCGTGCAAAAGCAGAACATTGTTCGCAGCAGTCTGGTCCTGTGCGGCAATGCTCGGAAGATTAAAGAAGTCAAAAAATGGCACCTGTGCGCCAAAGAGAGACACACCGTACCAGCCGATAAGCGGATTCACGATCAAAAACAGATAGAGCGCCCAATGAACTGTCGCCGAGAGAATGCGTAGCCCTGCTGGAAGTGAGGCTGGCACCGGAGGAGGAGGGGTTATCCAGCGCTGGATCAGACGTAATACAACAAGTACGAAGATCAGAACACCGATACTCTCGTGATAAAAGTATAATGTATTCTGGAGGTCTCCAGGCCCGATCGTTGCCATGGTTATGCCGATTGGAACTGTTGTGAAAACCAAAATGACGACCAGCCAGTGATAGGTCTTCGACATTGCGGAGTATCCGGCAACTTGCTCGCTCATACTCGTTTCTCCTGACGCTTACGAAGGTTCGTGAAGAGCCCCTGCAATCTCCTGATCGACAGATTAATCAAGGTTCGTTACCACTAGACTTACCTTAGGTGATGTGGGCTGTGAACTCGGTAAAACAAGGGGGGCTGATGGATAGGGGCCATACAATGCCAGCACATTTGGACGAAAAATCGAAGGGCTCTCAGCTAATCTGCGAACAGCCATCAACCCAGCCTTCTGGCATATTGTCTAAAGATGAATGGCAGGAAGTCTTGACCGCCTCTCATGAGAGGCGCGCACCAGATCTTCAGGGCTATGGCAGTGTGTTCGCACCTCTTTGCATGGCGGAAAAGCAATTTGTCGTCGGCCAGCTTGGCCAATCAGTTGATGGCCGCATCGCCACCGTAACCGGAGACTCCAACTACGTAAGTTGCTCTGAAGCGCTGATCCACCTGCATCGACTTCGGGCTCTGTGTGATGCAGTTGTGGTTGGGGTTGGGACTGCTGTCGCTGACAACCCTCAACTAACGGTCAGACACGTGAACGGACATCACCCCGCGCGTGTCGTTATTGACCCTTATGGTCGGCTGCCAAAAGACAGTACCCTACTGCAAGACGCCAGTGCCCGCCGGATTGTCATCACCCGCAACGACGCCCATGCACGCTATCCCGAAGGTGTCGAATGTGTTCAGCTGCAGCCGGATGCAAAAGGCAGGTTGTCTTGCGCTGATATTCGCCATGCATTGCGGGAGTTTCGCTGCATTCTTGTGGAAGGCGGAGCGTGGACCCTGTCGCGCTTTATCGAGCTAAAGATGATCGATCGCCTGCATCTCATGATCGCACCACTGATCATCGGATCCGGCCCGCGCGGACTGCAGTTGCCAACCATTGATTATCTGGCACAGGCTATCCGCCCTGATGTCATCTGGCACCCGCTCGGCGTTGACATGCTCGCGGACTTAAGTCTGAGAAACTAATCCTTGCAGAAGGTGCAAAAGCAATTCCTTTCGATAGAAAGTGCTTTTATAAACTTGCGTGTATTTCCGAATAAGGACACACGCATGCCAGAGCTCATCAGACGTACCACCCTCCTCGAAGCTAAAGGTCAAATCGAAGAGGTTCAGGTGCGTGTCGTTCATGATGACGGGCGAGCGCACGTCACCACAGATCCAGTCTGGGTTTACGGCGATTCCATTGCCGTGCTGGCGTTCGATCCTCAGGCAAAGACTGTTTTGCTCGTCAAACAGCTCCGTGTTGCGCCCTACATCACCGAGGAAGAAATCATTCTGGAAGCTTGTGCAGGTGGCATTGAGATCAGCGATCTGTCGATCGAAGAGGCATGCAAGCGCGAAGCGCAGGAAGAGTTGGGCTGCGAACTAACGAACCTCTCCAAAGTTGCCAACGTTTTCATCAATCCAGCACGTCTGGCAGAACGCGCGCACCTCTTCCTGGCTGAATACACCGCTGGTGGCCAGAATATCGATGGCCGTAATCTGGATGAAGATGAAGATATCGAAGTTGTAGAGCTTTCATTCGCTGATCTTCGCAAGCTTTACGACGAGCAAAAAATCCGCTGCCCACGTCTGTTTATGCTCACACAAGCACTGATCTTGAACAAGGTTGGTCTGTAAAGACCTCCGGCAAACCAGTGGGTTGGCATGGCCTCAAAGAGGTGGAAGGCCAACAATATCCAGATGCCCGACTTGCAGCTGCGAGGTCCCCTGATCAACCGCATCTAAGCGGAACGCCAGCCAATCATCCACAATTGCAACGGGCACCCCGACCTCGCGCGCAGCCTCAGCCCATGCATTAAGCAGTTCCAGCTGCAGAGCACGGTCTTCTGGCGCGCACACCCAGTCTGAGCGGCCGGTGAAGCAGGTATAACCCGCCTTGAGTAGGCGCTCGTGGGCATGAAATCCACCAAGCGGTCCCAGTGCAGAGCCAAACCCCTTATCGCTTGCCTGATGTTGATTGAAGGCGCGTTGTATAAGCCGGTCTGTCGGGTGGTGAGGCTCGCTGAACAAGATGCCGTTATAAGACAACCCGGCCAGAAACGGGAGCTGCAGCTGCCGCATGCGAGCAACAAAACTGTCCAACCAGTTTGCGCTGACAAGGTCGAGAAAGGCCGACGTAACCACCCCGTGATGCCCCTCAAGAATATCCAGCGCCCCCGTGTCGGTCAGATCGCAAACAACCGTCTTGGTCCGGGTGTCAGGGAAGGGGCGGGGAGCCGCCTTGGCAACTCGCAAAAGCTCTGGGTCATTGTCGATCAGCACCCAAACCTGCTCTCTGTTCGGCCCAATATGTTCGGCCAGATCTTGTAGAAAAGACCCTGTCCCCGCAGCAACATCGATAAGGCGGAGTGGCCCGTCTTCAGGTGCATGCTCCACCAGCCAGTCACAGAACATCTTCATGATGTCCTGATTACGTGCGCGCCGGTCAGCTTTGCGTCGAAGGAAGAGCCATTCTGAGGAAAATTCACTCAACGGTGCGCCTCCAATGTGCAAGAAAACGCTTTCGCGCTATCGCTCCAGTTCGGCAAGGCCCGCGCTGCGGAAAGGGCACCCTCGGCCAGTTTGGACCGCAAGTCATCACGGGTCAGCAGTGTTTCAATGGCCTTGCCAAGAGCAATAGGATCTCCCGCTCTCACGTGAAAACCCGCCGTTGGCGGAACTGTTGAAGTCACCGCACCATCGCCGCTTGCAATGATCGGAAGGCCATAACTCATGGCCTCGGCAAAAGCCATTCCGTAGCCTTCGTAGTAAGTCGGCAGCACAAAAATGTCTGCAGACTGGTAGAAATCCGAGAGTTCAGCTTTTGGAATACCCCCGCGAACCTGGATACGCTTCCCAAGATCATGACGCTCAATCTGCCCTCGCACCTGCTGAGCATACTCCAGATCGAAACGGGTCTCGCCAATCATATCCAGATGCCAGTCAAGGTGCTTCAGCTGTCCCAAAGCCTCCACCAGATCCAGCTGCCCCTTGCGTGGAACAAGCGAGCCGACACACAACAACCGAGTGGCAGCATCCGGCCTCCGCGAGGAACGCGCGACCTCTGAAACATCCGGACGCTCAATACCCGGTAAAACAACACTGATCTTGTCAGCTGGCACCTTCATTTGGGAGACAAGTGCCTTCTGTGTCGAAGGGCTGGTCACAATCACATGCTCTGCATGTTGTAGAGCGTCAGTCTCAGAGGCTCGCAGGGCTTTTGCGAGTTTTGGATCAATGCCACTTTCCAGAAACAGCGGGTGATGCACCAAAGCAATCAGGCTGCAGTACTCAGTGATCTCTTTCGCCAACTCGGGCAACACCCCCAGCGCCAAACCGTCCACTATGACCAGCGCCCGCTCTCCGACCTCGCCAAGTGCCTCAAGTGCCAACAGTTTGTCCGCTTCCGATGGGGCGGGATAGTCTCCTTCAAGCGCAATGAGCGAAATATTCCACCCGTTCTTTTGCAGCCCCCGAATGATCTCACGGTCATATCGGTAGCCCCCCGTCGGAGTGTTCAGGTCTCCTGGGAACATGAAGTAGCAGGACTTTCCCATAGTTGTTGCGGTCTGTTCGATTGAAGGATGCAAGTTATTCATGAGCCTCGGATGCTGTGAGCGGTGCCTCATAAGAAGCCCGCGCAATTGGGTTTTCCGTAATCGTTACCCGCACCTTGCTCAGTTCGCGCGGCTCGCGGCCAAGTTTATGCAGATAAGCCGCATCGCACACGCGCTGGTAAATGTAGCTGCAAAGAAAATCGACGGTGGTGTTGTGGCCCCTGAACTGAGGCAGGTCATCAAGGTTTTTGTAATTGAGAGGCTGCAGGATTTCGCCAAGAACCTCAAGCGCATTGCCAATGTCGATGACAATTCCGTTCTCATCCAGCTCTTCGGCAAAAATAGCGACGTGCACGTGTGCAGTAAGTCCGTGAAGCTGCGAGGCTGGACCAAAAACCTCTCCCTTCAAGCTGTGCGCAACCATAATATGATTGCTGATCTCAACTGAATACATCTCAAAATCCTTGCAAAACTAAGAGTAGACAATGGGTTGGCAAAGGGTGTCCCTCTTGCCTGAAAGAACATCCCCCAAGCTTTGTGGAGCGTCTTCAAACTCGATGGGAGCTGCAAGCAAGATATCAAGCACGTCGTCTTGAAGCAGGGAAATGGCCGCCTCCATCCGCCTGCGATGCGTCCAGCGCGGCCTCATAACTGGGGCAACCTGACCAACCTGAGAGGAGACGAGGCTCAGTCGCTGGCTGTGAAATCCACCGCCTAGATAAAGACCGGAGGCTTGTGAGCCAAACCAGGACGCCTCCACAATTCTGGCTTCCTTTCCAGCAACTCGGAGTGCCGTGTTCAGCCCGGCTTCCGAAGCACTGCAATGCACCACAACATCCTGATTTCTCGGAGCATCTTCCGGCAGTGCGAACGCGCAGGAAAGCGCATCCGTGATGTCCTGCCGTTTGGGATTAACGTCAACAAGCGTCACCTGAACGCCGGGCGTGCGCGCGCATAGGTAGCCAACAAGCGCGCCAACGGTCCCTGCACCAACCACCGCAATACGAGCACAGGGCAAAACACCTGCGTCCCAAACGATGTTCAGAGCCGTCTCCATATTGGCGGCCAGTGTGGCGCGGGTACTGGGCAAATCTGCGGGAATTGGATAGAGCGCATCGGCTGGGAGCAGAAAGCTACACTGATGGGGAAAGAGAGAAAATACCCGCTGCCCCGCCTCTAAATCTGCTGTTGTTTCAATCACTTCAGAAACATTTGCATAACCGTATTTGACGGGAAAAGGAAACGTTCCTTCCTGAAATGGAGCCAGCATCCGCGCGCGCTCACTCACCGGCACATCACCACGAAAGATGATCGCTTCGGTGCCTCGGCTAACCGCTGAAGCGTGGGTCTTTAAGTAAACACGGTTACCAGTTGATTTAGAGAGCTTTTCCTCTCTTATTTCAATGGTTTGAGGCGCAGTGTACCAAAGCGCTCTGGCTATTTCAGACAAAAAACGCGCTCCCCCGATCGCTTAGTTTTCACAAGTATACTCCAAGGAAACGTGAACAAAGGAAACTAGCAGAAATGTAGGTGCCATAAAAAATAATCATAATTTGGGTAGTACATGACTGAACAAACCCCGGTTCCTGAAGAGAATGCTCGTACCAGTCTTGTTGGTCTGCTGCTCTCTACCAACATCATTGATAAGTATGAGGAAAATCAGCGCTTATACTGGCGTAGGCTGTTTTTCGGGGCCCTGGTTCTCGTATCCCTTGCAGTGCTCATAACCTTGATGCTTCTGACGTTGTTCACCACTGGCTTTACAATCTCAAAACTCGTGATGTTTCTTGCATTTCTGGTCACCTTGCCGCTGCTTGTCATTGGCTTTTGGCATGCGTTCATTGGCTTGCTATTGTTGAAATTCTCGGAAGACCCCGTAGGTCATGTTTACGCAGGCACACCTCTGGAAACGTTCGACCGCAGCCCCCCCTTCAAGGACAAGCAAACAGCTTTGCTCTCATGTGTCCGAAATGAAGATTTCCCACAAGTTGCTGCCAAACTGGAAGCAATGCTTCAGGAACTGGACCGTCTGGACAAGCTCAATGGCTTCTCGCTGTACATCTTGAGCGACAGCAGCGAGCCTGTGCACATACACGAGGAAATGCAGGGTTTCACGGCGCTTAAGGCCCGCTGGGAAAAACGGATTGACGTGCACTACCGCAGGCGTGAGCACAATGTGGGCTTCAAAGCAGGCAATATCGAAGACTTCTGCCGCAACTGGGGTGATCACCATGACTATGCGATCACATTGGATGCAGACAGCTTCCTGTCGGCAGAAGCCCTGTGCAATCTTGTAAGCAAGATGAATGCAAATCCTCGTTTGGGGATCTTGCAGACCCTAATGCCGGGCCTTTCCACCAGTTCGTTCTTTGCCCGTGTCTTCCAGTGGGGCATGCGTCTGGGCATGCGCTCCTTCACGCTGGGGGCCGCGTGGTGGCAAGGACCTGCCGGTCCGTACTGGGGCCACAACGCTATCTTTCGTATAGAGCCTTTCATCAAACACTGCCTGCTGTCGCCCTTGCCGGGAAAGGACGCTCTGAGTGGACCAATTCTCAGCCACGATCAGGTTGAAGCAACCATGATGACAAGTGCCGGCTATGAGGTCCGTGTCTGGCCGGTGGAAGACGGCAGTTATGAAGAAAACCCGCCCCACCTGATTGAGTTTATTCGCAGAGACCTACGCTGGTGTCACGGAAACCTGCAATACAGCAAATTGCTCGACGCTCCGAACGTGAACCGGCTGGGCCGTCTTCAGCTGTTTCTTGCAATTCTTATGTTTGCCAGCTCTCCTGCATGGCTCCTCTTTATAGTGATGGCCATTTTGACTGGCTCACTCTCTGCGTCGGGAGTGGCACCGTTTGACCCGTTCTACGGAAGTATCCTGTTCATTGTGATCATAACCATGATCTTTGCGCCCAAGCTGGTGACACAGTTTCATATACTAACATCCAGTAAGGAACGCCGCAGCTACGGCGGGTTCTCAAAGGTCGCCCTCAGCGCATTCTTTGAGTTGATCTATGCCATTTTGCTCGCACCCATTATGGCGATCGCGCATACCATTTTTATTGTGCAATTGTTCGCAGGTAGAAGGCCCTACTGGGGTGGGCAAGAAAGACAGCCGCATGGTATTCCTTTGCAAGTGGCTGTTCAAAAATTCTGGCCTCAGACGCTCTTTGGTCTCTGTAGCGCTTTCTGGATGACAGGATATTCGCTCTCGAGCACATGGCTTCTTATTCCGGTTATTCTCGGACCATTGCTGGCAATCCCTTTTGCGATGATCACATCGAAGCCAACGCTGGGGAGATACTTCAAACATTCCGGGCTCTGGGCATTGCCCGAAGAAATTGATGTGCCACAGGAACTGGAAACTCTCGATAGTGCGCAACGCAGAGTGGCTATGGAAACAGCAAGGGCAAAGCGATTAGCTGATTTCGAGTAACGACACACCTGCAGGCGCAAGCGCTTCAGGCTACCGAACAAAAAAAGCCGATTGCGGGATGTTCAAATGCGCAATCGGCTTTTGTATTTTAAGGTGTCTGTTGTGTCAGGAAAGACTAGGAAGCAGGCTCTTGCTTTAGCTTTCTCCAAGGCTCACTCTTGAACCACCCAACGAGGTAGGCAACCGCAATCAAACCAGCGAAGCCAAGTAGGTTCGCCAATGCATCCCCGGCAACCGTACCGCTCAAACCCAGCTCATTGCGGAGAATGGCGAGCGCCTGACCAAGAAAAATGCTGGCCAGGAACACAGCAAGAGATTGCTGGCCGACCTTCTTAATGGTGCGTATGATCTTACCACGAATACCACCTACAAGCAGGCGTTGGCCACTGACACCTACAGCCACCCATGCCACATAGGCAAGAGCAAGGAAGTGGATGAAACGCAGAATACCCATCTCGGTTTTCGCGGTCAGTAAGCGGATCTCGTCGGCGATTGCCCGCAATTCCGGCACTTCGTTGAGAATACCATGATAAGCGAATGGAACGGTCAGAATGATGATCGCAGCACTAAGGAACATCAAACGTTTCTTGATCGGAGGTGCCGGGATCCAGCCTTTGATGAATGCAAAGCCCGTAAAGAACAACAGTTGCCATGCAAACGGGTTAAAGAACCAGCGGCGATCAGACCAGGGTTCTGCGGGAAGGTCGACCAGTCGAAACGTCGCAAGCAACCAGAATGTCAGGATAAGGGCTGCAACAGCACCTCGCCCAACCTTGTAATAGGCAATCATCATAAGCGGCATCATCGCCAGGATCACCAGATACATCGGTAGAATGTCAAACAGGTTTGGTACGTAGGTGAGCGTCAGAAGGCCCGGTAACTGCAACAAAGGGTTCGCGAAGAAAGGCCACAGGTTTAGCCTCCCCACGTAATCATAATCTACCCAACCACTGTCATTCACGAAGGCTAGCAAACCTGCAACAGCTAGGAACAGCCCAATATGAGCCCAATAAACTTGCCAGACACGATAAAGAACGCGCGCGCTCCCCATAGCAAGCCCATGCAATTCAAACACGCGCCCAAACGCGATTGCTGAGGCCATTCCAGAACAGAACACAAAGATCTCGGTGGAATCAGAAAACCCAAATCGTGCAGGAATCCAAAGCGTCCACTGGTTGCCCGGCAGGTGCGCTATGAAGATGATAAACATCGCGATGCCTCGAAAAAAATCGAGGCGAGGATCTCTTGGGCGGCTGGCCGGTTTCATGGGGGGCGCCGATGTGTCTTGTGTGTTCACGGTATCTCTGAAACTATAGTTGATGAAACCCTGCTTCGAAATCCCACGAAGCCGGACCTCAGTTTATCCTGTACGAAATCGTAGGTGGTCACTTTGCATGAGGTTTGTGGCTTCCATCATGCGGTTTGCCTGAGCCATGCGGGTTTCGCCATATGTGTCTGGCCCGCCTCTCAAGCGCGTGCGCTCGTCAATCATCCGCTTCGCTTCCTGGCACAGGCCTGCGCGCAAAGCAGCTTCGATCGTCAGCCTCTCAAATACATCCCGTTGCGCATGACTGCCACCAACAGTACGTAGCAATGGGCGGGCTTCTGCAAGGTGATGATAAGCGCTGAAGAAATTTCCATTCTTGAATTGCATCAGACCAGAGGCTGTGGGTGAACCGGCAACCTTGGTCACATGGCCCATCTCGTTGCTGTCTTCTTCCCCAAAGGTCCTCATACGCGCCAGCAGGCGATCAGAGGCCTGACGGCGATTGTCGCCAAGCAGCGCTAGCATGTAGTGCAAGTCTGCGAAAACATTGCAGGAGTCTTCAATATGCTTCTCACTGATGCTCGCCAACTCCTCCCAGCGGTTTCCAACCTTGAAGCCCTCAAGCTCAAGGCGCACCAGCATCGAAGCCGCATTGGAAACATCGCGGTAGTCGTCCGTGTGGTCCTTGCGGAATTTCTGGTCGTAAAGCTCGAAAACGCGCTCCACATTGCCACGGTCCAGATGTAGCAGCGCCAGATGCCACCAGACATGGTAGCCAAAGTTGTTGCAGTGTTCCCAGGCTTGCGGCTGGTCATCAAGCCATCTGATGCCTTCCTCGGCCTTGCCTGTCATGTCCAGCACGTGCGCAACCGCATGCAAGCCCCAGGCATCATCTTGTTGAAGGGCAACGGCTTCTCTGCCGATCCGCTCGGCCCTCTCAAAGTCTCCGCTCTCTTCCAGAGCGAAGGAGTAGCAGCCGTGCACATATCCCTTCGCCACATGATCCTCTTCGTAAGAGGAAAGCACGCCCTCAATGGAAGACCGCATGCGCGAAGGCTGTCCGAGAACAAAACGGATAGCGTGGATGAGCTTCAGGATGAATGCATCTCGTGGATACTTCAAAAGCACATCATCAAGGCGATCCGCAGCTTTGCCAGGAAAACCCTGTAGCCAGTCGTTTAGCGCCTCAATGACGGTTTCCTCGCGGCCTGTAATCTGATGATTTTTGCGGCATTTGTTTGCGACAACGTAGGCTTCAAATGCAGTTGCAGTCATTTCTCGTCTGCCCAGCAGAAGGCAGAACAGGCCGCGTGCCGCTTGGCCAAGAGCAAAATCAGGGTCGGCTTCCAGTGTCTTCGCAAGATGCTCAGGCGTTGCCGCACTGTGTGCGAGGAACGCAAGAACAGTGTTGTTCCAGTGTTCTATTGCGCTCTTGTCGGAGAGCGTTACCGCGTATTCAAACTGGTCATCAATGCGCATGGATGCGACCCGTGGTTACGGCGACCGGTAACTCGTGCACAACGTATTTTCTCCCGAAAAAAGCTATTGGGTACGCACTACGCTACGAACGATACAGGTCTGCCTGGAAATCTGTTGCACAGAACCCTTTCAAAACTGGCGATGACGTTCAACACACAAAAAGGTGTTTAATATCAGCAAGCTTTGCCTATGTAGAAAATATAGTTCAACCTCATGAATAAATAGAAAACAATGTTCTTGTTTTTAAGAATAGGCGCATAATAGGAAGAATTTTATTCATAAAATACTACTACTATTATTGGTATTTATAAGTAAAATTTTATATATTAACACTCTTTATTATTGTACTTCGTAGTTCCTAGGCTGCTTTCTGTTTGTAGATTAGGGTTGTGTTCACCGTTTCTTGACACTCCTGCAAGCCTGAACGGTGTAATCTCCTGTCTGCAACAAAGACCAAGTACGTGGCGAATTCATGGCGGATACGCGTAGCTATCAACAAAGAACAAGTGATCAACAGCTTCCAGCTCCACAGGTAGTAATCGTTGGTGGAGCGCTGCTTGTACTGGCGGGCGTGGCATTGCTCGGGCTTGAAAATAACGGATGGCGTGTTTCCGTAGGCGCCCTGATCGGAGGTCTGGCAGGCGCCGCACTATACCACACCAGCTTCGGATTTACCGCTGCTTGGCGCCGCGTTGTCACTCAGCGAAGAGGGCAGGGGCTGCGTGCCCAATTCTTGCTTATCGCATTGGTTTGCTTGATAAGTTTTCCTCTCCTGCAATACGGATCCAGCATCGGTTTGCGTACCGGAGGCTTTGTGTTTCCATTTGGAGTGGGAGCCGCCGTCGGTGCGTTCATGTTTGGTATCGGCATGCAGCTGGGTGGCGGGTGCGGCTCCGGAACCCTGTTCACCGTTGGAGGCGGTTCCTCGCGTATGGTTATCACGCTTGCTTTCTTCATTCTGGGCAGTGTAATCGCAACAGCCCACCTTCCTTACTGGAATTCTCTTCCTCAATTACCAGCGTTTTCGCTCCTGCGCGATTTTGGGGTGGTCCCGGCACTGCTCATCACACTTCTCCCACTCCTCGCTCTTGCCATATGTTCGGTGTTTCTCGAGAAAAAACAATGGGGTGAGCTGGAGAAATCCCGCAGGACAACCTCCTTTTGGCAGGGCGAATGGGGCTATGTTCTGGGTGCGTTGGTATTGGCGTTGGTTTGCGTTCTTACGTTCGTTGTTTTGCAGCGCCCATGGGGCGTGACCTCTGGCTTCGCCCTGTGGGGCGCAAAGTTTTTTTCCGCCCTTGGTATCCCGGTAGAGACTTGGCCTTACTGGCAATGGCAGGTCGGTGCGATCCAAAGATCGGTCTTCGCCGATGCCACCTCCGTGATGAACTTCGGAATCCTGCTGGGCGCTTTGATCGCCGCAGGGCTGGCGGGTCGGTTCAACCCAATTAAGAAGATCAGCCTCAGAGATGCTGGAACCGCGGTCGTTGGGGGCCTACTACTCGGCTACGGCGCGCGCCTTGCCTACGGATGCAACATCGGCGCTTATCTCGGGGGAATAACCTCCGGCTCGATTCATGGTTGGCTCTGGCTTGTTTTTGCCTTTGCCGGTTCCATGTTTGGAACCCGCCTCCGATATGTGATCGGTATGGACCCGGCGCCAATCAACGTAAAATAGCAATCCACCTACGGAACAACTAAAATCCCAATTAAAAATAAGAGAGCATACGCAACAGGCTGTTCAACTCCCGCTCTTAAACTCCTCTCATTAAGAGAAGGAATGAACTATGAAATTTCTGACGGGGATGTTCGGTTTTGTTGGAACGCTCATGTTCGTGATGGCCGCGTTTTACCCATCTCAGGCCCAAATCACCGCAGAGCAGGCGCAGGAGGGCAAAGTCCTTCCGCGCAACGGCTGGCGTGTCATCGAAACCACGAAAACAATCGATGAGCTGCTGGAGTCTCTGAAGCAAGTCATTCGTGACGAAGATATGCTGCTCGTCAGCATGGCGAGTGCGTCTCGTGGTGCGAAAGCCAATGGCTTTGAAATTCCCGGAAACTACGTGATCGGCGTGTTCCGCAATGATTTTGCAAGACGCATGCTGGCGTCCAGCGTTCAGGCAGGCATCGAAGCGCCCATCCGCTTCTATCTGACGGAAGACACAAACGGTACAGCAACGCTGTCCTGGAAGACACCAAGCTTCGTCTTCCAGCCGTATCGTGATGCGGCCTCAGTGGATTTGATCTCGTTAAGCGAAGAACTGGACGTGGTCTTCCAGCGCATTGCCGATCGTGCCACAGGCAATACCTGAGGCACGATCAATTATCCCGCTCTTAGAGCTTGCCGTCGTAGGCCCGCCGGTCAATGCGGCAGGCCAGAATGGTAAAGGTATCACGCTCCAGCGCTGCTGCCGCTTCACGCTCCAGAGACGCGGCATCATCCACCCAAACACCATGACCACCATAAGCATCAGCGAGTGCTGGAAAGTTCGTAGCAGAGAAATCAACGCCCAGATTAGGGTTCTGGTTGGCGCGCTGCTTCAGCTCAATCAGAGCCAAACTTTCATCCACCAACACGCAGACAATGAACGGCACCTGCATGTCGCGCAGAACTGCCAGATCGCCAAGTCCCATCTCCAAACCGGCATCTCCCACGAACACAACAACCGGATCCTCCGGCTTCGCCATCTTATGTCCGATGCCAAGCGGCAGCGCACATGCCATTGTACAAAGCGCGGAACTCTGCAACATGGTACGAGGCGACACGCACTCCCAAATCTGACTGACCAGAATGCGATGCGCTCCACTGTCAGCGGTGGCCACCGTTGCATCCGGCAGCACATCACGAAGGGTTCGGAACACAGTCGCCGGCCCCCAACCACTTTCCTCAGCTGCAAAGTCAGCCATCAGACTATCTCTGGCAGGTGTGATCCGATCTCGAAGCCATTCGCTCTCATCCGACACAATGCCCGCTTCCTCCTCCGGCATCAGAGAAAGCAGCGTCGGCTTGATATCGCCTTCCAATGTGTGGCTCACATGATGCATGCCGTGGCTGCGTAGAACAGGCGTCAGCTCAATCACAGAGGTCTTGATGCTCCACGGGTTGCGCCAGTTCACACGCATCTCAATTGGGTCATACCCAATCAACACAATCAAATCCGCATCGGCCAGCAAAGGCATCAGGCTCTGGTCAGCCTTGGGCGACAAGCCTGCACCGCCAAGTGAGAGCCGATGCCACTCAGAGATAAGCCCCTTGCCCTTGTAGCTGGTAATCAGCGGAATCTGGTAGGCCTCGCAAAAATCCTCGACCTCTCGGCCAGCATTCGCATTCACCGCATCAACACCGGCAATCGCGATGGGGCGCTGAGCCGAACCCAGCAGCGCGCGCGCCTGCTCCAGCACTTCGCCAGACGGCACCTGATCCGCACGAATGCCATAATTCGGGACTTTCTGCGTTTCCGTGCACTCGCTTTCTGCTACCGAGATCGGCACATCAATATGTACAGGTCCCGGCTGACCGGACATGGCAATGGAAATCGCCTTATCCATCATGGCATTCAACGCCCCCGGGGCTGCTTTGAAGCTGGCCTTCACAATTGGCCGCAGCAGCTGCTGGTGGTCCATCACCTGATGGGTGTAGGTTTCTGCTTCTGCACCGTCCACGCAGCCGGTCATAAAAATCAGCGGAACCCGATCCTGAAAGGCATTGGCAATCACGTTGACCGCGTTGGTCACACCCGGCCCGAGTGTTGCCAGCAAAACAACTGGAGCATCAGTGCCTTGGCGGGCAAGGCCATGCCACGCCCCCTCAGCCATAAAGCCACCTGCGTTTTCGTGCTTCACCAGCGTGAAGTTCAGGCCTGCAAGGTTCAGCGCATCCATAAGAGCCAGCACTTCACCGCCCGGAATACCAAAGGCATACCGGCTGCCAGCCTGATGCAGTTTTTGAGCAATAAGATCAGCGCCACGCATACTTATATGTCCCCCACTGAGATGATGCCACGAGCCGCGAGATCGTCAATATCTTGCTTTGATTTCTTTAGGTGTCTGGTGAGCACATCAAGACTGTCCTCCCCAAGCGTTGGCGGAGCCTTCCGGTATGTTACCGGCGTCTTGCTATAGTTGATCGGGTTGCCAATCAGATTGACCTGCCCATCATGAGAATGAGTATGCGGCAGGGAAATCTTCATGTTTCGGTAAACCACCTGCGGATCACTGAACACCCCTGCCAGATCATTCACCGGACCGCACGGCACGCCAACAGCTTCCAGCTCACGCGCCCAATGCTCGGCCTCTTGTTTGATGGTGTATTGCCGAAGCTGTGGCACCAGCTCTGTGCGGTGACGCACGCGGTCTGCGTTGGTCGCAAAACGTGGGTCGGTGCTCAACGCCGGACAGCCAAGAACCTCGCAGAACCGCTGATACTGCGCGTCATTGCCTACTGCCACCATAAAGTCCTTGTCCGCAGCGGGAAAGGTCTCATAGGGCACGATGGTTGGATGAGCATTGCCAAACCGTTTCGGCACGTTGCCGTCCGTCAGAAAAGAGAGCCCTTGGTTGATAAGCCAGGCCACCTGACAGTCCAGTAAGGAGATGTCGATGTATTGGCCTTCGCCGGTTTTCTCACGGTGGTGCAGGGCTGCCAGAATGGCGTTGCAGGCATACATGCCGCACATCACATCAGCAATGCCAACGCCGATCTTCGTCGGGCCGCCTCCGTCTTCCTCTGGCAGTCCGGTCAGGCCCATAATCCCGCCCATAGCCTGAATGAGCGCATCATAGCCGGCACGATGCGCATAAGGGCCAGTCTGCCCAAATCCGGTGATGGAGCAGTAGATCAAGCGGTCGTTCTGAGCGCGTAGATCATCATAACCCAGCCCTTTGCGGGCAAGGTCGCCAACCTTGAAGTTCTCGATAACAACATCCGCCGATGCCGCCAGCTCCTTCAGCATCTGCACCCCTTCTTCCGAGCGCATGTCGATGCCAAGTGAATGCTTGTTGCGGTTGGAACTAAGGTAATAGGCACTCTCGTGGGTGTCGGTCCCATCTTTCCCTTTCAGGAAAGGGGGGCCCCACTTACGGGTGTCGTCGCCGCGCTGAGGGTGTTCAATCTTGATGATCTCGGCACCCATATCTCCCATGAGCTGGGTACAGGTTGGACCTGCCAAAATGCGGGAAAGGTCAAGCACCACAAGACCATCCAAAGGTCCCTTGGCGCCAGAGGACTGGTGCTGTTCACCGTCTGCTAGAGAATTCAAACCGTCTAATCCATTGGTATTGAGGCAAGATTGGTCGCAAGTGAGGGTGACTGACCCTCTCGCTTGCAGCAATCCAGCAAATCTTGGAGAGACGTTAAAACACGCATAAAAAGCCTACCACCTCAAACTGAGAAAGACACGGCATCGTGATGGCCCGTGAGAGGTGTAAGGAGTGTCGTGATGGGGCCGTGGGTCCTACCAGTGTTTGGTGTTGGCAAGATCCAGCCAGGCACGGCGGATCCAGTTGGCTTTCATGGAGTGCCCGCCATCATGCAGGCAAAGCTCCAGTTTCTCGCCATGGGCCGACCACACATCGCACTGTAAATCACCAGCGGTAATCGAGGTGGGCGTAATTCCATAAAGACCCGCCTGCCGCTTCCATACATCAAGGCTGTCAAACACATCGGATTGGCGCCAGTTTGCACCAATTGCACGGCCCACCATCGGGACGGTTTTATCGTCAATGCCGTGGGTGTGGTAAAGGTTGGTCAAGGGAGAAGGGCAGGCAGCAGGGATCGGATCCCAGAAGGCTCCTGCAATGGGTGCAAAGCCAGCGTAGTTCTCGCCCTGGTAACAGGCAAGGTTCCAGACCATGGAACCGCCCATGGAAAAGCCGGAGAGCATGATTTTGTCCCGATCAATCGGGAAGCGCTCGGAGATATCATCGACCAGCTCGTCAAAGAACTTGAACTCGTCACGATCCTGACTTGGCGATCCCGGATAAGACCATGAACCGCCAACCCCTTGTGGCACAATGAGAGCCACACCAAGGTCGTCTGCCAGAGAGCGAAGCGCATGGTTTTGAACGGTCTGATCGGCTTTGCCCTTCCAGCCGTGGAGGTAGATTATGGCGCCAATGGGTTCGTCATCTGCAGGTGAATCCGGAAGTGCAACGTAATACTGGCCGCTCTCGACTTCACAGGGAGAGCTTACACCGCAGCTCGCTTCCTCTGCCATTGTGGCATTGGGAACCAGGCTGGAGACAACCATAGTCGTCAATGTGATTGCACCTGTAAGTAGGCCCATGCGCATTCCATTTCTTGCTGCTATCCCGGATTAAGCCCATTGAATTTCATGGAGAATTCCAAGGAAAGCCGAGAATATTCTTCAATATGCTAACATACGCTTCAGAGCCGGTCTTACTCTCAAAACTTGTGCCGTCATTTACGACCTGCGCAAGTCGCCCTAGTGCCATTCCCCTTCTGTGGGAATGTGCAGGGTATTGCCGCAATGCTTGCAGTGAACGGCGTCATTATCGTGACGATTAAGGCCACAATCAGGACAGGCGTATTTTACCTTGGAAGGGCGGAAGATGGTCTGGATCAACCGCAGGAACAACGCAACGCCAAACACCATGATGATGATGGTAATCGTGCGGCCAACCGTATCTGTCATGGTAATGTCGCCATAGCCGGTTGTGGTCAGCGTTGTGACTGTAAAATACAGCGCGTCCATATAGGAATTGATGTTCGCGTTCACCTGCGCCTCAATCACATAAACAACCGCGCTCACCATGAAAACGAAGACCAGCAGGTTCATTGCCGAGTTGATGATCTCTTCATGCTGACGAAACCACGAAAACGTCTCCCGCAAGTCTTTGACCACATGATAAGAGCGCAGCAACCGCAGCATACGGATCACTCGCAGGAAGCCGAGGTTCGTAATAAAGGCTTCTGCAAGCAGAGACAGGATCACAATCAGGTCTGCAATGGCCGTACTATCCATGGCAGCCCTCATCGGACGCTGCGCAATGGCAAGGCGAAACCCGTAATCAAGCAGCAAAACAAAGCCGATAGCCCAGTCAACGCGTGGGTAGCTTTCAAGCTGGGGAAGCGTTGCAGACAGCACGAAGTAGAGAATCGTGACCACATCAAAGATCAATAGGCCAACACGCCAGGAGCGCCCAATTGTGGTCTGTCCGAAGTAGAGACGTCGCAGCGCGCCTCTGAAATCGGCTTGTGCATCTTGCATAAATTACCCCTGTGTCAACAATGACTTACTATCAAATATGCGTGACTCTGAACAGCCGGACAAGCGCTCCGCCCATGCTCTCATTGTCGAATATTCTGTCCCTTAAGAGCCAATTGGGCCGTTCCGAGGCACCCCTTGCGCATTCCCTTTGCGAGTTTATCTAAAGGTTCTGTAAATGATTAAAGGCTTTCTGCTGTAATTTCGCTATGATGAATACCAAGGCTATTCCAGTGCCGCCTCCTCCAGGGTACTTGGAGGAGTGGCGGACCACAAACCACACCTGTCTTGTGACCGGCGCAACCGATGGGATCGGACGTGCGTTGGCCATTCGCTTGGCTGATGCCGGGCAAACGCTGGCCATCGTGGGCCGTTCTGAGGAAAAGGTGCAAGCCGTCCTCAGCGACATCAACGATGCTGGCCCAAGATACCCGCACTGCGGCTTTGTCGCAGATCTTTCGTGCATCGCAGAAGTTGACCGTCTCGCAAAAGAGCTTTCCCAAAAGCTGCCGGATCTCAACCGCGTTGCCTTATGCGCCAGTGCGATGCCCGGGTTCCGTGGCATGACAGCTGATGGGGTTGAGGCTGGGTTCTCTGTCAACTGTCTGAGCAGGGTTCTGCTGCTGGACAAACTCACCCCACTGCTCAAGAAGCAGGAGGAGCCGAGAGTGGTCTCCTTCGCCAGTCCCGCAACGCGGTTTGAACCTCCAGATCTGAAGGTGCTCAACGATCCTGACGGCAACCTCAACAACTGGGATCGCAACGCCGCCCACACCAACTATAATCTGCTCTTTGTGGCGCAGTTGGCAAAAAGGCTGAAAGACACACAAGTGTGCGTCAACGCCTTTGGCCCCGGTTTGGTCCCCACCAGACAGGTGAACGGCTACAGTGCTATGAGAAGGCTCTGGTTCAGCCTGCAAAACACACTCATAGGCCGCACACCCGCTTATGCGGCACTGCCTGCAATGCACATGCTGCTCTCGCAGGATTTCGCAGAGAAAACCGGCGGGTTCTATGAATGCTCCAAAAAAATACCGCTTGATGAGTCTTTCCTGAACGAAGAAATACAAACGAGACTCTGGGACGAAACCGCTCAGCTTGTGCAGCTGGCTCAGGCAAATCAGAGAGAAAAAATTTCCTGAAACCTCTTTTTGTGACACCAGTCACGGCTTTTCAGCTGAAAAGTGAGAGGAGGACTCTACCACAAAATCTGTCTGGAAATTTCGGTTGCCATGAGACCTTGGCAGCAGACGCTCGAGCTATGTCTGCCCCCATCAAGGATTGAGTCACTTCCCTAAGGTAAGGTTAGGTAAGTGCTGCCAGCAGTTCTCACTGTGTAAGAGTAAAAAATGAAAAATAAAATAGAACTCTATGCCGGTCCTGATCGAAGCTCGACGTCATCTCTGCGCCAGGCTGTCCTATCATTCCTGACGCTCGCTCTTGGGACCGTCATGATTGCAGGATCAGTCTCCGCGCAGGAAACACCTCCGCCTCCGGGTGTGATCGTCGAACCGGCGCGCATGGAAGTCATTGAAGAAGAGCGCGTGTTTGCCGGGCGTACAGAATCTATCAGTCAGGTCGATCTGATCGCCCGCGTTGGTGGATTTCTGGAACCGCTGGAATTCAACGAAGGCCAGACCGTCAAACGGGGTGATCTGCTCTTCGTAATTCAGCAAGAACCTTACGAGTTTGCAGTCGAGCAGTCCCGAGCCACGCTGGAAAGCGCTCAGGCAAGGGTAGATCTGGCACAGGTAGACTTTGACCGTAAGCAGCAGTTGGTCAACAGAGACACTATCTCAGTGTCAGAGCTCGATACCGCCCGCGCCAATCTGAAAGAAGCCAACGCCACACTGGCTCTCCGGCAGGCAGACCTGGAACTGTCGCAACTGGATCTGAGCTACACCGAAATTCGCGCCCCGCTGGATGGCCAGATCGGGACCGCAGTGTTTCAGGAAGGCGCCTACGTCAATGCCAGTAGCGGAACTCTGGCAACCATCACGTCTCTGGACCCCATCCGTGTTGCGTTCCCCGTTCCACAATCACTGATTATACAGGCCCAGCGCGCCAACAACCTTAAGACAGACGAGCTTCTCATCAGGCTGCGCCTTTCCGACGGAAAATACTATGAGCAAAACGGCAAGCTGGAGTTTCTTGAAGCTGAAGCAAATCCTGGCACGGACACAGTAACGACCTACGCAACTTTCGAGAATCCGGACCACGTCCTTTTTGATCAGCAACTGGTTGATGTTGTTGTCAAAGCCAAGGATGCCGCGGCGGTTCTGGTCGTCTCCCAATCCGCCTTGCTGCTGGATCAGGAGGGCCCTTATGTTTTGAAGGTCACTCCGGAAGACGTGGTTGAGCAGCAGCGTATCACCGTGGTCGACCAGATCAACGGCCTCGTTGTAGTTGGCAATGGGTTGGATGACGGCGATCTGGTCATCACCTCGGGCATTCAAAAAGTGCGTCCGGGGATCAAAGTCAATGCGCAGCTGGCAGGTCAGTAAACCATGATCTATGACGTCTTTATTCGCCGACCGCGGCTGGCGATGGTGATTTCGATCCTCATAGTCGTGGTCGGCATGATCTCGATCTACTCAATTCCGGTCTCGCAATACCCGACGATTGCACCGCCAACCGTGCAGGTGAGTGCCACCTACATTGGTGCTGATGCGTTGACGGTGGAAGAGAGCGTGGGCCAGCTCATTGAAGGGGCTGTGAATGGCGTAGATGGCATGCGCTATATGAAGTCCTCGTCCTCCAGCGATGGCACATATAATCTGACAATCTATTTCGACCTGACAACCGACCCGGATATCAACTCGGTGAACGTGCAAAACCGAGTGAGTACGGTCGAGAGTCAGCTCCCGCAAGAGGTACGCGATCAGGGCGTCAACGTCACAAAAAAAGCAGGCGATCTTCTGCAGGCGGTGTCCTTCTATTCGCCGGAGCAGACCCACGACGGCCTCTTCATTTCCAACTACGTCACCATCAACATTGTCGATGAACTGAAACGTATTCCCGGTGTTGGTGACGCAACTGTTTTCGGTGCGCAGGATTACTCCATGCGCATCTGGCTGGAGCCCACCAAGCTCAGATCCCTGAACCTGACGGCAGAAGACGTCATTGCGGCAGTCCGCTCACAAAACAGGCAGGCTGCTGTGGGGCGCATCGGCGCCGCGCCGCTGGCGGAAGATCAGCAGCTCCAGCTGACCGTGACTGCGAAAGGGCGTTTGAACACGGTTGAGGAGTTCCAGAACATCGTCCTGCGCGCAAACCCTGATGGGTCCATCGTGCACCTGAAGGACGTGGCGCGCGTAGAACTGAGCAGCGCCTCCTTTGACGTACTGGCCGAGTTCAACCAGCAACCAACTGCCATGGTCGGGATTTACCTGTCCCCGGGTGCAAACGCAGTAGCCGTGTCCGAAGCGGTCAATGAGCGTATCGAAGTCTTAGCAGAACGCTTCCCGGAGGATCTCACATACGTTTCAATCTTCGACACTTCGCTCTTTGTGAATGAGATGATCTCGAAGGTGATCCATACACTGCTGGAAGCATTCGTGCTCGTTACCATCGTGGTCTTTGTCTTCCTCGGTAGGTTCCGCGCAACGCTGATACCGCTCATTGCGGTGCCCGTATCCATTATTGGGGCGGTCGCGGTGGCTTACATAATGGGCTACAGCGCCAATACCATCTCGCTGCTGGCACTGGTGCTTGCCATCGGCATTGTGGTGGATGATGCGATCATCGTGGTGGAGAACGTTGAACGCATCATGCATGAGGAGCCCGACCTCACACCGGCACAGGCAACCTCAAAAGCTGTTGGCGAAATTGCAGCCCCCGTACTCGCGACAACGCTGGTGCTGCTGTCCGTGTTCGTCCCGGTGGCCTTCTTGCCGGGATCATCGGGCGTGCTCTTCAGAGAGTTCGCTGTGTCGATTTCCGCAGCAATGGTCATCTCCACCATCAACGCGTTATCGCTGTCTCCGGCACTTTGCGCAGTCTTGATGAAGTCGGAGAACTTGACGGGCGTTATGGCCAAGGTCTCCAAGAAAATCGATGACATCGGCCACGGCTATGCAAACCTCATCAAGCGCATCGCAAAGATGTCCTTGCTCTCAATTCCCGCAGTTGTTCTGTTCGCACTTTTTGGCTTCTTGATCGTCTCCAACACACCGGATGGTTTTGTTCCGGATGAAGACAAGGGCTACGCCATGGTACTAGTCAACCTGCCTCCTGGTGCTTCTCGTAACCGGACTGAAGAGGTGATGATAAGAGCGGATGACATCATCCGTCAGGACCCGGCAGTTGACTCCACAACGATGATCTCTGGGCTTGATCTGCTTGCCGGTGGTGGTTCTTCCTCAAATGCAGGTGTTTTCTTTGTTAAACTGAAAGACTACGAGGAACGCCCCACGCGTGACTTGTCCTCTTTTGCCTTTGTCTATCGCATGTACGGAGCCTTGGCCGGAATTCCGGAAGCAACCTTCTTCCCGGTTAACCCAGCTGCCATTGATGGCCTTGGAAGCGTAGGCGGGTTTGAGTTCATCATGGAGGCTCTGGAAGGTCAGGACCCAACGGTACTGGCGCAGATTTCCCGCTCGCTGACGGTTGCCGCCAACGAAGCACCTGAAATTGCGTCCTTCTTCACCACCTTCAATGCAAATACCCCGCAGTTGAACGTGCAGCTGGACCGTGAGCGTGCACAGGTGCTCGGCCTGAACATCGCAAGCGTGTACAATGCACTACAGGCCACGCTGGGCGGCTACTATATCAACGACTTCAACCTCTATGGTCGTACGTGGACGGTGAGGCTGCAGGCAGAAGAGGAGTATCGTTCCGGTGTTGAGGACATTGACTCCATCTTTGTCCGTTCAGACACAGGCGAGATGGTTGAACTTTCCGCCGTCCTGCAAACAGAGTTGTCTCGCGGCGCGAATAACATCACCCGCTATAACAACTACCGTGCCGTATCCTTTAACGGGAACGCAGCACCGGGTGTAGGTCTGGGTGAAGCGCTGGATGCAATGGATCAGGTAGCAGCCGATTCTTTGCCAAGTGGTTATGCCTATGAGTGGACCGGTCTGGCACTGGAGCAAAAGGAAGCGGCGGGACAAACGGCTATTGTGCTTGGACTGGCATTCCTGTTTGCCTACCTGTTTCTTGTGGCTCTTTATGAAAGCTGGAACACACCAATCCCTGTTCTGCTTTCCGTTGCCCCGGCATTGGCAGGTGCGTTGCTGAGCCTATGGGTCTTCGGTCTGGCGTTCGATTTGTATGCACAGATCGGCATGGTCATTCTGATTGCGCTGGCGGGCAAGAACGCGATCCTCATGAACGAGTTCTCGCTTGAAAAGCGCATTGAGGGCATGGGGATCTATGAATCAGCAATCGAAGGTGCTCGCTTACGGTTCCGTCCTGTGATGATGACATCTCTTGCCTTCTCCGCAGGTTTGGTGCCGCTGGTAATCTCCACTGGACCGGGCGCTGGCGCGATGGTCGCCGTGGGTGTTCCGGTGTTGGCAGGTATGCTGTTCTCGGCAACCATCGGTATCTTCCTCATCCCGACGCTTTACGTCAGCTTCCAGTGGATGCGCGAAAAGGCAGGGTGGACCATTGAAGAAGGTCAGGCCGCAAAAGGCACCGGCGGTGAACTGGCGAAGGATCGCGATCAGGAAAAGCCATCGGAAAGCTGATCATCACTCAAGACAGTTGAGAATGAGAAAGGCGTTTGAGGCGCCTTTTTTGTTAGACCATGCGCAAGAGCGCAAACCAGTAAAATGCCGCGAGACCGGAAATGGCATGACTGGTAGACACCGCCACCCACGATCGACGGTACTGGAACATGATCCCCCAATAAAAACTCACCATAAACGTCAGCAATACGGCCAGCTGGGAGTAGGGCAGGTGGATAATTGAGAAAGCCACAGACGCAGCAAAGTTTCCCCAAAACATAGAGGAAAGCCGGTCTGGCCCCAACGCTGCCGTCACCGGAACCTGCATCCCGCACCTTACGATAAACTGCTGGATAGGGCACATCACCAACGCATAAAAGACAGCAAACGCAAACGCTGGCCAACCCATCGAAGGCCCCTGCACCTGATGGGTGAGAAAATACAGAGTGAATGTTCCCTCTGAGGGGTACACAAGGTACCGCACCGTCGCCATCACAAAAATGATCGGGATGGTCATCAAGATCCCGTAGAGGATCTGGCTCGGCAGGTGGCTGAACTCAAGCCCGAACACACGGGGCGGCAGATAAAGGTTCTTCATGATGTAAAATAAAATGGCTGCCAGAATAAAGTTCAGGCTCAGGCTGTAAACTGACATGGCAATAAAGCCATAGCCATAATCATCAAACGTATTCTTGTAGAGGCTGATGAACAGCGCAAACGACGACATGGCGATCATATTCGCCACCAGCAGCACAGCATAGGCCTGCAAGCGCCGCGACCGGATTTTGATCTCTTCCAGAACGCGGGAACTGCTTTGCTCCAGCTGATGCGCCGCTTGCCGTGCAAAGTAGCGAAACAGCAGGGAGTTGGTTTCCGTCGAAGTCGGTAGCGTGCCATACCGGTTCCAGCTCAGCGCCGCAACAACAGTATCGCGCTTGGCCCGCACGGTTGCAATGTAACACTGCGGTCCCATGTGAGCGCGAATAAAGGCAAGTTCCCCGGCCACATCACCCGCCTTCAGGTGACCAAGCACTGTATCCGCCCCGTCCTGATCGTGTTTGATGACCTCCAGATCACCTTCCAAAATGATGAAAAACCTGTCAGCACTTTGGCCCTGTACAAAAAGATCTTCCTGCGCTTTCAGCGAGTAGAACTGCGCGCAATCCAACACCTCACGAATAACCGGATGGGTCGGCAGACCAAGGTCGAGAAGCCGCTGATGCAGTTGCGTGCGGTGTCGTGGGATATTGCCGTAGCTCACCTCAAGCTGCGACTTTGCAGGTTTGGGAGGCTGTTCCTCATCGCGCTGGTACAGGAAGCGCATCAATGGGCCTTCTTTCGGTAAATTTCTTTTCAGATAAACACTGCAACTAAATTTACTGCGCTTGCCTTACTCTGCATGCACTTTGGCAAATCATGGTAATTCTGCGCCAATGGGAAACCTCAAATTCCCCTCAACTCTAAAGCTTAAAGTGGCATTCCCAGAAATAGTTCGGCAAGATTGCAATGCTCTGGGTAAGGTCTGCTGGCATGAGGAAAGATGGTCAGCACTTGCTGGGGGCGATTTGTTCTGGTCCTCACTTGGCAGCCAACGAAAAAAGCCAGAGGAATGAATCCTCTGGCTCAGGTAAAGGGTCGTTAGCCCTTGGGAGGAAGTTGTGCTTCATGCGCGGCCTGCCGAAGGTGTCCGAACATACATTGCAAGAAACAGCAAAGTTGCAAATCCCACACTAGCCCGACCTGCTTATGCGGAGCTGACGCAGAGCATCCGTGTCAGATCGCCAAATAGGCTTGCCGAAGGTCTTCGTTATCAAGCACGTCCTGCGCGGTGCCATCAAACACCACTTCGCCCATATCTAGAATGACTGCACGGTCTGCAAGGTGCAGCGCTGCAACCGCATTTTGCTCCACGATAATCGTCGTGATGCCCAGCTCCTTCACATTCTCCAGAATGCGCTCAATCTCCTGCACGATCACCGGAGCCAGTCCCTCATAAGGCTCATCCAGCAGCAGCAACTTAACATCGCGAGCCAAAGCCCGCGCCACAGCCAGCATCTGCTGTTCTCCACCCGACATCGTCACCGCTTCTTGCTTGGCACGTTCCCCAAGCCGCGGGAAGTGATCATAGAGCCGCTCGATGGACCAGCCATGCGGCTCTGAGATTTGGGCCAGCTGAAGGTTCTCTTCCACAGTGAGACCCGGAATAATCCGGCGATCTTCCTGCACCAGTTGAACCCCATTTTGAGCTGCCAGATAACTTGGCATCTCGTGGAGAGGTTTATGGTCCAGCCAGATTTCGCCATGTGTCAGCTGCGGGTCGCTGGCACGGGCAATAGCCCGCAGCGTCGAAGTCTTCCCGGCACCATTGCGCCCCAGCAAGGCAAGAATCTCACCTTCACGAATATCAAAGCTAACGCCCTGAACAATATAGCTTTCACCGTAGTACGCATGCAGGTCCCAAGCCGAGAAATACGCCGGAGCCCCGCCTTTGGAGCGAACCGGCGTGACACCGGGAGCCGTGGCTCCTTTGAATTGATCTTCCAGAATGCTCATACGTGCGCCCCTCCCAGATAAGCTTCCTGCACACGCGGATCGCCCTTAATGTCCTCAGGCTGCCCCTCGGCAATTACTGTGCCCTGTGCCAGAACGCTGATTTTGCTGGCTAGCGAGAACACCACATGCATGTCATGCTCGATGACAATCTTGGTAATACCCCGCTCACCAATTCGCTTCAGCAGATCAATGGTGTTGTTGGTATCCGCACGGGACATCCCCGCCGTCGGTTCATCGAGCAGCAAAAGCTTTGGGTCCTGTACAAGACACATCGCCAGTTCCAGCCGCCGCTTGTCGCCGCGAGAAAGCGCGTCTGCGTTCATGTCCTTCTTCTCGGCAAGCCCCACGTCCTCAAGCATATGCATGGCCTTGTCGCGGATCTCTCCCTGCCCATCCACGCGGGTCCAGGCGTTCATGGTGAACGCCCCATCCCGCTTGGCCAGTGTCGGGATCATCACGTTCTCCAGCAAGGTCAGATCGCCAAAGATCTCCGGCGTCTGAAACACCCGTGAAACGCCTGCCTGATTGATTTCATGAGGCTTGGCACCAATAAGATCTTTGCCCAGAAAGGTCACCGAACCGGTATCCGGGATCAAGCGCCCCACAAAGCAGTTGAGCAAAGTCGATTTGCCAGCCCCGTTCGGTCCGATGATCGCATGCACATTGCCTTGCTCAACGGAAAGGTTCACGTCATCGAGAGCTTTAAGGCCACCAAAGCGTTTGTTCACGCCCGTAACACTAAGAATTTCCATGGTCGCCCCTCTCTATTCCGCTGCATGCGCGGAGGCTGCACTATGCGAATGACCCGCGCGTTTGGTAGGCTGTGAAGGCCTGCGGCGGAACAGTTTGCCGATCCGGTTAAAGCCCTCCATGATGCCACCGGGCAGGAAGATCACGATGACCATAAACAGCAGCCCAAGCGTCAAATGCCACCCTTCACCCACAAACAGGCTCGCGATACTCACCACCGGCCCCTCCATAAAGTCGGGCAGGAAGGAGAAAATGGCGTGTAACGTCTGCTCGTTATAGGCGGAGAAGATGTTCTCGAAATACTTGATGAGGCCAGCACCAAGAATAGGCCCAAGCAGCGTACCCGCACCGCCAAGAATGGTCATCAAAACCACCTCGCCAGATGCCGTCCACTGCATGCGCTCGGCCCCGGCAAGCGGATCAGTCACAGCCAGCAGACTGCCCGCAACACCTGAAAAGATGCCGGAAATAACGAAGGCTGCAAGCGTATAAGGCCGTGTGTTGAGGCCCGTATAGCTCATCCGGTTCTGATTGGACTTTACCGCCCGCAACATCATCCCGAACGGACTGCGGAAAATACGCTGTGAGATGTAAAACCCGATGATGAGCAGCGCAGCACAAAAGTAAAAGCCCGGATACCCGGTCATCTCAATGCCAAACAGGTTGGAAATGAGCGGACCGGAAGCAGCCGATGCCCCATCGAACAACCGTGGATCAGACTGCAACACCCGCAATCCTGTCTCACCATTGGTGATCGGGGTTAGCACCGAATACGCCAGATTATAACTCATCTGCGCAAACGCCAGCGTCAGAATGGAAAAGTAGATCCCGGACCGGCGCAGCGAAACATAACCAATGGCAACAGCAAAGAGGCTGGAAAACACCACGGAGAAGAGCAGGGCCGGGAGTGGGTTCATGCCCAGCAACTTAAAGCTCCATACCGCAGCATAAGACCCGATCCCCAGAAAGGCAGCATGACCGAAGCTGAGATAGCCAGTCAGGCCAAACAGAATATTGAAGCCCAACGCGAAGAGCCCGAAGATGGCAAACTTCTGCAAAAGATCCGGATAACCGGCCCCGATTGGCGCGAGCCAGATCGGCATAGTCAGGATCGCTGCGGTGAAGAGCACGAACATGAGCAGGTCGGAGCCTGGAGAAAACTTGGTCATCATTGGCTCAGGTCTCCATCACGCCCTTGCGGCCCATCAGTCCACGCGGACGAACCAGAAGGATAATAACTGCAACAAGATAGATAATGATCTGATCGATCCCCGGCAGAATGGTCTTCACCTCGTTCATGCTTGCAAAACTCTGCAGGATACCCAGCAGAAAGCCCGCCGAAACCGCACCGGGCAGGGAACCCATGCCGCCCACAACCACCACCACGAAGGAGAGCACGAGGAAGTCCATGCCCATGTGATAATCCGGCGGCAGAATCGGCGTGTACATAACGCCTGCAAGCCCCGCGACCACAGCCGCCATTGCAAACACCAACGTAAAGCGCCGCTCAATGTTGATGCCTAGGAAGCCAACTGTTTCACGGTCCGCCATCCCGGCGCGCACAACCATGCCAAAGGTGGTGAACTGCAGGAACGCAAAGACAGCGCCAATCACACTCAGCGAGAAGAATAGGTACACAATGCGCCACTGCGGATAAACAACTGTGCCCGGATCAAACCCCATAAGCACACCCAGATCCATCGCACCGCGCACCATATCCGGCGCCGCTTGCGGAATAGGGTTGGCTCCAAAATAGGATTTGATGATCTCTTGCAGCACAATCGCCAGCCCAAACGTCACAAGAATCTGCTCTGCATGTGGGCGCTTGTAAAAGTGGCGGATCAGACCCCGTTCCATCACATAGCCAACCAGCAGCATGACGGGAATAGCAAGCAAAATCGACAGCGGCACTGAGTAGTTCAGCATGGCAGTGCCCGTATCTCCGAGCCATGCTTCAATGTAGGGCACGCGCGTTTCCAAAGGCGTTCCCCACGCCGTAGTCTTGGTTGGGTCCACAACAACCTGCTCAAGGCCGATGAGGTGGTTGAAAGCAACGGCACAGAACGCGCCAAGCATAAACAAGGCCCCATGGGCGAAGTTCACAACTCCAAGCGTGCCAAAAATCAGCGTAAGCCCAAGCGCAATCAAGGCGTAGGCACCGCCCTTATCAAGGCCGTTGAGAATTTGAAGAACGATGGCGTCCATCCGCTCTTCTCCCTTTTAATCCGTGAGAAGGTGCAAGGCATCCACTGCGGAACAGCAGCCGTTCGTGCAGGAGCCATTACCCGGCTGCAATGACAGCGCAGCCGGGTAAAAGATGCAGTTAGACCTTGTAAGGCCCAAGCTCGCCGCCAAAGATCTCCGGATCATACGTGACCTGAGAAGCGGGAGTAACTTCAACAACTTCCAGAAGGTCAAACTGGGAGGTTGCGTTCTCGTTCCCTTTCACGACCAGCACATCCTTAAAGCACTGGTGATCGGCGCCGCGGTATAGTGTCGGGCCGTTACCCATGCCGTCGAATTCATGATCTTCCAGTGCCTTGATAACTTCTGCCGGATTAAAGGTGCCCGCCCGCTCACACGCATCTGCATAAAGCAAGGTCTGCACATAGCAGGTGTGTGCTGCCTGAGAAGGCGGGAAGCCATACTCCTGACCGAACGACTTAACAAAGGCTCTGGACCCTTCGTCCTGCAAGGACCAGTTCCAGTTGGTCGTGCCATAGATGCCTTTGATGTTTTCGCCCGCACCCTGAGCCATCAGGCGGGAATACAGCGGAACAATGATCTCGAAGTTCTTGCCGTTCACAAGCTTGTCGCGCAGACCAAACTGCACAGCCTGTGTCAGCGAGTTGATCATGTCCTTTCCGTAGTGGTTCAGGATCAAAACATCTGCGCCGGAATTCAGGACCGGAGCAATGTACTGGGAGAAGTCACCGGCACCCAGTGGGGTGCGGACTTTGTTGACGGTTTCCCAACCAAGGCCTTCCGTGGTGTTGGCAATCGACTCTTCCTGTGTCCAGCCCCAAGTGTAATCAGCTGTTAGATGATAAGCGCGGCGGTCCGTGCCCATTTCCTTTTTCAGCACTGGCCCAAGAGCCGCCCCAGACATGTAGGCGTTGAAAAAATGGCGGAAGCCATAACGACGTCTGTCCTTACCGGTGGTGTCGTTGGAGTGGGTCAAACCGCACATGAACACGACGCCCATTTCCTGCGCCAGAGACTGCTGCGCAATCGCCACGCCAGAAGACGAACCGCCAGACCACATGACAACGCCGTCTTTCTCAATCATGCGCTTTGCTGAAGCCCGCGCCGCGTCAGACTTGGTCTGCGTATCACCTGTAACGTACTCAACCTTTTTGCCAAGAATCCCGTTACCATTGAGTGAGAGCGGTTTCATAGTACTCAGCATACCGCCATCACCTTCACCATTCAGATGTTTGACAGCCAGCCGGTAGGCGCGCAGCTCGTCAGCACCTTCATCTGCATACGCCCCTGTCTGTGGCACGTTAAATCCAAAGGTGACGGTTTTGGAGTTGGTCGGGTCATTGCGGAAATTGGTTTCAGCCCATGCGCTGCGGCTGATGATGGTTGGCGTTGCCAGAACCAGTCCACCCGTTGCACCTGCCTTCAATAGCCCACGTCGATTCATTGGCCTGCGAATAATGCTCATGAAATCCTCCCGACTGAAAAATGCCCAAAATACCGTGCTTGAGGTCCCGTCCTCCTAAGAACCTACCGTCGTCCCTGTCCCTTGTTCACGAGAAACAGTTACGTCAGCTCACGCAAAGGAAAGCCTAGTTCGGAAGTAGAATGAATCGCAATTCGACTTATGTTTTTTAAACTAAAGGTTGATGCAAAGTAAGAATGTACTATTTTTCGTAGTTCTTTTGTGGTGCGTATGTTTTGTGGGGTGTTGCAGCGCAAAATGACTTGTCTTGTGTAATTTTAGATTGGGGAATATGCGTCCCTAATCCAAATAATACTGAATTACTGTAGTGAATAGAGCGAGATATCAAAATAGGATGGAGACGGATGTTTATTATATGAATGAAACACAAACATAAGTTATAGTCACGCAATATATGCAACTGCTAAGGGAATTTTGTCTCGGACTGCAAAGCGACGTCTCGACAGATGAACGCAAGTCAGCTGACTGGTTTGAGAGAATCTGTCCAGCATCCAGTACAGCAGAGCCCGCTTGACCGGTTCAACGCTCTGCGAAACCTCAAGCGTCAAATGTGCCGGTAAAATTCATCCAAGACCTCAGGTATAATCACTATGATGATACTCTGAGAGTAACCGGGTGCTTCAAACTCCGTCTAAGAGGTACAGTGCTACCAAACGCGATCATCGATAGTTTCTCTCATTAAAAACCCGCACCAAACAATCCCAGTCTTCGCTTCCTTCAGTTGTTACGTAGGGATTTATTGGGGTCACGAAAGAAAAAAACGAGAAAAGGCTTACCTGCGCTAATCGGATAAGGAAAATTCCAATCGCCACAGCGTAAAAGTCCGGATGTGGTCATTTAGCAATTGTATCTATATTTTTAGAGCATTTGACGAAAATCAATGTTCCTGCATGAGTACTGCTCTTTTCTAGTATATGAGCGGTGTCTATCAATAAAAACAGTACTCCAAATGTTTTTATTTATTGCAGTTAGATGAAGAAATTTCAGCTTTAGAATGAGGTCGAGGTACCTATGAAATTAACTGGGATGACAGATGTAGCGGTACGCATTCTGATGCTCATGGCTGTCAACCGGAATGACAAGTGGACAATTGACCGCTTGTCCGAGGCAACCAACAGCGGGCGTCCTCAGGTCGCCAAGGTCGTTCAGATTCTCAACCGAAAAGGCTACATCAAATCTCGACGAGGGCGCTTGGGGGGACTGATGCTTGCCCATGCGCCAGCTTCCATAAACATCGGCAAACTCATTCGCAATGTGGAAGACAACTTCGCGCTGGTGGAATGCTTTGCCTGCAATCCAGCCAAGCCGTGCCCGCTGTCCGGCGTCTGCCGCTTCAAAGGCAAGCTGAAGCATGCGCTGGGGTCATTTATGGAAGAACTCGACTCTGTAAACCTGAATCAAATTATTGAAAACGCTGATGAAATTAGAGATTGCGTCGGTACAGGTTTTGAACGGAAAATTGAGCCTCCCACCGAAATAAATGCAATTTAAGCGTATTCAAGCAACTTGCTAGAGTGAGCATTAACCGACAAAACTCATAGTTTGCTAATGCTCACGGCTGCTTAAGACAGTTTCGCGACAATTCCCCTTCGTTCAGATATAGGATCAATGCCCCATCAATCATGGGGTTTTTGTTCATCTGGCGAGTTGTAAATTGTTCGGCGCAGGCATTTTTTTATGAGACGAGTCCGGCACTCAATTTCTCTGAAACTGGCAATCATCTCTGTCGTCGCTATTGCTTTATCCTATTTTGCACTGACATTTCTTGTTGTAATTCAATGGAAAAGAACGCTTCAGCTTCAAAGCGAGCAACTCTCCCAGATCGCCGTAAGCCAGTTCTCCAATACTCTGGAGCGGGATGTTGCGCTGGTTCGACAGACAATTCAATCTCAGCTATCGGAAACCGCATCCAGCCTGTCTGCCATTGGTCAGCGCGGTGATATCGTCACCGCCGCCGAAATGCGCGTCTGGCCGGGTGACGTTAATCTCCTGTCACTGGTGCAGGAAGGAACGCCGCTAGACGCCATTATCCTCTTAAACCATCGCGGGCAAATCGTTGGCGCCTCCAAGCGCGCCGATCCGGGGCTCATCCAGAAACAGCTCCTCAAAACCGACCTTAAACAATCGCTGAACATCGTCTGGACCCCGCCGAACGATGACGGTCCCGCCGTCAGATATACACTCCTCCCTTCAACCCAGTTTGGGCCGTTGTTGCCGGGAGAACCGGACGCTGGCGTGTCGCAGGTTCTCTACTCCGAGCTTGTTGATCCGGGCACGGAATGGCGCGGCGCTTTGTTGGCGCAAAGGTGGTTCCCCTTCAACTCCACCGTGATTGACGAATACAGCGAGATCTCAGGCGCCGAAGTTGCCATCTTCTATCAGGACCGGCTGGTTGGAGCGTCGCCCAACGCGCCGGTCGAAGCACTGCAAAATCCCGGAGACCTGCGGCGGCTCAAAATCCTGAACACGGCCTTTGAATACTGCGACAACGGCCCTTCGCCACTCATTGTCTGCGCATTCAAACCGTTGGAAGCGCTCCTTGATGCCCAGGAACGCCTGCGCATTGTTGGGGAGGAAACCAGCTCTCAAACCTTTGAACGGCTTATCGTTTTAGGTTTTGCAGCTTGTTTTATCATCTTCATTGTCGCCTTGTTTGTCTCTCGTAAGATGTCCCAGCCGCTGCAGCGCATTGCCGACGCCCTTTCTGATGTGGCAGGCGGCAACTTTGATATGCGCGTGGAAGGCACCAGAAGAATGGATGAAGTGGGTGAGATCGCCCGCGCCGTGAAGGTACTGCAAGCCTCCGCCCGCGAGCGCGATAGCCTGCGCCTCAGCATCCAGCGCAAGAACAAGGAACTCCGCAAGCAAGAACAGGCATTGGTGAAGCAGAATACGCTATTCGACGCTGCTCTCAACAATATGTCCCACGGACTCTGCATGTTCGATACGCAAAAAAAGCTGATCGTGTACAATCAGCGCTTTGACGATATCTTCGGCTGCGAGCAAGGTATCGCAAAAGTTGGCATGACATGGGACGAGATGGTCGAGTTCATGCCACTTGCACAGGAGTTCCGCGATGACCCGGGTGATAACTCCGTGGCCCAGCAAGACTGGCCCAGCTCCGTACGCAGCACCTTCACGCTCACCCTGCAAAGTGAGCAGGTTATCCTGATGACGCTTGAACCGCAGATTGGCGGCGGATGGGTTGCGATCTTTGAAGACATCACCGACAGGCAGCGCATCAGTGATCACTTGAGCTATTTGGCGACCCATGATGCCCTTACCAAACTGCCTAACCGTCTGCTCATGAACGAGCGCCTGCAGGAAATGAAACAGGCCGCACTTGAGCAGGACGAACACTTCGGCATTTTGTGGATGGACCTTGATGAGTTCAAGACCATCAACGATTCACTGGGCCACGCCGTTGGCGATAAACTGCTTGTGCACGTGTCAAAAATCCTGCGCGAGCAGGTCACAAACAAAGAAATGGTCGCCCGTCTGGGCGGTGACGAGTTCGCGATCCTCTCCAAGCTGCCCGCCTCCCGCGAGGAACTGGAGGATCTCGCTAAAGAGGTGCTGAAAGTCGTGGCCTCACCATGCTTCCTTGAGGGGCACGAGATTGTGGTTGCCGCCAGTGTCGGCATCGCCATGTTCAGCAAGGAGCACCAGAACGTGGATGAACTCATCCGCTTTGCAGACCTTGCCTTGTATCAGGCCAAAAACGATGGCCGAAACACCTTCCGCTTCTTCGAAGATGACATGGCGGCCAAGATCAAACAGCGCCAGACCCTGATCACCGACCTCTATCGCGCCACCGCAAACCGTGATCTGGAAGTCTACTTCCAGCCGCAGGTAACACTGGCAACCGGCGAAATCTCCGGGTTTGAAGCACTGTTGCGCTGGAACCATCCACGCTACGGCTTCATCTCGCCATTCGAATTCATCCCTCTGGCTGAGGAAACCGGCCTCATTCTGGAAATCGGTGCATGGGTGCTGGATGAGGCCTGCTCGCTGGCGGCAGGTTGGCCAAAGCGCGTCAATCTCGCGGTCAACCTCTCACCACGCCAGATCTACTGCGAGCAGCTCCTGCCCGTTGTCGATGATGTGCTGAAGCGCACCGGCTTGGACCCTGGACGTCTGGAATTGGAAGTCACAGAGACCGTGCTGCTGGCTGATCACCTGCGCGTGCGTCAGACGCTGGCAAAGCTCCAGAAAATGGGCCTGAAGATTTCGATGGATGACTTCGGAACTGGCTACTCCTCACTCAGCACGCTGCGCCGCTTCCCGTTTGACCGGATCAAAGTCGACAGATCCTTCGTGATGAGCATGAGCAAGGATGACGATGCCCGCTTCATCGTAAACTCCGTGATCGATCTGGCGAACAGCCTCGGCATTGCAACCACTGCAGAAGGCGTGGAAACCAAAGAAGTTGCAGAGCAGCTGAGAAAGAGCGGCTGTACCGAGGCGCAAGGCTATTACTTTGGCAAGCCAGCCCCGCCCAATCAGGCCTTGTTCTGGATGCTGGAAGAAGCCCGCGGCATCTCCCTGGAAGATCAGGTCAACAATTCAAAGCTGACGAAAAAGGCAGCCGGTTAATCAGCCGGTTCCAGCGTGGCGGCTTTACCAGTCTGCATTGCAACCTCATCCCATGGCTGGAAGTTCAGGATGCGCCCGTAAGTGGCCTGTGCATCGACAAAAACATCTTCAACGCCAGCAATAAAGCTGTGCGACCCGGCGACGTACGCCATGTCAAATTCAGTCAAATCCGGCAGCAAGGCCTGCAGCTTATCTGCTGCCTGAGCGCCTTGCAGGTCTGCAAAGACAGGTGACACACCACGGCGGTTGAGCCATGTAAACACCTGCTGAAACTGGCCCTGCTTCAGTGATTGATCAAGCAGCAGTACCTTCTCCCGGCGTGGCTGCCCCATGACGGAGCTCAGCGCCATCGCCCAAATCGGTGCAAGGTTGTCTGGCCCTGCAACCATGATCAGTCGTTCATCATCATGGCCAAGAAACGAGGAGCCATAAGGACCGGTGATCCCGACACGGCCCTTCACGTCCCCCTTTTTTTCCAGCATCTCGAAAAGATCCGGCGTGTTGGCGCGCTCAATGAGGAAGATCAGCGTATTGAACTCGGTGCCTGCATCCAATGCGAAGCTGGCAAACAGGTTCACGCGTTCCAGACCGCGAAACTCAACATGATAATACTGACCGGGACGCCACGAAGTGGGTTTGGTAAAACTCAGCCGCAACTCGAAAAGATCGTCAGACACCCGCCGCAAGGCAGAAACATGCCCTTTGAGCGATTGTAGTTCAGAGGAGGCAGGCAACCGAATCTCCGCATCACCCGCCACCTTGGCCTTGCAGGCAAGAACAGTGCTTTTCAGCCGTGTCCCGTTAGAGTCGATAGTGCCGGAAACCACAGTAACGCGTGTGCTCTCGCATTGGGTCTTTCCGCAGTCGCACTGCAAAGCAAACCCACCGCGCTCAGCAGCCTGCAAAAGAGTCTCACCAGGTTCGGCAGCAACCCTCTCGCCATTGATAATAAGACTGGTCATGGGCCCCCAAGCTGCTCCATAAATGAGGTCTGAGTATCTAAGGTTGTGCAAGCTATATAACTACACGCCGAATTCCAAGAGGAAATCGGAGACATTTCTGACATTACTACAACATGAGGGGGTGATAGCCACCCGACTCTAAGTGGCTATTTTTGCTAGGTTACCCCTTGTCGAACGCCGCAATCACAAGGTGACCCGGCACGGGCTCACCCTGTTCGTAGCGCACGATGATCGAGGTCAGGTCAAGAATGGAAAAACCGGTTTTTTCCAGCAAACCGCGAACATAGCTCTCCGCATGCGCAAACCGGTGGTACTTGCCAACCATAAAGTTCTGATCGCCTAAAACGTCTGCCGGAAGTGTCTCGGAAGAAAACGCAAAGACACCCTTTGGCTCAATGTTTTCCGCAACACCGGCAAAAAACTCTTCCAGCTGGCCCATATAAGGCAGCACATCAGTCGCAACGATAAGGTCCCAGCGCTCCTCTTCGTCAACTTTAAGGAATTCAACCACTTCCCCGACATAAAGGTCGTCGTAGATTTCCTTTTCATCGGCAACTTCAACCATGCCCTCGGCAATGTCGACGCCGGTTTTGTGTGGAACGAGATCGTGTAGGGCTTCGCCAGAAAGGCCGGTACCGCACCCAAGGTCCAAAAGGCGCTTGAACGGACCAAGCTCTAACTTCTCAATCTTGTCACGCACCATCAACGGTACGGAGTAACCAAGCTGATCAACCAGCACCATGTCGAACACTTCCGCATGCTGGTCAAACAGCGTACTCACGTAAGCATCCGGTGCTTTTGCCGGTGCGCTCCCTTTGCCCATTCTGGCCAATCGAACCGCCGCGCCACCATGATCTTCCGGATCCAACTCCAGAACGTGCTTGTAGGCCTCAGCAGCCTCATCAAACTTGCCTGCTTTTTCCAGGTCGAGCGCCCGGTTATAGGCTTCGGCAAGTGCTTCATTGTCTAGGTTTGTCATGATGACAGGTGAGCCGCTGTATAATTGAATATGTGGGTTCTCCTTACACAAGAACAACTCCAAAAGCTATGCAATACAAAAGGTTTTCTTGCCGCATCAGAGTAAATAAAAGCGATCACCCCGATTAAAATACGCAGTTCCCTTTTAAACGAGAGGTGAGGTCAAGCTGGTAGAACCAAGGCCGTTGAACAATGAGGCCTGCATGGAAGCCGCGCTACCCGAACTAATTGAGATTGAACCATTTACGACAATCACAATTGCTATCCTTGTTTTGTTTGTTGGGCGCGAGCTCGTGAGGAGGAATGTAACTCTTCGCAAGCTGACGATTCCTGATCCACTGGCAGGCGGTCTACTCTGTGCGATCATCGTCACCCTGCTAACAGTCTGGTGGGGAGTCGAAATCCAGTTCTCGACAGCTCCGGTTGATTTCTTTCTGGTTTACTTCTTCGCAGCAATTGGTCTGCGTGCAAAAGTGAGTGATCTCCTCACTGGCGGAAAGCCACTTGTGATTCTGATTATCATCGCCTCGGTATTTCTGGGCCTGCAGAACTTTGTCGGCATGGGGGCGGCAAGCTTCTACGGCTATCCGGTTCACACAGGCATTATCGCGGGTTCGGTTTCGCTGTCTGGTGGGGTCGGCACAACGCTGGCTTGGGCTCCCATTTTTGCCTCTGAGTTGGGTGTCGCCAATGCGCAGGAAATTGGGATTGCGGCGAACACCGTTGGCATCATAGCTGCTTGTGTTATCGGTGGCCCGATTGCCCAGTACCTCATGCGCAGACACAAACTGACAGGATCCCTCAGCACGGATGAGACTGTAGGGCAAAACTTCAAAGATGATGGCAAACTGAACCTGCATTACTATGATGTGCTGGGTGCTGTGTTCTTCACAAACCTAGCAATCTTCATTGGGTATATGATGTATCTTGCTCTGGAAGAAGCGGGAGTCGTCATCCCGGTCTTTGTACCGGTTCTTGTTGCAGGCATTTTCATAAACAACATTGGGCGCATGCTGTTTCGCAACTACGATAACGCTGGCCGCGAAAAAGGCATGGCTATGATCTCCGATATCAGTCTCGGTATCTTCTTAAGCATTGCATTGATGACCATGGACCTCTTGGCTGTATGGGAGTTCATGGGGTTCATCGCATTGGTGATGTCCCTGCAAATTGGGCTTGCCATCGTCTATGCCCTCTTTATCGTCTTTACGTTTATGGGCAAAGACTATGATGCTGCGGTCATTTCAGCTGGGTTCGGCGGAATAGCGCTCGGCTCCACTGCAACTGCGGTGCTGAACATGACGTCTGTCACCCGTCAGTTCGGAGCCTCACCCAAAGCATTCCTCATTGTGCCACTGACTTGCGGTTTCTTCATCGACCTGATGAATACATGGGTGATTTCAAACTTGTCGGGCCTTTGAGCCGCAGATACTATCTGCCTGATCCCACCACCTAAAGCGTCAAGGCCGCACAAGCAGGTACCGCGAAATGGTCGCGTGCGGCCCGGCTTCATAATGCATCAGCTCCATCGTGTCCGAATTGACTAGCCTCCCGCGCATAGTACCCGTATCCGGATGCTCCACGAGCGTAAGTGAGGCCCCATCCCAACCAATCATTCCGATCACAGGCTCCATGGATTTGGAGACTTCCGAACGCCCATCGTGATCACGCCCTGATCCCGGGCTCACCTGCCAAAAGAATACGCCTTCCAGGACAGGCCCGGTCTGCTCTTCTATGCGCAAATGAGAAGGCCCGCTCTCCTGGCTTTGAATGTCCCGATGCCAGTAAACAGCATCCTTCTTGATCACCACCCATTGCCCCTCCAGATCCGGATACTGCGGTGGTGGGGTTCCATCAATTGCAAAGGCGACAAGCGTGGCACACCCCACCATCAGCGCAACAAGTGCCGCCTGAACAGCAAGTCTCCAGTGCCCCATTTCTGCCTCCCAACCTTATGTGGAACTCTAGCGCACCACATCTCTTGCCGTTCCAAAATCCCCGAGATTTGGCGTGGTAATTCAGATCAAAGAAAACTCCATGAAGGGATGCGGGACCCTTAAACTGAAGCCTCTCACAAGAAAGGGATAGCCAACCTCAATCTGCGAACATATAGTGAACATGATTCTTTGGAGACACCGGCAATTGGCTTTGACGATTGCCCAAAGGGATATTGAGAATGACAAGAATTGCAGTGATCCTCACCCAGGGTTTTGCGGACTGGGAATATGCATTAATCGCAGGAACAGGCGGCCCCTTCTTCGGCATGGAGGTGGAGTTCTTCACCCCGCAAGCTGGCGAAGTGAAGTCTCAGGGCGGACTTCCGGCAATCATCTCGCGCAGGCTGGAGGAAGTCAGGGCGTTTGATCCAGCCGTTGTCGTCGTTATTGGCAGCAGCATCTGGGAAACCGACCAAGCGCCGGACATCGCAGATCTGCTTAGAGCGCACCACCAGCGCGACATCCCGATCGCCGGGATCTGCGGCGGAACGCTGGCTCTGGCAAGAGCAGGCCTGCTGAATGAGGTGGCGCATACCTCAAATAATCTGGAGTTCCTGCAGCAAAATGCGAAGGGCTACAACGGGGCGGGGCACTACCGTTCAAGCGCGTCAGCTGTTGCAGATGGCCATGTGATCTCCGCGCCGGGCACCGCACCGGTTTCTTTTGCCGCTGCCGTGTTCGAGGCCGCTGGGCTAGAGGCAAGTGCCCTACAGCAATTCAAGACCATGCTATCTGCAGAACATGCCGCACAACCTGTCGCTGAGGTTGCCTGACAAAACTTCCGTGGGTGCCTGAGGGGAGGGGCGGTCCATAGGCGGCACGACAAAGAAAATGGCTGGGCAAGCACGTTGCTCTACCCAGCCATCGGTTACGTCTCACTAGATCCAGCAGGATTAGTTCAGGCCAAATCGGTTCTCGAAGACCTCGATCTGTTCCTGACACTCAGCAGAAACCGAGCCTTTATTTTCACTCAGGCAAGTGAGAATGCGGCCACCGCCAACGGTTGTGTCGGAGCACTGCGCTTGGATATCCGGTGCGCAGATGGCCAGCGCCTCATTTGCATTTGCAAACAGGAAGTCCAACGCATCGGCAAAGTCATCAAAGGCATTCGCACATTGTGGGCTCACCCGGTCTTCGTAGGAATAAAGGCAAGCAAACAAGCGCCCCTCACCGGGAGTGACGTTTTCGCAATGCTCTTTGATTTCCGGCTCACACGCTTCCAACACACCTTGGGAGCCATCCTGAGAAAGGGCAGGCTGGCTAAAAGATAAGGCGAAGAGCGCAATGCCGAAAACAGCAGTACTGATCAGCTTGATCATGAGAGTTCTCCAGACTGGCAAAAATTAAGGACTAACAACCACATAAACGGTCGCACCGTTCTCAACGATAGGCCGGTAATAAACGCCGCTACAGTTGTAGTAGGTGTTGAAAGGGGTACATCCCGCAATGGATTGACGCGCATTAACGCGCCGCGATGTTCTGCGGGAGGTACGCCGTGATGTGCGCCGCGCTGTGTTGCGCACCTGGTTCTGGGCGTTGGCAGCGCCGACCGAGAAGAGAAGAGACACACCTGTTGGCATCTCGGAAAAATCAATCTGGCTCGTATAGCCAACTGAAAAAGCGATTACCGTTCCTGCAAGTAACTTCATCCGCATGATTGTATTCCTTGATTATCTCGGCAAAACACGGGCTGGTTGATGTTTCATTGCGTAAATCGGGTTCTCATTCGCGCGGTTTTGCTCCTGCGTGGATGCTTCAAGATAAGTGTTAGGGTTTTCTTTCACGGCCAGTTCGCGTTTTAGGTGTGATAAGCCAGAAGCCCTATCTCCCAGCATTGCTTCAAGTCAGCCTCAAGCCTTGATGACGCAAAAATCTCAGATTTGGCAAAAGGTTGAGGGGTCTCGTTCAACCCGTTTTCACTCGAACGCTCAGAGATGAAACGTAGAGATTTTGTGGCCTTGCACGCTGGGCCGCACAAAAATCAGCTGTCACTGCTTTTGGTCTGGAGCTGCTTAAGACGGATGCCAGCGCACAAACAACCTTGCCCGAAATCGAGGCTTGGGTGGAAGTCGCCTGAAGTGCCTGCAACCTCAAATGGAACGGTCCCACGAAGGGTTTTGAGTGTACGATCTGGTAACAGTGAAGAGATTGCAAAGCGGGAGAACGAGTATGAGGACACTGTGGTCGGTGCTCAAGGCCAAAAGCCCCACCAAAGGCAAAGGCGGCAAGAAATAGCACGACACCCCGCCATTAACCGCCAAGGACCTACCCCAAACGCAAAACTGCGGCGCACCCTAGGCAAAGTGCGCCGCAATCATAGTACGTATCCCTACGCTTCCAGCAAGGCCTGACCGAAGACCCGAAGGCCTTACTCCGGCAGGATTGTCAGGGTCACCTTGCGCTCAGGAACAAGGAAGGTGGAGGCCGCGGCGACCAGATCCTCTGGTGTGATCTGCTTTAGCAATCTGGTGTAGTTCCGGTAACGTTGTAACCCTTGCGGATAGCTCACCGCCTGACTTGTCAGGTCAAACCAGAGCCCGTTGGTGTGCTCTGCGCTGTTCATGCCTTCCAGAATAGGTTTCCGCGCACGCAGCAACTCATCATCGCTGATATTGCCCTTCACTTTCAGGTCTTTGACAATATCCTGATACACCTTCTCCGCCAGCTTCACATCATCCACTTTGAGAGAGCTGGACAGACCGATATAGCCATAGCCATCAATTGAGTTGGAGTTCATGTTGAACGCATAAGGACTGTAGGCCGCGCCCATCGATTCACGCAGTTCGTCACGAAGCCGAAGCTCCATAACACCCTGAAGCAGCTGCAATGTGTAGCTCTGCTTCGCATCCTCATCATCATTGGTCTTCCAGTAGTACTGCAACAGGGCTGCATCTTTGTCCCCTTCGTGGGTCAGGGATACCGCCTGTGGTTCTGGAAACTTGATGCCGTCAGAATAACGATGCTGCGGCGCTTCATAGGAGTATGGCAAGGCGCCAAACGTGCTGGCAACCGCATCAATCGCAGCCTCCGCGTCAATGTCTCCAACAATACCAATCTCGATCGGACCGGTCCGAGCGATCCGCGCAATAATCGGCTTCAGCTCCTCATAATTCCGCTTCAGAAGTTCTTCCTCAGGGCCTGCACCCCAACGCTTGTCGCCGCCATGCAAGATCCGGGAGAACTCACGACCACGCACAGCGTCCGGTGAACTACGCGATCTTTTGTAGGTCTCTTTCAGGCTCTTCTGGTAATAAGCCTCGCCTTCTGGACGATAAGCCGGATCAGTCAAATACGCCGCGATGACCTGAAGCTGCAGCTTCAAATCCACTGGGGTCGTGCCATACGCACCCGCGATGCCGTTCTGTCCAAACGAAAGGTTGGCGCCCACCTGAGAGCCTGAGAGCACTTTGTCCAGATCGGTCACCGAGTACTTGCCAAGGCCGCCAACCACAAACGCGCTTCTGAAGAACCCGGCCAACCCGTCCTTATCGGCAGGCAGATCCTCAAGGCCACGGCCCGTGCGTAGAGAAACAAACACCTTGCCCTTGTCAAAGTCGGTCTGCTTGAAGTTCAGCACAACACCATTCTCAAAAGTGTAGGACTGGATATCGCCAAAACTGCTGGTGGTTTCATGGGCAACTTTGCCTTTAGGACCAAAGCTTTCATAGTCAAAGTCCGCAAGAGATTTGGCTTCAAACTCTGCAACAGGTTGTAGTTTGCTCTCCTCATAGACGGAAAGAATGGTCTCCTCCGCATTTGGAAAATCCTTGGCAGAGGTCATGAAGATGTTCGGTTGAGCACCTTTCCAGAGGTCCCGAAGCGCTTGCGTGACTTCATTGGCCTTCAGATCGGAAAAGTATGCCTTAAAGAGAGCCAGATCATCCTTTGCGGATGTGGTGACGCTTGAGCTGAGCACATCACCCACCAATGCACCTGCAATAGACCTGTTTGGAATGGTCTCTTCCGCCTCAACAGCAACTTCCAGTGCGTTGACCCGGTTTATCAGCTGACGATCAACTTCTTCCTGCGTCACGCCATAGGCCAGTGTCTGCCGTACCTTTTGCTCCAGCTGTGCAAGACCTTCCTGCCATTTGTCACTGGCAACTGTCGCACTGGCAACAACCGTATCCGCAAAGTCCTCGCTGTAAGCACTAGTGCCCGCAGCCACGAGCGTATCCGGTGAGGCGAGGGCGGTATCACGCAACCGCTCCTGCATAATACCAAGCCCGATGCTGCGCAGGATATTGAAGGCACGGCTTTCGGAATTGTCGACTTGCAATTGGGGTGGCTTAACCAGATAGATGCTCACCGTGGTTGGCAGGGAAGGCTCCACGAAAAGCTTGGCCCGTGGGGTCGCTGATACCTGCAGCGTGCCGTAATCAGGCACAATATTATCCAGCTCATCTGCGTTGGCAGGGCGCTTCCAGTCAGAAAAGTGCTTGCGAACGGCAGCGTCAGTCGCTTCAACGTCAATATCACCCGTCACAACCAGAACCGTTCTGCCCGGTGTGTAATAGCTGTCGTAAAAGTCCTTCAAGCTCTCATGGTCAACATTATCAATGCCTTCCATGGTGCCCACTGTAAGCCGGTTCCGCTGCTTGACGCCGGGATAAAGGAAGGCGAACCGGTCAAGCATCACATCAAAACTAGGCCCATAATTCCCACGAATTTCAGAGGCAAGCACGCCACGTTCACGGTCAATCGCGTCTTCGGAAAGCGTGAGCTCGCTGGCCGTCTCCCGCATCAAAAACAGCGCAGTGTCCAACAACTTGGGGTCTGCGGAGGGCAGGGACAAACGGTAGTCTGTGTCATTCAAACCAGTCGTCGCGTTGGTTCCGGCACCAAAGGCGAGGCCGGCGCGCTCCAACAAGGCAACCATCTCACCTTCCGGCACATTCTTAGACCCGTTAAAGGCCATATGCTCCAGAAAATGCGCCAACCCCGGCTCTTGCCCCTTTTCAAGAGCAGACCCTGCAGCAACCGCCAAACGAACCTCAATCTGGTTCTTCGGCGATTGACTGGGAACCATCACATAGAGCAGACCGTTGGGGAGTTGGCGCGAAATAATCCGGTGGTGCAGCTTCAGATCCGTCTCGGGAAACCAGTGGACCTGCTGATTGGCAGCAACCTGCTCATCCACGTTGGTTTGAGCCGGCGTGCCCACATCCTGCGCAAAAACCGGAACAGAAAAGGCCAGTCCGGTCCCGAGCAGTGCTGGCACGAGAAGGTGTCGGATTATTTGCATTTTAGTTTCCCTGCATTCCGCCCAAAGTGTCGTTGAGCTTTTGCAAAGGTGCCCGATCTGTACTGACCAACAAGAAAGCATAGCCCGTGTTCCAGCGCAGACGCCTGACAGATTCCATTGAAATCTGTGATGGAGTTGGTTCTAAGCTGAAACCGGGAGACTGACAGATCTTCACCTCGAAAAAGCTAACTCAGCGTAATTCTCATAAACTTCGCAATATTTTTTATGCTTTTGCTTCATGTTGCTTTTGTGGCAAACGCGAATTGAATATGCAGATCATAAGGAGAATCTGTCAAATATATTAAATCACTAGTTGTGCTTTGATTGGTGACGTTGCTTCGATGAAAGGCGACTGACACATGCGTGTGTCAAAGGATATGCCTTTCAAAAACAATACAAATCTCATTTCTCAGTTTCTTCGTGTGGCGCCCGAACAGCTCGGTTTTTCCGGGCCCGAAGAAGCAGAAATGAACAGCTGTTTGGGGAGGCATGAGCCAAGTCGAGATAGGACTAATGACCAAATATTGGTTAACGAAACCTAGACAAAATTTAATCTTTGGCTTGTTGAGAGGAAAACGCCCGGTGAGGCCTCTCAGCAAAAAACGCAGAGCCGGGGCCCTGCGTTTTCTCACAATATCATCTCAGGCTATGCTGAGGCTTACAGCGGCAATTCACTGACGCCGCCGTTGGCCGCAGACCACTCCAGCGGATTGTTGAGGAACTTCTCAACTTCATTCACTTTCTCAGCTGAGAAGTAGTCGGTCGTCCTGCAAACGCGCAGGATATCGTGCCATGTGGCAAGGTAGTGCAGGTTTACACCATGCTCTGCCAGCTTGCCCTTCGTCTCCGGAAAGATGTCGTAGTAGAACACCACCAGCGTGTCGGTTACTTCCGCCCCCGCGGTCCGTAGCGCTTCACAGAACTTGATCTTGGAGCCGCCATCGGTAGTCAGGTCTTCCACCAGCAGCACGTTCTGCCCTTCGTGGATGTCACCTTCAATTTGTGCATCACGGCCATACCCCTTTGGCTTCTTGCGCACATACTGCATTGGCAGCGCCATCTTGTCCGCAATCCATGCTGCAAACGGAATACCCGCAGTCTCGCCACCTGCAATCGCGTCAAACTTTTCAAATCCCGCATCCCGTAGCAGCGTTGCCACGGCAAACTCCATCAATGTGCCACGAATACGAGGATAGGAGATCAGTTTACGGCAGTCGATATAAACCGGGCTCGCAAAGCCGGACGCCAGAATGTAGGGCTCTTCTGGACGGAAGTTCACCGCTTTGATTTCCATGAGCATTTTTGCGGTGAGTTCCGCCATCACGTCGCGGTCAGGAAAAGAATTGGAAAACATTACTGTCCCTTAAGTCACTTTAGGTGGTCTGGAATACGCAGTGGTGGCCTTGGGATGGCACCGCCCGAATTCGCATAAAAAAAAGCAGCTTGCCCCGGTTATATTTGGTGCAAACTGCTTTGAAACTTTCTTTACGTCTCAACCTTCCAGAATATATCAAATCCCGGATTGAAGAGGGTCACCGGCCCATCCGGCGTCGGAATGTTTGGCGGGTAAATCACCTTGTGGTTGGTCTTCACCAGATCAACCGTCTCTGCGTTGGGCTCAACACCGTAAAACGCAGGGCCATTGAGAGAGGTGAACCCTTCAAGCTTGTCCAGTGCACCTTCGTCCTCAAAAACATGCGCCAGACAGCTCATGGTGTTAAGCGCAGAGAAGATGCCGGCGCAGCCACATTCGCACAGCTTGTTCTGGTCAAGGTGCGGAGCGCTGTCTGTGCCAAGGAAGAACCGGGCGTCGCCCGAGGTTGCCGCAGCGCGCAGCGCCAGACGGTGCTTTTCCCGCTTCGCCACAGGCAGGCAGTAGAAGTGCGGTTTGATGCCACCAACCAGAATGTCGTTACGGTTGATGATCAGGTGGTGGGTGGTGATCGTCGCCGCCAGATTGTCGCCGCCAGACTTGGCGTAGTTGACGCCTTCTTCCGTGGTAATGTGCTCCATCACCACTTTCAGCTTCGGAAACTTGCGGCGGATCGGGTCCAGCACGGTTTCAATGAACACCGCTTCCCGGTCAAAAATATCCACGTCTGAAGTGGTGACCTCGCCGTGAACCAGAAGCGGCAGGCCAATCTCTGCCATGCGCTCCAGAACGCCAGCCACCTTATCAAAATCACGTACACCACTTTGCGAGTTGGTCGTCGCGCCTGCTGGATAAAGCTTCACCGCAGTCACAAGACCAGACTTGGCTGCCTGCTCCAGGTCATCCGCATCCGTGGTCTCGGTCAGATAAAGTGTCATCAACGGGGTAAAGTCGTGGCCCTCTGGTATAGCTGCGAGAATACGATCCCGGTAGCCAGCTGCATCTTTGCTGGTGACAACAGGCGGTACCAGATTGGGCATGATGATCGCGCGGCCAAAATTCGCGGAGGTTGAGGGCAAGACAGCTTTCAGCATCTCACCATCACGTAAATGCAGGTGCCAGTCATCAGGCCGTCTAATGGTCAGGCGGGTCTCGGTCATCTTCATGCTCCGTGTGGTCGAAAGGCTGTGCGACATCGGTTTACTGCCCAATGCCACCAAATCTCAAGGCAAAAGTGATGTTTTTGAGCATCTCGCACAAATACGTAACTGAGGCAACGAGCTCTTCGGCGGAAACGCGCAACGTAAGAACACCCAAACACGGGGCTGGGGACTACGTGCTATCCACATCTTCCTGGGCGCGAACCGCGTTGCACAAACCCTTGGCGAATCTACCTGTCAATTCTCGCAGATCGCCAAGCCCTAAATTTGTATGGATTGAATTGCTTGCTAGATTATCATAATGTTCTTCTTATGTACTAAATTAATTCGTTATTTGTTCTTGCTGACGCTGGTGAGTCCTTACTGTAACCGGCGCAATTTGATCTCTTTCAAATGAAAATCATGTCCTTATCAGATCCTATGCCTTCTACTCATACCGGCAGCCCCACTCCCAAGGAGAAGACCCGCTCCTTGCCCTCACGCGTGTCCCCTGTTCACCACGGCGCAGGTGAGCAGGGGCGCGTGTACTTTATCGAAGAAGTGATCCGCTCGACCGTGCTTTATGATCTGCTGGTGGTCCTGCGCGACGCCCAGCTCCCGGACGCCTGGCTTGCCTCGGGTGCAATCTACCAAACCATCTGGAATGCTCTCACCGGCAAAGACCCCGACCATGGCATTAAAGATTACGACCTGATCTACCATGACGAGGCTGACACATCCTACGAGGCCGAAGACCGCGTCATCACCCAACTCACCAAAGCCTGCGAGCCTCTGGGGCTCCCGGTCGAAATCCGCAATCAGGCCCGCGTGCACCTGTGGTTCCCCAAACATTTCGGCATAGACTATCCCAAACTCGGCTGCTCCTTGGAATCGCTCCTCTACTACGCTTCAACAACCCACTCCGTCGCCGCCCGCCTGCACGACGATGACCGCCTGCAAATTGAGGCCCCGTTTGGGTTGGAACCTATATTCCAGATGCAGATGCTTCCCAATAAAGTCCTGCCAAACAAGGAAACCTTCACCCGTAAAGCCAATCGCTTGGTCAAAAACTGGCCAGAACTCACAGTGGTGCCTTGGTAGGGTGCACCAAAGAACTCCTTTTACGATGGCTAACTGCCAGCTTCTCCAGCAATTGAGGCTGGTTACCAGTCAAGTACCTGCAAGAATTGAGAGAGCTGACGAGATGCTTCATCAGTACTCCGCAAATTGATCCTCAAGAATATTGAGTAAGGCCCAACCAGCCAATGGATTATCTTATTGGAATAATTTATTAGTTAGAAGTAGCAGGTCTTTCTCTGAGTCCCACGGGCGGCTTCCGGACAAGGATCTACATGAATTTGATATACTGAGCAGTCCTATAAATCGGGTATGGGTTGCTGGCTGCTCAGTACTGAACGGGTGCAGGCGTTATCAAAGCAATGCCAAAATTACGGCGTCACTCAGCTTTGGCGAGTGCGAATTTGGAATACTTAGATCAGACAGTGCTTGCAGATCCTCAACGGACCAGCGAGGACGACCGCAAACGCCTTCTTGAGCTTGCCCTGAGATCCAACTCGCATTTGATTGCCGCAATGAAGGGCATCAGATCCTTGCAGCTGCCGGATTGGTGCGTCTCCGGTCCCTCCATCGCATGGCCACTATGGACCGCACTAAAAGGCGTCCCAGTGCTGGCAGGCAACCATCAGCTTTACATCACCTACTACGATCCATCCGAGCAGGCTCTGGAAAAAGAAGCCACCTACCTGCGCCACATTCGCCAAGTCCTGAGTACAGGCCCTTATCAGGTGCACCTGTGCAATCAAGCTGGCCACGTCGTCCACCACGACAGTGCCAACCTGAGCAATGGAATCCCGGTCACTTGCACTGCTGAGGCGCTGGTGAGAGATCCGGTGCAAACCTATGCGCTGGGCGTCCGGCTTGAAGCCAATGGCACTTTCACGGTCCTGGCTCCCTATGGCCTGTCCAGCGTGTTTGCAATGAGGATGGAACGCAACACCGGCTATTGTGATGAAGAGCACTTTCTTTACAAACTGCACCGCGTGGAAGCCATGTGGCCCGACGTTGCTTTCAGGTAGCAAAGTCCTAGGGAAGCTCGCGAACCGGCAAATACCCGTTTTCAATCAGATGCACCATCAAACCAACTGGAAACGGCAGCACGACTGCATTTTCATAATCGCAGGCAGAGCTCGGTGAGCCATCCGGGCACACGAAGTTCTGAAAACCCTCCTCGTCTCCCTTACTTTTCTGCGTAGCTTCCGCAACTGCTTGCATCCCTTCACCCAAACGAGCACGTATTGCTGCCCAACCTGCAAGAAATCCGTTCTTATGCCACAGCGTAGCGTCCGCTTCAGCCAGACTCTCCAGATACTCCAGTTCTTTGCGGAAAACGGGCAGGTAAGCAGAATCGTGGTTCACGCTCAAAATCTCGTCGAAAGATAGCTTCTCAATGTAAAGCGGCGCAAAACTTCCCGCATAGGAGGCGAACAGATAGTGGAAGCTGTTATCAGTGCTCACGAGTTCAACCGTGCCATCTCCGTCAAGGTCATCAAAACTGTAGCCAGAGACGCCATCCAGCATGGCCGCTTGAATCATAACCCAGTTTCCATCTGGGTCCTGCGTGATAATGGACTGCTCAACGCAACAATGTGCCCCGCCAGTGAAACGCTTGATTACCACCTGAGGAAACTCGGTTTCATCGGTTAGACGGATGACCTCGACACTCTGACCATAGTCAGGGAAGTAGCTTGGTTCTGTCTCAAACGAAAAAAGCTTGTCCGCTCCAAGCCATCCGGCAACCTGTATGCTGGTGTTCTGCGAGAACTTGTCGGTCGTGTCGCTCTGTTTTGTAGCCAAATCGGCATTGATGAAAAGCTTCTCAAGTTCCAGCGAAAAATGTGTCTGATTTTTGAACTCGCCGAACGTCAGATTTTTACTAGGCCAAACCGTTTCCACATATCGGCGCCCGCGAGATAAGTAGGCATCTTCAGGAAGCCCAATCGAAAATTTTTCCCGCGCCAGACGAATACTCTTAAAGGCTGCCGGGCCAACCACCACAGCAAACCAGCCATTCTCAGAGCGTGCGACGCGTATCTTGTTCTGATAGGGCGACCCTTGCAGCGCTTGCTGAAAACCTTCTGCCAGATCCACAGCTTCGCTCGCATCTTGTTTGCTGGCCAAAACAAGCCACGTCTGGCCGCTAGAAAGGCTCAACGTTACGGTTGCATTGCCAAGAGTTGGCGTAACAAAAAACGCAAGTAATAAGGCTGAAAACACCCTGAGAAAATACATGCCCCAACTCCAGAATAAACTCTGTCACCCCTGCGTCAAACACTGCGCAGCATAATATGCAATCCCACAACCAGCTACGAATGCAAGCAGTTTGACCGTATCACTTCAAGGAATTCCGCGCCCTCCGACAACCAGATGGACTAATCAAACCGGCGGATGTCAAAATCCACTGTCTCTTGCAAAAAATCGATAAACCCATCTACCTGATGCTCCGCCGTCAATCGGCCTTTCTCAGAGCTGGCATTTGTGGCGTTGCCTACGTTGCCATGCGGGTTCAAGTCCGAAGCGATCCAGCCATAAGAGGGTAGGCCCGTCGGGCCCAACCGGGCATTCTCATCAAGGTCCTGTGCGGAGGAACGGAATTCCTGCGCATGCTGCATATCGACAAGATCGGCTCTAAAGTGCAGCATCAAAGAGGTTTCTTCATCTCCGCCGTGCAAACCGAACTTTAGCTCCTCCGGACTGAACAACCCTTCAGGTGCGCCAAAGCTAGACCAATGGCATTTACCGACCAACATTTTGCTGCGAATGCGGAGCTCCCGAGCCACAAGTCCGATCAAATCTAGATTGCCTCCATGAGAGTTGGCAATAATCATCTTCCGAATGCCGCAGGCGGCAACGGAGAGACCGATGTCAATCCAATGCCTGGCAGCTGTTTCAGCCTTCAGGGACAATGTTCCCGGTGCATGAATATGCTCATCAGACTTCCCGATGCTCTGCAACGGCAAAATACGAAAGTCCAACGTGTCCGGAGCGCGTGCACATAATGTCTCGAGCATGCCCTGATTAATGTAAGTGTCCACACCGAGCGGCAAATGTGGGCCATGTTGCTCAACAGCAGCTGTTGGCAAAATCGCAATCGTCCTTTGAGGATCGATTTTCTCAAAGTCAGTGGTTTTAAAATCCATCCAATAGCGTCGAGGAAACATGGCAGGTACCTTAAATTCCAGTCGCCTTCAAAACATAAGCGGTCGTTGGAGTGCAAGCACGAGGGGGGTGTACTATGCCTTGCACAGCCCTCGGGTTTTTCGGTCAATCACCTTCAGGTGGCGTTGCCTTGAGGCCACAGTAGAACTGTCCATGTTATAGTGGGCGGCATATCTGGTTTTCACCCATGGGCTACAAAGCAACCGCACTCCACGCAAAATGGTCTTCTTGCCAGGAGTACCTATAAGAAAACTAAGCCATCTTGGAGCGCCGCAGGTGGTAAAAACGGCAAGTTTCTTAATGTTCTGCAAATTTGGTTTGACTGCACCTTGTTCAGTCAGCTTGAAAGCCACTCCCGGCACCAGCACCCGGTCCAGCCATCCTTTAATCATCGCAGGCAATCCATACCACCAGGTCGGATAGATAAAGATAAGCGTGTCGCATCTCTCTAATGCTTCAATATGATGCTCAATGCCCTGCCGATTAACAGAAGTGTCCAGGTAGCGATCCAACTCACCTTTTGTCAGGACGGGCTGAAACTCATCCTTATAGAGATCAATGAGTTCATAACCGACTTGCTGGGATCTGAGCCTCTCTACCACCTGTTCCAGGATGGCCTTACTGAAACTCTCTGAGTTCGGATGGCAATAGATGATAAGGGCGTGCATGTTCCGGTCCGGTTCAAATCTCTTATATTCACCGCCTCCTGCAGCTTGTCGTGCAGGAGGGTAGGGTACAATGTACCCCAATCACTATGATCACACGAAACCCATCAAGTGTGTAATCCTCTCTAACTCAGCCGATATTTTCCGTATCCCAACGAGTTGATTGGGATAACTCAAGAGACTATCGGTATCTCGAAACTTTCTGACAGCGTTTGCGAGGAAGCTACCTGAAATTACCTTGCTGCGGATCGCCCAAGTCCACAATATCAGTGACCATCAGGACCGCGCGTGTGTCACCCCTATTTTCTACCCAATGCCGAACATTGGAATTTTCGTTGATCACTTCACCGAGCGTATGGATGACCGGCACGCCGCACTCATTGCTGTATTCAACAAACTCACCCTCTGTGACCAACGCGAGAGCAGGGCGGTTTTCGTGGCCATGTAAGAGGACATGACCACCCGGCTGAACCGTGATGCTCCGTGTGCGTAAATTGTGGTTTGGAATATTGACCTTCTCTTTGCCGAGATCGATTGCATCAAGCACTTCAGTCTCCACTAGGTAGTTTTCCGTCGGAGCATTGTCGTCGATTGCTGAGCCATCTTGTCCGGGAGGGCACTGTCCAGCATAGGCGAAGGGGAGCGACATTCCGACAAACAAGAGTGTCGTAGCAAGATGTACGGTGGTTCTCATGCAGATCTCCAATGTTAAGAGCAAATCATAACAAAAGAGAGCAACCTGCGTGCGCGCAACTAAGAGCATGCTAAAGCTGGGTTGAAGTAGGTGCATAAGAAGCAGCCCAAATGTTTTACTAGGCGGCAGTTGGTTCCTTATCCTCCCAAGTCGCCTCTTCACACTCGGCTGCGCGGGGGGATAGATCCCGCGTTTGCGGTGATAAGTTTTGATAGCAGGGGAACAAGTTCCATCACTCTGGCTGTTCGGCGCGTGCTTCCCTGCGGTGCTGCAGAAGACGCGCAAAGGCCTTCAATTCGACCACAATTTGCGTCCAAATCAACATACCAACGCAAATAAACGCAGATTTGCTCAAACTAACGCAAACCAACGCAAACGCCTCACCCTCTATAAAGGGAAGGGGCAACTCCGCCCGCTTCAGGCTTAGCCTCGCTTCAACGGCTGCTCTTGCGCATCCCGGCCAGAGCCCCCATCTAATATATAGTTTTCAAAGAACGCGGATTGCTCCGAAGTAGTATTGTCTGCAAACGTGGGCTCAGATTGAAGCCTGATTTGATCGCGGTCTATTCCTGTAATGTTCTCCTTGAGACTTCATTAGGTGGAAGATGGAGCGCGAAACCGGCCTCTCAGATTCGACGGAGTTGCATCGCCTAAAAACCTCTCGCAAGGGCAGTTTTGCGGCTTTGATTTGTCCCCACAGGGCGTGGGTATAAATCAAACGGCGGGTTTCTGCGGATTAGGTATGTTTTACACATAGGTTGGTGATGTTTTTGCGTTTTTTCGGGTTTTTAAGGTTGACGGTTAGAGGGC
>NZ_BMXE01000001.1 GCF_014651595.1 Pseudovibrio japonicus | reverse complement strand
CATAGACGTCGCACCGAGAGCTATGAGCCGGTGTCCACAATCAGCCCCTAACATACAAGCCAGACAGATGAGCGTGGTGAAACCAATGGCACGACTTGTCAGGATTGAATGTCCAGCCTTTGCAATGCTGTAATGACGAAGCTGGACGCGAGCTCCTGTTTGGCTTTGTGTGCCGATCCGGGGCACAGTTGTTCGGGCGTTTTGGGGCTGAGAGGACCTTCAGCGCTAATCCGTCTATGCAGCGAGCTGATTGTTGGCTGGTGGCCCTGATCGGAAACCGCGTTTGCGTTGCTTTGTGGCGGTTTGCGTTCTTTGCGTGAAAATTGCGTTGGTTTGCGTTGCTATGTGCAGCTTGCGCTGCGTGGCGTGCTTGGTCGGGCTGGTTCACAGGATTGGCTGAGGGGGACATCTCTTTCCTGAGGATACTGCAGATAGATTTATCCCCGCGTTTAGACCGGTTGCCATCTGATGCCCTGTGCGGAGTTATCCTCCTGAGTGATACGCTCTTGATGGTGTGAGGTCCTGCGGGCAGTGTGTCTTGTCAGGATTGAACCTGGGCTCTTGTCGTGCTCTCTTTATGCCAACTCTCTTTTGTGAAATTTGCCGGTGAGAACGGACGCTGGAGAATTGTTTTGGCAGATCAGACTAGTGGAAGAGGGGGAATGACATTGGGAGGACGTTGGTGATGACGCTGTTGGATCATACCGGGCAGCCGCTGGAGGAGTGGCGGGATGGTGTGGTGACCAAGATGCGGGTTTCGGCAGCTGTGGGCGCACATCAGCTTTGTATCTTTGATCAGTGGTGTGATGTGGGCGCGGGGGCGCCGTTGCATTTGCATGCCGTAGAAGAACTGCTGGAGGTCATGCATGGTACCGCAGAGATCATTTGTGGCGAGGACGTTCATGTTGTCAGAGCGAACCAGAGTGTTTTGATAGCTGCTGGATGCCTGCATGGATTTAAGAATGTGGGGGATGGCAAACTACATGTGCGGGCGACGCTCGCTGCGCCGATCTTTGAAGCAAGCTATGAAGACAGTACTGAGGTTTCCCGTCGGTGGCTGCCTGAAAGCCGGTCGTGATGTGTAGGCTGTAAGTGCCTCGGCGTTCCGCAGGGAAGTTTAATAGATTCAGCTGACATCGACATTAAGCATTGACGTTTTGATATTGAGCAGTTCACTCGTGAGTGTAGCTAAACTGATTAAGAATGCTGAGTAGGAAATTCGATGAAAATGAGTTGGCGTTCTGATTTGGAAACCGGATTGATTGGTGGTCCAGAAAAGAGGGAAATCAAGATAGAGCGGTACAATCCGAGATGGCCTGAAATTTATGAGGTACATAAAGAAAAGGTATCAAAAGCGTTCTCAGGGATCGAGCATAGAACTGAACATATAGGCTCAACCTCAGTTAATGGGCTAGCTGCAAAGCCGATTGTAGATATGCTGGTCGTGATCTCAGACCCTGGTAATGAAAAGCTTTATCGTGAAGCGATGGAAAACCAAGGGTATCAACTGCGTGTCCGAGAGCCGGATTTTGATGAGCATCGTATGTTCAGGACGTTTGAGCAGGATGTACATATCCATGTATTTCCAGAGGGCTCTAAAGAAGTTGAGCGGTATCTGTTGTTTCGTGACCACCTTCGACGCCATGCAGATGTTCGAAGCGGATATGAAGCCTTGAAGCGTAAGCAAAGCGAGAAAAACTGGTCAGATATGAACGCCTATGCCGAGGCTAAAACGGAGTTTATTGAAACCATAATTTGCGAGGCCAAAAGAGGAGTCCAATAAAAGACGGCATGCAAATATATAGCATTGCTTCTCGTCTAATGGAGTATCGCTCTTCGATCAGAGCCGCCAAAGTATCGGTCATGATGAGGTTGATTTGCAATTCTGGATGATCTGCACGAAGCCCCTCTAGTCGCGGGATAAGCTGATGAAGGGCGAAGGGAACCGCAACATTGACCCTCAGTCGCTCACGAACCTCAGTCTTGCCAATATTTCTTGGTCGAATCCTTTCGCTGAAATTTGTGCAAGGAGTAGGCTCATGTCACTGGGTAACACCAAAGCTAGATGTTCCAGAGTGCTCCTGCGTGCGCAAGATCGCGTGGCAAGAAACATCGATCGTGTGATTGATATTGGTCCGGAAGAAGCCTCAAAGATTTTTACCAACTTCGATGCAGATGAGGTTGTGCGCTCCGCAGCTCGTTTGGATAAGGCTGTGCGCCGAGGCAAAGAGCGTGGTCCGTTATTTGGGACCACCATCTCCATTAAAGATCTGATTGATGAAGAGGGGAAGGTCACGACGGCTGGATGCAGCTATTACTGCGCAAATCCACCTGCTGCCAAGGATGCACCGTCTATACAACGACTAAAGGCTTCAGGTGCCGTCCTCTTCGGCAGAACCAATACCTCTCAACTGGCTTATTCCGGGATGGGCATCAATCCCGACTTCGGCACACCGGGTAACGCGATAGATCCCAGCCGCATACCTGGCGGCTCCAGTACGGGTGCGGCAGTTGGTGTTGCTCTGGGATTATTCGATGCTGGGCTGGGCAGTGACACCGGAGGATCAATCCGTATTCCCGCAGCATTTAACGGAGTGTGTGGCTTTAAGCCAACGGCCCGTACTGTGCCAATGAAAGGCCTCTTTCCGCTCTCACGGGACTATGACAGCATTGGTCCACTGGGTGGCAGCATCGAACTGTGTACTCAGATTTATCGTGTGCTGTCCGGACAAGTCCGGCCCCCAAGAAGCAACAGGAAGATCGGTGATCTTCGTTTAGCACTGATTGATCCCTACGTAACAGAAGGGCTTGATAAGCAAGTGGGGGAGGATTTTGAGAGGGTGTTGAACCGCCTTGGCGAGAAGGGAGCAAAGGTCGAGAAAGTCACGATTCCGGAAATTGTCGACGCAATTTGGGTCAACGAAATCTTCATCTATAACGATGGCTATGCCTTTCATAAAAAGCATCTTGAAGGTCTGAAGAGGTGTCTGATCCCTGAAAGTGTATCTTACTTGCTTGAGGCTCAGAAACGCACACCCGCCGAAGTTGAGGAAGCAAGGCAACTCAGAGCAAAAGCGATTGAGAGTTTTGAGCGCATCGCCCCACATTATGATGCCTTCATCTCTCCGACTTGCAGAACTGTAGCGCCGCCAATCAGCGAAGCCACAGCAGCGATGAACGCATCACACTTCGTGATCAAAGTTGCCCATAACACGATGATCGGCAACATGGTTGATGGATGTGCCGCGACCATCCCTATGCAAGAGCCAGGTAAACTCGGTACCGGGCTTATGGTTCTTGGAGCAGGTGGAAGTGATTGGGAGACCCTGGAGGTGGCAGCTCTCCTGGAGGATCTCCTGAAGTCTCACTAAGGCCATTGTCGATGATACACTTTATGTCCATAATCGCAAACGAGGCACCCCTTAAAGTGCCCCGCAACCGAAGCGCCTAGCCAAACATGTCCGCAGTCATGCCTGCGTACCACCCGAGGCTCTCCTCATAGGTCCGCCTCCGCAGAGCGTCGTCCTCGTTGTTTTGCGAGATGAAACCGTCCACCTTGGCGATCTTCTCATCTGTCGCCACGTAGCTGGCACCCACCTTGACGCCGTTGTCGGTGGAGATTAGTGACCAGCACGTGTTTGAGAACCGTGGTTTGAAGGCACGCGAGCCGGTGAGGGCATGGCGGATGGCCATGGCGGCGGCTTTGGCCTGACTGTTGGCCGAAAAACCCGACTTCGGCATGTCGCCGTTTTGGGTGGCATCGCCCAGCACATGAATGTTGTCATCCATCCGGCTCTGCAATGTGGCCGGAACGATTGGGCACCAACCCTCATCATTGGTCAGGCCTGCCTGCTGCGCAATGCCCCCAGCCTGCATGGCCGGGATCACGTTGCATACATCCGCTTTGATGGTCTCATCCTCCAGCACCACTTCCATAGTGTTAGGATCAACCCGCTGCACTCCGCCAGTAAACTCGTCTGTCAGCCAGTCCACCATGCCCGCATAGTGGTTCTCCCAGCCTTCCATGAAGAGGCCCTGCTTGGAGAACTTCTCTTTTGGATCAAGTATGAGGATCTTGGCAGTCGGGTTCCGCTGCTTCAACACGTGGGCAACCATGGAGACTCGCTCATAAGGTCCCGGTGGACAGCGATACGGGTTGGGTGGAGCGACCATAGCAAATGTTCCGCCCTCCGGCATGGCCTCGATCTGAGCTTTCAGAAGCTGTGTCTGGGTTCCGGCTTTATAGGCATGAGGCATCTTGGTCTGAGCGGTCACATCCCAGCCTTCAATCGCCTCTTTCACAAAGTCGATACCCGGTGACAGAACGAGACGATCATAGGAGATCGCATCTCCGCCTGCGAGCCGAACCTCTTTCTTCTCGCGGTCAACGGCTGAGGCCCAGTCATGGACCACGGTAACGCCATACTCACTGGCCAGCGTGCCATAAGAGTGCGCCAGTTTGGAAAGCGGCTGGAAACCGCCGATGGCCAGATTGGAGAAGAAGCAGGTGTAGTAGGTGCGGGAGGGCTCAATAAGGATCACCTCAATCGCACCAGCAGAATCCTTGGCGATGTAACGGGCCGCTGTCGCCCCGCCAGCTCCGCCGCCAATAATGACCACGCGGGGCCGCGTTTGCCCCAGCGCCACAGGGGAGGAGAGAAGTGCCGCACTTGCAGCTGCTGTCCCTAAAAAACGACGTCGGTTCAGTATCATATGCCAATTCCTCCCTAAAATGAACGTGAAGCGCGGGCCCGTAAAAGCCACAGTCTCTAATTTTGGTCCTTATAATAAGCAGCCAGCGCAGCAATCTCCTCCTCCGAGAGCCGCTTGGCGATCATCTGCATAACAGGGTGGGGCCGATGCCCCTTTTGATAGGCCCGTAGCGCAATCACAAAATCCGGCTGCGGCCATCCCGTGATGGAGGGGATGCCTTTGTCTGCTCCGCTGGATTGGTGGCAACTGGTACATTCACCAGACAGATACTCACCATATTCAGCATCGCCGTCCAGATAGGTCTCTTCGTGAAGGCTTGGGGCATCCTGTTGTAAAAGACTGGCAGACGCCTCTGGGATGTTGGCAGGGCTCACGGAGAACTGGCGTAGATACGCGAGCAGATCAGAGCGATCCTTCTCTTTTCTCATCCCCCGGTAGTTCATGCGTGTACCGGAAACGAGGTTCTTTGGGTTCTCTATGTAAATGTTTAGCGTGTCGAGCGTCCAACGCAGCCCATCCGCGCCCGCGCGCTTCATCGCCTTGGAGTACGTGGCACCGTCAACGCTGGCAGCTTTGCGGTCAAACACACCATTCAGGTGCGGACCGATGCGGTTCTTGGCGTCTTCGCCAACATCGTGGCAGCTCAGGCATGCATTAAACAAGCGTTCCCCACGCACAGCATCTTGTGCAGAGGCGACCGAAGCTGCCTCTGACAAGAAACCCAGAGCAAGAACGGCGGGTAGGAGAGCAGGTATCATGTCTCTCATTGGGAGTGGCTCTTTAGGTATTCAATGAGCGCAACGCGGTCTTTCTCCTTTTTCAGACCAGCAAACGCCATCTTGGTGCCCTTCACGAACGTCTTTGGTTTGGTGAGGAAGGCATCCAGGTTCTCATCGGACCAGACAAGGCCGTCATCATTCAGCTTTTTGAGCGCCTTGGAGTATTTGAAACCAGAGACCACAGCAGCTTGTTGACCAATGATACCATTGAGGATCGGTCCAACCCTGTTTTTTGCTTTGTCCCCCACCTGATGGCAGGCCTTGCACTTTTTAAAGACCTTCGCCCCTTTCTCAATGAGCGCATCATCAAGCGCAGCGATCACCGGTTCGGGATGTGAGACTGATGCCGATGCAGCTGAGACAGCCTCCGTTTCCGTTTCTGTCTCCTCCGGCGTCACATCCAACACCTGCGCCCGGGCGGTGATTTTCACATCTGCTTTACAGTCTGTCATGCAGACGTTGCGCTTTTTGAAGATCGGTGACGCTTCCCGGTCATCCATGTAAAAGCCGTCTTCGTTGGGCAGGCGAACGGAGGTGAAGTTCTCGTGGCTAAGCTCAAAGTCATCCTCCACCAGATCATTGGCATAGAGCAGAAACGCAGTGATGGCGTAAACTTCGTCCGGTTTCAGGGATTGGGCGTCACCAAACGGCATGGCGCGGTTCACGTAGTCAAACACGGTGGAGAGGTATGGCCAGTAAGAGCCGATGGTCTTGACTGGTCGGTCCGAGGTCAACGTATCGTCACCGCCTGAAAGAACCGGCCAGCGATCAACGCCCTCGGCAAAGTCTCCGTGGCAGACAGCGCAGCGCTCGGCAAAAATCTCGTCACCTTGCTCCACCGTGCCTCGTCCATCTGGCAGCCCCTGACCGTCCGGGCGCACATCAATATTCCACGCAGCCACTTCAGCAGGCGTTGCCGCACGCCCCAGATTGAACGAACCGGCTGTAGCAGAGCCAGTCAGCAACAATGTACCCGTTGCTAAGATACTAAGAAATTTCAACATTTTCCGCCTCCCCATTTTCGCGGAGGTGCCAGGTCTGGATTGCGTTGTTGTGGTAGATGGAGTTCTCGCCCCGAACAGCACGCAGTTCATTCTTCGTTGGCTGGATATATCCGGTGGAGTCGTGCGCCCGCGATTGCAGCAGCAGCGGCGTTCCATCCCAGTCGAACTCGAAATAGAACCGGTGCATGGACTTGTCGAAGCTCGGGCCGTCCAGTCTTGCTGCATGCCAGTTCTTTCCGCCGTCCAGCGTAATGTCCACGCGCGGAATGGTGCCGCGACCGGACCATGCCACACCGGTCAGCACCGTGTGTCCGCTTTTGTGCAGGAGAGGGGCCTGTGGGCTTGGATTGGTGATGACGGACTTGCAGTCCATCTCCCACGTAAACCGTCGCGCCTTACCGTTTGCCATCAGATCGGTGTACTTGGAGGTCTCTTCCCTGTGGTGCCACGGCTCGTCACCCACCTCGATGCGGCGCAGCCACTTGATCCACATGTTGCCTTCCCACCCCGGAACCACCAGCCGCAGCGGATAGCCTTGCTCTGGGCGCAGCGCTTCCCCGTTCATTTTGAAGGCCACAAGACAATCATCCAGAGCCTTTTCCAGCGGAATGGAGCGGGTCATGGCAGCTGCATCCGCCCCTTCCGGCATCAGCCACTTGGCGTTGGTCTTCAGGCCCGCTTCTTCGAGCAGCAGCCGAAGGGGAACGCCGGTATACATCACGTTATGGATCATGCCATGGGTGAACTGACAGCCATTGAGCTGCGCCCCGCGCCACTCCATGCCGGAGTTTGCGGCACACTCCAAAAAGTAGATACGGTTCTCACGGGGGAAGCGCATGATGTCTTCCATGGTGAACACCAGCTCCGTTTCCACCAGCCCGTTGATCATCAACCGGTGCTGAGCAGGGTCAACATGGGCCACTCCGCCATGGTGACGCTCAAAGCACAGTCCGTTGGGTGTGATGATGCCGTCCAGTTCGTGGAGCGGCGTAAAGTTGATGGAACTGATCCGGTCCGCAGTCAGCCACTCCACAGTGCGCCGCTTCACATGCGCCTCGTATTGGGAAGGCGCGCCATATGGCATGGCATCAACGCCATCACCCAGCTCCTGCATCCATGGCTGCAAGTTGGTGATAGCAGGGTCATCTGCTCGCGCCGGAACCGCAGCGCCAGTCAAGGCAGCTCCACTCAGCAAGGCCCCACCTTTCAGGAGGTTGCGGCGGGTAGGTGACTTTAGTCGTTCACTCATGTCAATTACTCGTCATCTGAAAATAGCTAAGGGTTCGCCTCACACGCCTGTAACGCGAACCGTAGAGTTGGGGTCCATGGTGATGGTGCCTTTGCGGCTGATGTAATCTTCCACCACCTGCCAGATCTCAGGGCCTTTCGTGTCCTGACCAACAGAGGCCCAGCCCGAAACCACATAGGTCTTGGCAGGATCAATGGCCTCGCCGGTCTTCAGCAGCGTCATGTTGGTAACGCGCTCGCCCACGGGCTTGGAAACGTCGATGGAGTATCCCATGCCGCCCACCCGCACCATGTCGCCGCCCTGCTGGTAGTAGGGGTCCGGATTGAACAGGTTGTCGGCCACGTCCTCTAAAATCTCATGCAGATACTGGCCGGTCATCTCCGTGCGGTATGCATTCGGGTAGGTCATACTGGTGGCGTTGTGGATGTCCTCGCGGGTGATGTTGTCACCCGGCAGCAACGACGGCCCCCAGCGGAAGCCCGGAGACAGCGCAATGTCCGCTTCCCGCTCCTCAATCAGCGCCTGACAGATTAGGTCATCCCACGTGCCGTTAAAGTTGCCTCGGCGATAAAGCAGGCTGTCCGTGGTGCCGATCACCTCTTCTAACTCTTCCCTGAAAGGCGCGCGCTCTTTCTCGATCAGTGCCGCCATCTCAGGGTCCGGCGCAATCACGTCCGCAAAAACAGGGATCAGCTTGTACGAGAAGTCCTTGATGCCGTTCTTGTCCACGTCCAGATCTAGACGCGACACAAACTTGCCGTTGGAGCCGGATGCGATGATCATAGTCTTGCCGACCTTCACCGGTTCCGGCACCGCATCGTGGGTGTGACCGCTCAGGATAACGTCAATGCCGGAGACCTGCTGAGCGACCTTACGGTCTACGTCAAAACCGTTGTGACTGAGCAGCACAACAACATCAGCGCCTTCTTGTTTGACCTGCTCAACCATCTCCTGAATGCGTGCTTCACGAATACCAAAGGAAAGGTTGGGGAACATCCAGCCCGGATTGGCAATCGGCATATACGGAAAAGCCTGTCCGATGACCGCAACCTTGGCCCCGCCACGCTCGAAAATCTTGTAGGGGTCAAACGCCGGTTCGTCCCACTCATTGTCAAAGATGTTGGCACCCAAAAACGGGAAGGGCAGTCCCTCGACGATCTCGTTCACGCGGTCAATGCCATAAGTGAACTCCCAGTGCGAAGTCATCGCATCGGGCCTCAACGCGTTCATCAGGTTGACCATGTCCTGACCTTCAGTCCGAAGCGCAGTCATGGACCCGTGCCACGTATCACCACCATCAAGGAACAGTGCATCAGGGCGTTCAGCGCGGATGGACTTCACAACGGTCGACACTCGGTCCAGCCCACCCATCTTGCCGTAGCTGCGGGCAAGTGAGACAAAGTCTTCAGAGGTGAGGGCATACGCTTGCGGTGTGCCACTCTCGTAGTTGAACGCGTTCAGCAGATCCTGACCGGTAATATGCGGCAGCAACCCTTTTTGCGCACCCACACCAATGTTCACGGAGGGTTCACGAAACCAAACGGGCTTCACCTGCGCATGACAATCCGTAAAGTGGATGATGGTCACATTGCCGGTGGTTTTAAAGTCCAGAAGTTGGTTCTGTGTCAGGGCCTGGCGCGCAGCCAAAACTGGAAAGTTACCAGCCCCATAAATAGCAGCTGCAGCGACACCAGCCTGCAAGAAATCACGGCGCGAGATCATCTCCGCACCCTCCGTAAGTTATTTCAATTTCAAAAACTGTGTTGGATGAGGAGGTTGCCGCACATCAGCAACCTCCTCATCGGTTAGTTGCGAACAGATGGTGTCTCCACGGAAAGCCCCATTCCGCGAGCTGCCACGTACGCTTCCAGAGCGATGAACTCATCACTGCCGCGCGTATAAGGGGTTGCTCGCACCTGATCCATGCAGCCTTTAAACCGGCGGTGAATGGAACCAAGCCCACCCCATTTCAGGCGGTACACAGGGAAACCGTTGACCTGCCCCTGACTCAAATGGTCAGCGCGGATCATGTTGCCGTAATTGTCTTCATGGCAGTTGGCACACGCCAGATCCAGCTGGCCAACGCGGGTGTAGTAAAGCTCTTCACCCTTCTTGATCCAGTCTGCCATCGGCCCATCGGTTTTCAGCGCAACCGGCATACCGCGTGAGGCCAGACCAATTAGCGCCGTCATCGCCAGCATCTCGGGGCTCTCCCATTTCCATGGTTCTGCGCCCTGATGTTTCTCGATGGAGGCGTTGATTAGCATTTCCAGCGTGGCAGGTTTGCCCATCTCCTCGTTCCAGCGTGGCAACTCGGCCCGCAGACCTGCAAGACTGTCAAAGCTTCCGTGACAATCCGCACAAGACTTGCTGGATGTTCCAGCAGGCTCTTCCCAAAGCTCCTCTGCATACTCAATGGCCACAAACGCAGGATTTTCAAAGTCATCCATTTGCAGGGTCTGAGTTTCAGCGGAGCGGAACCGCCAACCGGAAATAATCTCGGAGAGCGGATGGTCATCCGCCGCAGCCGTCGTTGTTGCTATGGTTTCCCCGTCGATAACAAGTTCGCGTCCGTCATCGGCAAGCGCAGCAGTGCAAAGCATGCCACCTAGAAGCCCCCCAGCGAGTAGTGAAACCGTCCTTTTCATACCCTTCTCCTCCCAAAGAATGGCCTCCTAGGCTGCCGTGATTGTCTTTTCCAGGTCGTAGACGGAGCCATCATCGTCGGTCCATTCAAAACGGACCACTCCGGTTTCCGGCACCCGCATCTGAAACTCGATGTAAGGGTTTGCAGAAACGGAGGGCTCCATGTTTGCCATGAACACCGGCTCGCCATTGAAGCTGGCAGCAAACTTATTGATGATCTTGCGCGGAATGGCCTCGCCGGTTTTCGAGTCCTTGCGCTGACCGGATTCCATTGGATGCGAGATCAGTGTCTTGATGGTTACGACCTCGTTTACGCTTGCCGTCTTAGGCACTTTGACGCGTGGTTTTACCTTTGCCATGTTGTTTGATGCCTTCTCTGATTAACCGCCACAGCCACCGATGGTGACCTTGACACTGCGCTTGGTTGTGATGGCGGACCCGTCCGGCATCTTGGCAACAGCGATAATGTCCTGCGTCTTCGCAAGGCGAATACGGGTCTTGGCTTCCTGCGCGCCGGAAAGGGCGCTGAAGTGGAACGTCGCCACACCCGGACTAGGGTTGCCGGTTGCAAGCAGCATGATGGAGGCAGCGCCCGGTGCTGACACTTCAATCGGAACAGTGTTTCCGTTCTCAGCAATTTCCGGCGCACCAATAGTAATGTCACCGTCTCCCGGCTGTGCACCACCGGTGAACTCCATAATCGCGTCTTGGAGAGCATCGCCCGCTGCAAAAGCAGGCTCGGTAAAGCGTAGTGTCGTCAGAGCGGCCACGCTTCCTACTGCCAAACCAAGCGCTTCACGTCTGGTAACAGTCATCTTTAAAAAGTCCTCCCTGGAGCGTACCTCCCACAAGGGCCGAGCGGTCTTGTGAAAGCGTACGCTTAAGCAATGGTTCTGGGCGTGCTGCACATCCGGTCAGACGCGCAGCACACGCAAGGCAAACGTGCCTACTCCTTCAACGTCACCAGATAAGCAACGATGTCTTCAACTTGTTCTGCTGAAAGAATGGTCTTTCCGGCAAACTTCTTAGCCACGCGGTTCAATCCCTCGGACTTGTAAAAAGCCGGCATGATCGTTCCATCCCCGAAGACTTCCTTCGAGTTCACAATGATCGCCCGCAATTCCGCTGGTGTGTAGGTATCCCCAACCCCGTCTAGGTAAGGCCCTATCTCTCCGTGGAATTGCTCTTTCGAAAGATCATCATTGGCGTGACAAGCAAGGCAGTTTCCCAGTTTCCGGTTGGCGAACCATTCCCGTCCCTTGGCTGGATCACCTGCCGCCCCGGTTAATGAAACCGGTACGGTTGCCTCGACAAATTGAACGTCACCTGGAGCAATCACTCCGGCAACGGCACTCCCTGAAATCAGCAGCGTTGCCGCCGCTATAGTTTTGGCAATCGCCTTCATTGCTCCCTCCCAATTACAGCGATTCAATATTTTCATGCTAATCAGATACGTAGAAACACTCAACTTAAAAATTCACATAATTGAATATGTTAATGTGTTGGCGTAGGCCTAACGAGTTGAATGACCACGCTATTCTGCTGCAGCTTTTTGTTTCAAAAACTCACGTGCATGAAATTTTTGAAAATGTTCGTCGCCCTCATAGCCCTTCTGTTTGACCCAGCGCAGCATGTTGAGGGTGGTCCATTTCCCAAATGAACCGGGCATGGTCTGCACAGAAGCAGTCCCTGCGGTTTGACCTTTTCCAACCTCTTCAGGCAAGAACAGGAAGGTGGGGGTGAACACAACGCCCCAACGACGGGCGATCTTTTTCTCGCTCTGGACTTCACCGTCAAAGTCCGTGACTTCCTCATCGCCAAATAGGTTCATCTGCACAACGAAATAGTTGTCTTCAATGTACTTGCGTACCTCCGGATCGGTGAAGACAGTCTCGTGCAATCGCTTGCAATAGATGCAGCCCCGCTGCTCGAACAAAAGCACCAGACGCTTACCTTCCTCATTGGCGCTGGCAAGGTCTTCTCTCATGTCTTTGAAGGTGAGGCGAAGCCATGGCTGTTTGTGAAGACCGTCCTCTCCGACCTCAGCAAAGCTCAGTGTCAGGCTGGCGATAACCATCGCAGCAGCAAGCAGCAGTTTCTTAAGCATCAATCCCTCCCACAACGTATCCTGCAAAATGCGGCTCTTGCTCTCCCAAGCGGATACGCGTCAGCTTAAAGATGTCAGGCCGGGTGCATACTCAATCATGAACCCGGCAATCCAGGCGATGGTGTTGGTCCCGATCAACACCGCAAAAACGATTAAAAGAACGCCCATGCCTTTTTCGATCGCTCCCAGATACTTCCGAAAACGGCCCATGAAATTCAGGAATGGTTTTGAAAAGACCGCTGCCAGAATGAAGGGCAGGGTCATTCCAACGCCATAAGCAAACAGGAGCAACATGCCTTGCGAAACATCATCACTGGCGCCAGCGGTAAATAAAATGGTTGCCAGCACCGGCCCAACGCAAGGCGTCCAGCCAAACGCAAACGCCAGCCCGACCACATAAGCGCCAACAATTCCAGCCGGAGCGGAAGAGCTGTCCAGGCGCGCCTCACGCAGAAGCATGTTCAGCCGGATGATGCCGATAAAATGCAGACCCAGCACAAAGATGACAGCCGCCGCGATGTAGCGCAAAACGTCAAACCAGTCGCGCAGCAACTGACCGAACACGGTCGCGGTCGCTCCCAGTCCAACAAAGATCGTCAGAATGCCAGCGGCAAAGAAGAACGACGTAAAAACAACACGGCGCTGGATAGCAGGTGTCACCCCGTCGCCGGAAAGTTCGTCCATTCCAATGCCGGCAATGTAGCAAAGGTAGAACGGAACAATCGGCAAAATACAGGGCGAGAGAAACGAAAGAAGCCCCGCACTTCCCGCAGCAATGAGAGTTAGATCTGGATACATATGGGCACTTGCTAAAAACATATTCTATTATTAGAATATTTAGATACGATCACTCTCAAAATGTCAATCGCGGATATTATGAAGAATTTTGGTTGGATCTCATGCGCCATTCTGGCCCTTGTTTTAAGCGCTTCTCAGGCCGCGAGTGCGGATAGGAAACTGCTCCTGGTTGAGGATGAGATTTGCCCGTGGTGTGAACGCTGGGAACAGGAAATCGGTGTGGCATACAGCAAGACGGAGGAGGGGCAACAGGCTCCTTTGCTGCGCATGGATATTGATGATGGCGTTCCAGACGGCATCACTCTCAAAAGCAAACCACGGTTCACGCCGACATTTATTCTTTTGATTGACGACACTGAGAAACAGCGGATTGAAGGCTATCCGGGTGAGGACTTTTTCTACCCCGCCCTGAACCAGATGCTTCAGTCGGCTCAGGAACCATATTGAGCCAAATTCATCTTCCCCGGTGGGGCCGGGGGCTTGTTTTATTTAGGGGAATTCCATGAAATCATTCATCACGGGAGCAGCACTACTGATGATGTCCGCGGGCTTCAGCAGCGTGCATGCACAGGACGAGACCGCCTTTGTCACCTTCAAGTCATTAAAGCCCGAAGTCGCCATGAAGCTTGCAGTTGCCACCATGGAAGCCTGCCGTGAGGGCGGCTATCAGGTCTCTGCCGTTGTGGTGGACCGCTTCGGCCAGACGCAGGCCACCATCCGCGATCGCTATGCAGGCGTTCACACTGTCAACACCGCTCGCGGCAAAGCATGGACCTCTGTCAGTTTCCGTAGTGCAACGCTGGAAATTCAGCAGGAGATCAAGGCCGGCAACCTTTCCGCTGGCTTGCGAGATATTCCCGGTGCCCTTGCATTGGGTGGCGGCCTTCCGATCGAATCCGCTGGCACGATCGTCGGCGGAATTGGTGTCTCCGGAGCACCCTCTCCAAAAATTGACGAGGAATGTGCGGAAAGCGGTCTGGAGGAAATCTCGGATTTACTCGACTTCTAAGTGGCTACTAAATGGGTGGCGCAGGCGATGGTTGAAAAACAAATGCATTCAGCGTATGCCACCACCTGATAGACGTGCTGCAGGTCAGCTTCACTTTTCCAGTGAGTGCTGATCTTGCCCAACCCGTTCGCAACGTTGTGCAGGATTTGGTTTAATGGCGATACCCATGATTGAGCGTGGGATGAAAGAAGAAGACATCGAGCGCATGCTGGGCCATGCCAAGGATGCAACTGATTTCCTGAAAGCATTGACACATGAAGGCCGATTGATGATCCTGTGTCATCTCGTTACGGGCGAAAAGTCGGTAACAGAGCTGGAGCAGCTTCTGTCGTCGCGTCAGTCTGCGGTCAGTCAACAACTTGCGCGTTTGCGCCTCGATGGTCTCGTAAACTGCCGAAGGGACGGAAAGGCAGTCTACTACAGCCTCAAGGACGAACGCGCAGCGCGGGTTCTGGACCTGCTGTTTGAATTGTTCTGCGCCGAAGACAACAACGCTTCTTAAACTAGCTGTTCCGGCATTTTGATCTTGGGGGAGGGATCAAATGTCCGAGGATATTCTGGCAACACTCGCAGGCCTTGCGGGTGGTGTTTTGCTTGGCCTTGCTGCACGTCTGGGCCGCTTCTGCACGCTTGGCGCAATCGAAGACGCCCTCTACGGCAAAGAGTGGCTGCGCATGCGCATGTGGGCCTTCGCCATCGCCACCTCCATAGCCGCAACGTTCCTGCTGGCCGATCAGGGCCTGATTACGCTCGAAGAAACCATCTACCTAACCCAAAGCTGGAACCCGCTGGCCTGTATCACTGGCGGCCTGATGTTCGGCTACGGCATGGCCATGGCAGGCTCCTGCGGCTACGGCGCACTCGCGCGCCTCGGCGGTGGTGACATGCGCTACTTCGTGCTCTCACTGGTAATCGCGATTTCCGCCGCCATGGCAGTGGGTGGCCCAACCGCATACCTGCGTGTCTTCCTGTTTCCGCCAGAAGTCTCGCAGGCCAGCGCAACCGGCATCGCGCACCTCCTTTCCGAGAAGATCGCGCTTTCCAAACTCACCATTGCTCTGATCATTGCAGGCGCTATCGCCCTGTTCGCGCTCGGCAACAAAGAGTTCCGCAACAGCCCAAAGGCGATCATCACGTCTTTGACTGTTGCACTCGCCATTATCTCCGGCTGGCTCGCAACCAGCTATCTGTTTGAAGAAAGCTTTGAGGAGATCGGCGTCGCCAGCCACTCCTTCACGGTTCCGGTTGGCGATACGCTTATGTATCTGATGACTGCATCTGGTGGTGGCCTTTCCTTTGCCGTTGGCTCAGTTGTAGGGGTCCTTGGCGGGGCTTTCCTCGGCTCGCTCATCAAAGGCCACTTCAGATGGGAAGCCTGCGACGACCCGCGTGAGCTAAGACGCCAGATCCTCGGCGGCTTCCTCATGGGCACTGGAGGCGTCATTGCCTTGGGCTGCACCATTGGGCAGGGCATCTCCGCCTTCTCCACGCTCGCGATCAGCGCACCGCTTGTCATGCTTTCTATCGTGGCAGGCGCCGCCATAGGCCTTCAGCAACTAGTCGTTGGTTTCCGCCTTGCCTTCTGGAAGCAGTAGTTAACTTATGCACATCAGCCCAACGGCAGGAACCCTATTGAGGAAATTAGCCGTCAAATAAGCCGCTTACCCTCAACCTGCCGCTCAAACCCGTATATTTTTCTTGAGTTTGCTGCAGATTATCGCAATATTCCGCGCTGGTCACTTAATGTACCAAAGCGTCTTCGCAGCGTAGCCTGTGAAACGGGCTAGACTTTTCATCGCAAACAGGAAGCAACCATGACACGACCGACAAACGAAGCTCTGATTATGATCGATATTCAGAACGATTTCTGTTCGGGCGGAGCTCTGGCTGTAGAGCGCGGTGAAGAGATCGTCCCACTGGTCAACCAGTTGCAGAACGAGTTCGCCGTCAAGGTCCTAACGCAGGACTGGCACCCGCAGGACCACAAGTCCTTTGCCGACAATCACGAGGGCAAACAGCCCTATGAGATGACTGAGATGCCCTACGGCCCTCAGGTTCTGTGGCCAAGCCACTGCGTGCAGGGCACCAATGGCGCTGCGTTCCACAAAGACCTGAAAAACGACAGCGCTGACCTCATCGTTCGCAAAGGCTTCCGTCCATACATCGACAGCTACTCGGCTTTCTTTGAAAACGACCACACCACCCCAACCGGTCTATGCGGCTACCTGCGCGAGCGCGGGGTCGATACCTTGCATATGGTGGGTCTGGCGACCGATTTTTGCGTACGTTTTTCAGCAGTAGATGCCGCCAAGCAGGGCTTCAACGTTATCGTCCATCTGGATGCCTGCCGAGCCATTGATCTGAACGGCTCTCTGAAGGAGGCGATGGATGAGATGCAAAGCCACGGGGTCACTTTTGCTGACGAGATGGTTGCATAATGATCGATATTGCCTCCCGCGTTTACAACCACAATTGGAAAATTGACCCGATTGTGCGGTCCCTTATCGACACCGACTTTTACAAGCTTCTGATGGCCCAATCGGTTTTTCTGAACAAGCCGGACACACAGGTCACCTTCAGCCTCATCAACAGAGCTCAGCACATTCCGCTGGCGAAGATCATTGATGAACAGGAGCTGCGCGATCAGCTGGATCACATCCGCACGCTCTCCCTGTCTCGTGGTGAGAGCACATGGCTGCGCGGCAACATGTTTTACGGCAAGCGCTCCATGTTCCGCGCCGAGTTTGTGGAGTGGTTCGAAAACCTGACCCTGCCGCCCTACCATCTGGAGGTCAAAGGCGACCAGTATGAGCTGACCTTCGAAGGGGACTGGCCTGCGGTGATGCTTTGGGAAGTCCCGGCGCTTGCCGTGCTGATGGAACTGCGCTCCCGCGCCGTGCTCAAAAACATGGGCCGGTTTGAGCTGCAGGTTCTCTACGCCCGCGCCATGACCAAACTCTGGCAAAAGGTCGAGCATCTGCGCACGATTGACGACTTGGCCTTAGCCGATTTCGGCACCCGCCGCCGCCATTCCTTCCTCTGGCAGGACTGGTGCGTGCAGGCAATGATGGAAGGTCTGGGCAAGAAGTTTGTCGGCACCTCCAATTGCCTGATCGCCATGCGCCGCGAGGTGGAAGCAATCGGCACCAACGCCCACGAATTACCGATGGTCTATGCCGCGCTGGCCGAAACCGATGAAGAGCTGGCCGAGGCACCTTACAATGTGCTGCGGGACTGGCAGGAAGAGCATGACGGCAACCTGCGCATTATCTTGCCCGACACATACGGCACGGAAGGCTTCCTGAATAACGCTCCGGAATGGTTGTCCTCATGGACCGGCATCCGCATCGACAGTGGCGACCCTGTCAAAGGTGCAGAAGCTGCCATCAATTGGTGGCAAGCCCACGGCGAAGATCCGACCAAAAAGCGCGTCATCTTCTCTGATGGCCTGGACGAAGATATGATCGCCCATCTGCAGCGCAAATTCCATGGCCGTGTCCGGTGTAGTTTCGGCTGGGGCACCATGCTCACCAACGACTTCCGCGGCCTTGTGCCCAATGACGCACTGGCGCCGTTTTCACTGGTCTGTAAGGCTGTTTCTGCCAACGGCAAACCAACCGTCAAGCTTTCAGACAACCCCAACAAGGCCATGGGTCAGAGCGAAGAAATCGACCGCTACAAGCGCGTATTCGGTGTCGGAGATCAAACCCGCCAGAAGGTGGTTGTGTAATCAAACGTATTTTAGATAATACTTAAAATAATCCAATGGCATAGTTTCCCCATGCGTTAACAGTGTGTACCATGCGTCAAACAAAATAGTTATACGTGTAGGGGAGCGTGCACAAATGAGAAGATGGAACGGTTGGGGCGATGACTCGCACCAGGCGCAGCTGGCCGATTTCGCAAAAGCCTTGCTTGCAGACATTTTGGGTGAGACACATCCACTCCCTGATGCGACAATGCAAGAAGCCATCAAGAACGTTCCAGAATCCCGCGCACCAGAGCATCCTCTGCTGGATAAGTCTCCTGAAACGCGCGTGAGACATGCATGTGGTCAGAGTTTCCCGGATTGGCTGGAAATGCGGAGCGGCAAGTTCGGTTCTGTCGCAGATGCAGTTGCATTCCCGGAGACCACAGAGCACGTTCGCGAACTGATGGATTGGGCGGCGGAAAAGGATCTGATCCTTGTCCCGTATGGCGGCGGAACCTCGGTCGTCGGGCATTTGGCATGTCCTCGGAGTGACAAGCCGCAGATCACCGTAGCGCTTACCCGCATGAATCGCTTGCTCGATTTCGACAAGGAAAGCCAGATCGCGACCTTCGGCGCAGGTGTGCGTGGTCCGGATTTGGAAGCCCAATTGGCAGCAATCGGCTATACTCTCGGGCATTTTCCGCAAAGCTTTGAGCTTTCTACAGTAGGCGGTTGGGTGGTCACTCGCTCCTCTGGTCAGCAATCTCTGCGTTACGGACGCATCGAACAGCTCTTTGCAGGTGGCATCGTTGAAACGCCGAAAGGCAAACTGGAAATCCCGAGCATTCCAGCTTCTTCCGCAGGCCCGGATCTGCGCGAAACCATCCTCGGCTCGGAAGGCACAATGGGCATCCTGACCGAGGTAAAAGTCCGTGTGACCCCGCTGCCGGAAGCAGAGCAGTTCTACACAGTCTTCATGCCGGATTGGGAAAGCGGTGTCGCTGCCGTTCAAGCCATCACGCAAGGGCGTATTCCGCTTTCAATGCTGCGTCTCAGCAACGCAAAAGAAACAGACATCATGCTGAAACTGGCTGTGCCTGAGAAGAAGCTCTCCAAGCTGAACATGCTCTTCAAGTTCAAGGGCCTGACCGATCAAAAATGTATGCTCACATTCGGTCTGACGGGCTCCAAGAAGCAAGTCGCAGTCAATGAGAAACTCGCAAACGTTCATCTCAAGCACCATGGCGCAAAGCGTGTCCTCTCTAAGATGCTGGGCGATAAGTGGCAAGAAAACCGTTACAAAGGCCCGTACCTGCGACATCCGCTGTGGGAGCACGGTGTGGCAGCAGACACGTTTGAGACCGCGATGGATTGGTCCGCTCTGCGCCCTTACATGAGCGAGATTGAGGATAAGGTCTGCAATGCGCTGAAAGAGCAGGGAATACCTGTGTTTGCCTACACGCACCTCTCACATGTCTATCCTCAAGGGTCCAGCGCATACACCACTTACCTGTTCCCGGTCGCCAGCTCCTATGAAGAAACCATGGAGCGCTGGAAGATCGTCAAGAAAGTTGCCTCGGAAACCGTGGTGGCCCATGGTGGTACCATCTCTCACCAGCACGGTGTCGGACGAGACCACGCTCCTTACTTGCCAGCGGAAAAAGGTGAGCTGGGCATGAGCACATTGAAAACGCTCAGCAAGCACTTCGACCCGGACGGGCGCATGAACCCGGGTGTTCTACTTGGTGACGAAGTCGCGAGTAGCACCGAACCTGCATGAAACTAAGCGTTCCTGCGAAGATCTGGGAGAGGTTTTCGCAGGAAGAGACGCGCGATAAAATGACTGGAGCAGTTGGCGTTTATGCGGAAACGCCAACTGCCTAAGGAATTTGAGGAGGGGCAATGGGAAACACGGGCCAATTCAGCAGAGAGCAAAAGCTCGCATCTGTGAAAGAGCGCAACAAGCCTTGGGATATGGTTGTTGTCGGCGGTGGCATCACCGGAGCAGGCGTTGCTCTGATGGCAGCAAGAAGTGGCCTTGATGTCCTGTTGCTAGAAAAGAAAGACTACGCGTGGGGCACGTCCAGCCGCTCCTCCAAGATGGTCCACGGCGGCCTGCGCTATCTTGCGCAAGGTGAGTTCGGACTGGCGCGCGAATCTGTACGCGAGCGCGAAAAGCTTCTGAAGGAAGCCCCCGGTCTCATCGAGAACCTGAGCTATCTCTTCCCGTTCCGCGAAAAACAATTCCCAAACCGCAGTGCCTTTTCGGTGATCTTGAATATCTACGGGTACTTCGCCAAAAAGCGCGACCACAAACATCTGGATCGCGATCAGACCATCGCAGCTCTACCCGGCCTCAAAGCTGAGGGCCTGCTTGGTTCGGCCCAGTACACCGATGCACTGACAGATGACAGTAGGCTGGTCCTGCGTGTTCTGGCTGAGGCGAGACGCTGTGGTGCAACCACGGTGAACTATGCTGCGGTGAAGACCGTAACGGCACAAGGAGAGGGCGCAAAGCAGCTTGAGATTGAGGACGCCGAAACTGGAGAGACACTGAAAATCTCCAGTAAGACCGTCGTCAATGCAACTGGCGTCTGGGCTGATAACCTGCGCGAACAACTAGGGCAGGCCAAGCGCATCCGCCCCTTGCGCGGCAGCCATATCGTCGTACCTTCCTGGCGCTTACCCGTTCACCAGTGCCTTGGCTACCTTCACCCGCAGGACAAACGCGGCGTCTTCATCTACCCGTGGATGGGCCGTACGGTCATCGGCACAACAGATCTGGACCATAAAGGTGATCTTGATCTGGAAGCTGCTATCTCGCCTGAGGAAGTGGACTATCTCCTCGATGGCGCCAACCACAACTTCCCCAGTGCAAAGCTGGCTGAAACAGATGTGATCTCCACATGGTCCGGCGTGCGGCCAATTGTTGGCGATGAAGGCGTGGACCCCAAGGAGCTGCATCCATCAAAGGCCAAACGCGATCATGTGGTGTGGGATGATAAAGGCGTCATCACAGTAACAGGCGGCAAACTCACCACCTTCCGCGTGATGGCAGGGCAGGTGCTGGAGGCGTGCACTCCCTATCTGGATGGCGCACAAACCTCAGGGCATTACGACTTTGTCTTCGACCCAAAACTGGCTGAGTTTGATGAAAAGAGCTTCCCGAACCTGTCCAGGTCAGACCTGAAGCGCCTTAGCGGCTTTTATGGCACCGATCTGCCAGCGCTTGCAGCAAACGCCTCAAAGCGTGATCTGTCACACGTCTCCGGCACAAACCGCCTCTGGGCAGAGCTGGACTGGGCTGTGCTGCATGAAGACGTTGTGCATTTGGATGACCTCCTGTTGCGCCGGACAAGAATTGGTCTGGTTCTGGCTCACGGCGGTGCGGAACTGGCGAACGAGCTTGAAACAAGGCTTCGAGAGAAGCTCGGTTGGTCCATGAATAAATGGCAGGAAGAGTGGTCGCGATACGAGCAGATCTGTCGCAAGCATTACAGCCTGCCATCTGCACGGGCCGCACAAACACAGGAATTGGCTCCTGAGGCGGTGACAGGATGACAGAAACACTTCTCGCCATTGACTGCGGCAGTCAGAGTATCCGCGCCCTGCTGTTCTCACCAGACGGCACGCTGCTCGCCAAAGTGCAAAAGCCGATCACCGAATATCGTAGTGACAACCCCGGCTGGTCAGAAATTGATCCGCTCATCCTCTGGGAACTGCTGGGCCGCTGCTGCCGTGAGCTCTGGGACGGAGGCGCCGATCCCGCTGCGGTGAAGGCGATGAGTGTCACCACCCAGCGCGGCACCCAGATCGCAGTTGATCAAAGAGGCAACCCTTTACGCCCTGCAATCACGTGGATGGACGAACGCATCGAAGACCGGCAAAAACCACTTCCGTGGCTTTGGAAAACGATCTTCGGCGTGGCGGGTCTGTCCCGTGCGATCAAAAGCGTTCGCAGTGAAGCCGAGGCCAACTGGATCGCAACGAACCAGCCGGATATTTGGAAAAAGACACACAAATTCCTGCAGGTCTCCGGCTACCTCAACTACAAACTTACTGACGTATTTCGCGATTCAACCGGCGCGCAGGTCGGCTACGTTCCCTATGACTATAAAAAACAGCAATGGGCCAGTAAAAAGCATTTCCTCTGGGACCTCTTCTCGGTCAAGCGCGACCAGTTGCCCGAGCTCATCGAGCCCGGAAAGCCCATCGGCTATGTGAGCGCTGAGGCCGCCGAGTACACAGGCTTGCCGGAAGGCTTACCGGTGATCTCTGCTGCTGCTGACAAAGCCTGTGAGGTGGTTGGCTGCGGAGCTCTGGACGCCTCCGTCGGCTGCCTGAGCTACGGTACAAGAGCCACAGCCACCATTCATTCCAAAAAGTACTTTGAGGTTGAACGCCCGCTGCCAGCTTATGCTGGCGGAATCCCGCAAATGTATACACCGGAGGCCTCCGTCATCCTGGGCTACTGGATGGTCAGCTGGTTTAAGGAAGAATTCGGGCACCCAGAGCAGGAAAAAGCCAAGGAGTTCGGCAGTCCTGTGGAGGTCTTCTTCGACGATCTGCTCAACAGCACGCCACCGGGCTCCCACGGCCTGACCTTGCTGCCGAAATGGGGCCGTGACAACGGCTCCTCCACGCCGATCAAAGGCGCAATTATCGGGTTTGGCGACAGCCACACCAGAGGCCACATCTACCGCGCGATCATCGAAGGCATCACGCTAGAACTGCATCGCGGCCTGAAGCGAATTGAACGTAAAAGCGGAGAGAAGATCAAGGTCCTGCGTGTATCCGGCGGCGGCTCCCAGTCAGATGCCATCATGCAGATCACCGCAGATGTCTTTGGCCTGCCAACCGAACGCCCACACACCTTCGAGAGCGCAGGATTGGGCGCGGCCATCGCGGCCAGTGTTGGCGTTGGCCTCTATCCGGACTTCAATCAGGCCATGAAGGCCATGACGCGGCAAAACGAAGTGTTTGAGCCAAACCCTGAAACGGTGCAGCTCTACAAGCAGCTGTTCGAGGAAGTCTATCTGGCTATGCCACGCAGACTTGCCCCGCTGAACAAGGCGCTCAGAAGGATTGTTGGCTAGGACCGTTTGTCCTTAAGCTGCGAATGTGTGTGCGTCGCTAGGGCTTTTGCCAGCGACTGCACGCGCTTTGATGCGACAATTTCTTTTTTATTCGCAAATACTTCGTGGTTCTGCGAGATCTTTTGCAGATCATAAAGGTAGTTGACCATCACGCCCGCCGATTTCCGCCTGCCATTTTCCGAGGTGTCCGCCCCCACATGCACCTCATGTACCAGCGCGCCGTTAAACAAATGAAACCGCGCCACCGGATCAAACGGCATATCATCCTCCCGCTTGGCCTCTAGCAGATAGTACGCTGCCAGCTCTTTTAACGCTCCGTCATCTTTAGGCAGATCCACTCCGTGGTGGTCCGCCCACTTGCAAAAGGTTGGCAAAGGAGAAAGCGTCACAAAGGTCTTCAACTGCCGCAGCTGACGAGAAAGATCCTGCACCACTTGCTTAATCAGCGAGTTACCAAAAGAGATACCGGCCAGTCCGCTCTGACAGTTCGAGATCGAATAGAACACCGCCGTGTCCACTTCGTCGATCGGAACAACCTCTCGCTCTTCTGCAAGCACCCGTTGAATGGAGGAGGGCACGCCTTTGGTCAGCGCCACCTCCACAAAGATCAGCGGCTCATCGGGCAGGGCAGGATGGAAAAAGGCAAAACAGCGCCGGTCTTCCGGTTGCAGTCGTCGGCGCAAATCATCCCAGCTATCAATGGCATGCACGGCCTCATGGGTGATGATCTTTTCCAAAATCTGCGCCGGACTATCCCAGTTGATCGGTCTCAATACCAGAAAACCCCGGTTGAACCACGAGTTGAACAAATGCCGAAAGTCCAGATCTGTTCTGGCAAGATCAGGTTCTTTCTTGATGAACCCCAGCAGGTCCCGGCGCATGGTCACAAGCTGATAGGTGGCTCCGGGCACCTGATTGAGGCGTCTGGCAGCTCCTGCCGCTTTGGCTCGGCAGCCCGAACAAGCTTTCTGTAGTTGGCTTCTGTTTTGGAAGCTTTATAGGCTGAAACAAGGCGTGCCAATTCCTCTGCATCAATGTCCATCTCGCTGTTTAGAAACTCGAAGAACGCCCGCTTCCCCGCAGGATTCGCGGTTGCATAGCCGTCGAGAATTTCGTGAGCAATCACGGCACCGGAAACTTCCCCCTGACTGCTCATCAAAGCCTTGCAAAGCTCGGTGAGTGGACGTTCGTCCCGCTTGCCCTTAAATACATACCGACGATCAAACAGTGGAGAAAGCAAATCTGCCAGCAAGCTCATGGTAAGGCGTCCCCTGGTTGCGCAGTGCAAAGTGCATAACTAAATTACCTCAAGCCTAGCAATCGACTGTGACAAACGGAATGCAACAAACAACTTAACGATGAAGTGATCCCTAACAGGACTCTCACATCTGTAATTGCGCAGGCAGAGTACCTAACTTGGGAGTAGTAGGCGATGGAGGGATCCATGAAGATCAACGGCGATTTTTCAAAACGAGTACTCGAATTCAGTGACGAAATTCAATGGATCGAGTCCCCTATAAAAGGCGTTGACCGCCGGCCACTTGACCGTTTAGGCGGTGAAGTTGCACGGGCGACCACTGTTGTTCGCTTTGCACCCGGCAGCCAGTTTTCTGAACATGTTCACACCGGCGGGGAAGAGTTCTTCGTTCTGGATGGAGTGTTTCAGGATGAGCATGGAGACTTCCCAAGAGGCTCCTACATCCGCAACCCGCCAGAATCCAAGCACACTCCCGCCTCACAACCCGGCTGCACCATCTTCGTGAAACTCTGGCAGTTCGACCTCCAGGATCGGACTCACGTGCGCACCGACACAAATAAACTGGGCCGCGTGAATGATGCTGAGCGTGAGGGTGTTGCCGTCTCCCCGCTGTTTCAGGACGAGCGTGAAAACGTACGCCTTGAGTACTGGCAGCCCGGCGTAAGCCATGCCGTAAACGCAAAAGGCGGTGCGGAAATCTTCGTGCTACGTGGCACAATCACAGAGGCCGGAGAAAATCTCCCCAAACACGCTTGGCTCCGCGTCCCAATCGGCTACGATCTCACCATCAAAGCAGGTGAGAAGGGAGCCAAACTCTGGATCAAGTCCGGGCACCTCCCCTATGTCACCGCGCCATTCACGGGGTAAGGGCGTCTCCCTAATCTGTCTCTAAAGCCGCGTTTTCTCGGGCCTAGTCAGGTACTTGCATACAAGGTGCTAGGCTTTCACGCGACAGCTGTTGCCCGACCCAACTGTGAGCCAGTTCCAGCACATCAGACATGCGCGATGTCCCGTCTGCATCAATCATAGAGTGATCGTAGCTGGAAAACTCTACGTAGGTGAGATTGCACCGCTTGGCATCCGCGAACCTGTCAGCAGTCATGCGAGCAGATTGAACAGCACTGGAACTATCCGCTGAACCATGGAGAAGGAGAAAGGCCGAGTTCGCCTTCAACATGTCGTCTACAGGCTTCCGATCAATTGCATCAGCCCAATAGCGGTAGCTGGATCCTGCCCATGTATCACTGCTCTCCGGATTTTCACGAGCATGGGCGAAGGCGGCATCAACAGCTGGCCATTCTGCCTCGGGAACCGAATGCCGACGCATTGTGTCCATGATGGAGTCCTGAACCATCTGACCAAACGTGACGCCGCCACCTGTAGAGATAAGGACCACCACATCAGCGTGTGATGGCTCTGCAAGGGCTGCCGCGACGCTACCGCCTTCCGAGCCTCCAATCAAAACAAGGTCGCCATCCCACCAATCGCTGGAATGCAGAGCGTTGATGATTTGCAGATAGTCGGCAATGCGTTGGGAAACACTATGCTTTGCATAGAACTCTGCCGAACACTCTTCGCTACCATCACCCGGATTTACGCCATACTTCTCAACCCTGAGTGCTGCAAAACCCGAAAAGACGGATCGCACGTGAGTAAGGTTTGCATTGTGATCAGCAGACGTACATCCAGAGCCCTGCATAAGCACAACCAATCCCACACCCTTCACAGCGGAGTCCGGAATATCCAGAATCCAATGAAGCGGACTGCCATCGGGGCGAGCAGTCGTGAACGTTTGAGCAAGTGAGACCGCCGAGGAGAGAAAAAAACCTACAGCGGAGAAAATAATAAAAGCTACGCAGTTCTTCCAAAGCGCATGGGGTTGCATCTCAATGCCTCAACAAGAATAAGTATCTATAAAACCTAATAAATCCAGTGAGCGATATGCTCTGTCTGCAATAGTTTAAACCTGAGAGAGCGACAAACTACGCATCATAAGAAGCTGCTGCGTAGAGCCCTAAACGCCTCAAGGATAGCCGCGCTTATAGTCTGATGGTTCCCTTCAACCTCGAAATTCTGCTCGCACATCGACGATAAAGACATCACTTCAGGCGCACCTGAGCCAAGGGTAGCGCACTCAAAAAAATGGGCAAACCCATGATAGTCCTCATGGGTTTGCCCTGATCGTGTTTACGGGGTAACGACCCGTCTTAAAGCTGCTTTTCCAGCCAGCTTCGGCTCCCTTCTTGCAGCGTGCTGCGCGCAGATAAGATGTTTGCAACATGCTCAGGGAAGGAGGAAAGCTCGTAGCTCAGTGTGTACTCCAGCTCGCCTTGTGTGCCATTGGTGTGCCAGGTCACGTGCTGCACAGCTGGCGTATTGCCACTCAACACAGCGGGCTTCTCAAGCCATGGAAGCGCAGAAAGCGTCGTTTCCTCAGGAACCTCAATCTGTGGAGGCGCGAGCTCCGCCAGTTCCAGTTTCTGTGAGACCTGCGTGGAAATAGGCAGCGTCCATAGTACAGTCAGGAACCAGAGCAGGGCAGGGACGCGAGCAACCTCTACAAGTCGCAGTTTGAACTTGCCCTCCAGGAACTGCGAGATCATCACCAACCCGGCTAGAATAAGCACGACCCCAAACGCCAGTTCCCGTGCGCTTAGCTGCGGGGACAGGAAGATGAACATTGTCACCAGCAACACCAGCAGCGCGAAGGATAAGCCGCAATAAAGCTTTGTCAGCGCAGATACTTCAGGATCAAATTTCGGACGGTTCTTAACCCCGGTTTTCTGCAGTTTCGTGGTTTTGCGGCGCCTGTCTTCAGGCCGCCAGCCTGTTGGCTTGAACCAAAGCCGGATTTTATCCCACCAGCTGCGGGTATGCAGGCTGTCACGAAACAGCATGGACCAATGCTGCAGATTTGCAGATACAGGGTTCCATGTTCTCAGCGGGGTTGTTGTGCCGTAGTGACAAGGATGCTCCGCTACCTCTGGTTGCCAGGTGCCAAACACACGGTCCCAAATCACCAGCGTTCCACCAAAATTCTTGTCGATGTAAATCGGGTTCTTGGCGTGGTGCACCCGGTGGCTTGATGGCGTGGAGAACACACCTTCCATCAGCGGAATACGATCAATCGCCTGCGTGTGCAGCCAGAACTGATAGGCCTTAAGCACAAGAAACTGCACAAGAAAGACCTCAGGCGGGCAGCCGAGGAACGCCAGCGGCAGGTAGAAAACCCAGGAGAAAGCATACTGAAACGCGCTCTGTCGCAGCGCAGTGGTCAGGTTATACTCCTCGCTCTGGTGATGCCCCACATGCGCGCCCCAAAGCACGTTGTAGGTGTGCGCGATGCGGTGGAACCAGTAATAACAAAAGTCCACCCCAAAGAAGAAAACGACCCATGTGAGCCAGCTCGTAGAGGCAAAATCAAACAGGCGATGGGATGACCACGCCCAGATAAATACCCCGAATGTAAAGGTTTTTAGCAGCGCATCTGAAACGAGCAGACATATGCCCATCGATAGGCTGGCAATGTTGTCGTTAAACCGGTGAAGATCCCGCCCTCTGATCCGCAGATAAGCATACTCTACCAGCATGAAAAACAGAAACAGCGGGATACCCAACGCCGTTATGTTATACTCTGCCATTTAATCCCCCCTCGCGCATTGCTGCCCAAGCCTTGGCAACCCGCGTAAAATACAACATGCATGCTTCTCAACGTCCGTCCCACTGTCGAAAAGCACAGGCAAACACAAGTAAGTAAGGCAGGTCGGCAGGATGCAGAGATAAGCCGGACCGCTCTTATGACTCATGTGTTGACTTTAACGTAAAGGCCGGTCGGCGGACTGACAACTTAAATTTATGCGTCTAGATCACAAATTGTCGCAAGATCCGAAACTGTATCCTTCAGGCTTTCAGCTGCGCTAACATGTCTGAGGATAAGATAATCTGCTGTATTCCCTAGAAGAATCAGCAATTACAGTGCGGCAACTGCGCACATTACATACAAAGTCTCTGCAAATTTTGTTTGAATTGCGCTAAGTTAATTGACAGGCAAGTAGGGGTGCCCTACTTAGCGGCCTTCAGATTTTCTACAGGGCCTACACCTGCGACTGAATTTGGTTACTCGCTTACGTACTGGGGAGTGCAAGAGTGAGTGAGTAAACTGTTCTTCGTGTGCCTGTAGTTTTGGGAATAACCGAGTTTTCTGAACAACAAAGAGATAATCACCAGGGGACCACATGACTGAGCTGCTTCTTTCAACACTTGCAGGTGTCATTATTGGCGCAATTTTCACCGCAATCAAACTGCCTATTCCAGCTCCGCCAGTTCTTTCTGGCTGTGTAGCAATTCTTGGCGTTTGGGGTGGACATCAGCTTGTGCTGCAGATTACGGAACGCTTCTTTTCCTAAAGCCCACACCCAAAAATGCCGCCGATTTTCCATCAGGAAGACGCGCATAAGGGATTTTGGGGCGAACTTTAAAAGCGGTGCTGTTTTTCAGCACCGCTTTTTTTGTGCTTGCACAATAAAGAAAGAGAAAGTTATATAAAAACAAAAATATTATTATATGGAGATTCCTATGAACATCCTTTTCATCTCTGGAAGCACCAGAGACGGCTCATTGAATAAGAGCCTGCTGGACGCTGCTGCGAAAGAGGCGCGCAAGTTGAACCACCAAACGGCCATTCTGCCGGACCAACTGGCATCTTTTCCCCTTTTTCATACAGAAATCGAAGCCGATCCCCTTATTCAGGACAGCCTCTTGGTTCTTCGCCAACAGATTGAAGCAGCTGATGTAATCCTGATCTCCTCACCAGAATACAATGGCTTCCACACCCCGCACCTTCACAACTTGTTCACCTGGGTGTCCAGACGCGCAAAAGGACAATCCCACTCTGTGCTTGAGGGAAAGATCATGGGTCTGCTTTCCGCCGCACCGGGCCAGTTTGGCGGCGTAAGAATGCTGCCGCGCCTGGCATCTTTCGCCGCTGATCACGGCTGCTGGGTGCACCCAAGATACGTGGCTGTTGGCGGTATGGCGTCCAAGACTGATGAGAACGGCCAGCTAACCTGCTCTGAAACAACCAAAAAACTGCGCAACCTGATTGATCAGCTCTGCCAGATGGCGACGCCCGCCCGCGTTGCAGAGCCAGCATAAGCATCCAGTCTACATCTGACGAAGAAGCAAACCCGTGTTGAACAAGGCCGGGTTTGCTGATGCCTGCCTGACTATCTTGCGAGCACTTTGAACAAACAATGGGCAGCAGTCTGGTTGCCATCACGAAAGCCAAAGATATTGGATAAAACTAATTTATCCATAAACGGCAATATCTTAGATATAATTAGGGGGCATCTCATCAAGTTGGCACACCCCTTGCTAAGGTACCTGCGTACATCCCTTAAAAGAAGTACGCAGCAACGAGAAAGTGCCCATATAGCGCGCGGAGAGGGGGCAGCCAAAGGAACTCACAATGCCACGTTTGGAGAGGCGGGCCTTTACCGAGGCTTAAGGCGAGTGAATTTCTGATCTGCGCGCCGGGGGGAGATGAAGCAGTAGGCATCTCCCCCTTTTCCTTTCGCAGTCTTGAATAAGTTTGCGTCGGTTTGTGCGTTGCTTTGCGTTCTTTATGTATTTCTAGCGTTGCAATGGACAAAACATGGAACTTCTCACATCTTTTGATGCTACTTTGGTGTTTGGGTTTATCGTCACCTTTATGGCGCTCAACTTCACCCCCGGTCCCGCGGTCCTGAAAGTGGTTGGTGACAGCATCTCAAACGGGATTGGTAAAACCCATGCCAGCATGGCGGGCGTGTTCGGTGCCAACCTTATGTACGCATTGCTCGCCGCTGCGGGCATGAGTGCGCTGCTGCTGTCTTTCCCGGTCCTGTTCGAGACGGTCAAATGGATTGGCGTAGCTTATCTATTGTATCTCGCATATGGCTCCTTCAAAGCAGCCCTCTCAGCCTCGCTGGGCGAAGCGAAAGAACGCAAGCCAGCTTCCGCGCTGAAACTGTTTCTCACCTCCTTCGCAATGCAGGGTGCCAACCCCAAATCGGTGCTGTCATTCGGCGCCATGCTGCCAGTATTTGCAGGGGAAGGTGAGGGCATGGCTGGGCGCATGATGGCGCTGGCCGTCTTCAATATCGCGCTGGAATATCCCGCCTTGCTATTTTACGCCTATCTGGGAACGCGCGCTTCAAAGTTTGCTGTCTCAGCCCGCTCCCGCGCGCTGATGGATGGTTTTGCTGGTACAGCTCTGACAGGGGCTGCCTACATGATCTCGAAAAGCACGCTGAAGACGCAGTAAAAACAGACGCCTCAGCTGTTCAGGAAGGCCAGTGCCTTTTCGTTGAACAGCTGGGGGTTCTCGAACATCAGGAAGTGGCTCCCACCATCGGCCTCACTGAAGACCTCAAGGGAGGCATTTGGCATAGTGTTGGCGATAAACTGTTGTGACGCCAGCGGATGCGTGCTGGTTTCACCTGTAAACAGTAAAGTGCGCTGGTGAATGTTGGGCAGAAGGGGGCGCCAGTCCTGCATCATAAGGTTCTCAATCAGAGAAGCAGCATACATTCGGGGCAACTTCAGGTTCTCCGCAGCCAGCTCACGCAAAGCAGCTTCACTGAGCTTGCTCGTGAACATCTTTCCAATAATCGCAAGGTGATCCTCAACAGTGCGTGTCTTGCGAACAGCGACCACCATTTCGTCGAGTGACTCCAAAGAGGGGTGAATAGCGCCTGCCTCTTCGATCTCTCGTTCTGTCCAGGAAGGCCGCGCCAACAAAGCAGCAGGCTCGTCAATAGAAATCAGACGACGCGGAGGACGCTCGGTCCCGAACATCGCCACATAATCCCAGAGCATCGCAACGGAAAGAGAATGCCCAACTGCATCGAAGTCGCGAAGGTCCAGCGCCTCCACTACATCAAACAGATCCTTGGCAAACCGTTCAATCCGATACCCATCTGCGGGCTTTTCCGATTCACCATGCCCCCGGTTGTCGAGCGCAATTACTGTGTGACTCTGGCAAAAGTCAGCAAACTGCCCTGCATACACGGTTGCGGTTTGACACCAACCACCCAGCAAGAGAACAGGTCGTCCATGCCCACCTGTCAGATAGGAGAGCTGCACGCCGTCACGGGTCTGTACAGTCTTGCGTTCCATGGTGGTTAGGGTCCTTCCAGCACCATCTTAAGAGGTGGCGAGGATGCTATTAGCCAACCGTTACGCATCCATGAAAAAGACCCATCAGGTGTTTTTAATAATACCTGTCCCGTCCAGTGCTCTGAACAACTGGTCCTGTATTTCACGGAGATGGCAGCTCCCCCGGTGGTACTCTCCATGAAAACCCAGTTACCTCTTGCTGCTCAGCTGTTCAGGAAGGCCAGTGCCTTTTCGTTGAACAGCTGGGGGTTCTCGAACATCATAAAGTGACTCCCCCGATCAGCTCTGCTGATTACTTCGAGTGAAGCATTGGGCATGCAACTGGCAATGAACTCCTGCGCGGCCAGCGACAAATTACTTGCTTCCCCACCGAACACCAAACTGCGCTGGTGGATGCTGGGAAGGATCGCCCGCCAGTCCTGCAACACATTGTTCTCAAGCAGATCGGCTGCGTGGTCTCGGGGAAATTTCAGGTTCTCAGCAGCCAGCGCACGCAAGTCTGTATCACTGACGGAGCTGGTGAACATTGCGCCAATGAAAGCAAGGTGATCGTCGACATTCTGTGTCCCGCGAATTACTCGTAATAGCCCGTCCAGCCCCTCCAGCGAGGGTACAAATGCGCCGGTCTCGGCAATCTCTTGCTCTGTCCAGGACGGTCGTGCCAGCATTGCACTTGGTTCGTCGATAAAGACTAACCGACGCGGAGAGCGCTCTGTATCAAACATGTCCAGATAGGCCCACATTAAAGAAACGGAGAGGGAGTGTGCCACCACGTCAAAGTCAGTCAGGTCCAGTGCCTCAATCACATCATAGAGGTCTTTGGCAAGCCGCTGCATGCGATAACCGCTCGGCGGCTTCTCAGATTCTCCGTGGCCCCGATTGTCGAGCGCATACACTCTATGGCTTTGCGTGAAGGCCTCAAACTGTCCGGCATATACTGTTGCTGCCTGCGACCAGCCGCCAAGCAAAATCACAGGGCGCCCCTGACCTCCTGTAAGATAGGAGAGCCGGACCCCATCACGGGTCTGCACGGACTTACGTTCCATGGTGGATAGGCTCCTTCCAACACCATTTCAACAAGTTGCCAGAATGCTAGTGGCCATCGGTTACGCATCCATGAAAAAGACCTGTCAGGTGGAATCGACCATACCAGTCCACCCGGAGCTCTGAATAACTGGTCCTGTTTTCTCGGAGGTCAGTGTGAGGAGGATAGCGCGGAGCCTGATGCAACACAGCCGCGAAAAATGTTCGAAAGCGAGAGCACCATGTATCCGGCAACATTGACGTTCTCTCAGGTGCTTAGCCCGCCCAAATTGTACAATATCGGGGACCCAGCTACACCCACCGGCATTTTTCAGATGAAACCATAATATGGGATAAGCGTTCCTCCAGAGGCTAATACCAATTCAAATTTCTGGATCCAGTTGTGGGCCAGAACGTTGACAGGGCAGGCCGGAAGAAAGCTATGCTCATGCTGTTTCTGATGGGGGGAAGGGGATCTTCCAACGGGGACACACAAACTCAGGCAGTCGAAGCATGCTTGGTGTGCGCACTGCAAATATCCTGAAAGTGGGGAGGAGGCGCGCCTATGGAAACTACTAACTGTGCTGATACGATAATCAGACTGGAAACATGGTGCACAGAGGACCGGCAGATCAACTGCATCCTTTCCGCGAGCGGCGATACCCTTATCTCCAACCACACCCTATGCTTCAGCATGCTCGCGCCTTGCGAGGTGGCCGAAGGTGCCAAACTGCGACGCATGACAGCAAGCTACGTTGAGCTGCACTTTGAGCAGGATGTGCTGGGAGCAGCGCAGTCACAACAGTTCTCGCTCAGATACGAGAACAATAGAACCCCCGCCAACCGCAGCTGGTTGCCCAAAGGCGCTTACCTGCGTTTGCAGGATGGCTGCATATTGCCAGTTGAAATCGTCGCGCGCGGGATCGACCCGAACTTTACCACCAAGCTACCCGAGCAACAGGCCAACCCATCGTCCCGCGATCTCATGCTGACCCCAACACCGCAAAGCTGGGAGCCCTCTGGTGATCAGCTGCATATGGGTGATGGTTACATGCTGGATGCTTCCTGGGATGCGGAGGAAGCGGCGACAAGTGTGCTGGCTGTCGAAGCTCTGGCACAGCGCAACAACATCGCCCCGTTCCTGTCGCAGAACGGCGTCCCGCTGCGCTTCATCAGAAAGCAAACTTTGGCAGAAGATGCTTATGAACTGACAATCTCACCAAAAGAGATCACCCTTGCCGCATCCACTGCTGCTGGCGTCTTTCACGGTGCAATCACACTGCTCAATCTTAAGCTGATCTGTGGCGGCACGATACCCTGCGGCCAAGTCACAGATGCCCCGCGTTTCGAATGGCGCGGTCAGCATCTGGACTGCGCTCGCCACTACTACCAGCCGGAAACACTGCTGCGCCTGCTGGACATGATGGCCTTACTCAAACTCAACCGCTTCCACTGGCACTTCTGCGATGATGAAGCCTTTCGTTTAGAGGTGGAAAGCTATCCGCAGCTCTGGCAACAATCCGGCCTGCGCGGGGAGGGCAGAGTTGTTCCGGGAGTTTTCGGTGGAACCGCTGGTCCGCAAGGGGGGACCTATTCGAAAGCCTTCGTCAAGGAACTGGTCGCCCATGCAAAACATCTGCACATCGAAATCCTGCCGGAGATCGAGGTTCCAGCCCACTCTTGGGCAGCACTTCAGATTCATCCGGAACTGAGAGATTCAGTGGATCAGAGCAACGAGGTCTCTGTTCAGGGCTACCTGAACAACACCATCAACCCAGCCCTGCCAGCAGCGTGGACCTACATGGAAGCGCTGACCAAAGAGGTTGCCGGTCTCTTCCCATTCGCCCACCTCCACTTGGGCTGTGATGAGCGTCCACCTGCTGCATGGACCAAATCTCCTGCCATCGAAAAGCTGAAAACAGAGCAGGGCTTTGCGACGGCGGATGATGTGCAAGGCTGGATGATGGACAAACTCGCTGCCTACATCCGCTCGTTGGGTGTCCGCCCTGCTGCATGGGAGGAAGCATCCAAAGGAGCAAACGGCGGCATTAACAACGATGCCATCCTGTTCTCATGGACACAGCAGGGGCCCGGACTGGAGGCCGCACGCAAAGGCTACTCCGTCGTCATGACACCTGCCGCTCATGCATATTGGGATTTAGCACCTTCTGCTGACTTCAACGAAATCGGCCTCAACTGGGCAGGCAACACCAGCCTTGCAGACAGTATCAACTGGGACCCGGTGCCAGAAAACGAACCGGAGTTGGAGCGCAAAATCATCGGCGCCCAAGGCTGTCTATGGTCAGAGGTCGTCCAACAAGATGCCAACATGGAAACCATGATGGCCCCACGCATTCTGGGCATCGCAGAAATCGGCTGGGCCACCCGCGCCAACAAACCTGATGCCGAGCAACTCACGCAAAAAGCAGCCTGCTACGCCAAGCTTTTCTCCGCCATCGGCTGGCATCAGGACGTGCGGGATTGAATAATTATGCTCCGCTCAGCACCTTGGAAGCGGGTCGTTTTCGTCTTAAGCGCTGCGCGCTCCCGCGGCGTTCCTTCATGCGATCGAGAACCTGATCCGCCAAGGCCATGGTGGCTTGGTGATCCTGATATTGAACAGGCGAGATGAAAGTATTGGGATAGCACACGACATCGTTGACTGAAGTTCCAGCACCCCTTCCCAAACAGAACTTAACAATTGAACAGGCCAAGACGCTCAAACTGATAACGAGAGGTGCAGCTGGTTGCAGTGTTTAGTAAAATATAGCGGGCAAAGATAATCTATAATTATTGTCCAGTTACTACGCGTTCTTCAACAATTCGCTTTCTGAGGGTTCATTGCTGCTACAGGAAGCTGCCTTTCTTACATACCTACAATTAAAGAGCGCACAAATGAAAACCATAATGGCTCTATCTGGCCTTGCCTTCGTTCTCGCGGCCTGTACGAGTACCTTCTCTCAAGCCGATTGCGAGGCAGGAGACTGGCGATCAATAGGCGATGCTGAAGCAGGACGTGGCCTACCCTCGGAAATCAACCGCCATATCGAGGCCTGCGCCAGATACGGCGTAACACCTGACAGGGCTGCCTATGAGCAAGGTCGGCAGTCTGGTTTGCAGCGTTACTGTACCTATAACTCGGGTATCTTTTGGGGTGAAAGAGGCGCCAAGTATAGTGGAGTATGCCCTGCGGCAACCGAAACAACCTTCCTGCAAGGGTATGCTTTTGGCACTGAATTACGCGTCGCCAATAATTACGTAAGCGACGCGGAAGATGCATTGGAGGAAGCACGCGAGAACCGGGATCGCCGTAGCGCGAGAGAAGCCCGACAAGATCTACGTGATGCACGCTTCAGACAAGATGTCCTGGAAGAACTCAACCCTCGCAATCCAACGAGCGTTTCTCCGTTTACCGGTTCTCAATAGACAGTCAGGCGAGTGCCAATACGGATATTTTTCTTTGGTTTTCGCAAAAAAATACCCACGAAAATGGCGAGTTAGAGCTTGGCGCGTGAATGCATACGAACGCACCAAGCTCTAGTGTATATGACTTGAGGAAGGTGTGGAACGCACTTAGCGAACTCCGATTTGCTATTTCTGTGCTGCGACGAACTCGACCTTTATGCGATCTGGGTCCTCAAGAAAGAGGGCATAATAATCCTCTCCGCCATTCGCAAAGGGGTACCTGTCATCGTAGAGCAAAACGACACCCTCAGCGATGCAGTGCTGCCTGATCATATCGACGTGTTCTCTGCTTTCGACTGAAAAAGCGAGATGGTTCAGCCCGACACCACAACGATGGTAGACGTGAGACTTATATTTGGGCGCGACCTGCACAAAGGTGAGATACGCATCATTCCCATTCGCAAGCGTAAACCCATCATCCCATACTGAGGTCTCTCTGTAGTTCAGATGGGAAAGAAGCTTTGACCAGAAATGCCGTGAAATGTTTTTATCAGAAACGTAAAGCTCAATATGATGCAACAAACTATGCTTCCTTTTAAATTGAAGGAAATCTCAATGGCTTTGCGCAGATATTAATAACCCCTAGGCACTACGCAATTCTGCGACAAAATCATAGATATCGCCGCGATAGACACCCGTGGTCAGCTCAATTACCCGTCCGCTGGGCAGGTAGGCGGTGCGGTCGATGTAAAGCGCTGCATCTCCGGGGGCCACTTCGAGCAGTTCAGCCTGTTCTTGCGTCAGTTTGCAGGCGGAAATACGCTGGATCGCACGAGAGGGGCGAATGCCTTGCTCAGACAAAACCTCATAAAGCGAGGTCACCACATCATCCGGGTTAGGCAAGAACTCGCTGGAGAGTGAACTGGTCTCCACGGCCATCGGAATACCATCCGCACGGCGCAAACGCTTGATGCGCACAACCTGCTCGCCGGATGCCAGACCAAGCGATACAATCTCCTCAGGTGAGGGCAGATAGGTTCCGCTTTCCAGAAGTTCAGAGGAAGACGTCATGCCGCGCCGCTGCATGTCCTCGGTAAACGAGGTCAAACGCGACAGTGATTGTTCCATGCGCTGCACCTTGGGTGCCACAAACGAACCGGACCCGCGACGCTGAATCACCAGCCCGTCTTCCACCAGCTGCCCAATCGCCTTGCGAATCGTTACCCGTGACAGGCCGGTCATCGCCGCCAGCTCTCGTTCCGCCGGCAACGTCGCTTCAGCAGGCAAATGCCCGTTTTTGATCGCAGATTCCAGATGGCGCTGCAGCTGCAAGTACCTCGGCCCTCCACTTTGATGGTGCCAGGACGTGGGAGAAAACAGCTCAGAATATTGGGTTTGGTTTATCGCCATAGTGCCAGTCAATCAAAGTTGCGCTTTGTGTTTTGATAAGACCTTTTTAAGACCAATGCAAATTTCGAAAGAGATAAAATTGCGTGAAACTCCCAATAAATCGCTGAATCCCGCCATGAAATAGGATTGAGGGTTTTGAGGTAGTAAAGTGGTAGACAAATGGATTTGTGTTGGTACTGTTTTAAGACTCGCAAAAAACGTGGTTCGTCTCCCTGGCGATAACAAGACGCAAGTGGCGAGTGACAGCCGATCACTTTTGGGAACTGGGGAGAGCGCATGACACATGCGTCTGGGGACACGCTGGCCTATCAGGGCGAGAGCCGCGGTCCATCACAAAAGCAACAAGCTAGATTGAACGGGCTGATGCGCTCGCAGGCAACCTTTGCTTGGGCTTTGATTGCACCGGCAGCACTGTATCTTATGCTCGTCGTGGCGTGGCCACTGGTGGAGACAATCCGCCTGTCGTTCACCAACGCCAATATTGGCGGTGAGGCTTATATCGGCACCGCCAACTACGAAAAACTGCTCAGCTCCCGCAAGTTCAGCCAGACGATTTCCAGAACCTTCTACTGGATGTTCCTGTCCGTCTCACTCAAGATCATTCTGGGCCTGATCGGCGCAACGCTGCTCAACGCAGCCATCCCCGGTCGCGCCCTGTTCCGCATGCTGGTCATGCCTCCATGGATTGTGCCGGTCGCCATTGGTTGTTTCGGCTGGCTGTGGCTCTACAACGGTCACTTCGGCATCATCTCCGGCGTTCTGCAATATATCGGCATTCTGGATGGACCCTTCGAGTTCCTCGCCTACAAAAACAGCGCGTTCTATGCAGCAGTAGTCACCGATGTCTGGGTCGGCCTGCCCATGGTGACCATCTTCATGCTCGCGGCCATGCAAGGTGTACCGCGTGATCTTTATGAGGCAGCCTATGTGGACGGTGCCTCCCGCTGGTACCGCTTCCGCCGCATCACCATTCCGCAAATCCTGCCAGTGATCATCACTATGTCTATCCTGTCGATCATCTGGACCTTCAACTCCTTCGAGATCATTTGGATCCTGACCGAAGGCGGACCCCGCAGCGCAACCACCACCCTGATCATCGATACCTACAAGATGGCCATCGCAAACTTCAAATTCGGGCAGGGGGCGGCACGGGCTGTCATCGTGGTGACACTGCTCAGCGTGTTCTCTCTGGTCTACCTGTTTGCGCTCCACCAGATCAAAAAACGTTTCGAGGCAGTCTGACATGATGGATCATTACTCACTGCCGCATAAGATTTTCCTCTACGTCTGCGTGGCGCTTTTCCTTGGCTTCATTCTGCTGCCATTCTTCGAGATGTTCATGACCTCCCTGCGGCCACTGGAGCATCTGTTCCGCTCACCCTACCAGTTTTGGTCCGACGACTTCTCGTTCAAAGCCTACGCCCAGATGTGGGTGACGGTGCCCATGCTGCCCCGCTACATCGCAAACAGCATGTTTATTTCCTTGTCGGTCACAGCACTGGCGCTCACGTTCATCATCCCTGCTGCCTACGCCTATGCCCGGTTTGATTTCAAAGGCAAAACGCTCAGCCTCGGCATCTTTCTGGCGGTCAACATGTTCTCAGGCGCTGTCCTGCTCATTCCGCTCTACAAGCTCCTGAGAACCTACGGCTTGCTAAACACCTACTTCGCCATGATTGTTCCGGGCGCCGCTTTTCTGGTGCCCATGGGCATCTGGCTCCTAAAATCCTATCTGGAAAAAATCCCTCGCGAACTGGAAGAGGCCGCCTTTATGGATGGCGCCAGTCGGCTTTACACCCTGCGCCGCGTGGTTCTGCCCTTGGCCGTTCCGGGCCTGATGGTGGTGGGGGTCGCCGTGTTCCTGTCTGCCTACGCACAGCAGTTCCTGTTCGCAATTACGTTCAACAGCGTCAAAGAGTTTATGCCTCTGCCAGCGGGCATTCTTGAGTTCATCGGTTTTCAGTCGGTCAAGTGGAACCAGATGATGGCAGCAAGCATTATTGGAATACTGCCCGTACTCGTAATTTTCTTATTTTTACAACGCTATCTGGTCGCCGGCCTCACAGCCGGCGCGCTTAAGGAGTGACTTTTTTTACTCTGGTTATCGGGAGGAAAAACCATGAGGAATAAATTGATTTTACTCGCAGCAGCAGGGGCTGGGGCAATGCTGGGCGCATCTGCAGCCCAATCTGCTGAGCTGCATTTCATCCGCTGCGGCGACAATGGTCTGGATCAGGACCGCCAAGTGATCGCAGAATTTGAAGCCAAGTACCCGGGCAACACCGTCAACATGGAAAGCCTGCCATGGGGAACCTGTCAGGATAAATCGTTGAAGCTCGCTGCCGCTGGTAGCCCGCCATCCGTTTCCTACATGGGCTCCCGCACGCTCAAGCAGCTGGCGGACAACGACCTCGTCGTTCCGGTTGCCATTTCCGAGGAGCAACAGCAGAGCTACCAGCCGGGTGTTCTGGGAACCGTAAGCTACCGCGACCAGTTTTGGGGCTTCCCGCGTGCATTCTCCACCAAGGGCCTCTTCCTCAACTGTGACATCTTCGAGGAAGCCGGTCTTGCCTGTGAAGCGCCGAAGACATGGGATGAGATGTATGAAACAGCTAAAATCATCAAAGACAAAACCGGAAAAGCTGGTGTGGGTCTCACGGGCAAAGACTTCGACAACACCATGCACCAGTTCCTCAACTACCTGTACTCCAACGGCGGTCAGGTGATTGATCCATCCACTAACGAAATCACGCTCAATTCCAAGAACACACTGGAAACGCTCAAGTTCTACGGCAAGCTGGTCGACGTTGCGCAGGACGGTCCAACCGCGTTCGAGCGGACACAGGTGCGTGACCTGTTCAACGACAACAAAGTCGGCATGTACATCGATGGCCCATGGGCACGCAGCCAGCATAAAGAAGGCATTAACACGATAGCTGCTGCAATTCCGGCAGGTCCAAGCGGTGTTAGCGGAACGCTCCTTATCACCGACTCCCTTGCCGTCTTCAAAGGCTCCGGCCATGAAGATCTGGCCATGGAATTCGCTCGCATGATGACCACAGGTGACTCCCAATACGAGCTGGACAGACCAGAAGGTTGGGGCCTCACCCCGATCCTGAAATACGAAGAGCTTGGCTACGAGAAGCCTTACTACATGGATGACCCATACTGGAAAGTCTTCATCGACCCGATCCCAACCGGTGGACCTGAGCCGCTGTTCGTGGACTACAAAGCGATGCAGACAACCATTAACTCCATGATTCAGGGCATCATCCTGAAGGACGACACAGCTGAAAATCTGGTGTCAATCGCCGCAGAAGAACTCGAAGAGTTCAAGTAAGCGCAACTCCGGAGAGGCTGGCTTCAGCCTCTCCCAATTCCAGACTGCGAGAAGACGAAGAGCATGGCCACGCTTCAGCTGCAAAACATAACCAAATCATTTGGACCAACACCCATATTGAAGGACGTCAACCTGTCCATCGAGGACAAGGAGTTCGTCGTTTTTGTTGGCCCGTCCGGCTGCGGAAAAACCACCTTGTTGCGCATCGTGGCAGGCTTGGAAATCGCAACAGAAGGTTCCATCATCATTGATGGAAAGGATGTGTCGAGGGACCATCCCATCGACCGTGGCATCTCCATGGTGTTCCAGAGCTACGCGCTTTATCCCCACCTCTCCGTGTTCGAAAACATCGCCTTCCCACTGCGCGTTGCCAAGCGCCCGGAAGAGGAGATCAAAGACCGCGTCCACAAGGCTGCCGCCATCCTGCAACTGGAAGAACGCCTGCAACACAAGCCCGGCCAGCTCTCCGGCGGTCAGCGCCAGCGTGTTGCCATTGGCCGCTCCATCGTGCGCAATCCCAAAGTCTTTCTGTTCGACGAACCGCTCTCAAACCTTGACGCAGCGCTGCGTGGGGACATGCGTGTGGAACTCTCAAAGCTCCACAAAAGCCTCGATACCACAATGATTTACGTAACCCACGATCAGGTGGAAGCCATGACTATGGCAGACCGCATCGTGGTGCTAAACGGCGGTGTTGTCGAACAGTGTGGCACCCCCATGGAGCTCTACCTGCACCCGCGCAACAAGTTCGTTGCTGGCTTCATCGGCCACCCACGAATGAACTTTGTGCCAGCAATGGTCAGTCGGGTGGACGACGACGGCCTCCATCTGCGGATTAATGAGCACAACACCATGTGCCTGCCCGTTGCAAGTGAGGGCATCAGGTCCGGGGACCATGTCGAACTCGGCATCCGTCCCGAACACATGCAGCTTGATGAGGAAGGGCCAATCGCCATGCATGTGGAAGTGTTGGAACGCCTTGGCGCCCACTCCATGGCCTACGGCAAGATCAACGGCTCCGACCCATTCTGCGCCTCTTTGCCAGCCATGGCAGAAGTGCGCGAGGGCACCACCGTGAGGCTCAGCATTAAACCGGAAAACGCCTACGTCTTTGATGAAAACGGGATTGCACTGCAGCGTCTGGGCGCGCTGCAACCTGCCTAGGAGAAACACATGCGTATCATTGTTGTTGGCATGGGCCTGCGCGCTGTCAGCGTTCTGGAACGACTGCAGGTCCACATGCCCGAAGCTGATGTCGTGGCCTATGTGGACCCCGAGCCCTACCAGATCGAACGCCTGAAAAACCACGAGGCAATCAACGCCTACAAAACGTTGGAAGACATGCTGGCGGGTGAGGAGGCCGACCTCTTGTTCGTCAGTTCACCAAACCATATGCATTTGGAGCACATTCGCCTCGGTCTGGAAGCAGGCATCCGCATCTTTGCCGAAAAGCCGGTGGTGATCTCCATGAGTGAGACCATTGAACTGGCAGAACTGCTCTACCGGTATGGCGCGGATCAGGTGCTTGTTGGTCTGGTGCTCCGCTACGCCCAGCACGTCAGAGACCTGCGCAAAGCACAGGCAGCCGGACAGCTCGGCTCTGTTGTCTCCATTGAGGCCAACGAACATATCGCGCCCTATCACGGTGCCTTCTTCATGCGCGATTGGCGCCGCCACTCCAAATACTCCGGTGGCTTCATGCTGGAAAAATGCTGCCATGATCTGGATATCTACAACATGGTCACCGGCTCCCGCCCATCACGTGTTGCCAGCTTCGGCGGTAGGAAATCCTTTGTCCCCGCCAACGTCCCCGACGAAGCTGCAGATACGCAGGTGTATCATGTGAAAGAGTCCATCTGGGAGGCGACTGAAGATCCATTCCGTTCCGATGGTGATATCGTCGATCATCAAACTGCGATCCTCGAATACGAGAGCGGTGCGACCATGGCCTTCCACACCAACATCAACGTACCAGACGAACACCGCCGGTTCTGCGTGATTGGCACTAAAGGTATGGCAGAGGGCGACTTCGTGCGCGGCTACCTGAAAGTTACGGACGCTCATACCCGCAGCACATTGATGGAAGAAGATTACACCAAATCCATCGACCGTCCCGGCGCCCACTACGGCGCGGACGACATGATGTGTCAGGATTTGTGCGCCTATCTGCGCGGTGAAATGGAGACCCTGCCAGTCTCCGTCGTTGATGCGCTGGAGGCAGGCGTTGCAGCCCTTGCACTTGATCAAGCGCGCACCACTGGTCAGGTCGTGGACCTGACGCCCTATTGGCAAAAGTTTGACAGTTTTAATCTGCGCAAAACCGCAGCAACAAAAACAGAAAAGACGGAATCAATATAGTGAGCAACTGGGCAACAACACGCGAAATCAAGGCGCAGCCACAAATCTGGACAAGCTGGGCGCAGGAACTTAGGGCCTCAATAGACGATCTGCGCGAGTGGGTTGCCAATTCCGGAGCCACAGAAATCTGGTTCTGCGGCGCTGGCTCATCCTCCTATCTAGGCGATATTCTTTGCAGAGCGCTGCATGTGACTTCCGTGCTGCCAATGCGTGCCATTCCCTCAACAGATCTGGTCAGCGCACCAGAAACGTTCAAACGCACAGGGGTGATCCCGCTGGTGGTGTCCTTTGGCCGTTCCGGCAACTCCACCGAGACCATCGGTACACTCGACCTGCTGGATGCACTCTTCCCGGCAGCTCCACGACTGAACATCACCTGCAACAAGGACAGTACACTGGCAACCCGCCAGCCTGCGTCAAAGGCCAGTCAGCGCGTAGTCGTATTGCCCGAAGCATGTCACGACAGCGGCTTTGCCATGACCTCCAGCTTCACCACCATGATCCTCACAGCCATGGCCGTCTTCGGGCAGGAAACACCGGAAGAATTCACCGCCAATATCCACGAGGTCAGCGAGGCTGCAACCGGCGTGCTGGCAGAAGCAGAGCAGCTGGCAGACAAACTCGATAGACCTCAGCGAGCCGTCTTCGTAGGCTCCGGCCCCCTCACTTTTGTTGCCCGCGAAAGCGCGCTTAAGGTTTTGGAACTGTCAGCCGGAAAAATCCCCTCCATCTGGGACAGCTCCCTCGGCTTCCGCCATGGACCAAAGTCCTTTGTCGAGGACCAGACCATGGTCTTCGTGTTCCTCTCCAACACCTTGCATTCCCGCCGCTACGACGAAGATCTGGCGGAAGAAGTGAAAGCGCAATTTGGTGAACGCACTGTCCTCACCATCGGCAACACCGAGGATGCAGATGTGCATATTCCATGCAAACTGTCGGACGGTTGGATGTCGGTCCTTCATGTGCTCATAGCCCAGTGGCTCGGCGTGGTTTGGTCAAACCAGCTTGGCTTGAATGTAGACAATCCGTTTGAAGGGCAGGGCACACTAACCCGCGTTGTCTCAGGCGTAAAACTCTATGACGTGAAAGAGGGGTGAAATGGTTCGGGCAGGGGGGATTGATCTGGGCGGTACCAAAATCGAAGCAACCGCCTTTGATGAAGGCTGGGCCGCCATCAAAACCAAACGCATTCCAACACCACAGGATTCCTACGAAAATCTGGTGGAGGCACTCTGCGAAATGGTCCTGTGGCTGGAAGAGACAGCAGGCTCAAAACACCTGCCGGTCGGCGTCGGCATTCCCGGCTTCCACTGCAAACGAACCGGCAAATTCCTTACCGCCAACCTGCTCGCATCAGGTCGTACCCTCCATCACGACCTGACCCAAAAACTGGACAGAGCCGTCACCTTTGAGAACGACTGCAACTGCTTCACCCTCTCCGAAGCCCTACTGGGTGCAGGGCGCGGCTATGCCAGTGTCTTCGGCCTGATCATCGGCACAGGTGTCGGCGGCGGCTACTGCTCAGGCGGCACGCTCATCTCCGGCCTTAATGGCGCCGCTGGAGAATTCGGCCACCTCGGCATTCCTTACGCTGCCATGAAGGACCTCGGTCTGGACGCGGTCCCATGCGGCTGCGGACGCACCGGCTGTTTTGAAACCTATCTCGCCGGTCCGGGAATGCGCCGCCTCGCCAAACACGTCATCGGCAAGCATGTGGATGCACAAGCCATCACCACCGCAGCAGCCGCGGGTGACCGGCAAATGCAGGAAGTCATGCATCTCTGGGCCCGCATCGCTGCAGAACTGGTCGCCACGCTCCAATGCACGGTTGACCCCGACTGCATCGTGATCGGTGGCGGCCTCTCCAGAATTCCTAATATCGACCGCATCATTGCCGAGGCGCTGCCGGGCCATCTGCTCAGCCAGACCGAGCCGCCGGATATCCGCATCGCAGACTACGGCGACAGCAGCGGTACTCGTGGGGCAGCCCTTGCTGCGCTTCAATCTCATGAGGAATTGGAGGCCGTGCCATGAGCAACCCGCTGCTCCAGGTCATCTCTGCCAACCGTGCAGGCGCCTGCGTAGCGCTCCCCTCCATCTGCTCCGCCCAGCCCGACGTCATCCTCGCCTCCGCGCTGCTCGTCGCCGAAAAAGATGCTCCCTTGTTGATTGAGGCAACCAGCAATCAGGTCAATCAGGACGGTGGCTATACAGGCATGAAGCCAGCCGAGTTCGTCACTCACGTCAAAGGTATCTGCGCTAAAGCAGGCCTGCCGGAAAGTGCCCTGATCCTCGGCGGCGACCACCTCGGTCCGCAAGCATGGCGGTCTATGCCCGCCGATCAGGCCATGGCCAAAGCCAAAGAACTGATGAAAGCCTATGTTGAGGCAGGCTTCACCAAAATCCATCTGGACTGCTCCGAAGGGTGTGCTGGGGAAGAGGCTCAGGTTGGAGATGAACTCAGTGCCAGCCGCGCGGCGCAACTTGCAGCCATCTGCGAAGAATACGCTCCGGACCCAAACCACCTCAACTACATCGTCGGTACAGAAGTGCCACCTCCCGGTGGTGCACGTGATGCCGCAGAAGCTCAGGGAGTTGAACCAACCCCGCCCGAACGAGCGGCTCAGACCTTGCAAATGCACTTCGAGAAGTTCAGCACGCTGGGCCTGCACGCCGCCAAAGAGCGGATCTGCGGTCTCGTCGTGCAGCCGGGTGTAGAGTTCTCCCCCTTCCATATTGACCACTTACCAGCGGACAGCGATACGACCTTACGTGCAGCTCTCGATCCGTTTCAGAACGTGGTGTTCGAAGCCCACAGCACAGACTATCAGCGCAGCAGTGCACTTCCCCGCTTGGCAGACATGGGCTTTGCCATCCTCAAAGTGGGTCCCGCGCTCACCTTCGCCTACAGGCAAGCGATCTACGCGCTCGACCAGATGCTCGACTGGCTGGAAGAAGACAATCGCACCGCCCCAAAACTCCCGAAGATACTGGAGGCGCAGATGCTGTCAGAGCCAAAGTACTGGCACGCTCACTATCACGGATCTGATCAGGATGTCCGCCTGCTGCGCCACTTCAGTTACGCAGATCGCATCCGCTATTACTGGCCTCAGGAAAAGGTACAGGACGCTCTTGAAACGCTCTTTTCTGCGCTTCAAACACATAGGATACCAGAGGTTCTGCAGCTTCAACTGTTTGCATCTCAAGCTGTTGAGCGTGCACAGGCTTTGCAGAGCCGTGGTTTTGGCATAGAGAAGGCGCTCGTGCTTGCTGAGATTCAGCAGGCATTGCAACCCTATTTCTTTGAAAGAGTTGAGATCCCTCAGCTTGAGGAGGCTCTATGAGCACCGCACCGGGCAATCAAGATATCTGGCTTTCGCCAGACCAGCTGTTTGACGGCCAGAACTTGCTGACCAACACCGCCGTTCATGTGGTGAACGGCGAATGCGCAGGCCTGTCGTCAACCGGAGACTTGCCCGCTGGTGCCACAGTCAAAAAGCTGTCAGGCCTCATCACTCCGGGTTTCTTTGACATTCAGGTCAACGGCGGCGGCGGCGTGCTCTACAACACCACGCCAACACCGGAAGGCTTGGCAACCATCGCGAACACCCATCGCCAGTTCGGCACCACGGCTTTGCTGCCAACGGTCATCACCGATGCTCCGCAAGTATTGGAAGACGCTGTCGAGGCCATGAAGGATGCATACGGCACCCACGGCATCAACGGCATCCACATCGAAGGCCCACACATCAGCGTGGAGCGCAAAGGCACCCACGAAGCCAGTTGGGTCCGCCCCTTTGACACCCGCACCTTGAAGCTGGTCCGCGAACTGCGTGACCGCAACATCCCGGTGCTGATCACTGTGGCACCGGAAGGTGTTGCCAAAGGGGATATTGCCACACTGGTGGAAATGGGCGTTGTGGTTTCCATCGGCCATACCAACGCTGGTGCAGCGGAGATCAAACCGGCTCTGGAAGAGGGCGCGACCCTCTTCACCCACCTGTTCAACGGTATGTCCCAGATGGTCAACCGAGAACCGGGAGCAGTCGGAACTGCCATCAACAGCACCGCCTATTGCTCGCTGATTGTAGACGGACACCACGTGGCCGACGACATGTTGCGCCTCGCTATCCGCGCACGTCCTGTCAAAGACCGCATGATCATCATAAGCGATGCCATGCCAACCGTTGGCGGACCGGATCGTTTTGATCTTTACGGACATCAGGTCTATCTGAAAGACGGTCAGCTCATCAACAAAGCCGGATCTCTGGCAGGCGCCCACATCACCATGTTGGAATCCGTGGCCCGCATGATCAATCAGCTTGAAATCCCTGCACAAGACGTGCTGCGTATGGCCATTTCCAACCCAGCTGCGCTAATGGGGCTCACTCAGTCTGTCGCCACTCTGCAATCAGCTGACCTGTCAGATCTCCTACTGATTGCACCAAGTGGCAACTCCGTCTCATTCCTCTCACAAATGCTATAGCAGGTGGGCTTAGCGCCGCTGTGTCACCGCTCCCGAAACGCCTCTGCCTTCACCTTGAGCAGCGGTTTGGCGATGTAGCTTAAAACGCTCTTCTCGCCGGTCAGAATATCAATACTGGCCGTCATGCCGGGCGTAATCGGAAGTGGGTGATTGTCTGATCCCAGATGGTTCTGCTTGGTGCGCACGATCACCTTAAAAAAGGCCTCCCCGCGTTCATCCTCTGACGTATCCGGGCTGATCCGCTCCAGGACCCCATCCAGACCGCCATAAATGGAATAGTCATAGGCTGTGATCTTCGCGCTCACATCCTGACCGGGATGAAGGAACGCAACATTCTGCGGGGGTATTTTCGCAGCAATCAGCAATGTGTCTTCCAGCGGAACAATTTCCACCAGTGGCTCACCCGCCTGAACCACCGCGCCAATGGTGCTCACATTGAGCTTGTTGATGACGCCGCGCACCGGCGCCACCAACGCACTTCGATGAACGCGGTCTTCTGCACCGCGCAGGCGCTCGTCAATGACGGCAAGCTCCGCCTTCGCCGCCGCAAGCTCCGACTGCGCATTGGTGGCAAAGGCAGTTTTAGCTGAGATGACCCGTTGCGTGACCTCTTGCTGGGCAGAGTGCGCACTTGCAAGCGTTGCCTCAAGCATTTGCCGTTCCCCATCAATGGTCGTGTACTGGCGCTTGAGACGCAGATACTCGATCTCCGGCAGAATACCGCGTTCATAAAGTCGCTGATTGATCTCCAGCTCCCGCGAAATGATGGTGAGGTTGGCAGTGAGCATGCGCGCCTTTGCGTCAAGCTGCTTCAGATCCTGCTCCTTTTGCGAAAACTGGCTCTGCAGCACAGCAACCTCGGCATCAAGTTGGTCCTGACGGGCTACGTAAACCTCCATTTCACGCCTCAGGAACGCTGCAACTTGGGAAGAGACATTTGACTGATCAAGCACAAGTTCGGCCTGATGAGCCTCAGCTGTCAGGCGTGCAAGGCGCGCTTGCAAAGCGTATTTCTTCTGCTGCAACTCCCCCAGCTGCGAAGCAAAGCCCGTGTTGTCCAGCCTGACCAGGACAGCGCCTTGCTCCACGATCTCGCCTTCATAAAACAAAACCTCAGAAACAATCCCGCGCTCCGGAGCCTGCACGATCTGCATCTGCCGTGAGGGGATCACCCGCCCATCGCCACGGGTGACTTCCTCCACATTGGCCAGTGCAGATCAGACGAACAAAAACAGCACAATACCTGCACAGGCAAGGATGAGCGTGCGGGAGCGCTTTGGGCTGTGAAACTCCGGCAGATCAAGGTGTTTGGGTGGCAGGTGAAGGGCTCTCATGCTCTGAGCCTTTCTTCAATCGGAACCTGCTGAGGGCGGGGTACATTCCGATAGCGCGGCTGCCGCATGGACTGTTTTACGTCTTCCGTGGGCCCGTCCGCGATGATGCGGCCCTGATCTAGAGCAATCAGCCGGTTGGTGAGCTTCAGCAGGGAAGGGCGATGTGTGCTGATGATGAGTGTTAGCGCTCTATTGTTGTAGTGCTGTAACCCCTGCAAAAGCCGCTGCTCAGAAGCAAGGTCCAGCTGACTGGAAGGCTCATCCAGAAACAGAATCTTTGGCTTGCGCAACAAAACCCGCGCCAGCGCAACGCACTGCCGCTGCCCACCGGAAAGTGCACTGCCATTTTCCCCCACAATCAGATTAAGCCCCGCCGGATGCCTGTTAATGAGACGGTCGAGCCCTGTCACATGGCAAACCTCATCAATCTCTTCATTGGAAAGATGCGGCAGGCCCAGACACAGATTGTCCCTCAAGGTGCCTTGAAACAGGGTGTTCTCCTGAGACAGATACCCGATGAAACCGCGCAGATCTGTCGGGTCAAACTGGCGCGTATCAATCCCGTCAATCAGCACCGCTCCCTCAGTGGGGTAACGGAGTCCGCTCATCAAGCGGCCAACCGTCGATTTGCCGGAGCCAACAGACCCCACCAGACCGATTGTATCTCCCGGCTCAATGGAGAAGTTGCAGTGGCTCAGGCTGGGTTTTTCACTCAGCGGATAAGTAAAGCTCACATTGTAAAACTGTACATCCCCCCGGCACCGCCGCAGGTTGGCCGTTGCTTTCCCCGATTGGCGCTCTGTGGGCTGGCTCAGCAAATCCTCAATCTGACGATAGCTGTGTAGCACCTGCCGAAAGCGGACCAGAGCAGCAGCGATGGAGGAGATCGGTGCCAGCACCCGCGAGGACAGCATCATGGCGGCGATAAGCCCGCCCATATTAACCGCACCCGCATCAACCCGGTACACGCCCCAGACAATGATCAGCACCGACACCATGCCCTGCACATATCCGGTCCCGACCTGAGCCAGATTGGACCAGTACCTGCTCTGCACCAGCATGTCGCTGCTGCGATCAACCGAATGTTCCCAGCGTGCTTGCATATGGGCTTCCGCATTCAAAGCGCGGATCGTTTCATGCCCGCCCAAAGTTTCCATCAGGATACTCTGCCGTTTATTCCCTTCTCGGCTGGAGGCTTGAACCGTGCGCTCAAGGGGCAACTGGGCCGCCAGATTAAGCAGGCAGACAAGGGGAACCGCGATCAATGGGATCCAGGCGATGGGGCCGACGATGAAAAACAAGATCCCGATGAAAAGCCCGACAAAGCAGAAATCGAGCAGCGCAATCAAAGCAGTTGAGCTGAAGAACTCACGCAGCTTTTCATACTCATGAACAACACCGGCATACTCCCCTGAGCTCTTGGTTTTGGCGGAAAAGTCGATGTTCAGCATCTGAGAGAAGATTCTTGAAGCAAGCCGTTGATCCGCCTGCTTGCCAACACTGTTGAGAATGGAGGACCGTGCCACCTTCAAAATGCAGTCGCCGATAAGGGCAACCACCACGCCAACCGTCAGCGCCCAGAGGGATGCCACGGCAAAATTGGGCAGGATGCGATCATAGACATTCATAATGAAGAGAGGGGAGGCCAGTGCAAGCAGATTGATCAGCAAGGTCCCCACTGCAACACTGCTATAGTCCGGCCAGAACCGGGTGAACTCGCGCCAGAACCAATGCGTGCCTTGCTCATGCACGCGTCCGCTGCCCTCCCGTGCATGAAGTGGCGAAAACAGGATCGCATAACCGGAGTAAGCCCTCTGCAGAATATCCAGACTGAGATACTGTGGTCGCTCTAGCTCTAGCGGGTCCAGCAGTTTGGCCTGTCGGGTTGTGCTGTCATAACCAATGAGCAGGCGCAGGGCTTTGTCATGAAACACCAGCAGACATGGCACGCTGCCACTTGAAATCTTGCTGAGAGAAATCTTCTGTTTTTGTGCCAGCAAACCGCAATTCTCCGAGGCCTTTTCGACCTGTGAGAACTGCAATCTCCCATTGATAAGCGGTAGTCCGGCAGTGATCGCTGTCTTGCTGAGAAAGTTACCGTGTGCGCGGGAGATGTAAGCGATGCTTTCAACCAGAGCGTCCAGCACCTCATGCATTGGATGGCTACCTTCCTCGGTGTTGAGGGCATGAGGGCTGGACAAGCGAAAATCACTCACGGTGCGCTCCCTTGTTGGACACTGACAATTTCACGTATCTTGATTTTTGAGGAGCCACGTTTAGATTGGTCTTCTAGCGAGAAGCAGAAAGACTAGGAGATACAACGCATTACAACTATCAGTCAGTCTTTCAGTTCTCGCCAGGAAGCTTTGGTGTTCCTGTAAGAACTAAGAAAACACCCTAGGTAAATTCTGGCAATCTCGGGAACTTGTACCGTCAAATAAAGGGGCAAAAATAGCAGGAGTATTTTTGCTGTAACGCTCGCTGTAAACTCCGCGCCCTTCAGGCTCAACACAAAACTATCTCGCGTTTTCCCAGCAACACACCCCTCTCATGCACCCATCCCTACTCGAAAGTGTGAGAGTGCCTGTGTGTACCGTAGGGGATAGTGGGATAATTGCCCTCGGAGCTGCTTCGCCCATGCATTCTTAGGGGCCAAACGCAGGTACAGCAGCACTCAGGGTCTGGAAGCCGCCAATTGCAACAGCTTAGGCAGGTGCTCCGCCAAAAAGTCGAAGAGCAACTTTATGCGTGGAATTTGGTTGAGAGTATGTGGAGAGGCCAGCCACACCGGCAAAGTGGGCAGGGGGACTTCCAGATTAAGGGCAATGATATCCGGATCGTCCCGGCTGATGCCCAGTTGACCAAACCCGATCCCGCAACCGGCGCGCACCATTTCCCAGTAAGCAACCTGATCGTCACAGCGAATGGAGAAGAAGTCGCGGTCAACCGCAAGCCCGGCCTCCTTCATGCCGCTCAAAATCAGGTCCGACTGGTCGTACCCGATCCAATCCAGCTCAAACAGCTCTTCTTGCATCTTGGGCATGCCAACGCGATCAATAAGCGCTCGGCTTGCGTAAAGGCCAAGTCGGGCCTCCCCAATCTTCTTGGCAACAACATCCAGCTGCGTTGGCCTAAACATGCGCACTGCAATATCGGCTTCCTGAAATAGCAAGTTTTGGGGGGTGTCCGAGGACACCAGATCAATCTGGATCTCAGGCGTGCGCTCGCGAAACGCAGCAATCAGCTTCGGCATCACATAAGTGGAGATCGTCTGACTGGCCGTGACCCGCACCGGCCCGGCACACCCACTTTGCTTGCGCTCCTCCGCGTGGATCAGAAACTGCGCTGCAGCGGCCTGCATAGCTTTAGCATGGGGCAACAGCACCTCACCATCCTGCGTTAGGCCAAGCCCGCGCTGATGGCGGTAAAATAACGAAACGCCAAGCTCCGCCTCAATGGCTTTCACCTGCCTCCCGATTGTGGGTTGGCTCTGGTTCAACCGCTGCGCCGCCGACGAAAGGCTGCCCGTCTCTGCAACAGCAACAAAGACACCGATAAGATCCCAAGAAAGATGATGGAGCACGTTATTCATAATTGAATATCATATCTGCATTTCATTCGAATTTACATAGAAAAGAATAGATCTAATATCGGATGTAATTGGTAATGAGCAGGAGCTGGATATGAGACCGATAGCTTTGATTTTGGGTGCCTCGGGAAGATTTTCGAAGAACATGACTACGCAGCTGGAAGCCGCAGGCTGGGAAACCCGCGCCTTTGACCGCGCAACCCAGAACATGAAGGAGGCAGCGTGGGACGTTGACGTCATCGTCAACGGTGCAAATCCGCGATACCCACTCTGGAAAACGGAAGTGCTTCCATTCACCCACCAAGTGATCGAAGCAGCAAAGCAGACCGGCGCCACTGTTCTCCTTCCCGGCAACAACTATTGCTTCGGGCCGGACATGCCCCCGGTGATTGGCCCGAACACACGGCAACGGGCGACCAATGAGCTTGGCCTGATCAGAATTGAAATGGAGCGCCTCTATAAAACCTCCGGCGTCCGTACTATCCTGCTGAGAGCCGGAGATTTTGTCGACACATCCGCCAGTGGAAACTGGTTTGACCTGATCATGGTCAAAAAACTGGCAAAGGGAAAACTCGTCTACCCCGGCAAAACCGATGTCCCCCACGCATGGGCTTATTTGCCCGATATGGCCCGCGCCGCCGTTCAGCTGCTGGAGATGCGTGAGAAGCTGAACACCTATGAGGACATCTCCTTCCCCGGTTACACATGGACCGGCAACCAGATGGGCAAAGCCCTCACAAGCCTGACCAACCACGAGGTGAGGATCAAGTCATTCGATTGGTGGATGATGAAGCTAAGCAAGCCGGTCTGGCCCATGGCAAAACACCTGCTGGAAATGCGCTACCTATGGGATGTGCCTCATTGGATGGAGCGGACCCGCTTTGATGAGCTGCTCCCGCACTTTCAAGCAACGCCGGAGAGCGAAGCGCTTGAGAAGGCCATCAGCCATCTGCCCGCATTACAGCCGAGCAACATAAGGCGACCAAACCCGCAGATAAGAGCGGCGTGAGAAACCGCCGCCAAGTGTTTGCAGAGGCAAAGCCGACAGGATATAACTGGGTAGTCCAACCAGACACTTTTCCGGCTTTTGCCTCTTGGAACTTTGGAGTGCTCTTTGACTTTTAAACTAGGTATTCTGGAAGTTGGCCGACCACCTGAGAACCTGCGCAACACATTCGGTGACTACCCGTCCATGTTCGAGGAGTTACTGAGGCCGCGCGGAGCCGACTGGCACTATATGTCCTATCCCGTGGTGGATGGTCAGCTGCCTCAAACCGTTCATGACTGTGACGGCTGGTTAATCACCGGCTCCAAGTATGGTGTCTATGATGACCTTGACTGGATCGGCCCGCTCAAGACTTTCTTGAAACAGGCCTATAGTGAGCATGTACCCATTGTCGGCATTTGCTTTGGACACCAGATCCTTGCAGAAGCGCTGGGCGGCAAAGCCGAAAAATCCGACAAGGGTTGGGGCTGTGGGGTCTTCACCTACTACGTCCTGCAAAGCCCGAACTGGATGCCCGAAGGTCTGACCAGCTTCTCCATTGAGGCCTACCATCAGGATCAGGTTGTGCGCTTGCCAGAAGACGGCGACGTCATCGCGTCCTCTGATTTCTGTGAGTTTGCCGCAATCGATTACAAGGGCAGGGCGCTCTCATTCCAGGGCCACCCGGAATTTTCCAGGGATTACACAGTGGCACTGTGCAACGAACGCCGCGGTGACACCCTTCCAGAAGATATTGCCGACCGTGCGATCGCCTCAAATGATGCTCCCATGCAAATCAGCGAGGTTGCGCACATGATAATAAACTTCATTCAGCAAGCAGCGGTTAGAGAGAAACAAGAGGAGCTCTAAACCCCGCTTGGGTTTACCTCTAAGGCTCGGGGCAACCTCCCGGGCCCTTCAGGATTTTATATGGCTATTTCGCGAGGCTTTTTGCACGCCAATGACAAGGCAGGCCAACACCCTGCCTCCTACTACGCAGCAACTGCAAACAAGCAGCTCTCCTTTCCCACACTGGAAGGTGAGCACAGCTGCGATGTGTGTGTGATAGGCGCTGGCTACGCGGGCCTGTCATCCGCCCTGCATCTGGCAGAGCGGGGCTATAAAGTCCATGTGCTGGAGGCGCATCGTGTCGGCTGGGGCGCATCCGGACGCAACGGCGGCCAGCTTGGCAGCGGCCAGAGGAAAGATCAGGGCGAACTGGAAAGCCTTGTTGGTCTGGAACGCGCCAGAGAACTCTGGGACCTTGCCGAGGCCGCTAAGTCTCTTGTGAAAGACCTCATCACCAAACACCAGATTGAGTGCGACCTGAAGCCCGGTGTTCTTCACGCAGATCACAAGCCATCCTATGTCAGCCACAGCAAGGCCTACGCGGAAAAGCTTGCAAAAAACTACGGCTACGAGCAGATCCGCTTTGTCGATAAAGCCGAAATCCGCGAGATGCTTGGCACGACTGCCTATCATGGCGGCACACTGGACATGGGTGCCGCCCACCTGCATCCGCTCAACTACGCGCTGGGTCTGGCGCAGGCTTGCCAGCAAGCGGGCGTTCAGATCTTTGAGAATTCAGAGGTACTGGAGAGTCACAAGGGCGAACCCGCCAGACTGATGCTCGCCAACGGACAGATCACGGCCCGTTACGTGATCTTTGCTTGCAACGGCTACATTGACAGCCTTGAAACCCGCGTAGCTGCACGGGTTATGCCCATCAACAACTACATCATTGCCACGCAGCCACTGGAGGAGGGGCTGGCAAAGTCTCTCATTGCCAATGATGTGGCCGTGGCTGATTCAAAGTTTGTGATCAACTACTACCGCCTGTCTGCAGACAATCGCCTGCTGTTCGGTGGAGGGGAAAGCTACAGCTTTCAGTTCCCGCAGGATATCAAAGCGTTTGTGCGCAAACCCATGCTGCAGATTTACCCGCAGCTTAAGGACATATCCATCGACTACGGCTGGGGCGGAACGCTGGGCATCACGCTCAACCGCATGCCGTACTTTGCAAGGCTCGCGCCCAACATGCTCAACGCCAGCGGCTTCTCCGGCCATGGTGTTGCCATGGCAACACTCGCCGGTCAGCTCATGGCAGAAACCATCGACGGACAGGCCAGTCGGTTTGATGTGATGGAAAAAGTCCCTACACACCTGTTCCCCGGCGGCCGCCACCTGCGCTGGCCGCTGATGGTCCTCGGAATGCTCTATTACAGTCTACGCGACAGGTTCTGATCCGGCCCATTGGAGCGTTTCTGCGACAGTTTAGAGATCACGGCCCTTCAACTGTGAATGGTACATACCGCACCAAAAGTCCCATTGGGTATCTCACAGTTATTTTATATTCTCAGAAAACTCTATATAAAGGCGCTGGCGCACATGTTGCACAGCGCAATCCGGATAGGCGAGTACCGGTTTTCGGAATTTAAGGCGCAAAGATAAAACTACCGCAAGCATAAGCAAAGATCGAAACTCAACAAGAATAAAGCCGACTGCAATGCAGGGCTCTACGGTCTTTTGCAAAGAGTACGCGCCATAACAAAGAATGAAAGCAGTTGGTTTGCTCCCAAGAAAGGGCCAGCTGCAAAGATTTAATATAACGGGCACCTAAAATCATGTCTCACACAGCTGCTATTCGGCGGAAAACCATTAAAGACATCATGAAGGCAAAGGGCCACCATAAGCTGGTTTGCCTGACCGCCTATACCGCACCTGTCGCGCAAATGCTGGACGAGCACTGCGACCTGCTGCTGGTTGGCGATAGCGTTGGCATGGTCCTGCACGGCTTGCCGGATACAACAGCCGTCACGCTGGATATGATGATCATGCACGGCAAAGCAGTGATGCGCGGCGCTCAAAATGCGCTTGTCGTGGTTGATATGCCGTTTGGTTCTTTTGAAGAGAGCCCTCAGGTGGCCTACCGCAATGCACTGCGTGTTATGCAGGAAACCGGCTGTCAGGCCGTCAAACTGGAGTACAACGCCGCAGCTCCGGAAACCATTCGTTTCCTCGTGGACCGCGGCATTCCGGTTGTGGCTCACATTGGCCTGCGCCCACAGTACCTGCATGTAGAAGGCGGCTACAAAGTCGCTGGCAAGAACGACGAAAGCCGCAAAGAGCAGCTTGAGTGCGCACGCAAGGTAACCGAAGCCGGCGCATTCTGCGTTGTGGTGGAAGGCACCAAGGACGAGGTCGCCCGCGAAATCTCCGACAGCGTCGCCATCCCCACCATCGGCATCGGTGCCTCTGTTGATTGCGACGGCCAGATCCTCGTCACGGACGATATGCTCGGCATGTTCGACAAGACACCCAAGTTCGTGCGCAAATACGCCCAGCTGAAATCCCAGATCGAAGCGGGTGTGAAGGCATACGCTGAGGACGTGCGCCGCGAGCAGTTCCCGGCTGAAGACGAAACCTACTAAGAACGAACAGATCCGCCGGAACCAGCAAATCCGGTTCCGGCGGATTTGCTCCTCAAAACTTGGAGATGTCAGGCTGTGACCGCTGCGTGATACTGTGCCGTTGCAGGTATCTCTGAGCTTGGGGGAGCGAGTTGTGCTTAGTCTGGTTGTAGGAGTTTTAGTGTGCGTGGCAGCCCTTGCTGCCTATACCTTTTGGGGTGTCCTTAAAATCCAGACGCCCACCAATGGACCTTCCGTCAAGTCCGAGGGACGTGCCGGCACAGCGCTGCTGATCATCGATGTCCAAAAGGACTTCACCAAGGACGTAGGATCCCGCAAGTGGGACCCGGATTATCTCCGCTCCCGCATCGAACAAATTAATGCACTGGGCGCACAGGCGCGCCGTGACAACTGGCCGATCATCGTCATTCGGCAGGTCTATGAGGGCTGGTACACCAACCTCCTCGTCCGGCTCCTTGGCGGGGGACTAGGCGCAAAAGGGTCTGATGGTCTCCAGCTGGACCCGCGCATCACCGTGGCACCCGACCTTGATCTGGAAAAATCATTAAGTGATGCCTTTGGTGAGCAGGCGCTCTCCGAGTACTTGAAAGCCAGACAAATCGATCATCTCGTCCTCACCGGTCTGGATGGCAACGCCTGTGTCAAAAACACAGCAATCGGAGCCATTAATCGCGGGTATCGTGTCGAACTCTATGACCCAGCAATCCTCGCACAAAACCAGAAAGCGTGGAAGCTGCAGAAGGAGGCCCTCCAGGAAATGGGTGCTGCTGTCTCGTGGGATCTTGTCGAGAACGAAGCGGAGGCCAGAGTTGAGAAAGACTCTGCCTAGTCAATTGGCTTGCCGTACTTGTCAAAGAAGGGGTGGCGCGGTCCATAATTGTCAGTAAAGCTCAAATGGTTGACCAGTTCACCATCGCGCCATCGGAAGATGCGCACAGCTGGCGGCTCCAGCATGAAAGTTGCTTCCCCGTCAGGTTCCAGATCAAGCGTCACCTGATGACCCGAAGCTGGACAGATGCTGACAGGAATCCCGTTCTTGAAAACCTCAATCGCCCGGTGCACATGCCCACACGCGATCTGCAGGATCTGCGGCTGGCCTGAAACCACCGGCCAGAAATCCTCGTCCGCTCGCATCAGCATCATGGCATCCATATGCAAAATACCGGTCCGGACGGGAGGATGATGCATGAACACCAAAGTAGGCTGGTCGTGGTGCGCCTCTAACTCCCCCCGCAGCCATACCTGCCGATCAACATCAAAGTGACCTTCCGGATGGCCCGGAACACTTGTGTCCAGCCCAATGATCCGGAGGCCCTCCCGCTCAATGGAAAACTGAAGCGGCCCGTCCGGCGAAACATAATCATGGTCAGAAAAAGCCGCACGCATCACATCCCGATCATCATGATTGCCAGGGATCACGTAAAACGGCATCTCCAATGGTGCAATCTCTTGCCGGAACAGCTCATACTCATCGCGCGTTCCCAGATCGACCAAATCCCCACTAATCACAACAAAATCAAGCTGCGGACGAAACGCATTCAGATGCGCAACTGCTGCCCGCAAAAAAGAGAGCGTGTCAGAATATTTGTAGGCGAACCTGCCACCAGCCTTGAGATGAATGTCGGTGAGCTGCGCGAAGATCATGAGCACTACTCCAAAAGGATGGGGTGTCTGTCACATTCAAACCATGTGACCGAATAAGCGGAGGTCAACGAGGCCGGAGCTCGGATCAATCAGGAAGGCCTCGAAGCGCATGTGAGCTTTTCATGAGAAAAGCGCACGGGCAACTCGTAAATCAAGCAGAGAAACACAAGGGTGAGGGCTGACGTGTGGCGCAACTTTGAGTTTCCCACATCTAAGCAACAGCTTGTTTCCCTTATTTTTGCCCGCATTGCGCAACAAATCGCCAAACTGCGGGTTTTGCCGCATTGAAAGGCCTCCTAAAACATATCACAGTGCACCCCTGAAATATGAGAGGCGAGTTTTCGGGAGATATTCGGCTCCAGACAAATTCGAGCCGTAGCGGAGGAGGAACCGCGAGCGGTTCATTGGGAGAAGGGCGTGCTATGGGGATAGCACGCCCTTACTGTTTCTAGCGTCCTGTCAGATGATCAGGCTTCTCAGGGCGTAAGACAGCACCGCGACGGACGCGACGCCTGCTACCCAAAGGGCCGCAAACCAAAACAAGCGCTTCCATAACGGTTGGTCGACTTCGCCGGTTTTATCAGGGCTCATTAGTGATACCCCTCCGTTGATTTGATCTTGCCGCGGAATACGTAATAGGCGTAGGCCGTGTAGGCGAGGATCATCGGGATAAGGATGACGGCTCCCACTAGCAGGAACTTAAGGCTACTATCAGGCGCAGCCGCTTCCCAAAGCGTGTAAACGCCCGGAACGATTTCCGGATAGATGTTGATCCCCAATCCCACGTAGGTCAGCAGGAAGAGCACCAACGAGGCAAGGAACGGTGTGTAATCCGAATCCCTCATCAATGCCCGCCACAAGACCAGTACAGTGATGGCAACAAGCAGCGGCACAGGGAACGTGTAAAGCAGATACGGGAAGCTAAACCACTTCACCATAATGTCCTCATTCAGGAATGGCATCCAAATGCTCACCAGCAACAGGAAGCCAACCAAGAGAATTGCAGTGTATTTGGAAAGACGGCGGAAGTGCTCTTGCGGCCTGCCTTCCAGTTTCATCACCAGCCATGTGGAACCCAGAAGGGCATAGCCTGAAACCACGGCCAATCCTGTCATGACGGAAAATGGCGACAGCCAATCCCACCAGCCGCCAGCATAGGTTCGGTCAACCACAGTGATGCCCTTCACAAGCGTGCCAAGCACCAACCCCTGGCAGAACGCGGCGACAAGAGACCCTGCGAAGAAGGACAGATCCCAGAACGGTCTGCGTTCTTCAGAGGATTTGAAGCGGAATTCAAAGGCAACGCCTCTGAAGATCAAACCGATCAACATGCCGATAATTGGTGCGTAGACCGCAGGCATGATAACCGAATAGGCCAGTGGGAACACAGCGAACAAACCACCACCGCCAAGAATGAGCCAGGTTTCGTTTCCGTCCCAGACAGGAGCCACACTGTTCATCATCAAGGTGCGTTCATCAGCATCTTTAGTGGTCGGGTACAAGATCCCGATGCCAAGATCAAAGCCATCCAGAACCACATAGGCGAAGATCGCTACTGCAATGAGAAAACCCCAGATTAGCGGATAATCAATCATCATGGGACCGATCTCCCTCGTTTGGTTGCAGGGCCTGCGCAGGTGTTATGCCTGCGGATCTGACCGGGACGCCTTCCTCAACGCCGTGACTTGTGTCAGGTGATTTGCCCATGGATCGGAAGATGTAGAAGATACCAACTCCAAAGACGACAAAGTACACGACCACGAACACGACCAGTGAGGCCCACACGGCAGGTGCTGCCACCGGCGATACCGAGTCAGCAGTCCTGAGTAATCCGTAGACAGTGTAAGGTTGACGTCCCACTTCAGTGGTTGTCCAGCCTGCGATGATAGCAATGAAACCAGTCGGCCCCATCACAATGGATGCCCGCTGAAGCCATTCGCTTTCATAGAGTCGCCCTCGGAAACGGGACCAAAGTCCCCATACGCCAACCAGCAACATCAGGACACCGATGCCAACCATGATGCGGAAGGAAACAAACACGATTGCTGCAGGTGGCCAGTCTTCCCGTGGGAAGTCGTTAAGGCCGGGAACTACACCGGTAAGGCTGTGGGTCAGAATGATACTGGAAAGATAAGGAACCTCGATCTTGTACTTTGTCTCGCCTGCTTCCATATCTGGCCATCCAAACAGAATGAGCGGGGCAGGGCCTTGCGAGTCAAAATGGCCTTCCATAGCTGCAACCTTGGCAGGCTGGTGCTCCAGAGTGTTCAGGCCGTGATAATCACCGGCAATCATCTGGATTGGTGTCACCACAATGATCATCCACATGGCCATGGAGAACATCACCTGCGCCGCCTCACTGAAGCGGTTGCGCAGCAGGTGGTAAGCGCCAACGGCAGCAACAACAAAGGCGGTCGTCAGGTAGGCAGCCAGCACCATATGAACAAGACGGAATGGGAAGGAAGGATTGAAGATGATTTCCAGCCAACTCGCTGGCACAAACTGGCCAATCTCGTTTATGGCATAGCCTGCCGGGGTCTGCATCCAGCTGTTCACTGAAAGGATCCAGAATGCGGAAAGTGCGGTGCCGATAGCAACAACCACAGTGGCGAAGAAGTGCAGCTTCTTACCCACGCGGTTCATACCAAACAGCATAATGCCAAGGAAACCAGCCTCCAGGAAGAAGGCCGTAAGCACCTCATAGCCCATGAGCGGCCCAATGACCGCCCCGGTTTTGTCTGCAAAGGCAGACCAGTTGGTGCCGAACTGATACGCCATGACGATGCCGGAAACGACCCCCATAGCGAAAGAAAGTGCGAAGATTACGAGCCAGAACTTAAAGACCCGCAAGTATACATCTCGTCCGGTCCATAGCCATAAGCCCTCAAGAACGGCGAGGAAGCTCGCCAAACCTATAGTAAAGGCGGGGAAAATGATATGGAATGCGATCGTAAAAGCAAATTGGAATCGAGCTAGATCAACTGCTATACTGTCCATGTGACCACCTGTCGATGGGATGTGCCGATTTTAGATCATGGAATTCCGTAGCGGAATACTATTAATAATTATGCTTTTTCCGCAGTCCATGACCAGTGCACCCCAAAAGATAGGGCACTTGTCTTTGATGTAGTAACTGTTTTCTTGAAAAAGTGAGTTGTATTAGGAGCTATGCACTACGCAAAGTGTCGCATAACCATTGCTTATGCCCGATCCGCTGCTGCCCTGTCCGGTTTGTATTCATTCTAATTCGAATATTCCGTCTTGCCCGGGAAGGACGGCTGCAAGAACCAGTAGATCAGCAGCAAAGCACCCAGAACCGGAACAAACACAATCAGCAACCAGTAGGCTGACCGATTAACGTCATGCAGCCGCCGCGCCGCTACAGCAACGTTCGGCAGGATCAGCGCAATGCCCATGATCGAGCTCAGCGGTGTACCATCCCGAACACTCCCGGCAGGCAATCCAAGTGCAGGTGCAACCACAAAGTAATCAATGAGGTGAGCTCCCACCATCACGATCGCGAAGAACAGCGCCCACCACCAGAACTCGGGGAGCGTTGCACGCCCCTCAAACTGTACATACTTCTCAAAGCCGGTCCTGATGGCGCGTCCAAAAGTCATCACATCCTCATAAGTTGGTTTGTTCGGCTCACTGATACTCGGCAAGCACTGTTTCCTCGGAGGGTCTCAGATGCAGGTAGAGCAGAAACAGCCAGCCAATGACCGGCACCAACCATAAGAACAGCCAGTAGCCTGAATAGTTCACGTCATGCAGTCGGCGCACTGAGACAGCGAGACCCGGCAGCAGCAGCACAATGGCAACAGCGGTGGCAAGAGGTGAAGGAATCTGCTGGCCATAAAGAGGTATGGCGCCGAAAATCAATTCGAATAGGAAGATGTCTATGCTGGTCGCCAAAGCGCTCATCAGGATGGAGAACAGCGCCCACCACCAGTACTCCGAGCGCGGCGCACGGCCATAGAATTTGGCATATTTTCTGAAGCAGGTTGTGATTGCGTCATGAAAGGTAACCACAGCACCCTCCTTTTTTGCAGAAAAGGCTAGGGCTGGGGTCCTCACCATAAAGTTGAGGAAACAGACGCAATGCAAGACAGGAGAGTAAGGAACCGGCCTTCACTCTCCTGTTTGTGTTTATTTGCTTAAGCAGATCTTATTTTTTGAGCCGATACTGAACCGTCGGCGCAAAGCTGCATCCCCCACAAGAGCTTGCACAACTGCTGGAGACGGAACTTGTAGAACACCCCACTTCTTCAATGCGCCCCAACGCTTTCAGCTGCGTGATCATGGCAAGAGCAAAATCACTCGAAATGTTCATCTGCTGCGCAATCTCGCCAACAGTAGCGCCGCCACGTTCTGCCAAAACACCTTCGACTTGGTGCAACATGTTACTCTGCCGCCTCCAATGCTGCCTGATGCGCAAGGGTGGTCTCCGCCTTCTGCCGCATGAAGATCAGCACACCGGCAATCGAGGCCAGCAACCCGATGATCCAGAGCGCCGAAGAGGTCGGATGTCGCGTAAAGGTACCAATTTGATAGGCCAGCGACGCACCTGAATAGGCCAGCAAGGTCGTCCAACCTGCTGCAAACAGCGCCCAGTTGCGACCGACCTCACGCCAGATGGTGGCCAGCGCCGCAGAGCAGGGGATGTAAAGCAGAACCGCAATCATGTAGGCAAACGCACCCACCTTGCCGTCAAAGTGCGCAGCAAGCGCCGTGAACAGACCAACCTCAACCTCTTGCTCTTCCGAGGCTGTCTCATAGCTGGATGTATCGCCAATATTGATACCAAGCGGGTCAAGCATCTGCGAGGTTAGATCCACAATACTGCTGGTAAAGGTTGCGATAGCGTCCTGTGCGGTCTCCAACGGAGCAGGAGCCCCTCCATCTTCATCCTGCGTGACATAAAGCGTCTGCAAGGTGCCAACCACTGCTTCTTTTGCAAAGATACCGGTGACAAGACCAACTGTGGCCGGCCAGTCATCCTCACTCAGTCCCATAGGCGAAAAGATCGGTGTCACTTCCTTGGAAACAACGGCCAGCACAGAGTTACCGTTGGCCTCGTTGCCAAAGTTGCCGTCGAAGTCGACAGAATTGAGAATGGTCAGAACCGCCACGACAGTAACAATGATCTTGCCTGCTCCAAACAGGAACAGCTTCAAACGGGTCCACACCAGCTTCATGACCTGCGCAAACTGTGGCATCTGATAGGTTGGCAGCTCAATAGCAAGGCTTGTGGACTGGCCTTTGTAGAACGACTTTGACAGAGCCCAGCCAGTAAAGATCGCAACACCAACGCCCAGCAGGTACAGTGCAAACACAATGTTCTGGCCATTGACCGGAAAGAACGCAGCTGCAAACAGCGCATACACCGGCAGGCGCGCACCACAGGACATGAACGGTGCCATCATGGATGTTACCACGCGCTCCCGTTCCGTCTCCAGCGTGCGCGTTGCAATAACGGCAGGCACTGTACAGCCAAAGCCCAGAATAAGCGGTAGGAATGCACGTCCCGGCAACCCGATCCGGCGCATCAACCCATCCGCGACCACCGCCGCACGGGCCATATAGCCACTTTGCTCAAGGAAAATCTGGCAGAGGAACAGCAGGCCGACGATCGGGGCGAACGTACCAACAGTCTGCAAACCTCCACCAATCGCTGTGATCAGCATTTCCAGCGCGCCGCGCTCAAGCCCGACAGCATAAAGCAGGCTCAGCGGCGCCTGAATAAACAGCGCGTCTCCCAATCCATCAAACAGGTCAATGAAGTAGGAGGAAACATTAATCGCGATGAAGAACATAACGTACATCGCGCTAAGGAAGACCACCGGCCCCGCCCACTTGGAAAGTACAAAGCGGTCAATCTTATCGGAGAAGCTTCGCACATCCTGCGGCTCAGGCAGCTCCATCAACTGGGAGAGCGAGTAGGCCCGATTGAAATAGCTCGTCGCCATCACCAGCTCGGTCGGGTCCTGCAGACGAGCAGCGCACGCCTCAGAGATATTGTGCGCTTTGGCAAGAACCGCCTCCGGCACCACTGCACGGGCCAGCTTGTCACCTTCCATCAAACGATGCGCCAAAGGCATGGACTGGGAGGAAAGCTCGGGCGCAAGGCTGGCAATCTCTTTCGCCAAGTCCTTGACCTGTTCAATCAGCTCAAAAGGATCAGTCAGCAGGCGGGAAGGGGCCTCCGGCGCACGCACCACAGTCGCCAACTCATCACGCAAGCCAGCCAAAGAATGCTCGTCGTGAACAGAAGTCGCGATAACAGGAATGGAAAGCGCAGCAGAAAGGCGGTCAGCCGCCGCTTGTAAGACACCCGCAGGCCACAGGTCCGCTTTGCTCATCACTGCAACGATAGGCACTTCAAACGCCAGCGCCTGCAGCAAAATGGCAAGCGAGCGTTCCAGCGCAATTGGATCAAGCACAACAGCCAGTGCGGCCGGGCGATCAGACAAAAGCGCCTGACGGGTGATCCGCTCGTCAATACGGTCATCTTCAGGAGAGGAAAGTGTTGCAACACCGGGCAGGTCCAGCAGCGCCAGTTGAATAGTCTGTGTTTCACAAATACCGGTCTTGCGATCAACCGTAACACCCGGCCAGTTGCCGATCACCTGACTGCGGCCAGTAAGCTTGTTAAACAGGCTGGATTTGCCGGAGTTGGCCGTGCCAAGCAAATGGACTTGTGGCTTGCCATCACAGTGGCAGGAGGAAGTACCGTGGCAGCTCATTGGCTGACCTCTTCCACCAAAATGGTGTCCGCCAGATCAACGCCTACTGCAACCCGCTGAGACCCGATGGATAGGATCCGCGCCCGCGTTCCGCAGCCTTCAAAAATTGAAACCGGGCGTTCACTGGTCAAACCAAGAGATCTCAGCTTCAAAGCATCCGCCCGGTCTTGTCCAAGGCGAACAATCTTCAGCTCAACGCCCGAGCGTGCCTCCGTCAGGCGTGTGGCCTGCACAGGTGGTATGAACGTTTCGCGGTAAGGGGCGAATGCTTCTTTATGAGGTGATTGCGCAAACGTCTCTTTGGCTAGCAAAGACATCCATGTCTCCAAAACTTTGTTTCTTGAAGACAAAAGAACTGCAATTGCGAATGACTTGCATTGACAACAATCAAATAGAAGGCAGCCTGCGGCAAATCTCAGCCGCAGCTATCACATTGTAATGATTGTAAAAAATAGGATATCAGTTAGGCGGCTGTAGCCCCGTTGCGCTACAGGCTTGTTCTAAAACAGTTTCTTTGGATTTGGCAGCATCCAGTTTCACCCAGTCGATCTCGCCCGCATCGTAAGTTTGCTGAAGGCGAACCACCTTTGCATCTGCGTCCGATGCGTCGCCGTGTCGCGACTCAACCCGGTTGATAAGCGTCTCCACGTCTGCTTCCAGCCAAAGGCCAATGAACTCCGCCCCGGTCTTTGCAGCAATCTGCTCAACTGAGTCTCTCTCTTCTTTCTTGCTGAACACCCCATCAACAATGACAGAGTGCCCGGCAGCCAGGACCAGTTCCGCGCGATGCATCAGCTCAGCATAAACCTTTGCCGAAAACTCGGGTGTGTAGCTGTCGTGACCTGCCTTCACCCTTTCCGGAATACCCAGCAACTCTTTGCGCAAAACATCCGTGCGCAGATGAACAGCCCCCGGCATCCGCCCAAGCTGCGGCGCCAGGCCTTGTGCTACAGTCGTTTTGCCGGTTCCGGAAAGCCCACCAATCACGCAGAGCACAGGCGGTGTCGGCTCAAGCGCGCGCTGGCAGATCTTGAAGTACTCCTCAGCCTGATGCTCCGTCTTGCTGCGAGTAGCCCCCTCCTGATGCAAAGAAGCAGCCGCAGCAATCTTGGCCCTGATGGCAGCGCGCATCATCAGGTAGAACCTGAGAACACGAATATCTTTCAGATGTTGTGGCTCCTGCGTCAGTTGCAGATAAGCATTGAGCACCACGTTCGCCGCCTCCGGCTCCTTCCGCTCACACAGGTCCAATAACAAGAACGCCAAATCATAAAGAACGTCGCCAGTTGCGATTGCATCGTCGAACTCGACAGCATCAAACAACATGGGCTTGCCATCAAACATCACAATGTTGGCAAGGTGTGCGTCTCCATGGGTGAGGCGAACAAGACCCAGTTCACCGCGGTTCTGGATAATGCCTTCGATAAACTGATGTTCCTTGCGGGCGGCCTTATCCAGTGCCAGTACTTCCTCAGCCGGAAAGAACTGCGGGAACTCCTGAAACGCGTCTAGGTTCTGGTTGGTATAGGCAAGCAGATCATCTATCCACGGCTGCGCTTCGCGTTGCGTCGTCCGGCTGTGCGCGTCCACCATGAGCTTGGCAAGATCAAGCGCGAGTTCCCTGCTGATCCCTTTTTCCTCAGCGATCCGGTCCAGCCCCAGATGCTCGTTGAAGCGGTTCATATGGACAACCCACTCAACCACTTCTCCCTGACCGGCCAGCTCCAGAGTTCCATCACGCTCAAGTGTAATCGGCAATGCGCTGCGATAGATCTGGGGCGCATACTGACTATTAAGGCGCATTTCTGCTTCACAGGCGCTCTTGCGTTTCTCAAGGCTGGAATAGTCGAGGAAGGGGAATTTCACATCCCGTTTCATCTTGTAGGCATCGTTCCCCACCAGAAACGCGATGTTCGCATGGGTATCAATGCGTTTGACCTCTTGCCCCCGGTGCGCAGCGGGTGAGGAGAAGAAGCGGATGATATCGCTTTGGGTCAGGGTATCCACGTCAAAACTGTCGGTGGTCATGGGTACACTCCTCGAAACTGCGCAAACCTGAATGTGTTGTGCACGCTCTTGTCGTAAATGCCAATCTATCAATCGGGCTTAGGACATATTCTGGGGCCGTGAATTTAGTATGAAGCTCCCTTAGGAAAAATGGAAAAGAACGCGAAGCGCGAAACCGCCTGATCTGTCATGCAGACCTCAATAATCACACTGCGATTTGCCCGGTTCATTCCCATTGGGAATAATAAAGGGAAATACTGCAGATTTGCACGGGCGCATAATCCGCGTATCTTCGCCCCAATTGAATTAGGACTGGAGTGAGGGATGAGCCAGACAAAACGGACCGGTGGTCAGTTAATCGTAGATGCGCTGGAAGATCAGGGCGCAGAACGTGTCTTCTGTGTGCCGGGTGAGAGTTATCTTGCAGTTCTGGACGCGCTGTACGATGCCTCTGTTCCAGTAACCTTGTGCCGTCAGGAAGGCGGCGCGGCCATGATGGCAGAAGCATGGGGCAAGATGACCGGTAAACCGGGCATCTGCATGGTCACTCGTGGCCCCGGTGCAACCAACGCATCAGCAGGCGTGCATATTGCGCAGCAGGATTCCACGCCCATGATCTTGTTTGTCGGCCAGATCGCCCGCGACATGCGTGAGCGCGACGCGTTTCAGGAAGTCAACTACCGCCAGATGTTTGGCAGCATCGCCAAATGGGTTGCCGAGATTGACCAGCCGGACCGCATTCCGGAAATGGTCTCCCGTGCCTACCACGTCGCCACATCTGGTCGTCCAGGTCCCGTCGTTCTGGCCCTACCGGAAGACATGCTGATCGAGCTGGCAGACGCACAGCGGGTTCCGGCCATGCGTCCGGTTGAAACCTATCCGTCCCCCCGTCAGATGGAAGAGTTCGGCGAGCTTCTGGAAGCCGCAGAACGCCCGTTCTTCATTCTTGGCGGCTCCCGCTGGTCAGAAGAAACCTGCGACACCTTCAAAGCCATTGCAGAAAAGAACAATCTACCGGTCGGTGCTTCCTTCCGTCGCCAGATGCTCTTTGACAATGGCCACGCCTGCTACGCAGGTGATGTCGGCATCGGCATCAACCCAAAGCTCAAGGCCCGCATCGAGAACTCGGATCTTATCGTTCTCCTCGGTGACATCCTCTCCGAGATGCCAAGCCAGTCCTATTCCATGCTGAACATCCCGGTCCCGTCCCAAAAGGTCGTGCACATTCATCCCGGCAGCGAAGAACTTGGCCGCATGTACGTGCCAACGCTGGGCATCAACGCAAGCCCCGCAGGCTTCTGTGAAGCATTGGCCGCACTTGAGGTAAAGCAGCAAGCTGGCTGGAAGGCACAGGTTGACGAAGCTCATGCTGACTATCTGGCATGGTCTGGTGCCCGCCCAACAGTGGCGGGTGATCTGCAAATGTCAGAGGTCATGGAGTGGATCGAGAACAATCTCGATGACACCACCATCTTCGCCAACGGTGCAGGTAACTACGCAACATGGGTGCACCGCTTCCACCGCTTCCGCAAATACAACACACAGCTGGCCCCAACCTGCGGCTCCATGGGCTACGGCCTGCCAGCAGCTGTTGCGGCAAAACTGAAGTTCCCGGAGCGTGATGTGGTTTGTTTTGCTGGCGACGGCTGCTTGCAGATGACTATTCAGGAACTGGGAACCGCTGTGCAGAGTGGCGCCAACATCATTGTGGTGGTCGTCGACAACGGCATTTACGGCACCATCCGTATGCATCAGGAGCGTGAATATCCGGGCCGTATCAGCGCAACCACCCTGCAAAACCCAAATTTTGCCGATGTGGCCAAGGCCTATGGCTTCCATTCAAGCACGGTGAAAACAGCTGATCAGTTCGGTCCGGCCTTTGAAGCTGCAAAAGCCAGCGGCAAACCAGCCCTGCTGCATCTGCATCTGGACCCTGAAGCGATCACACCAGTCCGCTCGCTGACGGAGATCCGTGAAGCGTCAATGGCTGCAAGTTAAACGAATATGTTGGAGGCGATGAGCTAACTCATCGTCTCCCGATCAAGGGTCGTCACATCCAAAGACACATCCGCAAGCGCATCATCATCCGGTGAGCGTTTCACGCGGAAGCCCAGATTGCGGCACATGTCCAGCATGGTGGTGTTCTCACGCAAAACCTCGCCTTTGACAGTCCGAATGCCATCCACCTTGGCGTAGCGAATAATCAGCTTCATCAGCACCCAGCCAAGTCCCATCCCCTTCAGACCAGACTGCACCATCACCGCATACTCACCCTCGGTGTGATCCGGGTTTGAGTGAAGTCGCACAACACCCAGTATATCGCCGGTCTCCGGATCAATAGCCGCAAACGCCATGGCTCGCGCGTAGTCAAGTTGCACAAGGCGGGCAAGGAACGTATGCGAAAACTCTTTGACCGGTGCAAAGAAGCGCAGCCGCAGGTCTTCAATGGAGACCTTCTCGAAGAACTTCTTCAGGATGCCTTGATCTTCAGGCCGGATTGGCCGGATCAAAATCGTCTTGCCATCCTTCAGTTGATGGGTGTGCTCCCACTCAACAGGGTAGGGCACGATAGACAGGCGTGAGGCTCCCTGCCGTCCCGGACGTTTGTCCGGAGCGCTGATTGCAACGCGCGCATCAAGCACCACAATACCATCTTCATCCACCACAACCGGATTGAGGTCCAGCTCGCGCACCTCGGGAAAATCAACCGCAATCTGAGAGAGCTTCACCAGCAGCTGCTCCACTTCAGAAACATTGGCCGATGGTCGGTTGCGGAAGCCCTTGAGCAATTTGGATGTGCTCGTGCGCGCCACCATCGCCTTGGCAAGGTTCAGGTCGATGGGCACCAGATCAATAGCCCGGTCGCCAATCACCTCAACCGATGTACCGCCTTTGCCGAAGACAACCACAGGACCAAACACCGGATCATCTGCAAGACCGGCATACGTCTCAAGACCAAACCGGCGTGTCACCATGGGCTGGATCTCAACGCCCGTAATCTCCGCATCAGGGTAAGAGTGCTGCACATTGCCCATGATCTTCTCAAAGGTCGCCTTCACACCCTCCACGCTGTCCACGCCAAGATGCACGCCGCCTACATCTGACTTGAACGTCAGATCAGGGCTGCTCACCTTCAGAACAAGCTGGTCGTGTTTGTCGAAAAGCACCTCCGCCACTTTGGCAGCCTCTTCAGCGGTTTTAACCAGATGCAGCTCCACCTGATTAATCGCATAAGCGCGCAGCAACTCTTTTGTCTGTAAAGGAGTAAGCCACTTCTGCCCGTTCGCCAGCGCCCCGCGGATTGTCTCTTGCGCCAAGCGCAGGTTCGGCTTGTAATCGCTGGGCAGACTGTCTGGCACCGCGGATAGATGGTCCTTGGCTTCCTTGTAGCGCACCAAATGCATAAAGGATCGGATCGCACCGGATGGGCTTGGATAACAGGGCACCCGCGCCTCATCCAGAACCTGTCGCGGAATATTAGAACCGCCCGCCAGCGTGGTCACAAACGCCTGATGCCTGCCAAGCCGTTTGCGGTCTTCCTTGGCAGCCTCGGCAAGCGCTTTGGCAACCAGCGAAAAGTCTTCAAACGCAGTGGGCGCTGCAATCGCCAGAACACCATCGGAGTTCGGATCCTGCAATAATGCACTGATGCCTTCTTTAAACTCCGCCGGACTTGCTGCTTCAGAAAGAACAAGCGGGTTGTCGGCACGCGCATCAGTACGGGTTAGTGAGACCAGCTTTTCTTTGGTCTTCTCACTGATGGGCGACAGCTTGCCGCCCACTTTGGCAAGACGGTCAGCGGCCAGAGTCGCCAAACTACGGCCATTCGCGATAATGGACAGGCGGCGACCTGCGGATGGAGCTACGCGGGTAATCGTCTCCGCGGCTTCAAACATCTCGTCAAGATCATAAACACGAAGCACACCGGCACGCTGCAAGGCGGCGTCATAAACAGAATCGCGCGTTGCAAGACGGCTGGAATGAGCCGTACCGGAAATATGATGTTGGTCACGGCTGGCACCACTGCGAATTACGATAACCGGCTTGGAGCGGGCCGCAGCGCGTGCAGCAGACATGAACTTGCGCGGGTTGGCAATCGTCTCAAGGTGAACAAGGATCGCTTTGGTCCGATAATCCATCGCATACCAGTCCAGCAGATCCGAGACATCCACATCCAGTCGGCGACCTAATGAGACCACACCGGAAAACCCGATGGAGTTCGCTTTGGCCCAGGACAGCGTGGTGTTGAAGATGGTGCCTGAACGGGAAATCAGCGCAAGTTCGCCTTTCAGCGCTTGCTCGCTGGTCAAAAGGGTCGAGAGCTTGGAATGGGGAGAGGCAATCCCCAGACTGCCCGGACCAAGAATTCGAATGTTGTAGGGATGCGCCGCTTTCAAGAGCGCATCAAGGTGCTCATCACTCCAGCTGTCAAAACCGCTCGCGGGAATGACCACCGCGCGCGTGCCTTGTTCGCCCAGCAGGTGAATATCGCGGGCGGCCGTTGTATGGTCCCCCAGCAAGATGCCAAGATCTGCAGTGCCATCCAGCTCTTTAATAGAGGCGACGGTCCTGAACCCGTCAGCTGTGGTACCCGGCAAGTTGACAAAGCTTTTGGGGCCCGAAAACCCGCTGTTCACAAGGCTGCCGATAAGACGCTGCAGGATCATTTCCTGTTTGCTGTTCGGACCAACAATGGCAACAGAACGTGGAGAGGTCAGGCCCTCTAGATTGCAGATTGTCATGGCACATTCCCCGTCAAACTCATTTGAGTTTTAGGTCTGTATAAAACGATGTTCAACTGAGACCAATGCCCGCATACCAGAGCTGATGGACAAGTGGTCTGAAAAAATAGAAGAGAGGTGCAGCAGTAAAGCGACACCTCTCTCCGTTTCTACGTGGGCAAGGATCGGGAGGCAAAATGGGGCGCCCGCCGATTGGATCAGTGAGCCATCAGAACCGGGATGGTCATGGAGTGCAGAATGTCGCGGGTTGCTCCCCCAATGAGGTACTCACGCATACGACTGTGGCCGTAACCACCCATCACCAGCAGATCCACTGCATTTTCTGAGACGTAGTTGAGGAGTGAATCACTGACACCGATTGGTGGGTTGTTGATCACGTCAACATTGATCTCCAGATTATGGCGAGCAAGGTAGGTTGCAATATCGGTCCCAGGCTCGCCTTCTGTTGGCTGGCCCTTGTTCACAATCACGATGGTGACCTGCTCGGCCATTTCCAGAATTGGAAGTGCTGCATGGACGGCACGGGCAGCTGTTGCGCTGCCATCCCAAGCGACGGTCACCTTCTTGGCCTGGAAGTTTCCTTTGGAAATGAAAGGAACTACCAGAGTAGGGACGCCGGATTCAAACAGCAAACCTTCGATCAGCATTTCGCGCATCGGTTCTGGCGCTTCAGGATTTTCCTGCCCAATCACAACCATGTCGCTCAAACGGCAATGCGCCATAATGGATTCTAGGCTTCCGCCAGTGACGATTTCTTCTATACGGGTTTCAGAAGAAATACCCGCCATATTGGCGTAACTTGCAAACTTATCGATAGAGGCTTTTGCCGCGTCGATGGCCTGAGTCTTTGCCACTTGCAGATAATCGGTTGGCATCGGCGCCGCCAGAAACCCCGGTACGATTGGCTCAAATGCCAATGCAAGACCAGTGGCATGTGCTCCTGCCTGACGGGCAAATTCCACAGCAACCTGAGATGCTGTTTGATCGCCGTTCAGATCAGTAATAGTGAGAATGTCCTTGATTGCCATGTGCCTGTCTCCTTGCCCTCTAATTATTAGCGGTATGGGAGGGTGTCCCTCGCAGAAATATTAGGTCGGTATTGCAGTTACTGCTTTGATCCTTGTCAACCTTAAACATTGGGATAAGGTTTTGAAAAATAATGTAGTTTCACTATTATTGTATGTTCTTGAGTGTAAGGTACCGCAGTTTCGCTTCCAATAGGTATACTTGTAGTCTTTATACTTTAGGCAAAGAAGAACGGAATGGTTTCGCAAAGGGCAGGTATTTCATAGACTTTCGTATTGTAAAGAACATTTGGACTACGAACCTGGGGGCATGTGAATATTCTTTATACTCTCGGATAACTAAGGTTTATTACTGATAATTTTATGTTATTTCTATAAACTAATAGAACTTAGGGAGGAGCTGTTTTCGTGCGCATTGCAGGGACAGCTACATATTATCGGGAGTAAATAAATGAAAAATATTAAGGTAGCGACCGCTGCACTCGCGGCAACGATGGGCTCTGCGTTCGTAGGCGAAGCTCTGGCCGCTGATGTGACCTGGAATGTCTCGTTGTGGGGGAAACGCCGTGCATTTACCGAGCACGTCGAAAAGCTCTCCGAAGAGGTGGCTGCACGCACAAACGGCAAGTTCGAAATCAAACTGCATTACGGTGGTGCGCTGTCCAAGTCCCGCGAAAACCTCGATGGCATCTCCATCGGCGCGTTTGAGATGGCTCAGTTCTGCGCGTCCTACCATGCAGACAAAAACCCGACTCTGACCACCACCGACCTGCCATTCCTCGGCGTGCCGGATCTGGCAACTCAGGTGAAGGTGGATTTTGCACTCTATGATCACCCGGCTGTTCAAAAGGATCTGGGCCGCTGGAATGCAAAGCTGCTCATGCCATCTCCAATGCCTCAGTACAACCTGCTGGGCAAAGGCGAAGCACCGACCAAACTCTCTGACTTTAAAGGCATGCGTGTACGCGCGCTCGGCGGTGTTGGCAACGCGATGAAGACTATCGGCGCTGTTCCAACCACCGTGACAGCTTCTGAAGCCTATCAGGCTATCGACTCCGGCACCGTTCAGGCCGTGGCGTTCGCGCCTCACGCCCACCTGTCCTTCAAAACGATTGAAGCAGGTAACTGGTGGACCAACAACCTGAACCCAGGCACCGTGAGCTGCCCGGTTGTTGTCAGCAAAGACGCCTACGACATGCTGTCACCTGATTTCCAAAAGGCACTGGATGAAAGTGTCGACCCTGCCATCCAGCACTATCTGGACACCTACGCAAAGGTCTACGACAAGTTCTACCCGTCGCTGGAAGAAAACGGCGTCGCGCAAATCACCTTCTCTGACGAAGAGCTTGCAAGCTTCAAGGCTGCTGCAGGTAAGCCAATCTGGGACAAGTGGGTCGAAGACATGTCTGCAAAGGGCCTTCCTGCTGCAGACCTGCTCGCGCTGGTCCAAAACACAATCGCTGGCAAGTAATTGCTTTAGCGAAGGCGCATCCAAAAAGGGGCGCGCCTTCGCCTTTTCCGGTGACCAATGCCCACTGGAAGAAAAGTTTAAGAGCCTGCTCCACAGTGATCTGCATGGGCGGGGTACAATGTTTCTCTTAAAAATCGGGCTGATAACATGTCCAAACCAAACGGCTCCACGTATCCCAAGTCGGATATGGCCTATCTCCGCTTTAATGGTGCACTGGGAAAAATCGAGAACCTGTTCAACCTCATCGCAGCTACCTCCATCCTTGTGTTGATGTTGCTGGCCGTGGTTCAGGTCGTTGGACGCAATCTGTTCAACCAGCCCGTGCCCGGCTTCATTGATATTACAGAACAGGCTATGGCCGTGTTCGCGTTCATGGGCATCGCCTATTGTCAGCGTGTTGGTGGCCACATCCGCATGGAACTAGTGGTCGGCGTGTTCAGGGGGCGTACCCAATGGATCGCCGAGTTCCTCGGAGTATTGGCAATCCTGCTTGTAGTATCCGTGCTGATCTACGGCTCCTATCTGCACTTCGACCGCGCATGGACCTTCGGCGACAGCACCATGGATATCGCGATCCCCACGTGGCCTTCTAAGTTTGTTGTGCCAGCAGCTCTGTCACTGCTCTGGCTGCGCCTTGTCTTGCAGCTCTTTGGCTACGCTCGCCTGGTCATCAACACGTCCGCATCAGTTCTCGACCTGCCACACGTGATGGACGCTGCGTCCCACGCGCAAGCCGAGATCGAGGAAACATTCCATTCCGCTGAAAACGGAGACGAGGGACCTGACTTGAACACACCTGCTCATGGAGGTGCATCATGACGCCGTTTGACATTGGCCTCATCATGACCGGGGTGCTCCTGCTCCTCGTCATCATTGGCGTCCGCGTCGCCTTCGCCGCTGCGTTCGTCGGCATTGTGGGCATGATCGCCATCTTCTCCATGCGCCTCGGGTTTGAACGTGGTTTTCTCACCGCCGCAAAAATGGCGGGCACCATCCCCCATTCCAAGTCGGTGACCTATGCGCTTTCCGTTCTGCCAACCTTCATTCTGATCGGCTTTCTGGCCTACTACGCAGGCCTGACAAAGCAGTTGTTTGAAGCCTCCAAACGCTGGCTCGGCTGGCTTCCAGGCGGACTGGCAATCGGAACAGTCTTCGCAACCGCAGGGTTTGCAGCCGTATCCGGCGCTTCAACCGCAACCTCCGCCGTATTCGCCCGTGTGGCTATTCCGGAAATGCTGGAAGCTGGATACTCCAAACGCCTCGCAGCAGCAGTGGTGGCGGCTGGCGGCACGCTGGCCTCGCTGATCCCGCCAAGCGCGATCCTCGTGATCTACGCGATTTTGGTGGAAGAGAGCGTCGGCAAGCTGCTCATGGCAGGCTTCCTGCCAGGCGTCGTTTCCGTCATCATCTACGCCGCGATTATCTATTTCATCGCTGCATGGCAGGGTGGGGCACCCGCAATCGGAACCTACAGCTGGAAACAGCGCTTTGAGTCTGTCCCCGGTACATTCCCGATCATCGGTGTGATACTGATTATCTTCTGCAGCCTCTACTTCGGCTTTGCAACACCAACCGAAGCAGGTGCCTGTGGCGCGTTTGTGGTGCTGCTGACGGCGTTCTATAAAGGCATGCGCACTAAGCAGCTTTTCCTTGCTCTTCACGAGACGGCGAAGCTGACGGTGATGATCTTTACGCTCATTTGGGGCGTGCTGGTTTACGTGCGTTTCCTCGGATTCGCTGGCCTGCCCGATGCCTTCCGTGAGTTTATCGTCGCGCTGGACTACCCGCCAATGATGATTATCGTCTGCATCCTGCTTGGTTATGCCGTGCTCGGCATGTTCATGGATGCAATCGGCATGCTGGTCCTGACCCTGCCAGTTGTCTTCCCGGCAATCATGGCACTCAATGGTGGTCTGGATGTCAGCGCTGCAGACAGCACACTCGGCATGTCTGGTGCAGCCTGTGCGATCTGGTTTGGTATCATCGTGGTAAAGATGGCAGAGCTCTGTCTGATAACACCGCCCATAGGACTGAACTGCTTCGTGGTCTCCGGTGTGCGTCCTGATATTCCGGTACAGGAAGTCTTCCGCGGTGCGACCCCGTTCTTTGTGGCGGATGTGCTGACGGTAGCAGTGTTGGTGGCTTTCCCGGCAATCATCACCTTCCTGCCATCCTTGATGTAAAACCGGGGATCAGTTGAGAGATTGGAAAACCCCGGTCGGTAGACCGGGGTTTTTTACTGCGTCATACTAAGTCATTTCAACAAAGAGCATTGCCATGAAAATTGAAAGATTATCCAGCCAACACAAACAGGCTGCCTGCCAGTTCTTGATGAACCATCCCTACAGCTCCATGTTTTTGCTGAGTAATATCGAAAAGGCGGGCCTTGAGTCCACTGGAGAGCCCTTCTCGGGAGAGTACTGGGGCGCTTTCGATGAAGCCGGCGAACTAACGGGCATTCTGGCACAGTTCTGGAATGGAAACCTCATGACACAAGCGCCGGATCCAATCGCCCTTGAGGCGCTGACTTCCCACCTCCTGCAAACCGTCGAGCGTCCGGTTGCTGGTTTGGTTGGCGAGAGCGAGCAGGCAGATTATGTCCTGAGTAAACTCAACCTCCCTGCCGATGCCTATAATACCAACCGGTGCGAAGGCCTCTATCAACTTGTGCTGAATGATCTCCAGCTGCCAATCAATGCACTAAGTGACCGGTTCAAGTTGATTGGTTCCAGCGAAGCGGACAGTTCCCTGCTGTTTGACTGGCTAAAGGAATATGAACTGGAAGCCTTTGGGCGTGCGCCTAGCGATGCGCACGACGAGCATATTCTCAACCGTGTTGCGCAAATGCAGAAAAGCGACAGTTCATGGGTCCTTTTGGATCGTGACCAGCCGGTTTCCTTGAGTGGGTTCAACGCCACACTTCCTGAGATCGTACAGGTCGGCCCTGTCTGGACTCCGCCAGAGCACCGCAACAACGGATATGCGCGCGTGATTGTGGCGCTTACTTTGCAGGCCGCACAGCAACGTGGGGTGCAAAAGTCAGTCCTGTTCACAGACAACCCTGCAGCAGCCAAAGCGTATGAGGCCATCGGCTTTAAGCAAAACGGCAGTTTCCACCTTGCTTTGCTCAAGGAGCCTATCGAGCTCACCGCCACAGCCTCGGTCTGAACACTGCACCGACGTGTGGTTGGGGCGAAAACCCCCAACTCTCTCGGATAGTGATTTCTGCCGAGGGTCGCTAGCATTCTATAACCCACCTTCTTTGCAAAGCAGCAGCGTGCGCCAGTCCACGCAATCGGAGGGATTAGGCACTCCGATCGTAGCAAAGCCTGGTGAAGGAGGTGGTAGATGGATGAAACTTGAACTCAGGTTCAAAATAGAAAAGGCACGGAACAGACTGGTCCTCTGGTTCCGCGCCATTCTAAAATAACCATCGGGAAAGGGGGCGTTTGCTCCCTTTCTCTCCCTCAATATAATCGTGATCCGTTAATCACGCAATAACTGGGATTAAGAGGGTAAACCTCCGCAACGCATCCTAGAACAAGCTGCCCTGTGTGCCTGGATCAATATCGCTCTTTTTCTTGCGTGCTGGTTTCTTGGCCTGCTTTGCCTTCGTCTGCGCCACATGCTCTTCCAGTGTTGACGCCAAAGGAGCCGCTGCAACGGTCTCAGTCGCAGGCTCTGCTACCGCTTTCACCACGCGGGGAGGCGTTGGTGTAACCCCACCGCCATCTGCAACAGCGCCAACGGTTCCGCCCTTCATCTCAAGCCGTAAAGCCTGTCCTGCCTGAACCGCCTGTGCACTTGCCAGCGGAATGCCGTTCTCATCACGCACCACCGCATACCCGCGCTCAATCACGCGCTCATAGCTTAGCGAACTCAAGAGCCCCGCTGAGTTGGAAAGACGCAAACGTTGCTGTTGCACCTGATTGGAAAATGCAGCCACTGCGCGGCCCTGCAAGGCCTGAAGACGCTCACGTCCCTGCGCAACTTGCCGTGCCAGCGTGATTGGACGTAATCCCGAGGCCACGGCTCTCAACGAGTTCCGGTGTATCTGCGTGTTCATCCGCAAGCCATGCTCAAGACGGCCAGCTACCATATCGAACCGCTGACGTGGCAAGGCAAGCAGATCACGCGGAGCTGGCAGCGCTGCACTTGCCGCGCGCAGCTCGGTCCGGCGCGATTGCACCAACCGCAATAGGCCGGTGGAAAGACGGCGAGATAGATCATCCACCTGCGCGGTCATCTCCGCCTTTACTGGGACAGCAAACTCCGCCGCACCGGTTGGCGTTGGTGCTCTTACATCAGCAGCCAGATCAATCAGCGTCCAGTCGGTCTCGTGGCCAACCGCAGAAATCAGAGGAATCTGTGACTCTGCAGCTGCCCACACCACCGCTTCATCATTAAAGCCCCAAAGGTCTTCGATAGAACCACCACCGCGTGCCACAATCAAAACGTCCGGGCGTGGAATAGCCCCATCGGCCTCAAGTGCGTTGAAACCGCGAATACCGGCAGCAACTTCAGCGCCGCAGCTTTCCCCTTGAACACGAACCGGCCATACCAGCACATGCAACGGAAAGCGGTCGCTGATGCGGTGCAAAATGTCACGAATAACAGCCCCGGTTGGGGAAGTGACAACGCCAATTACCTGCGGCATACGCGGAATGGCTACTTTGCGCTCTTCGGCAAACAATCCTTCCGCGGCCAGCTTGCGTTTGCGCTCTTCCAACAGAGCCATCAACGCACCAGCACCTGCTGGCTCAAGGCTATCAATCACCATCTGGTATTTGGACTGGCCGGGGAAGGTCGTGATCTTTCCCGTTGCGATGACTTCAAGACCCTGCTCAGGCTGTATTTTCAGGCGGGCTGCGTTGCCACGCCAGATAATGCCGGAAAGCACGGATTTATCGTCTTTTATATCCAGATAGATGTGCCCGGAGGCAGGTTTGCTCACACGGCCCAGCTCGCCCCGCACGCGGATATAGTCAAACTTGTCTTCAACGGTGCGTTTGATCTCACCGGAAATCTCGGAGACGGTATATTCAGCAATGTTGGAGCGTTCAGACAAGGTCAGGCTTCTTTCATATGCGGCAAACTCAAACCATTATCTCTTAATGTAGCCCACGACATTTGCAAAGGGGAACCGTGAGAACTGCTTCCACTTGTTGAGACATTGAGTTCTCACCAGCAAATCTTTAAGCGCAAAGTGGCATCTGCCCCGTGCTTGGCATATGGTGCGCCCATGTCACGCTATGAGTTTCGCATGCAACGTTTATTTGTCCACCCAGATCTCCGCGCTGGCCTCCATCTGGAGGCAGATCGCGCACAGGCCAACTATCTCCTCAATGTTCTTCGCATGAAGGAGGGCGGCGAGGTACTCGTCTTCAACGGCAAACATGGCGAATGGCGCGCGCAAATCCTGCCAACGGGCCGCAAGTCCTGTGAGCTGATCGTCACAGAGCAGGTGCGTGAGCAAACACCCATGCCGGATCTGGACTACCTATTTGCCCCGTTGAAACTCGCGCGGCTTGATTACATGGTTCAAAAGGCCGTGGAGATGGGAGCAGGGCGCCTGCGTCCGGTGATCACCCAGTTCACCCAGAACCCGAAGATCAAGCTTGAGCGTGTGGAAGCCAACACGCTGGAAGCCTGCGAGCAGTGTGGCGTGCTCTCCATACCGTCTGTGATGGAACCGGCCCCGCTCAAGAAACTACTTTCTACATGGGAGCAGGAAGAAGACGATCGCCAGATCATCTATTGTGATGAGGGGCACGGCTCCCATAACCCGCTCGATGCACTCAAAGATGTGCCAAAAGCCCCGCTTGCTGTACTCATCGGCCCCGAAGGTGGTTTTTCTGAAGAAGAACGTGCGCTCTTGCACAGCAAACCATTCGTGCATGACATCCCGCTAGGCCCCCGAATTTTGAGAGCAGATACCGCCGCAGTTGCAGCTTTAGCAGTTGTTCAGGCAAAATTGGGAGATTGGTTCTAAAGTATCTCCAGATGGAGGCCTGAATGGACCCAAAGAACGAGACTGCTGACTTGAAAAAGCAGCCCCAGGATGAGACCGCAGCAAACGTGGACCAGAAAAGATGGCGCTTGAAGATCTCGGCTGTCTTCAGCATTGGCGCTGCCATGCTGCTGGCCCTGATTGGCGGAACCATGCTGCTTTTTGTCTCTGACGCCACCAACCGTCAGGCCACCGCCCTGATGGGAGAAACCGGGGCTCTTATTGTCGAGCGCGGCCTGGAAGTCGTCGGAGACTTCTTTCGCAATGAAGAGCGTATGGGGTTGCTGGTGGCTGACATGCTGTCCAACCCAGTGGTCTACGCGGCCCCTGCAACGCTGCATGAGCAGTTGATTTCCATCCTGTCGCGGCAGACCAACATCAAGCGGATCTCTTATACGTTCCCAACCGGGCGCGAGATTTCCGTGCAGCTTAGTCAGGCAGATCAGCCCACCAAAGAAGACTTTGTCACCCCGCCCAATGAACGGGATATGGAAGCAGGCGACCTTCGCTGGGGTGCCCCCTATTATGATGAGGAGATCGGCGAAACATTCATGAATTTCGCCATCTACATCAGAAATCCGATCGACAACACCATCTCCAAGCTCACACTGGATTATCCCACCGCACTGCTGGGCCAGTTGATCTCGCGGATTAAATGGCGCGAGTCGCAGGTTCCCTTTATCCTGTACGGGCAGAACCTGGTGCTTGCCAGCTCGGAAGACGCGTTCAGTGATTTTGAACCAAGTGTCGCCAAACCCGTTCCCACGATCTCGGATCTTTCGGACACCCCCCTCAGCATGATTTGGGAGGAGGATGTCCAACGCAGGTCTTTGAGCACCAATTACAGCGCACACATTGATGCAACACCGTATGGCACCTACCTGTATCTCTACGATTCTCTGAGAAACGGCAGCCATCCGCCCATCGTTGTCGGTAGTTACGTGCTGGCCTCCGAGTTTAGCGAGCCCTTCGACAATCTCCATCGAATCTATATCGCAGCGACCGCCTTTTTGGCGGGTGGCGTGCTACTGATGTTCCTGATTGGCAGAAAGCTGGCCGGCCCGTTCATCGCGCTCGGCACGCAGGCCAATGCCATTCGGAACTTGCACATGGAGGGGCTGACGGCCCTGCCAAGGTCTCGCCTGAAAGAGGTGGATGAGGCCAATCAGGCGTTTAACTCTGCAGGCGTCGCGCTCAGTGCCTTCTCCAGATATGTGCCAAGAGATCTTGTAAGGGTTCTGCTGGAAAGCGAATTTGAAGGTCTGAACAGCACTGAACTGCGCGAGATGACGATCCTGTTCTCCGATATCGCAGGGTTCACAGGGGTTGCCTCCAAGTTGACGGCAGAAGAAACCACCTCTCTACTTAACACCCACTTTCAGGAGCTCGCCGACTGTATAGGTCAGACGCAGGGCACCATCGACAAATACATCGGTGATGGCTGCATGGCATTCTGGGGCGCTCCAGAGACCATGGAAAACCATGCGCAGGCCGCCATTGATGCCGTGCACCTCATCGCCAAGAGCCTGGGAGAGGAGCTTGAGAAAGAGGGTGGGGGCACAGACAAACCCCGGCTACGCATTGGAGTTCATACCGGAACCGTTGTTGTCGGTAACATTGGTGCAACCGAACGCATGAACTACACAGTCATCGGCGATGCGGTCAACGTGGCTGCCCGCCTGGAGGCACTTGGCAAAAAAGTGGACCCGGAGGCCAGAGTGATCGCCCTTGCCAGTGGCACAACCGTGATGAAGATGACCGACAACTCCAAGCCTCAGCACCTTGGTGAGTACCATTTGCGCGGGCGTGACGAGGCCGTCGATGTCTACCGGATTGTTTAGGTTTGCCCGCAGTATTGAACTCTGTTCAAACAAAAGTCTCCGCTTAGGCTTAATGCCTGCGGAATCCTACATGCAAAATTAGGGAACTGACGTTACGTCTACTGAATAATGTAACAGCCGCCAGAAGCTTGCGAGGGGAACCCTCATGTTCCAACAGTCAAATAGCAATATGTTTTCCCTTATGGAAACGCTCAGTCAGAACTATGCAAAGGCCTACAGGGACTATTGCGAAGCCACCCATGGGTTTATGCCGTTCATGCAGAAGAGTGGCAGTTCCGCGAGAAAATCCCAGGAAGACGGGGCAGATGATATGGCATTTCCATACATGAACTGGGCTGATCCCTCCATATGGAAGCAGATGCCCGGCATGCCGCAACAAGCTATGTTCTCGCAGTTTATGAATGCCTTCCCAAATGATCCAAACATGAACACGGCCATGCAGCGTCACTTTAGTCGCAAGAACATGATGAACATGGAAAGCTGGATGGAGCTCATGCCGGTTCTCATGCTGTTGGCTCAGGGCAACATGCTAAAGAACTATCTCGTCGGTCCGCAGCGCACCATGTTGGACGCTTTTCTGGAAGGATTTGCCAAGGGCAGTCCGGAACTGCATCGCGACACTGAAGAGGCCCGCAATCCGATTCTGGATGCGCAAGAAGCCTTCTGGTCTCAGATGATGGCTGCTTCAAATCCAATGATGTCCGCCACAAACCCCATGCTTGACTTCTGGACCAACGCCATGAAGGAAACAGGTACGCCGTCCGCAGCTACGAACGGGAACTCCGATAAGTCACGCGTTCAAAGAAACAGAAGCCAGAAGTCAGAGCAAGCTGCTGCCGCAAAACGAGCCAGCCAACGCTCTACCCAGTCGACAAAGAGCGAACCACACATGCCTACATTGACCGAGGGGCTGGCAGCGATGCAGCAGGCACAGGGAGAAGCGTGGCAGCAATATTGCAACGTTTTCTGGCCAACCCTCTCCCATAGGTAAGGGTTCTTCACAGATATTTGAGGATAACTTTTTGTGATGTAAATCACGAATTGAGGAAGTTGTTCCTCTGAAATTTCTCTGTCTCCATTTCCGTGGGCATGTCAGGACTAGCCTGATTGTCCACGGTGCGGCAAAATCACGTGTGTTCGTGGAGTAAACTTCCCTTTTAAGAAGAGAAATACTGGAATTGCTTTAGCCCGTACCTCCAAGTACGGCGTTTCAGCAGGATTTTTATTTGCGCTATAACGGTTTTGCAGAGTCAAAGCGAAAAATTCACTTGGATAAATTGCATTAATTATTGTGATGAATTGACGGGGACACGAGTAAACTGACCAATAACTGCGACAATAAAGTATTGTAATCACGCTCCCGGTTTCCTTTCCTCAGCTTTGCTGTATATTCATATCAAATTGTTATGGATTGGGGACATGACAGCACTACTTGATTTAGATTCCTTGCGAACTCTTGTGATGATTGCGGACACTGGGAGTTTCACAAGAGCCGCAGAAGAACTCGATAAAACGCAATCTGCAATTTCCATGCAAATGCGACGCATGGAAGATAAGCTCGAACGCACGGTCTTTCGGCGTGAGGGGCGGCATTCAAAACTGACAGAAGATGGTGAGCTGTTGCTGCGCCACGCACGTCAGATGCTCCGTCTCAATGACGAGACATTAGCTATGTTCTCGGAGCGTGAAGTAACCGGTAAAGTGCGTCTTGGTCTTGCGGAAGGCCTTGACGAAACTAGAACCGCAAAAATCATCTTCGAGTTTTCCAGAAACAACCCGAAGGCCGAGGCGTCCATCATTTGCGCGCCAGCAGCAGACCTTCGCAAAGCTCTGGATGCAGGCGAGCTTGATCTTGCGATCATTGGCAGCCTTGCTGATGATGCCGAAGAAGGTGAGGGCAGCGTGCTGTCCAGCGAACGCCTTGTCTGGGCAGCGGGAAGCAGCTTCAAACTTGCCAGCGAAAATGAACTGCCATTGGCTGTTGGTCTGGAGCAATGCCGGATTCGAAAAGCCGCTGTTGAAGCGCTGAAGGATGACGATCGTGCCTTCCGCATCCAGTACAGCTCAAGCAATCCGAGCCTTGTCGAAATGACAGCAGCAAGCGGGATGGCCATTACAATCCAGCCACGCTCGTCACTGGGCGCATCAGATGCAGGGCTGACCGAACTGGACGGCCTGCCAAATCTGCCGGATTATGTCGTGAAGCTGGTGCGCGCCAAGGAAAGTCACTTCAAAGCAGCAAATGCGCTGAGTGATCATCTGGCAAAGTCTTTTGAAAAGAACGCGGTTTCTGCTTAAGGCAAAACCATTGAACGTTTGCTTGCAAAGAAAAAAGGGCCCGCAAAACGCGAGCCCTTTTCCGTACCGGATGATGAAAATAATCTGGCGGCTCAATTAGGGGGTGAACCGCCAGCAGAGGCGTCCGGAAAAAAACTAAGCGCTTTGGCGGCGCTTCTCGATTTCAGCGCAGCGGCGTTCACTGGCACGCATACGCAGATGCCAGCTAGGGTCTTTGCCATCACCAACAGAAAGTGCACTGTGAACGTCATCGCGGGTAATGCCGATGTCGTCCAGCATGCGGTCTTCAAGGCGTACCAGCTCAAGCATAGCGCGGCGGTCCCGGTAGTGCTTCCATAGCTTCAGCGGTAATGCGGTCAGTACATGAAGGGTGTGCGCCAGTGTCAGCGGTGCAAAGGTGCCTGCATTAGCGCGGTTTGGGTTTCGGTATTCAGATGGGGTAGGGAATGCAAGCGTCATGGTACTACTCTCCCGTCAGGATAAGCGGCTCTGGCCATCCGGTGGAATTGCTATAATGGGTTGTTAAAAAAGGAACTGTTTCGTTCGGTAAAACGAATATCACCCAAAAGTTGCATCCAGACAAACGAATGTTTGCGATTGAAATACATTCAAGATCGTGATTGATTGATCGCAGTCAAATGGGAGGGGGCCCATGCCATATTCGATTGATGTGGATCAGCTAAGAACATTTCTGGCCGTAGCGGAGCTTGGGAGCTTCACCAAGGCCGGAGATGCAGTTCACAAAACCCAGTCCGCCGTTTCCATGCAGATGAAGAAACTTGAGGAACGGATCGGCCAGCCGATCTTTGTCAAAGATGGCCGCAACTCCAGAATCACCGAGCACGGCAGACGCCTCGTTGAATACGCAAGGCGTATGGTGGCCTTAAACGACGAAACCCTTTCTGCCTTCCACGAGCCGGAGATCGCCGGACGCATCCGGCTGGGACTGCCGGACGACTACGCCGAGCGGCTCTTGCCGCAGGTTCTGGCAGCGTTTAACCGGCTGAACCCTTGCATCAATCTGGATGTGGAATGCTCCAGCTCCAACGAAATTGGTCGGCGAATCCAGAAAGGCGAACTGGATGTGGGGATCGTCACGAGCGGTGATTGTACCACCGTTCCCGGCCAGATCGTGCGCCGGGAACCCCTCCAGTGGATAGGTTCTTTGGAGCATATCGTGCATGACCAGCGTCCGCTGCGGCTTGCCCTTGGGCCCGTAACGTGTTCGTGGAGGCAGCAGGCCGTCGCCGCGCTGGATCACCTGAATATTTCCCATCAGGTCGTTTACACCAGCTCCAGCGCAGCAGCCCTTGCAGGCGCCGTTAATGCCGGATTGGCAATCGCGATCCTGCCGACCAGTGCCTTGCGACAGGGCCAGCGCATTCTGGGTGAAAAGGAAGGGCTTCCGCCTTTACCGCCGTGCGACATCACCATCATCCGGTCGCAAGTGGCAATCGAGCCGGTTCATGACGCACTCTGCCACCACATCATGGCGTCTATTGGCAATGTCACGATGGAATATAACGATATGGAAGCGGAAGCCGCTGAATAAGCGGCTTCCTACATGGCTTCGTTATAAGGTCCGGTGCTTTAAAACGCCGGACCTATTTTTTCGCAGAGCGGCTAAGCACAATCCAGTTGCCACCCAGTGCAAACATTAGGCCAAGGATGGAGGTCACAGTCCATGTGTAGCCTTCCATCACCGTGGAAACGCCAAGCGCTACAACCGGGAACATCACAGTTGCGTAGCCCGCCCGCGCTGACCCGATCCGGCCCAGCAAGGTCAGATAGGCGCCAAACGCCACGATAGACCCGATGACAACCATATAGAGCAAGCTCCAGATGAACTCCGGCGTGTACGGAATCTGAAAGCTCACGCCTTGCGCCAGACCATTTGCACCAAGCAACAGCGTGCCATACACCATGCCCCACGCACTGGCGGAAATAACAGAGATCTTCTGTGCGCTCGCCTTGGCCGAGACAATGTTACCAAAACAAAAGCTCAGCGTGCCCAAGGCACAAAGACCCAGTCCGGCCAATGCTGCCAGATTCCAAGTGCTGCCCGAGATTTCCGGATAGAACATCAGGCAGATTCCGGAGAAGCCAAGAACGGCGCCCACCGCAAGCGTCCGGCTCACCTTTTGGCCAAACAGCACAAACCCAAGCACAATGTTAAACACTGAGGCAAGGGAGAACACCACGGACAGCAGCCCGGAAGGTATCTCCCGTGACCCGTGGTAAAACAGCAGGAAGTTGGTGGAGAACAACAACAAGCCAAGCGCTGCAAAGCTTGCATGGGCGCGCAGTGGGAAGTTCATCTTGTGACCGCGAAGGATTGCCCATCCCCACATTAGCACGGTGGCAAACAGGAAGCGCCAGAACAGCGCAATCTCAGGCGTGATCACTGCCTGTAACTTCAATGCGTACCAACTAAACCCCCAGGCAAGCACGGTGACGCCGTACAGCACCAAATCAAACAAACTAAGTGCCTGGGGCCGCTGAGAGATCGCCGTGCCTGCATCAATATCGCTCGCACTCGCCATGAAAACGTCCTATTATTTAAAAATTATCTAAGTTACGTCCTGCATGAAATCTGAAGTTCAAACAAATGAATAAACGTCATCAATTCATTTAAAAAACGAATGAATTGACCGCTCATATGTCAGCGTGATGAGTGAAAGGGACCCCAGCGCGGGCGATAACCATCCCGCAAAATCGCGATAATCTGCACCGGCGTAACCAGACTCACGCGCTCGGGCAGGGCAGTGGCCGCAGGCGTATACCCGTCAAAACTCCAGGACCACCAGCGCTGGTCTTTGAGTGCGATGAACCGCTCTCCATCTTGCACCAGTGTGCCCTCGGGCCAGTCATCACGCGGATCAATCAGCGGAAGCGGGCAGGGCGATGATTTGTGACCGCAGCGCTGCCCGTGCAACACGAGATCCATTTCATCAGAACTCGGGGCCCGCTCCAATCCCTCGCAGGTCTTCCAGTGTTCGGCAAAACGCCGTGCATCATCTCTGCGGCACAAAAAGCAAGGCCGATGACCAGCTGCTAGTGCAGTGACCTCGTCAAAGAAGAACAACTCCGTATAAGACTTGCCCCAAACATCCCGGTGCCAGTCCTTATAGGTGGTGGTGCAGCATATCCATCTGCGAGAGGCATGTGTTCGCCCAGTCAGCTTTTGCGTTTCTGGATCATGAATACGCCCGCCCCGATTGCCCATGAACATGCCACGGGCAGGAACAGCACACAGTTCACCATTGGGAGCAACACGGTTTTGCAAAGGCATAGCAACACACAATCTGGCAAAGAAATATCAGCTGCAGCCACCCCAAAAATACAGGACTGCAAGAGGAATGAAGTTTTAAGCCAGACTATCTGCTGAGCAGGAAGATGCCAAGAGCGGGGATCAGAAAGAAGATGCTCACCACATAGCTTGTCGCTACAACAAACCGGCGTGCACCCAAGTCTCCTACATATTCTGCTAGGCGCACAGGTAGATACCGCGTGAACGGGATGGAATAGATCAAAACCACACCCAGCACGTTATAAACAAGGTGTACGATCGCAATCTCTAAGGCCAGTTCCCGCTGCCCAGTCACCGCAAACGCCGCAAGAATAGCAGTCAGACAGGTGCCGATATTCGCGCCAAGCGTAAACGGATAAACCTGCTTGGTCGTCAGAACGCCGGACCCCGCCAAGGGCACAATCAGGCTTGTGGTGGTAGAGGAGGATTGCAACAACAACGTCGCAACCAATCCGGTGAAGATGCCGGAGGAGGGAGCAGCCGACGACACCTTCTCAGCCAACCGCCGCGCATGACCAGCAAGCAGTAGCTTGAGCAGCTGGCTTACAAATGTGATGCTGACAAGGAGCATCACAAACCCGATTGCTGCAATAGCAAGCCCATTCCATGGCTGAGCCAACCCAAAGGCCAGCTCGCGGATCTCGTCAATGAGAGGCTCTGTCAGGTAGTTGATGAAGTTGAAGTCAGCAGTCAACAGATTGTCAGCTGGATCTACGTCCATGAACAGATCACCAACCGCTGTTGCGGTCTTCTGCAAGAAACCAAATGCTAGCTCCAGGGGAAGGAAGATCAGAAGGCAAATCAGGTTAAACGCATCATGCACCGTGGCTGCACTAAAGGCTCGTTTGAAATCACTCCGGTCCCGCGCATACCCAAGGCTGACGAAGGTATTGGTGAGCGTGGTGCCAAAGTTGGCGCCAATCACTATGGGAATGGCAATAGAGATCGGCATGCCCGCTGCAACCAAACCAACCACGATAGAAGTCGTCACCGAGGAACTCTGCACCAGCGATGTGGTGAGAATGCCAACAAGCACCCCCGCAATCGGATTGGTGGCATAAGAGAAAATCCGCTCGGCAGTCTGATGACCAACCGCAATAAAGCCCGCTTCAATCAGGCCAACGGCGCAAAGAAGAAAATAAATCAGGAATCCGACGGAGATCCAGTTGAGCAAACTGATGCCCAAAGGCATGTGCTGCTCATCCTCAAGATAAGGCTCGTCGTTGTTCAGGGGATCTTTTTGCACCGACATATCCGTCTATAAAAGTTCACCACGACATTTCGCCGTATCTTCTGGTATCAGGTCATTCAGCCTAGGAAAGTACCAAGGCTTTCGTTGACCACGACTGCCTTTGCAGAGTAAATAACCCCGCCAACACCGGCATTTTACAGGTCAAACACCCGCATCCTATTGCTCACAGATCGGCTTGCTGTCAACATCCGTCGTGTGTGATTCTGCCATAATTTTCTGCGCGGTGACCAAATTTTGCTTGGAGGGGACAGGCTCGATGATGAAGAAATTTAAACTAGCAATAGCAACTCTTGCAGTTTCTGTCGGCTTTGGGGCAGCAGCTTCAGCAGCAGAACTGCCTGATCTGCAAGGCCGCACTGTTGTTGCTGTGACCGAAAATGCATACGCACCTTTGAACTTTGCAGACCCGAAAACCGGTGAGGGCATCGGCTGGGAATATGACGCGTTTAACGAAATCGCAAAACGGCTCAATATCAAAGTCGACTGGCGTCTGGCGTCATGGGACAGCATGATCGAAGCCGTGCGTCAGGGGCAGTTTGATGTGGGGATGGACGGCATCACCATCAACGATGAACGCGAAAAGCAGATTGATTTCAGCGATCCCTACATGACCTCCGAAATGTTCATGCTGGTGCGTGCTGATGAAGACCGTTTTGAAGATCCAAAAGCGTTCGCGGATGATCCGGACCTGCTAGTTGGCGCACAGCCGGGCACCACAAACTTCTACACAGCCGTTTACTCGGTTCTTGATGGAGACGAAAACAACCAGCGTATCCAGCTGTTTGAAACCTTCGGTGCCTCCGTTCAGGCGCTGCGGGCTGAAGATGTAGACATGGTGCTGATGGATGCAACCGCCGCAGCTGGCTACATGGGTGCTTCTCCGGACAGCTTCAAAATTGTTGGTGGACCAATTGGTTCAGAAGACTTTGGCTTCATCCTGACACCGGGCTCGGAGCTGCGCGAACCAATCAACGCTGCCCTTAACTCCATGCGCGAAGACGGCACCATTGATGCCTTGAACCAAAAATGGTTCTTCGACTATAAGTCCCAGCACTAAGAGACGGTCGATTGATCCTGGCGGGCACCCTGTGTCCGCTATTTTCTTTCAGGCAGGTGGCAGGCGTTCTCCGGCTTTGCAGTAATAAGAAGCCAGCCACACACACAGCCTCTGGCATGACGACGGGTTTCCACATCTCACCCGGAAACCCCAAAACGAGATTTAAAGGAAACGCGATGGGCAAGCGGTCTGCCACAAAGTCCAGAATGGACAAGCTTCCATGGTGGTTGCTCGCAGCATTTGTTCTTGCGGTTTTCTTTCTCTGGCTCATTGCTGCCGACGGTGACTACCGCCAGATTTTTGAGACCCTCTTCAGAGGCGTCGGCATTACCCTTTTCGTCACATTCGTTTCCTTCTTCATCGCCAGCATATTCGGGCTCATCATCGCCCTGGGCCGCGGCTCCAAGCACCGCGTGATCCGTGAGATGAGTTCGTTCTATACGGAGATCATGCGCGGCGTTCCCATGCTGGTGCTGCTGTTTTACATCGCCTTTGTCGGCGCCCCGCAAATGGTGGCGGCCTACAACTGGATTATGAGCCCGCTGATCGACTGGGAGATCATCGACAAGCTGCGCGTGCGGGACCTTTCCATGATGTGGCGCGCGATCATCGCGTTGTCCCTCGGCTACTCAGCCTTCATCGCAGAGATATTTCGCGCGGGCATTGAAAGCGTGGATGACGGCCAGTTGGAAGCAGGCCGTGCGCTGGGGCTTTCCCGCTGGCACACCTTCCGTTTCATCATCTGGCCGCAAGCCTTCAAGAACATCCTGCCGCCACTGGGCAATGACTTCATCGCGCTCATCAAGGAAAGTGCGCTGGTCTCCGTGCTTGGCGTGCAGGACATCACCCAGCTCGGCAAGATTTATTCGGCCTCCACCTTCCAGTTTTTCGAAACCTATAACGTGGTAGCCTACCTCTATCTGATCATGACAGTTTCGCTGTCTCTGGTGGTCCGCGGTCTGGAACGCCGGATGAAACGAGGCTATGAGAACGAAGCTTAGCGCGCATCTTTGAGCAGCACTCACAGGTGTCTGAAGAAATACAGTAGAAGCAGTTACTGGGTCGGTCGCGAAAAAGTCGAAATAATATCCAATCAGTGCTCTCGGAACCAAAGCCAAGCGCAGCAGGCAGCTGCACATAACAGGAAACTGGAATGACAGTTCTCGTCGTTGAAAACTGCGAAGGCGTAACGCTCGGGCTCTTGGGAGAAGCTCTTAGCGAGGCGAAAATGCCGACCGATCTGCGGGTCATGGCAGACGGCCATGCGCTGCCATCGGACATCTCAAAGTTCAAAGGCCTTGTTGTGCTGGGCGGCATTCAACATGCCAGAGCGGATGAGGAACTCCCATTCCTGAAGAATGTCTGCGATACAATTATTGCATTCGAAGACGCCGACAAGCCTGTGATGGGCATCTGCCTCGGCAGCCAGCTGATCGCCAGAGCCTTTGGTGGTGACAATATTCTGGGCAATCCAGTCGAAGCAGGTTGGTTACCGCTGCATCTTACAGACCAAGGCAGGCAAGACCCGGTCCTCTCAGCCCTTGGCGAAAATGATCGCATTTTCAGCCTGCATACCGACACCTTCACCCTCCCAGAAGGGGCAGTCCATCTGGCTTCCAGCGAGATGACACCCAATCAGGCCTTCAAAATGGGCCGGGCCACCTATGCAATGCAGTTTCACTTCGAGGCCTCTGTTGATTTGGTCAAGCATTGGGATGACCGTTTCAATGATGAAATCAGTGATTTGGTGCCAAACTGGCAAGAGATTATCAACGAGCAAGGTTCCCAACACGGCCCCAAAGCTGATGCCCTTGGCTTAGAAATCTCCCGTCGCTGGATCGCTCTCCTCTGACACCCGTTTGAAGCCACACCCGCCTGTATCAGGCCGAAATCCAAGCACATTGACCTACAAGTACGACTTATACTTCCGTCCTTTGAACTGTTGGGGTAGGGGCAGGAGCAGGACGAAGAAAAGCTGGTAATTAGTTGTATTTGTAAATTACAAACAACCTGAGGTAAGCTTCCCTTATATTTAACTGAGGGAATTGAATGACTGTATTATCTGAGAGACTTGAAGATCGTTATCTGGGTTTTGCTTCCTATGAGGCCAAAGACAATTCACCAACCTATGAACGATGGGCACACCGTGTCGCCGCGTCTCCAGAGTATCACGAATTCCTCGAAGCCTTGCCGCAATCCAAGCAACAACCCAACTTGCTCTTCGCCGCAATCAGATGGGTGACAGGCCGCGTTCCTGATACAGGCGAGCTAGAGGAGATCCTGCGCAATCATGCCCCTGCAATCCGGCAGGAAATGATGAACCGCAGCACGCAGACCAACGAAGCTGGTCGCTGTGCGATCCTTCTGCCACTGCTCGCTCGTCTGCCACAACCGATTGCCCTGATCGAAGTTGGCGCCTCTGCCGGTCTTTGCCTTTATCCCGATCATTACGCATATGACTACAACAGTGGCGCCCATCGGCTCGGCCAGGACCCTGCGATGCCTGATACGCCAGTGTTGCACTGCGCTGTGTCCGGAAACGCGCCTTTGCCAACACAGCGACCAGATGTGGTCTGGCGTGCCGGGCTGGAACTAAACCCATTAGACGTTCAGGATGACGACACTGTCCAATGGCTACAAACGCTCGTCTGGCCGGGGCAGGAGGCGCGCCTGAACCGCTTGCAAAAAGCAATCGGGGTCGCCAAGCAACACTCACCCCAGCTCATCAGAGGCGATTTGCTCGACGACCTACCAGCCTTGCTGGAGCAAGTTCCCACCGGTGCCACGCCCGTCGTCTTCCATAGCGCCGTCCTCGTCTATGTCGCCGACACCGACAAACGCGACGCCTTCGCCAACATGATGCTGGAATCAAACGCCCATTGGATCTCCAACGAAGCTCGCAGCGTTTTTCCCCGCTTCGCCGCAAAGGTCAACGAACCCCACCCCGCAGGCCGCTTCCTCCTCTGCGAAAACGGCGAGCCCCGCGCCTGGACAGGCCCCCACGGTCAGTCCATCGAGTGGATCGACTGAGGATACATTCCAGCTCATGAGCGCACAAAAAAAGCCCGGCACACATGTATCGGGCTCTTTTATCTCATAGAAGCTGGTCGGCTTATTGGTATAGGCTCCGGATGACGCAAAAACATCAACCGGCCTAGGTATCATGGCACAAGATACCCCACTTCCTTCCGAAATCTCAAATAACAGTAGCGGCATGCCGTTGCGCCAAAACCCTTCCATGATCGGCGGGCGAGCAGGCTCTGACTACCCAGTTCCCAGTCATTACTTAGGGTTTAAAGTTTGTGTCTGAGGGAACAAAATATCCGCACGAAACTCAAACTTCTGCGGGTACATCTGCCGAAATGTTAGATCAAAAGTCGACCGCCTTTAGAGCCGATATTGAAGGATTGAGAGGAATTGCCGTACTTCTGGTCGTTCTATTTCATTTTGATTTATTAGGATTGCAGTCTGGCTTCATTGGCGTCGATATCTTCTTCGTTATTTCCGGCTTCTTAATGATGCAGATACTGACAAATCCAAATTTCGTTTGGTTACCTACTGGGATTTTCGCCTTCTATACGAGGAGGTTTTGGAGAATAGCGCCCACATACTACGTCGTACTAATATGCATTCTAGGCCTGATAATTGCTCTTCCTACGGAACTGGATTTCGAAAAAATATCCACGAGACTAATTTTTGCTTCCCTATTTTCCTACAATATTTATGCTCCATCAGACACTGGTTACTTTGGAACAGAAGCTATCTTTAATCCGTTCCTTCATCTTTGGTCATTAGGAGTGGAAATTCAATATTACATAACGTGGCCGATTATTATTTTTCTTGTGCGCAATCAGCCAAGTATAATAAAAATTCTAACCGTTGTTGCCGTGGTGTTCATATCATTCATCATAGCGCAGATATTAATTATCAAAGACCCGGATGTCGCTTACTACTCATTCCCAACACGCCTTTGGCAGTTTGGATTTGGTGCTCTCGCTGCAATTGTAGCTACAAGAATACGCCTCGATGTAACGTCATTCTCTTCATCTGCAATACAACTTGGTTCTCTTGCGATTATTGGAGGTTTTGCATGGCTTGCTCCATCATCACTGCCATGGCCCGGATTGTATGCAATAATACCAACGCTTGCGTGTGCAGTTCTTTTAGTAGTTGGGAAGCAACCAGTTACATTTTCGGGGAATTTGCTAAATAGAGGCCCAGTTCGATTTCTCGGCGTTGTCTCATACAGTCTGTATCTGGTGCATTGGCCGGTCGTTGTTTATGGCAATACGCTGTTTGAAGATTTCGAAACTAGCCATTTAGTACGCACCGCTGGTGTTGCAATCTCGGTGGCGTTTGCATGCTTGTTTTATCTCATGATTGAGAAGCCGTTTAGAGCAATTGGTAAAAATGATTTTTCTCGATGGAGACCAGCTATTCCCATAGGAAGCCACGTTGTTATATTCGTATTTTCCTATGTGATTTCAAACGATAAGCTAATCACACTGATTATCCCTGAAAAGCTCGCCGCCGCTAGTCAAATGGACAAGGAGTATAAAGCGACCCTAAATAAGATATGCGACAATGCCGATACTGAACCGTGTCATTTTGGGGTGAAATCCAAATCTCCAACAGTCATCCTTTGGGGAGATTCGCATGCTCGTCATTTAGTATATGGTTTGGACAAAAAGTTTAAAGAAGAAGGTGTAGGCGCACTTCTTATTTCCAGCGCGGGCTGCGCACCGCTGATAGATGTTATTGTCCACAATAGAACTCCTTTTGAGTGTCGCCAAAGTAATAACCTAGCACTTACATACTTTGAGAATTCCCCAAAGTTTAAGACTGTGATTCTGGCTGCAAGATGGGACTACTATTCTTCGGCTGACGGATTTCGATTAACTAAAGGTATGGACGATGCTTCTGGCACTTCAGGCAACGACCTGAGTGTTTTTGCGCAACTAGCCTCTACAATTAAAAAAATAGAAGACCTCCAAAAAGATATAGTTCTCGTAACAGAGGTTCCAATTTTCCCTAATTACCGTGCGTATTTTGAATGTCGAAAGAGCTTTATACTTGGATTGCGAGGGCAAAACCGAAAATGCCGCATAGATTTCTCGAAACAACTTGAGACAGATAATAAGCTCAGAGCTATATCCGACCACTATGAAGCGGTAGACGTAATCAATCTTAAGCTCGCATTATGTATTGAGACTGCTTGTAGGGCTACGAATAAGAAAACGCTATATTATGCTGACGACAATCATTTGAACCTTGCAGGATCTGAATATGTGGTCCGAACTTCGTTTCGTGACATACAGACAGCAGCCAGTTTCTCTGATGTTGGGGCGGGATCGTTCATCAGAGAAATGGAGCCTGAGCAGGGGGGGCACGGTCAGGCGATAGAGGCGATCGACTGAGGTTACACTCCGGCTCTTAAGCGCACAAAAAAGCCCGGCACACCAGTACCGGGCTCTTCAATCTCATAGTAGCTATTCAGCTTACTGGCACAGGCTCTTGCCAACGCACTGAAGGTCTTCGCAAGCTTCCTTCAGGCGCTCAACAATGCCCAGCTCGCCCTCACGCAGCCACTTGCGTGGGTCGTACTGCTTCTTGGTTGGCGCACCGGTTTCTGGGTCGATCTGGTATTTGAACGCATTTGCGTTCGCTTCCACATACGCACCAACTTTTTCGGAGAACGCGAACTGTGTGTCGGTGTCGATGTTCATTTTGAACACACCATAGTTCAGGCTTTCTGTGATCTTGGATTTCTCAGAACCAGAACCACCATGGAATACCAGTGCCAGTGGGTTTTCACCCAGACCGTGAGTTTCGCTCACCAGCTTCTGGCTTTCGCGCAGAATCTCAGGGCGAAGCTTCACGTTGCCCGGCTTGTAAACGCCGTGAACGTTACCGAAGGATGCCGCCACGGAGAAGTGGCCGAGTGGGTTCAGGCGGTCATAGGCCTGCAGAACGTCTTCTGGCTGGGTGTAAAGCTTAGGATTGTCCGCGCCGATGTCTTCATCAGAACCGATACCGTCTTCTTCACCACCGGTCACGCCCAGTTCAATCTCAAGGCTCATTTCCAGCGGAGCCATCAACTTCAACAGGCGCTCGCTTTCAGACAGGTTGAACTCGATGTCTTCTGCAGAAAGGTCCAGCATGTGAGAGGAGAACAACGGCTTGCCAGTCGCCTTGTAGAACTCTTCGCCGTGCTTGATGAGCTCTTCCAGCCACGGGATCAGGCTCTTGTCTGCGTGGTCGGTGTGCAGCACAACGCCAACACCATAATGCTCTGCCAGAAGGTGCACGTGCTTAGCAGCGGCAACTGCGCCAAGCACTTTTGCCTTAAAGCTGTCCTTGATGCCTTTACCGGCATAGAACTGCGCACCACCGTTGGAGAGCTGAACGATAATATCTGTCTTATTAACAGCTGCTGCTTCAAGAACTGCGTTGATGGAGTCCGTTCCAACAACGTTTACCGCAGGCAATGCGTACTTGCCTGTCCGGCATGCTTCAATCAGGGTTTTGTAGTCTTCACCAAAGATGACGCCCGGCTTGAGCTTTCCCATGTTTATAGGCTCCTGTTTAACAGCAGATACTGCGCATTCCCGAAAAGTGGACACCGGTTCGCGGTCAAGAATACGCAAATCAAAACGCTTGAAGGGAGGTTAAGCACCTCTCTCTGTGAACTGGCAACAAAGCCGGACCGTGGCCTTGCCCAGTTGCCGCGCACACTACTCAGCTATAAGCCGAACTACAACATTTCTAAGGGCATTCTGAGGAATTAAATGGATTAAAGCGGTAAATAGCTGGCGTTTCGCCAAAAATCCGTTCCTGCGAAATTCGGTTTTTTCACAAGCTGGCTCCCTAGGCACAAGCTCAACTCATGGTTCAGCACGACCCTAGGGAATCGCAGGCCCTAGGGAATCACAAGACACGGGAATCACAGAACCGAGTGCCCCGCCATCGCACGGGCGCTCAGGCCAATCGGCATGGACTGCACATCTCCCGCCAGCACCTCAAGCACAGGCCGCAGCTCCATGGCAGAACCGTATCTGCGCAGCTGCGTTGAAAGCTCCATCAAAAGTGCCAGATCCGTGGAAACCAATGTACCGGCACCGCAAGAGCGAACTGCATGCAACAGACTGCTCAGATCGCCCCGTCCCAGTTCCGGAGAGATCGTCCCCTCCGGCGCACCTTTCACCTGAAAAGCACAGATCTGTGGCAGGTCCACAACGCTTACATGCTCCAGTTGCCCAAGCAGGACCCGTGAGGCAGCCTGACTGCCAAACAGGTTCGGCGCATCAGCAACATCAAGAAATGCAACCTTGCCCGCAAATCCCGGAAGGGTCTGCGGCAACTCAGGCGCGGCAAGCAGCAATTCGGAAACCTCAAAACATCTACGTGAGAAGTTTTGGGTGATCTTCGCCAGCTCCTCGGACTGCTCGCAAAGCAATGGTGTGTAGGCGTTCTCAAACACCTTGGCGCAAAACGGCGACAGCACCGCCACAAAATCATAATGACCAAACTGCGAAATCACCTGCTTGGCCAGATCCCGCGCATCCTCTGGCTCGTTGGAGCGCAGTGACAAAAGCCCGCAACAACTTTGAATGGTCGGTGCTTCAACGTCATAGCCCGCCTTTTCCAGCAGATGAACAGCAGCTTTGATGAGGGAAGGGCGGAAGAGATTTGTGGTGCAGGAAACAAACAGGCCGACCCGCGCATGTTTTTTGTATCTGGGGCGTCGTTGTCGGGCCATGAAAAGTGCGGTCCTGCAGGTTGTGAGCAATGCGTAAAACAAATCACTAAATTCTGCGTGCCACAATTTGAGGGGGACTTCAATGCACTCTATTGGGCAAGGGTCGCAGCGTTCATAGTATCATTTTTGTGCCTATGGGTAATTAATGTGCGTACTTGCCAAAGAAAAACTATTCGCTATGTTTCGCTTAAATAATGCTTAAAACAAGAACAAGGACATATAAAATGAACTTGAAGAACGTTGCACTGAGCCGCTACTCCACCAAAGCCTTTGACCCTTCAAAAAAGGTCACCGCAGAACAGTTTGATCATATTAAATCTCTGCTGCGCTTTAGTCCATCAAGCGTAAATACGCAGCCATGGCACTTTATCATTGCAGACACCGCTGAAGGACGTGAGCGTGTTTCCAAGGGTACACAGGGCATGTTCTCCTTCAACAACGAGAAGGTTCTCAACTCCTCCCACGTCATCGTATTCTGCGTTAAGACTGATATCTCCGACAAATATCTGGACCGTGTTCTGGAAGCCGAAGAAGAAGACAAACGCTTCGCTGATCCGGCCGTCAAAGAAACCGTCAGAAACGGTCGAGCAACCTTTGTAGGCATGCACCGCGACCAGCTGAAAGATGCTGACCACTGGATGGAAAAGCAGGTCTACCTGAACATGGGCACCGTTCTTCTGGGTGCGGGCGCAATGGGCATTGACGCTGTGCCGATTGAAGGTGTGGACGCGCAGGCGCTGAACGAAGAGTTCGGCCTGACTGAAAAAGGCTACCGTGCAGTTACGCTGATCGCACTCGGCCACCGTGACGAAAACGACTTCAACGCCGCCCTTCCAAAATCCCGTCTGCCAGAAGCCGAGCTCTTCACCGAACTGGCTTAAGCTGCTTGAAACGAAATGCCAAAAGGGGATGCATAATGCGTCCCCTTTTTTGCCTAAAATGCAATGCATCCTGCGGTTGAATATGATTCGCCCAGACTGACCAATACTTTTTCCAACGAGACAAAATGACCATCAGACCCTACTGCGATAAAGACTTCCCCGTAATTCTAGATATCTACGCAGCATGCAAATTGGATGAGCTGCGCTATGAGGAAAGCAGCTTCCAGTTGCTGCCGCTTGATCAGGACCCAAGGCGCTTAACGGGCTTTCGCACTTCTACAGTGCTGATCTATGAACAGGACCAGATCCTTGGCTATGCCGCCTACGATGGATCAGAGATAACAGCCCTGTTCGTGCACCCAAACGGGCGCGGCGCGGGCATCGGCCAAACGCTGCTACGAGACATGCTGGACAGGATTGAAGGGGAGGTCGTGCTTTATGTTGCCAAATCAAACCACCCGGCGAAACGGCTCTATGAGCGTCACGGGTTTGCGGTGACCGGGGAGTTCACGACCGATTATAACGGCACACCGGTTCAGGCAAACGAGATGCTGCGCAAGCTCCCAAAATAGACATCGCGCAGCAATAAGGGCCGCAAAATTGCGACCCTGATCTGCATGGTTCCAATTATTTCGTGGAGCCGTCTTTGTTGAACTGAGCAAGGTACGCAATTACGTCCTGACGCTGATCTTCTTTTCTAAGACCTGCAAAAGCCATCTTACCTTTAGGGATAACATTCTTTGGCTTTGTCAGGTAAGCATCAAGAGTTGCTGCATCCCAGGACTTGCCTTCTTCTTTACCTGCCAGAAGAGGCTTAGAGTACTTGTAGCCCGCAACTTCGCCCCAGCCAGCATCAACGACGCCGTTCAGAGTAGGGCCCACCTTGTTCTTTGCGTTCTCGCCTACAGCATGGCAAGCCTTACATTTTTTAAAAATCTTTTCGCCCTTAGCAACATCGCCTTGAGCGTATGCCACACCTGAACTCACCAGCAATGCAAGCGCTGCAACGACGCCAAACTGCTTCATATTATTATCCTTCCCACTAACTCACACAGATAACCGCGATTAAGAGAACAACATAGTATATCTCTTGGGGGAGTTCCCCCAGATTCGAAGTCACCTTCGTAGATATTGTTATGGCATATTGTCGCGGATATGAACGATGATAACGATAAACGACTGAAAATAATTTGTTTTGAGTCAAACTCCAGAAGAAACTGAATCTGCCCTTTTTCCTGGCTGCAATAGACTATATGCGGCTTTCCTCACTCACTGAAGTATGAGAGGCTTTCTTCACGTATTCGGTAAAAACGGTTAAGTTCGCGGCCCGGAGATAGCACTCCGAAACACGATGCAGGAGGGAGGCCTGATGGCAGCGATTGCGATGCCAAAACCGTCACAGGAGACACTCGAGAAGCGCTCGAAGATCGTGGCCGATTTGCAAAAAATCGTGCCCGGAGAAGGTGTTATTTGTGACCAGATAGAAATGCGCCCCTATGAGACGGATGCCTTTACAGCGTACCGCCAACTGCCTCTTGTGGTGGTCCTTCCGGAAACCGTTGATCAGGTATCAAAGGTCCTCAAATACTGCTACGACAATGATGTGAAGGTGGTGCCGCGCGGTGCCGGAACCTCTCTGTCCGGAGGTGCGTTGCCGCTGGAAGATGGCGTTTTGCTGTCTATGATGAAGTTTAATCGCATTTTGGAAATTGACCTGCAAAACCGCGCAGTTGTGACACAGCCGGGCGTGACTAACCTGGGGATTACCACCGCCGTGCAGGCCGACGGCTTCTATTATGCCCCCGATCCATCCTCCCAGATCGCCTGTTCCATCGGTGGTAACATCGCAGAAAATTCAGGTGGAGTGCACTCACTCAAATACGGTTTGACCACCAACAATCTGCTCGGATTAGAGATCGTTCTCATCACCGGGGAGGTCATCCGCCTTGGCGGCAAACACCTTGATTCGGAGGCCTACGATTTGCTGGCCCTGCTCACCGGTTCCGAAGGTCTGCTGGCAGTTGTCACGGAAGTCACCGTCCGCATTCTGCAAAAACCGGAGACCGCCCGCGCCGCACTGATTGGTTTTCCAACCTCGGAGACAGCAGGCAAGTGCGTCGCCGATATCATTGGCGCTGGCATCATTCCCGGTGGCATGGAACTCATGGACAAGCTCGCCATTGATGCCGCCGAAGACTTCGTTCACGCTGGCTACCCGCTGGATGTGGAAGCCCTGATGATCGTAGAGCTAGACGGCCCGGAAGCGGAAGTTGACGACCTGCTCAAACGTGTCAGCGCCATTGCAGAAGACAACGGCTCGTCCTATCTGCGCGTCTCGCAGTCAGAGGAAGAGCGCAATACTTTCTGGGCCGGGCGCAAGGCTGCATTCCCTGCAGTGGGCCGTATCTCGCCGGACTATTTGTGCATGGATGGCACCATCCCGCGCGCAGCACTCCCGCAAGTTTTGCAGGAGATGCAAAAGCTGAGCGAGAAGCACGGATTACGCGTGGCTAACGTGTTCCACGCAGGCGATGGAAACCTGCACCCGCTCATCCTCTACGATGCAAACCAGCCGGGAGAACTGGCCGCAGCAGAAGAGTTTGGCGCAGACATCCTGCGCCTCTGCGTTAAAGTGGGCGGTGTTCTTACCGGAGAACATGGCGTCGGCATCGAGAAACGCGATCTCATGCCGGAAATGTTCTCAGAGGATGATCTGAAACAGCAGCAGCGCATCAAATGCGCGTTCGATGAGAAGCAGCTTCTCAATCCGGGCAAGATGTTCCCGGTCCTGCACCGCTGTGCAGAGCTCGGTTTCATGCACGTGCATCGCGGCCAATTGCCATTCCCCGATATTCCGCGCTTTTAATTTGTGCGCCAGAAGAACAGGACGAAACCATGGGAGAGGGTTTCCACCCAACATCAGCTGAGGAGCTGGAGGCGGTCGTCAAATGGGCCGCCGCCGAGCGCACCCCGCTGGAAGTGATCGGCAGCGGCTCCAAGCGTAACTGGGGCAGGGCGGTGCAGTCCGCGCATACCCTGCGCACCGATGGCATCACTGGCATCATCGACTATGAACCGGCAGAACTGGTCCTCACGGTAAAAGCAGGCACACCCCTGCAAGAGGTTGAGAACCTGCTGAAAGACCACAATCAGGAACTGCCGTTTGAGCCAGCCAACCTTGGCAGTGTTCTAGGGGCCACCGCTCAGGCAGGCACCATCGGCGGTGTTCTGGCAACAAACCTCTCCGGCCCCCGCCGCCTGAAGGCAGGCGCAGCGCGTGACCATGTGCTTGGACTGGAAGCTGTCTCCGGCAGAGGCGAGATCTTCAAGGCAGGTGGGCGCGTGGTCAAAAACGTAACTGGCTACGACCTCGCCCGCGGCTTCTGTTCTTCGTGGGGTACACTAGCCATTGCAACGGCCTTTTCCATCAAGGTCCTCCCACGAGCTGCCAAGGAATGCAACTTTGTCCTGCTTGGGCTGACTGCGCAACAAGCATCCGAGGCTATGACAGAGGCCATGGGATCATCCGCAGAAGTCTCCTCCGCAGCCCACCTGCCTCAAGGCTTCTGCTCTCTTTCGCAAGAACACGCCATGACCCTGCTCAGACTGGAAGGCATCCCCGTTTCCATCGAGTACCGATTGGAAAAACTGCGCAGCATCCTGAAGCGCTTCCCATCGCAGGAACTCATCGAAGGTGAGGCCTCCCGCAAAACGTGGGGCGACGTGCGCGACCTCATCGGATTTGCAGGCAGCGACAAACCACTCTGGAAAGTCTCGGTTAGCCCAACAGCCGGACATCAGGTCATTGCCGAGTTGGAAAAACAGTTTGCCATCCGTTGGATGATGGATTGGGCCGGTGGCCTCGTCTGGGTGGAAATGCAAGGCGGAGAACCGCACGACGTTCCACTGCGCCAGATCATTTCCGAAAACGGCGGCGGCCATGCCACGCTCTTAAGAGCCAGCGGGGAGATGCGTGCGAGCATCGATGTCTTCCAGCCTCAGGCGGAGACCTTGATGGGCCTTTCCAAACGCTTGAAAGCCCAGTTTGATCCGCATAACATCCTCAACCCCGGCCGCATGTACGTGGGGATCTAGCTCATGCAAACCAACTTTACGCCAGACCAACTCAAAGACAGCGCCACTGCGGTTTCCGAACAGATCCTGCGCAAATGTGTGCATTGCGGGTTTTGTACCGCAACCTGCCCAACCTTCGTACTTCTGGGAGATGAGCTCGACAGCCCCCGTGGCCGCATCTATCTTATCAAGGACATGCTGGAAAACGACAGGCCTGCGGATGCCAAAACCGTCAAGCACATCGACCGCTGCCTGTCGTGCCTGTCCTGCATGACCACCTGTCCGTCTGGTGTAAATTACATGCATCTGGTTGACCATGCCCGCGTCCATATCGAACGCACTTACAAACGCCCGTTGCATGATCGCCTGCTCAGATCCGTGCTAGAGGCAGTCCTGCCCAATCCTGGCCGCTTCCGCTTCGCCATTGCTGCCGCGTTCTACGGTCGCCCGCTGGCTGGCCTCATGAAGAAATGCGGCGGAACGCTTGCCCGACTGGGCACCATGCTCGCACTCGCCCCAACAAAGGCAGCACTGCCGTCTCAGTTCGCTGATCAGACAACCGTCGCCCCAGAAACGCAACGGAAGGGCCGCGTCGCCATCCTCAAAGGCTGCGCCCAAAGCGTGCTCGCCCCCTCCATCAACGATGCCACCACCCGCTTACTCACCCGCCTCGGCTATGAGGTCGTCTTCCCAAAAGGGGAGGGCTGTTGCGGCGCGCTCGTCCACCACATGGGAAAAGAGGAAGCCTCCAACCAGCAGGCCAAAACCAATATCGATGTGTGGACCAAGGAGATGGAAGGTGAGGGGCTCGATGCCGTCATCATCACCACATCCGGCTGCGGCACCACTATCAAAGACTACGGCTTCATGCTGCGTGAAGACCCGAACTACGCTGAAAAAGCTCAGAAAATCTCGGAGATGGCCAAAGACATTACCGAGTTCCTGATTGAGCAGGACCTTGGCGAACCCCAGCTTGCGGAAGAACTCACCGTCGCCTACCACTCGGCTTGCTCCATGCAGCACGGCCAGCAGATCACATGGCAGCCCAAGAAACTGCTGCAGAACGCAGGCTTCACTGTCAAAGAGCCGCTGGAAGGCCACCTCTGTTGCGGCTCGGCAGGCACCTACAACATCCTGCAGCCCAAAATCGCAACAGCTCTACGCGACCGCAAAGTCGGCAATCTGGAAGCCACAAAACCTGACCTCGTCGCCACCGGCAACATCGGGTGCATCACCCAAATCTCGGGCGGCACCCAACTCCCGATCATCCACAGCATCGAACTCCTCGACTGGGCCTACGGCGGCCCAAGGCCAACGCAGCTGAATGAGTCCCGCAAGACGTAGAGATTCACGACACATCCCCTATATCCTTAGTGCTCGTTTAGATTGCAGATGCATAGTTGATCTGTTATCGAAGTGACTATTGCCGCTACGTAGGGTCATAATGTTTTACCTCGATTTTGAACAAAAGATTGCTAGTCTGGAAGGGCGCTTGACAGAGCTAACCCGAGTTCTGGATCAGGAACTCGCACCAGTTTCATCCGAGGCTGTTGCGCAGTTGGAGCGCGAGATTAAGGAAACAACGGATCAGCTCTATTCGAACCTAACACCTGCGCAAATTATCCAAGTGGCTAGGCATCCGCAAAGACCTCACGCGCTTGAATATATCAATTCTCTTTTTGATGACTTTACCCTACTGGCTGGTGATCGCGGATATGGAGACGATCGAGCTGTAATTGCAGGACTTGGTCGTTTTCGCGGATCATCGGTTGCAATCTTAGGGCAGGAGAAGGGGGCTGATACGGAAACGAGATTGCTTCACAATTTTGGAATGCCGATGCCAGAAGGGTATCGCAAAGCTATCAGAATAATGGAGCTTGCTGATCGTTTTGGATTGCCGGTTATAAGTTTTATTGATACCGCCGGAGCATTTCCAGGTGTAGAAGCAGAAGCCAGAGGTCAGGCTCAGGCGATCGCATCTTCAATTTCTGCTTGCTTGGATCTGAAGGTACCTAGCATCGCAGTGATAATTGGCGAGGCGATGTCGGGAGGAGCCATGGCAGTTGCCGCGATGAGCCGCGTCTATATGTTGCAATATGCAGTCTACAATGTGATTTCGCCGGAAGGCGCTGCATCGATCTTATGGCGCGACTCAACAAAAGCGCAGGATGCGGCAGAGGCAATGCAATTTACTGCGGACTCACTATTGAAGCTCAAAGTGATCGATCAAATAATTCCTGAATCTCTCGGCGGCGCGCACCGACATCCCAAAGAAGCAATTGCGTCCGTGGGTGACATCATTGAGGCAGGCCTACGAGAAATGTCTAATCTTTCACCGGACCAGATACATGCTGAAAAGCGTAATCGTTTCTTAGACATTGGTCGTGAGCTGGGGTGATTTAGCAACTTCAGTCAGGCGTTTCATAAGAGAGTCCTCAAAAGGAGCGTTTGCATGAATGAAGTCATTAAAAGCGAAATTGGTGCGGTATTCATTCCGGTGAGTGACATCGAAGCGTCACGGGATTGGTACTGTCGGCTGTTGAACCAACCCGTACATGGAGAAATCTTGTTCGGGCACCTTTTTGTAATCCCGATGCAGTCCGGGCCCGCGTTGGTTCTGGATAGCAAGAACTTTACTGGCCCACAGAACAGTAAGCCACTTTTCCATTTTAACTCCGACAGCATAGAGACAGCGCATGCCCATCTGTTGGCCATCGGTGCAAAGGACACCTCGCAGATACAAGAAGGTGGGTTCGTCACCTTCAAAGACCCGGATCACAACCTCCTGATGATTGCAGATGTTCCCCCTGCTGAACCTTACAAAGCGAAGGCGGTTGAAGCCGTCTGAGCGATGCCCCCGAGGTATCACTGCAGTAACCCCGGAGGCCAACTTGGTGTTTTAGCAGGCTACTGAGCTGCTTGTTTTATTGCTTCAAGTTCCTCGCGAGGACCAAAGAACTCAAAGTGGATTTGACTTTCCGGGACACGGCGGTTGTGCAACTCCCGAATGATCTCTGTCATAAAGGGGCTCGGACCGCAGAAGTAGTAGTCCGCATCAAAACCCCCAACCACAGATTCAAGCAGCGGTCCGTCTACGAAGCCAGTGCTTATTTCTTTTGAAAGAATCCGTTCCACGCCATCAGGTACAGGGTCGCTATAGCAATAGTGCACTTTTAGGTTAGGAGTGGCCTTGGCTAATTCATCTATAGTTTTTCCAAATGCGTGGCGTAACTCATGCAAATTGGCATGGATGAAGTAAGTTTTGCGATCCGGATTCGCTTCCGTCACTGCAAGCAACATGCTGAGAATTGGGGTTATGCCAACACCTGCGGCGAGCAATACAAGTGGGCGCTCGGATTTCTCAGCGGGATCAATAAAAAACTCACCGCATGGGGGCGCAAGCTCTACCACATCCCCCACATCGATAGAATTATGGAGCAGGTTCGATACGTAGCCGCTAGGTGTGCCTTCGACAGAGCCATCCTCACGCTTTACGCTAATTCGAAAGTAATCGCTGCCGGGTTTATTAGAAAGACTGTAATTGCGCATAGTGGTGCTGCCATTGGCGGTAGGAACGCGAACAGTAATGTATTGACCTGGCTTAAAGGTCGGGACGCTACCACCATCCTCTGGCTTGAAATAGAAAGACGTTATGACGTCACTTTCTTTTTCTTTTTTGATGACTTTGAATTTTTTGAAGTCTTCCCAACCACCTTCTGCATTTAATTGCTCACTATAGATTGTAGCTTCACGCTTTATGAGGATATCTGCAAGAAAATCATAGGCTTGCCCCCAAGCGTCTAGAACCTCAGGCGTCGCCACATCGCCCAGGACTTCCTTAATCGAGGCCAGAAGATTCTCGCCAACTATAGGATAGTGTTCCGGCTTAATACGCAATGACACATGCTTTTGTGCGATGAGTTCGACAGCACTGCCCAGAGCTTCGAGATTGTCGATGTTTGCTGCATAAGCACAAATCGCACCAGCCAAAGCTTTCTGTTGGTGTCCTGTCGCCTGATGCGCTGGGTTGAACAGGGTTAGAACCTCAGGATTGTGCGAGAACATCCGTTTATAGAAGTGCTGTGTTAATGCTTCGCCACCAGTTTGCAGAAGGGGAACGGTTGCTTTTATCGTAGCTATGGTTTTCTCGCTGACCATTATGATGTCCTGGCTGCTATAAGATGTAGGTCATATGCATGATTTAAATTACTCAGAGGTCAGGGAGGAAAATATGCGTCTAACAACATTCACAGATTACTCACTATGCACTCTGATAACTCTCACCACGCATGAGGAAAGACTTTGCACAGTCAAAGAAATGTCGACACAGTTTGGCGTAAATCAACACCATATGATGAAGGTAGCGCCTGATTGAGCCAAACACGGCAACAGGATCAGTAAAGGGGGCTAAAGTGGCGGAAATGCGCTATCTTTTGAGCCTGAATTGATGAATATCAGGGCAATTATGCGTCAGTTAGAAGTGGTTTCTGAGCTTGTCGAGTGCTTCAGTCGAGAATGACCTGACCGGCTCTACTCATCCCATCGGAACAAGAGATAGGGTGGCTCACAGGTTCAATGCTCCCGAGTGCCTTGGAAGTTTTATCTGACCGCAGGTTTTGGACAAAGCAAGAGCGGTTTCCAGATCCGAAGCCCCCGCACGCCTCACCGCCTCAGTCTTCGCGGTTCGCTGGTGTGCGTGTTAATACTGACATTAAAGATCCTTATTGGATCCCTATGTATCATCTGGTCTGATGATTGGTTTATATAAGATTATTTGGAGTATCTCGTGTCCTCACCAAACAAACCACATGGGCCAATCGCCCGCTTTGAACATCAAGTTCCGGGTATGCATCGCTTTAATTTGGGCAATTTCCAGATCACAGCGATACTTGACGCGCATACGACCCTAAAACGCGAAACTTTAATCAGCTATGATGGGAAGCAAGCGCAAGAAGCGCTCGGGAAATTATTTAGACCACTTCCCACCGATGGCTTCGTTATTCCCGTACACTGCTTTGTGATTAATACCGGTGAGAAACTGGTCTTGATTGACACAGGTGGGGGCGAGGGCTTTTCTTCCTCACCTTATTCATTGCACGACAACTTGGACCGCTCCGGATTTAAAGCGGACGATATTGACGTCATCATTTTAACGCACCTGCACGGAGACCATTTTGGCGGATTGACCACCAAAACCGGTGAGGCACGTTTCCCGAATGCAACTGTAAAGCTTCACAGGCTGGAATACGATTTCTGGCATGATGATAGTGAAAAAGAAAAGGCCTCTGACACGCCCTATGGCAGCAACTTTGACGCAGCCCGCAGTGCCATAGCACCCTACACAAAGCAGGCTGAGCTGCTGGAACAGGATGGCGAAATCCTGCCGGGTATTGAAACAATCCTTCTGCCGGGGCACACCCCCGGCCACATGGGCGTCATGCTGCGATCTGAAGGGAAGGAAGTCCTGATGTGGGCAGACCTCGTCCACCACACGGTGTTGCAACTCGCCAATCCCGATTGGTCAATGGCGTTTGATACCGATCCGGACCTGTCCCGTCAGACACGTAATAAAATCCTCGACAAAGTCTCCAGAGAACGCATAGCAGTACTCGGATCTCACCTCGATTTTCCGGGTTTTGGCCACGTAGCAAAAGAAGGAAAAGGCTACAGGTTCTACCCAGTCCCTTGGCAATACACTCTTTGATCACTGAGGTCTGCGGCCAATATCTACAACACTCCACCCGCAACTTTCCCTCTCAAGTCATCATGAGAGGGAAAGGCAGGCCTCATACACCGCCACCCCGCTCCATGACGTTGTCCTGATGTGATTTCTGAAGGTCCGCATAGCGTTGTTTGACCTGCGAAAGATCGCCCACCGGTGTTTCGGGATTTTCGGGGTTTTCTGGCTTAAGCTCAACGAGAACCGGATTGGGGTTGTGATTGAGCATTGCACCGGTGTATGCGTCCACACCGGCGCCAATAATGCCGCCAACCAGAACGTTGCCAGCCATCGAGGCAACCCCGGTACCGGCAACCTCTGTGCTCACATTTACCTTCTCGGTTTTGTAGCCTTCCTTGGAAACGGTCACGGCAAACTCCGTTTTGCGCGGAACCTTCAAGGTGCACGGTGAGGACGGGCAGCTCATGCCGATATTGGTTGCGATCTGTGCATCCTCCGGTGAGGCATAGACCTTAACGGTTTCGCTCGTTCCTCTGGTGACACTGCCGCATCCCGAAAGGATGAAGCCCGCGATAAGAAGCGATGCAATCAAGAAAAAATTCTTCATCTCGATAATTCCCACCTTTGCAAACAGAACCGATACCCTCGGCATCGTAGCGGGCATGCAATACTTACAAATCAAACTCTCACTGCATGTGTGACATTGATTGTGCGCTGTTTGCAGTCTCTGGCAATTACTGAAAATAAAGAAGTTAACACGACGACTTTAGGGGCAAAAATCCCTAGAGAGTGTTGCCCGCCCATCTTGCCGGTCAATCACAGACCGGCTCACATCCTCACAGGCACACTTAGCGCACATAAACCTTCGCGCCCACCGGAACCATGTTGTACAGCTCCGCCACATCTTCGTTGCGCATGCGAATGCAGCCGGAGGAGACAGCCTGACCGATGGTCCATGGCTCGTTGGACCCGTGAATGCGGTAGAGCGTGGAGCCGAGGTATAGAGCACGCGCGCCCAACGGGTTGCGCGGTCCACCGGGCATATAGCGCGGCAGGTTTGGCTGACGTTTCAGCATCTCTGCAGGCGGACGCCAGTCCGGCCATTCCCGTTTGCGGGTTACTTTGTGAACGCCCGCCCACTCAAAACCCGGACGCCCCACACCCACGCCATAACGCCGGGCTGTACCGTTGGATTGCACCAGATAGAGATACCGTGACGTGGTATCAATGATCACAGTGCCGGGGGCATGAGAGGTGGAGTAGGGGACCGTGGTCGGTAAGTACTGATTTGGAATGCGCCGGCTGTAGCGGTTCGATGTGGTGCGCGACCGCTTTTTCTTCTTGGCTGATCGCTTGATGTTCTGAACAGCCTTTGCCTGCGAGCGCGGGATCTTCATAACCCACGGATTGGAAAGGTCAGGGCTAAGCACAAGCGGCGGTGCGGACGCCCGTGGCTTATACTCCGCCTGTGCACCGGTTCCGAACGTACAAACCAGCCCACCCACACTCAATAAAGTCACAAGCCGGTTCGCTCTGCTTTTTGCTGATGCCCCAAACATTCCACGCTCCTTTGGACCTTGCCAACGCCCCCAATACCTGCCGAAAAAACTAGGAGTTGCAGCTCTAGCAATAGTTAAAATTATCAATGTAATTTATGCAAGTCAGATCTAGGGTTAATCAATTGTTACGGAGTTGGGCGCCTACATCCGCAGAACTCCCAATAAAATCAATGAGAAGAAATCTAAGGTAATAATTAACACTCTAGGAAGTATGTGAGTACTGGTCGGCGTGCAAAACCGCGAATCGTGACCATCAAAAAGATGGCTGCGAACGCGTCTTTTGCCACCGGAATTGCGTTTTATATCTGCAATTTAAAGCCTGCTTTCGTGAGCCCGTGCCAGTTTGCGAAGCAGCGGCGGAATACAAAAAAGAGCACATCGCCGGACAGGAGAAACGACGGTGTGTCCTTCATTAGGAAGCAGTTTTGCTTCAAGGGTTCGGGGTTCGGATGTCAGTTGTAAGAAAAACCTTTCGTGCAGAGACTCAGTTCGGAGCGCGCGGCGCACGTGGCGACGCAGGCGCTCCCATTCAGGACAATGGCGGAGAGTTGCGTCACCAACAGGTCATGGAAGAAATCGCCAGCCTGAAAGAGATGCTCTCCTCACCGGGAACCGACCCGCAGGAACTGTCCAGACGTGTTGCCGAGGAACTGCGTGAGGAAATCGGCGAGGCAGCCAAGCTTAAACGTGAGCTTGATGCCATTTATGAGGCCATCGCCGAAACCAAAACCGAAATCGCAGCCCTGCACAGCAAAGCCAGCGTTGACAATGACGAGCGTGGCCGCGTGACCATGGAGCTGGGCGCAATCGTATCGGGCACCGAAGGCGCGACAGAGCAGATCCTGACCGCAGCCGAGCTCATTGATCAGAACGCGGCAACTGTGATGCCCATGGTCCCAACTGAACATGAAGGGCTGGTGGGCGACATTCAGGAACAGGTGGTCTCCATCTTCGAAGCCTGTAACTTCCAGGACCTGACCGGTCAGCGCATCAGCAAAGTGGTCAACACACTGTCCTTCGTCGAAGAGCGCATCATCCGCATGATCGAGATCTGGGGCGGTATCGAAAGCTTCAAGGAAATCAGCGAACGTGTTGCAGCAGAAAGAGCCGATGATGCGTCAGCTCTGCTTCACGGCCCTGCGCTGGACGTGGAAGCGGGCACCGTCACACAGGACGACATCGACGCACTGTTCGACTGATCTTTTTCAACCAACAGACCTGCAAATGGCTTGCTATTCCGGCGAGCCAATGATTCATGGCTCAAATGAAATTACGTTAGATGATCTTCTTGAAAAGTTTGAGGATCGCTTAAAGGAAAGAAGCGACAACCCCGCTCGTGTAATTGACCTTGGTTGAGTTAGTATCCGCCGCAGATGCTTCGGGATAAGGCTATGGATAATCTTGATTTGGAACTTGAGCCGCTAAACTCTGATCATGCTCAGTCGATGTTTCAGGGTTTGAGTGACCCAGCTTTGTATACATATACAGACGACAGTCCGCCCGAGAGTGTTGATGCCCTTCGCGAAACATATAGGCGGCGGGAGTGTGGGATATCACCCGACGGTAGACAGCATTGGCTTAATTGGATCATAAAATCTCAAATCAGCGGGCAGTGTCTAGGATATGTCCAAGCGACTATTGATCATGAAGATGACAGAACCGAAATTGCCTATGTGGTTTTTCGGAAATACTGGAACCAAAATATTGCCAAACGCGCTGTAGCAATGATGCTGGAGCTGTTGAGACAGGATTGGCGACTGCGCCGTGTTGTAGCAGTAATAGATTCGCGTAACCACCCTTCGGTTCGTGTTGCGCGTGCCCTAGGATTTGCTCCCATTTCACGGAAATCTCCACAAGCTTCCAAATATGATGTCATCTACGAGCTATTGCCATGTCAGCACGAGCTCAAACATCTGGAAAGGTCATCGGATGTCGGGTGATCTTTTTCAACCAACAGACCTGCAAATGGCTTGCTATTTCGGCAAGCCAATGCTTTACATGAGAACATAACGTAAACATTTTCAGCGGAACCAACCCGCAAAGCAGATTGATCGAAAAGGGCAGGGCAATGGAGCAAAGTTCACCACCCATCGCTGAGGGACTCATTCGCGGCGAAGACGGAAAAGACCGCTGCTACTGGCATGGCGGAGACCCGTTCTACCAAGCCTATCACGACAATGAGTGGGGCCACCCTGTCACCAACGATATCCGCCTCTTCGAGAAAATTTGCCTCGAAGGCTTCCAGTCTGGCCTGTCATGGCTCACCATCCTGCGTAAACGCGAAAACTTCCGCGCCGCCTTTGCTGGCTTTGACTTTGAGAAGGTCGCCAAGTTCACGCAGGACGATATCGAGCGCCTTGTGCAGGACGCTGGCATCATCCGCCACCGTGGCAAAATCAATTCCACCATCAACAACGCCAACCGCGCTCTGGAAATGCGCGACGAGTTCGGCTCCCTCGCAGCCTATTTCTGGAAGTGGGAACCAACCCCGGACCAGCGACCGGAAGTATGCGACTGGGCAAGCCTGCGCCAGCTCGGCAAAACAGAGATCTCCACCGCCATCTCCAAAGACCTGAAAAAACGCGGCTGGTCCTTCGTCGGCCCAACCACCGTCTACGCCTTCATGCAAGCCATGGGAATGGTCAACGACCACGTAGAAGGCTGCTGCTGCCGCGAAGTGGTAGAGGCAAAACGAGAGGCATTGGTGAGGCCTGTATAGGGGGATACGCTTGGGCGCTGCGAAGCTGCAACAGCAACGAGGCAGTATCATTGCCACCTCGTTGCCTGCCTTGGAAATACCTTCAAATTTGCGGCTATCAAGACTAATTGTCTTGAGCGTTCGTGAGTTGCTCACGTTCTACACCGGCTCGAACTGCCACCTCGTACAAGATGAAATTGGCGGCATCGCGTGTCCATGGTTGGCCGGAGTCTGCGTCGTAATTATGGGGCATGGGGTATCCTTCAGGGCCAAAGGCGTTAATCCCCAAAGCGCGAGAGGTTTCAACAGTACGCAGATGATGTTCGTAAAAACCGACTACAACGGCGGTTCCCAAATTATCCGCCCCGCCTACATGCTGAACGACCTCTTCGGCAACACCTCTGGTACTCAGGTAAACCACGTCGCCATTATCGTTGATCAGCGGCTCAATTGAGACCAAATCTGCCGCTGGAATACGGTCACCAATTTCCTCGGCAATCTCCCACTGTGCATATACTGGCTTGTGGATCTCATTATAAATATCGACAACAACATCTGCCAGTTGCTGGTTCATCGGACCCGGTAAGCGATTGCCGTGGGCATCAAGGCGGTTTCCAAAGGCGTATGCGATAATGCTGTCTGCATCATCAATGTTGGTTACTGCCGGTTTCCACGTCAAAACCTCGCGCATCAAGAAATCGCTCAGTCTTGTCGCCTCTTCTGCACTTCCCAGTTGATCTGTCAGGCGGCTCTGGATTGCAGCTTCGAGTTGTTGGTCGGTGAGATTCATGTCCTCGGCATAGGCTGTGCCGACTATGGATACGGCGAGTAAGCTGCCGATGATCCAACTATTCCTCTGCATTCTCATTTTCCCTCACGGCCACTAAGTGGCTCTCACTTTAATCAGAATTACACTGGCCCGCTGCCCTGCCAACCAAAACCCTTTTATGGCTGCCCCTCTGCCGGGTTCCTCTAACGACCCGTCATAGGATTGAACAAGCGGCCCATTTGCCAGAAACCCCTAGATATCAATAAGTGAATCCGAGATATATGAGTGATAACCATTAGGGTTAGGGGATCTTTGAGGATTCAGGTAAGGCTCAGACAAATAACCAGCAAGAGACAGCAGCCACCAGACCGAGCGCGGCTAGAACGCCCATAGCACTCCGGTCACACCTGATCGCCATCCTCCGCCAAGTGGACGAAACAGAAATCTCCACCGCCAGCTCCCAAGACCAACCATGCGCTACCTTTCAACTGGGCCTTTTAATGGGGGGCGCTCATAACATAAATGTAACCTGCATTTGTTCGCGTTTGTGCCTGCATTCAGTTGAACTTCAGTTCTGATTGCACATCTAATTTGGGTGCGTATCTGTGCCTAGGAGTTCTAAACGACCTACCAAAAAGCCAACAAGAAAAGACCTCTGTTCATTGCTGCTGGTGTCGCCGCCGTTTTGTATGCTGGTCAGGCGTTTGCCTATACGGAAGATGTTGAGGCTGGTCCAATTTGGAATCAACTTGATGCCGAGGAAAAGTGCCCGCAGGTAGCGGCAGAGGCTGGAGGTACTTGGAACGGCCAATGGACGACAACAATACCCGGAGAGATGTCTGTTTGCGGCGTTGATTTCCCTGATGATCCTGATGATTAAACAGGCCGACGGCTCTTCTCAGTCTCCGCATCCAAGCCCCCACCAAGGGCAAAGGCTCTCCTTTTTAAAAGGTATCCACGCTCCACTTAATATGAGGGACGGACCGTCTGCCAATGAAGCGTTGCAGGTCTGCTAATTAGCCCCAAAGTAATGTGCATTCTGTTCGCGATCTGATCCTCAAGATGCCTGAAAATGCCATTGGGTGCTTATTAGGCCAGCTACAAACGCTACACTCGTTCCACCTGCCTCCGTTGCCCAAGTCTGCCTGATATTTGGTTATCCAAAACGGCTTGCGATGCCGGGTTTTTGGTGTGGGCGCGTTCCTTCTTTAACTCTGCAAGTCGCTTGAGTTGACGGTTAGGTAGGTGTGTTTTTCCTTGTTTCACAATGACGCCGGTTATGTCGGCAGGCGCATGAATCAGACTGATCTCTTTTGAGGGCTTTAAGAGAAAACCGTTAGCATGAATGATCTTCTTGATCTTCCAAATGAGCTCTTTTTTTATGATCGGACCAGATATGGTTATGTCATCGGCATAAAGGCTAAACTTACACGAATAAGAGGCAACCAAATCGGCGACCTTGAGCCACATATGACTGTTACCATAGTAGGCTAATATAGGACTGCTCGGAGACCCCTGTGGGAGACACTTGTTAAGAGTGGTTAGAGCAACCAAGATAGCAGTTACATCTCTTGAACATTCGAGATCTCGTCTAAAAAATCTCGCGACATTATTGGCTTTGCAGTTTGGGAAATAGTCAGCAACATCTAGCGACCAAAAAGCGGTTCCTTCAACGTGGTGAGATGCGTTTTCAACGTAGGATCGCCCCTTCACTGGGCTAAAAAGAAAGTCTGGAGCTTGGACTCGTGAAAGTAGGTCTGAAATCCGATTTTGCGTTGCTTTCAGTTTTGGTATCGGAATATCAATCGGCCTATATTCATCAGCATTCTCTGGAATATAGTTTTTCCAAGCATCAACCTCCTTATCTTTTTTTGTCTTATGCTTCCAGCGTCGGGTGTAAAGGTCTTGGCTTGTTGATAACGCCTTTAAAGTTTCCTCCGAAACTCTAAGAAGGGTACTAAGTTTTTTACGATTTGCGAGTCGAAAGAAGGGACTATCTCTCAGTTGATAGCCGTCCTTAAGCTGCGTCTTTCTCATTAGCTCTCCTTTCAACGAACCGCAAAATCTTGATAACTTTCCCTGCTATTTTTGATCGAGCTTTATCTCCGCTCTTGGCATTAGGCAGTTCTTCCGCAAAGAACATTATTGAAGAAACTGGTAAGTTGAATGTCTGAGCGTATCTTTCAATCAAATCGAGAGATGGCTTTTTATTGCCATTCTCAATCTCAGAGATATGTGATTTAGAGATACCCAATCGATTAGCCAGTTCGGTTTGTTTCAAATCATGAAACACTCGAATGAGTCTCAATGCCTCGTTGATCATGGCTAAGTCCTATCTTGTTTTAGACGTTAGGAGAGCGGCAGCTACCCGGACAACCAGATTATAAACCTGGCAATTTTATGGATAATAAAAGCCACTTTAAATGTGACTTTCAAAAAACGAGGATTGAGGAATTTCTTCCAAAACCTCTTCTGCCGCTGTCGCCGGTGTGTAATATCTGAAAGGGCCATAAGCCCTCCTTTCTGCTGGCCTCGGTGCAATACTCGGAATGAGCATTACTTGCCGAGGGTCCTCCCCAACAGAAAACGGAATCCGACGACTTATCCTAAAGCCTAGACCTGTTAGGGTCCTCCCTAACAGGTCTGCTTCCCACGCTCCCGTCCCGTCGTCCCATCGGGGGCTCCCGTCCGTCTGCGCTGGAAGTGGTAGAGAGATAACTCTCCGCGCTCAAACAATCTTAAGCTAGGTATGAGGACCTTCTTCCGTTTAACACCATAAGTAGATAGTTATTGATCATGTACTTTCAAGGGAAAAAGTTCGCTATGAGCGAACTTTTTTGAAAAAAGAGTTTAGGTGGGCGCATCCGCAAGGTCTCTCATGAGGCTAGAGTGGATAGAATCCCATACCAACGCAGAGAATCACCTAAAAAACGCAAACCAGCTCAATAAAAAACGCACTCTGGAGTGGAGTGCGTTTTTGTGTATTTTATCAGTGACTTAAGTCTTACTTGGCGACTTTTGCGGCCAGAGGCTCAAAAAGGGGATTAGCGGTGTGGAACACGTAGTCCAGCGGAGTGACCGTGACCATTTGTGCCCCTTCGGCGCGCAACTTATCCGCACATTCGGGAACCCTTGAGGACGGGCAGTGCAGTACCAGAGAAGAGCCTTCCACGCCAAACGGGGCGACGCATCCAAGCGCTGAAACCTTCTCCAGCACGCTGGCAGGATCGGCAACCACAGTTCGCATTTCTTTGAAGTTGTGGGCGTTGTCCTGTGCGGTGATACGGTCCAGCATCAGGCGCGCAGCCTGCAAGGCTTTCTCATCCCAATTGGCCGTCGTAGACGCCACAAGGTGAGCCTGAGAGCGGGCAATCACACCATCCTCGGGGATCTTCAGGTTGTTGGCCTTCAGCGTGGAACCGGTTGAGGTGATGTCCACCACCAGCTCCGCAGAACCAGCCGCAGGCGCCCCTTCTGTTGCACCAGCACTCTCCACGATGCGGTAATCCGCAATGCCTTTTTCCGCAAAGAACTGCCGCGTATGGTTCACATACTTGGTTGCAATGCGCAGACGGCGACCGTGCCGCGCCCGAAAATCGGAAGCAACATCAGCAAGATCCGCCATGGTGGTCACATCAATCCACGCGGTAGGCACCGCAATCACAACATCCGCATGGCCAAAACCAAGAGCGGTGATGATATGCGTCTTTTCCTCCGGGCGGTCGATGTTCTCGTTGACCAGATCCGTTCCGGTAATGCCGAAGTGAACGCTGCCAGCAGCAATCTCGCGGGCGATCTCGGAAGCAGACAGGAAGGCGATCTCAACGCCGTCCACGCCCTTCAAAGTGCCGCGATAGTTCCGATCGCCACCTGGACGCTTCACTTTCAAACCAGCACGCGCGAAGAACGCGTGGGTCATCTCCTGCAAGCGACCCTTGGAAGGAATAGCAAGAATAAGATTAGAGCTCATCAGTTTGCTCCCTCGCCAGCACGGTCCAGCCAGATAGTAAAGCCAACAGCAGGAACGGACTTTGGCGCGCCAAGGCGTTCAACCAGCTTGTTGTAGCGACCACCACCGATCACCTGTCCCAGATGTGCACTGGATTCATGGTGAATTTCAAAGACAAAGTCGGTGTAGTAATCAAGACGGCGACCAAAATCACCGGAGTACTCAAGCGTTGAAATGTCAATGCCACGCTCCGCCATCAGGTCGGTGCGCTTGGCAAGACGCTCAATGGAAGCATCCAGATCAAGGCCGGTTTCCTTGGCAAACCCGTGCAAGGTCTCAACCGCTTTTGCAGGGGGAGGACCGGAGACGTTCAGATACTCGGTGAGCCGCGCAATCACGTCCTTGTCGATGCCGGACCCGGCAGAAAGCGCAGCCTGCTCCATAAAGCGCTCCGCAATCTCGTGCGCGGTGCGTCCGCCCACAGCAGAGATGCCGGCAAGGGACAGGATGTCCTCAACAGCTGCCACAGCCGCTTCAGGATCACGGCCCTCAAGCGCCGCAAGGAAGCCCAGCTTCGCATCCGGTTTGGCTTCAGATCCGCCCATGCGCCCGATCACCTGATCCAGCCGATCTCGCTCGCCGAACACATCACGCAGACGGCGCTGCCAGACCGCAGGAATTTCAAGCGCTTGCAAAACAGCGGTGAACAGGCCCTCATCCCCCACACGAATGCGCGGGGAGGAAAGGCTAAGGCTGGAACACGCCTCAAGAGCAAGCGCCAGCATATCGGCGTCCGCCTGTTCCTGATCCGTGCGGCCAATGGATTCAACACCGGCCTGCATGGTCTCACCCAGCTGTCCGGGACGATGCCGGAAGATCTGTCCAACATAAGAGAACGCCGCAGTGCGACCCGGCTCACCTGTCTCCAGATAATGTCGGGCAATCGGAATGGTAAAGTCCGGACGCAAGCAAAGCTCTTGCCCGTCTTCCCCAGTGGTTAGAAAAAGACGCCGCCGTAGGTCTTCACCAGCCAGATCCAAAAAGATATCGGCTGGCTGCAAGATTGGCGGGGTCGCCTCTTCATAACCCGCATTCCGAAATAGCTGGCTCAATGCCAAACTGCGGTTATCCCCCAAGGTCATCTTAGTTATTCTCGCTCTGCTTTTTGCGATCATCTTCCTGCGCGGCGAGGAGTTTTGCAACTTCCGCTACCAAATCACCCCTCTTCACCGCAAACTGCGCAGGACGACTTTCACGCCAGGTTTTATTATCCTCAATCTCGGCAGAAAGGCGTTTACCTTCAATGAGATCCTTGATTTGCACTTCGCCTTCTTCACGCTCCTGAGAGCCCTGAATAATGGCACATGGTGAGTTGCGTCGGTCCGCATACTGCAACTGCTTGCCAAACTGTTTTGGATTACCCTGATACATTTCTGCACGGATACCTGCAGTGCGCAGCTCCTGCACCATGGCCTGATAATGTGCAATAGAGTCGATATCCTTGTCCATCACACAAACAACCACAGGACCAGCAATCTCGTCCTGACCCAGCTTACCAAGCGTGGTCAGTGCTGCCATCAGGCGGGAAACACCAACGGAAAACCCGGTAGAAGGCACTGGCTGGCTCATGAAGCGGGAAACAAGACCGTCATAACGGCCACCGCCACCAACTGAGCCAAAGCGCACTGGGCGACCTTTTTCGTCTTTCACTTCAAAGGTCAGCTCGGCTTCATAAACAGGGCCGGTGTAGTATTCCAACCCGCGCACAACCGATGGGTCGATCAGAACACGGCCATCGGTATAGCCAGCTGCATCAAACAGCTTGCCCATGGTCGCCAGCTCTTCAACGCCCTCTGCGCCCGATTTGCTGTCTGCAACCAAACCGCGAAGGTTCTCAATGGTTTGGTCGGTGGTTTCACCACCAGCTTCCACGAAGGCAATAACCTTTTCCGCTTCAGCATCACCAAGGCCAGCGCCCTTTGTAAAGTCACCGGAAGCATCCTTGCGGCCTTCACCAAGCAGCGCTTTCACGCCTTCAACACCAAGCCTGTCCAGCTTATCCACCGCACGCAGCACTGTCAGGCGTGTTTCAGCGTGTTCGTCACCGGCAAGGCCGATCACTTCCATCACACCGTCCAGCACCTTGCGGTTATTCACGCGGATCACATAGTCACCACGAGAGATACCAAGGCGCTCCATGGTGTCCGAGGCCATCATGCAGATCTCGGCATCGGAAGAAACGGAAGGCGCACCAATTGTATCCGCATCAAACTGCATGAACTGACGGAAACGACCTGGTCCAGGCTTTTCGTTGCGGAACACATAACCAGCGCGGTAGCTGCGGTAAGGCTTTGGAAGACTTTCGAAATTCTCGGCCACATGACGGGCGAGGGGCGCGGTCAGGTCATACCGCAGGCTCATCCATTGCTCGTCATCGTCCTGAAGCGAAAACACGCCAGCGTTCGGACGATCCTGATCCGGCAAAAATTTGCCAAGTGCATCAGTGTACTCGAACATTGGAGTTTCCACGGGCTCAAAGCCATACAGCTCATAGGTCTGCCTGATAACGGAGAGCATCTGCTCCATTGCCTGCAGTTCAGCTGGTCCGCGATCCACAAATCCGCGCGGTAAACGAGCTTTGAGCTTGGCACTTTTCTTTTTTGCCATGAGGCCGTCTCATCCATGAAATAAAAGGGTTGTTGCAAATGCTTCCCGCAGTCGGTCCCCAGAACGCGGCAAGGGAAGCATGCTGTTGCAAGTCTCCTAGCCCATTGAGCAGGGGAGAGCAAGGCGCGAAGCGGGTGCAATCCGGCGCAAATTTCCCAATCAATACTTGCAATAGTGTCAAGAGCGGCTAAGGTCGCCCGAAAAAATGGAAGGACCATTCCCATATGCAGGGGCAGGAAGGTCTGAACACTGGAGAAATGATGGTGTCAAACACCAATACTGAACAATCTGAAATCAGTAAGTCCGATAGCCGTGTCACCGGACCGGCAGAACTGACAGTTGTATTGCCAACTTATAACGAGAGCGAAAACGTTCCTATCGTGGTTGAGCTGCTCGATAAAGCGCTCGCTGGCGTCGCTTGGGAAGTTATTGTTGTTGATGATAATTCTCCGGATGGAACCTCGAAAGTAACTGCCGACATCGCACAAAGAGACCCGCGCGTGCGCATCATTCAGCGCATTGGTCGCCGGGGTCTGTCCGGTGCATGTATCGAAGGTATGCTGGCCTCCAGTTCCAAATTCGTGGCTGTGATGGATGCTGACCTTCAGCACGATGAAAGCTTGCTCCCTAAGATGCTCGAAGCGCTGCGTTCCGAGAACTACGACATCTGTGTGGCCTCCCGCCATGTGGAAGGCGGAGACGTGGGAGCCGGCTTATCCTCCATCCGTGCATGGGGCTCCAACCTAGCAAACAACCTGGCACGCAAGTTCCTCAAGGTGGAACTGTCCGACCCGATGAGCGGCTTCTTCATGCTGCGCCGGGACCGGTTTGTCGAACTCGCCCCGCACTTATCCGCGCAGGGCTTCAAAATTATGCTCGATATTGTCGCCAGCGGAAAAGGCGCCCTGCGCATCAACGAACTCCCCTTCATCTTCCGCGAACGCCAACACGGTGAAAGCAAACTCGATACCTTGGTAACCATGGACTACCTTGGTCTGCTGGTCTCCAAGATCTTTGACGACAAGATCTCTGTCCGCTTTCTCATGTACTCCATGGTAGGCGCAACCGGGGTCGTTGTGCACCTCATTGCCCTTAAGATGTTGCTGACCATAGTCGGAATGCCATTTGGCATTTCCCAGTTGGTCGCAACCTTCGTTGCGATGACCTCCAACTTTTTCCTCAACAACCGCCTGACTTACCGTGATCGCCGCCTGAAAGGCCTTGCCTGGGTCAGAGGCTTGTTCAGCTTCTATGTAATCTGTAGCTTTGGTATCTTGGCAAACGTTGGTGTTGCCGAGTTGATCTACACAAACCAGCCGATCTGGTGGTTTGCAGGGGCCGCAGGTGCTGTTATGGGTGCAGTTTGGAACTATGTTGTTTCCAACGCGCTGACCTGGCGCAAAGACTAGCGGAAAACGCCGGAAAAGTGGAAGTTGGTTTTCAGATGAACTAGGCTGGAAACCGAGGTTAAAGCCCTCAGAGGAAAGAACTTAAATGCAGGGAACTACCGCGGGAAAGCAGCTGGGCTTCTGGCTGCGCCCAACCAACCTTATTCTGATTGTGGCTGTGTTATCGTTGGCACGGCTGGCAACAGGCATGAATATCGATCTGGTTGAGGATGAAGCCTATTACCGTTTGTGGGGCCTTTATCCTGCGTTGGGATACTACGACCACCCGCCAATGGTTGCCTACTGGATCTGGCTGGGACAGGCTCTGTTTGGCGACACCGCGCTGGGTGTGCGTTTCATCTCCATCCTATCTTCTGCAATCGGCTCGCTCGTTCTCTGGCGCACAGCGAAAATCCTTTTTGACATGCGCGTTGCTGGCTGGGCAGTCCTGTTCCTCAACGCCAGCTTGCTGATTGGCGTCGGCTCACTGCTCGCCACACCAGATGCGCCCTCGGTGTTCTTCTGGGGCCTTGCGCTTTGGGGAATGGCTGAGCTGTCGGTTTCCAAAAACGCAAACTGGTGGATACTGGTTGGCATCTTCGCTGGATTGGGTCTGCTCGCCAAATATTCTGTGCTGTTTCTTGGCGCCGGAATTGTCCTCTGGCTGCTGTGGGTGCCTGAAAACCGCAGATACCTCCTGTCATGGCAGTTGTGGCTTGGCGGTGTATTGGCAATCGCGATCTTCTCGCCGGTCCTGTACTGGAACGAGCAGCACGAGTGGATTTCATTCGTAAAGCAGTTCGGTCGCTCCGTGCCAGAAAGCTATTCGGTCAAATATGTCGGTGAGTTCATCGGCGCAGTTGCAGGCCTGCTAAACCCACTTGTCTTTATCATTGCAATGGTTGGCCTCTGGCGCCTTCTCAAGCAAACGGTCAAGCAGGACAGTACCGCAAGCCTGTTGATACTAACCATTGTGCCGTTCCTGATCTATCTGTTCTTCCATTCCCTGCATTCACGCGTGCAGGGCAATTGGCCTGCACCGATTTACCCGACGCTTGCCATCTACGCAGCCGTCGCTGCCGCTTACCCTCCTGAGAATATTGGCCGCTGGTTCAAAGCGCTTGCACCAACGGCTGTTGTGCTTGGCTTCGTTATAACTGGCTTGGTCTATGTCCACGCATACACACCGCTCAACACCTCGCTGGGCCGCAAAGACCCGACGCATCAGATGCGCGGCTGGCAGGAAATTGGCGATGAAGTAGCCCGTTTGGCGCAGGCAAATAACATAGATTGGATTGCCACAACCAGCTACGGGATGACCGGTCGAGCCTCGAACATGCTCAAAGATACGGACCTTATGGTCTACGGAATTCCGGAGCGAATGCGCTACGCAATGATTCCCGATAATCTTCAAAACCCTGAATACAGCGATATGCTGTACGTAGCGGAAGAAAGAAGAGATCGCTCACAAAGTCTGGCGGAGAACTTCAATCAGGTTGAACTTCTGGAAACTATCCCCCGAGAGAATAAGGGATTATTCGGAAAAACGACCATTGAGAATATACGGATCTATCGGTTGTCAGGGCCCAAAGAGCCCCTGAAATCCAACTGAAACAGCTGAGATTCCGTTGCGTTAAATTTGCAGGCTTTGTTAAATGTACTCCTGAACCTTTGGGATTGGGAGATACGCGCGATGAAGCGCATCCTCTTGACGAGCTTGGAATTTGGGCAAAGCTACGGAGTTGACCGTGCGATCTGCGATCTGATCATCGCAGGCCGGCTGTCTGCCGTCGGCTGTGTTGTCACCGGCGAGATGTGGTCAAGGGAGTTCTATCAGCTGCGGGACGTGGTGGCATGGGCAGAGCATGAAACCATGGTCGGCCTGACTGTGACTCTCACAAAACCCGCAGGCCCGCTGACAGATTTTGGCCGCACCGTATTCGGAGACGTTTTCCCGGCCTCGTGGTGGTACTCAATCCGCAGTCCCATGAAGATGCTTCCGGAAGAAGCAATCGCCGCTGAGATCGCGGCACAGGTCGATTTGTTTGAAGAGGTCTACGCCCGTCCGCCAGCCTTTGTCGCCATTCAGGGCAACCTTGCGAAGCATCCTGCAGTCCATTCAGCACTGATCACCGTCCTGACCATGATGAAAGGGCGCGAGCCTGCACTGGTATTACCTGCCGGGGGAAGCCGTACAAGCAACTCCATTGCCAAACGCGCCTCAAGAGCGGGCTTGAAAGCAATCGCCTGCGGACCAGACTTGCCCATGGCCGATGAAGATACAGATCTGAGGGATTTTTTCTGGCACGGAATCAACGAGGCCCAGGATTCAGCAATGGTCCTGTGCCGTCCCTCCTATCCTGAAGAGCAGGCCAAACCAGTGAAAAAGAAAAGCGTGCGGCAAAGTTCGTCCCGGGAAAACCAGCTAAAGTTCCTCATTAGCGAGGAGTTTCCGTTTCTTTTGATGGAAAAAGATATCTTCTTATTCTAAGAACGATCTCTTCCTGCGGTTGAAGAGATCGTTCCTATTGAAATTGCCATAAACGTTGGGGTATTTATGATCACCCATAATTTGCCTAAAACCAAAGAATATCTCTGTGATCCCGGTCACAAAATGGCCGCATCGTAGATCTAATTAAAATCCTCAATTATATTGATGCAGCTTAAACTAAAAAACATCAATCAACGGTGCGTCAGGACCAAGTGGCAAGATGACCAAGTTCAAAGAACTCCTTCAAAACAGCTTCTCACTGTCTGGCTTGGCAGAGGAGCATGCGCATGGTCTCTCAGAGATCGCACAGCCCATGTCCTTGAAATCCGGCGCGGTTCTTTTCAAAGCTGGAGACCCAGGCAACGGTTGTTATGCAATCATTGAAGGCAGTATGAAGGTCTCGGTGGTGTCCGTAGATGGCAGCGAGCAGCTGCTCGCCGTACTCGGGCAGGGGTCCTTGGTTGGTGAAATTGCGCTGCTCGATGGCAGTGAGCGTTCTGCGACTGTTACAGCACTGAAGCCAAGCCAGCTCGCGTTTATCTCCAAAGCTGCATTCTATCGCTATGCCGATGAAAACCCGGCGGTCTACCGCCACATGCTCCAGATCGTAGCAACCCGCCTGCGTCGCTCCAACGATGCGCTCGCCGCGCGTTCGTTCTTGCCTCTCAATGGCCGTGTTGCCCAGACGCTTCTGCAACTCTCTGAAACCTTTGGCAAACAGGTCGATAACCACAAGATCCTGGTGCACTACAAAATTTCTCAGGCTGAGATCGCAAATATGGCTGGTGGCGCACGTGAGAACGTCAGCCGCGTCCTCAATGTCTGGAAACGGGAAGGCGTAATCAGCCGCCTCTCTGGATACTACTGCCTCGAAAAGCCGGAGGTGCTGCGCGCTGCTGCAGAGCTCTAGTTTCGGTTTTTGAGCACAAGCGACCAAAAACAACAAAAAAGGGCATGGGTCTTGTTTCGGCAGGGCTCCTGAAACACTGTGATGACCTATCAGCATTTTGACATTCGCCCACAGGATGAAGCCACACCAGTTCATCCTGACCTGACACATGCGCAAGTTCGTGCATTGATCGCCAGTCATTCAGAAAAACTGCGTCAGAGTGAAAAGCTTGCTGGCATCGTCCAGAATAATCTGAACTACGATTGGGATGATTACGAAGCTCAGGCAGTTCGGTTCTGGAGTTCTGCGCTTATGAAGGACATGAGCTATTCTGGCCGTCCAATCAGTGCATATCGTGATGCTGCAACGCAGGTATGCAGCGAAGATATTGCCAGTTGGCTGAATTTATTCGAAAGTGCTGTCGAAGAATGCGTTGCTGAGACCGCCAGGGCCAATACGATGAAATGTGCGACTCAGGTTGTTGATTGCTTTCATATGGCGATGATCCCTGCTTGAGTGATTATGCTTCGCCATGCATAGCATTTGGTTTGATGGATGGACGGAGCACTTAAGTTATGACTGATACACCGCAGGCTGCTGCAGAAGAGCAGCCGACTGGCGAGTTGACCACCCGCACTATGGCCATGCCGGCAGACACAAATGCCTCCGGAGATATCTTCGGCGGCTGGGTTGTCTCTCAAATGGATATTGCTGCCGGCATCGCCGCCAGTCAGTGCACCATGGAGCGTGTTGTAACGGTTGCGATAGACAGCATGACCTTTATCCGCCCCGTAAAAGTAGGCGATGTGATGTGCGTGTACACACGTGTGCTTCGCATCGGCAGAACCTCTGTCACGCTTGCCATTGAAGCCTGGGCACTGCGTCATCGCTTTGGCATCCGCGAAAAAGTAACAAACGCTCAGTTTACCTTTGTCGCTGTTGATGATGATGGCAAACCCATCGAAATTGCCGAGGAACAGCGGGCGAAGCTCAACAACGCATAACTGTGTCACAGAACAAAAAGAGGGAAACGCTGTGTCATCAAAAATTTCTGTTATGCCAGCACGCGAACGAACACCACTTGATCACTCAATCACACCAGCTCAGATCAACCAGCTGGTGGAGAGTTTTTACGGCAAGATCCGTCATCACGAAACGCTGGGGCCGATCTTTCTAAGAGAGATGGGTGACGATTGGGGACCTCATCTGGAAAAGATGAAGCATTTCTGGGCATCTGTATTGCTAAAGACCGGAAGTTACAAGGGCAAGCCTGTTCCAGCGCACACACGGATTGAAGGTGTCACCACCGAGAACTTCCATGAATGGATGGACCTGTTTGAAGGCGAAGTGAATTCGATCTTTGCTCCTGAGGCTGCTCCGCTCCTGATGGCAACAGCGCAGCGTATTGCTCAGAGCCTTTGGCTCGCAATGTTTGCAGACCCGTTCGCCAAGCCTCCTGCCAAATTCGGCAATCAGGCAGCCTGAACGCGGCCTTGAGTAGCTAACTCACTCAGCTTGGACTGCGCTTCTTTGCGCGCAAGGCATTCTGCCTGAAGTAGTCACGAAGTGCTTCCAGCTCCTGAGGGCGTCTGCGCACGGTATCCGCAAACAGACGCTCATCAACAACCGTATGACAGCCTTCCGCCCATAGCCGCAGCAGCGTTGCAAACCGGTCAGTGCGCTCGTCAGTGGAAAGGGGTGTATGAGCCTGGCGCGTACAGTTGGAAAGCAGGCGGCTCCGCAGCCCTTTTTCTAAGATCAGACAATCCAGCAAATAGGCAGCATTAAACTCGTCGGCCAGATGTTCGACGGCTTCCCTCAAAGATTGAGGCACATATTCAGATACATACGATTGCCATGCAGACTGTGGCTGACTAGCAAGATCAAACATTAAATCCTCCATCGGTTTCCCGAGGAGGACTGGCGCAAAATCCATAGAAACTACCGCTTGGTTGTTGCGAACGATGAAGACAATGTCCTCACTTCGAAACCACATCCCTTTTGGCGGAGACCACCTTGCCCGGTTCGGCAGGTTGGCGAGGGCGCCAGCCCTTCTCTTGATGATGCGTAGGATGTGGCACGAAAATGAGGCAATTTCAAGTGAGCACCTTTCTAAAGTTGTTTGTCCACACTTTCAAATTTCCATAGTGACGTATTCTAGCACCACAAAACGCAGCTTCCGCTAAGTGATTACCTTCAATTTTTGTGGTTGTATAAACCGAATTCCCGTCATATCTGGGTATTCTCCTCAGACTTTGAATGAGCGCATTATGGCGGCTCACACATGCAGATAATTCGGAATAATCTGATACGTTTTCTCAGTCAAATTTCATCGTGCATTCTTGCAAAAGTGAATGCTGGATTTCCGAAAAAAGATGCAGGAAAAGCGAAAGACTTGAGCGGCCCCGGAATATCTTTCTAACAAGGGGAGGCTCGGCCGGTGAAGGAGGAAAGTCCATGTGCTCCACGAAACCAGCGCTCTACGGGGTCCTGACAGGGTGCGCCTATGCCATGCTGCTCACCACATCGCTGGCCGCAACAATCACCGAAACGGTTGATGGGGTGCCCACTCAGTTTGAGGAGCAAACTGAAGATGGAATGGCCGCCCTTGGCAGTGTCGCTGACATTATCGTGATGCCGGATGGCTTCCACATCGAGCCGTATGCCCTTGTTCCAGATGCCCGTCATATGGCCGTTGCCGCCGATGGAAAAACTGTTTTTGTTGGAACCACCACGGACCAGGTCTGGGTCATCACGCAAGATGAAAACACCATGAAGGCTGCAGAAGTTCGCGAGTTCGCACCAAGCCAGTCTTTCATCCTCCCCAATGGCGTGTGTTTCACAGATGATGGCTCACTCGTTGTTGCAGAGCAGAACCGCGTTGTCAGTTTCCCCAATGCGCTGGAGAACAAGGAGCAGGGCGACCCAGAGGTGAAAATACTGGTCGGGCAGGGGATGCTTATCCCGCCTTCTGAAGAAAGCTTCAACCACTCCTCCCGCGTATGTGATCAGGGCCCGGATGGCCGCATCTATATTTCGCTTGGTCAGCCGTACAATGTGCCACCAAAAGAGAAGCTGAAACTCTACGACAGTCTGGGCATTGGCGGCATCATTTCCATCGATACAGAAGGTCTGGACCGTCAGGTCTACGCCACGGGCATCCGCAACTCGGTTGGTCTGGAGTTCAATCCAAACTCCGGCAATCTCTGGTTCACGGACAATCAGGTAGACGGCATGGGAGATGACATCCCGCCTGAAGAGCTCAACAAAGTCACCGAGCCCGGCAAAAACTACGGCTTTCCATGGTATGGCGGCGGAACTGTCCGCACGCACGAATATATCGATGAGCCTATCCCAGAAGGCGTCGTAGACCCGGAAGTTGAACTGGACGCCCACGCAGCCAGCCTTGGTATGATGTTCTATCAGGGCGATATGTTCCCTGAAGAGTACAAGGGCGGCATTTTCATCGCACAGCATGGGTCATGGGACAGGTCAGTCCCAATCGGCGCGCGCGTCGTGTTTGTGCCCATCAATGAGCAGGAAGAAGCAGGGGTGCCCAGCATTGTTGCCACCGGCTGGATTGACGCCAACGAGGCCTACCTTGGCCGTCCTGTTGATGTGGTGGAACTAGGAGATGGTTCGCTGCTGATCTCTGACGACTCCGCAGGCGCTATCTACCGTATGTACTATGAAGATTAGAGCGGCCCGAAGAGCGGCGCCAGCTCAATGCCGGAATAACTAACCTGCAATGTAATAGACCAGAGGAAACCCTCTGGTCTATTCAAACTCTATCATAAGCCCTTAGTGCTCGCCGGGAATACCTTTGTAAGCGTTAGGTCCCCAAACCTGCTTCACGCGCTGATCGCGGCCACAGCGATAGCGGTAGTACTTGTAGCGCAGCGGGTTCTTCTCATAATAGTCCTGATGATAATCTTCAGCGTCATAGAACGTGCTCGCAGCACGAATTGGTGTCACGATCTGCGCACGAAGCTCACCGGACTTTGCAAGCGCCGCCTTCGAGGCCTTCGCTTCTTTCAACTGTTCCGGCGTGGTTGCAAAGATGGTGGTTTGGTAGCTCTCACCACGATCGCAAAACTGGCCACCGGCGTCGGTCGGGTCCACTGAATGCCAAAAGGCCGTCAGTAGCTCTTCATAGGAAACCTTTGCCGGATCAAACGTCACTTCCAGCGCTTCTATATGCCCTGTACCGCCTGCCGAAACCTGCTTGTAGGTCGGGTTCTCGGTCCGGCCTCCGGTGTAGCCAGAGGTGGTTTCAAGTACGCCATCAATCTTGTCAAAGTCGGATTCGATGCACCAAAAGCATCCCCCTGCAAAAACCGCAGTCTCGGTCTCAGCAGCTTGCGCAGGCTGGCTGACAGCATAAAGCAAGGGCAGAATGGCAAGGGCCTTTGCAGCTCTACGTGCACTCATCTCAAATCCTTAAATCAGGTAATGGGTTGAAACTGATTAAAATTTAACAGGGATCGACACTGGGCCGAAATGAAGTCAGTTCAACTAAACGTCAAACCGCGCGAGCTTTATAGCCGCTTATCGAACACATCCAATCCATCTACATCTTCCTCTATGCAGACCCAACCTCTCGACTCGTAAAATTGTCTTAGCGGGCGTATCGCACAAAGATAAAGTCTATCGATGCCGCTGTTTTTTGCAAAGGTCTCCAACTCAGTAACCAGACGTGTCGCAACCCCTTTGCTCCGTTGTTCTGGTTGCACCAGCAATGCGGCAACCCATGGAGTGTATTGTGGGCGAGATTCGAGGTCATTCGAGATTAACGCAACAGAGCCCCAAAACTCTTCGCCCTCATGAGCGATAAAAGTTGATGGTACGGAAGTATGGTCAAGAGACTCTCGCGTCCTGTTGAGGATATGCGTCTGGGAAACGCCCTTGGCTTGCCACCCTTCCAGCCAAATACAATCAGCGGCAGTCTCCAAAAACTGGGGCTTCTCACTCAGCTCTGAAATAGCAAAACGCTCAGGGCGTAGATGGGTAACACTCATTAAATATATCCTAGTATCAAGCTTTAGTCCGCTCCTACAACAGATCCGCAGACATGTTCCAGCCAGTGACGTTAAAGCCAGCTTTGTCGTAGGCACGGATGGCCGCGTGATTGTCAGGGGCAACGCGAAGGCCAACGCGCGTCAGTCCCTCTGCTTTGAGCGTGCTTTTCAACGCCTCAAGCGCCTTGGACGCATATCCCTTTCCGCGATGGTCCGCATACACCATGAAGTCCATGATGAAGGCGGAGCCGTCATCGTGAAGCGCGTACCACAAAGAACCGATAGCTATGTCGCCAGCCTCAGTCTTGTTTACGATGCTGAGCAGCTTGTTCTGTTCAGTACTTTTCCCCTCAGGAAAGGCCTTTGACAAACCCTCACTGGCCAATCTGCGCGCAACCTGCTCATCCATCCTGCGATTTGCCACCAGATCCAGAGCATATTCAGAGATGGAAACTGCCTGAAACTCGTCAAAGCGGTCTGCGGGGAAGTCCTGAAGAACAATCATAGTAAGTCCTGAGTGATAAAGGGCGCGCGCTGCAAAATACCCTGCGCATAAGTATAGCTGGAAAGCTTAGTTGAAGGATAAGCCCTCGCAAAGCTTAGAGCAGTAATTTCCAACAAGCATAGCGCACGGCCCCCATCCCGTTGAAATGACTGGAAACAGGTATGAGACCTTTCTGGAAGGTGGCGAACCGTTAGTGGGGTCTTTTTAAAAACACTTCAATTCAAAGTGGTGTGTCCTCTGGTTGGTTAGAGCCCTGCGCCTATACTTTTCTTCAGGTCTAGAAAGGATTGCGCATGATTGTCCTTCTGGCAGGCATCGCGGTGCTATGCGGAATGCTCTACGGTTACAACGAGGGGGTCATCGCTGGCGCTTATGAACCAATTCAGGCGCAGTTTCACTTTTCTGCCTATTGGGGCGGCCTGCTGGTTGCCTCCCTGTCCATCGGTGGATTGATCGGCGCGTACCTCAGCGCCTATCTCAGCGATGCCTATGGCAGGCGGGTAACCGTCATCATCGCCGCCCTGCTGTTCATCACAGGAGCCGGATTATCTGGCATCGCGCATGACCTTTACCTGCTTACGTTCGCCCGCTCTCTCATCGGCATGGGAATTGGCTTGTCCTCAATGGCCGGCCCTCAATATGTCTCAGAAATAGCACCCCGTAAAATCCGCGGACGCTTGCTCGGGGCGTTCCAGTTCATGATTTCCTTCGGCATTCTGATTGGCTACCTGACCAACCTGATCACGCTGGATCTTGGTTATAGCGCTGAGACCATCAACCGTTGGCAGTTCATGTTCCTGCTCTCTGCCATTCCCGGCGCGCTCTTGCTCTACGGCATCTGGAGTGCACCAGAAAGCCCCCGTTGGCTCGTCATGGCCAACCGCTCGGACGAAGCCAGAGCAGTCTTTAAAAAGATTGAACCCAAACAGCCGCAGGACTGGGCCAAGGGCAACGTTAAAAGGATTGAAGAGGATCTCGCGGAAGTGGCGGACCAAAAAGGCGGCTGGCTGGACCTGATCAATTCTAGAAATCGCCCAATCACAAGCTTTACGGTCATAACCTTTCTTTTCCAGCAACTGAGCGGCATCAATGCGGTCATCCTCTACGCGCCGGAGTTGTTCGGCGATCTGGGTTTTTCCGAGGAGGCAAGCAGGCTCTCCGCCACCGTTGGTCTGGGCTCCGCACTGGCACTGGCCGCCGCTGCCAGCCTGTTTCTGATTGACCGTGTTGGCCGCCGCCCACTGATGGTCTACGGTTTGCCCGCCTGCGCGCTCTCCCAGTTCCTGATTGTCGGTGGTTTCTTAATGGAAAGCGAAATTGGCACCGCTCTTTCGGTGGCCGGTCTGTGCCTTTATGCGGTTTCCTACTCCCTCTCTATGGGGCCTCTGCCATGGGTATACATGTCAGAGGTATTCCCGAACTATCTGAGGGCCAAGGGAATGGTGATTGCAGTAACGGTCAACTGGGTTTTCACATTCATCGTGGTCTTCGGCTTCCCAAGACTGAACGAGCTCTTCACCATCAACGAGATCTTCCTGTTCTTCGCCATATGCTGCTGCATCGGAACCGTCTACGCCATCCGGCGCGCGCCGGAGACCAAAGACGTCTCACTGGAAGACATCTACGTTCTGTTCCACAAGAATGACGGAAAACCAGAGGCTCGCAATTAAGACGTCCAAGCACCAAATGCACCACATGGACGGCCATGTGGTGTTGAAGCTGGGTTCCCGAAAGTCGGGATGAGCAAGGCGAGCAGGCAACACCTGCGCTACTTGTTAGATATGTTTTTTCGGCATTGGCTGTCGCCTTGCCCGGGTTTTCTTTTGGTGAACTACGTCGCCTCTTTTGCCTATAAGGCACGATAGCCGGTTTCCCGGAAGGATAGTGGCTTATCCCGGCACGTTTCCGCCCCAAAACAGTTCCGCCGTCCTTGGCAAACTTGGCTGAGGCAAGAGGTTTCCCTCTTACAACACCCGCATTTGCCACCGCGTGATACCCTATATTCCTGGGCCCTTCCCCTCAAACCATGCGGTCACGTTTGAAGTTCGGTCACACCGGACCGCCGAAAGGTTCGTTACCTCTTCCGGCAGCCCCACCCAGCCCACGACACACTGACGGCCGGTCCGCCAGCAACCCGTCACGTGGGCATATGAAAAGCATAGAGGCGCTGCTGCCAAGGGGAATAAGTTTTCTGCAATTGTTGTGCGAGCGCCAATACCCTTAGACAGCTTTCGCTGCAATCTCATGGCTCTCCAGAACGCGAAATCCTGGCCTCTGCTCATCAGCATAAGCCACAAGTGCCCGCGCAACAGCTTTCCCCTCGATAGGGCGGTACTTGCGAAGTGCCCCTATCAGCAGAATCGAAAGACGCGGCAACACCGCTCCGGCAAGGCTTTCAGCAAAGCGATGCTCTGGCCGCTCCCCAAGCAGCACGGAGGGCCGCAGGATACTTGTGCTGGAGAAGGAAAGGGAGCGAACAGCCTCTTCAAGCTCACCTTTGACTTTCAGATAATAACTGGAACTGTTTGCAGCTGCTCCGATCGAAGAGATCATCAACAGCTGCTCCGCACCTGCCTCACGCGCCATGCGGATCAGATCAAACGTCAGCTGAAAATCGATCGCGTAAAACGCCTCTTTCGACCCCGCCTTTTTCTGCGTGGTTCCCAAACAGCAAAAGACATCCGTTACATTGCTTGGTAGCTGAAGAGAGGAAAGGTCTCTGAAATCGGTCAAGTGCACATGCAGCTTCTCATCGCCCCAACCAAGCTCCCGGCGCACAAGCACATGAACCTCGCTGTAAGACGCATCCGCAACAAGCAGTTTCACGACTTCCGAGCCGACAAGCCCGGTTGCTCCAAATACCAAAGCTACGCGATCTGTCATCCAACACCCCTCCAATTTCCAGCGGCCGCAGCATGGCAGAAGAACCTACGCTTTAAAAGGGGCAACCCGAGCTTCCCTGTGATCAGCAAAATTGGTGGGCTGCTTCATGCACTCAAGCTGATTGGCAGACTTCAATCAAATGCCACTGTAGATCTTTGAGTGAATGAATCACGAGCTCTGGCCTAAATTCTGTCTCTGCAGAAAGTAGAGCCCCATTATCGAACCAGGCAGCTTTGAGACCAGCTTTCTGAGCACCCAGAACATCAGCTTCGGGACTATCGCCAACAAATAGGCACTCCTGAGCTTCTACACTGAGTTGATCCAGAGCACGCTGAAAGATAGCGGTATCTGGCTTGCGCAATCCCTCACTCTCGGAAATCAGATAGGTGTCCACCATGCGGTCCAGATTGAGCGCCAGCAGGCTGCGCAGCTGAATATGCGTCTGGCCGTTGGTTATGATGCCGGTTTTTATGCCCAGTTTTGACATGGTGGCAAACAGAGTATCCATACCATCAAAGGCTTTCGCGTGCCGCCAGAAATGGCTCTCATAATCGTAGGCAAGTGCTTCAGCTGAGAACTTTGTGCTAGCCAAAAGCTCTTTGAGCAGTTGGCGATAGACCTCAACTTTCAAAACACGGCCTCGTTGATCCAATTCCAAAAACCTTAGAAGTGCCTGCTCAACGCCACAAGAATAGTTGAGTTCCAATCGCATAGCTTGGGCTCGGAAGAAGTCCCTCAAGGAACTGGTTCGGTCGAGGAGGGTTTCATCAAGGTCAAATACTATGGCTTTGTACATTGCTCAATCACGGGCTGGAAACTCAAAAAGACAAATAGAGGAAACTACTTAGCACGAGTTTAGACAACAAAAAAGGGCACCTCAAAAGGTGCCCTAATTCGTTTAAGCGTTAGTTGGCTTGGCTTAGAAGCCCATGCCGCCCATGCCGCCCATGCCGCCGTCCATTGGAGGCATTGCAGGGCCAGCGTCTTTCTTAGGCAGTTCAGCAACCATTGCTTCAGTAGTGATCAGCAGGCCAGCTACAGATGCAGCGTCCTGAAGAGCAGTACGAACAACCTTAGTTGGGTCGATGATACCAGCTTCAATCATGTTGACGTATTCTTCGGTCTGAGCGTTGAAGCCGAAGGTTTCGTCAGTAATGTTGTCCTGGATCTTGCCAACAACGATGGAGCCTTCAACACCAGAGTTTTCAGAGATCTGGCGAATTGGAGCTTCAAGAGCGCGCAGAACGATCTTGATACCAGCTTCAATGTCAACGTTCTCGGAAGATACTTTCTCAACAGCAGCTTTTGCACGCAGCAGAGCAGTACCACCACCTGGTACGATACCTTCTTCAACAGCAGCGCGTGTTGCGTTCAGGGCATCGTCGATGCGGTCTTTTTTCTCTTTAACTTCTACTTCGGTTGCACCGCCAACGCGGATAACTGCAACACCGCCAGCAAGCTTAGCAAGACGTTCCTGCAGCTTTTCACGGTCGTAGTCAGAAGAGGTTTCTTCGATCTGAGCTTTGATCTGGGAAACACGTGCTTCGATGTCTGCTTTGTCACCAGCACCATCAACAATGGTGGTGGTTTCCTTGGTGATGTTCACCTTGTCAGCAGTACCGAGCATGTCGATGGTTACGTTTTCCAGCTTGATGCCGAGATCTTCAGAGATCACAGTACCACCAGTCAGGATAGCGATGTCTTCGAGCATTGCCTTACGACGGTCACCGAAGCCAGGAGCTTTAACAGCAGCAATTTTCAGGCCACCGCGCAGCTTGTTCACTACGAGAGTAGCAAGTGCTTCACCTTCAACATCTTCAGCGATGATGATGAGTGGGCGGGAAGACTGAACAGCGCTTTCCAGGATTGGAAGCATTGGCTGCAGGTTGGAAAGCTTCTTCTCGTGCAGGAGAATGAGTGGCTTTTCAAGGTCAGCAATCATCTTCTCAGCGTTGGTGACGAAGTATGGAGAAAGGTAACCGCGGTCGAACTGCATACCTTCAACAACTTCAAGCTCGGTCTCAAGAGACTTAGCTTCTTCAACGGTGATAACACCTTCGTTGCCAACGCGCTGCATTGCTTCAGCAATGTCTTCACCGATCTGGGTGTCGCCGTTAGCGGAGATGGTGCCAACCTGTGCAACTTCTTCAGAAGAAGAGATGGACTTGGAACGTGCAGTCAGGTCTGCAACAGCAGCAGCAGTTGCCATGTCAACGCCGCGCTTCAGGTCCATTGGGTTCATGCCAGCAGCAACGAACTTTGCACCTTCTTTAACGATAGCCTGCGCCAGAACTGTCGCAGTTGTTGTACCGTCACCAGCAATGTCGTTGGTTTTGGAAGCAACTTCACGCACCATCTGTGCGCCCATGTTTTCGAACTTGTCTTCAAGTTCGATTTCCTTCGCAACAGAAACACCGTCTTTGGTGATGCGTGGTGCGCCGAATGCTTTATCCAGAACAACGTTACGACCTTTAGGGCCGAGTGTTACTTTTACTGCGTTTGCAAGGATGTCGACGCCTTTCAGCATCTTCTCGCGGGCGTCAGAACCGAACTTGACTTCTTTTGCAGCCATTTGTTTGTCTCACTTAATTCTTGAATTACAGAAGGGATCTAAGGGTCTCAACAGTGGCTTGGAATTAAGCCAGGATACCCATGATGTCGGATTCCTTCATGATCAACAGGTCTTCGCCATCGATCTTGACTTCAGTACCGGACCATTTGCCGAACAGAACGCGGTCACCAGCTTTAACGTCGATGGCAATCAGCTCACCGTTGTCTTTGCGTGCGCCTGCGCCAACAGCAACAACTTCACCTTCCTGAGGCTTTTCTTTTGCTGTGTCAGGGATGATGATGCCACCAGCAGTCTTTTCTTCAGACTCGATACGGCGAACGACAACACGGTCGTGTAGCGGACGAAACTTCATAATAGGCTCTTCCTCTCATACGCGAGCGCCCCTTTTAGGCAACGCCCGGACGCGAAGGTTAAAAACTTTGAGAGTGGGTGAAACCTCACGGCCCCACAATCATTAGCACTCCCAAAGGCAGAGTGCTAACAACCGGGAAATGATGTAGTTTCACCCTCTGATTTAGTCAAGGAGAGAGCGGCAAAAAAATTTTCTGAACTGCGAAAAATAGTAGAATACCGCGAGAAATTGGGGGAACCAGAAGGTGCTTTCAACTCAGATTAGACAAATGGACGGCCTGTGCTCTCTGCACATAATTTGTCTGTACCAAGACATAAGAAAAGCTGGCCTTAATATTAAAGCCAGCCTTTTATCTTTTAGAGCAAATTCATGCCCGGTCAGTTTTGAAGAGGAGACTCTTTCATCGAAAACGGAAGCTCGAAGCTACCCAATTTATCCGAGTTCTCGTCGTTGAACTGAACCTTCAGCACATACTCACCAGCTTGCAGCCCCTGCAGATTGAAGCTCAAGGAGGTCTGGTACTCACGGATCTGATTGAAGCTTTCCGAATGCAGTACAGTAAACCCGTCCTGAGATGCCAGCACCTGACCGGTGGTGTTGCGCAGCTCAAAGTCAACACTCAGATCAATCGCATACTTGTCGCCCATCTCCTTATGGGAGAAGCCAACCGGCTCGGCGTAGACCGTCAGCGGATCACCACTTTGGAACTCGGCAACCTCCAATGGCGTGTAAGAGCCGTAGCTGTCCGCTGGCAATGCGATGAATTTTGCAGCTGTGAAAGCGAGTGGTTGCTGCTGCCATGCAACGGCAGAAGCGGTCTGTGCAGCTGTAAAGTCAGCGCTCAGCACAGGCATATCTTCAGCAGATGCGACGCCGCCCAATAAAGCAGTCGCAAAAATGGAACAGGCTGCGGCTCTTGCGGAAGCCGACATCCCTCTCATTGTAAATGGCATTCTTAGCCCCCTAGAGCCTGCGGGTATAACATCCGCGGCACTCACCTGATTCTTGGCGGTGGTATAGCTGCTAAATCTAAGGGACACAATACTGCCTCATTTTCTGAGGCAGTAAAGCGACGTGTTGTGAAGGTATTCCTCTTGCAATGGTTAAGTATTTACCACGCAGAGTATTAGGCGCTGGCCCGTTCAGCCCAGGATTGCTTCTTCCGGTAGATCGTGGAGGGGCTGATTTCCAGAGCAGCTGCCGCCAGAGCAATGTTCCCGTCAAAAGTTTCCAGTGTTGTCTCGATGATTTGCTTTTCCTGAAACCACAATGGCTCGATTGAGCGGCCCAACGAAGGCGCTGCTTCTCTCTCGGTAAATGTAATGTCTGACAGAACCGGAACCGTTTGCTCACGCAGCAATGGGGAGAGCATGAGTTCAGTCACTTCCTCTCCGTCATTCATGACCACGAGTTGACGAATGACGTTCTCTAGTTCGCGCACATTGCCCGGCCAACTGTGCTGCAACAAAAGTGCTTCCGCATAAGTTGAAAAGCGCTTGAAACTGCGATTTTCCTCCGCCGCATACCTCTCAAGGAAGGTCTGGGCGAGCGCAGGTATGTCTTCGCGGCGCTCCCGAAGTGCCGGTAGTCGGATCGGCAGGACATGAAGGCGATAAAACAAATCCTCACGGAAGCGGCCAGCGGTAATCTCGGTCTTTGGATCTCTGTTGGTGGCACAAACTACGCGCAGGTCCAGCGAGCGCTGCTTGTGTTCTCCAACCCGCTGGATCGAGCCCGTTTGTAGGAAGCGCAGCAGCTTACTCTGCAGACAAAGTTCCATTTCGCCGATTTCATCAAGAAACAGAGTGCCGCCATCGGCAAGTTCCGCTGCACCCGCTCGCGCTTCATCCGCTCCGGTGAACGCACCACGGACGTGACCGAAGATTTCCGACTCCATCAAATTGGCGGGAATCGCTCCACAGTTGATTGCAACAAAAGGACCATTTTTTCGCGCTGATCTGTTGTGCAACGCCTGCGCGCAGAGTTCCTTTCCGGTGCCCGATTCTCCGGTAATGAACGCCGGTGCGCTGGATGTGGCCATCCGGTTGATCTGCGCATAAACGCTCTGCATACGGCTGGAAGACCCCACCAAACCTTCAAACTGAGTAGGGGCCTTTGCAGGCTTTGAGCCCTGAGCAACCTCAGGTTTCGCCGAAGCCGTTCGCGATGGCGTGGCTTTCTTGAAAACACCAAGGTGCGATTCAAGCTTCTCCAACAACATCTCGCTGGTGTACGGCTTGGTCAAAAAGTCATGTGCGCCATTGCGCATGGCATTCATGGCCCGACTAACAGACCCCTTGGCGCTGACCGCGATCATCACCGCATGCGGAGCAGCAGCAACAAGATCAGCAAGTTCAGCGTCGCCGCCTATGCATTCAAGGTCGACAATGATGATATTGATCGAGGTATGCCGCAAAAAGGCGACGGCATGATCCTTGCTGGCAAGGACATGCGCAGGTTGTCCGCAAGTGACATGCTTTGACAAAGCATTGCTGGTTTTACGAGCCTCTGCACGGTTGGTGTCCACGACACAGGCGTTCAAAAACCTATCGTTAGTTTTGGGGGATCCCATTGGCAGGCAACCTCAAAAATCAATACATCAGGCCGAAGTGCTTCGACACCTGCGAGTTTGTGCAAACAGGGTAAACAAACTCTTTTCGTTTTGAATCTTGATTGCATTATGCAGTTATTTTCTCCGCTTCAGAACGCGTTTAAGAGCTTTTCTGCCTAATAAAATGTCGGGGGAGTTCGATTTGTGTGTTCAACTTCTGCAGCGGACTATCGCAAAAATACAGCGCATCGAGGATATGGGCACCTTTATAGGCATTCATGCGGGGACAACAGGGGTTTTCCCTAGAAATATGATGGGTATAGGGTTCGAAGACCATCAGTAAATGCGGCAAAATTCAGGTATGTTTCTGGTGATTCGGACCAATAGGTACTCTTGAGGACATGACGCGTTTGGCGAACATTTCCATTTTGTTTTCTATTTCGGCCATTGCTGCCTCTTTGGGCACCGTAATGGTCTATCTTTTTGCGCGTCCGGTTGGTGAAGCCTTCACCGTTTCCTTGACGGCGATGTGCACCATGATCTTCATCCATTTCATGTTGACCCGCTCTCAGGAAAAGTCAGCGATGTCTGATGCGGTCGATCGCCTGGAAGAGCGCATAGCCGTCATTGATGATGATGTGGGCAATCTGGAAGGCCGTCTCACCGGTGTTGAGCACAACATCCCGCGCCGGACCCGTGAAGAGATTGATCCGCTGTTTGCCGAGGTGGAAGTCATCGGCTCCCTCGTAAAACAGATGGCAGAAGCCATGGCCGACATGGAAACCCGGATCGAGGATCAGGGCCTTGCCATTGAGGACCAGCGCGCCCAACAAGCCAAGCTCCAGCCGCAACCCGCACAGCGCCTGTCCGCACCGCAAGCGGCGAGGGAATCAGCTGCGGGCCGTGTGCGGCAGCCAGAGCCAGCGTTTGCGCCTGCTGCAGAGCAGCCCATGGCCTATGCTCAGGAACCATTCACTCAGCCACGCGCTCCGGAGATGAAGCGCCCGGCAGCCCCGCGCATGCACCATCCCAATGCAGCGCTGGCCGAGGAAATCCGCTCAAGCATCGAAGCGGGCAGGGTGGATCTCTACCTCCAGCCCATCGTGACACTGCCACAGCGCCGCGTGCGCTACTACGAAGCGCTGACCCGTCTGCGTAAAGCCAATGGCGATTCACTGGAGCCCATCGAGTTTCTGCAGGAAGCCGACCGCACTGGCCAGATGCCTGCCATCGACAATATCCTGCTGTTCCGCTCCCTCCAGATTCTCAAACGCTTGGCAACCCGCAACAGAGAAGCAGGTCTGTTCTGCAACCTGTCGCCAAGCACGCTGATGGACGAGAACTTCTTTCCCGGCTTCCTCGAGTTTGTGCGCGCCAACGATACTTACTCTGACCTGTTGATCTTTGAATTTTCACAGGCTGATGTGGCTGTCATGAGCGCGATTGAATATGAAAGTTTGGCAGCACTCGCGGAGCTTGGCTTCCGCTTCTCGGTGGACCGTATCACCGATCTGCGCATGGACTTCCGCACCTTGGCAGACCGTGGCTTCCGCTTTGCAAAACTGCATGCGTCCCGCCTGTTGCAGCATGAAGATGATCTGGCAAAGAGCAACATCCACCCTGCTGATTTTGGCAGCTTGTTGCAGCGCTACGGTATAGAGCTGATCGTGGATCATGTGGAAAGTGAAAGCGCCGTTCTTGAGCTTCTTGATATGGACATTCGCTGCGCACAGGGCTTCCTGTTCTCACCGCCGCGTCCGGTCCGCGCAGATGTGCTGCAAGGCGCACCAAACCCACGCTCTGTAAAAAGAGAGGCGAGCTGATTACCTCAACTCGCCTCCTTGATCTTTCGTTTTAGCTGGGAGCTAGCTCTCTGGTTCGCCGACCGTTACAAAGGTTGGCTCAATGCCATCAAACAGATCCTTGGCGACTTCCTGAACCTGTTCCAGTGTCACCGCTTCAACCATTCCATTGCGGTTGTCGATGTAATCGATACCCAGTTCTTGAACCTGAATACCGGTCAACTGACGTGCAATGCTACTGGAACTGTCAAAGTTGAGGGCATAGGAGCCTGTCAGGTAAGACTTTGCTTCCTCAAGCTCGGCAGGAGTCGGTCCACTATCTGCCATACGATGCATCTGTTGATTGATGATATCAACTGCTTCAGCCGCTCTGTCTGGCCGGGTGCCTGTCGACCCCATAAGCAGTGCTGTGTGCTCGTAAGGGATCAGATGGGAACCAACCGAGTAGGCCAGACCACGCTGCTCGCGGATCTCGTCATAAAGCCAGGACGAGAACGTACCCCCGCCGAAAATGTGGTTCATCACAAATGCAGGCATGAACTTTGGATCGTGACGCTCATAACCCGGCAAAGCGAACTGAATGGATGTTTGCGGGCTATCAAAATCAACATGAACGTCTTGATCAGTGGCTGGTTCAACATTCGGGATGTCAACTAGATCACCGGTCTCAGGCAAATCTGAGAAGACCTTATCCAACACCTCAGCCAGCTCATCAGCACTGATTGCACCAACAACACCAATCTTCAGATTGTCTTTCGCAAAGATCTTGGCACGCTGCGCTTTCAGATCATCCGATGTGAGCGCGGCAACCGTATCTTCCGTTCCCCGACTTGGCCGGCCATACGGGTGGTCAGGAAACAGCGTCTTGGACAGGGTCAGGCCAGCAAGAGCGTCCGGACGCAGCAGACTGCGGCGAATGCTTGCAACGGTCTGCGCCTTCATGCGCTCCAGCGGCCCTTCATCAAAACGTGGTTCATTGAGCGCAAGGCGAAGCATTTCAAAGGTATGTTCTTTGTTGCTCTGCAGGCTCTGGAACGAGCCATAGAAGAAGTCACGTCCGCTCTGGAAAGAAAGGCTCATGGTCAGATCTTCAAGGCGCGCCTGAAAAGCTTCTGAGTCGAGATCGCCCGCACCTTCGTCAAGCATGGTGCTCAGCAAATTGGTGACGCCCAGCTTGTCATCAGCGTCCTGAGAGCTGCCACCGGCAAACGCAAAGTTCAGTGCGATGATTGGAACAGTGTAGTCTTCCACCAGCCATGCAGTGATCCCATTGGGGCTTTCGACTTCCTGAATCTCAATGGCCTGACTGGTTTGAGCAAAGCCAGCAACAAACAAGAGTGTCAGCGCAAACAAGGCCAGCAGGCTTGCTGTCAAACGGGAAGCAGATGCAGGCGCTACGGTAAGTACTTTAGCATTCATGGAGTAGCCCCTTACTCTACGGTTTCTGGTGTCGCAGCAGGCATGAGATAGCTCGCCACACTTGTTTCACTAAGGTATTTTTGAGCAACGGCACGCACCTGATCAGGTGTCACCTGCGCAACCCGTGCAGGCCACGTCTGGACTTGCTCGACCGACCCTCCGGTGGTCAAAGCCGTTCCGAATATACGCGCCAGAACGTCCTGCTTGTCCTGCGCATAGATCGCGGAGGCCAGCATTGAGCGTTTGGAGCGGTCCACTTCTTCAGCGGTCACGCCGTTTTCAAGTACGTCATTCACGATTGCAAGAGCCTTGCCTTCCAGCTCTTCCAGTGCAACGCCATCTTTGGGAGCTGCATAGAGAATGAAGCGGGTGTCATCCAGCGCGGTGGATTGGTACCAGGCACCTGCACTGGTTGCCACGCCGTCATCAACCACCAGCGCTCTGTAGAGTCGGCTGTTGGCACCGCCACCCAGAATGTCTGAGAGAACTTCCAGCGCCTCGGCTTCATGGGGCAGTGCTGTCGTGGTGCTTGGGACCACCCAGCCATGCTGTAGTCTTGCCTGAGCTACCTGATCGCTTTGCAGGCTCACTTCCCGATCACCCGGCACGATCTGGACATGCGGACGATCACGGGAACCCGGATCCGCACGCTGTTCCACCTTGCCATAAGTCTCGTTCGCAAGCCTGAGTACATCGTCGGCGCTCACATCACCAGCCACAATCAGGATGGCATTGTTTGGTGTGTAGTACGTATCGTAAAAGGCGATTGCATCGTCTTTGTCCAGTTCTTGGATTTCATCCTTCCAGCCAATAACCGGCGTCCCATAAGGGCTGTTTGGAAACAGCACCTGATCGAAGGTTTCAGAAAGACGTGCCGACGGGTTGCGATCAACGCGCTGTGAGCGCTCTTCAAGCACCACGTCCCGCTCCGGGTTGATTTGTTCGTCGGTGAGGATCAGGTTGGCCATCCGATCGGCTTCATAGCCCATCACCATTTCCAGATGCTCTTTGGCGACCTGCTGATAGTAAGCCGTGTAGTCCTGCGAGGTGAACGCGTTCTCCTGCCCGCCTACCTGCGCAACCATGTTGGAGAACTCACCCTCTGGTGTATTTTTAGTTCCCTTGAACATGAGATGTTCGAGAAAATGCGCCAGACCCGATTTACCCGGATCTTCATCCGCAGCGCCAACGCGATACCACACCATATGCGTGACAATTGGAGCGCGTCTGTCCGGGATGACAACCACCTGAAGGCCATTGTCGAGCGTGGTTTGCGAAACTTCTGCTCCACCAATGAGGATTTTTGAAAAGTCTTCGATTGAAGCTTTGCCTGTCGTATCCGCAGCCACGGGCAATACTGGGCTTGCGAAAACAACGAGACCTAAAGCAAGGGCTTTAAGCGTGAGAGATCGACCAGTCACGTAGGGGCTCCCTTTAAAATGAGCAAGGACACAGCTCCCTTATGTATAGCGCGACTGTGGTTAATCTCCTCGTGAATTATTCGTAATCTCTTGCCGCTATAATGAAAAAAGTGCGAACACCGTCGCACCTTTTTCATGGTTTTTTAGGCATTTAAGAAAGCATAAGCTCCCGTTGAGCGGGTATTCTTAATACTTGCTCATATCAATGCGAGCGCCATCTTCAATCGCAGCAGCTTCACGTTTTTTGCGGACAATTTCGTCTTCGTCCACCTCCGGGGTCGCAAACGCAACGCCTTCAACAGGAGTGGAGTAGTCAACTGGTGGTTCGGTCAGATACTTGCGTGTTGGCGTACAGGTAGGATCTCCTGGGGCGCAGACCGGAGAGTCCGTTTGTTTGCCGCCACCAAGAAGTTTCTTCGCTTCCTGATATCTTTTGCCAAGGGCTGATAGCTCGCTTGGGGTCAGCTTGTCACCGTCAAGCAGCTGTTGCTCACGTTTTTCTGCTTCAAAATTGCGAGGACGTGCGGAAGCCTTCGCCACAGAAGGATGCCCGCGCATCTGTTCAATGCTCAGCGGCTCGCCCGGTTCAACTTTATAGAACGCGCGAATTTCTTCCAGCTCTTCCTTGGAGCGATCGACTGGCCAGTTGCTGGCGACCTCGGAAAGACTACGGGTATCAGGCTTTGGCAGGTTCCCACCCTGCGTCGGCATAACAAGTGGAGCGCGCTCTTTGTACTCGATATCAGGGTTCTTCTGAGATTCCAGTCCAACGGCGCTCATAACACCAGCCATCAAGCTTACATCGGTGGCTTCGGTATCTTCACTGAACTCACCATTGCCTGTCATGCAGGCAGACAGTGCCAAAGAGAGCCCGCAAACGAAAGTGGCCCGAACAACGAATTTTTTGCTACGGCTTTGCAATTTCATTACCCTTGTTTCCCGATCACCATCAATATGGTGTTTGACAGGCTTCACGGGTCATATGACAGCCTGCGAAATCTGTAGTCCTCATGAACGAGTGATTCCACCTTAAAACAGGAATCACAAAACCATGAAGGCCCTTAGTGTGTAGTTATGCCCAGAAGTACCCGATCGTCCCCACATATAATTGGAAATCGGGCGGTTCTAGGGCCGACTATCCTTATTTTTGCCAAGAAATAAAGTGTCGAACAGCAACCCGGCAGCGCCAATCACAATCCATGCATCAGCAAGATTGAAGACGTACCAAGAAAAATCCCCCACGTGGAAATAGATATAATCGACGACTTGGCCATAATAGAGGCGGTCGAAGCCATTGCTCAGAGCGCCCGATAAAACCAGCGCAAGGCAGAAGGCTTCCAGGCGGTTAGTCACCCGCGCACTCCAGAACCAGATAAAAATTGAAGCAAGCAAAGTAAAGACGGCTAGTCCCCAGCGTCCAATCTCGCTCGTCTGCTGGAAAAGGCCGTAGGAAACACCTTTGTTCCAGACCAGCACCAGATCAATAAACGGGCCCACCGAAATCGAAGGAACCCCGCCAATTGAAAAGTGACCAACGGCCCAGAACTTGGCGATCTGATCGACAACCAGACCGATGATCGCAATAAGCAGGACGAGGGAACTGTGATGTCCCCAGAACTTCAGTTTCTTCAAGGCTAATTCCCTCGTCACAGTGTTTGCTTAGACAGCAGTGCTGTCCAGTTCACGCATAGCATTTGCATCGCGCAAGGTCAGCTCTGGATATTCAGCATCCGTGCCAACTTCTGGAAGGATCTTCCAGGAGCGCGCGCACTTGTTACCCTCAGCCAGGCCCGGCACAACGCCTACACCAGCCACATCTTCCAGAGTGAACGCACCTTCCGGCGCACTGTCAGAAGACAGGTTCAACTGGGAGGTGATGCTGATTTCCGCCATGTCCAGACCATTCAGAGCAGCCATCAGGTCCGCGTCGGAAACGTAAACCGTTGGATGGGCTTCTAAGGAAGAACCAATCCGCTTTTCACGCCGTTCAATTTCCAGAGCACCCGTGATCACACGGCGAACCGCACGAACCTTGCTCCATTTCGCTGCCAGTTCGTCGTTTCTCCATGCAGAGGAAACTTCAGGGAACTGCTGCAGATGAACCGAGGTTGCTTGTTCACCATATCGGTAGGACCAGCTTTCTTCCATGGTGAATGGCAGGATTGGAGCCAGCCACATGGTCAAGTGACGGAACAACTGCTCAAGCACATAAAGAGAGGCTTTGCGTTTCTTGGAAGAAGGCGCATCGCAATACAGCGCATCCTTACGGATGTCGAAGTAGAACGCTGATAGCTCAACAATCATGAAGTTGAACAGGGTGGAGAAGATGCGTTTACTGTCGAACGCATTATATGCGTCACGAACCAGTACATCCAGCTCAGCCAGACGATGCAGGATCAGCTGTTCCAGCTCATCCATATCTTCAAGAGCAACTTCCTCACCTTCATAGTGGGCAAGAGAGCCGAGCATGAAGCGGAGCGTGTTGCGCATCTTGCGGTAAGCATCAACATTGGTCTTGATGATCTCAGGGCCAAGGCGCTGATCTTCCGCATAGTCAACAGAACCAACCCACAGACGCAGGATATCGGCACCGTACTGCTTGATGACGTCCTGAGGCGCAACAGTGTTGCCCAAAGACTTGGACATCTTGCGACCCTGCTCATCCATGGTGAAACCATGAGTGATCACAGCATCGTACGGTGCATGACCGCGTGTGCCACAGCTTTCCAGCAGGGAAGAGTGGAACCAGCCACGGTGCTGATCAGTGCCTTCCATGTATAGAACGTAGTCTTCGCCACCCAGACCCTTACGGTGTGGGTTCAGGTCTTCGCGGCGCTCCATACAGAATGCGTGGGTAGAACCGGAATCGAACCAGACGTCGAGGATGTCCGTCACTTTTTCGAAGTTGGCAGCATCATATGCATCACCAAGGAAGCGTTGTGTTGCGCCTTCTTCAAACCATGCGTCTGCGCCTTCCTTCTGGAAAGCGTCAAAGATGCGCTGGTTGACGGCCTCGTCTTTGAGAACCTCGCCGGTCTCCTTGTTCACAAACACGGTGATCGGCACACCCCAGGCACGCTGACGGGAAAGTACCCAGTCAGGGCGGGTTTCGATCATCGCGTTCAGGCGGTTCTGGCCGGTGGCAGGGACAAAGCGTGTCTCGGAGATCGCCTTCAGAGCGCGGGCGCGCAGAGTGTCGCCTTTTGCTTCTTCAGACAGTTCCTTGTCCATGTAAACAAACCACTGCGGTGTGTTCCGGAAGATCAAAGGAGCTTTAGAGCGCCAGGAGTGCGGGTAGGAGTGCTTTACGCGGCCACGCGCCATCAGCCCGCCAACCTCGGCCAGCTTTTCGATAACTGCCTTGTTGGTGGAGCCTTCCTTGCCTTTGCGGTCAAGGATGTACTTATCTTCAAACAGCGGCACATGCGGGTAGTAAGACCCGTCCGGCTGAACGGTCATCGGAACCTGCTCGGTGCCAGCTTTTGCAAACGCTTCACGGTGTTCCAGGAACATCTGGAAATCTTCCTGACCATGACCCGGCGCCGTATGCACAAAGCCTGTACCGGCGTCGTCAGTCACATGCTCACCAGGAAGCATAGGCACGTTGAAGTCGAAGTAATCGCCAGCACCTTCAGCACCGCGCAACGGGTGCGCACAGTACTCGATTGTGCTCACATCGACGTCAGAAACACGCTCATAAGCATCAACGCGGGACGCTCCAAAGACAGACTCAGCCAGCTTGTCAGCAATGATGAATTCTTCGCCAACCTTCGCCCAGTTGTCCTCAGCAGCCTCGGTCACCTTGTAGATGCCATAGCTGATGTCATGAGAGAAGGAGATCGCGCGGTTTGCAGGGATGGTCCAAGGAGTGGTTGTCCAGATCACCACCTTCTTGCCGATCAACGCTTCATTGCCGGAAACAACCGGGAAGGTCACCCAGATGGTGTGGGAGGTATGATCTTCATACTCCACTTCCGCTTCAGCCAGCGCGGTCTTTTCAACGATGGACCACATAACCGGCTTGGAACCACGATACAGCTGACCGCTGGTCGCAAACTTCATCAGTTCGTTCGCGATCACAGCTTCACTGTCGTAGCGCATGGTCAGGTATGGGTTATCCCAGTCACCTTCAATGCCCAGACGTTTGAATTCCTCGCGCTGAACATCAACCCATTTATCCGCAAACTCGCGGCATTCCCTGCGGAACTCGTTGATTGGAACAGCGTCTTTGTTTTTGCCTTTTTTGCGGTACTGCTCTTCAATCTTCCATTCGATCGGCAGACCATGACAATCCCAGCCAGGAACATAGTTCGCATCAAAGCCCTGCATCTGCATGGAGCGGTTGATGATGTCCTTCAAGGTCTTGTTCAGCGCATGGCCGATATGGATGTTGCCGTTCGCATAGGGAGGGCCATCATGCAAAATGAACTTTGGGCGGCCTGCGGATTGCTCACGCAGCGCCTTGTAAAGGTCCTGATCTGCCCATTTGGCAAGGATCTTGGGTTCATTCTTTGGAAGGCCCGCCCGCATTGGGAAATCGGTTTGAGGCAGGTTGAGCGTTTTCGAATAATCGCGGCTCATAGTATCGGTCATTTGGCAGTCCGCTTATGTGGGCATCTGTTTGCCCATAGGCATCTGGTAAAGCGCAAGAAATTGCGCAAGCTTGAAAAACCCGCCGCCTCTGCGACGGTTGGAGGTCTCCCGGTACTTCAGGGCGCCGACGGGCGTCTCAACTGAAGGCCGGGCCAATAATTCGAAATTGGCACACCTTGAAAGAGGTCAAAGGAGCAGTCCTGTTATTTTCAAACTTGGCTAACATAATGAGTGCTTTTAGCAGCGGTCATGCAAGGAATAAAGGGGCTCTGACAACAAAGCTCAATATTATCAGGGCCAGAAGCAATTATTCAGAAGGCCGGCAGGCGCCTCTTAAGCCTCAGTAATGTCGCTTCGGTGAATTCTCGACAAGCTCTTCGCTCAGCGCCTGGCGCTTTGTGGCGGTCCGCTCCCGATGCGCAATGTAAAGCCCGCCGCCTGCAATCAGAGCAACACCCAGCCATACAAACATGTCAGGAATGTCCCCAAACAGAACATAGCCAACGATTGTGGCGCTGATGATCTCGATGTAGCCGAGCGGAGCAAGGACGGATGCAGGCGCACGGTCAAACGCCTGAACAATAAAGCCATGCGCGAAGAACGAGATAATGCCCATCAGAATGAACAATGGCAGGTGAGATAGTTCCGGTGTGGTCCACGATGCACCCTCAAATCCCAGAAAGCTGGCAAGAACCACCAATGGCGTGAGCGTCAATACGCCAGCAATGCCAGCTGCAAGCTGGGTGCCAAGCAGAGAAACGCTGCCTGAAAGTTTGCGCGTCAAAACAAGGTAGACAGCAAAAGACGTTGCCGCCGCCAGTGGCAACAGGGCAGGCCACCCCAACGCGCTTGATCCTGGGCGAATGATGATCAGCGCACCAATCATCCCGACCACAACAGCAGCCCACCTGCGAACGCCCACCTTCTCTTTCAATACAACAGCGGATAGTACTGTCAAAATCATCGGCTGTACGAAGAAGATCGCAATTGCGTCGGCAAGCGGCATGTACTTAAGAGAGCTGAAAAAGAAGATCGAACAGACCGCCAGACATGCTCCGCGCACCAGTTGAATGCGGTTGACTTCCTTAATCAGAGAGCCAAAGGAGCGCCCCATGAAACCAGCAACCAAAAGAACAATCAGGGCCTGACAGAAAAAACGCCCGAGAGAGACCTCGACTGGTGAAATGAACGCGCTGAGGTATTTGGCTGTACCGTCCATCAAAGGCGCCAGCGACATGCCGGCAATCATAAACAGGATGCCATGCAATCCGGCATTGGAGGTATGACTGTCTGTCGAGACCGTTGTTGTCGTCATGTTGTTCTCGAAATCTGGGGGCACGCTGACATATCAGAGCCAGAGCTACGGGTAGGTGTCCATATTGACGCACTTGCTATCGTTTCGTGCAACCAAAACAATCCGTTGGCCTGAAGCTATTCAGTGCGGTTATCTAAAGAATACCTGTTCTGCCCCTCAACATTATGTGCGAGACGGCTTTCGCTCCGCATGCGCCAGTATCAGGCCACTACAAATCAGCAGGCCAACTCCCAACCAAACAAACTCATCCGGGATCTCGTTGAAGACCAGGTACCCGATGATTGTTGCAGAGATAATCTCCACGTAATTGATCGGCGCAAGAACCGAAGCAGGCGCTCTTTCAAAGGCTTTGACCAATAGAACATGCGCAAACAGACCGGCTCCGCCAAGGCAAAACAGAAACAAAACAGGCAATGTGAAACTGGCAGTTTGATCTGCAATGATCAGATCGCCGCCAAAGCCACTCAGCCCCGCGTAGATGATGATCGGCAGGATCAGGATGGTCCCGGCAAACCCGGTCGCAAACTGGATCGCCAGCTGCGAGGCTTGCCCGGAGAGCTTCCGCGTCAAAATGAGATAGCAGGCAAATGTGAACGCGGCTGCCAGCATGAGCAGGCTCGCCGGATGGAACACACCTGTGCCCGGCCGCATGATGACAACAACACCCGCAAAGCCGATCAAAACTGCTAACCAGCGTTTCGGACCAACCCGTTCCTTCAGGAGGACGGCAGACAACACCACCAGAATGACCGGCTGCACAAAAAAGATAGCTAGCGCATCTGTCAGCGGCAGAAACTTCAGGGCAAAGACGACAAAGACTGATCCCAGCGCCAACAGCAATCCGCGGCAGAACAGCGGAAGGGTGGTTTCTTTGAGTAGGCTGTACCAGCTGCGTTTCTGAAACAGTGCAATCACCAGAATGATGAAAAGCTGCACGGAAAATCGAAAAAAGGAGATGGTTAATGGTGAGAAAAACTCGGAAAGATACTTCACCACCCCATCAGTGCTCGAAAGAATGAGCAACCCGAACACCATCAACAACACGCCATGCAACACACTATCGGAGCCGCCTGTCCCGCCCCGTATGGTCACTGATGTCATGATGTCTCTTTCTGGGTTCTGGACCGAAGAGCACCCCGCACTTTGATTGTTCATTGTTGGGGGGTGTTCAGTAAATTGCGATTCAGGAGAGCATTACAGCGGCTTCGTTGACTGCCGCAACGCTCTAGGAATCGGTGTTAAGCATCTGATCCAGATGTGAAAGCGGTCGCATGGAAGCAATCATCGCGCGCGCTTCTGCACTATCCTGATCCATCTGGCTAATTAAGCCTTCAATGCCGTCAAATTTAAGTTCGGCCCGGATAAAGCCGATAAAGCAGACGGTGACCAGCTTTTCATACAAATCGCCGCTAAAGTCAAACACATGCACTTCAAGCAGTGGTGCGCCATCATCAAAGGTCGGGCGGCGACCAAAGCTCGCCACACCGTCATGCATCAGACCGTCAATCTTGACCTGAACCGCGTAAACGCCTTCCATCAACTCGCAATTATCAGCAAGCTTCAGGTTGGCAGTCGGATACCCCAACTCACGGCCACGCTTTTCGCCATGCTGAACGGTCGCCTCAACAAAATAGCGGTATCCCAGCAAACCATTCGCCGTCGCCAGATCACCCTTCGCAAGAGCCTCACGAATGCGGCTTGAGGAAATCACCTCGCCGCCTTCATCGCCTTCTGCTCCAACAATGGTCACCGTAAACCCATTGGTCTCACCAGCTTCGCGCAAAAACTCAGGCGTTCCCTGACGGCCTTTGCCAAAGTGGAAATCATATCCGGTGATGCTCTGCGAAATTCCCAGACGCTCAACCAGAATATTCTTCACAAAATCCTCCGCAGGCATACTGGCGAACTCTTTCGTAAAAGGCAGCTCAATCACACCATCCAGATGTTCCGCTTCAAGGATCTCTGCTTTGATGTGGCTTGGCGTCAACCGAAACACCGGCTGATCTGGCCGGAAGAACGTCCGCGGATGCGGCTCAAACGTCATGGCAAGGGCAGGGACGCCGCGCTTGGCAGCCTCATCCCGCGCTAAATCAAGTACAGCCCGGTGCCCGCGATGCACACCATCAAAATTCCCGATTGCGACAACACCGCCGCGCAGTTTGTCAGGAAACTGCGCTAGGTCGGTAATATGCTGAAAAGAATGCGCCTGTTTGACCGGCTCACCCATGAACTGTACTTCCCGCTAGAGCGTACTCCCGAAAGGCGGTTCCGGTTTTCGGATAAGAATACGCGTGAAAATGAAGATCCAGAGTCTGGTGCACAAATGCTTAGAGCGCAACATACTCTAAATTTCTAGAATTTTGCGAGACGGTGCCGTGTGGAGCCCGCCCCGTCAAGCTCTTCAGAGAAGGTTTGCTGGACCGGACACAAGAAACTGCAAGTTCTTCGCAGGAAATTTCAATTAAAGGGGGATATCCATTTCTGCCTGAGCAGGGACTTTCACCATTGCTTCCCCTTCCAGAACCACCTTGCCGTCCACCAGACATTTGCAATCCAGCCGCGCGCGGCAGCCCTTATCAATCAGCTCTGCAACGCTCACCCGAACCTCGATATCGTCGCCGATATACACAGGCGCGCGGAAATTTAAAGATTGAGACAAATAAATTGCACCTGGGCCCGGAAGCCGTGTGCCAAGTACGGCTGAGATAAGGCTCGCGGTATAAAGGCCGTGAGCAATACGAGTTTTGAATGGGGTTTTGGCCGCAAAGTGCTCTGACAGGTGGATCGGGTTTCGATCACCCGAAACCTCCGCGAAACCGACAATGTCCTGAGAGCTGACGTGCTTAACAAAAACTTCGGTCATGCCGACGGAAAGGTCTTCATAGGCAAGCGGACGGAGGCTGAGCATGGTGTTTCCTCGGATTAACCACAGGCATTATTGCCTGTAAAACGCGGAGAAAAGCTAGTAACCAGGCCCATAAAAAACAATTAGGCTTTTAGCATTATTGAAATCGTATTAGAGAAATTAACCTAACTATAACGTAGCGCGGTTAATTTCGCGAAGTTGAATTGGTGGGGACCCCTTTTTTGGAAGGACACCTGCGTCCGGTGTGACCGAACAATGTCGTGGTCGCCGTGAGTATAGCAGAGAGGCAACGGCAGCCTCTTGAGAATATGGAGTTGTACATGGCCCTTGATCTTCAGATGCCAATTTTGGTCGTCGATGATTATAAGACCATGATTCGAATCATTCGTAACCTGTTGAAGCAACTGGGCTTTACGGACATCGATGATGCGGCTGATGGCACTGAGGCCTACGAGAAGATGAAGCAGCGTCGCTATGGCCTGATTATCTCGGATTGGAACATGGAACCGATGACTGGCTACGAGCTGCTTAAGCAGGTCAGACAGGATGCGGCTCTGACGAAGACGCCATTCATCATGGTTACAGCTGAGTCTAAAACGGAAAACGTGATCGCTGCGAAAAAGGCAGGGGTTAACAACTACATCGTTAAGCCGTTTAACGCGCAAACGCTTAAGGGCAAAATCGAAGCGGTTTTCGCTGACTAATTTGCCTTGCGCACAATTTGAAGAACACGGGCTGGGGTGAGGACGCCTTATGGAATGCGCCCCAACCCTTCTGTGCACCCAACTGACCGATTTACAAGGTCGGGTAGAGCTCTGAACTGGCGGACAAGTTAGCTTGCTGGCGGAGACGTTCCCTACTTAGGTAAAGGGAAGAGTGTTGTTTTGAGCAAAATTGATATTCAGCAACTCATAGACTTTTTGGAAGAAAGCCGTGAGAAATCGAGCGAAGTTACACTCACTGATGTGATGGGTCTTGCCGAGGTTATGACAGGGTCAATGGGGGACATCATTGAACACGTCCAACCTGCGGTGACCTTGGAACTGGCAGAAATCGGCGCAGAAATTGCTCGGATGAAAGCCGAGATCAGCAAGCTTCGTGTCGCGGATATGAGAGATAACCATATACCTGAAGCTGGCCGGGAGCTGGATGCTATTGTTTCCTCAACCGAGGAGGCAACGCACACAATCATGGAAGCAGCTGAAGCCATCATGGCTGCTGACCCGGACGATACCCAAGCCTATCAGGACACCGTCAACAATCAGGTGATGGAGATCTTTCAGGCCTGTGCCTTTCAGGACATCACTGGTCAGCGCATCTCCAAGGTGGTTAATACGCTGAACACAATTGACGAGCGTGTGTCTAACTTTGTTGAGCGCTTGCGCCTCAAGCAGGAAATTGAAGATAGCCCTCTTGAAGAAACCGAGGAAGAGCGCCGCAAGCGTGAACTGATTCTTCACGGGCCTCAGCAAAAGGGCGAAGGTGTCTCTCAGGATGAGATCGACGCAATGCTCGGAGACGTACAGCAAGACGACATCGACAAGCTGTTCGCCTAACTTGATCGCGCTCGGCGAGTGGGCAACATCAGCCCTCAATAAAGAGGCAAAAGCAGTTTGCTCACTCAGAAAAGACGCAGACTGCTTTGCAATATATCCGGTAAGTTGATGCCGGCCTTCTCACAAGGCTCGATTAAAATCAAAAATCTGGTTCAGTTCCAAGCTAAAACCGCCGCACGATCACCAGTTCAGACGTTCCATAAAGCTGTGCACCTGCAGCCCTTCGTTCTTGAGCATAGTGCCAACCGTATTGGCACCACTAGACAGATCTGCTGCATGAATACCACCGGTTAGAAACAACGCGCTAATGCCCTGTGCGTTTGCGCCTCTGATGTCTGTCGGCAGACCATCTCCAATCGCTAGAACTTCGGATTTCTCAAGCGCTCTGCCCGCATGTGCATTAAGCTTGGAACACGCCATATCGTAGATCGGATGGTGGGGTTTGCCTGTAATAATGACCCGTCCGCCCATTTCCTCATAAAGCTTTGCCAGAGCGCCAGCACACCAGACCAACTTGTCGCCTTGTTCGGCAACAATGTCTGGGTTGGCACAAATGAGAGCCAGATCAAGCTTCAAAAGCTCCTCAAAATGGGAGCGGTAGTCCTCCGGCTCTTCCACCCGCCTGTCGTTCAGGCCTGAGCAAACAACAACATCCGCAGCCTCAGGCGCCACAAAGTCAAAGCTGCTGCCGTGAAACAAGTTATGATTCTTTTCCGGACCGATATGATAGACTTTTGCATGGTCCATGGCCCGAAGATCCGCCTGAACCACATCTCCTGACGAGACAATCGAATCGTAACAGGTTTCAGGAACACCCAAGCCCCGCAGGTGCTCTGCAATCTCATTGGCAGGACGGGGCGCATTGGTAATCAGCACGACAGGTCCGTTATAATGGGCCTTATACGTCTCAAGCGCTTCAATTGCTGCAGGATAAGAGCTCACCCCATTATGTAAAACACCCCAGACATCACATAGAATGCCATTGAATTGATCTGCGATCTGGCCAAGGCCGGTGATTGGGGATTGCTGCTTCATATGAGGTTCTCTTGGAGGAAACTTGGATACGCTCTTGAAAAAAGAGTAGACTTGAGCCAAATCCTCATAGCTTGAGCTGGCGGCGGCGGCAAGTAGATATCATCACCGCACCCCGCATTGATACTGGACGCAAATCTCTGTCACAAATTTGATTTGGATGCGCCATGTATTAAGCATGACAATGTTTTAAGACGGAGCGGTTATGGCGGTAAGACAACTTAGCGATACGACGATCAACAGAATTGCCGCTGGTGAAGTGATTGAGCGGCCAGCAAGTGTCGTCAAGGAGCTGGTTGAAAACGCGGTCGATGCCGGGGCTACGCGCATCGAAATCGTAACAGCCTCCGGTGGCAAAAGCCTGTTGCGCATAACGGACAATGGCGCCGGTATGACGAAGGAAGACCTGCAACTGGCAGTCCGACGCCATTGCACGTCAAAACTGCCTGAAGATGACCTCATGGACATCCGCACCATGGGTTTTCGCGGAGAAGCGCTGCCCTCCATTGGCGCGATCTCGCGGCTTGAAATCACAACACGCCATGTCTCCGAACCACACGCCTGGAAGATTGAGGTTGAAGGCGGTCAGAATCACGACATTGAACCGGCAGCCCTGAACTCCGGAACGCGAGTAGAAGTAAAGGATATCTTCTTCTCCGTGCCAGCACGTCTGAAGTTCCTGAAATCCGACCGCGCCGAAGCAACCGCAATCACAGAAATCATTAAGCGCATCGCCCTTGCCAACCCAACAGTGCGCTTCACACTCTCCGGTTCCGATCGCCGCCAGCTGGAGCTGCCAGCCTGTACGGGAGATGACGCAGATCTGGCCCGTATCGGCCAAATCCTCGGGGCCGAGTTCACAAAGAACGCCATGGAGATCGAGGCATTGAGAGAAGGTGTCCATCTTTACGGTTATGCAGGCCTGCCAACCTTCCATCGCGCCAACTCCCAGCACCAGTTTTTCTTCGTCAATGGCCGTCCCGTTCGAGATAAGTTGCTCTTAGGCTCCCTGAAGGCAGCCTATTCTGATGTGCTTTCACGGGACCGCCATCCAATTGTCGTGCTGAACATCGATCTCGACCCGCATCAAGTGGATGTGAACGTTCACCCGGCTAAAGCAGACGTGCGCTTCAGAGACGGCCAGCTCGTTCGCGGACTAATGATCGGTGCGCTTAAAAATGCCTTCGTACAATCCGGTTTCCGCGCCTCCACAGCTAACACCCAATCTGCCATCAACGCGATTCGCCCAATGGGCCAGAGCGCAGGCTTCAATATTCATTCAGGTGCATCAGTACATACACCCCAAGGCCACCGGGAAGCGCCACAAAACTATTCCTGGGAGCAATCCTCCTATCGGCCTGAGCAGCAGATGACAGGAGCTTGGAGTGCTACCGATATTCCAGAAGCTGGATCGAGCGAAACACAGCTAGGCCTGATGGAAGCAACAGCAACCTATACGGCTCCACCCGAGCATGGACTTGCACAGCCATCGGTAGGTGCACCAACTTACCATCAGGTTGATGCTCCTTCAGCTGATTCACGAGCTCACGTGCATGAGCTTCCCGAGGATCGCGAGAGTTTCCCGCTTGGAGCTGCAAGAGCACAGATCCACGAAACCTACATTGTCTCGCAAACCAAAGACGGGCTGGTGATCGTAGATCAGCACGCCGCGCATGAGCGTCTTGTCTATGAGCAACTCAAAGAGGATCTGGCAAAACGCGATGTATCGCGCCAAATGCTCCTCATCCCGGAGATTGTAGACCTGCCTGAAGAAGATGTCGCGCGTCTGGAAGAACGAGCACCCGAATTGGAAGAGGTCGGCCTTGTCCTGGAACGATTTGGTCCGGGGGCAATTGCGGTCCGAGAAACTCCGTCAATGCTCAGGCGGTTGAACATCAAGGCGCTGGTGCAAGACCTGGCGGATGACTTTGCAGAGTATGATAGCTCGACTCGCATTCGGGAAAAGCTGGATCTAGTGGCTGCAACGATGGCCTGCCACGGCTCAATTAGAGCGGGACGGAGAATGCGTCCGGAAGAAATGGACAATCTGCTTCGTGACATGGAAGCAACGCCAAAGTCCGGTCAATGCAATCACGGCAGACCAACATGGATTGAGCTGAAGCTCTCCGATATCGAGCGCCTGTTTGGACGGCACTAATTTTTAAAGCAAAAAAACCAGAAGGGGCGGATCAATGATCCGCCCCTTCCAGTTCGTATTCTCGACTACACTAGGTAATCGATGGGTTCTGACATGTGGCCTCAGAAGTCCCGTTGAACACGGAGTAGGATTGCAATGATGTTTTGGCCACCAAACTCATCAACTGGGACATCTTCAAACTGGTTAAAGTCCTCCTGGAAGATGAAGCCCCTATCAACGTTCCGGTAGGCAACCTCAGTACCAATTTCGAAGCCGCTTACAGGTACCCAACCGATCTTACCAACAACATCCCATTGGTCCTGGTTCGGCAGGAATTTCTGGTTAGCATGAGCGAAGGAAGCCTGAATTGCTGCATTCCACTCTGGAGTGAAGTCAGCTCGGAAGCCACCGGCAATGGACCAACCGGTAGCAAGGCCGTCCCCATCGGTAGTCAGATCTGTTCCGTCAAAGAGAATGTTCTGCCAGTCACTGTTAACGTAACCAAGTGCACCTTGCGCCCAGGTTGCCTGAATAACACCCTGGAAGCCGGAGAACCAGTTGGTGGTGAACCATGGAATATCAAATTCCACACCACCACCGACGGCCCATCCAAGTTTACCAGATGGGAAGGCTTCAAGAAAACGAACCTCGGTCAATGCACCCATGATCTGTGCTGAGCCCCAACCCTGATCAAGTCGGATGTTTCCAACAAGGCTTGGGAAGCGCATACCGCCGTAACCCTGGAAGAAGAAGCGTGGGTCTTGATATTCACCAACAAAGAGGTCTTGCTGACGAGCAGTCCTGTCTTCCACAGATATGCTGGAGGACAAGCCGTTACCCAGATCGAAGGTATAACCGCCGAGCCAGAGGTTTCGGTCAGAATACGCAACGGTAGTGATCGCACCATATGCATAACCGGTCCAGAAGTCATAGAAGGACTGTGCACGACCAATGGTCATACCGCCAAACTGCACGAACGCAAAGTCAAGCGTCGGAACAGTGTTATCCTGCTGAACTCCAAACGAACCGACCGGGTTATTCACGTTCGGATCTGAGCTGTCGGTTTGTATAAAGCCTGGCGTATCCACTGTCGCGAAGAAATCAATGTACGCGCGAAGCAGACCATATTCTGTTTGAGTGCGAGCATCGAAGCGGAGGTAACCACGTGCACGAGTGGATGTGTCATTTCTTGTCCGGTCAGACCAGTCACTTGGGCTGTCCCCAAAGTTATTGAAGCGGTATTCAGCACGAACACGACCTCGGATTCTCAAACAGGTATCAGTGCCTGGAATAAAGAAATATCCAATACCGTAGGCGTCACATATCTGGACGTATTCTACGGGCTCCGGCGCAACGGGAAGATCGGCTGCAAGGACCGGAGTGGCACTCATCATAAGCGCTGCTGCGGCGCTAGTTGTAAAGTGGCGCATAATTCGACTCCTATCGGGTTGAAACCCACTCCTCAAACAAGGTTAATAGACAAAACTACTTAAGGCGGCCCAGTGCTGCCTAAGCAAAACTGATTTTATTTTTGTGTACGCGAATTCCCTGCAGCAATTGATGCCAGTACATCCTTATAGATGCAACAATAACTCTCAAAATAACGTAGAGTTATCAAGCTAATCGAAACTGCTGTTTCATTCCTGCAACGCTTTTCCCCCTAAATAGGTAGATGTTACAAACTAAATATAGGGGTACATTTTAGCGAATTAAGTACCTGTTATTGTTCATTAAAAAGCCGCTACATAGATTCCAAAGGCACTCTTATATGCAACCTGCGTCTCTCGAATCAAAGCCTAGAGTGCGGCCAGTATCAGGATAAAGCCAAATTCCCTGATAAGTATAGTGGTAGTATTAGCAAGTATTAGTGGTAATTGGCTTGTTTGCGCTGTTTTGGGGAATTCTGCGTTCTTTTGAGGTTTGACGCGTTCCTATGTGAAGTGTGAGCCGCGCTCGCGTAGATCCTCACATTTCACGTCGCAGGTACCACTTCAGACCCGATCCGCCACAAACACCCCAGCCTCAGCCCGCCCGCCCGCTCCTCGCAGTACGACTCGGCCCAGAAGTGGCGCTGTTCACCGCCCCAACAAACCGGCACCACAGGGGGGGCGGGGAGGAGGACCATCAGCCCAACAAAAAAGGCCTTCCCGAAACCGTACCGGGAAGGCCTTTTGTTACTCATTATATATATGGCCCTCTGGCCTACATGCCGGTGTACCGCACAACGAGGATCTGACTGTCGCCTGCATGGCGCGCATCCAAGCCCTCAAATCCATCGGGGATCACCGGCGAAACACTTGCATCCTCTTCCCAGATGCAAAGCGCGCCTGCGTTGAGCCAGCCACCTGCCGCAGCACTCGCCAGAGCCTTCTCGCCCAGCTCGTTGCGGTAAGGAGGATCCAGAAACACCAGATCGAACGGTGCCATGGTGCCCACCTGACCGAGCGAGGTCGCATCCCGTCGTAGAATTTTTGTGGCGCCCATCAAACCTGTGGTCTCCACATTCCGGCGGATCAAACCACGCGGCTCAACTGCGTCCTCAACAAACACGCAGTACTTCCCGCCGCGGCTCATGGCCTCCAGACCAAGCGCGCCGGTCCCTGCAAACAGGTCCAGAACGCGAGCGTCCTGAACCGGATTGCCGTAGGAATGAGCGAGCACATTGAAAATGGTCTCTCTCATCCGGTCACTGGTAGGCCGTGTATTTTGTGTCTTGGGCGTAGCGAGTGCAGTTCCCCGGAAGCGTCCAGCAACAATTCTCACGATCTCTTGCCACCCTTGTTTCCGCGAGGTGCGCCAGAACGATCACCACCTGGGCGACCACCGCGCGCTTTATCTCCACCAAAGTTCTTACCAGAACGTGGGCCTTTGCTGAAGCCCGGCTTGCCACCATCACGGCCACCTTCGCGCGGACCTTTGCTGAAGCCACGCTTGTCGCCATCACGGCCACCTTCGCGTGGACCTTTGCTGAAGCCACGCTTGTCGCCATCACGGCCACCCTCGCGTGGACCTTTGCTGAAGCCCGGCTTGCCGCCATCACGGCCACCCTCGCGTGGTCCTTTGCTAAAGCCGCGCTTGTCGCCATCACGGCCACCTTCACGTGGACCTTTGCTGAAGCCACGCTTATCGCCGTCACGACCACCGTCACGCTTATCGCCGCGAGGTCCCTTATTGAAGCCGCCGCGCTTTTCATCGGAGGGCGCATCATCGCGGGAGCGACGGTTTGAGAAGCGACGCTCACCTGGTGTTGGACCGGTATCGCCGGAATAGCGCGCATTGTCTGCCGGGTTGAAGCCACCACCGCGACGGTCGTCACGTTTTGGAGCATCTGCCTCAGCCGTGCGTTTTTTGCCGCCATGGGCAACGTCGAAATCACCGCGTTTGGTGCGGGTGCCAAAACGACGCTCTTCTGGCTTGCGCTTTGCAGCGCTCTGCCTGCTATCGTCTTCGTCAAAACTTGGAGTGTAGGTATCTACGCTGCCATCAGCACTGAAGACACGGCGAGGTTTGCCGTATGAACCACGTTCGTTGCTGCCATAACGCGATGGGCCAGCCTGACGATCACGATCACCGAACGACTTACGCTCACCGCGATCCCGGTCGCCAAATGACTTACGCTCGCCGCGGTCACGGTCACCGAATGACTTGCGCTCGCCAAAGGTTGGCTTCACGCCAACGCGCTTGCGGCCACCAAACGGGTTCTGCTCAGAGCCCTCGCCATCCTTCTTGTCTCTGTCCTGACGCACGGGTTTTGTTTTGTTCTTGGCAAGAACAGCCGCCGCATCCTTGGCGCTGATCCAGCCAGCACCAGCTCCGCCAGAAGACTTTCTCTTTTTCTTCTGTTCGGCTTGCTTGCTCGTACGGGTATCCATCTGGTTGACGATAGGTGCGTCAAAGTCCAGATCGGCTTCAGAAACAAGGCGTTCGCCCAGCTGATCGCGCAGCACGCGGCCACGGATTTCCTGTACCTCGCTGTCACCAAGGTCGCCCAGCTGGAACGGGCCAAAGGAGATACGGATCAAGCGGTTCACGGAAAGATCAAGGTGTTCAAGAATACGCTTAACTTCGCGGTTCTTACCTTCGCGCAGGCCAATGGTCAGCCAAACATTGTCACCCTTTTCAGTGTCCAGCGTCGCTTCAATAGCGCCATAAAGAACACCGTCAATAGCAACACCGTCTTTCAGTGCATCCAGCTGCTCTTGAGTCACCTTGCCATAAGCGCGCACACGGTAGCGGCGCAGCCAGCCAGTGGCAGGCAATTCAATCACACGGGAAAGACCACCGTCATTGGTCAACAGCAGCAGACCTTCGGTGTTGATGTCCAGACGGCCAACAGTAACGACACGCGGCATGTCAGCTGGCAGAATGTCAAAGACAGTCTTACGGCCCTCAGGGTCTTTGTTGGTGGTGACCGTGCCCCGTGGTTTATGGAAGAGCCACAGACGGGTTCGTTCGCGGGTCGGCAAAGGCTTGCCGTCAACGATAACCTTGTCCTTCTGGGTCACGGTAACAGCTGGGGTGTCCAGCACTTTGCCATTCACGCTGACACGGCCTGCTTCAATCCAGGTTTCAGCTTCACGGCGAGAGCACAGACCAGCACGTGCCATTGCCTTGGCAATGCGTTCGCCCGAAACGGTCACTGTCTGGTTCTGTTTTTTTTCGCCGGAGGATTTCTTGGTCTGCTCGCCGGATTTGCGGGGGGAGCTAGTTGGTTTTTTACCGCTGTTTTTCATTGGCTCTTGCCCGGCGAACCGGGGCCTTTAACTTTCTACACTCTGCACAGATACACTGGATAAGCACACATAGGCGTCACCGCCTTGGCTGGCCAGCAGTCTGTCAGATGCCACACAATATTCGAATGTCGTTAGAGCGCATTCGGTTTGATTGGATCCAATCAGACGACAAGAATTCGCTCAAAAGAAAAGAAGTCGGACCACGCCGCGTGAATACATTCAAAACGCGGGCGTGTTCTAGGCACGGTCATAACCTAACCGGCGCCCGTTGGCAAAGGGGCAAAAGCAGATGATGGTTTTTTTTTCAATTTTGCGAAATCAACCACTCAGCCTCATTGACAAACGATCTTGGGTTGGGGGCAGAACAAAAAGCGGCTGGCTGGCAAACTGAGCGTGATGCACCACGTTATCTTTGGTTTTGCGGGTCTTTCTCGCAAAAACTGGCTTCCACTTCTCCGCCAGACGCACTAGCTTGACGCACATGAAGACACCCACATTGAAGTCCGACTATATGGATCTGGCGCTGGAGGAAGCCCGCGCAGCAGAAACGCGCGGCGAAGTTCCCATTGGCTGCGTTGTCGTCAAGGATGGAGAAGTTCTCTCATCTGCTGGCAACCGCACGCTGGAGCTGAACGACCCGACCGCCCATGCAGAGGTGCTGGCTATTCGCGAAGCGGGAAAGCAGCTCGGCTCCCAGCGACTGGAAGGCTGCGATCTTTACGTGACGCTGGAACCATGCCCAATGTGTGCAGCTGCAATTTCCTTTGCCCGCATCCGCAGGCTCTATTACGGGGCAGGGGACGCCAAAGGCGGCGGCGTAGACCACGGCGTCCGCTTCTACTCCTCCCCCACCTGCCACCACACCCCCGACGTCTACTCCGGTCTAGCCGAAACCGATGCAGCCGCAATGCTGAAGACGTTCTTTCAGGGAAAGAGGGATTAAATGGAGCCCGCGCCTTAACTGAGTTATGCTTTGAATCATTAGTTGAGGTTTAGAGTATTAGAATTATGCATTTCCGTTATCAAAAAATCATAATGCAGGCATGGCTCGTCTTCATTGTATGCCTCCATTCTTCTCACGTCTTTGCCGGTAACTTTGAAACTACCTTGGCATTGGCCAAGGGTGGGGGGGCTGATTCCCAAGTACGGCTTGGCGAGATGTATTTTGATGGGAAGGAAGTCCCAAAAGACTATGCTAAGGCGTTAAAGTGGTTTCGGTTGGCTGCAGATCAGGGAAATGCTAGTGCCCAGTTCAGTTTGGGGACGATGTACAAGAATGGTCAGGGAGTTCCTCAAGACTACACACAAGCAATTGCGTGGTATCGCCTAGCTGCTGAACAACAAAACGGTTTTGCACAAAACAACCTAGGTACCATGTATGAAGTTGGACAAGGTGTGCCGCAAGATTACGGTGAAGCTGTAAAGTGGTACCGGTTGGCAGCTGATGCCGGAGAGATGGCTGCGTGGTACAATCTGGGAAAAATGTACTACCTTGCGCAGGGCGTCCCGCAGAACTTGGAGACTGCAAGAGAGTTGTGGTTTCTAGCTGCAGCACAAGGACACATCGTTGCTCAACATAATCTCGGGTTACTTTACAACTACGGCATCGGTGTACCCGAAGATAAGAACGAAGCAATCAAATGGTACCGCCTTGCGGCGGATAATGGGTATGCTGACGCGCAGGTGAACCTTGGTGTGATGTATGATCATGGCGAAGGCGTACCAAAGAGTTATGCTGATGCAATGAAATGGTGGCGCCTTGCTGCTGCGCAAAGTCATAGATATGCCCAGTTTAATCTTGGACGCAAATATCTGTATGGAGAGGGTGTTGCAAAAGATGATGTTAAGGCAGTGAATTTGTTTCGTCTTGCAGCAGAACAGGGTTTAGCCGAAGCGCAGTTTCACCTTGGGATGATGTATGATGACGGTCGCGGAATCCACAAGGACCAAGTCAAAGCAAACGAATGGTATCTGCTTGCTGCTGAGCAAAACCACGCTGGTGCGCTCTATAATCTTGGGAAGTCATTTGCTGACGGTCAAGGTGTTCCTCAGAGTGACGCAGAAGCGCAAAAGTTTTGGTGGCTTGCAGCAGAGCGAGGCGACTTCAAAGCACAAAATGCTCTGGGAATACTATTTGTACAAGGCAGGATTGTGCAACAGGACTTTAAGCGTGCATACGTTTGGTTCTCAATCGCTGCAGCGAGCGGAAGCGATAACGCTCTGCAAAATATGAACAAAATCGCACAGGAACTTACATTACAGGAGTTTAACGAAGCTAAGCAGGAAGCAGCAGAATTTCTTGCTAAGATGAAAAGCGAATGAGGCTCTAGCTTCGTTACGTCCTTTAAGTTCCTGCCTTCATCAAACGCTGTGTTAGAAAAGACCTTCTTCCAGGGAAAGAGGGATTAACAATGTAAAATTCTGCCCTGCCTTTCCTCCGATAGCGCTTATATCTGCTGTGTTTACTATTGCTCTTGTTGAGTCTGAGTCTGGTTGCATTTCAAATGTTTGATTCAGGAAGAAAACATGCAGCGCGCCTATCTGATAATGGTATTGGGTGCCATTTTAGCCTCTGTACTGGGGCTTTCGGTATTCCATGTACCTGAACCTCACCTGCAAAGGGTGGAGGAGGAGATGCGGCGTGCGCAGGTCGACTTCTATTTCCTCATGGGGAGTTTGTACGCACGTGGCGTGGTTTTTGAGAAGAACCTCGCTGAAGCTGTTGAGTGGTATCGTCTTGCAGCAGACGAGGGCCACGCGAGAGCACAAAACACCTTAGGAGCTATGAACTTCCTCGGGGTTGACGGACAGCAGGATTATGAAAGAGCTGCAAATTGGTATCGCTTGGCGGCGGAGCAGGGGTTAGCCGAGGCACAATATAATCTCGGCCTCATGCACGAAAAGGGATTTGGCTTTCCGCAGAACTATGCTGAGGCAGTTAGATACTATCATTTGGCAGCCAAGCAAGGTGATGTGGCTGCGCAGACCAATCTTGGAACTATGTATGCCGAGGGCCGCGGAGTGCTACAAAACTACCGCGAGGCAGCAAACTTTTATCGCCTCGCTGCCGAACAAGGTTTTGAGGTTGCTCAACTTAATCTGGGTTTCTTGTACCAGAAGGGCAACGGTGTGCAGCAGGATTTCACCGAAGCTGCAAGATGGTACCGGCTATCAGCAGAACAAGGCAATGCGACCAGCCAGCTTAATCTTGGCATCATGCTCGCCAATGGGCAGGGTGTAGAGCAAGACTATCTCGAAGCCGCAATATGGTTGCGCATGGCAGCGACGCAGGGGCATGTTCCCGCGCAGATCAATCTGGGGGCCCTCCATGCAACCGGCATGGGAATGCCGCAGGATTACAAATCCGCATATGCCTGGCTTTCGCTGGCGGCAACATCTGGCAGCGCAACGGCACTACAAAGACGAGAGGAAGTGGCAAAAGTGCTGACTACAGAGCAGCTGAACCTCGCCAAGATAGAAGCTGCAACACTGATCATAAAGATGAAAAACAAATGAGGCACTTGCTTTACAGCCCCTCCTAAGCCGTCCGCTTCGCCGCAATCAGTGAACCACCTGCAATAGCAAGCGCAGCGACCACAATATTGGCTGCAAGAGTCCCTTCACCAAACACGATCAGCAGCAGTGTCGAGATCAGTGGTGCCCCATAGGCCAGCACGCCGAGCAGCTGAACATTGCCGTGCTTGACCCCAAAATCCCACGTATAAAACGCGATCCCGACTGGCCCCAAACCTAAGCCAATCACAGCAATGACCTGAGTCAGATTGGCAGGAACAGCTGTTGTCTCCCAGAGGAAATGCGAGAGCCAGCCCAATACGGAGGTCAAAGCGCAATAGCCGATCACCGCATCAGAGGAGGTGCTCTTGATCAAACGGCTCAGCACGGAGTAGCTGGACCAGATCAACGCGCACCCCGCAGCGGCCATATAACCGACCATATACTCCCACTGTAGATTGCCCGCAGTAGTGCCCCAGCCCAGCAGAACCCAATAGCCAGCCAGCGCAATAAATGCCCCCGAAATATGCCGTTTACTGATCATTTCACCGGGCAAAAACGCGGAAAAGAGTACGATGAGAAGCGGCCAGATATACGCAATCAACCCGGCTTCAACCGCAGGCGCATTCTGCAATGCAACGAAATAAAGCGCATGAAACCCAAACAATCCCCCCACACCCAGCAGCCAGGCGGAGAATGGTATCTTGAAGGCCGAACGCAGATCAGCCCTCCCGCTCAGCAACTTACCGGAGAGTATGAGCGTGGCGACCGTAAACGTCATAGCCAACAGCTGGAACGGAGGAAACTGATCCCCCGTAAGTTTCGTGAGGACCGCAAGAGTACCCCATAAGATAACAGAGATGCTCCCAATCATAGTCGCAGCGTTTGTCTTGCCTGCTCTCTGGTTCTGTAACATGTAATAATTCCGCCTGCACAAACGAGGGGCCAGTTGCCCCAAAAGATTCCACTGCCGTTCTGAAGCTCCCGGCAGAGCAGCGCAGATCATGCCCCATCACCGACCATTTACACTTAGGCAAATCAGGAAATTGATTTTCTTTTTGAGATTTGTGGGCCTACGCTGTATCCCTTATGGAGCTGTCAGCGTAACAAGCACCCGCACGATGAGTTGAGATCTGGAAGCAGAACATGTCGTTTCAAGCTGTTATCCGCGAATATGACCGGTTGGAACTCGGGCACCGCCACGCGTTCGCACAGGCCGTTATTCCGCTTCACGGCGAGATGAATATCGAGATTGGAGGCCGCTTCAGGGAGCTGAAGGTCGGCTCTGTCGGCCTCATCGCACCTGAAACCTTGCACGATAGCGAAACCACTTCCGGCAGCCGTTTCCTCATCATCGACGTGAGCGACAAAGCTGCCGTCTCCCGCTTCTTTCGCAATGCCCACGACAGCCAGCTTGATCTGTCCCCCCTCGCGCTCAACTACCTGAACTTTGTTGCGTCACTCACTGATACGTTCAAGTCCGACGCTGTTGGCGCCTCGTCTATCCTAAACACCGCCCTCGAACTGGCAACAGGCAGAGGAACAGAAGCAACTGCAGCTGGCGAAAGACTACACAGCGTCAAAGAACAGCTCACCGCACGCACAAAAATCTCGGAGCTTGCGAGGGAGGAAGGGTACTCGGTCAGCAGCCTGCAAAAGAAACTGAAAGCATCCTTCGGCAAATCCCCAAAACAGCTGCAACTGGAAATGCGGCTGGACAAAGCGCTGGACCTGCTTCGCTCCTCCAATCAATCCATCACCTCCATCAGCTTTCAGGTCGGCTACGAAAACGCATCCTCCTTCACGAACATCTTCAAAAAACACGTCGGCCTGACACCCTCACAATACAGAGCCCAATACCGCGCCTCCCTGACAAGCCACAACTGAAGCGCTCGCCGTCACAGCATAGCCTTTCTTTTACGTAAATCCTCCCATTTGCACCCTCCGCTTTACTCTCTGTTTTGTAACGGAAAGATCGATCCAACCCACTGGCAACGCAGCGGGTATACTTGCTGTGAGAAAGGTCTCCCGAAACATGGAGAGGGACCAAAGCAACGGCGGATCAGGTATCTATATGCTGGAATTCAACAGCCACACCAATCACCCCAAACCCTCAGAGCGAGAATGGGCGCTGCAGGCCATCAAGAACATCGAGGCTGACTACCGCCGCTCCGCCGACACCCACCTGATCAAGCTGAATATCCCCAAGCTCACCAAAGCGGGTATTGATCTCTACCTCAAAGACGAGAGCACCCACCCAAGCGGTAGCCTCAAACACAGGCTGGCGCGCTCGCTTGTCCTCTACGGTATCTGTAACGGCTGGATTAGGGAGGGTATGCCAATTGTTGAAGCCTCCTCTGGCTCAACGGCGATCTCGGAGGCCTACTTCGCGCAGCTTATCGGCAATCCGTTCGTCGCCATCGCCCCGAAGGCAACCGCTACCGGTAAGATCCGCGAGATTGAAGCGCTGGGCGGGGAGGTCCATCTGGTGGAGCCCCGCCAGATCTACAGGGAAGCGGAACGGCTCGCGGCAGAACTAGGCGGTCATTACGTGGACCAGTTCACCTATGCCGAGCGCGCCACCGATTGGCGCGGCAACAACAACATAGCGCAAAGTCTTTTTTCGCAAATGAAACTTGAGCGCTTTCCGGCCCCCAGATGGGTTGTTATGAGCGCCGGCACAGGTGGCACCACGGCCACCATTGGTCGTTACATCAGGCTCCATACGGAAGACTACGCCAACACCCAGCTCTGCGTGGTCGATCCGGAAAACTCGGTATTTCATGAGTTCTATCGCAATAGAGATCACAGCATCACCAGAAGCAAACCCTCACTCATTGAGGGGATCGGCAGACCAAGAGTGGAACCTTCCTTCCTACCGGATGTGATTGATCGCATGCTCGATATCCCCGATGCCGCAAGCATTGCAACAATCAGATGGTTGGAAGGCGTTATTCTGCGCAAATGTGGAGGGTCAACAGGAACGAACCTTTATGGGGCACTGGCGCTGGCAAAAGAGATGATGCAAAACGAAGAAGACGGCTCGATCGTTACCCTGCTTTGCGACAGCGGAGAACGCTATCTGGACACACTCTACAATGACGAATGGGTCGCCAGCAAAAAGCTTGATATCCTGCCTTATATGCAGAAACTGATTGATTTTACTGAGGTTGATGGGCACGCCAAAATCATAGGAACTTCTGCCCATTCATGCACGCCTCCTCTACGATGACCTGTGGGATGTAGCGGGCAATTCCTCCACATTATCTGATGTGTTTGTGTAACACGGAGCTGATCTATGGTTTGCGGCCAAAAACCTGCGGTATGTTTAGTGCCTGCTGGGACATTGAAGTATCAACGTTTTGGAATATGTCCTGCAAGTCTTCAATTTGCTGTTCACTTGCGATCCCTTTTTCCAGAAGACCAGACCGCAGCTCCTTGGAAAGCGCCAGATAAATCATCTCGAAATACTTTTTTTGGTTGGGCGTAAATACATAATTCTCCGCTCGAATGTTCCGAAAGCCAATTGACTCCATACTGGCGGGTAGACGGTGCCGCGTATAATACGGGTGCCCACCTGCTGCACGCACAAGTAACCATATCCAAATCGCAAATCGCTTTTGCCAACATTCAGTGTCTGTTCCGCGAACAGGTGTATATTCTTCTTCTACAAACAACCACCCAGAAGGCTTAAGTGCTTCAAAGAGTTTGGAAACTATAAAAGTTGGATCACTTAAATGCTTAAGTACGCAGCGAGCATGAATAAGATCATATTGCTCTGGTGAATAATCGAAATCAAAGGCATCGGTGCAAATAAAGCTGATATTCTGGATGTTGCGTGACTTGGCTTGCTCAGGCCCAAAGGCTAAAAGTTCCTCCGCAACATCAAAGGCGGTGACGTGTCCGTCGGGAAAGACTTCCTGAGCAAAGTAACAGGCGGTATCGCCAATGCCGCAGCCAACTTCTAGAACCTCCATGTCCGGCCTCAACGGTAACTCCGATAAGCCATGTTCCGTCGCTGGCTGCAAAACGTCGTTGAATAGCCTGTAACGCCAGTAAGAGCTTTTATCGCTCCCATGTGTGTAATGCGTAGGGGAAGCGGATAATGACATTTGCTAGTCCTATCGAAGCTTTTCTTTTTCATTTCTCGATAGATAGGTATTTTGGCGAGCCTAAGTCGGAAATACTATAAGAGCGACTTAGTCAAACGAACTTAGTTTGAATCTCGTCGGATGCCAGCTCTCTTGCTTCTTTCTCCTTCAATGGGCGAAACACTACACCTCCTGCAAAATCACGCCCGCCTGAGGGATTTTGAAATAGAAACAGGAACAGCCTTGCTGGTGGGCGTACCTGATTGGTCACCGGTTGAAGAGACCGGAACCAGAACATTCACCTCCGGAAAGTAGGAGGCAACACACCCCTCCGGTATGTCATAGGGCACCACCTGAAACCCTAGGGCCTGACGGGTCCGACCATCTTCGTTCATCCCGCGCAAATCTACCCTGTCACCCTTGGAAATGCCCGCCCGGCGCATATCAATCGGGTTCATGAAAACTACTTGCCGCCCACCGGAAATGCCCCTGTAGGGATCGTTGGACGTGTAAATGGAGGTGTTGAACTGGTCGTTGGCGCGCAAGCTTTGCAAGGTGAATGTAAGTTTTGAGGCTTTTGCGGTCTGCTGGGCTGAGGTCGCAAGTGGTAAAGAGCTGGCGGAAAACTCCGCCTTACCGGAAGCAGTCGCCCACCGCCGCCCCGCAATCGGGTTGCTCAGAGAAAAGCCACCGGGGGTTCGTACCCAGCCGTCAAATCCGGCAAACACGGGTAGAACCTCTTCGATCTTCTCTCGTATCTGGTCATAGTCATTTATGAGCTGGCTCCAGTTGATCTTCTGCGAGCCGAGCGTTGCTCTGGCAAGTCCGGCAACAATTGCCAGTTCTGACATCAGGAGATCAGAGGCCGGCGGATTGACACCAGAGGAGCTGCGCACTCTGGAAAAGATGTCTTCAATAGTCACCATCTGCTCCCCGGAACGTTGCTCATCACGCTCGCTGCGTCCAAGGCACGGCAGAATGTAAGACAGAGCACCAGTCATCAAATGGCTGCGGTTCAACTTGGTCGCAATGTTCACCGTCAATCGGCACTTCCGCAGTGCTTCTTCAGTCAGATCTGTATCCGGCGCCGAACGGGCAAAATTGCCTCCAAGACCAATGAAAACGCGCAGTTTGCGGTCATGCATCTGTTTGATGGTGTCCACCACATCCGTTCCGCGGTCGCTGGGCGGGTCAAAGGTGAACGCTTGTTTCAGAGCATCGAGGAGGTCCGCGCTGGGGCGAGAGGTTAGGCCCATACGTCGGATGCCCTGTGTATTCAAATGGCCCGGCATCGGACAGGCCCCGGCACCGGCCTTGCCCACATTGCCGCATAAGAACAATAGGTTCATGATCTCACGAATGGTCGCAACCGAGTGTTTATGCTGGGTAAGGCCTGTGCCCCAGGTGATGATGGGTTTGTCAGATTGCAGATAAATCAGTGCAGCTCTCTCAATCTGATCACGGGAAAGGCCGGACTGGTCCTCAATCTCTTTCCACGGCGTTAATTCCAGTGCCTTCTCATAGGCCTCGAAACCAGCGCAATGCTCATCAATAAAGACCCGATCGATCAGGCTGTGCGTGAGAATGCGCTCATAATCCCAGGCAAGAATGGCTTTCACCATGCCGCGCACCGCCGCCATGTCACCGCCAAGCTTGGGGGTAAAGAAGTGGCTCGCCACAGGGGAGGAGCCAAGCCGCATCATCTCAAGTGGGTTTTTTGGATCGGCAAATCGCTCCAGCCCACGCTCTTTAAACGGGTTAAAGGAAACAACATGGGCACCGCGCCGGGTGGCTGCGCGCAGCACAGGCAGCATACGCGGATCGTTTGCACCCGGATTGTGTCCAAACACAAAGATGGCATCGGCTTTGCCGAAGTCTTCCAGACTGACGCTCCCGCAGCTGCTGCCGATTGCTTCCTCCAGTGCAATGCAGCTGGCCTCATGGCACATGTTGGAGCTGGAGGGAAAGTTGGTGGTCCCGTAAAGACGACCAAAGAGCTGGTAGAGGAACGCCGCTTCATTGCTGGCCCGTCCGGAAGCGTAAAACACCGCCTGTTTCGGATCCTTCAGGGCGCGCAACTCAGCACCAATTTCCTTAAAGGCTTCCGCCCATGTAATTTCGCTGTAGCGATCAGTAAGTCTGTTGTACCGCAGTGGCGCGGTGAGGCGTCCCAGATCCTCAAGCTCAAAGTCAGAGAGTGTCCGCAGCTGGGAGACCGTGTAGTCCTGAAGCAGCGCTTCGGTGACCTTTTTGTCGGTCATCTCCGCAGCCACGGCTTTAACGCCGCTTTCGCAAAATTCGATGGAGGAGGTTTTTTCAGGGGCAGTCCAAGCACTGCCCGGGCCAACAAACCCGTCTGGCTGGTTGATTTGCCGAACGCTCTGCAAGGCCGGAAACAGCGAAGTGTTTTGCATCAAAGCCTGACCGCAACGCCACACTGCACCCCAGCCACCAACGGGAGCTGTTGATTTCTTTGCAATAATACTGTCGGACACCCCGGACTCCTCAGGCTCTTAAAACGCCATGAACTTGATGAGTCGTTAGCTATAGCGGGTGAAGCTGTATCCACGGTTGCAGCTAAATAGGTTTAAACAGTTCTCTTGTGCCAATTTGACCGCAAGATCGCTTGGCGTTGCCATAACCGCAAGGGTGCCTACACGGGCACTGACGGCCTTTTGCACCAGATCGGAGCTGCAACGGCTTGTTGTGATCACCAGATCAACCGGTTCACCGCTGCGGGCACCGGCACCAAGGGCCTTGTCCATGGCGTTGTGCCGGCCAATATCTTCCCGCACCGCCAGAATTTGATCCCCGCAGCACACGGCGGATGCATGCAGGCCCCCACCGTAAATACCATTGAGCGTCTGTTCGGCCTGCATAGCCTCAAACGTGGTGCTGATGCTCTCCGTCTTAGGCGCAGGTTGTGGAGAAAGCGGCGTAAGCGTGCGCAACGCAGCGCGGATGCTGTCAAGGCCGCATAGGCCGCAGCCGGAGGTACCCGTCAGCAGGCGCTTACGCTTGATGGCGGTGAAAAACGGTTCATCATCGATATCCAGATTGACACTGATCCCTTCCTCACCATGCTCGTGCAAGGTGAGGCCGTGAACCTCCTGAATGCCTGAAACAATTGTCTCGCTAATGGCAAAACCAACGGCGAAGTCCTCTAGATCTCTGGGGGTTGCCATAAACACGGCAAAGCCTTCTCCGTTCAGTGTCACCGCAACCGGCACTTCGGGAGGAAGCTTTCTGCTATCAGCAATTGATGCTTGCCTCTCAGGGTCCAGAATAGACAACCCAGGCTCCACTTCTTTCTGTTCTTTCTAGGAGATTAGGTAGTTCTCGATCTTCCGGTCAAGCTCAACCTTTACTTCTTCACGAAGCCCCGCGCTATCTTCGAGGATCTCACGCGCCTTCAAAAAATCAAGTACCTGATATTGCTTAATATTCGGGAAAATTGAGAGATCAGGTGGTCGCATTTTCAGTTTTTCCTGAGAAATGGTCTGCATCAGGATCTGAGTTGCACCGAATACACTCTCGGTTGCGCTGGGCGACTTGCGCTTTTCGGGTTTTCGGGGGGTGCCCACCACATCCACCGCAATGACAATGTCACAATCATCGGGCAGCACATCAAAGGGCAACGGGTTTACGACACCGCCATCAATGAGGACCGTGTCGTTGAGATGTACCGGCTTGAAGACAAAAGGAATGGCAATACTTGCAGCAACCGCATCAACCAGACTGCCTTTTGAAAAACGCACTTCCTCGGCTTTGTAGTAGTCAGCGGCAATCGCCTGAAACGGGATGGAGAGCTCCGAAAAGTCGTTCTTCAGCACTTCACCCACAAAGACTTCAAGCACACGTTTGGAGTTGAACTGACCGAAAGTGCTGCCAGCACCCAGCAAATCTGCAAAGCGCTTGGGCATACTCACTTCAACCAGCTTGCCCAGAACCTTCTTCCACTCGCCAAGCGTTTCCAGCGTGTAGGCCTCCAGCTGGTCACCACTCATCCCGCCCGCATATCCGGCACCAACCAAGGCGCCAATAGAGGTGCCGGTAATGGCGTGCGGAGTCAGCCCCATGTCATCAAGCGCTTGCAAGACAACAATATGGGAGAGGCCACGGGCACCTCCGCCGCCAAGGGCGAGACCTATCTTGGGAGTGCTCATCGAAGGTGTGTTCCTTGAATTGCTATCATTCGAAAATATAGGTTCTCTCCCTTGCTTTCCAATTGAAAATTGGAAGAAATACAACGATAATCATAGGCGACGTATATAGATAAACGATAGATGGGCGTTGGGGCAAACATATCGAATGTTTTGGTGCTGACAGTTAAACGTGCGGTTTAATTGGCTGATATGCTGCACTGCTCCAATCTTGCGGTGTAAATGATGAACTATTCTATGGGCTATCCGGCAGGCTTTGACCGAAACTTACTTCAGTTTTCTCAAGAGCTATGGAACTGTTCCACCGTGCAAGCCCGCTGGGAAGAGCTGACACTCTTTGCCGAAACGCTGGGCTTTGAAAAAGGCGCCTACATCATCGTGCCCAAAATTGAGGGCCGTGTGGAGGACCGTCAGCCAATCTGCCTGTCCAACCATGCGCGTGACTGGGTAGACCACTACAACACCAACCGCTATTACTTCAAAGACCCGGGTATGAGCCATCTGCTCAGCGGCAACCCGATAGATCAGCTTTGGACCGATTACACCATTAATCCAACTGATCTGGTTGATGACGAGTTCTTCAACGATGTTAGATCAGCGGGTCTGAAGTTCGGCGTGACCATTCCGCTCGATTGCTCCAACACGCAACTTGTCGGCGGCGCAAGCTTCGCCTCGTGCGAACGCACACAAGCCGCCTTTGATGCGCAGATGGCCGAGAGCTATGCAACCCTGAAGGGCGCAGTGCAGCTGTTCCATTCCCATGTGCAGGAGCCAGAAACTCTGGGTGAGTTCTTTGGGTTTACGCCTCGAGAGCATGAATGTCTGCTCTGGTTGACGGCGGGTAGGGCAAACAAAGAGATCGCGCACATACTCAATCTTTCTGAAAAGACCGTAGAGCACCACATCAAGCGCGCCTGCCAACGACTGCGAGTGACCAACCGCACGCATGCAGTCGCCCGCGCAATGACCTTTCAGCTGCTTTCGCCTTAAGCTCATGCGACTAAACGCCATGAGGGAAAATCCCCAATTGTTCTAAGCTAAGCATCTATGCATACTTAACGTCGCTGGAGGTTGCACTTTAGCCCCTGCATGACATCCATTGCGCTTCATGCAGTTGTTTGTGGTAGTTTATCGATTTGATCTGTTGGTTGGGTACAGGCTGTCGTGGCCCGACCGAATAGTGTAGATAAATTCAACTCCTCCGAAGCTTGCTTCGGAGGATTTTTTTTCACCTAGAGTCCCTGGTGAAACAAAAAGAGCGGCCATGTAAGCCGCTCTTCGTAAACTCAGCTAATTTGCTTAGCCCTGCTTCTCACGCTCAACAGCACGCCAGCCGATGTCTTGGCGGTAAAACCCTTCCGGCCAGTCGATTTTCTCAATGGCCGCGTAAGCTTTGTCGCGCGCTTCAGAAACCGTTGGTGCCCGTGCGGTGATGTTCAAGACACGCCCGCCGTTTGACAGCAGCTTGTCCTCAGCAGAAACCGTTCCTGCATGAAAAATCTCCACATCAGGATCAGCCGCAGCCTCTTCCAATCCTTTGATCTCGGTTAGTTTCTCATAGGAGCCCGGATAGCCCTTGGACGCCATAACAACCGTGATCGCAGGATCTTTGTACCACTCTGCATCAACCTGATCCAAAGTCCCCTCAGCACAGCCAAGCAGAATAGGAAGCAGATCGGTTTTAAGACGCATCATCAGGACCTGACATTCAGGATCGCCAAAGCGCACGTTGTATTCAATCAGCTTCGGCCCACCCTTGGTGATCATCAGACCAGCGTAAAACACGCCTTTGAACGGATGGCCCTGTGCCTTCATATCCGCGATGGTTGGGTGGATGATCTCCTTCATCACCCGCTCTTCCATCTCGCGGGTCATGACAGGCGCTGGAGAGTAAGCCCCCATGCCACCTGTATTTGGTCCTTCATCACCATCAAACGCCCGTTTGTGGTCCTGAGCGGTCGCCAGCGGCAGAGCATGTACACCGTCGGAAAGAACAAAGAAGCTTGCTTCTTCACCCACAAGAAACTCTTCAACAACAACCTCGGCGCCAGCATCCCCAAAGGCCCCGTCAAAGCAGCTGTCGACAGCATCAAGCGCTTCCTGCTCGGTCATGGCCATGATCACGCCTTTACCAGCTGCAAGCCCGTCAGCTTTGACAACAATCGGTGCGCCTTGTTCGCGAACATAGGCCTTTGCGGCCTCCGCATTGTCAAACCGGCCATATGCAGCGGTCGGCACGTTGGCCCGTGCGCACATGTCCTTGGTAAAGCCTTTGGAACCTTCCAGCTGCGCCGCGGCAGCAGAAGGACCGAACACGCGAATATCAGCATGTTCAATGCTGTCAGCCAGGCCATCAACCAGTGGCGCCTCTGGACCGACCACAACAAAATGGATGTCATGCAAACGGCAGAACTCGACAATACTGCGGTGATCTGTTGGATCTAGTGCAACACACTTGGCAAACTGTTCTATGCCCGCGTTGCCCGGAGCAACAAACAGCTCGTTGAGCACAGGAGATTTCGCCAAAGACCATGCCAGCGCATGCTCACGCCCGCCAGAACCGATCAGCAGAATATTCATTGAAGTAGACCCTGAAAATAAGAAGGGAACAGGTTCCCAGGTTGTGCGTCTAGAGTGTGATGCAGCCTGTAACATGAGTCACCCTGACAGTAAACGAACAACCGCCCCGGAGAGACCAAAATGCCCCGTCCATCAGTAGAACTCTTGCTGATCACCCCAATGTTCATGAATGAGTTCTTCGGGCTGCTCGCAAAGTGGGGGGAGCAGGACACGCTCTCTGAGCCGGTCCACTCACTGGAAGAAACCGCCCGTCGTCTGTTGGTTGACCCAAGCGCCGGGCAAGCATGGTTGATCAGGAGTGGAAGAAAAAGCTGCGGCTTTGTCCTTGTGAGCTATCGTTATAGCGTGCGGGCAGGGGGCAAAGTTGGCTTCATTGAACAGGTAGCGCTCGCTCCCGTGGAGGGGATTGAACGGCTTTTACCCTCGGTCCTACACGAACTGGAGGACGATCTGGCACGCAAATCCGTGGTGAAAATGGAAGTTTCTTTGAAGAGACCGGAGGGCAAGACCAGAAAACGGTTCTTCGAGGAGTTTGGCTTCTTGACGCAAAGTGTCGATCTGTTGGAAAAGACAATTCCATATGAGGAGGAATTTCCTCTCAGTTTCTAGAGCCAGTCTGGAGCCAGCGGCGAAAATGCGAATGAACGCAGCCAAGCTTCAGAACAACGGTGAGGTGGTAATGTTCAAGACCAAAGACACTGGACCAGTTGCAGATGCGGTAAAGCGTCATTGGGTTGATACGCGCCTGCCTGCGGGACTGCGCCCCTTTGCCCGTCTGGCAAGGTGGGAGCGGCCAATCGGCTGGTACCTGCTCATGTGGCCGTGTCTGTGGTCTCTGGCGCTTGCCTCCAATGTGGCAGGCTCTGCGATCCTCAATATCTGGTACGCGGTGCTGATGTTTATTGGCGCAGTGGCAATGCGCGGTGCTGGCTGCACTTATAACGACCTTGTCGACAAGGACATTGATGACAAGGTCGAGCGTACTCGTTCACGCCCGATTCCATCAGGTCAGGTCACCAGTAGACAAGCCAAGGTCTTTATGGTGTTGCAGGCGCTTGTGGGGTTTGTTGTGCTGCTGCAGTTCAACACCTTCACGATTATCTTGGGCATCTCTTCGCTTGTGATTGTAGCTGCGTATCCGTTTATGAAGCGCATCACCGACTGGCCACAGTTAGTGCTGGGTCTGGCGTTCTCCTGGGGTGCTTTGATGGGCTGGGCCGCAGTCTTTGGCAGCCTGTCACTAACGCCAGTGCTCCTCTATTGCGGCGGTATCCTCTGGACAATTGGCTACGACACCATTTACGCCCATCAGGACAAAGAGGACGACGCTCTGGTCGGCGTGCGCTCAACGGCGCGTTTGTTTGGCGAAAAAACCCGTCAGGCACTGGTCATACTTTATGGGGCAACCGTGCTTCTGTTTGCTGGTGCCTTCATGCTTGCAGGCAGCGGTCCACTTGCCTATGCGGGACTGGCGCTTGGCGCCTTCCATTTGCTCAAGCAGATCCGCACTCTTGATATCGATGATGGCGATCAGTGCCTTGAACTCTTCAAGTCAAACTCCACCTTCGGCCTGATCCTGTTTGTTGGACTGGTTCTGGATGGCCTCGCCACCTACTACATTTAGGTATTCCGGCGCCGCAAGGATGTGAAGCGACGGGAGCTGGCAAGAAATTTTTGCAAGGGTGTCGGCTTACCTGTTTTGCGCACAACAAGAAAACGCGGGCGCCGTTCTGTAAGCGCACGCAGCTTTCTGCGTGGTAGCGCCTCGCCTTGAGAGCAAGCGCTCAGCCCAAGGCGGGCCAGCTTGCAGGTACCATCGTCGTCTAGGGTCAACAGCGGAAGCGCGAGCGCATTTGACCACGCCTCCCAGTGATCTGCCGTGAGATCCATATCTGTATTCAGATAAAGGGGGATACTCAAGGCATGGTCGCGGTGTAGCAAAATGATCTGATAATCAAGTTCACCACTCATTTCATTTACGCTCACCTTGGCGGCGATACCTGAATAAGAGCCTAGCGGCACCGTTAGGGTGAGCGGAAGTCCGCCCATGTCCCGGCGGATCAGGACCTTGTCCGCATCAATGCGGATATCCGACCTGTTAACACCCGGAGTTTCAAGAAGATCATCAGGCAGGTTCGCTTGCATGCGAAACGGCAAAGACATACGCACACGATTAAGGCGGTTGTCGTTACTCGCATCTCCCGGAAACTGCGATTTGTAGTTGATCACGGAACTGCCCCTCCCTCCACAAAATGCGAAAGTTTCAAGTCATTTTCTCTTTAAACTAGATGAAAAATACAGTGTAAAATCTGCGTAACTTCTTAACTCGAATGGTTAAGAAACCCAGTTTTTTAAAAGGCTTAGCGAATCTCTGCTGAACTAGATAAAATTCTAACTATCATTATGCGGGCGCATTTGTCGGTCACGTTCGATCAGTCCAAGCACTGCAATTTCTGCGTACAGCCCTGCGATTCTTGGCGGGTATACTTGCTCTCAAGACAGGCACCCCCTAAACACAAAGGGCAAGACAACAGGAGGTCCGTGCGAATGTCTGATGCTATTGCCAACCCGAAGCTTGAAGAGCAGGCACTAAGCTTGGTGGAAGCCGCAAAAGCAGCGGGCGCCGATGCTGCTGATGCGATAGCAGTCACGGGCATGTCATTGTCTGCGTCCGTGCGCGAAGGCAAGGTAGAAGGCACTGATCGTGCAGAGGGCAACGAAGTCACATTGCGCGTATTCCTCGGCAAGCAAGTTGCCAGCATCTCTTCCAACGCAAGCGATGATCCAGCTGAACTTGCGGCCCGTGCGGTTGAAATGGCGAAAGTCACACCGGAAGACCCATATGCCGGTCTTGCTGAGCCAGAACGCCTCCTGAATGAGATCCCTCAGCTGGACCTGATTGATCCGCGCGACGTTAGCGCAGATGAGTTGACCAGAACAGCGCTGGAAGCTGAAGCTGCGGCAATGGCCGTGGACGGCGTCTCCAAGTCTGGTGGAGCCGGGGCAAGCTGGGGCCTCTCTGGTATTGTGCTTGCCACAAGTCACGGCTTTGTTGGTGCCTACCAGCGCTCCCGCTCCGGGTTCTCCATGACGGCTATTGCCGGGGAGGGCACCGGCATGGAGCGCGATTACGAATTCGATTCCCGAACCTACTGGGATGACCTGATGTCGGCGGAAGAAGTGGGTCGGCTTGCCGGTGAACGCACAGTACGCCGCCTCAATCCACGCCAACTAGAGACCCGCAAGGCACCAGTGGTTTATGAACCTCGCACCGCACGCTCCTTGCTTGGCCACTTTGCCGGTGCAATCAACGGCGCATCCATTGCCCGTGGTACAAGCTTCCTAAAAGACAAAATGGGCAAGCAGGTGTTTGGCAATGGGATCACCATCTCCGACGATCCCTTCAAAGCCCGTGGCGGTGGAACCGCGCCGTTTGATGCGGAGGGCACTGGTGCCGAGTACCTCAACATGATTGAGGATGGTATCTTGGGTCATTGGTTCCTGGATGGATACTCCGCCCGAGAACTCGGCCTGTCCTCCAATGGCCGCGCGCGCCGGTCCGGATCAACCACCTCGCCAGGCGCAACCAACCTGACCCTTCACGCCGGAGAGAAAACACCTGAAGAGATCTTGAAGGATATCGGCGAAGGTCTGCTGGTAACCGATCTGATCGGTCACGGAGCAAATGGTGTAACAGGTGACTACTCCCGTGGTGCCTCCGGCTACTGGGTCGAGAACGGCGAAATTGCCTACCCGGTTAGCGAAATCACCATTGCAGGCAACCTCAAGGACATGTTCCTGAATCTGACCCCCGCATCTGATCTGGATGAGCGATACGCAGTGGCTACACCAACCGTGGTTATCGAAGGACTGACGATTGCCGGAAGCTAATACATATAGCCTGCAAGAAGACCTGGAGCTGCTGGTAGCAGCAGCTCAACAGGGCGCCAAGATCGCTCTGTCTTATTTTGGAAACTCACCAAAAAGCTGGACCAAAGAAGGCGACACCCCGGTGTCAGTGGCAGATATCGAAGTCGATCAGTTCCTTGCCTCCAAGCTGCGCAACGCACGCCCCGAATACGGCTGGCTCTCCGAAGAAACCGAGGATGATCTCACACGTAAGGACCATGAAACGGTGTTTATCATTGATCCAATTGACGGAACACGTGCGTTTTTGAATGGTCGCGATGAATGGTGCCTTTCATTAGCGGTGGTGAAAAATGGTCGCCCGACTGTCGGTGTAATTTTTTGCCCTGTTCGCGATGAGCTCTACACAGCGCAAAAGGGTGGAGGAAGTTTCCTTAATCAGGAAAAAATTGCTATTTCAGATCGCTCAGACGTGACCGGAGCGTACATTGCAGGCCCCACCAGCTTTCTTGGAAAGGAAGGCGTAAAGCGTGAGCAGATTCGCTTTAGCCCTTATCTGGGCTCATTGGCCTATCGTTTTGCACTGGTCGCCTGTGGGAAATTGGACGCCGGTCTGGCACGTGCCAGAGCGCGGGACTGGGATCTTGCCGCAGCGGATTTAATAATCAGCGAGGCAGGTGGCCAATTGGTAGACCTGTCCGGATCAACGCTCTACTACAATAAAACGAAAACAAATCACCCCGGACTAGTGGCATCTTCTGCCAAATTGTTTAAAAGGCTTCAGGGAATCTCCGTAGGGGGCTAATCCCTATCGGGTTCCGGTCGGACTGTTTGTGAAGAAGGTGAGCGAACACCATGAGTGCTCAAGAAGAAAATCAACAGCTACTTCATCTCGTGTTTGGTGGCGAATTAGAAGATATCAGCAATGTTCGCTTCAAGGATCTTAAAGATCTGGACATTGTAGGGATTTACCCGAACTATGCAGAAGCACATGCTGCGTGGAAAGCAAAGGCACAAGGCACCGTTGATAATGCTCTGATGCGGTACTTTATCGTGCACATGCACCGCTTGCTTGATCCTTGCTCAGAAAACAAGTAAGTACTGCGCCTCTCGGCGGCTATGCCCGCGACAATATGGGCCTATGAAATGTTGAAAAAACTCGGCAAAAACCCGCTTGTAATTAAGCTGGTGGGTTATGCCATGGCGTATTACCTGCTTCTTGTGCGTAAAACGAGTAGTTTCACGCAGGACCCTCCTAATTACGTTCAGGACACCAAGGATCAGGTTCCGTACATCGTGTCTATGTGGCACGGTCAGCATTTCATGTGCCCCTTTGGCGTCCCCAAAGGCTGGGATGTGCGGGTGATGATTTCCCGCAGTGCCGATGGTGACATGCAGGCAATCTGCGTAAAGAAACTGGGGATCGGTCTGATCCGCGCCTCCGGTGCGCAACGTGCCTCACAGATTAGAAAGCGTGGAGGCATGCGCGGGTTCATGGAAGCGATGCGGGCACTCAAAGAAGGCGCCTGCGTCGCACTGACCGCAGATGTTCCAAAAGGTCCTGCGCGCAAGGTCGGAAAAGGGATTATTCAGCTGGCCAAGCACTCCGGTCGGCCAATTCTACCGTCAGCAGTCGCCACGAGTCGTCATTATGACCTTGATACTTGGGATAGGGCTTCTATCAATTTGCCGTTCAGCCGGATTGCGGTATGTTTAGGTGATTTTATAACAGTACCGCCTGATGCGGACGATGAAAAGCTTGAGGAACTTCGTCAGCTTCTGGAAGACCGGATGAACGAAGTGACTGAAAGAGCTTACGCAGTCGCCAAATCAGGCAAAAAATAAACACTGGCAGAACTGGGTCCCATGAGTTCAGTGATCTTCAGAGTCTATCAGGGTCTCGGTCGTCTGGCTGCGCCGCTGCTTGTTGGTTTGTACAAGCTACGCGCGCGCCAGGGCAAAGAAGATCAAAGCCGCAAGGGCGAACGGTTCGGGGTCTCCTCCAAAGCACGTCCTGCCGGAAATCTGATCTGGATTCATGCTGCAAGTGTGGGAGAGGCCAATGCCGTCCTGCCACTGGCACAGCAAGTGGTCGATGCTGGTTCAAAAGTCCTTTTGACAACAGCCACATTAACGTCCGCGCAGGTTGTTGAAGCGTCAGCCCCTGACGGTGTGATCCACCAATTTCTGCCCTACGACACCCGTGGCAACATCAAACGATTTTTGAACCACTGGACCCCGTGTCTGGCGATCACGGTGGAATCCGAAATCTGGCCCGCAACATTCCACGAGCTGGAAAAGCGCCAGATCCCGTTGATTATCGTCAACGGACGCATGTCCGAAAGCTCTTATGCAAACTGGAACCGAGTGCCGTCTTTCGCACGCTCTGTATTCGGAACCGTTGATTGTGTTTTGGCACAGTCTGATGAGGATGCACTACGGTTCAAGCAACTGGGCGCTGTGCGTGTCAGGGCCACAGGCAACATCAAATTCGACGGTAACATCCCGAGCTGTGATCCGTTAGAACTCGCTGCTTTCAAAAATCAGCTCGAAGGGCGCCCAAGATGGCTGGCAGCCAGCACCCACCCGGAGGAAGAGGCAGAGATTGCCAAGGCTCACAAAGAGCTGAAGCAGAAATTCGATCGCCTACTCACAATCATAGTCCCCAGACATCCAGTCCGCGCTAAGGAAATCCGCAGTGAGTTGGAGCAAATGGGGCTTGTTTGCGCGCAACGCTCCAAAAATGAAGCCCTGACCAACACCACCGACATCTATATCGCCGATACGCTTGGCGAGCTGGGATTGTTCTACCGCGTGGCACCAATTGTGTTCATGGGTGGCTCCTTCACCGCGGTTGGCGGGCACAACCTTCTGGAACCAGCTCAGGTCGGCTGTGCAATTCTCTCTGGTGTTCACACCCATAACTTTGCATGGATCTATCGCCATTTCGCGAAAGAAGGCGGCGTACTTCTAGTGCACAATGCCGCGGAGCTTGCAGCTCAGATTGAAACCTTGCTGATTAATCCAGATGAAGTTCAAAAACGCGCCGATGCTGCAAAAGCGCTAGTGGAATCCGGTCGTGGGGCACTGGCCGCTACCCAGCTTGAGCTGCAGCAATATCTGCCCGTAGCCCGCGCTGAAGTCGGGGAGGAGTGATCCATGAACGCTCCTGACTTCTGGTGGACTCAAGACGGAACATGGCAATCCAGACTTCTGAGCCCATTTGGCGCCCTTTATGGCTACTTGGCAACGAGGCGCTTCAAATACATCCCAAGGTACAAAGCACGCAAGCCTGTCATCTGCATCGGCAATTTCACTGCCGGCGGTACCGGCAAAACGCCTTTTGCGCTCGCGCTGAACACACTGCTGAAGGATGCAGGGCATAAACCCGGCTTTCTCCTGCGCGGGTATGGAGGAACCCACAAAGGCCCGCTGCTTGTTGAACCGGCCAAACATGCCGCCATGGAAGTTGGTGACGAGGCCCTATTGCTTGCACGCCGCGGCCCGACAGTGATCTCCGCTGACCGCACAGCTGGCGCTAAACTACTGGAGCAGCAGGACATCTCTGTCATCATCATGGATGATGGCTTCCAGAACCCGTCCCTGCACAAGGATTTCTCCATCGTCCTGCTGGACGCCAAGACCGGTGTTGGCAATTCCAGGTGCATTCCCGCAGGTCCTTTGAGGATGCCCTTTAAAAAGCAGTTGCAGCGGGTTGGTCTGTTGATGGTGGTCGGGGACGGAGAGGCGAGTGCTAAGCAGCAAGAGCAAGCTCAAAAAGCTGGTATTGATCTGATGCACGCAGCAATCCGGCCTGTCTCAGCAGATGCTCTGGAAGGAGAACGTGTTTTGGCGTTTGCAGGTATTGGACGGCCGGAAAAACTCTTCGCCAGTCTGAAGGAGGCCGGAGCAACAGTCGTGGAAACCATGGCCTTCCCGGATCATCACTATTTCACCAAGGATGATGCGCGCCTGATCCTGCGTGTTGCAGAGGAACAAGACCTGCTGCCAATCACCACCACCAAGGATTACGTACGCCTCAATGGCCGCGAAGAGCAGTCCATATCAAGGCTTGCAAATGTGGCAAGTGTTCTTGAAGTGGAAATGAAGATCGCGGATCCAGACGCTCTGCTCGAGCGCCTGACACATGTGCTTGAAACGGTGAAGGCTTAAGCCATCTGCCCGTTGTTCTCATAGGCTTTGAGGGCAGCTTCCGCGTCCACATAAGCTTCCTGACGCGATACACTCCAGTACTTGAGCTCTTCAAGCATGATCGTTTTGCCAGTGATCGCACACTTTACGAAGTTACCGGGTGATTTCACCTGATAATCACCATCCATGTAGCGGATACGTGCTTCTGTTGGAACGCGCGGTTGTTCAAAACGGTTCATTAGTTCTGCATCCAGAGTTGTTTCATTTTTTCCTTCTTACCGTCCAAACGCTAAAAAGGCTACTGCATATCATCGAAAAGTGGAAAGCGATTTTCCGTCAGAAAAGCGCCTCCCAAAATCTCTGTAATGCCAAGATTGGCTATCTTATCCGGTAAAACGCCGGGGGAGAATTAAGCAACGGCCAGCTTTTCTTGGCGGATTTTCTCAATCGTACGCCAGCACACATATTGTGCGAGAAAAGCAAAGACAACGCCGCCTATAGCCTGACCTGCCAACACACCATTTGCCTGATAAAAATACGCACCAACAATCGTGAAGGGGATCGTGCCCAGTGTCGCTCTGCCCCAGTTAAACAGCATGGAGTAAACCGGGAAACCCAGATTGTTAAAGACAGCGTTGGTAACGAACAGCGCCGCATTGAACAAAAAGCCTGCCGCTGCGAATGTGCAGAAGAAGAAGATCAGAGAAGCGCTGTCCCCTTCCGCGTTGAAAAACTGTACCAATTGTTCTTGCAAAACAAATAGTAAGCCCCAGGCTGCTAGTGTGTAGATCACGATCAGTACCAATGAATCCCTCACCACCTTGCCCAGTCGGTCAAATTCGAGAGCGCCAAAGTTCTGGCCAATAATTGGGCCAACCGCGCCGGAAAGTGCAAAGAGCGCACCAAAGGCAACTGGAATAATCCGTCCCACGATCGCAAAGCCAGCAACGGCACCATCACCAAACTGGGCCATTTCGGAGATGATCCAAGCACTCCCGGCAGGCGTGGCAAGGTTGGTCAACATGGCTGGGACTGCGACCTTGAACAGATCAACCGTATCTTTGACAGTCTTTGAGATCTCCGGCTTGCCGAACATACGGTGTTTGACAATCAGCAGGTAAAATCCTGCCACAACCATCACCACACGCGAGGTTACCGAAGCAAACGCAGCTCCGGTAAGCCCCATGTCAAATCCAAAAATGAGGATCGGATCAAGGATTGCTGTCACAAATCCACTGGAGAGCGTGACAAACATCGCCCCGCGTGCATCGCCAACTGATCTCAGCAAGGCGGAAAGCACCATGGCACCCACAAGGAACGGCATGGAGGGCACGACGATGTAAAGGAAGTGCACAGTGTATTCTAATGTGCGCCCAGTTGCACCAAGCAGCCGCGCAAAATCTTCGACGAATGCCAGACTGCCCGCGACAACCACAAAAGAGATTAGGGTCGAGATAATCAGGGACATGCTGGCAAGGCGGTACGCTGCCTTCGTATCACCTTGCCCAATGCGCCGGGAAACCGACGCACTCGCCGCGATGGAAAGCCCAATGCCGATTGCGGAGTTGAAGAACATGACCGTACCGGCGTAACCAATAGCAGCCGCCAGCTCTTCGATGCCTAACTGGGCGATGTAAAAAAGGTTTGCAAAATCAACGAGGAAAATGGCAATCAATCCGACAGAGCCGGTAGACGTCATCACCAGAACATGGCGCATGGTCGAGCCATAGGTGAACTTCGCATCGCGCGTGCCGGCAGTAGTTGTTCTGGACATAGAAACTCACTTTTTGCGATGCTGGTAGCAATCGCAGGAGAGGGCCTCAATGACCCTGCAATCATGTATCTTTCCGCTGGAACAATGTACCAGCATCTTTTTGAGCTCGGTTTGCAGGCTTTTCAGACGCAAAATTTTGTCTTCCACCTGGGCAAGATGAGCCCGCGCAATTTGGTCTGCACCCGCACAATCGTCTTCGGGGTGTTCCTTGAGAAGCATAAGGCTCTCAATCATCTCCAAAGAAAACCCTAGGTCGCGGCCATGGCGGATGAAGGACAATCGGTTCAGGTGCTCTTCGCTGTAACGACGCTGGCCGCCGCCCGTCCGTGGAGGTTCAGGAAGCAGCTTCTTCTGTTCGTAAAAGCGAATGGTCTGGACTTTAACGCCAGCCTTCACCGCAAGATCACCGATTGAGTATTCACCAGCCATGTGGAACCATTTGATTTAAAGTGGAACAGGCACGAAAGCAGTGCCGTAAATCACGAAATATGTAAAAGGAGGGTGGGCACACCCTTCGCATTACATGTGCTTCAAATGAGTTCTCGTCAAGTCTGCCGCCCCACGTCCTGATCTGCTTAGTCAGGATTGTCTGGTTTGTCTTTGTCGCGCGGGGTGCGTTGAAGCAGCATGTCAGAGCCTGCCATTTCGCCGCCAGCCAGCTGCATTGCAAGGCGTTCGTCGTCCCGCTTGCGAACATCACTCTCAACTTCATCAATGCGGTCAGCAGGCAGTCCGAGATATTCAAGAGCTTTACGCCCAAAGGTCAGGCTGGATTCAAACGTCTCGCGGATCTGGTAATCAACACCCAGTCGGGTAAGGTCCAGCGCATGCGCACGGTCGGTTGCACGGCAATAAAGAGCAGCGTTTGGAAACGCGGATCTGATTTGCAGGATTGCCTGCTTCATCACCTGATCATTCTCGATACAAAGGGCAATCAGCGTCGCGTTGTCGCCGCCAGCTGCTTTCAACACGTCAGGCCGCGTCGCATCTCCATAATAAACCTTGTATCCGTACTGCTGTGCCCGTTTGATGCGTTCCGGGTTGTTGTCGAGCGCTGTCACGGAAACACCTTCGGAGATGAGCATCTGACTGGCCGTTTGTCCGAAGCGTCCAAACCCGATGATCAATACACTTGGACAGGCGTCTTCAAAACTCTCGATCTTATTGCTCGTATCACCGCGCTTCTTCATACGCTCTGCGATGAAGTCGAGGCCAACTGCACCAAGAGGCGTCAGAAGCATAGTCAAGATAACAACCGCACTTAGGATGTTTGCAGTCTCTTGAGGCAGGATCGACGCTGCCGTCGCCGTAGCGAACAGCACAAAGGCAAATTCACCACCTTGCGGAAGTGTAACAGCAACGCGAAGCGCATCGGAATTTGAAGAGCCAAATAACCGGGAAAGACCCCATAGCAGCACGCCTTTGGCAAGCATCAGGACCACAACAGCCACCACAACGCGCTGCCAGTTTGCAACGATCAGATCCAGCTCCAGTTCCATACCCACGGTCATGAAAAACAGTCCCATGAGCATGGAGCGGAACGGCTCGATGTCCGCTTCCAGTGTGTGGCGATAGCTGGATTCTGCTAGCATCACGCCAGACAGGAAGGCCCCAAGCGCCATGGAGAGCCCAACCAGACTCATAAGGCCCGCACTGCCCAAAGCAACAAGCAAGGCAGCTGCAATCATTAGTTCGCGACCACCTGATGCGGTTAAGAGCCGGAACAAGGGAGAAAGCAGATAACGTCCGGCAAAGATCACAAAGCCAACCGCTGCAATCACTGTAACCACTTGGATGGCGATGGAAGTCCCTTGCACATCTGCATCAGCAGGGGCCAGAATGCTGACCATCGCAAGCAGTGGTACAATGGCAATGTCCTGAAGCAGCAGAATTCCGAAAGCCCGTTGGCCATATTTGGTGCTCAGGTGTCCACGCTCTTGTAGCATCTGCAACGCAAAAGCCGTCGAAGACAAGGCCAGACCAAGACCGGCGATCAGTGCCACCTGCCAGGTCATACCAAACAGCATGGCGCACAGGGTTAGCACGAAACCGGATATGAGGACCTGGGCCGTCCCCAGACCGAAAATGTCTCGCCGCATGATCCATAATCGAGCTGGTTCCAGTTCCAGCCCAATCACAAACAGCAGCAGTACGACACCCAGTTCGGCAAAGCCCAATATGCGTTCAGGTTCGTTGAAGAAGCCGATACCATAAGGCCCAATGGCAACACCGGCGGCGAGAAAGCCCACCACAGCGCCCAAACCAATCCGCTTGGTAATTGGCACAGCAATTACGGCCGCAGAAAGGACCACAATAGTTTCGATAAAGAACGGGGGGATGTGAGCTTCTGCCATTGATACCTGAAACGAAATTCAAATCACCAAAGAAATTTTTGCTGATTTACATCGACTCTGAGGGAAATACCTTAATTGTCCCTGAGAGGAAACAAGTTTTCCTGAAAACCTAGTCGGAACTGCGTTTGGATGTTGAATGTTTGTCAGAACTGTCAGCTTGCTCCTTCGCAGCCTGCCTGTCCGCTTCGGCCAAACGACGCGCTGGCTCGTTCAGTGCGGTCGATTCTGCCTTTGGCTTCCTCAGCGGTTTCACAGGTACATCCGGCAGCTTGAATTTCTTGTAACCGGAATAAAGCCCACCAACCTGCTGCAGTGCCAAAAGCTCAGCATCTCTGCGGCGCACATCCTTCAATATGTCGTGGGTCCGGTCCTCATCCTCCCCAAGTTCCTCCAGAATTTCCCGACCGAACTGAAAGGCGGACTCCAACGTTTCGCGCAACTGATAGTCCGCCCCAACGGTCACAAGCTGGATAGCATGACGGCGATCATGAGCGCGGGCAAAGATCTTCGCCAGCGGGAACTGTGTTTTTGCCATCCGTACGATCTGGCTGGTGGTCGCTGCCCGTTCGGTACACACCGCAATCACACTGGCATTATCCGCGCCCGCCGCCCGTAACACGTTCAAGCGCCGTCCGTCTCCGTAGAAAATCCGATAGCCAAACCGGGAGGCCTCCCGAATGTGCTGTGGGTCGGTATCAAGAACGGTCACGGTTGAGCCCTGCTCGATCAGCATCTGACAGGCCGTTTGTCCAAAACGCCCGAATCCGATCACCAGCACATTGGTGCGCTCGCCCCCCGAATTGGGAATATCCGGCTTAACGGGCTCAGGCGTAAGCTTGGCACCGAACCATTGCGTGAGACGGACGCTCAGGAGGGTTAGGGCCATGGTCAGAGAGATGATCGCAGAAAGTAGGCTGTTCTGGTGCTGGTTGAGCAGATCAACGGCGACAGAAGCCGAAAAGATCACGAACCCGAACTCTCCAGCCTGCGCCAGCAACCCACCGATTTGGAGACTGTTGTCAGACGTATGACCGGAAAGCCGCGCAACCGAGAACACGCTCAGGCACTTTACAAGCATGAGGCCAAGGCTGCAGGCCAGTACAGTCACCCAGTTTTGAGTGACAAAGTCCAGATCAATGGACATACCTACCGTGATAAAGAAGAAACCCAGCAGCAGTCCACGAAACGGCTCCAGATCCGCCTCAAGCTCATGCCGGAACGAACTTTCCGCCAGCATGACGCCCGCAATAAATGCTCCCAATGCGCTGGAAAGCCCAACCGCTTTCATCAGCGCAGCGGCCCCCAGAACGGTGAGCAGGGCGGAGGCCGTCATCATTTCCCTGGCCCCGATACGGGCAAATATGCGAAAGAGTGGCGTCAGCAGGAAGCGCCCGACGGCAACCAGCAGCAACACCGTCGAAGCCATAATCAGCGCTGTTTCCCAGCCCGCTCTGTGTCCGATCTCAATGGAGATGGGAGCAACAATGGCCATCAGCGCAAGGATTGGAACAATCATCATGTCCTGAAACAGCAGGATCGCCACGGAAGTTTGCCCCATCGGCGTAGTTCGATCGCCGCGCCCCTGCAGGATGCGCAGGGCAAGAGCAGTTGAAGACAGCGCTAAAGTGAGACCAATAATGAGGGACTTCTGCCAGGAGAGTCCAACCAGATAGATTGTCCCTCCGATCAGAAGAGCGGAGAACGCCACCTGTGCAGCACCAGAGCCAAAAATCTCCTTGCGCAACGACCAAAGTCGGCTGGGATTAAGCTCAAGCCCGATCAGAAACAGCAGCATAACAACGCCCAGCTCGCCTATTGGACGAAGCTCATCCGGTGTGCTGAACGGACTGCCAAGATACTGTCCAAATCCCCATGGCCCCAGGATTACACCAGCAATCAAATACCCCACAATCGTTCCAACGCGGATCAGCTTGGCAAATGGAACCACCAGGATCGCCATGCTTAGAAACAGCATAATGTCTGTCACAAAATCCAGTTCGTGGAGTGTGATCATGAAAGAATATGGCTCATTCTTGTTTCTCGCAGCGTATCTCCGAAGAGTGGAACTTGGCGTTGGAAACGGGATACGCGCGGCAATTCATGAAAAGAGAAGCTACAGACCCACCGTAAAATCGGCTTGAACGCATTAAGAACAAGCTATGTCAAATCGTCAGGACTCAAAACCTACAGGATTCAATAGAGGCGTGAGGTTACAGGAAAACAAAGGAAAAATTAGCACTTGAACCTACAGTGACTAGAGCCTTTACAGTCGATTCATTCTCGATTGGAGGCACAAAATGCTGGATCAACCCAACACACAATTAGAGTTCCTGCTTAAAGAAACCCCGCTGCTGGACTTCCACGCGCCGAGTATCCGGCAACTGGTGGACGAGCGTAAATGGATGGACTTGCCGGTCTTTGATCGCGCCGGCGCTGTCTATGACTTCGTGAGCAATGAGATAAAGTTCGGCTACAACAAAGCAGATAATATCCCGGCAAGTCAGGTACTTGCCGATGGAATAGGGCAGTGCAACACTAAGGGAACCCTGCTCATGGCGTTGATGAGAGCGGTCCAGATTCCCTGCCGCTTGCACGGCTTCACCATCCGTAAGGAGCTGCAGCGCGGTGTTGTGCCAGAACTGGCCTACCAAATCGCGCCAGAAGATATCCTGCACTCTTGGGTCGAGATCTACCTTGAGGACCGTTGGATCAATCTGGAAGGCTTTATTCTCGATGAGCCGTTCCTCTCAGCGTTGCAAAAGGAATTTGCCCTAAACCGTCAATCCCTGTGCGGCTATGGCGTTGGCACAACCTGCCTCAGCGCGCCTCAGGTCAACTGGCAAGGGCAGGATACCTACATCCAGAAGACCGGCATCAACAACGACTTCGGAACCTACAACAGCCCTGATGATTTCTACGCAGAGCACATGCAGGCCTTCTCGCTGCTAACAAAGCTGCTTTATGAAAACGTGATCCGTCACGTGATGAATCGGCGCACTGACCGCATACGCGCGGGCAAAGTCCCGAAAATCCCGCTGTCAGACTAAGCGCACCCAACAAAAAAGGGGCATCGCTGCCCCTTTGGAAAATCTGCAATAAAGAATGAGGCCAATCAGGTCGCCGTTCCGCCAATGGTCATCTCGTTGATGCGCATAGTTGGCTGTCCAACTCCGACCGGCACGCCCTGACCAGCCTTGCCGCAAGTTCCGATACCCGGATCCAGCTTCATGTCATTGCCAATCATAGTTACGCGAGTGAGCGCATCCGGACCGTTGCCAATCAACATCGCCCCTTTCACAGGAGCGCCAATCTTGCCGTTCTGTACCCGATACGCTTCCGTACAGGAGAACACAAACTTGCCGGAAGTAATGTCCACCTGACCACCACCAAAGGAAACAGCATAAATACCATCTTCAAGGCTCTCGATAATCTCATTTGGATCATCATTGCCCGCCTCCATGATGGTGTTGGTCATGCGCGGCAGTGGCTGGTGTGAAAAGGATTCGCGCCGACCGTTTCCGGTTGGCTCAACGCCCATCAAACGTGCGTTCTGACGGTCCTGCATGTAGCCAACAAGAATACCGTCTTCGATCAGAGTGGTGCGACCCGTCGGCGTGCCTTCATCATCAACGGAAAGAGAGCCGCGTCGCTTGGAGATTGTGCCATCATCAACAATGGTCACGCCTTTAGCCGCAACTTGCTGGCCCATGAGACCTGCAAATGCAGAGGTTTTCTTGCGGTTGAAGTCACCCTCAAGACCATGACCCACAGCCTCATGAAGCAAAATACCCGGCCAGCCATTGCCCAGCACGACATCAAATGTACCAGCGGGGGCAGGGATTGCTTCCAGATTGACCAGAGCCTGACGCAGCGCTTCATCAACCGCATGCTGCCAGCTGGTTTCAGCAACAAACTCACCAAATCCTTCGCGGCCACCTGAGCCATACGAGCCGCTTTCCTGCTTGTCGCCATCACCGGCAACAATGGAAACGTTAAGGCGTACAAGCGGGCGCACGTCCCGGATGCGGTGCCCGTCAGCGCGCAGAATATCGACCGTCTTCCAGCTGCCTGCCAGCGAAACTGTCACCTGCTGAACGCGCGTATCTTTCGCTCGAGCATAGGCATCAATCTCTTGCAGCAGTTGTACTTTCTCCGCAAAGCTCGGGCTTCCAATCGGATTTTCATCCGTATAGAGCTTCTGATTGGTGCGCGCTGGCGGCGCTGCATAGGTGCCGGAATGCCCACTCTGCACGGAGGCCACAGCGTCAGCAGCACGCTTAAGCGCAGTCTCGGAGATATCGTCTGAATGAGCGTAACCGGAAGCTTCTCCCACAACAGCGCGCAGGCCAAAGCCCTGACCGGTGCTGAAACTGGAGGATTTCAAGCGTCCATTATCAAACACCAATCCTTCGTTCTGGCTGTATTCCAGATAAAGTTCCCCATCATCGGCGCCTTTCAGCGCTGCCGCAGTAATCTGGCGCGCTGTCTCCTCGTCCAGTCCTGATGTCTGGAGAAGATCAATCGGTTTGTCGCTCATGGGTAAAACTCCGAAATAATGGATTTACCCTGTTGTGGCGAACAATCAGTGCAGTTTCAAGGCTTACTATTCAATAAAGGGGAGGGAAGGGCCATCGCTCCCAACAAATTGAGGGACAAGCTAGGTTGGAAAACTACGCTCTATTGCAAGCAGGATCTGCCTTCACAATATACCCACTTCCCATGTAGATTATGAAATCCGCGATGTGTCTCCACCCTTTAATCCATTGGGAGAGAACAGTTGGCGCAGTCTATCGAATTTCTAGTAATAAGATAATGTAATGACCATACTTCAATACTTTAGCGCACAGGCCAGAAACAATGCCTGGGCAAATTTCCGGCTTCTAACCAGCTGCCAAAGTCTCTCAAAGGAAGAACTGATCGCAGAGCGAACAAGTTTCTTTCCCACGATCTTGATGACCCTGAACCACAACATTACCGTGGATTGGTTCTACACTAGTGCTTTGGAAGGCAAGCCACTTGGCATCAATGCGTTTGAGCCTGAATACCCCTTTGAGGACCTTGCATCTCTCTTTGACGCTCAAAGAAAGAGTGACGCTAAGCTGGTCAAGCTTGTCGAAAGTTGGAAACCAGAAGACCTGTCTACTTTACGCACGCTACGAGATGACAAACCATGGCGAGAGCAAACTGATAGAATTCTGATGCACCTCTTTCAGCATCAAATCCACCACCGTGGACAGGTGCATGCCATGCTGAGTGGAACCTCTGTCAAACCGCCACAGTTGGATGACTTCTATTTGGGAAATGAGAGGGACCAAGCAGCGCGCAAGGATGATTTTGCGGCTCTGGGCTTTTCAGAGACCGACATCTGGCCTCAGCGTGAGTGGCAGGACAGCTAGGCAGTAAGAGTGACGGTCTGCCGAGACAAAAAAAGCCGAAGCGACTCACATCACATCGGCTTTCAATTCATGCTCTAAGAGAAGCTGAAGGGCTTATGGAAGAGCCGCCATCGCATCTTTCAAACCTGTCAGAGAAATCGGAATACCAATCCCTTCCTCCGGGGTTTCAAAGATGATGAAGGTCGCGGTCTCGCCATTTGTCAGCTGTTCGATCAGATCTGCTTCCAGGATCGCTTCGGAAACACAGCCGCTTGGCGCTGGCAGACAGCGCACGAATGGCATTCTGCCCACATCCTTGCCATCAACATTCAGGCCAAGCTGCATCGGCAGCAAAACGCCAAGTGGAGCAAGAACACGCAAAACAGTCGCCTGTTCGTCTGCCGTCTTCAGGATAATTGCTGTCAGGCCAACGGTCTCACGCGCAGAATCTGTCACACTTTGAATAAGAGCACACTGCTCCACGTTCGATCCGGGAGATGTGGCGCAACGCTGCTGCCAGTCACCATACTCGCCAGTGAGCTCGCCCAGTGCCTGTTGTGCATAGCTTGCTCCGGAAAATCCAGCGGTGCCCACCACTGTCGTCGCAACTGTTAAAACCAGTGCGCGTAAAAACTGCTTCAAAAACCCTTCCTCCAGTTCACCAGCTGTACAGGACCTGTTGTTATCCCGAGGAGCCAGCGTGGGGTGTTACCCTAATTATTGGAATACCGCTCCTGATGTCAAAGCGCAAACTGGCATTATTCGCTGTCCACGTCGCTGACGACGAAGGAGGGATTCGACTCACTATATTTACGACCAGTTAACGCTGTTTTTGGCCCATAAAACGGCAATTTGATGTGTGAATTTAGGCCGAAGCATAGAAATAATCGATTTTTGATATAAGGGAAAGTAACTAGGTGAAAACACCCCTAATGGTCGAAAATCCAATTGCATATGCGGATTTCTTATGTTTTTTGTCCACCACATTGATTCAAGTCAAATGATACTGCGACTTATAGTCGCTATAACCTAAGGTGAATCGCGTAGAAACCCGTATTGGGTTATTATGTCGCAGGTTTTCACGCAAGTGTGAGGATTGGTCGGACGGGCCAACGCGGGCACTCCACGTGTGTGGACAAGAAGAGGATTGCCGTTTCGGCGGCATTAAGAGGGACAGGGAGCGCAAGACGTGATGAAGCTCTTGAAGCATCACCTGGCGACCGTTGCCGCAATTGTGGCAATTGGGTTGGTAGGTTTTATGGCAGGTGCAGCCAGTGCAGCACAGCCAACGCCGTGGCAAATGGGCATGCAGCCTGCGGCGACGACAGTGATGGAAGATATTCGCTGGTTTAACGATTTTACCCTGGTAATTATGACCGGAGTTACGATTTTGGTGGCAGGATTGCTGCTCTTCGTGATCTTCCGGTTCCGCAAGAAGGCAAATCCAACGCCATCTCGCACGTCGCACAACACCACAATTGAGGTTGTCTGGACAGTAGTTCCGATCCTCATTCTGGTAATGATCTCAGTTCCATCTTTCCGTTTGCTCTTCAAGCAGCTTGATATCCCTGAATACGAAATGACCATCAAAGCGACTGGCTACCAGTGGTATTGGGGTTATGAGTATGCGGATGAGGGCATGGAAGATGTCGCGTTCGACGCTCTTATGATTCAAAACGATGAGCGTCCGGAAATCATGGCTGAAAAAGGCCTGACAGACGCTGAACTTCCTCGCCTTCTTGCGACGGATTACAATGTTGTTGTTCCAGTCGACACGACTGTGCGTGTTCAGGTAACAGCAGCAGACGTGATCCACTCATTTGCCGTTCCTGCATTTGGCATCAAGATCGACGCCGTTCCATACCGCCTCAACGAAACCTGGTTCCGTGCTGATAACACCGGCATGTTCTACGGCCAGTGTTCTGAGCTTTGCGGTAGAGACCATGCGTTCATGCCAATCGCCGTGCAGGTCGTGACCAAAGAGCAGTATGCGGCCTGGGCCGAAGCTGCGAAGACTGACGTCGACGACGCAAATACACTTCTCGCGAAAATGATTGCTGATGAGAAGAAGGTTGCATCCCGCTAAGCGGGGCCACTGATTTAGCCGCGTATGCGCGCGCCAAGGGCTGCTGCGCATATGAAGCAAGAAATATACGAGGGAGCACAACTATGGCTGCGTCTGAAACGCATGCACATGACCATCCAACCGGATGGGTGCGGTGGGTCTACTCCACCAACCACAAGGATATCGGTATCCTTTACCTGATCTTCGCGATCATGGCTGGCATCATCGGCGGTCTTCTGTCCATCGCAATGCGTATGGAACTGCAAGAGCCGGGAATGCAGTACTTCTCCGACCCGCACATGTTCAACGTCTTCACCACAGCGCATGCGCTGATCATGATCTTCTTCATGGTTATGCCAGCGCTCATCGGTGGTTTCGCGAACTATTTCGTTCCGATCATGATCGGCGCGCCTGACATGGCGTTCCCACGCATGAACAACATTTCCTTCTGGCTCCTGCCACCTGCGTTCATTCTGTTGATCCTGTCACTGTTCGTGCCGGGTCCTCCAGGTGCAAACGGTGTCGGCGGCGGCTGGACCATCTATCCTCCGCTGTCCACTTCCGGTCAGCCCGGTCCGGCTATGGACTTTGCAATTCTGGCGCTGCACGTTGCCGGTGCATCTTCCATTCTCGGTGCCATCAACTTCATCACCACCATCTTCAACATGCGCGCGCCTGGCATGACCATGCACAAGATGCCGCTGTTCGTTTGGTCCGTGCTGGTAACTGTTTTCCTGCTACTGATCTCCCTGCCTGTTTTGGCTGGCGCGATCACCATGCTGCTGACAGACCGTAACTTCGGCACCACTTTCTTTGAAGCTGCCGGTGGCGGTGACCCGATCCTGTTCCAGCACTTGTTCTGGTTCTTCGGTCACCCTGAAGTGTACATTCTGATCCTGCCGGCATTTGGCATCATCTCCCACATCATCTCCACCTTCTCGCACAAGCCAGTGTTCGGTTACATCGGCATGGCCTACGCAATGGTGGCAATTGGTGTTGTTGGCTTCGTCGTGTGGGCGCACCACATGTTCACCGTTGGTCTGTCTGCAGACACCCAGGCGTACTTCCTGTTCGCGACCATGGTGATTGCGGTTCCAACCGGCATTAAGATCTTCTCATGGATCGCAACCATGTGGGGCGGTTCCATCGAGTTCCGTACACCGATGATCTGGGCGATTGGCTTCGTATTCCTGTTCACCGTTGGTGGTGTGACTGGCGTACAGTTGGCAAACGCAGGCCTCGACCGCGCGCTGCATGACACCTACTACGTTGTGGCCCACTTCCACTACGTTCTGTCTCTGGGTGCTGTGTTCGCGATCTTTGCGGCCTGGTACTACTGGTTCCCTAAGATCTCCGGTTACATGTACTCCGAGTTCCTTGGTAACCTGCACTTTGCGCTCATGTTCATCGGCGTGAACCTCGTGTTCTTCCCGCAGCACTTCCTTGGTCTTGCTGGTATGCCACGTCGTTACGCTGACTATCCTGATGCCTATGCAGGCTGGAACATGGTCTCCTCTTACGGCTCCTACCTTTCTGGTTTTGCTGTGCTCATCTTCCTGTGGTGTGTCATCGACGCATTCGCAAAGAAGCGTGTGGCTGGCGATAACCCATGGGGTCAGGGCGCAACCACTCTGGAATGGACACTGTCTTCACCTCCTCCATTCCACCAGTTCGAGATCCTTCCAAAGATCAAGTAACTGAATGCGATTGACCGGGGGCGTGAATGCGCCCTCGGTTCCAGCCGAAGCACAAGACCCGGAAGTGCTCCATGTTCCGGGAATGAAACCAAGAAACGTAATACAACGACACCGGTTTCAATATCGCGATAGAGGTACAGGCATGACAATGCTGGATCAGACACAAGGGCTTCATGAAAACGCAACCGACCTGGGAGGTCGGGGAAGCGTTTCTGATTACATCGCGCTGCTCAAGCCGCGCGTCATGTCCCTTGTTGTGTTCACAGCAGCCGTCGGTCTGGTTATGGCGCCGGGCAACCAGCATCCGTTCCTCAGCTTTATTTCTATTCTCTGCATCGCCGTTGGCGGTGGTGCATCCGGCGCGCTGAATATGTGGTGGGATGCTGACATCGACGCTGTCATGTCCCGTACCAAAAAGCGCCCGATCCCGGCAGGCAAAATCACGCGTCAGGAAGCCTTTGCATTCGGTATGGTGCTTTCCTTCGGTTCCGTCCTCACACTTGGTCTGGTCGCGAACTGGGTGGCAGCTGGCCTGCTTGCATTCACCATCTTCTTCTACGTCGTCATCTACACAATGTGGCTCAAGCGCAGCACACCGCAGAACATCGTTATTGGTGGTGCTGCCGGCGCGCTCCCGCCAATGGTTGGCTGGGCAGCTGTCACTGGCGACGTCACTCTGGTCAGCATCGCGCTGTTCATGATCACTTTCACCTGGACACCGCCGCACTTCTGGGCACTGGCGCTGGTTAAAAACGGCGACTATCAGGATGCGGGCGTACCCATGCTACCGGTTGTTGCCGGAGAGACCGCGACCCGCCATCAGATTGTCCTGTACTCCCTGCTATTACTGCCGGTCGGTATGGCACCTTACTTCCTCGGCTTCGCCACTGCCTTCTACGGCGTCGGCTCTGCCATTCTTGGTCTGGTGTTTCTTGCCTATGCAATCCGTGTCTGGAAAGTTCGCGAAGGCGATGCTGCCAGAAAAGCAGCCATGTCTCTCTTCAAGTTCTCGCTGTTCTACCTCATGCTGATTTTCGCCGGGTTGCTCGCTGAGAATGTGATCGGTCTGGTCTAACGTAAAACTGGAAAGAGTAGAAAATGAACAAACACAACGAAGTTCTTTCTGAAGAGCATACTAAGACCCGCCGGGGACGTTCAGTGGCTCTCGCAGTCACACTGGGTGTTCTGGTTGCGATGTTTTACGTCATCACCATCGTGAAGCTCGGTCCGGGCGTCATCGATCGTCCAATGTAAGAGACGCAAATGACTGATCAAAAGCCTGAGACAACAGAACAGCGCGGAACAAAGCGCAGCAACGCAACAGTTGCTGTGATCTGTACCGGCGTGTTCTTTGGAATGGTCGGATTGTCCTTCGCAGCTGTCCCGCTCTACGAGCTTTTCTGTCAGGTGACAGGCTATGGCGGCACAACACAGCGTGCGGAAGAGGCTTCCGACACAATCCTCGATCGCGAGATCATCGTGAGCTTTGATGCCAACGTCGCTCCGGGTCTGGATTGGGATTTCAAACCGAAACAAAAGAAAGTCCGCGTGAAGCTGGGTCAGATGACCGAGATCATGTACGAGGCCCAGAGCCTTGCCAAACAGGTCTCCACCGGAACTTCAACATTCAACGTAGCGCCCTTCGAAGTAGGGGGCTACTTCAACAAAATTGACTGCTTCTGCTTTACCGAGCAACCGCTGGAGTCTGGAGAGTCAATCGATATGCCGGTCGTGTTTTTCATCGATCCGGAAATGGACAAGGACGAGAGCCTGAAGAATATCAAGGAAATTACCTTGTCCTACACATTCTTTGAGATGCCGAAAGACGGCGAAGAAGAAACAGCTGCAGTGGCTACTCCAAGCGACGCGGCCACTGATAAGCTTTAGGTCGCGAGACGGATCTGCCTCGGCAGAAGCGACCTTTTTGAAATGGGGAGAAAGATATGGCTGGTTCGAAAAACCACGATTATCACATTATCGAGCCAAGCCCGTGGCCATTTATCGGGTCAGTCGGGGCATTTATTCTGGCAATCGGCACAATTGCGTTTATGCGCGCCAGCAATGGCGAAGAGCTTGGCTTCTTGCCATACACCAACTCTGAGGGGCAGCTGGTTTATGGTATTGACCTAACCGGTTGGGGGCTGTTTGCCATCGGCCTGGCAATCGTGCTGTACACCATGTTCATGTGGTGGCGTGACACGGTGAAGGAGTCTCATGAAGGCCACCACACCCGCGTCGTGTCCTTGCACCTGCGCTACGGCATGCTGCTGTTCATCCTGTCCGAAGTTATGTTCTTTGTTGCATGGTTCTGGGCTTTCTTTGACGCGTCGCTGTTCGCTGGCGAAGCCGCGCAGTTTGGCCGTGTCGAGCACACAGGCGGCGTCTGGCCTCCGCAAGGCATCGAAACCTTCGATCCGTGGCACCTGCCACTGCTGAACACGCTGATCCTGCTGCTCTCCGGCACCACGGTGACTTGGGCGCACCACGCAATGGTTCACGGTGACCGTGAAGGCGTCAAGTGGGGTCTGATTGCAACCGTTGTTCTCGGTGTCATCTTCACCATTTGTCAGGCCTACGAGTATTCCCATGCTGCATTCGGGTTCTCTGACAACATTTACGGCGCCACCTTCTTTATGGCCACTGGGTTCCATGGCTTCCACGTGATCGTGGGCACCATCTTCCTGGCTGTATGTTTGTTCCGCGCACTGGCTGGCCACTTCTCCACCACTAAGCACTTTGGCTTCGAAGCTGCTGCTTGGTACTGGCACTTTGTGGATGTGGTCTGGCTGTTCCTGTTTGCAGCAGTTTACATCTGGGGCGGCTAAGCGCACTGGCATTCGCCGGAAGCGGGTCTGCAACCCGGACCAGAAAAGCGAAAAAGATAAGGGCGGCGCAAGCCGCCTTTTCTATATGTGCGACCAAGGTGCCGTGTAAGTGTTTCAAAGACACCTGTGTATACGAGGCTCCACATGCGTGAGAAGAAAAAGACAAAGCCCTATCTGGGTCTGACAGCCAATCCATTTTCCGCTGGTCTGCGCGGAAAATGTCCCAGGTGCGGGAAGGGGCCTTTGTTCCAGGGCCTGCTGAAGCTGCGCAAATCATGCTCCAACTGCGGTCTGGCCTATGACTTTGCAGATTCGGGAGATGGTCCAGCTGTCTTTAGCACTCTTATTCTGGGGTTTCTTCTTCTTGGTGGTGTTCTGTTAGTTGAGTTTAGATATGAACCGCCACTCTGGCTGCATTTGGTTATTTGGGTGCCCGTTACCGTTGTGTTCAGTGTCGCACTCCTGCGTGTCCTGAAAGGCCTTTTGATCGCACTGCAGTACTGGAACAATGCAGCGCCAGGAGAACTTGATGATCTCTGAAAGGCAGATTGCTGAGGCTTTACTTGATACAACGCCTGTGCACGAGCATGATGTCCAGTGGCGTAGCGATTCGGACCCGGCTCCCGAAGAGAACCCTCTCAATATTCGAACAGATAAAGATAATGTCGTGACTGATGATCAAACAGAACAGGAAGACGCTGGAGAAGCAAACGCAGCGAAGTCCGGGCTGATAGCATTCCTCAAGCGCTTTTGGCTTCTGCACCTCTGTGCTGCCGTGGGTCTGGCTATCTTGGTCAATCTGAGCTTGTGGCAGTTCAGTCGTCTGGACGAGAAGCTGGCGCTGATCGAACGCGCCGACGTGCGCGCCAATGAGCCGCCTGCTGCCGCTCCTAGGCCAGCTACATGGGAAGATCTCTCCAGTGACGAAATCGACTACATGCCTGTCGAGATCACTGGTCAGTTCATTATGGGTGAGTTGTTTTACTTCGACACCCTGACCCAGCCGAGAGGCCAGCTGGGTGGGCAAGGATACTTTGTCTACTCACCTTTCATCACCGATGAGGGGTGGAGTGTCTTGGTCAATCGCGGGTTTATTCCAATTGACCGTAAAGACTTCAGTACGCGCCTAGGGTCAGCCCCGCCACGCGGACACATAACCATCACCGGCCTTGCACGCCGCGCTGAAGTGGCAAGTGTGTTCTCTGCAGATGCGAACCTGGAGACCAATGAATGGTACGTACGCGAGCCAAAGGCCATGGCGGATGCTCTGGGCTTACCGACAGATCAGGCTGCACCCTACACAATCGATCTTCAGCAAACACTGAGCGTTGCCGGTAACCTGCCGCAGGCGGGGGAGACGCGTATGACATTCTCCAACAATCATTTGCAGTATGCATTCACATGGGCAGGTCTTGCTATCACGCTGGTCGGTGTCTACTTCGCCTTCCTGATCAAGGCATGGCGTGATCAGGGCAAAGTCACCTCTGGCATAGAAGGCGACGAGGAAGATGACGATGACTATGATGCTGAAGAAGAAAAGCGCAAAGCAGATCGCTTTAAGAGAATCTCCGATGCTGCCCGCTCAAAACACCGATAACCCTTATCGGTAATCGATAAAAAAGGGGAGCATGGCTCCCCTCAAATGTCTTTGGAAAGACCGTCTTAAAGCTGAGAAAGGATATTCTCTGCTGAGGAGATTGTTGCTTCTCCTGGGGACTCTTCAATGTTCAGCGAAGTTAACACGCCGTCCTTGACGATCATGGAGTAGCGCTTGGAGCGGATGCCCATTCCAAAGGCGCTCGCATCAAGCTCTAGGCCGATGGCCTTCGTAAATTCAGCGCTGCCGTCCGCAAGGAACTGAATCTTATCATCCGCACGTGAGTCCCGCGCCCAGGCTCCCATCACGAATGCATCATTTACAGAAACAACGGCAATCGTATCAACGCCCTTCGCCTTGATAGCCTCCGCATTGTCGATGAAGCCCGGCAGGTGGTTCAGGTGACAGGTTGGCGTAAAAGCTCCTGGAACAGCAAACAGTACCACGGTCTTGCCTTCAAACAGTTCGTCACTACTGACATTGACGGGTCCGTCTATACTTAGGGACTTGAATGTGGCAGATGGCAGTTTGTCGCCGACTTGAATTCCCATAGAAAATCTCCCCAATTCTCTTGCCTGTTGCGTATCTCCGAAGGTCCTGAGCGATGTTCGAAGTGAAACGCACGCATTACTCTGGATGACTGCATAGCAGAAGTCACGGGCTAACGTCAGCACCTTACAAGAAACGGGCTCTGGTTGCAGCTAGCGCTCTCGCATTAGCAAAGCAACCTGAGCCCTTAAATCTAATCCTACTGTGAAGGATCGGCTGGAGGAACCGGAACATTCTGGGTTTCCTCAAAAGCACCATCTTTGGTCACCAGCGTCAGGCGAAGCTCAAGGGTGCTCACATCATCCGGTAGTCCGTTGTAAGGCATGGTCCAATGAGCCTGACCATCCTTCACGCCCGTCAGCTTTGGTACGCCGTGATAGGAACCGGCCGGGCCCTCAATAAAGAGCTCTGGCGCTCCGTCGTCGGAAGCGACACTTGCGCTGACATTGACTTCGCGGTCCTTGCCTTCTCCAACAATTTCTATCTCTGGAAATAGGCTCGGCAAATTGCTTTGCGCAACGGGAACGGCTGCAAATGCATCGTTGATCAGTTCGTCTGCAACCTTATCCTCCAGTGTTGTGGAGGTTGGAAAGACGAGAGACACCTCAGCCTCTCCGGGAATGCAGATGTCCTTACAAATGCCAAAGGTCAGATGTGCATTCAAGATGGCAGGGCGACCGTCATTATCGCGCTTGACCAGCAGCGGCAGGACCACCTTCTCCGAGTAAATCACAGAAGTGGAAAATCCGTCGAAGTAAGCCTTTGGCGCTGGGAAGATCAGCTCTGCACTTTCCACGTTGACTGAATCGGTAAAGCTCGCTTCAGTTGGGATGCCGGCTTCCCCCGGATATCTCCAGTAGGTATGCCAGCCTTCTTCAAGGCGAAACTCAACGCCCGCACGATAGAGACCATCGGCGGAGGGCTCGCTTGCACGTATAAGGCGGACAGCGCCACCTTGAACAATGACCCATTCAGACACATTTGAAGACAAGGCGCTTGAAATGGAGGCTGACAGCACCGCAACAGCGATGAGGGTGGTTTTGAAGAATCTAGAAATCATAGGGTCTATTTAAACGGTCCCTTTTCAAATTCCCATTAAGATTGTCCCGTAGGCTATCAATGTTCCGTGAACAATCTCAGGTATTTTTCATTGAACATTGATCCTCGGAAAAATCCGTGAGTACTTATAATTTAATTGCCCCTACACTAACTGGCGGCAATCCGTTTGAAGCATGAGGAGCGCGCCCCAACATGTCTGGTGAAAATCCGGGTTACATTGACGGACAATATCTCATTGCCATGCCCACAATGGAGGATGGTCGGTTCGCCCATTCCGTAATCTACGTGTGCGCTCACTCGGAAGAGGGTGCAATGGGAATTGTACTCAACCAGCCGGCGCCTAACATCACATTTGGGCAACTTCTGGGCCAATTGAATATCATCGATGATGAGAACGACGACCAGGTGTCAATCGATATCGCTGACCGAAAGGTCTATCGCGGTGGTCCGGTTGATGCTGGGCGGGGCTTTGTTCTGCATTCCGATGATTATTTTCTGGAGGAAACCAGCCTCAAGATTGAGGATGGCGTTGTCCTGACCGCCACCGTGGAAGTCTTGCGTGCCATCGCTGCAGGCAAAGGCCCCAAAAAGGCTCTTTTGGCCCTCGGCTATGCCGGCTGGGCTCCGGGGCAGCTGGAGGCGGAACTGCAGGCAAACGGTTGGCTCACCTGTCAGACAGATCCCTCCCTGATCTTTGAAGGCGAGGGCGATCAGAAGTGGCATAATGCGCTTGATATTCTTGGCATCGATCCGGGAATGCTCTCCAGCGATATCGGTCACGCATGATCTTACGTGCCTAAACGACATTTCGCCGTGCAACTTCCTACAAATTCTGCTATTTCCCTGTGCGCACTTGAAATGCAAATGCGACAGTTTTGGGAATCTGCTTTCGGATTCCAGCTAAAAAACCTGAGTAATACCAAAGGGCTATAGCACAAAAATACCCTGATTCAGGTTGAGCGAGAAGGGATGTAACGGTGAGATATGTAAGTACGCGCGGCAATGCACCAGAACTCGATTTTTCTGAAGTGCTGCTCACGGGATTGGCACGCGACGGCGGTTTGTATCTACCAAAAGAGTTCCCACAATTATCTACTGAGGAAATTTCAGGATTTGCAGGGAAGCCTTACAGCGAAGTGGCGCTCAAGGTTATTGCACCTTTTGTCGGCGACTCTATTCCGCAAGACGACCTGAAACAGATGATCGACGAAGCCTATGCCAGCTTTGCGCATAAGGCCGTCACACCGCTTGTTCAAACCGCTCCAAACACATATGTGCTGGAACTCTTCCACGGCCCAACACTGGCCTTTAAAGACGTTGCCATGCAGCTTCTGGGCCGCTTGATGGATTATGTTCTGGCCAAGAAGGGCGCCCGCGCCACCATCGTTGGCGCCACATCTGGCGACACTGGCGGCGCTGCCATCGAGGCATTCCGTGGCCGCGAGCGCACTGACGTCTTTATCCTGTTCCCTGAAGGACGTGTCTCTCCTGTTCAGCAACGTCAGATGACCACGTCAACGGAAGCAAACATCCATGCGCTCGCGATCAAAGGTAACTTTGATGACTGTCAGGGCATTTTGAAAGACCTGTTCAATGACTTCTCGTTCCGCGAGCGTGTTGGCCTGTCCGGTGTAAACTCCATCAACTGGGCTCGCATCGTTGCGCAGGTGGTCTACTATTTCACCTCTGCCGTCTCTCTGGGTGCACCCCACCGTAAAGTTTCATTCACCGTTCCAACCGGAAACTTTGGCGATGTGTTTGCAGGCTACGTGGCCTCTCAGATGGGCCTGCCCATTGAGAAACTCGTAATTGCAACCAACACCAACGATATTCTGGCACGTACCCTGGAAACAGGCCGCTATGAAACACGCGGCGTTGTCGCCACCACGGCCCCGTCTATGGACATTCAGGTCTCCTCCAACTTCGAGCGCCTGCTGTTTGCAGCGAACGACAAGGACAGCGCCGCAGTGAAGGGACAGATGGACAGCCTCAAGCAGTCCGGTGGCTTCACTCTCTCGGAAAAAGCGCTCGGCTTTATCAAAGAGAAGTTCTCTGCAGGGCGCGCAAGCGAAGACGAAACAGCTCAGACCATCACTGACACGCTCAAAGAAAGTGGTTACCTATGCGACCCTCACACAGCGGTCGCACTCCACGTTTCCAAGCAGCACAATGATGGTGTTACCCCGATGATCGTGCTGTCCACAGCACATCCGGCTAAATTCCCGGCGGCAGTAGAAAGTGCATCAGGTATTCACCCTGAGCTGCCAGCTCATCTTGCTGATTTGATGGAACGCGAAGAGAAATTCTCCGTTCTGCCAGCAGATGCGCAGGAAATTGCGAAATTTGTTGAAGGCAATGCACGTGCCGTGAAAGCAGGCGTTTAATGGCGGTCAAACTAACAAAATTAGAAAATGGCCTGACTGTAGTTACTGATCAAATGGAATACCTCAAGACAACAGCTCTTGGGGTATGGGTTAAAGCTGGGTCCCGCTCCGAAGGCGAAAAGGAAAACGGGATTACCCATCTGTTGGAACACATGGCGTTCAAAGGCACCACCAGACGTAACGCGCGCGAAATCGCCGAGGAAATCGAAGCCGTTGGTGGCGAGATGAACGCTTCCACAAGTGTTGAGCATACAAATTACTACGTGCGTACGCTGGCCGATGATACCCCTTTGGGTCTGGATATCCTCTCCGACATCCTGCAGGATTCCATCATTGATGCAGACGAGCTCGTTCGCGAAAAACACGTTATTCTTCAGGAGATTGGTGCTGCGAAAGATGCCCCTGATGACCAGGTGTTCGACATTCTGCTCGAAACCGCATGGCCAAATCAGCCTCTGGGTCGGCCCATTCTGGGAACACCGGAAACAGTCACCAGCTTCTCCGTAGATGCGATCCGGCAGTATGTCGCCCGCAAATACACCGCTTCTGACATGGTACTCGCCGCTGCAGGTGCTGTGGACCATGAGGCACTTGTAGATCTGGCAAAAGCCAACTTCTCCAAACTGTCCAATGCCGCACCCGACAACGATTACACTGCCCAATATGTCGGCGGTGAGGGGGCTATCGCGCGCGACCTGCAGGAATTGCAGGTCATTCTTGGCTTCGAGGGCCTGCCTTACGAGCACGAGGACTATTACGCCGTTCAGGTGCTGGCCTCCATCTTGGGCGGCGGTATGTCATCCCGCCTCTTCCAGGAAGTGCGTGAAAAGCGCGGCCTTTGTTATTCCGTCTACGCCTTCCATTGGGCTTTCGCTGATACCGGCTTGTTTGGTGTGCATGCAGCCACCGGTCCTGAAGATGCAGCTGAACTGACTGAAGTTCTGGTGGAGCAGCTTAAGGAAATCATCAAGGGCGTGAGCGAAAAGGAAGTCTCCCGCGCGAAGGCTCAGCTGCGTGCCGGGTTGATGATGGCACTGGAGAGCCCGGCAGCTCGTGCAGGACAGCTGGCGCGTCAGGTTATGATCTACGGTCATCCGGTTGAATTGGCAGAACTGGAGCGCCGCCTGAACGCAGTAACTGCAGATCGTTTGAAGGTGCTCGCAAAAAGGCTATTTTCCTCGGATAATCCTACACTTGTTAAGGTTGGACCTGAGGCTCCTATGCTGAATTATACTGAGCTCAAAGAGCGTCTGGCAGGTATCGACGCATAAGCCTGTTGCAATTTCGGCGATGCTTTCGCCATAATAGCGCTGAAACAGAAAGGGGAGAGAAGCTGTGTCATTTTTTAGAGCAAGCACATCTCCCCAATCCCTTGCCACATTGACCACCCGCCGCCTCTATCTGCGCGCGCCAAACATGGCAGACTTCGCGCAGTGGGCCGATCTGCGGGCTCGCAGTCGCGATTTCCTACAGCCATGGGAACCCACGTGGCCCGCAGATGATCTCACCAAAACCTCCTTCCGCAAGCGCATGAGGCGCTATAACCAGAATATCCGCGAAGGCTCCCATTATCCGTTCTTTCTATTTAATCGAGATACAGACGAGCTGATGGGCGGCCTGAATCTGTCCAACGTGCGCCGCGGCGTCGCGCAGGCGACCTCTCTGGGCTATTGGATGGGGGAATCTTTTGCGGGAAACGGATTTATGAAAGAGGCTGTTGAGCGCATCTGTTGCTTCAGCTTCAACGACTTGCACCTACACCGGATCGAAGCCGCCTGCTTGCCAACCAATGCAGCCTCCAGAGCTTTGCTGACAAAGGTTGGATTCTCCGAGTTGGGCTACGCGCCCTCGTATCTTTACATTAATGGAATGTGGCAAGACCATATTTTGTTTGGCAAAATTCGGGATTTCACCCCTGCGCCTGCCCAAGTCTCGCCACAATCAGAGGCAGATGGGGATAAAATGCCTCTAACACATGCTTGAACCATGAAACTGACGCCTTGACGATGTAAGGATCTTGCTTAGGAATTCAGTTAATTTTGTGCTATCGTGGAGATGCCGGTGCAAGGGACTTGTTGTCAGCGCGTGCAGAACGTTATTCAGGCTGTTCTGTTAAGCGCTCTCCTGCTTATTGTGGCTGCATCGCAAGCCTTGGCTTTGGACGCAATTGTCGTTCCAGAAAATATTGATGCACTCGATCTGACCAGCTCCGTCGACATCTATCCCAACACCAGCACAAGCATTCAGGTCTCCACCGCACCCGACTCTGACGGCATCGTACGCCGCATTGAAGTGCGTTCCATTGATGACACCGCCAGTTCTTGGGCAGTCTTCGCACTCTCCAATCCGGGAGAGGAGCAGATCGACCGTCTGCTTGTGGCTCCTTACTACAAAATGACCGGTGGCGGCGTTCTGGCTCCAGATCTGGGCCAGCGCCGCATTGTGTCCCTGACACCAAGTCAGGGCATCCCACCAATTCGCGAGCGCAGCACAGAAGCCGATATCTACCGCATTACGCTGGATCCGGGTGCAAACGTAACCTTCATCGCGGAACTGAAGTCACCAAGCCTGCCGGAAATCCGTCTCTGGAAGCCGGAAGCTTACAAAGACAACATCAACGCCTACACGCTCTACCGTGGCATCGTACTCGGCATTGCAGGTCTACTGGCGCTGTTCCTCACCATCCTGTTTGTGGTGAAGGGCACGGTTCTTTTCCCTGCAACAGCAGCGCTGGCATGGGCGGTTCTGGTCTACTTGTGTATCGATTTTGGTTTCTGGAATTTGGTCTTCGGGCGAACGCTTGGAGATGACCAGCTCTATCGAGCCATGGCGGAGATAAGTCTCACGGCCGCGCTTGTCGTCTTCCTTTACGCCTATCTCGGTCTCAACCGATGGCACATTCATTACACCCATCTCGCCATCGGCCTGTTTGTCGTCGTCCTTAGTCTGTTTGGTTTGGCACTCTGGGACCCAACCATCGCAGCAGGCATCTCACGTGTTCTGATGGCTGGTGTGGCGCTCTCCGGTTTCGGGATAATCGTGATGCTTACCATCCGCAGGTTCGAGCGGGCGATTATGCTGCTGCCAACATGGTTCTTATTCCTTGCGTGGCTGTTCGCAGCCTGGATGGCAACCTCCGGCATTTTGCAAAGCGATCTGGTGCAGCCCGCTCTCGCAGGTGGTCTTGTCCTGTTCGTGTTGCTGCTCGGCTTCACCGTCATGCAGCACGCCTTTGCTGGCTCAGGCCTGTCACACAGCATCGTGGGTGACGTTGAGCGCCGTGCGCTCGCGCTCACCGGCTCTGGCGATATCATCTGGGATTGGGATGTAGACCGTGACAAGATCCACACCAGTGGCGGTCTTGAAGAAGCTTTGGGCATCAAACCCGGCCTGCTTGATGGTCCTGCTCGCCTGTGGCTGGAAATTCTCCACCCGCAAGACCGCGACCTGTTTCGTGGCACATTGGATGCGGTGATTGATCATCGCCGTGGCCGGGTCAATCAGGCATTCCGTCTACGTGGTGAAGATGGTCATTACCGCTGGTTCAAGATGCGCGCTCGTCCGGTGCTCGGCTCTGATGGCGAAGTGGTCCGCTGCGTTGGTACACTGCTGGACATTACCTCTCAGAAAACCGCCGAAGAGCGTTTGATGCACGACGCGGTGCACGATAACCTGACCGGCCTGCCAAACCGCGAACTGTTCATGGACCGCCTCGTGGCCGCGCTGGCACGTTCAAGAGCAGAAGGCAACGGGAACCCAACCGTCATCCTGATCGATCTGGACCGCTTCAAGCAGGTCAACGACAGCATCGGCCAGACCGCTGGCGACTCCATGCTGCTTACCGCAGCGCGCCGTCTGTCCCGTCTGATCAAGCCGCAAGACTCCCTATCGCGCATCACCGCAGATACCTTTGCAGTTCTGATGATCTCGGAGCAGGATGCAACCCGCATTGCAGCCTTTGCCGATGAACTGCGCAAGTCACTGCGCACACCTGTGACCTTCGGCGATCAGGACGTATTCCTGACCGCCTCGATCGGTGCCTCCATATACGACGGTGGTCTGGAAAAGGCGACGGACCTGATGCGCGACGCCGAGATTGCCCTCAACCACGCCAAGCGCCTTGGTGGTGATCGCATTGAGATCTTCCGCCCAACGCTCAAGCCTGTGGCCAGTAACACCCTTGCGCTCGACAATGACCTGCGCTCTGCGCTTGAAAAAGACGAGATCAAGGTCTTCTTCCAGCCCATCGTACGTCTCTCGGATAAAACCACGGCTGGCTTTGAAGCACTTGCACGCTGGGAGCACCCGACCCGTGGCCTGATCCCACCATCCGAATTCATTCCAGTCGCTGAACAAAGCGGCCTGATCAATGAACTTGGCCTGCGTGTGATGGAAAAGGGTGCTCGCCAGCTGGCGCAATGGCAGCGCGAGTTCAAACATGCGATGCCGCTGTTTGTGTCGGTCAACATCTCGTCCCGCCAGCTCCTGAAACCGGATCTTATCAACGACGTTAAAGCCGTTCTAGCTCGTACTGCGCTGACGCCGGGTTCATTGAAGCTGGAGCTGACTGAATCGTTGGTTATGCAGAACCCGGAATTCTCTGTTCAGGTTCTTGAGCGCTTGAAAGGCCTCGGGGCAGGTCTTTCACTGGATGACTTCGGTACAGGATACTCGTCCCTCAGTTACCTTCAGCGTTTCCAGTTCGACACCATCAAGATCGACCAGTCTTTCGTCCGCCCAAGCGGGCAGAGCGCTCGCCCGGTCATTCTGCGTACCATCGTGGCCCTTGGTCATGATCTTGGTATGGAAGTGGTTGCAGAAGGCGCTGAGACTGAATCTGATGCACTGGAGCTCTTCCAGCTTGGATGCGAATACGTTCAGGGCTTCCACTTCGGCCAGCCAATGCGCGCCGCTGAGGCAGGCCGCATGCTCAAAGAACAGTTCGCCCAACAGGACCGCAGCACTCAGAGCTGATAGAAAAAATGAATTGAGATTAGAGACTGGGGATCTTCACAAAAGATCCCCGTTTTTCTGCCTCGGTGCACGCTCTGATCAATCAGTTTCGTATTCCACTGTTTAATTCATCCGGTGACATATTCGCGGCATTTTTCTGAGGGTATCTGCGCAGACTTTCCTTTGCCAGTCTGAGACCCATATCCGTATGTTTTGCTTTCGTAATGCCCTTCGAAAATTCCCGGCCGCGCTTGGTCTGACCCTTATTACTTCTGCATATGCAGTGCCAGCTGCGGCTACGCCATCACTGGTGGTGAATCTGGACACCCAGCAAGTCCTTTATGCTGAAGATGCTGGCCACCCATGGTACCCGGCCTCGGTGACCAAGTTGATGACCGCTCTCGTCACCTTTGAAGCTCTTGCGAACGAAGAAGTTACTCTCAAATCGCCAGTGGTGATGTCACCAAGAGCGATGAGTCAACAGTCTTTGAAATCCGGCCTGAAGGTTGGAAGCACCATGACCCTTCAGGATGCGCTCTACGCCATGCTCGTCGGTTCAGCCAATGATGTTGCAGTGGCGCTTGCTGAAAGGGTTGCGAGTACTGAAGAGGCTTTTGTGATGCGCATGAATGCGCAGGCACAGCGCCTCGGAATGACTGCAAGCCACTTCGTCAACGCCAATGGCTTGTTCGATCCCGCTCAGCAAACTTCAGCCCGCGACCTCGCCATTCTGGCGCGTGAAGTCTACCTGCGTTTCCCGCAGTACCATGAGGTGTTCGCCACGTCAGAAGTCTTCATTGATAGGGAAGACCTCACCTCCAACAATGACTTGCTCACCCGTCTCCCCGGCACTGTCGGCATGAAGACCGGATTTGTATGTCCCTCTGGCCGCAATATCGTCGCGCTGACCGATAGAGATGGGCAGCGTTTGATGGCCGTTGTCCTTGGTGCAACAACCGGGCGGGAGCGCAGTGAGCGGGCAGCCAAGCTCTTAACCGAAGCAATGAATGGCGATCTAAGCCCGAATGGCAGCAACCTTCAAGACATGGTCAATGACCTGCAGAAGCAGCCCGAAGATATGCGCATGCGCGTGTGCAGTAACCAAAGTGCTGCCTATGAAGCAGAGCAAAACAAGCGCTATCCAATGGGAATAGGAAGAAACAAGAGTTATCTGACGGCATCGCTGGAACCCCAAAGGCACAGCATCCGCACTTGGCAAGCTTCTTTCGGTTTCCAGGCACCGCTACCACGCGCCAAGCCGGAATAATACCGTCCAAAACACCCAGTCATTGATTGAGAGTTTGCCGGAGGCTCATGTCGGAGCAAGCGACAGGCCTGTCTGAGCAGTAAGGCCCACTCAGAGTTTTGCAGGCTTCGAGGTGAACTTGATGCCTGCTTCATCACAGCGAAGCCAGACCACCTTGCCGACGAAGGACAGCTGGCGGGGCGGCACCTGAATTTTCACAATATCATTGGCAGTGAGCTTGCCCGTATTGATATGCAACCGGCAACCACTATTGCTGATGTCTTCAATCACACAGGATCGGCTGAAGTTCTCCGCAAACAGAACAGCAGGCCACCGACAGCCATGCCGCTTGTGGTCTCTGTTTTCTATCTCTAACAATTTCGGTCGAGGTATCATAAGACCATCGGCATTTACGTGGACGTGTGATTACTAGAACCGATAGTTTGGAAATAGCTGACTGTATTGTCAATTGAATTATGCGCAGATGTGTACAATCAGGCACGCAAATGCCTAGGCTAAGCGCTTCACATATCAACGCTAATGATTAAATAGGTGCGAAAGGAGTAATCCGGCTGTCTGCTCAGCCGGAGATGACAGTCAGCTCGCAATCACCGACAGACACTTCCAGCGGTGTGCCGCCAAACGGTTCTCCATCAATCTGAACCGCTGCTGCCCGGTACGCCTCAATGCGGGCAGTCTTGATGTTTCGGCACTCAACATTCGGCGATTTAGATACAGTGCCCGTAAGCAACCGGCAGGCGTATTTAAAGAGTGCCCAGGCACTGTCATCTTTAAAGGTGAGCAGATGTAGCTGCTTTTCCAGGATGGAGGCATGGGGCACCACGCGATGGGTCCCGGCATAGTATTGACTATTGGTGATCAGAGCCATGGCACAGTTCAGCTCTTCACCATCCGCTTGCACCTTGAAGTTCCCTTTACGCCGGGAAAAGGCAAGCTGTGCTGCAATGAAGAGATAGGCAAGCCGCCCATAGCGGCGCTTCAGGCGCAACGGGACCACATGCACCATTTCTGCATCGAACCCCGTTGAGGTAGACAGGAAGAACGGCCGCCCATTGGCGTAGCCGTTGTGCAGTTTTTGTGTCTTTCCTGCAATGATGGTCTTGGCAATCTCTTGGGGTGTCCGTGGTACATTCAATTCATGCGCAAGTATATTGGCAGTCCCGGACGGAATAATCGCCAGATGCGGCTTCATACCCCGGGCCAGCAGGGTGGAAGCGGCATCACTGACGGAGGCATCCCCGCCTGCAACCGCAAGAATGTCACTGTTAAGATCAGGATCGGCGCAGGTCTCGGCAATTTCACTTGCCCGTTCCGTCAGTTTCAGCTCCACCTTCATCCCCGCCGCCTCCAGACACGTCACAATCTCTGTGATGTTCTGCATACGGAATGATGTGGCGGTGGGATTGGCAAGAATAAGCACACGCTTGGCCTTGCGTGGCTTCGTTCTGGCCTCATCCAGTGGGGAAGGGGAAAGCGGTTTGTCCATAAACCTGTTCTGACCTTCCTGGCTTAAATGGACTTTTTGAAGGGCTGCATACCCTTACGTGCAAGTTCATCCGCACGTTCGTTTTCATCGTGCCCGGCATGGCCTTTAACCCAGTGCCAGGAAACATCATGACGTTTGGCAGCCTCATCTAACTGTTGCCAAAGATCGGCGTTTTTGACCGGAGAGTTAGAGGCCGTCCGCCAGCCTTTGCGTTTCCAGTTGTGCATCCACTGCGTGATGCCGTTTTTCACATAAGAGCTGTCCGTATAAAGATCGACGGCGCAGGAGCGCTTCAGGGAATCGAGCGCCTGAATCGCTGCCATCAACTCCATGCGGTTATTGGTTGTGTCAGACTCGCCCCCACACAGTTCTTTCTCATGCTCGCCAAAGCGCAGCAGCACGCCCCAGCCACCGGGACCGGGGTTGCCGGAACAGGCTCCGTCCGTCCAGGTCTCTACTCGTTTGATATCACTCATTTATCCAGCCCGTATGCGGTTGCATTGGATACCCCACGATGGAACCTGAGTTTGCGCAGGTATTCAAGTGGGTCTTTAGGGACGACCAGCGCACCTTCCGGCACAGACAGCCAATCGTAAAGACGGGTCAGCAGGAAGCGCAGCGCAGCACCACGGCACAGCAAAGGTAGATTGTCGAATTCCAGTTCACTGAAAGGACGCACACTACGGTAGCCTTCCAGTAGTGCCCGTGCCTTAGTCACGTTGAACATGCCATCCGGCTCAAAGCACCAGGCATTGATGCAGATCGCAACGTCATAGGCAAACGCATCATTACAGGCAAAGTAGAAATCGATCAGACCGGAGAGCTCCTTGCCCAGATAAAACACGTTATCGGGGAAAAGGTCCGCATGGATCACACCGCTTGGTAGCTCTTTTGGCCACAGCGCTTGTAGCTCGGCCAACTCTTCTGTCAGCTCTTCAGCAAGACCCGGCTTCACCTCGTACGCACGATCACGGCTTGCCTCCAGCAAAGGTGCCCAGCCATCAACACTGAGGGAGTTTGGCCGCTTAATCTCAAAGTCAGCGCCAGCCAAATGCATTTGCGCCATGCCTTTGCCCAGTTCAGCGCAATGCGCGAGCTGCGGCTTGCGTACCCACATGCCCTCAAGAAAGGTGACCATCGCAGCAGGACGTCCAGCAAGCTCGCCAAGCATCTGTCCGTCGCGGTCGATAAGCGGGGTAGGGCAGTTGAAGCCCTTGGCGGCAAGATGCTGCATCAGCCCAAGGAAAAACGGCAGATCATCCGGATTAACCCGTTTTTCGTAGAGCGTCAGGATGTAATGACCCGTCTCCGTATGAACCAGATAGTTGGAGTTCTCAACGCCCTCAGCAATGCCCTTATAAGAGAGCAGGTTGCCAATGTCGAAACGGTCGATGAAGGCGCCCAGCTCTTCATCGGAAACATCGGTGTATACAGCCATGACTATTGCGCCGAACTCGCTCCGCTAGGTGCGGGATTGGTCCGTAACTCTTTCGGTAGATTAAATGAAATGTTCTCTTCAGCGGTTGTAACGGTTTCCAGCGTCACATCAAAATGCTCACGGAAAGCGTCAACAATTTCTTCAACAAGGACTTCCGGAGCAGAGGCACCAGCGGTAATGCCAAGCGAGCGCACACCCTTAAAATCATCCCAGGAGATCTCTGCGGCTCTTTGGATAAGGACAGCCTTGTTGCAGCCCGCTCTCTCTCCAACTTCGCGCAGACGTTTGGAGTTGGAGGAATTTGGCGCCCCAACCACAATCATTGCCTCACACTGCGGCGCGATTTGCTTCACCGCATGCTGGCGGTTTGTGGTGGCATAGCAGATGTCATCCTTGTGCGGCTTCGCAATTGTTGGGAAACGCTCCTCAAGGATCTCGACGATTTCCTCGGTATCATCAACAGAAAGCGTCGTTTGTGATATCCACGCCAATTGTCTGTTTGTTTTCGGTTCAAACTGACGAGCATCTTCAGCGGTCTCAATCAGTGATACACGTCCGGCAGGCAGCTGGCCCATGGTGCCGACAACTTCCGGATGGCCTTTATGGCCGATTAGCAGAATTTCCCGCTCGCGCCGGTCGTGCAAAATTGCTTCTTTGTGTACCTTGGAAACCAGAGGGCAGGTCGCATCAAGGAAGAACAGATTACGCAGCCGCGCAGCTTCTGGAACAGACTTCGGTACACCGTGAGCTGAGAAAATAACCGGGCGGTCATCCACGGGAATTTCGTCCAATTCCTCAACAAAAACAGCGCCTTTGTTGCGCAATGACTCCACCACAAACTTGTTGTGAACGATCTCGTGACGCACATAAACAGGGGCGCCGTATTTCTCCAGGGCGAGGTCGACGATCTGGATCGCGCGATCAACACCGGCGCAAAAGCCGCGTGGAGCGCAAAGAAGAATTTTGATCGGTGCCTTGGGGGCCGGCGTAACCTGCATAGCGTATTCCTGAGTTTTGACTTTGAGCAATTGAAGGATGTTGACTGCTGCTGTCAAGAAAAAGAGTTTTTAATCGTGCACCATGAGCCGATTTTCTCCAAGATTCAGCCCATCAGCTTCCCCTACCGTGTTTCCGGGGACGGATGCATCTCGCCATTTGCGTTTTCGGCTGTTATAGAAACAAAAACTGCAGTTACATTTGGGATTCGTATGGTGGGCAATTTATTGGCTAAGACGCTGCTCAAAAACACAGGACGACTAATACTTCTGACAGGAATAGGCGCAACTCTGGCGGGTTGTGGAAGCTTTGGTTCATCAGATGCTGATCTGGAGGCCTCGTCAGCAAATCCGCCTGCTACTGAGAATACTTTTGACTTGTCAGTGCTTCAGGCGCCTGCCATCTGCCCCTCCTTGCAGGAACTTTCCGGAACAACCATTCTGGCCGTATATCCACGCGGACAGGAAAGAGCACCGGAGAACTTAAGCTATCAGGCAATCATCACGGATTCGGCGCGCACCTGTAACAAGTCCGGCGAAAACTCAGCAATGAAGCTGGGCATTGCAGGTAGCATCACACCAGGTCCAACCTGGCAAGGTGGCGAAGTTCTGCTGCCGATCCGTGTGGCCGTCACACACGATGTGGATGGCGAAGACAAGACGATCTACTCCAAACTCTTTAGCGTACCTGTCACCCTAGGCGCCGGTTCACCGTCAGCCACATGGGCATTTGTGGAAGAAGATATTATTCTTCCGAATGAACCGGGACAAAATGTCGTCTTTGGATTCGACGAAAAATAAAAAGTAGGGTAGTAAGACTTTACAGCTTGGCGTCACAGTGTCGCGCCAGCCTTTCTCGCTGTCACGTTGCAGCCAGCGAGAAAGAATACATTCGCCGGGTCTGAGGAGGGCTGGCGAATGACAGGGCTGTGCGGGAGAGAATAAGCCCAAACTGGATTTATCGCCGAAGGAGCAACCGCCCCGGAAACTCTCAGGCAAAAGGACCGCACAGTAAGCAACACTCTGGAAAGCAGTGCGCAGCGCCGCAGTCTTAAAGGATCGCGCGTTACGTTACTCACCGAAGGAGTAATCTCATTGGCCTGTGACGGCCAGTGGGGGAAATCTCTCAGGTTCTCGAGACAGAGGGGGCGTACGCGATCATTCCGTGAACAGGGATGGTCTTTGACGTGTACGCCACTGTCTGAGGGGACCTAATGGCTGATACTGCAGACCTGCTAAGAACACCGCTTTTTGATCTTCACACCGAGCTTGGCGCCAAACTGGTACCATTCGCGGGCTATGAGATGCCTGTACAATATCCGCTCGGCGTTTTGAAAGAACACCTCTTCACCCGTGAAAGCGCAGGCCTCTTTGATGTTTCCCACATGGGGCAGGCCTGGCTTGTCGGTCCGGACCACGCAACCACCGCAGCTGCACTGGAAGCACTCGTTCCTTCCAATATGAAGGAACTGAAGCCGGGTAAGCAGCGCTACACGGTTCTGCTCAACGACAACGGTGGTATCATCGACGACCTTATGGTCTCCCGCCCTCTGGCGGCAGAAGATGACGGACGCCTCATGATCGTCGTCAACGCTGCTTGTAAAGACAACGACTACAAAGTCATCGCAGCAGCTCTTCCTGAAAACGTAAAGCTTGAGATCGTAGAAGACCGCGCATTGATCGCTCTTCAGGGCCCAAAAGCCGCGGAAGTGATGGCGCTGCACGCGCCCGAAGCTGCGCAGATGGGTTTCATGGAAGCCCGACCGCTCGAGTTTGACGGTATCTCCGTTATCGCCTCCCGCTCCGGCTACACCGGAGAAGACGGCTACGAGATCTCCGTCCCTGCAGGTGCTGCCGAAGCCGTGGCAAAAGCACTGCTCGCAGATGAGCGTGTCAAACCAATCGGCCTTGGCGCCCGCGACAGCCTGCGCCTTGAGGCTGGTCTTTGCCTTTACGGTCACGACATTGACGAGAACACCACACCTGTTGAAGGCAACATTACCTTCTGCATGCAAAAGCGTCGCAAAGAAGCCGGAGACTTTCCCGGTGGGGACCGCGTGCTCAAGCAGCTCGCAGAAGGAACCGAAAATCTTCGCGTAGGTCTGCTTTTGGATGGCCGCGCTCCGGCGCGCGAAGGTGCGGAAATCCGCGTGCCAGGTACAGAAGAAATCGTTGGCCGCGTCACTTCTGGTGGCTTTGGCCCAACCCTGGGTGCACCGCTCGCCATGGGCTACGTCCCGTCCAGATTGGCAGCAATTGGCACCGAGCTGGAGATTCTGGTTCGTGGCCGCGCGCTCAAAGCCAAGGTTGCCGAGATGCCGTTTGTAGCGCAGCGCTACTACCGCAAACCGAAATAAGTCCGGCGCGGGCACCAAGCCCGCCCCATTCAAAGTTCAATCGACAAACGACAGTGTAGGGAACACTTAAATGAGCACATATTTCACAAAAGACCACGAGTGGCTGAAGGTTGAGGGAGACGTGGCCACAGTTGGTATCACTGACTTCGCGCAGAACCAGCTGGGTGATGTTGTGTATGTCGAACTTCCGGAGAACGGCAAAAGCGTTTCTCAGGACGATGAAGTTGCAGTTGTGGAATCTGTGAAGGCTGCCTCTGAAGTCTACGCACCAGTAGATGGCGAAATCGTTGAAGGCAATGAACTTCTCGTGGATGAGCCTGCAAAAGTGAATGAAGAGGCTGAAGGTGCTGCTTGGTTCTTCAAAATCAAGCTTGGCAATGCATCTCAGCTTGAAGGGCTGATGAGCGAAGCTGACTACAAGGCATTTGTAGAAACGCTTTAAGGCAAACACGCAAGCAACCAAACGCCGTTCGTCACCTGTCACGCCGAAAGCCGCGTGGCAGGAAATGGCAGAAGCTCTGATTGCTTTTGCCTCAACGTGCATCAGACAATCTGATGGAGAGGGAACATGCGGTATCTTCCGCTTTCAGACAACGACCGCGCCGACATGCTGGCGCGTATCGGCGTAGAGTCAATTGACGAGCTATTTGCCGATATTCCAGAGGCCGTTCGCCTTGAAGAACTGACAACCTTGCCCCGTCGCAAGACTGAATTGCAGGTCGAGCGTCAGCTCGGTGCAATGGCTAACAAAAATGTCAGTGCCGGATCACTCCCGTTCTTCGTCGGGGCAGGGGCCTACAAACACCATGTCCCAGCGACTGTTGATCATCTGATCCAGCGTTCCGAATTTCTAACCAGCTATACGCCGTATCAGCCAGAAATTACACAAGGTACGCTTCAGGCACTCTTCGAGTTCCAGACGCAGGTGGCAAACCTGACCGGAATGGAAGTTGCCAACGCCTCAATGTACGATGGATCCACCGGCACTGCCGAAGCCGTGCTGATGGCGCACCGTGTGACCCGCAAGAAAAAAGCGGTGCTCTCCGGCGGTCTGCATCCTCAGTACCGTGAAGTGGTTGAAGGCGTTTCCGCCAAACTTCCGGGTGCTTCTGTTGTGGCGCTCCCTGCTGATCCAACGGGTACAGAAGACATTCTGGCGCAGATTGATGACGAAACCTCCTGTGTGGTGGTCCAGTCTCCATCCTTCTACGGCCAACTGATTGATCTGAAGCCGATCGCAGAAAAAGCTCACGCCCACAAAGCGCTGCTGATTGCTGTGTTCACCGAAGTTGTCTCCCTTGGTCTTCTGGAAAGCCCAGGTGCTCAGGGTGCGGACATCGTGGTTGGCGAAGGCCAGTCCATCGGTAATCCGCTCACCTTCGGTGGTCCATACGTCGGCCTGTTTGCAACCCGTCAGAAGTACATCCGCAACATGCCGGGCCGTCTTTGCGGGGAAACAGTGGATGCAGAAGGCAAGCGCGGTTTCGTGCTCACGCTGTCCACCCGCGAGCAGCACATTCGCCGCGACAAAGCGACTTCCAACATCTGCACCAACTCTGGTCTGTGTTCTCTGGCATTCACCATCCACATGACCATGCTTGGCGGCAACGGCCTCGCGCGCCTCGCCCGCGTCAACCACATGAATGCAGTTGCTCTGGCAGATGCCCTTGCGGCGATTGATGGCGTTGAAGTTCTGAATTCCGCATTCTTCAACGAATTCACCATCCGTACGCCAAAGAACGCACACGACGTGATCGAAGCACTTGCAGAAAAAGGTGTTCTGGGCGGTGTTCCTGTCTGCCGTCTGGATAAATCCGGCGGAGATCTGGACAACCTGATCGTTGTAGCGAGCACCGAAGTGAACACCGATGAGGACCGTGCAGCCTATGCACAAGCTCTCAAGGAGGTATTGGCATGACTATGAACACTCAGGGACGTCCGACACGCTCTGGCGAAGCAAGCGAGCCAATGCCGCATCAGACCTTTACCGGCAACCGCGCACTGGATATGGAAGAGCCGCTCATCTTTGAGATCGGCCACATGGATAACTGTGGTGTGGATCTGGACGAGCCGGAAAACTTCACCCCGCGCCTTGGCAACCATATGCGCAGCGAAGTGGTGGACCTTCCAGCTCTCTCCGAGCCGGAAACCATGCGCCACTACGTGCGCCTGTCCCGCAACAACTACGCCATTGATGCAGGTCTGTACCCGCTGGGCTCCTGCACCATGAAGCACAACCCGCGCCTCAACGAAAAGATGGCGCGTCTGCCGGGCTTCGCCGACATTCACCCGCTCCAGCCAATCTCCACCGTTCCTGGTGCGTTCGAGTTGATCTCCGAGCTGGCCGACTGGCTGATGGAACTCACCGGCACGAACGCTGTGGCCATGAGCCCGAAAGCAGGCGCCCACGGTGAACAGTGCGGTATGATGGCGATCAAGCATGCCATCGCAGCCAAAGGTGAAGAACGCTCCATCGTTCTGGTTCCTGAAAGTGCCCACGGCACCAACCCTGCAACCGCAGCTCTGGTCGGTTACAAGGTTGTCTCAATCCCGGCGCGTGAAGACGGCACCGTCAGCGTGGATGCAGTGATCGAAAAGATCGAAGCCCACGAAGGTCAGGTGGCTGCTTTGATGCTCACCAACCCGAATACCTGTGGCCTGTTTGAGCCGGAAGTGATCGAGATTGCAAAAGCAATCCATGATGCTGGCGGTTACTTCTACTGTGATGGCGCAAACTTCAACGCCATTGTGGGCAAGGCAAAACCGGGTGATCTGGGCATCGATGCCATGCACATCAACCTGCACAAAACCTTCTCCACACCGCATGGCGGTGGTGGGCCAGGTTCTGGTCCGGTTGTGCTCTCAGATCGTCTGGCACCTTACGCTCCGCTTCCATTCATCCGTAAAAACGGAGAAGAGCTGGAAGTAGTTGAGACTACAGACCAGCTCAAGGGCGGTGAGCAACCATTTGGCCGTATGACCGCATTCTTCGGTCAGATGGGCATGTATGTGCGCGCCCTGTCCTACATGCTCTCCCACGGCTCCGACGGTCTGAAACAGGCATCTGAGGATGCCGTTCTGAACGCAAACTACGTGCGCGTTGGCCTGCAGGATCTCATGACGCTGCCATTTGGCGAAAACCCATGCATGCACGAAGTCCTGTTCGACGACAGCTTCCTGAAGGATACTGGCGTCTCCACGCTGGACTTCGCAAAAGCCATGATCGACGAAGGCTATCACCCAATGACCATGTACTTCCCGCTGGTCGTAAGTGGTGCAATGCTGATCGAGCCAACCGAAAGCGAAAGCCGCGCCTCTCTGGACCTGTTCGTTGCAACCATGCGCGATCTGGTCATGAGTGCAAAAGCTGGCAAAAAAGAGCGCTTTGAGGGAGCTCCCTTCCTGGCTCCGCGTCGCCGCCTTGATGAAACGGCCGCAGCGCGTAAACCAGTGCTGAAATGGGTCGCTCCGGAACCAACCAAAGTGGCACCAGAACTGGCCTGATAGCGCCGGTTTCGCAAAACCTTTAAGCCCGGCTCTTGCAAAAGCAGCCGGGCTTTCTCTTTGAACCCCCGAGATCACTCTCTACAGAAATTGATCTACCAGAATACGAGGATATTGGCAGGGTCCCTCGGGGTATACGTTCATTTGTGCGTTTGGTGCGTATTTCCGAAAATACCTCCAGTTTTCGGAGAAGATTATACGTGAAGAAGCGATAGAACTTTCTGCGGAAGTGCTGATGAACGTAGCAGCCTAGAGATGAACGGGTGAGGTAAGGATGCGCAAAGCACCGCGATGGCGTAGCTGGTTGCCAACGAGCCGGCAGCTTCGGTTCTCAATGCAAGCAGCCATTGCCAAGAACTTTCCGGCCATTGGTTACAAGTACAATTATTTCCCGGATAAGGCGATCCTCGATCAGCCCCCAAATGAGCTTCTGCTAACCGCAGACGAACGCAGCAAGCACGACCTGCCAAAAGACATCCTAACGTTCTTCAAAGAACATGGCGCGCTCGAACAGAAACGATCTGCTGGTCCACTCCCACCAGCAGGCCTCACGCGGCTCTTGCTTCACAAGCTCGTTGATACCATGGTTCTTGGCAGTACGGGCTCAACAGTCATAAAGGCCCAGAACCGTCAGGTGGAAGCCGCTGCGCCGAACAACATGCGCTTTGCCCAGCTAACGGACCGTACAATTGAAACGGCAGCCATCAACATGCTTGGTATGGCAGTTGGCCATCGCCACTACTACCACTTTCTGGCTGACGCGGCCTATCCGCTTATGTTCCTGCTGGAGCATCTGGAACCACGCACTTTCCCGCTCACACTTCTGGTGCGCGAAAACCTGCCCGAGTTTCAAAGAGCGTTCTACAGGCACCTGCTAAAAAAGACACCCCTGCTCCAACTGGAAGAGTGCAAAGCAAATGAGCGCATCCATTGCCAGACACTGTACCACTGCTTAGCGCAGATGAACTCCGAATTCCGTGTTCCACCAAGTGAGCAGGCGGCCTCCATGATCGCCGCTCATTATCTGTCGGCCTATAATTTACAAGCGGTAAGCGAGCCCACCCTGAAGCTGTACATCGCCCGCGATGACGCAAAAACGCGCAAAATCCTGAACGAGAAATTCCTCAAAGACCAGCTTGAGGCGCGCGGCTTCCATTCCATAATACCCGGAACTCTGGGCCACGAAGATCAGGTACAGCTGTTCAATGAGGCCAAGATCATTGTGGGAACCCACGGTGCCGGCCTGACAAATCTGCTGTTTTCCCAAGCGGGCGGTAAGGTGATCGAGATCTTCCCGGCGGACTACATCCAAAGCGCTTATGCATGGATCGCGCATCTGCGCGGATTAAGTTACGCCCCCGTGATTGGCGAGGAGAGCGGCGCACACCAGCATTTCTCTTTGTCTCAAAAGGCAATCGGGCAGATTCTGGACGAAATAGACGCCCACGGGTCGGTCTAGTCCCATCTACGGAAAGGAGACGTCATAACCGCTGCCAGCTGGGTGGAACAATCAGGCTGTCGTCCAGATTGGGGTTCTTGAACCATTTGAGCGGTGCAATCACATGCTTATCTTCGTTTCCATTGAGGAAAGCCGCCCACCAGCTAAAGGTGCTGTTCGCTGTAACAATATGATCGCAGGAGGACATAACCAGCAGGTCTTCGTGATCTTTTCCATCCTGCATCGGGTCAACAAAAACCACATTGTCCTGCTGTGGAACCACCTCCCGCGCTCGCTCCGGACTGTCGGAGAATACATAGAAGGTTAGCCCGGGAATACGTTCGCAAAGGAAATCCATCGCGCCTTTGTAATAACCAGCAGAGCACAATCCAAAGTTGCGCAAATTATGAGCCTGACTATAGTCGCCGTACCGCACATGCAGCGCAGCAGACGGGCCGGCGTTAATCCGCTGCTGTAGTTTCAATCGCTCCAGCACCATTGGCTGCTTTAATGTGATCTCGTCACGCAGCGGTTCTAGTATCGAAAACGGGATTTTCCATTTCTGCCAATACCCATCCAGATAGGCACTACTCTGCGTCAACACAGGAGCCTCGCCATCGCGAAGAAGCTCATCCTCGCGAATGTATCGCCGTTGATAAAACGGGTAGAACTTACGGCACAGTTTGACCGTTCGCCCAAAGGCGTGTGCAGGCCAAAGTACTGCGGACTTCTCGGATTCTGTGGCAGACAAACCCTGTATTTTTAACTGGTTAAGGCAATAGGAGCGATTGAAGTAGCGATCATACTCACTGTGGTCAAATCGGAGTTTCATCCCGGTTTCAAGAGCGATCTTTCGCCCCAGCGCATATTGAAAGAGCTGATTGCCAATGCCGCCGCGGATGCGGACAATCAAAGTGGGTTTGAGCTTGCGTCGCCCCGCAGCTCCAGACCTTCGTACCTGAGAATCAACTGACATACGTCCCCCGCTACACAAATCAGCTCATTTACCCCTCAGCCTAACGGAGCTTTGGCAAAGGCTCACTACTAGGTTTTTGGGAGTAAATCTTAGAGAGAGCTGCGAGATTACCTCGAGTTTACAAGAATAAGTTGTGGCGCAAGTCGAAATTATCATGAAAATGCCATGCTTGTCGGAAACTCTGTGACCGACCTAACCAACTGGATTTATTCATGAACTACGAATTGCTTATTTGGGATTGTGATGGCTGCCTGATCGACAGCGAGTGGATTGGCTGCAAGGTGGAGGCCGAAAGCTTCACGAAGGCGGGCTACCCGATCTCGACCGAAGATATGATTGCACGCTTCTGCGGAGTGTCCGCCGCTGAGGTCTTCGGACAGGTGAAAGCAGAGACTGGCCGCGATATTCGCCATCATGACGCTCTTTTAAATCAGGATGAGGCACTCAAAGCTGCCTTCGAGAAAGACTTGCTGCCAATCGCTGGCATCTACGACACATTGCATGAGTTGGACACATCATTCCCAAACCTGCAAATGTGCATTGGGTCCGGCAGTTCCATGGAACGTTTGGAATACACGCTCAAGCTGACCAACCTGCATGATCGCTTCGAGAACAAGTACTTCTCGGCAGATCTGGTGGAGAAGGGCAAACCTGCGCCGGATGTCTTCCTCAAAGCAGCAAGCGAGATGGGCGTCGCTCCGGAAAAATGTATCGTCATCGAAGACAGCCACCTCGGCCTTCAGGCCGCTCGCGCCGCTGGAATGGACGCTCTGGGCTTCACTGGCGCCACCCATGCCGACCAGAATTTGCACAACCGGCTGGAACAACAAGAGCCTCTGGCAATCTTCAATGATATGAAAGAGTTAGTGCGCCTCCTGAAGCAGCTGAATCTGCTTAATACCCCTGCCTGAAATCGGGTAATGAGCACAATCTGCTAAAATTTTCTTGACACAGACAGTCAGTTGCAGTCATACACTTGGGCATGAGCAAGAACCTGACCATCATTTCTGCAGTTTATTATTATGCGACCGACATATCGGCGGCCGCGTTCCTATAAACTCATGTAAAATTGAGGTCAGAACCAAAAGCCGCCGCGTAGGCGGCTTTCGTGTTTTAGCTCTCCTGCGCGGCGCAGGAGAGAATTATGAAACACACAGTCGTTGATACCACCCGTTGTTTTCGTCCTAAATCCGAAGCCCTTCAGCTGCTGATTGATCGCGGCTTCCTGCATCAATGCACCGATCTGGAAGCGCTGGACGAAAAACTGCAAGCAGGTCCCATCACCGCATACGCTGGGTTCGATGCAACAGGTGACAGTTTGCATGCTGGTCATTTGGTGCCGCTCATGGCCATGCGCTGGCTCCAAAAAAACGGTCACAGACCAATCGTTCTGATTGGCGGTGGCACGACGCGCGTGGGTGATCCAAGCTTCCGCACTGAAAGCCGCCCACTGTTGGATGATGAGCAGATTTCCCATAACCTTGCGGGCATCCGCGCAACTGTAGAGCGTCTCTTTGATCTTTCCGATGGGCAGGGCAAAGTCGTCAACAATGCTGAGTGGTTGGACGAGTTTCGCTTCCTTGAGTTCCTCCGGGACTTCGGTACCCACTTCACCGTCAATCGCATGATGACCTTCGACAGTGTCCGCTCCCGCCTTGAAGAACAGCAGCCACTTTCCGTGCTTGAGTTCTGCTACATGATGCTGCAAGCCGTTGACTTTGTTGAGCTTAACCAACGCTTCGGCTGTACATTACAGCTTGGCGGTTCCGATCAATGGGGCAACATTGTCAATGGCGTTGACTTAGGTCGCAGGTCCGGAAAGCATCTCTTCGGCTTCACCCAGCCGCTGCTGACAACGGCATCCGGCAGCAAGATGGGAAAAACCGCAGAAGGCGCGGTGTGGCTCAACCCGTCCCGCCTCTCCAGCTTCGGCTTCTGGCAGTTCTGGCGCAATGTGGATGATGCGGACGTTTCCCGCTTCCTCAAGTTGTTCACGGACCTGCCACTGGGTGAAATTGACCGCCTGTCCTCCCTGAAGGGGCAGGAACTCAACGAGGCCAAGAAGATACTGGCAACGCAGGTCACCGGCATCGTCCACGGTCTGGCCGCAGCCGAAGCTGCTCTCCAGCAGGGTGAAGCTTTGTTCGGCGGTCAGCAGGAGCTTACCCAGCCAACCCATGAGCTCCCATTGGCACTCCTGGCAAAGCCACTTGGCCTGTTGGATTTGCTGGTGAAGATCGGTTTTGCCGAAACCAACGGCGAAGCCCGCCGCCTCATCCGTGGCGGCGGCATCCGCCTGAACTCATCCATCGTTTTGGAAGAAACCCGGATGATCTCTGAAGGCGACCTAAAACCCGGCGAACGCCTGACCATCGCTGCTGGAAAGCGCCGTAAGGCCTTGGTGGAGTTTGTGTAATCGAAATGAAGATGGGGCAGTCACTGGTTAGTAGACCGCCCCAAACTATGGTGTGAGTAATTGATCAAACGAAACTGTTTACGAGTGCAACGATTGCTTGTCGCTGATCCGCTCCGGTTGCAAACTCATTGCGTTGGAAATATTCAACGTTAGTGCGGATCGGGATGTTTTGAATGAGATCGCCGACCTGAACATTATATGATTGTGCATGCTGCCCAAGAAGCATCAGTTTATCCAAGAAGCCGGGATAGTGTTCATCGTAGTAATTGATGATCCCATTACGGTGCACAATGGAATGACCGTTGTGGTGATACCCGTTTGGCGGACCTTGTTCATCTCGTTCGTCAAGAGGTTGGCCGTTGCGCGGATTCGACATCGCGGCTTCATTTGCATACCAGACAAATACTCCATTGTTTTTCTTGTCAACAATGCCGACCGGAGCGTTACCGTCTGCTAAGAGCATAAGGCTGTGTCTTACTGCATCGCCGGTGTTTCCGAGATTTTGCTCAAATTGACCGGGAACTCGAGCGAAGACACTCGCATGATCTGCTTCGAAGACAGCGAAACCACTTGGATGAAGGACCCTAAGGCGTACGAATATGCCGTTTCCGTCCATAAAATAGAGGCTCGGCAGCTGTCCAGGAATGAGATCTAAGTTTACATCAAGAGCCGCTGTTCCGAAGATGATGTTCTCTTCAGAAATAACTGCGCGAGGCATGTCGTGATGCGGCATGTTAAGTTCATGTGGCACGTCTTGTTCTCCGTTTCTTTGTTCTTGTTTGGAGAACGCCCGTCGCCGTTGCTTGATCATGTGCATCAGGAGTAAGCTATTGAGAGTCATGATGTCTCCTTCGAACGTTCTCGCTCAAAGGGACGGATGGGATTTCCATCTGTGATCGGGGAGGGCCTTCAGATCGGCATCATCCTTAACCAAACCATAAAAAAGCCCCCGCCGGTGAGGGCAGGGGCTAAGTTCATATGGATAAGAAGCAGGATCTGTGACAAACCCTGTGAGCCGCGAGGCAAGGTCGCCGCAGGAACTGTTGTGAACGCTACTTCGGCATCTGAGAGCGAACGACTTCCCGAAGGGCGTCGACCGGCTCAAGAGACTTGCCGCGTTTGATGTGCCAGAAGGTCCAGCCGTTGCAGGCTTGCTGACCTTGAACAAGCGCACCCACCTTATGGATGGAGCCGGAATGCTCGCCGCAGATCAGGGAACCATCGGCGCGAACCGTCGCCTTGAAGCGTCCACGGGCGTCGGTCAGTTCCGCACCCGGTGTCAGTAATCCGGTCTCCAACAGGTTGCCAAACGGAACTCGTGGAAGAGCGCGTTTACCTTGCGTCATTGCCAGGAAATCATCGTTGGCAGGTGTCACCCGGTCAATCCGTTCAGACGCTGCCTTGATGTAAGAGTCTTCACGCTCACATCCCACAAAGTGGCGGCCCAGCTTCTTGGCAACGGCGCCAGTGGTGCCTGTGCCAAAGAACGGATCGAGGATCACATCGCCCTGATTGGAAGTGGAAAGCAGCACGCGGTAAAGCAGGCTCTCCGGCTTCTGGGTTGGATGCACTTTGTCGCCGTTGTCGTCCTTCAAACGCTCATGACCAGTGCAGATAGGCAGCACCCAGTCAGACCGCATCTGAAGGTCGTCGTTAAACGTCTTCATAGCATCGTAGTTGAAGGTTGGCTTGCTCTCTTGTGAAGGGCACGCCCAGATGAGCGTCTCATGAGCATTTGTAAAACGTTTGCCACGGAAGTTCGGCATCGGGTTTGTCTTCAGCCAAACCACATCATTGTTGATCCAGAACCCAAGGTCCTGCATCACCGCACCTACGCGGAAAATGTTGTGATAAGAGCCAATAACCCAGATGGACCCGTTTGGCTTGAGCACGCGACGAACCGCCGTGAGCCATGCACGAGTGAACTCATCATAAGCTTTAAAGCTGGAGAACTGATCCCAATGATCATCACAGGCATCCACTTTGGAGTGGTCTGGTCTGTGCAGGTCTCCGCCCAGCTGCAGGTTATAAGGGGGATCGGCGAAAACCACATCCACGCTGTTATCCGGAAGCTTGTTCAAAGCCTCGACACAGTCGCCCTTGATAATCGTATCAAGCCAGTCTGGCTTGGAGGAAATATGGGGTGCCGTAACAGACACCCCTTCTTTACGCTGTACTCTCATTGCGACGCATCACCTCACGCAATTCATGAGTGCTATGGTTACTCACTATGGTAAACCAGAGGTTAATAGTGGATATGTTTTATTCTTTAAGAATCAACGCTTTATTTACAGATTCGCATATTCGCCCCGAAGTTAACTCCCATTAACATTTACCCGAGGATTCCCTTGGGTCAGTGGTTTATGAGGAGTTAAAATGGCGAAATTAGCGGGGCAAAATATTTTTCTGAGAGTCAAGCTTTTTCGCTAGTCAAAAGACCCTAGGTAAATTCAATGCGGGGACAGCGGGTAAATCGGTTAATCATTGTGGCAGGTCAGGAGGGGCAACATGAAGACGATTGGGGCAGTGATCTTTGAGGGCTTTGAGCTCCTCGACCTTTATGGTCCGCTGGAGATGTTCGCTCTGGCCGGCAAAGACCTCCAGATCCAGCTCCTCAGCCACGAGGAAGGCACGGTAAAAAGCGCTCAGGGACCAACGGCTCTGCCAGATGCAATGCTGACTAACCAGAGTGCCTACGACATCTTATTGGTGCCAGGAGGACCGGGAACGCGGGCGCTGGTGTCAGATACCTCATTTCTTGAGTTGATCCAAAAGGCAGCGGGCAGGGCAGAGCTGGTGCTCAGCGTTTGTACAGGCGCTGCACTTCTGGCCAAGGCTGGCCTGCTTGATGGACACACGGCTACAACAAACAAATACGCTTGGAGCTGGGCTATATCGCAGTCAGACAATGTGCGCTGGCAACGCAAAGCGCGCTGGGTTGAAGATGGAAAGTTCTTCACCTCATCAGGCGTGTCCGCAGGTATAGATATGAGTCTTGCGGTGATTGTGCGGCTTTATGGCAGGCAAACAGCAGAAAAAGCAGCGCTGTTTGCTGAGTATGTCTGGTCGGATGACCCGCACAATGACCCGTTTGCGCAAGCTCATGGCCTGATATGAAACGAAAGGCGCTCATAGGAGCACCCTCCTGGTGCCTGTGAATGTTGCGAGATCACTCAATGCCCATGCAGTTGGCGTAAAAGGTCACCGTGGCTGGCCAGTCAGAGAATACACCGCTCACCTTCACATCTTTTACAAGCACGTCCAGCAACTCGTAAACACTGCCTTCGTTGGTGATCGCCTCATTGATGCTGCTGTAGTACCAACCGCCTCCGTCATGTGAAAGCAGGCCAGAGCGCTCCATAGTCCAGGTAAAGATCTTCAGACCCGCCTCATTAGCTGCTTCTGCATAAGCAGAGGGCACGATATGCCCGTCTTCCAGTGTGACGAGCTTCCAAAGGGGAGGGCCGATATAGTTTACGCCCAGCTCTTTCAACTCGGTCATGGAGGGCTCAAAGGTTGCCGGGTTAGAGGTGTCGAACCCCGCCTGAGTGTACCGGCCATCAAGAAACACTGCTTGCGCACCAAACTCAGGCTCATTCTCAATCCAGTAAAGCACGTCATCCAGCCCGAAGGATTGCGGGAAGACGTCAGAAGGTGGAACACCAGCTGCTTTGTATTCATCAATCAGTTTTTGGGCAAAGTCCTCCCGCGAGAAACCATCAAACGGCATCTCAACGACTGGATCTTTCAGCTCTGGCGTAAACTTGACACCTTCCCCCTTGAATCGCTCAATCACCTCAGCATGTGTCATCACAGTGCCGCCAGCACCTGCGCCAGCATAAAGGTCTGTGCGCCAGTCAGCTGTGCCTTTCAGGAAGGCCTCAGGGGTTGTTGCCCGCGGGTTATGAGCACCCATCTTGCCATGCAAGCTTTTAAAATCGTCAAGCGTGATCTCGGAGGTTCGGCACTCGGCGGTCGCGTTCTCGCCGTCGGTCGCAGGCGCAAACGGCGTCACGCAGGTACCAGCAAGCGCAGTTGTGATGATATTGGTCGTTGTCGCCAGATCATTTTGCGCATGACGACAAACCAGCTCCTTGTCCTTGGTGAAGGTGACATCGCACTCCAGCTTACCCGCACCCATCAAAACGGCAGCACTAAAGGATTCAACCGTATGCTCAGGAAACTGGAGGGGAGCCCCCCGGTGCCCGATGGAAAGGCTGGAGGGTCTGGCGGGCTCATTGATACAGGCACGCAGCTGCGCTTTCAGCGGACTGTCGTTCATCTGCTCCACAAGGAAAGCGGGGCGTGGTCCCAGTTCGGCTGCAGCATTTGCACCAACACTAAGACACGCACTGGCGACAAAGCCAAGCGCGGCAGGACGAAGAAAGTGCATGAGAAAAAAGCCCTCCAGATCGCTGAATGCTTCTGCACGACGATTTTGCAGAGCAAGCGGAAGGTTCCAAGTGACTTTACCCCGTTAGGAATTGCAACTCTCTGCGCTGAGTTAGGGTTGATATAAGATGAAAATATCATCAGTCGCTAAAAAAATACTCGAATTTATATCTTGTTTGTCTTGACCATGTCGTAAACATTCCTCAAATATGTAGTGACACGAAAAAGGAGAAACCGAACGTGTCGACTATATCCGATAGCGACGTTGGGGTGGAAAGCCGTTCCATCCGTACGCCTGAAGCAATTGCCCCAAAGTCCTTTAAAGACGCCACAGAAGCTGTCAACCACCTGATCTATCTGTTTGATCGGGCGACTAGTTTTCTGCGCGATAATTTTAAATCCGCTGCCCGTGAACGCATGCCGGAAAATCGTGTCAGAGCATTTTATCCAGAACTGAGGTTTAATGTTTCCAGCCACTCTCGAGTGGATACACGTCTGTCCTATGGCTTCGTAGCCAGACCTGGCAAATATAAGACAACAATCACACGGCCTAAACTCTTCCGGCACTATCTGGAACACCAGATTGACCTGCTGATCAAAAATCATGATCTGGAAGTTGTGATTGCTGAGAGCGATCAGCCAATCCCGCTGCACTTTGCGTTCTATAACGGTGCGAATGTGGAAGACGCGATCCCGTCTCACGAAGAGCGTCCACTGCGCGATGTGTTTGATGTCCCTGATCTTGCTGTAATGGACGATGCCATTTCCAATGGCACCTACCGCGCAAAAGATGGCTTTGAGCCACTGGCACCGTTTACCGCGCCGCGCGTTGACTATTCGCTGCATCGCTTACAGCACTACACGGCAACCGAACCGCGTTACTTCCAGAACTTCGTACTCTTCACAAACTATCAGTTCTACATTGATGGTTTCGCGCAAATGGCGAAGCAACTGATCAATGACCCGAGCAGCGGTTACACCGCGTTTGTGGAGCCGGGCAACCTCATTACCTATGCAGGTGATAGAGAGCCCCGCGAAGGTGTAGCGCCTCCACGTCTGCCGCAAATGCCCGCTTATCACCTGCTGCGTGAAGATGGCTCCGGTATCACCATGGTGAATATCGGCGTTGGCCCGTCCAATGCTAAAACCATTACGGACCACATCGCCGTGCTTCGCCCTCATGCCTGGCTGATGCTTGGTCACTGTGCTGGCTTGCGAAGCAGTCAGCAGCTTGGTGACTACGTGCTGGCCCATGGTTATGTGCGCGAGGACAAGGTGCTTGATGCGGATCTGCCAACATGGGTCCCAATCCCGCCACTGGCGGAAGTGCAAGTTGCGCTGGAAGAAGCCGTTGAGAAAACCACCGGCTACACAGGTTATGACCTAAAGCGCGTCATGCGCACAGGCACCGTGGCTTCCATCGACAACCGCAACTGGGAACTGCGCGACCACCGCGAGCCGGTGCAGCGTTTCTCCCAGTCCCGTGCCATTGCACTGGACATGGAATCCGCAACCATCGCCGCCAACGGCTTCCGCTTCCGCGTTCCTTATGGAACCTTGCTTTGTGTTTCAGACAAGCCATTACACGGTGAGCTGAAACTACCGGGCATGGCAACGGATTTCTACCGAAAACAGGTAGATCAGCACTTGGAAATCGGCGTGAAGACCATGGAAATTCTGAGAGAGATGCCACTGGATCGCCTCCACTCTCGAAAACTCCGCAGCTTCATGGAAACCGCTTTCCAGTAAACGTCTGCTGTGACTTATAAGAACAAGAAAAGCCGGGTTTAAGCCCGGCTTTTTTGATTGAGGGTGTTGTTGACTTAGAAGAAGCATGCTGACAAAATTACCTAATGCTAATTCAGAATAAGCATCTAACTCCAAAAATCTAATCGTTATAATCTCTTCCTTGTGAGTAGTAGATCTGGCGTTCGCGTGCTTGCAATCAAGTGGTCTCGCTGCTGTTCTGCATCAAACTCATTCTGCCAAGATACTAGGAAAATTATCCGCATGCCATTTAACAAGATTCATGTTCCAAAAGCACTTCCGAGTGCAATGTGCCGTGCAATAAACGACCAATTACATCAAAGCTTAGTCACGACATGCGGTGTAAATCCCAGTGATGATTTTTGTTTGGTTTCTCGTTATGAGCCAGAAGACATGATGTTTCATCCAACCTTTCTTGGTGAAAGAGACCCTGCAGCAACCATTGTTATTGAGATTGCATTGTTGGGAGGCCGTTCAGAACAGCAAAAAGAGGCGCTTTATAAAGATATGCGTAAACGTCTCGGAGGGATTGGCTTTGATCCGAACAATTCTATTATGTTTCTTATCGAGAATAACGCTGTTGACTGGTCATTCAGCGAAGCAGGCTCTGTTAAATCTGTCTTAGGCCTTTAAGGCGTAACTCCGGTAAGAGAAAACGACTTCAACTCCGCTAACCAATAAGAGCTGGTTGGCAACTGGAAGAATAAAAAAGCCGGGTTTTAGCCCGGCTTTTTTGAGGCCTACTCAAGGTTGACAAATAGACCCGCGCTCTTCGATGCTGGCATGCAATTTGGGGGAAACAATATGCAGCGCGTGGCAATAGCAACTGAGCGGAACGATAACATCCCGCTTGCAGTTGCAACGATTATCTTCACCGTGTTGGTGCTGTCTTTGGGGGACGCTTTAATCAAGTTTTCCAGCCGGAATTTTGTGATCTGGCAGATCTTTGTTTTGCGCTCGCTGCTGGTCTTGCCTGTGCTTCTTGTTTACATGCGTCTGCGCAGTCCTGAGATCCTCACGATCCCGCCTGCGTTGGGTTGGGCGGTTTTGCGCAGCTTGCTGCTTGTGGGCATGTGGGTTGCCTACTATGTTGCTCTGCCGAATTTAGATCTTTCTATTGCTGCTGCTGCCTACTACACCCTGCCGATCTTCATAGTGCTCTTCTCCGCTATTCTGGTTGGCGACAAGATAAGCATTCTGGGCTGGCTTGCAGTTATTCTGGGGTTTGTTGGAGTGCTCCTCATACTCAGACCAAAAGCAGAGAACTTCAATCTGCATGCGTTACTACCACTTGTCTCCGCTGTGCTCTACGCCTTAGCTATGATCTTGACACGCACAAAGTGCCGAGCAGTGAACCCGGTGATGCTCTCTGTCATGCTCAATTGTTGTTTCATTGTCGTCGGGGCGCTGGCAGCCATCACAATCGTAATCTTCATGCCCGAGCCTCGTGAAGGATTCTTGCTGGCTCCTTGGACGCAAATGGCGAGTTCTGAATGGCTGTCTATTTCGTTGATGGCGATTGCAATTCTGGTGGGAAGCGTCGGAGCTGCAATAGCCTACCAAGCTGGCCCGTCTTCGGTCATAGGAACCTTTGACTTCGCGTATGTTGGCTTCGCACTCCTCTGGGGAGTGATCTTCTTCGCTGAAATGCCCGACGTCCTGTCTATCTTCGGCATGCTGCTGATCGTCGGGGCAGGGGGCTTGTCGCTTCGCCAATCAAAGGCAAGGACAACCTGACCCCGCGGCCAATCACGAAATCAACCCACCCACCTTAAGCGCCTTTTTCATTACCGTGGGCAGAGCCTCGCCTTCAAGCTCATGCTGCTCTGACCACCAATAGCCCTCGGGTTCTTCGTAGGTGGCAGGAGCCTGTGCTTGCCAGACGCTCATTTCCAGATGGAAGTGCGTGAAGGTGTGCTTCACATCCTTCTCCGTCCGCACCCAGTCCGCCTGAATTGGTGCAGCGGTCAGGTCTTCCAGCGCCGCATCGTCTGCCCAGTGCGTGGTGATGGGCTCGCTCATACCCGCAAGCAGGCCTTTATCCGCGCGCTTGCGCAAAAGAATGCGGCCACTCTCATCACTGAGCAGGAACGCCATACCCCGACGTGTCGGCTTCATCTTCTTAGGAGCCTTGCGCGGCAGCGTGTCGGCAATGCCTTGCTTGCGGCCCTCACAAACCTCCAACCACGGACAGATCCCGCAAGCTGGAGACTTGGGCGTGCAAACCGTCGCGCCAAGATCCATCATGGCCTGCGCAAAGTCTCCGGGGCGATCATGTGGCGTCATCTCCCCCATTAACGGCTTTACCTCCGCCTTGAGGGCAGGGAGCGTCGTGAGTAGCCCGTAGCGACGGGATAACACCCGTTCCACATTGCCATCCACCACCGCAGCATGCCGTCCAAAGGCAATGGTGGAGATCGCCGCAGCGGTGTAAGGACCGATGCCGGGGAGCTTCAAAAGCCGCTCTTCTTCCTCGGGAAAACGTCCATTATGATGCAATTGGACAAATTGTGCACACTTATACAGATTTCGTGCACGGGAATAATAACCCAGCCCCGCCCACGCTTTCAGGATGTCTTCTTCCTCTGCATTGGCCATGTCAGCAAGTGTCGGCCATGTCTTTATGAAGAGTTCAAAGTAACCTTTTACCGCTGCCACAGTAGTCTGCTGCAACATGATTTCGGATAGCCAGACATAGTAAGGGTCTGGTTTTACACCGGAAAGTATATCAGAAGGGGCGGTTCGCCATGGTAGTTGGCGAGAATTTCTGTCATACCAGTAAAGAAGAGCTAGAGTATCTTGCATGGTCTTGTGGGTTAACCTTGGTTTTGCTCCCCAAGTAATTGGGGTTCCCTTGGTAATTCATGGTACCGCGAAAAACGGGACTAATTTAAAACTACTATAAAGCAACGGTCATATATGTGCCTTAATCTCATGGCGTGATGAAGACGATGAAAGCAACTGCGCAAAATCGGGCTCCCAGAAGATCAAACCATCAGCTAAGCGAGCTGATCGGTAAGACTATGCACCCTGTTGCGCGTAAGCGTGGATTTGCCAGTGCTGATCTTCTCGCTGCTTGGCCTGAACTTGTCGGCAAGCAGTATCACGGAAAGGTACAGCCCGGTAGACTTATCTGGCCAAGAACCAAAAGCACCGATGGTGAGCCTGTAGCCGAACCGGCAACTCTTCTTGTCCATACCGATGGCGCCACTGCTTTATTCTTCACCCACGAAGCTCCTCAGCTACGAGACCGTATCAACGCCTTTCTCGGCTGGAATGCAGTAGGTCGTATCAAGGTCGTACAGCGTCCCGTCCTCCGTTCAAAAAAGACTACCCCCAAGCCACTTCGCGAGCTTTCCGAGATCGAAAACCGACGCATCGAGCAAAAGGTTGCAGATGTTTCTGATGAGCGGTTGAAGAGTGCGCTGGAAAAGCTGGGTAAGTGCATTGTTGCCCGCTCTCCGGCAGGCAACACCTGATCTTCCCATAATCTTCGAAAAAGCCCTGAGAAAAGCTTACTGGCTGACCACCAGATCGTGGCCCTTTGCAGTATAGCCCAGCAGCAAGTCAGGGCGTTCCATCAAAAGGTAGGCAGTAGTTGTTTCCTGTGCATCGCGCAGCTCAATGGTGTCCCCATTCACAGCCCACGCCGTCACACTGCTCAATTCTTCATTCATGCAGCCACTTGTTGCAGCCATTCCGTTAGGAAGGCCACGTGCTGCCGCTGCGGTGGAAGCCGCTGATGCTGTTTTGCTGAATTGAACGCGACACGACGCAGAGCTGCCACCGCTGCCTTCGCTCACCACCCATCGTGTGGAGGTCAGTGCACTGAGGTCGGCTGTGCCAGTATAGATTCCAATGTGCGTCGCAGGTATAGCGGCTACATCCGCTGTCGATTCCTGAGTAGTACTAGGTATAGCTTCGACGAAATCTTCAGATACAGAGGCTTGGCAGGCTATCAGTGGAGTGCTGAGAAGCATTAGTGCAGTCAAGCGCTTCATGGTATGTCCGTATATCTTGTTTCTGATTTCTATAAATCTTTAATAACTCAATAATGAGGCAAAAACAAAACAACTAATAAAATAATTGATGTTTTCCATGCATAATTCTTGTGGGTATGTAATGAGCCCAATGATTTAGACTAGGCTTAAATGTCAGGTCTGATCGCGTAGGAGAGTCCACTACAAGGAACCAAAGAGCGCAGGGCCACCTCGTATTTTTCGGTTAGCCTAAATCCCCCACCGCGAGCCTGTCAGAACGGCGACTTAACAAAATTTTGTATAAGTACGCACTATATTCTGTAGCTTCCAACAACTATTTGCCATAGTTTCCTGAATACCAAGTGTTGCTGGAAATCGAGCTGTGGGCAGGTAATGGTTTGCATGATTGTTCACCAGCTTGTGATCAGAGGTTCCTGACTCAAAAGGGTTATACTCGCAGCCAATCTCTGGCTGCCACTCGTGGATAACCGTGCTGGGTCAGCAGACAGGGCAACATCGATTTAAACTGGGATAGAAAAACGTGACACTCTCTCGCCGTAAGTTTCTTGAGCGCACCAGTGCTCTCACTGCTGCTTCTCTTGCATTCGCTGCCATGCCGACCGTTGCCTCTGCTCAGACCTATTCTGAAGCACAGCTGGACAAGGTCGGTCCATTGCCTGAACAGGCGATTGGCTCTCCGGACGCACCGGTAACAGTCATCGAATATGCGTCTTTGACGTGTGGTCACTGTGCGAACTTCCACAACACCACCTATAAAGAGCTGAAGAGAGAATACATCGACACTGGCAAAGTGCGTTTCATCTTCCGTGAATTCCCACTGGATACAGTCGCCGCAGCTGGCTTTATGCTTGCGCGCTGTGCACCAGAAGACAAATACTTCGACATTGTAGACCTGATGTTTGAAGAGCAGCGTAACTGGGCCTTCACCAATGACCCGTACAACGCCCTGTTGAGCATGGGTAAGCAGCTTGGTTTCACAGAAGATAGCGTGAAGGCTTGCTTGACGAATCAGGAAATACTAGACGGAGTAACGGAAGTTCGTGACTATGGCTCCAACACTCTGGGCGTAGATTCGACACCGACCTTCTTTATCAACGGTGAAAAGGTAAGCGGGGCACTCTCGTTTGACGAGTTCAAAACGTACGTGGACAAGAATCTGTAAAAGCAGCGGGCAGCCCCTTGGGCTGACGAACCTGCTCGCAGATCCATGCGCGTATGAACGCTTGCACCCTGTTGTAAGAGTAGGGGGCGCTCAATGAAGTTTCAGCGCCTCCGTATCCTCGGGTTCAAATCCTTTGTTGAGCCCATGGAGTTTGTCATTGAAGACGGCCTGACCGGTATTGTCGGGCCCAATGGCTGCGGTAAATCCAATCTGGTAGAAGCTCTGCGCTGGGTAATGGGAGAGAACTCCTATAAGAACATGCGCGCTTCCGGCATGGATGACGTAATCTTTTCCGGCAGCCTCAACCGGCCTGCCAGAAATACCGCAGAAGTCACCCTGTTCCTGGACAACTCAGACCGCACCGCTCCCTCAGGCTATAATGACAGCGACATGCTGGAAGTCACGCGCCGCATCGAGCGCGAGGCCGGCTCGGTCTACAAGATCAACGGCAAGGACGCTCGTGCAAGAGATGTGCAGCTCCTGTTTGCTGACGCCTCCACCGGTGCGCGCTCACCAGCCATGGTGCGTCAGGGACAGATCGGCGAGCTGATCTCCGCCAAGCCAACCTCACGCCGGAAAATTCTGGAGGAAGCAGCAGGCATCTCCGGCCTGCATAGCCGTCGCAAAGAAGCAGAGATCCGCCTGCGCGCTGCTGAAACCAATCTGGAACGTCTGGAAGATGTGGTCCTGCAGATTGAGGGACAGCTCGACGGCCTGAAACGGCAGGCCCGTCAGGCCACCCGCTACCGCAATCTCTCCTCCGAAATTCGCAAGGCCGAAGCAACGATCCTGTACCTGCGCTGGCAGGAGGCCTCCGCCGCGCTGGAAGCAGCCCGTAAACAATACGCCGAAGCCGAGATCGGCATGCGCGATATTGCAGGATTGCAAGCCTCCACAGCCAAAGAGCAGGCACTTGCAGCCCATGAGATTCCAAAGCTCCGAGAAGCAGCAGGCGGTGCCGCCGCCGCGCTCCAGCACCTGATCATCGCAAAGAACGATCTGGACTCTGAAGACCGCCGCATCAAGGAAAAGCTGACAGACCTCCAAGCCCGCCTTGCCCAGATGGAGCAGGATATCGAGCGCGAGGCCCGCCTTGCCAGCGAAAACACCAGTCATCTGGAAGAGCTGGAGGAGGAAAAACAGGAACTCCTCGAAGCAGCCGAAACCTTGGACGAGCGTGCGGAACATGCTGAAGAACTGGTGTTGATTGCCGAAGACAATCTCGATGCCAGTGAGATGAAGCACTCACGCATCACGCAGGATCACGCCAGCCTCCTCGCAACCCACAATCAGTTGGAAGGTCAGATCTCCGGCATCCGCCAAAAGAGCGCCCGCTTCAAGGAAGAAGCAGATCGCTTTAAAGCACAGCTGCAAGCTGTTGAGGGTGATATCAAAGCCGCCAGTGGACCGGGTGATAAGCGCGAAGAGCTGGAGATGGCTCTGGAAGAATTGGCAGAGGCGGAAGAAACCGCAGTTCAGGCTGAAGAAGCACTGGCTGCGGCTCGTGAGGCAGAGAGCAACTGTCGCGCCCCATTAAATGAAGCGGATTCAGCTCTCTCCAGATATGAGACGGAAGCCAAAACCTTGCAGGCCGTTCTGTCCGCAGGCCAAACCGGCGACTGGACGCCCGCCGTAGACAAGATGAGTGTCAGTCCGGGTCTGGAAACCGCCCTCGGTGCGGCTTTGGGCGAAGACCTTGATGCAGCAATGGAACCGGAAGCTCCTGTGCACTGGAGCCTGAGCGCAGGGCAGGGGGCTGACCCTGATCTACCAGCCGGTGCAACGCCTCTGTCTGACTATGTAAAGGCGCCCAGTGAACTGGCCCGCCGTCTGGCTCAGGTTGGTCTTGTTGATGCTGAGCAGGGTTTAACCTTGCGGAAAGAGCTGAAGGTTGGTCAGCGACTGGTCAGCAAGCAGGGTGATCTCTGGCGCTGGGATGGTTTGGTCATTGCAGCCGACGCGCCAACACCAGCAGCACAGCGCCTCGCTCAACGAAATCGCCTTGCCGAGCTTGAAGAACTCGTTGATCAGACAAGAGAGCTGGTCAGCGAGAAAAAACAAGCCCTCGAAACCGCAGCAGAACACAGGCGGCAGGCGGAAACGGCTGAGCAGGACATGCGCCAGAAGCTCCGCCTAGAACAATCTCGCATCATTGCATTGCGTGAAGAGCTCGCCGCAGCGGAGCGCGCCTTAACGGAACTCTCCGTGCGCAAGACAACACTCGAAGAGCAGCTCCGCCGCGCCAATGAGGATTTTGAGGAAACAGCCGCCTCACTGGAAGAAGCAGAAGCTGCCCTCGAAGAATTGCAGGACATTGAAGGTGTCTCAGCCGAGTTGGAAGCCGCGACCAAGGAAGTTTCCCAGTGTCGCAGTAAGCTCGCAGAAGCAAAAGGCGCCACGGATGCCTTGAAGCGCGAAGCCGAGCTACGGGCCAAGCGCCTCGAAACCATTGAGCGCGACCGCCAGAACTGGGTGCAGCGCGTGCAAAACGCCGACAGGCAGATCTCAGTCTTGCGCCAGCGCCGCGATGAAGCCGCCGAAGAGCGCATGATCCTTCTGGAAAGCCCTGAGGAAATTGAACTCAAGCGTCAGGATCTGCTCACCAGCCTCGCAAATGCGGAAGAAGCCCGCAAGGCAGCTGACGACAAACTGGCCGAAGGCGAAAAGCGTCAACTGATCGCCGACCAAAAGGCCCGCGAAGCCATGGAAGACCTCTCCGGAGCACGCGAACGGAAGGTTCGCGCTGAGGAACGCCTCGAAGCCGCAAAAGAACGCCGCGCAGAAATTGAGCGCCGGGTGGATGAGACACTGGAAGTCGCTGTCTCCCGCCTCCATGAGATGACCGGCCTCTCGCAGGACGCTCCACTACCGGATGCCGAAGCAGCTGAACGCAAGCTCGACCGCCTCAAGGCCGAGCGCGAACGTCTGGGCGGGGTGAATCTGCGTGCTGATGAAGAAATGCAGGAAATAACCGAGCAGCGCGACACGCTCATAAGCGAAAGAGACGACCTGATTGAGGCTATCAGGAAGTTGCGCACAGGAATTATGAATCTGAACAAGGAAGCACGGGAACGTCTGCTGAGCTCCTTCGATCAGGTCAACGACCACTTCAGACGCCTCTTCACGCACCTGTTCGGCGGAGGTACTGCAGAGCTGAAACTGGTGGATGCAGAAGACCCCCTTGATGCGGGTTTGGAGATCTTCGCACGCCCTCCCGGCAAGAAGCCTCAGACCATGACATTGCTCTCGGGCGGCGAGCAGGCGCTTACTGCTATGGCGCTTATATTCGCAGTTTTCCTTACAAATCCGGCCCCGATCTGCGTTCTGGACGAAGTGGATGCCCCGTTGGATGATGCCAACGTAGAACGTTATTGCGCGTTGCTGGAGAATATGACGCAAAACACCGAGACGCGATTCACGGTCATTACACACAACCCGATTACCATGGCGCGCATGTCCAGATTGTTTGGAGTGACCATGGCAGAAAGAGGGGTCTCTCAGCTGGTTTCAGTGGATCTTGAGATGGCTGAACGATTCACAGAGACGGCCTAAAATAGGGTACAATACGCCCTTGAATGCATCCTTTATACGTATTACCTGTTAGAAACTTCGAAAACATATTAAATATCAGGTATTTAGCTTAAGTGGCTCTAGCCTTGACACTGCACATCACGAGCATTATGGTGCCCCCGACTTTCAGGGGTCTACAGGGTCTTTGAGTTATCTGCAGCTATCTAGGAAGAATGAAGATGTCTCCCGAAGAGAACAAGCAGAGAAAACAAGGCATGAAAGAAACTGATCGTCACCTGTCTGAGCGGCTAGAAAAGCTCGGCAAAACGCTGGATACACACCTGGAAGAAACCTCTGTTAAAGAGGAGCCGAACAGGACCAGCGCAATGTCAGGTTTGTCACAGGCTTGGAAGATGTCTTCCGAGTTTATCGCTGCGATCTTCGTCGGGGGGGCACTCGGCTGGATGGCAGATAGCTGGCTCGGAACCAAGCCGTGGGGAATGATAATTCTCCTTATGCTTGGCTTTGCAGCGGGAGTATTAAACGTACTTCGGGAGGCGGGTAAAGTCGCCGGTCCTGAGAGACGGATGAACTCCGGCAAGAAGCAGGACTAACTAATTCATCGCGCTCTTGCGCTCGTAAATTGGCACTTCAGGGGTACTACCTGTGGCTGGAAATTCAGGCAACGCGATCGATCCGATCCACCAGTTTCATATCTCCAAGATTGTATCTATGGAGATTGGCGGTGTTGATTTCTCCTTCACCAACGCTTCCTTGTTCATGGTTCTGACCGTCGCTGTAGCGACCTTGTTCCTCGTTCTGTCTACCAACAGACGTGGCCTGGTCCCCAGCCGTGCTCAGCTCATGGCGGAAATGTCCTACGAGTTTGTTGCTGCCACCTTGCGAGGCTCAGCAGGCAATGACGGCATGCGGTTCTTCCCGCTCGTCTTTTCCCTGTTCATGTTCGTTTTCATGGCAAACATGCTCGGGATGTTCCCATACTTCTTCACCGTTACAAGCCAGATCATCGTGACCTTTGCGCTCGCAATGCTCGTGATTGGCACCGTAACGATCTACGGTTTCTACAAGCACGGCGCAGGCTTCCTTAAGCTGTTCGTCCCAAGTGGCGTTCCGGCAGGGGTTGTTCCTCTCGTTTCCGTGATTGAAGTTATCTCTTTCCTTTCCCGTCCAGTTAGCTTGTCCGTACGTCTGTTCGCAAACATGCTTGCTGGTCACATCACCCTGAAGGTTTTCGCAGGCTTCGTCGTAATGCTCACCGGTCTCGGTGCAGCAGGTGTCGCAGCTGCGGTCTTGCCGCTGTTACTCACGATTGCCATTACGGCTCTTGAGTTCCTGGTCTCCTTCCTTCAGGCCTACGTCTTTACCGTTCTTACGTGCATGTATCTTGCAGATGCGCTCCATCCGAGCCACTAAGTAACGTGTAGAATCCGGGTATTAAGCCCAAAACTAAGTCATAGACGAAATTTGCTAATTAGGAGCACTTGTCATGGACGCAGAAGCAGCAAAATACATTGGTGCCGGTATCGCCTGCCTTGGTATGGGTGGTGCAGCTCTCGGTCTCGGTAACATCTTCGGCAACTTCCTTGCCGGCGCACTGCGCAACCCATCTGCTGCAGATGGACAGTTCGGCCGCCTCATCCTCGGCTTTGCTGTGACCGAAGCTCTCGGCATCTTCTCCCTTCTCGTCGCACTTCTGCTGCTGTTCGCAGTATAATCGACGAAAACGATTAGAGCGTTTTATGCGTGACGGTCCTTACTCGTTAAGGGCCGTCTCCAAATCATAAAGCGTTACGAAGAGCGTTCACGGAGAAGTTGATGTCGAATACTCAAGGAAACCTGAATACAACTGCCGAAGTCGGCATTGTAGAGGACAGCGGTAGCTTTCCTCCATTCGACAGCTCGACTTACCCGTCTCAGCTGTTGTGGTTGGTTCTTTCCTTCGGCGTTTTCTACTGGGTAATGTCGAAAGTGGTTCTGCCACGCATCGGCGGTATTCTTGAAGATCGTCGCGATCGCATCGCAGGTGACATGGCAGAAGCATCCCGTCTCAAACAAGAGACAGATGAAGCCATCGCATCCTACGAAAGTGCTCTTGCCGACGCGCGCACCAAGGCCACTAACCTGGCTCATGAGGCACGCTCAAAGGTAAAAGCAGAGACAGAAAGCGCCCGCGCAGCGGCTGAAGAGCAGTTGGCAGCTAAGCTTTCCGAATCTGAACAGAGCATCTCCAGGATCACAGCTGAAAGCCTGACTCACGTTGGCGAAATCGCCTCCGAGACAACAGGCGAGCTTGTGAAGGCACTTATCGGCGGTCGTGCTCCAGCAAAAGCTGAAGTCACCAAAGCCGTTGATGCTGCACTTAAGTAAGGGGTGACAGAATGTTCGATGCAAGCCTTTGGGCACTCGTTGGTCTCATCCTCTTCTTTGTTTTGCTTTGGTACCTCAAAGTTCCGGGCAAAGTAGGTGCAATGCTTGACCAGCAAGCGGACAACATCAAGCAAGAGCTTGAAGGCGCCCGTAAGCTGCGTGAAGAAGCTCAGGCTCTGATGGCCGAGTACCAGCGCAAGCGTAAAGAGGCTGAAGCCGAAGCAGAACAGATCGTTGCTGACGCAAAAGTTGAAGCGGATCGTCTGGCTGAAGAAGCCAAGGTAGCTCTCGAAGAGATGATTGCACGTCGCACCAAAGCAGCTGAAGCGAAAATCGCTCAGGCTGAAACAAATGCGATTGCAGAAGTTCGCTCCCGCGCTGCAGATGTTGCAGCACAGGCAGCTGAAACCATCGTCGCTTCCAGCGTTGCCAAAGCGGAAGTTCAGGACAAGGTGCTCACAGAGAGCATCAAACAGGTTTCTGACAACCTGAATTGATCCTCAGAATTTCTGAAAAGAACATCAAAAAGGCTTCCGAACTTCGGGAGCCTTTTTTGTTTGGGTATATGAGCGGTCTGGCCGCAAGCACAGATCAATCTTCAGCAGTGCTCACTCCTCATAGATCATCTTGCGCGTCATGCCGCCGTCAATCGTCAGTGTCTGGCCTGTCATGAACCCGGCCCCACTCAGATAAAGCACCGCCTCGGCAATGTCCTCGGGCCGACCGACGCGCCCGACCGGATGTTGCGCATGGTCGCCTTCGCTCAAGTCAGCTCCATCTGAGATCCACCCCGGAGCAATCGCATTCACTCGCACCTTGGGCCCAAGAGAAATTGCCAGCGCTTGCGTGAGCGAAATGATACCGCCCTTGGCAGCCGCATAAATGAAGTCTCCCGGTTCGGACATGAAGGCACGCGTGGAGGCCATGTTCACAATGCAGGAACCCTCCGGCATCAACGGCAAGGCACGCCGGCTCATGAGAAATGTAGCTGTCAGATAGCTGTCCAGCGTCTTGCGCCAGTCATCCATGGTCGCTTCTTGCAGCTCCAACTGCAGACTGGTCGCCTGTCCGCCATTGTTGACCAGCAAGTCCACCTGCGGCCACCCAAGGTAGGCAAACGCTTCATCAACCGCCCGCTCATCGCTGATGTCACAGAGGACACCCACGGCATTGGTCTGGCCAACCTTAAGATCAAAACTGGCAACCTCCCAGCCCTCTGCAAGAAGGGCCTGACAGATACCCGTCCCAATCAAACCAGCCCCACCAGTAACAATCGCGCGTTTCATGGCCTACTCCAACTCTTGCATCAGCTCCCTCGTAGTCAGCCCAATACTTGGCGATAATAAGGGACATATGAAGGTGAAAGAGGCTCGGAACTATAAAAGGGGATGTGCTGTGGTCGTGGAATGATGCTTGCTGTAGGAACCCGAAGGGTACAATGCAAGAACGAAGTCCCGCTGCTCAAACCAGCAGGAACTCTTGGAACTTCGATCAGCGTCTGGGGAGAGCGTTCGCGCAAGGACCCGCAAATCGCCTCAACCCTCAATCATCTCCCGAATAGGCCGGAAGGAGCAGCGGTGGAGGGGGGTGACGCCGTGGGCTGCCAGTGCTTCCTGATGCTGCTTGGTGCCGTAGCCCTTGTGCTTGGCAAAACCGTATGCCGGATAATACTTGTCCATTTTCACCATCAGTCGGTCACGTGTCACCTTGGCGACGATGGAAGCAGCGGAAATAGCAAGGCAGCGGCCATCACCCTTGATCATGGCTTGCCCTTCCTGCGGCAGATGGTGTGGCACGTCTTTGCCATCGATGAAGAACCGTTTTACCGGAACAGTGAGCGAGCGGGCGCAGGTGCGCATGCCTTGCAGCGTTGCCTCGCGGATGTTGATCCGGTCAATGGTCCGCGCACTTTGCACGCAAACACTCACATCAGCCATCTCAAGGATCTGCTCAAAAAGCTCCTCGCGTTTGGCCTCTGTCAGCTTCTTGGAATCGTTCAGCCCCTCTGGCAGATTGTCGTAATCAAGACTGGCGGCAGCTATAACAACGGGACCGGCCCATGGTCCACGTCCTGCTTCATCTATACCAGCAAAACGCCCTTGCAGATCTTGCTCTACAGAGCGCTCAAAGCGCAGGTTAGGAGCATCAGGAAAGGCGATATCAAAGAGGGAATTTGCAAAATACGACATGCCCCTCTTTGCCACGCCGTCCATGAGCTTTCAACCATAACAACGAGGTCCGTCTACAGCGAGGAAAACGCATGAAAATTAAAGCCCGACGATTTGGGCATGCCGTCGTTCTTCCGGGCTGCTGCTTTTCTTTGCGCTGTAGGGAGGGAAGATGTTAGCTGCGCTCCTTGTTACAAGTGGCTGCTAATAGGGGGCTGTTATTGAGTCCCCATTTGATAAGGTGCCCAGAATAGAACCACCCCCTGCAATATAGCTTCCTGAAGTACCGTCCGCACAATTAATAAAACCGCCGCTGGCAAGACAAGCCGATCCTGCGGAGTTAATTACGGATATGGCGCCAGTTGGTTCGTCATTCACTCCCGTATCGCTATCATCATCTCTGTATTTGTGTCTGTTCTCAGCAGATACCTGCTGATAATTCGCATAGCCTCCGTTCTTTGCAATCACATACGCGGGGGCAACGGCTCCAGCGACACACCCAGATAATAGGACTAGAGAAGAAAACATTATTCCTTTTGATAGGACGTATTTAAGCACTGATGCTTGCTCCTCTTTTCTCGAAGGCCTAACTTCGCGGGAAATTACTTGGAAATGAACCAATTTCGATGACTAAGAGGGGTCTTATTCCCATCAGAACAGACCCAATGAAGGTCATTTGCTCAGCATTACTTTAGAAACATGCCGCGAGCATCTATATGGCTCTGTCACCTTAACAGGCAGTTCTTTTGTTCATGTCAATTAAAGACAATCCTCCTCGGTTTAGACTTCCGAGGCGGTGAAATTCTGAGCTCTGTGCTGATGGAAGGCAGTGTTGCGATCCAAAGAACGCGCCGAACTTGTTAGATTAAGTCGAAGACCTGGCTCCTAAATTTCCCGCTGATAGTGATTTGGTGTGGACCACATAGAGTTGAACGCCATCTCGCATCCCATTCAAAAGAACTTGGAGGTCCTCGAAGCAATCTTCAGAAAGCTAAAGCGGTTTGAGTGTATTGTACAAAGTATATTTACATACACTTGAGAGCTGAGATGAATAATGCCGCATGCTATAACGAGAATAGAGGGCACAATGTTCATTGCTTATCTTAGAAAGTCTAAGCATGGGTTCTGGTTTAGTCTCACGCTCTCTATTCTGACCTTGGGATCAATGCAGTCAATGAAGCCGGTAATTGCAGACGAATATGCGACAGCCGAAGAACTGGAACTGATGCAAGGTTTTCCTCCTCCGGTAGATAAGCGCGTCGATCGTTCAAATGCTCTGTTTACATCTCCCTATAATCGCTGGTCCTACCAAAACATGCGTAGCATTTACCCAACCGCTGGGATTAGGAATGCTGAGGTAGCCGTACCCGTGAAAACGGAAATCGATGCAGGCATTGAACACCTCAAAGTCATCAATCCGGATACCGGTAAGCCAGTGGACATGGAGATCTACTTTAAGGAAACCTACACGGATGCTTTTGTTGTTATCAAAGGAGACACAATTGTCTTTGAGGAGTTCTTAAATGGCATGACCGCTGATCAGGAACACCAGATGATGTCGGTCACAAAGTCGTTTGCCGGTCTGTTTGGCCTAATGGCTGCAGCAGAAGGCAAACTCAACGAAGATGATCTGGTAGTAAAGTATGTGCCGGAACTGGAACAATCGGGTGCTTTCGCAAACGCGACTGTTGGTCAGGTTTTAGATATGACCAATTCTCTGGATTTTTCCGAAGACTACGCCGACCCCACTTCAGGTATCGTCCAATACGCAAAAGTTCTGGGATTCATTGAAGCGACGGACGACGAGAGCCTCGCTGATAATATCTATGACTACCTGGCGTCTCTTCCCAAAGATTTCGACCATGAGCATGGCGATATTTTTCACTATCAAACACCCAAGACAGATGTGGTCAATTGGGTAACAAACCGAGCGACTGGGCGCTCCTTTCAGCAAGACCTCTATGACAAGTTATGGTCCAAGCTAGGAACCGACGGGAGTACATATGTTCTGTTAGATAAAAGCGGCACCCTATTTGCTGGCGGTGGGTTAAACGCAACGCCAAAGGACTTGGCAAGGTTTGCAATAATGATGCTCAATCAAGGGGAATTTAATGGGCAACAAGTGGTTCCTGCTGCTGTGGTGAGAGAGCTTGCAGAGGGAGGCAGTATTGAGGCCTTCTCGAACGGTACTGAATCCAAGGGGGTGATGGGTAATAAAGACTGGAGTTACCGGGCGCAGTGGTGGGTACGCCATACTCCAGGACATGAGGCTTTCATGGCCATCGGGGTCAACGGGCAATGGATTTACATTGATCCAACACGAAACATTGCGATTATCAAGCAGTCATCGCAGCCGGTATCCTCGGATAACTTCTACGACGAATACAATATCAATGCCTTTGATGCTGTCATAACTTATCTTAACCACGGTCAAGAGTGACCTTCCTGCCGCACGTCTACAACAATGAAAGCTGTACGCCACCGCAGGTTGGCTTGATGAAATGGTCACAGGACAGTTTTAGAGAGCGCGGGGAAAGGCCCTTGCTCTTGCAGGCCAGCTGAAAACGCTTCGCCAGTTGATCTGCATAAGGCCCTTTGCCTTTGAAACGCTGTGTCCATTGAGCATCGTAGTCTTTCCCGTCACGCATGGATCGAAGAAGACTAAGGACGCGCCGATAACTGCCCGGAGCCTCCCGCAAAAGCCATTCCTTGAACAGCTCCGAAACCTCACGCGGCAAGCGCAGGAGAATATAGTTGGCCTCGCTCGCCCCATGCTCCTTGCAGACCTCCAAAATACCCTCAAGCTCATGATCCGTCAGGCCGGGAATGATAGGCGCCGCTAAAACCGCCGTTGGAATACCCGCATCAGACAGAGCCTTGATCGCCTGCAGCCGCCGCGTTGGCGTAGAGGCGCGCGGTTCAAGACTGCGTGCAATCTTCCGGTCCAGCGTTGTCACAGAGATTGCCACCTTAGCCAGATTGCGCTCGGCCATCTCAGACAGAATGTCGATGTCTCGCATGACCAGCGCAGACTTGGTAACAATTGTCACCGGATGCCCTGTCTTGTTCAGCACCTCCAGAATACCGCGCATGATTTTCTGCGTGCGTTCAATGGGCTGGTACGGATCGGTATTGGTTCCAATCGCAATCGGTTTGGCTTGATAGGAAGGCGCACCCAGCTCCCGCTCCAAAACCTGCGCCGCATTGGGCTTGGCAAACAACCGGCTTTCAAAATCCAGTCCCGGCGAAAGCCCCATATAGGCATGGGTTGGCCGCGCAAAACAGTAAATGCAGCCGTGCTCACATCCTCGATACGGATTGATAGAGCGATCAAAAGGCAGGTCAGGCGAAGAGTTCTTGGTTATCACATGCCGCGCAACTTCTGTCTGTACTTCGGTCTTGACGGGTGGAAGTTCATCAATTGTTCCCCAGCCGTCATCCACCAGTTCCCGGCTTTCCGACTCAAACCGTCCTGCCTTGTTGGAATGCGCAGCCCGTCCGCGGCCTGTCATGTTAACCGGAAGGGCAGACCCTGAGGGATCAGGAGCCTCCGCATCAGTCTTTTGATTTTGTGCAGTTGGCATGGGGCGTGCACTTCCGTCTTCCGTAAGAACATAGAGAGAACATTGCTCAGATTATTGGGATTTGCAAGCCTTTACTTTCCGAATATTAGGCAAATCACTGTAAACTGCCGGAATGATTAGCGCACTTATTCCCGCCCACAACAGCGAGCAGCTGCTGGTTCTCACCTTGTCCGCCCTTGTCCCTGCCTCTGCAGAAGGCATCTTGAAAGAAGTCATCATTGCCGATGAAGGCTCAACGGATGGCACCAGCGTCGTCGCAGACGCCTGCGGTGCCCACTTTGTGACCAACGCAGCCAACTCCGGCTCAGTTCTGACCGAGGGCGCCCAACAATGCACCCGCGCCAACTGGATCCTGCTCATCCAGCCCGGCGCCATCTTGCAAGTTGGTTGGCAAGCAGAAGCTGCCGCTTTCATAGAACGCGCGGAACGGACCAACTCCGCAAGCAATCTCATTGGCGTTTATAGAAGCCGAACTGAAGAATTCGGCCCATCCGCGCAGATTAAGGAAAGACTCGCCAATGCAAAGAACCGTTTGTTGAAGTCCTCCTGCTATCAACTTCCCCTGCTGATGCAAAAACAGCATCTGCAGCAAGCACTGCTGAGTGCACCAAATGCAAACAGGCGGCAACAACTCAAGAAAGTATTGAGCGCAAGCCGTATTCATTGGTTGAACGGTACCGTGGTCTTTCAAAACCCGATGAGGTGACACGGGACCAACCGGGAGGTCTCATGGACTGGAATCAACAACTGAACCAATACTGTGAAAGAACCTCCGCCGCATTCTGGTCCGAGCCTCTCAATGCGGTGAGTAACATCGCCTTCATCATCGCCGCGCTGATAGCCCTTCAAATCTGGAAAAACGCACGTAGCAACGCAAAAAATACCGATTCAACGCAAACCATCTCACAAGATAACGCAGCACTCCTGCTCATCCTTTTGGTCGTCATTATCGGGATAGGCTCTTTCCTGTTTCACACCTTCGCGACCTACTGGGCTTTGCTGGCAGATTCCATCCCGATCGCGGCCTTTATGCTGGCCTACTTCTATCTGGCAACACGGCGCTACCTCGGCGCTAACATACTGATATCACTTATTGTGACGGTGATCTTTTATGCGGCCTTGGAGTATCTTCCGCCACTGTTTCAGGGTCTGATGGGCTCTACCGCAGGCTACTTCCCGGCACTGCTCGCGATACTCCTGTTCGCAGCACTTACCCGCTGGAAACATAAGCCAACCTCCAATGCTTTGTTCCTGGGAGGTCTCGTATTCGCAGTATCGATGATTTTCAGAATGCTCGATCAGCCGCTTTGTCCAATATTACCAACAGGCACACATTACTTGTGGCATATTTTAAATGCAGCGCTTTTGCTTATTCTAATCCGCGCATTTATACGCTTTAAGACGTATAAAGACAGTGCAGAATCCTAGGCGATGGTCTAGGTTTTGCCATATCTGATCCGGAAGTCACACTGATTCCCGGTGGCGAGCTGCTCATTCACAAGGTCAGGCAAGAACATACAATGACGGACAAAAAGCGCCCTACCTCCGGCGAACTCGATCAACAAGCCCTCTTTTACCACGAGTATCCACGCCCTGGTAAATTGGAAATTCAGGCAACTAAACTTTTGGGAAACCAGCGAGATTTAGCACTCGCCTACTCGCCGGGTGTTGCTGCGCCATGTTTGGAAATCCATAAGGAGCCGTCAAAAGCTGCCGATTACACTGCTCGCCAGAACCTGGTCGCCGTAATCTCCAACGGAACCGCCGTACTGGGACTTGGTGCCATCGGTCCTCTCGCCTCCAAGCCGGTCATGGAAGGGAAGGCAGTTCTCTTCAAAAAGTTTGCAGGCATCGACGTATTCGACATCGAGGTTGACGAAACCAAGGTTGATAAGTTTGTAGATGCAGTCTCCGTTCTTGAGCCAACCTTCGGCGGCATCAACCTGGAAGATATCAAAGCGCCTGAGTGTTTCCAGATTGAAGACCGCCTGCGCGAAAAGATGAATATCCCGGTTTTCCATGATGACCAGCACGGAACCGCAATCATCGTAGCCGCCGCTGTCCATAACGGTATGGAACTCTCCGGCAAAAAGCTGGAGGACATCAAGGTTGTTGCATCCGGTGCGGGTGCTGCGGCGCTTGCCTGTCTCAACCTGCTCGTTGCCTCTGGCGTAAAACGCGAAAACATCTGGGTTTCCGACATTGAAGGCGTTGTCTATGAAGGCCGCGAAGCCCTTATGGATGAATGGAAATCCGTTTTTGCCCAAAAGACCGACAAGCGCACGCTTGATGATATCATCGAAGGCGCGGACGTCTTTATCGGCCTGTCCGCAGCTGGCGTTCTGAAACCGGAAATGGTCGCCAAGATGGCCAAGCGTCCACTTGTGATGGCCCTTGCCAACCCGAACCCGGAAATCATGCCGGAAGACGCGCTTGCTGTACGTGATGATGTTGTCATGTGTACCGGTCGTTCGGACTTCCCGAACCAAGTGAATAACGTTCTCTGCTTCCCGTACATCTTCCGCGGTGCGCTGGACGTTGGTGCAACGGCCATCAACGAGGAAATGAAACTGGCAGCTGTTGAAGCAATCGCAGCTCTGGCACGGGAAGAACCGACCGACGTGGTCGCCAAAGCCTATGGCGGCGTCATTCATACATTCGGCCCAAACTATCTCATCCCGTCCCCATTCGATAACCGTCTGATCCTGCGCATTGCACCAGCTGTTGCAAAAGCGGCCATGGAAACGGGCGTCGCAACGCGCCCAATTGAAGACTTCGACGCCTACATGGACAAGCTGAACCGGTTCGTGTTCCGCTCCGGTATGGTGATGAAGCCGATCATCGCGCAGGCAAAAGAAGACAAGCAACGCGTCATCTACGCAGATGGTGAAGACGAACGCGTACTGCGCGCCGCACAGGTGGTGATTGAAGAAGGTCTTGCAACACCGATCCTGATTGGCCGTCCACAGGTTCTGGAAAACCGCTGTGAGCGCTTCGGCCTGCGCATCCGTCCGGGCACAGACTTCGAATTTGTAAACCCGGAAGACGATCCACGTTACCGCTCCTACGTGGACACACTGGTCCAACTTGTTGGCCGCAAAGGCGTAACACCGGAAGCGGCTAGAACTGTCGTCCGTACCAACACAACCGTTATTGGTGCACTGGCGTTGCATAGAGGCGAAGCTGATGCGCTTATCACTGGCCTTGAGGGCCGCTTCGATAAGCACCTGCGCGATATCTCCAATATCATTGGATGTTCCGACGAAGTCACTGACTTCTCAACCCTGTCGCTGCTGATCAACTCAAGCGGCGCCTACTTCCTGGCAGACACTTATGTGACCGAGTGCCCATCCGCTGAGGAAATCGCCGAGATCACTCATCTGGCATCCGAACAGATCAAACGCTTCGGGATCACCCCACGCGTTGCCCTATTGTCGCACTCCAACTTCGGCTCCCGCCCATCCGTAACCTCCAACAAGATGCGTGAAGCCCTGCAGATGGTCTGGAAGCAGATGCCTGATCTGGAGGCTGAAGGCGAAATGCATGGTGATGCAGCCCTGAAGCCGGATATCCTGGAGCGCTACATGCCGGATGCACATATCTCTGGCCCTGCAAATCTGCTCGTGTTCCCAACATTGGATGCCGCCAACATTGCCATGAACCTCATTAAGGCAATGACAGACGCACTCCATGTTGGCCCAATCTTGCTGGGTGCAAAGAAACCCGCGCATATTATCACGCCATCTGTGACATCACGCGGCATCGTTAACATGACAGCTCTGTCCGCTGTTGATGCACAATGCAGAAAGCGCAATGCTGCAAGCATAACAGCAGGCATTGCGTAGCACCTGCTAGGTAAAACAACGCCTTCGGCGGGCATGGGGTATTATGCCCGCCGAAGTTTTGTCAGCTTGAAAATAACTTCCCTTTACGGCATGCTAGTCGCATTCGTGCAGCTTGTTATTACGGGGAGGGTAATATGAGCCTATCTGAAGCGACCGGGCGTCGCATCGACCGCCTGCTTGGCGAGTATGGCGAAAGCCATCAGGATCATAAAAACAAAGCAATTCACTGGATCTGTGTACCCGTCATTTCCTGGACGGTAACCGCACTGCTGTGGTCTATCCCAACACCCATTGTTTTCTCGAGTATCTCACCATTGCTGAACTGGTGCACAATCGGGCTTGGGTTAGCGGTTCTTTACTATCTGTCACTGTCCTTTACGCTGGCAATTGGCATGGCCGTTGCTTCAGCGCTGCTGGTTTGGATCAATATGACCTACGAGCAGTTCGGGCTTGGCATTCCGCTCTGGCAGACGGCTCTGGCGGTGTTTGTAATCGCTTGGGTTGGCCAGTTTATCGGCCATTATATTGAGGGGAAAAAACCCTCGTTCTTCAAGGACCTGCAGTTCTTACTTGTTGGGCCTGCCTGGATCTTGCACTTCATCTATAAAAAGGTAGGCATCCCGTATTGAGGGACGAAATCTGATGGAAAGAATAAAAAACGCTGCTGTTAAGGCAGCGTTTTTTCTGGGTTGATGTAAACATCACCAATTTCGCGAGTATCCATGCGCTGAAGGGCAGGGTGCGCAAGCGGATCAGCACAATAAGGCTTGGAGCCTGCTGGTGCTTTAGATTTACGCTGGGATTTTCCGCGCAACAGATCTTTAAAAAGATTTCGCATTGTCATTTCCTTTGTGACTTGATGAAGCGACAATGCGCCCATTGTGTTGCAAGCGCTATCTGGAATAACTAAACCCCGGTTTAGATTTACTGCTCGGAACTATTCTCGATGAAAAACCTCAATCAAGTCAGCCTAGCCGGTCTTCGTGTTGTTGAAGCCGTAGGGCGCTTGGGATCTTTAAAAAATGCAGCTGAAGAACTGGGGATCACCTCCGGTGCTGTCAGCCAGCAACTGCACAAAACCGAGCACCAGCTGGGGCGCCCGCTCTTCTCCCGTGAACCGAGCGGACTAAAGCTGACAAGGCTCGGCGCCGAAATCTGCCGCGAACTCACATCGGGTCTTAAACAGATCTCCGAGGCAGTGGCGCTGGCAGACCGTGACAGGGAGGAGAGCCTCTTCCTGTCCGTTGCTCCTCTGCTGGCTGAAAAGTGGCTGGTCTGGCGTTTAAGCAGCTTCATGAGCGCAAACCCGGATATCAACCTCCGGCTGGATGCGAATGATCAAGTAGTGAACCTCAACCACTCCGATGTTGATGCCTGCGTCCGCGTCCACAAACGCGCACCGGATGACGTTTACTCGGAACGCCTGTGCGAACACTTCATCTACCCGGTATGCTCTCCTGAGGTCGCAGAACGGCTCAAGGAGCCGCAGGACCTGCTCAATGAGGTGATTATCCGTGACTACAATTCCTATTACCGCTGGAGTGATTGGCTCTCAGCCTTCGGCATGAAGGAAAGCCATCTTCCCAAAGGCCATGGCTTTTCCAACGCGTCTTTATGCATGGATGCAGCAATCGCAGGACACGGCGTCTTTTTGGGCTGGGACACGCTCGTGGCCAACGCCATCAAACAAGGTCAGCTGAAGATCCCGTTTGAGCACCGATGCTCGACAGGCCGGTCCTACTGGTTCATCTGCCGCGAAGGCGCGTTGCGAAGCCCGAGCGTTCGCAAACTGCGGGACTGGCTGAAAGAAGAGATCGCCCAGACAGCAGTGGAATACGAGAAAGCCGTCAAGGCCTAGGCAGAAAAAAGCCCTGCCTTCAAGGGAGGGCAGGGCTTTCAAATGTCTTATAAGACCAGCTTAGCCAGCGATCTTTGAAAAATCTGCAACTTCATGAACAGCAGCACGAATGCCAGCGAGGATTTTCAGGCGGTTCTCACGCACTGCAGCGTCTTCAGCATTCACGTGGATGTTGTCGAAGAAGCCATCAACCGGACCGCGCAATTTGGCAAGAGCAGCCATTGCGCCGGAAAAGTCTGCAGCATCAAGCAGCGGTCGGATCTCAATCAGAACGCTATCCAAAGTAGACGCAAGGTCCTTTTCTGCCTGTTCTTCCAGCAGAGCAGCATCAGGCTTGCCTGCAAAAGCTTTGCCCTCTTTCTTCTCTTCCGCACGCAAAATGTTTGCAGCACGCTTATAGCCAGCCAGCAGGTTGATACCGTCTTCGGTGCCCAACAGCGCAGCAAGAGCTTCTGCCTGCTTCACGATCAGGAGGATATCGTCCTGACCACCACGAGCCAGCACGGCGTCAATCAGGTCATGACGCACGCCCTTGTCTTTCAGAACCACCTTCATGCGGTCTGCAAAGAACGCAAGCAAATCGTCAATCAGACCGGATTCCAGCGAGGTCTCAGGGATCTTGTCGGAAACGTTTGCCAGCACCACGTCAGCAGCTTTGGAAACCATGGAGAAGATGTCTTTAACAACGCCTTCGCCGGTCTGGCCTTTTCCGATGAACGGAAGATCAGATAGCGCGCTTTCACCGCGGGTAGCAGCAATGTCTGCAAGGTTACGGCGCAGGCTCTGTACCAGTACATCACGCATTGGCAGGCGCAGGTCGTTTTCCAGCACAAGACGGATAACGCCAAGGGCCGCCCGGCGCAGCGCAAACGGATCTTTGGAGCCGGTTGGCTTTTCGTCAACCGCCCAAAAGCCAGCCAGAATGTCCAGCTTGTCAGCAAGCGCAACTGCGATCGAAACTGGCGATGTTGGTACATCGTCAGAAGCGCCGGCAGGCTTGTAGTGATCTTCAATCGCCTGAGACACAGCAGGGTCTTCACCCTGTGCTTCCGCATAGTAACGACCCATCAGGCCCTGAAGCTCAGGGAATTCAAAGACCATTGCAGACACAAGATCGGCTTTCGCCAGACGTGCCGCCCGCTTGGTCTTCTCCACATCAGCGCCAACAAGCGGAGCAATTTCCGCAGCAAGGCGCTCAAGACGGTCAACACGCGCAGCAACACTGCCCAGCTTCTCGTGGAACACAATGTCCTGAAGCTTGGAAACATTGCTCTCAAGCTTGGTCTTCAGGTCTGTTTCCCAGAAGAACTTAGCGTCTGCCAAACGCGCAGAAACAACCTTTTCGTTACCGGAAATGATCTTGGCACCGCCGTCTTTAGCAACGATGTTCGCGGTCAGCGCAAACTTGTTGGTAAGACGGGAAGTGGCAGGATCGCGCAGCACGAAGTTTTTCTGGTTCACCTTGATGGTGAGCTGAGTGACTTCATCCGGAAGCTCAAGGAAGCTTTCATCGTAAGATCCGATAAGAACAGTTGGCCACTCGTTAAGGCCAGCCACCTCTTCAAGCAGGCCAGCATCTTCAACCAGTTCAAGCCCAAGCGCCATCGCAGCGTTCTTTGCGTCTGCATCAATGATGTCTTTGCGGCGGTCCGCATCAAGCACAACCTTGGCAGCTTCCAGCTTCGCCATGTAGTCGCTGAGCCGGCGCACTTCGATGGCCTCAGGCGCCATAAAGCGGTGACCGTAAGTGGTCTGTCCGGATTTGATGCCATCGACTTCAAACGGAATGACTTCCGGCTCTTCCGTCTCAGGACCGAAGGTGCAAACGATAGAGTGCAGCGGACGAACCCAGCGCAAGCTACCCGTACCCCAGCGTTGTGACTTAGGCCAAGGGAAGTTGCGAATGATGTCTGGCATCACATCAGCAACAATATCCTCGGTCTTGCGGCCAGGCTTTTCGATGACAGCGACGTAAAAATCACCCTTCTTTGGGTCATTGTGAACTGCAGCTTCGTCAATCGAAGATAAGCCTGCGCCACGCAGGAAGCCAGCCAATGCTTTTTCAGGCGCGCCAACGCGCGGACCCTTCCGCTCTTCACGGGTTGCTTTGGAACCAGCAGGCAAACCGGCAATGTGCAGAGCCAGGCGGCGAGGAGTGGCATAAGCCTTCGCGCCTTCATAGGTCACACCTGCATCAACAAGAGCATTGGTAAGGAGGGATTTCAAATCCTCAGCCGCACGACGCTGCATGCGGGCAGGAATTTCCTCGCTAAAGAGTTCGAGGAGAAGATCTGGCATTGGTGAACGACGCCTTTAACTGGTCAATCAATCGCGAATTTCTAAGGTGCGTAGTGCCTAGCAATACTCAAGGGGCTTGTCACCCCCAATAGGCGGCGCAGAAGGGTTATTGAGCAAAAAACTTGAGGCGAATGTGACCAATCAACAGGGGTGTGAACAGCTGCCCGTACCAGACGTTGATCCATTGGAGAGAACAGTCGGCGTTTATGCTGGTTCCTCAGTAGCTTCGTCAGGTTCAGCAAACAGGTCCAGCTCTACGCGCAAGCTGTTCGGGTCCTGACTGAAACTCCCGACAATCACGTCATAGGTGATACGCTCAACCACCATCTGATTGCGCTCACTGTCAAAAATGGCGAGCTCCTCAATGGGTACGGTAACAGATACCCGCTGGCTTTCGCCAGCTGGAATACTGACCCGCTGAAACCCTTTCAGCTCCAGCTTGGCGCGGTCCACGGCAGACCCCTTCGGCGCGATGTAAACTTGCGCAACCTCATCTGCTGCATAATGACCCGTATTGGCAACAGAAAATTGCACCTGAATGCCGCCGGTCCTGAGCTCGTCTGGCGGCGTGACAACAAGCTCTGAATACTGGAACTGCGTGTAGCTCAAACCAAACCCGAATGGATACGCTGGTGTCACATCATCTTTGTCCAGCTTCCTGTAACCGTGCCAAAGATCATAGATCACCTTGCGGGCATTGCGGTCAAAGTCCGGCAAATCGGCTTCCCGCCGGGGAATAACAAACGGCAACTTGCCACTGGGTGATATTTCTCCGGATAGGATACGCGCAAGAGCGGTGCCGCCCGCCATACCCGGATACCAATGCAGCAAAATGGCAGCAGGCAGGTCTTCCCACTCGTTCATCAGGATCGTACCGCCGCCCATAACGACAACAACGCAATTTGGATTGACTGCGCAGACCCTCTTGATCAACTCAACATCATGTGGGGGCAGACGCAGGCTCTCGCGATCTCCCGAGCCGTACCCGTCTTCGCCGCTGTGATCTGTCAGCTGATTGCCCGCCGAGCCACCACCACCAAATGACCGGAGAAACTGCGAGGCAATCTGGGCTTCTTCACGATTGCGCGGCTGCGGCAAGACCTCATGAAACTGTGCTGCCAGCGCCGAGGAGACCCATTCCCCCTCGCAGCTATGGTCATTGCCGACCACCAGAACCACTGCATCCGCCTGATTTGCGATCTGTAGCGCCCGATTGATGTTCTGGCCCCGCTCTTGCCAGATGTCGATCTTGTGTTTGTAGTAGGCGCGCAGGCCTGCAAGCGGCGTGATAACATGTGTCGGCTGTGTTTCACTTGTTCCTCTGTCTCCCGTATTGGCAACGCTTGCCAAACGACCGATAACGCCAATGTTCTGGATGTCTTTCAGGGGCAGGAACCCACCCTTATTCTTCAAAAGAACAGCGGACTTCTCAGCCGCCTCCTGCGCGACAGCCCGAAACTCCGCGCAGCCAACCTTCTCTTTCTCATAGCTGCCTTTGCGCAGCACCCTGAGCTGTTGCAGGATCAGCCGATAACACGCTTCATCCAAAGACGCTTCGCTGACTTCACCCTCATCAATCAGGTCTGGTAGGCTCTGCTGATAGTGCAGCTGAAATGGCATCTCCAAGTCTACACCGGCAAGTGCTGCATCTTTTGCATTGCGAATGCCAAAGATGAAGTCGCTCAACACAAACCCTTGAAAGCCCCAGTCTGTTTTAAGCAGTTGGGTCAATAGCTCCTTATTATGACCACACAGGTCTCCATTGATGGAGCTGTAGGAAGTCATGACAGCAGCAGCCCCAGCCTCAACTGCTTTACGAAAGTGAGGCAGGTACACCTCATAGAGTGCCCGCTGTCCGATTGTGACATCCAAACTCAGCTTGGAATGTTCCATGGAAGCCAGTGCGAAGTTCTTCACGCAGGCCATCCCATGCTGTTGAACGCCGCGCACAAGAGCGCTGCCCATCGCGCCAATCAAGAAACTGTCTTCACCGTAGGATTCCTGCGCACGTCCCCAGGCCGGATGCCGCATCAGATTGAGCGGAATCCCGCCAAATAAAGTGCCGCCAAACGCCCGCATTTCGTAACCGATGACCGCACCAATCCGCTCCTCCAAATCAGGATCAAACGTCGCAGCCCGCGCTATAACCACCGGAAATGTGGTCGCCCCCTTCAGCACAACCCCGCGTGATCCCTCCGTGTAATGGATACCGGGCAGGTGGTGCTCAGGCAAAACACCAGCGGCCCATGGTCCGGACTGAGAGCCGCTTACCATCATGTCGCGAATACCCGGCCAGAAGGCCTGATCACCATCCCGCATGGCCAGTTTGTCATCCCGGCTGAGCCGCGAAACAATGGCGCTGGCGATCTGCTCATCTGTTAGGTTCTTTGTTGGGGATGGTTGAACGGCCACCTCAGGTGAGGGATCGGAAGAGGCAGCTGCATTGCGCTCTTCATACGCCTCTGTGCTTTCAACAGTCATGGAATACAAAACTCCGCGAATGCACCCCAATTTGGATCAGCGCAGAGATACGCAGGCAGCTGGAAACAGGGGAGTGACTTGCAAATCAAACAGGATACCGATCTTGAAAATATCTGTTTAATTGCAGTCCTGAAAACCTACTGATTATCAGCAGGTATCTTTCAAGGAGTCGTAGCGCAGAGCGGGGCGACAACAAAAAATGCCGAAGCATTTCTGCCCCGGCACTAAAGCATTGATCATTTGGGCTGGGACTAGCCTTTGTAGCCCACGCCACCCGCTTCGGTCTGCAGGAAGGCTGCACCGCAAGCTTTGGAAAGTTCACGTACACGCAGAATGTAGCTCTGCCGCTCGGTCACAGAAATCACGCCGCGTGCATCAAGCAGGTTGAACACGTGGGAGCATTTAAGCGCTTGGTCATAAGCAGGCATAACAACCTTCTGCAGGCCATCGCCAGCTTTCTCCATCGCTTCTGCACTTGCTGCCAGCAGACGCTTGCACTCACGCTCATGGTCCGCAAAGTGGCGGAACAGCATTTCTGTATCGGAATGCTCGAAGTTATGACGGGAATATTCCTGCTCGGCCTGCAGGAACACATCGCCGTAAGTGACCTTCTCGTCGCCTTCAAGTCCGTTGAAGTTCAGGTCGTAAACATTGTCGACGCCCTGAACATACATGGCAATGCGCTCAAGGCCGTAAGTTAATTCACCAGCAACAGGCTTACATTCAAAACCTGCTACCTGTTGGAAGTAGGTGAACTGAGAAACTTCCATGCCATCACACCAGCATTCCCAACCAAGACCCCACGCGCCGAGTGTCGGGTTCTCCCAGTCATCCTCAACAAAGCGGATGTCATGGATGTCCGTATCAATGCCGATTGCGCGCAAGGAAGCCAGATATAGCTCCTGAAGGTTCTCAGGAGACGGCTTCAGCATAACCTGAAACTGATAGTAGTGCTGCAAGCGCATTGGGTTTTCACCATAGCGACCATCGGTAGGACGGCGAGACGGCTGCACATACGCAACTTTCCATGGACGCGGTCCGAGCGAACGCAGTGTTGTTGATGGATGGGACGTGCCCGCGCCGACTTCCATGTCATACGGCTGCACAATAACGCAGCCCTGATCGGCCCAGAATCTCTGGAGAGTCATAAGGAGACCCTGAAAGGACTTGGTTGGCTGCATATGTGCCGGAACGGCTTCACTAGACATGGGAGTGTTTCCTGAAAATCCAAAATGTACTGCACCGAAACGGCGCAAAATCCAAGTTGGGGCACAGGTGCCACGTCAAACAGGGAAGGTCAAGCATTCCTGAAAAATCAAAGATATTTTGTGAAAAAGACGGGGAGTAAGGCGGAATATTCTTCTCGCTACCAACGCCCCATTTGCAGCTCTGTTTTCCTGTCATGTCTCACCACAGAAACTCAGGAGCCGGAAAAGACGCAGCCGCTCGCGAGCTCGCTGTCTATTCGTCTTAGATATGGAATGCTGGAAAAATCACGAGGCTATGAGCCCGCAGATCCAATGTCATGCGGGCGCCTCAAGCAACTGCAAAAGAGCAGGGGCGCTTAGTAGTTGCTGGCAGGACGGTATTTACCGGTAGCCGGGTCTTGAACCAGACGGGTATAAGCCGGGTCAACTGTGCGCTTGCGAGCAGTTGCATAAGCTGGTTGCTTCTTCATCGCCATATTGGAAATTTCTTTCTTTACGGCTTTGTAGAGTGCATATCCGCCTGCAATCAAAGCAACAGTTCCCAATACCTCAGTCATTTGAATTTTCCTTCCATCACGTATGAGGAGAATTGTTTTTGAAGGCTAAATTTGTCAATCCTATGAAGATTACTTAAAGTCCAAACTTTGCCCAAAGGCTTCTTTCCTCAAGGGTTTCAAGCGCAGCAGCAGGTAGCACGCCAGCAGCTTCGCTTAGGTTTCCCTGAAGGTTTGCACCGGGAATAAAGCGGCTGAGAAAGCGCTTTTTGGTGCCGACAACTTTTACTTTTGTGTCCTTGCCGTATCGTTCCTGAATGGTGGAGTGCAGGTCGCCGATACTATCAACAAGGCCGAGATCACGTGCCTTTGCTCCGGTCCAGAACAAGCCAGAGAACAGATCATCATCGTCACTCAGCACATCGCCGCGACGGCTTTTCACCATGTCGATAAATGTCTCATGGATTTCGTGCTGCAGCGATTTGAGGTGTTCAATGTCCTCTTCCACTTCCGGCGAAAACGGGTCCAGCGTTACTTTCTTCTTGCCGCTGGTATAAACACGGCGCTGTACGCCAGCTTTTTCCAGAAGCTCTGTAAAACCAAAACCAGCCGACACAACACCGATAGAGCCGACGATTGATGATGGATCAACGATGATATCATCGCCAGCCAGAGCAATCATATAGCCGCCGGAGGCCGCAACATCTTCTACGAAAACAAGAATCTGCTTGTTGTTCTGGTCCGCCAACTGGCGAATGCGCTTGTAAATGAGATGTGACTGAACAGGAGAACCGCCAGGTGAGTTGATAGAAAAAGCAACAGCAGGTGCTTCTTTGAAGCTGAATGCTGTTTGCAGCGCGTCTTCAACACTGTTCAGGTTCAAACCTGATTTCAATGGAGATGCAGCTCCGATAGCACCACTCAAACGGACGACTGGAACGACGGGTTTTGACTTGCCCCATTTGCCCGGCAGGTAGCTGCGCAGCTTGTTCAACAACTCTAAATTCTCCTTTACACCGATAACTTGTATGTCGCTGGGTCAACCAGTTCCAAACAATATAAGCAGCATTTGTCAGGAGAGAAGGGCGAGAGCTGAAAGAAACGGCAAAAACCCAAATAAAACGCAACTGTGTGATCTCAATAACAAATCCACTCCCTTAGAACTCAGAGAGTGCAGTAAAACAGCGGGGATTATTCGGTTGTTTCAAGCTCCGCACGAATCTGAAGCATGTCACGCCACGCATATCGTTTCTCCGCAGGGCTGCGCAGAAGATAGGCAGGGTGATAGGTCGCAATCGCCTTGCGTTGAGTGCCTTCACCGTTATACGTGAGCCACTTGCCGCGCAGTCTGCGAATACCGTCACGAGCGCCGCTTAATGTCTTGGCCGAAGCTGCTCCCAGAAAAACAACGATTTCAGGATCAACCAGCTCGATCTGACGCTGAATAAACGGACGGCAGATCTCGGTTTCATGCGGTGTAGGAGTGCGATTGCCCGGCGGGCGCCATGGCACAACATTGGCAATGTAAACAAGCGATCGGTCAAGTCCGGCAGACTTCAGCATCCGGTCCAAAAGGTGACCGGATCGTCCCACAAACGGAACGCCCTGAATGTCTTCCTCGCGCCCTGGCGCTTCCCCGATAAACATAATCTGCGCTTTAGCGCTGCCGTTTCCAAACACCAGATTCTTGGCTGTCAGGCGCAAATTACAGCCCTCAAAGCCAGCAAGAATGCGCTGCAGCTCCTCAAGAGACTGTGCTTTGCTTGCCGCGCTTCTGGCTGAATTGACTGTCTCTGCATTTGGAATAACGGCATTACTGTCAGGTGCAGCATTGGGCATAACGGTTTGAACAGCGGCTTCCTTAGCTGCGCGTTGCCGCTCCAGTATCTTCTTTGCTTCCTGCTTGGCATCTGCTGAGACACCGTTCTCGCGCAGGTTCCGAGCCATCTCAGCAGGTGAAACGCTGAGGTTCTTGGATTGCGACCGCGATGGTTCCGATACGCCGGTGGAACTGGGTGGGGCAAAATTCTGCTGTGGGGCAGAGCGAGCCTGCGTTTGCTGCGCCATCTGCTCCTGCGTTTGCGCAAAGCGATCCACTGGAGCATCTTCCAGCGCACAATCGACACCGACAGCGCTCAAATACTCCAGATACGCCTCCAGCTGGGCGGCATTTGCGACAGGAACTTCAGACATAGCCATTTACTAGTTGTGGCACACAGGTCGGTACAGGCGAAAGGGAAGAACTCTTTTGCAATGCACCATGGTTGGGCAGCGGCCCGACCCGCCCTATATTCTATATGAAGGCGCAACTGTCCAATAGAAAAAGGAGATTGCGCCAACTCTATTGGTAACAGTGCAAAGTTCCGCACGTAGACTTGGGGAAATCACAATAATTCCGTAGGATGCACCAAGATTTTTTGATGGGCGACCTGACGGAATGCACCTTAAAACGCATTGCACAACATTATCTGGTCAATTACACAGAAACTAAATAAAATTTTGACACTTGAGGTGCGGGAAAATAGTGCGCTGCCACATCGTTTGACGTGAAATGAAGTGGATAAAGTGTAGAGGGAGAATAAAATGTCTGAAGGGGAAACTCTGGCAGAACGCGAATCCATGGAGTTTGACGTTGTCATCGTAGGTGGTGGCCCTGCCGGTCTGTCCGCAGCGATCCGGATTAAGCAGCAGGCTGAGGAAAAGGGAGAGGATATCTCCGTCGTTGTTCTGGAAAAGGGATCTGAGATCGGTGCTCATATCCTGTCCGGCGCTGTGATCGACCCGATTGGTCTTGATCGCCTGCTCCCTGACTGGCGCAAAGACGAGACCGCTCCGATCAAGACGCCTGTCACAGACGATCATTTCAACCTGTTCGGACCTGCCGGTTCCATTCGTCTGCCAAACTTCCTGATGCCTAAGTTGATGAACAACCATGGCAACTACATTGTGTCTTTGGGCAATGTCTGTCGCTGGCTTGCAGAAAAAGCAGAAGCGCTCGGCGTGGAAATCTATCCAGGCTTCGCAGCTGCTGAAGTGCTTTACGATGACGCGGGCAAAGTGATCGGTGTTGCGACTGGTGACATGGGTATTGCGCGAGATGGCACGCACAAAGACGGCTACATGCGCGGCATGGCTCTGCTGGGCAAATACACGCTGATCTCAGAAGGTGTTCGCGGCTCGCTTGCCAAGACCCTCATTGATAAATTCGACCTTGACCGCGACTGCGATCATCCGAAATTCGGCATTGGAATCAAAGAACTGTGGGAAGTAGAACCGTCCAAGCACAAGCCTGGTCTGGTACAGCACTCTATGGGCTGGCCACTGGACGACAAGACACAGGGCGGCTCTTTCCTCTATCATCTGGAAGACAATCAGGTCGCAGTTGGGTTTGTGGTGAACCTCAACTACCAGAACCCGTATCTATCTCCGTTCGACGAGTTCCAGCGCTTCAAAACCCATGCAGGTGTGAAAGAGATCTTCGAAGGTGGCAAGCGTATTTCTTATGGCGCGCGTGCAATCACAGAAGGGGGATATCAGTCCGTACCTAAGCTGTCTTTTCCCGGTGGTCTCATCATCGGTTGCTCCGCTGGCTTCGTGAATGTGCCGCGCATCAAGGGCTCCCACAACGCAATGCTCTCCGGCATCTTGGCGGCTGAGGCTGTTGTTGAATCGCTTGGCCGTGGTGAAGCAAATGAAGAGCTGGACCAGTTTGATGCCGCATGGCGCAAGTCCGAAATCGGTAAGGATCTCTGGAAGGTACGCAATGTGAAGCCATTGCAGACCAAGTTCGGCAGCTTGCTGGGTATGGTTTTCGGCGGCTTCGACATGTGGACCAACGAGCTGATGGGCTTCTCCCTCTTCGGCACCATGAAGCACGGAAAAACAGACGCAGCGAGCTTGAAGCCTGCCAAAGACTGCAAGAAGATCGACTACCCAAAACCAGACGGGAAGATCTCTTTCGACAAACTGTCCTCCGTCTTCCTCTCCAACACTAACCACGAGGAAGACCAGCCGATCCATCTCAAGGTGCGTGACGAAACCTTGCAGAAGCTTTCTGAGCACGATGTGTACGATGGACCGTCGAACCGTTATTGTCCCGCTGGTGTGTATGAGTGGGTGGAGGAAAACGGGGAGCCACCACGCTTCCAGATCAACGCCCAAAACTGCGTTCACTGTAAGACCTGTGACATCAAAGACCCGAACGGCAACATCACATGGACCGTTCCGGAAGGCACAGGCGGACCGAACTATCCAAACATGTAAAGTGTTGGATAAGATCAGAACAAGAAAAAGGCCCGGTCATTCGATCGGGCCTTTTCCGTTTAACTCTATGAGGCAGTGAAAGAGCTCTACCCGATCTCGATATCCAGACCCAGGTCCAGAATTGGCGCAGAGTGCGTGATCCAGCCTGAAGAGATGATGTCCACGCCGCTTTCCGCAATCGCCTGAACGGTGGAAAGGGTAATCGTACCAGAAGCTTCCAGCACAGCCTGACCTTTGTTGATCTCAACTGCCTGTTTCAGCAGATCAGGGCCCATATTATCCAGCATGACCACATCCGGCTTAACGCTCAGTGCTTCCTTCAGCTGGTCAAGGGTATCCACTTCAACCTCAATGCGCACAAGGTGGCCGACAAAGGCACGGGCGCGTTTAATCGCGGGGATAACACCACCAGCAACGGCAATGTGGTTGTCTTTGATCAGCACCGCATCATCCAGACCAAAACGGTGGTTCATACCGCCGCCACAGCGCACCGCATACTTCTCGAAACTACGTAGCCCAGGCGTAGTTTTGCGGGTGCAGACGATTGTTGCGTTGGTATGAGCTATTTTGCGTTGAAATGCGTTGGTAGCGCTCGCAACACCGGAAAGGTGGCTCAAAAAGTTCAGCGCCACACGTTCTGCTGACAACAGTGCACGAGCAGGGCCGTGGATGCGGGCAATCAGCTTGCCCGGCTCCAACTTATCCCCGTCCTGCGCCAGCACGGTAACATCGAGAGATGGATCAACCAGACGAAATGCAGAAAGGGCCAGATCAATGCCAGCCAGCACACCTTCTTGACGAGCTGCAATCACGCCAGTTGCAGAAGCATCCGCCGGAATGGTCGCCTGCGAGGTGATGTCTCCTGCACGACCAAAGTCCTCAAGCAAAGCTGCTTTGACCACGTCGTCGACCATGATCATCGAAAGTTCTGGCAAGGGTGAAGCACTCATAGCATGTCTTCCTTTTCAACGGCCTGCTGGCCAATGTCACTGGCAGCGGCCTGTTTTGCGAGGCTCTCGATCTGTGCAAGCTTGACGAACGAGCGTTTTGCTTCCGCCGCCTTCTGCGGGAAGTCAGTGCGGAAATGACCGCCACGGCTTTCTTCGCGCAGCAGAGCAGAGCCGGTGATCAGCTTGGCTGCAATCACCATGTTCAAAATTGAATCGCGTCGGCACAGCTTTTCAGCGTTCTGCAGGCGCGCAAGTGTGGTGGTCAAACCTTCTGCATCACGCGCCACACCAACATGGCGGGACATGGCAGAGCGAACCAGAGACACAACCGCACGCTCCTGCGGGTTACGCTTTGAGGCCTGATCATCCTGATCATCAATCTCCGCCCATGCATGCACACGGTGATGCGGCATCAGAGCCTGAATGTCTTCCGCAATGCGAGCGGCAAACACAACGGCTTCCAGCAGGGAGTTGGAGGCCAGACGGTTGGCACCATGCGCGCCAGTTGCCGCAACTTCACCAGCAGCCCACAAATTATCGACAGAGGTGCGGCCAGAAGCATCCGTTAGGACACCGCCCATGTGGTAGTGCGCTGCCGGAGCGACAGGAATGAGACCGTTGATCGGATCAATGCCAGACTTTTCGCAGGCTGCAAAAACACGGGTGAAGTGTTCAGGGAAACTTGCGCCGATAGCCTCACGGCAATCAAGGAACGCCCCACGCCCCGCAGCAATCTCACTATGGATTGCACGGGCAACAATATCACGTGGTGCCAGCTCCAGATCAGGATGCACACCTTCCATAAACCGGTGCCCATCCTTGTTCACCAGTAACGCGCCATCTCCCCGGATGGCTTCACTGGCAAGCGGGGCAGGGTCCTGATCAACATCCAGAGCTGTTGGATGGAACTGCACAAACTCCGCATCGGAAATCAGCGCTCCGGCCCGTGCCGCCATGGCAAGGCCGTGACCGTTCGCTTCACCCGGATTGGTGGTGGTGGAATATAGGTGGCCAACACCGCCAGAGGCGAGCACAACAGCCTTGGCCGGAATGGTAATGCGCTGCGTACCACCACGCCGACGCGCGGTGATGCCGGTGACGTAGCGGCCTTCTGTGATCAGCTGACAGCCGATGTAACCTTCGATAATACGAATGGATGGTGTCTTGTAAGCTGCGTCAACGAGTGCCTGCATGATAGCTTCACCAGCCATGTCACCACGCACGCGCACCACACGGTGGCTTGAGTGGGCCGCTTCGCGCGATAGAGCCAGTTTGCCCGCAAGGTCTTTGTCAAACGGCACACCATAATCCAGCAGATCATGAATGCGGTCCGCTGCTTCGCGCGTCATACCTTCAACAATGGCTTCTTCACAAATGCCATCGCCGGCAGTCAGCGTGTCTTGTGTATGAGCCGAGTAATTGTCACCTTCGGCAACAGCGGCTGCAATACCCCCTTGCGCCCAGGCAGAGGAGCTACCGCCACCAATGGGAGCGTTGCTCACAATGGTCACCGGCCTTGGCGCTAGTTTGAGCGCACAAAAAAGGCCAGCAAGACCTCCACCTAAGATCACAACATCATCTACGCCGTTCAGAGCAACAGCAGGGGCGAGAGAAGAACCGAACCGAGACATTTCAGAGATTATTCCAGACTAAAGGGGACCTGATAGCAAAAAGACCTGCTGCCCTATCAGGCAGCAGGATGCGCTGAAGACTTTTCAGTACGCCAGCTACACGAAAGCCTCTAGTTCTTCAAGTTGATCATGCGTTCCACGGAGGCGCGCGCGCGATCAGCCACACCTTCATCAACAATCACTTCACCGGACATGTCGAGAAGACAATCCAGAATTTTGGCAAGGGTGATACGCTTCATGTGCGGGCACAAGTTGCAAGGACGGATGTAGTTGACGCCCGGAGTGGAGGAGGCAACATTGTCAGCCATGGAGCACTCGGTGATCATCATCACCTTCTCGGGGTTATTGTTCTTTACCCAGTCGATCATGTGAGAGGTCGAACCCGCGAAGTCAGCTTCTGCAACAACTTCCGGCGGACATTCAGGGTGAGCGATGATTTTCACATCCGGATCAACAGCACGGTAATCGCGCAGCTCTTCAGCCGTAAAGCGCTCATGCACCTCGCACGAACCGGCATAGGTCAGTACTTCCACATCGGTCTGGTTGTTCACATTAGCTGCAAGATACTGATCAGGGATCAGAAGAACCTTGTCAGTGCCCATTGCTTCCACAACTTGCACCGCGTTGGAAGAAGTACAGCAAATATCGCATTCTGCCTTCACATCGGCGGATGTGTTCACATATGTGATGATCGGCACACCGGGATTTGCCTCACGCAGCTTGCGCACATCTTCCCCGGTGATGGATTCTGCCAAGGAACAGCCAGCGTCCATATCAGGGATCAGAACGATCTTTTCAGGAGACAGGATCTTTGAGGTCTCGGCCATGAAGTGCACGCCGCACTGGACAATAACCTGAGATTCAGTTTTCGCAGCTTCCTTGGCCAGCTGCAGGCTGTCACCAACAATGTCAGCTACACCGTGGAAGATATCCGGCGTCATATAATTGTGCGCCAGAATGACAGCGTCGCGCTCTTTCTTCACCTTGTTGATCGCATGGATCAAAGGCGCAAGCGCAGCCCACTCAATAGCTGGAATGAAATCCTTCACCTTCTCATAGGCCTCCGCCGTCGCTTCCGCGACTTCTGGCGTGTAGGAAAGGTCAGGACGCTCCAATGGTGCGTATTGCTTTTGAGCCGGGGACCCGCTCTGAGCAGCACCGCCAATGCCGGCAGCAATTTCATTGACGGCAGAGCCGTCGGTCTCAGCGTATGTAGTCATGGAGGACATGCGCTATCCTTTATTCTGCCGGTCCTTAGCCGGGATATACTCAGTGTGAGTATAAAGGGTCTATAAAAAAACACGGCTACAAAGCCGATACGACCCCTTATGCTCATTTTGAGTTTTTATAGACCTCTTGCCTGCTGACGACAACCTATTCTTTTGCCCGATGCATAAATGCGGCGCTGAAGCTGGGTTTACGCTTAATGTTTAACCACTTAATTTCCTAAATTTGTTGGGTACAAACAAGAGCAGCCCGCCAACCGACGCGGGCCTCGCAAAGTGCAGCTGTAACCAGCACTCATTACAATTGCTGATAGATGACCTCAGTAATATTCATTATTGCGGGGAGCAGATTTAGATTAGTCTCAGCGGCTCTGCGCTAATCAGCGAAAAAAGTGACCTCATTACTCCGGCATCTGGCGGCCTCCCGCTCGGGTGCAGGAAAGGAATTTGCCATGTCCCAAGCGACCCAAGTCGAGAACCAGTCCTCTGTCCGGTGGGGCCACAGTATCCCTCTCATCATCATCAGTGGCTGTATCATCGCCGTTCTGTCGTTTGGGCCACGTTCCACGCTAGGGCTGTTCCTGACCCCCATGTCCTCCGAGTTCGGTTGGGGCAGGGACGTATTTGCCTTTGCGCTGGCAATCCAGAACCTTATCTGGGGCGTTGCCCAACCCTTCGCGGGCATGATGGCAGACAAGTACGGCACCGGCAAAACACTGGTGCTGGGCGCGATCATCTACGCCGTAGGCCTATACCTCATGAGCATGTCGGGAACACCACTCTTGCTGCAGGTCTCTGCAGGTGTGCTGATCGGGCTGGGCATTGCCTTCACTTCATTCTCTATTGTTCTGGCAGCATTCGCCCGCTCCGTTCAGCCCAAATACCACGGTATTGCCTTTGGTCTGGGTACTGCGGCCAGCTCATTCGGCCAGTTCCTGTTTGCACCACTCGGGCTTGGTCTGATCGAGATGTTCGGATGGTCCAGCGCATTGGCCTATATGGCTGCCCTCGTGGCAATCGTACCTTTATTCGCCTATGTCCTGCGTGGTCGTGCTGCTGCACAAGCAACCGGCAGCGCCGCGACACTGCAAGACACTATGACCATGTCCCAAACATTGGCATTGGCCTTTAAAACCAGAGACTACATTCTTCTGGTCTTTGGCTTCTTCGTCTGCGGATTCCACGTGGCCTTTATTACGGTTCATATGCCCACCTTTATTGTAGATCAGGGATTTGATGTTTCTGTTGGTGCATGGGCGCTGGCCTTGATCGGCCTGTTCAATATCGTTGGGTCCATGTCTTCCGGCGTGCTGGGCTCACGTTTCCCAAAGCAGTACTTACTGTCCTTCATCTACCTTGCCCGCGCCGTCGCCATCACGCTTTACATCCTGCTGCCCATCTCGGTGGTATCCACGCTCATCTTCGCCGCCACAATGGGCATTCTCTGGCTCTCCACCGTGCCACCGACCTCGGGTCTGGTTGCGGTTATGTTTGGGCCACGCTTCATGGCAACGCTGTTTGGTATCGTATTTCTCTTTCACCAGATCGGGTCGTTCCTCGGCGTTTATCTGGGCGGGCTGTTGTATGAGCAAACCGGGAACTACGATGTCATCTGGTGGCTGGGAATTGCGCTGGGCATTTTCGCAGCCGCGGTGCACTGGCCTATCCGCGAGCAATCCGCCACCGCCGGACGTCTGGTGGCCAGACCGGCGTGAGAGGACCAGCTGGTGAACTAGTTAAACTTTTCAGTGAGTTATAGCGGAGTAGTGCCTGGCGATATTTGCTTGCCTTATAGCATTTCTTCTGCCAGCCTCCCGCGATCTGAACAGGAATGGAGAATAGGTCATGCGAGAGTTTGATGCCCTATGGATTGAAGCAGACAAAGACAGCGGTGCTCCGCTGCCTGCTAAATGGAACAAGATCACTGTCGATCAACTCTCACCGGGGGATGTGACAGTCAGGGTTACCCACACAACCATCAACTATAAGGATGGTCTCGCCCTGGCAGGTAACCCGGCTGTCACCCGCAAGTTTCCAATGGTGCCGGGCATTGACGTTGTTGGTGAAGTGCTCATCAGCGAAAGCGACCGCTTCAAACCCGGCGATCAGGTCATCCTCAACGGATATGGCCTTGGCGAAGTGCATACCGGGGCCTATGCGCAGATTGCCCGCCTGAAATCCGAGTGGCTTCTGCACCGCCCGCCAGAGATCTCCGCCCCGCGTGCCGCTGCCATCGGCACTGCAGGCTACACCGCCATGCTTTGTGTAATGGCGCTGGAGCGGCACGGCATCACCCCAGAGCACGGCCAGATTGCTGTCACCGGTTCGTCAGGCGGTGTGGGCTCCGTTGCCATAAGCCTGCTTTCCAAACTGGGCTATGAAACAGTTGCCTTCACAGGCCGTATGGAAGAAGCCGACTTCCTCAAGAGCCTCGGCGCAACCGAAGTCCTCAACCGTTCTGAGCTTGGAGGTGAGGGCAAGCCTTTGGGGCAGGAACGTTGGGCCGGAGGCGTGGATGTGGCAGGCAGCCATACGCTGGTAAACTTGATCTCGCAAACCAAGTACGGCGGAGCCGTAGCTGCTTGCGGTCTTGCACAGGGAATGGACATTCCTGGCAATGTTATGCCGTTCATCCTGCGCAGTGTGGCGCTGCTGGGTGTGGATTCAGTATTGGTGCCAATGCCGCTCCGCGAACAGGCCTACCGCCGTCTGGTACAGGATCTTGACCTTGCCAAACTGGACAGCCTTTCGGAAACCGTCAAACTGGCAGATGTTCCGGAACGTGCTGCCAAAATACTAAAAGGGCAGGTCCGCGGCCGCACCATCGTGGAAGTCGACTAGCCCAAGCTTACAATTGAACAAAATGAAACCCCGCATCAGCTCATGGCTACTGCGGGGTTTTTTATTTGGAAGCGGTCAGGCTACCAACTGACCTTCAAAAACCGCGAAGCCTGTTAGCTCCACCCGCCTTTGTAGGTCTTGTAGAAGATGTGCTTACCAATGCGCTTTTTACGCTGCATGGTCGGGGCCCAGTTCGGGCGTACATATGTGGCATGGTAGTGGGTGGACGCATCCACAGCTGGAATGCTCGCTTCACCATCAACCACCTGCTGCGCGATTTTCTTCGCGCGCGCCCACGGAGCTGGCTCAGTGATGCGCTCTGGAATTCCGTCACAGGCAAATGAGAACTGGCAAGCGTTCCGCATGCTCTTGTTCTGATAAACCACACCACACACGGTGCTTGGATAGGCTGGGTTTTTCAGACGGTTGAGTACCACCTGTGCCACAGCAATCTGGCCGTCGCGTGGTTCACTGCGCGCTTCAAAATAGATTGCTTCAGCCAGACATTGCATTTCCTTCTTGGAATGCTTCACGGAAGTCGGCAGCTCGCGCATGTACCACCAGTGTGGATTGGTTGCGGAGAACGATGCCAGCTCTCTTTCTGTAAGGTGAGGCTTACCCGATGGCGTAACGGAAACTTTTGGCTTGCTCAGCAATGCATCAAACGGCGCTTCGTCTGTCTGTGGCAGTGCCGGTGCATAGGCTGTTGCCATTGCAAGATCATTCTGCTTGGCAATGGAAATCGGGAGTGGCTTCACATTGCGCTGTGCAATCTGCTTGCGAGCCGCCAACGCTGCGCGGCGCGCGGCTTTGGCAAGAGGCGTGTCATCCGCCTTGGTTTTGTCAGCTGAAAGACCCGCGAGCGTCTCACCGCCAAAGTGACCATTGAAAGCCATCTGCGGTAGCTGGGATACGAACCGGTCTGTACTCTTGGGCTTGCCTGCATTCTGGATGAAGGCAACAACGCGTCTAGGCAATGTGGTGACTTGCATATCACCTTTGCCGCTGCGGTTTATTGCCTGACGTTGTGGCTTCGATTGCTGGAATGCTGCAAAGTAGTTCGCAAGTTTCTCGCTGTCATGTTTAGAGCCATACTGCATCCAGCGTGGTAATTCATCATCAAGCACGCCGGTAAGCGCAGGAATATCCTGAAACGCAACCGGAGAGGCAGTAATGCTACCAACTACAAGTCCTGCAGCAAGAATAGGGTATTTAAAGTACATCAAGACTGTACGGCGTCCTTCGTTCTTCTTGGTCCTATGGCTCGACATACGCAATAAACTCCATATCAACGCTCAAATATCCAGCGCCTCACGGGTCCCTAAAAAGGAACCTTAAATTCTGAGATCGACAGGAAGGAAAAGCCCGATAACACCCGAACCCGTCATTTTTGCGGATGGTTGCATCTTTCACTTTTAACCTTGATATAAAGTTAAGCCCCCAAAAACCCCAGTTTTTCTGCCACAGTCCACGCCGTTAACAGCTAGCATATGGTTAATATGCAAAGAGGGTACTCACCAAAAACTAGGGCTATTTCATGTCTGGGTGGGTAATTTTGCGGGCCAAAAACCATAGGAAACAAAAGGCGTCATACAGAAAATGACACAGATGATCTGTTGGTGTGGCAGTAGGACATCAACACAATCAAAATCTTAACAAGACGAACCGCAAGCTTTTCTGTGGAATCCACAACTCGGTTCTTCCTATGAATTTTTGCAGAGGAAGGAATCAAAATTCCTGTAGATAACCCAGCGTCACTTAAGGCGAAAATGTGAATCAGAGCAGGCTGACGCGCAAGCCAGGGGCAGGGCGCTCTTTCAAAATGTCTCTTCTGAACCGGTAAAGCGCGGCAGGGCGGCCACCAGTCGCGGTTGAGGTTCTGCCCGTTTGCTCAACCAGTTGCCCGGTTTCCACCAGACGGCGGAAGTTCTGCTTATGTAGATGCCGGCCAGAAATTGCCTCTACCGTCTGCTGCAGATCGGTCAGCGTAAACTCCGGTGGCATCAATTCGAACACAACAGGCCGGTATTTCAGCTTGGCCCGTAGCCGCGAAAGTGCGGTCGCCAGAATACGGCGGTGATCATGGGCAAGCCCCTCGCCGAGAGCAGGTTGGGTACCACGCTCCAATGCAGTGGGTTGACCGTCCCGTAGCGCTTCATACATGAGGCCTGAGCCATAAAGCAGCTCGTAGCGGTCCAGTACACGTTCCTCATCCCACTTCAATGAGCCCACCCCAAAGGCAAGCTGGTAGCGGTCTTTCCGGCTCAGTTCCTGATAGGTCCGCGCATCCTCGTCCGGTGTCCTGCTGAAGGCTTCCATACTGGGATGAATAATCTCCTCCAGCATCTTCGGCTGTCCGCCGCGCCAGTCTTCCCACGGAAAGAAATCATACCAAGGCCGCCACCGTGCACCTTGCCGGGCAAGCAGCCTTTCAGATTCAGGCGTTTGGCGGGTCAAGGCCAGATAGCCCACAGAGACCATATGCGGTTCGCCAGCTTTCGCCAGAGAGTACCTGCCACGGTCACCGAAAGTGTAAAGCTGCTCCACATGCCCAATGTGAAGCGCGGTCTGTTCTTCAACAAAGGCCCGCAAGCCCAGCTCGAAGGTGCGGTGAACCCGTGGATCGAAAGGGCCGGAAGGCAGGCCGGAGAGTTCATCCGGCACCCGTTGTGGCACGGTCAACACAAACGGGACCTTGTCTTTAACGGAAACGATGACAGCGTTCAGACCAATGCCAAGCTCGACAGGCTCCATGTCAGCACCCTCTGGGGCCGCACTTCCTGTTTTCACCGCATTACTCATCAAGGTCTGCTCCGTCTTTGTCATGTCAGCTCAACAAGCGCGGTAGGGTCCAGTGAGAACCGGTTGCCCTCAAACGTGTCCGCGCCGCGACCAATGTCTTTGATCGATTGTACCATGCGCCCATTACGCTGCAAAAGAGTGTCTGCCAATGAGACAAGCAGTGGGTTAGGTGAAGCAACAGGAGAAACGCTGCGCAAGTGCTGCGCAAGTTTGCGCTCACCAACCTCGGGCAATGCTGCGCACATGATAATGTAGGCGGCAGCTGTCGACCGGCTGACACCCGCCCAGCAGTGCACTAACAAGGAGCCGGTACGCGCGACAGGACGGGCAAAATCCAGCAGCCGTTCCACATGCTCTGGTTTAGGCGCCAACAGCCCGGCGCGTTCCTCCGCAATATCATTGAACTCTAGCACCAGATGATGGGCAGGCTTGGGGTCCACCGGCAAGTTCACCTCTGTGCCCGGCGAGACAAGAGAAAGCACATGGCTGGGACCAGCTGAAACCAATGTGTCTTCCAGTTTAGAAAGAGGGCACACATGCAGCATCAACGACCTCCATTGGCCTTGCGGGCCTGATCCAGCTCTGCAAACCGCGCCAGAAATTGCACCTGCGCATCCTTGGTTGGCAGCGGCTTGATGCTCTGCGCCAATACCTCCAGCTGTTCAGTGCTGACTTTGGCTGGCTTTCCAAAAATCTTGTCAGCTTCTTCCTTGCTAAAGCCTGCCAGATGAGTAGCTTCCAGATAAGCGCTGATAATGTCTGCTTTCTTTGCAAGCTTGGTAATGCTGACGGGCAGGTCTGCGGGAAGATCAAAGGCGCGGTGAATGGCATGGTGAAGCCGCTCCTCAACCGCCTTGTAGGTACCGCCCATCACGTTCTTAAAAGGCGAGATCATATCCCCGATCACATACTCAGGGGCATCATGCAAAAGGATCGCCATGCGCCACTGAACATCCAGATCGGGTTTCAGCATCAAAGCAATCTCTTCCACCAGCACACAGTGCTGCGCCACGGAAAACGCATGATCCCCGATCGTTTGACCGTTCCAACGCGCTACACGTGCGAGACCATGGGCAATGTCGGAAAGTTCCACATCCAGCGGAGAAGGATCAAGCAGATTAAGCCGCCTGCCGGAAAGCATCCGTTGCCAGGCCCGTGGAGAAGATGAGGAAAGCTCTGCGCACATGTGTCAATCAAGCCAGTCGTCAGGGTTAGTCGGTCACAAAGAGTATCGCTTAATCCGAGGAAGGCCAGTCGAAAACTGCCCATTCCTGAATGGAAGGGGTCAGCACTACCCCCTCACAGGTCAGCGGCACACCAGCATCCATTGCCGTCTTGGCACGGTCAAGCCGCAACAATGCCAGTCCTGTGGTGCCATCTGACGAGCCCAAAGAACCAACACTCTTTTCACCCGCCAGAACATCGCTTCCAGCCGCTGGAAGGGCGGCCTCTGCGCGTACCTTGATGAGCCGCTTGCGGGCGGTCCCACGGTGCTTCATTCGCGAAACAACTTCCTGCCCGATAAAGCAGCCCTTGGAAAAGGCAACACCATTGAGGCTATCCATATCAGTGTCATGCGGGAACACATCTGCCAGCTTAAAGTCCAGCCCACTCTGAGGAATGCCAAGGCCGATACGGTGTGCATGATAGTCAGCTTCTGACGCTGTCTGCGCTATCGCACCAGAGGCAACATAGCGAACACCCATCTCCGCAAGGCGTGGGTCCAGCGGTTTATCCGCAGGCAAGTCCGCTCCCCATGCTGCAACAACATGGGTGTCTTCATCTGCATGTTCGACCGTAACTTTGGCGCGCAGCTTGTAAAACGCCAGACGCTTGGCAAACGCCTCCAGCTCATCCGCGCTCACATCCAACAGGAAACCGCCAGTCTGCTCATCTGCAAACACAAAGAAATCCCAGAGAATTTTGCCCTGCGGCGTAAGCAGAGCACCAAACGCGCTGGAGGTGGCGCCGAGGTCACTTACATCACAGCTGACAAGATTTTGCAGGAACTCGTTGGCATCGTCGCCAAAAACCTTCACGAGCCGACGTGACTGGAGAATGGTGCAATGAGATGCCATGGGTGGTCCCTCCAATGAATAAAACAACAAGAGTGTTTCATAACCTATCAGCCATGCGCGCACCATGGGAAAAGAATTGTTTCTGTGGGTGAACTGGGGTGTTTGTTGGGGCGCACTGCACTCTCCATCCCGGCGGATTCCTGAAAAGATAAGTGAGGGTATCGCCTATGCAAATGCCTCGAGGATGCGAAGGGATTGAAACCCGCCATCACCCCGAAACCATAGCGTGTCGGGTCGGCTGAGATGGACCCGCAAGGGACTGTAAACACATTCCCCCTACCTGATGCCTGAGTACTTCCCGCAAAACCGCAAAAGTGCCGCCCATATGCGCGTTGTTAATCGCTCTTTCACGGAGCATTTGGATAATCAGGTTGCTGAACAAACTTTGGGCAGGAATATCCCGAACGGCATGACAACGAGCGCGCGTTATTCTCAACACGCTGGATCGCTCCGCAAAGAATTTGGTGGTTTCCACCTCTGCATCAATAACTAAACAAGAATAAGTATGTTAGGGAAGTGAAATGACGAGAGAGAAGTCCTCAGCCTCACTGATGGATAAAATCTATAAGAACCAACGCCATTATTATGATCTGACCAGAAAGCATTACCTTCTTGGCCGTGATCATCTGATCAAGCAGTTGTCAGCGCCGCGCGGCAGCACACTGCTGGAAATCGGCTGTGGTACGGGACGTAACCTCATTGAAGCTGCAAAAGCCTATCCGACCTGCCAGTTTTTCGGCGTGGATATTTCCTCCCAGATGCTGAAGAGCGCAGAAGCAAACGTTCACAAAGCGAACCTCTCTCACCGCATTCATCTGGCACAAGGAGACGCTACAAAGTTTGATCCGTTCGAAAAGTTCGGGATCGACACCTTTGACCGGGTGTTCCTGTCCTACTGTGTCTCCATGGTCCCGCACTGGGAAGAGGCATTGGACAACAGCGCCAGGCTTCTGACAGAAGGTGGCCAGCTCTCCATTGTTGACTTTGGTCAGCAGGAACGACTTCCCCGCCTGTTCAAGCTGATGCTGCGAAAGTGGCTAGGTCAATCTCATAGCTTGCCCTGCGAAAACTTTCGTGAGGTCATGGAACATCTGGCGGAAGAAAACCGAGCCAAACTGCGCGTCCAGCCGCTTTATCGGGGCTATGCCTATTACGCGGAACTGGATGGTAGCTTCTACACCCGCTTTATGGAAAAGCCGGAACAAATGGATCTGCTGCACGCGGGAAACGAAAGCCGCCGCGAAGTTCGCAAGGCCGGGTGATAAACCCGGCAGAACTCCGCGGCAGAGCACTACCCGGGATTTTAGATAGTGGTCATTGCAGAGCCTTAATCTCCGGCAATAAAGCTTTGTACATCTCCATCCTTGGAGATCCCGAGGCGGTAGAAGGTCCAGGCACCATAGTCCAGCATTTGGAAGTAATCGGCAGCTGTAACGATCTGGTACATTTCAACCTTTTGAGGAGGGGTCAGATCGTGCAATGGATAATGGGCGAAGTAGGGCCAGATATAGGTCTCTTCATCTGTTCCCTCATTCAGCCGCAGATACCCAGCTTCCGCAATATCCAGCAGGATCGCGAGGATCTCGAGTCCTTCACCATCACCGGAGCTATCTTTCAAAAACCGGACCGGATCGCGTACCGGTGTGAATGAAAGTTCCGGTTGCCGTTCCTGTTTGGCAAAAAAAGGTCCTAAAGCCGATACATCTCCACTGCGGGCGATCTTCATGAGTGTCGCGCGCGTCGCCCGCACAGCTTCAGGCAGAATTCCTTCATCATACAACACCTCCAGTTTAGGCAGAGGTGGCTCATCTGCGAGCATATCGTCCAGCGCATCTTCCAGACTGGTATCTCTGTTGAAACCTTCGTTGAGAAGGGGAAATTGCTGGGCCTTGGGTCGTTGAATGCGAATCGTTTCGGTTGGGATTGCCTGGGTCGCGGCCAAAGTTGGAGTCGTGGCGCAAAGTAACCCTATGAAGAGTAGGCGAAAATACATTAAGTGCTCCGAAACGGAAGAAGGGCGTGTGTTTTGCCTACCAGTTTAAGGGCTTGTTGGGGATCTAGGAAGAAACGAAGCAGGGCCTATGCACAATCTAAAGGCTCTTTAGAGAATTTATAAGAATATCTGACAGGTCTCCTCCGCAATCAAGAAGCTTGGAAAAAGCCTTTGAACACTGAACTTTTCATAACAGGATTGATTGTCGGGTTGGTCACATCAGCGCCGATCGGCCCTGTAAACGTGTTGGCGATCAGAAGATCAGTCCACTACGGTTTCTTTCCCGGCCTTACTGCCGGACTGGGAGCTGTGCTGGCCGATGGTGTCTTTGCGACCGCCGCAGCGTTCGGTGTCACCACAATTGCTGACTTTGTTGTAGAATACGAACATTACATCCAGACCGTAGGTGGGTGTCTGCTGATTATCTTTGGTACTGTCGTCTTCAACTCCCAGCCGCATCTTAAAGGGGCGAGCAACGGAGGGACGAGCGCCTGGCATGGAATGGCTGTTTCCTTCGCCATGACTGTGACCAATCCGGGAACGATCCTGGGTTTCATCGCAATCTTCGGTTCACTGGGAGATCTTGCACCCGGAGAAGGGGAATATCTCAGCGCATTGGCGTTGGTGATTGGTGTCTTATGTGGAGCGCTCTTGTGGTGGGCCTGCCTGTCAGCTGTTGTTTCCAAGTTGCGCAATCGTATGAACGACAACTGGCTCTCTGCGATCAACCGTGGTGCAGGTGTCATCCTATGGGCCTTCGCCGTGGTTATCCTCGTCATAGTTGCGAGTGAAGTGTTGTTGTAAAACGCCGCGCCCTGAATCAAAAAAGCTCCGATCAATCGGAGCTTCCTGAAAAGGTCAGCGGTGCTGCACTTAGTGCAGGCGGCGCTCGAGGGAATAGTCACCACGCTCAACGCGTTCTGGTATTTCCTGCGCAAATTTGGAAACAGCTTCCTCTCCGTAAAGAGAAACTAAATCCATCATGGCAGAGAACAGCGCCGCGTGTGCAAGTGCTGTACTGTCGATACCGTGAGAAAGACCATCCTCCCATGCTTCCTGAATGAAGCTTAGAGCCAGTCGGCGGATGTCTGCATCAGATGCATCGACTTCTTCGGTGAATTCGCCGGCGATAGCGTCGTCCTTGATCATGCTGGCTCCATGCCCCTCTATGTGTTGCTTCTTGTTATTTGCCGTTACATGTAACGAGCAAAAGAAAACAAATGAAGCATCGCTTGCCTTATCTGTTAAGGGGAAGTTAACACGCAAACCCGCAGGAACAACCGACTCACTGATGTTTTGGTAAACTCGTCCAGAGCTTCTGCAAGTTATGGTTAATATTTGTGGCAGGGCCGAGTTATCCAAAAAACACGCAAAAATTGTTTGTGGAAAATGAATACAACCTAATTTTCGATCAGTCGCGACTGTACTTACCCGTAACTTCTTGGGTGATGATCAACCCTTCATCCGCGAATCTGCGAGAGGCTTCAATAGCCGCAGGAGTGCAGGTTTGATACACTGAGGCGAACCCGCGATAGCTCTGGTTAAACCGCTCGACCAACCGCCGACGCCTCAGCTCATTCTGCACTTCTGCACCCAGCAACGAATACATGCGCTGGCGCCATTCATCCACTTCATCATGACCGCACAGCGGGCGCAGATAATGAAGCGCCCCTAGAATCTCAGAGAGGCGAATGAGCTGGGGTTCGTATGGAGGCTCTTTCAGCTCTGGCTGAGCTGGCTGTTCAGGCTCTTCCGGCGTGCTTTGTGCCAGGGCTGCAGGCGTCGTACTCGAAAGCATCAGTGCAAGACAAAACACGTGGGCGCTTAAACGCGCAGGTTTCGCAAAGCGTTGCCTCCAACCATTAAGTCTCGGCCGGTCGTTATGTCTTTCAATGTCAGTCAAGCCACATCCCACAGCATTTGGTTGCCCTAGATTCTGTAAGGATGGCTGTCTCCCGGCAGTCTGTCCACCATGGAACCTTGGGGATTTCCGGTTTTCCCGTGTTACTCCGCCAGAGGTCAGCGCGAGGCTACTTGCCTCTCAGGAGATCAAAAATGTGTTGCTGCATGCCCGGTGCTAACGGAAGGTGCTGCGTTTCTTCCCAAGTGTACCAGCCCAGCTCTGACGCATCAGAACCGGCCTTTGCATCGCCCTCAACCTGCGTGCAGGTAAAGACGTTAATGCGGTACTGTACCTGACTGTCTTTGGGGGAAGGGGAGGAGACTCTCCAGTTCTTCAGGTCTACTGCGCTTAAAGATGTCTCTTCTTTTAACTCGCGCCGAGCAGCGTCTTCCAGTCTTTCACCTACGAGGACTTTACCGCCCGGAAAACTCCAAAGCCCCTTAGCAGGCGCATGAGCCCGTTTGACCAGTAGAACTCTGTTGTCCTGAATACAGGCAACACTGGTCGCCTCGATATACTGCGGAGAACTTGTGCTGCTCATGAAAACAACGCATCGACATCCGCTTGCGTGCTCTCCGCACTGCTGACGGTCTCATCCGGCAGATGCCCGTGGATGATCGAACCTGCCCGGGACAGCAGTGGCCGTATGACCGTAACCGCTTTCTCCTGAACGATCTGCAGCAACTCACGAGAGGCATCACCGTAACCGAGCATCATTTGCAAGGAAATCACTTCCTGATCGATCTCTGCAATGCACTTCTCAAGCGCGGTTCGCAGCTGGTCGTCAACAGCTCCATAGGCGCGAATTGCCAGTTCTTTTGCAGAAAACTTAGACGCACGAAAATGTGTGATATAATCTGCTGGTTCCCATGCAAGAACATCTTCTGCGCACTCGGGAATGTCAGGAAGCATTTCAAGGAGCATAACCACTTCGTTGAAATGATTAAGATAGTCAGTTGCAAGGCCGGTGGATGGATTAATGTTTGCATGCGTCAAAAATTCTGGAGCAAGATCTCCGTCACCAATTTTATCGCAGTACAAATCCATTGTGCCCTCCCAGCTTCTTATCTCTAGTTCGGAACCTATCTCTCGATTGGTTGCAACTTTACTAAAAATGCGAACAGAGTAATCTGCATGTGTGGTAGATATAGCCTGTCAGCGTCTCCGGAAGAAGTCAAAGCGTTGTTTGATTACGTCGAGCAACCGAATTTTCCACCGAGATACAACATAGCACCGACTCAGCCTATTGCACTCGTAAAGCACGGAAATGGCGGGCGCCACTTTGGGTTAGCCCGATGGGGGCTGGTGCCCTCATGGGTCAAAGACCCAGCCAGTTTTACGCTTTTGCTTAATGCAAGAGCCGAAACTCTTGAGCAAAAGCCCTCGTTTCGGGCAGCCGTTCGCCACCGTAGATGTCTCATCCCCGCAAATGGTTTTTATGAGTGGCAACGCAAAGGTGCGGCAAAGCAGCCCTATTGGGTTGCCCCGGCTGATGGACGCCTTCTGGCCTTCGCTGGCCTGTGGGAAACCTACTCCCATCCGGAAGGTGGGGATATTGATACTGCTGCGGTGATCACCGTCGAAGCTAACAGCACGATGAAACCAATTCATCACCGTATGCCTGCAATCCTTGCTTCGGAGCAATTCAGCGACTGGCTGAACACCGGCACGATCATGGCCCGCGATGCCGTAAAGCTTCTGCAACCGGCCGATAATGATCTGTTGGTCGCAACGCCCGTCTCGACTCGCGTGAACAGCGTTGCAAATGATGACCCGTCTTTGTGGGACCGGGAAGTTATTCCAATGCCCGCCCAACCAACCCGGGAAGCCGCAGAGCCAAAACCGCGCAAGAAAGCTGCAAACAGCTCTTCAAAAGACAACGGGCAGATGGATTTATTCTAGCCGTTTTCTCGGCGGGTGTGTTTGTAAAGATCGCGGATGCAAGGTAGGTGCTCCTGCAAGCTTGGGGAGCACCCGACGCTATGTGGTTAGAGAATGCGGCCCGGATTGAACATGTTGGTCGGATCAAGTGCGGCTTTAATGGAGCGCATCATATGCATCTCAGTGGCGCTCTTCACTTCCGCCAGTAAATCCCGCTTCAGGATGCCAATGCCGTGCTCTGCAGAAATGGAGCCATTGTAGCTGGCAACAATGCCGTGCACCACGCGGTTCACTTCATCCCACTTGGCAAGGTACTCGGCCTTATCAGCATCTTTAGGCTGGGTGATGTTAAAGTGGATATTGCCATCTCCCATGTGCCCGAATGGCACTGGACGACACCCCGGCACAGCCTCTTTGACGGCGGCAATAGCTTCCTCAAGAAATGCAGGCACCTTCGCCACTGGTACGGACACATCATGCTTGATGGACCCACCCTCAAACTTCTGCGCCTCAGAAAGCGCGTGACGCAGTCGCCAGAAGTCAGCAGCCTGCGCTTTGCTCTGAGCCAGTAGCCCATCACGCAGCAGATCCGCCTCGAACGCCTCCGTAAAGATCGTCTCTGTGAGCTTGGTAATATCGATGTCTTTGGTACCCGCCGAGATCTCCATGAGCACATACCAAGGATGCTGTGCCTCAAACGGATAACGTGATTGCTCCATGTGCTCACAGACGAACTGCATGCCGGTTTCCGGCATCAATTCAAAACCGGTAAGCATGTTCCCTGCGTGGCTTTTCGCCAATGAAAACAGTGAGAGTGCCTTGGCAGGCGAATCTAGGGCAACAAGAGCAACCTCGACCGACGCCGGAGCTGGGTATAACTTGAGGCTGGCACCCGTAATGATCCCCAATGTGCCCTCTGAGCCGATAAATATTTGTTTCAAATCGTAACCGGTGTTGTCTTTGCGCAGGGTCCGAAGCCCTTCCCAGATCTCACCGTTTGCAAGCACTACCTCAAGCCCGAGAACGAGGTCGCGCGTGTTGCCGTAAGACAGGACCGCGGTTCCACCGGCATTGGTTGCAATGTTGCCGCCGATCTCACAGGAGCCCTGCGAGGCAAGTGTTAACGGAAACAGTCGGCCATGCTTTTCAGCTGCGTCATGGATGGCCTGCAATGTGATGCCCGCATCCGCTACCATCGTATAGCCTTCCGCATCGACGTGGCGAATTTTGTTTAATCTGGAAAGGGATAGCACGATTTCGCTACCATCCGGATTGGGAATCTGCCCCCCGACAAGACCGGTGTTGCCGCCCTGTGGAACCACCTTCAGATCATGCTGTGCCGCAAGCTTGACACACTCTGCAACTTCGTAGGTTGAACCAGGCCGCAACACCATGGGTGTGGCGCCTCTGAATTTGTCTCGCCACTCAACGAGAAAAGGGGCCTTGTCATCGTCGCCGACAAGCACATTTGCGTCCCCGATAATCCTCTGAAACGCACTCACCAAATTTGGAACAGTCATTTTTCAATCGCAGTGTTGGAAGTTGATCTGGTTCTTACTATCAGATAATGGGGGCGCAATAACACGTCCATGTTGGATTGGACTTTTTTCGACGGCTTGAAGCCAAGTGAACAGTGTGCCATAGCACCTTAAATCTGTTCACTAAATCAAGTGATATTCACTCAGGAGAAAAACATGGCAGAAGCGCAAGGATTGATGGCCGGTAAACGTGGTCTCATTATGGGACTGGCCAATAATCGGTCCATCGCTTGGGGTATTGCGACAGCACTACACGATGCCGGAGCTGAAATTGCGCTGACTTATCAGGGTGAAGCGCTGAAGAAGCGCGTTGAACCATTGGCAGAAAAGCTCGACGCAATTGTTGTAGGTGATTGTGACGTTACTGACGAAGCAAGCATCGATGCAGCATTTGAGGTTTTGGAGCAAAAATGGGGTAAGATCGACTTTGTAGTGCACGCAGTTGCGTTCTCCGACAAAGAAGAGCTGACTGGTCGTTATGTGGACACCAGCCCTGAGAACTTCGCCAAGACAATGCAGATTTCCTGCTACTCGCTTGCATCAGTTACGCGCCGCGCGGAGAAGCTGATGACTGACGGTGGTTCCGTTATTACGCTCACCTACTACGGTGCCGAAAAGGTAATGCCAAACTACAACGTCATGGGCGTTGCAAAAGCTGCACTGGAAGCAAGTGTTAAGTATCTGGCAGTCGATCTGGGCCCGAAGAAAATCCGCGTCAACGCGATTTCCGCAGGGCCGATCAAGACGCTGGCTGCCGCAGGTATCGGCGACTTCCGTTACATCCTCAAGTGGAACGAGTACAACGCACCCCTGCGTGAGACCGTAAGCATTGATGATGTTGGAAACTCTGCTTTGTACCTGGCATCCGACCTGTCCCGCTCTGTTACAGGTGAGACGCACCACGTTGACAGTGGCTACCATGTAGTGGGAATGAAGGCGGTTGATGCACCGGATATCTCTGTCGTCTAAACTGTTGCTTCGCGCCCCGAAAAGGAACAGGCGCAAAAGCAACAGCAGAACAAGTTGACAAAAAGGCGCTCCATGAAGCGCCTTTTTCGTATCAGCGGTATAACTAAGGGCACGTCTCATTGTGCTTAAGAAAGTGTGTATAACTGTTGCCTTCTAACGAAGTATGACACAAGTACCTTCTAAGAAGCCGCTACAAATCGGAACCCGATAATACTAACGCCAAAGGCCCTCTGGAATGACAGGTTCGTTGATGCCCCTCGCGAAGACTATGCCAACCCCGCTGCTCTACGTGCGTCACGGACAAACCGACTGGAATCTGGTTGGTCGTATGCAAGGCGGTCAGGACATCCCGCTCAACGAAACAGGCCGCAGTCAGGCCCGCCGCAATGGCATGGTCATGAAGGACTTCCTGGTTGATCTGGGCAAAACCTCAGATGACTTTGTCTTTGTCAGTTCTCCCATGGTCCGCGCGCGCGAAACCATGGAGATCCTGCGCAAGGAAATGGGCCTGGTGCCTGACGAATACAAAGTGGACGAAAGACTTCGCGAAATCACCTTCGGTGAGGTGGAAGGAATGACCGTTCCTGAAATGAAGGTCGATCGCCCGGAAGTCGTCCGCATGCGCCGCGAAGACAAATGGGGGTATGTCCACCCCGGCGGCGAAAGCTACAAGATGGTCTCTGAACGCGTTGCCCAATGGATGGCCGAGCAACAAGACCCGATGATCATCGTCGCTCATGGTGTGGTCATGCGTGTCCTGCGTGGATTGCTCTGTGGATATGCACCGGCAGAAGTTCCTGACCTGGACACCCCGCAAGACAAGTTCCTGCTCTGGCGCGACGGTTCTGAAGCGTGGGTCTGAAGCTCAACGCTCAGCGGATCCGATGAGAACGAATGGGAAAGATACGTTCAATTCACCCCTTAAATAGTGAGTGAATACATGAAGTTCGAAAGGGGGGGCTGTTCCACCTGCCGATGCTGAATGGTTAATATCCTTCGCTGGACAACGCTTCTGGGGTGGGGGCTCACTTCGCATTTTCCCATTAAGATTTGGGTCACTTTTTTGCGGCAGTGATGCAATCTGACACACAAAGTGAATAGGAAAACACTGGCAGTCGACGATATTTTGAAGTCTCTTACTGCCATCTGCGAAAAGGTCCGCTAAAAGACTGCGGAACTTATTTGTACCTCGTTGCTGTCAGGCCCCAAGCGTTTGGCACTCAACTATCAAATCTCGAACCACATAAACTTTTTGGAAGATCTGGATGACGAAGTCTCGACCACTTAAGGCAATCAGTGGCAATACCGTTTTTGGCGAGGGCGACGTTTTCGTACTCTTCGGCGAACTTTTTGGGCGCGGATATGCGACCGGCCTGATCGAACAGGCAAAGGCAGCCGGGATGACTGTGATCGGCATTACTGTCGGTCGTCCGGACGAAAACAATAAGCCACGCAAGCTCACCGCAGAAGAACTCGCTGAAGCCGAAGCCAATCTGGGCGGCAAAATCATCAACGTGCCTCTCCGTGCAGGTTTTGAGCTTGACGCGCCAGAAGGTGCTGCAACCCCGACCGATCTGGTCAACGAGATGAGCATCAAAGGTTGGCAGGAGCATGAACTCGATTGGGATCATGTTGCAGCTTGCCGCGAAATTGGCTCTACCCGCTTTAAGAATGCTCTGTCCGAGGTGATGGAACAGATTGATGCTATGATCCCGGCGGGAAAGAATGTCTTTTTCGCCCACACAATGGCTGGTGGCATTCCGCGTGCAAAAGTGTTCATGGCGATCGCAAACCGCATCTATAAAGGTCGCGGTGCACGGTACATGCCGTCTCAATCTCTTCTCGACAGCGATCTGGGTAAACTGATCTTGCAGAACTTCGAGGAAGTGACTGCAAGCAGCTTTGGCCATCTGCTAGAGGCCAGTAAAGCGTTCCGTGACCGCATCGAAGCTGCGGGCGGCGAAGTGCGCTACACTGCCTATGGCTATCACGGCACCCGCATCCTGATCGAGGATGAGTATCGCTGGCAGACCTACACCAACTACACGCAGGGCTACGCCAAAATGGAGCTGGAGAGACATGCCGAAAATGCCTGGAAAGAAGGCGTAAAGGCAACGGTCTTCAATTGCCCGGAAATCCGCACCAACTCTTCAGACGTGTTCTCAGGAATCGAGCTGTCCCTCTTGCCTCTGTTGCAGGCTTTCAAGAAAGAAGGCGGCGGCGACTGGGCTGATGCGCTCTGGCAGAAGTGTCAGGACATGCTCAAGCCGGAAGCCTCTCTTGACGATATCCTGCAAACCGTGACCGAGTATCAGACCAGCGAGGCCATGCAGCCGTTCTATGACTTTCAGGCTTGGCCAATGCCAAACTCTGCGGAGCAGGTAGACAAGACTGTTGGCACCTCGCAGGAAATCGTAGAGCTGCACGATGATCGCTCTGCCCTGATCAGCGATGAGCTCAGCCAGCACGTTGTTGCAGCAACAGGAATGCTCATCTTTGGTGAAGCAAGCGAGCCGACAGGTCCTGTCCTGTGGCTTGATCATGATCTGGTTGCAAAACGCCTTATTCAGGAATACAGCGCCTGATCCTTCAAGAAAGATTCCTGACCTGAGTGAAACTACATTTAGGTCTGACTGATTGAGAAAACCCGGGCACGTGAAACCACGTCGTCCGGGCTTTTGCTATGTACCCGAGGCGAGCACCTGCAGATTGGGCGTCACTACACGCAATTTTTGATGCTTGGGATCCCATTTACAGGCCTGATTTAGGCAGTAACTGCCAAATTCATGAGTTCTTTTGGGAAATTGGCCCAAGTGCTGCAAGCCTCTCAATTGACCTCTTGCAAGAACCCACTTAAAACCACTTTAACTCCCAGAGTACGCTCCGTTCGCTTGAAAAGAGTCGGCGAATGCGGTCGTGCTCATGCTCTAAAAGTGAACCATTAGAACATGTCCCACAACACCTTCGGTCATCTGTTTCGCGTAACGACTTGGGGCGAGAGCCATGGACCGGCGCTTGGCTGCGTCGTCGATGGCTGTCCGCCGCTTCTCCCAATTACAGCAGAAGAGATTCAGGTGTATCTGGACCAGCGCAAGCCGGGGCAAAACAAGTTTACGACCCAGCGCCGCGAACCGGATCAGGTCAAAATCCTCTCTGGTGTGATGACAGATGAAGACGGCGTGCAACGCACCACCGGCACGCCTGTCTCGCTGATGATCGAAAACACCGACCAGCGCTCCAAAGATTACTCCGAGATCAAAGAGCGCTACCGGCCAGGCCATGCAGACTATTCCTACGATGCAAAATACGGCATTCGTGACTATCGCGGCGGCGGTCGTTCGTCCGCACGCGAAACAGCTGCACGCGTTGCAGCCGGTGGTTTGGCACGCAAAGTCATCCCGAATATTCTGATCCGTGCCGCATTGGTGCAGATGGGACCGCACAAGATCAATCGCGACAATTGGGATTGGAACGAAGTGCACAACAATCCGTTCTTTTGCCCGGATGCTGAAGCAGCAAAGTTCTATGAGGAGTACCTTGATGGTATCCGCAAAGCAGGCTCTTCCATCGGTGCGGTAATCGAAGTGGTTGCCGACCACGTTCCTGCTGGACTGGGAGCACCGCTCTACGGCAAACTGGATCAGGACCTTGCTTCAGCCATGATGTCTATCAACGCAGTCAAGGGTGTGGAGATCGGCAACGGCTTTGAAGCAGCCTCATTGAGCGGAGAAGACAACGCTGATCAGATGCGTATCGGAGAAGATGGCAAGCCCGAGTTCCTCTCCAACCACGCCGGCGGCGTGTTGGGCGGTATCTCTTCCGGGGCTCCGCTCGTGGTCCGCTTCGCTGTAAAGCCAACCTCTTCTATTCTGACCCCGCGCAAATCCATCACCCGCGGTGGGGATGAGGTGGATGTGATGACCAAGGGCCGTCACGACCCATGCGTCGGCATCCGTGCGGTACCGGTTGGCGAAGCTATGATGGCGTGCGTTCTGGCAGATCATGTCCTGCGTGACAGAGGCCAGACCGGGGAGCGCTAGGCTCGTAGACCTCCAAGATTTATTAGGATTGAAAAGGTGCTGGTCTACCCGGCGCCTTTTTTGTTGGGCGGAACACGGGACACTTCGAACAGGTTCTGAGCCACGAACCGTTTTTTCACCTCAATGTCACCCATAAATACAACCTAGGTAGAAAGAGGCCTCCTTTTCTCAGATTGCCTCTTGATTTCCGATCAGAAAAGTATGATTTCAGTATCACTGAAAATTGTGACTCCGAGGAATAAGAAGTATGCGCTTGACCGAATGGTTAGAAGGCTCTGGTGAAAGCAGAAGTGCATTTGCACGGCGTGCAGGTCTGTCTCCTGCATCTGTAACCGCGCTGTGCAATGACCCAAGCGCATGGATCTCTCGGGATATGGCCCAGAAAATCGCGGAAGCAACGGACCATAAGGTGACACCTAACGATTTTCTCGGTTTAAAAGAAAACAAGGAGTACGTCGTGTCTCAAACAAGAGTTGCCGAAGCCCTGCGTGCCTTCGAAAACGGCGAGATGGTTGTTGTAACCGACGATGATGATCGCGAAAACGAAGGTGATCTTATTGTTGCAGCCAGCATGATTACCCCGGAGCAAATGGCATTCATCATCCGCCACACCTCCGGCATTGTCTGTGCTCCAATGACGCTCAAGGAAGCAAAGCGCCTTCACCTTGAGCCAATGGTCGCCAACAACGACGCTCCACTGGCAACGGCATTCACCGTCTCCGTTGATTACGCACCGGGCCTGACCACCGGCATTTCTGCTGAGCAGCGCTGTGCTACAGTACACGGGCTTGCTAACCCCAACGCAGGGGCAGCTGACTTCGTGCGTCCCGGCCACATCTTCCCGCTGGTAGCAAAAGAGGGCGGTGTCCTCATGCGCTCCGGTCACACTGAAGCTGCTGTTGACCTGTGCAAGCTCTCCGGGCTGCCGGAAGTTGGCGTCATCAGTGAGCTGGTGAACGACGACGGCACCGTAAAACGCGGCGAACAGGTCGAAGCTTTTGCAAACGAGCACAACCTGAAAATGGTGTCCGTGGCCGATCTCATCGCATGGCGCCAACGTCACGAGAACCTTGTCAGCCGCATAGACGAGTTCGACGTGGAGACAACCGCAGGCAAGGCGCGGGCCATCGCGTACTCAACTCCATTCGACGAAGTTAGCCACCTGGCACTGGTCTTTGGAGACATCCGTGATGGTCAGGACATTCCTGTCAGACTGCATCTGGGAAATGTTCTCGATGATGTCTTTGGTCAGACCAAACCTCTCGAAGCAATCATGGAAGACTTTGCGGAACGAGGCCGAGGTATTATTGTTTACCTGCGCGAAGGTGCGGTAGGTGTTGCAAGCAAGTCCAACCGCCATCGCGATAATCTGGAGGCTGCTGAACATGAGCAGCACGAGTCAGCGCAAGGCCGGTCGGAAGATTGGCGCGAAGTCGGTCTTGGGGCGCAGATTCTAAAGGATCTGGGGGCAACTTCTATCCGGGTAATCGCATCGCGTGAGCGCCACTATGTTGGCCTTGAAGGCTTTGGCCTGAAAGTGGAAGCAACGGAAACGCCTGCGGACTAAAACACTAGCCCCCGGCGCAATAAAGGAGAGTGGCGGGGGTATGTCACAGTTTGATCTTGACCCATGGCAGGAAGATAAAGGCTCAGCTGAGCCATTTTCGCTCGGGTATAAAAAGGGAACTGGTGAACCAGTTCTCTACGGCAGTCTGCTGCTGGGCGCAGCACTTGTCGCTGCGGGTATTGTAAGCGGCTCAGCGATCCCCATACTGGCCTCTCTTCCTGTCTTTCTCAGCGTCTACTGGCACTATCCCCTCATCGATAAACGCGCTCAACTCGCCGCCAACAAAAACGGACTCTATCTGGAGCGCCTCGGCGTTTTGCGCTGGTCAGCGATGAAAGACCTCTCCATCTATTCAACAGCTGTACGCACCATGGAGTTCAGCCAACTGCACATTCAGCTGAATGGCCCACTGGAAGATTGTTTGGTCGAAAAGGAGCCCAAATCGCTGCTACGCATGGCCATGCGAAAGAACTGGCGCTTGAAGCAGGCCAAATCCAAAGCACCGGTTATTGAGGTGGATTTGAATTTGCTCGCATGCAAGCCAGAGCTTCTATTGGAAAGAACTAGGCAGTTTTGGCGAGCAAACTGATGTTTCTCTGCAACATCGATCCGCAAACAATCACTGAGGAGAATAAATACCTCAAATTTCTTCGTTTCGGCGAAAATCCCGGTATCCTGTTATACGACGTTAACATTCTTAATCTAGCTTTTATGAAGAAGGACAGCATCTGGAAGGCAATTATCATGCAGCTGAACCGCACGGACACAAGGGGCACCACATGCAGCTTCACTAGTCTGGACAAGGATTGGGGGGCAGATGATGATTATCTTTTCAAGTTCGCGTGCGAACCGGGCGGAAGTGTGCTGCAAATTGCCTGCGGCACCGGAGCTCTTTCAGACGCGCTGTCCCGGCACGGGGTAAACACCGTTGGTGTTGACCGCAATCCGGAGAAAATTGCACAGGCTGTCAAACGTTCTGATACGGTCACATGGTTGGAAGCAGATGCGCGAACCGTCCATCTCAATCAAAAGTTCGACCGCATCATTATCACTGGAAATGCTTTTCAGGCCTTCGCAACCAACACCGATCAGATCCTCGTTCTCCAAACCATCGCTACCCACCTGAAACCAAATGGCAAGTTCGCATTCGGCATGGAAAACCCGAAAGCACGCCCGTGGGAGAAGTGGGGTCAGAAGGGCAAACCAATTCAGGTACGCTCTGTAAAAGGCCAGCGGGTATCCCTGTGGCAGGACACATCAGGGCCGGATAAGAACGGGTTCGTCTCCATGCAGACCCACTACGACAGCAACGGCCAGCACTACTCAAAAAACAACATGCGCCGCTTTGTGCATCGTGATCATATCTGCGTTCTGCTGGAAGCCGTCGGCTTGCAGGCAACCGCCTCCTACGGTGATTGGTCTGCAGTCAATATGAACGAGACAGCACCTTACATCATCGTCAGCGGTGGCCTGAACAACTAAAGCGTACTCCCGATTTTTGGACAAGTACCTTCGTGTGAGCGACGCGGGACCTGCGGCCCTTACATCCCATCAATAATGGTCAGGCTGCACTTTGCTGCGCTGTGGCGGATCTTGGCAACCGGCGCATATTCCGGGCTGTTCAAAAACGCCTGTGCACGTTCCATACTCGGAAACTCCACGATCACCAGTCGGTGCGGCTCCCATAGATCACTCTCAACCACATCCATCGTCCCGCCGCGTGCTCTATAGACACCGCCATAGCTTTCCGCAATCGGGCGCGCCTGTGCCTTGTAGTCCTCATAGGTGACAGGATCTTCAATTCTGGTGTCGACAACAATATAGGCTGGCATGCTCTTCTCCTCTAACTGGAAGAGAGCCTATCTGATTTGAAGTACCTACGAAATCAGGCAGCAGATTTTGTGGGATTATCTTTAGGTGGATAGGGCCCTTTGCCTTGCTGCTTGCGGAAATAGCGTGGACGGGTCCTGCGAAGGATCTTCATAAATCGGCCGCTTGAACGTTCCTCGATCCAGTGCAGTGCCCGATTGAGCCAACCAAAATTCTTCCGGTGCCGGCGCACAAACTTCGCAAATGTGCGACTGGCCGCAATCAGCAGAACGATCCCAAGCGCAACGAGTGGTACGCCGGTGGGAAGAGGTGTCCACACCGTCAGCACCCCTAGCAGAATGCAAACAATGGCAGCGAAAATTGAAAGGGCCTTGATCAATGGCTCGACCACCTTCTCTCACTAAGACAATTGTAAGTATACGCAAGGGGTGTGAAGCTTCTGTAACAGGAGCTTTCAAACTTAGGACAAAAATTGAAAATTCAAAGAAAAGGCGATGATGCACCTGCAATCACCGCCTCTGAAAATGCATTTAAGCGCTACGTTCCAAAAGGGCAACCACCTCAACGTGAGGCGAGTGAAGGAACTGATCAATCGGTACCACCCGCTTGATCTCGTAGCCACCGTCCAGCAGCTCCCTCAGATCGCGTGCAAAGCTGGCCGGGCTGCAGGAAACCGCAACAATCTTCTTTACAGGGGACTTGGCCAACTCCTGAGCTTGTGCATGGGCCCCAGCACGCGGCGGATCAAACACCACGCCATCGTAACCCTTGCCGAAGTTGTCCAGATCCTTGGCAACGATTGGACGACGGAACAGATCCCGCCGTTCTGTGGTGACCTTCTTAAGGCCTTTTGCGCGACGCAAGCCAAGATCAAGGGCTTTCAATGAAGACGCATCACCTTCCACCGCATGCACATTGGCAAACTGGGCAATTCTGAAGGTCAGCGTACCCGCGCCGCAGAACAAATCGGCCACACGCTTACAGCCGCTCAGCCCTTCTGCCAGTAGCTCACCCATGGTCGTCTCGGCGCTCAGCGCCGCCTGAATAAATCCACCAGCTGGAATTGGAACCGCAGTACCGCTCATGTCCAGCAAAGGCGACCGGATCTCGATAATCGTCTCACCGTCCACAGTCAGGCGCGCAAAGTCGTTCTCAACGGCTGCCTGCGATAACTCGAGGTAATGTTTGTCTTTGGTCTTGCCCAGACCACCAATGGCAACATCAAGCCCGCTTTGGGTGGTGGTGACGGTAAACTTCAACTCACCTTTGCGCGGCAAGATCACGCCCGCAAGCTTGCGAAGCCCCGGCACCGCTTTCATGATCTCAGGGGCGATGACCGGACATTCCTCAATGTCTACGAGACGATTGGATTTGGCAGTGTGGTAGCCAAACAGAACCTTGTGCCCCGCCAACACCGCTGCAAACACAGCACGGCGACGACTGCCTTTACCGCAGACCACCACATCGTCAACCGGAGTTTCAATACCGCGTGATGACAGTGCATCAATGACCTGTTGCCGCTTGAAGTCCTTGTAGGACGCTTCATCCATATGCTGCAAAGAACAACCGCCGCAAACACCATAGTGCTTACACACCGGTGCGACACGATCTGGGCTTGGCTCGACGATCTCTTTAAGTTCCGCACGCGCTCCCTGCACGCTGGCGCTCACAAGCTCGCCTTCAAGGGTGTAGGGAACAAAGACTTGTCCGGCATCGGTCTCGGCAACGCCGTCCCCTTTGTGGGCAAGGCGTGTGATACGGACGGTTTTTACAGTGGCTTCAGGCTTCTTAGACATGGCTCAGGCTTTACAGCGCTGACCTCATTCATGCAATCGCTTTCCTGCATTTATGAGAGGTACCCGTGGATCGCTCAGCCTGTCTTCTGGCAAGCCATCAGATATTCGCCGTTCCCGTCTCCACCTTTGATAGGGGATGTGGTGACACCCAGAACCGACCAACCCGGCTGCGCATTCATCCAGTCCTGAAGCTCAACGGAAATTAGCTCCGCGATCTCAGGTGCAACAAGTCCGCCCCTACCAATCCGTTCGCGGCCAGCCTCAAACTGTGGTTTCACAAGAAAGATGCCTAAGGCGCCCGCCACAGCAAGCTCAAGGGCAGGGGGCAACGCAAGCTTTAGAGAAATGAAGCTCACATCGGAAACCAGAAACTCCGGATGCTGGCCCTCAAGATGTTCAAGCGTCAGCGCCCGTGCATTCAGCCCATCCTTGCGCTGAACACGCGGATGAGTGGAGATTTTGTCTGCCAGCTGATCATGGCCTACATCAATGGCATGAACAACCTTCGCGCCATTCTCAAGCAAAACCTGAGTAAAGCCCCCGGTAGAAGCGCCAATGTCCAGACAGATCTTGTCGGTAGGATCGAGCTCGAAAAACTCCAGCCCCTTAATGAGCTTCAATGCCGCGCGTGACACATATGCAGAAGCTGGATCGTCGATGGAGACCTGCATTGTCGCGGCAATCTTCTGCGATGGTTTTTTGGCAGGGGCGCCGTCCACCATGACCGTATTACGCAAGATCGCATCACGGGCGCGGGCACGCGTTTCGAAAAAGCCATGTTCGACGAGGTATTGATCAAGCCGCATAGGTCACCTGACTGGAGGAAAATGGATCGATCTAAAGACCGAAGCAACCAGCCAGTGCATTTAACAGTTTGTCCGAGAAAAGCAAATTGCCATACCGCATCCATAAAAAGGCGGTGGCTATGATCAGCAGAACTCCAACGGCGCTCGCGCCTACATACAAAGCTGCATGATCTTTCATATCTTCATCCAAAAAAGGGTGCCCGAATTCACAGACACCCTAAACTTGAATTAGCTACCAAGCAACTTTCTGATTTTAGGAAGCGCTGTGTTCTCCGGTTCCTGATAGCTGATGGTTCCCACGAAATCCTGATCACCATCCAGCAGGTAAATCGCTGCGGTGTGGTCCATGGTGTAGTCACCGTCTTCCAGTGGCACTTTTCTCGCGTAAACGCGGTAGTCTTTGATGACTTGATTAACCTGGTCGACGGAGCCAGTTAGTGGAACAACGCGCGAGTCAAACGCAGCAACATAGTCTGCAATCACGTCTGGCGTATCACGCTCTGGATCAACGCTCACGAAAACGAAGTTCAGATCGTCTGCCTGTGGGCCCAGATTCTCGATCCAGCCCTGCATATCAGAAAGGGTTGTTGGGCAAACATCAGGGCAATACGTGAAGCCAAAGAACATCAGGGTTGGTTTGCCATTGAGGTTCTCTTCCGTAAAGACCTGCCCTGTGCCGTCAACCAGCTCAAACGGTCCACCGATTGTAACGGTAGCTGCCTGTTCGACATCCTCATCAAGAAACTTCGTCACTGTTACAGCAGAAACAGCGGCAACGAGTACTACGACTGCAGCCCACGCTCCATATCGAATTGTTTTCGCAACGTTCATGTTATTCCATCCGTGCACAGTTCAATTGGTTAGTCGGAGGTATTAGCCGATTTTGCGCCCATTTTCAAAACAGGGAATGTCACGTCAACCGGACCGGCGTTTTCAAACTCCAGAGTGACCTTGAGCTCTTCGTCCATTTTGAACGGTTGCTTCAGGCCCATGAACATGACGTGGTAGCCGCCCGGCTTGAGCTCAACCGTTTCACCAGCAGGTATAACAACGCCATCATCCGCCTTGCGCATCTGCATAACGCCGTCATTCATCGACATCTGATGAATCTCGGTGCGCATGGCATAATCGGAAGCAGCACCGGTCAGGCGCGCATCTTCGCTGCCGTTGTTGGTGATGGATACAAAAGCGCCGCCGCCCTTTGCTTTCGGAGGGGTTGCGCGCGTCCAGGCGTCTTTAATGGTCAGATTGCCATGTTCAATGGTTTCCGCCAGGCTGGCAGAAGAAGTAAACGCAACAAGAGCAGCTGCAACAAGTAGAGCACGTGTTTTCATAATGTTCATCCAGGAAAGAGCTCTCAACCTGTAAACCGAGGTCGTAGAGAACTGTCAAATCAGGTTTTGTTGATCAAGAAGAAAACCTAGACGAGCGGAGGGGCCCGGATGAGGAAATTATGACCGCGGAGGCTTCCCGGATTTATAAGAGCACTTTCAAGGGATAGAGAACCGACCACGACAAGGGACGGCGTTTGCCAGCTCTCCGGCTCTATGGATAAATAGGTCGCCTGTTTGGACGTATGCGGGCACATGTGCGTGCAATCGCAGCCTATTCCCAACGGATTTTCGGTGTGGGTTGAGCCTTCAACCTTCGCAATGTGCGGGCCTCCCGAAGGGGCGCACAATTGCATGAGCGCAGCAGCTGCAGGATCAGCAGAAGCGGCGCTGGAAAAACTCAGTGCAAGCAGGAGAACCCGAGCCAGCATGGCGATGCTGGCAAGCAAAGCAAGCGGATGCCGCTCGCCTTTCAGGACCTGTAATGTTGTACCCTGCTTAAACATAAGTCTTTCTTAGTTGCTTCCGCTAAAACTGTCTACACTCAGTCAGGTGGCAATCGGGAATTATCCTGACCCTCACCATTTATAGGTGGGTCGCTGTCATCATCATTGCGATAAGGCAAATCTCCAACTTCTTCCTCAGCGATACCCTCATCCTGCTCATATGCAGGAAACTCCTCAGGCGGAATAACGTAAGGATCTTCAACGTCTAGCGGATCAGGCGTAAGCACTGCACCCATGTTGGATGTGGCACCATATTCGAACTCTGTCTTCTCCAGCCCTTCTTCTGCTGGGCGAATGAGAAGCCGACTGACAACGAAGAACGCCAGCGCTAGTTCTACAACGGCAACCCAGACAAAAAGACCTGCTGGCCCGACGCTGAACATGAGACCTGCAGCAACGGTCGGCCCAATCATAGCCCCGATCCCATTTGACATCAAAACACCAGAAGATGTCTCGACATAGTCTTCTGCTTCCACATGGTCAAAAGCGTGCGCAGCAACAATTGCATAGGTCGGTTGACTAGCCATCCCAAGCACCAAAAAGATGCTAAAGGTCGCCCAGAAGTTTCCGCTCTCCATCGAAAAAAGTGCAAGCGCTGCAACAGCAGCACTAAAGCCAAGAAGCACAATAATGAAGCGTCGGTCAATGCGGTCAGAAACACGACCAATCGGCCACTGAGTGATAGCGCCTCCCAAAACAATTGCCGCCGCAAACAAGGCAGCTTCATTGGTGCTGTAGCCAACCTGGGTGGCATAAAGCGGAGCGAGCGCCCACATGGAACTGTTGGCAAGCCCAATAAAGAGACAACCGATCAGCGCCACAGCAGATGTCTGGTAAAGCTTGACGGGCCTGAAGCGGACCAGCGTAATCGGCGCCGGCTGGGCAGCCTTGGTAAGCGTCACCGGAACTACAGCCACACTAACCAGAATAGAGGCGATGGCAAAGGGCACGAAGGTCGCAACATCAAACCCGAGGATCATCAGCTGGCCACCCATGGTCGCCGCAAGGTAGCAGATGATGTAAAGTGACATCACGGTGCCGCGGTTCTCATTTGTAGCCCGATCATTGAGCCAGCTCTCCACAACTAGATTGATGCCAGCAAAACACACGCCGGTAATGGCGCGAAACAAAGACCATGCCAAGGGGTCCACCAGAATGGGGTGGAGTAGGGCGGCGCCGGACATCAAGGACACCAGCGCTGCAAACGTACGGATATGCCCCGCCCGCATTATGAGAAACGGGCCAAAAATACACCCGATCACGAAGCCAACGTAAAAACTGGAGGAGATCAGACCAATCTGAAGGTCGGCAAAACCAGCCAAATCGGCTCTGAGTGGGATAAGTGTCGAGGAAAGTCCATGACCGGCCAGAATGAGGACGGTGGACAGCATCAAGGACGCAAAGGTTGCAAGCAGCAGGATCATGCGCGTACCAGCCAACAATGTGAAACTGGCTTCAGATTACATGTCATCCGCAAAAAAGAAATGGGGGAGGGCAGCGAACGCTGTCCCTCACGCGATCTTCTACTCAGTTATGAACACAAATGCAGTGCTCTAAACCAGTCTTAACGGCAAATCTTCAGCTTTACCAAGGGTTTCAAAGACGCGATGTACAATCCCTGAGGCATCCAGGCCCGCATCTTTATACATCTGATCTGGCTTGGCGTGGTCCTGGAAAACGTCCGGAAGAACCATGCAGCGAACCTTGAGTGAGCCATCAATAAGGCCGTTATCAGAAAGGAACTGCATCACCTGACTGCCAAAGCCACCGATGGAACCTTCTTCGATGGTGATCAGCACATCATGCTCTTTTGCAAGGCGGCCAATCATCTCGGTATCCAGAGGTTTGGCAAAGCGCGCATCCGCGACAGTGGTGGAAAGACCCGCTGCATCAAGTGTTTCAGCTGCTTTGAGTGCTTCCTGCAAGCGACCACCCAGAGAGACCAATGCAACCCGGGTTCCCTCTTTCACGATGCGGCCCTTGCCGATTTCCAACGGCATTCCAACTTCCGGCAGCTCAATGCCAATGCCTTCACCGCGCGGATAACGGAAGGCAATAGGGCCCTCATCATATGCGGCAGCAGTCGAAACCATATGCACCAGCTCCGCTTCATCACCCGGAGACATGATAACCATGCCCGGTAAGCAGGAGAGGAAGGCAGTGTCAAATGATCCGGCATGGGTCGCGCCATCAGCTCCGACCAGACCTGCGCGGTCAATCGGGAAGCGCACAGGTAGCTTCTGGATTGCCACGTCATGGACAACCTGATCATAACCGCGCTGAAGGAAGGTAGAGTAAATTGCGCAGAATGGCTTGAAGCCTTCAGAGGCAAGGCCAGCAGCAAAGGTCACCGCATGCTGTTCGGCAATCCCCACATCGAACATGCGGGTCGGGTGCACCTTTTCAAAGACATCCAGACCCGTTCCATCAGGCATGGCGGCGGTAATGCCGACAATCTTGTCGTCTTTGTTGGCCTCTTCAATCAGCGCATTGGCAAACACACGAGTATAAGCAGGTGCATTTGGCTTAGGCTTGGACTGCTCGCCGGTCACAACGTCAAACTTGGCAACTGCGTGATACTTGTTGCTGGCGTTCTCTGCTGGCAGGTAGCCTTTACCCTTCTGCGTCACCACATGAACGAGGATCGGACCTTCTTTGGAATCGCGCACATTCTTAAGGACGGGCAGCAGGTGGTCCAGATTGTGACCATCAACGGGCCCCACATAATAAAAGCCCAGCTCTTCAAACAGCGTGCCGCCAGTAAAGAAGCTGCGGGCAAATTCTTCTGCCTGCGCTGCTTTTTCTTGAAGCGGCTTTGGTAACGCACTGGCAACCTGCTTGGCAGCCTCGCGGAAACCTGTGTAGGTCTTGCCAGAAACAAGACGCGCAAGGCTCGCGGAAAGGGCACCAACAGGGGGCGCAATCGACATATCATTGTCGTTCAGAATAACGATAAGACGGGAGTTCAACGCACCCGCATTGTTCATGGCCTCATAGGCCATGCCGGCAGACATCGCACCATCGCCAATAACAGCAATCACGTTGTTGTCGCCGCCCGCAAGGTCGCGGGCCACGGCCATGCCAAGACCAGCAGAAATAGAAGTAGAAGAGTGACCGGCACCAAACGGGTCGTATTCACTTTCCGCGCGCTTGGTAAATCCGCTCAGCCCACCGCCCTGACGTATTGAGCGCATGCGCTCCTTACGCTCGGTCAGGATTTTGTGCGGGTAGCACTGGTGCCCCACATCCCAGATTAAACGGTCTTTAGGGGTATCAAAGACATGGTGCAGCGCAACAGTGAGTTCTACAACACCCAGGCCAGCTCCTAAATGCCCCCCTGTGACAGAAACCGCATCAACCATTTCTTCACGCAACTCTTCAGCAACTTGGTGAAGGCGGTCCTCCGGGACCTTCTTGAGATCAGATGGGTTATGAATTTGATCTAGCAGGGACATCTGGGTCTTCTTAAGTCTTTTGACTATTGGGCAGCTTAACACAGATCGATCCGACCATGGCATATGATCCAAATTATGGCCGATGCGACTGTCTTCGTAATTGACCACGAATATAGCAAGGCCGCCCACTGTGCAATTGCCTGCCGTGAATTATTGATTGTTTATACTAGGTCCTTTTGTAGGAGGATCTCCCGAAATACTCTGTCAATAGGGGAGGACCCCCTATTTTTTTTCATTTGCTCCTATTAATTGCCCCTTTATCACCCCATGGGGTGATGCAATCTGCGACGAAACGTCCTATGTCGAATATGTGGTCGATGGGGCCACGTGCACAGTGATCGACTTGGGGCTACGGTTTTCGTAGCCCCCTTTTTTTTATCTGTGCCAATATCCAGCGAAAAATGAAGAATACTTGCCGGTTTAGACTGGGGGCAGGGTCCGTTAATACGGTATCGCCAGAAATTTGTATTCTCTGCTCGAAAATAATATTCTGTGAAATATCTCATGATAAGTATTGTTTGGACTAAGACTTAACTCCGATCCAAGTAATAACTGCTGTGTAAAATTATCAGTAAGTTAGATCAATTTTGCTTAGCAAGCTAAGAAGTTAGCTATCGTGGAATTTTTGTCAGCCAAGCAAAGTGATTTTCGCAATGTTTCATACGCAAACAAAAACCCCGCACGAGGCGGGGCTTGTGAAAAAATGAACGCGTGTACCATAGGTTGAATTCTATCGGATGTCCTTCAATTAGAACTCTGCACATGGAATTGACGGCAGGTTCTACTCGTCCAGCGCTTCTGTACCAACTGCGGTGCCTGCATTGTTCATCTGGATTTTTTCCACCTTTTCTTCGGCGGCTTTGAGCAGGCCATCACACTTCTCACGCAAAGCTTCTCCGCGCGCATAAAGCTCAATGCTCTTTTCCAGTGGCACGTTGCCTTGTTCCAGGTTGCGCACGATGGTTTCCAGTTCAGCCAACGCTTGCTCAAAGCTAAGATCTTCAATGGAACTGGTTGCTTTATCTGTCACCAAACTGTCCTCGCTCAGCCGGGAGCTGGCCGCTCCCAATTAGTAATCCATCAATGTCATTACATGAGCTGCAGCAGATCGCGCAAGGCCCTCCAGATCATACCCACCTTCTAATAGGGAGACGACCCGCCCCTCACAACGTTCATCTGCAATCTCGACCAGTTTGCGCGTCGCCCAGGCAAAATCCAGCTCTGTAAGACGCAGCCCACCAAGCGGATCACGCTCATGCGCATCAAATCCGGCGGATATGATGATTAGATCCGGTGAGAAATCGCGGATACGCGGCAGGATCGAATAATCCATCGCTTCGCGGAACTGGGTTCCATCGTCACCGGCCGACAGAGGCGCGTTGACAATGTTGTTGTGCTCACCCGTCTCATTCACCGCACCTGTACCCGGAAACAGAGGCATCTGATGGGTGGAAGTGTACATCACCGTAGGATCGTTCCAGAAAATCTCCTGTGTCCCGTTCCCGTGGTGAACATCAAAATCCATAATTGCCACACGCTCCAGACCATAAGCCTCCTGAGCGTAACGAGCCGCAATCGCTGCGTTGTTGAACAGGCAAAAGCCGGAGGTCACCGCTGTCTCAGCGTGGTGCCCCGGAGGTCTGCTGGCGGCAAAGGCGTTGGAAACCCGCTTGCTCATCACCTCATCCACACAGCGCGTCGCCCCGCCTACGCCCCGCATGGCAGCTTCCCAGCTGCCCGGTGATAGGCTGGTGTCAGGGGCAAAATCAATGAGCCCCTCCTCGGGGTTCATATTGTGGATCGAGTTGATGTAGTCGGAAGTGTGGACCCGGGCAATATCCTGAAAGGTTCCGAACGGCGCGATATCGCGATCCAGCATGTGGAATCTCTCATTCTCAAGCAGGCGGTCTATAGCACGTAAGCGGTCGGGCCGCTCCGGATGACCAAGTGGAGTGAGGTGATTTAAAAAAGCCTGATGGTGCAGAAGCAAAGTACTCAAGATATTGAACCCGTGAAACATGGAGTATGGTGCGCAACAAAAAGCCGAGTTGAATGTGAAGCCACCTAAATCCAATCCTGCGAAAAACTGGGCGAATTAGGTATACCAGTCCACAATGCTGGGTGCTCTGTCAATTGCACACACCATTAGTTTATCTCGGCAATTGGGATGAGGTGCGGCCAAATCCGATTTTTCTGGCCCCTTGGAACATGCGGGGTGCCAAGTGAAGAGACAAGAAAAATCCGGGAGTGCGTGTATAACACGCAGCCCCGGACTAAAGGTGCGAGCAATCCGTGTTGCTCGTGGGGGAGGTCCGCTGCATCTCTAAGAATTACGTAACTGTAATATTGAGCTAATTCTTGAAATTTGCACGCCCAATATTCTCGTACTCCTTGAATTCATACTGAGTGGAAAGAGAAAAGGTTAAGACCTATTCTTTTGGTGTTGCATAAATACCAAAATTCTTGCAATAAACCCAAAGTATTCAGGGAGAGTTATCCTGTGCTCTCAAAGGGTTGCAGCGCAGCAAATTTGGAAGAATACAAAGAATAGTCGCGAGCGCCGCAAGGCTGCAGCGCTCAAGCGGGGGCGCTAGCAGCGCGGGGCAGCAGCACGGGCAAGTCTGTCATTAATGGCTTCCCCCAACCCGGCGTGCGGGATCGGCATAACGGCGATGCGCCCGTTTTCACCCAGATCCGCTTGCCGTAACGCCGTAAACAGACGAGCGGCCGCCTCTGTTAGGTCTTTTGAGTCGCTCAGCGGCACAAGTTTGGCAGCCTTGTCCGCACCGTCAGGCAGGTCCGTACCGAACGTGATCAGCGCTTCGCCTTCATCGACGTGTTCTGCATTCAGACGAATGTGGGAGTTGGGGGCATAATGGGAGGTCATCATGCCCGGCGCCATTGGCGCACTGTCATCCGTTCCGGCCCGTACCAACTTCTCGCCAAGTACCGCTTCAATGTCTTCACGAGCGACGCCGCCCGGACGCAGGAGTGTCGCGCGCTCACCTGAAAGAGACACAATCGTTGATTCAAGCCCCACGGGGGTCGCTCCGGAATCGATGATGTACGACAAGTGATCTTTTAGATCGTTGATAACATCTTCCGCAGTGGTTCCGCTGATCCGGCCCGAAAGGTTCGCTGAAGGAGCCGCCAGTGGGCGTCTAATACTCTTGCACAGCGCCCGCATCACAGCTGAGCGTGGCACCCGCAGAGCAATGGTCTCAAGGCCCGCCACAGTCAGGTCGGAAACAGGGCTGGTCGGTAGCTTTGGCAACACAAGGGTCAGTGGTCCCGGCCAGAACGCCTTAGCCAGTTTGAGAGCCCTATCATCGAAAAAAGCGTGCGTTTGTGCCGCTTCCAGGCTGTCGATATGCGAGATGAGCGGGTTGAAGCTTGGTCGACCCTTCGCCGCATAGATACCAGCACAGGCCTGTCCATTGGTTGCATCAGCAGCCAGTCCATAAACCGTCTCGGTAGGGATCGCGACGAGCTTTCCGTCGCTCAGCGCACCGCAAATATCCTTGAAAATTTGCGTGTCTTCCAACTGAGTGTGAGATGGGTCCAGGCGCCAGATCTTCATACCTTTTCTTTCTTACTTATACGAATGTAGGGGGCCATCTGCCTTTAAGAGATGCTTGACGTATAGGTTAATCACAGTACTGTCCCAAACAGGAAAAATTCTGTAGCGGACTTTTGATGGGCAAATCCCAATTCGTCAAGTCGCTAGAGCGTGGTCCTGAAAATTGCCCGCCAGTTTTCAGATAATGGCTACGTGGAAATACATCTCTGATGCGGTCTGTCAGCTCGATCCGGGAGGCAAACGACGTCAGAGGGGAGGAAAGATAAAATGTATCGTGCACCACTAAGTGAAATCATGTTCACGCTGAAAGAAGTAGCTGGCCTGAAGCAGCTGCAGGAGCAACTGGGACAGGAAGAGCTTTCTGACGATCTGATTGAAGCTATTCTGGGGGAAGCTGCCAAGTTCGCTGAGGAAGAGATCGCACCTCTCAACAGGGTTGGAGACGAAAATCCAGCGCAGTTGATTGACGGAAGCGTCAAAACCTCTCCGGGCTGGAAAGAAGTCTACACCCGTTGGCGCGAAGGTGGCTGGAACGCGTTGACCGGCGATCCGGAGTTTGGCGGTCAGGGCTTGCCAAACCTGCTACATACCGCAGTTTTCGAGATGTGGAACGCTGGAAGCATGGCGTTCACCTTGTGTCCGACTCTGACCATTGGCGCCGTTGAAGCTATTGAAAAGCACGGCGCTCCAGAGCTTAAAGCGAAATACCTCGAAAAACTCATCAGTGGTGAGTGGACAGGTACGATGAACCTGACCGAACCGCAGGCTGGTTCTGACCTCAACGCTCTTCGCGCAAAAGCAGAGCCCGTGGGCGATGGGTCCTACAAAATCTCTGGCCAGAAGATCTTCATTACCTATGGCGATCACGACATGACGGACAACCTTGTCCATCTGGTGCTGGCACGCCTGCCAGATGCACCAGCAGGTACACGGGGCATTTCGCTGTTCGCGGTTCCAAAGTATTTCGTCAACGACGATGGCAGCCTTGGTGACAAGAATGACGTCACTGTCGCAGGCGTTGAGCACAAGCTTGGCATCCACGGTTCTCCAACTTGTACCTTGTCCTTTGGCGACAACGGTGGCGCCATCGGTTGGCTCATTGGCGAAGAGAACAAAGGCCTCGCGTGCATGTTCACCATGATGAACAACGCGCGCCTCGCTGTTGGGGTTCAGGGGCTTGGCATCTCAGAGCGTGCATTTCAGGAGGCACTGGCGTACTCACTGGATCGCAAGCAGGGCCGCGGTGTTGGATCAAAGACCGATGGCATGGATCCAATTGCGGTTCATCCAGACATCAAGCGCACGCTGCTTTCCATGAAGTCGCAAACACAGGTTGCCCGCGCCATCTGCTATGCCTGTGCACATGCCTTGGATATGGCAAAGATCTCAACAGACGCTGATCAGAAGAAATTCTGGGCAGAGCGCGCTGGTTTGCTGACACCAATTGCGAAGGCACTTTCCACGGATATCGGTGTTGATGTCGCCTCTCTTGGTATCCAGATCCACGGTGGCATGGGTTTCATTGAAGAAACCGGTGCGGCACAGCATCTGCGTGACGCCCGCATCGCTCCGATCTATGAAGGCACCAACGGCATTCAGTCCATCGATCTGGTAATGCGCAAGCTGCCTATGTCCGGTGGCGGTCAGGTCCGCAGCCTGATCACAGAGATTAAGGAAATTGCCGCAAGCGTGAATGCCGACAACACCGGTGAGCTGGGTGATCTGGGCACCAAGCTGGATGCAGCTGTTGCTGATTTGGAAACCGCCACCGAATGGCTGCTCGCCGCACAGGCAGACGGCAAAGTCTCGGAAGCTCTTGCAGGCGCAACCCCATATCTACGTCTGGCTGGCATCACACTGGGCGCAGGGCTCTTGGCAAAGGGTGCTCTGGCATCCAAGAGTGCACCTGAAGCCCTGAAGAAGCCGCGTTACCTGATGGCACGCAGCTTTGCAGAAACCGTTTTGGGTGAAAGCGCTCCATTAAAAGACGACGTTACCCGCGCAGCTGAAACAATCTTGGCATTTGATGCAGCGGAACTTGCCTAACTAAATGCGCAAGTAACCCCTATTAGAAATACGCAAAATGGTGAGGCTCATAGGCCTCACCCAACCAGTTGGGAAGGGACACATGATCAGCATTGAACGGGACGGGGCAGTCCAGATCATCCGCATGGACCGCGTTGAAAAGAAGAACGCGCTGACACAGGCCATGTACATGGGCTTGGCAGAAGCACTCCAGACAGAAGATGAGAGCATCCGCTGCAATGTGGTGCTTGGTCATCCAGGGGTGTTTACAGCAGGCAACGACATCGCAGATTTCCTGCAGGCCGCAATGTCCAAGGACGGTCTGGAGGCAGGTGCTGTCGGCAAATTCCTCGGCGCGCTGCATCAGCCAACAAAGCCGGTAATTGCAGGTGTTGATGGCCCGGCAATCGGCGTGGGTGTGACCATGCTCTTCCATTTTGAGATGGTGTTCGCCACGGAAAATGCGCTCTTCAAAACGCCATTCACCGATCTTGGTATCATCCCGGAAGCCGGGTCCACCATGATTGGCCCGGAGATAATGGGCTACCACAAAGCCTTTGAACTGCTGGCACTGGGTGAGCCATATACCGCGCAGATGGCAAAGGAAGCAGGCTTTGTAAATCACGTGGTCGCTCCTGAAGAGCTGGAAGCACGTACGCTTGAAATGGCACACAAGGTTGCATCCAAGCCTCAAAACGCACTGCGCATCTCCAGAGAGCTGATGCGCGGCAAGCGGGAAGAGCTTGATAAGCGCATCTACGAGGAAATTGGTCTCTTTGGTCAGCTACTCAAGTCTGATGAAGCGCGCGAAGCCTTCATGAAGTTCATGAGCAAAGCATAACTATTTCGAAGGCGGTGCCAGACGCCGCCTCACATTTCAGGAATTTGGAGGAAACATGGGTACTCTGAAGGGTAAAACGCTGTTCATTTCCGGCGCATCTCGCGGAATTGGCCTCGCCATTGGTAAGCGCGCAGCACAGGACGGCGCCAACGTTGTTATTGCAGCAAAGACCGGCGAACCGCATCCAAAGCTGGAAGGTACAATCTACACAGCAGCCAAGGAAATCGAGGATGCTGGCGGTCAGGCACTCCCGATCGTTGTTGATGTGCGCAGCGAAGAGAGCGTTGATAACGCTATGAAAGCTGCTGCGGAAAAGTTTGGCGGTATCGACATCCTCGTCAACAACGCAAGCGCGATCAACCTGACACCGGTTCAACAGATCGACATGAAGCGTTTTGATCTGATGCACCAGATCAACACCCGTGGCACGTTGCTGTGCTCCAAGCTGGCAATTCCATATCTGAAGCAGTCAGAGAACCCGCATATCCTCATGCTCTCTCCGCCGCTGGATATGCAGGAAAAATGGTTCAAGAACCATACCCCGTATTCCATAGCAAAATACGGCATGAGCCTTGTGGTTCTGGGACTGGCAGGCGAGTTGCGCTCCAAAAAGATTGGTGTGAATGCCCTGTGGCCACGCACCACAATCGCGACTGCTGCGGTTCAGAACTTGCTCGGCGGTGACATGATGGTTCAGGCCAGCCGTACACCGGACATTCTGGCCGATGCTGCACACTTGATCTTCACCAAGCCTGCTACGGACACCACCGGCAACTTCTTCATCGACGATACGCTGCTTGCAGAAAACGGCATGATTGACTTCGATAAGTACCGGGTGAACCCGAAGGTTGACCTGCAGCTCGACTTCTTTGTTCCGGACGACAGTGTCGCACCAGCAAGTCTGGCAGCGCTGGAAGCTGAAGGATAAGAACTTCCGCCTGAACGTCAGGATAAGCAAAATAAAAGGCGGGGTAACCCGCCTTTTTCATTGAGCCGATCAATGCAGTGAGCCCCGCCTCTTAGGTGCAAGGATCATTCGAATTCGGGACCACGCGCCGTGTAAGGCTTCACTTCTTTCCAGGACTTCATTAGGTTCGTAAGCTCTTCATCGCTCTGCTCTGGCAGAACAATCTCAAGACTCACAAGAAGATCACCGTGGTCACCTTCCTTCTTCGGAAGACCCTTGCCCTTCAGGCGCATGGTCTTGCCGCTGCTGGTATTCTCAGGGATCGTCAGGTTTACGGCGCCGCTCAGCGTTGGGATGCGAACCTTGCCGCCAAGCACCGCTTCATAAAGGGTGAGGGGAACCTCTACACGAATATCCGCACCGTCCACCTTAAAGAGCTTGTGAGGGGTGATGCGTACTTCCACAAGTGCATCCCCGGCCTGCCCGCTCTTAGCAGAAGCAAACCCTTGCCCTTTGAGGCGGATCTTGTCGCCGCTCTGTGTGCCAGCCGGAATTTTCACATTCACGGTCTTGCCGCTTGGTAGCTTCACCTGAACCTTGCCGTGATTGGTAAGATCTTCAAGCGTAACGCGCGCAATTAGATTGGCATCTGCGCCCTTGGTTGGACCGGCATGAAATTGCGCTCCACCGCCCGCACTGCGACGCTTGCCGCCACCAAAGCCACCTAGAATGTCGTTGAGGATATCGTCGAAGCCACCCGCGTCCTGCGGGCCGCCGGGACCACCACCTTGCTCAAAACGAAAGCCGCCACGACGTCCCGCATTGCGGAAACCCGAGAAGCCTTCAAAGCCAGCACCGCCACCGCCAGGGCCGCCGTAGAACTTGGGCTTGCCTTCCGCGTCTATCTCGCCGCGATCAAACTGCCCGCGTTTATCTTTGTCGCCCAAAATCTCATAGGCTTGGTTCGCTTCGGAAAAGCGCTCCTTAGCCTTTGGATTATCTGCATTCTGGTCCGGGTGGTATTCTTTGGCCAGTTTGCGGAATGCTTTCTTGATCTCTGCCTCACTGGCATTTTTGGTAACACCAAGAACAGAATAGGGATCTCTCATTGTCATCCATCAAATAGAATTTGGGGCAGTTTACAACTCACCCATTACATAACCGTGCAACGGACGGCGCGCAAGCAGCCCTTGCCGAACTTAGCTAATCATACGTGAGTATTTCAGTGGTTTTAGCGTGTTGGACGACAACGCTTTTGCGAAGCTTGTGCTGCTGCGACTTATTCAGGCCTTGCAGCGTCAGTCCTTAGCGGAGCAAGTCGAACAATTCTCATTTTCTGATTGTTGTCCGGGCAGCTGCGTCCCTGATAGGCTGTGATCCCGCCAACAGTATTGGCACTGGTAACGAAATCCGTGCACCCTGCAGTGCTGCCGGATCTGTCAATGGACATGAGAGCCGTGATCGTCCCACTGTTGCCGCTGACCGGGTTTCTCCACGCCATCGGCGCAAACCCACCCTGACCCGCATTCAAAGCTTCCTCAATGGTATCTGTAATAGCTGTGCGGTCGGTGCGGTCGATTTGGTTATCTGCGACGTTTTGCGCAGGACCAACCCCCTCTGTCAGGTTGAGAGGCTCTTGAGACTCACCCTGATTAACAGATATGGACATCTGAGTGCAGGCAGAAAAGGCCAGCAAGAGCACAGCCGGAACAAAACATGACTGGCCTAAACGGGTTATCTTGCTATACAAAACTGCCATATTACTACTAGAGCCTCAGGTTGAATCCGTTATCGAACGAATTCTGGTTCATCCACACTAAGAAGGCCCAAAAGGGACTATTAACTATGAATGGTGACATCCAAAATCTGGAAGAAAAGTTTACAAATAGTTACTCTGAAAGCGTAGAGGTTCCTTTTCAACTATTCGGCGAATGGTTCACGCTCGCAGAAAATAGCGAGCCCAATGACCCCAATGCCATGTCAGTTGCCACTGTAGACGAAAATGGCATGCCAAATGTACGGATGTTACTCCTAAAAGATTACAGTCCACAGGGTTTTGTGTTTTATACGAACTTCGAAAGTACTAAAGGAAGAGAAATTCTTGCTCATCCGAAAGTTGCTCTATGCTTCCACTGGAAAAGCTTGCGTAGGCAGGTGCGAATACGTGGAAATATTGTTCGTGTAACTGACGATCAGGCAGACGAATACTACAACTCCCGCCCGAGAAAAAGCCGCATCGGGGCCTGGGCATCCAAGCAGTCCCGTCCGCTAGAAAGCCGTTTTGCGCTCGAAAAGGAAGTTGCCAAATACGCAGCCAAGTACGCGGTCGGCGAAATCCCCCGTCCTGAGTATTGGAGCGGATGCATTTTGCAACCGCTGGAAATCGAATTCTGGCACGACCGCGCCTTCCGTTTGCACGACCGGTTCGTCTTCAAAAGAGACAGCGTGGATGCCAAGTGGGACAAGGTGCGCCTGTACCCTTGATGCAGGCTCAGTTACCTGTTCGCGTTACTGCGTCCAAGTCTGATAGACGGTGAGGGACCGGGCAGGGCAACACAGACAAAAGATAAGGCGGCTCGCAAACCTGCGGGTCGCCTTCTTTTGATTGAGGACCAAATGCTCGTATAGACCATCTAGTCGGCGTGCGGCTGGGTCGGAAATAGACGCAGCCCCGCGTTGAAGCAGTCATCTGTGTGACCGGAATGCGCAATCAGGCACTTTGGTTTGCGAAGGCCAAGCCGGTTTTTTTTAAGAATAGCCCGGACGTCCTGACTTGCAGTCCCTGACGCATCAATCAGTAGGAAGTGGATATTCTTCCTGAACCTTAGGCTGGGATGCCTTTTTTTGTTTGCCACCGCAGCAGTTTGCAGCATTGACAGCCTGAATACCGACTGGACGATACAGTTTGTCCAGATCAGGTTTCGCGTTTTTCTTTTCTTGCTCAGTCGTTCCGAAGGCCATTATGGTCCGTCCCCTTGGGACAAGTTGTGTTGCAGACATTGCGATAATTACCCGAAGTAAGTCCCCGGATAACCCTATTTAAGCGTCAGCTTATATGTAGAAGTGATACTTAATTCGGGCATGATTATGTTAGCGCGAAAAAATGAAGAAATGCCATTCTAATTTGGAAGGGTAATTTGCTAATAAACTCAGTAATTTGAATGTATGAGACATAACGTTAACTATCTGCCAAAACATCGCTCAGGAAATTTTCTTTATTATACAAAAGGATAGGATTTTGCTATGCGAGAGGCGACGGCGTAAGGCGACCGACCCATTAATGTATCACGGTATTTTAGGTGACATTTGGCCGCAATTTTTGTGCCTGAGGACCTATCAAAAAACTGTGTATTTGTTGCGCTAGTAATGTCCGGGCTAGGAGAATGGCTTCGATCACAATGATTTGTGCTCGCGCTTGCTTGTAGAACTGCGTATATTGAGCCGGTTGAAAAACACCTTATGTATTCGGGCAAACCCCGAGGACGGTCTCTCGCATATGCCGTCACTTGCGCTGAAGGACAATAATAATGAACGTGCGCGCCGTACTATTTGACCGCGATGGAACCCTGATTGATCTCCATAAGACATGGGGCGCAGTGCTCCAGCATGTTCTGTTGGATCTGGCAGGCGGGGATGAGATGGTGGCCATCGAGTTGGGTGCCCTCGTTCTCTTTGATTATAAACGCTGCGCGTGCGAGCCCGGCAGCCCGATTATGACCAGTCCGCCAAGCGGCTACTCAGAGCCGTGGGCAACCCATCTGGGCGTTGACTATAATAGCGCCTTCCTAGAACGCATCGAAAGCCTCCTGTTGGCTCGCGCGACGCAGTGCGTTTCCGTCTTTGAGGACACCACGTCCTCCATCAAGGCACTGGCTGATGCAGGTGTGCCGATCGGTCTGGCGACCAATGGAACCGAAGCAAGCGCAATTGCCCAGCTCAAGCACCTCGGTATCTTCGACTACTTCACCTTCGTCGTTGGCTATGACAGTGGTCACGGCGAGAAGCCGGATCCGGGCCAGCTGTTCGGATTTGCGCAGCACACCGGCATTGAGCCGCACGACATTGCCATGGTGGGAGACAGCCTGCACGACATGCACGCCGCAAAGAACGCAGGTATGCTGCGTGTTGCCGTCACCACTGGTGCACAAACAGCTGAAGAGCTGCAAGACCACTGCGATCATCTTCTCGACAGCCTGACAGAGCTCGTAAACCTTATGGGTCTCTCGCCCGCAGGTGAGGGTGCTGCAGCCTGATCATGTAGTCTGAGAGCGGCGGATCATTCGCCGCATTCACCCCACCTCAAAGCCAGGAATTGAAATTCTAGGGCATTCAACCCTCGGTAATTCTGAACTGCTATAATCTGCTATCGCAAAGTCATGAGCTGTATCCTTCACAGGGAACGGCTAAGCTAAACACTGAGCTGCAGATTGAAGAGAGTGGGATAGAATGACCCTGCAACTGCCCTTAAGACATTCTCGCACTGCCATGCGCGGTCGTCGCATCGGCGCAATTGCAATTCCATTCGTGCTCCTCTCAGTTGCAGGCCATTATCTGGAGCTCTACAGCACAGAAGTCCTAATCCTGCTGTTGGTCCTTGGGTTCTTCATGGGCGCGGCAGCCATAGTGACAGCAAGCATCGCGGTGGTCGACCTATGGAACGAGGGCGGCAAAGGCTTCACCGACTGCTTCTTTGGCACCCTCTACGGCTCCATCGTTCTGGCGCCTTTGTTCCTGGCGGCTTTGGGCCTTTACCTGTTCCCACCACTCAGTGATGTCTCGACGGATTTGGAAGAACCACCGGGGCTCATTGCGGGAGATCGCGATGACCAACCAATCGGGCCGGACAAGCAGCTGATGCAAAAGGCAAGCTATCCGGATATCGTCCCACGCCGTTTCCGCCTTCCTCCGCGCGAGTTGCACTATGCTGTTGCCAGTGTGGTCTCCAACCTGGGATGGGAGGTCCTGTACGAGCTGCAAGCAAGTGCTCCCGACGAGCCGAGCTATTTGCTTCTGGAAGCGCGCATGCCTTACTTCTCGCTGAAAGATGATGTGGTCATCCGCATTCAGCCGGACAGGGTGGGGTCGCTTTTGGACATCCGTTCCGCCTCTCGTTTTGGCAGCCATGATTTTGGAACCAACGCACGCCGGATTAGAGGCTTTCTGACAAGTTTGGATCAGGTGCTGCTGCGCAACTACGGCACCACAGCGCACGTTGATGCGCCTGAGCCGGTTCGCTATGACGGAAGTGCACTCTCCAGAGCTCGCCTGCCTGAGACCATACCGCCGCTGGAAGTATCGCTGACCGATCAAGCCTCTATCTCATATACCTTGAGAAAACGCGGGTCTGTTCCAATCCCACCAAAGAAGCCGGCGCAGTAAATCAATACCACAGCCTCACCCGCATTGTGGTTGGCTCTGCGTTGAAGACGCGGGAAAAGAGGCCCTGAAATGACATAACCAGCGCCGGGGGAGCGCTGGTCATGAAAGCTTGTGTGAGCAATGAGTACCGCATGAAGGCTATCGCGAAACTCGATGAGTTCTTAGGCCGGGGGAGCCGTCGAACTCAGTAAAACTAATATGACTCACTTTATAGCATACGTGTGTGATTATTGTCACTCTTTCATAAAAAAATACGCCCAGTAACGGGCGTATTTTGGACAATGTAAAATATCACATGAAAATCAAACGTTTGCTTGAACCCGAAGGTCTGCAAAAACATCTTCCAGCCGTTTGATTGCCTCTTCAACAGTCGATCTTGGGCAGGCAATATTGAACCGCAGGAACGTTTCGCCACCTTTTCCAAACGTCTTGCCAAGGTTGACTGCAATCTTCGCCTGCTTCTGGATTCGCCGTACGATCTCGTCAAACGGCAGGTCGACATCCTTAAAATCAACCCACTGCAGATACGTGCTCGCCATGCGCATCACCTTGGCTCCCGGAATGGCAGCCTCCAGTCCCTCAATCAGCAGCTCCTGATTGCCACCAAGATACTCGCAAAGCTCGGCCAGCCATTCCTCGCCGTGATTGTAGGCCTCCATGGTCGCCTTTGACCCCAGCGGCGTTGAATCCACACTGCACGCCGTACTGACCTTTCTGTACTGGTCACGCAGCTCCTTGTTGCTGATGATGCACGCGGCTGTCGCAAACCCTGCCAGATTGAAGGTCTTGGAAGCAGAGGTGAACGTTACAGTGCGCTCCGCAATAGCGTCCGACAAGGTTGCCGTCACCACATGCTTGGAACCGTCCAGAATAAGGTCGTGGTGGATTTCGTCAGAGATGATCAGGATGTTGTGCTTGAGGCAGAATTCGCAGATGCGTGTCAGCTCTTCTTTGGTCCACACGCGCCCACCCGGGTTATGCGGGCTGCACAGAAGTAGGATCTTGGTGCGCTCGTCAATCTGGTCCTCCAGATTGTCAAAGTCCATATAATAGGCGCCATCACGTTCAATTAGCGGGCTCTCAACAAGGCGGCGGTTGTTGTTGCGTATTGCGCGGCCAAACGCATGGTAGACCGGAGAGAACACCAGCACCCCATCGCCTTCCTCGGAGAACGCCTGAATAGCCAGCGAGTACCCGGCCACAACGCCCGGAACCGTGGTGATCCATTCAGGGGACACATCAAACTGGTGGCGACGCTTCATCCAGGAAACAACGGCATCCTTATAAGGCGCATCATTGCCGTAATAGCCGTGAATGCCGTGTTCGGCAGCCCGCGCAACCATGTCATTCACCGCTTGCGGAGGGCGGAAATCCATATCTGCAACCCACATCGGTAAGCCGTCGTCAGGACTGATGCCATAGCGACTTTCCATCTCATCCCATTTCAGAGAATGAGTGTTTCTGCGATCGATCTTCTGGTCAAAAATACTGGTCATTACGTCTCGAAGTGTTGGAGAGGCGGATGTCTCTGTTGTGTCCTGAGCGTGTGTTAGCTGAACTAGGCCAACTCACGCAACGTGAATTTTGCGGAAAGTGTAACCTTACCATTGCACATGACAACCCCTTGCGCGATCAGGTCATCCAGTTGTGCAAGAACATTGAGCGCCGCTGCGCCATGGAGCTTGGGGTCCACATCCGTGTAAATGGCTTTCACCATGGTCATGACGTCATCATCGCCCGCCCGTAAGCGCGCAACAATGGCATCGGAGCGCATCTGCCGATGCTGCTTCAGCTGGGCAAGAAAGACCTTGGGGTTGTTCACCTCGCCGCCATGAGAAGGAAAGTACCGCGTCTCGCTACGCGCCATCAGCTTGTCCAGCGACTTCATGTAGGCGTTCATGGAACCATCGGGAGGCGCCACAATCGTCGTGGACCACGCCATCACATGGTCGCCGGGCAGCATCACTCCTTGCTCGGGAAGGGCAAATGCAAGGTGATTCTCCGTGTGCCCCGGGGTCGCAACCACCTCGATCACCAGTCCATCAACAGAGATTTGCGCGCCGTCCACGAGCTCTTCGTCGGGCACAAAGTCCTTCTGTGAGCTGGCATCCATAGGTGTTTCGTCCATGTTGGCAAAGGAGGCCGCACGTCGGTGAGGACCGCAGCCCATGATCGGCGCACCGGTCTTTTCCTTCAAAGGGCCAGCAAGCGGGGAGTGGTCCACGTGGGTATGGCTTACAAGAATGGCCTTCACGGGCCGGCCATCGATGGCCGTTATCAACGCGTCCAGATGCTCCAGATCCATAGGACCCGGATCAATCACAACCACCTCGTCTTGGCCCACCAGAAACGTGTTAGTGCCTGCAAACGTTAGGGCACCGGGATTATTGCAGGTCACGCGCGACAGCTTCTCGGTGATCTTTACAAGCTTTCCGTGCCGTGCCTCAAATTCTCGATTAAAATCCATCTTGCTCATCTCAGGTCCCTCCCATTGCGCATATAAATAAGCCTTTGGCAAATAAGAGGCAATGGCAACTGGGCCGGATTATTGGTCAACTTTCTGCGCAAGCCATCCGTCCGTTTGCAATGGATCCGAACGAGCTGATTTCCGAAATCTTCATTTTTTTATTGCAATTAAGAATGAGTTGCAACTAGACTATCTGAAGAAACTGGATGTCCGCCAAAAGATGATGGTATCCATATATAAAGAGCTCAGGGCGAAGATAGGGCCAGTGGTCAGACCGGCCCCGATTGGAGAACTGCGAAAGATGATTCACCGCAAGGTTGGCTCATATCGTATTGGAAAGTTGGATTTATGCGCGACTTAAAGGCAATTATATTTGCAGTGATAACAATGATTTTCGCAGGCTTTGCCCTCGTGCCCACAGCGCTTGCCAAAACCCCGATTAACACAGTTGCCACGGTCGGCATGGTCGCCGATGCGGTGCGCGCGGTTGGCGGTGATAATGTCACCGTTGAAGCGCTCATGGGAACCGGCATCGATCCGCACTCCTACCGCCAGACCCGCTCTGACGTTGTAAAGCTGGGTCGAGCAGATGCGATTTTTGCAAATGGCTTGTTTCTGGAAGCGCAGATGGAAGATCTGCTGCTGAAGTTGCAAGAGCGCAAACCCGTCTTCTTTGTCGGGGAATCCATCGATTCCGCGAAACTGGAAGGCTCAACCGCCTATTCAGGCCGCTATGACCCACACGTCTGGATGAGCCCAACCCTATGGAAAGGCGCAGTGGATGGCGTGACTGAAGCTCTCGTGTCCATTGATCCAGAAAATGAGCAGGAGTACCGCGATAACGCCGCCGCTTACGAGCTAGAGATGGAAAAACTGGCGGAGTATGGCGACACGGTTCTGCAAACCGTTCCGCAGGAGCACCGTGTATTGGTAACCGCGCACGATGCATTCACCTATCTGGGACGTGATTTTGATCTGGAGGTTGTTGGCATTCAGGGAATCTCGACCAACTCTGAAGCGGGCCTCCAACGCATCGAAACGCTGGTTGACCTTCTCGTGGACAGAAAAGTCACAGCCGTCTTCGTAGAATCGTCAGTATCAGAGCGCAATGTGCGTGCGCTGGTTGAAGGTGCAGCGGCCAAAGGTCACAAAGTAGAGGTCGGCGGCGAGCTCTTCTCAGATGCGATGGGTCAGTCCGATACCTATGAAGGTACGTATATAGGTATGATCGACCATAACATGACGTCAATCGCGCGTGCGCTGGGCGGAGATGCCCCCGCGCAGGGCATGCAAGGCAAACTTGGAGCAGGTCACTAAGATGCACGATAGAAGCCCCTCTGGTCTGCACCTGTTGCACGACACCGATGCCACAAAGAGCGTAAGCCCTGCCGATCTGCCCTTCACCGTGCAGGGCATGACGGTCGCCTACCACCATAAACCCGTGCTCTGGGGCGTGTCCTACTCCGCCCCGAAAGGTTGCCTCACAGCCATAATCGGGCCCAATGGGGCAGGCAAATCCACCTTCCTGAAAGCGGCTCTTGGTCTGATCCCCAAACTTTCTGGCGAAACCAGAATCTTTGGCGACCCGATCGAAAAGGGGCTTAAACGCATCGCCTATGTGCCGCAGCGCTCGGCAGTCGACTGGGACTTCCCTGCGACCGCAATTGATGTCGTACTGATGGGCCTTTATGGCCAGATCGGATGGTTTCGCTGGCCATCACGCAAACATCGCCAAACCGCGCTGGACTGCCTGAAATCCGTTGGCATGCAGGATTTTGCTAACCGGCAGATCGGCCAGCTTTCCGGCGGCCAGCAGCAGCGCGTGTTCCTTGCAAGAGCACTGGCGCAAAATGCGGAAGTCTATCTTATGGACGAGCCGTTCGCTGGTGTGGATGCGGCAACGGAAAAGGCCATCGTGACGGTGCTTCGCCAACTGGTGGCCGAGGGTCGGACCGTTCTTGTGGTCCACCATGACCTTGAAACGGTGCGTGACTATTACTCCCACATCTTGCTGCTCAACGGTCAGCATGTGGCAGATGGTCCAGTCGAAACCACCTTTACCTCTGAGAACCTGCAAAAAGCCTATGGCGGACGCCTCGCCAGCACACAGCTGGATGGCCTCTCTCAGGCCTCAGGCGCGTAAGGCTAACTCATGGAACAGTTCTTTGCCGCCCTTACTCTGTCCGCAGGCTACAACACCGCACTGGTCTGCATCGGTGCAGCCCTTCTGGGCGCGGCCAGCGGCGCAATCGGCGTTTTTGTTCTCTTGCGAAAACGAACACTGATCTCGGACGCCGTCAGTCACGCAACCCTTCCCGGTGTCGCCCTCGCATTTATCATTGCGCAGATTTACTTTGATGCTGGCCGCTCTTTGCCTGTTCTCCTGTTCGGTGCGGCCCTGTCCGCTGGCATTGGTGTTCTGGCGGTCGATTGGATCAAAGCCCACACCCGCCTGACAGAAGATGCTGCCATTGGCACGGTGTTATCGACGTTCTTTGCAGTCGGGATGGTGTTGTTGACCGTCATTCAGTCCTTGTCTTTGACCGGACAGGCGGGGCTGGAAGGCTTCCTGCTTGGCGCGACCTCCGGTATGCTCAGGTCTGAAGCGCTGACCATCGCCGTGGCCGCAGCTCTTGTCGGCTTCGCTGTGGTGCTGCGCATGAAAGAGTTCTCCCTGTTGTGCTTCGACGAGGCTTTTGCCGCCGCCAGCGGGTACAATGTACGTTGGCTGGACCGCACACTGCTCCTGCTTCTGCTTGGCATCGTGGTGATTGGCCTGAAAACTGTCGGTCTTGTTCTTATTATCGCTTTGGCGATTATCCCGCCTGTGGCCGCCCGTTTCTGGACAGATCGCGTACCCGTACTGGTCGCAATCGCAGCAGGAATCGGGGCTTCGGGAAGTTATATCGGAGCTGCTCTGTCAGCCAGCGCCCCGAACATGCCTACAGGCGGTTTGATTGTGCTGGTGCTCTTCGGCTTCTTCGTGGTTTCCCTGCTTATATCACCGGTTCGGGGCATTCTGGCCGCAGCGCTCAAGCACTACCGCTTCCAACGCATCGTCCACCTGCGACAAGGCCTGCTTGCCATTGCGCACGAAGAGCCCGTTCTGGAACCGCTCACCCGCTCTATCCTACGGCGCGGTGGTTTCATGAGCGGCGACGGCCAGCCCACTGTGAAAGGTCAGTCAGAAGCACGTCTTATCGAGCGCGACCAGAAACTATGGAACCTCTACCGCGAAATGCATCCTGAAGAGTCTCACGCACTGACAGACTGGTCTTTAAAGCCAATTGGTGAAGTCCTTCCGGCAGATACCGTCAAAGTACTGGAGCAAGAACTCTGTCCGCAATTTGCGCGCACGGATGAAACGGGCAACGGAGGAACAAACTGATGGATATCTTCCTGCAATTTGACCTCCCCAGCATTCTGCTTGGCTCACTGGCAGCTCTTGCCTGCGGCTTGCTCGGCAACTTCCTTGTTCTGCGCAAACAAGCGCTAATGGGCGATGCAATCTCCCATGTGGTTCTGCCCGGTATTGTGCTTGGCTTCCTGTTCTCCCACAGCACTGGCTCCTGGGCGATGATGCTCGGGGCAGGGGCCGCCGCTATCTTTGCTGTACTGCTGATTGAGTTGATCCGCCGCGTCGGCAATGTGGAGCCCGGTGCTGCGATGGGCGTGGTCTTCACCACCATGTTTGCCGCAGGTGTTGTCATTCTGGAACGCACCGGCACCGCTGGCGTCCACTTGGATGTGGAACACGCCCTTTACGGCAATCTGGAAAGTGCCATCTGGCTGGATGCTTACTCCCTTTCCGACCTGTGGAACTGGCAGGCTCTTTCCACCCTGCCGGAAAGCATACAGCAGCTGTTTGTGGTTAACCTGCTGATCATCGCGTTCATCGTGCTGTTCTTTAAAGAACTGAAAATCTCCAGCTTTGACCCGCTGCTCTCCGCAAGCCTTGGCTTCTCTCCAAAGTGGCTTGGTCTGGCACTCATTGTGATGGTTGCCGTAGCTGCGGTTGCTGCCTTCAGTGCAGTTGGCTCAATCCTTGTGATTGCCATGTTCATCTGCCCCGCTGCCACTGCCCGTATGCTGACCGACAACCTTAAGGTCCAGCTCGTCCTGTCCGGCATCGCCTCTCTGTCAGCGGGCCTGTTTGGCTACCTTTTGGCAGCGTTCGGCCCCGGCCTGCTGGGCTATGAATTCTCCGTCTCGGCTGCGGGTATGATTGCTGTGGTTGCCGGTCTGCAGCAGCTGCTGGCCATGCTGTTTGCCCCCCATTACGGCGTGATCATGCGGCGGCGACGGCAAAAGAAACATGCTGTCGCTTGAGGCGGAGTAAACGTTTGTTATTGCAAGGGAGTACCAGAAAAGGTGCTCCCTTTTTGCGTCTTCAATCAAATAATATATTGAAATTACTTAAAATTATTTGTTTTAATTAGAGAAGTTAAAATCTAATATTGCGCAGCTCGCTAAGAATGAGCTACGCTTTATAGGTTAACAAATATAACTTGTCATGGCGCTGTCACAGGCTGCGGTTAACCGCTCTGGTGATGGTACCGGAGTAGTACCGAATCTCTTTGCTGCAAGTCGGTTACTATCTAAGTATTCTTAGTCTCTTGAGGGCCCGTTAATGTCTATTACACGTCGTTCAGTACTTAAAGGCACCGCTGCTGCCTCTGCCGCAGCCGTTGCTGCTCCTGCAATCTTGAAAGCTTCCGATGCACTCGCATCGTCAGGTCAGGTGAATGTATTCGCGTGGGGCGATTACATTCAGGAAAACATGATCACCAAGTTTGAAGGTGACACCGGTATCAAGATCAACCTGTCCACCTTCGGCTCCAATGATGAAGCAGAGCAGAAGCTCAAAGCTGCTGGCGGCAAAGGCTTCGACGTTATCTTCCCGTCCATCACCAATGGCACCAACTACTACGGTGAAGACCTGCTGGCGCCACTGGATGAGAGCCGCCTCAATGTGAGCGCGATTGTTCCATCCATGATGCGCGACAGTGTAAGACTGGGCGGCACCTACCGCGGCCGCCGCATGCTGCTGCCATTCGACTGGGGCACAGAGGCAATCACCTTCGACAGCTCCGTATTCCCACTGGCAGATGACGAGGTATCCTACGGCTCGCTCTGGACACCGGACGCAGTTGGCAAGGCCACCTTCCGCCAAAAATCTGGCATGATCGGTGTGGGCCTGTATTTGGAAACCACTGGCGCCCTTCAGGCCAACCGCATGCTCGATGTTTATAAGTCAGAAGAAGATGCGCACCGCATCTGGGGCCAGATTGCCAACTTCATCATTGAGCACAAGCAAAACATCGCTGCGTTCTGGAACAACGGCACCGAAGCCACCAACGCCTTCAAACAGGCCGGTGCGAGCGTCGGCCAGTCCTGGGATACAACCGGTCTTCTGCTCAGCCGTGAAGATCCAAAGTGGAAATACCGCATGCCAAAAGAAGGCGGCATGACCTGGATGGATTCCATTGGTATTCCAAGCGGTGCGGAAAACACTCAGCAGGCCTACGCGTTCATCAATGCCATGCTTGATCCGCAAATGGCAGGTATGTTCAGCGCAAACACCGGCTACAACTCGGCGGTTGTCGGGGCTGCAAACCATGCGGGCGAAACCTACAAGAACCAGTTCCTCGAAATCTATAACGACGATACTCTTGCCAATCTGTGGTGGTACCCCGCTGATACGCCGTGGTTTGCTACGCTGCGTCAGGAATACGTTGAACGGATCACCAACGCCTAAGTGCGGTGGCAGCAAAGCGCGGCACATGCCGCGCTTTGCATTTCAGCTCGCGAAGCTCTCTCAAAAAATAAAAAACTGCTTTGCTGAGCAGGAGTTGCGCTCCTAAAAAGGCAACGGGCATCTGGAAACCAACGACGGTCCAGCCCCTGAATATTGAAATCAGAACAATAGGCATTTCATGCGTGGCAATGATGTAATCCTCGAAAACCTCTCCATGAGTTTTGGCGACTTTGTCGCTGTGCGGCCCACTGACCTCAAGATCAACGCTGGTGAGTTTTTCTCTATCCTCGGTCCATCCGGCTGCGGAAAAACAACCATCTTGCGCATGATCTCGGGGTTCCTCAATCCCACCCACGGACGCGTGGTCATTGGTGATAAGGACATGTCCGGCATTCGTGCCAACGCCAGACCAACCGCGCTGATCTTCCAGAACCTTGCGCTGTTCCCGCTTATGAGCGTGCGCGACAACATCGCCTTCGGTCTGGAAGCGCGCGGCATCTCCAAAAAAGTCCGCCATCAGAAGGCCGAGGAGCTTCTGGATCTGGTCGCACTGGACGGGCAGGGTGATAAACTGCCGACAGCCTTATCAGGCGGACAGCGCCAACGCGTCGCCATCGCCCGCGCCCTTGCAGTTGAGCCCTCCGTGCTCCTGCTGGATGAACCACTTTCCGCGCTCGATTTGAAGCTGCGCCAGCACATGCGCGCCGAGCTGAAAGACCTGCAGCGCAAAACCGGCGTCACCTTCATCTACATCACCCACGATCAGGGCGAAGCGCTGACCATGTCTGATCGTGTGGCCGTCATGAACAAGGGCGTGGTGGAACAGGTCGCCACCTCCGATGAGATCTACGCTCATCCCAAAACACCGTTTGTAGCGAGCTTTGTTGGCGAGCAGAACATCTTCAAAGGCAAGGTCGTTGGCAAAGAAAACGGCTACGCCATTTTGGAGACATCTCAGGGCAAACTGTTCGGCCAGAACGCACACGGCCTGAACGAGGGGGAGGAGGCGATCCTCTTTGTCCGTCCTGAACGCATGTCCCTTGAAGAAAAGCAGGGCCAGCAAAACGGTCTGTCCGCAGTTCTGGAACGCCGCGATATGGAAGGCCCCTTTGTAAATCTGCACATGCGGGCAGGGGACCAGTCCATCGCCATCCACGTAACTAATGTGGAGCAGACCCATCAACCATTGGGCGCCGACCAGAAACTCTGGTTTGCCGCGCAAGACGCTGTTGTGATGCGTCCGGGAGAGCTGGCCAGTGAATAGTCTGATCAAGAGCTATGGAAAGGGCCTGACCTCCATCTTTTTGGGCCTGACCGCAATCTGGATTGTTGTGCTGATTGTATTGCCTCAGCTGTCCATGATCGACCGTGCCTTCACCTTTGAAGACAGAGGCGGCGCAGCTGCAACATTGGCGGTGGAGATCGATCGCGCCTATGAGCAAGTATTCCAGATCAACATAAGACTGGATGAACTGCAGGCAGAAAAAGACGATCTGATCGCGGGCACATCTTCAGCAGGCCAGCAGGACGGGGCGTCCTCGCTCAATCCGTTCGCTGCACCCACACCAGCACCTTCTGGCGGCTCCTCTGGCCTCAATCCGTTCGCCGAACCTGCACCAGCACCATCTGGCGGCTCTTCAGACCTTAACCCGTTTGCTGCGTCACCCGCCCCGCAGGCCAATGACAGATCTGACCTCAACCCGTTTGGAGCTCCCTCCGCAGGAAGCGCAAACACAGTAAGCCGCACCCTTGCGGAAATCGAGGCTGAAGAAACCCCTCTGTTGTCAGAAAAGGGCGAACTGGAAGAACGGATCGCCACGCTGGAAGCTGAAGAACAGGCCACTTCAGACACGGTCGGAGTAGATAAGTCCTACTCGCTCAAGAACTTCACCATGATGAGTTCTGTGCACCTTCAGGTCTTCCTTGCCACCATCGGCTACGCGCTCTGCGTCACTATTCTGGCGTTTGCGTTGTGTTATCCGGTGGCCTACGCGGTCGCAACCACCACCAACGGCAACAAAGTCGCGATCCTTATGCTGGGTCTGTTGATCCCCTATGCAATCAACGAGCTGCTCAGAATTTTCTCATGGATCATGATCCTGGAAAAACAGGGGATCTTGAACGGTTTCCTTGATTTGCTCGGCATCATCAATATGGAAGCTGGCGAAGGATTCCGCTTCGTGGCCTCCAACGGCGCGGTGTTCACGGTGATGGTCTACGCCTACGTGCTCTTCATGGTCTTCCCGATCTACAACACCATTGATACGCTGGATAAAAACCAGATCGAAGCGGCGAAGGATCTGGGTGCATCCACCTGGCGTATTCACTGGCGCGTGGTTCTCCCGCACGCCAAGCCCGGCATCGCCGTGGGTGCCATCATGACCTTCATGCTTTCCGCAGGTTCCATCGCGGTGCCAAGCACCGTGGGGCGTGGCCTGCACCCCGACTGGTTCTCTCAGGTGATCTATCGCCGCTTCTTTGAGGCGGATAACTGGAACCAGGGCGCAGCCTACTCACTGGCCCTTCTGGTGGCCTGTATCATCTTTATTATGTTCAATATGTGGGTCTTCCGCGTCGGTATTCGGGACATCGCCAAATGACAGCAACACTCGCAAACCACACCGAGACTGCACAGAGAAAATCTCCCATCGATTGGGCCGCTGCGATCCTCAATGGCTATCTGCTGATTTTCTTCGCCTATATGTTCCTGCCAATGATCTTTATGGTGGTGGCCGCGTTCAACGCATCGCCAACGCCTTCGGTTATCGACTGGCAGGGCTTCACGCTGGAATGGTTCCGCGCTTTGCCGCAGGATCAGCGTTTTATTGATGGGTTAATTCACTCTCTCATTATTGCGCTGGGCGTCATTGTCATCTCAATCCCGCTTGGGCTGGCCGGTGCCTTGCTGCTCACACGCTTGCAGTCTCAGGCCACCACGTTCCTGTATACCGTGCTTGTTTCCCCCATGCTCACACCGGGCATCGTGCTGGGTGCAACCACACTCATCTTTTGGCGCGATGCCTTTGGCGTAGAGGGCGGGCTGCTGACCGCAACCATCGCCCAGTCAAGCTTCATCGCGTCCTATTGCATGCTCATGTTCATGGCACGCTTGCAGCGTCAGGATATTGTACAGGAAGAAGCTGCGCTCGATCTGGGTGCCTCATCCTTCCTCGTGTTCCGCCGGATCACCCTACCATTCCTCATGCCAACCATTCTCACAGCGGCTGCAATCGCTTTCTTGCAGTCCATTGAGAACTACAACACCACCTTCTTTGCCATTGGTCCAAGCTGGACCCTTGTCACAGAAATTGGCTCCCGCATGCGCTTTGGCATTTCCCCTGTCATCAATGTCATCGGTGTTCTCTTTGTAGCAATTACCATAATTGCTGCTACAGTCTACGTGATGGCAAGCCGCAGGAAAGGGCGCGCGTGATTGTATTAGGGGGATGCGATGACATCAGGTGAAACAGGCGTTTTGGAGCAATTTTCATTATGCAAGGCGGAGATTGTGCTGCCTGCATCCGCCCAAAGCGCCTATGCCTTCTTTCTTGAGAGTATCGATGTTTGGTGGCCTGCAGAATACAGGTTCTCCTCCGAAGGTGTGCTCGGCATTGAGCCGCTGATTGGCGGCTCATGCTTTGAAGACGTGGAAGACGGAAGGCGCCTGCAATGGGGCACCATTCAGGAGCTGGAGGAGGGCGCCAAAATCGTCCTCGCCTGGCAAATCTCACCCAAACGCCTGCTCATCGAAGATCCGCGAAAAGCTGGAATCGTCACCCTCCAGTTTTCAGATACTGAGCATGGGGCACAGCTCCAGCTGGTGCACAGCCACTTTGAGCGATATGGAGAGGGGTGGCGCGAATACCTGCGCGCCATGAACTCCAGCGCAGGCTGGACCTATTGTCTGAGCGCACTGAAAACCGCTATTGGAAAATTCTAGGGGACCCCATGAAACTCAAGTTTCGCTGCCTTCCGGAGCTGCACGGGCACATCCCGGAGCCAGTAGAAGCCAAAGCCGCGCTTCCCGACTGGCTGAAGGATGTTCCTTCAACCGTCCAGAGCGAGCTACTCGGCAACGAGCAGGTGCGTACGCTCAAGCACTGTCCACCAATCATCGACGGCTTCTCTACGGGCATTCTCTTCAGGCTGCCGTGTGATGTGACCATGAAAGACGGCGAGCTGTCATGGGACTGGCCCAAACCCGTCTCGCCCAAAGCGCAGCAGACCAGATCACCCATCGGCCTGCACGTGCCGGAACAGGCAACCGGCGCCCCATTGGGCACCCGTCCGGGAGATTTCATCATTAAGCTCAACAATTTCTGGAGTATTGAGGCCCCCGAAGGCGTTTCCCTGCTGTTTACCCATCCGCTAAACCGCGAGGAATTGCCATTCAGAACGCTCTCTGGTGTAGTTGACTGTGACCGCTTTAAAGGCGGGTTTGTGCACTTCCCAGCGCTCTGGAAGGATGCGAAGTTCGAAGGCACGCTGAAAGCCGGAACACCTATCGCGCAAGGCTTCCCGTTCAAGCGCGAGGCATTGCAGTTGGACTGTGCGCCCATGGATGAAGCAGAGTTCGAAACTTATCTGGACACACAAAACAAACTGCAGGCAGAACCCGGCCACTACCGCAAATCCGTCCGCGCTAAGCGATCCGTAGACGCCTGAGGCGCGGGGCCATAGCCGCTGTCAGGCCGGAGAGGCGCTCTTAAGGCAAAATAGCCTTTGAGCTGAGTGGCACACGGCCATGGGAGCTCTGACTCATAATCTTCAGCAGTTCAGGCCGTACCGCCGGGTTGTTGGCAAACAGCCGACGCAGCATGCTGATGCCTTGTTCATCGCCCATCATCTGCATGGCTTCAGCTGCACCAAGAATGTTCTCTGCATCATTCTCCATTCCAGCCCGTTTCTGGAAGGCTTGCAGGGCAAGCTCCGGAACCTCCATGTGCAGCGCAATGCGGGCAAGGTTCAGCAGTCCGTCACTGTCATCCGGATAGGCGGCTGTAAACTCGGCAAAATCATTGAGTGCGGCGTTAAAGTTCTCAAGATCAAGATGGGCAGCAGCCCGTTCAAACATCGCTCCCTTATGATGAGGCGCAAGTTCAAGCGTCCTCGCAAAATCCTCAAGGGCCTGCGCATTGTTGCCGGAGCGGCGCCGGACAAGGCCAAGATTGTACCACAGGCTCGGGTTGGTCTGGTCGCCGTCCAGCAACAGCAAAATGCGCCTCTCCGCCTCGGGCCAGTTCTCCTGCGAAATCGCAGTCTCCAGTTTCTCCAGAGTATTGTCCATCTCTCACCCTTCGTTACGCACCGCAACCGCTGGTCCCATGTCCTGCTCCAAGGTCCAATTGCCCGAACTATTTAAAGGAGCACGCCTTCCAAATACAACTGCTAAAGGTAAGTGAGACAGTACACCTGACTGTCAGGGATTGGTAACACCTGATCTGAACAAGAAGAAGACTTGCGGTTCCATTATTTTTTCTAAGCTGCTCTTCGGCTTGATTTCGTGAACCTGCTAAAGATATAACCCCAACAACCCTGCGGATATATCTGCGCGGCTTGACATTACTTGCTGATTTGGCCAGACCTCCCTAATGCCTGGTTTCGCTACGTCTTCAAGGACTTCCCATTTGGGGAAACTGACGAATTGACGAACCTCCGTCGCGAGAATGTCATGCTGGCCTTGTTTAACTATTGGTCAGTCTTGAGTGAAAAAGCAATATAAGCGCAAAGCGGCGTTTAGAGAGTGGCATGTATGTCCGTGGATACTGACAAGGAAGAAAAGCAGATCGGTCAGGAACCTTTGAGGCTGGGTCTCAACAGGCAAGCGATCTATCGCAAAACCGTGGACGTGCGCTGGATCCTTCTGGCTGCCGCGGGCATCTTCGCAGTCTTCACCTTTGCCTTTCAGGTACCGCTATGGGCGTCGTTTTTTGCTTACGCGCTTATCTTTGTGCTGGTCATCGGCGGCGGCGTCAAAAGCCGCACCAAGGTCAAGGCCCCCAGCGGAGTCAGCCGCAGGGAAGCCAGTCAGATCGTTGATCGTGGCATGAAGTCCGCCGTCAACGCTCTGCCGGACCCGTGCTTCGTGGTGGACTACCGCGGCACAACCCAATACGTGAACCTCGCAGCACAACGCCGCTTCGGCACCATTGCCGTGGGTGATCCGCTCTCCTTCCGCATCCGCGCACCATCCTTGCTGGAAGCACTGGACCGCGTCTCTAATGGCGGCTCAACAGAAGTCATCGACTGGACCGAGAAAGTGCCCATGGAGCTCTGGCTGGAAGCGCACATCGCGCCGCTGCGCTCCATCTCCAACGCCAACCTCGCCGTTCCGCGTGGCCGTCCGGGCCTGATCCTCGTCGTCATCCGCGACCTGACCGAGGCGCGTCGTCTGGAGCGCATGCGTGCCGACTTCGTCGCCAACGCCTCCCACGAGCTACGCACGCCACTGGCATCCCTGACCGGGTTCATCGAAACCTTGCAAGGGCCAGCCAAGAACGATCCCAAGGCGCAGGACCAGTTCCTTGACATCATGTTGCATCAGGCCGAGCGCATGCGCCGCCTTATTGACGACCTGCTGTCCTTGTCTCGCATCGAGATGAAAGTCCACGTCCAGCCTGAGGCCCTCGTGGATCTGGGAGAGATCATGCATCACTCCGTGGAAACGCTGCTGCCGGTAGCAAAAGAATCCGGCGTTAAGATCAATCTGTCTCTTCCCGACGAACCCGTCGAGATTCGCGGTGAGAACGATGAGCTGGTGCAGGTCTTCAGCAATCTGGTGGAAAACGCCTTGAAATACGGCTCCAGTGGTGGCCGGGTCGATGTGACCTGCCGTCCCGACACTGAGTCCACCGAGACACCTCAATGGATCGCTGAGGTCCGCGACTACGGACCCGGCATCGATCCGGAACACCTGCCGCGGTTGACCGAGCGTTTCTATAGGGTTGACGTTGTCACCTCTCGCCAGATGAAGGGCACCGGCCTAGGTCTGGCCATCGTCAAACACATTCTGACTCGCCACCGCGCCCGCCTCGAAATTGAGAGCAAACCCAATGAAGGCGCTTGTTTCCGCGTGTTCATACCCGGTGCCGTCATTTATGACGAAAACGACATCGATTAAAATAAACAAATAAATTCAAATACTTGCAATGTCATAAAACTGATACGTAACGTTCATATAACCATCACAGCCAAACGCTAGGTTACAGCCATCGCACAGCAGGGGCGCCGTGTGATGAACGTTATCAATCAGTTTTTTTAAACCAGGACTCCCAAGGAGACTTCAGGTGAAAATCAAGGCATTTGCAAGCGTCGCGGCGCTCGCTCTCGCAGGAACCATTGCTGCAGGTTCCGCACAGGCTCGTGATCAGATTCAGATCGTTGGTTCCTCCACTGTTTTCCCATTTGCGACAGCTGTTGCTGAACAGTTTGGTCAGAAAACAAGCTTCAAGACGCCGGTTGTTGAATCCACTGGTTCCGGTGGCGGCATCAAGCTTTTCTGTGAAGGCGTCGGCGCCAATACCCCTGACATCACCAATGCGTCCCGCCGTATGAAGGCGAAGGAACTGGTCAAGTGTAACGAAGCTGGCGTGACCCCGGTTGAAGTGACCGTTGGCTTTGACGGCATCGTTCTTGCCAACTCCAAGGCCGGTTCCCAGCTCGATCTGACACTGGCGCAGATCTTCCTTGCTCTGGCAAAAGAAGTTCCTGTTGACGGCAAGCTGGTAGCAAACCCATACCAGAACTGGTCGGACATCGATCCTTCCCTGCCAAACGCCAAGATCGAAGTTCTCGGTCCTCCACCAACCTCCGGCACCCGCGATGCATTTGTTGAGCTGGCAATGGAAGGCGGCTGTAAGATGGTGCCGGGTGCGGCAGACCTAGGTCTGAATAAGAAAGCCTGTCACGAAATCCGTGAAGACGGTGCTTACATCGAAGCTGGCGAAAACGATAACCTGATCGTTCAAAAGCTCGACGCAAATCCGAACGCACTGGGCATTTTCGGCTTCTCCTTCCTCGATCAGAACGCTGACAAAATGCAGGGCACTCACATCTCTGGTGTTGCGCCAACGTTTGAAGCGATCGCAGACGGCGACTACCCTGTCTCCCGCTCGCTCTTCTTCTACATCAAGAAAGAGCATGTTGGCGTTATCCCGGGCATTGCCGAATACCTGGCTGAGTTCACCCATGAAGACACATGGGGCGACGAAGGATACCTGACAGACAAAGGTCTGATCCCGCTGCCAACAAGTGACCGTGAAGCAGTCTCCAAGTCTGCCTCAGCACTGACACCACTCGTTTTCTAAATGCAACAAGGGAACGGTCAACATTCCGGTTGACCGTTCCTGATTATTCGAAAAATGGTCACTCCTGCCACTCGGGTGTTTTGAGCAAACATCCGAATTATGCTGCGGCAGGAGAGCCCGATAAGGCGACACAAACAAATGTTCTGGACTTACGCCGCCCTTCTTCTATTGGTTTTCGTAACCGCGAATGTCTACGGGCGCTTCCGGGCAATGCAGATGGCAGGCAATCAACTGTCAGCCCTTCATTCCCGTCCAAGTTATCATGGTGGGTATCTGGCCATTCTGGCCGTGCTGCCAGCATCTGTCCTTCTGATTGTATGGGCAGTCATCGAGCCGCGACTGCTTAATACCCTGGTCATCAATGCAAACGCGCAACTCGTTGAAGGACTGTACAAACCAGAACTTCAGGCCTTTCTGCGCGACGCGCGCGCCATCGCGTTCGGCGGCATTGTAGGGTTCTCCGACGCTGGCAAAGAGCAGGCCGCAGAAGTGTTCGCCTCGCTCGCCAGGATTTCCTTTTACCTGAAGACAACGCTGATCCTCGCTCTGGTTGCTGGTGGTCTGTGGTACGGAAACCGCTCCATCCACCCGGCCATGCGGGCTCGTCACTTTGTAGAGCGCACCGTCATGGGATTGCTGATCCTGTGTTCTGCTGTTGCGATCTTCACCACCATCGGCATCGTGCTTTCGCTCATCTTCGAAAGCCTGATGTTCTTCCGCAAGATCCCGATTATGGACTTCGTCTTCGGCACCCACTGGAGCCCGCAAAGCGCGTTTGAAGGTGCAGGCGCAGACCACGGCGAAACCAACACCAAGATCTTCGGTGCGATCCCGCTTCTTGTGGGCACCATGCTCATCACGTTTATCGCGATCATGGTAGCTGCTCCGATCGGTTTGCTCTCTGCAATCTACCTCTCCGATTACGCAAGCACACCGGTCCGGGCCATTGCAAAGCCGGTTCTGGAAATTCTGGCGGGTATCCCAACAGTGGTCTACGGCTTCTTCGCAGCCCTAACAGTGGCACCCTTCATCCGTGGATGGGGCGAAAGCATTGGCCTGTCGGTCAGCTCTGAATCCGCATTGGCCGCCGGCCTTGTTATGGGCATCATGATTATCCCGTTCGTCTCCTCCCTGTCGGACGACGTGATCAACGCAGTGCCACAGTCCTTGCGCGATGGCTCCGCCGGTTTGGGGGCAACCAAATCCGAAACAATCCGCCGGGTTGTTCTGCCTGCCGCGCTGCCGGGCATTGTCTCCGCGCTCATCCTAGCCATCTCCCGCGCCATTGGTGAAACCATGATAGTGGTGATGGCAGCGGGTCTTGCGGCCAACATGACAGTGAACCCGCTGGAAGCTGTAACAACCGTGACCGTGCAAATCGTCACTCTGCTGGTCGGTGACCAGGAGTTCGACAGTGCAAAAACACTTGCCGCATTTGCGCTTGGTCTTCTCCTCTTCTGCATCACTCTTGCTCTGAACATCTTCGCACTGCGCGTCGTGAAGAAATATAGGGAACAGTATGACTGATATCGCTCAGGACACTGCCGGTTCCGCCATTGGTGGACGTGTCAAAGGCATTTCTCCCGGCGTCCATACGACAGACGAAGCTCGCAAGCGCCTGAAAAAGCGCTACAGCATGGAAGCGCGCTTCAAGGCCTACGGCATTGGAGCCATCGCTCTGGCTGCAACGTTTCTGGTTCTGCTGCTCTTCACGATTGTCGGCTCCGGTCTGCCCGCCTTCACCTATAACTACGTGAATGTGCCGCTTGACCTGAGTGCCGAAAAGGTCGATCCGGCCAATCCGGCAGGCGCAAGCTATAACAAGATCATTCGTGATGGCCTGAAGGCTGAACTGCCGTTCGCCTCTGACCGCAAAAACCGCCGTGTGCTCTATTCGCTGGTCTCCTCCGGCGCCAACGTCATCTTGCAAAAGCAGGTGACGAATGATCCTTCATTGCTTGGCGATAAAGGTCCGGTCGCAGTCCCACTTTCTGATTTTGCTGACCTTTATGTCAAAGGCCTGATCACGGAGCAAACTAAGACCCTCCCATCAAGCGCCGCAACAGTGTCCGGCACAGAAGGTCTGGTGACCGTCACAGCTGAACAACCTGAGTTCACCAAAATTCTGGCATCCCTCAAGACCTACTACGAGCGCGAGATTGAACTGCTTGCAGGCAAGATTGAAGCCCGTGGCCGCTCCGATGCCAGCGTGACCTCCAAAATCACAGGCCTTGAAACCCGTCTGGCTGGCGAAAAAGACCCGCTGGTCGCACAGCGCCTGACCACCGAGATTGAGGGCAACAAAGCCGCGCTGGACAAGATTAAGGCAGCGCTGGAAAAGCAGAAGGCCGAACTGGCTACCCTGCAGGGCCACTTTGACAATGTCGGCAAGGGCGGTACGCTCAACGCTAACATGCCAAGCTTCTTTATCGAGGTGAATGGCGGCACCATCAAAGCGGAAAAAGTGACACCAACCAGCGTCACCGGTACAGCCTTTATCCCGCTGGCCTCACAGGCTGCCGTTGCAGCGGGCCAATGGGGCATCAAAGAGCTGGAAACACCAGAAAGCTTCCGCAAATTCTCTGACAAAGAGATCGCCTACACCGACTATCTGGTTGCCAAAGGCAGCGTGGAAAATGAATGGAACTCCATCTTCTTCAGCGCCGGTGCAAGCCGTGAGGCTGAAATGGCAGGCATCTGGGGCGCTGCTGTCGGGTCCTTCTGGACCATGCTGGTCACGCTTTCCCTATCATTCCCCATCGGTGTATCCGCTGCCATTTACTTGGAAGAGTTTGCGCCAAAGAACCGCTGGACCCAGCTGATTGAGGTCAACATCAACAACCTGGCAGCCGTTCCGTCCATTGTGTTTGGTCTACTCGGTCTGGCCGTGTTCCTCAATGTCTTTGGACTGCCACGATCGGCGCCGCTTGTCGGCGGTATGGTGCTGGCGTTAATGACGCTGCCAACCATCATCATCGCCTCCCGTGCAGCCCTTCAGGCCGTGCCGCCAAGCATCCGCGAAGCCGCACTGGGCGTTGGCGCCTCCCGCTTGCAGGCCGTGTTCCATCATGTACTGCCACTGGCAATGCCGGGCATCCTGACGGGTACCATCATCGGCATGGCGCAGGCACTCGGCGAAACCGCTCCTCTTCTCATGATTGGCATGGTAGCCTTCATCGTAGACATCCCGGCAAGCCCGGTTGATCCCTCTACCGTGCTGCCAGTGCAGATCTTTATGTGGGCTGACTTCCCGGAACCAGCCTTCCAGCAGAAAACCTCTGCCGCGATCATGGTGCTGCTCGGCTTCCTGATCTCGATGAATGCATTCGCAATCATCCTTCGTAAACGTTTTGAGCGCCGCTGGTGATTTGAAAGGCAAGATCATGGCATTAGAAATGACCACAGACACCTTGAGTGCAGTAGATACAACAGTGAGCGCCCCACCGGCGGTCTCACCTGACGGCGAAACGCTGAAAATGCGGGGCCGTGACGTAAAAGTGTTTTACGGCGATAAGCAGGCGCTTCACGGCGTGGATCTGGACGTACGCAAAAACCGTGTGACCGCATTGATTGGTCCATCCGGCTGCGGCAAGTCCACCTTCCTGCGCTGTTTGAACCGCATGAACGACACCATCGATATCTGCCGCGTGAAAGGCGATATCCTGCTCGACAACGACGATATTTATGATCCACGCATCGATGTAGTGGAACTGCGCGCACGTGTCGGTATGGTGTTCCAAAAGCCCAACCCGTTCCCGAAATCCATTTTCGAGAACGTGGCTTACGGCGCTCGCATCCACGGTCTGGCCCAAAGCAAAACTGATCTGGAAGCAATCGTCGCAAGTTCTTTGCAACGTGCAGGCCTGTTTGAAGAAGTCAAAGACCGCCTTGATGAGCCGGGAACGGGCCTTTCCGGCGGTCAGCAGCAGCGCCTGTGCATTGCCCGGGCCATTGCAGTGTCTCCCGAAGTTATCCTGATGGATGAGCCATGCTCGGCGCTCGACCCGATTGCCACCGCAAAAGTGGAAGAGCTGATCGACGAGCTGCGCCAGAACTACACCATCGTCATCGTGACCCACTCCATGCAGCAGGCCGCGCGTGTCTCCCAGCACACTGCGTTCTTCCATCTGGGCAATCTGGTGGAGGAGGGGCTCACCAACGACATCTTCACCAATCCGAAAGACCAGCGCACGCAGGATTACATCACAGGCCGTTTCGGTTAATAATAGAAAAACGTGGTTCTCCAAGGAGATCATCCGATGAAAGATCATATCGTCTCTTCCTTTAACGAAGAGCTGAAAGAAGTGGCCGGACGTGTCGTCGAAATGGGCGGGTTCGCGGAAACTCTCGTCAATGATGCAGTCACCGCACTGCTGCGGCAGGATCGCGAACTGGCAATCCGCACCAAGGAGGCAGACCAGCGTCTGGACAATATGCAGGCCGAGCTGGAAGAGCTGTGCATCTCCGTAATCGCCCGCCGCCAGCCAATGGCCAGCGACCTGCGCGGTATCATCGCCGCCATGCGCATCTCCAACGACCTGGAGCGCGTCGGCGACATGGCAAAGAACATCGCCAAGCGCACATTGGCCATTGAGAGCGAATTCAACAACAAACAACTCGCTGTTGGTGTGGAGCACATGTCCGACATGGCTCTGGAACAGCTCAAGGCCATTTTGGACGCCTACACCTCAGGTGATCTGGAAGTGGTGCGCCGCGTACATCAGCGTGATGACGAGATCGACGCTCTGTACACGTCCCTGTTCCGCCAGCTGCTCACCTACATGATGGAAGACCCGCGCTCCATCACCATGTGCGCCCACCTGCTGTTCTGCGCCAAGAACATCGAGCGCATTGGCGACCACGCCACAAACATTGCTGAAAACATCTACTACATGACCACCGGAAGCCAGCTCCCGGCAGATCGCCCGAAGACGGACGAACTGGAAGATAGCGCCTCGACTTGAGCATATCCTGCAAAAGTGGGTGCCGGTTGGGATGAGAACAAACGCAACTGCAATAGGTTAAAGCAGTTTACATGCACACACGTGTCGGTAAACTGCTCGACAACAGAAGGTGCAAAGAGAGCACTTGGGTATGCCAAAGATACTGATTGTAGAAGACGAAGAACCACTCAGCCTGCTGCTCCGCTATAATCTGGAAGCAGAAGGCTACACTGTGGACGTGTGCGCAAGAGGAGATGAGGCCGAACTCCTTCTTCAGGAAAGCCAGCCAGACCTCCTGCTGCTCGACTGGATGCTTCCGGGCCTCTCAGGCATCGAGCTCTGCCGCCGCCTGCGGGCCCGTTCGGAAACCGAACGCATGCCCATCATCATGCTCACCGCCCGCGGCGAAGAATCCGAGCGCATTCGTGGACTGGCGACAGGCGCCGATGATTACGTGGTCAAACCGTTTTCCGTTCCGGAACTCATGGCCCGCGTTCGTGCGATCTTCCGCCGTGCGTTACCGGAGGTCGTCTCCACAATGCTCAAGTCCGGAGATATAGAGCTCGACCGCGAGACCCACCGCGTCCGCAGAACAGGCCACGAGATCCACCTCGGCCCAACCGAGTTCCGCCTGCTGGAGTTCCTCATGAGCGCTCCAGGCCGCGTCTACTCCCGCGAACAACTGCTCGACGCCGTCTGGGGCCATGACGTGTACGTGGACGAACGCACAGTAGACGTACACGTAGGCCGCCTGCGCAAGGCCATCAACAAAGGCCGCATGAAAGACCCGATCCGCACCGTCCGAGGCGCCGGCTACGCCTTCAACGACCAGTTTGCCACTGGGTAATTGGTATAGGTATCTAACGGATCGAAGAACCGCCGAGAGGCGGTTTTTTTTATGCTCACTGGGCTCTAACATATGGAATCTGGGAAGACGAAATTTATCGCTTAGGTAGCTGTTGTCCCAATGATTTATAAGGTTTTTCAATATGATAGTTAAGTCATTGAAAGTCGTGTTTAGTATTGTCTTTATGGCCCTGACCAGCATGATGGCTACAGGAACGACCTTCGTTGTTCCAGAAATATTCTCCTCAAAAGGCCCGCTACCGATCAGCTTGGCCGAGGCACCAAAACTTTTTAAGCAGTGCTCACGCATTGCACCCAAACCTGTTGGCCCTTATTGGCTTCCTTCCTTCAGTGTCATTGCCAAGCTAGAAGGGCAACTTACAGAACATCTGATCCAAGCTGGATTTGAGCGGTGGTCTGACCCCCGCTGGCATTCAGGGCCCTACCGAGGTCAGTATGTTGGTTTCATGCAAGAGAGAAAGAAGCTCATCTATGCATCTTACTCAAGGGAGTACGTTGAAGATCACGTTAACGGAGGACAAGCGATCATCATGTGTGATGGAGGACCTTCTTTGTGGGGCATTGTTTACAATCTGGAGAAGGAAGAATTCTTCGACCTTCAAACAAATGGTCGATGAACTGCGCAGTCACTGAGCACCCACTCCCAAACAGCAATAAGCCGGGAACAAGCCCCGGCTCAAAACTTGATCTGTCAGCCTGCTCTAGCTTGCGCGGCGACGACGGTCGCTGACGGGCTGATAGGCGATACTGCGGTGGTGAGCGCAGTAAGGTGTGCCTGCATCTGACTGACGACCACAGAAGTAGAAGTCCTCGGCCCCCGGATCACCAATCGGCCACTTACAGGTACGTTCATTCAATGTCAGGATGGAAGCGCGCTCGGAAACAGGAATGAAGATGTCGGCGGCAGGAAGAGGAGCGATCTCGGTTTCGATCGTTTCAATTGGCTCAACTTTAAGAGCGTTGGCGCCGGACACGGTAGGTTGAATTTGTCGGGGGGTAGGGGTCGGAATAGCTGCCGTAACAGCTTCAGTCGGGGTTGGCTTGGTGAAGGTGGCTGCCTTTGCCGTAGGGGCAGGTGCCTTTCTCGTTTTGGTTGCGCCGCCTCCCGATTTGGCGCGTCCCGAAAGTCCAAGCCGGTGAACCTTCCCGATCACGGCGTTTCGGGTGACATTGCCAAGCTCCCCCGCAATTTGGCTGGCGCTTAATCCGTCCGCCCATAATTTGGTTAATAACTCTACACGTTCTGCTGTCCAGCTCATTAAAGGCCCCCGTCTTCCTTCAGTGGCGCGCAAAACAGCATTCGCTCAGCTCGGACGTATCCGACAGTGCCGCTTACCTGAGCTTGTGTGCTTGCAGCGTTCAGTAACTACGAGATGGTGTATAACTCTTATCGTACAGTACTATATGGGCGCTCATACGAGCAATAACCTTAAAGAATTGAGGTGGGGAAGAAACCGGTTTTCCCCAGAATTGCCGTACTACTACTTACCTATAACAGCCTTCTTGTGGTGGGAGAAGATTATCAAGCTAAAGAATAGGAGCTGTTTGTTAAACCAAGTTCTACTGCATTCTTTCTAGCTCAAAGTAAGAGCTGCTAGTGTTACCCCGTCACTATTATATACCTATAGGCCTCCCTAAAAAACAACTGGCCAAAAGCAGTAATAAACTACAAATAGCCGTAGGGGGCGCGGGTCCATATGAGCGCTCAGATAGGTAAATACACGCTAAAGGTGTATTGAATAAACCTTAAGGACCGTGGAAAAAAACTGGACATAGAACAGGGGATTTCCCCTCTACTCCATTACTCAAAAATGTCACAATGCGCCCTTCTTCACGTGCAACCTGTTTGTGATGCACCAGAAGCAACAGCGGGGGATCGACAAAGAATTCCTGAGCAGGAGTAACCGATTGCTGGCAATACGTGTTATTGACTGCCCTCAGGGAACGCAGTTTATAAGTCGCCTCCCTTAAAACCGGAGCACCTTAGGTGTCACACAAAAGCGCCAGATGGCGTTTTTTGTTTTTAAACAAGCAAGATTTTTGAGCAAACCGAGAAAGCTCAATCCATGAGGAGTAAGAAATGACGACTTCGTCGCTAATGCAGACTTATGCACGCTCAGACCTCGCGTTCGAGCGTGGGGAAGGTGTCTGGCTGATTGCGGCTGATGGTCGACGATATATGGATTGTGCCTCCGGTATTGCCGTCTCCGGCTTGGGTCACGCCCATCCCAAGCTCGTCGAGGCCCTCAAGTCGCAGGCTGAAAAGCTTTGGCACGTCACCAACCTCTACACCATTCCAGAGGGTGAGAAGCTGGCCAGACAGCTCACTGACAACACGTTTGCTGACGTAGTGTTCTTTACCAACTCTGGTACAGAAGCAACCGAAGGCGCCATGAAGGCTGCCCGCCGCTACCACTTTGCCAAGGGCAACCCGCAAAAGAACCGCATCATCACCTTTGAAAATGCATTCCACGGCAGAACCATGGCTGCACTCGCAGCAGGCGGCCAGCAAAAGTATCTGGAAGGCTTCGGCCCTGCGCCGGAAGGATTTGATCAGGTCCCAGCAGGAGATCTGCAAGCCGTCAAGAAGATCGTCGGCCCCGAAACCGCAGCCATCATGCTGGAGCCTGTTCAGGGCGAGGGCGGCATTCGCACAATGGACCCTGCGTTCCTGAAAGGCCTGCGCGACATCTGTGATGAGAACGACCTGCTGCTGATCTATGACGAGATCCAGACTGGTGTAGGCCGGACCGGCAAGCTGTTTGCCCATGAATGGGCAGGGGTGGAACCAGACCTGATGGCCGTTGCAAAAGGCATCGGCGGCGGCTTCCCAATGGGGGCATTCCTTGCAACCAATGAAGCGGCAAGCGGCATGGTGCCCGGCGTTCACGGCACAACGTTTGGCGGCAACCCGCTGGCAATGGCCGTTGGCAACGCTGTTCTGGAAGTTGTTCTGGAGCCGGGCTTTTTGGAAGCTGTTCGGGAAAAAGGGCTGCAGCTGAAGCAAAAGCTGGCCTGTGTGGTCGATCAGCACAGCGACGTGTTTGAGTTGGTGCGCGGCGAAGGCCTGATGCTTGGCCTCAAATGCAAGGTGCCAAACACCCAATTGCTGACGCACATGCGCAACAACGGCCTGCTGCCTGTGGGTGCAGGAGACAACGTGCTCCGTATTATGCCGCCAATGACTATTACCTCCGAAGAAATTGACATCCTCGTTGAAAAGATTGAAGCCGCTGCTGTGGCCATGGAAAACGAGCTGAAAACCGCCGAGATTGCCAAATGAACATTATGACCAACCAACAACACTTTCTCGATATCAGTGATTTTTCTGGCGATGACCTGCGCTTGATTTTGGAAGGCGCCAAGCAGATCAAGTCCACCCGCAACGGCGTACATCGCGGGCAGGGCCCACTGGCTGGCAAAGTGCTCGCCATGATCTTTGAGCAGCCTTCCACCAGAACCCGCATCTCCTTTGATGTGGGCATGCGCGAGCTTGGCGGTGAAACGCTTATGTTGACCGGCGCAGAGATGCAGCTTGGCCGTGGTGAATCCATTGCCGACACCGCCCGTGTGCTGTCCCGTTTCGTGGACCTGATCATGATCCGTATGCTCGATCATGATGCGGTCAGAGAACTGGCCGAGTACGCAACCGTGCCCGTCATCAATGGTCTGACAAAGGTTTCCCATCCCTGCCAGATCATGGCAGACATTATGACCTTCGAAGAACACCGTGGAAGCATCAAGGGAAAAACCGTTTCCTGGGTCGGTGATAGCAACAACGTTCTTTACTCCTGGATCGATGCCGCCTCCAAATTTGACTTCAAAATTAACGTGGCCGCACCCAATGAACTGACGGTACCCCTTGACTGGATCGAAAAGGCGCATACATGCGGAGCTGAACTCGTCGTAACCGACGACCCGTTTGCTGCTGTAAAAAACAGTGATTGTGTTATCACCGATTGTTGGGTTTCCATGGGTGACGATAATGCCGAGACTCGTCACAACATGCTGGCACCTTATCAGGTCAATCAACGCCTGATGAGTGAAGCCAACGAGTCAGCTCTGTTCATGCACTGCCTGCCTGCACATCGTGGGGAAGAAGTGACAAATGAGGTGATCGACGGCCCGCATTCTGTGGTATTCGACGAGGCAGAAAATCGTCTCCACGCGCAAAAAGGCATTATGGCGTGGTGCATGGATGCTTTGCCTGAAAGATAGAGCATAGCTGCGAAAACCGATTGCCGGTTTTCGCAGAAGATGCGTTTAAGAATAAAGGATAGAGCCTGCCGCGCGCACGAATTGAGCGCGGAGGCTCTAGGAAAAAAATGACAAATACACCTGCTCAACCGACCGCCGCTGGCGTTGACGCTGTCGTTCCATTTGCTGTTGAAGCACTGGACGTACGCGGTCGGATCGTAAATATGGGGCCGGTGCTGAACAGTATGTTGGCGCGGCACAAATACCCTGCGCCGGTCAACAAGCTGCTGTCAGAGGCAATCGTCCTGACCGCACTGCTTGGCAGTACCCTCAAGTTTGAAGGTCGCCTGACTCTGCAAGCGCAGACCGACGGTGCCGTCTCCATGCTCGTTGTTGATTTCAACGCGCCTGACGGGCTGCGCGCAATGGCGCAGTTCAATGCAGACAAGGTTGCTGAAGTTGCTGCGCAAGATGGGTTCAAGCCGGACCACCTGCTCGGCAAAGGCCATCTGGCCTTCACAATCGATCAGGGCGCACACACCAGCCGCTATCAGGGCATCGTGGTTCTCAACGGCACCTCTTTGGAAGAGGCGGCCCACGAGTACTTCCAGAAGTCTGAACAGATCCCGACCTTCGTCCGTCTTGGCGTTGCAGAAATGCTGACCAAGTCCGAAGACGGTGGTGCTGAGCATTCCTGGCTCGCTGGCGGCATCATGGTTCAGTTCCTGCCGCAGTCTCTGGACCGTCTGAAACAGGCTGACATCCATCCGGGCGACGCCCCGGAAGGACACGAAGCCCATCAGGTTGAGGAAGACGACGCATGGGTCGAAGCCCGCTCGCTGGTCGAGACTGTGAAAGATGATGAACTCATCGATCCAAGCCTCACTGTGGAAGGCCTGCTCTATCGTTTGTTCCACGAACGTGGTGCATCCGTCTACTCCCCGCAGCCAATGGCGGACAAGTGCACCTGCTCGGAAAAAAAGATCACTGCCATGATGCAGAATTTTTCTGATGCAGACAAAGCCGAGATGAAAGCAGAAGGCATAGTGCACATCAAGTGCGACTTCTGCTCCAAAGATTATGAACTGGACGCCAACGAGGTGTTCAAGGACTAATGCGTGTTCTGCTTGATTGGAGACAATCAAGCGACAAGAATTCGCTCTGCAAAAAAGTTGGATCTGGCCGCGCGAGTAAAAAGGCGTGCTGCGTGACCCAATAGCTCACGAAAAGCGTAAATAACGCAAACCGACGCACAAAAAAACGCTGTCAGAGAACCTCTGGCAGCGTTTTTCGTTAAGGTGTTGAAGATAAAGAGAAATCGCAACTACACACGGTCAAAAATAGATCCCATGCGCGGGCTGAACAGCCGGTCATAGGTTTTCAGCAGCATCATATCCGTCATGCTCGCCACATAGTCACAGACAACCCGTGAACCGTCTTCAGTATTTTTGAAGTCCAAGTAGACTTCTTCCGGCAAGAACGCCTCTGGTTCACTCATCAGAGTTTCAAAGACAGCAACCACCATGGTCTGCCCTTTGAACTCCAGATGCTGCACATTGGGCGCCTGAATAACCCGTTTAAAGACAAAGCCTTTCAGCGCATCAAGCACTTTGGAGTGCCCCTCTGGTAGAGCAGCTTTGTACTTCAGTAATGGCTCGGAGAAAGCCTCGTTCTGCTTGATCTGCACTGCAACGATAAAGAAGTGAACCAGCTTTCCGATGAACTGTTTTCTCCGATTAGGGTCGCCAAACAGGCCGGAAATCATCTGCTCATAAGCATTGCCCGAATATTTCTCCCGATTGCTTTCAATCAGATCATCCAGAAATGCCGTACAGTCTTCCGCCGAGATATCCTCCCGAAACTGCTCCTCCCGAACCAGCCCTAATGCAATTGCATCCTCAAAGTCATGGACCCCGTATGCAATGTCATCTGCCAGATCCATGATGGAGCAATCCCATGATTTAAAAAGGGACTTCCCATGCTTGGCGTCTTTGCTCTCAAAGCTGCAAAACAAGGACCTATCCCTTTCACTGAGCGGCTCAAGCACCCAGTCCACGACCTCTTGTTCCCCATCCATATAGCATTTGGGCGGAGCGGAGCGTTCCCGGTCAATTAGGCGCACTGTAGAGGTGTTGGCAGCAAGTTGTGGGGATAGCTCCGGATTATGCACCCGTGAGAACGCCACCGGATACTTCATCATCCCAAGTAATGCCCGCCGCGTCAGATCCGCCCCATGTCTGGCAGACATCTTCTCAAGCTTTGAAACGATCCGAAGAGTCTGGCCATTGCCCTCATATCCACCTGCATCGCGCATACAATAATTCAGCGCAACTTCGCCCCCGTGACCAAACGGCGGATGCCCGATGTCGTGGCAATAACTAATTGTATTTACGAGGCTTTCATCTGGAATGTAGGCGTAAGCCGGATGGTCCATAAAGAACGTCCGGATTTGCCGCGTAATGCCAGAGGCAATCTGCGCCACTTCCAAAGTGTGTGTCAGGCGGGTGCGATAAAAGTCACTGTCACCCAGATTGAGGATCTGGGTTTTCCCCTGCAGGCGTCGGAAGGCATGAGAATGAACGATGCGGGCATAGTCCACATCATAAGGCGTGCGCGCATCATCCGGCTTGGGGACCCAGGCACTTTGACGAGCGGTCCAAACAGCATCACTCACGTCAATACTCCGCATCTGGCGCATCCGAAGAACCGCAGGCTTTCAGTTCAGCTGCGCAAAACCTACAAAGAAAATTGCCCCGCACAGTCAAAGTGCGAGGCATAAAAAAGCTTAAGGCATCAGGCGCTTAAGGAACTCTGCGGTCTTTTGCGCAGACTGTTCAATATTGCCATTCCACGTTGCCGGAGAGGCGCCCCGAGGGGCCAGATCATGGTTCCCGTCCTCCAGCCAATCAATGCTGATTGTTTCAGGAAGATCAACGACTTCCACCTCACTCCGGCTTCCCATCTGATCCCGGTCCCCTTGCGCAATGAAGATCGGACGCTGCGCATTCTGCAGTTGGTCCAAACGCCAGTTGTCCAGATCAGATTTACCAATAGGATGAAAAGGATAGCCCAGACAGACCACGCCAGAAACCCGCTTGGGAAGGCTCTCGCCACCTGCTAGAGCCGCCGCAACACGCCCACCCATGGACTTGCCGCCAATCAGGATCGGCCCTTCAACTTCATCCAGAACCAACTGCACAGCCTTCTGGTATTCACCAATCAGCTTATCAGCCCGCGGCGGAGGCGATTTCTTCCCTGTTTCCCGACGCTTAGCCATATAATCAAACTCAAACCGCGCCACTGCAATACCATGTTCAGCCGCAGCTTCCGCAAACCGGTTCATAAAATTGGAATCCATAGGCGCACCCGCACCATGGGCCAACACAAGAGTGCCAAGGCACTCACCTTCAGGACGTGTCCATAAAATCTCAGTCATAGCGGTATTTTATAGCCTGTTTCACGGCACAGGTGACAGGAAATTTACTTGTCCCCGGCTTCAATTAGACCCATATTCATAATAACTAATATAAATATGCGGCCAACGAGCCGAAATAAAACGGAATACATCATGGAAGAAGGCGTCATCCGTCTGGGAATATTTGCGGGCGCATTTCTGCTCTTCGCACTTCTGGAGATTTGCATCCCTCGGCGTTCAGAGAGCCAGGAACGCCCACGGCGCTGGTCAACCAACCTTCTCCTGTCAGTGATCAACACCTTGATGCTGCGGTTTGCCCTGCCTTTTGCTGCTGTTTCAACGGCTTACTGGGCACAAGTGCAGGGCTTTGGTCTCGCGCATTGGCTATCAGTCGATCCGGTCATCGCTGGCGTTGTCGCGTTTTTTGTGCTCGATTTTGCTGTCTGGGCCATGCATGTGGCCAGCCACAAGATCCCGTTCCTATGGCATATGCATAAGGTGCATCACACGGATCCACGCTTTGATGTCACAACCGCTTTGCGCTTTCACCCGCTCGAAATAGCAGTCTCCATGCTCTGGAAAGTGGTCATCGTCGCCCTCCTTGGCGCCCCAGTCCTCTCAGTCGTTATCTTCGAGGTGGTTCTCAACGCAGCTGCCATGTTCAACCACGCAAACATCAAGCTCCCTGAAAAGGCAGACCGTATCTTGCGCTGGATTATCGTAACGCCGGACATGCATCGCATCCACCATTCGACCCACCCAAAAGAAACCGACAGCAACTACGGCTTCAACTTCCCCTGGTGGGATAGGCTATTCTTTACATATGTGCATGATCCGAAAGGTGGTCAGGAGGGCATAACATTTGGATTAAAGGAATTTCGGGGCAAGGAACCACGCCAGCTGGCCTGGGTTTTAATCTTGCCTTTCAAGGCGTTGATGCATGTTCGCGGCTGGATCTCCAGCCGTGTCGACAAAGACGGAACGCCCAAAGCCGGGTAATTAGAAGAAGCCGCGTGGGAAATATCTGAGATACAACTCTCCAAGCCGACCATTAGATTGAAGGCGGGTAAGACCGAGGTTGATAGCGTTCAGCATCTTGGTGTCGCCTGCCTTTGTTGCAATCGTCAACCCGCCACTGAAGTAGCTTGGATCCAGCCACGGACCGCCAGCAAACTTGCAGCATCCATCAGCAGCGCGCGTATCCAGCCAGAAGGATAGGCGCATCCCGTCACCAAACAGCGCGTCAACTTCTGATCGTTTCACGGCGTTGCGGGCAAGTTCCTCGGTCTCAAAAGGAACTGCGATTGCATCTGTAAAGAACCGCTCCAAGAATGCCTCATGCCGCGAGCCTTCTACAACAGCAATCCGCTTGCCGCTCAGTGTTTCCGGTAGTGGGTCAAGCGTGCTGTTCTTGCCAACAATAAAGCGCCCCGGAAAGCGCATGTACATCTGTGAAAATGAGAGCTTTTCCAGGTTTTCCGGTGTCATGCTGACCCCAGCAATCACCGCGTCGGCCTCACCATTAAAAACCGTATTTGCCAGATGGTTGAAGGGCAGGATCTTCAGGCTGCACGCAGCTTTCAGGCTCTGGCAGATCTCGCGGGCAAGGTCCACGTTGTAGCCCATCAGTCGCTGCTCGCTATCGCGAAAGATAAAGGGCGGAAAGTTGTCGGCAGCAATAAACCGGATGCGTTCCGGCGCTTTGCCGGTCGTTGCAATGCCGGACTGACCACCGGAAAACAGCGGAATGGTCACGGACGACGGCGCCTTGCGGGCTCGCACTCCAATATCAGCACCAGTGTTTTCCGTTCCCTGCAAAGGGGAGCTCTGGGAAACCTCCCAGGTATCAGAGCCATTTGCAATCTGTGCTACGGCATTTGAAGTCGCGAAAATGAGCGGCTGGGCACTGCAGAAGATCAGCGATAGTAAGAATAGAGAGAAACGCAAGAGCCATCCAATCCAGTTTGCAACAGAGCATAAGCTTAACGGGAAATTCTCAAGGAGATACTAAGTGAATGTCTGCGAGAGGGGAAGACCTGTCACCGGAAAACAGCCTCATGAATTAACAGGGGCGCGGCGGGAATACTCCGAGTTTTCAATGGGTAACGACCTGCCACTCTCAGCGCAACAGGCCAACACCCTGCGCTCGCTCGCCCTCTCCATTGGCCGCATCGACAACCTGCGCACCGCTGAAGCGGGGCAGGCGCTTCGAAGTCGTATGACAACCCTTATCCCTCTTGAGTGCCCCACCGATAAGAAATCCGGCCACGAGTCCCAAAGGCAAGACCACCAAAGCAGACAAACAACTACAGAAGAAGAGAGCTTAGACCCTGAGGCTCACACCATAAAAAATAGTTTGGAACGGGAAATCCTTCTGCAATGCAATTGCTCGGAAGCCTTGATCGAGTTTGCTGTCTCCCGCAGCTCGGAAGCAGATGAGTGCATCAGTAATTATTTGATAGAGCAAGGCTTTCTGGATGCCTCGGTGTTTTATTGGGGGGTTTCGGGAAGGTTGAGTATCCGCTACGCATCAGACGGCAGTCTGTCCGCCATAGCCCCCATCGCCAAAACGCTAAAGCCCTTTGAGACCGAGGGTATTCTGTTCGTCCCAGCGTTGGATCTGAACCGGAAGGTCGTCTTCGCTGCGGCTCCGCTTGGCCATCAACTGGAGGCGTTCGAACGAGCACTGGGCTATTTTGATGAAGCTGCCAGCAAGATTGTTGTCGTCACACCAGAGTACCAGAAGGCGCTAACCGTCACTACCGCAAGCTCCAACGCCTTGGCGCAGGACAATCTCACACTGTCAGCGGTTCACCGTTTCCTTCCCTCGCAACGGAAGCTTCTCACAATTTCCCCCATCGTTTTCATTGCGGCACTGAGCTTTTCGTTCAATGCCGTCATTTGGAGCTTGTTTATTCTACTGACTCTGTCGCTTGGAACCATCGGTCTGCTCCGCCTTGCATCGTTCTTTACCTATTCCGACCGACTGGACGTGGCAGTCCCCGAGCTGGAGAACTGGCCGCACTACACCGTCCTTGTTCCGCTTTACAAAGAATCCGCGATCTGTCGCCAGCTTGTTGAGGCTCTGGATGCTCTTGATTACCCGAAGGAGGCGCTCGATATTATCTTCCTTGTTGAGCAGGATGACGAGCTCACACAAGGCAACCTCCGTAGGCTACTCAAAAAATCTATGAGGATGATCATTCTGCCTCCCGGAAAACCGCAGACCAAGCCGCGCGCACTGTCAGTCGGCCTTGCGGCAACAAAGGGAGATTTCGTCACGGTCTTTGATGCGGAGGACCGGCCAGAGCCACAGCAACTCAAAAAGGCAATCTGCCGGTTTGCACTGGAAGGCCATGACGTTGCTTGCTTGCAGGCCGCACTCTCCATCGACCATGCTGAAGAAAACTGGCTGGTGCGCCAGTTTGCCTTCGAGTACGCCGCGCTGTTTGATGTATTTCTCCCGTTCCTTTCCCGCAAAAATCTCCTGCTCCCACTGGGCGGCACCTCCAACCATTTCCGCGTAGATGCGCTCAGAAAAGTTGGCGGATGGGATCCGTTTAATGTGACAGAGGACGCTGATCTGGCCGTTAGATTTGCGCGCCACGGCTTCAAGACACGCACATTGAACAGCTCCACCTATGAAGAAGCCCCCCTGACCTTAAATGCCTGGCTGCATCAGAGAACGCGCTGGCACAAGGGCTGGATTCAAACGCTGGCTGTTCACTTGCGCAACCCGGCACTGACCTTCAGGCAACTCGGCGTGACAAACTTTGCCCTGCTTCTCATCACATTCCTTGGTGGTATGCTGTGTCTTTGGGCTGCTCCGCTGACCGCGCTGATGTTGGGTAAAGTTAGTCTGGACGTTTACAGAACCGGTTGGCAGGCGCTTGATGCCTTCAGTATCTACGCGATGTTCTGCTTTCTCTTTGGCCTCGGTGGCACTGTGGTCACTGTTCTGCAGGGGAGTGCAAAACGAGGCTTTCACCCGCGTCTCTGGGAGGTTGCCAGCATTCCACTTTACTGGGTGCTAGGCTGCATCGCTTCCTACAAAGCCCTGTTCGAGTTCATGATAAAACCGCACTACTGGCGCAAAACCGAGCATGGCATTGTCCGGCATAGGGGCAATGTTAAGCCAGAAAACAAGCCGGTTGTTTCAGGGCATTAGGTTTTCCAGGCGATACCCAACGCCTCCACCGTGAGGGGGCACGGCTGCCCGGCATAGAACTGATCGAGTATCTGCTGAAACGCTGTTGGATCCTCCGCCGCATAAGCAAAAAGCGTCGCGCAGCTGCGCACCTTCATGCTGTCGACCTCTCCGAGGATCTCCCGTGATGTCAGTCCTTCATGCTCAAGCAGCAGCTTACAGCAACCACGCAGCCGCGAGGCAAGCAGGGGGTAGGCAAGATAACTTTGTGCTTCGTCAAGGTCCTCTATGCCAAAGAAGTGCGCGGTGGAGGAGCGCCCAAGCTGGCGAAGCTGCGGAAAGATGAACCAGATCCAGTGAGAGGTTTTGTGCCCCTGAGCCAGTTCCTGAACCACCTCCTGAAACACGGCTTCCTGTGCAATCACAAATCTGGTGATATCGTCTTTGGTTGTTCTTACCATTGGATGTCTCCGTGCCCGCTCTCATGTGCCAGAGCGGCTTTGTCTTTGCCGTCCAGAAGTTGCAAAGCCCCTCATACGATGCATAGAGCTTCGCGGTGCAATTAATATGACAGGAAAGTTGGAACTGGAGGGGATCGGCCAAGAGCGGTCCTGGAGCGGATGAAGGGAATCGAACCCTCGTCTTAAGCTTGGGAAGCTTCTGCTCTACCATTGAGCTACACCCGCGACCTCAGCAAGATCGAAGCAAATTTATGCTGGTTATTTCGAATAGGGTCAAGCCTTTGAAAACTATATCTCAAACTCACTAGTGTTATTTTGGCTCTCCTGCGTGTTGCACTCGGAATCTTCTTCATTTATGCATGTCAGATTCCAGGGTCCCTTACAACATTAAGCCTTCAGACAGGCACTTAAGGTGACCCCAATTCCATCCTATAAGGTCAAGTAGAAAAATGCGGGCGAAGTTACGATCCATCATTGAAAGCCGCCAATGGGAATACACGATTATAGGCGTAATCGTGCTAAACGCAGTAGTACTCGGTTTGGAGACAAACCAAGCGCTCGTTAGTCACTATGGACCAGTCCTAAGCTTTCTTGACGAATTGGCTCTGTTCATTTTTGTTATTGAACTCACCCTGCGCATCTTTGCATTTGGCCCAAGTTTTTTCAGAGGCCCATGGAACCTCTTTGATTTCATTATTGTCTCTATCGCCCTTGTTCCTGCAGCTGGACCTGCAACCATCCTTCGGTCTCTGAGAATCCTTAGGGTCTTGAGGCTTATTTCGGTGATCCCGTCTTTGCGAAACGTCGTAGGCGGGCTTGTCCGCGCACTGCCGGGTATGGGCTCAATCGTCCTGTTAATGGCGCTGGTGTTTTACGTCTTTTCGGTCATGGCAACCGGACTCTACGGGGCAGCATTTCCTGAATGGTTTGGCTCTATCAGCAGATCTACCTATACACTATTCCAAGTCATGACATTGGAAAGCTGGAGTATGGGGATTGTGAGACCGGTTATGGAGGTGTACCCCCTTGCATGGTTGTTCTTCATACCCTTTATTTTGTGCACCGCCTTCACCGTCCTGAACCTGTTTATCGGTATCATCGTGTCAGCCATGCAGCAGGAGCACGACAAAGACCTTGAAGCTGATCGCCTCGAAGTGCACGAGGAAACTCGGCTCATTTTAAACGAGTTGAAAGGCCTTAGAGCGGATCTGATCAAAGAATTGGAAAAACACCGCATAAACGGTGACTGAAGCAGCTCTCATACCGGTTGAAGGAAAGGCTGAAGTGAATGAAGGCTGCAGCCATACACATTATCAAGGGTCATTGAAGTATTAGTGATCATCGTGCGTGTGGATTGGGTACCGGCAATGATAGGCACCTGCGAAAAAAAGGCCTAAGAGGAAATGCATATCTGATAGGATACGATATGTTTGATGCGAAACTCCGCGGCTATATAGACCCGCCACTCAACAAGATGGGCAAAGCACTGGCAGATCTTGGATTTACTGCAACGGCAGTAAGCACGGTCGGGCTTGGGTTTGGCCTTGCAGCGGCAGCAGCGATTGCAGCCGGGCACTTTGGCATGGCACTGCTGTTTATCCTGCTCAACCGCTTCGCTGATGGGTTGGATGGTGCGGTCGCCAGGGCGGCAGGATCAACCCAGCTTGGCGGGTTTTACGACATCACCTTTGACTTCATCTTTTACGGCGCGATCCCGCTGGCCTTTGCCTTTGTCGCACCGGAGCAAAATGCACTCGCTGCTGCGGCTCTGCTTTTCAGTTTTTACATCAACGGGTCCACTTTCCTCGCATTCGCGACTCTGGCGCAAAAGCTGGGCATGGAAACATCACTGCGCGGAAAGAAGTCCTTTTATTACCTTGGAGGGCTGGCTGAGGGCTTTGAAACCATAGGTGTCTTTGTCATTTTCTGTCTCTTCCCCACTTATTTCTCATGGGTTGCATGGACTTTTGCAGCAATCTGCACACTTTCGGCAATTTCTCGCGTTTTCATGGTTCGGCATATGGTTTTGAACCACCCAGATCCTTCGGTGTAAGATCGTTGCTCTTGCGAAGACCAGGGTGTAAAGGCTAGACTTATTACAAATAGGATGCGTACTGCTGTTGTATTTGCAGCGGAATTTTCCTGAAAGTTGGGTTGTGCTATGTATCGTGCCGTTACCCGAGATATACAGATCACTGTAGAACCGTATTATCTTGCCGAGGAGTCGACCCCGGAGGATGAGCAGTTCTTTTGGGCCTATACTGTCTCGATTGAAAACATGAGTGGCGAAACCGTCCAGCTTAGGTCGCGGCACTGGTATATAATCGATGCAAACGGCAACACACAGGAAGTCAATGGGGCAGGGGTCGTCGGTGAGGAGCCAGTCATTGAACCGGGGGGCTCGTTCCAATATACATCCGGATGCCCGCTGAACACGTCCTCAGGCATTATGACAGGCAATTATCGGATGCAAACGGATAAAGGCGAGTTCTTTGCTGTAAAAATCCCGGCTTTCTCGCTAGACCTGCCAGATATGGTCAAAACCGTCCATTAGAAGCTTCGGCAAAGCTCATAGCGGATCAAGCATAGAACTTGTGGGCAGTGCAACACCGCCCGCCAAGCACGGATAATTGAAGTTACTGTGTGCGGAAACGGGCCTGCGCACCGCGCTCAATTGCAGCAATGGTCAGCTTGTCCAGCTTCAGGTGATTACGCAGCAATTGCAGCATGCGCACTTCTTCAGGGCTCACCCGCAAATCAGCCGCAGCAATCTCAACCCCAAGTGCGTAAGCTGTGTCGTGCAGTTTGGTTGGCAGGGAGTCCGCCACAAGCTCCAGCGTTTTGTTCATGCCGTTTTCGCCGGAAAGACGCTCGGCGCACTGCTGGGTAATCTTGATCAGATTATTGTCGTCAAAGTCTTTGAAGACAGGAAGAATGCCCACAATATCGCCAAGCTGACGGAGCTCTGCATCGCTCATCGCACTATCAGCGGCCGAAACCATCACCATCACATGAATAAGAGCTTCTTCTACGCTCAGTAATCTATCTATTGTACCCATATCTCCCCACAGCAAATAGCTTTGCTTCTTGGTTGGCCTTGAAAATCTACTCTGCCAAATCGTCTGGCAGCGCTTAATGACTGCAAAGGTAAGTTGGGTTATTGCCTCATACAAGGGGGTAGCGCCGAAAACCCGAGAACTTGCATTGACGTGGGCGCAAGTTTTACATAAGTTCGCGCAGCTTTCCGGCATCAAATCCCGCCGCAGAAAGCCAAACTCAACCACAGTTTTATCTCCAATTACGGATCTCAAAATCCATGTCTACGAACAGTTTGCCTCAACTCGATCTCAGCCCAGAACTTATCGAGGCGGCGCAGGTATCTAAAGCCTGGCCGTTTGAAGAAGCACGCAAACTGGTTAAACGGCTGGAGAAGAAACCCAAGACCGGGCCGGTCTTGTTCCAGACTGGCTATGGTCCATCTGGCTTGCCTCACATGGGCACCTTTGGCGAAGTTGCACGCACCACAATGGTCCGCACCGCCTTCCGGCTGCTCACGCAGGACAAGATCCCGACCAAGCTGATTTGCTTTTCAGATGATATGGACGGCTTCCGCAAGGTGCCAACCAATGTTCCTAATCAGGAAATGATGGCGTCTTTCCTTGGCAAGCCGCTGACCAGCGTGCCCGACCCGTTCTCCAACGAATACCCGAGCTTTGCAGCCGCAAACAACGCAAAGCTCATGGCATTCCTCGACAAGTTCGGCTTCGAGTACGAGTTTGTGTCCTCCACCGATTACTACAAGTCCGGTGTGTTCGACAAAGCCCTGCTGCGCATGCTGGAAGTCTACGACAAGATCATGGCAATCATCCTCCCAACTCTGGGGGAAGAGCGTCAGGCCACGTATTCTCCGTTCCTGCCAGTGTGCCCTCGCACGGGCATTGTATTGCAGGTGCCAATGGTAGACCGCGATGTCGAGAAAGGCACTGTGACCTACATTGACCCGGAAACCGAAGAACGCGTGGAGCTGCCGGTCACCGGTGGTCACGTCAAGTGTCAGTGGAAAGCTGACTGGGCGTTGCGTTGGTATGCGCTGGGCATTGACTATGAGATGGCCGGTAAAGACCTCATCGATAGTGTGAATTTGTCTGGCAAAATCTGTAAGGCTTTGGGCGCACCAGCTCCCGAAGGCTTCAACTATGAGCTTTTCCTGGATGAAAAGGGCCAGAAAATCTCCAAGTCCAAAGGCAACGGCCTGACCATGGAGGAGTGGCTGAACTACGCCTCGCAGGAGAGCCTGTCCCTGTTCAACTTCCAAAAGCCTAAGACTGCGAAGAAACTGTATTTTGACGTCATCCCGAAAGCGGTTGATGAGTACTGCACCTTCCTGTCCAAGTTTGAGAAAATGGATGCTCAGCAAAAGCTGATGAACCCTGTCTGGCATATCCATTATGGCAATCCGCCGAAGGAAGAAATGCCGGTTCCGTTTGCTATGCTGCTCAATCTCGTGTCGGCATCCAATGCCGTCAACAAGGACGTTTTGTGGGCATTCATCTCTCGCTATGCACCAGGTACATCTGCTCAGACGCACAAGATGCTGGACGAGCTGGTCGGCTACGCAATCCGTTACTACGATGATTTTGTAAAACCGATGAAGCAGTTCAGAGCGCCTGATGATGTTGAGAGGGAAATGCTCACCAAACTGGACGAAGTACTTGCTGGCCTGCCAGCTGATACTGATGGTGGTGATATCCAGAACGCAATGTACGACATTGGTCGCAATATTGAGCGTTACCAGAACACTGCAAAGCTGAATCCAGATGGTCGTCCAGGTGTTTCGCAGACATTCTTTTCAGCGATTTATCAAGTACTTCTGGGTCAGGAGAAGGGGCCACGGTTCGGGTCTTTCGTAGCCCTCTATGGCATCCCGGAGACCCGGGCCCTGATTGCAAAAGCACTTGCAGGAGAGCTTGCAGCGTGATGAATTAGCCCCCTCAAACGAGGGGGCTTTTTTATGTCTTTTCCTAGCTGGCTTACTTGGGCACTTTTGCCTGTCTACATTGTTGAGGGCTTGCGGGCGCGTGCCAGGTCCATTCGCCTTGCACCCGCTACCGGTCCGCTTTCAGGAACCATTGAGGGGCATGGCGAGCTGATTAACATGCTCGTTGTTGGGGATTCGTCAGTTGCCGCTATTGGCCTTGAGCACACGACCCGTGGTTTGACCTACACCATGGCAAAGAAACTGGCCGAAGTCAGCGGCCAGCCTGTCAAATGGCGTGCGGCAGGCAACAACTCTGCCACAGCTACGCAACTGCGCGATGTGGTCGTTCCCAATCTTCCATATGATGACTACACGCATGTTTTCATAAGCATTGGCATGAATGACCTGAAGAACTTCCATTCCAGCAGAGCCTGGAAGAAGGACTTCGGCGAGCTGATCTACGCGCTGCGCACCAAATACCCGAATGCGCGCATCTACTGGCCCAACCTGATGTCACTTCAATACGTTCCTGCCCTATCCAACGGACTGGCATGGGTGCTGGAACCGCGGCGTCACATGATCAACCGCATTGGCGCTCAGCTTTGTCACGAGCGCGGTGTGATCGCGTCCTCCGCTATCGCTGAAGCCTCTCGAGAGGCCTTCTGTGAAGACGGTATGCACGCAACAGCACTCGGCAACCAGCTTTGGGTCAATCACTCAGTTGCCGAACTTCTGGAACGCGGTCTCCTAGGGTTGGAACAGAAGGATGAAGTAGAAGATAAACAGCACGAGATGCACAGCGCCCTGTAGGGCGTTTGTCCGTGTGCCTGTAAAGGTGATCACGCTCAAGATAAGGGTCAGAAGGAGCAGGATCATATCTGTATCCTTCACACCGAGCACGATGTGAATGTCAAAGATCCCGGCTGCGATCAAAACAGCCGGGACTGTCAGCCCGATTGTTGCAAGGGCCGAACCAAGACAGATATTGACGGAACGCTGCAACCGGTTTGAAAGCGCTGCACGGAAGCTACCCAGCCCCTCAGGTGTCAGAACCAGAAGCGCAACCAGCACACCGGTGACGGCCACTGGCATGTGGAAACTTGAAATCCCATAGTCCACGAGCACAGCGAACTTCTTTGATAGCAGCACAATCGGGAGCATGGTCAGGATCAGGAAAGTGGCATGGTAGCCGGTCGAAAAGATCTCCAGATCGTGATCATCATCGTCATGAGTACTCTGGTCGTCATCCGCTTCATCCTTCGCCATCAGGAACGACAGGGCAACGCCTGAATGGGCTTTGGGTTGAATGAAGAACGATCTGTGCCGGATACTTTGGGTGGCAAGGAAGATCAAATAAAGCAATCCGATCATCACTGCAAAAGAGATCTGCTGTCCGGTAGAGAGGGAAGGATCAGCGGTTGAAGTGGTGTAACGGGGGAGAATGAGAGAGATAGTGACAAGCGGGATAAGAACAGAAAGGAAAGAGCGGGCCCCTTGAGTGTTAAAGGGCTGCTCCCCGTACTTGAGGCCGCCCAGAAGCAAACTGACGCCCACCATGCCGTTCAACACAATATGAAGTACCGCCAGCATGGTATCACGCGCCAGTGGCTCGTTGGTGCCCCCTGTCAGCATGATGGAAACGATCAGTGAAACCTCAATGCCAATTACTGAGAGCGTAAGGATCAGCGTTCCGTAAGGTTCCCCAAGGATCGCGGCTAGACAGTCCGCATGGCGCACCACACCAAAGGCGCACCACAACATGACGCCAAAAAGCCAGAGAAAACAGATCATCTGCACCAAAAAGCCGGCTGAAGGCTGCAATAAATCAGCTCCCGCCAAAAAGAAGAAGGCGGTAGTTGCAGCTCCTGCAAAAAAACAGGCCTCACGCTTAACAGTAGTCCCAAACCCTGACATTATTTTTTTATTCCTTAAGGCCCTGTATAAGGTTTATTTTCTCGCAGAGGTCTCTGCAGTCAAATCATTGCGCGGACGCCAGATAATGGCGGGCTCCCCCTCCATCATCAATGTTGAGGTCGAGGTGCTGTCATCGTCCAGCTCCTCCCAGGAGTTCACCAGCGTCGCGGTTTCATCCTTATTTAGGTGCACCATTTTCGAACGCCAGATGCCTTTCTCTGATTGTCGAGCTCGTTCTGCAATTTTTTTCAATGTATTAGGCGCATCGCTTCCCGCCTTTGCCCATCCATTCTTGATGAGCCAAGTGGCAAGATCATGATTGCCAACACTACAAGTGGCAGTGAGTTTATCATCATGCACGGCTTTTAGATCGGAGCAGGTGACACGTTTTTGTCGAATGAAAGCACGTAAAGCTGTTCTTGCTCGAACGCCACACTGCCACCTTTCACCATCTTCACTGATGCAAGTTGCGCGTAGTGGCACAGGCCGGATGTGATTGAGAGAAATCCACTTCGTTTTATCACGTAAGGTTGCACCGTCAACCGCCACTGCACGGTAAAGGATCAGTTCTTTCGGAAGTGGCTGATTGGACCTGCGCAGCTCCTTCACATAGGCAACCCGCTCAAGCGGTCCGGTGACCGGTGGAGGGGGCGTACGCGTGCCTCCTACGTTGCGCAGTGTTTGGGGATGTTTCGGTGGCGCTTGGGGGATCCGCCCCTCCGCCACTCTGCGGGTAGCCTCCAACGCTGCAAGTTCCCGCTTCCGTTCTTCATCAGATGAGCGATGCTCGATCGGGAATGAGGATGGGCGATACAGAGTCCGCGCATTCCCAGGTGGGGTGGTTTGTGAGTTGTGCTGGATGAGTGCGAAGAGGCCTGCACCCAGAAGTGATGCTCCAATAAGAAAACACGTGGTCTTGGTAATCCGCATAGGGGCCCTGTTTGATTATTGGCTCACCCATGACACCCTTGCCGTCCAGACCAGATCTGCAACCTGAAACACCCGTGGTTTGTCTTCAGGGGTGTCCCGTCGAAACTCAATGCGCTCGTTCGTTTGCCGCTGCAAAGCACCGCAATGAAGATCTCCGGTTGTAGTTGCAATCAAAACATGGTCATTGCGCCGTAAAGAAGTCTCGGGAGAGACGATTATAATTTGTCCTTCCCTGTAGTATGGTTCAAAACTATTACTCGAAACTTCAAGCGCGAAGAATTTATCACTCTGAGAACTGGGAAAAATGAAGCTATCGCAGAATTTGTCCAGCTGAAAATCAGAGAGATCCTCCAAATCAACCTCACTTAACTCGTCACTGGTGCAAAGATAAGCGGGAAATGATCTGAAGTGCGTGTTGGAGCTCTCCGGCTTCTCTTGCAGCAAAGAGGCAAAGTCCATGAAGGTCATCTGCGTGACTTCCAGCACTTTTGCAAGCGACTCGGTAGAGGGCCAGCGCGGACGCCCATCTGATGCAAATCGCTTTGATGGATTGAAGGAGGTCGGGTCTAGTCCAGCTCTGCGTGCAAGCCCCGAAGGCGTCAGCTGATGCCGAACCGCCAGTTTGTCCAGTGCGGCCCAAAGGCGCTCATGATCCAACATAGGTCCTCCTGCGGTGAAGATAAGAGTGCTGAAACAAAATGGTTGGACCTTGGTTCTAGGTATGCCTGTTGAATACGTCAAACAAACACAACCAAAAATGGGTTTGTTGTAGCTCATTAAATCGTTATGCGATCAGATCATGCATTTAATGAGCTAAGGGAGAGAGCTATCTAGGAAATTGAACGATAGACGGCAATGCTTCGCGGAATCGATGAAATGTAAAGGATTGGCGATTAGACCAAATAATATCAAGATACCTGCACGCTATAAGTATAGGCGGGCAATTAGGAACTCCAGTGAATGCAATCAAGGTTTTGCGCAACCAAGGCAATCCTTACAATTGCCAGTATGATCGCGATCATCGCTCTCCTTCTTGTTTCCGTCAGATCTATTCACAAACCTCCCGCTCTTGCATTGCTGATAGCCAAGGAACTCCCATCACTGAAGTTAACTGCATGGGAGCCTAAGTCGATAAAAACATGGCTTTTGGAAATCTATGGCGATGAAGAAAAGATATTCTTGGAAGTATTACATCTGAGTGGAAAATCTTGGTTTTATGATTCTGGTGAATGTAGCTGCAGAGTTCTGATTATGGATGTTCCCGTTAACGCATTGGGCTACGGATTTTTGCCAGAGCAGACAGTTAGGTTTGTTTTTAGCCCGAAAAGAGACAGAATTGAATTGTTGGATGCAGTCATAACTCGCGAGATGATATAGGAAAAAAGTAGCTCAGTAAGTTTGAACAGGTGAGCAAAGAGAGTGCTGAAACAGGCGCAGGAATGCCCCCATATAAGCAAGCCTAAACGCTTCAATATAATCCTGTTTGTGGTGAATAAATTCCTATTGCAAGCTTTAGTCGCAATTGGGGGTTGTCAGTCCCTGATTTGTCGATGTATGAGCATGACTTCAGTTGAGTAGTCGTCTCTCCTGAAAGGCAAACCCAATGTCCCTTATATTCAAGATCGCCCCCAAGGCGCTTTGGCAGGAAGCTGAAGCCGCCGGTTTTTTCGCGGGTGCACCGATCGACCTGGCCGATGGTTTCATCCATTTCTCCGGCGCGGAAACTGTAAAAGAAACAGCAGCGCTGTACTTCGCGGGACAAACCGATTTGCTACTGATTGCCGTTGAAAGCGAAGACTTTCCTGAAGAGCAAATGAAGTGGGAGGCCTCCCGCGGTGGAACACTCTTTCCGCACCTGTATGGCAAGTTTTCTGTTTCCAAAGCAAAATGGGTCACACCGCTTCCGCTGGATGCTAATGGCAATCACGAGTTTCCGGAGCTATAAATGTCGATTGAAAACCTGATCAACAAAGTCGGAATCCGGGCGCTGCATTGTCTGGACCCTGAGACCTCGCACAACGCAACCATCAAAATGCTTTCCACGGGTCTGGCCCCGTCCTTTGGCCAGATCAAGGACAAGGCGCTGGAATACAAGTGGGGCGACCTGACCTTCAAGAACCCGGTGGGCATGGCTGCTGGATTCGACAAGAACGCTCAGGCAATCACTCCCTTGATGAAACTCGGCTTCGGCCACGTCGAGGTTGGAACGGTGACGCCCTTGCCGCAGGAAGGCAACCCAAAGCCAAGGAACTTCCGCCTCAGCGCCGACCGTGCGGTGATCAACCGCTACGGCTTCAACAATGATGGCCACGACGTCGTTTATGAGCGCATCCGCAAAGTTGGGCGCACACCGGGTGTTCTGGGCATTAACATCGGTGCAAACAAGCTTTCCGAAGACCGTGTCGCCGACTATGTGCTAGGCGTAAAGCGGTTCGCTGAGCTGGCCGACTACCTGACTGCCAATATCTCGTCCCCAAATACACCGGGCCTGAGAGACCTTCAGGAGAAAGACGCATTAGCCTACCTCCTTTCGGCCATTATGGACGCGCGCAACGAGCAGGAAGATCGTCTGGGCCGCAAGGTGCCGGTAATGCTCAAGATCGCCCCTGACGTCACCGAAGAAGCGATCAAGGAGATCGCGGAGGTTGTCATGACCGAAAAGGTCGATGGCATGATCGTCTCCAACACCACCATCGCCCGCCCGTCCGCGCTTAAGGACAAGGTGCAGGCCAAGGAAGCCGGCGGCCTGTCAGGCGCGCCGCTGTTCGAGCGCTCCACCATCGCTCTGGCCAAAACAAGACGAGCAGTGGGACCGGACCTGCCGCTCTTCGGCGTCGGCGGCGTCGATACACCAGAGAAAGCGGCTGCCAAGATCTTTGCAGGTGCAAACCAGATCCAGCTCTATTCTGGGATGGTCTATGAAGGGCAGGGGCTGGTGAAGAAGATCAACCACCATCTGTCCCGTCTGGTCGCGCTGCGCGATGTCTCCAACCTGCAGGATCTGGTGGGGATCGACAATGACCTTTGGGCGGACAAACCGCTCGATCTCTAGGCACGAACAAATTTTTTGCAAAAAGGCTGGGTCTGATAAAAGTCCCGGCCTTTTTTGTAGCGCACGCCAATAAAATCCGCAGCACTTGTAGCACTACAAAAGTCACGCGCTGGCGCAGCAAAAAGGGCCCGTTTACCTGTAAAACGGCGGTCGAACCGAAGTCTGCCAAAACTTTAAACTGAAGCTCCGATTGCACTGCACCCACCCTGCCAAAATCTGCCTCTTGTTATTGTCAACTTCTAATAAACAGACAGTCTACCAAGTGAAGAATTGTTCATGCGCCTCGTTGCTATACCTTTGTAAACATAACAACACAAAGGAATGATCATGACAAAGGTTCTTGTTTTATATTACTCCAGCTACGGCCACATCGAAACCATGGCAGACGCCATCCGCGAGGGTGCTCAGGACGTGGAAGGAACGGAAGTTGTGGTCAAGCGCGTTCCTGAACTTGTTCCTGAGGATGTAGCTCGCAACAACCATTTTAAGGTTGACCAGAAAGCACCAGTTGCGGAGCCTGCCGAGCTGGCGGACTACGACGCCATCATTTTTGGAACGCCCACCCGCTTCGGCAATATGGCAGCACAAATGCGCAACTTTCTTGATCAGACCGGCGCTCTGTGGTTCGGCGGTCAGCTGATCGGCAAAGTTGGTTCTGTGTTCACCTCAACTGGTACCGGTGGCGGCAATGAAACAACCATCACCAGCTTCTGGTCAACGCTGGCTCACCACGGCATGGTGATTGCGGGCCTGCCGTATTCAAGCCCGGAACTGAGCAAAATCTCCGAGGTCCGCGGTGGTTCACCTTACGGTGCCAGCACCATTGCCGGTCCCGATGGCTCACGCCAGCCGACTGAAGATGAGCTGAAGCTTGCCCGCGATCAGGGGCGGCACGTAGCCGGAATTGCAAAGAAACTTGCTAAGGCCTAAACGGCCCCAAAACCTCTCGATATTTTTCAAAAACAACTTAATTGCCTGCGCGATGTGATCTGAAACACAACCTGTCGTTTGTGGGGTTGCGCAGGCAATAATGCATACGTATACCTTTGTACACAATTTAACGCAAATACATACAAGAGACATTTAAATGACTGACCAAATCACATTGCAAAACGAAAATCAGGCTGTCGTTGTAAACGGCGAAACCTTAAGCTCGCAAACCTTTCCGGTTGAAACCCCAGGGCCATTCGACGTTCAGGTTCGCCTGCACGCCGCAAGCTTGAATGCGCGCGATCAGATGATCCGCAAAGGTCAGTACGGCGAAATGCCGGCAGACCTTGTCGCACTCTCCGATGGGGCAGGTGAAGTGATCGCCGTTGGCGAGAAGGTAACCAAATGGTCCGTTGGCGACCGGGTCATGCCAACTTTCTTTCAACAGTGGCTCGAAGGGCCGTTTGTCCCCCATATGCTCGGCTCTGCGCTGAGCTCCGCCGAATACCCAGGCATCCTTAGAGAGCAGGCCAATTTCCATGAGGATACGCTGGTTCGTATCCCTGACCACCTAAGCTTCCAGGAAGCGGCCACACTGCCGTGCGCAGGCGTAACCGCGTGGCACGCGCTGTTTGAACAGCACCGCACATTGAAGAAGGACGACCTCGTCCTGATACAAGGCACAGGCGGCGTCGCAATCTTTGCGCTACAGCTCGTAAAAGCATTCGGCGCCCGCGTCGCGCTCATCAGCTCCTCAAATGAAAAGCTGGCAAAAGCAAAGGAACTGGGCGCAGACATCACCATCAACTACAAAGAGGTCCCAGACTGGGATGCAGAACTGCACCAGCTGACCGACGGACACGGCGCAGACGTGGTTCTGGAACTGGGTGGTAAGGACACATTGGAACGCTCCATTCGTGCCGTTGCACCTCACGGACTAATCTCTCAGGTGGGCGTCTTGACAGGCTGGGCACATGCACCGGAAAACATCAGTGATCTGGTCCTGAAGAACGGGTCTTTGGCTGGCGTTCTGGTTGGTTCACGCACCTACTTTGAGCACCTGTCCGTGTTTGTCGCCAAACACCAGATCAAGCCGCTCGTAGAAAAAGACTTCACTATGTCCGAGGTTGAAGCTGCTTATGACTACATGGAAAAAGCCCAGCACATGGGCAAAGTCACAATAAGCATCGCTTAGTAGTTATCACCTAAGAGTGATACTGCCTGCCTTGCCCGGCAATCCCCCTCCGGGCAAGGCAATTCTTCTTCAGGTGCTCAGACCTTCAGCCTCAGCCTTCTGCAGCCCATCAAAGTGCTGTCGCTCGCGAATGTAGCACATAAAGCTCAAGCTCAGCCCACGTGCCCCGAAGAACACCAGCAGGGAGAACCACAAGCCGTGGTTTCCATAAATTGGATAAAGCAGGTAGTAGCTTGCAAGGAATAGGATGGTGGAGACCACCACCGAGTTCCGCATATCCTGAGACCAAGTTGCCCCAATAAATATCCCATCCATCTGGAAGGCCAATGTGCCGATGATCGGTGTCAGAACGGCCCAGATCATAAAGGTCCGGGCGGTCTCACGTACCTCCGCATGGGTGGTCAGCAAGTCAATTACGGCTCCGCCTGCCAGCCACAGCACAACAGCTGCGCCAAAGGAAAGCCCAAATCCCCAGCCCACAGAAAGGCGCAGGGCCTTGCGGAAGGCCGTGCGCTGCTTTGCACCAATGGCTTGCCCAACAACCTGTTCAGCAGCCGAGGCCGTTCCATCCAGAAAGAAGGCGGCAACCAGAATGAATTTTTCAAGCACAGCATTGGCCGCAAGCACCACTTCTCCCTGCGCCGCACTGCGCGAGGTGAAGAAGCCAAACGCAAACAACATCACCATGGACCGGATCATGATGTCCCGGTTCAGCGCCAGCATGGGCTTTAGCTTTTCCCAAATGATGATCTGCGAGAAGGTAGGCAGCGGCGCACCGTTCAGCTCCCGTTTGATCAGGTAAAGGCCAAGGCCGAATGTTAGCGCCTCTGCAATGAAGGTGGCAATGGCTACGCCGGGAATGCCCCAGTTAAAGCCCAGCACAAACACAACTGAGAGCACCATATTGGTCACATTCAGGAAGGTCTGGATAAGCAGCCCGATACCAGCTTTGCTCAGGCCCAGATACCAGCCCAAAATGGAGTAGTTGGCCAGAACAAACGGCGCGGAAAACGCACGGATCGCAAAATAGGTGGCAGCCGCTTCCTGAACAGCCTCTGTGCCGCCGATAATTGGAAGACCAAACTGCAAAATAGGCCATTGCAGGAAGATAACAACAACCCCGCCAATGATGCCCAGCAACAACGCACGCGCCAGCACAGCCCGTAATTCTGGCCCATTGTTAGCACCAAGTGACTGGGCAGCAAGACCGGTTGTGCCTGCCCGCAAGAAATAGAAAAACGCACCAATCACATCAAACAGGATGGTACCAACAGCCAGACCACCCAAAAGGGCGGCATCGTGTAACTGCCCGATCACTGCCGTATCCACCAGTCCCAGCAAGGGAGTGGAGATGTAGGCCAATGTCATAGGAACAGCGAGCGCCAGAAAAGAGCGGTTCGTCACCTTAAAACTTGTAGACACGCAAAAAACCTTCGAACGCACGAGCGCCAGAAAAACAGGCAGCTCAAAATGGATTGCATAATCAGAGTATCCTTCGCTCTTATTGGTTTGTTCCTTGTTTGTCCATACACATTACGGAGGGCCTAGGGAAATCGTAGTGTGCCCAAATTTGGAGGCAGATCCATGCAAAGAGCACGCGCGGAAAGCACGCGCAAACAAACAATAGCAAAACGCTCTACCTGAAGCACTAGGCCAGCTGTTCAGGAAGCAGGTTGATTAAAGATAAGAGTTAAATCGCCAAGGTTTGTGGAGTAAAGGTAGATCTATTTTTCGATGTTATTTATTGGATACTTAATATGCATGTATTGACTATGTAAATCTTTTAGTTGTTCTTTGTTTGAGTAAGAATAGTGCCTTAATATCGCCCATTTGCTAGTGGTAGAAATATTGGTTTCAGTAATGGAAAAGCGATCAAGTCACCTCATTACAAGGAAAAAAGTAGATGCCTAGACTACTATTGAGTGCAGCCGTTCTAGTTCTCTTCTCCGCAGCCAGTGCCTTTGCAGCCCCTCCACCGCAGGTTGGCGACACAAGTAAAGGTCAAACCCTGACAGACGACAGCGGTATGACCCTGTATATCTATTCTGACGACCCAAGCGGACAGTCAACTTGTGACCACCTCTGCGCGTTCCTTTGGCCTCCATATGAGGCTGATGAAGGTGCATCTGCAGAAGGTGATTACAGCCTCGTGACTCGCAGTGACGGAACGCAGCAATGGGCCTATGACGGCAAACCACTCTATACATACCGTCTTGATACAGCTCCGGGCGATATCTCCGGTGATGGTGTATTGAACGAGTGGTCTGTTGCACAGCCTTCCGGCTCATAATCTGTATTAGCTCGCCATCGCGCAGGCTGGCAGATTCCAATCTTGAGCTTGCGACAGCGACTGCTGTAAGAAGAAGACAACTGAAACCGTGGTCCAGATGTCTTCTTTGAGCAAAATAGCAAATACAGAACTCGCAATACCGATGATAGTCAGCGGCGCACCTTCACAAAAGGTGGTGCCGCTGTGAAGCTACCAATCGTGCATCATCCCGCCTACACGGCAGATATTCCCGAAAACCACCGCTTCCCGATGCGCAAGTATGCCGGCGTGGCTCAGTGGTTGAAAGAAACCGACCCGCACGGCGGGCTCTATGAGTTTCACGAGCCCACACCAATCTCCAGAGAGAACCTGCTGCGCGTTCATGCTAAGGACTATGTCGATCAGGTCCTCTGCTGTCAGGTCCCCCGCGCCATTGCCCGCGAGATCGGCTTTCCAATGAACGAGAGCGTGTCCTTTCGTGCGCAATGCGCTACAGGAGGCTCTCTGCTCACCGCAATGCTGGCTTTGGAGCACGGTATTGCCTGCAACACCGCAGGCGGCTCACACCACGCTCGAATTGCACAAGGCGCAGGCTTTTGCGTGTTTAATGACGTGGCTGTTGCCGTTAGGACCGTGCAAACCATGCGCATGGCATCCCGCGTGCTCATTATCGATCTAGATGTCCATCAGGGTGACGGCACTGCCGACATCTTCGCCCATGACGCCAGCGTCTTCACGCTCTCCATTCACTCAGAAAAGAACTACCCGGTCCGCAAGAGAGCCTCCACGCTCGATGTGCCTCTGCGGGATGGTATGGAAGATGACGAGTACCTGACGATCCTTGAGGAGACACTTAAATCGGTCCTCGCCACCTTCAAAGCCGATCTGGTGTTCTTCAACGCTGGCGTTGATCCGCACCATGAGGACAGGTTAGGACGTCTCGCCCTTTCGGACGATGGCCTGCGTAAAAGAGAGGATCTGGTCTTCAGGATGGTAAGGAATGCAGGTATCCCAATGGCAGGTGTCCTAGGGGGAGGGTATTCCTTCGATCTAGGACTATTGGTTAGTCGTCATGCAATTTTGTACCAGACCGCCGCGAAGTACCTATGATGTAAAACTAAGTTCTTTTGCATAGAATTTAAGTAAAATTTGAGGCATTACCCTCAAGAATTAGTGGGGTAAATGTGCCTTGCCATTTTCTGAAAAATGCGCAGTATCCCCTTCGTAAGCTGTAAGAAGAAGAGCCTCGTAAGCCTGGGAGACAAGTATGGGTGTTGTGCTCACCGATAGAAGCGTCGTACTGGACACGGCCGATTATATGATCCGCGAAAGTGGCCTGTTGGGCTTGGATGTAAATCAACTTGCCAGCACCACCGGAGCGAGCAAACAGGACATCTCAAGAATGTTCCCCTCGAAGAACGGGGTGGAACGGGCTGTGCTGGAACGGTACATCGACCGCTTCCTGCAAATTTTGGGTGACCCCGTCATGCAAACGCTCCACTTCCGCAGAGCGTTGGACACCTACATTGCAGCCTTTCAGGCAGGTATGACAGATGGTGGCGAGCTGTTCCTTTCAGCCGTGCTCGGGGACAAGGACGATGATTTGCCCGAAGACCTTCAGCAGCTGGCCGCAACCTTCGCCCGCCGCAACCGCCTCTGGCTGGCAGATCTCTTGGAATACAGCGGTGACTGGTCCTCTGAAGAAGCGCTCGTGAAATCAGATTTTGTACTTGCTGCTCTGGAAGTTGCCGTCCTGATGGGCAACACCAGCGAAGATCCGGAGATCTTCGACAACCTCTCCGTCAACATCCACAATATCTGCATGCAGTAAATGGGCCTGTCCCAATGGGCTGGCGCTGTTAGCGCCCGCGCCAGTTCATGAGCCGGGAGATAAACCAGAGCGGTACCACCACCATGGCGCCAAGCAGGAAGTAAGAGCCAAAGCGCTCAATTGCAGAGAAGCCCATATTCCAGATCCTGACAAAGAACTCCTGCACGGAGTAGATCAGCGTCAGCGGCGAAAAGTCCAGCGCAGCCAGGATAATTCCGACAATCAGGGACAGAAAAATCAGCCGAAAGAGAACCCGTGCTGGCGAGTCTCCAAGAAAACGGTTGAACTTATCGTCTGACATCAAGATCTCCGCTGTACCAAAGCGTATCCCATAAAAATAAAGCCGATCACCGGCAGGAATACGCGCAAAAATTGAAAGCCAAGGCAGTTTGACTGCTCTAGGTTAAAAGCATATTGCTTAAGATTGATTTCTATATAGGAAGCCCGAGGGATATTGCATAGATGCAAATCCACTTTGTGCCCCTCCCATATTGCCGAAAGTTATTGGTGTGCCGTTTATTACCTACGCTGCGGAACCTGACGACGCAGACCTCCTAGCAAACATATACGTAACCTCCACGCACGACAGCCGCAAAGCGTTGGGGCATTCAAACCCCGATGGGTTACGCCGTAGCTTCTTGCAAAGCTTTAATCCTGCACAGACGTTCAAGCTGGTGCGCGGATGTAAAACAATCGGGTTCTACACGCTGCTCGAGCAGCTTGATCACGTGGAGCGGGGCCAACTCTGGTTATTGCCAGAAGAGCAAGGGGAAGATGTTGGGACAGCCGCTATCAAGCAGGCGTTATCCTTCATTCTGAAACGCGCTGAACCGGAAGATATCGAACAACTCGCTGACCTTCGCGATGAGGCTATGAAAGATGAATGGGCGGCAAACGGCCTGACCGACTATGCCCTTGCTCGCAGACATTTCTTTGAAGACTACAAGCCCGAGGCAACATGGAAGATTGAGCAAGATGGGGAACTGCTCGGCTTTGCGGCCATCCATGAGTATGATGAGTTTATCCATCTGGACATGATCTACCTACTGCCGGCCGCACAAGGGCAGGGGATCGGCTCACAAATCCTTCAAAACCTCAAGGAGCACGCACAGCAGGTCGGCAAACCAATCCGTTTAGGAGCGCTCCGCATCAGCAACTCCAACAGGTTCTACAAGTCCCACGGCTTCCACTTCACGCACAACGTGGATTTCAACAATTACTATGAATATGCTCCGCAAGTCCCTTCCGAGCGAGCCTCCGGGCGCTTGGAGCAGGCGAAAGCTGAGGACTTTGATCTGCTAGCAGACCTGCGCCAGCACGCCATGAAGGACAATATGGAAGCCAATGGCCTGTTCGACCATGCGCTCTACCGCCAATACTTCAAAAACAGCTTCGACCCGGCCTCCACATGGAAGATCACCGAAAACGAAGAAGTCCTTGGCTTCTACGTACTCTGGAACAAACCTGACCACCTCTATCTGGAACGCCTCTACTTCCTGCCCAAAGCACAGGGCCGTGGCATCGGGGCAGAAGTCCTAACCCACCTGAAACAACAGGCCACACAGCAAAACAAACCCATCAAACTCGAAGTCCTCCCCAAAAGCCGCGCCAACGCCTTCTACCAGCACAACGGCTTCACACTGCTTGAGGAGCGGGAGGACGAGAATGTCTATGAATGGAAGCTGTCGCAGCTCACGGATACTTGTGGCGACTTCGCGGTGGATGCTGCCGACAAGTCTGACTTCAATCTGCTTGCCGATATTAGGCAAGAGGCTATGCAAGAAGAGTGGGCAGCGAACGGAATGTTTGATCACTCCGCTTATGGGAGAGAATTCGAGAAGACGTTTGATCCTGCTTTCACACGCAAAATTACGCTACAGGGCAAAACGGTAGGCTTCTATGTTTTGTGGGAGCGTGACGACCACCTCTATTTGGAGCGACTCTATATTCAAGTCAACGTCCAGAGCCGTGGGATTGGAAGCGGCGTTCTGACCTATTTGAAGAAATACGCCGAAGAGCAGCGTAAATCAATTACGTTGGAAACCTTCCCAGAAAGCTGGGTGAATGATTTTTATCTTAGAAACGGTTTCCGATTGATCAAGGCCAGTTCCAACGAAAAACGCTACGACTTCGTACCTGCATCTGTAGAAGCACCAGCCTAATAAGAACCTAATATGAGGCCAACTCATCAATGCCGTTAGTTCTATCTGGATAGCTTCGCAACGGAGCGTAGGTATGAGTAGCTGCGGCTCGTGGTCCTTCCATACTCCAATGTTGAAAGCGCGCTTGTCAGCTGACACCTTTCTCGTCATCCCGCACAAGCGAAGCGCGATGCGGGATCCATGCCTTGGATGCTGAAGTGTTGAGTTTGTCGCTCTGGATCCCGCATCAAGTGCGGGATGACCGGGCCTGAAACTCCTCAATAAAAAACGCCGGCGAGACCTCTCCCACCGGCGCTTCCAACTCTAACTAGGCGGCTGGGCTCATATGCCCAGCCGATCCCGTATTACTCAGCAGCTTCTGCAATAGCTTCTACAGGGGAGAACTTACCGTAGTAGGTCTCGCCAGCTTCTGCCATTGCGCGCAGCTGTTTGTTTGGTGCGAAGCGGTCGCCGTACTTGGCAGCCAGCTTGTCACAGCGTTCCACGAACTCTTTGGTGCCGATGCCGTCGATGTAAGACAGCGTGCCACCGGAGAATGGTGCAAAGCCGAAGCCAAGGATGGAACCAACGTCTGCTTCACGAACGTCTGTCAGACAGTTCTCTTCAAACACGCGAGCGGTTTCAAGAGCCTGAATGCCCAGCAAGCGATCTTTCAGTTCTTCAACGTCAAACTCATCAGCGGACTTGGATGGACCAGTGATCTCGGTGATACCAGGCCACAGAGCCTTGTCCTTGCCTTTGTAGTCGTAAAAGCCCTTGGAGTTCTTACGGCCAAAGCGCTCGTTCTTAACAACCATCGCATCAAGAATGGTGTCAAAACCGCTGGAAGGATAAGCATCGCCAAGGTCTTTCTTGGTTGCTTCTTTAATCTTCCAGGCAAGGTCCAGAGCAACTTCATCACCCAGAGAAAGCGGACCAACAGGCATGCCTGCCATCTTGCCAGCGTTCTCGATCATGGCTGCCGGTACACCATCGGAAAGCATCATGATGCCTTCGCGAACATAGGTGCCAACCACGCGGGAGGTGTAAAAGCCTCGGCTGTCGTTTACAACAATCGGGGTCTTCTTGATTGCCTTCACGTAGTCCAGAGCAACAGCAGTTGCCTTGTCCTCGGTCTTCTCACCCAGAATGATCTCAACAAGCATCATCTTGTCCACTGGGGAGAAGAAGTGAATGCCGATAAAGTCAGCTGGACGGGAAGAAGCTTCTGCCAGAGAGGTGATCGGAAGGGTAGAGGTGTTGGACGCGTAGACTGCAGAAGCTGGCATCGCCGCTTCAGCTTTCTCGGTTACAACACGCTTCACTTCACGGTCTTCGAACACAGCTTCAATCACCAGATCCACATCGCTCAGAGCGCTGTAGTCGGTGGTTGCGGTGATCAGGCCGAGCAGCTTTTCTTTCTTCTCAGCTGTAGACTTGCCGCGCTTGATCGCTTTGTCCATCAGGCCTTCAGAGTAAGACTTACCCTTGTCAGCAGCTTCCTGAGATTGGTCGATCAGAACAACCTCAAGGCCAGCTTTCGCTGTCACGTAAGCAATACCTGCACCCATCATGCCTGCGCCAAGAACGCCAACCTTCTTCAGGTTGCTTTCCGGTACGCCAGCTGGACGGCGAGCACCTTTGTTCAGCTCCTGCATGGAACCAAACAGGGAGCGAACCATGGCAGCTGCTTCCTTGCTCTGCAGAACATGCGCAAAGTAGCGGCTCTCGATGGTCAGACCAGCGTCGATTGGAACCATCAGACCTTCAACAACAGAGTGCAGCATGTAGCGTGCGCCCGGATAGTTGTCATAGGTGTTCTGACGGTAGATCGCGTTCGCTGCTGGCCAGAACTGCATGCCCGCTGGGGAATAAACCTTACCAGTCGGGATTTTGAAGCCCTTCTTGTCCCAAGGTGCAACAGGGTCAACACCTTCTGAGAGCATCTTCTTGGCAGCGTCAATCAGGTCAGCCTCAGGCGCAACAGCGTCGATCAGCTTCAGGCGCATGGCCTTCTTCGCATCAAGGTTCTGACCGGTCATCAGGAACTGCAAGCCGCCCTGAAGGTCAGGAACCAGACGCATAACACGCTGTGTACCACCAGCACCTGGGAACAGACCCACCTTAACTTCAGGCAGAGCCATCTTCAGGGTGTCTTCAGCACCAACACGCTTGTGACAGGCCAGTGCCAGCTCGGTACCACCGCCCATGGCAACACCATTGACAGCAGCCACATATGGCTTACCGGAGGTTTCCAGCTTGCGTAGGATGAGAGAAAGCTTACGTGTGCCTTCAAACAGTTCCTTTGCAGCACCTTCCGCATCAACGCCCTGACGCTTCTTATAAGTCGCAAGTGCCTTGCCGATCATGGAAAGGTCAGCACCAGCGGAGAACGCTTTCTTGCCGGAAGCTACAACAACACCTTTGATAGCGTCGTCGGCAGTGATGTCGTCGATCACTTTGTCCAGCTCGTTAATGACGGAATCGTCAAAAACGTTCATCGGCTTTTCAGGTGAGTCCCATTTCAGGACTGCAAAACCGTCTGCATCGGTTTCAAGGGTAAAGTGTGTGTAAGTCATGTCTATCTCTCCCCTTAAACGCGCTCAATGATGGTTGCTGTACCCATGCCTGCACCAATACACAGGGTCACGAGAGCTGTGTTTTTGTCCTGGCGCTCCAGCTCGTCAAGAACTGTACCAAGGATCATTGCGCCAGTTGCACCCAGTGGGTGACCCATCGCAATAGCACCGCCATTCACGTTCATCTTGGAGTGGTCTATTTCAAACGCCTGCATGTAGCGCAGAACAACAGCAGCAAATGCTTCGTTCAGCTCAAACAGGTCGATATCGCCAATTTCCATGCCGGAGTTTTTCAAAAGCTTCTCGGTCACATCAACCGGACCGGTCAGCATCAGAGCAGGGTCAGAACCGATGTTTGCGAAAGCCTTGATGCGTGCACGTGCTTTCAGGCCATAAGCTTCACCAGCTTCTTTGGAACCCATCAGCACAGCCGCTGCACCATCCACGATACCGGAGGAGTTACCAGCATGGTGCATGTGGTTGATCTTTTCGATCTCAGGGTGTGCCTGAATGCCAACAGCGTTAAAGCCGCCCATGTTGCCCATCATCTCGAAGGATGGGTTCAGACCTGCAAGAGACTGCATGTCTGTTTCAGGACGCATATGCTCGTCATGGTCCAGAATGGTCAGGCCGTTGATGTCGCGCACAGGAACAACAGAGTTCTTGAAGCGGCCTTCATCCCATGCCTTTTTCGCACGGCGCTGGCTCTCTACAGAGTAAGCATCCACATCGTCACGGGTGAAACCGTATTTGGTGGAGATCAGGTCTGCAGAAACGCCCTGAGGCATAAAGTAGGCAGGAATAGCAACCTGCGGCTCTGCAGGCCATGGACCGCCTGAAGCACCAAGACCAACACGGCTCATCGCTTCCACACCGCCGGAAATCACCAGCTTGTTCTGGCCGGACATGATTTGGGAAGCACCCATGTTCACCGCATCAAGACCGGATGCGCAGAAACGGTTGATCTGCATACCTGGAACAGAGCGGTCATAGCCTGCTGCAAAAACAGCAGCACGTGCAATGTCAGAGCCTGCATCGCCTACCGGGTCAACACAGCCAAGCACAACGTCGTCTACAAGCTTGGTGTCAAGCTCATTGCGGTCTCTGATGGCTTCAAGAGCGTTCGCCGCAAGGCGTGCTGTCGAAACTTCATGCAAAGAGCCGTCTTTCTTGCCGCGCCCACGTGGGGTGCGAACATGATCGAATATAAGGGCGTCTGCCATATTGTCCTCCGCAAAAATTGGTCAGGCTGGTGTAGGCATAGGGTGGCCGGGCATAAGGTCATAAGGGGCTACCCAACCGGGCAGGGCCTTAATTCGCTCAAGCCATGCATTCACATTTGAAAAAGGGCCGAAGTCCACACCAATCTCTTCTGGCCAAAACAGGTATCCGCATACCGAAAGGTCTGCGATTGTTGGGCGATTTGCAACAAGGAAGGTATGATCCGCAAGGCGCTTATCCAGAACCTTGAGGGCTGCGATGGCCCGACCTTCAAAAAAGCGGGTCACATCCGTCTCACCGGTTTTTACCATGGCGCGCAGGAAGCGCAGGGTAGCCACATAGCCAGTCAGCTTGTGGTTATCCCAGAACAGCCAGCGCAGGATTTCCCGGCGTTCTTCCTCGTTCTCCCAGCCAAACGTGCCAAGCTGCTGGGAAAGGTATTCCAGTATCACGGCAGACTGTGTCAGCCGTGTTTCCCCGTGCACAAGCACAGGAATTTCACCCATCTCGTTCTGTTCGCTACGAAACTCAGGATCGCGGGTTGCACCATTGAAAAAATCGACCCACTCAGGGGTCCATGATGCCTTTGACAGCTCCAGCATCAGCGCAACCTTGTAGGCATTGCCACTCTGCGCAAAACACTGAAGTTTATATTCCGCCATATCGCACTCCTAAAATCTGTTAGCTTAATATATCAGATCGAGACTAGGGCAGGACAAGAGCCCGGGAAAGGTCCCGGGCCCCTGAATTGCGATAATTTGATCAGAACGCTTCCGCGTCCAGGCTCATCATGGTGTCAGCACCGGTGGAGATGCGTGCCAGATGCGTAGAAGATTCTGGCATCACGCGTTCCATGAAGAACGTACCAAGGGTCAACTTTGTTTTCAGCCAGTCTTCCTGACCGTTTGCGCCCTCTTTGATCTTGCGGTTCGCAGCAATTGCGATCTTGGTCCACATGTAACCAAGAGCCACCAGACCGAACAGGTGCATGTAGTCGTTGGAACCAGCGCCAGCATTGTCCGGGTTCTTCATTGCATTCTGCATGAACCACATGGTCGCTGCCTGAAGGTCGTTCAGGGACTGCTTCAGACCCTTCATGTAAACGCCAAGCTCTTCGTCGCCTTCATGTTCTTTAATGAACGCGCCGACTTCTTTGAACCACGCCTGAACCGCACGACCGCCGTTTGCAGGCAGCTTACGGCCAACAAGGTCAAGCGCCTGAACGCCGTTCGCACCTTCGTAGATCATGGCGATACGCGCATCACGCACGAACTGGTCCATACCCCATTCCTGGATATAGCCGTGACCACCAAAGACCTGCTGAGCCATAACGGTGTTGTCAAAGCCTTTGTCCGTCAGAACGCCTTTTACGACCGGGGTCAGCAGACCCATGATGTCGTCGGAAGTCTGCCGTTCAGTATCGTCCTGGGACAGGTGGGATACGTCGCCATGCAGCGAGGTCCACATGTAAAGAGCGCGAGCCGCTTCGTTGAAGGAGCGGATGGTCATCAGGACACGGCGGATATCCGGGTGAACGATGATCGGGTCAGCTGGCTTATCCGGGTTCTTAGGTCCGGTGAGGGAACGACCCTGAAGACGGTCCTTCGCGTAAGCCAGAGCGTTCTGGTAAGCCACTTCAGACTGAGCCAGACCCTGAATACCAACGCCAAGGCGTGCTTCGTTCATCATGACGAACATGGCACGCATGCCTTTGTGCTCTTCACCAACGAGATAGCCGACGGATTCGTCATAGTTCATGACACATGTGGAGTTGGCGTGGATACCCATCTTCTCTTCGATGGCACCAACACTCACGTTGTTTGACTCAGCTGGATTTCCGTCTGCATCGAGCTTCTTCTTAGGCACGACGAACAGGGAAATACCCTTGATACCTTCAGGAGCACCTTCAATACGTGCCAGAACAAGGTGGACAATGTTCTCAGCAAGGTCGTGGTCACCAGCGGAGATGAAGATCTTCGTGCCGGAAATCTTGTAGCTGCCGTCGCCCTGTGGAACAGCCTTTGTGCGCATCATGCCAAGGTCGGTACCGCAATGTGGCTCGGTCAGGTTCATGGTACCTGTCCATTCGCCACTTGCCATCTTCGGCAGGTAGGTGTCTTTAATTTCGTCGTTTGCGTGAACAAGCAGAGCTGCCATCGCACCGGCGGTCAGGCCCGGATACATCGCAAACGCCTGGTTTGCGGAACACAGGTACTCATTCAAGATAACAGAAAGGGTCGCAGGCATGCCCTGGCCGCCATACTGCTCAGGAATGGAAAGACCACCCCAGCCGCCTTCCGCATAAGCCTTGTAAGCTTCTTTGAAACCCGCAGGTGTTGTCACTGTTCCGTCTTCATGGCGGGTACAGCCAGCCTTGTCGCCGCTCAGGTTCAGAGGCTGCAGGATCTCTTCAGAGTACTTTGCGCCTTCTTTCAAGATAGCTTCTACAAGATCAGGAGTTGCCTCGGAGAACCCAGGCAGGTTTGAATGTTTTTCGTAACCCAGAACATCTTTGAGCAAAAAGAGTGTATCTTCAACGGGAGCACTATAACTCGGCATAGCAATTTTTCCTTCCGACCAACCGAAGAGGCGCGACATAACGTTTGCGTAAACGTCAACTTGTGACGGAATATAGAACGGCCTCGCGCTCACGGCAAGTTATACCCAAGTGTAATTTCTTAGGGTCAAGTACATATCCGCGGAATCCTGCGGGGTTTCATGGGGGAACTTCCCTGTGAAATCTCACGGTGCCGTACTTGTACACTATGAAACCAAAGGTAAATCCGTGTCTGGCACTCAATCTTGAAGGGAAAATGTGGCATGAAAGCGAGAATCGCCTTCTCGCGAAAATGTGATGATCCGGCTTCCGTCAACGCGCTTCGCCCAGCCCTGATCCAGAAAGAAAGAGAGCAGGGCTGTTCCAGCGATGCCCGCCAGATGTGAGCGTCGTGCACTCCAGTCCAGACAGGATTTGCATAAGGGCCGCCTTTTGTTTTCCTTCTCCGGCAGCACAACACCCAGCTCACTCAGAAAGCCCCGTCCATCTCCGGTCAGATGCAACTGCTCGCCATCTTCCACGAGGAAGCCCCGCGTCAGCAAACTGTCGTAAGCCTGAACACCATACTCACCAGCCAGATGGTTGTAGCAGATACGCGACCTGCGCAGCGCAGGCTCTTTGGGTCCGGTCCTCACACGCGTCATCCCTGCGCGCATGGCAATTCCGCTCATGGCCTCTAGCAGCTCGGCAACATCACTATCTGCAAGGCTGTAATACTTGTGCCGTCCCTGCCTGCGTAATTTGATAAGCCCGGCCTCCGCCAATCGTCCCAGATGAAAGCTGGAGGTTTGCGGCGTAACGCCCGCTTCCTGCGCCAGCTCGCTTGCGGTCAGAGCAACACCGGTCATAAGCGCCTGCAACATGTTCGCCCGCGCCGGATCTCCAATGAGCGCGGCAATCCCGGCAATGTTCGGTCCTTCTTTCATGGCAGTTCCATCCTCCCTGACTGTGGACGGACTTATAGCACACACACAGAATTGATTGTTCGATCACGATCGAAACAATCGCTCTCACCCGCTTGCTAGACCCAGAGCATCGAAAAACCAAACCGGAGGAGTATCATGCTCACTTGTGTCATCCGCTATCAAATTGACCCGACGAAAAAGGCTGAATTCCAGCAATATGCCCGCAACTGGGGACAGGCCATTCCGCGCTGCGGAGCCGACCTCATTGGCTACTACGCCCCCCATGAAGGTTCTACAACACTGGCCTATGGCATCTACAACGTGCGCAGTCTGGCCCACTACGAAGAGTACAGAGCCACCCTTGCAAAAGACCCGCTTGGTCGTGAAAACTACGAGTTCGCCATGCAAGAGAAGTTCATCCTGAGAGAAGACAGAACCTTCCTCAAGCTTGCCTCTCACCCGCATGCAAAACCGTGACTGCCAGCCAACCACCGAAAGCCATAGAATGATTGCCGTTATCTTTGAAGTTGAGCCTTACCCACACCACAAAGCCAGCTATCTGGAGGTAGCCGCTGCGATTAAGCCGGAATTGGAAAAAATTCCCGGCTTCATCTCAGTTGAGCGATTTCAGAGCCTCACAAATCCGGACAAAATTTTGTCACTGTCATTTTTTGAAGATGAGGAAGCCGTGAAGCGCTGGCGTACTCAGGAAAAGCATCAGGAGGCGCAGCAGCTCGGAAAAAGTGAATATTTTCAAAAATATCGCATCCGTGTGTCGAGCGTTTTGCGAGATTATGGGTTGGATAACACCTGACCGAAGACTGTCAGCGAGAAACACCCCAGATTTATAGGTGAAAAGTATTGAATCTAGAATTTTGGGATAAAGCACAGATCCAAACAGAAGCTACAAAACAAAAAGGTGGGCTAAACTCCCACCTTTTAAAACCAGTGAGTTAGCTGGTTTTCTCTTTCAGCATACCCTCAACGATACTAACGGTGCGCTGCAGATCTTCAATCGCTTCATCGATATTGGCACGCTGGCCTTCGAGCACCTGGATCTGTTCCTGAAACCGTCCCAATGCCACTTCAAGTTGTGTCACCTGCCCATCGCGCAGGTCATACAAGTCCAGCATGTCGCGGATTTCAGAAAGAGAAAACCCAACACGTTTGCCCATCAAAACCAGCTTTAAGCGAGCCCGGTCCCGCCGGTTGTAAACTCGGTTAAGCCCGTCACGCTTAGGATTCAGGAGGCCTTTGTCCTCATAAAACCGAAGAGTGCGGAGCGTGATGTCAAATTCCTTTGCCAGATCGCCAATGGAAAACTGCGTTTTTTTTCCCTGACCCAATTCATTGGCAACAACATCAACAATCATCTCATTGATATGTAGGGCTTCGCTCATCTGCTTGACCTATTCTTCTTTGCTTGCGCGACACTGCCGGTAATCTGCGACCCGTGTGCAGGAGTGCATGCTAATGATGCGACGCGTAACTTCTATCAAGTTTATACATTGGCAGCATCACGTAGGTCCACCGTAGGCCACGGGATTACCCATAATTCGCTTAGTATCTAACGCGAAATTATTTCATCATTTTGGTCATGTTCTGTGAAATGAGACGGTATTCGCCCCATTATTGCCGTAATTCACATGGTAGCGGCGATCTACACGCAGAATTTGCGCTATTAACCCACTATTTACCCTAAGGATTAAAAAATGGATCCAGAAGTTTTGAAATCGGTGCAAAACCGCAAAGTGATTCGTTTCTTGACCAATTCATGGGCTGCGTAAGGCGGTTGACGTGTATTTTTTAAAATTGAATTGAGCAATTGCAAGCGACATGCGCGGACCGGAAAGTTTTATGGGGCCCTTTAGGCATGTCTTGGAAAAAACCAGAATTTGGAAAATCCGCAGCAGACACGCCCATGACTGAGGGGCTGGATGCAGACCACATTAAGTGGTTGGAGGAAAGTGGAATGGCGCGACAAAACCCTGCAGCAGCACACCGCGCGGACCACTCTTCTTATTCAGATGAATATGCGCATGCCGACCAGCAACCACGCAGACAACATTCAAGCTCGCAGGAAGCGGCCATGAATGAGGTCGCCGAGGCTTTAGGCCGCCTGATGCAAGCCGAACAGGGCCGTCCACCCAAAGCCCCGCGTGATCGTCGCACAGGTGATCGCTTCGCGCAGACGCCGCAGCCACACGCTCCACGATCACATGAACCGTATCCACACGAGCCTCGCTCGCGTGACCCGCATATGCATGACCCTCGTCTGCACGATCCCCACTACACTGATCCTCGGGACCCATGGCACCGCGCTGACTTGAGAGCAGGGCTGGACGAGTCCACCAGCCCGTATGCCTATGAAGACCGCTATGATCCGGCCATGGATCAGCGCCGTGACATCCGTGATGGTTTCTCGCGCGACCCGTATAGGCACCCGCGCTCACCGATGATGCCCGAACACATGACACCCGGACACATGGCGCCCGCACATGAACAAGCATCACATCGTCCTGCACCGCAGGCGCCTGCCGCACCCACGCCGCCGCGCCATCGTGAGCCGTATGCTGAGCGTGCACCCATGCAGCCGTCTGCACTGCAATCTTTCGCTGCTCCTGCAGATCCTGCGCCGCAGGAGAGAAAACAGTGGGCGGCACCTGCTGCTGGTCGCGAAGAGACACAAGAGGCTGTGCATTCCAAAGTCCAGCGCATTACCTCCGTGCTGGATGCGCTGAACGCCCTTGATGCACGCCTCGACTCCCTTGCGCACAATGAGAATGAAAAAGGCAAGGGCATTCCGCCAAAGCATCAGCCTGAACAGCCAGAACAAAGCCGGACATTCGCCACGCCTGAGAGCGCCTATCCACCAATTACCCAAATGGAGCCGCGCTTTGATACCGGCGTAAGGCCGCACGGTGTGGAGGCAACACCTGAACAACCAGCAAAATCCGGTAATTACACCGAACTGAACACAATGATCGACGGCCACTTCAAGCAGTTGGCCGCAAAGCTTGATACCTTGCGAGAGCCGGATGAAGAGCGGATTGAGCAGTTGCATGATGGCATGCAAACCCAGCTCAACAGCCTGCGCGATGAAATGATGGATCGCACCACCGACAACCGCACGCAGCTTTCAGAGATCATTGGCCGCCTGCGTGATGAAGAGGGCAACGGCCTGCTGCTGAAAGAACTGCGCCACGAACTGGAGCAGATGAAAGCGGCTCTGTCGCGCTCAGACATCGAAGACAGCCTCAAAGCCTTGGGCCTCGCCCACGAGTCTATTCAGTCCCGCCTGCAGGAACTCTCCGAAAAGCACGTTGATCCGGCAATTTACGAGAGCCTCTCCGAGCGCATGGCCGAAGTGGAAGCGCAAATCCGCCAGTTGCCACGGGTAGATCAGCTCAATTCTCTGGAAAGCCGCTTGTCTTCCATGGGTGATCGGCTGGAAGATGTTTTGCACCGCTCAGGCGCCGCCGGTCTTGAGGTTGTGCGTGAAGATGTTGCACAGTTGAGAACGGTGATTGATCGTCTGGATTCAGGCCGCATGATCCATGATGTGGACCAACGCATCCGTTTCCTCACCGCCCGTATGGATGAGCTTGACCATTTCTCCGCAATCCAGCGCGATATCCAGTCTCGTCTCACCAGCGTTGAAACACGCATGCCCGATGAGGGTGAGATTGATCGCTTGCACGGACGCTTGGACTCCATCTCCAACATTCTGGCAGAAGGCCCTGAACACGCTGGCAACAATGAACAGCTCAAGCGCATGGAAGAGCGCCTTGCTACCATCGGTGAGCAGCTGCAGCGTATGGAGCGCAGCCCGGAAACCGCAACCGGACTTGAGCAAGCATTTTCCTCAATCGAAGGCCGACTTGAACACCTGTGTACCAAGGTTGATGACATCGAAGTCCGTCTGACGGAAACCGCCTTCGAAGTTGCGTTGAACGAGAATGAAAGCGCCGCGCTTGCCCGACTTGAGCAGCGTGTGATGACGCTGACCCAGATGGTGGAAGACAGTGCCCACGGTGGCTCCTCCGACAGGGCCATGTCCATGATCCGCGCTGAGATCGGTGAACTGCGCGGCCATATCGGTGCTCTGGCAACCACCGGCGATATTGAAAGCCAGCTGCAGGAACTGGCAACAACAATTGCCAGCCCTACCGGTCTGTCCTCTGATGTTGAGCTGGACCGGTTGGAGCAGCAGATTGCGGGCCTTTCCCAAAAGCTGGATATGTCCAAGACCCAGTTCGCCTCTATCGGTGAGTTGGAAAACAGCTTCGGCTCCATTGAGCAGGAACTGAAGGGCCTGCACTCCGACATGGCCAATAAGGCGCAGCAGATCGCACAGGATGCGGTAAAGGCGGCCACCGACAAACTTGCACTTGGCAATGGCGCAGAGCAGGGTGAAGCCGTTGAAGCTGCCATCTCTGCATTGCGCCTTGATCTGCAATCCCTGCTGGAAGCCTCTGGTCAGAAAGACGATGCCGACCAGCACGCCTTGCAAGACCTGCGAAATGTTCTGGGCACCATTTCCAACCGTTTGGAAAATCTGGAAAGCATCCGCAACGCCATCGGCAAGACCGAGATCTCCAGAGAACATCAGAAGCTGGTGGGTGACAAACAGCTCGGCAATATCCTGAGCGCCTTTTCTATGGGCCGCAAAGGCAGCATGGAGGAGCAGAGAGCTGATGAGCCGGAAGGCCCACGCAACCGCAAAGCAGATTTCATCGCGGCAGCCCGCCGCGCTGCAAAAGCAGCGGCCATGGAAGCAACAGAAACCAGCAAAGCGGATGAAAAACCCGCCGCCGCCAAGAGCAAAGCTCCTGAACGGGCGCGCCGCCTGCGCGATTACATCAGCCCCAACAGCGCCGCTGAGGAGAACGCACCAGAAAGCCTGCGCGCCGAAAAGGCAGCGGCCACTGCACAGGTGCTCAGCAAGCTTCAGGTTGCTGAAGAGCCAATCGCCCTGAGCGAAGAGGACATGCTCCCGCAAAACCCGGAGCCAGAAACCAAAAAGCTGGCCCGAGAACCAATCAACCTGTCCGCCGCACCGGTGGAGCTGGGCAAAACCGAAAAGCCTGCCAAAGCCGGAAAAGCGAAAAAGGCCAAGAAGCCCACAAAAGGTAAAAAAGCAGAAAGCAAATCCAGCCGCCGCCGCGCCATCATGCTGGCCGCAGCAGCACTGTTGCTGACCATTGGCACCCTGCAGGTATTCGACACAGGCCTGCTCTCCGGTGAAGATGGGGTCGATACTGCTGGCTCAACCAACCCGCCAAGCATCATGGCACCCGATGCCGTAATGCCGGGTCACGACAACTCCTCTATGCTGAGCGAAGAACTGGATGCCATCGCAGCTCCTGAATATGTCGCCAGCACACCTGCTGTGCAGCCAGAGCCAGCGGTTCCATCACCCGTCAGCGCTCAAAGTATCTGGCAGTCCGGTTCTGCAACTACGCGCTCTGAACCAACCAAAGAGGTGATCTTTGGCCAGACAACTGGCATTGGCTCAGCACAAGCTAACCAGAAAGTAGCCTCCTCCGAGGCAGCAGACCCGCTCACAACCGCAAGCGTACCAACCACAACGGCGAGCACCTCTGTGTTTGGCGATATCCAGATGCCGGTCATCCCCAAGGAGCCTGTCCAGCAGGTCACCCCTGAGCAGACCGCCTATGACCTGCCATACGCCATCGGACCGATTGCTCTGCGCTCCGCAGCAGCAGCAGGTGCCGCAGAAGCACAGTTTGAAGTGGCCCGCCGCTACACTGAAGGTAATTTGGTCCCGGCAAATCTGGGCGTCGCCGCAGACTGGTATCGCAAAGCCGCGTCACAAGGTCTGGCACCAGCACAATATCGCCTTGGCAGTCTTTACGAGAAGGGCCGCGGCGTTCCAAGAGACCTGACCTTGGCACGGGACTGGTATTCACTGGCAGCTGCGCAAGGCAACATCAAAGCCATGCACAATCTGGCCGTTCTGTTTGTTGAAGGCATAGATGGCAACCCCGACTACGCCTCCGCCGTGAAATGGTTCCGCATCGCAGCCGATTACGGTGTTGCAGACAGCGAGTTCAACCTTGCAATCCTCGCCGCCCGAGGTCTGGGCATGGAGCAGGATCTGGTGGAAAGTTATAAGTGGTTTGCGCTTGCCGCCATGCAGGGCGATGCCGATGCCGCTGCCAAACGTGATGAGGTTGCAGCCAAGCTGACCAACAGGCAGCACACCCAGGCATTGCAAGCCGTAGCGGCCTTCAAGATGAAGTCGGTTGATCCGGATGCAAACAATGTGGAAATCGATAGCAGGTGGACTGATAAGCAGAAAACCACCGTTTCACAAACAGGTTCCCCATCTGTGAAGAAAATACAACAAGCCTTGCTCAATATGGGGTTTGATCCGGGCAGTCCGGATGGTGTAATGGGACCAAACACAAGGCGCGCAATCAAGAGTTTGCAAGCGCGTCTGGGAATGGAAGCAACGGGCGAACCTGACAAGCGTCTAATGATGGCGTTGGCATCTGAGACCATATAATTTCACGTTACTAGGGGATTTCTGGTTAGATTTGCACTTGCTGCTCCGCGTAGATTGACAGAGCGTCTGGAATGGCGCTTAACACTCTACAATGATGTTGGATGAAAGGTGACTTAACGCACGCAAGGGCAGGTCACCTGTGTTACCCGCGGTGCTATTTTGCAGATCTATCTACCCATCGCAGAACTGCCGATTAATGTTTTTATGATCTTCGCCATGGGCGGAACTGTCGGGTTCCTCTCAGGGCTTTTCGGCATTGGAGGCGGCTTTCTTCTCACGCCGTTGCTCATCTTCTCCGGAATCCCCCCGGCTGTGTCCGTTGCCACCGTCACCACACAGATTGTAGCCTCCTCCGCATCCGGCGTTCTGTCCTATTGGCGCAAGGCCGGTATTGATTTCAAACTCGCCGGTGTTCTGCTGTGTTCAGGTATTGTCGGTTCGGCCCTAGGCGTCTGGATTTTTGGCATTCTGCAAAGCCTCGGCCAGCTGGATCTGGTGATCTCCCTGTCCTACGTCACCTTCCTCGGCACCATTGGCGTGCTGATGCTGGGTGAATCCGTAAAAGCCATCATGCGCCGCAAAAATGGTGAAGCCCCGACCGGCCGCAGACCCGGACAGCACAACTGGGTGCACGGCCTGCCGTTCAAGATCCGCTTCCGCCGCTCCAAACTATATGTCAGTGTAATCCCAATCTTCGGCATCGGCAGCTCCATCGGTTTCCTCGGCTCGGTCCTCGGCATTGGCGGCGGCTTCATGATGGTGCCCGCGCTCATCTATCTTCTACGCGTCCCGGCCCACATCGTAATTGGCACCTCGCTGCTGCAGATCCTCGGCACCATGGCCGTGGCAACGTTCCTGCACTCCATCAACACCCAGTCCGTTGATATTGTGCTGGCACTCACGCTTATGATCGGCGGCGTGATCGGCGCCCAGTTTGGTGCTCAGGTGGGGCAGGGCATGCGTGGTGAACACCTGCGCCTCGGCCTCGGCCTGCTCGTGCTCCTTGTCGGCCTGCGCTTTGCCTACAACCTCATAGTGGAACCCGACGATCTCTATTCCGTCACCGTGATTGAGGAGCCGGTCAGATGAGGTACATCACCCACTCCCTGCTCACAGTCCTGACACTCAGCCTGCTCGCCCTCACATCGCTCACACCTGCACTGGCTGAACGGCTCGTATCGGCAATCTCCTCCTCCCAGGTTGCAATCACCTCCAACTTCACCGGAACTCAGATTCTCGTCTATGGCGAGATTGTACGGGATGCAGAAACCGTCCCACGCAGTGGTGACCAGGATCTGGTGGTCGTGGTGGAAGGTCCGCTAGAGCGTGTCACCACATGGCGCAAGGATCGTATACTGGGTGTCTGGATCAACGCCACATCGCAAACCTACATAGCGGTCCCAAGCTTCTATGCGGTGCACACCACCGATGACCTGCGCAACATCGCCTCTGAAAACTGGCTAAAGCAATACCGCATCGGGCTGGATAACCTGCCGCTCGCAGCGCTGGGCTCACGTGCACCTGCCGCTGAACGTCTTGCCTTTAAGGAAGCGTTTCTGCGCGCCCGTGTTCAAAATGGCCTTTATACGCAGGTCTCCAGATCCATCAATTTCCTGAGCCCCACGCTTTTCTCGACAACAGTCGACCTGCCAGCCAACATCCCCACAGGGGAATACAAGATCACCACCTTCCTCTTCAGCGGAGGCGTGCTGCTCGACCAGCAAGAGCAGGTGCTGACAGTGGCAAAAACCGGCTTTGAACAGGTGACCTTCTCACTCTCGCGCCAGCACCCTGCGGTATACGGCGCGCTTGCTGTCATGCTGGCCCTGTTCACAGGCTGGGTCGCAGGCGTGATCTTCAAGAAAGATTAGAGGGTGAGCTTGCCCGACAAGCAGCTCATAGCCAGCCGTTAGACAAAGAAAAAGCCCTCAACGAGGGCTTTTTTTATTAGTCGCTTATCAGCTTGGAGGCAGTGAATGGGAACAAGCGCCCGTTCCCCAGCATGAAGACCGAGAACCGCCGCTCCGCAAACACCTTTGAGAACGCGTTGTCCATCACATTCAGGCCCCCGGTAAGGGCCCCAAAGGCGGGCAGCATCAGCCGGTTGCCGTTGGTCGCAAAACAGGCCCTACGCACGGTCCGGCCCATGCGGCGCACCTTGGCTGCGGGATGCAGGTGCCCGCAGATCTCGCCGCAATCTGCATCTTCATTCGGCTCATGGCGGAAACACAGAGAGCTGATTGACAGCTCCTCAAAGCGCTCCCCGCAAACGCTCGGCGCAATCTCCGGGTCATGGTTGCCTGTAATCCAGATCCACTCACGCCCCAGCTGCATTGTCGCCAGCATGGCCCGATAGGCCGCTGGCATGCGCGCAGAGCTTTCGCTGTCGTGGAAGCTGTCGCCAAGACAGATCACACGACGCGGGCTGAAAAGGTCAATCAACGCTGCTAGTTTTTCAAGGGTCGCTGCAGTGTCATACGGCGGCAACATAACGCCCTTAGTCTTTGCAATGCTGGCGGCTTTCTCCAAATGGAGATCAGAGACCACAAGGGTCTGCTCCTCTGGCCACCACAGGCCTCCGCTATCGTGCAGTCCGACTAGTTCTTGTCCAAGAGACAAGTCGTGACAGACAGGTACGGGTTGGCGATAACTCGGTTCTACTCGTGGCTGCAACTGACGATTCACGCTCACAATTGGGCCTCCAGTAACAAATCATCTGCTGCATCTGCGAGCAGCTCCTCCGTCGCGCTTCCAAAGATTGGCTCTTTCCCAATTTCCAGTAGAACCGGAACAGCCAATGGCGAAACGCGACTCAACGCACTATGCGTGATTCTTTTATCGATACGAGAAAGAAAGTGACCTAACCGAGAGATATCCAAAAGTCCTGTTGCCGCATCAGTCCATGTTGCTTGTAAAAGTAGGTGATCCGGCTCGTGTTCGTGCAGTACGTTATAAATAAGATCCGTATTTATAGTTATCTGTCGCCCCGTTTTCTCTTTGCCGGGGTGGCGTCTTTCAACAAGACCAGAGATCATGGCACAATTTCTAAAGGTACGTTTCATCAAACTACTTTCAGAAAGCCATGCTTCCAGATCATCGCCAAGCATGTCTTCTTCGAACAATTCATCCAGCCGGAGCCGCCCGCTGGTGATCGCGAGCCCCAAGTCTCGCAGCCCCCAAAGCGCCAATGAATACTCTGTGGCCACAAACCCGAGGGGGTGCAGACCAGCGCGCTCAAGTCGTCGGGTCAGCAACATACCCAATGTCTGGTGCGCCAGCCGACCTTCAAACGGATAGCACACCAGATAGTGTTTATCGTTCCGCGGAAAGGTCTCAACAAGAAGACGCTCGTACTCGGGTAATTGTGATTTTTCTTTCTGAAGTTCCAACCATTCACGAACCTGACCTGGCAAGGAAGACCAACTGTGCGGATCAGAGGCAAAGCTGCGCACACCTTCAGCAAGGTAGGTGCTGAGCGGAAACTTGCCGCCCTGATAGCTCGGAATCTTCGGGTCCTGCGAGGCGCTGCGCGACACATAAGCCTCGCTTTCCTTCAGTCCCTCAAACTTCAACACCTGACCGGCAAACACGAAGGTGTCGCCCACCGCCAGCTGCTCGATGAACCACTCTTCAATCTCACCCAGCATCTTGCCGCCAAAGCCAAGCGGACGCTTGCTGTTTGGTCCGCGCGGCTTCACCTGCCGCACCTTCAGCGTGGCTGCATCTAATATGGTGCCGGAATTGAGACGGTATTGCTGGGCAAACTGAGGATGGGAAACCCGGTAAAGGCCCTCCTTGGTGGGCCGCAACTTGGCGTACCGGTCATAGGCTTTGAGCGCATAACCGCCCGTCGCCACAAACTCCACCGCCTTCACAAATAGATCATACTCCAGATGTCGATAGGACTGGCTGCTGATCACTTCTTCATAAAGCTTTTCCGGCTCAAAGGGAGCCGCACAGGCAACGCACATAATGTGCTGGGCCAGAACATCCAGTCCGCCCTGACGAAGCGGTGGCGTATCTTGCACACCCGCCTCGGAGGCTTCCAGTGCCGCCTGACACTCCAGCACCTCAAACCGATTGGAGGGCACCAGAATAGCTTTGGAGGCCTCATTCATGCGGTGATTGGCGCGTCCGATACGCTGTGCCAACCGGCTCGCCCCTTTAGGAGCGCCCACATTGATCACCAGATCGATATCGCCCCAGTCAATGCCAAGGTCCAGCGAGGAGGTACACACCACCGCCTTCAGCTGTCCCGCCGCCATATGCGCTTCCACCTTGCGCCGTTGCCCCACGTCCAGTGAGCCATGGTGAAGCGCGATCGGCAGCGTTTCCTCATTGATGCGCCACAGCTCCTGAAACAGCCGTTCTGCTTGGGAGCGTGTATTTACAAACACCAGTGTGGTGGTATGCGCTTTGATCTCCTCATAGATCTCCGGTAGTGCATAAATGCAGGAGTGCCCGGACCACGGCAGACGCTCTTTTGTTTCCAGTATGCTGATATGCGGCTTGGCTCCGCCCTTGGCCTGCACAATCTCCGCAAGGTTCACCTGCTGCGACAGCGGTTGCTCCACCAAATAGGCCCGCAAGTCATCAGGGTGCGCAATGGTGGCTGAAAGCCCGATGCAGCGTAGGTTGGGCGCCAGCTTGCGCAAACGTGTCAACGCCAAAGCCAGCAGATCCCCGCGTTTGGACGTCACCAGCTCATGCAGCTCATCCAAAATCACAAACTGAAGATCAGCAAACAGCCGCGCGGCATTCTTGTCAGAAAGCAGCAGTGAGATCTGCTCCGGCGTCGTCAGCAGAATATCAGGCGGAAGGCGCTTCTGGCGCTGCTTCTTATGGCTCGGCGTATCACCGGAGCGGGTCTCCAGCTTGATGGAAAGACCCATCTCTTCAATGGGCACCTCAAGGTTGCGGTGAATATCCGTTGCCAATGCCTTGAGCGGAGACATGTAGAGCGTGTGAAGCCCACTGGAGCCGGATGAGACGGCAGCACCTGCCTTGCGCTTGTCTGCTGCGCTGCGTTGATGAAGATCCACCAGACTTGGCAAGAAGCCTGCCAGCGTCTTACCGCCGCCTGTTGGCGCAATTAAAAGCGCAGAGTTACCCGCCCGCACATTTGCAAACAGCTCTAGCTGGTGCGCACGCGGTGCCCAGTTGCGGCTTTCAAACCAGTTGGTGAAGACAGCAGGTAGGTGAGGGGTGTCTGGCAATGACGAATGGTCCGATCCGGAAAACAAGTGAGCGCACTTTGCCACCAATGATCGCATGTGCCAATCATAAACGGGGCAAACCAAGAACATTTTAGCTTGCGCACGTCCCAAGGGGAACAAACCAATTTGCTCAGCCTTTTTCTGTCAAACCATGAGATTTATTCTGTGAGTGGTTGGGATAGCTGCATAAAAAGCGGAGAATACCCATGAAATTTGTTTTCTTCTGAAAAAAGGACTAGAAAACTGCGCTCTATGCGCGGCATATAAGCGGTAAGAGGCTTAAAAGCTTGATCTTTGTGAGGAATGCTGGCTCATTAAAAAGCTGGAAAAAGAGGCTGTCACTATGAGTGTTCAGGATGAAACGGAACTAATGCTCTCCGAGCTGTTTGATAGCTATGCAGATGGCTATGAAGATTATGATGCGGCACGGATTTCTGACTGTTTTGCCTTCCCCTGTGTCGTATGGCAATTGGATGCGGGCCACGTCTTCAAAGACAAGACAGAACTCATCGAGAATATCGATGCGCTGCTCGAAGTTCATCGTGAGCACTATGTGACCGCTTCTATCTACGAAGTGGTCTCTTCACACATCTCCGGCTCCACTGCCAGCGTCAGCCTTGATTGGCAGCAGGAAGATGATGAAGGCGAAGTTGTCTTCGACTTCACTTGCCACTACTTGCTCATCAACATCGAGGGCGCGTGGAAGATTGCAAGCATCGTGAACGAACCCTCCTGAGGAAGATCTGTTTGCCACGCACCGGTACGCTCAAAGGAGCGTAGATCGCTCAGCTGAGTTGTTCATGGTGTAATGCCTGAATGAGACGGACCACAGCTGGGGTCCGCTCCGTCCACTGCGAGAAGATGAAGCTCCCGACGCATGAGTTTGGGAGCTTTTTGCTTTCAGCTCAAAAAACACGTGATCAACGCAAACCAACGCACAAAATCGCGCAAACGGAAAATCAAGATCTACGAAAAGCATACGCTCAGCGCGTTTTTGTGAACGACAACAAGCAGATGGCCCATTGAAATAAGATGATTTTTGCCGGAGGATAGCGCATAAACAGCCGGTAGGGATCACACATGACTGCACAGATTGATTACTTCTATACGCACCTGTCACCATGGGCATATCTGGGTCATCAGGAGTTTCGGCGCATTGCGGATAAGTACGGCGTTACCGTCACCTTCAGGCCGGTTAACCTCGGCGTCGTGTTCCCGCTCACCGGTGGCCTGCCTTTGGGTAAGCGCCATCCTGCACGCCAGCGCTACCGCTTCATAGAACTCCAACGCTGGGCAGAAAAGCGCGGTATTTCAATCAACTACAAACCCGCCCACTTCCCGACCAACATCGCACTGGCAGACACCATCGCAATCCAGCTACAGGAGGAGGGCGGACCGGTCGCCACTTATTCCCAAAAAGTGTTCGAAGCAGTCTGGCAAAACGACCTGGACGCCGCCGACGAACAAGTCCTAGCCGCCATCCTGAACGGGCTCGACCTCGACGCGGATAACCTGATCGCCGCAGCCAAGTCCGAGAGACTGCAAGAGGCCTACACAGCAAATTCCCACATGGCCGAAAAAGCCGACTCCATCGGTTCTCCAACATATCTGCTCAACGCCGAGCCATTTTGGGGACAAGACCGCCTCGACCTTCTGGAAGATGCGTTGAAATCTGGCAGGGGCCCCTACCAAAGCCTCTGATAATCCCCATCTCACTACTGTATCTGATTGGATAGTCAAAGGGCGGTGATTGCTGGTAAGATGGAAGCCGTACCTGAGGGCAGGTATGGTGCTGCAACCTTCTGCCGCTGTAAGTCATTGACGAATAAGAGAGATGGGAAGAAACCGTGAAACAGTCTTTTCTGGCTAGTGGAATCCTGGCGGCTGCGATCGCAATGGGAGCCCAAAGCGCATTCGCCGAAAGTGAGCAGGAAGTTCCCGTTCGCTTTGAAATGCAGCAGACAGATAAGGGGGTGGTACGGCTAGACACCCGCACGGGGATAGTTTCTCTGTGCACCCACAAAGGAGACAAGCTCGTATGCCAGCCCTCAATCGACGGTATCAAGGTTTATGAGGAAGAAATTACCCGTCTGGAAACAGAAAACAGCACGATGCGTCAGGAGCTTAGGGATATCTCCGAAGCACTTGCCACCCTCACCGAAGACGCCAGCGTAGCCGCTATCAAACCAAAACCCGGCCTCGACCTTTCCCTCGCAAAACCAAAAGACGAAGGCTGGTTTGGTGAAGAAGAAGAAGAAAAACTAAACGATGCCTTGCAATTCACCGAAAACGCAATGCGCCGGTTTTTCTCTGTTGTCGAAGAAATGAAAGACGATTTTCAAAAAGAATGATGGTGACGCACCAGCCAGATAGGCTAGGGCATAAAAAAACCGCCTTCAGCTGAAGGCGGTTTTTAACATATTGATTTAACAGCTTATTGGCTCTGCAGTGCCACCAGCGCAGTGCGGATTTCTTCGGTCATCGGAACAGTCTTACGGCTGTCCAGATCCATGCTGATGGACACCTGATCACACACCGCAGCCAAACGCTTGGTACGGCTTTCAAACAGATGATGACGGATTGTGAACGTTTTATCCTGAACACCGGTAATCGTTGAGATCACCTGAACCATGTCACCGACCTTCAGCGGACTGATCCACGAAAGCTTCTGCTCCAGCGCAACACGGCCATATTCGTTCTTGTCCAGCCACGCAGTGTTCATCGGAGTCCGCTCCCACACATGCGCAGCCGCGTCGGAGAAGCAGGAAAGCGCAAACGCGTCTTCAGCTTTCTGCTCGGCGTTCAGATTCCGTGGCAGAACGGTTGACCGACCGGTCACTTGCGCGCCGCTCTTCATCAGATCATCAATGGTAGGCTTGCCGGAAAACGGGCTTGGAGAAATGCCGCGCGGCACAGCAGCCTTGGAGATATTCTCTTCAACTTCTTTAAAGCGAGTACGCAACTGCTTGGCAGAACTAGGGTTTGGCGTATACCCGTCGATGGCTGTTGCACAGACTTCTCCGGTGGAGCCCTCAATCATTTCATGCACAACAGAGAACATGTGCGGCCCGTCAAAGGCCACATAGGACTTGACGGTAATCAGGGATGCAGCAACCAGTTCCACATGGTAGCGCACGTGGCGAACCCGCCGCGCCCCAACCAACGCTTCGCTAAATCCGGTCATCATTCTAAATTGACGGTCAGCTTCTTCAAACTTGGAGAAGTAAAACTGCACGTTCAGATGGTCGTTCTCGTCGCATTCCCATGTATTCACAAACGAGAGAAGTGTTTCTAAGCTTGCCATATCCAACCCTTTGTGCAGCCTTGGTCCATAAGCGCTACTGCGATACCTAACCAATTGTTAACAACTGGCTCAGGTCGAACCGAATTTCGTCCGAAAAAAACTATCTATCCTTTGGGTGCTCAGCTTGGCAAGAGCAATATCAAAACTTTGAAAAACATGACATCCATGGGGATAAACCTCCACTGAAGTGTCCACCTCAGCAGATTTCAACCTTGAGGCGAGGAAATAAGTGTCGTCCTGAAGAGGGTCTGCTGTACCCACGCTCAGCAGAGTTGGCGGTAGCCCTTCAAGGCGAGCATAAAGGGGGGATATGTCCGGAGCTTCCGGGTGCTCCTCACCAAGAAGGTAATGGCGCACATACATCTGCAGGTCGCGGGTGGTGGGGAAAAGCAAGCCCTCACCCCATAAACGGGCGGAGGGCGTCAGTCCCAAATCATACCAGCCTGCTGTTAAAACCATGGCCTTGAACGGGATCATCCCGTGTTTGTCGCGCAGGCGTATAGCACTGGTCAGCGCAAGACATGCCCCCGCACTTTCGCCTGTCAGAGCAAAGTCACTCCAGCCGTACTGGCTTGAACCTTCATTTAAAACCCAGTGGCAGGCCGCTTCGCAATCATCCGGGCCCTGCGGAAAAGGGTGTTCCGGTGCAAGGCGATACTCCACGGAAATTACGTCCAGACCTGTGTTTTTTGCCATCCCTTCCAGATAGGGGTCCTGAAACGATGCAGAACCAAAAACAAAGCCGCCCCCATGAAAATGAATGATCACGCCCTTGGTGGGATTGTCATCAGCCTTGAACAGGCGCAGCGGGATGGGCCCATTGGGCCCTTCAATCTCAAGCTCCTCCGCATTTTCCGAATAAGTCGGAATAGGAAACGCTCCTAGCCCCTCTAGGCGTCGGTCTCGGGTGACAGAGGGGGGGAAACTCCAAGGATCGGGCAGGGCGCGTAGCTGCTCGGTCATTTCCTTATTAAACGCTTTTGCTTCAGCAAGTGCCTCTTGACTTATCGACACAGGAGCGAAATTCTCAGCCATGTAGTTTCTCCGAAACCTACAATAAGATGTTGCCAATATTTCTGTTATAGAAGTTGTCGCGTAATCTTGCGTCAATGGCAACGACACGATCTTAACTAACGAACAATAAGGGATATGTTTTTACCATGTCGGGTTGGTCAAAAACAAAGAAGAGCTGCGAGGTCTGGACCATCGACAGCGGTCACACGCAGCTCACTCAGTCAATGGGGCGACTGGTTTTCATGACCGAGGGGCTAGGCTTTTACGAAGTTACCAATGAGATCCGGGATTGGAGTAAGTCACTCCAGCTCAAAGACGGTCTGCTCACCCTGTTCATTCGCCACACGTCCGCTTCGATCACCATTCAGGAGAACGCCGACCCAACCGTACAGCAGGACCTGCAAAAGGCCCTGGCGAACGTGGCACCGGAAGATGGTGGCTGGCTCCACTCCTATGAAGGCCCGGACGATATGCCTGCACATATCAAAACTATGCTAACCGGCGTGTCCCTTCAAATTCCGGTCGTCGATGGCGAACTTGATTTAGGCACATGGCAGGGCATCTATCTGATTGAGCATAGAAAAGCACCCCATCGCCGCTCAATGACCCTGCATTACCTTGGCTCGTAAGGAGCCGTAGCTTAGTCAGACAAACTCGCGACAACACTCACAAACCAAAGCGCCAGTGCAACAGCCATCGCCTTTTTGGAATACTCATGATAGGCGACGCGCAAAGCATCACTATGCAATCTGTTTGGGTCTCGTGAACCGTTCTCTTGATCTTTGATCAAAGCCCAAGCATCATCGCCGTCGTTCTTGCCATCCGGCATAATCCAGGCCTTGTAAATCAGCGCGGCGCTCAGAGCGATAATAAGCAGAGCCCCGGCACGGAATGAACTAGCCGGATCAAAGCTGAGCGCTGCCATAATGAAGAGCACTCCAACGCAATAAAATCCACAAATACGTGCAACGCTGGCTCGGGCAGCGCGTTGTAAAGCGTCCATAGGTTTCTCCTAGGCTTCTATAGGAGATAGAATATAAGCGCAGAACTATTGAATTCGACTTATCGTAAGTTGTAAATTTGAAACGGCGTAAATGGACTGCAAACGGACACTGGTAGTTGTAATAGTTTAATTATAATTTTATGAGAATTACACCTTAACTTCCGCAAGTTCTTCTTCTTTATCATTGTCAGAATTATCAGATAGGTCGGACGAGAGATCTTTTTCACTTGGTTGCTCAAGCAAACCAGCCAGATAAATATGTTTCTTACCTTCAGAAAAACCAACAAAACTTAATGAGATTCCGACAGTAAACCCAAGGAAAACACCAAAGAACCCGCCCATCTCAGCTGGAAAGCCAAACCAGAAACCGGTCCAACCGTTGCTGACAGCAAGAGCATAAAGCAGTGTCGATACTGCTCCGGTCAACATGGCGCTATACGCCGCTACGGCATGAAGTTTGCTCCACCAGCAGGAAAGAACCAGCACCGGAAAGAATGCAGCCGCTGTCAGCGAGATGGAAAGCACCAGCGTGTCCAGAAACAGCAGACGTTGGCTATAAGCAAGGTAAGTGACCAGAGCAAAAACGGTGAGGACAACAACACGTGCCAAAACCAGTTTCTGGTTCATGGACGCCCGCGGTAGAGCGAAGGCCTCGATAAGATCCCGGGAAACGCATGTTGATAGCGCCGTCAAAAGTGCTGAACTGGCCGCAAGTGCTGCCGCTACAATCCCGGACCTGATCAGCGCAGCGATCAGTCCGCTTTGATATCCCTGATCAAGCGCATTGGGTCCAAGGAGGCTTTGAAGACGTTCGTCTGCCAGGAAGAGGAAATAAGCTGATCCAACCACCGTAAGCAGCAAAAGGAAAGACAGTGAATACCCTGCAGCACGGCGCGAGGCTGACGCACTTGATGTTCCCTGCAACTTACTCAAAAGATGCGGCAGACTGGCCATGCCAACTGCAAAGAACAGAGCGGTCCCGATCAAAGGCCAGACCCCGCCAGCATAAGGCCCCTGTGTCAAGAACCAGCCAACGCTCGTGTTTTCAATGTCGATGATGGCAGAGAGTTGCTCGGTAAGAGAGGTGCCGACCACAGGTGTGAACCCGAAGCCGTCGGTAAGAGCAGGGGACGTCAGTTGATCAAGCCCCAGCAAGAGCAATGGTGAAAGGCAGGCAAAGATCATCAGCACACCCTGCAGCGCCTGTGTCCATATTGCCCCACTGAAACCGCCAAGGATAACCGAAACCAGCAAGACAATTGAGAACAGAAGAACGCCTGTGGTTGCGGAGGAGCTGAGCGATGTGGCTAGCACCTGACCGCCAACCAGTATCTCGGTGCATAACAGCGGAACCCCAACAAGGATGAGGAGTCCGCTGGCAACCACCCGAACCGTACTGCTTTGCAGACGTACGCCTAAAAATTCCGGAATGGTTACTGACCCAAACTTCCTGATCGGCGAAGCAAACAACACCGTACACAAAACCAGACTGCTCGCGCAGCCAAGCAGGATTGGAAAGCTGGCATACTCAGGCAGGAAGGTGAGGGACAGAAAGAGCGGAAACAAACTGCCCCCGACAAAACAGGCTGCCAGCGTCACGCCGGTCAGGCCCGCAGGAGCATTTTTGCCCCCCCATTGAAACTGGGAAAGCTTCATGGTGCGGGCAAGTATCCCCGCCGCAGCAAAAACGAACAGCGGCAGTAGCGCCATCAAGGCTTCAATAAGTATCTCAACCACGCCAGCTTTTTCCATCATGGCAAGGAGGCCGATCAGCAAAAAAAGCGCCAATGTGAACATGGAGAGTGCGAGCGGAAGACGGTTATACTGCGATTTATGCGGATCAAGGCTGGAGAGTGTCATGACTTGCTCTCCCGTCGTAGTGTCGAACTTGTACTGCCTTCGTCAAGCCTGTCCTGCGCTCCGCAAAACCATGAGGTCAGAACACTGGCGACAAAAAACAGTAGGCAGCCCCAAACATAACTATGAGACAGAGACCCCAAGAGGCCTCCAAGCTCGTTTTGGGAGGAGCTGGGATCTGAACCGGGAGTTCCGTAATAGAAAGCCAAGCTAAAGAAGACCAACCAGAGAGTGAGCGTAGCAGCCAGGAGTGCACGCGTTTTGGCCCAATAGGCGACTCTATTTGGTGTACGCACTCCCACCCCCAGTAATGATGCCCAACCTCCTAACACTCTACAGGCCACAGAGCGAACCGCTAGACTAAAATTCTACTACCCGATTACTAATCCCCAAACCTCACTGCTCCCGCCAACTAAAAAGCACAAATCTTGCGAGCCATACTTTGGGTGCAACTCTTGAGATCTGTATAGGCCTCCTCGCAATATCTTGATGATTACTGGCCGTTTTGCGAAGAAACAGCGTGAGATAGGTGAAAACAATCAACTTCATGCTTGCCAGCCCCTCCATGTTTCGCATAATGCTTTTGGATAGGGGGATGCGACCGGGTGTGACTCTGCGGAGTTCTATGGTTGTAATAGATCTATCGTGGCGTTTTGGGAGAGCTGCGAAACCTTCGTTTACGCTCCCGAGGCGTCGAAAACTGTAAATCTGATGATCTTATTTCGATGAGACGGATCGAAGACCATTGGAAGCAGTCCACGACAAGAAATGGAGGAGCACAGCGTGCAAAACGCGGTCCACCGCTTTATTATCGCTGATGACCACCCGCTGTTCCGTGGTGCAATGCGTCAAACAATCGAGAAGCAATTCGCATCGGTAAAGATTATCGAGGCCGGAAGCCTTGATGAAGTCACCGCTGCTCTCGATCGGGAAGAAGACGTAGACATGATCCTTCTGGATCTGTCCATGCCGGGCATGCGAGGGTTCTCTGGTTTAATGTACTTGCGTGCTCAATATGTGGGTGTGCCAATTGTGGTCGTATCCGGAACTGAGGATCCGACAACAATTCGCAGTGCCATTGAGTTTGGTGCGTCTGGGTATATTCCAAAGTCACTTGGAATTGATGTTATTCAGGATGGTGTTTCTGTTGTTCTGGAGGGAGGCGTTTGGATTCCACCGGACGTTGACCTGAATACAGTTGACGAAGCAACAAAAATGGCGCAGCGACTCGCCTCTTTAACACCGCAGCAGGTGCGCGTATTGATGATGCTGTCGCAAGGTTTGCTCAACAAGCAGATCGCCTATGAATTGTCCGTATCTGAAGCAACCGTAAAAGCACACGTTTCTGCCATCTTGCAGAAGCTGGGTGTTGAAAGCCGGACACAGGCAGTGATTGCGGCTGCCAAGATCGAAGCTGGCCAATGGCAAAGCATTGCTGGCTAGGCATCGTTTAGGTGACCAACAAAAAAGGCGCTCAAACGAGCGCCTTTTTTGTTGGTACTACCGATATGGTTTCCGTCAACCTTCATCAAGAGAGGCTTTGCAGCGCATCAGATGAGCTCTGAGAACCGCAGGTTTCAAAGGCTTATGGATCATCTCCATGTCCTTCTCTCTTGCTGAAGCCCGAACCTCAGCAGTCCGATCTGCTGTGATCAGCATTGCAGGGAAATGTACGCCAAACTTCCAGCGCAGGTGCACCACCGCTTCAATGCCGGTCCCCTGGGACAGATGGTAATCTGCAAGAATGATATCTGGCTGTGTCTTGCTGGCAAAAATCACCTTGGCCGCTTCTTGGGCATTAGCAGCCGTCAGCACATTACATTTCCATGTGCGCAGTAAGGACTCCATACCCTCCAGAATCTGTGGTTCATTATCAATCGCTAGCACATTGAGCCCCGCCAACTGACTGACAATGGCCCGTGGTTGAGATTGCTTTTCCGCAACAGGCACGCTCATCGCTTCTTTAATGGCAACAGAGAACCGCGAACCTTTTCCATCCTGAGATCTAAGAGCAACATTGAGGGCCAGTACTTTGCTGATGCGCTCGACGATAGAAAGCCCGAGCCCAAGGCCAGAGGCAATTCGTGCGCCATCATCAAGACGGCGGAACTCCTTGAAGATCAGTTCCTGCTGCTTTTCTGGAACACCGATCCCGCTATCATACACTTCGATGTTGGCCATGTTGTTCTTCGTGCGACGCACGCCCACAACCACGCCGCCCTTGGTGGTGTACTTCAATCCGTTCGAAATCAGGTTCTGCAACAACCGGCGCAGTAACCGTCGATCAGAACGCACGCAAACATCCGTCCCGCGAATTTTAAGCTTCAAGCCCTTTTCCTTGGCGATCGGCGTAAATTCCACGCGCAGCGGATTAAGAACGTCATCAAGGCGGAAAGTCGTTATCTCCGGCTTGAACGTACGCGTGTCGAGGCGGGAAATATCAAGAACGGCGCCGATGATCTCCTCAACCGACTCCAAAGATGCTTCAATATTGCTCACAAGCTTGCGGTCCTCCGGATCTCCATCCAGAAAACGGTCGGTGAGGGTGGAAGAGTACAGCCGCGCCGCATTCAAAGGCTGCAAGATGTCATGGCTTGCAGAGGCAAGGAAGCGGGTTTTGTCCTGATAGGCTAGTTCCGCAGTCTTTTTTGCCGCCTCCAGCTGCTCATTCACTTTTGTCAGTTCTTCAGTGCGGTCGCGAACACGCTGCTCCAGCGTCTCGTTGGCACGCGCCAGAGCCTCTTCAGCAAAGACGCGTTCTGTAATGTCCGTGTAGCTCGTCACCAGCCCGCCATAAGGCATCGGACTGGTGCGTACTTCGAGCACCGTTCCAGTGCTGGTCAGATGCTCCTGATAAGTGTCCTGCCGGTTGATGAAGTTGTGCATGCGCAGGCCCACGATTTCATCGACGTCCCCATCCCCGAAATCGCCTGCCTCTGCAATATGGCGCATCATCTCCTCAAGGGAGGTGCCGACCTGTCCGTATCTTGCAGGCAGCATCAGCATCTCGCGGAACTGCCGGTTCCAGCAGATCAGCCGCAGATCCTTATCGTAAACCGAAATACCCTGCCGTACCTGATCCAGCGCGATTTGCAATAGATCTCGGTTATACTGAATAGCTTCTGTGGCATCATCCAGCAGCTTGATGGCTTCCTGTGTGCCTGGATCCCTCCGCTTGAGCAGCAGGGAAAGCACCAGACGAGCCGACGCCGAGCCAATCGCACTGGCAAGTAGCTGCTCGGAAAATCTCAGGATAACAGCATCTGCTTCTTCGCTGCTGTCGATCGTGATGCGGTGTTCCGCAGCATAAGTATCAAAAGAACGCTGGGTCCGTTCCTCTCCCACGTACCGCGAGATGGTTGCTTGCAAATCACCAACGGTCACGGTCGTGCGCAGTTTACGAAGGGCAGGGGCCTGCGCGATGCCTGTTGGCACAAAGGTGTTGGCCTGAATGCGCTCAATGGCCGTCGGCTGGCGTATCAGGGAAAAGACGATGAAGAACAGCAAGCCTGACAGAAGGCTCCAGAGTACCCCGTGCACGAACGGGTCCAGATTAAGGTACAGCAGAGCTTCGGGTTTCAGCGCCTCGATACCAAACGGGCCTTGGTTCAAAATGTTGGTGCCAAAGATGTTCTCTCGCGCAAATACCGGCAGCAGCAGCGTATAGAACCAGATCCCAAACCCGGCAATCATGCTGGCAATTGCGCCCCGTGCCGTCGCCCGGCGCCAGACAAGCCCGCCGATAAAAGCTGGCGCAAATTGGGCAATCGCAGCAAACGACAATAAGCCGATGCTGGAAAGAGCTGCGCTGTCGCCTGTCACACGGTAGTAGATATAGCTCCCCAAGATAACGAGAAAGATCGACATGCGCCGGATACCCAGAACCAACTGGCTCATATCCTGACCAGAGGTCGAGATAAGCTCGTCTTCGCTACGTCGGCGCAAGATGATTGGCATCACCAGATCATTGGAGACCATGATGGCCAGCGCAACCGTGGTGACGATCACCATGGCTGTTGCAGCCGAAAGGCCGCCGATGAACACGAGTAGCGCTAGCCAGTCTGCCTCATACGCACGAGGCAACGCCAATACGAACATATCCGGATCAACTGTGTTGCCCAAGATGGTCAGACCAGCCAGCGCGATTGGCACCACGAACAGGTTGATGGCCACCAGATAGCTTGGAAACAGCCAGCGCGCCCGCTTCAGCTCCGCCTCACTATTGTACTCCGTCACCGTCACATGGAACTGGCGTGGCAAAAGCACAATCGAAAACATGGAAAGCAGCGTGATGACTGCCCATTTGCTGGCATTAATGTTTGTGAAGAGATCTTGAGAACTGTTGGTGTTCGCAAACGAGGCGTGAAGCAGGTCCCACGGTCCGTCAAACAGCATAAAGGTGACCCAGACGCCAATCGCGAGGAACGCCACGAGCTTGACCACGGCCTCCGTCGCAATCGACAACATCAGGCCTTCCTGATGCTCGGTCGCATCAATATGGCGGGTGCCGAACAACCACGTGAACACGGCCATAAAAATGGCGATCAGCAGGGTTTCATCACCAAAAATCGAGATTTCTGTATCATCAAGAGACAACAGTGGATGCAGCACAATCGTTCCGACCGAAAGGTCCAGTGCCTTCAATTGCAGGGCGATATAGGGGATCATTCCAATGAAAGCGATCAGCGTCACAATCGCGCCCACCATGGGATTTTTCCCGTAGCGTGCAGCAATAAAGTCGGCAATGGATGTAATCTTCTCAGCCTTTGCCAGCTGAATTACCCGTAGGATCAGGGGAGTGCCAAAGGCAAACAGAATGATTGGCCCGAGATAGATGGCAATAAATTCGAAACCATTTCTCGAAGCAGATCCAACCGATCCAAAAAATGTCCATGATGTGCAGTAGACGGAGAGGGAGAGAGCATAGATGAGTGGACGCCCTCTTGTCTTCTTAACGCGGTTTTTGGCAAGTTTGTCACCGTAACTCGCAATAACAAACAAGAGTAGTATGTATGCCAAAGCGACAAGGACTACGATCCAACCTTGAAGCATGCTTCCCCCGCCGGACTGTTAAGTCCGTTACTTCCATTAAATGTTTTTTGTTTCTCGATATTGCACAGTTGACCGAACTTTTGTGAAAGGCAAGAGTTCTCTCCGAGTTATTGCGTCTTTGTAACGGTAGATTTTCCGACCACGATGAAAGGCTAAGTGTTGGGACAACAGCGCAATTCGACAAAAGCGAACCTGCTAGGGGCTTTTGAAAATATCGAGAGTGTATCTCTGGATGGTCCAAGTTGGCTGAAGCGCACCTATGCCTTTTTCTTCTATAGATCTGACCTTGATACCCTCGATAAGCTAAAGCGTTATCTGGGACGAAGTGCGGCTTATCTCACCCACAAGAACGTGCTGGAATACTCGCGCTCGCGCGCTGGCGTGCACTGGAATGCCCTACTTGATGAGGAGGACTTTCTGGAGGCGTTAGAGGCTTCCCGCTGGAGCTCCTTCTCAACCACTGTCGAACTGGTTGGAGAAATGTCGCTGATCGTCCTGCGCCACAAGACCAGAACAGATCCGCAGGATCTTGCAGGCATGATCGGCCAGCTTCTAAAGGAAATCCTGATGGAGCATCAGGAAGCATCCGTCTGTCCTGCGCAGGAATGGAACGCAGCCGCGCAAAACCTGCCAACTAAAATGCGCACAGGTGCTCTGGTGCCAGCCAGAAGCGTTGCCGATCTTGCAGCAGTGCACGTCTCTAAGATCTTTTGTAGCCTCCCAGTCCACAAACGCCTGCGCGGCCACGACGAACTGCTGTTGCTGAACGGACTGCGCCTGAACTTGCTGCAACTGCAGCATGAGTTCACTATTCGTGCAAATTGCAAAGCGCTGTCGGCTCTGGCACGCAACCACCAGATCCGCTCCCCTGATCCGGATTTGTAATACGGAGAATATTATTTCAGCGCACGTCTGCAAGACCAAATGGACCAACCTGAGTCTTGCAAAGTTCCAGCAAAAAGGGGCGCATCGGTGGAAAAGCAGGGGTGAGAGAAAGATATTTCCTGCGACAAATACGCGCCATATACGTGAACATGCCTACTACTTTTGGTTCATGCAATTTAGTCTTATTCTAACTATAGCAAGGGTTTTGCGCTCCAGCCGAAGATCCGTAAAATAATATTCTCCTTAAATTTACCTAAGGGTTCTCTAGGTTTTTAACAATCGAGAGACATGATCCGGCAGTTTGTTCTTTAAAATTTTGAGCAGCGCCCAAGTTACGAATACACGCATAGATTTCATGAACGCAGTTCTGTCGTCTAATATATCAATAAGTTTGAGAGACTTACTGCTAAATCCGTCGCAGGTCAGGTGATTGACCTAGCTGAGGCCATGGGATAGCTGATTAGTCAAAATACCCATCTAGATACCCGTTTTGATAAACCTATGGGTGCGCAAACAACAACCGGGAAGTGACTATGGTCTCCACTTCATGCTTGCACAGTGTTCTGGATACTGCCGTTAATGGCATCATTGTGATTGATGATAACGGAACGGTCCTGATTTTTAACCGTGCTTGCGAGAACCTGTTTGGCTACAAGAGCGCTGAGGTGGTTGGCAAGAATGTCACAATGCTGATGCCGCCCGCCATTGCCGAAAAGCATGCCGAGTACATCAGGAACTACCTGAGAACTGGCATTGCAAAAGTCGTCGGCATCGGTCGGGAAGTGGTCGGCCGCCATAGAGATGGCACTGAAATTCCGATTGAGCTGTCCGTGGGCGAAGCGCAAACAGAAAGCGGCCACCAGTTCACTGGCGTCCTGAAGGATCTTCGGGCGACCAAAGAATATGAAGAGCGCCTGCGCGTGCTTCAGTCTAATCTGGTGACCATGACCAGAGTGAATGCGCTTGACGAAATGGGCGCAGCGATTGCCCACGAAGTTAACCAGCCACTCACCGCCCTCATGCTCTACCTGCAAACGGCTGCTCGGCGCGCCCGATCAGCCGGTGACCCAGATGATATGATGATCAATCTGATGGACAAAGCAGTTGCAGAAGCTGAGCGGGCCGGCCAGATCATTCAGCGCATGCGCAACTTTGTTGAGCGCCAGGCACCGCAATGCATCGGCACCGGGCTGGCAGAGCTTATTGACGATTGTCTGGAGCTGGTCCGCGTAGGCCATGAAGCAGACGACGTTGAGTTCCATTCTACTTTCGTGGACTACGATTACCAGCTGGAGTTGGACTCCGTCCAGATACAACAAATTCTTGTCAATTTGATCCGAAATGCGGGAGAAGCTGTAAAGGATCAGCCTGTTAAGCAAGTAGTTGTGTCTGTAGAACGCGACGATAGCAATGTGTTCATAAAGGTTACTGACACCGGGCCAGGGCTGAGCGAGGAAGCAGTGTCGCACCTTTTCAAGGCCTTTACTGGGACAAAGCGGCGCGGTTTGGGTATTGGACTTGCGATTTCACGTAGTATAGCTCAAAACCATGGTGGCGATTTACTTGTAGAACCGTATGAAGAAGGCAAAGGTGCAACCTTCACTTTGCGGCTGCCGGTAAAACAAGAAACAAAGAGCTGAGCTGAAGCTCCTTTGTTTGCAAAAACAAGAATAAGGACCTGAGCAATCATGACAATGCCGTCTGTGATCCATATTGTTGACGATGACCCAGCGGTTCGCGACGCACTTTCTCTGCTGTTTGAAACAGAAGGGTTTCGCGTAAAATCCTTTGCGAATGCTGAAGAGTTTCTTGGTGGGGTAGAAGAAGAAACGCCAAACTGTGTTCTTCTCGACGTTCATATGCCAGGGCGGTCAGGTATTGATATCCTCAAAAGCCTGAACGGAGAGAATTTCCCCGCTCCAATCTTTATCATCTCCGGTCAGGGCGATATCCCTATGGCTGTTGAGGCGATCAAGTCTGGTGCCTACGATTTCATCGAAAAGCCGTTTGACGTTGAATCCATAATCGCGCGCGTTCGGGAAGCTGTTTCCAGAACAACGCAGGCGAACAATGGAAATGCGATGGTTTTCCCGGGCTCAGAAACACTGACCCCTCGCGAGCGTCAGGTTCTGACCGAAATCACTGCAGGCTCCTCCAACAAGGAAGCTGGCAGAAATCTTAAGATTTCTCCACGCACCGTTGAAGTTCACCGTGCTCGCATCATGGAAAAACTCGGTGCACGCAATGCGGCAGATCTCGTCCGCATCGTCCTGACAGGTGAACCTCCTGCTGCTTAAACCCATGTGAATTCATAGGGAATGACTCGCTAGACTTTCGGCCAATCTTGTCATTCACGCGTGTTACTACGCATTACAAGACCCCAGCGCTTGTTTAAGGTGGCTGGTGAGGCAAAGTGCTGCACCTTCGCATTTTGTCTCATTAGCTACGAGAACAACGTTGGGGTTTGTTGTGATCTATATCGTCGAAGATGATGTGTCTGTGCGTGACGCGATTTCCAGAATGTTTGAGAGTCTGGATCTGTATTGCACTGCGTTTGCAGATGGAGAATCGTTTCTCTCCCATGCGTCACCACGTGTAGATGACATTGTTTTTGTTGACCTGCACCTGCCTGGCCTCGCCGGATCTGACCTGATTGAGAAGATGGCCGCTCTGGATGAGGCGCCACAAATTGTCGCAATCAGCGGACAGCCACTTTGGAAGATTGAGCGCGATCTACCAAAAATAAGTCCAACACCAGTCGTTCGTAAGCCATTGAAAGAGCAAGATTTATTAGCGTACGTGTAAACTTGACCTAACGCAAAAATCCGATTGTTCCAAATCAAATTGCTGAATTATGAAGCAGCTCTGTAAGTTTTGATGCGTATTTTGACGTTGCAATCCAGTCATTAAATCTGCATCAACAAGTCAGGCAAGTAATGACGGATGCTTGCCATGGCAAAACGGCATTTAGAGAATAGCCAAATAGTTCTCGCCACTTGCCCATCTACGGTATTTGCGGAGGGGTCCGCGAGGAGGGATTATGGTATCGGCCACATTGACAAAGCATAGCGACCTTGATGGGCAGGCACCATTTAAAGGTTGTCAAGAAAACTTCAAACAGCCGGAAGGGCTGGTAGGAAAGAACCCAGGTCGTAAGCAGCGCTTGTCTGCACACGACGTGCTTTTCTATGAAGGGGACAAGGCAGAGCGCCTCTATGAAGTCGTGCGTGGCGTGATGATGCTCTACAAGCTGCTTCCCGATGGGCGCCGTCAGGTTGTCTATATCCTGCGTGAAGGCGATATGCTTGGGTTCTCCAATCGCGATTTCTTCGACTGCACCGCTGAGGCGCTAACTGAAGTTGAGTTGCAGGTGTTTGAGGGTCGTGAGATTTCCACCTCTCCAATGATGCAGCACTATGTGAACCGTTGCCTGCTCTCGCAGATGGAAAACCTCCACGAACATACAGTCCTTCTGGGCCGGAAATCCGCTCTTGAGCGCGTTTCTACCTTCCTCATGGGCTTGGTGCCAAACCGGGGTGGACACGGCTGCGAAGGCCCGCTTGAAGAAGGTCAGCCAGACACTAGAACCGTTGAACTTTCCATGACCCGCCAGGAAATCGCTGACTATCTTGGCCTGACCATTGAAACTGTAAGCCGCGTTATCTCTCAGCTGAAACGCCGCGGTCTCATTAAGGTAGAAAAGCAGGACAGCATCCACATCTCCAATATCTGCGGCATCTGCCAGCTCACCGGAATGCATTAAGCTAGGTTGAATGCAGAGGTGCCTGTAAAGGGCATCTTCGATCCTTCAACGAGTAAGACAGGCGCTGAGATTTCGGCGCCTTTTTTGTTGGCAACACAAAAGAAAAGCGGCCCGCAAAGGCCGCTTCTTTCATCAACTATCGAACTCGGATCAGACCGCCACAGAGTGCCGTGCTTGCTGAGTTGCAAGGTAAGTATCAAATGCAGCAGCAACAACGCGTACATAGCGACGCCCCGCATCTGTGACCGTAACCACAGTACCTTCAAGCGTCGCAATGCCGTCCGCAATCATCTCTTGCATATCAGCTGCAATACTGTTGAACTCACTGACCGGCAGCCCATGCTTTGCGGCGGTTTGCGCATAATCCACCTGATAGTAGGTCATCAGCTGCATGATGATTTCAGAGCGGCACAGGTCCACTTTATCGACCGCAATACCCTTCTTGATCGGCAGAACATCATCAACCACCATACGCTCCCATTCACGAGCTGAAGGGGTTGTCTGGACATAGCCCTGCGGAAGGAACCCGATGGAGCTGCACCCGAAACCGATAAGCGTATCAGCGGTGTCTGTTGTGTAGCCTTGGAAGTTTCGCCGCAAACGACCTTCTTTCAGTGCAATCGCCATTTCGTCTGTCGGTAGCGCAAAATGGTCAAGACCGATCACTTCATACCCGGCTTCAACAAGCGCATCGCGAGAGACATCGGAAAGGCGGATGCGCTCGTTTGTGCCCGGCAGGTTTTCCTCTTTGATGAGCTGCTGGTGCTTCTTGAACCATGGCACATGCGCATACCCAAACAGAGCAACGCGGCCCGGGGCAAGTTCCTTGGTGTATTCCACGGTCTCACGGATCGTCTGTTCTGACTGCCCCGGCAAACCGTACATCAGATCAAAATTGATATCGTTCAGCCCCACATTGCGAAGCGCAGTTACTGCTTTCTTCACTGTCTTAAAGGGCTGAATACGACCGATCTGTTTTTGAACATCCTCATCAAAGTCCTGAACGCCCAGACTTGTCCGTGTGATGCCAGCCATCTTCAGCGTTTCCGCTAGATAGTCACCAACAGTTCTTGGATCAAGCTCAATGGCGTGCTCAATGTCCTCAGCGAAAACAAAGTTGGCTTTCAGTTTCTCGACGATCTTCAGGAAGGCTTCACGAGGAACAAGGCTCGGCGTCCCGCCACCCCAATGGATGTGGTGAACCAAGCGGCCTGTTCCAAGGCGCTTCAGCACAAGGTCGATTTCTTTGAGCATCAGCTCCACATACGCAAGCACCGGCGCAATCTTGCGGGTCGCCTTGGTGTTACATCCACAATAGTGGCACATTTCCTGACAGAACGGCACATGCAGATAAAGCGAGAGCGGAGTGTCGCGAGGAAGTCCCTCCAGCCACTCTCCATAGAGAGAAGGCGTTACTGCATCACTGAAATGAGGAGCAGTTGGATAGGAGGTATAACGAGGTACGTTCAAAGACGCATATTTTTGCTCAAGATGGGTCATGGCGCTACCATACGCAATTGAACCAATCGAACTTTGATCCCTGTCAACATCATGGAATTTTTCAAAAACCTAAGCCTATTCAAGTAATTCGATCCGTTTGCCTTCATGTCTGAGTGTACCGACAAAATTATATATTGATTGGTTCTATCAAGATTGATCATATATATACGAGCCTGTACCTCTTTCTGGGTAATGAACGAGATGAGGTAAGGCTGTGCGCGGAAAAGATATTCTGACTTTACTTGGAATTTTGGCAGTTGGCGGGGCAGGGGCCGTCACGTTTGAGGCGCTGTCGTTGCCCGCGGGTTTCCTTGCAGGGCCGATGGTTGCGGTCGTGCTCGCCAAATCTCTCTCGCTCCCATTATTAGCGGACCAGAGCTTCGAATTCCCCAAGCAGCTGGTTTCCATAAACTACATCCTGATCGGGGCAGTCATGGGCTCAGCAGTCTCGCCGGATTTCTGGCAAGGCGCCGCCTTATGGCCGCTCTCCATGCTGGCACTGGTTGCGGTTGTTGGCGGTATTACCTCGGCAGTCTATTTCTATGCTTATAAGAGATGTCGCTGGAGCCGCGATGAAGCGTTCTTTGCGGGCCTGCCCGGTGCCTTGGGCATAACCGCTGCGCTTGCGCAGGAGCGCGGGGCACCAATGGACCGCATTATGGTTGTCCAGCTTGTCCGCCTCTTCCTGCTAATTGCCGTGCTCCCCTTTATCATCACAAACGTCGTTGATGTTGGGGACACGGTTGTACCGGCAGCGGGGTATGCGATGCCTGTCATGGGAGCAGTTGAACTCGTAGCTGCGCTTCTCATCTGTGCGGTGTTTGGATACGCGGCGCAGAAACTAAAGGCACCAGCAGGAATGCTCACCGGTGCGTTCTTTGCCAGCGCTGCGCTCAACTCAACCGGCTTGCTGGAGTTTGCACTACCGCTCTGGCTCGCCACACCCTGCTACATACTGATGGGCACCAATGTTGGCCTTTATATCGGAAAGATGGAGCGCAGCACGCTTAAGCCCATGCTAGGCACATCGCTTGTGGTATTTGCCATAAGCCTGTCAGTCGCATTGATCGGTGCGCTCATGACCTCGTGGGCACTGGATGTTTCCTTCGAAAAAGTGTTTCTCGCCTTTGCGCCCGGAGGTATGGAGGCAATGCTCCTCATCTCCATTCTGCTTGATATTGATCCGGTCTTCGTTGCAACACATCAGCTCGCCCGTTTCATGGGATTGCTCGCCTTCATGCCGGTTGTAACCAAATATATTCTTGGTCCGGTATCCCTGCAAAAGCCAACTGGAGCGAAGAGGCAAACGGACCTGCAGTGAGTGTGTTGCGGGGGACACTTTGTGCGCTGCATCATAGCAATTAGAACTCACCCCCCGTTTTCATGATTCCATATGGACAACCCCCAAGGTTTTCCCAGCAAACGTGCCTGTTTCTCCAGTACCCGCCAAACCTGTGTTGGCCTGCGCCAAAACAACGCATCCGAGTATAAAATCCTGTAATATATGAGGAAACTCCAAAATTAGGGGATCTAGTTACGAATTAGAGTAATTTTATTTTTTTTGTTCGAGTTTTTTTTGACATGCATCAAGGGCGGGGGTATTTGCCACCCATAGAACTACGGTCAGGTAGTCCTATTTGGACGAACTTGTTTACTTTATATGGGGCGAACATCATGGGTGAGCGGAAAGTCAGATATCTGTCGCTCGAAGAAGGAGGATTTTCCCTTCTTCTTCTGGCGGCGGCGATTTTCTGTCTGGTCATTGCAGGGAAAACCTGGGATCAGGTCTTGGCATTTCATACCGCATTGATTGCACTAGCATCATTGACCGGTATTTTCTTTATTTTTCGCAGATACTTCGACGGAAACAACACACCTGCACCGCTGGAAATTAACGGCAAGCCTAACTACAATATGGGCCCTGTTAAGTTCACAACGTGGGCAGCAGTTTTCTGGGGTATCGCGGGCTTCCTGGTAGGCGTGATCATCGCATCTCAGCTGGCATTCCCAGCTTTGAACTTTGACCTGCCATGGATCAACTTCGGGCGTCTTCGTCCGCTGCATACATCTGCAGTGATTTTTGCGTTTGGCGGTAACGTGCTGATCGCATCATCATTCTACGTTGTGCAGCGCACCTGTCAGGCCCGGTTGCCTGGTACAATTGCCCCATGGTTCGTAGTCCTCGGCTACAACCTCTTCATCGTTGTTGCAGGTACAGGTTACCTCCTCGGTGTGACTCAGGGTAAAGAATACGCTGAGCCAGAGTGGTACGCAGACTGGCTGCTGACTGTTGTTTGGGTTGCCTACCTGCTGACGTTCCTGGGCTCCATTTGGCGTCGGAAAGAGTCACATATCTATGTGGCAAACTGGTTCTACCTTGCGTTCATCGTAACAATTGCAGTGCTGCACCTGTTCAACAACGCATCCGTGCCAGTAAGCATCTACTCCTCCAAGTCCTATATTGTATGGTCTGGTGTGCAGGATGCGATGGTACAGTGGTGGTATGGTCACAACGCAGTGGGCTTCTTCCTGACCGCTGGCTTCCTGGCGATCATGTACTACTTCATTCCAAAGCGTGCTGAGCGTCCGGTATATTCATACCGCCTGTCAATCGTTCACTTCTGGGCACTGATCTTCATCTACATCTGGGCTGGTCCTCACCATTTGCACTACACCTCACTGCCACAGTGGGCGTCTACTCTTGGTATGACCTTCTCCATCATCCTCTGGATGCCGTCCTGGGGTGGTATGATCAACGGTCTGATGACCCTGTCCGGCGCTTGGGACAAGCTGCGTACTGACCCTGTTCTGCGTATGATGGTTGTTTCCGTTGCATTCTACGGCATGGCGACCTTCGAAGGTCCGCTCATGTCCATCCGCGCTGTAAACGGCCTGTCACACTACACTGACTGGACCATTGGTCACGTGCACGCTGGTGCGCTTGGTTGGGTTGGTTACATCTCCTTTGGTGCGCTCTACTGTCTGGTTCCATGGCTCTACAACAAGAAGTCTCTGTACTCCTTGCGCCTTGTTAACTGGCACTTCTGGATTTCTACTCTGGGTATCGTGTTCTACATCTGTGCAATGTGGGTCTCCGGTATCATGCAGGGCTTGATGTGGCGTGCATACGACAGCCTCGGCTTCCTCGAGTACTCCTTCATCGAAACAGTTGATGCGATGTATCCGTTCTACGTCATGCGTGCATTCGGTGGTCTTCTCTTCCTTGCAGGTGCAATCATCATGGCTTACAACCTCGTGATGACAGTTCGTGTAGGTGAAGAAGTCGAAAGCGAAGCTGCAGGTCAGCCTGCATTGGCGCCAGCGGAATAATCGGGAGAGCACGAATGTCTGCTTGGAAAAAACACCAAATCTTCGAGAAAAACTCGCTGATCCTGATTGTTGGCATCGTCATCATGATCTCAATCGGCGGTCTCGTTGAAATCGTTCCTCTTTACTACCTGAAGAGCACGATCGAAAAAACCGAGGGTATGCGCCCTTACACCCCGCTTGAGCTTGCTGGTCGTAACATCTATGTGCGCGAAGGCTGTTATGCCTGTCACTCACAGCAGATCCGTCCAATGCGTGACGAACTGGAGCGTTATGGCAACTACTCACTGGCCGCGGAGTCCATGTACGATCGCCCATTCCAGTGGGGCTCAAAGCGTACCGGTCCTGACCTCGCTCGCGTAGGCGGTAAGTACTCTGATGAGTGGCAGCGTGATCACCTGATCGATCCACGCTCTGTGTCTCCGACCTCCGTGATGCCTGGCTATCCGTTCCTGATGGATGCCAAGATCTCTCCAATCGAGATCGAGAATCACCTGAAGGTGAACGCACTCTACGGTGTTCCTTACACCGAAGAGCAGATCAAATACGCAAAAGCGGATCTCATGGCTCAGGCTCAGCCTGACAGTGATGCAGCAGAGGGGTTCGCAGAGCGTTATCCTGACGTTCTCATCCGCGACTTTGATGGCAATGCCAAAGAAGTCACCGAGATGGATGCACTTGTTGCTTATCTTCAGATGCTTGGCACGCTCGTAGACTTTAGCCTCTACGACGAAAAAGCCAACTTGCGCTAAGGAGGGGATGATGGACGCTACTTACACAGCTCTCGCAAACTTCGCGCAAACCGGCGGTCTGCTCTATTTCATGGCTATTTTTGCAGGCGTAGTTCTTTACGCCTGCTGGCCAAGCAATGGGGAGCGCTTTAACGAAGCTTCACAGATCCCGCTTCGGGAGGACGATTAATGGCTGAGCATAAGAAGGAAATTGACCAGGTAACGGGTGTCGAAACCACTGGTCATGAATGGGACGGCCTGAAAGAACTCAATCACCCGCTCCCTAAGTGGTGGCTCTACATGTTTTACGGTTCCATCGTATGGGCCGTGATCTACTGGATCCTTATGCCAAGCTGGCCACTGGTCAACGGCTATACCAAGGGTCTTCTGGATTACAGCCAGCGTGCGGTCGTAACCGAAGAGTTTAATGCTGCAGCAGCCGAACGTGCGGAAACCGGCAAGATGCTTCTTGAAGCCTCTCTTGACGAAATCCAGAACACGCCAGAACTGCTCGAGTACGCAATGGCTCAGGGTAAGGTGGCATTTGGTGACAACTGCGCAGCTTGTCATGGTGTTGGTGCGACTGGCTTTGAAGGCTATCCAAACCTTCAGGACGACAGCTGGATCTGGGGCGGCGATCTGGAAACTCTGGCGACCACCATCGCTTACGGTGTTCGTGCAGATAATGACGAGACCCGCTATGCAGAAATGCCTGCGTTTGGCCGTGATGAACTTCTGGAAAAAGAACAGATCGTTCAGGTTGCAAACTACGTTGGCTCTCTGGCAGGTATTCCGACACAGGACGGCGTAGATCTTGAAGCTGGTAAAGTGGTCTATGAAGAGAACTGTGCAGCCTGTCACATGGATAATGGTAAGGGCGACATGGAAATGGGCGCACCAAACCTGACTGCACCAAACTATCTCTATGACAGATCAATCAAGGGTATCGAGGCTCAGATAAACACACCACGTCATGGTGTAATGCCTGCATGGATCGACCGTCTGGGTGAAACCACAGTGAAATCACTGGCTGTGTACGTTCACTCCCGTGGCGGCGGACAATAATATCTCTGAGTTTTCTATCAGATGACAACATAAGCGAGGACGCGCAAGTGCCCTCGCTTCACTTGCACAAAGCGCATCGCCAACTAAGGAAGACATTATGTCTAGCCAAGTTGATCCCATCGATAAAGAAGAGGATGAATCCTGGTTTGCGTCAGCGGCAAAAATTTACCCGATGGAGGTAAAAGGCCGTTTCCGTAAGATCAAATGGGCCATTCTTTTTATTACCCTTGGAATTTATTACTTTACTCCCTTCATTCGCTGGGACAGGGGACCTCTGCTCCCTGACCAGGCTGTCCTCATCGATTTCGAGAGGAAAAGAGGCTACTTCTTCTTCTTGGAGATTTGGCCGCAGGAAGTTTACTACCTCGCCGGATTGCTCATTATTGCATCCGTAGCCCTGTTTTTGATGAACGCGATCGCAGGTCGTCTCTGGTGCGGTTATCTTTGCCCGCAGACGGTCTGGACTGATCTGTTCTTCCGCGTTGAAAGCATGATTGAAGGCGATCGCCGCAAGCGGATCGCACTGGACAAGCAGCCATGGAATGCTGAAAAGATTCTCAAAAAGGGAACCAAGCATTTCCTCTGGTTGATGATTGCCTGGTGGACCGGCGGTGCGTGGGTGCTTTACTTCGCAGACGCGCCAACCCTTGTTTACGATCTTGCCACCGGTCAAGCTGCATTGTCTGCGTACGTCTGGATCGGCATTCTGACCTTCACCACCTATTCGCTGGCTGGTCACATGCGTGAGCAGGTCTGCGTATACATGTGCCCGTGGCCACGTATTCAGGCAGCGCTCACCGATGAGCACGCTCTCAACGTGACCTACCGCTTTGACCGCGGCGAGCCACGTGCACACCTTAAGGAGAGTAAAAAGCTTTCCGCAGATGGGCTTCCGGCAGGCGATTGTATCGACTGTAATCAGTGTGTGTATGCTTGCCCGACCGGCGTAGACATTCGAAAGGGTGCACAGCTGGATTGTATTCAGTGCGGCTTGTGTATTGATGCCTGTGATACAGTCATGACCAAGGTCGGTCGGCCAACTGGTCTGATTGCGTACGACACCGACATGAACATCGAGCGCCGTGAAAAAGGGGAGACCCCGGTCTATCGCCTGATCCGCCCGCGTACTGTCATCTACACCGTGATCATTGCTTTGATTGCAGGTGTGATGCTCTATGCACAGCTCAACCGTTCCATGACCAGCTTCTCTGTGGTTCACGACCGCAACCCGCTTTACGTTCAGCAAAGTGATGGTTCCTTCAGAAACGGTTATTCGCTCCGTCTTCTGAACAAGCATAACAACGAGCAGTCCTTCACACTCAGTGTTGAGGATATGCCAGCAGGAACCACTCTTGAAGTTGTAGGCGTTCACAAAGATGCTGCCAATGTTGCAAAGGACACTCAGCTGAACCTGACGGTCGAGGCTGACACCACACGCTCTGTGCGTGCACTCGTGTTCTCTCCGGCAGGCGTTGATCTACCAGGATCAAAACCGATGAGCTTTAAGCTGATCGACCATCAAACTGGTGAGACCACAGTTGTCCATGACTTCTTCCGGACACCCGGCAACTGACGTCATGTGAGGTAAAATACCTTTTGAAACTTCGTGATGAGGGGTACGCCCCTTATCACCCTATAGATCATAATGGCGAAGCTCACCCCCATCCTTTGAGCCGCCAAAAAGGAGCTAAGATATGACAATGGCTGTAGACCAAAAGTCTCCGCGCAAACCTCGGCAGATCACTGGCCGAATGGTTCTGTTCAGCCTCTTAGGGTTCTTCGGCGTCGTTGCCGCTGTGAATGCTGTTATGATCTATGTTGCACTCGACACCTTCCCGGGACTGGAAGTGGACAGCTCCTACAAGGTAAGCCAGCGCTACAATAAAGAAATTGCAAAAGCAAAAGCGCAGGCTGCACTCAACTGGAGCGTTGACGCAGCGATTGAGCGCAATGGCGATGGTTCTGCACACATCCGCGTTGTTGCAACTGACAAAACCGGAGCGCCAATTACCGGCGAAATGGTCTCAGTGAAACTGCACCGCCCTACAATCACCACAGCTGATCAGGATATTCTTCTGTCTGAGCGCACCGCTGGTGAATACGTGGCCAACACCACGGATGTTGGCGCAGGGAACTGGAACGTGGTGGTCGAAATCTCCGAGCGGAGCGATGAGGAATTTCCGATCTTCCGCTCCAAGAATAAGATTTTCTTTGCTGAGTAAGGCGGTATGAGCATGTCTACGCCTGAAAGGGACTGGGCTGCATTCGTAACAGATACCGATGACGGCAGGGCCCACATGGACCTTGCTGTGGACGGTATTACCTGTGCAGCATGTATGTATGAAATTGAGCGTGGCCTCCAGAAACTGGAGGGCGTCGAAAAAGCACGCGTGAACCTGTCATCTCATCGTCTCTCTGTGGATTGGGATCAGAAAAAAACCAATCCGTCTCCTATTGTCGACCTGCTGCAAAAGCTTGGCTACAAGGCCTATCCTTTTGATCCGGCTCAAGTAAAGTCACGGGGTGATGTAGCGGGGAAGGAGATCCTGCGCGCGCTGGCCGTTTCCGGATTCGCAGCTATGAATATCATGCTGCTATCTATCTCCGTCTGGTCCGGCAACGCGTCGGATATCGATAATGAGACACGTGCGTTCTTCCATTGGATCTCGGCCCTGATCGCCCTGCCGACTGTCGCTTATTCTGGACGTATCTTCTTCCGAAGCGCCTACATGGCAGTCAAGACCAAGCGCCTGAATATGGATGTGCCGATTACGATCGGTGTACTTCTGGCAACCGGTTTGTCGCTATGGCAAACCATTCAGGAGGCAAAACATGCTTACTTCGACAGCGCGGTCATGTTGCTGTTCTTCCTGTTGGTTGGACGTTACTTCGATCACCTCATGCGCAGGAAGACGCGCGCATTTGCCGAGAACCTCGCAACCCTGAAAGCAGAGAGTGCTGCTAAGATACTGGAAGACGGCACTACACTCGACGTGCCTCTCTCCAAGCTGACTGTGGGCGACCGCGTCTTGGTTAGGGCAGGGGAACGTATCTCTGTGGATGGCAGGATTGCAGCTGGCTCCTCCGAAGTGGATCAGAGCTTGGTAACTGGCGAAACTCTACTGCAGTTTGTTGCAAAAGGGGATCTTGTCTACGCTGGCACCATGAATGCCGATGGAGTGCTCGAGATTGAGGTCACAGCTGCTGCTAAAGGCACCTTGCTGGATGAGGTGAACCGGCTTTTAGAAACGGCTATGGAAGGCCGGTCCCGGTACGTCCATATCGCTGACCGTGCTTCACAGCTCTACGCTCCTGTTGTTCATGCAGCAGCGTTGCTTACGCTCGTCGGCTGGATCATGCTCGGTATGGCATGGCAACCTGCGCTGGTTATCGCAATCTCCGTTCTCATCATCACTTGCCCTTGCGCTCTGGGGCTTGCCATTCCTGCCGTGCAGGTAGTCGCCAGTGGTCTGTTCTTTAACGAACGCGTGCTGCTTAACGCAGGTGATGCCATCGAACGTCTGGCAGGCGTCGATACCATCGTCTTTGATAAGACCGGCACGCTGACGCTGCCTGAGGCCTCTCTTTCCAAAGATCATGGGTTGTCTCCCGAGCAGCTCGATCTGGCTGGTCGCCTGGCCTTGTCGTCCTCCCACCCCTTGTCTCAGGCGATTGCCAGAGCAACAGGGGCCCAGCAAATTCTGCCAGACGCAAAAGAGGTCACTGGCAAGGGTGTTGAAGCCATTGTCGATGGCACACAGGTAAAACTCGGATCTCCAGCCTTCTGCGGTGTCGCTGATGCAAAGCTGGTGCAAGCAAGAGACCGGCAACCAGACGCCTCCTTCGTTGCGTTCCAGCTAGGTGAGGCAGATGCACATTTGCTTCCGGTTGGTCAGTTCATGAGGGAAGGGGCGACGGAAACCATCCAAAAGCTCAAGGACGCAGGGTTCTCCATTGAGATTTTGAGCGGCGACCATGCAGGTGCGGTCAAGCACGCAGCAGATGTTTTGGGCGTGGATTGCTGGAAAGCAGGTCTGAAGCCGCAAGATAAAATCAATCGAATTGAAGAGTTGAAGGCGCAGGGTAAGAATGTGCTGATGGTCGGGGATGGTCTCAATGATGCCCCGTCGCTTGCAGCTGCAAACGTTTCAATCTCGCCGGTTTCCGCCGTTCATGTCAGTCAGGCAGCGGCAGATGCAGTCTTTTTGGGAGATAGCCTCGCCCCTGTGATGAGTGCACTCACAATCTCGCAAAAAGCACGCGGCTTGATGAACCAGAACCTGGCTCTCTCGGTAATCTACAATCTGATTGCAGTGCCGTTCGCGGTGCTTGGTTTTGTCACACCTCTCGTTGCAGCCTTGGCTATGTCGGGTTCTTCCATTATCGTGACGCTCAATGCGGTGCGGCTGAGAATGATTGCAGGAACAACGACCCAGCCCGATCAGGAGGCCTGAACAAAACTATGGAAGTCTTAATCTACCTCATCCCGATTGCGTTGGTTCTTGGGGGCGCTGGTCTGGTGGCATTCCTATGGTCCCTGCGCTCCGGTCAGTATGATGACATGGAAGGTCCCAAATGGCGCATTCTGGATGATGGTGACCTGCAGGAAAACACCGAACCAGTTGAAGCAGCAAAGCGCAAGGTTTCTTGATCTCCAGATCTGGAATAACTGCCCTTAGCTGAACCATTTGACCTACAAAAAGGCTTGTCAGCAATCCGCTGCAAGCCTTTCTTTATGTGTCATCTCACGGCAACAAAAAAGGCCGGCAACAGTGCCGGCCTTTTTGCGTTCGGATATGCTGGCGATTAGCCACCAGCGAATTGATAAACAGCCTGTCCCTGAGGCGTCTCCAGCTTTTCTTCAGCTGGAGCGGTCGTGAATGGCAACTCAAGTGTCTGCCATACATCCACCAGAGCATCGCGCAGATGATCAATCAAAGCGTCAGTGTGAACTGGGCCCGGAGTGATGCGCAGACGTTCTGTACCGCGTGGAACGGTTGGATAGTTGATTGGCTGAATGTAGATGCCATGCTTTTCAAGCAGCATGTCGCTGGCCTGTTTACATAAATCAGGATCTGCAACAAGCACTGGGATGATGTGTGTTTCGGAAGTCATCACAGGAAGGCCTGCTGCTTCCAGAACATCTTTCGTACGCTGCGCCTGACGTTGCTGGCCTTCACGCTCTTCACTGGATGTTTTCAGGTGTTTGATGGAGGCAGTCGCCGCCGCAGCAAGCCCCGGAGGAATTGCAGTAGTGAAGATGAAGCCAGGTGCGTAGGAACGAACCGCATCAATGATTGTCTGGGAAGCCGTAATGTAACCGCCCATCACACCAAATGCTTTTGCCATGGTGCCTTCGATGATGTCGACGCGGTCCAACAGACCATCACGCTCACAGATGCCTGCACCACGTGGACCGTACATGCCAACCGCATGCACTTCGTCGATGTAGGTCATCGCATTATATTTGTCAGCAAGGTCACAAATGCGTTCGATCGGTGCGATATCGCCATCCATGGAATACACGGATTCAAACACGATCAGCTTTGCGCGCTCGTTGCCAGCAGACTTGAGCAGATCTTCCAGATGCTCAAGATCATTGTGGCGCCAAACCTTCTTGGAAGTTCCCGCGCCGCGAACACCCGCAATCATGGAAGCGTGGTTCAGCTGGTCAGACAGGATCAAACAATCAGGGAGCAGTTTAGCAATTGTAGAAATGGATGCTTCGTTGGAAACAAAACCACTGGAGAAAACCAGAGCGCCTTCTTTGCCGTGCAGATCAGCGAGTTCTTCCTCAAGCTGGACCAGCGGGTAGTTTGTGCCAGAGATGTTACGCGTACCGCCTGCGCCAGCTCCCATGCGCTGAACGGTCTCCGTCATGGCATTAATAACCTTAGGGTGTTGCCCCATCCCTAGGTAGTCGTTTGAACACCAAATAACGACTTCACGAAGATTTTGATTTTCTTTGCGCCAGAGAGCGTGTGGGTGACGCCCTGCAATGCGTTCGAGATTAGCAAATACGCGGTACCGTTTCTCATCCTTCAAAGAAGCAATCGCCTCATTGAAGATATTTTGGTAGTCCATTTTTTGCCCCTTATACTGCGGCGGTATTATTTCGGCGATACTTTAGAGTTAGCCTAAACTTAGCGATAATCCGTAGTCCTGTCGCAGGACACATTGACGCGGTCCTGTTTTTTGCGGATTTATCAAAGGATATTTTCACCTAACGCATATCAGCCTATATATATCGTAGAGATCGTCTTTGACATAGAACTATAATTGCGCAGTCTTGCAATTTGTTATGTTCTCTGCCACACCTTGTAATTAATAATTGAATTTCTGTTCTAATTGAATTGGGTTGCGTTGAGTGACCGGGGCCTTATTGCGTGAGTATAGATCTCTCATCCCTATCATTTCTTGTGGTTGAAGACAGTGCCTACATGCGTACCATCTTGCGCACCATGTTGCAGGGCTTTGGAGCGCGAAAAATCGTTGAGGCAGAAGACGGTGCATCAGGCCTCGAAGCCATGGAACGTGCAAATCCCGATATTCTGATTCTTGACTGGGTCATGCCAATTCTCGACGGCGCAGACATGGTCCGTATGATCCGTACTCAGAATAATCCTTACGCTTACATCCCTATTATTATGGTTACCGCTCACACAGAACGCAGCAGGATTATCGAGGCCAGAAAACTGGGCATCCATGAGTTGCTGTGCAAGCCGATTTCCGCAAAGGCGCTTTACCAGCGCATTGCATCGATCATTTTGCAACCAAGAGATTTTGTGAAGACTGCGGGTTACTTCGGTCCGGCACCGCGCGAAATTCGTGGCCACAAGAAAAACTGGGATGGTAATGGGCTTCTCAACCAAGCCCGCTCCGCCACAATGATCTGATCACATCACCAGAACATCAGTGTAATTCAAAACCGCCTCGGAGGCTCCAGAGCGCCTCCAAGGTGGATGACCCTCATTGCTTAAAGGGAGGTCAGACTTTCAATCGCCTTTTCCCATTTTTCCGGTGGTAGGCTAGACGCCAGTCGGATGAGCTGGGCAAACTCGGCTTCTTCGAGCTGGTAGCGGAGCATCTGCAGCTCTGCCTCGGAAAATTTTCCGGTTGCTGCCGTTGGAATATCCGCATCGATTGCTGCCTGATCCATTTTAACCTCCTGAAACTCCAACAAAATGAATATCAGCGCACATCAGCATAAGAGCTCGTGCAAGTGCGCCTGGGGGGCATACCCTCTTCCCCGGTACCGCAAAGCGACTGGTTGGAAAACTACCCCAATACGCCCCCAAGACCTAAGAAAGGTCGCAGGACTTCCCTCTTATGTAAACCAACCCAAAGATGAAATTTGGTGAAATTGTGGCACGTTGTAGCTGAGACACAGTGCCGTTAAGGCAATGAAAGCTGGGCGTGTTGCGTAGCAACTTTATTACGTCACTGTGAAACTTAAGCGATCTTAGTCAAATTGAATCTTTCGTGCGTTCTCCGGGTGCCCGTTGAAAACTATGAGTACCTAAGGCGAAACAGCAAAATTGTAGCTCTTTATCTCACGGCAGAGTTGCAAGCTATTCTAAAACTGGAAGGTTTTTGAAAAACAGATTGGACCGAAACGTGAAACACGAAATCAATGCGCACTGTTTCAGGCCGAAGGCATCTATAATGTTTAAGGAGAATGGTGCTGCCGGAGAGATTTGAACTCTCGACCTCTCCCTTACCAAGGGAGTGCTCTACCCCTGAGCTACGGCAGCCTGCCGAATTTTGTGCATCGCTTTTGAAAGAATGGTGCTGCCGGAGAGATTTGAACTCTCGGCCTCTCCCTTACCAAGGGAGTGCTCTACCCCTGAGCTACGGCAGCATCGCATAAATCTGAAGCAGTTAAGTGCTTCCAATGTCTTTCAAACCAGCGTTCTTTGCAACGAGGTAAGTGCTCCGTGGGCGCTGCCCTCGGAACGAGGAGGCTTATGTCATAACCTTTTTAAACCTGCAAGGGGTTTTCGCGGCAGTTCTGTGGAAACTGAATAACACCGCGAAATGAGAGTATTGCCATGCACTTGTAGGTTACTGAGGGACTTGGCTTCATTCCCTTCCTCGTGTACGTGTTGGCCATGACAGATTCAAAGAAAACCGAAAGTGTAGATAAGACCTCCAAGTCTGCGTCACCGGCCAAAAGCGATCCCAAAGCAGATCGTTTGGCAGAAGCCTTGCGTGCAAACCTGCGCCGCAGAAAGCAGGCTGCCAAGAAAAGCGCCGGGAACGACTAAAAGAGGCTGCTGAACGAGCTGTAGTGAGCAACAAGCTGCGTTAAGCAAAAATCTAGCATTTTTCGCTAAGTTAGAGTGACATGAAAAATCCGCTGGAAGCTGAAAGGCTTGAGCGAGAAAAGGTACTGCAGCGCAGATGGATCCGGTGACCTATGAAGTATACGTAGGATCTATTGGGGAAAAACGTTGGTGACACATCCAGGTCATGGAGGCGCCTTGCTTCTGCCATGGCGCTGATGTTAGTGGGCACCGTCAATTCTTAATAAAATTGTGTTTCCCGCTGCGGGCTTGATTGGGGTTATGAAAATATGGACAAAATTCGTATTGTTGGTGGTAATCAGCTGAATGGTGTTATTCCGATCTCGGGCGCGAAGAATGCTGCGCTGCCTTTGATGATTGCGTCATTGCTTTGTGATGACACACTGACCCTTGAGAATGTGCCGCGACTGCGTGACGTCGCGCTTCTCACCCAGATTCTTTCTAACCACGGCGTTGATTACTCCGTCGATGGTAAGCGCGCTGGTCAGGATACAATGACCGGCCAGACCATTCATCTGAACGCGAGCAATATTGTTGATACCACCGCTCCATATGAGCTGGTCTCCAAGATGCGCGCAAGCTTCTGGGTCATTGGTCCATTGCTGGCACGTATGCACACCGCCCGCGTTTCTCTGCCAGGTGGCTGCGCAATCGGCACCCGTCCGGTGGACTACTTCATTAATGGCCTGAAGGCTCTGGGCGCAGATATCGAGATGGATCGTGGTTATGTTCAGGCAGACGCCAAAGGAGGTCTCAAGGGTGGCCGTGTGGTCTTGCCGGGTGTTTCTGTTGGCGCAACCCACACAGTCATGATGGCGGCAACTCTGGCAAAAGGCGAGAGCGTAATTGAAAACGCTGCGCAGGAGCCAGAAGTGACCGATCTTGCCAATTGCCTTATTGGCATGGGTGCAAAAATCGAAGGTGCCGGCACAGACACCATCCGTATACAGGGTGTGGAAAGCCTTGGCGCGCATCGTCATCCGGTTATTCCTGATCGTATCGAAACCGGCACCTACGCAATGGCTGTTGCCATGACCGGTGGTGACGTCACGTTGGAAGGTGCGCGCGGCGATCTGCTTGACAGTGCACTGGATATCCTGCGCCAGACTGGTACAGAAATTACTGAAACCAATATGGGTCTCAAAATCTGCCGCAATGGCGCTGGTATCAACCCAGTCGACATTTCGACAGAGCCATTCCCAGGCTTCCCGACAGACTTGCAGGCGCAGTTCATGGCACTCATGACCCGCTCCAAGGGTGTCAGCAAAATCACCGAGAACATCTTTGAAAACCGCTTCATGCACGTTCAGGAACTGGCCCGCCTCGGCGCCAAGATCACATTGGATGGTCAGGTTGCATCCGTTGAAGGTGTTGAAACCCTGCGCGGCGCTCAGGTGATGGCAACAGACCTTCGCGCCTCCGTCTCACTTGTCATCGCTGGTCTGGCTGCAGAAGGTGAGACCACGGTCAGCCGTGTCTACCACCTTGATCGTGGTTTCGAACGACTGGAAGACAAACTCTCCCGCTGTGGTGCGGTGATTGAGCGCATTTCAGCCTGATACCAACACATTGATTGTTAGAACCCGGCCTGTTTGTCAGGCCGGGTTTTTTCGTGGATCTTTTCGCAAAGATACTGGAGCGTATCTCCATGCTTGAAATCCCCTGTGGTCATTCATAGATATTTTTCTGTAAATTGTTGTAATAGGAAGAATGTCCCGCGCTTATGTACCGTGTGCGGGACAAAGTAATTCTGCAAGGGACCAATATGGAACAGGCAAAACCGATGAAGCTGATGGCGCTGGATAAGGAAGATTTGCAGATTATCTCTTCCATGGTTCAGGACAGTGTCCTGAAGCTGGCTGATATCAAGTACTTACCTGCCGAGCGTCGTCTGGTTCTGACAATGAATCGATATCTTTGGGAAACAGACGCCAACAACCAGAAGCAAAAAATGCGCGCCCGCTCCGTTCTTTCCATCTCCCGGGTGGACGCAGTCAAAGCGCAAAAAATCAATCAGACCAATAAGGACATGGTCCTCTCTTTGCTCTGTGTCTTGTTTGAAGAGACAAATGCACCAGCGGGTCAGTTGAAGCTTGAGTTTTCCGGTGGGGCTGCTATTGCAGCAAATATCGAGTGCATCGAAGCGCAGCTGGCGGACCTAGGCGCTGTATGGGAAACCGATAACAGACCTGAACATCATCTGGAAGGCTAGTTGGAAAGCGCGGGATAGTTACGTAAAATACCCGCACAACCTGAAGGCTTGGATCATCTATCGAATATTCTAACATAATCTCGGGAAGGCCTTACCCGGGAAACAAAATAAATTGGGAATGATAACGTGGCGATAAAGCTCTCCTCAAAGTCTGAAGGTTTCGAAGACGAAATTCGTGCCCTGCTTGGTAGTAAGCGGGAAACTTCAGAGGACGTGGACCATATCGTGCGCGACATTCTTCGGGATGTCGAAACGCGCGGTGATGCAGCCGTGCTCGATTACACCAATAAATTTGACCGCATGTCGGCCAAATCTATGGACGAGCTGAAAGTAACCGAAGCTGAAATCGAGGCAGCTGTTGCACAGATTCCGGCTGAAACACTGGAAGCATTGCAGCTTGCTCACGATCGTATTCGTTCCCACCATCAAAAGCAGCTACCGGAAAGCTACACCTATAAAGATGCAATCGGCGTAGAGCTCGGAGCAATCTGGACCGCAGTTGAAGCTGTCGGAGTCTATGTCCCCGGTGGTCTTGCCAGCTATCCATCCTCCGTTCTGATGAATGTCGTCCCGGCTAAAGTGGCCGGTGTTGAACGGATCGTGATGGTTGTTCCAAGCCCGGACAATGTACTCAACCCGCTAGTACTTGCAGCCGCCAAAATGTCCGGTGTTTCAGAGATTTACCGTATCGGTGGCGCTCAGGCTGTGGGTGCACTGGCCTACGGTACGCAAACAATTGAGCCGGTCTCCAAGATTGTTGGCCCGGGCAATGCATTCGTATCTGCTGCAAAGCGCCGTGTATTCGGAACCGTCGGCATCGACATGATCGCTGGTCCCTCCGAAATCCTTGTTGTCGCTGACAAAAACAACAATCCGGACTGGGTTGCTGTCGATCTGCTCTCCCAGGCCGAGCACGATCCGGTCGCCCAATCCATCCTCATCACAGACAGTGAGGAGTTGGCTGATGCCGTTGAAGAGGCTGTCGAGCGCCAGCTGACCACATTGCCGCGTGCAGAGGTGGCCCGTCAGAGCTGGAATGACTTCGGCGCCATCATCACAGTCGCTAATCTGGATGAGGGAATGGTGCTTTCAAACCGCTTTGCTCCGGAACACCTGGAGTTGTGTGTCGATGACCCGGACGCACTCCTGCCGAAAATGAGAAACGCTGGCGCTGTCTTTGTAGGGCGTTATACGCCAGAGGCAATCGGCGACTATGTGGGCGGCTCCAACCACGTCCTGCCAACAGCCCGTTCAGCCCGCTTCTCCTCAGGTCTGTCAACGCTGGAATTCGTCAAGAGAACCTCGCTTTTGCGCTGTAATCCTGAGAATTTGGCACAGATCGGTCCGGCTGCCGTCACCTTGGCAGAGGTGGAGGGCTTGCAGGCTCACGGCCGTTCGGTATCCATTCGTTTAAACCGCTAACCACTTGATCCAGTACGGAAAAGATCGTTCGATGAATAAGGAAGTCCCTGTAAGCGAAGAGCAGAGACAAAAAGGAGGAGAACGCCTCTTTGAGGTGGTCCTTGATCCTGATTCAATTATCCGCGCCGACAAAGACGTCGAGCGCGAACGGAAGATTGCGATCTTTGATCTGGTTGAGGAAAATTTGTTTTCTCCGGTCGGGCCCGATCAGGGCCCGTACCGACTGGATCTGGCTATGATCAAGCGCAAGCTTGTACTGGGAGTTCGGGATGAAATGGGGAGCGAAATTGCAACCCATATCCTCTCGCTAACCCCTTTCCGGAAGATCATCAAAGATTACTTCATGATCTGCGAGAGCTACTACGATGCAATTCGAAGCGCCTCTCCCAAACAGATCGAAGCGATCGATATGGGGCGTCGCGGACTACATGACGACGGCGCCTGCATATTGGAAGAACGCCTGAAAGGGAAAATCACTATCGACCATCAAACCGCTCGACGCCTGTTTACGCTTATTTGTGCTTTGCAACACCGGGGGTAGGCATGGCCGAGATAATGTCACGGCCAAGTTCCATTCTGTTTATCTGCAGAATGAACGCGGTTCGCTCTCCGATGGCAGAGGGTTTGACCAATCTGCTCTTTCCCAAACAGGTCTACACGCGCTCCTGTGGTGTTTTTGCAGGCGAACGGGACCCGTTCGTCGACTCTGTCATGGATGAGCTTGGTGTGGATCTGGGCAATCACCAGCCAAAAACCTTTGAGGATTTGGCGGAGGAGGGGTTCGACCTGGTCGTAACCCTTGCCCCGGAAGCTCACCATATGGCATTGGAGCAGACACGTACCCAACACGTTGATGTCGAATATTGGCCGACAATTGATCCTACAGTGGCAACCGGCAGCCGTGCGCAGATCATGGATGCCTACAGAATGGTGCGTGACACACTGAAGCGAAAAATTGAACAGCGCATGCAATAAGCTGCTGAAAACGCTATCTCCGCAGCTTCAGAATGTGTTTTCCACCCTAAAACAGGGAATATGCGGTAAAACTCGCCAAACTGCCCTCCAAGAAATGGTGGTAGCCTGTTCACATTTGGCGAGTTATCCGGTAGGTTCCGCGAAAATTCCATTTAACAAATCAGGAATCCTAATGGCTAAAGAAGAAATGCTGGAGTTTCCAGGCGTCGTCGTCGAACTCCTTCCTAATGCGACTTTTCGTGTGAAGCTTGAAAACGATCACGAAATTATCGCTCATACTGCTGGTCGTATGCGGAAAAACCGTATTCGTGTTCTGGCTGGCGATAAAGTGCTCGTGGAAATGACACCATATGACCTGACGAAGGGTCGTATCACTTATCGTTACAAATAAATGATCCACTGAGCGCGGGTTCAATACGACGAACCTGCCTTGGTTGTGCTCTGGTCTGAAATTCTATCGGGGAACTGGCAAAATGACCAAAGAACTGCCGCTGGTATTGGCCTCCGGGTCACCACGTCGTCTGGCGTTACTTCAGCAGATTGGTATTGAACCGGATTTCCTCTTGCCAGCAGACATTGATGAGACGCCTGTGCGTGGGGAAAGCCCGCGTGCACTGGCGCAAAGGCTTGCTCGCGGTAAAGCTGCCGCAGCACGTATTCTGGTCGACAGGGATGATGATAAAGCAAATGCCATCATCCTGGGGTCTGATACGGTTGTTGCAGTTGGCCGCCGTGTTCTGCCCAAAGCTGAAAGTAAAGAACAGGCCAGCGTTTGCCTTCAGCTGCTTTCCGGGCGTATGCACAAGGTTTACACCGGCGTCTGCGTGAATATGCCTGACGGTGTGGTCCGCACAAAGCTGGTTGAAACCCGCGTCCGTTTCCGCCGTCTGTCCACACAAGACACAGATAAGTACCTCGCTTCGGGCGAGTGGCGCGGTAAAGCAGGCGGATACGCTATTCAGGGCCTTGCTGGCGCGTTTATCGCGCGCGTGATTGGGTCATACCCAAGCGTGGTCGGTTTGCCGCTCCTGGAGACCGCAAACCTCCTGCACTCTGCAGGCTACCCAATTCAAAAGACCTGGGACGAAGACGCTGTGCCAGCTGCCTGAGCCTTCAGGCGCTAGCGCGCAAACCCACCAACAGTTTGCAAATACCGTGGTGACAGGCTCGCTATTGCGTTGCGCAGCTCCTGTGTCGGCTTGCCATAAACAGTCATTCCCGTCGGACGTAGCGTGTCCATGAACTGTTTGGCATAGGTGTTTGCGAACCACGTCATATGCGAAATAGCCGCATCGCTATTCTCAAAGCTTGCAAAAATTTCGCTCGATTGCCCGTCCTCACTAAGGTACCACACATAAGCGATCGCACCGGCCTGCGTCTGCTGTACAGCTTTCGCCATCTCAACCATCAGGTCCTCAAAGGCCTTGGGCTGAGTGGTCACCAGGCGCGATGTGAGGATCCAAGAAACTTCATTGCTCATTATTCGCTACCTTAGCTTGCAAAATCTACTAAAACTCATAGTGAACTCTGGCGGCCCCTTAGATGATGCCTGTTCTCCGCAATATCTGCCCCAAGAGTGCTTAGCCCTAAGATCTCTTCCTGAGTAATCTTAGTATGAACTTTATTCGCTGCAAAGTTGTTTGCACTTAAACTGATTAACACCTTAGATTTAGGAAATAATTTTGAGTTGTGAAGTGCAGGGGTGCACTTTGAACCCAAAACTGAGCGGATCCGAAAAATGATCCGACATTATGACTTGATGTCCTGCAGATTTCTGGCTAGAGGCACAGGTGAATGCTATGCCGGACCGGATAGGAAGCCAACCTATCTGCCAGGACCAAACCCAGCTGTTGAGAGATCCGATGACGAAGCCATCAGCCAAGCCGGGCAAATGCCCGATCTGCAATAAGCCGACACAAGAAGCAACAAAACCGTTTTGCTCGGTAAGGTGTAAACAGGTCGATCTCAATAAATGGTTGAGTGGCAGCTATTCAGTGCCAGCAGTTGAAGAAGAATTCTCCGAAACTGATATGTCAGACCTAGAGAATCCACGTAATATGCATTGAGCATTTGGGGATAAATATTTCGAGAAATTGAAGAATTTACGAATAATTTTCACCAAATTTGCGCATTTTGAAGCCCTTGAATTATTGAGCCAACAATTTGATATATTAACGAAAATCTCAATAAGGCAACCTGTTGAAGTAGAGGGCAAAACGGGTCGCGACAAAAAAGTCAGGCTCTGAATTTTTTTTCAAATAGGTAGTAAATTTTATCGAGTTTAGTCTTGTGCCTGTCCCTGTTATGGGCAATTGTACCGAGCGTGTTCTTGGGAGGTTTGCGCGGATAAAGAGATTATCGCGTAGCCGTCTCGTTAAAATTGCTTGGGGCAATTGGATAAAGGCAAGACCTATGAAAAAGCATCTCTTGGGCGCATCTGCGCTATTGTTGTCTTTGGGCGTTTCCGCGCCAGCGATGGCAGAATTTAATCTGACCATTCTGCACACAAATGACTTCCATTCCCGCATTGAGCCAATCAACAAGTATGACTCTAATTGTTCTGAAAAGGATGATGCAGCAGGCAAGTGTTTGGGTGGCACTGCTCGTTTGGAAACTGCAATCAAAGAGCGCCGCGCATCTGCGGAAAATTCTATCCTCGTTGACGGTGGTGACCAGTTCCAAGGTTCTCTGTTCTACACTTACTACAAGGGTAAGGCTGCAGCAGAATTCATGAACACTCTCGGTTACGACGCAATGACTGTCGGCAACCACGAGTTCGACGATGGCCCGGAAGTTCTGCGTGGCTTCATGGACATCGTAAACTTCCCTGTTCTGCTCGCGAACGCTGACTTCTCCAAAGAAGGCAAGCTTATCGGCGTCTTGAAGCCAACTTCTATTGTTGAGCGCGGCGGCGAGAAAATCGGTTTCATCGGCCTGACACCAGATGATACTCACGAGCTGTCCAGCCCGGGCAAGAACGTTTCCTTCTACGACCCAATTGAAGCTGCAACCAAGCACGTTGCTGAGCTTCAGGAGCAGGGCGTGAACAAGATTGTTGTTCTGTCTCACTCCGGTTACGACGTCGACAAGAAAATCGCAGCGGCTGTTTCTGGCATTGACGTAATTGTTGGCGGTCACACCAATACCTACCTGTCCAACACCTCTGACCGTGCTGAAGGTCCATACCCAACTTGGATTGAAGGTCCGGACGGGAAGAAAGCTGCAATCGTATCTGCATACGCTTACGGCAAGTTCCTCGGTGAGCTGAACGTGAAGTTTGACGACAACGGCGACGTGATCGAAGCTTCCGGTGAGCCAATCATCATGGACAAGAACGTTGCAGAAAACGAAGCTATCAAGGCTCGCGTTGCAGAACTTGCTGGTCCGCTTGATGAGATCCGTACAGAAGTGATCGGTGCAACCACCGCCGCTGTAGATGGTGACCGCAAGTCCTGTCGTGCACGTGAGTGTGAAATGGGTGTTCTCGTAGCTGACGCTATGCTTGCAGCAACCAAGGATCAGGGCGTTGAGATCGCAATCACTAATGGTGGTGGTCTGCGCGCTTCCATCGACGCTGGCGAAGTAACCATGGGCGAAGCTCTGGCAGTTCTTCCATTCCAGAACACTCTGGCGACATTCGACCTTCAGGGCAAGTTCATCAAAGACGCTCTGGAATCCGGTCTGTCCCAGATTGAAGAAGGCGCTGGCCGCTTCCCACAGGTTGCTGGCCTGAAGTTCACCTTCGACGCTTCCAAGCCTGCTGGTGAGCGTGTGGTTGAAGTAACCTTGGCAGACGGCTCTGCAATCGACGCAGACAAGGTCTACAAGCTCGCAACCAACAACTACGTTCGTAATGGTGGTGACGGTTACAAGATCTTTGCTGCTGAAGGCAAAAACGCATACGACTACGGTCCAGGCCTTGAGTTCGTACTTGCTGATTACCTGAAAGCACAGGGTGGTGCATACCAGCCGAAGCTTGACGGTCGCATCACCGATGCAACTGCAAAATAAACTCACTCACCAGAGTAAGTGAACAAGAGCCGGAGGCAGCTGCCTCCGGCTTTTTTATTGTGATCATCCCATCAGCCAAAAGTGATTGTGCGATTACTGTTTTCAACCAGAGACTTGCACTTGGCTGCATACACCCCTTACAAAGATGCAGCTTCCAAATTCGAAAAGGCGTGGCACCGTGAGCATTCTTGAAACCGAGCAAAAACGGCTCCTTGATCGCTTTCACGCGCAAAAACCAATACGCTCATGGTCCATGATCATCTCCATCTTCGGAGATTGCGTTGCCCCGCGTGGCGGCGAGCTCTGGATGGGAAACATCACCCAGATCATGCAGATGATCGGCATCAACTCCGGTGTGGTGCGCACCGCCATGTCACGGCTGGCTTCCGACGGCTGGCTGGAGCGAACCCGCATTGGCCGCAACTCCTTCTATCGCCTCACAGACATGGGGAAAGAGGCATTCGATCAGGCAACCCCGCGCATTTATGCCCGCGGCCCGGCCAAAGGCAATGGATGCTGGATCACAGCCATCCTGAACGAGGGCGAGGACAGAGCCGAGCGCCGCGAGCACCTGATAGGGCAGGGCTTTGGCGCCATCGCCCCCAACGTTCTGATCAAGCCGGATAGTGGCCAGATACCGCCGCCCCGGTCCTGCGATAAGATCGTCTACATGCAATCCAAAGCCCCTGCAGACAAGACTGCACAATTGGCACAGCAGGCATGGAACCTCGAAAGCCTTCAGCAAGGCTACAGCGAGTTTATAGCGACCTATCGCGGCCTTCACGATCTCCTTGAAGGCAATGCCGCCAGTGACCTGCACATCTCCTCAGAGACGGCGTTAATCCTGCGTATCATGCTCATCCATGACCTTAGACGACTGGTGCTGAAAGACCCGGAGCTGCCGTTGCAAGCCTTGCCCGAGAATTGGGCCGGGAGCATTGCCCGCGAACTTGCCGCAAGCATCTACAACGCACTTAAGAACCGTGGCGAGGCTTGGCTTGATTCTAACGCCAAGAATGCCGCTGGCACTTTGCCGCCTCCTGAGCCCGCTTTTTTTGAACGGTTCCAACCTCTGTAATCATTAGTGAATTTTAGAATTCTCCTAAAATGGACCCGTAAATGTTACGGAAAGTACTTGTTATAATGTTATTCTGTGACATATTGAAGCGCAGATGAACATTGGTGTGCTCTTGGGAGGGACGTGACCTATGTACACGCAAGCACTGAACAACCCCGCGGTTGAAACCGGCATTGAGGACGAAGAAAAGCTCGCCGCTTTTCAGGCTCGCATTGACCGTGAAGAGAAGATTGAGCCTAACGACTGGATGCCAGCAGCCTACCGCAAAACGCTGGTCCGGCAGATCTCTCAACATGCCCATTCCGAAGTTGTCGGCATGCTGCCAGAAGGAAACTGGGTTACACGCGCTCCGTCGTTAAAGCGCAAAGCAATCCTTCTTGCGAAGATTCAGGACGAGGGCGGACACGGCCTCTACCTCTATTCAGCCGCAGAAACACTGGGTGTTTCCCGCGAAGAGCTGGTTGATCAGCTGCTGACCGGAAAAGCCAAATACTCTTCCATCTTCAACTACCCAACTCTGAATTGGGCCGATGTGGGCGCTGTTGGTTGGCTGGTAGATGGCGCCGCGATTATGAACCAGATTCCGCTCTGCCGCTGCTCTTACGGCCCGTATTCCCGCGCCATGATCCGCATCTGTAAGGAAGAAAGCTTCCACCAGCGTCAGGGCTACGATCTGCTCGTTGCCATGATGAAGGGCACAGCAGAGCAGCAGGAGATGGTTCAGGACGCGGTTAATCGCCTCTGGTGGCCTTCATTGATGATGTTTGGTCCCTCGGACAAAGATAGCAAGCACTCAGCCGCCAGCATGAAGTGGAAGATTAAGCGCTTCACCAATGATGAACTGCGCCAGAAGTTCGTGGATGCCACTGTGCTTCAGGCAAAGGTACTGGGCATCACGCTGCCGGACCCGGACCTCAAGTTCAACGAGGAAACAGGGCACTGGGAGCACGGTCAGCCGGACTGGGACGAGTTTTACAACACCATTCAAGGCAATGGCATCTGCAACAAGCAGCGGATGAAAGACCGCATCAAGGCGCATGAGAATGGTGCCTGGGTGCGTGAGGCTGCGCAGGCGTATGCTGCAAAGCAAGCCGCAAAGAAATCAGCTGCTTAAGGGAGGGATCAGATGAGCGAACAAGCAACACCACTTTGGGAAGTTTTCATCAGAGCACGCAATGGCATGTCTCACCGTCATGCCGGATCTGTCCATGCCACCGATGCTGAAATGGCCTTGCAGGCAGCGCGCGATGTCTACACACGCCGCGGGGAAGGGCTCTCGATTTGGGTCGTACCATCCGTTGCAATCGTAGCGAACGATCCGGATGAGAAGGGCGAGATGTTTGAACCAACAGCCTCAAAAATCTATCGCCATCCGACGTTCTACGAATTGCCCGACGAAGTTGCGAATATGTGAGGGGGCCATGATGAAAGATCCGGCATTATTTACATATTGCATGCGGTTGGCAGACGATTCCGCAATCCTGAGCCAGCGACTGGGCGAGTGGTGTGGTCATGCTTCCCACTTGGAAGAAGACATCGCACTCACCAACGTCGCGCTTGATCTGATCGGCCATGCCCGTGAGCTTTACACCTATGCAGGGCAAATCGAAGGCAAAGGTCGCGACGAAGATGCCCTGTGTTTCCATAGGGTTGAGCGCGAGTTCACCAACCTTCTATTGGTCGAACAACCCAATGATGACTTTGCCTATGCCATCATGCGCCAGTTCCTCTTCTCCGCGTTCATGCATCCCTTCTGGGAAGCTATGATGAACTCAAAAGACGAGCTGCTGGCAGGTCTGGCAGCAAAGGCGGAGAAGGAAGCAGCCTACCACCTGCGCCATTCTGCGGAGTGGGTGATCCGTCTTGGCGATGGCACCGAGGAAAGCCACAACCGCACCAACGATGCGTTGGAGTTTCTTTGGATGTACACCGGCGAAATGTTCGAGTGTGACGATGTTGTATCATCATTGGTTGCCAAGGAAGTCGCCATAGACCCTATGTCTATCAAGCACTTATGGGACGAGACGGTGAACAGTGTATTGGCCCGAGCCAATCTGGAACGCCCAGCTGAGAGCTGGATGCAGACCGGTGGCCGTAAGGGCGAGCACAGCGAGCATCTGGGGCATATCCTGTCCCCAATGCAGTACCTGCAGCGCTCGTTCCCGCAAGCCCAGTGGTAATCGGGAGCTAACCCATGGCAGTTGCGGCGAAAATTCTGAGAACTGAGTTGGACCAAAAGGCTTGGGATGCGGTGCGTAACGTGCCCGATCCAGAGGTGCCTGTGCTCACAATCGAGGACCTTGGCGTTCTACGTGATGTGCATGTGAGCGAAGACGGCGTGGTGGCAGTGACCATAACACCAACCTACACCGGTTGTCCGGCTATGAGCATGTTTGCCTTCGATATCGAAGCAGCTTTGCTTAACGCTGGTTTTGAGAAGGTGGAGGTCAAAACCGTCCTTACTCCAGCCTGGACCACCGATTGGCTCTCAGAGAAAGCGCGTGAAAAGCTAAGGGCTTACGGCATTGCCCCTCCAAACGGCAGGGCTTCACGTCGGGCCTTGTTCGGGGAAGAGCAAGTCCGCTGCCCAAAGTGCAACTCTGCCAACACCAGTCGTATTTCCGAATTTGGCTCAACAGCTTGCAAGGCCCTTTACCGCTGCAACGATTGCTCCGAGCCGTTTGATTATTTCAAGTGCATCTGATCCGCTCGCTTAAAAGGCACCGGCAGATGTAAGGGAGGAAACCATGTCGCCACGGTTTCATAGATTGAAGATCAAGTCAGTCCATCAGGAAACAGAGGAGGCGGTCTCGATCGCCTTTGAGATTCCAGATGACCTGAAGGAAGATTATTCTTTTATTCCAGGGCAGTATCTCACCCTGCGCGAGTTCATAAACGGTGAAGACACCCGCCGTTCCTACTCCATTTGCTCTTCGCCTAAGGATGACGACATCCGCGTCGCCATCAAAAAAGTGGAGGGCGGTCGCTTCTCCAGCTTCGCTCTGGGCCACGTGGCCGTTGGCGACGAGATCGACGTGATGACCCCGATGGGCCGCTTCAATTTACCACGAAAAACAACAGGAGACGCAAGGGTTTACGCCGCTTTCGCCGCAGGTTCCGGCATCACGCCGATCATGTCCATGGTTCAGGCGGTGCTGGAAGACGAACCGAACAGCCAGTTCTTCCTGTTCTACGGAAACAAGAATTCCCAGAGCGTGATCTTCAAGGATGAGCTAGATGACCTGAAAGATCGCTTCCTCGATCGCCTTAGTGTCTATCATGTTCTGTCCCGCGAAGAGCAGGAACTGAGCCTCTTCAATGGTCGCTTAACTGCTGAAAAGGTTGATGAATTTATCACGAAGACCATCGGTGAAAACACTATCGACCATGTCTTCCTCTGCGGTCCGGGCGATATGATCGAAGCTGCAAAGCAGACCTGCCAAAACCACGGCATCCCGCTGGAGCATATCCATAACGAGCTCTTTGTGCCCGCCGATGGCAGCGACCCGCATGCAGCTCATAAAGCCAAGGATTCCAAGGCTGTAGACCACGCCTCCAAAGTCTCGATGATCGTAGATGGCGCCCGTCACGAAGTCACCCTACAGCCGGGCGAAACCATCATCGATGGAGCGCTGCGAATGGGAATTGAAGCACCATTCTCCTGTAAGGGAGGAATGTGCTGCACCTGCCGTGCTAAGGTTGTGTCTGGCGAAGTTGACATGGCCGTCAACTATTCACTGGAACCTTGGGAGATTGAGGCTGGCTATGTGCTTACCTGCCAGTCCAGACCAAAAACAGATGATGTAACAGTAGATTACGACGACATCTGATCTGTCAGAACACCAGTTTGCGTTGGTTTGAGACGAAAAGCCGGAATTTGCGTTATTCCGGCTTTTTTTGCGTTCATATGTCTGCTGCGCTCACTCAGGCAGCTTTGGTGCTTGGAACTGGGAAAACCACATCGTAAACCCAGTTGTAGACGAAGGCGTAGACTAGGAAGAACGTCGCATAGCCGATATCCAGCAGCAGCGCATCCACGAAGCCCAGTTGCAACCACCACATGATCAGAAGAATGCCAACGCCGAGCAATCCGCCTTCAAACAGGACTGCATGCATAATACGTATTGGAACGGTTCTCGGCTTGCTACCACGACTGCTGATGTACCATTTGTCGAAGAACCAGTTGTAAACAAGGTTCCAACCCATGGCGATCAGAGACAGTGCCAAACCAATCGCGCCAATTTCCTGTAGCGAGTGACCTGTCAGCCAACTTCCAAACACGGCAACGATGGAAAGCGCGATCGTTTCAAACATCACTGTGTGCCGGATTCTGTCCCAGAAGCTTCTCATTGTCTTCACCTATCTTTCTAAATAGCTTGCTGGATAGATATATTCGAACTATCTTTCTGGCAAGCTTTAATTTACAAAAACATGAAAACTGTGATGAGGATCTCATGTCAAAAGCCTACCCGATGGGACGTGCCCTTGACCTAATGCGGCAAAACTGGCCGGAAGCAGTCTCTGTTGAGACCGAATTGTTCTTGAGCATGAACCGGTTTAGCGAGATCCTTGATAAGAACTGCTCAAAAGAGGTGGAAGCGTACGGCCTGACAAATGGCTCGTTCGAGGTGCTCGTCGCGCTGCGGTCTCAGCCTGAGAACGGAGAGATGTCCCCCAGCGACCTTTACCAATCCTTGCTGATGACCTCCGGCGGCATGACCAAAATCCTCAAACAGCTGGAAGCTGACGGACTAGTAGAGCGCATTGACCACGAAACCGACAAGCGTAGCAAAATGGTGCGGCTAACCCCGCTGGGAAAATCCACCGTCGAGAAAGCCATGGAAAGCGTCATGGCAGGCGACCGCCGCGTGATCTACCAGAACCTCACCAAAGAAGAAGTCCAATCCCTCCGCAACACCTTGCTTGAGGTCGTTTTGAAACTCGGCGTTTAGGAGACGGAAGGGCAAAGGATCAGACAACACTGTCACCTTGCCGAGTCGGATTTCGCTGGTGAAACCGAGCTTCTCCAACTCGCTGGAGCAACAGCCATAAAGAGCGGCGCCCCCACATCAGCATCGCGCGCTGGCCCCATGGCAATATCATCAACTGTCAAATAGTGAACGAGAACAGAGCTAATTTATAGCTACGGAGACTTCGGGGACCAATTCACAGCCAATAATAAGTTCTGGGTTGAGTTGCTGTGTTTTGAGCGTTTTCATAATGAGACTAGCCGGAACTATGATTGGCTAGTCAATTAGCGGGTTCTATCTCATGTGGCGAATTGGTCTTGCTTGGATAAGTCTTATTTTTGTCGTTGCGATGGGTATTGGAATTGCCAATGCTGATGAGTGCGACGATGCAGATGTCAGACATTTTCGGCAAATGGTTGATACAAGTGATTATTTAACTGCATTCGATGCAATAACCGACGGTATCGGTGACGTTGATCAGAAAAACTACCAAAAAAAAGGTCGAGACGATAGTTATGTATTGCTTAAGTTTTCTTGTGGCGAGGTGGAGGAAACAGGTGAAGAGCATGCCTTTTTATTTGAGAGATCCAGTACTGGGAAATTAATAGACGCAGAATATCATTTTCTTCTCGTAGGTGAGTTCTTTCCAGATAAACACGAGTTCAATGCTGGAATATTTCTATCATCTAAAGACGCGGAAAAAGCACTTGCAAGTTACCTAAGTGACCTTCCGGGCCGGCACCCAGATGAGGTAATCTTAGATCTTACACAACGTGGTTTTTTTGTTCACACAGATGATATTAATGATGAAGGTCAGAGGGAAGTTGTATTCCTGAAAAAGCCCTATCCTTTAAAATCACTTGTTGCAAGGATCGGAGGTAACGCGTCCCCTGACGCCCCTACAGGCTTGTGTTTAAGATTCATTGATGGGGATTCTAGTATGCCGAAAATATTAGGAACCAGAGACTGCACTTTTGATTGGATGGAGTATATTCAACAAGCTAGGGAGATTTTGGCGGGAGGATAACCTAGGCGGCCAATCCCCCAAAGAATTGATCGAGTTTAATGGTAGAGATATCGTTGCCTCATAGTGAGGGCTGATTTTTAAAGAAATCTCACTTCAGAGATTGCACGACACTTTCCCTAGGTTGTACTCAAACCGGGCGTCTATGCGAGGGAAGAGTATATGATTACACAACGCTGCCGCCTTGTTAGGCCGAGCCTTTCTGACAAAGTCGACCTCATTAAGCTGTTTTCGAACGAGCACACAAGACGGTTTCTTGGCGGCAAACAGAGTGACGAAGCTATCAAGGCGCGGTGCAGCACACTCTTTTTAGATACGAAAGGGTATCATGCATCAGTTCGCTCCAGACAAACCAATGAGTTCCTCGGTCTTCTGGGTGTGAGTCCATACCATGATGCGAGCCAATTCGAGCTCTCCTACGAATTCCTCCCCGAGCATTGGGGGCGGGGATACGCTGAAGAAACGCTCCGAACCTTCCTGCCAACAGCAATGCAGAAACTTGGCATTTCGTCGGTGCTCGCCGAAACCCAACTCCAAAACACTCGCTCCACCAATCTGCTCAAAAAGCTCGGCATGAAGCCCCTCCGCGAGCTTGAGCGCTTTGGTGTAAGACAGGTTATCTATCGATTTGACGGCTGACTAACCCCTCTGGGCAAAACCACCGTCGAAAAAGCCATGGAAAGCGTCATGGCAGGCGACCGCCGCGTGATCTACCAAAACCTCACGAAAGAAGAAGTCCAATCCCTCCGCAACACCTTGCTTGAGGTCGTTCTGAAACTCGGCGTGTAGGAGAGCTGAACTTCGTCCCCGATTCCACACATCAAGACAGAGTTAGGTTGATCGCCACTTTTGGGGGTTCAAACCACGAGGCTGGCGAACGATGATACTTGTCGCCTTTGCATTTAAGAGGTGATCAAAAGAGTTAATATACGATGTTATGTTACGCGGACACCAACTGAGCAAAACCCCCGCCAGGCCTTGATGCTGGCTATTCATAGTTTAGGAGGGCAGTCAGTGAACGGATACATCGAAAACAAAACGTTTGATGAAATCAAAATTGGTGACACAGCCCAGGTCCAACACACACTTACGCAGCAAGATATCCAGATATTTGCTGTGATGTCGGGAGACGTGAACCCCGCACATGTTGATGAAGACTATGCCAAGAGTGACATGTTCCATAAAATTATCGCTCACGGTATGTGGGGGGGCTCACTCGTCTCAACTGTATTAGGTACTGAACTTCCCGGGCCTGGGACAATATATCTGAGCCAGACATTTCGCTTCCAAAAACCAGTAGCGGTGGGTGACACTATTTCTGCAAGGGTTACGGTCACGGAAAAGGATGAAGAGAAGAAACGGCTTACGCTTGACTGTGTTTGTTCTAATCAACACGGGGAACCTATTATTGTTGGCGTGGCTGAAGTCCTCGCCCCAACAAAAAAAGTAAGGCGTAAGCGCATAAAACTTCCCAAATTGGCTTTGAAAGAAGAGCGGTGCAGTTGTTATGAGCAACTTATTGCATTGCAGGAACACTATAAGCCTCTAAAGACCGCCGTAGTTCACCCTGTCGATGCAAACTCGCTCGGTGGCGCTATCGATGCGGCGCAAGAGGGGTTAATTGACCCTGTGCTGGTCGGGCCTGAAGATAAAATCCGACGCGTTGCCGACGCAGAAAACTTTGACCTGTCGCCCTATAAAATCATCTCCACCGTGCACAGCCACGCTGCTGCTGATAAAGCGGTCGAGCTGGTTCATCAGGGCTCAGTTGAAGCCATCATGAAAGGCAAAATCCATACGCAAGAATTAATGAAGCCAATCGTTGCCACTGCAACAGGGCTAAGGACGGGCCGACGGATGAGCCATGTCTTTATGGTGGACGCGCCCACCTATCATAAACCATTGTTCCTGACTGATGCTGCCATCAATATCCGACCAAACCTGGCTCAGAAAAAGGATATCGTTCAGAACGCGATCGATCTATTCCTGAGCTTGGGCATGGGAGAGCCAAAAGTAGCAATTGTTTCTGCTGTTGAGACCGTAGATGAAAATATTCCCTCAACTCTGGATGCTACAGCGCTCTGCAAAATGGCCGAGCGGGACCAAATCACCGGCGGTGTTCTTGATGGCCCTCTAGCTTTTGACAATGCAATTTCGACCGAAGCAGCAACAGCCAAAGACATCAAATCTCCGGTTGCTGGTGATGCCGATATCATTGTCGTTCCGGATGTTGAGTCCGGCAATATGCTATACAAGCAAATGTCTTACCTGTTCGAAATTGAATCTGCGGGCATTGTTGTTGGTGGTCGCGTTCCGGTTATCTTAACCAGTAGAGCAGCAGGAATTGGTATAACGCGCAAAGCATCTTGCGCACTTGCTTTACTATATGTGCGTCGCAAAAATGAGTTTGTCAGCAGTACCTGATATCATTCTTGCCAAGAACTCAACCAATCATATGGAGTGACACCCGGAGCTTCGCATTATCGGCCTACAAAAAACCTAAACCAAGCCGTCTTTCCAATGAGAGGGAGATACCGTTTTGGCAAACGAACAAGCAAACGTGCGTAAATCGGGCAAAAGCTCTGATGGTGTGCATTCGAAACGAGCCAAACAATCAAAGGTTCCCCACGGAGCAATCGAGACGAACGGTACACTGGAAATAACCGGTGCTCATAAACCACTACCAACTGACGTTCAGCGCATTAAGCACTCCCACCCTCTGGATCGGCTTATCCATGCATGGCTCGGCAAGGCAACATTCGGGCTCTCGCCTATTTCGTTGAACATGGCTTTGTTTGATTGGGCTGCCCACCTAAGTATTTATCCTTCCAAGCAGACTGAATTGAGTGAGAGTGCACTCCAAAAACTAGCTCTCCTATCTATCTATTGGGCAAAGGTCACAGGTCCCTCGCAAGAGGAAATAGAGCCAGTGGCTAAACCTCGACCACAGGATTACCGTTTCACAGATGCTGCATGGAACGAATGGCCGTTTAATGCCTACTATCAGGGCTTTCTTTTGGCAGAGTCCTGGGTAGATCAATCAACACGCGATATTCAGGGTGTGTCCCGCCACCATACAGAAATCGTCAACTTCTACACGCGGCAGCTCCTCGATGTCTTCTCTCCCTCAAACAGCCTCTGGACAAACCCTGAGGTTGTCCGCAAGACAGTACAAGATGGCGGCGCGAACCTTCTCAATGGGGTCGAAAATTATCTTGAAGATTTCACCCGTATCTTGACTGAGGCTCCAGTTCCCGGAACTGAGAAATTTCGCAAGGGCATAGAAGTAGCCTGTACTCCCGGTAAGGTGATTTACCGGAACCACCTGATGGAATTGATCCAGTATAGCCCGACGACAGAGCAAACCCATCCGGAACCGATCCTCATCGTCCCAGCTTGGATCATGAAATATTACATTCTTGACCTTTCGCCAGACAATTCTCTAGTTAAATATCTGGTTGATCACGGCCATACCGTCTTCATGATTTCCTGGAGAAATCCAGATGCTGACGATTGGAATCTAGGTCTTGATAATTATTTGAAGCTGGGTGTGTTGGATGCTCTGAAGGTGATCCAATCAATTGTTTCCGGACAGAAGATCCACGCGACCGGATATTGTCTTGGGGGCACACTCCTATCCATAGCGACAGCCTATCTGGCACGCGAAAAATCCGATATCTTGAAAACTGTAACGCTTTTTGCAGCACAAACCGACTTTGAAGAGGCGGGCGAGCTGATGCTGTTTGTTGATGAGAGCCAACTGGCAGCTATCGAGGATTCTATGTGGCAACAAGGTTTTCTTGATAAAGGGCAGATGGCCGGTGCCTTCAATATGCTGCGTTCCAATGATCTGGTTTGGTCCCGGATAATCCATGACTATCTGATTGGGGAACGAAGACCCCTCAACGACTTGATGGCATGGAACGCAGATGCTACCCGTCTGCCTTTTAGAATGCACTCGGAGTATTTACGGAAGCTGTACCTGAATAATGAACTGACGGAAGGCCACTATAAAGTTGATGGAAGATCGGTGGCCCTAACAGATATCAAGGTGCCCATATTTGCAGTGGGAACCCAGCGAGATCACGTCGCACCTTGGCGTTCGGTCTACAAACTCAATCTGTATATGAATACTGAAGTTACTTTTGTTTTGACGTCCGGTGGCCACAACGCGGGAATTGTTAGTGAACCCGGGCATAAAGGGCGCAGATATCAAAAATACTGTAGAAAGTGTCAGGGCAGCAAGAGCTACATGGCCCCGGAGAATTGGATCGAAACTGCCCCCTGTTACGAAGGCTCGTGGTGGCCAGCTTGGCAACAATGGTTACTAGAACAATCTTCGGAGAAAACGTCCCCCCCACCGCTCGGTTGTCCTAAAGCCGGCTATAGTCCACTTTGCGATGCACCGGGAAAGTATATCTTGCAGGAGTGAGTACTCAAATGCCCAATAAAATTCGTGGGCCTCTCCAGATAGCTTGAAACAGCTATCTATTTAGATAGTGAAACGTGAATGTTTGTTGTGCGCCCAGTGGCACAAGGCTCTTACTTTGAGCTAGTACGGAACCTTGCGACCTGCATAATTCTCAAAGACTCCGGTGTTTTTCATCGAAAGCGCTTCAAACCGATCCATCAGGCGTTTCGCAACCTCGCTTGGGGAAAGTTCTGCACCTGGTTTTTTGCCGTACATATCCGTTTGCACGCTCCCCGGATCGTATGCGCCCACCGCTATGCCTTTTTCTGCTAGTTCGACCGCGAGGTTGGTTGCAATATTGGTTACCGCTGCTTTGGAGGCGCGGTAGATATAGCGATCCCCTGTACATTTAATCGTGTTTGATGCGCTGAAAGACGAGATAACTGCAACCTTGCCACCCGGACTAGTCAGGTAGGACAAAAACGCTCGCGCAGTAAAAAACACTCCAGCCACGTTGGTCATGAGAACTTCTTGAAACGCCTCCGGAGTATATGCCGGATCTTCAATCCCCCAACGGCCAATGAAACGGCCCGCGTTGGCTACCACCAGATCGAGCGGGCCAAAAGATTGAGCGGCATTGTTCAGGGCGATCGGGTCGCGCACATCAGCGAGTGCAACACTGACCTGGCTTAAGCCTTCAACTGCCGTCGTATTTTCTTCAGAGCGGATACAGGCGAGCGTTTCACATCCACGTTGGGTGGCCTCTTTCACGAGTGCAAGACCTATCCCTCGGTTTGCTCCGGTAACTGCAAGTTTCATGGGAAGCCTCCTTATCGGGAGTGCCTTCATTAGCACAAACTCTTCAAACAATACTGCTTGCTAATAGAATGTGGCGGTACCCTCAATACACGTATTATTTGGCCCGCCTGACTATTAGGAGCCAGTTCGTGGGCGATCTATTTTCATTGAAAAACAAAACTGCGCTCGTTACGGGTGCATCTATGGGCATAGGTCAGGCGATAAGTATTGGTTTGGCTCATGCCGGGGCACACGTGATTTGTGCCGATTGCGCCTCCCTTGATACGACGATTGATCAGATCAGGCAGGCGGGCGGTTCTGCCCGTGACCTGAAACTGGATTTAAGAGATTCCATTTTGGCAGCACGCAGCGCTTCTGAGGTGATGCCAGTCGATATCTTGGTGAACAGTGCGGGCATAAACTGTCGTAACGCAGCTGTAGATTTCTCAGAGCCAGACTGGGATGATGTACTGGATGTTGACCTAAAAAGCAGTTTCTTCTTGTGCCGAGAATTTGCACAAAGTGCATTCGACTCTGGCAGAAAAGGAAAGATCATAAATATTTCTTCGATTGTAGCATATCAGGGTGGCCCACAAGGAGTTTCCTACACAGTCGCAAAATCTGGCGTTGTTGGTATGACGCGTTCTCTGGCAAATGAGTGGGGTGCGAAAGGCATCCTGGTTAATGCCATAGCGCCGGGGTTTGTCGAAACAAATATGACCCAACCGCTGGTAGAAGACCCCAAACTCCATAATGAAATCGCTGCGCGTATCCCGCTCGGAAGGTGGGGCAAACCTGAAGATATGGTTGGCGCCGCTATTTTTTTAGCATCAAGCGCATCGGATTATGTAAATGGATCAGTATTGACCGTCGATGGAGGATGGCTGGTTCATTGATGCCTTCATTCTGAAGGTCATCACCACCATTCAGACCGCATCACCTATGGATTGACCTGTCTGAATATCCGCTTCTGCCCAAATGCGTCAGCGTTGGCTTCATGTTGACCTTGCTTTCCGTACTGAAGTGAGTGGTCGGTATATCCCGCACCAAACCTGAAAACACCCACCCCGCATGTTGAAAAGCGTAACCCGCACTTGATTGTCATGCCTCGGATTTCTATCCTTGTTGCAAGGCTAAGTCCGGGCCTCCGCCCTCCATTCGGGAAGCAGTGCACATGCAGGACGTAAGAAACTGAACCACACTGTTCGAGCAAGCGCATAAGGAGGGGTTGCAAGGTATGCTCTGAAGAGAGGGTTCTTTCATGAGGCTATCTAGCCCAATCTATAAGCTGAAACGGCAAGCAAAACTGGCGGCCCGCGACAGCGGTATTCCGTTGCACGCCGCCTTGGACCAGCTGGCGCAAAAAGAAGGCTACAAGAGCTGGAGCCATCTGTCGTCAGCCACGTCGCCATCAGGCCACGCCCGTAACCTGCTAAAACAACTGCAACCCGGTGATCTGGTGTTGATCGCAGCGCGGCCAGGGCAAGGCAAAACCCTGTTTGGGCTGGAGCTGGCCCTGCAAGCCAACCAGTCTGGATGGCAGAGCCACTTCTTCACGCTGGAATACACGCCAGCCGATGTCCTCAACCGCATCACTCAGCTCGGCAGAAAACCCGAAGAGATCAGCAGTTCATTCAATCTGGACTGTTCAGATGAGATATGCGCCAGCTATGTCTTAGACCAGCTGCACCACACGCAGCAAAAGGCGCTGGTTGTCATTGACTACCTCCAGCTGCTGGACCAGAAACGCAAAAATCCAGAGCTTACAGAGCAGTTGTCAGAGCTGAAGGACTTTACAAGAAACACTGGCCATATAATCCTCATGATCTCGCAGGTTCACAGGAACTTTGATCTTGCTGCGAAACCATTGCCAGACCTATCAGATATCCGCCTGCCAAACTCGGTTGACCTGACCACCTTCACCAAAACTTGCTTCCTGCATAAAGGAGAGATCGAATTCAGGGCAGTGAACCAAAGCCAGTAGCCGGAAGCTCCGGTATATTACCAGCAGCTGCCCCTGAAGTTTCGGGACAGCTGCCTCCGCATTAATCCTAAGCCTGGACCAGTATGGCGGCGGCTTTAACTGCCTTCACAGAGTTCCGCTCTTCCATGAGCCGCTGAAACGCATGGAACTTGGGGAACTGGCGGATGTCAACACTGTCACCCTCAAGCCATGTGCTGACCGCATACAGATAGGCGTCTGCAACGCTGAAGGTTTCACCCAGCACGTAGGGGCCGGTGAGCAGGTTTTCTTCCACATAGGCACAGCTGGCACTCATGGTTTCCGGCACCTTGGCGCGCATATCATCCCAGCTTTCCTGCTTGTCGGCCCAACGGTGGCCGCGCAGCCTGTGGGCATGGTTCACATGCATGGTGGAGGCCAGATAGTACATGGCCTCGCGCATCTTGGCAGCTTTGAAAGGGTCATCCGGCTTCAGGCTGCCTTCAGGCGCAAGATCGGCAATGTAGTCGAGCAGGGCACCCGTTTCCGTCAATATGCCGTGATCCGTTACGAGCACCGGAACCCGCCCCTTCGGGTTCACGCCCAAGAGCTGCGGGCGGCTGACCTCCGGGTTCCTGAAATCGATCTTATGACGGGCGTAAGACACACCGGATTCTTCAAGGGCAATGGCAACTGCAATAGAGATGGTGCCGGGAGCGTAATATAATTTCATCGGTAACCTGATTTGCTGGAAGAGGCTGATTCCCCAGTAGATTAGATGCAGCGTTACCAGCCTGCAATTGAGCTTATTGTGATCTGGACTGAAGCTGGCGCGGACTAACGGCGGAAAAGCTCGCCTTGCATATCGCGCCGCATGTCCATGAGAGCACCTGCCAGAAAATCAACAAAGCGGCGCACGCGCACGGTCTTGCGCAAATCTGCATGAAGCACAATCCAAAGTGACTGCCCCAGTTCGAGCTTCGTCCCGGGCACGCGGCACAGATCAGGAAAGAACTGCTCGAAAACCACAGGGAGATAGGAGATGCCGCAATTCTCTCGCAACAGCCTCAAACGCATGTAACCGTCAGACACCATGTGGCGCATATCCGCGTGAGGGAACGGAGATTGAGAGATCATGTTGCTGTACTGGGCACTATCAGGAAAGCCGATCCACGAAAGGCCAGCGCCTTGCGGTCCGGCCTTTGCAAACGTGGTGTCGATATAGCTCTTGCTGGCATAGATGCCCACCGCCATCGGGTAGAGCTTGCGTGCTACCACGTCCCCACTGACGTCATAGGCAGCGCGTAGAGACACATCCGTCTCGTCCTTGTTTATGTTCTCAACCGCAGTCGTAAGCCTCAGCTCCACCTGAATATCAGGGTAAGCCTCCTGAAAGCGACTGATGATCGGCGTGATCACATCATAGGCAAAGGTGGGAGTGACGGAAAACCGGAGCGTCCCCGCTTCGGTTTTGTCCAATCCCTCAACACGTTTGCGCGCGTTGATGATCACGTCTTCGGCCTGTTCAGCAAACGGTAGCAGCGCTTCGCCCGCCTCCGTTAGCGTGAAGCCTTTGTGTGAGCGCAAAAACAAAGCTACACCATAACTCGCTTCAAGAGACTGAATATTACGGTTCACAGTGCCATAGTTGGTGTGAAGCAGATCTGCACCGGCCCGTAAACTACCCGCCCGCGCAACAGCAAGAAAAGATGGCAGAAGCTCCCAGTCCAGTGATCTCATTATGTCCCTCCTGTTACATCACAGTAATGCATTGTTCCAAATCACGGCATTCTTGTTCTTTTCATGTAACGTAAAATGCACTCCAGATGCAATCAGGAACCCAACCTCGGTTCCTCGGAAGGTTGATGAATGGAGCGCCCGATGACAACACGCTATCACCCGGTTTTAGTTGCCTTGCACTGGATCCTTGCACTTATGATATTCATGGCGCTGATCGTAGGCGGACCCAGTTTAGCGGCAATGGATAATGCCGATCCTGAAAAGCTCACCGGTATGACAGGGCATATGATCTGGGGCATGACCATCGGCGCATTGCTTGTCCTGCGGCTCATCACCCGCTTCATCACTCAAAAACCAGCGAAGGCAGACACAGGAAAAGCCGCGCTCAACACGCTGGCCGGGCTCACCCACTGGGCTATTTATGCGTTGATAGCAGGCATGGTGTTCTCCGGCCTGATAATGGCGAGCAGTGCAGACCTCTTCGCAATAACACTGGGTGGTTCAGGAAGTCCGCTCCCAGCGGATCTCACGATCTACCCGGCGCGCGTTGTACACGGGATTATCGCCAACGCGCTTACAGCATTGCTCTTGCTACATATTGGCGGCTGGGCCTTCCATCAGTTTGTCCTACGTGATCGCCTCATCAGCAGAATGTCGTTCGGAAAACGGAAACCGGCCCCGCAAACGCAGGCAAAGCAGCAACTGTTGGAAAACTGATCTTGGCAACTGTGGCTGCATGGGGAACCCTGCAGCCACTTTCAAGGGTTCAGAGCGCTACCCCGTAATGCGGGCCGGGTTGCCCACCACGGTGGCCCCGGCAGGCACATCTTTGGTCACCACACTGCCAGCGCCCACTATGGCGTCATCTCCAACGGTAACGCCGGGCATTAAGATGGCCGCACCGCCAATCCAGACCCGCTTGCCGATGGTCACCGGTTTGGCGGTCTCCAGCCCCGCACAGCGCTTTTCTGCGTCTTTGTGGTGCTGGGCGCAGTAAATCTGCACATTCGGCCCCAGCATGGTCTGAGCCCCAATCCGTACAGGCGCACTATCCAAAATGGTGCAGCCTGCATTGAGAAAGACGTTTTCTTCCAGATGGATGTTGATGCCATAGGAGCAGTGAAACGGCGCCTCAATGAGGGTGCTCTCCGTCGTGCTACCAAGCAAGGCCCGCAGGGCAGGGCTGATCCGGCCACGTTCGCTCGGGTGCAGAGTGCGATGTTCATGCACAGCGTGGTAGGCAGCGCGCCGCAGCATATCCAGCTCGTCATCCACGCAGGTGTACCACTCACCCGCTTCCATCTTTTCGCGTTCAGTTTTCATGATGGGTTCTTCCTTGGCTTGTCGCGCAACTCTCGGAGAAAGAGACGGGCTTTGCAAGCTGGATTTAGCTCGTACCGCGCAAAACTGAAACCGCTGCGATCTATCGGCTGCTGCCAGAAAAGTCGCCGCCGTGAATAGACCGTGAGCCATTGAGCAACAGCTCCACCACCAGCTCAGCATAACCCTCACGGGTCAGATCTCCATCCGGCTTGAACCACAGATAGGACCAGTTGAGCATCCCGAACAGGCTCATGGTGACAGGTTTGACCAGCGTGCTGCCATCCCCGAACTGCGGATTGGTTGCCGCAACCGCCTTGGCAAAGATCGAAACCAGCTTCCGTTCCAGCTCAATGATGCCCTGTTTCTTCTCGACGGGAAGGTAGGAAAGCTCGTTGATCTGCAGCTTATGCTCAGAATCCGCATCCTCATAGGCCAGCATCAACGCACGGCAAAGACTGCGCAGCTGCTCCAACGGGGATTGGTCCTCCTCCGCGGCGGTCTCCACGGCATCAACCAGCTCTTCAAGGTGGGCGCTGATAATATCAATCAGCAACGTCTCTTTGTTCTCATAGTAGTGGTAGAGCAAGGCCTTGGAGAAGCCGCAGATCTTGGCGATCTGCGCCATGGAGGTTTTGTCATAGCCATGCTGCGCGAAGGCGCGCGCCGATAACTTTAAGATGGATTTGCGTTTGTCGTCATAATCCGCTGCTCTGGTGCGCGCCATGCTTTTTATTTCCGCTAGTTTTCTTTAGGCCGCAGGTCCACAACCCGCTTGGCCTTGCCTTGGCTTCGTTCTATGGAATTGGGCGGGCCCACGTCTACCCCAACCGAAATTCCAATGTTGTTTTTCACATGAACCGCCAGCTCTTTAGCGCTCGCCTGACGATCAGCATCAGACGCCGCATGAGCGGCCGCTTCCACCTTGACCATCAGCTGATCCATACGCCCTTTGCGTACAAGTTCAATCTGGTAGTGAGGGGAGAGCCCGTCACAGCGCAGCATCTGCTCCTCAATCTGGCTCGGGAAAACATTCACACCGCGCACGATCATCATGTCATCAGAACGACCGGTCACTTTCTCCATCCGCCGCATGGCACGAGCTGTACCCGGCATCAAACGGGTCAGATCGCGGGTACGATACCGGATGATAGGCAGCCCTTCCTTGGTCAGCGTGGTGAACACCAATTCACCCTTAGAGCCATCGGGCAGAACCTCACCACTCACCGGATCAATGATCTCGGGGTAGAAGTGATCCTCCCAGATGTGCAAGCCATCCTTCGTCTCCACGCACTCCTGCGCCACACCCGGACCCATCACCTCGGATAGCCCGTAGATATCAACCGCATGCATATCAAAGGCTTGCTCAATCTCCTCGCGCATGGAGTTGGTCCACGGCTCAGCCCCAAAGATGCCAATCTTGATGGAACTCTTGCGGGGGTCGAGACCCTCCTTGCGGTACTCATCCAGAATGGAGAGCATGTAAGACGGGGTGACCATGATGATCTCAGGCTTGAAGTCCTCAATCAGCCGCACCTGTCGCTCTGTCATGCCGCCGGACATGGGAATAACCGTACAGCCAAGCGCTTCGGCTCCATAGTGCGCACCCAGACCTCCCGTAAACAGCCCATAGCCATAAGCGATATGCACTTTATCACCGGGCTTTCCGCCCGCTGCACGAATGGAGCGGGCAACCACACCGGCCCAGGTCTCAATGTCCTTCTTAGTGTAGCCCACAACAGTCGGCTTACCAGTGGTGCCGGAGGAGGCATGAACGCGGCAGATCTCCTCTTCAGGAACGGCAAACATCCCAAAAGGGTAGTTGTCGCGCAAATCCTGCTTGGTGGTGAACGGAAACTTCGCCAGATCACTAAGGCTCTTCAGGTCATCGGGATGAACCCCCGCTGCATCAAAGCTGTCTTTGTAAAACGCCACATTCTCATAGGCGTGTCGCAATGACCACCGCATACACTCCAATTGCAGCGCTTGCAACTCTTCTCGTCCGGCGGTTTCAATAGGCTCCAGATCCGACCTGCGTTCTCTAACCTCCAACATTTTCTCCTCCTCAAATGCTGGTAATCAATCAATAAATCAACTGCTTAACTCGATATGTTTTCCTTTGATTGTTCTCGAGTTTCCGCGAAATTCCGCAATGCGTGTGCCATCCTGATTGCACACATGAACGTCATAGACGCCTGACCGGCCCTGCACGGTGATCTCTTCGGCAGTTGCCGTCAGAACATCCCCCTCAAAGGCCGGCGCGAGGTAAGTGATGGAACATTGAAACGCCACAACACGCTGGTTGTGGCTGTTGCAGGCAAAAGCAAACGTGCTGTCCGCAAGGGTGAAAATATACCCGCCGTGACACGTCTTGTGTCCGTTGGTCATACGCCCCTGTATGCTCATGGAGATGACAGCACGCCCCGGCGCAATCTGGTCCAGCGTCATACCAAGGGCTTGTGTTGCCTCGTCTTCATCCCACATGGAGGCCGCAACGGCCTCCGCCAATTCCTGCTTGTCCATCAGCGCTTGCCTGAATATTTCGGAACGCGCTTATCCATAAAGGCGGTTACACCCTCCAGATAATCCGACGTGCGCCCCGCTTCGCCCTGATAATCGCGCTCCAGATCAAGCTGCTCATCCAGCGAATTGCCCTCAGAAGCATTGAGCGCCTGCTTGATGAGACCAAGCCCGACGGTTGGCCCCACAGCAAGCTCCTCCACCATGGCAGTCGCTTCCTTAAGGAACGTTTCAGCAGAAGAGCATTTCCAGATCATGCCCCATTCTTCAGCCTGAGCAGCGGTAATCGGTGTGCCCAGCATAGCAAGACCACGCGCACGGGCGGAACCCACAAGGCGTGGCAGGAAGTAGGTGCCACCAGAATCTGGCACCAGACCAATCTTGGCAAATGCCTGAATGAACTTTGCTTTCTCAGAGGCAATCACGATGTCACAGGCCATAGCAATGTTGGCACCAGCCCCCGCAGCCACACCATTGACGGCACATACAACTGGCACGTTGATCGCCTTCAGTTTGCGGATGAGTGGATTATAGAAGTCACCAATCGTCTGGGTCAGATCCGGCGGAGGGGCGTCCGGTGTCGGCTTCACGCGGTCGCCCAGATCCTGTCCCGCACAAAACCCTTTGCCCGCAGCGGTTAGCAAGATAGCGCGGCAATTCTCGTCCGCATCTGCTGCCTCCAGCGCAGCATAAAGCGCGCGGTGCATCTCGTCATTGAACGAGTTCAGCTTGTCAGGACGGTTCAGTGTAATCACGTGGTAGGTGTCTTTCACATCCACCAAAATGCTCTGCTCGGACATGACGCTCGTCTCGCTCATGGTCTCTCCCTCCAAATAGGTCGGTCATCAAACCCCAGTGAACCTCATTTGCTCCCGATGAACACCCAAATTCATGAGGAGAGGCCTCTGGAAAACCTAATCACTTCGTAGGCTGGTCGATGGTTCTAGCAGTTTTTGCTTGAAATGACTGACCGGTCGGTAAATTATTGTCTGGAAGTGAAACCGCTGTCAATTGGAATTCAAAGCGTATTGCCCAAAAGTGGAAGCCGGTTTTGGGAAGAAAATACGCAGGAAACGAAAGACCTTTAAAGTGTTCGCACGATCTGGAGTAATCGTAGAACACTTTAAAAGTCACACATTGGTCGAGGAAACGCTGCGGCAGTCGCAGGTTTTTCGAGGAGGAACAATGAGTAACTTTTTTGAAGCGCATAAAGAAACGCTCTTTAAGGCAGTAAAGACAAGTAAATCAAGAGATTACTGGTCCGCTTATCCAGAGATTGCCTCGGGCAAGATCTACGGTGAAACTGCAAAAGACGATCAGGCAGCCGAGTTTGAGGGAATGCTCGGCAAGCCATTTGCGCTGGGCCAACCAACCAACGGTAACTGGGTTGGTGCCGAAGCATCGCCCTACGGCAAAGAGCTGGGAGTCACCTACGAAGACGCTGACCCTGCCGAGCTGATCAAAGCAGCAACTGAAGCAGGAAAGAGCTGGGCCAAAGCAACGGTTGAAGAGCGTGTTGGCGTTGCGCTGGAAATGCTCGCCCGCATCAACAAAAAGTCCTTCCTCATCGCCAATGCGGTCATGCACACGTCCGGTCAGGCGTTCATGATGGCGTTTCAGGCTGGCGGCCCGCACGCACAGGACAGGGGACTGGAAGCCGTCGCCTACGCTTACGACGCAATGACCCAGACCCCAACTGAGGTCACATGGACAAAGCCGCAGGGCAAGCATGATCCAATCGTGCTCGATAAGAAGTTCCGCGTTGTGCCACGCGGCGTCGCGCTGGTCATCGGCTGCGCCACCTTCCCAACCTGGAACACCTATCCGGGCATGTTCGCAAGCCTCGTCACCGGTAACCCGGTCATCATCAAGCCGCATCCAATGGCGATCCTGCCAATGGCCATTTCCATCCAGATTGGCCGTGAAGTGCTGAAAGAAGCAGGCTTCGATCCAAACGTCCTGCTGCTCGCTGCTGATACAGTAGACGCGCCAAAGACCAAGGAATTTGTCACTGCGGACGCTGTGAAGATCATCGACTTCACCGGCTCCAACGCATTCGGCAAGTGGGTCCGCGAAAACGCAGGCGATGCACTGGTCTACACAGAAGAAGCCGGCGTCAACGCGATCACCATCGATTCCACCGACAACCTGCGCGGTATGGCCAGCAACATCGCGTTCTCCCTGTCGCTCTACTCCGGCCAGATGTGCACCACACCACAAAACATCTTCATTCCCCGTGATGGTATTGAAACCAACGACGGCAAGAAGAGCTTTGAGGAAGTGGCCGAAGCCATCAAGATCTCACTGGACAAACTCCTCGGAGATCCTGCCCGTGCCGCCGCCATCCTCGGCGCCGTACAAAACCCGGCCACGCTGGAGCGTATTGAGACAGTAGGCAAGCTCGGTAAGGTAGTCCGTCAGTCTGCACAGGTCGAAGGCATGAACGGCGCTCGCTCTGCAACGCCAACAGTGGTTGCGGTCGATTCCAAAGAGGAAGAAGCCTATATGCAGGAGCGTTTTGGCCCGATCTCCTTCATCATTGCTTGTGACGATATTGACGACGCCATTGCCCGCGCAGCAGGCTCCGCAAAGAGCCACGGCGCAATCACCGCCGCGCTGTATTCCACCGATGAAGCTGTGATCGACAAAGCCGTAGACGCCTATGCCTGGGCAGGAGCGCCGCTCTCTGTCAATCTCACTGGCAACATCTACGTGAACCAGTCAGCAGCCTATTCTGACTTCCACGTCACAGGCGCCAACCCCGCAGGCAACGCCAGCCTCACCGACGGCGCCTACGTAGCCAACCGCTTCCGCATCGCCACCGTGCGGCGGCAGGCAGCCATGGCATAAGGCGAGGCAGACGCAACAGACAAAAAAGAAGGGCCGGTGCAATGCATCGGCCCTTTTCGTATTCTTATTTCTAGACCAGCTTAAGCCTTTGCCGTCTCACGTGCTTTCGCAACTTCGGTGGTAGCAGTTTCCGCCAGCTCAAGAGCTTTCAAACCGTCGATGCCGCTTGGAGACATGGCTGTGCCCTCGGTCAGAGCTTTCACGAAAGTCTCCAGCTCGATGCGATAGGCATCAACATAGCGCTCCATGAAGAAGTCCATCAAAGGTTCCGCCGTGTATCCGTTCTCGTTGGCGACGGTCACTGTGGTCGTACGTTTGTTTTCAGCAGAAACAAGTCCTTTAGAGCCATGCACTTCCACACGCTGGTCGTAGCCATACGTGGCGCGGCGGGAGTTGGTGATCACTGCAATTTTGCCGCTTGCTGTCTTCAGCATCACAGTCGCGGTGTCCACGTCGCCAGCCTCGCCGATAGCCGGATCTACGATGCTGCTGCCCATTGCAGAAATATCGACAACCTCTTCCCCAAGCAGGAAGCGGGCCATGTCAAAGTCATGGATCATCATGTCCTTGAACAGACCACCAGAACGCGCTGCGTACTCTGCTGGTGGCGGGGAGGGGTCGCGGGAGGTGATCTGAACCAGCTCAACCTCACCAACAGCGCCAGCTTCGATCTGACGTTTGACTTCAGCAAAGTTCGGGTCAAACCGGCGGTTAAACCCAACCATCAGCTTGGCGTCGGTCTCTTCAACAACCTTCAGGCAGTCCCGCACACGATCACCGTCCAGATGGATCGGCTTCTCGCAGAAGATTGCCTTGCCCGCACGCGCGGCCTGTTCAATCTGCTCTGCATGCAGATCAGTCGGCGTTGCGATGATCACAGCGTCAATAGCAGGATCGTTCATGATCGCATCGAGGCTATCAATGCGCGCACCGGTTTGAGCCGCAATCTCCTTGGCAGCCTCTTCAAACGGATCGTACACAGCAGCCAGCTTTGCACTCTCAAGCTGGCTTACGGCTTTTGCGTGGGTTTTGCCAATACGGCCAGCTCCCAAAAGACCAATCGAAACAGTCATAGCTTTTCTTTCACAACAACGTTGATCGCGGGCAGTCCCGCGGATTTCGAAGATATGGAATCAAGTCAAACGATGTTCCCGGCAAAGACGCACCGGGAACATGCGCCTATCAAATGTCAATCGCGCCGGCAGGTTGCGCGTCGCGCTGCGCTATCCAGTCATGGTCCGGATGGTTCTGGAAACGCCATTTACGCTTCGGACCCGCCATCACATTCAGGTAGTACATCTCGTAGCCATACGGCGCGCCACACGGGTGATACCCTTTTGGAACAAGCACAACATCGCCGCTCGAAACTGCCATGGTTTCGTCCAGTTCGCCATCATCCGTGTAAACGCGCTGGAAGCCGAAACCCTGTTCCGGATTGAGACGGTGGTAATAGGTCTCTTCCAGATAGGTTATATCAGGGAAGTGGTCTTCATCATGACGATGCGGAGGATAAGACGACCAGTTGCCCTGAGGGGTGTAAACCTCGGTAACCAGCAGGCTTTCTGCAAAGTCCTGCTCTTCCATGGCAATGGGGTGAATGTAGCGGGTGTTGGCACCAATACCGCGCTCAACGCTTGGAATGTCATCGGGGCCAATCACACGGGCAGGGTAGCTGCCATCAGTTGCAGGCGCCGTGCACACAGCCAGTGTCAGCTTGGTCACCGCCGTCGCGCTCCATTCAGCCCCGGCCGGAACATAAACACACCACGGCTTAATGCGCTCAAAGACGTTCTTACGTTCACCCAGAGTGCCAAAGTCCTGCCCATCCGAGGTGATGCTTGCTTTGCCTTCAACGATCACCAGAATGGCTTCCCGGCCCACCATCAGCTCCTTGGCGCTTGCGCCCGGCTCCAGATGGTAAAGACCAAAGCCAACGTAGCCCCAATTGGCAGTTTCAGGTGTGATGTCATGCACCTTACCCTCAGTGCCCGAGGGTTTTACGAGAAGCTTGCTCATACGACTACCTTCTTATCAAGACCAGCGCTGAGAGCCATCTGGCGCAGCGCCTTCAGGCCCATGCTTTGGTATGTAAACGGATTGCGCTGATCAGGGTCCTGCTCTGCTTCAATCACCAGCCAGCCTTCATAGCCATGCTCGGCTGCAATCTTCAGTACAGGCTCAAAATCAACCCCGCCTTCTTTATCGCCAGGAACGGTAAACACACCGCGGCGCACACCTTCCAGAAAGCTCAGGCGCTCGCCCTCAACCTGCTCACGAATGGCAGGACGAACGTTCTTCGCATGCAAATGCCGCACGCGGGCCATATGCTTTTGGGCGACCTCTACCGGATCCGCACCACCAAACCATGCATGGCCGGTGTCCAGCAGCAGGTAGGTGTTCGGGCCGGTCACATCCATAAACTGATCGATCTCTTCGCCAGTCTGGACCACGGTGCCCATGTGGTGGTGGTAAACGAGGGAGATACCTTGCTCAGCGCAGTAAGTGGCAATCGCCTCAACATCAGCCCCAAACTTTGCCCACTGTTCCTCAGCAAGCACAGGCTTCTCGGCGAGCGGCGTATCATCCGCACCATGGATCGCATTAGAAGTCTCGCAGACGATGCAAACCGTGCAGCCCATGGCTTTCAGCAGGTCGAGGTGTGGCTGGATTGCTTTCTTCTCCTCCTCAACACTGTGTGCAAGAAGGTTGAGAGAATGCCAGCCGGAAACAAAAGCCAGACCATGCGGTTCGAGCGCTGCTTTCAACGCAGCAGGCTCGGTGGGCATTTTATGACCCTTTTCAATGCCGTCAAAGCCGATCTCACCGGCCTCACGCAGGCACTGCTCAAGCGAAATGTGCGCACCCAGTGTACGATCGTCGTCATTGCTCCACGCAATTGGGTTGGTTCCGTAACGGATCATTGGCTTTAGTCTCCCAGACGCTGGTCAGCCAGCGCATTCTCATAGCCCTTGCGAGCTTCATTGACCTCTTTTCGTGAAGATACTTCCGGCACAGCCACATCCCACCAATGACCACCCGCTTCAGTGCTTGGCAGCGGATCAGTGTCGATCACAACGCAGTAGGACTTGCTGCTCGCCTTGGCACGTTCCAAAGCCTCTCCCAGCTCTTCAATGCTTGATACATGTTCGGAGGTTGCCCCCATGGCACCGGCATGGGCCGCAAAATCAATCTGGGATGGTTCTGTGTGGTATGCGTCATCCAACAGGTTGTTGAAGTTGTCGCCACCTGTCGCCATCTGCAACCGGTTGATGCAGCCGAAACCGCGATTATCCAGCAGCACCACGATGATCTTCTGGCCCATCATAACAGAGGTCGCCAGCTCCGAATTCATCATCATGTAGCTGCCATCGCCAACCATGACGATAACTTCGCTGTCTGGCTTGGCCATCTTCACGCCAAGACCACCGGCAATCTCGTAACCCATGCAGGAATAGCCGTATTCCAGATGATATCCACCCGGCTTGTCAGTCTTCCAAAGCTTATGCAGCTCGCCCGGCAATCCGCCGGCAGCACACACAACCGTGGTGTCTGCGTCGGACGCGCGCTGAACTGCGCCAATCACCTGCGCATCCGTTGGAAGCTCATTGCCACCCTCCGGCGCTGCAGTCGCTTTATCGAGCGCAGATAACCATTCGGCGCGGAAAGAGGCCCCGTCCGTGGCAGCTTTCCAGCCACCCAGTTTCTGCGTAAGAGCTTGAAGACCAACCCGCGCATCACACACCAGCGGCAACGCATTGTGCTTGCCGCTGTCGTAAGACGCCGCGTTCAGCTGCAAAATCCGCCGCTCAGGGTTCTTAAAGAGCGCCCACGAACCCGTGGTGAAGTCCTGCAGGCGTGTGCCCACCGCGATGATCAGATCAGCCTCTTCCGCAACAGCGTTTGCCGCAGAAGAACCGGTCACACCAACACTGCCCAGATTGAGTTCGTGATCCCACGGCAATGCGGACTTACCCGCCTGCGTTTCGGCAACAGGAACGTTATGTGCCTCAGCAAAGCTTTTCAGCTCATCCGTTGCCAGAGAGTAGTGAACACCACCACCAGCAATAATCATCGGCTTCTTGGCTGCCTGAATCGCAGCAACCGCCGTTGCAAGCTCATCAGCATCAGGGGCAGGGCGGCGGAAATGCAGAGTGCGTTCCTTGAAGAAGCTTACAGGCCAGTCGTATGCTTCGGCCTGCACATCCTGACACATGGCCAGCGTTACCGGGCCACACTCCACCGGATCAGTCAGAACCGCCATCGCGCGTGGCAATGCGGTTAGCAGCTGCTCAGGACGCTGGATGCGGTCAAAATAACGGCTCACAGGGCGGAAAGTGTCGTTGACACTGACCGTGCCATCCTGAAAGTCTTCGACCTGCTGCAGCACCGGATCTGGTGCACGGGTTGAAAACACATCGCCTGGAAGCAGCAGAACGGGCAGGCGGTTTACATGAGCCAGCGCAGCGGCGGTCACCATGTTGGTGGCGCCCGGTCCAATGGACGAAGTCACGGCCATGGCACGGCGGCGGTTGCTGGCTTTGGCATAGGCAATCGCTGCGTGGGCCATGCCTTGCTCGTTATGACCACGGTAGGTCGGCAGCGTGTCCTGTGCGTGATAAAGCGCTTCTCCAAGACCCGCCACGTTGCCGTGACCGAAAATAGCCCAGACGCCAGCAATAAAGCTGTCTCCCTCAGGTGTCTTCTGGGCTGCCAGATAGCGAACCAGAGCCTGTGCGGCTGTTAATCTGATCGTGCTCATGCAACTTCTTTCTTACTTGCTCGGGCCTGCTCCCAGACAGACCCAAGACCTTCAAACTTTGCAGCCATATTAGCAATGGCTTCTTCATCAGAAATGCGTCCAGCCAGCCACTTCTCGGCAGCTTCAGCAAAAATGGTACGCCCTACAGCAAAGCCCTTCACAAGGTCATGCTTGCCTGCAACCTCAAAACTCGCGGAAAGCTCGCTGGCAGGCGCATCAAGACCAAGAACAACAATGCCCCTGCACCACGGATCATTTGCCTTGATCGCATCGCACGCATTCTGCCAGCCAGCATCCGTCTTCAATGGCTCCAACTTCCACCAGTCAGGGTAGACACCCAGCTCGTAAAAGCGCTTGATGATGGCCGCAGTGGTGTCATCATTAACGGGCCCAACCTTGGATGGAATGACTTCCAGCAGCATTTCCAGATTGTTCTCACGGCTGGCATGGGCAAGCCGTATGACCGTCTCTTCCTGAACTGCTTTCATATGATCGTTGTCATCCGGGTGGTAAAAGCACAGCACCTTGACCACATGCTCAACCGGCCATTCCGCCAGCTGCGTGCCAAGGTCAGGACCAATCTCCAGATCGAGCGGCCGCGAGCCCGGCACTTCTACAGGGCGGCCAATCCAAAGGCCCGTACCGGTGGCCCTGAACAAAGCCTCTTCCCCAAGACGGCCATCACATAAAATGCCGTAGTGATCACGACCAGCACGAACCTGCTGAGCAGCTTTAAGACAAAGCTCTTTAAATTCAGGGATCTTGTCTTCCGGCGCGCCAACTTTGGCAGCCATGTCTTCCAGCTGGGAGCGGTGGTCAAAGGCAAACACCTTCATCTCCGACCAATCACCCTTGCGGTTGGTCGCCCAGTGGATCTGCTCCAGCTTCTTGTCCTTTCGCAAAGCATGCTCGGTGGAACCATTTTTCAGGAACCACTGCAACTCCTCCCAGCTTGGATATGCCGGAGCACAGCCGTGACGGGAAACCGCAAACGCACCACACGCATTGGCGTAGGTGAGGGTGGTCTCCCAGCTCTCGTCTTTCAGCCAGCCGCGCAGCAGACCGGACATGAAACCGTCGCCAGCGCCAAGCACGTTAAACACCTCAATGGGAAAGCCCGGACCGGACTTACCTTCATCAAGGCTCGCGCCAATCTCATTCTCAAACACCACAGCACCCATCGGCCCGCGTTTGCACACAAGAGCAGCCTTGCTGACCTTGCGCACCGCGTTCAGCGCAGCAAGCGTATCGGTGGTGCCACCGGCAATGTGGAATTCTTCTTCTGTGCCCACAATCAGGTCAAACAGATGCAGGTGCTTTTGCAGCTCGGCTGTTACCTTCTCAGAGGCGATAAAGCGCTCTTCACCAGCGCCGTGGCCCGCAAGACCCCAAAGGTTGGGCCGGTAATCGATGTCGAGAGCCGTGCGCGCACCGTTTTCACGCGCAAGACGTAGCGCTTTTAAAACAGCAGCTTCGGTGCGCGGATGTGAAAGGTGTGTGCCTGTCACCGTCACACAGCCAGCTCGCGCAATAAACTCAGGGTCAATGTCATCTTCACACAGCGCCATGTCCGCGCAATCTTCGCGGTAAAAGATCAGCGGAAACTGTTCCTTGTCGCGAATGCCAAGCAGAACAAGAGCCGTCAGGCGTTCCTTGTCTGTCACAAGCCCATCAACGCAAACGCCTTCTTTAACCAGCTGCTCACGAATGAAACGCCCCATATGCTCATCCCCAACACGGGAGATCAGCGCAGATTTCAGGCCAAGGCGCGCCGTTCCCACGGACATGTTGGTTGGTGAGCCGCCGACGTATTTTTTGAACGAAGACATGTCTTCAAGTCGGCTGCCGACCTGTGTTCCATACAAGTCAACCGAGGACCGGCCGATTGTAATGACATCGAGTGGTTTCAACGGAGTCTCCCAATCACGTAAAAACATTTGCCAAAAGATTGCATATTCCAAAAATAACTACAAGTAGAATGTTTATTCAAAAATGTAGAAACTCCATTCCAAAATGAATCAATGGCGACGCGCCTGTGCTTCAATTGGGAAGGCTTTAGGAAAGAGACGTCCATTTCCGTGCATCGCCAACGGCAACGGCAAGAGATGTTGCAAGGCACATCGTAGTGGAAAGTGACCTGAAGGCACCGTGTTCCGCCTCATGAACTTCCAGAACAGTGGAGGAAACGCGCGCAATCGGAGACAGAACGCTGTCAGTCAAAGACAATACCTTCACGCCGCGGCCAAACGCCTTGCTGGCAAACTCCACTACCTCTGGAGAGTAGGGGCTAAACGTTGCCACAAACAAAGCATCGTTCTCATTGATGAACTGAACCCGCTCCTCAAGAATACCGCCGGTGAACTCCAGAAGATTGGTCCGCACACGCATTTTGCCCAATGTATAGTGTAAGTAGCTGACCACCGGAAATGCACGCCTAAGTCCCAAAAGGTGTATGGTCTCTGCCGTTGCCAGAGCTTCGATGGTTTTATCAAGCGCGATCGTGTCCACCTGCATAAGCAACTCGTCGAGCGACTGCTTGGAGCTGGCAATGAAGTTGCCCAAAATGCTGGCCGGTGTATTCGTGCCGCTTTCGTGGATCTTGTTCAGGCGCTCCGTGTATTCATTGCTGCGCCCAACCAGCTGCCCCTGAAAGATCTGCTGCATCTGAGAGAAGCCATCAAATCCCAGTGTCTGGGCAAAGCGCACCAGAGTAGAGGGTTGCACCCCAGCTGCACTAGCAATCTCTGCAGTGGTCCCAAGCGCGATCCTGTCTGGGTTCGCCAGCGCGTATTTTGCGCACTGCAAAAGCCGCTTCGGCATGTTGTCCGAAAGCACGCCAATACGCGCCTTTAGGCTCTCGTAGTCTGTCGGAGTATCCGTGCTGAGTGCGTCTAAGTTCTGTGTCATGAAATGATCTTATTCTAAATCTATAAGCCCTGCAATATTTGTTCTACGGAGACAGAGTGAATTTTCTGAGTTGATCAAATTTGGATGAATTCTACGATCACAGGGTCGGCAAAAACGCTCTATCCATCGACCTCACTTATAGTGCTTATCTGGCCCGGGTTCACCACGAGAAAGGCCTGCGCCAAAACTGAAAGCAGCCTTGCCTCACTACAAGGAGAAGATGGAAGCTCCCGTCCACGGGTAGGCGGGATTTAAGAAGAATTGCGCGAAGCGCATTCATAGTTTGGTGTTCCTATTAAAATGAACACCGCACTTCTGGGGGAAGACGTGACAAATAATTGGCATTCGCCAACCTTCGGAGGCTCATATGAGAACCACCTTAAGAGCGTTCGTAGCAGCTGCTGCGATTGTGATTGCACCGTCTGCCATGGCAACAGACATCATTGTCATCACCCACGGACAGGCAATTGATCCACAATGGTCTGTTGTTAAAAACGGTGTAGACGAAGCCGCAAAAGAGACCGGCATAAACGTTACCTATCGCGCACCTGAAACGTTCGATATGATCGCCATGAAGCAGCTCATTGAAGCGGCAATCATTCAGGAACCCGACGGAATTGTTGTCTCTATTCCCGATAGCGACGCGCTTGGGCCATCCATCTTAAGAGCAGTAAACGCTGGCATTCCGGTGATCTCCATGAACTCCGGTGCTGAAATTTCCGCAACCCTCGGCGCTCGGCTGCATGTTGGGCAGGACGAGTATGAAGCCGGGAAGGTCGCCGGTGAGGAGCTGGCCGCAATGGGCGGCACGGTCGCCATCTGCGTGAATCAGGAAGTGGGCAATGTCGCCCTTGATCACCGTTGTGATGGCTTTGCTGAAGGTTTTGGCGGTGAAGTTACTGTTGTTCCAACCAACACAGACCCCTCCGAAGTTGAAGCTAAGATCAAGGCAACTCTGGAAGCCAATCCGGACATTGACACCATCATTGGCCTTGTTGCCTCTCTTGTCGGAGAACCGGCAGTACGGGCCGTTGACTCGGTTGGCCGGACCGGTGAAATCAATGTTGCATCCTTCGATGTTTCCGCAGGGTTTCTTGAAGACGTTGCCGAGGGGAAAGCCGCTTTTGCAGTTGACCAGCAGCAGTTCTTGCAGGGCTACCTGCCGGTCATGTTCCTTGCACTGAATGCAAAGTATGGACTTCTTCCAAGTGGTGACGTGCCATCCGGTCCAAACCTAATCACCGCTGAGACCGCCCAGGATGCTATCGAGCTATCCGCGCGAGGTTACCGGTAACGGGCTTCGCTTTGAGAGGGAGGCTCGCGTCCCTCTCATCCTTTCAAAATTGAGGGAGTTAGAATGGCAGAACTTCATGTTGAGAGCTCGGACGAAAGAGTAAAGGAGATCTCACTCCTATCTCAGCTGATGAAGCGTCCTGAACTGGGCGCAATTGCTGGACTTGTTCTTGTTACAATTTTCTTTCTTTTCACAGCTGACCCCGTCATGTTCTCGCTCGCAGGGATCATGAACTTCATGACACCTGCTGCTCAGCTCGGCATTTTGGCGATCGGGGCAGCGCTTCTTATGATCGGCGGCGAGTTTGACCTCTCCGTTGGTTCCATGGTTGCGTTCACAGGGATGATTTTTGGGGCAGCAATGGTCACCTTTGGCCTGCCGCTCTACGCAGCAATCATCGTTACCTTCATGGCCGCCGCTGCCATGGGCGCCGTCAACGGACAGATCGTGATCCGTACCGGCCTGCCCTCGTTCATTGTAACACTGGCATTCCTGTTCATTTTGCGCGGGTTGTCTCTGGTCGGCCTCAAGGCAGCAACCGGCGGCTCCACCCAGCTGCGCGGCATTCGTGCTGAGTATGAAGGGAGCTGGGTGGCTATGTTCTTCAGCGGAGACGCGTTCACCCCGTTGTTTCATTGGTTGGCTGAAATCGGCTGGCTCGATACTTTCGAAAACGGTGTGCCAAAAGTCGATGGTATCCCTGTTGATATTATCTGGTTCGTCCTGATCGCACTTGTAGCAACTTGGGTGCTCCTGCGCTCGCCGTTTGGTAGCTGGATCTTTGCAGCAGGGGGCGACAGCAATGCCGCGAGCAACTCCGGTGTGCCCGTGCGCAAAGTCAAAATGTGCCTGTTCATGCTTACCGCATGCTGTGCAGCTCTGGTCGGAATTCTCACTGTGATGGATGCCGGCTCCACTGACGCCCGGCGCGGCTTCCAAAAGGAGTTTGAGGCCATCATCGCAGCGGTGATAGGCGGCTGCTTGCTCACAGGTGGCTACGGCTCGGCAATCGGAGCCTTCTTCGGCTCCATCATCTTCGGTATGGTCTTGATCGGTTTGAGCTACACCAACATTGATCAGGATTGGTATCAGGTCTTCCTTGGCGGCATGCTGCTGATTGCAGTGTTGTTCAACAACATGATCCGCAAGCGCGCCACAGGAGAACTTTGATCATGACCAAACCCATTGTTGAGATGAAAAACATCGAAAAACACTTCGGCTCAGTCATCGCGTTGGCCGGTGTGTCCTTCTCTGTCATGCCCGGCGAAGTTCACTGCCTGCTTGGAGACAATGGCGCAGGAAAATCCACTTTCATCAAAACTATGTCTGGTGTGCATAAGCCAAGCAGCGGCAAGGTTTTCGTGGATGGTCAAAGGATGGATTTTGAAAGCCCGCGCGACGCAATCAATGTAGGCATCGCAACTGTGCATCAGGATTTGGCCATGATCCCGCTCATGTCCATAACACGCAACTTCTGGCTTGGTCGCGAACCGATCAAAAAGTTTGGGCCAATCCCGTATTTCGATCATAAGTATGCGAACGAAGTCACCATGGTGGAAATGCGAAAAATGGGGATCAACCTGCGTGAGCCGGATCAGGCAGTCGGCACATTGTCCGGTGGTGAGCGTCAGACGGTTGCGATCTCCCGCGCAGTCTACTTCGGCGCAAAAGTACTGATCCTTGATGAACCCACCTCCGCATTGGGTGTCCGCCAGACAGCAAAAGTGCTGTCGACAGTGGACAAGGCCCGCAAGAAGGGCGTCGGTGTGGTGTTTATTTCGCACAATGTACGTCACGCCATTGCGGTCGGTGATCGCTTCACAGTGCTGAACCGGGGCAAAACCCTGGGCACAGCCAGCAAAGGCGAGATCACCAGTGAGGAGCTGCAGGATCTCATGGCAGGTGGGCAGGAGCTCGCCAATCTGGAAGAATCTCTGGGCGGTTCGGTCTGATAAAACGTGCCAAATTGAAAGCCTGCTGCCTGTGAGTGCAGGCAAGGTGACATCGTGAGATTGGGAGTTCGCCGCGTACGTTCACCAAGCATGAAAAGTTCTTTTAGGATGACTGTGATGGAAAAAATCGGAGTAGGTTTGATTGGAACCGGATACATGGGCAAATGCCATGCTCTGGCATGGAATGCTGTCCAAGGTGTGTTTGGTGGCAAGCTCAAACCGGAATTGGTCATGCTGGCGACTGCGAATGAAGAACTGGCAGCAGCACGGGCAAAAGACTTTGGCTTTGCAAAATCGACAGGCAACTGGCGTGATATGCTCGCTGATCCTGATGTTCACATCATCTCCATCACAACGCCCAACGAATTCCACCCGGAAATGGCAATTGCAGCCCTGCAAGCTGGCAAGCACGTTTACTGCGAAAAGCCTATGGCACCGTCCTTTGCAGAGGCTAAGAACATGCTGGAAGCCGCCCGCAAATCCGGCAAGCAAACCTTCCTCGGCTACAACTATATCCAGAACCCGATGATGCGCCGCATCCGCACGCTGCTGGATGCTGGTGAGATTGGTGATGTGCTTCAGGTCCGTCTTGAAATGGATGAAGACTTTATGGCCAATCCAGCAGATGAGTGGAGCATCAGAAGCGGAGCTGCCTCCGGCTTTGGTGCGCTGGATGACTTTGGCGTACATACCATGTCGCTGCTCATGGCGCTGAATCTGCGCATGGCGAAGGTCCTCTGCCAGATGAGTAAACCCTACGAGACTCGTAAGGACGCAAATGGCAACAAAAAGCCGGTCGAAACCTACGATATGGCAACTGTGCTGATCGAGCTTGCTAACGGCGGGAATGGCACAATTCAGCTCAACCGCTCCGCATGGGGCCGCAAAGGCCGCATCGCCCTGCAGGTCTTCGGCTCCAAAGGCTCTATTGTTTATGATCAGGAACGCATGAACGAACTCAATGTTTATAAGGCCGAAGGTGATCCTGCTGCTCAAGGCTACACGACCATTCTGGCTGGCCCCGCGCACCCGCCATATGATCGTTTCATCCCCGCCCCGGGCCACAGCCTCGGCTTTAATGACTTGAAGGTGATCGAGGTGAGCGAAATCCTCAAAAGCTTGCAAGGTGAAGAAGCCAGCCTGATCGACTTCGAAGAAGGTATCGTCATTGAAGGCCTCGTTCAGTCCATGGCAAAATCCCACGAAAAGGCCTGCTGGATCACCGTTTAAGCCAGCATCTAGCCCCTACATTGCAAAAGCGGACCTTTTCTCCGCAGGAATGCGCCCGCACAAGCAGCATCAGAAAGAAAAAAGTTTTAACCCCCTAAAAGCCCTTGGGAAAACTCATTGAGGTGCTGGACAGACAAACTTTCCCACCCTATAAGACCCTCACCTCAGCGGGGCACAACGCCCAACGCGACAGGCCCGGATAGCTCAGTTGGTAGAGCAGCGGATTGAAAATCCGCGTGTCGGTGGTTCGAATCCGCCTCCGGGCACCACTCTTCTCTTTGATATTACTAGATAATCAGCAGGCATCTGTTCTGTCTCTGTAATGTTTCGCGACTCTCAGACGGGTTTGCATTGCGCATTACAAATTTCCATATGGAACCTGCGCAAACAGCAACGGCAATTCACATGTGCCTTAAGCAAGCGGCATAAGATTGCTTCCGCATGTGCCCGCTCACGAGCATCAATCAGTAGCTCTCCCTGCTGTTGCAGTCTTGCGCACAGACACGCTCATACCCAAACAATCCGATCCGTCCACAAATCGCCTAATTCGTCCATATGGTGTCGGTGACGTATAGATATCAAAAAATACACAAAGATCGGTGACTTGGCCAATGATCCACTCAGTTTTTCAAAAGGAGTAGGGGCCAGCGCGTCTTTGTTAGTTGTGCTCACTTGAAATGTAGATCCTGAGATGAACTGAGGAGTAGGTGAGGTTCTGTCGTAAATTGCTGAACCTTTTTGATGGTTATGGACGCGCACTCCCTAAAGTTAGAAGCTGCTTCAAACCGAAGTATCTTTGCTCAAATTGATGTTGGATCGGTTTGGCTCGTTTTGGCGGTCCTTGCCACGCATCTTGTGCTTTACACTGCCATACCATCGATTTTTGCCAGCAATCTCCCACTGGATGCAATTGAAGCGCTGTATTGGGGTAAAGAGTGGCAGCTTGGATATTTCAAGCATCCACCAATGTCCGCATGGATGATTGAGTCTGTTGTACAGCTCTTCGGTCGTTCCGATTGGTTGATATTTGCAAGCGCGCAGGTCTGCATCATTTTGGCGGTTCTGCCGATCTTGCTCATCGTTCACGAGCGCTATGGGATGAGAGCAAGCGGGTATACCGCTCTTGCAGTGTTCCTGACGCACTTCACCACGCTGACCTCTGTTGAATACAACGTAAATATCGGCTTCCTGCCCTTTTGGAGCTGGATGGTTTTTTCCTTCCTGAAAGCTGAGGAGACCGACCGCCTTGTCTGGTGGTCTCTGTTTGGATTAGTCAGCGCGGGCGGTATGTACGGCAAGTACATCGCCGGTGTGTTTCTGATAAGCGCGGCACTGTGGGTCCTCCTCAAACGTAAAGATCTGCTCCTGAGACCAGGTCCATATCTGGCCGCTGCAATCTTCGCGATTGCATTCGCTCCGCATGTGGTCTGGCTGGTAAACTCAGGTTTTCTTCCAATTGAATACGCGATGAGCCGGACGGAAGACGCATCTTCGGCGTGGTATCAGCATATAGTGATGCCAATCATTTATCTGGTTGAGTTCCTCTATTCGGTTGCTCCGATGCTGGTAGCACTGGCAATCGCGGCAGGGTGGGGGCGGATCAGAACCATCTCGCGTCTTAAGGTTAAATCGCTCACAAAACTTGTCTGGACTGATCCTTTTGTTTTTGCCGTTATTGGCCCCATAGGCGTGATCGCAGCAATCTCCATGGTACTTGGCGCGCCTATCAAAACCGCATGGTCGATCCCGCTTGGGGTAGTGTTTGCAGGACTGATTGGAATATCCGCCAGTGTTTTGGAAAGAGAGGCAGGGTCCTTCAAACAACGTTTTCTGGGATCTTGGGTAGTGTTGTATGGAACGCTGCTTCTTGTTTTGCTTGGTATCTTTGCATTTGCACCCATGGTGAAAAGCAAACCTGCCCGCATGCAATATGACGGCCCGGCGCTGACCCGTCTCGTCGAGAATTATTGGTACAGTCACAAAACAGAACCCTTTGAGTATACCGTTGGCAGTCGCTGGCCCGGCGGAACAGTCTCATGGTATGCGGCACAGCGCCCAACGCTTTTTGAAAACGCAAGCCTGCAGCAGTCGCCCTGGATCAATATCGAGGACCTGCAAAGCAAAGGCGCGCTCTACGTCGACTATAATGAACCCGCTGCAAAAATCGCAGGCATGTGTGTCTCAGACCCTCAAAAGGTCCTGTGGCCCATGCCAGATGGTCGAACCTACGAGAGACACCCGGAAGTCTGGATTGCAGTGTTAGAACCTGCTTCAGGCCCTTCTGCTGTTTCATGCGAGGGGGAGTAATAATGAAAAAAAATACCCTCACACTTGCAATCCCGGTCTTCAACGAGGCTGAATCGCTGGAAATCTTCCACCAGCGCCTTGGAAAGGTTGCCGAGCAACTGATTGACCAGTTCGGTCTGACTATAGAAATACTCTACATCGATGATGGAAGTTCTGACGGCAGCGCCGAGATCATGAACCACTTCTCAAGTGGGCGCTACAGCATCAAAACCATCTGCTTCAGCCGAAACTTCGGCAAGGAAGCTGCTTTGGTCGCGGCAACCGAGTGCTGTCAGAAGGGGGCTATCGTCTTTCTCGACAGCGATGGACAGCACCCGCCTGAAATACTGCCAGAGTTTGTCCGCCGTTGGAAAGAAGAAGGCAATGACGTTGTTTATGCGGTGCATCACAAACGTCAGGATCATCCGATCAAGCAAAGGATGGTTGGCTTGTTCTATCGTTTTATCAACGCAGGGAGCAGCATTGAAATCCCGCCAAATGCAGCAGATTACAAGCTCCTGTCCCCCCGTGCACTGGAAGCACTAAAGGCCTGTCAGGAACGCATACGCTTCTTCAAAGGTCTGTCCACATGGATCGGCTTTAAGCAAAGTGCCATCGAGTATGAGCCGGAAGAGCGCATCTCCGGCACGACCAAATGGAACATGCTGGGACTGCTGAACTTGTCATCTGAGGGGGTGATTTCCTTCTCAACGGCGCCTTTACGAGCCACCATTCTCCTGGGTGTCGGGATCGCCATACCAGCCATGCTCTACGGATTCTGGATCTTGTTCTCGTCGCTCCTGCTCGGAAACGATGTGTCTGTGTACGCCGCCCTGTTCACCGTAACGGTCTTCATGGGGGGGCTTCAGCTTATGTTGCTTGGTCTTGTCGGAGAATATGTCGGGCACATGATGCGCGAGCTAAAGCAGCGCCCGATATACATTATTGCTGAAGAACACAGCCAGAAGGCCAAAACATCAGAGGCGTCCGATGCTTTTGGTGGCTGACGACTACGCTTACACTTCGGAAATCAGCGAGAGTATCTTGTGGTTGCTTGAAAACGACAAGATACAGGGCACCTCCTGCATGGTGGTTACGCAGGCCTGGCCCAAAGACGTTGGTGCACTCAAGGACTTGAGCAAGCGCAGACCTGATATCCAGATCGGGCTTCACATCACGTTGACAGGAGACTGGCTCAAACCATCCGCGGCCTCTTCAAAATGGCAGAGGTTCCCCAGGATGCCAGTACTTTTGCTCAAGTCACACCTGCACCTGCTGGATGGTGACATGATCGAACACGAGATCGCCTCGCAGGTTGCAAAGTTCCGGCGTGACTTTGGCAGACTTCCCGATTTTGTCGACGGTCATGAGCACGTCCATTTGTTTCCTCAAATCCGCAAGGCTTGCAACAGGGCTCTGCATGCCGCTGGTTTTAAAGGATGGGTCCGTCAATGCGGCGGGCCACTGAAAGGACTTTTGAAGCGCCCTTACCGCGTCAAGTCATTGTTCCTGAACTACCTCAGTTGGTCCTTCAAGCGTCAGGCGGATTACTACGGCATTCGCTATAATAATGACTTTGCGGGGATCTACGATTTTTCAATGGAGAGCGATTTCGGCACACTGCTGGAAACCTGGCGGCAGACCTGCGCGGAAGACGGTGTTTGCATGTGTCATCCCGGCGTTGCACAGTCTCGCTCAGGCACGCCAGATCCCATTGCCCATTCGCGTGAACGTGAACTGCGTATACTCTCACAGACGAAGCGAAGATAAACCTCACTGCGCGCACGCTGCGTGCCCTACTTGTAAAAGGGGTATTTATCTATAGGTTTACGGCCCTGAACGATTTTCTTTCGTAAAGGGTTTCCAATTGATCTTATTTCATAAAGCCTCTGCCTTTTCCATGGAGCAGCTGCATCAGGTTATGAGCTCAGCTTTCTCCGACTATGTTATCCAGATGAACATGCCACTTGCCGATTTTGAGAGAATGATTACAGCCCGTGGTTTTGATCCAGAGCTCTCCTGGGTTGCTGTTGAAGACGGGAAGCTGGTTGGCTTCTGGTTCATTGGCAAGCAGGAGGCCTTCCCCAACACCATCTACGCAGTTTCAACCGGCACAGTCCCCGAAGCGCGTGGTAAGGGTATAGCCAGCAAACTCTTCGCGCAGCTGCAAGGCCACGTAGCCGGGAAAGGCTACAACCAGATTCGGCTGGAAGTCATCACCAGCAACACAGCCGCTGTGAAAGCCTATGAGAAGCTGGGCTTTACAATCAAACGTAACTTCCAGTGCTTCAAGCTGCTAAAATCTGAAGTTGCAGACAGAGCAATCACACCAACACCTTTGACCGCACCATGGGCGGACATAGAGCAGAAAGCGGCAGGCCTTTGGGAAAGCCCTCCAAGTTGGCAGAACTCGGCATACGCTGTTCGCGCAATTGGTGATGAGGCCACCACCTACAAGATTGAGCAGGACGGTGAACTGGCCGCTTATATCGTTGTAACCCGCACAACCGGCTCCGTCATGCAAATTGCTGTGGCTCCACACCATCGCCGCCGCGGCTTTGCCACCGCGTTGCTGGCCACTGCCTGTGCCGATCTGGGAAAAGACAGCCTCACCTTCATTAACGTAGATGAAGGTGACGAAACCATCATGCAGACGCTGTCAAAGCTGGGAGCGAAGAAGACACTGCAGCAGTACGAGATGGAAAGAGCATTACAAACAAGCGCCTCCTCTGCTGAACAGAAAATGCAGCCCGCCACCTGATAGCAACCAGCTATAAGCAAACTGCACGGTTCTAAAGGTTCGCTCTTAGCTGGTTCTGCATCAATTATGGCGGAAATGTGTTTGCCTATTATACCTATGACAACCATAGAGCCAGAAGTGGGTCCCCAACTCCTGACGTTACCGCTATATTCCTCAGGTCTCTGCTGCGGGAAAATACGTTAGTCTCTCCGTAGCGTGACACTGTTTGGTTAAGCACGAAAACACGTAGTCAGCGCCGCTGTCGGTGCGGTGACTGAACTTGGAGTAGATAAATGGACACTATTGGGCCAATCCATAATCGCGTAAGCCGTTTCTTCATTGATGTCGACGCCGGAAACTGGGAGTCTGTCGAAGCCTTAATGACTGAGCGTGTCCATTTGGATTATTCTTCGTTTGGTGCAGGAGAACCTGTCGATCTTACACCAAAAGAGGTGACAGGTGCATGGAGGGAACTGTTGCCCGGTTTTGACCAGACCCATCACCAAATCGGCAATCTACTTGTAGAATCCAAGGAGCAAAAGGCCTGCGTCAAAGTGCATGCCACGGTGACTCATTTCATCGACGGTGCAGAAGGGGGAGAACTCTGGATTGTCTATGGCTCCTACAACATTGCGCTGGTGCATGAGGGTGGGGCGTGGATGATCAACAGCATCCAGTTCAATTTCAAATTTCAGGCCGGTAATCAGGATCTGCCGGTGCTGGCACAAACCCGCGCTGACGCCAAAAACAAATCTGGCTAGTGCATCAGGATTTGCGCTGGGCGAAAGCCGTTATTGCGCCTATAACAGCAGCTGTGAAAGTGCCGTGACCGGCGAGTCAGGACCTTCTTATGCTGCTGCATCTTTCCTACAAACGCCTTTGGGCTGTTGTTCTTCTGCTCACTATGCACGCAGCAACTGCGCTTGCGCAGGATAGTGCGGACTTAACTGCACGTGTGTTCCCCGGCATTATCGGTAAGGATGACCGGCAGATCATCGACAGCTGGGCCAGGCCGTGGAATGCAATCGGACGCGTCAACGTTGCTGGCTTCAAAACGCGCTCCATGTGCTCTGGAACGCTCATCTCGGACCGCATGGTCATCACTGCGGCACACTGCTTGTTTGATGCACGCACCGGCAAACCCCATGTGCCCTCAAAAATCCACTTCGTGGCCGGTGTGCGCCGCGACAAGTTCATCGCGCACACCAAAGCTGCCTGTACCCATCTGCTGGATGGATACACCTTCATCGCTCACCCCACACTAAAGCACACAGCAACCGATGTGGGCGTGATCGTTCTCAAAAATGCGCTGGATGTGGCGCCCATGCAGGTCGCCAGCAAGCCCATACAACGACCCTGGAGGCAGAACCTAACCAGCGCCGGATATGCGCTGGATCGCCCCTTTCTGCTGGCAGCAGATAAAAACTGCAAGCTGCTCAAAAACCACAGCAATCTCTGGCTCACAACCTGCGATACCAATTATGGCGGCTCCGGTGGTCCTGTGATGGTCAAAGAAGGCGGCACCCTCAAACTCACCGCCATCATGGTGGCCTCCGCCCAAAACAAATTCTCCATCGCCGTGCCCAACAAGGCCTGGTCCCACCTGCTGGAGAAAACCAGCTGTGACACCCCCTAGTTAAGCCCGCTTTTACCCTAAAAGCCACGGAACCTCACAGGTACCAAGCCCACCGGTCCTGTCCCTTGTTGCCAAGAAAAACAACAGGAAGGGACATACCCATGAGATTTCTAAGTATCCTCGCCGGACTGGTCGCGTTTGTGGCTATTTCAGCCGACGCAAATGCTGCTCTTCAAGCCTGTCGAACAATCCCTAGTGTGATTTCCTCGTCTGAGCTGGACACAAATCGGGATCAGGGTGGCCATATTGCCAAACATGTGATCAATGAAGGTATCTACAGCAGTGATGCAGACGCACAAGCAAAGCAAACTGATACGTTTTTTGAAGATGAAGACCAATATGAAAGTGTTGCTGCCGTCTTTCTTGCCAGTGGTGCTGGGAACTGCGAAACCACCGGTGCTGTCGACAACGTTGTGATTGATTTGAAGCAGGCTGACTTTGTAGGCGATCCTGCTGCCTACACCGGATATAATTGCAAGGCTGCTTCAATCGCGACCGACGTCAATCCATTTGCTGCTGGCCCACGCATCTATTGTAGTCAGGCCGGAACGTCTTTTACCCCAGCTCAAATTCGTTTTGTTTTGAAATGGACTGGCGAGAAGTGGATTATTCGTACAGCATTTCCAATGCCATAATAGGAATAGGCGCAGCACAATGCTGCGCCTTTCATCGTTACCTACGCCACACAGTAAGCATCCTCAGCCAGATACTGTTCCCGCACATCAAGGATACAGCGCTGTCTTGAAGACTGCGGCACATCGTGAGGTGCAAACTCAGAGACCACACCATCCAGAAAATCAACGGTTTGCTGCAAAAGCTGCAGCTGATCAGCTGGAAAGAGGTGAGGGGGAATCTCGGTCATCTTCTCAACAAACCGCACACCAGCCTGCTTGCGGAAGATGGTGTCTGGTTGCCCGTCGCGTGTGCAAATGCCATAGGTGCCGTTCAAAAAATGAACCCAGGTACGCTCTTCCAGATCACCGTTGAAAGCGGCAAGCACATCTGGATATAGGTCATGCAAACGGCCACCCAGCTCTCCATCAAGAAAAGCAGTTTTGGCGTTGCGAAAGCGGGAAAGAAAAAACGCCTTGGCTGCTTGTTCTTGCGTCAGGCCAAAACATTGCAGGTCTTCAAACCAGCGCCGATGGCTTTTCAGGTGGAAATGAGATTGCTCCCGTACCTGATGCTCACCAAGGAAGGAGCTGCACAGCGTGCGGCTGGAGAGCTGGTAGGAAGCAGCTGGCATCAGCCGCCGCTCCTGCAGGCTTAGCCAATCAGAAGGACAAAGGCCAAGCAGAGTAAGGAACACCTGTTCCTCGTAGAACTGTGAGTATAGATAGCGAAGCAGCAAAACACGCCCCTGAAGTAAGAGATGGAACACCCACCTCAAGCTCTACCAAACCTCACACTCCCGATGTTTCCATAGGGATCGAACTAAGCGTGTATGCTGTTACCCCGTCCGAACCTGCTGCAAAAACGCCTGCATTGCCTCGGAAAAAGTTCCGCCAAGGGCTGGCATTGCGCAGGCACATTCTGTAAGACCCAAACCGACAAAAGTTTCAGCAGATTTTGCGCGTGCCAGGTGTTCTCCATTAGGGGCGGTCACAGACCGGAAAGAGCATTTTTGAGCAGTGCGTTAGATGGTTACCCTCAAATCTGCTTTTCAAGAATATGCAGGAGTTTGCCTGCAAAAGGAGGCTCTATGAGCACAGCAGGCATGGAAGCCTTTAAGGCGCGCCGCACATTCGCGATCATTTCTCACCCGGATGCCGGTAAAACCACACTCACTGAGAAGTTGCTTCTGGGCGGTGGTGCGATCCGTGCCGCAGGTCAGGTCCGTGCCCGTGGTGAACGTCGCCGCGCTCGTTCTGACTGGATGAAGATCGAACAGGAACGCGGTATCTCCGTTTCAAGTTCCGTGATGACCTTCGAGCGTAATGGCATCATCTACAACCTGCTTGATACTCCGGGCCACGAAGACTTCTCTGAAGACACCTACCGCACGCTGACAGCAGTGGACGCGGCGATCATGGTCATCGATGCTGCGAAAGGTATCGAGAGCCAGACCCGCAAACTGTTTGAGGTTTGCCGTCTGCGCGACATTCCAATCATCACCTTCGTCAACAAGATCGACCGCGAAGGCCGCCACGCACTGGAAATTCTCGACGAGATTCAGGAAGCGCTGGCGCTGGACGTAACCCCGATGAGCTGGCCAGTGGGCATGGGCTCTGACTTCTTCGGCGTCTACGATCACCTCGGCAACCGCTTCTTCACCTCTACCGAAGGCCGCGGCGGCCCGCTCGACACCATCAAAGACGTAAAGGGCCTCGAAGACCCTGAGCTGATTGGCGAACTGTTCGACAACATCCGTGACGAGTTGGAAGAGAATGTGGAGCTGGGCGGTGCAGGTTATTCCGAGTTCGATCAGGAAAGCTTCCTCGAAGGCCACCTGACACCGGTCTTCTTCGGTTCTGCGCTACGTGACTACGGTATCGACCAGATCCTCGACTTCATCGCAGCCCACGCGCCGTCCCCGCACTCCCAGCCAGCAACCGGTGGCCGCACCATTAAGCCGGAAGAAAACAAGGTCACAGGCTTTGTCTTCAAGGTGCAGGCCAACATGGACCCCAAACACCGCGACCGCATCGCCTTCGTGCGTCTCTGTTCGGGCACCTTCAAGCGCGGCATGAAGCTCAAACACGTGCGCGCAGGCAAGCCAATCACCGTTTCCGCGCCAATCTTCTTCTTTGCAGAAGAGCGTGAGATTGCAGAAAAAGCCTATCCAGGCGATGTAATCGGCGTGCCAAACCACGGCCAGCTCCGCGTGGGGGATACCCTGTCCGAGGGCGAAGAAATCCACGTCACCGGCCTGCCAGCGTTCGCACCGGAAATCCTGCGCCGCGTCCGCCTGACAGACACCATGCGCGTTAAGCAGATGCGCCGCGGCCTGGAAGATCTGGCGGAAGAAGGTCTGGTGCAGATCTTTAAGCCCGCTATCGGCACCAACTGGATTGTCGGCGTGGTCGGCGTGCTCCAGCTCGACGTTGTGGTCGACCGCCTCAAGGCAGAATACCAGACCGAGATCGGCTTCGAACCAGTCATGTACAACACCGCCCGCTGGGCCGAAGGTACGGACCCGCTCAAGCTGGACAAGTTCCTTGAGACCAACCGCGCCCACGTGGCCTTGGACCGCGACGACAAGCCGGTTTACCTCTTTAAAAATGCCTGGGAAGTCACCTATGTCGGTGAAAAGAACCCGGACATCAGCTTCCGCGAAACCCGCGAAATCGTACACACCGCTTAAAGGCAGATCGTCTCATGAAAGACCCGGCTCTCGACACGCTCCTTCTGCCTTTCGAAAATGGCAGCATCGACTTTTTTGAAGAAGGCAGCGCTGACCAAAAGGCCCTGTTCCTGCGCGCTCGCATGGGCTTCGCCATGAACGCGCTGGACAAGGCCCGCGTGGTCTGCCAGCAAACCTTCGCCAGCGACAAGGATAATCTGGAACGCGCTGGCTTCACGGTCACGCCAGACGCCTCCGGCACCTATCCGGTGGTCATGGTCCTGCCTCCACGCCAGCGCGACGAAGCCCGTGCCCTCATGGCACAGGCCGTTAAAAGCGCAGGAGAAGGCGGCATTGTCATCGCCAGCGCCTCCAACACCGAAGGCGCAAAAACAGCTGAAAGCGATCTGACCAAATTGGCAGGTAACACCGGCAAACTTTCCAAAAACAAATGCCGCGTGTTCTGGACGGAAATCTCAAACGACACCATCGACCAGCAGCTGCTGGAAGAGTGGAGCCAGCTCGATGCACCACGGGACATTCTGGAGGGCCGCTTTGTCAGCCGTCCGGGTGTGTTCGCATGGGACCACATCGACAAAGCCTCGCAGCTTCTGGTCAAAACCCTGCCGGACCGCCTTCCGGGCCGTGGTGCTGATCTGGGCTCCGGCTTCGGCTACCTGAGCTCAGAAGTGGTGAAGGTGAGCAAGGTCAAAGCGGTTGATCTGTATGAAGCAGAAAAACGTGCGCTGGATCTGGCGGAGAAGAACTTGAAGGGCAAAACGGGCGAAGTCGCAACAGACTTCATCTGGCAGGACGTCACCAAGGGCCTCAATCGCACCTATGACTTCGTTGTCATGAACCCGCCGTTCCACGCAGGTGGCAAGCAGGATCGTGCGGACATCGGGCAGGGCTTCATCAAGGCAGCAGCCAAAGCGCTTCGCCCGTCCGGTCACCTCTGGATGGTCGCCAACCGCCATCTGCCTTACGAGGCAACGCTCGACAAGGTGTTCGCCTCCTACGAGATCATGGCAGATCAGGGTGGTTACAAAGTCATTCGGGCCATCAAGGCGAACAAGTAAGCCACCGGGCATTGAGTTAGGAACTGAGCATGAGACTCGTGAAGCTACTTGCAAATCTGGGATACGGCAGCCGCAAAGAGATGCAGGCTGCCATCCGCAATGGTTGGGTCACCGATAAAGACGGAAACGCGATCAAAGCCGATAGCAAGCTGCCTCATGAAGAGATCCTGTTTGATGACGAGCCGCTGGACCCACCGGAGGGCTCCGTCATCCTGCTCAACAAACCCCTCGGCTACACCTGTTCCATGAAGGATCGCGGTCGCCTCGTGTTTGACCTGCTGCCGGACCGTTACCGTGTACGCAAACCAGCCCTGTCCTTTGTAGGCAGACTGGACAAGGACACCACCGGCCTGCTGCTGTTCACCGACGACGGCAAACTTCTGCACCGGATCATTTCGCCTAAGGCAGATGTCGCCAAAATCTACGAAGTTGAGCTCGACCGCCCGATGACAGGCGGGGAAGGGGACCTGTTCGCATCCGGTGAAATGATGCTGGACAATGAGACCAACCCGCTCAAACCAGCGGAACTGGAAGTGCTTTCCGAGACAACAGCGCGCCTCACCCTCCACGAGGGCCGCTACCATCAGGTCCGCCGCATGTTCGCCGCCACTGGCAATCACGTCACCAAACTCCACCGCGCCCAGCTTGGCGGGCTCACTCTGGATGGCGTTGAAGAGGGCACATGGAAACTGCTCACGCAGACTGATATCGACAAAATCTTCGGCAAATAAAACCACAAGCGGCGCAGAACACCGCCCAGACTTGCCAGCTCAGCAGAGCCGCCGCACAGGAATGCAGATAACGACCTCCTGAGGCCCCATCTCGCCGGTCATACAGGGGTAAAGCTGGAAGACCGGAATGTTCTCCGGCTCATACCCACTGCTGGGCAGCCACTCGCCGAACATATATTCCCACGCCGCCTGAGACTGATCGTGGGTAATGACAAAGTGCCCGCAGGCATAGAGCCCGCCAGCGACCTCCATCTTCCCCACTTCTCCCTGAGTATCTGCAGGCGCGTTCAACGTCAGGCAGGAGCTGAAACGCATCTGCTCCACATCAGTGACCTGCGGATCATCATGAAACAGGCACATCATCTCCGCCCCGTGTGCCAGACCTTGCGGACCCGCCCACGCCATCAGCGTCCCAAACGCCTCGCCGAAAATCTCGGGTCGCTCCTGAAAATTGCCTGTCCGACGCACATAAGCCACCATGCGTGGCTCCAACTTAACAACCTCCGCCTTGTTCGCGACCAGTCCAGAAGAAGGCCGCTCCAGAACCATGGTCTCACCGGCAAGTTCGTCTTCAGAGCTGCTCGCATCCCGTCGCCATTGGCTGGCTGTCATGCCAAACCGAGCCTGAAACGACCGCGCAAAGGTGGAGGGTGAGGCAAACCCCATATCCAGCGCCGCCTCCGTAATGGAAATACCCGGGTTCTGCATGAGCCGCCGCGCCGCCTTCTCGACCCGCAGCCGACAGGTAAACTGGTTCACCGTCTCACCCGTCATCCCTTTGAAGATACGGTGAAAGTGGTAGGGCGAAAAACAGGCAGCCTCCGCAATTTGAGTAAGAGACAGATCCTCACAAATATTCTGCTCGATGTAATCCATCGCCCGGTTAATCCGCTGCGTATAGATATCCCTCTGCACCCTCTCGTGCCGCATCACCAATCCCCCATACCCGAACGAAGCCTACAACATTCCCATCAAAAGAGGAGCCCGATTTCTAAGAGGCAGCAGCGGAAACCCTTCAGGGCAAGCAATCTGCAATACATCAAGGACATAGCTCACTCATAAACAAAATATTGCCCCAACCTACGCCGCAGCCTCCCTCCAATCTTTGCAATTCTTGCTATTTTGGTGTTCCAAAAGAATGCGGAGTGGGAGACAGACACATTGCCTTTCACCGGTCCTAAACTGGATCCCGGCTCAAAGGCCGGGATGACGCCGGGGCTGGGCGTAGTGATGGCGGTTCCCTACACCGTCATCCCGCACAAGCGAAGCGCGATGCGGGACCCAGAGCGGCAAGGAACGTAATCTACATTGTTGGAGCGGAGCAGCACATACGAGAAAATCTCGACGTCATGTTCTCCGGCATTACCGCCGGAGCGCGTGACACCATCAAGCCTCTCCTTGGGAAAAGGTTAGTATTGTACTTCCTGTGAGACGCTTGGTGTTTTCAGCTCAGGTTTGAATGCGGAATAATTTATGTTTTCCTGAGTGCATCCACGAGATAATTAACTGCTTCATTCTTGTAACGACTGGTAATACTCGTAGGTAGAACACCGGTATCTTTGTACCTTTTTAGATGCGCGTCGTTTGTGAAAATAAAGCTAGAGTAACTCTCATTATGCTTCATTTTACTTTTTGTAATTTCGCGATTGATCGTATTATTATTTATCTTACCGATCTTAGATTTTATATCTTTGATGAGTTGTTTGTAAGACAAAGGGTACTCTTTAAGTAAGTCTCTCTTCCGGTAAGCGATATGCCCTTCTGTAGCTTCAACTTCTCCAACAAGTTTCAAAGTGGGCTTGCCTGAGGACTCTTGAAACTCGCCTTCTTTGATAAAACGGAGTTTTGGTAGAAGTGCCTTCTCGATACAAAATTTGCCTGACTTTCCATCTACTTCTCCTGTTTCAAGGTTCATGATTGCAGCGTTCTCAATTCCGACTTTCAGGATATTCGATAGGTGTTTATTCAGGACGCTTGAAGCCAACTGTGATACGCGATCTTCAATTATTTTGCTCAAGTCTGTTGGCGTAATTAATCGATCTTCACCTATGTACCTGAAGTATATCTGGCCTTCCGAGACGTCTCCATTTTGCTTGGACAATATGACTGGACGAGTATGAGCTCGACTTACGTAAAAGACTTCTACAATCTTACCAGCAAATTCCATTGTTCTACGCGATACTTCAAGACCGATGCCCAAGTTCGATCTGATGAGCTGGTTAAGTTGGTTGAAGTCGAATTTCTCACTCTTCTTCGATGAGACACCTACTATTTCCCATGTTTCGTTTTTGACGCCCAGAACCAGATAACCACCTTTATTGTTAGCGAAAGCAGCTATTGTTTTAATTGGGAGATTGAAGCCTTCCTTACATTCAATGATATCTGTTTCACTTATGACTAGCCTATTGGGAGTGTGCTTACTTGTCCTCAGTAGTGCGCTGAGTGTTGCATCTGAAAGGGGCCCATCGTGTCCCTCTCTTGCGGGCTTAACATTATAAGATGACAAAAATTCTTGGACATCCTCATCTGATGCTGGCTCGATCGGAATGTATTTTTGAATATCGCCATTCTTGATGTTAGAGATGCGGCCCGTGCTGATATCTTTCTCAGGATCGCCTCTAAACCTATTTATCATTCCAGAAATTTCTTGATTCTGATGGTTTCCCGTATCCAGAAGTTTCTTGATGATTGATACTTCATATTCAGAGAGGGAATTACGTTTTTTTGGCATTCCGTCTGCAACCCTTATGAAAGTCTTCGATTGAGTAATCTAAGTATTAAAATCCTTGATTGTGAAGTAGGTATATTGACGGACGTACGCAGAGACGGTTTACTTTTGTCTCTTTAGCTTCCGGACTGAAAAAAGGCCCGCCTCTGGGCGCCCGGGATAACTTTAGAAGGGGAAGTTACGAACGAAATTCCTCCCCATTCGGCACTCCGCACCCTCCCAAAAATCATGGGCCAACCAGCCTTACAGATTTTCCATTCCTTAGCCTTCCCCTGCGAAAATTGGTTGAAAGTGAACGGTTAGGCTGGAGTGCGGTGTGCATTCAAGGCGAGTGGAAGTGCTGTTTGAGTATCGGGTTGAGGTGTTTCTCTTCAGCCAGTTCTTGCTGCTGTTCGGGTCGCTGATCCTGCCGGGGCAAACGCTCGACGCGTATGTCTTTAGCCTGTTTTACAGCTTCAACATCGCAACTGGTATGCTGGTCACCTTAAAGAAGAAGGTGCACTTTAGGTTGATCACCGTGCTACTGGCCTGTTCGATTTTGCTTTTCCTGCTCGACACGCCCCTTTTTCCCAACGTGGGCCGTCTTGTTCCGCAACTGGTGATCTACTTCATCTTTCATGCCATCGTGGCGCTTGTGCTCATCGAAGAGATGCTGTTTGCACAAGAGAAAAACTATCGCGTCGTGCTGGGTGTTCTCAGCGGGTACATCTCCATCGGCATGGTCTCGTTCTTCCTTTTTGTTCTCATAGAGCACATGTATCCCGGCTCATTCAAAGGCCTGCCCGTTGAAGACATGGAAACCCACTCGCAGGAGGAGGCGATCTTGTATGTTGCCTTCATTACGCTGATGACCATCGGCTACGGAGACATCGTGCCCGTTGCGCCCCTCGCACGCAAAGCCGCTATTATCGTGGGTCTTGCAGGCCAGTTCTATATGGTCGTGCTCACCGCCATCATTGTTGGCAAGTTCTTGCATATGAAGACCACAGAAAAGAAAGACTGAACAGCCAACCCGCTCAAATTTTTCTAAAGCGGATCGAACGATCCAGCTTAAAGGCAAGCTTCTTTTGTCGCCTGTTGTTAAGTGCTGGCTGCTTAAATGACCGCCAAACCCCGAACATACCGGAGGGGCGCCCATGCCAATGTTCACCATGGATAATATGCGCAAGCTGAAGCGGTTCAGTTCGTTGGCGCATGGCAAAACCTGGCAGATGTTCGTCGCCTTCAACTCCGAGGCGATGGCAGACGGTGCAATCTCCCAAAAGCACAAGCAGCTCATCTCGCTGGCCGTCGCTCTGACCACCCAGTGTCCGTATTCTATCGAGATCCATCGCGAAAATGCCAAGGCCTGCGGGGCAACTGATGAAGAGCTTGCCGAGGTGGTCTTCATTACCGCCGCCATCCGCGCCAGCAGCGCCATCACCCACGGGACACACCTGATCCACGAGGAGGAAGAGCAGGACGGGGAGGGGGAATAAGGCCGCAAGACGAGCAATGCGGGCAAGACTTAAAAAACGCAGAGATACTCTAAAAAACGCAAATCAACGCACATTTCAACGCAAACGAAAAGGGCTCCGGAGTATCTCCGAAGCCCTCTTGAAAAGTTGAGCATTAATAGATGGTTAGCTCTCGTCTGCAAGCATTTCCAGCTCCAGCCATTCCTCTTCCAGTGCAGCAAGCTCTTCATGCAGCTTGCCAACCGCAGTCATGACCTTGTTAAAACGATCCGGATTTGAGCTGAATAGGTTCGGATCTTCTAACTCTTTCTGACCTTTGGCGATTTTTGCTTCCAGTTTTTCAACTTCACCCGGAATGGCCTCCAGGCGGTGCTTTTGCGTAAAGTTGAGGCCGGATTTCTTATTCTCCTTCTTCGCAGCCGGTGCTGGGGACTTATCCTCCTTTGCGCCGCCAGAAGATTTGACTGCCTTGGCAGCTTTACGCGCCTGTACACCTTCGCCGCGCTGACGGACCATGTCTGTGTAGCCACCAGCATATTCACCCCATGTGCCGCTCTCATCTTCCATCGTAATGATGCTGGTACAAATGCGATCCAGAAAATCACGATCGTGGCTTACAAGCAGGACAGTGCCGGGATAGTCAGAAATGAGCTCCTGCAACAGATCAAGTGTTTCAAGATCCAGATCGTTGGTCGGCTCATCAAGCACCATCAGGTTCGAGGGTGCAGCCAGAGCACGTGCCAGCAGCAAACGTCCCCGTTCACCACCGGAAAGCACTCGCACTGGGGTACGCGCTTGTTCTGGCTTAAACAGGAAGTCCTTGAGATAACTCATGACATGCTTGGAGGTATCCCCCAGAATAACCATATCCCCGCTGCCGCCAGTCATGGCATTGACGAGCGTGTCGTTGGGGTCCAGCTTCTCGCGCTTCTGGTCCAGGGTGATCATCTGCAGGTTGGCACCCAGGCGAATGCTGCCAGTATCTGGAGCAAGCTCGCCAGTGAGCATTTTGAGCAAGGTAGTCTTACCAGCGCCGTTCGGCCCCACAAAACCAATCCGGTCACCACGCAAAATGCGAGTGGAGAAATCCTTGACGATCGGACGGTCGTCGTAGGTCTTTCCGATGTGCTTGGCTTCAGAGACAAGCTTGCCGGAGATATCCCCTTCAGTGGCAGCCATCTTAACCGTGCCCTGCGGCCCCTTATGCTCCTTGCGTTTCTGACGCAGCTCAGCCAATTCCCGCACACGGCGCATATTCCGCTTACGGCGCGCAGTCACGCCATAAACCATCCAATGCTCTTCCTGCCGGATCTTCTCGTTCAGCCGCGCCTGCTCTTTTTCCTCTTCCTCAAAAACCTTGTCCCGCCACTCTTCGAATTTGGCGAAGCCCTGATCCATGCGGCGGGAAATGCCTCTGTCAATCCAGTAGGTTACGCGGGAAAGGTTCTCCAGAAAACGCCGGTCGTGCGAAATCAGAACGATCGCAGACTTCATCTGCTTAAGCTCAGATTCCAGCCATTCAATCACCGGAAGGTCCAGATGGTTGGTCGGCTCGTCCAACAGCAAAATGTCCGGCTCCGGTGCCAACGCCCGGGCAATAGCCGCTCGTTTAGCCTCACCGCCCGAAAGCGTTGCCGGATCTTCCTCACCGGTTAAGCCTAGAATTTCTAATAGGTATTTTGCCCGATATTGATCATCACCGGGTGCCAGCCCACCTTCAGCGTAGGCAAGCACTGTTGGATATCCTGAAAGATCAGGCTCCTGCGGCAGGTATCGGATTGTCCGTCCCGGCTGCAGGAAATACTCGCCCTTATCCGGCTCCGCTAATCCCGCAGCGATTTTCAGCAGTGTTGACTTGCCAGACCCGTTTCGACCGACCAGACAGATCCGCTCGCCTTCGCCCACTTGCAGTTCTGCACCAGTCAGAAGAGGGGTCGTCCCAAAGTTAAGATGTACGTCTCGCACATGAAGAAGCGGTGGTGCCATTAAGCTTGTCTTTCCAGATTCCCAAAACAGCGCATTTCAACGCTAGGGGTAGATGTCTTGGTAGTGCTCTACCACAAATGAGCCAAGGTTAAAGTTTTTTGCCGCCCCTGTGAAAAAGCGGAGGCACCTGCACCAAGCGTCATAGTGACGCGATTGCAAAAGGAACGGTAACGTCATTTGAAATAAATGAATCAATTTTTGTTTAATTTGGGAATAATACTTCGTAAATTTCTTATAATTTAAATAGGAGTTTAAATTAGACTCCAAATATGAGGAAAATTTGATCTCTCGACACTTGCTATAATTACCCAACAGTGAAATGTTGCGGGGAACTGCCAGTCTCCAAAACTGGCGGAATGTAACTTGAGGAGAGGGGAGATCTGTATGATCAAGTCCATTCGTATGTCAGCGCTGGCTGCAGCACTTGTTGCTGCGACATCGCTATCTGCGGCGGCGGAAACCGTTTATAACCGTGGTAACTCTGCTGACCCGGAAACACTTGACCAGCATAAGACATCTACAACCTACGAAGCTCACATCCTGCGTGATCTTTACGAAGGTCTTGTTGCTTACAGCGCGAAGGGTGAAATCATCCCTGGCGCAGCTGAAAGCTGGACTGTTTCTGACGATGGTCTGACATACACGTTCAAGATGCGTGACGACGCAAAGTGGTCTAACGGCGATCCGGTTCTGGCTGGTGACTTCGTTTACTCCCTGCGCCGCATCATGAACCCGATGACCGGTGCGAAATACGCAAACGTTCTCTACCCGATCCTGAACTCCGAAGCTGTCAACAAAGGCGAATTGGAGCTTGAGGACCTCGGCGTTAAGGCACTTGATGACAAGACCCTTGAAATCAAGCTGAACGCTCCAACTCCTTACTTCATCCAGCTTCTGGCGCACCAGTCCGGTCTTCCGGTACACCCTGCTTCCGTTGAAAAGTATGGTTCTGACTTCGTTAAGCCAGAAAACATCGTCACCAACGGTGCATTTGTACTGGCCAGCTTCATTCCTAACGATGCTGTGACCGCAATCAAGAACCCATACTTCCATGATGCAGACAATGTTGCTCTGGATAAAGTTAAGTTCTACCCGACTGAAGACCGTGGTGCTGCTCTTCGCCGCTTCCAGGCTGGCGAACTGAACACCAACAACGACGCTCCACTGGAGCAGATCGACTTCATTCGCAGCGAACTGGGTGATCAGTTCAAGGTATCTCCATACCTGGGCAACTACTACTACGCGCTGAACCACGAATCCGAAGCAATGAAAGACCCTGAAGTTCGTCAGGCTCTGTCCATGGCTATCGACCGTGAGTTCCTTGCCGAGGACATCTGGGGCGGCACAATGGTTGCTGCATACTCCCTCGTGCCTCCGGGAATCGACAACTACGGTGAGCCTGCATACGCTGAGTGGAAAGACATGGATCTGCTCGATCGTGAAGAAAAAGCGCTAGAGATCCTTGAATCCAAAGGTTATAATGAGAGCAACCCTCTGAAGGTTGAAATCCGTTACAATACCTCTGAAAACCACAAGAACACAGCTGTTGCGATTGCTGACATGTGGAAGCCTCTTGGCGTTGAAGTGTCCATGCTGAACACTGACACCAAGACCCACTACGCACACCTGCGTGACCGTGGCGACTTCGACGTTGCTCGTGCTGGCTGGATCGGTGACTACTCCGACCCGCAGAACTTCCTGTTCATGACAGAAAGCGACAACGACGGTTTCAACTACGCGCGCTACGAAAACCCTGAGTACGATGCACTCATGGATGAAGCAGCAGAAACCATCGATCTGGAGAAGCGTGCCGCGATCCTGAAGAAGGTTGAAACCATCTTCATGCGCGACCTGCCATTCATGCCTTTGATGTACTACGGCTCCAAAAACCTTGTTTCCGATAAGGTTTCTGGTTTCGAAACCAACCTGCTGGACGTGCATCCAAGCCGCTTCGTCAAGATTAGCAAGTAATCTTTGATGTGACAGAAAATGCCAGTCATGCAGGGTAACTCATGACTGGTATTTTTTTGAACTATCGGCCAATGAAACCATAATAAACTGGAGAAGCAAGGCCCATGTTACGCTATGTCCTGAGCAGATTGCTCAGCGCGATACCGACCTTGTTCTTGATCATTACCATCTCCTTCTTCCTCATGCGCGTTGCGCCGGGAGGTCCGTTCGATCTGGAACGCCCGCTGGAAGCAAAGGTCATGGAGAATCTGAACAAGATCTACAATTTGGACAAATCGCTTTGGGAACAGTACCTCATTTATCTCAAGAGCGTATTGTCCGGTGATTTTGGTCCAAGTTTCTTCTTCCGAGATTTCTCGATCAATGAACTATTCGCCCAAAGTCTTCCAATTTCCATGCAGCTCGGTCTTTCCGCACTGGCGCTTGCCCTGGCTGTTGGTGGGTTCTTGGGGGTTGTCGCAGCTTTGCGCCAGAACAAAGGCGTTGACTACTCTGTGATGGCTGTTGCGACCCTCGGGGTCACCATCCCGAACTTTGTGGTCGCCCCAATTCTGACACTCATTATGGGCGTTCACTATGGCTGGCTTCCTGTTGGGGGCTGGGGTGGAGGTGCCTTCGTCAACATGGTCCTGCCTGTGGTTACACTGGCCCTTCCGCAGGTTGCCGTTGTTGCCCGTCTGACCCGTGGTTCCATGATTGAAGCTCTGCGCTCCAACCACGTCCGTACTGCCCGCGCATATGGCCTTTCCGGATACACCGTTGTCGTCGTTCACGCTCTGCGTGGTGCGATCCTGCCGGTTGTCTCCTATCTCGGCCCTGCAGCTGCAGCTCTGCTGACCGGTTCTGTGGTTATCGAAACCATCTTCGGTATCCCGGGTATTGGCCGCTACTTCGTACAGGGCGCTCTTAACCGTGACTACACACTCGTCATGGGTACCGTTGTGGTCGTCGCCTGTTTCGTCATTATCTTCAACCTCATCGTGGATCTGCTTTACGCAATGCTTGATCCTCGTGTGCGTTTTGACTGAGGACTCGAGTTTATGAGTGTTACCTCCGACCAGCTGAATGAAGCCCCGAAAATGGGCCGCTCGCTGTGGGATGACGCCCGTGATCGTCTTCTCGCAAACAAAGCAGCAGTGACCTCTTTGATCGTGCTGGCAGTGATCACACTGCTGTCCGTCGTCGGGCCAATGCTGACCCCGCACCCTTATGATCAGGTGTATCGCGATTACGTAAAGCAACCAGCAAGCTTGGAAGCTTATCCAAAACAGGATGAGATCCAGCCTACCTTTGCAAAGATTGCCAAGCGCGCTCGCATGACCGTTGACAGCTACGAGCTGAACGATGGCAAGGTGACTGCGACCGTAACCTCCAGCCGCAAGCTGGATGAGCGTTATGCACGCTACTTCGATCGCTCTGACCTGTTTGAAAATGCGGCAATCGCCAACATCTCCGCCGACCAGAAGAATGCGACTGTAACGGCAGACGTGCAGTACATGCACTTCTACTTCGGCACAGATGCAAACGGCCGTGACATGCTCACCCGTACGCTGATTGCGGGCCGCGTGTCCCTGACCATCGGCCTGCTGGCAACCTTCGTTGCAATCAGCATCGGTGTGTTCTGGGGCGCAGCTTCCGGTTACTTCGGCGGCAAGGTCGATCTGGTGATGATGCGTGTTGTAGATATTCTCTACTCACTGCCCTTCATCTTCTTCGTGATTATGCTTGTTGTGTTCTTTGGCCGAAACTTCGTCCTGATGTTTATCGCCGTAGGTGCCGTTGAATGGCTGGATATGGCGCGTATTGTGCGCGGTCAGACCCTGTCCATCAAACGCCAGGAATACGTACAGGCTGCCGAAGCAATGGGTGTTGAAGGCGGCGGAATTCTTAAACGCCACATCATTCCAAACACGCTTGGTCCGGTTGTGATCTACATGACCCTGTTGGTGCCAAAAGTGATCCTGCTGGAAAGCTTCCTGTCCTTCCTGGGCCTTGGCGTTCAGGAACCAATGACCTCTTGGGGTGTGTTGATCTCCGAAGGTGCGCGTAACCTGCAAGGTGCGGCATGGATGCTGGTGTTCCCGGCAATCTTCCTCACCTCCACATTGTTCGCGCTGAACTTCATCGGCGACGGTCTGCGCGACGCGCTTGACCCTAAGGATCGATAAGAGGGCAGAATGAGTAAGATTAACGAAAACACTGTTCTTGAGATCGACAACCTAAAAGTTGATTTCCAAACAAACACCGGCATGGTTCACGCAGTAAAAGGCGTGAACATCCACGTGGACTCCGGCGAGACAGTCGCGATTGTGGGCGAGTCTGGCTCTGGTAAATCCCAGACCATGATGGCAGCCATGGGTCTTCTTGCAGGCAACGGCATCACGCACGGTGAAGTCCGTTACCGCGGCCAGAACATCCTTGGCTCTTCCATACGCGAGCTCAACACGATCCGCGGTAAGAAGGTCACCATGATCTTCCAGGAGCCGATGACCTCTCTGGACCCGCTCTACACTATCGAGCGCCAGCTCTGCGAGCCAATGGTTGAACATGGGGAATATTCCTGGGCAACCGCAAAGAAGCGCGCTGTAGAGCTTCTGGAACTGGTGGGCATCCCTGAGCCAGCACGCAAAGTGAAGGCGTTCCCCTATGAGATGTCCGGCGGCCAGCGACAGCGTGTCATGATTGCAATGGCACTCGCCAACAATCCGGATATCCTGATTGCCGACGAGCCAACCACAGCATTGGACGTGACCACGCAGGCTCAGATCCTTGAGCTGATGGCAGACCTTCAAAAGCGTCTGGGCATGGCTGTTGTGTTCATCACCCACGATCTGGGTATCGTTGAGCGCATCTCCGACCGTGTGTACGTGATGAAGTCTGGTGAAGTGGTTGAAGAGGGCAACACCAAAGAGATCTTTGGCAATCCTCAGCACGACTACACCAAGATGCTTCTGGATGCAGAGCCAACCGGGTCCAAGGCCGTCGTGCCGGAAACCAACCCGATTGTGCTGGATGCAAAGGACGTTCGCGTTGAGTTTGAAACCGAAACCGGTTTCCTCAAACCCAACCACGTTCTGCGTGCTGTAAACGACATTTCCATGGAAGTGCGTGAGGGCCAGACCCTCGGCATCGTGGGTGAATCCGGTTCCGGTAAGTCAACACTGGGCCGCGCTGTGCTCCAGCTCCTGCCAACCGCAGGTGGCCGTGTTGTTTACCTCGGTAACGACATCACTGGCGCCAGCAAGAAGAAGATGCAGCCGCTTCGCAAAGAAATGCAGCTCATCTTCCAGGATCCATTCGGCTCTCTGTCCCCGCGTATGACTGTGGGCCAGATCATCACCGAAGGTCTGTTGGTGCATGAGCCTCAGCTCTCCGCCAAGGAACGTGATTTGCGGGCAATCCAGGCGCTTGAAGAAGTGTCCATGGACCCGGCCATGCGCAACCGCTACCCCCATGAGTTCTCAGGTGGTCAGCGTCAGCGTATCGCTATTGCACGCACCATGATCCTCAACCCTAAGCTTGTTGTTCTGGACGAACCAACCTCCGCGTTGGACCGGACCGTTCAAAAGCAGGTGGTTGAGCTGCTGCGCAACTTGCAAAAAGAGCATGGACTGACCTATCTGTTCATCTCTCACGATCTGGCAGTGGTTCGCGCCATGTCCGATACAGTGATGGTGATGCAGAAAGGTGAAGTGGTTGAAAAGGGCTTGGCAGAAGAAATCTTCTCCAACCCAAGAGAAGCCTACACCAAAGAGCTGCTCGCAGCCGCCGCCTTGAAGCCAGCCGCAACAGCAGCTGCTTAACAGCATAGAAAACCCCGGAGCATCCTCCGGGGTTTTTTATTGCCAGTACGGCTCTTAGATCCCAGCCCGCTCCAGTACACTGATCCAGTTCTTATGTGCGATCTTGGCAATCAATTCCTCACCAAAGTCAGCCTTACGGAACGCCTCAATCAGGTTCGCCAGACCAGCCACATCCTTGATGTCTTTGGCAACCAGACATCCGTCATAGTCTGACCCCAGTGCAACGCCGTCTTCACCCAGTTTGTTGATCAGATAGTCCGCATGACGCAGGATCACGTCCAACGGCATGTCTGAGTTCAGCTGACCATCAGGACGCAGGAAGAAGACCGCAAAGTTGATGCCCACCAGCCCCTTGGACTCCGCAATGGCATCAAGCTGTTTGTCGGTCAGATTCCGGCTCATTGGACAGATCTTGTAGACGTTGGAATGGCTCGCCACGATCGGCTTGTCAGTAAGCTTTGCCAGATCCCAGAAGCCTTTCTCATTCAGATGAGACACGTCCAGCTGGATGCCGCGATGGTTACACTGGCGCACGAGCTCTTTGCCCAGTTCGGTCAGACCCGGTCCAATGTCCGGCCCATGCTCGAACTTCATCGGTACGCCATGCCCGAAGATGGTCTCCCGGCTCCAGACCGGTCCGATAGAGCGTAGCCCGCGGTTATACAGCATTTCCAAGGCCTCAAAGTCCTTGTCGATGCACTCTGCGCCTTCCACATGCAACATCATCGCCAGTTGCTCGGCTGCCATTGCCTCTTTGATCGCCGCTGTTGAACGGCAGATCTTCACTTCACCATTCCCCTTGGCTTCAAGGTCCTCTGCGATCTCCAGCAGCTTCATTGTATAGTCCAGCGCGACCGGCTGTGTAATGCGTGCGAAGTGCTCAGGGCTTTTGAAATCAACCTCTTTGCCTTCCTTCGGCTTTTCTCTGACCGATGGAGTGAACATGGCAAACAATCCGCCCGCAAAGCCGCCTTTGCGCGCCCGGGGCAGATCAATGTGATCATAATCAGCTTCATCAAAGAAACTGCGTTCCTTAGGGGTCTTAGACCGTCGCTCCAGTGAAAGTAGGGTGTCGTTGTGGCCATCAAAGACCTGAACCAGATGGGGGGCTGTATCTGTCATAAAGAACTCCGAACAAAAGCAATGGGACTATAAAAATGGCTAATGGGAAAAAGCAATGGGAATTGACGCAAAGCCCGAAACCGCTGGCATGAAGCGAGGTCACATTGGCGGGATCTGAAACTACACTCTTTCTTATTATGCCTCTAAAATCAATAGGATCAGTCGATTTTCCGGCTAATCTTCTAAGGGGTAGACGCGATGGCGACAGTAATCAGAAGTTCAAACTTTACCGCTGACAAAGCTTGGGGAGCGCAGCAAATTGCCAATATGAATGGCATCACCACCCGTCTGCATTGGACAGACAAGCCTTACAAATGGCACGTCAATGAGGGTGAAGAGGTCTTTGTTGTGCTGCAGGGGCAGGTTGAGATGAAGTACCGCAGCGACGGAGAGGAGCACTCGGCCCTCCTCAAATCAGGAGATGTCTTTTATGCCGCAATCGGGACCGAACATGTGGCCCATCCCCATGGAGAAGCGCGTGTGTTGGTGGTTGAAGCTGAGGGGAGTGTGTGAAGAGGCAGCCAGACTGGGAAGGGGAGTTCATCCCCATCCGCAGTGTATGATGCATCAATTAGGCGAGGCCCGGCAGAGCCACATCCACCATGATCATCGCAAAGTGACAGGCAGCAGCCGATAGCACAAAACCATGCCAGATTGCGTTCTGGAACGGCAGGCTCTTCCAGATGTAAAACAACGTCCCGACCGAATAAAGAGCACCACCCGTGAGCAGCAGCGTAAAGCCGGCAACGGAAAGCTGGTTAAAGATTGGAACGACGGCGAGGAAGCTGGCCCAGCCCATGGCCAGATAGATCGGCACAGCCAACTTGTCCAACTGCTTCATGCGGAAGATTTTGATGGCGGCTCCGGCAATGGCACAAGCCCAAATTCCAATCAGCATGGAGTAACCAAGCCAGCCGCGTAGAACCATCAGACAGAGCGGCGTGTAGGTGCCAGCAATCAGGAAATAGATCGCAGAATGGTCCAGACGACGTAAAAGACCGAACTTGTTGTCTTTCTGCAAGATGTTGTAAGTGGCCGAGCAAGTCAGCATGGCCATCAGCGTTGCAGCGTAGATATAGATGCTGATTTGCCGCGCGTAGTCATCGGCGGCCCATAAGACCATCACAATGGCAGTTGTGGCTGCAGCACCAAACGCAATCCCCAAAACGTGGATTACACCATCCGCTACTCTTTCAGCATAGGTTTCCATTCTCATGCGATGGCTTTCCCCCAAGTTTGCCCGAACTACGTTCTTTTACATAATGCCGTCCTTAGCATCTCATTTCAACTCACGCTACTACGGAAACTGGTCAATATAAGGGTAATTGTTAGAGCAAGCGATGTTGCCCCTTGGAAATCGGGCATATCCAATTGCCAGTTTCCCTCATTTATGGCATTTGCACTCATGGCTTTGGCCTTCAGGAGCGTACTGGTTTGATGGTCACGCCGCGCGCTTGTGGGAAAGCAAAGGAACGCGCCTGCCGACTTTGCTATTTCCGCAAGAATCAGCAAGTTTGCGTGAACCTCCCAGCTATCAGATATTGCCGGCCCCCCGGTTATCACTGCCTTGATAGGGCACAACAAGAGACTTTGAATGACGGTCAGCATCGAAATGGGTGTCACCCCCCATGGTACTCCCTCTGTTGTCGATCTTGAGGAATTGCTTGCAACGCGTTTGCTGGTTCAGGGCAACTCCGGCTCGGGTAAATCACATTTGTTGCGACGCCTCATGGAGCAGAGCGCTCCGTGGGTTCAGCAGGTCGTGATTGATCCGGAAGGTGACTTTGTCTCACTGGCCGATGAGTTTGGCCATGTGGTGATCGAAGCGACCATGAATGATCGCGAACTTACCATGATCGCCGCCCGCGTGCGCCAGCACCGCATTTCTGTCGTGCTCAATCTGGAGCATCTGGAACCGGACAAACAGCTCAAGGCGGCAGCTGCCTTTATGAACGGCCTGTTCGATTCTGATCGCCAGTACTGGTATCCCGTGCTCGTCGTTGTGGATGAAGCACAGCTGTTTGCTCCCGCCGCATCCGGCGATTACGGCGAAGAAGCCCGCCGCCTTTCCTTGATGGCCATGACCAACCTCATGTGTCGCGGTCGTAAGCGTGGTCTGGCTGGCATCATCGCAACCCAGCGTCTGGCAAAGCTTGCCAAGAACGTGGCGGCGGAAGCCTCCAACTTCCTGATGGGCCGTACCTTCCTTGACATCGATATGGCCCGCGCCTCGGATTTGCTGGGTATGGACCGCCGTCAGGCAGAACAGTTCCGTAATCTGGAGCGTGGTCAGTTCATCTCTCTCGGTCCTGCTATGACCCGCCGCCCACAAAAAGTGGTCATCGGCGACGTTGTCACCGGCAGCCGCGGAGGTTCGCCAAAATTGATGCCGCTACCCGATCAACCGGTTGAAACTGCAGCGGAACTGATCTTTACCGCAACCGAGAATGACCCGGTTTTGAACAACAACCGCGTGGCAGCGCCTTCCGCAAAAGACGTAATGATGCAGCTGTCGCAAACCGCAGCCAGCAACATGCAGGCGCAGCATAAGGAAGTTGTTGAAGCCGAGCCGGAAGACCTCTTCAATCTGGAAGAGAAGAACCAGCAGTATCAGGAAATTATCGCCAAAATCCTCGAAGACCCGGAAGCTGCCTTTGCGCCAGTCTCCCAGCTCTATCAGGATTTTCAGGTCCGCTGCCGAATTGAGCGCCTGAAGTCTCAGGATCTTGCCAAGTTCCGCAAGCTCCTGTCTGTCGCCCGCGCAGGCGTCGACAAGAAGGAAGTCGAAGCAGGCGACTGGCAACAGGCAGAAGTGATCGCAGGTCAGCTGCCAGAAGAAATGCGCGGCGTCTATCTGCTGCTGGCAAAAGCTGCGTTTGCAGGTGATCCTTGCCCGGAAGATCTGGAGATTGCCAAGGCCTACGGCACCCGCTCACCCGGCAGAGCGCGCTGGCTGCTCACCCATATGGAAGAGCAGGGCTTCATCATCTGTGCCAGCGACTTGCGCGGCAACCGGATCGTGACCCTGCCGGATATTGGCAAGCAAACCGCCACCAAATAAGCCTCAGTTAGCGGCCATCGGGCAACGAATGGCCGCCCACTGGCCCTTTGACCTCATCAAAGAATGTGGTCTGCGTGCTCCGCGAACAGGTGGAGCACAAATGCGGCTTGGAGGGCAGGGCGTATTTCAGGCAGCAGGCCTTGCGCCTCGGGGCATACTCAATCTGCCCTGCAAGTTCGCGCTGCCGCCATACAATCCCGTCATTGATCTTCTTGCCAAGGCTCGCCAGATAAGCCCGCATCACGCTGGCAACCTCCGGTGGCTTGGCCCCATGACGGCGTAGCACCAAGAACGGCGATGTGATTGAGACAGCAACCGTGGAATAAAACACAGAAGGCGCCACCTTCCGCCGCCCCAGCTCACGGTGGAAGACCTGAATGATATCGTCAAAGCAAATGGAAAGCGCAAACAGCTCGGCAGGCCCCTGATCGGGATTAAGCTCAAAATCTTCAAGACTAAGCCGCGGATCATAGAAAAGCTCCACCCAGGGGGCCTTTTCATGCAGCACAAACCGCAGTTCATCCAGACGTGGCGCACGGCCAGAAAGAAGATAGGTCACAGAGATCCGGTTCAGAACTGCCTGACAAATCGTCTTCAAGGCAAGGCTTGCGCCAATCTTGGCCGTCGGCGCTTCGCGAACCTCTTTGGCATGTTCGATCATATGCTTGGCAACAATGCCAAAGTTTGCCTCAAAGCCGGAAAACTCCCGTAGTTCCGCTGCCACCACATGCCTAGCGGGAGATCCAATCATCCGCCCTGATACCAAAGCCCCACCATCAGGATGGGCTGCAGCAACAAGGCCGGAGAACCGTGCGGGAATGCCCACCGTTTCAGAAGCGGGAATATCTGGAAGCGATAGACCGATGGACACTGCCTGCAAAACCTCCGGATCTACAACTGCGCATAACTGAAATGAGAGATCAGCCTCCAAAACAGAGTATGCTCAAACTTATTCTCACACGGCGTACATGTCTGGCTGAGGTTTGGCTGAACACGACACAACAACACTTGCGCGTTACATAGCACAAAAACAAAGTCTACCGGAATGGTAGACTTTAAACCCTGTGAGTAATGCAGCTCTCTGTTGTGTAAATATCAGGCCTCTACCTTCTTGAGCCGTTTCTCCCAGGCAAACTTCTCGGCGATCCAGATCCCGCCAAGCACCAGTGCAAGCGCAGCTCCATGATACAGTGCAAACTCCTCACCCAGCAGGATAATCGCCATGGCAGCGGAAAACACCGGCACCAGATTGACAAAAACGCCAGCCCGGTTCGGCCCAATCATCTCCACACCGCGCATAAAGAAAATCTGCGCAAGGAAAGAGGGGCAAAGTGCAATATAAAAAATAACCAGCCAACCCTGCACAGTAGGCCACACCAGCGTCTCCTGAGAGTACTCAACTGCCAGCATGGGCAGGGAGACTAGAGCGGCCACAAATGCCATCACGGCAAAGAAGGCAAGTGCCGGAACCTTGGGCCGGTTCCGTAAAGCCAGCGTGTAACCGGCGTAAAACAACGCGGCAACCAACATCAAAGCATCACCCGGATTGATCTGCAGGTTTAAGAGAACCTGCCAGCTGCCTTGGCTCGCAACTAGAAAAACTCCAAGCAAAGTCAACAGGATGCCGAGGAACTGAACCAACGTCACCCGAACGCCAAACAGGAAATACGCCCCGACCACAACGATCATGGGGATCGAACCCTGCAAAATGCCGATATTCACCGCCGTGGTGTTATGTGCCGCCAGATAAAATAAGCCGTTAAACCCAGAAAACCCGAAAGCGGCCATCAGCGCAATGCTCACAAGGTGAGGGCGGATTGCATCCCAGGAGGCAACAAGCTCGCGCCACGCAATCAGGCTCATAAGCCCTGCCACAATCATCCAGCGCAAAAACACAATCACCATTGGCGAGACATGCCCCACAGCAAGCTTACTGGCTACGGCGTTACCGCTCCACATGAGCGTGGTCAGCACCAGAAGCAGCATCGGTCTGCTGTACAAAGATCGAAGAAGAGGCATGTAGTTTGTCCGTAAATAAGCGAGTGGGAGACACCGCAGGTAAGGCCGGGTCACCCTTCACGGTCCCCTCATTAAATGCAAGGGTAATTTACGCAATCGCTCTAGAGGTTTCATCAAGTATGCCGCGTACCCAGCGGCAGCCTGCGATAACTTACAGGAAATACTGGCAAAAATCAGGCTTCTCCTGAGCCGGCATAATCTATCCAGTCAATCACCTGTGTTTTGAAACAACTGATAACGAATTGATGCATTGAAACTTGAGATTGAATTTGCAAGGGTTTGCTTTGAAAAAACGAAGCAGCAGGACCTGACGGCAAGTCTCCTGCAAAACGATAAGATGAGGGGACCCATGTCGCAAAGAGTGAATGTTGCATCGCTTCAGGTTTCACCGGAACTCCACGACTTCATCGAGAAAGAAGCGCTTCCGGGGACCGGAGTTGCATCCGATCAGTTCTGGGAAGGTTTTGCTCAGGTGATCCGGGATCTGACGCCCAAAAATCGTGAACTGCTCCAAATTCGTGAAGATATCCAGACAAAGATTGATGCATGGCACAAAGCCAACCCCGGCACCATCAATCTGGAGGCCTATCGGGCCTTCCTCGAGGAGCTGGGCTATCTTTTGCCTGAGCGCGACAGCTTCGAGGTCGATACCGCCAACGTTGATCCTGAAATCGCTGAGATTGCAGGCCCACAGCTTGTTGTCCCTGTCATGAATGCGCGTTACGCCCTCAACGCCGCCAATGCGCGCTGGGGCTCTCTGTATGATGCGCTCTACGGCACCGATGCCATGGGCACCACCCCGCAGGCGGGCGGCTACGATCCAAAGCGCGGTGCAGAAGTGATCACCTATGCGCGCAAGAAGCTGGATGAAGCCCTGCCGCTGGACGAAGGCAGCTGGGCTGATGTTACAGAGTTCGCCATCATGGGCGGGTCTCTGGCGCTGACTCTTGAAAACGAGGATATGGCTGGCCTTCAGGATCCGCTTGGCTTTGTTGGCTACTCTGGCGATAAAGACGAGCCAACCTCGATCCTGCTTCAAAAGAATGGCCTGCACTTTGACCTTCTGTTTGACCGCACCAGCCCAATCGGTGCAGTGGACAAAGCGGGCATCAGCGACATCATTTTAGAATCTGCCATCTCCACCATCATGGACTGCGAGGATTCCGTTGCAGCCGTGGACGGTGAGGACAAGACACTGGCCTACCGTAACTGGCTGGGCTTGATGAATGGTGACTTGAAGGAAGAGGTCACCAAAGGCGACAAAACCTTCACCCGCGCTTTGAATGCTGACCGCACCTACATAGACGCGCAGGGCGACCCGTTGGCGCTGAAGGGCCGCTCCCTCATGCTGGTGCGCAACGTCGGCCATCTCATGACCAATCCGGCGATCCTTGATCAGGACGGTAACGAGGTGTTTGAAGGCATTATGGATGCCATGGTCACATCCCTTTGCGCCATTCATGACATCGGAATGCGCGAGGGTGCTACAGCGCGCAACATGAACTCCGTATCTGGCTCCGTCTACATCGTGAAGCCGAAGATGCACGGACCGGACGAAGTTGCCTTCGCAAATGAGCTGTTTGGCCGTGTCGAAGACGTGCTGGAACTGCCGCGCAACACGCTGAAAATGGGCATCATGGACGAGGAACGCCGCACCACGGTCAACCTCAAGGAGTGCATCCGCGCGGCTAAGTCCCGTGTCTGCTTCATCAACACCGGCTTCCTTGACCGTACCGGCGATGAGATTCACACCTCCATGGAGGCAGGCCCAATGATCCGCAAGGCGGACATGAAGCAAGCAAACTGGATCAGCGCCTACGAGGATCATAACGTGGATACCGGCCTTGCCTGTGGTTTGCGCGAACATGCGCAAATCGGCAAGGGCATGTGGGCCATGCCGGACCTTATGCACGACATGCTGGAGCAAAAGATCGGCCATCCAAAAGCCGGTGCAAACACTGCATGGGTTCCCTCGCCAACCGCAGCAACCTTGCATGCCATGCATTACCATCAGGTCTGCGTGCCAGCGGTGCAAGACGAACTTGCCAACCGCGAGCCTGCGAAACTGGATGATATCCTTTCCATTCCGGTTGCCACCAATCCAAACTGGACACCGGAAGACATTCAGGCTGAAATTGAAAACAATGCCCAGGGCATCCTTGGCTATGTTGTGCGCTGGGTAGAGCAGGGCGTTGGCTGTTCCAAAGTGCCGGATATCCATAACGTGGCGTTGATGGAAGACCGCGCCACCTGCCGCATCTCCTCCCAGCACATCGCCAACTGGCTGCATCACAATGTCTGCTCAAAAGAGCAGGTAATGGAGACCATGAAGCGTATGGCCGCTGTTGTGGATGAGCAGAATGCGGGCGATCCGGCCTACAGCAATATGGCACCGGATTTCGATAACTCCGTCGCCTTCCAGGCTGCATGTGATCTGGTGTTCAAGGGGCGCATTCAGCCAAGCGGGTATACTGAACCGGTGCTGCACAAGCGCCGTCTGGAAGCAAAAGCAAGGCACACTGCCTCTGTCTGACATAACAAGGCCTTGCGCAGTCCGTGGTGACTGTGCAAGGCCATGCTTTCCCGTCGCCTCAAACGGGGCAGGTTAACTGTCTGTCGCTGGAACAAGGTGCGTAAACCCGCCAAAATTGCCATTGGTCAGATTGACAGTGTCGCTGTCAAAGTCTGTGCCGGAGATCTGAACGTTGTCTCCTTGCAGGATGTTCCACTTCCGGCTGTCGCGAAACTTTTGATAGTCGTGGAACCCTTTGGACTGGCTGAGCCATGTAAGTTCCACCAGACCATCCTGAAGCGCTTTCTCGCAGATCAAACCACTTCCATAAACGCCAATCTTGTAGGGATCACCGGCCTCTTTAAAGACAGCCTGCACGGCCTTGAAGTACGGGGAGATAAAATTGACGTAGTCGTAATAAGAGGCGTCATAATCAACGGCAAAATAGATGCCTGAGCCTTTGGGTTGTCTGATAACGTTCTGCGCCAGATGCAAGGCCTGTGTCGCCTGTTGAGTTCCCGTTGCACCCGTAAAGGACGAGGCTCGGTCGTTGCTGTCCTGATAAACGGTGATGATAGAAAGGCCCGCAGCAATCAGCTGCTGGGCCTCAGTTGGCTTCAACTGCTTCCACTTGGAAAACGAATAGTAGCGCCCAATGGCTTTGTATCCCTTTTTGGCGATGGCACTGGCCAGCACCTCTACAGTTGCTGCTGTATCAACAGCAGGTTCGGTCTTAATGCCCAGTTCTTCTGTCATTGTTGCTCTGCTTTTTGTTGTTATGCAGAGCGATGACGAACCTGAGCGCACCGCCGTGAGAAAAGGCGTGCGCTTAGGGTAACGGAACTCTTAAACTCGCTGGTATCAGGGAGAGCGCCGCGCGGCTAGAGCGGCAGTCTCACAATCGCAACAAGGCCTTTTTCCGCGCCATTTTCAAGGCGAATGGTACCACCTTGCGCGTGGATAATGCTGCGGGTGATCGCAAGGCCCAGACCGATGCCTCCCGTCTGTTCATTACGAGATTCCTCAAGACGAACAAACGGCTCAAACACGTCCTCAAGACGGTGTCTCGGAATGCCGGGGCCCTTGTCAGTTATGCGAACTTCAGCATAGCCCTCATCAATCCGGAACGTCACCTCAGCTTCCTCACCATAGCGGATAGCATTGCCAATCAGGTTCTGGAACGCACGCTTCAAAGAGCCCGGACGACATTTCAGCACGACCCGGTGATGGGCCTCAACCCTCACATGGTTGCCCATGTCCTCCTGATCATTGGCGATGCTTTCCAGCAAGCCACCAAGATCAACAGAACGCAGTTCCTCCTGTCTGGAATCCTCACGGGTAAAGGCAAGGGTTTCCTCCACCATGGCCTGCATTTCATCCAGCGTGGCAATCATCCGCTCACGGTCTTCATCATCATCAATGAACTCCGCACGAATACGCAAGGATGTGATCGGCGTGCGCAAATCATGACTGATGGCCGCCAGCATGCGTGTTCTGTCGGAGATGAAGCGGGTCAGACGTTCCTGCATTTGGTTGAAGGAGTGCGTTACAGCCCGCACCTCCGCAGGTCCCACCTCTTTCAAAGGCTTCGCATCTGCACCACGACCCAGATTATTGGCAGCCGTTTCCAACGTCCGTAATGGCTTTGTCAAACGGTACACCGAGGCCCAGATGATCACGATCGTCAGCAAGGCCATGATGAAGATTGGCAGCAGCATGGGCAGGATCGAGGGCTGCGGGAGCCTGAAGTTGCTCTCAATGTTGAGCCACCTGCCGTTCACCAGCTCAATGGAGGCAAACAGTTGCACCCCTTTGAGCGAGAACAAGCGGTACTGCTGTAAAAACTCTTCCCGGCGCATTTGCCGCGCCAGCATAGCACTATGCGGGGTGTGTTCCCGTGCCTCAGGCGGCCTGAAGCGATCAGGGGCAGGCCGGTCCATCACATCTGGCTCGTGGCGATCATCGTAGACAACGGATACCCGTGCCTGTCTTTCATGATCCAGACGGCGCTCAAGATAATTGGCAAGCAAAGCTTCCATTCTTGCATCACCGCCACTTTCATCCACGATCGGGCTCGTTCCAATCGAATAGCGCGTGCGTGGACTGGAAACCGTGCGCAGCACCTGCCGTCGCAGATCAGGAGGCGTGGCCTCAAGCAGTTCCACAACATTGGCAGTGCGCGAGAGGGCGTTATCGCGTGCCAGATTTGCCAATGCATACTGTCGCTCCCGGCCCAGGAAGACAAAGCTGAGCGCCTGCGAAAAGATCAGTGCTGCGAGCAGCAGCAGGATCAGCTGGGGCGCAAGACGGCGCGGGATCAGGTACTTGAGAAACTTCATGCGGTGCCTTCTTTAACCTCACCGGTAAAGGTGTAACCGCCCCCCCAGACAGTCTTGATGAGCTCGGGGTTCTTGGGATCAGGCTCGATTTTCCGGCGCAAACGGGAAACCTGATTGTCGATGGACCGATCAAACACACCCAGTGATCGGCCAGAGGTCAGATCAAGCAGCTGCTCGCGCGATAGCACCACACGAGGGCGCTTCAGAAATGCCAGCAGCAGCTGAAATTCGCCAGAAGACAAAGGCACGCTGACCTCTTCAGGATCAATCAGCTCGCGCCGGGCCGTATCCAGCAGCCAACCGTTGAAGGCCAGCTTTTCGGTCTCGATGGGATCACGTTCACGCGGAACACTGGTTGCACGGCGCAGCACAGCACGAATGCGGGCCAGAAGCTCACGCGGATTGAACGGCTTGGTTACATAGTCATCCGCCCCAATCTCGAGCCCTACAACGCGGTCCGTATCCTCCGCCATGGCAGTCAGCAGGATGACGGGCGCCTGATTGGTCTCCACCAGATGCCGGCACAGGGACAAGCCATCTTCGCCCGGCATCATGATGTCCAGCACCACCAGATCAATGGAAGAGTTCTTCAAAGCCTTGCGCGCAGCAGCTGCACTTTCTGCAGTGGTCGTACGCATATTATTCTTCGTCAGATACCGGGCAAGGGTCTCCCGGATATCACGATGGTCGTCGACGATAAGAATATGTGCTGTACTATGAGACATGCGTCCTCGCTTTAAGTCGCTCCTCTGATCACTGGGGAAAGACTATATATACACTATGCTATGCCTAACATATGCCGCATTCCCGGCACCAGCGAAAGACACCCAATTTTCAAAAATGTATCAAACTGTCACAACCGGCGACTCTGGCAAATACTGAGACAAAACAAGGCATTTTCTGATGTAGTTCTGCGACAGATACTTCCTACATTCTGCTCATCGAAGCTCATTCACACAACCGCCCCTTTATCGAGGCTTTGATACTAGGAGAATTAGATATGTTGAATTTCAAAACGATTTTAGCTGGCTCTGTAGCTGCACTGATTGCTGGCACCGCTCTGACACCTGCTATGGCTGCTCCCGGATTTGCCGGTAAGTCAGGAAAGCAGATGTCTTCCCGCTTCTTTGAGACTTACGACACCAACAACGATGGTGTTGTCACCACAGCCGACATCGAAACCAAGCGCAAGGCAGACTTTACTAAAGCAGACACCAATGGCGATGGCACGATCTCGCTGGAAGAATGGAAAGTCTTCGCCGCTGAGCGCGCAGCCGAACGCGGCAAAGACCGCACCGTGCGCATGTTCCAGCGTTTTGATACAAACGGCGACGGTCAGGTCACCCGCGAAGATTTCCTAGCCCAGGCCGAACGCATGACAGCGCGCATGGATAAGATGCAACAACGCAAGAGCGAGCGAATGGCCAAGATGCGTGACGGCAAGGGTCCGAACAGTGAGGGCAAACAAGGCAAAGGAAGCTGGAATGATGGACCTCGCAAGCAAGGCATGATGGCTGGCAAGCACCACGGAAAAGGCATGCGCGGCGAAATGATGCGCGGAATGTTTGCGCAAGTTGATCTGGACAGCGACGGCAAGATCTCCCAGGAAGAACTTGGCAAACTTGCCGACAAACTCTTCGCCAACGGCCCGCTTGATCTGGACGGCTTCAGAGCTGTGACCGCCGAGTTTAGAGAGCCAATGTACGTCCGCTCCTTCCAGCGTCTGGACACCAACGGTGACCTGAAAATCAATTTTGATGAGTTCATGGCACCGACTGCGAAAATGATCCAGCGTCTCGACCGCAATCATGATGGCGTAATCACCAAGGCAGACTTCCAGAAAATGAGAAAGGACTGGCGCAAAGGCCATAAGGGCCAAAAAGGTGGCCGCGGTGATCAGGGACAAGGTCCACGCGCACAATAATTGCCGTCAGAGTATGGGACGCGATTGTATTTAAAAGCGACCTGCTTTGACAAACGAAAAAGGCGGAGCCAATGCCTCCGCCTTTTTTGTATCAACTTGTCAGACCAGCATCAGCTGGTCGCTGGCTTTGTCTCTTGCATTTCAGCGTCATAGTCCACCGCAACACCGTAATGCGGATCTTCCATAACGGCGACTTCCACCATATTGCCCGCTTTGTGCAGCAGGTCCTTACAGTCCGGGGACAGGTGACGCAGATGCAGGGTTTTGCCCGCCTGCTCATAACGGGTTGCCAATGCATCAATAGCCTGCAGACCGGAGTGATCCACCACGCGGGAGTTGATGAAGTCAACAATCACGTCATCCGGATCGGAATGCGGATCAAAGATCTCCTGGAAACCAGCGGCAGAACCGAAGAACAGCGGTCCTTCCAGCTTGTAGATCTTCTGGCCTTCAGAGTTGGTTGTTGTGTGTGCATCAATACGCTTGGACGCATTCCATGCATACGCAAGAGCAGAAACAATCACACCAACCACAACAGCAACAGCAAGGTCAGAATACACGGTCACGCCGGTCACCAGCGCAATCACGATTGCATCGGTGCGCGGGATTTTGTGCAGGATCTTGAAGGTGTTCCACGCAAAGGTGCCAATCACCACCATGAACATCACACCAACCAGCGCCGCCAGTGGGATCTGCTCAATTAGTGGAGAGGCGAACAAAATGAAACTCAGCAGGAACAGCGACGCTGCAATCGCAGCAAGACGTGTCCGGCCACCGGACTTCACGTTGATCATGGACTGACCAATCATGGCACAGCCACCCATGCCGCCGAAGAAACCGGTCACAACGTTCGCAGCACCCTGCGCCAGACATTCCTTGGAGGCACCACCGCGTGTGTTTGTCATTTCAGCAACGAGGTTCAGTGTCAAAAGGCTTTCAATCAGCCCAATCGCCGCAAGAATAAGAGAGTACGGCAGAATGATCATCAGCGTGTCAAGGTTCAGCGGAACCATTGGGATGTGAAACTCAGGCAGACCACCAGCAATCGGAGCCAGATCACCAACCGTCTGCACATCCAGACCGAGGCCGATCACAAGGATGGAAACCACCAGAATGCCTGCCAGTGGAGCTGGAATAGCGTTAGTCAGCTTCGGCAGGTACCAGATCACACCCATGGTCAGAGCAACAAGCCCGAGCATCAGCGTCAGGTCCATGCCTGCCAGCCAGCTGGAAGCACCAGTTACAGGATCAACACTCTGGAACTGCCCCATCTGGGCAAGGAAGATCACGATCGCCAGACCGTTCACAAAGCCGAGCATCACTGGATGCGGCACCATGCGAATAAACTTGCCCCAGCGCATAATGCCGAAGAAGACCTGCAAAATGCCCATCAGTACAACAGCGGCAAACAGATATTCAACGCCGTGCTGCACAACGAGAGAAACCATCACAACAGCCAGCGCGCCAGTCGCGCCGGAGATCATGCCAGGTCGGCCACCAAAGACAGCAGTAATGATGCCAACAATGAATGCTGCATAAAGACCAACGAGTGGCTCAACCTGCGCAACAAATGCGAATGCAACCGCCTCCGGCACCAGCGCAAGCGCAACGGTAAGACCAGAAAGCAGTTCAACTTTAATCCTATTGGCCGAAAAGCCGGGTTTTGTAGGCGCAAGCGCCTCCGTGGACGAATGCAAGGAGCACCTCCAATGGGGTTATCTCTAGTTTTTTGAATGTGGGGCGAATCCTAGTCACGCACTTTGAAGTCCGTGTGAAACCAACGATTTCCGTTAAGGACAAGAGCTTAAAAGCTAGGACACCGCTAAAATTTGCGCGGCATTTGTCTCCCTTTTGACGCGCTTATAAGCGAAATCCGCCAAAAACACCATCCCCCCAACGCATAATAGCTATAGGGAGGGGCGAGCGCGCCTTGAAACCTTGATACTCCCAACCGCCGTCATCCCGGACGAAGCGTAGCGCAGATCCGGGATCCATGATCACCTAACAGTCGCCATAAAGCTCGCGTTATGCCGTGATGCAAGATGGATCCCGGCTCGGGGGCCGGGATGACGTCGGAGGAGGGCTTGTATGGCAGAGCGCAAGAAAACGTATCCCCCACACCAAAACAAGCGGCATACTTACCCAATGCCCACGTGATGGACTGCTGGCGGAGCCTCACACTATGGCATTGCACCAGATTCATTGTTGTTGTTTTCGCTCACTGTAAACGGAAACAGATTGGTCTCTTAACTACCTAATGTATGCTAACTCTATTCTTGACTATCGAATAGTGATGGCTGATCTTGCGCGGGGGAGAAGTCAGAGTAATCCCCTAGGATTGCCTTGATTGAGTAGATGTTAGCGGCTCCGCTAACTTATCACCGTTGAACTCTAGGACACGCAGAACGCGACGGTTCTTAGCTTTTCCATTGATGAGTTGCCGAGCCCATTGCACTTTGAGATTATCCAACACCCCAACGTGTAGGTTCTTTTTTTTGACCAATTGCCAGAACTCAGAATCTTCAATCACAAAGGAACAATCACGGCGAGTTTGATCTTTACCTTTCCATTGGCGTGCTTTTTGGTCTTCTTGGTCCCAATTAGGGGAAGTGACATAGATACTCTCAATTGAGATCTGCCAATTTGGCGGCTCCTCGTCCTTTTCTCTTCGTTCGGGCTTCTGGGCTCGCTCGGGGAAGGACGTCCTTGGGATTGGGAAATCATCGTCTGGTGTGAAGCCAATACGTTTAACGTTTTGGTTATCAATACAAGCAGCATAGAAATCAGCTCGCGCCTCTAATGCGTCAGGAAGATTTCCAATGTCCATACCTATCTTGTTTAGTTCGTTTGTGTCTTTTTCAAGTAAACCACGAGCCATTGAAGTTACCAGTCGCGCGGCGGTTTTGCAGGATGTCTCATCGTCTAAGGTTGCAAGGATTTTGTCGGGCATAGGCTCGGCTGCGTTTGCCTGATCGGTGGCCATTTGCTCTGCAATCCATTCCGCACCTTCTCGAAGCTCATAACCGGCTTGCTCAAACCAAAATGATGGAGTTTCCCCTGTGAGACCCTTTGTAAAGGCTGCTCCGGGTTCAGTGCATAAAAAGGCAAACACTGTACTAACAGAGGAGAACACGTAGATGCCTAGCTTCGAGAGAAAACTTCCATCTTCCGGCGGCAAGATGATCAGGTCATATTGTAAAGAACCTTGGAAGAATGTTTCGTCTAACGCATCAATGACACTTCGAGCACTTTCTGCTGTCTGAATAAAGGTGTCGAGATTAAGAAATGGTCTTTAACGTCAAAATGGATAAATAGATGATCCGACCGGCCTTCAAACTCTGAAAGCAAAAATTCTGTCATTGAAGACGTCTCCGCAACTATAGAGCGCAAATTCTAAACTAACCACCTTAGTCTGAGCAAGGAAATCTTTTGAAAACCAAAAGGTTGTGTGGTGATTTAGCATCGCTTGCTTGCACTTCAAGTTCAGAAAAAGCCTGAGAGCGAGTTATCAAATCTGCTTGCACCATCATCGTCATCCCTGACAAGCATGAGCTTGATCAGGGATCCAGAGCCAAATGCACAGTTCTCCCTGACTTTGACTGAAGGGCCCAAGCATATGTCGGCAGTTCACCCGAAAAATCTTATTCCCCCTATCAAACTACCCCACATACTAATCCCATGCCCACGTGACGGGCTGCTGGCGGAGCGACCGTCAGTGTGGCGTGGGTTGGGTGGGGCTGTTGGAAGACGTAACGCACCTTCTGGTGGTCCGGTGAACCGATCTTCAAACGTGGCCGCATGGTTTGAGGGGAAGGGCCCAGGAATATAGGGTATCACGCGGTGGCAAATGTGGGTGTCGCAATGGGGAAACCTTTTGTGTCAGCCAACTTTGCCAAAGTCGGAGGAACTGTTCGCTCAGGGAAACCTGACTGGATAAGCCACTGTCTTTCCGGGAAACCGGCTATCGTGCCTTATAGGCAAAAGAGGCGACGTTGTTCATCAAAAGAAAGCCCGGGCAAGGCAAGCAGCCAATGCCGAAGAAACATATCTAACAAGTAGCGCAGGCACTGCCTGCTTGTCTTGCTCATCCCGTATCTCGGGAAACTTCGCTCCACCACTGCATGGCATCCTATGTGGTGCTTTTGGCACATCTCCAATTCCTATGTGGAAACACGCAGAATAACGTCCCCCTGCAGACTTTGCAGGTGATGGGTAAATCGTTTACTTGTCCTCCTGAGAATAAAAAGAATGCGTCAGGTAGGGATATCCAGATGAAACCGACAAACACAGTATTTACCGGATTAGAAACAACGGTATTTGAGCGCATGTCGCGTCTGGCTTCGGAACATAAGGCCATCAATCTGGGGCAGGGGTTTCCGGATGTGGATGGCCCGCAGGATGTGCGGCAGGTTGCAGCCGATGCCCTGATGCAGGACCCCAACCAATACCCGCCCATGCTCGGTGTGCCAGCCCTTCGGCAGGCCGTGGCGGACAACAACAAACGCTTTTACGATCTGGATATCGATTGGCAGAGCGAAGTGCTGGTAACCTCCGGCGCCACCGAAGCGCTCGCAGACAGCATCTTTGCGCTGGTCGAGCCGGGTGATGAGGTCATCCTCATCGAGCCGCTCTACGATTGTTATCTCTCGCTAGTCAAACGAGCAGGCGCAACGCCGGTCTTTGTTCAGGTAACCCCGCCTAATTGGGAGCTGCACGAAGATCAGCTGCGCAAAGCCTTCTCCAGCAAGACCAAAGCCATCCTGATCAACAACCCAATGAACCCGAACGCAAAGGTCTTTCATAAGGATGAGCTGCAACTTATCGCAGATCTTTGCCTTGAGTATGATTGCTACGCCATTTGTGACGAGGTTTACGAGCACATTGTGTTTTCCGAGGCAAAGCACAAACCGCTCATGACCCTTCCGGGTATGCGTGATCGTTGCGTACGTATCGGTTCAGCAGGCAAAACCTTCTCGCTCACCGGCTGGAAAATTGGTTACATCACAGCGCCTCACAATCTGCTGGAACCAATCGCGAAGGCCCACCAGTTCGTCACCTTCACCACCCCGCCAAACCTGCAAAAAGCCGTCGCCTATGGCTTGAATAAAGACGACGACTACTACGTCTCCTTCGAAAAAGAGCTGGAAGCCAAGCGCGACCTGATCTCCGGACCTCTGGCCGACATGGGTTTCAGCGTATTGCAGTGTGAGGGCACATACTTTGTGACCTGCGATTTCTCTCCGCTTGGATTTAACGGCACTGACGTGGAGTTCTGCCAGAAGATGGTCGAGGAAGCCGGTGTCGCAGCTGTGCCGATCTCTGCATTTTACGGCACACACGAAGGCCCAAAGACACTGGTGCGCTTCTGCTTCTGTAAGAAAGATGAAGTCCTGCATGAGGCATTGAGCCGCCTGCGCACATGGATGGGTGCAATGGCAGTCTCGTAACGCCGGTTTTGCGCTGTAAGGGGCCACTAGTCGCGCATTAAAGGGCGTAAAACACGGGCATAATCGCAAAAGTAGCCGCTTGCACAAAAATAGGTTATGAACACACCAACACGCCGAAGCGTAGGGTCCGGCAAGGACAACTTGTAGCTTCAGCCCCAAAAAAGACTGGCCTGCAAAGCCTCATTGAACCCTGGAAGATAGTGTGAATGGATAATCCCGTACTCGTCGAAGTAACACGAGGCAACATTGTTGAGAGCCGTCACCGTGGCTCTATTGCGATCGTAGATGCTGATGGCAAACTGGCGTTCAGTGCAGGTGATGTGGAGCAGGGCATCTTTGCACGCTCCGCGATCAAGGCTCTTCAGGCAATTCCAATGGTGGAATCCGGCGCTGCGGAAGCCCTTGACTACGATGATGCAGAACTGGCACTGGCCTGCGCCTCTCACAACGGGGAGCACGTGCACGCCAGCTCTGCGCGCATGATGCTGTTCAAAGCTGGTCTGAGTGAAGAAAACCTCATGTGCGGCCCGCAATGGCCAAAGCACATGGAGGATTGCGTGAGCCTCATTAAAGCCGACGAGACCCCATGCCAGCTGCACAACAACTGCTCTGGCAAGCACGCCGGCTTTCTGGCCATGGCAAAAACCCTCGGTATCCCAACCGAGAACTACATTGACTTTGATCACCCGGTTCAGGCGGAAATCCGCAATGTAATCGAACAGATGAGCGGCGGTATTCTGGGCCGGGATGTATGCGGTACGGACGGGTGCTCCATTCCAACCTACGCCATGGAGCAGCATAAAACAGCATTGGCCTTTGCCCGCTTTGGAACAGGTGTCGGGCTTGATCAGGAACGCTCAAAAGCTGCTGAAGTGCTTTATGAGGCCTGTGTCAACGAACCTTACATGGTTGCCGGAAAGCAGCGGTTCTGCACCGAGGTCATGGATATTTTTCGTGGCCGTGTGTTTGCGAAGACTGGCGCCGAAGGCGTGTTCTGCGCAGCCCTGCCCGAACTGGGCTTTGGCATAACCCTGAAGTGTGATGATGGCACTGATCGTGGCGCAGAAGTCATGATGGCATCCATCATCAGATCGCTCCTGCCCCTTTCTGATGAAGAAGAAAAGGGCCTGCGTTCCTGGGAGCACCAGCAGCTCAAGAACCGCCGCGATATTCTCGTCGGTGAAGTTCGCCCGGTCGAAGACTTCAAGCGTCTCTTGAAAACAATGTAATTGAGGGGGGCAGGGGAGCGATCTCCTGCCGTACTGCTCTAAACAGCACTGACAAGATTGTCCGCCACACGAATTGATCGTGGCACGTCCTCTGCTGAAAGCGCCAGATCGCCGCTCACCTGTTCATCCCAGCGGAAGCCAGCGATATTCACGGTGCAGCCTGAGATGATATTCTGGGAAATAAGCGCTGTTGCCTCATCTGCCGCAAAGCTTACAGCAATGCCGACGGGCACTGATCGTACACTGTTCTGAGCCGCGATCAGATTACGCATATACGGCCCCCAACCCAGATTGATGCCAGTCACCCGCGCATCTTCCACTATGTTGCCCGTTACGCTGGTATCCGCTTCAACAGATATGCCGACACCAAAGGTCGGGTTGTCCTGCGCATAAGGCCCCGTGCCGGTGATATCCCGCAGCACGTTGTTGGAGCACACCGCTAAGCGCCCGCCATCATTGAAGTTGGTGATGGAAATGCCGTTGGCAGCTGTCTCAATCAGGTTATTGCTGACGATTGCGCCCTGAAACCCGAACTCGACAAATAAAGCCACTTCACCAGAGCGGTGACAGGTATTGCCGAGGATCTGAACATTGGATGCCGCATTGGCACGAATAGCAGAAAACGTACAGTCACTGACCTTGTTGTTGGAGATCGTAACATTATCAGCACGAAATACGTTGATGCCATTACCGTTCTGACCGGTCCCGCCGCTTTGGGCCGCAATCCTGGAGACCCGATTCCCCGTGATGATTGTTCCATCAGCACCTTCTGACCAGCGATAAACCAAAATGCCGCCATCACCGCAGTCAGACACAATATTCCCCTCAATCCGTAAGGCTGTAGCATTGTAACTGAGAACAGCAATATCCTGTAGCTCATGCATATGGTTGCTGGCGATGACACCCGAGCACTGCTCCAGAACCAGACCGGACTTTGCACTGCCAGTGATCTCACAGGAGGTAAGGGCAAGCTGCTCACATCGCGACAGCCACAGCAAAGCAGAGACATCCTCAGCAAGCGGCAGGTGCCCACCATCAAAGATGATTTGGCTGAGGCATACACGATCCGCCCCACTGCCTTTAAGAAGAGGCCCATCTCCATCAAGCAACAAACGCGTGTGCCCCGGCACACCGTGCAAGGTCAGGCCGCTGGGAAGCGACAAGTCAGAGCAGGAATAGGTGCCAGCACCAAGCTGCAGTATATGCCCGTTTTCAGCAGCCCTGTTCATGGCCGCTTGTAAGGCCACAGACACATCTCGCTGAGACTGAGGGGCGGGAAACTCAACAATCACGGGCGTTGTAGGCGCCGCCTGCGCATCTTGCGAGGCTATAAGCGTTCCAGCCCCCGCCGCAACACCAGCACCAAGCAGGGCGCGTCTTGAAAGTATCTCCTGATCGTTGCTCATCTCGCCCCTCGTTTTGTTCAGATCCCGAAAAGGCGTGCCAACTGGCTGGCGGCAGCTGTTGCGGGCAAATTACCCGACTTCACCGCCCGCTCCACCTCCGGCAGGGCGGATTTGATATCCGGATTTGCCATCAGCGCCGCCTGAAGTTGCTCGTTAAGCAGCCCCCACATCCAAGCCAGCTGCTGCTCCGCGCGCTTGCTCTCCCAGTCCCCGCTGGCCTGCATGCGCTCTTTAAAGATGCCCAGCTGGGCCCACAAATCATCAAGGCCCTCGTTAGCAAGGCCGGAAACCGTCAGAACAGGAGGCGACCAATGCTTGGAACGCGGCGCAAGAATGTTCAGGGCCGCACGGTATTCAGAGGCCGCCGAGCGCGCCCGCATCTGCCCGTCGCCCTCGGCTTTATTGACAGCAATAAGGTCCGCGATCTCCAGCACACCCTTCTTAATGCCCTGCAGCTCATCACCTGCACCCGGCAGCATCAAAACCAGAAAGATATCAACCATCTGCGCAACAGTGGTCTCGGACTGGCCAATGCCAACGGTCTCAACAAGGATCACATCAAACCCAGCTGCTTCGCACAAAAGCATGCTCTCACGGGTCTTGGCCGCAACACCGCCAAGCGTACCGGCTGAGGGGGAGGGACGGATGTATGCATTGGGGTCCACTGCCAGCTGTGCCATGCGGGTTTTATCACCCAAAATGGAGCCGCCGGTGCGTGTGGAAGACGGATCAACAGCCAACACCGCCACCTTGTGCCCGGCAGCAGTCAGGTTGGAGCCGAATGTGTCGATCATCGTGGATTTGCCTACCCCCGGCACGCCGGTAACACCAATGCGGAAGGCGTTTCCGGTTGCACCCATCACCTTGGTCAGCAGCTCTTCGGCCTGGCTCCGGTGTGCTGGCTTCTTGGATTCAACAAGCGTTATGCCGCGCGCAAGCGCTGCCCGCTGCCCGTTCAGCAGCCGCTCGGCAAGCTCATCTACATTGTCTCTGGAAGAAGCGGGGCGTGCAGTCATTAAGGTCAGTCCGTTCAGAAGAATCTCTTCTGCCAACCTCGAACAGATGAGGCGCCTTTGCAAGTCGGCGACTTGGAGAAGTTGTGGGGCAGGGCGGTTCCCTGCACCAGCATTGCAGCGCGGTCTGGGTGTCCGGGGAGAAGGCGCCCGGAAAGCCCGTTTAGCGATAGCTGACAGCTGTCCCCGTTGCGGTCACCATCAGCATGGACCCATTACTGCCAACAGTCTCATAATCAATGTCGATGCCGATAACGGCGTTAGCCCCATACCGCGCAGCTTCCTCAGTCATTTCATGAATAGCAATCTGGCGAGCTTTCTTCAGCTCATCCTCATAGGCACCGGAACGACCACCGACAATATCGCGAATACCCGCAAACAGGTCTTTAAAGACATTCGCACCAAGGATCGCTTCACCGTGCACGATGCCTTTGTACTCGGAAATCTCTTTGTTCTGAATGGTGTTCGTCGTCGTGGTAAGCATGTGTCATCCTCAAATTTGCGTCATGGCCAGCTGCCAGACGCACATCAAATCTCTCGGTCAAAAACATCAAACTGTGATCGAAGTGCCCGAGCCCCCATCACCCTCATGAAACGTATGGGCGCTCATTTCATGTAGGAATGCCGCTGCAAAATGCCAGAGGTGAAACGTTAGTCCGGCGCGCCAAGTGCCCTTTGTTTTTGTAACTCACGACGCATCTCGGCCAGCTCAACATGAAGCGCATCAAGCTTCGTCTCCAGAACGTTCAGTTCCTGGTTTCCTTTTTGCTCTTCCACGTTAATGAAGAGGTTTGCAACGATCGTTCCTGTCAAAGTAGCAAACAGGCCAACGCCAACAGTCATCAAAAAGGCAGCAATCACGCGTCCTTCTAACGAGACCGGATAAAAATCACCGTAACCAACTGTTGTGATTGTAACAAACGCCCACCATACAGCGTCACGCAGATGGAGGATATTGGCGCCGTCTATGTTCTTCTCCACCTGAAGAACAGCAATGGCAGCAAGAATAATCATCAGGGTGGAACTGAGGAGCACAAGCGTCAGAACGCTGTTTGTCCTCTTGTTAAAAACGTACCTTACAATCGTATGGGAGGCGCGTAAGGCCCTTATGATCCTGAAGAGCCTGATGATACGGCCGTATCTCAGTGGATCCACAAGGGGAATGCTCGCAAGAAGGTCAATCCAGCCCCATTTCAAAAACGCAAGCTTCTTTTCGGCCCGCATAAAGCGGACAAGAAACTCGATAAAGAAGACCCCACAAATTGCAGTATCCGCATAAATCAGCAGCGTGATCGTGTCCTGATCAAGATACATGGTCTCCTGAATGACGAGCGCAGCTATCACGTAGATGGAAAGAGCGAGAATGAAGAGGTCGAAAAGATGATTTGAAGTATCTGAGTAGCGCAGGTGCATTACAAAAGAAGCCTAAAGTGAAATTCCAAGGCTAACCTAATGGGAATGATAGCTACACTCCAAGCAGTTTACAGCACATGCCCCCAGCTAAAAGCTGAGGGCATGTAAAACTCACGAATGCCACTGGAAAATAGTTGAGGCCATCAAGTGAAACCTATGAGAGTTTTCCGGTCCTCTGGTAATTGGCAAATGCCTCGGCATAATCTGGATGCCAACGTGACAGAGCCGGACGATTTTCGATTATGTCATGGGCAGCCCAATTAACCCGTAGATTGTCGGTTTTAGAATCCACCGCGTTGTCCGGGCAAAGGATATAAAAGTCATCCTTGGACAAACGCTCAAGGAAGTAATCAACCGTCTGCTCACTGGTCCAGGCGTCCTCGGGCTTTTCCGGGTATTGGGCGATATTAATGCCCGTATGCGTAAAGCCCGGCACGAAGAGATGTGCTGAAATCGGCGCATCCACCGCTTGCAAGTCGTGGCTGAGTTGCTCGGTGATCACTTTCACACCGGCCTTGGTCATATTATAGGCCGGATTACCGGGCGGCGTCGTGATCCCTTGCTTGGAGCCGGTATTGACCACAACCGCCGCACGGTTTGCTGCTACCATATGCGGCAAGAACGCATGGACGCCGTGGATCACTCCAAAGAGGTTGATTGAGATGAGCCGGCGCCAGTTATCCATCTCACCCCAGCTGGAAGAGGGGATCTCGACACCCGCATTGTTCATGAGGACTGCAACTTCACCCGCATCGAAGGCCTTGTCGGCCAGGGCTCTGACCTGGGCCTCATCCGACACATCTGTCGCAACGCCGAGCACAGTCGCCGATTTGGAGGCGACCGACCGAACGTCCTCCACGGCTTCCTCAAGGCGAGCTCCGGGAAGGTCAGCAAGGATCACACCAAGCCCACGCTGCGCAAATCGTTTTGCAGCTGCTCTGCCAACACCACTTGCGGCCCCTGTCACAACGGCCAAACCACCTAGATCAATAGCTTTTTCATACATTGTTATGCGCCTGATTTCTGGGAGTTTTGAAAGGGAACGAGAATAACTTCGTTCACCGCTAATATATTAGCATCATTCGCCAAATGTACAATGCACCGCATCCCGGCTGCTCAGGCTGGGCAGAAGGAGTGGGCGTGAAGGCAATAGCAGCTGCATCGCCGTCACGCTTTGAGAAAGTGCCAATCAATGGTGCCACTCATAATCATCGGCTTTAGATCCAGTGATGGAACGTTACTCAGCCGCTTGCTTGGGCTCGTACCCCAGCTTTTCGTTGAGCTCCTGTATGAGCCCTTCAGCAGCTTTGGAAATAACCGTGCCCGGAGGGAAGATTGCAGAGGCACCAGAGGCATAAAGCTCATCATAATCCTGAGGAGGCACAACGCCGCCCACAACGATCATGATGTCCTCACGGCCCTCATCAGCCAGCGCCTTCTTCAACGCCGGAACAAGCGTCAGATGGCCCGCAGCAAGAGAGGAAACGCCAACAATATGAACATCGTTCTCCACGGCTTGGCGGGCAGCCTCTTCCGGGGTTGCGAACAACGGCCCGATGTCAACGTCAAACCCAAGGTCGGCAAAGGCAGAGGCGATCACTTTCTGTCCACGGTCATGACCATCCTGCCCCATCTTGGCAACAAGGATACGTGGACGTCGACCGTCGTTTTCTTCAAATGCCTCAACCAACCGTTCAATCTTGGAGATGCTCTCGGACATTTCACCTACCTCGCGCTTGTAAACGCCAGCAATGGATTTGATCTCGGCCTTATGACGGCCAAACGCATTTTCCATCGCCAGAGACATTTCGCCGACGGAAGCTTTTACACGGGCCGCCTTCACGCAAAGATCCAGAAGATTGCCGTTCCCGGAGCGAGCTGCCTCTTCCAGCGCCTTCAGAGCCGCTTGTGTCTCCTCTTCGTTGCGTTCAGCACGCAGACGTTCGAGTTTTTCAATCTGCTTGGCACGAACATCTTCGTTGTCCACTTTCAGAACTTCAAGTTCCTCTTCGCGGTCAGGACGGAACTTGTTCACGCCAACAACAGTCTGATGACCACTATCGATACGGGCCTGTGTCTTGGCTGCAGCTTCCTCAATACGAAGCTTCGGAATGCCTTTTTCAATGGCCTTTGCCATCCCGCCAAGGCTTTCGATCTCTTCAATATGCTCAAGGGCTTTGGCAGCAAGATCAGCTGTCAGACGCTCAACATAATAAGAGCCACCCCACGGATCGATCGTTTTGGTGGTCCCGCTTTCCTGCTGCAGGAACAGCTGGGTGTTACGGGCAATGCGAGCGGAGAAGTCGGTCGGCAACGCCAACGCTTCATCCAGCGCATTGGTATGCAGAGACTGCGTGTGCCCCTGTGTCGCTGCCATCGCTTCCACAGTAGTGCGGATTACATTGTTAAACACATCCTGCGCCGTCAAAGACCAGCCAGAGGTCTGCGAATGGGTGCGCAGCGACAGGCTCTTCGGGTTCTTGGGCTGGAAGTTCTCCTGCATCAGCTTGGCCCAGATCAGGCGCGCTGCCCGCAGTTTGGCAACTTCCATAAAGAAGTTCATGCCAATCGCCCAAAAGAACGAAAGGCGAGGGGCAAATGCATCAATATCAAGACCAGCTGCCACACCTGCACGGGCATATTCAATGCCATCTGCGATGGTGAACGCCAGCTCCAGATCAGCCGTCGCCCCCGCTTCCTGCATGTGGTAGCCGGAAATGGAGATGGAGTTGAACTTCGGCATATGCGTCGAGGTGTAATCGAAGATATCCGAGATAATCCGCATAGAAGGCGCAGGCGGGTAAATATAGGTGTTGCGAACCATGAACTCCTTCAGAATGTCATTCTGAATGGTCCCCGACAGCTTTTCCGAAGAAACGCCTTGCTCTTCGGCTGCAACAATATAAAGCGCCATGACAGGCAGAACAGCACCATTCATGGTCATGGAAACGCTCATCTTGTCCAGCGGAATGCCGGAAAAGAGCGTGCGCATGTCATAAATGGAATCTATGGCAACACCGGCCATGCCCACGTCACCGGCAACACGCGGGTGGTCACTGTCGTACCCACGGTGGGTTGCCAGATCAAACGCGATGGAAAGACCCTTCTGCCCCGCCGCCAGATTGCGTCGATAGAAAGCGTTGGAATCTTCTGCGGTCGAAAAACCGGCATACTGGCGCACGGTCCACGGCTGCTGCACATACATGGTGGGATAGGGCCCGCGCATGTAAGGCGGCAGTCCCGGCCAGGTATTCAGATGTGCAAGCCCCTCAAGATCATGAGGACCATAGGCAGGTTTAACTGCAATACCTTCCGGCGTTTCCCATGTTGCTGGCATGTCAGAGGAAGCAGATGCTGCGCAGGCTTTGTAATCCACGCGGGTGTAGTCAGGAAACAAGCTCATCAAATTGCCTCCACTTGGTCAGAGAGCGAAACGCCTACCACTTCAAAACACGCCTTCAATTCAACCAGCATATCACAGCCCTGGTATATGGTCCCATCAAGGCCATTTTCGACCAGATCCGCAAGCAGATCCTTTGGACGACCAGCTAGCGTAACGCGCTCGGCGCCAGCTGTCTTCAGCCGTTTGAGAACATCAAGCGCTTGTTCTGCGTAGACTTTGTCGGAGGAACAGATGCAGGCAACCTTGGCACCGCTGATCTGGAAGCAGGAAACCAGTTCGTCAATGTTTTCAAACAGCTTGCCGCCGTCACTGGCAAACCCACCGGCCGCATAAAAATTGCTAGCAAACGTGGAGCGGGCAGTATACTGAGCGACAGGGCCAAGCGTGGCCAGAAAGACTTGCGGCAGAGCGCCTTGAGCCTCTTTGAAGGAATCAGCTTTGTCTCGCAGGATCTCGAAAGGTGCAGCCAGACGGGTAAGCGGGAGCTTCTGACATTCATTACTGCCCACTTGCTGCCGGCTGGCCTGAATATCAACAAGACCAGCACCATTAACCAGCGCCTTGGCGACTGCTTCAATCAATTGGCCGTCGCTGTTAGGTTCCGGCAGTTCTATCCGGGTCGCAATCTCGCCGATCTCGTCCGTATCAGCTTTCAGAACCTCAACATCAAGCTCTCCGAGGTTCGGGAAGGCGCTGGTTCCGGTCAGCGGGTGACGCCCCGTGGCAACCAACTTATCCTCTTCCTGTTTTGCTGCGGTAACATCAGCGTAAACAGCACCAGAGGTCAGCGCTCCAAGGATACCGCCATCCTGTTCGATCTTCTGGAAATAGGTCCACGCGGCATTGGCAAGCTCTTGCGTGCGCTCTTCGACCAGACCGCTACCTGCTGCCGGGTCGCTGACCTGTGTCAGATTGCTTTCCTCGCTGAGAATGAGCTGCGTGTTGCGTGCAACTCGGCGCGCAAAGGAATTCGGCAAACCAAGGGGGCTTGTGAACGGTAGAACCGCCACACTATCAGCGCCGCCGATACCGGCTGCAAACGCCGCAACGGTCGTGCGCAGCATGTTCACCCAAGGATCGCGCTTGGTCATCATCCGCCAGCTTGTCTCCATATGAAGGTGGAGCGGCTGGGCAGGAAGTTGCGCTGCGTCCAGCAGACGGGCCCATAAATGACGCATCGCACGGGCCTTAACAATGGTCCCGAATTGGTCAGCACTGGCACTCAGGCTGGCAGAAACATATTTTGGAAGGTCTTCGGCTGGCAGATTTACTGCTTCCAGCGTGCGCATATGGTAGAGCAGGCTGGCAAGTGTAAGCCCAAGCTCTTGAATACTGTTGGCGCCAGCATCGTGATAGCAGCGCCCGTCAGCACGTAGCAGAGTCCCTTGAATACCGTTGTTGCGCGCATATCCCACAAGGTCCTGCGCGCGCAGGGCCAGCCGTTCAAAGGAGTTGCGCACGTGGCCGGAGTTGACGAACACAGCCAGCGGGTCAAACACGCCTTGCACGGTCAACTGGTCGGCATCAACACCCATGCGCTTGCAGGTCTCAACCAGCAGCGCGAGCGTTGCACTGCCTTCATAGCCACAGTCGAGGCGGAAGTCGATGAGATCAGGCTTGACGCCATCAAGCAGTTTCATCATGCCTTCGATGCGCTGAACGCTCAGCCCACCAGCGAAAACACGAGGGGAGGCAGGCAAAACCAGCTCGACACCGTCGGCACCTCCCTCAAGGTCCTCAAGCATCTGGGCATTGGCTTGGGAAATAGCGGGATGATCACTACGTTGAATGATCTTCCAAGGGCGAGCGCACTCCCTCAATTGCAGTGGAGCACTGTCAGTGTGACCTTGGTATAATGGCTTAATCTCGAGGCCACCGGCAATTGGTGTGTTTAGTCCATCCAGTGCTGCGCCTTTGAGGGCACGCAGGGCAGATGCTTCCCAGTCGCTTTGCGAAGCTTCTAGGAAGTTGCTTGGAAAATCAATGTTTTGCATGTCCATCCCATGTCCTTCTGACAACTTTATACGAAGGAACCTTCCACGGTTTCAAGCTATGCGTTAGGACGAGGTTGGATAACAATCGGCCAAAACACTGCGTTAATTGCAGAACTACTGATGTGACAATGGTTGGATAGTTTTCGCATTAGCTTAATTTATCCTAAACTTGTCGCAATTGACCCTAGGGCATGTAACGCTGTTACTATTGCCGAGAGCTGAGCAGTAGTCTCGTACTCTTACTATATATATTTCGGACTTATTGCGAAATAGCTCATGGATAAAGCCGTTATAGTTACGGGTTTTATGGGGCAACAGTGAGAGTATTGTTTGTCAGTACTCTGAATACTTGGAGGTCAGTTGATCTATCTCCGAAAATCGGAATGACCGTATTGCCGAGATTGCTGGAAGAGCGCGTGGTCTGAGTGCAATGCAAAACAAATGCAGAAATACAAGAGATGGTTACATCTTGCACAAGCGAGGCAACATGAAGAAACAGCCCGCAGACTGCAAAAACAGAGCGTTTAACAGGCGTGCGATAGCATTTAATGAGTGAGAGACAGGCCCAGGCCATGCTCCACCGTGTCACCGCCTTGCGCTGAATAGCCATCCAGGACTGAGAGTTTTCGGATTTACCTGCGCAAACCACTGGTTTGCGAAATTGAGTTGGCATGCCTTCGGTATGTCAGGTGGGCAAGTGCGTCTTCAATCCAGCAGCACAAGAGCGAGTGCCACGAGGATAGAAACGGGAAAGCAGGGCAAATGAACGATACTTCAGATATCGATGCGAAGGTAAGAGCGATTGCAGAAGCACGGGCAGCAAAACCCGTTCTGGACATTGTTGAATCCTACCTGAGGCGACTGGGAGCATCCCATATCCTCATCACGGGACTTCCTATGCCAAACCGTACAATTGACAGTTTGGTCCATAGGTTCCGCTGGCCTGACGAGCGAAATGGCGGCGTCGAGCGGACAGCACTAAGTGCAGGCGATAGCGCACTTATGCTGGGACTATCGGGCAATCGCCCGGTGATTTGGCCTGTTTCTAATGCAGATACAGGCAACTCCGAGCTCTTTGCAGCAATCGGAGAAGGCGCTCGGGTCATGGTGATCCCGGTGGATGCGCTTCATCCATTCCAGGCGATGGTTGTAGGAGCAGGACACCAGATTGCGGCAGAAGCCTATGATCTGGCTTCGCTGGAGATCGTTTGCTCTGCAGCGTTCAGACGGTTGTTTGAATTGGGGGTTATCTCCGACCAAAGACCAGGAGATCTATCCGCTCGTGAGCGCAGGGTTCTGGAGCTGACCGCGCTGGGCAAGACCGCCCATGAGATTGCCGAACTTTTGGAGATTTCACAAAGAACGGTTCACGCGCACCTGCAAAACGCAAGTGCCAAGCTCAATGCCTCCAACAAAACACATACAGTGGTTGAAGCGTTGCGTTACGGTCAGATCAAGATCTGACCAGACGTCTCTTAAAACTCACACAAAAGGCAGACACATTCTCAATGTGTCTGCCTTTTGTGTGGTAGTGCGCCTCGTCTTGGGAGTTAAGGCTATTATATTTCACTGTGATTTCTAGGTTATTTCAGCAAGCCCGGGGACGCGAGCCACAATCTCATCGGTCATTTCTGGCCCTACCTTCTCGCGGGTGTAATCAAGAGTTTCCCTGGCAACCTTATGGATCTCCTCCACTGAAAGCCCGAGGCTTGTCATCTCATTCAAGGCAGCCAGTACGCCGACGCTTGCATTCATCTTACTGGCAAGACCACCTAATAAGCCTTTATTCTCAGTAGTTTCATCAATTGCAAGAAAACCCTCAGCAGCAGGGAAAGCGTTGAGTAAAGCCTCAAGTTCCGCCTGCGTGCTATTTTTGGCAATGAAGTTCAGTATGATCCCCACAGCAGGTTTCACCTTTTCAGGGTCCAACCCGGTTTTGTCGTAAATGCGATCAACAAGTATGTGCATCGTAATCTCCAGTCCTAATAAAACTCATATAGGGATTATTAGGTGCAATGTTAGAGATAGCAGAAAAGGCATTTAGCGACGCTACAGCTGCCACCACCTGAAGCTCAGGCCCAATTCCGCTTCGCATGGCATCTTGTGTGCCTTCATTTTTAAAAGTATCGCTCACGCCTCTTAAAAGAGTTTAACCGATCTGATTAAACAGTGAGACGGAATTAAAAGTGGTTAGAAAGACAAGGCCATAGCGTTCGCTTCGAAAACCATGTTAGAGCTTCTAACAGCCTCATATCTACGCAGTAACCTGCGTACTTTCCCATCCTACAGGTGATAAACACGAGCCTGCCCTATAAAGGAATGAAGCATGTCGAAACTTGACAAAGTCCTTGAACGTATTGATCAAAATCTGGATCAGAGTCTCGACCGTTTGTTTGAATTACTGCGTATCAAAAGTATTTCTACCGACCCTGAGTATAAGGGCGATTGCCGCCAGGCTGCTGAATGGATGGCCCGCGAACTAACCGCGATTGGCATTCCATCTGAAGTCAGAGACACGACTGGCCATCCAATGGTTGTTGGTCACCGCGTTGCTGATGGAAAGCCGGGTCCTCATGTCCTGTTTTACGGTCACTACGATGTGCAACCGGTTGATCCTATTGAACTTTGGAACGCAGATCCGTTTGATCCGCAAATTGTGACCCGTGAAGATGGTTCCAAAATGATCGTTGCCCGCGGTGCAAATGATGACAAAGGTCAGTTGATGACGTTTGTCGAAGCCGTTCGTGCCTGGATTGAAGAAGCCGGGGATGTTCCAATTAACATTTCTGTTTTGCTGGAAGGTGAAGAAGAAAGCGGATCGCCATCCCTTCAGCCGTTCCTTGATGCAAACAAAGAGGAGCTCTCCAAAGATCTGGCGCTCGTTTGTGATACCTCCATGTGGGACAAGGACACTCCTGCAATCTCGGTCATGCTGCGTGGTTTGGTTGGTGAAGAGATCACCCTGAAAGGCCCAAGTAAAGACCTGCATTCCGGCATGTATGGAGGCGCCGCACGCAACCCGCTTCATGTTCTTTCTGACATGATTGCAGGTCTGCGTGATGAAGATGGTCGCATCACCCTTCCTGGGTTCTATGATGGCGTTCTGGAACTGCCGGAAGACGTCAAGGAGATGTGGCAGAACCTCGGCTTCTCTACCGAAGAATTCCTTGGTGGCATTGGGCTGAAAGATCTGGGCGGCGAAAAAGATCGCTCTGGTTTGGAGCAGCTTTGGGCGCGTCCAACCTGCGAAGTCAACGGCATGTGGGGTGGTTACACCGGAGCAGGCTTCAAAACCGTTATCCCGGCAGAAGCGCACGCAAAAGTCTCCTTCCGTTTGGTTGGCGATCAGGACCCAGAAAAAATCAGAGAGGCCTTCCACGCCTATCTGAAGTCCAAAACACCCGCAGATTTCGAGCTGGAACTGCACCCGCACGGCGGGGACCGGGCCCTGCGCATGGACTTTGATGCGCCTGCTCTGGCAAAAGGCCGTGCTGCGCTTTCAGCTGAGTGGGATAAACCAGCGGCACTGGTGGGTTGCGGCGGCTCCATTCCTATTGTCGGTAGCTTCAAGCGCACGCTCAACATGGATAGTCTGCTGATCGGTTTTGGTCTGGATGAGGATCAGATCCATTCGCCAAATGAAAAATACGAGCTGAAGAGCTTCCATAAGGGGATTCGCTCTTGGGCACGTGTTTTAGAGGAACTGGCAAAGTAATTTGCTTTTGAAAATTGCTGACTCCGGAGTATTGGGTTTCGGGGTCAGTACCTTTTGAATTAATTATTTCTGCGCTGCCCACTGGAGATTTGAAATGGGATCAATCTGCGTTTTTTGCGGATCATCAACCGGGAAACGCCCGGAATACGAAACTGCAGCCCGCCTTTTGGGCACCGAGATTGCCAAGCGCGGTAATCGTCTGGTTTATGGCGGTGCAGAAGTTGGGCTGATGGGCATTGTTGCAGATGCCGCGTTGGAAGCTGGTGGTGAAGTTGTCGGCGTCCTGCCGGAAGCGCTGGCGGTAAAGGAGTTGGCTCATAAATCCCTGACCAGTCTTCATATCGTCGGCTCCATGCATGAGCGCAAAGCCATGATGGCCGACATGTCTGACGCATTCGTGGCTCTTCCGGGTGGCCTCGGCACTATGGAAGAACTCTTCGAAGTTTGGACGTGGGGACAGCTGGGCTATCATAAAAAGCCATGTGCTCTGTACAACGCCAACGGGTTTTACGGACGCATGCTGGCCTATCTGGACTTTATCCAGGAAGAAGCCTTCATGAAAAAGACCCACCGCGACATGCTGGTGGTTGGTGACAATCCGGCTCAACTGCTTGATCAGATTGAAACCTATGAGGCACCATCGCGTTATAAGTGGATCACCCGCGCAGAAACCTGATACCAAAAGATACCGCAGGGCTGATGACCTAGTGATCAGTCCTGCAAATATCTGGGAAGCCGGGAAGGCTCGTGGCTCAGGTAAAGCGCACCAAGCAAAAATGTAAAACCAAGCGCTTGTCCGATCCCCAATGGCTCTGCAAAGACCAGATAGCCGGTGAGGATCGCAAGACCAAATTCAATGAAGCCAGTTGTGTATGCGGTCTTCCTGCCAGACTGGTCCGAACTGCCATAGGCAAGGAGAAACTGGGGCAACAACCCTGCAATTAGTGCCAGTCCCAGAATGGGCAGTATTACCGGTGCAGTGCCTGTTCCTTGCCAATACTTCAGCTCTATCAGCGCAAACGGAACTGTGATGGCTAGAGCGCCTGCAAAGATGCATGCAGCAATTGCAAGGGACGGGAGGTAACTCGGCGTTTTACGGCTGACCAACTGTAGGCCACCATAAGATAATGGCCCAATCAGACCAATTGCAACGGCAGTCAGATCAACATCAGACAATGGCGTCAATGCGATGATGATCAGTAGCGCACTGAAGACCAACCCGAGCGTAAGCCAATCGCTGTTGCGTAGCTTTGCGCCGCCGATCGCTCTTAAGATCACCAATAGTGCCGGGTAGGAAAAGAACAGGCTTGATGCCAGATAAACCGGCAACTCGCTCAGAGCGTAAAAGTAACTCCACGCCCCCAGCCCCATGATCATGCCAAACAAAACATATTGCCGACTGCTTGGACCAGATTTGAGCGCCTGTAGCAAATAGGGCGCAAGTAAAACAGCAGGCAGAATATAGCGTAGGAGAACAGCGGCCCCCGGCGAGATGCCAGCGGCAAAGCCCACCTTTGCAAAATATGGGATGCTCCCGAAACACGCAGCGCCTAGCGCCAGGGCAATCAGTCTCATTAAGCCGTGGCCCGCGCCCTTACTTTTAAATCCATGAAACATGAAACCCAGGTGATGCCAATTACTTATACTCTCTAAAATTGCTGATTCCAAATATGAAACCTGCACGGGATAAGAGCAAGTATGTTTGCCAAGCCATGTGAGATTAAGCTCACATGGCCACAGAAAACAGGCTTACAAAGGCGAAATGATTTGAATTTCTAAAAGCAAATCTCAAGTTTCACCCAAGAGCAGGAAGCCCGCTTAGATCTTTAAGGACAGCATATGGCGACAGATCCATGTATTCATCAGGCTTCTGTGCTCGATTCACCCAGACGGTCCGCATGCCGTACTTGGTCGCACCAGCAATATCCCAGCGGTTGCTGGACTGGAATGAAATCGCTTCGGGATAAAGACGGAAATGGGTTGTGACCAGATCATAAACCTCAGGATTTGGCTTATAGGTCTGCACCGGATCAACCGAGAAGACCTCGTCAAAGGAATCCGTGATGCCTGCGTTCTTCAGGGCACCATCCATCATCTTCATAGGGGCGTTGGAAAGGATCGCAAGCTTGGAACCCCGCGCACGCAGATCTTTCAAAAGCTGCGGAACTTCAGGGTAGCAATCCAGCTCCCAATATGCGGCCAAAAGATCATCACGCGCTGCTCTGTTGGCTTCCGGAACCAGCGCAAAAGCAGTGTCCAATGCTTGGATGGTCAGTTCCCAGAAGTCCACATACTGGCCCATCAGGGCGCGTACCCAGGAATACTCAAGTTGCTTCTCTCTCCAGATGTTTGAGAGTTTTTCGCCTTCAGGCCCCACTGCGCCCATGTGCTTTCTGGCGGCGGCATGCACGTCAAAAAGCGTTCCATAGGCGTCAAAAACAAAAACCGAGTGGCTCATCTCTACTCTCCGGCTGCGCACTAAGCGTCAATACTGGCAATTCCAATACCCCTAAAAAAGCGATGTTATGGGGTTTCGTCAAGGCATGGGAAATACGTGTGCCTTATGCTTTTGGTGAAATAAATTAACATTCTTTTCCAAATCGTGCGAATTAGCTGAAAATTGCTGACCTGCATCCCAAACACCAGAATTTTTAGCCAGCTCGCTCAATGGTTGCAGCAATCTCAAAAGTTGCGGCAGCCATAATGCGTTAAACCTGTGCAAAATAACAATGAAGAAGCATCAGTTCTGTGAAATATAAGTAAGTTGCATGTTGGCAGGTAATTGCGCAATCTTGCATAATGAACGCCTGCTGCGGCATTTAGTTGCGTTTTGGTCCTAATATTCCTTCAAGACATAACTTTGAGAGCTTCCCTATTGGGCAGGAGAAGCGCGCTTTAATGCTTTCTCTTCTTTGTCGAGAGTATGGTTGACCTTATTTGAATTCTCGGGTCGACTTGTAAAAGGTGAAGGGGTGGGGCCTTTCTGGCGCACATACCGACTTTTGAGGAGATAATAAATATGGCCGAAATGTCGAAGACTCGCACATGGGTTGATGGCAAATGGTACGAGGGCAATCCACCACTGATCGGCCCGCGTACACACTCATTTTGGTTGGGTTCAAATGTTTTTGATGGGGCGCGTGGATTTGAAGGTGTAATGCCGGATCTTGATTTGCATTGTGAACGTCTGAACCGCTCTGCTGTGAACCTTGGCATGAAGCCGACCATGCGCTTTGAAGAAATGGTTGAGCTTGCCACAGAAGGCATGGAGAAGTTCGAGGCTGATGAAGCTGTCTACATCCGCCCCATGTACTGGGCAGAACATGACGGTCCGGCCATCATTGACGCTGATCCGGAATCAACACGGTTCTGCATGTGCTTGTTTGAAACGCCAATGCCTCCAATGGGTGCGTCCACAAGCCTGACACTGTCTCCATACCGTCGGCCAACAATGGAGACCATGCCAGTCAACGCGAAAGCCGGTTGTTTGTATCCAAACAATGCCCGTGCTTCCCGCGAGGCAAAGTCGCGAGGTTTCGACAATGCGCTCATGTTGGACGCACTGGGCAACGTGGCAGAGCTGACCTCCGCCAACATCTTCATGGTCAAGGACGGTGAGGTTTTGACACCGTTCTGGAACGGCACATTCCTCAATGGCATTACACGCCAGCGCGTCATCAAGCTGCTCACTGGCGTTGGCTACAGAGTCCATGAGACCACACTGACCTATCAGGACTTCCTGGAAGCGGACGAGATCTTCTCAACCGGCAACTACAGCAAGGTTCTGCCAGTTCATAAGCTGGATGATCACAGAATGGACCATGGACCGGTTACAAAGAAAGCACGAGAGCTGTATTGGGAATTTGCCCACGCAAAAGTACCTGCCTAATCAGTCACGATCAGAACATTCTGAAGTTTTTAAAGGGGGGCAGATGCCTCCCTTTTTATGTCGGGATGAAGCGTTTAAGCGTGAGCAGCGCTGCCAGTATCAGCATCCCGGCTGCAACGAGCGATGCCAGCATGAAATTGCCGTTGAGCTCGTAAAGATAACCAGCGAAACTTGGCCCCAACATCTGGCCAACTCCAAACGCAGCGGTCATCAAACCAACAATCTGCCGAGGGTTGGAGCCAGCAATCCGCCGCGCCTCGATAAGACCGATTGAGGTGATCCCGACAAACGTCCCGCCAAGCAGGATTGAGGCCATAGACAGGCCAGCCACCGTCGGCACCAGAACGCTGAGTGCCACACCCATGGCTTCCAGTGTGCAGGCGATCGCGATCGCAATACCATAGCCGATACGTGCAGCCAGCTTCTCCCAAAAGAAGACCGAAGGAATAACGGCAAGTCCCACCAGCAGCCAACCTAAGGATTTCATTGGTGCCAGCTCAGGTGTTGAGTTCGCCAGGGCACCAAAGAACGTGGCCGTAATGACGTACCCAAACCCGAAACAGCCATAGGCGATGATAAGTCGCCACGCACTCAGGTTCAGTGGCTTTGTGGATGTTGTTGGTGGTGCGGATGTCTGCACAGCTTTGGATGGGAGTTCGTTTTTAGGCGGCAGCAGCAGCGGAACGCAAATAGTAAGGAGCAAACTGAGGACGCCACCTGCGATCCAGAGCTGGGCGGACGTGTTTAAACTCGCCCCCAACCATTCAATCATAAGCGAAGAGCCCGCAATCCCGATGCCAACCCCCGTAAAGTGGATCGGAAAGAGATGCAGGCTGCGCGTCTCCGCCAGACGCTGCATGACGATGTTGGCGACCAGCACAAACGCATAGGCACTCGCCAAGCCTGCTAAAAATCGAATAATAACATACCAGTAGAGGCCAAGGTTAAAGGCCATAAGAAAGGTGACGACCGTGCTCGCGATCAACGCAATCATGAAGATCCGATAGGGACTACCGGGCAGGGGAGCGCGGGCAGCCATCAGGGCGCCAATCAGATAGCCAAGATAGTTGGAGGAAGCCACGAAACCGGCATCCACTTCGTTCAGGACGCCCTCCTGCAACATAAACGGGAGCAACGGAGTATACGCAAATCTTCCAATACCCATGATTGCAGCCATCGCAAGACAACCGCCCACCGCAGAACGCAACGCATAGCTGTCTTTTTCAGGATTGGTGGACGTTTTCATGAGTCTTTCTGAGGCATTTGTCACAGATTGTTTCCTTATAACCCGCAGAAAACAGTCGTTTTAATGGTCTCCAAGCCTCTGCGTTCCTAAACCTAGAGGTTCTGCCTCTAAAAAAACAAGAAAAATATTTGCAAATTATGCTTCTCACCCGTTGCCCATACGCAAAAACATCACTATTTTGCACCATGAGTTGCAGAGCTGGTCGGTTGGAAGACTGGGGAGCCTGCGCCCAAAGTTTCCTTTCCCATGGAGGTATACCATGTCTTTTGCTCTTGAAGACCTGCCATACGCATACGACGCTCTGGCCCCTTATATGTCTGCTGAAACCCTCGAGTATCACCACGACAAGCACCATCAGGCTTATGTCACCAACGGCAACAAGCTGCTTGAAGGTTCAGGCCTTGAAGGCAAAAGCCTCGAAGAGATCGTCAAGGAAAGCTACGGCACCAATGCAGGTCTGTTCAACAACGCTGGCCAGCACCTCAACCACCTGCATTTCTGGAAGTGGATGAAGCCAAATGGTGGCGGCTCTTCTCTGCCGGGCGTTCTTGCAAAGAAAGTTGACGAAGAGCTGGGCGGCTTCGATAAGTTCCGCGCGGACTTCATCAACGCTGGTGTAACCCAGTTCGGTTCCGGTTGGGCATGGCTGGCTGTGAAAGACGGCAAACTGGTTGTTATGAAAACACCTAACGGCGAAAACCCGATCGTACACGGCGCTACCCCAATTCTGGGCTGCGATGTTTGGGAACACTCCTACTACATCGACTACCGCAACGCGCGTCCTAAGTATCTGGAAGCATTCGTTGATAACCTGATTAACTGGGAATACGTAGAAGAGCTGTACTCTAAAGCTGTTTAATCCCAACGACATATTATGATCAAGGCGGCCATAGGCCGCCTTTTTTGTGCCACCCGCTGTCAGCCCATCACGCCGGAGTTTTCTGCTCAGGGCCCGTGTATTGCAACCCGAAGAGCCTGTTGAGGAAATTGGTTTGATACCCGAACTGGCAACGGGATGTGATAATCTGTTCCAGTCTGCCGTTCATGAGATAGAGGAAGGCTTCGCACTCGTTTTGAGTTGTAAAGCAAGCCTCCGTCGCAACGTTGTACGGCCGGTTGTCGCTTAACACACGCCCGCCCACATTCGCCTGCCAGACATTGGCAGCGCCGTACTCTGCGGCCGCGATGTTGCAGTCATATTGGGTGCCTCTCACCTCTGGGATGATGGGCGGAGTGCGGGGAATAAGCTGGCGCTCCAGATAGTTCGTGCTAGGTGGCTGACTACAGCTGCCAAGAAAAAGAGATGCCGCTGCAATGCTGGCGATAGGGGCAATTATCTTCATTTATTCAATACCTTCGGGCCTTAACAGCCTCTTCTGTGATTATTTTACCAAAGCCAGCCAAAAAGCCCTTTGTAATAGCCATGCTGACAACTGGCACTGCGTGTGAGCTCCAGATACCCGCGCATGAAATTCAGGTAAGCTTGGCATTTCTCCATGGTCCGGAAGCAGGCAACACTGGAAACGTTGCGACTGGGATCGCTAAAGTACCCATTCACAAAGGCCTGATAGACATTCTCCGGCCCATCTTCCTTCACCCTAATCCGGCAGTCATACTGGGAACCATAAATCCGCGGAGCCGACCGCAAATCGTTGGGAAGTAGGTAGTTAAACGGGTAGAGCTTGTTGTTGACCTGCGCGGACGTCGAACCCACAGACAAGAAAAGCGTCACGATAAAAACAATCAAAAAACGCAAGAGTTCGCTCCCTTGTCATTGTGTTTGCTTGACTTCATTATGAAACATGAATGGTTTTGGAAAATATAAAGACGATATTTCGCTTGTTTTTAAGGTTAATGAATTTGCGATGAGCGAACAGGCCCAGGCTGGCGGACCGGAGGTTCGCTGCAAGGCTTGCTGACCCACCATAAAAAAGGCGCCTCCTTCAGAGACGCCTTTCACGCCTTCGTATATCCAACACTTTTAAAGTTTTTAGTCTCTCCGCAAGCGGCGCCTGTTAGAAATGGCTGAGCGGCCCGTCGTAATAGCCGTGCTGGCAGCTTGCAGTGCGCGTCGTGGTTAGATACCCGCGCATGAAATTCAAATAAGCATCGCACATCTGTGCGCTTTGAAAGCAGGCAACACTGGAGATGTTGCGGATCGGGTCGCTAAAGGAACCGCCCACGAAGGCTTGGTAAACATTCTCGGCCCCATCTGCTCTCACCCTGATCTGACAGTCGTACTGGGTTCCCCTGATCATCGGCGGTGATCGCAGGTCATTAGGAAGCAGGGAGTTGAACGGGTATTCCTGATTATTGACTTGAGCAAAAGATTGACCAGGAACGATAGCGAAAAGGAAGAGGGTGATCAGAACGGCACGCACGGTATTTTCCAGACTTTTTTGTTGTTGTTAACTTGGGCGGTCAGAGACGTGTTTAGCGTCCCGTTTGACTGGAAAATCGTAGCGGTCCGGTGGTTATTGCAAATTTAATCTAGCAGTGCGAACTAGGAACAAGCTTAAGGTAAACTTACAGGTGTCTTTAATTAGAAAAAGGCGCCCCGAAAAGGCGCCTTTATAGTTCTCAAGGGGTTATGTCATGCTTTGCCAGTTTGTTTCAAGGCGAAGGCATAGACCAATGCCACCTCTTTCAGTCGATCAAATCTTCCTGAAGCGCCGCCATGGCCCGCATCCATGTTGGTGCGCAGCATAACAAGGCTGTCGTTTGTCTTCTTCTCGCGCAGCGTTGCGACCCACTTGGCCGGCTCCCAATATGTCACTCGTGGATCAGTGAGGCCACCAAGCGCAAAGATGGCTGGATAAGCCTTTTCTTCCACATTGTCGATGGGTGAGTAAGACGCAATATAACCATATGCGCTCTTGTCACGGATCGGATCACCCCATTCCGGCCATTCAATCGGCGTCAGCGGTAGGCTGTCATCCAACATCGTGGTCAGAACGTCCACAAATGGCACTTCTGCAATCATGGCGGCAAAGGCTTCAGGCGCCATGTTGGCGCACGCCCCCATCAACATGCCACCAGCAGACCCACCATGCGCAACGATCCTGTCGTGAGCAGTAAAGCCCTCCCTGACAAGGAACTCAGCCGAGGCGATGAAGTCATGGAAGGTGTTCTTTTTGAACTCCCGGCGACCGTTCTTATACCACGCATAGCCCTTGTCTTTACCGCCGCGGATATGAGCGATTGCGTAAACAAAGCCACGATCCACCAATGACAGAGCATTGGTTGAAAAGCTGGCTGGAATGGCGATGCCATAGGAGCCATAGCCATAAAGCAAACACGGCGCAGTTCCATCCAGCACCGTGGATCGCTTGTACAGCAACGTCACCGGAACAAGCGCTCCGTCAAGCGAAGGTGCCATCAGGCGCCGCGTGATGTACTCAGATGCATCATGGCCAGAGGGCACTTCCTGCCGCTTGCGCAGCACACGCTCACGTGTTGCAACATCGTAGTCGTACACCTCGCTTGGCGTCGTCATGGAAGAGTAGCTGAAGCGGATCGTGGTGGTGTCATACTCAAAACTGCCAGAAAGCCCAAGGCTGTAGGCTTCTTCATTAAACTCGATAGTGTGGGCGATGTTGTCAATGAAGCGATGCACGACAATGCGTGGCAGTCCGTCAACACGCTCCAGCCACACCATGTAATCCTTGTAAACGTCGTGAGACAGGATCAATCGGCCCGGCTTATGGGGGACTAGGTCAACCCAGTGGGCTTTCCCAGGCAAGGCCAGTTGAGCAACCAATGGTACGCTCACAATCTTGAAGTCTTCAGCACCGCCCGCATTTGTCAAAATCAGCAGCCGGTCACCATTGTCTTCAACGGTGTATTCGACGCCGGTTTCCCGTTTCGCCACAAGCACAGGCTCTGTCAAAGGTTCTTCGGCAGGAATGAGCCAGACCTCGGTTGTTTCATGGTCGCCGGACCCAATACAAATGAAGCGGCCTGACTGGGTTCTGCCCAGCCCGACAAAGAAGCTGGTGTCTTCTTCTTCATAGACCAAAGCATCTTCGGAAACAGGAGTTCCAAGCTTATGGCGGAACAGCTTGGAGGGGCGATGATTCTCATCGACCTGAACATAGAATAGATACTGCCCGTCGCTGGACCACACCCCACCAGCACCGGTATCGGGAATACTGTCTTCCAAATCCTTGCCAGTCGCGGTCTCACGGACCTTGAGTGTGTAATACTCTGAGCCCTTGTCATCATAGGCCCAGGCAAGATATTTGTGATCGTCGCTGTGGGAGGCGCCACCAAACTTGAAGAAGGCTTTGCCCTCCGCTTCAAGGTCGCCATCAACCAGAACCACAGGATCGCTGCCATCGCGCTTGCTGCGGACAAATTTCGGGTGCTGTCCGCCTTCAACAAACTTGGTTGCGTAGGCATAGTCCCCATCAGGAGCAGGGACCGAACTGTCATCTTCCTTGATGCGCCCTTTCATCTCCGCAAAAAGCGCGCTTTGCAGTTCTTCAGTCTCCGCCATCTCGCTTTTTGTGTAAGCATTTTCAGCTTCCAGATATGAGCGGATTTCAGAATCAAGCAGCCCCGGATCCCGCATAACCTCTTGCCAGTTGTCTGCGCGCAGCCAGGCATAAGGCTCGTTACGTGTAAAACCGTGATGACTGGTCTCATGAGTGCGCATTTGTGCGCGAGGTGGAACTGGTTTTTTCATTATACCTGACTGTGTTTTCTGTAATGATTTTGAAACTGTAGCCTGTTGCCTCGGCATTTTATGCGAGAACTGACATAAAGCCAGTTCCCGATTAAACCTTATCCCTCAGAAGATGTGTGTACTGCCGAAGGTATAAATTTGAGTACCAAGCTTTTTACACCGAAAAATTTCATGCTCATACGTCTTTCGAGAGGAGTTGATAATATTGTTTCAGTGTAGTTTGAGTTCTTCTTCCACAGCTTCAAATCGTCGCTCTTTTCACTCGCCATAACACTTAAGATTAGCGACAACTAAAACTACTTTTCTGTCTTAAATGTCATCGAAGTACCATTCATGCAGTAGCGAAGTCCTGTTGGCGGTGGGCCGTCAGGGAAAACGTGTCCAAGGTGGCCACCACAATTTGCACAACATATCTCTGTACGCACCATGCCAAGCGTGGTGTCGCTGTGCTCCGTAACAACGTCCGGAGCAACGGGTTCAAAGAAACTTGGCCAGCCACACCCTGCATCGAATTTAGTGTCTGATTTGAATAACTTAGATCCACATGCCGTGCAGCTATACGTGCCGGTTTCAAAGGTGTTCCAGTAAGGGCCGGTAAACGATCGTTCCGTACCTTTTTCACGAAGGATACGATATTGCTCAGGGGTCAGTTGCTCCCGCCAGTCCGCCTCGGTCATGTCCTTAGGTGATTTTTTGTTCAACATGATAGAAATCCTTATTCAACGCGTTCAATGGTAGGGCCATGTTAAGTTTACCAAGACATAAACAACCGCAGATGTCCAAATGGCAAACTACAAATAGGTGAGGTCGGAGTTTTTTGAAACCTGACAAAACTAGAATGTGATGAACTTGCCCCGGATGGGTAGGCAGATTATGTCTTGAGAGTGGTCGGGGGAGCGTGTTTGGCAAATTCGACTCGAACTAAGGTTCAACCACACTAATAATTTACGGAGTGCTAAATGCCTTTATTCGGTGTCGAGGCAACGTTCTGGGCGTTATTGGGCCCGTTTGTTGCCGCTGCGCTTAGTCCTATTCTGGCAAAGACTCTGAAACACAATGCGTCATGGCTCCTTGCTATCATTCCCGCATTAGCTTTCTTGCAGTTTCTCTCGTTCGTGCCGGGTATTGCCGCAGGGCAGACCTTCCGGGCCAGTCTGGAGTGGGTCCCCACTTTTAACGTCAATTTCTCGATCTATCTGGATGGCCTGTCTGTCGTATTTGCGCTCCTGATTTCAGGAATCGGAACGCTAATAACGCTTTACTCAGGCGGATACCTGAAAGGCCACCAGAACCTAGGGCAGTTCCTGTCCTACCTGTTCCTGTTCATGGGCGCCATGCTCGGTGTTGTTCTTGCAGATAACATCATCACACTCTTTGTTTATTGGGAACTGACGTCAATCACGTCCTTCCTTCTTATCGGCTTTGATCACCTGCGCCGTGCCTCGCGCCGCGCTGCTGTGCAGGCACTTGTTGTGACAGGCGGCGGCGGTCTTGCGCTGATGGCTGGTCTGATCCTTGCCGGGTATCAGGGCGGCAGTTTCGAGATGAGTGAGCTGCTCAACTCCGGCGATATTCTGCGTGAAAGCCCGTATTACACCGCGATCTTCGTGCTTGTTATACTGGGCGCCTTCACCAAGTCTGCTCAGTTCCCATTCCATTTCTGGCTTCCAAATGCCATGGAAGCCCCGACGCCGGTCTCCGCATACTTGCACTCAGCAACCATGGTGAAAGCCGGTGTTTACTTGCTTATGCGAATGCAGCCGGCTCTTGGCGGAACAGAACTCTGGATGACTATCCTGCCAATCTTCGGCGGCATTACGTTGCTTGTCGGAACCATCCTCGGCATTCGCCAGACAGACCTGAAACTGGTTCTGGCCTACACAACCGTGGCTTCTCTCGGCTTGCTCGTGATGTTGACAGGCACATCCGACCCAATCGCCATTCAAGGCGCCGTTATCTACCTGTTTGCCCACTCACTCTTTAAGGGCTCACTGTTCATGGTGGTCGGAACCGTCGACCATGAAGCAGGCACGCGCGACCTGAACAGGGTAGGGGGCTTGTTTTCGCTCATGCCAATCACCGGCGTCGCAGCAGTGCTTTCGGCACTCTCGATGGCAGGTCTGCCGCCTCTCATCGGCTTTGTTGCAAAAGAGGTTCTCTATGATGGCACTTGGCACGCCGTGAATGGTGGTCTTTGGACTGGCTTCGCTCTGCTTGGAAATGCCATGATGTTTGCTCTGGCAGCAACCGTTGCCATCAAGCCGTTCTTCGGGTCCAAAGTGAAAACCCCGAAAGCAGCTCATGAAGGATCGATCCTGCTGTATGCCGGATCAATCACGCTCGCCGTTCTGGGGCTGGTGACCGGTTTGTTCATCGTCTCTGTCGGACATCAGATCCTGTCGCCCATGACCTCTGCAATTCTGGGCACGCCGTTTGATGAAGAGTTGCACCTGTTCCCGACTTACCTGTCCCCGGCGCTTTACCTGTCCATGGCGACAGTCGCTCTGGGTATCATTATCTTCATGTACCTCGATAAGCTGCGTCTCATTATTGCAGAAATCTTGCGCACCATTGGGTGGGGACCGGATAAGGGCTTTGATCAGACCATTGAAGGGATTGTCCGTTTCGCAGGCACGCTGTCCAACACGATCCAAACCGGCAGCATGGTCCGCTACATGCGCGCCACCTTCGTTGTGATTGCGTTCGTGTTGTATGTGCCAATGATCCTCACGGGAAACTGGCCCAAACTGGAAGGATTCGGCAGTCTGTATGTGTATGAGTGGTTCATCGCAGCAATCGCTGTGATCGGCGTCTACGCCGTGGTGACCGCACGATATCGTGTGACCGCGATCGTCCTGCTCGGTATCCAGGGCTTTGCAGTGGCGCTGATCTTCCTGCTGTTCGGAGCACCAGATCTGTCATTCACCCAGTTTATGGTTGAAACCCTTTCCGTGGTGATCCTTGCATTGGTTATGACCCGTCTGAACCTCAAGCCGACCGATGCGCGCTCGTCCCGCGCAAAACTCTTTGATACCAGCCTGGCGCTACTATGCGGTGCGGGTATCAGCATGTTGCTCATGTCCATTGTCCAGTTACCGTTTGATCCGACACTCTCTGAGTTCTTCACTCAGTATAGCCGGACAATCGCTCATGGCCGAAACATCGTGAACGTAATTCTCGTAGATTTCCGTGGCTTTGATACCCTCGGTGAGATCGCCGTTGTGATGGTAACTGGCCTTGCGGTGCTTGCACTTATCAGGGTGCGACCTAAATCAGAGGGAAACTCGAAGTCGGAGAATAATCGCTAATGAATACGCTCATATTCAGAACGGTCGCTCCGTATCTCTCTGCCCTGATGATGCTCTTTTCAGTCTTCGTGCTGCTGCGCGGGCACAATGAGCCAGGAGGTGGTTTTATCGGAGGTCTGATCGCCGTATCAGCTTTTGCGATCTACGGTATCGCTTGTGGTGTGTCTGCTGTGCGCCGGGCAATGAAATATCATCCTATGTCCATCGCCGCATCTGGCTTGCTCCTTGCTGTCTTATCCGTCCTGCCAAGCATCTTTTACAGGCAGCCAGCAATGACCAGCCAGTGGTTGGAGATGCCCTTTCTGGGCACTGTGATCGATCTTTCAACGCCGCTTTTCTTTGACATTGGGGTTTATCTGGTTGTGGTAGGTGCAATTTCTTCTATCGCACTTTCGCTGGAAGAAAGGGCCGACTAATGGAAACGCTTTTTGCTGTTTTAATCGGGATCCTTTTTGCCGGTTCCATCTATCTGTTGCTCTCACGCAAACTGGTGAGAATTCTGATTGGTATCGCCATTCTCGGCAACGCCGTGAATCTTTTGATCTTCACCGCAGGCCGGCTGACACGGGATGTGCCACCAATCATTCCAGAGAATAGCTACTTTCCTTTGGAAGCGACCGCGAACCCATTGCCGCAGGCATTGGTGTTGACCGCGATCGTAATCTCATTTTCGTTTCTGGCATTCTTTCTGGTCCTCGGGTATCGGACCTATCAGGAGCTGGGAACCGATGACCTGCTGGAGATGCGCGTCGCAGAACCAAAAGAACACTCTGAACCGCCGCAGGGGTACTAATTAGATGGCTGTAACACAAACAACCGTTGACACCGCAGCGGCAATGGTAACTGAGGCAGTTCCGCTAGCGGACTGGCTTCTGGTTGCACCTGTCCTGCTCACCATGGCTGGCGGTGCAACCGCGATTATTTTCCGTAAGAAATCCTTTGTTCAGCCATGGATTGCGATCGCCACAATATCACTGGTTATCCTGTCAAATATTGGCTTGCTCAATCATGTGCTTACCAACGGCGTCGTGACCATGGTCATGGGCAGCTGGTTGCCACCGTTTGGCATTGCATTCACCGCAGATCCTCTGGGAGCCCTGCTAGCTCTGACAGCGTCAATTGCCACCCTTTGCGTTGCTATCTTTGCAATAAATTCAATTGCTGAAAACGAACGGCGCTACGGCTTCTATCCGTTTCTGCTGATGCTGTTGTGTGGCGTGAGCGGATCGTTCCTAACGGGTGACGTCTTCAATCTCTATGTCTGGTTTGAAGTGTTGTTGATCTCGTCCTTTGGCATGCAGATCCTCGGAAACGAAAAAATCCAGATCGACGGTGCAGTCAAATATGCCGTGCTGAACCTGATTGCGACAACGCTTTTACTGACGACAACCGGATTGCTTTATGGCCTGGTTGGTACGTTGAACATGGCAGATATCGCAGGCAAGATAAAAGCCCTCGACAGCTCAGGTCCAGTGCTGGCAATTGCAGCTTTGTACTTCCTCGCCTTTGCGATGAAAGCAGCAGCATTCCCGGTCAACTTCTGGCTCCCGGCCTCCTACCATACACCGCGGCTGGTGGTTGCAGCCATCTTCGCAGGTCTGCTCACAAAAGTCGGTGTTTATGCCCTGCTCAGAGTAATGGTTCTTCTCATGCCAGAAGGCCGTGATTGGCTTGCCTCACTGATTGGACTGGTCGCCATTGCAACTATGCTGACTGGCTCTCTGGGCGCTCTGGCGCAGACAGATATCCGCCGGTTGATGGGATATCTTGTTATCGCAGGGATTGGCGCCATGTTGGCTGGGATCGCAGTTGGTAATGAAGTTGCCATCTCAGGCGCAATCTTCTACGCCATGCACTCTGTCCTCATCATGACCGCTCTTTATCTTCTTGTCGCGTTTATGTTCCAGATGAGTGGTACATTTTCCCTTCGTGACATCGGAGGGCTGTATATCCGTACGCCTTTGGGAGCTGCAATCGGTTTGGTTCTGTTACTTGCAGTCGCCGGATTGCCGCCATTTACCGGGTTCTGGGCCAAGTTGCTCCTCGTCGCTGGTGCATTGGAAGCTGATCGCGGCTGGGTTGCCGCCGGCGTTCTGGTCTCAGGCTTGCTAACCACGATCGCCATAGGACGCCTCTGGATCTTCGCATTCTGGAGGGGAGGCAACGAACATACGATGGATGGCATTCAGGCCCTTCCTATCGCAGGCAGTTCTGACGCCTCCGAAATATCCTGGAGCATTTGGTTGCCATTGCTGGCATTAACAGCGCTGATCGTCCTGATTGGCGTCATGCCGGAGGCTCTGATGTCCATATCTGATAATGGAGCGAGAACGCTGCTTGATCCGACAGAATATATCCGTTCCGTATTTGGAGGCATCCGATGAAGAACATGGTCTTGCTCATGAACCTGCTGCTGGCAGTGGCATGGGGTGCTGTTACCGGCTCATTCACACCGCTCAACCTGGTCTTCGGGTTTATCCTTGCCAGCATTGCGCTGTTCCTGATCCGTGAGCAAATCGCCTCTCGGGAATACTTCCAAAAGGCAGGCAAAGTGGCCATCCTTGCAGGCAGCTTTTTCCTGGAACTGGTGATCTCCTCATGGCGGGTGCTGATGATTGTCATTAGGCCAAAGATCAGCCTCCGTCCCGGCATCATCGCGGTGCCACTCACCGTCACGGAAGATTACGAGATCACGATGCTGGCAAACATGGTCACCCTAACGCCGGGCACGCTCTCTGTGGACGTGTCAGAAGACCGGAAAGTCCTGTTCGTCCATTGTCTCGACGTTCCTGACCCGGATGAACAGATAGATAGTATCAAGAATGGTTTTGAACGTCAGATTATGGAGGCGTTTCGATGAGCGGATTTGAAGCTTTTGCGGCGAGTTTTCTATACGTCTGTGTGAGCATCGCGCTCATCATCTTGGGTGTGACGTTCCTTATGATTGTGTACCGCATCATCAAGGGACCAACCCTGCCTGATCGTATTGTCGGGCTGGACCTGCTGGTCGTGGTTGCCATCGGTCTGATTGCCACTGTGGGCGTCGGTTCCAGCTATACACTGTATATCGACATTTCGCTGGCTCTCGGCCTTGTCGGGTTCCTGGCAACTGTCGCCTTCGCCCGCTTCATCCTGAACAGGGGACAGGCGAAAGACTTCATCATTATGCAGGAAGTCAAAAACTCTCAATGTCAGGAGGAGCAGAAATGATTTCAGGAATTATCGCTATCCTGACAGGCATCATGCTTATCATCGGAGCAATCTTTGCCGCTGGTGCAGCTTTGGGTATCAACCGCCTTCCAGATGTTTACATGCGCATGCATGCGGCGGCAAAGGCAGGCACGCTCGGATCTGGCTTGATGGTTCTTGCGTTGGGGATTTACTCGCAGCAGTGGGATGACTTTATACGCGCGATAGCAACCGTAAGCTTCTTTCTGTTGACGGCGCCGGTTTCTTCACACCTCATTGCAAGAGCTGCCTATGTCGTGGGCTATAAACCTTGTAGAGAGACCCAGTTGGATGCGTTAAGCGTGACAAAAAAAACTGCGGACCCTGAGACGCCGCAGTAATATGTCAGCTTCAGCCAAGGTTTCTGGGCTTTAGTGCTGCAAGAGCCCAGAAATAATCGACAATGCCCGTTGGGAAGGTGATTGACTAGGAAACTAAGTTTCCATCCAGATCGCGTTGCCAAAAGCTGGCCACATAGTACAGTCACATTCTTTTGCCTGTACACTAGGGCGACCAGTTTATCTAGTTTACTTCTTTGATTTCTCAAGTTTGTTGGAAGTCTGTAAGGTCCTTCTAAATCACAATGCACAAAAAACCATAGTAAATCTGCCTTTAAGGGTTGAATTTAACTTGTTATCCTTATTTCATGTCTCTATAAAAGCTCCCTATGGTTTTTACTTGTTTAGAGTCGAAACTCGGCTGAGATAAGTATGGATTGAACCTTTAATTTTCGAATTGAAGTATTGGTCCTGTAATAAACAAGTACACCTACGAAATTTAGATCCACAAGATGACAGGTTTGAGATGAGCGAGATCCCTGCAGACAACAATTTGATGGAACTGACTGCTGATATCGTGTCGGCCTATGTTGGTAATAACACTGTGGCTTCCGCTGATTTGCCTGTGCTGATCAACGACGTCTATGTGGCTCTGCAGAAAACTGGCGGCGACCGTTCCGAGCCAGAGCCAGAGCCACTGCGTCCAGCTGTTGCAGTTAAGAAATCAGTCACGAACGACTACATCGTCTGCCTCGAAGACGGTAAGAAGTTTAAGTCCCTGAAGCGTCACCTTCGCACGCACTACGATATGACTCCTGAAGAATATCGTGAGAAATGGGGCCTGCCTGCAGATTACCCAATGGTTGCACCTCATTACGCAGCAGCTCGTTCCGAGCTTGCTAAGAAAATGGGTCTCGGTCAGCAGCGTAAACGCGCTAAGTAATCACAGGATATATCCTGTTAAGAAACCAACCTCATCTGAGGTTGGTTTTTTTTATTCCCCTTCCATCAATTTTTATCCCCCATTTATCAGTGAATTTCGCTTAGGAATGCGCGTCTGCTGCAGATACTTTATGCACGTCTGGCGTAAACCTTCCGAAGGGCAAGTTTGTCTCATGTATGAGTAGAGTTGGTATTCTATTTGTACTGGGGCTGCCTAGATTCTGATTTCCAAATCTCAGCAAGCTTTCAGAGTTAGTTCAAAAATTTAAGTTGAGCTGGATTTTTCCTGCGCGAATGAAAGGCAGGAGCAGTGTTTTAAACTGGCGTATCTCCCTTAATCGTTTAGAGGAGCTCATGTTTGGAGCGCGTGCGACTTCAATCTTATCCTCCCCGAGTTCCGGCAGGACAACAATCAACTGTTCTTTGACGATAAACGACCAGTTCATTGGAGTATTGAAATGCCGAGATTTTCTGAGGGGGAGAAAGACGAAAGGTGCCGGGGTATACACTCGGAATCTTCGCATCATTCCATAGTGCTGAATAAGCCTCTTTCCGCAGTCGATTGGATGGCGACCGGTCGTGTTGCACTCGCATTTGGGTTGAAACCCGAAGAACTGCACTCGGCGTCCCGTGGCTATGCAAAAGCAGCAAAAGCACGGCAGGTCTCCATGTACATCCTTCACGTGTCCATGGGTAGAACGCTCTCGCAAGCTGCTGCTGTCTTTGGCCGTGACAGGACCACTGCTGCCCATGCCTGTAAAGTGGTGGAGGACCTCAGAGAGAACCCCAGATTTGATGCAGTCCTGTCAGAAATTGAGGGGCAGCTCTCGGCGTCGGTCGCCAGCGCTCGCATGCATTACCCTTTGGAAGCAGGAGGGTTGTTAGATGCGTGCACAGCCTGAGTTCAACACCCACGATGAGCCTTTGATTAAACTGTGCAGGCACCTCGCCGGCACCCGCCAAAAGATAAGTGAGTCAGTTGGAGCGGAGGCAACAGTTGCGCGCGCAGTCTCTCTGGGGTTTGTGAATGTTGGCACTGAAGGATATCAGTTAACAAAAGAAGGACGGGTATGGCTGAAGAAGCGACTGAGTGAAGGGGGGCTTGAGGCCGTGCCTCGGTCAAAAGGTCGACCAGTTCATACAGATCGTTCGGAAAGTCCACTTGCCTGGCTAAAGAAGCGCAAAGATAAAACCGGCAAAACCCATATCTCGGCTCAGCAATTCGAGGCTGGAGAGCGTTTACGAGAGGATTTCACCTACGCGCAGCTCTGGGGTACGGTGAAATCAAACTGGCGCAGCGAACGCTCATCCAAGTCGAGTAAGAGTATAGATGACGTGTCCGACAGCGTTTACGATGCCAGACAGCGTCTTCAAAACGCGCTCTCCGCCGTGGGTCCCGAGCTCTCCGGGATCCTTTTGGATGTCTGCTGTTTTCTGAAATCCCTGAAGGACATCGAGGTGGAACGCCAATGGCCACAACGGACGGCAAAAATCGTGTTGGGTCTGGCGCTCGACCGCCTTGCCGCTCATTATGGATCTTCACGCAGCTGCGCAGTCGTCCCTGATGTGGCGCAAATGGCCAGCTGGACAGCTCCTAGTTCAGAGCCAGCGCAGCAGACGCATCATCTTTGATGCGTTGAACCATGGAGCTCAAACCATTGGAGCGCTGTGGTGTCAGATGTTCTTTGAGGCCGATTTTGTTGAATATACCCTCAATATCGGTCTCAAGGATCTCCTGAGCCGATACGCCGGAGTACTGCGCAAGCACGATGGCAACAAGACCGCGAACAATATGAGCGTCACTGTCACCTTTATAATATAGGATCGGTCCTTTATCAGAATCTTTCCGGATGCTCTTTGAAAGCCAAACCTGAGAAACACAGCCATGCACGCGGTTTTCCTCACTGCGTTCATCATCGGTCAGTGGCTCGAGTTCTCTACCCAGTTCGATCACATAACGATAGCGATCTTCCCAGTCTTCGAGGAATTCAAATCCTTCTAGAATATCGGCGATCGCAGTGGTCATAGGTCTGTTCTTTCACTCATGGTTTTGACGAGTTTTTATCGCGCCAGCTGGTCTGGGGCAATATGATTAGATTCAAAATATAAAACGACCCACACTCAAGTAAGAGTATGGGCCGGAAAAGCTGATTGAACCAGCGAGTTATTCTCAATTGGCGCCATAATGCAGCGGATTGGGCCGCGGCAAGGGAACGGGTAAAACAGGCGTTCCGTAGGTCGGGCGAACTTCAGCAAATAATCCCCGTTCTGTGGACTTTTGCGACGCAGGACGCCCGCTTGCCTGATTGCCTTTCAGCTGCCACGGGATATCCAGATCCGCCGAGCTAAGTGTGCCGGAGTGAGCAGGTTCGTCCGAGGTACTCCCGAAGCTTGGCAGCAACTGTCCCGCCGCAACCTCGTCAAACGGAAGAGTTTCAATCAGATCCTGAGCGGAAGGCAGAGCGGTAGAATTTACTGGCTGCAAATCGTCTGTTTCACTATCGTTAAGATAATCATAGACAAGCCGAGCCGCTTCTTTCGCCTTTAACCCCACCAACGTGACTACGGAGCTCCCCATCTCGCAGGCATTGGGGTTACGCTCGCAAAAGCCACCCAGATCCTGCAGAGTGGACTGAGCTGCGAGATAAACCTGGACGATCCCAATAGAGGGAGCATCCTCATCACTCCCGGTTCCGATGGGTAGTAGAAGGAGGACAAGGCCGATCCAGAATGCAGTTCTAAGCAGAAAGAACATTGATCTCGCTCATGGGTATCAGTCATGCCGAACACTCGGCAACTTTTAAATAGTCGATTAACCTATTGAAACCATAGGCTTTACACTCAAATATAACATATCTTGTTCTCATTAAATTTGAGTCAAATTTTATCAGAAATGAGAAGCCTATGAGATGTATGGCATTTTGCCGCTCCTCACAGTTTTCAGGATGGTCAGACATGGTGAACAGAGTGTAAAGGAAAGATCCAAAAGGCCGATGTCGGCGAAAGAAAAATGCATTTGACATCTGTTTTGGCCTCAATCCGCAGCTGCAGATAAGGCTTTTTTTAAGTATACCTTGGTACAACCGGGTGATCTGGAAAACAGAGACACCCCCTGATTTTACCCAAGGAATTTGGAGGTTCTCGGTGGGCAGTGGTCTATTCAAAGTGGACTTGATCAGAGGAGGGCGATATCTCTAACCTCCTCAGGAAGACACCAGCTTGGCTTGGTAATGGCTGGTACTCGGGTAACATATAGTTTGCAGTAAAAGAGGTAGTGCTTGATGGTGGGGCGGAAGCCAAACGGCAAAAATGCGAGAAAAGCTGGAACCCGCTCGGGTTCTGCGAAAGCTCGGCCTGATGGCGATTACCAACTGCATGTGCACTACGATGACGACGGCGTGTTCTACGAGGACGGCGAAGTCGACCATGCAGCTGTTGCGCAAGCCGCTTCCAAGAAATCATCTGGCCTGAGCAAACGTTTCACTTTGGTGCTGCTCGGCTTCGGGGCAATGTCTTCGCTCATCGCAGTCAATGCCGCCTTCTTGCAGGACAGCAAACACCCATCACCAATTCTCGCCACGCGGACCTCACAGGACCAGCTGGATAGTTCAGCACTCGTCAGAGCAACACAGCGCTTGAAGCGTCAGGAACTGGTTGCTGAGGTGCAAAACGAGCTGCGTCGCTTGGGCGTATACCCTGGCAGCCTTGACGGTCAGTTTGGACCGGCGACGGAACGGGCCGTACGCGCTTATCAAAGACAGCGCGGCATGAGTGAGACCGGGCAGGTGACAGAAGCCTTGTTGGCGCGCCTCACCATGGACTTTGAGGCCTTTGCAGCTCCGACCAATACAGCTTCGGTTGCACGAGCCGAGGTTCCCATCCCGCGGGCAAGCCCTGAGGAGATTGAAGCACTCACCCAGCGCGCCTCAAACCTCACTAAGGTTTCCGGTCAGACGGGCACCCAAACAGCTGTAATGACAGAGCGCATCAAGCGATTGCAGAAGACACTGGCTGATCTGGGATACGGCCCTTTGACCATTGATGGTATTCCCGGCGGTCAGACAGCTTCTGCAATTGCCGCATTTCAGCGTGATAATGCGTTGAAAGTGGACGGACAAATGAGCGAAGCACTGTTTTCAAGGCTCGCCGTTATCAGTGGCACCCGGATATGAGTGCACAATAATTTCTGTAAGAAAGATAGTAGGATGCGAGTAACCTCCGAATTCTGGGTCGCCGCTTATACACGCCGCTGCTTTGCAGAGGGCGCGTTTGCAGGCATACGCCGCAAGGGTGCTCAAGAGGCAGGCGCCATATTCATCATTGTTGATCGGCTGGACTCGACCTACGATTTTTATGGCCCTGCACCCCAATCCTTTTTCGACGAAGAAAAGCCGCTGGATCGGGAATTTGAGTGTCTTTTGGAAAAGGCGTCCCGTGAGGACATCGAAGCCAAGCTTACCCGAGAAGAGCGCATGGACCCTGACTTCTGGGTGGTTGAGGTCGAAGATAAAGATGCTCGAAGCTTCCTGTCTCTTCCAAAAGAGCCGGGTCCAGAGGATCTATTCTCACGCTTTTAACGTTGCCAGTTCCGCATGATTATGTGTCGGCCGTGTGAGAGAGGCACCCTGTGTCTTCAGGTCACGTGTTGCAGTCTCTGTCCTCTCAAAAACACTGCGATAACTGGCTTGTACTGCCGTCTTGCTCCAATGGCGGATCAATTGACCAGCGACCTTCCGGTCAATGCCAGCTGCCGACTGTTGCAAGTCCCTCATGCTGTTTAGATCGATGAGAGTACCCCAAAAACGCACCAGCAATTGATCCACAAACCGCGCTGGAACACCAAGCCCAACGAGCAGAACGATGAACCCATCCGGAGAGGCGTGGGCGCAGCACTGATGAACCTGATCCGCCGTCAGCCCGCAAGCCTGTGCCAGCTGGTCAATCATACTAGTGTGCCCGTATTTCAGACCACGGCGCACAAGCTCCTGGATTTCATTCTGGGCAAGAGTTTCTACTGCGTCTTCTGATGCAGAAGGTCCCGTCAAACTTGCAGCAAGATCCAAGTTGGAAGAAATTGGCGCACTCTCCAAGAAGTGTCTCACTAAATCACTTTGGGACTGCTCCAAATGACTGGCGCGGAGTTGAGATGCACTATGGCTCTTGAAATTGGAACTCACGTAGTCACCGATGTTCTGGTCATGGTCATTTGCAAGTGCTTTCAACACGGCCTCCGGAGCATAGGTGATCGGACATAGCAACTGCGCGACCTTCAGCCGGCTGGCTGCCGATACCAACGACAGCTGCTGCAGTGCCAACTCCTCATACATATGAGAGCTTGCGTGAGAGTGGCGAGACTGAGCAAAAGCCTCCGTTGCTGCAATTAGTAGTTGAGACCTGTCTTCCATAACTGAAGGAACCTGTGTACGCAAAATGAGCCATTGATGGTGCGTGTTCTTGCCAGAAATAGAGGCGGTGCATCTGACATCGAGCAGAATTACTAGTTAGATTTAAGAGTAAATGCTTTACATCTCATTAACCGAAACTCAGCTTAACTGTGGGGGAGAGGAGCCAGAAAATTGACCAGCAAATGCACCAGAGGACGGAACGATGGGTACACTTCATGATCTTGTGACTGAGCGGTCACGAAGGCAGCCAATACAGATACGCCGCGCTTATGATCGACAGGCTCCATCGGCGCAAATTCACATGTTCCCGGGGGTCCAGCACCTACCTACAGGAAGAGTCTCCCACAATCGTATTGGTATTATTCGCGTTGTAGAAGAATACTCGGAATACGAGAGGGACTAGCATCCTGCGTTCAATGCCTGTATTCCCAGTACTGAGGTAATGGGATTGAGAGTCATGGGCGAAGTCAGGAAATCAGGCTTGATCGACAAAGGTGATGCCTTTGCGCGCACAACACGCGATGGATCCTGGTCTGCAGCAAGGTCCAGCTCAAAACCATCCTTGATGGTGTCTCTTCTCGTCGTCTCCTCAACCGCTATCCTGCTCGGCGCCTGTTCCAGGCCGACCGGAGATTTTGGGCGGGCCGCGCCCAATGTCCTGCATGACCGCGTTGCGGAAGATGCGGGGATGCTCTATCGCTATTCCCAAAAGCAGAATGTCTCCAATCTCAACCAGACCGATCAGGAAAAAGAGCTGAGAGATCGCGGGTGGACCCTTGTTGTTCCGCCCAACTCTGAAGATTGGGTTGGCGCTAGTAAGGCTCAGCTGAAACGGCAGGGGCTTCTGAAAGATCCATACGCGACCATAAACCCTTCAATCTATTATATTTATCTACGCTCAGATAAATACCGCTCCAGCGAAACGCGCTATAATCGCTTAATCAACGACATGAAGTCGGATGAAAAGCTGCTACTGCCATTTTGTAAGATTGCGCAGCAGGTGCTGATTACGGACCAAGAACGTCAGGCTGCTCTTGCGCGCCAACAGGACGTTAATCCGCAGTTTGCAACGGGAGTAAAGGCGAGAGTGAACGAGAATAAGTCCTTTGTGGACTGGGTTCTGGGCGCAACAGGACGCCGCCTGCAAGCCTACCAGATTGCACTCAACGCCCTGGAAGTGGAGACCCCGTCAGCGCGGCGACAGTGGGACGCAGCCAAGGCCTATGAACAGCTCCGCCGGACCTATGAAGAGCTGCCCTCAAAGTGTTATGCGCCTGAGAAACCTCGCGAAGAACAGATCGCCAAAACATCACGCATCTTCACAGGATGGGGACTGGAAAGACCAGCGCCGCAAAAATAGGGGGAAGTTTGCTCTAGATCCGTGGCAGGTCGGAACAAGTCGCTGAGTGCAAAGCCTGCGAGATTTGTGGCAGATACGCGTTGGATGGCACAAAAGCTCTGAACAACGCAAAGCCCTTCAGTTCATCCGTCTCCACAACAATCATCTCTTCCAGATCATCAGGCGGGTTCTCGCGTAAGATGGAAAGCTGCTGCGGCGTCAGTACCAGCATACGCACAGCTTCGCCCTCCGAAGTCTTGTCATTAAGGCTGTAAGTCACCTGCCCATTTTCATTAAATAGTCCCAGCGACCAGAACGGCGAGGGGGCATACGTGTTGATGATCAACGGGCCGTTCTCAAGGGAATAACGGCAGATCGCATGGCGCATAGATGGATCAAGATCAGGCAGCGGTTCACTTCGTGGAAGGATTGGTGGAAGCACCTGAAAATTCCGGTCCGCACCAAAACCGCCAACCCTGTCATAGGGCGAGTCAGGAACATAGCCTGGAACGCTTAAGACGATCGACACATGAATTATCCCCGCGACCAGCAATCCGCCGATGCCCCACAAAATCCATCGAGGCGAGATGTAAAAGTCCTGCAGTTTTTTGAGGAGGTCGTTCATTTGCAGCCCACCAATTCAACGGCAGGCATCACAGGCGCGCTTAAACCGGCACCGGTCGTATAGGGAATATCATAGAGCCGCATGGCAAACACCAGTCCGCTATTCCCCCCGGTTGGCAGCCAGTTTCCCGGACGCGCTTCAGGAGCAACGTCTATCGAAAATGTCCCTGTGTGATCCATGAGCATACCATGGCTGTGCAGCGAGGCTCGTCCCGCATCCGTTGCAAGCAGTTCCAATGCATTGTTCAGTGCAGTGATCGTCCAAAGCCGTGTGGAAGGCACTCTGCCGGAAATTCTGTAATGACATTGGGGATCTAGCACCCGTCCGCTGTCATCAAAAGCGGCGTAGAACGCAATGCCTTCACCGCTCCCCAGCGGAACACGGCCCGTGCGTGCAAAGATCGCTGTACTGTAAGGGTCGCTGTCAATCGTTCCCGCATGTGGATGCCCAACCCAGACGCCGCTCTCAAGCGCGCTGAACGGAGAACCACGGTTCAGCGAAAGATAGGCACTGCCTATCCCCACAATCAACGCAATGACGATAGAGAGTACAAAAGGCCAAAACGAGAAAAACGGCGCTTTGTAAAGCAATGGCGAAATACGCGGCCAAGGCTTTTGCCAGGAGGTCTCTCCGTCATAAATCTGGGTGGTTTCCGGTTCAGGAACAGCCACCAAAGGCATGTGCGGGGTATGTGTCATCGGGTATAAGTCATATCCGCCTGAGCGTCAGAACCCAAACGGGCCTGTACGTTTGACTGAGAAAAATTGTTGAATGGAAGCGAACGCAGCCGTTTCCCAAGCGCTTCCAGAACTTGCTGTGAGGTCTTGTTGAGCTGCTCCGGCGGCCCTGTCTCTTCGTGATCCGTAAGCCCGTTGGCGGCAATAACGTCCTTGCCTGGAGGCGCCTCCACACCGGGCATAGCCTTCAGCTCCAATCCTTGGTGTGCCACCTTCATGAAGTTGCCCCAGGTCATTGCGGGCAGGCTACCACCGGTCATGCGGCGCGTGGACGTAAAGTCATCGTTGCCAAACCAGACCGCAGCGGCCAGATTGCCCGTATAACCCACATACCATGCATCCCGGTAGGCCTGTGTTGTGCCCGTCTTGCCCGCTGCCGTAATACCCTCCAGTTGGGCGCGGCGGCCCGTGCCACGTTCCACCACATTGACCAGAATATCGTTCATCATTGCCACCTTATCAAATGGCAGGATCCTCAGGGCTGGCCCCGCATCACGGTCATGACTATATAACAATTCGCCTTTTGAATTGCGCAGCTCCAGAACAGCGTATGGATCAACCTTTATCCCCCCGGAGGCAAACGAGGCATAGGAGCTTGTCATATCAAGCACCGTCACCTCACCAACCCCAAGAGGCATGGCACGGGTGATCTTCAGTTCGCTGTTGATGCCCATCATATAGGCAGTGGTCGCAATTTTATCACGCCCGATTGCCTGCGCCAGCTGCACGGGAATGGTGTTGATTGACTTTGTAAGCGCCGTCTTTAGGGTCACCGGACCAGCATAGCCACGGGTATAATTGCGCGGGCTCCAGCCGCCAATGTTGATGGGCCGATCACGAACAACACTCTCGGTCTCATAGCCGTTCAGGAAGGCGGTCATGTAAACGAATGGCTTAAAGGATGAGCCTGGTTGGCGTAGCGCATCGGTCGCACGGTTGAACTGGCTTTCATCATAGTCACGTCCACCCACCATGGCGCGAACAGCGCCGTCGATGGTGATAACTGTCATGGCCGCTTCTTCAACACCGTAGCGGCTGCCGTATTGGCGCAACGTGCTTTCAACCTGTTCAACCGCTTCCCGCTGCAACCCGGGATCAAGGGTGGTGCGAACAGATATTACCCTGTCGGTACTAAGCTCCGGGTATTGCGCGGCAAGTTCCTTCACCTTTTCGTAGGCCCAGTCGAGATAATGATCCGGCGCCTGGCTTTTTGTCCGGTCAATGGGGTCTGCCGGATTACGCCGCGCGCCAATAACTTGTCCTTCGGTCATGAAGCCAGCCTGCACGATATTCGTCAGTACTTCATTGGCACGGGCACGGGCGGCAGGCAGGTTTTTGTGCGGGGCGTACTTGGAAGGTGCCTTGTAAAGCCCTGCTAGCATTGCAGCTTCTGCAAGCGAAATTTCGCGAACGTCTTTGCCGAAGTAAAATTCAGAGGCAGCCGCCACGCCAAATGTCCCCGCGCCCATGTAGGCGCGATCAAGGTACAATTTGAGGATTTCTCGCTTCGAAAGGTTCATCTCAAGCCACAGGGCGAGATAAGCTTCCTTGATTTTGCGTTGTAATGTGCGTTCGTTTGAAAGGAACAGGTTTTTTGCGAGCTGCTGTGTAATTGACGAGCCACCCTGCACAACAGAGCGCGCTTTCACGTTCTCCACCATCGCGCGAAAGGTACCAACAAAGTCAATTCCCAGGTGAAGAAAGAACCGTCTGTCTTCGGTCGCAAGGGTGGCCTGGATCACGTGGTCAGGAATCTCGTCCAGCGGAATTTTGTCGTTCAGCAAGATGCCACGTTTGCCGATCGGGTTTCCGAACCGGTCAAAAAAGCTCACAGAGAAGTCGGAGGTCGTTTTCCAGTCTGAGCGCTCCGTCTCCTTAAAGGCAGGCTGCGCGAAGGCTAGCAGGATCAGGAACCCGAAGGCGCAATAGGTCAACCCCTCGGAAGCCAGTCCCGCAATGAACTTGGTAGCCCCGCGCGGTGCAAACCGGCGCATGAAGGCAGAGTATTCGCGAAAGAAGGCGCCAAGCCACTGTGACGTGTGAAAGAGCGCAGAATCCAGCCATGCATCGGTTGCAAGCATGCGCTGAGATAGATCATGGAGCGAAAAAGATCGCCCCTTACCCTTTTTTTTCACAGTATCGGCAGAATTTTCCGTGACATTCTGCTTTTCGCTGTTATCAGAGTTCTCTTCCAAACTGATTACCCGTAGTACCGGTCACACCCCTGATGACACAGGGGGGAACTATGAACCAAACCGAAAAACTTGCAACGACCCACTCGCGATATTCCCATCGGATTTTGCAATGAGAACGACATAAATGGTATCCGTAAACTCTGAGAGTCACCGCCCTTTTTGGCAGACGAAAACCCTTGAAGAGATGACCCCCGAAGAATGGGAGTCCCTCTGCGATGGTTGTGGACGCTGCTGCCTGAACAAGCTGGAAGATTGGGACACTGGCGCAATCTACTGGACAAGCGTCGCGTGCACTCTGCTCGATGGAACCACATGTAGGTGCAAAAACTATGAACGGCGCTTTGAAACTGTGCCCGATTGCGTTCAGCTTTCGCCAGAAACAGTAAGAACTTTGAAATGGTTACCGCCAACATGCGCGTATCGTTTGATCCGTGAAGGCAAGGACCTGTACTGGTGGCATCCTCTTGTCTCAAAAGATCCGCAAAGCGTTCATGACGCCGGAATCTCCGCAAAAGACAAAACCATCAGTGAAGATGGTATGGAGCCAGAGGACTACGAAAACTACCTCGTCGACTGGCCGGATGAAGAATATACCAAGGACTGATCCTGCAAATTACGTTTAATCTCAGGAACTTCTCCACAAGGGGGAAGCGGGTATAACTCAAAACTTTAAAAGCAACACAACCAGCGCAGGGCCACATCGCTCTGCGCGTTTTGAGTGTCCCATCAAAGCTTTACTTCTTTCTTTATTCAAAATTGAATTACACGCAATCCTAGCGCGGAACGGGGATAAGTGTCCATGCGTCTTTGGGTACCAAGCGCTAGGAATATAATCTTGACATCGCAGCGCTGCTTTGCTAGTGTTTTGGCATGCTAGAGAAAGTGTGAGTGAGCCGCTAAAGGCAACTTTTCACTTTCTAACCGCACAACATTTTAAGATCTCTGACCAGCTGTCCCTTGTTTCAACGGGCAGCTTTTTTTGTGCCTGAGTGACAGGAGGGGAGATGTCAGAACAGCAAGACCCCGAGCAGGAAGATGAGCAGGCCACACGGCTGCGTGTGCCCACCGAAGTCTGGCAAGTCGTCCGCCGCATGGTGGAAGAAGAGCCGTTTTCCATTGCCGAGATTGCCCGCCGAACGGGCCTGCCGGCAAGTACAATCTCCACCAAGATCAATCGTGAAGGCTGGCTGCGCAAATGGCAACTGGCACAGGAGCTCGCCAGCTCTCGGCCCGAAGAGCGCAAGCGTATGATTGCCCGCCTTTACGCCGCCTTTGAAAAACAGATCAGTGCGCTGGAGGCCAGACTGAAAAAGCTGAGCGGTGATCCGCAGTCCGCAGCAGGGGAGATGGATGCGACCGCCAAGGCCATCACCAGTCTCGCCAAGACACTGGATATGCTGATCGAGCTGCAGGACACCCACACTGCGGCTAATTCAGAAGAGGTGAGTGATGACCAGATGCGACAACAGCTTTCGCAGCGCATTGCAAGCCTGTGTAGCGCAGGGCAAACTGAATGACTTCATCGCGTCGCTGACGAAAGAAGAGTTGAGATTTATTCAACATAACTGGCAGCTGTTTGCGCACGCTCATCAGCGCGCGCCTGTCGGAAACTGGGCCACGTGGCTGCTCATGGGCGGGCGCGGTGCAGGCAAAACCAGAGCAGGGGCAGAGTGGGTCCGCAGCAAGGTGAACGGGGAGGGGTGGGCAGGCCCCGCAGCGGGCAATATTGCACTGGTCGGGCAAACCTACGCCGATGTGCGAGAGGTGATGATTGAGGGCATTTCCGGCCTGCTCGCGGTCCATCCGTCCGGACAAAAACCGCAGTGGAACCCATCACGTCGCCGTCTGGAGTGGCCCAACGGAGCGGTGGCGCGCGCGTTCTCCTCTGAGGATCCGGAGGCACTGCGCGGACCACAGTTTGATGCCGCTTGGTGTGATGAAGCAGGTAAGTGGAGCAACGCCATAGAGACCTTTGATATGCTCCAGTTTGGCCTGCGCCTCGGCAGCCGCCCGCAGCAACTTGTAACCACGACACCCAAGTCCACACCGCTCCTGAAGCTGCTGTTGCAGGACAAAAGGACCGTCGTGACAAAGGCCGGTACCAAAGCCAATGCCGCCTTTCTGGCAGAGGCTTTTCTGGAGCAAATGGCTGAGCGATATGGCGGCACCAGATTGGGCCGTCAGGAGCTTGATGGCGAGCTGATTGAAGACCGTGAGGATGCCCTGTTTGCTCGCAAATGGTTCGAGGCTGGCAGGCTGCGACAGGTGCCTGACTTAAAGCGCATCGTGGTTGCTATCGATCCGCCCGCCACATCCGGCAAGTCCGCAGATGCGTGTGGCATCATTGCGGTCGGGATCAATGAGACAGCGGAAATGTTTGTCTTAAGAGACCGAACCGCACAGGGCCTGCGCCCGGCGTTATGGGCCGAGCAGGCCATCAAACTCTATCACGAATTGGAGGCCAACTGCCTTCTGGCGGAAGTCAATCAGGGTGGCGAAATGGTGCGTGAGGTCATCGAAAGTGTGGACGCCAGCGTGCCAGTAAAATCGGTCCACGCAACAAGAAGCAAGCGACGTAGGGCAGAGCCCGTTGCACTACTTTACGAGCAGGGCCGCGTCCATCACTGCGGGGTGTTTCCGGAGCTGGAAGACGAGCTGGCCGACTTCGGAGCTGGTGGTTTGAGTAGTGGCAAATCACCCGACCGGCTCGATGCGCTGGTCTGGGCCATCACCGAACTCAACCGGCGGCCAGCGGGCAAACCACGCCTGCGCAAACTTTAAAACGAAGAATCCTCCTGCAATTTTAGGTCGAAGGAATAAATTCCTAGATACCTATAATTGCCAAAAACCTTTTAGTGTCAAAGGTTACGCCGCAAACCTTAAGTTGTTTGTGAGGATAGCCGCTGCGCGACATAAAGCTTGAGTCTGAACATTAAGTTGAAGCAAGAAGGGTAATGATCTCATGAGGTTAAGGCAACTTCTTGATACAGTTTTCTCACCAATTGCCGAGCGCAAAGCCTCACGAGCCAAATCCGTCGCCTTCATGCGGTTTGGCGAGGGAGCCGTCTGGACTCCGCGCAACTATGAGTCCTTGATAAATCAAGGATATTTGCGAAACACGATCGCCTACCGATGTGTACGCCTAATCTCCGAGGCCGCCGCCAACGTCTCTATCATTCTGAAGGTTGGCGAACAGGAGTTGGAAGCCCATCCCCTGCTGGAGTTGCTCAACCAACCCACCCAAATCCAAACGCGGCGCTCGTTTCTGGAGGAAGTCTATGGCTACCTGCTGGTCTCCGGCAACGCCTATGTGGAGGCGGTCTCGCTGGACGGTGTTCCACAAGAACTCCACGCACTGCGACCGGACCGCATGAAGGTGCTGGTGGATGATGGAGGCTGGGTGGAGGCCTACGAGTATCAGGTGGCCGGTCGCAAGGTGGAGCTACGCAAGAACGCCAGCGATAAGATCCAGCCCGTGCTCCACATCAAGCTCTTCAACCCGCTCAACGACCACTACGGTTTCGCACCCATCGAGGCCGCACAAATCGCCCTCGACATTCACAACGCCGCTGGCGAGTGGAACAAGTCTCTGCTCGACAACGCCGCCTGCCCAACCGGTGCACTGGTCTACGGCACAAGTGATGCCATGAACATGACCGACGATCAGTTCCACCGCCTGAAGGAGGAGCTGGAGAGTTCCTATCAGGGAGCGAGAAATGCAGGCCGTCCCATGTTGCTGGAAGGTGGTCTGGACTGGAAGCAAATGGGCATGTCGCCAAAGGACATGGACTTCATCGAACTGAAGAACGTCGCCGCCCGTGAAATCGCTCTGGCGTTCGGGGTGCCACCCATGCTGCTCGGCATTCCCGGAGACAACACCTACGCCAATTATCAGGAAGCCAACCGCGCCTTCTGGCGCCTCACCGTGGTGCCGCTTGCGGCACGGGTTCTTTCTGAACTTTCCAGCTGGCTCTCTGCCGCCTATGGCGAGCAGCTCAGGTTGGAACTGGACCTTGATTCCGTGGAAGCGTTGGCACAGGAGCGCAAGGCTCTATGGGATCGCATCACCGCCGCCGACTTCCTCTCCCGCGATGAAAAGCGCATCGCCGTTGGTTACGGAGCGGAGGGCAATGATGACTGAGTTGATGGCGACGCTCGCGGCAAATGGAGACCTCGCCCACGTGGCGCTTGGTGCCTGGGCAGGCACCTCCACCTCCATGCTTTTATGGGCCTTAAAGCAGGTCATCCGCTTCAATCGCCGTTTTGAAGAGTTCATGTGCGAGCTGGAAAAACTGAACAGCTTGCTGCGATTGGAAGCCTGAATTAGGCACTTTTAAAATATTGAGAAAAATTGAAATGTCCGGAGTAAGGTGGTGATGAGAGAATTCAAAAAGAAACCAGCGCTCGAGGAGTGTAAAAAGCAGTTCTCCGAAAAGCGCAGAGAACCACCGGCCCACACCTTCGCCAACTTCACCCAGGCACTTGCCGGGGCTTTAAGCGAGCGCCGCAGCGCCAAGGAGGAGGTGCCAAACTCCGGCAGTAAGACCAAATCCCAGCTGAAAGAGGGAGGCACTCAATTTGAATACAGATCACCCCATCGTCATTGAAGGCTACGCCAGCCGATTTGAACTGAGCGATCAGGGCGGCGATGTCATGCGCAAAGGAGCTTTCCAAAGCTCACTGCAACAGCAAAAACTCACCGACGTCAAAATGCTCTGGCAGCACGATCCGGCAAATCCCATCGGCAAATGGCTGCACATTCAGGAGGACGGGATCGGCCTCTTTGTAAAGGGCCTGCTGTTTCCCGGCATCGCCCAGGGTCGGCAAGCCATCGCAATGGTGCAGGCAGGCATTCTTGATGGACTGTCTATCGGCTTTAAAACCCGCCGTGCAAGTCGCAATGCCAAAACCGGACGCCGGGATGTGCTGGCAGTTGATCTCTGGGAGATCTCGCTGGTCACGTTCCCCCTGTTGCCGTCAGCTCGCCTGACCGTGGTCTCCTGAGGAACCAGACAACCTGACTTTATCTGCCTGTGGTGTCCCGGTGGTGCCGCAGTTTTTTTATGTGCGCATTAAGGAAAATAATCCTATGAAAAACACATGTAATCCAACATTGGAAACCAAAGACTTCGCCAGAGAAGCTGCAAGCTCCGCGGCTCAATCTCCAGTAACCGGAGTTGCGACAGCACAATTTTCGCCTGCCATGAACACGCCGGAGGCCTTTAACAGCTTTGGTGAGCTCAACCACGCTTACGTCGAGTACACCCAGACGAACGATACCCGCCTGTCGGAGCTGGAGCAAAAATCAAGTTCAGATGTGCTGCTCGATGAGAAGCTTTCCCGCCTGGATGAGATCATCGACGGACAACTGCGCCACCTGACCGAGCTCCAGCTCAAATCCCAGCGCCTGCCGCGCTCAACCTCGGAAGCTGCGGGCGAACCCACGACCGATGTGGAACATAAATCTGCGTTTGATACCTATATGCGTGAGGGGCAGGAAGCGCGCCTGAAACTGCTGGAACAAAAAGCCATGTCCTCCGGCACGCCTGCTGATGGGGGGTATCTGGTGCCGCAGCAGCTGGAAACTGATATCCTGCGCCGCATCACCGCTTTGTCTCCCATTCGCTCCATCGCCGCAAATCGCAAGATCTCCGGCTCCTCCTACCGCCGCCCTGTGGTTTTGATTAATCCCGCGACTGACTGGGAGGGAGAAACCGATCCGCGTGACACCCCCACCAATCCCATGAAGTTTGCCCTGCGCGACGTGAAGATCTTCGAGCTCTCCGCTCTGCCTGCAGTCACCCAGACCCTGCTGGATGATGCGGCGGTCAATATCGGGGAAATTCTTGCAGAAGAAGTAGAAACTATGTTTGCGGAAAAGGAATCTGCTGCCTTCATCAACGGCAATGGCACCACCCAGCCGCAGGGCCTGCTGACAGGCCCGGTTCACGAGAGCCTTGAGGATACGGGCATGTCCATCGGGTCCATCAAAACGGGATACGATGGTGCCTTTCCATCCGAAAACGGTGGCGACCTGCTCATCTCGCTGATCTATGGCGTCACAACCGCAATCCGCCGCAACGCCCGCTTCCTATTCAACCGCAGAACACAGGCAGCAATCCGCAAGCTTAAAGACGGGCAGGGCAACTACCTCTGGCAGCCGCCTGTCTCAGCCGGTGCCGACCCAAGCCTCATGGGCTTCCCGGTCACAGAAGCGGAACACATGCCGGATATGTCCGATGGCTCTGCCCCCTATGCCGTGGCGTTTGGCGACTTCCATCGCGGCTACATGGTGGTGGATCGCGTCGGCATCTCCGTTCTGCGTGACCCGTACACCAGCAAACCGAATGTGCTGTTTTACATCACCAAGCGCGTCGGCGGCGGCATCATGGATTACGACGCCTACAAGCTGCTCGACTTCAGCGCCTAAAGCGGCCCTGCGAGGGCAGCTCAGCTGATCCCGCCGGAAACCTGAGCTGCTTTCCATCGCACACAACCAACATCAATCATGAGAGGAGGGGCCGCCGTGACGGCTATACTCACAGTGCCACCGGCTCTGGAGCCGGTTTCGCTCGCCCAGGCGCATGCGCAGCTCAGAGTGTCCCACACCCACGAGGATGCTCTGCTCGAGCGCCTGATCAAAGCCGCGCGTGAACAGGTGGAAACACTCACACGGCGCGCGCTCATAGATCAGCAATGGCGACTGCTACTTGATGAGCTGCCGCCAGACCGCCTGATCCGCCTGCCCGTGGCCCCTGTGGCTGAGATCCTGCAGGTCTACACCTATGATCTGGATGGCAATCAGCGTCAGCTGAATGAGACGGACTATCAGGTGGATCTGGCAGGCAACCCCGCGCGCCTGCGCTTCAAGGCTGGTGTCATTGGTCCCTTGCGGGATCTCAATGGCATCGAGATCGACTTCAAAGCAGGCTATGGGCCGGAAGCAAGTTCGGTCCCCGCTGGCCTGCAAACGGCAATCCTCATGCTCGTCGGCTTCTGGTACGAGCGCCGCACCATGCTGGAAGAAACCCGCCTCACAGGCCTCATGCCCCACGGCTTGGAGGCCGCGCTCTCTCCATACAAGGTACTCAGAATATGAGGGCGGCTGGCACACTGAGTGAACCCCTGCTGCTGCTGCGCCCGGATATCCACCATGCAACAGATGGTTCCACCACCAAAAGCTATGCGCAAGTCGCGCTGGTGTGGGGGCAGGTGCGCCCATCAACTGGCACCGAGTCCATGGCAGCAGGCCGCATCGCCAGCACCTACCCACTCACCATCACTATCCGCCGCCGCACAGATGTGGCGGAAGGCTGGCGGATTGAGCGGGATGGGCAAAGCCTGAGAGTAAGGGCAGTTATACCGCACGCCGGGCAAGACCCTTTCATGCAGATCCTTTGCGAGCACGAGGAGGGGGATGATGGGGGAACTTGAATTCCGCAAAGCCCTGTTTGCGGCCGCGCACGCCAAGCCAGCCCTGAAACCCTATCTGGGCGACCCACTGCGCCTGTTTGACGGTGTCCCGCGCGGCGCAGCTCTGCCCTATGCCACGCTGGAAGCAGTCAGCACACAGTTGCTGACCGGGCACTTGGAGGAGGGCGGAAGGCTCATCGGTTCCATTGGAATCTACTCCCGCCACGCCGACCGCGCGCAAACGCTGGAGATCCTGCAAATCTTCAACGAGCTTCTGGAAGTGGGCGTGACCCCGTCTGCTGAGACGGAAGTGGCTGGCCTTACTATGACAGAGACCAGCTGCAGGCGCTTGAGCGATGGGCGCACATGGTACGGACGCATCAAGTTCTCCGTCCTGCTCCAAAACACTGCGTAAGATGAACCCCGAAAGGAAATCAGATGGTCGCACAGGCCGGAAAGGACCTGCTTTTGAAATTGGACGAAGCAGGCACAGGAACCTTTGAAAGCGTGGCGGGGCTGCGCAGTCGGCGCCTTGCCCTCAACGCAACGCCAATTGACATCACCGACGCGGAGAGCACAGGTCGCTGGCGCGAGCTGCTGGCAGGTGCAGCCACCCGTCACGCCTCCCTGTCAGGCAGCGGCCTGTTTCGCGACAAGGCCTCAGCAGAAAAAGTCCGCGCAGCCTTCTTTGCGGGCGAGCTGCGCAACTGGCAGATCATCCTGCCCGCCTTCGGCACGCTGGAAGGCCCTTTCCACCTATCGGCGCTGGAATACGCCGGTGACTACCGATCCGAAGTCACCTTCGAGATTTCGCTGGAATCTGCCGGTGCGCTCACCTTTACACCGCTGAACTGAGAGAACTGACATGACAGCAACAACCTTCACGCGTTGCGCAAACCGCCAACGCGGTGAAATCCTCGCAGACTTGGGCGGCCAAAAGCACATTTTGGTGCTCACCCTCGGCGCGCTGGCTGAACTTGAGGAGGCGCTGACCTGCAACAATCTGCACGACCTGACCGAGCGGTTCTCCTCCGGCCAGTTGAGTGCCTCCGATATTATCAGGGTGCTCGGTGCAGGTCTGCGCGGTGGCGGCCTTATCATCGAAAATGAGGAGGTTGCCGAACTCTCTCACGATGGCGGAGTTGCAGCCCTCGCCAAACTGGCTGGCGAGCTGCTCGTCGCAACGTTTTCCCCCCAGCAGGAAAGCGTCAAACCGGAGCATGATGGTCCGTGAAAGAGCAGCAAACCGCACGTGGTTCCTTTCCCTGGCATGACCTGATGCACAAAGCCTGCCGGGAACTCGGCTGGTCGCCTCGCTCCTTTTGGCAAGCAACCCCAAAGGAACTGCAAATGGCTCTGAACCCGACAGGCAGCCCTGCCAAACACGCCTTTTCACGCAGCACTCTGGATGACCTGCTGCGCCGGTTTCCAGACCAACAGGAGCCACCAACCCCATGACCGATGATTTCAATGAGTCGCTCAACGTGGAACAGGCACGTGCTTTGGAGGTGACCATGCAAGAGGTCAACTCCCTTGCCAGAGAGTTCTCATCAGAACTCAGCAAGGGCCTGCAAAGTGCCGTCACCTCCGGCAAAGACCTGCAATCAATCCTCTCTCAGGTCGCCCTGAGCCTCTCAAGCGCCGCATTCTCCAGCGCCATGAAACCGCTGGAACAACTCATCTCAACAGGCATCTCCTCTGCGGTGGGTGGGATGACTGGCGTTACCCCCTTTGCAAAGGGCGGTGTGGTGGGCAGTCCGACCCTGTTTGCAACGGGCGGTTCCGGTCTGGGTTTGATGGGAGAGGCAGGGGCTGAAGCAATCTTGCCCTTGCAGCGCGGTGCAGATGGACGCCTCGGTGTAGCAGCGAATGCAGGCAGCACGCAGCCGAACGTGACCATCAATGTTGCTACACAGGATGTGCGCAGCTTTGAAAGATCCCAGGGGCAGATTGCGATGATAATGGCCCGCGCCACCGGACGGGGGCGACGCGGGCTATGACGTCGGCATTGAAGAGGAGGGACTCAAGGGCCGACGTGGCTTTGCTACCGGACGGTGGTAGCAAACTTTTTGAGAAAAACCGTTGCCGTGCAAAGAGGGAGGAGCATGAACAACGGGCCTGCAAAAATTACGCAAACATCTTTCCCATGTCACACCTATTAGAGACTTCAGGCCCCCGCAGCCTTGAGACAAATCAAACAGGAGAGGGAAATGACGCCATGTTTTGTTGATGAATCGTTCCCACTTGGAATTTCCCTAGGGGCTTCTGTCAGGGTAGAAAAACGTAGTCAGGTCACGCGGTTACTCAATGGCGCCGAAACGCGCAACGCTATCTGGAGGGGAACGCGACGGCACTTTGACGTAGGCACCGGCTTGCGCTCCTCCGCCGACCTGCACCGCGTGCTCAACTTCTTCGAAAAAGTCGGCGGTCGCCTCTGTGGGTTTCGCTTTCGTGACCCAATGGACCATAAATCTTGTGCATTCGACCAAACGCCGACGGTAACTGATGTGCTGCTGGGAACCGGAGACGGCAGTACCGCATCGTTCCAGCTCATCAAACCTGTGGGCACCGTAGGCGTAGCGTGGCAGCGCAAGATTACAAAACCAGTTGCGGGAACTGTTTCCGTTGCCGTTGACGGACAGGAAAAAACCGTCGGCAGCCACGTCTTGCTGGATCCGGCAACCGGTCTGCTTGAGTTTCAGGCGGGGCACATCCCATCAAACAATCAGCAGGTCACAGCCGGGTTCTTGTTTGATACGCCGACCCGCTTTGAAAGCGACCATCTGGAAATCAACCTGCTTCATTTTGAAGCCGGTCAGGTGCCGTCCATCCCTCTCCTTGAACTTTTGATCTGACGATAATCTAAGAAAGCAAATCCATGTTCAACGCTGCTTTGCAACAACACCTGAACGGTGAAGGGACAACTGTGGCCTATTGCTGGCGTCTGACTGCACCCTCCGGCCTCAGCCTTGGCTTCACCACCCACGATCACGCCATCACGCTGCTTGGCAAAACCTATGAGCCGGGCATCGGGCTGGACGGCACCCAGGCCATGGCACAATCCAATTTTCAGGCAGGGCAGGAGGAGGCGCTGGGCTTCCTCTCCTCTGACAGTCTGGAGGAAGAAGAGCTTGCCGCTGGCCTCTGGGACAATGCCGAGGTTGAGGTCTTTCTGGTCAACTGGCAAGAGCCGGAGCAACACGAGCTTTTAAGACGTGGCTCGCTGGGGGAGGTGAGCCGCGACCGCAATGTGTTCCGCGCCGAATTCCGCTCACTGGCCGCCCGCCTCTCCGAGCCCAAGGGCAGAGAACTCTCCCACCAATGCCATGCGGATCTGGGAGATACAAAATGTAGTGTCGACCTGAATGACCCCGCCTATGCGCGGCGAGTAGATGTCGTAAGGCAAGAGGCAGGCAACCGGCTGGTTATTGAGGACAACACTGATGTCAGTGCAGGCTGGTGGTCCTTCGGCAGGCTCACCTTTCACACCGGCCCCTACACCAATCAGCCCCTGCACATCGCCGGTCATATTCAGGAGCAGGGCGAAGACAAGATCACTCTGTGGTCACCCTTGATAATGGAGCTGGACTATCCTCTTGATGCCACCATCACCACTGGCTGCGATAAGAAGTGGGGCACCTGTCAGGGTAAATTCCAGAACAGCCAGAATTTCCGTGGCTTCCCCCACATCCCCGGCAACGACTTCATTCTTGCCGGACCCGACGCTCAATCTGCCGCCAATAACGGCGGAAAGCTGGTGGGGTGATGATGGAACAGACCCCTGAGGCGCTTCTGGCAGAAGCACGCAGCTGGATCGGCACACCCTATAAACATCAAGCCTCCCGTAAAGGCGCTGGCTGTGATTGTCTCGGTCTCATCCGCGGCCTCTATCGTTTCCTGCACAACCGGGAACCTGCAATCCCCGCCAACTACGCGCCTGAATGGGCGGATTTGAACAATGAGGATCAGCTGCTCATCGCTGCACGTCAGTACCTTGATGAAGTGCCTGAAACCTCACCAAAGCCTGCACAGGTGCTCCTGTTTCGCTGGGCACCTCATTACCCTTGCAAGCATCTCGGCCTCATGAGTGCACAAGACCGCTTCATCCATGCCTATGAGGCGGTGGGTGTGGTGGAAAGCCCGCTGGTGCCCATGTGGCGCAACAAGATTGCCGGGTGTTTCTCCTTCTTTCCAACCGATTGACCTAAAAGGACAAGACCATGGCCACAATGGTACTTTCAAGCGTGGGCGCAGCTGTTGGGGGTGCCATCGGCGGCCCAGTTGGCGCCATCGCAGGGCAAGCACTCGGCGCCCTGGCCGGAGCGTGGATCGACCAGCAGATCTTTGGCGAAACACGAGAGGTCTCTGTCGGCAAACTGGGCGATTTGCAATTGCAAACCGCAGCAGAAGGCGCCTCGCTCCCCTTTGTTTATGGCCGCGTGCGTGTCACCGGCAACATCATCTGGGCGACGCGGCTGGAAGAAGTGGTCTCCGAGGAGAAGCAAGGCGGCAAGGCTACCGGCTCCTCCACGACCGTCACCAGCCACAGCTACTTCGCCAACTTCGCCGTCGCCTTGTGCGAAGGTCCCATCACCGCGGTACGCCGCGTCTGGGCCAACGGTAAGGAACTGGATGTCAGCGTACTCAATATGCGCGTCTATCTGGGCAATGAGGACCAGCAGGCTGATCCCCTGATCGAAGCCAAGCAAAGTACAGCCCCCGCCTATAAGGGAACCGGCTATGTTGTGTTTGAGCGTTTGCCACTGGCTGAATTTGGTAACCGCATCCCGCAACTTGCGTTCGAGGTGCTGCGCGCCATAGAGCCGCTGGAACAACAGATCAAAGCCGTCACCCTCATCCCCGGTGCAGGAGAGTTCGCCTACCATCCGCAGGAGATCATCGAAGACATCTCCCCCGGCAACACCCGCAGCGTCAACCGCCACGGCAAAGGTGAGGAAACGGATCTTGTCCGCTCGCTGGACGAGCTTCAGGCCCTGTGCCCCAACTTGCAAAGCGTCGCCCTTGTGGTCTCATGGTTTGGTGATGACCTGCGCGCCTCCCAATGCTCCATCAGGCCAAAGGTTACCTACCAGACCACCCAGCACCTGCCGGAAAACTGGAGTGTGGCCGGCCTGAACCGGAGCGAGGTTCCCGAGGTCTCCCGCGTCAACGACAGACCAGCCTACGGGGGCACCCCATCGGACGCATCGGTCATCGCCGCTATCAAGGAGCTCAAACGCCGTGGCCTGAAGGTGATGTTCTATCCCTTCGTGATGATGGATATCCCCGAGACCAACCAGCTGCCTGACCCCTATGGCGCAGCGCGGCAGCCCAGCTACCCATGGCGTGGCCGCATCACCTCGGATATTGCCGCAGGCCAGCCCGGATCACAGCAGGGAACGAGCGCCATCGCCCACCAGATTGATGCCTTCCTCGGCACCGGCACAGACTGGAGGTTCCGCCGGTTCATCCTGCACTACGCCGATCTGGTGCAGGAAGCAGGCGGTGTGGAGGCCTTCCTCATCGGCTCAGAAATGCGTGGCCTCACCCGATGCTGGGCAGGTGCAGGTATGTTCCCGTTTGTCGACCACCTGAAAACGCTCGCATCCGACGTCCGCCAGATCGTCGGCAGCCAGACAAAACTCTCCTACGCCGCAGATTGGAGTGAGTATGCGGGTTACACGCCCCGCTCCGGTGACCTTCGCTTCCCGCTCGATCCGTTATGGGCTCTTGATGAGATTGATTTTGTCGGCATCGACAACTACCTGCCCATAACCGACCTGCGCGACGACGATGACCCGCAAGCCGCCTATGATCTGGAAGAACTGCGTGAAGGAATAGCCTCTGGTGAATATCATGACTGGTACTATGCAAGCTCAGAGGACCGCAGTGCAAAGAACCGCAGTCCGATTACCGATGGAGCCTACAACAAGCCATGGGTGTTCCGCCAAAAGGACCTGAAGAACTGGTGGCAGAACCAGCACTTCGAGCGGGTCTCGAATACCGAGCAAAGCACGGCCACCCCATGGGTACCACAATCCAAGCCCATCTGGTTCACCGAGCTGGGCTTTCCGGCTGTCGATAAGGGCGCAAACCAGCCCAACGTGTTTGTGGATCCCAAATCCGCCGAAAGCGCGCTTCCGCACTTTTCCAATGGACAACAGGACGATCTCGTCCAGCGTCGTGCTCTGGAAGCCAGTCTTAGTTATTGGGGAACCGATCATCCCGACTGGCCACAGGGAGACAACCCCGCCTCGTCGCACTATCAAGGCACCATGGTGGACTCCGACAACACGTTTTTATGGACATGGGACGCCCGCCCGTTCCCCGAATTTCCGACCTATACCGACGTCTGGTCAGATGGCCAGAACTGGCAGTTTGGCCACTGGCTCACCGGCCGCCTCGGCGAATTGTCAGTCTCCGGCCTCATCCGCGCCATGCGCGATGACTTTGGTCACACCCAGGAGCTCACCCAGATTGCAGAACTGGGAGAAACCATTGAAGGCTTGATTGTAAACGGCCCAACCTCCCTCCGCGCCGCGCTCTCGCCCATCCTGCAACTAACAGGCGGCATTGCGGTGGATCGTGGAACCCATCTGGCGGTCCTGCCCAAATACGCTGCGGTGGGAGAGCAAGGAAAACTCGACCTAGCGGACCTGCTGGAAGCAGATGAGGAGACTGAGAGCTATATCACCATCAGCCGAAATGACGGCAGCGATCTGCCAGCTGAGCTGCGCCTACGCGGAATGGACCCCAGCAATCGCTATGAGGCCCTAATGGTCTCCTCGCGGCGTCTGGACGGAATGGACCGCCGCACCGCAACCCTTCAGCTTCCCATCACCACATCGCTGCCTCTTGCCAAAAAACTGGTCCAGAAAATGCACCAGTCCCTCTGGCTGGATCGGGAGACGATCCAGTTCCGACTAGCCTTAGGCAGCATCCACCTGAAGCCGGGAGACGTGATCGAACTACCGGAAGACCTCTTGAAAGAGGAGGGCACCCCGATACTGTGCCGGATCGATCAGATCTCCTCCGGTGCGCATATGGAAGTTTTGGCAACACGCTTATACGGACTGCCGGTCTCCGCCGGACTGGCAATCTCTGACCAGTCCTCGCAGCCTTCATACAACGACACCACGCTCGGCCCTCCGGTTGTCCGCATTCTGGACTTACCACGCTTCCATAGCGAGGGCGCAGATGACGGCAGTCCGGCTATCGCGGTCTATGGCGCAAACTGGCCGGGCGCCTATCAGGTCTATGCCTCCAGCTCAGGAGAGGAATTTACCCCGTTATTGCAGGTGCCAGAACCAACGATCATGGGCAGCCTGCTAGAGCCGCTCGCCGCAGGCCCGCTCTGGCGTTGGGATGATGGCTCCCGTATCGCCGTCAACCTCCACGGCGGCCAACTGCAAAGCCGCAAGCTGCTCGACGTGCTTTCCGGTGCCAACGCTTGTGCCGTGCGCAAAGAGGATCAATGGGAAGTGATACAGTTTTGTAACGCAGAACTGATAGCACCCCAGACCTATCAACTAACCAAGTTGCTTAGAGGCCAATTGGGAACCGAACACCTCGTTGATATGGCAGCTCCCGCAGACGCAGAGTTTCTCCTGCTCAATCAGTCGCTTCTCAAACTGCCGTGGTCCAGTGACAAAGCAGGTGTCTCTCTTTCTTATCGTGTGGTGCCCGCAGGCAAGCCGCTGGGCTATAAATGGGCGGTCGATCTCAGCCATACGGGAGCGCAAACCTCACTCAAACCCCATGCACCTGTTTCCCTGAAAGCCACTGTGAAAACCAATGGAGACCTTGAGCTGACATGGACCCGAAGAACCAGATGGGAGGGCGACAGTTGGGCGGTGCAGGATATCCCGCTGCATGAGGACAACCTCCAGTATGCGGTGCGGTTGCATCATCTGCCTGAGGGCGAATCTGTACCGATTTTCCTGCAAGTCTTTGAAGCCGTAGAGGAACAATTGCTCATCCAGCGCAATAAACTTTTGCAGCTACTTGGTACAGGTACCCATGTTCTGATCTGCCAAGTCGCTCAAAAATCGACTAAATTCGGCTTGGGGACAACTTCAGATTGTCAGGTGAGTGTAACACTTTGAAAAGTGGTTTTGGAGGATTATCCATTAGGTAAACCATGAAACATCACAGGCCCAAAAGAATCTGCTAGGTCTTTGTTTTGACGTTCATAACACCTCGTTCATGTGAGGTTCAGCCAGTGCCGGGTAGAAGACAGCTTATGAGACACCAACTCCACAACCTCATATTCCGCTCAGGGATGGCTTTGGCTTTGGCGCTGACAGTTTTCACATGGTCTGCCCCTGCGCATGCCGCGTGTTTGTCATCCAGCCAGACCCGGCAGGCGGTTGCCAACGGTCAGGCGCGGCCATTGGGCTCGCTGAGGGTGAACGGGCAGATCCTCTCTGCCAAACTATGCGAGCAGGGTGGTGGATTGGTCTACGTGCTTTCCGTGCTTAACAACGGCAATGTCTCCCAAGTGACATTGGATGCACGAACAGGGCGGCGCAGGTGACCGCTTTAATAAGAACTTTTATTGATATGACTTTTGCCTGAATTTGAACGAATTTTTAAAGTGATATTAGGCAACAAAAAGCCTGAACGCTGTACGGGGTATATTTTATGCGAATGTTGGTCGTCGAAGATGATCGCGATTTGAACAGACAATTATGTGAAGCACTGGAAGATGCCGGCTACGTTGTCGATAAAGCATATGACGGCGAGGAAGGCCATTTCCTCGGCGATACCGAACCTTATGATGCTGTGATCCTCGACCTAGGCCTGCCGCAGATGGACGGACTGAGCGTCCTTGAACGCTGGCGCCGCGACGGACACGCAACCCCGGTGCTCATTCTCACCGCCCGCGATCGCTGGAGCGACAAGGTCGCCGGTATTGATGCAGGTGCTGATGACTACGTGGCCAAACCATTCCACATGGAAGAAGTCCTGGCACGGGTGAGGGCGCTTGTGCGCCGCGCTGCGGGCCTCGCCTCCAATGAAATCTCCATCGGTGAAATCGTTCTGGACACCAAGGCAGGCAAGGTGACCAAAAACGGAATGTCCGTAAAGCTCACATCCCACGAATTCCGCCTGCTGTCTTATCTCATGCACCACAAGGGCCGGGTGATCTCCCGAACCGAATTGGTAGAGCATCTTTATGATCAGGACTTCGACCGCGACTCAAACACCATCGAGGTCTTCGTTGGCCGCCTGCGCAAAAAGTTTGGCAGTGCGCTAATTGAGACTGTGCGTGGCTTGGGCTACCGGCTACAGGAAGAAAATGCCTGATAAAACCAGCTCAGACAGGAGCAGCACTGGGGATTCATCAAGGTGGAACCTCATAGGCTTCATTCGCAGAAAGCAACAGGCGTCATTGGCATGGCGTCTGATCTTTGTTGCTATGCTCTGGGCATTGGTGAGTCTGGTGTTTGCCGGCGCAATTCTGGTGGCCCTGTTTCGCGAGGCTGGCGTCAATGCGCTGGATGATCGCCTGGAAGTCCATATGACCGCAATTGTAAGCGCACTTGCAGCCGAAGGCGATCAGCAAGACCTTGCCCTTCGCGGTATCGGCGATCCCCGCTTCAGCATGCCGCTCTCCGGCTGGTATTGGACCGTGCAACGCAACGACAATATCCTGTTTGAGAGTGAATCCCTTTTTGGCGATAAGCTGAAACTTGAGCCCATGCGGGGTGCGCGGGAACTCAAGCGAGATATTGTTGGCCCCGCAGGGCGTGACCTGCGTGTCCTGCAACGCCGAATCCTGTTCAGCGGTCTTCAGTCCGTAACAATCGCCGTGGCCGGAAGCACCCGCGAAGTTGGTGAAAGTACCGCCTCCTTTGCATGGCAGGCTGCCATCACCTTGGGAGCCCTCGGGCTCGGTCTTGTAGCTGCCATCTTCCTGCAAGTCCGCTTTGGCTTGCGCCCGTTGAACGAGCTTCAGGAAAGCCTTGGCCGTGTCCGGCAGGGTAAGGAAGAAGAAGTACAGGAAAAACTGCCGAAAGAACTGAAGCCGCTGGCTGTCGAGCTCAACGCACTCATCCACTCCAACAGAGAAGTGGTCGAACACTCCAGAACGCAGGTTGGTAACCTTGCCCATGCGCTGAAAACGCCTCTTTCGGTCATCTCCAACGAGGCGCGCAGCTCAGACGACCCGCTTGCCCAGAAGGTGTCCGAGCAGGCCGACCTGATGAAGGGGCAAGTTCAGCACTATCTGGAGAAGGCACGCATGGCCGCACAGCGCCGCGTGATTGGCGTGTCGTGTGAAGCCGCTCCCGTAGTCACGCGCATGGCGCGCGCCATGGAAAAAATCCACCGCGACAAAGAGCCGGACATCTCAGTTGAGATGGATGAGGCCCTTTTGTTCCGCGGAGAGCAGCAGGACCTAGAAGAAATCCTTGGGAATTTGTTGGATAACGCCTGTAAATGGTGTGATAAAAAAGTGTCAGTGACACTGAAAAACAACAATTCCGCTACGTCATTTATGTGCCTGATCGTGGAAGACGATGGCCCCGGATTAGGGGCAGAAGAGAAAAAACGCGCGCTGCGCAGGGGGCAAAGACTGGATGAAACCGTCCCGGGTACGGGGCTGGGTCTATCCATAATCGTTGACATTGCAGGTATTTACGGTGGTTCATTTGAACTCTGTGACAGCGAGTTGGGCGGCTTGAAAGCGACTGTGATCCTGCCGTCTTTGACAATCTAGGCCGTGTTTGGGCCGGGGTTGCATCTGTCCCTAACAGCCATGATAGTAATTGTAACTGTGTTTTGAGGGGTTGCTCAGCTGAGCTGTTTTCAAGCTAATGACGCTGCTCTGGCGTGGGGTATCGAGCGGCCCGGGGGAAGGGGACAGTGGTTCTTCCCAAAAACTGATAAGTCGCCAAAGCGACAAAGAGGATGCATGTTGCTGCGAAACTGGAAAAAACTGATGGTCTTGCCTGTTGTTATCGGAAGTATAGCCGGCTGCGCGTCTGACCCAACCACCAGTACTGAAACCGAGAGTTCATCCTCGTCCATGTTTGGATTCTGGTCCTCCGAAAGCGAGCAGAATGATGCCGCTCATGCAGCTATCGACAGCGCCACAGAAGGCGAGTTGAAGCAGCTGCTCAGAAGTGGTGATCTGGACACCGTCTACAAAGCGCAAAGCACGGCACTGAACGCGTCGGACGCTGGCAACAAGGTTGTCTGGCGTAATCGATTCTCCGGAGCGCAAGGCACAGTAAAGTCTGGCCCTGTCTACTACGTGAATGACCGCCGCTGCCGTGACTTCCAGCATACCATCGCTTACGATGAAAAAACCCAGCTCATCAAGGGCGCTGCATGTAAAGACGGAGAGCGCTGGGCCGCCCTGAACTAACCTGCATCTCGGAGTAAAAGCAGTTTTGTCGAAGGAAACCGGTCTTTCGCTAGCGGAAAGTTCTGCTCATCAAGATTTGATTAAGCAATTACGCCGATAGTTTTAATCAACCTATTACAATTTGAGCAGGTGTTGTCTGCTGTGTTTTGAAGGTTGAGCGTGTAATGGCTCAATTTGAGTAAAGCTGAGTACCAGAGAGATTTGGATGCACGAGGTCAACCATAAAGCGTTGCAAATGGAGAAGGTGCTAGGCGCCTTGTCTGGTACTGCTTTGCGGATGTTGGAACGCTCTGTCAAAGAGACGGTCCAACGCGGCCGCTCCATTCCAAACGCTGACCTCATGCTGCTGACCCTTCGCCGCCTGCTGGGTGAGGCCTCACCCGGTCACGAAAACAGGCTCTCGCTGGAAACTCCACTCAAACGTGCAATCCTGAGCCCGCTTCAGCCCTTCATTGTCCCATTGCCGCTGAATACCCCCCATCAGGGTCGCATCGATGCAGCCGTGATGGACGAGCTATGGAAATACCTGCGTCAGGATCTGCTCGCCATAGAGTTTAAAGAGACACTGGCAACACTGGAGGATCTGCGTCAGCAGCAGGACCTGCCTGTCACCCATGAGACTATTCAAAAAGCGCTGATGACTTGCGCCGAAGGCCTGCGTTTGCGTTTGGTTGCAGCGGCGCAAAAGGAACTGGCGGCGGCTGATAAGGATAGCCAGACCAAGGCAAACCTGCGCCGTAAGGTCGGTGGCCACGCCAATTTCGATTTCCTGCGTGAAGCGCTGGTTATCCTGGACAGAGCCCCCGCATGGGAACAAGTGATGGCCAACACCCCTCCATTTGCGGAAAATGTGCTGTCCATGGCTGAGACTGAGCACCTAAGGGCCATTCGCGATCATGTCGAGCAGTACGACGGAGAAGCCAACTATCTGGCCACACTCGTTTTCCTGCGTCTGGATGAAACCCCGGTCGAACTAATGAAACTGGCGCAGGCTCTCGCCGCAGTGCCAGCGCTGAAAGATGTCGCCGACACACCTTATGCCACCTTCGTAGAACTCGCGTTGTCGTCTCTGGACCAAAGTGTCTCTGTGGTTGAGGCATGGCGCATGGAAGGGGAGGCCATTATCGGACTGCCCGAGGCTGCCAATGCCTGCCTGCTCCATTTCGACGAACTTGAAGAGCTGGAGGGCTTTAACGACTGCGACCAGTGGTACCAGAGCGCTGCCGAGCTTAAAAACCGTCTGCGCGCTCTTCTGCGTGATGAACTGAGCAATCTGCCTGCACTACTAGAAGAGGCAATCGCCTCGGAAGAAAAACCTGAAATTGCAGTTTCGAGAGCTGGTGACCGTCTGGAACAGATTCAGCGCGCCTATCACAAATGTTTGAGGGGATTAAAACTGGCCAAACTGGCATCCCAATATGCTGGTGTTCTTGGTCTGCATGAGTTGCATAGCTCAACCCGAGATCATGTTGAGCGCTTCATTGACCGCAACTCAGAGAAGCTCCTGGCGACGCCCGATCACGGGCAAACCGCTACGGAAAATCCACGAATTTATGGCGAAATTTCGCGAAAATTGAGCCGTTTGATCTCCATGAGCGAGATCTCGCAGGAGCCGGAAGACACCGCCAACCTCATTCGCAGACAGAAGACATTTTTGAAAGACGCCGCCTAACCCCAAGCAGCGCCTGCGTCTTTTGGAAAATAAGTGCAACTTCCTAGGTATTTTGTGGGTATATAGCTTCTGCGACCGCCCGTCGCAGGGGCCACCTGTTGCCTTTCACAATTAGAACCTGTCTATTTGGGCCACTATGACATTCTGGTTAGTTCTCGCAATTTTGACGGCGGCGGTCGCATTGACCGTACTCGTTCCATTGGCTCGCTCTCACAAGGTCCACCCTGAAGAGCGCAATGATGAAGCTGTGTTTCGCGCCCAGCTCGAAGAAATACAAAAAGATCTTGAGCGCGGTGTTATCGCGCCAGACATGGCAGAAGCCGCCAAAATTGAAGTATCGCGCCGCTTGTTAGCAGCACATAAAGAACATCAGGGCGATGACCGGTCAGCGCCTTCCAAAATGCGACTGCGCAGCGTACAGCTGACAGCCGTTGTTTTGGTGCCGCTGGCAGCTCTAAGTCTTTATCTGCAATTCGGTTCTCCGGAAATCCCGGATCAGCCAAGAGCCATGCGACTGGCTCAACCAGCTGGCGAGGCAGATCTTGATATCCTGATCGCCAGAACCGAGGATCACTTGAAGGAAAATCCGACTGACGGGCAGGGCTGGGCCGTGATCGCGCCAGTCTATATGCGTACCGGTCAGTTTGATAAAGCCCGCCGGGCCTTTGCAAACGCTTTGAACCAGTTCCCTGAAAACCTTGAGTTGATGGCCGGTTGGGCAGAAGCGACCATTTTTGAGAATGACGGCAAGGTTACCGAAGAAGCTGAAAAAGTTTTGCGCCGCGTCAATCTCGCCAAGCCTGAAATGTTGCAACCTTATTATTATCTGGCAATGGCTCTGGGCCAGAAGGGTCAGATAAACGAAGCGCTGGGTGCCTGGAATACTCTGCTTAAGAGCGCCGATCCAAGTGCGCCTTGGCTAGAAGCTGCAAAGGCACAGCGAGACGAGCTGATTGCGAAAGGTGCTGTGATGGAGGGCGACGCGCAGCCGATCCCGGCAGTTGGGCAGCCCAAAGGACCTTCTGCTGAGGATATGGAAGCAGCAGCTCAGATGAGCGTTGAAGATCGTAATGCGATGATCAGCCAGATGGTCCTGACGCTGGATGAGCGCCTGAACGAACAAGGTGGTTCGTTTGACGAGTGGGGACGATTGATCCAGGCCCGCATCATTCTTGGGGAGCAGGCGGAAGCTGCAGAAGCCATCGCACGCGCCAGAGAGAACCTGAAGGATGACACAGCCGCACTTGAACGGATTGATCAGCTGGCTGCACGTTTGAACCTGGCACCTGCCCAATAAAGCAGGTGCACAAGCATACCGCCGAAACGGGCCCGATGGTTTTCGGAAAGGACGGTATGCAAAAGACAAAGACGAGAGCATCAATTCCGATGTGGGTTCATCGCTCGATGCTCAAATGTGCTGCAAAGCATGAACGCCGTAAGGCATGAGTTGGCAACGTATCGACGGAATTGCGAAGTATGACACGTAAACAAAAAAGACTCGGGCTTATTGGTCTTGCCGGAATTGTGCTGGGGGCAGCTGTCGGCTTGGTTCTTTATGGACTTTCCAGCAGCGTGACTTATTTTCAAAGCCCAACGGATATCGTCGCACAGCAAATTGAAGCAGGGCAACGCATCCGTCTTGGCGGTCTGGTGGAAGATGACTCTCTTGATAAGAGCGGAGGCTCCGTGATCAAGTTCCGCGTGACCGATCAGGCAGAAGCTATTCCCGTTTCCTATAAAGGCATTCTGCCAGATCTGTTCCGCGAAGGGCAGGGCATTATCGCTGAAGGCTACATGGACGGAAACGGCGTCTTTATTGCTGATACAGTTCTGGCCAAGCATGATGAAAGCTACATGCCTAAAGAGGTCTACGAGACCCTGAAGGAAGATGGTCACTGGATGGAAGAAGAACAAGCCGCTGCTGCAGAGCAAAGCTCGAACGTAAACTAAAAGGTAGAAAGAACCGGCTCTAACCAAGAGGGCCGGTTACCCAGCGCCGTATGCATACTAGGATATCGCAATGATAATTGAACTTGGCCACTATGCGCTCATTCTGGCATTGGTCGTCGCGGCTGTTCAGTCGGTCTTTCCAGTGTGGGGGGCATTAAAATCAGACCACCGTCTGATGGGGATGGCACCTGGCCTTGCCGTATTGATGTTCCTTTTGACCTGCGTTGCCTTTGCTGCACTGACCTGGGCATACCTGACCTCTGATTTCTCTCTGTTAAACACCTACCAGAACTCGCATAGCGATAAACCGCTGCTCTATAAATTCTCTGGTGTTTGGGGCAACCACGAAGGCTCGATCCTTCTCTGGGTCCTTATTCTGGTACTGTTTGGCGCGCTGGTTGCAGTGTTTTCTCGCAACGTTCCTCAACAGCTGCGAGCCGCAACGCTCGGAGCGCAGGGTTGGGTTTCCTTTGCCTTCCTTCTGTTTGTCATCGTTGCCTCCAACCCGTTTGAGCGTATCAGTCCAGCGCCGTTGCAGGGCTCCGGCCTGAACCCAATGCTGCAGGATGTGGGATTGGCGATCCACCCGCCACTACTGTACATCGGCTATGTTGGCTTCTCTATCGTCTTCGCCTTTGCAGCCGCCGCTCTCATGCTTGGCAAACTGGATGCTGCCTGGGCACGCTGGGTACGCCCATGGATCCTGGTAAGCTGGATCTTCCTAACCCTCGGTATCGCAATTGGCTCTTACTGGGCTTACTATGAGCTCGGCTGGGGTGGCTGGTGGTTCTGGGATCCGGTCGAAAACGCATCCTTTATGCCTTGGCTCACCGGTACCGCATTGCTGCACTCCGCAATCGTGATGGAACGCCGCGACGCGCTTAAGGTCTGGACCGTGTTCCTCGCCCTGCTGACATTCTCCTTGTCGCTGCTTGGAACCTTCCTCGTCCGTTCCGGTGTTCTGACCTCCGTGCACGCATTCGCAGTTGATCCGGCCCGTGGTCTCTTCATCCTTGCGATCCTGCTGATCTTCGTAGGCGGCTCGCTCACACTTTTTGCATGGCGCGCACCGCTGCTGCGTCAGGGTGGCCTGTTTGCACCGATCAGCCGTGAAGGCTCTTTGGTTCTGAACAACCTGTTCCTCACAACAGCTTGTGCTGCAGTGTTTGTTGGTACGCTCTACCCACTGGTTCTGGAAGCCTTCTCTGGTGACAAGATCTCCGTGGGCGAACCATTCTTCAACCTCACATTCGGTCCTATCATGGTGCCGGTGCTTATCCTGATCCCATTCGGTCAGCTTCTTGCATGGAAGCGCGGTGACATCTGGGGTGTTGCGCAGCGTCTGACCTCTGCCTTCGTGCTCGCCATACTGGCGACTGCCGGACTGGTCTGGTTCATGGGTGCAAGCACAACAAGCATCATGACAGCCTTCGGCTTCGGTCTGGCATTCTGGGCAATCTTCGGCTCCCTCTGGGAAATCGTCGACCGCTCTCAGGTGTTCAAAATCGGCTTTGCGCGCGCCATGGCCCGTGTCAAAGGCTTCCCGCCAACTGTCTGGTCCACGGTCCTTGGCCACGCAGGTTTGGGCATTACCGTCTTGGGTATCGTCACAACACTGGCTTTTGAATCCGAGCACGTTGAAGTAATGCATCCGGGTGAGACACTGGAGCAGAACGGCTATCACATCACCTATGAGAACAGCTGGACCCGCAACGGCGCGAACTATCAGGAGCTAGTCTCTCAGTATACACTTCGCAAAGGCGGTAATGTTGTCGGCATCATGGAACCTGCCAAACGGGCCTATGTGTCCAGCGGTATGCCAATGAGTGAAACGTCCATCGCCACCTTCGGCTTCTCTCAGGTCTACTTTGCAACAGGTGACACGGACGAGAACGGTGGTATTGTGACACGCATCTACTTCAAACCACTGATCACGCTGATCTGGATCGGCACACTGATTATGTCGTTGGGTGGAGTTATTGCATTGTTGGACCGCCGCCTGCGTGTTGGTGCTCCTGTCTCTGCACGCAAACGCAAAGCTGCGAAAAGTGCTATTGCATCAGCAGCTCCAACGCCGGCGGAGTAAATGACCATGAAGATGAAGTTCGTACTGGTATTGATCTCCTCCATTCTACTGGGAGCGCCGCTTGCCTACGCAGTTAACCCGGATGAAGTCCTGCAGGACCCTGTTCTGGAAGAGCGTGCCCGCGTGATCTCTAAGGAAGTGCGCTGCGTGGTCTGTCAGAATCAGTCCATCGACGATTCCAACGCCAAACTGGCAAGGGATCTGCGTCTACTGGTACGCGAACGTCTGGTGGAAGGCGATAGCAATCAGGAAGTTCTCGACTATCTGGTTGCCCGCTACGGCGAGTTCGTGTTGCTCAAACCACGCTTTGCATTGCACACCCTGTTCCTGTGGGGTGGCGGGCCACTTGCGTTGGTGATCGGAAGCTTCTTCCTGTGGCGCGCTTCCAAAAAGAAAAAGTACGCGCCGCTCGCAACCAGCACTGCGGGCGTCAAACCGCTCACGCCAGAAGAACAGGCCGAGCTTGATAAGCTGATGTCTTCCAAATAAAACTGTCTGTAGAGCCCCGCAAACCCCGTTTGCGGGGCTCACCTTTAATCACATCTTCTTGCAACCAGTTGAATTGTAAAGATGCGCGTAAGCGCACACTAGATACCTGTCTCTTAAAATATGATTTGAATGTGCCAGCTGCACAAAAGACAGGACAGTTTGAATGGCAGACGATCCCATCAAGTTGGAATTTGAAGGCTCACAGGGCGCCGAACTTGCCGCGCGTTTGGACAAGCCCGACGGCGACCCAAAAGCGTATGCGTTGTTCGCGCATTGCTTTACTTGTTCGAAGGATCTTTCCGCAGCCCGCCGCATCGCGGCAGCGCTCACCAAAGATGGCATAGCTGTGCTGCGTTTTGACTTCACGGGCCTGGGCAACAGCGGCGGTGATTTCGCCTCCACCAACTTTTCTTCCAATCTTCAGGACCTCGTTCTGGCAGCCGATTACATGCGCGAGCATTACGACGCACCCAAACTGCTCGTTGGCCATTCTCTTGGCGGTGCTGCCGTGCTTGCAGCCGCCTCCGAAGTGCCAGAGGTCAAAGCCGTTGCCACCATCGGCGCTCCCTCTTCAGCCGATCATGTGATTCATAACTTCCGCGCGTCACTGGACGAGATCAAAGAGAACGGTGAAGCAACCGTTCAACTGGGTGAACGCTCGTTTAAGATCAAACGTCAGTTTATCGATGATCTTGAGGCACAGGATGTGCGATCACGGGTTGCAATGCTAAAAAAAGCGGTGCTGGTCCTTCACTCTCCCATTGACGCAACCGTTGGCATCGAGAATGCTGCGCAAATCTTCGAGGCTGCTAAGCACCCGAAATCATTTGTGTCTTTGGATGATGCTGACCATCTGCTCTTCAAATACAAAGATGCAGATTACGCCGCTCGCGTGATTGCAGCCTGGGCAGCGCGCTACATGAACGGCTAAGAAAACGTCAACTGGCGTCAGCACTGTGGTTTTCCCATCATTACAGAAGATTAATGTAGCAGATAGGTGTTTGTAAGGTTCGCTCTGCCATAGTCAGGCTCAACGAAATGCAAACACCTGCCTTCCCCAGAGTGTGTTCGGTTTGATTGGCTCCAGTCAAGCGCATGAGCTCGCTCCGGCGTAGTCGGGCCCCAATTGATCTCCGATTGACCCCAGATTGACTAATGGAGTTGAACCAAATGAAGTTGACTAAGAACGCAGGTTCCAACGTTGTGTCCCTGTTTGCTGCAAAATCCTCTTCTAAACGTCGTTCCCGTCTTCTCAATGGTACCATGGCACTGGCACTCGCAGGTGCGATGGTCGCTCCCCTGACACTGGTCCCGAGCACCTCACAGGCCGCGCCGGTAAGTGTAAATGGACCGGCTTTGCCAAACTTTGTTGGTCTTGTAGAAGCTGTTCAGCCCACCGTTGTCTCCGTACGTGTGCGCTCCGAGGTTCAGGAAGATGACCGCCTGAGTGGCATCCCACCCATGTTCCGCGATATGCCGGAGGATCACCCGCTCCAGAAATTCTTCCGCGAATTTGGTGGCCCGGGTAGAGACAACAGCCAAAACAATGCACCGCCTCGCAGACGTTTTGATCAGTCACAGGGCTCCGGCTTCTTCATCTCTGAAGATGGCTACGTTGTAACCAACGAACACGTAGTTGAAGGTGGCACAGAATTTACCGTCGTCACCAGTGAGGGCGAAGAGCTGGACGCAACTCTGGTTGGTTCCGACAAACGCTCCGATCTGGCACTCCTGAAAGTGGACGGGGATGACGACTTTGCTTATGTCGCATTTTCCGAGGACCCGCCATTGGTTGGTGAATGGGTCGTTGCAGTAGGTAACCCATTCGGACTGGGCGGCACCGTTACAGCTGGTATCGTCTCCGCACGTGGCCGTGATATCGGTGCGGGCATTTACGACGACTTCCTCCAGATCGATGCGTCCGTAAACCGCGGTAACTCCGGTGGTCCGGCCTTCAACGTGAAAGGCGAAGTAATCGGCGTGAACTCCGCAATCGTCTCTCCAAGCGGGGGCAACGTGGGTATTGCATTCGCGATCCCCGGCGAAACCGCAAAACAGATCATTGATGACCTGAGAGAACACGGTGCAGTCACCCGCGGTTGGCTTGGCGTGCAGATTCAACCGGTGACCGAAGACATTGCAGACTCTCTTGGTCTCGACAGCGAAAACGGCACACTGGTTGCTGAAGTTCAGCCAAACACCCCGGCACAGGCTGCGGGCTTCCAGGCTGGTGATATCATCCTCAGTGTTGACGGCGAAGCAGTGAACGGACCGCGCGAACTGGCCCGTGTGATTGCTGGCTATTCACCAGATACTCAGGTTGAGATCGAATTCTGGCGTGATGGCGAAATCAGCACCACAACAGTGGAGCTTGGCACCATTCCTGAAGAGGAAGAGCAAGCTACCCTCAACAGGGATCAGGACACAAACACAGCCCTGATTGCGAGCCTCGGTCTTGGGCTGGCAACTGCAGATCAGGCAGGTGTAGATGAAGAAGGCGTTGTTATCACCAGCGTGGCACCTGACGGCCCTGCTGCAGACAAAGGCCTTGCACCCGGTGCGATCATCACAGAGGTCGCTGGCGTCAGGGTGACAACCCCGGCAGAAGTTGCTGAGCAGGTGCAAAATGCCCGCGAACAGGGCCGCCGCGCAGTTCTGCTTCGTGTTACCCGCGGTGACAACACACTCTTTGTCGCGATCCCAATCGAAAATACCGAGGATTAAGCCGCTTTCAAGAATGTGGATCACGGGAATTGCCCCTTCCGTGATCCCTTATCGGAGCACAAGTCAGTCTCTCAAATGTGCTTCGATTGTTTGCGGGTCTGATAGCAGGAGTAGCCCTCAACTTGATATCAGTCCCTCTGACCAATGCTGGAAGAAAAGGCAGGGATCCAATCATCTGCCGACTTCACTTATAAAACTTATGCAAATGCTGAGGGTTACCCCCAACAGCATTTGCATTTTTTTTTCGTTTCCCGTCATTGTGAGGAAACGACCAATGCCTTGCTCTGGGAACGAGAAAATGAGAATCCTGGTTATTGAAGATGATCGCGAAGCAGCAGACTACTTGCTCAAAGCACTAAAGGAAGCAGGGCACTCTCCTGATCATGCCGACAATGGCGAAGACGGCCTTGAGCTTGCAATTTCCAACACTTGGGATGTGCTCGTCATTGACCGAATGCTGCCCAAGCGTGATGGCCTCTCTATCATCGAAACACTGCGCGCATCCGGTGATGAAACGCCTGTTTTGATCCTGTCAGCCCTGTCTCAGGTCGACGACCGCGTAAAAGGCCTGCGCGCAGGTGGGGACGATTACCTGTCCAAGCCCTACGCCTTCTCTGAGTTGCTGGCGCGTGTTGAAGTGCTCAGCCGCCGCAAGGCAGGACCACAAGTGGAAACAAAACTGCAAACCGCTGATCTTGTCCTGGACCGCCTTGCCCACTCCGTGAGCCGCGCAGGGCAAGAGATTGTGCTGCAGCCCCGCGAGTTCCGGCTGCTGGAATACCTCATGAAACATGCCGGACAGGTGGTGACCCGCACCATGCTGCTGGAGAACGTCTGGGACTATCATTTCGATCCGCAGACCAACGTGATTGACGTCCACATCTCAAGGCTCCGCTCGAAGATCGACAAAGGCTTTGATTTTCCATTGCTTCATACGGTTCGTGGTGCAGGATATTCCATCCGTGACAGCTCTCACTAGAATTCTCTCCACCACCGCCTTCAAGCTGGCAGCCATTTATCTGACGTCGTTTACGGCGCTTTCGGTATTTCTGTTCATCTTCATTTCCAACAACACAGATGATTTGATGAACAAGCAGGTCGTGCAGACGGTTGATGCGGAGATTCAGGGCCTTGCCGAGCAGTATGCGCAAAACGGCATCAACGGGCTTGTGGTGGGCGTGGAGCGTCGGGTCAGAAGCCCTAACTCAAATCTCTATCTCATTCTGGATTATGCCGGAAACTTCATTACCGGCAACATTGCCTACCTGCCGGAAAAGGTGCTCTCGGAATCCGATGGCAGAATTCAGGTCGTCACTTACACTCCGTTAGGCCTTCCCGAAACGGATGAGAACAAAGCACGGGCCATCGTCAGGATCTTCGAGCTGCCCGGCAACTTCAAACTGCTGGTCGGGCGGGATCTGGAAGATCAGGTCCATCTGAAGAGTCTGCTCGGAGACGCGCTCACCCTTTGGCTCGTTGGTATGATCGTGTTGGCCGGCATCACATGGTTCTTCCTCAATCGCCGTATTCTCAAGCGCATCGACAACTTGTCCATGAGCTCGCGGCAGATCATGGAAGGGGATCTGGCCGGACGTCTGGATGTGACCGGAAATGGTGATGAGTTCGACCGGCTTGCGAGCAATCTCAATGTGATGCTGGACCGCATTGAAGAGCTGATGCAGGGCTTGAAGGAAGTTTCCGACAACATTGCCCACGACCTTAAAACACCGCTCACACGCATGCGGGGACGTGTTGAAGCGGCCTTGCGTCAAGATATGAGTGCGGATGATGGCCGCAAGTGTCTTGAAGACACGCTTGTTGAAACAGACGAGCTGATCAACACCTTCAACGCGCTATTGCGCATCGCGCGCGTAGAAGCCGGATCAACCGGCGCGCAGCTCAAGCCTCTCAAGCTGAGTGATATCGTCAGAGACGTCTGTGAGCTCTATGAACCGGTGGCCGAAGATGACGGCGTCGAATTCTCTGTCCAAATTGAAGATGAGCCGGTTATCGATGGGGATCGCGAGCTTTTGGCTCAGGCACTCGCGAATTTGATTGAAAACGCCCTCAAATACGGTCGTCCACCCCAAGACACTGCTAAACCCCTGATCAAAGTCGTACTGTCTGCAACCAAAGAGCAGGCTATACTCCGCGTGGAAGACAACGGAGCTGGAATCGCAGAGGCTGACCGTGAGCGGGTGTGCAATCGTTTTGTGCGGCTTGATGGCTCCCGCCATGCGCCCGGTTCCGGGCTTGGATTGTCACTGATCAAGGCGGTGGTAACCCTTCATCAGGGAGAATTGCAGCTCATATCAGCCGGTTCTGAAAATGATTCTGGAAGTAAGGGACAATCTGGTCTATGTGCCCGGGTTGTTCTGCCCCGCAACAAGGGGCAAAGAGGTGAGGGAGAGGGCAACGAAGCATGGGACAAGGCTCAGAAGAAGAACGCCACCAGCTAATCAGCAGCACCGAAAAGCATAAACACCGGAAAGGGACGCTTGCCCCAATGTTTCAGCGTTTGGAGCGTCAGCCCGTGTGCGCGGATGAGGATCTTGGTGACCGGCATCTTCAAGACCTGATAGAAAAGCTCGAACGCAAAGACCTTATGTCCGTGTTTGAGCAGCAGTGCGAACAGACACCAGAACTTCCTACCTTCATCAAAGGCATTATGGTCAATGCGCCATTCCTGAGGGAGATTATCCTGCGCGATGCGTCGCGCTTCCTGCGCATTTTAGGAACGCCGCCTGAAGAAACCGTCTCAACCCTCCTGCATAATTGCCTGACTACCAAACCGACGAGCGAAGCAGAACTCATGCAGTCGCTGCGCCTGGCCAAGCAAGAGCTGGCGCTCACCGTCGCACTGGCCGATATCGCAGGTGCATGGCATCTGGAGAGTGTGACAGGCGCACTCACCAGGTTCGCCGATGCCTCCCTGACAGCCAGTCTACGCTTCAGCCTGCGTGAACTGGAAGCCAGAGGAAAGTTTGATCCCGTTGATCCGGAAGAGCCTGAAAAGGAAGCTGGCTTCTTCATTCTTGCCATGGGCAAGCATGGAGCAGGGGAACTGAATTACTCCTCCGACATTGATCTTATCGTTCTGTATGATCCTGAGCGCTGTCGTCTCACTGGCGGCGCAGAAGCACCTGTCGAGTTCGTTCGCATCACCCGCCGCATGGTAAAACTCATGAACGAGCGTACTGGTGATGGCTATGTCTTCAGAACCGACCTGCGCCTTCGTCCGGACCCCGGCGCAACGCCACTGGCAATCTCCGTTCCCGCCGCATTGGTTTACTATGAGAGCCTGGGCCAGAACTGGGAACGCGCCGCGCTCATCAAAGCTCGCCCTTGTGTAGGTGATATCAAAGCAGGCGAACTCTTTCTGGAGGAGATCCGACCGTTCGTCTGGCGCAAGTATCTGGACTACGCCGCAATCTCGGACGTGCATTCTATTAAACGTCAGATCCACGCCCACAAAGGCTTCAGCAAGATCACCGTCGCAGGACACAACGTAAAGCTGGGTCGCGGCGGCATACGGGAAGTTGAGTTTTTTGCGCAGACCCAGCAGCTCATCGCCGGCGGCCGCAATCCGCAGCTTCGTGATCGGCGCACGCTGATCACCCTGGAACGGCTGGCCGATTGTGGTTGGATCGATGAAGCCGCTGCCACTGAAATGGAAGAAGCTTACCGCTACCTGCGTGAGGTTGAGCACCGCATCCAGATGATCAATGACGAGCAGACCCATATCCTGCCCAAGGATGATGAAGCCCTCGCGCGCGTCTATCATCTGATGGGCACAAAGGAGCGCGCGGAGTTTGCCGACGAGATCCGCAGCAAGTTTGAGCTGGTGCAAAAACACTATTCTGGCCTGTTTGAAGACGAACCAGAGCTGGCACTCGACCTTGGCAATCTGGTCTTTACAGGTGATGACGAAGATCCGAATACGCTGGAAACCCTTATGCAGCTTGGCTTCCAGCGCCCAGTGGACGCCATCCGGACTATCCGCCAATGGCATTACGGCAGGTACCCGGCGGTGCGTGCGACTAAGGCTCGCCAACGCTTGACCGAGTTCACGCCAACTCTGCTGGATGCACTGGCCCGTACCGAGAATGCCGATCAGGCCCTGCTCACATTCGATACATTCCTCTCTAAATTGCCCATGGGCGTTCAGTTGTTTGGATTGCTGAAGTCCAATCCACACCTGCTCAAACTTCTAACCATGATCATGGGCAACGCCCCACGCATGGCAGAGATCGTCTCCAAACGTGTACATGTGCTGGATGCGCTGCTCGATCCCGCCTTCTTCGGCGGAGCACCAACTGCAGAGCAGATTGAGACTGCACTGGAGGTCACTCTGGATCAGGCAGGGTACTACGAGGATGCATTGGACCGAGCCCGTATCTTCGTACAGGAGCAACAATTTCTGCTGGGCCTGCGTCTGATCACGGGAACGATTTCTGCAGCAGAGTTAGGGCAGGGACTTTCAACGCTGGCCGATGCTGTGCTTTGCCAGCTGCTCCCGCGCGTTCAGCAAGAGCTGGAAGAGGCGCACGGCAAGATCCCGGGCTCTGAACTGGCGCTCATCGCCATGGGCAAGCTTGGCGGACGTGAAATCACCTGCGCCTCTGATCTGGATTTGATCCTGCTCTATGATTTTCCCGAGGATGTGGTGCAAAGCGACGGCAAACGCCCACTGGCACCAAGCCAGTACTACAGCCGCCTCACGCAGCGCCTTGTGTCCGCGCTAACAGCACCAACGGCAGAAGGTGTTCTTTACGAGGTGGACTTCCGCTTGCGGCCCTCTGGCAACTCTGGCCCGCTTGCGACGCGCTTTGCCGCCTTCAAGGACTATCAGGCCAACAAGGCATGGACATGGGAGCACATGGCTCTCACACGTGCGCGTGTCATCACCAGTTCCAGCTCAGACTTCAGCACGCAGATTGGCAGCGCCATCTCGCAGCTGCTTCAGCAAAAGAGAGATATTGATAAGTTGGCGCTGGATGTGAGTGAAATGCGCGCGCGCATCCAGAAGGAGAAACCAGCTAAAAGCCCATGGCAGGTCAAAGGTATTCCAGGTGGCTTAGTCGATATCGAGTTTATCGCTCAATTCTTGCAGTTGGCTCACGGTGCGGTATATCCCGAAATCCTCCAGACCCGCACTGAGGATGCTTTGCTAAAAGCACGTGAAGCAGGTCTGCTCAGTGAGGAAGATGCTGATACGCTCATTCCCACGCTGCGCATCTATGATGATCTCAGGCAGATCCTCAAACTTACGCTGAACGTACGCTTCGATCCGACAACCGCCCCCAATGGTCTTCTCGACCTATTGGTCAGTACTGGTGGGGAGCCAGACTTTGAGCGTTTGACCGTCTATCTGCAAGACCAGCAGACAAGGGTGCGCCAATCCTTCGAAAAACTGATCGGAGAAGTGGCGCCCGCTGATAAGAGCAGTTGATGGGGGAATATCTGAGACAACAAAAAAGGCCACTTAGGAAGCGGCCTTTTCTTGTTGCTTAACTGTGGTGTCAGGCTGCGTTCAAACTGTTGATGCCTGTCAGACGGCTCTTATCACGCGACTTGGCTTTCAAAGGCAGTTTGATCGTAACCTCTGTGCCTTTGCCAACTTCGGACTCGATCTCCATATAGCCGCCATGCAGCTCGCTAAGAGAGCGTGCAATGGCAAGGCCAAGGCCAGACCCCTTGTGCGTCTTGGTGAACTGGTTTTCCACCTGAACGAACGGCTTGGCCAGACGGTCGATGTCTTTCTTGGAAATGCCGATGCCGTTGTCTGTGATCTTGAGTTCCGCAAACGCCCCGGCTTTGCGAGCCGAAACGCGAACCTCACCGTTTTCAGGGGTGAACTTAACAGAGTTGGCAAGCAGGTTAAGCAGGATCTGTTTAACAGCACGCCTATCCGCCTGCAGATGCATGTGCGGCAGGTTTTCGCTGACAATCTTGATCTTTTTATCCGAAGCGGTTGCCGAGATAATACGGGCTGCGTCCTGAACGGTCTGTTTGATCTGCACTTCTTCAACTGAAAGCTCAATCCGGCCTGCTTCAATCTTCGACATATCCAGAATGTCATTGATCACATTCAGCAGGTAGTTGCCGGAGGAGTGGATGTCCTTGCAGTATTCCTTGTACTTGTCAGACCCCAGATCACCGAACATGCCTTGATCCATGATGTCGGAGAAGCCAATGATCGCGTTTAGTGGCGTGCGCAGCTCGTGGGAGATGTTAGCAAGGAACTCGGACTTGGCCTGGTTTGCATCTTCGGCGCGGGTCTTCTCATCCGCATATTTCTCTGTCAGTTCCACCAGCTGCTGCGCTTGCAGCTCAAGTTTCTGACGGGATTGGCGCAGATCGGCAATAGTCGCCATATGGCCGCGCTCCGATTCAAGCAGCTTTTCCTCTTTTCGCTTCAGCTCCGTAATGTCGGTGCCAACGGAAACGAAACCACCATCCTTGGTGCGGCGCTCAGAAACCTGCAGCCAGCGGCCACCTTCCATCTCAACCTTGTAGGAGCTTTCCATATCACTATCGATATGGTCGCCTTCCTCAGGCTCAGAAATGATTGGCTGGCTGGCAGAGGACATAACAGTGGCGTAAGGCGTGCCCGACTGAACAACATGATCTGGTAACTGGTGCAGTTTGCGATAGTTGGAGTTGCACATCACCAGATGATTGTCTGCATCCCAAAGAACAAATGCCTCGGAAATGTTCTCGATCGCATCCCGAAGACGTAAATCAGCGGTGCGGCTCTGCTCTGCAAGCTTCTTCTGCTCGGTCACATCCATACAAATGCCGATCAGGTGCGGTTCGTTGGTGCCCGCATCGGTCTGGACTTCGGCGCGCACCCGCAACCACACCCAAGATCCATCAATATGACGCATCCGCCATTGGCGATCCACGTTGCTTTTGCCCGTATCAAGCAGGCTCTTGGCAAGGTCATAAAGGTCCACATCATCAGGATGGGTCAGGGACTGGATCTCTGCAAAGCCCATAATGTCATTTCGCGGGTCCATGCCCAGCATTTCATATAGCGAGGCGGACCAGAAAACGCGGCCACGAGACAGGTCCCAGTCAAATAGACCGCAACGCCCCCGATTAAGGGCTGCGTCGATACGGGAACGCGTGGCAGAGTAGATGCCATCCGCCTGCTGTGCACGGGTTGCCTGCGCAAAATAGGCGTAGATGATCACCAGCAACACCATGGAGGTGGCTACAAAGATCGTCACATTGGCCGAAAGCTCCGCGCGCCAAGGGGCGAAAATCGCTTTTTCTGGCTGCATAATAGCAACCATGCCAAGCTTATTTGAAAGATGGTGAACCGTTGCGCGTGTCGCGTCTTTAGTGCCTTCGTTGATCGTCAGGACGCCAGCCCGTTTGCCGAAGAACGTCATGGGCTGAGTATCACCGAGAAAACTGGTGATCTTCAGTCCTTCCATATCAGGACGGGTTGGAGCGCTGGCAACAATAGTGCCGTTTGGATCAGCCAGAAGAATTTGACGGCTTTGGCTGGTGGCGCGAGGAGGTAGAGCCTCGGAAAGTGCACGCTGCAAAGCAGAGGCCAGACCCACGCTGCCTTTTTCTTGTTCTGTAATGTCGATGCTGGCCGTCAGCGCAGTCGCAATAAGCGTGAGATCGTCCTGAGCCTTCTGGCTGACGCTCTCATAATTGTAAGCAATCTCTAGCCCGCGAAAAATGGCGGTGCACGCAATGAAGATAATGCACAAAGCAGGAATAATTCGGCGCATCATCGGTTCAGTGGTCAAGAGACGTTGGTAAGCAGGTTGGGCAAGCAATTTGATATGCCCGGTCAAGGCATCTTTTTTGCCTGCCCGTTTGGTCGAATTCAACAGTCGTCGAGCGGTCGCGCCCCCAGCAAAGGCTCGTGCCATGAATGCCCCCATGTGTCAGATCCCGCCGCAAATAACTCGGGTTGCAATTCACCCGAATCACCTTCATTTGAATCTATCCGAATCAACTTGTCCAGAGTCTGGGTACAAAAAAATGGTTAACGGCAGCGTTTTTTGCTGCCGTTAATTCATTTAGGACTCTCAGAGACTTCGCTGGGGTGCAGTGTAGACTGTCTTAGTCTAGGCACAGCTCAACTATTTCTTTCACGTCAGTTGACAGTTGCTGGTCCGCCTCAAGAATACCTTGCAAAGCGGCTTTCGCCTTTTCTCTGCGTTCTGCATTCATATTTTTCCAGTTACCAAAGCTTTTGACCATTCTGGAAGCAACCTGAGGATTGGTCTTGTCCAATTGCAGCGTGATTTCAGCAAGATAATTATATCCTGAGCCATCAGCTGCATGAAAGCCGCGTGTATTGCCTCCCAGGAAGCCTCCGATCAGCGCATAGATGCGATTTGGATTTTCCCAAGAAAATGCCGGATGCTCGGTAAGAGTGCGTATGGCTGCAACCGAATCCTCACTTGGTGCACGAGCAGCTATGCTCAACCACTTATCCATGGCAAGCGCAGTGTCCTTATGGCGCTCTTCAAACGCCTTAAGAGCTTCCTGCGCCCCCGCAAGTTGCCAGATCACAAGGATCGTTAAGGCGCCCATGCGGTCGCTCATATTGTCCGCATTGTCAAAATGGGTTTTTGCCAGGGCCGCACTTTCTTCAGTTTGCGCAGCGCCCAGATAGGACAGACAGCGGAGCTTCAAAGCACGCTTACCAGCTGATATGGCGTCCGGACTAAAGGCTGCTGGCATGTCCAGTTCATTGTAAAGGCGCTTGAAGGTATCATAGAGTGTCACGCCGATTTCCTTGGAGAAGGCATCACGCGCATCGCCAATGGCATCCGTGTCAACGTCCGCACCAATCTCCAGAGCAATCGCTTGCTCACTCGGTAGCATTAGCCCAAAGCCGCGGAAGGCATGATCAAGGCTCTCATCTTCCGCCATATGACCCAAAGCCTCGATAAAGGCCTCTTTGCCTGCTGGTTCCTCGCCTCTGGTCAGCTCGATCAGCAGCTCGGTCATCAGCGTCTGAGCTGCCTGCCAGCGGTTGAAGGGGTCAACATCATGGCGCATCAGGAAGATCTGATCCTCGCGGGAAAGCCCGGTTTCCAGTTTCACAGGTGCTGAGAACTCACGCAGCAGGGAAGGGACAGGCTTACTGCCAATGCCATGAAACACAACAGTGTGCTTGTCTTCGCTAAGGCACAGCAGATCGCCATTAACCTGAGCGCCTTCTACGCTGGAATAGGAAAGGTCATCGCCATTGGGGCCGACTAGGCCAAAGCGAACAGGAATGAAGAATGGTTTCTTCTCAGTTTGCCCCGGTGTCGGTGCATTAATCTGCGCAAGGTCCAGTGTGTAAGTCTTGGCAGCAGCGTCATAAGACCCGCGCGCCTTGACCACAGGCGTGCCGGATTGGTGGTACCACCGGCTAAACTGCGTCAGATCCAGTGCATTTGCATCTTCAAAGCACTTAATGAAGTCTTCGATTGTCGACGCATCCCCGTCATGACGCTCAAAGTAAAGGTCCATACCTTTCCTGAAACCATCCGCACCAAGAATGGTCTTGATCATGCGCACCAGCTCAGCGCCCTTGTCATAGACAGTCGCCGTATAGAAGTTGTTGATCTCTTTGTATTCTGTTGGGCGTACCGGATGGGAGAGGGGACCCTGATCCTCTGGGAACTGTCGGGATTTCAAGCGGATCACGTCAGCAATACGCTTCACAGGACGGGAGCGCTCATCAGAAGAAAATTCCTGATCACGGAACACCGTCAGGCCCTCTTTCAGACACAGCTGGAACCATTCGCGGCAGGTAATGCGGTTGCCGGTCCAGTTATGGAAGTACTCATGCGCAACAACAGTCTCAATGCCTTCATAATCCGTGTCAGTTGCTGTGTCGCTGTCCGCAAGAATGTACTTATCGTTGAAGATGTTAAGGCCCTTGTTCTCCATTGCGCCCATGTTGAACGCAGAAACAGCCACGATGTTGAACACATCCAGATCGTACTCGCGCCCAAACACCTTCTCGTCCCAGCGCATGGAACGGATCAGGCTGTCCATGGACCAGTCCGTACGATCCTCATTCCCCTTCTCTACGAAGATGTTCAGATCTACTGGTTTGCCGGAAGCGGTGGTGTACTTTTCTGAGGTGCAGGCAAGATCACCGGCCACCAGCGCAAAAAGGTAGGCAGGCTTTGGATGCGGATCATGCCACACCGCAAAATGACGGTTGGTGCCCTCAATATCGCCAGTTTCCTGCGGGTTGCCGTTGCTCAAAAGGATCGGGTTGCTTGCCTTGTCTGCTTCTACACGTGTGGTGAACACGGAAAGCACATCCGGGCGATCATAGTAATAGGTGATCCTGCGGAAGCCTTCGGCCTCACACTGGGTGCAATAGATGCCTTTTGAAAGGTACAGGCCTTCGAGCTTGGTGTTCGCAGTTGGATTGACCTTCGTCACGACTTCCAGCTGGAACGTATCTGCAGGAGGGTTGTGAATGATCAGCTTGGTTGCTGAGGCCTGATAAGCTTCCTGCGCCAAAGCAACACCATCAACCGCCACTGAAACCAGTGTGAGTTCATCACCATCCAGCTCAAGGAGAGTGCCAGCTTCTGTACCATCGCGTCTGGAAAGGGTGAGGGTGGAGACAACTTCAGTTGCTTCCGGCTTAAGCTTGAAGACCAGTGAGACACTGTCGATTGCGTAGGGGGTTTCTTTGTAGTCTTGCAGTTTGATGAGCTGAGCAGTCTCAGATCGCATGCTGTTCTCCCAGGAAGTGTTGAAGCAGCTTTTCGCCCCTTGGCGCAGCGCTTTCGAAAATTATGTAGATCAGCGGTACCTTTGCAAACGGTACCGGTCAAATGTAGGAATTAAAAACCACTGCACTTTTGCACCCAAATAACAAAATTATCAAGCACGGGAAGGACTGGAACGAGTTCATGACAGATCCTCGCAGGACCTCCTGTCAAAAAACAGGTAGCACTGTGCTCCTGAGACGAACTTGCACAAAAAGACTGAGGTTGCTTCCGTGACGGCCCCCCTGGAAAATATAAGAGTTTTGGAACTGGCGCGCATTCTAGCTGGGCCATGGATTGGGCAAACCCTTGCCGATCTGGGGGCGGATGTCATCAAGGTGGAAAGCCCGCGCGGTGACGATACACGGACCTGGGGCCCTCCCTTCATCGAAGAAGAAGGCGGCAGTAAAAGCGCGGCCTACTTCCACGCCTGCAACCGTGGCAAACGCTCCATCACAGCAGACTTCTCAAAACAGGAAGACCTTGAGCTGATCCACGATCTTGTGCGTCAAAGCGATGTGTTGATCGAGAATTTCAAGGTCGGCGGTCTTGCTAAGTACGGCCTCGACTATGAAAGCTTGCAAAAGATCAACCCCAAACTGATCTACTGCTCTGTCACAGGATTTGGTCAGGACGGGCCTTATGCGCACCGTGCCGGATACGACTTCATGATCCAGGGGATGGGCGGTATTATGGATCTGACCGGCCCTAAAGGCGGAGAACCGCAAAAAGTAGGTGTCGCTTTTGCAGATATCTTTACCGGCCTATATGGCGTGATCGGCATTCAGGCCGCGCTGCGCCGCCGTGACCTGACCGGGGAAGGCGAGTGGATCGACATGGCCTTGCTCGACGCCCAGGTGGGTGTTCTTGCCAATCAGGCCATGAACTACCTCAGCAGCGGAAACGTTCCCACGCGCATGGGCAATGCCCATCCAAACATCGTTCCCTATCAGGTGTTTGAGGTGCAGGATGGTCACCTGATCGTGGCGGTCGGAAATGACACCCAGTTCGCTAACTTCTGTAAGCTCCTTGGTAAACCAGCGCTCTCTGAAGACCAGCGCTACGCCACCAACCCCTCCCGTGTGAAGCACCGCGAACAATTGACCGAAGAACTCCAAACACTGGTCTTGAGTTTTACCCGTGATGAGCTCCTGGCAAAAATGGAAGAATATGGCGTTCCGGCAGGCCCGATCAACTCAGTGGCGGATGTTTTGCAGGATCCGCAAATTGAACACCGCCAGCTGAAAGTCACCCTGCCAACGGGCTCAAAAGAGGGTGTGGAGCAAACATATGTACGCACACCAATCCAATTTACGAATACCAAGCTGAAGATCGAACGCGGTGCTCCGGTGCTCGATGAGCACCGAAAAGAGATTTTAAGAGAATTGGGCAAGGAAGTAGTAGAATAAACACTAGCTGCGCCAGTTTGAGGAAGGCAGTTTGACGCTCGGTCCAGTGAGTGGTTTAACGGGCTGAAATTCCTCACACAGGTGGGACACGGTTTGAAGCTTTGGAATAGGATTAGGCGAAAGGGAGTAGGGGCCGGGCGCTTCTCTTACCAGCTCTCCCTGACGTGGTTGGTGAGCCTGACCTTTGTGACCGTGGTGACGTTGTGTGGCGGCATCGTGCTCTACATGTCGGTTCATACCAACCTCGTAAATACACGCAGTCTCATCGAAAAAGCGTCGATCATGTCGACCGAGGCAATTAACAACGCCTTGGGCGCTTACATCACGCCCGCCTTTTATTCCGTTAACGCCATCAAGGTGTATGCCGAAGAACAGCCCACGCCCCAAAGCGCTCTTTTTCGTGCGCGCCAGACATTTCGCGGGGTCTTGTTCAGCGTCCAAAGCATTGATGGATTAGTGCTTTCTTTGCCCAATGGAGCCGTGTGGGGGTTGCGTCAGGCTGACAACAGTCAGGACGTTGTTATCTTTAACCCCCAGCAGACTCTCTTTGAATTCTCCCGCTTAGAAAGCATTCAGGCACAACGAAGTCAGGACCCGTTTTGGGGAGATTTCTATGCCTCCGGCGAGGACCCATTTGCGACCGTTACAAGCTCCATTGAATTTGAAGGCGAAATCATCGGTTACATTTCCGCAGTCATCACGATGGAGGGAGTTGGTTCGGTGTTAGCCGCTTCCAATGGAGATGGACTGGGCTATCAGGTCGACGGTGAGAACCCCACGACCCGGTTTATTTTGACTGACGAAGACCGGGTGCTTGCCTACGCGTCTCCAGAATACAACCTACAGGGTAACCTCCTGTCACCTTTGACAGAGTTCGGTGATCCTATCCTCGCCAAATTCGAGGAGAGCGAGCCACAGCCCTCTAGTTCGCTCGCGCGTGACCGAGGTGTGGAACTTCACATGATCAACTATGATGATGATATGTACCTGATGGTTCTGCAAAAACTGGTCTCACCGGACGGTGAAGTCTATCTGGTTGGTGAATATCAGCCCGCAAACTCCCGTTACGATGAAGTTGCAAGGTTGATCAATTCGGTTTTTGCTGGCGTAGCAATCGTATTTCTATCAGCACTTATTGCGATCTTCCTCGCGCGTCGCTTGTCTTCCCCGCTCAAAGGCATTGCAGCACGTGCGCAAAAGTTTGGAGCGCTGGAGTTTGAACATCTCGAACCGCTCCCGGGCAGCCATATACGCGAAGTAGACCAGATCACCTCTGCCATGAATGCCAGTACCACTGGCTTGCAGAGCATGAGCCGGTACATCCCAAAATCCCTATACGCCAAACTGATGGCGTCCGGGATTGATCAGGCAGCCAAAGCAAAAGAAGCCGAGCTGACGATCCTGTTCACGGACATCGAAGGCTTCACCTCATTGTCTGAAAATAGGAGTGCAGGTGAGGTGGCCGATTTGCTTAACGACCACTTTAAGCAGCTGGTTTCTGCAGTGGAGGCCCATCAGGGCACAGTCGACAAGTTTGTCGGTGACGGTATGCTGGCGTTCTGGGGCGCGCCTAACGAGATTGAAAACCACGCTCAGTGCGCCATTTCAGCTGCTGAAGATATGGTCGCAGCCATCCAGAAGGCTAACGAGGCCGCGCCAGAAAACGCGCTGCGTGTGCGCATCGCAATCCACACTGGACGTGTAATTGTTGGTAATGTGGGCGCTGTGGAGCGTTGGAACTACACTATTGTTGGTGACGCGGTGAATGTGTGTAGTCGTCTGCAAGCCGTCGGTGGCACCTTGTCGTCCATTAAGGGAGTTTGCGTGGTTTTGAGCGGTGAGACCGTTGAAAAAGCCGGGCACACAAACAATATCACTCACCTTGGCAGTCACGCAATTCGTGGGCGCACGGGTAAGGTCGAAGTGTGGCAGCTCAACTCCACCATCAACGGTGTGCATTAATTCTGCCGCTATCTTCTAGTTTACTTTAAGTGTGCTGAGAAACCCAACCTCTTTGAAAGGAAGCCCTGTTGTAGTGAAGAGGCCGAAAACCTCGGTTTTTCAGGCAGTCTCAACGGATCAGTAAGGAAGGAACGCACGTGAGCCTTCTTGATATCAAAGGGTTAACGGTAGAGTTTCGTGGAGATGAAGGACATCAGGAAGTCGTCCGCGATGTGTCTTTTAGCGTGCCAGAAAACAAATCCGTTGCTTTGGTAGGAGAGTCAGGCTCTGGCAAGACTGTAATCTCCAAAGCGATCATGGGTATCCTTCCAGCAAAGTCGCACATAACCTCCGGACAAATCCTGTTTCGTGACAATCGACGAAACGGCAAACTGATTGACATCGCAAAACTTCCCCCAGCTGGACCAGCGATGCGCGCCATGCGCGGCGATCAGATCGCCATGATCTTTCAGGAGCCCATGGTCTCGCTTTCGCCCTTGCACACAATCGGAGACCAGATCAGCGAAGGCGCAAGACTGCATCGACTTGTTGGTAGAAGAGAAGCGCTGGAACTGACAAAGGACATGCTGCGGCTTGTTCACTTTCCAGATCCTGAAAGAGCCATCCGCGCTTATCCCTTCGAACTGTCAGGCGGCCTGCGACAACGCGCTCTCATTGCCATGGCATTGATCTGCCGCCCGTCGCTCCTCATTGCAGATGAACCGACCACTGCGTTGGATGTCACTATTCAGGCCGAAATTCTGAAGTTGATCAAAGAGGTGCAGTCCGAATTGAACATGACCTTGCTCATGATCACTCATGACTTTGGTGTAGTGACGAACATGGCTGATGAAGTGGTTGTGGTTTACAATGGCGAGATCATGGAAAAGGGCAGCGTCGAGGACTTGTTCCTGACCCCACAACACCCCTACCTGAAAGCACTGCTCAACGCTGTACCCTCGCTCTCCATGGAACCGGAAGAGCGGCTGGTACCGATCCGGCCCATTAAACCGCGCACCCACCAGACTGATGGGCATCCTCATCATGCCGTCAACGCTCACGAGTTCCGTGGAACCACACTCGTCGAGCTTGATAAGGTTTGTAAGACTTTCATGTTCAAGAAACTGCGTGGCAAAAAGCGCAAAAGTATCACCACGGCGCTCGACAATGTATCTTTGACAGTCCGCAGAGGTGAATGCCTCGGCATTGTGGGAGAGTCAGGCTCCGGCAAAACAACTGCAGCCCTTGCCATGCTTCGGGCCTTCCCGTTGACGGACGGAAAGATCTTCTATGCCACAGAAGACGGACCACGTGATATTCAGGGGTTCTCAGACAAAGAGCTCTTCAAATTCAGGGAACGAGCTCAGATCATCTTTCAGGACCCGTTCTCGTCGTTAAACCCACGCCGCACGCTCAATGAGATCCTGATGGAGCCGCTGGTCATCCACCAAATTGGGGACAATCACAGCAAAGCAGCCCGCATAAGAGAGCTGACCGACCTCGTTGGCCTGTCGCAACGGTATCTACGCCGCTATCCTCACTCCTTCTCCGGCGGGCAAAGGCAGCGGATTGGCATTGCACGCGCTTTAGCCCTCAACCCGGAGTTCCTGATCTGCGACGAACCAACCTCGGCGCTTGATGTGTCTGTGCAGGCCCAAATCCTGAATCTGCTTAAAGACCTGAAGGATGAGCTGGGCCTAACTTATGTCTTCGTCAGTCACAATCTTGCCGTGGTTGACTACATTTCAGATCGTGTAGCCGTGATGTGTAAAGGTAAGGTTGTTGAGCTTGGCCCAACGCGAAACATCATTGATAACCCCATTCACCCCTATACGCGCGCGCTTCTCAAAGCAGTGCCGGAACCGTCGCTGGACCACAAGCTGGACTTTTCTTCTCTGGACGGAGCCGCAACCTCCGATCCCATGCAATGGCCCGCACCATACCGCATGGGGTACTCAACAGTGCCATATTTGGTTGAGATAGAGACAGATCACTGGGTTTGTGCTCCGGGGATGGACGCCATGCATGATACCGTCGGATTGGGAGGCAGTCACATATGAGAAGATTTGACCTGCTGACCGCTTATGTCATAGCTGCAAGCCTCGTACTGCCCAATGCTGCAGTTGCACTGGTCCTGAAAGAAACACCGGGGCTGCCACCTGACTTGCCCCCCATAGAAGAGCGCTTGCCCTCAGAACCACTTGTAACGAACCCTGAAGACCTTGGTAGGGTGGTTGGTGTACAAGGTGGCTCGCTGCACACGCTCATTGCTCGGCCCAAGGATGTCCGCCTTATCAATGTCTGGGGCTACGCCCGACTGGTGGGCTATGACGAGGATCTTGAACTCAATCCGGATATTCTGGAAAGCGTTGAAAATGAGAACGACAGGGTCATCACGCTGCACCTGCGCGAAGGTCATAAATGGTCCGACGGCACCCCGTTCACTTCAGAAGACTTCCGCTTCTGGTTTGAAGATATTGCTCTGAACAAGCAGCTCAATCCCATCGGTCTGCCCAGCTTCATGCTGGTGGATGGGGAGGGCCCCCAGTTTACCGTTCTCGATGAAACCGCAGTGCGCTTTGAGTGGAATGCGCCTAACCCTATGTTTTTGCAAGAGCTTGCAAAAGCTCGCCCGCCATTCATTTACAGACCCGCTCAATATCTGAAACAGTTTCATCAGGACTATGGCAACCCGGAGTTTATCTCCCAAATCGCACGCCTTGAAAAAGTGCGCGGCTGGGCACCGTTGTTCAATCGTATGGATGATATGTACGATGCATCCAATCCGTTCATTCCCACACTGCAGCCATGGGTCCCTCGCAGTGCCTCCGGTGAGCGCCGTGCTGTTATGGAACGCAATCCGTTCTTCCACCGCGTGGACAGCACTGGCCAGCAGCTGCCGTACATTGATCGTGTCATCATGGATGTGGTCGATAGCAATCTGATACCCGCCAAGACTTTAGCCGGTGAAAGCGACCTTCAGGCCCGTGGGCTGGGGTTTGGCGATATCTCCGTTCTGAAACGGGGTGAGCAACTGCGTGATTATGATACGCGTCTCTGGCTCAACTCAAAAGGCTCGGAAATCTCGATCCTTCCCAATCTCAGCGTCGAAGATCCCACGTGGCGAAAACTCATGCAGGATCGTCGCTTCCGCCATGCACTTTCTTTGGGGATCGATCGGGAGCTCATCAACAAGGTACTCTATTTTGGACTGGGCCGTGCCGGCAACGACACTGTTCTTGATGTCTCACCGTTGTACCAACCAGACTTTCAAATAGCATGGGCAGAATTTGACCCCGACCTTGCCAACGAGTTGCTTGATGAGATTGGCCTGACCGACAGACGCGGTGACGGGATCCGCTTGCTGGAAGATGGACGCCCACTTCAGCTCATCATCGAACTAACGGGAGAAAGCTCAGAACAGAATGATGCACTGGAACTAGTCGCTGAAACCTGGAAGGAAATCGGAGTATCTGCGTTCATCCGTCCAAGTCAGCGCGATACGATCCGCGCCCGTGCCATCGCTGGTTCTTTGATGATGTCGGTCTGGTCCGGCTTTGAAAATGGAGTGCCTACTGCCGGTATGCCGCCAATCGATTATGCCCCCACACGTGAAGACTTCCTCTCTTGGGCGCGTTGGGGCAATTACTACGAGACTGACGGCCACTCTGGTACTAAACCAGATTGGCCACCTGCTGTGCGTCTGATCGAGCTGTTCGATCAATGGCTGGTAAGCGCCAGCTTCGAAGAGCGCGATGTGATCTGGGAGCAAATGCTGCAGATCCATGCAGAAGAAACCATCCATATTGGACTGGTCAACGGTGTACGCCAACCTGTCGTTGTCAAAGGTTTGCTCAACGTTCCTGAAACGGGAATTTATGGCTGGGACCCCGGTGCGCAGTTTGGGATACACCGCATGGATCTCTTCTTCTTTGAGAACCTTCTGCCCGACGAAGACCAATGAAAATACAGCCAGATCCGGTTGTCTTAAGCAAGTGCTAATGCCCCCCTTTAAACCTGATTAGATATACTCAGACAAAGCCAAGGGAGCTCCTTTAGTGTTCCCGCAAGAATGGCGCAGAGAAGAAAGGGAAGCGGGTGCTCAATTACATCCTGCGGCGGCTTTTGATTATGATACCGACGCTTGCCGCTATCAGTTTTCTGATCTTCCTTATTATCGAATTGCCGGAAGGAGATTATATCTCCAATCAGATTTCCATGCTGCGCTCTACCGGCGAAAGTGCATCCATCGGTAGGCTGGAGTTTCTGCGTAGTGAGTTCGCATTGGACCGACCGTTCATTGAGCGCTACGGCATATGGGTTGGCGTTTGGCCCGGTCCCAATGGATTTGACGGGCTTATTCAAGGCAATTGGGGCTGGTCTTTTGAGTACGACCAGCCGGTCGACGAAGTGGTTGGCCCAACACTACCGCTCACAATTGCTCTCAACCTTGCAACAATCCTCTTCATTTACTGTGTTGCCTTTCCAATCGGTATTTACTCAGCGACCCACCAATACTCGGTGGGAGACTACACCTTCACGCTCATAGGGTATCTCGGCCTTGCCACCCCAAACTTTCTGCTGGCTTTGGTTTTGATTTATCTGGCTAATACTTGGTTTGGGTTGTCTGTAGGCGGGCTAATGGAAGAACAGTTTATCGGCGCACCCATGAGCGGTGGCAAGGTTTTGTCCATTCTCGCGCACCTTGTCGTCCCGGTCATTGTGATCGGAACCGCTGGCACTGCTGCCATGATCAGAAGGCTGCGAGCAAACCTTTTGGACGAGCTCTACAAGCAATATGTCACGACCGCTCGCTCAAAAGGCATGCGCGAAAGCAAGCTCCTCGTCAAATACCCTTTGCGTGTCGCCCTTAACCCATTCATTGCTGATATTGGTAACCTTATACCCTCGCTCGTCTCGGGCTCAGTGATTGTTTCCGTTGTTTTGAACCTGCCCACCGTTGGGCCGATTTTGTTAGGCGCGCTTCAATCTCAAGACCAGTTTCTTGCTGGATTTATCTTACTTTTTGTCTCCCTGCTTACACTCATCGGCATGCTAATCTCGGATATCCTACTCGGCTATCTGGACCCACGCATTCGCCTTGGAAAAGAAGGCGCGAGACAATGAGCCCAGATAGCCGCCGCGATGAAAAACCAGAACATTACGTCAATCCGAAAGGATTTGACCCACAGGACGTGGAGACCCTGACTAAAGAGCAGGAGCGGTACTATCAGGCGGCCCAATGGAAAATCATCTGGTGGAAATTCCGCAAACACAAACTGGCAGTGGTGTCGGTCGTTGTTCTCTTCTTCTTCTATCTCTGTGTGCCATTTGCAGAAATAATCGCACCTTACCCAGTCGCTAAGCGCAACGTAGACTTTCTCTACGCGCCACCTCAAAGTATTCATCTGTTCCATGAAGGAAGATTGGTTGGCCCCTTCGTCTACGGCATAACCCCGTCAGTTGATCTGGAAAACCTACGATGGGTGTATGAGACAGACAGAACGGACGTGCAGAAATTGCGGTTCTTCTGCGAAGGCGAGCCCTACCAATTCTGGGGCCTGTTTCCTGCCAGCTTTCACATCATCTGCCCCGCTGAAGAGGGAACCCTGTTTATCGCCGGAACGGATCGGTTAGGACGGGATCAATACTCTGGCTTGGTCTACGGGGCACGCCTGTCTCTTACCATCGGCCTTGTCGGAGTAACCATCTCCATGGTGCTTGGTGTTTTGCTGGGTGGCATGGCAGGGTTCTTTGGAGGGTGGATTGATAGCTCCGTGCAACGGGTTATCGAGGTCATGCGATCACTGCCGGAGCTTCCCCTCTGGATGGCCTTGTCTGCAGCTCTGCCTATTACATGGTCGCCAGTCTGGATCTACTTCGGCCTGACGGTCATTCTTGGTCTTCTGGACTGGCCAGGTCTGGCGCGCGCCGTGAGGTCCAAATTGTTGTCGCTGCGCGAAGAAGAGTACGCCAAAGCCGCCACACTCATGGGCGCCAAGCCAAGCCGCGTCATTGTTAAGCATCTGTTGCCCGGATTCACGAGCCACCTTGTTGCCTCCGCAACCCTATCGGTGCCTGCGATGATCCTCGGCGAAACCGCGCTCTCCTTCCTGAACCTTGGCCTCAGGCGACCGGCGGTGTCATGGGGCGTTCTCCTCAACGAGGCCCAAAACATCGCTGTTGTAACTATCTACCCATGGCTGATGGCGCCGGTCATTCCAATCATCGTCGTGGTGCTTGCTTTCAACTTCATGGGAGACGGCCTGCGCGATGCGGCTGACCCCTACAAGTGAGAGAGGGCGTGCTGGAGACCTTACAAGCGATCGACAGCGATCAGCAGCCGAACAAATGTAGGCCGATGCTGATTGATTTTTAACGTAGCTTGTTTCAATGAAAGCGAGGTCCGACCCACGTCGCTTAGCTAACTTCGGAAGCCTGATTGAAATTCTTTCTCGCCTCATTAAGAAGCTCTTTAGAACTCAGCCATCGTACAGCGGGATGGTCTGAGGTGAGTTTGAAGAACACCTCAAGAAAGTTCGAGCAGCCGTTGCCGTGGTCCAGGTGATGGGACAGTAATCCAATAGGATCGGTTGAGTTTGTTCGGCGCCTGCACAGTTCCAAGTCCAACCTCTTGCGGGCACAGTCCCAACCAATGAAGTGTTTGTCCTTCCTCCATTCGATAATATCGACATGGCTTTGCACGTGAGGCATGCGAAAGTGATTCATCCACGTGAAGGCTGAAAGGCCATAACCACCTTGCTGCTGGAGAAGATGTACCGCTGGCGGTGCAATCCGGTTCCAGGGAGGCACAAACAGCGGCACAAAGCGCGACCCGAACAATTCCTGTAAGGTCTGTTTGCCCTCGACAAGTTCTCTTGTTAGGTCCTGAGCAGACCGACGCCATCCAAATTCGCTGGATTTCTCCTCGCGTGATTTATCCTGATAGTTCTTATGTTGCCACCCATGATGCAGTACATGAACGGCTGATGTGCTCTTGAGCCGCCGGGCCAGTTCTTCTTCCGCATATTTTGGAATGACGGAGAGGGATAGAGGGATACCAAATTCCTCTGAAAGGTTGAGCAATGTCTCAAGCGCGGGCGTGGGCGCGACCGCATCATCGTCACGCCACCAGAATCTGACCTGACGGCCGCGCTCGTGGAACCAGTTAAGGTGCGAAATAAGTTGCTCTTCAAAGTGCTGGCGGCTTGTCGTGGAATGTAGGCTTTGATCTGAAACAGGTGCAACGACTAATTCAGAGTTAGAGGTCACGCGAAACATTCCTTTCCCAAATGATCCCGAATGAAGTATCTGTGGGCGTCTCCATCCCAAGGTCCGCAGCAAGGACTTGAGCAGCAACCTCCGCTCCATTAAGAGCGACACGTAAGTCCGGTGCTGGAAGGGAAAGAGCCTTCTCAGCAGCTTGAGCCAGCGTTTTGGCGCTAAGGACCTTTTCAGGAACAGCGACTGCCCGATGGTGCTTCATCAAACTAAGTGCACGTTGGGTTTGCTCTGTCTCTGCTTCCTGGGCAAATGGCACCAGAACCGACGGAACACCTGCGCGCAGAATATCAACCACGGTGTTATAGCCAGCTTGCGAAATGGAGAGCTTGGCATTCTTCAAAAGTGCCGGAAAATCTTTTCGTGCCCGTTCGATCACAAACTTGGACGACGAGTACCGCAACAGCTTTTGAAACTCAGCTTCGGGAAGACCCTGTCCCACAAGCACACGCCATTTATCCGTAAGGCCCGGCGGCATATGGTTGCGTGCAGAAAGTGCAGCCTGCAACAGCGCTGAGCCAACAGCGCCACCCCCGCAAGAAACAATGACCTCATCTTCACCGTCGGATGATGTAGCCAACGTGGACCGATCATCTCTGATATAGCCTGTATAGCGAATATGTGAGTTCACACGCTTGGTGAATGGAAAGCTATCATCAAACGTAATGAGACGCGGGTCTGAGTGGACGAGAATCCGGTCATAAAACGCGCTCGCCTGTGAGGCCATCCACTCCTCTTTCCAGGCTTCGTCCTTGCGCACCAGAATATCGCGCACTGAGCACACCACCCAAGGCGGAGAAACCATACTGCCAGCACACTCAAGAAGACGTGTCATCTCCGCAGCGAACATTCTGCGCCCAAAGGGATACGTCTCGGTGATCAGCAGATCAAATTGCTCTGATGTGAAGGCAGCAAGCGTTGCAGCAATGCGTTTCTCCCACCATGCCTCGTCAACCGGCCTGTCATCCGCGTCAAGCAAAACATCGAATTTGGCATCCGCAGCACGCACGATTGGCAACTGGACCACAGTCAGACCATCGCAATTAACGGTTGCTGGTACCCGGTTGCCGGTTGCCAGCGTCACTGTAAACCCCTGACGCGCCAGAGCTTTGGCCAGCGCGACTGCACGTACAATATGGCCAGAACCCAGCAGATGTTGAACATGGATGAAGGCTTTCATCATCAGCCCCCTTGTACTCTCCGTTTAAACCGATGGTGGTCAATCGCGGCCTTTAGCACTTTGTCGAGCCCTCTCGCTCCAGCTTCCAGACTATGGTTTTCGTGAATGTTCTCGACAGCTGCAAGACCCATTTCTTCGCGCTTGTCTGTGTTATTAATGAGATATGCTATATTCTTTGCCAAGGCTGAGGCATCACCTTCATCAGAGAGTAAGCCGGTCCTGCCTTCATCAACAATGTCTGGCACACCAAAAACGCGTCCGCCAACGACGGGTAGTCCGCAGCATTGCGCTTCCAGAAATACGAAACCAAACGCCTCCCGAACGGCAGGCCAAACGAATACGTCGTGAGACCGATAGAGCTTCGGCATCTCCTGCCACGGGATGAGCCCGACAAAGTCGATGCGCTCTCGGTCAAACAGCGGTTCGATCTCTCCGCGTGCAGGCCCGTCGCCAGCAATGGTTAACCGCCATGGCAAATCGGCAATCTGCTTCAGTGCAGCAGCAAGAACCATGTAAGAAAACTGCTTATCACCTTCACGCATCATTCCGGCACAAAGAAGTCGGATCTTGCCATCTGCCGAGCCTTTAGTGACGCTGTGACTAACCTCAAACTTCGCTGTTTCCACAAACGGAGGAAGCACGGTTAGAACATCTTCGTTCAATACCTCTTTCAGACACAGCGCATCCGAGTTGGTGAGCGCCACCACTTGGCTCGCCTGAGCGAGAGCGGCATCAGCAGCATTGAAACCGAGCGCCCAGTTGCCGGACTGCCGCTTCGGCGCACGGCTGGCCTCAACCACCACATAAGGAATGTTGAACTTGGCACACAGATACGGCCCAATCCAATCCGGCGCCTTATGGTAAAGGTGGTAAGTGAGAAACACATCCGGCACATCACCGCGTTCAATCCACTGTTCGGCAATTGTTTTTGCCTCTGCGAGTGCAAGCTCCTTCACTTCGCGTGTGACGTCCTCGCCCCCGTGGGCGCGCCAGCTGCGAAACGACGATGCGACTTCGACCTCATGGCCAGCCAGTCTCAAAGCTCGCACAATTAACCGTCCCATCGTCCGGTCCCCGGAAGGTACAGGATGGTCGATTGGTTTCATGGGAGCTGTAAAGGCTACTTTCATGAACAAAGCTCCAGGCTTCTCGAAAATTTTTCTTCCAGAAAATCGAACCCGGGGGAGGCACTGAAACGCTGATGCACGCTTTCAAATGCATTGCGTCCGATCCTCTCTCGCTCAGCGGGTTGCGTAATCAAAGACCGCAGGGCCTCAGCAACTGATCCTACATCCTCCGAAGGACACAGCAGACCCGTCCTGCCATCTTCAATGATTTCAGGCAGAGCGGACACGTCAGTTGAAACACACGGCAATGACATGGCTTGTGCTTCCATCACAACATTGGGCAACCCGTCCCGGTCACCGGTTTGGGTAACACGGCAGGCAAGAGCAAAGATGTCAGCCTTTTCCATCTCCTGCAACACCTTGGTTCTGGGCTGCGCCCCCAACCATGAGATACGGTCGTTCAATCCAAGTTTGGCCGCAAGCTCCTCAAGGCTCAGCGACAGCTCACCTCCGCCGATCTGTGTAAAATGCCAGTTAAGGCCCTTGGGTAACTGACTGAGTGCACGCAACAAGATGTCATAGCCCTTTTTTGCGACCAGCCGCCCAACAGAGATGATCTGTACGCAGTCCGGGCCCGTTCCATCACGTAACCTCGCAGGACGCGGAGCCTCAGGAAATCCGCAAAAATCTAGACCATGATATACAAGATTAATCTTCTCCGGATTAGCGCAAAGGGAGCGAAGATAGGCGAGGTTGGCCTTGGTACAGGTTACACCCCAGTCAGCATCGGCGAGCTTTGTCTCAAGCTCCCATCGCTCTGTGGTCCAGATGTCCTTTGCATGGGCTGAAAATGACCAGCGCCGACCTGATAGCATGGCCGCATAACGGGCAACGGTGCACGGGCTGTGCAGATAATGCGTGTGGATCCAATTAACATCCGCGGGCAGCTCATGGGCCATCACGCACGCTTGCCCCCAGCGACGAAACCGTTCTGCATTCCGCTTGTGTTTCAGATCAGCCTCAAAACGGGCTCTGGCTGCCCCATAAGTTGGCTGCTTCTTTGCCCATATCACCGCTTGCTTCACACGGGGCGGGTCATCCTTCAGATATTCGGTGAGATACAGGACTTCTGCCGTGATCTTCTTATGAACCTCATGAATGTAAGGATCATAAGGGTGGCGCAAAGCAACAATCAGCTGTCCAATGCCGCGTTCCTGAAGACCAAATATTTCCTGAGCAATAAAGGTCTCGGACAAGCGCGGATACCCTTTGACAACAACTGCAATACGACCAGTGTTCATCATTACCTCGCACTGCGCTTCAGTTTTACACCCTCAGGTGGTTGGAACTGCTTAGAAAGATGTTGCGCGTCTATGCCAAGAATTTCAGCGGTCCTGTGATTGATTACATCAAGCCCGCCAAGATAGTTCTCAGAGTGGGCATGGGAGGGTGGGGCGATGAACGGCAGGTTGGCAAGGGCCTTCACCATCAGTTCCACGCTCGGATAGGAATCGATCGGAAGCATCTGCGCAAGACCAAGCTTCTGGGCTTGCTCAGCGCGGATAGCCTGCTCTCTGCGCGGCACAACACGCGGCACCAACAAAGCCGGATTATCAAACGACAGGACTTCACAGAAGGTGTTGTATCCGCCCATGCCAATGACTGCCGTGGCATTAGCCATGTACGGCTCAAGTTGGGGTGTAAATCGTATGATTTCCACATCCCGCAAATGCGATGCACGCGTTGTGAATGCCTCCATATCCACCTTGCCCATGAACGGCCCGAGCACGATGAGTGCAGGGAACAACGGCCGCATCCGTGCCTCATAGGCTCTCATAACCCAATCGACCAGCTCCACGCCGTCTCCGCCACCACCGGGTGTCACAAGCACATATGGTGTGCCGTCAAACGGGGAGGTGAAGTCCTGAACTGAGCTTGGCATTGAACGGCGCAGGTATCCGGTGAACATCGTCTTATCCATCACAGATTGGTCAAAGCCAAGCCCATCCAGCGGGTTGTTCATCACTGAAGGGCCGTATATCCAAATCTCGTCGTAAAGATCATTAAGTGCAGGAAAGGCGCGCTTGCGCAGCCACTCTTCCTTCAAAACATGTGGGTCATCCATCACATCACGAAGGCCCAGAACCATATGTGTTTTTTGCCCCTTAAGATATTGGAGGGTGGGTAGAACCTCACCGCGCAGTCCCAACGGCTCCTTATCAACGATGAAGATATCAGGTTTAAACACCTTGGCCGTATGCTCGATGATGGAGGAACGGATAGCAATCGTCTCATTGATGTGCAGCTGCAAGGAAAGCGACGTGTATTCGCCGCTGCGCAGCTTGATCACCCCGGGAATGCGGACAAAATCAACGCGGGAGCGAAACTCAAAGCTGCCAATGATGGGAGAACCGGAAAGGATAAGAACGGACATCTCTGGAAAAGCACCGACAAGAGATTGGGCAATTGTCCGGCACCGTCGCAAATGGCCCAGGCCAAAGGTGTCGTGGCTATAGATCAGAACTTTTGGCGTCTTTATCGTCATGCGCTTCTTATTCCATCTGCTGCATATAGATCCAGGCGACAAATCACTCTGGCGAAGAAGATCAACCAGCAAACGGCCAAAACTGCATTTCTGCATCTAAACTCAAGGAAAAACCCCAAAAATCCAAGGGATATGAGTCGTTTCGTGCCATTTTTTTTAAGATCTTGAAGCCTAATGTTTCCTTGCGTCAGTTAGAGCTCAAATTGCATCGCCTCGGTTCGAGTGAAACTGGCCTGAACTTAATCGGAGTGGACATGGAAAAAACGCTTTTCCAATTCATCTGGAAGAACTCGGCCCGCTATCAAGTGGCGATTCTTCTAGTCACCTTATTGTCCTATCCGGTGAGTTACATCCTGCTGGATCTACCTAAGAAAATTACCAATGAGGCAATTCAGGGTAGCGATTTTCCAGTAGAACTCTTTGGTATTCAGCTCGGGCAGATTCAATATCTGGCGGTGCTGTGCATGTTGTTTTTGCTTCTTGTTGTTGTGAGCAACTGCATCAAGCTCTACCTCAATGTCTATAAGGGTAGACTGGGTGAGAGGATGCTACGCCAGTTGCGGTTTGAGCTGTTTCAGCGCGTCCTTCGCTTCCGCCTTCCTCACTTTAAGAAAGTCAGCTCGGGGGAGATCATACCAATGATTACCGCCGAGGTCGAGGATGTTGGCGGTTTCGTCGGTGAGGCCTTCGCACTGCCTGCCTATCAGGGCGGCATGTTGGTGGTTCAAGTGGGCTTTATTTTCGTACAGGATCCTTTGCTTGGACTGGCGGCCATCTCCCTCTATCCGGTGCAGGGCTACATCATCCCAAAACTCCAGCAAAAGGTCGTGCGCCTGTCCCGCCAGCGTGTCAAGAACGTGCGGGTCATTGCAGATAAGGTTGGCGAGAGCATTTCCGGTATCTCCGAGATCCATGCCAACGACACCTCTGCCTGGCACTCGGCGGATCTTTCCGACAAACTCTACCGCAACTTCCGAATTCGCTTCGATATCTATAACCGCAAGTACTTCATCAAGTTCATCAATAACTTCATGAACCAGCTGACGCCGTTCTTCTTCTACTTTATCGGTGGCTATCTGGTCATCAAAGGCCAGCTTAGCATCGGTGCGTTGATTGCGGTGATTGCGGCCTACAAGGATCTGGCGGGTCCTTGGAAAGAGCTTCTCACTTATTATCAGATGACTGCGGACGTCTCAGTCAAATACCAGACTGTGGTTGAGAACTTCGATCCACCCGACCTTTACGACAAAGAGCGGCTTCTGGATAATGAAGCCATCACGCTCTCCGGTAGGCTAAAATTCGACCAGCTGCGCCTGTCAGGGCTGGGTACAGGGCAGGAGGTGCATGGCGCCTCGTTCACGGTTGATCCTGGTAAGCCCCTTGTTGTCTCTGGTGTTGACGGGTCCGGGCGTGCGGAACTCTTGCAGATGGCAGCTGGGCTGTTAAGCCCCACATCGGGCTCGGTCTCCATCAATGGAACCAATTACGAGAGCCTTTCAGAAGCCACATTGGGCCGACAGATTGCCTACGTCGGAGGGCACTTGCATGTCTGGACAGGAACAATTCGTGACAACTTGTTTTATGGCCTGCGCCACCGGCCTCAGGAGCAATTAGACTACGAAGGGAGTGACCTGAAAAAGCGGCAACGCCAACTGCGCGAAGCGGACATGACCAGAAATCCCACCTACGATGTGAAAGCGCGTTGGGAGGATTACAAGAAGGCTAACACCAGCTCCATGCACGAACTGGAAGAAAAAGCCCTCGAACTCTGCCAACTGGCGGGCTTCTCGCGCGATCTTTATCTTCTTGGTGTTGAGACAGTCATTGATCCAAATGGCGCAGGTGAGTTAACCGACGACTTGATGCTGGAGTTGGTCGAGGCGCGAAAAGCACTGCGTGAGAGGATCGAAACTGATACTGCGCTGCAGAACCTCGTGGAGTTCTGGGATCCGGAGAAGTTCAACCAATCTGCCACTCTGGCGCAGAACCTTTTCTTCGCCAGCCCCAAAGAACACTTCATGACGATCGAGCATATCCCCGAAGATCCGCAGATCTCCGCCTTCCTAGCAAAAACCGGGTTTGATGTGCTTTTGACCAAGATGGGACTGGAGATCGCAACAACAATGGTCGAGTTGTTTGCTGATGTGAGCGCAGATAGCGACTTGTTGAACAGTTACTCCTTCATCAGCCGTGAGGACCTGCCGCACTTCTCGCGCATCGTGAACGAGCAAAAACTGAACCAACGAGGCAGAAAACTGAAGGATGTAGACAGATACCGCTTAATTGCACTGGCACTCAAGCTCATTCCAGCTAAACACCGACTTGGCGTTCTGGATGACGAAACTCGCGACAAGTTTGTCGCCGCCCGGGCTCAGTTTAGGGAAACGGTGGGACAGGACAGTGACCGCTTTGAGTTCTTTGATCCGGACAAGTATCTCACCACCTTGTGCATTGAAGACAATTTGATCTTTGGTCACGCAAGGCTTGACCGACGCGACGCGCGCCAGAAGATACAACAGGTCTTGCAGGAGATCGTGCTTGAAAAAGACCTTATTGTACCGGTACGCCGCGCAGCCTTTGATTATCATGTCGGCGTTGCTGGTGCGAAGTTGTCCATGCATCAGCGCCGCTTGATCTGCCTTGTGCGCGCGCTTTTGAAGAATGCATATATCTACGTTCTCGATGAAACAGCAAATAGTGCGACACCAGCCGACAAGATCTTAAGAGATGAACTGAAAAAGATGATGTCTGACAAAATTCTTTTGTTTGGTGTAAGTAACGAAAGTGTTGCTGAGGAATTTGAAAGGAAGCTTCACTTAGAAAATGGGAGGATTATTGGGAGATAATCATGGCAAATATCGTGGAACAAAGGCGAGATGATGTGAGCTGTAGCACAGTTTGCTACTACGAGTTCAACTATGTTGATCAAGCTGTTGGGAGGGAAATGTGACAATTGATGCGGAAGTTCAAGCTTTAAGCCGCGTCCCCCTCTTTGAAGGACTGGAGCCGAGCAAACTGCGTCTTCTTGCTTTTATCAGCGACCGGATGGAGTTCCAGGACGGCGAGCTACTGTGTCATCAAGGTGATGACGGTGACAGCGCCTTTGTCGTTCTTTCCGGTGAAGTTGCTGTGTTTGTTGATGAAAATGAAGTTGCGCGGGTTGGGCAATATGCCATCATTGGTGAAATTGCAATTTTATGTGATGTTCCCCGCACCGCGACCTTGCAGTCAATTGGTACAACATACGTTCTTGCAATTTCGAAAGGTGACTTTCTGAAGCTTATTGCAGAGTTTCCGAAGGTTTCACTGGAAATCATGCGCGTGTTGGCGTTGCGATTGGAAAAAACGACTAGAGAACTTGCGCAGGCACGTCCTGCATCGACTTAAAGCATTGACTTGAAAGGCCAGATTACTTGAACGAGTTTTCGCTAAAAATTTGGGGTGTTCGCGGTTCAACGGCTGCAGCTGGTCCCGAGACCCTTAGATACGGCGGAGAAACGACCTGCTTTGAAGTTTGGGCAGGCGACGTTCTGTTGATGGTCGATTGCGGCTCAGGTGCCCGAAATCTCGGGGCTCAGATTATGAAGGGGAATAACAGGGATATTGACCTGCTCTTCACCCACACGCACCTGGACCACATTTGTGGACTTCCATTTTTCGAACCCGCATACGATCCGAACTTCTGCATCAGGGCAATGGCGGGCCATTTTAATGACCCCTTTGATTTAAGGGATACCATCTGCCGGATCATGTCACCCCCTATTTTTCCAGTGGGTGCGAACACGCTAAGTGCTGTTTCCTTTAAAAGTTTCAGGGCAGGTGACACCCTGAAGAAAGACAATGGACTGATAATCAAAACTGTTGCGCTAAACCATCCAGGTGGTGCCTGTGGCTACCGGATGGAGTACAATGGTAAGTCCATGTGCATCATCACAGATCACGAAATGGGGAGCGCACCTCACGATGCAGCTGTCCTTGAGTTTATCCGTGATGCTGATGTTGTGATCCAGGATGGGATGTACACCACAGCCGAATACCCTAAATATAAGGGCTGGGGACATTCCACATGGGAGCATGTGGTCGAAATATGCCAGCGCGCCAACGTGAAGACGCCCGTGATCTTTCATCATGATCCACGGCGCACGGATGATGAACTGGACGAAATTGGTCTGGCTGCCCAGCAGATACACCCACGCACAATCGTGGCAGCTGAAGGGATGGTGCTCAGACCATAAGCTCAATCATTCGTTGCGCATAAGTGATCGGAAGAGATCGCGTGCAAACCAGAACCGCCACAGCCGTGGTGGGACGGGAGACGAGTGTGGCAGTTGGAAGTGGTCCGGAAAATTTTGATCCTTCGAAAAAGCGCGGCTTTGACAAAAAGCCGAATGTGGACCTGAGCGAAAAATTCCATGGCATCTCATATCAGGAAAAGCCAAAAGCAAGCTTCTATGAGCAGCTAAAGAATGCGATCCTGGGGCCCAAGGCGCCAGAAGGTGAGTTGCCATTGCGTGTTCGGCGCGAAGTTGCGCGTCAGGAAGCCGCTTCCGAGCGCTTGATCGGTATCGTGCAGCTTGGTGTCATCATCTTCTTTGCCATTTTATACGCCATTGCTCCGCGTGCTGAGGGATCCACGGGATTCAATTTCGTACCTCTGGCTTTGTCCTGTTATCTGGTCTTTACCCTCGTTCGAATCTACGTCTCCTTCAAAACCATGCTGCCGGTCTGGTATCTCGTCCTGTCGATCCTGGCGGACGTTGCCTTGCTGGTTGGGCTCATATTCTCCTTCCATATCCAGTATGACCAGCATCCTGCCTTCTACCTCAAGGCTCCGACCTTGATGTACCTGTTCCTGTTTATCGCCTTACGTGCCCTGCGCTTTGACCCAAGATATGTGATCCTGACCGGTGTTTTCGGAGCATTGGGTTGGCTGGGGCTGGTGTACTACGCACTCATGTACGATGGTGGCACAACGGTAGTCACCCGCAACTACGTCGAGTACCTCACGGGGGAAGCCGTCCTCATTGGAGCTGAACTGGACAAGCTGATCATCATCCTTTCTGTGACCGCTCTGCTTGCTCTTTCGATCCTCCGTGCGCGCCGCACCTTCTTTTCTGCCATCCGCCAGAAGAACGCGGTAAAAGACTTAAGCCGCTTCTTTACACCGGAAGTTGCCAACTCCATCGTGGAGTCTGAAAGCAGCCTCAGCGCCGGAACCGGAGAGATCAGAGATGTGGCGGTCCTCCTCGTCGACATCAGGTCCTTTACAAAAACCGCCGCCAAACTGCCTCCCGAAGCCACCATGCGCGTGTTGAGCCTCTATCAGCAAAAAGCCGCCAAGGTGATTTTGGGTGAGGGCGGTAAGATCGACAAGTTCCTTGGAGATGGCATCCTAGCCACCTTTGGCGCGGTATCTGACAGTGAGACCTACGCCGCTGATGCGCTACGTGCGGGCGTTGAGCTTGCCCACATTCTGGAGGAGGAGAGCGCTGATCTTGAAGCAGCAGGTTGGCCCATGAAGTTTGAGATCGGAGTGGGGGTAGCCGCTGGGCCGGTAAGCGTGGGCGTTGTTGGCGTGCGTGACCGTCTGGAATTCACCGTGATTGGAGATGCGGTCAACCGTGCAGCAAAGCTGGAAGCGGCCAATAAAGTGCAAGCCACCCGGTTCCTCACAGACGGGGCAACTTATTCCATGGCCCTACGACAAGGGTATAAGGGAAATATGTTAGATTTAAAGTCTGAGTGTGTTGCAGGAATCAATGGAAAAGTAGACCTTGTGGCTTTGGCGTGAGAGCTATTTTCTCGCGCCGACCCGCAGATCAGCGTAACGCTGCTTTCAAAGAATTTTGGCGGGAGCTTTGAAAGAGCGCGGGGCAAACAAAATGAATCGGGATGGGATTCCATGCTACTTAATAATAAAATCGCAGCCGTAGTAACCGGCGGTTCCTCAGGTCTTGGCGCGGCAACCGCACGCAGATTAGCTAGCCACGGCGTAAAAGTAACCCTTTTTGATGTCAACGAAGACGCTGGCAAAGCCGTCGCTGATGAGATCGGTGGTCACTTCGTAAAAGTGGATGTCACCAGCGATGACAGTGTGACAGCAGGTCTGGATGCAGCTGAAGCAGCGCACGGCCCAACACGTATCCTTGTTAACTGCGCAGGCATCGCACCTGTTGCAAAGACCACATCTCGTGGTGAACCGCACCCAATGGACATGTTCCAAACGGTCATCAACGTCAACCTCGTTGGCTCATTCCGCTGTACCTCCTTTGCAGGAACACGCATGGCGACACTTGATCCGCTGACAGAAGACGGCGAGCGCGGCGTGATTGTATCCACCGCCTCCGTAGCAGCGTTTGACGGCCAGATCGGTCAGGCAGCGTATGCAGCCTCCAAAGGCGGCATTGCAGCCCTGACACTGCCAGTGGCGCGCGACCTGTCCAAGTCCGGCATTCGTGTCACAACTGTTGCACCGGGTATCTTCGAAACCCCGATGCTTCGCGGCCTCTCTCAGGAAGTGCAGGACTCCCTTGGCCAGCAAGTACCGTTCCCATCCCGTCTGGGTCGTGGGGAAGAGTATGCCCAGCTGGTCGAAGCCATCTGCACCAACCCGATGCTGAATGGTGAAACCATCCGTCTCGACGGCGCCATCCGTATGGCTCCACGGTAGAAGATATTCTGGCTTGAGAGCGAGAAACTCTCAAGCCAGTTTCCGGTTGACGCACAATCTAACCTGCCAATATGGTCTAATCCAACGGTCGACGAAGTGTTTAGGTACTGGCTCGTGCAGTGATATTCAGGTCCTGCTAAGCTCAACCTGTCGTAAACTGCAGATCTGACCCTATGAGGCTGTCATGGCGACTTACACCAGTTCCACGCCCAAACAGTTCTTCGGCGAACTTCCTGAGCAAACTGATATTCTGATCATCGGTGGCGGTGTCGTAGGCACCTGCACAGCCTATTGGCTTGCGCAACGGGGTGTGAACGTTACTCTCTGCGAAAAAGGCCGTGTTGCAGGAGAGCAGTCCAGCCGCAACTGGGGCTGGGTACGCCAGCAGGGCAGGGATGCAGCTGAACTTCCAATCAGCATGGAAAGCAATCACTTATGGCAGCAACTGATGCAGGAGACGGGCGAGGATCTGGGCTTCCGCCAGCATGGTGTCTACTTTCTGGCCGAAAAGGAAGCAGACCTCAAAGAATACGAGACCTTTCTTGACCTTGCCAAACAACACCAACTGGACACCAGACTGCTGAGCAAGGACGAAGTCTACGCCCGCATTCCGGGCCGCGAAGGCAAATGGATTGGCGGCATGGTCACGCCAAGCGATGGCCGTGCCGAACCATGGATTGCCGTGCCTGCTATTGGCCGCGCAGCCGAACGCAGCGGCGCAGTGATCGTTGAAGACTGTGCCGTAAGGACGCTTGAGTTTGAAGGCGGTCAGCTCTCAGGAGCTGTCACTGAGAAAGGTGCAATTAGAGCAAATCGTGTATTGATTGCAGCAGGGGCCTGGTCCTCTTTATTCGCACAAAACCTCGGCGTCTCCATGCCTCAACTCTGCGTCCGGGCAACCGTTGCAGCCACAAGGCCAGCACCGGATATCTTCGATGGTAACGCAGTTGATAACCTGTTTGCCCTGCGCAAAAGAATGGATGGCGGCTACACGCTGGCAATCAGCGATATTCATGATCATTACATCGGTAAAGATTCCTTTCGCCACCTCCTCAAATGGCTTCCCGCAGTCAAAGCCTCGTACTCCGGTATATCCTTTGGCATGAATCCGCCAAAGAATTACCCTGATGCTTGGGGGCATAAGCGTCGCTGGTCTGGTAATGAAATAACGCCGTTTGAGACCTGCCGTGTGCTCAACCCCACCCCAAGTGCCCAGGCGTTGAAGTTGATCCAGGAGCGTCTGGTCGATCGTTTCCCGCAGCTTGAAGGTCTGAAACTGCACGAGAGTTGGGCAGGGATGATCGATGCAATGCCGGACTTTGTTCCGATCATGGACGAGGTGCCTACACAAAAGGGTGTCTTCATCGCCACAGGATTTTCCGGCCACGGGTTCGGGATTGGCCCCGCTGCTGGTCGCATCATGGCAGACCTGTTACAGGGCAAATCGGCTGGCCATAATCTGACGCGCTTCAGATTTGGACGTTTCACTGACGGCTCGCGGTTAGAGCTGGGCCCGTTTATTTAGTTCTTCGAGTTAGTAACGTGATTTATTCAGAAAAAACACCGCAGCAGTTCCACGGCCAGCTTCCGGCAGAAACGAGCGTGCTCATTATTGGCGGCGGCATCATCGGGGTTTGCACGGCCTACTACCTTGCCAAACAAGGTGCCAAAGTCACCCTCTGCGAGAAAGGCCGCGTGGCAGGGGAACAATCTAGCCGTAACTGGGGCTGGATCCGCCAGCAAGGGCGTGACGAACCAGAAATTCCGCTTTCCATTGAAGCGCGCCACCTATGGGAAAAACTGAGCAAAGAGACTGATGAGGATCTTGGTTACAGCGCCACCGGCGTCTACTATCTTGCTGAAAAGCGGGGGGATCTGGAGGACTTTGAGAAGTTTGTCGAGCTTGGACGTAAATATGATCTTGGCACCAGCATGATCTCCAGCGCGCAAGTGCATGAAGCCATCAAGGGCAAACAAGGCCGCTGGATTGGTGGCATGCATACCGCCAGTGACGGGCGGGCTGAGCCAGGTCAGGCAACCCTCGGCATCGCCAGAGCAGCAGAACGCCTTGGCGCAACCATCTGCGAAAACACAGCTGTCCGCACACTGGTAAAGTCTGGCGGCAACGTTGTTGGAGCAGTGACCGAGCACGGGGAGATCAAAGCCGAACAAATTGTTCTTGCTGGTGGCGCTTGGTCATCCCTGTTTGCCGCTAACGCTGGCCTCAAGCTTCCACAGCTTGCCGTTGAGCTGACGGTTGCAGCAACACAGGCCGTGCCTGATGTCTTTCCCGCTAACGCATCTGACAACACATTTGCCATGCGCCGTCGTCAGGATGGCGGCTACACGATTGCCCTCAAGAACAACCAGACCCATCATCTCGGCCCAGATTCCTTCCGCTATTTGCGGGAATGGCTGCCAAACATGGTCCAAAACCTCAAAGGCACTAGGATAAAGCCATGGTCACCAAAGAACTATCCGGATCAATGGATGCAAAACCGACGCTGGACCGATGCGGACACAAGCCCGTTTGAAGTCATGCGCGTACTCAACTCCAAGCCAAACCAAAAGGAACTGGCCGCACTGACAACTGCGTTTGCTGACAGGTTCCCTCAGTTAAAAGGCACAAAACTGAGCCATGCATGGGGCGGGCTTATCGACGCCATGCCAGACTTTCTTCCCGTCATCGACCGCGCTCCTGCGGACGAAAACCTGCATATCGTCACCGGCTTTTCTGGCCATGGATTTGGTATCGGCCCGTCCATTGGGCGCCTCATGGCAGATGTGCTTGCGGGAAAACAGGCTGGTCATGACCTCTCCAGTTTCGCCTTCAACCGCTTCTGAGCACCACAAGACTTGAGCCACCTACAGATAACACCCGAGAAAACCTCAAGCTAACACGCATAAGTGATGCGTACCGCCGGGTACTCTTTTCCCGTTGAGTGTTGTAAGCTGCAGAAAAGTTGCCAAGTTGATTTATAGGTACTAACTATACGGCAATAAGTAAAAGAACATAGTCGCCAGATTGGGGTTTCCAATGCCAAACTATCGCTCGCGCACATCAACACACGGCCGCAACATGGCAGGCGCCAGAGGCCTGTGGCGTGCAACCGGTGTTAAGGAAAATGACTTCGGTAAGCCAATTATTGCAATCGTCAACTCCTTCACCCAGTTCGTGCCTGGTCACGTGCATTTGAAAGACCTCGGTCAGCTCGTCGCCCGTGAGGTTGAGCAAGCCGGTGGCATTGCCAAGGAGTTTAACACCATTGCAGTCGACGACGGCATCGCAATGGGCCACGACGGCATGCTTTACTCTCTGCCGTCCCGCGAGCTGATCGCGGACTCCGTTGAATACATGGTCAACGCCCACTGCGCCGATGCCATGGTTTGTATCTCCAACTGTGACAAGATCACCCCGGGCATGTTGATGGCGTCCTTGCGCCTGAACATCCCGACCGTGTTCGTATCCGGTGGTCCGATGGAAGCGGGCAAAGTTGTGCTTGCGAACGGTGAAAAACGCAAAATCGACCTTGTCGACGCAATGATCGCCGCAGCCGATGACAACGTTTCTGACAGTGATGTGGAAAGCATTGAGCGCAGCGCATGCCCAACCTGTGGTTCTTGCTCCGGTATGTTCACCGCAAACTCCATGAACTGCCTGACGGAAGCTCTCGGTCTGGCTCTTCCGGGCAACGGCACAACGCTGGCAACCCACTCAGACCGCAAACGTCTGTTTGTTGAAGCCGGTCACTTGATCGTGGATCTGGCAAAACGCTATTATGAGCAGGAAGACGAAAGCGTTCTGCCGCGCAACGTTGCCAACTTCAAAGCCTTTGAAAATGCAATGATCATGGATATTGCAATGGGCGGCTCCACCAATACCGTTCTGCACCTGCTGGCTGCAGCGCAGGAAGGTAAAGTGGACTTCACCATGGAAGACATTGACCGCCTGTCACGTCTTGTACCCGTGCTGTGTAAGGTGGCACCGTCTATCGAAAACGTGCACATGGAAGACATCCATCGCGCTGGTGGCATTCTCGGTATTCTGGGCGAGCTGGATCGCGCAGGCCTGCTCGATACCTCGGTAAAATCCGTTCATGCTAAAGATCTGGCAGAGGCACTTGAACGCTGGGACATCAAACGCACCAACAGCGCAAGCGTTCGTGAGTTCTTCACCGCCGCACCAGGTGGCGTCCCGACGCAGGTCGCTTTCTCTCAAAGCTCCCGCTACGCGGAAGGTGTTGATGACGACCGCGAAAACGGAGTGATCCGTAACAAAGAGCATGCGTTCTCGCAGGATGGCGGACTGGCCGTGCTTTATGGCAACCTAGCCGAAGACGGCTGTATCGTGAAAACGGCTGGCGTGGATGAAAGCATCCTCAAGTTCTCCGGCCCGGCGCGTATCTTTGAATCTCAGGACACAGCTGTAAGCGCGATCCTGACCGGCAAGGTGAAAGAGGGCGATATCGTACTCATTCGCTACGAAGGCCCACGCGGTGGTCCGGGCATGCAGGAAATGCTGTACCCAACCAGCTACCTCAAGTCCAAAGGCCTCGGCAAAGCTTGCGCGCTGGTTACTGATGGCCGCTTCTCAGGTGGATCTTCTGGCCTGTCCATCGGCCACGTCTCGCCGGAAGCCGCTGAAGGCGGCAACATCGCTCTGGTTCACGAAGGCGATATCATCGATATCGACATTCCAAACCGCAAGATCGAAGTGCGCCTTTCTGATGAAGATTTTTCCCATCGCCGTGCTGCGATGGAAGCAAAAGGCGATCAGGCCTGGAAGCCATCTGAAAAGCGCAGCCGTAAGGTCTCTACCGCACTGAAAGCTTACGCAGCTATGACAACCAGCGCCTCCAAAGGTGCCGTCCGTAAGGTTGACTAAGTCTCAGTGAAATAACAAATGAGAAAAGCCCCGCGAAGATCATCTTCGCGGGGCTTTTTATTGGCGGAACGCGCTCAGGAGCTACTAGCTCGGTGCGTGTACATAGCGAAGATAAGGCAGAACCGTTTTTACAGTGCCGAACTTGCTCTCAGCATCTTCTGTAGTCACCGCCGGGGGTACGATCACATCTTCGCCAACAGTCCAGTCGGCTGGCGTTGCAACGCCTTTAGCGGACATTTGTAATCCATCTAATGCGCGCAGGATCTCCGCAAAGTTGCGACCCACTGTCATGGGGTAGGTCATCATCAGCTTCACTTGTTTATCTGGTCCAATGATGAACACGGAACGCACGGTGGCGGAATCAGCAGGTGTGCGGCCATCCGGCAGGACATACTCGGCTGGCAACATGTCGAAGGCTTTTGCCATCTCCAATCCGGCATCTGCGACAATCGCGAACTCAGGTTTCGCCCCGCCGACAGACTCAATATCGACCTTCCACTTTTTATGGTCCTCAACACCATCCACCGAGACACCGAGAACCTTGGTGTTTCGCTTAGCCCATTCCTGACCCAACTGGGCAACAGCGCCAAATTCTGTGGTGCAAACCGGTGTGAAATCTTTAGGATGAGAAAAAATGATGGCCCAGCCGTCCCCAACCCAATCATGCAGATTTATCTCTCCATGATCAGTCGAAACGGTTAAATTAGGGATCGTATCGTTTATGCGCAAAACCATGACAAGTCCTCTTCTGATAAAAGGCATCAGGACTGAGATAAGGCCGCAATATGCCTTTTTCCTGCCCACTACCATCCTTGTTTAATAATGAGTTCCGCGAAACAATAGAGCTAAACCATAAGCGCAGGCCAGCTATAATTTTTGGCGGGAGTAGTTCAAGGTCCAACTGACAGCACAATCTTGTAACCCTATGAACTGGTATTTGACAAAGTGTAAGTATAAACTTACCGTAAGTTATGGCTTACGAAGAGATTCTTCACGCATTGGCAGATGACACACGACGTAAGATCTTTGAGGATCTTCGAGCAGGTCCAAAGAATGTCAAAGCGTTGTCTGAAACAAAAGGCGTCAGCAGACCAGCAGTCTCGCAGCATCTGAAGGTGTTGCAGCGCGCTGGCTTGGTGGAAGTACACCAACGCGGAACCTCGAGGTATTACGCAGTAAGGCGTGACGGCATTACGCCACTGCGTGATTACCTTGATCAGTTCTGGGAGGATGTCCTGAACGCTTTTGCAAATGAAATTGCCGACCAACAGGAGATGGGGAATGATCACACCAGTGGTGAAGATGATCAAAGTGGACTGTAGCCCGGAAAAGGCCTTCAAAGTCTTCGTAGAGGACCTGAGCAAATGGTGGCCAACACAAACCCACTCAGTATCCGCACTGGATAGCGGCGTGCTGCCTGATGTCTTCTGCGAGCAGCAGCAGGGCGGCAAGCTCTATGAAGTCGCAAAGGATGGCGCCCGCTATGACTGGGGCACCATTAAGCTCTACCAGCCGCCCAAAGCCCTCTCCATTCTCTGGCACATCAACAATCCGGAGAGCATGGCAACCTGCGTTGATGTGACCTTTGAGAAGGATGGGGAGGGCACAAAGGTGGTCCTGAGCCACCATGATTGGGAAAAACTCGGTGAAGTGGGCTCCGCAATGCGTGAGAGTTACAACAACGGCTGGGTAAGCGTGTTTGAGGTGCATTTCAAGGATGCGTGTAACGCCAGCGTTGCCTAGTATTCTAACCCTCGAAGATTTGCTCTGCGAGGGTTAGTTCTCTGCGAATTCAGCCGCGCCAGTTCAAAAGGGCTTTCTCAGCCCGGCCAATCAGCCAGCTGACGCAGAGCCCCAAAACAGAGAGCATGGCAACGCCGACGATCAGCTGATCTGTGGCAAATAACGATCCTGCCATCAGTACATAAGCGCCAATGCCATACTCTGCGCCAATCATCTCAGCAGCAACAAGCAGGATAATCGCAATGCTCGCAGAGATGCGGGCACCAGAAAGTATGGCAGGCAACGCGCCGGGCAAAATGATCTTGCGCACGATAGAAAGCCAGCTCATGCCAAAGGATTGCCCCATACGGATCAACCCGCGCTCCACATTATCAACACCCCCATAGGTGGCGATCACGGTTGGAAAGAAGGTCCCAAACAGGATTGTTGCGACCTTAGACCCTTCGCCAATGCCAAACCAGATGATGAAAAGCGGCAGTAGCGCAATCTTCGGGATCGGAAAGAACGCAGACGTCAGCGGCAAAAGGCTTGCACGGGCCAGCGAAAATAGGCCGATCAGCAAACCAACCATAATGCCGAGTGCTGTGCCGATGCTCCATCCAAAGACCAGCCGGTAAAGACTTGTGCTCACATGCTTCCACAACAAGCCCGACTGAAAAAGCTCCACAAAGGCCCGGTAAGCCTCGGAAGGTGCAGGTAAAACCAGATTGCTGATGACGCCGGTTTGTGACCCGAGTTCCCAGAAAAGAATAAGTGCAAGAAATACAAGTGGAGCCACAAACCGTATTGGGCGCGGCTTAAACCCGCCGCCGCGAAACGGAACCTTCTGCCGTTTTACCTGCGCAGTCTCTGCAGGTTCCAATAGATCAGACATTGGCAAGCTCCCTATCAGCGGCAAGAGCCTCTTCGCGCATCATCTGCCACAGCTTCTGTTGCACATCTTCAAGCTCTGCAGCACGCTCACGTCGCTCTTCAAGCGGCATGCGGATGTCCACAACACCACGAACTTTGCCCGGACGACGAGACAGAACGATTACCTTGTGGCCAAGGCGAACAGCCTCAGAAAGGTTGTGGGTCACGTAACAGGCTGAGAACCGCTCACGCGCCCAAAGATCCACCAGATCATCCATCAAAAGCTCACGCGTCTGACTATCGAGCGCCGACAGCGGCTCATCCATCAGCAAAAAGGCAGGCCGAACCGCCAACGCACGTGCAATGGCCACACGCTGCTTCATGCCGCCGGAAAGCTGCCGGGGCAGCGCATCATGAAACTCGGAAAGATTGGTGCGATCTAGCACATCAGCGATGATAGCCTCGCTCTGGCTTTTGGAAAGATTATGATCTTCCAGCACCAGCGAGATGTTACCCGCAACTGAACGCCACGGCAGCAAGGCAAAATCCTGAAAAATGTAGGTGAGGGGGTTTAAACACCCATCAGGCACATCGCCTGCAAGATAGGATGCACCTTGGTTCGGTTCTTCAAGACCGCCCATTAGCCGCAGGAGTGTGGATTTTCCGCAGCCTGAGGGACCGATAATCACAGCGATCTCGCCGGGTTCAAAGGTCAGGTTGATGTCACTCAACACCTCGACAGAGCCGTAGGCATGGGAAAGGTTTTCAATGGAAATTTGCATGTAATCCAACCGGATATTGAGAGGACGCATTGCCCGTCAGCAACGGGCAATGCGCGGTGTTGGATTAGAAAGTCTCGACGAACCTGGCATCAACCAGCTTGTCGAGAGTGACACCGGCTGGCACTAGCTTCTCGCTTTTGAACCAGTTGAGTTGGTCTTCCACGCTGGTCATGTTCAAAGCTGCCTGAGCATTCAGACGCATGGCACCATTGCGAATGGATGGTGCTGCTTTCTCAAAGGGGCGGTCAGCATAAACGTACTTGTGAATGAGCTTCACCATGTCCTCAGCTGCCGTATCACCTGCAGACTGGTCAACCAGCGCGGCGTTGAAGTCAGCAGCACCCTTTGAGTATGCATCAAGGAAGGTCTTGACCAGCTCTGGGTTGTCGCTGGTGTTCTTTGTGGAGGTGAAGACAGTGGTCACCTGATAGTTCGGAACGTAATCAGAGACCTTGCCGATCATCTCCACCTGAGGCGAGGCAACGAGACCCTTGGCAATATGCGGAACGATGGACCATGCATCAATCTGACCGCTCTTAAGCGCACCGATCACAGCCCCTACCTTCTGTAACGGGCGGATCTTGATGTCTTTGCGGTCAAAGCCTTCTTTATCCGCAATCTTGTGCGCCATGTAGTGGAAGGACGAACCAGCGGTGGTCACACCAAAGCTTTTGCCAGCCAGATCAGCGGGAGTCTTCAGGCCCGCATCAAATGCAGCTTTGGAGGCAAGGATTATCTGGCCATCAACGCCATCTTCTTCCTGCAGCGCGCCGCCAATCACCTTGATAGCGCCTTTGTCTGCAAGGCTGATCAAACCGCCAGAAATCGCAGTCAGACCGAAGTCCACATCACCGGAGGCAATAGCAAGCGCCATGGGTTGTGCGGCCTGAAAGAACTTGAACTCAACGTCCAGACCCGCGTCTTTGAAATAACCTTTCTCAAATGCAACAAAATTCGCCGCATGAGACGTGAAGCGCAGCGCCCCCACAGTTATCTTCTCTGCTGCTGACACTGTGGTCGCAAAAGTCCCGGTCATAACCGCTGCGCCCATCAAAACGCCGCTTAAAATACTGCGTACCGTCATCTCTATCCTCTTAAGTGAACCTTGAGAGCGAACTCTCGAAAATCAAAGTGCAGTCTTGAAAAATAGGTGTTGGTCCTCGGGCAAAACGCCGGGGAACTGCCATTGCAGCCCATCGCCCCCCATGGAAAAAAACTGCGCCACTCAACTCAATCGTGCATTGATTAGTCATATAACGCAACCTAAAGCATTAATGACTTGCAATAATCTCAATCAGCGCAGGTGGGGCTCAGTCGCGCTGCGCAGTGATCTGCTGCGCGGCGCTGCAGATTTGATGAAAAATGCTTCTAGAGTGCTTATCGATAGATCATCTACGCAAAATTCCACAAAAAAGGCCAGGAACGATCGCTCGTTCCCGGCCTCTGAATGCGTCTAATTGATGAGGACAATTTGGCTAATTCGCCAAGTCAGCGCTTCGCGAGAAGCTTCTCCATCACGTTTTCAATGATCCTATGGCCACCATCCTGATCAAGCGACATGATCGATTCAGGGTGAAACTGAACAGCAGCAATTGGCTCGCTCTTATGCTCAATAGCCATAATCACACCATCCTCGGTCTCTGAGGTCACGTCAAAGCAATCCGGCAGCACATCCCGTTTCGCAAACAAGGAGTGGTACCGGCCAACGCTTACTGGTGAACTCAACCCATCAAAGAGAAGAGAGTCAGACGTAAAGGAGATGTTGGACGGTTTGCCGTGCACCGGCACATCAAGCTGATCCAGCTCTCCACCAAAGGCTTCTGTCAGCGCCTGTAGGCCAAGACACACGCCAAAGATCGGTAGTTTACGCGCCCTTGCCCGTTCAATGGTAGCCGCACAATCAAAGTCCTTTGGAGAGCCCGGGCCGGGGGAGAGCACGACCAGATCCGGTTTAACATGTTCAAACACCTCATCCAGCACCGGACTGCGGTAGGTCACAACCTCGGCTCCAGTCTGGCGGAGGTAGTTTGCAAGCGTATGAACGAAGCTATCCTCATGGTCTACTAGCAAGATCTTCTTGCCCTCGCCGGGTTGTGCTTTAACCACTCCTTCCTCGGAGTTGAACGACAGGCCAGCCTCGCGAACCGCTGCGATCACCGCAGATGCTTTCAGCTCGGTCTCTGCTTCTTCATCTTCAGGGACACTATCATAGAGCAGGGTCGCACCGGCACGGATCTGCGCCACGCCATCCTTGATGCGTACGGTGCGCAAGGTCAGTCCGGTGTTCATGTCGCCATTAAACAGAACTGCCCCAATCGCGCCGCCATACCATGCGCGCGGGCTCTTTTCATGGTCCTCAATAAACTGCATGGCCCAACGCTTCGGCGCACCTGTCACCGTCACCGCCCATGCGTGGGAAAGGAACGCATCCAGCGCATCCTTGCCATCAAGCAGCGTGCCTTCAACATGGTCCACCGTATGGATCAGGCGCGAATACATCTCGATCTGCCGGCGACCAATCACGCGCACGGATTCAGGCACGCAGATACGGCTCTTATCATTGCGGTCCACATCGGTGCACATGGTCAGCTCTGCTTCATCCTTAGCGGAGTTCAGCAGCTTACGGATCTGAGCTTCATCCTCAATGGCGTTTTTGCCACGGCGGATCGTACCGGAAATCGGGCAGGTTTCCACACGTCGGCCACCAGTCACCCGCACATACATCTCGGGCGAAGCGCCGACCAGATATTCGGAATTGCCCAGATTAAAGAAGAAGGAATAAGGCGACGGATTGATCTGCTGCAAACGGCGGGAAACCGCTGATGGCGGGTTTTCGCAAGGCTCATAGAACACCTGTCCCGGAACCGTCTCGAACAGATCACCGCGCTTGAAGTACTCAACCGCAGAGCGCACCAGCTCCGCATATTCACCCGGCTCACGGTCACCACGGCCCGGTGTCTCACTGGCAGGCTTGTACGGTGTTTCCTCACCATCGCGCGGCAGGCCATCGGTGGTTTTTGCGTTGAACTCAAAATCGTATTCCAGCACATGCGCCTTGCGGCCATAGTGGTCAACGATCAGGATTTCATCGGGCAAAAACAGCACCATATCGCGCTGGTCATCAGGACGTTGAAGCTTCAGATCAATCGGCTCAAACTGGAAGGTCAGGTCGTAGCCAAACGCCCCGTAAAGACCAAGCTGATCATCATCACAGGAAAACAGATCAACCAGCGCACGGACAACGGAGAACGTGGAGGGCTGGCGGGAGCGCTCTTCCTCGGAAAAGGCGCGGTCAGGTTTCTTCACCGTCAGATCAATGCGGTACTCACTTGCCACAAATTCTGCGATGTCTTCGTGACCCTCCAGTGCACCCTTCACAGCAGGCATCAAAACATGCCCACGCTCGTTCAGCGCTTGAATAGTGATTTTGCGATCATTGGATTCGATCAGCAGCGGCGGATTGGCCAGTGCCATATCCCAGCGTGTATACCGGCCCGGATATTCGTAGGAAGAAGACAGCACCGCCCCGCGTTGACGGTCCAGTTTGTCCATCCATTCACTTGTACCAGCGGCATAATCAGCATTGCGGCTTTTACGGCGGATAATTACCCCGCCTTTGCTCTTGTAAGTCCGTTCTGCCGTAATCGGCATGGTCAATCCTCCGGGTCGTGCACACCTGTTTCCGATGTTTGCGAGGCGTTAGATACAACAAAACCGCCTGCATGGAATGCGGCGGCTTGGAAATTACAAGTCAACAAGACATGCGCGATCAGCCACCGTTACCGGCGCCACCACCACAGCATGTTTTGCGCTTGCATAGTCATCATGCGGTTCTCATAACCCAAGCTGCGACTGGGTGCAACTCCTGAAACAAGAATACACCCAGCAATGCAATCATGAGCCCTCCACCCTATCGTGAAAGGCACCCTAAACCGCCTTACACACAAGCATGCTGGATCAGGCGGTCGAGGAAACCGTCGCACTTGTCCAGTTCGGTTTTCTTGATGAACTCATCTGGTTTGTGGGCCTGCTCGATGCTGCCCGGGCCACATACCACGGTAGGAACCTTCAATATGGTCTGGACCAGACCAGCCTCAGTGCCATAAGCAACTTTTGCGTGATCGTTGCGGCCAGCAAGTTTCTTGGCCAGCACGGTTACATCCGCTTCCACATCAGTGTTTAGTCCCGGAATCTCCGAATGCGGCAGGAACTCAATGTTCGCCTCTGGATAGACTTTGCGCATCTCTGGCAGCAGTTCCTCCATTGCGTAGCGCGTAATCTCATCCATGCAAGCCTGAAGGCTTTCGGTTGGCAGAACGCGGAATTCAAAAACCACTTCGCAGTGCTCAGGCACAATGTTAAGTGCTGTTCCGCCCTTTATGACCCCCGTGTGCGCAGTCGAAAACGGAAGGTCAAACAAGTCATCACGAGGCCCGGCTGCCAGTTCCCGGGCCATCTCTTCCAGTTTTGTAACAAACCGCGCAGCATAGTGAACCGCATTGACGCCTTGTGGGGCGAGGGAGGAGTGGCAGGAAAGACCGGTAAACACAGCGCGGTATGAACCCTTGGACTTGTGCGCAACCACCACCTGCATCTCGGTTGGCTCCCCAACGAAACATGCTTCCGCCTGAAAACCTTCACCCGCCAGCTTGTAAAGCACCGGCTGAACACCGGTACAGCCGGTCTCTTCATCATAAGAGAACATCAGGTGAAACGGCTTCTTAAGTGGTGCCTTGAGCATCTCCGGCACTTTTGCCAGACAGCAAGCGACAAAGCCCTTCATATCGCAGGAGCCACGACCATAAAGCAGGCCGTCATCTTCTCGCAGCGAGAATGGATTGCTGGTCCAGTCCTGTCCCTCAACCGGCACAACATCCGTATGACCTGAAAGAACGTATCCGTCGGTTCCCTCACCACCGATCGTCGCAAACAAGCTCGCCTTCTCACCGCTTTCGTCCGGCAGCAGAGAGGACGAAACCCCCAGACCACTAAGATACTCTTCGATCCACTTGATCAGGGGGAGATTGGATTTTGCGCTGACCGTGTCAAAGCTGACCAGCTTTGCAAGGATTTCTTGGCTTGTCATTGTCATGGAAATTTCTTTCAGGAAATCAGAATCGGAAGGTCTGACTATAGAAAGAGAAGTGCATGAGGAAAAGGACGTTCACGAGCTTTCGTTTACATATCCTTGCGTTGTCTCACCTTTACCCCACAGCCACGCAGCCCCGCGTACACCGGAGCTGTCGCCATGTTTCGCCTTGCGGATATCAAATTCATAACCATCCGAGAAGATGTAGGGACGCATGACAGCCGGAAGATCCTTATAAATCTCATCCACGTTGGACATGCCGCCAGCAAGCACAAAACAATCCGGGTCCAGAATATTTGCTGCCATGGCAAGGGCGCGGCCCAGTCGGCTCACATACCGTTGATAGGTCCCCGTTGCGGCTTCATCACCAGCACGCATCAGCTCAATGATTTCCCGGCCTTTCAAGGCCTTGCCGGTGGCATTCTCATAGTCCCACTGAAAGCCAGTGCCAGAGCACAGCAGGTCAATAGTTCCATGGTGTCCGGTCCAGTTGAGCGGACCGGGAAACTCGCCTTCCTGCATCCATGGCACGGTGACGTTCCCCCATTCACCACCAATGCCATTGGCGCCCTTGTGAGGGCGGCCATTGATGGCGATACCAGAGCCGCAGCCTGTGCCGATAATAATCCCGTGCACCACCCCGCAACCTGCTCCAGCCCCGTCGATTGATTCCGAGACCGCCATACAGTTTGCATCGTTCTGAATGCGCACTTCGCGGCCAAGCACCTCGCTCAGGTCTTTGTCCAGCGGTTTGCCGTTCATCCAAGTGGAATTTGCGTTTTTCACCAGTCCAGTGCTTGGTGAGATGGAACCGGGAATGCCAATACCAACCGTACCCGCCTGGCCCGTGGCTGCTTCGGTCGCCGTGACCAGCTCTTTAACAGCGACAATGCAGCCATCATAATCATTCTTGGGGGTCTGAACGCGCTTGCGAAACAGTTCCTCACCTTCATTAGAAAGTGCCAGCGCTTCAATCTTAGTGCCACCCCAATCAAGTCCAATCCGCATCTTCCAACCATTCCCATTATATGTCTTTAAGGCGTAAGCCTTTGTATGTTTGCTGTTCTTTGGATCAGTCGCGCCGTTCGGGCATCTCAAAAGCGCCCGCGTCGTCATCCTCTAAGGCATCCAGTTGCTTGCCGTAGCTTTTGAATTTCCTCAGGATCTCTTTCATCTCGGTCGGAGAAAGAGGTGCTGGTTCTCCCAAAACCAACGCAGAAAGATACTGGTCCGCCAGCGCTTCAACCTCACCGGCAAGCCCGAATGCCTTTTCCAAGGAAGGACCATAGGTAATTTGTCCGTGATGCGCCAGTAGGCACGCTCTGCGATCCCCCAAAGCCGCAATCATCGCCTCGGACAGTGCCTTAGTGCCAAACGTTGCGTAGTCCGCACACTTAATCTCATCGCCGCCCGCAACTGCAACCATATAGTGAAATGCCGGAATGCCTTTGTTATGCGTTGAAAGAGCCGTCGCCCGCGGCGAGTGACAATGCACAACTGCTTGGGCATCGGGATACCTGCGATAAATGTCCAAATGCATGCGCCATTCGGAGGAGGGCAGGTAATCGCCATAGTAGCCGCCAGAAAGGTCCATGAAGACGAGCTTCTCGATTGAAAGATCTGCGTAAGCGATCCCGGAGGGGGTGATCAGCAGTCCGTCTTTGTGCCGCACACTCACATTGCCAGAGGTGCCATGCGTCAAACCTGTGCTTTGCAAGGCACTTGCCGTTTTGATGATTTTGCGGCGAAGCTGGTTCTCGGATGTTGTCATAACACATCTCCAATGGCTGCGGCCCTGACCCTAACAAAGCTGGCTACAAGAGGTCGTCTCAGGCAATAAGATTCACTGCGTATCTTTGTTCTCTTTTTTTCTGCGTTTGCGCAAGGCTTCATTGAGGTCCGGCACAGCAGAAACGAGCATACGTGTGTAAGGATGCTTGGGATTGGAAAAGACCTCCCCAGTCGGTCCTTCTTCCACAATGCGGCCCGCATTCATCACAATCACACGGTCCGTAATCGCCTGCACCACAGAAAGATCATGGGAAATGAACAAATATGCCATGCCCAGCCTGTCGCGCAGATCCGCAAACAGATCCAGAATCTGTGCTCTGATCGAAACATCAAGCGCAGAGACAGGCTCATCGGCCACAATCAGACTTGGGTTGGTGACCAAAGCCCGCGCAATGGCAATGCGCTGCCGCTGTCCGCCGGAAAACTCGTGCGGATATTTGTTTGCATCTGCAGAAGCAAGCCCGACACTCTCCAGCACTTCATGAACCCGCTTTCTGCGCTGCTCGCGCGACAGGTCACTACGCATCAGATGCAAAGGCTCGCTGACTGTGCGCTCTACCGTATGCCGCGGATCAAAGCTTCCATAAGGGTCCTGAAACACCGCCTGCATACCAAGCTGTAGGTCCCGCCGGTCATTTCGCGAGACAGCAAAAGGGTCTTTACCCAGAAACTGAATACTGCCTCCGTCCGGGGGCGTCAGACCCAAAATGGTGCGGGCAAGCGTGGACTTGCCACAGCCACTTTCGCCCACCAGCCCAAGGCTTTGGCGCGGAGCCACACTGAAGGAAACATGTTGCACGGCCCGGTGCCATTGACGGCGTGTAAAGATGCTGGCACGTGACAGCGGGTACTGCCTGAGCACATTACTCACCTTTAAGAGCGGCTGTGCCCTTTCATCAACTGGCTCTTGGCGGGGCACCGGCACATGGTTGGAAGCTTCAAACAGTTTTTGGGAGTAGGGGTGGGACAGGTTGTCAAACAGCTCGCCGGTTGGGCCATCTTCAACAATCACCCCATCCTTCATGATAGCAACGGTATCAGCCATCTCAGCCACCACAGCCAGATCGTGTGAAATGAGCAGCATAGCCATCTGCTCTTTCTTCACGATGTCCTTCAGCAGCGTCAGGATCTGCGCCTGAACGGTTACATCAAGAGCGGTAGTGGGTTCATCCGCAATCAGCACTTTAGGCTGACAGGCAATGGCAATGGCGATCACCACACGCTGCCTCTGCCCGCCTGATAGCTGATGAGGAAACCGGTCCATCAGACCGTATTCAGGACCCAGCCCAACTCGCTCCAGAACGTCAATGGTCTGCTCCCACGCCTCCTTGCGCGAGATCCTCAGATGCCAGCGCAAACCCTCAGCAACCTGATCACCAATGGTGCGGATCGGATTTAGGGCCGTCATGGGCTCCTGAAAAACCATGGAAATGTCTTTGCCACGTATGTGGGTCATTTCCGGATCGGAAGCACGTGTGAGGTTTTTGCCCTCAAAACTCAGCTCACCGCTCTGGCTTGCCCCTTCAGGCAGAAGCTGCATGGCAGATAGTGCGCTCATGGACTTACCGGACCCGCTTTCCCCCACAAGACCAAGGATCTTGCCGCGTTCAAGATCAAAGTCCACATCGCGCAGGATCTGCTTGCCGTTGATGGAAACGCACAGGTCTCTGGCAGAAAAGATAGCGCTCATGCCACTCTCCTCCGCATTTTAGGATCCAGCAGATCGCGCAGGCCATCGCCGAGTAGATTAAAACCCAGCACAGAAAAGATAATCGCAAATCCCGGATAGAGTGCCAGCTGCGGTGCAAAGGCAACCATGGTCTGCGCTTCATAAAGCATGCGGCCCCAGCTCGCCATCGGGGGCTGGGTGCCAAGGCCAAGATAGGACAGCCCGGCTTCCGCAAGGATCGCCAGAGAGAGTTGAATGGAGGCCTGCACAATCAACAGATTGGCAATATTGGGAATAACGTGTTCCACGGTAATCAGAAATGTACTCTTGCCGGAAAGACGCGCGGCTAGCAAAAACTCACGCCCTGAAAGTGCAAGCGCCCCGCCGCGTGCCACACGGGCGAAAACCGGAATATTGAAGATACCGATTGCAATTACCGCGTTGATGGTCCCTGGACCAAAAATGGAGGTGATAAGGACTGCTGACAGCAAAGACGGAAACGCAAAAATCAGATCATTGGTGCGCATCACCATCTCTTCAAGCAGGCCCCTTTGGGCTGCTGCAAGAAGCCCCAGAGGGACGCCGATCAGCATGCCTATACCCACAGCAATCAGCGCCACAATGATCGAAGTGCGAGCACCCGCCATCAGCATGGAAAGGATATCGCGCCCATACTGATCCGTCCCAAACAAGTACTGAGAACTCATCGGCTGCAAACGCTGGGAAACATCCAACACGTCAATCGCGTAAGGCGTCCAGAAAATCGAGGTAACGCCCGCAATCAAGACAAAAAGTGCAAGCACAGCACCAATCACAAAGGAGCGGCTGCGCAGCGCCTTCCTCCAGATGGATATCGCGTCATACTTAGCTGGCGGCGGATAACTCGGGAGTTCTTGGTTCATGCGCGCCGCCTTAATCTTGGATCAATGGCTGCATAGGCGATATCGACCAGAAACGTGACGAAAATAGTAAGCGCAACCAGCAACATGACGCTGCTTCGCACTACGATGAGGTCCCGCTGTGTAATGCCCTGAAAGATGAGCCGACCCAAGCCCGGCAAGTAAAACAGGTTCTCAATAATCACAGTCCCGGCAATCAAAAAGGAGAACTGAAGCCCCAAAATGGTCAGGACTGGAATAAGCGCATTGCGCACCCCATGCCTCCAGAGAGTGGCTTTGTTGGAAAGCCCTTTGGCCCGTGCTGTGCGGATATAGTCCTCATGCAACACGTCCAGCAGCGCTGATCGCATCACCCGCGCCAGAATGCTGGCTTGCGGCAGAGCAAGCGCAACTACCGGGAGCAACAGTGCCTGCAGAGACCCAAGCACACTCACATCCCAACCCGGAAACCCGCCAGATGGCAAGATGCGCAAGACAATGGCAAAGACATAGACCAGCAGGATCGCAATCCAGAAATTGGGCACCGCTATGCCGATCTGCGCAACGCTCATGATGCCCGTATCAATGATCTTGCCGTGATGCCGGGCGGAATAAACGCCAACCGGTATTGCAATCAAAGTAGAAAGGATCAACGAGCCTGCAGCCAAAGGAAGGCTCACTTGAATGCGTTCGCTGATCAGCTCTGAAACAGGCACGGAGTAGGTGTAGCTTATCCCGAAATCACCTTGGAACATGCCCAGAATCCAGGAGACATACCGGGTTGTGACAGGAGCGTTCAGGCCAAGCTCAGCACGCAAAGCTGCCAATGTATCAGGCTGCGCATTCAGCCCAAGCATCACTTCAGCCGGATCGCCGGGAAGAACTTCAAGCACAACAAAAATGACGAGGCTTGCGGCCAGAAGAGTTGTCAGCAGGCCTATGAGGCGAAGAAACGCAAACCAGAGCATAGGACAAATCCGCAAACCAATCCAACTTGCGTGGCGCAAGCAAATTGCACAATGAGAAAAAAGGATTACCCCTAAGGTAACTCAGTCCGGCAACCGCTTAAACCAAATAATCCGGAATAGCAATTGAGAAGGGCTGCGATAGCGGTTGTAATCGCAGCCCTGTGCAAATATCTGGTGTATTTGCGAGGTGCTTTTAGTTATCTGTCCAATAGACCTGTGACAAGTCATTGGCAGGCGTCGGCGCGTTATGCCAAAGGCCCTTCACGTTGGCGTTCCACACACCAGTCTTCGCCAGCTGGAACAGGTAGACGTTCACAGCATCCTCGGATATGGATTGCTGTGCCTGCTTCAAAAGCTCAGTGCGCTTATCTTCATCAACAGTCACGTTCAACTCATCAATTAGCGTCTTGAACTGGTCACTGCTGTAGTTGAAGTAGTATTTGTCCCGCGCATAGATACCAATATCCATTGGCTCTACATGAGAGACGATCGTGAAGTCGTAGTTGGTTTCTTTGAAGACTTCAGAAAGCCACTGCGCCCACTCAACCGGTACGATCTTCAGATCAATGCCAACCTTCTTCAGATCAGACGCAATCAGCTCACCGCCACGGCGGGCGTAAGTTGGCGGCGGCAGTTTGAGCGTCGCGCTGAAGCCTTCCGCATAACCTGCCTGTGCCAGAAGCTCTTTTGCTTTGGCAGGATCGTAAGGGTAAAGCCCTGTCAGATCATTGTATGCCGGATGGTGCGGCGCAAAGTGTGTTCCAATCGGCGTGCCAAGACCGAACATGGCGCCATCAATTAAAGCCTGCTTGTTGATCGCATGGGAGATCGCCTGACGCACAAGCTTGTTTTTCAGTGGACCACGGGTGTTGTTCATTGCCAAAATGGTCTCACCCTCGGTGGTGCCAATAGCAACTTCAAAACGTGGGTCGGCTTCAAACTGAACAATGGTTTCTGGCGCGGAATACACTGGGAACGCGTCCAAATCACCCGAGATCATAGCAGCAAATGCCGCATTTGGATCAGAAATGAAACGGAAGGACGCTGTGTCCAACTGAGGTTGTTCACCCCAATACCCGTCAAAGCGTGAAATCCGGATTTCCTGGCCCTTCATCCAGCGGTCAAACTTGAAAGGTCCGGTGCCTACTGGTTTGGTTTTATTGGTCTCCGCCGTCTTTGGCGAAACGATAACGGCATCACCCCATGCGAGGTTGTAAGCAAGGTTTCCGCTTGGGCTGGTCAGTTTGATGTCAACCGTCTGCGGATCAACAACAACGACTTCAGAAATCCCGTCAAACAATGGCTTTTGCGCATTTACGCTGTCATCCGCGCGTGCACGGTCCAGTGAAAACTTCACATCATCGGCAGAAAAAGGTGTTCCGTCATGAAAAACAACGCCGTTCTGCAGGTGGAAGCGATAGGTCAGGCCGTCATCGCTTACATCCCACGATTTAGCCAGTGACGGCAAAACGCTGCCATCTGGGCCAATGCGTGTCAGACCTTGAAAGATATTCTGGTAAACCACGCCATCAATCGCAGCCGCCGCTCCCGCAGTTGCGTCAAGATGAGGTGGTTCAAGCGCCATTCCCAATGACAAAGAAGACTTGGCATCAGCAGAAGTGTGCGCACCTGTCAGTGCAGCAACCGCGAGCGCCGCGCCTCCGGCAAAGCCAAGCAGCCGACTTTTTAATGATTTTGCATGCATTCCATTTCATCCCCTATACTTCAAGAGTGCACATGTCCAGGCAGTGTTGTGGTTGTTTGTTTTGTTGTTGGCTCTGTCAGAAGAGAGTACGCAGCCAGCGCCATTACCTTTGCACTGTCAACAAGATCCTCAATCCCAACAAATTCATCCGGCCTGTGTGCCATCTCAAGTTCGCCCGGGCCATATGCAATGCAATCGTGCAAGTGGCCAAGCCGTGTAATGTGCTTCTGATCATAGGTTCCCGGAGAAACCACATATGACGCATCCTTCTGAAGCACGTCCCGAATGCCGCCTGCAACCGCGCGGGCGACTGGAGAGTCTTTCTCCGCCATCACCGGGAGAACTTCAAGGAGATCCTTTAGCTCATAGTCGAAATTTTCACGTGTTTTACGCAGGTTTTCTAATATTTCAACTATCTCTTGCTTAACGTCTTGCAAAGGCTCCTCAATCAGGAAGCGACGATCCAGAACGATACGGCAGCTATCTGCAACACATGGGGAGGGCAGACCATGGTGTCCTTCATCCTGCCCGCCATGTAACGAGTTGATATTTAAGGTAGACGAACGGGCGCCGGGAGGAATAACCGGCATTTGTGTTTGTTTTTTGCTGAGCGCGGGATAAAGCTCCGTTTCAAGCTCGTGCAGGAAAGCACTCATGTGACGAATTGCGCTGTCACCCAGAAACGGCATGGACCCATGCGCAATGGATCCACGAGTCTCAACTTCGCTCCACCACACACCCCTGTGACCAAGGCAGATCTGGTCTTTGTGAAGCGGTTCGGGGATGATTACGTGATCCACACGCGGTTTGGAAAAATAGCCATGCCGAGCAAGATAGGCGACACCGCCCAGCCCGCCAGATTCCTCATCAACCGTACCGGAGATCTCGATCGCCCCGCAAAACTCGGGAAAGCACTCAATCAGGGTTTCCGCCGCAATGATGGAAGCCGCCAGCCCCCCTTTCATATCACAGGCACCACGCCCAAAGACTTTTCCGTCTTTCACCACACCCGCAAATGGATCAACCGTCCAGCCATGCCCAACCTCAACAACATCGATATGTGAGTTAAAATGGATGCAAGGGCCAGGGCCACGCCCTTCATAACGGCAAATCACATTGATACGCGGGTACTGTTCACAGTCGCCGGGTGTACCGTCAGCTCTCACATACTCAACTGAAAAGCCCTTACGCTTCAGACGCTCACCAATGAACTCTGCACAAGGACGATAAGCTTCTCCAGGTGGATTGATTGTCGGAAACGCAATCAGATCACGGGTCAGAGCAACAAGCTCCTCCTCTTTATCCTCGATAGTCCGCCCCAGTTCCTCCCGCATCTTCCCCCCAGAACAAATGCTTAATAAATTCAAGGGTATCGTGACCCGTCGAAAATGCACTGAATACCCCTGAAAAATAAGGGGAACTTTAGGGCCATATTGACGGTAATACGCTTCAGGATTGTCCACGAGAAGGTGTGGAACATTGAAACCCTACGTGTTTTGAGGGTTTTGACCTGCCGCATCTGCGTCTACCAATAGTCTGTTCCTTGTTTGAAAGTGATCCAGAATATATGAGCGGCAATAATACAAGAAAAATCACGCCCGTGATTCTATCGGGCGGGTTTGGTTCTCGCCTCTGGCCTCTGTCCCGTAGAGAAAGGCCAAAACAGTTCTTGCCTATCTTTTCAGGTCAAAGCCTCTTTCAAAAAACATGCGAGCGCGTCAGCTCAAATCAGTTCCGTGCACCGCTCGTCATCTCCAATCAGGACCACCGCTTCCTGATCGGAGAGCAGATGGCCGAGATGGGGATTAAACCGCAAGCCATTGTGCTTGAACCATGCGGACGCAACACGGCAGCGCCGGCGGCCCTTGCAGCGCTAATGGCGTTGCAAACGGACGAAAACGCAATTGTGTTGCTCCTGCCATCTGACCATTTGGTTGCAGATGAAGAAGAGTTCCAGTTAGCGGTAGAAGCCGCGCAAACCGCTGCTGAAGCCGGTCAGATCGTTACGTTTGGTATTGAACCTAGCGAACCCAACACAGGCTACGGCTACATCAGGCTCTGTGCTGGCAGTGAACCTGTGCGCAAAGTGGACGCCTTTGTCGAAAAGCCGGATTTGGCAACCGCTGAACAGTTCCTCAAACACGGCAATTACCTCTGGAATGCTGGCATTTTCATGTATTCCGCTGCGACCATGCGCGATGCCTTCCTAAAACACGCACCCGATATCTGGGAGCAAGTCTCCGAAGCCTCCAAGAACGCCCGTCACGATCTGGATTTCCTCCGCCTTGAAGAAGGCGCCTTTGCAAAGGTGCGCAATATCTCTTTTGATTATGCGATTATGGAAAATGAGGAGAACGTCGCCTGCGTCCCAACCGATCCGGGCTGGAGCGATCTCGGTTCCTGGCCAGCTATCTGGGAGTCCATGGCCAAGAATGATGAGGGAAACTCCGCTTTAGGGGAGGCGATCTTCGAACAGTCCAAAAATTGCCTCGTTTATTCTGAAGATGCGCTTGTCAGCGTTGTTGGCCTTCAGGACGTCATGGTCGTGAACACCAAGGACGCGCTCCTCGTTGCTGCAAAAGATAAGGCGCAGGACGTCAAGAAGGTGGTGGAGCAATTGGACAGCGCCAATCGTTCTGAAACCGTTCAGCACCGCCGTGTCTACCGCCCGTGGGGTTGGAGCGAGCGCATCTCTGAGGGTGAGCGCTTCCGCGTGCAGTCCATGATGATCAAGCCGGGCATGGGCCTGACCCTGCAGCGCCACATCCACCGCGCAGAGCACTGGGTAGTTGTCAGCGGAACGCTGGAGGTCACGATTGACGGAAAAAATGAGTTGATTTCGGAAAATCAATCTGTCTTTGTCCCTCTGGGAGCACGGCATAAACTACAAAATCCGGGAAAAATTCCGGTCCGCATGATCGAGGTCCAGTCAGGCGCATATATCGCGGAGGACGACATCCTGCGCGTATAACCTGAATTTGAATACCGTTTCGGGCACACGCTCATTTCAGAACGGACAATAATAAGAGCCTCACGTCTCAGTATTTCCCGTGACCTGAGGCTTATCTAGGAGAAACTATGTCAATTATTCCGGTTTCACAGCTAACACCAAACACCTTGGCCTATGAAACAACACCATTGGTCAAACCGACCGGTTTTCGCGAGTATGATGCACGCTGGCTGTTTGAAGAAGAGATCAACCTGAAGGGCATTCAGGCGCTGGGCGAAGGGCTTGGCACTCTTATTCATGAGCTAAGCGTCCGCCCCGAGATCGTCACAGGCCATGATTTTCGTGGCTACTCTGCATCCATCAAAATGGCATTGATCACTGGCTTGATGTCAGCTGGCATCAAGGTACATGACATCGGCCTCGCCATGTCTCCAATGGCGTACTATGCCCAGTTCGATCTGGATGTGCCATGCGTGGCCATGGTCACCGCCTCCCACAATGACAACGGCTGGACTGGCGTGAAGATGGGGGCAAACCGCCCACTCACCTTCGGGCCGGAAGAAATGACCCGCCTGAAAGAGATTGTGATGGCAGGCGCAAGCGACCTGCGCGGCGGGGGCTCCTATGAATATCATCCGGATTTAGCAGATCGTTACATCGCTGACCTGACTGAGCGCGAAAAGCTGAAGCGACCGATCAAAGCTGTTGTCGCCTGTGGCAACGGTACTGCTGGCGCATTTGCGCCGCGTATTCTGGAAGCGCTGGGCGTTGATGTCATTCCGCTCGATTGCGAACTGGATCACACCTTCCCCAACTACAACCCGAACCCGGAAGACATGAAGATGCTTCATGCAATCCGAGACAAGGTTCTGGAAACCGGCGCAGAGGTGGGTCTGGGCTTTGATGGCGACGGCGATCGCTGTGGTGTGGTCGATAACGAAGGCGAAGAGATCTTTGCAGATAAAGTGGGCGTCATGCTTGCCCGCGATATTTCCGCGCTCCACCCGGAAAGCCAGTTTGTGGTTGATGTGAAGTCAACCGGCCTGTTCCACACAGATCCGGTGCTCAAGGCAAATGGTGCAAAGACCGACTACTTCAAAACCGGTCACTCCTACATCAAGCGCCGCGTCACCGAGCTGGGTGCGGTCGCTGGCTTCGAAAAGTCCGGCCACTACTTCTTCAACCCGCCAATCGGTCGCGGATATGATGATGGTGCCGTCTCCGCAATCGCTGTCCTGGACATGATGGACCGCAACCCGGACAAGTCCATGGCTGACTTGCGCCGCGATCTGCCCAAGACCTGGGGCTCCCCAACCATGGCCGCCAAATGTGCCGATGAGATCAAATACGACGTAGTTGATCGAGTGGTTGCGCGTTTCAAGTCCCTGCAGGAAGAGGGCGCGCAAGTGGCCGGTCAGGATATCGCTGACCTGATTACCGTCAACGGCGTGCGTGTGGTATGCGCTGATGGAACATGGGGCCTCGTCCGTGCCTCTTCCAATAAGCCTGAGCTGGTAGTTGTGGTGGAAAGCCCTGTCTCCGAAGTACGCCTGCACGAGATGTTCAAAGCGGTAGACGCGGTTCTGCGTGAAAACCCTGAAGTGGGTGCTTATAACCAGACACTGCCTGAACTCGCATAAGTTCATCTGAAAATCAGAGAACAAGAAACGCCGGCCAGTTGGACCGGCGTTTTTTATTGGCATCTGATCGAGACAGGGAAGTCGAGCTGGCTAACGCTGAGACCATTTCACTACGAAATGCATGCCCTATTGCTGGTTCATAAAAAGATCTTTCTCCTGTTTGACCAGGTCAAAGATGAAATCAGAGACAGCTTTGATACGTCGTAAATGTCGGGCGCTTTCATGGGTGACCAGATAGTAACTACGCGAAATGCGTTTTTCTGGGAGCACAGGCACAAAGTCATCATTTCCATCGGCAATGAACCCGTGAAGAATGCCAATCCCACTGCCCGCCCGCACAGCTTCCGTCTGTCCCAGAGCACTGGCGCATTCCAGCCGGGACTGCCAATCCTTGGAGAACTCAGCACAGTAGTTGAGGGAAGGGGCGTAGATTAGGTCATCCACATATCCAATCAGGCGATGTTGTTTCAGCTCTTCTTCGCTCTGCGGTAAGCCGTAACGTTCTGCATAGGTGCGTGATGCATAAAGACCCAGTGTGTAGTCGGTCAGCTTACGGCTCACAAGTCGGCCATGGTCTGGCTGCCCAACCGTCACCGCCAGATCAGCTTCGCGCTTGGAAAGCGAAAAGGCGCGGTGCAGCGGAACCAGCTGGAGAGTAAGGTCTGGATAACGTTCATTGAGCGCACCCAGACGCGGCGCAAGAAAGGCAACGCCAAACCCATCTGGTGTACCAATCCGCACAGCGCCGGAAAGCTCCACATCGGTCCCGCCGATCTCTGCCCGCGCTGAAAGCATCTCGGTTTCCATGCTCTCCGCGAACTCAAAGAAGCGCTCGCCCTCACTGGTGAGAGCACAGCCGGTGGTCCGCCGGTCAATCAGCTTAGCCTGCAACGCCGCCTCAAGCGCGGAAATACGCCGCGCAACCGTGGCATGGTTCAAACTGAGCCGTTGCGCCGCCCCCAGTATTTGGCCGGAGCGGGCCACTGCCAGAAACACCCTTGCATCATCCCAGTTCATGATCTCTCCCACGTCTGCGTTCCGTCGTGTTTGGGATTTAAATTTCGCACAACGGTTTTGGAAATTATCGCATTGATACGCGAAAAATATAGTTCATGCTAGGACTATACAGAAATTCGCCCGCAAACCCGCAAAAGCAACGCGGTGGTGCGCTAGAACAATCAGAAACATTTAGAGGGAGGACCTCACCGTGGAAGAGATTGGTCATTTTATCAACGGTAAGCGTGTAGCAGGCAAATCTGGCCGCACAGCAGACGTATTCAATCCAGCAACGGGCGAAGTAACAGCAAAAGTTGCTCTGGCAAGCGCAGCTGAACTGCAAGAGGCGGTTGCCATCGCGGAAAAAGCGCAGATCGGTTGGGGAGCAACCAACCCACAGCGCCGTGCGCGTGTGATGATGAAGTTCGTTTCCCTGCTTCACCGCGACATGGACAAGTTGGCATCCAAACTGTCTGCTGAACACGGCAAAACCTTCCCGGATGCAAAAGGTGATGTCATCCGCGGCTTGGAAGTGGCAGAATTCTGCATCGGTGCACCGCACATGATGAAGGGCGAGTACACCGAAGGTGCAGGTCCTGGCATCGACATGTACTCCATGCGACAGCCTCTGGGCGTAGCGGCAGGTATCACCCCATTCAACTTCCCAGCCATGATCCCAATGTGGAAATTCTGCGTTGCAATCGCAGCCGGAAACTCTTTCATCCTCAAGCCATCAGAGCGTGATCCGTCCGTGCCAATGATGCTTGCAGAACTCATGCAGGAAGCAGGCCTTCCAGATGGTGTCCTGAACGTCGTCAACGGCGATAAGGAAGCCGTAGACGCGATCCTCGACGATCCAATCATTCAGGCCGTTGGCTTCGTGGGGTCCACCGCAATCGCTGAATACGTTTACACCCGTGGCACAGCCTCCGGCAAACGCGTCCAGTGCTTCGGCGGCGCGAAAAACCACATGCTCATCATGCCAGATGCGGATCTGGATCAGGCAGCAGATGCTCTTGTCGGCGCTGGCTTTGGCGCTGCTGGCGAACGCTGCATGGCAATCTCCGTTGCTGTGCCTGTTGGGCAGGAAACTGCAGACCGCCTCATCGAAAAGCTGATCCCGCGTGTAGAGAGCCTCAAAGTTGGCCCATACACTGCTGGTGATGACGTTGACTTTGGTCCTGTTATCACACCGCAGGCCCGCGAGCGTATCCTTGGGCTGGTAAACTCTGGAGTAGAGCAGGGCGCGAACCTTGTTGTTGATGGTCGTGACTTCAAACTGCAGGGCTACGAAAACGGCAACTTCATCGGTCCTTGTCTGTTCGATAACGCAACCAAAGACATGGACATCTACAAAGAAGAGATCTTTGGTCCTGTTCTCACCGTTGTACGCGCAGCAACCTATGAAGACGCAATCCAGCTGCCAATGGAACATGAATATGGCAATGGTACTGCGATCTTCACCCGTGATGGTGATACGGCGCGCGACTTTACCAACCGTATCAACATCGGCATGGTTGGCGTCAACGTACCAATCCCTGTGCCGCTGGCATACCACACCTTCGGCGGCTGGAAGCGCTCCGGCTTTGGGGATCTGAACCAGCACGGCCCTGATGGCTTCAAGTTCTACACCCGTACCAAGACAGTCACATCCCGCTGGCCGTCCGGTGTGAAGGAAGGCGCAGAATTCTCTATCCCGACAATGGGATAAGCCTTTACTGGGAAGAATTTTAAAGAGGCGCTCTTCGGAGCGCCTTTTTTATAGGTTGCTGCCTAAAGGGTAGGCACAGGGCGTGGAATCCACATCACGGCACGGCTCATAATAGGCGATATCGCTCTTGCTATCGTCATCCCAGGTCAGTTGCACCGCAAGAGCCTGCACCGTTCCGCCATCAAATTCGATGATATAAGGCTGGTGGATGCTGTCCGGCTCCACCTGGAAAGGATACTCACGATCGCATTCAGGGATAGGAAAGCTCTGATCCAGATCTTTTGAATCCACGGAATACCGGATCTCCTTGAGTCTGCATCTCAGGGACATGATCGGCGCAAAGCTGACAATCTGCTTGCCATCCAGCTCCTGAAAGGTGATCCAGCCATCAGGCTGCAGATCGCTGGCCATTGTCTTAAAAATGTCCAATGGCGGAATAACATCGTCCCGCTCCTGAGAAAAACCGCTTTTTGCGGAGGTTATAGCAAAGAAGACAAGGCCAAGGCCCCAGGCTGCCGTCAGGCAAACACGACGAAAAGAGCAAAACATGTCAGGTTCTCTCCCTTTATTGTTATTCAGCAATATGAACTCAATCGCTCTATGTAGGCTGAGACGCACAAGACAACGCGGGGACCCTAGCGGAAAGCCGTTAATTTTCCCGAAAATGGGGAATCCATGAGCCGGATTGATTTTTGTCGTGGCAGCTTCTCGGTAAAACCCCGTAAAGCTCGGGAAAGCAAGAGGTTCCGGGCACCGAAGATTTCGCAGGGCACACCTGTGCGCTTATGTCCCATGCTAAATGGGGTATCTTCGCCCCTGAGTTGATTGCGATTTATTAAAAAACTGGAGTAATTCTAACGAGCGTGTTGCAATCATGGACCGTGTAGGTCAATCCATTGCACAAGCAAGTGCAGGCAATTGAAGAGTTATTTCGGAAATTGACTGAAAGAGTTACAGGCAGATGCCCCGGCAAGAGGGAACCGGAAAAGCGGAATGACTGAAAACCTAGCAGATATTACAGAGTTATCTGACGAAGATGTAGCGCAGGCCAGCGCCCATGCGAAAAAGCGCGGGCGCAAAAAGTCCGCCGGTCAGATATGGCTGCAGGATGCTGTTCGCCCGGAAATGAAACTGGTCAAGCGCGGTGCAATGCTGCAAGGCATCTCTGAGCTTCTCTGGATACCGCAAGCAGCACTTCTCGCTCTGGCAATCGCGGGCCTGATTGATCCTAAAGGACCGGGCCTTGATCCATTTTACGCAACAGCTTCCATATTGCTCCTTGCCGTCATTCGCCACTTTCTGCGGGTGAAAGGGGGCGGGATCGCGGTTCGCGCAGCTTCCAAGGCGCGCCACAGGCTGGAAACCAGTTTGCTGAGCAACCTGACCAACCTGTCACCGGCAACCGAACTGCCCGCCAGCGGAAAAATCGCCTCAATCGCGGTAGACCACATTCAGGCCATTGGTCCGTACCTTGGCCGCTTTCTCCCAATCCAGTCGCGCCTTTCACTCGTCCCTCTCGTATTACTTGCCTCAGTCGCCTATGTCAGCTGGTTTGCAGCCTTGTGCCTGCTGGTGTTTGGACCGCTCGTACCTGTCTTCATGGCCATCGTTGGTATCCGCGCTAAAAAAGCCAGCGATCAGCAGCTGGGTGTGCTCGCCGATATGGGCGGCCTGCTACTTGATCGCCTCAGAGGTATGGAAACTCTGCGCTTGTTCGGCGCCGTTAAACGCTCTGAAGATGATATCCGCAAACTAGGCGGCGAGTTCCGCATGTCCACCATGCGCGTGCTCCGCATCGCATTCCTCTCAAGCACCGCGCTCGAACTGTTCAGTGCCGCAGCAATCGCCCTCACCGCCATCTATGTAGGCTTCTCACTGCTTGGTGACTGGAGCTTCGGCACTTATGGTTCTCCGCTGACACTGGCGGGAGGCCTGTTTGTGCTGATGATCGTTCCTGAGTATTTTGCGCCGCTCCGCGCCTATGCCGCCGCCTATCATGACCGCGCAGCAGGACTTGCCGCCGCCGATCATATCGTTGAACTGCAAAAGCAGCTTGAAAACGATGAGCAAAAGGCAAGCGTGGCTGAGGGCATGCACATTGTTCCCCTGCCAGCCACCGGTGCCTTGACCATTCGCAATCTCAGCGTTTCCCGTGGCCAGCGCTCAATCCTGACAGACGTCAACCTGGCCCTCGGTGAACCCGAGCTGGTGGTTGTTAAAGGCCCAAGTGGAACCGGTAAATCAACCCTGATGGATTGCATCCTGGGCTTCCTGCCAGCAGATCAGGGCCAGATCGCCTATGGCGGCCTGCCCATCTCCTCCTACGGCCTGACCAACTGGCAACAATCCATCTCCGTGCTCTCGCAAAATCCGGAGCTGTTCCACGGCACGCTGCGGGCAAACCTGCGCCGTGCCGGAGAATCTGCCGACGATGCAACACTAACCGAAGCCCTGAAGCTGGCCGCGGTTGATGAGCTGCTTGCGAAAATTCCCGGAGGCCTATCGGGTCAGATCGGCGAAGACGGCAAAGGCCTGTCATTGGGCGAGCGTCGCCGCTTTGCACTGGCCCGCGCCGCCCTGCGCAAAGATGCACGGTTGATCATCGCAGACGAACCAACCGCAGATCTGGACGGAACAACCGCGCAAAAGGTTGTAACAGCCCTGAAGACGCTGGCCCGGAACAAGCCCGTTCTGGTCGCAACCCACGACCCGCGTGTCGTTGGTTCTGCCGACCGTGTGCTGACCCTGAAAGAGGGTGTGCTGGTTGAAGTAAGTGAACGCGAAGGAGAACAGCAATGAGATCGTCCCTTCGCATAATCTGGCTGCTGCAAAAAGAAGAACCGCTTGCCTTCTGGGGTGGTCTGATCCTCGCATTTATTCCAGCTATCGCAGGCATCGCCCTGATGGCTGTCTCCGGCTACTTCATCACCGCAACCGCCCTTGCTGGCCTGTCAGCAGGCGCGATTGTCTATAGCACCTCCGCTGCCTCCAACAGCATTCGCCTTTATGCGTTCATGCGCATCTTCGGTCGCTATGTGGAACGCGTAATCACCCACGACGCCACCTTCCGTTTTCTGGCAAACCTGCGCTCCGGCGTCTTCCGTGGCCTTGTTGCCCGCGAAGGTAATGGTACGTCAAGCCAACGCTCCGCCACCGCATTGTCCCGCGTGGTTAGTGACGTGGACCAGCTCGACGGTCTGTTCCTGCGTCTGGTGGTGCCGCTCAGCTCCGCAACCATCATCACCGGTCTGACCCTTGTCATTCTGTGGGACTATTCCCCAATGGCCTCCATCGCCCTTGGCGCCGTGCAGGCCGCTGGCCTGACCGTACTGGCACGCTCCGGCGGTCATCGCCAAAAGGCGCAGGCCCGCAAGCTTAACACTGCCCGTGACGCTCTGCGCGTTCGCGTGTCTGATCTTGTGCGTGGTCGCCGTGACCTTTCCGTCTTTGGCGGTCTGGAACAGCAGCGCCTGTCGGCACTGAAAGCCGTCAACCAGCTGGATGAGGTGCAGGAGCAAAACGAACTCACTGAAATGCGCAACCAGGCAGTCATCAGCACCATGAGCCAAGTGATGGTGGCAGTCACCTTCCTGTTCGCAGCTTATTCCTATCAGCAAGGACAGATGGAACTGCAGCACATCGCCTTGTTTGCCTTCGTCGCACTGGCCCTGCCAGAACTGCTGATCTCCCTTGCCAACAGCGCAGGCAGTTGGAGCAAGATGTCTGGCGCTGCCGACCGTGTGCGCTCTCTACTCACATCCGGGCAGGATAGTGAAGCGCTGCAAAGCGCACGTAGTGGGTCTGAGGCCCCAGTGTTTGAAGCTGGCAAAGACGCGCTCAGCCTCAAGGATATCCGCTTTGCCTACACACCCAAGGCAGCTGCTATTCTGGAAGGCGTAGACCTTGCCCTGCCAACGGGCAGCCGCACAGTAATCATCGGCCCAAGTGGTGCAGGCAAATCGACGCTCGCTGCCATCGTTGCCCGCCTGCAAACACCGCAGAACGGCTCAGTGCAGATCGGTGGCGTTGAGTTGAACTGTCTCGCCGAAGATAAACTGCGCGCAGCCCTGACTGTTGTTGGCCAGCGCACGCAGATCTTCCACAGCACCATTGCCGAAAACCTGCGCATTGCCCGCGAAGACGCAAGCGATGCAGACCTGTGGGAGGCTCTCTCCCATGCTGGCCTCAAAGAGCTGGTGGAAAGCAGACAGGAAAAGCTGGAAACCCGCTTGGGCGAGGGCGGTCTGGGCCTATCTGGTGGCGAAGGACGCCGTCTGGCGCTGGCCCGTGCCTACCTGCGCGATCCTGAAATCTGGGTGGCGGACGAGCTCACCGAGGGGCTAGATCATGCAACAGCAGACACGGTGCTCGCCTCCTTCCGCGCCATGACCAGAGGCAAAACCGTCCTTATGGTCTCTCACCGCGCCAGCGAGCTGGAATGTGCTGACCGCGTCTTGGTGCTGGAAGACGGCAAGCTGACTGAAGTCACGCTGCCATTGTCCGATGAGATCAAAGACCGTCTGCGCGACGACTGATCGGTAATACTGAATGCCATATCAAAAGCGCAGCCTCCGTAAGGAAGCTGCGCTTTTTGTTTTTTGTGATCACACTAGAAGGCGGTCAGGTGCCTTAAGCTGCGATCTGGCGTCCTGGGGTTTGCTCATCAGACCCGCCATTGTTGTAAAGTCCGCCAAAGCGGTTGGCGAGGAAGTCCTGCAGGCTAATGCTCTCCTGCTTCACAAAGCCCTTGGCGGTCAACGTGCCATCCATCAACAGATCCAGCGTGGCGCAAATACTGGCCGCCGTGGTGATCTGGATACCGCTCCAGTGCTTACCCATGATCTCGCGGTCATTGACTACATGAGAGTAGGACATTTGCTGGAAGCGCCCGTCCTTCATGCCCGTGGCTGTGATGAAGATGAGCACACGGTCCTGCATGGTCACAGGAATGGAATCTTCCATCACTTCCTTCAGGAGTTCGCGCTTATTGATGAAGCCAAGATCCTTGAGCAACAACTCCATGATATCCCGGTGACCCGGATAGCGAATGGAAAGATAGCGCAGGCTTTGTACTTTTCCCTTCAGCGTGTCGGACAAAGAGCCCAGACCGCCAGAGGTGTTGAACGCCTCATAATCAACGCCGTCCAGCGAGAAATGTTGTAGGCCCGCAAGTGCCGGAACCTTGGTCAGCTCGCCACCTTCAATGGCAAGGCAAGGATTACAGTACTCGTTAATCAAGCCGTCCGTAGACCATGTCAGATTGTACTTGAGTTTGTTGGTCGGGTAGCGGGGCAGTGCGCCCACACGCAGGTGCAGGTCTTCCAGACTGTCAAACTGCTTTGCAAGATCATATCCGGCAATGGAGACAAAACCGGGCGCGAGGCCGCACTGCGGAGCAAATGCCTTATTGGCACCTTCAGCAATCTTCTCCACTTCAGCAGTGCTGGCCACATCTTCGGTCAGGTCAAGATAGTGGCAATCTGCATCTTTGGCTGCCTGTGCAATGACAGGTGTCAGGAAGAATGGCGCAGCTGAAATAACCGCGTCGCAGCCCTTCAGAGCGTCCGTGAGCTTGCCCAGGTCACTTACATCCAGTGCTTCTGTGGTCACGTGCGGCACGTCCAGCGCACTCAGCGCATCCGCACTCTGGTCCAGCACCTTGATCTGGTAATCACCTGAACCTTGCAACAGCGCAGCGATCATCCCACCGATCTTACCTGCACCCACAACAGCAACATGATGTCGGCTCATAAGCCCCTCCAAGCTTGTTTCAACTATCAATCAGTTTAAGCGAAAACACTGCCGAAGTTTACGGGGCAACCTGCCGAAATGACGTTTTATTTCGGCATAATAGCGGTTATTATGTCATATTGACATATATTGAGTAAAATTAACGGGTCTCGGGTGCCTTGCTCATATGATTCGTATCACTAAAAGTACCCGTGCGGGCACCAGCTAAATCATGCAGGCAAATTGTGCGGAGATGAAGAAACCTTAGTTCTCAAGACTATAGACGTTTTGCGGCATGAAAGGCCGCTGTCGCTCAAACTTCTTGGTCAGCACAATCGACGAACGGGTGCGCTCCACCCCCGGAATGGCTGCAATTTCGTCCAGCACGGCGTCCAGATCCTCCAAACGGTCAGGCTCAACAATCAAGCAAAGATCAAACTCACCGGAGATCGTCAGACAGCTTCGGATTTCAGGGTAGGATTCCAGTTGGGTAATCAGCTCGCGGGAGCGCTGCTGGGCCACAGAGAGCATGACAAGTGCTTGAACGCGCTTATGATCCTGATCATCACCAAGGATAGCCGTATAGCCAATAATGATGCCTTTCCGCTCAAGACGGGCAATACGCTCCTGAACCGTCGAACGAGCCACATCCAGCCGGCGGGCGATCGAAGATACTGGTTCCCTAGCATTACCCTGCAAGATAGCAATTAGCTTGCGGTCCAACTCATCCTTAATCTCTGCCATAAAGTATCCTTGTGTATTTTTGGGCAATATAACAGCTCTCTTGGCAATTTGGCAGCAAGATCAGGCAAAACCAACAGGTAATAAGGCAATGACCTATATAACCTTCTGAAATTAAATCGATTTTTTCTCCGTTAATTCGAGATTTCCAAAAACTGCATAAATCAGAGGAAAGCCCGTTGCACTCCAAAATATGTGACGTTATAAAGTAACGAAATCAGATGTAATAGTATAACAAAAGGGGTGTGGTGCGTATGAGGCATCTCCTGAGTTCAATCAGTATTCTTAGTATTCTGGCGGGCAGTGTGACGTTTCCGGCATTGGCTCAGGCGCAGATCAACGTGGTGGCCTCCATCAAACCGGTCCATTCTCTGGTGGCCAGCGTGATGGAAGGCGTCGGCACCCCCGATCTGGTGGTCGAAGGGGTAGGCTCACCACACTCCTACAGCCTGCGCCCATCAACGGCCCGCAAGATCGCCAATGCGGATGTTGTGTTCTGGGTCGGCCCCCAGATGGAAAGCTTCCTGCAAAACCCGCTGGAGAACCTCGCGGACGACGCCACCATCGCAACACTGAGTGAGGCAGATGGCCTAACCCTGCTCAGCTTCCGCGAAGGCGGCGAGTTTGAAGGCCATGAGCACGACGATCATGCTGGTGAAACCGCGAGCGAGCACGCCGAGCACGCTGATGAAGCTCATGATGACCATGACGAGGCGGATAATCATGATGAGCATGACGACCATGCTGCCCATGAAGACCATGGCGAGGAAGCCGTGGACATGCACATCTGGCTGGACCCGCAAAACGCCATCGCCATGCTGAACGAAATTGAGAGAACTCTTTCAGAAGCTGATCCGGAAAACGCCGCGCAATATGCTGCCAACGCAAAGGCTGAGGCTGACGAGATTAATGCTGCTTCCGAAATACTGAAGGCAGAGCTGCAAAACCAACAGAACAAGCCGTTCGTGGTGTTCCACGATGCCTACCGTTACTTCGAAGAGGCCTATGACCTCAACGCGGTCGGCTCTGTGACCGTAAGTCCGGAAGTTCTGCCCGGTGCCAGACGCATTTCGGAAGTGCGGGAAAAGCTGGAACACCTTGGCGTGGCCTGTGTCTTCTCCGAGGCTCAGTTCAACCCGAGAATGGTTGAGGTCTTGAAGGAAGGCACCAACGTGAACTCTGCAGAACTGGACCCGCTGGGATCCACATTGGACGACGGTCCGCAGCTGTACACCAACTTGCTCAAGCAAATGGGCGGCGCGTTCTCAGCCTGCTTGTCCGGTAACTCCTGAGCCAAGTAATAATCATGAAAATCAGCCGGAACTGACAAAACCGCTCAAGCAGGCACCGTCAGTTCCGCTCGCCCCATACAGGGCCATTTGCGCAATATACGTACGCAGGATCAATCCTCAGGGCAACGACCTCTGATGGTTTTGCCGTTCCTAACCCGACCTGTTACAGATGAGCGCCGATCTTCCAGATAGACACGCCCCTTCACGCCAGAAAAGGTCACACTCGCGACCTGAGTTTTACCGTCAAGGCAAAGATAGGGTCTGCCAGATTTCTTCCCAGTGTATCGGATCGTTACGTGCTCAGCGGTGGTTCTGTTGGACAGCTTGTTGCTTCCACCGTTGATTTTAAGACCACCAAACTCTGTTTTCGATGCGCTCACCGGTCCGGTTACAGAAACCAATTTCTTGAATTCCGACCTCATTGAATTGAAAGGCCCGATTACAGAAACCTTCGACTGAAAGACTGAGGTTTTGGTGGTTGCCGGTCCGGTGACAGAGACTTGGGACCTATATCGGGAAGCAGTGGAGTGAAAAGGCCCAACAACAGAAACGTTGGAACGAAACTTGGAACCTTTGAAGTTGGTCGGTCCCACAATCCGCAAGGCTCCTTTGGCTGTGGTTCCCTGAACGCTGGTCGGGCCAAACCATGTACGTTCATGATCAATTGTCTGGTTTGAAATATTGACAGGTCCGGCTGCAGCAGAACCACACATGACAATTGAAAATAGCAGCACGGCTGTAGAAATCTTTCTCTTGGACATATCATTCCTGAATAGTAGGTGTGCAAATCTATTGGTAACAGCGCCAATCAGTGGATTGGCCACGTCACCCATCATGGATAAATCAACTTTTGCTAGGATCTGAGCTTCCTACATCTTCAGATGGGGAACTGATTTCTAAAAACAACCTGTGATTTTAGGAAAAACAACTGCGTTAAGGGGGCTGGCAAGTTGGTACAACTCCTAGCGATTTTGCGGACCTCAAGAAACAAAGCGAGGTCTTGCAAAGGTGCCCAAGCAACCGGCTGGCAGCAGTTCTGAAGGATAAGTTACATTGTCCCGTCTGTTTCCAGCTTGTGGCTCCAGCGCTCCAAAATGCCCGCAAGTGCCTCACGGTCCTCCGGCGATAGAGCCTTGAGCATCTCGGCTTCAAGCTCAAAGTGCTTACCTGCGACTTTCTCGACCAGAGTTCGCCCCGCATCGGTCAGGTGGATCATCAATGCACGCCGGTCATTCGGGTTCGCCTCCCGCCGGACCAGACCCAGTCTCTCCAGTTTGTCCAGACGGCTCGTCATGGTGCCAGACGTCAGCATACTCGACCGAGTTAGCTCGGTTGGGCGTAGCGCATAAGGCGTACCACTGCGCCGCAGTGTGGCCAGAACATCAAAGTCACCTGTTGCCAAACCAAACTTGCCAAAATTGGCAGAAAGTGTCTTGTTGATCTGCGTGCTCAGCCGCATCATCCGGGCCAGCACATACATCGGGCTGGCATCAACCTCGGAGTATTCGCTTTTCCATTGGTTCACAACGCGGGCAACATGATCAGTCATGGTCACTCTCAATAATCTGGTTCTCGGCAATGTGCCCATATATTGCAGATGAATTACTTGATATCAAGATACTTGACGTTTCTGCGTACATATCTTAAACATCACCTCAAATAGTTTGAAATCAAAATAATTGAGGTCGAAGTATATGTTGATTCAACTGCGCACCGCGCTCACGCCCGCCATTTGGGGCACCACATACGCCGTCACCACACTGCTGCTGCCTGCAGATCATCCTGTCTGGATGGTGGTCTATCGCTTGCTGCCCGCAGGCCTGCTGCTGCTGGCATTGTCTCCCGGCCTGCTTAAAGGCCCATGGGTAAAGCGTGCCATGACGATCGGCCTGACAAACCTATCCATGATCTTCTTTGTCTTCATCGCCGCCTTCCGTCTGCCAAGCGGGATGGCCGGAACGCTCATGGCAACGCTTCCTTTGCAGATCATCTTCTACATCTGGATTTTGGACGGGAAAAAGCCCGTTGCCCGCCAGCTCATGGCCGCGCTTCTTGGCTTAACCGGCGTGGGCTTGTTGCTGCTTGGCGCTGTTGAACTGGACTGGATGGGCATTGCAGCGGCAATGGCCGCGTGTTTGAGCACGTTTACGGGCGTTTATCTCAGTGGCAAATGGGGTAAGCCTGATGTGAGCATGGTCACCTACACCGGCTGGCACGTCACCCTGGGTGGCCTTTATGCGGTGCCCATCGCCCTTATGCTGGAAGGCGCTGCCCCCATGCCGGATCTGAACATGGCATTGGCATTCTTCTGGATTGGCATCTTGGGAATGGGTCTGGCGTCCGTTAACTGGATGAAGGGGATCGTTCAACTCAACCCAACAACGATCGGCTTCCTGTCACTGGTCAATCCGGTCACCGCTGTTCTGTGCGGTCTGTTGTTGATCGGAGAGGAGTTTGGCCTCCGCCAGTGGGTCGGAATTGTGATCGTGCTTGGCAGCATTGTCTATGCGCTGACAACACCGGATGCCTCAAAAAGAACAGTGCAACCCAAGCCAGCCGCAGCAACCAGATAAAATTCGCTCTGCAAATGGGGAAGGGGAGAGAAGGCAGATTCAATCAATGAGCCTGCCGCAAGCTTGAATGATCAAAGGCTTAAAGCATACCCGCCTAAAACGGAACAAAGATCAGCGCAGGTAAGCGATGTAGGCATCCTGCGCTTTTCGCATGGCTTCAACCTTGTCGTTGACGTCGCCTTTGCACACAACACCATTATGATGCAGCTCCCACCGCCATGGTTTGCGGGTCGTGTCACTTTCTTCGCGATGCACCCGCATACTCATTTCAGTATTGAGAACGCCCGTACCTACCGTGTAATCAGGAACGTTCCGCCAAAGCTGTCGCCACTGAAACTTCTTGGACATAGTAATCTCGCACCCGATGTTCTTTCTATGTTCTCTTTGTGGGATGATTCCATTAATTTTCTCCTAATATCTGTGATGTGTTACAGGCCACGCCACGCACAAACAGCCCAACCACATGGCCGGGCTGTTCAATTTTTGCCTGAGATTTTCTGTTATCAAACGCCGCGGCCAAACCGGGGGAGGCCAACACCGGCGAATATTACAAACCCGGCTTAGGTTGTTTGGGCGGTTCCGGAGCCTTTATCCTGCCGTCAGGTTCCACTTTCGCCAGTTCAGGACCCTATGAAACACAGCGAGATTTCCATCATCGTCTGGTGCAGTCATACCTAGGCAGGCGGCCGTCTACGAACCATAGCACTCCGCAACTTTTGCAGTGTCTTCACCAAAATGAGAAGCCACCGCAGAGCAGGAGTGACACCCGTTAGATGCGCGTCATTTCGTTTACAGTATATCTATCAACGGCACCCTCTGTGGCGACGATGTATGCTGTTAGATGTGGCATATTCATGTGGTCTTGCCACAATGCGCGGCTTTCCCATTGTTCAAAAAATAAAAAGTGAGTGGGATCATCATTGTCCACGTGCAGGTCGTATTGCAGACAACCGGCATCTGCGCGACTCACGTCAATCAACTTCTCAAGCTCTGCCTTAAGCAGGTCTTCCTTGCCTTTAACAGCGTGGATATTGGCAACGATAGTCAACGTCATTGTTTGATCCTCTCTTTTGTTTTCTGGCAAGGAACCTATATAGTCGCTATATCGGGAACAAGTACGCACAAATTGGGCCGATAGGTACAACAAGTATACTATGGAGATAATATGAATGATAAAAGTCAACGCTTCGAACAGTACAATTGCAGTCAGGGGTGCCCGGTAGAAGCTGCACTGGAGCTGATTGGCGGCAAATGGAAGGGCGTCATCCTCTACCACCTGATGGAAGGTACCCAGCGCTTCGGTGAGTTGAAAAAGCAAGTCGGATCAGTCACCCAGCGCATGTTGACCAAACAGCTGCGTGAGCTTGAAAATGATGGTCTGGTTGCCCGCAAAGTCTATGCTGTAGTCCCGCCCCACGTGGAGTACTCGCTCACCCCAAAGGGAGAAACCCTGCGCCCGATCATCACCGCACTGCGCGATTGGGGCAATGAGCATGCGGTGAGACAAGTGGTGCAGGAAAAAGAAGAAGCTTAAGGGTATGAGTGTGTGCTTATGATGCAGCTGCGGGCATCTGGATACGTTTGGACGCACGAAATCAAAGCATGTGTGAGCTAGTCAATGTTCCTCCCCGAACGGCCATGAAAAGGGCCAGAAGAACGGCCCAAGCCCAACCGTGCAGAAAAACAGGAAGTAAGCACTCACCATACCGATCAGATCCAGCTCATAAAGCGCCAGCGCTGCTTCAATAAGGACGTAGGCACTAAACACCATAAACCCAAGCCCCAGCACCACCCTTACAGCTACTATCACCAGATCCTGAAAAGACCGGGAACTCTCCGGCTGCATCGCACCACTGCCCATAGCTCACTCCCTTTCTCCTCTAGTCTCACAAATAATACCTACTAAACCCCTTCATTCATCACTCCTTGAATTGGTGGGTGATAGGAGCAATTAACGCTGCGTACCCATAACCTTGCCCTCGAAGCCTTTGAATTGTCACGGTATAGGAATAAAACTTAGAGTTGCTATAATGCAATTCCTCAGTTTTAGGACGCCGCGATGACACCTCTGAAAATGCTCAAGAGCCCGCTATGGGTTGCCGATATTGCTCTGGGCGGAAAGTCGTTTCGCGATAACCCGATTATCGGCAGTCGCTCCCTCAATGAGAGAGGTTTTCATATCCGGCGGATGGCGTTTGCCGAACGTATGGCGGACATGCGTCGCCGGCAAATGGAGCATCTCCTGCCAGCTGACGATCGAAAGTTCTTCCATGAAAACGGGTATGTTGTGCGCCACAATGTATTGCCTGCCGATGTCTTTAAAGCGGTGCAGGAGGAACTGGAACAGAACGAGTTTGCAGCGCGTGAGATGAAACAAGGGCGTACCGTCACCCGTTTCATTGGTCTGACGCCCGCTATACTGAAAAAATTACCTGGCCTGAAAGCCGCTGTCGGTGCTGATATTTTCCAACAAGGCTTGCGCTACGTCGCCTCCAACAATGCTGATCCGCTCGTGTATCTGCACACTGTCCTTTGGGATCTGGATCAAAAACGCAAAGACCCGCAAACCAACTTTCATTCAGATACCTTTCACTCCACGGCGAAAGCTTGGCTCTTTCTGAAGGATGTTGAGCTTGCAGATGGGCCTTTTCAGTATGTGTCGGGGTCTCACAGGTTAAATGAGGTGCGAACAAAATGGGAGTATGAGCAAAGCCTCACAGCTGCCACTTCCCGCGATTCAAATCACGCAGTTGGTTCGTTCCGCATCAGCGAAGACCAAATGCAACAGATGGGATTTGAAAAACCTGTGTCCTTCGCAGTTCCCGCAAATACGCTCGTCATCGCAGATACCCACGGGTTCCATGCACGGGGCATCGCAACCCGTCCGGGACTGAGGGTAGGGCTGTATGGTTCCGTGCGCCGCTCCCCGTTCTTGCCGTGGGCCGGTGGCGACGTAAGATCGCTCCCCGGCATCAAAGGCTACCAAACTGAAATCTTTGGCGCTTATCTTGACTGGCGCAGCAAAAAGGGCCGCGGTGTGTCCCACGTGGATGTGGGCAAAGTCAAAGCGACAGATCCCGCCGTGCGGTAGCCAATTGTCAATGGCTAACAATGACATGGTCTAAGGAACGCTGGGCCCTCATGACGAAGCGGCTGAGATAGCACCTTCACTCCGAGGCATCCTTCAAAAAAGTGGTATTGTCAGATCTACTTACAAGTTGCTTAAGCTTTGGAAGTCGCAGGATCACAACTTGCGAGAGCACCGAGGCGACGAGTACGTAGTAAATCGGCATGTAATCGTCACCACTTCGAGTGACGAGATACGTGACCAGTACCGGCGTTGTCCCGCCAAATAGAGCCATGCATGTATTATAGCCCAGTGCCACAACGCTGCACCTGACAGCAGCAGGCGATATCTCGATTAAGAGGCTTATGGAGACAGCCCAACCAACGGCATTGATGATTGAAAATCCCATTTGCCCAAGAAAGACGAGCGGCAAGCGGCCACTGTGCATCAACTCCCAAAGCGGCCAGGCAAACAGCATCATTGCCAAGGTAGCAATAAACAGCATGCGCGCTCTGCCTATCCGATCTGACAACCATCCAAACAGGAGCGCAGAGATCGCAATAATGAATAAGTTTGCGGTAGAGATATCCAACGCTTGAGCTGAGGTAACCGAGCCACTCTCAGCCAGATAGGAAGCAGCGTAAACGAATATCACAAAGTACAAGATAGCTGTCGGCAACAGCAGCGTGATGATTTGAAGGATGAGCGGCCAATAGTGCACAACTGCGACAACAACCGGAAACCGGACAGTTTCAGCCTCGCTCCGCGTTTCAACAAGGTGATACCGTAAAATAAAGCTCGTAACGGCAACGACGCTCCCGAGCAAAAAGGGAATGCGCCAACCCCATGCCTTCATGTCAGTTTCTGTTAGCAAGGAACTCACAATCGCAGGCACGCCAGCCCCCAGCATACACCCCAGAGCCATGGCAAAGACGATCCACGATCCCGCAAGTCCTTTCGCATTTTCTGGCGCAGCCTCCACCAATAAAACCCCTGCTGCGGGATATTCGCCAGCAACGGATATACCTTGAATCAAGCGCATGATAATGAGGAGAATGGGCGCGAGAATGCCAATCTGGGAGTAACCTGGCAGTAACCCGATGACCAACGACCCTCCGCCCATCAAAAAGACAGAAAGCATCAAGACAGGAATCCGGCCAATTCGGTCCCCCATATGGCCGAACAATACGCTTCCAAGGGGTCTGGCAGCGTAGCCGACGGCCAACACCCCAAAGGCATAAAGAAGTGAAGCCGTTGAACCGTCTTCGGGGAAAAATGCAAAAGCAATAAACGGTGCTAGAAATCCATAGACTGTGAAGTCATACCATTCCGAAACATTCCCGCTTATGGCAGCAAGCACCGCTCGCGGCTTCATGTTCGACTGACTGGCGTTCACTGCGAGCTCCAAATCAAGTTATGTCGCACAATCAGCCCTTCTGAGCCAGTTGCCAAGCCTTGGAATGATGGAGATCGAAGTTCTGGTAACGCGATACTATCGGAGGTCCGGGTTTTATCCGCCAGCCCGCAAATAAACGCCCATCCTCTAGCCCGCAGACGTTTCCAATCGGCAAACCACTCTTTTCCTTTGATGTCTCACGACACCCAGCAGCGATTGGGAGCCTAATAAGCGCTCTGCTCCTCCAGCCAGTTTAGGATCGCTTCGTTTGTTTCCTCCGGCCTTTCCTGTTGGATCCAATGACCGCAATCCAGATTGACCACGTCCACATTGGGCACAAACTCTTCCAGCCTTTTGGACTTCGGGACTATGTCCCGGTCGCCATAAATCATCAATGTAGGCTGCTGGATGACTGGGTTGGCGCCCGCTAAAAGGTGCCAGTTTCGATCAAAGTTTCTGTACCAGTTCAGGCCTGCAGTGAACCCTGAAGTTTCGAAAGCAGACACGAACACAGCAAGATCGCTATCGCTCATTAAGGGATCACCACGTGGTATTTCCGATTTAGCCAGATTGATCAGCGCCATACCCGGCTCATGCGCACTGGGGGGCACGTTCTTCCTGTACATGTTGCGAAGGAACTGGAATGTATGTTCTTCAAATACCGCGTCTGCGACACCGGGCTGCCGATTGAAGTGGACAATATAGAAGTCGCCGCCGAGCATATCTTCCATAAACTCGACCCACGGTTTCGGGCCGCGTTCGAGATAAGGCACGCTCAGGTTAATCACCTTATCGACGCGTTCCGGATGCAGCAAAGCCAATCCCCAGACGACAAGCGCACCCCAATCGTGCCCCACAAAGATCGCGTCGTCGTATCCATAGTGGTCAAGCAGTGCGGTTAGATCACCTGCCAAATGCTCAATGTCATAGTCTGCTACCTCACTCGGGCGGGACGAGTTGCCATAGCCTCGCTGGTTCGGGATAATGACATGGTAGCCCGCTGCCACCAGCGCGGGCACCTGATAACGCCACGAAAAAGCATGCTCCGGCCAGCCGTGGCACAGGACAATAGGATTGCCTGCGTTTTGCTGGCCTGCTTCGAATACTTCAAGCTCCACACCACTGACTGAAACAAGAGTAGGCTTGGGAAAAACAATTGAATCTAGCATTGGAGTGCCTCTTTTGCTTCTCGGGGGTGATCAAAGAACGCCATCTGATACGGGCGTGGTCAATTTTCGTGGGCCACTGATTCTTCTTAGTAAACAGGTCGTAAGTTAGCAAACCATTTCCAGATAGGTGTTTCTTATTCAATCGAACTATCTGACGACAAATGATAATTTCGTTTGCCTGAGCTACATGAAAAGGCGGCTTTATTTGTCCCTTTGTTGGATCATTCAACTTTATGGAATGTTACCAAAGCGGCGCACCAACAGGTAATTCTTAATTTAGATAATTCATCAATATACTTGTTATTATAACGGAGATTAGATCCAGCGTTACGAACCCGGCGACTAGCATCTTCGGCAAAAACCAATCCAGAAGAAACTTGTACTCTTCCTCGGTGCTAGAAGCCCCTTTGGCTGCTTCCTCTGCCAGAAGGTAAGTGCCGGGAAACCCGTAAAGAGCTGTAAGGCCAACAGTTACCGCCATGTGCGGCGATACTTTCAAGATCCTGGCAATGATCAAGCTTCCCAGTATTAAGCCAACTGACCCAAGCGCAATCGTTCCCACAACAGGAACCAGAATCTGTCCGAGGCTCTCAGGCGTTAGACTATGCAGGCTCGTGATCAGGTAGGCGACAATGATGAACAGGGCGAGGCCAAACGAATTTCCCTCTGTCAGGGGCGCTCTTTTAATCCAGCCAAGTTGGGCAGCCAACATGCCAAAGATCAAGCAAAACACGGCTGGATGAATACGAACCCAAGCATCTGCCAGATCACTTAAGAAAATCGCCAGCAAGGCAACACAGGAAACTCTCAGTAAGTGCACCGCAGCGGTCTCATAGCCCTTTGGTAGTTGTGGTATGAGATACTTTCTCGTTGCTTTAACATTTGCTTTTGGAGAAGCCGACTCAGGTTCGCCGGCAGGAAAGCGGTCTTGTAAAACCTTTTTGGCTTCCCGCCGCAATAAGATGGCCGAGAGCGGGTAGCCTACGAATCCTTGCGTTATGATTATGAGCGTTGCGATCAGGCCCAGATCAGGCAGACCAATGGAAGTTGCCTTTTCATTCACGATCAGCGCTGAAATTATTCCCCCGGTGATGGGCCCAGCTCCGGCAACCGCAGTCTGAAACCCCAGGAGGGGTATGCCGAGAGCGAGCACAAATATAGTTGCACCGACCATCGCCCCCAGAGAGATCAGGATAGTAACCCATTGCCGCGACAGTTCCCGCAAGTCAAGCAACGAGCCAAGGTGGACATAGGCTAGATATAAAACCACAGGTGCAATTGAACTTAAGCCAGCTGCTTCAAATATCTCTTGGGGAATTATGAACCAAAACCCGAGTAAGATCAGTAAGCTGGCAAAGAATAATGACGGGATCGCACCTTTGGTTTTTGTCGCCACCATGTCACCGGCAGCAACGATCAAGGCAAGCACTGCGAATGCCAATATTGAATTCATGAAACGACCAACTCTAGCCCGCTTAGAACAATTGCTTTGGATAAAAGTTGGGCCTTCTTCAAGCAGCCCAAAGTATCTTGGTCTGTAAAACGGGTGGAGTTGCGTTAGAATTGTACTATTTTAGTGGCAGCCTGAAAGCCACGGATAGCTTCATAAGAGATTAGGATCAAAAGCGATAGGTGAATGGACTGTCTATTTTGCGGGCCTTAAGTGCAACAGGTGCATGCGCACGCGAAAAACCTAATTCCGCCGTTATCTCCCTTCGTTATAGGCATTGAAGCAGCGGACTGAAAAAGTCCGTTCAGGAAAACCCGTAGTTTTGGCACCGAGTTTGGCCATCCCGAGAAGAAAATGACGAAGATAGCCCTTTCAGTTCTAGCGCTGGCCTTCGGATCTGCCACTGGAGCCGCAGCAGAGGAATGTCATCCTGAAATTGACGCCAGCCGACCGCAAATGGTTGTTGCTTATGGCAGCCTCATGGAAACAGAATCCAAACAGCACACGGCACCGGATACAACTGATAACCTACCTGTACTGGTCTCTGGTTTCCAGCGAGCTTGGAATGCAACTGCCCCGTTTGTAGGATACTCAACGACCTATCTCGGGGTAATAGAAACTGAGGGTGCGCAAATGAACGCAGCAATTTATCAAGCCCTCAACACGGACGAAATCGCAGCGACTGATAGCCGTGAAGTGCTCTACTGCCGCCGACCCGTGCCCACAAATAGTGTGACTATGCTGGATGGTTCCAACTTAGACGACACTGCCCAGATTTGGATCTATGAAACCAAACCTGAATTTTTGGGTACCCCAACGAGCGAATTGCCAATCACGCAGAGCTATGTCGATACGTTCCTCACTGGATGCCTTGCGTTGGATGACGCTGTAACTACAGATGACCTTGGAGACATGACCTTCTCCCAAACCTGTATCACAACAACAGGGTCCTGGTCGGAAAACTGGGTCAACGATCGCATCCTGCCAAGACGACCATACATTCACCAGGATAACGCCTACCACATCGACAGGCTTCTTCACGATCAAATCCCGGAACAATTCGAAGCCATTCAAATTGAATAATCACTGTGGTCACTTAGCCAACATCGTCTGGCAACGGTTATCTGTCGACGAACAGAGGTTCGCGGTTCGAACAGTGCAGTCCGGTTAATGCCGCATCATCCGTGAAGACTTGTGTCGGTATCATCTCCAGTACCCGTGCGTTCCTGCTCCCAATTTCTTGGTTGTGATCTTGAAGGTAACGCTTTATGACGTCTCCTAAAGTCTTCGAAGGTTTTTGGGCGCGTTTCATCCCGCTCGGAAGCGACAACTCAGTTTCTCGTTTGTTGAGCCAAGTCTGGGCCGCCTGCTTGCGTTAGAATACCTTGCTTTCTCGGTAAACGATTTTGCCATTTCGCTTTATCAGTATCTGCGCGCAATAAGAGATACTGCCGTCTTGGCGAGGCTTTGAGACTACGGTGCCCATCGGGACGAATTAGGCAGGGTTTCAGGAATACTAAATGACTGATAAAAAGAAAAAACTCTATGATATCAATAAGCCGGTGTTTGCAGTCGCACCGATGTTGGATTGGACGGACAGGCATTGCCGTGCTTTTCACCGTGTCCTTTCCATGAACTCGCTGCTTTACACCGAGATGGTCACCACTGGCGCCTTGATTCATGGCGACAGGGACCGTCATTTGCGGTTTTCTAAACAAGAACAGCCGGTTGCCTGCCAGTTGGGCGGTTCCGATCCAAAAGCGCTGGCAGACTGCGCAAAGATGGTCGAGGACTGGGGCTATGATGAAGTCAATCTCAACGTGGGCTGCCCGTCAGACCGCGTCCAGTCCGGCAAATTCGGCGCTTGCCTCATGCAGGAGCCGGATCTGGTGGCCGACTGCATAGCGGCCATGAAGGATGTGGTCTCCATTCCGGTCACCACCAAGTGCCGCATCGGCGTGGATGATCAGGAGCCGGAAGAAGCCCTCAACGCGCTGGCAGATAAAGTCATCGCTGCGGGTACAGATGCCCTTTGGGTGCACGCCCGTAAAGCATGGCTCAAAGGCCTCAGCCCCAAGGAAAACCGAGATGTGCCACCGCTGGACTATGAACTGGTCTACCGCCTGAAACAGCGACTGCCGGGAGTCTTCATCGGCATCAACGGCGGCGTGGCAACGCTTGAAGAGACCTCTGCACATCTGGAAAAGCTCAACGGTGTCATGGTGGGCCGTGCAGCCTATCAAAACCCGATGTTGCTGGCCGACGTTGATCGCGTGGTCTACGGAGAAGACCGAGAAGCGCTCTCATCGGTAGAAGCGATGAACATCTACCGCGCGTATATTGAGGGTGAGCTTAGCGCGGGAACCAAACTGGCATCGATCACGCGCCACATCCTTGGCACCTATCAGGGTGTTCCCGGCGCTCGCCACTTCCGCCGCATCATGACGGTGGAAGCCAACAAGGCAGGCGCTGGCATTGAAGTGCTGGAAGATGCACTGGCAGCGGTCTCACGTCATCAAGCTGACATGCGCGAAGCCCGCGAACAAAAGGAGCAACGCTCGTTGGAAACCATTGGAATTGAGGAGGGCGCAGCATGGACATGATTTCGCTGTCGATGCTGGGGTTCGGGGCGGCACTGATTGCTTCCGGCGCACTGGCAGGTTTCTTGGCAGGATTGTTTGGCATCGGCGGCGGCGCGATCCTTGTGCCCATCCTTGTCACCGTCTTAACGCATGTCGGCGTTGATACCACCAATGTGGTTCAGATCTCAGTGGCATCCTCTCTGGGGGTGATTGGCCCAACGTCCCTGCGCTCCTTCTTCGCACACAAGAAGAGGGGGGCCGTAGACCTGGCCCTGCTGAAAAGCTGGATTATTCCTGTACCGCTTGGCGTGTTCTTGGCTTCTTACGTGGCCGCAATCGTTTCCGGCGAAACGCTTAAGGCCATCTTTGCAGGCATCGCTTTTGTGGTCGCGATGAGCATGCTGTTCAACCGCGAAAGTTGGAAGCTGGGCAATGATATTCCCGGCAATCCCACACGTTCATTTATCGGTGTGCTGGTTGGTTTTTTCTCAACATTGATGGGCATCGGCGGTGGCGTCCTGAACAATACGTTCATGACGCTGTTTGGTCGTTCAATCCATCAGGCAGTGGCCACATCCTCAGGGGTCGGCGTACTCATTTCCATTCCTGCGATCATTGGGATGGTCGCGGCGGGCTGGGGCGCACCCAACCTGCCTCCGTTCTCTGTCGGCTACATTAACCTGCTGGCCGTGGCACTTATTATCCCGATCTCCACCTACATGGCACCCATGGGCGCGCAGTTCGCGCATAATCTGTCACGGCGCAAGCTGGAGATTGCGTTCGGCATCTTCCTGCTGATCGCCGCTGGCCAGTTCATCTACAGTCTGCTTTAAGGCTGGCTACAAGCCCAGAAAACAAAAGCCGCTGACATCTGTGTCGGCGGCTTTTTTTATCTCATAGCGTCAGGCGGGTTTAACGCGCTCGCAGGATCAACTGATTGCCTTCCACCCGCCAGCTGGCAAACGTGTTCAGGGCACTCATACCCAGTAAGCTGGTGCCGAGCATTTCATCTTGCGCCACAAACGCTGGCACACTGTTCAGGTGCCAGTTCCCGATTTGCAGCTCCGGCAAGCGTACCCGCGCCACATACCCCATACCGTTGGCCGTGGAGACGGGCGTACTGTAGGACAGGTTTTCCGTATCAATGCCAATGCGGCTCGCATCCCCATGGGTGAGCGTAATGTGAGAGGCTCCTGTATCAACCAGCATGTCGACGGTAACGCCATCCACCTCCGCATCAACAAAGAACTGATGATTGGACCCGCGCGAGATCACCAGCTCACCATTTGCACTCTGGCTAATGGAGCCGGGGAACAACTCAGACATGACACGGTCGCGAACGGTCATCAGCTCAAAGCGGAACGAGTAGCCAATAACCAGCAACAGGGCCAGACCACCCCAGAAAACCACTGCGCCAACAACCTCGGGAATGCGCGGACGGCGGCTCAATACGCCCATTCCGATGACAATACCCATAGCCAGCAGGGCAACAAGGCGCGGCCCTTCCTCCTGAAACGCATCGCCCATAAAGGATGGTGTTCCAATGTAACCGGTTACAACGCCGATCACCATGGCGGTGATGACGATGACAAGACCTATCGTCCAGCGCATTGAGCATCCTCCATTTGATGAGCTAGAAAATTAGCCTTGCGCGTAGGGAGTTTTGCAATAATGTCCTGTTGCGCGCGGGCAGACAAGGAACCCCAGCCTGCAATCTCGCTCAGTAATCTCCAGCAGCTCACACACATTTTTTGTTCTGGATCCAGCTTACACAGTTTTAAACACGGGCTGGCTGGTCGTTCTAGAGTGCCTGACAAAGTACTTTCCTACAAAACATCGGTTTTATGCCACCATCATCAACGCGTTGAGCCAACAGTTCCCGGGGTGCTGATAACGACATTCGCTGTATTACCCAAAAACTCGTTAAAACTACGGCCAGCGGTGCCCAGACGCCCACCAATACTTTGCTTGCTCCGGGCCTTGGTGCCCCGTTGCAGCGCAGCGATCAGTTGCGGCCCGAACTGGGCAAGCTGCGTATACTTATCATGGTTGCTACCATCCTGACCTTCTACATTGGACAGGTCAATGACCACAACGCCCAGATTTGTCAGCTCCTCATCGTTCTCGATGCCGCCAACACGGTCTTTACCACCGGCGATACGACGGGAGAAACGCAAGGCACGGTCGTCGCGTGAGACCAGCACAAACACAGGATGTGCCCTGTACCCTAATGAAGTAATCATTGTTTTGAAAACATCAATATCGATGTCCGGCGACGCCATTAAAATCGTGATCTTCTTGTTCTTTAAAAGACCGTTTCCTTTAAGCTCCATTTGCCGCAACGTTTCCAGCAGCAACAGGTTACCAAGAGAGTGCGCAAGAATGGTGACACGCTTTGCATCAGAATTAGCAAGATCAATTAAAACCCGCTCCAACCCGTCCCGTGCAATCGTCACGCTGTTGGTGTCATAGATGTAATTGGTCAGCTTACCCGAAGAGGCCCACGTAAACAGAACCGGCAGGCGGCGAGCTTTGGAATCCGCTGCGATCTGCGCAAGACGGAAAACCCCTTCAGAAAAGCGGGTGTTGTAGCCGTGAATGAACAGCAAAGCATCACGCCGCTCCGGCGAACGTTTTGCAATCTCGCTGTTGATCTGCTGCCTGAAGGCCGCCTCGCCATCGATGTAGGAGGCCTGCCGCACGACAAAATCCGTATTGGGGTCACCCGGAGGCGAGGACGCCCATTGAATCTTACCCGGCTCATGGGTTGGTGGAATGGAAATCGTAGTGGAGGCAAAGTCCAGTTCCTGACTGCGCTCAGAAGAGAAAAGTGCATGCGGAGTATCCGTGCGTGCGCGTGTGGTCGCAATCAGCAGATGCACATCGCTGGTACCTTGTCCTTCTTCAAGCGAAACCTGAAGGGCATCCGGTCCGGGTCTGGAGGAGCAGGCAGCAAGCACAGCAGCGGCCAGCGCCAGAAGCATGGCGCGCTTCATTGTTAAAAAGGCATGAGCAGTTGATAGCTTCATCATGTCTTGGTCCCGAGAACCCAAATGAGCCCCACGCGCGTTGTCAGGTAAATAATGCGCTTACAATAAAGCTAAAATGCTAGCAAAAGATTGCGGTAAGGCCGTCAGGTCGGGCTGAACGCAGCAAGAATACCCCTGATTTTTAAGGAAGAATGCGCCCGAGGAAACGCGCATCCCCTTAAATGTCGCCCCTGATTATCAGGCGCGCCGATACATCGGCAAAGCATATCGGATCACTCTAAAGCGAGAGCGCGCCCAGAAGGAAACCGAGGGAACCGATCTGCTGTGCAGCGCCCAGAACGTCACCGGTAACGCCCTTAATCTTGGCGTACGAGAGTTTTGCCAACGCCCACACCAGAACAAGGCTGATCAGGCCACCAAAGACTACCTGCCAGAGGCTCAGATAGAACAGGCTGATGACAACAAACGGCAGGCCAAACAATGCTGCCTGATAAAGCGCGGTCTTTGTTGGTATCCCGAAGCGGGTCGACAAGCCGCCTTGGTAAGCCGCCGGCATTGTATGCCAGATCCAGACCATCCCGGTCCGGCCCGCAGTCTCGGCTGCCAGATAACCCAAAGCTGCACCCAACCCGCCAAAGGCCTCCAGCAAGGAAGAGAGCAACAGCCAGCGCAAGCTGAGCGAGAGTACAAGCGCCACCGTGCCGAAAGCACCAATCCGGCTATCCTTCATAATCTCAAGACGCCGTTCTGCCGTATGCCCGCCAAAGAACCCGTCAACCACATCTGACAGGCCATCTTCATGTAAACAGCCCTGAACCGCAGCAACCACGGCAATCGCCAGCAGCGCGACAACCCCGGAAGAAAGCGCGCTTTGTGAGAGCACAAGCAGCACCACAATGCTTGGCAGTGATATCACTGCGCCCGCCAGCGGAATGCTGCGCGCCCGTAACCGAAAATCAGGCGCCGTGTTCAGATCATCCCACTTGCCAAACTTGGGCAGCGGGATGCGGGAGAAGAAGCGCACCAGCTCTGCAACCTCTGCCAAAATAAAGGAGGAAGAGGGCAGGGAATCTTCGCGGTTATGATCATCGGACATAATGGGTCTCGCTGAAATGAAACAGGTATCAAAAGCAGTTGGGATGGCTTTGACGCGTTCCATCCGATTGCTTCAATCAAATGGCAGAGAATCGCTCAAAGACAAAAAAACAGAGCACAGCGTGTGAATGTCATTAGCTCTAAATCAACAATTTGTAGTTTGCAAAGCCGTGGAAACTACAAATAGTTGATAAGTCTCATTTGTATTCTGCCACCAGTGGCTTATAGATCTGCGCAAACAACAACCCGCAAAGGTCATTTTGCGGATCAACTCAGCTCGGAGAAACGTATGTCTCTTGCAACGACGGCACTGCCATTTGATGATATCAGAAATCTGGTGGGCGAAATGCCCGGCCCAAGCCTTGAAGCAGTTGAGGCGGTTAGAAAACGTGATGCGCAGCTGACAAAGCCAGCAGGCTCTCTTGGGCGTCTGGAAGATCTGGTAGAATGGCTTGCCGCATGGCAGGGCATGCCAATGCCAAAAGTGAACCGCCCGCTGGTTGCTGTCTTTGCCGCAAACCACGGCGTTGCCGACAAAGGCGTCTCAGCTTTCCCAAAAGAAGTAACCGCTCAGATGGTCTCCAACTTTGCAGCTGGCGGCGCAGCCGTAAACCAGCTCTGCATCGCTTATGACCTTGGCCTGAAAGTGTTCGAACTCGCATTGGAAATGCCAACCCCGGACATCTCCGAGGAAGACGCTTTCGAGGAATCTGAATGCGCCGCAACCATGGCGTTTGGCATGGAAGCTATCTCCGGCGGCACTGATCTGCTCTGCATCGGCGAAATGGGTATCGCCAACACCACCGTTGCAGCCGCCATCTTCTACGCGCTGTTTGGCGGCACCGCAGAAGAATGGGTTGGTCCGGGCTCCGGCGTTCAAGGTGATACTCTGACAAAGAAGGTCGCCGTGGTTGAGCAGGCCGTACAGCGTATCGGTGGTCCGGGCAAAGTCGAACCTCTGGAAGTTCTGCGCCGTATCGGTGGCCGCGAAATCGCAGCAATGGCGGGTGTTATTCTGGCAGCACGCATGCAGCAGGTTCCTGTTGTTATCGATGGCTTCGTTACATCCGCAGCAGCTGCCATCCTTTATAAGATGGACAACACCGCGTTGCAGCACTGTGTCTTCTCTCACGCCTCTGCTGAGCCTGCACATCGCCGTGCCCTGGCCGAGATGGGCGGCAAGCCTCTGCTCGACCTTGGCATGCGCCTTGGCGAAGGTTCCGGCGCAGCAATCGCAGCCGGCATCATCAAAGCAGCAGCAGCAACACACTCCGGCATGGCGACCTTTGCTGATGCAGGTGTTGCAGGTCAGGACTAATCTAACTCTACCCTCTCATTCAGGGAGGGGGATAAATTAAGAAAGGCCGCCTCACTCAGACGAGTTGAGGCGGCCTTATGTGTTTTTGACAATCCAACGCATAAAAAACGCTTATCGCTCAAACCGACGCACAAACCAACGTAAACCCGGTTTGATGAGCAAACTTAATCCACGAAGCGCCATGTATCAGCACCATCAAAGTGGCGCACACGTATGTCCTTCACATCTTCAGCTGGCACCAAACGCGTATTGACCGCCATTCTATCCCCGTTCGGGTCAGTAGGTGCCCAATGGGTTGTGTTTCCGCAAGTCTTGCAGGTATGGAACTCAAGATCCTTGTCGCCCCACACATACCGGAAGGTCGCGTCCGGATCACTTTTGACGGTCACATTCTCCGGCGACCCGTGCGCCCACACGGTGCCGTAACGACGACACGCAGAGCAATTGCACTCTGTCAGCCACTCTGGTTTTTCACGAAATTCAAACTTAACCGCACCGCAATGGCATGACCCACGAAGCATGCATTCCCCCTAAAAAACAGTTTGAGCACGGCCCTGAAGAGCAAACAAAGTGATCTCGCCGGAGCGCGCAGAGTAAAGAGTTTAGTTCAATCCAGAAAACGCCCTGTATCGGCCCCGTCAAAATGACGGATCGGTATGTCTTTCACATCCTTAAAAGGTACAAGACGCGTGTTGACCGCCATGCGGTCATAGTCCGCATCCAGATCAGACCAGTGTGTGGTGTTTCCGCAGGTCCGACAGGTGTGGAACTCGATCATCTGATCACCCCAGATATACGCAGATGTTGCATCCGGGGCTTTCTCGATGGAAATGTTCTTCGGTGACCCATGCGCCCAGATCGTGCCGTAACGACGACACGCAGAGCAATTGCACTCTGTCAGCCACTCTGGTTTTTCACGAAATTCAAACTTAACCGCACCACAATGGCAGGAACCACGAAGCATGCATTTGCCTCCCAACAAACACGCCTGGAACAAATTGGGAACGTACACGCTTATCCTGCACGAAGCAAGGGGGCTCTCGTTTTGCGTGCATTGGGGTCCGGGGTCGGGATTGGATCGGTGTGGTTCAATATGCGCTTGGCAGGCAGGGAAATGGTCGCCTGTGTTCCCTTACCGAGCTCGGAGGTAAGCTTGAACTCACCCTCATGCATTTGCGCGAGCGCCTGAACAATGGAAAGCCCAAGGCCTGTGCCTTGCTCGGCACCCTGAATAGCCTGCGTGCCTTGACCAAAGGCCTGCAACACAACAGGGATCTCTTCCTCCGGAATACCAGCACCCGTGTCGTGCACGCTGATGTACTGACCGCCAGAACCGTCAATACCCACATGAATGGAGATCTCCCCACCCGCAGGTGTGAATTTGATGGCATTGGCCAGCAGGTTCAAAACCATCTGACGCAGAGCTTTCTCATCGGCCCAAACCTTGTTCAGGCCTTCCTCGTAACTCTCATGGACCTCTATGTTCTTTGCCGCCGCCCGCATATGCATCATATGCTTACAGGCCGCTGCAACATCACGAAGGCACACCGGCTCCTCCTGCAACTCATAGCGACCTGCCTCAATGCGCGATAGATCGAGGATCTCGTTGATCAGGTTGAGTAGGTGTTCGCCCGACTGGTTGATGTCACGGGAGTAATCCACGTAGGTCTTGTTCTGCATCGGACCAAGAACTTCGTCCTTCATCACCTCGGAAAAGCCGAGGATCGCGTTCAAAGGCGTACGCAGCTCGTGGCTCATTGTTGCGAGAAAACGGGTCTTGGCGAGGTTTGCATCTTCCGCTCTGCGCCGCGCTTCCTGAGAAATTGCATTCACCTGTTCCATTTCGGAGATCAGATGATCCTTCTCCGCCCGGTACTCCAGCAAGGTCAAGGCTGAGTTATGTAGCTGCTTGCTCAGGACAAAGAAAAAAACTTGTGCCCCAATGGCCATCAGCCCCATCGCATAGTGGTGCATACCGTCAAACTGCCAGAAGCTGAAGAGCAGTGCTGCTGTGATCGGGGTTGTGGCCGCCAGTAAGGCGCCGGGGAGGGGAGAGGACAGCATAGTCGCCATAGCAATGACGATCAGCATGGTTGCAAACTGGAAAACATCGAAGCTGTAATCAGTCGCAAATTGCAGCCCGCTGATGAAAAACGCGGCCCAAACAAGCCCATAAAGCATATCGCCCGCAAACAACACTCTGCGGATGGAACGCAGTTTGCCTTCCTGAGCAAGGCTTTTCTCCATGCGTTTGGTGGAGAAGATAACAAGTGAGTGCGCAAGCAGCATGACCACAAGCCAGCCGATGGCCAAATTTACCGGAACCCAGTAGGTTGAGACGGTCGCGGCAACAGTGGCGATCATCGGCGTGGCATAGGCCACTGACAATCTATTCTTCACGAACATCAAGATAAGATCAGCTTCAAAGCTGGGACGAACACCCTCAACCGTACCAAGTCGTTCGCGGGCGTCCTTTACGGTACGTGCAACTTCTCGCCGGCGGTTTGCTCTGGCGTGATTAATAGTTGTCTTGTCCATACTATTCTGCGACGATCCGTTGTTCATGTATTCTCGGCCTCGTTGTGCCAATAGATTGATTGGATACTTGCCCTTTTGACCAGAATGAACATGATCTCTTAAGATTGCTCTGACTCATAGGGTTAACATCAGGTATACGAGTGACTGAAAATGCTGGAAGAATGCCCAGGTTTGGGACAGTTTCACCCGTAGATTGTAAGGGCAACAGCTTATGGTTGTTGGGAGGCACCATTGAAACTATATAGCCACAGGCAAGCGCCTAATCCTTTTCGCGTTACCTTATTCCTCGCTGAGAAGGGTATTAAGGTTAACACCACCTACGTAGATTTCATGCATGGCGAATTGAAGGCAGACGAGTTTAAAGCGATAAATCCTTTTCAGCGATTACCCGTGCTTATACTCGATGATGGTACCGCAATCGCAGAAAGCTGCGCCATCTGCCGTTATTTCGAAGAAATGAACCCTCTCATGCCCTTACTCGGCCAAACGGCCAAGGAAAGAGCGCTGATCGAGATGTGGAACCGGCGTGGCGATCTGGGGCTGTTATATCAGATTGCTCAGGTGTTCCGCCACACCAATCCCGCCATGGCACCACTTGAACAGCCGCAGATTAAGGAGTGGGGGGAGGCGAACCGGCCCAAAGTGATGGAAACACTTGCCATTTTCGACGCGCAATTGGCAAACAACCAGTTTGTGGCCGGAGATCGGTATTCCATTGCTGACATTACGTTATTTGTAGCATTAAACTTTGCCCGCGTAATTAAGCTGCAAGTTCCTGAGGAACTTGGTAATCTGCACCGATGGTATGCAATGATGACAGAGCGTCCCGCAGTGCAGGCAGCACTACAGGTGATGAAAGAAAAATCCAAGACTTAAGAGAACGCATCGCTGCGTGCAGGGTCTGTGTGGAGCATCCAATCCGCCAGCCCCTGCCGCATGAGCCGCGGCCCGTCGTCGTGCTGTCGTCAACCGCGCGCATCGCCATTTGCGGACAGGCACCGGGAACCCGCGTCCACGCATCAGGTATACCATTCACGGACCCCTCCGGAGACCGCCTGCGCGCCTGGATGGGGGTAGATAGCGAGACCTTCTACGACCGCGACAAACTTGCAATTATCCCCATGGGCTTCTGTTTCCCCGGTTTGGACTCCAAAGGTGGAGACAAGCCCCCAAGGCCCGAATGCAAAAAGACTTGGCATCAAGAAGTTTTCAGCAATATGCCTCAGCTTGAAACACTGCTTGCAATAGGTGGCTATGCGCAGGCCTACCACATGCCCGACTTCACCAAAAAACGTCTCTGGGAAACAATCGAGGACTTCCAGAAAATTTGGGAGGTCACATCACAGCGCCACGCAGACGGTCTCGGCCCTCGCGTTCTCCCCCTTCCTCACCCCTCTTGGCGCAACAACCACCACATAAAAAAACATCCGTGGTTCGAAAGTGAGCTGCTCCCGCTCCTGAAAGAAGAAGTCAGACGCCTTATGGGTTGAATTGAGAGATTCTTTTTTTGTCAGCCCATGTATATGGGATCTGTTTTCTTTGGCCCCTGTAGATTGCCGTATCCATGAAAATAAATTTCATGTTCTTAAGGTGTCGTAGAACGAAAACCTATATTACTGCAAATAACTTGGCGTTTTGAGCTGGAATACCATTCCACATGATCGTATGCTTCGTGCAATGATTTTGCGCCAAAGAATAAGTTCCGGTGGGAGATAGGGGTATAATATGATCGATAGGATCGACCGTCGCATTCTGTCCATTCTACAAGAAGACAGCACCGTTCCGGTAGCTGAAATTGGCCGCCGCGTTGGTTTGTCAACCACCCCATGCTGGCGCCGTATCCAGAAGATGGAAGAAGACGGGGTCATCACCCGCCGCGTTGCAGTGCTTGACCCAAAGAAGGTCAACGCCAAAGTCACCGCCTTCGTAGCCATCACCACCAACCAGCACACAGACGACTGGCTACGCAAATTCGCAGACGTGATCCGTGAGTTTCCAGAGGTGGTGGAATTTTACCGCATGGCAGGTCAGGTGGACTACCTTCTGCGCGTCGCCGTGCCAGATATTGATGCCTATGACGACTTCTATAAGCGGCTGATTGCAAAGGTAGATATTGCGGACGTTTCCACGACCTTCGCCATGGAGCAGATCAAGTACACTACTGAACTGCCGCTATCTTATATCATCGCCGAAAAGCCAAAAGCGAACATGTCATAGGACTGTTTGCTAAAGTCAAAAAAATAAAAGCCCCGGTCATCTGATCGGGGCTTTGTGCTGGAAGTGATTACTTCTTTTCAGCGTTGTTCAGCCGGGCAAGCAGGCTGGAGGTATCCCAGCGGTTGCCGCCCATCCCCTGAACTTCTGCGTAGAACTGATCCACCAGCGCGGTCGCAGGAAGGCGAGCGCCAACCTCGTCAGCCGCTTCAAGGCACATCTTCAGATCCTTGCGCATCCAGTCCACAGCAAAACCGTGATCGAACTCACCATCACGCATGGTCTCCCAGCGATTTTCCATCTGCCAGGACTGTGCAGCTCCGCCGCGCACAGCGGAAATCGCCTTATCAATATCAAGGCCGGCCTTTTGCGCAAAGTGGATCGCCTCGGAAAGGCCCTGCACCAGACTAGCGATGCAGATCTGGTTGACCATTTTGGTTTGTTGACCCGCACCCACAGCCCCCATCAGGCCTGCAAATTTCGCAAAGCAATCTATGAAAGGTTTGGCGCGGTTAAAGACCTCTTCCTCACCGCCGATCATAACGGTCAGAACACCTTTCTCAGCGCCAGCCTGTCCACCAGATACGGGAGCGTCAAGGAATGAAAATCCGCCAGCCCGTGCTTTTTCGTCCAGCTCACGGGCAACCTTCGGAGAGGCTGTGGTGTGATCCACGAAGATCGACCCTGGCTTCATGCCGTGAAAGGCGCCATTCTCGCCGATCGTGACAGTGCGCAGGTCGTCATCGTTACCAACACACGCAAAAACAACGTCACAGCCCTCAGCGGCTTCCTGAGGGGTCTTGGCGAAGGAACCAATATGCTCTTTCGTCCACGCCTCTGCTTTGGCTGTTGTCCGGTTATACACGGTAACGTCATGACCGCCACGTGAGACGAGATGACCAGCCATTGGGAACCCCATGACACCCAAACCAATAAACGCGACCTTTGCCATCCGACTTTCCTTGTATTCTTGAATCAAAACGCCGCCACACTACCAGCTTCGCGCTGAGATACCACGCAAAATCATTGGGTGCGTTAACGAAAAAAGCGCAGGCTTCAGAACCTGCGCTTTCAAGTATTCGTCTCTGTTAAATAGCTTACCGTTTCAGGTGACGCGTTAATCGATCCTCTATACGATCCCACGCCCGGCGCAGTGTCTCCACCATCACCAAATAAGCAATCGCCGCCCACACATAAGCCTGGAAGTCATAGGTCCGTGAGAATGCACGGCGTGTCTCACCCATCAAGTCGTAGATGGTGATGATCGCCACGATCGCGGAGCCTTTGATCATGAGAATAATCTCGTTGCCATATGGCCGCAGAGATACGATCAGAGCTTGTGGGAGAATGATCTTCCAGAAAGTCAGCCATTTCGGAAGCCCCAGTGCGTCTGCAGCTTCCCACTGGCCTTTAGGCATGCTCTCGATCGAACCACGCAGAATCTCTACCTGGTAGGCAGCTGTATTTAGCGTGAAGGCGAGAATCGCACAGTTCCACGCATCACGGAAGAACCACCATAAATCGACGGACTGTAGGGGCTCGCGGAAAGAACCAGCGCCATAGTAAAGCAGGAAAACCTGCGCCAACAGCGGCGTGCCGCGGAAGAAATACACATAGGCATACGCAATGCCACCCAGAATGCGGCTCTTGCTCATGCGCATGATGGTCAGCGGAATGGAGAGCAGTACACCCAACAGCATGGAAACGCTGACAAGCTGCAAAGTGACAAAGAAGCCGGAAATGAACTTCTCGCCATACCTGCTTAAAAATGTTGCGTTGTGCGTGATGGATACAGGCAACAAGCCTTCACCACCGAACACCAGTGCAACATGGTTCGAGTTGAGCAGGAACCAGATAATACCCAGACCAGCGGCAATCCAGAGAGTCAGCCAGGTTGTGCCTACTACACGCGTAGATGTCCACGGACGATGTTTTGGCGCAGGTGGTGGTGTTTGCGGCTCAATTGTCTTCGGTTGCACGTAGCTTTGCTGAGAGGGCAGAGAAACATCATTCATTTGTGAGCTTCTCCGCGTTTAGCCCAGGCATCAAGGCGGGAAATGCCGCCGGAAGAAATGATTGCTAAAACAAGATAGATTGCACAGGCAACCGAGAAGAACAGGAACGGCTCTTTAGTGGTACGCGCTGCCATATTGGAATAACGGATGATGTCCGCCAGACCGATGATGGAAACCAGAGAAGTCTCTTTCAGCAAGATGAGCCACAGGTTGCTCAGCGCAGGCAAAGCAAGGCGAACAAGCTGCGGCAGAATTACCAGACGCATGGTCTGTCCGTATCCCAGACCCAGCGCAGCAGCACCCTCGTACTGCCCCTTGTTGATCGCGCGGAATGCAGAGAGAAAGGCTTCTGATGCATAGGAAGAGAACACAAGTGACAGGGCAATCATGCCTGCAAGGAACGCGTTCACCTCAAAGTAGACATCCCCAAACAGCGAAAGCACTTGCTGAATGAGGATCTGGCCGCCGTAATAGACGAGAAACAAGGTGAGGAGCTCTGGAAGCCCCCGGAAAATTGTTGTGTAAACATTGGCAGCTGCGCGCAAGGAAGGCTCTTCGGACTTCTTTGCAAGGGCGAGCAGAAAACCCAAAAGCAAGCCAATGGGGAGGCTTGCCAGTGCAAGAGAGACGGTTGTAACAACACCAAGTGCTATCTCATCGCCCCAGCCCATGTCCCCAAAGGACAAGAGTGTTAAAGCTTCATTCATTACGGGGATTGCCCCTATTCTTCTTTAGAACGGCGGGAAAAAAGTCCCGCCGCCTGAGTGTACCGAAGTTTGACGCCATCACTCTCCGTAGGCGTCAAATTCGAAATATTTGTCGTTGATCTCTTTGTACGTTCCATTCTCCCTCAAAGCAATAACCGCTTTGGAGAATAGGTCTGCTAAGTCTTGATCATTCTTGCTAACACCGACACCAACGCCTTCGCCGTGTATCTCTGGAATAGCGGCCATCGTACCGAGAAGTTTACAGCAATTTCCGTCTTCTGAATTCAGCCATTCCGACAGAACTACTACGTCATCAACTGCTGCATCCAGTCTACCGCTCTCCAGATCAAGTTTATACTCATCAGCAGTAGGGTACAAAGACACGTCTGACTCAGTGAAAACTTCTTCAGCAAATATCGCGTGTGTTGCGCCGGACTGTGCACCTACAAGTGCACCCGCCATCCCTTCAACGGTGGCTTCGGTGATTGGGCTGTCTTTTGGTACCGCCACACCTGGAGGGGTCTGGTAGTACTTTTCAGAGAACTCAATGCGCTCTTTCCGCTCTGGGGTAATGGACATAGAGGCCATGATCGCATCGTACTTGCCTGCAACCAGTCCCGGGATCAATCCATCCCAATCAACAGGCATCCATTCACACTCGACCTTCATTTCGGCGCACAATGCGTTGCCCAAATCAATCTCAAAACCAGCCAGCTGTCCATCAGAGGTGGTGTATGCAAATGGGGGGTAGGAGGCCTCGGTACCAATCCGGACTTTGGTCCATTCCTCTGCCTGCACCTGAGAAGAAGCAAGAACTGCGAATGTGGCCACTGTGGCGAAGCGCTTGAAGCTCATTTGAATTCCCCTTTGTATGTTCTTGACAGGGGAAATCACAAAGGCTCCCTGCACAGCCGGGGCGCATGTTTAAATGGATGAAATCAGATTTCAACCTGTTTGATTAGGTGTGTCGGCAGAAAAATGCCAATTCAATCCATCTTGAGAGGAGGAAGTTTCCAATCTGACCAGTTTTGAGTGTTTCTATTCCTCAAAACGGTGATGCATCACAGAAACTTCCCTCAATCTTGGACCTTGCCTCGTACTTACACGGCTCTATTCGCCAAAAGCGTCCTGAGAGAAGTACTTGTCGTTGATGGTCTTATAAGTGCCGTTTGCACGGATGGCGAGAATGGCTTCTGAGAAGCGCTCTGCCAGTTCTTCCTGTCCTTTACGAACGCCAACACCAATGCCTTGTCCATGTAGCTCTGGCTGGATCGGCAACGAGCCAATGATTTTACAGCAGGAACCCTCATCGGAATCAATCCAACTCTGGAGAACCCCGAGATCATCAATCACGGCATCCAGACGGCCATTTTCGATATCCAGCTTGTATTCCTCAGAGGTTGGGTACAGCGACACATCAGAGTCGGAGTAGATCTCTTCTGCCACAACAGAGTGTGTTGTACCGCCTTGGGCACCAATCAGCAGGCCGTCCAGCGCTTCCGGAGTGATTTCAGTCACCGGAGAGTCCTTTGGAACAGCAACGGTGGATGGCGTGTTGTAGTAGCTGCGGGAGAATGAGATGCGCTCAAGACGCTCGTCTGTAATGGACATGCTTGCGATGATCGCATCGTACTTGCCCGCCACGAGACCCGGGATCATTCCATCCCATTCCTGAGTACCCCATTCACATTCAACTTTCATCTCGGCGCAAAGTGCATTGCCGATCTCAACGTCAAAACCGGTAAGTACACCATCGGATCCGGTGTAGTTGAATGGAGGGTAGGCGCCTTCGGTCGCAATACGTAGTTTGGTGATTTCCTCTGCCTGAAGTGCTGAAACAGCAGTGAAGCTCATGAGTGTGGCCAGCGCCATGCGGGCAAACGACATCCGTGTATCCTTGTTCTTGTTGGCAGAGTGTTCATTTTTGATTGTGCTCTGCATTTGCTGCAAAGGACACTATAAAAAATACTCAAAAATTCAACTGAAATAACGGAGCCCATGGGAAGAAATACGCGAAATGCCGTTAGTATGGAGTAATATCCGTTAATTTAACGGGTTGCATTATCTAATTATTTCTACCTATGACGAGGTTCAGTGAAAATATTTTTGCTTCGCGACCGAGTGCGGAAATTGAGCCATGAGCGATACCGGCGCCCTTTGGCAGTTTGAACTATAAGGCCTTCCAATCTGATGAGTTGGCATCATGATCGATACGATTGGCAAAACAAAACCCCCGGAAGAGCGATCTCCCGGGGGCAAAAAGCATCAGCTGACAAGTCAGCTTATCGTCAAGCTACTCTTATTCGCCGTAAACGTCGAAAGTGAAGTACTTGTCGTTGATCTCTTTGTATTTGCCGTTCGCGCGCAGAGCTGCGATGCCCTTGCTGAACAGAGCTGCAAGGTCTTCGTCGCCCTGACGTACGCCGATACCAGCACCTTGACCGTGGATCTCTTCAATGGACTGCATTGTGCCAAGGATCTTACAGCAAGCGCCCTGATCAGAGTTAACCCACTCGGTCAGAACCATTACGTCATCAACAGCCGCATCGATACGGCCATTTTCCAGATCCAGCTTGTACTCTTCAGAAGTTGGGTAAAGAGCAACGTCAGAACCGCTCAAAACTTCCTCAGCAAACTGCGAGTGCGTGGTGCTGCCCTGTGCGCCAAGACGAACGCCTTCCAAACCAGCAGCAGACGCCTCGGTCAGTTCAGAATCCTTGCGTACTGCAATACCTGGAGGAGTGTTATAGTACTTCTCTGAGAAGGAGATCTTTTCCATGCGCTCTGGAGTGATGGACATGGAAGCAAGAATTGTGTCGTACTTGCCAGCAATCAGACCAGGGATAATGCCGTCCCAGTCCTGAGTAACCCATGTACATTCAAGCTTCAGCTCATCACAAAGAGCATTACCAATTTCGATATCAAAGCCGGTCAGTGTTCCGTCAGCGGTGGTGTAGTTGAATGGAGGGTAAGCCCCCTCAGTACCCATGCGAACTTTTGTCCATTCTTTTGCTTCCGCGCCAGAAACTGCTGCCAAAGCAATCGCTGCTACTGCTGCCAAACGCATAATACGCATATTATGTCCCCGAATTAATTATCTTGGCAGGGCTTCTTTAGGTAGGCCCCTGCATAACCGGGTCTCATGTTTCACTAAAAGTATCCGTAGATCAACCTATATAGCGAGCATATTAGGCTAATTATCTGCAAACTTATGATAGTTATCGGCAATATCTTGCATTTTTTCGCAGCTTTGAGGGCAAACTTATTAAAATTGCAACTATAGATCTAAACGTGGAAAAATGACCGCTCCGCGATTCTGAAAACACAAGCAGGTAGAGTTAGCTAAGGCCAATTTCCGCAAAACTGATGAACGGCACCAGATCGCCTTTGCTGACGGTCGCAACATCTTCCTTCAACTCAATGAAGCCATCAGCAAATGTGAGGGAGGATAAGAGGGCTGACCCGTCACTGTGGTACTTGGTCAGTTTGAGAGCACCGTTCTCAACCACGCGCCGCCCACGCAAAAACTCGCGCCGGCCCATCTTACGGTTCGCGATCTCAAAGTCAGCGCGAATGTATTGCCGTGGTGCAGTCTTAAAGCCAGAACCAGCCAGTGCTTCAATTAGCGGTCGCGCAAGAAACGCAAAGGCCACTGTCGCCGCCACCGGATTGCCCGGCAAACCTATAAAGACACAATTCGGCAATTCACCAACCATGAACGGACGACCCGGCTTGACCGCCAGATGCCAGAAACTGGTCTTTCCCAGCTTGGAAAGGGTCGCCGATACAAAATCCTTATCGCCGCTGCCAGCCCCACCGGAGGTCAGAATGACATCACACTCCGCGGATGCAGCTTCCAGCGCAGCTTCAACAGCCTCGCACTGATCTGCCAGAATACCCAGATCAACCAATTCGACCGGCAAATTGGCAAGCATACCGCGCAGCAGGAAGTGGTTGGCGTCAAAGATCTGTCCATCCTTGTGCGTCGTTCCTGGACGGATCAACTCGTTGCCAGTCGAAAATACACCCACCTTCAGGCGCCGATATGTCTTAAGTGTCCCATGTCCAATAGAAGCAGCCGCAGCGATCTCCTGCGGACGCAGTATAGTGCCCGCACTCACAATCGGCATGCCTTTGCGCTGATCTTCACTCTTGCGGCGGATGTTACATCCCGCTGCGTAGGTTCGTGAGACAACCACAGCACGCCGTCCACCGGTCTCAGTCACCCTGCAATCTTCTTGTGGAACCACAAAGTTTGCGCCTTCCGGCACTGGTGCACCTGTGAAAATGCGGGCGGCTTCTCCCGGTTTGAGCGGTGCTTCCGGCATGGAGCCTGCATAGATCTCCATTACGACAGGAAAGGCAGTTTCGTCACTTTGGTCATCGGACAGGGAGATGGCATAGCCATCCATCGCAGAATTATCCAGACGCGGCAGGTCGCAGGTGGCAATGATATCTTCGGCAAGAACACGCCCATAAGCCTCGTACAGCGATGTCTCTTCTGCAGTGACTTTGCAGTGACCTAATTCACGCAAATGAGAAAGGGCTTCGTCAAAGCTGAGCAAAGGCGTTTTCGTGTTCATGTTCATTCCAAAAAACTTAAGTGGGCGTTCTTCTTTATTTACCAGAGTCACGCACAAGGATTTGGCAAAAATCAAAGATGCCACAAGCATCTGATAGATTTTCCCGTTATTGCACCCGTAAACGAGCCAGATGCTCCAGCGCCACTGGAATATCCTCCGGCGTATTGATGTTGAAGAACGGATCAACCGCACGCTGATGGCCAAATGCCACAATGACAGGCGGATGAGACTGAAAGAAGCCTTTGATACTGCGGCCACCATTCAGGAGATACTCTTTCAGCGGACCCGCCAGCGCAACAGGCCACAACCCAAGCGCAAAATGGTCACGCTCACCGCTGGAACAGGTGATCGGTCGATCAATATGAGCCTCTCGGTGGGATAAAAGCGTCTCAACCACATCTGTCGGGAAAAACGGCGTATCAACGGCCACCGTCATCACATCGTTTGTGTCTGGCGCGTGTTTCTCGACCCAGCTCAACGCAGCATGAATACCAGCCAGCGGTCCAAGGTGCCCGCTAAGTTCATCAGCCAGCAAAGGCAGCCCCAGTCGTGTGTGGAGATCACTTGGCTGGTTCACGCTCACAATGACCTGTTGCACCTGACTTTGTAGCCGTGTGCTGACATGCTCCAGCAGCGACACGCCATCGAAGATCAGCAATGCCTTGTCAGCGCCACCCATGCGACGGGACTTTCCCCCACAAAGCACGCAACCGACCACTTTGTTTTGCGCAACTGGCTCAACTGACATGCTTGAGTTCCAACTTCAATCTCTGAATTAAATTATTGGAGTACTTGTGAAACAGGATAGAGCAGGGTGCAAAGCCTCTTCCATCCCAAACCACAAAAAAAAGGCTCCTAAAGGCAAAGGAGGAGAGTTGCCTTTAGGAGCGTGAGGGAGCGGTGGCCAAGCCACCTCAGGAGGAGTAGACACGCGTTACATGAGAGCAAGACGGTTGGTCAGCTGGTTTTCACTCATATTCATCGAGAGCAGGAGAAGCAGCTCCATCACCTCTTCACCGCATGTCCGGTCAGGGTGAGCAAGCAGATTGCCGAGGAAACCCGGGTGAGCCCGGTCAGCATCTTCGCGAAGGTCGCAAAAATGCATCCAGCTGTTGTGAAAGAGCCTGAAATCCTGCTCTTCATTGGAAAGAACAGTCAGATCGGAGTGGCGTTTGTCTTCAAGAACACACTCAAACGTGCGCTTGACGGACGGCCACGGTCCTTCCAGCAACTGAAAAACGTGATTATCTGTCAGGATAAGTGCGCCGGTGACACCAGCCATGGAGTTGATGCGCCGAATGCGCGTCAGCGAACGCTCAACTTCCTCATCAAGGCCATACCGAAGTGCAGGCCAATGAATGCGGCTGCGGTAACATAACTGCGTAACACTCATTGTCAGATCCTCCTGCTCAGGGAAGTCTGACATCAAATTCTTCTAAAAATGTAAAATACAGTGTTTAAAACACTGAAATCGCTCGCTTTTTGCGAAAATAGAAAAGCGGAGCACAAGGCCCCGCTTCCCAGAAGTTGCGTAAGTCACTCAGACTTAAAGCGTAATGCGGTACAGTGCAAAACCGTCTTTGCCTTCACCAGCAGCTTCAATCTGCACACCCTTAACATCTTTCAGATGTTTCTCTCCAGCAGGGCCGGTTTCGAACAGAACAGTGGTGTCTGCAACAGGCTTGAAGTGCCAGTTCGCGTCAGCGGTTGGGTTGATGGTACCCTGATCCACAATGTAGCGAACAATCACGTCGCGGTTTGTATCCGGACCAACAAAGATGGTTACATCATCATTGATGCCCGGGAAGTTGCCGCCGCCACCAGCGCGGTAGTTGTTGGTTGCCACAACAAACTTCTGATCCATATCGATTGGCTTGCCTTCAAACTGAAGGTTCACGATACGGTTTGCATCTGGATGCGCAACATTGCCTTTGCCGTCGTACTTGGAAGGCTGGGTCAGATCGATTTCGTATGTTACGCCATCAATCACATCGAAGTTGTAAGAGCGGAACTCAGGGTCCAGAAGCACCTGATCCTTCTGGCCTGCTTCGATCTGGTTGAACATACCAGCAGAACGCTCAAGCCATTCTTTCACGTCTTTACCGGTGATCAGCACGGCACGCGTGGTGTTCGGGTAAAGGTAAAGGTCAGCAACGTTCTTGATCGCGATATCGCCCGCAGCAACGTCCGTGTAGTAGTCCGCACCACCACGGCCACCAGCTTTAAACGGAGCAGCAGCAGAAAGGACAGGCAGAGCGGCCCACTCAGTGTCCTTAAGCATCTCCTTGGTGTACCAGGTCTGTGCTTTGGAAACGATCTGAACGGATGGATCATCAGCAACCAGAGCGAAGTAGGAGTGCAGCGGAGCAGAGGTTTTGCCAACAGCGCGGCGCACGTAGGAAAGCGTCTTGCTGTGATCGTCTTCAATCGCTGCCAGTACTTCTTCATCACTGGAGACAAGAGGAATACTCTTGCGGCCTTCTTTCTTATAGATAGAAGGTACATCCGTGGTGAAGTTTGCAATGCGCCAGCCATTGTTGCCGTCGCGCTCGATCATCAGGTCAATTACGCCAAGGTGAGAACCCCAGAAGCCGCCCATAGCTGCTGGCTTACCCTGCAAGGTACCTTTGGTAGCATCAACGCCAGGAATGCCTTCATAGTTAGGGCCTGGGAAGACATCGTGTTGGTGACCTGTAAACAGCGCATCAATGCCTTCAACGCCTGCAATGTGCAGTGCGGTGTTTGCAGCACCTTCTTCATGGCTACCACCAGCGATACCGCCATGGCAGAGCGCGATGATGAGATCGCAGCCCTGTTCCTTCATTTCCGGAACCCATGCGCGCGCAGCATCCACCATGTCTCGGGTGTTTGCTTTACCAACTAGGTGACGGGAGTCCCAGTTCATGATCATTGGAGGAACGAAACCGACGAAGCCCACTTTGATAGTGTGTTCAACGCCAGCACCGTCTTTAATCTTCTTCTCAACGATTGTGTATGGCTTCAGGAACAGATCATCTTTACGGCCATTGGAAGCAAGAGTCGTGCCCTTGGAAACGTTGGAGGAAACAACCGGGAAGTTTGCGCCGGCAAGAACCTTCATCATGAAGTCCAGACCGTAGTTGAACTCGTGGTTGCCCAGAGTACCAGCGTCATAACCCAGAACGTTCATGCCTTTGATGACCGGGTGCAGGTCACCTTCGCGCATGCCGCGCTCATAGGCAATGTAGTCACCCATTGGGTTACCCTGCAGGAAGTCACCATTGTCCACCAGCATGGAGTTGGTTGCTTCAGAGCGCAGCTTTTTGATGATGCTTGCAGTGCGTGCAAGGCCAGCCGTGTCCATTGGACGGTCAGCATAGTAATCGTATGGTGCAACATGGACGTGAAGGTCCGTTGTCTCCATCAAGCGCAAGTGCGCTGTATTCTCTTTTGCAAGAACAGAATATGGATGCACCATTGCAATGGCACCGGTAGCGGCCATGCCTCCCAGCACGCTACGACGATTCATCAAAATAGGATTAGACACGATTGCCTCCTAGCTCGTGGAAAATGCAGAACAAAGATGTCAGCATGAATTTCGCCCGTTTCTCCCGCTCCCGTGCGCAGCAGCAAGAGAGTTGGTTAGCCCTGAATACCACGCCTTCCCCTGTGTTTGCTGTACTAATGTATCAAGAACAGGAAGCTGGTTCCCTCGCGCGTAAGGCCGATCCCTTAGGGGAGTGACTAATCCTCAGAAGACGCTAGGTTTTATTTGCAATGAAATTTTTTTCGTACATTGAAATATCTGTGAATTTTTGTTGGTTATCTCAACTTTTAGCCAATTTAGTTCAACTGAAAAACGCAGGTTTGGCCGTTTACGTTGCGAATGCGCAAAGGTCACGGGCCGTCAATGATGAATTCTGTATTGCTCTCTTCCTCCCGAGAAGTATACCAAGGAACATAAAGAACCGCTGGCGAGAGCTTGCAGATTTAAATTGCAGGCATATCTGTTTCCTAAATCAAATTTTCTCTCTGCTCGCGTAGAAGATTCATAGGCTGTGCACGATGACCAACAATAAACCTAAAGGAATGTGGGGACGCCTCAAAGGCGGTTTCGCATCAGGCAAAGACCAAAAGGAAACCGGAGAGACGATGGCTGGGTTGACGCAGGAACGCGTTCTTGAAGTACTTAAACAGGTGAAGTCACCTGATGGCAAAAGCAACATTGTTGATCAGGATTTGGTGGCGGATCTTTTTGTTTCTGGTGGGAAGGTCGTCTTTTCAATCAGGGTCCCTGCAGAGCGTGCCTCCGGGTTGGAAGGCCTGCGTCAGGCTGCTGAGAAAGTTGTTTCTGTTCTCCCTGGTGCCGAAACCGTACTGGTTGCGCTCACCGCAGAAAAACAGCCAGGCTCGCCATCAACGCCCCCACCAACTATGGGCAAAGCTCCTCCCAAAGGCCCGCCAATGCCGGGAAAACAAGGGGTGCCGGGTGTAAAACACATCATCGCCGTTGCTTCCGGAAAAGGCGGTGTAGGCAAATCTACAACATCAGCAAACGTCGCCCTTGCTCTTTCAGCAATGGGGCTGAAAGTTGGGCTGTTGGATGCGGATATCTACGGTCCATCCATTCCCAAGCTTATGGGCGCTTCCGGCCAGCCGGAAGTTCTTGAAAACAGAATTATGAAGCCACTGGAAGCCCATGGGATCAAACTCATGTCCATCGGCTTTTTGGTAGAAGAAAACACAGCCATGATTTGGCGTGGACCAATGGTGGTGTCCGCTCTCAACCAGATGCTGCGTGAAGTGGATTGGGGGGAGCTGGATGTTCTCATTGTTGATCTGCCACCGGGAACCGGCGATGTTCAGCTCACCATGGCTCAAAAGGTGCCGCTGTCAGGAGCCTTGATTGTCTCAACACCGCAGGATCTTGCCCTTTTGGATGCCCGTCGCGGCGTCGCTATGTTTGAAAAAGTAGCCATCCCTGTGCTCGGTGTGGTCGAAAACATGAGCCACTTCATCTGTCCCGATTGTGGTGGAACCCATGACATCTTTGGTCATGGCGGCGCAAAAGCTGAAGCGGAAAAGATGAAAGTCCCATTCCTCGGTGAAGTGCCCCTGACCATGGAAATCAGAGAACAGTCTGACACCGGAACGCCGATCACTGTGAGCAATCCAGACAGCCCAGTCTCAAAGGCCTATGGTGTAATCGCCTCAGGTCTTTGGCAAGGTGTTCTTCAGCCAACCGGTGATGCAACAAGATCAGCTCCGAACATTGTTATTGGCTGATATATAACTAGCTGATATTTCAAGTATATTTCTACTTAAGCGGCAGAATGTCACCTCGTTGCATCCTGCCGCTTATTATATGGTGGCTCCAACGCTTGAGAGGCTGTTACCGTCGTAACCCAAAGGCCACGACCTTGGTACACCCTCAGACACTCTTCAAACCCGGAGCCCGAAGCAAATGCTTGCCAAGGAGAATGGCCGCGCGATTGTGGCTATGTTTCTGTCTACAGCCTTTTTCATGTTCAACGATGCGCTGCTCAAATACACAGCGCAGTCCATGCCGCTGGGAGAGATTATCTTCCTTCGCGGTCTGGTCACAACATCAATCATGGCAATGTGGTGCTGGTTCTCCGGGGCTTTTCGAAATGCCGGTCGGTTGTTGCATCCGGTGGTATTAGGCCGCTCTGTGCTGGAGATTATCGGCTCCTTTATGTACCTGACAGCGCTGACCCAAATGCCAATCGCAAATGCGACCGCCATGTTGCAGGCCATGCCTCTGGCTGTGACCGCTGGCGCTGCAATCATTTACGGAGAGGTTGTTGGCTGGCGCAGGTGGTCCGCAATCGCCTTCGGGTTTGCGGGCGTTATCCTTATCATCCGTCCCGGCATGGATGGTTTCGACGCCTGGGCACTCCTCGCCATCGCCGCCGTCTTCTTCATGGCCCTCCGCGATCTGGTCACCAAGTCCATGCCAAAGGAAATGCCATCTTCTGGCGTGTGCTTCGTAGTCTGCCTAGCCGTCACCTTGATGGGGGCAGGTATGGGAACAGGCGAAGAATGGATTGCAGTAGATACCAGCCACCTACTACCACTCCTGGGTGTCTCCGCATTTCTGATTGGTGCCTATTACTTCGCAATCACCGCAACAAGAATAGGGGACATGAGTGTCGTCTCCCCCATGCGCTACACCGGCCTGTTATGGGCAACCGGTATCGGCATTGTCGTCTGGGGCCAAATCCCCGACACAATCACCATCACCGGCATGCTAATCGTCGTCGGCTCCGGCCTCTACACAGTCCACCGCGAGCGCGTACGCCAGAGAGAACTCAAAGCCAGCGGGCAGGAACCACAGATCATGTTGCGTGCAAAAGGTCGCTTGGCTCCGGCAGAATGATGGTTCAGCAAGAAGCGAAGGGCTCATTAAGCTCTGCCTTTCTCCTTGGCATAGCGAAGTGCCCAAGCCAACAATTCTGTCGTGAGCGGTTGCTGTGACACTCGGAACAATAGGCTTGGTGATGAGCGTCATAGGTGGACAGAGCATACCGCTCCTTAGCTCAAACCCAATGCACTCTGCGAACGTTTGATACTTCGAGCGCCTTTATATTTTAGGGATTCTAGAAAGAGGCCATGCAAGCGTTGAGCAAGAAGATCAGCGAGAATTACTGGAGCTTGCTATTTAAAAGTAGTGGGAAATATGACAATTAAAAGGCAAGGTTAATAATTAGTAACTTTAATAAATACAATTTAAATCAAAAATAACACTAAATAAATCAATTAGTTAATTGGTATAAGTGTATCCAGTATTCGTGAGCATCAGCAAATGGCTCTGATAATGCTGCATACCTCGAACCAACCTAAATTACGCGGCGAATTTGATTCACAAATTGGCAAGAAATGACGGCATAATTGGTCCGCAGTCCCGTTGAGGAGTGGGGCATGCAGGATTCAAAACGGAGTTTAAAATTATGTTCGCTAAGTTTCTTAAGGACGAGTCAGGAGCAACAGCAATTGAATATGGTCTGATTGCCGGACTCATTTCTGTTGTAATTATTGGCGGAGTTACAACAGCTGGTGAAGAAGTGAGTGCTCTATTTACAACCATTAAGACTGCACTTACTGGTGTCGGTACTACATAATATCTAATTCGAAAAAACCCGGTTGTATAACAACCGGGTTTTTTCCTGCCTTTATCTTGTCTGATCAACGTTGCAATCACCCACCCGTCATACTCATATGACGCGTTCCAGTCGCTGACTTGCTATCCCGGTCGATAATAAAATCATGCCCCTTTGGCTTTCGTGCAATCGCTGATTCAATCGCTTCGGAAAGCACTTCATTTCCTTCAGAGGCACGCAGTGCTGCGCGCAGGTCTTTCTGATCTTCCTGACCAAGACACATGAACAGTTGTCCGGTGCACGTTACCCGCACGCGATTACAGCTTTCACAGAAGTTATGTGTCAGCGGTGTAATGAAGCCAAGACGGCCACCGGTTTCTTCAACGCGCATGTAGCGGGCAGGGCCGCCGGTCTTATAAGGAATGTCCGTCAGCGTGTACTTGGCGGAAAGCATTTTGCGCACATCGCTTAAAGGCAGATGCTGCTCAACCCGATCACCCTCAATCTCGCCAAGCGGCATCGCTTCGATAAACGTCAGATCGTGACCACGTGCATGCGCCCACTCGAACAACGGAATGAGTTCGTCCTCGTTGAAGTTCCTCAGCGCAACGGCATTCAGCTTAATCTTGAGGCCAGCTTTCTGCGCAGCTTCAATCCCGTTGAAGACCTTTTGAATGTCGCCCCAGCGCGTAACATCCTTGAACTTATCTGCATCCAGCGTGTCGATGGAAACGTTGATACGGCGCACACCCGCTTCATAAAGCTCGTCAGCAAAACGCTCAAGCTGCGTGCCGTTGGTGGTGATGGTCACTTCATCAAGCGCACCGCTGTCGAGATGCCGCTTCAGACCGTGAATGAGGCTCATGACGTTCTTGCGAACCAAGGGCTCGCCGCCTGTCAGACGAATTCTGCGCACGCCTTTTTCAATAAACACCGTGCACAGACGATCCAGTTCTTCCAGTGAAAGAACGTCCTTCTTGGGAAGGAACGTCATGTGCTCAGACATGCAATAGACGCAGCGTAAATCACAGCGATCCGTCACAGAAACGCGAAGATACGTCACGGCGCGGCCGAACGGGTCAATCAATGCTGGGTGTGTACCCTGCTGTTTGTCCTCGGCATGCTGCGCCATGGAAACCTCCACTCACGTATCTGTTTAGGTGACGAATTTAACAATTCCAATGTAGTGCGCAACAAGTTAGCGTCAATCCATCAGGTAGGAGTTCCGGTGGATTTACCTAGGAAAATATCTTAGAACCACATGTATAATTCCTGACACATCAATACTGAGTTCCATGAAGTTGGGCAAGGATAAAAAAACATGACGGAAACACGTTGGCCTGAGCAGATCCACCTGAAGAATGAGGGTTCAACTCTTGAAATTACTTTTGATGATGGCCTCAAGGTTGCGTTTACCGCAGAATTTCTACGGGTCATGTCTCCATCAGCAGAAGTACAGGGGCATTCTCCAGATCAACGGAAAGTGGTTCCAGGAAAGAAAGGCGTGACCATTATCGGCGTCGATCCCGTTGGCAATTACGCCGTGAAACTGACGTTTGATGACATGCACAATACTGGGATCTTCACGTGGAGGTACTTCCAGGAAATGAATGATGAAAAAGATCTGCTGTGGAAACGCTATCTGAGCGAATTGAAAGAACGCGGCCTGAGCCGGGAACTGAAGTAAAGGGGGCCGGCTGAGAGCCCACCCCCTTTAAATTTAGCGCAGCACAACAACCTTCGTGCCGACGCGTACGTTGTTATAAAGGTGAATGACGTCTTCGTTGGCCAGTCTGATGCAACCAGACGAAACAGCAGAACCAATCGTCCATGGTTCGTTGGAACCATGAATTCGGTAGATCGTGTTACCGATGTACAAAGCACGTGCACCAAGTGGATTATTCGGACCACCTTCCATGTAGGTTGGCAAGATGCGGCCTTTACGGCGCTCACGGGCAATCATAACTGCTGGTGGTGACCAACTTGGCCACTCAGCTTTCCGCGTGACGCGGTGGGTACCAGACCACTGGAAGCCATCGCGACCGACACCAACACCATACACCATTGCAGTGCCATCACCTCGAATGTGATAAAGGCGCCTTTCTTTGGTGCTGATAACAATCGTATTGGGGCCGTAAGAGCCATTGTAACGCACCTGTTTGCGTTTGATAGGCGACTTGCCCGGGTGAGCGGGACCATAGGTGACCCATTTCTTGGATGCATGGTCAAAGAATTTTCCAGAAGTGTTGGCGTTAGCCGGCGTTCCGGTAAAGAGTGCCGCCATGAAAAGAGCAACACTCGCGATAAGTATGCGCATTGAATACCCCCTGGGATATTGTTGTTTGTTTTATCTCGGTTGCATGAGGGAACTTATGCAACGAGTGGGGAGACGCTCGCAGCTTAGAATGTCAAATCTATTAATTGTTGAAGTAATAGAGACTACAACTTCCGCTATATGCTTCTTATGGCAAAAGAATTTTCATAGTATCAACTCTAAGATGAATTACATTAGCCTAGAGCTTAATTTGCATCTACCTAAAACACTAATTAATATGCTCGAGATCGAATGAGCAATTCTAATTTAAATTGTGATTTATTGAAATTGTATGGATCTGACCCAATGAAAAAGGGCCCTCCGAAGAGCGCCCTTCAAGTTCTCAAACCGAAGCAGCGTTGCGTCAGCTCAGGTTCAGCTCTTTAAAGAAGTCATTGCCTTTGTCATCGACAACGATAAAGGCAGGGAAGTCCTCAACTTCAATCTTCCAGACTGCTTCCATACCCAGCTCTTCATACTCAAGAACCTCAACGCTTTTGATGCAGTCTTGAGCAAGGCGGGCTGCAGGGCCACCGATGGAGCCCAGATAGAAGCCTCCGTGCGCCTGACAGGCACGGCGTACGCCTGCAGAACGGTTACCCTTTGCAAGCATCACCATGGAGCCGCCAGCTGCCTGGAACTGGTCCACATACGCATCCATACGGCCAGCCGTTGTTGGACCAAAGGAACCCGATGGCATCCCTTCCGGTGTCTTGGCCGGGCCTGCATAATAAACCGGGTGGTTCTTGATATAGTCAGGCAAAGGCTCACCCGCCTCTAGTCGATCACGCAATTTGGAGTGCGCAAGGTCACGCGCCACGATCAAAGGACCGGACAGAGACAAACGTGTTTTTGTCGGGTACTTGGTCAGCTCACCAAGGATCTCGCTCATTGGACGGGTGAGATCAATCTTCACAACGTCATCAGACAGGTCCGTATCGGTCACCTCTGGCATGTAGACTTCCGGATTGCGCTCAAGGTCCTCAAGGAAAATACCGTCCTTGGTGATCTTGCCAGTGGCCTGACGGTCTGCGGAGCAGGAAACACCCAGACCAATCGGAAGGGATGCGCCGTGGCGCGGTAGGCGGATCACACGCACATCGTGACAGAAGTACTTGCCGCCAAATTGCGCGCCAACACCGCTAGCTTGGGTCAGCTTATGAATTTCCGCTTCCATTTCCAGATCACGGAATGCATGACCGGCCTCAGAGCCCTCGGTTGGCAACTCGTCAAGATAACGGGCAGAGGCGAGCTTCACGGTCTTCAGGTTGAGTTCGGCGGACGTACCTCCAATAACAATCGATAGATGGTATGGAGGACAAGCCGCTGTACCCAGAGTAAGGATCTTCTCCTTCAGGAAGTCGATCATCCGATCATGTGTCAGGAGACTTGGAGTGCCCTGGAATAGGAAGGTCTTGTTGGCAGACCCACCGCCTTTTGCCATGAACAGGAACTTGTAGGCATCATCGCCTTCAGAATAAAGCTCAATCTGCGCCGGCATGTTGTTCTTGGTGTTCTTCTCCTCAAACATGGAAAGCGGTGCCAGCTGAGAGTAGCGCAGATTCTTTTTGAAGTAGGCATCCCGTGCCCCTTCACCAAGCGCAGCTTCGTCATTGCCATTGGTCCAGACCTTGCGCCCCTTCTTACCCATTACAATCGCTGTACCGGTGTCCTGACACATCGGCAAAACGCCTGCAGCGGAAATATTGGCATTCTTCATCAGGTCAAAGGCAACGAACTTGTCGTTTGCAGTGGCTTCCGGGTCGTCCAGGATCTTGCGCAGCTGCTTAAGGTGGGAAGGGCGCAGATAGTGGTTGATGTCCTTAAATGCTTCTTCGGCAAGCAAACGCAGGCCTTCTTGGTCCACTTTAAGAACCGTCTCACCGTCAAACTCAACTTCACTCACAAAATCGGAGGTCAGCTTGCGATACGGGGTTTGGTCCTTACCCAATGGAAAAAGAGAGGTGTGAACGTACTCGGGAGCAAGTGTATCAGACATCTTGGGACTCTCTGGCTATTTTGGTGTACAGCCGTACACTGTTGAATTGCTGAACGCCGTTTTATAGAGAAAAAGCCGAGGGGCAAAGCCCCTCAGCCGTCAAAAATCGTCATATCTATTAGATTACGCCGAATTGACGAGCGACCTGGTGGATAATACAGGCCTCTTGTCAGATTGGGGCGTCAGCGCGTGGCGTAAAGATCAAGCGTAACAGTAACGTTGTCGCCGACTGTGCTCTCTGGCACACCATCGCCAATATTAAAGTCACTGCGCGAAAGCTTGGCCTCACCAACAGCATGGGCTGTATCACCTTCAATGGTAAGCGTGAACGGGAGGAACACTGCGATCTTGGCACCTCTGAGTTCCAACGTACCCGCAGCTTCATAAAGGTCGCCGCCAGCAGGCACCACATTATCAACGCGGAAGACGGCGTCCGGATAGCTGGAGATATCCAGCCACTGAGCAGTGGTAATGGCACCAGCTGCCTGAGCGTCCTCAGTCTGCACGCTTCCGGTGATGATGGTTGCCTGAATTTGCGTGCTCTCAAGGTCTTGGTCATCGAACAGGATCTTCGCATCCCAGGTGCCAAATGTACCCGTAACAGTATTGCCGTTATTGATCACTTCAAACCCAAGCGTACTCCTATTGCGATCCACCTGCCATTCATCTGCGGAGGCAGTGGAAGCTGCGGCGAGCATGACAAACCCAAAAAAAACGCTGGCCTTAGAGAATAATTTGGTCATTGATCTCATAGTTTTCTCCGGATACTCAGACTAGTCCTGTAATGACAGCATGCGCTGTAAGACTTTGTTCTTGTAAATAAAGTAGTGCTTAAGAGCAGCTCCGACATGCACAAGGATAACCGCTATAAATGCATACGCAGCCCAGCCATGTACTTCTGTAAAAAACTCGGACATCTCTGCTTTTTGCCCCAAAAACTCCGGAACTGGTAGATGCGGAATTTCAAAGAGGTTAAAGAAAACTGACGGAAGGCCAAGCGGGCTTGTTGAAACCAGAAGCCATCCTGTCAGTGGCATGATCAACATCAGAGCATAAAGACTGACGTGTCCCAGATATGCGGCAATCCTTTCCCACCTAGGCGTATTATCCGGTAAATCCGGCGTAATACCCGTAATTTTCCATAGAAGACGCAGGGCAACCAACGCCAGAACAACAAAGCCAACCGACTTGTGAAGCTGGTAGAGAGTGTAGGTTGCAGGCTCGAAGATCGGCAGCGTAACCATATAAAGGCCAAAGCCCAGCATACCGATGATAAGTGCAGCTATGGTCCAGTGCAGATAAATCGTGACGTATCCATAAGCTGATCGGGTGTTTCTGATCATGGACAGCCCCTTTGATCAAGGGAAGGGACGGGCACGCCCCTTCGCCAAAGTCGATCAGGTTGTCAGAGCAATGCATGCACCTGACAGACCAGAACTATTACTGTACGGTCGCTTCAAAGCTGATGTTGATGTTCACATCATCAGACACGTAAGGAAGAGCCATGGTCATGCCGTAGTCAGAGCGCTTGATGGTTGTGGAAGCATCCAGACCAACAGCCTTCTTCTTGGCCATTGGATGCTCAGCCAGCTGGTTGACGACAACGTGCAAAACGGTTGGCTTAGTGATGTCGCGAATGGTCAGGTCACCGGTAACTTCCAGTTCGTTATCGCCAACCTTCTCAACCTTGGTGGATGTGAATGTCGCGGTTGGGAACTGTTCAGCATCGAAGAAGTCTGGGCTCTTAAGGTGATTGTCGCGTGCTTCCCAGAAGGTGTTCAGGGAGGTGACGTCAATCTCCACGTCCACTTTGGAATTGGCAGGGACCTCTTCATCAATGATCAGGGTAGGGGTCCATGCAGCGAACCGACCATCGGTGGTGGAGTAACCCAAGTGGTTGTAGTCAAACGCAAGGTTAGCGTGGGACATGTCAACGTCGTAGGCCACTGGCTCAGCCACTGCTGCCGTAGCCATGAAAGAAGCTGCAACTGCAAGCATTCCGAAGCGAACTGATTTCATCGTAATCTCCAATAAAGTTGAACTGTAAATTTCAAGCTTGGCAAACAATTGGCAGATGTGCCGAAAATTGCAATTAAACGCATTGTTCAACATAGGTGGACAATCGCGCGAAACCCAGCAATATCGCTAAATTTGGAAAACATTGCTGTAAAAATGAGTTGCTACTGTGGCAACATAATGGAGATTGCAAAACTGGCCGATACAACTGCAAAACCATAAGGGTTTTACATCACGTTTTTGTGTGTGGGTATCGGCTGGAAATAGACTTCATGGAAAGTAGGGAAGGGAGGCACAGGTCCGCGCCTCCAACGCTGCGTCATGGCTTGTAGGTAAATAGGATGCCGTTTTTGTCGCGCAGAACCTCGAATTTTTCTTTCTTCAAAGTATCGCGCAGATTTGGTAGAACGCTTTTATCATCAGCAATCAGCATATATCCACCCACGCGCAGGTGACCGAGCATGCGCTGCAAAAGCTTAACGCGCGCCGTCCTTGGAACCTCGTGGAAAAAGCGGTCAGCAATAATCGCATCAAGATCCTGAGGTGGGGTGTAGCCTAAGGCATCGGCATGCACAATTTCAATAGGCAGGTTGTCAGCTTCAACGCGCTCCTGCAACTGATCCAGCCCCACTTTGGAACTGTCCAGAGCAATCACATTGTAACCGCGCTTTGCAAGAAAGATCGCGTCACGCCCCTGTCCCGCACCCAGATCTAAAATGGTTCCGGTGTCAAAGTCCAGGTTCGAGAACAGCGTCGTAAACTGCTTGGAGGTATGGCCGAAGTAACTTTCGTCCTTGGCGTAGATTTTATCGTATTTTTGCATAAGTCTGCCTGCATGGATCTTTAGGCCAAGCATATACAGGATCGCAGAAAATGAACAAGCCCAACCAGACTATTGCTGCTTGGGCCTGCTTTCTTAGGCGAAGCTCTGCTTCATGAAAACTGTCGGTTCCCCCATATAGACCCCGTCAGTGTATTTCTTGAAGCCAACACGCTCCGCAAGACCGATGCTGGATGTGTTTTCTGGTGCAATAATGCAATGAACCTCAGGAAAGCGTCTCGACCTTTTCAACCAAGACAGGCTCAGCTCAACAGCCTCTCTCGCATAACCTTTGCCATGAAACTTGGGAGAGGTCACCCAGCCAGCCTCTGCAAATCCCTCCAGACTGGGGCTGATTTCACGTTTGAAGTCGGCAAATCCGATGTCGCCGATCAGCGCACCGCTATTTTTCTCGATCACCGCCCAATACCCAAATCCGGAAAGGCTCCAGTGACCTGCATATTTAAGGAGCCGGCCCCAGGTATCCGATCGGCTGGAAGGCTTGCCTGAAATGTAGCGAACCACCTCAGGCTCTGCCCACAACTCGCAGCATGCATCAAAGTCTGATGGTTGGTGAGCACGCATAATGATGCGCTCGCCCTCAAGTGTTGGAGCGGTTGTACAACGTTCTTCTTCTATAATCACAAAAGTAATCCCCAAAAAAAGCCGGAGAGATAAACACTCCGGCTCCCCCAATATTCAAAGTAAGCTTTAAATGCCAAGGCCACCAATGCAAGAGTATTTGATGTTGATGTAATCATCGATGCCGTACTTGGAACCTTCATTCCCCATACCGCTGTCTTTGTAGCCGCCAAACGGCGCGTACTCAGTCGTGATCACGCCTTCGTTCACGCCTACAAGGCCATATTCCAGCGCTTCCATCACACGGAAGGTCTGTCCCAGATCCTGACTATAGAAGTAGCAGGCAAGGCCATATTCGGTATCATTGGCCATCCTGATCGCGTCATCTTCACTCTCGAACTTGAAGACAGGTGCGAACGGACCAAATGTTTCTTCCTTTGCAACCTTCATGTCCGGTGTCGCATTCAAGAGCAACGTTGGCTCAAAGAAACTGCCGCCTTGCGCATCACGCTTCCCGCCACTAACGACGGTGCCGCCTTTCTCTACGGCATCGGTGATCAGCTCTTCCACTTTGGCAACTGCATGCTCATCAATCAGTGGACCCTGATTAACATCGGGCTCAAGACCGTCACCAACACGAAGCTGCTCGTCAATTGCCGCCTTCAGCTTTGCGGAAAACTCCTCATAAATACCAGCCTGAGCGTAGATGCGGTTCGCACACACACAGGTCTGCCCAGAGTTCCTGAACTTGGACGCAATTGCTCCTTCAACCGCCTTATCAATATCAGCCGAGTCAAACACGATAAACGGCGCATTCCCGCCAAGCTCCATGGAGACCTTCTTCATGTTGGCCAAAGCTTTGGAGGCAAGCTGTTTGCCGACCGGTGTCGAACCAGTGAAGGTGATCTTACGAACTTTCTCGTTTTCACACATTTCATCGGCAATTTGCGCAGCAGAACCGGTGATAATGTTGATCACGCCTACTGGGATGCCTGCTTTCTCGGCAAGTTCACCAAGGATCAAAGCAGAATAAGGTGTCTGGCTTGCTGGCTTGGCAACAACCGTACAGCCGGACCCCAGCGCAGCTGCCAGCTTGCGTCCCAGCATGGAGCTTGGGAAGTTCCACGGCGTAATGGCACCAACAACACCCAAAGGCTCTTTGGTCACCATGATACGGCGGTCCTTCCACGGGGAAGGGATCACGTCGCCATAAACTCGCTTGCCTTCTTCAGCAAAGAAGCGAATGTAGTTGGCCGTAATTGCCACTTCGCCCATGGACTCAGCCAGAGGCTTGCCCATTTCGATGGTCAGCAACCGGGCAAGGTCATGCTGGTTTTCACTAATCAGATCTGCCCAGGCCAGCATCAAATTGCAGCGCTCTACAGCTGTCATCTTGGACCAGATTTTAAACGCAGCGTGAGCAGCACTAATCGCTTCTGCTGTCTCAGGCCGCCCGAACCGGGGGACGCGTCCGATGATGGCTCCGGTGGCCGGGTTGTTCACCGAGATCGAATTACTCTCGTCTCCGCTGACCCACTTTCCTCCTATGAGGCAGGCTTCACGAAGGAGCGGAATATCTTTGGTTGGTGAGACTGTGGAAGTCATGAGTATCTCCTGATGAAGTAAAATCCCGCGAGGCAATGGGGAGAGATTGGGAAGCAAGACGTGAGAATGGCGTTATCTAATCTACACATATAAGTGGCAGATCCGGGAATAACACCTGTTTCCGATAGGATTTGCAAAGATTGAGCCATTCTGCAATGCAATTTGAACGTTCGATTAATTGTCTCTTTCTCAACCGTTCGCGATGAGAACAAAAACTGGCGCAGTTATAAGCCTTTACGGGAGCTCCCGCACAGATGTGGAGACCGGAAAAATCTGGAATGATGTCATTCCGGTAAACGCGCACGAACTCCAATTCCTGTCGAAAAAGCGGATCCCTGAGCCCCCCAAATATTGCGCCCATAAATATCGCCGACAATTAGCATCACATAGCAATTGTGCCGACCTGTAAAATATGTCAGGAGCGACCTGCTGAAAAACAACTCGAATTGCGAAGGATACCCCCATGTCAGACACGGTCAATCTCTCCTTAGAAGAAGCACGTAAACTCACCATCGATGCCTTGTCTGCAAACAAAACCGATCCCGCAAATGCACAGATTGTTGCTCAGGCGCTGGTAAATGCGGAAGCTGATGGTCAGGCAGGGCACGGCCTGTCCAGAATTCCGTCCTACACCGCGCAAACCAGATCTGGGAAAGTGGACGGTTTTGCCAAACCGGAAGCGCGGTGCATCACACCGGTTGTTCAACGTGTCGATGCCAAATTTGGGTTTGCCTATCCTGCAATTGAAGTTGCTATGCCGTTCCTGAAGGAGGCCTCCGGGCAAAACGGACTGGCCCTCAGTGCAATCTGCCATTCCCACCATTTCGGGCAGGCTGGTGCCCATTGCGAACGGCTGGCACGGGAAGGAAAGATCGCTCTGGTCTTTGGCAATGCCCCAAAGGCCATTGCTGCATTTGGCGGCAAGAACCCCATGTTCGGCACCAACCCAATCGCCTTTGCAGCGCCCAATGGAGACGCTGATCCGCTTGTGATTGATCTGGCTCTTTCTCGTGTTGCCCGCGGAAAGATCATGGCCGCACAGCGTGCTGGCAAATCCATTCCGGAAGGTTGGTCGTTGGATAAAGAAGGACAACCGACTACAGACGCGGATGCAGCTCTTGAGGGAACCATGATCCCGATTGGCGAGGCGAAAGGCGCCGCTCTGGCAATGATGATCGAGATCCTTGCCGCAGGCCTGTGCGGCTCGGCTTTCGGATTTGAAGCCTCAAGCCTGTTCTCCGGGGAGGGCGATGCCCCTGATCTCGGTCAGGTTATTCTCGCAATCGATGCCAATCTGGTCTCTGGTGGAGGCTTTTCTGAGCGGATGCATACCTTGGTTAGCGCCATTGAATCGGAGCAGGGCGCACGCCTGCCGGGAACATCCCGCCTAATAGCGCGCGCCAAAGCAAAACAGTCTGGCATCAATCTGCCTCGTCCAATCTATCAGGAAGCGATGCGGCTGGCTGGGCTGCCGGTTTAATCGTACTCACGCTCGTAATAAAAACCGGCTTTGGCATCCCCGTCAGAGCCGGCTTGTCCGCGAAGCTTCAAGAACTTGGTCACATCAATATCAACGGCCGCTGAGTTGTCACCGGTCGTTGCCTCTTGCGTGACGCCCAGATATACCCTCTCACTTACATAACCACCGACAGCTAGTTCCGGGTTTCCGGCGGCATCAAAGTTGATGTCAATGTCGCTAACACCCAAAAGATTGCGCAGGGTGCCCAACGGTCCCTCAATACCGGTTCCGCCTGTGAGCGTCGAAATCGCGCTGGCAAGGTTTGCCAACTGAAATGGTGAAAGGTCATCGACAGACTCCCCAAATAACAGCTGTGAGAGCACTTCGTCACTCGGCAAACTTGGCACAGAGGTGAAGTCGACCGATGGCATATCGGCAGGTCCACTCACCAAAACAGTTATTTCCGTAGTGCCAGAGGTTGTCGTTGCTGCAAAATCAAGCCGGGGGACGAGCGGTCCGCTGAATGTTACATTGCCGCGACTGAGCGTTAGCCGTTTTGAGAGAATGTCAATCCGCCCGCGCACCAGTGAAAAGGCGCCAACGGTCCTGACATCGCTGAGTGTGCCACCAATATTCAAAGAGCCACCAGCCTCTGCATTAACGCCCCGTCCGCGTATGAAGATTTTGCCATCAGCTTCCACATCCACATTCAGATTGGCCATCATAAGAGCGCTTGGTTGCTCGTTCTCTTGTTCCGTATCTCGCCCTTCATCCTGAGCTAGGATTTCGGCTTGCTCAAGCACAGGTTTAGGTGCGTTCAGATGGCGCACAATCACTGGATTGATGCTGGAGTTAAACGAACTCGGTATCTCGATATCAGCCTGATTGATGGTTACATTGCCTTCAATGGAAGGTGGTGACCCAGCATCTGCAAGAGACCCCTGCAAACGAAGGTCTGCATCAATCAACGCGCTGATAAATGTCCCGTCAATATAGCGCCCGCCGTCGATAGTCAGCTCTATCTGAGCAGGCAGACCTGCGCCCAGACCCAGTGTGCCATTAAGGTTCAATGTGCCGTTGTTACTGAACTTAGCTTCCAATGCATCAATCACGATCTCCTGACGCGTGATCCGAATAGCCCCGGCATAATCAGTGAGGGTCATACCTGTCGAGAACTGGGTGGTCACCAGATCGACTGGACGAATCTCAATGGCAACTTGTGGATCTCTAAGTGGACCAGAAACGGTTCCATCGAGACTGAACCCACCGCTACCACCCAGATTCTGCTCAATCAGTTTGGCGCCCACCACTTCCAGTGGAATAGTACCGGTTGTCGTCAAGGACAACTCCTGAGCTCCAGTCAGATTGATGGTTCCCGAACTCTGGACATTCAGGCCCGATCCGTTGCTCACAATTGTCTGCTGGTCAATCTGGTTTGCGGCAAAGGAGCCCGAGTTTTCAATCTGAATCGGGAGAATGCGATTATCGGCAAGCGGTTTTGCCGAAAAGCCATCAAGAACAATCTGCCAGTTGGCCTGAGGCGCCTCTTTTGTTCCGGACACGCGCGCAGATCCATTCAGCGTTCCCGCCAGGTCAAGATCAGAGACAAAAGCATTTGCAAGCGAAAGTGGCAGCTGCATCATTTCCGCACTGATATCCAGTTCACCAGTGTTGCTCCCGGTAACCCGCAGTGTACCATTGCCCAGTGCCAGTTCAAAAGGAGTGACAGAAGTTCGGTCTTCAAGCAAAGAGATCGTAGCTGGCTGCCTCAGATTTGTCTGTATGCCTTTGTAGATGCCCTCTAGAGTGCTCAGTGTCAGAACGACGCCATCCGGAACGGCTTGCACCATCCCTGTACTTTGTATCTTGTCGTTATTCTCAGCAAAGTCAGCTTCAATAGAAAACCCCGTAGCCACGGCATTGGCTGTGTTGCCCTCAACCGGCGTGGCATTCATGGTCAAAGATCGCAGGTTCATACCTTCAATCTCAACACCATCAAGAGTGATATTCGCGTTAGCCGCTGGCCGCATGAAGGGCTTGTCGATCCAGCCTTCAGCAACAAATGAGCTAATGGAACTTTGCTCAAAACGCAGCCCGTCTGCAGTCAGATCAAACTTGATCCGCGCATCCCCGCCATCCTGCTGAATGTCAAGGTGCCCCTGAGCAGAGCCGTCGATCTCTGTCAAAACCAAGGGTGAGAGCGTACTCAGATCATTGGCCTCAATGGTGAACTGCCCGACAAGACCTTCCGGAAGCTGCGCAATCTCAGGGATCTGGGCATGACCGGTGAGCGAGTTCCCGCCAAACTCAAAATCCAGTGTGGGGATCGATAGCTTATCGGCCTCGCTAACCAGCTTGAACTTGCCGATAAGCGCTTGACCTTCAAACATGCCAGAAAGATCAATATCCGCATTAGGAGTGGTTTCAGAAAGCGTTCCGTCAGCCGAAAGCTGCAACTGCTCCAATGGCGTGCCATCCATCTCAACGCGGTCAGCCCGCACCTTCAACGTTACATCCGGGGCAGAGACATCACCGGAGACCGTGCCACTGGCATTTAACGCACCAACCACTCGGGGATCCAGTAGATCCAGCCGCTCGACCTGCGCGGTAAGAGCCCCGTCCACCTGACGATCCTGCAACGTGCCATGAGCTTCAATCTGTCCAAAGGTGTTATCGAAAGTGAGCCTGTCCAGATGACCTGTTGAGGAAAGAAGGTCAGATGTATCCACCGTCGCCGAAAGTTTCGCTGAGAACTGGCTCAATGAACCAAGGACTCGATCAACACTCTCATTTTGCAGGCTCACGCGATTGCTGGACCCAGATAGGTCGATCTCACCAGACATTTGATCAAAATCTGCAAGGAGCGAGAAACTGGTCTCAACAGAACCACTAAGTTCGTACCCGACTAAGGCAGACAGAACGCTCAGGTCTGACAAGGAAAGTTCACCCTTTGCGCGCCCGTTTTCAGGCGAGATTTCAATCATATCAAAGTGTGCTCTCGCCCCGTCACTTTCCAGATGAAGCTCAGAAAAGTCTAGTTCCTTCCGGATTGGGAAGGCTGTCCCTTGAAGGGAGAGAGTTGCAGTATCGATGCGCTGATCTTCAGCAGAGGAAGGTATGTCAATCCCACTCACCCGAAGGTTAACCTCCATCGGGACAGACATGTCCTGATCCGAAAATTGCGCGCCTTCACCCCTTGCTGAAAGGTTTATGTCATCCACATCGACGTCGTGCGTCTCCACTTGGCTGAACTGCGCAGATAAATCCCAGTCCAGGTTCTCGAGAGGGCCGGAGGCTGAAGCATTGATCGTCAGCGCACCAAGTTGAACAATTTGAGTGCCGCCCCGCAGAACAAGTGGCTCGCTGTTGTTTGCAACCGTCTGAATCTGTGCCTTTGCGTCTAGAACCTTACCGTCAACAGCGTAGGTGTTTTCCAGCTGGGCGGTGATCGCTCCCGTTGAAAGCCTCGCATTAGCTGTGAGCGGGACATAGTTCTCATTGAGCGAAGCACTTGCAAACCATAGGGTTTGTCCAGAAAAGAGGCTCGTAACCGAGGCAGGGAGAAACTGGTCCAGCTCACCTGACAGACGGGTGGTCAGAAACTTCTGTGCTCCGGATTGTGAAAGAGTAACATCGCCATCAATCGCCCGGACATCATTCAGGTCAACCTGTAGTGAGGAAGACCAGTTTGAGAGTGGTCCGCCACCTTCCATCTGCAGTGTAAAACTGGGGGCGTCCTCAAGCTCAAGAAGATTTGCCACAAGTCCATTGGCCGCTTCAGAGACCATGGCCCGGAAATTGACCACACCATCCGTTGGATCAAAATCCACCTCAAGATTTGCCGATCCTTGAACCGCGCCAGACCGAGTGACGTTGAGGGCACCTGAAATTGTGTCGGGCGAACTTGAATAACTTGCTGTTCCGGTGACAGAAAACTGCGCAGGCATCCCTGCAAGTGAAGCGGGCAGCGCCACTTCTTCGATGTTCAGTTGTTGCAGCTGGATTGAACTGAAAGGAAGCGCAAGTCCCGTTGCACTGGTATCGTCTGGCTCTGGACTTTCAGCTGATGCGGGCAAGCGGCTAAGACCAACTCGCTGCGCTGATAACTCCTGGACATTAAGCGACCTGGTTATGAGCGCAAGTGGTGACCACCGAACAGCTGCATCATGAATCTCGAGCCAGGAGCCACCCTGATCAGACAGATAAATGCCTTTCGCAAGCAAATTGCCTGAAACAGTAAGACGGGGCTGTTCGATTGTAACATCTGGCAGAAGTGAGCTAAGTGTTGTCCCAAGTAGCTGGCGACCTTGATTAAAGCTACTGGCCACAACCAGCCCCGCATAGATCACCAGCACCAGCACAAGAAGAAGGGCCAGTACCTTGCCAAGGATCGTAGTGATGCGTCGAACCAGTTGCATTCGCTCGATAATCTTTCTCTGCGTATCGGCGGCTCATGAAGGCCGCACAAATTAGAAGGCCTGACTTAAACCAATATAGAGCGCCAAGGGCGGGTCATTTCGCTTAGGCTGAAGTGGTACACCTACATCCAGTCGCAATGGGCCAACAGGTGTGAAATAGCGCACTCCACCGCCAACACCCACACTGAGAGGCAAATCGAAGTTGGGGAACTGCGTTAGATACGCAGCGCCTGCATCGATAAAGCCGACAAGACCAATGTTTTCGGTAATTCTTGTCCTGACTTCGCCGTTGAGCAAGAAGAAACTGCGCCCGCCTGTAACTTCGTCATCGATGCGTGGGCCAACATTCTTATAAGCATAGCCACGAATGGTTCCGCCGCCGCCCAGGAAAAAACGCCGTGCAGCAGGCACAGCCGGTACAGATGGAGCGATGATGGCGCCCGCAGACACACGGCCTGCCAACACGACACGATCATCACCAGCAATAGGGTAGTAACTGGCAATGGAACCACGGGAGTACAGGTTCTCGGTGTTCCCAAGAGCATCATAGGCCGGTTCGAAAAACAGCCTTGCCCACACGCCGTTGGTCGGGTTCAAAGTGTCTTCACGACTGTCGTATGTCATGTCAGCCGGTATTCCGAGGAGGAAGTAATCGTTGCGGCCAAACACATCCCGCTCATTGGCAAAATAGACTTCTGCGCCGATCCTCGCTTCCAGATTTTTGGTAAACTCCCGCGAAAGGTAGGCATCATAGGAAAGGGAGGTACTACGAAAGTTGTCCGGATTCTCCTGAACGGCCGCAACGCTGGTCGTAAACGCGGTTAAAGGACCAATGACCCCCGGCTTTTCGAAGGAGAGGCGTGCAGCATACTCGATCTGCTCATTGTCGACTGCATTCAGCTGACCAACTGAACCCGTGAGAGAAAGTCGTTCTGCTTTGCCAAAAAGATTGCGATGTCGCCAATACCCATCAACACCGATACCCTCGTTGCTGGAGTAATTGGCGCCGAAACCAAAAACCTTCTTCGGTCTCTCAGCCACGATGATCGTAATCGGCAACTCACCGTTCGGGTCGATCTCACCCGCAGGTTCAAAGCGAATACTGGAGAAAACTTCCAAATCGCGCAGTCTTTTTTGCGCCCGTGAAATAACTTTTGCATCCCACTGCTCGCCGCGCGGAAGGTTTGCATAGGTGCGAACAAAGTCCGGATCCATTTCTTCCGTGCCTGTCACAGAAACAGGCCCGAAAAGCGCATAGGCGCCGCTGACAATATCTAGTTTGACTTTAAGGGTCTGGCTGGCGTGATTAGCTAACAATTGCCTGTTGCTAACCCGCGCAAATGGGTAGCCGTTGTCCTTTAGAAAATCGACAGCATTACTCTCCGCGTCCAGCACTTTAGCTGATAGCGCGGGTTCCCCTTCTATGAGACCAAGTTTCTCCGCGGTCGGTAGGTCAAGCCCATTGTTCGTCGCCGGGCCCTCATAGGTTACGTCCGCCGCGCCAAAAGTAAACTGGGGCCCTTGGGTGATCTCTACTGTGATAGGAATAGGACGTTCGGTGATTTTTTCAGGATGCACAATAACCTGATTGAGGGGCATACCTTCTACGGCGATCTGAACCAAAGCACCGTAATAGCCATCTTCATATAGCTTGCCGATCAGGCGCTGAAAGTCCTGCGTTGCGCGGGCAAGTGTGCCACTGGCTCCCGAGGGGAGATCATCGATATCTTGCACCAGAAGGCTTACGGATTGCAGCTCTTTCTCGATCTTGCTCGGACGCTTGTCATCTTCACCCACAACATGGAAATCAACGCGATAAGGTGTGGGATCTGGTACACCGGCAAGAGTATCCTCTGTATCCTCGGATTTTTCACCCCAAAGGTGATAGCCAAACAGCTCGAATGCATGAACTTTGGAGACAGTGGCAACCGAGAAAAACAGGCACACGAGCAAGGCAAGAGCGCGCGGAACCTTCACAGTCCACGGGCACCCAGAGGCAACGTAGTCTTGTTTACATTTCTGCTTGTGAAGCAACTGAAAATGGCTCCCACAATCCTCAAAAACGCGGTCGGTTCTCGGCGAAGAGAGCTCCTGGGATTAGCCCTGAGAGAATCTGCCCACGTCATACTTAAAATTCGCATGACTTGCACGCCAAAAGCAAACCGCAATTATCACCTCTACGGTGACATCACCCAAAAACTTGTTATGGAGTGCGGGAGGCGGAAAAAACCCGGCAAAAGAAATCGTTACCGGGCCTTTATCAACTATATTTCCTGATCAGGACGGCCTACGCAAGTATAGGAGAAGCCATATTTGGCAACCTCATCTTTACCGTAGATATTGCGTAGATCCACAAGGACAGGGGCAGCCATATCTTTCTTCAGACGGCCAAAATCGAGTGCGCGGAATGCATTCCATTCTGTAATGATCACTAGAGCATGCGCATCCTTTGCAATCTCATAGGCGTCACTGCCAAATGTAACATGCTCCGTGAGTTGCGCAGCCGAGTCCATACCTTCCGGGTCGTAGGCGTGGATTTCAGCCCCTTTATCTTGAAGAGCCTGGATAATGGAAAGGGCAGGGCTGTCGCGCATGTCGTCCGTGTTTGGCTTGAAGGTTAAACCCAACACCGCGATTTTTTTACCGCGCACGTCGCCACCAACAGCTTCCGCAACTTTCTTGGACATGGAGCGTTTGCGTTGATCATTGATGGAACAAGTGGTCTCGATCAGGCGGACCGGGCTGGAATGGTCTTGAGCGGTCTTAACAAGGGCAAGAGTGTCCTTCGGGAAACAGGAACCACCATAACCCGGGCCTGCATTGAGGAACTTCGCACCAATACGGTTATCAAGTCCGATACCGCGTGCAACATCCTGAACATCCGCACCAACAGCTTCACTGAGATCGGCAAGCTCATTGATGAAGGTGATCTTCATGGCCAAAAAAGCATTTCCGGCATATTTGATGAGTTCAGAGGTACGACGGCTGGTGAATACGAGTGGAGCACGGTTGAGATACAAAGGACGATAGACTTCTGTCATCACCGACTTCGCCCGCTCATCGGTCAAGCCTACAACGATACGATCGGGACGTTTGAAGTCATTGATCGCCGCTCCTTCTCGCAAAAACTCAGGGTTTGAAACAACCTCGAAGTCTGCGTCAGGATTGGTTTCACGAATAATACGTTCCACTTCATCCCCGGTGCCTACCGGAACCGTTGATTTAGTGACAACAACTGTGAAACCATCAAGCGAAGCAGCAATCTCTTTTGCGGCGGCATACACATAGCTCAAGTCAGCATGCCCGTCGCCTCGGCGAGAAGGGGTACCAACAGCAATGAAAACAACATCAGCCGTGCGAACAGCATCAGACAGCTCAGTTGTGAAACTTAAACGGCCCGCTTTTACATTGCTGGCCACCAGCTCTTCCAGCCCCGGCTCGTAAATTGGGATCTGGCCGCCCTTGAGTTTCTCAATCTTGTCTTCTGCTTTATCAACGCAGATGACGTCGTGTCCAAAGTCAGCAAAACACGTGCCTGAAACCAATCCAACGTAGCCGCTGCCTATTACCGTGATTAACATTGTGTCTCCTGCACGAGCCGATTTCTTTTGGATGTGCAAATAGGTTTATTTGGGTCGAAACGCAATAGTACATAACCTGAGATGAAACTCATCCAAAAGTTAAATATGTCCACCTGTTAGCTGCAGATCTGATCCTAAGAAGAGAAGCAGTTTGCGCGCATATTGGAACCCGAGTGCGATCAGTATTAGAGAGTATTGCAATCTTAATTATCTAAAGTTCTAGGAGAATTAATTCAATTTTGAAGTAGGTAAATGATGCCTACTAAGAATTGATTGGTTAACGGAGCATATTCCATAAATCCACATCGGAACTACAATTGCATTCGTACGTAATAATACGCGATGTTTTCTCCGATTTAAGACCTTTTTTCGATTCTACTCCTTGCAGCGTCATGAGCAAACTTAAAACTGCAAATAGTTTATCCCAAGGAATTTTCGCGCTTAACGCGAACTTATTTGTGGTGAATATGTGGCAAAAATATGCCCTTAAAATATCACGGTATGAAAAATCGAGGTATTGAAAATAGAGTTTCGCATCTCGCAGAATTCGAAAAATGGCAGTTTTTAGCACCCGTAATTTGCATTAAATTAAAATTCAAAGTAAAATTTATTTTTATTTTCTATTATAATTACTATAGTTTGTCTTATGCTTTTACTTGGTCTGGACTGTAAAAAAACTTTATGAGAAATTGACAGGAAGCGTTTCTCTGATTTACCAGCAGTGTATTCATTTTGGAATGAATAGGTTGGGGTGATGTATTTAATTGTTGATGAACAACGGCTTGTGACCGATGGGTATGCATCAGGATTTGAGCGAGAAGGTATTTCGACAAGTGGCTTTAGCCCGGATGATTTTCGGGATTGGTTAAATACTGCGCCTGAGACTGAATTTGAGGCCGTCGAGGCAATTTTGATCGGCGAGATTGGAGAGAGGGAAAACTTCCCGCAGATCATACGCCGCAGGTGCACTCAAAAGCCGGTATTGGTTCTCAATAGCAGCCCGGCTCTTGAGCAGACGCTGAAACTTTTTGCTGCTGGCGTAGATGATGTTGTTCGAAAGCCAGTACATCCGCAAGAAATACTTGCGCGTGTAAACGCAATTAAGCGGAGAACAACAAACCAGAGCATCAATGTCGAGCTTGGTGGTTTAACTGTGTTTTTCGATGGGAGGGATCCCGAAATAAACGGGAAGACATTGGCGCTGCCGCGCAGAGAGCGTCGTATTCTTGAGTATCTTGCACAAAACAATGGCCGACGTCTTACAAAGACTCAGATCTACAACTTCGTCTACGGTATATTTGAGAGCGAAGTTGACGAGAATGTCATTGAAAGCCACATAAGTAAGCTGAGGAAAAAGCTGCGTAGTCAAATGGGGTACGACCCCATCGATTCAAAACGCTACCTTGGCTACATTATCAATTCGCTGTAACAACAAAAAAGGCTGCTTATGCAGCCTTTTTTGTTGTTTGACGCTCTCCGGCCCCACCTCACAAAAGCTGTGCAAGTTCAGCGAAGGCGTCCTGACTTGAAGGTGCGTCCAACCCCTGGACAAGCGCATTGTATACCTTGGGGGAAATCTCGATAGCCTGATCAAGGAACGGATCGACGCCTTCCTTATATCCGCCCATAGTGCGCAGGTCCTTGGTATCCTCAAATTTCGCGATCATCGCCTTAAGCTTCATAATGAGATCACGCTCCTGAGGCGACCAGCAACTCTGTGCAAGGCGCGAGATCGAGCCCAACACGTTCACAGCAGGATAACGACCTTCCTCGGCAATATGCCGGTCCAGAACCACGTGGCCGTCCAGAAGACCTCGGATATTGTCAGCAACCGGATCGTTATGGTCATCGCCGTCAACCAGCACCGAGAAGATGGCAGTCATCATGCCGCTACCTTCAACGCCGGGACCAGCACGCTCCAGCAGCAGAGGAAGTTCAGAAAAAACGCTTGGAGGATAGCCACGCGAAAGGGCTGGTTCTCCCGCTGCTAGTGCAACATCGCGCAGGGCGTGAGCGTATCGTGTAACGCTATCAACGACCAGCAACACGGATTGTCCCTGATCTCGGAAGTGTTCCGCCACCGTCATCGCTGTCTTGGGTGCAAGTCGACGCATCATCGGGCTTTCATCGCCAGTCGCGACCACCACCACGGACTTGGAGAGTTGATCACCAAGTGTCTCTTCCACAAATTCTCGTACCTCGCGGCCGCGCTCACCAATCAGACCAATCACAACTGTATCGAAAGAGTTACTTCGTGCGATCATGGAGAGCAGCGTTGATTTTCCAACACCAGAGCCCGCGAAAATACCAAGGCGCTGCCCATGGCAGATCGGGGTAAAGAGATCAAGAACCCGGACCCCGGTCAAAGCAGTATCTTTGACACGGGCACGATGCACGGGGGGAGGGGGAAGTCTGTCGAAAGAGGCAGCCGCGGGCCCTTCTGCCATAGGTCCAAGGTTGTCGATAGGGTGCCCAAAAGCGTTGATGATCCGACCGCGCCAGGAATTGTCGGGATAAAAACTCAGCTCCCCACAGCGCTTAACCTTGATGCCAAGTCCAACGTCTGATCTGGAGGCATAAGGCTTCACAAGCACGCTATTGGGCTCAATGCGGATGACCTCCGCGAATTCTTCGCCGTTGTTGCTCTTGTAGGAGACCTGGTCGCCCAGATTGACGCCGCCGGAAAGCCCCTTAACGCGAAGGTGGTTAGGAGTGACCTCGCAGAGGGTTCCGCTGATCTCAATATTCCACGAACTGGTTGGAATTTGGGTGGTAAGTTCTTGAATGCGCTCAAGGGCGGTCATAAACAACCTTTTGAAGTATTAGCTGTGTGCAATTGTCTTGCGATGCCGCTCTTGTAACTGCTTGAGAAGGTCCTCAGACAGTAGGTTTCGTGCATCCAGAGAGAGCTTCTCAACGTTTGGCAAGGTTGCGGTGTCATCGTCAGCCTCAGTCACCTCATTGCGCTCGCTGTGACTAGACAGAGCTTCGAGAAACATGTCTTCTTGCCCCATGGAGATCCCTTGATGAGATGCAACATTTCCAAACAGCGGTGGGATATCTCCAGATTGCACCGGCAGGATTGGTATGCCTCGTTGTAAAGAAGAGGCCATATCCGCTGCAGGCTCTGGCAAGTGGGGTGCCGGGCTGATCTTTCGCTCAATAATGTTCACTGCTGTTGAGCTTTCAGTCTGTGCCTTTTCCGCATCCAGCACACCAGAGATCTTCATCTCTGCAAGGTTACCGGCAACAAGTCCGGCCATTCCCAAGGGCCCGCCAACCATCCCGTACAAAGAACTCCCTGCCACACGGGAGCGAACGGAAGCTTCATCACCTGTGATTGCGCGGTAGAGTGTATTGACACCGGGGATGTGCTGCAGCGGGTTCACGATATCCAGCAGCTCCCCGAGGCTAAACGGCTCAGCGGTAGAGGTCTTTGCGTTGCTGGACGCACCGTGGGTACGGTTCTGTTCAGAGCCACCAGAAATTGATTGAACTGGATTGACTGCCATCAGCTCTCTCCGAGCTTACGAATTGTCTGCTGGCGAATGCTCTCCACGCTCTGCATCATCGAGTTTGTGCTTTCAAATGCGCGCGTGATGGTAATGAGCTTGGTGATTTCCGAGATTGGATTGATATTGGATCCCTCAACAAATCCCTGAACAAAGCCGTTCTCTGCAAAATCCTGCACCGGTTCTGCCAATGCATCAGGTATGACCGCTGAATTGCCTGCCCGGCTTAGTTTTGCATCTTCAGGAATGGAGAAGAGGCCGAGAACCCCAACTTGGCGATCTTCCTGATAGATTGAGCCGTCCTTGGCAATCTCTGGTGCACCACCTAGTGGGTCGAGGATTATGGGAGCATTGCCACTGTCGAGGATTGGGTTGCCTTCGATACTTCTGAGAATACCGTCGGTTCCGATCTGGAAGCGACCATCACGAGTATAGGCTACGCCATTTCCGGTTTGCACCCCCAGCCAGCCCTTGCCTTCAATCGCTACATCAAGCGAGTTGCCGGTTTGTTTGACGGCTCCTGCTTCTCTTGAGATGTAGGTTTCTCCAGTCGATGCAAAGGACACCGGATCTTGCCCCGGGCGTTTTACAAGACTGTCGAACTTGACCTCATCCGCGCGATAACCCGCAGTTTCCATATTGGCTACATTTCGTGCAACGGTATCAAGTCTGCGTTCCAGCGCCATCTGCCCGGAAAGGGAGACGTAAAGAGAAGATACAATCATGTTTATGCTCCAGGTCCGAACGACTTGTTGGTGAAGGTTTGTTGCTCAAAACGGAGTGCTCGGCAGGTGACCAGATGATCCATGGCTGAGTATCTCGCGGAGGTACTCAGGCTATGGTGGACATAGCGTACTGCACTGTTGTGTCGATCATAACAAACTTGTCTACACTCAAATACGACAAGAGAATGCTTCAGATGGCTTGTCTGAACCTGTAGCTGGATATGTGGCGATCTGAATTTCTTCACGCCAGTTTCGGACAAGTAAGCCTCGCTACCACAAACTAGGAAAAGTGCTTGTCCAATAAGTGTGTGGAGCGCAAATTGAATATTCTAGTCGGTCTGGTGATCGTTATTGGATCCATCATTGGTGGTTATGTTGCTATGGGTGGCTATATGAAGGTGCTGTGGCAACCTTTTGAGCTGCTGATTGTTGGGGGCGCTGCCTTTGGTACGTTCGTGGTGGCAAACACCTTCAAAACGATTAAGGATACCGGACGTGGTATTCAGGAGGCGTTGCTGAACGCAAAGCCTACAAAGCGTGACCATCTGGATACGCTTAGTGTGCTTTATGGGCTTATGAGAACCCTTCGTGCAAAAGGGCGTAACGACGTTGAGCAAATTATTGACAGGCCGGAAGAGGCTGAATTGTTTCAGCGTTTTCCGCGGGTTCTTGCCAATGTCTCACTGACAAGTTTCATCTGCGATTACTTCCGTCTCATTATCATTGGAAATGTTCGCCCTCATGAGATTGAGGCGCTGATGGATGAAGAGCTGCACACGCTTGGTCGTGAAGAGATGAAGCCTTATCAGGCTTTGAGTATTGTGGCTGAAACTCTGCCCGCTCTTGGCATTGTCGCTGCTGTGCTTGGTATTATTAAGGCTATGGGAGCGATTGATCAGGAGCCGGAGATACTTGGTAACCTGATTGGTGCTGCACTCGTTGGTACATTCCTTGGAATTTTCTTGTCCTACGGCATTGTTAGCCCAATTGCGGTCAAGATCAAGGCCGTCCGCGAACAGCGCTACCGTCTCTATATCGAGGTGAAGCAAACGCTGCTTGCCTTTATGAATGGCGCAGCGCCGCAGATTGCTCTGGAGCATGGTCGCAAAACCATCGGTGCAGATGATCGTCCGACAATTGATGAAGTTGAGGTGGAAACAATGACTGCTGGTCCTGCTGTGGCCGCTGCTGCCGCGGAAGGTGAGGCGTAATGGATCCGCAAGAAATGGAAATGAGCGAAGAGATGATTGCCGCTCAGGGTGCCAAGATGGATCTTCCTTCTCGCCTGCTGGACGCGGCGGGTCTTGGTGTTGATCGTCTCCCCATGCTGCACGTGGTCTTTGACCGGATGGCGCGTCAGTACATTGATACGCTCCGCCAGATGGCTGCAACTGCGCCGTATCTGGCTGTAGAGTCAGTCTCCAACGAGCGCATCGGTGATGCACTTGAGCAGTATGAGGATCGCGCTGTTGTTGCTGTTCTTCATGCGCAGGAGTGGGACGCGCGTATCTTGCTCGGTTTTGACCGTGCCTTCATCTTCTCCATGGTTGAGGTTCTTCTCGGTGGCGATGGTGAGGAAGAAGCGTTCTTGGAAGATCGCGCCTTGACCAACGTAGAGCAGCGGCTCGCCTATCGAATGTTTCAGGAAGCAGCGACGGCGCTGGAGACCGCGTTTGAGGCTATCGCCGATACGTCGCTGAAAGTCGAGCGCCTCGAAAACCGAATGGAATTTGCGCAGACCGGGCGGAAAAGTAATCCGTGCGTACTTGCGAAGATGACAGCGGAGATCATTGGTCGTGAAGGTGAGATATTCATCATCATTCCTCAGTCGGTGCTCAATCCACTGCGCGAGAACCTGACACAGGTGCTTTCCGGCGAAGTTGCAGGTCGCGATACCCGTTGGACGAAACAGTTCCAGCAGGAAGTTCAGCGCACCGAAGTCCAGCTTACCGCCATTCTCGAAGAGCAGCGCATGACGCTGGAAGAAGTGGCGCAGTTCGAGGTTGGGCTTGTTCTTGAATTGAATGCCACACCAAAGACTGCCGTCCAGCTCGAATGCAACGGCCAGCCCTTGTTTAACTGCCGTCTCGGTCAGGTCGCAGGGTCGTACACCGTCCGCGTAGAAGAGTTGATCGAGCAGGAAGGGGAACTTCTGGATGATATCTTATCTAATTGACGGGTTTTTACTCTTCGCTCTTCTGATTACCACCTGGCGTGTGGTTGTCATGTATCGGCAGCTGCAAAAGTTGTCTGGCTATCATGAGGACTATCAAAGGATCTTCGATCAAACCTCCGAAGCGATGGACAATGTTGGTTTGTCCTTGCAGGAAATCCGCGTACGCGGAGAGGAAATTCTCACTAGCCTTGGTCAGCGGATTGATGAAGCCCGTGAAACCACGGTCGATATCTCAGGTGTAATCCTACAGGCGCAAACAGAAATGAAGGCGCTTCAGGAGCATATCGAATGGCTGAGCAAAAAGAGCGATGAAGTCGGAATCAGTTTGAGCGATGCGCCGCCAAGGCCTGGCGGAGACCGTGGACGCCGTTCTGGTGGAGCGTTGAAATCTGGTGGTCGGTCAAAGAAGAAGACCACAACAGCTGGTTTGTCCAATGCAGCTGCATTGCTGCTTGCGACCGGGGTTGCCAAGCCACCTGTGTCAGACAGCGAGGAAGGCACCGCAGTCTCTGCAATCGATAATCAGAATGTCAGAGTTAGAAAAGTTTCTTTCGGCCAGAGCGCCACATTCAGATCTGTAAATGTAAAGGACGAGGAAAGTCCTGAGAAGGAGAATGATCCGCAATGAGCAGCTCAAATGAAATGAGTGACGAAGCCCTCGCATTACAATGGGAAGCAGCTGCTTCTGAGGCTGAGATGGATATGGACATGGCAGCGCCTGCGTCTACCCCGCAGTCCACCGCAGCGCAGCCCGAAAAAGGCGTGAGCAACGAAAATGTTGACCGCAATCTGGATGCTGTTCTGGGCATCCCGGTCGATATGCAGGTCGTCCTTGGATCCGCAACCATGCCAGTGGCCAGCTTGCTTAAGCTCGGCCGAGGAGCGGTGATACCGCTGGACCACCGTGTGGGTGAGCCGGTTGATATCGTTGTTAATGGCCGCACAGTGGCGCGCGGCGAAATCGTGGTTGTTGAGGATGATAACTCACGGTTTGGTGTGTCTTTGACTGAGATCGTTGGCGCAAAAGGCAGCTACAACTAGCCGCACATGAGCTGTGCTTGATTTAATATGTGTATCCGAGGCGCGTAGAGAATGAACAGTGTTGTTCCAGCTGAAATGGGAAGCGTCATTTCCAGAAAGAATGGCCATCAGAAAGCGGCGGCCCTGCTGTTGGCTATGGGAAGTGATAAGGCAACCCGTGTTCTGAAGCATTTCGACAACGACGAAATGCGGATGATCATCCGGGCAGCCGCAGATCTGGGCACAGTTCCTGCGAGTGAACTCGATGAACTGATTGAAGAGTTTATCGAGCTCTTCTCAGGCGGTGTGAACCTGTTCGGTACCGCCGAAGGTGCAGAGAGTCTTTTGAAGGGGATTCTTCCGGAAGATCAGGTTGCCGAAATCATGTCGGACGTTATGGGGTATTCCAAGCGTTCGATCTGGGACAAGGTTTCACAGATCTCAGAGCATGTTTTGTCCACCTATCTGCAAAAAGAGCATCCGCAAACCGCTGCCGTCATTCTCTCCAAGATTTCAGCCAGTGGCGCAGCCCGCGTGATTTCCCAGATCCCGCGCAGAAAGCGCAACCAGATCGTTCGCCGTATGCTGACGCTCAAGCCAATTGTTGAGGATGTCATGGAAGAGGTGCAGAAGACCCTGCACGAAGACTTCATGGTGAACTTCGCCCGAACTGTAGGCACAGATTCCCACGTTCGTATGGCTGATATCCTCAATAAGATGGAGCGCGACGATCTTGAAGATACGCTGAGCAACCTGCGCGAGGCTCTGCCTAGATCCGCAGAGCAGCTTGATGCATTGCTCTTCACCTTTGACGATATTCAGAATCTGGATCTGCGCACCAGAACCGCCATCTTTGACGATGTTCCTAGTGAGGTTGTCACTGCTGCCCTCAAGGGCACACCGCCGGAGTTCCGACAGGCTATTCTTGCAAGCATGGCTTCCCGTGCACGTAGGATTGTTGAGAACGATCTTGCTTCCGGAGAGCCTATGACACAGCGTGAAGTGATGGATGCGCGCAGAGAGATCACCGATCTTGCACTTGAGAAAGCCAATGCCGGTGAAATCGATCTTGAGATTGGTCGTGGAGAGGAAGTCTACGTCTAAGCTTCGGCATGACTTTGAGAGTCTGTCAAACCATCTTGAGAAGCGGCAGGTTGCATGTCAGAAGACCAGGATCCCGATAGTAAGACACAGGAGCCCACGGAGAAAAAGGTCCGTGATGCCTTGGAGAAGGGGAATATTCCCGTCTCCAAGGAGGCGTCCGTGCTTGCCTCCATGGTCGCCCTGCTGCTCGTGCTGTCCTTCGTTGCAGTCGATAAAGCCCAAGGACTGGTCCACTTTCTCAAGTGGTTCCTAGATAACCCCGGAGAAATCAGCTTCGTAAGTGCAGCTGAACCCGTTCAGTTAATGTCCGCTGTATCGCTTGAACTCGTCTGGTTTCTTGGGCCAATTGTTGCCCTCTTGATCTTCTTTGGTCTGGCGTCCTCCTTCATGCAGAACACACCGCGGCTTGTGTTGGATAGAATTGAGCCCAAGCTCAATAAGATCTCCATAAAAAAGGGGCTTGGAAGGCTCTTCAGTGTCAATGGGGCCATGGAGTTTGTAAAGTCATTGTTCAAGCTTGTAACGGTGGTCGTGGTCGCTGCATTGGTTCTGAAATCGCAACAAGCAGTTGCCTTCACTGCAATGTACAATGACCCTAGCCAGTTGCCGCAGCTTATCTTGTCTGTGGCGATGACGCTGCTCTCCGGAATTTGTGTTGCAACCATCTTCCTTGTTGGCTTTGATCTGGTGCTGGCTAGATTTCAATGGCGCAAGAACCTGCGTATGTCACATCAGGAACTCAAGGACGAGTTCAAGCAAGCTGAAGGCGATCCACTCGTAAAGGCGCGTTTGCGCTCTCTTGCGCGTGACAGAGCCCGCAAGCGCATGATGTCATCGGTGCAGGATGCCGCCGTTGTAATTGCAAACCCAACCCACTTCGCCGTTGCGCTCCAGTATGAGCGTGATGGTGATCAGGCACCACGTGTTGTTGCAAAGGGGCAGGATCTTGTCGCGCTGAAGATCAAAGAGCTGGCTTATATTCATGATGTTCCAGTTATAGAAGATCGACAACTTGCGCGTTCACTTTACGCCGCCGTAGAAATAGATCAGAGTATTCCAGAGGAATATTATCGTGCGGTAGCAGAAATCATTTCATATGTTTATCTAAAGCGCTAATAACTTAGTTTAAGCATGTTTCTGCCTTGCGAGGGTTAATTGTCCATAAAGACCGAACTGATGAAAACTGATCTTTCTGCAGCGTCAGAAGATGTTTTACGCGAGGCGCTGATCGCAAATGCAATGAAGCCAATCGCTGCCGAATTGCGGTTGTGTGACCTGTCTTCCTTGGCACGCCATATCCTCTCAAACGAGGACGCAAACCTGACTGATCTGCTGGAATCTTCATCTGAGCTTCATTTCAAACCCGACACGCTGACCTATGCCGGCACTTCATCGATTGACTTGAACTGGAATGGCGATGTCACCGTTTGCCTGCACATGAAGTTTGCCAACAATGGCGTCAACGTCATATTCCATCTGTTCTTGCTCTCTTTAAACTCGGCAATTGATGTGAAATTCATCTCATTCGAGCAGCCTTGTGAGGACGCTCATGAGAACACAAAACAGCTCGAAGCTGCGCTTTCCGATGCATGCGTCTCGCGGTAGTTTTCATTTTAACATTTTGTTAATATAAAATTTTAAATTAAAGATAAATACTTGACTAACTCAGTAAATCTCTTTGGTTTTTGAGAGAAAGTTGATTCCACCAGCTACGGACAAGATTGCACTGCTATCAAATTCGGGCAGTTTTTGTAGCGGAGTGGATTTTTTGGAGCCCGTATATCTTTTTAGTTTGGTTTCGCGGCAGAATTCTTGGTTGTCCGTGCGGCAATCAACAATTTCCGAAAATATTGCAAACGTCGATACTCCTGGCTATGCGAGTAAGGATGTTGAGCCTTTCAAGGACATTTTGGACAAGACCAGCATCCGCATGGCGGCGACTCAGTCAGGGCACATCAGTGAGGATGGTACAAATTCTCGCCGTGTGCGCGTAAATGATGGTGACGCTTGGCAAGTCACTGTCTCTGATAACTCCGTTTCCCTGGAACAAGAACTGATTAAATCGGGTGAGGTTGCTAGGCAGCATTCTCTCAACACCCAACTTGTTGGGTCCTTCTACGGTTTGATGAAGTCCAGCTTAGGGAGATAGGGATAATGATTGATCCACTCGCAGCATCTTTGAAGATTTCGTCCTCAGGCTTGAGGGTGCAGTCGCAGCGTATGCGTATCGTCTCAGAGAACTTGGCGAACGTGCAATCGACGGGCGACACCCCCGGCGCCAATCCGTACCAGCGCAAGACAATTACTTTTAAATCTGAAGTTGATCGTGCGCTTGGTGCCAATCTCGTTGAAGTAAAAAGTGTCGGTACGGACAAAGGTGATTACCGTATCGAATTTGATCCTTCGCACCCGGCAGCGGACGAGAACGGCAACGTAAAATACCCAAATGTGAATACTCTGCTTGAGCTTGCTGATATGCGTGAAGCCTCCCGTTCTTACGAGGCTGGTCTGCAGATGATGGTCAAGTCCAGAGAAATGATTACTCGTACAATTGATTTGCTGAGGAGTAGGTAATGGCGGATTTTTCGGCGCTGAGTGCGGTCTCGCGCGTGTCAACATTTACCAGTGGGGTAAATGATGTCTCTTCCGTCTCCCATACTCGCCAGTACCTGGTTGGCGGTGCGCAGGATACCCAGCAAACACAAGGGGTTCAGGGTAGTTTTGCTGACACTATGGCGGACGTGGCGCGTGAAACCGCAGGCGATCTGAAAGCCGCAGAAGCAACGTCAGTTGCAGCGGTGCGCGGCGAAGTATCTGCTCAAAGAGTGGTTGAAGCTGTGATGAAGGCGGAGCTTTCCTTGAAGAGCGCAGTTGCTGTGCGTGATAAGGTCGTTGAGGCCTATCAAGAATTTTCTCGTATGAGTATCTAATTGATTGAAAGAAGGTTTTCCTCATGAAGGCTCTTGCTATTGCCGCAACGGGTATGTCTGCTCAGCAGAAGAACCTCGAAGTTATTTCCAATAACATCGCGAACATGAACACCACCGCTTTTAAAGCCTCACGTGCAGAATTTTCTGATTTGCTCTATCAGGTGGATCGCGCCGCAGGTGTTTCTAATCGTGGTGGCGCTGCCCCGGTTCCCGAAGGTGTTCAGCAAGGTCTTGGTGTGAAAACCGCCGCAGTGCGTAAGTTGCATTCGCAAGGGGCGCTCGCGCAAACCAACAATGCGTTTGATCTGGCAATTGATGGGCAAGGTTGGTTCGAGATTGTTGGGCCCGATGGGGAGGCTCTTTACACCCGTGCTGGCGCATTCAATGTGAACGGCGAAGGGGATCTCGTAACGCTTGATGGGTATGAGGTTCAGCCTGGCATCGCCGTGCCTATTGAAGCGGTGAAGGTGACCGTCAATGAAAGTGGTGAAGTCTTCGCCTCCTTCGCAGACGGAACTCCAGCAACCAGCATCGGCCAGCTCAATCTGACCAGCTTCGTCAATGACGCGGGCCTCAAGGCAATCGGTGGCAATCTGTTCCGCGAAACGGAGGCCTCAGGCGCGCCTAACACTGGTATTGCTGGCGAAGGATCATTCGGCGTTATTCGTCAGGGCTATCTTGAAGCCGCCAACGTGGATCCAGTCAAGGAAATCACAAGCCTGATCAGTGCGCAGCGCGGATACGAGATGAATTCCAAAGTCATTCAGGCTGCCGATGATATGGCTGGAACCGTATCCAAGGGCATTCGCTAGGGCGCGGTTATGAGTGCTTCTAAGCGACTGCAAAGCCTGATCCTTTTGATCTTGTTTCTGCCGGTGTGTGTTACGCCGGCATCAGCGGCAAGCCGGCGCGAAGTTGTAAAGCTTCCTGTACCGGCCATGATGATTTATCCGGGCGACAAGATCGAAGAAGGAATGCTTCGTGAGCACGGATTCATCAAATCAACGGTGGCGCAGCTTTCCATAGCAAATCGAATGGACGACGTGGTCGGCCTTGAGGCGCGAAGGACTCTTTTTCCCGGAAAACCTATCCCGATAAATGCAGTGCAGGACCCGGTTGTGGTGCAGCGCGGTTCTTCAGTACTGCTGGTTTTTAAGGAAGAAGGGTTGGAGATCCGCGCCATCGTTGAAGCGCAGGAATCCGGTGCCGTTGGCACAAACATCAGGGCGCGAAACCCTGATACTGGTTTAAGTGTTATGGGCAAAGTGCAGGACGATGGATCTTTGCTGGCTGAAGGAGAGTAAAGTCGTGCGTGTTAAAAGCCGTTCTCTGCGGGCAATCTTCTTTGCTTTTCTTGCGTTGTTTTTGAGCATTGAGACTGCATCTGCGCTGGTTCGTATCAAGGATATAGCTGACCTGCGCGGCATGCGCTCAAACCAGCTTGTCGGCTACGGTATCGTAATTGGCCTGAACGGCTCCGGCGATACAATGCGCAACTCTCCTTTCACCGAACAATCCCTGCAATCCATGCTTGAGCGTATGGGGGTCAACGTTCGTGAATCCAATCTAAGATCACGAAATGTCGCGGCTGTTGTTGTAACCGCTGAGCTGCCTCCCTTTATTGGCAACGGTTCACGCATCGATGTCTCCGTAGGTTCTCTTGGAGATGCATCCTCCCTGCAAGGCGGTACGCTGCTCGTCACGCCGTTGATGGGCGCAGATGGAAACGTCTACGCCGTGGCACAAGGCTCCGTGTCAGTTTCTGGTTTTCTGGCGGAAGGTGATGCTGGTAGCCTGACGCAGGGCGTACCAACCGCAGGCAGTGTTCCCAATGGCGCGCTGATCGAAAAGACGTTGCCAGACTATTTCTCGTCTCTGCCGCAACTGGTTCTGGAACTCAAAAACCCGGACTTTAAGACAGCAATACGCGTCACAGATGCAATCAACGCCTTCTCCCTCAATCGCTATGGCATGAAGCTGGCCAGCGAACTGGACTATCGCTCCGTGCAAGTCCAGCGCCCCGCAGGCATCAGCTCTGTCCGCTTCATCTCGCAGATTGAAGGCTTGATGGTTCAGCCAGACACACCAGCAAGAGTCGTGGTAGATGAGCGTACCGGAACAGTCGTTATTGGCCAGAACGTGCGCATTTCTACAGTGGCTGTAACCCACGGCAACCTGACAGTCCGCGTTTCCGAGCGCCCTGAAGTGTCCCAGCCAGCTCCGTTTTCTCAGCAAGGAGAAACCACTGTTGTGCCACGCACAGATATCGATGTGCAGCAAGAAGAAGGGCAGCTCCAGCTGCTTGGGGGAACTGATTTGCAAACTCTGGTCAGAGGCTTGAACCGTATCGGTCTAAAGCCGAGCGGCATCATTGCAATCCTCCAGGCGATTAAACAGGCGGGGGCTCTACAGGCAACTCTCGTGGTCAAATAACAGGACACGGCACTTGGATAAGCCACGGGCAAGCTTGTGGCTTCAATGTACCGCTAAACCTATTGGAACTGAGTTGTAATGCCTCTCCTAAAGCTTTCTAAGAAGAAATTCTTTCCGCTGAAGTGTGCAGTGGTATCTCTCGGTTTGTGCGTGTCGCTTGCAACTGCAAGCGCTCAGACAAGCGAAGAAGAGACACAAGATCTGAGCGCTGCGATCGAGCAGGCCAGAAATTACTGTGAAGCGATTGCTGATCAGGCAAAAGACACTCGAATTGCTTGGCAGATGCGGGCTTTGTTTGATGTCGAACATCAGATGACATCCAAGATTTCCGAGCTCGACGCAAAAATCGCAGAGCTACGCAGCTGGGTCAAACGCCGCGATGACATCCTGCGTCGTGCAGAGGGGCATGTGGTTGATATATATGCCAATATGCGACCGGATGCAGCCGCACAGCAGCTCACCGCGCTGGATGATGAAACCGCAGTTTCAATTCTCTTGCAGATGAAAGCCCGCAAAGCCGGTTCGGTCTTGGCTGAGCTGTCTGCGGACCGTGCTGCATACCTCACAGACATGATGGCAGAACTTACAGCTCGACAAGCCGCAAAACAGAGTATGGGAGACACACAGTGAAGCGCACTTTGGTATGCATTTTCGCCGCAATTACGCTAACTGGCTGTAGTTCCATGAAAAACGTTGGTCAGGAGCCTCAGTTAACCCCGCTAGGGCAGGGGCTTCAGCCAAACGTTGCAGCTCTTCCAGCGGCTCCGGCGAAGAACAGTGGCCGCACCAATCGTGCTTATCACGGGCTTTGGGCGGATGGTGAGCAGGATTTCTTCCGTGATCCGCGTGCAAAGCAAGTGGGTGACGTGCTGACGGTCGCGATCAAAATCAACGACAAGGCAAAACTGGACAATTCCAGTGAGCGAAAACGGGACTCATCGCGTTCAACCAGCTTGCGCGGGGCGTTCTCCTGGGGTGAGGTAGATTCAGGTGAAGCAGATGTAAGTGTTTCCGGCTCTGGTGCAACAAGCAGCAAGGGGCAGGGCGCAATCGATCGGAGTGAGGAAATCAATCTTTCCATCGCAGCCGTGGTCACCAAAGTGCTCCCAAACGGCAACCTTATCATCTCCGGACAGCAGGAAGTGCGCGTCAACTACGAGGTTCGTGTCCTGTCTGTCGCGGGCATTGTGCGTCCTGAAGACATCACCGGTCGCAACACGATTCAGTATGACAAGATCGCTGAAGCACGCGTGTCCTATGGTGGCCGCGGACGTGTAACCGAAATGCAGCAACCCAGCATAGGGCAGCAAGTCATTGATATCATTAGTCCGCTCTAAGGGAGGCTTCAATGGCTCTTAAACCGCAATTGCTAACCTCCGAAAATTCCTGGCCCGGTATCGCAGTGGCAGCTGTTATTGTAACAGCAGTTGCCGGCGCAGGCGGCGTGGGAATAGGCTCAACACTGGTTGATCAGGTTCACAGTAAATATCTGGCAGAACAAAAGACAACCAGCGGCGCTTTGATCAATCCCGAATACACGCAGCACAGTCAGATCGTCTCCCTAAAACCCATTGTGACTAACCTGCTGTCCTCGTCCAAAAACTGGATCCGCATCGAAGCCTCTGTGGTGCTTATGCAAAATGCAATTGAAGAACAGGATCAATCCTTGCTGGTCAAGCAGATTGAGCAAGATCTGCTGCTCTACGCCCGCACCTTAGGTCCGCGTCAGCTGGAAGGCACTCGAGGCCTGCTACGTTTGCGTGATGATCTCAACGAACGCGCCAAGATGAGAGGCGGAAAATTCGTCAAAGAACTCGTCCTGGAATCCGTGGTAATTCAATGATGCGTTGGTTTGCGTTATTTGCGTCTTTTTTGAGCTTTTTCGCATTATTTTGCGTTGCTCCTGCATCAGCTCAGGATGTAAACCTGAGTGATCTGCTCCCGGCAGGTCAGGCTTCAGCAAGCGGTCGGATCATCCAGTATGTGATGATCCTGACAGTGCTCTCATTGGCACCGGGCATCCTGATCATGGTGACCAGCTTCACCCGCTTCGTCGTGGCGCTGTCTTTCTTGCGCTCCGGTATCGGTCTTCAAACTACTCCTGCAAATATTATCCTCATCTCCCTTGCTCTGTTCATGACCTTCTACGTCATGGCACCCACTTTTGACGCAGCTTGGAAGAATGGCCTCCAGCCGTTGATCAAGGAAGAGATCTCCGAGGAAGTCGCCTACAAGGAAATGACAAAGCCATTCCGGGAGTTCATGTTGGATAACGTGCGCGAAAAAGATCTGGTTCTTTTCGACGATCTGGCAGTGAGTGCCTTCAACTACGAGAAGGATGCCCCTTTGGACGAACTGGACCTGCGTGTCCTAATTCCAGCCTTTATGATTTCAGAACTCCGCCGAGGCTTCGAAATCGGCTTCCTGATTGCGTTGCCCTTCGTCGTCATTGACATGATCGTCGCGACCCTGACAATGTCCATGGGCATGATGATGCTCCCCCCAACAGTCATCTCTCTCCCCTTCAAGGTGTTGTTCTTCGTCTTGATTGATGGGTGGTATCTGCTGACCGGTGGCCTGATAAGGTCCTTCACTTAGCTTCGAAGTTGAAAGCCCCGTTTCGGGGCTTTTTTCTTGCCTTAGGCTCTGAGTCAGGTTGGCGTAAGTTTCATGAGTCATCGTGAAGCTCTGTTACAGGCTTTGAACCTCAAAGTGCATGATGCTATTCTGTAACTCCGGCATTTAGATCCGGAATGTCCCATTTCTTCTAAACAAGGGACAAAAATTATGTCTTCTCTTTTGACCAACACCTCCGCCATGGTCGCTCTTCAGACTCTGAAGGGCATCAACAACGACATGGCAACCACTCAGAACCGCATCTCCACCGGTATGCGCGTTTCTGATGCGTCTGACAACGCGGCGTACTGGTCCATTGCAACAACGATGGAATCTGACAATACAGCGTTGAGCGCCGTTGAAGATGCCTTGGGTCTTGGTGCTGCGACTGTTGATGTTGCTTTTACCGCGATGGACAAGGCTGTTGAAGTTGTTGATCAGATCAAAGCTAAGCTGACCACCGCTAAAGATGGTACCGTCGATCGTGAAAAGATCCAGGCTGATATTGACCAGCTCCAGGAGCAGCTGAAAACAATCGCGTCTTCCGCGAACTTCTCTGGTGAAAACTGGCTGCAGCAGGACAAGTCCACCGATAACCTGATGAAGGAAATCGTTGGCTCCTTTACGCGTACAGCGGAGGGACAGGTCGAGATTCAGAACATTGAAGTGGATACAGGTTCTATTGTTCTGGTTGATACCAACGGCGATGCCGCCGCTAATAGTGGCATTCTCTCTTCGCAGTTGGGTGCTATTGATATCGGAGACGATGTTGATATCGACAACCTTACCATAGTGGTTGGTGGTGATGTTAACAATGTAACAGTCACTTTCCAGGACGGCAGTGGTAATGATCTCACTGGCATCGAAGCGGATGCATTGGCAGCGATGGTCACGGAGCACTACGTCAATAACGTTCCAGCCACACTGCCAACTGCAACTAATGTAGAGGACTTGTTCGATGCGGCTGTGGCCGGGCCTCCAGCTGTACCTGCGGGGGCTTTGAGAGCGGATGCAGACCAGTTGCAGACTGACCTGACCGCTGCGACTGATACTCTTTCTAAGAGTACTATCCTGGATTTTGATATTGGCGGTCTGACCAACTCTGTTTTGGATAAGGCTCTATTGACTGCGGTTGTGGCAAAGGTCGATGCAACGTTTCAGGCTATGACTGATGCAGCGACTGACCTTGGTTCCGCAAAGGCACGTGTTGATATGCAAAAGCAGTTCGCAAGCGATCTGTCTGATGCGATTGAGCGTGGTGTTGGCCAGCTGGTTGATGCCGACATGAACGAAGAGTCTACTCGTTTGAAAGCTCTTCAGACCCAGCAGCAGCTCGGTATTCAGGCTCTGTCCATCGCGAACTCTGGTTCCGAGAACATCCTCAGCCTGTTCCGTTAATCCGGAAAACTCTGAGAGCACTGAAAGCTTTAAGGTCCCGGCTCATTGCCGGGGCCTTTCTTTGTACTTCCGATAAAATTTTAGATAAAATTGTATTAAGTCAGGTTTAGGCAAGTTCGACTAAATATATTTGTAAATGTAACAAGGGTTCATGAAACTTTCTCCTGTTGGTTTGCTGTAGGCGGAGCACTGTTTGATGTTGGGTGATCAGTTAAATTTCTCCGCTGCGGAGGAAATGGAAGCAAGGAAGCCGGACGTTTCCGCGCGCGCCTCAGGTCGCTTCTCGGGAGATTTGATAAGTGTGCTGCGTGGCGGCGAGCAATGCTGGTGTTCGGTTGCCGGATTGGCGCAGGATGCGCTTCTAGATCAGGCAGGGCCGTCTTTGCAAAATGTTTGCGGTATTAGCGCGATTATCGCGATCAATGCCACAGCCGACCGTGTTAGTCGCGACCTGAAAGGGCTGTCCCTAGGCTTGTCTGTCAGCGGATTACCGAGCATTCAGCGCGTTGCCTACGCTGGTGCATATACTTGATCCCGTTGATTTTCTCTCGAATTATTTGCCAAGCCTTCGAGAAACCGTGGATTTTCGCATAATGCCAATCCAGATCACGTTCGCGCAAGGTTGAAAAGCGAAGGTAGCGCCATTGATACACCTGCAGAGGTCGCAATGGCAGCTCGTGAAAACGCCGAAAAAATCTATAGTAATCTTGCTGAGTTAGGTGCAAAGCGCCTGATCGTGCTCGCACTTGTTGGGCTATTTACGTTTGTTGCAATTGGCACAGCAGCATTTCTCTTGTCTCGTCCGGAGCAGGAGGTTCTCTATGCAAATCTGGAGCGGGACGATGTTACGCAAATCGGCATGGCGCTGCAGGCCAGCGGTATTCCGTTTGACGTCAACGCAGATGGCTCGTCGATCTCGGTAGGCGTGGGCGCAACGGCCCGCGCACGCATGCTGCTGGCGGAAAAGGGCCTGCCGCGTGGCTCTGGCGCTGGTTATGAGCTCTTTGATGAAATGGGCTCCCTTGGTCTGACCTCCTTTATGCAGAGCGTGACAAAAGTTCGTGCGCTTGAAGGCGAGATTGCCCGTTCTATTCAAAGCATGCAGGGCGTGAAAGCCGCGCGCGTGCATCTGGTGTTGCCTGAAAAAGCAACGTTCCGCCGCGAAAATCAGAAGCCAACTGCATCCGTTCTTATTCGCACAGAAGGTGTGCAGACCAGCACTGTCGCGCAATCCATCCGTTACCTTGTTGCCGCCGCTGTTCCCGGTCTTACCGCTGAGGGCGTGACCGTACTTGATACAGAAGGCCAGCTGCTTGCAGCAGGTGAGGATGCGCAAAGCGCTTCCACCGGGCGCAAGGCGATGCTGGAATCCGATCTTTCCTCGCGTAAAGAAAATGCGATCCGTCAGGCTCTGGCTCCGTATCTCGGCGTGAACAACTTCGAGGTCAGCGTCTCAACGGCGGTGAATACCGACAATCAGCGCGTCTCTGAAACCTCGTATGATCCGGAAACACGGGTCGAACGCTCCTTCCGTGTTGTGCGTGAAAATGCCAGCACTCAGAACGCAAGTCTCGAAAACCCGACCACTGTTGAGCAGAACCTGCCTGAAGAAGCTGTGTCCTCGCAGTCCGGCGAGCGCTCCTCGGAAGAAAACGAGCGCCGTGAAGAGCTGACCAACTACGAAATTTCATCCCGAACAGTCGAAACGATTTTTGACGATTATCGCATCGAGCGCATGAGTGTGGCGGTGCTTGTTAATCGCGATCGTCTTGTTCAGGAAATGACGCGCCGCATTGGCGGGCAAAAAGGCGATGCAGTCGTTGCAGGGGCAGCGCCGGATCTGAGCGATAAAATCACCGAGATTGAAGAGATCATCGCAACCGCCGCAGGTGTCGATCCAGCGCGCGGCGATAAGGTCTCCGTCTCCGCCGTGAACTTTATGTTGGCAGGCGATCAGCTCGCCGCCATCCCGGAGCGGACCTGGCAAGATGTGCTGATGCGCAACATGGGCTCTGTGGTCAATGCGGCTGCAATCCTCATTGTGACCTTGATGATCATCTGGTTCGGCCTGCGCCCCGCGGTTGCATTCCTTATTCCAAAATCAGAGAAACCAGCGGAAGGATTTGCACTTGGAGCGAACTCCAACACCGAAGGAGTGCATGAGGGCGAGTTCGAAGGCGAAAATGGCCAATTGCCCGATATGAGCAATGGTGACGGCATGGCCGGTGGCAGCGTGGACACAACCGTAGTGAACCGCGATAACCTCCGCAAGCTCGAGCGTGCTGTTGAAATGGACGACATGCAGGCGGCAATCATTCTCAAGCAGTGGATGTATGACCGGGAGCGTGCCGTATGACGAACGGCATCAGCGATTTTCTAGCCGACTTTACCAAGGATACAGGCGTTACCACCAAAGACCTGCAGGATATGCAGGAAGTAATCTCCATGCTGCCGAAAGGCTATGGAGAAGGCGGCGACTGGGTCAACCGCGTCTTTGAGGCTTATGAAAACGGGTTTTCGGAAGGCGAGGAGGCTGCAAAGGCCAGCGCAGATGAGCGCATCAAAAAGATGCGCGAGGAGCTGGAAATCGAACTTGCTGAGCGCGAGGCTGCGTTCAAGGCAGGTGAGGGCGAAAAGCTGAAACAAGCTTTTCAGCAGTCCTTGGTCGAGATCGAAGAGCGTCTATCAAAAACCACATCTGAAATTCTGGTCCCATTTATTGAAGAGCGCGCACGGGACCGCGCCGTGGCCTCGCTGGTGCAAGTGTTGCGCCGCCAGCTCTCTGAAACCCCTGAGGTGCTGGTTGAAGTCTCAGGCCCACAACATCTTTTTGATCTGTTCGGTGATAAGGCCGGCGAACTTTCAAACACCATTCAATTTTCTGAAAACTCCAGCGCTGATCTTGAGGTGAAGGTGTCCGACATGACGCTGTCCACCGGCTTGAAGGAATGGTGCGAGGAGCTTCGCAATACGCTGGGAGAGTAGTAGCCATGGCGTTGGAACCGCAAGAACTGATTATCGTTCGCAGGCGTCATAGCGACATGGGTGTCACACCTAAGTCAGGTGTTTGGAAGATTGCTTATGCAGATTTTGCAACAGCAATGATGGCATTCTTCCTGCTCATGTGGCTGGTGAATGCATCTGACGAAGCGTCCCAGCGCAGCATTGCAGGCTACTTTAATCCCATCAAACTCGTTGATACCACAGCCAATCCCAAAGGCATCCGCGACTCGAAAGAAGTTCAGTCGCGAAGTAAAAGCGACGAGGGGGTCGACAACGGCAAGCCCGTTGGCTCTGGCGGCACGGAAAAGAACGGCCCTGTCTCCGGCGGTGGCGCAGATAAACCGGAGCCTGTTTCTGAGCTGGAATCTGGCGAAAACTCCGAGTTTGCAGGTGCTGATGCGGAGGTTGGTAGTGGAAAGCGAACCGGCGTCACCAGTCGCGCGTATGAGCGTGAGGCAAATTATTCAGAAGATCAGCTCTTCGATAACCCCTACGCCATCCTTGCCGCACTTGCAGCAGAGGCTGAAGCCACTGTCAAAACAGATGGCTCGCCGGGCACAGGCGGCATCGGTGCGTTGAAGATGGCAAAAACGCCCGTTCTGTTTGCTCTTCCCAACCGTGATCCCGACGGGCAGGGCCTCGCCGACGGCACTAGCTTCCGCGATCCGTTCGACCCATCCGGCTGGCAAAAGGATGAGCTGCCCGGCAATGCACCTCTACTTGCCCAGATCCCGATCCTCCATGAAAGGGAAGAGGGCATCGCAGCCAATGAATTGACTGTCGAGCAGATCAAGATCTTGGAAGAAGCGTCGGACCTGGCGCGTGGTGGCAAGGTCCTGCCTGCCGTGTCCGGTGAGGCTTCAGCCGACAACTCTGTGATTGTGATCGGTGACGGGCCGGAGGAACAGGGCGAGAAGTTTGCCGAAGGCGAAATCCTGAACCAGCTTGCCCAAACTCAGGCGGAGACTGGAGGCAAAGACGCCGTAATGACACGCCTCGTTTTCGCTGAGGCAAAACGGAACGCCCCAGCCGGCAAGACGGAAACCTCCGATACGCCATCGCTCATCGAGGATGCGGAAGAAATCTATAAGACCTCTGCGATGGAGGCTGAAGAGCCGAAGGTTGAGCCAATCAAGGTTGTTAGCGCTGAGCCTGAAGCTGCGCCTGTGACGCCACTCGCAAAGCCTGCGGAAACGCAAAAGGGCGATGGGTCCGATGATGAAGAAGGCAACAAGCAGCTGGTGACACTGGCCAACGCGGTAGGTGAGGCGCTGGAGGGCGTCAATACCGGCGCCAGTATCGAGTTTACCCACTCAGCTGACGGTGTCCTGATCCGTATCATGGACAACGACGACTTCGGTATGTTTGCCGTTGGATCCTCTGAGCCTCATCCAGCTGTGGTCAAGGCAATGGAAAAAATCGCGACGGTTCTGGAAGATGAAAAAGGCGAAATCATTATTCGCGGGCATACTGATGCGCGTCCCTTCAAATCCAAGAAGAATGACAACTGGCGCCTCTCAACCGCCCGCGCTCACATGGCCTACTTCATGCTTGTCCGCGGCGGTTTGGATGAAAACCGTATCATCGGAATTGAAGGGTATGCCGATCGTCGGCTGAAGGAAGTGGACGACCCGTATGCGCCTCAAAACCGCCGCATCGAAATCATGCTGATGGAAGGGCAGGCCTGATGCCGGTTGGGATTGCAAGACGAGCTGGAATGTCTTTCCTGAAATCTGCACTGCTTTGCACGGGGCTGATGGTGGCTGCGGCCCCAGTTGTAATGACAACGCAACCAGCCTCTGCGCAGATGGTCTCAACGGCGGACCCGGACCTGATGGTTCTGGAACTGCAAATCCTGCAGGATGAGATCATCAAGGGGAACCTTGAAGCCTATAACCTGCTCCAGCCCTCCCTTATTGTCATTGGCCGCCGCTTCCTCCGTCTGGATCCCGAGATCTGGAAACAGGAGCGCAACTCACGAGCGGCCATTGCATTCATGTTAAGCGGTGGCTCTGGATCGGTTTTTCAGGAGCTTGCGGCACAGGGCGTTGTCTTCAATGCGGACCCTAACCTGTTTGCCGGTGCTATGGCTTATTCGCAGGGCAATCGCAAAATGGCGTTGAGTTTGCTGCGTAAGGTTGACCCCATTGGTCTGCCGGTTGCAATTGCAGGGCAGGTGGCTCTGGCACAGGCAATTTTGATCTCCAACGACGATCCGGCAGGGGCGCAGCGTTACTTTGATCTCGCACGTCTGATGATGCCCGGCACCCTTGTTGAAGAAAGTGCCCTGCGCCGACAAGCTCCGATGATTGCAAAACTCGGTGATACGCCAAAGTTCGAGCGGCTGTCCCGCCGCTATCTCTTTCAGTACAGCAATTCCGTTTTCTCATCCGAGTTTCGCGACACGGTGGCAGATGTGATCAGCGGGTCTGACTATCTGACGAAAGAGGATGAATGGGTCCGCGTCTTCCAACTCATTTCTGAGTTTGATGAGGAGTCGCAAAGCATCCTTTTGCTGCGCTTGGCAAAAGCTGCACTCGTCAACGGAAATACTGCGTTTGCGCAACAGGGCAGCACTGCATTCCTGAAGCTTGGTTCCCAAAACACTGAATGGATCAATGAGGCAAAGCTGTATCTGGCCGCCTCCAAAGCATCCAGTGAAGACTGGAAAGCAGCGATTTCCAGGCTGGTTGCAATAAAATCACCAGACCTAAGCAGGGAAAATCAGCTGATCCAGGCCGTTGCAATCACAATGGCAAACTCGATCCGCGAATGGCCGCAGCCAGACCTGTACCCGGCATCTGAGTTTGTCCCTTATGTTCCTAAAGTCGGGTTGAAGAAGAAGCTCTACGACCCGGCGGTGTTCACTCCCTTTGAAAATGCACTGAACGATGCTGATAAAGCTCTGAAAGAGGCCGAGTTTTGATGAATCCCACTCTTCCTAACGTAGATCGTGGTGCCCCTGTTAAAGATCCTGCAAAACCAGTTAAGGACGCAGCATCCTCCGAGAAAGATGCGCGCAAAAACGGGTTTGAGGAAGTGATCGACAAGGTCAGGGATGAAAAAAAGATCCCGGATCGGAAGGATGTTTCCAAGAAGAGCCAGAAGCCTGACACAGCAAATGCTTCTGCGCACTCGGGCGATCAAGAGACTGAAACGAGCAAGACTCTGAATGATCTCCTGAAAATGGCCGGTGCGCTTCCAAAGGAGACTGGTGAAGCCATCGGAACCGCGACAAAAACCGATGATGCGGGCCAGAACGCGCTGAGCGCGGATGATCTTGCGCTGCTCGCGGCAAACATGCAGACAATCAATTCAGCAATGACCGCCGAGCAAAAAACTGCAATGCAATTGAGCTCTGTAACAGGACTTGCAAATGAAGTGGCCGCAACCAGCTCTGGCCGGGGCAGCACCATGGCAGAGGTGCTCAATGCATTGAATGCAAAGGACCTGAAGGGGCTACGCAGTGAGGCTGGTGGCAGCGCTAAGCCTGATAAGACTGCATCTGGTGATGTGAAAACTCCGGCTGCGGGGACGAAACTGGACGGCAGCCCGGCGATCAATCTGCCACAATCTGACGGAAAGTCTTCTGCAGCAAAGCAAGCGGTAACCGATTTCCTTGCAAAGCAGAACATGGCTCAGTCAGATCCGGCAGCAAGTCAAACCGCTGGCAAACCTTCTTCCGGCGGTGAAGTAAAGGTTGTGAGTGTCGAAACACACCTGCCGCCAGCTGACTTGGGACGTCCGGCGCAGCAGGTCGCCAATGCGCTGACAAAGCAAGTTCCCGCCGCAGCAGCAGCCAGAGCCGCAGAAGATCTGGCAGCCCAGACGGCGGACAAGCAAGCGGTCAAGCCAATCAAGGCGTTGGAAATTCAGCTGCGCCCGGATAACCTCGGCGTGGTCCGTGCAAACATCCAGATGCGTGGCGGTGAGTTGGAAATCTCTCTCACGGCAAGCACTCGCGAAGCTGCTGATATGCTGAAGGGCGACCGTCAAGCGCTCGCCCGCGTCCTGCAGGATGCCGGATACCGAACAGAAACCCAAAACATTACGATCAATTTCAAAGACGAGATGGCAGGCCAGATGCGCCAGCTTGGGCAAAATCAGGAGCGCTTTGGTCAGGGCAATAACCCGGAAGGAAGTACGGGAGAGGGCGGGGCTCAACACCATCAAAATGAGCAGCCGCAAACCGATTATGCCGGAGCAGGGCAGAATGAAGCGGACAATCAAGATATTCGCAGCGGCATCTATCTGTAGCCTGATTGCAGTCTCCGCACATGCGGCCGGTACTAAGAAAGCAGTGCGCCTGTGCGAACGCCAGATGCAGCAAGCCGCACAACGGTATGATGTCCCGCTCGGCATCCTTTACGCAGTTGGTCTGACTGAGACTGGCCGGAAGGATTCCCTGCATCCGTACGCATTAAATATCGCAGGCAAACCGTACTTCGCACAGAACGCTTCTCAAGCATTGGCTGCAATCAAAAGCTCACAAAAGCGGGGAATAAAGCTCATCGATGTTGGCTGTATGCAGATCAATGTCCATTACCACCGCGACAAGTTTGCAAGCCTAAAAGCCATGCTCGATCCTGCACAAAATGTAAGATACGCAGCGCGGTTCCTTGCTGAGCTGAAGCAGCGCGAAAAAAGCTGGACAATGGCTGTTGCCAGATATCACGCAGGGCCGGACAACGACCCGGCGCAAAAGCGCTATGTATGCCGCGTGATCAATAACATCGTCGCCGCCGGTTATGGTCGCTGGACGCCGAATTCGTTAAAATTTTGCAAATAATTCAACGGCTTTAGGGTCAGGCTCAGACAAGATTAACAAGCTTTACTGGCGGGAGTTAATTTTGCAATTGATGTAGCCAGGAGCTGATTATGGGCCTCTACGGAATTATGAATACCAGCGTGTCAGGTATGAACGCGCAGTCGAATAAACTCTCAACTGTTGCCGACAATATCTCCAACGCAAACACCGTAGGCTACAAGCGCTATAAAACTGCATTCTCCTCGCTGGTCGGCTCAGGCGGCGGATCCGGACACGAATCCGGTATTGTAAACACATCCGTCGTTCAGACAGTACGCCAGCAAGGCGCCTTCAACTTCACCTCTCGCGGAACAGACCTCGCGATCAACGGCAACGGCTTCTTTCAGGTGGAAGATGCCGATGGTGGCCAGTACTACACTCGAGCAGGTGACTTTGTTCTCGACAAAAACGGCCAGATGGTAAACTCCGGCGGCTACAAGTTGCTGTCACAGGGCGGTTCTCCGGTAACTGTCGATCTCAATACTCCAGTCTGGCAGGCGAGTACTCAAGGTGAGCTCGGTGTGAACTTGGCATCTAATACCGTTGCACCTGAGATCCTGGACGAGACAGGTGCCGTTGTTTCTGGTGGCCGACCAACGTCGGGCCTACCAACTGGTTATGATTACAAGACATCAATTAGTACGTTTGATCAGAACGGTAATGCTGTGAAGATAGACGTCGTCTATACGAAACTTTCAGAAACGCAGCATTCGACGACAGGCGATATCTTGGGTTCTGAGTGGCTTGTAGAGGCGGTCGACGAGAATGGTACGAAAATTAAAGCAACGTTACCTCCGCTTGCGACAGCATCTGGTGAGGTGACGCTTGAGTTTGACGGCGATGGAAAATTGGCGGCCGGCTCACCAACGGATTTCTTGTTTAAGGTGCCAAACGGCGAGGTTGTTACGCTCGATCTAAGCAAAACAGTGACAGCTGGCGAGAAATTCAGCGTCAACAAAGTTGATGTGGATGGGTATCAGCCATCAACGATCCAGAACATTCGCGTCGAATCTGATGGGCGCGTGTTTGGTGTGTACGGCAGCAGCGCAGAAAAGCTTCTCGATCAGATTCAGATCGTGAATTTCTCAAACCCGGACGGACTGCAGGCCAAGAGTGGTAATATTTATGCCGCAACCGATGCCTCTGGAGATCCAGCAGTAGGGTTTCCTGGCGATAGTGGGTTTGGTTCTTTGTTTTCAGGAGCGGTTGAAGGATCCAACGTGGATCTGGCTGCTGAGCTAACCGAGATGGTTCAGGCGCAGCGCACATACAGCGCAAACACGAAAGTGTTCAACGCGAGCTCCGAATTGCTCCAAGAGCTGAATAACCTACGCTAAGGGCGGGCAGAATGTCTCTTACTTCAGCAATGCTCACGGCGCAGTCTTCCATCGCAGCTCGTTCAGCTGAGATGGCGATTGCGTCGCGCAATGTCGCAAATGCCAATAATCCCAACTACACGCGCGTTGAAGCAAGTGTTCAGAACATTGTCACGGACACTGGCTCCGTTGTCTATGTGTCTCATGCATCGCGGATGGTCAATCAGGCAGCGTTTAAAGCGACTTTGAAGTCGGGAAGTGCGGCGATCGCATCAGGCTCCTATGCCAAGATGCTCGACCAGCTTAATCCATCCGGACAGGTCCCATTCGGAACAAGTACGGCATCAGGTATCGGCTTGCTTAATGAAAGTCTGGTTGCTTATGCCAATGACCCATCCAATCAGGTAATGGGGCAGTCGGTGATCAACGCCGCAAATGGCCTGGTCGATGACTTGAAGCAATCTGCGCAGACCTTGATCGATGCGCGAATGGAAGCGGACGCTGCAATGGGACGCGCCGTTGACAACATCAATAAGATCCTTTCTGACCTTGAAGGCGTGAACGACAAGATTGTGTCCGGCTCGGCTGCTGGAAACGACGTCAACGGCCTTATGGATCAGCGCGATGAAATGCTGAAAGTCCTCTCAGAGGAAATTGGCATTGAGGTCCTTGAGCAGGACAACAATGGCGTTGCGATCTACACAGATAGCGGTGTCACGCTCTTTGAAAAGTCTGCTCGCGAAGTATCATTTGACCGCTCGCTTTCTCTGGGGGCAGGAGACGTTGGCAAGAATGTACTTGTTGACGGCATCGCTGTTGCAGGTCCCGGCGCGTCTGCTCCGGTGACCGGCGGCGCAATCGCTGGCTATGCAAGAGGCCGCGATGAAGCGCTCGTGACAATGCAAACGCAGCTCGAGGAGGCTGCTGATGCACTTGTCGAGGCATTTATGGAGACAAAGCCGGGTGGCGCTGATCCAAAACACGGGTTGTTCGATTTAGAATCCGGCACAGGCGACTTGGTGAGCCGATTGAAAGTGAACGACGCGGTCAACCCAGCCGAGAATGGCGACATAAACCTGCTACGTGACGGCGGAATTAATGGTGTAGGTTACAAGCACAACACCACAGGCAGCGTGGGTTACTCTGAGCTGCTGAGGGGCTATGAAACTGCACTCAACGCGGACCGCTCTTTTGATCAGGCTGCAGCCGTGAATACGAATTCGACCTTGGCGGATTTTGCAGCCAACACAGTGAGTTGGTTCAGTGCAGAACGTAAAATGGCGGCCGAAAATTCCACGCTTGATGCCTCTGCATTCAGTTCCAATGCGCAAATGCTTTCAAACGATACCGGCGTCAACATCGACACCGAAATGCAACGTCTGCTGACGATAGAAACGGCTTATTCTGCGTCTGCCCGTTTGATGACAGCCGTTGACAAAATGTTCCAGGAACTGCTGGGGGCAGTGAGATAATTATGGTTTATTCGGTTTCGACACTAACAAGTTCACTTCGCCTGACAAATTATCTCATCGACAATCGTGCGCGCTTAGACAATGCCGTGATCGAAAACGCATCTAAGAAGCACGCTGATATGGGCCTCGCTCTAGGTGCTCAGACAGGAACAACCACATCCTTTCGCACCGAGTTTTCGCAGCTCGAGAGCCAGCTAGATACCAACAAACAGCTTGTGACCCGGCTGGAGGTCATGAACACTGCGCTGGACAATGTGCACACCGGAAGCTCCGATTTTCGCTCTGATCTTTTGGCACTGCAGAGTAACTCTGATAGCCTTAAGACAGCCTCCAATCTTGCCTATACCGAGCTGAGCAAACTCACGAATGCCCTCAATACCAATGTCAGTGGTGTTTATGTGTTTGGTGGACTGAACACTGGCACCGCGCCTGTTACTGATTTTAAGAATGGCCCCGAAGCGCAAATCGAGGCAGTTTTTAATAACTACTTTTCGCCTACTAACATCGGTGATGCGGCAACAGCGTCAATTCCAGTCTCTGGCGACGCGAACGGCAAGGATTGGGAGACCTTTCTGCAAAGCACTGGCTTCAACGATCTTTTTGATGCTGGCTGGACACCTCTTTGGTCATCCGCAACCGATGGTAAAATGACCACCACCATTGAAGCAGGCGTGACGACAGATGGCTCGGGATCTGCCAATGAAAAAGCGTTTGGTCAATTGGCTAAAGGCCTCGCCATTGTCGCTGTTTTCGGCAAGTTGGATCTCAGTGTTGAAGCCGAGAAGTTTATCACCAATCAAGCGGTCAATAGCCTGAACGAAGGTGTCGATGGAACCATCGCGGTTGAAGCCCAAAATGGCGCGATCAAGACCAATGTTGAGCGCACAAACACAAGCATTATCGCAAAGCAAGATGTTCTCAACATGCGCATCATTGACCTCGAGAACATCGATGAAAACCGGGCTGCGATCGAACTGAGTCTGGCTCAAACGCAATTGGAAGCCACGTACGCTATCACCGCAAAGATCCAGAACCTGAATATTATGAAGTATTTGTAGGTGTCTAGAAAATTGGTTGGAACACACTGGGAGTACTGAATGTATCAAATGTCTTATGCCGAAACGCTTGAGGACTCTGCTGAGGACAGAAGGGGGCAGGAGCGTGAACTGTTTTCTTTGGTTATCGCACAGCTGCAGGCGGCAAAAGAGGCTGGAACCAGCTCGGGCGAAGCCGCTCAGGCGCTCGTATCAGTCCATCGGCTCTGGAGCATATTGATTGACGACCTTGGAAACTCGGAAAATGCGCTTCCTGCAGCACTAAGAGCAGACCTGATTTCCATCGGGATCTGGTGCGTGAAGCAGGCAGATGCAATTCGCCTCGGCAACTCCGACGACTTCCAGAGCCTTATCGAGATCAATGAGCTCGTTCGCGACGGTCTGAGCTAAGCAAGGGGAAGTTGCATGCGTTTACACCTAAAAGCAGGTGAAAAGGTTTTCATCAACGGCGCTGTTCTGTCATTTGAACAGAAGACGTCGGTGAAGCTCCTAAATGACGCGAGCTTTCTTCTTGAGGCTTATGTCATGCAGCCCGAAGCAGCAACCTCGCCTCTCAGGCAGTTGTATTTTTACATCCAAAACGCATTGATCGACCCCAAAACAGAGCTGGACAGTCTGGAACGGGCACTTCTGATGCTGGCCTCGATCCGGCAGGCACTGCGTAATGCCGAGATCCTTGAGGGCCTTGAGGATGTGGAGATGAAGGTCAAGAAGAAACGCTACTTCGACGCCCTTCGCACCTTGAAGAAGCTATTCGAAGCCGAAAAGACAATTCTATCTGAGACCGCAGATGAAGACACCGACGCCGTGGTAACTCCCCTTGCGCGTGCGGTTGGAGAGAACTAGAGGACTGAATTATGAGTGTTGACCCAGTAGCCTCCGCAAACACTACTTCAATCAACGAGCCGGTCTTCAAGGCGCAGGGCAGCGAGCAGTCCTATCTGGATTACGAAGCCTTCCTGAAGCTTTTCATGGAATCGTTGAAGAGTCAGGATCCCACAGCCCCTCTGGATACCGCCGAATATATGGGGCAGTTGGCGCAGTTCTCGGCGGTGGAGCAGTCTACGAAGACGAACCAAAATCTAACCGCAATGCTTCAGCAGCATTCTATCAATCAGGCCAACAACCTGATTGGTGCTACGTTGGAGGTGCAAAACGCAGATGGAACAGAGACCACGACGGGGGTGATCGAGTCGGTCAGAATCCTCGGCGACGGGTCCATCGCCACACTGGAGGACGGAACTGAGGTGGCTCTTGTACCGGGTATCCATATATCGCGGCCGGAGCCTGAACCTGAGCCAGAACCTGATGCAGACGTTTAAGTTGATCGCGAGATGATCCGGAAATGAATGAGGCAGATGCACTTGATATTGCACGCACCGCAGTTTGGACTGTCATAGCAGCAACAGGACCGGCGGTCGGGGCGGCCATGTTTGTTGGTTTGATTATCGCCTTGTTCCAGGCTCTCACGCAAATTCAGGAAATGACGCTCACGTTCATTCCCAAGATTGTCGTAATTTTTATCCTGGTCGCCATGACCGGGCCTTACATTGGCTCCCAGATCTTCTCGCTAACCGAGCTGGTTTACGGGCGCATAGAGTACGGCTTCTAAGCCTATTCGATCTACAAGTGAGGAGGGGATAGCATCCGCTCAGGCCCCTCCTGACCACCCTCACACAAGCTTCCTTCTTCAATGTCACGGCCTAAGTAGCTCAGTATACTTATACCGATTTGAAGGGTGCGAATGTCTCAGACAGCGACGGGGATTGCTGCTCCAAACAGCAAACGTGATATTGGATTTGCAGTCGGAATTATCTTCATTCTGTCTGTACTGTTTCTCCCCATGCCGACGTTCATGATCGACTTCGGCCTCGCAATCTCAGTCGCTTTTTCCGTTCTGATTTTGATGGTGTCGCTCTGGATTCAGCGCCCGCTGGAGTTCTCCTCCTTCCCGACTATTCTGCTCATCGCAACCATGCTGCGGCTGGCGCTCAACATTGCGACAACCCGCGTTATTCTTGCAAACGGTCATGAAGGCCCTCTAGCCGCCGGGTATGTGATCAACGGCTTCTCGCAGTTTGTCATGAGCGGTGACTTTGTCATCGGCCTGATCGTCTTTGCCATCCTTGTGACAGTGAACTTCCTCGTAATCACGAAGGGTGCCAGCCGTATCGCGGAAGTGGGCGCCCGTTTTACTCTCGACGGTATTCCCGGCAAGCAAATGGCAATCGACGCCGATCTTTCCGCAGGCATGATCGACGATAAGGAAGCTCAGCGCAGACGCGCGGAACTGGAAGAAGAAAGCTCCTTCTTTGGCGCCATGGATGGTGCTTCAAAGTTTGTGCGCGGTGATGCTGTCGCGGGCTTGATCATCACCGTGGTCAACGTGCTGGGTGGCATCATCATCGGTGTTACACGCTATGATATGGATCTGGGCGAAGCTGCCGACGTCTTCACCAAACTCTCCGTGGGTGACGGCCTTGTCTCGCAGATCCCGGCCCTGATCGTTTCTCTGGCAGCAGGTTTGCTTGTCTCCAAGGGCGGAACCAGAGGTTCAACAGATCAGGCAGTGATCGGGCAGTTGGCCGGATACCCGCGCGCGCTTGCTGTTGCCTCCTTGATGCTGTTGCTCTTGTCGCTGCTACCGGGTCTTCCGTTTCTACCATTTGTATTGCTCAGTGGTGTCCTTGGCTTTTCCGCCTACATCATCCCGATCAAGGCGCAGGAGGCTAAGGATGAGCAGGCCAAAGCTGCGCTTCAGAAAGTTGAAATGGAGAAGGAGGTCAAGAAAGAGTCCGTAAAAGACAGTCTTGATCTTGCTGAAATTGAAATGCGTTTGGGCAAACAGCTCACCGCACGTCTTTTGGCTGCCAAGCCTGAGATCGGAAACCGCATCAACAAGATGCGCAAAAAGTTCGCAGAGCAGTACGGCTTTGTCGTTCCAGAGATCAAAGTCACCGACAACCTCAATCTGGAGCCCAAAAGCTACGAGTTCCGTATCCACGGCACTATTGTCGCCTCCGAAAACATCAAGGTTGGCGAGCTGATGGTGATTGGTGGCAACCGGGATCTTCCTGCGCTCCCAGGCACAGAGACACGTGAACCGGCCTTTGGCATGCAGGCTATGTGGATCCCGACAGCGTTTGAACATGAGGTTAAACGACAGGGTTACACAACAGTCGATAACCTCTCCGTTGTCCTGACCCACTTGTCTGAGGTGATCCGAAACAACCTCTCCCAGCTGCTCTCATATAAAGATATGCGCAAGCTGTTGGAGCGTCTGGACCCGGCCTATACGCGCCTGATTGATGATATCTGCCCGCAGCACATTTCCTATTCTGGCCTGCAGGCGGTCCTGAAGCTGCTGCTGGCGGAGCGCATCTCCATCCGAAATCTTTCCCTGATCATGGAAGCCATCGCCGAGATCGCGCCGCACGCTCGCCGACCAGAGCAAATCACCGATCACGTGCGCATTCGCATGGCCACCCAGATCTGTGGCGACATTGCAGGTGAGGGGAGCTTTAAGGTTCTGCGCCTTGGCAACCGTTGGGATCTTGCATTCCATCAGGCCCTTCGCCGCGACACAAATGGCGAAGTCATTGAGTTTGATATGGAGCCAAAGCAGGTCGAAGAGTTTGCCAAGGAAAGCTCAGAGATCATTCGCGACCTTATCTCCTCAGGTCACCGCTTTGCTGTAGTGGTTGCGCCCGAAGCGCGCCAATACGTGCGCATGATTACAGAACGTATGTTCCCTGCATTGCCAATCCTCTCCCATCTGGAAGTGGCGCGTGGTGTTGATATTGAGGCATTGGGAACAATCTCGTGACACTGGAAAATGCCCCGGAAGCCATACTCAGCGTCTTCGTGGTCTTCTGCCGCGTAGGAGCCTGCCTTATGGCGATGCCGGGCTTTTCATCGCCGCGTGTCATGATCCGTGTCCGGTTGTTCATCGCCATATCCGCCACATTGGCAATCTCGCCGCTCATTCTTGTGGTGGTCCAGCCTATCATCGCGGCGGCACCCGTAGATGAACTGCTGCGCATCATCCTGGTGGAGATTTTGATTGGGTTTCTGATCGCGGCATTCGGACGGGCTTTCTTCGGGATGCTGCAAATGATGGCAGGAGCGGCGGCAAACGCCTCCAGCTTCAACCAGCCGGTTGCCATCGTGGAAGAATTTCAGCAGTTACCGCCCATGGCTGGGTTGATCACGCTCTCGGCAACCGCAATGCTGTTCATCACTGGTGCTCATGCTGATGTTTTTATCGGACTGGCCGAGAGCTACCGGACCATTCCGGTGGGCGGTGACTTTGTCCCCGCTGCTGCCCTTGATCAGTTCTCCACCAAGCTCATGCAGGCCATGTTGCTTGCGTTGAGGATCACCAGCCCGTTCCTGATCTACGGAATCGTGGTCAACCTCACGCTGGGTCTCACCAACCGGCTTATGCCGCAAATGCCGGTGTACTTTGTTGCCCTTCCAGCAGTTATGATGGGCGGACTTTTCATTCTCTGGCAGGTCATTGCCGAGCTCTTGCGGTTGTTCTACGCCGGTTTGGGCGATTGGTTGGTATTGCAGTAAGCCCATGGATAAAGCACGTGTCACACGCCTCCGGCGCATCCTGAAAGTTCAGGAACAAAAAGAACAGATGATCAAATATGACATCGCGGTTCTTGAAAGCGAAATTCAGCGCTGCCTGGAAGAGGATGAGGAACTCATCAGTCACTGGGGGCAGCACGAGGGGGAGCTGCGCGAAGTGATGAACCGCGCCATCTCCCGCCGCCTTGACGCAAACAACCGCAATAAGTCTCTCAAGGAGACCCGTAAATCCGAGCTGCTCAACAAACTGCTCGACCAAAAGCGCCAAACCTCCATGACCGAAAAGCATCATGACAAGGCGCAGGTGTCCTTCCAGCGCTCCGAAGAAAAGAAACTTCTTCAGGAAATTGCAGAGCTCCAGGCTGTTCCCGGTAAGGTCAGGTCCAGATAAGTCTGAGAAATTAGGGTCTCTTCGAAGAGATATGCCCTTTTTTGAGAGTAATGGGAGTGCTTATGGCCATTCAGCCTGTCAGCGACCTTGTTCTGGACGTTATAAATCAAGCGGACCCATCCGAAGTCAGAGCGGCAACGCGTGCACTAAAAGCGCCTGCAGTCGTTTCAAAGGACCTGCCTGTTTCCGGGCCGTCCTGGGCGTCAAACAGTTTCTCACGATTTATGGCAGAAGCGGAAACCGCAGCCGGAACTGTAAAGGCAGCAGGGCAGGAGGGCGCCGGGCAGGTAACCTCAATGGCCAACCGCTACTCTCGCGAAATGGAGAGTGCTGACCTTGGCGAAAAACTTGAAGCTGCAGTCCTGCAGAGTTTCGTGAAATCCATGCTGCCGAAAAACACGGAAACAGTCTACGGCGGCGGAACGGCAGGCTCCATGTGGCAGGGCCTGATGGCCGAACAGCTTGCCAATCAGCTTGCAAAATCCGGTTCTGTTGGTCTGGCGGAAATGCTGCTACCGGACACCATTCGTCCAACTCTTCCCAAACAAGAGGCGTAAATGTCTGAGATGATCGACAACCAGAACACTGAACTTGTTCTGCACGATGAAAAACCGGTAGCTCAGGACAGCGGGCGCCGCGAAGGGGCTGACGATTATATCCTGCCGCAAGACTATCTGGCTCTGTCCAGAAGCATCGCGCGCGTTGAAGGTCTGCTTGATGCAGAAAACGAAGCGCTGGTCGGTAAGGGCACCATCGATTTTGAAGAGAGCGCCTACCTGAAAGGCCGCGCCATGCTGGATCTTGATCTGGCAGGCAAAGCTGTTGGCGCTGAAAACCTGCCGAGCGAGATCGTGGTCCGCCTTCAGGCACTTCAGGAAAAACTCTCCGTCAATATGAAACTGCTGTCGACCCAGCTCAATGCTGTCAAAGAGGTGTCTGGCCTTCTGCTCAATGTGATGAAGGAGCACGACTCCGACGGCACCTATGAATCAACCATTGGAAGCTGGTAAGAGCCTATGTTGAAAGTTCTCGTAACCGGAGTTTGGATCTGTATCGTCACCGTAGGTGCAGCCTATTTCACTGCACAGTACAAGACGGAATATGATCCGATGCTGCAAAAGAATGCGCATCTGGAAGGTCTTGATTACCAAAGCACACCAGCCATCAACGTGCCGGTGCTCGAAGATGGCAAGATCTACGGTTACATCGTGGCGCAGTTTGTGTTCACCGTTGACAGCGAGCTCCTGTCAAAGCTGGCAGTTCCGCCACATGCATTCATCGTGGACGAAGCCTTTCGTCTGATCTACAGCAAGGCCGATAAGAAGTTCGCGCAGCTCAAGAAAGCCGATCTGAAGGATTTGACGGAAGAGGTCCGCGACCGGGTCAACAAACGCTTCGCCGCCGATATCGTGCAAGACGTGCTCATCCAGGACTTCACCTTCCATGTGCCTTCAAGCATGAGAGACAACATTGTCGAGAATGCTGCAAAGCAGGCAGCCGCGTCCTGATGGGTAGACCACGACCATTCAAATGAATTGTCAGTACAAGATATTGCACCGCGCTTTCGGCAGTGTTGATGTGCCAGATGAAGGACGCGATATAAGAGCAAACGCTGTGGTGGTCATGCGTCCCGCCGCAGCCCCGCCGTCCTACGAGATCCTCTACGGTCCTGTAAAGTTCTCACAACTGGCAGCAGGGATGTTCTCCGGCATGACACCTCATGGCGAGATCCGCGTGCGCCTCTCGGGCGTGTACGGTGCAAAGCGCCCGGCAATCGAACCAAACCAGCCCTATCTGCTCCTGCTCGGAGCAAGCGGCCGTAACGCACGCATAGATAGTTTCAAAACCCCATAGAGCGAACAACAAAAAAGCGGAGCACTGGCCCCGCTTTTTGCGTCTCAAATGAGGCGCCTTATCAGGCGTCGCTCTCGGTCTTCTCAGCTTGCTTCACAGCAAAGCTTGTGAGGTGATCCATCATCTCAATGGTTGCAGCCTCGGCTCTTTCTGTATCGTTATTGGCCACCGCTTCAGCAAGCTTGTGGTGGCGAATAGCAGAGTCTTCCAGCTTCTCCGCACCGCGGAACGCACTCCACGCACGGCGGCTCATGGTCTGCAGCGGAGCAACAGCGCGTGCCGTGAACGGGTTACGGGACACTGCACAAAGCACTTCATCAAAGACCTTATCTGCACGTAGATAGCCCTTCACATCCCCTGCACGGGCCTGTGCGAGGATTTCTTCGGCACACTCATGCAGCGCTGCTCGTTCTTCAGGTGTTGCACGCTGGACTGCAGAAGCAACAAGCAGCTGCTCCAGCGGCTTTCTGGTTTCCAGCACCAGAACATACTCAGAGGTCTCAATCTCGGAGACGAACAGGCCCTTGCGCGGGCGAATAACGATCAGCCCTTCAGTTGAAAGGCGTTTGATCGCCTCGCGCACAGGGGTCCGGCCAATGCCGGTCCGTTCGCACAGGTCGCCTTCCGTCAGCGCCATACCAGGCGCAAGGTCAAGATTGACAATTAACTCTTCAATCAGACGATAAGCCTTATCAGCAAGGCTCTCCTTTTTATGGGTCGCCAGAATCTGCTCAATAGCCATTGGGTTTCTTTCTCATCCAGGCTTTTTTGTTCCCAGGTGCTGCACAGAACGTACAGCAGTGGCAGCCCTTATAGGCGGCGGAACAGAAAATTGTATTCTTCACTCTCTTACCGTTGAGTGATCCACGAAAAAAGGGCCTGCGTCAAAGCAACAGCAGACCTGTCTTCCATTTAATATCAGGTTTCCCCTTACCTGAGTATACCTATCTTTGCTGATGCTCAGCAGTCAATAGGCTCCTCTTATAACAGGAGATCACCTTCACGCTCAGTAATGCGGAGGTTTCTGGTTTGCCGGTGCTTGGTCAACCAGCTCCTGAATATCCATCAGGTGGTCCTTCATCTGGCCCAAAGTCGAAACCAGCCGGTCAATTACCTGCGCCTGATTGGATACCACATCATTGAGCGTTTCGATCGTTTCATGCTGGTGTGCCACATGCACCTCCAGATCATCGACCCGCTCTTCAAGACTTTTACTCATATCTCATCCTGCTAGGGCTTCGTGGAGGCAGGGGTCGTCCAAATCCTCAAAATTGTCAAGTAGAGGGGAGGCCACCACGCAATTAAACTTCAAAATTGCCCGCTATTCTGAAGTTCTCTAACCCATTTCGCCGGGTTATCCCGCACTTTTTCTCGAAGCGCGTTCGATAGTTTGCAATATTATCTATCTGGCTAGTTGCAATTCCACAGAATTTCTGATGGTTATCCTATAGGTAAAGTTTAGGTATGAAACGAAACTTCGTAAGCCTGCTGACAGTTTAGTGATGCCGTTTGGTTAAACCGGCAAAGCTTTACGATGACATAAGGTAACGTCAGTTAGATTTTCTCAAAAGGGGGATGCATGTCTGAAGAAAGAGAAGAAACGCTAAACCCTCTCGAGGAAGCGGAAAGAGCATCTGGTCGTGCTGATCAGGAGCTGTTTGGAATTGGTGACCTGGCTGAGGAGTTCGAGATCTCCACTCGGTCCATTCGCTTTTACGAAAGCAAGGGGCTGATCTCACCACAACGCGTCAACGGCGTACGCATCTATAACCGCAAGGACAGAGCGCGTCTCGCCCTGATCCTGCGCGGCAAGGCAATCGGATCTTCGCTCTCCGAAATCAAGCACTTTCTCGACCTCTATGGTCAACACGGGGAAGGGCACCGCCAGCAATTGGAATACCTCGCCTCCCGCACCGGAGAAGTCCTCACGGAACTGAGTGCCAGAAAAGAGGCTCTGGAGGTTACCATCTCTGAGATCCAGGCCATTCATAATGAATGCATGGCCAAGCTCTCTGAAGGCTAAGGCCTCTTCTAACTCCTTTCCTCACTATCTGAAGTAATTGAGCTATCCGGCATGCATCAGCGTGCCGGACCCCTCGCACCGGCTCGACTTCCATGCGCTACTTATAAAACTAAATTAAATATTTACAGGTGCTGAGAAGTACAACTCTGCCGCCCAATAAGAAATTATCTGTAATTTTTGGTCAGTAACAAGAAATAAAACACCCTTAAAGCACAGGGTTAGGTAGTCACACCGATTAGACACTGCTTCTGAAATTTTTAATTATTTCGGAAGCTAGAAACGAAACTTAATGCATTAAATTTGGCTCTGAAGGAATTAATCGCACGTCACTGTGCGATCTCGTTGATTTTGGTTCGAGCTTTAAGTGAGATGTCCCTTCGTGGACCTACGTGAAAACCGCAAGAATCAACCAGAAGGATGTGCTTGCTAGTGTTAATGCATGGCATGCCTTCGCGTTGAGAAAACGGAGCGCTGGTTGCCTGCTATTGCTCGCGGCTCGTACCACGAAAATCTCTGAGAAAAGCTTCAGCAATGAGCAGTAGTGAAGAACAATCAAACAAACAACAAAAACGGAATGAGAATGCCAATGTCCTTGAAGAAAAGCCTCCTGTTTGGCACAAGCCTTTTCGCAGCTGCAGTTGTCGCTGGTCCTGTTATGGCAAAAACACTGGTGTATTGTTCTGAAGGCTCTCCTGAGGGCTTCACGCCGTCTCTCTACACCACAGGAACCACTTTTGATGCCAGTTCTATCCCAGTTTACAACAGGCTGGTAGAATTTGTGCCAGGAACGACTGACATTGTTCCGGCACTGGCCGAAAGCTGGGAGGTTTCTGAGGATGGTAAGGAATACACCTTCCATCTTCGTCAGGGTGTGAAGTTTCACACCACAAGCTGGTTTACACCAACCCGTGACTTTAATGCGGATGACGTGATCTTCTCTTTCGACCGACAGGGCAATCCACAAAATCCATACCATAATGTGTCAGGTGGTACTTATGAGTACTACAACGCGATGGATCTTCCGACCCTGATCGACAGCATTGAGAAAATCGATGATTATACGGTCAAGTTTATCCTGACCCGACCCGAGTCACCGATGATTGCAAACCTTGCCATGGACTTTGCATCGATTCAGTCTGCAGAATACGCAGATGCGATGATGAACAACAAGAATGCTTTCGATCAACAACCAGTTGGCACCGGTCCGTTCCAGCTAGTTGCGTATCGCAGAGATGCTCAGATCCGCTACACAGCGAACCCGGACTATTGGGACGGTAAAGCGCCAATTGACAACCTTATCTTTGCAATCACGCCGGACGCATCCGTGCGCTATCAGAAGCTAGTGGCCGGGGAATGTCATGTTATGGCTTTCCCAAATCCGGCTGATCTGGAAGAAATGTCTAGGGATCCCAACATTACCCTCCTGCAGCAGGAAGGATTGAATGTTGGCTACATGGCTTACAACACCACGCAAACTCCCTTTGATAATCCGAAAGTGCGTACAGCGCTCAATATGGCGATTAACAAGCAGGCGATCATAGATGCTGTGTTCCAGGGTGAGGGCCAGGTCGCCAAAAACCCGATTCCGCCGACCATGTGGTCCTATAACAACGAAGTTGTAGATGATCCCTACGACCCTGATGCAGCAAGAACGATGCTGGAAGAGGAAGGCGTTACCAATCTGAGTATGAAGATTTGGGCAATGCCTGTTCAGCGTCCATACAACCCGAATGCCCGTCGTATGGCAGAAATTATACAGGCTGACTTCGCAAGAGTTGGCGTAGATGTGGATATTATCACCTACGAGTGGGGAGAGTACCTACAGCGTTCTTCAGACCCCAACCGTGACGGTGCTGCGCTGTTCGGTTGGACTGGTGATAACGGTGATCCGGACAATTTCCTTGGAGTTCTGTTATCATGTGAAGGTGTGGGCGGCGCAAACCGTGCCCAGTGGTGCAATGAAGAGTTTGATAACCTGATAGAACAGGCAAGACAATCATCTGACGTAGATGAGCGTACTAGGCTTTATGAGGAAGCTCAGGTAATTTTCAAACGTGAGGCCCCTTGGGCAACTATCGCGCATTCTATTGTTTCTGAGCCGATAAGTGTTCGTGTTGAAAACTATAAGATTGATCCACTTGGTAAACATAACTTCTATGGTGTAGATCTTAACTAGAAAAAATTTTCCGCTGGACATTGTGTATCCCGGCGATGTATTCGCCGGGATACTTTTTTTGGAAAGTCTTCCATACCGCAGGGGGGGGCCCTGCGGACGAACAATCCTCTGATTGGTGTGACTGAAGTATGCTTCGTCTCATATTAAAAAAACTGGGGTTGCTGATCCCGACCTTTATCGGGGTTACGCTAACCTCGTTTTTCTTCATTCGCCTGCTGCCAGGCGATCCTATTTTGCTCTTGGCTGGTGAACGTGGCGTCAGCCCTGAGCGTTATAACGAACTGATGATTCAGTTCGGTTATAACGACCCAATTTGGCAACAGTATCTCACGTATTTAGGCAATCTGTTTCAAGGTGACCTCGGTGCATCCATCGTCACCAAGCAGCCGGTACTTCAAGAGTTTATGACACTGTTCCCGGCAACCGTAGAGCTTGGTGTCTGTGCTATGCTCTTTGCGGTGATTGTAGGTCTGCCTGCTGGAATCATTGCAGCAGTTAAACGCGGTAAGACGCTGGACCACACTGTGATGACAACAGCGCTGGCTGGTTATTCCATGCCGATCTTCTGGTGGGGGCTGCTGCTGATCATCTTATTCTCCGGTATGTTGGGGTGGACACCGGTGTCTGGTCGTATTTCGTTCATGTACTGGATTGAGCCTGTCACGGGCTTCATGCTGATCGATACGTTGCTCTCAGATGAGCCGGGTGCATTTGGCTCTGCTGTTAGCCACTTGATTCTCCCGACCATCGTTCTTGGCACGATTCCATTGGCTGTGATTGCACGTCAGACACGCTCTGCCATGCTGGAAGTTCTGGACGAAGATTATGTGCGTACCGCACGTGCAAAAGGTCTCTCCAACTTCCGCGTGATTGGCATTCATGCTCTGCGCAACGCACTTATTCCCGTTATCACCATCATCGGTTTGCAGATCGGCGTTCTGTTCGCTGGCGCAATTCTGACAGAAAGCATCTTCTCCTGGCCAGGTGTCGGCAAATGGATGGTTGATAGTATTTTCCGCCGTGACTATCCGGTCGTACAGGGTGGCCTCTTGATGATCGCTGTAATCGTCATGATCGTGAACCTGATTGTGGACCTGATGTATGGTCTGATTAACCCGAAAATTCGGCATACGGAGTAAATCATGGCTGACGTGACACAAAATTCCGCGCCGGATACCCGGTTCGAGCTTATAGTTAACTTCTGGAGACATTTCCGCACCAACAGAGGAGCTGTTGCGGGTCTGATCTTCTTCATTGCACTGGTTATCATCGCTCTTGGCGCATGGTTCATTGCACCCCATTCCCCGATCGAGCAGTACCGCGATGCACTGCTTCTGCCACCAGCGTGGCAGGAAGGGGGAGACTGGTCCTACGTTCTTGGTACGGATGCAGTGGGCCGTGACTTGCTCTCCCGCCTGATCTACGGCAGTCAGTACTCGCTGTTCATTGGTGTAGTAGTTGTTTCCGTAGCGCTTGTGGTCGGCGTGTGCCTCGGTTTGGTGGCCGGTACGTTTGGTGGGTGGATTGATACCTTCATCATGCGTATCATGGACATCATTCTGGCATTCCCGTCCTTGCTGCTCGCTTTGGTGCTTGTTGCTATCCTCGGCCCATCTCTGCTTAACGCGATGATCGCAATTGCGGTCGTGCAGCAGCCTTACTACGTGCGCCTGACCCGCGCATCGGTGATGTCCGAAATGAGCCGCGAGTACGTAATGGCGGCTCGTGTGTCCGGTGTTCGCACGCTGCGCCTGATGTTCGTGACCGTGCTGCCAAACTGTATGGCTCCGCTGATCGTTCAGGCGGCTCTGTCCTTCTCCACAGCGATCCTTGATGCAGCAGCTCTGGGCTTCCTGGGTATGGGTGCACAGCCTCCGACGCCGGAGTGGGGCACGATGCTTGCTGAATCCCGCGAGTTCATCCTGCGCGCGCCATGGGTTGTGACCTTCCCGGGTCTTGCAATCCTGACCACTGTGCTGGCAATCAATCTGATCGGTGATGGTCTGCGTGACGCACTCGATCCAAAGCTGAAGAGGAGCTGATAATGGCCCTTCTTGAAATTGAAAACCTCACAGTTGAATTCGACACCGTTGATGGACGTTTTCGTGCTCTGGATGGTGTGAGTTATTCCATCGATGCTGGCGAAGTGCTGGCAGTCGTGGGTGAGAGTGGCTCCGGTAAATCCGTAGCAATGCTCGCAGTGATGGGCCTTCTGGCAAACAATGGGCACCTGTGGGCGGACAAGCTGGAGTTTGAAGGCTATGACCTTCTGACAATGTCCGCAAAACAGCGCCGGGATATCATTGGTAAAGACATTTCCATGATCTTCCAGGAGCCAATTGCGAGCTTGAACCCATGCTTCACTGTGGGCGCTCAGATTGATGAGACCCTGAAAGAGCACACGGAGATGAGCCGCGGTGAACGTAAAGCGCGCGCGATCGAACTGCTTGATTCTGTTGGGATGCCTGACTCTGCAAAGGCCTTGAAAAAGTACCCGCACCAGATGTCAGGTGGTCAGTGCCAGCGTGTGATGATCGCAATGGCGATTGCCTGTAAGCCAAAGCTGTTGATCGCGGACGAGCCAACCACAGCGCTCGACGTAACCATTCAGAAGCAGATCCTCGACCTGCTGCTGGATCTTCAGCACGAAAGCGGCATGGGCCTGATCATGATCACCCACGATATGGCTGTTGTGGCTGAAACCGCAGACCGTGTTGTTGTGCAGTACAAGGGCAAGAAGATGGAAGAGGCCGATGTCTTGTCTCTCTTCGAAAGCCCGCAGAACTCATACACAAAAGCCCTGCTGTCAGCGCTTCCTGAAAATGCGACAGGAGATCGTTTGCCGACGGTATCTGATTTCCACCTTGGTGATGGAGGTGCTGCATAATGGCTGACGATATTATCCTTGAAGCGCGCAATCTGGTGCGCGAATACCGGACAAAAGAAGGCCTGTTTGGCAAAGAGCACGTCAACCGTGCACTGAAGGGCATCAGCTTTAGTCTGGAACGTGGCAAGACCCTTGCCGTGGTTGGGGAATCAGGCTGCGGCAAGTCCACACTTGCCCGTATTCTGACCTTGATCGATCCGGCAACGGACGGCGAGCTCCTGATCGAAGGCAACCGGATCGACATCTCCAAGGAAAAGCTTTCCAGAGAGATGCGCTCCAAAGTGCAAATCGTGTTCCAGAACCCTTATGGATCTCTGAACCCGCGCCAGCGTATCGGTGACGTTCTCACTGAGCCGCTCATGATCAACACCGACATGCCACCAGCAGAACGTCGGGACAAAGCGATGGAAATGCTGGTCAAGGTTGGCCTTGGTCCTGAGCACTTCAATCGCTACCCGCACATGTTCTCGGGCGGTCAGCGCCAGCGTGTTGCCATTGGCCGGTCCTTGATGCTCAACCCGTCTCTGCTCATTCTTGATGAGCCGGTTTCAGCGTTGGACCTGTCCGTTCAGGCACAGATCCTCAATCTGCTCGCTGATTTGCAGGACGAGTTCAACCTGACTTACCTGTTCATCTCCCACGATCTGTCAGTGGTGCGTTATATCGCAGACAAGGTCATGGTGATGTATTTCGGTGAAGTGGTGGAATACGGAACGCGCGACGAAGTGTTTGGGAATCCTCAGCATGAGTACACCCAGACATTGTTTAACGCGACACCACGGGCAGATGTAGCACACATCAAAGCGCGTCTGGCTGCATCTCGCTAAGCTGATTTGACAGTTGAAAAAATGAAAGGGCGGTTCCCTTAAGGGAGCTGCCCTTTGTCGTTTCATTAACTATTTTCCCCAATCCATGCAATGTTGAAACAAATTCTTTGAAAAATTCGCAATTTAGAGGAGATTTTACCGAAAATTACGTATAAGGTATCCCCGTTTGTAGCTGTTGCGTAACAGGTGTGCTGGGGAGGACACAACGCAGCGGAGGGGGGGACCAATCTTGTGCTCTGTCCGCGCTATCTCTTCCTGACACGATCCTGACTACGGCCCCTCCCAAGGGAAGGGGTTCATAGGCTTGAGGTGAGTCTTTGGCACGTGCTGCAAAATCCTATGAGAAGAACTGCACTAAGCAGCTTCAACAAATGATCAAAAGCTCCGGCTTTTGCATTCACTTTAGGTGATTGGGGACACGAGAAATGAAAAAATCAATTCTTATGGGCAGTGTCATGGCTGCAACAATGGCATTTGCTGCACCAACCATGGCTAAAACGCTTGTGTACTGCTCAGAAGGTTCTCCTGAGGGCTTTACGCCAGCTCTTTACACAGCAGGCACAACATTTGACGCCTCTTCCCGCCAGATTTTCAACAAACTGGTTGAATTCGAGCGCGGCACAACAAAAATTGTTCCTGGCCTTGCTGAGAGCTGGGAAGTGTCCGAAGATGGCAAGGAATACACCTTCCACCTTCGCAAAGGCGTGAAATTCCACACCACAAAGAACTTCGCTCCTACGCGTGATTTCAACGCAGATGACGTGATCTTCTCGTTCGACCGTCAGGGCAACAAAGAAAATCCGTATTTCAGCGTTTCCGGCGGTAACTACGAATACTTCAACGCAATGTCCATGCCTGATCTCATCACAGAGATGGTGAAGGTTGACGACTACACAGTGAAGTTCGTTCTGTCCCGTCCTGAAGCTCCGATGATCGCAAACCTTGCGATGGACTTTGCTTCCATCCACTCTGCAGAATACGCAGATGCGATGATGGACAATAAGGACGCATTCGATCAGAATCCTGTAGGTACCGGCCCATTCCAGCTGGTTGGCTATCAGAAAGATGCGATGATCCGCTATAAAGCCAACCCGGACTACTGGGCAGGCAAGGCACCAATCGATAATCTGGTTTTCGCGATCACGCCTGATGCGTCTGTTCGCTATCAGAAGCTGAAAGCAGGCGAATGTCATGTAATGCCATTCCCGAATCCAGCAGACATTGAAGCAATGAAGGAAGATCCAGCGGTCAACCTCATGCAGCAGGAAGGTCTGAACGTTGGGTATCTGGCATACAACACCCAGCAGGCTCCGTATGATAACCCGAAAGTGCGTAAAGCGCTGAACATGGCTATCGACAAGCAGGCTATCCTTGGTGCGGTGTTCCAGGGCGCAGGTAAAGCTGCATCCAACCCGATCCCACCAACCATCTGGTCCTACAATGCTGACCTGCAGGACGATCCATATGATCCGGTTGCAGCAAAAGCAGCTCTGGAAGCAGAAGGCGTTAAAGATCTGAAGATGAAGATCTGGGCAATGCCTGTTCAGCGTCCATACAACCCGAACGCACGTCGTATGGCTGAAGTTATTCAGGGCGACTTTGCAAAGGTTGGCGTTGACGTTGAGATCGTTTCCTACGAGTGGGGTGAGTACCTGAAGCGCTCCAAGGAACTGGATCGCGATGGTGCTGTTCTTCTCGGCTGGACCGGTGATAATGGTGACCCGGACAACTTCCTCGCAGTTCTTCTCGGTTGTGACGGCGTTGGCGGTTCCAACCGCGCTCAGTGGTGTAACGCTGAGTTTGAAGACCTGATCCAGAAAGCGAAAGTAACAGCTGATGTTGCTGAGCGTACCAAGCTCTATGAGCAGGCACAGGTGGTCTTCAAGCGTGAAGCTCCATGGGCAACCATCGCTCACTCTGTTGTTTCTGAGCCAGTCTCTGTCAACGTAAAAGACTACAAGATCGACCCATTCGGCGGTCACATCTTCTACGGCGTTGACCTGAAGTAATTCGGGTTCAAACCTGAAATGAGAAAAGCCCCGGTCTCGTGCTGGGGCTTTTTTTATGGGGTGCGCACGGGTGCGTCCCAGTTTTGCCAAGAAACCGGTGGTTAGTTCCAATTGTCAGATGGATTGGCCAACAAAGCCTAAGGTAGCATCACGGCTATAAACCAAGAGCATGGGATGGGAGTGTAAGCAGATGGACAATTATCTAAAAGAGTTTCCGAACAAGGAAGGATATTTCGGAGAATATGGCGGTGCCTTTTTACCTCCAGAACTCGTACCTCAGTTTGAAGAGATCGCGAAAGCCTACGACAATATCTCCGGCGACGCTTCCTACATCAACGAGCTGCGCTACATCCGCAAACACTTTCAGGGGCGTCCAACCCCTGTCTCTCATGCCCGTAATCTGTCCAACCGGATCGGGTCTGGCGCCAACATCTACCTTAAGCGCGAAGACCTGAACCACTCAGGCGCCCACAAGCTCAACCACTGCATGGCAGAGGCGCTCCTTGCAAAGCACATGGGCAAAAAGAAGCTCATCGCCGAAACCGGGGCAGGGCAGCATGGTGTGGCGCTGGCAACCGCTGCAGCCTACTTCGAGCTTGAGTGCGAAATTCATATGGGCGAAGTGGATATCGAAAAAGAGCATCCTAATGTTGTCCGCATGCAGCTGCTGGGCGCAACGCTCGTTCCGGTAGGCTTTGGTGGTCGTACACTCAAAGAAGCCGTGGACTCTGCCTTCACCTCCTATCTGAAGCAGGCTGATGAGGCTCTGTTCGCAATTGGCTCTGTGGTTGGCCCACACCCGTTCCCGCGGATGGTGCGCGACTTCCAGCAGATCGTTGGAATCGAGGCCCGTGAGCAGTTCACCGAAATGACCGGCGGCCTGCCGGATCACGCAGTGGCGTGTGTCGGTGGAGGCTCCAACGCAATGGGTCTTTTCTCTGGCTTCATTCAGGACAAAGCCGTCAAGCTGCATGGTGTTGAGCCAATGGGTAAAGGACCGGAGCTTGGTCAGCACGCCGCAACAATGACCTTCGGGAAGCCCGGCATGCTCCACGGCTTCAAATGTCGCGTTCTGGAAGACGCTGACGGCAATCCGGCACCGGTGCACTCAATTGCATCTGGGCTAGATTATCCAGGCGTTGGTCCGGAGCACTCTTACCTGCATGATATCGGCAAGGTGCACTACACCTCAGCCACCGATGATGAAACCCTGCAGGCGTTCTGGGCTCTGTCCCGTTATGAGGGCATCATCCCTGCACTGGAAAGCTCCCACGCCGTTGCTTATGCCATGAAACTGGCCAAGGAATGTCCGGGAGAGACCATTCTGGTCAACCTGTCCGGGCGCGGAGATAAGGATCTGGATTATGTTGCCGATAACTTCGGTACAGGCGATGACCTGAAGATCTAATCATAAAAGGGAGCTTCGGCTCCCTTTTTCATGTCAGTATCAAAGCTGGGTCAGGTGTTCTTGCTACGGATCGCGACAAAAGAGGTGTAGGAAACGCCGCCGGCACCTGAAATAAAGGCTGCCACATCACGCGCTGGTCCGCCATACATGACCGTCTGAAACACGACAACGAAAAAGAAGAGCATCACTGATGCTGCAAAGGTTTTGCCAATAAACAAAAATATGCGGTTCATGAATGTGATCCCGATCTTTAAAGCCGCCCAAATTCAAGAGGCCCGCCCCCTAAAAGCAACGTTGCTCTTCAAAGACAGTTTGCCTCGACAAAGAGTTGCAGCAGCCGGTGCCAAAATACAAATGGTGCTGTCTCTTTGATGTCCCTCTGAGCCAATATGGGGTGGCAAGCTGATCGTGCAAGGAAATTGAGGGAAGAAAATAAAAAAGCCTCCGCGAATACTCGGGAGACTGAATGCCTTCTTAAGAAGGAATGGTGGGCGATGAGAGACTCGAACTCCCGACATCTTCGGTGTAAACGAAGCGCTCTACCAACTGAGCTAATCGCCCCCGCTAGGGTGGTACGCCGTGTGGCGTGAGGAGGTGTTTAGGGCCTTTGACGGGTTCCCGCAAGCCCCTGCCGAAACTTTTCCCAAAAGAATTGAAAATAAAATGAAGGAGGCACCCGACCGTAACCGAATGCCTCCCCGTAACCGTTATTTTTCAGTGGCTTGAGCACGGTGATAGCTTGTGTAAGGCATATCACCGGCTGCAGGAAATAGTTTGACCGAAGATTGGCGGGTCCCAAAGAACTTCGCAACGTAAAGCCTGTACCCGGTGAACAGAGCCAAAGAGCCGCTCAGGCCAATCAGGACCAGATCTGGCGTCTTGGAGCCAAGCACAGGCGCCATCAAACTGATGAACATTGGGCCTGCAACACTGCCTGCCGCCCAAATGAAAAGTAGGTAGGTAGACAATGCCACGCTGCTCTCCGGCCTGCGCTCAAAAGCATGAGCCACACAGATTGACTGCAGCGGGAAGGAGAGGCCTCCCAGAATGACCAGAATTAGGCCCAGCATGGTCAAAAGACGATAGTTATGTAGGAAACCGGAGTTCCAGCCAGTAAACGGATCTGCAATCCACAAGCTCACGACAATCACCGCAATCAGCGAGGATGAGCCGAGGATCAGCCATCTGCGGTCCATGCGGTCTGCAAGGGAGCCGAGCGGCCATTGGAACATCAGGCGGCCAATATAAAGCATGGCGATCAGAAGAGCCGTGGTACTGGCACCAACGCCCGCTTTTGAGAGTGAAAACGGTACAATCGTCAAAAGGCTGGTGATTATGGCCCCGGAGGCAAATGCACCAAGCACAGCAACCGGAGACCGTGTCCACAACTCTCTAAACTTGATGCGCTTGGACTCATAAGTGCGCGGCGGCACAGATCGGGTCAGACATAGCAGGACCACAGCTGCCAGCAATATGGCACTCAGAATTTCAAGCATCCGCAAAGGAACATCCGTGAAACGGGCAATGAAAATCTGCGAAAGAATTGCCATTGCACCAATAACAATGGAGTTCACCGCAAGAACCCGGCCCCGCACTTCATCTTTTACAGTCTCATTCAGCCACGCATCAGCAGTGGCAAACAGAATCGCAAATGCAGCCCCCATGAAGAACCGTAGGGTTGTCCAGAAGACGATACTTTCTGTGTTTTTGAATAATAATACCAGCAGAGCTGTCAAACCAGCTGCCCCGGCGAACGCCCGGATGTGTCCGATCCGGTTGATCATAGGCACACCGCGCATACACCCGGCCATAAAGCCAAGGGAATAAGCCCCCGCCACCAGACCGGCTTGTGAAGCAGATCCACCAAGACCGGCAATCTGAAGTGGCAAGCTTGTCAACAGTGCAGAGCTTGCCAATTGCGCAAGCGCACTCGCAAAAATGATTGCAAATAGCGAAATCAGTGATGCTCTAACCATGCAATTATAAACCCACGCCCTAAATGGCGCCATTTCCGTGTTGATTTAATCTTATGGAAAAAATGAGCTTTCCACGGCTACTTGTGTCGCAAGGGAATGTGACTGTATTGAGCGAAAATTTCTACCAAGACGTGATTTTATGATGAGGTTTGCATGGGCGAATTGAGGCGGCTTTGTGACCCTGTGAAAAAAAACTGCCGCCCGCTGAGGTCTCAGGGGCGGCAGAAGTTCTTATCAATATAGCAAAGAGTTAGGAAAGTGCGTTCTCTTTGCTCAACTCTTTGACCGCCCCTTCAAGCTGGCTGTAGTGAGAGATCACAACATCAGGGCCCAATTCGCGAACCGGTATCTCTGTGTACCCGAAGTCAACAGCAATCACCGGAAGGCCCGCATTGCGCGCCGCATTGATATCTGCCTTGGAATCGCCCACAAAAATAGAGCCTGCGCGAGAGCCGCCGGCCATGTCGATCGCACCGAATACCGGCATCGCATCCGGCTTGTTTTTGGAGAAGGTGTCGCCGCCCACAACAGCGTCGAAAAGACGCTCCATGTCCATGGCGCGTACCAGCGGTTTGGCTAGCTTCTCTAACTTATTCGTACAGATAGCAGTTTTCCAGCCAGCTTTGCGCAGCTTCGCAACTGTTTCCAGCGCCTGCGGAAACGGATGGCTGTGGTCCGCAATATGTGTTTCGTAGTAGCGAATAAACTTGGCCAACAGCGGTTCCAGAACTTCGTCTGTCACTTCAATCTTGTTCGCTTCAAGCCCACGGCTCATCAACACTTTTACGCCAGCACCGACCATTTTTCTTACCCGTTCAGGCTCAATGGCTTCAAAACCGGCTTCTACCAAGACATGATTCATCGACGCTGTGAGGTCTCCCATGGTCTCCAGGAGAGTGCCATCTAGGTCGAAGACCAGAACTGGTGTTGTCATATTTAGGCTCGTTTCTGTTGAGAAAATCCGCGCCACCCTAACGAAAATCGCACTTAAGTCAAATTCGAGCGATAACCTATAGCGCGTTGGGTCGATTGCTGCTTGGCGGGGAACACACCTCATGGTAATCAGCAGGAGTTATGTCAGAGTAGACCCAAGCACGATAACTGGGCAGAATTGCCCTTTCAGGTGATTGTTTCCCAACACGCTTCGGGTCCGGGGAAGAGAAATAAGTCAGATGGCAATGAGTTTGAAGGCGCAGGCCGCAGCTGCAGCACTCAAGGAAGTTAAGCCCGGTATGAAGCTGGGGATAGGTTCTGGATCAACCGTCAACGAAATGATCCGCCTTCTGGCCGAAATGGTGAAGGATGGCTTTGAGATCATTGGCGTACCAGCCTCATCCTACTCACAGGCTCTTTGTGATGAACTGGGCGTGCCATTGACCACACTGGATGAAACACCGGTGCTGGATCTGGTGATTGATGGGGCAGATGAGATTGATCCACAATTAAACCTCATCAAGGGCGGCGGAGCTGCACTTCTCCGCGAAAAAATTATTGCTGCTGCCTCTGGGCGTATGCTTGTCATTGCTGACGAAAGCAAAACTGTTGATACTCTTGGAAAGTTTCCGCTTCCCGTGGAGGTTGTTCCATTCGGGCTTGAGGCAACCCGGCAGATGATGCAAAACAGCTTCGACGCTGAGGGGCTGCAAGGCGAAATGATCCTGCGTCTGGCAGGCGATAAGCCGCTTGTAACCGACAACGGCAACTACATTCTTGATTGTCATCTGAAGGCAATCGCCGACCCGAAGTCACTGGCAAAACGCTTGGAGGTTATTCCAGGTGTCGTTGAGCACGGGTTGTTTATTGATATGGCGGTGCGGGCTTATGTCGCCGGTACTGATGAAATTCTTGTCTTGGAACCGAAAGCTGTCCCGACAGTCTCTTAAGACAGCTGATCAAATATGGGGGAGCCATTTTATGCTCACTAAGTTCAAGTCTGCAGCAATTGCAGGTGTGGCATCACTGGTTGTCGCTGGTACGCTGCTTTCCAGCCCGGTAATGGCTCAGGATACATCCATTTCTGAAAGTCACATCGAAGCTGCAAAAGCTGCTGTCCGTGCAACAAGGTCTATCGAGAACTTCGACAATATTCTTCCAGATGTTGCTGAACGGACCCGTACTTTGTTCATCCGCTCCAACCCGGCCATGAGCGCGGAGATTGACACCGCTGTAAATGAAGCTGCTGTTGAACTTATCGCACGCCGTAAGGAGCTGGACCGTGTGATTTACGAAGTATGGGCACGTCGCTTCTCCGAAGCAGAGCTCAATGAAATCTCGGCCTTCTACAACTCCGAAACAGGTCAGCATCTGGCGAATATGTCCGGTACACTTTCAGCACTGACCATCGGTGCCGCAAAGCAGTGGAGCGACGTCATCAGCACCGATATGGTTGCGATTTCGCGCAAGAAACTCGCAGAAGCAGGCGCTCAATAAGCGATCACGAAATCGCAAACCAAAATGAACAGTTAGATCAGATGCGCCCCTTGAAATTCGGGCGCATCTGGCCCAAGTCTGTGCCTAACTTTTATAAAATAAGACCTTAGGGCGTAACGAAGCGTCGCTGCATAAGGGTCTATTGCAAACAAAGGTGGGCTGTTATGACTAATTTCGACTACGATCTCTTCGTTATTGGGGCCGGTTCTGGCGGTGTACGCGCCGCGCGCATCGCTGCGACCCATGGTGCCCGTGTTGGTATTGCCGAAGAGTTTCGCTACGGCGGAACCTGCGTCATCCGCGGTTGTGTTCCCAAAAAACTCTTTGTCTATGCCTCCAAGTTCACAGAGGAATTTGCAAATGCTGATGGGTATGGCTGGAGCCTGAACGGCACGCCAACTTTTGATTTCGGCAAGCTTGTTGAGAACAAAGACAAGGAAATTACCCGTCTGGAAGGCATCTACCGCCGCAATCTCGACAACACCGGTGTGGAACTGCACGACAGCCGCGCTGTCATCGAAGGCCCAAACTCCGTTCGTCTGCTGTCCACCGGTCAGCTCATCACAGCTGAGCGTATTCTCGTAGCTGTTGGCGCCACACCAAACGTCGATGCTGGCATGATCGGTTGTGAGCACGCCATCACATCCAACGAAGCCTTCCATCTTTCCGAGTTGCCAAAACGCATCGTGGTTGTAGGTGGCGGTTACATTGCCGTTGAGTTTGCAGGCATTTTCAATGGAATGGGCTCTCAAACCACGCTGCTTTATCGCGGAGAAGAAATCCTTCGCGGTTTCGACATGGACCTGCGCACCAACCTCCATGAGCAGATGGAAGAAAAGGGCATCACGGTCAAAACCAAGTCCACCATCTCCTCCATCGTGAAGCATGAGGGCGGCCTGACGGTCACCACCCATGCAGGTGAAGTGATCGAAGCCGATCAGGTGCTGTACGCCATCGGTCGCCGTCCGAATACCGCCGGTCTTGGACTGGAAGAAGCAGGTGTTGAGCTCGATAAAGTAGGTGCCATTGTGGTTACCCCGCAAAGCCAGAGCTCTGTACCAAGCATCTTTGCTGTGGGTGACGTGACCAATCGCGCGAACCTGACACCGGTTGCGATCCGCGAAGGCCATGCGTTTGCTGACAGCACTTATGGCAAGAAGGAATGGCATGTGGATCACTCCTTGATCCCGACGGCTGTGTTCTCGCAGCCTGAGATTGGGACCGCAGGACTGACACAGGAAGAAGCTGAGGCGCGTTTCGACAACATTGATGTCTACACCTCCTCCTTCCGCCCGATGAAGAACACGCTCTCCGGAAAGCCGGGCAAAATGTTCCTCAAAATGCTGGTGAACGCGGACAATGACAAGATCCTTGGTGTTCACATCATGGGCCCGGACTCCGGTGAGCTGATCCAGATTATCGGTGTCACGCTGACAATGGGGGCAACCAAGGCGGATTATGACCGCACGATTGCCGTCCACCCAACGGCTGCTGAAGAGCTGGTGACAATGCGCGAACCATCCGAGCGGATCCGCAAGAATTAAATCTGAAACCATTTTCTTGAAAGAGCTGTCGGCACCCGCTGGCAGCTTTTTTCTTTGTGGTGTATAACCCTCGCCATCCCAAGAGTTTAATAGGAAGACCCGTGACTGATCTCTCCACCGACCAGATTTGCTACTTTGGCTATGGTTCACTCGTAAATGAAGAAACCTTGCCTGCTGGAACAACAGTTATTGCCGGGCAACTGAGTGGATGGAAACGGGAATGGCGCGCTTGCTCAAAAGGCAAAGCAGGTCATGATGGCTTTGCTGGAATGAGCAAGTGTGCACTGGGCGTACGGCGCGATGAGGACTCCGTGATCCGTGGCGCCATGGTGCTGGACACAAAAGCGAACCTGCCAGCTCTGGACAAACGCGAGTGGCACTATTCGCGAAAGTCATTGCAGGAGGACAGGTTCCTGCCGGACTGCGGCAGGCAGATGCCCTCAGATACCTTCCTCTATCAGGCGCAGGATCAGCATGCCTACTGGGGAGATGAAGAGCACCCGATCCTGCAAAGCTACGTGGATTGCGTCATGGCAGGCTTTCATCGGTTATGGGGGCAGGAGGGGCTGGAGCACTTCGTTGAAACTACCGATGGCTGGGACCGTGTACCAATACTAACCGACCGCGCAGAGCCGGTTTACCCGCGTGCAGTTGTTCTCTCCCAAACGCTTACTGCTACCATCGATGATCTGCTCAAATCAGTGAATGCTCAATATTTAACGCGCTGAAACAAGGTTCGTTTTGGCTGCCTGTGAAGGCATCATGTATCTTTGCACAAGTCTTCATCAGCGCATTGAAATTGCGGCTCGAAATATTTATCTAAATTTGTTGGGCAAGTTGGAATATAGTAGCGCCCCAGATGTGTGCTTTGATGGATTGTCATAGGAACCAAAAAAACTGAGGTGTCCTCAACCGACAACGATAAATCAACGTATACGTACCCCTAGTCAGATAAACAGGTGGCGTGTATAAGCCTTTCTGGGCGTTTGTCTGAAAATGAAAACGGCTCGAACGAATAAACGCTGCGATTGTAAGCGCATAGGGCGCGCTCGCAGCATCCCGTACTAATGGAGTTACAAAATGGCGGAGAAATGGACACCGGATTCCTGGCGGTCACAACCGATCGCGCAGGTACCGGACTATCCAGATAAGGAAGCATTGGCTGACGTTGAAAGTCGCCTCGCATCTTATCCGCCGCTCGTGTTTGCAGGTGAGGCGCGCAAGTTGAAAGCGCAGCTCGCTGATGTTGCCGAGGGGCGTGGATTCCTCTTGCAAGGTGGTGATTGTGCGGAGAGCTTTGCAGAGCATCACGCTGATCACATCCGCGACTTTTTTAGGGTCTTCCTGCAAATGGCTGTTGCGCTCACCTATGGTGCACAGCAACCAGTTGTAAAAGTTGGCCGTATCGCTGGTCAGTTCGCCAAGCCTCGTTCTTCCAATATCGAGAAGATCGACGGTGTTGAGCTGCCAAGCTACCGCGGTGACATCATCAACGGCATTGAGTTCTCTGAAAAGTCGCGTATTCCTGATCCTGAACGTCAGGCGAAGGCATACCGTCAGTCAGCAGCAACGCTCAATCTGATCCGCGCGTTCGCACAAGGTGGATTTGCTAATCTGGATCACGTGCATCAATGGATGCTCGGTTTCGTGAAAGACAGCCCGCAGGCGCACCGCTATCAGGAAATGGCAGATCGCATCTCTGACGCGCTCTCCTTCATGCGCGCATGCGGTATCGACCCGGATAACACACCGCAGCTGCGGTCCACCGAGTTCTTCACCAGCCACGAAGCACTGCTTTTGGGCTACGAACAGGCTATGACCCGCGTCGATTCGACCACTGGCGAATACTATGCAACATCCGGCCACATGCTCTGGATCGGTGACCGCACACGCCAGATCGATCACGCACACGTTGAGTTCTTCCGTGGCATCAAGAACCCGATCGGCCTCAAGTGTGGCCCATCTCTTGATCCTGAAGAGCTGATCAAGCTGATTGACGTTCTCAACCCAGAGAACGAACCAGGTCGTCTGACACTGATCACCCGCTTCGGCCACGACAAGGTGTTCCAGCACCTGCCGGCCATGATCCGTGCGGTTGAACGTGAAGGTAAGAAAGTGGTCTGGTCCTGTGATCCGATGCACGGCAACACCATCACCGCAAACGGTTATAAAACCCGCCCGTTTGAACGCATTCTGGGTGAAGTGGAAGCATTCTTCGCGGTTCATCGCGCTGAAGGCACACACGCAGGTGGCGTCCACGTCGAAATGACAGGCCGCAACGTGACTGAATGTACCGGTGGCGCGCGTGCACTGTCAGCAGATCAGCTTGGCGACCGTTACCACACCCATTGTGATCCACGTTTGAACGCGGATCAGGCTCTGGAACTTGCGTTTACAATCGCAGAGAATCTCAGAAAAGAATCTGACTCTCGCGTTGCAGTAAACGCATAATTCTATCTAGAGTATTCAAATTGAGAGTAGGGGTTGCACATTGTGCGACCCCTATTTTTTTGATAGAAACCCGTATGTGAAGCACACAGAAATTGTAACAGTGTGCTCCCGTTTTCAGGACCTCGATGTGTTTCTAGGGTTGGCGCCCTCAGGGAGAGTTTGTTGCTTCAGAGCGATTCATTGTTGTCTGGCTATTCCATCCTCATTGTGGATGACAACAACTTCATGCGTTCCATTCTGCGCACCATGGTCTCCGGCTTTGGCGTGCGCTCGATCTATGAGGCCGCCGATGGTGCCGACGCCATCGCAATCCTGCTCGACCGCAGACCGGACATCGTCCTGTGCGACTGGATCATGCGCCCAATCGACGGCAACGATTTCCTGCGCATCGTGCGGCAGGACGAAGATTCCGATATCGCCAAGACTCCCGTGATCGTCATCACCGCAGATGCCCGCCGGTCGGTGGTTGTTGCCGCCCGCAATGCCGGTGTGAACTATTTCCTCGCTAAGCCAATTGCCCCGGCAATCCTTTATGACCGCCTCAAGGCCATCGTCATGCAGGGTGATGAACCCATTCAGGCCAGAGACATGGCTCAGATACCAATGGGTACACGGCTGCAGCAACATCTGGATGTTATGGCAAAAGCAAAAGATTCCGGTGCAGTGAAGAAGAGATCTTCTGACTGAGACGGCGTCTGTGAATCCTTTCCTGCAAGGCGCCACTATGTGACAGACCGGCTTTTCTCGGGCGAAAAAACGCTGTACATGAGAAGCACAGAGATTCAAGCTCGAAACAATTGGGGCCACCCCTTTCACCCAGTGCGTATCCTCGACAAGCCATTTCGGTTCTCGGAGCAGGATGCGCATTCAAATTGATATTTAGAGCGTGGGGCGTAAATAGAAAATGAGCGCAATACGCACTAAAAGCCTTTGAAGTTTATATGATGATTAAAGACCAGTTCCGCCTGGCCGTTGTTCAGGCCAACCCTTGCCTTGGTGATATCTCCGGTAACGCTGAAAAAATCCGGCACCACAGAAAGCTGGCTGCCGAGCAAGGCGCTGATCTGGTCTTGTACTCCGAACTATTTCTGGCTGGCTATCCGCCAGAGGATCTGGTTTTGAAACCATCCTTTGTTGAGGCGTGCAAGCGTGAACTGGAAGCGCTGGCCAGCGAAACCGCAGATGGCGGTCCCGCACTCCTTGTTGGCCTGCCATGGGCAGAAGCCGGGAAACTCTACAACGCAGTTGCATTGCTCGATAACGGCAAAGTCGAAGGCGTGCGCTGCAAGGTCGACCTGCCAAACTACGGCGTCTTCGACGAAAAACGCGTCTTCGATGCAGGCCCAAATCCTGGCCCAATGGGTTTCCGCGGTGTGCGCATCGGCGTTCCGATCTGTGAAGATACCTGGACGGATGAAGTCTGCGAGTGTCTTGCAGAGACCGGTGCCGAGATCCTTATGGTACCAAACGCATCTCCTTATCACCGCGACAAGATGGACGAGCGCATGCAACTCATGCTCACCCGGGTTGTCGAAACCGGCCTGCCACTCGTTTATTGCAATCAGGTCGGCGGCCAGGATGAGCTTGTCTTTGATGGTGCCTCCTTCGTGCTCAATCATGACCGCTCACTGGCCATGCAGCTAGGGCAATTCATCGAGGATACCGAATACCTCGATTTCAAGAGGGACGCAGACGAAAACTGGTTTGCAAAGCCAACTCGCATCGCTCCAATGCCAGACACACAGGAAGCGGACTGGCTTGCTTGCGTCCTTGGCCTCAAAGACTATGTAAACAAAAACGGCTTCCCCGGCGTGGTTTTGGGCCTGTCCGGCGGTATTGACAGCGCCATCTGTGCTGCAATGGCCGTTGATGCGCTGGGTGCAGATCGTGTCCATTGCATCATGCTACCATACCGCTACACCTCCGAGGAAAGCATCAAGGACGCGAAAGCCTGCGCCGATGCTCTTGGCGTGCAGTACGACACCATTCCAATCGCCGAACCCGTTGAGGGCTTCCAGAAGACGCTGGCCGGTGTATTTGCAGGCACCGAAAGCGGTGTCACCGAGGAAAACCTCCAGTCCCGGTCCCGTGGTGTGATCCTGATGGCAGTCTCCAACAAGTTTGGCGCCATGGTCGTGACCACGGGCAACAAGTCAGAAATGTCAGTCGGCTATGCCACCCTCTACGGCGATATGAACGGCGGCTTCAACCCCATCAAGGACCTTTACAAAACCGAGGTCTACCGCCTGTCAGACTGGCGCAACAAACACCATCCGGCAGGTGTTACGGGCCCGGCAGGTGAGGTGATCCCCAACAACATCATCGTCAAAGCTCCTACTGCAGAGCTACGCGAAAACCAGACCGATCAGGACAGCTTGCCTGAATATGATGTTCTGGATGATATCCTCCACTGTCTGGTGGAGCAGGAGTTGAGCCTTGACGAAATCAAGAAGCGCGGCCACTCTGTAGAAACCATCCACCGAGTCGAAAACCTTCTTTACGTTGCGGAGTACAAACGTCGTCAGGCTGCGCCGGGCGTCAAGATCACACTTAAAAACTTCGGGCGTGATCGTCGCTACCCAATCACCAACCGTTTCCGGGATCGAACCTAGAGTGACGCGCGGCTTGAGATCTTACTTTAAGAACCAGCAAGCCGCACGCTGGACTTGATCTCTCGTGTTCAGGCAAGCACACCGCCTTGCCTGAATCGCTTTCTACACTTTTTAGGTTAAGTCTATGACTTTGTTTGATTTTATCCAGCGCAACCTGCGCTGGGTCGCGGGCGGGTTTCTGCTCGGCTTTGGCTCCAGCTTTGGCCAGACGTTCTTCATTGCACAATTTTCCTCCCAGATCCGCGAGACCTATAACCTCTCTCATGGTGACTTCGGCTCCATTTATATGTTTGCCACGCTGGCAAGTGCCGCCACGCTGATCTATCTGGGCAGAGTGGTCGATTATTATCGCCCCGTAGTCGTCGGCTGCGCTGCAATAGTCATTCTTGCCGGTTTCAGTTTCTTAATGAGCTGGCATAACTCCCTTATATTACTGGCTATTTGCCTCTACGGTTTGCGCTTGTTCGGGCAGGGGATGCTGCCGCATACCTCTCTCACTGCCATGTCCCGCTGGTTCCATGGCTCACGCGGCAAAGCTTTGAGCCTCGCCTCATTTGGCAACATGGCTGGCGAAGCACTGCTTCCACTGGCAGCTGTTTCCCTGATGGCCGTGTTGTCATGGCGAGACCTGTGGTCCGCAGCAGGCATCACGCTTCTTGTGTGTTTTCTTCCTCTGGCCTACCTGACACTCAGGAAAGACCGCACGCCCGAAAATCCGCTTGAATCGTCTCGATCAAAAGGCCCTGCAGTTAGCTGGACCATAAAGCAGGTCATGGCCGACTGGCGCTTCTGGGTGGTCATGGTCGCAGTGCTTGCTGTCCCGTTCCTTGTCACTGGCCTTATGTTCCATCAGGTCCATTTCATGGAAGCCAAGGGCTGGGAGCGCACCGTCCTTCCGTCCTATCTGCCACTCTATGCAGCTGCTGGTGCTGTGTTTTCCATGCTTGCCGGTATGCTGATTGACCGCTTCTCCGCAGTCTCCTTACTCCCGCTCTCGGTTGTGCCTCTGGGCGTTAGCGTGCTTGTGTTCGCCTTTGCCGGTGAGGAGTATTTCGTGCCGGTTGCGTTCGCCATCCTTGCCATGACCGTTGGGTCCTGGGGCGCTATTGCCTCCGCTGTCATGGCAGAGCTGTATGGAACGGCCCATCTGGGCTCCATTCGTGCCGTCTTCTCCGCCATGATGGTGTTCGCCTCCGCACTGGCTCCCGGCCTCATGGGCGTCCTGTTGGATCACGGCATTGATCTGGACACCCAGTTTGCCTTCTCCAGCGTCTATTGCTTTGGCCTTGGCTTGGTTTTGCTTGCCGTAAAGCCGCAATTGATGCTGGTGCGCTCTCCGGCCTGACACTAACAAGAGCCGTTAGGTCAAAACAAAACCCGAGATATTCCGTAGGTATTCCAGATTGGCTGGTTGACCCGTACCTGCCAACGCGATACCCGAGTGTCAAACTTGTTTATTGATGAGAAGGCTCAGCCATGAGTGTTACTGTTCGCTTCGCGCCATCTCCGACTGGTCACATCCATATCGGCAATGTGCGCCCGGCGCTTTTCAACTATCTCTTTGCTAAAAAGCAGGGCGGCAACTTCGTTCTGCGTTACGACGATACCGACATTCAGCGCTCTAAAGAAGAGTATGCTCTGGGCATCGCAGAAGATCTGAAGTGGCTGGGCATCAACCCTGATCGCGTGGAAAAGCAATCCGCGCGGTTTGCCCTCTATGATGCAGCTGCTGCCAAGCTGAAAGAAGCTGGCCTCCTTTACCCGTGTTATGAAACACCTGAGGAACTTGAGCGCCGCCGCAACCGCGCCCGTGCTCTGGGGCGTCCCCCTGTTTATGACCGTGCTGGCCTGAAGCTCACTGACGAGCAGATCGCCGCGTATGAATCAGAAGGCCGCAAACCACATTGGCGCTTCAAACTGCCAAACCACGCGGAAAATGATGCATTCTCCTTCGTCAGAACCGAAGTTCACTGGGACGATGTAATCCGTGGTCGTCAGACTGTTGATCTTGCCTCCCTGTCTGATCCGGTTCTGGTCCGCGCAGACGGCACATACCTTTATACCCTGCCATCCATCGTGGATGATGCGGATATGGGCATCACCCACGTAATTCGCGGCGAAGACCATATTGCCAACACCGGTGTACAGATTGCCATATTCCAAGCACTGGGGGCACAAGTTCCTGAGTTCGGTCACCACAACCTGCTGACCACCGCCTCAGGCGAGGGCTTATCCAAACGCTCAGGCGCACTCTCCATCCGCTCCTTGCGTGAAGAGGGCTACGAGCCAATGGCTGTTTGCTCCCTTGCCGTGCTCACAGGCACTAGCCACGCAGTTGAACCAGCGCCGACCATGGAAGCTCTGGCAGACATGCTCGACTTCTCCGGCATCTCTAAGTCTGCTGCCAAGTTTGACCCGGAAGATGTGGGTCACCTGACCGCAAAACTTGTGCACTCCATGAGCTTTGCTGATGTTGCCGCGCGTTTGCAGGCCGATGGTGTTGAAGGGGATGCAGCGTTCTGGGAAGCGGTAAAAGAAAACTGCTCTACTGTCAGTGATGCTAAGAAGTGGTGGGAGCTGGTAGTGGGCTCAGTCACCCCGGACATTGCCGAGGAAGACAAGGAGTTCATCACTCAGGCCAAAGATCTGCTGCCGCAAGAGCCGTGGAGCGAAGCCACATGGGGGGAGTGGACCAAGGCCGTGAAGGGTGAGACTGGCCGCAAAGGTAAAGGCCTGTTTATGCCACTGCGTAAGGCAATCACAGGTCTGGCCCACGGACCAGACCTGAAGAACATGCTACCGCTTATCGGTCGGGAAAGAACTTTGGACCGACTTTCCTGATAGGACCTGTACGAGGCTCAACCTCGTGAGGCACAAATTTCTGTTGCACAAGTGGAGGCTCAGAGTTGTCACTCTGGGCCTCTATTGCATCTGCAGTCTGGCGCCGCTCACTCTCCAGTGGAATAGCAGGATAGGTCGCAGTTGCGCCCGGTGTCAGGTCTTCCAGATCACTGCCCGGGATCGCCTGATCCAGAGATGGCAAGGCAGTTGCGGGCAACTGGCCGCCGGGCTGCCCACCTGCTGCGTCACAAGAACAAGCCGGGTTGCTCTGCTGCCGGAACTCATAGGCGTTGGCAAGCGAGGTGTAAGGTGCACCAGCCAAGGAGCGCATCTGTGCGGGAGTTTCCTGAGGAACCTGAAACACGTAAAGCTCGGTGTCCTGAGTTGGACACAGCGCCTGACAAATCTCCTCATCTTCCGCCAGATCGTCAGCACTGGAATTTGGATTGATCGGGAAATAATATCCGTCACATTTCCGAACACACATGGTCGCGTACTGTTGACCGCCACTGGTCACGCCCGCGCTTGAGCGAGGCTCCAGCTGCAACGGTTGATTGGCTTGCGCTGGTGGAGGTGTCTGTTGCTGAAACTGCTGATCGGCTTGACCTGGCACCGGTGCTTGCGGCTGAAATTGCTGGTTGGGCTGACCTGGCACTGGTGCTTGCGGCTGAAACTGCTGATTGGGCTGACCTGGCACCGGTGCTTGTGGCTGAAATTGCTGATTGGCTTGTCCCGGTGGAGGCGTCTGCTGTTGGATCTGACCGTTCGGGATGCCCGCGCAGTTCAGGTCTGTGAGTGCCTGTTCGACTTCCCGAAGCCTGTTCTGCTGTGCGCCGGAATAAAGTTCCTGCTGCCTCTGGCTATCAAGATAGATCAGATTTTCGTTCATCTGTTGCAGCGAACCATTCAGCTGCTGGCATTGTGGTGGACCAAAAGACCCGTCACAGCCAAAGTTGAACATCTGGGATTCCACATTCTGGATATGCATCAGCTGTTCGTTATAAGCGTTCTGCCAGCTGTTATCGGAAGCGCCACTGTTTTCCAGCTGCTGCGAAAGCTCAACAAATTCCGTTTCCAGTTGATCACACACCAACGGGCGCGCAAAGGCAGTCTCGGTCCATACAGCGGATGCACCAAGGGCAAAAGCCGCCACTGCGCATGATTGAGCGAAAGAAAGTCTGGAAATGGTCATAGCCCGCAATACTAGGTTTAGTCAGAGTTGTCATAGAGATAAGGTATTCTATGGCCTTATTGGGGCAAAACCAATGGTTTCCGTTAGGTTTTGCAAATTTCTCCTCTTCTATTGCTGGCAGCGATCAAAAAACAGCTTATATCGACTGTGATTCAAATTGTTTCTTTGCAAAGGGAGGGGCCTTGCACATGTCGACGTTCGGAAAGTCAGTTCTTAAATCGGTGGGCACCGCATGTATGGCGCTTGGAATAGCGCTCGGAGCGCTGGGAACAGTTGCGCATGCTCAGTCCCCGGATCTGATCTTCAAAAAATCCACCGTCTGGAAGTTCATGAGCCCGGACCACAAGCTGGCAACCTACGCACTGGATGACCCGGAAGTCGAAGGCGTGGCCTGTCATTTCACCGTACCGGAAAAGGGCGGCTTCTCCGGCTGGCTCGGACTGGAAGAAGAAACCTCCGACATCTCGTTGGCGTGCCGTCAGGTAGGCCCGATCAAGTTCAAAGAAAAATTCGAGCAGGGCGATGAAGTCTACCGTCAAAGTCGCTCCCTGTTCTTCAAAAAAATGCGCATCGTCCGCGGCTGTGATGCCAAGCGAAACGTGCTGGTCTATCTGGTCTACTCCGACAAACTGGTTGAAGGCAGCCCAAAGAACTCCACCTCCACGGTTCCAATCATGCCATGGGGCAATCAGGCACCGGAAAAATGTGCTGACTATCTGGAGGACTAATACGCCTGCCGGATGCGTGGTGTTCGTTTCTTCGGCAAGGTAAGTGTTTCGGCCGTCAGCCACTCAACCACCTGTAGCACCGCTGGGCAATCCCGGCGGTGTTTGCGTTAAACTTCCGAGAAAACGGGTGGAGCAAGGCAAGCAGGCAGTGCCTGCGCTACTTGTTAGATATGAGTCTTCGGCATTGGCTGCTCGCCTCGCCCGGGCCTTTTATCATGAACGCGCGGGTTCCTTCTCGAACAGACGTGACTGACACATTGCTGTGCCATTGGCAGTTTCCTGCCACCGCCGGACGCCCTTCGGAACGATCTCATTCCCCCTATACCACTGCGGTCTCAAAAGGGGACGCTTCACCGGACCTCCCGACACGATACGTTACCTCATGCCGGTAGCCCAACCCCACCCACGCCGAGGGACGGACGGTCCATCCCTGCCCGAATGCGTGGGCACGGGATTCAGAATAGGGGCGGATTGGGGTGAGGGGGATAAGTTTTTCGAAAAATCTCAGGCTTGTTGAATTAGTGACCCTGTTGCTCCCGCACCCAACTGATATACTCTTGTACTTCCTTGCTAAATTTCTCACTGTAGAAATTATTCCAAGGGAAAGGATTTTTTCGAGCGCGTATTGCCACTGTAAATAGCTCAATAGACAAAGCTCCGCTCCACAAGAATACTGGAGCTATAAACACTAGAAAGAGAGTGTTGCTAAGCGCAAAATTGGAATCGATGTCGTAGAATATCGAGATGAGTATTGATATGATCCACGCGTAGGCAACGGCCAATGCAAACACGCAGAATTTTGCAAGCATCCCATGTAGAATTCCACGGGAAGCAAATTGTAAGACAATTGCATAAACACCCCAGAGTTTCAGCGCACTTATCACTTTGTAATAAAAAGTTTTTTTTACGAACCAGCGCCAGAACATTGACTGTGTTTCCATTCCATAAAGGTACATTGAAGTGGAGCTAAGATTGCAATGAGAAGCCGATACGGCAGACCGTCGCAACACGATGGAGACTAGTGCAATGCAATCTCAAATTGATAAAATTACGTATTTGTATTCACAATAAAGTTTGTAGTTGAAAGTTGGTTCGCCCTAGTATTCGTAAATATGAGCAGTCTGCACGGAAAAGCACAATTGCATCTTCGTCCAGTTGTCAGCGGGTCAACTAAGAGAATTTCTCCTGCGTTACGAAATTCACGCGAAGAAAAAGGCAGCACAAAGGGCGCACCTACGCATTCCGAAACTCTCAGTTTTTCAGAACCACCAGATAGGGTGGACTGGTACTCACAAGGAGTTCATAGACAAGTATACCGCAAGGAAAAGGATCGGGCTTGAAATAACGCTTGCCACGATCATTGCACCCATAGTCTGCTTCAGCATAATTGATCCCCATGCCAATTAGGAAACACTACTCGATGGGGGATATATTAGCACAGTTGATTCAATTATGCACTATTAGGCAAAGCCCTGATTAAGTACGTGGCAATTACTGCTAGTTTTCAGAAGGGTAGCCTGCAGCCATTCTCACCCTTGCCGAATGTTGTAGCGTCATCAGTGCATCATAGATGATTTTGTCTTGCCTGTAGATGTCCTCACGAAACTGCAGATCCCCGTCAGCTCCGGCAAAGGCTGTGTAGTAACGCAGGTGGATCGGAACCGTTTCGCTCAAATCAAGCCGCACCGTTTTGCCACGGGCATGCAACTTCTCCATCTTCGCCCGGCTGTGACCGGAAGGAGCAAGCAGAACCTCGCCAAAGGTGAAAGGATCCTGTACGCGGATACAGCCATGGCTGAAAGCGCGTTGATCCTCATTGAACAATCGCTTGGACGGGGTATCGTGCAAATAGATGTTGTGTTTGTTCGGGAACATGAACTTCACAGCACCCAGAGCATTCTTGCGTCCCGCTTTCTGACGCAGCCGGTAGCTGAACTGACGCTTGCTGACCGCGTTCCAGTTGACCGTCACCGGATCGATCTGCCTGCCATTCTTGTAAATATTAATGCCTGTGCCCGACAAAGCTGCGGGGTTATTGCGCAGTTTCGGCAGATATTCGTTGGTGGCAATGGACCACGGTACGCCCCAGGTCGGATTGATCTCCGCATACTCAAACGTGTCTGAGAAAAGCGGCGTCGCATTTTTAGGCTGGCCCACCACACTACGTGTTTCATAAAGCACTTGCGTGCCTTCCATGACCCGTACCATCTGTTCCGCCACATTCACTTTCACATAGCGGCCTGCGGAGACCGGATCATCCCAGCGCATCCGCTCCAGATTGACGATGATCTGATTGCGCCGCTCCAGCAGGGAGACATTAAGCGCCGCCCGTGTCTTCTTGCCAACAACACCATCGCTGTCCAGTCCATGACGTTTCTGAAAACGCTTGACCACCTCCTGCATGTCACTGTTGTAAAACAGTGGCGGGGCTTCCAGTTCAATTGCTCCTGAATAGCCATGGTGGAAAGACGTATACCCTTCCGCGATCAGTCGCTTTTCAAGTTGAGCAACCCGCTCCCCCTTATCGCCAAACTCGATGTTGGGACCGTCGTTAAGATAGACAGGGAGATCTGAAGTCAGCGCCTCGTTGTACCGGACCAACTGCTCCTTCAGTATAGCATAGGAGGGGGCCTCCGGCTCCAGCGTGGTGAAGAACTCTTCAACCGAGCCGCGCTCTTCCAGCTGTGCGAGCATCTCTTTCAGCGCTGGTACATGGGGTGAGATATAAACATCATCCAGCAGCGTGTCTGGCGTCAATACACCGCCTGCAAGATGCCCACCAAAGGTGGCAAAGGCCCGTGTGAGCTGCAGTTCCACAATCGCAATTTCATAGAGGCTGGCGGAGGTGTTGGAACGCTCCATGTCGTATAAACTGGAAGCCAGCTGCCGCACACCATAAGCTTGCGGATCAAGCCCATGGTCAGATGCTTTGCCAAGCTCGTCAATCAGGTGCTTGGCCAAAGGTGTCAGGGACTGGTCCTCAAACCAGACTGGGCGGAAGGTGCGCAAAGCATAAGCCCGCGCCAGCTCCTCCACGTGCGCGCCTCTGAAACCCGCTTTTGCCATCGCATTTCTTGAAAAGACCAGTTCCCGAATGGTCTGTTCCAGCTCCGACAAAACTCGAGCAGGCAGCAAAACTTGCCCTGCCGGTCCGGTCAGGCCAGGGGTATCAGGGGGAGGGGGAGCCATAAATTCGCTATAGTTTGACGGCTCTCTCAGGATCACAGAGAGGGTTACGTTCACGGTTGCGCCGACCGGTGAACTCAATCCAACCAAACTTGCAGCGAGAACGGCGGCACAGATACTCTTGTGAGGCACGTGTAACTTCCCTGTTTTTCTTGTCTTTCCCTTAGAATTGCATCTTCAGGTAGAAATTTTGTATTTAACTTAGTTAGAAATGTGGGTGATCTGGTGAGACTAAGACTTGACCTGTTCGCCACAATCGGCGAAAAGCTACATATGAGAACGGCGATGCACACTTCTTCTTGCACCATCATTATTTGCAGCTAGCGACAACGCTGGCTGTGGCCGTTCAATCCTGCTTGTATTCTGCGTGTGATGAACGCCCGGCCAGCTGGCCAGGAGACGAACCACTATGAGCGCAGACACCGCCCACGGCGATAAGGGACTTCTGCTCACCAATACTTTGACACGCACAAAAGAAGCTTTTGTGCCAATGGATGCATCCAACGTGCGCATGTATGTGTGTGGTCCCACCGTGTATGACTACGCCCATATCGGTAATGCGCGCCCAGTCGTCGTTTTTGATGTTCTGGCCAGATTGCTGCGCCGCCTCTACGGCAAAGAGCATGTCAAATACGTACGAAACATCACCGACGTAGACGACAAGATCAACGAACGAGCGGCAAACGAAGGCATCTCCATTCGGGAGCTGACTGAAAAAACCGCAGCCCAGTATCATGCGGATATGGCGGCTCTGGGCGCGGAAGCTCCGGACATTGAGCCACGGGCAACCGAGCACATCGAAGAGATGAAGGCGATGATCGAAACTCTCGTCGCCAAAGGCAATGCCTATGTGGCCGACGAGCACGTCCTCTTCCACGTGCCAAGCATGCCGGAATACGGCCAGCTCTCCAACCGCACCCTTGACGAGATGATCTCCGGTGCACGTGTGGAAGTGGCCTCCTACAAAAAAGACCCGACCGACTTCGTTCTGTGGAAGCCATCCAAAGAGAACGAACCGGGCTGGGAAAGCCCATGCGCTATTAAAACACCGGGCCGTCCGGGCTGGCACATCGAATGTTCTGCAATGTCAGAAAAGCATCTGGGCGAAGTCTTCGATATTCATGGCGGCGGGATCGATCTGACCTTCCCGCACCATGAAAACGAAATTGCCCAGTCCAGATGTGCTCACGGCACAAATGCCATGGCAAACGTGTGGATGCACAACGGCTTCCTGCAGGTGGAAGGCGAGAAGATGTCCAAGTCTTTGGGCAACTTCTTCACTGTGCACCAGCTGCTGGACACCGAAGAAGGCGGCGGACGCAAATGGTCTGGTCAGGCCATCCGCTACGCACTGCTTCAGACCCAGTATCGCCAGCCAATCGACTTTACCTTCAAAAGTCTGGCGGAAGGCGAAAAGCAGCTCACTCGCTGGGCGGAACTTCTGAAGAAGAACGGTGTTACCGCAGAGGATGAGGGAGCCGTGGATAAGGGCGTTCTGGAAGGTCTTAAAGACGACCTGAACACCCCGCGCGCCTTCGCCGCTCTTCATAAGCTAGCCCGTGATGCTCGTGGTGGAGACAAAGCCGCTGCACAGAAATTGGCTAATTCTATCAAGTTCTTGGGCATTGATCTTGAATCATTTTCCCAAGCACAGACGCTGGAAAAAGCTGAAGCAGAGGTGTCTCCAGAGCTAAAAGCCAAAGTGGAAGAGCTGATCGCAAAACGTCTGGAAGCCCGCAAGGCCAAAGACTTTGCAGAAGGCGACCGCATCCGCGACGAGCTGGCCGCTGACGGCATTGTGCTTAAAGACATGAAAAACAAGGAAACAGGTGAAATCGAAACCACCTGGTCCTGCGCTTAACCCCGGACGGGACCCTGAACAACGCAGTTACCACAAGGAAACTTGAAGTCTGCTCCATGGTTCTGTCCGGCATAACCCGTTAGGGTTGCTGAGTTTTCTCAAGGCGCGTGTAGGACGCGCCTTGAGAACCAACACTGAGTTGAAAAGCGTGTTCCCGGAAAGTGGGAACCAATCTTCATCGCAGAGTACACGGGAAAAACTTCTGTCACATGAGGGGAGCCTGAGATTAAGCTCAGGCCAATAAGCAGGGTAGGCATATTATGACGAAAGAGCGTCTGTATCTTTTCGACACGACACTGCGGGATGGCGCACAGACATCCGGTATTGATTTCTCCGTGGACGAAAAAATTGCCATTACCGCCCTGCTGGAAAGACTGGGTGTCGACTACATCGAAGGCGGCTATCCCGGTGCAAACCCGACTGACACGCAGTTTTTCTCCCAAAAGAGAACAAAGAAGGCGACCTTTACAGCCTTCGGCATGACCAAACGCGCCGGACGTTCCATTGGCAACGACCCCGGCGTCCAGATGGTCCTACAGTCCGCAGCAGATGCCACATGTTACGTGGCCAAGAGCTGGGATTATCACGTTGATGTTGCACTCAAGTGCACCAACGAAGAAAATTTGGAAAGCATCGCAGACACCGTCAAAGCCTCAATCGCTGCTGGCAAGGAAGCCATGATTGATTGTGAGCACTTTTTTGATGGCTACAAGGCAAACCCGGATTATGCACTTGCCTGCGCACAGACCGCGTTTGAAGCTGGTGCACGCTGGGTGGTCCTGTGCGACACCAATGGCGGCACGCTCCCCAATGAAGTGACCGAAATCGTCACTGCGGTGAAACAGGTGGTGCCAGGTGCACATCTTGGAATCCATGCCCACGATGACACCGGCCATGCAGTGGCAAACACCCTTGCCGCCGTGGTTGCCGGCGTGCGCCAGGTGCAAGGCACGCTGAACGGCATCGGCGAGCGCTGCGGCAATGCGAACATGATCACTCTGATCCCGAACATGCTGCTGAAAAAGCCGTATTGCAATTTGGTCGAGCTGGGCATCAAGGTTGAAGACCTGACGGAATTGACTGCAATATCAAGGGGTTTTGACGAGATCTTGAATCGATCTTCGAACGTCCATGCCCCGTATGTTGGTGCAAATGCATTTGCTACCAAAGCAGGCATCCATGCCTCTGCAATCCTGAAGAACCCGGACACTTACGAGCATATTCCACCAGAGCTCGTCGGCAACCAGCGCCGTGTGCTTGTCTCCGATCAGGCAGGTAAATCCAACCTGGTCAACGAACTCAAGCGCCTTGGTGTTGAAGCCGATAAGGCCGATCCGCGTCTGGACCGTTTGCTGGCCGAGGTTAAAGAACTGGAAGCACAGGGCTTTGCCTATGAAGCAGCAGATGCCTCCTTTGAGCTGCTTGCACGCAGACGTCTCCACTCCGTACCGGATTATTTCGACGTCCTGTCTTTCCGTACAGGCGTTGAGCGCCGCTATAACGCTCTGGGTGAGCGCGTAACGGTCTCGGATGCGGTTGTGAAGGTCGAAGTCGATGGCGAGACCATTATGTCCGTGGCAGAAGGAAATGGTCCCGTGAACGCACTGGATCTGGCTCTGCGCAAAGACCTGGGCAAGTACCAGAGCCTGATAGCTGATCTGGAACTGATCGACTATAAGGTGCGCATCTTGAATGGCGGGACCAGCGCGATCACCCGCGTTCTGATCGAAAGCCAGAACACAAAAACCGGTAAACGCTGGTTTACGGTTGGCGTTTCTGAAAATATTGTAGATGCTTCCTTCCAGGCACTGGTCGATTCCATTCGCTATTGCATTTTCAAAGCAAATGAGTTGGAAACCGTTTGATCCTGTGCCATTGGGGTCGCGCACTCGAATGGCAAGACTGTTTAATTCAATGCTTGAGCGTGGCTCGTCGCTGTACACAAAGATGGGCACGCCCTGCAAGATATAGGGCTGACACACTCAGACCACCTTTTTTTCTTTTCATCGCGTCAGGGTCTCTGGCGCGTTTTGTTTGTACTATGGGGATTATATGAGCCAGTCAGCATCCGCTGCTGATCAGCTAAACACGCCTGAGGCGTTCAAGGCTGGTCTGATTGCAGCAATTTCTGCTTACTTGATGTGGGGCTTTGCGCCCATGTACTACAAGCTGACAGCAGACATGCCGGCAATCATCGTGATTTGTTATCGGGTCTTTGGCTCCGTCCTGTTCCTTGGTGCCTTTTTGTTTATGACAAACTTGCGCAAGGAACTCTTCGGCATACTGGGTGACTTCTCGCGCCTCAGATACCTTATCGTCTCCGCATTTCTGATCAGTATCAACTGGACCATCTTCATTTGGGCCGTTGAAACGGGCAGGGTACTTGACGCGAGCCTTGGGTATTTCATCAATCCTTTGGTAAGTGTCGGTCTCGGTGTCGTGCTGCTTTCTGAACGACTAACCAAGGCCCAGTTTGTGGCTCTGGCAGTGACCATCTTTGCTGTGTGCTATAAAACGTTTCAGGTGGGCGAGCTTCCGTGGGTTTCCGTGGTTCTTGCACTCAGTTTCGCGCTCTATGCATTTGTGCGCAAGAAAGCACCTGTAGGCGCTGTTGCGGGCCAGCTTGTGGAAGTTCTGCTTGTGACGCCCTTTGCGCTTGGCGCCATCTCGTACTTTGCCCAAGTTGGCTCCGGTGGCATCTATCCGGCAATCCCAACCGAACATCCCTGGTTCCTGGCTCTATTGCTGTTCACCGGCGTCATCACCGCTGTGCCTTTGGTCGTCTTCGCGTTTGCAGCCCGTCGGTTACCTCTGGTCTATATTGGCTTCCTGCAATACATCGCGCCATCTCTGCACTTCATCAGCGCAGTCTGGCTCTTTGAAGAAGAGCTCTCATCGGACGGACTGTTTGCATTTGCAATGATTTGGTTCTCACTCGCCATTTTCACCGTAGACGGCATGATTACCAAACGGCGAGTAGCAAAACTGGCCTAGGTATACCTCAGGACAAAAAAATGGCCGCTGACAATCCAGCGGCCATTTCTTTTACGTAGCTTTCAGATCAGGCTGCTCGATTTAGTCGCCTCTTATCTTTCACCTCAGACATGACCGCATAAAGCGGGTCAGCTGATGTTCTGAAAAGAGCGCCCACAGGCTCACTATTACGATTATTATGCCGAGAAACTCAAACCACGTTAAGCTTAGACCAAATATGGGATAGGCAAGTATCATTACTGCGATAGGTGATCCGGCTCTTAAGGCACTAACCCCGAAAAAATCCATATATCTTGCTGAGATATTGTAGACATAAAGGGAGCTGGTAAAGAAAAGCGCCGCTAAAAAAGCTGGGAGATTTACCATACTACCGGCGACATCACTGATGGTACTTCCTGTATAAATGTATAGGCTGGGAACAAGCATTACGCTGGATAAAAAGAGGGCCGAAAACACAGAAGCGCCTCCCGGCATTGCTCGCAGCAAAGCGGAGTAGACCGCAAACATGAGGGCGGCAAAGCTAGTGATTGCTGCGGCCATCCACCTCAGCGGATCGGGGCTATCTGGCCACGCGCACAGGATTGTTCCAAGAACGCATAATAGACCAAGCGTAGCTCTAAAGCCGGTCAGTTTCTCACCCAAAAACAGAACCGAGATCAGCATGCCGTAGATAACGTAGCTGCGCACAATCAGGGAGTGTGATGCAGGGTCCAGGTGCTGAAGGCCGTAATAATAGGCAAGGTTGCTGATCACAATTGCAGCGACAACGCCAATACCACATTTGTTGGCAAGAAATCTCCAAAGAGATCCACGCGTGATAAAGAACGCTGTGAGGATTAAAATCCAGGCTTGATAAACGATCAGGAAGCTAAGCTGGTCCATCCCTCCAAGCGCGACTTTGGCAGCCACAACAGAAAGAGCGTTTAACGTGAGTGACGAGACTTGCCCAGTAATGCCGTAGGCTTTTTCTGATATTTGTTGTGCTTGCGTCAAATCTTTCGCCGACGATTAATCTCGTACTTGGGGATCAAATCTGATCTTGAAGAAAAGAATTTTGCCGCACTGTCATAATAACTCATGGCGATATTAGGGCTTTGATGCAGAAGGCCGTTTCTTTGCGGGCTGACAATAGTTGATTTTCGTTCGCCATATTTACGATAGACCACGTGATCACCAAACGGCGAGTTGCAAGGCTGGCCTAAGCGTATCTCAGAACAAAATAGAAATGGCCACTGTGTTTGCAGCGGCCATTTTTTACATCGCATTCAAATCAGGGTTTTCAATCTTGCAGCCCTCTATGGCTCTGCAAAGAATATCGACGCTTTGCGCAACATCCTCGGTGATCTCGTAATTGATGTCTCTGTCCGGGTGAATGAAACCCAAATCTCTCATGTGGTCCAGCAGTTCCACCAATGGTGTCCAGAACTGGCCGAGGTTGAGCAGCAACATCGGCTTATCGTGCCGCCCAAGCTGTGCCCAGGTCAGCATCTCCACAAGTTCCTCTAGGGTACCGATCCCGCCGGGCAGGGCAATAAACGCATCAGCTTTTTCAAACATGGTGCGCTTGCGCTCATGCATGTCCCGCGTGACGATCAGTTCATGAGCCTCCTCCAGCATCACTTCCCGTTCTTTCAGAAAGTCCGGAATGACGCCGGTGACTTCACCTCCATTTTGCAAAACAGTCTTTGCAAGAGCCCCCATAAGTCCAATGGACCCGCCGCCATAAACGAGCCGAATCCCTTCACGTGCTAACAATTCGCCAAGTTGAATAGCTGCTTTCTCAAACAGCGGCTGGCTCCCGGCGTTGGAACCGCAATATACGCAGATGCTTTTCAAGGTTTTCATAGGTATTCTGTCGCATTAGGCTGGAGTGAACGTCAAGCAAGGCTCGCAAAATGAGGTTAACTTCACCTCACGCACAACTTGCCTGACATGGTGCACCTTGCCCCTTGGGTTAAACAAGTATAACAAACACGATTAAAGTCTGTCCTTATTGCTAAGTTATAGGCAAAAGAGACAGCCGGATAAACTGATATCCGGAAAATCTGTTATTATTTCAAAGCAGGCCGTGTCGAGTGAAGGCTGGGCTGCTTCAGGAGCAATTGAGAACCATGTCGAAATTGGGGATGAACTGGTTGCTGACAGTTGCTGTAACTGTTGCTGCGGGCGCAATCGGTGCGGGGGCGTACTACCTGAGCAAAGAAGACACGTCGGTTGTGGCAGAAGCGGAAAAAGCCGTTGCAAAGCTGGAGGCAGCTGCAAACGGCAAAGTCCAGCTTGGTACATCAGGCGCACAAAATGCTGAGGCTGTTGCTGATCCGGCGTCCGGTACCACCACCGAGCTTGAGACAGCTGGTGTCGCAGTGGATGATGCTCCAAGTTTTGATGTCATGCGCGTTGAGCCATCAGGGGACGCGGTCGTCGCAGGCCGCGCTGAAGCTGGCTCCATTGTCGCGCTTATCTCCAACGGGGATGTGGTCGGCAAAGGCATCGCGAACAGCCGTGGTGAGTTCGCTATCGTGCTTGACCAGCCGCTCAAGCCGGGCGACCACGACGTGAGCCTTGAGGCCACCAATCAGGAAACACAGGAAACCAACGATTCCCAGGAACACATCGCAGTCTCCGTCCCTGAAGACGAAACTGGCGAGGTTCTGGTTGTCCTCAACGCACCAAACGAACCCTCCAAAATCCTCCAGCTGCCAGAAACGCCTGTGACCGCAGAACCGGTGACAATAGTACCGGCAGATGAGCCAGCACCTGCTGCGCCTGCTAAAGTTGCCGTAGCTCCGGAAATCGGCGCAAAACCAATGGCCACTGCCCCGGTTGAAGCTGCTGCTGAAGCACCAACGCAAGCGCCAGCCGTGACACCTGCTGAAACGCAGGTTGCTGTCAATGAGACACCGGTAGAAACAAAGGTCGTCGTCAATCAGACGCCAACTCCTGTAGGTGAGTCTGCTGTTCCGGCACCAACAATGCCACAAGCAGCTACACCAGCTGCGCCTGCACCAGTTCAGATGCCGACCCAGACCGCCACGCAGACCCAGACACCAACGCAAGTTCAGGCTCCGGTAACAGCCGCCGCGCCGCAAGCGCAAGATCCAGCTCTTACTGTGAAAGCAGTTGAAACAGAGCAGGGCAAGGTCTTTGTTGCCGGTGAAAGTGAGCCAGGCGCGCAGGTGCGTGTTTATGTTGGCGAAGACTTTGTCGGTGAAGCAAAAGCTGGCAACAAAGGCCGTTGGCTCGTTGAGGCAGAAAAAACAATTCCTGCTGGCAATGTTGAGATCAGAGCAGACAAAGTCGAAAACGCCGAGGGCAAAGTTGAAGCCCGCGCTCAGGTCGTCTTCACCAAAGGCGAAAAAGATGTGGCCATGATCCCTGTTCGCCTCGTTGCGGAAGGGTCCGGGTCCAAAGGCGCCTCAGCATCTGTCGGTATCGGAGAACTACCAAATGTAATTATCCGCCGTGGTGATAACCTCTGGAGCATTTCCCGCCGCCTTTATGGCAAGGGTACTCGATACACCACCATCTATCAGGCAAACAGCCAGCAGATCCACAATCCGGACCTGATCTTCCCGGGACAAGTGTTTATGCTGCCTGTGGCGGACCTGAATTGGAAAACAATTAATAACTGATCTGGATTCTTCTCTTCGAACGTCCTATTTAAGAAGAGAAAGCTTTCCAGATTGACCCTTAGGAAAGCGCTGGATGAAAATCCGGCGCTTTCTCTGGTCTGCAATCTACAAACAGGGTTCGCAGCCCTTTCCAATCTGATGGCAATGGCCTCTTCAAGGCGCTGCTTTTCTGATATGACATTCCAAATTCGCCAAACCGCTTCTTTGTCTCAAGAAGCGTGCCGGGCAACAAGGCACTAGCATGACTGCAACAAGCAAAAAACGGCAGGAAAAATCCGCTCCTGCTTTGGATGCAGACGATAAAGGCTTATTTCGTTCACTTAAAACTCTTTGGGTTTACATGTGGCCGGATGCAAGACCGGAGCTGAAAAAGCGTGTCGTTCTGGCTCTAGCCGCGTTGATTATCGCAAAAATCATTACCGTTTTCGCACCCTATCTTTATGCATGGGCAACAGATGCGCTCACCGACAACGGTGTACTGCCAGACTGGCTGCCCCCAATACTCATTGCGCCAGTTATGCTGGTGATCGCCTACAACTTGGCCAGAACAATGGCTGTCGGCTTCAACCAGATTCGCGATGCGATCTTTTCAAGCGTTGGCCTGCATGCGGTTCGTGAACTTGCCAACCTGACATTCCAGCACCTGCACGCTCTGTCTCTGCGCTACCACCTGTCCCGCCGGACCGGCGGCTTGACCCGGGTTATCGACCGCGGCGTAAAAGGCATCGAAGGCATCGTCCGCTTCACCATCCTCAGTGGCATCCCGACCGTCGTTGAGTTTGCAATGATGGCGCTCGTGATCTGGTTCCAGTTTGGCTTCTGGTATGTGGTCGTAGTTGGCGCAACAGTCTTCGCCTACGTTTATTACACCGTTGTCGCCTCCGATAAGCGTATCCAGATCCGCCGCGACATGAACAACGCGGATAACGATGCAAACAGCAAGTCCGTTGATAGCCTGTTGAACTTCGAAACCGTCAAGTACTTCGGTAACGAGGAAATGGAGCGTGGCCGGTTTGATAAGGCCATGCGTGGTTATGAACGCGCGGCGATCAAAACCTGGACCTCGCTGTCGTGGCTCAACTTCGGTCAGGCCCTGATCCTTGGTGTTGGTATGACCACCTGTATGGTCATGTCCGCAATGGCAATTCAGCGCGGAGAGCAGAGCATCGGTGACTTTGTCATGATCAACGCGTTGCTCATGCAGCTGTCTGTTCCGCTCAACTTCATCGGCTTCATCTATCGCGAGATCCGTCAGGGCATCGCCGATCTGGAAGCCATGTTCTCCGTTTTGGCCGTTGAACCGGAAATCCAGGACGACCCACTAGCAGAAAACTTGCAGGTCAAGGAAGCCACGATCAAGTTTGAGGATGTGCACTTCCACTATGATGAAGAACGCCCGATCCTGAAAGGTGTGAATTTCGAAGTGCCCGCTGGCAGCACCATAGCAATTGTTGGCCCTTCCGGCGCAGGTAAGTCCACAATCTCCCGCCTGTTGTTCCGCTTTTATGATGTCACCTCGGGCCGCATCACGATTGATGGCAAGGACGTGCGGGATGTGACCCAGAAATCCTTGCGCCATCACATCGGCATGGTACCGCAAGATACGGTGCTGTTTAACGACAACATCGCCTACAACATCCGCTATGGACGCGTGGATGCAACCGATGAAGAGGTCAAACACGCCGCAAAGCTTGCGCAGATCGACCACTTCATCGACGCACTCCCGCACGGCTACGACAGTGAAGTGGGCGAACGTGGCCTGAAGCTCTCAGGGGGTGAGAAGCAGCGCGTTGCGATTGCTCGCACCATCTTGAAAAGCCCGCCAATCCTTATACTTGATGAGGCAACCTCTGCTCTGGACACTCATACCGAGCAGGAAATCCAGTCTGCGCTGGACGTGGTCTCCAAAGACCGGACTACGCTCGTCATTGCCCACCGCCTCTCAACAGTGGTCAATGCAGACCAGATCCTTGTCCTGAAAGCTGGTGAAGCAGTAGAGCAGGGCACCCATGCTGAATTGATGGCCAACAACGGCCTTTACGCCTCCATGTGGAGCCGCCAGCGTGAAGTCAGCGAAGCCGAAGCTCGTCTTGCTGAAATACGTGAGAATGATGAGGGTTTCATTTCCCGGGGCAAAAGTGCCGAGGAAAGCATAATAGAGGGCATAACCGAGAAGAAATAGTGGGGTGAAGTGATTGCACTGCGCCCAATGAGAGGAATCTCTGTTTAAATAAGCTAGAGTCGCTTGCACGCAGCTCTCCGAGTTGCTCTATGAGCAGAAACTTAACGTCTGAGGGGTTCAATAGCTGAACCCCTCACTCTAGCAAAGGTGGTAATTATGTCTTTGGCGGACAGCATTTCCAAGGCACTGGTTCCTATTCATAAAGAAGGCTACCCTTTTATTGCCATTGCAGCAGTCACGACTATTATTCTGGGATGGTTTTGGTCTGTGCTCTTCTGGATCGGCCTCTTTCTCACCGGATGGGTCTGTTACTTCTTCCGCGATCCGCCACGCGTAACTCCTGTTAAAGATGGACTGATTGTCTCTCCGGCAGATGGCACCATTTGCCAGATGGGCTCCGTTGTACCGCCGCGTGAACTGGATCTGGGCGATCAGCCTATGATGCGTGTTGGTATCTTCCTGAGCGTCTTTAATTGCCACGTAAACCGTGCGCCAATGACTGGCCGCGTCACACGCGTTGCCTACAAGGCCGGAAAATTTGTCAATGCGGAGCTGGACAAGGCAAGTGAGGACAACGAGCGCAACGGATTGATCATCGAAAACGACAACGCGCGTATCGGCGTTGTACAAATCGCTGGCCTCGTAGCACGCCGTATTGTGTGCTTCGTCAAAGAAGGCGAAAATATTTCGGTAGGTGATCGCTTCGGTCTGATCCGCTTCGGATCTCGTCTTGACGTCTACCTGCCGCATGGTACCAAGCCACAAGTAGCGTTGGGCCAGACCATGATTGCAGGCGAAAGTGTTCTGGCAAATCTAAAAGATCAAGAAGCAGGCGACCTGGTTGCCCGCGTTTCTTAAGGTAGTATAGAGTGACTAATCCATTTCCTCCCTATGAACCGGGAGGTCAAACCGCCAATGACAAAGGGGCGGCGCGCAAACGCATTCCCCTTCGTATCGTTCTGCCAAACGTCGTCACATTGCTGGCGCTGTGTTCTGGCCTGACTGCCATTCGCATGGCCATGGAAGCCAGATGGGACATGGCAATCGCAGCCATCTTCCTGGCAGCCATTCTCGATGCTCTGGATGGTCGTGTCGCGCGCATGCTCAAAGGCACTTCCAAGTTTGGCGCTGAACTGGATTCGCTGGCCGACTTTGTCAATTTCGGCGTTGCACCGGGCATTATCCTCTACGCGTGGATACTACAGGATGCCGGATCTCTGGGGTGGATCGCCTCACTGCTGTATACCATTTGCATGGTACTGCGACTGGCCCGATTTAACGTGGCGCTGGACGATCCGAATAAGCCGAAGTGGGTAAGTAAATTCTTCACCGGCGTCCCCGCTCCGGCAGGCGCTCTGACAGTTCTGTTGCCAATCTATCTCGAACGGCTGGGTGTGCCGCACTGGGAAGAGCTGGCAGCGCCTGTGGCACTCTACACCATGTTCATCGGGCTCTTGATGGTCAGCCAGCTGCCAACCTTTTCCGGCAAGCAGATCGGCACCCACATCCGCCGCGAATGGGTCCTGCCGCTGTTCGTGGTCGCCGTTGGCATTATCGCTCTTGGCGCCAGCTATCCGTTTGAGTGTTTGACCATTATCAGTCTCGGTTATCTCGCCTCTATCCCGTTTGCATGGCGCTCTTACAAGAAACATTGTCTTGACGGCAAAGGACGCCCCGAAGATTGTAACGTGGTGACCACCGAGATTGACGAGGAAAGTGTCTCTGAGGACAAGGCCTCGTTGAAAGTCAGCCTCGAAGATATCGCAAAAGCTGGTGTTCCCGATCCAAAACTGAATAAGGACAAGGATGGCGACTAAAGGTCCTGTCCCACCTGAAAGAAAAGGCCGCGCTTCACCCCGCGGCCTTTTTTGTGGGCTTACACCTGAACATGACATGAGAACGGTCCGGCCCCTCGCATAGGTCAAACAACTCTGGAGGCAATTGCTTCCGTCACACAGGTGCAGGCAATAAAAAAGGCTGCCGAAGCAGCCTCTTTTGCGTTTGAATTGATACCAGCATTACTCGGCAGCTTCAGGAACACGCTTGCCTTCGTCCGCTTTGGCATCGCCAAAGCTTGGCTCTTGCAGACCCAGACCACCGTTTGCAACAGCATACTGGCCTGCGGGCATTCCAACCTGACCGCGATCTCTGAAGTAACCCCAGCCATTCCTGATATGCATTGGCAACACCAGAGCAATCGGGATCATAACCAGCGTCAGCATGGTCGAAAATGCCAGACCGGATATCACAGCAGTAGAGAGCTGCACCCACCAGCTTCCAGTGACACTGCCAAAGGTGGTGACCTGATTGGCAAAGTCGAAGCTGATCTGTGTCGCCATTGGAATGAGGCCAGCAATCGTTGTGATGGTGGTCAGCATCACCGGACGCACACGCTGTGCACTGGTGCGTAGCGCCGCATCTACCGGGCTCTGGCCATCTTCACGGAAGCGATTGTAAGTATCGATGAGTACAATCGCGTTGTTCACCACGATACCCGCCAGCGCCACAATGCCCGTGCCAGTCATGATGACCGAGAACTTCTGCCCGGTGACCAACATTCCCAGCACCACGCCAAACATACTCATAACCACGGTCGAGAGCGTCAGGAAGGTCTGATAGAAGCTGTTGAACTGGGTCAGCAGAATGATGAACATCAGGAAGAGGGCACCAATCATCGCCTTGCCAAGGAAGGACTGTGTATTCTGCTGCTCCTCGTTGGAACCGCGGAACTTGTAAAATACACCTTCAGGCCATGTCTGAGAGTCAAGCCATTCCTGAATCTCAGTTTCCTTCTCCGTGATCAGATACTTGTCTTTGTTGACGCCCGCCTTGATATCAATCGAGAACAGACCGTTCCGGCGTGTCATGGAGGAAACTTTTTGCTTTGGTGTCCGCTCCACAAAGTTTGAAAGCGGGATCTGACCAAGCGGAGTACGAAGACGCAGCTCATCGAACTTATCCAGCGTGCGCTCCCCCTCAGGAAGACGAACTCTGATATCCACTTCATCCTCGGAATCCGACGGGCGGTAGTCACCAATCAACACACCATTGGTCACCAACTGAACCATAGCACCAACGGCTGCAATATCGGCTTTGTAACGCGCTGCCTTATCGCGGTTGATGGTCAGCTCCCAGTCAATGCCGGGCAGCGGACGGCTGTCTTCCTGATCGCGCAACCCGTCAACAGTATCGAGGTAGGTGCGAATGCGGCCAGCGGCTGCAACAGCTGCATCATAATCGTTTGAGGTAATCTGCAGCTGGATGTCTTTACCAGTTGGCGGGCCACCTTCCACCTTTCGGGCTTCGACTTTGATGCCTGGAAGCAGGGAGGTCTTCTCGCGAATGCTGTTGAAGATTTCCCGTGCTGAACTACGGCAACAGAAGTCAACAAACTCAATGTCGATAGACCCGATCAGGTCAGCAGGCGCGTTGTTGCCACCGCCACCGCGAATACCAACGGGGAAGGCTCTCGTTACAACATTTTTGACGCCCGGTTCCGCCAGAATGACCTTGTCTACCTGAGTAACAAGCGCAAGAGCCTCAGTAGCCGACATGTTGCCGCGAGCCGTCACATAAAAGCGACCTTGCTCCGGCTCCTCGTCAACGAAAAGCTCGGTTCCTGCGTTGTTGCTCATGAAGGTTACGACGATAACCGCGCAAATGGTAAGCAGAGTAACCATGGCAGCAACACCCGCCCACCACTTGCGAACCAGTACCTCCAGTACACCGATGTAAACCCGTGTAATGCCCCGCAGCTTTGAGGTGTCAAACGGACCATGCCCGGAAAAGACCTTTGCTGCTTCCAGCTCTGCTGTTTTGCGACGCTCAACACGGGCACGGGAATACTTGAGGACGGGTTTGAATAGCTTGAGAGCTGGTAGGAATACCGCAACGAAGATTGGTACACCAATGACAAGTATGGTCGGGATCATGAGCAGCAAATGCATCCCGCCCCAAACAGACCTAACGGGCGGCAATGTTACCACGATTATGGCACTGATCAGAGCGACAAGGCCGCTCAGGATGTACTCACCATACTTGCCGATGAAGGCAAATACAGAGGCCAGAATGCCGCCGGTTACCGGTAGGAACACCATTGCCGTCAGCAAGGAGCCGGACAGAACGATGATCACCATGATCGGCAGATAACTCATGAACTCGCCGATCACACCCGGCCACAGTAACATGGGCAGGAAGGCTGCCAGTGTTGTGGCGGTTGACGAGACAATCGGCCAGAACATCAGCTTGGCGGCGCGGATGTAAGCATCCCGCGGTGGCATGCCTTCAGCCGCCTTGCGGTCCGCGTACTCCACCATCACGATGGCACCGTCAACCAGCATACCAACCGTCAGCACAAGGCCAAACATCACCATGTTGTTCACGGTCATGCCAATTGTTGTCAGCGTCAGGAAGCCCAGCATAAAGCTGGTTGGGATAGCAAGACCAACAAGAACAGCTGAGCGCAGCCCAAGCGCTGCCACCACAACGATCATCACGAGGAAGATCGCTGTCATGATGGACGATTCAAGCGAACTCAGAACCTTGAAGATATTATCCGACACATCCAGCATATAGCTGATGGTCACCGTTGGCGGCAGATCCTTGGTAACCTCCGCAACAACCGCGCGCACAGCTGCGTTGTTCTCAATGATGTTCTCGCCAATACGCTTGACCACATCCAGAGAAACAGCAGGCTGACCATTCACCAGTGTAAAGGTGCTTGCATCCTTGAAGGTGCGCTTGATTGAGGCAATATCGCCAAGAGTGACGACGCCTTCACCCGATTGTTTCACCGGCAGTGAATAAACGTCATCTGCATCAAGGATCAGGCCCGGAACCTTGATGTTAAAACGCCCAGCACCGCCGTCAATGAAACCCGCAGCAATCAGCTGGTTGTTCATCTGAAGCGCATTGATCAGCTCATTTTGACTAATGGAATAGCTTTCCATCTTGAGCGTATCGATGATCACTTCCAGCTGTTCATCGCGCTGACCAGTAAGTTCAACCTCTTTGACCGAGGCAATGGATTCGATCTCGTCTTTCAGGCGATCCGCAATACGGTACAGCGTGCGTGCTGGCACATCACCGGAAAGGGCGATGGTCATTGTCGGCTGTAAAGCCATATTGTGCGTGCTGACAGTCGGCTCGTTGGCGTCCGCCGGGATCTTGCTTTTTGCCGTATCCACTTTTTCACGAACATCAACCAGAGCTTTGTCTTTATCGACGCCGATGTCGAACTCGAGCAGGATCCCCACATGACCTTCTGCGGCAATCGTGGTGATCTCCTTCAGTCCCTCAAGACCGCGCAGTTCGGTCTCCATGGGTTGCCCGATCAGCCGCGCCCCGTCCTCAGGAGAAATACCGGACTGGCCGACAGAGACATAAAAGAATGGAACATCAATATCAGGAGCCGCTTCCTTGGGGATTGCGATGTAGGACATAATCCCTGCAATCACCATGAACAGCATCATCACAAAAACTGTTTTGGGGCGATGGAGCACCCCTTCCAGCATGGAAATCATTGTGAAACCTCCGCGGTTTCAAAAACGGGGTGAACGACGCGGCCCTCTTTAACGAAGTCCTGACCAACGGTAATAATGGTCACTTTCTCAGGCAGCCCCTTAAGCCAGACGCCCTTTGTGTCCCCGCCAATCATCTCAACAGGGTAAAAAACAACCTTGTTGTCAGCATCAACGCCGCGCAGGCCAATGTCTCCGTTGTCCGCCAGGGTCAAAATACCCGGAGAAACAAAGTGCGCTTTTTCTTTGCCAAGACGCAGCTGCGTGCTGGTGGTGACACCGTCTTTCAAGTCAAAATTCGGGTTCGGCAGCTCCACTTCCACGCGGAATGTGCGTGTGTCCGGATCAGCTGAACTTGCAATGTAGCTGACTTTTCCTTCAACCGACTGGCCGGTCACCAGATTGACAACTGCGCTCTGCCCAACCTTTACAGCCTGAATGTTGGATTCAGAAACCGCACCAATGGCAAGCATTGGATCCGGTGCCATAATGGTCGCGCACACTTTGCCAACGCCCAGCATGGCGCCCACGTCTGTCAGAGGCGCTTCGATGATGCCGTCAATGGGCGCACGGATTTCCGTACGCTCCAGTTCTAGCTCAGCTTCCTGAAGCTGAGCACTGGCTGCATCACGCGTGGCCTTAAGGGCAATCACACGGTTTGCGGCAGAAAAACCGCGGTCCTTCAGCTTTCCAGCTGCTTCAAAATCAATATTAGCCTGTGCCAGCAATGCGTTTGCCTGAAGAACCCGTGCTTCGCGGGCCCCGCGGTCAAGCGAGCAGAGTAGGTCGCCCTTGCGCACAAACATGCCTTCGCTTGTCGGGCGTGCGCGAACCACCCCAGCCGTTTCTGCATGCACCTCAATGCGGGTTGCAGCCTGCGTCCGTCCGCGCATTTCCAAATAAGGAGTACGCTCGGTTGCTGTAAGTGTCTCCACTTTTACGGCAAATGGAACATCGCCCAGAGCTTTAACCCTATCAGCCGGTGGTGGAGGAGAATCCTCGCTCGTACCCTGACCCATAACAACGCTGGTGCCGGTCGCCATCCAAATACCGATTCCGGCAGTAAGCCCCAAAGCCAGAATATGTGAAAATCGAATTGCCATTTTTCTCTCCGCCTGTTCTGGGCGTTTATTCAGCTGCTTGAGCGTGGGAGACAGGCTCGCTGGCGATACGCTCAAGTTTGCTTCGGTTCATTTTTAAATAATTGAGGGAGGCGCTGTACGCCGTAATTCCGTATTCCAATGTCCAGGCGCTTGCAGGGTCTTCGTTAATCTCAAGCTCATGCTTCATGTCCGCAATCTTGAGCTCCAGATTTTCCATACGCCGGTCAATCTCCTTAGAGATGAACTCAGGACCAACCCACCGGCAGTAAAGAGCAAGTAGGAGGAAAGGGGACCTGAACAGGTCTTCCACCGGGGTTTCGAAAAGCTCTTTTAAAAAAGCATCGCGGCCCAGCTGCGTAATGGAGTAGATCTTTCGGGAAGGTTTGCCTGAGGAAAGCTCTTCGCGCCACGTCACAAGACCTTCTTGTTCCATCTTGGCAAGGGACGGATAAATCGACCCGTAACTTGCTTCAATGAAATGGCTAAACTGCCCTTCTTGTGCGGCCTTGCGAATTTCGTATCCGGTTGCGTCTCCGCTGGATAAAATGGCAAGACAAAATTTTCGTGTGCTCATTCCTCACCACATGAACCCGAGTGCAAAAGAGAACCCACATAATCGTGGATTCGGATAAGCTACTGAACGATAAAGACTTTAAATCAACTTGAGTAGAAGTCTGCTTCCGTTCGATATATATCTACTCGATATATAACGAACTTTTACTTAAAGCTTTGGAAACTGTCAAATGTAGAAATGTAGCAGGATGTCCCAATCTCGCCACATAACTTCAAGTTGTTCTTGCGCTCAGAATTTCAATGGTCACCCATAAAATTTAATGAATATTATTCGAAATAATGTGGCCACTGTAGCAAAATATTCTAGTTTTCTCCGCGGAAGGCTGCGTTGTGCTCTGGATTTCTGCACAAAGCTACTTGTCTTGTCTTGCTGTTTTAAGGTGAAGTGGGCCCGGTTAACGTCATAAAGGTTTATGTTATGGATTACGCACGCGATATGATTGGGTATGGGCGCAACGCGCCGGATCCCAAATGGCCGGGTAATGCGAAAATCGCGGTTCAGTTTGTTATCAATTATGAAGAAGGCGGCGAAAACAACATTCTTCATGGCGATGCTGGATCAGAAGCCTATCTCTCCGAGATCATAGGTGCGCAGACATGGTTGAACCAGCGCCACATGAACATGGAATCCATATACGAGTACGGCTCCCGTGCGGGCTTCTGGCGTCTATGGCGCCTGTTCCAGAAATACCAGCAACCAGTCACCTGTTATGGCGTAACAACCGCACTGGAACGAAACCCTGCCGCAGTGGAAGCCATGAAAGAGGCTGACTGGGAGATCGCCTCCCACGCGCTCAAATGGATTGAGTACAAGGACTTCTCCATTGAAGACGAGCGATGGCAGCTGCAACAGGCAATCAAGATCCACGAGGAGGTGACGGGGGAGCGTCCCTACGGATGGTATACGGGTAGGACCTCCGTCAATACCCTGCCTTTGATCATGGAAGAAGGCGGCTTTCTGTACAGCTCAGACAGCTATGCAGATGATCTGCCTTACTGGGTCGAGGGCCCCAAGGGCCCGCACCTGATCATTCCATACACTCTCGACGCTAATGATATGCGCTTTGCAACCCCGCAGGGCTTCAATTGCGGTGACCAATTCTTTACCTACCTGAAAGATAGCTTCGACACGCTGTACGCTGAAGGCGAGGCTGGTGCGCCTAAAATGATGTCCGTTGGTCTGCATTGCCGGATCTCCGGACGACCCGGCAGAACCGCTGCTTTGGCCCGATTTTTAGATTATGTTTCCCATAAACAAGATGTCTGGGTGCCCCGTCGCATCGATATTGCACGTCACTGGCATGCATACCACAAGCCATAAAACCCTTTAAAATAGGGAATTTTCCTCTCCCAACAGGTGGGAGGGGGCCTTTTACTTGCGAAAAAACTCATATTGTCTTGAACTGGCCGCAATCCAGCCATTTACCGGCCAGACCCGCCCGTTATTGCCTCACGGATCACACAGTTTGAATCCACATGGTGAACAATGCATGGCTTCAAATTGTCGTGACCACCTGTCTTCCTCAATTGCTTATTGATAGAGACAAGTTAGAAGAACGCCAATTGGCTATGCGGTATGCCTATTGCATTATGCTCGGCAATATAACGTAAGGAAAAATAATAGGGTGACCATGAGCTTATTGAGTGCAACTGCCAAGACGGCACGGTCTTGTCGCGATAATAAACTATCCAGACGCGGGTTTATGGTCGGATCAGCAGCGCTTGCCTTGGCTGGCTGTCAGTCAGCCGGTTATGGTGTTGCTCCCGGACCAATGACGTCCGGTCAAGCACCTGTTGCCCCGCGCCGGGGCGCTGACCTTCGTCACGACCCTTACTATAGGAGCGTTTATGCCGCGTTGCCGGAAGAACAATTCCCGATCCCGGCCGTCAACCTCGATGAAATCTCCGACGGACGCTATCTTCGTCAGGTCGTAAACTACACAGGCCCGGAAGAGGGCGGCACGGTCGTAGTCGATCCTGGCAACCGCTTCCTGTATCAGGTGCGCGGTGACGGCACAGCGATGCGTTATGGCGTCGGTGTCGGGCGTGAAGGCTTCAACTGGAATGGTGATGCTGTCGTTCAGTACAAGCGTGCGTGGCCTACATGGACCCCGCCTGCGGAAATGATCGCTCGTCAGCCAGAGCTGGAACCATATCGCACTGGTATGGAACCGGGCCTGTCCAACCCGCTGGGCGCCCGTGCGCTCTATCTGTTCCAAGGCGGAAGGGATACTTTGTATCGCCTGCATGGGACTAATGAGAATTGGTCAATCGGCCGGAACGTATCAAGCGGCTGTATCCGCCTGCTTAATCAGGACGCCATTGACCTGTATAATCGCGTACCAGACGGTTCTCGCGTGGTTGTACGCCATGCCAGCAACCCGGTAGAAGTGATTGGCATCTAGCTAAACAGCTGTTGCGGAAACGACCAAAAGGCCTGATAATACTGTCAGGCCTTTTGTGTGTTTGCCTTTAGGTAAGGCAAGGCTGGCGAAAAAAATGTAACAGACTGTACCAAACCGCCAGTTTCGACAAGACGATTACTTTTTTGTTCGCATCAAAATGCGCACGTCTCACAAAAGCAATGTAAAACACTCTCAACTAAAGTGTTCTTTCAAGCATACTTGATACCGCCATGAGGCCCTTCCCTGATACAGTGGGCCCAACGAGCCGGAAGTAATGCGAAATCTTGTAGGAGTTGGGTGTTTATGTCCCGTTCTAAACAGGCTGTAAAAGCTGGCCTGATCGCCGTTACAATTGGTGTGGCAGGATTATATATTGGTAAACCGGTGCTGTTCGCAGAGCCGGTCCCGGTCCTCGCATCACTTGGATTAACGCTCTGGCCTGCCGATACGGCTGAAGTTGCTGTCAAAGGCAACGCTACAAGGCAACCCGGCGCACGTGGCGGCGGAAATCGTGGATTTGGTGGCAATCAGGAAATTCTGGCCCGCGCCAGAAATGTCACCACAGGCGTAACGGACACGTTCGTTCGGGCCATTGGCACCGGACGGGCCGCCAAAATGACTGACCTGTTCCCGGAAAGCTCAGGGCGCGTTCAGGAGCTGCCTTTCACCGCTGGGACCCGCGTCGCTGCGGGAGATGTTGTTCTGCGTCTGGATGATGTGGAAGAGCGGTTGGCTGTCGACCGTGCAAGGCTTGCACTGAAGGATGCTGAAGATCAGGTTGAGCGTTACGAACAGCTCATGAGCTCCCAAACGATCTCCACTGTTCAGATGCAAAATGCAGTGTTGGCAACAAATCAGGCTCGCCTTGATCTTGATAAAGCCAATATTGAACTGGACCGCCGCTTGGTGAAGGCACCGTTTGATGGTGTTCTTGGCATTATGGACGTGGAGGTTGGTGATTATGTCACTCAGTCTTCCCGTATTACTGGGCTGGATGACCGTTCCAGCATTCTAGTGGAATTTGTTGTGCCGGAGCGGTTTGCCAATAAGGTAAAGCGTGGTGATAAGGTTGAACTGCGTACCGAAGCTATGCCCGGTCAGGTCTTCAGCGGTGAGCTGACGGCCATGGAAAACCGCGTCAACTCAGACTCCCGTACCCTTAAAGTACAGGCAACCGTTGCAAATCCCGATGACCTGCTCCGCTCAGGTATCGCGTTTGATGCCCGCGTACAGCTGGAAGGCGAAGAATGGCCCTCCATTCCGCCGATCGCGCTTAAGTGGGACCGGACCGGTCCGCATGTCTGGACTGCCGTAGATGGTCAGGCAGAGCGGACTGACGTCATGGTCATTGAAAGAAGTGCTGATCGGGTCCTGGTTGAAGGTGAAATTGAGCACGGTGATATCGTCATCACGGAAACCACCCGGGATCTGCGCGAGGGAACCAAACTTCAGCTTTCCCCTGAGCCGGGCTTTGCATTGGTTTTCCCCGAAGATACCGATCAGCCGATGATCAGCCATACGGAAGGCGCTGAAGGTGAGGCTGCAGGAGAGCAACGAGGACAGGGCCGCGGGCAGGGCAGGAGCAACCCGGTAGAGGCTGAGGCCGACCAAAACCCGCAGGTTGAACCGGTGCAAAGCTCCGGTCCTCGCTCCGGCATATCGCGTGACGATGCCGAACGCTCCAGCTCCTGATTGACTGACCCAAAGGTGTTTCTATGAAAGACGATAAAAACTCTGAGCGGGAAAGTCACTTAAGCGGACTTTATGCGCTTTGCGTGCGCCGTCCGGTGCTGGCGATCACCCTCAACCTTCTCATTATTGTTGCAGGTATCGCAGCGATGCTTGGCGTTGAAGTGCGCGAAATGCCCAACGTTGACCGACCTGTCGTAACTGTGACAACCACATATTCTGGTGCACCACCGGAAGTAACAGATGCTGAACTGACGAGTGTGCTGGAAAAGGCAATCTCCCGCACATCCGGCATTGAATCCATCTCATCCTCCTCCAAATACGGCAACAGCCGCATTACTGTTGAGTTTGATGACAGTGTGGACGTGAGTGAAGCGGCCAATGACATTCGTGATGCTGTCGGCGGAGCAGTAGAATTCCTTCCTGAAGACGTCGACACGCCTATGGTCGTGAAGGCTGATGCAGATGCTGACCCGGTCATGCGGCTTGTGGTGACCTCCGATGAGCTGCGCATCGAAGAGTTGAGCAAGTACGTTGATGACGAGATTGTTGATCGCATTACATCCGTACCCGGCATTGCCAGCGTTGAATTGTACGGCTCCCAAACGCCAGTTTTCAGGATTGCCATTGACGTTCCAGCCATGTCATCGCGCGGACTGATCCCTGACGACCTGCGCTCTGTTTTACAAGAATTGGCCCTCGATACCTCTGGCGGCTCATTGGAAACCGGCGCTCAGGAGCTTTTTGTTCGTGCAAACTCTGACGTGGAAACCGCCGAACAGATCGGCATGGTAAAGCTCAACGACACCACGCGAATTCGTGACGTCGCCTTCGTAAGCTACGGCCCGGAACGCGCGTCATCTAGCGCATTCTATAACGGCAAAAGCGCTGTTGGTATGGGTGTTATCCTTGCGGCAAACTCCAATACGATTGATGTCTCAAACAAAGTACGCGCTGAAATCGAGCGCATGCAGGAACAGTTGCCAGCGGATATTGCAATCAATATCAGCAGTGATGACGCTATCTTTATTGGCGGTGCGATTGAGGAAGTGGTGTTCTCGCTCTTTCTCTCCACCAGCATTGTCATCGGCGTGATGCTGCTGTTTCTCGGGTCTATTCGTGTCACGCTCATTCCAGCGGTGACCGTGCCGGTGGCTTTGGTCGGCGCATTGGTTGGGATTTGGTTGGCAGGCTTCTCAGCAAACGTGCTGACATTGCTCGCCTTGTTGCTGGCAACCGGCATGGTCGTAGATGACGCTATTGTTGTGCTGGAGAACATCTCCAAGCGCGTTCAAAAGGGGCAGGGGCCGCGTGCCGCGGCGATCCTGGGTACCCGTGAGGTCTTCTTCGCCGTCATCACAACCACAGCCACACTGGCCGCGGTCTTCATCCCAATTTCATTCCTGCCCGGCAGCGTGGGCAAGCTGTTCTCCGAGTTCGGCTTTGTGCTTGCAATCTGCGTTATGCTGTCCTCGTTTGTTGCGCTGACACTCGCGCCTATGATGGCCTCACGTCTGCTACGTGTTAAGAACTATGAGGACACCCACAAACCCTCTCGTGCATGGCTTGCCATTACCAAAATGGGGTCTGCGATCGAACGCGCCTATTCTCAGGCATTGGACTGGACACTGCGCCGCCCGATGCTTCTGTTGGGCGTTGCTACCCTCTTTGTTGTCTATGGCGCCTCCCAGTATGCCTTCCTGCCGCAGGAGCTTACTCCAACCGAGGATCGGGGTACTATCGTCATGATCGGTTCCACACCACAAGGGGCGAGCTTGGAATATACTGCTGGCAAAGTAAGTGAGCTGGAATCGATGGCTCGGCCATACGTTGATAGTGGCGAAGCACACAGTGTTTTGAGCCTCGTCGGTATGGGCGGACAGGTCAACCGTGGTTTCCTCGTCATGTCTCTGAAGGACTGGTCAGAACGCGATCGCTCTCAGCAGGAGATCGTGCGTGAATTACAGCGCAGTGCCTCCCGGATCCCTGGTCTTGAAGTTCGCGTAAGACAGCCAAATACACTTGGTATTCGCGGCGCGGGGCAGGGTTTGCGCTTCGCGGTAACCGGCACCGACTACGACCAGCTGGCTGAAAGTGCAGATAGGATCGTCGAAGAAATGCAGGCTCGCCATGGCGATCAGGTCGGGTCCGCATCCGTTTCCTATGAGACCACACAGCCACAGCTGTTAGTGAGTGTCGATCGGGAGCGCGCAAACGATTTGGGTCTGTCGTCTGACCGCATCGCCTCCAACCTGCGTATGCTGCTGGATGGTTCCTCTGTTGCTGATCTGTTTGTTGAGGATACCGGTATTCCAATGGTCATGGAAGCGGGCGGTCTGCCAATGCGCTCGACCCGCGATCTGGAAAACATCTTCCTCAAGACCAGTGACGGCACCATGCTGCCAATGTCTTCCATCGTTTCCATCGAGGAAGAAGGCGTGGCGCCAAACCTGACACGCGAAGAGCAGCAGCGGGCCGTTCCGGTCACCATCTCTCTCAATGACGGCTATGACCTTGGTCAGGCAATTTCCGACATGAGGGAAGTGGCCGCGGAGGTTCTGCCTGAAGGAAACAATGTCACATTGCTGAGTGAGGCAGCCGTACTGGAAAGCACGACCTCCAACGTCTACATGACCTTCCTCTTTGCAATCCTTGTCGTCTTCCTGGTACTTTCCGCGCAGTTCGAGAGCTTCATGAGTGCTCTTGTCATTCTCTGCACAGTTCCATTCGGGATTGCAGCGGCGATTATCTCGATTGGTCTGACAGGAGGTTCGATCAACATCTACTCCCAGATTGGGATCATTCTGCTCGTCGGGCTGATGGCGAAGAACGGCATTCTCATCGTCGAGTTTGCCAACGCGCTGCGCGAAGAAGGGCGCACCGTGTTTGAGGCTGTGCATGATGCCTGCCTCGTCCGCTTCCGCCCTGTTGTCATGACTGTGGTCTCCACGGTGCTTGGCGGTGTTCCGCTGGTCATGGCTTTCGGTGCAGGTGCTGAAGCGCGTATCGAGATGGGCTGGGTGATTGTTGGCGGTCTGGGCTTTGCAACACTCTCCACGCTGTTCGTGACGCCTGCAGCATATCTGCTACTGATGCGCTACACGAAGCCGCGTAAGGCCGCTGAAGACAAGCTTCATTCTGAACTTGATCATGCGCTGGGCACGAGCCAGAGCCAGACACCGGCAGAGTAAAATCCGCTAAGGGTATGCCGAGATGATCACAATGCTTGCGTTGTTTTCGTCTCGGCATTTTTGTGCAAGGTAATAGATGTCAAGGCGTAAACTAACCAGATGGGAGTTCGCTCCAGCTTCCGTGGATTCATCAACACGGTGGCCGTGCACTTTCGAAAGCTCCAGATCAAAAAATGCCTCACTCTGAGAAAAGTACGAGAGCAGGAGATCCAGATCCAGCGCTTCATTTCCGGCAGCATCAACCACACGGGTCTGGCACAGTTTGTCACGCCACATCTGCTCTCCGCAATTTTCAAGAAACTGCTCGCAGGAGACAACCTGATCGAACAGCTGATGCACAGTGGAGCGAAGCATCGACTCAATCTCCAACCTTTCGGGTGAGAATTCCGGAGCGTAGTTTAAGCTAAAAACCTGATTTCCCTTCAAAACCAAATGATAAAATTGGAGGTAAGGGCTGCTTAAGAGTTGGGCCAGATCGCTCCAGGTTCCCCCTCAAATACCACAGGAAGATAATAAAGCGCATTGAATGCGCCTTTCTTATGGTAAACTGAACTTTCCTTGGTGGGATTTTAGGTGTGATGAAGGGGGGAAGATATGCGCTCACTCAGGCATTTAGCACTGATGCTCGCCAGCCTGACAACAATGCTGACACCGGCTGTGGCAAACAAGGCGCTGGGTATACCGCGCCTGACAGAAGTGACTGGCCGGGCGGAAGTTATTGATAAGCGGCAACTTAATATATACCACCCGCACGGCATCGCGCGCGTCGGCCTCATGTGGCCTGCCGAAAGTCACTATTCTCTGCGCAGGCAGCTTGCCACCGCAGTTAAAGTGAAATGCCTGATGTTCGGATCAGATACAGCTGCCAGCTGCGTCGCCATAGACCAGTTTGGAACCCGCTGGCTGCTGGGTAATGTCAAGCAAGCGGCCTTCACAAAATAACCACACATGAATAAGCGCCGAGGGCGAGAGACCACCGGCGCTCGAAGGCCTAGGCAGTCTTGGCGAACGTCTTCATCATGATGTCAACGAATAGCGCTGCATTTGCATCAAACGCCACATTGCAATTGTCTGGTCTGGTGCCACGATGGGCCTTGTCGACGACCGTCCGGCCAACCGTCAGCGCCCCCTGGGTTTCAATGTCGACGGGATACCTTTCAAGTGTAATCACCTCTGGCTGAATGAGATAGGCTACACATACAGCGTCATGAACAGGCGCACTATGCTCGATATCCATTCGCTGGATTTTGTCATGAACGCCGATGCGGTGCGCCGTGCAATCTGCCATAGCTGTGCCGGCAGGCGTGCCCAGCTGTTGAAACTGACGGCATTGCGTTGCAGTGATTAACGCCTTGTGAGTGGCATCCAATGGAACCAGCGTCAGTTTTTCAAAGCCAGCATTAAAGACAGCGTGAGCGGCTTCTGGATCGGCCCAGATGTTGAACTCGGCTGAAGGCGTAATATTGCCAACATCATGGCCACCACCCATGATCACCACTTCCGGAATAAGGTCCACCAGTTTCGGCTCAACAGCAAGGGCAGCCGCAATGTTGGTCAGCGGTGCAGTTGGAACCAGTGTGATCGGATCGGTCGTGTTGCGGTACGTCTCAACCAGATACTCAATCGCGTGTTGTTCCTGTGCTTTCAAGGATGTCTCAGGCAAGGGCAGGTGCTTGCCGTGGATCTTCTCGGTCAGATCACCCTTGGAGCGTGGCACGGGAAAGTCGTTCCGCACCAGCGGCTTGAAACAGCCCTCATGAACCGGAATTTCTGGCTTGCCGATCCAGTCGAGCACACGCAATGAATTATCTGTGCAATAATGCACTTCAGCATTCCCGTTCACCGTGGTGATGCCAACCAGGTCCAAATCTTCATGCAAAGCAGCCAGCATAATGGCAACAGCATCATCGGTGCCGGTGTCCACGTCTAGTATCAGTTTTCTTTTCATTATTTGCTCCCGGGAAGTCAGTCGCTGCTAACACGGTGAAGGCGCAGCGGCAGCCTGATTTGAAGATGCACCATCGCACGAGTCTGGAAACTTGCGCGTGCCGCGAGAAAAGGCGATAAGGAATAACAGACTAAATTATTCTTGCTAGGTCAATTACTTGTGTAATATGCCTTGCCAATATATCACAGTCTCATCCTTTTTTTGAAGAGTACGAAATGCCTGCAAACCCCATTTTCTCCGAGGACTATTTCCAAGCTCAACAGCGCTTTGTCGATCTGGCCAGTCGCCTTGGATTTGAGACGGAAGTCATGCCTCACCCAACTTTCTGGAGTGATGAAGGCCCGGTTCAGATGACCGTGGCTCGGCAAGGCAATCCGGACAGCGAACATGTGGTCTTCGTAACCTCCGGTGTCCACGGCACGGAGCTGACGGCTGGCTCCGGTATCCAGTTGGACTTGATGCAGCGTTATGTGGATCGTGTGCCTGACAACACCAAGGTGATCTGGGTGCACGCCGTCAATCCGGCAGGCTGCGCGATTTTCACGCGAACAGATGAGAACAACGTCGACAACAACCGCAACTCCATCAGCTTTGAGGGCGAGCTGCCGCAAAACCCGGATTACGAGGAACTCCACGCCGCCATTTGTGCGCCCCAGATCACCGGACAAGAATGGGACACCGCCAACGCTGCAATCAAAGCCTACACCGATAAGAACGGGGCAGGGGCGCTGACCCAAAAGGTCCTCAAGGGGCAGTATTCTGTACCCATGGGATTGTTTTATGGCGGCAACGAAACCTCATGGTCCACGAAAACGCTAAAACAGGTGATTGTCTGCCACGGGCAAGGGGCAAAACGCGCCACCATCATCGACTTGCACACCGGCGTCGGGCCTGCTGGCTTTTGCGAAGTGATGGACCTGAGCTCAAAGCCAGGCGAAGATGTTGAGTGGAGCCTGATCGGTGGCTTTATGTGCGATACGTTGGATGTTCTTGATCTTGAGCACACACCGACAAAACTGATCCTTGAGTTTGGGACTATTCCGTTTGATCAGGTGCTGGACGCCCATCGCCGTGATAACTGGCTCAAACGCAACCGCGAGACCGTCGCGCCGGAACTTGCCGCGCAAATCCGCCAACAGCTCAAAGACGCGCTCTTTGTTAATACGCCTGAATGGTGCGAGGCACTGCTCACTCAAAGCCGCGATGTCTTTGAAAGATACGTCATCAACGTCAAAGCCGACGCCTGATAAGCCTCAAGGTGCAATCTCGGTCCCGTCATAGGCAAAACACCTGCCTGTCTGGGACTGATCCACCTTGTTGATCACATCCAGCAACAGTGCCGCTGATTTAACTGGCCGCATCAATTGCCCCTCTGGAAGACCCCGTTGAAACGGTTTGGACAGCTCACTGTCCACCGTACCAGGGTGAACCCCAATCACCACAGAGTTCTGATGGGTACGTTGCAATTCAATCGCCGCGCAGCGGATGAGCATGTTCAGCGCGGCTTTTGATGCACGGTACGAGTACCAGCCACCCAGAGAATTATCAGAAATGCTGCCAACCCGAGCGGAGATAGCGGCAAAAACGCCCTTTTGCTGCTTTGGTAAAAGTGGCAGGAAATATTTCATGATCATTGCAGGCAAGACTGTATTCGTATGAAACGTCTCTTCCATCCCGCTGATTGAAAGGGAGCGTATGGTTTTTTCCGGCTTGGCCGTCGGACTGTGCAGCTGTCCCGTCGCGACAAAGATCAGATCAAGCCCGCCGCTAGCTTTAAGCGCCTCCGCTCTGGCCTTGAGCCCCTCCAGATCATTTAAGGACAAGTCATGGCTCTCAACCCGATCGTGGACAGGAATACGGTCTGGAGAGCGGGCAAAGCAAAACACTTTTGCCGTCTCAAAGCGATCAAGACACTCATGCACAAAAGCAGTGCCAATCGCACCGCTTGCGCCAAAAACGGCGATCCGTTGAGGGGAGAAGGGCATGGTAGAACCTTTGCGCGCATTACGACTGCGCGAAGTGTTCTTGAGGCAGACAAGACCGTCAATCTGCGGAATATGACAACGGCAACAGGCCGTTGCTTTAATAGAAATGTTTGGAAGAAATTGGCTGGGGATCCTGGACTCGAACCAGGACCGACGGAGTCAGAGTCCGCTGTTCTACCATTAAACTAATCCCCAGCAGAACAGGAGGGAAGTGTTCCCTGCGCGGCAGCTTCAGCTTTTAGATCATGCGTGCAATTGGCTGGGGATCCTGGACTCGAACCAGGACCGACGGAGTCAGAGTCCGCTGTTCTACCATTAAACTAATCCCCAGCAATAACAGCACGTTAGCTACTGCCGACCAACAAGTTGAAGCAAGGCGCTCAATTCGTCGGTGAGAGGGCTTTTAGTGTCCGTACCGTACCTTGTCAACTTGGTTCTCGTGAGTTTTAACAAAATCAGTGGTCAAAGCCGATTTCCTGCGCTTGGCTTGTGAATAAGGCCATAACACCTGCGTATTTATGCCCAGATACCGTCTGACTTTCAGCCAAGCGAACCTGCTGTCAAGGTAACGGGGGCTTGCTATAAGCTCTTGGAGTCTCCCGCAATTTAAGCGAATTCATTGAAATTTAGGACTGTACATTGAAATGGGGCGATTGCTGTTTGCCATGAAACTGTTACAATGTTGCCAACTTGAAATGACTTCAGTCCAGATCGCATGCAAATGCCTCATGGACTGCACAAAGGCATAGCACTTGAAGAAAACGGGTGAGCGGTCCTCTTCGGATGGAGCGAGAACGCCCGGCGTACCCGGAAGCCCCAAAAAAGGCAGACGGAAGCAACGCCACAAAAAGCGTAGGGCTGGAGATGCAAAAAATGTGTCTGCACACCAAGCTGAAGCTAGTCATTCCGCAGGAACTGCGGAAGAGACTGGCAGTTCTCGTCCTGAAGGCGCTAAACGGCAGAGGAAAGCGCGTCGCGCGAAGCCTAACCGGGCGGAACGTCGTGCGCTCCTAAACCAAAAAATACGTCCGCCCGTCGTCAATATTGATCCGGGCGGTACGTCGGTAGAAGTCTTGCAACCTGCTCCTGTACCGAAGGAAGAGGCCAAGAAACACGCGCCAGTACACACAAAGCCAGCACAATCCAGACATGGTCATGCGAAGCACGGCAAAACGTCAGAGCAAAGCCCTCCACGTCCTGCACAAGGCTTTCGGTCTCGTGAAAACGACACACATTGGCGCCGTCACCACTCAGATATGCGCGGTGACGGAACGCATCGTTTTCCCACGCGCCACCGGCATCATGTCGGCGGATCGCAAGAACTCTATGCAGCCCTGGATCTTGGTACCAATAACTGCCGGTTGTTGATTGCCAGGCCTGAGCAGCGCGGGTTCCGTGTGGTTGATGCCTATTCCAAGATCGTCCGCTTGGGCGAGGGGGTTGGTCGTCACCGCAGACTGTCTGATGATGCCATATCCCGGGCCATTGAAGCCTTGCAGGTGTGCCAGCAAAAGATCTCAGAACGCGGCGTCCAGCGCGCAAGGCTCATCGCTACGGAGGCCTGCCGGGCTGCCGAAAACGGAGATGAGTTTATCCAGCGCGCAAAGGTCGAAGCGGGGCTGGAGTTGGAGATTGTCAGTCAGGAAACAGAGGCCCGCCTTGCTGTCGCCGGTTGCGTGTCACTGGTTGACCCAGAGGCCGATGGTGTCCTGCTTTTTGATATCGGCGGGGGCTCCTCCGAGATTGTCTGGCTTGACCTGCGCAACAGATATGGCGCCCGCGGTTTTGCGCTCACGCGCTTTGTCAGAACATGGACCTCCGTACCATTGGGGGTCGTCAATCTGGCCGAGCGCCATGGCGGCGTACACGTCACACCTGATGTTTTTGAGGCAATGGTTGGTGATGTTGCCGAGAGATTGCAGAATTTCCCTCTTGGCAATGAACTTTCCCGTGCTATAGAGCGCGGCAATGTCCATATGCTGGGAACATCCGGGACGGTAACCACATTGGCTGGGGTCCATTTGGGCCTCAAGCGCTATGACCGCCGCCGCGTTGATGGAGCATGGATGGAGCAGGAAGATGTTTCCGCCATGATTAACCAGCTTTTGAATATGTCCTATCAGGAACGGGTTGATAACCCTTGTATTGGTGAGGACAGAGCCGATTTGGTGCTAGCAGGCTGCGCAATTTTGGAAGGAATACGCCGCAGGTGGCCTTGTCAGCGATTACGTGTCGCCGACAGAGGACTGCGTGAAGGTATTTTGATGGAGATGATGGCGGCAGACAAAGTCTGGAGCAACTCCAACCAGAAGCGCCGACGCACCCCGAGAAAGGAATATAACAGATGACCCGCAACTCAAGTGGTCGTGGATCAGGTGACCGTGGCATGTTTCAGCGCGTGAAAACCGCGCGTAAACGGTCCAATTCCTCAACACTTTGGCTGCAGCGCCAGTTGAACGATCCCTATGTCCGCCGGGCGAAGGTGGATGGCTATCGTTCCCGCGCAGCCTATAAGCTGATTGAGATTAACGAGAAGCACGAAATCCTGAAGCCGGGCATGCGCGTGGTTGATTTGGGCTGTGCCCCGGGTGGCTGGTCCCAGCTGACCGCACCGATTGTTGGCTCCACCGACGATGAGCCGCTCGTGGTCGGCATCGATTATCTGGAAGTTGAGCCAATTCCGGGCGTCGTGATCCTGCAAAAGGACTTTCTCGATGATGATGCACCAGATGAGCTGATGAAAGCACTGGGTGGGCACCGCCCTGATCTGGTCATGTCCGATATGGCAGCGCCTACCACAGGCCACCGTCAGACAGATCACCTGCGCACCGCATACCTTTTCGAAATCGCCATCGATTTCGCCCGTCAGAACCTGAATGAAGGCGGAACCTTTCTCTCCAAAGTGTTTGCTGGTGGTGCTGAGGCGAAGCTGCTTCAGGAGCTGAAAAAAGAATTCAAATCTGTGGTGCACATCAAGCCACCTGCAAGCCGCAAAGGTAGCCCGGAGATGTTTATTCTCGCTAAGGGCTTTAAAGGCTCCAGATAACAATCTGGAAGGCTGGTTTCGACCAGCCTTCTTTATTGCTGCATATATGCTTCATCGTTCAGCTTATGCTTTCCAAGCTCTGCTGGCAGGAGCCAATAGAGCGCAACCGAAAGCAACGTGATCGAACCAGTGAGGATGGACAGCCAGATAAAGTCTGGTCCCGAAAGTGTGGGCTCTTCTGTGATACTCTGGAAGATATGCAATACCGCTGCCGCAAAACCAACGGAAAGCGCAATTGAAAGCTGCTGCACAAGGCTTGCAAAGCTCACACCTGGATTGACTAGTCTTCGGGTGAGATTTGTGTAACTGACCGTATTGGATGAAGTAAACACAACACTACGAGAAAATCCAATAAGTAGACTGAGCAGCGCGACAGCCGCAATTGATTTAGTAAGCCATACAAAGCCGGTGGCCAGTGTAAGCGTGGAGAGCACTGCTATGAATGGTATCAATGTGCCGCGAAAGCCGAGAGATTTGATCAGGCGGTAAGCAACGATTCTTGAAAGCAAGGCCCCAACTGCAGCCGCCCCCATAAGCAGACCAGTAACCAGCGTGTTGTACCCCATCAGGATTTGCAGGATTAAAGGCATAACAAACGCAAAAGAAGACACTCCGATGCGTAACGGGATCTGCCCCATACTCGCAAGGCGGTAACTTGCGTTTTCGAAGAGTTTCAAATCAATTAGAGGATGGAGCGCGCGCTTCGAATGCCATGTAAACGCCAAGCCGCATAACAGACTGGCCCCGAAAAATCCGATTGGGACTGACGCATCATTGGTAAATCTCATCAGGTTTGTGATTCCGGAAAGCAGGAACGCGGCAGTGCTACCAAGTAGTGCAAAACCCAGAAAGTCAAAGGGTATTTTGTCCTTGCTCTTGTAGTTGCGAAAATAGAAACTGCTCATCATACCGGCTGCAATGCAGACTGGGACATTGATCAAAAAGATCCATCTCCAACTCAGGTAATTTACGATCACGCCGCCGATGAAGGGGCCGAGGGCCGTCCCGAATGCGGACGGTATGACCACCCAAACCATCGCCTGAACGAGGTTTTTGGACCCTGCCATCCGTATGACAGTCAATCGACCGATCGGCATCAAGAACGCACCTGCAAGGCCTTGCACGCTGCGCGCAATTAGTAACTGTGTGAGGTTGGCGGAAAACGCGCAGGCAAGCGACATAGTTAAGAACAGCAGGGCTGCTGTAATGTATAAACGCTTCGATCCAAACCGATCAGCCGCCCAGCCCGACATGGGGATAAAGATTGCGAGCGTAAGTTGATAGAGCGAGATGGTCAGATGCAAGGAAAGTGGGTCGATCTCCAGGTCTCGCGCGATTGTGGGAATCGCAGTGCCCAATACCGTGCCATCCAGCTGGATGAGCAACAGTGTCATGCCAACGATCACAGTCGTCATTCGAAGGCGGTGTGGCATGCTTCGGGCTTTCGATTTTGAGAAAATGGACAAGCCTGCTCAAAGACTTCTGCGGGCTCATCAAGTGGTTTACAAACCGAAGGCCACCCTAGTGGTTCACAGTCTACCAACAGTTATTGCAGTGCGTTGAAATTGAGTGAAATCAAGGCGGGGTGCAAAAATTATGCAGGTGTCATTCTTAAATCAACAACTTCCCCCTTTCCAAATCACAAAAGCCGTGGTAGTGACCCGCGTCAACTTCTCTAGAAATTCAGGCAACTCTGCAGTCAAATCCACTTGAGCAGGGAGTGGGTCAGGGCGGTCTATACACATCCGAAGGGAACTTGGCGATGCCTACATTTTACGAACCATCCTATGGTCACGAAGCGCTGACTTTTGATGATGTTCTGCTCCTCCCAGGGCATTCCGAGGTCATGCCAGCGCAGGTTAACCTGCACTCGCGGGTCTCACGCAATCTTCAGCTGCATTTGCCGATTCTCTCTTCCGCAATGGACACGGTGACAGAAGGTCGCCTTGCAATCGCCATGGCGCAGGCTGGTGGTCTCGGCATTATTCACAAGAATATGACCGCTGAGCGTCAGGCCGAAGAAGTCCGTCAGGTGAAGAAGTTCGAGAGCGGCATGGTGGTCAATCCACTGGTGATTGGTCCGGACGCAACCTTGGAAGATGCCCTCAACCTGATGGAAGCCCACAAAATTTCTGGTGTGCCGGTCGTTGAAAATGGCGGTCGTGGTGGAGCAGCCACAGGACGCCTCGTCGGCATCCTCACCAACCGCGACGTACGCTTTGCTTCAAACCCTGAGCAGCTGGTATGCGAACTGATGACGCGGGACAATCTGGTTACAGTGCGTGACAATGTTCATCAGGACGAAGCCAAGCGCCTCCTGCACCAACATCGCATTGAAAAGCTTCTGGTCGTGGACGAAAATCAGTGCTGCGTTGGCCTCATCACCGTTAAAGACATGGAAAAGGCCAAACTTAACCCGAACGCCTCTAAGGATGCTCAGGGCCGTCTTCTCGCCGGTGCAGCAACCAGCGTTGGTGCGGAAGGCATGCGCCGCGCAGAAGCGCTCATCGAAGCCCAGGTGGACCTGCTGGTTGTCGACACCGCCCACGGCCATTCTCAGGCTGTGATCGATCAAGTTGCAGCCATCAAGAAGCGCTTTCCGAATGTGGAGCTGGTGGCTGGTAACGTGGCAACCCCGGCTGCAACAAAAGCATTGATTGATGCAGGCGCAGATGCTGTGAAAGTGGGCATCGGCCCAGGTTCCATCTGCACAACCCGCGTTGTTGCCGGTGTTGGTGTCCCTCAGCTGACCGCGATCCTTGATTGTGCAGAAGAAGCTGCCAAGGCGGATGTGCCGATCATCGCAGATGGCGGCATTAAATTCTCTGGTGACATGGCAAAAGCCTTTGCCGCAGGCGCTGGTTCCTGCATGGTTGGTTCCCTGCTGGCCGGTACGGAAGAAAGCCCAGGCGAAGTTTACCTGCATCAGGGTCGCTCTTACAAAGCTTACCGTGGTATGGGGTCCGTCGGTGCTATGGCGCGCGGTTCTGCAGACCGCTATTTCCAGGCAGAAGTCTCCGACAAACTGAAACTGGTTCCGGAAGGTATTGAAGGTCAGGTTCCTTATAAAGGCCCTCTCTCTTCCGTGCTTCACCAGCTCGCAGGCGGCCTGCGTGCTTCCATGGGCTACGTTGGTGCACCAGATCTCAACGAATACAAAGAACGCGCCACCTTCGTCCGCATCTCCGGCGCATCCCTGAGAGAAAACCACCCTCACGACGTAACCATCACCAGAGAAAGCCCGAACTATCCCGGCGCTGTTTGACGCCGTTGCGCTGAGCGACAATCTCTTCTTTTGATTACATTGGCTTACGGCTATCTGATGTTAAATCAGGTAGCCGTAAGTTTTATGGGACCTGCGATGTGCAGGGAGTTCGCTTTCCAAGCTGATGGGGCAATGAGCGATCTGTCTGGTAGTTCAATGAATTGCCCTATCACCGGGTGCGGTACTCTGGGTAGCACACCTAACGATTGCCGCCAGGGCTACGAGATATCCCACCACGGATATGCGCGGATTACGTTGCGGTTACTGGGTTCGGTATATCTGGGCCTATGCCAACACCTAAGGGTACTGCGTTTAGAACAGACATTGAGGGATTGAGAGGAATTGCAGTCCTCTTGGTTGTTCTGTTTCATTTCGACTTGCTGAAGGTATCCTCTGGTTTTATTGGCGTTGACATCTTCTTCGTTATATCCGGTTTCCTAATGACTCAGATCATTGTGAATCCAGTCTTTGACTGGAGCCTGTCAGGCGTATTCGGATTTTACAAAAATCGTTTCTGGCGTATCGCTCCGGCCTATTATTTGGTGCTGTTGGGTATTGTAGTTTTATGCGTATCCCATCCCTACTATTTCAATCTGGGAAAGGTCGCAGATGGATTGATCGTTTCGGCGTTCTTTTCATACAATGTCGTGGCGCCATCCGAAGCTGATTACTTTGGCACAGACGCAATCGCCAATCCCATGCTCCACCTTTGGTCTTTGGGGGTTGAGATACAATTCTATCTCCTTTGGCCTCTTGTTCTTTACTTCATCCGCACGAAGAGTTTGCTCAGGAAGTTTCAGGCGGTCGCGGTAGTATCGCTTATGTCATTCATTGCAGCGCAAATCCTGTTAGTGACAGACCCTGAAGTTGCGTACTATTCGATCCTTACCCGTCTCTGGCAATTCGGCTTTGGAGCGGCTGCAGCGCTATTACTGCAAACAAACAGAGTTACAAGTCAGTCCAATTTCATAAACCTAATTCAACTGTTGGCGATCGCGACGATCTTTGTGATGGCTTGGACACCCACATCCGCACCTTGGCCTGGCTTTCAGGCAGTAATCCCCACATTGGCCTGTGCTGTTCTCTTGGTAACCGGGCAAATGCCAAACTCCCTATCGCGGATCTTTCTGAGCCTCAGCCCTCTGCGAGCAGTCGGAGCAATTTCCTATAGTCTGTATTTGGTCCATTGGCCTATTGTTGTCTTCATAAATATTTATCTTAGGCAGGAGGAGATTGATGATGTGCTTCGGATAACGGGGCTGGTCAGCGCAATTGCGCTCGCACTCTGTTTATACAAATTTGTAGAATGCCCGCTCAGGACCAGATCGCCACTGGGAGCTGTTCGATGGCGTGCCGTACTCCCAATAAGTGCCCTTACTGTAATCCTGCCGATCAGCTTTTTAGTGACGAATGAGGACCTATTACTTCTTGTAACTCCGTACCGATATACGGAAATGGTTCGCTTGGAAAAAGAGTACAACACTGTATGTCGCGATGACGAAATATTTTGCTTGATAGGCGCAAAATCAGAGACACCAAGCATTTTGCTGTGGGGGGACTCTCATGCAGGACACCTCGAGTATGGTCTTAACAAGATTTTGCGGAACCAAAACACTGCTGCAATATCAATCTCCAAGGGCGGGTGTCCGCCTATCATGAATATTAAATTTCAAGATGAAACAAAGAACCGCAAATGTCTGAGATATAGCAACCTAGCCCTTGATTACTTGTCCAGCAATCAGAAGATAGAGACTGTAATTCTTGCTGCTCGTTGGTCTCGTTATAACGAAATTTTCGTTGCCTCTGAGAAACACCACATTGCCGATTCCGTCTCGAGTCTGGGTGATGACTGGTTGGTCGAGCGGGAAAAACTGGCGCAGACGATAAATAGGATTGTTGGACTACAAAAAAGCGTGATTGTTGTAACTCAAGCGCCACAATTCAAAGAGAATGATAAAGCGCGTGAATGCCGGATGGAATTTCTGAAAGGCTATCATGTACCCAAGAATTGCAACATGAATGAAGAAGACCATATCGCTGAGCAATTTAAGATGGATGAGTGGCTAAGTGATGTGATCAGTGACAGTGATCGAGCAACTATTGCGGATGTGAAGCAGCTCTTTTGTGAAGGGCAGAATTGCTCTGCGTTCGAAGGTGATTCCATTTATTACTATGACTATAACCATTTAAATTCGGTAGGCTCGTCTAAGGTGGCGCATGAAGTGCTTTCTGAACTGCTGTTTTCTCAGTGATCTGGCAACTATTCTACGCGTTGTTTAATCCTCTATCTGTCGAAGGGTTTCACTGTTCTTCGTGGAAGCGGGCAACAAGTTGCTTTAGGTACTCAAAATGACGCGCAGAAGATGGCAGGTGCATATTCTTTCCCACCTTAAGCGAGCGCACCTGCAATTCAGATCGCTCAGTTAAACAGAGCGAAACCTCCAGCGAAATGAGCTGTGCGTCACGAGATTGCGGATTTGATCTGTAAATCGCTGTATTTGCGTCGTTAACTCCTAAGCTAGGCTGGCCGCAATAAGGTAACACCCAAGAAATTGTTGAAGGAGTTTCTGTGAGGTTTGCCTCACGCATGCTATGCACTATTGAAAAGCCTTGAGTATTGGCCTAAACGCTGCAATGCCAAACGAATAAATCGAAAAATTAAAATTTACGGAATTAGGAAACATTCATGCGCGACGGTGGACGAATTGCGGCTGCAATTGAAGTGCTGACAGAGATCAATGAGCGCCGCCGTCCTGTGCAGGAAGCCTTGAAGGATTGGGGCAATAAACACAGGTTCGCAGGGTCCGGCGACCGCGTCGCGATCGGCAATCTCGTGTTCGACGCGCTGCGCCACAGATTGTCCCATGCGCAGGCCATGGGCTCAGACACCGCCCGCGCGCTTGTCTTGGCAACCTACATCTGGGGCTGGGGCAATTCGGTCGAAAAGCTGGATCAGGTGATCGAAGAGGATCGCCACGCACCTGAGCCGCTTTCAGATGCTGAACGTACCGCACTTGTCGAGAACAAGCAGGTCAGTGACAACCACCAGATATCCGCCAATATCCCGGAATGGCTCTGGCCGCATTTTCAGGACAACTTCGGTGAGGAAGCGCTGGCCGTTGGACAGTCTTTGTCCGAGCGCGCACCAATTGACCTGCGCGTAAATACGCTGAAAAGCTCTCAGGAAAAAGTACTCAAGCGCCTGTCTCATCTTCATCCAGAAGCAAGCGGCCTCTCACCCGTTGGCGTTCGTCTGGAGCCAGTTGTCGGTCCGCGCAAATCCCCGCATGTACAAGCGGAAGAAAGCTTTCGTAAAGGCTGGTTCGAACTGCAGGACGAAGCTTCGCAGATTGCTTCTATCCTGTCTGGTGCACAGCCTGGAGAACAGGTGCTGGACCTTTGTGCCGGCGGCGGTGGCAAAAGCCTCGCTCTTGCGGCGCAAATGCAGAACAAAGGCCAGATCTATGCCTTTGACGCTCACAAAACACGTCTGGCCCCGCTCTATGATCGTATGGCCCGCGCCGGCGTAAGAAACATCCAGACCATCGATCCGCAGACCGGCTCATTGGAGATTTGCGAAGGTAAGATGGATCGCGTGTTCGTGGATGCGCCGTGTTCCGGAACAGGTGTATGGCGCCGCCGTCCAGATACCAAATGGCGCGTTACCGAAAATGCGCTTAATGGTCGTGTTGAAGATCAGGCGCAGGTACTGGAAACAGCGACCCGTTTTGTTCGCGAAGGCGGCAAGTTGATTTACGCGACTTGCTCGCTGGTCCCGGCAGAAAACCAATTGCAAGTCCTGGCGTTCCTCGAAAGACACTCTGACTTCAAACTGGTCGACTTGGCACCAGTCTGGGAAGAGCATTTCGGTGATGTGACCGCACGTCGCCCGTTGTTCAAGGACGGCGGCATGATCACGCTAACACCGTACCACACCGGCACCGATGGTTTTTTCATTGCCATGATGGAACGAAGCTAGTCTCAGTAATTTGTGAGCTATTGAGAGGCATGTCGCCAGTTAAATGCGACATGCCTTTAACGCCAGACGCCATCAACCTTAGCTGGAGGCTTTCTCTTCCAGCTCTTCCGCAGCTGCTGGTGCGCTTTCAGCTGCGTCTGCAGTTTCCTCTTCAGAAACAGTCTCTTCAGCCTGAGCCTCGTCAACTTGGCTTTTGTCAGCCTCTTCCTCAACCGGCTCTTCTGTAGTTTCATCCGGCTCTGAAACCTGAGGGGCGGCCTTCTCTTCGCGAACGGGCCGCTCATACCCTTGCTCGGCGAGATACTCAATCTCTTTGATCGCCGCCTTTGTCGCCTCAAGGAACTGGCTACCTCTGGATTTGGAGGTAAGCACATCGCGAGCGGCATCAGTGGCACCAGCTGCAGCCAGTGCAGCGCCAAGAGCATTGCTCACCTGCTTGTTACCCGGTGCAAGCCGCCACGCCTCCGCAGCGTGGTAAACGCCCGCATAAACCAGCCCCAACTTGCGCTTTCCAATGCTTAGATGAACCAGTGCAGCAGCGCTATCTGGCTCGCACGCATGGGCGAGTTCAAAACTTTCAACAGCGCTTGAGTGGTTTTCATCCAGCATATAGGCGTGGCCCATCGCGATCAGAACTTCCACATTCCGCGGCTGTAGATCATGCGCTTTTTCCAAAGTTTCCAGTGCTTCCTCGCTCTTCTTGCGAATAATGAGAAGCTTTGCCATCCCGAGCAGGGCGGGGACATACTCCGGATCAATTCTTAATGCAGCGCGGTAATTCAGGGTTGCCGCCTCGGCTTTGGTCTCCGCGCTGAGTGCATCCCCTAGAAGAGAGAGGGCAGCCGCACTGCCGGGAATCTCCTGCACCAGACGCCGAGCGTAAGGCTCTGCCTCTGCATGTCCGTGCATCTTGATCAAGATGGTGGCAAGCCCGTAAAGCGCATTGCGGTTGTTGGGTTCAGCTTCCACAACAGCGTCAAAGGCTTCTTTAGCCTGCTCCAAATAGCCCAGCAAAAGCAGCGCATTGCCCATATTGGCGCGTGCAGCCAGGTGTTCTGGCTTCATAAACAACACCTTGCGCAGGTGCGCGACAGCTTCTCGCAGGTCGCCATTGCGCAACATGATTGTTGCCATCTTGAAGAGCAGTTCCACATCGTCGGGGTAGCGTCCAACAAGATCCTGATAAACAGGAATCACTTCATCAAAGCGCTCTTCCTGTTCCAGATAGGCAACCGCATCCAGCGCGGCGTTGATTTTCTCTTGCCGGGTGTTTGTGTCCGGCGTTCCACGCAGTGTCTCTGTCACTTTTTACGGACCCCCTTGTTGGGCAGTGCCGTCCGTAGATCCAGTGTGATGGATCTGCTGACAGGCAATTCTGCGAATCAAATTCGTACCTATGCACCACAAAGCCTAAGCGCTTGGCAAATCAGCGTCAAAGGTGGAGCGGGTTGATCTTGTAGGAAGGCGTGGATAGATGATATTGAACGCATCAAAACCACATTCAAGGACTAGTGCCTTGGAATAATCACCAATATTCAAGTCAGATTAACCATTTTCCGGTTTTCTTGCCGGGCAATGGAATGAAGCAAAGCATTCGACGCAGGGCAAAAGGGTTATGGCGGAGAAATACCGTGCCAAATTAACGACACAGGCAAGTTTGTTTGAAGACGAACACAACGTTGAGCTGCTCAACTATCTGCCTTTGCGCATCATCGCAACAGGCCGCTTCATCGAGCGTCGTCTCTCAGAGCATCTGCAAAAGCACTATGGCTTGTCTTTGCCGTCCTGGTTGGTACTCAGCGCACTGGAACGGCTGGGTGCTGTGTCCGTGCGCGAGCTCGGGCCGGTGATCGGGCTGGATACAGTGGCTGTGTCCAGGGCGGTTAAGCGCCTGACCGAAGCAAACCTGATTAAAAAGCAAGAGCACCCCAGAGACCGGCGCCTCGTGCGCCTGAACCTGTCCGAGGATGGCCGTGTCGTGCTGCGGGCACTGGAGGCGCAGCTTAAACAACTTGAGAAGAATCTGTTGCCACAACTGGACGTTCAGGAGCGCATCAGATTGGGGCAAATGATGAGCAGAATCGAAGAACATGAGCAGTCGATTTTGTAGCAGGCTGGGCCGCTTTCAACTGCACACAGAAAAACACCTCGCGCTCTTTACGTAACTCAGAAATTTCCGTTCAAAAGACCTTCCCAAATCAATGCGTTCAGAGTAGAAGCTGCGCATGACTGACCGCATCCTCATAATTGATTTTGGATCTCAGGTCACTCAGCTCATTGCGCGCCGCGTGCGCGAGTCTGGTGTGTACTCCGAGATCGTTCCGTTCCAGTCTGCAGAAGCTGCTTTTAAGGAGATGAATCCAAAAGCAGTGATCCTGTCAGGTGGTCCGGCATCCACGACTGAAATGGGGAGCCCGCGCGCACCCCAGATCGTATTCGAGGCAGGTATCCCTGTCCTTGGAATTTGTTATGGTCAGCAGACCATGTGTGCCCAGTTGGGCGGCGAAGTTGCTACATCCGACCATAAAGAGTTTGGTCGCGCCTTTGTTTCAGTTGAAAAGCCTTCTCCTTTATTCGAAGGTTGCTGGGACCAAGGCTCAAACCATCAGGTTTGGATGAGCCACGGTGACCGTGTAGTCTCCCTTCCGACGGGTTTTGAAGTGATCGGCACTTCAGAAGGCGCGCCGTTTGCAGCAATTGCAGACGAGAAACGCCACTTCTATGCCGTTCAGTTCCACCCGGAAGTGGTGCACACTCCAGATGGTGCAAAGCTCATCGAGAACTTCACCCACAAGATCGCAGGCTGTTCAGGCGACTGGACAATGGCGGAATACCGCCAGCAGGCCATTCAGGCGATCCGTGATCAGGTTGGTGATGGCAAGGTCATTTGTGCCTTGTCCGGCGGCGTTGACAGCTCTGTTGCAGCCGTACTGATCCACGAAGCTATTGGCGACCAGCTCACCTGTATCTACGTGAATCATGGGTTGATGCGTCTTGGTGAAACTGAACAGGTCGTCTCCATGTTCCGCGAGCACTATAATTTGCCGCTGATTCATGTCGATGCTTCTGATCTCTTTATCGGCGAACTGGAGGGTAAATCCGATCCAGAAGAAAAGCGCAAGATTATCGGCAAGCTCTTCATTCAGGTCTTCGAAGAAGAGGCGAAAAAGCTGGGTGGGGCAGACTTCCTTGCGCAGGGAACCCTGTATCCTGACGTAATCGAAAGCGTCTCCTTCACGGGTGGCCCATCTGTGACCATCAAGTCTCACCACAACGTGGGCGGCTTGCCAGAGCGCATGAATATGCAACTGGTTGAGCCACTACGTGAGCTGTTTAAGGATGAAGTGCGCGATTTAGGTCGTGAGCTTGGTCTCCCAGACAGTTTCATTGGACGCCACCCATTCCCAGGACCGGGCCTTGCGATCCGTTGTCCGGGCGGCATCACCCGCGAAAAATTGGATATTCTGCGTCAGGCAGATGCCATCTATCTGGATGAGATTCGCAAAGCTGGTCTTTACGATGCCATCTGGCAGGCCTTCGCTGTTCTGCTTCCGGTGCAAACCGTAGGCGTTATGGGCGATGGCCGCACCTACGAGTTCGTCTGTGCTCTGCGCGCAGTAACCTCCGTAGACGGAATGACAGCAGACTTCTATCACTACGACATGGAATTCCTTGGCCGGGCAGCGACCCGCATCATCAACGAAGTACGCGGCATCAACCGCGTCGTTTATGATGTCACCTCCAAGCCTCCAGGCACCATTGAGTGGGAATAAACTGATTGAAAGCTGGGGTGGTACCACCCCGGCTTTTTTCTTGAGGAGCTTAAGAGGCTGCCCAGCTACCCAAATAATTTTGCGCAGGGGACGCAGTATAGAGCAGCCGGGTCGGCGCGCAGGCGCGCTTCGGGAATGTCTTCTCCACACTCCAGGCAAAAACCATACTCGTCTTCTTTGATCCGGTGCAGGGCGCTCTCGATTCGCTGTAGCTCTCTGGCTCGCTGACGGTCATTGGCTTGGGCCATGGCTTGGCGCTGCATGGCATCCATACGGGACAGGCGCCCAACCGATTGCTGATCAAGGGCAACGGTTGCACGGTCTGCCTCGGAAATCTCGGAGAGTTCACTAAGCTCCTTCCTGCGCGCCAGAAGTAAGCCCTGTGCTTCGTCAAGGGTCAGTACCATCAGATCATCTCCCACCCAATCCGTGATGAAGTCAGTATGAGGGAGGAAGAAGAAGCTGCGCAAGTAAAACAAAAACGCCCATCAAAAATGGGCGTTTGGGAAGGCACATTAGATTTTCATCAGGCTGGAAACGGTTTGCTTTTCGCCAACGAATTCAACGCCAAGTGAGTCTGGAGTTCTCCAGCGCACTTCAACTTGCACGCGCTGGCGTAAATGAACCAGATAGAGATAAAACTCGTCTGGCACATCGATTGTTGTTTCCATCTTCAGGCGTGCGCCGTAATCGGATAAATCACGAATAGTGCAGTCGAAAACCATGGTGTGGTTTGCGAAAACAATGCGTCCTTCCTTTAATGTGCGTCGGCGATAAGCCCGGCGACGCTCAGCATTTGCTGTTGCACTATCACTATCGGACATAGAACTTTCCAAGTGGTGTTTTTGTTGAGGGACCTAATACCTATCAAAAAATAGGAGTCACACAGTCAAGTTATGATATATGCAGGTAAATAACCCATCCTGATTTACCTAGAAACCCTCTAGGATCTCAAGGGCTCTTTGAAAAAGAATTGGGTAAATGTAGTAAGTGCTTACGCAAGGAATATTGAGGCCATTGATATTTCACAGCGTATTGCAAAAGTGCATAAGCTCAACTTTGGGCTTAAACGTAAAAAACAAATCTAAAGGCTCACTCGATGACGCTGCTACTTCTCGGGCTTTTTATCTTTTTGGGAATTCATTTCCTCCCATCATTCCCTGGGCTTCGTGATTCCGTTGTCCAGCGCATTGGCTTAAATCCGTATAGAGTATTTTATTCACTGATCGTGCTGACTGGTCTGTTTTTCATGATCTACGGCTTTGCTCTGGCACGTCAGGAGGACTGGTACCCGCTCTATATAACACCGTTCTGGATGCGCCATCTGGCAATGACGCTGCTGCTGCCGGTCTTCATTCTGGTTTTTGCGAAATTCATTCGCGGTAATATCGCCAAGTGGACCAAGGACCCGGTGATCCTTGCTGTAAAGATCTGGGCGATCTCACACTTGCTCGTCAATGGTGAGCCATATTCGGTGGCCCTGTTTGGCGGCTTCCTTGTCTGGGCAATTTGGGCACGAATCTCTCTGAAGAAATTCAACCGTAAGAACACTGAGACCGAGGAGTTCCCCCACGCACTCCGCAATGACATCATCAGCGTAGTCCTGGGCGTCTTGCTGTATGGTCTATTCGTGTGGAAGGTGCACACACTGCTGATCGGTATGCCGATCCTCACATAAATCGCGCGTCTCCCAATCTAAGCAACAAACGCAGACCGTCTGTGTGACTTGTCAGTCATGCAGGCGGTCTTTTTTTGAGCCTTTCGTAAGGGTAAAGTTTGTTTTGCAATTCAGATCTGCGTGAAATACGTTGTGCCGGTTGATCTTGGGAGAGAACAATTTATGACTTATTTGATTTCCGGCCTTGCTGCTTTTCTTCTGGTACATCTGATCCCGTCCTTCTCAGGACTAAGAGAGACACTCGTAGAGCGTCTTTCTTTCAATGGGTATCGAGGCCTTTACACAATCGTTGCACTGGGTGGCCTGGTTGTCGCTATTTATGGTTTTGGCGTTGCATGGAATGGAGACTATGCGCCGTGGTATGTGGCACCAAGCTGGGGCCGCCATGTGACCATGCTGCTGATGCTGCCGGTCTTTCCGCTTTTCTTTGCCTCTCAGCTAAAGGGCAACATTACCCGTGTCACCAAGCACCCGCTCATCAACGCAACAAAATTCTGGGCAGTTGCGCACCTGTTCGCCAATGGTGAACCGTATTCAGTGCTTTTGTTTGGTTCATTCCTGATTTGGGCGATCATTGTCAGAATCTCCATTGCCCGCCGCGAACGGGTCACACCGCCGGTCCACGACTATCCAAATGCCGTGAGAAACGATGTAATCTCCGTTGTCCTCGGTCTGATTGTTTATGGCCTGTTCGTGTGGAAACTACATGCAATTTTGATCGGTGTGCCGATCGTAGCTTGACCTTTTGCATGTGTTAAGGTTTCAAGACAGATATAAAAGTGGTTCTCTCCTGCATTTGCTCTTGCAAATGTAGGTGGGAAAACTCTTTTCTTGCCCTAAATATGCCACTAATCGGTTGAAAGAGGTAGGGGAAGAGGTTTGCCTGCGGCTCTGTTGGTTTTAATGTGACGCCGCCCATTGGGATACCACACACCTAAGAATCGTTGCTGCAGGAACATTTGAAGTTATGTCCGACATTTTTCGCGAAGTCGATGAAGAAGTAAGAAGCGACCAGTTTTCAAAGCTTTGGAAGCGCTTTGCTCCGTTTGTATACCTGACAGCAGGTCTTATCGTTGTAGGTACTGCAGGGTATCGCGGCTATGAATACTGGGAGAACAAGCAGTCTCAGTCCGCTGGCGCAGAGTTTCTGGAAGCCGTGAAGCTTTCAGAGGCGGGCAATCATGCAGAAGCTCAAGCATCTTTCGTTTCCATGGAAAGCAGCATTGGTGGCTATCCGATGATGGCCAGAATGCGCATCGGAACTGAACTGGCACTGCAAGGTCAAAACGAAGACGCGATCAAGGCTTTTGAAGATGTCGCAGCTGACAGCTCCACTCCAACAGTCTACAAGGGTCTTGCAAACATCCGCGCAGCATATCTTTTGTTGGACAGCGGCGATCTGGCTGCGGTGAAGCAAAACACCGAAGTACTTGCCGTTGCAGGCAACACTTGGCGCTTCTCAGCACTGGAAATTCTGGGGGCAGCTGAATACAAGGCTGGTGATCTGGAAGCAGCACGCACTCGCTTTAGTGAAATTGTTGGTGATCCAGCAGCACCATCAGATATTTCCGGGCGGGCACAGATCTATCTTGAACTGATTACCTCTGCATTGGGCGAAGACGAAAAGGGGACTGAATAAGTGGGCGAAACCAAAAGAAAGTCTTGGAAGACTTTGATTGGAACCAGCGCGCTAGCGCTGACGCTGGCAGGTTGTTCTTCTCTTTCCAGTTTAAATCCATTCGGCGGCGATGATGAATTCCTTGAGGGCGATCGTCAGCCACTTTATACGGGCACAGTAACGTCTTCTGCATCAGGTGCAGCCGCCACCATTGGCGCTGCCACAGGTGGGTCAACCTGGCCAGCTGCTGCAGGACCACGAAATAATGATCCCGGCAACATTGCGATCAATGTTACCGGTAACGTGGCATGGTCCTCCAATATCGGCCAAGTTCGTCGTGCAGGGTTCTTCCGTATTGGTGCCAGCAACCCGCGCACAGCAGCGCGTCCGGTTTCTGATGGGCAGCGCATCTACGTCTATAAGTCAGACGGAAACCTTGTTGCACTGACAACAGGTGGCGCTCAGGTCTTCACCAAAGACCTCAGACCGCGAAACGAAGGGGAAGTCGCAGCAGGCGGCGGCGTTGTGCTTGATGGAAGCAGGGTCTTCGTCGCGACTGCCTACCGCAATGTGTACGCGCTTGATAAGGCCGGAAACGTTCTCTGGACCACGACGCTGGATACCCCGGCGCGCGGCGCTCCAGCTGCTTCCAACGGCATGGTCGTGGTTGTAACACAAGACAACGAAGTGATCGGTCTGAATCAGTCAAATGGTGAGCAGGCCTGGTCCTTCGCCGGTATCGCAGAGAACGCAGGCCTGCTTTCCTCCGCAAATCCGGCAATTTCCGGCAGCACCGTTGTTGTGCCTTTTTCCTCAGGCGAGGTTATGGCGCTTGACATTAACACCGGTGAGCCTAAATGGATCGATACCGTTGCGCGGTCCTTCCGTACTCGCGCAGTATCCGGTTTGACAGATGTTTCCGCAAGCCCGGTCATTGCTGGCAATACGGTTGTGGCATCCTCCGTTTCTGGCCGGACACTGGGCATTTCATTGGGAGATGGCGAGCGTCTATGGGAGGCTGATTTCGGGGCCGTACATACGCCGGTCGTTTCCGGGGGAACCGTGTTCCTGATTGGCCTGGATGACAAGATGCACGCAATCTCAAGCAGAAACGGCAATCTTCTCTGGACGACCGAGTTGCCAACTGGTGAAGGTGGCGGCAGAAATGTCAACTGGGCAGGTCCAATTCTGGCCAACGGCCAGCTCTACGCCGTGTCCAGCAACGGTTATCTTGCATCAGTGGATGCAAAAACCGGTCAGGCATCCGCTTCGCGGAAAGTAACTGACGGCGTATTTGTATCACCAATTGTTGCTGGTGGACGTATGATCGTCCTCACCAGTGACGGAGCGGTTGCGGCGCTGAACTAGCGCCGTAGACCAGACGAGGAGTATTCGCGTGACTGCGACAGTCGCCATTATTGGCAGACCTAATGTTGGCAAGTCGACGCTCTTCAATCGCCTTGTAGGTAAGCGCCTAGCGCTTGTCGATGATACCCCAGGTGTGACCCGCGACCGTAGGTCCGGTGATGCACGCTTGGGCGATTTGCGATTCAAGATCGTTGATACTGCTGGCTTGGAAGAAGCAGAGGCAGCAAGCCTCGAGGGGCGCATGCGCGCCCAGACAGAAGAAGCAATCCGGGAAGCGGATGCATGCTTATTCCTTATCGATGCACGCGCAGGTTTGATGCCGCTCGATGAGCACTTTGCGAACCTTCTTCGCCGGGCCCAGACCCCTGTAATTCTTTGCGCCAACAAGGCGGAAGGCAAGGCAGGCGATGGTGGCCTTTACGACGCGTTCACACTCGGACTGGGTGATCCTATCGCCCTGTCTGCAGAACACGGGGAAGGCCTCTCAGAGCTCTATGACTTCCTGCGTCCGATTGTTGATGCGGCAGAGGAAGCGGAAAGTTCCTCCGAGTTTTCCGAAGCGCGCACCGACGTGGATGTAGAGGACGAAGAGATCGACGAGCCGGTTGGCACCGTTGAACGTCCTTTACGCATGGCCATTGTGGGACGTCCAAACGCTGGTAAATCCACACTCATCAACCAGATGCTGGGTGAAGAGCGTTTGCTGACCGGTCCTGAGGCTGGCATCACCCGCGACAGTATCTCTGTTGAGTGGGAATGGCAGGATCACCACGTCAAAGTGTTCGATACCGCTGGTATCCGTAAGAAGGCTCGCGTTCAGGAAAAGCTTGAAAAGCTCTCCGTTGCAGATGCTCTGCGCGCAGTAAAGTTCGCGGAAGTCGTGGTCGTCACCCTTGATGCGACCATCTCCTTTGAAAAGCAGGATCTGCAGATCATCGATCTGTGCGCTCGTGAAGGTCGCGCAATCGTGATTGCCATCAATAAGTGGGATCTGATCGAAGATCGTGAAGATGCGTGGGGGCACATTAAAGATGCCCAGCAACGCTATCTGAACCAGCTGCGCGGCGTTGAGATTGTCACTATGTCCGGTATCAACGGGCAGGGGCTTGATAAACTCATGCAGGCTGTCTTCCGGGCCTACGAGATGTGGAACAAGCGCATTGGCACATCCGGCCTCAACCGCTGGCTGGAAGGGGTTCTGATCCACCATCCGCCGCCAGCAGTCTCCGGTCGTCGTGTGCGTCTGCGTTTCATGACGCAGCCAAAGACACGTCCGCCGCACTTCGTGGTGTTCAGCTCCAAGCCGGACAATTTGCCTGAGAGCTACACCCGCTACCTTGTGAACGGTCTTCGCGAGCGCTTTGATATCAAGGGCACGCCTATTCGCCTGTCCTATCGAAAAGGCGATAACCCGTACCACAAGAAAAGAAACTGATTTCAGTTCCAAGAACTACAAAAAGGGCAGCATTCAGCTGCCCTTTTTCGTGGCCCACTTAATGAGCATAAAATGCGTCAGGGTTCTGCCCACTAGCGTGCAGACGAATTTTTCTCTAGAAGTATCAATAGTGCGGCCAACAAATTGCAATTCCTCCTGAAACTGCTTTTGATCGCACCCACTATTTGCATTCCACATAGAAAATAGAGGCCCCATGTCACAAGACCGTTTCACCTTCGCTAAGGCTCTGGTTAAGCGCGCTGGCGTATTCGCGCACGAGTATTACATGCGCCTGGATACTCTCAATATTGAGAGCAAGGGTCATCAAGATATGGTGTCAGAGGCTGATCGGGATACAGAAGCTCTTGTCCGAAATGCAATTGCACAAGCGTTTCCCGAGGACACCATTGTGGGAGAAGAGGACGGTGTCAACAAAGGCACCTCTGAATACACATGGATTATTGACCCGATTGACGGAACCGCAAATTTCATCGCCAGTATCCCACAATGGTGCGTGATCATCGCCTGTGTCAAAAATGGCGAAAAACATATCGGTGTCATCTACGATCCGTGTGCTGATGAGCTGTTTGCTGCTGAAAAAGGCAAGGGTGCAACGATTAATGGCACGCCGATGAGGGTCTCTGCAAGCCAATCTCTTGCCAACGGCTCCCTCGGTCTGGGCTACAACGCCCGTGGGAATAAACAGTCAACCAAAAATGCCATTGATCTGCTGATGGATGAAGGAGGGATCTTCTTCCGCAATGCTTCTGGTGGCCTGATGCTTGCTTACGCTGCCTCTGGCCGCCTCATTGGCTACATTGAAGATCATATGCTCTCGTGGGATTGTATGGCAGGCCTGACACTCGTGGAAGAAGCCGGTGGTATCGTTCAAGAGATCGATGTCGCAGATGCAGTCATGAACGGCTGTAAGGTTGTAGCCACTTGCCCTGGCGTGTTTGATCAGGTCAAAGCTTTGACGGATAAGTCCTTCATCTAAGCGATCCGAATTAGAACCCATAATGCAAAAAAAAAGCCCCGGCATTAGACCGGGGCTTTTGGATTCATATTGCAGGTCGTGCCTAGTAGGACGGTTCAGCGAAATCGCGCAGGGCTTTGATCTGAAAATCGTAGATGCGACCATTCTCTTCGCTCTCAGGCACACAGAAGCGCACGATATCATCGGATACTTCAGAGGCGTGCGGCAAAGTCATTGGATCTTCACCCGGCATTGCTTTCGCACGCATACCAGTACGCATTGCGCCAGGGTTGACCAGCATGGATTTGACGTTGGTCTTCCGCGTCTCGTTCACATAGGTATGGACCAGCGCCTCAAGAGCCGCTTTGGAGATGTTGTAAGGCCCCCAGTAGGCCCGGCACCGTAGCGACGCTGCTGAGGTCAGGAAGACCGCACGCCCAGCATCAGACTGGCGCAACAGCGGGTCCAGTGACCGGATCAGGCGCCAGTTGGCGGTCACGTTGATTTTCAGAACATCATCAAACTTCTTCGGATCAATGTGACCCAGTGGAGATGTCGGGCCAAGAATACCAGCATTACCCACCAGAATGTCGAGCTTCTTCCAACGTTCAAAGATTGCAGCGCCCAGACGATCGATCGCATCAAAATCGGTCAGGTCAAGCGGAACAAGAGTAGCCGAACTGCCGACCTGCTGGATCTCATCATCCAGTTCTTCCAGTCCGCCAACAGTACGCGCAATCGCAATAATATGCGCACCTTCTTCAGCAAGCTTTTTCGCAGCAAAATAGCCAATGCCACGGGATGCACCCGTGACAACGGCCACACGACCTTCAAGTCTTTTGGAACTCATTGAACTTAACCAGTTTCTACAAGGCGGGGGGCCTGACGTGTGTCTACATCGTCAGACAGATCTGTCAGCGGGGTTGGGTAGTCCCCGGTAAAGCAGTGATCAGTGAACTGTGGGTTCTCGTTGTCACGGCCATTCTCATGGCCCATGGCACGGTAGACGCCATCAATGCTCAGGAAGGCGAGGGTGTCTGCGCCAATGTATTTGCGCATGCCTTCAAGATCATACTTGGCCGCAAGCAGCTTTTCGCGAACTGGCGTATCGATACCGTAGTAATCAGAGAACTTGATTGGAGGGGAGGCCAGACGGAAGTGAACTTCCTTGGCACCCGCATCCCGGATCATCTGAACGATTTTCACACTGGTGGTACCACGCACAAGGCTGTCATCCACCAGCACCACCCGCTTGCCTTCAATCTGCGCTCTGTTAGCAGAGTGCTTTAGCTTAACGCCGAGCGTACGAATCTGCTGCGTAGGCTCAATGAAGGTCCGGCCAACATAGTGGTTTCGGATGATGCCCAGTTCAAACGGAACACCGCTTTCAGCCGCAAAGCCAAGAGCAGCAGGAACACCGGAATCTGGAACCGGTACAATCACATCCGCTTCCACCGCGCTTTCCTGCGCCAGAACCCGGCCAAAACGCTTGCGAACGTCATAAACGGAGTGACCGTTCAAAACGCTGTCCGGACGGGAGAAGTAGATGTACTCGAAGATATCCGGGCGGGAAGGGCGCTTGCCAAACGGGAAGTAGCTCTCGATGCCACCTGGCGTACAAACAACAACCTCGCCGTTCTCCACTTCGCGGATGAACTTTGCGCCAATAATGTCGAGTGCGCAGGTCTCACTGGCAAGAATCGGAGCTCCGTTCAGGTCACCCAGAACAAGCGGGCGAATGCCAAACGGATCACGCGCACCAATCAGCTTCTTTCGCGTCAGAGCAACAAGAGAATATGCGCCTTCCATCTGGCTGATGGCCTCGATGAAACGATCAACGATCTTTGCCTCACGGGAGCGGGCAACCAGCTGCAGAACCACTTCACTGTCAGAGGTGGACTGGCAAATTGCGCCATCCTTGATCAGCTGCCGGCGCAGGGTCATCGCATTGGTGAAGTTGCCGTTGTGACAGATCGCGATACCACCACCATCAAGCTCCGCAAACAGCGGCTGGATGTTGCGCAGTGCTGCTTCACCAGTGGTGGAGTAGCGTACGTGACCAATCGCGTAGGGACCCTTCAGGTTGTCGATGGTTTCCTGATGGGTGAAATGATCACCAACCAGACCCATATGCCGTTCCGAGCGGAACTGATCCCCATCAAACGTTACAATGCCAGCAGCTTCCTGTCCGCGATGCTGAAGGGCATGAAGCCCCAGAGCTGTCAGCGCCGCTGCATCGTCATGTCCAAGAATGCCAAAAACGCCGCATTCCTCGTGCAGGGTATCGCCGTCAAAATCCGCCTGTAGCTCGGTCAGAGCGGCAGAATTGTTTGATACGCCACTGCTCATGGCATCACTCCTTGGTTCTTACTTGGGCCTAATATCAACGTAAAAGCTTAGTTCTGGCCATCGCCAGAGGCCGTCAACTGATCCAGTCCACGCCGCTCACTTGGGGAGTAGCGGGCTTCTTCGTCACTGGGTGCACCTGTCGCAGGGCCATTTGAGCCGCCCTGCTTACGGATCTGGTCCATAATAGCACGCTCTGGGTCATCTGGCAGAGCCGAGACCAGATTCTGGCCGCTCGTTACCAAGAGATGCCTGGATTTCGCATCAATGATCCAGTTTGGTTGCCGTGGCTCCGGCACAAACCAGTTGAAGAATAGTAGCGCAACAACAACAAGTAGGAAACCGCGGGCTGCGCCAAAGACAAAACCGAGGGTTCTGTCGAGTGCGCCAATGCGGCTGTCCAGCACAAAGTCTGAAATGCGCATGGTGATGTAGCTCACCAGAATCAATGTTACGAGGAACACCGCACCTGCAGCAATCGCAGTTGCTAGTGTGTCATTGGCCACGTGCTGCAACACAAATGGTTTCAGGCTGCCGTAGAAAATATAAGCCGCAACTGCTGCAGCCACCCATGATGCAATAGAAAGGACCTCACGAACGAACCCGCGAATCATCGCAAGAACGCCAGAGATCAGCATGATAGCCAATAGAATTCCGTCTAAGAGTGTGATCGGCATCTGTCGACACATGTCCCTTGTTTGACTGGCAGGCAAACCAACAAAAATGCCTGCCGGTTAAAATCAGCCCAGGTAAATCCCTTAAGCGTTTTCCATTTTATGCGCACTGGCAGCTATATTTGCTACCAAATCTCCCAGCTCCTCAAGTCCTTTAATATGACCAAGCGCTTTGGAGCCTTCTTTCATATTCCCGTCAGGTATAACCGCCTGACCGAATCCAAGCTTCTGAGCTTCCTTTAATCGGGAAGCAGCCTGGGCAACTGGTCGAACCGCGCCAGACAGACTGATTTCGCCGAAATAGACGCATTCGAGGGGAAGAGCAACCCCACTAAGCGATGAGATAAGAGCTGCCGCAACTGCAAGGTCAGCTCCCGGCTCATTAATCCTCAGGCCACCGGCAACGTTTAGATACACGTCATGCTGCGTAAACTTAACACCGCAGCGCGCTTCAAGCACTGCCAAAATCATGGAGAGCCGCGCACTGTCCCAACCGATCACCGCACGGCGCGGCGTGCCAAGCGGAGAAGGGGCAACAAGCGCCTGCATCTCAACCAGTAATGGCCGGGTTCCTTCTATACCCGCAAACACGGCTGAACCTGGAGCAGTAGCGCTACGTTCACTGAGGAACATTGCACTCGGGTTTTTCACTTCACGCAGGCCCTTATCAGACATCTCGAAGACGCCGATCTCATCAGTCGGGCCAAAGCGGTTCTTCACCGCGCGCAAGATTCGGTATTGATGCGCGTTATCGCCCTCAAAGTAGAGCACGGCATCAACCATATGCTCCACAACGCGAGGGCCGGCAATTTGGCCATCCTTGGTCACATGACCAACAAGCACAACAGTGGTGCCGGTTTTCTTGGCAAAACGAACCAGAGCCTGCGCAGAGGCGCGCACCTGTGTCACTGTTCCCGGAGGAGAATCGGCCATCTCAGTCCAAAGTGTCTGGATACTGTCGATGATCACAAGGTGAGGGCGCTCATTGCCCTTCTTGTCTTCCAGTGTCGTCAGAATATCTTCAACACTTGTCTCCGCCGCCAGCTGAACCGGCGCATCTCGCAAGCCAAGGCGCTCAGCACGCAGCCGCACCTGATCCACCGCTTCCTCGCCGGAGATGTAAACGATGTTGTGGCCTTGCAAAGCAAGGTGTGCACTGGCTTGCGTCAGCAAGGTGGACTTACCGATTCCCGGATCACCGCCAACAAGCAGGGCAGAGCCCTTAACAAAGCCGCCACCGGTCACCCGGTCCAGCTCTGCTACGCCGGTAACGATTCGCGGTGCTTCTTTGGTCTCGCCGGACAGCCCAACCAACGGTACGACTCGGCCCTTGGCCCGTGTCGCTGTTTTCGGACCTGCTCCAATGCCACCAGCCTGCTGCTCTTCCTGAATTGTGTTCCATTCACCGCACGATTCGCAGCGGCCTGCCCATTTAAGTGTGGTTGCCCCACAAGACTGACAGACAAATGAAAGGGAGCGTTTCGCCATTTTGAATTCAGGTTCCTGCCAGTGTTTGGTCGGCTAGCGTTTATAGTGGCGTGTATAGCGTGCTCCTAGGCTACACAGCAATTCATATGGGATCGTTTGAGCAAAGTTTGCCAATTCATCCACGTTTACGTGCGCTCCCATAATCTCAACGGGCGCCCCGCGCGACAAATGCTCTTCAGGGATGTCCGTTACATCAACTGCAATCATGTCCATGGACACTCGGCCAAAGATCGGGGCAAAGTGTCCGTTGATATAGACACGCGCTCCATTGGGCTGATCATCAGAGCTGCCAACCCGCCGGTGCAGACCATCCGCATAGCCTGCATTGATGGTTGCGATTCGGCTTTTCCGAGACGTTACACGAGAAGCCCCGTATCCCACAGAATCACCTGCCGGAACCTCGCGCAAACTAATGATCTCACCGTGCACATGGGCAACGGCAAGCATCGGGTTCGGTTGGCCCGGAACCGGATTGCCGCCATAAAGCGCAATGCCAGGCCGAACCATATCGAAATGGTACTCAGGGCCAAGGAATATCCCAGAGGAATTACACAATGACCGGCGCGCACCGGGAAAATGCTCACAAACACGCTGGAACCGAGTTAGCTGCTTTTTATTGAGCGTATGGTCTGGCGTATCTGCACAGGCAAGGTGGCTCATGATCAGGTCCACGTTGATGCCTTTAGACAAAGTGGAAGATCCAGCGATCTCGCGCGCATCACGTGCGGATAATCCAAGACGGTGCATGCCCGTATCAAAATGAAGCGCCGCAGGAAGCTCTTCATCAAGGCTCTGCGCAAAGGAAGACCACTCAGCAACCTCTTCATGGCTGTTGAGGACCGGCTTCAGATCAAAATCGTAGTAAAACTTCTCGCGCTCCCGGAAGAGGCCGCTCAGGACGTAGATTTCTACGTGTGGCAGCTGCTTGCGCAGTTCAATGCCTTCTTCCGGAAAAGCTACAAAGAAAACGCGGGCACCGGCATCGTAAAGCGTCTTGCCAACCTCAATAGCACCCGTCCCATAGCCATTGGCCTTTAAAACCACTGCGCAGGTGCAGTTTTCGCCCACCTTCTTATTCAGGTAGCCCCAGTTGGAGCGCAGAGCGGTTAGGTCGAGGGTTAGTTTTGCAGCGCCGCCAGCAGAAAGCGTTGGACGGTCAGAGGTAACAGTGCCCGAATGTGTCACGTGATTGCCTTCAGATTCTTTGAATGCCCGTTAGCCTACAAAACATAGCAGCATTTAAAAAGAAAGACCCGAAGCACTGCACAACTGATGTGCGTAACTCCGGGTCAATCGCTAATTCAGTAGGTAGAACCTGCCTTATTCCATGATTCTGTCAGGAATATGGGCGTCATCTGCCAGATCGGAGAAGCGAGTGTACTCGCCCTGGAACTGAAGATCGACAATACCAGTTGGGCCGTGACGCTGCTTGGCGATAATCACTTCCGCCTTGCCGCGCAACTGCTCCATCTTGGAGCTCCACTCTTCGTACTCAGGAGTACCTTCCGGAGGTTCCTTTTTACCCATGTAGTATTCTTCGCGGTACACGAACATGATCACGTCCGCATCCTGCTCGATTGAACCGGATTCGCGAAGGTCAGACATCTGCGGCCGCTTGTCATCACGGTTTTCAACCTGACGGGAAAGCTGGGAGAGGGCGATAATCGGAACATTGAGCTCCTTCGCCAACGCCTTGAGGCCCGTGGTGATCTCGGTGATTTCCTGAACACGATTGCCCTGATTCTTGGAAGAGCCGGTCAATAGCTGGATATAGTCCACCACGATCATGTTCAGACCCTTTTGTCTCTTCAGGCGTCGTGCCTTGGAGACAAGAGAGGCGATGGAAATACCACCGGTCTGATCCACGTGAAGTGGAACATGCTGCATGTGCTGAGTCGCAGCAACGAGCTTTTCAAAGTCCGCTTCGTTGATGTCGCCGCGGCGAATCTTGGAGGAGGAAATCTCGGTCTGCTCGGAAATAATACGTGTTGCCAGCTGCTCGGCGCTCATTTCCAATGAGAAGAAGCCCACAACGCCGCCGTTGATGGTTTTCAACTCGCCGTCTGGCATTTCTTCAGTCTGGTAATTCTGAGCAATGTTATAAGCAATGTTCGTCGCAAGCGAGGTTTTACCCATCGCAGGACGACCAGCCAGTACCACCAGATCTGAAGACTGCAAGCCCCCCATCAGCTTGTCCAGATCGCGCAATCCCGTCGAAATGCCGGAAAGTGCACCTTCACGCTGATAAGCTGCTGCAGCCATCTCAATGGTTTGCGTCAGCGCACTGCCAAAGTCCTGAAATCCACCGTCAGAACGGCCTGTTTCAGCCAGTTCGAACAAACGACGCTCCGCGTCATCAATCTGTGAGGACGGTGGCATATCGATCGGCGCATCATAAGCAATGTTCACCATGTCTTCGCCAATGGTGATCAGGTTACGACGGGTCGCCAGATCATAGATGGTCTTGCCGTAATCTTCCGCGTTGATCACAGAAGTCGCATCACCTGCAAGACGCAGCAAATACTGAGTTGCAGACAGGTCCGCAATTTTCTCATCCGCAGGGAAGAATGTCTTAAGCGTGATAGGCGAGGCAATCTTGCCCGCTTTAATCAGCGCTCCGCATTTGTCATAGATGTCCTTGTGGGGAGCTAAGAAAAAATGGCGTGCTTCCAAAAACTCCGAGACGCGATAATAGGTCTCGTTGTTCACCATGATGGCGCCAAGAAGCTGGCGCTCTGCTTCGGCATTATGCGGTACCACTCTCATGGTCTCACTAGCCTTCTCTAATTTTTGGACTGTGCCCTTCATTCCGCCCCTCGTGCCGGTTGGCAACTTGGTTACAGCTTAAACGCGGACAGGAAAAGGGCCCGACACACCTTAAGCCCAGTTCTTTTTCAAAATTAAATCAGCGGGGAAAATTGCAGGTTGGCAATTGACAGTCGCCGCCCTCAAAACTTTGGGAAAGCTTAGAAAAATTGTTTAAATTCAGCTGTGTTCAGTGCTTTTCGGCCCAGCTGCAATTATTAACAAAGCCTTTTCTAAGGAACAGAATCAGAGGAGTTGTTGCCGATTCTGTCAGGTTGAGTCACAAAAAAAGCAGAGCATTGCGACTCTGCTTTTTCAAAGAAGAATGAAGAAAAATTATTCTTCGGTTTCTTTCTCTTCGCCTTCAGCTTCTTCTTCAGAAGCCTCTTCTTCGCCTTCTTCCAGATCTTCATCTTCTTCCAGATCTTCGTCGAATTCGAAGGAATCTTCGTCCTGAACGGTGAGGTCTTCACCGGCAGCCTGACGTACAGCTTCGTCTTCAGAACGAGCAACGTTAACAGAGATTTCAACTTCAACTTCAGGGTGAAGGACGATGGATACGTCGTGCAGACCAATGGTCTTGATTGGTGCACGCAAGGAAACCTGGGAGCGAACAACGGTGAAGCCTGCTTCAGTCAGCTGGCCTGCAACATCGCGGGTTGCAACAGAACCGTAAAGCTGACCGGTCTCGCCAGCAGCGCGGATAACAACGATGCTTTCGCCAGCCAGCTTTGCGCCAACTGCTTCTGCTTCGCTCTTGCGCTCAAGGTTACGAGCTTCAAGCTGTGCGCGTTCGTTTTCAAAGCGCTCTAGGTTCGCTTTGTTTGCACGAAGTGCTTTTGTCTGAGGCAGCAGGTAGTTACGTGCGTAACCGTCTTTAACAGTTACGGTGTCGCCCATCTGGCCAAGTTTAGCCACGCGCTCAAGAAGGATAACTTTCATGGAATTTCTCCTAATGCTGTCCTGCGGATAATGTGACCCGCAGTTAGAGAGAAGCGTCATTGACGCACTCTGTCTCTCAACCGTGATTCCGACAGTCCGGAATCATGAAAAAGGTCAGGATGCAAAAAGCACCCTGACCTGATAATCAAGACTTACTTGATTACGAACGGCAGTAGGCCGAGGAAACGAGCACGTTTGATGGCACGAGCCAGTTCACGCTGTTTCTTCGCAGATACTGCGGTAATACGGGAAGGAACGATCTTGCCGCGCTCAGAAATGTAGCGCTGCAGAAGACGGATGTCCTTGTAGTCAATCTTCGGAGCGTTCGCACCGGAGAATGGGCAGGTCTTACGACGACGGAAGAAAGGACGACGTCCTGCGGAAGAAGATTCAGCCATTTTCAATTACTCCGCTGCAGGTGCTTCAGGACGACGATCAGGACGTGGACCACGATCACCACGATCTGGGCGAGGGCCACGGTCATTGCGATCACCGCGACGGCGGTCATCACGATCACGCTTCTGCATCATAGCGGACTGTTCTTCGTCCAGCTCTTCTACGCGAATGGTCATGAAACGAAGAATATCTTCGCTCAGGCCCTGCAGACGTTCCATTTCAGCAACAGCTGCATGAGGAGCATCCACGTTCATTAGAACGTAGTGAGCCTTGCGGTTCTTGTTGATACGGTAAGTCAGGGTGCGCAGACCCCAGGTTTCAATCTTGCCGACTTTGCCGCCGTTTTCTTCGAGAACAGTTTTGAACTGCTCAACGAGGGCTTCAACCTGCTGGGTAGAAATGTCCTGGCGTGCCAGGAACACGTGCTCATAGAGCGCCATGTGGATTGCCTTTCTGAGATCAAACAATTCCGGTATCGGCGCAAAGCCCCTTCGAATGGCCCTCAGAAAAAGGCCGCAAGAAGATGTTTCACAAGAGCGGAGACACGGGAAGACGGATATCTTTCGATTCCTACAGTCCCGAAGAACTGCCTTCCTTTTAGCCTCCGGCCAAATACCGGAAACGAGAGGGGCTTTATAGCCAATCCCCTGCAAAAGACAAGCGCTATCGGGGAAAAAGCCCTTTTTTCCAGTTGTAGCCTTGACATTGTGCCAGCAAGACGGCTCATGTCGCCCCGTTGAATACGCAGGTAACCGAGGTTTCCCCTAGGTTTCTTGAGGGTGCGGATAGCTGACGATTAGGGTATCTGCACTGCTACTTATTTGGGCGCGGTCATAATTTGCACGTATTTGCTGAATTTATAGCCGCCCATCTTGGAATACAAAGTGGGATACCCACATTTGACGCAATTAGAATGCGACGGAGCTACTAATAAATGACTATTGCATTTACATTTCCCGGACAGGGTAGCCAGACGGTTGGAATGGGTAAGGAACTTGCCGACACGTTCCCGGAAGCGCGCGCTGTATTTGAGGAAGTTGATGCAGCTCTCGGTCAGTCTCTGACCAAGATCATGTGGGAAGGGCCGGCAGATGAGCTGACCCTTACGGCAAACACACAGCCAGCTCTTATGGCTGTCAGCCTCGCCACTATGCGTGTGCTTGAGGCGAAAGGTGTGGACCTGTCCAAGGCTGCAAGCTTCGTTGCTGGTCACTCATTAGGTGAATATTCTGCACTGGCTGCAGCAGGTTCCCTGAGCATCGCTGACGCAGCACGCCTGCTGCGTATCCGCGGTGATGCAATGCAAAAAGCAGTTCCAGTGGGTGAGGGCGCAATGGCAGCTCTGCTCGGGCTGGACTTCGATCAGGCGATGGAAGTCGCTACAGAGGCCGCTCAGGGCGAAGTTTGTCAGGCAGCAAACGACAACGCAACTGGTCAGGTTGTTGTGTCTGGTCACAAGGCAGCTGTTGAGCGTGCCTGCGAAATCGCAAAAGGTAAGGGCGCCCGCCGCGCTGTTCTGCTTCCTGTATCCGCACCCTTCCATTGCTCCCTGATGCAGCCTGCTGCAGATGCAATGGCGAAGGCACTGGCGGAAGTTGAGATTAAGGCGCCGGTTGTTCCACTCGTTGCGAACGTCCTGGCCGCTCCAATCACCGATCCGGAAGAAGTCCGCACCCGCCTCGTAGAGCAGGTGACAGGAACCGTACGCTGGCGCGAATCTGTAACCTGGATGGCTGACAACGGTGTTACCACCCTCGTTGAGGTCGGTACCGGCAAGGTTCTGACCGGCATGGTGCGCCGTATCGTGAAGTCTCTGGAAGGCGTTGCGGTTAATACCGCAGAAGATATTGATGCGCTGGTTGCGCGTCTTGAAGGCGCCCAGAGCTAATACACAGATTTTGACGGCTCATAGGCGCGCATTTAATACTGCGTATAGACGGGGCACAGGTTTCGTCCCTATGAGTTTTCTTAAATGGATTTTAAGCCGAGGAGACCAACGGCATGTTCAATTTAGAAGGTAAAAGCGCACTCGTAACCGGCGCGACCGGTGGTATCGGTGAGGCGATTGCACGCGCTTTGCACTCTCAGGGTGCAACGGTAACCTTGTCTGGTACCCGCGAAGCAAAGCTGGAAGCGCTGGCAGCTGATCTGGGCGAGCGTGTACACATCAAAGCAGCCAACCTGTCTGATCGTGACAGCGTTGACGCACTTGTGCCTGCAGCTGAAGAAATGATGGGCGGCCTCGATATCCTCGTGAACAACGCAGGGATCACTCGCGACAACATTTTCATGCGCATGAAGGACGAAGAGTGGGATCACGTACTGGAAATTAATCTTTCCGCCACTTTCCGCATCTGTCGTGCCGCGATTAAAGGTATGATGAAGCGCCGTCATGGCCGTATTGTTGGAATTACCTCTATCGTTGGTGTAACCGGTAACGCAGGTCAGGTGAACTATTCCGCTGCAAAGGCGGGCATGATCGGCATGTCCAAGTCGTTGGCGCAGGAAGTTGCATCTCGCAAGATTACCGTCAATACAATTGCTCCAGGTTTCATCTCAACTGCGATGACCGACGAGCTAAACGAAAAGCAGCGCGAATCGATCCTGGGCAATGTTCCAGCTGGTCGTTTGGGCACTGCTGAAGAAGTCGCAAGTGCAGCTGTTTATCTCGCAAGTGATGAAGCAGCGTATATTACTGGCCAGACATTGCACGTGAATGGCGGTATGGCGATGATTTAACGAAGAAAATATGTAGATTTTTCGTACCCTGTACAAAAGGGGCAATCACTACTGGCGGCTGGTAAACCTGAACAGATTGTGCTAGGAACCCGCCGATTAGAAGTGGCCTCTTGGAAAGAGGAACGGAAAAGCTGCGGTTTTCTTTGGAAGCGGCTTAACATATAAGCCGTTGCGTCTTTTCAAAAGAACCAGAGTGTGCAACACGGGTGGCGAGTGAAATTAGGCCTCCGTGAAGCGGACCGAAACACTACCTTGAAAACCAATTGAGGACTTAAAATGAGCAATGTTGCAGAACAGGTAAAGAAGATCGTTGTCGAGCACCTCGGCGTAGAGGCTGACAAGGTCGTCGAATCTGCAAGCTTCATCGACGATCTGGGCGCAGACAGCCTGGACACCGTTGAACTGGTAATGGCTTTCGAAGAAGCATTCGGCGTGGAAATCCCGGACGATGCTGCTGAAACCATTCAGTCTGTTGGCGATGCTGTGAAGTTCATCGAATCCAAGCAGGGCTAATCCTGCTGCAAGAGCTAGGAACGCGGTGGGTCATTAGTACTCGCCGCGCCTGTTTTCTTTTAAGCTGCATGCTTGTCGCAGAGGTAAGGCCATTGTGTCTTCAGGGGGCGATATCAGGGCTGGCAGCGCTCAACAAATTAAAGTGCAGGAAATATGCGTCGAGTCGTTATCACAGGCATTGGCATGGTAAGCCCGCTTGGTTGCGGAGCTGAGGTTTCATGGCAACGTATTCTTGAAGGTAAAAGCGGTGCGGGGCGCATCGAAAACTTCGAGACCGAAGATCTTCAAACTAAGATTGCCTGTCAGGTCCCGCGCGGTGATGGCACTGACGGCACATTCAATCCAGACGACTTCGTGGCTCCGAAGGAGCAGCGCAAGGTAGACCCATTCATCGTCTATGCCATTGCAGCTGCAGACCAGGCCATTGAAGATGCGAACTGGAAGCCGGAAACCGAAGAAGAAAAGTGCCGCACCGGTACGCTCATCGGTTCTGGTATTGGCGGCCTTCAGGGGATCGCTGACACAGCTCTACTGATGGAAGAAAAAGGCCCACGCCGCGTAAGCCCGTTCTTTATTCCAGGTCGTCTGATCAACCTGGCAAGCGGTTACGTTTCCATCAAGCACGGCCTTAAAGGTCCAAATCATTCTGTTGTAACAGCATGCTCCACCGGCGCACACGCTATCGGTGATGCTGCACGTCTTGTTGCATTTGGTGATGCAGATGTCATGGTTGCAGGTGGTGCTGAAGGCACTGTTTGCCGCATTGGCATCGCAGGCTTCAACGCCTGTAAAGCACTTTCCACCGGCTTCAACGATGAGCCTGAAAAAGCTTCCCGCCCTTACGATAAGGGCCGTGATGGCTTTGTCATGGGTGAGGGTGCAGGCGTTGTTGTTGTGGAAGAATACGAACACGCAAAAGCACGCGGCGCAAAAATCTACGCTGAAGTTGTTGGCTACGGTCTGTCTGGCGATGCATACCACATCACAGCGCCTGCGTCTGACGGTGACGGCGGATACCGCTGCATGGAAGCTGCATTGAAACGTGCAGACATTTCCATCGCTGATGTTGATTACGTAAATGCACACGGCACATCCACCCCACTGGGTGATGAGATCGAGCTGGGTGCCGTTGAACGTCTCGCTGGTGATCATGCCGGCTCTCTGACCATGTCATCCACAAAATCTGCGACCGGCCACTTGCTGGGCGCTGCAGGTGCTGTGGAAGCAATCTTCACCGCTTTGGCGATCCGTGATCAGGTTGCACCACCGACGATCAACCTTGATAACCCTTCAGTTGAAACTGCGATTGACTTGGTCCCTAATAAAGCCAAGAAGATGGAGATTAATTATGCTCTGTCTAACTCATTTGGTTTTGGCGGTACCAACGCGTCTCTGGTTCTCAAAAAAGTTGAGGCATAACTCGCTTTTTTGATAAAAGAATGAAAGGGCCAGACTCCGCGCGGCGGAATCTGGCCTTTTACATTGCGGTTCCCGAATGGGTTAAGCTCTGTGATGAGTATTAAAAGCGTGTCTCCGGTAAGTGGGTGTCGGTTTACGGGCAAGATACGCAGATTATGGAGAGCTGCCGGCTCTCCCGTATTAGAGGGTTACAATGGCTCAAACGCCTGAAGACAACTCAAATGGGCCTCAGGATCAGCCTGATCTTCCAAATCAGTCGAGCGGACCTGCTGCACCGCGCAGTCCAAGTCGTGCAATCCAGCCGGATGCTGCACCGCCACCTCCGCCGCGCTCCCGTCATGCACGCAATCCAATTGTCATCACCATCAATTTCTTACTCTCCATGGCAGTCCTTGGCATCATCGTTGCCGGCGCTGCGCTGTACTGGGGTAAAGGAGAGTTTGATGCTGCCGGGCCGCTGAATGAAGACAAAACCTTTATCGTTGCAAGCGGAATGAGCTTGCCTCAGATCGCTGCCAAGCTGGAAGAGGAGGGGGTCATCTCCAACTCTCTCGTTTTTGAGGCAGGCACCCGTTTGTTTAAGAACGAGAATCGGATCAAGGCTGGCGAGTACGCATTCCCCGCTGGAATTCCCATGAAAACCGTCATGGAAGATCTGGTTGAGGGCCGTGCAGTGTACCACTCCGTGACCTTCCCTGAAGGCTGGACCAGCACGCAGATCATCAATCGTCTGAATGCCAACGAGATCCTGACCGGCGAAATTTCGGCAATTCCTGCTGAAGGCTCTTTGCTGCCGGAAACCTATACCTTCACCCGCGGAACCACCAAGGCACGCATCATTGATCAGATGCAGAAGGCCATGAAGAACCACATTGCCCGCATCTGGGAGCACCGCTCGCAGGGCCTTCCGATCGATTCGCCTGAGCAGCTTGTTGTTCTTGCGTCCATCGTGGAGAAAGAAACCTCCAAGGTAGACGAGCACCCGCGTGTTGCCTCCGTCTTTATCAACCGCTTGCGCCGCGGAATGCCGTTGCAGTCTGATCCGACAATTCTTTACGGCTTGTTTGGCGGCAATGCCTGGACCCAGGACCGCTCTGCAATCACACGCTCCATGCTCAACCAGAAGAACCCGTACAACACCTACCAGATCAATGCCCTGCCTCCAGGCCCAATTGGCAACCCGAGCGTTGCTGCCATGGAAGCGGTCGCAAATCCGGCCCGTACGAAGGATCTTTACTTTGTAGCAAATGGCACAGGTGGTCACGCCTTTGCCGAAACCTACCGCCAGCACCAGCGCAACGTGGCTGAATGGCGAAAGGTCGAAAGAGAGCTGCGCGCAAAACAGGCAGCCGAAAAAGCTGCGAAAGAGGCCGCTGAAAAAGCTGCCGAGCAAGAAGCGGAACAAGCAAAGAACTAACCTGCAGATCTTGCAGGACGAAATCGGAAAGCCTGCCCAGACAAAACACCGGGCAGGCTTTTTGCTGAAAGCGAAGGTTTCTCTTCGTAAAAGCTGAGATAGGTTTTGGGACGATAAGAGCCCGGAGAGGTAAGACCCACACAAACCCCATGGGATTGGTGGGTGTTCGCTGGTAAGCTCCGGGCGAGCAAAGATTGAATTGACGCACTACTAAAACGGGTGGTGGCATAAGGAGTTTCAGGGATGGCACTGGCAAGCATGACCGGATTTGCCCGCGTGGAAAGCAGCCATGAAGAGGCGCGCTGGGTGTGGGAGCTTCGCTCGGTGAACGGCAAGGGACTGGATGTCCGCCTGCGCCTGCCACAAGGGCTGGACGGCGTCGAGGCAGAAGTGCGTAAGCGCCTCGCCGCAAAGCTGAAGCGCGGTAACGTTTCCATCGGCCTGCAAATGCAGCGCTCTCAGGCAGATTCCAAACTTGTGGTCAACGAAGGGGCGCTGGAGCAAGTGCTCAAAGCCATCTCTCTCCTTAAAGACCGCCTGCCCAACGCCTCGGAACCGACACTTGATGGTATCCTCGGCTACAAGGGCGTTCTGGAGTTTGAAGAGGCCGAAGAGAACGAAGAGGCAAAGAACGCTCAGAACAAGGTTCTTCTCTCTACCTTTGATGAGGCTCTCAACGAGCTCGTCGCCATGCGCAGCAGCGAAGGCAATGCCATCTCCACGCTGCTAACCGGTCAGATCAACACGATTGAGGCGCTGACCAAACAAGCCGAAGAGCTGCCATCCCGCAGCCCTGAAGCCATCCGCGCACGCCTTGAGACGCAGCTAGAGGAGCTCCTTGAGGCAAGCAGCCAGCTCGACCCACAGCGCCTCCATCAGGAAGCAGCGCTTCTCGCCACTAAGGCAGATATCCGGGAAGAGCTTGATCGCCTCTATGCGCACGTGGAAGCGGTTCGTGAACTGCTCCTAAAGGGCGGAGCTATCGGGCGCCGCCTCGACTTTCTGGCGCAGGAGTTCAACCGCGAAGCAAATACGTTGTGCTCAAAGTCCAACAGTGTGGAGTTGACCGCAATTGGCTTGGAGCTGAAAACAGTCATTGACCAGCTCCGGGAGCAGACCCAAAACATCGAATAAGGCGTTTGACCTAAAAGGTAGACGTTGTTCGGGCAACAAGACACAAGCTCAAAGCTGTTCCATAGCAAACGCTCAGGCAGGCAGCTTTGAACGCACACACGCACAAGAAGACAAAGTCAAAATGAACTCAGAAAACTCTGGTGGGACAACCGTATCAGCTCAGGATATTGAAGATGTACGCCGCGGCTTCATGCTGGTATTAGCGGCGCCATCCGGGGCTGGCAAGGGCACAATAGCAAACCGTTTGCTAGCTGAAGATGACAAACTGGCTCTTTCCGTTTCTGCCACAACGCGCCAGCGCCGTGCTGCGGAAGAACATGGCGTTCACTACTTCTTTCTGGAGACCCAGGAGTTCGAACGCAAGATCACCGCAAATGAACTGCTTGAATGGGCTACCGTCCACGACAACTACTACGGAACGCCGCGCGAACCGGTTGACGCCAGCCTGAATGCGGGCAAGGACATCCTGTTTGATATCGATATCGCTGGCGTCCGTCAGCTTCAGGAACAGGCCGGTGAGGATGTGGTCGCAATCTTCGTACTGCCACCGTCCATTGCTGAAATGCAGGCCCGTCTGACAGGGCGTGGGGATGATGATGAAGCCGCCATCAAACGCCGTATGCAGACCGCCATTGATGAAATCTCCGGCTGGCAAGAGTTCGACTACATCATCGTCAACGATGATCTGGATAAGGCAGTAACAACCGTACAGTCGATCATCGCAAGCGAGCGCCTGAAGCGGATCAGACTGCCAAAACTCGCGGGCAAGATGGATGGCATGATCGCCGACTTGAAAGCTGCCATCGCGGATTGATGCGGAACAAACAACGCAAAGTCTTGTAGTTTCAATATCTTGACGAGATTTACTGATTCACATTATCAGTGAGTTGAATCAAATTGTGAACCAGAGTAGAGCAGGGCATCATTTGCATAAGCAGATGCTCTGTAAATAACAGCCGTCGTGAGTGAATAGCCATTGACCAGCCAAGTACAGAGACGGACTGAACTTGAGGACAAAGAGCGATGATCACACGACGTCAGGCGCTGAAAGGCGCCCTGTTTGGCGGAGCTGCTGTTGCAGGCGGGTTGGCCGGTGCCTCCAGTCTGTGGGCCCTGCCAAAACGACATGACCTGATTGCGCGCAATATTGATCACCAGCTGATGGATGGTGCACCTGCGACCAAGAACATGTTCACCTTTGGCGACGCCATGCCGCCGACCTTGCGCTTGAAGCAGGGCCAACCATTCCACGGTCGCCTCATCAACAAGCTGGAAGAGCCAACCACCATTCACTGGCACGGCATGCGCCTGCCCAATGACATGGACGGCGTTGCCTTCCTAACCCAGCATTACGTGTACACCGACGATCATTTCGACTATCGCTTCACGCCCCATGATGCAGGTACTTTCTGGTATCACCCTCACTGCAACTCGCTGGAGCAGCTGTCCTACGGCATGACCGGCCTGATGGTCGTCGAGGAAGACGAAGACCCCGGCTTTGATCACGACATTCCGGTCAACCTGCGCGACTTCCGCCTTGGCAGTGACGGCCAGTTCACCAAGCTCTACCAGGCACGTTCGTCAGCGCGGGCAGGGACCTTTGGAACCTACCGCACCTCCAATTGGCAGCCTGCGCCTGTGATGGATGTTAAAGCTGGTTCCCTTGTGCGTCTGCGTTTATGCGTTACCGATGTGACACGCATTTACAAACTGTCTTTGCCACATGGAACCGATGCGAATGTCATCGCTATCGACGGCAATCCGGTGGAAGCCTTTGCGGTGAACAAGCTTGCGCTGGGACCGGGTCAACGCGCAGATATCGCAATGCGTATTCCAGACGCAGAGGGCGAGCAAATCGAGCTAACGAACTACTCCTCGTCCTCTCCATGGACGGTTCTGTCCCTGCGGGCCATTGGTCAATCTCAGAACCGAGACCTGCGCGAAATCAAGCCGCTGCCAGCTAACCCGATTCCGCAGCCGGACCTGAAAAACGCGCAATACATCCCACTGGAATTTTCTGCCACCGCCGAGAAGCGCCCTGCAAACCCAATTTGTGGCAGTCTCGGATTTTCATTCTGGGCCGTGAACAAAAAGGCATGGCACGGAGCAGAGCGTGGCCCGCTGGATCCGGTAGAAGTTTTGAAGCGTGACAAGTCGTATGTGTTTGAGTTCATCAACCGGACACCGCGCACCCACCCGATCCATATCCATGGCATGACGTTCCAGCTCCTGAAGAGCAACAAGCGCCAACTCCCACCGTGGTGGACGGACACTGCACTTGTGCTGCCTGATGAACGTGTACAGGTCGCCGTGCGCCCGGATTATGAGGGCGACTGGCTCATGCACTGCCACATCATCGAACACCAGGAAAGCGGCATGACCGCCTTTCTGCGGGTCGAATAAGCCCGCATGACTGCAACAAGCAAAAAGCCCTGAGGCCATCACAGTCTCAGGGCTTTTTGCTCATCTTTTGAGGAGGGGTCAGATCGGGCGCCCTGCTCAGGCTTAACGTCAGAAACGATGCCTAAATGCCAGAATCCCGGAGCCGCCAAGGTTTCCTTGGGTGTGTCCTTCATTCACAGAAAGCGCCGCGCCCAGACCCAACGAGGTATTCTCCAGAAAATCAATATGATAGCGGAGCCCGAAATCCAGCTGACGCGCACTTGGCGTCAGGTCAATCTCATGAGCAGCGTAGGAAATTGTTCCGTCCTCCATGCGCCCGGTCGGCAAACGAACAGTCGCGCTACCTTGCTCAACCCGTAAAGGCTGCCGAAGTGAGAACGTGACTGCGTCGCTCTTCGCAAACACTCCTCCAACCTTCATGCCAGCGCTAAAGGCACTATGAAGAGCCGGATCAAGAGACGTGATGTATCCTGCTCCACTGGAAACGGTCATCCCAAGCTCCGCGTTGGCAAAGAACGACAGGCCTTGCTGGTAGGTCCACTCACCGGCGAAGGAGAAGGCAGAACTGGCAGCAGACAGACTCTCATCATCCAAACTTTCAGCAGAAAGGCCAAGCGCAGTGCCTGCCTCTCCATTAACACTGAAGCCAAACACACTTGTCAGATCAGGCGCTATTGTTCTTGCAGCAGAAAAACCAAAACCAGCAGAGGCAACCCCATCACTGGTATGCTCCACAAAGGCCAGCGCGCCAAAACCGTGGCTGTCGGACTTTTTCACCGTCGCAAATGCCATAGTGCCGGGGCCATCAGAAACGATAGAGGAGTCGCCGGAAAACAGACCACCACCAGATCTCATGAAGCCCAGATCCTCGCCAACCTCTGAGAACGCACCCGAAACAAACTGAAATCCGCCGGTATCCTGAGATAGCTCATTACCCATGAAGGAGTAAGAGGCCGCTGTGGAGGTTTTAACTGTGGTGTCGGACTGGAAATTAGCAAGACGCGCACCGAAGTCCTGCGACTGCTCTTCAACAAGCGCACGTGCATCAATGGTGAAGTTAGCGCCAAGGGAATCGTAGATTGCCATAGCGACCCCGCGAAGCCCATTCCTGATGGCATCACCATGAGCCGTACCAGCTGCAACGCTGACTTCCGATAGGGGTGCAACGCCACCATAAGCATTGTTGGTATCCGGAACCCCCACATTCCCAATCGGCAGCAGCGCCGCCTTCAAATCCAGAAAGCCATGTCCGAATTCTTCGTTATAGCCATGTGTCACACCGTTTCCAAAATCAACAGTTCCGCTCGCAGTCAGGAAACTGTTGTTGGCTGATGCAAACAACCTCTTAAGCAAATCAGCAGCTGGCAAAGCCGGAAACGCTTCAGCCAAGAGGGCGATCGAACCAGAGATCTGCGGTGCGACAAAAGAGGTGCCGGTGTCAAGTTTGTAGGCGCTATCTGACGAGGTAGTTCCGCCACGAACACTACCATTTGCCGTTAAACAATACTGCGCCGTCTCAAGGCAGCGGGCAGACAGTCGATGCATTTCAGAGATGTTACCTGCTGCATCGTATTCCGGCAGCCCGTTGACAGCGACCACCCAGGAGCGTTTCAGTTCGGGGAAGATTTCCGGCAAGGCAGCGATGAGGGAGGAACTGAGGTCATCCTCAAAATTGGACTGTGCGAACACCACTACGCCCTGTTTTGTAAACTCGTCGAGCTTGCTAACGTAATCTGTCCAAACCTCAGCGCTCTCGTCGAAGTAGCGTGCAAGAAAGGCTTCGGCAGGTGTGTCGTTAGTGAACGTGTTGTCTTCGGATGGTGAGTTGACGAGATCGCTGACCAAAGTGTTGTAGTCTGCAAGCGTGATGCTTGCTCCGCTTATCTCAGAGAAGTAGCCCCATGAGTTGTTCTGGACAATTGCCCCTTTTCTTGAAGCATCCGACGTTGCGGCTGCAAGATGTGCGGTATTTGACTTTGTAGCATCGCCATCCCCCCAAGACGTTAGATGAAGGTCCGCGCCCGAGGCGACGCCCATTACTCCGTTACCATCTTGATTACCCGCCGCAATGGTCGCAACAAACGTTCCATGGTCTTCAGCTGTGTTCCCGCCGAAGACAGTTACTTTCTTTTTGCTCAGATCATTGTGGGAGAGCGAGAAGCCATCGTCGATAATAGCAATGGTCTTTCCAGCGCCAGTTAGTCCCGCTGCGCGGGCGTAATGCAGGTTAATGTCCGAATATGCGTTGCTGGTAATAGCGTGGCGTGCGCCGCTCGTAAGAGGCCCGACCGTAACAGTTTGCGCAATAAACTCACCGACCTGCAAAAATTGCTTTGCAATTTCCCAATCAAATGAGGTGATGCAGGTAGAAAACTCACCGGGCCAACGGTCAGAACTATCGCAGGGCTGCACGCGAGTTTCTGGTATCGGCTTGTGACTGGCGGTCGAGCCTCCACCGGATCCACCACCGCCGCCGCACCCCGCTAAACCGAGAGCTGTTATAGCCAACCCCGCCCCCAGAGTAGTTCTCTTAACAAACCTACCGATATTCACACTTTTGCCATAAAGATTAATATTATTAATCAATCTAAAATAATCGATTATTTTAGATTGGCAATCTCTGCGAGGGAATGGCCTTATCTTATGCACAAAGATGGACCGCATGCGTTCATTTGCGCCGATTTTCGCGAGGGATTTGCACCTAGTAGCCTGTGGTCTCGTACTGCCTCGAGCTATGTGCGGGACTGAAGTGATGAAGAATATTTAAGGATGGGTAGATTGAGGGGATTTAGTAGACTCGTATTAAGTCATCGTCTCCCGGCCACGTGGTGAAATGGTCGAGAAACAGGCAAGCCGGTTGTGCCGTGCTTGCCATTGTCGCTAAGTCAAAGTCGCTAGATTGGCTGCACTAATCCCTGTCAAACGCATGTGCCAGTGCAACAAAACCGGCAACATCAATTTCTTCTGCACGGGCCGTTGGCTTAATGCCAGCCGCTTCAATACGGGATTCCGCGTCTGGTTTGAGGCCTTTTAAACTGGCCCGGAGCATTTTCCGCCGTTGACCAAAGGCATGCGCGGTCACGCGCTCCAATGCCTTTAGGGGGCAAGCCAGAGGTTCTTTACGCGGGTGCAGCTGTACAACCGCTGAGGTCACCTTTGGGGGAGGTGTGAATGCCTTTGGATTGAGATCAAACAAAATGTCTGTATGACACCGCCAGTTTGCCAGCACGCCAAGCCGGCCGTAAGCCTTGCTGCCCGTATCAGCCACAATGCGCTGCCCCACTTCCTTTTGGAACATCAGGGTCAACGACTCCCAAAATGGAGGCCATTCGTCCGTTGTCAGCCACCCCAGAAGAAGCTGGGTGCCCACATTGTACGGCAGGTTTGCAATGATCTTGATCGGGCCCTCAGCAAGGTCAGCAGGATTGTACTTCAGAGCATCGCCCTCAATCACTTCCAACTTGCCGTTATAGTGCTCTGAAATCTGAGAAAGCGCAGGCAGGCAGCGCGTGTCCTTCTCAATGGCAATAACCTTCTTGGCGCCAGCCGCTAACAACGCACGCGTCAGTCCGCCGGGGCCGGGGCCCACTTCAACAACAGTGCAGTTACTCAGATCACCGGAACTGCGGGCAATGCGTGAGGTTAGGTTGAGGTCGAGAAGAAAGTTCTGACCAAGGGATTTTCGGGCATCAAGCCCATGCTCTGCAATCACCTCACGCAGAGGTGGCAGATCATCAATTTGTGACATTAAACGAGCTCAGGTTGGGCGAGGGCTGCTGCAAGACGCAAGGAAGCCATCAAACTGTTTGGAGAGGCCTTGTTGGTTCCCGCAATCGAAAATGCGGTCCCGTGATCAGGTGAGGTGCGCACATAGGGGAGGCCAAGTGTCACGTTCACAGCTTCATCAAAGGCAAGAGTTTTAACAGGAATAAGCGCCTGGTCATGATACATGGCCACTGCCACATCATAGGTATCCAGCGCTTCACTGTGGAACATGGTGTCCGCAGGCAAAGGACCTCGCGCGTCAATGCCTTCACTGCGCAGCTGGGCAATTGCAGGAGAGATCGTTTCAATCTCCTCCATGCCCATGGAACCACCTTCACCTGCATGCGGGTTCAGGCCAGCAATGGCAATACGCGGAGCTGTGATGCCGAACCGTTCGATCATATCTTTGTTGATGGCCCGGCAGCGCTCGACAATCAGGTCCTTTGTCACCAGCTTGGGCACATCAACAAAAGGAACATGAATTGTCAGCGGTACAGCCATCAGCTCAGGCCCCGCCAGTAGCATGATCGGCTCAACATCCTTGTCCCAGTAGGTCTTCGCCAGATCACCGAGAAACTCCGTATGACCTGGATGATGGAACCCGGCGTCATAAAGAATCCGCTTGGATATGGGGTTTGTCACAACTGCGGAGGCCCGACCCTGTTTGACATGCCGAACCGCAGTCTCAATCGATTCGATCACAAGTGCCGCGTTGGTGCCCGAAGGTGCGCCCGGCGTGACCTGCACAGGCCCCGAAAGAGGCACCACCGGAAGCGCTTCATCAAAGCACTCGCAGGCGGCTTCAGGCTCTATCACTTTGATTGGAATTTTTAATCCGAGATGTTTGGCGCGGGCTTTAAGGAGTTCTGGATCGCATAAAACGTAAAATGGCTGAACGTCCCGTTCAAAGCGCATTTTCCAGGTTTTTAGCGTAATGTCAGGCCCAATGCCTGCAGGCTCGCCCATTGTAAGGGCGAGCGCCAATTTCACTCTGCGCATGACTAAAAAATGTCTCCTGCTGCTGATCAGGCGATCAGCGCTGCTCGATCACAGCATTGGAGCGCAGGTCACGAAGGTAACGGCGAGAAAGCTGTTGCCCTTGCTTATTCCGCAACTCGCCCTCGATTGTGCTTCGCGCAGTCGCATCACTGTTGATTGTCTCTTTACCACAAAGAGCAACCATCTCAAATCCAGAGTCTACAGGGGTAGGCGCTGTGACGCGGCCAACAGAGATCTCATCAAGCTGTTTCACGAAGTTTTGCGGCAAATCAGTTTCCATACGCTTGCCGATCGGGCGAACGATCACTTCATTCAAACCGGAGGCGATGCGGATGCCTTGCTCGCATGAGGTAAAGCGGGCACGGAGCTTCTTCATCTCGTCCATGCGTTTGTTCCTGAACGACTTGCTGGCTTTTTCCGGAACCACAAAAATGATGCGTTGCAGGTCATATTCAACACTGGTTGTCCCAATGGAATCTTTGTCCTCTTTGCTCTGCAGAGCAGCAATCACATCAGATTCATTGATCCGAACAGTCGCACGGAAACGCTGCATCACCACCTCAGACCACGTGATCTCGGCGCGCAGGCGATTTTTCAACGTGCGTGGATTTACACCGCTTTGGGAAAGAGCCTCGTTGAACTGGGTAGGCGACAGATTAACGCGCTTTGCAATCGTTGAAAAAGCGTTGTCTACTTCGCTGTCAGGTACAGAGATGCCAACACGCTTCGCTTCTCCAAGCTTCAGCGCCTCATCAATCAGCTCTTCTCTGGCCTTTCTCTTGGCAATACTGGAAGAAGCTCGTGTGGTGAGTGTGATAAGCTTTGAGCGCTGCTCAAGTTCGTAACTGGTAATTGGCCGACCATTGACCACAGCAACAATCTTACTTGCTGCAGTTGCAGTCGTAAGCATTGGGCCAATTGGTGCGAACATGCTGGCGGCAACAACAAGCGAAGCACAGAAGCGAGTAAGTTTCATTTTTTTAAGCTCTCCGTCCCAAAGACATCTGCCCCCAACAGGCGCTCCCTAGATGTCTTCGAAGCATATATAGCGCGTCGTTCCAAAAAACAGGGTGCAGTCTGGGAAAATGTTATTCAATTTAATAATGGTAAATGAAGGCGACACTCGGTCAATCCTCTGGCTATTTTGTGTCATAACCATAGACTTAAGTATGTGTACGTACTTAATCATTGGGGTCAGAGCTAGAGTTAGATTGCGAGAGCGTGGTATCGCCAATGGTCCTCAGGCCGAACCGGAAGAAGAAGACCCGCTGAACCGGCTCCCCATTGTTCCGACTTCTGTCTTCACTATAGGAGATAGAAGCGTTAAAGCCTTCGTCAATATACCCAAGACCGACTGTATCCTGAACAATATTCTCATTGATCATATCGTAGCGAAGTGACCCGAACACACGCCAGTTTTCTTGCAGGTTCAAATTCAAAGAGCCTACAAACTCAGAGCGTTGCTCATCAATACCCGCATCCGGACGTTCTGCCAGATAGGCATAGGAAAGAACGGTAGAGGCTGGGCCATAACGACCACTTGCACCTACTTCAGCACGTTCCACCCCGAAATCATGTTCATTGAAACGAGCGTTACCACCAATGCGGAAGCCGGTGTTGGTGTCAAAGTATAAGCTCGTGACGTAGTCCGAACCGTCGGTCTCCAAGCCGGAATCACCCGTGGCATCAAGAATACCCGGTACGGCATAAGAGTTGAGACCTGCCAGCTGGAAGGAGCGACCAAACAGGCCACTCACGAATGAGCCTTTGTCAAATTGTAACTTATACTGCAAGCCGAGGTTCGTTCGTACACCGCCTTCGTTTCGGTCAAATCCGGAGAACTTGTCCCAATCGAATAGTGTGGATGCATCAAACACAATCGACTGCGCATCTTCGTTCGGCAGCTCGCCAATCTCGGCTTCGTTTGGCCGCACAATCAACTGCGCAATTGGTTCAATAACCTGATTGCCGCCAGTGAAGGTGGACAGGAACGGGAACCGATACTCCAGACCAATCGCTGGCATACCGCGGAAAACGACCGCGTCATCGGTAAGCTCAGTTACGTTGTCATCCGCGTTGGCAAGAAAGAAGAGGTTTGTCTTTGCATAAGCAAAAGGCGTAAAGACCTGCCCGATCGGATCAATCAGTGTACGCTGCCATGTCAGGTTTGCACTCACACGGCTGAACGTGCCTTCCACACCGCGGAACCGGTTCTCGCCATTCACGAAGAATGCGTCAGTGGTTTGGCGCGTCAAACTCGTCAGGTTGCCATCGTAATTCAGCTGCCCTCCAAAGATGGGCCTCTCGAAGTAAATTGAGTTATCGATCACCGGATGAACGAAGGGCTGCTTCTGCTGCAAATCCTCATTGACCATCGTGAATGGCCCGATTGGGTTCATCGGCTGCGTCGGGCTCGGATTGTCTTCCTGAGCAATCTGGAAGGCTAAGGCATCTGCATGAAACAGGTTACGCTGGGTTTCGCCACGCAGGAAAAGTCTGGAAACTTCCTGGGCGCTACCAAAATCAGCAAATCCATAGTCCTCGCGGAAGGCTCTATCGGTCGCATAGGTTACATCCCAACCAGTCCGCCAGCGGTTGGTAATGTCGAAGTTACTGTTCGAGTTGATGATGAAACGACCGCGTACATCACCGCTGGACCCCTCAAACGCGCCCGGATCGGCCTGATTGATCGCGCCCAACGACACATTGTAGTGCCCCCGGTCAAATCGCTGTCGCCATTCGAGTTGACCCAAAAATCCCTGGCGTGTAAGCGGCGTCAGCGTTGCTGTTAGGTCGTATGTTGGTGAAATGGTCCAATAAAATGGAACAGAGACACCAACTCCGAGGCGGTTCTGTGTGACAAAACTTGGCAGCAGGAAGCCGGACTTTCGTCCTACGGTCGGATCCGCGATTGAGAAGTAAGGGATCCTTGCGATGGAGTTCCCAAACAGCTCGATGGACGAATCTTCAAAATAGATACGCTGTTTTTGCTGATTGTGAGTGATGGTGGTGGATTTGATCCGCCATAAAGGCGGTTTAGGCGCTTTCTTGTAGACAGAATAAGTGCCATTTTGGAATATCGTCAGGTTGTCGTTGGCACGTTCAGCGCTTTCAGCCACAAAATGGGTGAACTGCGGTGTATCAATCTCCAGGGCGTTGACGAAGCCCTGTGCGAAGTCATCACTGAGTTCCAGATTATCGGCCTGAATGAAGTTGCCGTCAGGCTCTGTCATTTCCACGTTGCCGGAGGCCGAGAAACGCCCGTCTGCGCGGTTATAAGTGACCCGATCAGCGCGCAACGTATAGTCATCAAAATAGATTTCAACATTGCCCGAAGCAATAATGACATCATTATCAAAATCGTATTGCAGCTCGCGCGCTTCAAGCAACATCGGCTGAGACGTGTCGACGGACTGCTCCGCAGCGCTCGTCAAGTCAAACTGTGCCTGTGCAGGCGTGCTGAGAACCGCAAGGCCAGCGCCACACAACAGAGCAAGTGCAGAGACAGTGCGAAGGTATACTGGCGATACGCAGCCAGCTCCAACTCGCTTGATTTTCTGTTTCAGGATATTGGCCGAAACCATCAACCATCCTCCTGATTCAACAGAATAGTAAAACCCATAAGAACCCCAAATACGCCAGGTGCCCATGCCGCAACCGTTGTCGGAACAATTCCGGCGCCCCCCAGATCCCTTGAAACTTCAGACACGGCGTAAAGCACAAACCCGGCAATAATGCCCCAAGTGACCAGGCGGCCAATTCCCCCAAAACGCGATACACGCAGCGAAACAGCAGCAGCAATAACAATCATTGCCACAAGTAGGAGGGGTTTGGCTAGAAGAGACTGATATTGTAAGGAATATCGATAGGCTGGCAATCCGGCTCGCTGGGACAGCTCAATAAACCGCGGAAGGCTCCAAAAACTGATGGATTCCGGCGCGCCAATGCTTTCCTTGACCTCGGTCGGGGTCAGGAATGTGCTGATTGTATAGTTTCCATAATGTTGTGGATCAGTGTCCAGAGCATACACAATTGCATCCGAAAGGCGCCACATACCCTCTTCGAGAACGGCACTGCGTGCTTCGATTCTTTCAGAGAATTGGCCCTGACGGTCAAAGGAGAAGATGGTTACACCGTTCAGCGTTGCGCCTTGCCCGCTGGTATAACGTGCATGCAGAACCGACTCACCATCCGTACCATTCTGCCTGAGCCACACCTCGCCAGAGCCTTCCAGCAGATACGTTTGCTCCACACTGAAGAGGCCTTCGGCAACCTGGTCAGATTTCGATTGCAGGTACACCGCGCCCGGATTGTAGACACCCACAGCAACTATGCCCAGAAACAGGCCGGTCAAGAGAGCAGGGGCCGTGAACTGCCAGACTGAGATGCCGGCTGCCCGCGCAATCACCAATTCAAGGCTTCTGCTCAGCGACACAAAGGCCCAGATTGAGCCAAAAAGCACGGCAAATGGGATAACCTGCTCCAGCAGCAACGGAACGCGCAGTGCAGAGATGGCAACAATGCGCAGCAAGGAGAAACCTTCGCGGTCACCACCACGGCGCACGAGCTCAAGCACGTCAAACAGCAGAATCAGGACAGCTGCAAACAGAAACAGGGCCAGAATCGACTTCAAAAATCGTTTGGAGATGTAAAGACTAAGCGTTCTTCCGGTCATTACAGTCCTGCTGTCCTTTGGTTTTTGCGACCTATCAGTTTGGAAAACACACTTCGAATTCCATAAAGAAGGCTTTGCATTCCATCGACCAGACGCTGAACAAACCAAGGTCTTCTGTTCAAGCTAATGGACCACGCAGCAAGCGCAATTACGATTATTGGGATTGCGTAGAGCAACGGGAACAGGTTTGGAGCTGCACTCACGATGAGCGTGGCGCCAAAACCGGCTGTTCTGAGTAGAACCGCAATCGCGATTACTGTTGCTACTGCAAGGCCTTGGTCCTGCCTGGTGGTCTTGGGAGACCCTAGGAAAGCAAAGATGATGAGACCGAAGGCAATGGGGTAGAGCGGCACACTTAAACGGTCATGGAATTCCACAACTAGCTGGCTCCAGTTGTTTGCCGCGTAAGAATCATCGGGAGTTGCACGTAGTAATTCGAAGGTTGGGCGCTCACTTGCCTTAAATACTGGCTCGCGTGCCTCGGGAATCATCGAGGATAAATCGAATCCGTAGCTCTCAAAACTAACAAGGGACATGTCCGGCCCGGTGCGCGGGCGCCGTTGGATCGTCCCGTCCAGCATCACAAGCAGTGTTTTGTCCGCGGCTTCGATGATCCGACCTGTCTCCGCCGTATAAGTGAACGAGATTTCCGGATCGCGGGCATCATCCAGCAACAGCCCTTCAAGCAGGCCATCACCGCTTCTGTTGCGGATATGGAACGTCAGGTTCTCTTCAATGGGAATAAACCGGCCCGGCCTGATGATGTTGGCTACCAGATCCACACGGACACGCGTCAACTCACTGCGCAATTCTGCCAGCCCGATCGGCGACAGATACATGGACAGAAAATACATCAGGCCCGTGATGGTGATCGATACCACAAGAATTGGCCGGAGCACTACCCACTTGGAAGCACCTGAGGCGTTGATGACAATAAGCTCACTGTCACGGGACATCGCGTTCAGTACGATAATCAGCGCCAGCATCATTGCAAACGGCGCAATGATCAGGATGAGGAATGGCAGCGCCAGAGCTGTGATGTACCCAAACTGGAGCAGCGTCTGTCCCTTTGACGTCACCAGATCCAGCTGGCGTAGCGCCTGAGTGGACCAGACCACGCCGCTCATAGCCGCCAGCGACATGATAAACGCGCCCAAACTGCGTCGGATTATGTAGCGTTCGATTGTTTTCATTGTGCCGTGCACCAGAACCTTTTCTTGTTCAAATACGGGGCGGTCAAGCCGTAATCTTTTTCAAGATAACTCAATAGCATGGATTAAGGAAGAAAGTCGGCTCTCTGGATCTTTTAATGAATAAACTCGCAAGTTTCTTCGCCCAGTCTTGAAACGGGAACATTATCACGCCATGTTCTGCGGTGAATTTTACCAGTAGCTGGACCGCGCGTCCGCCTGTGGTCCCTAGTATATTCTGCTAGAAATTGCCTATCGCAGGTCATTCCAAGGAAAGAAACTACATAATGACGCAATTCACATCCATCAACATCGCGCAGTACTCTGATGCAGCCGCCCCTGTTCAGGTTGTCTTTGTCAGTGAAGAGCTCAAGTTTGCAGCAGAAGCTCAGGCTGTGATGGGGTCAGCAGGCAAAGTGGTTGAGCGCGCGGCGAAAACGGCGGATTTCACAGGCAAGAAATCCGGCATCATGCATTTGCTCGCTCCCGAAGGTCTGAATGCAGAACGCCTGATCGTGGCAGGTCTTGGCAAAGTTGATGAGCTGAATGAACAGGACTGGGTCAATCTGGGCGGCGAAGTTGCAGGCAAACTGCTCGCACTCAAGGTTGAAAATGCTGAAGTGACTATCCCGTCCGCAGCAACGGCCCAGCAGGCAGCTGATTTTGCTCAAGGAGCGCTGCTGCGTGGCTACAAGTTTGACACCTACCGCACTGTCAAGAAGGAAGCAGACGGCGACAAAGTATGCGAACTCACTTTGAAGGTGCAGGACGCAGCCGCTGTTGAACCGTTTTGGGCAGAAGCTGAAGCCGTTGCACAAGGCACCTTGCTCGCGCGTACACTGGTAGATGAACCAGCCAACACTCTGGGCCCGGTTGAATTTGCCGCAAAAGCTCAACAGCTCTCCGAGCTGGGTGTTGAAGTTGAAATCCTCGACGAAGACAAAATGCAGGAACTGGGCATGAACGCCCTTCTGGCCGTTGGTCAGGGCTCCGTTCGTCCATCCCGTCTGGCTGTCATGCAGTGGAATGGCGGCAAAGAAGGCGACGCACCAGTCGCGTTTGTTGGTAAGGGCGTTGTGTTTGATACCGGCGGTATCTCCCTGAAACCGGGCGCTGGCATGGAAGATATGAAGGGCGACATGGGCGGCGCAGCCGCCGTTATCGGCCTGATGAAAGCGCTGGCGGGCCGTAAGGCGCCTGTCAATGCCGTGTGTGTGCTGGGTCTGGTAGAAAACATGCCGGACGGCAACGCGATCCGTCCAGGTGATATCGTCAAAACCATGTCCGGCCAGACTGTTGAGATTCTCAACACCGATGCAGAAGGCCGCTTGGTGCTGGGCGATGCACTCTGGTACACGCAGGACCGTTTCGCACCGAAGTTCATGATCGATCTGGCAACCTTGACCGGCGCATGTGTGGTTGCGTTGGGTGGTCACCGTGCAGGTGTGTTCTCCGCTGATGACGAGCTGGCTGCCCAGATCTGTCAGTCAGGTGAAACTACTGCAGAGAAGATGTGGCGTCTGCCACTGGGTGATGAATACGACAAGATGATCGACACCCCGAACGCCGACATGCGCAACACTGGCGGCAACCGTTGGGGCGGCGCCAGCACCGCAGCTGTCTACCTGCAGCGCCACACCAATGAGACCAAGTGGGCTCATATCGATGTGGCAGGCACTGCCATGGGCTCCAAGAAAAGCGCGATCTCTCAGGGTTGGGCATCCGGCTTTGGCGTGCGCGCACTGAGCCGCATGGTTAAAGATCACTACGAGGGCTAAACCTCGCAAAGAGTGCGCAGACGCGTGCTATCAAGATGATCAGGAGAAGGCCGGTTGCACATGATGCAGCTGGCCTTTTTATTACTCGGAAAATGCTTGACCGGAGATGCTTAGAAAATCCCTGAAACGCGCAAGAAAAAAGCCCCTTCAAAACAGAACGGGCTTCATGAATAAAAAAGCTATAAGCGCGTGAGACGCAATTTCTAGGAAATTCCAGCGACCTGATAAGGCCGAGCCGGTCTCGAAGAACTCAGCAGGTCTGGTAATATGCGCAGGCGCCGTCGCTCTGTGGAAGCATGCCACCCACTGCAGCCGTTACCCCAACAAGGCCGGATACAAGAGCAAAGAACAATACAATACGCGCTGCCATTTGGTCGTTTCCTAAATATAAAATGCCTGCAATCCGATCACACCACAAAGATGAGCCTCGTCATCTTCCATAGTCTCGTGACGGTTGCGCCAAACTTAACCCTACAACGAAATTCCCCAGGAACGCGGTCAAGTCCAGCCCTTTAAAGTGTCTGGGCGGGGTTTATCAACGATTCCTATGAAAATTCCGGTGCAATTGGGATCATTCACGACAATTTTTGGATAAAAATGTGGTCAATTGGGAAACGAATTGATTTGGGCTTTACATGTTCCATTATCACCCCGATGGAGCAGGCCTGACGAAACCTGTCAGGCTGCGTGATGCCACAAGCCTGCCGGATAAACGGGAAACCAGAATATGAGTGAAGTGCTGTTCTACCAGCTCTCGAAATTTCCATTGGAACGGGCCTTGCCCACTCTGCTTGAAAAGTGTCTTGAGAGAGACTGGGTGGTCACGGTCCAGTTTGGAACCGAAGAACGGTGCGATGCCATAGATTCCTATCTCTGGACTTACTCTGATGATGGCTTTCTGCCCCACGGCACCAAGAAGGAAGGCCACCCGGAATACCAGCCCATCTACCTGACAACGGAAAACGACAACCCCAACGAGGCAATCGTTCGATTTCTGGTGGACCGCGCCCCGCTGCCTGATCCTGCGCAGTATCAGCGTGTTGTCTATATGTTTGACGGCAACGATCAGGAAGCCCTACAAGAAGCCCGCCAGCGCTGGCTTGAAGTGAAGGGCAGCGACCACGAACTCACCTACTGGGCGCAGACTGATAACGGCGGATGGGATCGTAAAGCATGAGCATGGATGAAATCGAACGGCGCAAACAGTTGCACGCCCGTTTGGATAAGATGGAAAACGCGAGCGAAGGAAGCTGGGAAGGCCGCAAAGGCTGGTTTGAGCAGGTTTACACCAGTGCCCACGGCGACACCGGCGAGATCCCTTGGGCGGAGTTGGAACCAAAGGCCCCGCTCGTGGAATGGCTGGCAGCAAACAAGGGCGTAGGCCGCACCGCGTTGGATGTAGGCTGCGGTCTGGGCGACAACGCCAATGCGTTTCATGAGGCCGGTTGGAAAACCTCAGCCTTTGATGTGGCACCAACAGCCATTGAATGGGCGCAAAAACGCTTTCCATCAGGGGACATTGAGTTCCGCTGCGCTGATCTGTTCAATCCACCACAAGACTGGATTGGTAAATTCGATCTGGTCTACGAATGCTACACCCTGCAATCAATCTGCACTGAAATGCGCGGCGACTTGGTTGCGCCACTCAAAAGCCTCGTCGCCCCCGGCGGCACGCTGATCATCCTGGCCCGCTATTCTGAAAGCGCTGGCGAAAGCTCGGGCCCTCCATGGCCACTGGTGGATACTGAGATCGCACAATATTGCGATGATGGTTTTGAGGAGGCAGTCAGAAAGACCTTCCTTCAGCATAAAGAAGACGGCCGCAAAATCCCGCACATCTGGCTGGAATTGAAGCGTAGCATGGCGGTGGTGGAAGACTAAAACCAAAACCATCGCAGCAGGCTAACGATGATATACGAATGGGTGCATTACAAAAAGCAATAGCCAAACAAGCAGAGCCAGAGATGAGCCCGCGTAAGCGAGAAGCACTGACAAAAGAGCAATAAGGGCTCCACGAATGGCGACCAGACTTGTAATTAGCCCGGGCTTTGGGAGTGGTGTATCAGAATGCAGTAGGTTCTTTCTTTGTCCATGAAACGCGATTAAGGCAATACATAACCAGCCCAATCCTAGTGTACCAGAAAACAAGACAACGGCGATCGGCTGATCGTTGTATGAGCCAATCAAAGAAGTTGTCCACGGCGTTACAGAGACAAACAACAGCAGAAACAAATTATAGAGGAGCACGGTTGAATCAGCGTAGCGGAGCTGAGCTACAATGTAATGATGATGCAGCCACAAGGTGCCAAGCGCAAAAAAGCTAATCAGCCAGTTGTATAGCTTTGGTAAATCCATCTCCACGAGTTGTAGAACTGAATGCTCCGACACATCAGGAAGATCCAGGTCGAGAACCAACAGGGTGATTGCAATTGCAAATACACCGTCTGTGAAAGCCGCTAATCGACCGATATCAAACTTGTGCACTCGACAACCCTCAGTCTCTCGTTATCTTCTATGCAATCTTCACTGGTAAGCTGGCATGATGCCACAAGCCTGCTGAACGCTAAGCTAACACTGAGGGTAGTGCGAAAACTGCTTTGGTGGGGCAAAGGAACTAACAAGCGCCTCACTTAATCCTTGGTGAGAGGCACATTTCCATATGAGGGCAAACTATGAGGATTGCAGTGACCGGAACCCACGGCAGCGGGAAAACCACGCTCCTTGAGGATTTCGTCGACCAGCATCAAAACTATCAGGCAATTCAAGAACCCTACTGGGACCTCGCAGAGCAGGGCATCGCACTTGCCGGTGAACCATCCATCGAGAGTTTCACCGACCAACTGAACCACAGCCTGCAAACGCTTCTCGCATCGCGGAGTGAGAAACACACCATCTTTGACCGCTGCCCGCTGGACTTCATCGCCTATCTGGAAGTGCTCAGTGAACAAGGGGGCGAAGACTGGGAACCCTCAGGCCAGCTGCTCGCAAAGATCGAAAAAGCCCTCACCACACTGGACCTGATCGTCTTCCTTCCAATCTCGTCACCGGACGAGATCACCACCCCCATCGAATACCCAAAACTCCGCCACCAAACCGACACCCGCCTAAAACAAATCCTCCGCAATGACACGCTGGGCCTATTGGATAGTCTGCCCGAAGTTCTGGAGCTGACCGGATTAAGAAACGCTCGGTGGACTGCACTTTCAAAACGCGTATTTGTGCCCTAAGATATTTTAGGTGTTCAATTATGTTGGTTGCAAAAAGTAGTGATTTTATCCGAAAAGTTCGTCTTGCAAGTATTTGTGAATTATAATGAAATAATTTTTATGTTTTGGATGAGAAATGATTTTTTCTACTAATTTTGACGATACTAGTTTGAGCTCAATCAGAAAGTCAATTTTTGTCTTTGGCTCTATGATTGTAGTTTTTTGGTTGTATGAATTTACTATAAAATTGCCGGAAACATACATAACGTCGATTGGGACGCCGATCGAAGTAAAGTATGATACTGTTATTGCGGCATTGACGGTTTTTCAGGCCTATCTCGCGATACGCTTAAATTTCACATTTGCTATTCAAAAGGCAAAGTTTCAGAAAGTCTGGATAGTCGATGAACAGTCATTTGATGGCGCTTCGTTGTACGCGCAACTTGAAGATTTTGCCGTTCTGGCAGAGGATATCAAAACTGATGCTTACGAAGGTTCACTGGATTTATCCGACCTACCTGAACGGAAGGAAAAAGAGGAGCAATTACAAGCTTGGTTTCTGAGCGCATCAAATCAAGACAATGAAATCAAGCAGATGCTATCCCAGATTAAATCTGATCATGATCGCAGGTTTTCAGAGTTCAAGGATTTGCTAAGCCGCATGCTTCAGCAAAGTGATGAAGCTACAAAACTCCAACTAGTCTCATATGCGCCATCTGGGCCAGCGAGGAGTTCAGCTCCCGAAAACTTGGTTGATCATTCTGATCTTGATCTGGATAAGGTAATAAGTGATTTTCTTGATATTCAAAGAGTTCGAGACGAAAAACTTAGAAGAGCTTTTCAAGGCGGACAAAAATTCTACCAGCTCGGTATCATCGAAAAAATTTCAGAGCTGGAAGAACTCTCCAATAAACTGACGAAAAGTCACTCAGATCTAAGTACAGTCGTTGAAATTTACCGTCAAAGCGCACTTAAGCAGGCACTTGAGATACCTGAAGGTTCTCTTTTGAAGGCTAGAAACAGACGCTTAATGGAGATGTATATCTTTGAACGCTGTGTTCCATTATTCGTGTCAGTAGCAAGTGTAACAATATCTTGCCTGACACTATTGTTTGGAAAGAGTACACTGGTCGAGTGCTTTGAACGTATTGTTCGGTTTTTCTTATGAGGCACAGTATTAGGGCTGCCTTTAGTAGCAACTCTTCGGGCTCTTTCCGCATAGGTCGCTCGATTAATGGCGCGTTCTCTGGCTTTGTCCGGCGTATTCGTATCATTGGAGAGCGTACCAAGTCCTTGAGGTGTGCATGATACTCCGAGATCACTCTCTTCGTAATGTCAGCTCGCCGCTCACCATCATCATCAAAATTTAAAACCCGGCACTGCTTCCAGAACCGGGTTTCACCAATCTCACGATATGCAACAGACTCAGTTCACTGAGATCGCTTCCAGCTCAGCAGACATTTCCAACCATTTCTCTTCAGTCTCTTCCAGTACCTTCACATAGGCAGCGCGGCGGATGGCGTGTTCTTTGGCCTTCTCCGGGGCTTCCGTGTAAATGCGTGGGTCGGCCAGAAGGGTATCAAGCTTTTTGATGTACTTCTGATACTTGGAGATCTCTTTTTCCGCTGCCTCGATATTCTTCTTCAGCGGGGCCAGCTTGGCACGGCGCTCAGCTGCTTCCTTGCGGCGCGCTTGCGATCTGCCTTTTTCGCTGTCCTCGTCAACCACAGCTTTGGACTTGGCATTGCTCTCACCCTTCAGGATCAACCGGCGATACTCCGCCATGTCGCCCTCAAACGGTGTCACCCCGCCATCGGCCACCAGCCACAGGCGGTCCGCACACGCTTCCACCAGATGCCTGTCGTGGCTGATGAGAATGACCGCACCATCATAATCGTTGATCGCATGCACAAGGGCTTCGCGGCTGTCGATATCAAGGTGGTTGGTCGGCTCATCGAGAATAACAAGGTTCGGCCCATGGAACGTGGCCAGACCAAGCAGAAGGCGTGCCTTCTCACCACCGGAAAGATCTTTGGCCGGCGTCAGCATGCGATCAGTCGGCAGGCCGAACCGGTCAACACGCGCCCGCAGCTTGGATTCCGGCGCACCCGGCATCAATGGCCGCACATGCTCAATCGGATTGCTCTCCGGCATCAGATCATCCAGCTGATGCTGCGCGAAAAATGCTGTGCTCAGCTTGTTGGCGCAGGTCATTTCACCAGACATAAGCCCCAGACGCCCCGCAATCAGCTTGGCAAAGGTGGACTTACCGTTACCATTGGCACCCAGCAGCGCAATGCGGTCGTCGTGATCGATGTTTAGCGTCAGGTTCTGCAAGATCGCCTTACCATCATACCCGACAGAGGCATTCTCCAGCTTGATGATCGGTGGAGAAAGCTTGGCTTCTGGCTGCGGAATATGCAGCTCCAATCCAGATGCTTCATCCAACACAGAAATCGGCTGCATTTTCTCCAGCATCTTGATGCGAGACTGTGCCTGCTTCGCCTTGGTCGCCTTGGCGCGGAACCGGTCCACAAAGCTCTGAATATGCTTGCGTTGCTTTTCCTGCTTCTCAGCAGCTTTCTTCTGCAACAGGATTGTCTCACGGCGCTGACGGTCAAAGCTGTCATAACCACCGCGATAGAACGTGAGTTTGCCCCCATCCATATGCACGATGCTGTCCACGGCGTTGTTGAGCAGGTCACGGTCGTGGCTGATCAAAACAACCTGATACGGATAGCGCGCAATGAAGTTCTCCAGCCACATGGTGCCTTCAAGGTCCAGATAGTTGGTCGGCTCATCCAGCAGCATCAGGTCCGGTTTGGAGAACAGCAGCGCAGCCAAAGCCACACGCATACGCCAGCCACCGGAAAAGTTCGCACACGGCTCTTTCTGCTGCTCAGGAGAAAACCCAAGCCCGCTCAGGATCGCAGAGGCACGGGCCTCCGCGCTGTGGCTCTCAATGTCCACAAGCCGCGTATGGATCTCCGCAATTCGGTGTGCATCTTCTGCCGTCTCCGCCTCAGCCAAAAGGGCAGTGCGTTCCGTATCGGCCGCCAACACAACATCCAGCAGCGAATCCTGCGTGCCCGGCGCTTCCTGAGCCACCTGACCCACACGCGCCTTTTGCGGCATGTGAACACTGCCGCTCTCAACCGAAAGCTCGCCGCACAAAAGCTTGAACAGCGTGGACTTGCCAACACCATTGCGCCCAACCAGACCAGTCTTTGCACCACTTGGAATAGTAACGGAGGCATTGTCGATCAAAAGACGCCCGGCAATGCGGTATGTAAGATTAGAAACCTGAAGCATGCCAAGCTGTTTGCCTCCTTAAGAAACACTTGGCAAGTCTTCAGTGGAGGCGAGATCGAATAAATTCCGGCAGATGCAGGCAAATCACAGGTTTCTACCCTAAACCGGAGAACTTGCGCTACCTCTTCCCATAGCGAAATGCCTCAGCCACAAAGTGCGCCACCGCATCACGCGGATAATCCCCTTCCGCAGGCACCCATAAGCAGCGGTTGCCCTCAAACGAGAGCACATCGCCATAAAGGGCGCGCATGTCGGCAATAACGGTGGTCTGGCAATGCACGAACAGCCCGATCCGGTCGCCGAACTTGGGCTTCCAGTGCAGTCGCACAGTGGTGCCGCCGTGTTTTGAGAGAGGACGATAGGCGGGCTCACCCCACTTCAGGCTCTCAGTGACAGAGGAGGGGCCAAACAGCCGCTGGGCGCAGTCGAAAATGAGAGACCGTAGCTCCAAAAGGCGCGCGCGCTTGTCCTCCGGATAGGCGGCAAAGACAGATGCCACACTCTCTGGAAGAGAGAAACCGCCAACCTCCACTGGCACCTCCTTAGTTGGATTCATTATCACGGCGCAGGCTGCTCTGCGGCCTATAAATACATAATCTCTTGATGAAGCTTTGATGGTGTTTGAACAGAGCTATCTAAGATCACAAGAAAGTGCGTATTTGCCTACAAGTTTTAGTTCAATATCACCTGAAGTTGGGTTTAGAGAAGGCATATGAAGGTTGGTAAAAGAATCCGCAGTCCCGACAATCTTGTTACCTGAAAGATGTAGTGCCGCTCGAATGAAATTATGGGCCGACAAGTTTTGAGGACTTGGAAACGCGTCACCCAAAAATGGAAGTATCAGCTCGCCTTTTGTAACGCCAAACTCAAAGTTTGTTTCGAATAATGTGGGAAAAGAACTGTTGCTGGATATAAACTCATCATTCGTAATAAATTTTAACTCGGATATCCCGAATTGCTTCATTGCCGCATCATTGTTCTTCGTCGATCCACTAAAAGAGATGTCGGCAGTTATGCGACCTTCATCATTACGATAACATCGGCCCTGCTCTATTCTAGATATAAGTGCACTTTGCAGATTCAACATGTTCTTAAATTCATCACCTGCAGGGGTGCCTTCTAACTTAGGCATTACATCAACACCGTTGGCATAAGCATAAAGCCTGATCTCAGATAACGTGTATTGTCCATTAGTTATTGTGACATTAGACCGAAGGCCTTCTGAAAGTTGCAGGCCTGTATCGTGCTCTTTTCTGCATAGCATCTGCAGATTTTCTGGACGGAGGATATTGAAGATTTCGTGTTTTCGACGCTCAAGTTTTCCAACTGGAACATTTACAACAGGGGGGCTGCTAATTCCCGCTAATGTCTCATAAATTTGGAAACTGTGCCCATCGCATAACACAAAGTAGTCTGCGGCAATCTCAGGGTGGGTGGCGTATGAGTGTGCTTGCTCCCGATGACTTTGGCTAATTTTCTGGTCCGTTGATTTGGCTTCAACAACGAAACTTCCACGCCTGCCTTCTAGCCCACAAAAATAGTCAGGGTAACCAATCGGCAAGTCCTTTTTCTCTTTTCTGTGCCCGATGCATTTGTAAGGGTAGTTAAGCTTTCTCTCAAGTTCAAGATAAGCTTGGCTGCCGCGCTTATATCCAAGTTCGCGAATTATCGGATCGATAACCTCGTAGCGAACGGTTGTTTCGTTCATCATTTTGCTGACAGTCATACAAGTCCCCAAAAAATGAGTATTACCTATGTAGTTTTTTCAATGAGTCTAAATCTAAAAGTAAATACTATAACGATGGCTACTCTGCTCTATGCTCCCTTTGTTTGATTCGTGTCGGCTAGATCCTAGAAACTGATGTCGTGCTTGGATCTAGATGAAGCAATGCATCGAAGACTTCAATTTGTGGCTCTGAGCCGTACAATTTGCGCACCATCATGCTATAATCAGTTCCGTGCCACCGTTCCATCGCTTCTCGGGATTGCCAATAATAAACACCTCCACCCAAGGCCCGCTCTTCATCGAAGAAGTAGTACTTCTGAATAAGGTCGGGATTGGAGAGCCACTTCCCGGTGGACTGCTGATAAAGATTTAAGGCAGCCTCACGATTAGTTTTCGGCGGTAGTTCAAATTTTACAATCTCTACAATCATTGCAACACCTGCAGGGGTTCAAAGGGAATCCTATCAAATTACGAGGGGTAGGCCTCCTTTGAACTCTCCATCAACCCCACCCAAAAACTTGGCTCAAGGCAACTGGTCCAAACACCTTAATATCCCCTTGAAACTGGGAGTGCCAAACAAGCGCAAACGCAGGTTTAATCAAAGCTTCCGAAACAGGACGGCCTCAGCAACCTCCGGGCGCATCTTATGTCAAAACCCAGCTTCCCCTCGGCGTTTACAATTCTGTTCACGCTAACCATTCTGGTTGCAGTTGCAACCTGGTTTATTCCGGCTGGCAAGTATGATCGCGCCTTGAACGAGGAAATTGGCAAACAGGTACCGGTACCGGGCAGCTTCCATGAGGTCGCACGAAATCCGCAAGGGCCGATTGATGTTCTCATGGCACCGATCGCTGGGCTTTATAACCCCAAGACCGGTCAGGCCAATGCCATCAACGTCTCTGTTTTTGTGTTGGTCATCGGCGGCTATCTGATGGTCGTAAAGCGCACAGGCGCAATCGATGCCGGAATAGCGCGGGTGTTGATGGCTCTCAAAGGGCGCGAGCGCCTGATGATTCCCATTCTCATGGCCCTGTTCGCCTTGGGCGGCACGGTCGATGGCATGGCAGAAGAAACACTGGCCTTTTACGCCCTTGTGATCTCGATCATGATCAGAGCGGGCTATGACTCGCTCACAGGCGTGGCCGTCATTATGCTGGGCGCGGGCGTTGGCACCATTGGCTCAACCATCAACCCCTTCGCCACCGCCATCGCCTCGGATGCGGCAGGCGTCGCCTTCACAAAAGGCATCGGGCTACGGCTTGTGATCCTCGTGGTGGGGTGGGTGCTCTGCGTGTTCTGGGTCATGCGCTACGCCGCCAAGGTCAAAGCCGATCATTCAAAGTCTCTTATCGCGGATATGCAAAAAGACAATGCAAAGCACTTCCTGCACGGCGTCACCATTGAGGAGCTGCCGGAGTTTACCCGTGCGCATGCCCGCGTGCTGGTCATCTTCGTCGCCTCGTTTGGCTTGCTGATCTATGGGGTCTCCGCTCTTGACTGGTGGATGGCACAAATGTCCACTCTGTTCCTTGCCTCATCCATCCTTGTGGCCTTCGTAACTCGAATGGGAGAACACGCCTATATCGATGACTTCCTAGATGGCGCAAAGGATCTTTTGGGTGTTGCGCTTATCATCGGCGTTGCCCGCGGCATCGTGGTTGTCATGGATGCAGGCTCCATCACCGATACCGTACTTCACTGGTCAGAGCAGGTCCTGAGCGGGCTAAGTGAAGTCGCCTTCATCAATGTTGTCTTCTGGCTGGAGCTGTTGTTGTCGTTCTTCGTCCCATCCTCGTCCGGGCTCGCAGTTCTCTCCATGCCCATTATGGCACCCCTTGCTGGCTTCTCGGGCGTGGGGGCCGAGTTAGTCGTAACGGCCTTTCAGTCGGCCAGCGGCCTGTTGAATTTGTTCAACCCAACCTTTGCCGTCGTCATGGGTGGTCTGGCCATCGGCCGCGTCCCATACCTCCAATGGCTGCGCTTCTGCATGCCTCTGGTGATCATGCTGTTCGTCCTGATCTCGCTCGCGCTCTCTTTGAGCGTTTAACGCAGCACGCCATATAGCCCAACTTGCCACGGACAAAACCCGTACTTAACATGCACCAATGCCTACCAGTAAACGCAGTTTAAGACGCATCCTCATCACTGGCACCTCTCACACAGGCAAAAGCACGCTGGCGCAGCGACTGAGCCAGCAGCTCGGTTGGTCGGTCGTCTCAACGGACCAGCTCACGCGCCACCCAGGCAGGCCATGGCCTCAACCACGCCCGCAAGTTGCTGAATATTACAAAAACCTTTCACCCCAGACGACGTTCTGGTTCCTCAGGGTCCACCACGAAAACATGTGGCCACAGGTGGAAGCGATGATTGGCACCATGGCGGAAACAGAGCAGGGCGTAATCATGGAGGGCTGCGCGCTTAGACCGGAACTTATGGTTCAGCTCAACACGCCTGCCTGTCTCAGCGTCTGCCTCTATGACGAACCCGCAGCACTCACCGCCAGAATTTATCGGACCAGCGCCTATGAGACCCGGCCACCGGACACCAAAGCCTGCATTGATGCCTTCGTGGAACGGTCTTTGCTGGACAATGACGCACAAGTTGAAGCCGCAAAAGCTCATCAGATCCAGCTGATAAAGTCGACCGATCACGAAGCAATTGATTTGTTTTGCCAACGCGCCTTGGACGCTTGGAAAGTCACATTCGCAATAGACTCGTAAGGCTACGCCCGCAGCCGCTCCACCATCAGGCGTGAGAGCGTATCAGGTTGTCATCAGGTCCTCTGCTTATTCTGGGACATGCCCCGTTTTCAATAAGATGCAGTCGCCTTATTTCGGATGGAAAGTACAAATACGTAAATGCCCCTGACGTACACCAATAACAAAAGGAATATGATGATGAAGAAATTTATTATCGAGAGAAACGTCAAGGCAGAGAACAAAAACGACCTTGAAGCGATCAAGCAAGGGGCAATGAAGTCCAATGAGGTTCTCGCCAAACTAGCGCCCAAAGTCCAGTGGCTGCATTCCTACGCAACGAAAGACAAGACATATTGCGTCTATCTCGCCGAGGACGAATCTTACGTTCGTAAGCATGCCGAAATTGGCGGCTTTCCCATCGATAGTGTTGCTGAGGTTGAATATATCGTAGACCCAACGCGCGCAAATTAAACATGGGTCTCTCGATTTTTGCTGAGACAGCAGGGGCTGGTTTCTCCCTGCAACACTAGGACATCGAGCAAATCAGTCTCGATGTCCTATGTATTCCAGTCAAGCACACAACGAGGCCGCAAGAGCTCGCCAAATCCAGCTCATACAGACCACCAATCCCAAGGTAGTTGATCTGTTCTGGCAAAGCTTCGCGGACGCGCGCAAGTCACATCCGCGAAAGACACGTAAGGCCAGCCCACAGCCGCTTCTCCCATCAAGCTTGTGAGCACATCAGGCCTTCACCATATCCTCTTCCTTTGCCATGCCATGGCCCGTTTCACGCTGGAAGTAGATCATATCCAGCGCCTCTGGAGTGTGGCCCAGCTGTGTCAGCATGGCGTGCACCTGTCCGCGGTGGTGAGTCTGGTGGTTGAAGAAGTGGAACAACGCCGCGCCAAGCGGCTGTTGCATCACCAGCGGCTTACGGATGGTGCGGTAGATCATGGTCCGCAGGAAGTCTTTCTCCTGCATCTGGTCCACCACAGAGCAGATGCGCTCATCCAGCAGGCGGCGTTTTTCATTGAGCGTGGCAAAATCGCCGGTCATCTGCTCATCAAGGCTGTCGATTGGATCGCCTTGTGCAGTAAACCGGTAAAGCCAGACCTTATCCGCAACCAGCTGATGGTCCATGGTGCCGTGAATGGAATTGAAATACGAGCCAAGATCACGGTGGTAGTCCTCACTCGTGAGCTGTTCACACTCTTTAAGCAATAGATCGTTTGCCCACTTATTATAGGAGGCATACATAACAAATGCTGCTTTCATAGGGGTGCCCTCTTGCGTGTCTATTGCACTAACAATGCACCCCTTTTTGCGTCGATAAATTGACCCACCTCAAATAAATCCTGCAGTAGGGGGAGGCGTGAAGTCGCAACCGCAAAGGCATATCTGCTATGCACGTCGAGAACCCGTTGGAACACGGGCGCTTTTCGCAAAACACTCTGCTTAGTGTCCCCATAGCCCTACCTCCAGCCCATGAAAAACAAAGGGGGCTTGGTCAACCTAATCTACAAGTGAGCGTATGGCAGGACTGCTTGTTGCCACGTCTTTGCAGTAATCACCAGCCTGCTGTCTGACCTGTGGGTGGCTGAGCCAACGGTTTTCTGCCATTCCTGTGCAGGGCAACGTGGGAATACGGATATACCCTCTTGCTTTTTGCGGGGCACATTAAGTATATCTCGCGCGAACCTTTGTGGCGTTCTTTTCTACGCCGCAGGAAAAAAGATTTTTCAAAGAGAGCGGCCTTTGGGACGCTCGCAAAACTGCAGGTAATAACGATGGCGATTGAACGCACGTTTTCCATGATCAAGCCGGACGCAACCAAGCGCAACCTGACCGGTGCAATCACCGCTAAGCTCGAAGAAGCTGGCCTCCGCGTTGTTGCATCCAAGCGCGTTTGGATGTCCCTGCGTGAAGCAGAAGGTTTCTACGCTGTTCACAAAGAGCGTCCGTTCTTTGGCGAACTGACAGAATTCATGTCTTCCGGCCCAACCATCGTTCAGGTTCTTGAAGGCGAAAACGCAATCGCGAAAAACCGTGAAGTCATGGGCGCAACCAACCCAGCGGACGCTGCTGAGGGCACCATCCGTAAGGAATTCGCTCTGTCCATCGGCGAAAACTCCGTACACGGTTCTGATGCTCCTGAAACAGCTGCTGAAGAAATCGCTTACTGGTTCTCCGGCACTGAAATCGTAGGCTAATCCAGCCTTACGATTTTGGCAGCACGCTGAAATCAGAAGAAGCCCGTTTGGTCCCGCAAGGTATCGGACGGGCTTTTTTATGCGGTCATCTACGTAAGCCACAAGATCTTCGTGCTGAAAGGGTTGCATAACCTGAACAATACGCTGGGCTCCCTTTTTTATGACACAATTATAAAATTAAGTCCGCGCGCACGCGGGATAATGGAGCGCGAGATAAATATATGAATATTAATGCAAAATATCTGCTCTTGGGAGCCATTTTGGCATTGCCTGCAAGCGCAGCCGGCGCTCAGGAAAACACCCGGCCTTATTTGAGCCTTGATGCAGCGGGCAAGGGCATGAGTGCCTGTGTAGCGCTGGCGCGAGAGAACGAATGGAACGTGTCCATCGTGATTATTGACCGCGGTGAAGATGTTGTTGCCTCTGCACGTATGGATGACGCTCTGCCAGCCAGCTACAAAGCGGCAACCCTCAAGGCAAACACCTCTCTGGAATGGGGCACGCCCTCCGAAGATGTGAACGCGGTTCTGGAAGAGATGCCGGTCTTTAGGCAATACCCGGCCACACTGGCGATCGCTGGCGGACTTCCAATCATCATTGGCGAGAATACAACCGTTGGCGCGATTGGCGTTGCAGGCGGCTCCGTTGAAGATGACGCAACCTGCGCAAGAGCAGCGCTGGAAGCCATGCGCTGATAGTTGTGTGGGGGTGAGTTCTTGGGTTCAACTTCAAAGGGAATCTATTAGTCTGCAAGAGTATTTTCCCGCGGCAGCCTTGTCGCCATAGGATATTGCTCGCTAATGCCACATCATAAGTTACTGCAATCATTCATTGTAGGGCTCCTGTTAAGTTCCCCCTTTGTTTTCAGTGGCTCTGCTGCAAGCCAATCACCTAAGCCGGTCCAGCCGGCTGGTGAACCTGAGATGCCGGACTGGGTGCTGTCCGTTGATGAGCTCACAACCATGCTTAAGCGCTTTGATGTGCCCGGCATGGCAGTCGTTGGAATAAAGAACTGCGCTCCCACAAAGCCAATGAACATCGGGCTGGCGACACTCAATCCACCAGAGCCGATCGTTGATAACTCGGTATTTGAAGCCGCGTCCTTATCCAAGCCCGTCTTCGCCTATCTGGTTATGCAGCTGGTTGAAGAAGGTGTGATTGATCTTGACCGGCCTATCGCGGACGAGTTGGACTATGCACGCATTACCGATAAACAGCGGTATGGCCAGATAACACCCAAAATGGTGCTAAGCCACCAAACCGGCCTACCCAACTGGGCAGGCAATGCGGGTGATCCGGATCGAGACACTCCAATTGCCTTCACGAATGATCCGGGCACGCACTACGCCTATTCAGGAGAGGCCTTTGAACTCCTGCGCCATTACGTGGAAAGCAAAACCGGGAAGCCGCTAAACCAGATTTTTCGTGAGCATCTCGGAGCGCTCATGCCTCAATCCACATATGTAAGTCCTCTGCCAACAGGTATCTCGCTCACCAGAGGCTATAAGAGCGCGCAGAACACGCAAGAAAGCCGCGGTTTCACCAATCTTCGTGAGCGCGCCAACGCAGCTGCAAGCCTTGTAACAACGCCGCGCGATTATAGTCGCTTCCTGGGTTGGGTGTGTGAGCGCAAAGGCTTGTCCGAGGAAAGTTATTCGGCAATCTTCTCGCCCATTACACCGGTGCCAGCACAGGCATCTTCAGAGAAAGACCCTATCTATTATGGTCTCGGGTGGGGGGTAACAACTCAGGGAAGTGAAGTCGTAATCTTCCATGACGGCAACAATGATGAGTACCGAAGCATCTTCGCGCTTTTCCCGGAAAGCGATGAAGGCATTGTGGTCTTTACAAACGGCAGTAATGGCGGCGCGCTGATTGATACCATGATTGAGCAGATGCAGTGACCAAAGCCGGAACGTGTGTAAGCGCACTGTGAGCTCCGGTGTCTGAAATAAAGCCCCACTAATCGAGCAGCGTGCACGACGCGCACAACTTCACGAGACAGCTTGTCGAGCGATTCAAGTCGCACCTCGCAGGTTGTATTTCGCTCTCGGGTGCCCTGCACAAGGTCGGTGTCGGCGGATGATCGACCGGCACGGCCAGAAAAGACTGCCTTTTGACCGCAGGAATGCCTTTTTTACTCAGATGCAGAGCTGTGGGGCCCATCCTGCGGGATTATCCTGAATTAGCCATGATATGTGCTCGAGAAAGCAGCGCTTTGCTCTGGAAAAGCGCATGTGTGCCGCAAACGATGACCTGTCGATCCTCAAAGGATATGGCAGACCACTACAATTTTCGGAGAGATCGAACAGTTATTAGCTTCTGTTGTTAAGGATGAGTCTTGTTCGCCTAGGGGTATATTGCCGCCTCTTTTAAAGGGCGTAGATTGGCACGATAACCAGAAAACACACAGGCCGACATGAAAGGGATGGGTGATTTTTGATGAAAACTGAGTTCGTTAACACCAGCCGACCGGCACCAATCAGTCTAACGAAAACATTTGAAGCCTCCATTCACGAGTTCTCCAACTCGGGCGTGGAAGCAACCTCGCTGGAACAGATCAGTGCTGTCACGGGTGTGCCCTATGAAAGGCTGTCGCAAACCTTTCACGATACGGCCAATCTGTTTTCCAATGTGGTGAAATGGTACTTACGCAGATACGAGCACCAGATCCTTTCCGGTTTTGCAATGCACTGCAATCCGGTCGGAGCCATCCGCATTGCCCTTTACGAATGCATCGAGATCTTCTGCGAAGACGAAGACGCGGAGGATGGGTTCCTCGCGGTTAAGCTGTTGGAGCTCCCGGACACGGACGGCGTCATTGCCAGACAGTTGTCCCAAATGAAAGGGCAGGCCAACGCCCTCCTTCTCCAGAAACTGGAAGACTGCAAAGGCCGGTTCGCCACCAGCTTCAACCCCGTAGAGCTAGCCGACTTTTATACAGAGATGATGGTCATCATCATTAGGCAGGCCTGTGAAGGGGTAAAGAGAGACGATCTCTATAGTCTCGCAGACGCCAGCCTCGAACGACTGGAAAACCAGCCAGTCGTCCACTAACTCTCCAAACATCCGTGACACAAAGAGGCGGACTGCAATCCGCGCAAGGACCAGTCCGCTTCCGAAAACTGCAATGCCTCCCGCTCACAGTCTGTTCTCACGCCAAATTGTATGCCGCGAACATATAGGGAACATTTGCAGGTGATTGAGAACGAACAACATACCTGAACGACTGGATAAGATCTGACGGGAATAAAATGATATCAGAACATAACATGAACATATCGAGCCGAAGCAGACTTGCGCGCACGTCGGCAAGCTGAGAAAGATCCGCTTGCTCTGTTGCTCGCACCTGCATAGAAAGCACTGCGGATTTGGCCCGCCAGCGGTCTCTACGCCTCTGAGCCCTGCGCTGTCATGGCTTCTTTAGGCTGGGACCGCGCTGGAAGGGTCGCAACAGAGATCATCACTACAAAATCAATGAAATCCCTTAATGATAACAATCTAGAATTTGTTGTGCGTATGAAACGAAAAACAAGGGCTTACCCTTGAGGATGGGAGAACGCAGAGCCTCGCGTTGTGTGCTGTAAGCTGAAAGCCATGCACGAGCGCGACGATGGGCGCACGCAGGCCGATAGCAGGCCCGCCCACGGTTGATCTTGGAATGGTGTTCTCGTGGTCAATGACAACAACTCATATCAGGCTATCTTAAGCGCGGCCCTGACGCTGTTTCTGACGCAAGGCTACGCCACCACAACCATTGCGCAAATCTGCCGGAAAAGCAGGATCAAAACCTCCACGCTCCATCAATACTTTGAGGACAAACCGGAGATCGCTATCGCTCTTTGGGATCAGGCGGTGGCGGGTTGGACCAGAGAGACACGTAACACCCCACAAAGCGCGAGTGCGGAAGATACCATCAAGGCATCGGTCAACGGTTTGCTCCGGTGGGGCAGTGCCAACCCGGAGCTGTTCCGTCTCTTTGAGAAGCTCAAGGTAAGGGCGCTGACTGATGATGACTTCACGCCCATAAAACAGCAGATGGAGAAGGTTCATCTACAAGGGGATGCGCTCTATGCGACATGGCGCGTGCTTGGGGCAGTCAAACCAATCCCCTGGTCAGTTGCCTCTGCGCTCATTGTCGGCCCGGCTTATACGTTACTAAGCACGGAACGCAGGGTTTCTGACAAGGACAGGAAGTTTTTGGTCAACATGGCGTGGGAAGCGGTCAGGAAGTAGCAAAGAGGCAGTAAGAGGGAACTCAGCTCCCTATAGCTTTCCCAGTGCTTTGATGATCTGACTGCGGGTATTTGGGGTAAAGTAAAACGCCTTCCAACCCAGATCCTGCGCCGCCCTAACGTTGGCTACCCGGTCATCAATCAGCAACATCCGCTCTGCAGGCACATTGAGCGACTGGATGATATACTGAAAGAATGCCACGCTGGGCTTGAGTACACCCATACGGCAAGAGGAAAAGACAGCCTCCACCCGGTCCTTATAGCCCATCTGCTGTTCAATATAGCGTGTGTGCAGCTTTCAGTTATTGGTCGCAATCACCTGACGGATCGGTGTGGTAGAGTGCTTTTCCACCAAAGCCAGCAACTCATGGTCCGGGTGGGCATCCTTTTCAAACCAGTAAAGCAGAAACGCATCAAGGTCTCCCTTTTACCCTGTCTTCTCCGCCCAATGGGAAACGAGCTCTTTCAGGTCAGCCCGTAAGTGAACACGGGCGCAACTGCGTTAATCAACCAGTAGCACGTTAAGGCTGTATCAAGCTTCAAGAATGCGTCAAACCACCTATTATTTGCTGGTGGTTTCTTGACAATTTGAGCGTTTACCTTGATCAGTTGAGGGAACGAGAACAAGTCTAGAACACATATTTTATTGAGTACGCCAAGCATGTCCAAGCCCGAAAAGCCACAAAGGTTTGCCTCCGCATGTCCTCATGATTGCCCTTCAACCTGTGCACTTGAGGTCGAAGTCTCTGCAAACGGACGCATAGGACGTATTCATGGCACACGCGACAACGACTACACTGCTGGGGTCATCTGCGCAAAAGTCGCTCGCTATTCCGAACGCTTGCATCATCCGGACCGTTTGACCAAGCCTTTACGCCGCACAGGACCCAAGGGCTCAGGCCAGTTCGAAGAGATCAGCTGGGAAGAGGCACTTCAGGAAGTAACGCAAAAGTTTCTTGAGGCGGAAGAGAAGCACGGCCCGCAGACCGTCTGGCCTTACTACTTTGCTGGCACCATGGGGCTTGTTCAGCGCGACAGCATCAACCGTCTGCGCAACGCCAAGAGCTACTCCGGCATGTACCAGACCTTCTGCACCAACATGGCGTGGACAGGTTACATCGCCGGAACCGGTAAGCTCGCTGGGCCTGACCCGCGCGAAATGGCACTCGCTGACACGGTCGTCATCTGGGGCACTAACCCTGTCGCTACCCAGATCAACGTCATGACCCACGCCATCAAGGCCCGCAAAACCCGTGGGGCCAAGATCGTAGTCATCGATGTTTATAAGACCGAGACCATGAAACAGGCCGACATAGGACTCGTCCTGAAACCGGGCTCCGACGCAGCACTCGCGTGCGCCGTCATGCATGTTCTCTTCCGTGACGGCTATGCTGACCACGCCTACATGGAAAAGTACGCCGACGCGCCTGCCGAGCTCGAAGAACACCTCAAAACCCGTAGCCCGGAATGGGCCAGCCCGATCACCGGCCTGACTGTCGAGCAGATCGAAGATTTCGCGAAACTGGTTGGCGAAACCAAAAAGACCTTCTTCCGTCTCGGCTACGGCTTCACCCGCCAACGCAACGGCGTCGTCTCCATGCACGCCGCCAGCTGCATCGCGGTTGTAGGTGGTCATTACCAGTACGAGGGAGGAGGGGCGTTCCACAACAACGGCGCCATCTTCGGCCTCAACATGTCAATGGTCGAAGCTCACTCGCTCCATGACAGCTCTATCCGTAAACTCGACATGTCTCAGGTCGGACGCGTTCTGACAGGCGACAAAGACGCGCTCATGGACGGCCCTCCGGTCACCGCCATGCTAATCCAGAATACCAATCCGGTGTCGGTAGCCCCTGAGCAGTCCCTCATCAAAGAAGGCTTTGCCCGCGAAGACCTCTTTACCGTGGTCCACGAACAGTTCATGACCGAAACTGCTATGATGGCTGACATCGTCCTGCCAGCAACCCAGTTTCTGGAACATGACGACATCTACAAAGGCGGCGGACATCAGAACATTCTCTTCGGTCCAAAACTGGTCGACGCCCCGGGCGAAGCCAAGCCGAACCTGTTTGTCCTCAACGAACTTATCAAACGCCTCGGCGGGGATAAGCACGAAGCCCACGACATGACCGCCCGCGAGCACATCGACTGGATGCTTAAAAACTCCAAGTATCCCGGCGGCCTGCAAGAGCTGGAAGAAAAGCGCTGGATTGATTGCCAGCCGGATTTCGAGGAGGCCCACTACATCAATGGCTTTGGCTACGAAGACGGCAAATTCCGCTTCAAGCCGGACTGGCCAAATGTACCAGCTCCAAACGCTGGGCCGATGGGACCATGGCAACAGATGCCAGCCCTGCCGGATCATTGGGAGGTCAATGAGACACCTACTAAGGACTATCCATTCCGTCTGGCCACCTCGCCATCACGCTCATTCCTCAACTCCACCTTCAACGAGACCCCAAGCTCTCTGAAAAAGGAAGGACGCCCTACGGCCATGCTGCACTCAGACGATGCCACCGCGCTGGGCGTGGAAGAGGGCGACAAGATCATGCTCTCCAACCACCGCGGTGAAGTCTACCTGCACGCCTCCGTCGGCGACCGTCCACAAAAGGGAACAATCATCGCAGAAGGCATCTGGCCTAACGCTGCCCACGAGAATGGAGCAGGCATCAACACGCTCACCAGTGCCGACCAAACCGCCCCCTTCGGCGGCGCTGCCTTCCACGACATCCACGTGGCAGCGCGCAAAGCATAAGAACGCCCAAAAACCGTAAATTGCGCAAACCAACGCACATTTCAACGCAAACAGAAAAGGCCGCAGAAAACGATGTCTGCGGCCTTCATTTTATCTCTAAAGAAATCACCTTATCTCATTAAGAAATAATCTTTTTCCCTTCAGGCTTCATACCTTCAACCTTCACGCGGAAGCCGTCAATCGTCGCTTTGCCGCTGGCAACAGCCGCAAGGGCCTTGGGATAGATTTCATGCTCCACCGTCAGAACTCGCGCCGCCAGCTCATCCGGGTTATCCCCGTCCAGTACGGGGACAGCACCTTGTGCGATGATCGGACCCACATCCATTTCGGAGGTCAGGAAGTGCACCGTGGCGCCATGGATGCGAACACCTTCCTCAAGCGCCCGCTCATGCGTATGTAGCCCCGGAAAGCTTGGCAGTAGAGCAGGGTGGATGTTGATCACGCGGCCCTGCCACTGGTCAACAAACCACGGCGTCAAAAGGCGCATAAACCCTGCAAGAACAAGGAGCTCCACATTGTGTTCTAAGAGTTTGGCATGCAGATCGCGGTCAAAAGCCTCCCGGTCCTTGCCGTAAAGCTTGTGATCCAGTGCAAAAGTCGCAAAACCCTCGTCAGACGCGCGGTCTAGCCCCTTTGCGTCTGGCCGGTTAGAGCCAACCACAACGATTTCCGCTGGATAATCAGCGGCTTTGGCGGCCTCGATGAGCGAGACCATGTTGGATCCGCGCCCTGAAATCAAAACGCCAACACGTTTTTTCGGCTGCATGCTCATTTGGCAAAACCCAGCGAGCCGTCAAACACAACCTGCTCAGCCTCGTCCTGTGCTGCTTCCAATGTGCCAAGTGTTACAACAGTTTCACCTTCACGCTCAAGCACTTCGCGAACCGCATCCGCTTTATCAGCCGCAACAGCAACCACCATGCCAACACCGCAGTTGAAGGTCCGCAGCATCTCAAACTGCGCAATGCCGCCAGTTTTAGCCAACCAGCCGAACACTGCTGGAGACGCAATCGCAGAAAGATCGATCCGCGCCGCAAGGCCTTCAGGCAAAACACGCGGCAGATTTTCAGGAAGACCACCACCGGTGATGTGTGCCAAGGCCTTGATACCATTGGTCTCTTTAATCGCCGCAAGCAATGGCTTCACATAAATACGGGTCGGCTCCATCAGCGCTTCGCCAAGTGTTTTGTCAGCGTCAAACGGCGCTTTATCAGCCCATGTCAGGCCGGACACTTCAACGATCTTGCGAACCAGAGAGAAGCCGTTGGAATGAACGCCGGAAGACGCAAGACCCAGCAAAACATCACCTTCGCCAATATCTTTGGAAGGCAGCAGCGTACCACGCTCAGCCGCACCAACCGCAAACCCGGCCAGATCATAATCACCTGCCGCATACATACCCGGCATTTCAGCAGTTTCACCGCCGATCAACGCCGCACCAGAGATCTTGCAGCCCTCGGCAATCCCCGCCACAACGTCCGTTGCCATGTCCACGTCCAGCGCGCCTGTCGCGAAATAATCAAGGAAGAACAACGGCTCAGCGCCTTGCACCACAAGATCGTTCACACACATGGCAACAAGATCAATCCCCACGCCATTATGAACGTTGGTATCGATCGCAATCTTCAGCTTGGTGCCCACGCCATCATTGGCGGCCACAAGAACAGGGTCTTTAAACCCGGCACCTTTCAGATCAAAAAGGCCGCCGAAGCCACCAATGTCACTGTCAGCACCCGGGCGACGCGTTGCTTTCACCAACGGGCTGATCCGCTTGACCAGTGCGTTCCCAGCATCGATGTCGACGCCCGCTTGTGAATAGGTGAGGCCGTTGTGGCCGGTCTGGTCCTGGCTCATGGATACTGCTCCGCATCATCAAGAGTGTGGCGGCATGACCGCCTCTTTAATTTGGCGGCATAAAACCAAAACTGCAGGGAATTGCAAGGCCGAAACCAAAAGGAAACAGCACTAGCCTCCGAGAAATCAGCAGATCTGTGCAGAACCAGCTAAGCATTTGCAAAATAAACGATGGACTGAAAATCTCTTCGTTTGAGGGAAAGTTTTTCGCGCCTCAGTAAGATGCTCTCAAAATGAGCTGGCAAAAATAAAGAGTAGCTACTCTGGCAAGCCTGATGCTGCGACTTGACGCCATCACTTGATCGAAACTACAACCAATTTAATCTTATTATAATGTGTCTGCGAGCATCTGCCGGACCGAGCAATCGGAGAGCAGGGACGCTCACACCTCCATTTGGAGAAATTCATGAATACGAACAAGCAGGTGCTTTTCTGGTTGCTGTCATTTGCAGCCTTCGTTCTGTTCCTCTCAGTGTTCCAGAATATCCTGCTGCCGTTTGTTGCCGGCATGGCGCTGGCCTATCTTCTTGATCCCATAGCAGATTATCTGGAGGAACACGGGTTTGGCCGTATCTGGGCAACCGTCACCATCCTTCTCATATTCCTTGTTGTTTTCGTGACAGCACTGCTGATCCTTCTGCCAATTCTGGGCAGGCAGTTGATTGCATTTCTTGAGTATCTGCCGGAACTTGCAGTAAATCTGGAAACGCTCCTGCGCGACGGGCTTGGGCCGCAGCTGGACAGGATCAGCAATCTGTCAGGGCAGGGCCAACAAATTGACTGGGGCGCCTTTGTCGGTCAGGCCGCGAACTTTGTAGGTGGCCTGCTCTCTTCTATCTGGAGCGGCGGCCAAGCACTGATCTCCATCATCGGCCTTGCAGTCGTAACGCCCGTTGTTGCGTTCTATCTGCTTCTGGACTGGGACAGCATGATCGAGCGCATCGACAGCTGGCTCCCGCGTGACCACCAACAAACCATCCGCACGCTCGTAAGTGATATGGACTCAGTCGTCGCAGGCTTCGTGCGCGGGCAGGTGCTCATGTGCATTATCCTCGGCACGTTCTACGCGCTTGGACTGTTGCTGATTGGTCTAAAATTCGGCCTGCTGATCGGACTGACAGCAGGGCTGATCAGCTTCATTCCATATGTGGGCGCAATTGTCGGCTTCGGACTGTCGATTGGTGTCGCTCTTGTGCAGTTCTGGCCTGATTTTTTCATGATCGGGGCTGTGCTGGCAGTATTTGTCCTTGGTCAGTTTCTTGAAGGAAATGTCCTTCAGCCGAAACTTTTAGGCGGAAGTGTCGGTCTTCACCCTGTCTGGCTCATGTTTGCACTGTTTGCTTTTGGCTCTTTGTTGGGATTTGTGGGGATGTTGATCGCAATTCCAGCCGCAGCAGTGGTTGGGGTACTAGCAAGATTTGCTCTAAAGCAATATCTTGCAAGCTCGCTATATGCAGGTCACTACAAAAATACCAATAAGACGGAAGGACTGGAATGACAGGATCGACAGGGCCACAACAATTGCCTTTGGTCTTGCCCCACGAGGAGGCTTTGGGGGTTGATGATTATCTGGTTTCGACGTCAAATCAGGCTGCATTCAATTTGATTTCCAACTGGCCTGAATGGCCGTCGGCAATCGTAACGCTCCAGGGGCCGATTGGATCTGGCAAAACACATCTGGTCAACGCCTGGCAGGAATTGAGCGGCGCACAAATCGTGGGCGGCGATGAGTTGGAATATCTTGACCTGACAGCATTGGCAGAGGCCGGACCAGTCGCTGTAGAAGACCTACACGCTGGTTTTGATGAGGCTTCGCTGTTTCACCTGTTCAACGCTGTGCGTCTGACAGGTGGCAATATGTTGATGACCACCCGCGAGTGGCCAAATACATTTGACTTGAAAACCAAGGACTTGGCGTCCCGTTTTCGCGCATCTACCCCAGTCCAGCTAGAAGAGCCGGACGATATGCTGCTGAAAATGGTAATGACTAAACATTTCTCGGATCGTCAGGTAACTGTTGACTCCAGTGTGATAGATTATCTCGTAATTCGAATTGAACGCTCGCTGGATGCAGCGCGCAACACTGTAGACATGTTGGATAGGCACGCATTGGCGAAGGGTCGCAAGATTACGCGCGTGATGGCCTCCAAAATACTGGAGAGCATGGGCGAATAAGTAAAAAGCGTATCCCTCAGAAATGGCTGTCGGTTTTCGGACAAGGATACGTGGGAGATAGTCGTATCCTCGAAAACTGATTTCCGATCTTTGGGAGAGATGCGCGAGAAACAGCATCTCCTCGGGAGGCGATTATTGGTTCCCGGGCGAAGATATGCGTGCAGAAAGAGCTGAAGGATTGATGGGTGAGCGCAGCATGCTTCTGGCGTGCAGTTCCCCGTTAAAAATGTGTGGTCTAAATGACCAGAATCATACACTTGCCAGCGCAATCGCCAGATAATCTGTAGCGAGGTGCGCCGAATGCTGGCGAACCCGGTCCACGGGCTGCGGAGGTACATGGAATGAATGAGATTACGGAAATGAAGGCTTTGGAAGACGAGACCACAGACACCGCAGATTATGAGGTGGATGCAGGGCTTGCCTTGATGCAAAAACCGGAGCGCTTCATTAACCGTGAGATCTCATGGCTTCAGTTCAACCGCCGTGTTCTGGAAGAATCCATGAACCCGAGCCATCCGCTCTTGGAACGGCTCCGGTTCCTGTCCATCTCCGCCAACAACCTCGATGAATTTTTCATGGTCCGTGTTGCCGGTCTGCGCGGCCAGCAGCGGGCAGATGTGACAACCCTGTCAGATGATGGCCTGACCCCGTCTGAGCAGCTTGAAAAAATCTCGGTTGAAGTCGGAAAACTGCAAAGTGAACAGCAGGCACGCTTCCGCCAGCTGCGCTCTGAATTGGCGGATGAAGGCATCTTCATCGTTGAAGCACAGAATATGAGTCAGGCGGAAACTGACTGGTTGGAAGAATACTTCCTGCAGCATATCTTCCCGGTCCTGACCCCGCTGGCCATTGATCCGGCACATCCATTCCCGTTCATCCCCAATCTGGGGTTCTCGCTGATCCTTGACCTGCGTCCGGTCGACGGCGGCGCTGGTATGACCGCATTGCTGCGCATGCCCAGCCAGATTGGCCGGTTTGTTGTCCTGCCAACACCGCGCGATGCAGGGCCGAAGGCAACGCGCTTTATTCCCATTGAAACGATCATTTCGCTGTTTATCGGTAAGCTCTTCCCCGGCTATCAGGTCTGCGGCAAAGGCGCGTTCCGCGTTCTGCGTGACTCGGATCTGGAAATCGAGGAAGAAGCGGAAGATTTGGTGCGCGTTTTCGAAACCGCACTGAAGCGCCGCCGTCGCGGATCTGTGATCCGTATGGAAATTGATGAGAGCACACCGGAGAGCCTGCGTGCCTTTGTTGCCAATGAGTTGGAAGTCACGGAAGAAGAAACCTTCCTCGCCAATGGCCTGCTGGCGCTCAATGATTTATCTCAGGCCGTGAACGTGAAACGCGATGACCTGAAGTTCTCGCCTTACAGCCCTCGCTATCCGGAACGCATCCGCGAACACGGCGGGGATTGTTTCGCAGCTATCCAACAAAAAGACATCCTGATCCACCACCCATATGAGAGCTTTGACGTCGTCGTCCAATTCCTCCGCCAAGCCGCTCAGGACCCGGATGTCGTCGCTATCAAGCAAACGTTGTACCGTACATCCAACAACTCGCCGATTGTAAGAGCCCTTGTAGAAGCAGCGGAAGCTGGCAAATCTGTTACCGCTCTCGTTGAGCTGAAAGCACGGTTTGATGAAGAAGCAAACATCCGTTGGGCGCGGGATCTGGAGCGCGCTGGCGTACAGGTGGTCTTTGGATTCCTTGAGCTGAAAACCCACGCAAAAGTATCTATGGTGGTGCGCCGCGAACAGGGTGGTCTGAAGACCTACTGCCACTTCGGCACAGGTAACTATCACCCAATTACAGCGCGCATTTACACCGATCTGTCTTACTTCACGGCAGAGCCAGTCATGGCACGTGATGCGGCTAAGGTGTTCAATTATATCACTGGTTACGCTGAGCCGGGCGAGCTGGAGCGACTGGCCGTTTCTCCAATGAGCCTGCGCAAGCGGATTATCCAGCATACCGAAGAAGAGATCGCCCACACCAAGGCTGGCCGTCCGGGCCAGATCTGGATGAAGATGAATTCGTTGGTTGACCCAGGAGTCATCGATGCTCTCTACCGCGCCAGTCAGGCCGGGGTGCAGATTGATCTGGTCGTACGCGGTATCTGTTGCTTGCGCGCAGGCGTGCCGGGTCTTTCCGACAATATCCGTGCAAAATCAATTGTGGGCAGATTTCTGGAGCACAGCCGCATCTTCTGCTTTGGTAACGGTCATGGGTTGCCCTCGGACGAAGCCCATGTCTATATCTCGTCTGCGGATATGATGCCGCGTAACCTTGATCGCCGGGTTGAGCTCCTTGTGCCTCTTAAAACGCCGACGGTACATAAGCAGGTGCTTGATCAGATCATGGTTGCAAATTTAGAAGATAATCAACAAAGCTGGCGTCTGCTTCCGGACGGTAGTCATGAGCGCATTGTTGCCGAACCAGACGAAGATCCGTTCAACGCACACATGTTCTTTATGACAAACCCATCTCTTTCTGGTCGTGGTAGCTCGCTACAGGGTGACAGCCCTAAACTTTTTGCAGAACGGCCTAATAGTGACAGAAATCTCGACGAGTGATGAGCCTCGAGGACGATTTACAGAGCCGGGACCAATAGCAATCATTGATATTGGCTCCAACTCTGTCCGTCTTGTTATTTATGAAAGACTGGCGCGTAACCCTACAGCGTTGTTCAATGAAAAGATCCTGGCAGGACTGGGACGCGGTGTAGGCGCAACGGGACGTCTGGGTGAAGAAAATGTCGCCACGGCCTTGCGTGCATTGGTGCGTTTCAGGCGGGTATGTGATCATGTAGGCGTCATCAAAGTCCATATCCTTGCAACCGCTGCAGTTCGCGAAGCCGAGAACGGCGCAGATTTCATCACAAGAGTCGAAGAAATCTGCCGTGAGAGTGTGCGGATTCTGTCTGGCCGTGACGAAGCTTTCTTCTCCGCGATGGGCGTGTTTTCCGGTTTCTGGAGAGCAGATGGCCTCGTTGGCGATTTAGGTGGTGGCTCGTTGGAGCTGGTCGATATCAGTGCACATGGCATTGGCGACGGCCGCACGTTCCCGCTTGGCGGTATTCGCCTGCAGGAATCTTCCGATAGGGACCTTGCGCTAGCCAATGAAATCGCGCGGGAAGAGCTGGAAAAAGCCGACTGGCTCGGCAAAGCCCGGGATCGGAACTTCTACGCAATCGGCGGCACCTGGCGCTCTCTGGGGCGCCTGCATCTGTACCAGCAAGGCTACCCGCTGCACGTTATGCATGACTACACGGTGCCTGCAGAAGTCATGATTGATTTCTGCGAGCAGCTTATGCGCGATGACGTGAGCAATGAGCCGAGCATTCAGGTTATCTCCAAGGCTCGCCGCGCATTGCTGCCCTACGGCGCAACAGTGATGCGTCAGACATTGCTGCACTGTCAGGCAGATCAGGTCGTCTTTTCTGCACTTGGTGTGCGTGAAGGTTACCTCTACGATCAGCTTGATGAAGAAGGCAAGCAGCAGGACCCGCTCATAGCGGCAGCTCATGAGCTGGGCGTCTTGCGTGCCCGTGATCCTTCCTACTCCGCCGAGGTGGTTGAGTGGAGTGAGCAGGCCATGCGTGTTGCGGGGGTGGATGAGAGCGAAGGCGAACGCCGCTTGCGCGAGGCTGCCTGTCAGCTCACTGATATTGGTTGGCGCGCGCACCCGGACTATCGCGGACAGCAATCGCTGAACATCATCTCTAACGGCGGCTTCGTTGGTATTGATCATGCGGGCAGGGCGTACCTCGCTCTGACGGTGTTCTATCGGTACGAAGGCTTGATGGATGAGGCGCTCTCACCTGCCATTCGCAGCCTGAGCAATCCACGCCTCATGAAACTGGCGCGGCTTCTGGGCGCGACGCTACGTGTTGCAGCGCTGATCAGCGCATCGATGAACGGTGTCCTGCTGAAGAGCAAGCTCTCACTGGTCAACGGCAAGCTTGTGCTTGCGCTTCCCGCTGAACTTGCGGACATGCAAGGGGACCGTTTGACAAAACGCCTAAACCAACTCGGGCGCGTTATGGATCTAGAAGCGGAAGTCAGAGTGCTGTAACAAAATGCCGAGATAATTATAAGAAAGCCCCGACAAATTTTGCCGGAGCTTTTCTTATTTATCAGTGTCTTACGCTAATTTTTGAATGTAAAGTCTCAATTAAGCTTTTGCTTTGTTGTTTCTGTTGCCACCACGCCGACGAGACCCGTTCTCAACCCGCTCAACAGGTTGGCCTTGTTCGCAAACCACGACCTGCCGGCCATTAAAGGCAAGGCCGATTTCACCCTTCTTCAAGCGGAGTGCATCGTCACCAAAGAGTTCCTTGCGCCAGCCGGACAAAGCCTGCACCTGTGCATTGTCATCAGAGGCAATCTTATCCAGATCATCAACGGTTGCAATAACTTTTGGTGCAACGCCAAAGCTCTCACTCTTCATCTTCAAGAGCACCTTTAGCAGGTCAACTGCTGCAGAAGCACCATCCGGTGACGCGCGACCCTTTGGAATTGCCGGGAGATCATCCTCGGGAATTTCCATGGCCCGTTTGACCGCATTGAGAATTTCATCAGCATGACGCGAACGCTCAAACCCACGCGGAATCGTGCGCAAATGGCCCAACGCCTCGCTTGTCTGCGGCTTTTGCGTCGCAACCTCAAAGATTGCATCGTCCTTGATAACGCGGTTGCGAGGGATATCGCGCTTTTGCGCTTCTTTCTCGCGCCAGTACGCAAGTTCCTTAAGAACCGCCAGATCGCGTGGCTTACGAACTCGCAGCTTCATGCGCTGCCATGCCTTGTCCGGGTCACTGCGATAGGTATCGATGGAGGACAATGTCGCCATCTCATCTTCAACCCAGTGGCTGCGACCTTTCTGTTCAAGCTGCTCTTTCAGGAACAGGTAAACGTCGCGCAAATGTGTTACGTCCGCAAGTGCATAGGTGAGCTGCTTGTTCGTCAAGGGACGGCGGGACCAATCTGTAAACCGTGAGGACTTGTCAATCCGCTCACCAGTCACTTTCGAAACCAGCTGGTCGTAGGAAACAGAATCCCCAAAGCCACAAACCATGGCCGCAACCTGACTGTCGAACAGCGGTGAGGGCACAAAGCCGCCCAGATGGTAGATTATCTCAATGTCCTGCCGCGCCGCATGGAACACCTTGACGATGTCCGTATTGCGCATCAATGCAAAAAAAGGTTCAAGATCCAGATCTTCAGCCAGCGCATCAACCAATACAGCGTGATCTGGATTGGCAATTTGAATGACGCAGAGTTTTGGCCAGAAGGTCGTCTCCCGCAAAAACTCGGTATCTACTGTTACAAAATCTGATTGAGTAAGCTTCGCACACGCTTGCGCAAGCTCTTCTGTCGTTGTGATCATCTTCATGGTGACAAAGTCTATAGCGCAAGCGAACCGCCTTGTCCCTATCTAACTTTCTCGTTTTTTCATCAAGCAGTTGTATATGCCGATTTTTACGCCTCTTGATCCAAAGGGTCGCAGCTGGAGCCCTGCGAAAATCGCGTAGGCAGAGGAAACTCGGGAAATGTGCTCAAGAAATAGGGTCAAAGCTCCAGACTTACTTGACTTTGAGAGGCTGACATGTCTTTTCCAGCCGGATGACCTTTTGAAAGGGTCAACCAGTTTCTGAATTCTATGATTCACTAGATTACCACTGAGGACGCTATGCATCGTTATCGAAGCCATACCTGCGGAGAGTTGCGGGCAAACAATGTAGGTGAAACCACTCGCCTTTCTGGCTGGGTACACCGTGTACGCGATCACGGCGGCCTGCTCTTCATCGACCTGCGTGACCACTACGGCATCACCCAGTGTGTTGTTGACCCGGACTCCCAAGCCTTCAAACTGGCTGAAACCGTACGCTCCGAATGGTGCATTCGCATCGATGGTGAAGTCAAAAAACGCTCTGACGAAACCATCAACGAAAACCTCGGCACCGGTGAAGTAGAGATCTTCATCCGTGATATGGAAGTTCTTGGCGACTCCCAGGAACTGCCTCTGCCAGTATTCGGTGAGTTGGAATACCCGGAAGACATTCGTCTGAAATACCGCTTCCTGGACCTGCGCCGCGACACGCTGCACGCAAACTTGATGACCCGTACCAAGATCATCAATTCCATGCGAAAGCGCATGAACGATGCTGAGTTCAACGAATTCCAAACACCAATCCTGACTGCGTCCTCTCCGGAAGGCGCACGTGACTTCTTGGTGCCTTCTCGTATTCATCCGGGCAAATTCTACGCGCTGCCGCAGGCACCTCAGCAGTTCAAGCAGCTGTTGATGATGTCCGGCTTCGACAAATACTTCCAGATCGCACCGTGCTTCCGTGATGAAGACCCACGCGCTGATCGCCTGCCAGGCGAGTTCTACCAGCTCGACGTGGAAATGAGCTTTGTGACGCAGGAAGACGTTCTGACCACCATGGAGCCTGTGATCCGCGGTGTGTTTGAAGAGTTCTCTGAAGGCAAGCCGGTCACCAAAGAGTTCCCGCGTATTCCTTACGCAGAAGCAATCCGCAAATACGGCTCCGATAAGCCTGATCTGCGCAACCCAATCGAAATGCAGAACGTTACCGGACACTTTGCAGGCTCCGGCTTCAAAGTCTTTGCACGCATGATCGAGAGTGATCCAAAGGTTCAAGTTTGGGCAATTCCTGCACCAAAGGGCGGTTCTCGTGCATTCTGTGACCGTATGAACTCGTGGGCACAAAGCGAAGGCCAGCCGGGTCTCGGCTACATCTTCTTCCGTAAAGAAGAAGACGCAATCGCTGGTGCAGGCCCAATTGCGAAGAACATCGGCGCAGAGCGCACCGAAGCCGTTCGCACCCAGTTGGGTCTGGATGAAGGCGATGCAGTGTTCTTCGCGGCAGGCGATCCAAAGAAGTTTGCAGACTTTGCTGGTAAGGCACGCACCCGCGCAGCTGAAGAGCTGAACCTGATTGACGAAAATCAGTTCTCGCTTTGCTGGATCGTGGACTTCCCAATGTATGAGTGGGATGAAGACAACAAGAAAGTTGACTTCTGTCACAACCCATTCTCCATGCCCGAAGGTGGTATGGACGGTCTCAACAACGTTGAGCCTCTCGAACTCAACGCATACCAGTATGACATCGTCTGTAACGGTTTTGAGATCGGCTCCGGTGCGATCCGTAACCACCAGGTCGAAGTTATGAAGAAAGCCTTCGAGATTGCTGGTTACGATGAGAGCCTGCTTGAAGAGAAATTCGGCGGCATGTTCCGCGCATTCCAGTACGGTGCACCTCCACACGGCGGTATGGCTGCTGGTATTGACCGCATCGTGATGCTGCTGGTCGGCGCAAAGAACCTGCGTGAAGTAACCCTGTTCCCAATGAACCAGCAGGCACAGGACCTGATGATGGGTGCACCAAGCGACGTGTTCCCGGCGCAGTTGCGTGATCTACATATCCGCTTGAACCTGACAGACGCCTAAGAGCCGCTGGCAGAAATGCAGGTATGGCGATTTGCGTCATAATGTTATAAATCACATAAAAAGGCGGTCGTAGATCTACGGTCGCCTTTTCATCTTCTACCGGTAGCAATTTAAGCAGATACGCTTAATATCGCTGGAAAAACTGAGGGTTTTGGGTGTTTAACGCCATAAGCAAAAAACTGTTTTCCGATGTAGAAGGCGCTCCCAGCCTAATTCGCCGCCTTCTCCGGGAAAACTTTGGGAAGTACAAGTACCGATATATGCTCGCGATTTTCTTCATGGTGATATCAGCTGCTGCCGGAGCCGCCAGCGCTGCAATCATGAAGACCGTAGTTAATCAAGTGTTTTTCGATCGTGATCTCTTCATGGTCTATGTGATTGCCGGCGCAGTAATGGGCATCTTTCTGACCAAAGGTCTGGCGACTTATGGGCAGAGCATCGTGCTGAGCCGGATCGGAAACTCAATCGTCGCCAAACTTCAGCGTGACATGTTTGAGAAGGTGACCCGTCTGGGTGTCAGTTACTTTGATCGCACCACATTTGGCGATCTGGCGACCCGCTTTGGCCATAACACTGGCGCGGCACGCGGTGTGATGGACCTGATTGTGCTCTCTGCAGGCCGCGATGTCATGTCAGTGATCGGTTTGGTGACTGTCATGGTTTGGCAAAATCCGCTGCTCTCGGTCGTTTCACTCGCAATCATGCCACCGGCTGTATATGTGGTATCAAAGCTTGTACGCCGTGTAAAAAAAATCGCCAAAAGCCAGTTTGTATCCCAAACCATTATTCTTTCTCTGGTAAAAGAGATGGCTCTTGGAATCCGTGTTGTGAAATCCTTCAATTACGAAGGCAGCATGCATGGATCCATGGACAAGGCTGTTTCCAATGTGGAGCAGCAAGCCAACAAAATCGCCAAACTGACGGCACGCACGTCACCTTTGATGGAGACTCTGGGTGGTATTGCGATTGCGTTGATCATTTTATATGGCGGATACAGCGTGATCGTGCTGGGTCAGGATCCAGGTGCCTTCTTTGCCTTTATCACGGCCCTGTTGCTCGCATACGAACCAATCAAGCGTTTGGCCCGCTTTCAGGTCACTTTGAACACACAGCTTGTCGGTGTTCGCTTGATGTATGAACTTCTGGATTTGCCAGAAGAAAATCGCGCAAGTGCAAGTAAGCCGGACATTAAAGTGACCAAAGGCCGAATTGAACTGAAAGATGTTGAGTTTGATTATGGTGAGGCGAAAGCTCTCAATGGTCTGAGCCTGGTAGCAAATGCTGGTGAAGTGACTGCGCTTGTCGGAGCATCTGGCGCCGGGAAATCAACAGTCTTCTCACTGATTGAGCGGTTCTACGAAATCAATAAAGGTGAGATTTTGATCGATGATCAGGATATTCGCCAGTACAACATGCGTAGCCTGCGCGAAAATATCGCGATTGTAACCCAGGATACATTCCTGTTTGATCGCACGATCAAAGAAAACATCCGCATTGGTCGCCCTGACGCAACTGATGAGGAAGTGATTGAAGCGGCAATGAATGCCAACGCCCATGAATTCATCGAGAAGATGGAGAAGGGCTACGACAGCGGGGCAGGTGAGGGTGGTACACGCCTCTCAGGCGGTCAACGTCAGCGCCTTGCTATTGCGCGCGCAATGCTCTCCAATGCACCAATTCTGCTGCTGGACGAGGCAACCTCTGCTTTGGATGCTGAATCAGAGAAAAAGGTCCAGACTGCTCTTGCTCGCCTGATGAAAGGCAGGACCACGCTGGTTATCGCTCACCGACTTGCAACCGTCCGGGACGCCAACATGATCCACGTGCTATCGCAGGGCAAGCTTTTGGAAAGTGGCACGCACAATCAGCTATATGAAATGGATGGCTACTATCGCCACTTGTGCGAGCTTCAGTTCACCAACAGCAGCGAGGGTGTGCAGGAAAAGTCTGCAAACTAACGCCGGTCGCGAAGGCAGAAGATGTGGTTCGAATTGAACCGTAATGGTTGCAACAACAGACAAAAGAAATGCCGCTGTGATAATAGCTATCACAGCGGCATTTCTTTTGAAATGTACCAGCTCTTATTCGGTGTAGCTCACGCTAGCTCCGAGCAGTTTCGGAAGTTGCTGTGGTGCCAGAGCAGCCAGACCACCCAGTTGCAGGAGTGGAACAGCAGCCTCAGGAGCAAGCGTAACCCGGATGTTGGTTGGGTTGCCCACAAAACTCTTGGCAGCTTTTGCGAGTTCCAGAGCAAACTCGGTTTTTGCAAGAGGTCCTGCCTGCTGCACAGTGCCATCAATCAACATCGATGCCAGTAGTTCGGCAGGAACACCAGCTTGCTCAGCCTGTGTCTCCAGCATTTCACTGATAAGCGGTGAGTCCATGACTTCTATCTGTGCACCTTTGAAAGTTGCCAGCGCAATAACAGCTTCCGCTTCATGTGGCCGCTCAAAGAGCGCTCGCGGAATATTGCCAATCTGGATGTCAGCACGAAGTCTCAGCCCGTTTTCAAGATCAAACTCGAACTTCTCCAGAGTGAGATCTTCAGTGGTCTCATCCCATGTGATATGGAAATCCTGTGTGAGGTGAACCCTCTCAATCCCGAGACGATCAAGCATACCCAAAACCGTTGGCTCTTCGAGAAGGGCAGCGTCAAAACTCAGTCCATCAATCACTTCAGAAAGTCTGGTCGGGATCGGGCCAATGTGGTTGTCCATCTCGATTGAAAGCTCGTCCAAAACGACCGGTGTATCCAGCTCTTTAGACTGCATGCTCAGCCCGCTAATGGAAATGAGCCCGATCGTTGGGATCGCATCCAGTGCAGCAGAAGGATCAACTTGTGCCAGCATGGCGCTTTCAACGATTGTGCGCAGGCTTGGCCACTCGATATCGGCAAGCTCAAAACTGTCCAGGTCAAAGACCGCGTCCTCACTTTCAACCGCACCATAAAGGCCTTCAACTTTGATCTGGCCAAGACTGTTTGTAGTCAGATCTGTCGTCGAGGCATGATCAAGGCTCACTTCAAAGCTTGGTGACTTGGTGTCTTTCATACGCGCACTGATAGGATCCCATGCTTTGATCTGAATATCGTTTACATCGGAATATGCGATGGAAAATGAACCCAGAGCATCAAGCAGTGAATAGACATTATCTAGGTTTTCTGCCTCGGAAGCGGCGGAACTAAACCCTTCCATTGCAGCGAAAAGTTTAGTCGCATCACCGCCGGAAATGCGAACTTCTTCTGTAACAGAAGATCCTGCAGTCATTTCCATAATACCAAATGGCTCGGAGTCGTTTGACGCTCCATTGTTCACTGTGGTTGCAAAGCTGCCAACACGGTAAAGGCTGGTGACCAGATCGGAAGGAGCAGTGCCAGCACCCAAAAGCGCCAGAATTGGGCGAATGTCTTGATCTAGAATCTCGATGTCCGAATATTTCGTTTCTGAAGTCGTGGACACGTCCTGTCCGTCGACGAACCCGGACATGTTTGTGGTATAAGTGTATTCTTCAATCGTATTGGCCTCTATGAAGCCATCCCGTGCCCCCATATACTCAAAGTTTTTGAGCGTGTACTCGCCGGTAACTCCATTGAGTATTGTGCTGTTGGCGGAAAGTTCCGCGATGTGACTGCGATAATAAGACACCCGCGTTGTTGCAGCTAGAAGCTGCTGGAACTCTTCCGTCGTGATGCCATCAGTGACCACCGGCAGGTCCATCCAGTTTTCGCTGTAGCTTTCGATTATGTAGTCCTTGGCATCACCGTCTAAATGGAAAATTTCGCTTGATGTTCGCGCATCCTGAATGCTTTGGATGGCATCGCTTGTTTCGAAAAAGCCGACTTCGAACTGCATACCTTCTGTAGATATACTTTCGAAGCTGAATGTATCACCGCTGCGCGAACCATTTAGGTAAACGGTCTTCGGTGTTGTGATTGCATAATAAACACCGAGCTCAGGCTTATCCTTATCGAGAGAAAAGGAGAACATACCCTCGATTTTATGGTCCAGAATCTGGGTGTTTGCACCGTCATCCACCGCACTTGCGTAGGATGCAGTCGTTGCACCATTTGCAAGGAACCAGTCATTGTACTTGTCGACAAGGTCTGAGGCTGGGCTGGAGAGTGCGGAGGTTGCATATAAGCAAAATACAGCGCTTGAAACGGCGAAAAATCCTTGCCGCCTGGAATTTTTGAAAGGCATAAAATAGACCTTTTATGATCGGTAGAAGGGTTCCCGGTCAGTCTACATTTGCTTCAAGGCCAATGCCAAGCAAAGAAATGATGGACACAGGCGAAAATGCCGCTACTCCAATTATTTGTGCAATACCGATTGGTGATGCAGGTGCTGCGCTGAGCGTGAGGTTCTGTGGATCCTGCAAAAAAGCAATAACTGCCTGCGAAAACTCCAGTTGCTTTGACTGATCCGGAATGCGAGCAATCTGTTCATCTATGCGTGCAGTCAGTTGCGCGACATATGCTCCGCGCGATTGCCCGTGCTGCTGTGCTTGCCGATCCAACAGATCATCCAAACCACCTTCGTCGATTATGGAAAGGTTGAAGGTGGAAATAGCTACATTCTGCAACAGATCCAGTGCAATAATATGGTCTCTGGTTGCCAACTCTGAGAACTGTTGGATAACGGGAGCTGTTAAGCCTTGCAGCTCAAGAGATGTCTGAACCCCGAAGAGATCCTGAAGCACGACTGCTGCGCTAGGTATTGTCAGCTGGCCGGTATCACCATTCCACACACCCTGAAATTCAATACCTGCCGTCACTTGCTCCAGTCCCAGATCCACAAGCACCTGTTGTTGCAGCAGTGTAAACATGGAGCGGTTTAGCTCGATATTTTCAACCACAATACTTGCGATAATTGGGAAGCCATTATTCTCCGTGTCAAAGTCAATGGTAATCCGTTCGATAGGCATGGACTGGCCTGATCGACGGTCCTGAAACAAAAGCCCCTCAATTTCTGCAAAGGAGTAGAGCGAAGCGGGAAGCGCAGCCACCAGATCATCCTGACTAGCGGAGTTCGGCAGGTAAAGGTCCGTGATCGCGATTTTATTGGCAACGAAACTGAATGCCGGCTCATCTATCTCAAAGTCTGTGGCTGCAAACGCACCAATATAGAGCCGACCATCATTCTCCAGGGTGGCCCGAGACAGTGCCAGTTCACCAATTTTGAAGCGTTTTCTCTGGTCTGCGGTAGGGTAACCTTCTATCCCGTCGATGGTTAGCACTTCACCATTAACCGTCACCGGTCCCACATGCACCAAGGTCAGGCCGCGCTCTTGCAAGCTCTCAAGTAAGGCACTGGCAATAGGATTGTCAGTGTTGGTCTGAGCCGAGGCAGTAAGTGTGAGGAAACTGGTGACGAAGAAAGCAAGAAAGAAGGTAATTGAATAACGGTGGGATCGTAGCTCAATACTGCGCATTGCTCGGCTCCAGATTTCCCTAAGGGAGGCATTAGGATCTTAAACTGGCATCCAGAGGGTTAGGGGGGCGTATATTTCATTGCAAAAACTAAGAGTATCCCGTCGAAAACGTGGAGCATCCATGCAATTTTCCGTGATTTTGAAAAGCATCTGGGGATCGTTTGGCGTGTTTGAATCTTTTTTACAGTTTTAAGTAAGTCATAATCATAGAAATAGAGAGCCGTAATCCGCAATCTTAAGGTCGTTGTCGTGTCTCGCCATTATTTCGTATTTATCCGCGCAATTGTGGTTGCTCTGGGATTGGCGTTGTTGCCGTTGATTATTGGTAACCTGATCCTCGAGAACTTTGCGATGCATCAGGCGCGCAAGGAGATGGGAGCGATTGCGGATCGCTACATCTCGCGCAGCGAAGCAGCAATCTCGGATGTGGTGGAAGTCCTGCGCAAGATACAGGTGAAGGGTCTCACATCTTGCTCACGCCAAAATCAGAGTGAATTCGAACAGGCCCTTTCGGAAAACGTCATTATCAATGCCGTTGGTATCATCGATCAACGCGGTGTTCCCATGTGTTATGTTCCGGCTCAGGTTCCTCGCGGAAGCGGCATTCTTCCTAGTTTAAAGCCCAATTCACCGCGTGTCGGCATTGGTATGTCACGGTCCGAGTATCAAGGCATCCGTACCGCATTGGTTTCCTGGAAGCTGGAGAATGACTGGCGGCTTGTCGCCAACATTTCGCCTATTGTTCTGGCGATCGAACCGGGGCCTGATTACATCCGCCAGGCCTCAGAGATTGAGGTGCGCCTTGGTCGCGACCAAGTCTGGGTCAGCCCCGCCAATGACAGTAACCTAACCGAGGTATCGGATAGCAACATCGTTGAAGAGTTTGCTGCGTCAACCGTCTATCCGATTAACGTGATCATTCGGAGCGACCGCAATGCAATCATGGGCCTTGTTGGAGAGCTCAAGATTGTTGCCGTGATCGCTTGTTCCGGCGTTGCCATCTTCCTGATTGCTCTGGGCGTCTGGCTCTCTTGGAAACCAGAAAAAGACGCAGAGGACGACTTTGTCGCCTCCATTTGCAACAACGAGTTCATACCCTACTACCAGCCGGTTGTTGACATCGTAACGGGCGAGTTACAGGGCTGTGAGATGTTGATGAGGTGGCAGCTTCCCAACGGCAAGATCGTCTCTCCAGGGCAGTTCATGACCTATGCTGAGACCTCCGGCCATATCTTCGAAATGTCGCGCAAGATCATGCGTCAGTCGATCGAAGATCTTGGTGATCTCTATTCCAGACACCCGGAACTCAAGCTCTCGGTGAACCTGTTTGCAGGTCACTTCAATGACCGTTCCATCGTCGACGATCTGTTGGATATCTACGAAGACAGCCCGATTGCGCTCAACCAGATCGTCATGGAGGTAACAGAACGTCAGCCCCTCGAAGATATTGACCTAGCCAGAAAAATTATTGCAGAACTTCAGGCCCACGGCATACGTGTCGCGCTTGATGATGTGGGAACAGGGCACGGCGGGCTGGCCTATCTGCAGAAGCTGGGTATGGACATCGTCAAGATCGACAAGATGTTTATCGACCCGCTCGGCAACGAAGAAAATGCCTTTCGTCTCGTCGATGCCATCGCTGAGCTCGCTGATACCATGAATATGGGCATCATCGCAGAAGGGGTAGAGAAGTACGAGCAAATCGTATTGCTCCGTGAACTGGGTGTGTCATCAGCACAGGGCTATATTTTTTCCAAGCCATTGCCTGCAAATAAGTACCTCGAGTTTGCCGAGGACATCTTCACTGATCGTCGCAACCCGGTAAGGGTGCTTGAAGAAGAACAGCAGGCTTCCGATGCAGGGCTGGAGCCCACGTCCTCCTAGGGCTGCTCTGCCTAACCGTTCTCAACTCAACTCAATTCAATCGTAACGATGCGTGCTGATTGACGTTTCGTCATGGGCACATATCGCGCGCCATCGCACGATATTGTCAAAGTAATCGACATAATAAATAATTATTCCATAATAAAATGGGTGGCGCGATCTGAACCGTTCGTTCCCTCCATCACAGAATAACCTACCAACGCTCCAGTAGCTCTGAAAAGAGGGCAGGGAGAAAGGATTCTATGGAATAATGCAACTGGAAAAGAAATATTCACTCCGACGAGGTTAATTAGCTGCATGTGCCTCAGCACAGCCCTCTGCTTAGGTTAGCCTTTGCCAACCTCATTAATCGGAGCAAGGCTAACGATGAACCAGATCATAAAGGGTGCGGAATTGGAGAGCGCAGTTCCTGCAAATGTCTTTGTAGAAACAGTAACGGAAGTGACCCATTTCACTGACCGCCTTTTCCGGTTCAAAATCACACGTCCTGCAAGCTTCAGGTTCCGCTCCGGCGAGTTTGTGATGATCGGTTTGATGATCGACGGCAAGCCACTGTTTAGAGCCTATTCCATTGCAAGCCCATCCTGGGATGAGGAGTTGGAATTCTTCTCGATCAAGGTTCCCAACGGTCCTTTGACCCAGCATCTGCAAAAGGTCAGGGAAGGAGACCAAATCCTTCTGAAGAAGAAGTCCACCGGTACGCTCGTGCTTGATGCTCTTTCTCCGGCAAAGCGTCTTTACATGTTCTCATCCGGTACCGGAATTGCACCTTTTGCCAGCCTGATCCGTGATCCGGAAACCTATGAGAAATTTGATGAGGTGATCCTGACGCACACCACGCGTGAGATAGCAGAACTGCGGTACGGCGAAGAGTTGGTCGCTGATATCTCCAGCGACCCACTGATTGGCGAGGTCGCAGCTGGTAAGCTCCATCTTTATAACTCTGTAACCCGTGAGCGTTTCGAGCGGGAGGGGCGCATTACCCACCTGATTGAGAGTGGAAAGCTCTTTGATGATCTTGGGGTCCCACCGATCAATGTGAACGAAGACCGTGCTATGATTTGTGGGTCAATGCATATGATTAATGATACAAAGTCGTTGTTGGAACAGCGCGGATTTACCGAGGGTGCAAACAACAACCCGAGTGATTTTGTTGTTGAACGTTCATTCGTGGGCTAAACCACCGCTCAATATGTGATAGCTCATTTCTAGTGTTTTGGAGATGAGGTTACGTGGGCAAAAAAGTATCATCTGAATATCTGCGCCGGGCAGCGCTGCACTATCTTAATAAATACAGTGCATCGGAGGATAGCCTCCGCCGTGTCCTGAAACGAAAAATCGACCGGCGTGCGAGAGAAGCAGATGAAGAGCCCGACCAGTACTATGACTTGATTGAACCTGTGGTCACCTTCTGCCGAGATCACAGGTTCGTCGATGACCTGAGATTTGCCCAAAGCAAAATACGAACAGGCACGGTCAAGGGAAAATCTAGGTCCCGCATCAAGATGGAGCTGAGCTCAAAGGGCGTGTCGGGTAAACATATCCAAACAGCCTTCGAGGACGAGGCGCATGATGACCAGCGCGCCGCAGTCTCGTATGCCAAGCGCAGGCGCCTTGGACCATGGCGAACAAAACCAAAAGAAGAACGCCACGACAAAGAGCTGGGCAGTCTCGTACGGGCCGGTTTTCCATTCGCGCTTGCGCAAAAGATAATAGATATGTCACTGGAAGAAGCAGAAGACATCCTCTATGCACGAGGATTGTAACGCTTCCGTAAAATCCTTCGAAAAACCACCGAAATCTCTTGTGAACGCGGCAATATCTTTTCTTTAGATTATGAGTGACTGTTAACGATCCAGCACTGAGCTTTTGGGAGTGCATATGCCGGGTTTTGGTCTGCGCGACACCTATAGAAAATATGGCTTGTTCATCCCTGCAATTGCGGGCGGTTGCTTGTTGGCAGTGCCGTATTTGGCGGCCGCGCAAGACGCAATCCCGCCTGAACAACCTTCAGATAATATTGATGTGATCGTCACGCCCCAAGAAGACGGAACTGTCCATGTCGATGAAATGCAGCAGGAAGCATGTTCTGTAATCATTGACAACTTTGATGAATATCCCAGTGCACGCAACTGGGACCTTCATCGCATGAATAAACCGGAGAACTTCCAGATTGAGAACCAGATTGTGCGCGACGGCGGGCAGGCACTCGCAATCACTGTCTATGGGAATGACGAGCTGGATGAACAAGGTCATCTGAAGAATGAGCTTTGGGAGGCACGACAACAGCGCTGCAACTTCGGCGATGAAGTCTGGTACTCCTTCAGCTTCAAGATTGACGGTACGGTGTGGCCAGCCGGGTCAACGCGCTGGGTAATCGGTCAGTGGAAAGAGGAGACTGGCGGTAGTCCATTTCTGGCGCAACGGTTCGACAATGGCGTGTTCCATATAACTGTCCAGCACAATGACATACGCAAGATCGTCGCGCAGGCAAAAGGGAGTTATCAGCAGGACTTTCAAGGCTTCTCGCGTGAGCTCCAGCAGCTGCTCAGCCTAGACCGTCAGGTCTTTCGCAGCCGAGAGGATTCTAGTCGCACTTCCGATGAGTTCCTGGGGAGCGGGTTAACACTGGATGAGCTGAAGATAGCTATTGAAACCCAGGACACCTCAAAGTTCCCGTTCCTGACAGATCCGCAAACCTATTCTGAGTATCAGGGCATTCAGATTGAACTGTCAGAAGACCCGGTCCTGCCTAATCCAACTGAAGACTGGGTCGATATGCGCTACCGGGTGCAGGGCAGCCGCGAAGGCCACGGCCTAATTGAAATCTGGGCAAATGGCAGATTTATCGCTCGCGTGACCGGCTTTATCGGCAACGATAAATTCGCCGGCAACACCCAATACTTTAAGTTTGGGCATTACCGCGATTATGACCGCGAGGATCTGCAAACAACGGTGTACCTGGACCGGTTCCGCCGCGGTCCAAATCGGTCGGATGTCGACTAGAATAAGCCTTCAATCTGTCCGTTTGTATCAACCCCGATCGTTTCTGCCGCCGGATGACGCGGCAGGCCCGGCATCACCATAATGTCCCCAGTCAGTGCAACGATAAAACCGGCTCCGGCAGAAAGACGAACCGCACGTACATGTATGCTGTAGTCAGACGGCGCGCCGAGTAGGGACGGATCAGTCGAGAACGAATAAGGTGTCTTGGCCATACACACAGACAGATGTCCATAGCCCTGTTCCTCGTAGGATTTGAGTTGATCCTTCACCGCCTGGTCGCAAGTGACTTTTGAGGCTCCATAAATCTTTTTGCAAATTCGGCGGATCTTCTTCCATAGCGCCAGATCATCATTGTAAAGCGGCTTGAAGTTTGACGGGGTTGTCTGAAGAATCTCCGAAACTGAACTCGCCAGTTCCTCGGTACCTTTCGAGCCATCCGCCCAGTGCGTGCACGGCACAGTTTGAATGCCAAGTGCTTCCATCTCTTGCACGATCACCGAAATTTCCTGATTTGTATCAGGACCATAGCGGTTGATCGCTACGATCACCGGCACACCATACCGCTGGCAGTTCTTCACGTGCCGTTTTAGATTGCTCATGCCCTTTTGCAGAGCGCCAATATTCTCTGTGCTCAATGCATTCTTGGGAACACCGCCATGCATTTTCAGCGCTCGCACCGTTGCAACTACCACAACAGCATCTGGCGTTAATCCAGCTTGGCGGCATTTGATATCAAAGAACTTTTGTGCCCCAAGGTCAGCCCCAAAGCCAGCTTCCGTCACCACATAATCGGAGAGACGTAGCGCTGTCTTCGTAGCAATCACCGAGTTGCAACCATGAGCAATATTGGCGAACGGCCCCCCATGAATAAAGGCGGGATTGTTCTCCAGTGTCTGCACCAGATTTGGCCGGAATGCATCTTTCAAAAGCGCGATCATTGCGCCGTCAGCCTTCAGGTCACGGCAATAAACCGGGGTCTTGTCTTTACGATAAGCGATCAGCAAACGGCCAAGACGATCCTGAAGGTCCTGCAGGTCCTGCGCAAGGCAAAGTACTGCCATCACTTCGGAAGCAACTGTTATGTCAAAGCCAGATTCGCTTGGGAAGCCATTGCGCACACCGCCAAGCCCTGTTGTTATGGACCGGAGCGACCGATCATTGATGTCAACAACGCGGCGCCACACAATGCGCCGCTGATCGATGTTCTCTTCATTACCCCAATAGATATGGTTATCGATCATGGCAGAGAGCAGGTTATGCGCTGAAGTGATCGCATGTAGATCACCTGTGAAATGAAGGTTGATGTCCTCCATGGGCACCACCTGCGCAAAACCGCCCCCGGCAGCACCGCCCTTCATGCCAAAGCATGGACCGAGCGAAGGTTCCCGCAAACAGATGGTGGTTTTCAGGCCGATCCGGTTAAGCGCATCAGCCAGTCCCACAGTAGTTGTGGTTTTACCTTCACCAGCCGGGGTAGGGGAGACTGCTGTTACAAGAATGAGTTTCCCGTTAGGCTTGTTTGCCAGTTCTGGCATCTCATCCAGATTGACCTTGGCTTTAAACCGGCCATACGGTTCAAGAGCGTTCTCGGGGATCTCCAGATTTTGAGCAACACGCGCAATAGGAATCATATTTGCTGCGCGGGCGATTTCAATATCATTCATGGAAAACCTCCAGATTGGAACACCTAATAAAATGAGCCGATAGGAGCGCCGAAACGCAAATCAGGCAGGGGCAGTAATACATTCTTCCCGTTGAAGATCTACCGACTGCGCGTAAAAAGTTCAAGGTTGCGCGGGGTCACCTGAAGAAAACTTAGTTAACGCTGGTTGTGATCTGTGACTGAAACGGGAAACATTATTGCGTGATTACCTGTTGGTCCGTTCCAGATATCACCACACTGAGCTTGCGCAGCACACACAAGAGAAGTAGATCTTTTCGGGTTTCATAATCTTTCTACGCCAATGCCGTAGTCTGCATGCATAGGCCACCCCATGTATTTATTCGAATTTGCCGCGCTCGGTGCAGCTGCCACCTGGGCCATCGGCGGCCTCATTTCTGCAAAACCCGCTGCGCATCTGGGAGCCATCGGCTTCAACTGCGTGCGCATGTTGTTTGTTGTGCTGTTTCTGGGCATCTATGTCTTCGCAGCAGGTACTTGGAGTACGGTTGACTCAGACCATGCATCCCTCATTTTCTTGTCAGGGTTTGTCGGAATTTTCATGGGGGACACCCTGCTGTTTCTCACCCTCAACCGCATGGGACCGCGCCGCACCGCCATTCTGTTTTCTATGAACGCCCCTATGTCTGCGCTTCTCGGCTGGCTGTTTCTCTCAGAGGAGCTATCGCTTCAGGCTGTGCTTGGCATCGCGAGTGTTTTGACAGGTGTTATTCTCGCCATCGCATTTGGCAAACGTAAAACGCAGCTCCACAGATGGGAGCAGATCAGAGGGCCTGTTGCTGTCGGAGTTCTATTTGGGACATTGGCTGCACTCTCACAGTCGGTCGGGTCTATTATCATTCGTCCGGTGATGGAAAGCGGAGCAGATCCCGTAGCCATCTCCCTGATGCGCTGTTCCATTGCTGCCGTTGGGTTGCTTGTGTTGTTTTATCTGCCTGGGCGCCCATTCAAACTGGCAAACCCAATCACCAAAGAAATCGCTGCAAGGGCGGCGTTCTCAGGAATGCTGGGCATGGGCGTTGGCATGACTCTGATCCTCTTTGCCCTCAGCGGAGGTGAAGTTGGAATCGTTTCAACGCTGTCAGCAACCACGCCCGTTATCTTGCTGCCGGTTCTTTGGTGGCAGACCAAAGAGTTCCCGGCCATAGGAGCATGGGTTGGTGCCTTCCTCGTTATCGTTGGTTGCTCACTCATTTTCACAAGCTAGGTGCAGCTTCGATTGAGCGGGCACAAGTAGGTGCGGCCATAAAAGGCCGCGCCACTAGATCTGGTAGTATGTTGCTCATCTGCAATTCCTGTGAGTTACATCAGAAATTCCCAAAATCCTGACCCGCTTCCCGCCTTAGGCTGTTGACGGAAGCCCCTTAAATCTGATCAATAGCCATGCATTTGGTATTTTTGTCGATCCGATGAAAATGAAAAGGGAACACGGTCCAATTGAATAAGCCGTGGCTGCCCCCGCAACTGTAAGCGTAGAGTTGTTGCCCACACATGCCACTGATGCCGTTGCTTAAAGCGGCGTTGGGAAGGCGGAGCACCAGTAAGGACGCGCAAGCCAGGAGACCTGCCAGATGCAGTCACTCACCCAAGGCGCGGGGCGTGCTAAGGGGCGGTATTCCGTTCAAGTGACATTCACAGTGCGCCTGAACGGCAGTAAAACGGCTTCCCCCTTAAGCGGCTAAGTCAGGAGCTCCCCAACGGCGCACAATGCATTCAACAGCATGGCATCTTAGATAGATGCTGTGAATGGTGGACTATAATTCGTGCGTAACACACCTTGGCTCACAGCTACCCTCAAATCCGGCGTAGCACTCTCAGCTCTCCTCGGCTCCACAATAGCCCCCTCTGCAAACGAGACCGAGCTGGGCGAAATCATCGTCATCGCCAGCAGAACAGAAACCGAAGCAGGCAAAGTCGGTTCCACAACACACGTGGTCACCGAAGAAGACCTTAAAAACGACGGTGCCATCTTCGTCTCCGAATACCTCACCAAACTCCCCGGCATCTCCTTCTCGCAAAGCGGTGGCGCAGGTAAGGTGAGTTCACTGCGCATGCGCGGGATGAATAACTACTACACCAAGGTTCTGGTGGATGGGATTGACATCTCTGATCCAAGTTCTCCTCAGGTGGAAGCTCGTTTGGAGCACATGCTGCTCAATGATGTGGAGCGCATAGAGGTTCTCAAAGGTTCCCAGAGCGCGCTGTATGGTGGCCAAGCGGTTGCTGGTGTGGTCAATATCATTACCAAACATGCAGAACCCGGCACAGTGCAGCACAATGCTACCCTGGAAGGGGGCAGTTACGGCACAGTCAATGCATCTTATGGCTTTAAAGCTGCATCTGATCGAGCTGATATTGCAGTGAATGTTGAGCGCTTTCATACCGATGGTTTTAGCGCAGTTGCGCCGAAAGGGCGTCCGGCGGATGACGATGGCTATGACAATATGACACTGTCCGCAAAAGGTTCTTTCGATTTCACCGACGAACTAAACTTCTATTTTTCTGCTCGTGGCCTGCAGGCTACAAATGAATATGATGGGACCGACGAACCTGCGGCAAAAAACAAATCCGATTCCGAGCAGTACTTCGGAAAGATCGGAGCGAACTACAGTTGGATTGATGATCGTATGACGACTGACGCGTCCATTCAGTTTTCAGATGTGACACGCGAATATACCGGTTACACCGCGAAAGGTAACCGCACCAAACTTGAGCTTTTGAATGATTTTGATCTCAGCGAGAACTTCCGATTGAATTTTGGTGGTGATTGGAGCCGTGAAAACGTAAAAGGTCAGTCTAAAGAGATTGAAGTTATTGGAGGTTTCGTTCAAGGGCTTTGGAATCCTACTGCGCCGCTTAACGTAAGTGGTGCTCTGAGGGTAGACCATCACAATGCCTATGGATACTACCTGACCGGCCGGGGTACCATATCCTATCAGGTTTCTCAGGGCACACGAATTCGTTCAAGCCTCGGAAATGGCTTCAGAGCGCCATCCTCCTACGAGCTTTATGACAGTTATGCTGGAAATCCGGACTTTGAGCCAGAAACCAGCCTAAGCTATGATGTTGGTATCGATCAGAACCTCTTCGCTGATAAACTCAGACTTTCCGTAAACTATTTTCAAATCCTAACTGAGGATCTAATCCTAAACGATCCTACTACCTATAAGTACGAACAAATCGACGGCCTATCCCGCAGCCAAGGCGCAGAGCTTTCTGTAAACTGGGATGCGCTAACCAATCTGAGCTTCAACGGTGCCTACACCTATACATGGGCTGTCGGACCAGACAAAAAGCGCCTGAAACGCGTGCCGCTGCATGATGTAAATGTCGGTGTTACCTACAAGCCGGTGGATGTGCTCTCACTTAACCTCAACAGCAGCTACGTTTCTGGTATTGAGGATGTAGGTGAGCTTGACGACTTCGTTCTAGTCAATGCAAAAGCGGCTTATCAGTACAACGAGAATTTGACGCTCTATGTCCGCGGTGAAAACCTGCTTGATCAGGATTATGAGCGGATCAGGGACTATCAGACGCCGGGCCTCTCCGTTTACGCTGGTCTGACCGCAAGTTTTTGATTAAGTATGCCGCTCGGTCACAGCTGAGCGGCATCGTTTTGCTGCAAAATCCGCTTCAGTAATGCGCCGCCAAGTGCTCTCGCCTCTCAAGAGGTCTAAATGCGAAATAAGATCAAAAAGCTCATGCAGATTGTTGCGCTGATGGCGCTGGCAATCAGTCCAGCTGTCACACACGCAGATGTGAGGAATAGTCCTAAACGGGTCGTCTCCATGAACCTGTGCACCGACCAGTTCTCCATGCTGCTTGCGCAAGAAGGGCAACTCCTTTCAGTTTCCAAACTGGCATCGGACCCAAACCTGTCAGTTATGAGCGAGCAGGCCAAGTCCTATCCAGTCAACTTCGGCGGCGCAGAAGAGATCTACATCATGAACCCGGATCTGGTGATCGCGGGGACCTACACAAACCAGACCACAGTGCAGATGCTGCGCGGGCTTGGGATTGAGGTTGTTCAGGTCCCCCCGGTGCGCACCATCCCGGATATCGCCAGAGAGCTTCGCCGCCTTGGTAAAGTCTTGGGCACACAGCAAAAGGCCGAAAAAATCGCAAGTCAGTTTGAAGCCGACGTGCAGCGCCGGATAGAAGCGCAGCCCAATGAGAAACCGAGGGCAGGGGTCTACTACGCCAACGGTTATACGGCAGGAGACGGTAGCCTCGTGCACGAGGTGATTACGACCGCTGGCCTGCAGAATATTGCCAGCAATCTCGGCCTGAAGGGCACAAGCAAACTTCCGCTGGAGCTGCTGGTTCTGGAAGCTCCTCAGTTGCTTGTTGAAGGAACAAAGTTCTCCGACAAACCTGCACTCGCCTTTGAACTGCTAGCTCACCCAGCGCTGACGCATACACTTGGCAACAGTGGCCGGGTACTGGTGGAAGACAAATACACCATCTGCGGACTGCCATTTGTGACCGAAGCGATCACAAAACTGGCGGATCAATCCAAAAAGCTAGGGGCGCAAGCCGAATGACTAAGCACCCTGATGCCCCGCTGATTGCGATCCTATGCCTGCTCGCTGTCGCATTGTTCTTCACATCCCTAATGATTGGCGCTGCAGATCTGACATTTGCGCAGTTGTTTGACGCTGTCATCTCTGCAGACGAAACACCAGTCTCCACTGTCTTTTGGGAAATCCGCATCCCACGCGCATTGCTGGGTCTCATCACCGGCGCCACGCTTGGCTTGTCTGGCGCCGTGTTGCAGGGACTTTTGCGCAACCCACTGGCCGAGCCCGGCCTGATCGGCGTCAGCTCCTCTGCAAGTCTGGGCGCGGTGATCGCAATCTATACGGGCCTGACCCTCACCGTGCCGTTTGCTCTCCCGGCATTTGCGCTGCTCGGAGCAGGAACAGCAGCAGTCCTCCTGCCAATGCTGGCGGGCGGTAGAGGCCAGACGTTGACGCTCATCCTCGCAGGTGTCGCCATTTCCAGCATTGCAACGGCGCTCACATCTCTCGCGCTCAACCTGTCGCCCAACCCGTTTGCGGCCATGGAGATTGTGTTCTGGATGTTGGGTTCTTTGAACGACAGATCCATGCAGCACCTTTACATCATTGCCCCGTTCATTCTCGTCGGCTGGAGCCTTTTGTTCATCACGGGAAGAGGTCTCAACGCTCTGTCTTTGGGTGAAGAAACGGCACACACCATGGGTGTCTCATTGCCGCGCCTGCGCTTTTGCGCAATCGCCGGAACCGCCGCCAGTGTTGGCGCTGTTACAGCTGTTACGGGCACCATCGGCTTCATCGGTCTGATTGTCCCTCATTTGCTTCGTAGGCTTGTGGGCGGAGAGCCGCAACGTCTGCTCCTTCCAAGCGCATTGGCCGGAGCGTGTTTGTTGACACTGGCAGACATTACCGTGAAGCTGTTTGGCCCCCAATCCAACCTGAAACTCGGCGTACTGACTGCTCTTGTTGGTGCACCGTTCTTCCTTTGGTTGATCATCAAACAAAGAAGGGCCCTGATCTGATGCTGCTCCAACTCAAAGACCTTAGCGTCAGGTATGGCCCCAAAACCATTCTTTCCTCTGTCAATCTGGAGATCGGGAAAGGCGAGATCGTCGGTTTGATCGGCCCTAACGGCTCGGGAAAATCCACACTGATGAAGGCCATGGTAGGCCTCATTCCATCCCGTGGCGCAATCAACTACAATAGCAAACCACTCAGGAGCATTTCCGCAAAACACCTCTCTAGGCATGTTGCTTACATGGCGCAGGAGCGAGATGTCGCTTGGGATCTGTCCGTAGAACGTGTTTTAGCCCTGGGTTGTGAAGCGGTCGGCGGATCAATACGCATGCCAAAACATAAAGCAGAGCTGGAAGAAACCATCGTCAGTTTGGGGCTGGAGGCCATCCGAAATGCCTCCATTCTAGAGGTTTCAGGCGGTGAGAAAGCTCGTGCTCTGCTTGGCCGCGCCCTCATGCAGAAAACATCACTGATCGTTGCAGATGAACCCACCGCAGGGCTGGACCCGGAACACCAGCTGGAACTTCAGGAGATCTTTCAGAACTTGCAACAGCAGGGCACATCAATGCTGGTTAGCCTGCATGACTGGACCTATGCAGCGCGACTGTGTACCCATCTGGCCTTGCTCAATGAAGGAAAGCTCGTCGCATACGGCACTCCGGCAGACGTGCTGACGCAAGCACGCGTTGAAGAGGTGTATCGCGTAAAAGCGCACATTCTGGAAACGGAGCAGGGACCCGTCATCACTCCAACAACACGCCTGTAGATTCAGACCCTACTCCGGAGCAAGGCTCTTGCGGAATAACCGGTCAAGATGAGCAACTGCCTCCTTAAACCGGTCCTTGGATTTATCAGCGGGAAGCAGGGTCTGCACCTGACTGTCAAAGTCGGCATAATGCTGCGTTGTTGCCCAGATGGAAAACAGCATGTGATACGGGTCGGTCTCCGCGATTTTGCCTGCATCGATCCAGCCTTGAATGACATTGGTTTTTTCATCTACCAGCGACTTCAAAGGTCCTGCAATGAGCGAACTGATACGCGGCGCACCCTGTAAAATCTCATTTGCAAAGAGCCGACTTTCCCGTGGATAGTCGCGCGCCATCTCCAGCTTGCGGTGCACATACGCACAGATTTCGTCAATCGGCTCCCCCTCAGGGTTGAGCTGATGGAGCGGATCAAGCCAAGTGTAAAGCAAACGCTCGATCAGCTCGGCGTGAATGGCATCCTTGCTGTCGTAATAGTAGAAAAGATTTGGCTTCGACAAACCGGCCTGCTGAGCAACCTGATCGATTGTGGAACCGCGAAAACCATAGGTGGAGAACACATCCAGCGCAGCGGCGAGGATCTTTTCGGTCTTCTCCATCTGTATTCGGGTTTTACCCTTTGCCTCAGAAGCTTTAGCCATACTCTTTTCCAAGTTACCTGAGTGCCGAACCATAAAAATCTGCCCGGCTCATGAGTTGGTTAGCACCTACGAAACCACAGGACCCAAATCAAGCTCGACACTTGTAGAAAGGCCGTTGTGTGCCAGCTCTCTGTGATGACTGTGTCGTTTCAGCAATAGACACCGAAAGGGCCGAGCTTGCGGTAAGCCCGGCCCGTGAGCAATCAGCTGACAGCTTCCGGTGTTTTTGCGTTGCCCGCATCGAAGACCGGAATGATCTTTTCGCCGTAATCCGCGATGATCTTTTCCTCATCACCACTGTCCAGATAGATGTTGAACTGAGTGATGCCTGCATCCTTCAGCTTGTTTAGCTTCTTGATGTGATTTTCAGGTGGCCCAAGAACCGCAAAGCTCTCGACAATATCATCGGTGATGAAGTCAAGGAACGGATTGTCGCTTTGACCGTGCTTGGAATAGTCATAGCCGCGGCGATTTTCGATGTAAGACGTCAAAGACGCAGGCACCTGATCCGTGTTGGAACCGTATTTCTCAACAATATCCGCCACGTGATTGCCGACCATGGCCGGGAACCACTTGGTCTTCTCGATGCCTTCTTCCAGAGTTCCAGTATGCGCAGGAGCAGCAGCCATGATGCCAAAGTTGCTCATGTCGCGGCCAGCCTCTTTCCCGGCTGCGATTGCCTGCTCGCCCAACCATTTACAAATTCCAGGATCGGCAATCTGCAAGATAAGACCATCACCAACACGCCCAGCTGAGTTCAGTGCTTTGGGACCATACGCAGCCACCCAGACAGGAAGCTCATAGCCTTCCGCCCACGGAAATTTCACTGGCTCCGGGCACTCGCCGTAGTGTGCTTCATCACCGCGTACGAGCGCTTTGACCACGTGGGTAAACTCTTCAAGACGCTTCAACGGAGCTGGCTTCTTACCCATCACTCGCACCGCACTGTCTCCGCGGCCCAGACCAATGTCGAAACGGCCACCGGACTGCTTGGCAAGGGACCCGAACAGGCTGGCCGCATGAGACCAGTCGCGAGTGTTAGGATTGGTCACACAGGGGCCAAAGCGCATGGTTTTTGTGTGTTCCATGCACATTGCCATGGCCACAAAGCTCTCACGCCACAGGATATGACTGTCATAAAACCAGCAGTACTTAAAGCCAGCATTCTCGGCCTGACGAACCAGTGCCCTTGCACGATCAGGTTCCACAAACCCTTTAAAGCAAATACCAAAATCCATGTGTCTCTCCTCCACATTAGATAGTTCTTAGATCCAGACGCTTCCCCGAAAAGTGACAAGTGGCTTTCGGATAAGGCCTTATTGCAAACGTGTGCTAGTGATCCGGCGCCCAGATGCGGATGCCCGCATGGGTGAACGGCACAGCTTTTGAAATGTTCTGTCGAATGAGAATTGGCGTGATGGCCTCGATACAGCGCGCAGCTTTTGCATTGCCGCTATTATAGGTTTTCACATCCAGCTTGCTTACCAGGTCCATCACCACTTTGCGCGCAGCAAGGCTATCACCACACACGAGGATGTCGCAGTTGATCGCCCAGTCCAGATTGTTCAGTGTTGTCGCAGATACATTGTGCAATGCACCGACAACCGGAATGTCCGGCCCAAGCAGGGCCTGTGCTGCCTCTGTCGCTGACCCTTCCGGCGGCATTTCCACGGTCTTCGGGTCGCCCGGCGCAAGTGGAACCACAATGTCAATTAGGATCTTACCAGCAAGATGCGGCTTCAACGCACTAAGTGTTGCATCGTGCGCAGAGTAGGGCACTGCAAGCATCACGCACTCATCTGAAGCTGCCACAGCATCTTCGTTGCCCATGCCCTCGATTTTTGCTGCCCCCACCGGAAGCTTTGTCATCAGCTCATCGGCAATACTCTTGCCGCGCGTAGCATCACGGGAGCCGAGAGCAACAGGCACACCTGCACGGGCAAACCTGAGTGCGAGCCCCTGACCCTGCGGGCCGGTTCCTCCGATAATCGCGAGTGTCATCGGAACATGTCCTCCTTCTTCGATCTTATTAAATCCTGTGCGGAGCTTTCCTCGAAGGACCAGTTGAGCCCACGAAACAGAACCACAGGGGTCTGTCCGGCTTTACTGATCACCAAACCGGAAGCAGCCGCTATTTCATCGGCAAAGGCCGGTTCCGTCACACTGAGTAGGCGCCCATGAGCATCCTCATTGCCTTGTTCTTTGATAGTGGCCGGTACACCGGCAAGACCGACAGCCACATTCACCTGACCAAGCCGCCAGGGCCGTCCGAACGTATCTGTGATGGCAAAGCCAATCCGTGCATTGAAACGAGCTGAAAGCGCCTTTTGCATGCGTGCTGCACTGGCATCGGGATCCTCGGGCAGCAAGATCAGTATTTCATCTGCGCCACTGTTGGATTCATCCACCGCAGCGTTGGCGGAGATGAACCCCAGCTTATGCTCACAGATCATCGTTCCTTCATTCTGTGTCGGACGCTTGAAATGTCGCACCACACGGCTGCTTTGCTGCAAAATTACTTCGACCTTGCGCGGATCCTTGTTCAGCTCCTGTGCGTAGCGCTGAGCGTCTTCGGAAGGCGTGACATCCGCCAACCTCACGATCCGGCCTTCCGCCTTGGAGAAAATCTTATGCGCGGAGGTCAGAACATCACCATCCTGCAAGGATAGCCCTGCCGCCTCAATCACATCGCCAAGAATGGCTGCAAGATCATCTCCCGGCTTAATCTCCGGAATATTCGGGATCGCGTGTAATGAAAGTGTATGCATCAAACGGCTCTCCGATGAGGATGTTTGCCAAGGAGCCGGTGCCGATGTGCACTCAGATCTTCCATGTAATCAATGTCTTTTGAAAATGAGGGGGAGGGGGCGATGATGCAGTCCAGCCCAAGTTCTGCCGCCTGTTTCTGGTGCTTCAAAAATGATCCTTCACCGAAACTAAAGGGAAGTGCATCCGGCGGCGTAGCAATCAGAACATTGGTGCCAAAGTCGTGTGCCGGACACAGCACCAAGGAGCGCGGCGATCCAGCAAGCCCAAGAAGGCGTTCGAACTCGTCAAAATCAGGTGCCGCGATGTCCGCAGGCAAAACGCAGAGCCTCTCATAGCCGTGCGTTTTCGCCCAGTCCGCTGCTGTAGTGAGCGCTGCGTTAAGCCCGTTCTCCTGATCTTCGAAAATTAAATGAACACGCTGGTCTTTCACCCGTCCCGCAATATCTTGCGAGCTGGTCACCACCGCAATATCAAATCCCGTCTGGCTGCGTGTCTGTGTGTCCAACAGAAAGCTGAGGGTCTGTTCAAACAGGTTCGCCGCAACGATTGCCCGCTCATGTACGCTAAGCTGCGGCCCAAGCCGGGACTTTGCCCGAGCAAAATTCTTGACCGGAACCACAACGAGCATTTTGTGAAGCGACTCTGTCATGTCTCTGGCTCCTGAGCCGGAGAAACCCAGCTTCCCATTACCCCGGAAACAGCAAGCACCTCAGAGGCAAGCCGCACCTTGTCTTCCCGGCTCTTCATCAATATCGCCTTCATAGAGGACATCATGCCAAGCTGGTTGATAGCAGACACATGCTGTTCATCTGCGTGATCAATGACAAAGCAGTCCAGAAACTCCGCATACATCTGCGCCACGCCAAGAGCAGTCGCCTCATGCCCCAGCGAGGCCAGCATCCGGTCCGCCGGGCCTTTCACAACGCCGCCATTGATGATCGGCGACACGCCAATCTTCACAGCATTCGAGGCTTTTATAGCTTCCAAAATGCCAGGGATTTGCAGGACCGGCAAAATGCTTACCAACGGATTGCTGGGAGCCATCACAATCACATCAGCCTCTGAAAGTGCGCTCAACGCCTCGTCCGTCGCATGCGCCTTTTCGATCCGGTCGTAGCGTAGCTCCCGAACATCAGGCGCACAGCGCTCCCTGACGAAATACTGCTGAAAACTCAGCCAGCCCGCATCGGTCTTCACACGTGTCTGAACCACATCGTCCGTGGGCAAGATTATCCGGCAGGTTAAGCCAAAGCTCTCCGCAATGTCCTGCGCAATGTGTGTTGGGCGGTGTCCTTTGCGGCGGCGGTGCGTGCGATAGATGTGCAGGCCAAAATCCCGGTCCCCCAGAGACATCCATGTATCATCACCAAGTATAGAGAGCGTTTCCAAAGCACGGTGGCTTTCATCCTTCACACCCCAGCCCTGCTGACGTTCAATCACATCCGCAAGCGTGTAGGTGAGGGTGTCGATGTCCGGTGAGACCCAAAGCCCGTGAAAGGCTTCATCATCCGCAATATTGCCGATGATAGAGAGCTCCACATTCTCCAGCTGGTAGAGCCCCTCCGCCATTTTGGCGCCGCCCACACCTCCGGCAATCAGCGTAACTTTAATGGGCGCAGTCTGTGTCATGCAGCACCTCCAACCACTTGAGTTGGCACATTTTCGCTCTCGTCAAGAAAGGTCAGGAGATCGGAGTTTACGCGCTCAACCAAGGGAGCCTGTTGCTCTGGCAGCCCCTTAGAGAAGTCGTCAATGACGCCGTAAATGGTGTTGCGTTGAACTGGCTGGCGTCCCGCCTCCTGAATTATCCGGCACATCTCATGGGCGGTGATCTCCTGTCCATGCGCCGCACCGGCAGAGCGGGAGATGCTCTCGTTCATCAAGGTGCCACCCAGATCATTAACACCGCATTGCAGCAGGTCCGAGGCAAACTCGGGCCCCAGCTTGGTCCAGGACACCTGAATGTTGTCGATCCAGCCATGCAACATGATCCGCGAAACCGCATGCATCTTGCGCACTTCCAGATCTGTCGGGCCGGGGCGCACCGTCGTCGGATCCATCGCATAAAGCGGGCTTTCCGAATGCACAAAGCTCAGGGGCACCAGCTCGGTAAAGCCGCCGGTTTCCTTCTGAATATCCCGCAGCAACGCAATGTGAGCAGCCCAATGCTCCGGCCCGTCTATATGGCCGTACATAATCGTTGCAGTGGTTGGAATTCCCACCTCGTGAGCCGTTTTGATGATCTCCACCCACTTGTCGGTGCTCAACTTGTTGCGAGTCAGTTGCTGGCGAATGTCCGTATCCAGAATCTCAGCAGCTGTGCCGGGCAAGGAGCCCAAACCGCAGTCCTTCAGATCCTGCAAGAAAGCCCTGTAGGATTGCTTGGTCTTCGCCGCGCCGTACCAGACTTCAAACGGGGAGAAGGCATGGATATGCATATCCGGAAGTGCTTTTTTGATCGCGAGCACAATCTCTCGGTAATAACTGCCTTCCATCCTCGGGTGCAGCCCGCCCTGAATGCAGACCTCCGTAGCTCCGCGGTCCCACGCCTCTTGCGCGCGGGCCACAATTTGTTCAGGCACCAGCCATTCAGCCTCCGGATCCTCGGTCCGCTTGGCAAAGCCGCAAAACTTGCAGCCCATGTAACAAACATTGGTGAAGTTGATATTCCGGTTGACCACGAAGCCAACGGTGTTGCCATTGGCGCGCTGACGAAGCGTATCGGCCACATGGGCAATTGCAGGAAATTCAGAGGCACTTGCGCGAAACAGTTGCTCACCCTCAGCCTGCGAAACTTCTTGACCAGCCAGTGCCTTATTCAGGATATCGCGCACGGAAGTGTCATTGGTCGATTGAGGGAAAGGGTGTAGGGTCATTGCGAGCCTCCAGAATGCAGCGCGGCAGAGGAACCCATCTGTTCCCAAAGCCCCTGAGATTTGGAAAGCACAGCCGGATCAACAAACTCGCTGTTCTCGCGCAGATAACTTGGATACACAGTCAGACGCTCCTCCAGCCTCTGTCCGGCCAGCCGAGTAGACGTGGCAAGCTCATCAATCACGGGCCAGCGATGCTGCGGGTTGATAAAGTCGATGGTGACAGGTGAAATCCCGCCCCAGTCGTTGATACCTGCACTCAGATATTCCATATGCCGCTCGCTCAGATTTGGCGGTGCCTGCAGACTGATGTCAGGGGAAAGGACAAGCCGCGCAACAGCCAGCGTGCGCAACATGTCGTCCAACGAAGGCTCAGGGTGGTTCTCCATCCCGATACCCGGTTTACGTTGAAAGTTTTGGATGATGACTTCCTGAATGTGCCCGTAACGAGCATGGCTTTCATTGATCGCCTCAAGCGCCTCAATCCGCTCTTTCCACGTCTCGCCAATGCCGATCAAAAGTCCTGTTGTGAACGGGATTTTCTTCTGTCCGGCCCGCTCAAGGGTGCGCAGGCGCTGGACTGGCGTTTTATCTGGGCACCCGTAATGTGGCTGGCCTTCTTTCATCAAACGGCGGCTGGTTGTCTCCAGCATCATGCCCATGGAAGCGGCGTAAGGGCGAAGCTGATCAATCTCTTCATCGCTCAAGGTCCCCGCATTCACATGGGGCAAAAGCTCAGTCTCCCGCAGCACCATCTTGCAGGCATCTGCCAGATAACTGGTCATGGACCCATAACCAAGCTCTCCGAGCGCAGCTTTTGCCTGCTCGTAGCGCAGCTCCGGCTTCTCACCCAAACTGAAAAGCAGTTCCTTGCAGCCGGTCTCTTCGCCTTGGCGCGCTGTCCGCATCACCTGCTCAGGTGTCATGATGTTTGCTTCAGGAGAACTGGGGTGTTTGACAAATGTGCAATAGGTACAGGTATCTCGGCACATATTCGTCAGTGGTACAAAAACTTTACGGGAGTAGGTGACAGTCTCGCCCCAATACTGAAGCTTTACTGCGGCAGCGGCTTGCATCAGATCCCGAAGGTCTGAGCCTTGCACTTTCCCCAGATGTCGCGCTTGCTCGGCAGTCAGCATATTTTTTACCTCTCGGTCAAAAAAATATCTGCAACTCGGAGTTAGTCAAGGGAGAAAGATATCTTGAATAGAATAAATCATGTGAGCTGCAAATAAACTGGCTACAATGAAAGGTTCACGTGAGCAATAAAAAGCTCTGTCTTACAAGGTACTTGGTAAATGCACTCTGCAATATTTATTTCAGTAAAGTTGATCTGCTTAAAAATTTAGCAGTATCAGAGAAAATATGCACATTTCCGGATTAACGTTTACAACTACAAGGAGATAGAACGACTTTGATTCTATTAATTTGAATTAATTCATCAAAAATCTTAGGAAACTGTGGAGCTTTCTCTTCTGGTCGGGACCCTTCTTAGGGATTTTAGGGGGCTCTCAGCTGCTTTACCCGTTGGGATGTCAAATGTTTTTCTGAAGTAACCGACGAATTTCATCCATTTTTGCAGGTGGGTTGACAGATAATTGACTGTTTGGTCCAATTTACCCCAAGTTTTGGGAGGGGAATTTCCAAGATTTAAGCTGACCTATTGTGTCGACTGAGTGAAACATCTCAACAATGTGCGACGATTTCTTCCAAATGGGAAAAATAACCCTGCGGGATATCTAGTAGATTGAATTTTTGACATATTTCGCCTGCACCCTGTTAGGGTGTGGTTGCAAACTGTTTGATATGTCAAAACATGAGATACAGCTTGAATTCTGTGAAAGTCCTCATCGGTTTTATCAGTTCTACCGCTCCTTCGGGAGGCCAGATAACTATGGCAAGTCCGCTGTAATTTTGAAGGATTTTGCATCGGTACGCCAAATAAAACGACGTTCAAAAAGCGTTATCGGAGAGACTTATGAGTAAACTTGGCTCAAATCATCGTATTAATGGTGACAGACTGTGGCGTAGCCTGATGGGTATGGCCCGGATCGGACCCGGTGTTCGTGGCGGCAACAACAGGCAGACACTGACCGATGAGGATGCCGAGGGCCGAAAGCTTTTCGCCAGTTGGTGCGAGGCGGAAGGCATGACAATGCACATCGATAGTATGGGCAACATGTTCGCCCGCCTTGAAGGGGAAGACCCGGATCTTGATCCGATCATGATCGGCTCTCACCTCGACACACAGCCAACCGGTGGCAAGTATGATGGTGTGCTCGGCGTACTCGCAGGTCTGGAAGTGATCCGCTCCATTCGGGAGCGCGGCATCAAAACAAAGCGCCCGATTGAAGTGGTCAACTGGACCAACGAAGAAGGCACCCGCTTTGCTCCGGCCATGCTCTCCTCTGGCGTATTTGCTGGCATGCACACACAGGACTGGGCATATGATCGCGAAGATGCAGAGGGCAAGAAGTTTGGCGATGAGCTCAAGCGCATCGGCTATGTTGGTGATGAGCCAGTCGGCAGCAGAAAACTCCACGCCATGTTTGAGCTTCACATCGAGCAGGGGCCAATCCTTGAAATCGAAGGCAAGGACATCGGGGTCGTCACCCACGGGCAGGGGCTTTGGTGGTTACAGGTCACGCTCACAGGCAAGGATAGCCACACCGGCTCCACCCCAATGCCAATGCGCAAGAACGCAGGCCTCGGAATGGCGCGCATCACCGAACTGGTGCACCAGATCGCTATGGAAAACCAGCCGGAAGCCGTCGGCGCCATTGGTCACTGCGACGTCTATCCAAACAGCCGCAATGTAATCCCGGGGAAATGCGTCTTTACGATAGATTTCCGCTCCCCACATCGGGAAGTTTTGGATGGTATGAAAGCAAAGCTGGAGGCGGAAGCGCCTAAGATTGCTGAGGACTTGGGTCTGGGTATCGAGATTGAAGCGGTCGGGCACTTCGATCCAGTCACTTTCAACGAGGACTGTGTCACCGCAGTGCGCAATGCCGCAGACCGTCTGAGCTACTCCCATCGCGACATTATCTCCGGAGCTGGCCACGATGCCTGCTGGATCAACCGTGTCGCCCCAACTGCCATGATCATGTGCCCCTGTGTGGATGGCTTAAGCCACAACGAAGACGAAGAAATTTCCAGAGAGTGGGCAACCGCAGGCGCCGACGTGCTCTTCCACGCCGTGCTGGAGTATGCCGAGATCGAGCAGGATACCACCGAGCCAGCCGAATAACCCGTTGACCCTATAGATCCAAAAGAGTTGAGAGCTTCGATATGTCTACAGTTATTAAAGGCGGCACAATCGTAACTGCCGATAGAACCTACAAGTCCGACGTCCTCATCGATGGTGGCAAGATCATCGAAATCGGCGAAAACCTTTCCGGTGATGAAACGCTTGACGCCGATGGCTGCTACGTCATGCCGGGCGGCATCGACCCGCACGTGCATCTGGAAATGCCGTTTATGGGAACCCATTCAGCAGATAACTTCGAGATTGGCACCAGAGCAGGCCTTGCTGGCGGAACCACCATGGTGGTTGACTTCTGCCTGCCATCTCCCGGTCAGTCCATGATGGAAGCTCTTGCCATCTGGCAGCAAAAATCAGGGGCAGCTTGCGCAGATTACTCCTACCACATGGCAGTCACGTGGTGGAGCGAGCAGGTCTTTAACGAGATGCAGGAAGTGGTGGACCGCGGTATCAACACCTTCAAGCACTTCATGGCCTACAAAGGCGCGCTTATGGTGGATGATGACGAAATGTTCGCCTCCTTCCAGCGCTGCGCCGCCCTTGGCGCAATGCCGCTCGTCCACGCAGAAAACGGCGACGTGGTCGCCACCATGCAACAAAAGCTGCTGGCAGAAGGCAACAATGGCCCTGAAGCCCATGCGTATTCCCGCCCGCCGGAAGTGGAGGGCGAAGCCGCCAACCGCGCCATCATGATCGCAGATATGGCAGGTGTGCCGCTCTACATCGTGCACACAAGCTGCGAGCAGGCCCATGAAGCCATTCGCCGGGCCCGCCAGAAAGGCATGCGCGTTTACGGCGAGCCGCTCATTCAGCACCTGACGCTGGATGAAAGCGAATATTCCAACCCGAGCTGGGACCACGCCGCACAGCGTGTCATGTCACCACCATTCCGCAACAAACAGCATCAGGACAGCCTTTGGGCTGGCTTACAATCCGGCTCCCTGCAGGTGGTGGCAACCGACCACTGCGCCTTTACATTGGAACAGAAGCGCCTCGGTGTCGGCGACTTTACAAAGATCCCAAATGGAACCGGCGGACTGGAGGACCGTATGCCAATGCTCTGGACAACAGGTGTACGCACTGGCCGCTTAACCATGAACGAGTTCGTAGCTGTCACTTCCACCAATATCGCGAAAATCCTGAACATGTATCCTAAAAAGGGTGCAATCTTAGAAGGAGCGGACGCAGACATCGTGGTCTGGGATCCAAACCGCTCCAAAACAATCACTGCCGCAAAACAGGAATCTTGTGTCGAATACAACGTGTTCGAAGGCAAGGAAGTGGTTGGTTTGCCACGCTTCACGCTCACTCGTGGCAAAGTCGCAATTGAGGAAAGCACGGTCAAAACTGAACCAGGACACGGTGAGTTTGTTGCCCGCGACCCAAATGCTCCGGTCGGCGCAGCTCTGTCCAAGTGGAAAGAAATCACAGCGCCGCGCAAAGTTGAGCGTAGGCCTGACCTGATGCCGGCAGGCGTTTAAGTCTGTCTGCATAGTACGAAGCACACCGTCGATAAGCAGGCTCTGGCTTTCGGAGAACGATGTGCTTGAGGGCAAGAATTAATTACCTGTCGCGGTGCTGCCAAGCGCTGCGAGAGGACGGGGCGCCCGCGTGGGGTACGTGGGCTGATCATTAAATGCAGCGGAGTTTTTTCTAGGGACTCTGCTGTCTTTAAGCTGAGGGGGGAATTTTTCAATGTCGGATTCGACTATAGGCTCCACCGCGACTTCTGTTGCGGATGAGTTTGGTATTATCCATCAAGAACTCGTCGGAATTGACGGCGAACTTTACAACGAAGACCAGTTACCTACCGCACCTATAGCCCGCACATGGAACTGGGTTTCCATCTCCGCGCTCTGGGTGGGTATGGTGGTCTGTATCCCAACCTATTTGTTGGCGTCCTATCTGATCGGCTCAGGCATGAGCTGGGATCAGGCAGTCATGACAATCCTGCTGGCAAACGTGATTGTTCTTGTGCCGATGGTCCTAATCGGCCACGCAGGCACCAAATACGGCATTCCGTTCCCGGTTCTGTTGCGTTCGTCCTTTGGTCCTGCCGGTGCAAAAATTCCGGCTGTTGCCCGTGGTATCGTGGCGTGTGGCTGGTTCGGTATTCAAACATGGGTTGGCGGGTTCGCCATCTACGTGATCTTGAACACGCTCACCAGTGGCGGACTTGCAGGAGACCCACTGCCAGTGCTTGGCATCAATGCGGGCCAGTTTGCCTGCTTCATGGCGTTCTGGGCCCTGCACCTGTACTTCATCAAAAATGGCACTGAATCCATCCGCTGGCTGGAAACTTACGCCGCTCCATTCCTGCTCGCAATGGGTCTGGCGCTCCTCGCATGGGCCTATGTTAATGCAGGCGGTTTTGGCGCAATGCTTTCCACGCCAAGCCAGTTCGCGGAAGGCCAGCCAAAAGAGGGGCAGTTCTGGTCTATCTTCTGGCCAAGCCTGACAGGTATGGTGGGCTTCTGGGCAACTCTTGCTTTGAACATTCCTGACTTTACCCGTTATGCAAAAAGCCAGAAAGACCAGCTCATGGGACAGGCCATTGGTCTTCCAATCCCAATGGCATTGTTTGCTTTCATTGCATCTGCAGTAACATCTGCAACCGTTGTGATCTTTGGCGAAGCTGTCTGGAACCCGATTGACCTAGCTGAAAAAATGGGCGGCACCAGCATCATCGTTGCTCTGTTTGCGCTCATTGTTGCAACGCTAACCACAAACCTCGCAGCAAACGTCGTCGCCCCAGCACACGGTTTCTCCAATCTGTCTCCTAAGGCCATCAACCTGAGGCAAGGTGGTTACATCACGGCCGCCATTGGTGTCTTGATGTTCCCCTGGATTCTGGTTGATCACATTCAGGGCTGGCTGATTGCGTATTCAGCGCTGCTGGGGCCTATCGCAGGCATCATGCTGGCAGACTACTACCTGCTGCGCAAAACCAAGCTCAACGTGGAAGATCTGTTCAAGCACAACGGCATCTATTCTGGCTCAAACGGTTGGAACTGGGCAGGCGTGCTGGCGCTGGTCATCGGCGTCCTGCCAAACCTTCCGGGCTTCCTTGCAAGTGTCGGTCTTACCGGTGAAACCCAGGAGGTTTTCCGGACGATCTATGACTATGCATGGTTCGTTGGTTTGTTTGTAGCAGGCATTGCTTACCTTGCTCTGGCCAAAATCCTGAATAAGTAACAGGTCAATACACCGTAACGACAAGATGAGGAGGCGGCGTATCACGCGCCGCTTTCTCCTGTTTTAAAGGAAGAGAAGATGCCAAAAGCCTACTGGGTCGCTCACGTAACAGTCAAAGATCCTGAGCTCTACAAGCTCTACGCGGAAGGCGCTACGGCTGCCTTCAAAAAATATGGTGCTAACGTCTTGGCCCGCGGCGGCAAATTTGAAGATCTGGAAGGCAACAATCGCCCACGTAATGTGGTGATTGAGTTTCCCGATATGGAAACAGCAAAGGCTTGCTACAACAGTGTGGAGTATCAGACCGCCAGAAAGTACCGGGAAGATGCTGGCATCGCAAACCTGATCATCGTGGAAGGCGCCTGATGCAAATCACTTGAACACGCAAAAAAAGCCGCAGCAATCAAACTGCGGCTTTTTTCATATCTTCTGGAGAGAGTGCTTACTTGTCCCGCAGTTCCCTGCGCAGGATCTTACCCACTGTGGATTTTGGCAGTTCCTCCAAAAACTCAACATGCTTGGGCACTTTGTATGCAGCCAGCGCATCATGGCAGTAGGCCTTCACCGCTTCTGACGTCACTTCTTCAGAATTGCGAACCACAAATGCCTTCACCGCTTCACCGGTTCGCTGATCAGGAGTACCTGCAACGGCCACTTCAACCACACCGGAAATCTCCGCAATCACGGCCTCGACTTCAGCAGGATAAACGTTGAAGCCGGACACAAGCACCATGTCCTTCTTACGGTCCACGATCTTGAAGTTGTTGCGTTTATCCATGATAGCGATGTCACCGGTCCGGAAGAACCCGTCTGCGGTCATCACACCAGCAGTAGCATCTGGTTTGCGCCAATACCCCTGCATAACCTGCGGACCGCGTGCGCAAAGCTCGCCCGGCTGGCCCATAGGTACTTCATTGTCGTCCGCATCCAACAGCTTGATCTCGGTCATTGGCACGACCTGACCAACGGTCTCCGTAAACTCCTTGCTATCAAACGGATTCACGGAAAGAATTGGAGAGGTCTCGCTGAGGCCATAACCTTCAATGATGTGGTGACCAGTCACCTGTTTCCACTTATCCGAAACTGCCCGCTGAATGGCAGAGCCTCCACCCATGGCGAACTTGTAATTGCTGAAGTCCAGCTCATCAAAGCCCGGCGTATGCAGCAGCCCATTAAACAGCGTGTTCACGCCGGTAATCACACTCAGCTTGTGCTTCTTCAGCTCAGCCACAAATCCAGGCATGTCGCGTGGATTAGTGATCAGCACATTCTGCGATCCCAGCCAATAGTAGGAAAGACAATTCACCATGAGCGCAAAGATATGGTAGAGCGGCAACGCCGTGATAACCACTTCCTCGCCAGCCTTCATGAACCCGTCAGTTGCTGCATCAAATTGCATGACGTTTGCAACCAGATTGCCATGGCTCAGCGCCGCGCCTTTGGAGAGCCCAGTGGTTCCGCCAGTATATTGCAGGTAGATTAAATCGCTACGATTGATCTGCGGCGGGTCAAACTCCAGTTTCTCGCCCTTCGCGATCACGTCATTCACCGTAATGCGATCCGCAAACATCTCGTGCGCAGGCGGGGAGGGCAGGTCCACACCTGAGGCATCCCCCACGTTGGCAATCACCACATTCTTCACGGGCGTGTCTGCAATCACCTCTGCTAACGTGTTGCTGGAACCGGAGAAGATAAAGATGGTTTCGGTGTCTGCATCATTCAGCTGATGCTTCAGCTCACGCGGCGTGTAAAGCGGGTTGACGTTGACCTGAACCAGTCCGGCACGCAAAATGCCAAACATCACTACCGGGAACGCCAGAATGTTTGGAAGCATAATGGCAACGCGGTCGCCTTTCTTTAGCCCCAGCTCATTTTGCAGATAAGCAGCAACGGCGCGGGACTTTTCGTCCACGTCTTTATATGTAAGCGACTGGCCAAAATTGGTGAACGCCACATTATCTGGGAACCGGCTATTTGCCTCCTCAAATATCTCGACCACAGATGTGTAGGCATTCACGTTGATTGGCTTGGTAAATACAGTAGGTGTCCATGTTGGAGCACTAAGTGTATCAGTCATAATTCCTCCCAAAATTAAAACCTCTACGGATATCTTAGTATATTCTTACAGCGTTTGCCTCAGGAATATCGATCATCCTCAAGGATTTGATGGATCTTTTCTTTTTCGTTTTCAAAGTCTAGCGGCGGTGCAAGGCCAAGCACACCCATTCCGGCCCTGAAACCCACATCAACCATTGCCTGCGACCCGAAATGGGCAGGGCCTGCATTGCGTATCGCCTGATTTGCCGCAAAGCTGCTTATGAGCTGAATTGCCTCCCGAACCGACATCTCCCAGTCATCAGAAGGAATTTCGTCCCTATAGGGCTCACATAGTATCAGAATACGTTCAGTCGCTTTGATTGTTATTTGTTGAAATCTCTTCCAAATTTCCGGTTCCCGAGCGGAGATCTCATGAGCAGCGCGGTAAAGGCCGATGTTGTTCTGAAGCACCTGATGGTTCAAGGCAGCCATAAAGTAGATGGTACTTGCCAATGACCCCAAAGGATCTTGTAGGTCTTTACGAAGAGCTTCCATCTGCTCCTCATAGATCTCAAACAACCGCTCGAACAGCATTTCCTTGTTCTTGAAACGAAAATAGAAATTACCGGTCGAGGAACCCGCAAGCTGAACAATGTCTGAAACCCGTGCCCGTGCCACGCCCTCCTTGGCAAAAATTGTTTTTGCAGCCTCCAGAAAATTCTGCTCAGCCTCATAGCCGCGTTTCTGCTTTGGCTTATAAGATTTCATTTTACACTCAAACTAAACGGTAGGTCCCACTCGGAACGCAATAATAGTGTTGCCAAACTATAACAACTCTTGGCATTGAGCTATAGATAATAGATGAATGTAGCTGTGAATTGGGAATATCGGGGGGACAATGAAACTACGTGGTTTTTTGCTCGGGGCAGTGCTGTCCCTCACTGTGCCCGCAGGCGCAGCTGAAGCTGCCAAAGAGCTGAGATTTGCAACCAGTGCACCTCTCGGCACCCCCTGGGTAAATCATGTAGAACGCATGATAGAAAAGATGTCCGACAATTCGGGCGGCACTCTGCAGGCAGAACTCTTTCATGCTGGCCAGCTCGGAACCGAGCCGGTGATGGTGCAAAAAACGGTTCGGGGACGCATTGATGTGCTTGGCTCTTCCCTGACCGCGTTCTCCACCGTGGTTCCTGAACTTGCTCTGTTGGGTGTCCCGTTCCTTTGGGACAATTACGCCCAGGTTGATTGCGCGATGGAGCAACACCTGATGCCGGTTTTTGAACCTCTCTTTGAAGAAAAGGGCCTCAAGTTCCTTCAATGGAGTGAGCTGGGCTGGGTTCACACCTTTGGCACAAAACCTTTTCTCTCTCCTGACGATGTAAAGGCGGTCAAAGTGCGCGCCGCACCCGCAAAATATTCCGTCAACTTCTGGACAGGGATGGGGGCCAACAGTGTGGTGCTCCCTCTAGCTGAAACGCCGTCTGCATTGCAAACCGGCATGGTGGAGGGGGGAACCTTGCCAGCCGTCACCTATGTTGCCATGGGCATGGGCAAACTTGCGCCGCACCTGACACTGTCTTCGCATCTGCACCAGCCCGCAGCCGTGGTGATGAGTATGCGCACATGGAAGAAGCTAAGCCGCGAAGAGCAGACCAGCATCACCAATGCACTCGTCCCTTTAAAGGATGTTCGCAATGACGTGCGTACCATGGCAGAAAGCATGGTCGCCGACTTTAAACAAAGCGGCGGTCACGTCTATGAGCTGTCCCCGGAACAACGCGAAGAGTGGAAGAACGCTGTCTTGCCACAACGCGACGAACTGGTGCGTTCAATTGGTGGACGAGCCCAAGAGATCTGGCCGAAAATTATTGCGGCGAAGCGAGCCTGTGCGCTCTAAGACCTGACACCCGAAAGGAAGAGCCCGGCGGATTTTAAGGGCTCTTTTCATTTTTTTATGAAGCGATTCTTCCATCTGTTGTACCGGGTAGAAGCAACACTCGCGGCAACGGCCTACGTCATTGTTGTTCTTGCCATGCTGATAGATATCATTGGCCGGGAGTTCTTTGATCTCTCACTGATGCACAGCAGTAAGGTGGCTCTATTTTCCGCCATTGTCGCAGGCATGCTCGGCCTTGGCCTTGCAACCTCATCCGGCACACACATCCGACCAAGGATCACTGACCACCTGTTGCCGGAAGGCTGGAAAATACCTTTGCAAAGGCTGGGGGATGCCATTAGCGCTGGTGTCTTCCTCTTTGCCGGCTACATTTCATTCGAGCTGGTACGCTCCTCTTATGAAATCGGCTTTTTGGTTCCCGTGGTGGATTGGCCGCTCTGGTGGTTTCAATCCATTATGCCCTACGCCTTTTGTTCCAACGCCCTCCGGCATGTCAGTTTCGCTTTGTCGCCCGCATTAAAACCAGCGGAGAAAGACGCCGGATGACCTATCCAATCCTCCTCTCACTCACCGTATTGGGAATGCTCCTGCTGCGGCAGAACCTGATCGTGATCCTGATGGTTCTCGGCGGCGCATTACAGCTCCTCTACAGTGATGGCGATCTGCTCTTTATGGCAGAGGATTTCTGGGCAGCAGTTGACCGCGAGGTGTTGCTCTCGATCCCGGTGTTTCTCCTTTGTGGTTCCATCATGAGCCGCGGGGCAATTGCAGAGCGCCTTGTCATGGTCCTCAAGGCGTTGACAGGTTCACTTGCTGGTGGGCTCGGTGTCGCAGCAATCCTCGCCTCGGCATTTTTTGCAGCAATCTCCGGCTCATCCATGGTCACCCTGCTGGCTGTGGGATCAGTGCTTTATCCGGCACTGAAAGAGCAGGGTCATACAACACGTTACTCTCTTGGGGCTTTGACGAGCGCGGGAACACTGGGTGTTGTCATTCCCCCCAGCATCCCCATGATTGTCTATGGTCTGGTTACAGAAACATCCATCACAGATATGTTTCTGGCTGGCATCATTCCGGGACTATTGCTCACACTTCTTCTAGCGCTCTACTCTGCATGGACAAACAGGTCCATGCCCCGGATAGGGTTTGATTTCGCTGCCCTGCGGCGTGCAGTGACCAATGGAATATGGTCTTTGCTCATGCCCGTCATTCTGCTTGGCGGCATCTATTCTGGCTACTTCACCGCAACAGAGAGCGCTGCCGTAGCACTGGCATATGCGCTGGTCGTTGAGCTCTGCATCTATAAAGAACTCACGTTGGCCGGACTATGGGAAGCAGTCATTCATACAACGCAACTGCTCGGTGGCTTGCTGCCGATTATCGCCATCGCTGCTACTTTGAATATGGTGCTGACCACCGAACAGGTCCCAAGCCAGCTGGCCGAGTGGATGTCGTGTCATGTAGACCAAAAATGGATATTCCTCATTTGCCTGAACCTGCTGCTGTTGCTGGTTGGCATCTTCATGGAAATCATCTCCGCCGTGCTGATCATGGCGCCCATTCTGATGCCCATCGCCAGTGTCTATGGCATAGATCCGGTGCATCTCGGCATCATCATGATCATCAATCTGGAAATCGGACTGCTGACGCCGCCCGTTGGTATTAATCTGATTGTGGCCTCGCAGGCATTTCGGGAGAGCTTCTGGACAGTTACCAAATCAGTCATACCATTCGTCCTGCTTATGCTTGTTGCACTACTTCTCGTCACCTTCCTGCCAGTCCTTTCCCTGGTCTTTGTGCGCTAATCATTTAGCAAGCCTCAATGAAGACCAGAAACGGTGCAAAAGTACTCCGAAGAATAACTGCGTCATGCATCACTCCAGCAGTCACTCCATCGGGCATGGATAGATTTTTATAGGTAGTCAGAACAGTTTACCCTCGAAATGTTAGGTGACCTGACGTAGGATTTGGGTTCGTTCAATAACTGCGAGTTCATATGATTGAGTTTGAGAAGAATTTGGAAGCTGCGCTGAAAGCGTATGATCAAAGTGAAGATGCCAGCCACGATCTCTACCACGCCCGCCGCGTTAAACTGGCCGCGCTGGATATCGCGCAGCGCCGCGGGGAGGGGGATGAGGAAGTGCTCGTTGCAGCCGCCTACCTGCATGATCTGGTCAACGTGCCCAAGAATTCCCCTGAGCGCTCAAAAGCCTCAAAACTGTCTGCTGAAGCTGCCGAGCCAATCCTCAAGGAGCTGGGCGTCTCTGCCCAGAAGATCGAACAAATCAAACATGCCATTGAAGCCCACAGCTTTTCTGCAGAGATTCCACCACAAACCATTGAGGCCAAGATCCTGCAGGACGCCGACCGGCTTGAATCCCTCGGCGCAATCGGCATTGCCCGTACGTTTTACATAGCAAAGATCATGAACTCCCACCTGTTCCACGGTGGAGACCTGTTCGCCAGCGAACGCGAGCTCAACGACAAGTCCTTCGGTGTCGATCATTTTGCGCTCAAACTGCTCAAGCTGCACAAAACCATGCAGACCAAGGAAGGGCGTGACGTTGCCCGTGAGCGTACTGATTATATGATCGGCTTCTTAAAGCAGTTGGCCGCTGAAACAGGCTTTAACTATCCTGAGGGCGATGAGTTCTGGATTGAACAGGAAGCCTCCCAAACCTCCAAGGCTGCTTTCTGACCCTCAGTTCTGAAAAGAATCGAGGGACGGGAAGGAAATATCTGGGTCCTGAATGGTCTGTTCAAACGGACCATCAGGCTGCTGCATGGTTTTAAGCAGGTTGGTGCCCAACAAAATACCTGCCTGCCGAATATCCTCACCGATATTATCAATATGCGGATCAATTTGACTGAGCGTCTGCGAACTTGATTTCACAACCGCATCAAAATCCACACCGCGTTCTTTGCCTGCCTGACGATAGCCGTTGGCAATAGCAAGGAAAGAAGTCTCACCCGGACATATAAACCCGTCGGGTGCATCAGTGGTTTCCGCAATGGTGCGCGCCCATTCAAAAACCTCCGGCATACCAGAATCGAGACTGATCCCTTCAGGAATATGAGACTGTAGCCCCTCCTGACGAATAGCCCGCATGTAGCCATAGTTCAGATGCTGATAGAAGGTGAAATGGTCAGGCGGCAGGATAATGCAGATTCGCCGACGGCCCTTTTGCATCAGTCGCAACACAGATTCGTACGCAAACTTCTCGTTGTCATAGTCAACAAAGGCGTGCTGATAGCCAAATTCTGTCCGCCCATGTGAGGTGAATGGAAAACTTCGCTCCCGTAAAAAGCGTACTCTCTCATCAAATGGTCGAGTTCTCGAAAAAATAATCCCGTCAGCCAGCTGGTTTCGCACGATGTATTCCACAGGTTCCATGGGATCACCGCCCAAAAACTGTGGAGTAACATTCAAATGATAGCCCGTCCCGGCCAGTGTATGCGCCACACCGGTGATCAATGAGTTCCCGAAACCCAGAATCTCGTTGTGAGGATCCAGAATCAATGAGATAACTTTGGTCTTGCCGGTCCGCAATCTTTGCGCTGCACGGTCCGGAACATAGCCGATTTCCTCAGCAATTTTGCGTACGCGACGCCGGGTTGCCTGCGCAATTTTCTCATCGCCCTGCAGCGCGCGCGAGACAGTTGTCACCGCAAGCCCGGTCATCTCTGCAATTGTTTTCTGCGTAGGTTTCGTCGCGGCATGAGTGGAGGAAATTGGCGGTTTTCGTATGGGCATGTGAAACCAGTTTACCTCCCTAAGATCAACTGAATAGCATTTGTAACGATGCAAAAAAAAATGCGATCTCCATTTGTTACGAAAAACATCATTCAAGTCAATGGGTTCACATTTGGGATTGACATATCTAATATTTGTAACGTTATAAGTTCTATGTTAGTCGTATTTTTGTGTAGAAATTTAAAGTTGTGATCGGGAGGCAACACATGCACAAACTTCTAGTAAAAACCACATCCGCTTTGGCTCTGCTGGCAGCAACCGCTGGTACATCTGTGGCAGCAGACGTGGAGGTGCTGCACTGGTGGACGTCGGGTGGCGAGGCAGCTGCACTGAACGTTCTGAAGGATGACCTGGAATCTCAGGGTATCGGTTGGGCAGATATGCCTGTAGCAGGCGGTGGCGGCGAAAGCGCGATGACCGTTCTGCGTGCACGTGTAACCGCTGGTAACGCACCAACAGCTGTTCAGATGCTCGGCTTCGACATTCAGGATTGGGCAAAAGAGGGCGCCTTGGCAAACCTCAACGAAGTTGCAGCTAAAGAAGGCTGGGACGACGTTGTACCTGCTGCGCTTCAGCGCTTTGCTAAGTTCGATGGCAAGTGGATTTCCGCGCCTGTTAACGTGCACTCCACCAACTGGGTATGGGCAAACAAAGCTGTTTTGGACAAAAACGGCATTGCAATGCCAACCACTTGGGAAGAGTTTACTGCAGCGCTTGATAAGCTCAAAGCAGCTGGCGTAACACCGCTCGCACACGGCGGTCAGCCTTGGCAGGATGCAACCCTGTTCGACGCAGTCGTCATGAGCACCGGTGGTCCGGACTTCTATAAAGCTGCCTTCATCGATCTTGACGAAGAAGCTCTTGGTTCTGACACCATGAAAGAAGCGTTCGATCGCATGGGTGTTCTGCGTGCAAACGTTGACAAGAACTTCTCCGGTCGTGACTGGAACCTTGCAACTGCAATGGTCATCAACGGTGACGCTGGCTTCCAGATGATGGGTGACTGGGCAAAGGGTGAGTTCCTTGGCGCAGGCAAGAAGCCGGGCGAAGATTTCCTTTGCTTCCGCTTCCCTGGTACTCAGAACCAGGTAACCTTCAACGCTGACCAGTTCGCTATGTTCGATCAGGGTGGTGAAGTGTCTGCCGAGCAGGCAGCTCTTGCAAGCGCGATCATGTCACCAAACTTCCAGTCTGCATTCAACGTTGTGAAGGGCTCTGTTCCTGCACGCACCGACGTCTCCGACGAAGCGTTTGATGCATGTGGTCAGAAGGGCATGAAAGATCTGGCAGCAGCTGCGTCCTCTGGCAACCTGTACGGTTCCATGGCACACGGCCACGCTGCACCAGCATCCGTCAAAAACGCCATTTATGACGTTGTAACCGCACACTTCAACGGTGAGTACGATTCTGCTTCCGCAGTTGAAGAGCTGGTCGACGCGGTTTCCATCGCGAAGTAATTTCTGGTGGGGCCGATACGTCGGCCCCATTTTCCCAAAACAACATATAATCTGGGGGCAGGGATCATGGTCGATCAGACCAACTCATCCGTTGCCATGGCCGCTGACTATGCGACGCCAACGGCAGTAAAACCGGACCTTCGGACAAGACTCCAAAATCTCATTCCAAAACTGGTGCTATCACCCTCCTTGGCTCTGATGTTGGTCTTTGTCTATGGATTTATCGTTTTCTCCGTATACCTTTCCTTCACAGGAAGCCGCATCCTGCCAAGCTATGAGTGGGTCGGACTGGAGAACTATGAGAAGCTATTCCGGCTGCGGCATTGGTCCATTGCCATCACAAACCTAGGCGTTTTCGCCAGTTTGTACATCGCGATCTGTATTGCAATCGGCTTGAGCCTTGCAATTTTTCTGGACCAGAAGATCCGCGGCGAGGGCTTCTTGCGCCCAATCTTCCTGTATCCGATGGCGCTTAGCTTTATCGTGACAGGTACTGCATGGAAGTGGTTCCTCGATCCGGGCATTGGCCTTGAGCACACAATGCATCTGTGGGGCTGGGAGAGCTTCCAGTTCGACTGGATCAAAAACCGCGATTTTGCAATCTACACCGTTGTAATCGCAGCTGTCTGGCAAACGAGTGGCTTCGTCATGGCCATGTTCCTTGCTGGTCTGCGCGGCATCGACAACGAGATCCTGAAAGCAGCACAAATCGACGGTGCCTCCAACTGGAACATGTACCGCCGCATCATCATCCCGCAGCTGCGTCCAGCGTTCCTGTCTGCCTTCGTGATCCTGTCGCACCTGGCCATTAAGTCCTACGACCTTGTCGTGGCACTCACAGGCGGCGGACCGGGCCGGGCGACTGAGGTGCCGGCGACCTTCATGTACTCCTACACCTTCACGCGCAACCAGATGGGCATCGGCGCCAGCTCCGCTGTGATCATGCTCATGACCGTTGCTGCGATCATGGTGCCATATCTTTATGCCGAACTGCGGGAGAAGAAATAATGTCCGTAGCCTCGACAGAAAATGCCATCAGCACAGGGCGCATCACCCGCGCCTTCATTTACCTGATGCTGATCCTGTTCGCCACGTTCTACCTGCTGCCCTTCGGCATCATGCTCATCAACTCCGTCAAGCCTCTTTCAGAGATCAACGGCGGCAACATGATGGCACTGCCGCAGGTCTTCACGCTTGAGCCATGGTTCAAGGCCTGGAACAGTGCGCAGATCGGTGTGGAACCAACAGGCCTGCAGCCATATTTCTGGAACTCCCTGAAAATGGTGTTCCCGGCAGTGGCAATCTCAACCGTTCTGGGTGCGCTCAACGGTTACGTGCTGACCAAGTGGCGTTTTAAGGGTGACACCATCCTGTTCGGTCTGATGCTGTTTGCCTGCTTCATTCCATTCCAGATCGTTCTGATCCCAATGGCCCGTGTGCTCGGCTTCCTTGGAATTGCTGGTTCAACACCGGGTCTGGTGCTGGTGCACGTGGTCTACGGCCTTGGCTTCACCACGCTCTATTTCCGGAATTACTATCAGGTGTTCCCGACAGAGCTGATCCGTGCAGCCCAGATCGACGGGGCAGGGTTCTTCCGTATCTTCTGGCGCATTATGCTGCCAAGTTCCGGTCCGATCATCGTTGTTTCTGTCATCTGGCAGTTCACCAACATCTGGAACGACTTCCTGTTCGGCGCGTCTTTTGCGGATCTTGACAGCCAGCCAATGACAGTTGCGCTGAACAACCTTGTCAGCTCTTCAACGGGCGTCAAAGAATATAACGTTCATTTTGCCGGAGCGATCCTCGCCGCATTGCCGACACTGCTCGTGTACATCGTGGCTGGCCGCTACTTCGTAAGAGGCCTGATGGCCGGATCGGTAAAGGGATAAGACCTATGAGCTTTCTCAAAATCAACAATGCGACCAAGTCTTACGGCTCTACCGAGGTACTTCACAACATCGATATCGATGTAGAGGAAGGAGAGTTCCTCGTTCTCGTCGGGCCGTCCGGTTGCGGAAAATCCACGCTGCTCAATATGATTGCTGGTCTGGAGGACATCACCTCCGGCACCATCTCCATCAAAGGGCAGACCATGAACGGGGTTCACCCGTCCAAGCGCAACATCGCCATGGTGTTCCAGTCCTACGCTCTGTACCCGAACATGACGGTTGGTCAGAACATCACCTTCGGTCTGGAAATGCATGGCATTGCCAAGCCAGAGCGTGAAAAGGCAATGAGCGAAGTTGCAGAGATGCTGCAGATCAAACCGCTGCTGAGCCGCAAACCGGGCCAGCTCTCCGGTGGTCAGCGCCAGCGTGTCGCCATGGGACGCGCCCTTGTGCGTGATCCGGACGTCTTCCTGTTTGACGAGCCGCTCTCCAACCTTGATGCCAAGCTGCGCGTTGATATGCGCACGGAAATCAAGAAGCTGCACCAGAAGCTTGGAACCACTATTGTTTACGTGACCCACGATCAGATCGAGGCAATGACGCTGTCCACGCGCATCGCCGTAATGAATGGTGGTTACGTGCAGCAGCTGGGAACGCCAAAAGAGATCTATGACACCCCGGCAAACTTGTTTGTCGCCAGCTTCATGGGCTCCCCAAGCATGAACCTCGTTCCGGCTAAAGTGGTCGCCAACGGAGAGGGCATCTTCGCGCAGCTCCCGACTGGCCTGAGCGAACAGGTGAACCTGAAGTTCTCCAACCCCACTGAGGCGCTCAAAAGCTTTGATCAGAAAGAGATTGTTCTGGGTATCCGCCCTGAAGCGATCACTGATCCTGATGGTGCAGACCAAAAAGCCAACCACATTGAGCAGATTACAAACCGCGTTATCGTAACCGAGCCAGCAGGCTCGGATACCTACGTGATGTCATCTCTGGGCGGAAAAGACTGCAACGCACGTATGCGTGCAGACGCACAGGTTATTGCCGGACAGGACGTGCCTTTCGCGATCAACATGGACAAAGCTCTCCCGTTTGATCCGTTCTCCGAAAAACGCATCGCGTAAGTTTTTGAGAGAAAGAAAATTTGAAAAGCCGGAGTGGAAACACTCCGGCTTTTTTGCGTTTTCTGGATGGAGGAAGCAGAGTAACCGTGCAGCACCCAGCTTGCCGACCGGCTTGTAGTCTGTGCCAAAGCCCATAAAGTGCAAATGGTCCACCAACTTGGCACCCGCGATATAGCGCAGGTGAAAAGCTTCCTCTCACATATTATTGAGGCGCTCGAAACCGAATGACCTAATATTCACGCAATGACCTGGCGTTCTCTAAGGAGCTTTTGATGGACCAATTCTCCAAATCGAATAGGGCGTTGCCTTCTGCCTTCAGAGAATACCTAGTTTTAGGCTTTCTTATTGTAGTCGTAGCGCTCTTGGGCAATGGACTATGGTTATACGTCAATGCAAATTCTGAGCCTAAGCAAAATACTTTCGGAGTCTATTTTGATGCCAACGAAACATACTTTGCATTCTTCCACGTCCTATCTGAGACGGAGTATGGAGTAGTCCTTTACAATACTGACACGGACGAAACAAAGTTTTACACCTCGTCAGAAAAAGTAATCCGGTCTCCACGCTTTAGTCACAACTCTGACGAGATATACCTTTCTGCAGATTCACTTTTGAATACCGACGCCACCAATAGTGATGCCAATACCGGAACTTTCACGAGCCATCTATATAGATGCAACATAGCAAACGACAGTTGTGACCGACAGTTCGACTTTCCCGGAAGTATCCGCGATACAGCAGAGCTCGAGGATGGCAATATTCTTTTCTCCGGGGCACGCCCTAAAATGTGGCGAGTCCCTGGACGCCCGACAAAGTTTATGTCGGCTATCGCAATTCTGATTTTTATCTTTTTAATCAAGACACTCGCGCAATCGAAAAACTAACAAACCTTAATGTTTCTGTGCTGAGGCCAATTAGTGTCGCCGGACGCCTTGTCGCATTTCGGATGCTTCCCACAATTCAAATGCGAATGAGAAATGATGACATCACTAGTGAGATCTATTTAGCCAGTTTGAACAGCTATAACCACTTTGAAGACCTATCGAAAGCCATAAGTAAGCCCTTTATCTCCTATGGAACTCGGACCAATATAGATCCTTCACTATCTCCCGACGGTCGATACCTTGTTTTTGAGGCTGCTACCAGTGAGCCTGGGGTCAAGAATTGGGTTTATATATTTGTTATAGCCGATGTGCAGTCCAAAAGTATTGTCAAAGTGTTTGCCCCAATGAAGATTGCCAACGCCTACAAACTTTCTATGCCGGTGTTCGTCGATAACACTACCATCCGATATATGCAGATTGAGCGGGATGAATATTCTCTATGGGAATACTCTCTTCAGAGCAGAGAAGCAGAACTCATCAAGCGAATAAAAATGAGCGATATCGCACTTCAGCAACGGATCGATATCTCAAGATAGCAACGTTGGTATCCTGCCTGGGTAGATAAGATGTTCAACGCTTCTGGAGAGCACATAATCTTATCGACATTAACTGACCCACTATCGAGATCAGCTCAAAAGATAATTGGATGAAGCCTATCAGCAGCATGACACCACTTATAACCGCGATGACCCGCATCAGGCCTACAAAGCCACTAAGGAAATAACTATAGAATTGCAGTTGCTATAAATATGTAAATGCATATAGTTGCGTGCAGGCTCGGCAAATCAAATGAGGCCTGCTGAAAACAAGAGAGAGTGCACCACATGAATGAGATGCCCGGTGAACAAGCTCCCGAGAGTGAACAGAGCGGACAACATGCAAAACCGGTCTCTGCCCCAAGAACGCTGGGAGAGGTCGGGCTAAGCCACTTTGCGCCTTATCTCATGAACCGGATCATGGGCAGGTACAATGAGAGTTTGCGGCAAAAACTGAATAAATCAGGGCTGTCTGTCGCCAAGATGCGAGCGTTGGCCGTGCTGTCCGTGGTGGACGGGCTAATGATCAACGAACTCTCGGTCTATTCGGTGATCGAGCAATCGACCCTGAGCCGCACGCTGGATGCCATGGAAAAGGAAGGCCTGATCCATCGTCAAGCCAGTGAGCAGGACAACCGCGTGCGTCATATCTTTCTGACCGAAGCAGGACGCACGTCATTTGCAAAAATGTGGCCGCATATGCGTGATGAGTACAGCACAATGTTCAAAGGCGTCTCACAAGCCGAGCATGACGCCTTTTTGGTGACACTGCGCAAGATGCTGGCAAACATACGAAAGCACGACTTCTAGCGCGGTTCTTTAAAGACAAAGAACACGGCACAGGATCTGTCATGCTTTCCGGAAGGAGGGAGTATGGCGGAAAGATCCTTTGTCAAAGAGGTTGAAAAACTTCGGGCTGGTGAGGGCCAGTTGTTTCGTGGTGAGGGCATTCTGGCCATCACCAAAGCGCTTCTTGAAAACGGCGTTGGCTATGTGGGCGGCTATCAGGGCGCACCGATCAGCCATCTCATGGACGTACTGGCAGATGCTCAGGATATTCTGGGCGAGCTTGGCGTGCACTTTGAGGCCAGTGCCAGCGAAGCTGCCGCAGCTGCTATGCTGGCGGCCTCTGTTCATTATCCCATTCGCGGAGCAGTCACCTTCAAATCAACTGTGGGCACCAACGTTGCCTCTGATGCGCTGGCTAATCTGGCATCGGGCGGTGTCACCGGTGGTGCTCTTGTCATTGTTGGCGAGGACTATGGCGAAGGTTCCTCAATCATGCAGGAGCGCAGCCACGCCTTTGCAATGAAAAGCCAGATCTGGCTGCTCGACCCACGCCCCAACTTACCCTCCATCGTCAAAGCGGTTGGTGATGCCTTCGACCTCTCCGAAGCATCAAACACACCCGTCATGCTGCAGGTCCGCATCCGCAGCTGTCATGTCCACGGTGAGTTCACCACAAAAGACAATCGCCGCCCAACAATGACGGTGGCCGATGCGCTGGAAAATCCCAGACGCGACTTGGATCGCATCGTCCTGCCTCCAGCCTCATTCCGGCATGAGCAGGAGAAGGTGACCAAGCGTCTGCCAGCAGCACTTGAGTATATTCAATCGCATGGGCTCAACGAGTTGTTCGGCCCAAAGGAGCATAAGGTCGGCATCATCCTGCAAGGCGGCATGTACAACGGTGTCATCCGTGCGCTGCAACGCCTCGGCCTTGCCGACATCAACGGCGAAACCGAAATCCCGCTCTATGTCATGAACGTGACCTATCCACTGGTGCCAGACGAGCTTATGCAATTCTGCAAGAGCAAGGACGCAGTGCTCGTGGTTGAAGAGGGCTACCCCGATTATATCGAGCAAGCCATCGGCGCCATGCTGCAAAAGGAAGGCCTGAGCACCAAACTGGAGGGCAAAGGCCCATTCCCGCAAGCAGGCGAATACACCGGGCAGGTGATGCTGGACAGTATCCAGACCTTCCTTGCAACCCACTCAGATGTCTTGCCCGGAAAAGGTCGCGCGCCCAACACCCCCGGACCTTCGCCAGATGTGGAGCAGCTGCAAGACGTGGTGCCCATGCGCCCGCCGGGCTTTTGTATCGGCTGTCCCGAGCGCCCGATCTTCGCCGCAACGAAACTGGTGGAGGAAGAACTTGGCCCCCACCACATCGCCTCTGATATTGGCTGCCACCTGTTCTCCATCATGCCACCGTTTGGCATCGGCTCCACCACAATGGGCTACGGTCTTGGACCTGCTTCAGCCTCCGCGTTCAATACGACTGAAACGGATAGGCGCTCCATCTCGTTCATTGGAGACGGCGGCTTCTGGCACAACGGCCTCACCAGCTCCATCAGTAATGCGGTCTTCAACCAGAATGACGGCGTCATTGTCATTGTCGATAACTACTATTCGGCGGCAACTGGCGGGCAGGATGTCCTGTCCTCGCGGGCAGACAACAAACGCAAATCCACCAAACACCCCATCACAGAGGCGGTGAAAGGCGTCGGCGTCAAATGGGTCCGCCAGATCGACCGCACCTATAACGTCCCGCAGATGCAAGCAGTATTAAAGGAAGCGCTGACAACCTCTGTAAAAGGTCCGAAAGTCATCGTTGCTTCCTCAGAGTGCATGCTCAACAAACAGCGCCGTGAAAAGCCGATCATCAATCACGCTATCAACGAGCAGAAACGTGTCGTCAAAACCCGCTTCGGCGTTGATGAAGATATCTGTACAGGCGACCACGCCTGTATGCGCCTGTCCGGTTGCCCGTCTCTCACACTCAAAGAACTGGATGACCCACTGCGCGATGATCCAGTTGCCTACATCGATCAGAACTGCGTCGGCTGCGGCAACTGCGGGGAGGTCGCCGACGCGGCCATCCTATGTCCTTCCTTCTATCAGGCAGACACCATCCATAATCCAAGCAAGTTCGAGCGCATCGTCGGCAAGATGCGCGCTGGGTTCATCAGCGCCCTACAAAACTGGCGTGAGCGCCGCTCATTGACCATTGAGGAGGTGTAATCATGCCAGATACTATTTTCGGCGAGACCTTGGGAACCGGAGAAGACGCCACCCGCACCATTACCAAGATAGCCATCTTCGCCGTTGGCGGGCAGGGCGGCGGCGTCCTCACAGACTGGATCGTCAATCTGGCTGAAGCCAACGGCTACAAAGCCCAATCCACCTCCGTAGCAGGCGTCGCACAGCGCACCGGCGCCACCATCTACTACGTAGAAATGGCACCCGATACCGGAAAGGCACCCGTCTTCTCCCTCAGCCCGTCACAGGGAGACGTGGACATCGTCATCTGCGCCGAGCTCATGGAAGCAGGCCGCGCTGTCATTCGCGGCTTCGTCACAGCCGACAAGACAACACTGATCACCTCCTCACACCGCATCCTTGCTGTTTCAGAAAAAGTTGTCCCCGGCAAAGGCGAACAGGACAGCAACGCAGTCCTCTCACGTCTAGGAGGTGCCTCGCAAAAACTCGTCGCGTTCGATATGGAAGAGATTGCCACGAACAACGACAGCGTCATCTCCTCCAGCCTCTTTGGTGCTCTTGCCGGTTCCGGCGCACTGCCATTTCCCAAGAGTACCTATGAGGATACCATCCGTAATGGTGGCAAAAGCATCACCGCGAGCCTCGCCTCCTTCAACGCCAGCTTCGAACACGCTCAGTCCGCCCCTCCAGCCAAAAACACCGCCGAGGCAACCACACCGAAGGCCAAACCGACTAAGACACTCAAAGCCCGCGGACCAAAACGCAAACTCGCTGCATGGAACCAGCTCCTATCGCGCATTGAGGCGCTCCCCGAACCAACCCGCGAAATGGCGCGGGCAGGGCTGCGCAAGACAGTCGAATTTCAGGATCTCAAGTACGGTGAAGAGTATCTCAACCATCTGGAAATCGTTCTCGCCAGTGATACCGAAAAGGAGAATTGGGAGCTCACGAAAACGGCAGCCAAGCACATTGCAAATGCCATGTGTTATGACGACACTATCCGCGTCGCCCACATAAAAACGCAAAAATCACGTTTTCAACGCGTTGAAAACGAAATCCAGCTCAAAACCGGAAACCAGCTGTACCTGATCGAATATCTCCACCCCCGCATGGAGGAAATCAGCGGCACCTTGCCAACCCGCCTCGGCAAATGGATTGAGGAACGCCCGAACTTGTTCAACTGGCTCGACCGCCGGGTCAACAAAGGTCGCCGCATCAAAACCCGCTCAGTGCGTGGCTTTCTCACCCTATGGCTCATATCCAGTTTGAAACCCTGGCGCCGGAGTTTTCTGCGTCATAAAATCGAGACACAGCATTTCCATACCTGGCGGGATCTGGCACTGAAGACAGTCCACTCAGATTACCGGCTCGCCATTGAGATCCTTAAATGTCGCCGTCTGATCAAAGGGTATTCAGATACCCATACCCGCAGCCACTCAAAATTCGACCGGGTCCTATCCTCCCTGCCTCTGTTGCAAGGCCGAGAAGACGCTGCAGATTGGCTCCGTCGCCTCAGAGAGGCATCTTTGCTGGATGAAAAAGGGGAGGCTATGGAAGGTGCGTTGAAGACAATTCAGACCCTCTGATTGTATTTTGATGCAATTAATAGTGCAGAAGAAAAAAATTCTTCCAATTATAATTAATGTATGCGTTTGTGTGCCTTAGCCAAAATGGCTAACTTTACAAGGCGCACAGAGTGCGCTTATAAAAGACATATTGTCCCAATTTCTGATTGAGTGCTTTTGCTCAAGATTTACGTGCATGATATCGCAATAATACTTATGCGTTGAACTGAGACTGCACTTGAACCTTTCTAGACTTGAGAAATACCTTTGTTAAACAGTATGTTGATTGCATATATTAGGTAATTCGCATATTTGAGGTGCCCGGACGTTAAAGCGGCACAGATCTCAATTGCCCCGGTTGTACCGGAAATTCCCGTTTAATTTCATTGCTTAGGTTTGCGCGGCAGATTGTTGCACCATCATGGAATGCTCGCATCATTAAACTGAAGTCGTAGATCATATCGCTGCGTTATTATGGCGCGCATGCTGTGTATTTAAACGTATAGTCTTAAAATTTTAAGATAAGTATATCAGGTCCCCGTCCTTGAGAGACAGGGAAATTCTCCTGGGACGCATGAGTGGCACATGGGGAAATACAAAAAATGTCAAGCATTAACGTAACCGAGGTCGACGTCGACCCGCAAGAAAAAGTCAAATATACAAAGCAAGACCTGACATGGTCTTTGTCCATGTTCGGTACCGCAGTAGGTGCCGGTGTTCTGTTTCTTCCAATCCGTGCAGGCCTCGAAGGCTTCTGGCCGCTGATCCTGATTGCAGCTCTCGTAGGTCCAATGACCTACTTCTCTCACCGCGCACTGGCTCGCTTCGTTCTCTCCTCCAAGAACGCAGGCTCAGACATTACAGACGTGGTTGAAGAGCACTTTGGTAAAGCAGCAGGGCTGCTGATTACGTTCTTCTACTTCTTTGCAATCTATCCAATCGTTCTGATCTACGGTAACGCGATTACCAACACCATTGACAGCTTCATCGTAAACCAGCTGGCAATGCCTGCAGTTCCAAGGTGGCTTCTCTCCGGTGTTCTCGTTGCAATGATGATGGGCGTGATGATCCTTGGACGCCGCCTGATGCTCGTCGCAACCGAGCTGCTGGTGTATCCACTGGTGCTCATCCTCTTCGGCATGTCCGTATACCTGATCCCATCCTGGTCGTTTGAAGCAATGAGCTTCAGCAACATCCCGGAAACCGGCACTTTGCTGGCAGTGGTGTATCTCACCATTCCAATGCTTATCTTCTCCTTCAACCACAGCCCGGCCGTCTCTTCCATGGCTCTGGCTCAGCGTGAAGCACATGGCGATAATGCAGTTGCAAAGTCCGACATCATCTTGAAGCGCGCATCCGTTATGCTCCTCGGCTTCGTTATGTTCTTCGTATTCAGCTGTGTTCTCGCACTGACACCTGAACAGCTGATGGAAGCTAAACAGCAGAACCTGCCTGTCCTGTCTTACCTTGCAAACGTGTTTGAGAGCCCACTGATTTCCGTCATGGGTCCACTGGTCGCATTCCTTGCAATCTTCTCATCCTTCTTCGGCCACTACCTTGGCGCAAAAGAAGGTCTTGCAGGTATCGTCAAGAAAGCATCTCCTAAGACTGTAGAAAGCCTTGGTGAGAAGAAGTTCAACACTCTCCTTGTTGCATTCTTCTTCTTCTCCGTATGGGGTGTTGCAATCATCAACCCATCCGTTCTTGGTATGATTGAATCTCTGGGTGCTCCGTTTATCGCAGCAATCCTGTTCCTGATGCCAATGTACGCAATCAAAAAAGTCCCAAGCATGAGGAAGTACGACGGCGCGCTGTCCAACATCTTCATCACTGTAATGGGCGTCATTGCGATCTCCGCGATCGTAAAAGGCCTCTTCTAAGACGGCTGACTGACAAAATTAAACCGGTGTCTGAGGACACCGGTTTTTCTCTCCCACTAAGGTTCTCGTTATGTTCAGTGTTTTCGACATCTTTAAAATCGGTGTAGGTCCATCCAGCTCTCATACAGTCGGACCAATGAAAGCGGCAAAGCAGTTTATTGATAGCCTACGCGCTATGGATCGGCTGCGTGATGTGACGCGTATTGCAGTTGACGTTTATGGTTCTCTTTCCCTCACAGGAAAGGGCCATCACACAGATACCGCAATCATCATGGGTCTTGGTGGCAACTCTCCTGAAACAGTTGATATCGACGCCATTCCTGAGTTTATCCAGCGGGTCGCACAAACCGAACGCCTGCCGGTCGGTATGCATTGCCACGTTGTCGACTTTCCAAATGATGCAATTACATTCCACCGCCCGGCGCTGGAACTGCACGAAAACGGCATGTCTATTCATGCCTTTGCAGGTGAAGAGAAAATCTTCTCCAAAACCTATTATTCCATCGGCGGTGGTTTCATCGTGGATGAAGAGAATTTTGGCAAGGCATCGGAAAACGAAGTCACCGTTCCTTACCCTTACCAGTACGCTGCAGAGCTTCTGAACCATTGTCGGCAAAACGGCATGAGCATTTCCGCTCTGGTTCTGGAAAACGAAAAAGCATACCGCAGCGAAACAGAATTGCGCGACAGCTTTGGCCGTGTCTGGAACGTGATGCGTGATGGCATTGAGCGCGGAAGTAACACAGAAGGCCTTTTGGCAGGCCCGCTCAAAGTACCACGGCGCGCAGCAGCCCTGCGCCGACAACTCACCGCAACCGAACGCAGTAGCAACGATCCCATGGCAACGGTCGATTGGGTCAACATGTTCGCGCTCGCCGTATCAGAAGAAAACGCTGCCGGTGGCCGTGTTGTAACAGCCCCAACCAACGGCGCAGCGGGCATTATTCCGGCAGTTCTTGCGTACTACGACAAGTTTGTTGAACGCCTTGAGCCAGAGCACTACACCAAATTCTTCCTTGCTTCAGGCGCTATTGGCGCGCTTTACAAGACCAACGCCTCCATCTCCGGCGCTGAAGTCGGCTGTCAGGGTGAAGTGGGCGTGGCCTGTTCCATGGCCGCAGCAGGTCTTGCGGAACTGCTCGGAGCAAGCCCTGCTCAAGTCTGCATCGCCGCTGAAATCGGCATGGAGCACAATCTTGGCCTCACATGTGATCCTGTCCTGGGGCAGGTGCAAGTACCTTGCATCGAGCGCAATGCCATTGCATCCGTCAAAGCAATCAACGCCACCCGCATGGCAATGCGCCGAAACTCTGATCCGTGCGTTTCCCTCGATAAGGTCATTGCGACGATGTATGAAACCGGCAAGGACATGCTGTCAAAATATCGCGAAACCTCACAGGGCGGTCTTGCGCTGAAAGTGACACCCGTCGCTGCAGAATAAGAATGAACCATATTTCAAAGATTTGAAAGCTGGCCCTCGGGTCAGCTTTTGTGTTTTGTCTTGCTGAAATGCTTAAAACTGCAGGGGCTGACGGAACTGGCCACTAACGCATATTTGGTACTCCAAAAGGACAATTAACTGGAGAAACCCATGAAGTCCTTGTTACTGGGCGCAACGATCCTCGGGTTGGTCTTACCGGTAGCCTATGCTCAAGACAAACCGGTCACGATCGTCAGCTACAACGTGCAAAACCTCTTCGACACGATTGATGATGCCAATAACCCACGCGACGATACTTATCTGCCCAGAGCAGAGAAGGAAGCGCGCGGCGAGGACCATGAAGACACCTGTGCAAGCTATAACGACAAGGGCTCTCACTATTACAGGCAATGTATCGAGCTGAACTGGGGTGATCAAACCTATCAGCAAAAGCTGATGTCACTGGGAGCGGTCATTCGCTCTTTCCCGGAAACACCGGATATTCTTGTCCTGCCTGAAACTGAAAACAAACAAGTACTGGATGATCTGGTCAACAAAGCTTTGGGCGGCCTCGATTACAACACCGTCGTTCAGCTGGATACCTCCAATAATGAGGAGAACCGGGGCATCGACGTTGGCATCATTTCGCGCCTTCCGTTGAAAGGAGAGCCAGAGGCAATCACGATCTTCGGGGAGGGGCATCCCAATCCAAATGGGTGCAACGCAACCCGTGACATCCTGAAAGCCAGTTTCGAAATGCCAGACGGCGAAACCATGTATGTCTTTGGTGTTCACTTCCCCTCAGGTTCAGCTTTTGAGTGTCGCAAGGATGCCATGGAAGTCCTGAACAGGGAGCGGGAAAAGCTTCCCGAGGGTGCGAATGTCGTCGCGGCGGGCAGCTTCAACTTCACCTGTACAGATATCCAGACTGGTGAGTTTCAGGCTCTGACAAGGGAAGGGAACTGGAGCTACCCACCCGAGATCATCGGCTGCGCGTCTCCCGGCAGCGCCTTTTATTATCGCGACCAAAGCTGGTCGTTTCTCGATCTGGTTATTGTCTCCAACTCCTTGCGGCCTGATCAGGAGAGCGACAGCACGTGGTTTGCTGACCTTGGCAGCTTCCACACCGTCGTAACCCACCCCAGCCAGTATGCAAGGGATACCCGAAGCCGCGTGCATCCACGGCGCTTCAACCCCGATAACAATCAGGGCGCCAGCGACCACTGGCCCGTCCTCATGCGCTTCCTCAGACGTTTTTAAAGGCACCAGAGATAATCAATATAAAACCGGCCCGAGTGTTCTGGCCGGTTTTTCTCTGTGACCTCGCAGAGCGCGAGCGAGCACATATCCCCAGCTGCCCAACATGGTGACTGACAAAAAAACAGTGTCAGGGAGCCTGCATACACACATGTTCAGCTCGTTCCACGCCGCCATTGCGTATCCTCTATAACATCAGAGAACCGCTGATATTTTTGTGACTTCGCACGCTAGGGAAGGGCGTCAGTCTATTCAGCACTCCTCGAAACGAACTGGAAAAATTCCAGAAAACGAACAAAGCAAACGTTTGCGCAAACGGTTGCGCGACTCGAATAACACTGTTAATCTCCTCTAAATTGAGACAACTTAGAGGAATTGCTGCAATGAAGAAGGGCGTACTTTTAAACGCTCCGGTCTCGAGCATTATCTCGCAGATGGGTCATGGAGATGGCCTGTGTGTTGGAGATGCCGGACTCCCGATTTCCAAAGATGTCGAACGCATCGACCTTGCGATCAAAAAGGGTCTGCCGGGCATGTTGGAAACAGCACAAGCAATCACAAATGAGATGCAGGTGGAGCGGATCGTAATTGCTGAAGAGCTAATCGAACAGCAGCCAGCCTTTCATCTGCGTTTGCTCTCACTCCTATCTGAGGTCGAGAAAAGTCAGGGCAATAGCGTAGAGACCACAACTGTCTCTCATGAGGAATTCAAGGCATTAACTGGCAAATGCCGGGCGGTGGTGCGCACGGGAGAATGCACACCCTACGCCAATGTGATTTTCTATTCAGGCGTAACGTTCTAAGGGAAATCAGGAAACCATTCGGGCTTTGGGAGAGAACACCCAGTGACAATCCTTCTTGAACTTCAGGGTATTGAAAAATCCTTCTCCGGGATCAACGTGCTCAAGTCCGTTGATCTGACGATCCGTGCTGGGCGTGTGGTGGCGCTCGCCGGAGAAAACGGAGCCGGCAAATCAACCCTGATGAAAATTATCTCGGGCATCTATCAGCGCGATGCAGGCACTGTTGTCTACAATGGCAAGGAAGTGACATTCGCCAACGCGCGCCAGTCCATGGATGCCGGGATTGGTATCATTCATCAGGAGCTCAACTTGCTTCCTGAACTTTCTGTCGCCGAAAACATCTATCTGGGCCGGGAACCCACCAAACTGGGTAAAATCCAGTGGGACGTGATCGAGAGTCAGTCCAAAAAATACCTTGCCCAGCTCAAGCAGGATATTGACCCTAAAACTCCACTAGGAAAACTCTCCATCGCACAGCAGCAAATGGTTGAGATCGCGAAAGCGCTCTCCCTGAATGCTGAAGTGATCATCATGGATGAGCCCACCGATGCGCTCACCGATATTGAAACGGCAGTCTTGTTTGAAGTGGTTGATGAGCTGCGCGCGCAGGGCAAAGGACTTGTTTTCATCTCTCACCGTTTGGGCGAAATCTTCCAGATGTGTGATGACATTGCCATCTTGCGTGATGGCGAGATGGTCCATCAGGGACCTGTTGCCGAAATCACCGAGGACGAATTGATCCGCCACATGGTGGGCCGCGAACTCTCCGACCAGTATCCGTTTGTGCCAGCCACTCCCGGTGATGTGCGCATCGAAGTAGAAAACCTCACAGCTCATGGCGCGAAGGAAATTTCCTTCTCCGCCCATGCAGGCGAGGTTGTGGGCTTTGCCGGTCTCGTCGGAGCAGGGCGCACCGAACTTGCAAAGGCAATCTTTGGCGAAAACCCGATCCAGAGCGGCACCGTCAAAATCGACGGGAAGCCAATTCGCCTCAGATCACCCCAGGACGGTGTGAAAGCGCAGATCGGCTACGTCACAGAAGACCGCAAGCAGGAAGGTTTGGTGCAGTCTCAGGAACTCGGCACCAATATGACACTGACAGGTCTAGACCGCTTCTGCAATGTGCTCGGCTTCGTCAATAAAGCCTCAGAAGCAGTCACCATCAGTGAGTACATCGAGGCTTTTGCCATCAAGACCAGAGATGCAAATACAATCATCTCCAACCTGTCCGGCGGAAACCAGCAAAAGGTCTCTATCGCCAAATCACTGGTGCCAGAGCCCAAGGTTCTTATCCTTGATGAACCAACACGCGGTGTGGATGTTGGCGCCAAGCGTGAGATTTACACGCTCATCAATAAGCTGAAAGCAGAAGGCCTCTGCATCCTTCTCATTTCCTCCGACATGCCAGAGCTTCTGGGCATCTCTGACCGTATCCACGTCCTGTCCAGTGGCAAGCTGACAGGCTCGTTCGACAGAGACGAAGCAACACAAGAAAACATTATGCGCTGCGCCGTTGCTGGCCAAACAAACGGGTAAAACAGATGAAGCTCAACACCTTTATCAGTGAAAACAAGTCTCTGATTGGCCTAATTATCCTGATGGCCGCCGTGTCCTTTGCCAACGCCAACTTCCTTGGCGTTGATAACATGCTCAACATCCTGCGGCAGACCTCCATCAACGCAGTGATCGCAATGGGCATGACCTTTGTGATCATCACCGCCGGTATTGATCTGTCCGTCGGCTCCATTCTGGCCTTCGCAGGCGCCATCTGCGCCAGCCTTATCGGCATGGACACTCCTCTGGTGATCGCGCTGCTGGTGACCATCATTGTTGGCGCGGGCTTGGGTGCGACCAGCGGCGTCATTATCAGCTACTTCAACGTCCAGCCGTTCATCGCCACACTGGTCGGAATGACCATGATCCGCGGCGCAACGTTGGTCTACACGCAAGGTCGCCCGATCTCCACTGGCTACTTTGATGTGGCTGAGAGCTTCTATCAGTTTGGCGCAGGCTACATCCTCGGCATTCCCAACCCTGTCATCCTGATGATTGTGATCTTCGCGCTCTGCTGGTTCATCCTCAGCCAGACCCGGTTCGGTCGCCACGTATATGCCATTGGCGGCAATGAGAACGTGGCCCGTCTGTCCGGCATCAACGTCAAGAAGGTCAAGATCCTTGTCTACGCGCTCAGCGGTGCTCTGGCCGCTCTGGCAGGCATCATCCTGACAGCACGCCTTGAATCTGCGCAGCCAACGGCTGGTTTGGGATACGAGCTGGACGCAATCGCAGCTGTGGTGCTGGGCGGCACAAGTCTTGCCGGCGGCAAGGGCCGGATCTTTGGCACCATCATCGGTGCCCTCATCATTGGTGTGTTGAATAACGCACTGAATATTATGGATGTTTCATCCTACTACCAGATGATCGCAAAGGGCGCGGTTATCCTTCTTGCGGTTGTCGTTGACAGTCGCGGCAAATCAAACGCCTAAACAACAAATTGAACTTCGGGAGATTTTTATGAAAAAGATTGTGAGCTTGGCAGCAGGCGCTGCACTTCTTCTCGGCTCTACCGCCGTTTCCATGGCACAGGACACAATGGCTCTGGTTGTGTCCACCCTGAACAACCCGTTCTTTGTCTCCCTCAAAGAAGGGGCAGAAGCGCGCGCCAATGAGCTTGGCTATAAGATCGTTGTTCTCGACAGCCAGAACGATCCGGCAAAAGAACTGGCAAACGTGGAAGATGTGCTCAGCAAGAAAGTTGCGATCCTGCTCATTAACCCAACCGACTCTGATGCGGTTTCCAGCTCCATCCGTGCTGCAAACCGCAAGGACATTCCGGTCATCACTCTGGACCGTGGCGCATCTCGCGGAAATGTGGTCTCTCACGTGGCCTCCGACAACATTCTTGGCGGTGAAATGGCTGGCGAGCTGATCGTTGAAACCCTGCGCGGTGACGGCAAGGTGGTTGAGTTGGAAGGCGTTCCGGGCACTTCTGCGGCACGCGACCGTGGCGCTGGCTTCAAGAAAGCAATGTATGGCGCTTCCGGCATTGAGGTTGTTGCCGTTCAGCCAGCAGACTTTGACCGCACTAAAGGCCTCAACGTGATGGAAAACATCCTGCAGGCGCAGCCGGAAGTTCATGCTGTTTTTGCACATAACGATGAAATGGCACTGGGCGCGATCAAGGCGATTGAAGCTGCTGGCCGTGACATCCTCGTTGTTGGTTTTGATGGCACCGACGATGGCGTCAGAGCTGTTGAAGAAGGCGATATGCTTGCAACTGTTGCGCAGCAGGCTGGTATGATCGGCTCCATTGGCGTGGAGACAGCAGACAAAGTCCTTAAAGGCGAAAAAGTCGATACCTACACGCCAGTTGCGCTGAAGCTTGTTACCAAGTAAGTGCACCTAACCTGATTGAAGCTGGGCTTGGCGTATGCGCCTGGCCCGCCCCCTTTAAAACCGGAGCGCAAATGGTCAGTATCAAGGATGTTGCACAGGCTGCGGGGGTCTCCGCATCTACAGTGTCTCACGTGATCAACGAGACACGCCACGTTGCACCCCTGACCAGACAAAAAGTGGAGGAAGCCATCCAGACCCTTGGCTTCCAGCCAAGCATGATGGCCCGCGCGCTCAAGGTCAAACGCACCAACATCATCGGCATGCTGGTCTCCAGCAGCTCCAACCCATTCTTTGCCGATGTGGTTCGCGGCGTAGAAGAGGGCTGCTACCAACACAATTTCAGTCTCATCCTGTGCAATTCAGGTCATCAGTCCGACAGGCAGCTGGCAAATCTCAACACACTGCTTCAGCGCCGCATTGATGCCCTCATGGTGATGACCACTAAAACAGACCCGGCGCTCTACAAACAGCTCAGCAAGCTTGGTGATCTGCCCAAAGCCATTTTGGATTCCGCCCCGCATCCCAATGCCTGCACTTTGCAAGATGACTCAGTTCTCGGCGGAAAGTTGGCAACCGAGCATCTGATCAATCGCGGACTGACCAAAATCGGCTGCCTCATGGGGCCGGGGGATCATCCACGCTCCATCGAACGTTACAAAGGCTTCAAAACCGCCATGGAAGCAGCAGGGCTTTCCGTGGAAACCAAATGGCAAGCCGCCGGTCTTCTCACCGCCTCCAGCGGCTATGAAGGCATGAAGAAAATACTGGAAGCAGACAGCCAGCCAGAAGCCATCTTTGCTTTTAACGACCTCATGGCCATGGGGGCTTATCGCGCCATTCAGGAACACGGCCTGCGCATCCCCGAAGATATCTCGGTCATTGGTTATGATGATGTTGAGTATGCCTCGTACATGGCACCAACGCTCACAACCATCAAACAGCCCAGCTTCGAGCTTGGACTGAGCGCTGCAGAAGCGCTGATCAATCATCTGGAAGAAAAAACAAAAATGCCGCCAGTCATCAAACTGGTGCCAGAACTTATCCTCCGCAGCTCTGTAATTAATCAGGAATAATCCATGTCCATCCTCATTGTCGGTTCCATCAATGTTGATATCACAACCCGTTCCGACCGGTTGCCACAGCCCGGAGAAACGCTGCATGGACACAGCTACGCCATCAATCTGGGCGGGAAAGGCTGCAATCAGGCCGTCGCAGTCTCCAAACTGGGCGGCGACGCACAGTTGGTCGGACGCATCGGCAAGGACGGGTTCGGTGATATTGCAGCTCAACACCTGGCACAGATGGGCGTCTCCACAAAGCACGTGCACACAGATACAGAGCACGGCACCGGCATCGCGGTCATCGGCGTGGATGCAAACTCCGAAAACAGCATTACCGTCATCGGCGGCGCAAACCTAGCCGTTGACGAGAGCGATCTGGAGCGCTCCGCCGACGTGCTGACAGAGGCTCAGGTTCTGCTCTTACAGCTGGAAATTCCCGTTGAGACCTGCCTGAGCGCTGCCAAAAAAGTACGTGCAAACGGCGGCAAAGTGATCTTCGATCCGGCCCCAGCTCCTGTTGATGGCCTGCCGGAAGGCTTCCTTAAAAACGTTGATGTGGTCACGCCAAACGAGACCGAAACCGAAATCCTCACGGGCTTTCGGCCAGCGGGTGCTGAAGAAGCAGCCCACGCAGCAAACCTGCTGCTTCAAAAGGGCGTTGGTGCAGCGGTTGTGAAGCTGGGTGCACGGGGTGTCTACTTTAAGGATGGGGAGAGTGAAGGCTTTGTGGAACCGTTCAAGGTGAACGCAATTGATACCGTCGCTGCAGGAGATTGTTTCAACGGCGGTCTGGCCTACGCACTGGCCAGTGGCAAGTCTCTGGCAGAAGCGGTTCGCTTTGCAGCTGCGTGTGGGGCACTGTCCACCACCAAACACGGGGCAGCCACATCTGCGCCAACTCTTGCGGAAGTTGAAGCTTTGATGGGCAAATAAGGCTTTCAGAAAAATGAAGTTGGGGTTGGCAGCCTTTAGCAACCCCAACTGAAAAACGGCGTTATCCGCGACCGCGATAGGTCGGCACACCCTGTTCAGGGATCCAAACACCCTTTGGCTCTTCACCGGTCTGGTAGAATACGTCAATCGGAATACCACCGCGCGGATACCAGTAACCGCCAATGCGCAGCCAGATCGGGTTCAGTGTTTCCACCAGACGTTTCCCGATGGAAACAGTGCAGTCTTCGTGAAACGCACCGTGGTTGCGGAACGATGTCAGAAACAGCTTCAAAGACTTGCTCTCGACAAGCCATTGGTCCGGCACATAATCAAGCACCAGATGAGCAAAATCCGGTTGGTTGGTGATTGGGCACAGGGATGTAAACTCAGGTGCTGTAAAGCGGATTGCATAAGGCGTGCCCTGCTGCGGGTTTGGAACCCGTTCCAGAACCGCTTCTTCCGGGCTTTGCGGCTGAACCGTATTACCGCCCAGCATGGTCAGATTTTTATAGATATCTTCGTTGCTCATTTTTCTCTCAATTTTTTCGTTCTAAGCACAGGTCCCGCCCGAAAATTACAGGCCGACATCGCAGCCAAGCTTTAAACGCCGCGTTTATTGCCCCACAACAGCACATGCAATTGTGGCAAAATGCGGGGTCTGAACCATTGATCTGAAACAGTCTTGTCCACCAGCCAATGCATGCGATCCATGATGCCGTCCATATCGATCTGCGCATCATCATCATCAGGTGGAGGAGGGGTATGGTTTCCCGGTTGCAGATAAAGCGGCAGGTCAGGGTAGCGCTCGCTCACCTCATTGGCCCAGTGGTAGTCCACATCATCAAACACAACGATTTTCATGACGCTGGTGACCTGGGTCGAAGCCGCCGTCAGACAGGCATCGAACTTGTCCCAATCGACGGTCTCGCCAGAAGAGGGTGGCTTAGGGCTCAATACCAGCGTGTCCAGATCCGCAAACCAATCCCGCGCAATGGAGCCCTGGGTTTCAATGGCGAACCGGTAGCCTTTGGCTTTCCCAAGTGAAATCACCTGAGAAAAGTCCTGAATGGCAGGATTGCCGCCGGAAAGCGAAACGGTGATCGGCTGACCGGAGGAAAGCTCCTCGATCTTGTCCCACACATCCGCACTGTCCATCTGCGCCCAAGTATGCCGGTAAGCACTGTCCACCGCATGCAGCGTGTCACACCAGCTGCAGCGATAATCGCAGCCGCCAGTGCGCACAAAAACGGTTGGTTCCCCCATCAAGGCACCTTCGCCCTGAATGGTCGGCCCGAAGATCTCGCTGATATTGAGTTTACTCATGGTCGGTATTCCGCCCACGTTTTTGAAGTTTCACTCACGCGCACGGCACAGGTTTCAGCCCAGTGCCCCTTGCAGAACTCATAGATGGTCTTGGCCAGAAACTCTGAAGTGACCTGATCGTGTCCGAACACTGTGTTCAGATGACGGTGATCCAGCTCATCATCAATATACTGTTTAAGCGGCTTCAACTCGGTGAAATCCACCACGAAGCCGTATTTATTGAGCTCCTCACTGGCAAGCTCAACCACGACAGCGTAGTTGTGCCCGTGCAAGCGCGCGCAGGGATGTCCCTCCGGCATCTCACAGAGTTGGTGCGAGGCCGAGAAGTGAAATTCCTTAGTGATTTTGTACATTATGTTATAGCTCGCTCCACGGCGGCTTTCCAGTAATCAGGGTCTGCGTATTCTGTGGGGTCTTCAACGCCTGCCAGATCAAAGGCTTCTCGCCGTTCAACGCAGGTGCCACACCGTCCGCAGTGCTTCTCGCCGCCTTTGTAGCAGGACCACGTTTCCTCAAAAGGCACGTTGATCCTGGCACCTTCGGCAACGATGGCACCCTTGGAGATTTCCACGAAGGGGGTGTAAAGGCTCACATTTGCATAGCCGTCCAAGGCCTGCTTCTGCATGGCTTCAAAGCTTTTGGTAAAGCCCGGGCGACAGTCCGGATAGATGAAGTGATCACCCCCGTGAACCGCCGCAGCCACAGCATCGGCCTGCTGAGCAGCCGCAATGCCAAAGCCGATGGACAGCATGATTGCGTTTCGGTTGGGAACCACTGTGACCTTCATGTTCTCTTCGGCATAATGCCCGTCGGGAACATCAACGTCATCAGTAAGAGCAGACCCGCTCAAATGCGTACCTATCTGGCTCATGTCCAGAATATGATGAGGCACTCCAAGCTTTTTTGCAGCATGTGCCGCATAGTCCAGCTCTTTTTTGTGCCGCTGGCCATAGTCAAAAGAGACGAGGCCGAGCAATTCGTGTTCACGCGCAACCTTGTAGGCAAGCGTGACCGAATCCAATCCGCCAGAGCAGATTACGATAGTCTTCATAAGGTTTAGTCCTTGTTTTCGCTGTTGCCGGGTAGGCTGCGACCGGCACTCATTGCTGAGCAAGTTGGTAACTACCAGACTGAAACCAGAAGGAAAAGATTAAATTGTCGCTTTGCATAGAACTCCTGAATAACCTCTGGGTATCCGGGAAGATGCACTTAACGCCGGCGCAGATGAGCTGTGCAATCGTTCTTGGACCCGCAAGGCATAAACCAGCGCATGAAACGGGCAGGGGCACAACTTCGCGCTGAGGGTACTTCTAGCTTTTCTTAAGAAAAACTGCGTTTAATCGCAGGCAAGCCCATCAGTGGTTCTGAAGGAGAGCTCTCGTGAAAGCAATGGTTCTGACCGAAATTGGAAAGCCGCTTGTTCTTCAGCACAAAGAGGCACCTCCAACGCCCGGTCCCGGCGAAATTCTGGTCGAGGTTGAAGCCTGCGCAGTCTGCCGCACAGACCTTCACGTGGTGGACGGCGACCTCAAACACCCCAAACTGCCACTGATCCCCGGTCACGAAATCGTCGGCAGAGTGCGTGACTGCGGGGCAGGCGTCACTGATCTCGCTCCGGGTACGCGGGTTGGCATTCCATGGCTGGGCCACACCTGCGGATGCTGCTCCTTTTGCCAGAACCACCAGGAAAACCTCTGCGATCATCCAATCTTCACCGGCTACACACGTGACGGCGGCTTTGCCACCCATACCATCGCAGACCGCCATTACGCCTTCCAGCTGGATGAGACAGCAGATCCGGTCTCACTTGCTCCGCTCTTATGCGCAGGCCTGATCGGCTGGCGCTCCTTGAAGAAAGCTGGTGAGGGCGAGATGATCGGCATATACGGCTTTGGTGCTGCTGCTCACATCATCACGCAGATCTGCATCTGGCAGGGACGTAAGGTCTATGCTTTCACAAGAACAGGTGACACGCAGGCACAGCAGTTCGCACGTGAACTGGGCGCCACATGGGTGGGAAGCTCTGAAGAAGAGCCACCGGAGAAACTGGATGCTGCCATCATCTTCGCCCCTGTTGGAGCGCTGGTCCCTGCAGCCCTCAAAGCTCTGCGCAAAGGCGGGCGCGTTGTCTGCGGCGGTATCCATATGAGCGATATCCCGCAAATGCCATACTCGCTCTTGTGGGAAGAACGTCAGGTGGTCTCCGTCGCCAACCTAACCCGCGAGGATGGGCTGGAGTTCTTCCCGATCGCCAGAAAAGCAGGCGTGAAAACCCACTGCGTTCCCTACAAACTGGAGCAAGCCAACACCGCTCTGGATGATCTGCGCGAGGGCCGATTATCCGGCGCCGCCGTTCTCATTCCCTAAGCTTGTGCCCACCGCTATACCCGCTACGCTTGGCAGGCGACCAGTTTGGCAGGCTGCCCTCGGCCGGTTTGAAGATCTCCACCAGCAACGGATAACACGGCGTCTCATCGTCTGAATGGCTGCTGCCACAATCACCACCGGGACAGGTGGACAGCGCACCCAGAAGATCAATCTCGGCAAAAAACTCGATGAAATCCCCGGGACGAACCGGACTGGCCTTCATGAAGTACTGGTGCGTGTCGCGAGTAAAGCCGGTGCACATGAACACATTCATCACATCATGCACATGCGGCTCCGCCCCATCCAGCGAGAGCCCCCGCGCATCCGCCAGCGCACGAGTCAGGTTGGAATGGCAGCATTGGTTATAGTCCACGTGCTTCAGCATATGGTTGGTGTAAGGATCACAGCGCGTGCCAATCACATCATGCACACCAGCCCCATCCTCATCCCAGCCATACCAGTCCAGAGTATCCTGCGTGATCGTCGCCATGGGCCGGAGGTAAGGCATGGTGCTCCATAGCCGGTCACCCGTTGAAAGGTGGGAGGCATGCAGCTGACGTGTTTTGCCGCTGTAGAAACGCTCATTCAGATCATGAGCATTCCAAAGGTTCAAATCCCCCACCTGCGGCCCTTCAACACTCACAATGCGGAAGAAGTGCCCAGCGGGAACCTCAAAGTACCTTCCATCGCGTGGCGGCACCACAACCTCATCAATCTTCTTCATGCTCTCCTTGGCCTGCTGATACAGCTCCGCGTCATAGGCTGGGAGGTGATCAACTTCGTAGCAAACGATGGGTGCCTTGGATCGGCGATCATCAGAAGCAGCAGGGATATTCGTTGAAATGGAGCGAGAAGAAAGTTTTGTCATAAGCCAATGATCCTAAAGACACGCCGGAATGATTGACCTGATTGAACTCTCCAATGCGCGATTAATATATTGATTTAATTTCACCTATCCCTTCAGCCCCCGTAGGCCGTGGTAGGCGGCACGGAAAACACTGACTGAGGCAAGAACGTGTAATCTCCAGCGGCGGAAGAAACGTCTGTATCGCAAGCTACTCATCCATTTCTTAGCCAGAGCGAACACATCGTGATACTTAGGCACATACCGCATGAGGGGAGTGAGAACTGGCTGCAGGTCAATGCCAGAGCGCATCTGAAACTCTTCATAATGGAACTGGCGTAAGGGATACCTGAGCGCTTTCAGATCGCGCATCAACTGTTTGCGCATTGCTTTAGGCCCGCAAAATGCAATTGGCATGGTGTTGAAGTAGGTGCCCTGTAAGATTTTCAGCAGCCGCGCCTCAATGTATTCACCCATATCGGATTCAAAGTACTGCACGTGCAGGTTCGGCAGCCGCTTTTGCAGCTCCTCCAGCTCTTCAAGAAAGGGCGTCTCAAACTTGTTGCGTACACCGTAGTAAAGAAAGATCTGGCCGCCCTCATCTCCAGCCAATGTCTGGGCCCATGCAAGAAACGGGGTAAGCCCAACACCGCCCGCAATCCAGATCTGATCACGGCCCGATGCAATGGGACGAAAGCCGCCATACCCATCACTGAGATGTGCCTTTGTGCCAAGCTGCAACTGGTGGACGCGGGAAGTGTAATCCCCAAGAGCAGAGATACAGAACCGAATTTTGTTGTCAGCCCGCGGCGCACTGGCAATCGTAAAGGGGTGAACTTCCCCCAGTCCCGCCTGTTCAAAGGAAACATAGGCAAACTGACCCGCCTTATGTGAGATGGGCGTGCCCAGCGGCTTTAAGGTGATGGTTGTTGTGCGCCCGTAAATCTCGACAGTCTCCACTTCATAGGATTTGCTGCGGCCCTTCATGCCTTTGTAAGTCAGGTACACAAACGACATGACACCAAGAAGACAGAAGGTGGAGACGTAAAGGCCAATTGGGTCATACCAATGGAAAAGATTTGGGATCATCAGGAAGTGAAGCGCACCGAGCACAAAGAAGATGCCGATCAGCCGGTGCGTCCAACGCCAGATTTGATAGGGAATAAACGTCGCCAATGAGCCGATGCCCAAAGCCAGTATGCCATAATAGGCGATCTCTCCAAGTTCCTCCGCCAGGTCTGCAAGACCCCCACCGCGAAGACTGCGGGAAAGTGCCTCCGCATCAATTGTCTCATGCAGGAAGAGCGCAGCAATCGCGATAATCGCCAGCCATTTATGCAGTACATAGATACGGTCCAGCGGCCCAAACAGAAGCTCGACACCCTTCACCCGTGTTGCCATCACCTGTAGCAGACCCATGAAGATCAGGGCGAGCATTCCAAGGTATTGGCTCATCAGGGCGCCAAAATCTGCTTGCCCTCCATACTGAGAGAAGATCAAAAGCGGGGGCAGGGCACTGGCGAAAAGAAAGATCAGACCAATAGGTTTCATAAGGGGGCGCTCAATCAGAATTGATGATGCGCACGCGATTGAAAACACAGCCGCAAGGCCTGCTTCAATTCGCGTGCCCCCTTCAAAATCACCAGTAAGCTGAAACCAACCTGAAGTTTATAGCCTTATGTTCGCAGCTTGAGCATAAAACGTGCACCGCCAAGCCGCTCGCTTGTACCAACCGATATTTCGATCCCGTTACGCCGACACAGCGTTTGCGTGATGGAAAGGCCAAGCCCTGCACCAGAGGCAGATTGCCCCGGCATGCGGAAAAACCGCTCAAAAACCTTTTCCCGATAGTCCTCCGGAATACCCGGACCACTGTCCTCAACACTCAGGCAAACATGATTCTCTTCCCGGCGGGCATCCACGATCACCTGTCCCTCAGCAGGCGTATGACGAATGGCATTGCCAATCAGATTATTGAATATGGTCGCAAGGTCCTCAGGGTCCACAACAGCCTGCACTGGCTCCGAGTTCAGCAGCTGCAACTCTACATCCTTGGCATGGGCCACGTGAACTTGCTGGGCAAGACTTTCCTGTAGAATTGGCATGACGTCGTGCTCGGAAATATCACGGGACAGATCCTGACCCGCCCGCGCATGTTCTAAAAGCTTGGCAGCCAGATGAGTTGCCCGGTCTACACCCTCAATGATGTTATCAAATCGCTGCCGTGTAGCCTCATCCAGCTTCTCTGGCTCAATCACCTGACACTGGGCTTTGACAACCGTGAGCGGCGTTCTGATCTCATGGGCCGCATCATCAATGAACCGCTGCTCTCTGGCCAGATACGCTTCAATGCGATCGAAAAGAACGTTGAGCGAGTTCACAATCGGAACAAGTTCATCCGCTTGTCCCTGCATGCTCACTTTGCCCAGATTCTCCGGTTCTCGGACCGCCAGTGTTTCAGAAAGGCTCGTAAGCGGTCGCAATCCACGTTTGACGATGAAAACAGTTGCGATGATAGAGAAAAGAAACACCAGTGCCAGTGGAATGGACACAGTTTCAAACGTCTGCTCCGCCAGCTCGTTTGCCTCTTCTAGAACTACTCCCACAATGTATTGTTGATCGGAGTTCTGGCTGGGAAAGCTCCATAGGATCCAGTCTTCGCCCCCGGATCGGATCTCCTGAACGCCCGGGCTCAGATTTTCCGGCAAGGCCACCTGTTTGACGGACTTGTAAGTGTCGTGACCCGCCCCATCCCGGATTGCAATAATATACTCATCCGCATCATCATGCTCCTGCGTATCACCGGGCGCAATGCTATCGCCTTCAAGTTCAGCAACGAGCCGCGCCAGCAAAAAGGTTTGTGCATGATGGGTCTCATAAAACTCTTCCGCTGTTATGAAATAGACAATGGCGGAAAAGACACCCCAGACCACCAGCAGCAGCGGGATCAGCAGGATGAGAATACGGCTGCGGATTGAGGAAAACGTCATAGGGTACTGTCCTCATCAACGATGTAGCCAACTCCGCGAATAGTCCGGATCAGCTTGGACGTGATCTTTCGGCGGATCTGCGAGACATAAACCTCAAGCACATTGCTCTCTGCATTCTCGTCCCAGCCATAAAGCTTCTCCATAAGATCCGACTTGGAGACCACCCGGCCACGGCGCTCCAGTAAAATAGTCAAAAGCCGGAAGGCGAGGGGCTGCAGCACCACCTCTTTGCCATCGTAGGAGGCTTTCTTCTGGTCCAGATCCAGCGTCAGCCGGCCATGCTCCAACAACATGCGGCTACGTCCGGCAGAGCGGCGCACCAGCGCACGGCACCGCGCCAGCAACTCTTCCATATCAAACGGCTTGGTCAGATAGTCATCCGCACCCAGATTAAGCCCGTCAATCCGGTTCTTCGTGGTCTCCCGCGCCGACAGGATCAAAACCGGCACATCTGCCTTGTCATCACGAATAGCCCTGAGAAAGTCCAGCCCATCCTGACCGGGCAATCCCAGATCCAGAATGACCAAATCAAACTCTCCGGTGTGCAGAGCCTCTTCTGCCACCAGCCCGTCATCAACCCAGTCCACCCTGAATTCATGACGCTCTAGAAATGCCTTGATGGCGTCGGCAATCAGCCGCTCGTCCTCAACCAACAAAACGCGCATATGTTCCTTCCGGCACGCCCACGTGCTCCATGCAGTTGCCCGAACTGTGTCACACCGACAAATAACTTGAAACTGAATTGTACCTGAAGAAATCTTACAGGGAATTATTAGTGGGCAAAAATGGCTAAGCAGCCCACAAATGGCCCTAAAAGCCGCCTCAAACCCAGATAACGAACCGTGTTCGACTGTTAATAAGACCCGAAGCGCACAAGCTGACTAAAGGCGTTGAGAATATCATCCACGCTGTCCTGAACCTGCCGCTGGAAGGTATCGATCACCAGCCGGTGCCGCGTCCACGGCTCAAAGCGCCGCCGCTTCACCTCCTCCCAGCTGGGAAGGGTCAACGCGGAGATATCGTTGCGTCGGGTTTCAATGCGTTTCTTGTGTTCCTGCTTGTCTGAACAAACCACCTCAACGTTCAGCGCCTTCACTTTGGCAGCAAACGCAGCCTCCATCCAGATGTTGCGGGTGATCTCGATCGGGTTCACCGCATCCGCAATCACGTTGTTGCCCAACAGCAAATTGTCTCTGGCAACGGCAGCAGCGGCCACATACCCCGCATCCTCGCTTTTGGAGATGGCGAGCACACTGGTCTTCAGCGCCGCCTCAACAGAATCCAGACGCAGGTGCACGGCCTGCAAACGCGGGGCAAGGGTACGTGCCAGTGTGGTTTTACCGGTGCCGGGCAATCCCGAGAAAATGAATAGAACAGCCATAGCATGCTCATAATGGAACAAGGTTGCATGAGGCTATCATAACAACCTATGCCCATCCCAGTTGGCGGAAAATCACAACAGAATCCGGTCAGAAAAATGCCATCTGTATACAATGATGCCCCATTCGTAGTTTACCTAATGTCTCTTCCTAATTTCCCTTACGTTAAGTTTGGGGGCAGCCACTCTCGATAGATCAAAAGAGGGATCTTTTTGATGGCAATTACGCTAAAATTGAACGGTGATACGCACACCGTCGACGCTGAACCGGGAACCCCGCTTCTTTGGGTCATCCGGGATAAGATGAAACTCACTGGCACCAAATTTGGCTGCGGAATTGCAGCATGCGGGGCGTGTACCGTACACTTGGATGGCGACCCGGTACGCTCCTGCCAAACTTACATTGAAGATGTGGGCGATTCTGAAATCACCACCATTGAAGGCTTGAACTCTGCCCCGGCGCAAGCTGTGCAGCAGGCGTGGATTGAAGTCGATGTTGTGCAATGTGGGTATTGCCAGTCAGGCCAGATCATGTCTGCCGTTGGCCTGTTGACTAGCAACGCTACTCCGACAGTGGACGAGATTAACGATTACATGAACGGCAATGCCTGCCGCTGTGTCTCCTATGAGCGGATCCGCGCGGCCATAAGACGTGCCTCAGAGATTATGGAGGCCTAAGATGAACCTTGTCACCTCTCGCCGCAGCTTCCTTCAGGGGGCAGCAGCCTCTTCCGCTGCCGTTCTGGTTATCGGTATCGCGCCATCTGGTCTCATGGCTGCAACAAATGGTGCTGACACCACCATGCTCAATCCGTTTGTGAAGATTTCAAATGACGGAACAGTCACCGCCATTATCAAGCACTTTGAAAGCGGGCAGGGTCCGGCAACCGGCCTGACCACACTGATCGCAGAAGAGCTTGGCATCAGTATGGATGCCATTGACTACGAGTTCGCGCCGGTCAACCCGCAGCTGTACGCCAATACCGCGTTTGGCGGTATGACACAGGGTACGGGTGGCTCCAGTTCCATGTACGACAGCTACCCCCAGTATCGTCTAGCCGGAGCTGCCGCCCGTGAGGTTCTGCTTCAGGCCGCCTCTCAGGAATGGGGAGTACCAGTTACGCAGCTCACAATTGAAGATGGTACCATTTCAGGCGGTGGAAACTCAGCCTCATTGGGTGAGTTTGTCGAGGCGGCCAGTCAGCTACAGGCCCCTCAGGACCCGCAGTTGAAAGACCCCTCCCAGTTCAAGCTGATTGGCAATGCCAGCGTGCACCGCAAGGACACACCGCCAAAGGTCAATGGCACCGCCCAATACGCCATGGACATTCATCACGACAATCAGATGGTTGTCGCTATCAAGCGCACGCCCCGCCTCGGCGGGACTGTCGCTTCATTTGACGACAGCGGCGCAAGCGACATCAACGGTTTTATCAGGGCCGCTGTACTTCCCAACAAAGCGGGTGTGGCGGTTTACGCCGATGATACATGGGCAGCCTTTCAGGCTCGCGATGCGCTGGATGTGACCTGGGACAATTCTGCAGCTGAAAGCCGCAGTTCTGATCAGGTCTTTGATGAACTTATGGCCGCCGTCAACGAAGCTCCAAAATACAACGTGTCCGAGACCGATCAAAGTGAGGTTGCCACTGCCATTGATCAGGCAAATCATGTGGTGGAAGAAACCTTCTACTTCCCGCTTCTGGCCCATGCCCCCATGGAGCCGCTCACCTGTACCTTGGAAGCTACCGATGACGGCGGAGTGGTGCTCTATGATGGCTGTCAGACACCAACCGGCCCACAGGGAGCCATCGCGCAGATTTTGGATCTGCCGTCAGAAAAGGTCCAGATCGAGACCATGTTCGCAGGCGGCTCCTTTGGCCGCCGCTCAACGTCAAACTCCGATTATCAGTCAGAGGCAGCATATGCCTTCGGCATGACAGATCGCTCGCGACCCGTAAAACTGGTGTGGTCCCGAGAAGATGACATCACCGGCGGCTTCTACCGTCCAGCATTTGCCCACAAAGTCCGTGTTGGTCTGGATGCCAATGGCAACATTATCGGTTGGGACCATCGCATCGCCGGTCAGTCCATTGCCAAGGGCATTGACGTCAACGATGCAGCGGCTCCAAATGGAATCGATCATGCCTCTGTAGAAGGGGTGTTTCCAACGCCCTATACCATCCCGGGCATGTTCGTCGGCCTCACCGATATCAAACCGGCCACAACCGTGTCGTGGTGGCGCTCCGTTGGCAACACCCATACAGGGTATGTCATGGAAAGCATGATGGACCTTGCTGCAAAAGCAGCTGGCCGTGACCCGGTTGCGTTCCGTCTGGATCACCTTACTGAAGACACGCTGGAGCAACAGCGCATGGCCGCCGCGCTCCAGATGGTTGCGGAAAAAGGCAACTGGGGGAATGCCCCGGAAGGTCACGCTCAGGGCATCGCTGTCCATATGTCTTTCCGCAGCTACGTGGCTGAAGTTGTCGAGATCTCAGGTGACGTGGATAACGGCATCAAGATCGAAAAAGTCACCTGCGCTGTGGACTGCGGCCTCGCTGTCAATCCGGATGTGGTCAAGGCGCAAATGCAAAGTGGAATCGGCTACGGCATCGGTCATGCCATGCGTGATGAAATCACACTGGAGGACGGCGTCGTACAGCAGAGCAACTTCTCTGACTACGAACCGCTCCGCATCACGGATATTGGTGCAATCGAAGTCCACATTATTCCCTCCACTGAAGTCCCGACTGGAGTCGGCGAACCGGGCACACCGCCATCTGCTCCCGCACTTGCAAATGCTATCGCGGTAAGCGGCCCACGGGTGACCAGACTACCAATGAACAAAGCTGGCGTGACCTTCGCTTAAAGCCTAAGCCAAAGCGCAAGAGGCAGGTTGACCAAGTGTCAGCCTGCCTTTTGTTGTTTCAACAAAAAAACGTTGGTTTTGCGTAATCAACGCAAACCAACGCACAAAACAACGATGATTTTTCATTTCACACATCCTGCCGTATGATTTGCGCATCTAAGTCTCTGAAAAAACGAATTAATTCAACGGTTGTGAAATTTGTGAAGAACAAATACTCCGTCTACATGAAACCTTTTCAACTCATTTTGTGAACCGTTAATTGTCGCAAATTGAAGCGACAGCACCCCCTATGTTCCCCTTAAAAGCGCGGAGCATTGCTCCCGAATTCTGTCTTTATCCCCCTTGATGGAATTGGCTTCCGGGAGCTGAGCAATGTACTTTGAACAACAAATCTGCAAAAGCCTCTATCTGGCGCCAAACTCTGGCGACAATGCCGGCGGTTTTGCATTTGTTGTCAGCAAGATAGCCGCAAGAAAAGCCAAACTTCCGCAGCAAATCTCACTCAAAGAAGCACTCACCAACAAAACCTTATCCGGCTCATTCATCTACTGCCCGGACCCGCTGGACTGTGGCAACAAGGAAGACGCCCAGGAAAATCTCGTTTCCGGCCTCCACGCCTACCTTGAAAATATGAGTGTCCTGCGCGGGTTCATGTGGTTGCCCAATGACTTAACGCCTCTTCCCGTGCCCCGTGACTATGACGGGCAACGACCGGCCTTCTTCTCCATCAACGCCGCTGGTACGGAGACAACCAGCAGTCTGTCCTACCTGTTGGCGCCAGAACTCACCATCGAATTCTATTCAAGCGCCTACATCAATGTCACGGAGGATGAAGAGAACCTCCAGCTCACGGAATCTGCCATTCAGCTGGGGGGATATTTGAGCCCGGACACCGGCTCGGTCAGTAAGGCAGACATCCGCTGTTCTGGCCCGGATAGGGGCGCGATCGTCTTTGATGCAGGCTTTGATCGGGCCGCCCTCCATGATCAATGGGATCTGGGGTTTCAATGGGTTACAACAGATCAGGATGCCAGAACAGGCGTCAACGGACAGCGCTTTGCCTTGGGAACAGGAGATGACGGAACCCGTAATCCTTTGCCCATGCAGCTGGTGGTGGACGTCACCGATGTGTTTAACAACTACCCGACGCACAACCGAAGCGATCCCAACCGTTGCGCCTTTTACTTTCGCTCAGAAGGAGAAAACGGGCAGGGCCCAAGCGTAAACAGCTTCTACCGCACCACCTACGGAGCCCCCTTTGCGCTGACAGCAATTACCGCGGAGACCTCGCTCACGGACGCCCAGCCAGCTGGAATTATCCTCACTCCCAGCTACGAGGATGCCTCGTCTCTTCATAGCTTTATCGCAAGCCCGATTGGAGATTTCCTCGTCAGCGCTCCGGCAGGAAAGGGGGAGGCAAGAGCCCGCTTCATGTGCGGCATAGGCGGCACAGAGTTTCTGGAGGTCCCCAGTGTTTCAAAGCATGAGATTCAGCAGGGCGCACGACTGCGGTTTGTGCCGGACCAGCCAGCCTATGCACCTGTCTTCCCCTTGCCGTTGTCCTCTCCCGTTGGTCCGCCGGCACCCAAGGGGAACCCACTTAAGAGCAACTACAAGACCTCCTACGTAAAGGTGTTTCCGCCTGAGAGCAGAGGTAAAAGTTCGCCCGATCCCATCACCTATGTCGCCCAGCCGCACGGCAGCGCTCTGCATGGATATGATGATGAAATCTGGAAGGAAAACAAAAGCCTATTGGGAACAGTCAGCCCGGCCTATACGCTGCCTTTGATGGAGGACAGCGCCTTTCCCATGTTTCCTTACAGCGGCACGGATGAAGGTGATCCCGCCTATTCGCAAAGCCAGATAGCACTGTTTGAAAAGAGCATCATTGCCCCAACACGCCGAAAGGTGATCGCAGCACTTACCAACACCCAATCCAACACAAGCGCCGATGAATCCCAGAGCGAGGCAGAAGACGCGACCCTGACAACACCACTGGGCGTCATCGCCACGCTGCAATCTCCCACTGACGCAAGCCATTGGAAGGAAGTGAAGCTCGCGCAGATCAAAGTACCAACAAGTTCGGAGTTTGCCTTCAAAAACTTATTCCCCCAACTCATCGAGGCCTTCCAGACCAACCAGCTGTTTCTGATCGCCGCAAACAACACAGAACTGGGAGAAGCAGGCACAAATTTCCTCAACACACTGAACATCGAGGACTGGCAGATTGAAGCTGATGTCGGTAACTCGCCGGACTTCGGTGACTATGCCAACATATTGATAATAAAAGGAATTCGAGGTCCACTTTATGACCCGAAGGGGGAGGAGGATGACAACCTGATCTCCAATCCGCAAAAATGGACCCAGAAGGAAAACTTCGCAGCCCCCACCACACAGCACGAATCGACCCCTGACCAATCCCAGCTGGTCAACCTCTCTTCGTGGCTTCAGGACTACTTCAAAGCAGCGCAGGATAATCCCGCAACCGAGTATTTCGACAACTTCAACCAAATCGCCGCTGATCCCAACTGGACCGGTGTGCTTATGCTACGTGCGCGTATCAAATCACCTCCCGAGCAGTTGGCAGGTATTGTTGCTGGGGTGCGCGACCCTGCAAAGTTTTATGCCCATCACCTTGCCGTCCGCATCAATCAGATCAAGGCGGGAGCGAGCGGCGAGAAGATTGCAATTAGAAAACAAAGCTCGGTCTATGGACTGATTTACTATGAAGACGACGAGCTTGTGGTGCCCAAGGGAGCGACAAGTCCTGAACCCGTTGTCCCCTCTGCAACGCGCACATACGACTTCATTCTCCTATCCCTAAAGGTGCTTTTTGAGAACTCCGCGATCAAGAAGTTCTCCTCCTTCGCACAGCTGTCTCTCAGCAAAGTGTTTGAAAGCGATGCGATCAGCTCGCAGCCCATTATCCCCGCAGGCCAACCCCAACCCAAGGGCAGCCAGTACAAATCCCTGATCATGAAAGCCAGCTATCAGGACAACAACAACCACCCCTCCTACACCATGGCCGCCCCGCAACCATACCTGTTCAAGATCGACAACAACATCCTGCAACAAACCGAGTTCATCTCCGCGCAGATGAATACGATCACCAACGATCAACCCCAGTCCGAAAGCCAAAGTGAACCTCTGATCCGCTTCGCTTTTACGGGTTTCCTAGACTTTTCCATCCTCAGTGAAGGCAAAAACGAACCAGTTGATCTGTTCTCCTACGGAAGTGAACCAGGCCAGCAGATGAGCCAAAGCGGTCTGGGCTTTGCAAACCTTGGCCTGCAAATGACCTTCTCAGCCGATGATCCTTATGGAAGCCAGAGTATAGTCTGGGACAGCAATCAATTAACGTTCGACACCAAAAACAGCACGCCCCGCACAGACAGCCTGATCGCAACCATGCCGTTGCAATTGAAAGGCTTTCTAAGCTCAGGCGGCACGCAGAAAACTCCGTCCTCTATGGGGTATCTGGATGTTATCACCAGCGTCACCCAGCAGGGCTTGTCACAGGATTGGAACGCTCTGCAGTTTGAACTCAACCTGGGTACAGCAGGCGACCTTGCCGGTAAACTGGGCCTCACAGCCGAGGTGCTCCTGGCATGGTCGCCAGATTCCAAAGGTGAGACCTACAAGTCCCAAACGGCGATCCACATGCCTGGATCGTCCAACGGCGCTTCGCTCATCAGCTTGCAAAACGTCCTGTCCATGTCCTACGGCCCGATCCAACTGCTCTACACGGGTACCCCCAATAGCACGAATGGGGGCAATCAATACATGTTTGTTCTCAATGAGATCGCGATCAAATTCCTGGGGCTGGCGAAGATCCCGCCAACCGGAGCCACGTCCTTCTACCTATTCTCCGACCCCGAGACAGACAGCGGAAATCCTGGTGAGACCACAGGCCTTGCTTGGTACGCGGTCTACAACAACGAGCCCTCCCAAACGCAATAGACCAGCCCTTCAATCAGCCCCGGTGCAGCAAGATGAACGAGCACAGTCCAATTGAACCATTTGAACGTGTCGCTACACCGGAAGAGGAGAACCTGTCTTCTGAGCTCTCTAATCTTGTGCAACTGTTTGCATCTGCAGCGCAGGACCTGAATGGAGCGCTCTCCAGCGGGATCATCGGACGGCTTACTGATTTCCTGCGTGGCAAGAAGCTGCGCTATTTTGCCTACGATGTGCAAGGCTCGGGAAGTCTTGCCAACACGGTCAACCTCATTCGGCGCATGATTTCCCTTGGGTTCCAACTGGATGTGGAGCTGATTTACAACAGCTCCCAAAAAACACTGCTGCAGAACCTTGCACAGCTCTTACCCGGTTTTGATCCAGCTAAGCGAGCTCCTTACAAACTAAACGGCGTAACAATAACCTTCTTCGCCTATGAGGAAACCACGGTAGGTGGAACAACCCACCGCTCGGTGCAAGGCCTGTCAGGTCAAATGCCGCTCTGCCTGTGCGGTGGCGGGGATATTCCCAACAGCGGCAACACCAGCATGGCAACCGCAGTGAAGTGCGATTACTTCGTCTTGCTGCAACCTTATCTCTGGACGGCAGAAAAATGCACTCCGGATAAAAAGACCTGTCCTGCTAACTCGTTAGTTATCCTGCCCGGCCTCAATAAGACAATAAACCTTGATGATCAGCTGGCGTTGCAAGGAGATCAATTTGCCTACCGCAGTTTCAAACAGGATCTGCCGGAGAAGTTCAATTGGACGGATCTGAGAAAGATACCTAATGTAAACACAAAAGCCATCAGCGCCGCGCAAAACATCAGCCAAGCCCTTGGCAAAACAACGAAACCGGGCATCGAGTTCTTTCCGGTCGCAAACCTGCCCAGCTCGTCTACCGACAAGACAGCTCTGACCGGAAGTGCAGATGGAATCGCGTTTGAACTGATTGCGGCAGCGGCCCTGCTGCAAAAGCAAAAGGGATTCACCAAAAAGCCCGTTGTCATTGCACTTCTTGGAGACCTTTCCAGTTCCACATGGCAAACATTGGAACGCTACTTTCCGGCAAACAACGAAGAACAACAGGTTGCACAAAGCGGCCTTGATGCACTGACCAAAAATGTTCAGGCGTATTGTAAAAGCAAGCAGCTGTTCCGCAACACGACGGGATCGGGCACTGGCATCTATCTGAACAAGGACCTCTCAGGAACTGCGGGAGCAGCCTTTTTGAGCAAGCTCAAGCCCGGTGCGACGGTTGTCACCACCATCTCGGGCCTGCCACCCGCAGCCGCTGATTATTTGTATGATGCAGCCACGTTGCCGGGAGTTCTGGAGGGAACCGAAAGTGCAAATTTGGCCGTCAATCTGGGCAAGCCCTTCTTCAAGCTTGGGAATTTTGCCACCAACCCCTATCCCAGCACGTTCGCAAACGGGAGAGGCAAGGCCGCAGGCAGCACCACGCCAACAACAGCGGCGCTGCTCAATACCTCCAAGAACCAGATCGCACTTGGAATCTCTGCGTTTCAGGAGGGTTACAAATCCTCCATGCCGCCCAACGAGCTTGCGCAGATCATGGCAGAAATCACCATGCAGTTTCGCGAAGGCAAGGGCGAGTACTTTGATTACTACAGCGGCCTCAAAACTTATTACACCGCCCCGCAAAACGACAAGCTCCTACAGGCACTCGGCTTTCTGGCGGCCAGATTTGCACTGGTGTCTGTTGCAAACGGGGTGGCGGGCAGTATCTTCTCCGATCTGCAAACGCTGCTGACCACGCTGGAAGACAACGTCAGCAATGGAGCACTCCAGTTCCTGCCAAACGTGCTGAAGGAAGGCCCTCTATACACATTCCTGCAGACCGTTCTGGGGGCAGGAGGGCTTACCATTGGCTCGGCAAAAGACCCGGTCACCATTAAACCGGTTGATACCGCAAAGAGGCTTACCAAGGTCATTGTGACCGGCAAGACCTCAGATTTACTCGGCACGGAGCTTGATGTAACGCTGAGTGTATCAGGTGTTGGTCGAGCCACGAAAAAGGCAGGCAAGAACTATCAGGTCCGCTTTGCAGTGGACTTGAAAAAGCTTTCCTTGCCAGGCGTTGAGTGGTTTGCGTTGGAAAACACCAGCCTGTTTGCGCAGTTCTCAAGTGCGGGAGCGCGGCTCACGGGAGGCCTGCAAACCTCCATTGAGGTCGGCGATACGCTGCTTCCGTTCCAGATGAATTTTCCAAGTTCTGCCAGCAACAAGATGGTGGTTGAGGGAGACTTTGCAGCAGAAGCAACACCCTCGCTGAACTCGGTGTTTGCCCTCATTGGAGGCATGAACTTTGCTAACACCATCCCCACGGAATTTGCGGGGCTGAACGAACTCAGCGTTGATGGTCTCCGCTTCAATTATAACTCGGCAACCAAATCCATCGAGAGCTTCCAGGTTTCGCTGAAAGACAGCAAACAGTGGAACCTGTTTGGTGGTCTGAGCGTGAAGGACCTCAGCTTCGAGATCACAGCCTCTGAGCCAACCGGTAACCGCCAGATAAGCTGGGTGGCGTCAACACAGGCGCTGATCGGCGAGGGTGATAACCCGGCACGCCTCGATATCTCGGTGACCTACCCGCAAACCACACTCACCGCAACCCTCAACCCGGACGGACCAAGTCTGCCGCTCTCTGATCTGGTGGAGGCGTTGCTCCCGAAAGGATATCACCTCAATATCGGGGCGGATATCGCCAACCTACAGCTTGAATATTCTCCGGCCAAAAGCAGGAGTGTGCAGGCCTACTCTGTTGAAGCTGGAGTGGATTTAGAAAACTGGCAGATCACGCTACCACCGGCAAAGTTCGAGCTTAATGACATCTACTTTGACGTAAAAGGCGAGGGGACCAATTCCTCCGGCTCCATCAGGGCCGCCACAACGCTGTTTGATAATTTGTCAGGTGTAGAGCCCGTACCTGTCAATGTAAGTGCCACATACAACACCAAAGATAAGCTCTGGGCGTTCCGCGGAGAGCAGGGCGCAGCGCCCATTAAAGTAAGCCAGATCATAAAAGCCTATATCGGAAGTGATTGGGCAACAGGTGGTCTCGACGTCGATGTGTCCGATCTGAATGTCACCTTCTCAACGGGGAATGGAAAGTCCGTCGCCAGCTATGAGTTTGGCGGATCTGTCAGCCTGAAAGGCCAAGCCCCAAGCTGGCTCCCGGCCCAGGCCACCTTCACTGCGAAAATCGGTAACACCGGTGGAAGCGAACTGTTGCTGCCTGGCGGCAACGCACGTATCCCCATACTTGATCATCGCGACGAAATCGTTTTGATCGAACCAGCTAAATCGCTGGTGCGTTATGAAACCACGAAAAATGATGGCAAATACGCACTGCTGACAGCCGATATCCGCTGGAATAACATCGAGCTACAGGCGTTCTATGAATACGCCAAAAGCCACTCACATTTCGGCATCATGTGGGGCCCGTTCTCAGCCGAGGTTGATGAGAACCAGACGGCAACAATCAAATTTACCGATACGACCACGCTCGGCGCTATGGTTGAGACCTTTGTGGAATGGATGACAGGTGCACGGTTCGGACTTGCCGCACCGTTTGACGTACTCAACCACGTCAATCTCTCTGACTTTGAACTCACCTGGAACTTCAAGGAGGATACGGTCAGCTTTACCGTTGAAATAGGCCCCATCGATATTCTTATCGCCAAGGTGACCGGTATCACGCTGACCTACCACAAAAGCGCTGGTGTCTATGTAAAGCTTGACGGCAGCTTCTTCTGGCTTTCCGGAGCTTCGGAAGCCGAGGGCCTGCCGCCATGGCGCGCCGATCAACCTTCCTCAACACCAAGCCCGGGCGGGTTGGGCAACAAGTATCTGGACTTACGCCTGCTGGCAGGCGGTCAGCATGTGGACGTCAAAGGTCTTCAGGATGTCACCGAGGTACAACAGGCCGTCGACATTCTGGCCAGGCTCCCAAAACCCACAGTTGGCAAGGTGCCGGATATTGGCTTTGATGGTAATATTAACTGGCTGTTCGCCACCGATTTTGGCGTTCTACGCATCGATGCAAGCAAGGAACTTGGGCAGGAACATCAAGGTGAGCTGGCAAAGGGCGGCGCGCAATACGCCTTCACTTTGCAGGTTGTCCTCACCGATCCATCGCTCTACGCGCTGCGTATAGCCTGTCAGGGCAAGGCTGCCAAAGTCTTCTCGGGGCTGGACTTCCAGGTCATCTACAAGAAGGTCTCTCCGGGCCTTGGCAAGTTTTCAGCCTCCATCCAACTGCCGGAAGTCATGCGCCGTATCGACGTTGGCGCTGTCTCCATCACGCTGCCCACATTTGGCGTTGAGGTCTACACCAACGGAGATTTCCAGTTTGACATCGGTTTCCCCTGGAATAACAACTTCTCCCATTCCTTTTCCATCGAGGCCATCGTGCCGCCGGGTATTCCGCTCAAAGGCGGCGGTGGGTTCTATTTCGGCAAGTTGCCCGCAGCGTCAGTAAAAGGGCTGCCCACGTCCACGCTCGGGTTCTTCAATCCAAACCTTGTGTTCGGGGTTGGACTGCAACTGGGGCTCGGCAAATCCATCCAAAAGGGCATTCTGAAAGCAGGCTTCAGCCTGACCGCCTTCGGTATTCTGCAAGGCATTCTCGCCAAATGGAACGCCTACGATGATGCGCACACAGACAGCGGCAATGCGCTGGCGTTACAAGGCGAATACTTCTTCTCGCTCACCGGCACCATTGGCATCATCGGAAAGCTTTATGGCTCCATCGATTTTGCCATCATCAAGGCTGCGTTCAAAGTCAGGATCGAAGTCAGCGCCCAGATTAAGCTTGCCTCCTACGAACCAATCCCGCTGACCATCTCCGCAAAGGTGGATGTCAGTGCAACTGCGAAGATCGACCTTGGCCTGTTCACCATCAAGGTAAGTTTCAGCTTCTCCGCACACGTCCACACCACCTTCACGCTCGGCGCACTCCAGAACCCCAATGATGCCCCATGGCTGGAGCACTCAGAAGCTGAGGAAGGGTTGCTCGCCGTGCCAATGGCGCAGCGCCTTGCTCTTTACAGCCGGCTCCCCATGCTGATGGAAGCCCTTGAGAGCGCACCCATCACCTTTAACTGGAGGAACCTAACACCTGCCGCTGATCCCTCCCAGAACCCCTTGGAGATCCATCTGGGCTATGGCCTGACGCTGGCAAAGCAGGAAGACTGGCCGGACTCGAATGAAGGACGGCCACCACAGGTTCCGTGTTATGTGGCAAACCTGTTCATCGCAGCCCCGCCGCCAGCAACGCAGGGTGATAATGAGCTCTTCGAAAAAGCAGCTGGCGAGCAGGACGATACCGGCTTTGAAGCGCTGGCCAAGATGGTAACCCGGTGGGCCATCGCCGCCACCATGGGCACCGGTCCTCAAAGTGCAGAACAAGTCGACAGTCACGTGATCAGCGCAGTAGACATCAACGCACTGCTGGATGGGCTGAACACGCTGGAAAGCTCACCGGACGCTCTGACACAAGATGACATCTCCACATTTCTGCAGCAGCAGTTCCAGCTCGATATCGCTGTCCCGGCACGGCAGGGCGACGCGCAGGCGACCTATTTCCCCATGGTGCCCGCGCTGAGTCTGGCGCTGGAGCAGGACAGCAAATCCGCACTCTCTTACACCTTTGAGGCCTATAATAAAATCAGCGATAACTACCGGGAGAACCTCACAAAATACTTTAACCAGCTCAGCGTGATGGTGGAGAACGAAGATAAGAAAAATCCCTCTGAAGCCGAAATTGCGAATAGTAAAAATTCAATAGCATCATATATTTACGAAAATTACTTCATGCTTATCATGAAGCAGATGATCGAAAACCTCTTAAACGGTCTTCGCGATTTCAACTACGCGCTTTCAGATGGTGATACGCCAAGCGGCATCGTCAGTTGGGTCAATGAAAAAGGCGCCTTAAGCGCTCCGAAGTTCACCCTCACAGATCTCTTCAAATCCAACGATACCCATCGGCTGACGGCGGGCGCCGCACTCACCATCCCTACAGCCCCGCTTGTGATCCCCGCCGACAGCTCCTTCGAGGGACTGGCCACCGATAACTTGTATAAAGCAGCTGTCGCCCCAGGCGATCTTGTCTGCAGCAACAGTCAGGTTTCCGGCCTGCTTTGTACTGGTGCTACGATCTCCCATACTCAGACAGATGGGAAGGTGACCAAATACACGATTTCTGGTGAGGAGACCGTCAGCGCAGTGGCCACAGCTCTAGGCGTCACGCTGGAGGAGCTGATCAACGTCAGCACGCTTCTAACCGAGACTGACCTACTGGTTGTCGGCGCCACATTGCAGCTGCCAAAATTCACCTATCAGACCAAAGCGACCGATACCCTTACATCAATCGCACAGCAGTTCGAGATCAATTTTTCAGCGCTTGCCACCACGGAGAACAGTGAGATCGCAAACCTGTTCGCCAGTACCTCTGGCAACAAGACGGGCCCCAATACAGACAGTCTCAGCATTGTTCATCTACCACAGTTTCAGGTTGGTGAACTGATCAGAGAGGTCCAGCGCACTGGTGGCATCACCCACCTGTCCGGCATGGCATCGCGCTACTACTTCCACGGCATGCGCCTGCCAACAGATGGCATCACGCCACTTGAGCAAGGCATGTGGACGCAAAAGGATGAGGCGGGCCAACTGACACTGCCTAAGCAAGCCGGTCTCTTCGCCTTGTCCGGTCAGCAAATCCCCATCCCGACCCCGCTCACCAGCAGTTTCACAATGCAACTTGGTAAGCCAAAAGATGCGGACTGGATTATTCTGGGCAACGACCAAAACCCATTGAAGTACACGGTTGAGGTTCCAGCAAAAGACGCAACGCCAAGCAAGGACTATCAGCGCATCCAATCCATAACCAACTATGGAACGGCGGGGTATCTGCCAGCCGGACCCGATGAACTGTCATTGCTGGCACAGGTAGAACAGCAACCAAGCACCTTCCCAGTTTCGCACTTCGTCAAATGGCAAAGCGCCGAACCGATCAATGTGCCCACGAGCGACGAAGACAAGCCCTCGCAACTCCCATATCTGCGGCTGTGGACTCTTTCTGGTGCGTTGACAGCGCTGGGGGCGAGCACCGCGGAAAGCACCGATATGATGCCGCCGCAGCTAATTGTGGAACAGGTCTCCATGGATGCGGCAACTGGTACGCTGACCAAAACCCCGCTAGTGAATTTTGGCTGGACCTCCACAATCGAATTTTCCATCAAGAAACTGCCACCACAAAAGTCCGGTGCAAGCGGGGCAACCGATGCCGCCCTGAAAACCACCTATGAGCTGAATGGCATCAACGCCGCAGGTGTGGTGATCCTGGAACGCTTGCTGCAAGCGCTACCAGAAGATCACAGCTTCCCGTCACTCACCCTCGGTTACACCACAGGGTCACAAAGCAGCGGCACATTTTTTGTCGGAGAAGGCGGCAGCAACGTCACCTTTGGCATATCGCAGACGAACCTTTCCACCGTAACCAACCCCGGCGCAGAGCTGTTCTTTGAGCAAAGCCAGAGTGCACAAGGCAATGGTCCCACACTGCTCAACACCCCCATGGCCCTCATCAAACTGCTCTGGGAAGCGGGAATAACTAATTCGGGCGGGTTTTACCTCTATTACACCGCAGATGACGGAGTGACGGGCTTCCCTGCTGGTATCTTCAACGAAAAGGGCGAGGCGACCTTGTCTCTCGTGATCATTCACGAAGATCAGGCTTACATGCACCCGTATGTCAACGGGCTGGCAACTGCCCAACCACTCGCAAGCTCCGGCGCCTCCCTGTCTGCTGCTGCCAAGGGAGAACTGGTTGAACACACGTCAGGCCAAAGTGACACGCTGCAGCGTGTCGCCACGCGCTACCACTCCAATTTAAATTCACTCATCACCCAAACACTGACGCCCGATGCAGCCGATATCATGCTCACACCGGGGAAGACCATCACCATCGAGCAGGGCACCTATCTGGTCCCCTTTGGGACTAGTGCGCCGGGAGCATCCTTCGCCAGCATCGCGCTGCGTTTTGGCACCAGCACGGATGCCCTGAAGAAAACGAACCCACGCCTGACAGGCGAAATAGTGCCCGCAGGCACCCCGCTGCGTTTGCCCGTGATTGATCTGGTCATAGGCTCCAAAGCCCTCAGCAACGACCTGACAAACCGCACTGGCCTAAAACAGATCGCCGATTACTTTGGAACCGAACCCATTGTCCTGGCCGTGGCCAATGCAAAGACCGACCGACTACTCGTACCCGGCCAGACGCTTACGCTGCGCGCTGGTCCGCTCTCTGTCCAACCCGGAGAACACCCCGGCGTTCAGTCCCTCAACGCAAAGCGCGCGCAGCCGCCACAAATACCCAGCGGTGGAACCGGTCAGGACTACGCAGAAGATCTGCTCCTTCATAACTACAGCCTGCTGGCCTATACAATCACCGAAAATCAGGATTTTAACGCCAGCAATATGGGCCTGCCCATCGGTGCTTCTGGACAATCAACCTCACTGAATGAGAGCAAGATCCGCTATGTGCTGGAGGCGGCCACGGGTGACATGGAGGACTATCAGGGGTCGATCTCCTATCTCGGCCTGATGAAACCGGAAAAAACAGCGGAATCCGCCAAGATCAACCCCTACAGCGCAAATGGACTGCTTCTACAAACCCAGCTCGGCTGGAATGATTATTATGGCAATACGATCCTTTCCACGCTGGATGAACGTACCGATCCAGCCGGGAAGCTGAGCAATAAACCAGCATTACAAGGCTATACCGATCAGATCATCCCGCTCTCCCAATGGCCATCCACCTCGGCGAATTGGACAGTGGCGACAGGGCAGACAAACGCTTCGGAAGGAGAAGCTGCACCGGAAAGCTTCACACTTGAAATCACCTTCAGCTTCGACAGCGGCCCCTTCATCCCGCAAAAGGGGCAGGACCCGACCACCGCGCAGCAAAGAGCAGCTGCCGCGCTGCTGGTTGTTGAAGAGATGCTGGCCCAGTTCAACGATCCCAATGGCTTTGAGATCGATGTGAGTTCAACGCTGTCGTTGGAGACCTACCAGCTCACCCAAACGGAGTTCCAAGGCCTTATCAGCTGGTGGCAGGAGATCGAGGCGTTCCTGCACAAGCAAAGCAAAGCCGCAGAAGCTGGAGCTGCACAAACTATCCCAGCACTCCCGGTCCATGTGACCGTTCCGATGACCAGCCTCACGCAAGAGCCTCTGTTTGAGCTTGTCACACAGCTCATCTTCAAACGACCCAACGGCATCGCTGTGGGAGGTTATGCGGCAGACCCGCTGACAAGATCTGTTGCCAACACGGTGACCATCCAAACCTCAGTTACAGGCGCGTCGAAACAGTCAGGCACAGATAAGCCCACAAAACCCACTTCAGACCTGCTGGCCGGGTTTGCGCAGCGTGTCGCACAAGCGATCTATGGCGATGATTTCCGGTTGATGGTGGCCTCTGGTGTCAACCGGTACGCACCGTCTGCAGGAATGTCCTCCAACGCCACGTGGGCCGTCAGGGTCGGGGTCAATCAGGGTGATCCGATTTCCTTCCACATCACCGACGAGAGTGCGCCGGAGGTCTTCGCACCACTCCCGGTCAGCAACATGCTGATTTCCCGCAGCGCCTCCGTCTACCCTTATGAAACTCTGGATGATTTTGATCCGCAAACCGGAAAGTTTACAAGTACACCAGTGCCCAGCACCTTCTCCAATGTAGAGATGGATGTCTGGCTCAAGCAGTACTTCCAATTCTTTGATGCACTGCTGTCGCCGAAATACTCCTCTTCAATCCTGTTCGTCGATAAACTCGCCGCAGACAAGCCAGACCATATCGCCTGCAGTGAAGGCGAACCCAAACCTGTGAGCGGGTACATGGAGGCATTGGCAGAACAAAAGAAAAGCCTCGCGCAGATCACCACGCGCATGCTTGCACCTATCTATCAGGACGGGTCCCACACTCGCCTCAGCTCTGCACAGGAAACCTTCAGGCAAACACTGCTTGAGGAGCTCTCCAACCTGTACACCACACAGGCGGTCATTTCATTTGGTGCCCAAGTTGCTGCCGATATTCCCTTAAAAGCTGGAGAGGAAACGCCTCAGCTTTTCGGCAACATTAACCTGAACAGCGTGGCGGACTGCCCGCCGGAAACCGGAGAAAAAGACCAGCCGCCAACAAGCGCCAAATCCCTTTCAAGTCTGTTCTCCTTAACCTCGCCAAAACTTCTGCTGCAGCAAGGCGAGGAACAACCGCTCACTTTCCTGCTGCAGGCCTCGGAACAGCTCGGCGAAACCTCCGAATGTCTCAAGCTGGACCTCAGCCACAAAGTCAGCGCGCTGGAACACCAGATCAGTCCCGTTGAAGGCATCAAGGACTACAAAGCCTCCAGCTGGCTCTCCCCGATTGAAGCGGAAGGCACGCCGGTTCTGGAGAAGCCATTGGGTTCTTTCAACGTGCCTATCCTGCTGCGCAGCTTCCCCGAAACTCCGCGCATGGTGGAGCAGGCAGGTCCTGCGTTTGACAAAAAGGCGCAAAAACTCTCAAAGATCACCAAATGGGATTATGAGTACACCTACGGCCTCAACTTCCACTACCTTCAGGATGAAGCCCACGGCGAGATCCAGTTTAACCTGAAGGATAAACCCGCTGCAGAGTTTACTGGCTTTCTGGACGCCTTTGCAGAGCTGGCCCAGTTCATCTCGGTTCAGGAGAACCTCTCCAAGATCCTCGACCAGTATGTTCCGGTCATCAACGCAGCCAACCAAACACCAGAAGCCATCAAGAACGCGTCAAAGATTTTGGCCGCCATCATCAAAATCAACGAGGACATCATCTGCAAGGCCCAAAGCAGCGGAAGCCTTGCCATGTTTGCCGCAGCTCCGCAAAAGGACGCCGGTGAAACCTATCAATTCAGCATTTTGGAAGAAAACCAGATCTACCGCACCAACGGTGAGGCAACGCAGTCCCGTTGGGTCGTCAAACTCATCCTTGAGGACTGTGTGCCGCTGGCAGGCCTGACTGGAGACCCGTCCATCGAGATACCGAAGTGGACCAGCCATCTGGCGTCCAGTGCGTGCGAGGATGGAAAGCAGACCTACACGTACTACTACACGCAAAAAACCAAAGGTAAGCTGGCCTACCTGATGCAGGACACGGCCCAGACGCTCAGCGAACGGCAGGTCATCTTGCCGGGGATGCAAGTGCTTGCGCGTCAGGACGCAATCGCTTCTATGTATATGATCCGTAACAGCTATATCCACGGCAAGATCACTGATGGGTTTGTGTTCAGAACGCCAACAGCGACATTCAAGAACCCGTTCCACCCGACTCTGTCCAGCAACGCAAAGCTCAACATCGCCTTCCTGGATAATCCGACAAAAAAGCCACTTCAACAAAGCTTGGAAGATCATCTAAGCCATCTGTTTTCCGCGTTATTTGACGGAGAATATGCGGGCGATATTACCCTCCAGCTCAACATCGGCTACACCTACCACTTGTCAGAAGGCCTCACACAGGAACCGATCGACTTGCCCATAGCTCTTCTGCCGCCGACACCCATCACCATTGAGGAGGATGGCAAACCAGCAGGTGATTTCCTGAAAAAACTTGCCAATTCCATCATCGCATGGGCGCAAGAGCATAAGCCATCCTGCATTGAAGCTGAGCTTCATTTTGCTATGAACATCATGTCCAACCTGACAGAAAACCCCATGCCGCTCCTCAACCTGCAAAACCTCTACCTGTGCACCGCAGATATCGTCCCTCCGCTTCCGTCCTATCAGGGGGAAAAGGAAGATCAGTAATCTGCGTGAAGAGTACGTGTAGACTGGTCGATCAGACTGAGAAATAATCCCCAATAAAATATGAATGTGACCCTCCAGTTAGTGCTCCAGCAAGGAAGAGGCTGAAAAAGCCCCTTAGTCTGGCACCAAACACAAAAATCGGCTGGAAGGGTGTAATGGACGAGCTTTACCAGAATCAAGAAGAAGGGGCGCAGCGGGTCTACCAAGAGCCTGTCTCTCCCTGGGCATTAGAAAACTTACCCGGCGATCCCATGATGTGGATTCTGATCGTCAGTGAAATCCTCGTGTTCGGCGGAGCGCTATGGGCCTTTGCGGGCAACGAACTGCTGAACGTAGAGATCTATCGCGAGGCACGCACGCATCTGAATGTCCCGCTCGCCACCATCAACACCATCATCTTGCTCACCTCCGGCTTGTTTGCCGCCTTCGCAGTGCGCTTTGGCAAGTTCAAACAAACTGGCAAGGCGCGTCTCTCCTTGTTGGGTGCTGGCATTTTGGGCGTGGCTTTCATGGCGCTCAAGATTTACGAGTACAAAGAGAAGCTTGCTCTGGGTCTCGATGTGGAGACCAACACGTTCTACACCCTCTATTATCTCGTCACGGGCTTCCATCTCGCCCATGTGATTTTCGGGCTCATCATACTGGGCATCATTGCCCTGTGGCCCACGGAGGACAATCTGGAATCGGGTACTGCCTTTTGGCACATGGTCGATCTCATATGGGTGATTATCTTCCCCATCTTCTATCTCATGGGGCAGGGGCTGTAATCATGGAATACAACAGAACAGAACCACGCCGCATCCCACTGAACGACCTGCTCAAAGCTTGGGTGTTTCTGGTTGTGCTGACGGTGCTGGGCTACGTCCTTAGCATGATCCACAGCCCCGCGCTCGTCTATGTGGGACCACTGATCATCGCAGCACTGATCCTCTTCAAGGCTCGTATCATTCTGAAGAGTTATCTCGGTTTGACCCGCTGTCCCGCATGGCTGTCCATGCTTACCAGCATGATCATTGCCATAACCGCAATCTGCGCAGGCCTGCTTACATACGTCGCCGCTGGATTCCTCTAGGAACAGCACACAAAGCAATAGAGAGTGCGCTGTGATGGGCACCAGCGTTGCCCCTCGTAATAACCTACAGGTCTTCACGAAATCACCCGCTCAGTTTCTTGAGCGGGTGATTTTTGATCGTTTGTACTAGGCTTGAATAGATGCCCGGTTCACACCTTCTCTCCGTGCTCAGGATCAGCACGCATAACCATTCCAAAAAGATCACGAGGATCATCCGGGTCCGCCAGCATATCAAGGTCCTGATAGAGCCCTGTCCCTTTCAGGTGATCACGAACATAGCGAAGCGCGGAAAAGTCTTCTGTTGCAAACCCGACACCATCAAACAGGGTAATCTGGCGCTCGCTGGTGCGACCCTCTGCCTTGCCAGTGATCACTTTCCAGATCTCGGTGACCGGGAAGTCCTCCGGCAACTGCTGGATTTCACCTTCAATACGGGTTTGTGGGGGATATTCAACAAACACATCCGAGCGCTTGAGGATCCCGCTGGCAAGTTCCGTCTTGCCCGGGCAATCACCGCCGATGGCGTTAATGTGCACACCGGTGCCAACCATATTATCAGAAAGAACAGTCGCGTTCTGCTTGTCTGCGGTGCAGGTGGTGATGATCTGCGCGCCCAGCGCGGCTTCCTCCGCACTCTTGCAAGGCTGCAGCGTCAGACCGCGACCTTCAAGATTGCGCATGATCTTCGCAGTTGCCTTCGGATCAGTGTCATAAAGCCGAAGCGTCTTGATCCCGCAAATCTCTTTCATCGCCAGAGCCTGAAACTCCGACTGCGCGCCATTGCCGATCATCGCCATGGTGTGGCTACCTTTAGGTGCAAGATACTTTGCCACCACAGCAGAAGTTGCAGCAGTACGCAGAGCGGTCAGCACCGTCATCTCGGTCAAAAGCACTGGATAGCCCGTATAAACTTCCGCCAGAAGGCCAAAGGCTGTCACGGTCTGCAGGCCTTCCTTGGTGTTCTTCGGATGACCATTCACGTACTTGAAACCGTAGGTCTCGCCATCAGACGTTGGCATCAGCTCAATAACACCTTCTTTGGAGTGCGACGCCACTCGCGGCGTCTTATCAAACAGCTCCCACCGACGGAAATCTTCTTCAACGTATTCGGCAATGCCAGAAAGCATGGTCTCGACGCCAATGTGATGAACAAGGTTCATCATGTTGTCGACACTGACAAAGGGAACATACGCGCGTTCTGACGGAATGGGGGATGCCATAAGCTTTCCTCAATTGATTACTGCATGCTTAGTATTAACTGTACAAATTGTGATATACATATCAATCCTGACGAGTATCGGAGATTGTTTTTGACAGTTTGCTAAGTGGTTTTTATAAATTTGCTAAATCTTTGGGTTGTGGGGGACCATGAAGCAAATCCAGACTGCGAAGCACATTTACGATGATCTCGACAAGCAATTGATCAGTTTGCTGCGCGAAGATGGCCGCGCTCCGGTATCAAAACTCTCCCAAATCCTAGGGGTGTCCCGCGCAACGGTTCAGGCACGTATGGACCGCCTGCTGGAATCGGGTGCATTGCTCGGATTTACTGCCCGAGTGCGCGAAGATTATGACAGTGGGGAGATTAGGGCGGTCATGATGATTGAGGTCATGGGAAGGAACACCTCACACGTCATACGTCGGCTACGTGGTCTGCCGGAACTACAAGTCCTGCACACCACAAGCGGCAAGTGGGACCTGATCACAGATATCCGCGTTGAGAACCTGTCTGAGTTCGACCGCGTCCTGCGCGAAGTCCGCTTGATTGAGGGTGTCATGAACAGCGAAACTAGCATTCTGCTGTCGAGTGTCTGACACGCCGTTCGAACCGGCGAGGAGCACTGGAGGATCTTGAAGCCGCAAGAACTTATGTATCCTGCGGCTGCTCACAATAAGATCAGTCAGCTCTGACCGAGAGATTGCTTGAACCCATTCACTCGCACTGCAAATTCTCTTGCATTTGCTGAATGGTTGACCAGTTTGGAAAGAAGCACAGTGCAAGCTTCACAGCGAGCACGCAATGCCTTGTCTTCGTCGCTCAGCTCATAGCCATCAAGTTTTTCGTTTTCTTCCAGCGTGGAAACCGCATGCTGTGTGCGGGCAATTGCTTGCGCCAAAACCTTGTCCAACACCACTTGCGCGCGGCCTTCAAACTCATCTCTCTCTGTCAGATTGGAGAGGTGAGGGCGCATGAACGTGATGTCTTCAGCAATGGCGCTCTTCATGGAAAAGGAAACCCGCTTGAGTGCCTTGGACACGACCGGAGGCATCCGGCCAAGGGAAATATCATAGCCAGCCGTCAGCAGGGAATTAGGTAGGTTCTCCAAGTACTGCATCAGCGCAAGGTAAAAGAAACCGGAGCACTGAAACAGATCAATAGCTGCACCTTGTACCGCTTCGCTCTTCTCTTCTTCAGCGTTGAGCAACGCTGTCAGCCCGCAAAGCGCATTAAAACGCTCTTCGATGAGTTTTTGCGCTTCTTCCAGCCCATTGGCAAACGCCCTTGGCGACCCACTGGCCGTCGGAAAGAGTGGTCCGGAAGTGTCAAACAGATCAGCCAGTTCCCTAGCCGCTGTCTCAATGTGTTCAGACAAGGTGCATCCCCTGATCAAAATTAGCCAAGCGTTCCGCTTCCTATATCACCAACAAGCAAAGGCGCAATGCTATGAACTCAATCTGAGGGGGACATTATGAATTATCGCGATCAACCTCGCCGTTTTGGGATGCATCCTTGCTCATGATGAGACCCTAGAAGGAACAGGGAGCTTCAACTGCGCGGCTTCAGGTTTTCCGGGTCATACAGCGGCGCGTACCCCACGCCTGCAACCTCAACCGGATAGGCCTCGTCAAAGTATGAGACCTCCAGCTTGCGCCCTGCCTCACAATACTCACGGGGCAGGTAGGCCAGCGCGATGTTTTTGCCGATGCTGGGGCCATAGGCGATGGAGGTGGTGTAAGACCTGCGCCCCAGATCATCCACCAGTGTCTCCCCCGTTTCCGGATGCATGATAGGCAGGTTCCCGACCGGATAGCGGGCGACACCCTCCTTGTCCGTATTGTCCGTCATCACAAGCGTGCACAACATGGCAGGCTGTTGTTCGCGGGCACGATACTCAACATGCTTTTCCTTGCCACGAAAATCTGCCGCCTTCACCTTTGGCCGCGCCAGATCCGCTTCAAACAGATTGTACTGCGTGTGCAGATCTGCGTTTTGCAGTCGCAGTGATTTCTCCAGTCGCCGCGAATTGGCATAGGTCTCCACGCCTACCGCGATGATGCCAATGGCACGCAGCGCATCCCAGACAGCCAACCCGTCTTCGTAACGCATATGTAGCTCCCAGCCTTGCTCCCCCACGTAGGAGATGCGGAAAGCAGAAACCGTTTTTCCTGCAATAGTAATCTCTCGAATGGCTGCAAACGGGAAGTTTTCAGGTGTGAGATCCTCTGGGTCGTCAACCACCTTGCCTAGGTTTGCCCGCGCATTTGGCCCCCAGATGCCGATGGTCGTGTAGTCCTCGCTCACATCCGCGATGGAGACGTCCCAACCGTTGTCATCAGCAACACGCTGCATATAAACAAGATCGCGAGGTCCGGCATCGGCCCCGTTCACTAAGCGGCACCGGTCCTCCATGCGAAACACGGTAAAGTCAGCACGCACATGGCCGTCATCATCCAGCATGTGCGTGTAAATGCCTTTGCCTACGTTGGTGTCACCGCCGATTTTTGCCGCGCACAGCCACTCCATCAGCGCAACATGATCTGGCCCGGAAATATCCGTCATGTGGAAGTGCGATAGATTGATGATGCCGCAATCCTCGCTCATCTCTAGATGCTCAGCATTGGAGACCCGCCAGAAGTGCCGGTTGTCCCACTCGTTCTCACGCTCAGGCACCCTGTTGCCATGTTTGTTCAGCAAATGCTCATTGGCGGCATAGCCATGGGCGCGCTCCCAGCCGCCAAGCTCCATAAAGTAGCCGCCTAGCTCAACCTCCCGCTCATAAAACGGCGAGCGCCGGATACCACGTCCCTTGGAAAAGGGCTCACGCGGGTGGACGGGCGGATTGTAGATCTTCTTGGCAGTCTCCCAGCAGCGGTCGTGAATGTATTGCTCTTTGAGCTGGAAATCATTGAAGCGGGCATAATCCACCGAGTTATGGTCCACAGGCGTTTTGCCATAGGTCATCCAGTCCGCGATCAGCTTGCCCATGCCCGGACCATCTTTGATCCAGATCCCGACCGCATACCAAAGCCCGCGCAGCTTCCGGCTTTCGCCCATGGATGGCCCGCCGTCGATGGAGGTCTGCAACAGCCCGTTGAAGGAGTGGCTTTCATTGAACCCGAGCTCAGACAAAACCGGCGTCAGCTCCATCGCACGCCCCAACGGCTCAATCACATCCTCAAGCACCAGATCACGTTGCGACGGCGAAAGCCTAGCCTGCTCTTTTTCTAAGATATCGCGCGGATGAACGAGCCGAGGGTTCTCCTCATAGTAATAGCCCCATTCAATCTGACCACCTTCAGTGCTTTTCGGATCACCCGTATCGCGCATATAGGCAGAGTTGCCCTGATCGCGCAGCAGCGGCAGACCAATCTCCGCGCCCGTGCCTTCAAATGCGGTGTAAGGACCGAAGAAGGTGAGGGGGTGATCCACCGGCATGACCGGCAAATCCTCACCCGCCATCCCCGCAATGAGCCTCCCCCAAAGACCTGCACACACAACCACATGCTCCGCATGGATCGTCCCGCGTTCCGTCTTCACCCCTTTGATGCGGCCATCTTCTGTAATCAGCTCAAGCGCCGATGTATTGGCAAAGATCTGAAACTTGCCACTCTCAACACCCTGATCAATCAGCTTGCCTGCAACGGTTTGCGAGCGCGGCACCACGAGCCCCGCATCCGGGTCCCACATAGCGCCCTGAATCTGATCCTCTTCCAACAGAGGGAATTTCTCTTTTGCCTCCGCCGCGCTGATCATCTTCGCATTGGTGCCAAAGGCCTTGCCGGAATCCACACGGCGCTTGAGTTCCGCCATGCGCTCATCATCGCCCACACGCGCAACTTCCAGCCCGCCAACGCGAGCGTAATGGCCCATTCTCTCGTAAAAATCCATGGAGTACATGGTGGTCCAGCACATCAGAAGATCGTGGCTGGTGGCATAACAGAAATCTGAGGCGTGGGCGGTGGATCCAATGTCTGTAGGAATGCCGGACTTATCAATGCCGACAATGTCTTCCCAGCCATTTTCGATGAGATGGTGAATGACCGAGGCTCCAACAATACCGCCAGCGCCAACAATCACTACTTTTGCTTTGCTTGGAAATGCGGACATGTTTTCAATCCTTTAGCTCAATAAACTCTCAATGTCATCGGCAACTCATCAGGGCAGTCCAGGGCAGTTGCTAGACCGATAGGCTCACGAACACGCACAGCACAAGTAAAGTGAAGCATAAAGGAGGTATCACTCACTGAAACGGCGCTCTCCATGCCAGTTGGCCAAATGAAACAGGGCGCTTTGCTGCACACAATATCTTTTCATCTGAGTAATCTGCAGAGGTTTTGCTCGCAAAAATAGGAGATATGCGTCAGATCAAAATTATGCCTACGACATTTCAGTCAGCACCCCTAATTCTCACAGCATTGGTCAATTTCTGCGTGTGCTCCGATGGGATACATAGTCAAGCTAATCAAAAATAAGTATATATACTGAATGGTGTTTGCGTGCGCGGCAAAGCCGATGAGCCGTTTTGCAGTTTGTGCAATCAGATTTGTAAAAGAGCATCTTGTATGACACAGGTGACATCACATCAGACAAATGCCCCGCGGACCCCGGTTTCCATGCGGGAAAAGCCGAGGCTTTCTGTTGGCTTCATTCTGGCAAAGCGCTTTACGCTTTGCGCGTTCGCCAACTTTGTCGATGTTCTGCGCCTCGCTGCTGATGAGGGTGATCGTAGTCGCCCGATCCTGTGTAACTGGACGGTCTTGTCAGACACTATGGATCCCATAGCCTCAAGTAGCGGCATCTCTGTGCACCCCAAAGAGCGGCTGGGAGACCCAAGGGCGTACAACTATATCGTTGTTGTCGGCGGTTTGATTGAAGAAAGCGAAGATTTCAGCCCGGCCTACCAGAGCTTCCTGAAGGAAGCCGCCGCCGCCGGAGTGCCTCTTGTCGGCGTGTGTACTGGCGCTTTCCTGCTGCACCGCGCCGGATTGCTGGATGGTTATCGTAGCTGCGTCAGCTGGTTCTGCCACGACGCGTTCAAAGAGCAGTTCGACGGGCTTGACCCGGTCACAGATCAGATCTTTGTGGTTGATCGGGACCGGCTTACTTGTGCAGGCGGCGTAAGTTCCGCGCACCTTGCTGCCTATCTTGTCGATAAGCACGTTGGCCGCGCACAGGCCAATAAAAGCCTGCACATCATGATCATTGATGACGCCCAGAACGCTGAAAAACCCCAGCCCGGTATTCCGCTTGAGCTGAAAACACAAAACCCTTTGGTTCAACGCGCCTTGCATATCATGCAGCAAAACATAGATACCCCGATTTCCATTCAGGAAATTGCGCAGCGCATGGGCAAAAGCAAGCGCCAGCTGGAACGATACTTCCGTTTATCTCTGGAAACCTCACCGCAAGTCGCATTCCTCAACATCCGGCTCGATTTTGCACGCCACCTGATCGAGAGAAACCAGAAATCAATCGCTCAAATCGCAGTGGATTGTGGTTTCTGCGACTCCTCCCATCTCAGCCGAATGTTCAGACGCCGATACGGCTGCACACCACAAGCCCTGCGCCGCATGCCAGACACAGAAGAGCATGTTGCCTGATGAAATACCCGCCCAAGTCATCGGAAAATCATTGGTAAAAGTGTGCATTATCAGTTGAGTATAGAGATTTACTAAAGCTCAACTTCAATATCCGACATGGGTGTTGTGCAGCAAATCAGGATCTTGCCCTGATCAATCTCCCGCTTGCGAATGCCGCCACCGTGCTGCATGTCAGTTACTCCTGAAACGAGCTGGGACTTGCATGTTCCGCAAATACCGCGTTGACACGATGCCAGAGGCAGGATGCCAGCTTCCCGAGCTGCCGACAGGATGGTCATGCCCGGACCACACTCAACCACATGCCCGGTTTTTGTAAAGCTGATGCGGTAGGTCTGGTTACTGATTTCAGGCGCTGCAATCGTATCTTCAAAGGAACCAGCGGTCTCAGCCCCAAAGTCAAAGCTCTCTTCATGGTACATTTCCATGGGAAAGCCGACCCCCTGCAACATGGTGCGCACCCCCTCCATAAAGCGGGCGGGCCCACAGCACAGGATCTTGCGCTGTTTGAAGTCCGGCGACATGAGCGAGAGCATCTGAAGGGTCAGTCGGCCCTCATATCCCATCCAGCTGTTGTGCGCAGATGTTGTGCTGCACGTAAACGCAAGCTTGAGTGCAGGGTTCTGCGCAGCAAGCAGCTCCAACTCATTGCGGAAAATAATATCTGCTGGCGTGCGGGCCGCATGGATGAAATGCAGATCCGTCGGCCCGGCAAGATCACAGGCTGTACGCACCATGGACATCATCGGCGTAATGCCGCTGCCAGCGGAGATGAACAACAGTTTCTCGTCCTGCGTAGCGTCGGTGGTATATTCACCGGTTGGACCTGAAACACTCACCTCCTTGCCCGGCATCATGTTGTCCAACATCCAGTTGGAACCCGGACCTCCCGGCACACGCTTGACTGTAATCTCGATCCGGTATGGCCGAGCGGCGGAGGAGGAGATTGTATAGCTGCGCGTGATCATGCCTTCAACGGGCAGCTCAAACGTCATGTGTTGTCCCGGATAAAACCGGAAAACACGCGGCTCTCGGGCTGAGAACAGGAAGGTTTTTACATCGTGGGTTTCTTGCCTCACCTGCCGGCATACCAGAACATCATCAACCTCCGGATCCCACATGGGGATCCGCGTTGCCTCAGTAAAATGCTCTTCTTCGTAGGAAGGACCTGCTTTCAGCCCATCTGGCGTCGCATTCTGTTTCATGTCGCTGCCAACTTTGGTTCATCGTTAGCGATATGCGCTTTCTGGCGCTCAATGTACCAATCGCAAAACGCTTCCACGTGAGGTTCCGTATGCTCGGAATAGGGGCCTGGCTCATAGGCCGTATCTTCGCTACCCAGCTGAGCAAGACGCACCAGATCCGCATCCTGCTGGTTGGTCATCATCCAGACCTGCTTCATGTTGTCGACGTTATAGTCCTCACCCTCAATCGCATCCTTATGCACGAGCCACGTTGTGCGCACCAATGTCCGGTTGGGCGACAAAGGCATGGCTGCAAAGGTCACAATATGATCACTCATAAAATGGTGCCAGGAGTTGGGATTATGCCAGAAGCTCAAGCTGCCGAGCTTTGCATCGCTGAACTTTCCAAGTAGTTTTTTGCAGGCAACTTTTGTGTCCAGCGTATGGGACTCACCTTCACCCATCAAAGGGAGTCGGATACAGCGAAAGCTTGTGGTGCTTGCCAGCCTGTCCATTTCGGCAGAAGACAAACCTGCGGCCTCCCAGCGTTGGTGCTCACGCTCAAGCAATTCCAGATACTTGTTCACATCATCGGTTCGCCGCTCATCCATTTCATCGGGCGAAAAGCCAAAACCAAATTCCGAAAGAGGCACAGAGAGCTGAGGGTGGCTGCCTTCACAATGATAACACTCACGATTGTTTTCAACCGTAAGCTTCCAGTTGCCTTCTTCAATCAGATCGGAAGTGAAGGCAACCTTGCAGTTCGCCAGGTCATGCGGTGCAAGATAAGGCTCCATAATCTGGGCCATCTCGTCGAAATCTTCCGGCGGATTTTCCGCAAGGCAAATAAAAATCAGCCCGGCGACGGACCGCACATGAATGGTCTTCAAACCGTGACAGCTCTTATCAAAGTCAGCCCCCATGTGCTCGGCAAGGATCAGCTCCCCATCTTCATTGTAAGTCCAGCCATGGTAGCGGCACACAATGTTACCGATGGTCGCTTCTGCCTCGTCAACCAACCGTGCACCGCGGTGACGGCAGATATTGTGAAATCCGCGGATGTACATGTCATCTCCGCGCAGCAGGAGTACCGAGGTCTTACCAATCTCCAGCGTGATGCAATCTCCCGGTTCCGGAAGCTGAGGTTCGGCAGCTACGTAAATCCAGTGCTTGCGGAAGAAGACCTCCATATCAAGTTCAAGGATTTCGGGATCACTATAAAAGAGCGCATGAAGGCTTTTGCCTTTTTCGCGATGAGCTATGAGATCTTTAATGTAAGACGGAGCGCTCATGTTCAGATACCTCGGCTAAAATGCTGCCTGATGTCATGTTGGTTGAGGTTGAATTATTGAAGCCACAAAGCGGCTTAGTAACTGAAGTTAAAGAGAGATATGAGAGAAAGTCGACTGCACCATTCGGCTTAGTCAAGTGACAACAAACATCACGGGAACACACAGGCGTAGGTGCATAACGACGACCCGCAGGCACCGCGCGGCTGCAAGAAGGCTTTAGCTTTGAACAAGCACTGGAAAATGCAATACCGTGCACTTCAAGCCTCCCTCTCCAAGTGTGGCAGGTGTTTACAAATCGCGCGCACAACTCAAGTGCACCCTGCCTGCGCAAATCCAGAGTAATCAGGAAATCTAGTGCATATTATTAATTGGGTGGCAGAAAGTTTGAGCCACTTTACCAGTAAAAATGCGACAGCCCTGCGTTGTAGATGCCTGAAATCGAAGCAATTCAACTGTGCAGTGCCTTGTAACCACTGGACCCAAAAGGTGGCGCGCAGGCATAAATAAAGCAAATTCAACCATTTATATCGCCAAAAGTGCCAGTTTAATACTTTGGGTTATGATCAGAAGACCTGCAATAAATGACGTGAAAGCACGGCCTCACAGGCCGCTTTCAAACTCGGCACAAGCAACAGCGAGCAAACCCAGCACATGGGGCGCAAACGAGCGCCACACATCAAGCCGAAACTGCCTGTCACCTTCCCGCATCAGGACCACCTGAACACTATCAAATATAGTCCGCACCCCGCAGCCCGTGCTCAGCTTTGCCAGATTACGGGGACAAGAGGTCGAGAGCAGCTCTTCAGCCTGATCGCCAGAAACGCGAATGCTGATTTCGCGGCTGGAGATATCTGTCAAACTATGAACCGCCTCTGGATAGACGTCCGTTAAGGACTGCCTGATCGTCGCGCGCTCTTCCATCGGGCAGGTCAGTAGCCACTCATCCGGTCCCAGCTTGAGAGCTGATTGGGTGCCTGAACGCGCTGCCTCGCCAATGGAGGACGGCAGGTCAAATCCGAGTGATTTCGACAAAGCAACGGTGTTCTCGCGTTTACAACGCAAATTATAACGGCCCATGGTTGGCAGAGTTTCAACGGTTGTCGTGAAGGTCATTTGCTCCGCCCCTTACATATTTATCCGCTCGCCATCCGGATCGTAAAAAACGGTCCCGGTGACGGTGGCACGGTGGGTTTTTTCAGGCATTGGAATGTCAATGGACGTCCCATTTCGCTCAAAACCGCCTTCAAGCAATGCCATAGCGATAGAGCGGCCCAGCGTCTCACTCCAATAGGAGGAAGTCACATGACCCAGCATCTTTGCCGGAATTGCAGTATCTCCCGCCTCAACTATCTGTGCACCTTCCTCCAGCACCACATTCGGGTCTTCAGTAAGAAGACCAACCAACTGCTTGCGGGTTGGCAGCAACATGTCAGGACGCTTCAAAGAACGCTTGCCTACAAAGTCCGGCTTCTTCTTACCAATCGCCCAGGACAGTCCGGCATCAACTGGTGTTACGGTTCCATCCGTGTCCTGCCCAACAATGATGTATCCTTTCTCCGCACGTAAAACATGCATGGTTTCAGTACCATAGACACACATATCGTGCTTTTTGCCTTCTTCATAAAGTATCTCCCAAAGCGCCCGTCCATGTTCAGAAGGAACGTTCACTTCAAACCCAAGTTCTCCGGTAAAGCTGACGCGAAACAGCCGTGCTTCAAACCCGCCAACCGTGCATTCACGCAGGGCCATATGAGGAAACGCCTCTGCTGAAAGGTCAGCCCCTTCCATGAATGGTTCCAATATCTTGCGCGCATTCGGTCCGTTCAACGCAATCGTGGACCATTGCTCGGTGGTAGAGGTAAGCCAAACATCAAGATCCGACCATTCGGTTTGCAAAAAGTGTTCCATCATGGTCAAAACACGAGCTGCACCACCAGTCGTGGTGGTCACATGGAAACGGTCGTTACTAATGCGCCCGATCACCCCATCATCGCGGATGAACCCATCTTCGCCCAGCAGTAAACCATAGCGGCACCGCCCCGGCGCCAGCTTACTCCAGGGATTGGTATACATGCGGTTCAGGAACTCGGCAGCATCAGGCCCAACCACCTCGATCTTGCCAAGTGTAGAGGCATCAAACATCCCCACAGACGCCCGGGTTTGCCGGCATTCGCGCGCAACAGCGCCGTGCATGCCTTCGCCCGTCTTGGGAAAGTACCGCGCACGGCGCCACAAGGAGACCGGCTCAAAAACCGCACCGTTTTCCTCCGCCCAACTGTCTATGTTGGTCTTGCGTGTAACCTCAAACAACGCGTCCTTGTGATACCCGGCAAACGTCCCGAAGCTGGTTGGCGTATAAGGCGGACGGAATGTGGTCAGACCCACTTTCGGGGCAGGGCGTCCAAGTTCGTCAGCGGCGATTTTCAGACCATTCATGTTGGACATCTTGCCCTGATCCGTCGCCATGCCGTTGGTCGTAAACCGCTTTACATGCTCAATGGAGAGCATACCTTCGCGCACCGCAAGGCGTATGTCTTTTGCTGTCACATCATTTTGAAAATCAACAAAAGCCCGACGCGCAAACTTGTCATCGTTGCTCGGCAGTTCTTCCATAATGATGCCGGAGCCTGTGCGATCACCGTCAACATCAATCGAAAGAGCAGGGGCGCTCTGCCCACGAGAGGCCAAAGCTTGCTGGGCAGCATGCACACCATCATCAAAGGCCGCCTGCTGGCTCCATAGTCCTCGACCACCGCCAGCAATATGACAGCGTTCGGTTTTTTCGCCGGGCAGAAATACCTCGTTCTCGGCATCCCAATGCAAGCTACCCTTGGTGTGGGAAAAGAGATGCAAAGACGGTGTCCAGCCACCACACATCAAAAGAGTATCACAGGAAACAGTCCCGATACCGGAGACGTTTCCGTCCTCAGAAACCTTGCCAAGTTTCACGCGAGAAACCCGCTTCTTTCCGAGAACCGTCGTGACTGTATGCTCGAGTTTGATCGAAATATCTCGCTTACGTGCTTCTGCCTGTAGATGTTCACTCACACTGGCACGCACATCGACGATGGCGGCGATATTCACCCCTGCATCCGCCAGATCAAACGCCGCATACCAAGCTGAATCGTGAGAGGTCACCACCACGGCTGCATTGCCCACCTTTACGCCAAACCGGTTGAGATAGGTCTGCGCGGCACTGGCCATCATCACGCCGGGACGATCATTGCCGTCAAACACCAGCGGACGTTCCAAGGCACCCTGTGCAAGAATGACCTCCTGCGCACGAATGCGCCACATGCGTTCACGGGGTGCTGTAGCAGGCGGCTCCGCCAGATGGTCGGTCAGTTTCTCCGCAACGCCCACCATATTCTCATGGTAATACCCGATGGCCGTGGCACGCGTCATGACACGCAGGTTTGGATAAGCGTTAAGCTCGGCAACGGTCTCAGCAAGCCAACTCTCGGCACTCTTGCCATCAATCGCGGTAGGCGCCTCAGAAAGTAGGGAGCCACCCAGCTCGCGGTGCTCGTCAACAAGAACCACATCCACGCCGCTGCGAGCAGCAGTCAATGCCGCCGCAAGCCCTGAAGGACCCGCCCCAACAATCAGCAGATCGGTGTGTAGATAGCGTGAAGCGTAGGTATCTGCATCTGGCTCGGCTGGCGACACTCCCAAGCCAGCAGAGGCGCGGATGACGGGCTCGTAAACCTTGTCCCAGAAGCTCTTCGGCCACATGAAGGTCTTATAGTAAAATCCCGCTGCAAACAGTTTGTGAAGCTTATCGTTCACCGCGCCGACATCAAAATTGAGGCTCGGCCATTTGTTCTGGCTGACGGTCGTTAACCCCTCATAGATTTCCTGAACCGTAGCGCGTGTATTGGGCTCAAACCGGCCAGAACCGCCCCGAGACGTTCCAATCAGCGCATTTGGTTCTTCAGAGCCAGCGGTGACGGGGCCGCGCGGTCGATGATATTTGAATGAGCGCCCCATAAGGTGCACGCCATTTGCCAAAAGCGCAGAGGCAACCGTATCGCCCTCAAACCCTTCAAATGAAACACCATCAAAAGTGAAGCGAACACGCTTATCCCGATTGATGCGGCCTTTTCCGTCAACTCTCCAATTGTTCATCGCGCTCTTCACCTTCTTTAGTGACAGTTGGACGCGGCTGTCCGATCTCATAGGTGGCAATGAACTTGTCACTCACTGTGTTGCGCACGGCGTTGAAATAACGCCCGCATCCGTGCGTATGACGCCATTGCTCTGCGTGATCACCGCGCACATTGGAGCGAATGAACAGATAGTCCCGCCACTCGGCATCGCTTTGCTCGGCAGGGTGCTCAGGCCGCGCAATATGGGCTTGGCCTGCATACTCAAACTCCAACTCGGGCAGCTTTTCCTTGCAATAAGGACAGTCAATCAAAAGCATGTGTCTGTCTCCTTAGTGCGTATCTCCGAAAAGTTGCCGCCGGTTCTCGGAGTAAAATACGCGAAACAAAAAATAAAGCAGGGCAACGGCTTTAGTGCGCTACAGCAGCAGCTGCTGCTTCATCAATCAGGCGGCCGGTTTCAAACCGAGAGAGCGTGAACGGCGCATTGATGGGGTGGGGCTCATCCTTGGCAATGGTATGCGCAAAAACGTGAGCCGAGCCCGGCGTCGCCTTAAACCCGCCGGTGCCCCATCCGCAGTTCAGATAAAGTCCTTGTACCGGTGTCTTACCCAGTATCGGTGAGCGATCCGGTGTCACATCAACCACACCGCCCCACTTGCGCAGCATGCGCATGCGTCGGAAGATCGGAAAAACCTCACAAATGGAAGCGATTGTGTGCTCAATCAGCGGAAGTCCGCCGCGCTGCGAATATGAAACGTACTGATCCGTTCCGGAGCCAATCACCAGCTCCCCCTTGTCAGACTGGCTGATATAGGCATGCACAGTGTTAGACATCACCACCTGCGGGAAGATGGGTTTCACCGGCTCGGACACAAGTGCCTGTAATGGATAGCTCTCCAGCGGCAGACGAACCCCTGCCGTATCCATAACCACCGAGGTGCCACCTGCCGCCGAAACCGCGATCTTCTTTGCCTTTACAAATCCGCGTGGGGTTTGAAGGCCAGCCACGGCTCCATTTGGCCCGCGCTCAATGGAAAGCACGGGGCAGTTCTGGATGATATCCACCCCACGTGCCGCCGCAGCGCGCGCATAGCCCCACGCCACCGCATCATGACGCGCCGTGCCGGCGCGCTGTTGAAACGCCGCACCCATCACCGGATAGCGGGCAGTGGGAGAGATGTTGAGCGGAGGACACTTCTCCTTGGCCTGCTCAGGCGTCAGCCACACATTGTCAACGCCGTTCAGCCTGTTGGCATGGATATGCCGCTTGAAGCTTTGCACGTCATGAACGTTATGTGCCAGCATCATCACACCGCGCTGTGAGAACATGACGTTGTAGTTCAGCTCCTGACTAAGTCCATCCCACAAGTCCACCGCATGGTCGTAAAGCCGTGCACTTTCATCATAAAGATAGTTTGAGCGGATGATGGTGGTGTTGCGGCCCGTATTGCCGCCACCAAGCCAGCCCTTGTCAATCACTGCCACATTGGTGATGCCATGTTCTTTTGCCAGATAATAGGCAGCCCCGAGCCCGTGCCCACCAGCGCCCACGATGATCACATCATATTCGCTTTTTAGCTCGGCATCCGGCCATTGCGGCTCAACATTCTTATAGCCAGTGAGCGCCCCTTTCAGGAGCGTCAGTGCGGAAAATTTCGACAAGGCGACCTCCTTGGTATGCAAGTGAGTTTGCCTGCTGAGTGAAAATCTGTATGGTATCAGAGCGAAGCATATCAGGTACTATCGCGCAAAGGGCATAGATGGAAACCATGGCAAGTCCCAATCGTCAGACACGCCCGGCGCTCAATGTGGGCTTCATTCTGGCCAACCGCTTCACACTTTCTGCGTTTGCCAGCTTCATTGATATGCTGCGCCTGTCAGCTGACGAGGGTGACAATAGCCGCCCCATCCTGTGCAGCTGGAGCGTCATCTCACTGGACATGAAACCCATCAGCGCCAGTTGCGGAGTGCGCATTCATCCCGACACAAACCTGATCGATCCGGCGAGCTTCGATTATCTGGTGGTTGTCGGCGGCTTGATTGACCACATTGAGAGTCTGGACCGGCACTATGTGGACTACCTTCAGACCGCCGTTGCAAAGAATGTCCCTCTGATCGGACTGTGTACGGGAAGTTTTATCCTCCACCGTGCAGGCTTGATGAACGGCTATAAATGCTGCGTCAGCTGGTTCCACCGCACTGATTTTCTGGAACAGTTTGACGGTCTGGAACCTGTGTCCGACCGTATTTTTGTGGTGGATCGGGACAGGATCTCCTGCTCGGGCGGCACCAGCGCAGTGCATGTGGCAGCCCACTTGGTCAAGCGTCATGTGGGGCTTCGCCAGGCCCGGAAAAGTCTGCATATCCTCATGGTGGACGAAGCTTTGGACGACAGTAAAGCCCAGCCGTTCCTACCCACATCGCTCAAAGCAAAGGATAATCTGGTCCAGCGTGCCGTGCTGATGATGCAGCAGGAAACCGAAAACCTGCGCTCCATTGAACAGCTCTGCAAAATGTTGGGTGTCGGCAGACGAAGCCTCGAAATGAGGTTTAAGACGAACCTCAATAAATCCCCAGCAGAAGCGCTTAGTCACATTCGGGTGGAAGAGGCGCAGCGCCTTCTAGGCGAGACATCAGCAACTATCACGGAGGTCGCACATCGCGCCGGCTTCTTTGATGCCTCTCACTTTAACAAGGTATTTCGCAGGCATACCGGCCAGACAGCCAGCGCCTATCGTCAGTCCTTGTCAGGCTGAGTGGTCAATTTCTGTAACGCTGCACCGACAAGACCGAATAGGACTGCCCAGATCACTGCAGACACAAATGTCAAGAAACCACGCAGCAAGCCGGTCATTGCACCAAGCGGAAGCTCAAGCCACCAACTCGCCACGATAAAGGGGAACAGGAGCACATTCGCAAGCATCGACGAAACTTGCAGACCTATGAAAAAGCCCAAAGGAATAGCAATCAGCCCGAAAGCAGCGCCAAATATGATGAAAATATAGGTCATGTCTTCATTGATGCTTGCCCATAAAACTGTTGCCAAGATTTCTGTCAGGTTATCTGCGTGCTGTAAACAACAATTCCCACGACAACGTTAAGTACCTAGCAGATTGTTGCATTAAGCTTTGACCCGTGATCCTGTGGGATCATAAAGGGGTGCAAGATGTACCTCACAGGGCACCCGCTTCGTTGCAACTTCCAGCTCGTATTCCCCGCTAAGTACGTAGTCACGATCAACACCATCACTGTTGCGCACATACCCCAGACCAATTGATTTGCCGAGCGTATACCCGTAGCCACCAGACGACAGCCATCCCACACGAACACCGTTGCGGTAGATCGTTTCCCGGCCTGAGAGAACGACATCGCCATTTGCAACGAAGGTTGCGAGCGTCTTCTTAACCCCGTGACGTCGCTGATGTTCTATAGCCTCACGGCCTTTAAATGGCCTGTCGGTCTTCATCTTAACGGCCCACCCAAGACCAGCTTCCTCCGGTGTATGATCCGGCCCGATGTCGCTGCCCCAGGCTCTGTAACCTTTTTCCAGCCGAAGTGTTTCAATGGCCCTGTAGCCAGCATTGCGCAAACCAAGCACATTGCCTGCCTCGTGCAAAGCAGCGTAAACGCTAGTGGCATATTCCACTGGCACATGCAGCTCCCAGCCGAGCTCTCCTACATACGTCACCCGCAACGCATGGACGGGACACCCCGCAATTCCAACCCTGCGGGACTGCCCAAACGGGAAATGCGCGTTGTCGACGGGATCACGGGTAACGCACTGCAAAATCTTGCGGGATTTCGGCCCCATGAGAGAAAGAACAGCGTAAGCCGAGGTTACATCAACCAGCTGTGCATTCATGCCCTCCGGAATATTTCGTGAAATCCAATCAAAGTCATGCGTCGCAAAACCGGTGCCTGTAACAATGTAATACTCATCATAAGCGGAGCGTACGCAGGTCAGGTCACATTCAATCCCGCCATGATCATTCAGCATCTGCGTGTAGATCAACGTCCCGATTGGTTTATCGACATCATTAGCTGCAATCCAGCTAAGAGCGTTAACTGCATCAGGCCCTTTCAAAGTGAATTTAGCAAAGGAGGTCTGGTCAAATAGCACAGCGGACGAACGGGCAGCTGCATGCTCGCGACCAACAGGCTCATGCCAATTGGGCCGGATAAAACTGTAGATGTCTTTGGGCTCCTCACCATGTGCTGTATCTGCGTACCAATTAGGGCGCTCCCAGCCAAGTTTCTCTCCAAAAACCGCTCCGTCGGCCTTCAGATACTCATAGAGTGGAGACTTGCGGCACGGACGTCCACTCTCGTGCTCCTCATTCGGCCACGCCATCTTGTAATGCTTGGCATAAGCCTCCCGTGTTCGTGTCCGGATCCAGTCACTGTCAAAGTGTGGGCGCCCAAACCGGCGAATATCGACCGGCCACAGGTCAAAAGGTGGTTCGCCTTTCGCAATCCATTCTGCCAAAGCCATGCCAGCCCCGCCGCCAGCGGCAATGCCAAACGCATTAAAACCAGCGTTGACATAAAAATTCTTCAGTTCGGGAGCTTCCCCCATGATGAAGTTACCATCGGGCGTGAAACTTTCAGGGCCGTTGAGGAGTTCCTTGATCCCGGCGGTCTCCAACGCCGGGACGCGGCCTAGAGAAAGCTCCATAAGCGGTTCAAAATGCGCAAAGTCACTGTCGAGCAACGTATAGTGAAAGCCCTCTGGTATCCCGTCCTGTGCCCATGAACGCGGGTTAGCCTCATAGCCCCCCATCACCAGCCCGCTTACTTCCTCTTTGTAGTAGGTCAGACGATCAGGATCGCGCAGCGTAGGCAGATCCTTCGGAATGCCGGGAATAGGTTCTGTTACAAGGTACTGATGCTGCATGGAAACCAGCGGAACATTGACACCAACGCGGCGGGCAAACTCGCGGGTCCACTGACCGCAACAGGCAACCACCACCGCACACTCAATCCGGCCTCGAGTGGTCTCAACGCCTTTGATGACGCCTTTTTCAACATCAACACTGAGAACCTTAGTGTCCTCAAAAATTTGCGCCCCAGCCATACGGGCACCCTTTGCAAGGGACATAGTAATGTCAGAAGGATTAGCTTGCCCATCACTCGGTAAAAATGCTGCACCAACAACATCATCTACCCGCATCAAAGGCCAGAGACCTTGCGCCTCCTGTGGCGTCAACAATTGCATATCCAATCCAAAGGAATGCGCGGTGGTCGCTTGTCGTTGCACCTCCGTCCATCTCTCATGATTGCACGCAAGGCGCAGGCCACCATTCATCTTCCAGCCCGTGGCCTGTCCCGTTTCCTCTTCAAGGCGCTTATAAAGCTCAACGGAGTAACCAAGAAGCTGTGTGACGTTCGCATTGGAACGCAACTGCCCCACCAATCCAGCCGCGTGAAATGTTGTGCCGGACGTTAGCTTTTTGCGTTCCAGCAGAACAACATCCCACCCAAGTTTGGCAAGATGATAAGCCGTAGAGCAGCCCACAATGCCGCCACCAACGATCACAGCCTTCACAGCTTTTGGAAAGTCGCTCATCTCAACCTCACCGTAACGCAAGCTCAGCGTAGGCTTGTTCAAACTGGAGCAGGTTCTCTGCAGTATAACTGGCATAATCGAACTGAATTTGTGAGGTTTGCTCCGAAACCATGCTCCACATGCTCTCGCGGAGTAGGGAGGCACACTTCATGGCGTTGTATCTGGCCCATAGGTCATCGGAAACTGGCGCGTCATAGTAGACCTCCAGAAGAAACTTTTGCAGCTCCTCAGAAAGATTGGCGTTTGTTGCCAGCCCACCCAGATCAAACAGCGGGGAGTTCATCCCGGCATACTCCCAATCCACCAGCCATATGCGACCTTTCTCACTCAGGATATTCGCGGGCAGCAAATCGTTGTGACACAAAGCCAGTTCAACAGGACCAACAGCAGATTCCAACCTTTCTGCCCGCTGCATCAGGTCATTGAGCTTGCCAACATGGGCAGAATCCATCAGGCGCAATGTTTCGGCATAATCACGCAGGATGTGAAACACCCAAAACGCCAGAACCGGCCCGCGGATCAGCCGCGAGGCCTCGGTATGCACCTGGATCAAAACCTGTGCAATCGATGCAAGAGTATGCCTGTCCTGAATCTCACCTGCGCTCAGCGGCACGGCATCAATGTAATCCTGAACCAACGCGCCTTCTTCGTAGTAGCGTACAGCCGGACCTATCCCCGCCGCATGCGCAGCGCGGCAGGCCGAAAGCTCGTTGAACCGCATCACTCCGTGTTCCGTGATGTCGTGCCCAAGGCGAACTACATAAGTGTGGCCCTCATCAGTGACTTTCACATTGAAGTTAGTGATCCCGCCGACCAGAATTTCGGCGTCGCTGGGTGCTTTCCAAAACGACAGTTCCAGAGCTTTTGTGACTGCTAATTCCTTTGTCAATGTCTCGGTCATGGCACCAGTCCCGATCTTGCATGAGAGGATGTAGCGAGCGTCGACAAACTGTAGCGCAATAACAACCCTAGGCGCCATAGCGGGCATGCCATAACGATTTCACACCACTTAAATGGTGGGGCCTTAAATCCCTACGACCCAGCGCCAGATGTCACTTTTGGCCCGTCATTGCACCCATAATTTAACGGAGTTGGCAAGACCCCCCAAACAATTACTCTGGACCCTGACACCTAAACAAAAATAGGTCTAGCAACGATACCGGGGTTCCTTCAATGACAGACGCCAGAATTGCGCATGAGAACGACAGCAGCCCCATGAACGAGACCGTAAAGCGCAAACGCAGAACCAAGATACTGCTCAAGAAAATTTTCCCCTACAAACTCGTGAAACGTCCGCCCTCCAGAAAAGAGCGAGAAGCTGCGAAAGAGGCAAAGCGCCGGGCTCACCTACCTGATATTCCAGAGGAATTTGCTGAATTGCCTCGCGGGCAGTATGGCTTGCACAAGCTGATCAAGGACTATGATTTTAAGAGTGTTCTGGATGTTGGCTCCGGTTCAGGTGAACATGCGGCCCTTCTTCACAAGCACAACAAAGACGTGACCGCGTTGGATTTTGGAGTTTCGCTCTACGCGAACGAAGGCATTGATGAAAGCTCCTGGACCAAAATTACAGGTAATTTTTATGACTTTGAGTTCCCGGAAAAGTTCGACTGCATCTGGGCCTCTCATGTTTTGGAACACCAGCCAGACCCCGGTGTTTTTATACGAAGATGCCGCGAGTTGGTGAAAAAAGACGGCTACATCGCAATTACTGTTCCACCCCTGAAACATGTAATTGTTGGCGGGCATCTAACCCTATGGAATGCGGGGCTCTTGCTCTACCAGCTCGTTTTTAACGGCATCGACTGCAAGGATGCCGCTATTTTGACTTACGACTACAACATCACCATCATCGTTCAAAACAAAGCGCGCGCAGAGATGCATCTGGATTGGGATTACGGAGACATCAAACGCCTAAAACCATACTTTCCAGATTTCATAGACGAACCATTTGAGGGCCAAATAAACCGCTGGAACTGGTGAGCCATTTGTAAGGCCCCTGAGCTTTAATTTGGAAAAACTCGATATCTTGACCCTCCGGTTGAGTGACGCGAAAAAAGAGCCAAAGCTGATTTGTGCGGCCCCGAAACGTAATAAGCCAGACCGCGCCTGACAGACGTCATCGGTGGTCTTGCTTTTCTCATAGGGCCGATGAGGACAATGATCTGTAGTGGCACAAGCACAAGCTCCTCATTTCGGCATCAGTCGATTTCGTAACAGCGACGAAGGATCTGCTTGGTGCGCGAGTTACGTCCACGGTATGTAGAAACAGATTTGCCTCGGATCCGAGAAAAACTCGCCCCATCTTATCAAAGCGCACGTCTCTCCAGCTTTACTGCACCCCGGCCACAAACTTTTTTTTCAGCCAGAGCAGCTCATCGATTGCTTGCAGATGGTGGCAACGCTGGCCAGTTGATGGACTCAGATAAAGCATGTTTTGCAAGTAAAGTGCATAAACGAGTTCGTCTGCAGTAAGACGCCGATTTGTGGGTAGGTTTATGCAGCGATCATCACTCAGTCCATAGCCAGCGTAAACCGGATTTCCAAACACAACGGCTCGTTTCCCGCGAAGGATCGCCTCTAGCCCAACGGTGGATGAAAAGGTGTAAACTGTGCGTGATGCTGCAAGTAGCATCATGATATCCGTATCGTCTGCAAACAGAACCACCTTGTCCTTGTACTCATCTGGCACCGGGTACAGATAAGTCCTTCGGTGTTTAAACTCTGGATGAAGTTTGACTGCAATCTTGCTTCCCGGGTTTTCTTCGATGGCAGCCTCCAGCATATGGCGGAAGATGCCGTCCTCGCCGCCCTGCAAGTACACCGACAAGTCGTTATAAGCCTGATCAACAACAAGCACATAATCATCACCATCAGGCCGATCACCTTGAACAAAGTTGTACTTGCTGATGTTCTTCTCGATGAGAAGCAAACGGAGATCACGTCCCTTTACTCGTTGCTCCTCAGTAAATTCATGTTCCTTTAGAAAACGTCGGATACCAACGTTGGATCTGGGTAAAAAATGCGGACCAACACTATCCAGCCTATAGGAAATGTTGTTGGCATAGGTCCGTAGATCAGGGCTCCGCTGAGCATAGATCTCGGGCAAAACGCTTCGGACAAACCCTTCCTCGAAACAAATCGGAGAAGCTTGAAGGAAAAGGAGCCTCTGCAACATTTCCGTTCGCCCCTGAGCAAACCCCACGATCCCCTGAAAGTTCGCCAATGACCATCGCGGGTCCTTCAATCCGAAGACGGCGCGACCCTCAAATGCACAGGATAACCTCCTGAATATATCAGTGTCTTTTTCAAGCCCAAGGGAGATGGAGCCATCTGACTGTAGCATATGCTGAACTGTGGCTTCATTGGTATCCGCCGTAGAATCCATCAGTCGGAAAAAGATGTCCGAGTGTGCGTTAAAGGTAATCGGGTCATACTCAATAGACAGTTTCTCAGACCTATCTTGTCTTCGTTTCCTGCGTCTTTTCAGCAGTGATTTAAACATTAGTACCACCAAGCGTAATGAACCAACACACATTCTACATCGCTAAAGCTGACTGATCCTAGGCCTCACAATGATCCTCTTCTTCTCTGAATGATTGGGCTGCAGCGAGCTTATCGAAGGGACGGCTCTCCTTAGAATGGCTGTGACGCGGTAAAACCAACTCTGGTCCCAGCAAAGCAAGAGTGTCTTCCAAATTTGCAGTCCGTACCACGTGCCCATCAAAGAAGACTTTGGGCTCCCCTAAAATTGGCGCCTCACTAAAGTCTGCAAATAATCCCTTTTCCAATGCATCGCCGAGAAAGTCATGAGCCAGACCATGATATCGTCCCCAAATTCTCCGCTGCACACGCTCGCGTCTGAACTGTATACCAAGCCTTAACAGTAATCGCCGAACCGCAGTTTTCATGCGCTTTATATAACGCTGGCGGGGCCTGGTGGCAGGCTTTGGGAGCGTTATCTGCAATTGCTTAAAAAGCAAGGCAAAATAGCTGAGATAAACCTGCTGATAGGAATAAAAATCACCATTCCATGGCTTGAGGGGCGCCGTGAAGTGAACAACGACCGGCTTGAACTCATGTTCAAAGCCATAGTCAAATAGGGATGTCTGAAAGTTCCAGCGTGGGCTCAGTTCCGTCCAATCGTTTTTGAAGGTATAATTCAGAAAATCCTGATCAAACATGGTGACGCGATGACCAAACTGATCAAAGTACTTTGAAAGAAGACGCTGGATCTCAAGTTGGCTCCATCGCTCAGTATTTATCAGAAGAACACCTGAGTTAAAGTAACGGCACCCTTCCAGGCCGATGCCTCCCAACCACTCGTCTGTGGTGTATTCCACGCCAGGAAAAGGGACAATCGTCTCGCCCAAAATACCATAGTCGTGAACAGCGGCGATTGTGGTGGGTATGTCAATATCAAACAGCACAGTCGGATCGTCAGCAATCGCGATATCGGCGTCCAAATATACTAATCGTGAATAGTTCTTCAGAAGGTCAGGCACAAACAGGCGTAGGTAAACGATGCTCGGCCATTTCTGACTCTCCGGCAATCCCTCGGGTAGAAAACATTCCAACTTATCAAGGTGGTAGAAAATGCGCTCTGACTTGAGAATTTGGTCGGGGACCAGGTCTTCAAGACGAATGCCCTTGTTGTTGCGCTCCACGAAAACGTGAACATCAAACTTGTTAAAACCTGCCAGAATATAGGCCTGCGCCGCTGCCATCGGGAGGTAGTTCTCATCGACGACGAAGTAAAAGGCATTCTCCATTATTGCCTCATCGGTTGGGCATAAAGCCAGGTCATAGGGCCCTCGCGAAATTCGCAGGACAAAATGAGCCCCTCAATTGCAGGCTTCTGTAAGGTCTCAGGGTAATCCTTCGTATTGCGCGGCGCTTCTTCGATGAGCGTCACCTCATGTGTCTGACTTAAAAAATCAGATAGTCGCTTCTCGATTCCTGGGATCATGAACTCATGCAGTTCGATTAAGAATGTAGACTTGCCTAAGACCTCGGATGGGATGGTCTCGACACCAACCTCACAGCCTTCACAGTCAATGATGAACGCAAGGCTGTCATACGCCTCAAAGGCCGCCATCTCAGAAAAGCTAAAATCCTTCAGGTTCTCAACAGACACACCATTTGCATCGGCGCAGGCCTTCAAAACATCTCTGGAATTCTCGTCAATGTCATAAGCATACACACGCGTGTCCGGCAAGAGACGCTTCATACCAAGCGCGTAGAAACCATCAGACGCACCAATATTCAACATTGCAGACGGGTGCGCCTCAACGATCTTGATAATGTAGGGGTGAAGCTCCTGTTCATATGAACCGATGACCTTGGTCAGAACGTCTCCATCGTTCCACGCGCCGCTCGTCGCTAACTTTAGCCCTTCAAATGGGCCGCGCCTGACAATGGCTTCATGCTCGAGCAGGTGCGCCTCAATCAGGCGCTCCCTGTACTTTAAAATGTTGGCAATCATGAACCCTTTAGAGCCAACTTCCTCACTTCGAAAAGCTGTAAATCCAAGAGGTTTGATGAGGTAATTGAGAACTTTCTTTCGGGCCATACCACAACAACTTTCGACTTGCGCAGATCTCAAAGTCTTACTGTGAAATATGGCAAGGCTACCCAATTCGCAGTATGCCGGATATTCCAATATATTAGGGTGACAGACCAAGAAACGCTGCGTTCCAAAAAAGTTGCCAACGGGTTTGTAACGGGCGAATTAGCTGCAGTTCACTCCGTTCGTTGCCAAGCAAGCTAAACGGAACTGGCGAAAACCTCAGAGATATCATAGGAGTTTACGTTCAGATTGATTAGTTGGGGGAATAAGTAATGTGCATTGAAACTGCTAGTTTCATTGAGGAATGGGGCAACACAGATTGGGGCGGAACACAAGCACCTTGGAAAGCAACCCAAAATATCGAGACTTTGATAAATCGGTTCATCGAACGCTGTGGTAGCGGCTATTCTGTAGACTCTGGAATTGCCATCCACGAGGACGCAGTTGTCGAGGACGGTGCGATCCTGAAGGCGCCGGTTGTGCTGGAAAAGAACGTCTTTGTTGCCAGCAATTCCTATCTTCGCGGAGGAGTTTACCTAGGGGAGGATTGTATCGTCGGTCCTTCATGTGAGCTCAAGTCGACGTTTATGTTCTCCGGTTCGAAAGTGGCCCACTTGAGCTTTGTTGGGGACTCAATTCTTGGTTCAAAAGTGAATATTGAAGCAGGAGCAGTTGTTGCCAACTATCGAAACGAACTAGAAGACCCAACAATATCATTTCAGTACGAGCAAAAAAGAATAGAGACCGGGGTAGATAAGTTTGGCGCTCTGATCGGCGACGGCTCCAAAATCGGTGCAAACAGTGTTATCGCTCCGGGCGCTATCCTTCCAAAGAACACAATTGTAAAGCGCCTCAGCTTGGTGGACCAACGGTCATAGTGTTGTAACGCATAACTTGCAGCATTTGGTTTGGAGCGATCACGTCAAAGCAGCCCCAATTGGTTGGGCCGAGTTAAGCGAGCGGCGCGTCTCACGTGTCATCGCGGTATGTGAACTCACCATTGAGAATGGTGCAGACAACAACCGCATCGTCAATCATGTCCTCACCGCACGCCAGTCGGAGAAGGGCTCAGAGCCTTCAAAGGACGGCTCTGTAAGGGGCATGGCCTGCTGGAAAAGATATGCTGGATAGGCTCGTTGACTGGGCGCGGCAGGAGGGTCGCCTGCAAGGGAAAGTTTGTCATAAAGCTGCGCCAGCTCACTGTATTGACCATGCGTTTCACGAGCAAACTCAGGCTCCATAACCTTGAACAGCTCAACCCCTTTCCGGCTGCTTGTCCAGCTCATTGTAAAACATTGGCGTCGCATTGATCGGGATATTGTGTTGCACCACTCTGTTGTGGGTCTCGACATCCACTGCGGTGATATGGTCCATCCAATTTCGTGCATTGGGATAGTTTTTTGCGCTTCGATGAGTATGTCTGTCAGTCGCATGACGAACTGAGAACGGTCCGCATAAGTGATGACGTCCCGACCGTTCATATTGGTGGGATTGAGCACTTCAAATAACCTGTCAGGCGCCTCACTGTTACCTACTTAGATGATCCTGCCGTCGTGTATTGAAAACGCCTCGGCCTTCGGTTAGTCCGCCTTCTTTCCCATAGCAGATGATGCGGCTAGTAAAGCAACTGAGAGTGTAAGGGGAAAAATCGTTCTCATACTCAACTCTCCTGGGTCTCGCTAACTTGGAAACCTGAAGTATTGAAAATTGTGCGAACTAATATTTTCAAGTTAATAGGAGAGTAACTATCAACCAGATAATAGAAATCAGAATATATAGAGAGTGAAACCGTATGATGTGTTATTTGTACTAGGATTTGGCTAATTCTGCAAGCAAGGCGACCTTTTCGTAAGCACTGATACTCGCTGTATTCGTCCGCTATAAGCCGCTTTCTCACCAATGGGTTCGGTTCTGGAGCCAGCTGGGTTTTCGGTGTCGCATAGTGCTCGGTTTTCCCAGTTAACAGCGCATTTTATGGGTCTGTGCTGCTCAAAAGGCATAGTATTCAACTTTAGCGTCTGGTCGCCGTTTTCTTCAACACAGAGCTTATGGTATGGGCGCGCAACTGGGAAAGTCTACATCCGATGGGGAGCTAAATTCTCTCTTCTTATAAGTATTAAAAATTCTCTCAAAGTTAAAATATCCATAGTGCCAATGTTATTGACGCGATTATTGACACGTAAATAAATCATCACTATGGCTTTCCTTTGGAACCAACAAGAATAAAGGAAAGTTCCAATGACTAAGTTGCATCTTCTAAAGACAATCCCAGTTTTCGTGCTGCTGATTTTGGCTGGTTGCTCGTCAAGTAACTGGGAAAATGACCTCGGGTCTGCCCAAGGTGAGCCAAATGAACCAGGCAACCAGTATGAAGTTCCAATTCATCCTGGGAATGCTCCAGTTAATCAGCCACCACCAGCAAATCAGCCATAATTAGATGAGCAAAGAACAGGCCTGACGACCTATCCCCATTGGTCAAAGGGAGGCCCCTGTTCTCTTCGTTTTCTTTTAGCTGGTTATACTTTGGCTGAGTGTGGTGAGGGTTCTCCGATAAGAACCCGAACCAGCACCACCTGTGCCAGTATAACTGGGGAATGACTGTGAAGCTCCAATCTACTGGAGCTTATACGATTAAAGGAAAGTCCCGATGACGAAGCACATGTCAATGATAGTTCCTGTATTCCTCCTGTTGTTTTTGGCGGGTTGTATGTCAGAAAGCAATGACGTCGACCAAGGAGGGTCAAACGAACCAGGTAATCAAACTGAAGCTCCAGCTCAACAGCCCCCAGGTACTCAGCCGGAAGTTCCAGTTCAACAGCCCCCAGGTAATCAGCCGGAAGGCGATTAAAGGACAGGCCCTATGACAACAAAACACATGCCAAAGATGGCTCCCGTTCTCTTCTTGCTGTTTTTGGCAGGGTGTATGACGGGTGGTCAGGATCAACTAAACGATCCTGCTCAGCTGGCTACAGCTGAAGAGTTGAATACACGTCAGGTCACAGCCACGACGGTCTCTGGTGCAACGTGCACTGGTATAAGCGGGACGCTGACGTGTTCTGACGGCTCTACTGGCACATACACGGCTGCGGCTGGTTCTGTCACCGGAGTTACATCAAGGGGTGAACCCTTCTCCGGGACGTATTGAGGCTGAACGTCACCTCAAAACGTAAAAGAGCTACCACTGTAATCGTGGCCTGCTCCGCAGTTAAAAAGGATCGATGCAAAGCGTTAGCGTGATTGCATCGGCCCTTATTTGAGTTGGTTTGGGCGGCAGATATAGCCCTGAGCATGGCAGCAATGCCTTACCTCAAAGCACAGGGTCACTAATCTGTGGTGGAGGGCAATAGTGTGTGTCGTTGAAATGCGGAGAAACTACGCTTTGTGTCTAAGTAGTGAAGATCTTATAGAACTTATTCGGAAATGGAAGCTTCAGTGATTAGATACGGAATTCTGAAGATATTCTCTGTTCTCTCCATGATAGTGCTGGCGGGATGCGTCGCAAATACTACGCATGGAGTGCCATCCGGTGATGTTTCTCAGTCATCTGATGATCTGTCCTCAAACGATGATTGGGTCAACACTCCGGTTACAGTGACAACATCCTCAGGTGCAATTTGCAATGGTGTCGGCGGTGCAGTGTCTTGTTCTGATGGTTCGACAGGAAGTTACATAGGCGGGTCCGGGGTCTTAACCGGGACAACAACAAACGGCGACACCTTATTCAGGACATATTAAGTTTTAGCCTGCCCATTCAACCAATGAGAGTTACAACGCAAGCTTCGTCTGGCTTTTGTTTGCCTTTGACCATGCTAACGCTCACACCCCAGGTCCTAACGTCTGCGGTACTGGCAGCCTTAGCCTGAACAGGCTCTTCGGACGCGCCCACAAACCAACACAATAATAAACAAGGGTATGTCCGTTTTCATCCCAGCCACGTTTTCATTGGCTCTGGGATCAAACAGATCCAGCATGTGGTCATGTCTTCGGAAACATCCCTGATCTCAACCAGTTGATATGTAGGGCAATAAACCTTGTTCAAACTGAGCAGATCTGGAGAAAGGCAAGTAACTTATGGCAGCCAGCATTATTATGAGCGTAACGGCTGGAGGGTCACGCAAGACCGCAGCAACTGACCCAAAAACGATCGCTGTGATCACCCCGTATTTTGCCCAGCCGGGAACCCAATTGTACATATCAGGGCTAAAGGAGGCCGCAACGCAATTGGGATGGCAGCTTGATATTGTTGATACCGCGGGGGATATTGACGCCATTAACGACGCTATAGAACGTGCTGTCGCCGACAAGGCTGACGCTGTAGTCATCAATGTGGATCCCGACCTGATCTCAAGAGGGATGGCAGCAGCAGCCAACGCAAACCTGCCGGTCGTTGGTATGGATAGCGGGGCTCACCCATTACTTGTCTCCAATGTCACATCAAATGGTTTCGCCATGGCGGCGGAAACCGCAGCCTATGTCGCCAATCGCATCAAGGGGGAGGGCAAGGTGATCATGCTTGTTTATGACCACTTTCCTCCAGTTCAGAAAAGAGCGGCCATCGCAGATGCAGTCTTCGCAAATTACCAGTCAATCGAAGTTATAGAGCGCATTACACCAGACATAACTGACGGTGGTGTTGCTGACACCAAAGCCCAAATCTCCAAAATCCTTGAGGCAAATCCGGAGCCGGGCAGTATCTCAGCAATCTGGGCCGGCTGGGACCAACCCGCACTCGGCGCTCTGCAGGCAATTGAAGCCGCTGGACGTACGGGGGAAGGTATCGTGATTGTGGGAATGGATGGCACAGCTGAAGCATTGCAGGCGATTCAGTCAGGCAGCAATCTGGAAGCGACCATCACGCAGGACTTTCAAGGCATCGGCCACACCACTGCGGCAGTTGTTGCGCGTGTTCTCTCCGGTAAAGAAGTTGTCGAAATCGAAATCTACCTCCCAACCCGGCTTTCAACCAGAGCCAGCCTCTCTGAAGACTAGACTGGCTTATGACCGCTTGCCTGCCGATCTTTGAGCTCTTGCACTTTCTGGGCGTGCGGCAAAACAAGATCAGCAACCGTTTGCTTAGTCAACTCAGCGCGAAAGAACGCGCTTGCATGGTCCAGAGCGCTATCGATCGCTTTGTTGGCCGACTGCTCAAGCAGGCAGGTGGATGTGACGTTTGACAGGCCCAGCGCAAACAATCCTGGAGACCCAAGTGCCTCATAAACATCCAAGAGGGTTATCTGCGTAAGCGGTTTGGCAAGACACCAGCCACCACCGTGTCCCTTCACTGACGTCACGATCCCAGCTTTCCTAAGTCCACCCATAGTCCGGCGCACCAGCGACGGGTTGGTCGCAAGCATTTGTCCAATTTGCTCAGATGTGATTGGGTCTTTGGCTTGCTCAAGGTGCAACAGCACATGGAGCATGCGCGCTAGGCGGCTGTCGGTTCTCAAAGTCACTCTCCGTTTCTTCCCAACCTATACACAAACGGCTTTCGTTACAAACGAACATACAAGATATTGACATTTCACATTTGTAACTTAAAAAGTTACGATATGATCAAGAAACCTCCACCTGTCACCCCATGACAGCTGAGGGGAGCGCGGCAACCGGCACTGCATTGGCGCCTCACAGGGAAATACAGCGCGATTGTATTCGCATACGTTACTTTAAAAGTATCAAATAGAGGAAGATTGATGACACCAAACAGTTTACACCTGAAGGGCAGGGCGCGTGGCAGACCTCTTGCTGTTGCTGCCCTGTTTCTGGCCGCTTTTATGAACCTGCTTGATGTGACCATCGTAAATCTCGCCCTACCGGTTATCCAAAGCGAATTGAGGGCCACCCCCACCCAGCTGGAATGGGTTCTGGTGATTTATGTTCTGGCTTTCGGGGCCGGTTTGCTGCCATTTGGCCGGTTTGGAGATGCCTTTGGCCGGATGAAGCTCTTCAGTTGGGGTATCATCTTCTTCATCTCAAGCTCTTTGATCTGCGGGCTTGCGCAAAACGTTGAAACTCTGATCGCAGCACGGGGCTTTCAGGGCGTGACGGCTGCAATGATGGTGCCGCAGGTGCTTGCTATCGTGCACGTGCTCTTTGAGCCGGAGGAACGCGGTAAAATCATCGGAATTTTCGCAACAGTAAATGGCTTTGGCGCAGTCGCGGGACCCATCCTCGGCGGAGCCATCGTTTCCGCCGATCTGGCTGACTTAAGTTGGCGGCCGATCTTTCTAATCAACCTGCCATTGGGCTTGCTCTCCTTACTTGGCGCACTGGTCTTCCTGCCCAAGATGCCCCCAGCACACAAACAGTCACCAGATTGGATCGGAGCCTGCACATTTGTCAGCATCATCCTCGGCATTACCTACCCGTTAGTGGAGGGACGGGCTTTGGGTTGGCCGGTCTGGTGCTTTGCCCTAATCGCAGTATCGGGGATTCTGGCAGTATTCTTCGTAGGCTCACAGTTAAAGCGCGCCCAGAAAAACCTGCTCCAACTCATCCCGGCAAGCTTGCTACGCGACAAAGCCTTCCTGAGCGGGCTTGTCGTGATCTCGCTGTTTTTCTCTGGAGTTTCCGGCGTTATGTTCATTCTGGCAATCTTCCTGCAGTGGGGTCATGGTTTCTCGCCGCTTGATGCAGGCTTGGCCTCTGCCTTTCATCCTGTGGGCGTCATGATTGCCTCTTCATTGACAGTCCGACTAGGCGCACGTTTTCTGGCTCCGCGACTTGCCGCCGGTGCTGGACTGCTGCTGATCGGTATGACATCCCTTCAGCTGGTGATCCTAATGTCCTCTGGTCCCTTCAGCGTGTTGGACTTCATTGCCCCACTATTGCTCATTGGGGTAGGAATGGGAACGGCGATCTCAGCCATGTTTCAAAGTGTCCTGTTGCGTGTCTCCGGGCCTGATGCGGGCGCAGGCTCAGGTATTTTGCAAACCTTTCAGCAACTCGGCATTGCCATAGGGATCACCATTGTTGGCCAGATCTTCTTCAGCGCTCTCGGTCAGGCAAGCGATCCCGAAACCTTTAACAGCGCCGCCAGCCATGCCCTGTTGTATTCAATCGGCGTCTACCTGCTCCTCACACTCATTCATTTAGCCAGTCTCCTGAAAAGCAAGAAAATGAGCACTGCCTGAAACGAACAGGGCTGATGTCCCGTCAAAGTGTCTCCCAACAAATAGATGGTCCCATGCAGTTGCTGGGGCCATTTCACAAGATGTGTTCAGGCTTGCTACAGGCCAGAATAAGCAGAAGCCTGTTCCAAATTTCCGATCCCGCTCTCTCTTGCCTCGCAAATGCTTGGGTAAGCCATGAGATAGACTTCTTCGTATCTAATGTTACGCCAAGAAGACGCTCCATAAACACACGCAAGTCTTCAAAATAGAATTCTGTCCATCTTCCTATGACGACGCATGGAGCAGGATTATTGTCAGAATTACTTGAGAGAGCAGGTAATTGGATGATGTTTTTACGTTTGGATATCTTCGCCCTGATGCTGGCGACATCAGTTCAATTTGCTCTACCAGCCGCCGCGGATGATGAGCTGCTGTGGCAACACGGATTGTCCATGTACGGCGAACCGGCACTTCCCGAAGATTTCACGCATCTTCCCTATGCGAACCCCGACGCGCCAAAAGGAGGGCGTCTAACGCTTGGTGTTCAAGGCACTTTCGATAGCCTCAACCAATTTGCACTAAAAGGGGCTTTTACTTCGACCCGCGGCATGCAGGAGCGGGTCATGGGAAGCAATATTTTTGAAAGTCTTCTACTGCAATCCAGTGACGAACCTTGGTCTGTTTATGCTCACCTCGCAGAAGCTGTTCGAATGCCCGAGGAACGGGACTGGATCGAGTTTCGCCTGAACCCGGCTGCAAAGTTTTCTGACGGAACACCGCTTACTATAGATGATGTGATATTTTCAATTGAGATCATTCGCGATAAGGGCCGCCTGCCTTACTCAGAATGGTACGGTAAGGTAACTCAGTTTGAGAAGACGGGCGAAAGATCGGTCAAGTTCCACTTTGCTGATGGAAGTGATCGCAAACTTCCCTTTCTCATTGCAACAGCTCCCATCTTTTCCAAAGCAGCCACAGATGTGGAGACATTTGGCCAAAGTACCTTGGTTCCTCCAGTTGCCTCGGGTCCCTATACTTTTTCGGTAATCGAACCTGGGCGCAGGGTTATCTACAAAAAGAACCCTGACTATTGGGGTGAAGATCTGCCGGTGAAAGTCGGCTTTAGCAATTTTGATGAAGTGGTAATTGACTATTACCGCGATCACAACGCGCTCGTCGAAGCGTTCAAGAAGGGGGATGTAGATGCGCTCGCATTTGACAACCCAACACAATGGGAAACCGGATTTGACTTCCCAGCCTTTAACGAAGGCAAAGTAGTAAAAGAGACTTTCGAAAAGAATACGCCTGTTTCTATGGTTGGAATTGCTTTTAATACGCGCCAGCCACAATTTCAGGACAAAAGAGTGCGCAAAGCCCTAGGCACACTACTCGATTTCAACTTCATAAATCGCAATATTTTTCGCGGCCAATACGTGAGAACCGCTGGATACTGGGATAACTCGGATTTGTCCTCCATCGGCAACCCGGCCTCCGAGAAAGAGCTGGAACTCCTAAAACCTTTTAGTGGCGTTGTTGAGGAAGATGTTCTCAATGGCACATGGCGCCCTGCAGAAACGGATGGTTCCGGGCGCAATCGTGACAACTTAGTTACGGCACTCCAACTCCTAAACGAAGCCGGATATGAGCTGGACGGGAATAAACTGATCAATCAGCAAACGGGCGAGCAATTGAGCTTTGAACTCATGGTTCGTAGCCAAAATGAAGAGCGTGTCGCCTTGGCTTTGCAACGGTCGATGAATTTGATTGGTATTGAAATGACTATTCGCATTGTGGATGCCGCCCAGTTTGAAGAACGGCGCTTTAATTTTGATTTCGACACGCTCTTTAACGGTTGGGGCGCTGGATTGACACCGGGAGCAGAACAGACCTCCCGCTGGTCTTCAGCAGCAGCTGATATCAAAGAATCGCGAAACATCGTTGGCGCCAAAGAACCTGCAATAGACTCCCTGATCGCAACGATAATCGCAGCACGCACGCGGGAAGATCTCATTACCGCAGTTCGCGCTTATGATCGCGTGCTGATATCAGGCTTTTATGTAATTCCGCTTTATCACGCACCAACTCAACAACTTGCATACTGGACACGAGTACGCCGTCCGGACGCAATCCCCCTGTTTGGATACCAGTTCGACAATTGGTGGGCGGTGGATTAGAGGCGTGACTACGACAACCTGCGCCTAACATAAGTTAGGGGCAGGCCGTTGTAACCTCGATCTTGTTCGTATGAGGGAAGCTTGCCGCTCCCACGCCAACTATCAAGCGATTTCGCGGTCGTGATTCTCCCAAAACTTCTCGCGAAGTTTGTTCTTCAAAACCTTGTTCATGGCAGAAAGAGGAAGCTCATCAACCAGAGAGATTGAGCGCGGGCATTTATAGCCAGCAATGCGCCCTTTCACATGACTTCGGATATCTTCGAATGTTGGCGCGGTTCCTTCACGCGGCACAATCACTGCATGAACGGCTTCACCGTAGGTTTCATCAGGAATGCCTATCACTGCCACCATAGCAACATCCGGGTGGAGCGAAATCGCGCTTTCCACTTCGGCTGTGTAAACATTCTCGCCCCCTGTAATGATCATGTCCTTCAAACGGTCTTTGAGGAACAGGACACCAAATTCATCCTTCAGACCCACATCACCGGTCCGGTAGCCACCGTTGCGGATTGCTGCTGCCGTTTGCTCAGGTGCGTTGTAATAGCGGCTCATAATGGATGGGGTGTAAAACACTAGTTCCCCAACACAATTGGGCGGTAATTCATTGCCTTCCTCATCCTCGACACGCACGTCAAGCAAGGGAGAACTGGCCTGCCCAGCTGCGCTGATGCGGGCATACTCACCTGAATGAAACTGAGGCCACAAGAACACACCTGCACCGGCCTCCGTCATGCCATAGGCCTGCGTCAGGCCAGTCTTCGGGAAGCTTTCTTGCACCAGTTTCAAGAGCGCTTCAGAAATAGGTGAGGCTCCATAGGAGATCTGAGTTACATCCTCGAAATCTTCAGAGTTAAACTCAGGTGCATTGATGAGCATCTGGAACATAACCGGCGCCATGAAGAATGACGTAACGTCGAAGGTTTTGACCGCTGCGACGATCAGGTCCGGCCGGAACATGGGCACGATCACGAGTGGCCTGTTTTGCAGCAAGCGGGATAAAATCGGTCCATAGCCTGAGAGGTGGAACAATGGCATGACAATCATAGCAGCACCCGGCAAAGTCGGGGTACCGTTGATAGCCAGAATATTGGCGCAGGACAACATGGACTGGTGGGTGTGAACTACGCCTTTTGGGAACCCAGTTGTTCCGCCGGTGTAACTCATGAAACACTCGGTATTCACATCCCGGCCAAGCTGAAGTTCGCACGGTTCCTCAAGCAAGCTCTCATAGCGCGAAACACCTTCATCTACATCGCTTTGCCCGATGTGAATGAAGTGTTTAAGCGATCCGGCCTGTTCTTTGATTGCATTCACCATAGGCGCGAAAGTATCGTCATAAACAATGGTGTTCATCTGCGAATGGTCGATAGCGTATAGCAACTCTTGGGCTGACCAACGAATATTAAGGGGAACGAAAATCATGTCGGCAAGAATTGCCCCGACCATAGCTTCTGCGTATTCAAAGGAGTTAAGGCTTAGCAACGCAACCCGACTTCCCTTTTCCACGCCTAGCGTTTCTAAGCCCTTTGCAAACTGCCGCGCACGCATGGCAAATTGCTTGCTGGTGAGCGTGCGGCCACTGAGGTCGTTCAATAACGGTCTGCCCATCTCAACGCTGCCAAGATAATTGACGAGCTTGTCAAAGTTCATTCCCCCGGACTGCGCCGAGTTTTGATTTACAACCATATTACCCTCCCAAATTATAGGTCGCTCAGCGCAGGCTATGCGCTGCTATAGTCAAATTCTAATTGCCTGCTCTCCCATTCGTGCCAATGATGGCATGCCTTTCATATCGAACGCCCCATGGACCTGTCGCGCTTCAGAAAACCGCCTGTATTTTCTTAGTGAAATGGTGCCTGCTTTACAGTCTCTCCAAGCAATGCAAGATCTGCCATGCCGGTGCTATTCTTAAAATTCACCAATTGAATACCGCCCTTATCGAAAATCGAAACCAATGTAACCAGAAGCTCGCGCTCTGCCTCTTTCCGCCGTTGCTCCTGCCTCTAACTTGCTCCCAAACCAGCTTACTATTGCGAAAAATCAGCTGGACATTCATTAGATATATCAGAAGGTGTAGATGACGTACACGTCACTTTTCCAAAATGCTGGATCGTTGAGCATACTTCGCGTCGTTAGCCCTAAGACTATGACTTTCATAGGAAATTGAAGCCTACAGCAAAACCACGGAAGCTCTAATAAGCGTTGCAATGATCGAGCATATGGTTCGAGGAACTACTCCAGATTGTAATTCTTGAACAGAATCTTAAGCGCTCCGAACTCGCTCCCTAAAAAAGAGCACTACCTAGAGTTTAGCTCATGCTCGTCTTGTAAAAATAACTTGTGCTCTTTAAACTTTGCCAAAGTATCCTGCACGGAAGTGCTTGAGGATGGGCGTAACCTGCTTTTCGATAGAGTAGCAGATACACGAGGGCCTTGGAGCCTGTCCGCTGTACTGGCTCCGTCAGGGCCAGCCGCTCGACTGTTTTAATGAGCGAACAAGCAGCTGCTCAACTGAGGCCTGTCGTCGACCGAACAGGAGCCCCCATGCCTGATCCTCAATCTCCGATGAAAGCATCTGATCGTTTTGTTGCTGCGCTAGAAGCAGAAGGCGTCGAACATGTCTTTGCTCTTACGGGTGAAGAGAACCTTGATCTATTAGAATCCCTGCGCACCTCCAGTATTGAGGTGGTGCAGAACCGGCACGAACAGGGATCCGGGTTCATGGCTGCCACCTATGGGCGTCTGACCGGCAAGGCAGGCGTTTGCATAGCAACGCTGGGGCCGGGGGCCACCAACCTCACCACACCAGCGGCATTTGCTTTTCTTGGCGGGATGCCCCTGGTCATGATCACCGGTCAAAAACCGATCAAGAAATCCAGACAAGGGCAGTTTCAGATTGTCGATATCGTTGGCCTGTTTGAGCCAATCTGTAAGATGTCCAAACAAATTGTCCATGGCGACACCATTCCGGCAATTGTGCAAGAGGCCTTCCGCCTGGCACAAGAAGAACGCCCGGGTTCTGTCCTGCTGGAGCTTCCTGAAGATATTGCGCCTGAAGATACATATGAACCTGTTTTAAAGCCTCATCCGCGCTATTACGCGGTTGCAGGTGATACGGTGCTGAATGAAGCGGCAAATATGATCCGCAGTGCGAAAATGCCGTTGTTGCTCCTAGGCGCGGGTGCAAATCGAAAGGACGTGCACTCCGTTGCCAGCGGATTTGCAGAGTTGACGCAGATACCGTTCTTCAACACGCAGATGGGTAAGGGCGTTATTGATGAACGTTCAGACCTGTTTCTTGGTACCGCTGCCCTTTCCGAAGGGGACTATGTGCACTGTGCCATTGACCGAGCTGATCTCATCATCAATGTGGGTCACGATGTGGTAGAAAAACCGCCGTTCCTAATGGAGCACGGCGGCACCAAAGTCATCCATATGAATTACAAGGCGGCGAAGGTCGATCAGGTCTACTTCCCTCAGGTGGAAGTGGTTGGCGATCTTGCATGTTCGCTGATGCGCCTTGGTGATGTCCTAGGTGGTCCGCTGGATTTTGATCGCAGCTATTACAAACGCGTAAAGAAAGAGATCGACGAGCATATCTCTGAAGGAAGCGATGAGCCGCGTTTTCCGGTTATCCCGCAGCGGCTGGTTGCCGACACCCGCAAGGTGATGGGGGATTCTGATATCATCGCGCTCGATAACGGCATGTACAAGATCTGGTACGCCCGCAATTACAAGGCGCATAAACCTAATACGGTCCTGCTGGACAACGCATTGGCAACAATGGGAGCTGGCCTGCCATCCGCCATGATGGCAGCAAAACTCTATCCGGACCGTAGGGTAATGGCCATTTGTGGTGATGGCGGCTTCATGATGAACAGTCAGGAGCTGGAAACTGCCATTCGCATGAAGCTCAATCTGGTAGTAACGGTGTTGAATGACAGCGCCTACGGCATGATCCGCTGGAAGCAGGCCCTTGCTGGATTTGAGGATTGGGGCCTGCAGTTTGGTAACCCGGATTTTGTTGAATACGCAAAGAGTTTTGGAGCGACTGGCCACAGGATCACCCGTACAGAAGACCTGGTGCCAACGTTCGAGGCTGCCTTTGCTGCCGGCGGGGTCCATGTTGTCGATGTGCCGATTGATTACAGCGAAAACCAGCGTGTTCTGATCGATGAGCTTGCAGCGAGGGTGTGCCTGATATGAGTAAGACACTGGATGTTGTAAACCCGTTTTCTCTGGAAGTGATCGGCAGTGTTCAGACCAGCGACTGGGATCAGATTGATGCCATGATGGAGAAGGCGTATCGCCTCTTTAATAACCGTGATGCGTGGCTTCCCGCCTATCAGCGCATGGATATCCTGAAGAAGACCTCAAGGTTGATGGAGACGCGCTTTGATGAGCTGGCCTTCCAGATCGCCAACGAAGGCGGCAAGCCTCTGGTTGATGCCAGGGTTGAGGTTGCCCGCGCTATTGACGGTGTAGAGCTTTGCGTGCGCGAGATTTCTCAGATGACGGGCCGGGAGATCCCGATGGATCTGACGGAGGCCGGAGCAGGGCGCATTGCCTTTACCCATCGCGAGCCAATCGGCGTAGTGATCGCGGCCAGTGCCTTCAACCACCCGCTGAACCTGATTGTGCACCAGGTGGGTCCAGCGGTGGCCACGGGGTGCCCAGTGATCATCAAGCCAGCCCCGGATACACCACTGTCGTGTATGTCTTTTGTTGAGATGCTCTATGAGGCCGGGCTGCCAAAGGATTGGTGCCAACCGGTTGTTTGTTCCAACGATGTTGCCGAGCAGATGATTACCGACCCGCGGGTGGCCTTCCTGTCCTTCATAGGCTCTGCCCGGATCGGCTGGATGTTGCGCTCAAAGCTGGCCCCCGGTGCACGCTGTGCTCTGGAACATGGTGGAGCTGCACCTGTGATCGTCAGCGAAGATGCCGATATCGACAAAATGATCCCACTACTGACCAAAGGTGGTTATTACCATTCTGGACAGGTGTGTGTCTCAGTCCAGCGGGTCTTCGCGCCGCCCACTAAGGCTGAGGAGATTGCAAAAAAGTTGGCAGCAGCTGCCGCTGCGCTGAAAGTTGGTAATGCGACGGACCCAACAACGGATTGCGGCCCGCTGATCCGCCCACCTGAGGTGGACCGCGTTGAGGAGTGGGTCAGAGAGGCAGTTGATGGAGGTGCCAAGCTGATGACGGGTGGTAAGCGTTTAGGGGAAACGACCTATGCGCCAACGGTTCTACTGGACCCACCGGCAGACGCCCGCGTTTCCAGTCAGGAAATCTTTGGCCCAGTGATCTGTGTCTATAGCTCCAAGACAACGGCTGAGGCGATCCAGGCAGCCAACGGTCTGCCCTTTGCATTCCAGGCCTCGGTCTTCACAAAAAGTCTGGAGACAGCACTGCAAACGGTTTCAAGGCTTGATGCCAACGCGGTGATGGTCAACGATCACACTGCCTTTCGAGTAGATTGGATGCCCTTCGCAGGCCGCCGCCAGTCCGGCTACAACATCGGCGGCATCGGCTACACCATGCATGACATGACCCAGGACAAAATGGCAGTGATACGGCTGTAGCCTCTGTAAAGCCAGGTGGGCACAAACACCAGCTCACCTGCCGAGAATGCTGCAATCCTATGCCTGCCAAAGGCCTGCTCCGAAGCGCCGAGAATGTTGATCGTCGCACTTTTTGGTGGTGCGGCTGTAATTTCAAAAGAAACTGGTGGCTCAAAGAAGTAGATCGGGGATGCAATGTCGACACGCGAAACTGTGGGTGTCGATGATCTAGTGTTATCTAAGTAATTCCTAATTAACGATAATGAGTTGCGAGCTGAGTTGACAAAAGTTGGGCGTAGAAGGACCGAGAAATATTTTGATATCAAATATAGAGCGTGTGACGGAATAAACTTATGCCTCATTTGATACCCAATATGTGAAATCAATGAGTGGAACCGTAGAATATGCAGTTTGACAAAGATAGTGCACAGCGTTTCGTCATAGACATCGTACTTGTTAGTTATAATAGCCAAGATGTATTGGCAGGTGCCCTGACGGGCCTTCCTAAGTGGGCCAATAAAATTGTCGTCGACAATGCCAGCAGTGATGCAAGCACCGAAATAGCAAAGGAAAACGGTGCTGAAGTCATTATTTTAGAGAAGAATCTAGGTTTTGGAACTGCCTGCAATATTGGCGCACATTCTGGAAAAAGCCCATTTATATTGTTTCTCAACCCTGATGCAACAATAGCTCCTGCAGCTCTTAAGGCGCTTTTAGATCGGCTAGAGGAGTTTCCTCAGTGCGGAGCAATTTCGCCAAGGATTGATGATCCGAACGGCGAAGAATATTTTCACTCCCAACCACAGCTAGTGCCGTCCACGATCTCGACTAAACCACCAGAGTGCGCGGGTCCTGTTGCGGTCCTCTCCGGTGCCGTATTACTATGCCGCCGGGAAGCATTTGAAGCTGTAAATGGTTTCGATCAAGAGATTTTTCTATTCTATGAGGACGATGATTTATCGTTGAGGATTAAGCAAGCTGGGTGGACTCTTATGGTAGATCGCTCAGTACGGGCAATCCACTTAAAGGGAGGCTCGACAAAAGCATCCTGGCGCCTAAATGCCTTTAAAGCTTACCACAACGAGATTTCGAGTTTTTATGTCTCTCGAAAGTATGGAGTTCAACGCTCATTAAAGAAAGAAGCTGCCAGATCTCTTCGCCGCTTGCTACTGGCTTTATTGCTGTTCGATTACGAAAGATCTGCCCGGAATTGGGGACGCCTGAATGGACATTTCAAACTATGGAAAAATAACAACTATTGAGAAAAGAATGGACATTAGAAGACTATCGATTCCTGAGTTGATTGTTCTAACGCCAGACAGGTTTGGCGATGAGCGGGGATTCTTTTCAGAAACTTATTCAAAAAAGAAATTCGACGAGTTGATAGGTAAGCCAATCAACTTCGTGCAAGACAACCATTCATACTCCAGAGATCGAGGTGTACTTCGAGGCCTTCACTTCCAACGGGCACCTTTCGAGCAGAGCAAGTTGGTCAGGGTGTCACGCGGGCGGGTGTTTGATGTTGCGGTCGATATCAGAAGGTCATCTCCAACATATGGAAAATGGGCTGGGGTAGAACTCTCTGCTGAGGAAGGAAACCAGCTATTCATCCCAAAAGGTTTTCTCCATGGATTTTTGACTTTGGAAGCTAACACAGAATTCCAATACAAAGTCGACAATCCCTATTCTCCAGAACACGATGCTGGCGTTCAATGGAACGATCCTGATGTTAATATTGACTGGCCAATAGGCGCAGCTGATCCGATACTCTCTGAAAAGGATAGGAAGCTGCCGAGATTAAGTGCAGTGGACAACCTAATCTGAATTTGAGCTCATATATCGGGCAATGTATACGTTTTTCTCTTTCTAATGCCAATGAAAAAGTGCTTTTCCAGCCCATCTGGGAAAAGATGTACTGAATGGAAGTGCAAAAGGAGCTGAAAAATTAAGTTTTCTAATTCTTCTCTTGGGATATTCCCAGAGATATATTGTCCAGATTTAATTTTTAGGTATTCCGCAATTGGAGGAGGCGTGTTCAGTATGCTGCAAAGCTCAACCAACTCATTATCTACCAACCCGTTAAGGTAATCCGAATACTCACTCCTATTAACCAAGGTCTCTAAGGTGATATTATTCTTGATAATTGCTTGAGTTAAGCCTACTTCACCCTTCGAAATCGCATAGATACGATCTGATTTAGGAATAAAATCATCCCAAAATTTTACAAAAACCGGATCATGTAATAATCGCCTTTTGATTAATAGTAGATATGAACAAATGTGCCGGTTGGACTGATCAATGTTCTTTCCCTCCATTAATTTTCGAAAGTAATCTTCCGACCCACTGAAGTGAATATCAACATGTGAATATTCCTCAATTCCGACAAAATCACAGTTGGAGTTTTCCATACGTGGTATGAAAGATGTTTGGTTTGTTGTTGGAAATTCAATGGAGTCGTTAATTAGTAGTAGATACTCGGGATCAGATTTATTCTTTAAGAAGGATAGGGCGCTCTTATACCCGCCAAAATCATATCCATAATTAGGTCTTTGAATGACCACCCAGCCGTAAGATAGTAGTTTTTGCACTTCCCCTTCCGAGTGCCTACCATTTATCACGATTACCGGAGCATAACCAAGAGATATAAGGTGACGAAGTGAATGATAAGAATGGGAGCGGATACCATCGGGCTGGTGAACTAAATAAACTGCGACTTTTGCCGATGCGGCAATTTGACCATATTGCATCTTTGTAAGTCGATCTTCAAAATTTGAATAAAAAGAATCTGTAATTGTAATATTTAGTCTTTTATATACGCTTCGCGGCTGTCTAATGGCGATACGAAAAATCTCTCTTTTTACTTTAGATAATGCTGTTTTCTCTGTCATTTAACGCCACACTTCATAGTGAACCGTACTTACTGCTCGAAGCCAACGACGGACCTTTTTATCTTCTTCATTTCTTTTCTTAATTTGCTCAGAAAAGGGCGCGTCTTAACTTTGTTACATCGCGTATTTCTACTTAGATAATCTAGGTGCTTGGCAATTTTTGAACCTTGCTCATCATCACTAATTAATTGATGAGCTTTCAAGTATCCTGAATTTGGGATCTTCTGCCTAATTTGAGACGAAATTTCATACTGGATCATTGCATGGTTTTGAAAATGTTCCAGCTCAGACAATGAATTGCTATATCCATCAAGCACTTGAGCCCACAGACGTCTTGCAGAACGCTTGTTTCGCGTGCACTTGCCATTAAAATTGAAGTATTCAGCGCGCTCAAGATTTTGCTTACTCAACCAACCTGGCCCTCCAAAGTGGTCATAAACAAAAACTGGAACGCCTTCTGCCATGCAATACTGAACTGTTTTTCCAATTGAAATAACGACATCGTAAATTGACAAAAACTCTTGAGTTATCCGCTTGCGTTCATATTGGAGACCAAAGATATCAACGCTTGTTCCAAATCTCCTCGCCCTTTGCGCAAGTTTTCTTAACTCGTAAGGAACATGATTAGAAACTATCGCTATATTCGTTGGGTTACATTCATCATGACAAAATACACCCTTTCGCCCAGATGGCTCTCGGCATACATTAAAAAAGACGCATGTATCGATAGTGGAAGGAATTAGCTCCTTAACGTAATCCAGTGTCATTTTGCTATTACATAAAATTAGGAAACTCTCAAAATCGGGTGCCAAATCCTTCGGAATAGGGGGGGCTTCTAAAGGCTCTGTGACTGATAGTACACCATGCACGTGATGCCTTGCCTTAAGTTTTCTTTCTATATGGACGGCATGAAAGCAGCTAATATGATGCGTCCAAATTATGTCCCACTCATCACTTTCTGTCAGTTCAGAGATAAGCTTTGAGCTTAATTGCTTTGATCGCATTTCTGCGGCAATCTCGCCGCCGACCTCTAAAGATGCAAGCAACACCTCATGTCCCTGCTCTTGATAATAGATTGCTAGTTCAAGACAATGTAATTCCGAGCCAGCTAGGTTCACTAAACTACTATTACAGATTAATATTTTCATGACTGTATTTTAAAATCTCATAGTGTTGGCGAACTGCATCATCGTAAACTTCGGCGCAATTTCCAGACTCGATACTCAAGGAATCCGCACAGCCGAACAAACAGAAGTACCTCCCTTACTGTAAATGACTGTTGTCCGCCCGTTATTGAACGACCAACTACACCCTTTACGCGCTCTTTCGCGTTGTTCTGCATCTCATTCACACATTCGGAGATGTTCCGTGTTGAAATACCAAGAAACTTGAATATATTCTCAGCCGTGCCATGTTTATCGGCCATAAACCGTTCATAATCGACCAATAAAATTCTACTATCTTTAGGCAGTTTCACAATAATTTCTGTTGACTGTCGCCATTGTCGACATGATTTTTTAAAATTCGGCTCTTCTTCTAAAAAAGTTTCTTTTGCAACTTGAAGTGATTTTACAACGTCAACACCTGACCTAATTGGAATGATAATTTTGGAGTCTGGAAACACCTTCAAAATACGATTGATATGGAAGATATTGTCTGGTGTTTTCTCTAATAGATAAGGCGGAATACAATCAATTTTTTCGAAGCGATCGACGATCGCTTCATCGTTTGTGATGCGCCCAAATATTCCACTTTCCCATGTCTCTTTGGAATCAATATTAGTCCCTAACTCTCTGGCTGTTACATGATGAACGTCATAGCTCGCAGCGATGAGTCTTGTCAGTGCCGTGGTACCTGATCGAGGACTTCCTGCTATGAAAATTAGCTTCTTCATGACTTTGTTCTTCATTTGGTTTAACAGAGTTTGCTTTTCGAACTCTATATGCAAGTGCCGTCGGCAACTGGAGTAAATTTCACACCCTAAGCCACGTCAATTATCGAAAGTATTAAATTCATTTTCTACTTCCGCAATTTCATACATCCCCTTATTGGGGAATTCGAACGGTGTGCCAAAATTCCAATTATCGATATTTTTCCGCAAACTATCGAGAAACTTATTATCGGTAGTTGATGTATTTCTAAATTTACTATCAATATCTCGTCGCACTAGATTCATATGATACATAGCAACGCAATCAATAGAAAAGTGATGGTGTTTCTTAAGAAGAGTTTTTAGATTACGCGTGGGGTCAACCATCGGGATATAGTAGTTTTGTTTTGGCCGAAATTTCGACCACGGTTCAATCTTAGTTATTAACGATACGTTCGTACTATCAGGTAACTTTGAACGATAGCGAGGTGATTTTAGGTGAAAGAACGAAGCTGCGCTCGTACTATTGTATCCGTGTTCTGCAATTAGTCTTCTTGCAGAAATTAATTCAGTCTCTCTATAAAACTCATCTACATCCATCGTCATAAAATGAGTTGATTTACGTAATTTAGCAATTTTTAGACCCCAGTTTCTCTTATTTCGTTCATTCACGGATCTTGGTAAAGTTAGGTCGGGTTCGTATAAGCTTACATCATTGACCAATTTTTCTCCGATTGCATCTGATAGTGCGTCCAACGCTTCTTCGGAAATAGGCTCACCAGAATTAGAGGTTGCTTGGTATACGATTGAAACATGCTCAACCGAATTTGCGATAGACCTTAGTGACGCTAATAAATGTTCTTCGCCATTAAAATAATTGTATGATGCACTAAGAAGCATTGGACTAGACCTTTTGTTATTAATATAATTGTTCTTATTTGAGATTCATAAGATCTGAGATCTCATCCAAATCACCTATTTGAACACCCTGCCTAGCCTGTAGTGTCTGCACAAAGCTTGATGCTTGAAGAAGAGATTCAGGTGTCCCAGTATCTAGCCATGCATAGCCACGCCCCATTTTCTCCACCCTAAGCTTGCCGCGCTTGAGATATTCCAGATTTACGTCGGTAATCTCTAGTTCGCCTCTCGCTGATGGCTCTATCTCTGAGGCAACTTTGACCACATCACTGTCATAGAAATATAATCCGGTAACCGCGTAGTTAGACTTGGGCACCAGTGGTTTTTCTTCGATGTTGAGCGCCATTCCTTCATTATCAAAGGATACGACGCCATATCTTTCAGGATTAGCAACTTGATAGGCAAAAACAGTCGCGCCAGACTTCAATGTGGCTGCCAATTTCAATTGCTTAGTCAAACCGTGTCCATAAAAAATGTTGTCGCCAAGTATCAATGCAACGGGTTCACCGCCGATAAAGTCTTTACCGATAATGAATGCTTGGGCGATACCGTCAGGAGAAGGTTGTTCAGCGTAAGAAATTGAGATTCCCCATTGTGAACCGTCTCCCAAAAGACGTTTGAATCCTGGTAAATCAACAGGTGTCGAAATAATCAGGACCTCTTGAATGCCAGCCAGCATTAACACCGAAAGCGGGTAATAGATCATCGGTTTGTCGTAGACAGGCAACAATTGTTTTGACACTGCAAGTGTCACCGGATGAAGGCGTGTTCCTGACCCGCCAGCAAGAATTATTCCCTTCATTGCGCTTCTCTTTTTCTTTTGGCTATTGTCGCAATTGTTCTTTGAGCACCAAGCTTCCATCCCGGCAAAGACAATCCCTTTTCGGCCAGTAGACTACAGGCCAGACGAGTGTCCTTTGCTCTATCTGCAGGGGTTGGAAATTCTGAGCTTGGTATTGGCTCCAGCTCAGGGACGCGTTTCAATAGATTATATTGGAGCGCAAGAGAAAATATACTCTCAGCGAAACCGCTCCAGCTGGTGCCGCCAACAGAAGAGGCGTGATAAAGGCCACTTAGTTCCGGGCCATTAAGCGGCGACACAGCTGCCTTAATGGTATCGGCTAAATCTAAAGCACAGGTAGGATTGCCAAACTGATCAGAAACAATGCGGAGGCTATCTCGCTTTGTTGCAAGATCAAGCATCGTGGTCAAAAAGTTCTTCCCGTAAGGGCTATGTAACCAAGAAGTCCTAAAAATGAGACTGTTACCGCTCACATCAAGCACAGCCTTCTCGCCATCTCGCTTTGTTTGTCCGTAATGGTTTAACGGCTTAGCACAATGAAGCTCTGTATAAGGACGTCCTAGGTCACCATCGAATACATAGTCCGTTGATATATGGACGAATTTGCAATCATTACGCGCGGACCAAAGTGCCATTCCCGCTGGCGCTTTCGTATTTACAAAAAAGGCAGCTTCACGATCTCGTTCTGCTAGGTCTACTGCTGTATAGGCTGTTGCGTTTATAAGTATTGTAGGTTGAAGTTCATCGAGTAACATTGGAATAGCATCGAGATGTCTGACGTCTAACTGTTCACGGCCTACAAATACTGGACTATCTGAAACGCTAGCATAGCTATCATTTAAAGAGCGTGCCAATTGTCCAGTTGCTCCAACAACAACAATACTCATGCTATATCACCTCACCGGGAATATTTTCCGCAAGGCCGAGACGTTTGCCTTTGGGCTTTTTTTGCCACCAACTCTGGTTATTTAAGTACCAAAGGGCGGTCTTCTCCAGGCCACTTTCAAACGTTTCTTTCGGAGACCAGCCGAGTTCTCGCTCAATTTTATCGGTATTTACGCCATAACGAAGATCGTGTCCGGGCCGATCAGAGACAAAAGAGACATGACGTTCATGAGGCGCACCGTTTGGATGGTGCTTATCAAGAATACTGCAGATTTGCCTTACGACTTCGATATTTGTTTTTTCCGACTTTCCGCCAACGTTGTAGGTCTCTCCAACAACACCTTTTGCCAGAATATTGAGTAAAGCGTCAGCATGATCTTCAACGAATAGCCAATCTCGAATGTTTTCGCCCGTACCATACACGGGAATAGTAGCACCCTGTATCGCCTTGATAATAGTCAGCGGAATAAGCTTTTCTGGAAACTGCCAATGACCATAGTTGTTAGAACAATTCGAAATCAAGGCCGGAAGGCCGTAGGTCTCGAACCAAGCACGTACAAGATGGTCAGAACTTGCTTTGCTAGCCGAATACGGTGAATTTGGCGTATAGGCAGTTGTTTCGGTAAATGTCGGGTCGTCTATTTTTAGAGTTCCGTAGACTTCGTCAGTTGATATGTGATGGAACCTAAACGATTTCCTGTTTCGAGGAGCCAGTGACTTCCAATGACGAAGTGACGCCTGAAGAAGGTTAAATGTGCCAATGATATTAGTCTCGATAAAGGTAGCGGGGCTATCGATTGATCGGTCAACATGACTTTCCGCAGCCAAATGCATTACTGCATCTGGAGAATAACGTGCAAACACTTCTTCGAGAGCAATAGCATCACGAATATCAATCTGTCTAAAACTATACTTCTTAGAGCTACCACAACCTTCCAAGGCTTCGGGCATTGCCGCGTAAGTAAGAGCGTCAATATTGAGAACTTCGTGTTCGGTTTCATGCAAAATATGTCGGATAAGGGCTGATCCAATGAAACCAGCGCCTCCCGTAACCAAGATCTTCATGTTCTTATATTGACCTATAGCTTATCTTCATATGGGAGTTCTTACAGGGGGGTGTCTATAATTATTCCTAATCTCAAGTGCGGAACAGAATTTCCCTGAACTAAACTATTTCCCTCACAAAGACTTATTATATTCTCTCCTAAGGGACGATCCTCGCTAGTACATAATTATGGGCATTAAATGACAACCCCAGTTTCAATAGAGCGCTCTTCGTTTTTGGACCTCCGGGCTTGAGATTTTTCCAGGGTGCCCAACTGAGAGTATTGTCTGCTGAGCATTTTCGAGTGCTACAGTATTTTGCTTCTTGGTTCTAAATAACAAACAACCTCTGACCAAGGTCCTCTGCCATATGAGCAAAAGCTACCAGGCCTGGAAGGATGCCAAAGGCAATGACATGCCGGTCGAAACCTAGGATATGGCAACTGTTCTGTTCGAGCTTGCAAATGGCGGAATGGCACAATTCAGCTCAGCCGCTCCGCATGGGGCCTTAAACGCCGCATTACCCTGCAGATCTTCGGCTCCAAAGGCTCCATCGTATATGATCAGGAGCGCATGAACGAACTGTACATCTATAGGGCCTAGGGTCGTCCTGCAGCTCGAGGCTACAAGACCATTCTGGCTGGCCGCGCGCACCCGCCCTATGACCGCTTCATCCCAGCGCCGGGCTAGAGCCTTGGCTTTAATAACCTGAAGGTTATCGAGGTGAGCGAAATCCTAAAAAGGCTGCAGAGCGAAGAAGCCAACCTGATTGACTTCGAAAAAGGCATTCTCATAGATGGCATCGTTCAATCCATGACAAAGTCCCACGAGCAAGCCTGCGGGATTACCGTTTAAGCCAGTATCCGGCCCGCAAAGTAACCAAAGCCGCCCTGAGAACATCATTTTTTGCAATTAAGGGCAACCGTACGAATGGTACACTCCACACTGTTGCTGGCCAGTTCAATTCGGCCATCTTCGAGGAACAGGGTGAGGCAGCTCGAGTATTTGGTGATGCATTTGGGTGCGCCGCCAAGTGGAGAATTACTTGACATTCTGGCCGGTGCCCAGCGAGCCGGTCGTCAAACTCATCGATGTGTGACTTGCTCAGCTCCTCATGTCGCGCAAGACTGAAAAAGTTTGCGATACAACCGCCTTGTTAGGGCTTAATCGGGGTTTGACAGAGCCAATTGAGTTTGTATGGTCTGTTTTCCAGCGGAGGCCGGTCTTTTTTATGAATAACCGCAGCCAGTTTTTGAGCTGCGCGTAATCAGGTAAGGACACAAAGTGAAGCCTATTTTTCTCAGCAGGTACGAAGAAACCGCTTGCGCTAGTGCCATCATATTTATTCGCCTAGCAGTTGGCCTGACGGTTTTCTTTCCAGAAGGGCTCCAGAAGCTGCTGTTCGCCGACATTCTCGGGGCCGGACGTTTTGCCGGAATCGGTATTCCTTTTCCGGAGTTTTTCGGCCCCTTTGTGGGAGTAGTTGAAATCCTGTGCGGTTTGATGATCATCTTCGGGGTCTTCACACGCTTGGCGACCATCCCACTGATTATCACCATGTGCGTTGCACTGCTGTCCACCAAGCTACCAATCCTGCTAGGGCACGATTGGTGGCTTTTTAACGTACCCGAAATGAACCGCTATGGTTTTTGGAGCGCGCAGCACGAGGCCAGAGCGGACATGACGATGTTGCTGAGTCTTATCTTTCTCTTTATCGCCGGCAGCGGACGCTGGTCATTCGATCACTGGCTGAGGGCCCGCCAAGCAGATCACTAGGGGCAATGCTAAGTTGTTTGATGCCAGATTTTAACTTATTAAATCCCTAGGAAAATACCGAGCTCTTTTGCCAGTCTGAAGGGGTATCGTCTTCCCCATGAAGTCATTGGGCTCTGTTGCATCTTTTGAGTTAAGGCACAAATAACCCTTCTCGAGGCGCAATTCAGGCGTGAATTCCATAGAGCCGGTTTGGATCCGGGCTGTCCAATTTGATAAGGTGAGCTCGATGCTGAAATGTCATCATCATCGCATCGACGACATCAGCCACACCAAGGCCGCCCACGAGTTCTCTAAGGCCCATTGATTACTTCCTTTTGTATGGAAATGGCGCCTACGTCTGGCGCCGCTGTACTTATCAATCAGGCAAATTGGCGCGCATGTGCTGGATCGCGAGTTTCATAGCCTCAGCCTTCACCTTATTCTGCATCATCATCTTTGCATTGTGCTCAGCGATATTGATCGGGTAAGGGTTGTCCCGCAGAAGCTTTGCGGCGAAAAGCAAGTTGATGGCTGTCAGTTCCGCATTTCGGCGTACGTAGGGGGAAAGCTCGCCGCCTGCTTCGATATAGCTCGCACCCGGCCCGGCATCGCCAACCCAATAGAGATCAGTATTAGGCGGCACCGTTACACCGAAATGAAGGAGGTTCGCAAAGGTGTTGGCAATGCAGTCGTGACTTCCGTCTTCATTGCCGGTGACGACGCAGCCAGCGACCGAACCATAAAGTGGAAACTGTCCGGTCTTTTCACACATGACCGTCTTGGTGGTGCCGTCGAGCCGTTCGATCACGCGTTGTATAACGGAAGAGCGAACGCCCATCCAGATTGGCATCGCTGGTACTATAATATTGCAACGCTTAATCTTTTCGAGGATCTGTGGCCACTCGTCACCTTCACCTTCGTCATTGGCGACGCCCGGTTTGACGTTGTAATCGACAACACGAACGGTCTCAGTCTCAATGCTCGGTTCGTGTGCTTTCAGTCTTTCAATTAGAAGATTGCAAAGCGCTTCTGTGTTCGATACTTCGGGTCCATTCTTCAACGTACAATTTAGAAAGAGTGCGTTAAGCGGTCCCTGTTTCTTCATTTCGTGAAACACTGAAAATACCATCTGCTAGTCCATTTATTATTTATTATTTTTTCGGCCTTCAGCCTTAAGATGCACTGTCGTAGAATAAAATGACAATATTTTGAAGTATTACTCCACTTTTAGCTATAATGACTTGACTTCCCTTTGCGTCAATACTTTGGCGGCGTTGTGTAGGCCGTCTCTCTCAACTTGAACCCAAGCATTTGGTTTAAAGACGCGTATGAGCTTGCCGTGATCGGCTTCGATCACATTGTTGACATACTTGATCTGTCGGTGAATGGTGTCTGGCGGGCATTTGCCCTCGCGTTTCAACTCACCAATAACAACACCATATGTGGCAGCCTTGTCAGTTTTGGTGATACGAGGCTTTTCCCACTCTTTAAAACCATTTAGCGTTTCGGCAAGAACTCGTTTAACCGCGAGGAATTACGGGTTGGCGACAGAAAAATCGATGGTTCTGCCCTAGTCATCCGCCGCGCGATATTGATAGAACCACTTTCCCTTGATCTTTAGAAAGGTCAACTTTGACGCCACGCTCATTCAGCATTTCCTCAAGATCACGGTAGCTGATGCCATATTTGCAATACCACCTCACAGCCCAATGAATGATCTCTCCCTGGAACTGACGCTACTTGAATTCTGACATCGCAATTCCCCCGCAACGTAAGGATCATGCAGGCAGTGCTTCAAACTTGCAACAGAGCCCGAAAGGAAGCTGGCGAAAACTACTCGGCTCTGCCGATCTTGGCAAAGTCATCACAGGGATCAATTTCAAAGACGGTATCGAACAACCTGAATCCGAGAATAAAGCTGCTTAAGAAAACGCTGATACACCAGAATTGACAATATCGCGTTTTACGCTTGGCCTACGTCAGGAGGACCGTGTCTAATCTGTTCTCGAGACTGTGTATGGCCTTTTAGTGTTATTTCGGCGACACTATCCTCTGATTATCTGCGAGGTCCCATGAGTTATTTAGTGCTGATTTGTGAAGGTATGACCAATAGTGGCTGGTAAGTTTCTTCAGGGAATACGTTCGAAAAGAGCAAGGTACTTAAGTCTACTTTTGCGCTGGGGAGTGCTGATCGGGGTAGTTGTTTTGATCAACTATTTTGTTTCCAGCCTGCTTGATGTCTATGTGGAGCAGCCGACCCTGCAGGCGGGGATGGTGTTCGGCTCAACTATTCTTCTGCTTCTGGTCTTATACGCAGTATTGCTGGCGATACCTTTTTTTCCAGGTGCAGAAGTAGGCATACTCATTTTAACGACACAAGGTAGTTCGGCGGCACCGTTTGTGTACCTTGCAACTATTCTGGGCCTGCTAACGAGCTATTTCGTTGGTTTGGCGTTTTCCTCTCGACTAAAATATACCTTGCTGAAGTCTCTTGGACTGCAACGAACCGCAGAATTCGTTAAATCGATGCAGGGTTTAGCGCCGCAAGAACGTCTGCTCTTATTGCAGGAGAGTGCGCCGAGCTGGATAGGAAACTGGGTGCTAAGCAGACGGTATATCTTAATAGCTTTACTGTTGAACCTTCCAGGAAATAGTGTGATAGGAGGAGGAGGAGGGATACTTTTCCTATCAGGATTAAGCCGCTTGTTTTCTAACTTTTATATTGTGCTTACAATTACGCTTGCAGTATTGCCGGTTCCAGCATTGGTGTATTTCTTCGGGGTGGATTTGATCAAATAATGTCGCCATCAAAGACGGCGATTGGACAACACGGCAAAACTACAGACAAGTAAAAAACAAGGACCTTTGCCCGTCTATGCGCGGCATTCCTTGCTCAATCAGGACTTCAACCTCACGTAATTTTCTGGTTTGGGTCGCTTGTTTCCCATGTCTGATTCTGCGTTTTCCTAATCATAAACGCGGACCAGTTCATTGGGGGCGGCTTATACAGGCCTGCATCACCTCAGCCAGGTAGTTGCCCACCCCTTTGGCTTTAGACGTGCGGTAAGAGATATAACCATCTGGACGGATCAGATAGAGACCGCCATCCAGCATGCCGTACCGTTGGGTGAATTGTGCTTGCGGGTCGTACAGCAGCCTGAAATCCTTTGGCAGGTTCCTCCGGCCTTTACCGATGGAAACCAGATACTTTTCAATCCAAGGTAATCTCTTCGTCCACTTCGATAGAAGCGCCGTAGTGTCGCCGTCCCCTAACTCTCCGGCGAATAAAAATAATGCGTGATTTGGCCCTCCTAGCAGTGAGAAGAGATCGCAGGTCTGGCCTTCGTATGTCAATCCTTCCACATTGCGTGCTTCTGAACCGGGCTTAACCTGACGGGAAAGGCCTGAGCTGTCATCCCGGCTGAGCGGGCTGGCACTATAATCGAGATCCAGTTCTTCAAAGTTGCGATAGAAGCTCATTAAATCGTCAGGGTTCATCTGAAAGCCCTTAATAAGGGTTTCTTTCTGAGCCTTTGTCATGAAGCGATAAGAGTCATTGGGCTCGGTCAAATCGCGTGTGCCTGCGATCATCTTTTCGGCAACTGGCCGTCTCTCGGCTTCATAACTATCGAGGAGGGCGTCTGAGACCAACCCTTTACTGGCGAGCGCCAGTTTCCAGGCTAAGTTGCAGGCATCTTGTATGCCTGTGTTCATGCCGTGGCCACCGACAAGGGAGTTGATATGGGCCGCATCACCGGCAAGAAAAACACGTCCCTGTCGAAAACGGTCTGCAAGGCGATACCCAATGCGAAAGTAATTGAGCCACCGGGCATCGCGCAAACGATAGTTGCCTCCAGACCGCCTGTCTACCAGCGCCTGCACTTCAGCCAAACTCGGGGTTCCATCTGCCGAGTATGCTTGCGGCAAACTTGCTACGACCTGGCGACGCCCAGCATCCAAGATGAAAAAATAGAGGGGTCCGTCCCGATGCAAGAAAGAAAAATATGCATGCGCGGGATCGTCGTTTTCAATTATGACGTCGGCAAGAATGTAGGGATAACGGCTTTGCCACCCTGGAAACTCAATACCAAGAAGATGTCGAGTGGTACTGTGCGCACCATCGCACCCGACCAACCAGGAGGCTTCGGCTCGGCATTCACTACCATCTGGATCTCTGAGACGCACCCGAACGGAGGTGGCGTCCTGCTCTAAGGCAAACAGGTTTGTGCTGCGTTCAACGTTGACACCCAAATCTCTTAGCTTTTTCTCAAGCAAGTGCTCAATCCGCTTTTGGGAATATGCAGTTGCAAAGGGAAATGGTGAGTCGACAGGCGGATTTGCGGTCTCCAGAACAAGTTGACCTTCCTCAAACAATCGCATTCCGCGAAGCTGCTGACCATTGGTGACGATCTCTTTTGAGATGCCCAAATTTTCCATGAGCTCTAACGAGCGCGAATGTAACACCGTCGCACGTGAATGTGGATCGATGCCGGGAGAACTGTCTATAATCCGTACCGAGAGCCCCTGACGCCGCAAGCGGATTGCCAGCATCAATCCGGTGGTGCGGCCACCGGCTACCAAGACATCGCAGCGTTTGAAGTTGTCTGACACCATCATCAAGCACTTTCTTGTTGTCTTCTATGCAGCGCCGCCGTGTCGTTTGCTTCTACCTACTAATTTCCTGAATGGATTCTAACGCATTATGAACGCAAGGTAAGTACTTTCAGCCGCAGCTTAGAAAGTGTAAATGGGGCCTCCTCAAAACGTATCGAATCCGCCGCCACGTGCAAAAATTCGTTTGGTGCCCGAAGAAGATGCTAACGAGCGCTGAGGGCATCCCTGACATTCTGCAATGTGAAGGTACACGGGAATAGGAATGCCCCGAATGGGCTCATTAGAGCTTGTTTCTCGCGTATCGCTGTATCTTCTCTTTCAATTTTCGGGATCTAAAGAAACTAGTCCGACCTTTGCGCAGCAATGTTTCTCGAAGTGTTTCAGAGCCATTATGTGGGGTACTTAGGGTCAAGAATCCGCCAAGAAGTTCACCCTCAGGGGGTAATCAACAACCGACTGTAAAAAGACCCGTTCAGTACACTTGGGACTATCTAACTACCTGCAATTACAAGGTATCTGAAAGTGTTTTGCACCTCCGGATTATGTTGGTACCCCCATATAACGGCCCAAACCTCCCCTGATCTTGGCTCTTGTTCAGGCGGGAACACGCGTTAATGAGGTGGCGCGAAACCTTCTTGGCATTTCAGGAAGATGCCCTATGGGTGCCAATATTCAATGTGCAACATTTCACCAATCGCTCAGTAAAACTGGAGGGTCTTGACGGCAAATCTGGAGACCCTGTCTACTACGATTACGTCTATCTCAACGAAGCTAATTAAAGGCGGCCAATATGTGTAATGCTCCAAATTATACCATCCACCGACACCAACATCATTTTGGGTGGGACAATTCAATTGCACCTGTTGAGAGAGTTGCTCCAGGAAGTTCTCTTGAGTTTATTTGTATGGACTGTTCTGCAGGGCAGGTAACCAGAGATAGCACCGCCGCGGATATTCCTCAGTTAAACTTTGAACGCATCAACCCAGTTACTGGCCCTATCTTCATTGATGGGGCCGAACCGGGAGACATCGTCAAAGTAACCATTCAGCACTTCAAGCCTTCGGGTTTCGGATGGACTGCTAATATTCCCGGTTTTGGACTGCTTGCCGACCAGTTCAAAGACCCGGCTCTCACCCTATGGAGTTACGATCCGCATACCATGACGCCGGCAGCATTTGGGGCGCAAGGGGCAGTGCCTCTCAAACCATTTGCGGGAACGATCGGACTTGCTCTTGCTGAGCCGGGCTTACATTCTGTGGTGCCGCCTCGTGCCGTGGGGGGGAACTTAGATATTCGGGATCTATCCGTTGGTTCAGAGTTATATCTTCCGGTTCAGGTCGCGGGCGGGTTGTTCTCTATAGGAGACACGCACGCGGCACAAGGCGACGGAGAGGTATGCGGCACGGCCATTGAAAGTCAGATGGATGTTACGGTTAAACTGGACCTGATCAAGCAAACACCTTTGACGATGCCTCGCTTTACCACTCAGGGTCCGGTGACACGTCACCTCGATTCAAAAGGGTATGATGTAACGACCGGCATTGGAGAAGACCTGATGGCTGGGGCGAAAGCAGCGGTCTCGAATATGATCGACTTGTTGAGTAGCAGGCATAACCTAAATCCAGTTGACGCTTACATGCTCTGCTCGACCTGCGGTGATCTCCGTATTTCAGAAATTGTCGATATGCCTAACTGGGTGGTGTCGTTCTACTTTCCGCGCATCGTTTTTGATTGAAGCTTCGTCCTCGTCACCCAACCTTTGACAGGCATTGTTAAGTTGATTGATTTTGGTGACGTCGCTCCGAAAAAGGCCCCGAACTCATTTGTCCGCCTTAAAGGCTTTTCTTTCCCCGCGAAGTCATAGAGTATGCAGTTTGGGCTGGCCAATGAACTTGGGATCTTCATGAATGCTGCGTAGCAACTAAGAAATAAGTTGGTGTGCGCCGTCATTGAATGAACTTCACAAAGCTGGCTTTTGAATTGTGGAGTGTTTGGCCTTTACAATTATTGACAGATGCCTCGGTCAGTGTTTGTTTTTCAAATGGAGCCAAACGCTGCAAATTCAGTCAAATAAGGTGCGGCGCTCACAAAGGGGAGATATTTGATGAACCGCATCCACGAAATGCTGCAGGTAAGCTCTCAAATAACTCCCCAAAGCCTTGCGCTGATCGACCCTAATGGGCGCCCTCTGACCTATCATGAGCTCATGCAGGCGGTCGATCAGGCTCAAGCCGCGCTTGTTCGCTTTGATGTGAGGGCAGGGGACCGAGTGATGATAATCGGCGAAAACTCGGTAGAGATGATCGCCTTTCTGTTTGCCTGTAGTCGCCTTGATGCTTGGGCAATCCCTTCAAACGCCAGAATGTCAGCCCTGGAACTTGATCGAATTGCCAAACATGCCGCCGTGCGGACGATTGTGACAACAGACGGTGTCTCCCTCAACGCTGTGCAACACGCGGCACGTCTTGGAGCAAATCCGGCGACAGGAGGTTTCGGCTCCGTATCTATTAGTGACGCTCGGCCTTGCGAAGTGGAGCCTACCAGTCCATCGGCGGCAGAGCAGGTAGCTGTGCTCATGTATACAACCGGTACGACAGGGGACCCCAAGGGGGTGATGATCACCCACGCAAACTTGCTCTTCGCGGCAAATGCTTCAGCTACGGTGAGATCATTAAAGGTGGAAGACCTGGTTTATTGCGCGCTGCCCTTTTCGCACATTTTCGGGCTTGCCTCAGCGCTGCTTGCCTCATTATCGGTTGGGGCAGGCTTACAATTACAAACCCGCTTTACGGCAGAAAGCCTCTATGAAGCACTCAAGAGCGGCGTAACAGTTTTGCCCGCGGTTCCGCAGATGCATGCGCTTTTGATGGAGTTTGTGCGGGAAAAGGGTCTCGATAAGCTCAAAGCGCCTCAGCTGCGTTATGTCTCGTCAGGTGCCGCACCGCTGGATCCTGCTTGGAAGCGTCGTGCCGAGGCGTTTTATGGCGTAGCCGTGCAGAACGGCTATGGTATGACCGAGACGACTGCAGGCATTTCGACGACCAGTTTTGAGATCGGCAACCCGAACATCAGCACCGGTAAACCGCTTGATGGGACAGAGGCAAAAGTCGTCTCTGCTCCTGACCAGGACGATTTGCAAGAGGGAGTTGGCGAAATTCTTGTCCGCGGACCTCACGTGATGAAGGGGTACTACAAAAACCCAGCGGAGACTGCAAAAGTGCACAGGGCAGATGGTTTCTTGCATACAGGCGATTTGGGACGGTTTGACGAAGACGGTAATCTGGAAGTTGTGGGACGATGCAAGGAGCTCATCATCTCTGGTGGCTTTAACATTTACCCGCCAGAGGTTGAGGCGGCGCTCAATGACCATCCGGCAATCATACAGGCTGCCGTTGTGGGCAGAAAGCTCGAAGGCGGAAACGAAGAAGTTCTTGCCTTCGCACAGGTGGCCGACCTTGAGAGCATCAGCAAGTTCGCCTTGAAGGAACATCTGATGTCCCGCCTAGCCCCCTATAAACATCCTGCGCAAATTGTTTTCACCATGGCTTTGCCAGCAGCTTCAACCGGAAAAATATTGAAACACAAGCTGATTGAGACTTTTCAGGATGATTTGGAAAGCGAGTGCACCAAGCAGCCTGTCTAAGCAAACGGCCTAGCGTATGAGGATATGTTGAACCGGGGCAAAAAAGGTGCTGTAAGAAGCACCCTCCAGTTTTCCCTACCGCAGTTTTTGGTAATCAGGCTTGCGCTGTGCCAGAAGGCTGAACTGGTTCGGGAAAGCAAAAATACGTTCCAACAGGTGAGGCCTATGCCAAGCACGAATGTCTGGTTTGGTCATACTGCAATACGCAGCACCTGCGAATGCCTATGCGCCGCTATATGGCAGCTAAAGGCTTATTTGAGCTTGTTTCGCGCCTATCGTTGTATCTTCTCTCTCAATTTTGGGGATCTAAAGAAACTAGTCCGACCTTTGCGCAATAATGTTTCTTAAAATGCAATTTAAAAAGTCAAAGACCTCCACCAGAGATGGAAATTTATTAATACTGGACTTCGCTATGGAATTCGCTGCCGACGTGACAGGTTGAGAAAAAGAGAAAACGAGACATTTTGGTTTTGCGAACTGAACGATAATGCGAAGAAGAGGATGTCAGCTTAAGGCGACTTACGACTTGCTGCACACGCGAAGGTTCCTGCACTTATAAATGTCTGCAATAGGCTCGATTTCAGGCTAATCGTGACCAGTCTAATATAGCTCTTCTTCGACCTGATTAAGACGATCTTTGCCGAAGAACATCTCGTCACCAATATAAAACGTGGGCACGCCAAAGGCGCCGCGATCAACTGCGGCTTCGGTGTTCGAGACCAGTTTGGCCTTCACTTCCGGGTTTTGGCTCTGTTCCAGCAAGTGTGCCCCATCCAACCCGGCATCGGTCATTGCTGTGACAAAGACGTTTGGGTCGTCCATCTTTAACCCATCCTCCCACATATGTTTCATACCGGCCTCGACATATTCTGCCAGACGGCCATCCATTTCTGCCGCTATTGCTCCCCGCATCAGGAGGAGGGTGTTCACTGGGAAATTCGGGTTGAATTTGAACTCTGAAAGCCCATGTTTTTTGATGAAACGTCCCATCTCAACACGCTCATAATCCAGTTTTCCTTTGACCCCGCCGAACGCTATCATGGGAGATCTGTTGCCCGTGGCCTTGAATATGCCGCCCAAAAGGCAGGGAATGATGTTCAGGTTTGTGCTGGTGCGTTCAAGGATCGCCGGAAGGACCTTGTATGAAAAATAGGCATTAGGGCTGGCGAAGTCAAAAATGAAATCTATGGTCTTCTTCATCTAATCTATTTCCTACCAAGTCTCTTTCCAAGGGCGCAGGTCAAGTTCATGCGTCCAGGCCGTACGCGGCTGCTTGTGTAGCATGACGTAGTTTTGGGCGATGTGATCGGGGTTGAGGATTGCATCATCCTCGCGAAACGCTTCCACGTTAGGTACATTTTCACGAATGAAGTTTGAATCGATTGCACCATCGATAATGGTGTGTGCTACATGAATGTTCTTTGGACCAAGCTCACGCGCCATAGATTGAGCAAGAGCACGTAGGCTATGCTTTGCGCCAGCGAAGGCGGCACTTGACTCGCGCCCGCGAACACTCGCTGTTGCACCTGTAAAGATGATAGTTCCATGACCACGCTTAAGCATGACCTTCGCCACTTCGCGCCCCATTAGGAAACCGGCAAAGCAGCCCATCTCCCAAACCTTCCGATAGACGCGGCTCGTTGTCTGGGTTATTGGAAACCGGACGTTTGCGCCAATGTTAAACACTGCTACTTCAATCGGAGCGATCTCTGTTTCGATCTTCTCGACGAGTGCCGTCATATCATTTTCTTCGCGCGCATCAGCGGGGAGGGCAACAGCTTGGTAGCCTTCATCCCGGATTGATTTGGCCAGAGCTTCGAGTGCGCCAGCGTGTCGAGGCCTCCGAACCAGACACGAAACCATGTGTTCGCGCGCAAAGGCCCGTCCAATCGCTGCACCCGTATCATCGCCTGCACCGATGACAAGACATGCTTTCTTATCCGCTTGCATGCACCCCCCTTTTATGTCGGATGACCCTTCTGCACCTTGCTCGCCATTTTTCGCGGCGGGTAACACAATGGTACAAGAAGACAACCATTAGGCGATGTTACACAAACTAGGTCAAGCGATTATATGGCTTTATCAGGTTCGCCGGACGCACACAGCTAAACAATGTTTCTTGAAATGAAAATATTAAAACAATAATGGCTCTGAAATGCTTCAGAGCCATCATTTGGGGTATCTAGGGTCAAAAATCCCCCTAAAAGCGCACCCCTAGGGGGTAATCAACAACCGACTTAGCGCATTAACTGCAGCCGCTGGTGGAGCCGCAGGTGTCGCACTTCAGGCAGGTGCCGTTGCGCACCATGGTGAAGTTACCGCACTCTGCGCAGCTTTCGCCTTCATAACCCTTCATGCGTGCCTGAGCGACCTGACTGGCAACAGATGGCTGAGCTGCAGGTGTTGCAGTGCCAACAGCAGCTGTTGCCGTTGCTTCACCACCGCGCTGGAAGGCTGTTGCAATCGCATCAGACTGCGCTGAGATCGCACCTGCCAGCTGAACAGCCGGGTCACCACCTGGAACCAGACGGAACTTCTCGGTCTGACCACGTACAAGGCCGTGAGACACGATAGCAGGACCACCGTCCTCACCCTGACCTTCAGTAGAAGAGCGGGAGGTCGAAGTCGCACTGTCCAGTGCTTCCGGTGGAACATGTGCCAGATCGTTGCGACCTAGATAAGACACAGCCAACTCACGGAAAATGTAGTCAAGAATGGAAGTTGCATTCTTGATTGCATCATTGCCCATCACCATGCCAGCAGGCTCGAAACGGGTGAAGGTGAATGCGTCAACATATTCTTCCAAAGGCACGCCGTACTGTAGGCCAAGAGAAATCGCGATTGCGAAGTTATTCATCAACGAGCGGAAGGCAGCGCCTTCTTTGTGCATGTCGATGAAGATTTCGCCGATACGGCCATCCTCGTATTCACCAGTGGTCAGGTACACTTTGTGGCCACCAACGGAGGCCTTTTGTGTGTAACCCTTACGGCGGTTTGGCAGCTTCTCACGGTTGCGAACAGCCCGTTCAATAACACGCTCAACAATACGCTCAGCAACGGCTTCAGCGCGCGCAGCCTGCGGCTGTGCGATGATGTCATCAACGGTGTCTTCTGCCTCGTCGTCTTCATCTTCCAGAAGCTGTGCATTGAGCGGCTGAGACAGCTTGGAACCATCACGGTAAAGCGCGTTTGCCTTCAGGCCCAGCTTCCAGGAAAGCATGTAAGCGTCTTTACAGTCTTCAACACTGGCAGAGTTTGCCATGTTGATGGTCTTGGAGATCGCACCAGAGATGAACGGCTGAGCCGCTGCCATCATCTGGATGTGGCTGTTAACAGACAGGAAGCGCTTACCAATGCGGCCACATGGGTTCGCACAGTCAAATACAGGGTAATGCTCTTCCTTCAGGTGCGGGGCACCTTCCAGCGTCATGGCACCACAAACGTGGGTGTTTGCCGCTTCAATATCTGCCTTGCTGAAGCCCATATGGGTCAGAAGGTCAAACTCCATGTCTTCCAGCTGCTCAGTAGAAACGCCCAGTTTACCGGTCAATAGCTCGTCACCAAGGGTCCAGCGGTTGAACACAAACTTGATGTCGAAGGCTGAGCCAAGCGCACCGGAAAGCTTTTCAAACGCTGCATCATCAAAGCCTTTGGCCCGCAGGCTGGCTTCATTGATTGCAGGGGCCTGAGAGATGGAGCCATGACCAACGGCATAAGCTTCAATCTCGCCGATTTCTGCTTCAGAGTAACCCAGAGCACGCAGTGCTTCAGGAACCGCGCGGTTGATGATCTTGAAGTAACCGCCGCCAGCAAGCTTCTTGAACTTCACAAGCGCAAAGTCAGGCTCAATACCGGTGGTGTCACAGTCCATCACCAGACCAATGGTTCCGGTTGGTGCAATCACAGTGGTCTGCGCGTTGCGGTAACCGTGCTTCTCGCCAAGCTCCAGCGCCTTGTCCCATGCCAGACGGGCACGTTCAACAAGCACGTCCTGCGGACAGTTGGTAGCATCCAGTGGAACGGGCAAGGTGCTGAGCTTCTCGTAACCCTTTGTCTCACTGTGAGCTGCACGGCGGTGGTTGCGGATGACCCGCAGCATGTCCTTGGCGTTTTCCTCATAGCGAGGGAAGGAGCCCAGTTCACCAGCCATTTCAGCAGATGTGGCATAACACACACCGGTCATGATCGCTGTGATGGCACCACAAAGCGCACGGCCTTCGTCACTGTCATAAGCAATACCGGAGGTCATCAGCAGGCCGCCGATGTTGGCGTAGCCCAGACCTGTGGTGCGGTATTCGTAAGATAGCTGTGCAATCTGCTTGGATGGGAACTGCGCCATCATGACGGAGATCTCAAGCACAATCTGCCAGAGGCGGGTTGCATGCTCAAACTTGTCAAAATCGAACTGGCGGTCGTCCTTGCGGAACTGCAAGAGGTTCAGGGATGCAAGGTTACACGCGGTGTCATCCAGGAACATGTATTCAGAACATGGGTTGGATGCGCGGATCTCGCCGCCCTGCGGGCAGGTGTGCCACTCATTGATTGTGGTGTGGTACTGAAGGCCCGGATCAGCAGACGCCCATGCAGCGTAACCAATCTGTTCCCAAAGCTCGGCAGCTTTAATGGTCTTCTTGGTTTCACCGTCAATACGGCCAGTCAGATCCCAGTCACCGTCTGCGGTCACAGCTTTCAGGAAGCCATCGGTCACACGAACGGAGTTGTTGGAGTTCTGGCCGGAAACGGTCAAATACGCTTCAGAATCCCAGTCTGTATTATAAGTTGGGAATTCAATGGTCTTGTAACCCTGACGCGCGAACTGAACCACACGCTGGATGTAGTTGTCAGGAACCATGGCCTTCTTGGCAGCGCGCATTTCGCGCTTCAGGGCAGGGTTCTTTTTCGGGTCAAAGCAATCGTCGCCGCTGCCTTCGCAGTTGACGCAAGCCTTCATCACCGCCTGCAGGTGCTTCTGACAGATCTTGGAACCGGTTACGATCGCCGCAACTTTCTGTTCCTCATGCACCTTCCAGGTCACGAATTCTTCAATATCTGGATGGTCGATGTCGACCACAACCATCTTCGCCGCACGGCGTGTGGTACCACCGGACTTGATCGCGCCCGCTGCACGGTCGCCGATCTTCAGGAAGCTCATCAGGCCGGAGGACTTGCCGCCGCCCGCCAGACGCTCACCGCTTGCACGCAAGGAGGAGAAGTTGGTGCCGGTGCCGGAGCCGTATTTGAACAGACGTGCTTCACGAACCCACAGGTCCATGATGCCGTTCTCATTCACCAGATCATCATCAACGGACTGAATGAAGCAGGCATGTGGCTGCGGATGCTCGTAGGCAGTCGCAGAACGGGTCAGTTCGCCGGTTTCAAAGTCAACGTAATGGTGACCCTGGCTTGGGCCATCAATGCCATACGCCCAGTGCAGGCCGGTGTTGAACCACTGAGGGGAGTTTGGTGCAACCTTCTGGGTGGCAAGCATATAGCGCAGTTCGTCATAAAACGCCTGTGCGTCTGCTTCACTGTCGAAGTAGCCGCCTTTCCAGCCCCAATAGGTCCATGTACCCGCCAGACGGTCGAAGACCTGACGACTGTCGATCTCGGAACCGAAGCGCTTGTCCTTCGCCATCTTGGCAAGGGCTTTGTCATCCGGTGCCTTGCGCCACAGCCAGGAAGGAACAGTGTTCTCTTCAACAGCCTTCAGCTTCGCAGGCACGCCTGCCTTACGAAAGTACTTTTGCGCAAGAATGTCTGAGGCAACCTGAGAGAACTGTTTTGGAACCTGAATGTTCTCGAGGCGAAACACAACGGAGCCATCCGGGTTACGGATTTCGCTCGTTGCATTACAGAATTCAATATCTGCGTAGGGGGATTTTCCTTCCGCAGTATATCGCCGTTCAATTCTCATATTTAGCCCCTTATCGCACCCGGTTTAGACCACCGCGGTGCATCTCGGTTTTAAGAGATCAGATAGCTAAGATTGTAACCAAAATTCCGCCGCCGGTTCTGATTATTCCGCTATCTGGTATTTGTCCTTGTTAACGCAGGTAAAGTGGCGCGCTTTTGATGCTGTTACAATATCTAGTGTGCCGATAATATATTAACACAATATTTAGGCTGCAATTGGCAAAAAAAAGCGACCGCTTGAAGTGAAAATAAATCCAACTCCTAGCACTCGAAGCTACTAATATTTTGGTGAACTCCCGGCCGAGGCCGCACTATCCTGAACACGTCTTGATTTCGACCTCAAACTAGATTGAATCGGAAACCATCGTCAAGCGCGTTCTGTCCACTGCTTGTGTGCATAAGAGGGATCAGAACACCAAATATTGTAATCTGTGTGGATTGTGGGGACCTTCAGATCTGCCAAAAAAGGGGCTCAGGCAGCAGAACCCCGCCATTTCCGCAAAGCCAAGCGAAAAAGCAAACTCAACCTCATTTTTTTTGGGGAGTATTTTTCCGAAAAATTATTCAGTGGATCACAAAAAATCGCAGGTAAAAAAGTCTGTGCACCCCACGCAAATTTACACAGTAGTTATATCAATAGATCCTATATAGTTTCCCAAAGGCCTTAAGCATCTGGTTAGGTTAAAATAGCGAGCAGATATGCATCACACCTCCTTCGGCAAGGACATTTCTCAGCTAGATGTGGTTCTTGTGGAACAGTCAAAACCCACCCAAGCAATCTTGCGGGGCATTTTGGGTACCCTGAAGCTGGGCCGTGTCCGCGTCTACGATAGTCCCAAAGAAGCCTTGCCGATGCTCATCTCGGACCCACCAGATATGGTGCTCTCCGGATGGGAGATGAAGCCTGTCAGTGGCTTCCAGCTCTTAAAGCTCATGCGCTCCGGCCGGGTTCCTGAGCTGATCAATGTCCCGCTCGTCTTCATCACCGCTTACGGCACCCGTGCGTTGGTCACCCGTGCAATGGAAGCAGGCGCCCACCACCTGCTTGTGACGCCCATTTCCTCTGCCTCCTTGAAGAAGTCCATAGAATCGATCTGTAAGGATCGCCGCCAGTTCGTTCGCAATCGCGACGGTGGTTTTGTCATTGATGGCACAGCAAAGCGGCTAGAGCAGAACGAGGCCAAGTTTGCAACGCTGAACAAAGCGCGCGAATACCAGAAGCGTGAAAGCGCCATACCGCGCCCCGATTCTTCCGCACGGCCAAAACCCGTCAAAACCTCTAGACCGGCGCACGAAACGGACGAAAACGAGCCGCTTTCCCTCAAAGATCTGGAAATTGGCAATGTTTCGCCAGCAGACCAGTTCAGTCAAAACCCGTATTTGCCCCGCCGCGAAACCAAATGACGCGCCAAATGCGAGGCAGAATTGTCAAAATAATAACTGACCCTAGGATATTTTGGGCGAGTTCCGGTGAATAGTTGAAACTACGGGTCTCTAAGACTGGACAGGCCCCCAAACACTCGTCATATTCCGAGAAAATTTACAAGCCAGCGATCTGGAAAGGCCAGACATATGAAACACCTTCTGCTGACGTTCTTCACATGGTGGAACAGCGACACGTGGGGCACTCGCTTCTTCACATGGAGAAAGGGTGAGTTCGTCGGGACCGATGAGTTTGGCAACAAGTACTATAAAGAGCGTGGCGGCAAGCGCCGCTGGGTGATCTATAAAAACCTTGCAGAAGCCTCCCAGATCCCTGCCGGCTGGCACGGCTGGATGCATTACCGCACCAACACGCCGCCAACCGAGAGCGGCTATGTTGCCCACGACTGGGAAATTGCTCATTCGCCGAACCTGACAGGCACACCAAACGCCTACCGTCCAAAAGGCTCTATCCTGACCCCGGAAAAACGTCCGGCAGTGACAGGAGACTACAACGCCTGGACACCCGGCGAATAAGGCACCAGCCAGCTTATAAAATTCAGATACAAAAAAGCCCGGTCAATCGACCGGGCTTTTTCTTATGCAAAGAAGTCTTTGTCACTTTGACGATTAGACTGCATCTTCTCCGATCAAGCCGAGACGGCGATCCAGATAGCCGGCGCAGTTATCAATCAGACCATCCACATGATTTTCGAAGAAGTGGTTCGCACCAGGCATTTCCTGATGGTCGATGATGATACCCTTCTGGGTCTTCAGCTTATCAACCAGTGCCTGCACATCTTTTTGTGGAACAACCTTGTCTTCCTCACCGTGAATAATCAGCCCTGAAGACGGGCAGGGGGCAAGGAACGAAAAGTCATGAAGGTTTGCTGGCGGCGCAACAGAGATAAAGCCTTCCACTTCCGGACGGCGCATCAAAAGTTGCATGCCGATCCACGCACCAAACGAGAAACCTGCAATCCAGCACGCACGCGCATCAGGGTGTACAGTCTGTACCCAATCCAGCGCCGCCGCTGCGTCAGACAGCTCGCCTTGTCCGTGATCGAACTGGCCTTGTGAACGACCGACACCGCGGAAGTTGAAGCGCAGAACGGCAAAACCACGTTTCGCAAACATGTAATACATCTGGTAGATGATCTGATTGTTCATCGTACCGCCAAACTGCGGGTGCAGATGCAAAACCAATGCGATTGGAGCGTTGCGTTTTTTAGCTGGATGGAAACGGCCTTCTAGCCGCCCTGCAGGGCCATTGAAGATCACCTCAGGCATATACTGCAAAATCCTCTTGTTTTGGTTGGCAGCAAATGGCCGCCGGTTTTTTTCTAGTACACTGGATTGTTATCGATTAAACTTGACTGTAAGATGCAAGTTTATTAGAACCAGTTTAGAATTATTCTACGATGAATCTCAAGGGCTACACCGAAAATCGACTTCTATCGGAGAAAGGTATATCCAACTCGGCGCACTCACGTTATAGACCTCAACGAACTCAAAGGGAACTCTCTATCCCTTATCGTAAGCACCGTGGAAAATATCAAGGTTTCCATTTCCGTGAAGACCCAATTAGGGCATTAAAGAACCCCATTTTCTGTGTTAAACTATGACAACAAACCGCGAACTGACATATTTAGACTATAACGCCAGCGCTCCACTGAGGGAAGAATCTCTTTTAGCGCTGCAGGAAGCCTATAAGGCAGCCGGTAATGCGTCCTCTATTCATGCCAGTGGACGCCGAGCCCGATCCATCATCGAAGATGCAAGGCACAAAATTGCAGAACTGGTTGATGGAATTCCGGCAAATGTCATTTTTACAAGCGGCGCGTCGGAAGCAAATGTGACAGCTTTGTCGCCCACTTGGCTGAAAAACGGCGAGCCCTACATTCTTACACAGGTTTTTGTGAGCGCGATCGAGCACCCTTCCGTGATTGGCGGTGGTCGATTTGCACCCCAGAACGTACAAAGCATTCCCGTTGATGAAGCGGGCCGCGTCATGGTCGATGAGCTACGCGTGATGCTTGAGCAGCTGGGTAAAGACGAAACAGTTTTGGTATCCGTCATGGCTGCCAACAGTGAGACCGGCGTTTTGCAGCCTCTGCGCGAAATCGGCGTACTCACAGAGGAGTTGGGCCATATCTTCCATGTGGACGCTGTCCAGATGGCAGGTAAAGAACCAATTTCCATGGCCATGATTGGCTGTAACTCCATGTCGATCTCCTCCCACAAAATCGGAGGTCCTCAAGGAGTTGGCGCTCTTATCCTCGGTAAAGGCGATTTTCGCCCCATTCCGCTGCTTACAGGTGGCGGACAAGAATCGTGGAGAAGGGCTGGAACAGAAAATACAGCAGGCATTGCAGGGTTTGCGGTTGCGGCAGCGCAATCAACCGATCCTGCTGAACATGCTAGGATTTCGCGCCTGCGAGACCATATGGAGGAGAGACTGAAACAGATCTCTCCCGAGGCGATCATCTTCGGTGAAGATGTTCCGCGTCTTGGCAACACGACGTGTTTCGCAGTTGAAGGGATTTCAGCTGAAACCGCGCTCATCAACTTTGATTTGTTTGATGTCGCCGTTTCATCCGGATCCGCTTGTTCTTCCGGCAAAGTAGGCGCGTCCCATGTGCTTCTTGCAATGGGGGTGCCTGAGTCATTGGCGCGTGGCGCAATCCGGATCAGTCTGGGTTGGGCTACCAACAATGATGACGTCGAGCGCTTTTTAAGTGCTTGGACGAAAATTTATAAACGAATGAAGCCCACACAGAAGGGGTGAACGCCGTTTAGAAAATAAACGAGGACAACAACCTCGTATAAATAAGGATGCACTGTGTTGCGACGGCGCATCTGTTAAGTAGGGCAAAAGGGTCCAATAAGTGTACCCAATGCGGCTTTGAACCGCGTATGGAGACAAAGCATGGCGGCAGTCCAGGAAACAATTGACAAGGTCAAGGCGATTGACGTTGATCAGTATAAATATGGCTTCGTAACCGATATCGAAAGTGAGCTCGCTCCCAAAGGGCTCAGTGAAGAGATCGTTGCATACATTTCGGCGAAAAAAGAAGAACCGGAATGGATGCTCAACTGGCGTTTGGAAGCGTACCGTCGTTGGAAAACGATGGATGAGCCCACATGGGCCCGAGTTGAATATCCGAAGATTGATTTTGAAGACCTTCACTATTACGCAGCACCTAAGAAGCGCGAGGGACTCAAGTCTCTTGACGAGGTGGATCCGGAAATTCTGGAGACCTACAAGAAGCTGGGCATTCCATTGTCCGAGCAGGAAATCTTGGCAGGTGTCGCACCGGAACACCGCGTCGCTGTTGATGCTGTTTTCGATAGTGTGTCGGTAGCAACAACCTTTAAGGAAGAACTGGCCAAGGCAGGCGTTATTTTCTGCCCGATCTCCGAAGCAATTCGTGAGCATCCAGAGCTGGTTCAAAAATACCTTGGGTCCGTTGTTCCAGTCTCCGATAACTTCTACGCAACATTGAACTCTGCTGTGTTCTCTGATGGGTCGTTTGTGTACATTCCACCAGGCGTTCGTTGCCCAATGGAACTGTCCACCTACTTCCGTATCAACGAGCAGAATACCGGCCAGTTCGAGCGTACACTCATCATTGCAGATAAAGGCTCTTACGTGTCTTATCTGGAAGGCTGTACAGCACCTCAGCGCGACGAAAACCAGCTGCACGCAGCCGTTGTTGAACTCGTTGCACTTGAAGATGCACAGATCAAATACTCCACCGTTCAGAACTGGTACCCAGGCGACTCTGAAGGCAAAGGCGGTATTTACAACTTCGTGACCAAGCGTGGCGATTGCCGCGAAAAGAACTCCAAGATCTCCTGGACACAGGTTGAAACCGGATCTGCAATCACGTGGAAATACCCAAGCTGCATTCTGCGCGGAGACAACTCACAAGGTGAGTTCTACTCCATCGCCATCTCCAATGGTCACCAGCAGATCGACAGTGGAACGAAGATGATCCATCTGGGCAAGAATACGGCCAGCCGGATTATCTCCAAGGGTATCTCAGCAGGTGTTTCGCAAAACACCTATCGCGGGCAGGTTTCCGCGCATCGCAAGGCATCTAACGCACGTAACTTCACCCAGTGTGACTCGCTTCTCATTGGCGATAAGTGCGGTGCCCACACCGTCCCATACATCGAAAGCAAGAACTCCACTGCGGTGTTCGAGCACGAGGCAACAACCTCCAAGATCTCCGATGATCAGATGTTCTACTGTCAGGCCCGTGGCCTGAACGAAGAAGAAGCTGTCGCGTTGATCGTGAACGGTTTTGTCCGGGACGTAATCCAGCAACTGCCAATGGAATTTGCAGTTGAGGCACAAAAACTGATTTCGATCAGCCTTGAAGGAAGTGTGGGCTAAAACGCGGATAAACGCGTTTGCCTCGTACCTATTGAAAAATTGAAAAGACGAGAACGATAGATGCTTGAGATTAAAAACCTGCACGCCGAAGTTGATGGCAACAAAATCCTTCGCGGTATTGATCTGACCGTACGCCCAGGCGAGATCCATGCAATCATGGGTCCAAACGGATCTGGTAAATCCACCCTGTCATATGTTCTGGCAGGCAAGGAAGACTACGAGATCACCGAGGGCTCCATCACCTATAACGGTGTCGACTGGGAAGAGCTTGGCGCAGACGAACGCGCAGCAGCTGGCATGTTCCTGGCATTCCAGTACCCGATCGAAATTCCGGGTGTTGCAACCATGACCTTCCTGAAGACCGCTTTGAACGCACAGCGCAAAGCACGCGGTGAAGAAGAAATCTCCACCCCTGACTTCATGAAGCTTGTTCGCGAGAAGGCCAAGGAACTGAAAGTGACGCCGGACATGCTGAAGCGTCCGCTCAACGTTGGTTTCTCCGGCGGTGAAAAGAAGCGCGCTGAAATCCTGCAGATGTCTCTGCTCGAGCCAAGCCTGTGCGTTCTGGATGAAACAGATTCCGGTCTGGACATCGATGCACTGCGCATCGTTTCGGAAGGCGTCAACCAGTTGCGTTCTCCGGATCGCTCCATGATCGTGATCACCCACTACCAGCGCCTGCTTGATCACATCGTACCGGACGTGGTCCACGTTCTGTCCAAAGGCAAGATCGTTAAAACCGGTGGCAAAGAGCTTGCTCTTGAACTGGAGAAAAACGGTTACGCTGATTACGTCGATGAAGAAGCGGCTTGAGCTGGAGGGTGACCGATGAATGCTCCGGCAAAGATTCAAGAGACTAACGCAGAGCAGAGCCTGAACGCTCAGTTCGACGCAATTTTCGCGCAAACAACGCAAAATAACGCAAATCAACGCAAACAGGCGTGGGAGGCTTTCAAAGCGAAAGGCATCCCGCATCGCCGCGTTGAAGAGTGGCACTATACTGACTTGCGCTCCAAGATGAACGATGCATTTGCATTGGCTTCTAAAACCACTCCAAAAGCCGAGGCTTTGACTGGGGCAGGTGACCTGAAGACCTACCGTATCGCCATCGTAAATGGTCGCTACGTGCCAGAATTGTCTTCCAATCAGGAAGTTACAGGTCTGTCGGTAGCAGAGACCAGTGGCGTACTGGAAGCTCAGCTTGGCACGGACGATGCGATGGCATCGCTCAACCAGGCTCTGGTTCAGGGTGGCGTCAGCATTAAGATCGATGCAAATGCAAAGATCCAGCTGCCAATCGAGATCGTGCGTTACACCGATGGTTCCGACGTCAGCTCCTATGCAGGCACTTCTGTTGAGATCGGCTCAGGCGCAAAAGCGCTCATCATCGAAAGCTTCGAAGGTGCGGCAAATGCCGCTTACCAATCCAACGCCCTCACAGAAGTCAAAGTTGGCGATAACGCGGATGTGCACTGGCTGAAACTTCAGGTGGAAAGCCAAAAAGCACAGCATATCGAGACCCTTAGCATTGAGCTGGGTGCGGAAACCAATTTCCAGCACTTCATCTACAATGAAGGCTCGGCCCTGTCCCGTGCACAGCTCTTCCTTGAGTTCAAGGGCGAGGGCACCCACGCCGGCCTGCGCGGAACATCTCTGCTCAAAGACAGCCAACATGCTGATATCACACTGTTTGTGAACCACGCCGTTCCAGAATGTGAAAGCCGTGAATACTACCGCGCCGTCGTCGACGACAAAGCCCGCGCAGTCTTCCAAGGCAAGATCATCGTGGAGCAGGGCGCTCAGAAGACCGATGGTCAGATGATGATCAAAACGCTTCTTCTGAGCGATACCGCTGAAATCAATGCCAAACCTGAGCTGGAGATCTTTGCAGACGACGTTCAGTGCGCCCACGGTTCCACCACCGGCGACATTGACGAAGACCTGCTGTTCTACCTCATGGCACGCGGTATTCCTGAAGCACAGGCACGCAAAATCCTCGTTCTCGCATTCCTTTCTGAAGCTATTGAGGAATTTGAAGAGGAACAGTGTGTAGACTTGCTGGAAGCAATGACCCGCAAGTGGCTTCATGCAGATGATTTGGTGAGCGAATGACCAAGGTCGATAACACGGCTTTTACAGCTCCATACGACGTTGAGAAGGTTCGGAAAGATTTTCCGATCCTTTCCACCAAGGTCTATGGCAAGCCGTTGGTTTATCTGGATAATGGCGCGTCGGCCCAAAAGCCGACGGCAATGATTGATGCAATCACCAAGGCCTATACCCAGGAATACGCCAATGTGCACCGTGGCTTACACTACCTGTCAAACACAGCCACCGAAAACTTCGAGGCGGCCCGCGAAATCACGCGCCGCTTCCTGAATGCACCAAGCGTTGACGAAGTGGTCTTCACCAAGTCAACCACGGAGGCAATCAACCTAGTAGCCTATGGTCTGGAAGAAGAAATTCAGGAAGGGGATGAAATCGTCATCTCCATTCTGGAGCACCATTCCAACATTGTGCCTTGGAACTTCCTTCGGGAACGCAAAGGCGCGGTCATCAAATGGGCCCCGATTGCAGATGATGGAACGTTCCTGCTGGATGAGTTCGAAAAACTCCTGACGGATCGCACCAAAATCGTTGCAATCACACACATGTCCAACGTCACAGGAACCGTGGTTCCAGTGAAGGAAGTCACGCGTCTTGCACACGAACGTGGTGCAAAGGTTCTGATCGACGGCTCGCAAGGTGCAGTGCACATGCCTGTCGATGTTCAGGATATCGACTGTGATTTCTACGCGATCACCGGGCATAAGCTCTACGGTCCAAGCGGCATTGGCGCGCTCTACGGCAAGAAAGATCTTCTCAACAAACTGCGCCCATTCCAGGGTGGCGGTGAGATGATCTTGGACGTCACTGAAACACTCGTAACCTATGCCGAAGCTCCCCATCGCTTTGAAGCCGGCACCCCACCAATCGTTCAGGCTATTGGATTGGGCGCCTCGCTTAACTATATGGAGAGTCTAGGGCGCGAAAATATAGCATTGCATGAAGCGTCCCTACGTGATTATGCAGCGCAACGCTTAAGTGAAGTCAATTCCCTGAAGGTCTTTGGAAATGCCAAAGACAAGGGAGCGATTTTTTCCTTTGAGATTGAAGGGGTTCATGCCCACGATATCTCAATGGTGATTGACAGAGAGGGTGTTGCAGTTCGGGCAGGAACGCATTGTGCACAACCTTTGCTGGCGCGCTATGGGGTGACCAGTACATGCCGTGCAAGTTTTGGCCTGTACAACACTCACGAAGAAGTTGATCGCCTAGTAGAAGCCTTGCGTAAAGCGCAGATGATGTTTGGTTAGGACCTATGACAGACAACACACAAACAAGCGAGTTCTCTGACGGACCTTTGATAACGACGGAAATCAAGCAAAGCTCCGCAATTCCCGCTGAAGAGCTGGAGCGTTTGACCGGTGACATCATTGCTGCGATGAAAACCGTGTTTGACCCGGAAATTCCGGTCGATATCTACGAGCTCGGCTTGATCTACAAGGTTGATATTGAAGACGATCGCACTGTCAAAATCGATATGACCTTGACTGCTCCAGGTTGCCCGGTTGCTGGCGAAATGCCGATCTGGGTAGAAAACGCAGTGAGTGCCGTTCCAGGTGTTGGTGCGGTTCAGGTCGACATGACCTTCGATCCCCCATGGGATCCTAGCCGAATGTCTGACGAAGCTCGCGTTGCCTTGAACTTCTTCTAAGGTTCGCATAGCGCTGACAATGTATGGCACCTCGACTGTATTGAGGTGCCCATGGAGGGTGCAAAATGGCCTCAGGTTTTCAAGTACTTACGCTGACGGACGAAGCGGCTGATTACATCCGCACACTGCTTGATGCAAGCGATGCAGACCCAATTGGACTGCGCGTCGCCATCAAGACGGGCGGCTGCGCAGGCATGGAATACGAACTGAATCTGGTGACCGAAGCAAAAGCTGGCGATGATGTCGTTGAAGATAAGGGCGTAAAGGTCTTCGTCGATCCGGCAGCAACTCTTTACCTGCTCGGAACCGAGATGGGCTTTGAAAGCACAAAGTTCCGCTCTGGTTTCACTTTCAAAAATCCAAATGAAGTGTCTGCATGTGGCTGCGGTGAATCCGTTGAGCTACTGCCAGCCGATCTTTCAAAGTTCGCTCAGAAAAACTAGAGCTGGCCATTTTTGAGTGGCTTAGAAGTTGATAGGTGGGGGCTATGTCTCTTTTTGAATCATTGAAAAACGATAATATCGAGATATGGCACTCCTACACCAAACATGAGTTTGTTCAGGGACTTGGCGACGGAACACTGCCAATTGCAGCGTTCAAAAAGTATCTGGTCCAGGATTATCTCTTCCTGATTGAGTTTGCCCGTGCATACGCGCTCGGCATGTATAAATCCACTGATCTCGAACAGATGCGAAAATGCCTTTCCTCGGCAAAGGGCATTTTGGAAATGGAAATGAACTTGCATATTCGTTTATGCGAGAGCTGGGGCCTGACCGAAGCTGAGATCGTGGCTACGCCGGAAGAACCGGCTAACCTTGCCTACACCCGGTATGTTCTTGATACTGCGATGAAAGGTGACATGCTTGATCTGAAAGTTGCGCTCGCACCATGTGCAATTGGTTACGGTGAGATCGGTGCCGAATTGGCACAACAGCAAGCCGCACTTGAGCCAAGCAATCCATATGCGGAATGGATCAAAGAATACTCAAGCGATGAGTATCAGGAGCTTGCAACGAGCGCGGTCAAAGAAATCGATGATCTGGGAGCGCTTTATGCCACCGAGGCCCGCTACGACAGACTATCGAAAATATTCAGAGAAGCTACTAGACTTGAGGCCAATTTCTGGCAGATGGGTCTCGACGTATAATCATTCCAAAGGCCGCTTCACATTTCTGTGAGTGGACGAAGTGAGCAAAATTCTTGCTGGTCTTCAGCGGAGTGGTGCAAGCTTTTGCATATTTATATGTTTTGGTGATTATTTATGTCTTTATCCGTTTTTTTTCATCCCGAAAAGCGCCCGAAATTTCTGGAGAAAGTCCGCTGCCGTCCCATGTTTGGTGGCCACGGCTACTATGCCAACGGCAAGATGTTTGCGCTGGTTCGCGAAAAGTCTCTCTATCTCAAAGCTGGGTCTGGGAATGTTGCGGACTTCTTGCTGAGCGGGCAAATGCCGTACATCCATCAGTGTTTTGGGGAATATTTCCCGACAAACTTTTATTCAGTTCCGATGGATGTGGTTGAGGATGAAACACTGCTTGCGCAATGGGTTGCAAAGGCTATCCGGCAGTTAGGTCAGACTGATCAAAACGAAAAAGCATCTTCCGCATTGGATAGTCGACGGACAAGGACGCCAACAACCACTTCTGCCGTCCTGAACTCTCACTTTTTCTAAGGTCAGTCGCGAAAATTAGGCAACCTGCGTCACGCTGGGGACTTTTCTTTCTTCCTCGGACTTCACCAGATTGCGGCCTGCTTTCTTGGCAGCGTAAAGCGCAAGATCAGCGCGCGAAACCAGGCTTTCCGCACTGTCGCCCGGCCGAAATGTAGAAATCCCGATCGAGATCGTGATACGTCCCAGATTTTCACCGGTGGAGCGTTTCACCAACTCCTTTGCAACCACGTTCTTACGGATTTTCTCCGCAATTACCTCGGCATCTTCGATAGTCGTTCTTGGCAGAATAATGCCAAATTCTTCGCCGCCATAACGACACGCAACATCGCTGTTCTTGACGTTTTGCTGAACTGCCAGCGCCACAAGTCGAAGAACCTGATCCCCAGTTTGGTGACCGTAGTTGTCATTGAACTGTTTGAAGTGATCAATGTCGGAAATCAGCAAGGAGAGGGAGTCTTTACTCTCTTCTGCCTCATTGACTGCCCGAATAAGACTTTGATCAAAATGCTTGCGGTTATTTAGGGTCGTCAGCTCGTCTGTCAAAGACTCGTAACGGATCGCTTCCAGACCTTCCTGTAAAACGCCAATCTGTTGGCGGGAATCAACCAGCTGCTCGCGAAGTTCCTGATTGCTCTCGGCAGTCTCAGTAGTGAGTTTTGCAAGATGGACGACGAGTTTAGAAAGTTGAACCGGATCGGTAATCTTCTCAAGAGCGCCCAGAGTGCGGGTCAACTCATCAGCATATTCTGTGGTTTGCAGCGCGCCTTTATCCAGCGCGGAAATCAGGTCCCGAACTTCCCTCGAGATCTTATCGCCAACCTCATCGATTCTTTCCCCCAAACGGTTAGGGGACAAAAAGCGATTGTAGATCTTTTGTGTCTCGATGGGGGAAATCTTGCCATCACGGGCAAGAATTTTATTGATGGTCCGGTTCAAAGAACGGTTAAATCCAGAGGCGTACGAATACCACAACTCATAGTTGCGTGGAAACGCTGGTAGACTATTTGTTTTGATGTAACCGAGCGCACTGTCTGCATAAACTATGGTACGCTTGAACTCGTCTTCTTGACTCATGATTGCATCACCGCGCCGCAGATAGGGCTATCCCATCCATAGTAAGCTAATTTAACTTAAGCTTATTTAATGGGATATACCTAACCAGTGGTTAACCTTAGCAAATTGGCTATCGGCTTTGAGCCTTAGACCGTGTTGCCCGCAACAGGAAGGCCGGGATGTGGCTTGCATTACGGAAAATCGCTTCGTCTTTAGGTGCGTTAGCACGACGAGTGCCGCGAGTGCGTGGCTGTGGACGACGTTCTGCGAGAGCCGGAACTTCAGGCTGCTCTTCAAGACCAGCCGGCACAGTTTCGGCTTCCGCTGGAGCTGCTGCTTCCTGAGCTTCTGCCTTAGGTTTGCGTGAGCGACCTTTGTCTTTGGACGTGCGCGAGGAACGGCGGCGAGATTTTTTCTCTTCAGCAGCCACGGAAAAATCAAGCGGTTCTCCGGCCCACTCCAGTTCCTTACCAATCGTCTCGTTGATCGCTTGCAATGCTTTTTCGTCCTTACCTGTCACAATGGAAATGGCAGTGCCGTCGCGACCGGCACGTCCCGTACGTCCAATCCGGTGCACATAATCTTCCGCGTGAATTGGAAGGTCAAAGTTAAATACGTGACTTACACTTGGAATATCCAGACCGCGCGCTGCAACATCACTGGCAACCAGAACCTTGATGTTGCCTTTTTTGAAGTTGTCCAGCATGGTCATACGAGAGCGTTGATCCATGTCTCCGTGCAGAGCGCCTACAGAGAACTCGTGGCGCACAAGTGAGCGGAACAACGTCGCCACATCACGTTTGCGGTTACAGAACACAATCGCATTCTGAAGGTCGTCGGAGCCTTCGATCAGCTCGCGCAGTTTAGCGCGCTTCTCATAATCTTCTGAGTCCGCAGCCACGATACGCTGTGTCACAGTGTCAGCAGTCGTAGATGCCTTCGCCACTTCCACTCTTGCCGGATTCTGCAAAAAGGTATCGGTCAACCGCTGAATTTCGCTCGGCATTGTTGCAGAGAAGAATAGTGTCTGACGGGTGAAGGGGATTAGCTTGCAGATGCGTTCAATATCAGGGATGAAGCCCATGTCCAGCATGCGGTCAGCTTCATCGATAACCAGAATATCAACGCCCTGTAGCAGCAACTTGCCACGCTCGAAATGGTCGAGCAGGCGGCCAGGCGTTGCAATCAGAACATCGGCACCACGTTCAAGCTTACGGTCCTGATCGGCAAACGATACACCACCGATCAGCAGAGCAACATTCAATTTATGATTAACGCCATAGCGATTGAAGTTGTCCTCAACCTGCGCAGCCAGCTCACGGGTTGGCTCAAGAATAAGCGTTCTTGGCATCCGGGCGCGCGCACGGCCTTTTTCCAGAAGAGTGATCATCGGCAGCGTAAAGCTGGCCGTTTTCCCGGTCCCAGTTTGAGCAATTCCGAGGACATCTCTACGCTCGAGAACGTAAGGGATGGCGCCTGCCTGAATGGCAGTCGGTTCTGTATAGCCAGAGGCTTCTACAGCGGCGAGAACTTTCTCACTAAGTCCGAGAGTGGAAAACGACATATTGCATGTTCTTTACGATAATTGAGGAGAGAAGCTGGAATCCGTATGAACTACAGGGTTCTCCAACCAGTTTGGCGGAACACTACATTTCTAAGCAGCGTTGTCAATGAATTCTGCGGTATAACCGATATATTCCTTCAAGTTATGCCGAGGTTGCTGGGTTCTAACCAACGCAGAAATCAGCAACTATTCACAGTTAAGGCTCTTTTAGATATCCAGATCAGTGGCGAACTCCGCGCGCTCCTGAATGAAGTTGAAACGAGCTTCTGGTTTATTACCCATCAACTGTTCAACTGCATTACGTGTCTCAATTACGTCATCATCACTAATAACCACCTGAAGCAGCGTACGGCGCTTTGGGTCCATCGTGGTCTCTTTCAGCTGTGCAGGAAGCATCTCACCGAGTCCCTTGAAGCGGCCAATTTCGATCTTTCCGTTCTTCTTGAAGCTGGTTCTTAGGAGTTCCTCACGGTGCTCATCATCACGGGCATAAAGCGTCTTTCCACCCTGGCTGATCCGGTAAAGCGGCGGAACAGCAAGGTAAAGGTGTCCGTTATTGATCAGATCCGGCATCTCTTTATAGAAGAAGGTGATGAGCAGTGCTGCAATGTGTGCGCCATCCACGTCAGCATCCGTCATGATGACAATGCGTTCGTAGCGTAGCTCCTTATCACTGTAATTGGAGCGCGTACCACACCCCAGCGCCTGGATGAGATCAGAAAGCAGCTGGTTCGCGACCAACTTATCTCGGCCCGCATTGGCCACGTTCAGGATCTTACCGCGCAGCGGCAGAACAGCCTGTGTGGAGCGGTTTCGCGCCTGCTTGGCAGAGCCGCCCGCAGAATCGCCCTCCACGATAAACAATTCAGTGCCATCGGATTTACTGGTAGAACAATCCGCAAGTTTGCCCGGCAGTCGCAGGCGGCGCACCGCAGTCTTGCGCGCAACGTCTTTTTCCTGACGCCGTTTAAGGCGCTCTTCAGCACGGTCGATTACCCAATCTAGTAGCTTGTTGGCTTGGTTAGGTGAGGCTGTCAGCCAGTGGTCAAACGCATCACGAACCGCATTCTCAGCAATCCGTGTCGCTTCGTTGGTCGCCAGCTTGTCTTTGGTCTGGCCAACAAATTCCGGCTCGCGAACGAATACGGACAGCATGCCGGCAGCAGACGTCAACACATCATCACCAGTAATAATGGAAGCCTTCTTATTGCCAATCAGCTCTCCATAGGCCTTCAGCCCCCGCAGTAACGCGTAACGAAGGCCTGTTTCATGCGTACCGCCTTCAGGTGTTGGAACGGTGTTACAGTAAGAATTGACAAAGCCGTCACCAGCAAACCAGGCAACCGCCCATTCTACAGATCCGTGTTTGCCAGTCGCTTGCGTGCGTCCAGCAAAAACCTCTTCCGTCACACGGCGCTCTTTGCCAAGCGCCTCTTCCAGATAATCCTTCAGGCCACCAGGGAAGTGGAAAGTTGCACTTTCAGGAATACCATTTGCTTCATCAGCAAGAGCTTTGGCGCAACGCCAACGTATCTCAACGCCGCCGAACAAATAAGCCTTTGACCGTGCCATTCTCATTAACCGGGCAGGCTTGAACTTCAGCGACTTGCCAAAGATCTCAGCGTCCGGCTTGAAACGCACCATGGTGCCCCGGCGGTTATGAATATCTCCAACCAGCTCAAGGCCGCCATCTGCAAGACCGCGGCGGAAGGTCTGGCGATATAGCTTGCGATTTCGCGCAACTTCAACCACCAGTTCTTCAGAAAGCGCGTTCACAACAGAAATACCCACGCCGTGCAGACCGCCGGAGGTCTCATAGACCTTGCTGTCAAACTTACCACCAGCGTGCAGGGTGGTCATAATGACTTCCAGCGCGGACTTGTCTTTATATTTTGGGTGCGGATCAATCGGGATACCGCGTCCGTTATCTGTGATCGTCAGGAAGCCATCTTCACTGAGTGAGACATCAATCCAGCTGGCGTGACCAGCAACGGCCTCATCCATGGAGTTGTCGATCACTTCAGCAAACAGATGGTGCAGCGCCTTCTCATCCGTACCACCAATATACATGCCAGGACGGCGACGGACTGGCTCCAGACCTTCCAGCACCTCAATATCAGCTGCGGTATATTCTGCATCACCGCCCACAGGAGCATTGCGCCCTGCGGAAGAGGCCTTTTCTGGTGAGGTTGGCGCACTTGCTGCTGGTGCTCGTTTCTTCCCAGTGCCTCCAGAAGAGGATGTCAGCTCATCCATGCTTTTAGAAGCATCTGCAAACAGATCATCAGGCGTGCTCATCATACCTCTTTGGTCTTGCGCTCAAATAGTCTCGAATCAACCGGCAGTTTTGCAGGACTGAGTGAAAAGGGCAAAAATCTGCCAGCGTTCTACTCTTGTTCCTTGTGGGTAAGCGCCAAACATACGCTTTTTCGCTTACCGGAATCTGCCACATCCCACTAAAAGTGGGTATCTGAAGCCATATGCGCCATTCGCGGCGAAAATACAAATGGCATTTCTGATTACCTCAGAGCCTGTGATGAAAACTTTACACCGGGCATGCACATACCAGTAGCGTCATGTGCTGCAGATTGTTGCGAGCGTGCAACAACAATCCGTGCTGACTAGGATTGTGGAAACTGACACTGGCTCGGCTCTGGGAAATTGGATAGTTTGCCTTGTCTATATTTGAAACCGGCCGAACTGTGTACGTTTTTTGTTGGCCTAACAAAAAGATAGGCATTTGTAAGATCATTTGTGACAATTTGAAGAAACATCTTCTTTGGAAACAAAATTGACATTTTTCTCTTTCATAGCCTGAAACCATAGCGTCGGCATGAATTGATTAAGAAGTCAGAACCGTTCGTCCTTCGACAACGGTCAAGTGAGGCACTTTGAAAAATGCTTTGTTTATGGATGGTATTGTAACGCACAGCGGTGCGTTCGCGCGTCTCATTGCAAGTCTGGGCTGTGCCTCGGTTCTTACCTTTTTTGCTGTCGGGAACGCACAAGCGCTTGACGCCAACAAAGGCACGAACGCAATGGCTGCCGTCAATCAGATGGCAAAGGTCACGCCTCAACAAGCATTGAAAGAAGGTGCACGCGCCTACTATTCCGGCGAGAAGGACAAAGCACTTTCACCATTACGCTACGCCGCACAAAACGGACAGGCCATGGCCGCCTGGAAGTTGGGCAGAATGTACTCTCAAGGTGATGGGGTGCCAGAAGACGATCTTCAGGCGTTTCGATATTTCTCGCAGGTTGTCCGTGAATACTCTTCCGATGGCCCAAAATCCCATTCTGCACCGTTTGTTGCAAGTGCGCTTGTTGAAATCGGACGCTACTTCCTCACAGGGATCGACGACACTCCGGTAAAGAAGAACCCTCATAAAGCGCACGAAGTCTTTACATATGCGGCCTCGTATTTTGGTGACGCAGATGCGCAGTACAATCTGGGCCTTATGTATCTGGACAACAGGCTGCCCGATTTTGATCGCCGCCTTGCAGCCCGCTGGCTGAAACTGGCTGCTGTCAAAGGGCATGTGGGGGCACAGGCCAAATTTGGTGAACTGCTCTTTTTCTCTAAGGAGATGACAGCAGCACGTATGACGGGCTTGAAATGGATGACACTGGCACGTCGTCAGGTTGCAGGTAGTGAGAGCAACGCATGGATTGTTGCCCTGCATGAGAAAGCATTCTCTCTTGCCTCCGAAAAAGAGCGTCGTAAGTCTGCTAATTGGGCCGATGAATGGTTATCCAAGCGCGGCCTCGTCGTTGCCTCCAGCAATTAACTCAGTCCTTTCACACCTCCCTCAAGTGATACCTTAATCTCCCGCCAGTTCGCCACAGGACTACGTCACTTGAATAGTCATGTTTTATGCCCGACGACAATAGACCCCGCTGGACGCTTTGCTGCTAGTTGGGGTGAGGGTGGGTTACATCCCGTTTAATGGCCGCATCGCCCGGAAAACCTAAAATTTTCTCTATTCTTATGTGGTCTCTTTAAGTCCCTGAAATCTCAGAGTTTTCAACAGTGCGAAACAGTTTTCGAGTTTTTCTCTTATGATTTGGGAAAAACTATAAAACGTGCTTGCCAAGCTTTAAAACTCTGCCTATATACCTGCCTCAACAAGACGCCGCAGGGCGTCACGTTGATGAGATCGGAGCATAGCGCAGCCTGGTAGCGCATCTGGTTTGGGACCAGAGGGTCGCAGGTTCGAATCCTGCTGCTCCGACCATTCATCAACCCGTAGATAGATCGGAGCATAGCGCAGCCTGGTAGCGCATCTGGTTTGGGACCAGAGGGTCGCAGGTTCGAATCCTGCTGCTCCGACCATCTATCAACCCGAAGATTAGTTCGGAGCATAGCGCAGCCTGGTAGCGCATCTGGTTTGGGACCAGAGGGTCGCAGGTTCGAATCCTGCTGCTCCGACCATCTTCACTTTCCCATATAAATTCACAATGCATCAAAATAGTCGTTATTATTGGCGCGATTTTGCGTTTCTCTATGTCGTTGCAGTGGCCTCCTGAGAAACCCTTCAGAAGAGAGCGCTAGCACGCAGCAGCTTCCTCCGTCTGAATCAGCAGATGTTTGCATGGCTGTCTTTTGACAAATTCGTCTTCAATCCATCGCAAAATCCGCCGCTGACCTCCAAAGGCAACCATTTCTATAGCGTCATCAAAGCTGACCCAGCGATATTCGCTGTGTTCGTGATTTAGCGATACCGTGTCGGTTGAATTGATCACTGCCGCAAACACGGGAGCTACGGTAATCGCATCACGACCAGCTTCATAGAACTGCTCGTTTATATCAGCAGAAAACAGAGAAGTCGGCGTCAATTTTGTCTCTTCGTTTAGCTCACGTAGTGCGGCTTGCCACGCAGTTTCTTCAGCTTCTATTTTCCCTGCGACCTGGCACCATTCGCCTACTAAGGTCTGAGTCCTTTTGAGGAGTAAAACCTCATGTCCCAATTCCGATTGACGAATGGCAACAACTGAGATGAGGAAAGCTCGAATGGGAATTGAATGCATCAGGTCTTCTTTCGATAGATAAGTATGTGAGCAGAATAATATAAACCACAGCAAATAAGCGATAGGTTTTAAAGGGCAGATGGGAAGGGCTTTGTTAGCATTATAGCTGTGCCGAAAGCAGGCTCATGCAGTCTTGCTGCGTGGCTCGCAAATGGCCGGGGTTCCAAGCGGGATAGCCAGAGCCGACGCCATGCGGTCACGCCTCCCAGCGACCCTGCGAATAGAAAAAGCCCGAAGGTGATAACCTCCGGGCTTTTAAAGTCTTGTTGTGGTGATGCGTGCTTACATCACGAAGAATTCCAGTACATAATACAGAGCAGCTGACAAAAGTGCAGCAGCTGGTACCGTAATGACCCAGGCAGCGATAATGGTCATGAAGTGCGAGCGACGAACCAGTCTACGACGCTTCTCGTCTTCTTTCACCCGGTTCTGCTTGTAGTTCTCCATGCCGGTGCTTTCTTTCACGAAAGCGATGCGGCGCTTGGATTTCATGGTGTACCACTCACGGAAGAAGCCAACGCCAAAGATCGCGCCAACAGCGATATGGGTGGAGCTCACCGGAAGACCCAGCCAACTTGCAAAGATCACGGTGATCGCAGCGGATAGGGATACGCAGTAGGCGCGCATCGGGTTCAGTTTGGTGATCTTTTCGCCCACCATACGGATCAGCTTTGGGCCGAACAGCATCAGGCCGAAGGAAATACCAAACGCACCAATCAGCATAACCCAGAGCGGAATAGTTACCGCACTTGCAATGCCGCCTTCCTGCACGGTGTGGACGATCGCAGCGAGAGGGCCAATTGCGTTAGCAACGTCGTTTGCACCATGCGCAAATGAAAGTAGCGCTGCAGAGAAAATCAAAGGCCAGCGGAACAATGTACGAAGGGACTGGTTCCGGTTTTCCATACCTTCTGACTGCTTGCGGATCAGTGGGCGGCAAATAGCCAGCGCAGCAACGAACGCAATAGCGCCAAGAAGGAGCGCCATTTCGATCTCGATCTTCACGAGCTTCTTCAGACCCTTCATTGCCAGATACGTGGCAAAGGCACCTGCCATAATCGCAATAAGAATTGGCACCCAGCGACGGGCAGCGGCAATTTTATCTTGCTGGTAGATGATGAAGGATTTGATGAAGGCGAGGAAGAGCGCTGCAATAATACCGCCAAGCAATGGGGATATAACCCAGCTAGCAGCAATGCCGGACATTGTGCCCCAGCTTACAGAGTTAAAGCCAGCAGCGGCAATGCCACCGCCCATAACACCACCGACAACTGAGTGTGTGGTCGAAACAGGCGCCCCAATCCAGGTCGCAAGGTTCAGCCAGACCGCAGCGGAAATCAGGGCTGCAAGCATCAGCTGTACGAAGTCGGTGTAATCAGCAACCTGTGTTGCGTCGATGATACCCTTGGAAACCGTCGAGACAACGTCACCACCGGCAATCAAAGCACCAGCACTCTCGAATACGGCTGCAAGCAGCAAAGCGCCGCCAATTGTAAGAGCTTTTGAGCCAACAGAGGGGCCCACATTGTTAGCCACATCATTTGCGCCGATATTGATCGCCAGATAGGCGCCAATACCCGCTGCAGCAACAATGATAATAGCGTTAGGATGGTCGGAAACGTAAAAACCCGCCATCGCCATAGCGAACATTAGAAAAACAAATGCGACCGCAGGAGCAACCAATGGACGTGCCATCGTGTTGCCGGCCAGCTCTAGCCTGGAAAACTTATCTAAGTCTTTGTCTAGAGTTGGCTTTTTTCTAAGGTTAGACATGCTGTATACTTTTTTCGCCGCGTCTTCTTCGCGTAGATTTTCATGCACTCGGCAGCAGGTATAGCACCTGACTGAAGTCCCGAACCTCCCGTTATCATCAGAATCGGGGAGCTGAGTGCACAGTTAAATTTGGCAGTGTTGCCGTCAATTAAGCAGACCTCGGCAGAAAACGCGAGGAACTTCGTGATATGAAGCTATCCTCAAACGATAATGTTACCGATGACCGCCCTGTTCGCCGGCAAACTAGTTTTGTCTCTCGTATATTTCAAGTTAAAAATGTCTAGAAACTTTGGAGAATTAACTAGATGCAGAAATATCATGCAATCTTCGCGGTTTCTCCATTTAAATCATCTGCATGGCTCCACCAGTAATACTGGTAGTAGAGCCGCAAATATTGCACTTATGAGCGCAAATATTGCACTTAGTGCCGCAATCAGTGCATCTATAGTTACTTGCTAAGAGAAATCGGTATAGCTTTACCAAACGCATTGACACCAATGGCATAATTGGAGATGAAAAAAGAAAACTGGTATATAGCATTGGAAAACGCGTTTCAGTAATCTGATGCGAAAAGAGAGGTTACATGGTCGCTCGCATTTACAATCCAGCCAAAACTGCAATGCAGTCCGGAACCCGCAATACAAAAAACTGGGTGCTGGAATTTGATCCGCAGTCTCCCAAATCAATCGACCCTCTGATGGGCTACACCTCTTCCGGTGACATGACGCAGCAGGTGCGGCTAAAGTTCTCCACCAAAGAAGAAGCAGTAGCCTACGCAAAGCGCAATAACATGCAGTTCCGTGTCGACGAAGAGAGCAAGCGCAAGTACCACCGCGCATCGTATTCAGATAATTTCCGTTTTGATAGATTATCTCCGTGGACACATTAAGTTTCGGCATTGAGATTATTCTCTAACCGCCTTATGAAACATCCCACGCAAGGGGCGAGCACTCGCCCCGAGCCAAAGCGGTCCCTTAGCTCAGCTGGATAGAGCACCGGCCTTCTAAGCCGACGGTCGCAGGTTCGAATCCTGCAGGGATCGCCACTCTTCCCCAGAATATATTTTAAACGCACAGAACGCTTCCCGTGGAAGAGCGATGCATATCTCTCTGTTGGGTCTGCACATCACGAATTGATCCGCAATATGGGTGAGGCATTCTAAGCTGCATACCATCGAAGCATCCTGATGCTTGTAGGCAAGGCCGTCTCACATTCCGGCACCCCCGGAGGGAGGCAGCGTGCGCAATTCGGCTAATTTTGGCGTTTCTCCTAATCGAACATTGTGTACGCCACATTTTTGCTGTATTTCACGGCAAAACACGCCTTAGGGGAAATTAACGAGTTGAACTGCGTGCAAAATTCATCTGACATCCGTACAAACTGGACGCGTGAAGAAGCCGAGGCTCTTTACAACCTGCCGTTTAATGATCTGCTGTTTAAAGCTCACTGCGTTCATCGCGAGCATTTTGACCCCAATGAGGTCCAGCAGAGTCAGCTCTTAAGCATCAAGACAGGCGGTTGCCCGGAAGATTGTGCTTATTGCAGCCAGTCTGCTCGCAATAATGCAGATCTTCCTGCTTCAAAGCTTCTGGAAGTACAGCGCGTTCTTGCTGAAGCCAAAAAAGCAAAGGAAGGTGGCGCAACGCGTTATTGTATGGGCGCAGCTTGGCGCTCTCCAAAAGATCGCGACATGCGTGCCATTGAGATGATGGTGGAAGGCGTCAAGGAGCTCGGCATGGAGAGCTGCATGACACTCGGTATGCTGACTCCAGAACAAATCCTGCGCCTGAAAGATGCTGGGTTGGACTACTATAACCACAACATCGACACCTCCGAGCGTTACTACAGTGAAGTCATCACGACCCGGAAATTCTCCGACCGTATTGAGACACTCAATTTGGTAAAAGAATCCGGTATCAAGGTCTGCTCCGGTGGCATTGTCGGCATGGGCGAACAGGACATGGATCGCCTGGACATGCTGGTGTCTCTTGCCACCTTGGAAGCGCATCCAGACAGCGTGCCAATCAACATGCTCATTCCAATCGAAGGAACACCGCTCGAAGATGCAGCTCCGGTTGATCCGATCGACTTCGTACGCCTGATCTCCGTTGCACGTATCATGATGCCAAAGTCTCATGTACGCCTGTCTGCTGGCCGAACTGAAATGTCCGATGAAACGCAGGCAATGTGTTTCTTTGCTGGGGCAAACTCCATCTTTAAAGGTGAAACCTTGCTCACAGCAGATAACCCGGAAGACACAAAGGACGCTGCTCTGTTCAAACGACTTGGCATCCGTCCAATGGGATTGAAGAACTGTACGGCTGAAAATGAGCCTGCTGAGTAAGCATCACGGAGCCCTCGAGCGTCTGGCGGAACGGGGCAGGGCTCGTTCCTTGCTTAAAGCCCGTGGCTGCGACTTTTCATCCAACGATTATCTGGCGCTCACCACAGCGCCAGAATTGCGTTTAGCAGCTGAAAATGCGTTGGCCCGAGGCGTCGGTCTTGGGGCAGGTGGTTCCCGTTTGCTGCGTGGAAATAATCCGGAGCATGAAGCGCTTGAAGTTGAAGCCGCAAAGTTATTCAACACAGAACGATCTCTGTTCTTTGGGGGTGGCTACAACGCCAATATGGCTCTGTTTTCCACACTGCCCCAGCAAGGTGATCTTGTGCTTCATGATGCCCTGATTCACGCCAGTGCACATGATGGCATGAAGCTGGGTGCCGCCCAAACCATGGCCTTCAAACACAATCAGGTGCAAGATGCAAAGGACCGCATCGCTCAGTGGCGTCAAACGGGCGGTACAGGCCGCATTTGGCTCGCCTGTGAAAGCCTCTACAGCATGGATGGTGATTTGGCACCTCTCAAGGATCTGGTGGAACTTGCCGACCAAAATGATGCGTTCTTGCTGGTGGATGAGGCTCATGCCACCGGCGTATTAGGTAAGGGTGGCAAAGGTCTGGCTGCTGAGTTTGAAGGCCGCGAGAATATCATCTCACTTCACACCTGCGGCAAGGCACTGGGAGCTTCCGGTGCTCTTGTCTGCGGCCAAGCCGTGCTTATTGACTATCTCATCAACCGCGCCCGTGGGTTTATCTACGCCACCGCTCCATCTCCGCTCGTTGCTGCTATCGTGCGCGCTTCTCTCAAGCTGGTGCAGGACCAGCCGGAGCGCAGAAAGAGACTTGCTGATTTGGTTGACCACGCAAATGCGGAAATGGAGCGCCTTTGCGGCCAAAAGGGCAGCGGCACACATATCCTGCCGTTCCTCGTTGGTGACGACAAGAAAACCATGCAGATTGCCAGTGCACTGCAGGATAACGGCTTTGATATCCGCGGCATTCGCCCGCCAACCGTACCGCGCGGAACGTCCCGGCTGCGCATTGCTCTGACCTTGCATGCCAGCAAACACGATGTTTCCACCATGTTTAAGGTGCTTAAAGAAGAAATGGGGCTGGGTCGCTCATGACCAAACCAATCGTAGTAACCGGCACAGATACCGGTATCGGCAAGACAATCTTTTCAGCTGCGCTGACACAGGCACTTTCCGCAACCTATTGGAAGCCGGTTCAGTCCGGGCTTGATGAAGAAACCGACACTGAGGCCGTAACCCGCCTGACAGGTTGCAAAGCGCTTCCAGAACGATACCGCCTGCAGATCCCCGCATCACCACACTTTTCGGCAGAAGAAGAGGGTGTCCTCATCGACACCGGAAACTTGGCTTTGCCTCTGATTGACGGTTCGCTGGTGGTCGAAGGGGCAGGTGGCCTCATGGTGCCACTCACGCGCGAAACGCTTTTCATTGACATATTCAGGAAATGGCAAGCGCCGATTGTGCTCTGCGCGCGCACTGGTCTGGGGACCATCAACCACACCCTGCTTTCCATCGAAGCACTTCGTGCTCGTGGCTGCGATCTGCTCGGCATCGTCTTCATCGGTGACGAGGTTGCCGATTCTGAGAGTACCATCGTGGAGTATGCAGGGGCGAAAAAGCTTGGACGCTTGCCAGTGCTGCGCGACATCACTCCAAAAACAATAAGAACAGCGTTCGCAGAAAACTTCCAGCTGGAGGATTTCGGCGTACAACATGAGGAGAACGCCTGATGGCGACCCGCTCACCGATCTGGCACCCATTTACTCAGCACGCGGTAATGCCGGAGATGACCAAAATAACGGAAAGCTCTGGCGCATACCTGACAAAGCCTGATGGTGAGAAGCTGCTGGATGCGATCGCTTCATGGTGGGTTGTAACTCACGGCCATTGCCACCCGCATGTGATTGGCGGAATCAAGGATCAGGCTGAAAAGCTCGATCAGGTGATCTTTGCAGGCCATACTCATGAACCAGCCGAACGACTGGCACAGCAACTGCTTAAGTGCACGCCCGATGGTCTGGACTACGTGTTCTTTTCAGACAGCGGCTCCACCAGTGTGGAAGTGGCGCTCAAAATGGCACTGGGTTACTGGCATCATCTGAAAGAAGATCGCAAACGCATCGTGGTTATGGAAAACAGCTATCACGGCGACACAATCGGCACCATGTCCGTTGGTGAGCGCGGTGTTTTCAACCAGCCTTACAATCCGCTCCTGTTTGATGTTGCCAAAGTGCCATTCCCATCTGCGGGCAAGGAGCAAGATGCGCTCGACGCATTGGAAAAACTCTGCTCAAAAGGCGATGTGGCAGCTTTCATTGTTGAGCCACTTGTTCTCGGTGCAGGTGGCATGCTCATGTACTCCGCTGAAACACTGCGAGCCCTCTATGAGATCTGCAAAAAGCATAACGCGCTGTTCATTGCAGATGAAGTCATGACCGGCTGGGGCCGTACCGGTAAAATGTTTGCCTGCGAACACGCGCAAATCACACCGGATATTGCCTGCTACTCAAAAGGCCTGACCGGCGGCTCGCTCCCACTTGCAGTCACAATGTGTTCTGCAGCTATCTATGACGAGCATTACTCCACGGACAGAAGTAAGACCTTCTTCCACTCAAGCTCCTACACCGCTAACCCCATTGCGTGTGCTGCGGCCGTCGCAAATTTGGAGATCTGGGAGAATGAGCCCGTCTATCAGCGCATCGCGAAACTCATGGAAATGCAGACAGTTGGCCTTGCGCGGTTCAAGCATGATGACCGCTTCACCAACATCCGTCAAACTGGTACCATCGCCGCCATGGACATCAACGTGAAGGATCACGGCTACCTGTCAGATATCGGCCCGCGCCTTTACGCATTTTTCCAAAAGAAGAACCTGCTGCTGCGTCCACTTGGCAACACCCTCTATTCCATGCCGCCATATTGTGTCACGCAAGAGGATATCAACCGGATCTACGATGCCATCGCTGAGGCCGCTGATGAGCTCCTTTAATGATCGGGGCGGCCTAGTCGGTTTTGGGCATTATGCACCAAAACGTCGTGTATTAAATGCGGAGATTGAGCAGGATCTGGGGCTGGAAGAGGGCTGGATTGAACGCCGAACTGGCATTCGCGAGCGACGCTACGTGTCCTCGGACCAGGCCCTGACGGATATTGCGCTGCCTGCCGCTCAAATGGCAATTGAAGACGCCGATATTGATCCGGCAACGATCGGACTGACGCTGCTTGCCACCAGTACACCGGACCACCTGTTGCCACCCTCTGCGCCGCTGCTCGTGCACAAACTCGGGCTGCCAAACTCCGGCGGCATCGACATGGCCGGAGCTTGCGCAGGCTTCCTATACGCGCTGGCAATGGCAGATGCCTACGCAAAGGCTCAAGGCATTGCCGTCCTTGTGGTCGCAGCCAACATCTTAAGCCGTCGCATCAATCCACAAGAGCGTGCCAGCCGCGTCCTGTTTGCAGATGCAGCTGGCGCTGTGGTTGTTATGCCGCCTACCCATAAAGGGCAGGGGATCCTTGCTGCCGATTTGACATCTGACGGCGCCCATTATGATCTGATCAAGATACCCGGCGGCGGCAGCCGCAATCCCTACAGGCCTGATATGGATCCCAACGAGTATCTGATGAGCCTGAAAGGTGGTCAGACCGTATTTGCCAGGGCAGTGACAACACTCACAAACTCCGGCACAAAAATCCTTGATCAGGCTGGTCTGTCACCCTCCGACGTCGACCACTGGGCCCCACATCAGGCAAACTCGCGGATTATTCAGGCTGTTGGAACTAATTTATCAATAGATCCTGATAAGGCACTGATGACATTGGCTAAATACGGGAATAGTTCGGCGGCAACAATTCCGTTCAGCTTATCCAAATGCCGCGAAAACCGCAGTTACCGGACAGGTGATAAACTTCTCTTATCCGCTATCGGCGCCGGATTTGTCAGCGGGTCACTGCTCATAGGTATGTAAACGGCGCGCCCCCTCGCAATAGAAAAGCGAGCGGGCGCACTTTCTCATCTGGAAATGACAATCTCATACGTACCTTGGGATGCTCTAGGGGCAGCTGCTACGGTCCGGGTGGCATCACGACTTCAATAAATTTTCTTAAGAGAGTGAGGAGCAGGGCCCAGCCCAATGCGCCGACACGAAGCGCAACAGCAAAAAGCTCCCTGATAGGAGCTTTTGCGAAACCTCGATTTACACCATGAGGTTAAATGGTGAGCCCGCACGGGTTCGAACCGTGGACCTACTGATTAAAAGTCAGTTGCTCTACCAGCTGAGCTACGGGCTCTTCGGCGTGACCGCTAGGTCGCTGCCTGTGAGGGGTCTTCTAAGGATTGCAGGGGCTTAGCGCAAGCGCTTTTTTTCATTTTCCACACAGTGCGCCAAATTTAGATTTGCCACATATCAAGTTCGCTTTCCCAATTCAGGCAGCAGACAATTTCACGCCAAACACGAACCCAAAATATTTGTCGTGATACGACTCTCTCATTTTGCTCGTTGCTGCTCAAACTCCATTCAATGAGCCGATCTGGTCGTTCAATCAGGTCAACGGTCAAACACATTTTCAGTCTAGGTCAATTTGTCTCAACTCCTAGGTAAAACCACAACCCAACGCCAGATTTTCTACGTATTGTCACGGGTATGCTTGTATTCTACAGCGGAACTGGAAAATCTAAAATAGTTATTTAATACAGATGCTTAAAGAGTTTTCAGGCTTTTGAAAACAAGGGATTTTCACTCAAATTCAATCATGGATTGTGAGATATCTAAATGCTGTGGAGATACACACTTTCGCCACGGAGTGGGCTCCGCTTTTTGATCTTGCGCAAAGCAATCACCGACAAATAAGCGCACCTACCTAATGTATATTCCTCATGCGAGTTAAGGTGTCTCGGAATGCGAGCTATCAGGTTGCGCACTGTCTTCCTTCTTATTTTTACGTTCTTTCTCAGTGCGTCGAGCTACGCCATAGCTGCGTCGGAATCCCCAAACCGTGTTCTTGACTTTGCAGAAAAGGTTGAGGTTACGAAGTTTTTTCCTAAAGCCGATAGATACGGTGAACTGCGTGAGGACATCCCGGTTCTACCTGCTTTGGCAGGAGAAGAGGTGCTGGGCTGGGTCTTCCTAACCACTGACCTTGTGTCCACAACGGGATACTCCGGCAAACCAATTGATACGCTGGTTGGCATCGACACGGATGGCATACTGACAAGTGTTCAGCTGGTAAAACACGCTGAACCGATTGTTCTGGTTGGTATTCCAGAGAGTGAGATCAAGCAGGTTACAGAGAACTACGCTGGCCTTGATATCAAAAAGGAAGCCGAGCAGGGCGGGTCTGCCCATGAGCTTGACATTATTTCTGGCGCCACAGTCACCATAATGGTGATCGACGATTCTGTTGTCAGAGCGAGCCTGAAAGTGGCGCGCACCCTCGGAATCGGCAATCTGAAAGACGCCTCCGCTGACACCGGACCAAAATTCGCGATTGATACAGCCAAGACTGAAGTCTCCGATTGGATGACACTGGTGGGCGACGGCTCAATTCGCCGCCTCACACTCGATGTAGGCCAGATCAACGCTGCATTTATTGAACAGGGCGACCCGAAAGCCATCAAGCGCCCTGAAAAAGGCCCGGATACAGACGCCTACGTCGATATGTACATGGCGCTGGTTGACGTTCCCTCTATTGGCCGCACCATCATGGGCGATGCTGAGTACGACAACCTGCAAGATCGCATGGAAGACGGTGACCATGCCATTGCTGTGCTCGGTCGTGGCCGGTATTCCTTCAAAGGCACAGGTTACGTGCGCGGCGGTATCTTTGATCGCATACAACTGATCCAGAACGATGTTTCCGTCCGCTTCAGAGATCGTCAGCACAAGCGACTGCGTGTTGTTGCAGCAGATGATGCACCAACCTTCAAAGAACTGGACATCTTCACAATCCCGGCAGACTCCGGCTTTGATCCAAGTAAACCATTCCGCTTACAGGTTCTGGTGCACCGCGCAATCGGTGCAATTGATAAGACATTTCTGACTTTTGACTTGGGCTATCAGCTACCGCAGCAATACCTGAAGAAGGTTGATGTAGTACCTGTTGTCGCAACAGAGGCCGGAAGCAACCAAAGTGCAACTGCAGCACCTCTCGACGAAGGTCGTCCCGAACTATGGCGCCGCATCTGGAATGACCGTCAGGCTGATATCGTTGTTCTGGGCATCGCGCTCACAGTTCTGACAGGCGTGTTCTTCTTCCAGATGCAGGTTGCCAAATCAGAGAAGTTTACCTTCTGGTTCCGCATTGGCTTCCTGACCTTCGTTCTGGTTTGGCTCGGCTGGATGGAAAACGCACAGCTGTCTGTTGTAAACGTCCTAGCATTGTTCTCCGCGTTGACAACGGAGTTCAGCTGGAGCGCCTTCTTGATGGACCCACTGGTGTTCCTTCTTTGGTTTGCTGTTGCAGCTGCCCTCATCTTCTGGGGCCGTGGCGCTTACTGTGGCTGGCTCTGCCCATTCGGCGCTTTGCAGGAGCTGACAAACCGGATCGCCAAGTTCTTCAAGGTGCCGCAGATAACCCTGCCATGGGGCTTGCATGAGCGCCTCTGGGCTGTGAAGTACATGATCTTCTTAGGGCTGTTCGGGTTGTCACTCTACTCTCTGTCTGTGGCCGAACACTACGCTGAAATCGAACCATTTAAGACCGCTATCATCATGAAGTTCCAGCGCGGGTGGCCATTTGTGCTCTTTGCAGTGGCACTGCTGACAGCTGGTCTGTTTATCGAGCGGTTCTATTGCCGTTACCTCTGTCCATTGGGGGCTGCTCTCGCCATTCCAGCGCGCCTGCGCATGTTCGACTGGCTCAAGCGCTACAAGGAATGCGGAAACCCATGCGCACGCTGCGAAAAAGAATGCATGGTCGGTGCAATCCATCCTGAAGGTCACATCAATCCAAACGAATGCCTGAACTGCCTGCACTGTCAGGTGCTGTATCAGAGCGACGACAAATGTCCGGTCTGCATCAAGAAGCTTGCCAAGCGCAAGAAGTTCGAAGCGCAGACGGGTATTTCAAAGACGGAAAAGGGCACTTCCGTCAAACAACCGGCTTAGGCCGTTCCATACGAGAAAGTTACAAGGGAGACTTTCATGTCTGATAAAAGAGAAACAGGTCTGTCACGCCGCGCATTGCTAAGCGGTACAGCTAAAACAGCTGCTGTTGCAGGTCTGGGTGCTGTAGCAGTGGCGAACGCCAATGGCGGCATCTCTGCTGCACAAGCTGCGGAAGGCAGTTCTGCAAATGTTGCTCCAGGTGAACTGGATGAATACTACGGCTTCTGGTCTTCCGGTCAGAGCGGGGAAGTGCGCATTCTCGGCATTCCTTCCATGCGTGAACTTATGCGTATTCCAGTGTTCAACCGTTGTTCTGCAACTGGTTGGGGCCAGACCAATGAATCTAAAAAGATCCTGACAGAAAACCTTCTGCCGGAAACAAAAGAATTCCTGGCAGCCCACGGCATGGATCACTACGACAACGGTGACCTCCATCACCCACATATGTCCTTTACTGACGGCACATATGACGGTCGCTATCTGTTCGTAAACGACAAAGCCAACACGCGCGTTGCTCGTATCAACATCAAGACCATGAAGACCGATAAGATCATCGAAGTGCCAAACGCACACGATATCCACGGTCTGCGTCCTCAGAAGTATCCACGTACTGGCTACATCTTCGCCAACGGTGAGCACGAAGCTCCGCTCATCAACGACGGCAAGATCCTCGACAAGCCAGAAGAATACAGCTGCATCTTCTCCGCAATTGACGGCGACACCATGGAAGTGGCATGGCAGGTCATCGTATCCGGGAACCTGGACAACTGTGACGCTGACTATCAGGGCAAATATGCATTCTCTACCAGCTACAACTCAGAAATGGGTACAAACCTGGCAGAAATGACAGCTTCAGAAATGGATCACTGCGTTGTCTTCAACATCGAGCGCATTGAACAGGGCGTAAAAGACGGCGACTACCAGATGCTGAACGGTGTGCCAGTTCTTGATGGCCGTAAGGGCTCCAAGTACACCGCCTACATTCCTGTGCCGAACAGCCCACATGGCTGTAACACTTGCCCAGACAAAAAACACCTGATGATCGCTGGCAAGCTGTCTCCAACAGTGACTGTGATCGACGTGGACAAGCTGGAAGCAGTCTTCAACGGTGCAGAGCCACGCTCCGCAGTTGTTGCAGAACCAGAGTTGGGTCTTGGCCCTCTCCACACTGCATTCGACAACCGCGGCTTCGCCTACACCACACTGTTCCTCGACAGCCAGATGGTGAAGTGGGACATCGACAAAGCAATTCGTCAGTACGCTGGCGAAGAAGTCGATCCAATCCACTCCAAAATCGATGTGGCATACCAGCCAGGTCACAACCACACCTCAATGGGTGAAACCGCAGAAGCAGACGGCAAGTGGCTTATCTCTCTGAATAAGTTCTCCAAAGACCGCTTCTTGAACGTTGGTCCTCTGAAGCCAGAAAACGAGCAGCTGATCGACATTTCAGGCGACGAAATGAAGATCGTTCATGATGGCCCGACATTTGCTGAGCCACACGACTGTATTATGGTTCATCGTTCAAAAGTGAACCCTGAGAACATATGGGACCGCAACGATCCAACTTTTGCTGATGCTGTTGAACAGGCAAAAGCAGACGGTGTTGATCTGGAAGAAGCAGAACACGTTATCCGGGACGGTAACAAGGTTCGTGTGTACATGCACTCTGCCGCACCAATGTTCTCTCTTGAGAAGTTCACTGTGAAGCAGGGCGACGAGGTCACCGTTTATGTCACCAATATTGATGACATTGACGACCTGACACACGGCTTCTGTATCTCCAACTACGGTGTGGCGATGGAAGTTGCACCTCAGGCAACAGCTTCCGTCACCTTCATTGCTGAGCGTCCAGGCGTTCACTGGTTCTACTGCCAGTGGTTCTGTCACGCCCTGCACATGGAAATGCGCGGCCGTATGTTCGTAGAGCCACGCGACGCATAAGGAGCAGCGGGTATGACAAGGTTAATCTGGCAAATAGTGCTGGGAGCAACGGCTTTGGTGAGCGTGAGCATGTCAGCTCACGCCGCCGAGCTTAAAGTTCCTGCGCAGCCCGATGCCTTGGCCCGCGCCTTGGAAGAGGCGCAGGACGGAGACGTTTTGCGCCTTTCTGCTGGAACTCATCAAGGACCGGTCGTCATCGACCGGTCTTTGGTGCTTAAAGGAGAGCCAGGCGCAGAGCTGAAGGGCAACGGCAAAGGCTCGGTCATTACTGTCGAGGCACCAGATGTGGTCGTCGATGGACTGGTCATCACCGGTTCCGGTCTTTCTAATGAAACAATTGATTCAGGCGTGAAGCTGACCAAAGACGCAGACCGTGCCCGAATTACCGGCAACAAGTTCCTCAACAATCTGGTGGGTGTGGATGCTCACGGACCAGATGATGCCTATATTGCCGATAATCTGATTGAAGGGCGTCAGGATCTGCGCCCCAATGAGCGCGGCAACGGCATCTACATCTGGAATGCGCCGCGCCTTCTGGTGGAGTACAACACCATCCGATATGGCCGGGACGGGATTTT